>CAWFMT010000014.1:0-19589 GCA_963817075.1 uncultured Chitinophagaceae bacterium | reverse complement strand
TTCTTAAACCAATAAACAAATATGACCGCCAACAGGGTCTTCCTGGTTACAATTATTTGACTGCCGACAGGGTCTTCCTGGTTACAATTATTTGACCGCCGACAGGGTCTTCCTGGTTACAATTATTTGACCGCCGACAGGGTCTTCCTGGTTACAATTATTTGACCGCCGACAGGGTCTTCCTGGTTACAATTATTTGACCGCCGACAGGGTCTTCCTGGTTACAATTATTTGACCGCCGACAGGGTCTTCCTGGTTACAATTATTTGACCGCCGACAGGGTCTTCCTGGTTACAATTATTTGACCGCCGACAGGGTCTTCCTGGTTACAATTATTTGACCGCCGACAGGGTCTTCCTGGTTACAATTATTTGACCGCCGACAGGGTCTTCCAGGTTACAATTATTTGACTGCCGACAGAGTCTTCCAGGTTACAATTATTTGACCGCCGACAGAGTCTTCCTAGTTACAATTATTTAACCGCCGACAGGGTCTTCCTAGTTACAATTATTTGACCGCCGACAGGGTCTTCGACCGCTGTCGGGGTCAAATAATTCTTGATTGTTTATATTTAATCAAGAAACACCTCACATGAAAAAAATTCTTCTTCTGTTGATATTCTATATTTCGGCCGTAGGTTCTATTGCACAACAAATCACTAAGGAAGATTATGCTAGGGCTGTAAGTCTTCTTTACAGAAACCTTGAAAATAAAGCTGTTTACAATGCACATGTAGATCCTGGCTGGTTCAGGGATAGTTCAGGTGTTGCATTCGTTACTTCATCAACGGAAGGAAAGAAATTCAACAAATGGATCTGGAGTAAACGAAAAGTTGAACCATTGTTTGATCATGAAAGGCTGGCGAAAATATTGACCGATACATTAAAAGTTCCTATAAAAGCAAATGATCTACCTCTCATTACGACAAGTATTTTTGGGGAAAAGAAAATGGAACTTTCAATCAGAGGAAAAACATATGTACTGGAACTCCCTGCATATACATTAACCCTTAAGGAAATAGAAGACGATAACGAGAACGAGCTGGCTTCACCCAACGATGAATGGATTGCCTATACAGAGAATTACAACCTTTATATACGCTCAGCAAAAACTGGCTTGAAGAAACAATTAAGTCAAGCAGGAAAGAAGGATTATGAATATGGCAGTTATTATGGATGGTCTGATATTATTGAAGGTGAAAATGGGACCCGGCCCCAAAGATTCACTGCCCAGTGGTCGCCAGATTCAAAATGGATCCTGACTTTCATATGTGACCTCAGATCAGGAAACAAGATGTACCTCCTCAACTGGGGCATTGATACAGTTTATCGTCCCCAACTACTTTCTTATTATCGAGCTTCTCCAGGTGATACCGGAATGGTTTATATGATTCCCGTATTCTTCAATATAGAAACCGGTCAGGAAATCAGGAGAGATAAATCAAGAACGACACATACTTTTCCTGCATCGTACGAATGGACAAGTAAAGAAGGCGTAATACTGGAGGAAATAATGAAAAGAGGATTTCAGGAATTGACGTTGAATGAAATTGATATTTCGAAGAATAAAGAGCGCCAGCTATACCGTGAAACAAGTAAGACTAACATTGACAATTTCAATTCAAATTGGATTGAAGAGTGGAGTAAGATTATCATATTATCTGACAAAGATGGTTGGAGACAAGTTTACATAGTAGACGCCAAAGATGGTTCTATAACTCCCCTCACCAAGGGTTCCTTTTTTGTAAATAATATTCTTCATATTGACAGAAAGACTCAAACGATAATTTACAGTGCTTCCGGCAAGGAGGCAGGTCGGAATCCTTATTACAATCATTTGTATCGAATAAGCATGGATGGGAAGCCAGCTGTTCTTTTAACTCCGGAAGATGCACATCATGAAACAGTTATTTCAAATGATGGAAAATACTTCCTGGATAACTATTCCACTTTAAGTCAACCCACAACCACACTCTTGAGATCAACTGCAGATGGGAAGATTATTCATACCGTGAGCAAGACATCCATTGAGGGATTACAAAAAATAGAATACCGGTTCCCAGAGGCTTTTACATCTATAGGAAGAGATGGACAAACCACCATTTACGGCGCTTTGTGGAAGCCCAGAAATTTTGATCCTTCAAAAAAATATCCAGTCATCGACCAATCTTATACAGGTCCCCATACAAATATGTTTCCACGCAGTTTTATAACCTCTCTAAGAAGAGGAAACCAGGCATTGGCCGAACTTGGATTTATAGTAGTCACCATTGATGGTATGGGAACTGCGGGAAGGTCAAAGGCATTCCAGTCCATCTCTTATAAGAATATGGGAAAGAATTTGGTCGATCATGTATCTGCCATAAAGGACCTTGGAAGAAAATACTCCTGGATTGATACTACCAGGGTTGGCATTTTTGGACATTCAGCCGGAGGATACGATGCAGGACATGCAGTATTGGAATTTCCGGATTTCTATAAGGTTGCAGTAGCCAGTTCAGCCGATCACGATTTCAGAATGGAAAAAGATTGGTGGCCGGAAATGTATATGGGCTGGCCAGTAGATTCTAATTATCATTTAGTGTCCAATATTACCATGGCAGGAAACCTGAAAGGGAAGCTTTTGATCACTCATGGAGGCATTGATGAAAATGTAAATCCTTCTGCTACCTTCAAATTGGCTGAGGCATTGATTAAAGCAAATAAACAATTTGATATGTTGATTTTGCCAAGTCAACGGCATGGTTATACTAATTACAGTGAATATTTTACAAGGAGGCAATGGAATTATTTTGTAGAACACCTGAAAGAACAAAAACCAATTTGGGATTTTGAATTTCGTTGAAGACTGATTGCATTTCTTTTACGCATTGAATATGATGAAACTATTAAAATGAAAACAAAACTATTAATCTATCTGATTCTTGGTTTGCTGGTTGGATCCTGCAATAATTCTACGGATCAGAGCACGGAAGAAAGCACAAAGAGTAATGAAAAGAATCCTGCTGTAAGTTGCTACAGGTATATTACTGCAACCGATACAATTAATCTGAAACTGACACAAATAGGGCAATCAGTTACCGGTACCCTTGTCTATCAATTGTCAGGAAAGGACAGGAATGTTGGAACAATCCAGGGAGAGATAAATGGGGATCTTTTAGTTGCAGACTATCATTTTTTGTCAGAAGGAACCAACTCGACCAGGCAGGTCGCCTTTAAAAAAATCGACAATTACTTTATTGAAGGATACGGAGAGGTTACTACTACTGATGCAAGAATAAGTTTCAAAAATCTGGATTCACTTCAGTTTAATGAATCATTTAAACTAAAGGAATTTGATTGTGCGAAATAATCTTTGTAAGATTTAACCGCCAAGGCGCGATGACGCCAGGTTTCGCCAGGAATTCCTTGCGGGCCTTCGCGTCCTTGCGTCTTTGCGGTAAAACTCTTAATTACATCTCCCACTCACCGCCCGCAAAGTGGCATTGAAAAATATTTCAGCAGAACCGTGATTTTCCACACCTTGATGCGAATAATAAAGGGACTAAAAAGTTCACCCAATGATCTTTCCTTATGGAAGTAAAGACCTGAAAATCAAATCCGACAACCTTTTGACAGAGGGCCGACAAATTCAAAAGATGACCACATTTGATAAATCAGACCAATTTCTGTCAGTCGTTGATGCAAACAAAGGGATCATTTATAAGGTTGCCAATTCTTATTGCATAGATGCCGAAGACAGAAAAGACCTGGTCCAGGAGATAATTGTTCAATTATGGAGATCATTTGAACATTATAATGATCAATACAAATATTCTACCTGGATTTATAGAATAGCATTGAATGTGGCTATTTCGTTTTATCGAAAGGAAAATCGGAGGAAGCAAAAATCCAATCCAATTTCTGCCGGCATCTTAAATTTTGAGGATGTACGCTCTGCGAGTGGGTTGGAAGAAAACATCGGGCATTTACAAAAATTCATTTCCGAGCTAAGGGAATTGGATAAGGCATTAATGCTGCTTTATCTGGAAGAAAAGAGTTATAAGGAAATTGCTGAGATCATTGGACTTTCCGAAACAAATGTTGCCACCAAAATTGGCAGGATCAAGAAAATTTTGAAACAAAAATTTGAAACCATAAAAAAATAATAAAATGGAAGACACGGCTATTTTAGATCTCTGGAAATCTTACAACAAAAAGCTCGATGAAAGTCTGCAACTCAATAGAAAGAATGCGGCGGATATTACAATGCTGAAGGTTCAGAACTTTCTTGCCTCTATGAGGCCAATCAAGATATTCACGATTCTCGTAGGCATATTGTGGGTAGGCTTTGTTGATATTCTAATCATTAATCTTTTCAATACGGCTAATCCTTTTTTCCTGGTTTCAGCAATTATCCAGGTACTATTGACGAAGCTGGCAATAGGAATATACCTCTATCAATTGATCCTTATTCACGATACAGATATCAGTGAACCTGTATTATCCACCCAGGATAAGATTGCAAGATTGAAATCGTCCACTCTTTGGGTTACCCGCCTCCTTTTTCTTCAACTCCCGGTTTGGACAACATTCTATCTGAATGGGTCCATGCTGCAAACTGGAAACATTGGGTTATACATCGTTCAAATTATTGTTACTCTCTCTTTTACATTCCTGGCCGTTTGGCTGTTTCTTAATATTAAATTTGAGAACAGGAATAAGAAATGGTTTAAATTAATCTTCAATGGAATTGAGTGGAATCCGGTGATGAAGTCCATGGAACTTTTGGATCAGATAGAGGAATACAAAAAAGAGAAATAAGAATTTAACCGCGAAGACGCCAGGACGCAAGGTCGTGCAAGGATCATAGCGTTACTTGGCGTCTTAGCGTCCTTGCGGTTAATTCCGAGTTTTCGCATTCTTGTCTTCTGCCTTTCTCCTTAACTTTCGGTTCTCGAAAGAGGTTCATATGCTGAAGAAAATGTCCAGGACAAAAGCCCGTGAGAAATATCCAAAATTGCCATGGATCAATAATTCCAATGATACCTACTATTATCCAAAAAGTTATTGGACTTATATTTTAACCTATCACTCCAAATCGGCCAGGGGGCATAGCAAGAATTTGAGCAGATCATTTGCAAAACTTATAAACGTAATGGATATCCACTCTCTTGTTTTCATGGGTGAATCGAGAATACCATGGTTATATCAAAAACATAAGTATGCTCCGGTTAAGAAAGCTTTGGATTTTCTAAAACAGAATAAGATTGGAGAGAAATTCTATGGCGCATTGGAGATTGGAAGAGAAGATTTTGAAAACTTTAGTGAACATCTATTCTGGTTAGTGCGATGCAATGCTTCTTTGCCATATTTTCATTTCCTGGATTCGGAGCAAAAAATTCTTGGCTACTTTTGCAAGTATGGAAATATTCATATCGGCATATTGAAAAAGAATGCAGATTCTAAATTTAGGGAGGCGATTAGATTAAGTGGTTTTAGTTTATTAAAGACTCAGCCATGCCATGAACCATTCAGTAAATCAGGTGGAATAAAGAACAGACAAATTGTAGTCTAAAAACCAAAAGTCTGATTCAAAAAGAAAAATATAGATTTATAAAATTTTGTTTATGGCTACAACCAAGGCTGCCAATATCGATGAATACGTAGCAGGATTTCCTGCAGAAACTCAAAAGGCCTTGAAGCAAATCAGGACCACTATCAAGAAGGCTGCACCGGGTGCAGAAGAAATCATTAGCTACGCAATTCCAGCTTTCAAGCTTAATGGCAGTTACCTGATATATTTCGCTGGGTTTAAAAATCATGTTAGCATTTATCCAGCTCCAAGGGGGATCGAAGCCTTTAAAAAAATACTTTCGAAGTACAAAGGTGGAAAAGGTACCGTTCAATTTCCATTGGACGAGCCAATTCCACTGGACCTCATAACAAGAATAGTGAAGTTTAAAATAAAGGATGCCCTTGCCAAATCCCCAAAAAAGACTTTAACCGCAGAGAACAGGAGAAAATAGAGTAACGCAGAGGTTATTAGAGTCCTCTGCGAAATCTAGGCTTCTTATTTTCTCTGCGGTGAAAAATAAAATTAGGGTTTAGGCAATGCATTAAAATCTTTCGCTTTCAAATTTTTCAAATTAAGCGCTCTCCATGCTTATTCTTATTTTTACCAATGCGGATTCTATGGCAATATCTCAAGCCTCATAAGCCAATAATATTCTTATCTCTCTTACTTGCAGCCATTGCGCAATTGCTAAGTCTGGTAGACCCAATAATTTTTGGAAGGATAATAGACACCTATGCAGGCAATCCTGCAAAGCTTCCTCAAAATGAATTGGTATCTGGTGCCCTCCTTTGGTTAGGGATTGCCATCGGGATCGCAATGCTTGCCAGGCTTGCAAAGGCTTTCCAGGAATATACAACCAGGCTGGCTGTTGCAAGATTTGGAATGCAGATATTTAATGATGGTCTCCGACAAACACTCCGCTTGTCATTTCAGGAATTTGAGGAGAGTCGCAGCGGTGAAACACTGTCTGTACTTCAAAAAGTAAAAACCGACACGGAAAGATTTGTAAATTCTTTCATCAACGTTATTTTTTCTTCTATTGTAGGTTTAGGTTTCCTGATCTGGTATAGTATTACAAAGAACTGGATGCTTATACCTGTATTTGTGATCGGCATTGTTGTCCTCGGATCGCTTACAGGATTACTCTCCAAAAAAATTAAGACTGTTCAGCGATCAATTAACAAAGAAACCAATAAGATGTCGGGGGTTATTACAGAAAGCCTTCGAAATATTGAATTGGTAAAAAGCCTTGGACTTACTTTTCCAGAGATTCGCCGATTACGGGAGCAAACAGAAAAGATTTTCAATCTGGAAATGATAAAAGTAAAAAGGGTTCGCAGCTTATCATTCCTCCAGGGAACAACTCTCAATCTGCTTCGTCAATCAATTCTGTTCATTCTGCTCTGGTTGATATTCCGGAATGTACTCACTACCGGCGAGCTTATAAGTATGCAATTCATTTCCACAACAATCTTCATTCCCTTACAAGATCTTGGGAATATCATTTTGCAGTACAGGGAGGTGGAGGCATCTATCAGCAATTTCGATACGCTCATGCACAAACCCATTGAACGTAGGCCAGAAAATCCAGTTGATATTGGAGATCTCCAAAATCTGCGATTTGATCAGGTTGTTTTCCACCACAGGACTTCGTCCTACAATGCAATTGATGGAATTTCATTCGAGGTCAAGACCGGTGAAACAATTGCTTTTGTTGGGCCATCTGGTTCAGGAAAATCAACCCTGGTTAAACTGATAGTAGGACTTTATAAACCGGTAAGTGGCTCGATATATTTCAATGATGAATTTTCAACAGACATACGATATAACCGCCTTCGTCAACAGATAGGATTTGTTACCCAGGACACTCAATTATTTGCGGGCACAATAAAGGACAATCTCTTATTTGTGAAACCAGATGCCACTGACCAGGAGATAATGGAAGCCTTGGAAAAGGCCGCCACCACCCAAATGATGAAGAGATCTTCGCATGGAATAAATACAGTCCTGGGAGAAAATGGAATGAAATTATCAGGTGGAGAAAAGCAACGCATATCGATAGCAAGGGCTTTGTTGCGAAATCCGAGGCTGTTGATCTTTGATGAAGCCACTTCAGCACTGGACTCTATAACGGAAGAAGATATTGCCAAAACCATTCGATCAATATCGTTAACTGGTCAGCAGATTACAATTCTTATTGCACACCGACTTTCAACTGTGATGCATGCCAATGTTATATATGTATTGGAAAAAGGAAAAATTGTAGAAATTGGGACACATGATGAATTGCTTCATAGCAAAGGGTTGTATTATGCCATGTGGAGACAGCAGGTTGGAGAGAGAAGGCAAGTGGTTTAGGCCCAGTGAAAAATTGATTTGTTGAAATGTTCAATTGTTGAGTAGTAGGGAATCAGTAATTTGGAATTAGAATCCAGACTTAACAAATCAACTATTCAACCACTTAACTATTCACCACTTAACTATTCAACAAAATGAAATTTCTCTCCCTCAAACCATTTGTTCCATCAGGAAGTAATTTTGAAGGGTCGAAGCAACTTTTCGTGGAACTTGGATTCAAGATTGAATGGGATGGTGGCGACTATGTCGGTTTCGAGAGAGATAATTGCCGATTTATTTTGCAGAAATTTGATAATGTTGAATTCGCAGAGAATTTTATGGTGAGTGTTGGAATCGATAATGCTGAGGAGTTTTGGAAGTCGGTGACTGAAAAAGGATTACCAGAAAAATTTGGAATTCGAATTTCAAAACCCAAGGCTCAGCCTTATGGAAAGGAAGTTAATATTATTGATCTTGCTGGAGTATGCTGGCATTTTGTGGAGTGATCAATCGAATTACAAATTCGATTTAAAATAAATTAAAGCGTTATGGGACAAGACACCCTCAATCGCAACGGGCTTAAAGAAGATCAATCAGTATTCTTCCGCGCTTTAGGAACAACCTACAAGGTATTAAGCAAATCCGTAGGGGGATCCGCGGCAATTGTGGAACATACGCTCGAAGCAAAGAGCCTGGGAGCGCCTATGCATAAACATACTCATGAAGATGAAATATCCTGCGTACTGGAAGGCGAGTTGTCAGTAATTCAAAATGGAAAGGTGCAAACCGCGGCTCCTGGCGAATACATTGTTAAGCCCAGGGGTATTTTTCATACATTTTGGAATTCCGGAAATGAAAGAATTCGTTTTATAGAAGTAATAGTTCCCGGGAATTTTGAATCATATTTTGCGGAGATTGCGCCCTATTTGTTACCAGGTAAGCCACCACAATTTGATAAACTTGCGGAAGCTGCTGCCAAATATGGTTTAACTATGGATATGGGACCAGTGGAAGCTATTATTAAGGAATATGGATTAAAACCTCTTTCTTAATGATTTATAGGCCTGTTCTGATTGAATTTAAGGAGCCGCAGGGAAAGTGAGATTTTCGCATCGGAGAGTTATTGAATCTACAAAACATAATATGAAACGAATACTACCCCTCGCATTTGCTGCCTCTATTTTTTTTGCATGCAACTCGGATCAACAGCAACCTACATCAACCACTGAGTCAAAACCGATAGTTGGAACATGGAAACTGCTGCAAGGCACATTAATTGAAAAGGGTGATACAGTAATCACTGATTATACTAAAAATGTTTCCTTCATTAAGATCATCAATGAAACACATTTCGCATTCATGCAACATGATCTTTCTAAAGGCAAGGATACCCCAGCTGTTTTTTCATCAGGAGGAGGTGGTTATACTCTCAAGGACAGCACCTATACCGAGCATCTTGAGTATTGCACTGCAAGAGAATGGGAAGGGCATGACTTCAGTTTTACTGTTACAATCAATAACGACACCCTCGTTCAGAGTGGAGTGGAGAAAATTGAAAATCTTGGGGTGAACCGGGTAAACATTGAAAAATATGTGAGGGTGAAGAAGTAGATATAGTTAATTGGGTTCAACAGCAAGCCTGCTTGCGTGACGCAGTTAGGCAGGGAAACGAGAGCGCCAGGTAACGCAAGATCTTCATTGCTTTTCTGCCCTTTCCAATCCACTATTTTTTTACCGCAGAGAAACAGAGGCCACAGAGCAAACGCAGAGAATATTTTTCGCTCTTCGCTCTTCCGCTCTTTCACTCCATTAAGGATGGTCGCTCAGTGATCTCATGATATTTAATCACATCATCGGCATAGTAATGAATCACCATGCTTTTTCGTGTCAGGCTCTCATTAAGTATCATTGAACCCCCATGGATGAGATTAGCATGCCAGATAAAGACATCTCCCTTTCGTGCATGAAATTCTTTCTTTTCAAAACCACTTGTATTCACCAAATCCTCAATCCTGTCTTCGTAATCCGGGTAATCATTCTTGCCTAAGGTCAGTAGCGTTTCGCCTTCATTGAAATCATTATTCAATAAATAGGGAAGCTTGTGACTTCCGGGATAATAGAATAGCGGGCCGTTATCATGATTAACGTCCTCAAGTGCAATCCAGGCTGCGATGAGGTATCCCAACGGATAGGTTGTCATATGAATACTGTCTGAATGCGCTCGCTGCTGGCTGCCACTTAGAAAATTAATAGTTTGAAAAGGGACAACCTTTTTATCGAGTAAGAATTCTAAAATTTTATTTAGCGAATTGTTTAGGGTTATCTTCTTAATCAGATCTGACTTCCTGTTGGCGAACATCAGTTTGTTCCCATTTGTAAACTTCAATTTTCGCCGATCAATTAATTGTTGGATCTCCGAGTTGATCTGATCACAGGTGTTGTCATCAAAAAACTTTTCCAAAATCATAAATCCATTCTCGCTCCACTTTAATATTTTATTCTGCACAGATGGAGTAAATTCTTTAAAATTTGTTCTTGCGGGGGCCAACTCTGAAGACTCTCCAACATCCAGCCAGGCTACTGAATTCTTATCTGGAAAATCCTTACTCGAAATCGATGCGATTAAAGGTTTATGAATATTGTATTTCTTATACGCCTCCTTGTTATGACGAACAGATTTAAGATGAAGCAGGTTATATAGCCAATGAATGGGCTTGAAATGTTTCAGATTCAACAGGGATCAAGTTTAGAAGTTATCACATTTATGGCCTGCGCATTTGATTTGCGAAGGTAAAAATTAATAGTGATCCCGAGCGAAGTCGAAGTAAGAGCTAATAAAACCAGGGCTTCAATCCAAAATCTCACTATGACATTCTATCCCTTTCTCAAAGCAGTCCAGATTTGCAATAGTTGTTCCAGCTATTCCCTCCAATGCTTCTCTTGTAAGAAAGGCCTGATGACCGGTAATCAAAACATTTCTAAAACTCAATAATCGCGCAATAGCTTCATCCTGCAGGATGTCCTGGGAATGGTCAGCGAAGAATAATTGCTCCTCTTCTTCATAAACATCCATACCGAAATAGCCAATTTGTCCAACCTTTAATGCGTTTATTACATCCCGGGTATTGATAAGGCCACCCCGACTGGTATTAATAAGCATAACCCCTTTTTTCATCAATTGAATGGAGTTCTCATTTATTATATACTTGGTATTCTCATTCAATGGGCAATGAAGTGAAATAATATCTGAATTCGCACAAAGTTCCTTTAAAGAGGTATACCTGATCTCAACCTTTTTCTTCAATTCTTCATTTTCCAAAGTGTCATATCCAAGCAGTTTACAACCAAATCCATGTAAGATTTCAGCAGTTACTCCTCCGATATTACCTGTACCTATTATACCGATCGTTTTTCCTCTCATATCGAAGCCGGTAAGTCCGTCAAGAGAAAAATTCAGGTCATTAATTCGATTATGCGCACGAATTATATTCCGATTCAACACCATCATCAAGGTAACTGCATGTTCAGCAACTGCAAAAGGAGAATAGAGAGGAACCCTTGCAACCCGCATTCCCAGGCTTCTGGCTTTTCTAAAATCAACATGATTAAATCCTGCCGAACGAAGGACGATACACTTTATATTGAGGTTTTGTAATTGTTCTACTACCTGGCTGTCAGCTTTATCATTAACAAAAAGGGAAACCGCATCAAATCCATTTGCAAGATGAACTGTCTCCATTGATAACCTGGATTCAACGAATACTAATTCATGTTTCTGATTGTTCGCCTTTAATAAAAATTCCTTTTCAAACCCATGAGTACTGAATACTATTACCCGCATTTGTGTAGTTTACTTATTCTGACAGAATCTCAGAATATACACAATCTTTTTCAAGGGCGAGTAGAAGATTTAACCGCGAAGACGCAAAGACGCGAAGTAACGCAAGGATTTCTAGCGAAAGCTGGCGTCTTCGCGCCTTGGCGGTTAAGTTCTATTGAAGTTGGCTAATAATAAGCATCCCTACACTTATAACTAATTTGTGAATGCGCTACATTAATTTCTCCCTGCAAGAGGGTAATTTCCCGACTTGAATTAAGAATGGTAGGTAATCCTGCAGGGTTATAAGCATCTGCTATCACCGGATTGTTCATGCTGTAATTCCTGCTTAAGAACATCCAAAGATTATGGGTTCGCCTAAAATTCACCTTGTTATCGTAAACTATTCCAAATGCCGTCGGAAAGATCAGGTTTCCATTTGCATCATACGCATAAGTATTCTCAAATGGAGAACCTACGTTACTAACTGAGGATGACTTAATAATCCTACCCTGGTTGTCATATTGAAAGGTGGTGATTCTTCTTTCAACATAAGTAGTAGGCTTTTCACCCATTACACCGAAAACATATTGGGTGTCCACACCAATTCTTCCATTCAGATCATAACCATAAAAATGCCAGGATTCATAAAAACCATTTCCATAGTCTCCTAAATATTCCCTGAGGCGGTGCCACTGGTCATATCTGAATATTCGAAATGGATTTGCTGTACTTGGGCTCGGGTGTGTAATAGCAACGGGATTTTCGTACTCATCCCAAAGAACGGTTAGGAATTTTTGATCCCTGGTAAAAGGATCTTGCCAGATACTTTCAATTCTGCAATAAGTTGCGCCTGTGGGTGTGAGGCTGCCGACTTCCTCAATCTGTTTGATTGCATCAATTTCTTTTTTACATCCTGAGAGGATTAGTAACAAGATGGCCAGGTAGGTAAGCCTACCGAATGAAAATCGTCGTTTCATGCTTTAGAGTTTAAGTGATAAAAAATAATTATAGAGACGGGAGTCTTTTTCACTGGGAACGAAAAAGCATATGTAAGCGAGAGAATGGGGGGTTATACTGTAAATTACTTATTAAATAGAAAATAGAAATAAGAGCGGCATAAAATCCATCAACCAATTATGCATCATACTAACGATGAAATCTTCGAATCATAAAATGCAGGGTTGAGAATCGTATTTTCAGGAATTAGTTTACTAATTCGCAGGAAAAGACAAGTAGATTTCAAAGATATTTCTTACTGATTTTACAAAAACTAAACATCTCCATATGAAACCAATCATCATCTTTGTTAGTTGTCTGTTTCTCCTGATAGAGGTTTATGGTCAGCAAGAATCAAAGGAATTTTTTCTGAAAAAAAGCAAGAACCAAAAAACTACTGCCTGGATTCTTTTAGGAACTGGTGTGACAGCTATAATTACCGGAGTTATTATTGACAATTCTCACGAATCCGAGAACCAATCATTCACAGGAGGCTTCATTGAAGTCGGTGGCATCATATGTACTCTGGCAAGTGTTCCTTTTTTTATAGGATCTGCAAAAAACAAGAAGAGAGCAGTCACACTGACCTTAAACAATCGAAAAATTCTATTGCCCCTTAATGAATTGCTTACTCATAAAATTCAACCAACCCTTACAGTACGAGTTCTATTGAGTCGGGATTAGTTTATTGAAATCCAGGCGAGAGTTTTCCAAACCATTAACCCTTAATCATAAATGTATGTCCGAAGAATGCACCATCCAACGGGAAAGAATCGTAACAGAAGAAAGAAGGCGGGTTCGAAGGCAGAGAGAGCGCTGTAGAAGGGGGGCATGGTGGCAAAGGTTATTGTGTCACTTTGAAAACTATTTTAGATGGATTGTTAGGGAAGTCGTTTCCTGGATTGAAGAACAAGTTTGTCACATCGTTACGGCTATTCAAGAAGCCCGAGATGCTTTAGCACAATGGCTCTTAACGCTAACTACAGATTTACATATTATTTCTTCCGTTGGAAGAAATGTACCCTCAGTACCGAATTCTAATTCATTTTCCAGAAGTTTTGCTGCTTCAATAAATTATGAGAATGTTGAAGAGAGACTCTTGTATACTGATGAAGGAAAATTTCTTGAATTTAAAATTCAGCCTGATGGGAAAGTTCATTGGCGAAAACAGGGTGAAGCCGATTTTGTATTATTCAGACCATCGGAGTTTCCTGGAATTGGAATAATACCACCACGTGATTCGAACTTAAGAGGACTGAGTGTAACGTATGAAAATTCGCGGAAAGGTCAATGGTCTTGGATTGACGGACTTGAGTTCGATATGATCGCTTCCAGTTCTGATAGAGTGTTTGCTAAAGAAAGAGGAACTGATAATTTTTTTATGGCGATTCCAACTGAACTGTACCTGCATCAAACAAATAAGGGCAGCTTACTCAAATTGCCACAAACGTTTTTCAAACTTGATCCTGAAAACAATTTACCTCATCAACGTGTTGAAGATTTGCTTCATCACATAAGTGTGCCGCTGGATGATGAAACACATTTGGCAACAGAACGATTCCCGGCAGTTCGAACTATATTTAGCGTCCTACGTTCACAAGTTTCTGTGCTATCAGCACAAATCAGGAGAATGCTATTCGGCATTGGTCCTATCAATATTAATAATGAATTTCCATTGATGAGCGTGCAAGCACCTTCGTTTGTATGGGTTGGAATTGACACGCGGCCTATTCATAAAACCAAAAATCCGCCGCGCAGATTTCCTTCATATAACCATGTTACCTATGGAAATGATCCTTTCAGTTCTATCCCCATCATCGGAGACTTTCTAAATTCACTTATTAGAATTCGAAAAAGGTCAATCCGCTTTAATAGGGTTTTGTCAATGGGTGTGGGGCTATCGCATTTGCATGAACAATATGTATCCATTTATGGAGGTGAGGCTGATAGCTTACAAAGTCCAGGCCCATTTGATGGAGTTCGCATTAACAATCTCCTCAGAGCATACCTTACTTTGACTAGCCTGCCGAGAAGCAATGCTGAGTTGTATAGGTTTCTTAATGGCCCAACTGAAGATAGGGGGGGTTGGGTTGATGGTACTTGTATTTATTATCTGATGGTTCAATTAAGAAGTGACGCTGAAATCGAAAATGAAGTTTTCGAAAATGCTTTTTGTGTTCTTTGGGCTGATGAGCAATTTGCGTTTACCGAACGATGGAGAGCATTGCACTATATCGATAGCGAATTTGATAGTGTTTCCAAACCAATCGTTTCAGCTATAAAGTCAGGGAGTAGCTTTTACTCCTTCGATTATCGAAAGTTTTGGTGTCCTTTTGAAAATGGGCATATCAGGCGTTTTAGTAGGATGACGGTTGCCCGTCAGGTCATAATAGTAAATGGATTTGATGCCAATTTAAATGAACATGAAATTTACTCGATACATTTCTGCTGGCCAACAATGGATCATACCTGGAGAGTAAGGCGGCTCCCCATGCAAGCTACTGTAGTTTTATTACCTCTCGATTCAGAAACATTCAGAATGGAGGAAATTGCTGAACTCAATGCAACGACAGTTTTCCCCCAGACGATTCATCTAAAAGAGGATATGACTTTAAGCATGAGAGGATCGATGGAGATAGGCGGAAAGTTCATACCCGGATTCTGGGTTCAGAAATATCTGCCCGCAACCAACCAGGAAGTTCCAAGTCTCGCTCAACTGGAAAGGCAAGAACCTTTCCAAAAGCCAATGTTGAGATATTCGCACGAGTGGGAATTCTATCCGGGACATTCCTTTGAAATCCTAATAAAGAATTCTAGTCATTTTGGCGTTTACCAGAAAGTTGACTCAAGAATTCAGTTTTATACAATAAAGATCAATGCATTCGGACTAAGTGCTGATTTTGTTGAACAGAACATTTGGGAGGATACGGAACACGCATTCACAATTCATCGTCGCGAGTTTGATTGGAGTACTGTGCAGCTTTCAGGCTTTGTAAGGGACGTTGTGACCCGAGACATTGCTTCGACACATATGGATTATATTGATCATCCATCACTATTTGAGGACGTACTAAGATTCCGGATTAGGAGAAGAGGCCAACTTGGTTTCATATTGATGTTTGAAGATAAGCGTGACGACAAAATAATCGCATTTGATAAAATAGACAATTTTGTAACCTTACAACAGAAGGGTAATCCCGGACGCACTATAGATGTAAAAATAATATCCCACCTGCGTAGTGATACTGATTCCCGGGCGCTTCCTCGCATTTCCTCTCCTGAAGTGTCGTTTGTTGAAGTTGTTCTTCACCTGAACAGTGATGACACGCCAAATTTCTTTGCCATCCGACTTATATCGGCAAGAAGCTTATCAGATTACTTATTCCCGGCTCTTTTCGAAGAGTGGATTATGACAAATCTTTTTAAGATCAAACTTGGTTTTCCTGAGGATGGAAACAGTATAGTTTTTGATTTAGATATACATGAATCATTAGAAAGAGCTTTTGGGACGAATGAATTCGTTGGGGATGTGGGAATTTTAGCAACAACGCCATTCTACTCAGCACTTCGATCCAGGATTGAGGAAACTTCCAGAAGAAATGATGTAGCAAGTGTTTGGTTCGAAGGCGTAACAGGCCTGGTGAATATAGCGGAGGTTACAAGGTTCAGGGTTGCATGACAAAAAATCATCTGTAAAATATCTTGATTTCGTACAGCTTTCACCTCATTAATTTATGTGATGCCATGATGGCTATGTTTCTGATTATTCAATTGACTCTACCCTATCATTTTAGTTACACAACAACCAAATCATAATGGAACTAATGCGGCCACTACTCCAAGCATCTGTTTTATGAATGCAAGTGATTAAGGATGATCCTCACGTCCTCCGGGTCTTCCCAGAAATCGTTCTATTAATGGAAAATCCTGCGGCCAAAGAATTAGTCCGATTCAACAAATCAACCATTCAACTCCTCCCAATTTCCAATTCCTAATTCCCTACCCCCCGATCCCTACTTAGTCCTTCCCTCAACTATCTTATCGTACTCAATATCATTAGGCTCCCATAATTCAATCTTATTCCCCTCCAGGTCCATGATATGAACAAATTTCCCGTACTCGAATGCTTCTATTTTATCAACGATTGTCACGCCTTCCTTTTTTAATTCTTCAACTAGCCATTCCAGATCCTCAACTCGATAATTAATCATGAATTCCTTGGAGAAATGGTCAGACTTCTCTGCAAAAGGACTCCATTGGGTAAAACCTTTTTTTGAAGAATCTTCTCCCTGTCGCCATTCAAAATTGGTTCCCCATTTGTCTGTTTCCAAACCCAGGTGATTCTTATACCATTCCTTCAATGCATTGGGATTTTTACACTTGAAGAATACGCCTCCAATGCTGGTTACTCGTTTCATTTTTGAATTTTGTTTATTTTCTGTTATATGAGCTAAAGCATATCCTGAGCAGGCTGCTGCAAAAATTGCGATTATCAAAATAGAGCGGTTCATTTTTCAGGCAATGTAGGACTTGCCCCTCAAGCTTCATTGTAAAAATGTAACCCTATTGACTGATGAAATTCGGAAATTCGCTGCTTATGGCATTCGTCTTCGCAAATTGCAGGTATTGTCCCGGACTGATCCCCGCAAATCTTTGAAATTGTTTGATGAAATGTGCCTGATCAAAAAAATGATAATTATATCCAACTTCAATTAGTCGCTCCTGGGGAATATTTCGAATGTCTTTAAGAATCTGATTAAATATTTTCTGCTGAATGTAAGTGGAAGCTGACAGTCCGATATATTTTCGAAAATGTTTATTCAATGAGTTTCGGCTGATCTTTAAGTCTTCACACAGGTATTGTACAGTAACCTTCTTCCCTCCATTGTTGGAGTTTAATATACTTAATGCCCTTTGGATGGTATTCAGGTTTCCAGGCACTACTAATTTCTCAAGAAAAAATCTTTCCAGTCGTTCAATTTTGGTTTCTGAGCAATGTATAGCCCGAAATTCATCTGCAAGACTCAGTATTTCATTGCCGAAGATTTGATCCAATGGAATTGATTTATCTGTCAATGCATCGGCCTTAACATTTGAAAAGGCACCCAAGCCCAGGGGAGTAAATACAACCCCCATGCATTCATGGTCGCCACTAAGCAAGGTGATTGAAGGCTCAGTCAATTGTCCCGTCATCCATATTTCCCTTTTCTCAAAATGATTGTTTCCATTTCTTACCAAATAGTCACCTGAGAAATTGAACACCATTTCAATTCTTCCAAATGGAAGTGTAACTGTGGTTTCCGGAGCCTTGATAGTTCTCTTGCAATACCAGATGTTTTGAATGTAGGGTTGAAGAGCCTTAGTGGGTTGTACCAAAAAATCCATGACTTGAAAATAGAAAATACTAATGAACAATCGTAATCGTGAGTAGTGAATATTATTAACCGCAAAGGAACGAAGACGCAAGGTAACGCCAAGATTCTTCGCGCAACTTTGCGCCCTGGCGGCTTGGCGGTTAATCTCTTATTTTATTTAATAATCTTTTAGCAAACAGAAAGAAAGAAACTGATTAGCCTTCCGTTCTATTATCCCTCAAACTCATAAATCCGATGAACAAAGTATTCATAGCAGCATTGCTGCTCTGCCTGGGAATTTCATTCTCATCATACATCAGAGTCACACCAAGTCCGGAGCTAACCAAATCATTGGTATTTCCTGTATCTGGGAAGAGAGCAAATGTCGGCAGCTTCTGGGGCGATGTCAGAGATGGTGGAAAAAGGAAACATAGAGGGATAGACATTTTTGCAAGGAAGGGCACTCCGGTGGTTGCCATCAGTGATGGAATAATTGTATCGATGGGGAATGGCGGAAGAGGGGGAAAAACTATTTGGATGCAATCAATTAATCAACCGTGGACAGTTTATTATGCGCACCTGGATCAGCATAAAGTCAAAAGAGGACAGATAGTTAAAAAAGGCCAGGTCATTGGCACCGTGGGTAAAACAGGAAATGCACGCACTACTCCACCGCATTTGCACTTTGGGATTTATACATTCCTGGGAGCTATCAACCCTCTACCTTATATAAAGAATTCTCCGAAGGTCATAGTACCTCAGATTTCTAAGCCCAAGGCTAATTCCTCCACAATCAAAAAGGTCAAGAAGAGATCGTGAGTCGTGAGAAGGAAAAAATTTACCCGCCCCTTCGACTACGCTCAGGACTCGCCACGGCGCCAAGTTTCGCAAGGAGTCTTGGCGTTACCTTGCGTCTTCGTTCCTTTGCGGTTAAACTTTTTTTTGAAAATGCTTTTCCATGAAAATAGCTACCTATAATGTCAATGGTGTAAATGGTCGACTGCCTGTTCTGCTTCGCTGGTTGAAAGAATCGTCGCCTGATGTAGTATGCTTGCAGGAATTAAAAGCTCCCCAGGAAAAATTCCCTGAAGAAGCTATTCGTGATGCTGGCTATCATGCGATCTGGCACGGACAGAAAAGCTGGAATGGTGTCGCCATCCTTGGTCGCAAGGAAGCTCCTATTGAAATTCGAAAAGTATTACCTGGCGATCCCGAGGATATTCATAGTCGTTATATCGAAGCAAGTATCCATGGAATCACCTTAGGTTGCCTCTACCTCCCGAATGGCAATCCTGCTCCCGGTCCTAAATTCGATTATAAGCTACGTTGGTTTCAAAGATTGACTCTTCACGCTGCCGATCTTCTCGCAACTGAAAAGCCAGTCATCCTGGCTGGAGATTTTAACGTTATGCCAACTGAACTGGATGTTTACAAACCTGAACGTTGGGTTGACGATGCTTTGTTTCGTCCTGAAGTTCGAGCAGCATTCAAGAATCTTGTTGAGCAGGGATGGACCGATGCTATTC
>CAWFMT010000013.1:0-13006 GCA_963817075.1 uncultured Chitinophagaceae bacterium | reverse complement strand
AGCTTGGGCTTTATCACGAAGTAGCAATAAGGCTGATCCGAGTTGTTGTTGTAGTAATTCTGATGATACTCTTCAGCAACATAGAATTTGCTGGCAGGACTGATCTCAGTGACAACAGGACTGTCAAATACTTTCTTATCATTCAATTCTTTCTTATAATGCTCTGCCTTTTCCTTTTGCTGTTCATTATGATAAAAGATAGCGGAGCGGTATTGCGGACCCACATCATTTCCCTGTCTGTTCAAAGTGGTTGGATCATGAGCTTGCCAAAACACTTCTAAGAGTTCTTCAAAGCTGATCTGAGCTGGATCATATACAACCTGGATACACTCTGCATGTCCGGTTGTTCCTTCACAAACTTCCTTGTATGAAGGATTGATCACGTAACCACCTGAATATCCTGAGGTAGCTTTTTTAACTCCCTTTAGTTGTTGGAAAATTGCTTCTGTGCACCAAAAACAGCCAGTTCCAAAGGTTGCAGTGTCTAATTTAAGATTGGGGTCTGTTTTTTCGGTTGAAGCTGGGCTATTGGTTAAGGAACTGCTTAGAGCCATAGATTTATTTGGATTTTCCTGTTGTGCACAGGAAAGTGAGAAAAGGAAAAGACAAAAAAATTGCAATAATGGTAAATAATGGAGTCAACTCAAATAAGGTGCGCTTATACATTGAATGCAATTTGATGCAAATTAGAACAGATATACGGCCAGATTTGGTAAACTGATTGACAATTGACCGTTTTAAGAGTTCCTTAACCCTGAAAGCAGGGTTTTTGTTTGTTGATTGTTAATGGGGATAGAGAAGATTAACCGCGAAGACAGCAATGACGCGAAGATTCGCGTGGAGTCTTTGCGTTTCCTTGCGTCTTTGTTCCTTTGCGGTTAAACTACTAAACTCGAAACCCTAAACCCGAAACTCGTTTACCTTTGCAGGCTATGAAATTTTTTCCGTCTTCAGCACTTGTGCAAATGGAATTTGATAAGGTAACGGCCTTGCTGGCAGAGCATTGCAAGTCGGACTATGCAAAGATGAAGGCTTCAGATCTCCGAATTCATACCCGAAAGGACATCATGGAGCTGGCACTTCAACAATCTCATGAATATAAATTGATCCTTCAGAATGGCCAGTATTTTCCAAATGAGCATCCTCTAAACCTGGCCAGGGAAATAAAGCTTTTATCGATAGAAGGGGCTGTATTGAGTGGAGAACAATTTCTGGCAATTCGTAAGCCCGGGGAAAACATTCAGAGCGTTTTCCGATGGTTCGATAACGAGAGAAAGGTGGCCTATCCTGCTCTTGCGAAAGTCATTGCCGATACATATTTTGAAAAGGCTATTCTTCAGATGATCGATGAAGTATTGGACGAAAGTGGGATTGTGAGAGATAATGCTTCACCAGAATTGAGCAGGATAAGAATGTCCTTGTATCGCAAGAGAAATGAATTGAGAAGAGTATTCGATCGGATTGTAAGTAAGCTTAACAAAGCCGGGTACATCGCTGATATTGAAGAAGCATTTTTGAACGGCAGGAGAGTGGTTGCTCTGTATGCAGAGCACAAGCGACAGGTAAAGGAATCCTGCATGGAGAAAGTGATACAAGGAGAACTTCATTTATTGAGCCTGAAGAAACCATCGCCCTGAATAATGATATCTATTCACTAGAGGCAGATGAAAGCAGGGAGGTTTACAGAATTCTCCGAGATCTCACATCAAAACTTTCAGTTTATTCCTCACTTCTCGAGATCTATCATGAAGTATTAGGAGAATTTGATTTCATCCGCGGTAAAGCAAAATTCGCGATTGACATAAATGGTCAATATCCGCTGATCAGTGATAAGCCAGTGATAGTTCTCAAGACATATCATCCGTTATTGTATCTATATAATAAACAATCTGGCAAACCCACCATACCTGTTGATCTTTCCTTACAGGATAAGAATCGGATCCTGGTAATCAGTGGGCCAAATGCCGGTGGAAAAACGGTGACGATGAAGACCGTGGGACTTTTGCAACTGATGATTCAAAGTGGATTGCTGGTACCTGTCAATCCGAATTCGAGAGATGGGGATCTTCAAACAATTGATGATTCACATAGGTGATACTCAAAGCATCGAATTTGAATTGAGTACCTACAGCAGTCACCTTAAACACATGAAGCATTTTATTGAGGAAGCTAACGGTCGAACACTTTTTTTTATCGATGAATTGGGAAGTGGGAGTGATCCAAACCTTGGAGGTGCATTTGCCGAAGTAATCCTGGAAGAACTTGCGAAGAAACATGCCTATGGTATTGTAACCACGCACTATCTGAATTTAAAAGTGATGGCTGGAAAAACACAGGGCATTGTCAATGGAGCTATGGCATTCGATGAAAAAAACCTGCAGCCTCTTTACAAACTTATTATTGGCAAACCAGGGAGCTCCTATACATTCTCAATTGCAGAAAGGATCGGATTGGATAAGAATCTTATTCAACGCGCCAGAGACCTGGTGGAAGAGGATCATTTTCGGCTTGACAAATTATTGAATAGTGCAGAGCAGGATCTTCAACAGGTGCAGAAGAAGGAAAAGGAATTGCAAAAACTTCTGCAAGAGAATGAAAGACTTAAAAAATAATTACAGCATTCTTTAGATAAAGAAACATAACCAGCAGGTTGAGTTATTGAAACAGCAAAATAGGGTAACTGAAGAACGAATCAGTTATCTCAAAGAAATGGAGCGAAAGCTAAAGCAGATAATTTTGATTGGCGCAAAGCGGAAAATGTTGAAGACAAGAAACAATTGATGAAACAGATGCAGGTCTTGTTATTCAAGCAAGGCGAAAAACAGGTTGTTGAGAAAGCAAAGAAGAAGATTAATTCTAAATATGAAGAAGTAGGTGGCGAAATTGTCCCTGGAGTCAAGGTGTTGATGAAAAAGAATCACCAGGTGGGCGAAGTGCAGGAAGTACGAGGTAAAAAAGCTGTTGTCAGGATCGGAATATTACCAATGCAAGTAGCGCTTGAAGACCTGATTGTTGTGCAGGAAAAAACAAATTTAGAAGATTAGAAGGAAACTTACTAATACAAGTTGTTTGGCATAATTCTGGCGGCAGCAAGCATGCACAATCCAAACCTATGAGAGTAATCCTATTTTTCTCTCTTCTGCTGTTTATCATTTCATGCAAGAAACAAACAGAGAAGAAAATTGATGATCCATCAATCGGCAGTGCACCAATCTTTCAAAATCATTAGTGGAGGATATCATGATCTTTCCGGCAGACAATGCCTGGAATCTTGATATAAGCAACGCTTCAATCGATCCATTAAGTGATTCTATCATTAAAAGAATCTCAACAAATTTTATTAAGGCGGATTTTGGTTCGGGTACCTGGGAAGGTGCGCCAATTGGAATTCCATTTGTCGTAGTCTGTGGGTCGCAGCCAAAAGTTGCTGTTGATTTATTTGATTGGCCGGAAGAGGCCATCTAGGGCCTTATGCAATTCCTGCCAACGCACCCATTGAAGGAAATGGTGTTGGAGATGCACACGTAATTGCTGTCGATAAAGACAATGGCATTTTGTATGAGCTGTTCAATTCTGAATACAAAAATGGTCAATGGCATGCATCAGCGGGTGCTATATTTAATCTCAAATCAAATGGCTTCGGCCTCTCGGATGAACTTCGGCGGATGCGGCTGGTCTGACTATATTTCCAGGCCTTTGAAGGATGACGAGTTATTGAAAGGTGATATTGATCATCCAATTCGTTTTACCCTCTCGAGCAGTAATATTAACCAAATTTATCTTGCCAGGCATAAGGTGAATAGCAGTGGCGGGCAATATTCCTTGCCAATGGGAGCGAGGATTCGCTTGAAGAATAGCGTTGATATTTCTCCTATCCTGCAAGTTCAGATAATCCTGAAAGCGATGAAAACTATGGATTAATTTGCAGACATCGGCAGTAATTTATATATAACCGGTGCTCCAGATGAGCGATGGAATAATGATGAATTGAATCAGTTGAAGAAAATAAAGGGATCGGACTTCGAGGTGATTCGTTTTAATCAATAGGGATTTAAGAATTTAACCGCCAGGGCGCAATGACGCGAAGTTTCGCAAAGGACCTGGCGGACCCGCGCGCGCGGCGTTTTGCGGTTAAGCTTTCAAAAACTAATATCACAAAAAAAAACCCCAAAAAAAAAAACAAAATTTACAATAACATATTTGTCATTTTGGTATTAGCTATCTATTCTTTGGAATTTGTGATTTGGTTCTTAGTGCTTATTCCAAATATCCAAATCTCCAAATCTCAAAATCAGAAATCCCATTACATGCTTGAATGAAGATAATCCTTCAGCTGGCTGATAGTTTCCTGTCCAGTGGCTATTGTTTCTTTGACAACGTTGTTGATGGATATGATCCCGAGGAGTTTATCATCATCAAAAACAGGCAGGTAACGAATGTTTTTTTCACATCAACTGCATCGTTCGATGGTATCGGTAGGAGTAACTCTTGGAAAATCTGGTGACATAATCTCATTGACCTGGGTATCTGTTGAAGATTTGCCTTTTAGGATCACTTTTCTTGAATAATCTCTTTCTGTCATAATCCCTCTGAAGCTGCCATCTTCTAAAACCACAACAGATCCGATATTTTGCTCGGCCATGATTTTTAAAACGTCCAATACTGTTGTAGTTGGTGAAACTGAAGTAACTGCGCTTCCCTTGCGACCGAGGATGTCCTTAACCTTTTTCATAAGCCTTGTTTAATTGAGCAATCGTGTTTGGTAATTTACAAAATTCTGGGCAGCTTAAGATAGGATAATTGCAATTAAATAGCGGGCATGATTGATTTCCAGAGGGATAGTTCGAAAGTTCGAGGGTTCGAGGGTTTGAATGTTTGAATGTTTGAATGTCTGAAAGTTTGAGTGTTTGAGTGTTTTGCATCACGTCTCACGACTCACGACTCACGACTCACGTCTCACGATATAGGTTCACCACACAAAGGTTCCAACTGCTCCTCCATCCAATGAAACTGTGACTCGACGACCACTAAAATTTATATTGAAGGTTTGAGATGAACTGCCATCATTTTCCACAATCAATACTTTCTTTCCATCAGGGCGCTTAAAGGCCACATTGATTCAAACTTGAAGTATTATTACTTGCTACTCTGTAAGATCCAGGTGGTACAAATTTGGAGGCGTGAGCAACAATGTAATAACCTACATTTCTTGTAACTCCTGACACAATAGTAATGGCGCCTTTGCAAGTAGTGCAGCCGCCGGGTGTATGAATTGAATAATAAGGATCGCTTGCAAGCGTTCCATTCTAAGAGCATTGCGGCTCCAGTTACGCATAGAGCCAATAATCAACATTTTTTAAATGCCATTTCAGGTCGCCTGCAAAATCGCCTGTGGAGGATGTGTATTGCTCAGTGAAATATAATGTCTTTGCAGGATATGCATTGTGCACTGTAGACGAGTGCACTGATATCGCCTCCATATAAATGAAATGCCGAACCATCAACAAAAGGTCTTGCTGCGGCATCATCTAACACAGTCAATGGGATAATCTGGACGATCGGCATTATGATCGTAAGTAATGATCTTAGTAGTGATAGATGCAGCCTGAAATGCAGGGCCTAAATGATTTTTAATAAATGTTGCCTGTTCAGTCGCAGTCATCAACATGCTTGGGTTATTACCACCATGATAGACGGTTCATTTTGCGGTGTGATGGCATCAATGGTAATGCCTTCTGCCTTCATTGCCTGTATGTATTTTACAAAATAGATTGCATACACGCCATAATATTGTGTCAAAAGACTTCCGCCAACAGAACTATTGTTGCTTTTCATCCAGGTAGGCGCGTGTCCAGGGTGAGCCTAAAATTTTGATATTGGGGTTGATGGCAAGGATCAGCTTTCAAGTATCTGGTATCACATTGCTTTGATCTTTACGAAGACTAAAATTTTGCAAGGTCACATCTGTTTGACCCGCAGGCATATCATCATATGTGTAAACCGATGCACTTAAATCAGACGCACCGATGCTCACGCGCAAATAACTAATGGAAATAGAAGTACTGTCAGAACCAAACAATTCTTTCAGCAAATCATTTTGCATGGAAGATGGCAACGATGAAATGAGTGAAGCGCTACCATCTGTAAGAGTAAACCCAAAACCATCAACCGTCTGATAGGTTTGTGCTGTATCAACTAATATATCGGGATATCCATTGGAGGCAGTCGTAAATACAAGGCTGGTGCTTTGCTTCTGTAATAAAGAAGTCTGATTGCCCGTAGTTAAATAAAATTCGACCTCTGATTTAGCTGGTGGAGGATTTCCAGGCCCCGGGCCTCCGACATTGCCTGAAGTTTTTTTGCTGCAATCTGCGAAGCAAAAAAGTGTTATACAGCAGCAGCATAAGATTAAGTTCCTGCTTCGAAAAAAAGGTTTCATTATTTGAATTTTGCTGCTCATTTCGTTTAACAATCTGAAACTTTAAAACACCAGGGTGCTTATGGAATGGGGTAAACTGTTTGTGGCAGCAACCTTGCCCTTCATATAAATTTCGTAATCGATCTTTTTATCGCTTCCGTTCATCACCACAACAACTACACTGCCATCTGTATTTTTAAAAGCCGTTGTCAATAACCCGCTACGATTGCTGGAAGCATTGATGCGTTTTGCTCCTGGACGAATAAACTTCGAAAAATGGCCGATATAATAAAAGGAATTAGTGTACTGTAATCCTTTTGTAGGTTCGAAATGGACTGGTGCAAAACAAAAATTCCCAACATGATTTGGCCCACCTTTTTCATCAAGCAGAATATTCCAATCTGTCCAACCCACGGTGCCGGAATTAAAATCATTAATCATTGAACGACCATACTTCTCGCCCAGGCTCCACTCATTCATACGACTGCCATCAAAGCTTTCTGCGCAACCTTCTGTAAAAATTAAATTCTTATCTGGAAAATTTTCATTCACCATTTTCACATTGTTGAACTGCATATCTCCTCCAGTCCAAGTTTCGTACCAATGGTAACCAATGCCCCATACGTATTTGGCGGCTGCAGCATCGCCCAGAATAGTATTGGCGCGCTGATAAACAAAGTCACGGTTATGATCCCATGCAATCAGTTTCTTTGAACTCATTCCATTTTTTTGCAAGGTAGGGCCAAGAAAATTTTTGATAAAATCACGTTCCTCTTCTCCTGTAAAAACACAGGATTCCCATCGCTGAACTGCCAATGGTTCATTCTGAACTGACAATCCCCATACAGGTATGCCGCGTTTCTCATATTCTTTAATATATTTCACATAGAAATTAGCCCAGGCCTGGTTGTATTGAGGAAGAAGTTTGCCACCCTGAAGCATATTATTGTTGTCCTTCATCCAGGCAGGTGGTGACCAGGGGCTCACATATAAAGTAAGCTTTCCAGCAATTGCCATTGCCTGCTTAATGAAAGGAATGCGAAATTTCTCATCCTGGGTTATGCTAAAGGTTTTGAGATCCTTATCATTCTCTTTTACATAACTATAACTGCCACTCGAAAAATCACAACTCTGCATATTAGTACGCGCCAGGGTATAACCAATGCCATTTTTGGGATCAAAATAGGCTCTTAATAATTCTTTCTGTTGCTCCGGGGAAAGCCTTGCAAATGTCTCTGCTGAAGCATCAGTAATTGCACCCCCAATACCTAGCATGGTTTGGAAGCTGCGGCTGTCATCCACAAAAACAAAAACCTTTCGTTCAACCATCGCTTCCGGATCCTCAAAATGAATGTCTTCAACAGGAGTTAGTCGGTATGAGGTGTTTAATGCGGTTATATATACCTTAACAGAATTATCATTTTTTGTCTTTGATATCTTGCTCTTTGCGGACTGTCCGTTTGCTAACGAAATAAATAAGAGAGCGAGATTGACAAACAAAAGCCTGATAAAGTATCTCTTCTTTATAGAAATTATTTTCATTTGATTAGTTTGAGGAGCCAGCAGAATTGAATTGCAATTTTTTTTCTCGAGTCGTATGATCGTTTCTGAATTCTTAAATTCCCGACTTCAAATTTTTATTGAAAAACCCTTACGTAGTCAACAATCATTCTTTGAGGGAAACTGGTAGTTCCGTCAGGACTTCCCGGCCAGTTACCACCGACAGCTACATTGAAAATGAAAAAGAATGGAGCATTGAAAGGGTAGGGGGTTGACCCTAAATCGGATTTATTCACAAGAAGCAAGAGATTATTGTCTACATAAATCTTAATCTGGTCCAGTTTCCATTCCATCGAAAAAACGTGAAACTGATCGTAAAAAGTGCCGCTGCTTAGAGTAAGGGAATTTCCCTTTGATCCGTGCGTAGCCGTTGAGGTGCCGTAGTGTAAGGTGGCGTGTGTTTTATTTGTTTCGTGACCCAGGTATTCCATTATATCAATCTCTCCGCAGGCGGGCCATCCGATGCTGTTAATATTATTGCCAAGCATCCACAAGGCTGGCCAAATTCCTTTTCCTCTTGGGAGCTTTGCCCTTATATCTACCCTTCCATACGTGAATGATTTTTTGTTTTGAGTGGTCAATCGCGCAGACGAATAATTAAAACCGCTGATTGATTCTTTACGTGCTTCAATAATTAAATTTCCATTTGATACAAAAACATTCTTTGGGCTGTTGGTGTAATATTCCAGTTCATTGTTTCCCCAGCCACCAGAACCATTACCAATCTCGTAATTCCAGGCATTTGCGTCAAGAGTTGTCCCAGCGAAATCATCAGCCCACACAAGGCTTAAACCCGGATAAGTAGAGGGAGTGCTAAAACCAGTATTATCAGTCGTGAAATTCAACCCATCCTCTGTTATGATTGTTCCTTTTGCTGAGCTTGTGCCAATTGTGCATCCTTTTGGATTGCTTAATTGAACATTGAATGAAAGATTGTCCTGGCGCGTATCCGTAGGATCGCCCTTGATTTGAACTGTGACTTCTGCGTTTGACTGGTTAGCAGGTAGAGTAATGGTTCCTGATGCAGTGGTGTAATCTTTTGGGGCAGTTGCTGTTCCGTCCTGCAATGAATAATCAACGGATACAGGGACACTGGTTGTTTTATCCAGGGTGATACTAAAATGCATGGTGCTTGCTGTTGTTGTCCTGATAACAGATGCATTTTCAATTTTCAAGGTTGGTACAACGGCCGGAGGGCTATTATTCTCCTTCTTGCTGCACGAGATGACAGCAAAACTCAAAAAAATCAATAACCAACGATTAGAGATCTTTTGAAACATGCCCACTCTGTTTATTAATATTCTGTTCATTGCATTTCGATAAATACGCTCACTGAAATAAGCACAGGGCTTTAAAGGCCCCATGCTTTTTGCTATTGGTTGCTATATGAAAGATTCTGAAAATTCAATGAAGACAAAATTTTTATTAGTTGGATTTAAGTTTTAAATACCAGCTATTGCCTGTTTCAGTTCCCTGAACTCGCAAATACAAGGATGTTGGTGTGATAGATAATATCTCATATTCTTTTAATACAGCTCCATACCCAATAAAGGTGTTGCTGCCGCTTAAAAGAATAGCTGTTTTGGTAGATGGAGTTGAAGAAGCAATGCCTGAACTTGATGGAACAAATGAGAATGATGATGTTCCGCCACCATAACTATAGCATGCTTCACCTCCTGTTGATGGAATACCTGGTAGTCCACCTGCAAGGTCACCCGTTTTTGTGAAAGCACCATCAGGTGTAGCAGTTGTTAGAGTATAACCTGTTGGAGTTTTGGTAAAGGTGAAAGAGGCTGAATAAAAACAATTGCAGCAGCCAACTTTTTCATTAACAGCAGCAGACCACCATTCGGGGGTTGCAGAAGTTGCACTCCATGGTCCTACTCCAAAATGTGAGGGTATGTCTTTATCAACCTTCCAGGTTTTTGAGCCTGTTCCAGTAAGGTTTGTAACGATAGCAGGAGCCGGAGTGAAATCACTGCGCACCTGTATGTCTTTAGTGACCGTTGTGGCAGAACCGCCGGGGCCATATGCTAATACAGTTACCCTATAAGTATTTAAGCCAATCTTAGTATACTTCCTTGTTGTCTTTCCATTGGCAAGAAATTGCAAATCTATCCCATCAGACGCATCGTAATCTATTTTATAGGAAAGCACATTCTTACCAGTAAGGCTGATCTGAACATCGCCCGACCCATCTCCGTTTGGATGAGTAGCATCAGTGCCTACAATAGTTGTATTGATGGTGACATCTGAAGGAGCTGAAAGATCTCCCATGCTATAGTCCTTCTTCTTGCAACTGCCAATCAACAGCAGCGTAATTGCTAAACAAAGAGTTGTGAACTGCTTCATATTAATTTTTTTAATTGGTTAATCTAAAATTGTCAACATAAACAACGGCACCTGCACCATCCACGCTATCGTTGAAGCGTAAAACAAGTTGGCTGAATTTTTCACCGGCAATAAATGCCAGCCCACTGGACGGAAAATCAAACAACAGTTCTTCCCAGGCACCGGATGTAGTAAAGGCAACCTTGAATACAGCAACTCCATTGGCAATACTGGAACCTGATTCTAATCTACATTCAATCTTTTTCCGATTAATGCCGGATCGGGATTATAGGCTAACACCCGTATTTTTTTACCTGCTACCATATCTATAGGAATATTTAACGGACTGTAGATCCGCTCCTGACGATCCACGGGTAAACTTACCAACCTTCGCACTGGTGTTTAATCCGCTTGGGTTAGGATTTGCCTACTACAGCGAATTGCTGGTACCGCTAAATGTACCGAAGAAATAATTGATGGTGGATAGATCAAAAGTGATCGGAAAACCAAATGCATCGTAAATGGTTACCGGCGCCGGTCTTCTCCGATTTGGCAGCTCCGCCACTTAAAGCAACCACTCTTACATTGTAGGTTCCCGCTGTTGCATAGGTATGCGCCACTTCGGCGGCAGTTGCTAAAGGAGTACCAATTTCGTTTGGTACATCGCCAAAATATACAAGATAAGAAACAGCATAAAGAGCAGTTGCCTTCACTTTTAAAAAGAACATCTTCGGATGTAGTGACAACGACATTTTCCGGAGGCCTGTAAGTTACCTGCAAAGGATAAGGAGCTTCTGTTTCCTTTCCTAAAGAGGTTTTGAAACAATTACTACCGAATAAGTTCCTTCAGGATAAGCATGGGTAACATTGTTGCCGGGCTTTACCGTCGCATGTGCTGCCGTTCCCGTGCCATGACCAAATTTAACAATATAAGAAGAAACACCCTGTCCTGTTGGCGTAATCGTTACCCTACCTGAATTGTCGGTGCTTATATCGAAAATTTTATTGAGATCAGCTGTTCTTACTCAGGCTGTCGGAAGATGTATCACCGTGAATTCCTTCTTTTTCACATCCCGTTGACCCTATAATTAAAGTTAATAGGCCAAAAATTATTATTGTTTTTTTCATGGTAATTGTAGTTTAATAATTGGGATTTTGAACCAGTTTAGTACCTTGTAATTCCTGTGAAGGAATAGGGAATCCTCATGTTTACCTGCTTTAAAACCTCTGCTTGCTAATGCAGTAGGAGCATCACCCCAGCGTACAAGATCGAAGAAACGATGCCCCTCACCTGCCAATTCAAGCCTGCGTTCGGTCTGATTGCATCAAGTGAAACCGGCACGGAAGGTAACCCGGCTCTTGTCCGTACGGCATCTAATAAAGCCTGGGCTCTTGCACGGTTACCTCCCAATGCTTCTGCCTCTAAAAGATAAGTATCCGCTAACCTGGTGATATAATCGTTCTGCTGAAAGTTAAGCTCTATTGTTCCCCCACCCGGTACGTCTATCCGATCTCTGCGGAAATAACTTATTCAGAAATACCCAGTGTTCTGATACCCTTCAATGTATTTAGCCTTACCTGTTGTTGCTAAGGCTTTCACATTAAGAACGGTTGCAGAAAAACGCGGATCAGTCTTCATCAGATCGTAGAAATTTTTCGTCCATACATTAAAGCTCCATCCTGAAGTATAGATATCCGGTGTGTTCGGCTCTATTCGTATAACTTCTCGGGCGAACCATTTGCTCCGCGGAATTACCTTCATCATCACTGCTCCCCAAAATCCCCAATCGGAATAGGATTGGCTGGAATGAGAGCCTTCAAGGAGTGATTCAGGGTTGAATTTATTGGTGAATATCCATAGATCAGGAAAATTTCTCAGTAACCTATTACCATATTGGTTTGGTTGACCTGGTGTGCCATTAACAAGAGCCAAAATTGAGTCGCGCCTCTGTTTTTTTATTGTCATACAAGTATACTTTACCAAGCATGGCCTGGTGCCGCTGCCTTGGTAAATCTCCCGGCTTCAGTTGATGGAGGAACATTGGCAGGAAGACCGGGTATAGCTTCGGTAAGATCCTTTTCTATCTGGGTATATACTGCAGCAGGAGTTGACTGGGTAACATTATATATATCTGCCGTGCTTAAAGGTTCAGTAACTGGGGAATGTTCCTGAACATTCGTACCAGGTTGAAATAATAGGTTGCACGTAAAGCCTTTGTTTCAGCGACGAAGCGAGCCTTTTCAGCTGCATCCATTGGTACGCCCGGTAACTTTTGCAACAAAATATTCACCCTGAAAATGCCCTGGTAATGATCGCTCCAGCAACTCCGGGGAATGGTGGTGGGATTGATCGTGTAATTGGAGAAACTCTGAATACCGGCTCTATCAGTTGCACCACCACCACCGGCATAATTATCATCCGAGCCCGCGTTCATCATGGTGATCATGTTTTCAAATCCACCGGCATTTTTACGAAGTATATCATAGCCTGCTACAAGACCAGTAAATGCCTGGTCCCGATTGGCGTAGTAATTCTCCCGTCAGAAATTGTCCCTGGGGAGTTATCTTCGATAAAGGATTTTTTGCAGGATCCCAGCATTGCCAGAACCGTGATTGCAAAAAATGTCGTTTTAATTTGAATGAGCTTCATATTAAACAAGGTTAATGAGTTAAAAAGAAAGTTGAAGTCCACCAAGA
>CAWFMT010000012.1:0-23686 GCA_963817075.1 uncultured Chitinophagaceae bacterium | reverse complement strand
TGCCATATGTGAACAAGGTTTGAGAATTAGCCGATCCCGCCAGGATACAGGTAAGCAGGAAAAGGCCGAAAAAGCTTTTCATATTAGTGGTTCTGTTTTTTTCTTTTGATGTTCATTACTTCGTCAACCTGCTGATAACTTAATTTTTTTGCGATGATTCGTTTTTCCTTATCCAGTAAATACAGGATGGGGGTTTGATAAACATCATAAAGCTGCCGATAGTTAGGTCGATTTGCTTTGGAATCAGCATCACGTTGTGCATCGGTTTGATAAACGTGAATCCAATCTTTCAGATTGTTTTCATGAATAAACTTTAGCCAGGCATCCCTTGTTCCATCAACCTTTACGCCGAACAATTTCACGTTCTGATTTTTCCATTTTGCCTTGTAGATTGAATCCAGTTTCGGAACAACTTCTTTACAATGACTGCATTCCGGATCCCAAAAACAAACTATGGTAAACTCGGCCTGCACATCATATAATTGAACTTGCTTGCCCGCTGAATCTACCATGTCAAGATTTGAGGCCGGATTCCCAATAAGATTTGCCATCAGACTATAAGCCCGATCCGACATGATCTTTTTGTATTGTTCTGTAAAAAACTCTGCCTGACCGGTATTGATGTACTTCTCGAAGAGATGCACAAACACTGCATCCTGCCCCATATACTCAGGATTAATATATTTCTGAACAAAGAAGACCATTAAATATTTAAACATTTCAGGATTGGTCCTGGACATTAGCAACATATGATCTACTTCGCGATTGATAGAGTCAGGATCAGGAGCTACCAGGTCCTTATAATATTTTTCAAGCTTCTGCTCAAAGATTGGAGTTCTTATCATCCTGTCATCAGTGAAAGAAATCCCATTCCAATAGTTTGTCTTAAAATATCGATAGGCAAAATTGGAATCATATTTTCCTCCCGGATGCGCTGAAGCTGGAGGAACAATTGGTTCTTTCATTCCTTTGAATAAGGCTGTGAGGATTGAATTCGGGTTTTTCTTTTCTATGCTATCGCGATATTTAGAAATAACATTGTTGAGGTTCACTAATTTATTCTGTAATGCTTTTTTTTCCGATGGGTCAGTTGCATTTCTGAAGGCTTGTTGAGTTTCGGTTACCTGTAATCCCAGATCATTAATGTGAAGCGTATAGCCATAGAAAAGACTGTTGTCTGATGAGCCGGTAAACTTTACTCCATCGGGCAAATTAATTGTGTCTGCAACAATTGAAAAATCCTGCTGCTTGTCGATCAATAACTCAAAAAGAATTTGCTTCTTGGGCGATACCAGGAAATAAATGCCACCACCCAATGGCTTGGTCCCCTTAAAAAGGCCATTACTGTTTGCATCCAGGAGAGCTGAGTCGGCCAGGGCCTTTCTCTTTCCATAGTGATATCCCAGGTAAACATATTCGTTCTTGAATGGCTTGATATTTACCTTGATATTATAGCCATTCTGGGCAAAAAGGGAAGGTGTTGCAAAGACCAGTAATAGCAGGATCGGGAGAAATCTTTTCATATGTTTCAGACGGTTCCCGGCCTCAGCCGGTTGTTAGCCCGTGCAAGATAATTGACAAAATTCTATCTTCTTAGCTATAAGGGTGATTATAAGGTTAAAACGGGGGTGAATTTAGTATTCCTTAGCGTCCCTTTGCAGTTAAGATTCTACTATGCTATTCCCTCGACTTCGCTCGGGAATAACGCATTGGTCCCTCGACTTCGCTCGGGACTCGGTTCTCGTCGCCGCTCGGGACCAGGATACTTACCTTTGCCACTTGAAAAAAAAGCCTGAAATATTAAGGGAAGTACTTGTAGAAAATTATGCTGCAGAAGGCAAGAGTCTTGCAAGAGTGAATGGGAAAGTGATCTTTATTGAAAAAGCGGTGCCAGGAGATGTGGTGACTGTCCGGCTCATAAAAAATAAGAAAGATTGGGCAGAAGGTCAACTCATCTCCATTGAGAAATATTCTTCAGAGAGAGTAATTCCTTTCTGTCCTCACTTTGGAGTTTGCGGCGGCTGCCAATGGCAGATGCTGCCTTATGAAAAGCAACTGCAGTTTAAAGAACAACAAGTAAGAGACAATCTGGAACGAATTGGAAGAATAACACTTCCCCCCATTCAACCGATCCTGGGAGCATCTGCTACAAGGTATTATCGCAACAAGATTGAATACACCTTCAGCAATAAGAAATATTTATTACCGGAACAATTGCACGACGAAAGGTTTTCATCGGAAGAAAATGTTGCAGGTTATCACGCAAAGGGTTTTTTTGATAAGGTTGTTGACATCGAAACCTGTTTTCTGCAGGAAGAGCCCACAAATAAACTCAGAAAACTTATCAAAGAATTTGCGGTAAAACACGACTATAGTTTTCACGATATCAGGAAGCACGCAGGCTTTATGCGAAATCTTCAATTAAGAATTTGCCGGTCTGGTGAAATCATGGCGAATGTTGTGTTTGGACATGAAGATCAGGATAAGCGTTCTGCTTTGCTTGATCATGTTCTTGAAAATGTTCCTGAGCTTACAACCCTGGTCTATACAATCAATACAAAGTGGAATGATAGCCTGACTGATCTTGTTCCACAAACCTATTTTGGTCCGGGCTATGTTACGGAAACTCTTGAAGATTTTCAGTTCAGGATTGGACCCAAATCATTTTTTCAAACCAATACCGAGCAGGGCGAAAGGCTTTATAAGATCACAAGAGATTTTGCAGAATTGACCGGGAATGAAATAGTCTACGATCTTTATTGTGGAACAGGAAGCATTGGTATCTTTCTTAGCAGGCATGCAAAAAAAATTATTGGGGTGGAGACAATTACTGAAGCAATTGCAGATGCAAGAATCAATGCTCAGTTAAATGGCTTAAGCCAGGCTGAATTCTTTGAAGGCGATGTGAGTGAAGTTTGTAATGACGAATTCTTTTTAATCCACGGCAAGGCAGACGTTATCATAACTGATCCTCCCAGAGCCGGGATGCATGAAAAACTTGTGAAGAAGATCCTGGATATTGAAGCACCCGTGGTTGTGTATGTGAGCTGTAATCCCGCAACCCAGGCACGCGACCTTAATTGGCTAGATGAAAAATATGAAGTGAAAAAAATTCAGCCGGTGGATATGTTTCCTCATACTCATCATATTGAAAATGTGGTGCAGTTGAAGTTGAGGACGTTGAATGGTTAATTTGTTGAATGGTTGAATAGGTATTTGGAATTCTTTGCCCCGTAGGGGCTACACTCTTAGCATTTGAGTGGTCGATTTTCCTGAGGAATTCGACCTCACCCTTAACCCCTCTCCAAAGGAGAGGGGAATTAGGAATTTGTAATTTGGTATTGGGGAAGCTCGTTGAATAATTAACTAGTTGATTAGTTCATTAGGTATTTGGAATTCTTTGCCCATAGGGGCTACACACTTAGCATTTGAGTGGTTGATTTTCCTTAGGAATTCGACCTCACCCCTAACCCCTCTCCAAGGGAGAGGGGAATTAGGAATTTGTAATTTGGTATTGGAAAGGCATTTGAGTGGTTGATTTTCCTTAGGAATTCGACCTCACCCCTAACCCCTCTCCAAAGGAGAGGGGAATTAGGAATTTGTAATTTGGTATTGGAAAGGCATTTGAGTGGTTGATTTTCCTTAGGAATTCGACCTCACCCCTAACCCCTCTCCAAGGGAGAGGGGAATTAGGAATTTGTAATTTGGTATTGGGGAGGAAGTTGTATTGTTGAAGAAAGTAATTCGGAGGAATTTTTTTAACCGCAAAGACAAGCAAAGAGATCTTAGCGTTACCTGGCGCCCTGGCAGTTAAACAATAGTAATGTTAACCCTTGGATTTTTCTTTGAATCTTGCTATAGCATTTTTCGTGAAATCACTCAACACTAATCTTCCACTTATTGCTGCGCGTTCCAATAAGAGTGTATCCCAATTCTCGGTTCCACGCCAGAGTATTTTTTTCAATTCGGTCATTGCAACTGGACTTGAATGAGCCAGGGCTGTGGCTAATCTTCGGATTGATTCATCCATGGTCTCAATTGAATCATGCACCTCGCTAAACAATCCTTTTCTTTTTGCCCAGTCCGGACTTCTCCATAGAGTTGCATCTATTGCTAATTGCCCGAAAGCTGAATTGCCTAATTTTCTTTCAACGGCTGGTCCAACTACAAATGGTCCAATGCCGATCGCCAGTTCACTTAATTTGATCTCCGCTTTTTCTGTTGCAATACAGTAATCAGCTGCCGCTGCCAGTCCTACCCCTCCTCCAACACATTTGCCCTGAACTCTGGCGATAATGAACTTGGGGCATTTTCTCATTTCGTTGATCACATGTGCAAACCCACTAAAGAAGTCTTTTCCTTCAGTTTCTGTTTTTATTGCTGCCAATTCATCAAATGAAGCTCCGGCACAAAATGTGGATTCACCTGCAGAACTAAGGATAATAACATTTGTATCCTGATCATTTCCTGCACTATGAATTTCCTTTGCTAAGATCTCAAGCAATTTCCCGGGCAGTGAATTGCTCTGCGGATGAAAAAATTCAATAGTAGTTACTGAGTTGTGAATTTCCGATTTTACATAGCCCTCTTTTACCTGGCTGATCATAAAAGGTATTTAAGAATTTAAGCAGGCTTTTTCTTAACCATGGTAAGGATCGTTGCAATAGCAACATGTTCATTGGTTTCATCTTTGACTTCCACCAGCCATTTTACAATTCCTTTCGGAATATCATTTTCATCTTTCGTTTCCTGGTCAATCTTCTCCTTGCAGGTGAGCTGTACACCAATTGTACTCCCGGCATAAACCGGCTTCATGAATCTGCATTCTTCCAGTCCATAGTTTAGAAGCACAGGTCCTTTGCGGGCATCAACAAAAAGACCGGCTGCTGCACTTAAAATAAAATATCCATGCGCAACAGGTTTTTCAAATACGGTTCCTTCTAATGATGTGTGATCAGTATGAGCGTAGAAATGATCCCAGCTAACATTTGCAAAATTCACAATGTCCGCCTCAGTTACTGTTCTTTTATGAGTGATCAACGAATCACCGATCTGGAGTTCTTCAAAAAATTTCTGGAACGGATGCTTTGCATCTTCCGCCACCTTTCCACCTTGCTGGTACACATTAGTGATTTCAGTTAACATAGTAGGGGAACCCTGCACAGCAACTCGCTGCATATAATGTTTTACTCCTCTTACCCCACCCATTTCTTCACCTCCCCCCGCTCTTCCTGGTCCGCCATGAACAAGCAGAGGCAGAGGCGAACCATGCCCTGTACTTTCTTTTGCACATTCACTATTCAAAACAAGAATTCGACCATGGTGGGTGGCCGCTCCAATTACATATTCTTTTGCAAGTACTTCATTTGATGTCACGATAGTGCTGCACAACGACCCTTTTCCTCTCTTTGATAACTCTATCGCTTCTTCACTGTTCTTATATGGCATTATGGTGCTGACAGGTCCAAAGGCTTCAACGGTGTGGACTTCTGTTGATTGAAGCGGGGTATCATTTTTTAATAATATAGGACTGATGAATGCTCCTTTCACAGGATCAGCATCAACAACTTCTACACTGTCCAGGGAACCATAAATTATCTGTGAGGAAGCAAGTAGTTTTTGTATTTGTGCTTTAACTTCTTCTCGCTGGCCCTTTCCTGCAAGTGATCCCATCCTCACTTTTTCATTCAATGGATTTCCAATAACTGTTTGTTTCAGTGCCACAGTTATAGCTTTCCAAACATCCTCCATTTTATTTTCAGGAACCAGGATCCTTCTGATAGCAGTACATTTTTGACCTGCCTTCACCGTCATTTCTTTTCTGACTTCTTTGATGAAGATATCCCAATCAGGTAATGAGGGATCAACATCTTCACCCATTACAATGCAATTCAGGGAATCTGCTTCCATATTGAACTGCACATTCTGGTAAAGGATGTTTGCATTTGATTTTAGTTTAAGTCCTGTAGAAGCTGAGCCGGTAAAGGTTACAACATCCTGCGAAACTACATGATCCAAAAGATCACCTGCTGAACCGTAAATCACTTGTAACGCACCTTCCGGTAATATGCCCGATTTAATTATTTCGCGTGCTACAACTTCTGTTAGATAAGAAGTAACAGTAGCTGGTTTTACAATTGCAGGAAGACCGGCCAACCAGTTCACTGCGCATTTCTCCAGCATGCCCCAGACAGGAAAATTGAAGGCGTTGATGTGGACAGCCACTCCTTCTTTTGGAACCAGGATATGTTGACCGATGAAACTTCCGGTCTTACTTAGATTGTGTGCCTCACCATCCGGACAGTAAGGTTGATTAGGGAATTTTCGCCTAAGAGAAGCATATGAAAACAAATTACCGAAACCTCCTTCAATGTCAATCCAGCTATCAGTTCTCGTAGCTCCGGTTTGATAACTTACCTCGTAAAATTTTTCTTTCCGCTCTGAGAGATAAATTGCCAACGCCTTCAACATCCTGCCACGTTCATGGAAGGTCATTTTTCTTAAGGCAGGATTTCCAACACTTCTTGCGTATTCCAGAATGGAAGAAAAGTCAAGCCCTTTTGTTGTGGCCCGGGCGATTTCTGAACCTGTTACTGCATTATATAAAACATCTCCTTCACCATCACCGGGAATCCATTTACCCGTTACATAATTTTCAAGTTTTTGCATCTGGTGAGGAGACAAGTTGAATAGTTAATTAGTTGAGATGTTGAGTTGTAAAGATAGTACTAGCAAGAAAGCTACGAAGACGTGAGGCTTCGTGAGGAGAATTCCGAGTAAATGATTATTATTTCTGCCGAACTCTATGCTCCCTCTCCTTTATGGCCTCGATCTGATTAGTAAGCGCTCTAAAAATATCGTCAACTGATCCCTCTCCTTTAACTGGAACAACCTTACCAAGTTTTTGATAGTGGCCTGCAACAGGAGCAGTCTTGTTTTCATATTCTGTTATGCGCGCTCTGATCACTTCCTCATTATCATCAGTTCTTCCGCTGGTTTTTCCACGATTGACAAGTCGCTTCACCAATTCCTCACCGCCCACATTCAAAGCAAGGACAAGTGATATCTCACTTCCCCTCTCATTCAACATTGCATCCAGCTTTTCTGCCTGGACAACGGTCCGGGGAAAGCCATCAAACAAAAAGCCATTAGCGTGCACGTTTGCGTCGAGGGCACAGGCAATCATTCCCTGGACCACCTCATCGGGAACAAGTTGACCCTTATCCATGAAACTCTTAGCGGTCAACCCAAGGTCAGTTGAATGAGCGATCTCTTCCCTTAGTAAGTTTCCCGTGGATAAATGTATAAGGCCATATTTCTCAACCAGTTTTTCGGACTGGGTACCTTTGCCGCTGCCAGGAGGGCCAAACAAAATCAGGTTAAACATTGCTTAGAGTCCTTGTGCAAGCCTTTACCGGCCATGCGTTGGTTAAAAAATGAGTCATAAATATAATCTACCGAACTGATAAAACCTGAAATCCAAAGACCATAGAAAAACAGCTTAAACTGTTAAGGTATACAGAAGGTCTTTCCTTTGACAATCTGACTGAGCAAGCAATCCGTAAATTTGGTAAATGATTTCTATGTTGCATAAACTGATAAGATTTACTGGTGTTTTATTGTTGGCTTTTGGCCTTCAGCAATGCAGCTATTCTCAATCATCATCTTCCAAACTAGCGAAAATGGATTCAGCAAGTAAAAAGAACCCGATGTATTCCCGTACGGATACAAGTAAGTTGAACATCTCTGATGAGGAATGGAGAAAAATCCTTCCAGAGGAAGTATATAGCGTGGCAAGGATGAAGGGAACGGAGCGTCCATGGACGAGTAAGTTTGAAAAATTTGATGAGATTGGAACGTATTATTGTGCGGCTTGCGGCAATGCATTATTCAAAAGCAATACCAAGTTCGAGAGCGGATGCGGATGGCCAAGCTTCTATCAGCCAATTAGCAAAACCAGCATCATATATACTCCTGATAATACTCTTGGAATGCAAAGGACAGAAGTAGAATGCGGAAGATGCAAATCTCACCTTGGTCATGTATTTGAAGATGGACCTCCGCCTACGGGATTAAGGTATTGTATAAATGGTGTGGTCCTCGACTTCGAAAAAGCAAAAGAAGCTGAAAAGAAATTTGAAGCGAAGAAGAGTGATTAGTTGAGTGGTTGATTTGTTGATTGGTAGGAATTTGGAATTAGGAATTGGCGGGAGGATTGTTGAATAGGTCTTGGAATTCTTTGCCCCGTAGGGGCTAAACTCTCAATCGTTGATTTATTGATTAGTTTATTGGGAGGAATTAGGAATTGGTAATTTGGAATTAGGGATGAATCGAAGTCAGAAGTCTGAGGTCAGAAGTAATTCTTGCGTAACCTGGCGACTTTGCGGTTAACCCTTAAACTCGAAACTCTAAACCCGAAACCCTTGACCTTTGGTCGGGGTATTTTTATTTTAGGCCGATGGTGCCCCTGCTTTTACTTTTGCTTAAAGAAGTGAATTCTCATAACCTAAAAGAAGCAGAAGTGAAACTTTCCTATTTATCTGAAACCCTTATCGGATCGGAGATCGTGAAATTAGGAGGAGAGATCCGTGAGAAAATCCGAAAGGGGGAGAAGATCTATAATTTCACTGTGGGAGATTTCGATCCTTCAATTTTTCCAATTCCGAAAGCACTGGAAGAATTAATTATAGAAGCGTATCGAAATCACTTTACAAACTATCCAGCCGCGGAAGGCAACCTCGATCTTCGCGAATCCATTTCAGAATTTATTGAATATCGGGAAGGACTAACTTATAATTCTTCTGAAGTGTTAGTTGCTGCTGGGGGTCGACCACTTATCTATTCATTATTCAGGGCTATCTGCGATAAGGGCGATAAAGTCATCTACGCAGTTCCTTCATGGAACAACAATCACTATGTTCATTTTGTAGGTGCAGAGCATGTGGTTGTAGAGGCCAGGCCAGAAAATAATTTCATGCCCACAGCAGCAGACATCAAACCACATCTGAAAGGAGCGGTACTGCTGTCTCTCTGTTCGCCGCAAAATCCTACCGGTACTACTTTCAGCAAAGAGGAGCTGGGCGCAATCTGCGAAATGATATTGGAAGAAAATGCTACAAGAAAGGAAGGCGAGAAAAAATTATATGTGATGTATGACCAGATGTATTGGCATCTCACATTTGGAAATATTAAACACTACAATCCCGTATCCCTCAATCCTGCGATGAGAGAATATACCATCCTGATTGATGCGATCAGCAAGGTGTTTGCTGCAACCGGGGTTCGTGTAGGTTGGAGTATGGGTCCCATCAATGTGATCAATAAGATGAAGGCAATTCTTACACACGTAGGCGCCTGGGCACCAATGGCAGAACAGAAAGCAGTTTCAAAATTTCTATTGGAGCATGAGGCTGTAGATGATTTTCTTGTTGGTTTCAAAAGTGAGGTTGAGATCAGACTTAGAGAAATCTATAAAGGCTTCATGAAATTAAAGTCGGAAGGATTTGCAGTTGATGCTATTTCACCACAAGCCGCTATATACCTAACAATCAAACTTGATCTGAAAGGAAAAACAACAAGGGAAGGTGAAGTATTAAAAACCCAGGCCGATGTAACAGCTTACATTCTTAATGAAGCCAAACTTGCTGTTGTGCCTTTTTATGCATTTGGAGCTTCTAATAATTCTCCCTGGTATCGATTGAGTGTTGGAACCTGCAAGAGAGAAGAAATTGAGGAGATGTTTTTGAAGTTGAAAATCGCTCTTGAATTACTAAAATAAAAAAGCCTGTCAGTTGACAGGCCTCTAATCTTATTTTGAATTAATTCTTATTGCAGGCAAACTGAAATGGTTTCAGCACTTTATTCTTCAGAACCTCCTTAACCACAATCGGATTTTCAATAACCTTTCCCTTGTTCATATCAAATACCTCATGCGCAACTGCGATAGTATCGAGTGTTTCGAACTTATATAGCAGTCGGTTTAATCTTTGTAATTCACGCTCCATAATATATTCATTATGGAATTCGTCTTTTACAAGTACAAGCAAATCGCGATTGGGCGTTTTCATCTATTATAGGATTTTAATAGCCAATAAACCCTTTGTTCACTCCACAACCACATCCCTTCTTACTGATGCGGTTCCCTGTGCTACAACTACTAATTGTAACTGCAATGCTAAGGACAAATGTAAAATAAATCAACAAGCGCTTAACCTTCATACATTCCGTATTCTAATTAAAAACTAAATTCCCCCTAAATTATTTCCTCGCTTTGCCTTCTGTGCACAAAATTAACAGCATTTATGGGGAAAAGCCACTTGTCCTCATCTCGCCTCTGGATTGGGGCCTCGGTCATACAACTCGTTGTGTACCAATCATCAAAGCCTTTTTAGACCGGAATTGTTCTGTGATCGTAGCTTGTAATGATATTCAGGCTCACCTTCTCCAGACTGAATTTCCAGGATTAAAGGTCTTGCATTTAGATGGTTACAACCTGAGGTATTCTGTAAACGGCTGGTTAACGGGGATGAGAATAATCCTCCAAATCCCCAAAATATTGATCTCAATCAAGAACGAAAATCGATGGTTAGACAACTTTTTGGATAAAAACAAGGTTGATCTCTTGATTTCAGATAACAGATATGGCTTTCGAAGCAAGAAAATTCATTCTGTTTTTATATCTCATCAATTGAGTATAAAGAACCCCGTTAGTAGATTTTTTAATTCTTTGTTGAACAAAATGAATTACAAGTTCATAGAAAAGTTCAACGAATGTTGGATACCGGATTATGCATCTGCCAATAATCTTGCTGGTGAACTTTCGCATCCTGAATCATTACCTCAAACCAAGGTGAAATATATCGGACCATTATCCAGGTTCGAAAGAAAAAAAACTGCGACCACCTGGAAATATAAATTTCTGGTTATCATTTCCGGGCCTGAACCACAAAGAACTTTATTCGAGAAGATGGTCACTCAACAATTGCCAGGCTTAAATGAAGATGGAATAATCATCAGGGGATTGCCGTCAGATAAGGCTCAAATGAAATCATCAGAAGGAATAACTTATTTCAATCATTTGCCTGCAGTGGAATTAAAACAATTGATGGATGAATCGGAATTCATTATAAGCAGATCAGGGTACACAACCATAATGGACATTATCGCTTTAAGAAAAAAAAGCATTCTCATTCCAACGCCTGGTCAGAGTGAACAGGAATATCTGGGTCAATACCTGATGAACAAGGGAATCTGCCTCAGAATTTTTCAAAATGATTTTCAATTAAAAAAGGCATTGACCTTAGCCAATGCCTTTCAATATGTGAATACGGAATTTAATATGGACGACTATGTATCAGCAATCGATTCAGTCCTTGATAGAATTCCGAGAAAATAATTTCTCTACTATCAACACTTATTCAATTGTGATCTTCCTGGCAGTCGTAATATCATCTCCTATAATTTGAACTAGGTATACACCCTTTTGCAGGGATGATACATCCAATTGATGTTCTGATACACCTGCCCTCAGTTGCCTATCAAGTTGTCTTAGCATCCTTCCATTCAAATCAAATAATCTTATGGAAACGCGTTGGCCTCGTTGAACATTCAGATAAACTGAAAGAAGACCATCGTTGACTGGATTAGGTATGATAACACGTTCTGTCCAACGACTTAGAATATTGATACTCTTGATCGGGAAGATCTCTTCTTTCCCATCTAGATTTTTCAAAACAAGTCTGTAAAGACTGGCTCCTGGAAGTGGATTATCATCAACCAATGAATATTTTTTCTCTACTCCGGAAGAACCAGCAGCCGGCACTCGCAATATATCTTCAAAGGACCCGGTTGATGTTGAACGTTGTATAACGAATTCTTTTGTATTGAATTCTTCAGTCGTAGTCCATTCCAGCAATACTTTTCCAGCATCAACCCTTGCTCTCCAGTCTTTCAACTTCACTGGCACCAATGCATTTTGGGAAAATTGGATCATCCATTGGTAGATATTCATCCCGTTTACTGTGTAGGCCTGGTCATATGTCTGATTCCACGCATAATGATTAGTTGCATTCGGGCCTTCTGTATCACAGGCAAATGTTGCATAGCTAAATTGAGCATAACCGGGCCTCTGAGAATTTAGAGAACTTACCCAGTTCTGCATATATTGTTCAGGACAGAGCTTGTCATTGGCACATGATACTCCCCAGATATGAACCCTGCCTTGAGCCAGATGTGAAATTTGCTGATCGTACCACGGGTTACCTACGTTGGCAGGAAAGCAATTTGCCACGGGAACTACAGCAGCAATTCTGCTCGCGGCGTATACGCTGCCTGTGATATAACCCATTAGATTATCAGTTCCGCGGCTCATTCCAGTCAGGTAAATTCTGGCTATATCTATTCGACCTGCATAGGCCTGAAGAGCGTAATCAATCATTGCTCCTGGATCAACCGAGTATTGTTCTTCCCAAAGTCTTACAAATGGCATTAGTACCAGATAAGAGAAAGACTGACCAGTATTATTATCGGTAACAGAGTTTGGAAAATTCCCATTGTTCATATGCCATGGCATTGAATAATTAAGCACGGGACAGAGGTCTTGATCAGTGCCTCCAGGTTGCTGGAACATTTCACCTGTCCCGCCCATATAGATTAAGAGTGCATATTTCTTGGTCGGATTTGTAAGCCAGTCTACCGGCTTAAATTCCATATAAGCCTTAATTGTAGGAGAGACATTTGCCGTGATCTTTTTAATCCTTGGACTGATGGGACAGGGTTGTGCTTCAACAGAAGTTCGGAATGCCAGGAGGAAAAGCAGCGGCAGCATAATATAGCGTACAGGTAGCTTAAGCTTCCATGAGCCGGAGGTCAAGAATTGCATAAATACAGGTTTGTAGAATTACAAATTCAAATGAAATATTTAGGTTAATGGATGAACTATTTACAAGCAACATGAATGCCATCATGGAAATAGTCCAATTGGTGCTTTCCTAAATCGGAAGAGGGTTGTCTTTGGGGGTTTGGTTTCAGAATCTACGTGAAGTAGTTGCTTCTGGTTGGTAAGTCATTAGGTTAATCAAGTATGGCAGCTTGATATTGGAATTTGAAGTTTTGAGGCTCGAAGATAAATATTTTTTGAGTTTAATGTTGTGTCATCAAAAATTTAATCGCTAAGTCGCAAGGTTGAGCAAAGGGTGGTTAAACTGTCAATACATTCCCCAGGATGGGGTCACAAAAAAACAGGCGGAGGTCCGCCTGTTTGATATTTTGAAAGAATCTGTCTTATTAGTTAATTGTAATTTTCTTCGAAATCGAAAAATCATCACTCCTCACCCGGACAACATAAACTCCTGATGCCAGGGATGATACATCCAATGTATGCTGGGAAATTCCAGGATTAAATCCTTTCTGAAGTGTTCTTAGCTGACGTCCGTTCAGGTCAACGAGGTCAATCGTGACCTTAGTTGATCTCTGAAGATTGAAATAAACCTGTAGCTGACCCTTTAACGGACTTGCAACAAAGGCCTTTGCTCCCCACTGAGTTGGGATTGTTACTCTTTTTGTTTCGAAGTATTCTGTACGTCCATCCTTATCAACAGAAACCAATCTATAGAGACTGCTCCCACTAAAAGGCTGATCATCCGTAATACTATATTTTTTATCTACCGATGAATTCCCTGCTGCAGCAACCGTTGATATCTTCTCAAATGCCTGACCTGGCAGGGACCTTTCAATGGTAAACCGATCAACATTTGATTCCTGCATGGTTGTCCATTCAACTACAACCTTACTTTTATCTATTCTAGCGCGATAGTCTTTGATCTTGGCGGGGAGGGTAAAGTTGCTGGAGAATTGTACCAACCACTCATATACATTGAATCCACCATCCCTAAAAGTAGGATTATAGACGTCATTCCAGACATCATGTAGATCCGGCGGACAAGGCATTCCAGTAAACTTAGCTTGATCAGGATTTGTATTTGCATTTATATATGTAACGTAATCTTGTATCCAGGTTCCAAAACAAGTACTATTGGGGCCATCGGAAGGGCATTGTAAACCCCATACGTCGACACTTGAAGCTGCAAGATTTGCAGCTCTTCCAACATCGTATGCAAAACAGTTGGCAACAGGTGCTATGGCAGCAAGTTTGGAAGCATACGTGTTATTGGTGGAGGCGTAATCCATTAATGCAAACGAACCAAAACTAAAACCTGTCATATATATTTTCTTCGTATTCACCTTATAGGTCGAAGCTAGATGAGTTAGAATTGCATCTACATCTGCGACGGGGTATCTATTTGTGGGATTGAATTGATAAGGATTTGGGATAATAGGAGCAACCACTATGTATTCCTGAGTCTGAGGAAAATTTCCATCATTTATCAGTTTAGGGATAGCATTGAATAATAGGTTACAAAATGAAGAGATTTGCTCTCGGCCTGACCAAAACATTAATAGAGGATATTTTTTCGACGCTGGGGATGTATAATAATCCGCAGGTACATAAAGAAGATATCCACTGGTGGCCAATCCAAAAGCATGAGTGACCTCCGTTAATCGAGCAGGATCATTGACAGTGCATTGCCCATTTGCCTGCTTGAAATTGAAAGCCATCAGAAACAAAAAAGCAGGAACAATCGCAGTCCTAAAGCATGATCTCTTAGTGAATAGAAATTTAATCATATCAATAATTTTAAAGTGCCGGGAATCAAGCAAGCGAAAGTCTTTCAATTGGATCAGTTCCTATAACTGGTGGGGAGGATAAAAATAAGGAATTGACCAATACAATCAGCGAGTTAACACAAAAAATATATTGCTAAGGGCGGCTAAGAACTCATCCTAATCCTGTTCATTCTTAGGGAAGTCAAAAAACCAAAATTCCTTTTCTGCCTCTTCGAAATCCTTCCATTCTAAAATATTGGCTCGTACAGCGAAAATGCCCGCAGTTGGCATATTATCGATCCGAGTTGATGTAAGCTCATTGGCAAAATCTGTTATTCCCGGATTGTGAGAAAAGATGGCAACAGTATTCCATTGATTATCCAGGTCTGCAATCACTGAAGCGATAGAGGCGTCAGATGGTTCGTATAATTTGTCTTTATAAATGATTTTATCCTTGCTTATATCAAATACCTTGACAAATGCTTCGGCTGTTTTGGAAGCACGCTTGGCAGGACTTGATACAAATGCATCAATCGGGATTTTTTTTGCAACTAATCTTTCCGCCATTTCAGGAGCGGCTTTTTTCCCGCGGTCGTTGAGCGGTCTGTCAAAATCCTTGATAGAAAAATTTTCCCAACTGCTTTTTGCATGTCTGACGAGAAGGATCGATTTCATAATAAGAGAACTTTTGAGATTTAAGAACTTAACCGCCAAGAAGCAAAGGCGCAAGGTTTCGCCAGAATCTCTTTGCGTTTCTTTGCATCCTTGTTCCTTGCGGTTAAAATTTAGAATTAAGTACGAAGAACCAAATCACAAATTCCAAAGAATAGAAACCTAAGAACCAATATTCAATATTTTGAATTTTGAAATTTGGTTTTCATTCTTTGGTTATTGTTTTTTGAGATTTGAGATTTAAATTTTATGGCGTAACGAATGGATACAAAATTAAAAGGGATAGAATAATCTATCCCGATTAAAAAGTTACAACTTGTAATTTGAACAGGCCTGTTCAGAGAATAGGTTTCTCACAGGAAAGCATAAAACGGTCGGCATCAAGTTATTAGCAAAAATTTTGCCAAAGACCGTGTTTTTACTAACTATTTTAATGATGGAGATCAAACTAATAACCTCGGATATCTCTTCCTTCAACGTAATTCATGAAGGCCTTGTTTACAACTCGGTTACCCCCCGCTGTTGGATAGTTGCCCGTAAAATACCAGTCGCCAGTATTAGTAGGGCAAGCCTTGTGTAAGGATTCAATAGTTTGAAAGATTACCAGGACGGGTATCTTCAATTCCTTTGGTGTAATGAGTTCTGCTATCTTGTTTGAGATCTCTTCAGTAGTGAAGGTTTTATATATATGCCTCACAAGGTTCTCCGAATGCAGTTGTCCCATCCTGTGAAGTTCTTTGGCCTGATCATATAACTCATGCATGATGCACATCTTCCCCCGATCGTTGAGTAGTTCAATGGCAGCCTTGAATGCGATGAAGTCGCCCATCTTGCTCATATCAATTCCATAACAATCAGGATACCTGATCTGAGGGGCCGAAGAAACAATGATGATCTTTTTTGGCGAAAGTCTCGAAAGCATTCTCACGATGCTTTCCTTAAGAGTAGTTCCTCTTACAATGGAGTCATCAATTACTACAAGGGTGTCTACATCCCTTCTCACCGTACCATAGGTTATATCATACACGTGCTGAACCATTTCAGCCCGGTTGGCATCTTCAGTGATGAAGGTTCTCATCTTCACATCCTTGATGGCCACTTTCTCTACCCTGATCCTTCGAGTGATCATCTCACTCAGTTTTTCTTCATCAAAATCCTTATCCCAGGCCATGATCCTTTGGATCTTGATCTTATTCAGGTAGTCCTCCATTCCTTTCAACAACCCATAAAACGCCACTTCGGCGGTATTTGGGATGAAGGAAAATATAGTGTTCTTTAAATCGTATTCTACTGCGTTCAGGATCTGTTCACTCAGATTATATCCAAGTGCTGTTCGTTCTTTGTAAATCTTTTCATCACTGCCTCTTGAAAAATATATTCGTTCGAAACTGCAAGCCTTCCTTTCCTTAGGCGGAAGGATCTCATCTATCACATAACTGCCGTCAGACTTCACTACTAGTCCATTCCCTGGCATAAGTTCGTGCACTTCATTCTCACCCACATTAAAAACCGTTCTTATTGCTGCGCGCTCTGAGGCCGCTACAATCACTTCATCATTTACATAATAATAAGCTGGACGGATACCGTGAACATCCCGGAAAACAAAAGCATCTCCATTTCCAATCAATCCACCTACTGTATATCCACCATCAAAAAGTTTTACTGATTTTCTGAGCAGTTGAACGATGTTTAGATTTCCGGGAGATTCCTCATCAGCCTGAATCAAAAAATGATGAATCGTCTCCATCATTGCTGCTAGGTCACTCTGACTTTGAAATTGCCCGGGTTCAATATTGATCAGTCCAAAGAGTTCTTCTGTATTAACAAGGTTGAAATTGCCGGCGAGGGCGAGATTTCTTGCAGGAATGGTATTTCTCTTAATGAAAGGATGGCAAAATTCTACGTTATTCTTACCCTGCGTACCATAGCGGAGGTGACCGAGGAGCAATTCACCCAGAAAGGATATATGTCCTTTCATTAGTCCAGGGTGTTTGGTGATGTCTGGTTGATATTTTTCCAGTTCCTTAATTTCCTTTCCGATTTGTGAGAAAATATCAGCGATGGGTTGATTAGCGTTGCTGCGGAGGCGTTGGAGAAATGGGTGTCCGGGTTCAACATTCAGTTTGACTGCTGCTACTCCTGCTCCATCCTGCCCACGGTTATGTTGCTTCTCCATCAGCAGGTATAGCTTGTTGAGCCCATAGGTTACTGAGCCATATTGCTGCAAGTAGTAAGAGAAAGGTTTCCTAAGCCGGAGAAATGCGAGGCCGCATTCGTGTTTTATCTCATCGCTCATAAAGAAGGCGCAAAGCTAACCCAAATTATATTGCCGATGAAGATGTGAAAAGAACTTATGGGGAGATGTGCAAAAAGAAAAAACCCGGCGTTTTCATAGGCACCGGGAGTAGTTCATTCATAGGTTGGACTTAACTTCCTTTACAAGAACGGTTGGTTTTTCAGGACTGGATCAGTTTGGTTCACTTAGGACTTGGATTGTTGGATTTGGATTTTGGATCTTGGTTGTTTTCAATGGATATTCTTCTGTAAATATCTGACTCTTATCCCAGTGCTCAAAGCTTTGAAGGCCTATGTTTCACTAATTACACATTAGTCTAACATGACCTTACAAGTTTCCTCTTATAAACGATATTTCACTCGTAATCACCCTAGTAAGAACACTAACTTCTTCTCTAAATTCTTGATACTGATCAAGGCAGGTCAACCGCATAGGTGTTAATATAGTTCACCAGGGCAGCAGAATTCTTAAGGCTAAGCTTTTTCAGGATGTTATGCCTGTGCACTTCAACAGTTTTCAAAGAAATATTCAATTGCGCTGAAATCTCTTTTGAAGAAAAACCTTCCTTGATAAGTTTCACTATCTGCATTTCCCTTTCAGAAAGAGCATTGATGCCTTGTGAAGGATTATCGTCCATGATCTGTTCAGATATGATATTCTTCACTTCTTCACAGATATATCGATTGCCCTGAGAAACTTCCATGATGGCTTTGAACATTTCTTCGCGGGAAGAATTTTTAGTTACATAACCTTTTGCTCCGATCTGAAGCATTTTCTTGGCATACGCAGGTTGAGAATGCATAGAAACTCCAATGATCTTTGAGCCTGGTGAAACTTTTCTGATCTGCTTTGTGGCCTCCAGTCCTGAAACAGGGGACATATTTATATCCATAAGAACTATCTGGGGTCGCTTGGTCTTAGCCTGCTCAACGGCCTCCGCTCCATTGCTGCACTCAGCAACTACCCTGAATCGGGTGTCAGTATTAAGAATAAAACTCCAGGTGTCACGAATTAACTTGTGGTCGTCGGCGATAAGAATCGAAATGGCTTCCATGGTAAGTGTTTTAATTGATGAGGGGAATTTTGACTTGTAAACTGCATCCTTTATTTGGCGCTGTTACAATTTCTACATGCCCATTAAATAGTTCTGCTCGATTAATAATATTTGTAAGTCCAACTCCTTTTTTAGTCTTCGCAAGATTGAATCCTTCCCCATCATCTGTTATTTTCAGGGTAACATTTCCTTTTAATACACGAAGGTGAATTTTCACGTGCCGGGCCTTAGCATGTTTGATGATGTTATTTGTCTGTTCCTGAATTATACGGAACAGCATTAACTTCTGGTTGTCGGCAATTTGGTTCTCTTTGATATTCTTATGTTGAAAATCTACTGTAAAGGCGTTGGTGTTGACGAAGTTTTCGCAAAGGTCTTTGATTGATTCAATTAGTCCCAGATCACCAAGGGTAGGGGGAACAAGGGCACGAGATAATTTCCTGATCTCATTAATTGCCTCCATGATATTCCTTGAACTCACTCCTATCATTTCAGAAGTTACTCCTTCAGAAGTTGTATGTGCCAGGTCAAGGTAAAGCTTGGTAGTACTAAGTATTTGATTGATGTTATCATGCAATTCTTTTCCAATCTCTTTTCGTTCTTTTTCCTGTCCGTCAATTGTTGCCTGAGTAAGAAGCTTTTGTTTACCGACTTCCTGTTCCAGAAGTTTTTGCTCAAGTTCTCGCCTGCCTGTTATGTCCTGCATAGATCCGATCAATCGGATTGGGTTGCCGTCTTTGTCCTGGATCAGATAAGCCTTGTCCAGCACATAGGCATAACTGCCATCAGCTTTTTTGTAACGATACTCATCCTCCCATTTGGTCCTCGTCTTTTTCTGCAGGAAGGATTTCAATGATTTTTTTATTCGGTCTGTATCTCCGGGATGAACTCTGTCCTGAGAATCTGTGAGTGATCCATGTACCACCTCTGGGTCATATCCAAAGAGTGTATTATATCCTTCTGCCCAATAGATATTGTTTGATAATAGGTCCAGATCCCAGATTGCTTCATTGGTTGCCTTTGTTACAAAATGGTACCGTTCATTTGAAAGCCGGATTTGTTCTGCGGCCTTTTTATTTTCCAGGATTACCCGAAGTATGTCCGATGCTCTTTCAATGGCCTTGATTTCGTGTTCCAGTGGTTCTTTGGGTTGCCTGTAATAGATCGCAAGACTTCCTGCAATATCTTCCTTGCCAGTGATGATGGGAATTGACCAGCATGCACCAAGATCAAATTCCGCTGCCAGCTCTCTAAACTCTTTCCACAAAGGATCAGTTTGAATATTGGTAACATAAACCGCTTTCTTCAGAAACATTGCAGTCCCGCATGATCCTGCTTTTGGTCCAATTGGTGTCCAGTCAATGGCCTTTGAATATTCTTTTGGAATGCTGGGGGATGAAAGTGGCTTGATGTGTTGTTTATCTTCTCTCAAAAGGATGACAGAACAGAGCATTCCCGGGTAGATAGTTTCAATCCCCTTCAAAAAATGATCAACCGTCAAGTCTAGTGAACTTTCAGGAAGGGCATTCATCTCCAATACTTCTTTTTCCAGTCTCAGGGTCATTTCCTGACGTTTTCTTTCGGTAATATCCCTGAAGTATATGGTAAGGCCATTTCCCAATGGATATATTTCTCCTTCGAACCAGGCGCTTAAACGGGGATAGTATTCAGAGAACGAAACCATCTTACGCTTCTCCAATGCTTTCTCCAGATAAGGGAAACTAAATTCACTCTTATTATTATTTCCTAATGTCAGCAAATGATAAATTTCATCCTTCCCTTTTCCAATAAAATGTTTCCTCTTAACCTCAAGCAATTCTTCTGCTGATCGGTTCATATACTGAACGGTAAAATCATTCTTCAGGATAAACATGCCATCGCTGATAGTTTCCATTATACTCGTCAGCTGCTCCGCTGTTTGTTTGATCTTTTCTTCAGCTGATTTTTTAGACGTGACATCAGCAATTGAAAGACAAATTCCTTCCACTACATTATTTGCAATTACCGGTTCCGCCTGAACCTGGCACCAGACAGCACCTCCATTTATTTCAACTGCAATTTCATAACTAATGCTCTGACCATTCAAAACGGTCATCATTTGATTTTCAAAATTTGGCCTGCGGTCTGGCCTTATTATTTCCAGAACAGAAGTACCGGTTACCAGATCGTTATTCGAGTTGGAATAACTCTGAAAAAGTTTTGATGCAACCTTATTATAGGATTTGATTACAAGGTCTTTGTCGAGTAGATAGAATGCATCCTTGGTACTTGAGAAGATCGCTTTCAGATTTCTTTCTGATGATCGCAACGCTTCTTCAGCCCTGGTTTTGGAAGTGATGTCTATTGCAACGCATCCAACAATTCTTCTTCCTTTCTTTTCTTCAAATTGAATTGGGAAGAGGTAAACCAGGATCGTTCCAGTAGTGCCGTTCTTGAATGGTACATTCTCAATTGTTTCGGCAGGCTTGTTCATCATCAATACAGAAAGATTGTTCTGATGAAAAGAAGCCGCTACTTCTTTCGGGAAGAGAGCAAAAATATTTTTTCCGATATCATCGTATTCTACAGGTAAGGTTTCAATTGAAGTCTTGTTCAGATACATCAAAATGCCATCTTCATCAGCGATCCAGGAACAGGCCGGACTATTATTCATGAAGGCGCGGAACCTTGTCTCACTGGCTACCAGTTGTTTTTCAATTTCTTTCTGAAGAGTGATATCGCGGGCAACGCAAAATGCAATTCGTTCTTTTTCGTACCAATAAGCCGACCATTCAAGAAATACATGTGTTCCATCTTTTCTTCTGAATCGATTTTCAAAATTGGTAGAAACTGATTCACCGCCTTTCATAAGACCAACCAGGTCTGAGGCATTTTCGAAGTCATCCTTAGGAATGAAGTCAGTGATCTTTTTCCCAATCACCTCATCTGCCTTGTATCCCCAAACTTTTTCAGAGGCTGCACTCACCTGTATGAATTCGCCATTCTCATTGAATGAGCAGATCACGTCCATGGAGTAATCCATGATCTTGCTCAGGTCATTGACAGCATTTGCCAGTTTTATGTTTGTTGCAGAAAGATTTGCTTCGTTCTTTCTTCTTTGAATTGCCCCGCCCAATGAAGATGCAAATGCCCTGAGGATATCAATCTCCCAGGTCGTCCATTGACGTTCATAATGGCATTCGTCAAAACCCACAAATCCCCAGACTTCTCCATGCATTAAAATGGGGAGGATCAGCAATGAACTAATATGCTGCTCCTGCCACCGTTGGCGCAATTGGGGGTCTTTAAGCTCACTGAATACTGCACTGAAGAATTTATTTTTTCTAAGAGGCTCGATATAAAACATGTAATCCGCCTCAGTGCGATTCTCGTTTTCTCCTTGCTGGGAAGCAATATCGGGCGCACACCATTCATGTGATAGTTGTGCATTCACTGCTTCGCCACTACCTGTGGAATTTTCAAAAACATAAACCCTGTCTGCGTGAACAATTTTACCAATCAGTTGAAGGGAGTATTCAATCGCAGTATCAATTTCTTCTTCGAGCAGAAGTCTGTATGATGCTTCAGCAATAGCAGAAAGGATCAATTCCCGTTTCTTTACTTCTTCCTCAGTTTCCTTCTGCCTTGTAATATCTCGTACGATTGTGCTATGAAATGACCGACCTTCTGAATCCTGGAATAAAACTGAAGACACCTCACATGCTATCCGCCTTCCTGTCTTGTGAATCAGCACAGTTCACCTTTGAATGTGCGATTTAATCAGAATCAAGAGTTGTAAGTGATCCAAATATTGAATTCAATATATCCCATTGCTTTTTGCGAGTATTCTCCCTCTGTATACCCCAGTAATTCACAGATAGGAGGATTTGCTGATCATGTGATCCTCCAGCCCGCGTAAGTAGGATTATCAATACTTGACTGGAACAAAGAACTAAATCTACTTTCACTATTGACCAATGCAAGCTGTGCTCTCGTATGTTGTTATATTTTGTATAGTGATTTAGTAGGCTCTATTTCATTTGTCCATATATCCAATTGCCTGGATTACTTTTTTTTGGATATTGAATATGAAGCTTCATTTTCTGATGTAGCCATTTTAGATTTTTTTCAAAGCTCTTGTAATTTAGGTGTACTGGTACCGGTTGACGTAGGGAATCACAAGTTAGTATTCATTGATGTCTGCGGGCAATTCATCCTGCGGCTCGTTTCAAGTCGTTCACCGAAATCAACACAAGAATAGACACTTATTCGTCCCGTATCCAGAACTTCTTATGGAGCCGACACTTTATCCATGTGCGGTCTAAGAGGTATACACCAACTTTCAAATCAACCTCGCCCGCTTGTGGAATGTATCATCATGGAAATATATTACCACACCCTTTAGATATCGGTTGTTCAAGAAATTTACGACCACTAATTAGATACACCATAAAGTCAAAATCACCATTTTTTTTCGATAAATTCTGTTAACTATGAATCTAAGCTTAGGGTATTATTCAATTCATCGGTAATGCATTCAAGAGCACTTCTCTATCATCGGGATGAATTATTCCTACCGCATTCATTCCAATTAATTCTTCAACTTCAAAACCAAGGACTTTTGATATGGAAGGCGCTACAAAGGTGATGGTCCCATCTCCGTCAGTGATGATAATTCCATCTAAAGAATCACCGATCAGGTTTCTGTAGAAAAGCTCACTTTGCTGAAGCTGTTGTTTTCTGCCACTTTTCCTTCATGATATCTCTGGCCATACTGAGATAGCCGGTACATTTTCCAGTTCGATCACTAATGGAGGAACTTGTTATGAGGAGGTATTTGGTATTACCCTTTTTGTCGACGAATGAAACTTCACCTTTCCATAATCTGTTATTCCGAAGTTCATGGGTGATTTGATCCCTGGTGATAGGAGCAAAATCGAATTGTTAATTGTGGGGAAAAGCATTCCATCTGGTTCCTTTGGGACAAGACACTGACACATTTTTCAGCTGCTCTATTCCAT
>CAWFMT010000011.1:0-20220 GCA_963817075.1 uncultured Chitinophagaceae bacterium | reverse complement strand
GCCGTGGCATTAATTATTGGACTGTGGGTGTTTAATGAGTTTTCTTATGACCGCTTCCTGCCAGATAATGACCGTTTATATCAGGTACGGCGGAATTATAACAGTAATGGAGATACACTGAACTTTACCTCCACATCATTAAAATTGGCAGATGCCTTAAGAAACCAGATCCCCGAAATAGAATATGTTGCAGAAAGCGACCATATGGGTTCCCATGGTTTAATGGTAGGGGATAAAAAGCTTTATATCAGCGGAGCACAGATCAATGAAGATTTCCTGAAGATGTTTCAATATCCGCTGATTCAGGGCAACGCCAATAGCGTTTTGAAGGATCCATATTCGATTGTTCTTACTGAATCGACTGCCAAATCTTTATTCGGAAATGAAGACCCAATCAATAAAACAGTCCGCTTTGAGAATAAACATGATCTTAAAGTAACAGGTATATTGAAAGATATTCCGGCAAACTCTTCTTTGAAATTTAATTACGTTATTCCTTTCAGTTTTTATGAACAGACCAATGAGTTTGTCAGAGAGCGGCGAAAGGGTGGCTTTGGTAACAATTCCCAAAGTATTTATGTTAAGCTTAAACCGGGTGTTAGCTATTCACAAGTGGCGCCTAAGATCCGTCATATTACAAAAACAGAAACTAACAGCGAAAATGCCATGAATTCGGAGGTGATATTTCAGCCTTTATTAAGATGGCACCTTTATTCTAAATACGTCAACGGAAAAGATGTAGAAGGATTCATAGAATACGTAAGAATGTTCAGCATCATTGGGATTCTTGTATTAATCATTGCCTGTATCAATTTTATTAACCTGACCACCGCCCGGTCAGAAAAAAGAGCGAAGGAGGTAGGTGTTAGAAAAGCAATTGGATCAGGAAAAGCAGCCTTATCTTTCAGTTTCTGATTGAATCGTTTGTTTATACGGTATAGCGTTTTTATTTTCTCTTTTGCTGGTACTGCTTGCACTACCTTCTTTTAATTCGATCACAGGGAATCAACTATCAATCCCTTATACTAACGTGTATTTCTGGGCTATAGCTCTTCTCTGCGTGTTCGCTATAATTACTGCTCTTTAGCCGGAAGCCGACCAGCATTCCATCTTTCTTCTTTTAATACGGTCAAAGTGCTTAAAGGAAGTACAAGTGCAGGAAAGCGGGTTTCGCTGCCGCGGAAGGTTTTAGTTGTTGCACAGTTTAGCTGTTCTATAGCGCTGGTTATTAGTACTGTAATTATTTATCAGCAGATCCAGCATGCAAAGAACAGGCCTACAGGTTACAATATCAGTCGTGTGATGTCAACGGATATGAACACGGACCTGGAGAACAACTACACCGCCGTCAAGAACGAGTTGCTGCAGAAAGGCATTGCACAGTCTGTTACAGCGGCTTCGAGCCCTGCAACAAACATCTGGTGGCATTCCGGGCTTGATCAATGGCCGGGAAAGAATCCTGGTGAAACTATCGAGCTGGGAACGATAATCGTTTCTGAGATTATTACAACTCTGGACATGGAATTTATTCCGGCGTCATACATGCGCCTTCAGACACCACGACGTGATCTTTAATGAAGCTGCTATCGCACAGATGCGGATCAAAGACCCGATCGGAAAAATAGTAACCTGGGGTGATACCGAGTTTCACATTATAGGGGTAGTGAAAAATGCGCTGATGATGTCGCCATTCGTAAATGCTGAACCAACTATGTTCATGTATGGAAAGCCCTCTTCAAACCTGATGTACCAGCTTTCATCTGATATTAAAACAGAAGATGCGATTTCGCAACTGACAAGCATCTTTAATAAGTATAATCCTTCCATCCCGTATCAGTATAATTTTGCGGATGAGTCTTATGCTGCCAAATTCGGGCAGGAGCAACTGATAGGTAAGTTGTCTGGCGTCTTCGCAGGGCTCGCTATCTTTATTTCCTGCCTGGGACTGTTTGGCCTCGCAGCATATATTGCGGAACAACGCACTAAGGAAATAGGGATCCGTAAGGTTCTTGGCGCAACCATATTACAGGTATGGCTAATGCTGTCAAAAGATTTTATCTTGCTGGTTTTAATAAGCTGTGTCATTGCGTCGCCGCTGGCTTATTATTTCCTGCAGGATTGGTTACAGAAATATGCCTACCGAATTGATATTGGAATTGGTGTTTTTATAGCAGCCGGCATCCTTGCTATTATTATAACACTTATTACAGTAAGCTTTCAGGCAAATATCAAAGCCGCGATGAGGAATCCGGTGAGGAGTTTTTGAGAGCCGAGTAGTTATGGGCAATGAGCTTTGAGCAATGAGCTTGCCCCAATTGATAAAAGAAGAATTTTTGATTTAGAACAGATAACCATATTTAGTAAACACAGAAGCTGATATCTCACAGCTCATATCCCATAGCCGATGATCAAACTAGAACACATATTCAAATGGTACAACTCCGGCGGTAACCGGACCTTTATTCTTAGGGATATTAACCTTGAAGTTAAAGAAGGGGAATTTATCTCCATCATGGGGCCGTCCGGCTCTGGCAAATCTACATTGCTCCATATTCTTGGGATGCTTGATGAGCCTGATGAGGGCACCTATACGTTTCTGGACCACTCTGTATTTACATTGAAAGAGAAACAGCGCTCGGCCTTGTATAAACAGTATATAGGATTTGTATTTCAGGCTTATCATCTTATTGACGAGTTGACCGTTTATGAGAACATCGAGACACCACTTATCTATCAGGACATAAAAAGTTCCGAACGGAAATCTATTGTGGCAGATATGCTCGACCGCTTTGGCATTGTTGGTAAAAAAGACCTATTTCCATCTCAGCTGTCGGGGGGACAGCAGCAGTTAGTAGGTGTCGCAAGAGCGCTTGCAGTAAATCCGAAGCTAATACTTGCTGATGAGCCGACAGGCAATCTGAATACTAAACAAGGAGAAGAGATAATGGACTTATTCAAACAGCTTAACCAGGAAGATGGCGTGACCATTATCCAGGTTCACCCACTCCGAAAAAAACGCAGCCTATGGGTCGCGCATAGTGCATTTGCTGGATGGAAGAATTGATGGGATCGTTAATGCATAAAATGTAATGAGAAGTTTATCTTTTATTCTTGTTTTTTCGGTGATATCCTGCTTTGCCTATGCGCAGGATACGGTTATAACAAATCTTAACCTTGAGCGAAGCATAGCTCTTGCGCTTAAAAACAATATTGATGTGCAAAGGAGCATGATCCAGTCGGAGAATGCTAAGATAGGTTTGCAGCAATCGAGGGCGAACCTTCTGCCTGATTTAAACGCGGGTGTCACACATGGGATCAATCTCGGCAGGAGTATTGATCCGTTTACAAATGCATTCAGCAACGAACAGGTAACTTATGCCCAGCCTTATTTAAGCAGTAGCCTCACTTTGTTTAATGGCTTCGCCTTACAAAATCTGATCAAACAAAACTCTTTTTTATATCAGGCCACGAAACAGGAAGAACAGCAGGCAAAAGATAATCTGTCGTTAAACGTTACCTCTGGCGTATCTGCAGGTGTTAACTGCGAAAGACCTGTACACGCTTGCACTGGCTCAGCAGGAAGTTACAGCAAAGCAGCTGGAGAGACTTGATGTGCTAAATAAGAACGGCTCTATAGCACCGGCAGAATACTTTGATGTCAAAGGCCAATACTCGGGAGATAAGCTTTCTGTAGTGAATGCTGCCAATTCGCTTGAGAATGCAAAGGTAGCTCTAACCTCACTGCTGAATATCCGTTATCATAAGGAACTCTCGCTTGAGCCGCTAAATGCAGAACAATTCGCTTTGATATATGAGGGTGGGGCTGAGCAGGTCTATCAATCTGCCCTAAGCAATTATGCAGGCGTTAAAGCAGCAGAACTCCGTCAGAAAAGTGCTGAGTTCAGCGTGCGTGCCAACCGGTCAAGGTTTTTTCCGTCGGTCTTTTTTGATGCAGGTGTACGGAGTAATTTTTCAAATGCAGCCCGTGATGCACAGAACCTTCCAATAAGTTATTTCAGGCAGTATAATAATAATATTAGTCAGGGTTTTAGTATTGGGGTAAACATACCTTTGTTTAACGCATTCCGCACCAAAAACAATGTTTCTCTGGCTAAGCTTGTTCAGCGTGAAAGCGATCTGATGGCCGAGAACGTACGCATCCAATTGCAGCAACTCACCAGCCAGGCGTATCTGAACATGGAAGCTTCGAGAGAACGTTATCAAAATCTGCTGGAACAAACCCAAGCTTTCGCCGAATCCTTCAGGACCATGGAGATCCGGTTTAACGCGGGAGCAATCAATTCTGTGGATTATCTTGTTTCTAAAAATAACCTGGACAGGGCTAATCAGAATTTAGCAACAAACCGGTATGACTTTATTTTGAGAAAAAAGATCCTGGACTTTTATAGGGGTAAGGGCAGTTTATAGAACTCTTTCCCTAGGAGTCTGGTATCTGGTGATGTGCTTCCGGATAATTTTCCAAACTCTACTGCTATAAGAGTTGTTAAGATGATATACTAAATATCTTACCATGGAAATCGAATATAGAGATCAGGAAGCTCAAGGAGCTAATGATCAGAATCAACAGCATGATTCGACTCAGGGCGATCAGAAAACTAAGGCGCAGCAAAATTCAGGAACCGGACAAAGTAAAGATTGGGAGCAAAACCAAAACTCCGGACAGCAAGCTTCAGATCAGACGCAACAAAGTCAGGGTGGCCGTCAGACTGAAAATCCAGAACAAAACCAAAACATAGCAAGTTCCTGGCAGGGTGATGACCAGGCAGCGCCGCAGGATAATACACGTGGATCAAGCGAAGAACAAAATCAGAACATAGGCCATGCATGGGATACTAACAGCCCGACCAATGAGCAGCCATCTGCCTCACAAAACAATCAATGGCAACAAGAGCACCAGGAGGGTTCAGGTCAAAATTCCGGGCAGCAAACTTCAGATATGAATGAAGACAATAGCAGGCCAAGTCTGCAAAACAGGGCTTCCGAGGATGATGAATTAGGCGAGGAAATGCCTGAGGACTATCGCAGGGATGATTTTATTGAAGAAAACGATCTTGAAAGAACCGATCAGGACTACCGTGATGGTGATAACCAATCAGGTGAAGATCAGGATGAAGAGGATGCGTTGAGGAATGGAATTTAACTTTAATTGTTAATGATTAATGGTTAATTGTTAAGCTAGGCGTTTAACCCACCAGGCTACATTAACAATTAACCATTAACAATTAATAACTGTAATACCGCTTATCATTCTTACTTCTCCCTAAAAGTGTTATCAGGAGTAGAGATTTATTTATATCTTCTGCCTTTGATTGCACGATGAAATTTCTTTACTTAAATATTTTCCTTTTTACCCTTTTACTTGGATATCTCGCGTTTATAGGAGGTGGAGAGGGTGGCAAGCCATTTCCTTCGGAATCGGGGATATATAAACCTGCGCTCCAAAATAAGGGCATCGAAACAAAGGTTGTGGCGAGTAACCTCGACGTACCCTGGGAAATTGCCTGGGGTCCGGACAACAGGATCTGGATTACAGAACAAAAGGGTGTGGTGAGCCGTATTGATCCACAAACCGGGTCTAAGAGCGTGCTCCTTAAGCTCAACGATGTGTGGTTCCTTAGAACAGCCGGATTGCTTGGTATGGCCTTACATCCTGACATGAAGAACAATCCCTATGTTTTTCTGAATTACACCTTTTTGAAAGATGAGAAGCCATTTTCCAGGCTTATCAGATATACCTGGCGGAAAGATACACTGGTTAGTCCAAAGATATTAATGGAGATCCCAGCGAATAATGGTCACAGTGGTTCGAGACTTTTAATGTCCGGGGGAAAGCTATTCTGGGCTACAGGGGATGCTGCGAGCACTACTTATGCGCAGGATTTTAACTCCCCTAATGGTAAGATCTTGAGGTTAAATATCGACGGATCGATCCCTTCGGACAATCCCATTAAAGGGAGTCCTGTTTGGGCGATGGGATTTCGCAATATTCAGGGCATGGTTTTTTCTAAAAGCGGGAAATTATACACTTCTGAACATGGTGATGCAACCGAGGACGAGGTTAACCTGATTGAAAAAACAAGGAATTATGGCTGGCCGACAGTTCAGGGATTCGCTGATAATACAAAAGAAACTGAATTTGCTAACTTAAAATCTACTGTTGATCCATTAAAAGCCTGGACGCCAACTATAGCGTCCTGCGGGGCTTGATTATTACTCAACCGGCAATATCACTCGATGGAAGAATTCACTGCTGCTTGTAAACCTTAAAGGTAAAAACCTGCGGTCTTTAAAGCTCGATGCCACCGGAAGCCGCATATTAGAGGAGGAAATATTTTTTGAAGGCGAGTTTGGTCGCCTGCGCGATATTTGTATCTCTCCTTCAGGGGATGTATATATTTCAACCAGCAACCGTGATTGGAATAGGACAATGGGCGATCCTTTGCCCTCTGACGACCGAATAATTAAGATCTCGCATTCAGATAAGCCATATTCTCCAGCAGGGAATAGTAGCAAAGCACCGCCTTTAGCGGCTAATTTGTACCAACAATATTGTGCCTCATGCCACAAAGATGATGGTACAGGACTGAATGGTGTATTTCCTCCTTTAAAAGGATCTGAGATTGTAAGCAAGGGCGGATTGCCTTTAATCGCTAAAATTCTTAAAGGCTCTGCAGGCCAGGCTGTAATTAAGGGAACAAAATACGACGCCCTGATGCCTTCTTTTTCTTTTCTTAAAGACGAAGAACTAGCCGATATAATTAAGTACGTGCGTGCCATGAACTCCTTAAATAACTCAGGTACAGATGCTGAAAATATTAATAAAGCCAGAACAAATTGAGGTCTAGATGTTTGAAAATGCGGTTTGCATTTATAGATTCCATTGATCATCTTTAGGAGACTCACTCAAAGATGCTTATGTCGAAAACAGGAAGGCGCCCTGCCAAAGAGATTTTTATAATGCCAATAGGATTACTGTTCACCGTAATAGGAATCACATTTTTCAAAGAAACCCCAACAGCTAAATATATTTGCCTGGGATGTGGTGTAATCATATTGCTGATAGCTATCGGTATGATGACCAGACAAATTTTACAAAATAAACCTCGTGAATAGTTATTTCATATCAACGGACAAGTCCAGATTGGATGTCAATTTAGTCGTAGATTATTTAAAAAACAGATCTTATTGGGCTAAAGAACGTACAGAAGCCGCAATCAGGCGATCTATCGAAAATTCTTTTTGTTTTGGTATTTACGATGAAACGGGAAAGCAGGTGGGATTTGCCAGGGCGGTTACTGATTTCGCTGTGTTCGCCTGGTTAATGGATGTCTTTATTCTTGAAGATTACCAGCGACAAGGCCTTGGACAACGCCTAATGCAGGAGATAATATCACACCCAGAGTTGAAAACAGTGATAAGGTGGGGGCTGGGGACTAAAGATGCACATGGTCTGTACGAGAAGTTCGGCTTTAATGCCTTATCAAAACCGGAAATGATGATGGAAAAGATTGTAAAACTGGATTAATGATAGAGCAATCTCCTGAAACCAAAAACGGCCATCCAACCTTTTATGCCCCGACAATTAAAGAGTGGCGTAAATGGTTAGCTAAGAACGGTAAAACGGAAAAGTCTGTTTGGCTGATCATCTATCACAAGGAAAGTAAAACCCCGAGCGTAACCTACGCCGAATCCATTGAGCATTCTCTTTGCTATGGGTGGATAGACAGCCTCGCAAATAAAAGGGATTCGGAAAGTTTTTATCTGTTCTTTACCCCACGAAAACCAAAAAGCAACTGGAGTAAGGTAAATAAGGAAAGAATTGAGCGAATGACCAGGGAGGGTTATATGAATCCAGCTGGCCAGGAATTAATTGATCTGGCAAAACAGGACGGCAGTTGGGATAAGTTTGCCGATGCGGAAGCTGGAATAATCCCCGACGATCTGCGGGCATTGTTCGATAAAAATCCAACAGCCTTTAATAATTTCCAAGCTTTCACTGATTCCGTAAAAAGGCTTACACTCGAGTGGATAATCACTGCTAAACGGCCGGAAACACGACAGCAGCGTATCGAAAAGACGATTGAATTAGCTGAAAGAGGGTTAAAGGTGAGATGATCGATGGTCAGACTAAAATAAAAACAACATGAGAAGAAGAAACTTCATTGCCCTGACTTCCCTGGGTGCAACAGGACTTGCAACCATGGGCCTTCCGGTTTTGGGACAAGGATCAGTTGGTGATATAATTGGGGCTTCGGAATTGAATGCGGATCTCGTAATAGCAGGAGGGGGTGTCGGGGGATGTGCCGCTGCACTTGCGGCATTACGGAATGGCCTCTCAGTAATCATGACTGAGGAAACGGATTGGATAGGAGGGCAGTTAACGTCACAGGGCGTTCCTCCTGATGAACACAAGTGGATAGAAACCCATGGCGCTCCCAAAGCTTACAGAGATTATCGTTCAGCCGTAAGAAACTATTACAAAATGAATTACCCCGTTACACCTGAAGCAAAGGCTAAGGAATATTTCAACCCTGGTAACGCGATGGTTTCTGCACTTTGCCATGAACCCCGGGTTTCACTGGCGGTGTTAAATGAACTGCTGGCCCCTTATATTAGTTCCGGCAATCTGACCCTTATGCTCGAACATAAGATCACAACTGCAGAATACTCCGGCAACAGGGTCGGGGCTTTAAAAGCCCTCAATTTACGAACCGGGAATAAGATTGTGCTGACTGCTCAATATTTTGTGGACGCGACCGAAATGGGAGACTTATTGCCCTTAACGGGGACCGAGTTCGTCACCGGCACAGAATCCCGTTCAGAAACACGCGAGCTGCATGCGCCCGAGAAAGCTGCTCCTGATAATCAACAGGCATTCACCATGTGTTTTGCTATGGATTACCTTCCCGGGACTAATAATGTCGGCGAAAAGCCTGCTGAATATGATTTCTGGAAAAATCTTGTACCGGAAATGACACCGCCCTGGCCGGGAAAGTTATTGGATCTCAGCTACTCTAATCCTAAAACATTGGAGAAAAAGCCCTTAGGTTTTAGTCCTGACGGCAGCCCGACAGATCCTTACCTCAACCTGTGGAATTACCGCCGTATCATTTCTAAAAATAATTTCCTTCCAGGATCCTATCGAGGAGACGTCTCCACCGTTAACTGGCCCCAGAACGATTATACCCTCGGAAACCTTGTTGGTGTAAAACAAAAGGAGTTTGAACATCACGTTAATCGGGCCAAGCAGCTGAGTCTTTCTTTGTTCCATTGGCTTCAAACAGAAGCTCCACGGCCTGACGGGAAACAGGGGTGGCCGGGATTACGGCTTAGAAAAGATATTATGGGCACGCGAAGATGGTCTCGCAAAATACCCCTATATCCGCGAATCAAGACGTATTAAAGCGCACTTCACAATTTTGGAAGAGCACGTGGGCCAGGATAACCGGATTCAGGTTGCTGGTGCCGAAGCCGGTAAGAAGGCAGCGAATTTCTACGATAGTGTGGGTGTGGGTTATTATCACATCGATCTCCATCCAAGCAGCCGCAAACAAAACTATATTGACTTTGCTTCCCTGCCATTTCAGATCCCCTTAGGCGCCTTATTGCCGAAACGGATGGAAAACTTATTGCCTGCCTGCAAGAATATAGGCACTACGCACATTACAAACGGCTGCTACAGGCTTCACCCGGTTGAGTGGAGTATTGGTGAGGCTGTGGGATTACTCGTGGTCTACGGGCTTAAAAATGGCCTGATTCCATATCAGGTTAGAGAGCGTAAGGATGTGTTGGTAAAATTCCAGGAGTTTATCCGCACTCAGGGTGTTGAAACGGAGTGGAAAGGTTGACAATAGCAAGTCGAAGAATAACCCTTCCAAATGTGTGCTTGTAAAAAAGGTACTCTGCAGGAGTTTTGGATAAAGCGCCGGTATCGAACTAAGACAGATCTAAGACAGCTCCAAGACAAGTCTAAGACAAGATCCACTTTTCTTCGGCATTTCTCCCAGATTTCTCTTAGATCTGTTTAAGGATCTTTCGGGAAAAGGAGCCTGTTTGTATAGGGTTTCTTCTGGAGTTGTTCGGGAAAACACCCCTTTTCTTCGGGAATCCTTCGGCAACAGTCGAACATGTCCCGAACACGTCCGCAAGAAAAGCCAGTCTTCACCCGAATTTGTGGCCCTCGTCTGCCGTCATTCTGGTAACAGGCTTTAAGCCCAACGCAAGCTCTCTTACATCATTCATAAATTCCGCCTTTTAATTAAATATATTTAAGCTAATAAATAGGGCGAATTAACTGAAAATACAGAGGTTTTTATTTTAAGACCCTGGAAAAATATTAGCTGAAGGGATCATGTGCTGATATTAAAGATATTGATAATATAAGTCATATAATAATTTGGATATGAAATATTTATACATGTTTGTAACAAGCATATTTTTGCTGTTCTGCCAAACTGTCACGGCTCAAAAAGCATGGAAGATCACCAAAAATGAACTGATATTTAAAGACCCACCGTTCTCTCAATGTCACGCATCGACTTTAGTGGAGGCAAAGCGGGGTGAACTATTAGTCGCGTGGTTTGGCGGAAGCCATGAAGGCAATAAAGATGTGAAGATCTGGGCATCATTTAATGTTCAGGGCAATTGGTCAACCCCAGGGATTTTGGCTGATGGCAAGGTTTCGGAAACTCAATCTTACCCCTGCTGGAACCCTGTACTTTTTAAAAGCAATCAGGGCAAGCTTTTCCTCTTTTATAAGGTGGGGCCAAACCCCAGGGAATGGTGGGGTATGTATAAAACTTCGATAGACAATGGGGAAACATGGTCTGGCGCAGTTAGGTTAGCGGATGGTCTGATCGGCCCCGTTAAAAATAAGCCGATACAACTGGCTGATGGCACTATTCTTTCCCCATCAAGCACAGAAAGCAAAACTGAAGTTTGGAAAGCGCACATCGAGAGGTCCACTGATGAGGGTAAAACCTGGCAGATCATTCCTGTTGATCACGAAACTGAATTTAATGTGATACAGCCAAGCATTTTAATTCATCCTGACGGTCGATTGCAGATCTTGTGCAGGAGCAAGGAGGGAAGTGTGATAGAATCCTGGTCTGCAGATCAAGGTTTGACCTGGAGTAAACTTAGCCGAACGACACTTCTTAACCCTAATTCCGGGACAGACGCGCTTACTTTGACAGACGGATCACATTTAATAGTATATAATCCGCTTTTACCTGGAAAGGATTGGTTTAATGGTCGATTCAAAATAAGTGCGGCTATTTCCATAGATGGAAAAAACTGGGAGGACATAGCTCTTCTTGAGGATGGCACAAAGGAAGAATATAGCTATCCGGCAATTATTCAAACACAGGATGGTAAAGTTCATATTAGCTATACGTTTGACAGAAAGAACGTAAAACATGTGGTTCTGGAGTAGGATAGGGTGGTACTGAGTAATGTAAATAATCTAGTATATTGTATTATGGACAGACAAGTTATTTAATTGGTGGTTTAAATATTCTTATATTTAATACATCTATATGAGACATACGCTTCCGTTTTTTAACTGGTCACTGGCTAAACTACTTGATACAGAGACTGATAGCCTTAAAAAAGCCCGGATCAGTATTCTTTTCACCATTTCTATATTTTCTTTGATCAAGGTTCTTATTGCCATTCCCGTAGTAATATATAATCATCAGGATTTACAGCTAATCCGGTCTGCCATGTTCTTGTCAGTGTTTATTGTATTGCTGAAGGTCCTGTTAATGGATAAAAAATATGCAGGCCGGATCGGGATAATATACATATTGGCGGGTCTTTTTCTGACCTGGACTAACGTTTTTATAACGGCACAAACGATTAATATCGTTACCGTTCAGGTGGTGGTTATGATCATATTAAGTAGTTTCTATCTGCTTAATTGGCGCTGGGCATTGACGTATTCATTTTTGAGCGTGTTGCCGATAATCCTGTTGTTTGCGATAGGACAAGGAACCAGGCTGACACAGATCGTCCCGGATGAACTAGCTTCTCCAGGCTACGAAATTATTGTTGTGCTTAATTTTTTAACAATAGTGATCGCTCACTTCCTGTACTATCAGGCCTTGAATAAAAATGTCCAGGAAAAAGAAGCTTTAAATAAACAATTACAGGAGGCTGTAAAGGAAGCTAATATGGCAGTGCAGTCTAAGGCGGATTTTCTATCTACAATGTCGCATGAACTGAGAACTCCGCTCAATTCGGTTATTGGTATGACCCAATTGTTACTAAACTCTCCATATAATGATGAGCAATCGGAAAATCTTAAGATTGTGAATTTTTCGGCGATGAATCTCCATATGCTTATCAACGATATTCTGGATTTTAATAAGATGGAATCTGATAAGCTTAATCTGGAGGCGATAAACGTTGATCTATATGCCCTTGTTAACCATATCTGCTCTGGTATGCGCTTTCAGGCAGAGGAGAAGGGCCTGGAACTGGAGGTTGAGATTGATGACGAGGTAAAAACCCATCAGGTTATAACAGATCCTACCAGATTAACGCAGATAATCCATAATCTTTTAGGGAATGCGATTAAGTTCACTCATTCAGGAAAGGTATCATTAACTTTAAAAGTTATTGAAAGCCATCCAGGGACGATAGTGATAAATTTTTCAGTAGCCGACACTGGAATTGGTATAAGTGCCTTACAGCAAGGTGTGATCTTTGAAGCCTTTACCCAGGCATCCTCGAGTACAACGCGAAACTTTGGAGGAACAGGCCTGGGGCTCACAATTGTCAAGCGACTGCTAAAATTATTTGAGAGTGATGTGAACGTAGCAAGCGCTGAAGGACAGGGATCTGAGTTCTTCTTCGATATATCTTTCAAAACAGCAGGTAAAACGGAAGAGATTTCCGGATTTGATAAAAAACTGGATTATGACCTTAAGGAGTTGAAAGTTCTCGTGGTGGAAGACAACGCCATAAATAGCCTCCTGATAAAGAAGATCTTTTCAAACTGGCAAAATCACCCTGCATTTGCATCTAACGGATACGAAGCAATTGAAAAGCTGGAGCACTACAGCTATGATGTTATCCTGATGGATATTCATATGCCTTTACTAGACGGTTATGAGACTGCGAGGCTTATCCGGAGCATGACTGATAGTTCGAAGTCTTCTGTGCCGATTATAGCGTTAACAGCATCCGTTTCAAACGACTTATATGCCAAGATCAGGGATGCAGGAATGAATGATTTTATTAATAAGCCATTTAATTCTGATGACCTGTACAGAAAGCTGAAGGCGATAAATATTACACCTCCGAAGCTATTAGCAGAAGGTACTTATCAGAAGTAGTATCAATTGACAGTTGACAGGCTAGCGAACTAGGCAGCGTATCAGCCTGATAGCTGACAGCTGATAACAGATAGCGGAGCTGATTACTGAAAACTCTATCCAAAAAAAAGTGCCCCGTTCTAGCAGAAGCGGGGCACTTTATATTAGCGTTGTGATTTTTAACTTGAAAGCGGCGGACCAACTGGTACAGTGATCTTTTGCTTGCTTGTTGGGTAAACATACTTCTTAGCAGTGAATTCAGAAGTGAGGTACTCACCATGATGAATAGTACCTTTCATTTCATCGCCGTTTATTGTTCCGGAGAAAGTAAATGGAACACTATCTCCCGGCATACTTGAGCGGCTTTGGAATTTCACCTCATTTCCTTCAATTGTGCCTACTAAGTCGTTAGTAGTAAACGTTCCCTGATGCGAACCCTTCATAAAGTTTCCATCCTGCTGTTCGATAATGAATTTATGAGCGCTTTTCTCGTTGAAGTAATTTACTGTGACATCCCAGCGGCCTTTAAGGTCGGCACCAGCTGCCTTCATATCGTTGGTGATAGGAGGACGTTTCGCAGTTAGAGCTGCAAAAACACGGTCTCCGACTATCTTGTCATCGCCAGGCTGCATCATCCATGCTGCGATTGATATACTAGTTGTTGGGGTTGCGGGAGCTGCAGCAGCCCCGCCGCGACCGCCACCACCACCACCTGCACTCATTGCAATACGTGGTTTGGTAGTAGAAAGAAGGGTAGCAATGTCAGAACCGGTTGCATTAAATTTATTAGGATCCCATGAAATTGATAGGTTGGGAGTTCTGTTGCCTAAGCCGGTTGGCTGACGGATAGCAGTTGTAACGCCATCTATAGCAGAAACACGTTTTGCAATGGTCTCCAGATAGGTCGGTCCATGTTTCTTCTTCTTTTTTATGATCACGTTTCGTCCATGCTTCTACTGCTGCCAGCATGCCGATTTGCTCTTCCTTGCCAACTTTATTGTCGCGAGCTGGCCCGTGGTGAGGTGCGCTAGCCTGCCATGAAGCCATAAGCAACTTTTTATCACCTAACAGTAAACCTGCGCTCTGAGGGCCACGGATGGCTTTACCTCCGCTGTAAGCAACTACAGTAGCGCCATCTGCAAGGTGAACGTTTGGATTCATAGTAAGAACTTCTGCAGCTGCATCAACAAGGATTGGTACTCCTTTAGCAACTTTGGAGATCGCTTTCAATGAAAGAGGCCTGTATCTCCAGGTCTGCCAGACATTAGGTAGATCATCGCAGTGCGTGGATTGATAGCTGCTTCAAGCTCTTCCTGCGTATTTACGGTAATAATTTTAACACCAACGTTACGCACAGCATGATCATATACGTTACGTGAACCTCTTGGAATGATCACTTCATTTTTTTCAAAGCCAGTCAGATCCGGAATACGTACAAGTTTTTCGGGGTTACCCCCAGTAACTGCTGCGATGGTCACTAATTTCATTCCACCGGCGCAACCAGAAGAAACAACACCCCATTCAGCACCTGAAAGCTCAGCAAGCCTTTTGCCTACACCCATTGCCAGCTCATCAAGCTGAACATAATAATTTCCTGCGAACTGCATGGCCTCCTTGGCTTCGGGAATCAAAGTAGATGCTCCGATGATAGTAAATGTGCCACGACAGTTAATCACCGGCTCAACACCGATGGACTGATAAACCTGAGCGCCGGCCTTAAGCGGGCCTTCAACTGCTGATTCCCCACCCAGCATTCCAAGCAGGCCAGCACCTTCAGTTGCATTTGCAGACTGAGCGCTTCCAACAACTCCGCCAGCTAATGGCAGTAGTGTCAGACCTTTAATAACGTCTCTACGTTTCATTTAATTTATTTGTTTAGGTTATATTGAGATTTGTTTTGCACTTTTCTTCTCATCCGGTCGAATGAGTTAACTAATTTATGGACTTGAGGAAACAATTTATCCTAATATAAGTAGTATTAATGTTACAAGTATGGCAGGGAACTAAAAAACTTACAGATTGTTACAGAAAGCCTGAATTGATCCGGCGAGATCGAATGAAAAGATGGTGAAAGGAAATTTATTTGTTCCTTTTGCGATGTTTTATGGATTATAGCAAATAATTCTTAATACTGGACGTACGGGGCAACTACCCAAATTCATTGTTTTCTTTTGTTCAATTCCCTCATCGCAGCCTTTTCTAGTGTCGCTTTAACTCTAAATTTCACAATCTGAGAAATAAGGTTTAGTGGCATTGGTTTATCAAGCGGGAATTGGATAGATGCTTTACCGCTTCGATACGGCTGCAGCTCTTTATTAAATGCCTCGTCACCTGACGGAGCAGGGTATATGCCTATATGTTTTTTAAAGACACCATAGGAAAGCATGTTTCCATGAAATGTGAGAGTAGGCATTTGATATTTTATTGCCTCTCCGGCTTCCGGCGCGGCTTTTTTAATAGTAGCACGAATCTCTTTCAGGATTTCCCGGATCTCTTTGGGGAAAGTGCCGATATATTCATCCACTGTTGTTGCGGTAGTTTCTATCATAATGACATGAATTAATTTACTTCGGTAAAAACAGTCCTGCCCTGGTGTTCAATTTTTGAAATATGGATAATTCCTTTGTTGAAATTTAACAGGGACCAATGATCAGGGTATTTGATGATAATATCCTGGTTGATCAATTGGGACTTTAGGTTCTGGAGATTAAGTCCCCGCTCTAAACCACGATTAACGTAAAACATTTCATTACGTCCCTCAAGCTCAAAGTTCACATCTTTTACCCCGCCCTCATAGATTCCTATAACTTTTGCTTTTCACCACAAGTTCGTTTTCCGGTAGTATTGGAACTGGTCTGAAGATCATTAATCCGACAACAAAACATGCAATCCCAGCTAGAAAGATCCAATCGATAGTTTTTAGCTTTTTAATTTTCGGCCGATAAATGATGTTTTTGTTCATGCGAAGCTATTATTGTAGAATTAGATTTCTGGCAGGTTGAATTTCTTATAATTCCTTTTCAAAGCACAGGCTGTTTTCTACACCTGCATATTGACCGTAGTTCGGTATTATATTGTACTTGCTTTTAAGGTAAAGCGCTATCGCTTCAGGTTGCTTTTTTCCGGTTTCCAGGAGGCATTTTTTATAAGATAGTTCTGCTGCCCACTTTTCCAATTCCTTCAATACAGTGCTGGCAATGCCTTTTCCGCGACTTTCAGGAGACGTGTACATGCGTTTAACTTCCATGCTGTCGGTGCTTAGTTCCTTGATGGCACCACATCCTACAGGCTGATTCTTGTAATAAGCTACTATAGCGTATTTGATCATGTCAACTTTGTTAAACTGAGCATAAAAGGCATGTTCAGAGCCATCCCGGATAGCAAGGTCCGCATCAAGATGTTTTACAAGTTCCCTAAAATCCTGATTTTCTGAGTTAGTACGAATGGTTGTGATCATTCTTATGCAGTTTAAAAGTACGATTGAATTATATTCGAAAAGAGATAGTAATACATAACTGCGATAAACAGTGAACTGAAGTTTCCGATAAGGAAATAGTCATTTTTTATTTTTTCGTTTTTATCTATCCGGGTGCCAATTTTAAGTGCGCCGAAGACAATCAGTATCTGCGACAGGTTTATTGTGAGGAATAAATAAACTATAAACCTTTCCAGTCCGCCTTTAAAAACGGATATAGGTAAACCGAGGAATGGCTTGGACGTTTCATTTTCCTTGTTGGCATCACTTTCTTTAAAATTGAAATAGTTTTTCAGATAGGGGAAGAAGGTGTAGTTAAGCAGCACTTCGCCCAGAACGAAGATTGATAAAAAGATGAGGATCTGAATAATCATTTTACATTTTCCTTAATGGTTTTAGTAAAGTTAAAATGATATTTTTAATTGTTTCATATTCATGCATATTCAGGCTCTTCTTTCTTCTCCAGGCGCTCGACTTGTCCAGGTTTACTTTTTCTGCTACGATTTTATAATCATCAGTTTTTAGGAACTCAGCTACGATTGGGTAATCATTAATCTTCCATGAATCGATAAAGCTTTGATAAATTATAAATGCTTTATTAAGGATGTCTGCTGTATCGGTCATTCCCTGTCCGAGTAAGATAAGGAACCTCGCATCTTTACTTTTAAGTTCATTTAAGCTGTTTCTTGCTTCTGTGAGGCCTTCGCCAAGCATTTCATAAGCAGCTTTGGTATTGATCTCAGTATCGATGCGGCCATAGTTAAGAACGTACCGTAGTTTGAGGTCGAATTGATGTTTTATTATTATTTCCTCTATTTCGATAATCGTTTTTATGCCGTCAGCAATGGATCTTGTAATCCCTTGGAATTCGTCTCCTAAAGTAATAGTCAAAGGAGAAAGGATCTGAGCACCATTATTTATCAACCGAACTATTTCTTTTAACTGGGACATTAAAAGTTTGGAGTCCTTTTTCCCGCTATTGATAATATCGGCCATTAAGATCGGATAGTTCATTTGTTGTATGTTTTATACAAAAGTATGAATATTGTACAAATATTACAATAAATTATTTATTTCGTTTTTTCTGCAATGCATTACACATTATGCGTATTAAACTCCTTATTTAAAATTGCATAAAAATAATTGTCCTTCCATTCTCCTCTGATCGGTAAGTTTTGTCTTTTCATTCCCTCTCTTGTCATCCCCACTTTTTCCAATACTCTGATCGAAGCTATATTATCAACAGCACAGCCAGCTTCGATTCTATGAAGTTGCAATTCATTAAAGCCAAATTCCATCACTTTGATCAAAGCTTCTGTTGTATAGCCATTGCCCCAATAAGCTGGATGTGTCTTATACCAAACCTCTCCTGATCTGTAATTCGTTTTGCCTAAATTCAGAGCAATGAGGCCAATAAACTGATCATCATGCTTGCTTTCGATACAAAAGATATAAGAGGTTCTGGGCACTTTAACTTTGGACGATAACCATTCCTCTAAAATGACCTTGGTGGTATGTACCGTTTCCGGGATGCCTAAAGTGTTAAACCGGTCTGTCTCTGGTAAAGAATGCAGCTCATGAATGTTGTCAAGATCCCGGGATTCTATACTACGAATGTCTAACCTGTTTGATTGAAGCATTTTATCTGATATTAAGGCTAATATCAGTTTTTCTTTTTATTTAACCGCCGCTCTGTCCTTCACTGGCACAACTAATTTTAATCCCGACCAGATCTCATCCACTGCACAAACCTTAACATCCACTAATCCATTGCTCAACGCCAGGTTCCTGATCACATCCTCGGTTATATCAGTCGGCACTTTTGAAGCTTTTTTAGGCCACGAAATCCATATCATTCCATTAGGATAGATCTCATTTCTCAGGAGAATAATGTTTTGGTGAAGTGCAGCGGCTTCTTTTGTGAAAAAATGGATCAGGTCCTTTTTAATGTTTTTATCATTGAGGAATTCCACATCCACAGGCATATCAGTAAACAAATCAAAATAATGATCCGGCTCGTTTATAAGCCTGACTTTGGATCCCTCTTTAATACCTAGCTTTCGCGCAAGAGGGGTGCCTGAATATCCGGAAGGACTCATATTATCGCTTATAAAATATATAATCAGTTACTATTGGTTCAATTCCGGTCTGTTTGAAATCGGATGCTATTTGTCCCCTGTGATATGTAGAATGGTTTATTGCATGAAAGAATATATCCCGGATACTATTTGTGAAAACCTGGCCCTGGCTGGTTTTATACTGGATCTTGCCGTTCAGATCAACTTCATTAAGGATTTGCAAGGAGCTTTTGAAATTATTTTGGTCGATATCCTTCCAGTTTGCGATCGGATGTATCTGCCAAACTAAAAAATGACCTTCCTTTTGTTCGATCCTGTAATTCCAGATCTGGTGAGCGTTTAAGATATGACTTTGAAGCTTAAAACATTTTTCCGTAACGATTTCAGAATGTTCCAGCATAGCGGCAATCAGTTGCTGATTCATCCGGTAGTTGTACTCAAAAAGGTCTTTGAAAAAAGTATCCATTAATTCTGATTCAAGGCATCCAAACTTAGATCTCTCCCGCCATCGCCGGATCACTTATACTGTGTCGGCCAGTTTCAATTCGTCCGGCAAACCGATATAAATATGAACCAGCTGATTTTACAGAGAAATCGTACCAATTTCCGCTGTTAGTTAACGACCATTCCATTTTTCTCGACTTTCCTGCTTCAAGGAGGAATGAAGGAGGCACAGTGTGGCCATAAGCATTCGCTGCGATGCTGACATCCAGCGGAATGGTATTTTTGTTATCTATTTTTAATAGAACAGTGCCTTTTTTATAATTGTAGCTTAGAGAAATTTCTGGTTCCGGCGATTGGATATTGCCATTAAACTTATGGAAATAACCATTAGGGCCATATACCTCAAGATCGTAAGCACCATTATTCTCAGATAAATTCCATTCATCCGTAAGAGACTTGCCTGCTTCGACTGTATAGCGCCTCGGGATCCGGTCCAGATGAGAAAGGTCATAGACGTGATATACAGCACCCACAGACCCATTATTCTCAAACAGTAACCTAACCTTGTTATCCTGTTTCAGTGGTTCCAGGCTCGTCTGCAGCCGGTATGGAAGCGCCCTTGAAAAGCGTGTCCCTTTCTCCTGGTAAAGTGGCGAAGGATTAGCTGGTGCCTCAGCCTTGGGCAATAGTTTTGAAACAGCATCCAGCGACGCGTGATCGGCGGTAGGCGGCATTTTAGGAAAGACCGGATCATTTGGCCGCAGAAAGTCAAATGCCGAAGTAAGATCGCTGCTCACGGCCCGGTGCCATGAGCTAATGGCTGGTATAACCACTCCGAAACGTTTTTCTATGAATTGGCCAACCGATGTCGCCGAATGTGGGG
>CAWFMT010000010.1:0-47265 GCA_963817075.1 uncultured Chitinophagaceae bacterium | reverse complement strand
GGTTACTGCGCTATTTCTTTTTTTCTGAATAAACTTGTCAAAATTTCCTTTCTGTTTCATAAATAATAATTGCTGTTTTTCAACAGTAGTGATGGTTCGGACAGCATGTTGCTGGTTCCGAAGGCATCAAAAATACAAAAGGCAGCTCAATAGCTGCCTTTCTCATTCATCAAACTAAAACTTATTTAGCTGAACGATTTCTGCGTTCCTTATGCATTTGCTCCAGTTTTTCAAGTTGTTCCTTGTTTAAAATGGATTTAGTCTCATCCTTCTGCTGCTTTGCCAATGATTTAAACTGCTCTTTCTTTTGTTCACTTGAAAGCGATTGATTTTCACGAATCGCCTTCATTTTGGATGCAAATGATTCATGGGAAGATTTCATCTTGGTGACCTGCTCATCAGAGAGGTTAAGTGATGTTTTCATACGTTCAACTCCGGCCTTTCTGCTTCCTTTCCTCTTTTCTGATCTCACCTGCTTCATTTTTTCCAATTGGGTCTTTTGTTCTGCTGTAAGTAAACCCTGGATTTTTTCACCGTGTTGTTTACGAAGCGTTTCCTTTCTAGTCCTGTATTCCTTTACTGTGATCTCGTCTTGTTTTTCCAATTGTTTCATTTGCTCCCTGAAGCTTGTGTTGGCATCCTTCATTTGTTTCTTCTGATCTTCAGTGAAATTCAATTTCTGATCGATCATACCATTTTTGCCATGCTTGCGGTGATGTATTTTGACATCTTTATCCTGTGCACTTGCCACAGTTGCGATCAGCATCAATGCCATCAGCGCCTTTAACATTTTTTTCATAATTATATTTATTTAGTAGCCTCATAGACGACCATCGATGAGTGAGGTTTAACGGAAGTGAGAATTTATTCGTAGATGGCAAATAAGAGTGAAGAGCGGAAGAGCGAAGGAAGAAGAGAAGTAGTCAGAAGTTAAAAGAAATTTTCTCACGACTCATGATCACTATCCCGATTTCACGTTAAGACGCCAATATTATCAAGGAGCAAAGATCTAAGGCTTTGCGTTCTTTGCTGCCTTTGCTTCTTTGCGAGAAATTCTTCCTTTAACTCACGTCTCACGATTCACGATTCACGATTGGCCAATTGTCCGCATGCTGCGTCAATATCTTTTCCGCGGCTTCTTCTTAACCTCGCATTAACTCTGTTCTTTTCAAGATATTTCATGAAGGCTTCGATCTTTGTTCCTCCGGTTTTCTGAATTGAGCAAACTCGATCGGATTGTATTCAATAATGTTTACGAGGTCGGCAGGCACCTGTCTGTAGATCTTTATCAATTCATCAGCATCTTTTTCACTGTCATTGAAATTGTTAAATAAAATATATTCGAGAGTGATCTCATTTTTTGTTTGCTTATAGAAATAATTCAGCGCCTCAATGAGTGATTTGAGATTATTGGTTTCATTGATCGGCATGATCTCGTTTCGCTTCTTATCATTCGCCGCGTGAAGAGAAAGTGCGAGTTTGAATCGTACTTTGTCATCTCCCAGTTGTCTGATCATTTTTGCAACACCTGCAGTTGAAACTGTGATCCTTCTTGGAGACATTCCCAGGCCATCAGGGGAAGTTATTCTTTCAATTGACGCAAGCACATTTTTATAATTGAGAAACGGCTCACCCATTCCCATGAAAACTATATTGGATAAGTTTTTTTCCATGAATCTTTCTGACTGCTGGTTTATGAGAACCACTTCATCATAGATCTCATCAAATTCAAGATTTCTCTTTTTTTCGATATACCCCGTTGCGCAGAATCTGCAACTGAGGCTGCAACCGATTTGTGAAGAAACGCAGGCTGTTTGGCGCTTTTCTGTCGGGATCAAAACCCCTTCAACAAGATGGCTATCATGCGTTTTGAATCGGCTTTTGATGGTACCGTCTGCCGAATATTGTGTTGCATCTATTGTTAATGCAGGCAAAGTGAATTGTTCGCTCAGTCTCGACGTCAGCTCTTTGCTGAGGTTGGTCATAGCTTCAAAGGAATGAGCCTGCTTTTGCCATAGCCATTCGTAGATCTGCTTTGCCCGGAATTTCTTTTCTCCAATGTTTTCAAGGTAAAGAGTGATATCCTCAAGGGTTAAAGTCCTGATATTTTTCTTTGAGTCAGAATTCATGGGCGCAAAGGTAACGTTCAATGGCCGGATGGGTGGTGAAAGGAAGGTGAAAGTGCTGAGGATGGGGGATCGTGAGTCGTTGATATTTTGAAATTTGGGTTCTTCGCTACGCTCAGGATTGGGAAATTGGGAAAATTGGGAGGGATAGTTGATTAGTTGAGTTGTTGATAAGAAGGAATTAGAATTGCGAATTTGGTATTGGGGCGATAGGTGTTGAATTGTGCTTAGCATTTGGAATTCTTTGCCCCGTAGGGGCTACCCTCTAAAAAGTTGAATTGTTAATTAGTTCATTTGTTAACCAGGACGAATTAAGAATTTGTAATTCGGAATAAGGCACCAGTGCCATCTGTCAACTTCTTCGGTAAACGGTATGAAAGGCCTGTGAAAGAAACAAAGGCGCAAGGCAACGCCATGATTCTTTGCGAAACCTGGCGTCCTGGCGGTTAAACAAATAAATGCTAATCCCGAAACTCGTTAATTTGTGCGCTTTATGCAAACAGCTTATATCATTGATGCAGTTCGAACGCCAATTGGGAAGTATGCAGGCACGCTTAGTTCCATCAGGCCTGATGATCTACTAGCCATAGTTATCAAGGCATTATTAAAAAGAAATCCTTCGATAGACCTGAATGCAATCGAAGATGTGATTGCCGGGGACGCCAACCAGGCTGGGGAGGATAATAGGAATGTGGCAAGAATGTCTGCTCTATTGGCTGGATTGCCTGTTACTGTGGCTGGAAATACGGTAAACCGACTTTGTGCTTCAGGCTTGCAGGCCATCATGGATGCTTCGAGAGCAATCATGTGTGGAGAAGGTGAATTATATATTGCTGGTGGTGTTGAAAGTATGACTCGTGCCCCCTTTGTAATGTCAAAGTCTTCATCTCCCTGGAATCGAAGCCCGGAAGTAGTTGATTCTACCATCGGATGGAGATTTATCAATAAGAAAATGGCAGAACTGCATCATCCATATTCAATGGGAGAAACCGCCGAAAATGTGGCCAGGCAAAAGAATATTTCCAGGGAAGAGCAGGATGAATTTGCACTTGGATCGCAGCAGAAATATTTTAAAGCTTTGAAGGAAGGAAAGTGGAAAGATGAGATTATTGGAGTTGAAATATTAGGAGGAAAGGATGAAAAGATCTTTTTTGAAAAGGATGAGCATCCCCGTGAAACCTCAATGGAGAAACTTGCAGGCTTGAAACCCGCATTCTCAAAAGATGGATCGGTTACAGCAGGAAATTCATCAGGCATAAATGATGGAGCTGCAGCGATGCTCCTCGCAAGTGAATCCGCAGTAGAAAAATACCAACTGAAACCTATTGCAAAAATCATTTCCATGGCGGTTGCCGGCATAGATCCTGCAGTGATGGGACTTGGGCCAATTCCAGCAACAAGGAAAGCGCTTGACAGAGCTAATCTCTCAATTGATGACATTGACCTTATTGAACTTAATGAGGCATTTGCTTCCCAGTCGCTGGCATGCATCAATGATCTGCATATTGATAAAGACCGCGTAAATGTAAATGGTGGATCCATTGCAATTGGGCATCCACTTGGATGCAGCGGCGTCAGGATTTCAACCACTCTACTTCATGAAATGAAGAAAAAGAAATGCCAGGTATGGATTGGCGACTATGTGCGTGGGGGTTGGGCAGGGTGCAGCGATTATTTTTGAACTCGTATCTTAAAAGAAAATTCCAAGAACCAAAAAACAAATCACAAAGAATTTTCAATTATCAATCTTAATAAATTTATTTCTATTGATTATTTTTTCTTATTCTTTGGTTATTGTTATTTGATTTTTGGATTTTACTATAGTTTATACAACTGTCTTTTGATCATCCTGTAATTACTATAGGCTGTTATCGCCATCAATCCCACTCCTAAAACAAGTACTGACCAATGTATAAAAGGCGAGATACTCGTGTTCATGGCTGAGGTGAGTTTATAAAAGAAATATTGAAAGATGGATGTAAGTATAAGGGCTATTATGACGATGCTGGTATAGATTGGAATCCATCTGCCCGCTACGGTTCTGGTCAACCATCCGGGTGCATATCCTAACATTAATAATAATTGAAGATTATCACGACTCTTTGCGATTATCAATTGTAAGTAGAATGAAAAAAGCATAAGAGCAAGAACAATCACAAGCAATCCGAAGAATCCTAACCCGCTCACAACTATCTGCAGAATATTCTTCACTCTCCCAAATTTTACATTCTCCTTATTTACCCGATAATTGTGATCGTCGAAATATCGCAGTAGCTCTGGATTATTCGCATCCTTTGTTTTGATGTAGAGACGGGATGCTTTGATCTCATTGGTATTTCCGAATCTTTTATTAGCCCATTCCAGGAAATTCTTTGGTACAATTACCGAATTGATCCTGTCACTAAATGCAACCACAGACCCACGGAATTTTTGCGATTCACCATGTTGCCCGTAACAAGTAATGATGATCATGATCTTGGAAGCAGTTGCTTCGGAAACCTGCGGTAATCCATAGCCAGGCGCAAATACATTGTACATCTGAAGAAAATCAGATGACATGATGATAGGTAAAAATTCCTGGCCTTCCTTCCATATAAAATTTGGTGGCAGAGTGTCCAGAAAATCATTTTCAACTGATTCAAGGAAGAGGCTTGTGCTGAATGGAATAATATTTCCCGCACTAAGTTCAACCTGGAAATGATTGGCAATGAGTGGAGAAACTGCCGTGACGAAACTCTGGGCTTCCAGGTCTTTAATATCCTGTTCATTAAACAGATTCTTTTCTGCCTGCCCCATTGTTTCGTTGCTGATATTCTTTGATATGGATATATAATCAAATCCGGATTTTCTTGGATTGTCTTCGTCTAGAAGTTGCTGTATGTTGATAAAAAGTTGAAGTGAAGCCAGCAATAAAAAAATACCCACTCCCAAACCTATATAAGAGAAATACTTTGACCAGTTACTTGTTGAAGTAACCAGGAGGTGTGATATATGTCGGTATTTCAAAGCCAAGTGCTCGAGTTAGAGATTTAATATCTTATCGGCAGGAAAAAATTCCAGTCGCTTCAGATCCGCAAGAATAATTCCCGCATTCCTTTTTGCTGTTTCTTCTAAAATGAGGTCCATTGCCTTTACACGGTTCTGATCGTCCAGGTTACTGAATGGTTCGTCCAATAAAATAAAATTGAAGGGTTGCATAAGGCTTCTCACAATTGCTACACGTTGCTGTTCACCATAAGAGCAAGTACTGCACAACATTGTCAGTTTATGAGATATCCCAAGCCGTTCTGCAAACTCCGATATCTTTTCCGGAGGATGGAATGGCTTCAATTGTCTTTTAACCTCAATGTTTTGTTGAACAGTCTGAGAAGGGAAAAGCCTGAGATCCTGGAACATTACACTCAGGTGTTCCTGACGATAGCTTGCTAACTGGTCAGGATTTAGTTTTTGAACATCCTGTTGATCGTAAAAAATGGAACCACTGTACTCTCTCCTTAATCCATACAGGAAATGTATCAATGATGTCTTACCGCTTCCTGAGGGAGCAACGATATGAATTTTTTCACCCGGTTTGATAGTGACCTGCTGCCCCCAGATATTCGACCTCACAGACCTGTCCTCGGTAAAATAAAGAGGGTGAAGATTACTCAGCTTGATTGTCATATCAGTTAGGTAAACATCAAATGGACGGATTTAACCTGCTGGTTTATTAAGAAATACCAATTAAAGTTTAGAAACCACGCTTTCTCGTAGCTGAAAGTTTATCGACATAGGAATTCAGTTGTTTCAAACTATTGGTGTTCTTATCCACCAGATTAACTTCCACCTCCTGAACAATGGCATCGTCCTTGAATTCTCCACCGGTCATTACAATGTCCTTCCACATTTGTACGGATGCATCGTAAGCAATTCTCGCGGTACTATCCGTAGCACGGGAATTGAAAGGCGTGAGGATCTTATTGAGGTCAATATATAAACCAATAGGATGATCACTAATCTTTGAAAGGAATGCAAAATCTTTATTCCCACCACCTTTCAGGAATTGATCAACATTTGCCTGACTGGATCCTGCAACAAATAATTCACTATTGAGATTATAAAAAACACCAGGGGGCACGCCTTCTTTTTCAGTGATCTTTTTTCCTGCGGCCATTAATTTATCAAATGCAGCCTTGGTCCCAATTGAAGTAACAAATAAGACTTCAGCAGTTGTTGATTTTGTTCGCATTGAATCCATGCCTTCTCCAAGAGAAATGAATTTCTCTTTTTCTGCGAGATCAGTGACTGCAACTAGAAGGTCTCCCTTGTTTGCAGCAACAAAATCGTCAATAGTGATACCCATCTCTCCCAAAAACCCATTTATCATTCCATCCAATCCGCCAATTTTTAAAAATTCTTTCAATCCTTCCGGCTGATAATTCATTGCAAGTATTCCGGCAACGTTATCTGAAGGAATTCTTTTTACAAGGTTGCTATTGATCTTATTTCCTGAATATTTCTTAAATAATCCAGCCATCTCCTTATTACTATAAGATTTGGCATGAACAACGATCTTTCCATTCTCAAAACTTAAAGTTGAAGTAGAAACACTTTCCCTGAAATAAACATCAAGCTTCAAAAGCGACATAAATCCAAATGAGCCGCCGCCGCTGCCATAAGCAGATTCCGCATTTACCCAGAAGTGAACATCACCATCTTCTTTCAAAAGACGATCGAAGCGTTTGTCTGACATCAACAGACTGTCCTTCTTATAATTGAAAATGTTTTTTGCCTCGGCTTGGAAATTCAAGGCAGCAGGAACATCATAAACACCATTTGAATCCAGTTTTGGCTGAGGAGAAAATGTTGTAGCCAGGCCTGCAAATGGTACCTGGAACAGGTAGAGGAACTTATCATCATTCCAGGTTACAGCTCCGTTATCTTCAAATTTTATAGTCTTTAGCTTATCCTGGCTCAAAACAGAATCAGTATGGCCTGCCTTTTTGTTGAATGCTTCAAAGGCAGCCGCGTCCTTAATAGTTCCTGTAAATCCAATATAGCCAGATCGTGTGTCAGCACGCTTGGCGAAAATTGCAAAGCCTCCCTTGGTATTCATGCCTGAATTATCAGGATCATCAAGAATTTTCATTGCAAGAGTATCCCTATTGGATGAATGCGCTTCCCGAAACCAATTGGTTTGTTTGATCTCATCCCAGCTTAATTTGGTGGAAAGTGAATTCGTATTTAAATGAACCACAAATGCGGCATCCACCGGGATGAGCAAGGTATTCTTGTCCACAGAACTACATCCGGAGATGGCAAAAACAATTATTAATAAGGTTGCAGAAAATGATAGAGTAAGCTTTTTCATATTTTATTTTGAAGATTGAGGCCCCAAAGTAATGTGATTTTTTATTTTGAAACTAAAGAAGCCTTGTCAAAACTGATAAGCGAGAAGATCCTGGTAGCTCAGCGTTTGCTGAATTCCGCTTGAAAGGTCTTTTAAAGAACAGTTTCCTGCCTCGAGTTCCTTTTCTCCAATTATAACAACAAATGGGATCTTTCTTTTTTCTGCATATTTGAATTGCTTGTCCATTTTGGCTGGTTCATGATACATTTCTGAGGCAATTCCATTCCTCCGCAACCCATGTAAGAGGCCAAATGAGATCTGGGCTTCTTCTTTTCCAAGATTAAAGAACAGGACTTTTGTGCTGTTGAAGGCTTCTTCCGGGAACAATTGCAGTTCCTCCATCACATCATAGATCCTATCTAACCCAAAAGAAATTCCAACTCCAGGAACATCCGCTACCCCAAACAAGCCTGTGAGGTCATCATATCTTCCACCTCCTCCAATCGATCCAATCTTTACCTGTGGCGGTGCCTTCGCCTCAAAAATTATTCCTGTGTAATACTCCAACCCACGTGCAAGGGTTAGATCAATATGAATTTCCCTATTCACACCTGCGGCCCCCGCCTGGGTTACCGCGAATTCTATTTCTTCAAGCCCTTCCATAGCAACCGCTGATCCATTGAATCCTGATTTCAGAAAATCAATTATCTCCTGGTTGGAACCCTTGAACTCATATGCATCCAATAACTGTTGAAGATTAGTTTCTGGAATTCCCAATTGCAATAATTCTTCTTTTACTCCACCCAATCCTATTTTATCTGTTTTATCGATAATTACGAGAATCTTTTTTTCATTTTCAACAAGGCTAGTTACTTCCATCATTCCTCTTAGAAGCTTCCTGTTGTTTACATGTAAACTGAAATCAGGGATCTTCAACCTTCTGAAGGCCTCAGCATACAGACATGCGAATTCTACTTCGTTCCACAGTGATCTGCTTCCAACCACATCTGCATCACATTGATAAAATTCACGGTATCTCCCTTTTTGAGGACGGTCAGCTCTCCAAACAGGCTGAATCTGGTAGCGTTTAAATGGCATTGAGAGCTGGCCATAGTTCATGGCTACATATCTGGCAAATGGAATAGTGAGATCATATTTCAATGCGCGTTCTGTCAAACCACTTGCGTTTTTGCCGCTCAATACTTTTTCAAAATCATTCCTTGCGTGTTGTTGTTTTTCTGGTCGATCCAAGCCATTATTCAGGATCTTGAAGATGAGCTTATCGCCTTCCTCACCATATTTGCCCATCAAGGTTTCCAGGTTTTCCATTGCGGGAGTTTCCAGTGGCTGAAATCCATAAAGTTCAAACACATCTCTGAGCGTAGAAAGAATATACTGGCGCTTTCGGACTATTTCCGGTCCGAAATCTCTGGTGCCCTGTGGAATTGAAGGTTTGCTCATCTCAATTGAAAATAGTCTTTTGCTGTTTGCGAATAATGGATTCACAAGCCGCATCGATCATCTTATACACTTCATGATAATTCGGCTCGGTTCCGTACCATGGATCGGGAACGTCCATGTCTGTCCCAGGATACAATTCGTTCATAAGAAGTTCAACTTTCTTTGGATCAAATTCCTTTTTCGCGATATACTTCATTTCATCAATAACATCAGCTGACATCGCATATATCTTATCGAATTGCTGAAAATCTTCAGCCTTAAATTTCCGCGAACGCTGGTTGCAGATATTCAATCCATTTAGTTGTGCAACTTTTTGCGAGAGTTTGTGAGGTGGTTCGCCAATATGATAACCATTGGTACCTGCGCTCTCAACACTCCAGTTAAGTCCTGCCTTCCATGCCTTGTCCTGCAAAATCCCTTCAGCCATCGGGCTTCTGCAAATATTTCCAAGACATACCATCAGAATTTTCATGGGTGCAAAGGTAAAGGGGAGAATTCGTCAATTTGAAAATTTGAAGATTTGAAAATGAGGAATTTTAATGTTTGAATGTTTGAGTGTTTGAATGTTGCTGCGTTAGAGATTACCTATCGGTAGAAAGGGAGAATTCGTCAATTTGAAAATTTGAAGATTCGAAGATGGGGGAGTTTGAGGGTTTGAGAGTTTGGGACATCGCGCCATGGTCCTCATTTTCAAATTCTCAAATTCTCAAATTTTCAAATTATTTATGGATTTCGGCGGGCACAAGCATCTTATACACACCTGCGCAGGTTGTTAGAACATCCTTCAACAACTAAAATCATTTGTATGAAACCTGAAGTAATTCTGCATGCAGACATGCTTGATATTTTATTTGAAAACAGGAACAAATCATATGGAGCGTATGCATTAAGGAGAGAATATCCCAGAGAGTTATTAAAAGGATTAATTGTCACCGGGGGTATTGTTTGCCTGGCGTTTGTTTTACAAGCAATGAAGTTCAGCGATTCATCCGGGAAAGAAAATCACATCACGGGTATTCCAAAAGAGACTGTACTTAAGAAGGTTGAGATAATGCCGGATCCAATTGAAAAGAAAATAAAGGTTCCAGTGAAAACCGTACAATGGACAAAACCACTGATTGTTGATGAACCTGAGGTCAAACCCATTGCTGAGATAAAAGATTTGATCAATGCTGATGTCGGAAAAGAAACAATTGATGGTCCGCCAGCTACTGATGATGTTGTGCAACCGCCTTCAGAAGGAACGGAAGCTGTAACTGAAAAAGTTGGCCCGGAGAAAACAGAGAACGAGATTTTGATTGCGCCAGAAGTTCGTCCCGAATTTCCTGGAGGGCTCAATGGATGGATCAGGTTTCTGAAAAAAAATCTAAGGCCAATTGAGTCAGATGAAGCCTATAAAATAACTGTGATTATTAAGTTCGTTGTGAATGAGGACGGGACGCTTTCACACCTGGAAATTGCAAAAAGCGGAGGGAATGAATTTGATAGTGAAGTGATGCGGGTGATGAAGAAAAGTCCGCATTGGATCGCAGGCAGTAACTATGGAAGAAAGGTGAAGGTTTATCACTCACAAGCGGTCACCTTTGTCAGTGAGGCCGATGAATAAATTACTTAACTTGCTCACCCTGTTTAAATTTATTTGATGGACGAGGAACGAAGTGAAGGACATAATCGTAGATATATATTGATGCGCTCACTCATGGACGCGGGCATGGGCATTATATATATTGGCGTTGCCATCTTTATACTTTTTACAAAAGAATTTGGTTTTTCCTCTGCTGCTCTGGACCCACCCTTCTCATACTTTTTCGGAGGCATCTGTATTATCTACGGTGGATTTCGAATTTATCGTGCTGTTAAAAAAAACTATTTCCGTTCATGAAGCATCCTTTTTTTTCATGGAACAGTCTACTTTCTAAGTTGATTGCATACACAGGACTGATGGTGGTATTGGGTTGTAATTCAGAGAGCGGTAGAGTGCGCGAAAGTCCCAAAAGTGGAACAATCCGGATTAGTGTGGACGAATCTTTTAAACCCATTATTGATTCACAGATCAGTGTATTTGAATCATCCTATCCTGAAGCGAAGATCATTGCTGAATACAAACCTGAAGCAGAATGTCTTCGGGACCTCGCAAGGGATAGTACCCGGCTCATCATTGTTACAAGGACAATGACAGATCAGGAAGAAAAGTTCTTAAAAGATTCTTTGACATTCGCGCCCCGGCAGGCAAGGCTGGCTTATGACGCAGTAGCTGTGATTGTTAATAATAAGTCGAAAGATTCCATTTTCACTATGGACCAGATCAGGGATCTGCTTAGTGGGAAGAGCAAGATGAACCTGAGACCAGTGATGGATGGAACAAGTGCAACCAGCACCGTTAGATATGCCATTGATTCTGTGTTGAAAGGAGAGCCATTGGGACAGAACGTAACGGCAGCCACCTCAAGCGAAGGCGTAATAGATTATGTAGCGAATAATCCCGATGCCATCGGATTTATAGGTGTAAGCTGGATTGGGAACAGGGAGGATGAAAATCAGGTGAGCTTCCTTGAAAAAGTTAAAATAGCTTCTATCCAGTGTGTTAGTTGTACCAAAGAAACCTATGTGAAGCCTTACCAGGCAAATATCGCCGAGATGCGATATCCGATGGTACGCAGTTTGTATTACATCTTGAAGGAAAACTTCGCGGGACTTGGCAGCGGGTTTGTCAATTTCCTTCAGTATGAACGTGGACAACTGATATTCAAAAGGGCCTATTTGGTACCGGCAAGAATGTCATTTGAAGTAAGAGATGTACAACTATGATTTTTTTAATGCAGTTTCTGTAATTTTCCAAATCCATTAAACACGCATATAAAAATGAACAAGTTTAGATTAAGTCTGTTAGTAGCAATTTTAACGGTTGGCCACCTTGTTCAGGCACAAAGTGTCGAACAGGGAAAACGTGCTTTGTATTATGAAAGATTCAAAAGTGCGAAGGAAGCATTTGAGAAAGTAATTGCCAGCAATCCTAACAGTTTAGACGCAATATATTGGCTTGGTCAAACCTTGATCGAACAGAAGGATACGGTTGGCGCAAAAGCCTTGTACCAGCGCGCGCTGGGCACAAATGGCAGTGCTCCCCTGATTCTAACAGGCATGGGGCATATTGAATTGCTGGAAGGTAAGAATGCAGATGCCCGTCAGCGATTCGAAACCGCAATTAGTCTTTCAAAAGGAAAGGATCTTCAAGTGTTGAACGCTATTGGCCGTGCCAATGCTTCAACAAGGGCTGGAGATGCAAACTATGCAATCGAGAAATTGAATCCTGCCACTGCGGCCAAGGGATTCAATGATCCTAATACTTATCTGGTGATTGGTGATGCCTATCGTAAGAATATTGATGGAGGTGGGGCTGTAACTGCATACACTAAGGCATTGAGCTTGGATCCAAAACTTGCAGCAGCAAAATACAGGATAGGAAAGGTGTACCTGACTCAGAAAAATCCTGAATATTTTCTTCCTGCTTTTGAAGATGCAATTCGTCTGGATCCTGCATACCTGCCAGCATTATACGAACTCTTCTACTATTATTATTTCAGAGATGTAAATAAGGCAGAAACGTATCTTAATCAATATGTCGCCAATGCAGATCAGGGACCAGATATTGAATACCTGAGAACCGATTTCACCTATGCTCAGGGTAAGTTTGCCGATGCCAAAGCAAAGGCTCAACAGCTGATCAGTCAGTATGGTGATAAGGTGAATCCGAGAATGTATAAGATGGTGGCCTATACATCCGATACTCTTGGTGATCTGGCAGGTGCAAAACAGGCGATGATCACTTATTTCCAAAGAGTGGATACTGCAGAAATTTTGCCTGCCGACTATCTGGAGATGGCAAATATCAATTCCAAAATTCCAGGAAGCGAGGCAGAAGCATTTACAAATTTCACCCAGGCTATAGCCAGGGATACCGCATTGGATAATAAGATCAAGTATATCAATCAGGCCGCTGCACTTGCAAAGAAACTTGGAGATCGCAATCAGGAGGCTACCTGGCTTGGTGTTGCATATCGTATGGATAATAATCCAACACAAACTGATTTATATAATTATGGGTTTGCGCATTATCAAGCCAAGAATTATGATTCTGCTGCCAACATCTTCTGCAATACATATCAGACTAAATATCCAAATGAGATCTTTGGCTATTTGTGGTGTGCACGTTCCGAGGAAGCAAAGGATACTACTCAACTTCCCGAAGCCGCTGCTGCCGCATATGAAAAGCTTGCTGAGATGGCAATGAAAATCGATTCAGTGAAATTTAAGAAACAGGCTATCATAGCTCTCTGGAGATTGACAACTTATGCAAATGATGTGAAGAAAGATCCTAAGGCTGCTTTAGCCTACGTAGATAGAATCCTAGCACTTGATCCTGCTGATCCAAACGCACCTAAAGTCCGGGATATACTGCAAAAGGCGGTGAACAAGCCACAGCGAACCGGAACAGGCAATACCCCTGAGAAAAAGACAACTGGTGCAGGCAAGACGTAATAAATGACATACAATCTTCAATCCCTTGCAGTTGCACCTGCAGGGGATTTTTATTTAGGGATGGTTTTTAATAGTGCCTGACTTATTTTTGCCACCAACAATTTCAACCCATGAATTTTTTCCTGCTCCAGGCTGCAACTGATGTCAACAATGCGAGCAACTACTTCCCGATTGGTTTGCAATTGTTGTTTGCCGGAATTTTTGTGGTCCTGACATTAGGAGCTACTCATTTATTAGGACCCAAAAGAAAAACAAAGGATAAGCTGGAAACTTTTGCGAGTGGGATTGAAACACATGGTGACGCCAGACAACCAGTGGCGGTCAAATATTTCCTTGTAGCCATTCTCTTTGTATTGTTTGACGTTGAAGTGATCTTTTTTTACCCTTATGCAGTCATTTTTCGTGACCTTGGGTGGGATGGTTTTCTGGCAGTTCTGATGTTCGTTGGATTTTTTCTTTCTGGGTTCATTTATATTATAAAAAAGGGAGCATTGAGTTGGGAGGATTGAATAATCAAATGGCACAATCTGACGGGGGTCCCAGTTAAGTATGGTATTTGCAGTTTATCAGGTTCTACCATTTAAATTTTGAAAATTATGGCTCGTCCAGTTAGGTTTAACATACATCCGATAAAAGCTGATATAAGAGACAGCATCCAGATGGAAGACATGCCAGAAGGGCATCAGGGAGAGGGATTTTTTGCTACCAAACTGAACAGTGTTGTTGGTATGGCGAGAAAAAATTCTATTTGGCCGCTTCCTTTCGCAACCTCATGTTGCGGAATTGAGTTCATGGCAACCATGGGATCCCATTATGACCTCGCAAGGTTTGGATCTGAGAGAGTAGGTTTTTCCCCTCGCCAGTGTGATCTGTTGATGGTAATGGGAACTATCGCAAAGAAAATGGGTCCAGTTGTAAGACAGGTTTATTTGCAAATGGCAGAACCACGTTGGGTGATGGCTGTTGGCGCTTGCGCTTGCAGCGGGGGAATATTCGATAGCTATAGTGTGCTGCAAGGAATTGATCAGGTAGTGCCTGTGGATGTTTATGTTCCAGGCTGTCCTCCAAGACCTGAAGCAATAATTGACGGGATTCTAAAGGTTCAGGATCTTATACAAAACGAAAGTTTGAGAAGAAGAAATTCTGATCATTATAAAAAGCTTCTTGAGAGCTACGGAATTCAATAATTGTGGATTGAATATTTTTCGTCGATCCTGAATAAGAAGGTAAATCGAAAATGGAATTGACCAACGACATAATCAAACAGCGGCTAATCGAGAAGTTTGGAGACATGGTTACAAATTTCGAAGAACCTTATGGGATGTTGACATTCGAAGCTCCGAATGAATTCAATCTTAAAGTCCTTCAATTTCTTTTTGATGATCCCGAACTCAGATTTCAATTCTTAACTGATCTTCAGGCTGTCCACTATCCCCACCAGGTGGGAAGAGAGCTGGCTGTGGTTTATCATCTCCATAATCTTGTAGATAATGTGAGAATACGATTTAAGGTGTTCACAGATTCAAATAAGCCCGATGTTTTTACAGCCACGAAATTATTTTCAGCAGCCAACTGGATGGAACGGGAAACATATGACTTTTATGGTGTGAATTTTCTTGGTCATCCAAACTTGATCAGGATATTGAATGTTGATGAAATGGATTATTTCCCGATGAGAAAGGAATTTCCTCTTGAAGAACAGACAAGAGTTGATAAGGATGATGAGATGTTTGGAAGAGGTGGCACTGTAGCCTGAGAGATAAGTAGAAATAAAGTGTATTAATCGAAATAAATTTATTGAACTCCGAAAGGAGTTAGAATATGTCAACATCTACTGAACATCATATTAAACTTCCGGAAGGAAGCATTGAAAAGACGACAACTACTCTCAACCTTGGACCGACCCATCCCGCAACTCACGGAGTATTTCAAAATATCCTGGAGTTGGATGGTGAGAGGATCGTTTCGGCTGTGCAAACAGTAGGGTATATTCATCGTGCATTCGAAAAAATTGCTGAGAGAAGGCCTCTTTACCAAATCACCCCTCTTACTGATAGGTTGAATTATTGTTCTTCTCCAATCAACAATATGGGATGGCATCTCACTTGCGAGAAGCTGTTGAATGTTAAGACTCCCAAGCGGGTGGATTATCTCCGTGTGATCATAATGGAGCTTGCCCGTATTGCCGATCATCTTATTTGTAATTCAATTGTTGGAGTTGATACAGGAGCTTATACAGGTTTCTTGTACGTTATGCAATACCGGGAACTTATCTATGAGATTTGGGAAGAAGTTTGCGGTTCCAGGCTCACTACTAATATTGGTCGCATTGGGGGCTTTGAAAGAAATTTCACTAATACCTCGTTCACAAAACTTGAAAAATTTCTGGATGAATATCCACGTGTATTAAGAGAATTCAATAATCTTTTTGTTCGCAACAGGATATTTATGGAGCGCACATCTGGCGTTGGTCCAATCAGTGCGGCAAGGGCTTTGAATTACGGGTTCACAGGACCAAATCTGCGGGCGGCTGGCGTTGATTACGATGTTCGCGTTCATACGCCTTATAGTAGCTATGAAGATTTTGAATTTACTGTTCCCGTTGGAACAACAGGTGATTGCTATGACCGGTTCCTTGTTCGGGATCAGGAGATGTGGCAATCACTCAAGATCATTGAGCAGGCATATAGAAAAGTGCAGGAATTCAAAGGTGCAGAAGCCGAAGTTTATCATGCGGACGTGCCTGAATATTATTTACCTCCGAAAGCGGATGTTTATACAAAGATGGAAGCATTGATCTGGCATTTTAAGATCATCATGGGTGAAATTGAAATGCCACCGGGAGAAGTCTATAGTAGTGTTGAAGGAGGTAATGGTGAACTTGGATTTTATCTGGTCAGCGATGGAGGAAGAACTCCATATCGATTGCACTTCAGAAGACCCTGCTTTATTTATTACCAGGCCTATGAAGAACTTACGAAAGGAAGTATGCTTAGTGATGCGATCATCGTGATGTCATCACTTAATTTGATTGCGGGAGAAATGGATGCGTGACGAAAGACTAATTAGAAATTGAAAATGAAAAATGTAAAATGAAAAATGAAAAATGAAAAATAAAGAGTTTATAATTGAAAATGAAAAATGTAAAATGAAAAATATGGAGGATTAGGATCAGTCTTTTTTTTTACATTTTGCATTTTAACTTTTACATTATTGCGTAATGGTAAAATTCTCAGATGATAAGCTAAGGAAGGTCCAGGAGCTCATGCAAATGTATCCTGAAGGGAAGCACAAGAGTGCCTTGATTCCGGTATTGCACCTGGCACAGGAGGAGTTTGGTGGGTGGTTGAGTGTAGAGAGCATGGATTATGTTGCAAGCCTGCTTCATATTCAGCCGATCGAAGTTTATGAGGTGGCAACTTTTTATAGCATGTACAATCTGAACCCTGTTGGCAAATATGTATTCGAAGTTTGTCAGACAGGTCCTTGTATGCTTAATGGCAGTGATCAGATCATAGATTATATAAAGGAACGATTGAATATTTCTGTTGGGGGTACAACTACTGATGGATTGTTCACATTGAAAACAGTGGAATGCCTCGGCGCATGTGGCTATGCTCCAATGATGCAGTTTGGAAAAACGTATCGGGAGCATTTGACAAAGGAAAAGGTAGACCAGATAATTAATGAATGCAGGAGAAATGCGGAGAGGAATAATTGAGGCCAATTAAAAATGTTAAAGTTAAAATGTAAAATGAAAAATAAAGAAGACGCGGAGGGTTAAATATTTTAAATTTTACATTTTGCATTTTACATTCTGTGGCATCAATGAGCAGTGGAATGTGAAACAATTAAAAATGAAGACTTGTGTGAATGTTAGTGGTTCCTATTTTACATTTTTCATTTTGCATTTTACATTATTACGATTAACAAAAATGAGTATGAAATCATCCATATTATCCGTAATCCTAATCCTTATTACTTCACTTGTCTTGGGGCAATCGAAAGAGTCAACTGTTTGGTCAAAGGTAGAAGCCCTCACCAAGGCAGTCTTTGAAACCAAGGATAGTCTTGTACTGAAAGATCTGGTGAGTGAAAAGGTTTCCTATGGACATTCAGGAGGAAATATTGAAGACAAACAGACCATGGTATCGAAAGCTTCTGCAAGTAAGACTGAATATAAGAACAGGAATTTTGAGAAAGTAAGTATCGATGTAAATGATAAATCAGCAGTTGTCAGACATAATTTTCGCGCGATAAGTATTGAGAATGGAAAAGAAACTCCATTGGATCTTGCGATACTCCAGGTATGGAGAAAAGAAGGTGGTAAATGGAGACTATGGGCGAGGCAGGCGGTGAGGATAGCCCCGAAAAACTGATGATAATTTGAAAATTTGAGAATTTGAAAATGAAGAGAAGCGAATTAAAATTTGAAAATGCAAAATGAAAAATAAAGAAATGATACGGAGGTGTTTTTATTTTAAATTTTTCATTTTGCATTCTAGAACATCAATGAGTAGCAGGATTCGAAACAATTAAAAATTAAAAATTTAAAAGGTAAAATAAAGACTTGTGTGATTGTTAGTGGTTCATATTTTACATTTTTCATTTTGCATTTTGCATTCTATAGTTGGGTTTACATTTCCAATTTGAATTGAGTAATGAGTAAAAAACTCTTAATAGATAAAGCGAACATCGAAGGGATTAGGTTCTTCGAAACCTATCGTAAGCATGGTGGCTATGCCTCCGTTGAAAAGGCATTTAAGATGACTCCTGATGCAATTGTGGATGAAGTAAAGAAGAGTGGATTAAGGGGAAGAGGTGGAGCCGGATTTCCAACAGGAATGAAATGGGGTTTCCTTGCGAAACCTCCGGTAGTTCCTAGGTATCTCGTTTGCAATGCTGATGAATCAGAGCCTGGCACTTTTAAAGATCGTTACCTGATGGAAATCATTCCTCATCTGTTGATCGAGGGTTTGATAGTTTCATCTTTTGCGTTGGGCTCAGGAAGAACATACATCTATATCCGGGGAGAATATGCATGGATAGTGGACATTCTCGAAGAAGCAATAAAAGAAGCAAAGCAAGAAGGATTTCTTGGTAAGAATATTTTAGGATCAGGTTTCGATTGCGAGATTTATATACAACGAGGAGCAGGAGCCTATATCTGCGGTGAAGAAACTGCCCTTCTTGAATCACTGGAAGGAAAAAGAGGAAATCCAAGAATTAAGCCTCCATTCCCGGCAGTGAAAGGATTGTGGGATTGTCCAACAGTTGTAAATAATGTCGAAACAATTGCGGCTGTTGTCCCAATCATAAACATGGGAGGTGAGGAATATGCGAAGATTGGGATTGGTAAATCCACAGGTACCAAATTGATCTCGGCTTGTGGAAATATCAACAAGCCTGGCGTGTATGAATTGGAGATGAATATTTCGGTTGAAGAATTTATTTATAGCAATGAATATTGCGGAGGTATTCCAAATGGTAAGAGGTTAAAAGCTTGTATACCCGGAGGATCCTCTGTTCCGATAGTCCCTGCGAACCTAACATTGAAAACTGCAAAGGGTGAAGCTAGAATGATGACGTATGAGAGTCTGGCGGATGGAGGATTTGCAACAGGAACAATGATGGGATCAGGAGGATTTATCGTACTGGATGAAGACCAGTGCGTGGTACGGCATACGCTTACACTGGCCAGGTTTTACAGACATGAAAGTTGCGGACAATGCTCACCATGCAGGGAAGGAACAGGATGGATGGAGAAGATCCTGCACAATATTGAATATGGTAAAGGAAAGATGAGTGATATTGATCTTTTATGGGATATACAGAGGAGGATTGAAGGCAATACTATTTGTCCCTTGGGTGATGCTGCTGCCTGGCCCGTTGCTGCAGCCATCAGGCATTTCCGGGATGAGTTTGAATGGCATGTTATGAATCCTGTAGAAGCACAGAAAAGAAATTTTGGATTGGCGCACTATGCGGAACCATTGCAAATTGCTTCGACAGTATAAAATTTTTACCGCAAGGACACAAAGACGCAAGGGATCGCGAGGAAATGGAAAATGTAAAATGAAAAATGGAAAATGAAGAATGGTTGGTTGAGGAGGGAGTGAAACCGTACAATATCAGGCATCGGTGTTTTTTATTTGCAAAGGCAGTGTTGAGTTTTGTTTCTGAGTGCAAATATGATAGGATATATTTTTCGATGTTCGATCAACTTGTTAGGAGCAGTACTTCAATCGGCGCAAATGTTGTTGAAGGTGGTTCAGGAAGTTCGAAGAAAGATTTTATTAAATTTTTTAGGATTGCCTTGAAATCTGCAAATGAAACAAAATACTGGCTTTGTTTGATAAGAGATACGATTGAGATCAATACTGAGAAAATCCCGGTGCTGATCAAAGAGGCAGATGAAATTTCAAAGATCCTTGCAGCAATTGTTTTGTCTGCAAATGAATGAACTAGATATAACTTGTACTTTGAAAAGTATGGATATTTTACATTTTTCATTTTACATTTTGCATTAATAAATAAATGGCTGAAGAAAAGAAACTATTTAAGGTTAAAATTGACAATATCTCCATCGAGGTAGAGCCGGGGACTAGTATTCTCCTGGCAGCCCGGAAGATAGGAGGTGATGTAGTGCCGCCGGCTATGTGCTATTACAGCAAGCTGAAAGGAAGCGGTGGAAAATGCAGAACCTGCCTGGTAGAAGTTTCCAAAGGAAGTGATGCAGATCCCCGCCCGATGCCAAAGCTCGTAGCCAGCTGCCGGACCAATATAATGGACGGAATGGAAGTGAAAAGCATCACCAGCGATAAAGTCCTTGATGCAAGAAAAGGTGTGGTTGAATTCTTATTGATAAATCACCCTCTTGATTGTCCAATTTGCGATCAGGCAGGAGAATGTCATCTCCAGGATCTTAGCTATGAACATGGCACGGATTCAACGCGTTTTGAATTTGACCGTCGCACTTTTGAAAAACATGATATCGGTCCATACATTCAATTGCATATGACGAGGTGCATCCTCTGTTATCGCTGCGTTTATGTGGCAGACCAATTGACCAATGAACGTGAACATGGAATTCTCGATCGTGGGGAACATTCACAAATTGCGACTTACATAGAGAAAGCTCTTGATAATGATTTCATCGGGAATGTGATTGATGTTTGTCCGGTGGGAGCTTTAACTGACAGGACCTTCAGGTTCAAGAACAGGGTCTGGTTTACAAAGCCTGCAAATGGACATAGAGATTGCCCGAAATGTACTGGCAAGGCTACCCTTTGGTTGAGAGGAGACGAAGTGTACAGGGTTACTGCACGTAAAGATCAGTGGGGCGAGGTGGAAGAATGGATCTGCAATGAATGCCGATTTGAAAAGAAAAAGGCAAGTGACTGGATCATCGAAGGACCTACCGTAGTGAATCGACATTCAGTCATTTCTCAAAACAAATATGTTGGAATGGAGCGGCCGGATGAAACGATTGTGAGAGTGATGGATGGAAGAAAACCCAAGATCTTGATGGATATTCACAGTGTGAGTGAGGTCAATCGTCCGGAAATTGAACTGTCAAACATACCGGGACCTTCCAATGGTGAAGTATTTGAGACAGACTTTGTTCCCATAAAAAGCAGCTCGATCAAACAACCCACTAACAACTCAACCAATCCAGAAAAATGATCCAACTCGCAATAGATTGGCCTCTTATTCTGGAAAAAGGAATTCTTATTTCTGTGGTTATTGGCATTTCATTATTGATCGCGATGTATGAAACTTATGCAGAGCGAAAGATTGCCGCAGTGATGCAGGACAGAAGAGGGCCCAACAGGGCAGGACCATTTGGCATTTTTCAACCTCTCGCGGATGGAGTGAAACTTTTCATGAAGGAAGAGATCATCCCAAATGCATCCAATAAATTCCTCTTTATAGCCGGACCCGGACTTGCAATGCTGACAGCAATGATGACATCAGCGGTGATTCCCTGGGGTGGCAAGATGGAATTGTTCGGGCGGGAATTCAGTCTGCAAATAGCCGACATCAATATTGGTATCCTCTACATTTTTGCCGTGGTAAGTATGGGTGTTTATGGGATCATGATCGGAGGATGGGCATCAAATAATAAATTCTCTTTGCTGGCAGCAATTCGTGGGGCCTCGCAAATGATTTCATATGAACTGGCGATGGGGCTTTCTCTCATTGCATTGTTGATGCTGACGGGATCACTTCGGATGAGTGTAATTGTAGAGCAACAGGCAGCTGGTGTTTGGAACGTCATTTATCAGCCACTCGGCTTCCTCATTTTTATTATCTGCGCGTTCGCAGAATGCAATAGAACCCCATTCGACCTTCCTGAAGCTGAAAATGAATTGAACTTTGGTTACCACCAGGAGTATAGTTCAATGAAACTTGGCTTTTACTTATTTGCTGAATACATCAATATGTTCATCAGCAGCGCAGTGATGGCAACCCTTTATTTTGGGGGATATGATATTCCTTTTCTGGATGAATCAAGTTTGTCAATGAACCTTGCTGCAATCCTGGGAAGTTTGGCACTATTGTTTAAGATCGGCTTCTTTATTTTTCTGTTTATGTGGGTAAGGTGGACCATACCGAGATTCCGTTATGACCAATTGATGAATCTTGGCTGGAGGGTATTGATTCCACTCGCGTTGGTGAATATGCTTGTTACAGCAGTTATAGTTTTACTCAAGCATAACAATTGGCGGTTTTGATTATTGAAATACTTGGAAGGTTGGACCTATAAAAATATTTTTGCGAGCTTTTTGTATATCAGGTAATGATTAGAATTGAAGAGGTGAACATATGCAGGCATTAACTAATAGAGCAAGACTGGTTGATCGGCGACCGATGACCTTGATAGAGAAACTCTATCTATGGAACATTTTGAAAGGTATGATGATCACATTCAGTCATATATTCAAGCGCAAGCCCACGATCAGCTTTCCTGAGCAAACGAGAACTTTTACACCGGTTTTTCGTGGACTGCAGGTCCTGAACAGGGATGAAGAAGGACGTGAGCGATGCACGGCCTGCGGTCTATGTGCATTGGCTTGTCCGGCAGAAGCTATCACGATGGAAGCAGCGGAGAGAATGAAAGGAGAGGAGCATCTTTACCGTGAGGAAAAGTATGCAGCGAAGTTTGAGATCAATATGCTTCGATGCATCTTTTGCGGACTCTGCGAAGAGGCTTGTCCAAAAGATGCAATTTACCTGAGTGAGACTTTTACTCCTTCTAATTATTCGAGGGAAAGTTTCATATATGGAAAGAAAGATTTGTTGATACCTAATCCGATATCAGAACCTGAATTATTAAAGAAAGCAAAAGGTGAATAAGTTTTTTCTTAACCGCTAAGGCGCAATGTTCCTTTGCGGTTAAAATTCCAGTAAGCTCCTCAACCATCATGAGTATAACGCAAATTCTGTTTTGGTTCCTTAGTATACTTGCTGTTGTAAGTGCAGTGAATGTGGTTGTGAGTAAGAATCCCATTTTCAGCGTGCTTTGGCTGATAGTTACCTTCTTCGCCATTTCTGGTCACTATATTCTTTTGAATGCTCAATTTCTTGCTGTTGTAAATATCATTGTCTATGCAGGCGCCATCATGGTGCTTTTTCTTTTTGTGATCATGTTCATTAATGTAAACTCGGATGCAAAGCCTAAGAAAAATAAATGGCTGAAGCTTGCCGGAGTTATTTCCGGTGGTTGTATGTTATTGGTGTTGGTTGCGGCTCTGAAAGGTGCAGAAGGAACAAACCGCATCGCCCAAACAAATGAGGGAGATATAGGATTGATCAATCAGCTGGGTAAGGCTTTGTTTACTGACTTTGTAGTTCCGTTTGAGATAAGCAGCGTTTTATTCCTGAGTGCTATGGTGGGAGCCGTTGTACTTGGTAAGAAACATTAAGATATAAGAAAGGTATGCCCATAAATTATTACATATTTCTTTCGCTCACCTTGTTCTGTATTGGAATTATTGGAGTTCTCACACGTAGAAATGCTATAATAATTTTTATGTGCATTGAGCTGATGTTGAATGCTGTTAATCTTTTACTGGTTGCATTTTCCAAAATGCATCATCTGGCGCAGGCTGCAGTAAATCCAACTGCAGGAGTGGATGGGCAGTTGTTTGTTTTTTTCATCATGGTAGTAGCGGCAGCCGAGGTGAGCGTGGGCCTTGCGATTATAGTTATGCTATTCAGGAATGTACACTCGGTGGATGTCAATTTTTTGAACAGGTTAAAACATTGAATAACTGGCCTTGAATTTCCTGGCCATGGTTTTTCTATATGATCAAACTAACTTATTTAATACCCTTACTGCCGCTTATCGGATTCCTTCTGAACGGTTTGTTCAGGAAATCTTTTTCAAAAGGATTGACCGCCTTTGTTGGATGTGGGGTTATTCTTGGATCCTTTATCCTTAGCATCCTCATTTTTACTGAGGTGCGGCAGGAAGGGTTTCAGGCACAGGTGGTAGAATTATTTCCCTTTATAAAATTTGATAGCGTTAATATTCCATTCGCGTTCCAGGTTGACCGACTCTCAATTTTATTTCTGCTGATCATTACCGGCGTAGGATTTTTGATCCATCTGTATTCGGTGTCCTACATGCATGAAGAGAAGAATGATCATTATGCGCGTTATTTTTCTTATCTCAATCTATTTGTCTTCTTCATGCTGTTGTTGGTACTGGGTGCCAACTATGTGATCATGTTCATCGGTTGGGAAGGCGTTGGACTTTGCTCCTATCTGCTTATTGGATATTGGTTCAAAAATGAGGAGTACAACAACGCAGCGAAGAAAGCCTTCATCATGAACCGAATTGGAGATTTAGGTTTTCTGATTGCAGTATTCTGGATGATCTCGGTATTTGGAAGCACCAGCTTTGCTGAAGTATTTACAAAAGCACCGGGAGTTGGTGTCGGCATTATTACTGGAATAACCCTACTCTTATTTATTGGCGCAACTGGAAAATCGGCACAGATTCCTCTCTTTACCTGGCTTCCTGATGCAATGGCTGGTCCTACTCCTGTCTCCGCCCTGATCCATGCAGCTACCATGGTTACTGCAGGCATTTACATGATCGCAAGAAGTAATGTTCTCTATTCACTCGCACCTGTTTCGCAATATGTTGTTGCCATCACGGGTCTCGCAACAGCGATTCTTGCAGCCACCATCGCATTAAAACAAAACGATATTAAAAAAGTGCTGGCCTACTCAACGGTTAGTCAACTTGGTTATATGTTTCTTGGGCTGGGAGTTGGGGCTTATGTGGGAGCTGTATTTCACGTAATGACTCACGCCTTTTTTAAGGCCTTACTATTCCTTGCGGCTGGTTCTGTAATTCATGCATTACATCACCAACAGGACATCCGCAAAATGGGAGGATTAAAAAGGTTCTTGCCTATCACACATTTTACCTTCCTGATTGGTTGCCTTGCAATTGCGGGCATTCCACCTTTTTCAGGATTTTTTTCCAAGGATGAAATACTTGTTGCTGCTTATGCCAAAAATCCAATTCTATATTGGATAGGACTGGGTGGTGCTTTGCTTACTGCATTCTACATGTTCAGATTATATGCTATGACCTTTCTCGGGAAGTTCAGAGGTTCACACGAACAAGAACATCATGTGCACGAAAGTCCCCCGGCAATGACAATTCCTTTGATTGTATTGGCAATTCTTTCCATCATTGGTGGATTTGTGGGAATCCCGGAAGTATTCAATGAAAAATTGGGAACCTCTCATTACCTGGAACATTTCCTTGATCCGGTCATCGTCAAGGCCGATCAAACTGTTCATGCTGTTTCACATTCTACTGAATATATATTGTTGGCGGTTTCGGTCGCTCTGATAAGTATCACATGCGTATTTGCAGCCAGAAGATATAGCAAAGAATCTGTTGAAGAAACTGAAGAGAGCGGGGTTAGTAAAGTATTTCAGAACAAATGGTATGTGGATGAATTGTATGATTCAATAATAGTAAGACCATTGAAAGGTTTCGCGGGATTTCTGTACAGAATAATTGAAAGGATACTCATTGATGGTTTGGTGAATGGAATTGGAAGATTGATTCAGTATGGAAGCAGACAACTAAGATTACTCCAGAGTGGACAGGTAGGAGCTTATGTTTTATTGATGGTTGTTGGGCTGGTGATCTTTTTCGTAATTCAGTTTTTTGTTAAGTAGAGAATAGAACTCAAAAATGATTGCACTCTTACTTATATTAATTCCATTGATCAGCGGACTTGTTGGTTTTTTCATACGTGATGGAAAGGCTGCAAGAAGTTGGGCTTTATTCACAACCCTTCTTGTGTTAGCAGTTTCAATCACGGGATTGACATTCTTAAAAAATTCTTCCTATCATACATACTCAGCAGAATGGCTCCCAGCTTTAGGTAGCAGATTTTCGATTGGGCTGGATGGTATGGGTCAGGTTCTTTGCTTACTGACCGCCATTTCATTTCCCGTGATCTTCGTTGCCACATTCAAAAACGAATATAAGAGTGCACATAACTTTTATGCATTGATGTTATTGTCGCAGGCTGGTTTGATGGGAGTGTTTCTGGCAACGGATGCATTGCTTTTCTATTTCTTCTGGGAATTGGCCCTGATACCTGCATACTTTCTTTGTTCAATCTGGGGTGGGGAAAGAAGGATTGCAGTAACCTTCAAATTTTTCATATACACTTTTGTAGGCTCACTTCTAATGCTGGTCGCGCTTGTGTATGTTTACCTGCAAACAAAAAACCAGTCATTCGCGCTTTCATCTTTTTATAATGCAGACATCCTCCCTGAAAAACAGATCTGGTTATTCTGGTTGTTTTTTATTGCTTTCGCGATAAAGATGCCCATATTCCCATTTCACACCTGGCAGCCAGACACCTATGAACAATCACCTACTGCTGTAACGATGGTGTTGAGCGCGGTGATGGTCAAGATGGGAGTTTTTGGTTTGCTCCGATGGGTGGCGCCTGTAGTTCCATATGGGTTGTGGTCCTGGGGCGATACGGTATCTACTCTTTGTGTAGTAGGAATGATATATGCCTCATTGATTGCACTCAGGCAGGATGATCTCAAACGTTTTGTTGCCTATTCTTCTATCGCACATATGGGCTTGATGGGGCTTGCAATATTTGCAACTAATACCAGCTCCATGCAAGGGGTGATGATCCAGATGTTCAATCATGGAATTAATATTCTGGGACTTTGGATCGTAGTAAACTGCATCGAACAGCAGTTCGGAACTCGCAAGATGTCACAATTGGGCGGACTTGCACAAAAAGCACCCGGACTGGCAATCTTATTGGTGGTGATTGCCCTTGCGAATGTAGCCCTGCCATTGACCAATGCATTTGTAGGAGAATTTCTCATGTTCACGGGAATATTTACATCAACCGCTACCAAGTACAGTTTCATATTAACAGTAGCAGCGGGTATCAGTATAATTCTTGCGGCCTGGTATACTCTGAATATGATACAGAAGGTATTCTTTGGAAATACTTCAGCAATCATCGAACAGGGTGGTGAAGCAAACAGGGGAAGCAGGTTCGCATTGATAATAATCGTGCTGATAATTATTGTGACAGGAATATATCCTTCACTTGTGCTGGATATAACAAGATCGGCCAGTGAATTAATTCTTTCAAAAATGTTTACGCAATAGATGCATATATGAATGCAATTGTCCTCTCTGCGGTTTTTGGTGTTGTGCTGATGTTTACCGGGGTTTTTACTTCTCACCGGTCAACCATCAGGATGGTTGCAATTCTATGTCTTGCAATTTTACTTGCTTCAAATATTGCTGAGCAATATGGTTTCCGTTTCTTCAGATTCGATCTCAGGAATATGCTGTCGTTCGACAGCTTTGGATTATTGTTCAATTCAATTGCCCTGGGAAGTACGCTCATTTATTTTCTGTTGAGTGCGCGTGATATGGAAAAAGTTGGGGTTAACCTTGCAGAATATTTTGCCCTGATCTTTTTTATTCTCTGCGGAATTGGGATCGCCTCTTCATTCAACAGTTTACTAATGCTCTTTCTTGGTATCGAAATAATTTCTATTCCTCTCTATATTTTATGTGGCACAGACAAACGAAACCTGAACAGCAATGAAGCTTCTTTGAAATATTTTTTGATGGGAGCTTTTTCAACTGGATTGATGCTGATGGGTATTGCGCTATTGTACGGCCTCTCTGGCTCGTTCTATAATGATCAGATCATTACCAATACCGAGAAGATCAATCCGATGTTGATCGCTGGAATTCTTTTGCTGATGATCTCAATGTCTTTCAAAGTATCTGCAGCTCCTTTTCATTTCTGGACGCCGGATGTTTATGATGGAGCGCCAACTGTATTTACTTCCTTTATGGCAACGATCGTAAAGGCTGCGGGATTTATTGCTTTTATCAGGTTGTTCGATCATGCATTTGGAAAATTGCAATCAGAATGGCAAATGCTTATTGCGATTATCACAGCCGCAACTCTTTTCATCGGAAACATCACAGCAGTTTTTCAACAAAGTGTAAAAAGAATGCTGGCCTATTCCAGTATTGCCCAGGCGGGATTTATGATGTTTGCTCTTTTGACGATGAATGAACTTGCCAAAGAAGGATTGATACTTTATTCAGCTGCATATAGCCTGGCAACTATTGGAATCTTCGCAATCCTGATGAGAATGAAGGATTATACGTTCGAAGGGTTCAATGGTTTTGCGAAATCTCAACCTCTTCTTGCAGCTGTGAATACCATCTTTTTGCTCTCGCTTGCAGGCATTCCGCTGACTGCAGGTTTTTTCGCGAAATACTGGATGCTGGCAGCGGCTTTGAAAACCGGGAATTTCCTTTGGCTCGTCATCTTTGCCGTTCTCTGCGCCGCTGTTAGCGTTTACTATTATTTCCGCGTGATACAGGCAATGTATTTCAGGGAAGGAAATGCCAACGCCTCCTATGAAGCTAATGCCGTTTTCAAAGGATGGCTGGTTGTGCTTGCTGCAATTATCATCCTCCTCGGGATTTTCCCTCAATGGCTTCTAGATAAGTTATATTTTCTCTGAAATTTAAAATGAAAAATTAAAAATGTAAAAAGAGGAAATGTATAACTTCTTAACTCCTCAACTACTTCCATTCTAATTTTTACTTTTACATTTTACATTTTTCATTAATTAGAACAGCAATTCCTACCTTAGTTATCTCAAATGAAAATAAAGGACACCTTTTTACTTGCCTACCGGACAGTTAAGAGCAATAAGCTTCGTTCTGGTATAACAGTAGCCATCATCGCCTTTGGGATCATGGCGCTTGTGGGTATCAATACTGCTATTGAGGCTATGAGGCAAAAATTCACTGAGAGCTTTTCATCGATGGGAGCTACAGGCTTCACCATTCGATTCAGAGAAATGAGAGGAATCAGGTTCGGTGGAAATTCAGAAGTGAGGAAGGAGAAAAAAGGTAAGAAAAGAGAGAAGATATCTAATACAAGTAAACCCATTACAAAAGTACAGGCTGAAACTTTCAAGAATACATTCCCATTTCCTTCAACTGTTGGTATTAATATGTTCGGGGCGCGAAACGTGATTGCCAATATGCAGAGCAAGAAGACTAACCCGAATGTTTTTCTATATGGTATCGATGAAAATTATATAGACCTGAATGGTTATAATATCGAAGCAGGAAGAAATATTAATAAACTCGATGTTGAATCCGGAAGAAATGTTGCCTTGTTGGGACGAGACGTGGCCGCAAAATTATTCGGAGGAACGGGCGACAAAGCAGTTGACAAAATTATCAAGATCAATAATATTCCGTTTCGGGTAGTTGGTACTCTTGTACCGAAAGGATCGACTTTAGGTAGAAGCCAGGACAATGTGATTTTCACATCCTATAATAATGTAAGGCGGTTTTTTAATAGTAATCCAAATGCTTCCTTTTCTATCCAGGTAAAGGTTCGTGATATTAAGGATCTGGAAGGAGCGATCGGTGAAGCCCAAGGCGCCTTCAGACCCATCAGAAGGATCAGCACAACCGAAGAAGATAATTTCTTAATTGATAAGAGCGATGGTTTTGTGGAGATGTTATTGAATAATCTGAGGTATTTGACCGGAGCTGCCTTGATCATCGGTTTGATAACCCTTGTCGGTGCCGCAGTTGGTTTAATGAATATCATGCTTGTGGCTGTAACGGAGAGAACAAAAGAGATCGGATTAGTGAAAGCCATCGGCGGAAAACAAAAAAGCATAAGGCGTCAGTTCCTATACGAATCTTTGATCATTAGTTTATTGGGGGCATCCTTCGGAATTATTCTTGGCGTGATCGTGGGTAATTCATTCTCCTTAGTTCTCGATACCGGCTTCGTAATGCCCTGGGCATGGTTGATACGGGGAATTGTGATATGCTCTATCGTAGGGTTGCTGGCAGGACTCTACCCTGCATTCAAGGCTTCTAAACTTAATCCCATCGAAGCATTGCGGTATGAGTAATGATTTAATTTTTTCTTAACCGCCAGGACGCCAGGGCGTCAAGTTTCGCAAAGAATCATTTTCTCCGCGAAACCTCCTTTTCTCGTGTTCTCTGCGGTAAGAAAACTATTCTTGAATCGTGAGTCGTGAGTCGTGAGTCGTGAGTCGTGAATCGTGAGTCGGTGGAAGTGGAAAATTATTTCACGCAAAGAAGCAAAGTAAGCAAAGACGCAAAGGATCTCTGCGGAAACTCTATTTCTCATGTTCTCTGCGGTGAAAAAAATAGTCGTGAAACGTGAATCGTGAATCGTGAGTCGGAAGAAAAAATTATTTCACGCAAAGAAGCAAAGTAAGCAAAGACGCAAAGGATCTCCGCGGAAACTCTATTTCTCATGTTCTCTGCGGTGAAAAAACTAGTCGTGAAACGTGAATCGTGAGACGGAAGAAAAAATTATTTCACGCAAAGGCGCAAAGTTGGCTTAGGAATGCAAAATGTAAAATGCAAAATGTAAAATGAAGAGTTCTTCATAATTCTCTAACTTCTTAACTCCTCATCTTCTTCCATTCTTTTTTTGCATTCGTTCTGACCCTTACGCTCCAAAGAGACCGATAGGAGGTTTCGCGAATTGATCATTAAAGAGCCAGGCTGCAATGCAAATAACTGCCACAAATAAACATACTATAACAAGCTGTGGCCAGGATACTTTTTGAATATCTTTTTTTGATCCTGTATCGCAAACTTCACCCGGGCAGTGCAGCGGTTTTTCTTTAGAAAACAGCGAATAAAATTTACATCCCAAACAAATTCCAAATGCCGTTTCAAAGAATAGGAACGTCAGGCAGATAAGGCAGATGCTTGCTGTTATGATGCTGTAGGAATTCATGATCACGATAAAAATGAACATAGTAGATGAGAGGACTAGTCCAAGTATCCACGCAAACTTTTTTGGCTGCGCACCGACGTATTCCGGTGTCTGGTTATGTACTATCAGACGTCCTATTATTAGTGTTGGTGAGAATTTAGGATTGATAAGAACACGGATGATGAAATCAATAAGGAACACTGTCAAAACATACTTGATCAACAAAAAATCATGTTTAAAAGTGACAAGCATCAGGGAGGTGGACATTCCTAAAAATAGAATGCCGGCTGATGCTCTTACTTCTCTTTCATTTAGAACGGGAACCGTATATCCTTTTATATTTTCCCCGAATTGTATGAGTTTGCTCATTCATTTATTTTTAGTACAGCGTTTGTTTCTAAATGTTGAAACAGCAAAGAAAAAAGGGGATGGTTGCACATCCCCTCAGGTGCATAGTAGAATTCTGACTTTCAGTTTTGGTCGGGAATGTTCCTGCAGCCTACTAAGCTTAACATCCGCAAAAAAGTAATGCAGAAAGAATTACCCCAATTGAAAGAACGATCTGTTTCATAATAGTTTTTTTTAAGTTGACATCTTGTTTTGAAGATCTCCATAGATTCTTCCACAAGAATATTCTAAAAAACAGATACAGTAAATGCCCTGTCAATAAACAGCAGAACTCAGTCAACAAACGACATGAATCAGATCATCAGGGAATTAACAAATAGGGGATAGTGACGACAAGAAGGAATTTCTGTGAATCGCGAGTCCTTAGGAATGTAAAATGTAAAAATGCAAAATGTAAAATGAAGAGTTCTTCATAATTCTCTAACTTCTTAACTCCTCCACTTCTTCCATTCTTTACTTCGGATCCAGAATTCTCGTCAATCTCTCACTCACATCCTGCAGATGATACCTCGTCATCCTATCCTGCACAGTAGGAAGTGCAGTGATGATATCTGTGCGGAGTTGTCTAAGAGTTCCTTTCAAAACAGAAATGATATCAGATTTCCTGGCATCGATGGTTGGACCAAATGTGATGATAATTCCTCCGAAACCTCCGCCACCTGTACTTGGTGGATTCACGATTGTACCAACCCTTTCCACAAATGACTTCTGAAGATTGCGCCGATAAACATCAATAGGTTTTTTGGAAGCAAGCTCACTCCAGATACCATTCTTCAAATCAGTTATCATATCTGATAGCGTATACGCAGAGTTTGGACTCGTTGCTTCCCCCTGGATCAATCTTGCAAATGTTGTATTGTTAAGGAGGCGACTGAGTACTACTTCTTGTCGGCTTCCAACCAGGTTTACTCCATTCTGACCAACTCTATTAAGCAGATCATTATTGAGAAGCCATGTTGGAGTTGTGAATAATTGTCGCTGTAAGAAGTCCATCGCTTCTTTCTGAATTGTTTTCGGAACATATTCATACACTGCTCCTTCCTGCTCTACGGATTTTGGTGTTTCATAGATGCCACCAATATTTTTAGAGACATGTCCCATATACCTTCCGAATTGCGTAACAACCTCGTTATACATTTCATTCAGACTTGTATAATCTTCATTGGCAACTTTGGTCCATGTCATCAGGTTGGGTACGATGCGTTGAAGATTTTTAATACCATATGTACTTGCCTTCATGGCATTATCGCCAAGATCTTCATTTTGAGAGCGGGGGTCATTCGGGTTTGTTTCGGTCCCAAACCAAAGTCGCTTGTTTCCATTGAGCCTTTCGATGATCATCTTATTAAGATGAGCAGATTCGGCGTCTGAAGTTTTGTAATCAGGCAGCCAACGATAACCCCATTCAATTGCCCATTTGTCATAATCACCAATTCTTCCGATGAGTCCTTCAATGCTGATCTTATCCTCTGGTTGAGCAACATAATTAAAACGCGCGTAGTCCATGATCGAGGGAGTATGGCCATTTGCCTCAACCCATTCCTTATCTCTCAACTTTTCAACTGGAACTGTTGAGGAGGATCCATAGTTATGTCGAAGTCCGAGTGTGTGTCCTACTTCGTGAGCCGCAACAAACCTGATCAACCTGCCCATCAATTCATCATTGAAGGAAAGACTTCTTGCAGCAGAATCTACTGCCGCGGTTTGAATGAAATACCAGTTGCGAAGCAGGAGCATTATATTATGATACCAGTTGATATGGCTTTCCAGGATCTGACCGCTTCTTGGGTCATGCACGTTTGGTCCTTCTGCATTAGGAACATCAGAGGGCTTATAAACAATCGCTGAAAACCTTGCATCTTCCAGACTCCAGGTACTATCTTCTGCATATGAAGGCGCCACCCTGGCCATGATCGCATTTTTGAAACCTGCTTTTTCAAAAGCTGGCTTCCAGTCGTTCACACCTTGTATCAGGTAGGGTACCCATTTTTTTGGAGTGGCTGGATCAATATAGTAGATGAGAGGATTTTGTGGTTCAACCAGCTCGCCTCTTTTATATTTTTCAACATCTTCAGGCTTTGGTTCCAGCTTCCACCTCGTGATCATACTCACTTCTTTTACTCCCTGGGGATTGGCATCAAAATCAGTATAGCTTCTTGTGAAATAGCCAACCCTGGCATCAAAGTATCGGGGCTTCATTGGTTCCCTGGGAAGCAGGCGAATGGAACTATTTAATTCTATTGTATAAAGAGTGCCGGAAGGCTGAACCGGTAAACCGAGAGTGCCAATTGCACCAAAGGGTGAACCGCCCTGGCTATAAGTCTTGACGGTTTTTATTTCGATATTGAGTGGATATGATTTTAATCCTACTATATAAGACTTGTCGGACTGAAATCCTCCAACCCTGAACTGACCTTTCATATTTGGAGCGAAGTGGAGGATCTCATTATCACCTCCGATATAGTTAGTGACATCTATAACAGAACCAGATACCTGTGGGTTGAGCGAGTCTTTTGCAAAAGCAACAATTTCAAAGGAGGAAACAATAGGTTGAATATTAGAATTGATCACTGCACGGTACATCGGCATGCTGGAGTCTTTCGACATTTCATCGTATGACATCTTTCGAAGGAAAAGCCTGTTGTTAGGTCCTTTCTCGAACCTGATGACGTTATTCCCAATTTGATCCCCCGCATATCCGAAGAAATAATTCCTCATTCCGGCGGCTGCTTTGGAGATGCGATTGACGATCAGGATATCTCTTTCAAGGAGTGAATCAGGAATTTCAAAATAATATTTCTCCTCAACCTTATGGACTTTAAACAATCCTTCATCTGTTTTAGCCTTATCAGTTATTACTTCTTTATATGACCGGGGTCCGGACCTGAAACTCCCTAAAGGATTCGACTGGGGTACCCCGTTTGTAGTGGTAACGGTAGGGCCGGGATTTCGGGTTTGGGTGAATCCGGAAGTATAAGGTGCCGAAAGAATGAAAAGCCAGATTAGTTTCCACAAATACGTTTTATCAAGAGCCATGCAGTGGTAAAATTTAGTGTAATGAAGATAATCAAACTATAGTCCGTGGTATGACATTTTGTTATGAATAGCAAGGGTGGTAAATCATCGGCTGATGCAGGGTTTCAAGGGTAGAAATTACCCGCTATTTTAGGCCTCTTAGATTAATTTGTTCAATTAAGAATTTCCTTATCTTGTGCGGCCCTCCTAAAAAAAATTGCAGGCATTAACTGAAACAAAAGTTTTTTCCTTAGAATTGTACTCCTTATTAAATTTTAAATTTTTTATTCAATTATAACACTAAAAACAAACGATCATGGCTGAAACAAGACCAACTGCAACTACTGCTGCCAAGAGTAGCACATCTGTTCAACCTAAGAAAAAAAGCAATTCGATTTCCTGGATAGCTCCCTTATGTGTGTTATTGCTGGTTTTATAATCTGGAGTTTTGTACTTGGGAGATCCGAGCAATTTTACAAAACCTGATCCGGCTGGTGGATTTTGGCCAAAACATGAAGGACCAAAGGCGGTCTTGTAAGGATGTATGAAGGTGGAATTATTGTACCAATTCTGATTGCGATGTTTTCTTGATGGTTGTTGACTTTTGTGATTGAAAGTTTCCTGACTATCAGCAAAGCAACCGGAAACGGCAATATTGCTGAATTCATTCGTAAAGTTCAGTATCATCTTGCAAATAAGAATGTTGATGCGGCAATCGCTGAATGCGACAGGCAAAAAGGTTCTGTTGGTAATGTTATGAAAGCTGGTCTTCGCAAATACAAAGAAATGATCACTGATACTGAATTGAGTACGGAACAAAAAGTATTGAATATTCAAAAAGAAGTTGAAGAAGCTACTGCACTTGAACTGCCGATGCTGGAAAAGAACCTGGTATTCCTTTCAACCATCGCTTCCGTTGCTACCCTGCTTGGGTCTGTTGGGAACGGTAATGGGAATGATCACTTCATTCTGCGGCACTTGGTGAAGAAGGTGGTGGTGAGGCTGCAGCAGAACTGTCCAGAGGTATCTCTGAAGCCTTGTATAATACGGCCCTGGGTATCGGTACTTCAGCCGTTGCGATCATTATGTATAACATGTTTACTACCAAGATCGATGGTATCACTTATGGAATTGATGAGAGCGGTTTTACTTTGACACAAGTTTTGCTTCTCTGTATAAATAATATCAGGTAAATTACCTGGGCTAGTACTTTATGGAAAAGCTCTTGTTATTGAATCTTAATTCATACTTGAAAATAAATTATAAATCATGCCAAAAGTTAAAGTACCCCGGAAGAGTACGAATATTGATATGACGGCGATGTGCGATGTGGCCTTTCTGCTGTTTCGTTCTTCATCCTGACTACCAAATTTAAGCCTCGGAAGCACTGACTGTGGTTACTCCAAATTCGGTGTCGACAAAGGTAGCTCGACAGAAGGATGTGGTATTGATTACTATGGATAAGGAAGGAAAAGTTTATTTTTCTGTTTCAGATGATAATACTGACGGAGAAAGGAGAAATCATAGATGCATTGATCAGTTAAAAGGCCTTGGTTTAACTGACCCGCAGAAAAAGCAGCTTTCAAGAGTAGTGCTTCTTATATTGGTGTTCCATTTCGCCAACTGAAATCGTATCTGACAGCTTGACGCCGGAACAGTTAAAGAATTTAAAGCACCTGGAATTCCGGTGACGGATACATTGAACAATGAAATGGTCGATCTGGATGAGAGCAGTTCAGCAGAAGCATTCCAGGGAAGCAAGATGAACGTTTTTGTAAAAGGAGATAATGATGCTAAGTATCCTTCTTTCAAAGGCAGTTATCGATGCTTTTAAGAAGAATGAGATTTTGAAGTTCCAGATGATCACAGATCCGGAAGGTGTTCCTCCGGGAACCGAATTGTATAAGAAGAAATCAGGCAACTGGTGGAAAGGGAGCTGAGTAGAGTAAATGATTTTATTCTTAATAAAAAATTATGGTATATGGCAGAAATGGATACCTCAGGCGGTGGTGGACATAAAAAAGGCCCGGTGTTAAAAAAGCGAAGAAACTGTCTACCCGGGTAGATCTTACTCCAATGGTGGACCTGGGTTTCCTGCTGATCACGTTCTTCATCTTCACCACTACCATGAGTCAGCCTACGGCTATGAGGTTGTTCCTTCCAAAGGATACTGATAAGCCTGAAGAGCAAAATAAAGCTAAAGGATTCAGGGGCTCTTACGCTGCTGCTGGGCAAGAACGATGTGATTTATTATTATGAAGGAGATTGGCTCCGGATGGGTCAAATTTTAAGATCAACCAATTTCAAGGATATCAGGGAAGTGATCTTGACAAGAAGAAGAGCAACAGATCCCAAGGATTTCGTGGTGGTGATAAAACCTGACCATGAATGCTACCTATAAGAATACGGTTGATATCCTGGATGAAATGACCATCAATGATGTAAAGCGGTATGCCATGGTGGATATTTCGCCGGTGGAGAATCATGTTGATCCAGAAGACCGAAGAGGCAGGGTGGAAAATAAAATTGGATATTTTTATGGAATTTGTTTAGGATTCGAATCTAATTATTCAAACATCTCATCATGGAAGTAAATAAAATTTTAAGCGCCGATATCCTGGATATCGTCTTTGAGGGAAGAAATAAGGAATATGGCGCTTATGAACTGCGCAAAACCTATAACAAGCGACTTACCATCGCCTTGGTGGTCATGGCTGCGCTTTGTCGCCTGCTCTTTGTCGGATATATCCTGGTCAGTAATGCAATGGAGACTGACAGTGACAAGAAAATGGTTGTGCAGGATGTGCAGCTGAGGAAGTAAAGCAGGAAGAAAAGAAAGAACCGCCTCCACCTCCGCCGCCTCCAAAACCAGAGCCACCAAAAGTGGAAATGACCAAATTCACTCCTCCTAAAATTGTAAAGGATGAGGAAGTGAAGGAAGAAGAAAAACCACCAGAAATTGAAAAACTGGAAGATACCAAGATCGGTACCATTAACCAGGAAGGTATGAAAGATGAAGGTATTGTTGCTCCTCCGGTTTCCGATGAAGGTAAAGGGTGTTGTTGAAGCTCCCAAGAAAGATGAAGAAGATTGGGATAAGACCTTTACGAAGGTGGAAATTGAATCTGAATATCCCGGCGGCGCCAGTGCATGGCAACGTTATCTGAATAAGAGTCTTCGGTATCCTCAGGAAGCGCAGGATAACGAAATTCAGGGAACCGTGGTTGTTCAGTTCATTGTTGATAAAGAAGGTATGGTGAGTGATGTGGAAGCCATCAGTGGTCCTAAGGAATTGCGTGATGAAGCGGTGCGTGTTATCAAGAAAAGTGGTAAATGGACGCCAGCCGTTCAGAATGGACGTCAGGTGAAATCTTATAAGAAACAACCTATCGTATTTAGGTTGGAAGAGCAATAAGTTATTACACGAATTTTTGCGAATTACACGAAGGTCTCCTTTTAGGAGGCCTTCTTTATTTGCGCGACTATGCGTTTTGGCGCTTAAAGTAAATTTCACGCAAAGATGCAAAGGAAGCAAAGCCGCCAAGCAGGATATTTCTCTGCGAAACTCTGCTGTCTCTTGTTCTCTGCGGTGAAAAAAAATATGACCTAGCGAAACTTTGCGCCTTAGCGTCTTGGCGGTTAAGTCTTAAACTTTCAAACTTTCGAACATTCAAACAATCAAACATTCAAACTTTAGTTCTCTACGAAGTAGTAGCAAATCATATGACAAATGTGCATCTGGCAATCTTCCACCCGCCCGTAATGAGTTGAATTTATGATCGTGACCTTATCAGCCAATGAAGCAAGCTTACCCCTCTGTTTTCCTACCAGGGCAATACTATACAACCCATTTTTCTTGCTCCATTCAACTGCTTTTACAAGGTTGGGTGAGCTGCCACTAACACTTAAGACCATTACGATATCACCCGCATGGGCGTAATTCTGAAGTTGTCTTAGATATATGTCTTCATATGAATAATCATTACCGATGGCTGTGATCCAACTCAGGTTTTCATTTAAGGATAAGCAACGAAATCTGCGGATGGTTTTATCTGAAGCACTTTTCCCAAGGTCAGTGATGAAATGAGAAGCATTTGAAGCGCTACCTCCATTTCCAAAAACAAAGATCTGGCGATCTTCATTCAGGGCTTTCTGGAATATTTGAATGATGTCTTCAACATCCGGTATTGAAATGGATTCAAGCGCCGACTTTTGTTCACTTATGTAGTTTTCCAGATAATTTTTCATGAATCGAATTGTAATTTGGTAATTGTTTTTTGACGCTCGGTTCTCGCCAGCTCGAGAGCACCAATAGGTACAACGTTTTCACCTAAGGCTGCGATCCCAATTTCCGGTAATGGATGAAATGCTTTCATAACGTACCTGGGCAATTGTTCAAGGATTGGTTTGCGAAGATATTCTCCCATTAAAGAAATGCCTCCTCCTATAACCAGGATGTCAGGATGAAAGAGGTGTACAACATGAGAGAGTGCCAGGCAGAGATCATCACTGATTTCATTGATTATATTGAGCGCATCTTTATCATTTTCATCTAAAGCTGTTCTTAGAAAAACAGCCTCCGGTCCGGATTGATCTTTGGCAAATTTTGCGATGACGCTTCCAGGTTCCTTTTCAATGTATGCTCTGATTTTTTTGTTGACTGCCCAACCTGAACATTTAGATTCTAAAGTATTCCCTTCTTTGTCTAATCTTAAATGCCCAATTTCTACTTCGCCCGGACTGCGACCATGGTAAATCTCACCATTTAGAATTAATCCACCCCCAATACCACTGCCAATGGTGATGTAGAATACTCTTTCAGAATTCTTGCCCTTGCCATGTTTAGCTTCTCCGAGTGCGGCCACATTTGCATCGTTGTCTATCGCAACAGACTTCCCAGAAAATTCCTGAATCCATTTTGCCAAATTGAAATCTGACCAACCAGATACCTGGTGTGACGTCCGAATTGTACCAGTTTTCCAATCCACTGGACCACCGAAACCAACGCCAATCATTTCCACTTGGTCAAGATCCCGAAGTTCTTTCAATCCAATTTTCAATTGTTCACGAATGGCTTCAGCTCCCTCTTTAGGATTGATTGTGTAGCGAAGTAATTGATCAATCTGACCTGAATCATCTCCCGTGGCTAGTTGAAGCTTTGTGCCTCCGATCTCAATGCCTGCGAGGTTTACCTTGCGATTCATTAAGATTAAGTTAGGCAGGAAAAGATTAACCGCAAAGTCACAAAGGCGCAAGGTTCCGCTAGGTATTCCTGGCGTTCCCTCGCGCCCTGGCGGTTAAGTAAGACCTCACCCGGATCGCTTCGCGATCCACCCTCTCCACTTCGTAGAGAGGGTTCTGGATAAGAAATCTCTGCGAAACTCTCTGGTCTCCTGTTCTCTGCGGTGAAAAAAATATGACCTAGCGAAACTTCGCGTCTTGGCGCCTTGGCGGTTAAAATAAGACCTCACCCGGCTCGCTTCGCGATCCACCCTCTCCACTTTGTAGAGAGGGTTCTAATAAGAAATCTCTGCGAAACTCTCTGGTCTCCTGTTCTCTGCGGTGAAAAAAATATGACCTAGCGAAACTTCGCGTCTTGGCGCCTTGGCGGTTAAATCCTAAACTCTCAAACATTCAAACAATCAAACATTCAAACTCTTTTAAAAGTAATTCGTGTATCGTAGATAAATTCGTAGCATGGCATTCAAATCCTCAGAATGGAATGAAACAATCATAGCACTGGCCACTCCACCGGGGATTGGTGCAATTGCCGTGATCAGGCTGAGTGGCAAGGAAGCCATCGCTATTGCTGATGAATTATTTCCTTCAAAGAAACTCTCCCAGCAGGGTTCACATACAATTCATGTTGGCTTTCTGAAAGATGCCGATGAAGTAATTGATGAAGTTGTAATAAGTCTTTATATAAGTCCCCGATCCTATACCGGCGAAGACGTTGTTGAGATCTCCTGTCATGGTTCACCATACATTCAACAGAAAATTATCGAAGCCTCCATTAGGAAGGGTGCCAGGATTGCCCGGGCGGGTGAATTTACTTTTCGTGCATTCCTCAATGGCAAGCTCGATCTTTCGCAGGCGGAAGCAGTCGCGGATTTGATAGCAAGCAATACCGAAGCATCATTAAGAACTGCATTGCATACTATGCGAGGTGGTTTCTCCCAGGTATTAAAAGATCTTAGAGAGGAACTAATTAAGTTCTCAGCACTCATTGAACTCGAGCTTGATTTTTCACAGGAGGATGTAGAATTTGCAGATAGAAAGCAATTGTATCAGTTGATTGACAAGCTCACTGAGACCACCAATCAATTGTTGAATTCATTCAAGTTGGGAAATGTGATCAGGAATGGTGTTGTGGTGGCAATCATAGGAAAACCAAATGCTGGTAAGTCGACTTTGCTTAATAGTTTATTGAATGAAAACCGCGCAATCGTCAGTGACATCGCCGGAACAACCCGTGACACCATTGAAGAATTACTAAACATTGAGGGAATAATATTCAGGTTGGCAGATACTGCTGGTTTGCGCGAGCATACTTCTGATGTGATTGAAAAATTTGGAGTTGAGAGAAGTGTAGCGAAGATGGAACAGGCAGATATAGTTTTGTATTTATTTGATGTGAATACAATGGAGCGTGAAGAATTGCAACAAGTAGAGCGCGACTACCAACGAAAGGGATTGAATTATGTTTTGGTTGGAAATAAATCTGATATAGTGTCAGATGGAAATGAAGTAAGTAAATTGGCAGCAGTAGATTTCATATCGATATCAGCAAAGGATCATATTAATCTATCAGCCCTGAAGGAGCGATTGGTTTCACTTGTCACCGGTGGATCAATTAATACTGAGAATACCATTATCACAAACTCCAGGCATTACGAAGCACTGCAGCAGGTAAGTCAATCATTAAATGAAATCCGTGCTGGACTAGACAATAAACTCCCAGGGGATCTATTGGCTCTGGACATAAGAAGATGTCTTCATTATCTCGGTGAGATCACAGGTGAGATCACGAATGAGGATCAGTTGGATTTTATTTTTGGGAAGTTTTGTATTGGAAAGTAGACTCACATAATAAGGATATACCAACCTTAGATCAAATAGCGACAATCCCTCTACAATAGGGGCTTTTCTTATGCGCAACTTAATAGATGTTGATAACTACTACTCGTTTACTTAGCGCAAATTTGTACCTTAATTGTACCTCAAACGGGCGAATTAGATAACGTCCGTTTTTTTGAGGGAAATTATTGCACTTATTGATACTTAAAATTACTTAAATACACCAAAGGACATTTATGAGCTCTAACATTCGTATAAGTCGGATATGTCAATATTGCCAACGTGAATTTGAGGCAAGGACAACAGTTACTAAATGCTGCTCTGATAATTGTGCGAAAAGGTTATACAAACAGAAGCAGAAGGAAGAAAAAGTACAGGCAAGTAATGTAGAAACGTCAAAGCTTAAGATGCGGCCACATGATGAGATAAAGGCCAAGGAGTTTCTAACAGTTCGGGACCTTTGTAAGCTATTGAATTGCTCTCTCAGAACCGCTTATTATTTGATTTCAAATGGCAATATAAAGGCAGTAAACATTGCTCAACGGAAGACACTCATAAAGCGATCTGAAATTGATAAACTATTTGTTTAAAATTATCAAACTAACAAATGTCAAAGGTCACATTACGGTCTAAAGCAATTTCTGGAAATAGGAAAACACTCTACCTGGACTATTACCCTCCAATTCCACATCCTCTTTCAGGAAAACTAACGAGGCGAGAATTTTTGAGACTATACACATATGATAAAGTAAAACTGGAAGTTGATAGGAGACACAATAAGGAGACAATAGCAATAGCTCAAAATATCCGAGCTCTAAGACAATTAGAAGTTCAAAGGGGCAATTATGGGTTTCTTTCCCATGTTAAATCGAATTCTGATTTCATTGAATACTTTTCTTCAATAGCAAAAAAACGTTCTGGAAGCAATTCTGAGAATTGGCAGTCGGCATTTCAATATCTGAAAGACTTTACAAATAACAAGCCGATTAAGTTCAAGGAAATCGACGAAAATTTTTGTAATGATTTTAAGGAGTTTCTCATTTCAAGTCCAAGTAGGAAAAGCAAGAAAGTTACCCTCTCGCAAAATTCAGCCGTTTCGTACTTCAACAAATTCAAGGCAGCCCTTAAACAATCTTATAAGGATGGGTATTTAGAAATTGACCTTAACCGGCGAATTGACGCAATTAAAACTACTGACACCGAAAGGCAATATTTAACAATGGAAGAATTGCAGACATTGGCAAATACAGAATGCGCTATTCCAGTACTTAAACAAGCGGCGATTTTTTCCTCCCTTACTGGATTACGGTTTTCTGATATTAAAAAACTACGTTGGTGCGAGATACAACAGAGTCAGATGGAAGGTTACGATATAAGATTCACTCAGCAAAAAACCAAAGGGACCGAAACTTTACCTATACCACAGCAAGCTTTTTCACTATTGGGTGAAAGTCGGATGGGGAATGATCCTGTTTTTGTTGGATTAGAGTATTCATTCACTCAAACTGAATTGCCTAAATGGTTAATAAAGGCTGGAATTACAAAGGAATTTACCTTCCATTGTTTCAGGCATACCTATGCCACTCTTCAATTAAGCCTCGGCACTGATCTCTATACAGTTTCCAAGATGCTTGGACATAGGGAAATTAAGACCACGCAAGTCTATGCCAAAATTATTGACAAGCAAAAGAGAGAAGCTGCTAATCGAATTGTAATAGAATTATAACAGTTTACAGAGATGTTTCAGAAGATAAGACTCATACATCCGGAGGGAATTGATAAAGCTGTTCAATCTTTTAAATGTGGGGACATAGAATATCAATATATACCAAGCGAATATTTCAGTGCACCGCATTTTGAGACAAAACCAGTCGGGGAATATATGGCCCCAAAAAAATTCCCTGATTGTTGTGAATTCCATCGGACAGTTCATGCAAGTGCTATTAGCTTAATCAATGATTTTCCGAACTGTTGTGATGGACATCGCAATTTGATAGGTAAGCCTTGGTTCAACAAAAAAGACTATTTGGATGTACCTGCCAAGTTAATAAACACGATGGCTCATACTGAGTACCATATAATTAATCGCATTAATATTCCTGAATGGTATCGGGACCTGACGAATTATTTTGATTACTGTATCTCAAGTTTTGGTCAATTGCCTGATGGTTATGGCTCCCCCGTGGGACTAAATATCTATTTGGTTAATCTTAAGAGTTATATTAAACACGTAAAGAATTTTCCCGCAGATAAAAAAAAGAAACTAATTGCCTATTTAGAAGAAGGTCCAAAGGGCCAGGATAAACAGTCTCTATCTGAATTGAACATATTACTTACTAAGTATTCGAAGTGGTTAAAACTTTTTCCATTTGACTTATCCTTATTCAGTCATTTGAAAGAGAAATTTCAAACACAAATACCAATTCTGAAAGGTGAATCCGTTGAAAATCCTTATACAGGTTTTTTCAAGGCAAAACTCAAAACTCAACAAGAGTTTATTGAATTTTTGATTTCTGTTACTGAAAAGGTCTTGGCGGAAGTTAATTCCCTCGCGTTGTATGAGGCTAAGCCTAAAACAAATTTCGACAAACTTGCTATTGAAGTCCTTAATGAAAACCGACGATTAGAATTGAATGAATTTAAAGAGCACTATACTGATGAAAGAAAACATTATATAAGAGTCATAAAAAAATGGTTTATAGGGGAAAGTAGATACCTAATATCACTTAGGTCGTTAATCTCTATTGAAAATCAGCACCATCCAAATACCGATTGCGAAAGTAATAGTAAGACTGCTTCTGATAAGATTACGGACTTGCGAAACAAGGAGAATAAAATTTATAAGGGTTTACCAATGGAGGTAGTAATTGATCATTTATCAGTCTTAACAACCCAAAATAGCAAAAATGGCAAACCCTTTTTCACTGATGCACAATTCCATACTTTTTTGGAGAAAGGATTTTTAGGAAAGCTTGGATTACCAAAACAAAGAATCAATGTTCAGCGTGGGGAGAAAGGATTTATAATTAAAAGATTCTACCAGCTCTTCGAAATTGCTGTATCACAATATGGAGATTTAAATCAGAAATTTAAGTATATAAAGGTTTTCTCTGATTGTATTAGCAACTGGCCAAAGGATACAATTGAAGCCTTCTTTCGGCCTAATAAAACAAAGCGAGAATGGTGAATAGTCTGAATAGTTTTGCCTTCTTTGCCTGATTCTTTGCCTTCATTGCTCGCCGACAAATATTCAAATATTAAACTAATAATATCGCTCCATAAATAATTTTATGGATACGATTTCATTTGAAGAACTGCCGAAAGCAATGTTAATGGTATACAATAAGCTTTCAACATTTGAGCAGTTATTACTTTCTAAAGAGAGAGTAAATACGCAAGGAGATAGCCTGCTCACGATTCAACAGACTGCAGAATTTCTTACTCTTTCTATTCCTACCATTTATTCATTGGTGAGCAAACGACAATTGCCAGTTAACAAACGTGGTAAAAGACTATACTTCTCAAAAGACGAGCTTTTGGAATGGGTACGAGCGGGACGGAAAAAAACCATCACTGAAATTCAGGATGAGGCAAAAACCTTTATCCATAATAGAAAGGGAAAATAGTATGAAAAATTGCAAACGGGCTACTTTGTCCAACCCTCTCTCAATACATTAGTAAAACTGCGACAACTATACAGTTAAAACCATATGATTTATGAGAGTATTGTTTGGAAAGGGAAGCGAATTAAGTAATACAAAGGCAGTTCAGCGGCGAGCTAAATGCAAACTCATAACGCAAACAACCATATTGAGATTGATAGACGTCGCAACGGATCGAGGGGCAAAAGACCGTGTTAAAACTTATTGGAACATCTATCATTGTCAAAACGTTTTATTTACTTCTGACGGTAAAGTCTTTGCCCCGCAATGTAAATCGATTGTGTGCTTATTGTTGTGGAGTACGCAAAGCACAACTAATAAAAAAGTACTTGCCCATTTTAGAAACTTGGGATGAACCTTACTTTGTGACACTAACAATTAAATCAGTAAAAGCTAACCGTCTCGCTTCAATGATAAAAGAAATGAAAAGGGCATTTCGCATAATTAAGGGGAGGCATAAAAAAAAATCCCAAAGAGGTGTAGGGCAAAGGTTTATGGGATTAAAAAGCATTGAATGTAATTTCAATCCAACTAAAAAGTGGTACAACCCTCACTTTCATTTAATCGTACCCAATAAGGAAACGGCTGAACTTATCATCAATGAATGGGTAACGTTATGGACAAAGAGATTTACTAATAGAGCCGCGCAGGATTATCGAAAAGTAAGTGATCGTCAGAAAGATTTGATTGAGGTAATAAAATACGAGGCCAAAATATTTACTGAGGCCGATGGAGAGAAAAATAGGAAGAAAAAAGGCACGGCTAAAATTTATGTACGCGCTTTGGATACTATATATGCAGCTTTGAAGGGCACTCGTCTTATTGACCGTTTTGGATTTTAACTTGCCAAAAGCAAAATAACGAAAAAGCGCCATGCAAAATTTCAGACGATTATATGATGTGGCGATACCACCTTAATAGTGCAGATTGGGTAAATGATGACCATGAGAGTTCATTGACAGTTTTTGCACCTGATACCAATTTGCAATACATTTTGGAAAACAACATTGATACTATTTCAAGTTAACATATCCCGCTACTTCAGCTTAAAAGAATTCCTAATCCTTTCAAATTCCCCACTTCATTTTAAACTTTTGTCGGCTTTTCATTTCTTCTCATGTCTTATATTTACTTCAGTAGACCAATAACAGACCTGTAATGACTTTATACCAAAAACTTCAGCAAGCTAACAGCGAAGAGGATGTAAAAGATGCCTACATAAAAGCATTGGGGCTTAAAGATTATTCGAAAAATCTTTATGACATCCAAACAAAAAAGAAATCTGGTTTGAGGCAAAAGACGGATACAAGCACAGTACTTACCAAATGTTCACACAACTGCACTTATGTACAACAAGCCTTAAATAAAGGTGAAGAAGTTCCTCCTATACTTTGTGTAATTGATGCAAAAAAGGCTGCCATTATGAAAACAGCAGATGCTTTGCCGCTTTTATCGAATAAAAAACAACCTATAAAATGGGGTAAGAGTGCCAGCGGCTATACTCAAGAAGCGTTAGACGTTATTTCATCTTATATCGGAACCTATTTGGTAAGTTTCAAAATTGAAACTCACGAACAAGAATTTATTAACACTATAAAAAGTGCTATTAAAACAGGAGAAATAATCCGAACGCAAAATAACGCCGGATAATCTAAAGCAGGTTTTTGACAAGTGGGTAAAAATGATCGGTGTTGAAATAAAAGGTGTATTGCACGAAAACTATGCACTATTATTTTTTGCAGATATTATGAGTGATGGAATTGTGAGTACGCATACAAATTTGCCAGCCGAACTATTGCATAAAAATAATTCGCCTGTATTTAGCCTAAATGGTATGCTGTATGAATTGGGAAGTGGCTGGGAGGTTATCAACAAATTTTGGGCTATTTATAATCAGCGTCCTCCCAAAGCTGAATATAGAAATTACCTTCTGGAAAGACGTGACAGCTTAATACCTATCGATGCAGACGCGAGCTTCAAAGGTGCGTATTATACCCCGCTTCACGTTGTCGATAAGGCTTATGATAAACTGACTGAAGTTCTTGGTAATAACTGGCAGCAAGAATATGTCGTATGGGATATGTGTTGCGGTGTAGGTAACTTGGAAGTAAAGCACAGTAACCCACGGAATATTTTTATGAGCACTTTAGATAGCGCTGATGTAGACGTGATGAAAGCCACTAAAACTTGTGTAGCTGCTGCCCGCTTTCAATACGATTATTTGAATGACGATATTACTGATGAAGGGCTTATAGATTATACGCTCACAAACAAAGTGCCTGAGACCTTACGCAAAGCCATAGCTA
>CAWFMT010000009.1:0-689625 GCA_963817075.1 uncultured Chitinophagaceae bacterium | reverse complement strand
GAAATAGTTGAGACAAAAGATGATAGATTTGAATTTGCGGTTCAGTTTATATCTCTGTTTTATGCCTGAACCTTTTCATTTATAAATAATGGTATGAACTTTTCAAAACAATACTTCAACCTGGAAAATAAAGTCGTAGTAATTACAGGTGCAACTGGAATTCTTGGAGAATCTTTTGTTCAGGGTGTGGCACAGATGGGAGGCTCAGTTGCTCTAATAGGACGGAATGAAAATATAGGAAAACAACGAGAGGAGGAATTAACCAGGAATGGGATGGAAGCCCTATTCATAAAGACAGATGTACTATCCAAAAGCGATCTGGTTGCTGCACGAGATGCAATTCTTAATAAATGGGGAAGAATAGATGGTCTTGTTAATGCAGCCGGCGGGAATGTTCCTGCTGCGGTGGTTGCACCGGAAGAAGATATTTTTGATATCGATTTAGAAGCTTTGCGATTGGCGCTCGATCTGAATCTCTTCGGAACAATCTTACCAGTTACAATATTTGGGAAAGCACTGCAGACCAACGGTGGAAGCATTGTAAACATATCTTCGATGGCGGCACAATCTGCCATTACCAGAGTCCTTGGTTATTCTATGGCTAAGGCCGCTGTTGACAATTATACAAAATGGATGTGTGTTGAAACTGCAAACAGGTTTGGTGGAGCTATTAGAGTCAATAGTCTAGCTCCTGGATTTTTCCTTACCCAGCAGAACAAGAATTTACTGACCAATGCAGATGGCAGTTATACCAGTCGGGGTGAGGCGGTTCTAAGAAACACACCATTCAAAAGATTTGGAAATCCTGATGAACTTGTGGGCACTCTCATCTGGCTTTTAAGCGATGCTTCAGCTTTTGTAAGTGGTGAAGTGATCTGTGTTGATGGCGGGTTTCATGTTTTTTCGGGAGTGTGAAGAAGTTTGAGAGTTCGAGAGTTCGAAAGTTCGGGAGTTAGAATGTTTGATTGTTTGAAGGTTTGATTGTTTGATTGTTTGATTGTTTGATTGTTTGACAGTTCGAAAGTTCGAAAGTTAAGATACCTAACCTCACGACTCACGACTCACGATTCACGATTGAGGATTCACGTAAATAATCTAGTATATGTTACTAAAAGAAACCTGGCGTTGGTTTGGTCCGGACGATCCTGTGAGCTTGCAGGATGTTCTGCAAACGGGAGCTTCAGGAGTGGTTACCGCACTTCACCAAATTCCGCACGGAGAGGTATGGCCAAAGGATGAAATTATCAAGAGAAAAAAAATAATCGAGAAGGTTGGACTTTCCTGGGATGTGGTGGAAAGTGTAACAGTGCATGAATCAATCAAAACCAGGGAGACGGGTTATTTGAAATTTATCGATCAATATAAACAAACACTGGTCAATCTTGCAGATTGCGGAATCAAGATCATTACCTATAATTTCATGCCCGTGAATGATTGGACCCGAACCAACCTGGATTATGAAATGCGCGACGGGTCAAAGGCACTTTATTTTAATTGGTTCGACCTCGCGGTTTTTGACATCTACATTCTTAAAAGAAAAAATGCTGATTCAGACTATACTCCTGAAATTCTGAAAGAAGCGGAAGAGCGGTTCAAAAAATATTCTGAAGCTGAATTGGAAAAGCTAAGAGAGATCATCATGTTTGGAATTCCGGGAGAAAAAAAACAATCCGTCCAACAAATGCGGGAGAAGTTGTCGCTCTATGATGAGATCGACCATAATAATCTGCGAGAAAACCTTGTATTCTTTTTAAAAGAGATCAGTCCTCTTGCTGATGAATTAGGTATTCAACTGGCGATACATCCTGACGATCCGCCTTTTGATATACTTGGACTGCCCAGGATTGTAAGCAGCGGTTCAGACATCGATCTAATACTTAATTCTGTTCCCAATAAAAGCAATGGTATTTGTTTCTGCACCGGATCGTTAGGGGCATCTAAAGACAATGACCTTGTATCGATAGTAAAAAATATTGGATCCCGACTTCATTTTGTCCATCTCAGAAATACAAAGAGAGATGAATTTGGTAATTTTTTCGAAGCGGACCATTTAGGCGGTGATACTGATATGTATGCAGTGATAAAAGAAATTCTGGCCATTCAACAGAAAGCACCTGCACCAATTCCATTCAGGCCTGATCACGGGCACCAGATGATGGATGATCTGGGTAAGGTCACCAACCCCGGATATTCATGCATCGGACGTATGCGGGGATTGTCAGAGCTTAGGGGGCTGCAATTAGGGATACACAATGCATTCTTTAGTAATCAGTAGTCAGGAGTTAAAGAAGTTAGAGAATATGGGCAAAAAATCAAGAACCAAATAACAAAACACAAAGAATAGAGAGAAAAATCAAAGAAAAAATCAAAACATTGATTGATAATTAAAAGGTATTTGAGATTTGGTTTTTAGATTTTGGAATTTCTCTGGCATTTGAATCATGATATTCTTTAACTCCTTAACTTCTTCCCTTCTTTAACTTCTTCTTCTAACTAACTACTTATGAGCACCAGCAAACCCACGCGCCGAGAATTTCTTTCCGACAGCACCACCCTACTTGCCGCCGCTGGTGCTTCCGCGCTGATTTCATCTCCACTTCTTGCATCAGTAAAAAATAGGATCGTTGGCGCTAATGAGAAAATTGTGGTTGGTCTTGTGGGAGCAAGAAATATGGGTTTCTATAATCTCACTGATATGTTGAAACAGCCTAATGTAGAATGTGCTGGCATTTGTGATATTGATGATACAATTCTGGATGAGAAAATCGGCATCGTTCAAAAACAACAAGGAAAGGCACCCACCAGGTATAAAGATTTCCGAAAGCTGATAGAGAATAAAGATATAGATGCAGTTATTGTGGGTACGCCAGATCATTGGCACTGCCTCCCATCCATCTATGCCATGCAGGCAGGCAAAGATTTATATGTTGAAAAGCCTCTTGCTAATAGTATTGGTGAATGCGAGCTAATGGTGAAAGCTGCAAGAAAATACAATCGGCTTGTCCAGGTTGGGCAACAACAGAGAAGCGCAGCGCATTTCATAAAAGCAACTGACATGGTGCGGGAAGGAAAGATCGGGGATCTGCGCAAAGTGCATATCTGGGCAAACTTCAGATACGGCATCGGTCAACCGAAGGTTGCAGATTCAGAGCCTCCTGCCGGGGTAGATTTTGTTATGTGGCTTGGACCAGCGCCTAAGAGAAGTTTTAATCGAACAAGATTTCATGGATCATGGAGAATGTTTTGGGATTATGGCGGCGGATTGATGACTGATTGGGGAGTGCACCTTATAGATATGGCACTATGGCCAAAAAATACCAATACAACTCCAATTGCAGTAACAGCCACAGGTGGCAATTGGGCATTTCCAAATAATGCACACGAAACCTTCGATACAATGAGTGTGAATTATCAAATGAAGGATTATGTCATCACCTGGGAACATAGTGCGGGACTTCAATCAGGACCTTACAATCGATCGTACGGTCTGGCATTTATTGGAAACGATGCAACACTTGTTATTGATCGTGAAGGATGGGAAGTTTTTCCTGAAAATGAGAATGGGCAATATAAGGTTCCGGCAATGCCACGACAGAGTGCAAGGGATTCACATGAGGACCATGTCAAAAATTTTCTTGAATGCATAAAATCGCGAAAGGAGCCTAATTGTCCAATAGAGCAGGGCCGACTGGTTGCTTTATATGCCCATATGGCAAATATTGCTTTGAGAACGCAATCAAGACTTGAGTGGAACGATACAACAAAGAATTTTGGGAATAACCAGGCAGCCAATGCGTTGATTACGTCAACATACAGGGATCCGTGGAAACTTCCATCAATATGAGTGCTTAAATACTCTCATATCAGGCATCTCCTGAAATAATACATATGATCTCCCAAATCTGAGAAACCAAAGGACTCCACAGCACTATCTTTGCCGCTTAATTAATGTGAATGCTGAAAATCGGAGTATTTGGAACAGGCCACCTGGGAAAATTCCATTTGAACAACTGGCGAGAGATCAGGGATGTGGAGGTTGTAGGTTTCTATGACCCCAATGAATCTGCGGCCCAGGAAGTGATTCAAAAATATCAAGTGGCAAGATTCTTTGATCCGGAAACACTGATGGATGCGGTAGATGCAGTGGACATAGTAGCTCCAACCAATTACCACTTTGATCTGTGTGAACAGGCCATCAAAAAAGGAAAACATGTTTTTGTAGAGAAGCCCCTCGCGAATGATATGGAAGAAGCCAGGAAACTGGTACAACTTGCAAAAGAATCCAATATCAAGATGCAGGTAGGACATGTTGAACGATTTAATCCCGCCTTTCTCGCACTGAAAGAAGTAGATCTTCACCCGATGTTTATTGAAGTCCACCGATTGGCACAATTCAATCCGAGAGGCACTGAGGTAAGTGTGATCCTGGACCTCATGATCCACGATATAGACATCATTTTAAGCATTGTAAAAAGCGAAGTCAAAACTATTTCCGCCAGTGGTGTGGCAGTTATGACAGATACACCAGATATCGCGAATGTGAGAATGGAATTTAACAACGGATGTGTTGCAAATCTCAGTGCAAGCCGGATCTCATTGAAGAAAATGAGGAAGATGCGAATTTTCCAGAAGGATGCTTATATAGGAGTTGATTTTCTGAATAAAAAAACTGAGATCATTCGTTTGAAGACCTCAAAAGATATTGATGCATTTTCATTTGATATTGAAACCCCGAAGGGAAATAAAACCATCGCGATCGTAAATCCGCAAGTTCCCGAAGTCAATGCAATCAGGAAGGAACTCGAAGAGTTTGTACATTCAATTCTTAAGAATCAACCAACCGTTGTTTCAGAGGTGGATGGTTATCGCGCAATGGATGTAGCCCACCAAATCCTGGATAAGATAAAATATAACCTGCAGCTGAGCTGATTGAATGCCGTATAAGAAAAAAATCCATATTATCTGGTACATTCTCTCAGATTACCTGGCAGCTGCAATTGCATGGATCATCCTTTATTTCACCAGACGCTATTTATTGGAAGAAGTAATTGAAACCTCACGCGGAATATATCTGAATAACAGATTTTGGTGGGGTTTAGCAATGATACCATTTGGATGGCTCATGTTGTACACCCTTGTTGGTTCTTATAATTCCCTATACCGAAAATCCAGATTGAATGAATTTGGAACAAGCTTCATATGCTCATTTCTTGGTTGCACACTAATATTCTTTTTGATCATCATCAATGATCCTCAGCATAACTATACCTACTATTATAAAGTCTACCTGACATATTTCGTTGCACATTTTTTATTTACGCTAATTGGAAGGTCCTTGATCCTGAAAATTATCAAGAATCAGGTCATGCGAGGCTCGGTAAGATTCAATGCCCTCCTGGTGGGAGGCAACTCCATCGCTGAAAAAATTTATAAAGACACTGAGCTTGGTTTGAAAATGGCAGGCTATCATTATGTTGGTTATATAACCAATGGTGTAAATGGCAAAAATGGCATTAGTAATCACCTGAACCAGATCGGGAGCCTGCAGAAAATTGAAAGTATTGTTGATGAACACCAGATCGAACTGGTAGTGCTTGCGACAGAAAGATCGGAAAGAGGACAATTGGAAGAAGTGATAGAAAAGCTGAGTGAAAAAGATATCGAGATCAAGATGGTACCAGATACTATCGACATCCTTTCAGGAACGGTCAAGACCAGCAACATTTTTGGCGCCCTGCTTACAGATATCAAGACTGACCTCATACCCGAATGGCAACAAAACATAAAAAGATTATTGGATGTTTCAGTTGCAATCATTGGGCTTATACTTCTCTCCCCTTTGATGATCTATGCCGCAATTCGTGTGAAAATTTCTTCCAAGGGACCCATTATCTTTTCCCAGGAGAGGATTGGATACAAAAACAAGTCATTTAGAATTTATAAGTTCAGATCAATGGTGGCTGATGCTGAGAAGAATGGACCTGCATTGTCAACAGCGAATGACCCCCGCATCACAAGATGGGGAAAAACCATGCGTAAATGGAGGCTTGATGAGCTACCCCAACTCTGGAATATTCTGAAAGGAGAAATGAGCCTTGTTGGACCAAGACCCGAAAGGAAATTTTATATAGACCAGATCCTTTCAAAATCGCCCTATTTCAAATATCTGCTTAAAGTAAAGCCTGGCCTCACTTCCTGGGGGATGGTTCAATTTGGGTATGCAGAGAATGTAGAAGAAATGACCGAAAGAATGAAGTATGACCTTCTTTACATTGAAAATATTTCATTGGCCCTGGACTTTAAGATCCTTGTGCATACGCTCAGGATTATTTTTACAGCGAAGGGGAAGTGACAAAGAAATTTGAATGTTTGATTGTTTGAATGTTTATGTTCTTGACGAAACCTTGCGCCATGGCGTCCTGGCGGTTAAATTTCCGAACATCCAAACATTCGAACAATCAAACCTCCTCTGGCCTGCAACTTTCATACGATAAGACGCATCTATTCCGTTCCTATATTAGCACACTTAATAAGTTGAAATTCATGAAGACGAGATTGCTTGCATTATCCATTTTCCTATCGATATCATCATTTGCGCAACAGGCATACTGGCAACAGCGGGTTGATTACACTATTGATGTGAGTCTTAACGATAAAGACAACACACTGAAGGGAGTTTTGAATTTGGAATACCTTAACAATTCTCCTGATAAGCTTGACTTTATCTGGTTCCATATCTGGCCAAATGCTTATAAGAATGATAATTCTGCCTTTGCCAAGCAGCTCGCACGGGAAAAAGATGGTAAAAAACGATGGAAGGATATGAAGGATAAAGGGTTTATTGATAGCCTGGATTTTACTGTTGACGGACAAAAAGTGAAGACAGAACCTCATCCTGAAGAGATAGACATTATTAAAGTTTTTCTGCCGAAACCTATTGCGACCGGTGAAAAAGTAAAGATCAGCACACCATTTTTTGTGAAGCTGCCTTCTTACATTTCAAGAATGGGGCATGATGGAAAACAATCTTATATCATCTGTCAGTGGTATCCTAAACCAGCAGTATACGATCGGAAAGGATGGCACGAAATGCCTTACCTGGATCAGGGTGAATTTTTTAGTGAATTTGGGAGTTTCAAAGTAAACATCAGTGTGCCACCTGCCTATGTGGTGGCGGCAACAGGAACAATGCAGAATGCAGAAGAACTAAATGCTTATAAGGAATTAGGAAAAGCAAATCATACCGGAACCAATTCAAAATATAAATCAACAGCAACCACTCCAAAAACCTTGACCTATACCGCAGATAGCGTACACGATTTCGCATGGTTTGCTGACAAAAATTTCATCATTGAATATGATACCCTGAATCTTCCCTCTGGCAAAACGGTGGATGTTTTTTCTTACCATCTTCCGGGAGGAAACAAGTTATGGGACAACAGCACTGATTACATAAAAGACGCAACAAGTAAATACAGTAAATGGATCGGCGAATATCCTTATCCCGTAGTGCAGGCAGTTGAAGGTCCCAGGAACCTGATGTCAGGTGGAATGGAATATCCAATGATCACACATATTACAAGTCCGGATGCGAGTGAGGAAACGCTTGATGCAGTTATCACCCATGAAGTAGGACACAACTGGTTTTACGGCATCCTTGGAAGCAATGAACGTGATCATGCCTGGATGGATGAAGGCATCAATAGTTATTTTCAGTTTAGATATGAGGCGGAAAAATATCGTGCGAATAGTGTTTTTGGAAAGGAGATTCCTGAAGATGTCAGGAAGAGGCCTTCAGGTGAGTTCACGTCACTGATATATTCAGCCCTTTCCCGGATCCCGATGGAACCTGCAATTGAGACTCATTCGGCTTCTTTTAGTAACAAGGATGAATATGGTGTTGTTGTCTATCTAAAGACTGCTGTATGGTTGTACATTCTGGAATTGAACCTTGGCAAGGAGAATCTTGACAATGGAATGAAGGCGTATTTCAATGAATGGAAGTTTAAGCATCCTTATCCCGAAGATTTTAAACTGTCATTGGAAAAGGCGCTGAATACCAAACTTGATGATCTCTTCGAAATTAGAAACAAAAAAGGGTCACTGGAGTAGTACATTTAACCGCAATCACACAAAGACGCAAGGGAACGCCAAGAATTTCGTTATAATTCGTGTAATTTGTGTTTTCTATTTTTGACGAAACAATACCTGGTGAAAAAAATCGGCCTGCTCTTTCTTTCATTTTACGTCTTTCATACCCCTCTCGTATCTCAGAATAATTATTGGCAACAACAGGTGAATTTTGTTATTGATGTCACATTGAATGACGTAGAGCATACCCTGGAAGGATTTGAAAAAATTGAATACACAAATAATTCTCCCGATTCCCTTTTTTTCCTTTGGTTTCATGTTTGGCCGAATGCCTTCAAGAATGATAAAACTGCATTCAGCGACCAGCAGATAGAGAATGGCAGCACCAAGTTCTACTTCTCAGGCAGAGAGGATCGTGGCTATATCAACAGACTTGATTTTAGGATCGATAATGAACCGCTGAAAATTGAGGATCACCCGCAGCATATAGATATTATAAAACTGGTTCTTCCTAAGCCTCTTGCCCCTGGAAATTCAGTCACCATTACCACACCTTTTCATGTAAAACTTCCACTTAATTTTTCGAGGGGAGGACATGTAGGTCAGTCATACCATATCACACAATGGTATCCCAAACCCGCGGTCTATGATAAATATGGTTGGCATCCGATGCCGTATCTGGACCAGGGTGAATTTTACAGTGAGTTCGGAAATTATGATGTGAGGATCACCCTGCCCAGGAATTACGTAGTTGCTGCCACTGGAGAATTGCAGGACAAGCAAGAAATTAACTGGATGAAGTCAAGAAATGAATCAACTGTTAGTGATCCCCTGGCCACTCCCCGGCCAAGACCTAAACTTGGTGAACCCAGGTTGCCTTCAGAAATATTTCCTCCTTCTTCAACAGAAATAAAAACTCTGAATTACAAACAGGAGATGATTCATGACTTTGCATGGTTTGCGGACAAGCGATTCCTTGTGATTTCTGATACTGTTATGCTTGATAAAAAGGTTGTTGATGCATTTGTGTTTTATGTTGACCGGAAATCATCAGGATGGAAGAATTGTATGAAATTCATTAAAGACGCACTTCATTTCAGGTCAAGGGTGATAGCAGAATACCCATATAGTGTGATGAGCGTTGTAGAAGCGAAAATGGCCTTCACTGGCGGAATGGAATATCCAACCATTACAAGTATTTCTCCGATGGATGATGATTTTCTCCTGGAAGAAACAGTGGAGCATGAAATTGGACATAATTGGTTCCAGAGCGTTCTTGCATCTAATGAGCGTGCGTTTCCATGGATGGATGAAGGGATCAATACCTATTATGACTTACGCTACATGGATGGAAAAAATTTCCAGGATGATTTACAAAAAAGGAAAATTATTACTGAAATAGGAATGGTCAATCGGGCAATTGACACCTGGACTAATTGGAAAAAGGATCAGGCAATAACAACTACATCTGATAGTTTCACTTTTATTAATTACACCCTCATTGCTTACTATAAAACTGCATTCTGGTTAAAGGAAATTGAAATGCATGTTGGCAAGGCAAAGTTTGATGAAGGAATGAAGGCATATTTTACAGCCTGGAAAAATCGCCATCCATATCCCGAAGATTTCAAAAGGATCATGGAAGAAAAGACGGGGAATGATCTGTCTGCATTTTTTGACGCAGCTTCAAAAAAAGAAACAAGGCCGGTTTTCGAAAAAATCAGGAGTATAAAACTTGTACCATTCTTTTCATTGGGAGATTATAAAAAGAATATGTACATCGGTCTATTCCCTGCTTTTACTTTCAGTAAGTATGATGGTTTTATGATTGGACCGGGGATTCATAATTATAATCTTCCTTCTAATAAATTCCAATTTCTCTTAATGCCTCTATATGCCACGGGAAGCAAGCAATTGAATGGTCTTGGTAAATTGTCTTACACAGTTCAAGCCAGTAATACAGTTAACAAATCCATTGGATTGAGTGCTTCACGTTTTTCCACTCTGAAGGGAGTTGACAGCAACGGAAATAAGGTCTTTGGTGGATTTGTAAAATTGGTTCCAAACATCAGGGTGATGTTCAGCAATCCTGATCCACGAAATAGAAAAACCTGGTGGGTAGACCTCAGGTCATATATTATTTCAGAGAAAGGATTCAATTACTTTTTGAAAAAATCTGACACGCTTTTTTATCCTCAAGAAACTGAATATGCATCAAGAGTGATAAATCAACTCACCATAGGTGTTGATAATTTCAGGAGATTATATCCATATGAGGGAAGCCTGCAGATCCAGCAGGGACCTGATTTCTGGCGCGCATCTTTTACAGGAAATCAGTTCTTCAATTATTCAAAAGGTAACGGAGGTTTGAACATGCGCGTATTTGCTGCGAAGTTTGGCTACCTGGGAGGAAAGACATCATCGAAAGAATTCAGTACCTATGTTTATCAGCCGAAGCTGACTGCGGTTAGAGGAAATGAAGACTATACCTACAGCAATTTTTTTATCGGCAGAAATGAAAATGATGGAGGTGCAAGCCAGCAGGTGATGATGAGAGACGGTGATCTGAAACTTAGAACAGATCTGTTCCAGGGCTTGCAGGGAAGATCAGAATAATTGGGTGGCCTCAATGAATTTCAACTCCAGTTTACCTGATCGACTTTTTCCTATCAAACTTCCGATCAAATTGTTCCTGGATATCGGTACCTACGCGGAGGCCTGGAAAAAAGGCTCCGGCACAAGTCGATTCCTGTATGTTGGTGGATTACAACTCAGTCTTCTCAAGGATATTATAAACGTATATGCACCCATACTTTATAGCAAGGAGTTTCGCGATCAATTAAAAACTGTACCTGAAGAAAATAAGTTTTTTAAGAAGATCTCATTTTCTATCGATATTCAAAAGATCAATCTCAGAAAGTATATTAACCTGGTACAACTATACTGAGAATGGATAATTCATCCATAAGTTTTCTCCGCAGAACCGAAATCGCAATTGAAAAATGGGATGCATGCATCCAAAATGCATCCAACGGATTGATCTATGCGCAATCAGCATACCTGGACATTATGGCTGAAAACTGGAATGCGCTCGTACTTGACAATTATAAGTATGTGATGCCGCTCCCATCAAGGAAAAAATTCGGATTACAATATTTATTTCAACCATTCCTTACACCAGTACTTGGCGTATTTGGAAATCATCTGAATCCAGAAATTGTTAGGAAATTTTTGCATGCCATTCCAAAAAAATTCAAATACTGGGACATCAGCCTCAATCATGAAAACTTTCTTCAAGCATCACCTTATCCGACCTATATAAGAACAAATTTTGTTCTTTCTCTTGACCAAACTTATGAGCGGATCAGGGATGGATATCGGGATAACATTACCCGGAATGTTTCAAAGGCAATAAAGGAGGGATGCCAGGTCAGAAAAAATATTCCTATTGAAGAAGTCATCCTTAATTGCGCGAAATCATATCCGGGCTTTACAAGGATCGAAAAAGGAGCATTCGATTTGTTGAAGAAAGTCTTTCTGCATTATCACTCAAGGAATGAAGCAGTCACCTATGGGATTTATCGAAACGGTTCATTGGTCTCATGCGCTGCATTTCTTTTTGGAAATGGCAGGGCATACTATTGGTTGGTAGATAATCAACCAGGAAGCAAGAAACTTGGATCATCTCCACTTCTTATCGACGCTTTCATAAAAGAACATGCTGAACAAAAGACCATTCTGGATTTTGAAGGTTCTGATGAAGCAAGTATTTCAACTTTCTATGGCAGGTTTGGTGCATTCAAAGAAGAATTTCAAACCATCTACCTGAACAAACTCCCCTTTCCTCTAAGTTTATTTAAAGGCGTCCCTCCACACTACAGAAAATTGACCAGGATATGAAGGCGATCATTTGCTGATCCTGATAAAACCTTCACCTGTTTGAATTGCAAATTGATGATAAGCCTTTAATTCATCATATGATTGATAGTTGACATCGAAGCCAACTTCTCGTAGTCGCGATAAATAATCTTCAAGTTCATATATTCTCACATGGTCTTTTTGTCCGAAGAGAGCAGATTGCTGCCTGGGGTCTTTCAATCCTGGTTGTTCTATGGTAGTTTTTATGCTAGTCGAAAAAGGAACCTGCATAATTGCGGTGCCGTTCTTTTTCAAAACCCTGTAAACCTCTTTCATAGCCTGGAGATCATCAGGAATATGCTCCATCACATGATTGGCAATCACGATGTCAAACGAACTATCCTGAAACTGGAGAGAAGTTAGGTCCTGTTTGATAGTCTGCTTATGCACAGCACTATAGAAGCCAGGTTCCAGATCGGCAGTGGTCACATCATTCTTCTCTAATATGAAATCAAGGATCTTCTTTTCTGGTGAAAAATGAAGAATCTGTTTTCCTTCCAGGGCAAAATCATCCGAGATCACTGCTTTAATCAATCTTTCCCTCGCAGTACTCATGCAGGAAGGGCAATAGCAATTTTCACCGTATCCTGCTATGACGCTATTCCGGACAAGAGCTTCACGATCTTCATCTGAAGGCCACCTGGGCGCAAATTGACTATAAGATTCTCCGCAGAAATTGCAAAACAGAACACCATTTCTGAATGGTTCATATTCTTTAAGTATTCGATGGTGTTGCCTGGAAGTGAGTCGTCTCCTGTAAATACGCTGCAATGGATGGTAAATCCTCAAATGCTTTAGTATGTTCTTCAGGTATTCTTTCATTGAACCATTATGGGGCAGTTTCGAGCGCTGAAGCGAATAAATACAATTTTAGCCCACATAAGACGAAATCTTCTGCCTATTTTAACAATTGTTGACCCTGCTGCAAAAAAAACATAACACTATGGTATTGAATTTGCTCAACGACAGTGAATAGCTAATTTTACACCTCTATCCCCCATCTATTGAAAAAGTTCTGGAAAATAGCGCGGTACACCCTGCTCAGCCTATTGCTGCTGGTGGTCTTTAGCCTGGCTAGCTATCCAGACAACACCCGTTCAGAACTGGCTTGCGCGAAAAGTTACTTCAGCCGCTCTCGCGGGACCTTAAAACCAACTCATTCGAATTAAGAAAGTCGATTTTGGCTGTTCAACCAAATGCTGCTGGAAGGTACGCTTATGCAGGACCGTAATAATGACACACTGCTTTATGCTGGCATCGCTGAAGTCACGATCACCGACTGGTTCTTTTTCAAGGATCAAGTCGAGCTAAAATATATTGCGCTAAAAGATGCGCAGATCAATTTTGAGAGAACTGATTCCGTTTGGAATTACCAGTTCCTTGTTGATTATTTTTCTGTTCCTAAAAAGGCAAAAAGTAAAAGAACTATCGACTACAATTTCCAGATCGTCGACCTCGAAAATGTATCGCTTTGTGATGAAGGATGGGTGGGAAGGAGAAAACCAGGTCATCAGGATCGGCTCTCTGAAAATGGATCCCGAAGAAGTGGACCTCAATAGAAAAGATCGCGCATATAAAATCACTCTCCTTGCAAGACCCCAATTTTTCATATCGATATACAGGGGCAAATAAGCCCGAAGCGATACAACTCAGAAAGTCGATAGACCAATAGTTAATGATCCCTAATAAACTTCGATGGAATGCAGAGGAATTGGGACGTCTGATCGATGAATTAGCTATTGAAGATGGTGCTTTTAAAAACGACCGGCTTAACCGAACGCCAGCCTATACTTATCTTGGATGGACAGACATGCTATTTTCTCCAAATTTCATGGCACGTTTAAAGACCTGCAGCTAACCCAGGACACCATTACAGCCGATATCGACCTGAAAACAAAAGAACGCTCGGCCTCCACGTGAGAAAATTCACTGCTCAACTGACAATGCATCCTGAGCTGATGGAATTCGATCAGCTCGGACATTCGCACCAATCGCACTCGCCTTAGGACTATTTTGCCTGCGGTACTCGAGCTTCGACGGACATGGGTAAGCTTCCTGACTGATGTGACACTGGAAGGCAAATTTGACAAGCTCGGAGATGAACAGTGAGGACATCGCGTTTTTTGCCCCCGCAGAAAGATTGGGACAAGATTATAAGGATGGAGGGCAAGTAAAAGGATCGGTTGATAACCTTGAAGGAAAAACTCTGAAATTATATGCGGGAAATAACACCTATCTGAATGGCGATTCCATATTGCAGGGCTTCCTGATATTAACCAAACCTTATCGATTTAAAGCAAATGAATTTAAAACGACTTATGCCGATGCAGTGAGATTATTGCCTGCATCTCAAAAATATTACGATGCCCAGAATGGATCGATTGAGTATGTGAGGTTCCGTGGAAATTTTAAGGGCTTCATAAAGGACTTTGTTACTTACGGTACGATTGAAACCAATTTGGGCACCATAGTAGTGACCTTAAATATGAAGCTCAACAGGCGCAACCCAGTGTATTCAGGGAGTATCAATACTACAGCAATTCCGGCTCGGCGAATTTCTGGATAATAAGCAATTTGGAAACTTTTAAGCTTCAAAGGAAAGTATTAGGGGAAGCTGGTTTTCAATTAAACAATCTTGGATGCGATAGTCTGGATGGAACGGTACAGGAACTGGGATTCAAATGATTACCTTATCGCGAATGTATGTTAATGGGATCGTTTCAACAAGAAATTATTCAATGGAAAGTTTGTTTCGAAAGATCCGAACCTGATAGTAGTCTCGAAGGTATTATCGACCTGAATCAGACAGCGCCAAGTTTGATTTTACCGCAACATGTTGAGAAAGCGATATCTTCAGAAGCCCGAACCTATACAACCGCGATATTCAATTCAATGGCAAATTTCAGTTGAATTTCACCGGTGACAATATCGACGATTTCGTGGGAACAGCGCAGGATGTATGATGCATCAGTGTTTAAGGATGGCAAACGCTTTTCCTTCGATTCTCTTGTGCTTGAGTCGAGGATCATGGACAACAATAAGACGCTTACGATCGTAAGTAATGAATTTGATGTTGCCATTGCAGGCGAATTTGCCATAAGCGAACTTGCCCGCAGCATTTCAAACATTTCTCAACCGGTATTATCCTGCTTATATTAAACCATCCAGGATCAAGCCACAGAATGAAAATTTCAGCTTTGTTGTTACTACCAAAAATGTTGATGATTATCTCGAGACTGTTTAATCCACGGTTAAAGGATTCAATTTCACAACCATCAGTGGCAGGATCAATTCAAAAGAAAATTTATTGGATCTGAATGCGGAAGTACCGCAATTCAAATATCAAAACATTATTCATTTAACAATACCAGGTTAAAGGCCGCGGTAATCTGGATAGTCTTGTATGGAAACCAGTTTGCGACATGTTTTTCAATGACAGTCTGCATTTCCCAGCAGACCTATATCGGATCAATTCTGCCAATGACTGTTTCAAAGTTCGCATTCAAGACAAGCGCAAGCCAGACGTTGAATTCAGCCGATATTGCTGCAAGAGTGGAAACTATTCCGGATGGCATGCGGATCTATTTCGAGCCATCCACATTTTGAGATCAATGGCAAGCAATGGCAGATTGCAAAAGATGGCGAACTCGTCCTGAGTAAGAATATTGTTTCAGCAGATGGCGTCAAAATTTTCAGTGGGGAACAGGAAATAGTTGTGACTACTGTGCCTTCCGATATCAGGCAATACAAATGACCTCAAGGTAGTCACTTAAGAAAATAAACCTTGGCGATTTCACGCCTTTATTTGTTAAAAGCAATCGAATTGAAGGACTCTTTACAGGGGACGTTGAGGTGATCGATCCTTATGGAAAGATGCAACTGAGCTTAAAAGGCAGAACTGAACAATTCAGACTGGATGACGATTCTATAGGATTAATAGAGGTAAGAGGAAATTATGATCAAAAAACCGGGCAGATAGATATAGGTGCAATTTCAAATAACAAAAATTTTGTTTTCGACCTGAATGGTTTTTTGGCTAAGCCAGATAGCACCGGCAACAGGGAAATGAATCTTGATGGCAATTTCAAGAACATGAGTATATCGCCCCTGAAGAAAATCCTCGCCGGTGTTTTCACGGACATTGATGGATTTGCTACCGGCAACTTAAAAGTTGCGGGAACCGCAAGCAACATAAAACTTCTGGGGAAAGTTGAATTGGTAAATGCCAAGATGAAAGTTGCATATACGCAGGTAAATTATTCTATTCCAACTGCTTCAATAACCTTTGGCGATGGATTTATGGATTTCGGGACCGCCAGTTTTAAAGATGATCTTGGTAATACCGGTTATATAACCAAGGCCAGATTAGGTCATCAGGGGCTCAAGAAAATGTATTACGACTTTGCAATCAATACAAACAGGTTACTACTTCTTGATACCAAGGCCAAGGACAATAGCCAATTCTATGGTACCATGATTGGCAGGGCAAATTTCACGTTGAGAGGCCCGCAAGAAAATATGTACATGGATATTGAAGGCGAACCTGTGGACAGCTCCACCTTGACCTTACCTTCATCCACAGGCAGAGAAAGTTCTGATGCGGATTTTATTGTTTGGAAAGTGTATGGTAAAGAGATGACGCCTTCACGGGTAGGTGCCGAAACCAATCTTCATGTAAGATTAGATATCACTGCAAATAATTACGCAAACGTCAAGGTAATAATCGATGATCTGACAGGTGATGCTATCAATGCCAATGGCCATGGCAATCTTGAAATAAGAGCAGGCACCAATGATGATTTTACAATTGTAGGTAGGTATGATATCGATCGCGGGAATTACAATTTTACTTTTCAATCAGTATTGAAAAAGCCATTCATACTATTGGAAGGTGCCGGAAATTATATCCAATGGACGGGAAATCCGTTTGATGCCAACATGAATATCAAGGCAAGATATGAGGCTGAAAATGTAAGATTCAGTGATCTTAACCTTACAGAGGCTGGCTATTATACTAATGAAAACATTCGGAGATATCGTGGGAAGATTTTTGTTCTTGCAGAACTCACAGGCAAGCTGATGAAGCCTGCTATTCGCTTCCAGATAGAACTACCACCGGGAAGTGAGTTAAGAAACGACCAGGAAGCGCAATTCGTTCTTCAACGCATCCAGAGTGATGAAAATGAATTGAACAAACAGGTTTCATTCCTGCTTGTGTTCAACAGTTTCGGACCGCTCACTAATACCAGTACTGGCAACCTTGCTCCACGATTTTATGAAAGTGTGGTCGTGAACAGTATATCTGGTTTTATTTCGAACCAGATCAGTCGCGAACTCTCAAGAGCTTTTGAAAAATCTTTAGGGATAAAAGTGAACTTCAATGCTCAGTTATACAGTGGAACGAATTTTCTTGCTGGTAGTGGAAATGCATACCTGATCGATCGAAGCGAGGTAACGCTTTCCTTCGCAAAAAGCATATTGGATGAACGCTTAACTTTTACTTTTGGAAGTGCACTTGATTTTGGTTTGAGTTCTGAACAGGTGCAAGCTGCCAAGTTTCAATTCCTTCCGGATTTCACTGCAGAATGGAAAATTCGCCCGGATGGAAGATTACTGTTAACCTTCTTCTACCGTGATTCATACAACTATATTTACAGCGGAAGAGAAAACCGTTCTGGTATCAGTATCTCACACAGGCGTGAGTTTGACAGTATGGGTGAATTATTCCGGAGAAAGAAGAAAAAAAATGTTGTCCCCGCTCCTTCTTCGCCGGTTACTCCAATCAAGACAGATACTTTGACTACAGGGACAGGGGGCAATCAATAATTCGTGAGTCATTAGGAATGCAAAATGAAAAATTAAAAATGTAAAAATTACAGTCTCGTTCCTCAATCAAATATTCTTCTTCCTAATTTTCCATTTTACATTTTGCATTTTACATTCTCAGTTTACCCTAAAAATCAAACACGGCATTAGTGTCGGGGAAGTCAATCTTAGTACTCTTCCTGTTATTGTTAACTGTAACATGCATCAGGTTAATCTGCTCATTCGATGCCTCGTGGAGTATTCTATTGGTAATTTCAAGCTTTTTGATTTTTGAAACATTCTTCACCTGGAAATAACTCCAGGTTGAGAGTTCTTCATTTTCAAAACCCACCAATTCAAGTTGTAAGGCCTTGCCATCTGCTTTAATTACAAGATGCTTTGAGATATACTCAAGAATTAATTTTTGAACTCTTAGCGAATTTCCTTCCTTAATGACGTCAATCGTGAGGTTAGCTGTTTTCTCAATTGATTTCTCCAGATCATCCGTAAAAGTCTTGCAACTGATCTCGATGGTTTTTTCTTTAGAATTGTGATTGATCTCAGTTACACTTATAAAATATGGATGAACTAACGCCAGGATCCCAGTGAAAAGCCATTTATCAAGTAGAAGTGCCATTAAAAAATTGATTTTTACAATACAAATCTCAGTCTTTATTTTGAGCCTAACTTCATAAAATTCTCCTAATCGCAGGCCTGGAGCTAATGTATATATGCAGGATTTTTGGCTGTATTTCGAACTTGGTTACAAACATATCGCAGATTGGAGAGGCTACGATCATATCCTCTTTGTAGCAGCACTCTGTCTCAGGTATCTGCTTAAAGATTGGCGAAAGGTCCTGGTTCTTGTTACAGCATTTACAATCGGTCATTCCTTGACACTGGCTTTAAGTGTTTTCAATCTTGTTAACCTGCCAGGACGATGGATTGAATTTCTCATTAGTCTAAGTATCCTGATAACGGCTATAAGCAACCTTTGGCAAACAGAATTCCAGCCTCGTTCAAAAATCCCAGTCATCTATGCGTTTGGCTTATTCTTTGGGCTCATTCATGGACTTGGTTTTTCTAATTACCTGAAGAGCTTACTTGGGCAGCAAACGGGAATTGTTGGCGAACTATTAGCCTTTAATTTGGGCCTGGAGTTGGGACAACTGCTGATCGTGGCAATCATTTTGCTGATCACTTGGGTATGCATCAATTTGTTTAAGATTGCGCGAAGAGATTATATCCTGTTTGTGTCAGGATGCATTTTCAGCCTTGCGTTATTGATGGTTATAGAAAGAATTCCGAATTAAATCAAACTGAAATGAAGCAAAGTTTTTTATTATTCGCACTGGTAATGATAATGTTGGGTAGCAGTGCTCAGAATATTCAAAACAATCCTGGTTCCAACCATGGTAATAAATTCGAACAGTTAGGTACGGTCTTACCTACTCCTAATGAATACAGAGCAGCTAGTGGTGCGCCAGGCGGAAAATATTGGCAACAGAGATGTGATTATGATATCAAGTGTGAACTGGATGAGCCAAACATGAAGTTGAAAGGTTCGGAAGTAATTACTTATTACAACAATTCCCCCGATGTTCTCACATATCTCTGGTTACAATTGGATGAAAATGAACATAGCACAATAAACAGGGCAAATTATCAAAGCAATAGCAAGGTTGATTCAACAGTAAATGATGTTACTATTGAAAAGGAATTGGAAGCGAGGAGTGATAATGGCTATGGAGTAAAAATCAGCAAACTCCAGGATGCGAATGGCAAAAATCTGAAACACACGATCAATAGAACTATGATGAGAGTGGAACTTCCTGCTCCACTAAAACCAGGTCAGAAGTTTATTTTCAATGTAGAATGGAGTTATAAGATCCCAGATCTCATTGGTAGGGGCGGTCGAGGTGGTTCTGAATTTTTTCCTGAAGACGGAAATCATCTTTTCACGATCGTTCAATGGTATCCCAGGCTTTGTGTGTATGGAGATGCTTATGGCTGGCAGAACCAACAATTTGCAGGTAGAGGTGAATTCACACTTTCATTTGGAAATTTTAAAGTTCAGATGACTGTACCTGCCGACCATGTTGTAGGTGCAACAGGTGAATGCCAGAATTATCAACAGGTGTTGAGTCCGGCAGAATTTGCAAGATACCAGAAAGCATCAAATGCAAAAGAGCCTGTTGAAATTGTAACGCTTGAGCAGGCAAAGGCTGCTGAGAAAAAAAAGAGTACTCAAAAGAAGACCTGGATATTCAAGGCAGACAATGTCCGTGATTTTGGATGGACATCTTCCAGGAAATTTATTTGGGATGCGATGCCGGCCTGGGTGGAAGGAAAGAAGGTCATGTGCATGAGCTTTTATCCAAAAGAAGCATATGGGTTGTTTAGAAAATATTCAACCAAGGTTGTGGCGCATACCGTTAAAACCTATTCAAAATATACAATCCCTTATCCATACCCGGTAGCACAAAGCGTGGAAGCTTCAAATGGAATGGAGTACCCGATGATTTGTTTTAATTATGGAAGGACTGCAGCTGATGGAACCTATCCTGAGTCAGTAAAATATGGAATGCTTGGAGTCATCATCCATGAAGTGGGACATAATTTCTTTCCGATGATCATTAACAGTGACGAACGCCAATGGACATGGATGGATGAGGGATTGAATACATACGTTCAGTTTCTGACCGAAAGTTTATTTGATAATAAATTTCCCTCTAAAAGAGGGCCGGCAAATGCTATAGTTGATTATATGAAACTGCCGAAGGATCAATTGGAACCGGTAATGACGAATTCCGAAAACATAATTCATTTCGGACCAAATGCATATGCGAAGCCTGCCACCGCGCTGAATATACTTCGTGAAACAATTATGGGCCGTGAATTGTTCGACTATGCCTTTAAAGAATATGCAAAACGATGGGCGTTTCGCCATCCTACTCCTGCAGATCTATTCAGAACACTTGAAGATGCCAGCGGTGAAGATCTCGATTGGTTTTGGAGGGGGTGGTTTTATTCAACTGATCCATGCGACATTTCCCTGGACTCTGTAAAATATTTTCGACCAGACGTTAATGCTGCAGTTCCTGTTCCCTACGATAGTACAGTAAGAATAGATATGCCTCAATTAAATTCCTATGAAGACATATCAAAAATCCGAAACAGGGATGATAAGAATGTCAAATTTCTGACTGATACTGACACTACTCTTCGCGATTTTTATTGGGAATACGCAAGAGGGTTTCATCCTTTCGATACAACATCATTTAATATCAAGGTTGACCCTAAAGTAGAAGCTCTTGATGCAGAGCAAAAAGCGAAATACGCTGGTAAGCATATCTATGAATTAAACTTTACTAACAAAGGGGGATTGGTAATGCCTCTAATCATAGAATGGGTTTACAAGGATGGCTCAAGGGAGATAAATCGAATTCCTGCACAGATCTGGCGACACAATGAAAACAATGTAACAAAGATGTTCGTGAAAGATAAGGAGGTTAGCATGGTGAGACTGGATCCATTGAAAGAGACTGCAGATATTGATGAAAGCAACAATACATGGCCCAATGTAAATGCCGCTCCAACAAGGTTTGAACTTTTCAAACTTAAGCAGGCAAACAGGAGAAACCCGAATCAAATAGATAATCCTATGAAGAGAGATGTGGAGAAGAAGAAGGGATTCTAGGCCAAATTCCAAGAACCAAGTAGCAAGAACCAAAGAATAGTCAATAGGAGAAATAAAAAAAAATAGATTGCAGTGTTTGTATTCTTCTATTGATATTTTTTCTTCTTTCTTTGGGTTTTGATATTTGGATCTTGGAACTTACTTCTTGTAGTTAAGGTTTCTTTGACTTTGTTGAGTTCTTATGATCGTTTTTCAATCGTCCGGATTCCTTCAATTGCTGTTGAATTATCCATTCTATTTGTCCGTTCACTGATCTAAACTCATCCCCCGCCCATTTCTCGAGGGCTTGATAGATTGCTTCATCGATGCGGAGTACAAAATTCTTTTTAGAACTCATTTCTTATTTCATCGATTCGTTTACCAAATATCTTTTCAACGGCGGTTCTTAATTCATCCAGTTTTTGAGTGCCGATGTAAATACGTTTGCCTCTTTTCAGTCTGATCTGAATTCCTTTCCTGCCCTTCATATTATTCACCCAGCCGTAACCCGGCAGCCAATGTATACCGTATGTAAATGCTGGACTTTTTCGAATCTGGATTTGCTCAATATCGTCCTTGAACAGCATTCGGAATTTCCTTTGTAATGGCCACCATCGGTATCCAATTCCCTCTGTATTTACAATTGTCTCAAGCTTTGTGTAGTAGAACAATACAAAGAGAGGAATTTCAAAAGTCAATACAGCAATAATCGTGAGTACCACTTCACTTTTTGGATTTTGCTCCCCGTTTGCAAACATTATAATAATCCCAAATGCCGCGAGCATGATGAATATGATGGCTGCCAATAGTAAGCGACCTACCTGCTGGCCTTCCTTGAATAATATAGAAGGATCATTCTTCATAATCTCAATTGATGAATTATTACTGATATAGACTGCCGGTATTGAGAACAGGTTGAGCACCTCTCTCACCACATAGTACAACCATCAGGTTACTTACCATTGCCGCCTTTCTTTCTTCATCCAGTGTAACGATCTGCTTTCTGGACAACATTTCCAATGCCATTTCCACCATTCCTACAGCACCCTCAACAATCTTTGTTCTTGCTGCTACGATTGCAGTTGCCTGTTGACGCTGTAGCATTGCGCCCGCAATTTCTGCCGAGTATGCAAGGTGACTGATTCTTGCCTCCAATATATTAATTCCGGCAGGAGCCAATCTTTCATTCAACTCTTCCTCAAGAATTTCATTGACCCTCTCTCCTCCACCTCGCAAAGTAATTGTTGCATTCTCGTCTTCCAGATTATCATATGAAAGACCTAAAGCTAAATGACGAACCGCAGCTTCACTTTGGATCTTGACATATTCCTCAAAGATTGCAACTTCGTAGGCGGCCTTATACGTGTCACTCACTTGCCAAACGATAACTGCGCCGATTTCAATTGGATTACCCATTTTATCATTGACCTTCAATGTTTGTCCTTGAAGGTTTTGCGCACGTAGCGAAAGTTTATGTGAGCCGTAAAGAGGATTGATAAAAAATAACCCGTTGTCTTTTACACTGCCAACGTACTTGCCAAAGAAGTTAAGTACCCTGCTGTGATTGGGCTGTATGATCATCAACCCTTTCATCAAAAACAGACTTACCAGGATAGAAATTATTCCACCGGTGATCATCCACCCGTTCTCTGATTCCGCAGCATTGACAAATAGAAAGACCGATAGAGCTATTAATACAATGGCCAACAACAGGGCCAGATAGCCAGAAATTGGTTTGAGTATTTTTTCCATAAACAGCGTTTGATATTAAAATGATATCAAATCTATATCATAGGAATTATACCACAAAATTTAATTTGAAAATTTGAAGATTTGAAAATTTGAGAATAAAAAAGAAAATAAAGACGCAAGGTTGCGCGATGTCTTAGCGAAACTTTGCGCCTTAGCGTCTTAGCGGTTAATATTTAATTTGAAAATTTGAAGATCTGGAAATTTGAAAATAGAAGGAAGCAGAGGTAAATTAGTAACCTGAGTAAGAAACCACTATTATTATGAATAGAATCTAAATGACTTTGGAGTGAAATGAGAGGTAACTACTTCTTGAAAATGAATTTTCAAATTCTCAAATTTTCAAATTCTCAAATTATCCTCCCGTCCGTCCATCCCGGACTTTGATTTTCTTCTTCCCGGAATTTTTCTTTTCGAAGTCTAGAACTTCCTTAGGCTTGGAAACGGTTTTTTTCTTTTCAGGATCTTCCGGCATTATTTCTTTTTTAGGACCCCCCTCCAGAGTTCCTAATACATAATTCTCGGTCTTCATGATCATACCTGTCTGAGGAGAATAGAATTTCCAGGGACCATGTTTTACTGCGGAACCAGTGAGTTTGACAACAACTGTTTTAGTCAACAAACCAAGTGGGTCTTTTTCCCAATCAGATACCTCCACGGTATCGTATGGATTCAGAGGATTCACTGCCCTCCAGGATTCTTCACGGATCAACTCACCATTGGAAGTGAAATATTGGAACATTCCATTCTTATTTCCCCATCGATAATTTTCAATTGCAATGAGATCACCCTGCAAACTATATAACCTCCATGGCCCTTCCTTTTTGTTATCCTTGAATAGGCCTTCTTCTTCGTATCCGGGCTCTCCCCTGATCTGCTCATATTTGACCACCCATTTCCCCTGCTTGTGGTCATTCATATCTACGCAATTCAAAGTGTCCCCATTTTGGCCAATAAAATAGGATTTACACTGTGAATACCCCTCCAAAGAAATCAGGACCGCAAAAAGGAAAATCAAGCGCATGTTTAGTATGTTTGAGATTACGGCAGCTGGATCAATCCAAGCCACCTCCATTAAACGAATTCACAAACGGTTTTATGATTAAATGCTTAATGGTCACGAGAAAACAAGTCCTCAAAATTATCATTTTACAGGTTTTTATTCTGTTAACGTTTGCAGGTCAAGGGCAGGTCAAGCCGACCTCAGGTATTGACCGGCTAAAGGGACTTGAAAAACGGAAAGAACTGGAAAAGAAGTCCTTACTAACTAAATCTCCATTCAGGAATGTTGGTCCAACCTCCATGAGCGGCAGGGTATCTGACCTTGAAGCGAATCCTGAAGATCCTTTTGAGTTTTATGTGGGGTATTCCAGTGGCGGGCTTTGGTACACTAAGAATAATGGTCTTTCTTTTACTTCGATTTTTGACTCAGCCGATGTTTTGACAATTGGCGACATAGCTGTCAACTGGAAAACAAATACCATCTGGATAGGAACTGGAGAAGTAAATAGCAGTCGTTCGTCTTACGCAGGTATCGGCATATATAAGAGCTCTGACAAGGGCAAGACCTGGGATTACATGGGTTTACCCGAATCACATCATATCGGGAAGGTTCAATTGCATCCAACAGATCCCAATACAGTTTGGGTTGCTGTTTTGGGTCATCTCTATTCTGCAAACAAAGAAAGGGGTGTCTATAAAACCACTGATGGTGGGAAAAATTGGAAACAAACTCTTTATGTCGACGAGAATACTGGTGTTGTAGATCTGGATATCAATCCTCTAAATCCAAATGAAGTTTATGCAGCCGCCTGGTACCGCACAAGAACAGCATGGGATTTCCAGGGAAGTGGAAAGACCAGCGGAATCTATAAAAGTTCTGATGGTGGTGATTCCTGGCAGATTGTGTCTAAGGAAGGAAGTGGGTTTCCTGCAGGCGCAGGCCTTGGCAGGATCGGACTCGCAGTATATCCCAAAAATCCCCAGATCGTTTATGCGATCCTTGATAACCTGGAGTTGAAACCAGATACTGCAAGGCGGGATACTGCAACTTTCAGACTTGATGATCTCAAGAATCTTTCAATCGAGCAGTTTGCACAATTGAATGAGAAAAAACTGGATTCTTTCCTTAGGAGAAATCGTCTCGCTCCACGTTATTCTGCCAAGATTGTAAAAGAAATGGTTGAGAACAACCAGATCAAGCCAACATCGCTTTATGATTATCTCTATATCAATACAGGCTTTGAATCAAATCCAAAAGGTTGTGAAATTTATCGTTCTGATAATGGCGGTCAAAGCTGGAGGAAAACAAATCAGGGTGAAGTAGGGATCTTCTTTACTTATGGATATTATTTCGCAAAGATCTATGTATCTCCATACAATGAAAATAAAGTCTTTGTACTTGGATTTTCTTCACAAATATCTACAGATGGAGGTAAGACTTTCAAGAACATGGACAAGGATAATGTTCATGCTGATCACCATGCATTATGGATCAATCCTAAAAAAGACTCACATCTTATAAATGGCAATGATGGGGGAGTAAATATTACTTATGATGATGGCGGAAGTTGGTTTAAAGCCAACACTCCAGCCGTTGGTCAATTCTATGCCATCACAACAGATAATGCAAGACCATATAATGTTTATGGTGGATTACAGGATAACGGTGTATGGTATGTTCCATCCGTGAATGTCCGAAACTCATTTGCGAATTCAGGCTTAGGTCTTGTTGATCCAAGTGAAAGAAATATTGGGGGTGGCGATGGAATGCAGGTTCAGGTTGATACTCGAGACAATCTCACAACTTATTATGGATCGCAGTTTGGAAATTATTCGCGAACAAACCGCCTCACGCGTGAAGGAACAAGATCTATCAGACCTCGTCACCAACTGGGAGAACTCCCCTATCGATTCAACTGGCAAAGTCCGATTTTGTTGAGCAAGCACAATCCCGATATTCTTTATTTTGGAACAAACCGTTTTCATCGATCAATGAATAAAGGCGATACGATGATCACGCTAAGCCCTGAACTAACTGGTCCTGCCAAACAAGGAAATGTTCCTTATGGAACTCTTACAACAATTGACGAATCACCAATCAGATTCGGACTACTGTACATTGGCACCGATGATGGTATTATTCAAAAATCTGAGAATACAGGTTTTACCTGGTCGCCCCTGACTGTTTCTAGAGGACTTGCAAAAGGAGATATTCCTCCACCGAATCTTTGGGTAAGCAGAGTGACCGCTTCAAGATTTGCGGAAGGAAGAATTTATGCTTCATTGAACGGATACAGATTTGATGACTTCAATCCATATCTTTTTGTCAGCGATGATTATGGAGTTACCTGGAGGAAGATCGGGAGAGACCTTCCCCCTGAACCAATCAATGTAATTCGGGAAGATATTAAACGTGATGGAGTAATTTATGTTGGAACAGATGGAGGATTATATGTAAGCACAGATGGAGGAAATAGTTTCATGATGTGGAATGCGGGATTGCCTAAATCTGTTCCTGTTCACGATATTGTTATTCATGAACGTGAAAATGAAATTGTTCTTGGCACTCATGGGCGCAGCATATATATCGCAAAACTCGATAGTGTTCATGCATTAAGGAAGAATGCAGAAGTGAAACCGAAAACTGGCAATCCAACGGCAAGGATTTCGCCTATCTCGCAAATTCCATCTCCTGGTGAGATCAATAAATCGGAAGGGATCGATGTTGATTGTCCTCCGCTCAAGCCAAAGAAAAAATCTAAATCAAAAAAAGCAGCCGTGATCGAATTCAACCGATCAGGAGCTGCAAGTAAATAATCAAGCAGTTGAGTCAATCAGGGAGAACCATGAAAAAAATCTTGTTTTTTATTATTGTGCTTTTGATTAGTGTTGGACTCAACGCACAAAAGAAAACCACATCACAGATCAAAAAGGAATTGCAGGCTGCACAGAATCCTCTTTCATATGTCCGGGATACTTTAAAAAAGAAGTATCGGCTGGACACTGTTCCAGTGACTAGAATTGGCAACTTCCAGGGGATTGCTGATAGTCTTGCTTATCACGGACAGCTAAAAAAAGTTTATGGCCCATACGACAAAGGAAAATTCCTGGTACAGGTGCTGGCCAAATTGCCGAATACTTTTTATCGGGTAAGTCAGATCTATTTAGATACAGTTGTTTTCAGTAGAAAATTTGCAGATTCTATTGGTAATTCAATCATAAATAGGATCAAGGCTGGTACAACCACTTTTCAGGATATGGCCGTTACCTATTCAATGGGTGGAGAAGGATATACCAAGGGTGACCTTGGTTGGATAGCGCAAGGTTATATTCTTCCTGAAATTGAAAAAGAAATTAATAAGCATAAGAAGGGAGAAATATTTAAGGTCTGGTCAAGAGCTGGATTGCATATCATTCAAAAAACAGAAAACCCGAAAAAGGACAATGGCGTTGCGTTGATGATGAGAGTGTTCTTATGAATTTGAAAATTTGATAATTTGATAATGGAGGAACTATTTACGCTTTCCTAAATAGATACCTTTTTTCTTCTATTTTCAAATTAGCACATGTTCAAATTTTCAAATTATCTATGATCCATTGAACCGCCAGTTCATATCCTCTTAGCCCAAGCCCAAAAATGCTGCCCGTTGATTTACCTGATACATGCGAGAGCTTTCTGAAGTCTTCCCGTGCATGAACGTTAGAAATATGAACTTCTATGACGGGAGATTTAATAGCAGCAATTGCGTCACCTATTGCCACCGAAGTGTGTGTGTAGCCAGCCGGGTTTAAAATGATGCCATCATATTCAAAGCCTATTCTTTGCAGCTCGTTGATTAGTTCCCCTTCAACATTGCTCTGAAAATAGTGAAAGCTCACCTGAGGGAATTTTTTATGCAGATCCGCCAGGAAACTTTCAAATGGCTCACTCCCATAAATATCAGTCTCCCGCTTACCAAGGAGATTAAGGTTTGGCCCGTTGATGATCGCTATCTTCATGACACGAATTACACGAATTATTACGAATTAATATGAATTTTTCGAATGAAGTTTAATGTATCATGAGTTGATAAGACTAAATAGTTTCATATTGATGTATCTATCGTTCTTGATCTCCCAATCCTTCATAGTCCCTTCGCAAAAAAAACCTGCTTTCTGAAGTGTGTTGCAACTGGCTTCATTTCCTTCTTCCACAAGGGCTTCAATTCTGTGAACTTCTAATTCCGTTTGCAGGTATGCAATAAGAATGGGCAACATTTCGCTTATTATTCCTTTCTTCCAGAATGCCGGCAGTAGCCAATATCCAATTTCAGTTTTTTTGTGCCTGGGCTGATAATTATTATGGCCGATAGCTCCTACTTTTTCACCAGTGGCGGAGTCAACAATCTTCCACCATTTTCCAGTTCCATCATTCTCAAGTGATTCATAGAATAGCATCTGTGCGACTGATTCTTCAAATTTTGAGAAGCTGATTCCATAGTGGGAAATTACCTGCGGATTGCTAAGTCCTTCAAATATGAATTCCTGATCATCTGCAATGATCTCAGTCAAATAAAAACGATCAGTCTTCAATAAATTCATTTGGAATAATTACTAAATCGTTTTGGCTTTCTGAAGGAATCGATCGATCTCCTTCCCTACAAGTGCAGCCAATTCTTCATCCTGCAATGTACTCTTGGCTTCGCAGCACCAGCGATATTCGCTATCCACTACCCTTTTGCTAATTAGCATATGGGATGGTCCGATGTTAATCATTTCCTGGTTGAAGAAAACACTATACCTGCTATAAAGGAGGTTATCCAGTCTTGTGACCCTCACGGAGAGAGTTTCTGTTCTATAGGAAACAATTAATTCTGACAGGAAGATCGTATCCATCGATGTGGGTTGAGAAGACGAATTTCAGGAAAACCAATGAGAGATTAAAAAGGTTTAACCGCAAGGGGCGCCATGGCGCAAAGTATCGCAAGGATCTTATGCAATTAAGGAAATTCGGCAGTGGCCCGATTTCGTCATTTCCTCATCATGCTAATAAACTCATCAAAAAGATAGCGGCTGTCGTGAGGCCCGGGTGTGGATTCCGGGTGATACTGAACCGAAAAAGCAGGTTTTCCTTTTATCCTGATTCCCTCAATTGAATCATCGTTGAGGTTGACATGGGTGATCTCAATATGAGCAGCTTTCCTGACCGCTTCGGGGTCAACACCAAATCCATGATTTTGTGTTGTGATCTCACATTTTCCGGTAACAAGATTTTTCACGGGATGGTTCAATCCCCGGTGACCATGATGCATCTTGAATGTTGGAATATCATTGGCAAGCGCCAGAAGCTGGTGGCCAAGACAGATTCCAAATGTTGGTTTATCCTCATGCAGGATTTCCTTCACAAGTCCAATTGCATATCCCATTGCAGAAGGGTCGCCTGGTCCATTTGAAATGAAGTATCCACTTGGATTAAACTCTCTTAGTCTATCAGCGGTTGTTTGAGCAGGGAAGACTTTTACGAATGCTCCTCTCTGTACCATGCATTCCAGGATGTGTTGCTTACATCCATAATCAAGCACTGCAATTTTTATTGCTGAACTGGGATCCCCTAGTTCATATTCTTTTTCTGTGCTTACATAGGATGCAAGCTCAAGTCCGGCCATTGAAGGGACTTTCGCCAGGTCTGCCTTTAATTTTTCGACATCCAAATTTTCAGAAGAAATAATGCAATTCATTGCTCCCTGCTCACGAACGTGAGTAACAAGTGAGCGGGTATCAACACCTTCAATACAAACAATATTATTAGTGATAAGGTATGCTTCCAAAGAACCTTTTGCCTGCTTGCGCGAATATTGTTCTTCCAGGTTGCGCCCTATCAATCCCCTGATCTTGACTCCGTCTGATTCAATATCCTCATCCTTCACTCCATAATTTCCAATATGGACATTGTTCATGATAATTATCTGACCATAATAACTTGGATCAGTAAATACTTCCTGGTACCCGGTCATTCCAGTGTTGAAACAAATCTCGCCTGTGGCCGTGCCGATCTTACCGAATGACTTGCCATAGTGCACAGTTCCGTCTTCCAGGATGAGGATCGCTTGTTGTTTTTTGGATGTAGACATGCTTTTTTGAAATTCGATGCAAAGAAAAATAATTATTCTAATCGGTATTCACAATATTTCCCACAAATGATTGCTTAAAAAAAATCCCGACAGTGTTGTCGGGACTTATTATCGTACAAAGAACGACATTATTCTGCCGCCTTATCTGTCCCTTTTTCTTCAGGTGTAGACTCTGCTGTCGGAGCTGGTATAGTTCCAGGTTCTGACTTCTTGCGCCCACCACGTCTTGTTCTCTTACCTGCATCCTTCTGCTCATCCTTACCCTTACCGTAGATCTCGTTGAAATCTACCAGCTCTATAAGTGCAGTTTCAGCATTATCACCGATTCTTCTGCCAAGCTTGATGATCCTGGTATAACCACCTGGGCGACCGCCAATCTTTTCAGCGATTGTGCTGAATAACTCTGTAACCGCTTCCTTTTCCTGCAAATAGCTGAATACAACTCTCCTTTGATGGGTTGTATTCTCTTTTCCCTTTGTGATCAGGGGCTCAACATACACTCTAAGTGCCTTTGCCTTAGCCAGGGTTGTAACGATCCTCTTATATTGGATCAGCTGGCAGGCGAGGTTACTCAACAATGCCTTGCGATGCGAGGCCGTTCTGCTGAGGTTTTTGATCTTGTCTCCGTGACGCATGACTTTTGATTTATTCAGCTACACCGTGTCAGGAATTGCAGCCTACATTATAAATTTGAGAATTAGACAATTTGAAAATGGAATTTCAAATTCTCCTCCCGCCTTGGCGGGATACTTCCCAATTAAAACTCGTCCTTGTCCAAACCGAGTTTACCAAGGTCCATTCCAAAATGAAGGCCTCTTTCTCCAAGTACTTGCTCAATTTCTGCCAGAGACTTCTGTCCGAAGTTGCGGAACTTCATAAGGTCTTCCTGCTCGTACTGTACAAGTTCACTCAGTGAATTGATCTTTGCAGCCTTAAGGCAATTGAATGCTCTTACGCTCAGATCAAGGTCTTCCAATGGTGTCTTCAATATTTTGCGAAGTTGCAATACCTGTTCATCTACAACATCTTCCTTCTTTTCTTCTTTGTTATCGAAAGTGATGTTCTCATCAGTAATGATCATAAGATGCTGAATGAGGATCCTGGAAGCCTGCTTAACTGCTTCTTCAGGATGAATTGTTCCGTCAGTTGAAACATCCATCAACAATTTCTCATAATCCGTTCTTTGTTCAACACGGGTATTTTCAACAGCATATTTCACATTCACTATTGGAGTGTAAATAGCGTCAACAGGAATATGTCCGAATGGAGCATCTTTTGGCTTGTTCTCTTCAGCCGGCACGTATCCACGACCCTTGCCAATTGATATCTCGATATCAAGTTTTGCCGTTGTATCAAGTGTACAAATCACCAATTCAGGGTTCATCACCTCAAATGTGTGTGTTGCATCACCAAGCATGCTGGCAGTAAATTCAGTTTTGTTCTTGATGCTGAGGTTGATCTTTTCCTGTGCAACTTCATGATCAACTTTCTTCTTCAACCGAACCTGCTTCAGGTTCAAAATGATTTCTACCACATCTTCAGATACACCTTTGATAGTGGCAAATTCATGATCAACACCTTCAATCTTCACACCTGTGATGGCATAACCTTCCAGGGAGCTCAATAACACCCTACGCAAAGCGTTACCGATTGTAACCCCATATCCTGGTTCCAATGGACGGAATTCGAATTGGGCTTCGAAGTCGGTAGCTTTTTGCAGGATGATCTTGTCTGGTTTTTGAAAATTTAAGATGGCCATAGTATTATTTGAGATTTATTGATTTGAGAATTTGAGTAGTCAGAAGTTAGAGAAGTTAGAGATGAGACATCATTGAAATACATTCTTTACCTTCTTTAACTCCTGACTGCTTATTACTTTCTTATTGAGTGATCAGAATTTGAGAAGTAAGAGACGAGACATTAATCATCGCCATTCTACACCTTCTTACCTTCTGACTTCTGACTACTTGCTATACAATTCCACGATAAGTTGCTCCTTGATATTTTCAGGAACACTTTCTCTTTCAGGATATGCGATGAATGTACCCTTCATTTCAGCTTCATTCCAATCAACCCAGTTGAATTTCTGATTCTTGCCACGGAATTGACTTGTTATGGATGCATTTTCTCTATCCTTATCTTTTATACTTACAATATCACCTGGTTTCAATTGGAAAGAAGGTATATTAACCACCTCCCCATTTACAGTGATATGTTTGTGAGATACGAGCTGGCGGGCTCCGGGCCGTGATGGCGCGATCCCCATGCGGAATACAGTATTATCCAGCCTTGCTTCCAATAACCTGATAAGATTTTCACCAGTTACACCTTTACGACGGGAAGCTTCTTCAAATGTTTTACGGAATTGTTTTTCCAGAACGCCATAAGTATACTTGGCTTTCTGTTTTTCACGCAGCTGCAGGGCATATTCACCTAATGTCTTACGCTTACGTTGTGCCCCATGCTGTCCCGGGGGATTGCTGTTCTTGTTGAGCCATTTTCCATTACCAAGGATAGGCTCCCCGAATCTACGGGAGATCTTGGTCTTTGGACCAGTGTAACGTGCCATAGTTTTTTTTCATTTCGATTTTTTTAGTACCGGTGCGACGATCATTAAAAAATCGTAAAAAATCAATCGTGCACCCTTTTAGTAAATGAAAGCTTTTGGCTTATGTATATTTTGAAATTTTGGATTGGGAAATTGGGAAAATTAAATTTCGAAATTTCCCAATTGCACTTTCCAAAATTCACTCAAACTCTTCTTTTCTTAGGCGGTCTGCAACCATTGTGCGGTAAAGGAGTAACATCCTTTATCATCACTACTTCTATTCCTGAATTTGCAAGTGCCCTGATAGAACTTTCACGGCCTGCGCCGGGTCCCTTTACATAAACATCCACTCTCTTAACACCTGCTTCCAATGCAACCTTAGCAGCATCACTCGCAGCCATTTGAGCGGCATAGGGAGTATTTTTCTTGGAACCTTTGAATCCCATCTTACCAGCACTGCTCCAGGAAATGACCTGGCCGTTCTTATTGGTGAGACTGATGATCAGGTTGTTGAAACTGGCGGTAATATGTGCATCGCCGTATGAATCAACCTTTACGATTCTCTTTTTTGCCGCAGCTTTTGCACTGGGCGCTTGTGCTTTTGCCATAATCTCTCTTGAGGTATTCTTTCTTTTATTTATATACCCTTCTAAAGGGCTGAACCAACTCTCCTCCTGCACCTGGGATCCGTAGTTGATTCAAAAAAACTGGTGCAATATTCTCCAGGAACAGATGCAGTTTCATTTTTTTGATCCTGCCCTATTCCAGTGATCTTATTTCTTAGGCGCCTTCTTCTTACCTGCAACAGTCTTCCTTTTACCTTTTCTCGTGCGACTATTAGTACGCGTACGCTGTCCGCGAACAGGAAGTCCTTTACGATGGCGAAGACCACGATAGCAAGCAATATCCAATAAGCGCTTTATGCTCATTTGCACTTCTGAACGTAATTGACCTTCAACCTTGAATTCATTAGTGATGATATTACGGATAGCATTCAATTCATCATCATCCCACTGGTGTACTTTCTTGTTATGATCAATGCTAGCCTTGTCCAGAATATACTGGGCAGTCGAGCGGCCAATACCGAAAATATAGGTAAGACCTATTTCACCTCTTTTATTCTTTGGTAAATCAACACCGGCGATACGAGCCATAATTCAATTTTAGATTTGCGATTTTTAGTTCTGCAATCCTTTCAATTCTGAGAGGATCACAATTAGATTTTATCCCTGTCTTTGCTTGAAGCGGGGATTCTTTTTGTTGATTACGTAAAGGATGCCTTTACGACGTACGATCTTGCAATCAACGCTACGTTTTTTAATTGATGCTCTTACTCTCATAACTAGTTTTTAAGCAGGCGTTTCGCCCGGATTCTATTTATATCTGAAAATAATTCTACCTCTTGTCAAATCGTATGGACTCATCTCCACTCCTACCTTATCTCCTGGCAGGATCCTTATATAGTGCATCCTCATTTTCCCAGAGATGGTCGCCAGTATTTCATGTCCATTTTCCAACTTCACCTTAAACATAGCATTGGATAGAGCTTCTGTGATAGTTCCATCCTGTTTAATAAGTGCCTGTTTCGCCATACTTTTTGGGTGCGCAAAGATATGGGAATGACGCGGAAATAAGCAAGGCCAACTGAGATTTTTAGGATTTCTCAATATTTAGTTGAAACCCTTGCTATTTCTAATTTTGAGATTTAGGGATTTTGAGATTTGAGGGTCTAAATTTCAAAATCCTGAGATCAGGGATCAAAACGATGTAACTGCTTATAATTCACATCTTTAAAAGGCTCTGGTATTTCTGATTTTGAGATGTAGGGATTTAGAGAATTGATGGTTTAAATCTCAAAATCTCCAAATCAGAAATCAGAAATTACAGGATGTTATACAGCGAGTGAGCGAGTTAAATCCACCTTTGTCATGTCCAGATGATGATTCTGGAGCTGATGAACATATATGGGACCCTTGAGGTGGCGACGGTCTTCCCGGTACCACATTTCAAACTCGTGGAAATCATCTTTCCTGGGAATCATGATCCGAAATGCACCCTTTTTATATTTCACGGGGCCATCTTCTTCTTTTTCGAAACCGAGCTTCAGCAATTCCTGATCTGAAATTGCTATTCCAGCCAATTCTTCTGGTTTGAACCAGTATTCCACTTCATTTGCCCGTACGCAGATTTCTTTGTCTTCTTTGTTGAGATCAGCTACCTCTCCTTCAGTCCATTGGCCATCAAATTCGGCCATAACTATATTACCATTTTGTACATCCTGAAATCGGATCATATGGAAGCAATTTTAGATGAAACAAGATAAGTCACAATTTGAAAATTTGAAAATTAGATAATTTGAAAATGAAAGCAGAAGAAAATACTTTACCCAAATAATAACCCGAGTTATAGTATCGATTTCTATTGTCTTGCTATTTTCAAATTTTCAAATTCCCTAATTTTCAAATTACTCTGCCCAACTCATCACATAATCAGGGTTCTCAAGATCCAGCGCCTGCTTAGTAAGCAATAGAGGATGGAAAGTATCAACCATTACTGCAAGCTCTCCGGTTTCTTTTGCCCCAATGCTTTTTTCTACTGCACCGGGATGAGGACCATGAGGAATTCCAGCAGGATGAAGAGTGATCATACCCTTAGTCACATTTTTTCGGCTCATAAAATCTCCATCAACATAATAGATCACTTCATCACTATCAATATTACTGTGATTGTAAGGAGCTGGTATTGCTTGAGGATGATAATCAAACAGCCTGGGACAAAATGAACAAACCACAAAATTGTTTGCTTCAAATGTCTGATGAACAGGCGGAGGTTGGTGCACTCTTCCAGTTATCGGTTCAAAATCGTGGATGGAAAACGCATACGGGTAACAGCATCCATCCCACCCAACAACATCAAATGGATGATTGAGGTAATGAATACCATATTCCATCCCTTTCTTTTTTGTTCTGATCAAGAAGTCACCTTTACTATCATATGTCTGCAAGTTTCCGGGAGGCCTGATATCCCTTTCACAATAAGGTGAATGTTCCAAAAGCTGACCAAACTTACTCAGGTACTTTTTAGGGAATCTTACTGGACTAAATGATTCCACGATAAAAAGTCTGTTTGTAGTCTTATGAAATTCTATTTGATAAATAGTACCCCTCGGTATTACAAGATAATCGCCTTCACCAAATGCCAAATCCCCGTACATGGTATGCAGAATTCCAGTTCCCTGATGCACAAAGATTACCTCATCTGCATCTGCGTTTTTATAAAATTCGTCAGTCATGCTCTCTTGAGGAGCTGCCAAAGAAATATGACAATCATTATTCACCAGGACCGGCGTTCTGCCTTCTAAAAATTCTTTAGATGGTTTAAGATTGAATCCTTCGAAACTCCGATGCTTCAATAATTTTTCATCAGCTATTTGGGGCTGGCGATTTATTGCCTTATCAGTTTTTATAATCTGAGTTGGTGGAGATAAATGATATAGTAGTGAATAATCATTTGAAAACCCCTCTGTTGAAAACAATTGTTCTGAATACAGACTGCCATCAGGCTTTCTGAATTGTGTGTGCCGCTTGTGTGGAATTTTTCCAAGTGTATGGTAATGGGCCATATCGAATTTTAAAATTTCTGAATTAGACCTTCAATTATGATTTTATCACTTTCTGATTTGAGATTTAAACAGACTCAGGCATTACGTGTTAATCTAACCTTGAACATTCCAAATGTAGGAAGTTTTCAACAGGGCTTTTTTAAGCATTTATTGAATTTCAAAATGCAATATATGCCTCTATTTATACCAATTTCTCCCCATTACCGGGTAATAAGAACCGCAGGTTTCTCATTAAATGTGAAGGTGGAAAAATATGTGAGTTTAAAAGGTGATCCGGGCATCATCATTGCGATCATATACACAGTTCTAAATGATACAATCACTAAAACGGATATAATATGAAAAAGACGATTTTTTCTTTTCTTTTACTCGGAGGTGCATGTGCAGTGATGGCGCAGCAACCATCATCTACAGGCAATCCAAATGCAAATAAGAATAATACATTGAACCCACCTGGTTCAACAACCAATAGTCCGGTCAATAGCAATCCAAGCAATGTGACTAATAACAACGCCTTGAATGCTAACAGTCAGACGGTGAATACAAATGAAGCGAATAAGGTCACTAATATGAATACAACAGTCAATGGCAGTCTAAATACCAATACTGTCCATGACAGTAACATGAATAACATACAGTCAGGAACCGGCGTGGTGACCAGTAATAATAATATCAGTACAAGTGTTTATATGGTGTCAGTTCCGTCAAGTGTACAAGGTAATTTTCAGAAAGCTTATCCTACTGCCGCGAACGTAACCTGGCAACAGTCTGGGGATTGGTATCGCGCAAAGTATGTTGAGAATGGAAAGATCATGCAAGCTTCTTATCGTGAGGATGGAAAGGCAATGACTTCTGTTAGTTCTCCTATTTTAAGAACCTATGTACCAGAAGAGATCATTAGTAAGGCGATCAATATGTATGGAGTGAATGTTTATGCCATTGCCAGATCAAAGGGTACTGAAGGAGCGGATGTGTATAATGTAACAGTCATCGAAAATGGTGTGTCTAAAACAGAATGGATGAAAGAAGATGGAACAACAGCAGCCTCACCATATAGGTCAGAGAATTCTGAAGCAATAGCCTCAAATAGCGGCCTGAATAAGGATATGGACGATGAGTCCTTAAATACAAGCAACACCATGGAGGAAGAAACATCCACAGCAACGATGAGTACAGAATTGGAAATCTCTGAAAATGTGAATCCTGACAATAGCAGTTTGACAACTGATGATACAATTTATGATAGCAGAAATCAGGATCAGCAAACAGAGGAAGAAAATAGTGCTAATACTGAAATGATCAATAATAGCACAGATAGCAGGTTGAGAAGAGATGATGGAGATCTTCAGTCAGACAATAGTGATGACACTTCAGAACCATATGAATATTAATTTCTAATATCCTCGGCCCGGTGAAGACCGGGCCTTTTTTTATGGATACTATTCTTCAAAAAATCCGGGATTTTGCAGATCAGTCGCATGGAGAGCAAATGCGGAAATATTCTGATCATCGATATATCGTGCATCCCGAAAGAGTGATGAAGACTGTAGAGAAATATTCAGATAAAATCGAGGTTCTCGCCGCTGCCCTTCTTCATGATGTTTTGGAAGACACTCCTGTTTCGGGCCAGGAAATAAGAGAATTTCTATCTCAATTAATGGATGATGAAAAAGCTCAGCGCACAGTTGAGTTGGTAGTTGAATTGACGGATATTTATACAAAGGATAAATACTCATCATGGAATCGAAGAAAGAGAAAGGAAAAGGAGGCAGATCGACTGTCGAAAGCATCTGCAGATGCGCAAACCATCAAGTATGCTGATATCATTGATAATTGTCCTGAAATCGCAATAGAAGATCCGGATTTTGCAGAGCGATATTATTCAGAATGTAAAACGCTCATCAGAAAAATGGATAAGGGAAATCCAGAATTGAGGAAAATTGCGATGGAAATTGTTGAGAGAAAGAGGTGATGAGTTGTTGAATGGTTGAATGGATGAGTTGTTGACTTGTACAATGTGAATTTATGATTAGTAATTGGGAATTAGGCTATAAGTGGTTTTATAATTACGATTTCTGAATTGAGATATTTCACGCAAAGACGCAAATTTTGCAAAGGCGCAAATAGCTGCAATACTTTACTCTCTTTGTGAGAAACCTTCTACATACAATTCACTCACCACCCACAACGGACATCCTTCGACCAACGATCATCGAACATCGCTCAACGAACCAACGACCGCGATCCTAGTTCAATAACCTCACAATCCTTCATCTTATCCTTATCAATCGAGAATCTTACAATAGTTCTCACCTTATGCCAACCCTGATTTCCAGCAGCACCCGGATTAATATGGAGGCAGTTAACTTTTTCGTCATAAATAATTTTCAGAATATGAGAGTGCCCACATATGAATAACCCTGACTGATGTTCAATAATCTCCTTTTTGATTCCCGGTGCATATTTTGAAGGGTGACCACCTATATGGATCATAAAAACACGAACTTCTTCAACGGTGAAATGCAGTTCATCGGGATATACACTTCTGATGTCATTACCGTCAATATTTCCATAAACTCCTTTTAAGGGTTTTTGGGTTCTTTCCTTGATTTGCTCTGCGATCGAGATATTCCCAAAATCCCCCGCATGCCAGATCTCGTTACATTCTTCAAAGTATTTGAAAACCTGTTGGTCCAGGTATCCATGAGTATCAGATATTAAACCTATTCTGGTCATAATTTGTATCGTACAATATTACCGGTTGGGGCATAATATTTTCAGATATTTTTCAAAGCAAATCATATGAGCCAGGCATTTGTTAAAGAAAGTGATGATCAGTGGTTGCATGAGGTTGCTCCTACCTTAAATGCTCTAATTGTATACCTAACCAGAGAAAATAATGGCGTTCGCGTTTATGAGAAAAAAATACTTCATAATTCAGCTGGCATCGAAATACACGAGATGAGCAATGGTCTCTCCTATGCAAAGGATCAGGATGGCAAATGGTACGTGGTTTAGGGATTATTATTTAACCGCCCGGGCGCAAGGTTTCGCAAGGTTGTCTTGGCGTTCCTTTGCGCCTTTGTTTCTTTGCGGTTAAGGTTTCCACTCATCATTTTCCCTTTTTCCACACTCAAAATAATTTGGAAATTCAGCTTTAAGAATCAGTCTATTCCAAACAAAAAAAACTTTTATGCTTTCCAAATTCATTTTGACTCTTTTTGTGTTGGTCTTTTCAATAGGAATTTCATTTGCTCAGTCAGATGAGCAGGCAGTTCGCGCTTGTCTGGAGAATTATATGAGCGGGCAGGGAGATCGCGTGGAGCGTGCTTTTCATCCATCAGCTACAATGAAATATATAGATGCTCAAACCAAGGATTTCAAGGATGTCCCTATCGCAGAATTCATCGCAAGAGTGAAATCAAATACCAGTAAAATCGAAAGAAAAATTGAAATCGTATCAATGAACCTTGAAGGAAATGCCGCCCTGGCTAAGATCAGGATTGAAACTGATAAAGCTATCCTTTTTGATTATATGAATCTTCTGAAGATCAATGGAGAATGGAAGATTGTCAGTAAGATCTTTAGTCGTCAGGATAAATAAGCCTATGAAAATATTATTTGCTCTGTTGTTATTTACCCTGCTGGGCAGCTCCGTACTCGGTCAGGATATGGATCCATTTAAACCTTCCGGGGAAGCAAAGTATTATGATTTCTGGGAGGGCAATTGGATTGCATTAAAAGAAGATGGTTCCATCGACTCCAATGCCACGAGTTTCAAAATCAGTAAAAGTGTGCATAATGCTGCCTGGTCAGAAGCATGGTATTCCTTATCAGGAAAAAATGCATTGAAAGCTTCCGCTTTGCGGGCCTGGGACAAAACAAATGAGAAATGGATGTATGTATGGATAAGTGAAAATGGCCTCTTCCAGGTCTGGGATGGGAAAAAGGTTGACAACCATTGGTATTTCTATAAAGAGTTTGATATAAAAGGCGATAAATACTTATCCCGCCAGGGATGGATCCCTGTTGATCAGAATAAAGTAATGCGCATCAGCCAAAAGTCTTATGACCAGGGCAAAACCTGGGAGTTGAGATTTAAAATTTATTATCAACGGATGTGAGTCCATGATATTTTGGAATTTGGTTTCTTCGCTTCGCTCAGGATTGGGAAATTGGGAAATTTGGTGTCTTTTGAAGAATAGGAATTGGGTCTAATTTCACTTGTTATGAAATCCTCAAATATGGAGTATGACAATTTCAAAATTTCCCAATTTCAAAATTTCAAAATTCTCTATTGGTTTCTTCCCTTCGCTTAGGATTGGGAAATCTACGTCCCCGGCAACCATCCCCTTCCTATATCTGCCCGGAAAGGCCATGGAGTTGTTGCGATGATGATAATAAGGGCAATGAGAAAATACCAGAAGCTGCGTTTGTGTTTTACCACATCAAGGATGTTCTTTTTAGATTGCCCTCTCCCAATTGTTATCAAAATAATAGCAACGATCATTCCGAGCGGGTGTTCAATCCAGTAAAACCTATGGAATACATCCTTCATCAGGCTGGTACCTTCAGGAAGTGTTGTTGTAAGCGCACCATATCTACCCGCCAACCAGAGGTATAACCCTAACAACAAGTTCAGGTGGGCACCGATCATTAAGAACAACCCGATCTTTTTGTCGCCAGATGTAAATGGCTTATTAGAGGTCATGCCAACAAAACTTTTCACGATACCTATGACCAGGAAAATCAGTATGACCCATCTTAAGATGTTGTGGAGGTATAATATCGCGTTGTCCATGGTTGGGGTTTTAGTTGTTGTTTTCCTGTGACCTAAATCTAAGTTGCAAATTCCAGATCAGACTTTTGATTTTATCCAGTTATATAATTTGCTGGCATCTTCTTTTCTAAATAATTGGGTCCCTTCATTCATAGTTGCAGCCGTGCCGCAGGCAACACCCCAATACGCAGCTTCTTCAATTGAATCACCATTTTGCAAAGCCCAGATCATCCCCGCTACCACACTATCTCCTGCTCCCACTGTACTTTTTCTTTTGATTGTTGGAGCGGGAATTCTCTTATAACCTTTCTTAGTCACCAGGATGGCTCCGCTGGCTCCCATTGAGACTAGAATTATTTCGCAATTTCCTTTTTCGATCACCTCCATCGCTGCCTCATCTACCAGGTCCAGTTCGAGTTCTTCAACTCCTGCCAGTTTTGAAAGTTCATTCAGATTTGGCTTTACTAAAAACACGCCTTCATTTGCAGCTTCTTTTAAGGCATCACCCGAAGTATCAAGTATAAACCTACTGTTTGTTTCCTTTGCAAGCTTCGCGAATCTTGCATATACATCCTCTTCAAGTCCTTTCCCAAGACTTCCACTTGCAACTATATACTTCGGTGATATTTTCTTAATAACATCAAGGACTTGCTCAACCTCTTTATTGCTAAGTGTTGGACCCTCCGCAACAATTCTGAATTGCTTGTTTGTTGTAGATTCAGTGATCATCAGGCTCTCGCGCGTTTCTTGTTCTATCGCGATGGGCGAGCATTCAATTCCTTCATCGCCCAATAATTTTATTATCCGCTTTCCATTTGAACCACCTGCGGGGAAAACAGCGAGTGAATTTCCTCCCAATCGCTTGATGCCTTTAGAAACATTTATTCCGCCTCCGCCCGCATCAATATCTGGATTAGCAGTTCTCAACTTATGGTCTGGGACCAGCCGTTCAACATAAAAATTCTTATCGACAGCAGGGTTAAGAGTAATGGTAACAATATCAAACGTCATAATGTTTTTCAAAGTTGATGTCTTAATCTGAAAGTCCAAAGCCAGGAATTATTCCAGCCAATCTGCGATAAAAAGATTTGTATCCCTTGTACCGCCATTATTTCTGTTGCTTGAAAAAATAATTTTCTTGCCGCTGTAACTAAACATCGGAAAAGCATCAAAGCCTTTGTCGCGACTAACCTTTTTCAAACTGCTTCCATCATTCTTAATGGTGTACATATTGAATGGAAAGCCTCGTTTGTATTCATGATTGCTGCAGAATATTATATCCCCATTTGGCATAAAATTAGGAGCCCAGTTTGCCTGACCAAGACGAGTTATTTGTTGCGCATTTTTTCCTTCTGCATCAGCAATAAATACCTCCATGCTAGTTGGTGCTACCATTCCCTGCTTTAGTAAATCCTTGTATTCATTGATCTGTTCTTCTGTTGAAGGACGGGAAGCTCTCCAAATGATCTGTTTACCATCTCTGCTGAACCATGCTCCACCATCGTATCCCAGTTGATTGGTAATTCTCTTCACAGCCTGGGTTTTCAGATCCATTATATAAAGGTCCAGATCTCCATCACGCATTGAAGTGAATAACATTTTATTTCCATCGGGAGACAAGGTTGCTTCAGCATCATAACCTGGAGTTTGTGTTAGCTGCTTTGTGATTTTACCATCCAAATCAGCCATGAAAATGTCATAGGACTCATAAATGGGCCAGATATATTTATTGCCAAATTTCGCCCGATCGGGAACAGGAGGACAGGTATCGGCACCGAGATGTGTCGAGGCATAAATTACATGCTTATTATCCTTTGTAAAAAAGCCGCAGGTGGTTCTGCCCTTCCCGGAACTAACCATTTTATAGCTAAACTTTTCTCCGGCCTTAGGAACCTTGCCAACAAACATCTGGTCACACGGTATCCCCTCCCTGGCAGAGGTTTTCTGAAAGATGATGTAATTATCGTCATAGCTCCAGTAAGCTTCGGCATTATCACCTCCGAAAGTCAATTGCTGGAGATTCTTGAAATTCTTTTCTTCAGAGTAATGAAGTGTATCTGAAGGGTTGACCTGAACAAAATCTGAGGTATTACGGAAACTAAACGCAAAAAATGTTGTTAAGACCCCGATTACTGAACTATAAAGAACAAGTTTTTTCATGAAGAGACGTTTATTTTGCCAGACGCAAATGTAAGCAGCGGCAATCCGAAACAATCCTTTGGATGCTCACAACTTCAAAAATCGCCTAGCTTTGAATTATGAAGAACCATTACTTATGGATTTTCCTGTTTGTTTTATCCTTGCAGGCCTGTGACCAGGTTATCGAGAGCAAAAGTATTTTATCTGAATCTCCTTATAAATTACTTTCTGATAGTATTCAGAAATTTCCAGAAAATTCTGACCTGAGGTTTCGCCGGGCTATCCTTTTGTCACAGAACAATCATCACGAGCTCGCATACGACGATTATAGTATAGCCTGGGAGAAGTCCCCCACCGAAGCAATTGCAATGGAATTTGTTTCAAACCTCTTTCTTGTAAACAAACCTGAGGAAGCTGTTCAAATACTTGAAACTTCATCACAAAAATTTCCGCAAAACCCAGAATTTAAGAGAAGATTAAGCGAAGCCTATGCCGAAAATGGCCTGACGAGCGACGCTTTGAAACAATATGATGAGATGTTGAGACAGGACTCTTCAGACTTTGAAGCTTGGTATCAAAAAGCCATGTTATTGCTGAAAATGGATGATACTGTTGGAGCAATCAATGCCTTGTCGCGCTCCTATGCACTTCAGCCAATCAATATGAATGGAATTGCCCTGGCAAACCTCTATGCAGAGGCAAAAGATTCCAGGGCTGTGGATATTGCAGATGCTTTGATACAACGAGATTCAGGAAATAATCCGGAAGCTATTTCTGTGGAACCATATTTCGTGAAGGGTATTTATTATTCCAACACAAGGAATTTCAAACCTGCCATTGATCATTTTGATTCTTGCATCAGGAAGGACTGGAAATTTATAGATGCATATATTGAAAAGGGTATTGCGCTTTTTGAATTGCGAAACATTGACGAAGCATTGCAAACCTTTAAAAGGGCAGGATCAGTTGCTCCCCGCAATCCAGATGCATATTACTGGCAGGGACGTTGTTATGAAGAGATCGGGAAGAAAGAAGATGCAATTGAAAACTACCGTAGAGCATATTCACTTGACCGGAGTTTTAAAGAGGCTAAACAACATCTTGAATCGCTCCAGAAGGAAAAGGGTTAAATTTGCAGCCATCCGATTTGAAAAAATAATCTACTGTTCATGCCGATCATCGCTCCTTCACTCCTCTCTGCAAATTTTCTGAAGCTTGAAGAAGAATGTCAAATGCTGAACGAAAGTGAGGCTGATTGGTACCATCTGGATGTAATGGATGGGAATTTTGTACCGAATATTTCCTTTGGGCCGATGCTTGTTGAATTTTTCAGAAAGGCGACGAAGAAAACCTGCGACGTACATTTAATGATCAACCATCCCGAGAATTATGCAGATGCATTCAAAAAGGCTGGTGCAGATATTCTAACAGTTCATTACGAAGCTTGCATTCATCTCCATAGAAATATTCAACAAATAAAATCACTCGGAATGCAGGCAGGAGTAGCCATCAATCCCCATACCCCTGTTTCAGTTTTGGGAGATGTTTTGAAAGATATTGACCTGGTTTGCATGATGAGTGTGAATCCAGGTTTTGGAGGACAGAGTTTTATTCCGCAGACAATTGATAAGATCAAGGAGCTGAAAAAAATGATACTTGCAAGGAACGTAAACGTCATGATTGAAATTGACGGAGGTGTTACTTTGGAAAATGCTCAGGAGATACTTCATTCCGGGGCTGATGTTCTTGTTGCTGGGAATACGGTATTCAAGTCTTCGAATCCAAAAGAGACTATCCGCCAATTGAAATCAATCCGATAATGGCCAAGGACCTTTTTTCCGGGCATGCTGCTGATTATGCAAAGTTTCGACCCTCCTATCCTGCTGAATTAATAGAATATATAGTCTCACTGGTGCCTAATCGACAAACTGCCTGGGACTGCGCAACAGGGAATGGGCAGGCTGCAGTTCTTCTATCTCCTTTTTTTGAAAAAATTTTCGCTACTGACATAAGTCAGGAACAGGTGAGAGCAGCTCAGAATCGTTTAAATATTACATACTCAGTTTCAACTGAACATTCAACTTCATTTGATGATGGGTCATTTGACCTTATTACAGTTGCACAGGCTTATCATTGGTTCGATCATCAGCAATTTATTGAAGAAGCAAGTCGGGTTGCAAAGCCTGAAGCAATTATTGCTCTCTGGGGTTATAATGTATTTCGCTGCTCAAATCTTGAGGTGAGCAAAATGGTAGATGATTTTTACCTGAACGTTACAGATCCTTATTGGGAACCTGAAAGAAAATACCTTGAGAATAATTACAGGGATCTTCCAATTCCTTTTCAGGAACTAACTATAGATCACACATTTAAGATGACGACCCATTGGACAATCGAACAAATGGAAGGATATCTTAATACATGGTCTGCTATCAAGAAATTTATCAGAGTGAATAATTTCAATCCGGTGGATGAGCTGATCAATAAAATCCGGCCTGTCTGGGGTGATGAGAAAACTCACGAATTCAAGTTTCCTCTGGCTTTGCGGGTTTCAAAGAAGATTTAACCGCCAAGACGAAATCGTGAGTCGTGAGTCGTGAGTGAAGATTTCACGAAAAGGTGCAAAGGGAGCAAATAACGCAAAGTTGTTAATTCTTTGCGCCTTAATAAAATTTGCGTCTTTGCGTGAAACAGTTCGAATCATGAATTTCAAACTCTCGAACATTCAAACAATCAAACATTCAAACATTCAAACTCTCGAACATTCAAACATTCAAACTCTCGAACTTTCGAACTCTCAAACTATAACTTTCCCCACATCTGTTCCAGCACAGAATGTGTTTCATAAAACCAACTGGGAGTTTTTTTCGGCCAATCAAAATCATACTTATTAAACAGGTCTTTTATCATTTTCAGACCTTTCATGGCCTCCTCAGTAGAATAAAAGCAATCCTTCCAGGCTGTGGGTAATTCATCGCTATTGTATAATCCTATCCCCCTCCTATACCACAAAAAGCAGGAAGGCAAACCCGCGAAGTTGATCTCGGTTCGTTTTCTTTTTATATGGTCTCTGAAATAAAGCGCATAGAATTTTATGCACTCCTTTATCCTGTTGCGAATTGCAGAATCTTTTTCACTTGTGCGGGACCGTATGCGCCATTTATTATTAGATGGATGAAAAGGGTCATTGAGCATGTTCGCGTGAACTTTTGCATCTGAACTTAGCTTCATTGCATATTGATGATCCGCATTTCTCCATACCAAGGATAAATTTCTTGATGTTTTATCGAGGATTATATATTCCTGAACTGAACCATCGTCGAAATAAAATATCAGTAATAATTTGTCTTCATCCTGTCCCAATCTCCACCTGCCTAATTTCATGCCGTTCCTTGGATTGAACATGACCATTGAATCCCTATAAAGCATGATCTCCTGAAAAAGACGATTGTTGGTTTTGGGTTCATACATTAAATCGCGGGTCGACCCATCATCTTCATCAAGGAGATACCATTGTTGACACAGGTCATACGTGATATTGAGGGGTTTGAACCTTCCGAAAGTTATCATTCCCGTATCGCCCTTTGCGATCGTTTCCTTGAGAACAAAACGTCTTTCTGTATCGGCTGAACTCTTCTTTGAATCTGAGCCTTGGGAGCAGGATAACAAATAAAACAAGACTGAAAAGAGTAGGATGCAGCGCATGATCAACATTTGGCTGCAACAAATAAACAGAATTATGCGTTAGGCTCTTGGGAAATCTGTTTATTTTCGGCCGTAATAAAATCAGCCCGTGAAGTCCACACGCTTACTTCTTATCCTGTTTTCCATTTTCTTCACGCATACACTTTCAGCTCAGAAATCTGCCTTCATCTCCGGTAAAGTTCTGGATGAAAATGAGCGCCCCCTTTCATAACGTTTCAGTTACAATCCTTGGGAAACAAACTGGACTCACCACCACTGATAGTGGCACATTTCGCATAAAAGTTCCGTCTGACAAAGCATTCGCACTTGTATTTTCTTTTACTGGTTATAAAACCGAACAACGAAATTTTCTCTTGAATGTGGGAGAAGAAGAAACTATTGTATTGAGAATGGAACGAGGCGCAAGAGAGTTGGAACAAGTTATTGTTTTAGATGAACGGGAAAGAAGAGAAGCGGGCCTTGTTAGAGTTAATCCCAAGGCTGCGATCAATCTTCCCTCTCCAACTGGTGGTATTGAGGGATTGATCAAGGTGATTGTTGGAAGTAATAACGAACTCACATCTCAATATTCTGTCCGTGGAGGGAATTATGATGAGAACCTGATTTATGTAAACGATTTTGAGATCTTTCGTCCTTATCTCGTTAGAAGTGGCCAGCAGGAAGGGCTAAGCTTTATTAATCCTGAAATGACCAGAAACGTCAATTTCTATAATGGCGGATTCCAGGCGAGATATGGTGATAAAATGAGCTCAGTGTTGGACGTTCAATATCGGCGACCTAAAAGCTTTGGTGGATCAGCCTACATCGGTTTGCTTGAGCAAGGCTTACATCTGGAAGGGACCTCAAAAAATGACAGATTCAGTTATTTGATTGGCGCGAGAAATCGATCGAACAGAAATTTACTTGGGAGCCAGGAAACGAAAGGTAATTATGTTCCATCCTCCGGGGATCTGCAGGCATTGCTTACCTATCAATTGAATCAAAAGTGGTCACTGGAATTGCTGGGAAATCTTTCCCAAACCAGCTTCTCACTCTCGCCTGAATTCAGTCAACTGACATCTTCTGTATTCTCACCATACTTTACTGCCAACCTGGGACTAGATATATTTTTTGAAGGAAAGGAAGAAGATAAGTATTACACCAATATGGTGGGATTGAGCGCCATTAATCAGGTCCGAAAAAACCTTCGGCTGAAATGGATGATCTCAAGATTTGAGAACAATGAAGAAGAATCGATCGATATCACAGGGGCTTATTTGTTTGGAGAAAGAGAATTCGATAAATCGAAGTCAGACTTTGGTTTGATCACCAATCCACTTGGCGCCGGTGTATACCAGAATTTTGCACGAAACCGACTTGGAATTGTTGTATTGAATGCATCCCACAAAGGTTATCTGGATAAGGGAAAACATTATATGCAATGGGGGCAAAGTATTGAACGTCAAATGATCGATGATAGATTGAATGAATGGGAATTGCAAGATTCGGCCGGATACACCCTTCCATTTAATCCTTCACAACTCCTGCTGAGCAAGGTATTAAAGTCCACTGCGGATCTTGAGATTACCAGGTTGAGTGGATATTTTCAGGACAATATACTTCTTAATGATAGTTCTGGGCTTGCCCTTCAGGCTGGACTTACGGTACAATTACAATACCCTCAACAAAGAATTTCTTTTGTCACCACGAATGGGAGTTTCGTGGAAACCTGTTTCCTGGAAACGTGATGTTGTCTTTAGAGCAGCAGCGGGCATGTATCATCAACCACCATTTTACCGCGAATTGAGGAGGTATGATGGAACTATTAATAAAGACCTTAAAGCGCAAAAAAGTTTTCAGGTAGTTGCGGGGATGGATTACAATTTCAAAACAGGTGACAGACCATTCAGGCTTACAGGTGAAATATATTATAAGCGTATGACTGATGTTGTACCATATGATATTGATAATGTAAGGGTGAGATATTTCGGTGAGAATCGTGCGAAAGCTTATGCGGGCGGATTGGAATTAAGATTATTCGGTGAACTGGTCAAAGATGCTGAAAGTTGGATAAGTCTTGGCTTTATGAAGACCCGAGAGGACCTGGAAAATGACAGGTTCACGAATTATACTATTGATAGTACTGGAGAAATTACTGATAGCGTACAAACAGAAAATGGTTGGCTGAGAAGACCAACCGATCGTTTCATGACGCTTGGGGTTTTTTTGCAGGATTATCTTACAACGAATAAGAATTTCAAGGTTTTTTTGAATATGCTTTATGGGAGTAACATGCCTTACAATCTTCCAAACAGTGTGAAGTATCGCAACGCCTTGGTAATTGAGCCTTACATTCGAATCGATCTAGGATTTAGTGCATTGCTTCTTGACAGTGAAAAAAGTAATCGAAGATCTCACAGCCCTTTCAGAAATTTTGAAAACATCTGGATCACACTTGAGGTATTCAATCTAATTGATCGACCAAATACAATTTCCTATTTGTTGATCAAGGATTTCAGCAATACTACTTATGCCTTACCAAACCGTCTGACCCCAAGACTGGTCAATCTTAAACTTATTGCACGGTTTTAGAGAAACTCGAAACCCGAAATGCTTGATATTTTGGAATTTGGTTTCTTCGCTTCGCTCAGGATTGGGAAATTGGGAAAATTGATTTGAGGAATTAGGAATTTGTAATTGGGGAAGACAGTTGAATAGTTAATTAGTTGAGTTGTTGATTGGATCTTGGAATTCGACCTCACCCCTTGCCCCTCTCCAAAGGAGAGGGGAATTAGGAATTAGAATTGTGGGATAGGTTGATGTTAAACCGTTTTTGGAATTCTTTGCCCCGTTAGGCGCTACCTGTCGGTAGCAAGCAAATCCACTGCAATCATGCCCCGTAGGGGCGACACTCTCAGTTGATTAAAAGGTATTAGGAATTTGTAATTAGGAAGACAGTTGAATGGTTAATTAGTTGAGTTGTTAATTAGATCTTTGGAATTCGACCTCACCCCTTGCCCCTCTCCAAAGGAGAGGGGGATTAGGAATTAGGGATTGTGGGATGGGTTGATGTTAAACCGTCTTTGGAATTCTTTGCCCCGTTAGGGGCTACCTGTCGGTAGCAAGCAAATCCAATGCAATCATGCCCCGTAGGGGCTACCCTCTCAGTTAATTAAAAGGAATTAGGAATTTGGAATTGGGGAAGACAGTTGAATAGTTAATTAGTTGAGTTGTTGATTGGATCTTGGAATTCGACCTCACCCCTTGCCCCTCTCCAAAGGAGAGGGGGATTAGGAATTAGGGATTGTGGGATGGGTTGATGTTAAACCGTCTTTGGAATTCTTTGCCCCGTTAGGGACTACACTCTCAGTTGATTAAAAGGAATTAGGAATTTGTTATTTGGAATTGGGGAAGACAGTTGAATAGTTAATTAGTTGGGTTGTTGATTGGAAGGTATTAGAAATTTGTAATTAGGAATTAAGTAACCAGTCAACGTCCAACGTCAAACGATAACAACCTTAAACTCTAAACCCGAAACCCGAAACTCGCATATGCCAGCATACATCATCGTTGAAGTGACAATTCATGATAAGAGTAGATATGAAGAGTATAAAAAACTCACTCCTGCTTCCATATACGCGTATGGAGGTCGCTTTATAATCAGGGGAGCAAAATGTGAAACTCTTGAAGGTGAATGGGAGCCTGAAAGAATTGTTGTTTTGGAATTTCCATCAGTTGCCCGTGCAAAGGAATGGTGGGATTCTGATTTGTATGCGCCAGCAAAAAAAATCAGGAATGCAACCGCAACATCAAAAATGATTGTTGTGGATGGATTTGATGATTCGGCCTTATTAGGCGAAGTAAAATGAATTAGGCTTTGAAGTAAAAAGAAGCGCCTTACTCAATTTTGAATAAAACGCTTTGCAGCCTTCAAGGGCTAAATCTTTTATGGCTAAAGAGGATAATTATTATGCATCTGATTTACTTCCACTGCCACGTGTTAACGCAACAAGCAATAAAATGAAAACGGCAGCACCCACGACCCAAACCCAGGGTTGAGAATACCAACTACCACTATTGGTATTAATATCGACATCAATTTTCTTATCCTGCGCAAAGGCAACAACGGTCATCAGCATCGATAAAATTGCCAGAAATGGCTTTCTAATAATTTGCAAGTACTGTTTCATAATACGATTTTAGTGAATAGTGAAAAAAACCATGCCATTTTAGATTTCGGGCGGTTGAAAATGCAATTCACTATCAGACAAGGCATAAATTTTTGATAGTTTATTTGAAACCGAATTATGACTAATAAACAAGATCAAAATCATCGCTCGGGCAACGATGCTGACAAAAATCAAAAGAACCATACGGATATTACCAGAGGAAGTACAGCAAATAGAAAAGATGCAGATGAGTCCGATGAAGATTTTCCAGGTTACCCGCATTATCCAGCCAGTGATGACATTATGAATCCTTCCAGTGAAATGGAACGAATTCCAGTTGATGTGGAAAAACTTACCCCATCAGACAGACTTGCCGGTTCCATCCAACCTGAGATCACAACAAGCATCGGAGAGACGTTCCAAAAACCAGGAACAGAAGATGATTTGCGGATTGTTCCGGGAACAGAAGCTGATGTTACGAAAGATGATCTTAGAATTCTAAATGCCACTGATGGCGCATATGGCGGAGGGAGTTTGACTGGAGACGATCTTGATATTCCAGGAGCTGAACTGGATGATGTGAATGAAGAAATCGGTGAAGAAGATGAAGAAAATAATTATTATAGTTTAGGAGGCGACAGGCATGAAGACCTGGAAGAAGATCCTTCATAAATATTAAAAGGGGCTGGGATCAAACCGCGTCAAACCATAATTTTTTCGGGTTATTCCAGTCTCCATTATAGTTTATGAAAAGCTCTTCGCCAGCTTTTATCGATCTGACGGTCTTAATTGTCATTGTTTCTTCTTTATAATCCATTTCATACTCACAATTGCTTTTATAGGAATGGTTGTAAATGGGAATGTAACCAAGTGCCATACAGCATTGATCTTTGTTGTTCCCCCATTCAAAAATATAATCGTGAAGAAGGGTTTGATCGATAAGTTTCCGGTCTGCCTGGCTCAATACTATCACCGGTGCAACTTCCACAACAATATTTTTTCTGATAGGTGATGAAGTAAATACTCCTCTCCCCATATTGCCAGTGTTTAAAATAAATAATGATTGATGTATCATGCTGGAATTCAATTACAAGAATTTTATCGAATTACACGAAAGAAATCTACAGTTTGACGCACATGAAATTACTTAGATTCAATATCGGATCCTGTTGAAAAAAATTCGTGTAATTAGAATTAATTAGTTTACTCACTTCGTGTAATTCGATATAATTCGTGTAATACCTAAATTTGGCAATGATCACTGATCAGGAAGATATAGATCTCAAGGCCCAATTTGAAGAGATCATCGAAAGCGATGATGTTCTTAGAATTCGGGAATTCCTGAATAATCAGAATATCAGCGATGTTGCCGCCCTTATTGATGAGTACCCCGATTATGAAGTTCAAATTATCAGCAATCTTAGTATTCATCGAGCTGCCAGCACTTTCAAGATCCTGGATATCCAGGTGCAGAAAAGAATTATCCAGGAGTTACCACCTTTTAAAACTGCCGAATTATTAAATGAATTGCCAGCGGATGACCGCACTGACTTTCTGGAGGAACTTCCAAGTGAGGTGGTAAAGGAACTTATAAGGCTCCTCAACCCTGATGAGCGGAAGACCACACTTTCATTATTGGGATATCCTGAAAGCAGCGTCGGTAGGTTGATGACCCCGGATTACATTGCAGTGCAGGTTGATTGGACTGTTCAGGAAGTGTTGGATCATATCAGGGAAGTAGGAAAGGCGAGTGAAACCATTGATGTGATATACGTGGTAAATGACAAAGGGGAATTTGTAGATGATATCAGGATCAGGGAAATCCTCCTGGCCAATCCTGAAAAACTTGTTGGGGAGATTATTGATCACAGGTTCATCACACTTAATGTGAACGATGACCAGGAGGTTGCCAACGAAGCCTTCAAAATGAACAATCGCGTGGCCTTACCGGTAGTTGATGATAAAAATATTTTGCTGGGAATTGTAACTATTGATGATGTGCTTTGGGTAGCCAATGAAGAATTTACAGAAGATATTCAAAAGATCGGGGGTACCGAAGCATTGGATGAGCCTTATCTGGAAATGCCAATACTCAAACTTTTCAAAAAAAGAATTGTTTGGTTGGTTGTATTGTTTTTAGGGGAAATGCTGACTGCCACAGCCATGGGATATTTCGAAGATGAAATAGCGAAGGCAGTTGTACTTGCATTATTTGTCCCCCTAATTATTTCCAGCGGTGGGAATACAGGTTCACAGGCATCAACACTAATCATCCAGGCCATGTCTCTTGGAGAGATCAGGATAACTGATTGGTGGAAGGTTATCAGGCGTGAGTTGATCTCAGGATTATTATTAGGGGCCGTGCTTGGGTTAATTGGCTTTGTGAGAGTGGTAGCATGGAATTCTATTTTTCACACATATGGAGCTCACGGATTTTTGATTGGATTGACAGTAGGCTTTTCGTTGCTTGGTGTTGTATTATGGGGCACCCTGGCGGGCTCAATGCTTCCAATTGTTTTGAAAAAGTTAGGTGCGGATCCAGCCACTTCATCGGCACCATTTGTTGCAACCCTCGTTGATGTCACGGGGCTAGTGATTTATTTCTCCTTTGCGTACATCTTCATGCAGGGGGTTCTGCTGTAGTTTGAGAGTTGAGAGTTTGAATGTTTGAGTGTTTGAGTGTTATCTAAGTTATAATCGCTTTTTACTTCCACCTGTCATCTGTAAACAGTCAGCTGTCAGCTACTTTTTTCTCACGATTCACCCATTGGTCTTTGCGGTTAAATTATTTCTTGATTAGTTTTTCCTGATAAAGCACCTCATTCTCCTTTGAGACCAACTTTAATATGTAGCTACCCGCTGGCAGCCGATCTAAATTCTCAACAGAAAACCCGTAACTCATTTTTTGAATTAATCTGCTTTCAATGATCCTCCCGGATTGATCAATCAGGTATAGATTCATCTGCTTTTCATTGGGCGAAGGCAGGGTTACTGTAATTCGGTTGACAAAAGGGTTGGGGAAGGTTGCCCATGATTTTGTATCTCTAATGACTATTTTTCTTATCGCTGAAAAACGATGGCTTCCATTCTTTTCTTCTGATCTGATCCTGTAAAAAATTTCTCCCTGTCTTACAATATCAGTTGACTGATATGCAATTTCGCCAGGTCCTTCTTTGCTCTGAAGTTTAGCTATTGGCGACCAATTTCGTCCATCTTCACTTTTTTCAACCACGTATGAAACGATATCTACCTGGTTTGATACAACCCATTCGATAAAAATCTGGTTGTTCCGCTTTTCTACATAGAAACTTCTGAAAGTAACGGGTAATGATCCTTCCTGGGCCCTTGTGAATTGAAGAGCCCATTCATATACATTCATACCTAAACTATCTCGAAGGTTTCCATTCGGAGTGCTACCAGGCAGAATATCCTCGAAAGTTCTGCGCCAAACGTTATGTCCACCAGTCAACCAAAACAAAGTTTTCGGGGCAGGTTGTATCTTGGGTTGGACGGCTTCTATCGCATTAATATTTGCTTGTGCCCGTGAGAACATAATAACATTGTCGTCCTGATTGTGTGTAGCGAGAACTGGTAGGTTCGCTCTTGCTATATTGTCAGCACCAGTCTGAGACAAATCTGCCGCTCCACAAGCAACCAGGATTGCAGCAAGAGAGAGTGCACTCGTAAGATCGCTTCCTGCATAATCCCATACTCCGCCACCACCCATGCTACTCCCCGCGAGATAAATTCTATTAGGGTCTACACGATAGGTTGCTTTTGCATAATCAATGACTGCCTGAATTGTGGAAGGAGAAATGATACTGGAGGCCAAATAAATTCCATTCTTGATCTGTGGTGAAAGAACAATAAACTTGAACTCTTTACCACCTACATTAAAAGTTTCCGGGAATCCTCCACTCTCAATTAATTTGGGAGGTCCTGCACGAAGCACTTTCCGGATTGTAAAATCATCCTGAATGTCTCCGCTCTCTCCAGCCCCATGGAGGAAAATGAGCAATGGATATTTTTTATCCTCAATAGAATAATCCCTGGGTAGGTATTCCCAAAACCCATTTATATTGTTATCGATAAAAGGTGAAAACTTCGAGGTGTGGGTTGGCGGCTGTGCATTAGCCGTACCAAGTGTAAGACAAACGAGTACTACTATTCCAAGATTTTTCTTAAACCGCATTTTCAATTTATTTCAAATTCGAGAGGTGAAATAGCAACAAAAAAATTGTGCCAGTGGTAGTCAACGAATATAAGGTAAAGTAAACTGCTTTTGGTCTTCTGATTCAATATTTAGATCATTCCATAATTGGGAAAATCTGGATAAAGTTTCACTCAAAGACGCAAGAATCTTTCTCTGCGATCCTCTGCGTTCTCATATTCTCTGCGGTGGAAAAATGAATAAAATCCTACTCAGCACTACTCAATCGCTCTTCACTGCTTTTCTCAATCTCACGTTTTTCTTCATCATGATCTTCATACCCTAGATCATTTTTATCGCCATGCGATGTATTCTGTTCTACTTCTTCTGACTTTAACGCCGGATTCTGTTGAAGTCGCTCACGCGGATCATTGATGTTTCCCGAAGGGACGCCTTCATTATTTTGGGATGATTTGTCTTGCATAAAACTGATTTTTGACTATAAATAAAAAAACTATGCCTTCATATGCTGTGTTTAACCGCCAAAACGCGAGGACGCCAGGGTACGCCAGGAATTCTTGCGAAACTTTGCGCCTTGGCGCCCTGGCGGTTAAAACTCGTATTTTCGATTTTTATCCTCTATTCGCGACAATAACTACAACTCCAGAATATGCGGAAAACTTTGATGTTCATTGCACTTCTATTTTTATCAGTCATTTCTCTTGGCCAAAAATTGGAAAAACTTACTGTAGAAAAGATCATGAGAGACCCAAAATGGATTGGTACTTCTCCTGATACTCTATATTGGAGCCATGACGGAAAATTTCTCCTTTTTAGCTGGAATCCAGAAAAGGCTACTTCGGATTCGGTCTATTACATTACTACGACAGATCATAATCCAAAGAAAACAAGCTATAGTTTCAGGAATTCAATTCTGAGGGAGAACAATCTCCAATACAATAACAATAAGTCCAGTTTTGTTTACGCGCAGAGTGGAGATATTTATTTTACAGATGTAAAGTCTGGCAAACCGGAAAGGATCACCAGGACCTCTGACCAGGAATTGAATCCTCAGTTCTCCTTTAATGATAGCAGGATTGTGTATCAATACAACTCCAATCTTTTTTCATGGGATATCGCAAGTGGCGCAATCACACAACTCACAAATTTCCGCGCAGGAGGTGCTACGGTTATTCCAGTTACGGGATCAGGAAATTTCGTTCAAAGGGGAAATCAATCTCAGAGCTCGGGTAGAGTTATTGCGGGTTCACAGGATGGTTTTCTTACATGGGATGCACTTGAAAATTCCGACGTTCTTAAATCGAGGAAAAAGAAGAGAGAAGAAAGAGATGCTATCACAAAATCACATCCTCGGGAGAAAACGTTAAGGGTCATAAGCATTGATGACCGGTCTGTGTTTAGTCAGAATATTAGTCCTGATGGACGTTATGTTACTTATCAATTATTCCGACCAGCAGCAGGAAATAAAAGTACAATCGTTCCAAGCTTTATAACAGAATCGGGTTATACCGAAGATCTGGGTACCAGGGCAAAGGTTGGAATTGCGCAGGGCAGATCAGAATTATTTGTATTTGATACTATACTTGATACCGTATTGCCAGTGAGAACGGATTCCATCCCCGGCCTCCGCGATCTTCCTGATTATGTAAAGGATTACCCGAAACAACTCGAGCAGAGAAGTAAGAATCCTTCTGAAAGAGGAATCAGTTTCAGTGGACCATCCTGGTCGCCAAAAGGAAATTTTGCTGTGGTAGATATCAGGTCGCAGGATAATAAAGACCGTTGGCTAATGTTATTGAATCCTTCGAACGGAAAACTTAGTCTTCTTGACAGACAGCGTGATGAAGCATGGGTTGGAGGACCTGGTGTAGTTGGATTTGGTGGTCAAAATACTGGATGGCTAGATGAGAATAATTTCTGGTTCAGGTCTGAGGCAACTGGCTATTCACATCTATATGTTGTAAATGTTCAGACTGGAGTGAAAAAAGCGCTGACATCAGGAAATTATGAAGTACAACAGGCACAGGTATCAAAGGATAAAAAATATTTCTATATAACAACTAATGAAGTACATCCGGGGGAACAGCATTTTTATCGTTTGCCAGTTACAGGTGGAAGTCCGGAAAAAATAACAACAATGACCGGAGCGAATAAGGTCACAATTTCACCAGATGAAAAATATATCGGGATTGTTTATTCTTATTCCAATCGTCCATGGGAATTATATCTGCAGGAAAATAAACCAGGTGGGAAAATTCAACAGATAACCACACAGGCGCAAACAGAAGAATTCAAATCGTATGCATGGAAGGATCCCGAAGTAATAAGTTTTGCAGCGAGGGATGGTGCAAAGGTTTATGGAAGATTGTTCAAACCTGCCAATCCACATCCATCAAAACCTGCTGTTATTTTTGTTCATGGTGCAGGCTATTTGCAGAATGCACATAAATGGTGGAGCAGTTACTTCAGGGAGTATATGTTCCATAATCTACTTGCGGATGAAGGATATTATGTGCTGGATATCGATTACAGAGGTAGCGCTGGTTATGGAAGAGATTGGAGGACAGGAATCTACAGGTTCATGGGGGGAAAGGATCTTACAGACCATATCGATGCTAAAGATTATCTCGTCAAAAACTTTGGGGTGAATCCTTCTGGAGTTGGGATCTATGGAGGATCATATGGTGGCTTCATCACATTGATGGCAATGTTTACTGAACCTGATGCTTTTGCTGCTGGTGCTGCATTGAGACCAGTTACAGATTGGGCACATTACAATCATGGATATACCTCAAATATTTTGAATGAACCTTTCACGGACAGCATTGCGTATGTGAAAAGTTCTCCGATCTTTTTTGCAAAAGGGCTTAAGGGACATTTGCTCATCTGTCATGGAATGGTTGATGTGAATGTGCACTACCAGGATGCGGTGCGTTTGGCGCAACGATTGATTGAATTGGGAAAAGACAATTGGGAACTGGCGTCTTATCCAGTGGAGGACCATGGATTTGTTGAGCCAAGTAGTTGGACTGATGAATACAAGAGAATCTATAAATTATTTGAAAGAGTCTTGAAGAAATAGAAACTTCACGGTACGTTTAACCGCCAAGGCGCCAGGACACAAAGTTTCGCTAAGAGGTCATTTTTTTTCACCGCAGAGAACCAGAGATAGCAGAGTTTCGGAGATTTGAATTCGTGTAATTCGATAAAATTCGTGTAATAGAATTAAGATTTAACCGCCAGGACGCGAGGTTTCGCGGAGAGCGCAGAAACAGAGTGAAGAGCGAGAAGAAATCAAAAGATTTATTGCAAAATACCACGGCTGATTACGATACGCTGAACTTCTGAAGTTCCTTCATAGATCTGTGTGATCTTGGCATCTCGCATAAGTCGTTCAACATGGTATTCTTTTACGTAACCATAGCCTCCATGTATCTGAACAGCTTCAACAGCCGCCCACATTGCAGTTTCTGAAGCATAGACCTTGGCCATTGATGAACTTAGGGTGTAGTCATGCCCCTGGTCTTTTTCCCAGGCAGACTTTAAACACAACAACCTTGCAGCCTCTACTCTCGTGGCCATGTCGGCAAGTTTAAATTGAATGGCCTGGTGTTGTGATATTTCCTTTCCAAAAGCTTTTCTCTCCTTTGAATATTTGAGAGACAATTCATAAGATCCACTTGCAATTCCTAATGCCTGGGAAGCAATTCCGATTCTACCTCCGGCAAGCGTTCGCATAGCGAACTTGAAGCCGAAGCCATCATCACCAATCCGATTTTCTATTGGGACTTTCACATCCTGGAACATCACACTATGAGTATCGCTACCTCTAATCCCGAGTTTATTTTCCTTCGCACCAACTGAAACCCCCGGCCATTGCTTTTCCACGATGAACGTATTGATCCCTTTGCTCCCTTTGGAAGCATCGGTTTGCGCCATCACCAGATAGACAGAGGCCGAATTCCCATTTGTGATCCAGTTCTTGGTACCATTCAATAAATAATGATCTCCTTTATCCTCGGCGGTGGTGCGTTGTGAAGTGGCATCACTACCTGCCTCCGGTTCACTTAAAAGAAAGGCTCCAATGTACAATTCTCCATCTTTCTTGCCTTGAGCAAGAGGTGTCAGATATTTCTGTTTCTGTTCTTCGTTCCCATATTTTTCCAATCCCCAGTTCACAAGGCTATTATTCACGCTCATGCACACACTAACACTGGCATCCACTTTTGAAATTTCTTCCATTGCAAGGACATAACTTATGGTGTCCATGCCTGCTCCCCCGTATTTTGGATCTACCATCATACCCATAAATCCAAGATCAGCTAGCTGCATGATCTGTTCTTTAGGGAATTTCTGGAGTTCATCTCTTTCAATAACTCCAGGCAGGCACTCCTGTATGGCAAAGTCGCGGGCTGCCTTGCGAATCATCTTGTGCTCTTCAGTCAATTGGAATTGCATTGGGGCATTTTAGGCCGCAAATATAGCTAACAGATGTTAGTTTTGTCCTTATGCCTATAAATAAATGCTCTACTTTTGGGGTAGTTATGACAAGCTGCTCTCAACATCTGGTTCTGGTAATTCCTTTTGCAGAAATGCTCCTTCCTGTCAATTATTACATTCCTGATTGATACTTCCTTTAGAATTGAACCGTTAAGGATTAGCTGACGATTAAACATTGCTTGCATGAAGAATATCAAATTGATAGAAGTACCATCAGAAATTGGCGCTGGCACCCGGGGCGCTAGCCTGGGAATTGACGCGATAAAAATTGCTGCCCTCGATTTCATGAGTAATTTCTTCATTCATTTCCCTTCAGAAAAAATTCCTCATGAGAATAAACTGCTTTATGAACCAATAGAATCTCCATATGCTAAAAGAATCAAAGGGATTTTGACATTATATGATAAGGTTAGTAGGGCAGTAAGTGATTCACTGAAAAACAATTTCTTTCCGGTGATCCTGAGTGGTGATCATAGCATTGCTGGCGCAACCATGGCTGGAATTAAAATGGCAAAACCTAAAAGCAAATTGGGTGTGATTTGGATCGACGCACATGCAGATCTGCATACTCCCTATACCACACCGTCAGGAAATATTCATGGGATGCCACTGGCTGCAGCTCTCAATGAGGATAATGAGGACCATTCCGTTCATCAACTGGATGAAGAAACTGCGCGCTACTGGAATCAATTGAAGACGATGGGCAAGATTGCGCCAAAGGTGTTACCAGAGGATGTGGTGTTTATTTCCTTACGTGACTATGAACGTGAAGAAAGACACCTGATCGAAAAATATGGGATGAAGGTGATCTCAACAAATGAAGTAAGGCGTAAAGGACCAGAGAATATAGTTCGCTCAGTGATAAGATACCTGGGAGACTGCACGGATATTTACATCAGCTTTGATGTGGATGCTCTCGATTCAAGTATTTCAAAAGGAACCGGTACACCGGTAAGCAATGGATTGAGAGAGCGGGAAGTGGAAGATCTGATCAGTAAGTTTATGCAGAACCGAAAGGTCTGTTGTTTTGAAATAGCTGAAGTAAATCCCACGCTAGATAAAGAAAATCTAATGTCTGAAATTGCTTTTAATATTCTTCAGAGAAGTGTGAATGTATTGATGATGAGCTGATATTGAATTCAAAAGTTAAAATGGAAAATGTAAAATAAAATACAGAGACCTTTCTTCATTACATTCCACATTTTTCATTTTTCATTTCTGGAAAACCTCAGCAAGTATTTCTTCAAACGACCTAGGATTATATCCTAATTCCCGCTTTGCTTTTTCTATAACAAACCCGGTGATTGCAGGGCGAATGGCGGCCTGCGTAAGGATGCCTGATTCAACTTTCTTTACCAGACTTTTATCCAATCCAAGGTGCTCCGCTATTTTGATCGCAATTGAATAAGGTGTTAATGTATCCTTTCCAGCGATGTGAAAGATTCCCTCGGATTCTTTTTCTAACATTAGTAAAATGCCATTCGCAAGATCATCAACAAAGGTGGGAGTCCTTACCTGGTCGTCAACCATCCGGATTGATTCTCCATTTTCAAGCAATTGCTTTGTCCTGGTTAAAATGTTATCACGTTGTCCTAAATTGGTTTTAGCAAGTACAAGTACCGTCCTCACAATTGCCCAGGAAAGTTTTGAATCACTCACAGCCTTTTCAGCGGCCAATTTGGAACTACCATAGTAATTGACAGGGTTGGGCTGATCTTCTTCCTTATATGGTCCTTTCAATCCATCAAATACAAAATCTGTAGAAAGCAAAATCATTCTCGCAGCAATTTCTTTGGCAGCATCTACTATGAAGCGGGTTGCAGTAACATTGGTGTTCCAGCAGTCTACCTTATTCATTTCACATTGATCAACCTGTGTCATTGCAGCTGCATGTACGATCGAATGGGGACGGGAATGGGTAAGAAATTTATTCACTTCTTCACCTTCCGTTATATCCAGGCTTTTATATAAATATCCTGGTCCAACCGCCTCCTTGACTCTTGAAGGACCCATACCCACTCCAATCACATCATGGCCCTTCTCCAATAACTTAACTACAAGCCGATTTCCTAAAATACCATTAGCTCCAGTTACCAATATTTTCATTCCTTGAAATTATGGGACAATTTGAAAATTTGAGAATTTCTTGCCTGCTGACGCAGTCAAGCAGGGAAGATTTGAAAATTAAGCTATCAGAACGCGAAGAAACAATAGTTCATTAGACCTGGCGCAACCTTGCGCCTTTGTGTCTTAGCGGTTAAGCCAGGGTTAAAGACCGGAGTCGAAACAAAACCTTATTTTTGACCGCCCGAAAAAAAATCCAAAACAATATTCAACGGTTCTTGCTTGCCGATGATTCTTTTTAAACAAAACTGGGCTGAACCTGATTAAATGGCAAAAAAAGTAACTAAGATCGGCGTTCTTACATCCGGGGGAGATGCACCGGGAATGAACGCAGCGATCAGGGCTGTTGTCCGCACCGGTATATATTCAGGGCTTGAGGTTTTCGGCATTATGCGTGGTTATCAGGGGATGATTGAAAATGATATCGTCCCAATGCATTCCCGTTCAGTAGCTAATATCATCCAAAGAGGCGGCACAATTCTCAAAACTGCCCGCTGCAAAGAATTCTTCGATAAGCAGGGACGCAAAAAGGCGTACGACCATCTCAGGGAGCTCGGCATTGATGGCCTTGTTATTATTGGAGGTGATGGTTCGTTCAGAGGAGCAAATGTATTCGCACTTGAATTTGACATTCCCTGCATCGGGTTACCTGGCACAATCGACAAAGACATTGCCGGAACTGATTTTACCATTGGATTTGATACAGCAGTCAACACAGCAGTTGAGGCTATCGACAAGATCAGGGATACGGCTGATGCCCACGATCGGCTTTTCATCATTGAAGTGATGGGAAGGGATGCAGGCTATATCGCACTTCATAGTGGCATCGCTACAGGAGCGGAAAATATTCTGATCCCTGAAAGAAAAACAGATATTGAAGAACTCATTAATTCTCTCCTGGAAAAAGAAAAGAGAAAAAAGCTTGTGAATATGGTTGTGGTTGCAGAAGGCGATGAATTTGGTGGAAATGAAATTGCGCGGATCATTAAGGACCGGATGCCAAATGCTGAGACGAGAGTTGCAATCCTGGGTCACATACAAAGAGGGGGATCCCCCACTTGCCTGGATAGACTTATTGCCAGCAGAATGGGTTATTCCGCTGTTGAATGCCTTATTGAAGGAAGACACAATGTTATGATAGGAATAAAGAATAATATCATGAATTACATCCCGCTTGAAAAAGCTGTAAAATCCAAACAACGTGTGAGCGATGAGTGGTTAAAGATTGTTAAGATACTTGCCTCGTGAGAAGGGGATGATAGATTTGTTTCTTAAGAATGTTCAAAATCAGAATTAAAAAAAATGTCAAAACACGTTTCGAAATATCTCCACCAGGACATGGACAAAAAGGCCGGACTTGAACATACGTTTCATCGTACCAAGATTGTGGCTACAGTTGGACCTGCCTGTGATACCTATGATAAACTTCTGGAACTCGTAAAAGCCGGGGTCAATGTTTTCCGCCTGAATTTTTCGCACGGTGCACATGAAGATAAACTCAAGATCATTGAGCACATAAGGAACATTAATTCAACTGAGCCTTACAATATCGCCATACTTGGAGATCTGCAAGGACCCAAACTAAGAGTTGGGGAAATTGAAGGTGGAAGCATTGTGGTTGCCCCTGGAGATATTCTGACATTCACCAATGAGAAGGTGATAGGAACAAAAGAAAGAATTTATGTGTCCTACCCAAATTTTCATTCTGATGTTAAGGTTGGGAATATAATAATGATCGACGATGGTAAGCTGGAAGTGCGGGTAATAGAGATCACCAAGAAAAAAGATGTAAGGGTGCAGGTGACTATGGGAGGTATTCTTTCATCAAAAAAAGGGATCAATCTTCCAGACACAAAAATCTCTCTACCTGCATTAACAGACAAGGACCTGGCCGATCTTGAATTTATAATTGAGCAACAACTGGACTGGGTTGCATTGTCCTTTGTGAGAAGTGTGAAGGATATTATTATTCTCCGAAATAAATTGCACGAGAAAAGCAGCAAGACCAAGATCATCGCAAAAATAGAGAAGCCTGAGGCATTAACTAATATCCGCGATATCATCATCGAATCAGATGGGATAATGATTGCCAGAGGAGACCTTGGAGTTGAATTGCCAGTTGAGCAGGTTCCACTGATCCAGAAACAATTGATCAAAAAATGCATTCATCGCGCAAAGCCAGTAATTGTTGCTACGCAAATGATGGAGAGCATGATTGATAGGACTAAACCTAACAGGAGTGAGATTACCGATGTTGCAAATGCTGTACTTGAAGGAGCGGATGCAGTAATGCTTAGTGGAGAAACCGCAACTGGTCAGCACCCTGCGCTTGTTGTAGAAACGATGCGTAGAATAATCATTGAGGTAGAACGTACAGATTATCCTTATAATCTTGAAGATTATCTTGTACCACAGCCTCATTCACCATCATTCCTGAGTGATGCTATTTGTTATAATGCCTGCAAACTTGCAAGAGACTCAAATGCCGATGCATTGGTAGGAATGACGCAAACAGGTTACACGGGATTCATGCTCAGTAGTTACAGACCCAAATCACCCCTCTATATTTTTTCCAAAGAAAGAACCCTCATAAACCAATTGAGCCTTAGCTGGGGAGTACGCGCCTTTTTCTACTCCGAAGAAGAAAGTCTCGATGGGATCATTGAAGATCAGATTGAAATTCTCAAGGAACGAGGGTTCCTTAGTCCTGGAAGCATTGTTGTGAATACAGGCAGCACACCTGTGCACCTTCATTTACCAACGAACATACTTAAGATCACTAAGGTGGATTAAGAATTCCTGCCTTATGATTTCGAAAACTGATTAATAGACTCAGATCAAAATCATTTAGTATGAAAATGCAATTAGTTCGATACTCCCTACTGTTGGGGGTGATCTTAATTTCAAGCTTTGCTGGTGCTCAAGTGAAGTCAGGGTTTGCGATCGAAAATTATTATAAGGTGAAATGGGGTTATGCTGAAGAGTTTATCAGCCTTTGGAAAAAAAACCACTATCCCCTATTGAAGAAAGCAATTGATAAAGGAGATATTATCAGTGTTGTCGCTGAAAAGCCAATTCTTCATAGTGGTGAAGACACAAGATGGGATTTCAAAGTCACAATTATTTTCAAAACTGTGCAACTTGCGTTTGATCCAAACCTCACTGAACCGTATAAAGTGGCGCTATATCCTGACCAACCAAAATTTCTACGGGATGAGCAGCACCGATTTGAATTATTGATTTCGCATTGGGACGTTATGACTGAAATTGTTGACCTGAGCAAATAAGCAGAAGCCTTAGGGCATAGTCCTACATCTGGCTGAATTCTTGCGTATATCTGCCTGTTCATCTTAAAAATTCCCCATGAGGATAAATCTCGCACTTATTCTATCCATCATTGTCGCCGTTGGGGTCGTTGCATTTGGGTTCACAGCTTTTCAAATATCGAGTGAACGCCAGCAACTAACTGCAGATTTAAAATCAAAATCGATAACAGTAGCGGAAGAGTTCTATTCAAATTTCCTCAAGGCATTGGATACTACGGATCAACTGCAAATACGCGTGACCGATAGCCTTATTAATCAATATAATTTCAGTGGTCTTGCAATTTATTATAACCCTGATAGCATCATATCTATTGATAGTTCTGCAAGAATCTATTCTGAAAGTTCACATGATTACATAGCCCAGGCGATATCAGCAGATTCATCAATGGGCAACCTAAGGAAATTGAAGGGGAACAAAGTTTTTGAATATATCAAATTAATCAGACGGCAGGATGCGCCCGAACGCGCGGTAATTTTTTATACTGAAGCGAATTATATAGAAAACATCCTCAATAATATTTGGCTCAGGAATTTTGCGCGTTGGTTTCTACAGGCATTGATCATTTCAATTGTGACCATGCTCATCATCAGGTGGGGAGTTCTCACTCCGCTCAACAAGGTTGTTGATTGGGTGAAGGCAGCAAGGTCAGGTAATGTGGAACAGTTAAAAAACAGACCCCCAACTAATTTTCTTCAGCCTCTTTATAAAGAGATCTCGGATATAGCACAGGCGATGCAGGAAGCAAGAGCCATTGCCAGAGAAGAGGCGAAGTTGAGAACTTCTGCTGAAGCCATATGGACACCAGAGAGACTGAATGAAGAAATGAAGCAACTTCTGCAAGACAGGAAACTGATTGTTGTTTCTAACCGTGAACCTTATATGCACATAAGAGCTGGTAAGGAAATAAAATGCATTATGCCAGCGAGTGGAATGGTAACTGCCTTGGAACCGATACTGAAAGCTTGCGGCGGACTTTGGATCGCGTCAGGAAGTGGAGATGCTGATAAAGAAACGGTGGATGAGAATGATAAGGTCCTTGTGCCACCCTATGAAGGGAAATATACCTTAAGAAGAGTTTGGCTTACAAAGGAACAGGAGGACCATTATTACTATGGCTTTTCAAATGAAGGACTATGGCCTCTTTGTCATATTGCCCATACAAGACCTGTTTTCAGGAAAGAGGATTGGGATAAATATGTTGAAGTAAATGAACTCTATGCCCGTGCAGTATTGGAAGAGATCAGAGATGAAGAAGAACCTTTTATTCTTGTGCAGGATTATCATTTTGCACTTCTTCCCCGCCTTATCAAGCAGGAACGTCCTGATGCCAAGGTGGCCATCTTCTGGCATATACCCTGGCCCAACCCAGAATCATTTGGTATTTGCCCATGGCAGAGAGAATTATTATTAGGAATGCTTGGCGCAGACCTGATCGGATTCCATACTCAATATCATTGTAATAATTTTTTGGAGACAGTCAACAATTCTCTGGAGTCAAGAGTGATCTGGGAAAGTTTTTCTGTGAAAATCGGAAATCAGTTTACACTGGTGAAGCCTTTTCCAATTAGCATTGCATTCACCTTGAAGGATTATGAATTTACAGATCCAGTAAGACATGAACCTGCAGAAATATTGAAGCAACACGGAGTTGTCGCGCGTTTTTTTGGAATTGGGGTTGACAGGATAGATTATACAAAAGGATTGATAGAAAAATTTCTTTCTATTGAACGATTTCTTGAAAAATATCCGGAGTACCAGGGAATTTTCACTTTTGTTCAGATCGGGGCTCCCAGCCGCTCGCTTCTCAAAACTTATGCAGATACAATCAATGCAGTTGAAAACGAAGCAAACAGGATCAATTGGAAATTCAAGGGTAAGAACTGGCAACCCATCCTATTTCTAAAGAGACACCATAGCCATGAGGAGATCATGCCTTTTTATGCATCTGCCAATTTCTGCATGGTCACTTCACTTCACGATGGTATGAATCTGGTTGCTAAAGAATTCATCGCCGCAAGAACGAGGAATGACGGTTCGCTTATACTCAGCAGATTTGCTGGTGCTTCCCAGGAACTCCATGGAGCGTTGCTCATCAATCCGTATGATATTGAACAATCAGCCGATAGCATCAGAACAGCATTAGAAATGCCCTTGGAGCAACAGCAGCAAAAAATGAAACAAATGCGAAGGATGGTGATGAGGCATAATGTTTATTCGTGGGCCTCGGGGATATTGAGGACGATGGCGTCGATACAGAATTAAAAATTTTAAAATTTGAAAATTTGAAAATGGGGTTTAACCGCAAAGATGCAATGACGCTAAGTTGCACCAAGAATACCTTGCGAACCTTTGCGTCTTTGTTTCTGGCGGTTAATCTATTTTGCATTTTACATTTTACATTCACAACTTCGACCTTTTCTTCGGAATATTAATATCAGATTGCCCAGCAATATCTAATAAGGTCCTGTTCTCAAGAACATTCAACGTAGCATCTCGCACCTCGCAAAATAATCTGTTGATCTCGCATTTTTTTTCCTGGCAATCGCTGCATTTCTGGTAGAAGTAGAGACTAACGCAGGGCAACATCGCTATCGGTCCATCAATTATTCTAATAATTCTTGCTACAGGAAGTTTTGAAGGAGGCTGTTTCAGAAAATAACCACCACCCTTTCCTTTTTTGCTATCGAGGACGTCGGCATATTTCAATTGAAGAAGAATACTCTCCAGAAACTTGATTGGTAAATTCTTCTTCTCGGCAATTTCTGTGATCAGAACCGGTCCTTGATTGTACTTATCAGTTAAATAGCTAAGTGCTTTCAGGGCATACTGGGCTTTCTTTGAAAGCATGTGTGACTTAATTTGAATTATTAATAAATTATTCTTTACCGCAAAGAAACAATGACGCAATGGAAAATGTAAAATGCAAAATGTAAAATAGAAAAATAGAGAAATCTCTTATTTAAAGGCAAATGTCTTCCTTCTTCATTTTACATTTTTAATTTTTCATTTTAAATTCCAAGACTCTCCCGCTTAAATTCCTGTGAACAAAGCCTCCTTCAGCTCTCTTACATCACTTTCCAAAACAGAAAAATGCTCATAGCTTTCGGCTTCGCCAAAATTAGGATGCCTAAATTCCATCTTGCTTTTAACCTTTGTGCGAAGTGAAGAATGAAACTCTTTTGCGCCAGTCTTCTTCGCCAGCAATGAAATATTATCCTTCCTGACTCCCGAACCTGGCATTATTATGATACGCTCATCAGCTGAGATTATGAGTTTTGAAATCAGATCAGCACCATCCATCGCTCCTGGATGTTGTCCGGATGTAAGAATCCTGGTGCACCCGATTTCTATCAACTCTTCAAGTGCCTTAAATGGATCTCTGCATCTATCAAATGCTCTATGAAAAGTCACTTCCATTGGATAAGCCAGTTTCACAAGTAAGCTCGTTCTTGCCACGTCTATGTCTCCATTAATATTCAATACTCCAATTACAACCCCATCGCAATTTAATTCCTTGCAGGTCTGGATCTCTTCCTTCATAATTGCGAATTCAGACTCGGTATACAAAAAATCACCACCACGTGGACGAATGATAGGAAATAATTGCGTTGACAATACCTCCCTGCAAAGCTTTATCACTCCAAGGCTTTGTGTAGTGCCGCCCTCAGATAAATTATTGCAAAGCTCAATCCTGTCTGCACCACCTTCCACAGCTGCCTTCGAAGAAGCAAAGTCCGATGTTGCTATTTCGATAATGTAGTTCATATAAATTCTTATTTAACCGCCAGGACGCCATGACGCAAGGTTTCGCGAAGATTCCTTGCGATTCTTTGTGTCTTTGCGCCCTTGCGGTTAATTCTTATAACAGCTAGAACAAGCTTTTGCATTCATACAATTTCTCAATAGTCTTATTCCTCACAGCATACGTAAATCCTTTCTGCAAAGCAAATGCACCAAAGAGGCCTTTCTTGTTCAATGCGATAAATCCAACTTGTATCTCCTTAGCTTTTGCGCCTTTGATCCTCGCGATTCTCTCAACAGCTTTCTTACAAGCCTGTTCAGGTGAAAGTCCTTGTCTCATGAATTCAACAACGGCATGTGTTCCACAAATTCGGATGACATCCTCACCCTGACCTGTTGCGGTAGCAGCTCCCACCTCGTTATCTACAAATAATCCTGCGCCGATAATAGGAGAATCTCCCAGTCTCCCTCTCATTTTAAAGCCCATGCCACTAGTTGTACAACTACCGCTGAGATTACCCTTCGCATCCATTGCAACCATGCCAATGGTATCATGGTTGAACTTATTTGCGCTAACAGGTTCGGATTGGGGAAATTCTTTATTCCCTTTGTTCTCTATATTGATACGAGGTTTATACTCGGATTTTTTGAGCCATTCCTCATAGGCTTTCTTAGCGTCATCAGAGAGTTTCTGATCTTCCAGTTGAAATCCTTCGGACACAGCAAATTGTTGTGCACCACTTCCTACAAGCATCACATGTGGTGTTTTTTCCATCACCCTTCTTGCAACCGAAATAGGATGTTTGATCCTTTCGAGGAAGGCTACGCTTCCACAGTTAAAGTTTTCATCCATAATACAGGCATCCAGGGTCACAAATCCTTCTCTATCGGGATTGGCGCCAAGGCCAACACAACAATTCTGAGAGGCCTCTGTAACCTTAACTCCTGATTCAACTGCATCAAGTGCCCTCCCATTGCTATTCAAGATCTGCCATGCAGCCTTATTTGCATTTATGCCTTCATTCCAGGTAGAGATCACTATTGGATTACCTGTGACAGCCTGAGAAATCCCTGGTGATCTTCCAAGTATCTCCTTGGACAAAAATGTTCCTGCTGATCCGAGTAGAGAAGAATAAAGGAATTTCCGCCTGGTTGGCATTGGTAATTTTTTTTAGAAGGTTGATAGTATTTCAACTGCCAGGACGCAAAGGCGCGCACTGCTCTTGGCGAACCTTTGCGTCCTTGTGCCTTTGCGGTTAAATCTTACTCCCCATAAACTTCATTAACTGACCCCTCGCATTGGCTCTGATCTTATTTTTCATATACCCACTCCATCCTAGTAAAAGGCCCGGTAATCCAAGAGCTTGCCTGCTCCATTTCCAGATATCAAATTCATCAGTATGCTCAGTTATTTTGCCATCCTGGATTCGCATATGAGCTTTTATCTTGTTGATTACCTTTCTCCCGGACCTGGAGAATGTATATGTAGCATTCCATTTACAGGTTGCGTATTCTTCATCCAGGATTTTTATATCCCCAAAGCTTAGGGAGAAGTCTCGGGCATTCTTACAAAGCATTTCCCACATCGAGCTAACCTCTTCACCTTCAAGAATTCCAAAAGCCATGTCGTTGAAAACTGGGTCTTCGCTATAACAGTCATTCATAGCGACATAATCCTTTTGTTGAAAGGCAGCATAGAATCTGGTGATTAAAGCTTCATTTGGATGCATATAGAATGGATAGAACCGAAAGCTAAATGGTAAAAATCAACCGTCCAAAATTCCTGACACACGAATTCCACGAATTTTTATATCGAAGCTCCTTCTGTTCCAGAGGTATTAATTACCCACCTCTTCGGTTTTGACCTCCTTCATCCTTTCTAAGTGAAAACCCTGAGTGAATTGGAATAGAAGTGATTCGCTACCCTGGAATGGGAAAACCTTCTGGGCTCCTGTTTAAAATCTGTGCTAAAAACCCCGAAACATTCCTTCGTTTTGCAATCCTTTTTATTTAAATTACAGTAGATCTTTTAAACCATATTGTTCATTAAATTTTACTGCTATGGAGTTATCAACCGCTTCCATCGAACAGTTCCAGGTTGAGTTGCAAACCTGGAAACGCGAGTTGTCTTCTACCAAAGAAGAAATTAAGTCCTTCGAAAAGGAACTCGCAGGTTTAGCAGCTCACAACCACAATCGAGACATTTTCCCTCACATCGAACATTTCCAAAACAATTTCATCAGGCATAAAGAAGTAATTGACGAACTAAGGCATGACCTGCCAGATTCGACAAGACGGATGGAATTCATTTTTAACTCGAGTATGAATGGAAGCGAACATGATGTTCATGCACAACTATGTGACCGGATGGATACATTCCGAAAACTGTATCAGGAATTAAGAGAGGATTTCCAGCGCTTCGAATCAGCACACCTGGTTTAGACGCTTCACGATATTATTTCTGATTTAGACATTTTGTGATTTAGAGATGTAGGCTAAATCACAAAATCTCGAAATCTCAAAATCTTACCGACCGGCAATGCGAAAAGTTCGTGCTGCCGGTTTTTTTATTATTTCCGATGTGGAGATTTGGAGATGCAGGCTGAATCTCTTAATCCCAAAATCTCCAAATCAGAAATACATCATAAATTGTCGGCTTCATTAAATCCCCATCTGATGTTTAAAATTGGCAGCCTTTTGCTCCTCTTTATTTCTTTTCATATTCATGGACAAGAGTTGAACATAATTCCGAGACCAGTAAAGGCCAGCAAGGAAACGGGAAATTTCATATTGACTAAATCTACGGTCTTGATATTAAGTGACGATGGGGAACTCAATAGCGCGAATTTTCTGAACGACTATCTCCAAAAATTTTATGGTTTCAAGTTGCGGCAAGGAAAGGATGCAAAGACCAATTTCATCAGATTAGTAACAAGGAGATTCATTCAACCTGGTGAGGATGGCAAATATGAGATGCAGGTAAAACCGGGCTATATTCATATTGAAGGTGATACATATGATGGGACCTTTCACGGAATACAAACCCTGATTCAATTATTACCAGTTCAGCCATCCTCAAGTCTAAAAATACCTTGTGCCTCAATCATAGACCGACCAAGATTTGCATACAGAGGTCTTCATCTGGATGTTGGTCGACATTTCATGCCTGTTGATTTCGTCAAAAAATATATTGACTTCATCGCGCTTCACAAGATGAATTATTTCCATTGGCATTTGACGGAGGACCAGGGATGGCGGATCGAAATCAAAAAATATCCGCTACTTACAAAAGTTGGAGCCTTCAGAAACGGGACCATCATTGGACGCTATCCTGGAAAAGGAAATGATAATATTCGATATGGTGGATTTTATACACAGGATCAGATAAAGGATGTAGTTGAATATGCTTCAAAACGGTTTATCACCATAGTACCCGAGATTGAATTGCCGGGACACGGGAGTGCTGCCATCGCAGCTTATCCCTGGCTAAGTTGTTTTCCGGAAGAAAAAACCAGGATTGCTGATAGGATGATCTCAGAGGCAAGCAAAAATGCAAATGGGAAAGTTGTTCAGGAAACCTGGGGTGTACATGATGATATTTTCTGTGCAGGGAACGATACAACCTTTGGTTTTTTGCAGGACGTAGTTGATGAAGTAATTGCTTTGTTCCCCGGTAATTATTTTCATGTGGGAGGGGACGAATGTCCAAAAAATAATTGGAAGCGCTGTCCGAGATGCCAGGCCAGGATCAAGGCAAATAATTTAAAAGACGAACATGAGTTACAGAGTTACTTCATCACCCGGATGGAGAAATACATCAACAGCAGAGGAAAAACAGTAATTGGTTGGGATGAGATTCTTGAAGGAGGCCTGGCCCCAAATGCCATTGTTATGAGTTGGAGAGGCGAACAGGGAGGAATCGATGCCGCTCGCCAGAATCACAAGGTGATCATGAGCCCTGGAAATTTTGTTTACCTGGATCATTCACAAACCAAGAACGAAGATTCAGTGACTATCGGAGGATATACGCCTGTTGATGAAACATACAACTATGAGCCGCTCCCGAAAGAACTAGCGGCTGATAAAACGAGTTTCATTCTGGGAGCTCAGGCGAACGTATGGACAGAATACATGAACAATTCAAAGAAGATTGAATACATGATCTTCCCAAGATTGAGTGCAATGAGTGAGGTCCTATGGACAGCAAAGGATAAAAGAGATTTCAAGAATTTTGAAAAGAGACTGCCAGTGCAAATGAAGCGCTATGAATTGTGGAAGGCTAATTACAGCCGGGCATATTACGATGTGAAGGCCAGCGTCATTCCAGCACCTAACAGGAATGGAGTTGTTTACAAACTTGAATCTGGAGATCCAAAGAATACCATCATTTATAAGGAACAAAATAATTTGAATGAGTCCCTTCATCCTACACCAGACAAAACCTATAAGTCACCTGTGCTTATCAATAGGGATAAACTTATAAGAGCATCTATATTCTCTAACGGCAAAAGAATCTCTTCTATATTGACTCAAAAGTTTTCGATCAATAAGGCTACAGGCAAAAAAATTACGCTTGCCAGTCCCCCATTGGATAATTATCCAGGAAATGGGGGAGCATTTGGACTGGTGAATGGAGCCAGGTCTGAAAAGGGAATCAACTCGCCTGAATGGTTGGGTTGGCGAGGAACTGATATGGAAACAATTATTGATTTTGAAAAAGAAGAATCGATATCGAAGGTTGGGGTTCATGCTTGTAATACTGGAGGAAGCCGGGTTTATCCTCCTGCCATTGTAGAAGTCTTTATTTCTGATGATGGTCAAAACTTCAGTTCTCTCGGAAGCAATACGCAATTTGAACAGGATGCGAGTGGAACTTCCGGTAATATCACAATTTCATTTGGTGCCATCAAGACACGATATATAAAAGTAGTTGCGAGAAATTATGCAAAAATTCCTGAAGGAAGAACAGGGGCCGGTGATCCTGCCTTGATGCTGATCGATGAAATTTCGGTAAACTAATTTGAAATTTATTCTTAGGGGGCTGCTTACCCTTGCAAGATTATCGGCCATCTATTTGAATTGATGATTAAATTCGCACCACTCTTAAACTGCCCATAATGAGCATGGTTGATTCATTTGAAAAAATCCCGGTAAGTATTTTTCCAGATCTTAAACAAGGGTCAAAGTTCGCAGCCGAAGAAGTTGCAAACCTTATCCGTTCCAAGCAAGCAAAAAATGAGAAATGCGTACTTGGGCTAGCTACAGGATCAACTCCAAAAACTTTATATGCTGAATTAGTGAGGATGCATCGCGAAGAAGGACTGAGCTTCAAAAATGTTGTGACATTTAACCTTGACGAATACTACCCAATTGATAAAGACGCGCTGCAGAGCTATGATCGCTTCATGAGAGTGAATCTTTTCAATCACATCGACATCAACCCCGACAATTGTCATATTCCAAACGGCGAATTACCCAAGGACGAGATCAAAAGGCATTGTGCAGAATATGAAGAGCAGATTGAAAAAGAAGGCGGCATTGATCTGCAAATCCTGGGCATTGGTAATAACGGACATATTGGTTTTAATGAACCGGGATCCAGCATCCACTCAAGAACCAGACTGGTACCCCTGGAGAATTCAACCAGGATTGCCAACTCATACGAATTCCAGCATATCTCCCAGGTACCAAGACTTGCAATTACAATGGGCATTTCCACCATTTTGAAAGCAAAAAGGATTCTTCTCATGGCCTGGGGACCAAACAAGGCACCGGTAGTGCAAAAATCTGTAGAAGGTAATGTGACAGAACAAATCCCTGCAAGTCTTCTGCAACAACATTCCGACTGTATGTTCTTGTTAGATGAACAGGCTGCCTCGGAATTAACACGAATCAAATCACCCTGGTTAACTGGAGAAATTGAATGGTCTTCTGACATGACCAAGAGGGCTGTTGTCAACCTGGCCCTGGAACTTGGAAAGCCTATTCTATCACTGACCGATAACGATTACAATGAATTTGGCTTAAGTGACCTACTTGTTGAGAAAGGCGATGCCTATGAAATAAATCTTGAAGTCTATTATCTGGTAAGGGATACTATTACTGGCTGGCCCGGGGGAAAACCAAACGCCGTACTTCCTAATCATCCCGAGAGATCGACTCCTTATCCCAAGAAAGTAGTGATTTTTTCACCCCATCCTGATGACGATATCATAAGCATGGGTGGGACTTTTCAACGTCTCCACGATCAGGGTCATGATGTACATGTAGCATATCAGACCTCGGGTAATATAGCAGTGACCGATGAATTTGTAACGAGATTCCTGGATTTTGCAGTTGGATTTGAGGAAATATCAGGGATCGATACACGAAAGTCCAGTAAGATCCTGGCTGATGCAAAGAATTTCCTGGAGTACAAGAAATCGAACCAGGTAGATACCGCGGAGATAAGAGCCATCAAGGGTTTAATTAGGAGATGCGAAGCAAGGGCAACTTGCAGATATGTTGGTATTAAGGATGAAAACTGCCATTTCCTGAATCTTCCATTTTATGAAACAGGGGCGGTTGAAAAGAAACCAATGGGTGAGGAAGACGTACAGATCACAATTGAAATATTAAATAAGATCAAGCCTCACCAGGTGTACGCCGCAGGGGATCTTGCGGATCCACATGGGACACATAAAGTGTGCCTGGACGTTGTATATGAATCAATGAGGCGCATAGCTGCATCAGGCGAAGAATGGGTGAAAAATTGTTGGGTTTGGCTCTATAAAGGTGCATGGCAGGAATGGAAAATGGAAGAAATTGAAATGGCAATTCCAATGAGCCCCGGCCAGGTGCTTAAAAAAAGGTTTGGCATCTTTATTCATCAATCCCAAAAAGATATGGTTCCGTTCCAGGGAACCGATAACAGGGAATTCTGGCAACGGGCAGAAGACCGCAATGCCGAAACAGCAAAGCAATATGCAAGACTCGGACTCACACAATATGCAGCAATGGAAGCCTTCGTCCGTTGGAAAGGGTAACGAAATTTTGGAAATTGGTTTCTTCGCTTCGCTCAGGATTGGGAAATTGGGAAAATGGAACTAGTAATAGGAATTGGGAATTGGGGAGGATAGTTGAATTGTTGATTAGTTGAAAGGTTGATCAGTAGGAATTGGGAATTTGTAATTGGGTTTCAACTGTCAGCAGTCAACCGTCAACTGCCAGCGCCCCAATGTCCAACGATTATAACCCTAAACTCTAAACCCTAATCCCTAAACCCGAAACTCGTTTCGTTAATGCTTCGTAAAAATCCTCGCTTGGCTAATCGTCGAAAACAATAAACTATAGCTTGCAATTGTTTAATAGTTTATATACTTTGTTAGTGAATTCTCTATACCTATAAAAACAACCATTTTTTATGCAAAAGGCCGACCGTACTTTCCTTGTATCTATTGTTCTTGGATTAATTGTTATTTACTCCCTCTTCGCCATAATCAGTTAGCAGAAGGAATTTTTTTAAGGATGATGTTGTGAATTATTTTCGCAACATGAAGAATTGCATTATCCGGACTATTATCCCCTCCGATAATCCTCATCTGGCATTGATTGTCAGAAATACCCTTGCCGAATTCGGAGCCAATAGGCCAGGCACTGTTTACTACGACCCCACTACCGACGATCTGTATAATCTATTTCAAACCCAAGGCAGTATCTATTATGTAGCCCTGTTGGACAACCGCATTCTGGGTGGAGCGGGTATTTATCCATCAAAAGGACTGCCATCAGGAGTCTGCGAGTTAGTTAAGATGTACCTGCTCCCTGAAGCAAGAGGACTTGGACTGGGGAGGGGATTAATAAACAAAGCCCTCGCCTACGCAAAGGAAGCTGGCTATGAGAAAGGTATACCTTGAGACGATGCCTGAATTGAAAACTGCATTGAAGGTTTATGAAAAGTTCGGGTTTACTTACCTGGATGGTCCTATGGGAGAAACCGGGCATTTCGGGTGTAATATGTGGATGATAAAAGATCTGGTTTAACCGCAAAGGTGCCAGGACGCGAGGGAACGCTAGGAACAAGAGGTTAAGTTTATCCTTTAGAAAACCATTTATTCTCATGAGCAATACTCATGATCTCAGCTTTGGAGTTCACGTGAAGTTTCTCGTAAATATTCGCAATGTGTTTGCGTACTGTGAGTACGCTGATGTCCAGAACTGAAGAGATTCTCTTAGCATCCCATCCATTCACCATGTATTGTAAAACTTCTTTCTCACGTTCAGTTATAACCGATGGGAGATGAGATTCCGAAGAATTTTGACCGGGCTTTGCAGAATGACTTAGCATTTGAAGGGCCTTCCTTGCAATTGCAGGACTCATTGGTGCTCCATTATGCTGAATAACATTCTCAACTGCATCGCGAAGAACTGATGCAGGCTCATGCTTCAATAAATACCCAGAAGCCCCTGCCCGTATGGCGTCAAATATCTTATCCTCTTCATCAAATGCAGTCAGTACAATGAAATGAATTTGCGGATAGATTGCCTTGGCAATGCCTATTGTTTGAATGCCATCCATACCAGGCATTTCAATATCCATAAAGATCACTTCCGGTAGTTTCGCAAAGGGAAGTCCCTTCAACTCTTCGAGGCAACCATAGCCATTTTCAGCGGCAAACAATACCTGAAAATCTGGAAGTTGGTTGATCTTTCCCAGGAAGGTATTTCTGTTCACCAAATTATCCTCGACAAGTGCGATTGTACATTTCATAATGGAAGCATTAAATATCCCTTCAAATGATAATAGTTACTATAATCAATTTGTAGTAGGCTGCACTACCACTCTTGTACCTCGGGGATCCTTCTTCTGCCATTCTATTTTCCAACCCGATTCGTTTGCCCTGAGCTGCATATTCATCAGTCCATTTCCACCCTCTGTAATTGTCTTTGGTGTCTCTATTCCCTTTCCATCGTCCTCGATCAGGATTGATATCTCATCAATACTGTTTATGGTTATGATTACCTGCTTGCACTGACTGTGCCTGAGGGCATTAATGATCCCTTCCTTTACGATCTGAAATAGATGAAATGCCTGTGAAGGCTGAAGCAGATGATCCTCTTCAATATTTTCCAGGACCTCCATTCTTATTTGCGGGTAGCTTGCCTGGATCCTAAGTATGAATGTCTTTAATCTATCACTCAATGCCGTTAATGAAAGTGCATCTTTTTTTAAGGCCCAGATGGTATCACTTAGTTCAGAAACCATGGATTTGGAATTATTGCGCAATTCATTCAGCGCAACGATATTCTGCTGGTCAATCTCCTGAATAGTAAGGTTATCGAGATTAGAAACGATGGATGCGGCATAGGCTCCCAGGTTGTCGTGAAGATCTGCTGCAATCCTTTTTCTTTCTTTCTCTTCTGCCTTCACTACTGCTTCAACTGCCAGTCGCTTTTCTTCCTCCTGCATTGCACTTAATTTTCGTTTTTGCTTCTTTCGATAGTTACTAATCCAGACAAGCGCAAATACCAATCCAACAGCAAGCAGAAATAGAGACCCGTAGAATAGATAATTCTTCTCGACCAGATTCAGTTTTTGTTGAATGATAATATTCTCCTTTTTCTGGAGGTCATACTTGGTCTGCAGTTCAGCGATAGATTCTGCAGAATTCCTGTTATATGTAGAATCCTTCAGTGCTACGATCTGCTCTAACGTTTGCCCATATGCCTGATAATCCTTTCTCACTTTATAGTTCTCTGCCAAAGCTTCATAAAGAATGGGGAGTTTGGAATCAAGATGGTATTGTTTAGCCAGCACAATTCCTTCATTGCAGATTGCGATTCCTTTTTCTGTCTCATTATTGTGAGCATAAAAGATCGCGAGCTGAGTCATATCAGATACAACATAATAGGGATCGCCTATCAGCTTTCGGATTTGCAATGCTTCATTCAAAAGGTTGCCCGCAAGCTGCTTCCTATCAGTATCAATGTAAATATCAGCCTGGATATTCAATGCATTTGCAAGTGGCTGCAACGAACTGCTTTTCCGTGCATATTTCACAGATAATTTTACGTAATGCTCTGCCGAGTCATTTTTCCCCAGTGTATTATATGTCGCAGCAATATTAGAATACGGAATACTGAATTTCTCAATGAAGGCTGGATTTGGTGAGGTAAGCAATGACCTGAAAAGCCATCTCAGTGCTTCTTCGTTTTGATCCAATTCCATATTCACCCAACCTATCCCGTTCTTGGCGATGATCTGCACCATGGTATCCCTCCCCTGCTCAGCCTTGCTCAGTAGATCGAAATATCCTGACATTGCATCTTTATACCTGTTTGTGCGGATGAGGATCTGTGATCTTAGGGAAGCAAATTTGTAATAGACCGACTTATCATTCAACCCAACCAGCCAGGTCATTTGCTTTTCGCAAATCTCGAAGGCTGTGTCCAATCTGCCGCGTTTCGCGAGACAGTCGCTAATGTAAAAATCTGCATGGGCTGTATCTATTGGTCTCCCGAACTTTCTTGACAGGTCTTTGGCAATGTTTGCATAAGAAAACAACGAATCAGTCTTCATAGACATGCGTTGTTCCAAAAGAGCAAAAACCGCGTTCAGTTTCGGAAGTTTGTCTGTACGCGAAACTTTTTCCTTAAGGCTATCAATGACAGCTGTCTGGGAAATGCAGCAGGTTGTGATAATAAGAAGGATGGATAATATGGAGGCGAAACGAATGGATGGCATACTCTGCCTGGTTTTGGGATTTCCAAGCGGATTTAAAAATATGGAATTTAACCGCAAAGACGCAATGGCGCGAAGTAACACAAGGCTTCCTTGCGAAACCTGGCGCCTTGGCGCCCTTGCGGTTAAATATTTACTGCATTAACTTCTTAAGATCAGCTTCGCTCACTGTAAGTAAGCCTGCTTTAGGCAATCGGCGAGTGAGCTCACGCCAGTTTGGATCTTTAGTATAAACATCCTTGAGAATTGGCAAAGCCTTTTGAAGCTGTTTATTATTTGCAAGTGTTATCGCTGTCCAGTATTTCATTTCAAGGTTTCCAGGAAACATCTTCATCGCATCGTTGTACTCTTTCATAGCATTGGCCATATCATTCTTCTCAACATACAGGTCTCCTGCATTCATATGCTCATATGCCCGGTGAACTTTTAGCAATCGTTCCAGGTCCTTGATCGGTTCAGCATGATCATCAACCCTCAGATCAATGACTTTATCATCCCAGGGTGCATCGGTTTTTTGAGGTCTGAATATTATCAGAACCGCAGATTGCTTACCGCGGATATCGCCACCTGCAGCCTGTGCTTTTTTCATTACCTCAATCATTCTTTCTGCGAGTGGAAGCTGGGTTGATTCATTCCATGCCTGAGCCATCGCCGGCCATACTTTCTCATTCAACATCATGTTTGCCTGTACGGAGAAATCCTTTCCATTGATATGACCGGCAGCATCTATGCAATTCTTCCCAGTATGTGTAGCAACCCGACCAAGGGTATCAAGAATGGCAAGCTGACGCACTTCCCTGCCGGCATCATCACTCAAAAGAATATCCAAGGCTTCCTGAGGTGATTTACCTTGTTTCAACAATGCTAATCCTCTCAATCCAAAAGATTTATTTACGAACGATTGTGTAGCAATCACCCCCACTCCAGCCTCGCCCCAGGTCACAACTGTTCCAACACTAAACCAGTGACTTTGTACCGCTACAGCCATCTCCCCTGTGCGTGAATCCCTCGCAACTATTGAAAATGTATGAGCGAAAGGATTTTCTCTATTAAAGGCGCTTTGGGAATATGTGTTCAGGCAAATTGATAGTAGCAAGAACCCGATGGAGTTTCTCATGCAGAATTATTTGTTCCGAATTTACTTAAATCATTGCTCACACTAACAGAACGAAAACTCTGAGCTCAGAAAGAATTCTCTGCGCAACCTCCGTTAACTCTTATTCTCTGCGGTGATTTTTTTTTCTTACCGCAGAGAAACGGAGTACGCAGAGGAATCGCAGAGAAGAAATAAAAAAAGCCCCGAAGGGCTTCTCTATATTCAAGATATCATTTATTGTTCTTTATCTTTTTTTCCGAAGAGACGTTTAAAGAATCCCTTCTTTTTTTTTTGACCGCTCGATGAGTCTGGTTTCGGGGTATTTTCTTTACTATTTTTCGGATTTACTGCTTCCTTCTTAATCTTTTCTTCTTCATTATCCAGTTTGGATTCAACAGGGACATGAGGAGCATTTGTATCGGTAAGGAAATATTGATCCGCTTTACCATTACCTACATCTTCACCTTCAGCGCCCGGAGGAGGAACCTTATCAATGATGTTCATGTAATCATACATCATTTCAGATTTGATGCTCTCAGGTTGAACAAACATTGCCTGCTTGTCAAGACCGAGTGTTTTATCACCCAAGACCTTTTGGAAGAAATATTCCCAGATAGGCCTTGCGGCTGTACCACCGTAACCAAGTCCGCTTTCGATCCTAATAAAGCGATCATCGCAACCAACCCAAACACCAGCAAGTAATTGAGGCGTATATCCAAAGAACCATGCATCTGCATTATCATTTGTGGTTCCTGTCTTTCCTCCCATTTCTGCAACTCCCAATCTTGCACGAAGTCCGGCTGCAGTTCCGTAATCAACCGGTCCCTGCATCATCTTCACCATTGTATAAGCTGTGACTTCATTCAGAACTTCTTTTCTTTCTACATCGAATCTTGCCAATACGTTTCCATTCTTATCCTCGATCCTTGTTATATAAAGTGGTTTTGTGCTAAATCCTCCTGATGGAAATATGCTGTAGCCCCAAAGCATTTCGAACAACGAAAGATCACAAGCACCCAATGCAATGGAAGGATATGGTTCTACTTTAGTTGGAATATTGATCTGTTTCAAAAAATCCGCGAATCGTTGTGGTCCTACCTGTTTGATGATATAAGCAGAAGCGCAGTTCAGTGAATACGTTAACGCACTTGCCATAGAAACTGTCGCGCCATTTCCTTTGCAAATACCCTTAGCCGGAACCATTCCGCTGCCAGGAAAATACTGAGCAAGGTTTTCAACCGGAGTTTGCGGAGTGAATCCTGCTTCCTCAATTGCTTCAGCGTATAAAAAAGGCTTGATAGATGATCCAACCTGGCGTTTAGTATTCAGGTTAACGTGATCGAACTTATAATTCTTAAAATCGATCCCACCAACCCATGCTTTTACGTGTCCACTCTGTGGATCCATCACCATAAATGCTGTTTGCAGCATCAGGCGATGATACTTGATGGAATCCATAGGGCTCATAACAGTATCCCGTTCCCTTCTTTCATTCCAGGCAAATATTTTCATTGGTACTTTGATCTGGAATGATTTTCTGATCTCCTCGTCTGAAAAACCATCAGCCTTCATGCTCTTCCAGCGATCACTATTCTTCATTTGGTTCTCAAGAACATTTTCATGCCCCTTCCAAACTGTTTTATTCTTGATATTGTATTGCTGATTAAGTGTCTTTTGCAGAACCGGTAAATTCTTGGCTACTGATTCCTCAGCATAGAGTTGCATTCTCGGGTTGATTGTTGTAAATACTCTCAAGCCATCGGAATACATATCATAAGGTTCACCGTCTGCATTAGAATGTTCTTTACACCATTTCTTCAGATCCTCTCTTATCACATCTCTGAAATATGGTGCGAGACCATTGTTCTCATCAAGCTTGCGGTAATTCAACCTGATTGGTTGCGCTTTAAGCTTTGCAGCCTCTGAAGGAATAACGAAATTATTACGCACCATCTGGTCAATCACCGTATTCCGGCGGTCCATGGATGCTTTGGGATTTCTCTTGGGATTATAAAGTGTATTTCCTTTCAACATCCCTATCAACACGGCAGCTTCTTCGGGTCTTAAAAGGTCTGGCTCTTTTTGAAAGAAAGTTCTTGAGGCATTACGTATGCCATAAATATTGTCTCCAAAAGGAACTGTATTCAGGTAAAGTGCAAGTATTTCTTCTTTGGTAAAATTCCTTTCGAGTTTCACTGCAATGATCCATTCCTTCATTTTTTCGATGACACGGGTAACGAAATTTTTGGATCCCTGGTCAAGCATATTTTTTGCCAGCTGTTGTGTGATTGTACTGGCACCTCCATCTCTTCCCATGAAGATTACAGCCCGTGCCAGGCTCTTTCCGTCAATTCCTGAGTGCTTGTAGAATCGTTCATCTTCGGTTGCTACCAAGGCGTTGATAGCATGTATTGAAATATCCTTGTAATCCACATTGGAACGATTACCTCTTTCTCGATAATATTTTCCCATCAGTGTACCGTCATCGGCATACACTTCTGTAGCAAGCGTGATCGCAGGATTTTCCAATTGAGCCAGGGAAGGCATTTTGCCGAACAGACCAAAATTGATCGCAAGCAATAGCAGAACGAAGCCGCCGAATCCTACGAAAAAGATCCTCCAGAAAATGCGAACGGGTTTTGACATATATGTGGATTGAAAGTAGGCTATCCTTTACAGTGCAAATATTATACTCAAAAATAGAATAATGGATCAGGGTTCAAAATGCGGGAACGTTAAATAATAATTTGAGAGATTTATCATCAATTTAGTCTGCGTAAAAATACCAAGGTGCCAAAAACCCGGGAAATCAGGAAATTCAGTCCTGGCTTACTTCTCCTTCAAAAAATTATTAGAATTCTAGAATCTTCCGGGGAAAGCTGAGTTCAAAGCTCTTTTATAGACCTCAATATCTTTTGAAGCCTTTAACATTTCCAGGTTTGCAGCACTAATAATCAGGAATGAATACTTTCCAGCAGGAAGCCAGGGCACAATCTCAGTAGGAGCCACCTTCTTTACCTTTTCTACATAATCGATGGCAGCATCTGCGTTATCAAAATTATTCAATATAACCAGCTTCAGATTGTCATCAAGAGGAACATTTACGATCTCAATAACCTTATTGTAATATTTCTCGCGATTGTATCTATTGAAGGCATTTCGGGTTTCAGAAACATAAACCGGGTCAACCTTATCCAATACGATCATCACTAGCTGTGGAGATTGCGGATTAAAGCTATATGAGGTGGAAGGAGGGGTAATGATTGGATTAATTTTCTGAAGAGTATCCTTTTTCACTGGAGGTGCCTTAATAACTGTGTCTCTGATCACTGGCTGCACGCCAGTCACGTCGGGCTTCTGGACAATTAATGGATTATCAACTACACCACTGATCGAATCTTCCCTGGCTCTTTCCACATTGAGATTGGTTAGATATGTTTCAATTTCTTGTCTCCGGTTCAGCACGCTGAGCAGGTTTTGAGCCTTTGGAGCAAGGGGAGTATTATTGAATCGATAAATGATATCAGACAATAACATCTTGGCCGTACTGTCATTCCTCTGTTTGATATAATAAACAGCTTCGATATACGAAAGTTGCGGATTCCAGAAGTTCTTGCCGAACATGGCATCAGCCTGTTTCTTTGCAGCAATCGCAGAATCAAAATTTCCTTCGATAAAATTGTTATATATGCTTTGGTAGGCCTTGGTCGCTTCAATTTTCAGAAGGCTGTCGGGCGATTTAGCTGCAGCATTTGGATCAAGAGCTTTTACATATTTTCCTGCAGGAAATTTTTGCTGAAGCAATCCTTTATAATATGCGGCTTTTGCCTGATCATTAAGTTTCCAGTATGAATAATACAGATTGAACCAGGCGTCCTGTTTGAGTTGTGTATCTGGGTATTTGTCGAGCAATTTCTCATATTGATCAATTGCCAACTTATACTCTTCAAGATTCTGTTGATAGATTGTTCCCAATTGCATGAGTGCATTCTGAATAGAATCATTCGAAACTCTCAGCAGGTCTTCAGTCAAAGGCAGTTTTCCACTCAGTGCATCATATGTGATCTCAGTACTACCTGAAGCAAAAGGAGGAACATCTCCTATCCTGTTATCCACCTGTTGGGACTGGGCAAATGACCTGACAGCAGCTATCCTTCTCCAATTGTCAACATTTGGTCGTTCTCCCCATTTGGCCCTGAATTCTGTGAATCCCCTCGCCTTAATTGAAGGATTGTCAAAGTACCAAACTCCTTTATCGGCATTATTGAAAAGATCCACAACCGGAGCATTGTTATTATTAAAACTTACTGGAGAACCCGCAACTTCATCCTCTTTCAGTCCCTGCGACCTTCTCAGTTGCCTTACCATTTTCCTGACAAATGCTTCACGTTCTTTCTCCGGCATTGCTGCAATTCTCTGCAGGCTATCCTGACGATAAAGTATTCCCAGTGGAATTACAATTTTTCCTAACGCATTCTTCCTTTCATTAAATGCCGCCAGGTCAGGTACCAGTGTTTCAGTAACATTTATACTGTCGTAATAATTCTTTGCAACCTGGTAATTCTTATTTGCAAAAGCAATTTCGGCAAGTTGTAAAAAGGACCGATTTCTTTGTTGTTCATTTCCTGAATTGTACCTGATACTTCTCAACAGCAATGCATTTGCAGCAGGAATATTCTTTCTATCCAATTCCATTTGTGCCGCAGTATAATAAATCAGATCCCGGTAATTGAAATATTTGTCCCGTTTGGCCATTTTCAAAAGTTCATCAATATTTCGTTGAACCTTGTTTTCTTCACCTTCTTCATTTTGACGAAGGGAATTTAGTCTTGCAAAGACCTCAAGTACGGGATCATATGTGTGTTTGATTGCCCTTGCATAGAATTTTTCAGCATTTGCCGGCTCATTTGATCGTTCATAGAGTTGTGCGATCAGGTATTCCCACCTTGCCTCCTCATTTTTTGTTACCGCATTTGGCAATGCCAGTTCGAGGTATTTAGCGGCACTATCGTAAATATTTTGTCTATAAAACCAGAAGGCCTGGACTTCCCGAAGATCGGTCTGTAATCGTGATGGGAAATTTGGATCGTTCTTCAGTGTTTCGATCAGTCCTGCAGCTTCAGCATATTCACTTCTCTGCAGATAGGTCCGGATCTGCCAGATGAAACTTTCATTCCTACCAGGGGGTTCCGTAAATACTTTCTTTACCAGGTTGCGCTTTTCCTTTGTAGAAATAGAAAATGCATTTCCTCCTTCATTTGCATTACTGCCTATCAGCAGATCATAACCATCAGATTCTTTAGGTGAGAATGCATAGTTGATGTATTGAAAGGTTTGCCAGGCGGAATCGAGTTCATTCCGGTAATAGTAAGCCTTCCCCATCAACATATACATATCGTCCAGCCAGCTATTTCTCAAATCATGGATCAGAATTCCGACTGTTACCTTGTAGATAACCGAATCCAATTCCTGCTTTTCCACGGCAGTTTTTTCCAAAGAGAAATTGTAGAAAGGGAGCAAGAGTTCGTAATTATCCTGGTGTCCTGCCTTGGTGCGTTCCAGAACAGCTTCTAACTTTGCGTTGGCGTTGAAGAAATAATTGTAATGTGTGGTAGTATTTTGAATGAAGCGCCTTGGGAGGGTGAATTTCTTTTCATCAGTCTTCTCGTACCCCAGCTTCTTATTCTCGAATTTTTCAGGTTTATCCACATCAACTTTTAATGCTTCCTGGCTGAATGCAAAGGGAGCAAGCAGGTTCAGCAGAAAAACCAGTAGAAACAGTCTTTTTGTGGAAAAAATCATCGGCCGCAAACTAAAGGCTATTAACTAAAAATCGGGAAAAATATTTTAAACAAACAGCCAAAAACGTGCAATAAATGCGTTAGAGGAAAGATTACCCGAATTATGATCACAGATTACTCTAATTGGTTAGAAAAGATTACCCGAATTAGTGGGAATTAATCAAATGCCAGCCAGAGTAGCTTTCGGACTTTTAGCTATGGATATCGCCCAAATTCGAGTAATTAAGTTCCTATCTTTAGCTGGAAACAGAAAACATGGCAAAATTTGATGCCAATTCCACGCTCAAAAGATTAAGAAATCGGTACCGACTAGTGGTAATGAATGATGACACTTATGAGGAAGTTGTCACCTTTAAGCTTTCACGGTTAAGTGTTTATGTGTTTTTGAGTACCATTTTTGTGTTGTTGACCGGACTAACAGTGGCTTTGATCGTCTTCACCCCTTTGAAGCTTTATATACCGGGGTATGGAGATGTGAATTCAACCAAGGAATTGAGGGATCTGAAGATCAAGACTGACTCGTTAGAAAAGGCAATGGAACAGAAGGACCAGTATATGAATAGTCTGAAGTCGGTGTTACAGGGAGGAAGCACTGTGAAGCTAGACACCACCGGGATCAATGTTCCAAATCCAGAACCTATCAATGATTAATAAAAAACCAATCTCTATGTTTAACGCAAAATCCAAATCAGAAAACTCCGCTGAAAACATTCAGGCAAGCGCCAGCATGATCGGTGCAGGAACAACCTTAAAAGGCGATATAACCAGCAACGGAGATCTTCGGATTGACGGTACGCTGTTAGGCAACATCATCGGATCTGCAAAGGTCATTATTGGAGCAAATGGTGTTGTAGAAGGCGATGTAACGGGTCAGCAGGCCGATATCATGGGCAAGGTTACAGGCTCCATCAAGGTGAAGGATCTTTTACAATTAAAGAATGGAAGCATTGTGAGCGGCAATATCAGTTCGGCCAAATTACAGGTTGAACCTTCAGCAGCTTTCAATGGTCAATGTCATATGCAGGTTGTTCAAAGCGGAACAAGTGGAGGAAATGTGATCTCCATGACCGAACAGGAAGAAGAATATGCAAAGGCAGCAGCCAGATAAAAGCAGACGATTTCTTTTACAATATGCCGGGTTGGGCGCTCAAATCCTTGTTTCGCTTGGCCTGGCAGTTTTTATTGGTCTAAAGCTTGATCAAAAATTTCATTTCTCATTTCCCATATTAGTGCTGGTGTTACCTTTGCTGGTCCTGATCGGACTTATAACTAAAATGATCAGGGATACTTCCAGAAAGAATGACAACAAGTAACAGGAAACCCAGGCCGTACGTAGCTATAATTCTGATCTACATCGCTTTTAATGCGCTTTTTCTCACCGGAAGAAACTGGCTTGAAAAATATAATGCAGATGCGGACGTGCTGATCATTGGAAATACAATTTTGGCAGCGGCTACACTCCTCTCCTTTTTTCTCTATTTAAAATCATTGCGAAACAACAAAGCGCAGGCATTTCTTAAATATATCTATAGCGGAATGTTCCTGAAGATGATCATATGTCTCATTGCTGCCTTCATTTATATTGCCAGTTTTGGAAAGGAAGTGAATAAGCCAGCACTGTTCGGGTGTATGTTTTTATACTTCCTATATTCCTTTGTTGAGGTAAGCATATTGCTTCGAATGAGTAAGGAACAGAAAAATGCCCAGACAGGAAGCCCCACTTGAATATTTGCAGAATTATCTCCCGGCAAATACCGGTCAGTTAGTGATGCAATATCTGCATCACTACAAAGTACATCTTACTATTACCCGCGAAAGAAAGAGCATCCTTGGAGATTACCGGCACGCAACCAGAGAGAGAAATCACAGGATAAGTGTCAATGGTAATCTTAATAAATTTTCATTCCTGATAACCCTCATTCACGAGCTTGCCCACCTGCTCACTTTTCAACAATATGGAAACAGAGTGCAATCACATGGCAGGGAATGGAAGCAGGTTTATGCATTTCTTCTTAAGGACTTTTTGCAAGGAAATTTTTTCCCGGATGATATCAAACAGGCAATATCAAGTTCGATAAACAATCTTCCGGCCTCCAGTTGTGCAGATGATGTGCTGACACGAATTCTCAACAGGTATGATAAGAAGAAAGAAGACGTTGTGATGGTAGAACAGATCCCTGAAGGAAATCATTTTGCATTGGATGATGGAAGAATTTTCAAGCGTGGAAAAAAGCTGAGGAAAAGATACCAGTGTATTGATATCGAAACAAAACAGGTTTATCTTTTTAGTCCTGTTTACGAGGTCAAGAAAACTGGATAAAAGTTTAACCGCAAAGTCGCCAGGATGCAAAGTTTCCCTTAGAATCCTTGCGAACCCTGGCGTCATCGCGTCTTGGCGGTTAAGCCTTACTTATTAAAATCAAATAACGTTGTAGTAAAAATCCCCTGCTCTCTTTTTTTAAAGACCACATCCCATTCTCCCGTATATCGCAGAACTTTTGGAACCAGGTATTCTCCAAAGCGAATAAGCTCAGTTTCAATCTGAACATTGAAATCATATACACCGGCATTATAACTCAGATCGTATTTGCGCAGCATAATATCCATTGAACGTTGATTAAACCAGGTGGTCATATTATTTATAACGATCTTGTCTTTCTGCCCTGATTTCAAATCATCTCTTGCCTTCACTGTGAATACATAACACCATTCTCCATTCAATTGTTCCATATCGATGATGTAATCATAGTACTCGGCCATATGATCATCAAAGATGGCCGTCTTATCGCCCATGAATGGAATTCCAGGAATTCTTTTTCCAGGATTGAAAAAGAGCATTTTCAATTGTTCTCTATGCTTAGCTGTTCCCGACTTATCCTTAAGTGTGAAATTTGGATCTCCAACTATATTGTTTTCTCCACATAGAGTATCATGCACCCAGAACAAACCTGAATACAATTGCATGGTGTAGTAACTCCAGTTGCCTGACTTGTCGCGGATATCACCAGTTACTTTTTCATCATGGTTGCTCATCCATCTGCATCCACGCCCTACTGATTGAATTGTTTTACTCTGAAGAGAGGCTTTTTGGTTCCCTTTCTTATCCTGCATTCTAATATCATTCAATGCAGTGTAACCAAGGACTTTCAGATTCTTAAATGCCTTGTAGAAGCTCGTGTCATTTTTGATCCTCTCAATGAATGATGGCACGTTCAGATTACTTCTTACCACTACTTCTTTGAGAGTAATTATTTTTTTGTTGATGCTGATAGTGGAGTCCTGCTGTGCAGCAAGCGGCATCCAAAAAATAATTGAAATGATCAATAATATTCCCTGCGGTTTCAACTTCCTCTTGTTCCCCATAATTTCAAATGCTATCGAAGACCTATTTTGTAAAAATCATTTTGTAATCCACTTTTATTTTGCCTTTTGAAATATCATCCAACTTACCTCTTAATAATTTTTTCTTAAGTGGCTTGAGGTAATCAATGAAAAGCTTGCCTTGAATGTGATCATATTCATGAAGGATAACCCTCGCGGTTACTCCATTATAAGTATTCTCATGAGGCTGGAAATGTTCATCAAGGAATTTGATAGTGACTTCTTCATTGCGGAATATGTCTTCTCTGATCTTCGGGATGCTTAAGCAACCTTCATTATAAGCCCATTCTTCACCATTCAATTTTGTTATGTGAGCATTGATGAAGACCTGCTTCATACCTGGGGCATCAGGATATTTTCCTTTCTCATCCTCATCAAGGTTCTCAAAGATTTGGTGGCTATCTATGACAAAAAGGCGAATGTCTTTGTTAATTTGAGGTGCAGCAAGACCAACGCCATTGCTGTAATACATGGTTTCCCACATATCCTCCAACAGTTTATCCAGTTGCGGATAATCTTTATCGATATCCTTACAAACAGTCCTTAATATCCCGGCGCCATAGCCAACAATTGGTAAAATCATAGTTTCACGAATTGCCGCGAAATTAAACGAAATTATATCAAGCTGATGTTGGTAAAATGCTAACTGTTTCCTCTGAGCCATTCCTGCAACATCATGGTTGCAGCGATCTGGTCAACAAGGCCTTTATCCCGGCGTTGTTTTTTCTTAAGACCCATTTCAAGCATGCTTTGGCGAGCCAATTTGGAGGTGTATCGTTCATCAACTGTTTGAATCGGTATTGAGGGAAATTCTTTCTTAAGTTTTTCTATGGCTTTTTTCACGAGTGGTGTAGCATGTGTATCAGATTCATCCCAATTTTTGGGTTCACCGATGAGAATAAGTTCAACAGCTTCTTTACTGATATATTCCTTCAGAAATGCGATCAATTTTGGAGATTCTATAGTGGTCAATGCAGTTGCAATGATCTTAAGAGGATCGGTTACAGCAAGGCCGGTTCGTTTGAGGCCATAGTCTATGCAAATGATACGCGACATTAAAAATTAATTTCTTTGCGATACTTTGCGCCCTAGGGCCTTTTCGGTTAAAATAATTATAAGAAAAGATCCAGAATAACGAAGACTGCAAACACAATACTCGCCACTCCATTTGCCGTCATGAATGCAAGGTTCACTTTTCTCAGATCATGTGGTTTTACCAGGGTATGCTGATAAATCAGCATGGTGAGAAACACCCCCACTCCTATCCAATACCATCCACCGAATTTTCCTATAAATCCTGCAATGATGATAAAGGTTGAGCTCAACAAATGCAGGAGTTCTGATATTCGGAGGGCCTTTTTCTTGCCGAAGGATGCAGGAATTGAGTAAAGTTTATTTTCTCTATCGAATTCTTCATCCTGGAGCGCATAAATTATGTCAAATCCGCTCACCCAGAATAATACGGTCAGCGAAAACAATACGGGGACAAGGTGAAATTCTCCGGTGACGGCTAGGTATGCGCCGATTGGTGCGAGTGACAAGCCCAGTCCGAGTATCAGATGACACAAGGGCGTGAACCTTTTGGTATAGCTATAACCGAGTATAATGAAAAGTGCAATTGGAGAAAGATAAAAACAAAGCAGGTTGATGAATGAACAGCAAAGAACAAACAGCAAACTGGCAATTATTGAGAACCACAAAGCATTTTTTGCAGTAATCAAACCAGAAGGAATTTCGCGTACGGCTGTGCGTGGATTTTTTGCATCGATATCGCGATCGAGAAACCTGTTGAAGGCCATGGCTGCTGTCCGTGCAAAAACCATCGAGAGAATAATGAAGGCTAGTTTCAATGCTATCAATTGCCAGGGAATGATGATGGTACTTCCAGTAATGGAAATTGAATGATTGGGCAATAAAGCGGAGATCATACTTTCAAATGGGATATCATCGCCGATTGATGGTGCCAGGAAAATATATTTCAGTCCGAGGCAAAAGCCGATCATTGCGAAGGGCATTGCAAAAATGGTGTGTGAGAATTTAATCAGGCTTAGATAATTCCTAACTAGTTGCATGGGGCGGAAAGCTACAAACAAATGAGGGAAGAAGGAAGGCCGAAGTCGGAATTAGGAATTCGGAATTTGGAAATAGTAACTAGCGGATTATGATGTTGACTGTTGGATAGTTAATTAGTTGATTCGTTGAATAGGTCATTGGAATCGAAATTTGTAATTAGTAATTGGTTTAGGTTCGACTGCCCTCTGCCCCTTCCAGACCATTTTCAAATTTTCAAATTATCAAATTTTCAAATTTTCAAATTAAGAAAGCAGTTCATCTGCCCTATCACGGATCATCTTTGAAATTGTGCCCTTGAAAAGTGAAACGGCGAAAGGAACTTTAGCGTGAAGGTCTATTTTGTCGGGTAGAACTGTAAGTGTACCGGCTATATCATATCCCATAGCGGTGAAGCTGAATGTTCCTGTTTTTCCATCCCAGTGCTCTTGTAAATTGGTGATTTTATCTCCCTGTTGTTGAACTGTATTTCGCAAAAGGGTCTTGATTCTTCCTAATGCCTCTTCCTCAGGCAATTGGTGGGGTATGGAAATATCGATACTTGACATGTATAAATTTTAATTAGGGATCAAGATTAAATCAATAAACAAAAACACCTACAACAAAATTGCTAATGTGCCCCGGAACGGGGTTGAACCGTTACGACCATGCGGGTCATCCCGATTTAATCGGGACGTGTTTCCCATCTCCGTTTTCAAACAGCCACTCAATATACTTCCTGCTCTTTTTCTTTTTCAGCGACAATTCCCGTCGATTAGCTTCAATCTGAGATGGAAAAGTTTCATAATACACAACTGTCCAGGGTACAAAATTTCTGGTTGATTGAACCATTCGATTATTATGCCTCTGCAATCTAGCCTCAAGATCCTGGCAATGGCCAATATAATATCGGTCATGCTTCATTGAGAAAAGAATGTAGCAATAAAACATATTCAACACTGAGTCATTAACTTCTTTGTGCCCCGGAACGGAGTTGAACCGTTACCCGCGTTTCGGCGGACAGGATTTTAAGTCCTGCGTGTCTACCAATTCCACCACCGGGGCAACCTCAAATAAATAAGAACTATTAAATTACTTCACCCTTCGGGTCATCCCGACTTTAGTCGGGACGTGTCTACCAATTCCACCACCGGGGCAACCAATACAAACAAAAAATTCCATCTCGAACTTAACTCGGGATGGAACTTGAGCGGAAGACGAGGCTCGAACCCGCGACCTCAACCTTGGCAAGGTTGCGCTCTACCAACTGAGCTACTTCCGCCTATTTGTAATCCATATAAAAAAGAACTTGTCTCTCTTCATGCTCTATCCCGACTAACTGCGTTGTCGGGACCTTGAAAATCTGTCCCGATACATCGGGACGATTTTACTACGGCCAACTGAGCTACTTCCGCCTATTTGTAATCCATATAAAAAAGAACTTGTCTCTCTTCATGCTCTATCCCGACTAACTGCGTTGTCGGGACCTTGAAAATCTGTCCCGATACATCGGGACGATTTTACTACGGCCAACTGAGCTACTTCCGCCTATTTGTAATCCATATAAAAAGAACTATTTCTTTTAACACCTCCTTACAACCGAGACTAAGTTCGGAAGTTGGAATTGAAAATGAAAAATGTAAAATAACTCTGAACCCGAAACTCGAAACCCGAAATCATCGGTTTTCAAGGATTGCAAAAATAGCAATTGTTTGCTTCCGGCAAAATAAATTGAACTTACTTATACTGAGGAGTATAGAGGGTGTTTGCCGGCACGGCTACCTCTGGTTTGCCTTTATATCGCTGATTATATAGGCTATAGCAGCCGCCGATCAGAAAAGCTACAACGCAGAATACCTGTAAATAGAAAAGAAACACTGATGAGTTCACCCAATTACGGCCAAAATCTCTTTCCTGATTCTTCTTCAGTTCTTCGAGATATTCCCGCTCGTGTATGTTCTTTGCTGTTTCTTCCATAAAATTGATTGCGATGCAAAAATAATGTTAGAATCGATAGCAACTATTTTTTGATTTGGACAATTTCAGAAAACCTCTTCTTCCCTTTGATGAAATGTTGCCATACTACGCTTCCTGTGAACCAACCAGCTTTGACTGGCCTTTTGACTGAAAGGGTATATCTCTTATCTTTTTTTGAAAAGAACCAGCGAATAAATCCCAATTGGGATTCAATAATGGCCAGAAAGTAAATTCCCTGTCCATCAAATAGAGACTTAAACCCCGAAATGGCATCAAGCATGAATCGAAAAGGGATCTTCCATATGCTTTGCGAAACAGGCAAGTTTTTCCCAAGCATGATCAGGTTATTCCTGAAGTTTAGAAATACCTTTCTTTCATCTCCCTTTGGAAGAGTTCCGCCTCCAACATGATATACCACAGATTGCGGACACACCATTATTTTATACCCGGCCAATTGTACCCGCCAGCAGAAATCAATTTCTTCCTGGTGTGCGAAGAAATATTCATCTAATCCATGCAACTCCTCAAACACCTTTGTCCGAACGAACATAGCTGCTCCGCTCGCCCAGAAGATAGGTTCAACAGTATTATATTGCCCAAGATCTTCTTCACAAACATCAAAAATTCTTCCCCTGGCAAATGGATATCCGAGTTTGTCCAGCCAACCGCCGGCTGCACCAGCATATTCAAATCTGGTTTTATCATCGTACATCAGGATTTTCGGCTGGCAAACCCCAATTTCTTTGTCAGCCTCCATCAATTCAATGATAGGCTGTATCCAATCTTTTTCAACCTCAACATCAGAGTTCAGCAAAACACAATAATCTGACTCTATTTCTTTCAGAGCTTCATTGTATCCCTTTGCATAACCAAAGTTTTTGGACAGAATTATGATCCTTATTCCGGGAAAGCTTTCTCTGACGAATTCAATTGAATCATCTGTGGATGCATTATCTGCTATAATAATTTCAAGGTTTGGATAGGTAGACGCCACAATTGAAGGAAGAAATTTCTCAAGGTACTTCCGTCCATTCCAATTCAGTATGACAATAGATACTCTAGGGTTCACTCTGGCTATTTGGCAACAATTTCCAAAAATAAGTGAAGCGTTCTAATCAATGCTTAAATTCGGCAGATGATACAACCCTGGTTCAATTGGAGAACAGGCCTTGCCATCATTGCGATCGCGATTGTAACTGGAACTATTTTCTATTCTCAATTCCTGGCAAGAAAAATCGCCAGGGAAGAAAGAGACAAAGTCGAGCTTTGGGTTGAAGCCAGTAAGGCAGTCCTCAATAATCCTAATATTGACCTTACTCTTCCAAATCTCATCAGAAACGAGCAACGATCGATTCCCATCATAGAAACGAACGAGAAAGACAGCATCATTAGTTTCATTAACCTTGACACCTCTGTTGCAAACAAGGATCCGAATTTCCTAAATGAAAAATTGAATGAATTCAGGTCAGAAAATGACCCTTTGATCATTGTCTTAAGCGAAAATCCATACATAGCCAATAAATACTATTACGGTCATACGACACTTCTTGATCAGGTGAGGTATTATCCATTGGTGCAATTGCTGATCATTACTCTTTTCATAGTTATTACAATCACCGCATTAAATACAAGTTTCCGGTCGACGCAGAATCAACTATGGGCTGGAATGGCCAAAGAAACTGCACACCAGCTTGGAACACCACTGACCTCATTGGAAGGTTGGGTAGAAATGATGAAGGAGAATTCGCCAAATGATACCAATGTGGCGGAGATGGAAAAGGATGTGAATAGATTGAAACTTGTGTCGGACCGATTCAGCAAGATCGGTAGTGCGCCTAATCTTGAAGAGAAAGAGCTTGCTGAACAAATTACAAGCATGATCGATTACATGAAAAAGAGAGCCGGAGGAAAAGTTCAATTTAAGTTCGATGCGCCTCAAAATAAAGAAGTGCGCTTCCGCATTTCACCACCCTTATTTGACTGGGTAGTGGAGAACTTATTAAAAAATGCGTTAGATGCGATGGAAGGCAAGGGAAATATTACCGTTAAACTAGTGGAAGAAAAGGACGAGGTTATAATTGATGTAACTGACACGGGAAAAGGAATTTCGAGGCAGAATATGTCCAAGGTCTTCAAGCCTGGGTTCACCACCAAGAAACGAGGTTGGGGATTGGGTTTGAGTCTCTCCAAGAGGATTATCGAACAATTCCATAATGGGAAATTATTTGTAAAACAATCCGAACCGGGCAGGGGGACAACTTTTAGAATTCTTTTGAAAAAGCAACAAACATCGAGGTGATTTTTCTTCTTGGAAGACTTATTTTTGCGGTCCTCAAATGCCCGGGTGGCGAAATTGGTAGACGCACTACTTTGAGGTGGTAGCGCTGGAAACGGCGTGCTGGTTCGAATCCAGTCTCGGGCACAAATGCCCTCAGCGATAGCTGAGGGTTTTTATTTGGAAGCAATTGAAAGCTTGCTTTTAAATTGCGGAAAATAAAAACCAGTAGCCGCGCAAGCGGCGAGGGCTTTTGAGTAAGCCCCTCGTGAGAGTATCTGGATCACGAAGTAATCCAGTCTCGGGCACAAATAACTTGGCGACTTCGTCGCCGGGATTTTAGATTGGTCGCGATGCAAGCTTGCTTGCGTTGGCGGACAATTTAAAATACCAAGCACGCGAAGCGTGGAAAGTTTTTGAGTAAACCCCTCGTGAGAGTATCTGGATCACGAAGTAATCCAGTCTCGGGCACAAATGCCCTCAGCGAAAGCTGAGGGTTTTTATTTGGAAGCATTTGTAAGTTCAATTAATCGATCATTGCGAGAATTAGAATGACAAAATACTTTTCCAATTACAACCTAGATTTTATGACCCGCCGGAGTTAGGATCATTCTAAACACGGGCAAGTTAATTCCTACCTTTTTTTATTTCATTCCAAGTGTATTGTCCTAAGCAATTCATTGTATTTTTAACAGCATGGACGTTCGAAAATACCCATTAGTAATTTTAACGAATTGGCGCAATCTCCTAATCGAAATTCGAGGAATTGTTAATTCTAACGAAAATCATATTCACAAAACCATTGATGATGGGGAAACTATCGAGGTCAGGGATAGGACATCGCGATTTTACTTTAGAGTATTTGATCCTCAATTTGACAACCGAAAAAACGTATTATTTCAGGTTTCATATGCTCCTGGCTCTAGTGTTGAAACAAAACCAGATTCGGCGATTTGGGTTTTGGAAAGTGTTAGGAGCAATTTAGGCATCTGGTTAACCCGAATTAAGCAATATGACGATATGGTTCTATTGCCAGAAGATGAATTTCTAAAACAACAAGAGACTAAAATTTTCCATGAATTCGAGTTAGATATCCTTGACGAAGATGCAGATGTGACTGTTTATGATATTCCGCGACAACTGTTCTTTTATAGATACTTAGAATTTGTTGAGGCAAAGCTGGATGGTCTTGAAGATCCTGGAGCCAAAGCTGTTTTGGCTGAAATAGCATCCTTAAAAGATAGCCTACCCAGAATAAGTAAAAGAAGAACTATAAAATGGCTTAGCAAAATAATCGCACTCTCACACAAGAGGGGCATCAAGTTTCTACAAGAGGTTTGGGATGTGGGAAGAAAGGAAATCATAAAGGCTGGATTGAAAGGCGCTTACAATAATTTAGATGATTTGGCCCAAACGTTGCTTAGCTAATGATCTGAACCTTTTTCTGCCAGTATCTATTATTTAACTTTTGGAAGATTTCTTTCAGCCATCGATACATTAGAAGGAATAAGGCTGCGCTTTCCGGAAGCAGAAAGGAAGAATCGAATGCTTGCTGATAATTACACAATCGAAGTCGAATAGGGTTGACAATCGGCGTTCAGCCAAACGGTTGTAATGGTCCCAGGCTTATCAACATCAGTTATTGGAGATTCTTTTACTCCGGAGAAATGGTGCATCCCGATTGTGGATGCTGTCATGAAATATTACTGCATGGGTTCAATTTAAGGTTCGTGTTCCTCAACCTTGTAGCCAATGGCATCAACCAGATCTTTGTCTTCAGCCCATCAGTGTATTCAGGATCCTTGATCATCTACTGTCAACATTATAGGCATATGTTCAGGTACCTCAATTCGATAAACTGGCATTTACTATTATCAAGAGGGGTAACGATTATTGACATCCCTACGACTCTTATCGAAAACTTTTGGGGTTGTTCTATATAGAGGTTTTTTCTAATTTTCATATACAATGAAAAAAGTATGCTATTATTTAGGAGCTGGTGCAAGTTATCCAACGTTACCAATTGTGAGCGAAATTCCAGCCAGAATAATTTCGTTTGTCCAGGTATTGCAAGAAACAGAAGTCGATGCTGAATCCTTTGCAATTTCTCAAAATGAAACATTGTATGAGTCCATACTAAAGGATGAAATATTGGCAGGGTATGCAAATCTGTTAACCGATATTCATAGGCACGATACTATTGACACATTTGCCAAAATGTTATATCTAACCGACAAAATGCAGTATCTAAAATTGAAAGCATTAATCACCATTTTTTTTATCTATGAACAATCAAAACACCCTTCACAAAACAGATATGATGCATTCTTTGCAGCAATTCTAAATGAATCTTACGCAAATTTGCCTAACAATGTGAGAATCGTTTCGTGGAATTACGACTATCAACTTGAAAAAGCCTACTCTTCGTTTTCAAAAAATCACTTCTTATCTACAAATCAATCTTTCTTAAATGTATGCTCACCAGGAGTAAGACCCCTAAATGAAGATGGATTCATGGTATTTAAAGTGAATGGGACTACAGGCTTGTATAATGCAAAACAAGGTAAGAGGAGGCACGACGTTGATGTCATGAACGAATCGGGTCCAGAAGTTTTAAAACGATTATTTCTAATGTATGGTCTAATTGTACACGCCCATAAAGAAATAGATTCACTATTATCTTTTGCTTGGGAAGCTCCGCTCCGCCAAATAGAGCCAACGCTTTCTGTTAGTCTTAAGGATACATATTCAATTGTGGTAATTGGTTATTCGTTTCCATTTTTCAATAGACAGATTGACAGAACAATTTTGCATGCTATGCGAGACGCCAAGAAAATTTATATTCAAGACCCAAATTCAGATGAAATCATAGATAGTTTAACATCTGCGCTCCCCGAGGAGTGGAACGGAAAGATTGAAATCAAGAAATCCCTTAATCGTTTTTATCTACCAAGGGAATTTTAATTTTGGTACCTCCTTGTTACTTGAAAAGTATAAAATGGTTTTTTAATTGATTTTCAATTATATGCTTCGCCAGTATTAATCCAGTCTCGGGCATAAATAACTTGGCGACTTCGTCGCCGGGATTTAGATTGGACGCGATGCAAGCTTGCTTGCGGGAGCGGACAGTTTAAAATCCTAATCACGCGAAACGTGGAAAGTTTTTGAGTAAGCCCCTCGCGAGAGTATCTGGATCACGCAGTAATCCAGTCTCAGGCACAAATAACGTGGCGACGAAGTCACCGGGATTTCAGATTGGACGCGATGCAAGCTTACTTGTGTGGAGGACAAGCTAAAATACTAGAAAGCGAAGGGTAGAAAGGTTTAAGTAAGCCTCTTTATTACATCAAGCCTTTGCCTATTCAAGAAAATCCTTTCTTTTTTTGAAGTTTATTGCATCCGTGCGAAGTCGAGAGATAATTAGTTCGAATCCTCAGTGTAGTCGAAGGGTTTGAACACCAATTCACCGCTCACCCATCTCGCTTCGCGAGCCACCCTCTCCACTTCGTGGAGAGGGGAAATTATATAAACGTTATTGCGCGCTGGCCCGGCAAAAACCTCCGGAGGTATAGGTTTTGCTTTGACTTTTTTGCTACTTTTTTGTCAAAAAAAAAGTAGGACAGCCGGCAGGCAAAATAATTAAGCTAAATCAAATACAAGGAATTGGCACGAGTACGCAACGCACAAAGGCTATGCTGCATACCGGGCCAGTAAAGGGTTTTTGTATCTGATATTCAGGAGATTAAGAATAAACCTCAAAAGAATGATTAAACTTGATCTTCGTCTTAGGCATTTTATTCATTATCACATATTTTTACCAAACATGTTAGGTAAATCACATAGAAGACTGGGCAAGAAGGCAGCCAAAAAATCAGCACCGAAGAAAGCGGCAAAGAAAAGTGTGCCTAAGAAGAGCGCTAAAAGGGCTTCAAAGTCAAAATCGGTAAGTGAGGCGATGCCAAAGGGGCCACTACAAAGAAAGTTACAAAAAATCAAAAATAAAAGTCACTTAGCCGCAGGGAGAAAAGCAAAAACTAGTAACAGATTGATTGAATTAAAGGGTAAGACTCCGACGGGTGAAGAAAAAACTTTTGTGTTTGAAGCATTGTCGCGCAAGGAAGTGATGCAATCTCGAAATAATGCGTACACGTTTTTTAGCATCGATTGATGTTTGATAATCCTTATAAGCCACGCACATATTTGGGTACAAAGGTTACATTCGAAAAGGAACCGCCAATGTATGCGCTGTATCGATTCCGCGCAAAGCACCGTACCTATCTGGTCACACTGGAATTATTTTCATTTGGATTGGCCGCTGTAAAGTTTTGTGATTCCAAAGGAAAAGGCAGAAGTGCTTTTTCTAAAACTTACAATGAATATGATTCCTTCAGAGTAATTGGGACTGCTTTACATGTGATGCGCGATTATTGGAAAAAAAATAATGATGTTTCTTTTTGTTTTTTGGCGGAGCCAAGAATCTGGGATAAATCTATTAGTGCTAAAAGAAAAATAGCGGCAGATAATCAAGATTACAAAAACGCGAGACTCAATATTTTCATCTATGCAATTCAATCATTGTTTTCACCAGATGTTTTCAAACACCTCCGTGGCAAAGATACCAGAATGTATATATTAGTGAATATACAATCCGCCAATAAGAATAAAGTTTCACTGGAGAAGATGGCTAACTACCTTGGGATGAATTATTATGAACTTTTTCCTAGTCCGTAATTAGAGTTGCTCGAGACTCTTCCCAGCAACTGGTCGCTTTTTGATTTTCCCGTTTTTTCTTAGAGGGTAGCTCCTAGAAAGAATCAAATTGCAAATACATTATTGACCCCTCACCCGACTCGCTCCGCGAGCCACCTTCCTCACTTCGTGGAGAGGGAAAACTAACGGAGAAATACATCGTGTGAGAGTTGAGCTAATCAGGTTCTTGAAAACTCTCTTCCTTACCTGAGATATGATTCATTCTGTATGACAAGAAATGTTTAATTACTCTACCCTTCTCGTCATATTTTGGCTCAAAGATTTCTACAAACTGCAATTTCCCTGAGGTGTTATACTTGTACAAAATCTCACTAAAATCAGAACTGTCGATAATTATACATTCAATATTGGTATCCTCAAAGAAATAATTTCTTTCCCTAATTAATTCGCCTGAATCATTATAAAAGTAAAAAGATCTAAAATTTGAGTTTCGGTCTTTCTCGTGATAATTCCCGAATTTTTCCACCAATTGACCATTGACATCCATTTCTCAAAAACTGTTTTCGCATTCTTTAATTCTTCATTACAGTCCCAAAACAATAATACACACGCCAGAGAAAAAATGAATTTGTTAGTCACATGATGCATTGATGCTCATTAAAAAAATAATGTTGTCAAAACTGCTATTTTCTGACTAATTCCAATATTTCGAAACCGTAGGCAAGAATTCCTCAATCACATTCCTCAGATCATTAAGACTTTCATTAATAAGCTTTTTGGTCTTAATGAATGACTCACTCTCTATTTTTAACTCCATTTTTTTTAGACGATTTAAAGAATATTGTTTGATCAATATAATCACTGGGTAATTTTTCACCGGTAATTCTAATTATTCGATAAAGAAGTCGGTATCTGAGAGCAATTTCGTTTGTTCCTTTAATGACTTTGTAATGACCACTATAAAGAATAAACCCAGCCTCGATCATGAACCGGATTGAGTCTTTCCTAGTTAATGCATGAGATGCAGAAATTCTTACAAAATTTGAATCATTATAAAAAATAAATGTCTCGAAACTTCCATCTTTCCAATTTACCTTTTTAGGTATCCATGGAGAGTTCTTCAAACCATTTATATCAATTTGTGATTTAGCATTGGGGGAAAACCATACGAATACAACAAATAGCAATATTTGAAATTTCATAACTCTGGCTTAATCCCCTGCGAACTTAATTGTAAACCTTCCTAAAATTGCAACATCTGCAAGGTTCAAAAATTCATCAATAAATTTTTGGAGACTTTGCGAAAGTGAAGAATAAAATACCAGCTTAAAAGTTAATATTTCAGAACGCAATGGTTCAAGTTGATTTAAAAAAATTTCGCTCTCACCATAATAATCCTTAAAAACCTCTTGAAGTAAATTGAACCTTCTATCATTTTCAATCCTCATTATAATAAAATCATACTCATCTATAAAAAGCGATATTGATCTCTTCTCAGCCTTGTTATCAACTATAATATCAAAAGCCATAGAAATTAAATGATATTAGGAGTGGTCACAAAATTATGAAGTTCCATTTTACCTCACCCGTCTCGCTCCGCGAGCCACCGTCCGCACGAAATGAGAGAGAATTGATGATATGAATTTATTGTGCGCTGGCTTGTTGAGATGATTAAAGTCGATGCCCGGGAATTCTAAAATACCTCCCGTCGGACGTTATTCCTATTTCTTTGCCCTCCATTCTGCCTAAAAGCCTGGTCAGCCTTGGGGTATTCATCGCGAATGTTTCCATTAATTTATGAGACTTTTTCTTGCTTGGAAGGAAATTTAATCTCATTCGAGTAATTATAATTTTCTTATAAAATTCATCAACGTCAATAATATAAAACTTATCTAGTATTTCTACAGCAGACAAATTGTTGCTCGGCGAATCTTCAAGTATTTCTTTAATTCTATCACAATAGTATGTATCAAAATGTGTCTCGATGATGTCCTTGGAGAGTAATTTAGAACCAACCCAGTAATGAATTCCCCAATTAATTATGAAACCCAGCGGAACGCAAATGAACCAACGGCTCGTTTTAAGTGGTATAATGAAATGTGATTCATCGGTAAAGTCAGCAGCAAAGCCAATAATCAATGTGAGAAGAATCCCTATGAATGTCCAACCTGCGCCGATTATAAGGTTTCGTCCTCTAGTGGAATTTGAAGTTTGTTTAGTGAGAAAGAATTCAACAGCATTCAACAATAGTAGGACCGCCAGTAAGGTAGCCATGCTGATATACTCAATCATAGATGAAAATTTAAAGAGTTAAGATCCATCAAGGTTTCTTGCTAAAAGTTCCAGGTTCAAAAATTAGTATTAAGAGAACTGCCCAGATTACAGCAAAAAGCAGTATCGTTAATATTACTTTCAAAATCATGCTAGAAACAACCGGAATCTTAAACTTAAAAAAGTCATTGAAAACTTTGAATACGACAAGCAATCCCGTTACAATTGCAAGCTGGCGGTATTCTTTAACAAGCTCCAATGTCTGTTCTCTGTAAATAAAGGCAAGAGGGAGTGATGTTAGAGATGCACTAATCAAAGTGGCGCTATGCATCCAGCTCTTAGCTTTCGAAACTTTCTCATTTGTTGAATCCTCAATTTCTTTCTTGTTCAATTTATTCCAGCGCAGATAAAACCAGATAGCCGTCAGGAAAAACAGAGCAGATATTACATACAAATAAATTGCTTGACGATCCACCTTCAATTTATTTTAGGAAAGGTTTTACTCGAGAGGATTACAAGTTGCTGTAATATTAAATATATGAATATTTATATAATCTAATAGAACCTTACCGAATCTCACTCTCTGAAATAATCTAGATTACACCTCACCAGTCTCGCTTCGCGAGCCATTCACTCATCTTAATAGAAAGGAAAAGCTATCAATAAGCCTATTGTTTGCTGGCTTAACCCAAAAAAAATCTCGCAAATGCCACTCGAAAATTTCCTTCACTCAGGAGCATAAACTACCGTCTATCAACACACTAAGCTTATCAACCTGGCTAACAGCTTCTCCAGTATACAGTTGTGCATCATACAACTTCAAAAACTTGAAGTTTAGCTAAAAGATTTCTTGTTTGAATAGGATTATAATTTTCTAAGAATAAGCCTTAAAATTGGACTCTTTTCGTTAAATTTAAGAAAGGCTCCCCTCCTTCGACAGCACCGCTCCTCTTGCAAATAAAAACCTATTTTATGAATAAGAGGACCCTTATGACTGTGCTCCTTCTTGGACTTTTTGGCATAAGATCATATCCAAATCTTAAAATTCAAAATGATACAGGTGGCGAGATCACTCTAGCAATCGCTTACATTGAAAACGGTATCTGGTACACAGAAGGTTGGTTCACGGTAAAACCTTTCGAAATTCTGGTGGTTTATAAAAAACCATTGCAAGGGAAATTATACTATTACGCAAAAGGCAATCACAATGTGTGGAAAGGCTCCGCTACTCTATACGTTGAGAAATCTCAGAGGTATAAGACTGCCCAAACAAAATTTTCAAAAGAAAAAAATATTGAGAAATTGAAATTTAAAAGAATACGCTTTGGTAGTAAGTCTGAAGCAACCTTGGTATTATATATCAAGGAAAGTAACAGACGATTATCTAGTATCAATGCCGTTCTTTGTCCAAGGTTTTAGCCTTGATCTAACAGTATGTTAAAATGTTTAAGCACAGTTTTTCAGACTACTACTGGTTGTTTTTGTTCATCATTGTCTTTTGGGTGTTCGTGTTTGCTATTGTTCATATACTTAGGAAGAAACTTGCAAGGATCAATATCAACTTGAACTCCAAAATCTTAATATACCTCTTTGCTATTGCAAATTCGTTTTCCTTATTAGGATTGACTATGGGATTGCTAATAGGTTTGAGTTTGACATCCGTCATCGGGATCGTAATACCTGCGCTTTTGACATTTTTCGGAGGTTTTCTCACCTACGTATTTGTACTTGGGAACAAAAAAGCTCTTGACGGATACATAATGGTCATCATTCTTTCTTCCATTTCATTTTTCATGATTGTTGGTGTTGACTACGGTTCTGCAATGCGCATTGAATTTGTGGAACAAGAACAAGACCGTATAGAGCATCGCAAAAGAGAGTTTGAGATACTCAAATCGAACCTTATGAAAGAAAATATTCAATTCGATGAGGGTGAATCATTTCAGATTCAATACAAATTGATGAATAATAATATAAAAGAACACTTTTTGTACAGGCGACCATCAATTAAATGGCTTATATCTGTATTACCGTTGCTGCGAAAGCTTCTCAATCATCTTCTTCGCATTTTCATTCCCAGGATCCAGTTGAAGACTCTTTTGATAGAATAGAATGGCATTTTTCTTATCTCCCTTATTCATATATGCTTCCGCCAAACTATCGAACGTATTAGCAGATGCAGGAAATAATTTTGTGTTCACCGTGAAAATTTCAATTGCGTCATCGATCTTATTTACATTATTCATAAAGTAATATCCAAGGCTGTTAATCTCGCTCTCACTTACATAATATGTCTTTGTGTTTTTATTTTCCTCAATCAATTTAAGACCAGACTGAATTCCATTGTGAATTATTTCTTCAAGAAGAACTTCAGCGATCGACTTCTTCGGAAGTTCATATGGTTTATTGAATAATATCGAGGCAATGCTCTGTACTATTTCAAATTGTTTGTAATAAGTCTGCTTCAGATTCTCCAATACGATTATCGTCTTCCTATGCTCGGGAAAGCGGACCACCAGGGAATTAGATCCAGGCAATGAACCCGTACATCTTTCCATTTTAATGCTATCTGTGGAAGAATTAAAATAGTTAGTGCTGATCTGCCATCCGTATCCTACCAAATATGGAGTTTTAGTAAGAAGGATGTCTTTTGACTTTTGACCAACTATCTTCTCGGTGTACAATGCCTGCTCCCATTTGAAAAGATCATGAATAGTTGAATACATACCACCAGCCGGATTTATTCCTATTTGCCTGCCCCTGGAAATTCCAGCAAAAGATTTTGCATATCCCTGGGCTTTATTAGGTACCACAGCTAAATGGTTTTTATAACCAGACGATTTTAAATTTAAGGGATCTAGAATTTGTCGTCTCAGGGCTTCCTCGTATGTAGACCCTGTAACTCGTTCAACTATTAATCCCAACACGGCATAACCATCGCTGCTGTAGCTATAACTTGTGCCAGGTTCAAAGAGCAATTCCCTCTTTGAAATAATCTGAACTTGTTCCTCCAGTGAAAAGAAATCTTCATTGATCTTAGCCACAATGTCAGGAAACTTATTGCCGCTTAATGGAAAGTCTGCAATATCGCGTTGTAATCCTGAAGAATGCCGAAGGAGATGATCTACCGTAATTTTATTTGCGGCTTCCTTTGGATAATCTGTAATATACTCCGAGATCTTACCGTCTAATTTTACTTTTCCTTGTTCGATCAATTGCATTATCAACAAAGCTGTGAAAGTCTTGGTGATTGAGGCAATTGCCATTTTTGTGTCGAGTGAATTATTGATACCCCATTCAATAATCGCCTTTCCGAAGGCCTTTTCATATACAATTTTACCCTCCTCAGCAACTAAAATTAAACCGTTGAATTGTCCAATACTACTATAAGTGGTCATCACTTTATCAACTTTAGCCGCTTTTGATTGCGCTCTTATGAAATGGAAAGAGAAAAGAAGCACAAGAAGAATGAAACATTTCGAGAGCATCTGTATTGATTTAATGAGCACCAAAAATTGGAAACTTAAAGGCTAACCAGTAATCTTTTATCTAAAACACATGAAATTTTACGTGAACTGATCTTTTAATCATGTTTTGTGGCTGTTTAGAATCTTGAAGGATCATTAAATAGTCAAACCATTTGCAATAAAAGATGGACTTTAGTAAATATGCATATGTCAAGATCTCGCATAAATCTTCATGCTATTCTCAATTCAATTTTTTGGGTTTGCATGTATCTTTTTTGGTTGGGTTTTAATCAGCCCGCAATGCCAAGTCTACCCGTAAACATTTTCTTCACCCTTGTTGATTTTATTTGCTTTTTATCGATCGCCCTTGTTACCAGTTATCTATTAATTCCCAAATTCCTTTACAAACGAAAATATCTCAAGTTTGCGCTTTCATACTTTGCAATTCTTTGTTGCATTACGACTATTATGGTTTATCTCAATTATCTGATCTTAAAACCATATAGGTCGTCACAAGATTACCAGCCTTTCTCATTTGAAATTAAGGATCTTGCGGGTAGTTATCTCCTGGCATTTTTTCTTTCCAGTGCATCATCCATTTTCAAATTGGTGAATGATTTCTATAAAAATCAATCTACAATAACCAGGCTAAATGAAGAAAAACTTAAGAGTGAACTCGAATTACTGAAAATCCAGGTAAATCCTCATTCCTTCTTTAATATTCTGAATACAATCTATTTTCAAATCGACCAGGATAAGGAAGCCGCCAAAAAATGTGTTCTGCTTTTCTCAAAAATGTTTCGCTACCAGTTGTATGAATGTGACAGTGAAACTGTATCCTTAGATAAGGAAATTGAATTTCTGAATAATTATATCCAGATTTCAAAAACAAGATATGATCCAGACTACGAAATAAATTTTGAAGTGAAGAAGAATGGCAATCCCTCTATAGCCCCGTTTTTACTTTTCCCTCTTGTGGAGAATTCGTTCAAACATGTTTCGCAACACATCAATAAACCAAATGCCATTAATGTTTTAGTTGATTACACCGACAAAGAATTAAATTGTTCTATAACGAACACTGCAGATATGGTGGCCACCAATGGCAAGGGTATTGGTCTTAAAAATTTAAATCGAAGATTAGAATTACTTTATAAGGGTCGGTATAAATTGGTTTCTCACCACGAAAAAGGGATCTATCAAACGCAATTAAGTATATCACTATGACCATCTCGTGCATTATTATAGATGATGAACCTGTAGCAAGACAAGGCGTTGAAGATTATGTAAGAAAAATTGATTTTTTAACTCTATTGGGCTCTTATTCCAATCCTGAAAAAATAGAAAAATCAATTCTTTCTCAGGTTGAATTACTGTTTCTGGATATTAAACTTCATAAGATCAATGGGCTTGAGTTTTATGAGAAATTAAAACCAAATGCGCCTTTCGCAATAGTTATTTCTGCCTATTCTGAATATGCCTTAACTGGTTTTGAATTGAATGTGGTCGATTATTTACTGAAGCCAGTAGCTTTTGAACGATTTCAGGAAGCCTCACTGAGAGTAAAAGAATTAAAAAACCTGAAGGAAAATAACGAAGCCTATTATGATGATGACAATGGATACTTCTTCATAAAAACTGATAATAGAATTCAGAAAATAGTCTACGATGATATTTTATATGTTGAGGGACTATCGAATTATGTAGCTATTTATACAGTGCAGAAGAAATATTTAAGTTATTTAAGCCTAAATATCTTAATGGAGAGGTTACCTAAAAATAAATTCATACGTGTTCACAGGTCCTACCTGGCTGCCATTGATAAAATTGATTCATTTAAGAATCAAGAAATTCTAGTTGGTACGCACACACTGCCACTTGGAAAATCATATAAGGAGGGATTTGTGAAAATGATAGAGGGAAAATTGGTTAAGAAATAATCTTGAGCTGTAAATTTTAACCGCCAAGACGCCATGACACAAAGTTTCGCCAGGAATTTACCATTTCCACACTCGACCTGTAGCAGGAGCAAAGAATCATTTTGTAAAGCTATCATTCAACTCTCATCCGGCTCGATTCGCGAGTGGCCCGCACAACGAAGTGGGTGGAAGTATAATATCCATTTTGTTGATCCTATTATAGCCTAATGCTCTCAATTTCCCTTTTTATGTATCCCGCGCACGCTTTAAATCCATCCTCAGTCCAAATTTCCTGGTCCTTATCGCCTTCGGGATGATGAGCAACGAAATATTTATTATCATCTCCTTTATTGAAATACCACGCAGAAGAACAACGCTTATCATCTGACCATTGCAGCCAATCCTCAATGACTTTTGGATACTGTTTCAATAGTTCTATTATTTCAGCTTCCTGAATTTTGTCATGCAATTTAAAATACCCAGATTTTCGTACCAATTCATATGGGGACAAATTACCACGAAGAAAATCACGCGGAATTTGTATGATACTTTTGGCGGCAATTGCTATTCTATCTTCCATTTAATAAAATTGAATTCATATACCGTGGCAGATATTCTTGCAATTTAGAAATAAGTTGAAATTAAATTCTCCAATTCACCTTCACCCGTCTCGCTTCGCGAGCCACCCTCTCCACTTCGTGGAGGAGAAAAATAAAACTGAAAAATAATTGTTACGATGGTTGAGCTATTCAGGCTCTTGAAAACTCTCTTCCTGACCGGAGATATGATCTATTCTGTATGCCAAAAAAAGTTGAATTACTTTACCATTCTCGTCATATTTTGGGTGAAATATTTCTTCTATTTGTAATTTTCCAGAACTGCTATACATGTACAAAATTTCACTAAAATCAGAAGTGTCAATTATCCTGCATTCAATATTGCTATCCTCAAAGAAATAATTTCTTTCCCTAATTAATTTGCCTGAACCATTATAGAAGAAAAAAGATCTAAAATTGGTGTTCCGATCTTTCTCGTGGTAATTGCCGAACCTCTCTTTTAACTGGCCCTTATTGTCCCTTTTCTCGAAAACCGTTTTCTCATTCTTTAGCTGACCATTACAGCTCCAAAGCAATACCATGCATGAAAAAGAAATAAGAAATTTGTTACTCACATGAAGCATTTTTTGGCTATTGTTAACATAATCGCTATCAAAATGACAATCTTCTTGCTAATCCCAATATTTTGAAACAGTAGGCAAAAATTCCTCAATAACTTTCTTCAGATTATGGAGACTTTCATTTGTAAATTTTTTTGTTTGGGTGGATGTTTCAGTCTTTGCTTTCAACTCAACCTTTCTTCCTGAAGTTCTTAATAACATTGTTTCATCAACAAAATCACCAGGCAATTTTTCACCAGTAATTCGGACTATTCGATAAAGAAGTCGGTATTTAAGAACAATTTCATTTGTTTCTTGTATGACTTTGTAATTGCCACTGTAGAGAATAAAACCAGCCTCGCTCATAAAGCGGATTGAGTCCCTAATAGTTAGTGCGAAGGTTGCAGCAACTTTTATAAAACTAGTATCATTATAAAAAAATAAAGCTTCAAAACTGCCGTCTCTCCAATCCACCTTTTTTGGTATCCATGGATAGTTCCTTATATCATTTAAATCAATTTGCGATTTGGCATTCGAAGCAAAACATATTAGAACAATATAAAGCAATATTTGACATTTCATAATTCTGCTTAATCCCTTATAAACTTAATTCATTTGGTACACTCCGCGAGCCACCCTTCCATTTTGTGGAGAGAGCGAAACATTCATATTCCCTACCCTTGAGGGTAGCCCCTACGGGGCATGAATCCATAATTCAAATATTTCTACCGATAGGTAGCTCCTACCGAGCAAAGATTCATATTGTAAAGACATCATTAAACCCTCACCCGTCTCGCTTCGCGAGCCCTCCTGGCCACTTCGTGGAGAGGGAAAAAATAGACACTCTTGTTGTGCGCTGGCCCGGCAAAACCTCCGGAGGGATAGGTTTTGCCTTGATTTTTTTTGTGGGACTTTTTTGTATCAAGACAAAAAAGTACCGAGCCCTGCCGGCAGGCAAAGCATGAACAAAAGGCACGAGTACCCAGCGCACAAAGGCAATGCTGCATACTTGCATCAAGAAAAATTGTTTGATAACTGAATTAGATCAACCCTTTAGTATAAGCTATCCTAAGCGCCTGCGCTTTGGAATTGACATGCAGTTTCTGGTAGATATTAATAGTATGCTTCTTCACTGTATTGGGACTGATACTCAGCTTATGACCAATTTCCTTATAATCCAGCCCCTGGCTTAGTTGCACCAGTATCTCATTCTCCCTTTCACTCAAATTGAAAAGATCATCTGTAACCTTGTCTGCTTTGGGCGCGACCGGAGATTGCACCATCTGCAGGATCTTGTACGCAATGCTAGGTGAGATTGGGCCTGCGCCCCCTTCCCAAAGATTCATAAGCATATCTGTGAGCACGGCTCCGCTTTCTTCCTTTAATAAATAGCCGCAGGCGCCTGCCCTGATTGCCTTAAAAATTTTGTCGTCATCATCAAAAATAGAAAGCACCACAAATTTGACATCCGGGAACAAAGAAGATCCGCTTGCAATGGCAGTTACTCCATCCATAACAGGCATTTCAAGGTCCATCAAAACAATATGTGGCCTTGCGCCTTCATCCATACTTCGCATTTGAAGAAGAAAATCTTCACCGTTTGAGGCTTGAAGTGCAACAGAGAAAAATTCGTTACGCTGTAGTTTATCAGCAAGTATATTCCTGTTATTCATCCGGTCGTCAACTATTCCAACTCTGATCATGAGTATAAATTGAAGATGAAATTGATGTAATTCCAACTCGGTAACAATAATCCTTATGGATTAGTTTTCGCGCGCCACTCTAAACTCAATCTTCGTCCCTTTTCCACTTCCGGTTTCGATATTGATTATTCCTCCAACGGCTTCTGCCCTCTCCATCATATTGCTTAAGCCATAGCTTTCCACTTTTTTGTTGGCAATATTCATGTCAAAACCTTTCCCATCATCCTTGATCTCCAGTTTCCACTCATTTTCTGAATGCTCACTGGTGATCGAAACATTCATTGCTCCGGAATGACGGACCGCATTATTCAAGGCCTCCTGGGCTATGAAAACAATATTTAATGCCTTCGTAGAAGTAAACTGGAATGGCGGCGGTATCCCTTCGGTCATGATTTTTACGGTTGAATAGTGTCGCCCAAGTTGTCGCGAAAAATTAATGAGTCGTATCCAGATGTCTGAGGCTGTTACCTCCGTATTCTTTAAAGCCCATAGTGTTTCCCGAAGTGATGTTAGCATGTCCCTGGCTGTATCGTGCAAATCATTCACCAGTACAAGTTTTTCAGATTTCTCATGCTGCAGCAATTCAGCACTGTATAAGATAGCATTTGCCTGGGCGCCAAGGTTGTCATGCAAGTCTGCAGCAATCCGTTTCCGCTCTGCTTCTTCTGCTTCTGTTACGGCCTGCAGTGCCATTCGTTTTTCTTCGTCCCGCATTACCTGCATCTTCATTTTATTTCTCCTCCTTGCTTCTCTAAATATCAAATACGCTGCAACAATTACTATCAAAAGCAGGAGCAATGACCCAAATATGAAATAATTCTTTGCTGTGAGGTCGAATTGCTGTTTCATGATCACATTCTCTTTCTTCTGCACTTCGTACTTAGTTTCAACATCGCTCAGAGATGCTGCTGATGCCGTATTAAGGGAATCTTTGATGGAGATCAATTGCCTCATAGACTTCATGCTTTCCGTATGATTGCCGGTGGCTTCATAGTTATCAGCAAGCAATTGGTATATCTCCGGTAGTTTGGTTTGCAATCCTGATTGGTATGCTATTGATTCACCTTCTTTACATAACTCGATGCTTTTTGAATAGTTCTTTTCGTAAGTGTAAAGGCCAGCCAATTCTATCAGGTCATAGAGAATATAATAGGGATCTCTTAGCTTCTTTCTTATGAGCAATGCCTCATCCATCGAGGCTCTTGCCATTGATGTCCTATCGGTACGCATCAGGATTTGCGCGCGGAAGTTTAGAGAGTTGGCAAGAAATGTCAAGGTTTCAGTTTCCCTACCATACTTAATTGCCATGTCAACATAATATTCTGCAGAATCCTGCTTTCCCATCTTGTGGAATGCAAGAGCAGTATTTGAATAAAGGCAGTTGTATTTCTTAAGAGCGATAGTGTCACTATATCTTAATTGGAGCGCCCTTTGAAGCCATTTCAGAGCTTCTTCATTCTTACCCAATTCAAGATAACCCCATCCCATGCTGTTCATCGTCATTACCAGACAAAAAGTATCCTTATATCTTTCGCATTCCTGAAGTCGTGCAAGATTTGCATCGATCATATCAAACCTTCTAAAGCCTCTGTCAAGAACTCTTCCCTGTAACGCCAGCAGTTTGGTAATGAATTCCCGCTTCCCGCTTTTCTCATATTTTTTCAGCAATCCATTAACTATGAAAAGCGCGCTATCGATCTGTTGATCCTTAGCAAGCAGGAATGCTCGTTCTGCGTTTGCAAGATCTTTATAGTAATCACTTTTAATACTATTGGAAAGATTTGTAGCAAGCGATACATAATATCGATGGGAATCTGGATCGAGGGATTGCTTTTCCTCGCATAACATGAATATATAATCCAGTTTTTCTTCGGCCGATCCAGCGTTTTCAATCTTGCCCTTAAGGCCTTCAATAATTGTTGTTTGGGAATGAGCCTCACAGGATAATGAGAAAAGTAAAATCAATATGAGCAGCCTGTTAAGCAAAATCGCAGCTTCAGTTTTGTTGCAATGAAAATAGCCATAATTCCCTATCACTTTAGCCAGGAGTTTTCTTTTCGAAGTTTAACCGCGAAGGAACAAAGACGCAAAGAAACGCAAGGAAGTCTGGCGAAACCTGGCGCGCTAGCGCCTTTGCGGTTAAGTCAAAACTTTCAAACATTCAAACTTTCAAACTTTTATCCATATGGATTATTGTAATACCTGTGAAAGGTTCTCACTTTTAACATTAATTACCCGTAGAAGAAAAACTATTCACTCCATCAAAATTTAGGTTATGAAAATCTTTCAAAAAGCTCTTATTATCTGCCTGATCGGTTTGATAACTGGCGGAAACCTCCTTGCCCAGGTAACTGATTTTAAATTGTCGGATTATAAATACCGCACACCCCTCTACCGGGCAATGCAACTTGACTTGGACTTGCAACAAAGCGCAACAACTGGACCTACTAGTGGGTTGAACGCAAGCCTTAGTGGATTTTTATCGAACCTTAAGGTCTATTCAACTGATCAACGTCAGCATATCAGCCTTACATCCGTATTTCTTCAACCCAGAATTGGAAATTCTAAAATGGGAAATGTAAAAAACGTGAACAATGGAATGGGCTTTGGCGGTCGGTATGCATCACAGGACAGATTATTTAAGGAGAATTATTTTCTCGAGTTTGGAGGAGCAGTTGGCGCAAACACAAGTGGCAGAAAAACGGGAATTAAAGACCAGACAACTGCTACAAATGATAGTCACGCATATCTTGAACTCTTTGCGGGGGTTGGTAAAGGCAGACTTGAATATGTACATGACGCCCAGGCCGCACTTCTGATCCTGGAGGAATTATATACTTCCGGTATTGTAAAGGCAAGAGTTGACGCAGAAACTGCCTACAGGTTTGCTCAATTAATAACAAATATCAAAAAACAGCGTGTGCTTGATTACAGAAGAAGAACCGTTTTCAAGTTAACTCAGGTGGATTCTTTTTTGCGCGTGAACAGGCTAATTACAGAATGTACTCCAAAAACTATGGCAGTTATCAATGATGTATTGTTCTTCGCTTTCCAAAATGACCTGAGTTATAACACAAATACTTTTGAAGAGCCGGTAGACTTTGACTTCAACAGGGGCAGGTATGATGAAGGATATGAGAGTACTGATTATGGACTTATACCTCAGATTGAATCATATAGTGATCAGAGTTTTCGCCAGCATGGGACGGTTATGTATGCCCGACTAATTCCCGAATTACGCTACAACGGTTTTAAAACAACCATAGAAAGATTAACAGGTGGTGATTCAGTACAAAAATCCACTTACCTAACTTTCTCTCCAGGCATTCAGGTTGGATATGAAAAACACAAAGCGATTGATCTTAAATGGCAGAGAAATTTCGGCGCTGTACTGAGGTTTATTCACAATAATTATATAACATCAAAACCAAATGTTAACCCGAATTATAGTCTTATCAGTTTAGGGGTAAACTATGAAATGGGATATTACCCAAATAGCAGGTCCGTGATTGAGGCAAACGCTGGATTGGATTTTAGTCGTTACGGAGGGGATGGAATGAAGGCCACGTTTGTCACTCCTGGGGTCGGTCTAAGTGCGGGTTATTTCGTAAGCTATAATACCGTTCTCCGGGCTTCTTTCTTTGCGGATTACCAAATTCAATCCGGTAGTTCAAATGAGTCAAGACTTAACCAGGGGCTTCGTTTTTATTTGCGGCATTATTTCTATTAAAAGAATTTAACCCCAAAGGAACAAAGACGCAAGGGGACGCCAAGAATTCAATTGCTTCTTAACTTCTGACTACTATTTCTCAGGTATGTGCATAGTTTGTTCTCAGGTAGAGACTCCGGCGATTGTCGGGGTCTTTTGTTTATTGAATACTGTAAATCCTAGCGCAACTTTGCGTCCTGGCGTCTTCGCGGTTAAATTTTACCTAAGTAATGCCGTTGCACACCAGAGAAGTGGTGCCTGCCCATGCATATCACCGATATTTCTTTTTCTATCTAGATAGTACTGACGCTCGTTTTTCTTGTTGGTTCCTTCGCATACCTCACTGATATCAGCATCAGCATTCAAATAAGTTATGAGTTTCAGCCACGCCTTCCTTGCTGCCGAGCCATAATTCTTTTGATCTAGCCATCCATTCTTCACACCCGTGATCATCGCAAAAGTGAACATGCCAGTGGATGAAGTCTCCGCCCAGGAAGAAGGATCATCAATGAGTTGACGCCACATCCCATCTTCTCCCTGAAATTTCAATAATGAAGTCATCATGCTTTTATAACCTTGCATGATCCTTTCGCGATTTGGATTTGAGGCGGGTAAGGATCGGAGCAATTCGGCCATTCCAACTGCCATCCATCCATTACCACGTCCCCAGAAAAATGGCACATCAGGCGCGTGATAGAAAAGTCCGTTAGGCTTCTGAAGGGAATCCAGATATACAACCATCTCCTTTGCGGCACGATCGATATATTGTTGATTTTTTGTGGCACGATAGCCCTGAGCTTGAACAGCAGTGATCATGAACATATCATCGATCCACATTCTTGTTTGCCATGTCAGTCCTTGATTATAATAAATATGAGACTCTGGTTTTACCCTTGGTCCCTCTGGAGGGGCCCATTGCTTATCAGCAAAATGTTTCCCCATGGTCAGATATCGCTCTTCCTTCGTTTGCATATAGAGCTCAAATGGAATAGCTCCGAAAACGGTGTGGTCCACATGATCAGGGAGAGGAACCAAAGTATCTTCTGAACCAAATAATGGTTCAAACCGATTTACCAATTGACCAGTCAGCTTTTTGTTCCCGCTTTCTTTGGCAAAAGTCAGAGCTCCGTACCATGTACAAATCTCAGGATAGGTTATCCGCGCGGGCGGTGTGGGTCTGCCAAAATTTGGATGGGGAGTTGCTATGAATCTGTCGGCAACACGCTGACCAATTTCCTTGGGTGAACTGCCTGCCGGCCAGTTAGTAAAATATGAATTTGAATTCTTTTTATTTTGAGCTTCTGAATTTAATGCAGTAATCATCGTGATAAGAAGCACGAAATAGGCAATCGCTTTGTTCATATCTGAAAAAGTTAGGTGTGAGTAGCCACAATGTTAATTGCAATTATTAGGAAGTACATCAGGCTTTTTGGCAATTTTGTGGCTTAGATTGTCTTCATAAGAATTCTGGCCACATTCCTTAAATTACTTTCATGCTCGTATTTCTCGACTATCTCTTAACTATTGCCCACCTGGTGTTGATTGGGTTCAATCTACTTGGTTGGATCTGGAAAAAAACAAGAAAAGCTCATTTGATTACAATTGGCCTGACAGCTGCATCCTGGTTCATCCTGGGAATCTGGTTTGGCTGGGGATATTGTCCGATTACTGATTGGCAATGGCAGGTAAAAGAAAAACTGGGAGAAACAAATCTGCCTAATTCATTCATCAAATATTACGCAGATAAGATCTCGGGAAAAAATTTCGATGCTGTATTGGTAGATAAGATCACTCTATTCACATTCCTGGCCGTCATCGTTTTGACTATTTTTTTGAATTTAACCGCAAACTTGCCTGCGTGGCGCAGTCAGGCAGGGAAACAAAGACGCTAGGGACGCCAGGATCTTTGCGAAACCTTGCGCCATCGCGTCTTTGCGGTTAAGAAATAATTAAAATCCTCTTGACTTTTTCAAATACTTATCAAACCATTGCCCGTATCTCTCAAACCGGTCTTTGATAAAACTTGGTTGAGTGAACCCATGGTATTGGCCAGGATAAACAAGCAATTCCGATGGAACTCCGAGAGACCTGAGTGCCTGGTACATTTGTTCACTTCCAATTGCCGGAACATTGAAATCTTTTTCACCGGTCATAAATTGAGTAGGAGTCTTAATGCGATCAGCATGTAGGAAGGGATAAGAAAGCTTCATGTATTTTTCATAATTCTTATCCTTCCATGGTTGACCCAATTCATTGTCGAGCTGAAGAATATATTGATCAACTCCATAAAGCGAAAGTTGTAATCCACTCCCTGCTCCGCTGCTTGCAGCCTTAAACCTGGTATCGGTTGCGATAGTATAGTTAGTCAGGATTCCCCCATAACTCCATCCTCCGATTCCCAAACGCTCTGGATCTGCAACGCCTTTTGCAACCAGGTAATCAACTGCACCTAAAAGATCACTGACTTCCTTGTTCCCCCAATCTCCATAGATGGCTTTTGTAAATGCAAGACCTCTTCCATTACTCCCGCGATAATTCACTGCCGCAACTGCATAGCCATTTGCAGACAACATTTGTCTGGTAAGATCAAATCCAAAATCATCTTGCCCAACCGGACCTCCATGAATGAATAGAATCAATGGTAATTTTTCTCTTGGTGCATTCGGCGGAAGGAATAAAAGCCCTGACACCACCGTGCCATCCTTGCTTTTGGAACTGAATTTTTCAACACTTGCAAAAGAGATTGAGTCCACAAATTTGTTGTGAACCTTCGTCAACTTCCGCAGTTCATTGTTTTCGATGGCAAATAGTTCAGAAGGCTGTTGAGGCTCCGACATGGCAGTCAGCCAGTTTCCATCGGGATGCAATTCGAGTGTGTTGAAACTTTTATCGCCACCAATTATTTTTTTCATTTGGCCATCTGACAGATTGTAACTGGCAACATATCGCTGGCAGTCATCAGACACCAGCACAGCAATTCCCTTCCCATCCTTCGACCATCTTGGATTGTTTACAGGTCTATCCAATTGTTGTGAGATCAATTTGTGAGTGACGCCGGAAATATCCGCTACGCATAGGATGGGTTGGTCATACATCAGGAAATTCTCAGAGCCAGTAGAACGCAAATACGCAATACTCTTTCCATCAGGACTCCATCGCGGTGAATTATCATTACCAGTCCAGGTGGTGAATTGTTTTTCTTTTGCACCAGGCTTGGCATCAACAAGCCAGATATCATTGTTGGAATTCTTGTCAGGATCTTCGGAATGATTACTCACGAAGGCGAGTTTAGTTCCATCAGGGCTCCATTGAGGATTGCTCTCATTGTATTCGCCGCGTGTGATAGTGTCAAGTTTCCTGGAACCAAGATCGAAAAGATAGATATGCGATCTTCTGTCATCATACAGATACCCACTGATATCCTGTTTAAATTTATACCTGTTAATAATATAAGGTTTCGGTGGTTTATTCTTCCCGGTATCAAGTGGATCACGAATGATCAATGCAAGCTTTTTTGAGTCTGGACTCCAGACATGATCGCTGATATCTCCTTTAACCTCGGTAATCTTTATTGCTTCTCCTCCCCTGCGGTCCAACAGCCATACCTGCGAAGTACTTCCCTGCCGTGAAGAGAAAAAGGATAAATATTTCCCATCCGGACTCCATCTCGGACTGCTTTCGCCATCCGGACTATTTGTGAGTTGAACTGTTTCTTTTCCATCCCAACTGATCATCCACACGTCAGTGTTTCGTTTGTCTTTGGCAGAATCAATTGTGGTTAAGGTGTAGGCAATCCATTTTCCTTCCGGGGAAATCTGGGGATCTCCAATGGTTTGAAGGCGGTATAGATCTCCCGGACGCAGGTTTCTTTTTGATTGCCCCGATAGATCAGTAATCATTCCTAATAACAAGAGAAAGAAGATCAGTTGCTTCATATTTCAATTTGAGGTCAACAATTTAATACAACTAGTCGTTCAAGATTTGTTTTTATCGGTTTTTTGCACAATAGTATTCAAAATGACCCTCAGCGTTTCCTCTATGTCCTCCTTTCTCTGCGGTAGTTTAAAATTAACCGCAGAGAAATAGAGAAAAAAGAGGATTCGCAGAGAAGGACTGAAAACCCCATATACAATAAATTGTTAACCTTTACATACTGCCCACCTTTGGCAAATTTTTTTCGACTGAATATCTGAAAGCTTTACCCATGCGACCATTTTTACTATTCGCCTTTTTAATTTCCCTAACCACCCTAGCCCAGGCCCAGAAGGTTGACAGTATCTATTTTCACCTGTATACTGACAGCCTGAAGAAAGGAACCCATAATTATATTAATGTAGATGGCAAGCTTTCAGATGGACGCTGGTTGCCGCTTACCGCAAAAGAATTGATTTTTACCTCCACCGGAGGCAGGTTTGACGGCAACAGCCTCTTCATTGATTCAAGCTTCAAAGACCCCAAGGTGAATGTCCGGGTAGCTTTAAAGAATAATCCTTCGATATTCAAAGACATCACCATTTTCGTTAAGACAACGAATACCGATGAGAAATTGAAATCTGTTGACGAATTAATGGAGGAATGGAAAAAGAAAAGCAAGGATCGGGAGAAAGACAAAAAGAAAAAGAATAAAGAAAGCTTAGTGGTAAAAGACTGAAACTTCTAAGACGAGGTCTTATTTCGCTCCAACCAATTCTGCCTTCATTTTCTTTGCATCTTCAAGAAACTTGGCAAGACCAAGATCAGTTAATGGGTGTTTGAGTAATCCCAGGATTGATTCAAGTGGACAAGTGCAAACATCGGCCCCAGCTTCTGCAGCTTTGACAATGTGTAGTGGACTTCTTATAGATGCAGCAAGAATTTCAGTTTTATATCCCTGAATAGCAAAAATGTTAGCGAGTTGCTCAATTAGCACCATTCCATCCCAATTGCTGTCATCAATCCTGCCTATGAATGGAGAAACATAATTTGCTCCCGCTTTCGCTGCGAGAATTGCCTGACCAGCTGAAAAAACCAGTGTGCAATTTGTGCGAATACCATTATCAGAAAAATACTTGAGCGCTTTTACCCCGTCCTTGATCATTGGCACTTTTACTACGATATGTGGATGAATAGCAGCCAGTCTTTTTCCTTCTTCAACAATTCCTTCAAACTCAGTTCCCAAAACTTCGGCACTCACATCCCCATCAACCAGGTCGCAAATGGCTTCATAGTGCTTCATCACTGCATCTTCTCCACGAATACCTTCTTTGGCCATTAAGGATGGATTTGTGGTCACACCATCAAGAATACCTAAAGCATGCGCTTCCTTAATCTGGGAAAGATTGGCTGTATCAATGAAAAATTTCATTATGAGGGAATTTGAAGTCTGGACTATCGATTTCTGAAGAAAGAAATAAAAAAATGGCAGGCTGATTACATCGCACCGCTACAACCACCTACCCTTGCTGCCTTCCGACCCTGGGGGAGTTCAGCAGGAGCTGGTCGTGTAAGACCTGCCGCGGCAAAGGTAAGGGTTTGCAGTTTTTGTTCTAGGGAGTTTTTGAAGACTTTACCGCCAAGAAACGAAGGCGCAAGGTTTCGCAAGGATTCCTAAGGAGCCCTCGCTGCTTGCGACTTGGCGGTTAAACCGTTCCGCTATATTTACATACATTTGTTTCATAGCATAAATCGATAGTAATGGCTGTTTTAAAGTTCAGGATATATTTGGAGGAAGACGATAGCGTTTACCGGGATGTGGTTGCAAAGCATACCCAAACTTTTCTTGATCTTCATCATGTAATTCTAAAAGCTTACGAGTTTGACAGCAAGCATGCCGCTACTTTTCATAGAAGTAATGATCATTGGCAGAGAGGAAGAGAGATCAGTCTCCAAAAGTATGACCGTCAATACAAGGCTGAACCATTATTGATGGAACAGACCCTGATAGGTTCAGAAATCAAAGACCCCAATCAGAAATTTGTTTATATCTATGATTTTGTTAAGAACTGGTCCTTCCTGGTTGAGTTGATCAATGTCACAAAGGAAGAAAATAACAAGATTTCATATCCTTCTGTTGTCAGGACTGAAGGTATAGGACCTTCTCAATATGGCACGAAAGGAATTGTGAATGACAAGCTCGCTGAAGTTGAAGAAAAATACGATCTCAATACAAGTCTGGAAGGTTTCACAGAGGAAGGTGGAGAAAACGATGATAAAGACAGTCTTGGAGGAGCCCTGGGAGGAGAAACTGCCAGTAACGAAGAAGAATTCTAATAAAGGATTTGAGCTCTCTACAAGCTCTGTCTAGATGAATAAGACCTGCATAATAATTGTCGGTCCAACAGCTGTTGGAAAAACCAGGTTTGCAATTGACCTGGCCTCACGACTTCAGACATCCATCATTTCTGCGGATTCCAGGCAATGTTTCAGGGAATTAAATATCGGCGTTGCCAAACCATCATTGGCCGAGCTTGAACAAGTCAAACACTACTTTATCAATTCCCATAGTATTCATGAGGAAGTAAATGCCGCCCTCTTCGAAAAACTTTCACTGAGCTGGATAAATGAAATTTTTGATCGAAACGATTTTGCGTTAATGGTTGGCGGAACTGGTCTTTATATAAAAGCATTCGCCGAAGGCATGGATGATATTCCTGTTTCAGTCCCAGGTATAAGAGAAGAAATAATTTCAAGCTATGATAAGAATGGAATAGACTGGCTGAAAGAACAGATCAAATTGTTAGATCCTTTGTTTAATGATCAAGGCGAAATAAATAATCCACAGCGAATGATCAGGGCTCTTGAGGTAAAACTATCCACTGGCAAGTCAATACTTTCCTTCAGAACACTTAAAAAGACTGCGCGAGCATTCAAAATAATCAAGATTGGACTGGAACTTCCGAGAGACCAGCTATATGAAAGGATCAATACTCGGGTTGATGAAATGATCAGGCAGGGATTAATAGAGGAAGCAAGAGAACTCTTTCCTTTTAAAAATCTAAATGCACTTAGAACGGTTGGATATACTGAGCTCTTCGAATATTTTGAGGGGAGATTGAATCTTGATAGGGCAATTGAACTGATCAGGATGAATAGTCGGCATTATGCAAAGCGGCAATTGACGTGGTTGAGAAGGGATTCAGAAATAAAATGGATTGATGGTACGGAGAATGTAAAATTTGAAAATTTGAAAATTTGAAAATGGAGAAGCGATTTCTATGTGTCTATGCTTCTCTTCCTATGTGGCTATGTGTTATATTTTTTTCTGGGCAGGATAAATTAAAAAAACACATAGGCACATAGGAACCTTAAGCCTCTATGTGACTATATTTCTCCCATGGCTATGAGTTATATTTTTTTCCAGGCAGGATGAATTAAAAAAACACATAGGCACATAGTGACAGCATTTTTTCATCTTGGCGGAGTAAAACCACATAGACAGATGGGACCCTTAAGCCTCTATGTGACTATTTTTCTCCTATGTAGCTATGTGTTATATTTTTCGGGCAGGATGAAATAAAAAAATTAGATCTTGAACCCTACCGTAAGCATCACATTCCCTGCAGTTTCTTTCAATGTTGCAAAAGTATTCTGCCGTGGTGGTGTAAGTCTGTAAGGAAAATTTACATCCTTGTTCAATTGGTGTACGTAGGTGAGATCAATGAAAATACCCTTATTGCGATATCCCAATCCACCGCTCAGGTTCATAAGTTTTGCTTTCAGAGCTTTGTCCCTATATGGACTGCCATAATAAGCAAACCCCAATCTGGCCATTACGGTATTAAATTTTAACTCGCCGCCAATCCTGAAATTGAATGCACCTCGGTAAGCTGCATCAATGTCACTGTTGACTCCTTTATAATATGAATCATCACTGTTTTCTTCAGAAGATGAAAAAGATGACCATGCGTAATTGGTGTATTCAACATCGGCAGTAATAAAGCCTCTCTGCTTTTTTACATCTTCCACTTCTCTGAACACATAAGATCCGCTCACTAGGAATTTCCAGGGAGAAATAAGATCATACTTAAATTCATTTGGAACATCGCCAGTAAATACTGTTGAATTAACTGAATCAATACCACTGGCAGGAGCAAACCTGTTCTCCAGATCGGTCACCATTTTGCTCGAATAAGTATCCTTCAGTCCATACATTGTGGGAGTATGTACTGCAAATCCTAATCTTATATAATCCAGTGGTTTGACAATAACTCCCAATTTTCCATTGATCCCAATTCCTTTGGATGTATAGTCTTCCTGGTAGGTAAAATAGTTGAAGTTATTAGCCATATTAGGCGTGAGATCAAACTCTCTGAAAACACTTTCTCTGCTGTAGTTGACTATTGGAAGTCCAAGACTTCCTCCGATATAAATTTTATCGTCCATGCTCGCTGCAAGTCCAAGTGCAATTTCATAAATACCTCCGCGAGTCTTGATCCTGTTTGATTGTCCAACTGTTCCTAATAATTCTGATCTGGATACAACGTTTTTCCCACCACCTGCACTATCAATATCAATAAGGTAGGTGTACAATCCGAGTTTGGTTTGAAGAGAGATATTAAAATCATCCAGTGCGCGATCAATAATAGCTGCGTCACTCAATCCCGGATTTGCGTTCTTTTGTTGCACATAATAATCGAAAAATTCTGAGGTGGGATTCTCGGTAAATGAGCTATAGTCGTTAGTCCCGGTATAAAAGTGATCTCCTTTGAAATTAGCAACACGGTTAACAGCAATGCTGAAGGCCTTGGTATTCCATTTGGAATATTTATAATTCCAGCCCATTACCAGGCCGCTTGTACCAAAATTGAAATTATTGGCGTCCTTAAGACTGTTCGCATCGGTCCCTCTGAAGGATCCCTTTGTTTTTCCGAAGCGAAAACCGGGAGTAATAACAAATTCAGCATTTTTATAAAAACCAAGTCCAGCAGGGTTTACAAAGGTGGAAGTGATCTCGCCACCAAGGGAGCCCATTGCTCCGCCGATCGCCTGATTCCTGGCAGTACCTGCCGGAATATTCCATGACATTCTTAATGCATCTTCTGGTATTTGCGCGTGAAGCTGTTGCGCAATCAGGCATGAAAGAAGTATGTAGAATTTCTTAATCATCGGAATTGATTGACAAAGTGATTCAGTTAGGAGGAAGTAAAATACTTCCTCCTTTAATATTTTGAAGAATTAAATGATGTTGGTTATCCGCCACGGTTAGGGCGTGTTGTCCCGCCACCACCACCGCTTCCGCCACTTCCACTGCTACCGGAACTGCTGTTGCTGCTTCCGCTATTGCTATTGCTGTTTGAAGATGGGGTTGATGGAGTGTAGGTCCTTACTGGCCTTTCTGAATTGCTGTTGTTAGAGTTTCCATTGCTGAAAACCTTCTTCAGCGAATTACCTAAAGAATTACTATTGCTATTATTATAAGTCCCGGTTGGACGATAAGAGCCTTGATTAAGCTTGGTATTCCTGTTATTGTTATTGTTATACGAAGTATTATTATAGGTACCAGGAGTATAGCTGCGAATCTTGTTGTAAACAAGCGTATTGGTTTTCGGATTGATCACTATAACCCTGTTGCAATAGGGGTTATAATAGTTGTTCCATGACCAGTAGCTATTCCAGTAATTACCCCATGGGCGATTATATGCATAGACGCTCTGTCCATAATAAAAATCATTGCTGCTATAGTCATCAAAAGTTGACCATCTGTTGCGGTTTCTAACCTTCCAGCGGAGGTAACGATCATCCGGAGCATAATACTCTTCTGTTCTGTAACTTTCGCGCTCTTTTTGAGTTTCAACCTGAACATATTCATCCTGCGGTTTGGCGGGTGAATAATATACATCATCCGGAGTTTGGGCTTTATATGCGGTTGAACAACTGGCAAGTGCCACAACCGATAAAATCGCTAGTAAAAGTCTGGTGTTCATTGCGAGGAGTTTGAATGTTTTCAATACTTCTTTCCTAGTTTTTCAAACAGTTCGTGTAAGCTAGGTAGAAGTTTTTACTTTTGCGGGCCGCTCTTATAAAAATAATCAAATTATTTGCCGTTTAAGGTGTTAGAGTGGGTCGGCGCTGTTAAAATCCGCCTAAAGTTACTGACGACTGTTAGTTTTTAAACGGTGTATTGAAACTACAATTGCATGAGTAAAGAAATTACTTCGCGTGCCCAGGATTATTCTCAATGGTACAACGACCTTGTTCTGAAAGGGGACCTGGCTGATTATTCCGCCGTGCGGGGATGCATGGTCATAAAACCATATGGTTTTGCTCTATGGGAAAAGATGCGTGATCAGCTTGACAAAATGTTCAAGGATACAGGGCATCAGAATGCTTATTTCCCCCTGTTTATTCCGAAGAGTTTCTTCAGTAAAGAAGCCTCACATGTTGAAGGTTTTGCAAAGGAGTGTGCAGTTGTAACTCATTACAGATTGAAGAACGATCCAAATGGCGGTGGAGTCATAGTTGACCCTGATGCAAAACTTGAAGAAGAATTAATTGTTCGGCCCACAAGTGAAACCATTATCTGGAATACATATAAAGGCTGGATTCAATCTTACCGTGATCTGCCTATCCTGGTAAACCAATGGGCAAATGTGGTGAGGTGGGAAATGAGAACCCGGCTTTTTCTTCGCACGTCTGAATTTCTTTGGCAGGAAGGACATACTGCGCACGCAACGGCTGAAGAAGCAATTGCAGAAACTATTCAAATGCTGAATATCTATGCAGAATTTGCGGAGAGTTATATGGCTGTGCCTGTTATTAAAGGAGTGAAAACTGCAAGCGAAAGATTCGCAGGTGCAATAGACACATACTGTATTGAAGCACTGATGCAGGATGGGAAGGCCTTACAGTCTGGAACATCTCATTTCCTTGGACAAAATTTTGCGAAAGCCTTTGATGTGAAATTCTCAGATAAGGAAAATAAACTTGATTACGTATGGGCTACAAGCTGGGGAGTAAGTACCCGACTCATCGGCGCATTGATAATGGCTCATAGTGATGACGAGGGACTGATCATGCCTCCTCGCATCGCACCGATCCAGGTTGTGATCATTCCAATTTATAAAGGTGAAGAGCAAAAAGCAGATTTGGATCTCAAGGCAAATTCAATTGCGAGTGAATTAAAAAAGGCAGGCATTAGCGTAAAATTTGATAACAATGATAACGCCAGGCCAGGTTGGAAATTTGCTGAATATGAGAAGAAAGGAGTGCCAATAAGGATCGCGATCGGTTTGAGAGATCTGCAGAATAATGTTGTGGAAATAGCAAGGCGCGATACCCGTGAGAAAAAAAGTTATAGTATGGACGGACTTACCAATACCATATCGGAATTATTGGAGACCATTCATCACGATATGTTCAAAAAGGCCCAGGTTTATAGAGACGAGCACATAACCTCGGTAGATAGCTGGGATGAATTTGTAAAGATCCTTGAAGAAAAAGGCGGCTTTATTTCTGCACATTGGGATGGAACTGCAGAAACCGAAAATGAGATCAAGGAAAAAACGAAGGCAACGATTCGATGCATTCCACTGGACAATCCACAGGAAGAAGGCAAGTGCGTGCTGACCGGAAAACCAAGCAGCCAACGGGTACTTTTTGCGCAGGCGTATTAGGGGATTGTTGAGTTGTTGAGTAGTTGAGTAGTTGAGTAGTAAAGAAGTAAGAGGAGTAATTTGCAATTACAAGCAGTATATACATCTATTTTACATTCAGCGGAGGATATAAGAAGTTGGGAGTTACATTTTAGAACTAATCAACCATTCAACAAATCAACAAATCAACAAATGACCCCTCCCGAGCCAAAAGATTTTTTTGATCTAAAGATCGATGAGGAAGGGGTTCGTACTCTGGAAAAATTGAGTAGGCTGACGAAATGGATATACTTCATGGGATTTTTTCTTTGCCTCGCAACGTTTGGAGATGCGGCATTTCGCTTCAGGACCATTACATCCTACGGAGTGAAAGATTGGATGTCAGAAACTCTCAGGCTGTATCCTTACTTTCTCATAATTATCGGATTGATTTATTATCTCCAGATCCGGCATTTTTTCCTTTTTGGAAAAAAAATTAAGCAGGCTATCACCCACCAGGATTCAAGTTTTCTCAATAAAGGCCTTGCCTCCCTTTACAGGTCAACTTCAATTGGCTTGATGCTGATTATCGTGAATCTTATTGTATATGGAGTGACACTATATATTTATTATCAGCTTCAAAATTCCTGATAAAAAAGCCTTGCAAAAGATAAACTGAAGAAATATCTTTAAGGCCAAACCTAAAACCAACACAACATGGAACCTAACTCTTCAAATCTTTTTGAATTGCAGATTGACCAGCAAGCTTCAGTCTATTTGGGCGAAACGGCAAAATGGGCAAAATTTCTTTCGATTGTCGGATTTATAATGTGTGCTATACTTTTAGTGATCGGAATTTTTGCGGGGACCATGTTAGCTAACATGAACGATTCATTTGGAGGTGCATATGCAGCAGGTTATGGAACAGCATTTGGAATGATTTATGCCTTCGGGGCTCTTCTGTATTTTTTTCCATGCCTCTATCTTTTTAGATTTAGTACTGCCATGCAAACTGCGTTACGCAGCAATGATCAGCAGACTCTTTTAAAATCCTTTAGGAATTTGAAATCATGCTATAAGTTCCTGGGAATACTTACACTAGTAATTCTAATATTATGGGTATTAGCATTCGTCTTCGGCAGCTTGGGGAGCGCCCTGGGATAGAATATTGTTGAAGAAATTATGAGCCGGGTTCGCCCGGCTTTTTTAATTATTGGTGGAGTAATAATTATAATCCTTTAAAAGTCGTTCCAGGAATTCAAGAGAATCTTCGTCAGCTTGAATATTCAATTTACTTTGTACCCTTTCACTGATCCTATGTGCCAGGTCGTAGTCGTTCCGCTTTCTCACCGTATTTATAACACCTTTGAGTGTGTTGATATCCTTATCGCTCAGTTGCATAACCTGGGAATATTTGGGACGATAAGAAATTTCTAATTCAGTGAAGATGGTATCCTGCCAGGTGGTTTTTGACGTTGTATCGATAACGATTGTTCCTGCAATAAGATCTCCCACTCTTTGCGAACGTGCAGATAGAATAACGCAGAAAAATCCTGGTAAGAGAAAAAATCCAAAATCCACCAACCGAAACATCCATCTGATCAAATATTGACTTAAAGATGGTTGTCCGCCTTCAAGCGTGATAACCTTGATATGCATCAATTTTTTCCCAACACTTTGGCCATGAAAAAAGATTTCCATTAAGAGATGATAAAAAAGAGCAGGCAGGATGTATAAAATATAAATCCAACCATATTCTGAGGGAATTGACCTGGAAATGAAGGCCTCAAACACCCATATATAAGAAATCATGATCAGGAGGTCAAAGAGCCAGGCAAACAATCTCCTGTGAAATGGCGTGAGAGGAAATTCCACCTCAATATTGAATCCTGTATCAAGTTTAACTGAAAGCATCAAGTAAATGTGCAGAATTGTTCCCGGCAAATCAATTTCTGCTTATTTTAGGTTGTAAATATAATAGTAGCACCTTAGTCAGCATAACTAGAATAAATAATTCAAGGTGAGAGAAGGCCTTTTCCTGAAAAAAAATATTAAGAAGTGGAAGCAATACCAGGCTGAAAACGCGACAGATCCTGACGAAATGGCCAATCGTTTCACAGACCTCGTAAATGACCTCGGATATTCTAAGACTTTTTATCCTCACAGCAAGGTGACTCAGTACCTGAATGGATTGGCATCCAGGATCTATCTCAGTATTTATCAGAATAAAAAGGAAGACAGCTCTCGAATCTGGGGATTCTGGAAAACTGAATTGCCCCTGATTGTACGCAAGCATCATCGTGCACTGCTTTATTCTTTCCTGATATTTACGATTGCCTGTGTAATAGGAGCATTTTCTTCAGCCAATGACGAGGGTTTCGTTCGGGGATTTCTGGGAGATGATTACATTGATATGACTGAAGAAAATATTGCTAAAGGTGATCCGTTCGGGGTTTATAAGGATGAAAATTCGTTTTATATGTTCCTGCGAATCGCTTATAACAATGTCCAGGTAGCATTCTATTGTTTCGTTGGTGGTTTCTTTCTTTCATTGTTCACGGTTTGGGTTCTATTTCAGAATGGGATCATGCTTGGGGCCTTTCAATATTATTTTTTTTCCAAAGGGCTGGGATGGGATTCAGTGCTGGTTGTCTGGATACATGGCACACTAGAAATCTCAGCGATCATTCTTAGTGGGGGAGCAGGATTTATTTTAGGGAATAGTATACTTTTTCCAGGGACACTCAAAAGGATTGATTCCCTGAAACAAGGTGGCAAAGATGGAATAAAGGTTATAATAGGACTTGTCCCTATTTTCATAACTGCAGCACTCTTTGAAGGTTTCATAACCAGATATACGTCTATGCCAACCTGGCTAAGCATTTTCATACTTGGAGGATCGGCTTCATTTATTATCTGGTATTTCATTGTCTACCCTATTCGTCTGCAAAAGAAACTGGAGGCAGCGGTTTGAGAAGAACATTGGTTACCATAAAAAAATCGGTTCTCAGACTCACACTGATCATCTTGATCTTGGGTCAAACTACAACATCATTTTCCCAGGATGATGAATTAGATAGTGCACTTAATTCACTCACATCGGAAGAATATCAGGAAACTTTTGTTCCACCCATGGACACAGTAGTATTTCGCTCGGTCCCTGATACTGTTATCAAAAATTTACAAAGTCAAAAAGAATTTGCTTACGCGAATGATCCCACCTATTGGGTAAAACCAAAAATGCAACAGCAACCTTCCGAAAGTTGGTTTGACAGGCTGATTTCTCAACGATGGTTCCGGTACCTCATTATTGGATTACTGATAGTCACGCTTGCATTCGCAGTTATAAAAATTCTCATTGACAATAAAATCTTTCTTTTCAGGTCAACACCAAAAAACAATTCAACAAGCACAGATGAAGATGATCTGGCAAGGACTGATCTAACAGAATTGATTGTTCAATCAGAAACGGCTGGAATGTTCAGGATGGCAACAAGATTCAGATATATGAAACTCTTGCAGGACCTGGATGCCAGAAAACTGGTAACACTGGGAAGTAAATTCACTAACTGGGATTATGTCGGGCAATTATCAAAACATCCATTAAATGAAAAGTTTCGATACTTAACCCAGGCCTATGAATATGTTTGGTATGGACAATTTGATCCCAATGCTGAGCAATATGAATTTCTCAAAACAAAATTCATAAGTATCTGATGAGGAGGTTTTGGAAATACCATCTCTGGGCGATTTTGCTTCTTTCAGTCCTAGGAGGCTGTAACCTGGGTCAGAAAAAGACGATGGACCAACGGGTAACATTAAAGAAAATTGACAAAATTCCATACGGCACCTATGTGGCGTATGAAAACCTGAAATATATATTTCCTGATGCTGATCTCGAAGTGAATAAGACCTCACCTGCCTTGTACACTTCAAATATTCATCAATATAGCTTCGGCTCTGATGGTACATTGGATAGAGAAAAAGTTCTTTACGTAATCATCACTCCATCTTTCTATCCTGATGAGAAAGAGTACGATGCTATCATGAAATTTATCGGCGCAGGCAACCACGTTTTTATTTCCGCTTTCAATTGGGGAGGACTTTTCAAAGATTCACTCTTGCTGGAAACTAACTTTCACCTTCCCACATTGGGATATTTCGGACAAGATTCTATTGATTCCTATACTGAAGATTCGCTTTGGGTAAGCATCAACAATCCTGTAACGGCAGATTCAATGTCATTTACTTATCCGGGAAGGTCGGATCACTATTATCTTGACAAAATAGATTCTATTTATGCTACTGTTTTAGGTAAGGATCAGGAAGCACAGCCAGATCTGATCAGACAAACTTATACAGGTGGTGGAAGTATATTAATACACACAGATCCGCTGGCACTTACTAATTTTTTCCTGCTGCATAAGAATAATAATGAATACTACAACAATCTGTTTTCTTATCTTCCTCAATCAATAACCCATGTTGAATGGGATGAATATTTCAGGAAGGGTAGAAAGAAATTTTCGTCCTTACAGGTGATCATGAGTGATGATGGTTTGCGGACCGCTTTCTGGTTAGTGTTGCTCTTGTTTCTGCTCATTTATCTTTTCGAATCCAAACGAAGACAAAGGATCATTCCTATTATCAAGCCTTTGAAAAATACTTCTCTTGATTTTGTGAAAACAGTTGGCAGACTGTACTATCAATATCACGACAACAAAAATCTTGGAAATAAAATGAGTGTTCATCTCTTTGATCACATCAGGCAGCGATACAATCTTTCCACAAATATCCCCGATGAAAAATTTGTACAGCAATTGGCCTATAAGAGCGGATACGATAAGGAAAAATTACTGGCACTTGTCTATCGCGCCAGAATGATACAGGATTTTCCAAACATAAGTGACCATGATCTTATGGAATTTCAAAAACAAACCGAAGCCTTTTATAAACATCAATAGAAATGGAAGAACAATTATTTCAGGAACGTACTGATCTCAGCAGCCTGCAACAAACAGTTGAAGGACTGAAGAAAGAGATTGGCAAGGTGATTGTAGGCCAGGATCAGATGATTGAACTCCTATTGGCAGCACTCCTTTCAGATGGTCATGTGCTTATAGAAGGAGTTCCGGGAGTTGCAAAAACACTTACCGCAAAATTGTTGAGCCGTGCCGTCTCTACTGGTTTTTCCAGAATTCAATTTACTCCTGATCTGATGCCCAGTGACGTCACGGGCACTGCAGTCTTTAATCCTAAAGAAACTATTTTCCAATTCAGACGCGGACCTATTTTTAGCAACATCGTACTTATTGATGAGATCAACAGGGCCCCGGCAAAAACCCAGGCAGCTTTGTTTGAAGTAATGGAAGAAAGACAGGTAACGGTAGATGGTGAAACCTATCTTATTCAATATCCATTCATGGTTGTTGCAACCCAGAATCCTATTGAGCAGGAGGGCACCTATCATTTACCTGAGGCGCAATTAGACAGATTTCTATTCCAAATAAATGTTTCCTATCCAACGCCTGAAGAAGAATTGAAAGTTTTGTTGCATCATCATACGAGTAACCTGAACACCTTGATCGCGGAGATCCAGCCGGTTCTTTCTGCAGAACAATTGAAGGTGCTGCGTGATCAGGTGCACAAAATTCGGGTGGAGGACAAGCTACTCGTTTTTATAACCAGCATTGTGACTTCAACAAGGAATAATAAGAGTATCTACCTGGGCGCGTCTCCAAGAGCATCTATTGGCATTCTCAATGGATCCAAAGCCCTGGCCGCAATGAGAGGCAGGGATTTTATTACCCCAGACGATGTCATATATGTTGCTCCGGCTGTTTTGCGGCATCGGATTGTTCTAACGCCAGAAAAAGAAATGGAAGGTGGTGGTACGGATAGCGTAATCGATCAAATCATTCACTCTATAGAAGTGCCGAGATAGAATGAAATTCATTGCAAGATTTTTGAAACCTCTTTTTTTCAGTCGCAGGTTTTACACGCTTCTGGTCGGTATTATTTTCCTCTTTATACTTTCATACTGGTTTCCTCTCCTCTACCAGATCGCGGAGGTGCTGATCTTTTTTCTGTCAGGGCTGGTTGTACTTGACTACATCGTATTATTCGTGAGAAAGGGAGTTACGGCTGAAAGAATAGTTTCTGATCGATTAAGTAACGGAGATCAGAATAAAGTACAGATCTCAATAATCAATAATTATAGTTTCAAAGTCTTTACAACAATAATTGATGAAGTCCCTATCCAGTTTCAAAAAAGAGATTTCAGGATCCATCTTGATGTTAAATCAGGAAATCAGGAAACGATAGAATACCATCTCCGACCGGTGGAGAGAGGCGAATATTTTTTTAACGACATTCTGGTATTCACAAGATCACCCTTACAACTGATTACCAGGAGGATCGCCTGGGAAGCTGCACAAATGGTTAAGGTCTTACCCTCCTATCTCACGCTTCGCCAATATGAGTTAAAAGCCCATTCATCAAATCTGGCGGAGGCAGGTAATAAGCGAATGCGGAAACTGGGGAGCAGCCTGGAATTTGAACACATAAAAGAATATGTACGGGGTGATGATGTGCGCACCATCCACTGGAAGGCTACAGCAAGGAAGGCGCAATTGATGGTGAATACTTATACTGATGAACGCAGTCAGCAAGTGTATTGCATGATTGATAAAGGAAGAGTGATGAAGATGCCATTTGAAGGAATGGCACTTCTGGACTATGCAATTAATGCAACTCTCATACTTTCAAAAGTTGCACTGATCAAGCAGGACAAAGCAGGCATCGTCACTTTTGCTGATCAGATAGGTACTGTTCTCCCCGCAGATAGAAAAGCGGGACAGATGAACAATGTCCTTGAAATGTTATACCGGCAACAGACTAAATTCCTTGAAACCGATTTCGAAAAACTATACAGTCTTGTTCGAACAAGGATCACACAAAGAAGTCTTTTGATCTTGTTTACAAATTTTGAATCGGTTTCAAGCTTGCAGCGACAATTACCATATATCAGGAATATTGCCAAAAATCATTTGTTGCTTGTGATATTTTTTGAAAATACCGAGTTGAAGCAGCTGACGGAAACAACTGTCAATAACATGGAGGATCTTTACATAAAAACCATTGCTGACAGGTTTTCCTATGAAAAGAGACTTATAGTAAAGGAATTGCGGCAACACGGAATAAATGTAATCCTCACAACTCCCCAAAATCTCACTATTAGTGCTGTCAATAAATATTTAGAATTAAAGGCGAGGCGTGCTATTTAGCCCAACAGCAAGAAAAAATTAAACCGCATAGAACTAGAGTAAATAGAAAATCGCGGAGATGGATTTCACCTCTTCGTTATCTCTGCTTCTCTGCGGTAAAAAATAAATGCCACATAGACACATCGAAGTATAAAAACTGTGCGACTATCTACTTATCAAACTCGTTCATTTGTTGCCGAACTACCCAGTTATCTTTGCCGAAATTTTTCTGTGGAAAAGGAGCAAAACATTTTTGATCTCGGACAGGTTTTATTAATCTACAAACCTTTGGAATGGACATCATTTGATGTGGTGAAAAAGGTCAGAAATCTGGTTAGAACAAAAAAAGTTGGACATGCGGGAACCCTGGATCCACTTGCTACAGGACTATTGATCATCTGCACCGGCAAATTTACCAAGCGCATTAACGAATTCATGGCCCGTGAAAAGGAATATACCGGAACCTTCACCCTTGGTTCCACCACTCCAACCTACGATCTCGAAAGTGATCCTGAAGATTTCAAGGAATATCAACATCTGACAGAAGAAGAAATAAAAAATGCTGCAGTTTCATTCACAGGAGATATCAGTCAAATTCCTCCGATCCATTCAGCCATCAAGATCGCCGGAAGAAGAGTTTATGAACTTGCACGAATGGGTGAAGACGTTAAGCTTGAACCTAGAGCAGTCACCATTAAAGAATTCGAAATAACAAAAATTGAACTTCCGCTTATTCATTTTCGGGTGATTTGTTCAACGGGAACGTATATAAGGAGTCTTGCAAATGATTTCGGAAAAGCATTAGGCACCGGAGCACATTTGAGCAGTCTTTGCAGGACCAGGATTGGGGAGTTTGGATTGATGGATGCAGTGGGGATGGATGAGATTGAAGAGTATATCAGCAATTTGAAAATTTGAGAATTTGAGAATTTGAAAATTGAAGAATTTGAAAATTTGAAAATTGAAGAGTTTGAAAGAAAACATTAACCGCCAGGACGTAATGGCGCAAGGGTTCGCGAGGAAATTCTGCGTCTTTGCTTCCTTTGCATCTTTGCGAGAAATTCTAACTCACGATTCACGATTCACGATTCACGACTCACGATTCACGACTCTCGTCTCACGATTCACGACTCTCGTCTCACGATTAGGCTCTTGTGTTTAAAATGGATAATTAACCCCAAGCTGTAATTGCCCGTTGAATATTTTCCAATTATAGAACAATTTGCCCGGTTCTTCTACTCGGTTTGGATCTTTCACTCTATAGGCATAGTCAACTCTTATCAGAAAATACCCGAAATCAACTCTCAGTCCGGTTCCAGTTCCAATGGCGAGGTCTTTTCCTAATCGGCCCAAATTGAATTCTGCATTTTCAAGCTTAGGATCTCCATAAGTATTTCTAAGCCATACATTACCCATGTCTACATACAATGCACTTCCGATCTTAAAACCCGCAATACTTGTAATAGGAAACCTGTATTCAATATTTGCTTCGAGTTGTACATCTCCAAAGCGATCAAACAAATTACCAACCTCAGTTTTGTTCGAACCCCATCCCAATTGCCTGACCTGCCATGCTCTCATACTGTTTGGACCACCGGCAAAGAATTGCTTGAAAAATGGAAGTGTTCTTTCCTTGGCAGTTGCACTACTATCGCCATAAGCAAAACCCACTCCAGCCATCACACGAAAGGCAACAGCTGACCTACTGAACTGAAGGTTATATGAATACTGTGCATCGGTCTTCAAAAACCTGAATAGTCTTTTATTGATGTCAAGGTTTTTAATTAATCCTAGAATAGCACCGCTTTCCTCAACAGCAGCACGAATAAAATGTGCGTGATTTGGTGATGTCTTCTGCCAACGGTAAACACCTTGTCCAGCAAGAAAACCCAGCACAAGCCCATCATTGAAGGCATATCGCAGTGAAGGATTCAAATCGAGCAAGGTTTTGAGACTGTCTCTCTTGGTAAGATTTGTGTATTCAATATTAAATGGTCTCCAAAACCAGATGTGATTGTTCCTTCCCCACTCATATCCCCAGGCAACATTTGCTGAAGCAAGTTTGAAAAAGTTTCTTCTGTCAGTATAGGCAGTGTTAAAACTCAGGATGGTTCTTGGCGAGATCAAACTATCAGGGTACTTCACCCGAAAGGGTGCAATGAATTTTGGAAAATAAAAATTTTGTGCAAGGCTTGCCTGAACGGTTTGTACGAAATTCTTTCCGAGTTCAACCCCTACCCTCGCATTGCTGGTGGATTGAATTGATTGTCGTGCAAAATTTCTATTACGCAATCCAACATTAAAACCAATACCAAATAAATTACTGGTTGCAACCAGAGCTGCATTGGTAGCATTTGCATTATTTAAACTTGTTTCAAGGTCAAGGATCAATCCAAATTTTTTGGCGGGATAGAGAGTGACTTCAACATCAAGGGCAGAATCCTTTTCTGGATCTTCAAAGACATCAACATTAGCTTGCTGCCAGGCCCCCAGTTGATTGAATGTGGTGATTGTCCTGAAATAATCGCTCTGCCGGTATAACTGTCCCGGCTTCAAATATGTATACCTAAGCAGAAAATTTTTTCTGAATTTGTTGGATTGGGTAATTATGGTGAACCTCCCGATCCTGGTAGTATCTAAACTGATTGGGACCGATGTGTCTCTTAAGAGTGGAACATCGGGATAAATGGTAACATCGTCAATGTGAAAAGGCTTGATGTGTGTGGTATCATTTAATAATCGTTGCCTGATAACCACGTTCACGGTTGGGTTTTGCTGCTTCTCACGTAATTGTTGGATAAGGATTGCCTGTTCAAATGGATCAAGTGTTGGATCGATCAATCCAAATGCAACCGTATCTGCTTCTGCATAGATATCTTCCTTCGTCACTTTATAGTAACCATTATTACGAAGGAGTTCGATCATCCTGTCCAATTCCTCCCCAACAACCAGTTTACTGTAGCGGCTGTTCTTAACCAGCAGACTTTTATCCCGATTAGCCAGGGCCAGTCGCTGCCATTCGGGTGTTTCCAATGAATACGCTATAGAATCAAACCGGAGACCCGGACCAGGATTTATGCGGAAATCCACGGTCACACGTTTCTGATCTTTTACAGAATCAATCGTAAAAGTGTCCTTGATGACTGCTCCGAAGTATCCGAGAGAATTCATAAGTGCACGCATGAATGCATGTGAACGATTCACATTATTAGTATCAAATACAGGAGGCCGGGAGATAGTTTTCCAAAGTGGATAGGACCTCACCCTGGATCTTAGGCTATCATCAAGTTGATTGTTTAATCGTATCTCCAATTCGCGTTTTTCATTGCCAGGAACATTTCCCTCAACCCGAATGTTGGTCTTATATACAAATGGTTTGTCCTTTGGAGCTTTACGAATGAATGTGATCGCACAGCTTGAAAACAACAACGAAAGCAGCAGGACTGCAAATAGGTTGGACAAAGAAAATGTAACTTGGGGGCGTTGTAACATAATGCCTAAACGAAAGCAATGCTGACCAAAGCTCAAGCCAAATATATTCAAAACTTAGGCCACAAAAAATTAAGAGATGATGAAAATGTGTTTGTTGCAGAAGGTCCGAAACTTGTTACTGAACTTTTAAAGAATTCTTCACTACAACTCCACAACATCTTTGCTGTGGAAGAATTCATCACGGAAAACAGGATAGAAAACGAGGCAATCCAGATCAGTGATATGGAACTGGAAAGAATCTCATTTCTCTCTTCACCTAACCAGGTGCTTGCTGTCTTCAAGAAACCTGAATTCAAGACTCAGGCCACTTATAAGGGTTTTATTAGCCTTATGCTGGATACAATTCAAGATCCTGGGAACATGGGTGCCATCCTCCGTACGGCGGATTGGTTCGGAATAAATACCATCATATGCAGTAAAAGTTCAGCCGATGTCTTTAATCCAAAAGTTGTTCAGTCTACCATGGGCAGCATTGCACGGGTGCAGGTTATCTATGCAGATCTTGAAGAATTCATCGGTCAAAATGAGATTCCGCCAATCTACGCAACCACATTAAATGGTTTACCCTTGAATGGAATCGGCAAAATTTCAGAAGGAATTGTACTTATAGGTAACGAATCAAAGGGCATAAGCGATGAACTTATAGCATTATCGCAACACAAACTCAAAATTCCTGGAAGAGGAAGAGCTGAATCGCTCAATGCGGCTGTTGCAACAGGGATCGTCCTGTCACAATTGGTCTGAGGAAACGAGGTCTGAAGTCGGAGGTCAGAGGTCAGAAATTAAAAGAAAAATCAAGAATATAAAATTATTCCCTGTTTCGACCTCACCCCAAACCTCTACGAAGGAGAGGGGAATAAGAATGAAATGGAACTTTAACCAGATCTTGGTCACTCCCGGAGAAATTCTCAACTAACAATATTCAATTTATAACTTCAAATGTGTTTACAGTTGAACATTGAGCATTGAGAATTATTCTGATTTCGGATCTCTGACTTCTGACCTCAATTGCGTTTCTCTATTATCTCATGTTCTCTGCGGTAAATTATTCAAAGAAGGATCATCTAAATTGAATCGCCCGGACCGGTTGAATATTCCTAATGATCAGTGTTGGGACGAGAAGCGTAAGAAAACAAACAATGAAAGTTCCAGCATCAACTACAAGCAAATGCCACCATTCAAGACTCACAACTGCAGTTGAGATATAGTATGATTCCTCGGGTAATTTTATAAACCCATACCGTTCCTGCAGCCAGGCAAAGATCAAGGCAATGAGATTGCCAATAATTATTCCTCCTACCGTTATGATTGCTCCGTGTAAGAGGAAGATTCGTTGAATGCTTAGATCAGGTAACCCAAGAGCTTTTAATATTCCCACCATCCTGGTTCTTTCAAGAACAAGAATGATCAAGCAGGTAACAAGATTTAATATGGCTACAATGATCATGATAATTATCACGATCGCGATTGTTTGGTTCTGCAGGTTTAGCCAATCAAAAATATTTGGGTAGAGTTCTTTCACACTTTGTGAATTCCATCCCTGCGGGAGTTTATAGAAAATGGTTTCATTCACCGTATCCATATTCTTATAATCCTTCAAGAAGATTTCATATCCCCCGATCTGGTCTGGCTTCCAGTCATTCAGTCGCTGGATGAGCCTAATATCACAGAAGGCAATCAAACGGTCATATTCTTCAATTCCGGATCGGTATAGTCCAGAAACAGTAAGTTTTCTAGGTCGGGGTGAAGCCCCGTCCGGTTGAATGAAATAAACGATGAGTTGATCATTCAATTTTAGTTTCAATTGGTTCGCGGAATATTCAGAGAGTGCGATCTGGTTACTATAACCGCTATCTGGGAAAATCGGCCACTTGCCAGCCTTCAAAAAATCATTCAAATTGGAAAAATCATAGCCGCCTTCAACTCCTTTGAACAGCACGCCCTCAACAGATTCTGAAGTCTTAAGGATCGCATTCTTGGTTGCAAATGGCTGGACTGATTTTACTTCCTTTTCTTCCCTGATCAATCTTTCAACTGTGTCATTTTTATCGATGGGCATTTCCTCTGCTATTGACACTTTATTTGGTTCAATATGCTGAACACGCATATGTCCCCAAAAACTGAAAACCTTGTTGCTGATGGTAGTCTGGAAGCCATTGGTAAGGGCAAAAGTCAAAATCATGACCGCAACGCTGATCATGGTAGCCACTGTTGCCAACCGGATGATAAAACGGGAGAATGAACTTTTTTTATTGAATGCTATGCGCCAGGCTATAAAGGAAGGGATGTTCAATAATTGATTTTATCTGTCAAAAATAGATGGTTCTGAAAAACACAGGTCCTTTTTTTAACGTTTTGTAGTAACATTAATCATCAATACTTTCGTCTTCATGCCAAATAAAACCATGCTGATGCGGCATCTGCTGTTGTTATTACTGGTTTCTAAAGCATCATTTGGACAAATCCAGGAAAAGATTGTTCTGCCCAATATTAAATCAACCCAATTGTTCATGTTTGGGAACCAATTAGGTTATCCCCTGCTTCGATTAGGTGGAGGCGAGAGAATGGAATTGCATTTTGATGACCTTGACGCCGATGTAAAAAATTATTATTACACTTTTCAGCTCTGCAATGCTGACTGGACCCCAGCAATGCTTTCTTCCTTTGATTTTATAAGCGGATTTTCTCAACAAAGGATCAGCAACTACAGAACGTCGAACAGAGCATTGACGAGATATACGCACTATCAGGTTGTATTACCAGACAGAGACCTTGTTCCTAAACTTTCAGGAAATTATATTCTCAAAGTGTACCGGGATGGCGATACTTCCAAACTTGCATTCACAAAGCGATTCATGGTGTATGAAGAGAAAGCGATCATTGGATCTGAGGTCCAGCAACCATTTAACGCCCAATTTTTCCGGACCCATCAGAAATTACAATTCAAGGTCAACACCAAGAATTTGCAGGTAGTTAATGCCGGACAGCAAATCAATGTCACATTATTACAGAATTTTCGCTGGGATAATGCTATAAAAAATCTTCGGCCAACATTCATGACCAACAACCAGGTGGAATATAATACTGAGAATGATGCCGTGTTTCAAGCTGGTAAGGAGTGGAGATGGCTTGATTTAAGAAGTTTCAGATTACAAAGTGATCGTGTGGATAGTGCACATTATCTAAAAACATCTACCGAGATCTTTGTGAAGCCGGGTTTTCAAAGAAAAACTCAGGAATTCAATTTCTACAGGGACAATAATGGACTATACTATTTGGAGAATCTTGAAAATGCAAATCCATATTGGCAATCTGATTATGCAACTGTCTATTTCTCCTATGTTCCGCCTGGGAATACTCCATTTCCAAATAAAGAATTGTATGTTTTTGGGGCGCTGACAAATTACGGAACTGATCCAGCAGCCAAGATGCATTTCAATACAGAAAAAGGCGTTTACGAAGCATCCTTCAAGCTAAAGCAGGGTTACTATGATTTTTGCTATGCAACTGTTGACCAGACATCAAAACAAAAAACATTTTCTTTTGAAGAAACTGAGGGGACCTATTGGGAAACTGAAAATGAATACACCATCCTAGTTTATTACCGTGCCCTCGGTGGCAGATATGATCAGCTTGCAGGAGTAGCAAGATTTAATTCACTCACAGAAAGACCAGGAAGAATTAGATAAGATTCTTAACCCCACGCAAACTTCCCCTCAGCCCGTATTTTTGCACCAATGGACATTCAACTGAGTGAAAAGGAACTGTTTGTCTTTAAGAAGATCGCTCATGCAGCTGCGGAGTTGAATGCCCCATGCTACCTGATAGGTGGTTTCGTGCGAGACAAACTGATAGGAAGAAAAACAAAGGATGCTGATATTGTCTGCGTAGGTGACGGCATCACCCTTGCCCACAAATCTGCAGAAAAATTCAATCCTCGACCAGTAGTTTCATTTTTCAAAAACTTCGGGACTGCTCATTTCAGGTTGACGGATCTGGATTTGGAATTCGTTGGAGCGAGAAAGGAAAGCTATCGGGTTGAATCAAGAAACCCTGAGGTACAATCCGGATCACTGGAAGACGATCAGAATAGAAGGGATTTCACCATCAATGCGCTAGCTCTTAGTTTGAATGAAGAGAATTTTGGCAAGCTGCTGGACCCTTTTAATGGTGTAAGGGATATTGAGAATAAGATCATTCAAACTCCTCTTGATCCTGAAGAAACTTTCAGCGATGATCCTTTGCGAATGATGCGCGCGATTCGCTTTGCATCACAACTAAATTTCAAGATTGCAGATGAAACATTTAAAGCTATTCAGCACCATGCAAGCAGGATCAAAATCATTTCCCAGGAAAGGATTACAGAAGAATTGAATAAGATCTTATTATCTGAGAAACCATCTCTTGGATTTGATCTTCTGTATCGCTCTGGACTTTTGAAAATTATCTTTCCACAAATGGTTGATCTCGCAGGTGCAGAATATATAGATGGACTGGGACATAAGGATAATTTTTATCATACCCTCCAGGTTATAGATAATGTATCTGCCAATTCACATGATCTATGGCTCCGGTGGGCTGCATTGCTTCATGATATCGGTAAACCGGCAACAAAAAATTTTGAGGATGGTCATGGATGGACCTTTCATGGTCATGAGGTAGTAGGCGGAAGAATGGTTCCAAAAATATTCAACCAACTTAAACTACCTAAGAATGAAAAAATGCGATTCGTAAGAAAACTGGTCGAATTGCATCTTCGTCCTATCGGGCTAACAAAGGAAAATATTACTGATTCAGCAATCCGCCGGCTACTTTTCGATGCTGGAGAAGAAATAGATGAACTCATGCTCCTTTGCGAAGCGGACATAACTTCCAAAAACAAAGCAAAGGTCAATCGCTATCTCTCCAATTTCAAAATGGTAAGAGAGAGAATGATTGAGGTTGAAGAAAAAGATAGGATCCGAAACTGGCAACCTCCTATTACAGGAGAACAGATCATGGAAATTTTTGGGATCCCACCTTCAAAACCTGTGGGAATTATCAAGGATGCGTTAAAGGATGCAATTCTTGATGGGCACATCCCTAATGAGTATGATGCTGCGTATACGTTCATGGTTGAGAAGGGAAAAGAACTTGGATTGAGACCAAAGGTTTGAGAGTTCGAAAGTTCGAGGGTTTGAGAGTTTGAATGTTTGAATGTTTGATTGTTCGAAAGTTATTTAGTCACCTGTTAACGACTTCCTCCTCACGACTCTCGACTCACGACTCACGACTCACGATTAACTGCTCATCCTTGATGCCTAACGCACACCGAAAATGCCCTTCCGGGCAAGCCTTATAACCATGCAAACCACAAGGCCTGCAATAAAGTGGTTCAATTTTTTCCACGATGAAACTTTTCTCTGATAACGGCCCAAAGCCAAATGAGGGGACAGTTGAACAATAGACCGCGGTAACAGGTGCGTTTACGGCAGAAGCAAAATGGAGAGGAGCTGAATCGTTTACATAATTCATGATAGCTCTTTTCATTAAGGCCGCAGACTGTAGAAAACTGAGTCTCCCAGCTAAATTATTTATTAGGGGATTATTAACTGAACTCTTGATTTCATCACAGAGTACAAGATCTGTAGGTGCGCCCAGAAGATATACATGAAGATTGCCAGGAAGTTTTTTTAGAAAGTCGATCCATTTTTCTTTTGGGTACTGCTTGGTAAACCAAACAGAAGCAGGAGCAATGCAGATAAAGGGAGCTGCAAACTGATTTACAAATTCTTCATCGGTTTTTGAAGGATACAGAATAGGTTTTGATGCAACAGCATCTGTAAAATGAGTTATCAGTTGTTGATTTCGGTCTATCTCATGAGTTTTTCCATCAATCACATGTTTGACCTTCCGGGTAAATAAAAAACTAAAAGGGTTCTTGTCAAATCCGATTGTTTCTTTAGCGGAGGAGAGGGCGGTGAGAAATCCTGTCGCGCCAAATCGCTGAACATTGATGACCTTATCATATTTTTCTTTTCGAATCCTGCCAAGTAGTTTCAAAAGATTCTTGAATTTTCCATCCTGCTTATTCCAAATAAGAACTTCATGAAGGAACGGATGCTCTTTGAGTAAATTTTCATTTCCTTTTCGCACCAACATATCAATCTGTACGGAGGGGAAATGCGCATGCAGCTTCTCGATGATGCCCGTTGCAAGCACAACATCACCAATAAATGCAGTTTGAATAACGAGAAATTTATGCATGAAACCCAAAACGAATTTGAAAATTTCTTGCCTGCTGCGCAATCAAGCAGGGAAGATTTGAAAATTTGAAAATAAAAGAAATCCATCGTTGGGGCGCAATGTCAGCTCACAGCGGAGTTTCACGCAAAGACGCAAATTTTATCAAGGCGCAAAGATTTCCCTACTAGACGTTCTTTGCTATCTTTACGCCTGTGCGAGAAATTCTGACTCACGACTCACGACTCACGACTCACGACTCACGACTCACGACTCACGACTCACCACTCAACGAACACCGACCAACGTCACCGAATCTCCGTTACACCTCCATCCTTGTTCCACTTGATCACAGAAGACGCCTGATGTGGTTCATCATCATCCTGACGATAGTTTACTACATAATCAACCCGCTCCTTTATCACATTAGGTATTTGCTTAAATGTTTCAGGCGGAGACTGTCCGGAAATATTTGCCGAAGTTGAAACCAGTGGTCTGCCCAACCTCTTGATAAGATTTCTACAGAACGGATCTTTGACGATCCTGATACCTGCAGTTCCATCTTCTCTAACCAGATTTTCTGATAATCCAATGACGCCTTCATATATCACTGTTGTTGGACGATCCCTTTTGTCAAGATAGTCAAACACTCTCGGGTCAAGATTGCTGACGTATTTCAGTACATCTTTCTGTTCCGCAACCAGGACAATTAAACTTTTATTGAGTGCACGGTCTTTCAATGCAAATACTTTTTCAACAGCCTTGGGGTCAAGGGCGTCGCAACCAATACCCCAGATAGTATCTGTTGGATAAAGGATCAGGCCTCCTGCTTTCAGAACCTTCAAGCATTTTTCTATATCATCTTTATAATCCATCATTGAATTTGGAATTTTATAACAAAGTCTAGCCGCAAAGAAACAAAGGCGCAAAGGAACGCAAAGTTTCCTTGCGAAACTTCGCGCCCCGGCGACTTAGTGGTTAATTTTTATCATTTTCAAATTGCCATCCCTCTTTTCCTATGTTTGCAAAAAATTTCTTGAATGGACCTGCAACAACTCGTCAATGAAGCCTGGAACAACCGTGATCTGCTAAAAGATGAAAAATATTCAAATGCAGTTCGTGAAGTAATAGAAGAAGTGGATAAAGGAAGGTTAAGAATAGCTTTCAAGCAGGATCATGTTTGGAAGGTCAATGAATGGTTGAAGCAGGCAATACTATTGTACTTCGGGATTCAGACCATGCAAACCTGGACTCAGCCACCATTTGAGTGGTATGACAAAATGTTGCTGAAATCAAATTACAAGGATTTAGGAGTTAGAGCAGTGCCTCATGCTGTTGCGAGGTATGGAGCCTACATAGCTAGAAATGTGGTATTGATGCCTTCCTATGTAAATATTGGAGCCTATGTTGATGAAGGAACAATGGTAGATACCTGGGCCACAGTTGGCAGTTGCGCGCAGATTGGAAAATCAGTGCATCTCAGTGGAGGTGTTGGCATTGGCGGAGTACTCGAGCCACTTCAAGCTTCACCTGTGATTATTGAGGATGGATGTTTTATTGGAAGTCGCTGCATAGTAGTTGAAGGAGTAATTGTAGAAACAGAGGCTGTTCTCGGAGCAAATGTAGTCCTCACAAAATCTACCAAGATCATTGATGTCAGTGGAGGTGAGCCCGTAGAATATAAAGGTCGGGTACCTGCGAGGAGTGTTGTAATTCCGGGCAGCTATGCTAAGAAATTTCCTGCTGGTGAGTACAGTGTGAGCTGTGCATTAATCATCGGTCAGCGAAAAGCAAGTACTGATCTGAAGACAAGTCTCAATGATGCGTTGCGGGATTTTAATGTAGCGGTTTAGTTGAACTGTTAATTGGTTGAGTGGTTGACTAGTTGAAAGAAATTCCTGGCGCACCTTTGCGTCATCGCGTCCTGGCGGTTAAATAAAGCCGGATGATTTAAATTTTGACAAAACAACGCATAGCCTTTGGTGGATTTTTGATCGCTTTTGTTGGTGCAATTATGTTTTCAACCAAGGCGATCATCGTAAAAAAAGCATTCATCGATGTAAAAGTTGATGCTCTTACCCTGCTCACCATCCGAATGTTATTCTCCCTGCCTTTTTATCTGATTTCGTTTCTTTTCATAAGTCGCCAAGAATCAAAACCCAAAATATCTGTGAGACAATGGATGGCCATTATCGGGCTCGGATTTTTTGGATATTATCTAAGTAGTCTCTTTGATTTCATAGGCCTTCAATACATCTCTGCAGGATTGGAGAGGTTGATACTTTTTCTATATCCAACTTTTGCGGTCCTGATCAATGCTTTCATATTCCGCCAGCCCATTTATAAGAATCAACGCATAGCTCTACTTCTGACCTATACAGGAATTGGCATTGCTTATTTTGGTGAATTGAAGTTTGATACAGGCAATCCTGATTTCTTTTACGGAAGCTTTCTGATCTTTCTCTGCGCTATTACATATGCTATTTACATAGTTGGAACAGGAAAGATGGTACCCAAGATCGGCGCTGGAAGATTCACGGTCTATGCCCTACTTACCTCCACTGCAGGTGTCTTTATTCATTATGCAATTCGCGGACATTATGATGCATTGGAACAGAGCATGAATCTTTGGGTATATGGTGTATTATTGGCAGTCGTGGCTACAGTGATCCCAACATTTATGTTATCTGCGGCATTGAAAAAGATCGGGTCCAACAATGTAGCCATCATTTCAAGCATTGGACCTGTCTCAACTATTGTGCAGGCACATTTGATCCTCGGAGAAAGGATTTTCAGGGAGCAGGTTATCGGGACCCTATTAGTTTTAGCTGGGGTATTATTAATTAGTAAGAATCGAAACAAAAAGGTGATTGGTAATTAAAGTTCCACCGCAAAGGCGCCAGGACGCGAAGTTCCGCGAAGAATCCTTGCGTTCCCTTGCGCCTTAGCGTCCTGGCGGTTAAACCTTCTTTTTTTCATTTTAAATTTTACATTTTAAATTATAGTATGAATTTAAAGGTCATTCTCACTGGAGCAACCGGAATGGTAGGCGAAGGAGTTCTCTATGAATGCCTGAGCCATCCCAATGTTGATCAGATACTCATCGTCAACCGCAAACCTTCTGGCTACAGCCATCCCAAGTTGAAAGAGATCATTCATAAGGATTTCTTTGACCTGTCTCCTATCAAATCGCAACTTTCAGGTTATAATGCCTGCTTTTTTTGTCTCGGTGTTTCATCCATTGGAATGAAAGAACCTGAATATCACCGACTGACCTACGAACTTACCATGCATGTGGCTCAGACACTGGCTGAATTGAATCCTGACATGGTATTTTGTTACATCTCCGGAACAAATACGGATAGCACCGAAAAAGGCAGGAGTATGTGGGCAAGGGTCAAAGGCAAGACCGAAAACCACCTTATGCAATTACCATTCAGAAAAGTTTATGCATTCCGACCCGGATATCTTCATCCCACAAAAGGATTAAAGTATATGATCCCGGCATACCGTTACTTCAGCTGGATGTATCCAATCTTAAAAACTTTTTCCAAAGGAGCAGCGTCGACATTGAAGGAATTGGGGCTTGCAATGATCAAGGTCGCGAGCAAAGGCTATGAGAAGCAAGTTGTTGAGGTGAGAGACATCGTTGAAATTGCCAAAAGATGAAGTCTGAAGTCAGAGGTCAGAAGTCAGTATTCAGTAGTCAGAAGTTAAAGAATAAAAAATGTCAGAGATTCAATTAGTATTATAATTTCTATTCTCTAACTTCTTCAATTCTCTAACTTCTGATTACTTCTTAGTTGTATCTTAGGAATACGTCTTTAACTCTAAAACTCCCTTATTATGACAGCAAAAAGCGCTGCCCTCCTCTTCGGGGTGGTTTTCATTCTAGTTGGCCTTCTTGGGTTTATTGACAACCCGATCATTGGCGATTCAGACAAGGCTATTTTTCATGCGGATCGCTTTCACAACCTGGTGCACATCGGCAGCGGGGTATTATTTGTCCTGATTGCGATGGCGGCAACTGGAGCAGCTTCAGGCTTCATGGTTGTATTCGGCCTGGTTTATCTGGCTCTTGGGGTGATCGGTCTTATGAAAATTGGTGATGACGGAATGACGTCCATATTAGGAATGTTGCATGTGAACGGAGCCGATAATTATTTGCACATCGCGCTTGGCATTGTTATTCTCCTGGCAGGATTTGCGACAAGAAGACCAGTGGTTGTGAGGAGTAGATAAAATTCTGCTCTAATCCTTATAAATAAAAAAAGTCCCTGAAAATTTCGGGGATTTTTTTATCACGAGGAGAAGGAGCGCTCTGATTCTTGGCGGACCTTCGAGCCCTTGCGACTTGACGGTTAAATTAATCGTTTCAAACTGCTGTAGTAAAATTGAATCCCGATAAGGTCGGGTGACAATAAAACATGGATAATTAAACTATGACAGATAGGAAAAACTTCTTGCTAAGGAATAGAGCGACCATACTTTATAGCATCAGTTTGGCTTTTCTATTGTTTCTACTCAATTGGCTAAAACTTCGATTTATAATATTCAGGCATTCCTTTGAAATCTATATCGGGTTTATTGCAATCATTTTTACAGGATTAGGCATATGGCTCGCCTTAAAGCTCTCAAAACCAAAAATTGAAACTGTGGTGGTAGAAAAAGAAGTGTATGTAAACAGAAATAAAGATTTTGTTCTGAATACATCCCTTGTCTCCCAACTGGAATTGAGCAAAAGAGAGTTGGAAATATTGAGCTTATTGGCTGAAGGACACAGTAATCAGGAAATTGCCGCAAAACTATTCGTCTCTTTAAGTACCGTCAAAACACATAATCAAAACCTCTTTGAAAAGTTAGACGTGAAAAGACGGACACAGGCAGTAGAGAAAGCAAAAAAGCTAAATATCATCCCTTAAAACCTTATACTTTGGTATGAAACTCTGTGAATAGTAAAAAAATGGCCGAAAGTATGACCGGAAAAACTGGGGCAAGGGCCACATTTGCACATATAAAATAAAAAATGAAAAAGAATATTATTGTATACGGGCTTATTGCAGGAGCTATTGTCTCTACCATAATGCTGTTTACTGTTAACTATATAAGCCATTGCGAAGGCAACGTTGATTATAATACAAGTCTGCTGATCGGGTATGCCTCCATGCTCCTCGCCTTTTCACTTGTTTTTGTCGGGATTCGTAATTACAGGGATAAGTATAATGGAGGGGTTATCAGTTTTGGCAAAGCATTCAAAATAGGAAGTATGATTGTTTTAATCGCTTCCACTATTTATGTTGCTGCCTGGCTGATCGACTACTTTTTCTTCATCCCCGATTTTGCAGAAAAATATTGTACACAATCACTTGAGGAATTGAAAGCAAGCGGTGCAAGCCAGATAGAGATAGATAGGGAAACAAAAGAAATGGCAGATATGGTCACAATGATGAAGAATCCATTTTTAAATGGGATAATGGCATATGTAGAAATTTTACCAGTCGGGTTGATTGTAACCCTTATCAGCTCATTAATTCTAAAAAGAAAAACGAACGATAAATACAAAACAATTTAATAGTCAATCAAATGAAAAAAGTAACAGGAATCGGTGGCATTTTTTTCAAGTCCAAAGACCCAAAAGCATTGAACGAATGGTATAAAACACATCTTGGGTTTGACACTAGTGAATACGGAACAAGCTTTGAATGGCTGGAAGCTGATCCCTCCACAGGCGGGACAAAAAAAGGACTTACCCAGTGGAACCTTTTTAAAGAGAGCACAAAATATTTTGAGCCCTCAACAAAGGACTTTATGATAAATTATCGGGTAGATAATTTAGAAGCATTGGTGGAAGAGTTGAAAAAAGAAAACGTCACCATTGTTGACAAGATTGAGTCCTATGACTATGGAAAATTTGTTCACATCCTGGACGGGGAAGGAAACAAGATTCAATTGTGGGAACCTGCGGGGGAATAGTTGCAGGGCGAATGATAAGTAGAGTCAGCCGTAATTCATTGCGATATCAATCTGTTCTCAAGCTCTTCACCGGGTTGGCCACCGCTGCTTTTATTGCCTGATAGCCAACAGTAAGCCAGGCGATAATCAGAGAGATAAGAATAGTCAATAAAAATATTCCAACGCCAATGTCTATTCTGAATGCAAAATTTTGCAGCCATTGATGCATTAAATAATAAGCTAAGGGAGTTGCGATTAAGAAGGCCAGACCAATAAGCACTGTAAATTCCTTTGAGAATAAATAAATAATGCTCAAAACTGATGCTCCTAATACTTTTCTAATGCCAACTTCCTTTGTTCGCTGCACTGCCATGAATGAAACAAAACCATACAAGCCAAGACAGGAAATAAATATGGCAATACCTGCAAATATTTTATAAAGCTGGGCGAGCTGGCTTTCCTGCTTGTAAAAGCTGGCAATCTTATCATCGAGAAACTGGTATTCATAAACAAAATCAGGATAAGTATTGTTCCAAAGCCTCTCTATTGCTGCCAAAGTTTGCTTTGCATTTTTCGGTTGTATTTTTATGTTGAATAACCCGAATACCAATTTAAAGGATCCAAGCACTACAGGCTTCATTTCTTCTTCCAGGGAGTAGCTGTTAAAATCTTTTACTATTCCAACAACAGGTGCCACCATGCCGCCGTCCCAAAAATTTAGCTTTTTGCCTATGATATCTTCTGGATTTTTGAAACCCAATTTTTTGACCATCAATTCATTTACCACAAATCCACTTACGGTGTCAACATGGTTATACGGCATACCCCCGATGAACTGAATATTATAAGTCTTAAAATAATCAGCATCTGCCCATATAAATTCGGCGTTGAAGTCTGATTTTTTTACAGCATTGTCAAATTTAAATTCGCTGTCCCAATGCGCTTTATCCATCGGGCTAAATGCGCTCAAACTCACATCTTTTATACCGGCTTGTTGTAGCAATTGTATTTTTAAAGCATGCATTTTAGTTTGACGTGCACTGTCGTTAGGCATAGGCACAATAACAATAGCATCTTTATCAAAACCCATAGATGCACTTTGAAAAAAATTCATTTGACTCATTACAGTTAGTGTTCCTATTATCAACATCTGTGCAATTGCAAATTGGAAAACGACCAACGCTCTTCTCATAGAAAGTCCACTTGTATTCTTGCTGGAAAGTTTAGTTTTCAGGACTTTGATGGGATTAAATGCTGATAAAACAATTGCAGGATAGAAGCCTGATAAAAATGTAACAATAATAATTAGGCTGAATAAGAATGCGATCAAAGGAAAACTGAACTTTATTTCCACTGATGTTTGCAAAAGATTGTTAAGCAATGGCAATACAAGGAATGCAAACACCATTGCTATAACAGCCGAAGTAAGCGTAATTAGAAAAGTTTCACTTAAGAATTGAATGCTCAATTGCTTTTTACTACTGCCCATAACCTTTCTGATGCCAACTTCCTTTGAACGGTTTACTGCCTGTGCAGTAGCAAGATTTATAAAGTTTATGCAGGCAATAATTAAAAGAAATAGACCTATCAAACTTAATGCGGTAATCAATTCCTTGCTGAATGTTCTTCCACTATAGGTTCCAAACTCGCTCTGATAGTGCATAGCACTCAACGGCTGTGATATATAACCATGGTTCGCATATTCAGCCGGTATGTGCTTTTTTACAAATGATTTAAGGTCGTTATCGAATTGTTTGGACACCATGTTTTTTGGGAGTACTACGAAGGTGTTTAGAGATCCATCCTGGCTTACCCAATCCGTCGACATGTCCTCATGACGGGAAGTTTTAAAAGAAAGTACAACCTCAAAGGGAAAATCAGTATTAGCAGGAATATTTTTCAGGACGCCTGTTACCTGGCAAATTATCTCATTATCATACTTAATGAATTTCCCTATGGCTGTATGCCAATCTCCGAAATATTTGTCTGCTGTCGCCTGGGTAAGCACTGCAGTATTCAGTTCTGACAAAGCAGTTTTTGAATTGCCTGCAAGGAAGGGAAAATTGAATATGTCAAAAAACTCAGGCTCGGCAAAGAATATATTGTCTTTAAACTTTTTTGGGGCATTAGCCTGATCATTTGGTATGGTTATCTGCTTCTCCCCTCGTGCATATATGCGGGCAACATGTTCCAGTTGCGGATAGTCCATTCGCAACGCTTCTGCGACTGGTAAGCCACTGGCTTTCGAATAGATCATTCCATCCGGTGTAATTGTTGCTGTTACTACTCTGTAGATGCGTTCTTTGTTGTTATGAAAATTATCAAAGCTCGTTTCATATTGAATTAATAAGAAAATAAGCAGGCAGGCTGCAATGCCTACTCCTAATCCTGTAGTATTAATTGCGACATAGGCTTTATGGCTGCGTAAATTTTGCCACGCGGTTTTGAAATAGTTTTTCAACATAGTGGAGCAATATTAGGAGTCGAGGAAGAGTGACGTGAAGAATGCGCCAAGAAAAATGCCATTTATTTATTAATCTGAAAAGTAATAAGATGTGAACTCTTAGAGAATTAAAATGTACGTTTTTGATACAGAGATTGTTCACTTATAGACCCGGAAGATTCATATTGAAGCCTGGACCGCTGCTAAATAAATCTCCTCGACTAAAGTGCGCTGCCGAGGTAGTAATGCTTCGACGTGATGCTAGATTCCCTTAATTCGTATTATAAAAAGCTTCCTTTCTAATTGGTTTTAACCAATACCAGGCTCCACTGAAGTAATTCCAAAGCAACTTAATATTCCTTCAGTGATATGCTGATAGGGCCAAATCGGAAGGTTTTCTTATTATATTTGGAGCCCCTCAATAAATTTTGAGTGTATGCCCAGGTGGCGAAATTGGTAGACGCACCGTCTTCAGGTGGCGGCGCCGTAAGGTGTGCTGGTTCGAATCCAGTCCTGGGCACAAACTCCCTGACACGAAGTGTCGGGGCTTTTTATTTGGAAGCGGCGCAAGCTTGCTTGCAGATGCGTACAAATAAAAAGACCAGTCCTGCGAAAGCAGGAAAAGGGATTTGGGTAAACCCTCATTTATGGATCACTGAAAGTAATCCAGTCCTGGGCACAAACTCCCTGACACGAAGTGTCGGGGCTTTTTTTTGGAAGCGGCGCAAGCTTTGCTTGCAGATGCGTACAAATAAAAAGACCAGTCCTGCGAAAGCAGGAAAAGGGATTTGGGTAAACCCTCATTTATGGATCACTGAAAGTAATCCAGTCCTGGGCAAGAGCAATCAGCAATGGTTGCTTTTTTTATTAGACTGACCTACCGCGTCCACTAAAGCTACAACGGCGGCGCAAGCGTACTACCCAGCCGGACCCTGGGACGTCAAAGAGAAGGGGACCAAGGTTTTCACAAACATTCAAACACTCAAACTTTCAAACTCTCAAACCCTTAAACTGCACTTACGCAACCGGGAAGACAATCTTCATCTTACATCCATTCCCCGGAGAGGATAGAATTTCAACTGTCCCATTGTAAACTTCAGCCCTGTTCCTGATATTTTTCAGCCCAATGCCACCGCTATTTGCGGAAATATTAAACCCTTTGCCGTTATCAGTAATGTTAACGATAAGAACGTCTGCATCTTTTCTTAACTCAATTCCAACTTCTGAAGCTTCAGCGTGTTTTAGAATGTTATTCAATTGTTCCTGGATAATTCTATAAATAACCAATTTTAGTCCGGCTTCTGTATCTACCTCATGATAGTCAGAATGACTAAACTCAATCTTAATGTCCCTCAAGATTGACAAATTGTTGATCAATTCTCCAATAGTATCTATTAATCCAATAGTCATCCCATGGTTTGGTCCAACAAGAGCATGAGATAATTTTCTAATCTCCTTTATGGCATCCTCTACATACTCCAGTCCTTTAACAACAAAAGGTGAATAGTCAGCTTCTGAGAGACTATGATCAAAATATAATTTAGAGGCTGCGAGTAGCTGATTAACGTTATCATGCAGTTCTTCACCAATTTCTGCTCTTTCTTTTTCCTGGGCATTTATGACAGCTTTTGTAATTTCTCTTTGCCTGTCAATTTGCTCATCCAGCAATTGTTGTTGTAATTTTTTTTTCTCAGTAACATCTGAAACCATTGCCAATGCACCATCATATATTCCATTCTTATCCAATATTGAATTAACTGAAATATTTGTCCATATAGGCTTTTGAGAACCTGTCATAAAGCAAAAATCAAAATTCCTGGAAATGCCTTCTTTTCGACCTTCCATTGTTCCTAATCCTGCCTCCTTCACTATAATATCCATGAAGCAATAAAGGTCCTTTCCTAACATTTCTTGTTGGGAATATTGAAAAATTTCAGCCATTTTTTGGTTTACAAAGGTTGTTTTATTGGATGCGTCAATCAGCCAAATGCCTTCCTGAGCAGTTTCCACGATCTGCCTGTAGTTGGATTCGCTTTGCTTCAAAGCATCCTCCGCCTCCTGCATTTCTGTGACATCATGAGCTACGCCATACATACTCACAGGTTTTCCATCACTATCGAATTGAAACTGTGAGCAGGAAAAGAGTTGCCTGATCGTCCCATCCTTCCTAATAATGCGGTGGAAGAAAGCAGAATTGCTTAGAGTAGCCTCTGCTTCCCTGCTAATGCGCTTTACATATTGAACATCCTCAGGGTGTATCATTGAAAGCCACGTTTCTTTTGTTTGCTTTTTGTCTTCCAGCGGAAATCCGTAAATGCGGAGTGCTTCCTCAGACCATGTAGCATTACCTGTTGAAAGTTCTATTTCCCAATTTCCAACATGCGCCATTTTCTGAGCATCCTTGAATCTCGATTCGCTCCGTAACAGTTTTTCTTCATTTTCTTTGCGATCTGTGATATCCTGAACCATTGACATGACAGCAATTACTTTCCCATCTTTATCTTTCAGAACAGAGTTAAACCAATCGCACCAAATTATTCTTCCATCCTTTGTATAATTCCGATGCTGGACATTATTTCGTTCAACTTTACCACTGAGCAATTCCTGGCCTAATTCAAATAATCGTTCCCGGTCTTCTTCATAGACCTGGCTAATGCCTGTTTTTTCTTGACTAAGTAATTCCTGGAGGCTCCATCCGAAGATCTCTTCTGCCCTTTTTGATAGTGCCTTTATATGGAAACTATTGTCCCATTCTATAAATCCCAGAGGAGTATTTTCAATATGAAACACTAATCTTTCATAGGACGACTGCATAAGATCGGCCTGCTTTAATACTAATTCCACAAGGTTGTTTTCTTCTTTTTTTTGATCCGAAATATCCCTGGTGACTTTTGTGTAGCCAGTAAGCTCGTGCTGCTTATTATAACAAGCAGTGAATACAACACTGGCCCAAAAAGTACTTCCATCTTTTCTTACCCTCCAACCTTTATCTTCGAACGAGCCGAGGGCCCTGGTTTTTTCCAGGTTCTCCTCAATGACTCCTTTTTCTATGTCTTCCTTTGTATAAAATACAGATATATGTTGGCCTATGATCTCATCAGCTTTATACCCCTTAATATTTTTTGCTCCTTCATTCCATGTCCTTACTCGACCTTGTAAATCGAACATAAAAATCGCGTAATCCTTTACACAACTTACCATAGAACGAAACTGTTCTTCTCCGCGAAAATCATTTGATTGATGATTCACTGGCTCCGATCCCGGAACGAGTACTAGTTTGTTCATTGGCTTGACAACTTTTTCAGTTTCGTTACCCTGTTGAATGTGCGACATTGTTTTGATTTTACAGCATTAATTATAACGATCTCCCTTGCTATTTTCAAGTAAAGAATTAATGCATATCGGATTTCTTGATGAGAAGCCTTGTGTTCATGATCTTTGATGAAGAATTCATTTGAAGAATATAGATGCCATCTGGCTTTTCTGACAAATCAATTAGAGATTGATACTTTTCCGAACTGTAGACTCTTTCACCCAAAACATTATAGACAGATATTGAAAGCACCTGGTCTATATCCCCTTTATAAGACAGTTTAAATTTTCCCTTTGTAGGGTTCGGGTAAATATCGAATGCACTCAGATCCTGACTGCAATTATTAACAGAAATAGTTTGAAAGTATTTAGATCTGCCGTCGAGGTCAGTTTGTTTGAGCCTGTAGTAAAGGATTTTGGTATAAGCAACTGAATCGGTAAAAAGATAATTACTCAATCCTGACGAATGAGTCTTCCCATTAACTATACCGATAGTCTGCCATGCAATTCCGTTAGCACTGCGCTCTATAGAATAATAATCGTTATTGCTTTCGATAGCTGTGCTCCAATTTAAATCTATGTTTTGATGGGAACAGTTTGCTTTGAATGAGATCAATTTAACAGGCAAAAGCCCTGATATGGCGTAATTGTCAACAGCATCTGAGCAACCGTTCATTGCTGTAACTGTAACTGTATAAATTTCTGGAACATTCGAAAGTACTGTTATAGCAGAAGTTGTTTCTCCACCCGGACTCCATAAATAAGAGAAAGGGCCTGCCGCGTTTGAGACTGTTGCAGTCAGAACCTCGTCAGATACTGTAAAATTCCCTGCGACTATGGACACAATAGGCTGAGTTACTAAAGAAACAACGTTGTTACTGAAGAGTGATATGGCACCAACTCGTGAAAAGGCTCTTCCAGCAAGGTAGGCTCCATCATATAAAGCGATCGCGCCATTAACAACCACATTTCCTCTGAATACAGAATTAGCGCCGATCGAAAATGCTCCATTTACGCGCCAATACACGTTACACATTGAGGCTTTATTTATCAAAATCACATTTGTTAGTGCACCTGGATCAAATGCCCCGTTTATAAGAAAAATAAAAATAGCGTTACCATCTCCCTGCGCATCCAAAATAAGATCTCCTTCTATTGTAGAAGCAGCTCCGATACAGTAAGTGTTTGGAGTAAGTACCTGATTGTTTCCTAATGTTGGTCCCAGTGAGGCTCCGCAGGGCAATCCAGACATATAGTTATACATCGCTTCAACATCTGCTGCCGCTTGGGCAGTTTCAGGATCTACCAAATGGACTTGCCCGGTTACGGTGGCCGTAGCGAAACCAGTGTATGCACCTGCATTTGTGCCAACATTTCCCGTAACGTATGAGGGTCCGGTATTTTGCAATGCACCTGTTATAGTAAATAATCCAAAGTTTGCTGCGGTACCTAAGGCAGGAGCCTGTGCAGAATTTATATACGGTAATGATACTAGATTGATAGATAAAATGATGAATGGTAGAAATTTTTTCATAGTGTGGATTTGGGGATTGAGGGACGTTGTAGAAGTACAGAGGAATCATTGCAAATGCTATTTAATGTCCCTATTCTTTACTTCAATGAATACTTATGCATGATTTACCTAAGGAGATACATATAGAAGTTACCAATGGAAGTTTCATCAAAAAGTGAAACCAACTGCCTGCTATTGCCTGAGAATAAGGGTTTGGGAGGAATTGAGAAACCTTGCTAGGCTGATGCTAGACTAATCTGACAATAACTTAAATACTCAAAAGGTTTGGGGAAATAATTCCAATAAGAACATCGATCAAAAGCATTTGTTCTTTTCAGGCATTATTCTCTATTCAATTTTCTAAATGGTTGTTTTTCCCAATACGTCAAACTCCTCCATATCCATTCTAATGGGCCAAATCGAAAATACCTCAACCAAATAGGGCTAACTATTAATTGAAAAAGCCATACCCCAAATACCACATAATAAAGTTCATATCGTTGTAACCTGCCATACATAGCAAAGCCATAACCAAGGAAGATAAAATTACAAATCAACGATTGCATAATATAGTTGGTGAAGGCCATTTGCCCTACTGCAGCAAGTGCTTTCTTTAGAATGGGAAGCCATGAACTTTTTATGAAAAGCATGATAATCCCAATATGTCCGCAGGTATTTGCAACACGTCCCAAATTATAAGTCAAGTAGCTCTGGTCAATGGAGAGAATAGAAAACTGGTTAGAGACAAGCAGGTTAGATTCATAATAATTTACAACAAGTCCAACCAGATACCCAATCACCATCATCCAGAAATAAAAAAGGTTTGACCTGGCTGCTTTCAAAATATTAAGTTTTAGGAATGCCATCCCCAATAGCATCATCGCTAATGTATCAAAGAAGTTATAGCGATAAACAAAGACAGTTTGCATATACTGATTTTCGGGTGCTTTATGCATCAGAATGCTGAAATAACCTTTATGCATTGCAGCGATTTCTTCCTCAATTTTTTCTTTACCAGGTTTTCGCTCACTCACCACTTCTTCCCATTTTGAAATAGCTTTCACTTCATCCTTTGATAAACTCTTACCATTATTTTTCATACTATTTAATGCATTTGCAGTTTCGAAGGTTTCCTTAGTCTCAAGGTAATCCTTCAAATTCCATAGGCTGGCCAGTGATAAGAGAATAGCTGTTGCGATAATGAGTTTACCTGGTTTCAGATGCCGGAAACTGAATGCAAACATGCCAACAATGGCATAACAGTACAATATTTCACCTTCCCATAATACTATATAGCAGTGAATAATCCCGAAGACCAACAACCACATCAATCTTCGAAAAAAAAGATCAATAATCTTACTGGACTTATTTTCTGCTGAACGGCTCGTAAATAATAGGATCCCTGCTCCAAACAGCATTGAAAACAAACCTCGCATCGTCCCTTCAAAAAACATTGAATTTACCCACCATGCTTTCAGGTTCCAGCCAGTAGCTCCGCCAGTATTCGTGATGTCATCATAAGCTTTGAATAAACCGAAACCAGTAATATTCATTAACAAGATTCCCAGAACGGAAATGCCACGAATAATGTCTAACGACTCAATTCTGTCCGATTTAATGGTGGGGCCGGGCCTTAGATCTGTAGTCATGACTAAATTCTGGTTGTGGGGTTATAGGGTAAATTACTGATTTATTGAGTCACCATTACCTGTTATCACAAACCAGTCAGCCTATTTGCGCCTTCAGATCGTTTTTCTACAATCTTATCTAAAAAAGTTACGAAATCCCAACGCCACCATTTAAAATCCAGTATATGAAAAAATTGTGCATCGTATTGCTCCAGACTTTCAGCTTTTGAAATCATCAGACTGTAATAAATGAAACCAATTCTCATCTCAGCGTTTTTATGTTGTTGCCTTTATGGTTCTGCGCAGAATTTTACTACCAAAGTTGGCATCGGCATCGGCGATAAGTTTGAACGTGATTTTCCTGGTTGTAAAAGCCCTGGCGGTCGGATCATGCTTTCGTTGAGCCAATTCTATAATGTCACAGAAAATCACAGTATCGGGCTTCAGGCCATAGCCAGCGGAAAATTAACTTCTATTCTTGGCGGCGCCTCGGGATCATGCGAAACTTATGAAGCTTCTACGAACACAACTACCATCGGGAATAATAATCTTAATGCAAGCAGCTACCTGATAAGAAACCGGTATAGGTTGAAGAATTCCGAAGCCACTTTTTATGCCGACCTGGGAGTAGGAGTTACCAACTATTATTATGGGGCCATCACGCAGGAGAAAGGAAGAGCAACTAAAATCAGTTTTGCAATCAGTCCCCAAATTGGATTTCAATTTTCAAGACTTGATTTTTCATGCATGATGATTCTAGGTGGCAGAACGCCGGCTTTTGAAGGCTATGATAGCTTTAGTGCGAGGAATGTTTCAATAAGCAGCATTCGTTCGCAGCAACTCTATGTGACATTAACTGTTGATGCATTCCGGTTTTAGGTGGGAAGATTTAACCGCCAAGAAACAATGGCGCAAGGGAACGCAAGGATACTTAGCGTCACTTCGCGTCCTGGCGTCATGGCGGTTAAATTCTAAAGACGCTTCACTCAGACCTCAACGTCTCAACAGGATTCATGAACGCAGCCTTGAGCGCCTGAAATGAAATAGTAGCAAAAGCTATCACCAACGCTCCAATCGCCGCAAGGCCAAAAACCCACCACTCAATATTTATCCTGTATGCAAAATTCTCCAGCCAGTTATTCATGAATAACCACGCAAGCGGAGCGGCAATAAGGAATGAAATAATTATAAGTAAGATGAAATCCTTCGAAACAATACTAACAATGCTGGAAGCTGAAGCTCCAAGAACCTTCCTGATCCCTATCTCCTTTATTCTTTGAGCCATGATGAGAATTACCATCGCCAATAATCCCATGCAAGAGAGTATAATTGCAACTATAGAACCATAGACGAAAATTTGTCCAAGCTTCTCTTTCTCTTCGGTACTGCCGATCCACATTCTCGTCAAGGAATGATCCTCTGAAATCCTGATTTGCCGCCACCTGTTTCCATGTATCCCTTACCAACTCCATGCTGGCTGATAAATTATCGGGTTTCACTTTTACCAAAATATAGTTTGGTGGGAACCGCGACTCCAACACCATCGTCAAGGGCTTTACCTTTCCCTTTAGTGATTCGAAATTGAAGTTCTTCACCACACCAATGACTTGCTTTGGAGCCTGGTCCTCCCGAAAAGGCAGCATAAGACCGATAAGATTTTTTTCTCCCAATTCTTCTGCCATCGCTTCATTGATCACTACCGCATTGCTATCAGTTCCGAATTGATTAGAAAAATCTCTCCCTGCAACAAATTTCAGATCGATGGTTTTCGCAAAGTCATAGCTAACTCCCATCCATACTGTCGAAATAGTCCTCTCCTTGAAATCAAATCCCATTACAGATCGTCTTGATGAACCATCCAGCCCTCTTCCCAAATTATCATAAATGCCACTTACGCTTTCAATACTTTGATGCGCGGCAAGTTTAGTTTTCATTAGATCAATTGTTGAAACAGGATCCAATTCTCCCTCAACAGGAATGCTGATCACCTGGGTTTTATTAAACCCAAGCGGTTTTGTTTTTAAATAATTGATCTGCTGCCACGCCACTACTGTGCAGATCATTAGGAGAATCGCGATTGTAAATTGAACAATTATCAATGAGTTCCTTAATTTTTGAGAGCGCTTTATGGAGATCTTACCCTTAAGTATGTTGATTATATTGAATCGCGACATCAACCATGCAGGATAGCCGCCAGCAACTAAGGTGATAAAGAAAAATATTGCTACCACCGCCAGCCAGATATACGGTGATCTCAAAACATTTTCAGTAATATTCATTGCAAAAAGCTGCTTGTACATGGGCAGGACCCAGTATACTAAACCACAGCTAATCATCAGAGCCAAAGAACAAATCAGGAACGCTTCACTCCAGAATTGCCCAATCAATTGAATGGGTCGGGCGCCCAGTGTTTTACGAAGCCCAATTTCATGTGTTCTTGTAAATGATCTACCAATGCTTAGGTTAATGAAATTGATGCAGGCAATTATGAGTATCAGGCATCCAATTGCAAGTAGTAAGTATAAATAACTTTTATTGATTGAACCTCCTTCGCCACTCAAAGCGGTATTTGTGTGCATGTCTAGTAGTGGCTGAAGGCGCAGGTGAATATATGCACCATCTTTTGATGGAGTGGCTCCATCCCTTTTCAAATCAGTTATGTCTTCAGCAAAATTCCTCGCTACAAAAGATCCGGTCTTGCTTTCAAAGGAAGCGGCTTTTACGTTATCCTGAAGCTGAATATAAACATCATGATTGAAATTGTCCCACCTTGTTGTGTTGCTTTGATATTCTGCATCATTCTCAAAGCGGATAACCAGGTCATAAATGATGCTGGAATTATCAGGATAATTCTTGACAATGGCAGACACGACAAATGGCTTCCACTCTCCTTCTACTTGCACTTCGATTGTTTTTCCAATAGGTTCTTCTTCTCCAAATATTGCTTTCGCGGAGGCTTCTCTTAATGCAACACTATTCAAACTTGCCAAGGCAGAATTAGGACTGCCTTTAAGAAAAGGAAAAGAAAACATATTGAAAAAATCAGGATCGGTGAACTTAAGGTTCTGCCTGAGCTTTTTATCCTTATAACGAACTACACTTCCTGTATTGATAAACCGTGCGGCATATTTCACTTCAGGAAAAGCCTGTTTCAGCGCGGGGGTCATCGGCACAGGCATCGAAGCATTTGATTCTACTTCCTTTGGCTTGTTAGTGGTGAAATATAAATGGTAGATCGAATTCGCATTCTTATGAAACCTATCGAAAGAAAATTCAAAATACACACTCAAAAAAAGTAGGAGACCGCAAAAAAAAGCAACACAAAGCCCGACTATGTTAATTGCAGAATCTGTCTTATGCTTCAGCAGATTTCTCCACGCCAGCTTGAAATAATTTGTCAACATTGGAAATTGTTTAGGACTGATTTAATCTTTCTCCTTAAGGCCTAAGTATTTCAATACATCTTCAAGAATTGCATCTTTTTGAGCCTTAGTCATTCCTTTCACATCAAAGGATTTATTATAGGTGATCGTTTTTCCTTTCTTTCGACCATCAATTGTGATTGTCAGGTTTTCGCCGGTATCATCAATTCTCTTATGCATATAATCCCCTTGCGATTGTGTATTATTTTCAAGGGAATCGATGATTCGGGAAACCAACTGGTCTTTTTGAACCTTTGTCCACCCTGCAATCTCAAATTCATTATAATACCTGATGTTTTTCCCTTCGGCTTTAACCTCATATTTAAATTTCAAGGTCTTGCCATCATCAGAAATATTCTTAGTGGTTGATCTTGTTTCCTGGGATGCGACAGTAAGAGTAAGACCCAGGAACAGCGCAATAAACAATAATTTCATACTGGAATTTATACCTATACAGCTGAAAATATACCAAAGGCTGAAAGGTTTGGAAATCAGGGAGTTAAAATTGAATCTTCCATAACTATTGTTCGGTTTCGTACAGTTCTTGTACGTGAGTGATACATGGGATTGAAGTGGTAAGGTTACCGCCATGACGCAAAGACGCAAGGGTTCGCAAGAAATCATTGCGTAACCTGGCGTCCTGGCGCCTTTGCGGTTAAAGAAAATCTCAAACTCAAAGCCTTCGGTAAATATCTTACATTAGCACTCCTTCCCTATAGTTTATCATCCAATCTTCCTTCCGTCCCACCATTAATTAATCTTAAAATCAACAACAATGAAGCTTAGATTTCTTGCCATGCTTTCTATGGCAGCAACAGTATCTCTCTTTACCTCTTGTGGAAGTGGCGAAGACAAGACCACTGAAACTACCACTGACTCGACAACTGCGACAACAGCAACCGAAACCACACCTGTTTCCACTATTTCCACAACGCCTATTGACTACATGGTGGTAATTCACAAGGTGAAGGATTTTAGCAAATGGAAGCCTTCTTATGAGGAACATGATTCTATGCGTCTCGCCAATGGAATACATAGCTATTCAATTGGTCGCGGTACAGTAGATTCAAGCCAGGTGATTGTAATTGTCAAAGTGGACGATATGGATAAGGCAAAAGCATTTAGCAAAGATCCAAGCTTGAAAGCCGCCATGCAAAAAGGAGGCGTAACCGGAGCTCCCAAGATAATGTTCAGTAGAGTATTACTCAGCGATTCAGCTGTTGTTAATACTGAAGCTCGTGTACTAACACAGTTTACAGTTAAGGATTATGATGCATGGAAAAGGTCATTCGATAGCACGAGAGCACTCAATACCGACAATGGTCTAAAAGTTAGGGCATATGGCCATGACGCAGATGATAGTCATAAGGTCTTCATTGTATCTGCTGTTTTGGATGAAGCTAAAGCAAAGGCTTATTTCGACTCTGACGAGATTAAGAAAAGAATGGCTGCTGGGGGAGTGGTTGGAGCGCCCAATAGGTTTATGTACCAGACGGTTCAACGTTACAAATAGTAGTAAATAAAAAATATATTCTTAAAGATGAAGCGAATGCTTCATCTTTTTTTTGGGGGACAGATTGAATAACTCCTTGCGTTTCCTTGCGTCTTTGTTTCCTGGGGGTTAAAAAAGCAGCAGAGAACCACTGAAAAATATATAACACATAGTCACATAGTAGTGACATAGGATCATAGAACTAATCCTGCATTTTCAAATTTTCAAATTATCAAATTGTCAAATTTCTCAATACTTATTTCAATTCAACCATCACAACAGATTGCGCAGGCAAATCAACCACCAGTTGTTCACCTTGTTTTTTTGCGCCATTGAATTTTTGAATCACCACCTTTTGAGGTTGAGCGAAACTATTGATGTCGGTCAGCATTGCTGAAGTAAGAATTTCTGCACTAACCGAACTCCAATTGATATTCATCAAGGAAGTACTAATTGTGAATTTGTTTTTAGGATCGATATTCACAAATGTAATATGCACGGCACCTGTTGAATCACGGGAGGCCGATGCATTTATAGCAGGCAACTTTCGGTTTGCGGATACATAGTCAGGACTGGCAAATGAAATCGGTAAATGTTTAGCATCATGGTGTACTTTATAAAGATCAAATACATGGTATGTTGGTGTCAGCAACATTTTTCTCTCTCGGTTAGTACAAGAGCCTGCAATACATTCACGGTCTGTGCAAGATTCGCCATCCGGACTCTATCGCTATGATTATTGAATATGTTCAGGGTAGTTCCTGCTACTAATGCATCCCGCAAACTATTCTGCTGGTAGAGAAATCCGGGATTGGTTCCAGGTTCAACATCGGTCCAGATTCCCCACTCATCAACAACCATAGAAACACGTTTTTCGGGATCGTATCTATCCATGATTGCAGAATGCCTCGTCACTAGTTCTTCCATGAGGAGGCAATTTTTCATGGTGTTGAAATATTCCTGCTCATCAAATGCAGTTGCAGATCCTTTCTTCCCCCAGTTTCCGGTAGGAAGGGTATAGTGGTGAAGGGATAATCCCCACATTTGATTATTGCGCACTTGCTTCATGATTACTTCTGTCCAATTGTAATCAGCTGAATTGGCACCACACGCAATTTTCTTTAGCGGAATACCGGGATAATTGCGAGCAAAAGTTGCATACCTCCTGTATTCTCCGGCATAATATTCAGGTGTCATATTTCCACCGCAACCCCAACTTTCATTTCCAACTCCCCAGAAGCTCACCTTCCATGCCTTGTCCCGACCGTTTTGTTTTCTTATATCTGTCATTGGACTCAGTCCTTCGAAATTCAGGTACTCCACCCATTTGGACATTTCGTCAACTGTCCCGCTTCCTACATTTGCGGAGATGTAGGGTTCGCAATTGAGCAACTCACATAATTCGAGGAATTCGTGCGTCCCGAAGCTGTTGTCTTCCACAACCCCACCCCAATGCGTGTTGATCATTTTAGGACGTTGCTTTCTTTGACCAATGCCATCGCGCCAATGATATTCATCTGCGAAGCACCCACCCGGCCAACGCAAATTTGGAATACGAATTTTCTTTAGAGCCTCTACTATATCCAGGCGAATGCGATCTTTTTTTTGCACTTTAATTGAATCTCCAACCCAAAATCCATCATAAATACAACGACCAAGATGCTCAGAGAAATGACCATATATGTGTCGGCTGATGGTGTTCTTTGAATTAGCTCCATCAATGGACATTGAAACTGAAGTTTGTGCCATAACAAAAGGGAGAGCTATCAGGAAAATTGATAAACTGAGAATAACCTTTCTCATAAACTGGAAGTTTTGCTTATTGGGAAGGTAGGAATTTTAACCGCAAAGGCGCAAGAGCTCAATGGAACGCTAAGTTTCCTTCGAGAAACCTTGCGTCTTAGCAAGTCCTGAGCAGAGTCGAAGGGGCGGTTAAATCTAAGGATTCTGAACTGTCAATCCTTCACCTCGATTACTTCGGAGATGTAACCAAATGGATCATAAAAAGAAATGCTTCTCCCGAGAGAATTTTTCATTATTCTGTTTGAAACCAATTGAACTCGGCTTGCCTGGAAAGCCTTTATCACAGTTTCCAAATCTCTTGTCTGAAACTGAATAACGATATGCTGGTTATCGGCAGCATTGTAGCGAATGGCTTCAACATTATTTCTTGTATGAAGCATAAAAGCAAATGATTTGTCGGGATTACCTAGAGGAAGATCAAGAGGCAAATATTTTTCAGACCTGATAAGAAACCCCAATTGACTCGTATAAAAACTTTTTGCAACTTCCATATCCGGGATCGTAAAACCATAATTATAAATCGCCGGTTCAGCAAAGTGTGGTGTGGCAACCACGGTTTGATGCATCATGGAAAGCCTTGTTCCAAAAGGATCATCAAAATGTATTGCATATCCAACGCCCTCCTTTCTTTTTTGATATTTGCCAAAGTCTAGGCCTCTCTGTTTTAATGACCCGATTGCACTATCCAGCTCATTTACCTGTAAAGTCAGGGATGCTCTGGCCTCATTCTCCGGTACAGGCAATAAGTAAGGAACTTTTTGCAGCAGGATCCTTTCATTGCCACTACCTGGTTCTAACAGAATGCTCCCTGTTTCTTTAAACTCTTGTTGAATCGTAAACCCAAGGGTTTCATTATAGAATTTTTTTGCTTTCAGCAGATCGGTAACATTTATCCTCACGCTATAGGTTCTGATCCCTGGCTTCTCCTGTGCATGGATACTGATCGAAAAAATCAGGACTAAAAGGCCAATGATTATCTTTTTCATAATTAATTGTTTTTACGAATAGGACGTAATTCAATTCTGCCATTGTATTTAAGATGAGGACAATTGGAGGCTATTGCAAGGGCATCAGCATCAGTCTTTGCCTCCAGAATAAAATATCCTTTTGCTGAGATGCTATCTGACTGGTTTTCGTTTGTCACATTCTTACTTCCTCCTGATGTGATCATCCAGCCCTCATTCTTTAATTCTTCACCTGCTTTCATAATACCTTTTTCTTCCATACTCCTAAACCATATCCCATACTCACTTGCATGCGAATTACTTTTAATAAAATTTTCGGGATTGTACAAAAGCATCAGGTATTTGTTAGTTGTTGCTGGTGCAGAGTCATTAAATTTTTTTGCCGAAAAAAAACCTGCAAAAAATATTGCGATGGCAAGACCTAATGCAGAGGCAATCCTCGAATAGCTGTTAAAAGCAAATGCATTCGAGAACTGACCTCTTCTTCTTAATTCTCCGATGGTCTTTTTTTCAAGATCAAGTGGAACAATGATATCGGCATAGCTCTCACCGAGGCTTTTCTTTTCATTTTCCGATAGCCCGGAATTTTCAAGGCTTGACATAATTCTTAATTTAAAAGTTTGCGAATCGCTCTGCGTGCATGGAACAACTGACTCTTGCTAGTTCCTTCCGAAATATTCAGGATTACTCCGATTTCCTCGTGCTTATATCCTTCCAGGTCATGTAGGAGAAGAACTTCCCGATACCCACTAGGTAAGAGCATCAATGCTTTTTGAAGATCCACTCGTACTTCTGGATTAGGTGAGACCAAGGCCAACCCGACCTCTTCATCCATTTCAGCAAGAGGAAATCTTTTTCTTTTGTATTCCCTCCAGCAATTGATGAGAATGCCAGATAGCCAGGTTTTGAAAGATGATTGCCATTTAAAATCCTGAAGTTTTTCAATTGCCCTGATCCAGGTTTCCTGCACTACCTCTTCCGCGGCTCTCATGTCCTTATTTAATGATAGAAGTGCCAATCTATAAATAGGAAGGGTGTGCTTACGGTATAACTGGCGGAATACCGTTTCACTCCTAGTAAAAAGAAAGGCTTTCACCACCAATTTGTTTTCAAACTGCGCCATACTGATTAAATCTACAATGAGTGTCACACCGGGGGAAAAAGGTTGTATGGGCGGCCGAGCCAGGTTTGAATGTTTGAGGGTTTGAATACTTGAAGAATTAACCGCAAAGGCCTGATGGTAAAACTTTTCAAACAATCAAACATTCAAACTCTCAAACTCTCCTCCGTGGCATAACTATTTTATACATGGATGTTCACCAAAAAAGTTTGATATGTTTTATCACGTTCAGTCGCTTATTAATGAAATAGTTGCCGATGAGCCGGATCCATCAGCGGCGAATGCTCTGCAGGAAGGCCTGGGTGGCCAATTTGGAGAGATGCGTACGATGATGCAATACCTTTTTCAAAGTTTCAATTTTCGGGGAAATGCCACACCTTATCTCGACCTCATTCAGGGAGTTGGGGTGGAAGAAATAAGTCATGTTGAGCTTATATCTAAAACAATTTCCAGACTTCTTGATGGAGCGCCTGAATATCATGGGAAAAAATTCGAGGTACCCGGAAAGGGTGGAAAGGCTACGATGGACATGGCGAAGGAACAGAAAAATCCACATCATTTTATAGTTGGCGCACAAGGCGCATTACCTGTTGATGCTGCTGGGAATCCCTGGTCCGGATCATATGTTCATAGTCATGGAAACCTTGTACTCGATCTGATGGATAACCTGGTGCTTGAGGCAACCGGACGTCTACAGAAGTGTCGCATTTATCAAATGTCAGACAACAAAACGCTCAGGGCAACTGTAGCATTTTTAATAGTTAGGGACGAAGCACACCAGGCAGCCTTCGGCAAAGCCCTGGAAACTCTTGGAGTTGATTGTAGCAAAGTTTTACCAATTCCAAAATTTGATTCATCACAATATCCGGAAGTGAAGCGTTTGCTTGATGCCGGAATTCATCGGGAACAATATCATTTCCGCCTGGATGGATCACAGATGGATAAGATCTATAGTGGCTCCGCTCCATTTGGAGATGGATCTGAATTGACCACTTTGAAGGAGCCTCGCGAAAGTTATCCTATACCTGCGGCGCCAGAACGACCAGAGGAATTTGCACCTGGTCTTGATCCTGAATTGCAGGAATTGGCTGATGCTTTTAAGGAATTCAAGGAAAAAACCTTAACGCCGAAAAAAGCACCGGGAACAAGGAAACGAATCAGCAGAAAGTAAAATTTTATTAGCTTAACCGCAAACCTGCCTGCGTGACGCAGTCAGGCAGGGGCGCCAGGGCGCGAGGGAACGCGAGGACTTCTTAGCGAGCCTTCGCGTCTTTGCGTCCTGGCGGTTAAACTCCTAATTCTAAAAAATTCGTGGAAAATACCAGTCAGAATCCGTACTTCTACTGCTAAATTCTTAAGAGGGTTAAACAAACTTGGGTTTATTCTTCACTTAAAACCCAATGCTATGAGTTATTCAAACCCCTCAAACAGTCATTCCATCCCATTAGCTACAGCTGTTGAAATGACAAGCCTTTACCGTGCTCAAAAGGAAAACATCCTGGATGCGGAATACAGGAACGAGAATGTTCTCGCAATCTGTGAGACCTTTAACCGACAGGCTTTCGATGATCTCCTGGCGGAGCCGGATTGCAATGCGCTTCGGGTTTATTATGGAATGGATGAAGATCTAAAAGTTCATGCTATTATTGTTGGAGTTGATGAAACGGGAAACGACATTCTTCCGTCCCAGCTTACTGAAACATCAGAAGAAGACAAGATCGTGGAAGAAGGACAACGATGCCCGGATTTCTGTCCTCCACCTTCCCCGCTGAACGGCGGCGAATAGAAGAACTATGAGTCACACGCTGATTGTCATATTCAGCAGCAGCATTGTAATTGCTGCGGTTCTAGGTTGGATTCGCTTTAAGAGAATCGATCCAACCTTTTTTCCGTTTATTTATTGCTTATGGCTGGGCACTTTGAACGAAGCCATAAGTTTCTTCATTACGCTGCAAGGTGAGTCAACAGCAATCAATAACAACCTATATGTCCTTTGCGAATCCTTGCTCCTGATCTGGCTATTTTATAATTGGAAATCTTATCCGGATAAATTTTTTATGCTTTTTTTTATTCTTACCCTTTCATTTGCATGGATAATTGAGAATTTCCTCATATTTAGTATCAGAAATGTAAGTTCCTACTTTCGTATCCTTTATTCGTTCCTTATTGTTTGCCTGAGCGTTCTGACCATCAGCAAACTGATCGCTCGCCATAGGAATAATTTGATCCGGAATGCTTCATTCCTGATTTGTACCGGATTGATCATTTACTATACCTATAAGATTCTTGTTGAAACGTTTTGGTTATATGGCTTGAATGCCAGTCGGGATTTTCGAATGAGAGTATATTTTTTGCTTTTCTGTATAAACCTTATCACTAATCTGATTTTTGCCTTCGCTGTTCTATGCATGCCCAGGAAACAACCATTTACAATGCGATCCTCTTAACTGGAATTTTATTAGGCCTTATCATCATTCTGTTTCTACTCTCAATAATTCGTCAACACAGAAAACATGTAAAGCTGTACAAGCTGAAGATAGAAGCTGAGATCACTACTCTTGAGAACGAGCGGACTCGAATCGCGGCTGATTTGCATGATGAACTGGGACCCATTCTTTCTGCAGCCAAATTCAAGCTGGCAACCATAGAAGATATCCCTGAAAATGAGATCAAACTAATTACACAAGCTACTGCCTACATTGATGATATCATTTTAAGGATGCGACAAATATCCTACGATCTAATGCCAAGTGCTTTGGTAAGAAAAGGAGCAGTGGCCGGCATAAAAGAGTTCATTCACAATATTGGGTTCTCATTTCCTGTTAAGATCAACCTTACAATAAAAGACATTCCGGAGCTTGATCTTCGGAAGGCAATTCATCTGTACAGGATTGTTCAGGAGATTGTACATAATACAATTAAACATTCAGGTGCCGGGGAATTAGAAATTATTCTCAAATATGAACGCCAGCGAATAATACTAATATCACGCGACAACGGACATGGGTTCGATTATGAAACTGAAAGCAAAGAACATTCGGGGCTCGGATTGCGCAATTTGCTAAGCAGAGCGGAAGTGCTGGGAGGCGAGATGTTCGTAACATCGAAAACTGGAAAAGGAACAATGATCAGCATTGAGATACCTTATCACATTTGAAAATTTTATGGATAAGCACTATACATGGATCAGGATCGTTATCGCAGATGATCATGAAATCTTTAGAGATGGATTCATTTCCCTGGTGGAGAAATTACCAGGGATTGAATTGCTGGCAGACGCTTCAAATGGAAAGGAATTAATCTCACTGGTTGAAAAATACAATCCAGATGTAGTACTAACTGACATTAAGATGCCACACCTGGATGGAATAGCAGCCACAAAACTGATCATCAAAAAATTTCCTCATATCGGCATCATAGCTCTTTCAATGTTTGATGATGATAATCTCATTGTTGAAATGCTGGAAGCAGGTGCTAAAGGATATCTGGTCAAGAACGCGCATAAATCTGAAATTGCCGAAGCTATAAGGACTGTTTACAAACAGGAAACCTATTTCTGCAATAGTACTAAGTACAAACTTGCCCAAATGATTGCCGAGAGTCGTTTCAACCCTCATCGCATATCTAAAAGACCAGATTTTTCACCAAAGGAAATGGAAATCATCAAACTCATTTGCAAACAACTTTCAAATAAGGAAATCTCTAATGCAATTCATCTGAGCATTAGAACTGTTGAAGGATATCGGGAAAAAATCCTTAAGAAAATGCAGGTAAGGAATACAGCCGGGATTGTTGTTTATGCTATCAAGAACCAACTCTATATTCCGTAAAGAAAAAGGAACAGCCCCTGTTGGGGGCTGAAGACTTTAATTAATTTTTCAATCCTGCACCTTAATCTTATAGGTAAGGATGGCCTTATTGGCCACATTTGCGAAGCAAGTGTCCCATCCAGGTGAAGGGCGACAATCAGGATGGACAAGTCTAACATCTGCACTAATCTCATATTCACCCTTCTCACCAAACTGAATCGTATTTCCTGCTGCGTTCTGGGGAGTGTATAAATTTCGAACTGCGACACCCGTAGAAGGAGTGACTGTCCATTTTGTATAAGATCCGGAGGCAGGATTTCGGATCGATACATCCACAGTTTCGCCCTTCCTAACCGTGCTTTTACTAGCGACAAGCTCCAATTCTTTAGTTTCTTCTGCGGAAACGTTCTTTTGACAGGCACCTGCAGTCAGGCAGATGAATAATAGGAATAGTAGATTCTTCATGACATTATTTTTATCCATATACTACGTTTCAACTGTAAATGCTGGGTACCTGGGAGAGCTAAAGAATATTTAAATCGAATCGAAAAAAATATTTTATAAACCCAGCACTTGAATCCAACTGGTCGTATATCAAACATCGTTCACAAACTGATCGACGGAAAAATTTATCGGTACGGAAAACCTGCGAGCGGATCATAAGGGACTTATCAGCGGTTGCATAGAAAATAATCGTAGGGCCCAGGAAAAGTTATTTAAGCTTTTCTATGGGTCCATGTGGGCATTGTGCAAGTCCTACCTATCGGATGATTTTGAGGCAGCAGAAACTTTGAATGATGGATTTCTAAAAATCTTTCAAAATATCAGGAGTTATGATCCGGGAAAAGGTGCTCTATACACCTGGATGCGAAAAATAATGGTGAATTGCGCTCTTGATGTACTGAATAAAAAGAAGCGACTCCATTTTCTCCCGGTGCCGCTTGAGTCGTACATGGAGCCTGAAGCAGAATCTGAATTATTGGATCACTATCAGGCCGAGCAAATCCTGCTTATGATAGACACTTTGCCAGATAGCACAAGAACAGTATTCAATCTGTATACCCTGGAAGGATATTCACACCAGGAGATTGCTCAGATATTGCAAATTTCTGATTCCACCAGCAGGTGGCATGTCAGCGAAGCCAGGAAACGACTTAGGAAACTTCTCAACGCCTTCAAACATGCATAATTCTGATAATAATATATGGACAAATAGATTAGACCTCATTCAGGGGCCCAACAAGTCACAAGCCTGGGCAACAATGGAGTTGTTGCTGGATGAGAAAATGCCTGTTTCAAAAAAAGACTGGAGGAGATGGTTCTTGCTGATCATTTTACTTCTCCTCCTGATAGGAGTTTGCAATTGCCCAGCTGTATTTAGAATTGGGTCGATGTCAAAGCCAAATGAAAAAGTAATTGTCACCGAAAAAGCAAGACCTGATAAGAATGTAAGGCCAGATGCAAAACCGAAGGTTGAGAAAGAGATAACAATTGCTGAACCCTTTGAATCGGGTCTCGCTGATAATGAAAAAGTAAAAAGTAAAAATGTAAAATTTAAGAATAGCGAACCTGAACTAATCCAGTTTAAAAGACAAACTGGGGTGCTAATTAATGAGAGCATGCACGTTTCAAGTGAATTGGATCGGCAAATAAGGACAAGTCTGCCTATATTATTGAACGAGGGAAGCCAACTCGTTTTTCAACGTCTCGAACTAAAGAACCTTCAAGAAAATATTAATGTCGTTAAGGATAGTATTCAGCAGGAAGAATCAGACAAAAGCAATTCATTGAACGATCTGAAAGGATGGCAGGGCGCAGTGGGATTGAATCAGGCGATGCCAGTGGGAGGCCAGCAACGATCAAACTTTAATTCCGAAGGAACGATAGGAAGTTGGCAAGATTACCTCCCCGTTCCTCAATTCAGATATCGCTTTAACAAGAGATGGTCGGCGCAGATAGAAGCGCAGTTCAACTCTCCTCAATACACGAAAGACGTTATACTGGAAGAAAGATTCAGCAGTAGCAATCCAAACAATCCAAGATTTGCACGTACGCTCACTTTAAAAAAACTGATCTATTGGAATGTTCCGCTACTTATCCATTATCAACCGATCAAGGGACTGGATGTAGGTGGAGGCATCCAGTTTGCACAATTGAAGAATGCAGTTGGAGAAATTTATCAACGACTGATCATTCCTGGAGGACCGGATTCTGCTCGTTCGTTCAGGGTGCAATCGCTCAAATCAGATCCTGTATATGAAAAATTTGCTACGAAAGAGTGGCGAATTCTCCTTGATGCGAATTATGAATGGAAGCGATTCATGATCGGTACAAGGTTTAACCTGGCTTTAAAGGATTTTGTCAATATTCAGCTGAGTTCTGGAAGCTTGGTGCAGTCAAGAAATCATTCATTCCAATTCTATCTTAGGTATTCTTTCATTGAGAGAATTAAGAAGTTAGGAATTAACCGCCAGCAAACAAAGACGCGAGGTTCCCAATAAATTTCTTTCACGATTCACCAACTCACAACTCACGGCTCACGATTCTTGTTTTACCGCAGAGAACGGGAGAACGCAGAGTAATCGCAGAGTTTTACTTCTTTACGCGAAATTCTTCTTTTTGCATTTTCCATTTTACATTTCCTTTGCGTGAAATTCTTCATTTTACATTTTAAATTTTTCATTTTCCATTTTATTCCACCGCAGAGATCAGGAGAGCAGAGTTTTACTTCTTTTCCTGAAATTCTTCATTTTACATTTTAAATTTTTCATTTTCCATTTCCTGTGCGTCTTTGCTCACTTTGCCCCTTTGCGTGAAATTCTTCATTTTACATTTTAAATTTTTCATTTTCCATTTCCTTTGCGTCTTTGCTCACTTTGCCCCTTTGCGTGAAATTCTTCATTTTCCATTTTAAATTTTTCATTTTACATTTTAATTTCTAATTGTCACCTCATTTTAAATTTCTAATTTTCACTTAATAAAATAGCCATGACCCGACCGCTTCTGGTATTGATATATATATTATTGATTCAATTGCTGAATGCCCAGGAAAAGCTTCCATTAATTAGGGCTACCTCAAAACAAATAAGGATCCTGGATGGGGATGATCTGCTTAACGGCCAGCTGATCCCCGAATTGAAACCAGATGTATACCCTTATCATAGAACTACAAAACCTAAATTGGTCACCTATTATACTGACCTGGATAGCATCAGCTTCAAAATAAACTTTAAAGAGACTTATGATTTCATCATTCTCCTTAATGAGAAGGACAGTTGCTTCCAAAGAATAACTGCTACAAAACCCAACAAGGTTAATTACATCAGCCAAAAGAGAAAGGGGGGTTCATCAGATACCATTCCCTTCACCCTTGGACCGAATAGTGCAATCCATGTAAAGGGCACAATCAACAATTCTTCTATACTGGATCTGATCTTTGATACCGGGGCCTCAATTGGAGTGTTATCAGATCAGGGAAAAGAGAAAAATGCTACACTCAATAGCGATAACAAGAACCATTTCGAATTTGAAGGCATTAGGATCGAAAATTCACCCATTAACTACATCGATTACAGGGGAGGCTTGAAAGCAGATGGTGTCATTGGCTTCAATGCTTTTGAAGACAAGGTTGTTGAGATCGATTATGACAAAAAAATTCTGGTGATTCACGATTCTGCATTTACCATAGATCCCAGTTTTTCAACGGTCGAAATGAAGTGGAGAGGCGATGCAATGTTTATTGAAGGTTTTATACATACCGATAAAACCAGGCATAAAGGACTATATCTTTTCGATACAGGATCTAAATGGGCTCTGTCATTGACTAAGACTTACTGTTCCGAAATTAAAATATCACAGGATCTACAGGAAATAGGAACAAGGAGAGCAAGAGGCGCCAATGGAAAAACCATTGTGAGCAATACTGTCTTGTTACCGAAGCTGGAAATTGGCGGTGTTCAACTTTTTGATGTTCCAACAGATCTGGAATTGCCATCAAAGGGAGAAGGGCTTCCCTTTAATATACTGGGTAATGATGCTTTGAAGCGTTTCAATGTAATTATCGACTATCAGAAGAGCCTGATACATCTGAAGAAAAATAGTCTGGTCAATCTTGAATACACAAAATCTATTGACATACAAAACCTGGTGATAAGGATTGCGGTTTTCCTGGTGCTTTTGACTGCAGGTGTATTCATTTACAAAAGAACTAGAAAGAAGAAAGTTATTAGTAAGACTTAACCGCCAGGACGCAAAGGCGGAAAGGAGCGCTAAGAATTCCTTGCGTAGCCTCGCGCGTCCTGAGCGGAGTCGAAGGGGCGCCTTGGCGGTTAAACTCAAAATCATGCTTACATCAAGAATAGTTTCTATAGGACTAATAATTCTATTCATCAGCTGTGGTGTTTCCCCGGAATTGGCCAACAAGAGGTTATCCCTTGGCCCATTCATTAACACCGACCAGGTGAGGACGGATGGATTTTACCATTGGACCAAGCCCAATTCATCGCATCAGATGAATGATGAGGTGGGAAGGTTTCATGTAAATCTTATGTTCCTTTATAACGATGGAACTTCCTATACCTCTGGATTTTCTACGGATGATACCAGCAATTTTTATCTCAAAAAAGTGGTTGAATCCAGCGCGAGAACCTGGGCGGGTGAATCAAGGAATGGTTGGGGTGAATATTTTATTAAGGACAATCAGATCCTGATGGAAACCTTCAGTCACAAAAGCAAGGGATTTCGCAATTTGGGTATTGTAAAAGAAACAGGCATAGTGGAGAACAAATCAAGGATCACAGTCAAAACCAAACACTGTCCAGGCTGCGGGTACAATGAAAAGATGGAATTATATGTTCCTGAGCAACGGTATGTTTTTACTGAATTTCATATAAAGCCTGATTCCTCGAAGGCTTTTTTTAGAATGACAAAGTGAAGCGGGCATCATAATATTGTTCAACCGCAAAGAAACAAAGGCGCCAGGGTACGCAATGAATCTTCGCGAAACTTTGCGTCCTTGCGCCTTTGCGGTTAAATCTTCTAATTACTTCTTTGTAAGGACAAAAACGGAAATAGAAGATGATCAAGATATGACAGGTCTATAACTGTGAGCTTGTTTTCAACAACATTTACCATCACTATGATTGTAAATTGAATCGCAACTGAGCCGATTTGCCATTCTCCCTTGATTCCTGCGGGAACGGAACCGGGTGGGGAGCTCAATACATCGCCGGGACTGCTAAGACCGGATGGCAATTGAATCTCCCATTTGAGTGCAGGAATCATAGAGAAAAATGGCGACTTTATATAAATATTTCCTGTTTGCATTATCCCCAATCAAATCTGACAGATGAAATCTCATCTCCGAATTTTGTAATCCATCGTGCAAGACTCCAGTTCCATCCTGATGGTGGTTTGATCACGGAAACCTTGCCTGTGGGTACACTGGACGGGTTCATATTACCGAGATAATGAACCTCTACAAGCAATTCTGCTCCCAACGTCAGATTGAATTGTCCCTGACCACTATTAAAGTCAGTATCGTTGAAACATTTGATTTGCCGGCGCGGTGGTCCAATCAGGATCATCGATGTGAATTCATCACTGGCAACCGTGCCATTCCAATCCCAAAAACTAGCGGACTCCAGTTCAACATCCCTGAGATTGGGAATTTCATCAGTCTTCCGAAATGTTACATTGTTAATGCTATTCAGAATATTCTTAATGTTCACAAGCTCACCAATGAATAAATTCAGGAAACTTCCAGCTTCTTTTAACGAGGAGATGGAATTGTTTACCAGGTCCAAAGCATTTGTTACCACATTGATGTCAAGGGGATCAAGTGGTGAATTGGATGGAACCAGCACCAGAGAAAGGCCAGTGAAATTTTCATGTTCAAAGAATGCTGCGATAGTAGGAACAGGGATTACAGGCAGAAAAATATCGATTGGAGGAAGATCAATCCAGCCCGTTGAAATACCCAAAGTATCTAATCGAACTGAACAAACTACTGTCCTTTTGACAATTAAATTAATAGGATTACTATTTGTTAGTTCTGTAAAAAGTGGGAGGAAATGAATATTCAAAGGGAAAGGAGAACCTCCAAATGGAATCGTAATCTCGCCACCAACTCCACTTGCTCCTACCCCTACTACGCCAACTTTCCATTCCAGATCTGATACAATATTTCCGTGCTCATCTTTAACCTTCCACTTCACATCGGTTCGTACAGGGTCTGATTGCAAAACGGTGTTTAGAACAGGGATAGGAATCGTTCCTTTGAGAGCACCCAGGATTCCAGGGACACCCGGAGGATTAATATTACCCTTGGTAACGGTGGCAACATTCACTCCAAGCAGACCATTGATAGGCATCCCTCCTATTGGTATGTTGTTGGTGATTATTTCATCCGGGAATCGGACATCCTTTGATTGCCATAAAACATCAATGATCCCATTCTGTAAGACAGTCTTGGTAACGAAATGGTTAACTGTTAATTGCGGATTTGGACTTATGAGTTGAAGGGCGAAATCATATGTTGTCGCGCCCGGGGCAACAGTTGTAGTAAAAGTCTGAGCCAGTGTTCCTAAAGATTGTTCTAATGAGTCCGCCATGAGTGAAGTTTGAATTCGACATTTAGATTCACCTATTAGTCGGGAGAAAATAGAATTGGGAAACAAGATTTTAAAAAAAAGGGGGGAACTTGAATACCCATACTACACCCAGGAAACTGTTTTTTATACGGTATTCTAGACCGTGTTTACACGGTAGAGTTCAGAGTAGTAAATTATAATGAATATCTGGACTAATGATACAGTCAGTGGAAGGTCTTAGATCACTTTCTTCCTTCGATCAATCCGTTATATTTCTCCAGCAAATCAATGTACTTGTCCTTCCAATAGTCGCGTTGTTTGATTGCCTCGTCCAGGGTGATTGGCTTACCGTAGGTTTCCTGAGGATCATCGAGTACATACTTTGGCATATCAGGAAATTCTTCTGTGAAATCATGCTTTAGCGCACGTCCATACGCGATGAGTATATGATATTCAAGGTTGGGATCCTTGATATGTTTGTAGTAACTGGACCTTTTATAGCCGGCCTTTGCAGCAACTGTTTCCTTATTCAGGCCAGATGCTTCCACAGCAGTTGCGAGCACCTGCCCCCGGTTCGGTCTGTTTTTTTTCGCTTTCACCCGGGGTAAAGAAATCAACATTAATGTGTAAAAAAACGGACATTAATTATACATAATATACGCAAAATTGTTTAATATTGTACACTAATGTCCACTGACCCCAAGGCAAAGGCCGAAATCAGTTGTCAGAAGTTAAAGGAGTTAGAGAAGGTAAAGAAGGAACAAAAGAGATCAATTCAAGACTGTCGACTCGACGCTATCGGGTCACGACTTGCGATCAACGCCCAACGAGTAACGAATATCGACCAACGATCCTACCCACAAAGAAAATCTCATGTTGCCGCATTATAACCATATTGCCATATTACAAATCACCTCACGATTTAGCTATAGGCTAAGGCGTACAATTGAATTTTTTACATTCTGCGTTACAGAATTCGCATTTGAAACATACTCGTTGAAAAACCAGGAACTCCATCTGCTTAAAACACTGTTCTCCAAGAAGCCGAAGAACCCCGTATAGAATCTCTAAGTCGGAGGTCAAAACCAGTAGTCAGAAGTTAAAGGAGTTAGAGAAGGTAAAGAATTAGAAAAAGATTTGTACACACGACTGACGATTCACGACTCACGATCAACGCCCAACGGCCAACCTCCAACGTCCAACGAGCGCGATCCAAATCAACATTCTTCATCAATCATCTAGTCGCAATGAACCTCAAATATTGCCTCCTGGCCATTCTATTGCCATGCATGAATGCAAGTTCACAAATAGTCGCTCGTCCCGGGTCAAGGATTAGTGATCCAGGTTTGAATGACCAAAAAATTGTTGGTGATTCTATTTCATTTCCAGAAGCAGGATCAAGGTTGGAGAAATCAGTAGCGAATAAAAAACCTACGGCCGGCGATAAGTATATTAAATCCAAAAGTTTATCTTCTGCCAATAACCAAAAGAGGGCAAAGACTTCAAAACTTGCAATAGGCGATCAAATTCCAGAGGTTCTAATTCCAGAAATAATAAATTCTCGCACGACCTCCATCAGAATTTCTTCATTCAAAGGCAAATTGCTGATACTGGACTTCATGTCCACAAGATGCGCATCCTGTATCGAGGCCCTGCCGAAGTTTGATTCGATTCAAAAAAAACATGGATCCCAGGTTCAAATCATGATCGTTACTCCTGAAGATTCAAGAACGGTTAAGGCTTTCATTTCGAAAAATAAATATGCCAAGAATACCTCACTCCCATTTGTTGTAAACGATAGCAAGCTTAAATCATTCTTTCCCCATCAATTTATTTCGCACCTCGCATGGATTGGTGCGAATGGAAAAGTGGTTGCTATCACGGCTAAGGATTATCTAACTCCAGGGAATGTCGAAAAGGTTTTATCGGGAATAGTGATCGATTGGCCGGTCAAGAATGATGTTGATTTCGATCACAATAAGTCGCTGACAGTTATAGATAACGCAAACCTTAGCGGAGCATCCTATCCAGCAATTAGTTTCCAAAGCTCATTTACCTCATATCTGGATGGTGTTAATTCCCGTTACCTACGTCCGCGACTTGATTCTGGCAGGAACCAGCTTCGCTTGTTGATGATCAATCTACCAATTATCGAGATGTATCAGCGTGCGTTGAAGGTCCCACCACTTCAGTTTGCAAACAGGATGATATTACAGGTGAAAGATTCGGCCAGATTTCTGTTTGATCCTTCGAAACATTTCAGAGCTGAGTGGCGGCAGGAAAATACATTCTGTTATGAAGCCTTATTTCCTGCAGGTACTTCCCTTGAGCAAATCCATAAGAAATGGGTCACAGACCTTGATCTCTATCTCCAGTGTATGGGGATAATAGAAGAAAGATGTGTACCGGTCTATGTGTTAACCTCCATGGAGGATAGAAAAGATCTTATCGAAGCCAAAAAAATAAGTTTCACAACAAAAGTTGAAGAGGGATACCAGCGGATAGAAATGAAATCTCTTCTATTCAGACTTAACAATCTATCATCGATCCCCATTCTTGATGAAACCAATTACAGAGATGAGTTGTTGGTTCCAATTGATCTATCTGATGAAGGGGCTTTGAGTGAATCACTCCGAAAGCAAGGATTTCTCATCAGCAGACAGGAGCGTGACCTGAAAATGTTCATCCTCACTCAACAGTGAATCCCCATTACTTCAAAAAGTATTGAACTAAACTCTTAAAACATGAAACAAATTTCCCTTTCAATCTTTCTCATTGTATCAGCCCTGGTTGGTCTTTCACAGCAAAAAACGATCAAGGGACGAATAGTAAATAATCGAACCGGAGAGGCCTTGCCTGGTGCTACGATTTCTGTTAAAAATTCGAAACAAATCACAACTGCATCATCTGACGGATCATTCTCACTCGCTATATCAGATTCATTGAAGTCAGCGAGTATTTCTCATGCGGGATTTATCAGCCAATCAATTATTCTTACTGCAGGAATTGAAAACTTATTAATTCGATTGGACCCAAGGGAGGAAACCATGGACCAGGTTATTGTTTCAACAGGTTATGAAACTCTTCCAAAGGAACGAGCGACAGGTTCCTTTTCAAAAATGGATAATGAACTTTTTAACCGCACCGTCTCAACAGATGTGTTGAGCAGATTGAATGGAAATTTACCGGCTGTCCTGTTTGATCGTCGTACCGGAGGTCCAGTTCTTTCATCCATAATTATCAGAGGTGTTAGCACCATCAATGCGAATCAGCAGCCATTGATTGTAGTTGATAATTTTCCTTATGAGGGTGACCTGGATGCATTAAACCCTAACGACGTTGAAAGTATCACACTGCTGAAGGATGCAGCAGCAGCTTCTATCTGGGGAGTGAGAGCAGGAAATGGTGTGATCGTTATCACAACCAAGAAAGGAGGTTATAACCAGCCATTCCGTCTTTCAATAAATGCTAATACAACTATTATCCGCGAGCCTGATCTTTTTGCCGTTCCTCAAATGAGCAGCAGCGAATTTATTGATGTGGAGAAATTTTTGTTCGACAAAGGTTTTTATAATTCTTCTTTCACAGCCAGCAACAGGCCTGTGGTCACTCCAGTGGTAGAGATCCTGCAGAAACAGAAAACGGGATTGCTCACGGCTCAGGAAGCAAATGCGCAAATCGATGTACTTCGCCAGCGTGATTTTCGGAATGACCAATTAAAATATCTCTATCGCCAGCAGCAGGCCACCCAGTTAGCAATAAATCTGAGTGGTGGTGGATCACAGTTGAACTATATATTCAGTGCGGGGTATGATAAGAATCTGAGTTCCTCAATTGGGGTAGATAGAAGCAGATTAACATTACGAGCTGAGAACACCTATCGTCCAATTAAAAGCCTGGAACTGAATGCAGGCGTAATAGTAGGTCTTAGCTTATTGGAAGGTAAGCCTGGTAGTGCTGCCTCTCCATTAACTACAGGATCTGGCGGATCACAGATGTATCCATACGCCAGGCTTGCTGATGAATTAGGAAATCCACTTGTACTGGAAAGAGATTATCGCACAATTTATCTGGATACGGCGGGTAAGGGTAGATTATTGAACTGGAAATATGTGCCATTAGAAGAAGGAAAATACAATCAGCTAACCACCAGATCACAACACTACCTCTTTAGATTTGGTGCAAGGTACAACGTCATTAAAAATCTTCAGGCCGAGCTTCGATATCAATATGAAAAAGGAACCGGCAATACTAAAGAATATTACAAAGCAGAATCATGGTTTGCGAGAAACCTGGTCAACAGATTCACCCAGCTTAACGGTAACAGTACCGTCTATATAATTCCGATGGGAGGGATCCTTGACAATGGAACAAATGAATTCAATGGTCATACTGTCCGCAGCCACTTATCATATAGCAAGAATTGGAATTCAAAACACCAGGTTGCCGCATTGGCGGGAGTTGAAGTGCGACAGGCTGAAGCCAGCGACAATCGATATCGAGTTTACGGTTATGATGACGAGTTGCTGACATTCGGGCCGGTGGATTATGTGAACCGCTATCCCATTTATGGGAATCTTTCTTCAACCTCCTTCATTCCCAACAATATGGTCTTTGGTTCCAGTATAAACAGGTATGCATCTTTGTTTGGAAATGCATCCTACACTTACTACAGCAAATATATCCTCTCATTCAGCGCAAGAAAGGATGCTTCAAACATTTTTGGGGTAAGGTCCAACCAAAAAGCAGTGCCTCTTTGGTCTACTGGAATTGCATGGAAAATCTCAGAAGAAAAATTTTACAATCTGGCATGGCTCCCATATCTGAAACTTCGCGCTACTTATGGATACAGTGGAAATGTCGATAATTCTTTAGCGGCATTCATGACTATGCAATATACTCTCGGCCTTGATCCAAACAATGGTTTAAGGACAGGATCGGTTGTAACCCCTCCGAACCCGGACTTAAGATGGGAAAAAGTTGGGATGCTGAATTTTGGTCTGGATTTCTCCGCGTTAAATGATCGCATTAACGGAAGCCTGGAATACTTCAGAAAGAAAACTGTTGATGCATTAGGACCAACTCCAATTGACATTACCACTGGTATTGCAACTCTCACAACTAATTCCGCTGTGCTAAAGGGATATGGAACTGATATCAATATCAATACCCGTAACCTGGATGGCGCAATCAAATGGACAACTAATCTCCTATTCAGCCATAATAGAACCAAAGTAACCCGTTACCTTAGGCGGCCATCAAATGCCAGCACCTACGTTGGACGTTCATTGACTGTTAGTCCGGTTGAGGGATCTATCACCCATGGTCTTTATAGTTATGCATGGGCGGGACTCGACTCAACAAACGGTGATCCTGGGGGATACCTGGATGGAAAAGTCTCGAAGGATTACACAGCAATCAGGAATTCTGCACTTGGCACGCTCGTTTTTCATGGCAGTGCATTGCCGCTGTACTTTGGATCGATAAGAAACACATTCTCGATTGGAGGATTTTCAATTTCGGCTAATATCCTTTTCAAATTCGATTATTATTTCAGGAGAAAGACAATTGAATATGCTGCCTTATATACTGCCAGCATCACTCATTCAGATTATTCAAAACGATGGCAGCAGCAAGGAGATGAAAAAAATACTACTGTTCCATCAATGAACTATCCATCAGTTTCAAACAGGGATGACTTCTACAGGAATTCGGAAGTAACCGTTGAAAAAGGAGACAACATTCGCTTGCAAGACATCAGGGGATCATGGGAATATCAGAGAAAAGGAACTTCTAAATTATTCTTTAAGAGAATGGAATTCTATGTGATCGCGAGCAACCTTGGAATCATTTGGAAGGCAAGTAAATCCGATGCAGATCCTGACTTTGGAGTAAATCTCCCTCCAGGAGGAGCAGTCGCAGTTGGGGTAAAAATAGATTTCTAGAAGTAATCGTATCACCTGCTTTTATGAATCCATCAGCATTGCGTTTCCATATTATTCTTCCATCCAACCATCATCACAAACTATTAAAATGAAAACACATCATATCATGAGCATTCTCCTAATGAGCCCTTTCTTCTTTGCATGCAAGAAGTTCCTGGAGAAACGACCAAACAAATCATTGGTAGTGCCGGCCAGTTACCAAGACCTGCAAGCAATACTGGATAATTATTCGCTGAGTTCAGGTTGTCCTTCGCAGCTTGAGGTTGGGGCGGATAATTATTTTCTTAGTCTTGCCGACTGGCAAGCGCTTCCTGTACAGGAGGATAAGGACAATTACATCTGGAAAAAGGACGCCACTAATAATAACTGGACAGGAATGCACAGAACGATCTTCCAGTCTAATGCGGTACTTGAAATTTTGGAGGATCTTGAACCCAGGGAAGATCAGAAAAATCAACATAATACTATCAGAGGTACAGCCCTGTATTATAGAAGTATGGGATTTTTTTTCATTGCCCAGATATTCGCAAAACAATACAACAAGAATACTTCACTCACAGAGTTAGGCATTCCGTTACGACTAACTGCTGACATAAATGCAAAAACAGTTCGCTCAACCCTACTTGAAACCTATGACCGGATCTTAAATGACCTTCTGGAAGCCTCGGTTCTGCTGCCAAAATCCACCATAGTCAAAACCCAACCAAATAAGTCCGCGGGATTTGCCCTGCTTGCGAGGACCTATTTACAAATGGGAGATTATACGAGTGCAGCACGGTATGCAGACTCGTCCTTATCGCATAATAATAACCTGATGGACTTTAATACATTAAATGCAGCGGCCGCAAATCCCATTGTTGTATTCAATCCGGAAGTTGTACATCATACTATATTAAATGGAGGCACTGCTGTGAATCCCACTCGCGGTTGCAGGGTGGATTCAATCTTGTTCAAGAGTTATGTTGATAACGATCTGCGTAAAACAATCTTTTACAAGAACAATGGAAACGGCACCTATTCTTATAAAGGAAACTATGATGGTCAAACCACTGGGAACCTGTTTAACGGAACCACCACCTCTGAGATGTACCTGATAAGGGCAGAAGCCAATGCAAGAATCGGCAAAACCTCAGAAGCAATGAGTGACCTGAATACTCTCCTGATTAAAAGGTGGAAAACGGGAACTTTTATTCCATTTACGGCTTCAAACCAAACCGAAGCTCTGACGATAATTTTGCAAGAAAGAAGAAAAGAATTGGCCTTTCGAGGCTTGAGATGGATGGACTTGAAAAGATTGAATCTTGAACCGGCTTTCGCAATAACAATTCGGCGAAAGCTGGACCAGATATATGAATTACCTCCAAATGATCTTAGATATGTATTGCTGATACCCGCAGATGTGATTACATTGACCGGCATACCACAAAATGAGCGATGATTCTCATGCACGTTTAGTTTCTAGTTAGAAGGGAGGCGAAGGCCTCCTTTTTTTTATTTGTACCTCACCCGTCTCGCCTGGCTGCGAGCCACCCTCTCCACTTTGTGGAGAGGGAATAAGTACCTGTTCTATTAATAATTTGGGAATACAACTTTGCGTCTTTGCCTTCTTTGCTACTTTGCGTGAAATCCTGGCGAACTTTCGCGCCATGGCGCCTTTGCGGTTAAGCCTTTAAAGAATTCCCTACCTTTAAAAACTCTAATAAACTCACATCGAGATATATGAAATGGATGCTCACTTCTATAAGAATTACTACTCTTCTATTTATTTTCCTTGGAAACATTCACAACTTAATTGCTCAGAAGATCACAAGGCTTGATAATAGTCAGATCACATCAGCCCAATTGGATAATAAAATCAGAACGCTTATCAGGGAGGCCAACGTCCATGGTCTGGCAATAAGTGTTTTTAATAAGAACAAGCCTGTCTATAAAAAAACATTTGGTCATAAATTATTTGAGAAAAAAGACAGTCTTGAATCTAATACCAACATTTACGGGGCGTCATTAAGCAAAGCGGTATTTGCAGTGCTTGTATTAAAATTGGTGGAAGAAGGAGTGATAGACCTTGACAAACCATTACAGAGCTACCTCCCACAACCCATCTATGAATATAAACCAGCTACAAGATGGCATGATGATTATTCTGTCTTGAGAAATGATTCGCTATATAAGAAAATTACTGCAAGGATGTGCCTCTCACATACTTCCGGGTTTGCGAATTGGAGATGGGATGAAAGCGATGAAAAATTAAAGGTAAATTTTGAACCAGGTTCAAAATATGGTTATTCCGGAGAAGGAATGGTTTATCTACAGGTTGTGATAGAAAAGTTGTTGGGAAAATCATTGGAAGCCCTTATGCAGGAAAAGATATTCGGGCCATTGATGATGAGTAATTCTCAGTATTCATGGCGACCTGAATTCGAGAAGAATTTTGCGTTTGGTCATGATGTCTCGGGAAAAGCATATGAAAAGGACAAAGACAATGAACCCAGATCCGCCAGTACATTAGAAACTACTCTTGATGATTACACAAAATTCCTGGAAGCCGTCCTTGCAAACAAGATCATTAAGGCGGAGTCCACTCAAAAAATGTTCACGCCTCAAATTCGGCTGCGGAGTATACAACAACATGGGCCCTTGCGATTCAGGGATTCAACTCTCAATGATAATATAAAACTCACTTCCGGACTTGGCTGGCTTTTATTGCAGTCACCTTATGGCATCGGAGCATTTAAAGAAGGTCACGGAGATGGATTTCAACACTACTCAATCATTTTTCCGGGGCAGGGAACAGGGATTGTGATTATGACCAATAGTGATAATGGAGAAAGTATATTTAAAGAACTACTGGAATTTGCAATTGGAGATAAATACACTCCCTGGTATTGGGAGAATTATATTCCGTATAATCAAAAGAAGCAATAGCAGGTATATTTTTTACCGCAGAGAAATGGAGAACAAGAGGTAGCGCAGAGGTCTCGTTAAAATCATTCTCTGCGAATACTCTTTTTCCTCCTTTTCTCTGCGGTTAATTTTATTTATTTGAGCAATCGAACTAAAGATGAAAGTGAATTCCAGAGCAACACTCAAACGCAGCTTTTTGTTTATCCTGTCTACACTCAGCATATCATTTGTCATAGGCCAGGTTTCAAAGAATTCTGATTTGTACAAAGAGATCATGAAACAGGATAGTCTTCTGTTTGAATTAGGCTTCAACAAATGCGATACGCTCCAACTTGAAAAGATGGTCAGTGAAGATTTTGAATTCTACCATGACAAGGGCGGAATTACTCCATCAAAAGCAGCTTTCGTCCAAAGCATCAAAAATAACATCTGCAAATTGAGCTATAAGCCAATTAGGAGATTGGCAATGGCCGGAACTGAGATATATCCATTAGAACAGAATGGAAAATTATATGGAGCCATCCAACATGGAATTCATCGCTTTTATGCATTGGAGAAGGACAAGCCTGAATATTTTACGAGTATCGCAAGGTTTACGCACGTCTGGACCATTGAAGATGGAAAATGGAAATTTCTTCGTGGCTTGAGCTATGACCATCAGCCGATGGATACACCAGATAAAGGCAATACAATTTTTAATGATGCAAGCGAGATTGAAGCATGGATCAAGACGAACAAGATACCTGCTCTCGGGATTGGCATTATTAAGGACGGGAAACTGAAAGCTGTGAATGTTTATGGAGAATTAGAGAAAGGAAGACCGGCCCCTTTAAATACTATTTGGAATGTTGCCTCACTTACGAAGCCTGTTACAGCAATGGTGGCGCTTAAATTAGTGAGCATGGGGAAATGGAATCTGGATGAACCGCTTTATAAATATTGGATCGATCCTGATCTGATAAATGACCCGAGACATAAAAAACTAACATCACGCATAGTCCTTAGTCACCAAACAGGCTTTCCAAATTGGCGATGGAATAATCCAACCAAGAAGCTTGCTTTTGATGTTGATCCAGGAACCAAATACGGATACTCAGGTGAAGGGTTTGAATACCTCCGAAGAGCGTTGGAGAAAAAATTTCAAAAGACGCTAGCCCAATTGGCGAAGGAACTTGTATTTACACCTTTGGGAATGAATGACACCCGGTTTTTTTGGGATGCTTCGATGGATGAGAAAAGATTTGCGATGGGCCATGATCCTGCGGGAAAGGTTTATAAGATCAATAAAAATAAATATGCAAATGCTGCGGACGATCTGCTCACTACTGTAGAGGATTATGGAAAGTTCCTGGTGGCCGTATTGGAAGGAAAAGGATTATCACCTCAGGTGTTTAAAGAAATGTCAGAACACCAGGTAACAGTCAAAGAGGACAAATATTTTGGATTGGGCTGGGAGATTTATGATAATCTCGGTGACGGAGAATATACTTTGTCGCATGGCGGAGCCGATGAAGGGTGTCAAACGCTGGTCTTTCTCCTGCCGAAATCCAAGCATGGTCTAATCATATTTACCAATGTGGATGATGGATACAAAGTATATATGCCTGCATTGGTGTCCTTTCTGAAAGCCCAGGGTCAGAGGATTATTGATATAGAAATGAAAGGGAAGTAAACAATTTGAAAATTTCTTGCCAGCTGCGCAGTCAAGCAGGGAGAATTTGAGAATGCAAAAGAAAGATTAACCGCCAAGGCGCCATGAACGCCAGGTATCGCAAAGAAATCCTGGCGAAACTTTGCGTCCTTGCGCCTTTGCGGTAAAAAATTAAATCCTAATTCTTCAGCTTCACATTTGTAGATTCGAAATGGCTGACAAGCGCATCATCAATTTCGTCCGACAAAGTTCCATCTATTACAGGCCTTTGCTGTTCACCAATCATCTGTACTTCCGCACGGATGGCACAAACATCCAATCCATCGGTACAGCCAGGAGTTGAACCAAGATAGGTATAGTCTGTTGGCTCTTTCGGATCACCTCCATTATTTAGAGTGAACCATTCTTGAGTAAACAATTTTGCCTTTGACTTTTCAACTGTTGAAAATGCAAATGCAACGGTTATGGCTAACACGGCTGCAAGGCCAAGTAAGCCAGGGAGAATCTTCTTCATAAGTAAAATTTGAAATGAAGGATCGCCTACTCTCTTATACAGGTTTTCGGTTTGTCCTGCCGCAGCTGCAGACTGTGGAGCGGAATCCGCAGCACAATGGTCGGATGGACAATGGAGGGAAACAAGCGTAGTTGTACGGGAAATAGTCAGTAGATGTGCGTCAGTGGTTGAAATGTTGAAATGTTGACTGGTATGAGAATACACTAGTCAACAACTCAACAATTCAACAACTTAACCCTCCAACTAATCATCCATCAGACCTCAAACTCCTCACCGGATTGGAAAGAGCGGCCTTGATGGATTCATAGCTAACGGTGAGACAGGCAATGAGCAGTGCCGCAATGGATGCGATCAGAAAAACCAACCATCCCACTTCTATATGATATGCGAAACTTTCCAGCCAGCTATGTATCGCCCACCAGGAGATTGGGATAGCAATGGCCATCGCAATAAGTATCAGTCTTACAAATCCAGTAGATAATAAATAGACGATATTAAATACAGAAGCTCCTAATACTTTTCGTACTCCAATTTCTTTGGTGCGTTGTTCTGCCATGAAGGCCGACAACCCATATAATCCCATACAGGAAATAAAAATGGCAAGAATGGCGAATATATTAAACAGGCTTCCCAGAGTCTGCTCACCCTTGTATAAATTGGCGAGATCCTGATCAATGAAATTAAATGTGAAGGGAAAAGCCGGATTCAGATTCTTACAAATTTTTTCAAGTGCTTTAATACTTGATTCAGTAGTTCCAGCTTCTGTTCTCACAACTACTGTCCCACCCCAGGTGTTCAACGCAAGAACCAATGGTTCGATCGGTTGTTGGATTGGCTTGAAATTAAAATCTTTTACAACCCCAATTATTTTTCCGGAATTTCCTGAAAATGAAAGCGGCTTTCCTACTGCTTCATCTAAAGACATTCCCATCACCTGTAATGCTTTCTCGTTTACTATGAAATTACTTGTATCAGCTTTGAATTCAGGTGAGAAACTTCTACCCTTCAATAATTTCATCCTGAAGACTTCGATAAAGTTTTCGCTTACGTACATCGATGGAAATACAACCTGCAACTTGGGATCCTTTCCTTCCCATTGTATATCAATTGTACCACTGGTAAGATTCGTTGGCACATCAGAAACAATGGTAAAATTCCTTGTGAAATCATTCTGTGCCAGTTCAGTCTTCAAAGCACGTTGCTTGCGCCAGATCTCTCCTGTCATTGGCATATAAAGAAGATTAGCCTTTTCAAATCCCAGGTTTTTATTTCTTATAAACTCAACCTGGTTATATACAACCACGGTCCCGACCAATAATACAATTGATACAATAAATTGAGTGACTACAAGTGCATTTCTGAAGAATAGATTTCCCCCTGTTGATTTGAAATGGCCCTTCAAAACCTTCACAGGTGCGAAACCACTTAGAAAAAGTGCAGGATAACTCCCGGAAATCAAACCAGTGAGCAAGGCAATTCCCAATAGACCCAGAACTACTTTCCCGTCCAATAAAGAAATCTCTAATTTTTTACCTGCAATTTCATTGAACATCGGCAGAAATAAATACACAAGTCCAACGGCCAGTAGCATTGCCAGAAACGAAATCAATACTGACTCGCCAAGAAATTGCTTAACAACCTGCATCCTGACTGCTCCAACTGCTTTTCGCAATCCAACTTCCTTTGCTCTCCTCGCCGAACGAGCAGTAGCAAGATTCATAAAATTGATACAGGCAACAACCAGAATGAAAATTGCTACCAGGAAAAAAATATTTACATACTGAATGTTCCCATGGCCGCTCAGGTCAACCTGTAAATTAGAATGAAGATGTATACTTGTGAGTGGCTGCAATTGAAAATTGACCTTCAAACTTGTAACCCGTGATTTATAGATCTTATCTATCTGATCATTCAAACCAGCCAAAGACGATTTTGTAGGTATGAAGTTCTTATCTAACAGAACATATGAATAGTAATTGAAATTTTCCCAGGTGTTATTCTTCAAATCATTATTGGATTGCATGATCGAAGTCATGGGTAAGATCATATCGAACTGCAGGTGAGAATCGGAAGGAGTATTTGCAAGAATTCCATTGACGACCACGTTACTTCCGTTGTCCTTCTTAATAGTTTTCCCCATCGGATCATCCTTTCCAAAATATTTCTTTGCCATCGCCTCCGTTATCAATATTGCATCGGGACGATCAAGGGCAGTTTGTCGGTTGCCACTTATGAGTTTAAATGAAAAGACATCCAGGAAACTTGTGTCTACATAAAAAACTCTCTTTTCTTCAAATTTCTTGTCACCTACTTCAAACAGATTGGAAGAGAGGTGACTGATACGGACGTAGTTCTTGATGACTGGCATACCAGCTTTCAAACCTTCCGGCATGCCTGCGGGATTAACAGCAGCTTTGAAATCGCTGGCATTGCAAATTATCCTATATGTCTGATCGGCATTTTTATGAAACCGATCATAGCTTAATTCGTGCTGAACCCAAAGGAGAATCAAAATACTGGCTGCCATTCCAATGGCCAGGCCGGAGATATTTATCAGAGAATAGGCCTTATGACGTACGATATTCCTGAAGGCTATCTTCAGATAGTTTTTTATCATGGCTATTTTATTTACTCACAAGTACCTCCAAATTCTTCTTGAGCAGTCAGAATTCAGAAGTTAAAGAAGTTATAGAAGGTAATTTGGACCGACGATTCACTGGAAAATCATCAGTATGACGTAGTTTCAAAAGAAATGTTACAGTCACTCATTTTTAACCGCAAAGACGCGAAGACGCAAAGTTTCGCGAAGAAATCCTCGCGTTACCTGGTGCCTTTGCGACTTGGCGGTTAAGTCTTTAATCTGGAACTTCAGTAACAAAAACAGGTTCCATGAAACTAAGACTGATTTTCGCGATTTTGGTTCTACTGCCAAGTATCAAGATTTCCGCCCAGGTGGACTTTGAACAGAGACTAAAAGACCTGAAAATAGAGCTAATCCCTCCTACTAAACCATTGGCGAATTATGTTAAGGCTGTACGCACAGGGAATCTGATCTTTCTCTCTGGTTCAGGACCGATGAAGGCGGACGGAACAATGATAACCGGCAAGGTGGGGAGAGAACTTTCTTTGGAAGAAGGTTACGAAGCTGCAAAACGAACTGCCATTTCACTTTTGTCAACTCTGAAGGATGAACTGGGCAGTCTCAATAAGGTTAAGCGGATCATCAAATTATTGGGCATGGTCAACTGCACTGAAAATTTTACAGATCAACCCAAGGTTATCAATGGTTGCTCGGATTTGCTTGTAGCTATATTCGGAGACAAGGGAAAACATGCAAGATCAGCAGTGGGAATGTATTCTCTTCCATTTAATATCGCAGTTGAAATTGAAATGATCGTGGAAGTTGAATGAAGTAAGTGATCCTGCTATGTCTTGGTTTAACACAGATGAAGTCCTAAGAACCAAAAAACAAGAACCAATCAAGAAGAGAGATTTTCAAATGATAAAAAAGCAACTCCTGGTTCTTAAACTACAAGTAGCGTCTGATTCTGATCACTCTTTATTTCAATAACTGTTGAAATTTCTTAAGTTCTCCTAATTCCGTTGCAGAAAGAAGCTCGTTGTTTTCAAATTTCGATTTCAGGAATAAAACTCTCTTATGTTGCGGGTATTTTGAAAGTATTTCCTCAATGATCTTACCTGTCGATTCTTCTTTTGTATATAATGCTTTGGATTCTGGCAGTTCAGACTTGAAACGGGTCGGCATTCTGTTGATCAGCGCCTCAAGAGTGGCAACTTTTCCGGGAGAAAGTCCAATGATCTGTGAGGCCTTTCCATGTAATCCCTGCAATTGCTTTTTGCTCAGGCTCCCTCGATGGATGTATTGCTTATATAAACTAATGATAAATGAAGAAACTGGATAAGCAAGAATACATTCCTCCAATATTTCATTGACAATATCAATCTCTGGTTTATTTTTTTGTTGGCTCATTTTAATATTTGCCGGATTTAACCGCAAAGTCGCAATGGCGGAAAGTTACGCAAGGAAATTTTGACCAGAACTGAAGACCGAGATCTGAGGTCGGATGTCAGAATAATTTTCAATTCTCTTATTTCCCTCACCCGTCTCGCTTCGCGAGCCACCCTCTCCACTTTGCGGAGAGGGAATGAATCATTATTGCTCCCTCTCCACTTCGTGGAGAGGGTTGGGGTGAGGTGAATAACTGAAGTCTGAGGTCTGAAGTCGGATGTCAGAATAATTTTCAATTCTCTTATTTCCCTCACCCGTCTCGCTTCGCGAGCCACCCTCTCCGCTTTGCGGAGAGGGAATGAATCATTATTGCTCCCTCTCCACTTCGTGGAGAGGGTTGGGGTGAGGTGAATAACTGAAGTCTGAGGTCTGAAGTCGGATGTCAGAATAATTATCAATTCTCAATACTCAATTTTCAACTGAAATTTGGACAATTGTATTTCATTCTTCTTCCCCTCTCCTTCGGAGAGGGGTTAGGGGTGAGGTCGAACCAGAAATAATGCTCAATTCTCAATGCTCAATTTTCAACTGAAATTTGGACAATTGTATTTCATTCTTCTTCCCCTCTCCTTCGGAGAGGGGTTAGGGGTGAGGTCGAACCAGAAATAATGCTCAATGCTCAATATTCAACCGAAGAATTAAACTTGAAAAATTGAACATTGAAAATTGTTTGTTGAACATCCTATTGTTTTTCAAACAATTTCCCCAGCGTCTCGCTTCACGTACCACGCCCTCGCTCTGTCGAGAGGGGTGAGGTCGACCTAAAATACCTTCGACAATAAAAATATCATAACCAGACTCACAATTCCCATCAGGATGCTGGCCGCAGAGTACACCTTGATCATAGGTTTCATCTCAAGTCCTGAGAACTTTGCGATAACCCAGAAATAAGCATCATTTGCATGTGAGATCATCATGGAACCTGCCCCCATTGATAGTACTGCAAGTAATTTCCCATCCTCAGTATTCAATCCAAGAGCAGGCAGCAGGGGATGTATAATGGAAGCTGCAGTGATAATTGCAACTGTGGATGAACCCTGAGCCGTTTTCAAAATAAATGCAAGCAGGAATGGAAATAGAAACCCAAGATTTCCCAATTGCACGGATTCACTAAAATGTTCTCCAATTTTCGTTGCAGCCAGCACCGCGCCAAAGGCTCCACCAGCTCCGATTATTACTAAGATGCCTCCAGCTTTTTCAGCACCTTCCTGAAGGACTGTTGAGACCTCCTTTCTCATCCATTTCCTTTTACAATTAAACGCCAGGACAATCCCAACCGCTAATGCAATCACTGGCTCTCCAAGAATGGAAAGAATTTTTGAGGTCCAGTCGGTAGCATTTTTTTCAACTATCATAAATGATCTCAGACCAATTAGAACTATAGGAACAAGCACAGGCAAGACTGCCCTGATAATTGATGGTTGATGTGTAATGTGAGCATCCTCTTTCCCGCTCTCTTCCTGTTTCTCACTCTCTCTCTCTTTCCCGCTCCCTTCATCAGGGGTCGATTTCAATCTCCTTCCTGCGTAATTAGCCCATGCATATCCAACGATCGTTGCAGGAAGAGCGATGATCACTCCCCAAAGAATCAATCTTCCAAAGTCCACTCCCACAATTCCTGCAGCAGCAGCGGCACCTGGATGAGGAGGGATCAGACAATGAACAGAATATAAACCTGTGGCTAATGAAACAGACATTATCGCCATCGAAATGCCGGTCCGCCTGGAAAGTGCATTATTCAAGCCACTTAATACTATATAACCTGAATCGCAGAAGATCGGAAGCCCCACTAAAAATCCCGTAGCACTCATGGCAGCAGCAGCCGAACTTTCACCAACCCTTTTCAAAATAAATCCAGCCATCACATGCGTACTTCTTGTGTATTCAAGCAGGATTCCAAGCGTTGTTCCCAAGACAATGATCAAACCAATAGATCTCAATACACCCCCGAAACCCTCTTTTATAGCAATGATGACGGCCTCCGGCGCCATCTGCACTGCAATACCCATAACAAAACAGCAGAGAATTAGAGCAAAAAAGGCATGTATCCTAAACCTGGCAGTCAGCAAAATAATAAGGCCAATACTGATGATCAATGCTATCAATATGGTTATAAAGGAAGAGCTCATGGTTGTAGGTAACTATAAATATACCTCAGGGCTGGGATTACTTGGGCCAATAATTAACATTGAAACTCCATCATTGAAACTGATCAATTAATTGGATTGTCCTGCCCGTAACCAAGCTGATTGACAAACATTCGATACCTTCAGGATCACCAGTTTTTAGACCTTTTAGCGTCTATGAAATATCAAACTTCAAGTTTATGAAACCTTCTAACGGACATCTTTTTTTCGTGTTTTTTTTTCTCCTATCTATAAACCTGGCTGCCCAGGTAGATCATCTTGGAAATAACGTATTGATGGCTGGTCACCCGCGACTATTGATGTTAAAAGGTGAAGAAGAGATCATCAAGAAAACAATTTCTGCTGATCAAACATGGACCAAGTTGCAAAAAGATATCCTTACAGAATCTGACAGGATAATTGACCTTCCTCCTGTTGAACGAATCCAAATAGGAAGACGCTTATTAGATAAATCAAGGGAAGCCCTGCGTAGATTATTTTTTCTCTCCTACGCATACAGAACCACTAATGATATAAAATATTTTCAAAGGGCCGAAAAGGAATTACTCAAAATATCCTCCTTTAGTGATTGGAATCCTTCACATTTCCTGGATGTAGCTGAAATGACAATGGCTGCAGCCATTGGGTATGATTGGTTATTTGATCAGTTATCAGCTGAATCAAAAGCCATTATTAAAGAAGCAATCCTGAAGAAAGGTCTTGAGCCATCACTTGATCCAAAAAATAATAGTTTCCTAAGAGCAGAACATAATTGGAACCAGGTATGCAATGCAGGAATGACTTATGGTGCAATTGCTATTTACGAGGACCATCCTGAATTATCAAAACAGATCATTAACCGTGCAATTGAGACAGTTGTTGTTTCGATGAAGGATTATGGTCCAGATGGTGCATATCCCGAGGGTTATGGCTACTGGGGTTATGGAACAAGTTTTAATGTAATGCTCATCAGTGCAATTGAAAAATTATTTGGAAAAGACTTTGGATTAAGTGCCCAACCAGGTTTTATGAATACTTCATCCTATTTGCAAAACATGACTGGTCCTACTGGCGCACCTTTCAATTATGGCGATGCTGGCTCCAATGGAGGATTGCAACCCGCAATGTTTTGGTTCGCTACCAAATCAAAAGATCCCTCACTACTTTGGATTGAACGTTCACGGCTAGCAAACACTGAAGGAAGAGGTTTCATGAATAATCGCCTTCTGCCTGCAATATTATTATGGAGTGGCGGGGTAGGAATAAATTCTATAACTCAACCAAAAAAATTAATGTACGTAGGCAAGGGAAAGATGCCTGTTGCTTTGATGCGCACTTCCTGGACTGACCCTTCTGCCATCTTTGTTGGGATGAAAGGAGGATCTGCTTCTGTGAATCACGCTCACATGGATGTTGGTTCCTTCGTAATGGAAGCCAATGGAGTTCGATGGGCAATGGATTTTGGAATGCAGGATTATGAATCACTGGAATCAAAAGGCATTCGGCTTTTTGGAAGAACACAGGATGCCGAGCGCTGGAATGTTTTCCGATATAACAATTTTGTACATAATACGCTTACAGTAAATAATAAGCATCAATTGGTAACGGGATATGCTCCAATCACAGTGAGTTCTTCATCTCCTTCCTTCATGCATGCAGTAACTGATCTTACTGAAGTGTATAAAGGATCACTCGCATCAGCCAAACGTGGTGTTGCCATCGTAGATCAGAAATCAGTTGTTGTTCGGGATGAGATCGAGACCGCAGGTGAAGAAATTACTTTGCGATGGAACATGTTAACCCCAGCCGAGGTAAAGATCATTGGTAACAACAGAGCCGAATTAACAAAGGATGGAAAAAAACTTATACTGGAAGTAAGAGAACCTGCAGTTGTAAATATGAAAACCTGGACTACAGTTCCAACAAACAGCTATGATGCACCCAATCCCGGAACAATAATGGTAGGATTTGAAGTAAAAATTCCAGCTAATACAAAGACTGCTCTTGTAGTCTCGCTTGTTCCTCAGGGCGGCAATCAAAAGTCCAAGAATAAGATCAAGCCGCTGGAAAAATGGGAAGGGGATTAAGTATAGTCGCAAAACCCGAGATCTTAGCTATTTTGAAATTTGGTTTCTTCGCTTCGCTCAGGATTGGGAAATTGGGAAAATGGAATTAGACTAGATTTTATAAATGCGTAGAAAATTCTTTTTAAAATTATTTTTTTTCATTTGCGCTCTCCAAAGTCTTTCTGGTCAAAATCCAAGAGGAGACGGATATAAGGGAATTTGGTTTGCATTGGGTCAACGATCAACCCATGGAGATAAATATTCGGGCGGACTTGGAACCTACACCTCAAGTCATATCCCCATTGCGATCTATTCCAAAGAGGTAGACAAAACCTTTTTTGTCTATGGTGGAACTACTGCGAAAGATGAAAAACATCTGCTCATCATGATTTCTTATTTCGATCATAAGAATAAAACTGTTCCCCGTCCCGTGATTGTTTACGATAAACTTGGGGTTGATGATCCACATGACAATGCTTCAATGTCGATTGATGAAAATGGATACATCTGGGTTTTTGTAAGTGGCAGAAATACATCCCGCCCGGGTCTCATCTTCAAGAGCAGTAAGAAATATGATATTGATCGATTCAAACAGGTCAGGCAAGGCGAGATGACCTATCCTCAGCCATGGTGGTTCAAAGGGAAGGGATTTTTTTACCTCTTCACCAAATACACTAAAGGCAGGGAACTATACTGGACGCGAAGCAGTGATGGAATTACCTGGGAAACCGAAAAGAAATTATCGGGAATGGGTGGACATTATCAACTATCAAATGTTTGGAAAGAGAAACTTGTTTCAGTTTTCAACTATCATCCCAATGGAAATGTAGATAAACGAACCAATGTCTATTTAGTCCAGACCAATGATCATGGTGAAACCTGGAGAACCATTGATGGAAAGATCCTTCAAACGCCCTTGACTGATTCTGCAAGTGAATCAATTGTAAAAAATTATGGGGCTGAAGGAAAACTTGTTTATCTCAACGACCTGAATTTTGATAAAGAGGGCAATCCGGTAATTCTCGCGGTTGTAAGTAAAGACTTTCGTCCCGGTCCTGATGGAAATCCCCGTGAATGGACTATCCTTCATTGGAAAGAGAAGCAATGGAAAATCACCAGGGTTTGCGAGTCCACTCACAACTATGACATGGGTTCCTTATACATTGAGGGAAATAATTGGACAATCATTGGTCCAACAGAAGCGGGTCCGCAGCAACTTGGTACAGGAGGTGAGATGGCTATTTGGGAGAGCTTTAATGAGGGAAAAGATTGGAAAATGAGAGTGAAGCTCACTTCGAATAGTTTGAGAAATCATGCCTATGCCAGGAGACCCTTATTCGCAAATAATGATTTTTTTGCTTTCTGGGCCGATGGAAATGCTGATCAATTTTCCGAATCTCATTTATATTTTACTGACAGGAATGGTACAGCTGTCTGGGAACTTCCATATGCAATGAAAAAAGAAGTGGAATCACCAGTGAAACTAAAAAAATAAAAAATATCTACCTCAGCATTATCAACTTCTATAAGAACTAATATGAAACAATACTTACTGCTATTAGCCTTAATCTTCTTTGGTATCAAGTCAATAGCTCAATCGCAAAATCTGCTAAGTAGTAAATATGCGAAACAGGAATTGAAGAGTCGTGTGGTTCCTAAATCAAATTGGACTCCATTTCCATCAATAAATGACAGGACCAGCTGGGCAAAGGCTGATCAGGAAATGATGAAGGCATTTTTGAAAACTGCCGAAGCAAATCTTAATTATTCTTGGCCGTCCATTCCGGCAACGAAATCTCTTCTCATTCAAAGAACTGGTGACAGAAATGAATACCAGGCTGTGGCAAGAGAAAAGAGAACAATATTAGGGACAATGTTACTGGCCGAGATCTATGAAAATAAAGGGAGATTCATCGATCCAATTATCAATGGTGTATGGAATATTTGCGAAGAATCGTTTTGGGGTGTCCCCGCTCATCTTCCACAGTCAAAAGAATATTCAGGATTGATGGACGTATCTCAACCCTTTGTTGAACTCTTTAGCGCTGAAACAGCCACTATGTTATCATGGGTAGATTATTTTCTTGGAGAAAAGCTGGATTCAGTCTCTCCCCAAATTCGAAAGAGAATTTATTTTGAGACCAACAACAGGATATTTGAACCCTTGATGACTAAGGCACATGGATGGATGAGGACAAACGCAAACGGAAGGCGTCCTAATAACTGGAACCCCTGGATTTGCAGCAATTGGCTTAATTCTGTGCTTTTGTTAGAAAAGGATGAGACAAAACGAATTGAGCATGTATCCAAGGTTCTGGAAATACTTGATGAATTTCTCAATCCCTATCCCGAGGATGGAGGGTGCGACGAAGGACCGGGATATTGGGGTGCGGCTGCAGCTTCGCTCTACGATAATATATCGCTGTTGAATCTCGCTACAAATAATTCGTTCGATTATGTTTACAAGCAGGAGAAATTCAAGAATATGGGCAGGTTCATTTACCGAGCTCAAATCGGCAAAACATATTTTCTGAATTTTGCTGATGCCGATCCTCAACCTCGCATGTCTTCAAACATGATCTATAGATATGGAAAAGACATTAGAGACAATGGTATGATGCAATTTGGAGCATACTATCGCGAGCAGTCATCCGGACAAATTGAAGTATTTCATTATTTCAGAAATCTTTTTTCTCTTTTCATGCAAGGAGAATTCCAGTCTGCAGCGAAAGGATTGCCTTTGCCGGCAAATGTTTGGCTTCCTGATCTTCAGGTGATGATCTCACGCGATAAGCAAGGAACTACCGATGGATGGTTCATTGCGGCTAAGGGTGGAAATAATGATGAAAGCCACAATCATAATGACATCGGAAATTATGTTGTTTACTATGATGGCGAGCCATTATTAATTGATGTTGGTCGGGGTACATATACCAGAAAAACTTTCAGCAGCAGGAGATATGAGATCTGGTATAATTGTTCGGACTATCACAATGTTCCAACCATTAATGGTTATACACAATCTCCGGGACCCAAATTCCAGGCAACACGGGTTGATTACAAGGAAGGAAATGGCTTTTCGGAGATTTCATTGGATATCTCAAAATCTTATCCTGATTCAGCAGGAATTAATAGTTGGAAACGTACTGTGAGATTGAATAAAGGGAAAAATGTTGAAGTGGTTGATATGCTTTCCCTGAAGCACGCAAGTAAGATCACTGAGCACATCATAACATGTTATCCAACAGAGATCGTTAAGCCAGGAGAGTTGTTGATCCATTTTCAGCCGAAGGATGCTGGTTCAAAAGATTTTATAATTAAGTACGATCCGAAACAACTCGTTGCTTCAGTTGAAAAAGTTCCACTGACCTCGATGGAGGATGCTGGGATTATTACTAAATGGGGCAATAGAATCTACAGAATCAACTTCAAAGTACAGTCTCCTAAAAAGACAGATAAGATTCGTTTTGAGATTGTGAAAAAATAAAGAATTTAACCGCCAGGACGCAAGGACGCGAAGTTTCGCAAAGATCTCCTGGCGTTTCCTTGCGCCTTCGCGCCTTTGCGGTTAACTCTTCATTTTCAAATCTTCAAATTTTGAAATTACTCCGTTCTCAGACTTTTGACCGGGTCCATCTTAGCCGCCTTTATTGACTGAAAGCTAATGGTGAGTAGTGCAATGAAAATCCCAAGCGCAGCTGCCGCCACGAACATCCACCAACTGAGTTGAATCCTATAGGCGAAGTCTTCCAGCCATTTGTTCATCACCATCCAGGAAATGGGAAATGCGATTAATGAGCCAATAGAAACAAGTTTAATAACATCCATTGAAAGCAATGAAACAATACTATAAACTGATGCCCCGAGGACCTTCCTGACTCCTATTTCTTTTATACGCTGAGCTGCCGCAAGATGTGCAAGCCCAAATAATCCAATGCAACAAATGATAATTGAGAGAACCGCTGAATAGTTGATGACCTGTTGCCAATGTCTATCATTTCGATACGATCCTCTCAAATCATCCTCAAGAAAACTAAATTCGTAAGGTGCGCCAGAAGCATATTTTTTCAAGATTCCTGACAAGAGGCCAACAGCTTCTGTCCGCTTGCCAGCATTTACCTTGATCCAGAAAAACGGCAGATCGCTTTTCATAATTATTACCTGAGGCTGAATCTTATCCTTTAGCCAACTGTAATGAAAATCTTTAACTACCCCAATGATTGTAAGTGGCTCCGTTCCGCCCCAGGTATTCTCGAATTGCTTTCCCAATGGGTCTGCTAACCCGGCAGCTTGCACAAAACTTTCATTTACAATTGCAGCATTCTTTTTATCTCCAGGAAATTCATTAGAAAAATTTCTTCCAACTAACAATGGAATCTTTAGCATGGGCAGAAGGGATTCGTCTGCATCTGATAATACATATCTAACATCTCTGCCATTTATTCTTGTAGGGAATCCTCCCAGTATCGCACCATTATTATCACTTCCGATGGCAATCTGTTTTATTGCCGGACTTTGCAGCAGTTCATTCTTTACACGGTCCACAAGCATAGCAGGTTTTTCAGTTGGCACAAATACTCTTACAATATCGGTGGGATCATAGCCAAGATTTTTCTTCCTGATGAAATCCATTTGCGAATAATAAACCACTGTTGCAATGATCAAACAGATCGCAAGGCAAAACTGCAATATCACCAAACCCTTGCCCAACCAATGACCCCCGCTTAATCTTATTTTATTTGATAATGCTATGACAGGCTTAAATCTTGAAAACACGAACGCTGGATAGAAACCTGTCAAGAGTATACATACAATTAGTAATCCGGCCCAAATTGCCAGCAACTGGAGATTGAAAATGTTTTCGATTACCAGTTGCTTATCTACTAGAGAATTGAATAAAGGCAAGGCAAGAATACTAACGATGAGGCCAATCACAAAAGAGACAAAACAAAGGATAGAAGATTCCAGCATAAATTGGCGAATGATCTGCCAACGGCTGCTGCCGGCGATCTTCCTGATCCCAACTTCTTTGAGCCGCTTCAGGGAATCTGCGATTCCGAGATTGATGAAATTGATACAGGCCATAACAAGAATAAAGAGACCTATCCCGATAAGTATATAGGAATATGTAAGTCCGGCAGATTCTATCCCGTTTGAATTTCCACCCTCATCAAGATTTGTTCTATTCAAATGAATATCTTCAATTGGTTGTAATCCAAATTGACGATCTGGTGCAATTCCCTTTGCTTTTTTAGCAGCAATGATCTGGTCCCTTGCTTCTGCTTGAAATACGGATGGGAACTTGGGCTCAACTTGCGCTGGTCGAATTCCCTTCTGCAACAATATGAAGGTGGTTAGATATTGATTTAGCCAATCTGTATCCTTCCATGATTCTTCCAGATATGAAAAAGGAACTAATACCTCGAATGAAATAGAAGAATTCATAGGAATAACTTCTGCAATGCCCTTGATCATAAAATCCTTTGTGAAAGAGCCATGTTCAACACTCAAAATTTTTCCAATCACATCTGTGGTACCAAAAAATTTGAGTGCTGATTGTCTGGTTAGAATCATCGCATTGGGATCAGCAAAAGCAGTTTCAGGATTTCCATGCAACAACGGAAATGAAAAAACTTTAAAGAAATCCTTATCTGCAAACATCCCGTCCATCTGAAGTGCCTTGGTTTCCCCTGCGACATTAAATCCTACCTGGAAAACTCTGACATATTCAGATATCTCTGGAATTGCCGACTTGAACGAGGGTCCCTGGATCTGGCCTGAAGTGCCAACAGTCTGGCGGAGACCATCTTTGTTGACATAGGTTGTTGTAAGTCTATAAAGTTGATCCCGGTTCTGATGGAATGAATCAAAACTGAATTCATTCTTTACAAACATGGTGACCAGAAGGATGGCACCAAGTGCAATTCCCAATCCAAAAATTGTGATAGTGGAATAGAGGATGTTTTTTCTAAGATGCCGAATACTTGACCTCAAATTATTGAAGAACATCGCGGAATTTTTTGTAATTAAGAATTGTATTAATCCTCAAATTACTAAAGCATTTCTTATTCCATAAGTATGAGCTTTTCGCTGCTCAAAAGTTCCTGCTTTGCATTTTTGCCATTGCCGGTATACTTATTATTGAGAGACTTACTATTTCTTGCGCCATATGACTCCAATCCGTATCCATCATTATAGTGAATGATATTATTGCTCACGTTAATATTTTCAGATCCATATTGCAAGAATTCAATCATGATTCCACTCTTGTCATTTGCCTCCACCAGATTTCCAGTGAGGCTGATATTCCTGGATTCCGCGATTAAGACTCCATAATATGCATTTCTCGCGATCTCGCAATTGGTAACTGTTATATCTGAACACTGATCAAGGGCCAAACCACTTCCATGTGGCGAGGTATCAAGCCTGCTATCCTTGATGATAACATTCTTGCAGTGCGTAAGAATAAGATTATGCTGAAGCTTTGCTCCGGGCACCACACTCCCACCGTTTTCATTGAAATCGCAACGTTCAATATTTATATTCAACCCTCCACTAATAAAGACACCATTGTAAGTTCCATTCTGAACAGTTAGATTGATCAGACTAATGTTTTTCATTTGTTCTTCTTTTCGAGCACGAAAAACAATTCCACCACGGTTATATCCACCCCTGTAAGATCTTGTGCTATTCGGATCGGAATGAGGCTCCGTTCTAGTTCCAGATTCTATAACAAGGTCACGAATAACAACATCATGAAGATCATCGGTTGCGTTCACCATTGCTTCACGATTTTGAGAAGCTGGATCCAGAAAAAGTATTGTTGAAATTCCTTCACCGGAAATGGTCAGGCCACTTGGTATTTTTAATGGTGTGGAATATTTATGAACCCCAGCTTTGAGGAGCACCCATTTTCCTGTACCTGCTGCATCATTGAAGGCCTTCTGGATGGAATCACCAGGATTAACAATAATTGCTGTTGCCGGAACAACATCTTTATTTGTACTAGCTCCCGCTCCTGCAACGTATCCAATGGTGCTCGCCTTGGGCACCAACCTAGTTTTTGGAATAACGGATGGAACCCGGACAGCGGCTAATACACTTCTGCCTGCAGATTTTCTGACAGAATCGGCAGCTCTCTTCGTGTATGGTAAATCAACTCCCATGGCTGAATAATGGCGGTATACATATTCATAATCGTCGCGCAAGTTTTTTGCCCTTTCAGATATTGGTCCATAGGAATGTGGTTTATCACCCAAAAGAAACCTGGCGGTGAATTCATATCCCAACCCGATTCTGTTATCAGCCAGAGAGAAAAAGTCTACGCCTTGCGTGTATGCTATTTGAGCTGCACCCGCAAATTCACCAAGGCCCAATTGAACATGGCCCTGATCGCGCATTGTCTCCTGGCATTGGCCACTTGGGAAAATATATTTAAAGATGCTTCCATTGACAGGCGCACGGAGGAAATGGTTTACAGCATTATCAAACATCTTTCTGTTGTCCATGAAGATTGCCATTGCAATAATGGAATGAATTATGGCTCCATCCCAATTCCCATTTGCAGTGGGATAATAGAACCGCATCAAAGGATAATAAACCGTCATCAGCATATTTGTAAAACCATCAATGTCTTTTTGCTGCCAGCCTGAATTGGAATACCTCAGGATTTCCGCGGCATTGCAAAGCAGGTGACCAGTCCATGCAGCAAGTAGTTTGGCATCGTTATAATCAAAATGCCATAATACCGGCGACCAGGCATTGAGAATTTCTATTGCTTTATCGGCATATTTTTTTTCATTCGTTATATACCATAAGAGGGCGTTGTTATAAGCCATGTTAGCACTCCTTGAAAGATCATCGCCTCCGATATTGGGTCTTCCGTAGGGACCTCGAAGCACATGAGTATGTGCCTTTACAATAAAATTGGTGTCGGTAACTGATTTCAATTTTTGGAAGGCATCCTTATAAGGCTGTTCACCTTTTCTGATCAACTCCTTCATGTGCGCAAGATCTTTTGCACTTTGGTCGATGCCGGGATGGATGAACTTTTGCGCATTTATCGAGACTGCAATACAAACGCAAAAACTAAGGACATAAATAACCTTCGAATATTTTTTCATAAAATGATATGATTTACAATTTCCAAATTTTGGGCGAAGCGAAAGGAAAAAATTTCGAATCAATCTACCAAGAGTGTAGCCCCTACGGGGCAAAGAATTCCAAACCTGATCAACAAATCAAGAAGATTCAAATTCTCTTCGCGACCATTGCGGCATCTCCGTGCTCTCTGCGATACAAAAAGGTAACGTAAAGAACGCAACGATTTCGTAAAGCGCGTGGAAAGAAGTTTCGGGTTTCGGGTTGGATCGTTGATCGTTGACAGTTGGTCCCATTCATAATTCCTAATTCCCAATCAACAAATCAACATTTCAACACATAAGAGAGTAGCCCGTACGGGCCAAAGAATTCGTCTCTTAACTAATTCCATTTTCCCAATTTCCCCTGCGGCCGCCGAAAGGCTAGCCTGCAGGCGCGGCAATTCTGAGCGAAGCGAAGGAACAAAATTCCCTGCGGCCGCCGGAAGCCTACACTAAAGTTTTAGCAGTGGCAAAAAGGCTGGCCTGCAGGCGCGCAAAATCTTTCAACTTCGGTGGCTAACTAAAAATCAAAATCTGCCATCAACACCAGTATTAAAAGGTACAATGGCAGATTTAGAAAATCGGATTTAACGGCCTTAAACCGTTGATCCAGTCATATCAGAGTGCATATCGCTTAATACTGATCACTGCACTTCTGGTAGGGGCTGCGTTATTAATTGAATTGACATAGATATAAGCTCTGTATTTTTTATCAACAGTCTCTACCCATACTCCGGATTCCGCCACCAGGTTAATGCCGTAATTCACTCCATCAGCTAAATTCAACTGCTGGAAGTCTATATCATCGATATAAATTCCGAACTGTAATAAAGCAAGATGATAATCTTGAAGATTGAATACTTTCCTCAGCTTGATATCCCTGTTCACTCCTGTTGGTAAAGTAATTCCAGGTAGATATTTTGGATCTGCAGCCGGAGCAACCAGAGAATGATTATATAACAATCCTCCTGTAAGGGTTCCACGATATGCATAAACCAGATCTATCTTACTTGCATTTGCGGCGGCTCCTGCAGCATTATAAACTGCCATATCTTCAATAGATATATACATTAAGTTTCCATCGGAAACTGTAATGAGTCTCTTCATATCCATTTTAGCTATTGCATATGGACCAAGCTTATACGAAACCGTTTCACCATTATTGGCTTTTCCTGTAAATGTGAATGAAACTGACTGAGCTTTTGCTGCATCAGGTACCACATAATAATACCTAAGAGTTGCCGCAAAAGTATCCACTGTGAAATTTACTGTTGTCTTTGCCCCGTCAGTCACGGATGGTGAACCAACTACTACTGGCACATCAACTCCAAAACCATTTGTGGAAAAAGATCTATGCTCCAAGAAAGTTCCAGCTGCTCCCGGAATCGAAGCTACAACCTCCACAGATGTAAGCTTTCCAAGAGCCTTTGGCAGGGCAAGCGCATATGCAAACTCGATGCTGAGGCCTGCCACGTTTGGACCAATGCTTCTTTTGATAGCATCGTTCTGAAGCATATTCTTTGCAACAGGCAGACTATACGGATCCTTTTTGCACCCAATAGTCATGGCGAACAAAACCCCGAGCAGCAGTGCGTAATTAAGATTTGATCTGAGCCGCATTACAATATTTTTTGTTTTAATGAATTATTGAATCGTTAGGAAAACAGTGTATTCTTTTCTGATTTTTCTGTTCCCTGATACTACCGTCCATTTTTTTGGATTTGCAAGGTCTGAGAAATCAACCTTGCCAGTGATCTTAGGATCCAACTTCGCATCAGAAGAAAGACTGAATTGAGGATAAAGATTCTTAAGATCAGTTCCAAACTTTACTGTTACACGCACTGTTTGCGCTGTTGTATCAATAGCGGTAGCAGTTTTGACTGTTACATAGTCAGAGCCCAGCAATTCAAAACTGCTCACAATGCATTCTTCCCTGTGTGTGATCAGCAGACCATCTTCATCAACGGGAAATTCCTTCTTGCATGCAGCCAGTGCAAACGTTACCACCAGGAATGCGGACGTTATTCTGATATACTTCATCATCATTTATCGATTGAGGTTTGACATTTCTTGATTACTTAATAATTATCTCCAAGGAATATTCTGAGTGAGTTTTGGATTCCTATCCCGCTCCCCAGGTGGAATTCTGAAAATATAATTCTGCGAATATTCCAATTGTGATGTGTTCTGATAGTATCTCGTCACGTTTGCTCCATATGTATCTATTCTCCATACACCTGGATTTCCTGGAGGTCCCCATACCCTTTCAATTGCTCTCCAACGACGAAGATCAAACGGACGGTGTCCTTCAGCTATCAATTCAACAATACGTTCCTGTTCTATTGCATCGAAGAAAGCTGCTTTTGATGCGGTCTTGGCTGGTAGCAGTGCAGGAAGCGCACCTCTTGCACGAACGGCGTTAACCAGAGTAATAGCATCAGGGAGAGGTCCGCTCACTTCATTGGAAGCTTCGGCATACATAAGAAACACATCTGCAAGTCGCATTACAGGCCATGCAAAATCTCCATCACTTCTTCCCTGGCCAGCATAGTTTCGGACAAATTTTCTGAAAACATATCCAGAATTGACGCCATCAGTATTATAGGCAATATAAGTGACACCATCAATGACCACAGTAGAACCCCATTGTGTATAAATAAATGGAACCATCCCGGTGGATTGTAAAGAAACCAACCCTAAACTCATTTCATAATCCCACATGATTGTTGATTTCATTCTATAATCCCGATTGGTATAACTCTGGGGATTAACCGCAGAATTCGGAGTAGTCCTTGCTGTAGATCCAGGAGTTGTTGGATTCATCGGAATCAACTTAGGCGCAAAATCTCCTGTTGTGAGCAGCTGGTACCTGTCCGCGATCTCATAACGAGGGGAAACCCAGCACTGGGAACCTTCATGTGAACGACCCGAGAAATCACGCATTAATTCTTCTCCCTGTCCGCTACCTGTGCCACCATGCGTAAATACCATGATCATTTCAGGATTACCATTTGCTTTTGGAGTAAAGAGATGATAATAGTTAGGAAGCTTGTCTGCCTTACCTAAAGCATCAATTTCACCTGGTGCTCCATTCTGATATAGTGTAAGACCGTAGTCAGTGATTACTTTCTTGAAATCTGCAGCCGCTGCTGTGAAGGCCGCATTTGCTGTTGCAGCACTTGGAACAAAACCTTCCAATTCTGGCCAGCCGTTCTTATTCCATGATCCCCAATATAACTGGAGCTTGCCACGAAACGCAAGTGCAGCAGGTTTTCCAGCCCTTCCCAATTCTGAACCTTTAGTTGGTAATTTTTCAAAGGCATATGTGAAATCGGCCATGATTGAATCCTTTACCTGCCCGATTGGAAGCCTGCCAAATTCCAATGCTTCGCTAGGGTAAAAAAGCACCCGGCCTATATATGGAACATCGCCCCACATACAAATGAGCCGGAAATAAATCATACCTCTCAGCAGTCGGGCTTCCCCAATGATTGCTTCCAGATTTACTTTAGATGTTGCACTTGCTTCCGGCAGCATTTTGGTTACATTTTCAATTACATAGTTTGCCCTGTTAACACCTCCATACAGGTAACGATACATTTTATCAAATGCAGCACCATATCCTGTAGGATTATAGTTTCCATTATGATAGGCATCTCCTAAACGGAGGTTACCACTGGTTGCGCTGTTCGTACCGCTTCTGTCCCTTACATATTCGCCCTGCCCGTCAAAATAATAATCACGGTCAAATAATGGACGGATCGAAGCATATGCACCAAGCAATGCATAGGTAGCATCTGCTTCTGTTTTCCAAAAAGCAGAAGAAGGCAATTCGGTGGTAGGTTCCAGATTCAACAGATTCTTTCTGCATGAAACTGAAAGTACCATTGGCGCTGCAATGAGGACGAGCAGAAATATTCTAGAAATGCGATTAAAACTTTTCATAATTGTCACAGTTTAGAAACCCATGTTAATTGATATGGAATAGGATTTATTGATTGGATAAAGGTTGTTATTACTTCCTGCCTTTTCCGGATCAAGTCCTCTGTACGAAGTGATTGTTCCCAGGTTTTCTGCTGAACCGGCAATGCGCAGACTGTAGATGCCTACTTTTTTCAAAAGTGATTTAGGAAGATTATAACCTAATTGGATATTTTTTAGCCTGATGTAACTCATATCATCTAACCAATAGGAAGTTTCGAGTGTATTGTTACCACTTCCACCTAGCCTTGGCCATGCACCTTCTCTATTTTCAGGAGTCCATGGCTCTTCCCAATGTGACCAGGTTGAAGCATAACGCTGGTTGCTAAAATTCGGGTTGTTGAATGCGTTGATCCAGTAATCCTTTCTGCCTGCACTGCCCTGAACGAAGACCACAATATCAAATCCTTTCCATGCAGCAAAGGAATTAAGGGCGAAGTACGTGTTGGGTCTGTTGCGTAGAGTATTCTTATATGCTACTCTATCGTTTCCATCGATTCTGCCATCACCATTTAAATCTTTTCTTATTATATCGCCAGGTTGAATGCCCTGAGGAGTAGCATTGTACACATCCTGCCATGTTTGAGCAATTCCGATGTCTTCGTATGTATAAATGAAATCATATGGCAATCCAAGGAAAATGTTTGCTCCACTACTGGTTGAACCCCTTGCGATGAATTCATTCCATTTTAGAAGCTTGATTGCATTATAGGATGCATTCATGCTAACTCCGTAGTTTACCTTGCCAATATTATCTCTCCATGAAAGTTCTAATTCAACACCCTGGTTCCTCATATCTCCGATGTTTGTTCTGGGGGAGGATCGTATGCTCCGCTTAGCAGTAATGAAAGATCAGAAGGTCTGTTCATCCCCGTTGTTCTGCGGTCGTAATAATCAAGAGTGGCGGTAAGCCTGCTATTGAGAAAACTAAGATCCAAGTCCAATATTGAACACTGAAGATTCTTCCCATGTCAGAAACATGTTGATCATCTTTGTGTTCACAAACCCTCTGGATATACTATTAGCAATGATGTAATTCCTTGCCGCAAGGGTTTCCTGTTGCTCATAACGGCCAACACCACTGTTGTTTCCGAGAGTTCCATAAGAAACCCTGAGCTTACCATTGTCAAGCCAATTTTCAGTAAAGCGCTTGAGGAAATTCTCCTCAGCAAATTTCCATCCAACAGCCACAGAAGGAAAGAAGCCATACTGGTTTCCAGGAATGAATTTGGAAGAACCATCAATCCGGAAATTCCCTTCCAACAAATATTTATTGAAAGCAGTGTAATTAACCCGACCGATATAAGATCTCAAGCCTTCATTCATGGAATTGCCCCCTGTTGATTGGATATCGGGCAGAGCAGCATCTATTTCATGCAGCGTGGGGTAAAGCCTGTCATTTCGTGAACTCGCTTGAAAACGATCATACCAGTATTCCTCGCTGTAAACAACCAATGCTGAGATGTCATGATCGGTGGCTATCACAGTATGATAGTTCAATCTCGCATTCATGATGGTCTTATAACCTGTCGAAGTTTGATTGCTGATACCTGCATTATTCCCTACATAAACACGACTACCGTAGGCGCCAAGTCTGGAAGTTGTATGCCTGGTTTGGCATATTGGCGTTCCATGCGAATTGGTTATAATAATTAAGACCCCCATCTATCGCAGCTGTCAATCCCTTAACTGGACTCCAATCCCAATACATACTGAGATTGGCTTCCTGCCGGGATTGCCTGTTAAGTGAATTTATATATAATGTGTATAGGGTTATAAGCCTGTGGGTCTTCATTCATAGGCCATCACACCACCAAAATTTTTTGTTACGGGATCATAAGGAGTTATACCTGCGATGGCATATTGCATGTCAGTACCAGCGGTATTAGCTGGATCCGGATCTGTGAAGCCTTCTGCTAATGCAAAAGTGTATTTCGACCAGTTGCCATTGAATTTGGCACCGGCATTCATATTGTCGCGGAGCTTATAGTCAAAACTGAAACGAGCATTATATTGTTTGAATTCATTATTGATTTGCAAGCCCTGTTCATCCATTAAACCTGCTGAAATGTAGAAATTAGATTTCTCTCCTCCACCCATTGCAGAAATTGTATAATTCTGAAAGGACCCGTTTTGCATAATAATATCCCACCAATCAGTATTAGGAAATCTTAGCGGATCTACCATTCCCATTGCCATCCACTGATCAATAGTTCCATTCTTAAATGTCAGCAACGAGGGCAAAGTTGTTACTAATTGTCTTCTTTGGTGGAGTGTCAGCCCGCGAGGGTAATCAGCCATAAAAGAAAACCCCTTCGTTGGTGTAGTGAGAGAGCTTACACTATTGAAAGTAATGCTTGTTTTTTTCTGTCCTTTACCACTTTTTGTTGTAATAAGAATTACACCATTTGCAGCTCTTGATCCATATACTGAAGCAGAGGTAGCATCCTTCAATACAGAAATTGTTTCAATATCATTAAAGTTCAGACGGTTGATGTCAACATCAGGCATACCGTCTACAACAATGAGCGGACTGCTATTATTTACTGTACCCAAACCGCGGATCAACAGAGTTGCCCTATTGTTACCTGCCATCCCTGAACTCTGAGTTACTGCCAGGCCCGGAACAAGTCCTTCCAACCCAGAAGAAACGTTAGGTAATGCCCGTGCGGTCAGCTTCTGGTCAACATTTACCTGGGAAACTGAGCCCACCAGGTTTACTTTCTTTTGTTTACCATAACCTATCACAACTACATCACTAAGTGCTCTGGAATCCGGAACAAGACTAACATTGAAAACTGTTCTTCCATTTACAGCAACTTCCTGTAACACATAACCCACAAAACTGAATACAAGGGTATCAGTCTTTTCTACATTGATGGTAAATCGTCCTTCTCTATTAGTTACAACGCCTACATCTCTTCCTTTTACCTGAACAGTTACTTCAGGTAAAGGCAGGCTATTTTCATCTGATACAATCCCGGTTACGGGATCAGCAGCATTGGCTACCTGGCTAAAAGCAGTCAAAAGCACCGCAAATACAAGCAGCAACGGCTTTAAAACTCGAGAGCCCTTTGGCCTGAGTCTCACCATTGGGGTATCGGTGCGGACCAGGTTTTTAAAGGGAGCTAAAGAAAGTTCCGTCCCTGGACGGGTAAAGAATTTCATACGCTTCGATGTTTGAATGTGATGTGTTTGAAGTAAGAGAGAATAGGAAATGCTGAGACAGGGATTGCCTTAATGTTCAGGGTATTGCACAGACAGGAGGCTCTGAAAGATTGCGTCCCCTTGATTTGGACAAGCATTGTTCAGTTAGTTTCGTTAATTATTAACAATATAATGAATAATTAGTATAAGGTTTAAAGCTCTCAGTGAACAATTGGATAATCTTGATCGGGGTTGAGGAGATTAATAACTAAAATTTTTCAGGAGCAATTCCCCCAAACCCTTTATGAGACAAAGACTTGACTGACGATATAGACGCTGCTTATGATCGTTACCAATTCGCAACTAAGTACGCAATCGATTCCGTAAATCGTCAAAAAAATATTCCATTAGCTTCGCAAAAAAATAAAAAATGGGAATTTCAGATAGACTCTTTCAACAAAAAAATGAGAAGGCTTCAGCAAACCTGAAAGCTGGACAGGAGTTCATGACTAAAAATGCAACTCGCCCTGAAGTGGTGTCTCTGCCTAGTGGGCTTCAATATGAAATATTGAATGATGGCACCGGCGCCAAACCTTCTGCAACAGATAAAGTAACATGTCATTATCATGGAACATTAATCGACGGTACTGTGTTTGATAGTTCGGTTCAAAGATCTCAGCCGGCTACATTTCCTTTGAACATGGTCATAAAGGGATGGACAGAAGGATTGCAGTTAATGGGTGTGGGAAGCAAATGGAGATTTTTCATTCCACCGCAATTAGGTTATGGCGAGCGCCAGGTTGGGCCAACAATTGGTCCTAATTCAACACTGATCTTCGATGTGGAATTGTTGGCGATAGGATAAAGAGATTAACCGCCAGGACGTTAAGGCGCAAAGTAACACAAAGCCCTGGCGAAACCTTGCGTCATGGCGCATTTGCGGTTAAGCCATTAAGAACCTTATTAGCTTCGATGATTTCATCCTGATTAATCGTATGTCCCATGCCGTCATAGATTTTAACTGTGACCTTGGCACTCATGCTTTTCAGAATTTCCGCAGAAGCGTGGACCCGTTCTACTGGAACATGCGGGTCGGGATTGCTGCTCCCTATAAATACATTTGATCCCTGGAAATTTCCTTTATAATTTTCCTTATAGATTCTATCTCCAATAAGGCCACCAGTAAATGCAATTATTCCTCCCCAATATGTTGCATTTCTCGCGGTGAATTCAAGTGTGAGACAAGCGCCTTGAGAAAAGCCAAGAAAAAAGATATTGCGTTCGCTGATACCTGCCTTTAATATATCCTCAACAACTGCTCGCAAAAGGTCTAAGGCAGAACTCAACCAGGGTTCATTCTGAGCAGGTGGAACAAGAAATGCAAATGGATACCATGTATTGTTTGTAGCCTGCGGAGCTATTAGAGAGAATTCATTTATATCTAAATGAGAAGAGAATGAAAGGATGTCTTCGGCCGATCCACCCCTCCCGTGAATCATGATAAGGACTTTTTCTGCCTCTCCTAATTTTTTCCCAGCTGATATGATTTGTTTTTTGTGCATATTAGATATTCAAGGCCGGCAATACTGTTTCAATTTTTGATCTGCTGCTTTCATATTGTGCCGGTAATTTTAAGTGGGTGCCTAATTCATTGAGTGGCTCATCAATTGTAAATCCAGGATTATCTGAAGCAATTTCAAACAACACACCACCGGGCTCCCGGAAATAAATAGAATAAAAATAATTTCGGTCGATTTTTTCAGTAATGCCAAGCCCCCGACTTGCCACCTTTTCCCTAAACTCCATCAACACATCATCATCTTTTACTCTGAATGCAACATGATGATTGGTCCCTGCTGCTACATGACCAGGTCTACCATTAGGATCATGTATAAGCTCAACATTATTTGCAGCTTGAATAGCATCAGTTGAAAATCTTGACCTGTTCCTTTCCACTGTAATTTCTCTATATCCAAAAATATCCGTGAGAATTCGTGCTGTGGGTTCTATATTTTTTAACTGCAAACTCACACTATGAAATCCTTTAATAGCATTTTCGGTTTTGACTTCCCCTCCTACCCAGGGAGTTCTTAGATCAGCAGTTTTTGAAATGACTAAATTCAATTTCAAACCATCGGGATCAACAAACGGAATATAGGATTCTCCCATTTTTTCTGCGATGGATTCCTGCTTTACATTGAACTTTTCAAATCTATCCTGCCAAAATTCAAGGGTACCTTCTGGCACAGAATAGTCAATTTCTGTTGCCATGCCCGTACCTATTCTGCCAGAAATTGCGCCTTCCCAGGGGAAAAACGTGAGTATAGTCCCTGGCTCACCAATTTCATTTCCATAATATAAATGGTAAGTTCCGGGATCGTCAAAATTGACTGTCTTTTTTACGAGCCTCAATCCAAGGACCTTAGTATAAAAATCCAGATTTGCCTGGGCCGATCCTGCAATAGCGGTGATATGGTGGAGGCCGAGTATTCTGTTGATCATATCACAAAGCTAAGTGTAGTCTGAAAGATTTTTACCGCCAAGAAACAAAGACGCAAGGTTTCACAAGGAACTATGGCGAACCTTTGCCCCCTCTGGCGCCCCTGCCTGACTGCGTCACGCAGGCAGGTTTGCGGTTAAGCTTTAAACCCGAGCTTTTTTTAGTGAGTACCCGCGAATCAAATCCCAAAGCAGCCCATATTTTTTAAGTCGTACCAATAATGATATTGCTTTCATTTTTGGAAGATTTCTTGCGAAGTATAAAATGATGAAATGCTTCTTATGAGCAGCGGCTTCAATGATTGCACTTTTCTCAAGATTTGGATTCTGCTTATTTAAGATACCTTCTGTAACAACATCCAATTTCTTCAGAATTTCTACAATGCTAGCAATTGAACATTCGGAAAGCATTCTGTCAAAATTATGTCGCAGGCATTCCAGTTCCGAGGTTGAAATCTCAAGCTTATTTCTAACATAATATTGAATGTTTCTTTGGACCTGGCGCGACTGAAATTCCTCATATTCTTGTTTTCGCAATACCTGGTGGAGACTTGTGGATGTAATGCGATAGTCCATCAACACTTCAGGCAAATTCCAAACCTTATATTTTCTTGATAATTGCCAAAACAATTCAAAGTCTTCAGAATACGGAGTTGTGTAACCCCCAATTTCTTCAAGTGCGTCTTTCCTGCACATAATGGATGGATGATACATCCAGCATTCAAAACAAAGATTGTAATAATAAAACCTGCTCTTGTATTTCTCAACCCGTATTTCGTTCCCATCTTCATTTATTACCCTCACCCAACACGACAAAAGAGCACAATCCGGGTTAGCCTGACAATAATCAAACTGTTTTCTTAATCTTTCAGGATAACTAATATCATCAGCATCCATGCGTGCTATCCATTCTCCCTTCGCAAGGGCAATCCCTCTATTGAGAGTTGCAGATATACCGAGATTCGTTTCATTTTTTTCAAGACGGATTCTCTCGTCTGTAAATTCACGGATTATAGAAGAACTATTGTCTGTTGAAGCATCATCAATGATGAGTAATTCAAAGTCAGTAAATGATTGTAATAAAATACTTTCAATAGCTTCCTTGAGGAATTTCTCCGCGTTGAATACTGGCATTAATACTGTTACCCTTGGTTGCTGCATGTACACCTATTGGGTTTTAATAATTCTGCGGACCTTATTCGAAAACAGTGAGAGTATTGAATACAGGCGTGGATGTTTGTAAGGGAATAATGCTCTCTTAATCAGCGAGTCGACTTTACGATTACTAATCTTTTCCGATTCAAGGTAGTGCGTTAACCAATCCAGAAAGAATTTTCTAACATTTTTGTATCCTCCTTTTTTATGGATCGATTCTACAAGGGATCCAGCTCGCTGCCTGTAGAAATTATTTGCTTTGGAAGAAATAAAAACTTTCTCGCGACTATAGATTTTGGCAAGAAAGGCCTGGTCTTCATACAATTGTTTATCTCCTGTAAATCCATTGTCAAAACCACCTGAGCACGTGATTGCATTTCTGCTAAACATCAAACCGGATGGACAAGGAGCAGCGCCTTTTCCAAGAGGATACAGGGTCCACATTAAGGACGGTGGTTCATGCAACTGGTCCTGTTCTGCGCCAATAGGGGTGAGAACGTCCTCACTTCCAATTTCATTAGCCCAGCTATACCAATATACAGATGCCTCACAGCTCATACCTGTATCAGGTAACTTCTTAAATAACTTGTATTGGTCATCGAGCTTGTTGGTTGTCCAAATATCATCTGCATCAAGCAATGCTATCAACTCGCCTCTTGAATTATTAAGCGCAAGTTGCCGGCTTGAACTCAACCCTCTATTGGAATGGCCCGAATGTTCCAGATAAAATATCTTGTCAGGATAATTGCCAGCGAATTCCTTTGCTATCGATGTGCTTCCATCAGATGATCCGTCATCAACTAACATCAATTCCCAGTTCTCATATCCTTGCTTCAACACAGATTCAATTGCTTCACTGAGAAACCTTTCTTCGTTATAAAAGGCAGTTATGATGGAAATTTTTGGAAAATCTTTGTTCATCTTTCAATTTTGATCAGATCGAAACACGAGCAGAATCTGCAACCCATGCGTGAAGTTTCCCTTCGAATTCTTCGCCTCCCCAATCCTTTACCATGAATCTTCCCAGCTTATATTTTTCTGAGGTCCTGGTCACCATTTTTTCTTCGGTTGTAAATGCAGCTTTATAGTATTGACTGGCAAGCGCAGTTGTAGCTGCATTATAGTTACCATATGGATAGGCAATAAACCTCACAGGTTGCCCTGATAATACGCTTAATTGCTGCTGCCCTATTCTTAGTTCTTCTTCCTGGAATTGTTTGCTATGGTAACTTAATGCTGGATGCGAAAAGGTATGCGCTTCCACATTGAATAAATGGGATCTTGAAATCTCTTTGATTGCATTTGCATCCATACACCAATAATCAGCACGCAAATCTTCCGGGATATTCAATTGGCTCCTTAGGCCATCAAGTACACGTTGCTGTTCAATGTGAGGCTCCGGTAGTAATTTTTCCCATATTTCCATATAACATTTCAACCTGCTTTGAGCTTCGAACTTATATTGAAATTTGCTTCCTCCAATTTGAATCAAGATCGAGGAATTAGATTCGGCATTTGAAATTATCTGCTCCAATTCATCCCACCAATATTCCTTATTCTTTCCAACATTAAGGGTTGGAATAAAAAACGTAGCAGGCAAATTGAATTTTTCAAGTAATGGCTTTGCTACTGTATAATTATCTATATAGCCATCGTCAAAAGTGATGGATACTGCATTTTTAAAAAACCTTCCTTTTTTAAGTTGATCAATTAGCTCGTCAAGAGGTATTACTCTATATCTTTTTGATAAAACATCCAATTGCTGTTCGAAATTTTCCGGAGTAACACAAAGGTCCCATGGGTCAAACTTCACCTTTGCAATACGATGATACATTAGGATAATTGCCTTTCCCTGGAAATACGATTTAAGTTTATGTAAGATGCTTTTCAATGAGATGATTTGACAGCCCTTGCAGTAATAATAACTTCATAATGCGGATCATGGAAATCCATTTTCTCTTTAGAAACCTCAGGCAACCCCATTCCATATAGAAATGCCGTTGCAACAAACAAGTTACCGTGACTCTTCACTTCAGAAAAGGATGATGGAAAATTTTCAGCCAAGATCCTTTGAATAGAATTCCTTGTAAATGACCATAGCCAGGAATCATTCCACTCTCCATGGTCTATTAAGGTGATCCCAGGACTTGTCATTAATAATACCCCTCCTGGTTTTAGTACACGGTGGCAAGTTTGGATCGCACCCTTGAAATCATATATCAGGTGAAGAGTTTGGGTTAGAATAATACAATCAAAATTATTATCTGGCAGAACAGGCGCATTACTGAGATCAGCTATATAATTCGCCTTTGCATTATTCTCATCAACATGCAGGATCTCACTTTTATCAACCTTTGCATCACCGAACCTCGTAGTGTATTCATTATCTCCTATCTCCAAAACTCTGCCCTTTATATCTGGGGAATATTTGTGCAGGAAATTTTCGATATAGTAGCGATCAACCGGTCCCCCGCGGTCATATCCAAATTCTAAACTAAAAGGTGAAAGTCTGTCAAAGTCACCTGCATTCACTTTTCCCGGTAAGGGATTGTAATTTTTATACATTCCGGCCCGGTGCATGACTCTTAATAGAGGTGATGGGGTTATTTTCTTAACGAAAGATTTTAATCTTGACATTTTAGATCTTGAGTTCTGAGGTTCATCTTGTGAATTAGATAAGGATTTATCCGACTCCTCCAGGTTTTTTTTATTATTAATAAGTTCAGTATAATATTCTTTCCAAATCCTTCTTCCATTTTGAAAAGCTTTCTTTTCCTCTGCGGTAGTCAACAGTCTCTCCTGCCTGGAATGCACTTGCAAAACCATGTCCAGCATCATTGAAATGTCTGAGGACATATTATTTCCATGAATCCTGTATGGTGCCAGCTTGTGTGTATGATGAACTACAGGATGCTTTCTTGCGATCCTCAGATATAAGTCATAATCTTCACATGCTTTCAGGTTTGTATCGAAAAGAAATTCATCAAATATATGTCTGCGGTACATCACGGTTGCATGCATCCCAATATAGTTTCCCTGCAGCAGGTGGAGATAATGATCAGAATTTATTTGCCAGACCGCCTCACTTATGAATTTCTTGTCCGAGGTTACTTTATCGTGAGCGCCGGAAACAAATGCTGCCAATGGATTACGTTGCAGGTATTGAAAGTTTGTAAATATTGCATCTTTGTAAAGCCAGTCGTCTGCATCCAGGAAGACGAGAAATTCCCCACTCGCCTCCTTGATGCCTGCATTTCTCGCCGCCGACAATCCTTTATTTGGCTGATAGAAATACTTAATTCCTTCAAAAGATTTCGCAGTTTGCTCGGTATCATCTGTTGATCCATCATTCACTATGATGATTTCAATATTGGGATAGGTTTGTTGCAAAACACTTTCCACAGCTTCCTGCAAAAAGCGGGCATGATTGAAACATGGAATGATCACTGAAACCAAAGGCATATTTCTATCTGTCGATTGATTCATTTGTCTTAGTTAATACGGACGCTTTTTTTTATTCTTAAGATAATAGCGTACCCCTGAAACAAGCCCGCCAATTTCTGAAAAAACGGTTTGCGATCTGGAGGAGAACCGTGGAAATCCTCTGATGAGTAACGCAAAGTAAAATCTTGGGAGAGTCTTAAGGAGTATCTTTTTATAACCTGCCCCATGAATTTGGTGTTGCTGGATCAACGCAGCGGTTGCAAAGCCCCGCATATAATTGTACAACTGTTTTTTAAGGCCTTTTTTGGTTTCCCGATGCTGGTGAAATACAACAGCTCTCGGATTATACCTGATAGAAAATCCCTTTGCAAGTATCCGAAACCACATTTCCGAATCACCATTACATCCAGCAGCCCCAACATCTAATCGCTCATCAAATAATCCAATCTCGGAGAATATTTTCTTTCGGAAGGCCATATTTGCCCCAGCACCTATTTCCCAGACCGGAGGACCTTTTCCAAGCGTTATTTGAAAAAAAGAATTGTCGTATGTTTTTTCTGAATACCCCCGGTTGAAGGACCAGAATTTTTCAAATATTTGTTGCGCCTCGGTTTCAAGTTGGGCTGCGATCACAAGACCTGTCATTGCCATTGTTGATGGATCGTCAAAAGAACTGACCACTTCATGAGCCCAATTTAAATGAACAAAAACATCATCATCCACATATGCTACAATGGAAGATGTTGCTGAGTTGATCCCAGTATTCCTTGCTATATCCAGTCCTGGTCTTGGTTCAATGCAATACCTGACCATTGGAAACTCTTCAACAACTTTTCTTGTGCTATCATCGAGAGGAGCATTATCAACTACAATAATTTCACGGGGAGAGGGAGTTACCAGACTTAATGATTTGAGACAAACTGGTAATTGAGCGGCGCGGTTTCTTGTGCAGATAATTACAGAAAGGTCAAGGTCGCCATTCTTTACATCCTCAGATTCATGATCAAAAAGTAATTCAAGTCTTTCTCTTTAATTGCTCAATTCCATTTATGCCACCAGACTCATTGACTTGTTTTTTGACTCGCGTTGAATAATCCTCAATTGCAGGATTAATTGATGTAATTAATTTTTCCTGGAAAGCCTCGTCATCCATTTCCTCACCGACTTCAATAAACATTTGTCCAAGAGGTGTACTATCCCACCAAAATACCAGATATAGGCCTTGCCCGGCGGTACCCACCATCGGCCTACCATTAAAACCTTGCAGGTTAATATGAAATATCTCGTATGGATAAACCTTTCCCATTAACTACTTCTTCCCCGATTTTTCTGCCTTAATAACATAAATCCTGGCTCCGGCTTTTTCAGCCAGGACCTGGTACTCATACCTGCTTTCAATTCGCGATTTAATAGGAGGTTGGTTCGCGATAACAGTATCTCCCGGCCTCAATTGATCTGCATCAGCAAAAACAAATTTCTTTCCCTTCTCTTCAAGCCGCTTCATATAGATACGAAGATGCGTGTTGTAACCCTCATAACAAATTGCCGCACCGTTCAGTCTGTGATTCTTTTCAAAGGTCTCCTGAAGAATATAACTAATTGGATAAATTTCCAGATCCCACCGATATTCTTTTGCAAGAACAACCTTAGTAACAATGGAAGCATATGGATAGAAAAAAAGAAGTATGCAAAAGGCTGGGATAAGAATCCATCTTAACTGGCTCGTGAGCAATTTTTGATAACCCCATTTACAAACACCGTCAACAAAAAAGCCAATAATAAATGCAAAAAGTGGAAAGACTGGAAGCACATACCATTCCAATTTGGTTTTCGAAATTGAAATCAATAATAAATAAATACCGCTAAGTATTGTAAGGTATATAGTAAACGTCCTAAATCTTCCCTTTTGAACAAATCCCGCTATAAAACCAAGAGGAAGTAACCAGAACCAGTATTCGAAAAGGAAGCGCCTGAGTTGGTAAAAATAATATCCTTTCCAAAATTTGTTTTCTTCAGTGGTTTGGGCATACCGGCCTCCTAATTCATTCTCCCAAATGGCCTGGAGGTACCCTGGGTTATTTGATTCGCGTAAAAGATAATAAGTCGCTACACAAGCAATTACAATAAATACATCAATATAGAACCATTTATTTTTTAATAGTACCATTTGCTTCCTGTACACCAACGCATAAACAGCCAGAGCTGGAATAAATAAAAGGCCCTGGATACTTTTCGTTAGTATAGCCAATCCAACTCCCAAAAAAAACAGGTGCAAGTATTTATTATGGGCTGTTTCAATGTAGAGGTAGAAACTCAATAAGAAAGAGGATGTAAATAAAGTCAGGAGTGCATCATAATCGCCTGTCCTGGTAGCGTGAATATGTACATACCCATTGACGGTTACTAAAATTATTGCTGCAAATACTCCAGGCCACCAGGATCTAAATGTCTTGCGCGAAAATAACACCAGCAAAATGCAGGTTGCAAGAGCTGCAATTGCAGAAGGTAATCTGAGGGAAAGTTCGTTAAATCCAAAAACCTTAATGAAAATCAACTGCAACCAGATCATAAGGGGAGGCTTTGTATTCCACATATCTGGTTCACCTTCAAAATGAGTAGTGAGCAAGTTCCCATCCTTGTTCATTTCAAAAGCATTCATTGCAAGTCTGGATTCATCCCAAATGCGAATTGGCTGTTTATCCAGATTGTAGAAGAGTGGGAATGCAATGATCGATAGAAAAAAAATGGACACCGCCACAAAAACCCACTTTTTTGATTTATCACCCTGCATGCTGCTATCCCACCATTTTTGCAAACAAAATACAGAAGTTATCTTTATCAGCGATGAAAAGAAGAAGGTTCGTTTCATTTACGATCATAAGTGGTTCAGTCCTCCTTGTTCCTTTTCTTAATTGCAATCAAGGAACTCGTTTTCTAAGAAAGCCTGCATTTCTTGCATCGATACTGGATGATAAGACTCTTGAATCGATAGGAATAGCTTACCGTTCTAAATTTCCGGGAGAATCCACTTCCCAATCTCTTCTGCGATTGATAGAAGCAGATGAAAAGAAACAACCTTCGCAGGAACGACTTAATGAATTAATAAGGAATGATTTTCAAACAGGGAATATTGTCATCATTGATGGATGGGTTCTGGCTAGAACTGAAGCCAGACAATCGGCTTTGTTCTCCCTTTAACCTTAAACAATTGTAATGCACATTGATGCGCGGACCCTGGATGATAATGCAGTTTTGAATGCTGATCTGTGCATTGTCGGCGCGGGGGCTGCTGGTTTGAGCATGGCTATAGAGTGGGAAGGGTTCGGTTCCCGAGTGATTTTATTGGAGGGTGGTGGTTTTGATTATGAGGCAAAAATGCAAGATCTCTATAAGGGAACCAATACTGGCTTGCCATATTATGCACTGGAATCAGCCAGGCTGCATTATTTTGGTGGGACTACGGGCCATTGGGCTGGCTTTTGCTCCACTCTTGATGAATTAGATTTCAAACAGAGAAGTTGGGTATCTATGAGCGGTTGGCCAATAACAAAATATGAACTTGATCCCTTTTATGCAAGAGGACATAAACTCCTAGAATTGGGACCTTATGATTACCGTCCGGAATACTGGACGCAAAAGGATAAATCACTTGAGCCGCTTCCCCTGGATCAAAAGATCATAAGACATAAGATCTGGCAATTCAGTCCCCCAACAAGATTTGGAACGAAGTACAGGTCCACAATTCTAAATTCATCCAACATCAATCTGTACACCTACGCAAATGTGATAGAACTTATATTGAATGATAATGGTTCCAGGATTTCTGAAGTGATCATTTCAAATCATTCAGGCAAAAAATATCGAGTAAGGGCCAAGCGGTTTGTTCTTGCCTGCTGTGCTATCCAAAATGCCAGGCTTCTGCTCGCCTCAAACAGGCAGATCAAAGAGGGTTTAGGTAATCAGCATGATCTGGTAGGTCGATATTTCATGGAACACATTGAACTTCCAACGGCACGACTTGTAATGCCAGTTGCCCGTTCTCTTAAATTATACATGCTCGAGTACTTTTACACTAAGGCCAGATCAGAAATAGGTTTGACAGAATCCATGCAAGAAAAATTGGAGCTCTTGAATGGTACGATAAGTTTTAGTCCGATCACTTCCAATTCAGAAACAACTAACTTATCGGATACAGCCTCAAAAGCTACTGATGAAAATTTAACGGGCTGGAAAAAAGCCGAGGATGCATTTCAAAAAGGAGAGATCCCCAAAAAGGAAATTCTCGTATATAAGGAGTTTGAAATGGTGACAAGAATGGAACAGGCGCCTAATTCTTCCTCACGCGTAACATTATCGGCTGATAAAGATGAACTGGGAGTTCCAAGATCTGTTTTTAACTGGGCACTGACGGCGATGGAAAGGAAGAGTATTAGTAAACTCAATGAGGTTATTGGCCAGCAGATAGGTGCAGCAGGTATTGGAAGGGTGAAGTTGCAGAAATGGCTGAAAGAAGAAGATAATAATGGCTGGCCTGAAAGTCTGGGAGGTGCATGGCATCATATGGGCACAACCAGAATGAGTACTGATCCAAAAAAAGGTGTTGTTGATGCTGACTGCAAAGTACATGGAATTGAAAACCTATTCGTGGCCGGATCTTCTTGCTTTCCTGTATCAGGAGTAGCTAATCCTACACTTTCCACTGTAGCACTTACGCTTAGACTATCGGATCACCTGAAGCAACATTAGTAATGTTTTTTACGTAAGCGGAATGATTTCTGGTTCGATTGGGTTCTGAAATTTGATGATCAGTATCATTTTTTAGCCGATGCCTTGGAAAAAGAGAGTATCTTGTGTTATCGACTAACTTCAGTATCCGTACAACCAAATTATACCCCCGTCTTACGTAAAACTTTAAACCTCGAGAAATTTCTCTATGCGAATTGCCCATCTGATCATGGCCTACAGGGATCCCCAACAGGTGGAAAGATTGATCAGAAAATTACATCACCCTGGTTTTGATTTTTATATACACATTGACAAGAAATCTGAGATTGAGCCATTTCTTTTCCTTTCAAATATTGAAGGAGTTTATTTTATTCAGAACAGAATTAAAGTTCGATGGGCTGGGTATAGTTTTACGAGGGCAGTTTTTCAAACAATGTCTGAAGTTCTTTCGTCCGGGGAGGGAGTATGGCTTCCTCAACCTAATGAGCGGACAGGACTACCCATTGGTTCCTGCTGATAAATTGTATTCATTCCTGCTTGAGAGGCCGGGTAAGAATTTTCTGACGATTGAAGAATTCGGCAGCCAATGGTGGAGTCATGCGGTACATCGCTTAACCCGCTATCACATGACAGATTTTGATTTTCGTGGAAGATATCGGTTACAATATTTTATCAATTATGTTTTGCCCACCAGAAAATTTCCACTTCCCTATACATTGTATGGTGGAGAAAATGCAACATGGTGGACTATTACCTCAGACTGCGCTAGGTATATTTTGAAATTCATCAAAGAGAATTCAAAAGTTCGCCGTTTTGCAAAATTCACCTGGGCCTCTGATGAATTCCTGATCCCGACGATCATCATGAATTCACCATTTAAAGATTCAGTAGTTCAGGATAATTTCAGATATATTGACTGGAGTCTCGGAGGACACAATCCAAAAATTCTCACCATCGCAGATTTTGAACATATGCGCAATTCCAAAAAACTCTTCGCGCGCAAATTTGATCCTCTGGTAGATTCCCAGGTTCTGGATCAGATTGATAAGGCAAGTACAATTTGAAAATTAGTCAAATTGAAAATTTGAAAATGCTTCAACCTGATCCAATAGTCTCTTTTCCTAAAATTTCCCAATTTCAAAATCTCAAAATCTCAAAATCTCAAAATTTTAAGATCCTCCTCACCGGTTCCGCCCAAACTTTTGCATACATTTTAGCTGCCTTAAGAACCATTTTAGGATTCACATGCATTTTTAATACTCCCCTCACCTGCGTGTATACGATCCTTTTATTTTTTGTTACATGCCAGATGTATTCGATCATCGAAAGCATGTAATTGGCATAATGCTTTTTAGCACGAAGTTTCATCACTGCCTGATCCTTTTGCGGTAAATAAGTATTAATAGTCTTGATCACCCAGTCGATGTCTTTGAAATTACTGCCCGTTTCAAAACTTGAACCTGAAATATTTTGCAAATGAATCCGGTATTTTGCCAATACGGCTGGACTATAAGCAACAGGATAATCTCTGGCAATCCTACTCCACATTTCCCAGTCCTCGCCATAAATACACCCGTAGAAACCACCCACCTTTTCATATACTTCCCTTTTCACACCTATCGCTACATATTGTATTGGACATTTGTATGCAACGGTATAAAGGAAATTATCAAGAAGCATTTCTTTATCTCCCATCGATTCATTGTCATACATCCTCTCCCCTTCATCATTAATACTTTCATAATTACAAAAGACAGCACCTGCTTCAGGGAATTTATCAAAAACATTTGCGAGGGTTGAGTAGAATCCAGGTTTCACAAGATCATCGCTATGAAGCAGGTGAATAATCATTCCTCTCGAACGATTCAGACAGGTCTCAAAATTTCTAACACTTCCCACGTTAGTATCCTGGCGAAAATAGATGACTCGGCCTTTGCCCAATTCTTCCACGAGGGATTTAACATCCGCATCAGTGCTGCAATCGTCTACTACCTCGATCTGCATATATTCTTTTCCAGGATCCTGGATTAAAACACTATGAAGTGCTTCTTTCAATAATTCAGAAGAATTATATATGGGAATCATCACAGACCATAACGGTCGTGATTCATTTAATGGAACGGGCTTTATTATTGGTGGGGAATCGGGAACACGCAGGGCCATTGGGGTAATTTAATTCACGCAAAGATTTGGGTCAAATAGATTGCTTCAATGAAAATGGAAATTTTGGTCGAACAAAGCCAAGCCATTTACCATGCCAGTTTACATTCTCACGGTAATCTTCAACCTCAAATTGCAGGCAATTTTGAAAATGAAAAAGATTCTGAAAATAAAATAAAGGAAAAGAGGTGTCTTTATCAAATGTGAGTGAAATATAGTAGGAGCCATCGTTTAAGAAATTGCCTGGGATTATGCATTCTCCTTCAACATACCCTTCATCGAACAAAGCTGAGGCGGTCGTTAGATCAAATATGCACTCATCGAAAAGATTGAAAACCTTCAAGCCAGCCGACAATTCTTCTCTTTTAGCATTATAAAAACTGAACCTCACTTTTATTTCTGTTCGAATATCAATACGGGCTGATTCATTTGGGAGATTTGGAATCAATTCCACCGATTTAACTCTAATATGCTCATTTCCCGGAGCCTCCTCTCCAGGTTGCCACTCCCTCTTCCAGATATTCTTGCGGGCAGATGCCAGGTATTGGTTAATTACATTTTCAGGATTATCAGATGCTGTAATCTCTCCCTTCTCCAATAAAAGTACGCGGGTGCAAAGAGTTGAAATGGCTTGCATACTATGACTCACGAACAAAATTGTCCTTCCTTTAGAGGCAGAAACTTCTTTCAATTTTCCAAGGCATCTTTTTTGAAACTCAGCATCTCCTACTGCCAGTACTTCATCAACCACAAGAATGTTCTGGTTCAAGATGGGCAGCTACTGCAAAGGCTAATCGCACATACATTCCTGACGAATATCTTTTAACTGGCGTATCAAGAAATTGGGACACACCTGAGAATTCCACAATTTCATCAAACCTGGATCTTATATCCTGCTTTTTCATGCCCAGCATATATCCACTGGTATAAATATTTTCTCTCCCCGATAACTCGTGATGAAATCCTGTACCAATTTCCAGAAGGCTGCTGATCTTTCCCCTTCCTCGCACGATACCTTCAGTTGGTTTAATAATTCTGGAAAGAATTTTTAATAGAGTGGATTTACCTGCACCGTTAGGGCCAATAATTCCCAACACTTCTCCTTCCGCAATATCAAAATTGATATTTTTCAACGCCCACAATCGATCCCCAACCGGAGAAATATGATGCTCCTTATTTGCTGACCGAAAGAACTGATCATCGCTTTGAAGCACGGTATTCAACCACCATTTCTTAAGGTCTTGTCTTAATGAACCCGATCCAGCAGTGTTTAATCTGTATCGTTTCGAAATATTTTCTGCGGAAATAATTTTCGACATAAAAAATTCTCAGACCACATCCATCAGGAGATCGCCCTTTTTATTAAATATTAAAACACTTCCACCAAGAAGAATAATTGCTACCATGAAACTGTACATCAACTGCAACCAACTAAATGTACCTGAACCAAGAAATGCATACCGGAATAATTCAAAGGCCGGAGTAAGTGGATTTGCAATCACTAGTGGCTTCCATTTTTCTGGAACCATTGCCAGCGAAAAGAAAATGGGACAGAGAAACATAAGTAATCTCACCAGAAGATGAAGAAGATTCAGTAGGTCACGATATCTGGCTGTGAGCACGGAAAACAATAGTCCAAGTCCCAACCCAATTATTGCGGCAATCAACATTGCAGGGACCGCAAAAATCCAGGTTTCCATATGTAAGTCAACCTTTCCCTTTGCTGCATAAACAAAAATGACAATTATCAATAATAAAAGCTGGATTCCAAATCTCAGGAAATGTAAGAGCATTACAGAGAGAGGAACAATTATTCTTGGAAAATAAACCTTGTTGAATATCTGTACATTGTTGGTGAACGTTGAAGAAGTACCCAGAAAAATATCAGAAAATAAATTCCAGAGTGTAATTCCGACCAGGTAAAATAAAAATGCAGGAATTCCTTCCGTGCTAATCCCAATTATCTGATGGAAAATCAAAACATAGGTCAGAACCGTTATTATAGGTTGCACTACAATCCAGACAGGGCCTAGCAATGTTTGCTGATACAACATCAGAAACTCCCTCCTTACCAGACGGAATAATAAGTCCTTGTAAGAATAAAGTTCCTTCAGGCTCACACCCAACCAGGTGGTGCGGGGCCGGATTTCCCATTCCCAATCTCTTTCCTTTGTGCTGGCTGTAGGGGTTTGCATATGGAGCTAATGTAGTAAAAGCTGAAGGAATTAGGTATTGGTAATTAGGAATTGGTAGTAGCAGCAGGAGGGCTTTAGACATTCTTCCAAGTTCATACACGAAGGTCTTTCCCCTACCTTTGCGGGCAAATCAATTTCCTCACTTAAAATATGTTTGATCAACATGAAAGTAACTGTTGTAGGTGCGGGTGCAGTTGGTGCAACTACTGCCGATAATATCGCCCGGAAAGAGCTTTGCGAAGAACTTGTTTTGCTGGATATTAAGGAAGGTCTGGCTGAAGGAAAGGCATTGGACATGACACAGACTGCCGCCTTACTTGGATTTGATACAAGGATCATAGGCAGCACAAATGATTATAGCAAGACTGCCGGCAGTAATGTAGTTGTGATCACTTCTGGTTTGCCAAGAAAACCAGGCATGACCAGGGAAGAATTGATAGGAACCAATGCGGGAATAGTTAAGGGTGTTGTTGAAAATATTTTGAAACATTCACCGGATGCTATCCTCATCATTGTGAGCAACCCTATGGATACCATGACTTATCTGACGATGCAATCTTCAGGACTGCCCAAGAACAAGATCATCGGTATGGGTGGTGCTCTGGATAGTGCAAGGTTTAAATGTTATTTGAGTCTGGCCCTCAATTGTTCACCAAATGATTTGAATGCTATTGTTGTAGGAGGTCATGGAGATACGACCATGATCCCATTGATCCGATATGCCACATGGAATAGTGCACCTGTTTCGAAATTTTTGAGCGGAGATCAACAGAAACAGATAGTGGCAGACACCATGGTAGGGGGCGCAACCCTTACTAAACTTATTGGAACCTCCGCCTGGTATGCTCCCGGTGCAGCCGGCGCAGCTCTGGTGGAAAGCATTGTGCGTGATGAAAAAAAATTATTTAGTTGCTGCGTGAAACTGGATGGAGAATATGGACATAAGGATATATGCCTTGGAGTCCCTGTTATTATTGGCAAGAATGGATGGGAACAGATCGTGGATTTTGGTCTGAATGAAGAGGAGAAAGGATTATTCAATAAGAGTGCGGATGCGGTTCGGAGCATGAATGATGTGCTAAAAACTCTTTAGTTATTAATTTCGGGTTTGGCGTTTCGAGTTAACTACAACCCGAAACTCCAAACACGAAACCCGAAATTAAAAGCCCCCAAATTCGGGGGCTTTTTTGTGTATTTTAAGTAACAGTCACCTGTACCCTATTAGCTTCTGTCGCTAAATTCCTGCGGGCATAAAATTTTGTGTGATACAGTAATCAAATCCTATTTATGAAGAGATTTTTTACCCTGGGGCTGAAAACAGCCTGCCTGCTCATTTCCCTTTTCCATTATAATATAGTAAATGCCCAGGTGCCCCTGGTAAATTTCCAGCAAGTCATTACAGGACTTACTAATCCAGTGGACATTGTAAACGCGGGAGATGGCTCCAACCGCATTTTTATCGTTGAACAAGGCGGAACAATCAAAGTTTACAATCAAGCATTAGGCTTTCTGGGAAATTTTTTAACTGTGACAGGTATTGCAACTGGTGGCGAACTAGGATTGCTTAGCCTTGCATTCCATCCCAATTACAATTTGAACCGATACTTTTTTGTGTATTATAATACAACAATACCAGGTCCGAATCCAGGTACCGCAGATGACCGGTTCTTTGTGAATGTTGCCAGGTATCAAACCAGGGCAGATAATATGAATGAGGCTGATCCTGACACACGACAAGTTATTTGGTTTGCGGAAAAGCCCGTTGGATTCACTAATCACAATGGTGCCAAGCTGAATTTTGGACCGGATGATGGTTATCTGTATTTCGGGACCGGAGATGGTGGATCTGGAAATGATCCGAACAATCTTGCACAAGACAAGACCTCATTCATGGGAAAAATGTTGAGAATAAATGTTGGGACAGGTTTGACGGCAAACTATACCATACCCCCCGATAATCCTTTCATATCCGACCCAGATCCCAATGTTAAGGATGAAATATGGGCGCTGGGTTTACGTAATCCATGGAGATGGAGCTTCGACAGACTTACACATGATATGTGGCTGGCAGATGTGGGTCAGGGTGCACGAGAAGAAGTTAATTTCCTTCCCTCTCCAATTGCAGGGGGAACCAATTTCGGCTGGCGCTGTTATGAAGGAACTATGTCAACGCCTGGTGTACCGGATTGCGAACCACCAAATCATTTATTACCAATTTTTGAATATCAACATAATAATACTACAGGAGGAATATCCATTACTGGAGGTTATGTATACAGAGGAGCGGAATACCCAACTTTATATGGTTATTATGTTGTAGGCGATTATATGACTACTGCTTCAAGCACCAATGTTTGGCTAATAAAACCGAATGGAAGTGGAGGATGGAACATTATTCGCCGGACTGCATCTCCTAGTTTTCTGGTGTCATTTGGAGAAGCAGAAGATGGAACTCTTTACGCATCTGCCGGAGGAGCCATTCATAAAGTTTTTCCAAGTGCAAGTGGTGCCGTACCTGTTACGCTTCTCTCATTCACAGTGAGACCAGGAAATAATTACAATGAATTGCAATGGAAAACTTCCAAGGAGATAAATGTTCGTGAATTCAGTATCGAATTCAGTAAGGATGGACAGAATTTTTCCGAAGCAGGAAAACTATCGCCTTCAGGAGTTAATTCCAATTATGTATTCAGGCATACAGCAAATAATTCTCAAAAAACTTTTTATCGATTAAAAATAATTGACAACGATAATTCATTTAAATATTCACCAGTCATCGTAGCAAATCCTGGAAAATCTGGGAATGCATTTTTGATCTCTTCAATAGTAACGCAGGGATCTCCAATGACGATTCAACTTCATAATCCATTTACGTCCTTAAGGATCTATTCTGCGCAGGGCCAATTAGTGGATCGGCAGAATCTTGGAAATAAGACTGGGATCATCTATCTAAACACAGCTGGATGGAAGAAAGGAGTCCATATGATTACGTTGGAAGGAGCTGAAGGAGTGGTGAGCAGGAGGTTTGTTGTTCAGTAACCTCGTAGTTTTCCGTACCCTGGGTTCGGAATACCGAACAGTGAAAATCAAGAGTTTCTGCTATTGTTAACTAAAAGTGCAGGGTATACTTTTGATCCAAGTTGATTGATATTGCAACAACGATAAATCCAATATCCGGAATAAGAAAAACCGACCAAATCCGAAGAAAAACCAAATCGTTATCCAATATCCAATTGAGAAAAACCAGTTAAAATCCAGTATCAATCAGCTTACTTCTGTTAGCCTGTGAAACCCAAGGAAGTAACCTTATCTTAGTTACCGTCACAACAAAACATTTTCCCGACTTCGGTCGGGATTGTTTTTTTTAGCCACTTCCCCTGGCGAAACTTGGCGTCCTTGCGCCCTTGCGGTTAATTCATGCACCTTAATGTAACATTCCAACTAGTTGATACGTAAATGTTAAAACGCCCCGCTAAAATCGGGAAGGAATTATTTTTACCCCATATGATGCTAACTGTACGTACGCTTACCTTAATCTCCCTCCTTTTATCGTTTTCGTTTGCTTTTGCACAGCAAACCAATGTTTCGTTTCATTTGACCAATTCCAAAAAGGAATCGCTCGCTTTTGCCACTGTTGTTGTGATATCTGTACCTGATACGGTAAATCGCCAGTCGAAGGTGACTGATAGTACCGGACGAGTAAGTTTCCAGTTATTGAATGGGCGACCCTATATGGTTCGAATTAGTTCGGTCAATTATGAACCTATTGAAAAAAACATTACGATCAAGGGAGATAACCCTGTCTACAATTTTGTGGCTAAGGAAATGAGGAAGTCCCTTGCCGGTGTTGTGGTCACAGCAACCAGGCCTATCATGCGGCAGGAGGACGACAAAACCATTGTAGATCCTGAAAACCTTGCAGCCTCCTCTACTAATGCATATGAGATCCTGGAAAAAACGCCTGGACTTTTTGTTGACCAGGATGGAAATATCTATTTGACAAGTACTACTCCAGCTACGATATACATTAATGGAAGGGAACAAAAAATGAGTGCGGCAGATATTGCCACTATCCTCAAGAATCTTCCTCCTAATGCCATCGCATCCATTGAGATCATGCGAACACCATCAGCCAGGTATGATGCTTCCGGAAGCGGTGGAATTGTAAACGTGATCCTTAAGAAAGGAGTACGGATCGGTTTGACAGGAAGTCTGAATGCTGGAGTGAATCAGGGTAGATATGGAAACCAATTTGTAGGAATTAATCTTAATAATAACGATGGCAGATTGACAACATATTTAAATCTTCAGTTTAGTCACCGCAATACCTATGAACAAATAAAAACAGATAGAATTTTTGCTCCCGATTCATTATTAAGTCAGGACGCACTCACCAGATATCCAGCCAACAGTTATTATCTCGGATTCGGTGCGGGCTACCAGCTTAATAAGAAATGGGAGATCAATTATGATGGAAGATTCAGCTATAACAGATCGAGAAACAGAAGTATAAACCTCTCTGATATAAGCAAGATCAGTACCTCTAATTATATCACACGCAACCAGGCTAATGTCAACAATAAAGCTTACAACCTGGGGATTACTCAGAGTGCCAGTGCAAAATTTAAAATAGACACGATAGGTTCAGAATGGTCAACAGACCTTTCTTTTACGCATGCTCCAAATAATACTGACCAGCGGTTCACTACTATTTTTCAACAGCCTTCGTTCCCGCCTGTTGAAGGCGATGGAAATTTGCATAACAAATTAAATTTTCTTTCGGTCCAAACTAATTTAACCTGGAAACTCCCCAAAAAACTAACGGTTGAAGCTGGTCTGAAAACCAGTAACGTTTGGTTCAGTAACTCAACAAACTATTTCAGGCAAAACGGAACTGTTAGGATCAAAGATGAATTCCGAACTGCCTCCTACAAATATGATGAATCAATCAATGCTGCCTATATCCAGGCGTCCAAGAACGTTTCTGGTGTGATTATAAAGCTGGGCACAAGATTGGAAAACACAAATATGGAGGGCAACCAGGTATTGCCTAATGATACTTCGTTCTCACTCAAGCGGACAGATTTATTTCCTTACATCTACATCAGTAGAACGATCATGCGCATTGCAGGTTTTGATTTAAGAGCTTATTTGGTTTATCGCCGAACTATAAGTCGCCCTGCATATGATTATTTAAATCCATCTATCAGGTTTGTAGATCCATATTTATTCGAAACAGGTAATCCAACCTTAAGACCTCAGTTCACCAAGAATTATGAAGCAAATATTTCTGTAGATGAACGACCAATCCTCGCAATTGGCGTCAACGATACCAAAGACATTTATACCCAGGTAGTTTACCAGGCTGATAGCAGCAAGAGCCAGGCATTTAGAACCTGGGATAATTTAGGCAACAACAAAGAAATTTATTTCCGTGGCCTGGGAGCAATTCCTCCCGGGAAAAGATATTTCTTTGTAGTTGGAGCACAATACAACCACAATTTTTATCAGGGTCGGTATGAAAATAAACCCCTTCAATTCAAGAAGGGAAGCTGGACCATTTTTACCTATCAAACTTTCAAACTTACTCCCCTTACGCAGCTCACATTGAATGGATTTGCCAGGTTTAAGGGTCAGCTGCAATTCTATGAGCTCTCTTCCTTTGGGTCATTGAACTTTAGTGTTTCCCAACAATTATTAAAGAAAAAGCTGACGATTTCAATGAGCGTGAATGATATCTTTCAGACAAATAAAAATGAATTTGTTTTAAAACAGGGAACAGTTGATGCCAGTGGATTTCGCCAGGGCGATACGCGCAGGTTTGGTCTCAACGTTAGATACAATTTCGGTCTGAGAAAAAGAGAAGAGAACAATATTCTTAATATGGAATCTCCTGAGCGATCCAATTAATAGTTTGCATTCATATAGCGGAAATTTGAATTATATTACCCGCTAAATAGCGGGCATTGCGAGATAGTATCGTTTATCTTATTCTGATTGAGGTTCTCCTGATATTTCTTGTTTATCGATTCAGAAGAAAGAAACTCAGCAACCTCCTGTTTACTATCTGCACCTTTCTCTTCCTTCTGCTTGTAATAGAATTTACATACCGGTTATTTTTTAAGCCTAAGGGTCCGGAATACAAAGGCGAATTCGATTCTGATTATTATGCAGGTGATTCCATCCTTGGATTTAAGAGAGGAAGAACGGGAGATCAACTGGCATTAAGCATTGTTCCAGGGGGAGATACTATTTTCAATACCAGGTATACAATTATTCCTGATACACTTCCTGGATTATCTTACAATCATCGGGCAGGACTTAAATCGCCATTTACATCAAGAGAGGCTGTTTTCATTGGCTGTAGTTTCACATTTGGCGAAGGTGTACCTGATACTTCCACACTCCCATATCTCTTTGGAGAAATTTCTAATAGCTCCGCAATTAACCTTGGATGTTCGGCCTACGGTAGTCACCAGGTATATGAAGTTTTAAGAAGGAAGTACAGCAATCGTGATAATCGCAATAGAATATTTGTCTATTCATTCATGTCTGATCATTTCTTGCGTGCAAGTGGGATCTATACATGGAACATGGATGGGCCATACTTTGTTCATAAGAATGATACATTGATTAACGCAGGCCCTCTTAATTACCAACCAAGGTTTTCCCACCGTAGATGGGGTCACTATCTTAGTTTTTTCGGAGCTATCAGTTTAATCAAGGATAAAGTGGATGATATTCAATTGCGAAATCGAATCAAGAGATTTAGTGAGGATGATTACGATCGTTGCTTTGGAATTCTCAAGAGTATGATATCAATGGTTAAAAATTCAGGCGGGGAATTTATCCTGCTTAATTGGGATAATGCAAACTGGGGATATAGGGGATACGATTTCCCTTTACAACAAAAGCTTGATAATGACGTGTCTCAACTTACAAACCTTGGTGCAAGCGTAATTCCAGTATCTAAGATTTTAGATCTTAACAAGGAGATTTATTTCATACCTGGTGATGGTCACCCTAATGATCTCGCCAATACAACGATCGCGAAATATCTTTTATACAGGGAATAAAAAATAAAATAATCCTATTATTCTTTTACCAGATTCAAGGACTCTTCTTTATCGAGATATTTTATTTTCATCTTTCCTTTTACGTCGAAGACATCACTACCTTCTCCACCTTTTACCTGAAGCAAGATCGGTAAACTGCAATTTTCATTAATTTCAAAATGATCATTCCCTCCCAATCCATCAAGTGTGATAATTTCAGTATCTGCCTCATCAAACAGTCGGGAATAAATGAGATCCCCCTTTTGTCCATTATTGTAGGCGTACATTTTCACTTCAAGCTTTCCGTCTTTCTGAGCAAGCATAAAATATTCAGGACGATTGCTTCCCATTATTGAAACAGCATCAGCCAATACCTGATAATATTCAAGTGCTGTTTCCATTAGATTATCTCTTCTGGTCCTTAATTTATGTGCTATATCTTCTCCACTTATTGCATATACCTCCTTTGGCATTGAAGAAACAGCATTTGCAATTACAGAGTCAGTGAGAGTGGTTTGTATAAAACTGATTGCCTCTTTCCATTGGTTCTCATCCAGGCTTGTTAAAAAGGTGTGGTCAAACCAGGAGTTCTTCGAGTTTAATTTTTCCAGGTTTTTACCTGTTTTATTGAATCCCTGCAAGTGCTTCATAGTAACTAGCGAGCCTATTTTCACCAGCAAAGCCTCCGATTCAAAGAATGCAAAATCCCTGTCGCGAGGAATAGGATAATAATATTTTTTATTGTTTTCAGTCCTGGTTGCCCATTTCCATTGCCCGCCATGTCGGTCCCAGTCTGCAACAAGCATATCCAATAATCTTGCTTTAAGCACATAGGAATCGAGAATGTGTATGTCATTATTTTTGGCCATTAACTCTTCCAAATCTTCTGTATCAATGGTTGGAGTATTATTTACGGTTGCATATCTCTTTTCAAGGAAGCAAACTGTATTGGCAAAAATGGAACGATATGGTTCCAAAGCTGGATCATCTGGCACGTAAAACAGACCGGGCTGAGGAGCAAGAACCCCAATAGCGTCTGCGAGCGGGGAGACAACGAGGGCTGCATATGGGTGGGAAGCCGAAATCTGGTCCTGGGCAAGACTTTTAATAAGGACTTTCTGGAATACATTCTTCAAGGCTGGACTCACATCCTTATCAACCGTTCTTAATACCCACTCTTCCCCATTCTTATCAATCAACTGAAGGCTTTTGGTCTGCTGTCCCCCTCCAAGTTTATCGATCCTAAATCCGCCATTCACCTTTCTGATATCAAAGACTGGCATTTTTACTTCGGTTCCCCATTCCTCGCGATAGTTCCCTCCCCGAAAAAATTTCTTAACAGGAGAGACATTACTGTAATTGAGGCTGGCTGGAGACAAAACTGAATCAGGCAAGGGGGTTTGTCCAATGCAAATCACATTGATAATTAAGAGATAAACAGCGATTATAGTAAACTGCTTCATTTTATAGTTTTTCCCCAAAACCTGGCTCCTTTGCAAGTATACCAATCTTATGCCCAAAGGTCATTTTGAAGAATTGGGTATTCCAGCTTTAGCAATTAGACTTTATCTTACTTTCAAATTGAGGTATTGAGAAAAGCCCTTTACGACCCCTCCTTTTGGGTTCTCATCGCGTTTAATGTATGGTGCATTTATTACTACGAGGCTCATCCCAACAGCTTTAACTCCCTCGTCTTGCTATATTGGGGCCAGAGCGCCTTGATTGGTCTCTTTACCTTCCTTGAAATCCTTACAGTTAAGAAGGTGATTCCTGGCAGCATGACCATCAATAAGCGGCCGGTAGACGAAAATTTCTCTGGGAAGGGCTGTTCAGCTTTCTTTTTTCTTTTTCACTACGGAGTATTCCACCTGGTTTATTTGATTTTTATCACGATACAAACCGCCGAGCAGGGACATATCGAGCCTTATTTTATTCTGCTGGGATTGATTGCCGTATCATTAGAATTAATAATTTCTTTTGTGCGCAGAAAAAGACAACAGCAAGTGGAAGCGGTGGATATCGGAAAAATGTTTTTCACTCCCTACCTCAGAATTATACCCATGCACCTCATGATACTTGGACCTGCATTTCTCAACTGGAGCCCATCTACAATTTTCCTTGTTTTAAAGATGCTGGCGGACCTGGTTGGTTACCTGCTTGGCGCTAAGATGACGCGCAAATCTTCTGCAGCCTCAGGTTTAGACTGAGTATATTTGCAGTTTGCAAAGACTTGATTATGCCTGATATTAAATGCCCGAATTGTGGTCACCAGTTTCCATTGGAGGAGGCTGTTTCAGAAGATTATAAGAAAGAACTCAGAAAGGATATGCTTGCTTACAAAAAGCAAAAGGAGGAAGAGTTGACAAAGAAGGAGCAGGATTGGCAGCAACTACTTCAACAGAAGGATAATGAACTGGAGAAACAATTACAAATAGAAAAAGCGAAGCTTAGTCAGCAGCTTGAAGAAAACCTTCGCAAAACAATTTCCTCCGATTACGAAACCAAACTCCGCTTTCTTGAGCAAAATGAACTTGAGAACCAGGAAAAACTTAAGCTGGCCAGAGAAAAGGAATTGGGGTATATGAAAAAAGAGATGGAATTGAAGACCCGCGAGCAGGAATTGGAAATTATACTTCAGAAAAAATTAAGCGAGGAGCGTGAACGGATTGGTGATGAGATCCGGAGAATCGAAGCCCAGAAAAATCAGAATAAAGAGACTGAGTTTCAATTAAGGCTACGAGAATTGGAAAAGCAATTGGAAGATCAGAAGAAGTTAGCCGAAGAGATGAGGCGTAAGGCTGATCAGGGTTCCATGCAACTACAGGGTGAGTCCCAGGAATTAGCGCTGGAAGAACTCTTAAAGTCTGCTTTCCCCTTTGATATAATAAGTGAAGTAGCAAAAGGAGTCCGCGGTGCTGATTGCATTCAAACGGTACGCAATCAGTTTGGACAGGAATGTGGGACTATCATTTATGAAAGCAAACGCCGACAGAACTTTTCGATGGATTGGATAGAAAAACTCAAATCCGACATGAGAAGTCAGAGCGCAGAAATAGCGGTGATAGTAACAACCGTAATGCCCAAGGATATGGATTGCTTCGGATTTAAGGATGGGGTGTGGATATGTACTTTCTCGGAAGTGAAGGCTGTTTCAGCTGTATTGCGTGATGGCATGATTCGGATTTATAATTCAGCAAGGACCCAGCAAAATAAGGGCGATAAGATGCACTATCTCTATGACTATCTCACCAGTCATGAATTTGCTGAGCAATGGAGTGCAATCAGGGAAGGTTTTCATGCAATGAAGATCTCCATTCAGAAGGAACGCGATGCCATGGAAAGGCTTATGGAAATCAAGAGAGCGTCAACTGGAAAAAGTTCTGCTCAATGCGGCTCATATCCGGGGTTCTATAGAAGGAATTGCTGGAACGGATACTATTAATTTGAATTTGCTTGAAGAAGGAGAAATGGAGGAATGATTAATTTGAAAATTTGAGAATTTGAAAATGAGAATTCAATCCTGGCAAAACTTTGCGTCCTGGGGCATTTGCGGTTAAATTCTTCAAACTCTCAAACTTTCGAACTCTCAAACTTCCGTCACCAACCAGCTCAGTACAAATTTCTCCATCAACACTGATCTCAACTTAAGGAGTTGGCTTCTTTCTTTCGAGAATAGAAAATCACTAAGAACAATTTGTCTCACCTCATCAAAATGGATTGCCTGCAATTGCATATGTTTTTTGAAATCCACTTGTCCAATTCCATACCATTTGAAGATTGATTCCTTAGTGCTCCATAATAATGTGAGGTATTTTTGAAAATGGTTATCCGGAGCGAAATTGAAAAGTATATTCTCTTCTAATTTATGAACGAACTTATTACTGATCCTTTCAATTTTCTCCGAATAAATTTCAACATCAATTCCTACGCGCTTTGTTGAACTCACAATCGCTGCTGCGAAATCACCGCAATGTGAAATTGAAAAATGGTAAGCCTCATTTTGCAAAAAAGGTTTTCTCGTATCCGCAATACGAATCAGCTCAAATGGGAAATCTGGAAAAAGGTAACGCAACAGGTATCGCCCTGCAAGGTGCTGAAGTCGCTTATGAGGGTGAGTAATCTCTTTTTGAACGGGTACGGTCTGCAAAAAGAAGTCTTCAGATTCTTCAATTTTCCAGATGCCGATTTTCGTGTTCTTGTCAATAGATTGTTGATAAAATACCGGCATGCTTAAGGTTTTCATTTTATCTTGCCTGCTCGCAATTTGTCTATAAAAACTGACAATCAAAAATGATCCTTTCCGACAAGCGTATCCTCGAGGAGATTTCAGCAGGAACAATCAAGATCGAACCGTACGATCGTTTTTGTCTCGGTAGCAATTCTTATGACGTGCATCTTGGAAAAGTTTTAGCAACCTATAGGGAGCATATCCTGGATGCAAAAAAACACAATGAAATAGAATATTTCGAAATACCGCCGGAAGGGTTTGTATTATATCCTCACATCTTTTATCTCGGAGTAACACTAGAGTATACCGAAACACATGCTCATGTTCCGTTTCTTGAAGGGAAGTCTTCAACAGGAAGGCTAGGAATTGATATACATGCAACAGCAGGTAAGGGAGATGTTGGATTTTGCGGACATTGGACACTTGAGATCTCGGTAAAACAGCCAGTAAAAGTATATCCCGCCATGCCTGTAGGGCAATTAATATATTTTCCTGTTGAGGGTGAGATCGAGGTTAAATACAATGAAAAGAAAGACGCGAAATACAGAGGGCAAATCAACAAGCCTGTTGAGAGTATGATGTGGAAGAACAAGTTTTAATTTGAAAATTTGAAGATGTGCTAATTTGAAAATGTAGAGTATATTTTAAGAATTTGAAGAATTTAACCGCAAAGGTACCAGGACGCAAAGTTTCGTCGGGATTGAAAGGTTCATTTTCAAATTTTCAAATTGTCAGATTGTCCCATATTTCCTATAATACGCCACGATCCACGCAAGCACTTCATCATAACTCAACATACCCTGTGGCTGTTCATTCGCACGGAGATATTCCCCATAAAGTTTGCGGATCAAGGGTTCAAATGGGTTTTCATATTTCCTGAAAAAAGCTTGCATCTCTCGAATATCCCGTCTTGTGATCTCAGGTAGTTGAATGCTGTATCCCTTTGCTGCTGAAGAATCCCTCAGGTATAAATTTCTTACTGCGTAGACATAAATATCAAAATATAAGGAGTAGATAACTCCTGGGTCTGCCGAGTTTCTTGAAGTAAGATAACCTGCAAAGTTGGCATCCATCTCTCTTGCATAACCCAATTGATGCCCAATTTCATGGGTGGTTGTGAAAGGTTGCAATGTCATCAACGAAGTTGTATTCACTTGCGCTTCACCCGTAAAAGGATTGTAATACCCGGAATATCCCATATAATTTCCGAGATAACTGAATAAGGAAGGTTTCACAGAGGGAAATGTGTACTTCAAAAATGGGAAATGAGGTCTGGTGGCATGATAGGCGTCTGCAGCTTTTTGAAACAAATAAGTTTTCTTGCTGAAGAGTGGTCGCTCCTTGTTTGCAGCCTCAGCCACAGAATGCAACTTTTGAACAGTCAAATCCAGGATCCTTTTTAATTCTTCTGTTGAATACTCAGATGGTTGTATACTCAATTGATGTCCTATACCCAGCCTGTTATAATTAAGTCCCCATAAAGCATTAAAAAGGATGTAAACCCAAAGAAAAATTGAAAAAATCCTCTGGATCCTGGTCAGGAAAAACTCCCTCGTTCCTTTTCTTTTTATGAGGTTTCGAATGAAATTGACAATCCCCACTATCAGCCAGATCCCAGCAGCTGCATAGAAAAAATCGCCAATGCTAAATGGAATCCAACCAAAGAGAATTCTTTGAGCCGAGGAAATAAATGGATAGAATCCATTAGAATAATACGCTTCAACCTTTGCAGGGAACATCGAAAAAATCTTTATCCCGATCGCAATTGAAACAAGGATCAACCAATACCAATATGTTTTTCTTCGAACCATAAAATATTTAACACAAAGTAATCGGGATCTAATTGACAGACTTTGTTCTTAATTTAAAATGTAAAATTAAAAATGAAAAATAATCGCAGAGTTTCCGCTTTATGCCCTTGCTGACTTCAGCTATTGGCGAGAAATGTTCAATCTTTCAATTTACCTTTTACCTTTTTCATTTTTCATTCCTATTCAATCGCTATTTTGCATACTTAACAATTCCTGCCAATGGATCTTGAATTCAACAAAAATGAAGATTCGATGCGATTAGCATTGAACGACCTCGCAAAGAAAAAGGAAAAAATTGCATTGGGGGGAGGCAGGAAGGCCATCGAAAAACAACATGAAAAAAAGAAGCTCACTGCAAGGGAAAGAATTGAATACCTGCGCGATAAAAACATGCCTTTTATCGAAATTGGTTCATTTGCGGGTTACGATATGTATGAGGAAGAAGGAGGATGTCCTGCTGGTGGGGTGGTAACAGGAGTTGGATACATTGGAGGTCGACAAACAATTATTATTGCCAACGACCAAACTGTAAAAGCAGGTGCATGGTTCCCGATTACGGGGAAAAAGAATTTGAGGATGCAGGAAATAGCGATGGAAAACCACTTGCCGATTGTATACCTGGTTGATAGTGCCGGAGTTTTTCTTCCCTTGCAGGACCAGATATTTCCCGATAAGGAACATTTCGGAAGAATATTCCGGAACAATGCACGAATGAGTGCGATGGGACTTAATCAGATTGCCGCTGTCATGGGCGCTTGCGTAGCGGGTGGAGCATATTTACCCATTATGAGCGATGAAACCCTGATGGTAGAGGGCAATGGGTCCATTTATCTTGCCGGACCGTACCTGGTGAAGGCTGCAATCGGCGAAGATGTTGATGCAGAAACTCTGGGTGGAGCAATTACTCATACAGAGATCAGTGGAATTGCAGATTATAAATTCAAGACCGAACAGGAATGCCTTGACTGCGTCAAGAGCATCATTTCTAAACTTGCGAAACCTGAATCAGCGGGATTCAACAGGATCCTACCAAAACCCCCTGCTAAGAATGCGGATGAGCTCTATGGAATTATGCAGTTTGATGCAACGAAACCATATGACATGCTTGAAATAATTGAGCGGATTGTTGATGATTCAAGTTTGGATGAATTCAAAAAAGATTATGGCAAAACCATCATTTGCGGATATGCAAGAATTGAAGGTTGGGCAGTAGGAATTGTCGCCAACCAGCGGAAGATCGTGAAATCAAGAAAGGGAGAAATGCAAATGGGTGGAGTTATTTATAATGACAGCGCCGACAAAGCAGCGCGCTTTATAATGAATTGCAACCAGAAAAAAATACCATTGATCTTTCTTCAGGATGTTACAGGATTTATGGTTGGAAGCAGGAGCGAGCAATCTGGGATCATTAAAGATGGTGCCAAAATGGTAAATGCAGTAGCAAATTCCGTTGTACCGAAGATCACTGTCGTTATTGGGAATTCCTATGGTGCTGGCAATTATGCTATGTGCGGAAAAGCATATGATCCTCGTTTTATTTTTGCATGGCCAACAGCTAAGATTGCAGTTATGGGTGGTGAACAAGCTGCTAAGACTCTTCTTCAGATCCAGGTGTCCGGATTAAAATCAAAAGGAAAAGAGATTTCAGCAGGAGAAGAAAAGAAACTTCTGGAAGAAATTCAAGGTCGTTATTCAAAGCAAACCACACCATACTACGCTGCAGCAAGACTTTGGATTGATGAGATCATTGATCCAAAATTAACGCGATCATATATTGCAGAATCACTTAAAGCTGTGGATCAAAATCCTGTGATTCCGCCTTTTAATACAGGCGTGATGCAGGTTTAAGTGATTTTTGTATCTTCTTAAAATTGACTATTTTCACTTCTCTTTCATCCAACTAACATGCGCTTATGAGGAATTATACTCCTAAGAATTTTTTTCTATTATTATTCCTTTTCTTGTTGGGTTTGCAGGCATGTCGCAAGGATACCGCGTCAAGTCTCGCATTACCTGCTTTACCAGACCAATCATTTGTTGAAGAATTTGATACTGTTAGTTCAGCCTATGACAGAGGGTGGAGATATCTGAATGTTTCAACTCCCAAAGGAATTGGTTTTTGGACTCAGGGACTTTTCAATAATCCGTCTGTTACTGGCTTTACCTCTGTGATACCGTTTCCTGCATATTCTTCTAAAGGAACATATGTTGGTTTCATCGGAGCAGATTATAGCAGCACTTCAGCCGGACTAGGTATAATTAGCAACTGGGTTGTTTCCCCAGTTACAAAAATGCGGAATGGAGATAGGATTGTTTTTTACACAAGAGGTGTAATAATTCCATTAGGAGGAGGTGATTCTACTGATTTTTCAAATCGATTACAAGTACGGGTTAGTGCAAATGATGCGAGTCTGAATGTTGGCAATGGAGATGATCCTGGTGATTTTGGCGATGTTCTGCTTGATATAAATCCTTTCTACAGAGAGCAGCATACATTGGCCTACGATCCTGAAGCATATCCAATACATTGGACAAGGTTTGAAGCAAAGGTTGGTGGATTGAATGGAGCAGTAAGCGGCCGCTTCGCTTTCAGATACTATCTGGAAGGAGCAGGATTTGCCGGCATTGGTACTGGAGTAGCAATCGATAGTGTAGCATATATCGGACAAAAATAATTTCAAATATTTCCAGATGAGGGTCAAATTATTTTCAATATTACTAATCACCACAACTTTATTCCTTTCTGCTTGCGAAAAGGACTATAAACAGGAAGATACAAATCCTCCTCCTGTTCCTCAGTCTGCGTCCTGGTCCGAAGGTTTTACAGATGTAAGCACATTAGGCAGCAAAGGTTGGATCATTACTAATCTGAGTGATAATCCTGGTCCGGAAGGTTGGAGGAGAGGAAGGTATGAGTCCACTAATAAATTCACATTTGGATTTGATTATGTGGTAGGATTTCCAGCATTTGTGGCTGAGCGTACACCAAATGATTTTATCAGCGTTGATATGTTCGCTGGAGCAGCTACGTCTAATATGAGTGTCTGGCTAATTACTCCTATTACAAAAATCAAGAACGGAGATCAATTAATTTTTTATACCAGATCCCGGGTTGACGAGGGAACGTTTTCAATAAAGGATGGCAATGACCGCATGCAGGTGAGAGCAAATTATGGTAGCACTTCTTCCAACGTGGGCAATAACTGGACTACAGTTGGTGGCTTTACCACACTCCTTACAGATATTAATTCAGGACTGGTTTTGAATGGCTACCCACAAAATTGGACAAGGTATACTCTAACGGTTTCAGGAGTAACTGGAACTATTAACGGTCGCTTTGCATTCCGGTATTTTGTTGCAGGTGGCGGACCTGATGGCAATAATGCCGCTCTGGTAGGAGTTGATGAGGTTTCATTCGTGAGCAATTAATCATTAACCAATAAGAAACTCAATCGGCCTTAATTTGCAGGGCCGATTTTTTATTTATGGTTAGACTGATCGTTATCATCGCTATTTGTTTCATTGCTTGTAACCAGGCGCAAAAACCAACAGCCAATCTCACAAGTGCAGAGAAAAATGAGGGAATGCTCAAGAATGCCGCATCTATCATAAAAGACGGAGACATAATCCTCAGGTGCGGAAAGGATGTAACCAGCTATAGAATAAGAGAACTTTCTTTGGTTGACAAAACCTATTCTCATGCGGGTATTGCTAAAGTAACAAAGGATGGCATTTTCATTTATCATATCACTCCTCCTGACGTTGACGAGCCAAGGTCAGATACGTTGATCCGGCTGGAGGAACTCAGAAAATTTGGTAATCCTCAGAAAAATTTCAATCTCGCTGTGGGTCGCTTCAGGTTAAATGATGAGCAAATAAGAAACATGTTGACTTACCTGGATAGTCTGAAAACTTCAGGTGTTAGCTTTGATTTTTTATTCGATCTCAATTCAAGGCAAAAAATCTATTGTTCAGAAATGATAGACGATGCATTGCGGGCAGTGACAAATGATTCAATTGCACTGAAGCGGAATAATCTAACAGATAGCACGTTGATAAGGAAAGTGAGTAATTATCTTCGAATGGATGTAAACCACATAAAGGCAGCTAAATTTATCCCTATAGAAAATATTCACCTGAACAACTCATTTGAAATGATCTCCAACTTTAAGTTTGAATAATTTATGTTCAACATTCGGGTTTATGGTATCCTTATTAATTCAAAGAAGCAGATCCTTGTGAGCGATGAATTTATCAGGGGTGATTATATCACTAAATTTCCCGGAGGAGGATTGGAGTTAGGAGAAGGAACCAGGGATTGCCTTAAACGTGAATTCAAAGAAGAAATGAATCTTGAGGTAAAGGTTGGAGACCATATTTATACTACAGATTTTTTTCAGATCTCGGCGTTCAATCCGGCACACCAAATAATATCAATCTATTATTTTGCTGAACCGTTGGAAGAAATTACTGCTCCGCTACGCGATAAGCCTTTTGATTTTGACGAACGCGAAATGACTGCCTACCACCAAACTGGAGAAACAGAAACCTTTCGCTTTCTGGACTGGGATAATTTTTCCGAAAAGGATCTCACATTGCCGATTGATAAAATAGTTGCGGGAATTTTGAAGAAAAATTATAGATGGATGGATGATCGGCTGATCTTAATTCACTAGGATAATAATCAAATTCCAAATAACAAATCACAAAGAATAAAAATAAAATCTCAAATTCCAAGTACCAAATAAATTTCAATTCTTAAATCACAAAAGAAAAACCTCTCTAACTTCTTTGCCTTCTGACTACTGACCACTTCCCTATGTGCCTATGTGTTTTTTATTTTCCTGCAATAAAAAATTAAACACATAGTAACATAGACACATAGAAAAACAAATCTCAAAACCCAAATACCAAAGAAATTCCAATCTTAAAATCACAAAATTCCTATGGGGCTACGTGTCCCATTCTCCTCCTATAAAAAATTAAATACATAGGCACATAGAAAAACTCAAATCTCAAAACCAAATATCAAAGAAATTCCAATGTACAAATCACAATAGATTTTTGATTCATTCTTATTCTTTGTTATTTTAAATTGTTCTTATTCTTTGGTATTTGTGATTTGTCATTTGTGATTTTTAATTATATGTGTTTCCATTTTCCTGCTACAAGAAATTAAACACATAGGCACATAGATAGCATAGACAGATAGTAAAAGAACCTTGTATTCCACTATTACTTGGTATTTGACATTTGCTCTTATTCTTTGCGATTTGTTATTTGGGATTTGTTATTTATTTATTTGTGATTTGTTTTTATGCGGGCACAAAAAAAACGGCTGAAAACAGCCGCTTTGAAAATTAATGTTATCAGAATTTATTTACTTTCTTCTTCAGAAGCATTTCCTTCTTCAAGTTTCTTCTTTATCTCAGCCAGTGCTCCAAGATCTCCAAGTGTTGGTTTTTCAACCTTGTTCTGGATGGTCTTGACTGCCTTTCTTGTCTTATCAGCTTCCGTTCTTGCTTCCTTTCTTGCACTTTCCTTCTCTTCAATTTTTGCCTGCTCCCAGAGACGTGTATGTGATAAGAACAATTCTCTTCTCATTACGATCGAATTCGATCACCATGAATTGTGATGTTTCATCAGCTACGATTTGCTTGCCGTCTTCCTTCATCAGGTGACGGCCCGGAGCAAAACCTTCTAATCCATATGGCAATTGAACAATGGCACCCTTGTCATCTTTTCGTGTAACAGTACCCTCGTGGGTTGTTCCAACTGCAAAAGTATCTTCAAGAGCATTCCATGGATCTTCCTCAAGTTGTTTATGTCCAAGCTGTAGCTTGCGATTCTCCTTATCAATATTAAGAATGATCACATCAATATTGGAAGCAACCTTCGTGTATTCTGAAGGATGATTGAAGCGCTTCAACCAGCTAAGGTCACTGATATGAATCATTCCACCGATGCCAGGCGCCAGTTCAACAAACACCCCATAAGGAGTGATGTTCTTCACTAAGCCCGTATGGCGACTGCCTTCTGGGAATTTCTGATCGATTTGACTCCAGGGATCAGGTGAAAGTTGCTTGATAGACAAGCTCATCTTCCTGTTCTCCTTATCGAGAGTTACAATCTTCGCTTTGTGAATATCTCCAAGCTTGAAAAATTCTTTCGCATTCACCGGTGTATTAGCCCAGGTGATCTCACTCACGTGAACCAATCCTTCAACACCAGGTTGAATTTCGAGGAATGCACCGTAATCTTCAATATTCACAACTCTTCCTTCAACTATTTCGCCTTCCTTGATTGTTTCTGGCAATACTTCCCAAGGATGAGATGTCAATTGTTTCAATCCAAGACTGATACGTTTTTTCTCATCATCAAAATCAAGCACCACCACCTGAAGTTTCTGATCCAGTTTAAGAACTTCGCTCGGATGATTAATACGTCCCCAACTGATATCGGTTATATAAAGTAATCCATCCAGACCACCAAGATCCATGAATGCGCCGAAATCAGTAATGTTCTTAACTGTTCCTTCAAGCACCTGGCCTTTTTCCAGCTTGCTCATGATCTGTGCACGCTGTGCTTCAATATCACTTTCAATTAATGCCTTGTGACTTACAACTGCATTCTTGATGGCTTCATTAACCTTTACAACTTTGAATTCCATCGTCTTTCCTACAAACTGATCGTAATCCGTTACAGGTTTTACATCGATCTGCGAACCCGGAAGGAAGGTTTCCATACCGAATACATCCACAATAAGACCGCCCTTGGTTTTTGAAGTAACAGTACCTGTGATGACTTCACCGGTCTTGTGTACTTCGACGATTCTTTCCCATGCACGTGTGATGCGGGCTTGTTTTCTGCTCAGGTGCAAATGTCCTTCCCTGTCCTCTTTCTCAACTACCATTACTTCAACCTCATCACCGATCTTCAAATTCGGGATATCGCGGAATTCGTTGAAAGAAATAAGACCGTCGCTCTTAAATCCGATGTTGATCACAACATCAGTCTTGGTAAGTGCAACTACAGTTCCTGTAACCAGTTCACTGTCGTTTACAGTTTTGAAGGTGCCATCATAAACCTGATCGTACTTTAATTTTTCCTCTTTTGTGTAAGCTGGAAACATTACGTTTGTCAATGGTCCAGTCAAAATCATCGTGAGGAGTTTGCTTGAACGAATCTCCGTTCTCTGCAGGTGGATTTGTTGTCGCTGTAGCAGTATCTCCGTCATCAGACGAATTTACCGGCTCCTGTACATCAGCGTTTACTTCGTTAACAATTTGGTTGTCAGACATAAAATGAATAATCCCATGGTTTAAAAATTGGGACGGCAAAGATAAGGAAATGAGGTTGAAAACTTTGGTTGGATCATAGATTTAACCGCCAGGGCGCGAAGGCCCAAAGTGATGCCAGGAATGATAATAAACCCGAAACTTCGCTTGATTTTCAATCCCTTAATTAATCTATGGCGGCAAGGGAAGCGATGCTTTTGGCAGCAATAAATCCACTGGTCCAGGCATGCTGAAAATTGAATCCACCGGTAACTCCATCTACATCCATCACTTCACCCGCAAAAAATAAGGATGGCTGTTTTTTGCTCATCATTGAATTGGCATCAATCTCCGTAAGTCGGATACCTCCCGCAGTCACAAATTCTTCTTTAAAAGTTGTTTTGCCCCTCACCTGCATCGGATAAGAAACGAGGTTTGCGATCAGAACATTTTGAAATTTTGAGGATAAGTCAGCCCAGTTGATAGACAGATCTATTCCAGATTCTTTTAATAGGAATTCCCACAATCTGGAAGGCAGGCCAAGAGGGTTTCTAATAATTAACTTCTGGGATCGAAGTTCATTTCGCAATGAATGAAATTTTTCTCCAAGATTCTGTTCGTTGTATTCGGACATCCAGTTGACAGATATCTCAAACTCATAATTCTTAGTCGCGAATTCTCTTGCACCCCAGGCAGATAATTTTAGTACAGCAGGTCCGCTCAGACCCCAATGAGTGATCAATAAAGGGCCGGTTTGTTTAAGATCTGTTGTCTTGATTTTAACCAGAGAAGTTGGAACGCTTACGCCCATTAATTCTGTAATTGGATGCTTAGGCGTATTAAAAGTAAAAAGTGAAGGCACAGGCGATTCAATGCTATGACCAGTTTGTGTGAGCCAGTTGAACATGGAAGACTTTGGGTATCCTCCTGATGCAACGCAGAGAAAATCGCTACTTAATTTTCTTTGTCCTGGAATTTCGATTTGAAATTCTCTACCTGTATGTTGAATACCTGTGACCTCAGAATTCATCAGTATTTCGATACCATATTTATTGCATTCCCTCAACAGGCAATCGATAATGGTTTGAGAAGAATTTGTGATTGGGAACATTCTCCCATCGGCTTCGGTCTTTAGTTGTATTCCTCTTTCTTCAAACCATTCTAGAGTATCAGTTGTAAAAAATTGATGGAATGCTTTTTTCAGAAAGTTTGAACCACGGGGATAGTGGCGGATCATTTCGTTTATTTCAAAACAGGCGTGAGTCACATTGCATCTCCCACCTCCAGAAACCTTCACTTTAGAAAGTAATTTATTGCTCTTTTCCAATAAGGTTACCTGAAGATTTGAATTCAAGCGAGCAGCGTTCACCGCGCAAAAAAATCCTGCGGCACCTCCACCAATTACAATAAGTTTTTTTGAAGACATTTTAAGAATGCAAGGACCTGATGAAATATTGAGTGTTAAGTAAACGCAATATTTCAAATTGAATTACTTGACCTCTTGCAATTGCATATAGTAGCTGGAGTTCAAATTTGGATTTGACTGTTCTGCAATCTCTATTTCATCAAAAGAGGATAAAATATCTGCCTTGCCTTTTTTGACACAAACATTATGTTCATAATGTGCGGATGGTCTGTTATCTTTTGTCCGAACCGTCCAGCCATCCTCTTCATAATAAACATCCTTGGTTCCGAGATTGATCATCGGTTCAATAGCTATTACCATTCCTTCATGCATCTTTGGACCACTTCCTCTCTTTCCATAATTTGGAACCTGTGGATCTTCATGAAGACTTCTGCCCAAACCGTGGCCCACTAATTCACGCACAACTCCATATCCATTCTTTCGTTCAGTGTGTTCCTGAATCGCAAATGAAATATCCCCTACCCTGTTACCTGCTATTGCTTTTTCAATTCCTTTATAAAGTGATTCCTTGGTAACCTTCATCAGTTTCAAAACTTCTGGATCAACTTCTCCAATTGCAAAGGTGTAAGCACTGTCCCCATGAAACCCATTTTTGAAAACGCCAACATCAAATGAAATAATATCGCCTTCCTTTAATGGAAGCTCGCCAGGAAAACCATGAACAACTGCATCGTTTACAGAAATGCAAGCCGTAAAAGGGTACCCCCGATAATCTTTGAAAGAAGCGGTGGCTCCATGATCTCTTATGAACTCCTCGGCAATCTTGTCCAATTGATTTGTGGAGATACCAGCTTTGATATGCCTGGCAACTTCGGCAATAGCCTTACCTACCAACAAGGCACTTTCCCGCATCAATTCAATCTCCGCCTGTGTTTTGTAGTATACCATATCTATTTCAAAACCTCTAAATTAATTTCTGATTATGAAATTTTGTGATTTAGAGATCTGGAAAATCGAACAAAGGATGGTGAAAGATGAATCTTAAAATCACTATATCTCTGAATCAGCAATCCATTTCTTATTTCTGATTTTGGGATGTATGATTTAGAGTTTTGAGCTAGGAAATTTAAATCTCAAAATCACTAAATCTCCAAATCTCTCAATAATCCTATACGGCTGTTGGAGTAACTGATTGCCTTCCCTGTATTCTTCCGCTCTTCATCAAACCATCGTACTGACGCATCAGTAGATGTGTTTCGATCTGTTGAAGAGTGTCAAGAATTACGCCTACCATGATGAGGAGAGACGTGCCTCCAAAGAATGAAGCAAATCCTTGAGTTATTCCTAATCGTTGTGCGAAACCAGGCAGGATACCCACAACTGCCAGTAATACTGCTCCGGGCAAAGTGATCTTGTCCATGATGGAACCTATATAATCTGCAGTGGGCTGACCAGGTTTTACGCCAGGAATGAATCCATTATTTCGTTTCAGGTCGTCCGCGATCTGTTTCGGATTGAAGATAAGAGCCGTGTAAAGAAATGTAAACGCAATTACTACCACAGCGTAAATCATCATGTGCCAATAGTCCCTCGGGTCGGCAAAAATCCTTGCGATACCTTCCTTGTTTTCAAAATTTGTATAAGAAATCAGGGTTGGAAGGAACATGATCGCCTGCGCAAAAATGATCGGCATTACACCTGCACTGTTGACCTTGATGGGAAGAAACTGTCTTGCACCTGTGAATTGCCGTCCACCTACAATTTGTTTTGCGTAGTTGACCGGAATCTTTCGTACACCCTGTATCAACACTATCAATCCCATGATTACTGCCACCAAAACCGCGATTTCAATAAAGAACAACAACATTCCGCCGGCACCTCGTGACTGATTTTGACATCCATTCTCTGCTTGTTGATTGTGGCAAGACGCGCAAGAATTCCCACCATGATGATAAGAGAAGTACCGTTGCCCAAACCCTTATCAGTGATCTTTTCACCCAACCACATTACAAACAGCGTACCTGCAGTAATATGATTGTAGTTGATATACGGAAATATTGCGCAAAATTCGGATCGATGGCACCTCCACTTGTCTGCTGCAGATATGCAACATATGCATTCGCCTGGACAAGAGTAACAGCCACAGTCAGCAATCTTGTCCACTGATTAATTTTCTTCCGTCCGCTCTCCCCTTCTTTCTGCAACTTCTGCATACTTGGAGTAAGAATGGTCATCAGCTGCATGAAGATTGAAGCAGAGATATAGGGCATGATACCCAGGGCAAGTATTGAAGCCTGAGAGAATGCTCCGCCAGCAAAAATGTCGATCAGTGCCAGGGGACCGCTGGATGCCATGCCCTCGTCCAGCTTATTTGCATCAATACCTGGCAGCACGATATGGGCACCAAACCTGTAAATCAATACAAAGGTGATGGTAACAATGATCTTGGACTTCAATTCCTCGATGCTCCAGATATTTTTCAGCGTCTGTATGAATTTCTTCACGAATCGTAGAAGTTTAGAATGAATCTTAAATCAACATGGCCTAAAACAAAAAAAGACGCGTTTCTGCGTCCGCGCAAGTTACTGCAATTTTTATTGTAGAATTTCGTATGGAACCACCTGCGGCTTCGATAGCAGACTTTGCTTTCTCACTTACTGCGCTTATCCTGAATGGGATCTTGGCTTTTAATTCTCCATTGCCAAGGATCTTCACTTTATCTGTACGATTGATCAGGCCATTGATGTACAAATTCTCAGGAGTTGAATTCCTTGATATCATATTTTTCAACCAGTTGGTCAATTTGACCAAGATTGAACACTTTATATTCAACACGATGCGGATTCTTAAATCCGCGTTTAGGCAAACGTCTCTGAATCGGCATCTGCCCTCCCTCATGGGCCATCTTTCTCTTGTAACCGGTACGGCTTTGACCACCTTTATTTCCCTTGGTTGAGGTTCCACCTTTTCCAGACGCTTCACCACGACCAATTCTTTTCTCTTTCTTAGTTGCCCCTTCTGCGGGCTTCAGATTGTGTAATTTCATTTTCTTAGATTTTGTACTCAACGGGGAATCACCCCTCGCATTTTTAAAATTTTGGAATTTCGAAATTTCGAAATTGCCAGTTTCCTATATCAGGCTACATCTTCAACAGTTACCAGGTGATCCACCTTGCGGATCATTCCAAGAATCTGTGGAGTAGCTTCAACTTCCCTGGTGGAATTGGTCTTATTAAATCCCAGTGCCTGCAAGGTCAATTTCTGTCTTTCAGGTCTGTCGATCGGGCTCTTCACCAATGTTATTTTGATCTTTTTCATTTCTTAATCTTTAGCATTCCTTAACCAGACCCTTTCACAAATCTCATTTCACCTGACTAAGGGACTATTTCTTATCCATTAAATACTCTTTTCAATGCAATCCGCCTTGTCTTTGAAATAGTGATCGGCTCACGCAGCATAGCCAGGGCTTTGAAAGTTGCCTTTACCACGTTATGCGGATTTGCAGATCCAAGGCTCTTAGCCAATACGTCTGTAACGCCAGCGCTTTCCAGAACCGCACGCATACTGCCTCCGGCGATCACACCCGTTCCGTGCGCTGCTGGTTTGATAAGTACTTTGGCCGCACCTTCCTTCGCTAACTGATCATGAGGGATTGTACCATGCATTACAGGAACCTTAATAAGATTCTTTTTTGCATCCTCAATTCCTTTTGTGATTGCTTCCTGTACCTCTTTAGCCTTTCCTAGTCCATGGCCAACAACACCATTCTCATTTCCAACCACTACAAGAGCTGAAAAGCTGAAAGCTCTTCCACCTTTAGTTGTTTTTACAACACGATTGATGGAAACAACTTTTTCCTTCAATTCCAGCTCACCGGCTTTAACTCTGTTTAGAATAACTTTTGCCATATCGATTTTTGAGATTTTGCTCCTTCACACCTTAGCTCCTTGAACCTTTTTTCCGGACGCTCAGTGATTCAGGACTTTGAAACTGGAAAATCCTTTTCAAAATTTTCCAATCAAACAATGAAATTTAGAACTGAAGGCCAGCTTCTCTAGCTCCATCTGCCAATGCCTTAACACGGCCATGATAGAGATAACCACTTCTATCGAACACCACAGTCTTGATACCTAATTCCGTTGCTTTCTTTCCTATTGCCTGACCCACAAGTTTTGATTTTTCAGACTTATTCACCTTCTGCGCTACTATATCTTTTTCCTTGCTTGATGCTGCAGTAAGCGTTACGCCTTTTACATCATCAATAAGTTGAGCATAGATCTCTGTATTGCTGCGAAAAACAGACAAACGGGGTTTTTGACCATCACCTGCAATCCTGCTGCGGATGTGGTGATGAATTCTTTCCCTTCTTTGACCTCTCTTGTTCATTTTTATTCTTATTTAATTCCCTGATACTGCCAGGGAGTTGTTGATCTGTTGAATTGTTGATCTGTTGAATTGTTGATCTGTTGAATTGTTGATCTGTTGAATTGTTGATCTGGACACTATTTGACCAATCAACTATTTAACTATTCAACCATTATTTGCCCGCTGCCTTACCTGCCTTACGACGGATCACCTCACCAGCATACTTCACACCCTTTCCTTTGTACGGTTCAGGCTTACGCAGACTACGGATTTTTGCAGCTACCTGTCCAATCAATTGCTTATCGATCCCTTCCAATGAAATGGTAGGATTTTGTCCTTTCTCCTGAGCAGTTGCCACTTTTAATTCCTTGGGAATTTCAAATATGATATTGTGAGAATAGCCTAAGGATAAATCCAGCAGGTTACCCTGGTTGGAAGCCTTATAACCTACACCCACCAACTCAAGATTTTTCTTATAGCCTTCTGTCACACCTTTTACAAGGTTTGCGATCAAAGCACGGTATAATCCATGTAATGCACGATGACGGATCTGATCTGTGGGTCTTTCAAAAATCACTTCAGCATCTTTCACTTCCACTTTGATATCTCTGTCAATATGCTTGCTTCAATTCACCCTTTGGTCCTTTCACCACTACCACGTTATCATTCCCCACGCTAAGTGTAACTCCACTTGGCAATTTGACCGGCTGTTTTCCTATACGAGACATAATTCAATTTTGAAATTTTGGAATTGGGAGATTTTGAAATTGAGCCTAAACCAATCGGCTTCGCCCACCATTTCAACTCCCTTCAATTAATAGATATAACACAAGACCTCACCACCAACATTCTGCGTCTTGGCCTGCTTGTCAGTCATAACTCCCTGTGAGGTGGATATGATCGCTACTCCCAATCCATTCTTCACACGACGGAATTCAGATGGGGATGCATACTGCCTTAAACCCGGACGACTTACCCTTTCCAGACTCTTGATTGCCGGCTCCTTGCTTTGCGCATCATACTTCAAAGCGATCTTGATCACTCCCTGCTTGGTATCATCTTCAAATTTGTACTTCAGGATATATCCCTGGTCATACAAAATTTCTGTGATACGCTTTTTCAGATTAGAGGCCGGGATCTCAACAAGACGGTGTCCTGCCATTTGAGCGTTCCGCACCCTGGTCAGAAAATCTGCGATAGGATCAGTTACCATATACTTTATAATTATCTGTTCTTTAATTGTTCGTGAGACATCCTTTCTCTTCGGTAATTTTTGAGTCGCACTCACGATTCACGACTCCCGACACATGAGCTTTACCAGCTTGCTTTCTTCACACCCGGTATCTTTCCGGCGAGTGCCATGTCTCTAAAGGCAATCCTGGACATACCGAAGAAACGAATGTAGCCTCTGGGCCTTCCTGTCATCTGGCAACGGTTTTTCAATCTAACCGGTGATGCATTCTTTGGCAGCAGGTCTAAACCTTTATAGTCGCCAGCAGCTTTCAGCTCTGCACGTTTTTCAGCATACTGAGCTACCATTCTTTCTCTCTTGCGTTGGCGGGCTTTAATTGATGTCTTTGCCATATTCTTACATTTTGAAATTTTGTTCCTTCGCTTCGCTCAGGATCTTGAGATTGGGAAAATGAATTCCAAATCTCGCAGCTTCTTATTTTATTGAATTTCCTTCTTTGTAGTTCTAAACGGCATTCCCAATTCCTTCAGCAATTCATATGCTTCTTCATTGGTATCTGCTGTTGTTACAAATGTGATATCAAGACCGGTGATTTTTTTTACTTTATCGATATCAATTTCTGGAAATATGATCTGCTCGGTTACTCCCATTGTGTAATTACCACGACCGTCAAATGATTTTTCATTCACTCCCCTAAAGTCACGAACACGGGGAAGGGCAGTAGCGATCAAACGATCAAGAAATTCATACATTTTCACTCCGCGGAGCGTAACTCTTGCACCTATCGGCATGTCCTTACGCAATTTGAAGTTGGATATATCCTTCTTTGATTTAGTTGCAACAGCTTTCTGTCCGGTGATCTGAGTGATCTCATCTAGTGCAACATCAATCAGTTTCTTATCGGTCACAGCGCCATTCACGCCACGATTCAGATTTATTTTTTCCAGCCTTGGAACCTGCATTACGCTTTTATATCCGAAGCGTTTCATTAATGCCGGAACCACTTCCTTTTTGTAGCGGTCTGCTAATCTTGGAGTATATTTTACAGTAGCCATTATTTAATTACCTCCCCTGATTTTTTAGATACACGAACTAGTTTTCCATTCTCACGGGTGCGCTTAACCTTTGTTGGTTCGCCGGATTTAGCGTCCCATAGCATTACGTTTGAAATGTGAATTGAAGCTTCCTTCTTAACCATTCCGCCCTTTGTATTCTGCGCAGATGGCTTTGTAGCCCGGTTATGATGTTTGCACCCTCAACCAATACACGCTCCTTATCAGGAAATACCTCAAGCACTTTACGAGGCTTGTAATTCAGCTTTCCATTGTCATCCTTCTGAGGTTTGAAGCACCAGAGATCACAATGACTAAGTCGCCTTTCTTAACGTTGAACTTAGGTTTGAATCTGTTACTCATTTTTATTATTCTTTATTGAGAATCTCATTTTTTCGTGAGACGTGAGACATGAGTCGTGATCTTGTTCTTCTAAATTTCTCTCTTTTCTTACTCACGATTACCGATTCACGATTGACGTCTATAAAACTTCTGGCGCTAATGAAATGATCTTCATATACCCTTTGTCGCGCAACTCACGGGCAACTGGTCCGAAGATGCGGGTACCTCTTGGTTCATCGGCCTGGTTCAACAATACCACTGCGTTGTCATCAAAGCGGATGTATGATCCATCCTTACGGCGCAACTTATTCTTGGTGCGAACAATCACGGCCTTGGTTACTGTTCCTTTTTTTATTCCACCTGCAGGTAAGGCATCCTTAACAGTTACTACTATTTTGTCCCCGATCCTGGCAATAGCCTGTCCGCTATTTCCCAGTACACGGATACATAACACTTCTTTCGCTCCGCTGTTATCCGCTACGTTCAATCTGCTTTCTTGCTGAATCATCTCTTAAAAATTTTAAAATTTCACCAGCCGGATCGTCCGGACAGGCGGGGGTTTCAGATCCCAGTTGAAGTCAGCATATGGCGCGCTCCCACTGTAATCTGCAATAATTGTCATTTAGCCTTTTCTACTACTTCAACCAGTCTCCATCTCTTAGTCTTGCTCAGCGGACGGGTTTCCATGATCTTAACTGTATCACCTACTCCACATTCATTCTTCTCGTCATGTGCATGAAACCTGGTCGTTTTCTTAACGAACTTTCCATAGATCGGGTGCTTAACCCTTCTTTCAATCGCAACCGTGATGGTCTTATCCATCTTATCGCTGGTTACGATCCCGATCCTTATTTTGCGCAAATTTCTTTCTGCCATTTGTTGAACTTTTTGCTTTCAGGCCTTCTTATCAACCGCCTGAATTCTTTTCATTTATGCCCCTATGAGGCGTTTCTGCAATTCTGATTTCAATCTCGCCAGGTCTTTCCGGAGGCCCGGATGCTCATCGGATTTTCCAGAGGAGAGATCGCATGCGCGAACTCAAGCTTTTTCAATCGCAATTCGTCTTCCTGGATTCTAGCCTTCAAATCATTCTCATTCATATCCTTCAGGCTTCTTACAAAATCGATTTTCTTAGACATCTTAGTAATTTGAAAATTTGAAAATGTGCAAATTTGAAAATGAAATTGAACTCATTTCCAACTTCGCGCATTATGCTAAATAATCTCTTCTGGTCACGAACTTGGTTTTGATCGGCAATTTTGCCGCTGCCAGTTCCATTGCTTCTTTTGCAACTGCTTCCGTGACCCCATCAGCTTCAAACAATATGCGACCTGGTTCAACTACGGCTGCCCAGAATTCAGGGTTACCCTTTCCTTTACCCATCCTCACTTCAAGTGGCTTCCGGGTGATTGGCTTATCAGGAAAAATCCGGATCCAAACATTCCCTTCACGCTTCATTGCACGTGTCATAGCCTGCCTGGCAGATTCGATCTGACGATTGGTCAACCAGATTGGTTCCATTGCCTTCAAAGCAAATGATCCAAAAGAAATGGTTGTTCCCCTCTTAGCCACTTGCCGAATCCGGCCTTTCTGTGCCTTTCTATGCTTGGTTCTTTTTGGCTGTAACATCTAATTTGAGAATTTGAAAATTTGAACTCCTTCGCTGAAGCTTCGGAGTCTAAAAAAAATTTGAAAATGATTGGGGCCATTATCTCCTTCCGCCACCGCCACCGCCTCTGCGATCGCCACCACCGCCGCCTCCGCCTCTTCTATCACCACCTCCTCCACCTCCGCCTCTGCGGTCACCGCCTCCACCGCCACCACCTCTGCGGTCATCACGTCTGTCAGGACGCTCATCTCTTCTTTCTCTTCTGTCACTTACTTCGCTCTTTCCACCCGACGAAATTTGGATTGAGATCTCTCTTCGCCAGTACTTCACCTTTACAGATCCACACCTTGATTCCGATCTTCCCATAGACCGTAAGTGCAAATACATTTGCATAGTCTATGTCCATTCTGTAAGTATGAAGTGGGACGCTACCTTGCTTGATCTCTTCTGTACGCGCGATTTCTGCACCACCAAACGGCCACTCACTTTAACCTTGATTCCTTCTGCTCCCATTCGGAGGGCAGATGCGATCGCCATCTTAATGGCACGTTTGTAATTGATACGATTTTCTATTTGTCTTGCAATAGTATCACCAACGATATTCGCATCCAGCTCAGGACGACGAATCTCCAGGATGTTGATCTGGACATCTTCCTTCCCCGTCAGTTTCTTCAACTCTTCCTTAATACGGTCAACCTCTCCTCCACCTTTACCGATGATGATCCCTGGTTTAGAAGTATGGATGGTAACGATCAATTTATTGAGTGTTCGCTCAATTACAATCTTGGCGATCCCACCCTTATTGATACGGGCATTCAGGTAGGTCCTGATCTTATGATCCTCGATCAGTTTTTTGGCGAAATCTCTTTTATTACCGTACCAGTTGCTTTCCCAACCGCGGATGATTCCTAACCTGTTACCAATAGGATTTGCTTTCTGACCCATTTGTTTTTTTAAATTCCAAATACCAAGTTCCAAGACCAGGAAAATTTGAAACTCTGAAGTTTCAAATCGGACCTTGTTATTCCGGTTTTGTTATTTTATTATTTGCTTTTTTAGTTTTAATATTTTCTCCGGCATCAACAGCAACTGTTACATGGTTGCTGCGTTTTCGCACGCTGTAACCACGGCCTTGCGGAGCTGGTCTCATTCTTTTTAATACCCGTGCACCATCCACGAAAATTGTTTTCACAACCAGCGGGTTATCGGCAGCACTCTGTCCTTCATTCTTCTGTTCCCAGTTCTTCACTGCAGACCAAAGCAATTTGTGCAATGGCTTGGATGAATGCTGTGGATGATGTTCCAGGAATGCCAGTGCTTTTTCTACTGACATGCCGCGGATCACATCAGCCAGCAAACGCATCTTGCGTGGTGAAGTCGGATAATTTCTGAGTTTTGCTACTGCTTCCATTTTTAATATTTCTGATTTTGGATTTGAGATTTAGAGATTTAATAAAAATCCATAAACCTTCGAATCAGCTTTTACGCTATTTTCTTACTTGAGTGTCCTTTAAAGTTCCTGGTGGGAGCAAACTCTCCGAGCTTGTGACCTACCATGAACTCCGTTACATAAACAGGGATGAACTTGTTACCATTATGCACAGCCAGATGTATGTCCCACAAAATCCGGCGTAATAGTTGAACGGCGGCTCCAGGTTTTGATAACACCTTTCTTGGATTTGCCTTCATTTATCGCCAGGATCTTGTCTTCCAGGTTGGCATCTACGTAAGGACCTTTTTTTATTGAACGAGCCATGTATTTTATTTGAAATTTTAAATTTGAAGATGGCTATTCAATGACTTTTAATTGATAATTATCTTCGCCAGTTTCTTTCCGTTCTTTCTCTGAATGATCAGCTTATCGCTTCCTTTTCCTCTTGTACGTGTTTTCAATCCTCTTGATTTCTGTCCATTCCTTGAACGCGGCTGTCCACCTGAAGCTTTACCTTCACCACCACCCATCGGATGATCAACAGGGTTCATCGCAACACCACGGTTACGGGGACGAATACCTTTCCAGCGGTTACGACCTGCCTTACCCATGCTCTGCAAACTGTGATCGCTGTTGCTTACAACACCAACCGTTGCATAGCAATTGATCAACACTTTTCTCAATTCACCTGAAGGCATTTTCAACACTGCATATTTCTCTTCTTTGTTGGTAAGCTGTGCAGAAGATCCTGCGCTGCGCGCGATTACACCACCGTGACCTGGCTGCATTTCAATATTATGCACCATGGTACCAAGCGGCATGTTTTTCAATTGCAATGCATTTCCGATCTTCAGGAGCAACGTTGTCACCGCTTAATAACAGTCGCGCCTACCTGCAATCCCTGAGGAGCAATGATGTATCTTTTTTCACCGTCAACATAATTCAGCAAGCGATGAATGCTGTGCGGTTCGGATCGTACTCAATAGAAGCCACTGTTGCATTGATACCTTTCTTATCTCTTTTGAAATCTATCATGCGGTAATGCTTTCTTATGACCACCGCCGATGTAGCGCATGGCGCGACGGCCCTGCACGTTTCGTCCGCCGGTTGATTCTTATTTTCTCCAGCAATGATTTCTCAGGCGTGTCGGTTGTGATCTCAGCGTAAGCGTTCCCGATTCTCCATCGGGTGCCTGCTGTCATTGGTTTGTATTTCTTTAATGCCATTTTATTCTTTTTTGCGAACTTATCAGCTTCGCGGGCTATAGTTAGTAATTGATTATACGTTTGAATACAGATCGATTGATTCACCTTCCGCAACAGTCACCAATGCTTTTTTATAAGAAGGTTTCTGGCCTTTGATAAATCCTGCTTTTGTATAGCGGGTTTTGTTCTTTCCGGGAACAACAAGTGTATGCACATCATTCACCGCTCACTCCGTAAAAATCTTCCACTGCTTTCTTGATCTCCAATTTGTTGGCACGACGGTGTACCCGAAAAGCATATGTCCTTCTCTTTCTCAGTGAGCTTATTGCTTTTCTCAGATACTATCGGCTTATTAAAACTTCAGAAATTTCATATCTTCTATTAATATAATTGACTAGAATTAATTTGCGTTTACGTCTTCCACGATCTTCTTCACTGCGCTCTCAGTGAATAACAATACATCCGAGTTCACGATGTCATAAGTGTTCATGTCATGGAACTGGTAACCTGCAACATTGGAAAGGTTGCGATAAGACAAGTAAACATTTATCGTTGTACTCAGGAGTCAGGAACAGCACTTTTTTCTCATCAGCTTTCAATGCCTTTCAGGATTGATACGAAATCTTTTGTCTTTGGAGTTTCGATCTTCACATCTTCAATAACGAAAAGGTTATTCTCTTTTACTTTGTGAGAAAGCGCAGACACTTTAGCCAGGCCTTTCACTTTCTGATTCAGTTTGAAATCATATTTATGGGGCTTAGGACCGAATACAGTACCACCACCTTTATAAAGCGGGTTGCGGATATTACCTTTTCTTGATCCACCGGTTCCTTTCTGACGGTGAAGCTTGCGACTTGCACCCTGCACTTCGGCGCGGGTCTTGACTTTATGCGTTCCCTGACTTTGTGCGGCCAGGTATTGCTTTACAGCCAGGTAGATCACATGATCATTTGGCTCAACACCGAAAATATCTTCCGGTAGATCAATCGTTCTGCCTGTTTTCTCACCCTTTATATTTAAAACATCTACTTGCATGCTAATTCAATTAAGATTTTTACTTCTGGATTAAAACAATAGATCCGTTGTGACCAGGAACTGAACCGCTGACCAGGATATAATTCTTTTCAGGAAATATTTTCACGACTCTTGAGGCCTTTCAGTTTCACTCTGTCACCACCCATACGGCCGGCCATGCGCATACCTTTGAATACACGTGATGCATCAGAAGAGTTACCGATAGAACCCGGAGCTCTCTGACGGTCGTGCTGACCATGCGATTGCTGACCAACACCGGTAAATCCATGACGTTTTACAACACCCTGGAATCCTTTACCCTTGGTAGTGCCAACTACCTCAACCTGCTCACCTTCAGTGAAAGATGTCAACAGGTGATTGTTTCACCTATGTTTTTTTCTATTGAATAATCGCGAAATTCTTTGACGAACTTTTTTGCGGAAGTATTTGCTTTGGCGAAGTGATTTTTTTCGGCGAGAGTTTGTATGTTTTTCTTTCTTGTCGCCGAAAGCCAATTGGAGTGCAGTGTAACCGTCTGTTTCCTGTGTCTTGACCTGCGTAACAACACAGGGACCAGCCTCGATGATGGTGCAGGCGGTTTGCCTACCATCAGCAGGATTGAAGATGCTGGTCATCCCAATTTTCTTACCAATAATACCTTTCATTTTAATCGGTTTGTGCCACGCAAGGTTATTAGGACAGATTTATGATTGCTTGTGTATCATTAATCTTCAATCCCAGTTTGCAGCCGACCTTTTCTTTTGTTCGCCGAAGTCTGCGAAGGTGCGTTCCACTTCAGCTCGCATCCTTACTAGATGTCACCTTCGCACTCAGCTCTGGACATAGGCTGAAGAAGTACCGACCGTAAACAAACCTCGAAGGGCTTGTTCATATTTATTTCCCGATTTTAGCATCGGGATATGATGTTTATTCAGCGCTCCTTTTTTCTTCCGTTTTCAGGCGGAAGTTGGGAGATGAATATTTAAAGAACTTTTTAATTTCTGATTTCTGATTCAGTTTGAGACTCAGATCCACTACCAATCGAAATCACGCCTTGATCTCAACCTCAACTCCACTTGGAAGGTCCAGCTTTGAAAGGCATCCACCGTACGGGAAGAAGAAGTGTAGATATCCAGTAAACGTTTGTGCGTAGCCAGTTGAAATTGTTCACGGCTTTTCTTGTTCACGTGCGGTGAACGCAGAACCGTGAAAATCTTTTTACGGGTAGGCAGAGGAATTGGTCCTGTTACTACTGCGCCTGTGCTGCGGACGGTTTTTACGATCTTTTCCGCTGATTTATCAACCAGGTTATGATCGTAAGACTGTAATTTGATTCTGATTCTCTGCGACATACGCCTTTTTTCCCGTTTGAAATTGGGAGCGCAAAGATAGGAGTATGCTTAGTTACAGCCAAAGTTTCCAGAGAAATTTTTGAAGTTTCCGGAGGCCTGATTGCAATTTTGCGTTAAGCTCACTTCCATACTAGCGAGAACTTTCTCATTTTTGGCACTAAGCCGAAGTTTAGTGCTAATCCAACCCTTCAAACATTTAAGCTATTTCGAGGGCTTTGAATCCTTCATTTTAAAGCCCACATGTTAATGTTAATAAGCTGTTTAAATTGATTACCAACAAGAAAGAACGAATTTTGAATTCCTGCGTTAAGGTTTGCATTTTCATTTCACAAAAAGCTGGTGTTTGAGAAGGCTGTTATTGAACCGTTGAATGATGGACCTCAGCTGCATTTCTCGTTCTGAGCTTTGAAATGAATAATTACTATCATTTAATAGGTTAAAATTCAACATTGAATCCTTCTTATAATGATAGAAATAGGCCGGTTTTTCATATTTGCCTGAGTAACCGTACAGAAAAGCTGAATCTATTAATTGATATGCTCCATACATCATGTTGACGGCAATCCCAGGTGTGGAATCAAAAATGCTCTTCCCAAAAGACATAAAAGGCTTACTATAATTACATATGTCAAGTATGGTGGGTACTACATCCATCTGTTGAGTTATTTTGGTTATGTTTTGTTTATCATGGGAAGGAATGTGAAAAAAAATTGGGATCTGCAATGCTTTGTAAAGGATTGCCTTTGAATCAATAATCCAATGACGACCATGATCTGCTGCAAACACGAAGAGGGTGTTTCTATACCATTCAGCATTCCTGATGCTGTCAAAAAACAACCTAATGGAATAGTCAACATAACTCACCGAGTTCTGATAATCTGTTTGACCTGGGATATTGAATTGACTTTTCAGCCCAATAGGAACAAGATGTGGAGCATGACTCGAAATATTAAAAATAATAGCAAGAAAAGGGACTTTTTTAGACTTCAATACCCCAGCAGAATAAGGCAAAAAATTATGATCGTAAATACCCCAATTACCATCAAAATCCCTTTTATTGCCATAGTCGTTTTTTGAATAGTAATTATCTATTCCAAGCATTCTGCACAATTTTCCAAAACCAAAGTGATCGGGAGAAGCACCCATAAAGAAATTCGTATTGTAGCCTTCTTCTTTCAAGATTGTGCCCAGCCCTCGAATTGGATTGCTATTATAGGGAGAATTATAAAACGCCTCATTTAGGAACGGGGGTATACCGGCAAGTAAAGCTACAATGCCTTTATTGGACTCCAATCCGTTTGCGTACGCTGTCTTACAAACAATGCTTTCGTTTATTAGGGAATCCAGGAAGGGTGTACGAGCCTTTGACGAAGATCCATTTTCTAGCACATCCCTTGAAAAACTTTCCAAAATAAAGAGGACAATATTCTTTTTACTAAAATCCTGTTTGTGCTCATATTGGCGCCTGATATCGAACAACGAATCTAATTTCTCCTCTGAAAACAAATGCATTTCTTCCAAACGGGTTTGCTTTTCGAAAAGGGAATACAGAAAACTAATCGTGGAATTTCCTGCGGCCGGAAGATGGTGCGATTGTACATACAGCAATGGGGTTGAAGGCTTGATGAACCTGCCGTTTACACCCTTGGCAAAAAGGGCCAGAGCAAAAAGAATTACAACTGAAACTAGCCAGTTAAATTTTCTCCCTGCTGTACCATCTTTCAAAATAAAAGTTTTAAGAATTCTTTTAGTCACAATAAACATTCCCACTCCAATTACTAAAAACAATAACAGAAGATACCAATACTTAAATAATTGGCTGGTTGTGGCTGATGTTGAATCCGCAAATACATTCAATAGATCAACAGTACTTCTTCTCAGATTGAAATCGAAATAAGCCAGGTCAAGAATATTCAGTGCAATAAATGGAAGATTTATCAGGATTAATAAAACTGTCATTACACTTCTGTTGGCACTATCACTTTTCACCAGGTCTGCTATAAAAAGCAAATAGATCCAGAGAGGAAGGTTAAGAAAAAAAAGTACGGCAAAATCAAGCCTGAAGCCCCAATAAAATATTTTAAAAAGTTCCGCGAGGGGTATGTTACGAACGTTAAAATAAATTCCGACAAAACATATCCGCAATAAAAAATAAACGCCAAGTAATAGTAGAAAGAGTTCCAGAAATTTTTTTATTTTATGCATGCCTCAGCGTGGTTTCATCATTAAAAAATGTTTTTCATAAAAATGAAAGCTCACATAACTCAATCCAAAAGTCAGCCCGAAAGCAAGGAGTGCTACTGCGGATGGCCCAATTATGAAATTTTCTTCATTATACTTATTTAACAACACCCAGACTGGCAGATGAAACACATACATGGCGTATGAATATTTTCCTGCAATTACAAGACATTTAGCTAGAATGCTTTTGTTTGAAAGATAAAAATATGTAAGGGCAACAATGCATCCCCAAAATAATGCATTGAGAGTATATCCAAACAATTGGACGGGTTCTTCAGAGTAATGCCAGTTCAATCCATATGCAAGGCAAATAGTTGACACAACTGCCAGCGTTGCCAAAGCAATGGAACTTATCACTAGCCATCTTCCCTTTGCACCATTAGAGATGTAGAAGTATAAGATCGACCCGGTAGCAAAAGCATCAATACGTGAAGGCAGTAATACATACTTACCTACAAAATGCAGTGACAACTGTTCAGCAATAAAAAGCCGGAAGAACAAAGCAAGCAGAATTAATAAAAAGAAAATAATCTGTCTTTCCTTCTTAACGACTACCCATCGTATTACAAAAGGCCACACCAGATAAAATTGCATTTCACATGCTAGCGACCAGAAATGAATCAGGGTAATATTTGTTGGCCACCCTTTTATGGCCTCAATAAAATTGGTACTGAATGTCCAATAGTAAACTTGATCATTCAATAATCCCTGAATGGAAGAAGTAACATAGGAGGTCGCGAATACAGGAAGCAGGATAAAGAAAATAAAGAGTACTCCATAGTATAACGGAACAATCCGCAAAACGCGTTTTATGTAATAAGATATATAATAGCGGGATGTACCTATGGATTCAACAAGCTTTCCTGTGATCAAAAACCCGGAGAGAACAAAAAACAAATCAACTCCTATCCAACCAAAAGAGAAACCCTTTATGAAATGAAATGCCATGACCAATAAAACTGCAAGTCCCCGCAACACATCGAGCTGAAAGATATTTCCCTTCAATATTTTTGGGGAGGAATGATGCATTTAAACTTCATTTATCTGCCCCCGGGCGGGCAAAATTTCTTAAGATAATTTGTATAGAGTGTCATGAGATGAAGTTTTGTTCCCGCTCCTTCTGTAATTCCATGGGTGCGATTTGGATATGGCATGAATTGAAATTGCCTGTTGTGTTTCACCAATTCATTGATAAGCATTTCTGCATTATTATAATGTACATTATCATCTCCGGTGCCATGTACATATAACAAATTCCCTCTCAGATTTTTTGCGTAAGTAAGTGGAGATCCTTTCAGAAAATCATCTTTATTTTCTTGCGGCAACCCCATATATCGTTCCTGATAGATATTATCGTAAGTGAGCTGGTTCACTACAGATGACATTGCAATACCAGTCTTATAGATCTCGGGATATTGAAACATGAGGTTGAGTGTTGCATTTCCCCCACCGCTATGTCCCCAGACTGCAATGCGAGATGAGTCTACAGTAGGCCACTTTAAAATTTCGAGGGCAGCCATTGCCTGGTCGCGGATATTGACCAAACCAATTTTACGGTGAATTGACTTTCTCCAATTCCTTCCTTTGGGAACAGGAGTACCCCTGTTATCGATCGCTATATAATAATATCCGTCGGTTGACATATTACCCAAATAAAAATGGTTGTTGCCAATTCCGAATTGATCTTTCACTTCCTGTCCCCAGGGTTCAGTGTACACATAAAATATCACAGGATATTTTTTGGCTGGATCCAGGTTTGCAGGCTTTATCATCCAGGCATCCATTTCAATTCCATCAGTTGTTTTGACTTTGAAAAACTCTATGGGATATTTTGATTTATCAGCCTTTGAAATGGCATCATCCACGGAACTTCTTCCATTTACTGAACGATGTTCAGGAATTGAAACCCATTCAGTAACAGATGGGGTATAGTGATTTGAAAAAGAATGAAAAGCAAAAAGAGCAGTAGGAGATAAACTGTAATCGTGAGTTCCAGATTGGTTCTGGGGAGTAACCCGCTCTGCTTTTCCACTTCCATCAAGCCTGGTCCGATACAAATATTTTTGAGTTGCGTTTTCCAAAGAGGCAAAAAAGTAGACATAAGAGTTTTTCTCATCAATGGCCGATATGTCCATCACATCATAAATTCCTTGCGTGACCAGCATTTCATTCTTGCCATCAATCCCAATGCGATATAAATGTCGCCAGCCATCTTTCTCCGATGCCCATAAGAATTCTTTTCCATTCGAGAGCCAGTCCCATCCACCCCAGATATAATCCTGATCCCAGGAGGGAGTGATATCAATCCAGGCTGAATCCTTTTCACGAAAAATAACTTTCGATTGTCCGGTAGCTGTGTTGCATACCATTAGATCTGATTGATTCTGTTTCCTGTTCAAGTGCTGAATGATCAATTCATTTTTTCCGGGGATCCATTCCATTCGGGGAACATAAGTTCCCAAAACCGGATCGCCAGGAATATTCATCCATTTTGTTTGAGCAGTATTCACATCCACAACTCCAATTCTGAATGGTGATGGTGGTTCGCCTACTACGGGATATTCTACTGGTTGAATCGCAGGATAGATCGAATCTGTATGATTGATCATGATATAGTCCTTTGTCTTTCCTGCATCGATCTGCCAATAAGCTAACTGACGACTGTCTGAACTCCAGCGAAATCCATCCCTGCAGAAAAATTCTTCTTCATAAACCCAATCGAAGGTTCCATTTATGAATTTCCTGTTCCCGTTGGTTGTAAGCTGTTTCTCTTTACCAGAGATGAGATCCTCAACATAGAGATTGTATTCGCTCACATATGCGACTTTTGAACCATCAGGAGAAAATTTAGCGAACATCAAAGAAGAGGAAGGACGGTTCTTCCCAATTTTTTTTAGTGACCGATTCTTAAGATCGATCAGCCAGTAGTCACCCTTTGTATTCAATCTCCAAACTCTTTTGGTATTATTAAAAATCAATAATTTCTGATCATCTGAAGAAAAGAAGTAAGATTCAATTCCAAGTGGTCGGCTTGACCCGGCTGGGATAAGACGATCTTTCGAAACCAAAACAGTTCGTTCAAAAGAAGGCAGTGTGTATTTTACAATTTCACCTTCTTCATTTACTGTAAAGCTTTTTCCATCCCTGGTCCATTCCCATTCCTTACTGCTTTGTGCAAATGAAAATTGAGAAAGCAGAAGGATCAGAATTAATAATCTTCCTTTTGAAAGCATCGGATAAAATTTGAAAGTGAAAATAATGGATTGAAGTCGTTTTTGTGTGAATGGTCAAGTTTAACCGGAAGGACGCCCCTTCGACTCCGCTCAGGACTCGCAAAGTTTCGCCAGGGCAGGATCTAAACATATCTCCGCGTTAACTCTAGTGCCTCCATTTCTCTGCGGTAATAAAAAAATAACGCAGAGAAAAAGAGTGAAAAGAGAATTCGGAGAGAAGAATTTTTAATTGGTTCAGGGTTCTGAGATAGACCACAAGAAAAAACCCGCTGCAAGAGCGGGTTTCATATATAGAATGAATCCATCTTAATTAAGCGTTCACGCCTTTACCCTTCACCTTTGCGATCACTTCTTCAGCAACGCCGGAAGGTGCAGGAGCATAGTGAGAGAACTCCATGGTTGAAGTAGCACGTCCGGATGAAAGCGAACGCAATTGCGTTACATATCCAAACATTTCACTCAATGGAACTTTTGCTTTGATCACCTGAGCATTTCCCTTGGTGTCCATTCCTTCAAGGATTCCACGTCTGCGGTTCAAGTCACCAGTCACATCTCCCATGTACTGATCAGGTGTAACTACTTCAATCTTCATGATTGGCTCAAGCAAAACCGGCTTGGCTTTTCTTCCAGCTTCACGGAAACCACCCTTTGCACAAAGTTCGAATGACATTGAATCAGAATCCACATCGTGATAGCTGCCATCAAATACACGAACCTTCATATGCTCGATCGGATAATTCGCCAAAACTCCATTTACCATTGAGGTTTCAAATCCTTTCTGGATAGCTGGAACATATTCTCTTGGAATTGATCCGCCGAATATATCATTGATGAACTGGAAGTGTTTTCCTGGATTTTCTGCCAGCCATTCCTTATCCGCAGGTCCAATTTCAAATATAATATCGGCGAACTTACCACGACCACCGGTTTGTTTCTTCAAAACTTCGCGATGCTCAATATTTTGAGTAAATGCTTCTTTGTATGCAACCTGTGGCGCACCCTGGTTAACTTCTACCTTAAATTCGCGGCGCATACGATCAACAATGATCTCAAGATGCAATTCACCCATTCCACTGAGAATTGTCTGTCCAGTATCCTCATCAGTTTTCACCCTGAGTGTAGGATCTTCTTCAATCAATTTTGAAATAGCAATCCCCATCTTGTCTACATCAGCCTGCGCTTTAGGTTCAATCGCAAGTGAGATAACAGGTTCTGGAATAAACATGTTCTCCAAAACGATCGGATGCTTCTCATCGCAAAGAGTATCTCCTGTTTTTATTTCTTTAAATCCAACCGCTGCTCCAATATCACCTGCCTCAATAAAATCAATTGGATTTTGTTTGTTGGCATGCATCTGCATGATTCGGCTGATACGTTCATTCTTTCCACTCCTTACATTCAATACATATGAACCCGCATCCAAATGACCGCTATAGCAACGGAAGAATGCAAGTCGACCAACGAATGGATCGGTCATGATCTTGAATGCAAGGGCAGAGAAAGGTTCTTTTGCATCTGGCTTACGAGAAATTTCTTCTCCTGTATCGGGATCCAGGCCTTTGATAGCCTCGATATCCACTGGGCTAGGAAGGTATCGAACCACACAATCCAGCATGGTTTGAACACCCTTATTTTTAAATGCTGATCCGCAAAGCATCGGAACAATACTCATATCAATTGTTGCCCTGCGAACTGCATTGTGAACTTCGTCTTCAGTGATAGTAGCAGGATCATCAAAGAATTTCTCCATCAATTTATCATCGTATTCAGCTACTGCTTCAATAAATTGAGCTCTCCAGTATTCTGCTTCTTCCTGCAAATCTGCAGGGATCTCTACTTCCTCATAAGTCATGCCCTGGGTTCCTTCTTCCCAGATAATTCCTTTCATCTGAATCAGGTCAACAATACCTCTGAACTGGTCTTCTGCTCCTATTGGCAATTGGAGAGGAACTGATTTAGCTCCAAGCATTTCACGCACCTGCTTCACAACATTCAGGAAATCCGCACCTGCACGATCCATTTTATTTACGAAACCCAAACGGGGAACATTATACCTGTTAGCCTGACGCCAAACTGTTTCTGACTGAGGCTCTACGCCATCAACAGCAGAGAACAATGCAACCAGCCCATCAAGTACACGCATGGAACGCTCTACTTCAACAGTAAAATCAACGTGACCTGGAGTATCAATGATATTGAACTTAAATTTCTTAGTATCTGGAATAGATTTTCCCTGATTGGTTGGAAAGTTCCAGAAACAGGTAACCGCAGCCGAAGTAATGGTAATACCTCTTTCCTTTTCTTGTTCCATCCAGTCTGTAGTTGTTGCACCATCATGCACCTCGCCAATTTTATGCGACATGCCGGTATAATACAGGATACGCTCTGTACATGTGGTCTTGCCCGCATCGATGTGAGCAGCAATACCAAAGTTTCTCTGAAATCGTAAGTCTGCCATTTGTATTCTTGTTGAAAATTTTGTTGGTATTATTCTCCGGATTCTTAATCGTTATTCACTTGTACCTAATATCCCTGATCATCAATTGCCGACTGTTGGAAAACGGTGCGCAAAGGTAAACTTTTTTCCCGTTGGAAAATAGGCCAGTTTGCATTAACTGAAAGAAAATTAACCTCTGTAAAACAAAAATCCCATCACGCCAGCGCGATGGGATTTTATCAATATGCTTTAAGACTATACCCTGAAGTGAGCAAATGCCTTATTGGCTTCTGCCATACGGTGTGTGTCTTCTTTTTTCTTGAATGCACCGCCTTCACCCTTGCTTGCTGCAAGGATTTCGCCGGCAAGTTTTTCTGCCATGCTACGTCCGTTTCTTTCGCGGCTAAAACGGATGAGCCATTTCATGCTAAGGGAAATTTTCCTGTCTGCGCGAACTTCTGCAGGGATCTGGAAGGTTGCACCACCGATTCTACGGCTGCGAACTTCAACTGCTGGAGTTACATTTGATAAGGCTCTTCTCCAGATGTCATAACCATTTTCTCCGGTTTGTTTGCAGATGCTGTCAATGGCATCATAAAAAATGTTATAAGCTGTATTTTTCTTACCCTGCCACATAAGGTTATTCACAAAACGGGTTACCTGGATATCATTATACCTGGCATCCGGCGCTAAGGGTAATTTTTTGGCTTGTGATTTCCTCATGATTAATTATTAGAACGTATAATGATTATTTCTTTTTATCTCTTTTTAGTTCCGTATTTGGACCTGCTCTTCTTCCTATCCTTTACACCCGCAGTATCCAGACTTCCGCGTACGATATGGTAACGAACACCTGGCAAATCTTTTACACGACCGCCTCGGATCAGTACGATTGAGTGTTCCTGCAGATTATGACCCTCACCCGGAATATAAGCGATCACCTCCACTCTTATTTGTCAAACGCAACCTTGGCCACTTTACGAAAGCCGAGTTTGGCTTTTTAGGGGTGGTGGTATACACACGGGTACAAACTCCACGGCGCTGAGGACAGGCATCTAAGGGCACGACTCTTACTTTTAGCCCTGATAATTTCCCTTCCTTTACGTACTAATTGCTGAATTGTAGGCATTCTGACCTTTTAATTTTGGGACGGCAAAGGTAACGGCACCACTGGTAAAATCCAAATCTCAACGTCCAATTCCCGGGAAATTTCTAAAAACAAATCACAATTTGCCCGATACTGCTCGCTTCCGGAACCCTTTTCTCATTTATACCTTGTAAAGCCACCCGTATTTATCTGTTTCCCTTCCTTCCCTGATGGCATTTAATCTTCTTTTTACTTCTGGCGATGTTTTCCAGCTGGCTGTGTCAAATTGCATGACAAAATCCTTATACCTAAGTTCCTTGATCATGGTAACTGTGGCGGCGGTTCCGGTTCCAAATACTTCCTGAAGTTCTCCCCTCTCGTAAGCCTCTACAGGATCTCATCTATATTAATTGGTCGTTCCTCAACGGTATAACCCATATCCTTTAGAATTGTGATGACGCTATCCCGGGTAACACCTTCAAGGATAGTTCCCTGTGATAGATCAGGAGTAAGTGCCTTCTTACCGATGGTGAAAAAAACATTCATGGTACCAATTTCCTGAACATATTTATGCTCAAAAGCATCGGTCCATAGGACCTGGTCATACCCCTTTGTTTTAGCCACAGCTGTAGCCAGCATGCTCCCGCCATAATTACCCGCCGCCTTTGCATATCCTATCCCTCCAGCGGCTGCCCTGGTATATTGCTCTTCTACATATATCCTCATGGGAGCAGCATAATATGGCCCCGTGGGACAAAGAATGATAACGAATTTGTAGTTGTCAGAAGGACGAACCCCAATCATCTCATCTGAAGAGAACATAAATGGGCGTATGTAAAGACTATGATCTTCCTTTTCCGGGATCCATTTCTTATCCAGTTCAATAAGCTTCCGCATTCCTTCCACAAAGATCTCTTCTGGTATCAGGGGCATCTGCATTCTTTCCGCAGATATGTTGAATCTCCTGTAATTATCCAGGGGGCGAAAAATGTATGCATTGCCATCCTTGTGCTTATAGGCTTTAATGCCTTCAAAAATTGCCTGCCCATAATGGAGAGCAGCAACAGAAGGATTTAAAAGTAATGGTTGATAAGGCTTTATCTCAACATTCTTCCATTCTCCATTCTCATAGTCTGCTTCCAGCATATGGTCGGTGAAGTACTTTCCAAAAGGCAGGTTTTCAAGGGGAAGATCTGTCAGTCTGCTCTGTTCCACCTTTGTAACACGAATCTCCGGCGATGCAACCATAACTGTTCTATTTTTGGTGCAAAGAAACAATTAATCAATTGGCCGACAAAACGGTCTGGCAAAATCCCTAACAAATGTTAGTCTTAATTCTGGCATAAACTGGACCTCTAAATATTGATAATGAGCCTTCAAAAACTTAAACTACCCAATCATATACTTGCAGACCTCTACCGGTCAACATTAATTCAACCTGAAGCTAACTACCAACAGGAAAAGGAAATGATACCAATTCCCCAAGTTCAGGGAATTAAATTTCTGGGTGGGAACCTTAAAAAAATTGGGATTATAGTTAAGAATGGTGAACCGGGGTTTTTGGATGATGCTGATCTTGAGTGGCTGGAAAAAATGCTGAAAGCCTGCAGTATGACTCTAGGAGATGTGGCAGTTGTGAACCTGGGTCATCAGAATATATCTATCCAAACAATTAAAGAATCGCTAAAATCTAAGATTGTGCTTTTGCTTGGGACTACGCCTTCGGATTTGCAAATGCCTCTGAATTTTCCACAATTCAAACCGCAGGAGCATGATGGATGTATTTTTTTATATGCACCTTCGCCAAAGCAATTGAACCAGGAAGGACAGGAAGGAAAACTTCTTAAAAGTAAATTGTGGGTTTCGCTTCAAAAACTTTTCGATCTATAATGGAATTGATTTTTGCCACTAATAACCAACATAAGGTTGAAGAAATGCAGATCGCTGTTGGTAATAAGTTGAAAATTCGGACAATGAAGGAAGCAGGGTTTGATATTGACATCCCTGAACCGCATGAAAGCCTTGAGGAAAATGCTCTTGAAAAATCATCCACAATACACAGGTTGTCCGGTCAGAATTGTTTTAGCGAGGATACTGGCCTTGAAGTGGAAGCGTTGAATGGTGAACCGGGTGTGAAAAGCGCCAGGTATGCCGGAGATGTCAGGGATTTTCAAAGTAACATTGATAAGTTATTAAATAAGCTAAGTGGGGAAACTAATATGAAAGCGAGGTTCAGGACGATCATATCCCTCATTTGGAAGAATGAAAACTATTACTTTGAAGGAATTTGCGATGGAAGGATCATTCCGCATCAGAAAGGTTTGAAAGGATTTGGGTACGATCCTATATTTATTCCGGATGGTTCCGAAAAAACATTGGCAGAAATGGATTTAATCGAAAAGAATTTGTTCAGTCATAGGAGAAAGGCAGCTGACCAGCTGGTTTCATTTTTGCAAAATCAATTATAACTCATCGAATTTGAGTCTGAAAAGCAACTATAATACTCCTGAACCCGACTTAATTAGGGAATCGATTGCAGGAAATCGGGCTATGCAAGAGGAGTTATACAACAGGTTCGCCCCGAAGATGTATGCAGTCTGCATGCGATATGCGGGGAATGCTGAAGATGCGCAGGATCTGCTTCAGGAAGGATTTATAAAGGTTTTCAGAAACCTGGAAAAATTCAGGGCAGAAGGTTCTTTTGAAGGCTGGATAAGGAGAGTGTTTGTAAATACCTCGATAGAGCATTTCAGAAAAAAGAATCCGCTTTACAGCATTGGAGAAAAGGAAGAAGGCATAATTGAAGATGCTGATATAACTGCACTCGACAATCTTGGAGAAAAGGATATAATTAAACTGATACAAGATCTATCACCTGGTTACCGGACAGTTTTCAACATGTATGTGATAGAAGGATATTCTCACAAAGAAGTTGGAAATATGCTTGGGATCAGCGAAGGGACCAGCAAGTCTCAATTAGCCAGAGCAAAGGCTATACTTCAGAAGAAAGTTCAAAAGCACCTTGACGAGAACAGGAAATCATTCACTCGCTAACCATGACCAACGATTTTATACATAAAATCCAACAAGCTGAGATCATACCACCTGACCTCGTGTGGAATAATATTGCAACAGACCTAGATGGATCAACCAACAGAAGCTTTGTACAAAAATTAGCCCTTGCAGAACTTACACCACCTGCCGCTGCCTGGAATGAGATCGAATCCAGATTACAGGAACCCAGAAGTAAGATAGGAACTCTCATAAATCTTAATAAGGGTAGATTGGTAGCTGCTGCCGTTATTGCTGCATTGATCTTTTTTTCAACCACCTGGTTGCTCAATAGATCTTCAATACCTGCAGTTGCGAAAAAAACTCCAGCTTCCACAGAATCTGTAACAGAGAAGAAAGATGTTATCAGTTCTGATACAGTAATAAACCGACCAATGATCGCTTCAATGACTAAAAGCCGGGGCGTATCGCCCAGAAAATTAATTGCTTCAAGAGGATCAAACCCTACACCTATCAGGCATGCATTAGTTGAATCAGCAGGTCAATCGCGAGCTGTTCAGACCAACAATAATGAAGAACTTGTAAACAGCGCCCCATCTACTGTTAATACTTACATCCAGGCTCCGGATTATTTTACAGTAACCGCTCCTAATGGACAATTGGTAAAAATCTCCAGCAAATTCTCAGATGCTGCAGCATATTTTTTTAATATGAGCGATGATGGAAATGATCCTTCCTGGAAGATCAGGTTTGATAATTGGAGAAAGAAAATCATTTCCAGTCCCAGCTTTATTCCCACCGCCGGAAATTTCCTTGATATAATGGAACTTAAAGAATTACTCAAGGAACAATAAGCTTCCCTAATTTTATTGTAAACAGGTTAATGGCAAGAATCAAGATTGCATTACCAAATACGTTTTCTTTCAAAACAGAAATTCCTGTTCGTATAACCGACCTGAATTATGGTGGACATGTTGGTAACGATACAATCCTATCTATGCTCCATGAAGCCAGAGTTCAGTTCCTCACAGAGTTTGGATATACAGAACTCAACTTAGATGGAATAGGTTTGATTATGAGTGATGTTGCAATAGAATTCAAGAATGAATTATTCTATGGGGAAACAATCACAGCTTCAGTAACGGCTACTGAATTCACCAAAATTTCATTTGAACTATATTATAAACTGGAAAAGAAATCTGCAGACAATCCAATTCTTGTTGCTACTGCCAAAACAACCATGGTATGCTTTGATTATGAAAAACGAAAACTGGTTCCTATGCCATCAAGTGTAAGAGAAAAGCTAACAGCATCTGGTTGAGAGATGGCAGATTACAGTTGACAGTAAGATTTGAGCATCATTTTATTTCGAGGTGAATCGTGAGTCGTGAGGCGTGAGTCGTGAGGCGTAAAAATATTCTCCAGTTCTCTACCATCTGACCTCTGACTTCGGACTTCCGACTTCGTTACTCATTCCATATTCTCCAACTCTCCTCAGCCTGAATCTCAAGCATTTCATGACCATTCTTTATTCTCGCACCCATGACCTCACCTTTAGCAAGGAATACTGTTTTTGATGGATTATAAATAAGGTCATATAAATAATGTGCTGAGGAAAGATATTCGTAAGGAATCTCAGGGTATTTCTCAACGGGGTACATCCCCAAAGGAGTGGTGTTAATTATGAGTCGATATTCTTTTATGAGTTGCTCATTTAGCTCTTCATAGGTTAATCCATTTTCAACACTCTTTCTCGATACCAACATAAATTCGATTCCAAGGTTGTGCAACACAAATGCGACAGCTTTTGAGCTGCCCCCGGTTCCAAGGATCAACGCTTTAATTGAAAAATCCTTAAGGAAATTTCGGATCGATTTTTCAAATCCAATTACATCGGTATTATGTCCCGCCAATGATTTTCCGTGAATTCTCACGCAATTGCATGCTCCAATATCCCTTACGACAGAAGATTGAGAAGATAAAAGTGGAAGAATGTTTTCCTTGTGGGGAATTGTTACGTTGAAACCTAGTAAATCAGGATATTTTTCAAGTAAGCCTGCGATTTCTGAGATTTGGCTGATCTGAAAATTCTGGTAAATGGCATCGTTAATACCTTCCTTTGCAAATTTTTCCGCGAAATATTTTTCGGAGAAAGAATGAGTCAAAGGATAACCTATTAACCCATAGCGCCTCATTCGTTCGCTTCTTTATTCAGGAAAAGATGGAAGGTATCTCCACGAAGTCCTATTCTCATTGCTTCAAGCGGTAGTACTTCAGTTGGAGCAATATTTCCAAGGTTAACATTGCATCCTATAAGTTCAATGAAATAAAGTTGCTGTGATTTTTGAGGGGCTTCCCAGAGGATCTTCTCGGCCGGGATCTGCGTCAGAATTTCCTGAACAAGTCCTTCCCTTACTTCACCACTTCCGCGGTATATACCAACATTTCCAGACTCGCGGGCCTCCGCAATAACATAGGTAGAGCCTGCGCTCAATTCGGCCCGCATCAGTTCAATCCATTTGTAAGGTGGAATAATATGGGCTGCATCCTTGCTTCCTACCTCGCTTAGCACAGTCCCGTATTTTGTAAGCTTTTCTATGTAACCACATTTTTCTGCGTGAGGAATGTTCACTGACCCATCACTAACCTCCATGTATTTGATATCATATTGTTTGCAGACTGCTATGTAATCCTGAAACTGGTTCCTGACAAGGAAGGCTTCAAACAGGGTTCCGCCAAAATATACCGGTATGTCAAAGGAACGATAAACAGCAATTTTTTCTTCTAGGTTGGGGGTAACAAAGGAGGTTCCAAAGCCCAATTTCACTATATCCACATGAGGATGAGCCACACTGAGAAAGTTTCTTGCTTCATCAATACTCAGCCCTTTATCCATGACCATCGTTAATCCACTTGCCCGCGGCTTCAAAATACGTTCAGGAATCTGGGAAAGATTGAAATTCATTGTGCTTGTTTTATAAACTGCATCGTTCTGGTATGACATGACAATCACCTTTAGATTGAGCGCGGCAAAAATAGGGAAACAAAGTATTAAATACCTATAGCAGAATTGAGTTTGAAAGTTCGAGTGTTTGAGGATTTGAAATTCATGATTCGAACAGTTTCACGCAAAGACGCAAATTTTATCAAGGCGCAAAGATCAAGCGACTTCTGTTCTTTGCTCCCTCTGCACCTAGCGTGGGATCTTCACTCACGACTCACGATTTACGATTCCCCACCCGAAAATTGCACGAGTGAATGAATTTCCTCAACCAAACACAAATCACAATAGCTTATTTCGTTTGTACCTGGCGATTATATCAACCACCTGCTGATTCTGGAGTATGGATGGGTTCAACTCAATAAATTTCTTTACAAGTTTAGGCGCTTTACTCAGGGCTTTTTCTAAATGAAGCATTGCTTCCTTGGATTTACCCAGGGAGAAATAAACTGCGCTCAGGTAAAAAAGGAAAATTGGCTTGCCCTCTGTGATTCGCAATGCTGCTTCCACCTGTTCCAATGCTTCTTCAAAATATCCTGCTGCGAAAAGACAACGGATCAATGCTTCCCAACTCGAAATATTCTTGGGGCGCATCCTTACCACATTACTGAAGTAATGGATGGCCTGCCTGATATCGTTAAGTTGCATCTTGCATTCTCCCATAGCAAGGTTGTACTCAGGTTGAGTTGGATGGAGATTCAATGCAGTTTCCAGGTGCTTAACGCCCTGTACCCACTGCCCTTCATTGATATAGGTACAAGCTATTTTATAGTAAAGTTTACTGTCTTCGGGATTAAGGTGTGATGCTTTTCTGTAATAAAATCTGGCTTGCGCATAATTATGCAGTCTGTCATAACAATGACCTATCGCTTCATAAATAACATCCTCTGGCCTTGAAAGTTCAACCACTTTTTCAAGCACTTCAATTGCATCCTTATATTTTCTAAGACGGATAAACGCATCTCCAATATTCCGGTATGCATAATCAAATTTTTCATCGATAGCAATGGCGTATTGGTAAGCATCAACAGCCTTCTCATATAACTTAAGGCCCTGTAATGCTGCTCCCAGGTTGAACCAGGCCAGTTCACAATAGGGATATTCATCAATTATTTGCTGGTGTAGCTTGATGCTTTCCTCGTTGCGACCAGTGAAATCGGTCCAGAAACAAATTTTGTACAATGCTTCCTCATTGGTGGGATCTTGCTCCAGAATCAACTTCAGGCAATCAAATAGCTTATCAAATTCTTCGTAATCATCGTACACATCAGCCAGCTCAAATAATAGCTCAATGCGTTCATCGCCTTCAAAGCGCTCAAGGGCATTTTCAAGAAGGGAAACAGCCTTTTCCTGCTGATCCAGGGCGAGATACGCGTCGGTTTTCAGAATATATAGATGGATATCGCTGCTGTCAAGAACTTCGGCCTGAGCAAGAATTGCCAAGGCTTCTGAATAGCGTCGGGAAGCAATAAAGAGATCTGCTTTTTTTATGAGTAAGACTGATGAAAATGGATATTGCTGAATTCCCATTTCAGCGGCCTCAATAGCGCGACCAAAGTCTTCAAGATCATCATAGTAATCAATTACCTTTTCAAATGCCTCTTCATCCAGGAAAGAATTGGTGCGGCCTGCTTTCAAATTCTGGTACTGCCTAAGTAGCTCTCTAATTTCCTCACGGTTTTGGCGGGATTGGTTTGAACTCATGCATTATAGGTTATCGAAAATTAAGACATAGACTACAGATTATCAATTTTTTTTGACCCTTGTATTATCAACATTGTTGATAATCAAAAAATATTTTTCTGTCCATGTAACAAATTGGCAAGTCTGTCGTTAAACAAATACTAATCTTTTGGATGAACGGGTTTAATTTTCACAGAATATTTCTATATCTTTATTACTTAATGTCAAAATCTCATTACATATCAGGTGGCTTTCTTCGTAAAGCGGGCTTATGCCTTGCGCTGACTGCTACTGCTTTTTTAACATTTGCAAGCAAGGGCGGCGGTGGCGATAAAAATAAGAACGGACTCAGCTTTAACAAGGAGTTTACTCCTGTTCGTACTGCTGGTGGCTTCACTCTTAAGGTGGGACCCTCTTATTCAGGCAGTCAATTGCTAAGTTCTCAGAAAAAGAAGGATGTTGTTTTCTATAACTCAATTGTTACCTATTCAAAAGGAAACAATACATATATTCTGCCTTACAAATACAGAGTAAACCTGGCTTCTAAGACTTCCAGCAAGAGCAGCCTGAATTTGGTTGATATAAAGATCAAACTAGGTAAATAACCTTCTACAATTTCGTTTTCTTACTTTCATCGTAGGTCAATTCCCTATAACCACTTTTTGGAATATCAAATTTTGAGGCTGGAACGGGATTTAGATTGATCTGAGATACGGTATACTTGATCTTCAAACCTCCTTGGTTCATTTCATATTCAAGTGGAAGCCCATTTAAGGACCTGAATTGATATTCGTAATCCTTATTCTCAGGAATTATCTCCTTTGTGTAATACACAGAAAAGCCAGAACCATCTGCTGTCTTAGCAATCGCTTTTATACATTTATAGCCTGCTATCACCTTCGTTTCCTCAGTATCAGTGAAACTGATTCCCTGATATCGTTTGTTCTTATCCATCCAGTTTTCAGCAGTCAACCTGATTAATAATTTTTGTCCGCTCACTTCACGCAATACCACTGCATTCCCGGTTTTTGAATCATGGATGGTTGTGGAGGTAAATAAGGCACTTACCATTTCTGACCTGCTTAAGGTTCCCTTGATGAATATAGTAGTGGTTGCGCCATCAAATGCATCCGCCATCTTGGGATCCTTCGACCCTGTTGTGATCTCTGCATCATAGATCAGCATCATTTCTGATACCTTTTTCTGAGCCCTAAGTGACAGGGCTGAAAAGGCCAGGAATGCAAGAAATAAGGTCGCTTTTTGGATTGTCATGGTAAATCAGATTATATCTGCAAAAAAGACTGGAGGTTTGACTGATACGTTGTCTAAAAGTATAAAAAGAGATGCTAATCCTTTGACCTTCCTATGGGCTTTTTAACAATTCGCTATTTTTTCTTTGTAGGCTTTTGTTGCTGCGCCGCCTGTTGCGTTTTTTTCTGCGCTTCCTGCATCTGCTCGAACCGTTGCTGCCATTTGGACTTGGTCTTCGGTTTCTTTCGATTCTCATCTATCCTTGCCAGGATCTTATCGTGATCTATAATGTAGTTCTGGATAACGAACTGCAATGCCAGTGTGATCACGTTTGAAACCGTGTAGTACCAGGTAAGTGCAGAAGGAAGACTATTAAATATAAAGAGTAGTACAAATGGAAAAATATATGGCATGTACTTCAGGGCCGGATTGCTCTGGTCAGGAGTCATGTTCATATTATAAATTGAAATCAGAAAGCTGGTGATTACGGCCATTAGTGTAAACAAACTTAAATGGCTTCCAAGCAGAGGGATTTTGAAACCGAAGTTCAGAATGACATCATAGGCAGAAAGATCATTTGCCCACAGGAAGCTTTGTCCCCTGAGATCAATAGCCGAGTTGAAAAAGCTATATAAAGCAAAGAAGATCGGGATTTGCAATAAGGCTGGAATACAACCCCCTAAAGGATTAACACCTGCTTCCCGGAATAGCTTCATCTGCTCCATACCGATCTGTTGCTGATCGTTATTAAGCCTCTGCTTTAGTTTATCGATTTCAGGACGCAAAGCTTTCATCTTTGCTCCGCTCAGATAACTGGTATACACCAATGGAGATGTCAGTAATCTTATGAAGATGGTAAGCAAAGCAATTACAAGTCCATAACTTCCGATAAACCTCTTGAAGAAATCAAAAACGGGCATTACAATAAACTTATTGATCGGCCGCACAAAGGTGTAAAAGCCCTGACCAAGGTTTACCATCTTATCAAGATCCGGAGCAGTTTCCTTTAATATCTTATAATCATTCGGGCCGTAGTATAACTGCAAAGGGATGGTTGCAGAATTCGCAGGCGTGATCTTCATCTGAAGATTAGTAGTTGCTTTTGTTACAATTTCAGAAGAATCACCGGAGGGTTCATGAGTCCATTCAACCTGGCCACCACTAAAAGCATTTTTTGAAATAATGGACGAATTAAAAAACTGTTGCTTCACACTTACCCAGTGCACAGGTTTGTCAAACTTTCGCACATCCTTACTGAACATGTAATCAAAATCTCCATCTTCATAAAAGCCGATTTGCGATTGCTGGCGTTCATAAACAATATCCTTTTCCTGTCCCATTGGCTGATTCTGCCACCGAAGGTTCAAATTGCCTTGAGTAAGTAGCCTGTCGGCACCGCCAAGCTGAATATTGAGATCAATCAGGTAAGAATTGGGACGAACGATGTATTGATGCGTGATTGTTTTGTTGTCACCTCCCTGAAGCACGAAAGTCACAACCTGACTGCTGTCTGCATTTCTTTGGACAGTTGCAGCCTGGAAATAAAAATTCGAACTTTCAGATGACGCATTAGTCTCAGTATTGATGGTATAACTGATCTTATCGAAATCAGTGTTCAACAAAGTAACCTGCTTATTGGTACGCGAGGACTTAAACTTTTTAAGTATGATTGATTTTGGTTGACCTCCATGATTTGTGAACATGATGGTCATTAGGTTGCTTTCAACCGCAGTTAACTGCTCCTGCCCAAAAGCGGCGCGCTTAAAACCCTGTAACGATGAATCGGGAGTGATTGTTTTGACGGTATCAAAAACATTTCGGACTGAGTCTTGCTTCCTGGCTGCCTGAACTCTGGCTATTGAGTCTTCCCTCGTTTTTCTCGCGACCTCAGCATCCTGGCTTCCTTTAGTAGAGAGAAATAAATAGAGAAATAATAAAACGGCCAACAGCACAAAACCAATGACCGTGTTGCGATCCATGCCCATTCGTAACTTTTTGAAGGCGCAAAGATAGGGGATTCAGGTGCGGGTTTCGGGTTTAGAGTTTCGAGTTGATGGATGACTATTGTTCCTCACGACTCACGACTCACGATTCACGACTTAAATCATCTCACTCTGAAGTAAAGGATTTCTTACAGAATTTTTTCTTTCTGTAAATTCCTTTGCAGCCTTAATGAAACCAACAAAGAGTGGTGCCGGATTTTCTACCGTGCTTTTCAATTCAGGATGATACTGAACACCGATAAAGAAAGGGTGATTTGGTAATTCAACGATTTCAACAAGATTGGTATCTGGATTTTTTCCACTTGGAATCATTCCGCCCTTTTCAAATAGCTCCAGGAATTGATTATTAAATTCCCAACGATGCCTATGTCGTTCTGTAATACTATTCGATTGATAAATAGTTTCAGCCAGACTTCCCTGTCTGATTTCACAAGGATAGGATCCAAGTCGCATCGTTCCACCTTTGACCGTTATCTTTTTCTGCTCTTCCATCAGATCGATTACTGGCTGCGAAGTTTCGGAATTCATTTCAGTAGAGTGTGCATCCTGCAGTCCCAGTACATTTCGGGCAAATTCGATGACTGCCATTTGCATTCCCAAACAAATGCCGAAAAAAGGCAGATAATGTTCCCTGGCGTATTTGACCGCTAATATTTTCCCTTCCACTCCGCGATGACCAAACCCGGGTGCGACCAGCAATCCATCCAGGTTACAGAGTTTTTCAGCCACATTCTCATGAGTAATAAATTCACTGTGGACGTTTACCACCTGGACCTTGCATTCATTCAAAGCACCTGCATGAATAAATGCCTCGAGAATTGATTTATATGCATCCTGTAACTCAATGTATTTACCAATCAATCCAATTGTCACTTTGTTCTTGGGGTATTTCAATTTATCCAGAAACTCTTTCCACTTGGTGAGGTCGGGTTCATGGTATGAAGTAATGTTTAGTTTTTTGAGACAGATAATGTCTAGTTTTTCTCTCATCATTGCCAGGGGCACTTCATAAATCGTTGGAGCATCAGCGGCTTCAATAACTGCTTCCTGTTTGACATTGCAGAAGAGCGCAACTTTTCGCCTCAATTCAATTGAAAGAGGTTCCTCAGTCCGACAAACTATTACATCAGGATGCACGCCTTCCTGGCTGAGCATTTTTACACTATGCTGGGTAGGTTTTGTTTTCAATTCTTTAGCTGCTCTCAGGTAAGGGATCAGTGTTAAATGCACAACCATTACATCTTCATCCTCCAGTTCCCATTGCAATTGACGAACTGCTTCAATAAAGGGCAAGGATTCTATATCCCCAACTGTACCACCGATTTCGGTAATTATAATATCATAATCATTGCTCTGACCAAGCAATAACATGCGCCTCTTGATCTCATCAGTAATATGTGGAACAACCTGAACGGTCTTGCCCAGGTAAGCTCCTTCTCTTTCCTTATTAATTACTGTTTGATAGATCTTTCCGGTAGTAACATTATTGGCCTGGGAAGTGAAAATGCTAAGAAATCTTTCATAATGGCCAAGGTCCAGATCAGTTTCAGCTCCGTCTTCAGTAACATAACATTCCCCGTGTTCATATGGATTCAAAGTACCAGGATCAACATTGATATAGGGATCGAATTTCTGAATAGTTACACGCAGTCCCCTCGCTTGCAACAATTTTGCAAGGGAGGCGGCAATTATGCCCTTCCCTAACGAGGAAGTAACACCACCTGTAACAAAAATATACTTGGCCATAACCTATGGTTAATAGTTTTTATATTATTCCTGACTGGTTGATAACCTTCAAATTACCAGGTACCAGACCGGTTTTTAATGCACTTTAAATAATAGATTATAAAATTCTTCCTTTGACCTGCGGATTCTTAATGGAAGAAGCTCCAGAAGGTCATGCAAACCTACGCCAAATTTTGCGCATAGAAAATTCGGGAAAGCATGGTTGTGGAAAACTTCGGTGTAAAAAAATACTATACACCGCCACTTCATGAAGCTCTAGTTATGTATACTGGAAATCAATACAGAAGACTCTCGAACTTCGGCTGCCAGATCTGTTTTTGGGGAAGGCTTTTGAGTGGTCAAACTTGGGGGAATGGGAGATGGCTTGTATGAATGCAGTACTACAATCGCCACAATCTCCACAACTAAAACAAATAGACTGAATCGGTTCTTCATTTGACTGGATTTAGGGGTCTTCGTAGTGACCGAGGCCACTTAGGGTAAAACATTAACGGAATTCAATAAATTTTATTTTGGGCCTGCAATATAAGGCATAAACTTTTAGGATGCACATACTTAGCTAAATACATTCTATATCAAACAATTGATATTTATTTTTATGGTATGATCTCCAAACTGACTTTTCTGCTTTCTGCCATCATGGCAACCTCGATATTAAGTGAGGCTCAAACTCCTAGTAAAATTGACCAGGACAGGGTATTTGACCCAACCTCCTTTGACGAGAGATTGATTAACCTGAACAAAAAGGCTCCTGCCAAATTGTACCTACCCAGCATTAATAGAATCCAGGTTATGGATATGCGGGCTGATAGTTTTTCAATTGGGTTTAGAAAAAGAATGATCGAAATAAAAAAACAAAAATTTGGAATTGCACATGGATTGAAGGAAGGTCTTCAGAGTTTTCTCGCTGAGAATTCCACCACAAGCCAGGGAGCAGGCGAATGGAATGCGATATTGGCAGTAAGAAAATTCTGGTTGAAAGAAGTTCTGGTGGATGAAGATGAAGATGACAAAATACAGGATAACCGACCAGGCGAAATTCGTCTTACAAAAACTGAATTCACAGCAATTTTCGATGTTTACCTAAACAGGGATGATACATATTTCGCAGCATATCGTTTTGATACAATTGCCACAGCATTTCTAAATATTAATGAGTTCGCAAGAGTTTACCTGGAAGATATTATTCTAAACTCTATAAAAAAACTTGCTATAATCAATCCTGAAACCATTGCAACCAGTAAAAAAAAGTTAACTCAGCTGGACATTCGTGGATATTATGAAAGTAGATGGGATAAGAAAATACTGACTGAACCAGTTGTGGTAAAAGGCGTTTATCAAACATTCAAAGAATTTCTGGAGAATAGTCCATCCTACCGAACCTATGAATTAAAGAAAAATAAACTCACGGATATTATTTATCTGCCTGATGCAAATAACAACTTCATCCCTAGCAGGAATATCTGGGGTTACTCTGATGGCAAATATTTATTTATAAGATCCGGTGATAATTATTATCCACTTGTAAGAGTTCAAAATGGATTTTATTTTATGGGATCAAAAGAATTAAGCAGACTTCAACCTAATTCTCAAGGATATGATCCTTACACAGGAAGGACTTATGGCGGACGAGGTGAGGTTTCGTACCGAAATATTCTTAGGCCTTATAAACTGGACCTGGAAACTGGTGAAATATTATGATGAGGCTTATTCGAAAATGTTTCCTTTCATTTCCTCGATCTGTTGCCTCGTTCCAAGCACAATTACCTTCATTCCTGCAGAAATAAGAACTTCTTCCGGTGGGTTAATTACAAACTTCCCATCGATGGTTTTTATGCCTATGCAATTCACTCCGGTTTTCTTCCAACCCATAATATCTTTTAAAGTACGATCACGAATTCCTTTTGGAAGTTGTTCATAACCTACCGATTCCATATTTATGGACTCCCCTTCTTCACCTGACAAATAATCAATGAATTCAATGACGTCTGGCTTTGAAACAAGTGTGGCCATATGTGTTCCGCCAATTTTGTCGGGCATGATCACACTATCAGCACCAGCTTTTTTTAATTTGACAATTGAATTGTTACCAGATGCCCTGCTTATGATCTGGATCTTAGGCGTCATTGAGCGTGCAGAAAGAACAATAAAGACATTATCAGCATCTTCAGGAAGAGTAGTGATCAATGCTCTTGCTCTCTCCACTCCTGCTCTCTTCAAAACCTCATCATCAGTTCCATCACCAATTATGAATAGTAAGGCGTGGTCCTCCACCATCATTTTTTCCATTAATGCTTCCTGGTTTTCTATCACAACAAAAGGCTGACCATGCACCCGAAGTGTATGAGCTGCCTGCTGGCCATTCCTGCCAAAGCCGCAGATCACTACGTGGTTCCGAATCTTTTCAATGCTTGTCATGATCTTTCGGTTTTTAAAAAATTTATTTACCTCGCCACTGATAATGTATTGCGTGATGCGTGTTAGAACAAATGCGAGCGCGCCCCAACTAAAGATCAATAAGAAAGTGGTGAACAATCTTCCTGTTTCAGTTAACGGTCTCACCTCTGCAAATCCGGCCGTTGTTACTGTGATCGTTGTCATGTACAAAGCTTCAAGGAAGGTGAATTTCTCGATCACCATATAGCCAACGATCCCCAGGAAGATAAGAACGTGGAGAATAATGAATGGCTGCATCAGCCTTAGCAGCTCTTTCCGGAAATACACCATTGATATAAAAATACTGAAGTTTGAGAGTTTGAATGTTCGAGAGTTTGAATGTTTGAATGTTTGATTTGTAGAGAGGATTGAGATTTTGAGACTTCGACCTCACCCCTAACCCCTCTCCAAAGGAGAGGGGGATAGGAATGTCTGAGCCAGGGCAGAAAGACCCTCTATGGTTATATGTGAAATGACAACTTCTATGGAATTAGGGAATTAGAAAATTTCGAAATAGAAATTTGGTGAACAGGTTTTTGATTTTTTTGCCCCGTCAGGGGATACCTGTCGGTAGAAGAGATAATTAGGATGATCCTTGCTCCGTAGGAGCTACCCTCTGTGGGAAAGTTTGAGTGTTCGAGAGTTTGAATGTTATTTCAACTCACGATTCACGACTCACGACTCACGATTCACGACTCACGATTCACGACTCACGATCTAAAATTATTTATAAAGTAGCTCGTAGTATTCATGCGCCATGCGATTGCTGTCAAACTGGAATCGCACATCCCTCATGCCATTCTTTACAATCTGGCGCCATGTATCATGGTTGTTATAATATAAAGGCAGGATCTCACCTTCGAGGATTTCATATAATTTATCAAGATCATAATTATCCTGTTCCTGAGTATTCATATTTGCATAATCTGCATTGGGTACAACAAAGGAATTATTTCCGTGATGTGCGAATTCCGGGATCCAGCCATCATCCGTAGAAAAATTTACAGCCCCGTTCATAGCGGCTGTCATTCCACTTGTTCCCGAAGCTTCCCGAGGAACCCTTGGATTGTTAAGCCAGCAGTCTGCGGCCTGTTTCAATCTCTTTGATAAACCTAATTCATAACCAACAAGAACTGCAATGTTCTTATAGTTTTTACTCAGGTGAACCAGGTTATTAAAATCATTGATAGCAGGATAGTCCATGGGATATGGCTTGCCTGCCCAAATTATTTGCACCGGATGAGTAATACTGCTTAGAAGTTTTTCAAACCTTTCCTTATTCCGGGTGATCAGGTCAGCGCGTTTATATCCAGCAAATCTCCTTGCCCATACTATGGTAAACACGTTTGGATCATACAACTTCCCGGTTTGATCTGCAACAATTTCAAAAGCCCTTCTCTTCAAATATTTTTTTCGGTCATCCCAATAATGATCATTGGCCTCTTCCATGAACCGGTAGAGTTGCTTATCTGCCCAGTAATGAAAATTTTGAGCATTTGTAATTGAAATGATGCGACAAATATTTGTGTACTTGCCCCACATTTTTCTTGAAACATCGCCATGCAGTTTTGAAACTGCATTCGCAAGTTTTGCAAACCGGAGGGCAACAAGGGAGTGATTGAATTGGTCGTCTTCAATACCAGTAAATTTCCGAACTTCTTCAACACTCAATCCGCAGAAGTAACTCATTTTGTGGCAGAGATAGATATCATGTTTCTCATTCCCTGCTTCCTCAGGCGTGTGAGTTGTAAAAACAAGTCGCTTCTTTACTTCGTTAATATCTTTATTGAATTTTTGTAACAGGTAAAAACTTGCGCTGATTGCATGTGCTTCATTTAAATGATATAAGTCAGGACGAAAATTTAATTCATCAATCAGCTTGGCACCACCCACACCCAGTAAAATAAATTGAGCCACCTTCGTTGCTACGTTGGCATCATATAAGCGATGGGTAATTGTTTGAGAAACGTAATCATTCTCTGGCAAGTCGGTGCTGAGAAGAAATAGCGGAGGGCATTTAAAGGTTTCAGGATTCAGATAAAAGGCCTTCACCCAAACCGGATGATCGTGTATGTCAATCTGAAATTTGATCCCGGTATCTTCAAGAAAGCTATAATGTTTTTCCATCCAGGTTACCTGGAGGGTTTGATCCTGGTTTCGGGACTGATCATAATATCCATACTTCCAAAGAATTCCCACACCAATCATATTCTGCCTCAATTCGTAGGCGCTTCTCAAATGAGAGCCCGATAGAAAACCAAGGCCTCCGCTGTAAATTTTTAAAGGTTGATGAACTGCAAACTCCATCGAAAAATAAGCGACCTTCTTTGCATAACGTTCTTCAGTATGATAAGGGACTTTGTAATTTTTAAAACTCATACTTTCAATTTGTCTGATCAACATTGCTTTTGCTCGGCAAACATCCTCTCATAATGTGTATAATTCACATAATTGGGCCGCAATATAACGGATAAAATACATTTGCATTGCACGATGCCCGGTAAGCAAAATGGGAAAACTATTTTTTCTTTTGTCCAGCCTTAGGCTTGGTTTCTTTTTTTCTTGTGTATGATCCTTCAAAAAAACACTTAATGTCACGATAGTTTCCACAGCCTTCCAATTCCTTCATGCTTACATTTTGTCCTGTGAATGTGAATTCAAGAACACAGGGATCACCACTCTCACGGAAGACCGCCACATTAGGTTTTACAAAACTTGCTTCACCTCGAACCTCACCTTTACAAGTTCCTTTGTCCTTTTCAAAATGAATGAAGAAACGCATGAGAGAAGGTTTCTTTCCATCGCGGACCGAAATAAAATTTCGTTTGTCCTTCACATAATCAGCGGAATATTTATTTTTTCTTGAGACGGTATCAATTGGATTGACCACTTCACCTGTTATTGCAAGGTCATCGTTTGATTCAGTAAGGATCAGTGTAAACACTCCTATATTATTGTACACATAAGCTTCTTTCCTATAACCCAATTCTCCATTCGCCTTTTTTCTCTGCTTATTTGTGGAAATCGTAAATCGTGAATCCATTGTGGCAGACTGAAAGGTCATTGGATCATTGTCAGTGATCATGAGCGGCAAAGCAGCCCTGAATTTCTTATCCTGATCTAATACCGCCACGAATGCTACCCTTTTTGTACCGCTAACCCCTTTAAGGAATAAGTAAGTTTCAGCCTTTTTCAAAGTCTGCTTACCCAGAGGATAAAGACGGGGTCTTACAGATTTACCGAAATATTTAGAGAGAATGCTATCTCCCATGAACTGGTTCACCAGTTTATATGAAATGGTAGTAGTGTCTTTCGGAGGTCTTACCAGCGAAGTATCAGTAAGATTGAAGGGGAGTTTGATTGTAGGAAAGAGTTCGATAAATTCATTCACATCCATTATATCTTCTTCACCTTCCGATTTGCCTTTGTTCCCACAGGAACACAAAAGAAGGATCAATACGTACAACCAACCATGTTTCATTACCGGGATGTTGATGAGTGCTAACCGGGTAAAAGTAAAAAGATTGTGCCACTGAAAAAATTAATTGGCAATTCCGAAATGATTTTTAGATTTGTCTAAATTTTTATTTAGGCATCCTGAAAATATTTCTAATGAAATATTCCTCGAGTAAAGAGAATTACCTGAAAGCGATCTATCATCTCCAAACACAGGATGGTGTAGTGAGCACCAATGAACTTGCAGAAGAATTAAGAACCAGGGCTGCTTCTGTTACAGATATGCTCAAAAAACTGAAGGACCAGAAACTCCTGAATTATGAGCCTTACAAGGGTTTTAGGTTAAGCTCTGAAGGAAAGAAAGTAGCGGTTCAGGTTGTAAGAAAGCATCGGTTATGGGAGTACTTTCTTGTGGAAAAGCTTCAATTTGAGTGGGATGAGGTGCATGATATTGCAGAAGAATTGGAACATGTCAGCAGTCGCAAACTTATCGACAAGCTTGATGAATTCCTTGGATTCCCCAGGTCCGATCCACATGGTGACCCAATCCCGGATAGTAGTGGAAAATTAATTCGATCACAACAAATATCTCTCACAGATCTTCCAATGCAGGTTCTTGCCCAGGTAAGTGGCATCGGAGATCAGTCTACGGAAATGCTGGAATTGCTGCGACATAAAAATATAAAACTGGGAACCTGGCTTGAATTGAAGAAAAAGTTCAGCTTTGATGATTCCATTGAAATAAAAATCAAAAATGGATCTGCTATTAACATTAGTCAGCAGGTTGCAAAAAACATCTTTGTAAAGTATGACAAGTCGCTCCAATAAGGACGTTTCTCTGAGTGAAGTGCATGAATCCATTGATGTCGCCAAAAAAGTGAAATGGAGACAAATTCTCGCATTTTTCGGACCAGCCTATCTTGTTAGCGTTGGATATATGGATCCAGGAAACTGGGCCACTGACCTTGCAGGTGGTAGCAAATTTGGGTACCAGCTACTATGGGTGCTTTTGATGAGCAACCTGATGGCCCTACTTCTTCAGGGTCTGTCAGCACGATTGGGGATTGTACGAGGACGCGACCTTGCGCAGGCTAACCGTGAAACCTACCCGAAAGGAGTTAATTTTCTTTTATACATCCTTGCAGAAGTAGCAATTGCCGCGACTGATCTTGCTGAGGTACTTGGAATGGCAATTGGTATTCAATTATTGACAGGCCTTCCGCTAATATGGGGTGTTTCCATAACTGTTTTAGATACCTTCTTACTTCTATTCCTGCAACGCCTGGGTATGAGAAAGATGGAAATTTTTATTATTGGCCTGGTGGCAGTAATTGGAGTTTCATTCCTGATCCAAATAATCTTTGCAAGTCCTGATCCTGCGGAAGTTGCTACGGGTTTCATTCCGGGCTTTCCCAGTGAAGAAGCATTATACATCGCTATTGGGATCATTGGTGCTACCGTAATGCCTCATAACCTTTATTTACATTCAGCCCTTGTACAAACCAGGAAAATTGTCAAGAATGTAACGGGTATTAAGCAGGCGTTGAAATGGAATTTTATTGATTCAACCATTGCGCTAAATGTTGCCTTCCTGGTAAATGCGGCGATCCTTATTTTAGCAGCAACAGTCTTCTACAAGAATGGGCAAACAGTAGTTGAAATAAAAGAGGCGTATAAATTACTCCCGGGTTTTCTCGGTTCTGATTTCGCAGCAAAATTATTTGCCATAGCACTTATTGCCGCAGGGCAAAGCTCAACAGTAACCGGCACCCTGGCTGGTCAGATCGTAATGGAAGGTTATTTACGACTCCGTATGAACCCATGGATGAGAAGATTGCTCACCCGTCTCCTCGCAATCATTCCTGCAATTCTTGTGATTGCCTATTTTGGGGAGAGCCAGGTTGATAGTTTGCTTGTATTGAGTCAGGTGATCCTTAGCATGCAATTGGGATTTGCTATCATTCCCCTGATACATTTTGTGAGCGACAAGAGTACGATGGGCCAATTTGTAGTGAAAAAACCTGTTCAGGCACTTGCCTGGCTAATCGCGATTGTCCTCATCTATCTAAATGTGCGCATGGTCCTCAATGAGGCTTCGGATTATTTTGCAACCTCCTCCAATCTGTTTTGGAAAATCATGATAATACTTGGAGGACTTATTCTTACAGGCTTGCTTGCTTTTATTGTGCTTTTCTCATTTTTTAGAAAGAAACGCCTGTCAAAACCCCTGGTGGTACACAAAGAACCAACACTACTTACTGACCTGGAGCACCCACAGTACAAGAGAATCGCAGTTGCTTTGGACTTCAGTCATCATGATGAAAAATTACTCAAGTACGCGATTGGGCAGGGCAATAAAGAATCGGTTTATATTCTGATCCATATCGTTGAAAGTGCATCTGCCAGAATGCTAGGAGAAGAAAGTGATGATTACGAAACAAGAGATGACAACAATCGTCTTCGATTATATGCAGAACAATTGCAGGAAAAAGGGTGCAAGGCCACCTGGCGTCTCGGATATAAAAACAGAAATAAAGAAATAGTAAGACTAGTGACGGAAGAAAAAGCTGATATGCTGGTTATTGGAGCCCATGGTCATACAGGATTTAAGGATTGGTTCTTTGGAGAGACCATCAATTCCGTCAGGCATGAAATAAAAATTCCTGTATTGATTGTGAATGCTTAACGAAAGAAGTAGTCGGAAGTCAGAAGTTAGAGAAGTTAATTAAAAAGAATTTTCAAATCTTCCCTGCTTGACTGCGTCAGCAGGCAAGAAATTATCAAATTTTCAAATTAAACTGAGTTTCTACCTGCATTTACAATTCCAAATGCAGATCTCACAACCAGTCGTTCATACACTTCCTTCAAAGGGCCCTTGGACATATGCTCCTCTAATTTTCTGATCTTAATTAATGCGTGTTGCTGGATAGTTGTGAGAGGAAGGACAATCCTTTCACGCATTTGAACAGATAACTGCTCCACAGGATAATCGGCCATCAATTCATTCTTGCCAGAGAGCAGGAAGATATAGCGCCTGGTTAGCTCATACTCTGTAAAAAGCATGCGCCATAGCTCCCCATATCGCGTGTCATTTGAAAGATATTCAGTGAGTGGGAAAAAACACTTCTTCATTGCCATCTCACTGTTATCCATAAGCGTTTTGAAGAAGAGTGAATTTGTGTACAATTGCCTGATCGCAGCAAATTTCCCATCCTTATCCATTTTTTCAAGTGCTGTCCCAACCCCATAATATCCTGTAACATTCTGTTTCAATTGACTCCATGCACCAACAAATGGGATTGCCCTGAGATCTGACAAGTTCAATCTGGAGGAGCTGCTTCTCTTGGACGGTCGGCTTGCAATATTTGTCTCGCTGTAAAACCTCAGTGGACTTATATAAGCCAGGTAATCAAGAAACTCAGGGTGATTCTTTAGTTCAATATAGGACGCCAGGCTAATATTTGCGAGTTGCTGAATAAGGTCTTCTTCCCCGGGTTGAAGAGTTACTGTTTTATTAGAGAATAAATCATTCGATACCCCAGCATGTATAAGTTGTTCGATATTATACTGAGCTGAATCGATGGTACCGAAATTTGAACTTACGGTTTGTCCCTGGATAGTTAACTGTATCTCTTCATTAGAAATATCCTTACCCATCGAAGCGTAAAACTTATGTGTTTTTCCTCCTCCCCTGGCAGGTGGACCACCCCGGCCATCAAAGAAAACTACTTCAACACCATGCTCCATCGATATCCTTGTCAGTTCCTTCTTTGCTTTGTAGATAGCCCAGTTGGCCATCAGATAACCGCCATCCTTGGTTCCATCAGAGAATCCAAGCATAATGGTTTGCCGGTTGTTCAACTTCTGAAGATGTTGCTTGTAAAACTCAAGCTCATAAAGTTTCTTCATAATTGCCCCTGCCTGTTTCAAATCCTCGATGGTTTCAAAAAGCGGAACTATATCAATATTGAGATTATCATGCGTCCAGTCTGAAAGCATAAACAACGCATAAACCTCAATCACATTCAATTCACTTGTGCAATGACTAATGATGTAGCGATTGCATCCATCTACCCCATTATACTGTTGAATAAGTTTAATAGCCCGGATTGATTCAAATGTGTCCTTAACCGGACCTTCATAATTGCTTACATCAGGAAATCCCGAAACCTTACTAAGAAGATCAAGTTTCTGATCATTGGATAATTCACTGTAATTTTTGGGAAGTATATTTTCTTTTGAAATAATAGCTTCGATCGCCTGCGTATGAATTGAACTATCCTGGCGAATATCCAGGGTTGCGAAATGCAATCCGAAAACATGCACTTTGTTGATGAGGTTATTCAGCAAATGCAGAAATAAACCATTGTGCTGATAGATCAGGATCTCCTTGATCTGTTTCAGCACACCCAATATATATTCCTTTGTAATATCTGTACGGTTCCCCGGGATGAAAATATTATTATATAATTCCTTTTCGAGATCGGCCAGTAGCGTATCAACACCTTTGAAAGTTAGTCGGCGCTTAAGCCTTCGTACATCCAAATAATAGCATTTGATGATGCCTCCCCGTAGTATATCCGCAACTTTGAGCGTGGTGTCAACAGTTACAAAAGGGTTACCGTCCCTGTCACCACCCGGCCAGAATCCCATATTAATGATCGGATTGGTTTCGCTGATTGCTTCGGGAAATTGACTTTTCAGAAAGGAAAGTATTTTTCCTGCTGCCGGGTAAAACACATTCTCAAGATACCAGATAAGACTAATTGCCTCATCATAAGGAGTAGGCTTGATTTTGTTCAGAAATGGTGTCTTCCCTAATTGCTGAAGATACATGTTCACCTGGTTCGCATTATTATCAGCAAGTGCTCTGGAGAGATCATTGATGATCCCAAGAACTGCACCGGGATAGAATTGTGTAGGATGTGCCGTTAACACCAGCCGCACGGCGAAGTCCTTAAACTTTTTTGCGAGTTCCTTGAACTTTGTTTCCTGAATGACTTCTGATTCCAGGTGTTTAAGTGTGCCGATTCCATTCATATCATTCACTTCCCTGAATGCGGCATCTTCAAGCGCGTCAAAGAGCACCACTTGTCGCTCCACATATTGCACGAATCTGAACAATAGGTCAACCTGTTCCTGTTCATTAGTATATCCGGTATGCTTGCTAAAGAAGGTTTCGATGATCTCTTCCGGACTTTGTTTTTTCTTATAGCCTTCCTCACAGTTATTCAGGAGAAGGGACAAGAGAATACCTGTTTTTTCGATGCGATGAAATGGAAGGGAGGTAAATAGGCTGTTATAAAGCTGAAACTTGATGCCTACGTGGTTCTTAAACTGCTGCAAACTTTGCGAAGACTGGTGATCCATCACTTATATACAATTAAACAAAAGGATTAATAGCATAGCAGGCAGCAAACGGGCGTTGAAAGTACTTCATTTTTGCATTCGATCTGTTTCCTAAGTGGGTAGAAGAAAAATTCAGGGTACAATAATTGGCTCGAATGTCTTTTGTCTTTACTTTTACCCATCTACCATTCAAGTGAGACTTAAGTCAGCAAATATCTTTTCTTCTACTGTAGCCTCCCCGGCTACATACACTACTATTACAACAACCCGCTAAGGGTTGTACATCTTCATATTAACACCTGGGCTTTACAGCTACTTTCTAAACAAACCAGATTTATTAAAGTTTTCAGTCAAATCTCAAATATGCAGGTTCTAAAATTCGGGGGCACTTCGGTTGCCAATGCAGAAAATATCGGGAAAGTCATAGCCATAATAAAAACTTCAATTAAAACTGACAAGACTATTGTGGTGACCAGCGCCCTTGGTGGAATAACGGATAGTCTGCTTTCCATTGCCCGACTGGCAGCAGAAGGCAATGAAGGATACAAGGAACAATTGACAGGAGCTGAACAACGACATCTTGATGCAGTTAAAGAATTGATCCCTGTAACCCAGCAAAGCAGTTTGCTGAGTTCAGTAAAGAAACAATTCAATGAGATAGAAGATATCTGCAATGGGATTTATTTATTGCGTGAATTATCTGAACGAACCACGGACAAAATCCTCAGTTATGGTGAATTGATCAGCTCTCAGATCATTTCCTCCGCCTTGAAATATGGTGGAGTGGAAAATCAATGGAAGGACAGCAGGGAGCTGATCACTACAGATTCTTCATTCACTCATGCAACTGTAGATTTCAAGATCACCAATCAACAGATACAGGATTATTTTTCTGAATCAACTGCAGACCTGTTCATTGTTCCTGGTTATGTTGCTTCAGATTCCAATGGGATAACCACAACCTTAGGACGAGGGGGTTCGGATTATACCGCAGCGATCCTGGCAGGAGCCTTAACTGCGAAAACATTGGAGATCTGGACAGATGTAAGTGGAATGATGACTGCCGATCCACGAATGGTGCCAAATGCAAGGTCCATAGCAGAAATTTCATATCAGGAAGCAATGGAACTTTCTCATTTCGGAGCGAAAGTGATCTACCCTCCAACTATTCAACCTGTTTTAAATGCCAATATACCTGTTTGGATCAAAAATACATTTGCCGCTCAAGACTCCGGGACGCTTATACAGAAACAACTCATAAGCAACGGCAATAATATTCGGGGGATTTCAAGTGTCAATAAAATTGCGCTTTTAAGTCTTGAAGGAAGCGGAATGGTAGGTATACCTGGTTTTTCAAAGCGATTGTTCGAAGGGCTTGCAAATTCAAGCATAAATGTGATCCTTATTACTCAGAGCTCTTCCGAGCATTCCATCTGTGTAGGAATTGACGATGCAAATGCAAAGAAGGCAAAGCAGGTCATTGATAAAGTATTTGCTGCTGAAATAAAATCAGGGAGTTTGGATCCATTGGTTGTAGAGCAAAATCTTGCGATTGTAGCATTAGTGGGAGACAACATGAAGAGTCACCCTGGTGTGAGCGGGAAGATGTTCGGAGCCTTGGGAAGAAATGGTGTAAATGTGCGAGCAATTGCCCAGGGATCTTCAGAAAGGAATATTTCAGCAGTTATCGCATCCACTGATGTTAAGAAAGCGATCAATGTGCTGCACGAAGAATTTTTTGAAAACACTTTCAAGCAGTTGAACCTTTTCATAGCAGGACTAGGAAATGTTGGCGGAAAATTGTTAGCGCAATTAAGTCAGCAACAGGCTTATCTATTGGAACATCTTCGATTACAGGTAAAAGTTGTTGGTATTGGCAATAGTAAGAAAATGTACTTCAGCGATGATGGTATCAATCTAAATAAATGGAAAGACCAGTTGGAAAAAGGAAATGAAATGGATTTGAACGAGTACTTCCAAACTATTAAATCCAAAAACCTTCGAAACACCGTTTTCGCGGATGTAACTGCAAGTCCCGATGTTGCGAAAAGATATGATGAGCTTTTTCAAAAGAGCATATCCATAGTTGCTTGCAACAAGATTGCCTGTTCCTCCTCATATGAATATTATAGAAAGCTTAAGGACCTTGCAAGGGAATTTAACTCACTTTTTCTGTTTGAAACAAATGTGGGAGCTGGCCTTCCGGTGATAGGTACCCTAAATGATCTTTTGAGAAGTGGAGATAAAGTGAACAGAATAATGGCTGTGTTAAGCGGTACGCTGAATTTTGTTTTCAATAATTACAATGGCGAAAAAAGTTTTGCGCAAATAGTAAAACAGGCACAGGATGAAGGTTATACCGAACCAGATCCCAGGCTAGACCTTGGTGGGACCGATGTGATGCGAAAGATCATGATCCTTGCAAGAGAAGCTGGTGAACACCTGGAAATGGAGGATATTAGCAATGAGACCTTCATGCCTGCCTCTTGTATGGTTGGAGATGTCGCTCATTTTTATGATGAAATGGAAAAGCATGAAGACCATTTTAAGAAGCTCTATCAGGAAGCATCAGAAAAGGGCATGAAATTAAAATTCGTTGCCAGATATGAAAATGGTAAAGCGTCAGTTGGATTACAGCATATCGGCCCACAATCAGATTTCTTTCATTTGTACGGCAAGGATAATGTCGTCCTTTTCTTTACAAATCGCTACCCGGAACAACCCCTGGTCGTAAAAGGTGCAGGTGCTGGGGCTGAAGTAACAGCTTCCGGGGTTTTTGCGGATATAATCAGGGCGGGGAGAGTTTGAGAGTTCGAGAGTTCAAGAGTTTGAATGTTTGATTGCTTGATTGTTTGATTATTTGATTGTTAGGATGCTCGAGTATTTGAATGCACGACTCACGATTCACGATTCACGTCTCACGATCTTTGCCTTTGCGGTTAAATAATTAAAATGAATTCAGTTAAAGTTTTAGCACCTGCTACCATCGCAAATCTTGTCTGTGGATTTGACATTCTCGGATTGGCATTAAACGAACCATCCGATGTGATGGAGGTCTCACTCTCTGACCAACCAGGTATTCGAATTCAGCACAAAGACAATCACGATCTTCCTACTGAACCTGAAAAGAATGTTGCAGGAGCAGCACTCATCGCTATGCTGGAAGAAGTTCCAGATGCACCTGGATTCAATATCAATATCGACAAAAGGATCAAACCAGGATCAGGATTGGGATCAAGTGCTGCCAGTTCGGCTGGAGTTGTGGTAGCTGCCAATCATTTGCTGGGAAAGAAATTTTCTAATTATGATTTGGTTCGCTTTGCGATGGCTGGTGAAAAGCTTGCCTCCGGAGTTAAACATGCCGACAATATCACTCCTTGTATCTACGGAGGCGTTACCCTGATCCGCTCTATTTTTCCCTTAGATATTGTTAGCCTGGATGCTCCGTTCATGTATGTGACCGTTGTCCATCCACAGATTGAAGTCAAGACTTCTGATGCAAGACAGATTCTGAGGAAAGAGGTTCAGCTTAAGAACGCGATCAAACAATGGGGCAATATCGCAGGATTGGTTGCAGGTCTTATGAAGTCGGATTATGAACTCATTGGCCGGTCATTGGAGGACGTAATTATTGAACCTGTAAGAAGTATTCTGATCCCTGGATTTGATCTAATTAAGTCTGGATGCAAGGAAGTTGGTGCGTTGGGTGGCGGGATCTCAGGTTCAGGTCCATCCATTTTTATGCTTAGTAAAGACGAAGAGGCAGCAAAAAAAGTGGAAGTATTGATGGCGGAGGTGTATCTAAAATTGGGCATCGATTTTAAAACTTATGTAACCACCTTGAATTACAGAGGTGTGGAGGTGGTCGTTTAATACAAATAGTCCCTTAATTAATAACCAGGACCAAACTTCAAAAATCAAATAAATTCTAAATCACAATAGGTAAGAAAATTTATTAATGAATTATTTCAGCACAAATAACAAATCGCAGAAGGTAGATTTCCAGGAAGCTACTTTAAGAGGACAGGCGCCAGACAAGGGTCTGTATTTTCCTGAATTCATACCAGTCTTATCACCAGATCTTATTTCTACTCTCAGCACACTATCAAAAGAGAGCATCGCTTTACAAGTCATAAGACCTTATGTTGGTAAAACAATTCCGGAAAATATTCTCGAAGAAATTGTTGCTGATACCATCAGCTTTGATTTTCCACTAGTCAAGTTGGACGAGCAGATTTTTGCTTTGGAATTATTCCACGGTCCTACCCTTGCGTTCAAAGATGTTGGAGCAAGATTTATGAGCAGGTGCCTGGGATATTTCGTAAAGAATAGAACAAAAGAAGTAACGGTGCTTGTTGCCACTTCTGGTGATACTGGTGGTGCGGTCGCCAATGGATTTCATGGCGTAGAGGGAGTGAATGTTGTTATACTATATCCCTCTGGAAAGGTTAGCAGGATTCAGGAACAACAACTAACCACGCTTGGAAAAAACGTGACTGCAATTGAAATCAATGGGAATTTTGATGATTGCCAGCAATTGGTTAAGCAGGCATTTACTGATGACGATTTGAATAGCAGGTTATTTCTTACTAGTGCAAACTCGATTAATGTCGCACGATGGTTGCCACAACAATTCTATTATTTTTTTGCAATCAGGGAATGGAAAGAAAAAAATTCTCCTATAATCTCAGTGCCTAGTGGAAATTTTGGAAATCTTTGTGCCGGTCTTCTTGCTTTCAGTTCCGGTTTACCAGTTCAGCATTTTATAGCTGCCTGCAATGCGAATGATTCAGTTCATCAATATCTGAACTCCGGGACATATTCTCCCAGGAAAGCGGTCCCTACTCTATCCAATGCGATGGATGTTGGGAACCCTAGCAATTTTGTTAGGATTCTGGAACTGTTTAATAACGAGCTGGAATCTATAAAAGATGTGGTTACCAGCTATAGCATAAGTGATGAAGCAACAGAAAAAATTATTCTTAAGACCTATTCTGAAAAAAAATATTTATTAGATCCTCATGGAGCGGTTGCATATCTCGCGTTGAGTAAGTATTTGCAAGAAAAACCGGATCAACAGGGAATCTTTCTTGGGACCGCACACCCGGTGAAATTTCATGACACGATTGAATCAATTCTTGGTGAAAAAGTTGAAATCCCAAAATCAATACAGGAATTGGCAGCCAGGAAAAAGGTTTCAATTAAGATGGAGCCAAGCTTCAAAGATTTTAGGGAACTTTTGATGGAGAGTTTGAATGTTTGATAGTTTGAATGTTTGAGAGTTCGACCTCTTCACTCACGACTCACGATTCACGATTCCGTCTTAGCGGTTAAACCAGTCTTGACAACCACTTTCGCAATGAGTCCGAAATTTTTTCTTTTTCAATAAGAAACCCATCATGTCCATAAGAAGAATCGATCTCAACCAATTTTGAATTTGGAATATATTTTTGAAGATCCTGTTGTTCATGAAGCGGGCAGAGGATGTCAGTAGTAATGCCGATTATTAGAGTTGGTTGATGGATATTTTGCAAAACCTGTTCAAGCGTACCTCTCCCCCTCGCCAGGTTGTGACTATCCATTGCCTTTGTCAGTAGCCAATAGCTATAAGCATTGAATCGCGAAATCAGTTTATCTCCCTGATGATTGATATAAGAAGATGATTTGAAGTTATCCAGTTTGTCTTTGTCCTGATCGGTTTGTTTCAATCGAAGTATTTCATAATTGCGGTATGTCAGCAAGCCAATCCCTCTGGCTGCTTTCAAACCTTTCTTCCCAGCTTCTTCACTTGGATGACCCCAGGTTCCATCGGCCTCAATAGCGAGTCGCTGTGTAGTATGGATCGCAATCCCCCAGGCTGATTCTGTAGCTGAAGTGCCAATAAGGAAGAGGTTTTGGATAATTCGTGGTTCTATCACCGGCCATTCAAGGACCTGGTAACCGCCCAGGCTTCCTCCCATCAGGAGAAATATTTTATCAAGCCCAAGATGTTCGCGTAATAATATATGCGCCTTCACCATATCACGTACAGTGATCTGAGGAAATGTCTGAAAATAAGGTTCGCCGGTTGCTGGGTTCTTGCTAAGGGGGCCGGTACTACCATAACAAGATCCGAGAATGTTTGCGCAGACAATAAAATACTCCTCCGGATTGATCACAGATCCTCCCCCAACCACTCCAGGCCACCAATCCATAGCATCGGAATTTGCGGTAAGGGCATGGCAAATCCATACGACGTTCGACTTGTCGGAATTTAGCCTTCCATAAGTATGATAGGCTATCGTAATTTCCTGCAGCGATCCGCCAGCTTCCAGTAAAAAAGGTTGGTGATAATGGAAATACTTCATAGAACTTTGGGACCGCAAAGTAAAAGCAATAGGCGTTAAAAATTTCGAATTTTATGTTTAGAGTTGAAATCGAAAGAGTCAATGGAGATTATGGCTTCGAAGCCAGGGATTCGGCAGGCCATGTTGTTCGGATCGATACCAGTCCGGAAACCGGCGGAAAGAATTTTGGTGTTCGGCCAATGCAAACCTTATTGCTTGCGCTTGGAGGATGCAGTGGAATCGATATAATTTCCATTTTAAAAAAACAAAGACAACCTCTTACATCTTTTAAAGCAATTATTGAAGGCGAGCGGGAACAGGACGTGGAGCCTTCCTTATGGAAAAAGATAAAGGTTCAATTTCAGTTAGGCGGAGAAATAGAACCTGAAAAAGGCAAAAGAGCATGCCAGCTGTCAATAGATAAGTATTGCTCAGTTGCTGAGACTCTAAGGAGAGCAGGAGCAAAAATAGAATGGGATTTGAGAGTAAATGGGAATTTAGTGTAGCAACAAACAAGTCAGTTTACAAATTCAATGTATTGATCAATGAACCCAATCACACAGGCAATCCGGATTCAGACCAACCGCACGGAAGAAATGGAACATTCACCTCCATTATACCTGACAAGCAGTTTTTGTTTCGACTCTTCAGAGGAAATGAGGGCTGCTTTTGCAGATGAATCAGATGCTAATATTTATAGTCGCTTCAGTAATCCAAATGTTCAGGAGTTCGTTGACAGGTTATGTGCGCTTGAAGGCGCGGAAGCGGGTTATGCAACAGCTTCCGGCATGAGTGCAGTTTTTGCATCTTTCATGGCATTTTTGAAAGCTGGAGATCATTTAGTTTCCTGCAGTTCAATCTTTGGAAGCACTCATACCCTGATCACAAAATATCTTCCGCGCTTTGGTATAGAATATACTTATGTACCTGCTAATAGTCCTGAACTATGGGAGAAAGCCATTCGGCCAAATACAAAAATGATCTACCTGGAAACACCAACCAATCCAGGACTCGATATTATTGACCTCGCCTTTGTATCTGAACTGGCTAAAAGGCACAAGCTATTATTAAACGTTGATAACTGCTTTGCTACACCAATCGGTCAGCTTCCCATTCAGTATGGAGCAGACCTGGTTGTACATTCAGGCACCAAGTGGATTGATGGTCAGGGCAGGGTGCTGGGTGGTGCAATCGTAGGAAGGAAAGATCTGATAAATGATATCTATCTCTTTTGCAGAACAACTGGTCCGGCTCTTTCGCCATTCAATGCATGGGTGCTAAGCAGAAGCCTGGAAACTCTTGATGTAAGAATGGAAAGACATTCCTCCAATGCTCTTGATATATCGCAGAGATTATCTGATCATCCAAAAATTTCCTGGCTCAAATATCCTTTCCTGAAATCCCATCCTCAATATTCCATTGCTACAAAGCAAATGAAGAATGGTGGAGGTATTTTTTGTTTCGAATTGAAAGGTGGGCTTGAGTCAGGCAAAAAATTCCTGGATGCACTTGAACTGCTATCACTAACAGCCAATCTGGGAGACACCAGAAGTATTGCTTCACATCCGGCCAGTACAACGCATGCAAAACTTAGTGAGGAAGAAAGATTAAATGTGAATATTACACCCGGACTTATAAGAATTTCTGTTGGTCTGGAATATTCAATGGATGTCTGTAACGATATACTGCAGGCGCTCGAAAAATCCTAGGGGTTAGAGTTTAGGGTGTAGGAATTTAACCGCAAAGAAACAAAGGTGCTAGGTTACGCAATGACATCAACTCACGGATTTAGGGTTTGGAGTTACAATCGTTGTGAGATGAGCGTTGTCCGACTTCCCTCAACGGCCATCGACCAACGTCCCCTGATTCACGACTCTTGACTCACGAGCCTAGTTCAGCGATTGCATTTCAAGAAACAGGTAGGGGTCAATAGAATAGACCTGCTCCTTTGCCTCTGGGAATTCCCCCAGGTCTAGCTCAAGGAATGAAGAGCCTTCCATTATTTTCCAAAGGAAGAGTTTCTTGGGCATTAAAGACTTATTGAAAAGCTCAGGAAGCATTTCAGGCAGTAGGCCATCCCAGCAGGCTTGTTGAAGTCGTTCCTGGTCGCTGAGACCAACGCTTTCAGCAGGCGCGTCCTTACCGCACCATTGCCTGGACGAAAATGTAGTTCCTGTAAACAATAAGATTTCCTGTTGTGTAGAATATGTTTCCATACCTGGAGGGTTTAATCCTTCGTTGAATTAGACGTCCCTGATATAGGTAAAGTAAATCCTCCGGCATCAAAATATCTGTTAAAAATGGCTCTTCCTTTTCTCAGGGTTATCGGGATTTTTTCTAAAACGTTGTACCCTGAATAATATTTCGGCGTCTTATTTATAGTTACGGTTGAAAAGGAAAAATACTTCGGCCGAAATAATTTAAAACAGATTCTTTAACCTTAAAATATTTGTTATGAAAGGCAAGTACATCACCACCCAGATCATCCTGGCTTGTTTGTCAGGTGGGAGGAGAAACACGAAGAAAATGGCTGCCTAGATCGGTTATTCCATTTTAAATTTTTGAAGTCGCCTTTGGGTGACTTTTTTTATTGTGTGTAGATAAAAGAAATATCGACAATAAAATTATTCTTCAACAAAGTCAAGGTCCTTTCCAAAGGTTTCATTAGTGAAGAGGACAGAAATAAACCCCGTTATAATTACAACAATGCCAGTTACCCATGCTGCCGTAACATAGTTATTCAAAACTGTATCACTTCTTAGGAATTTAAACAATAAGAGAATCAATGGAAGAAAACCTCTCACAAGATTTGGGATAGATATGGCAGCCGTAGCTCTCAGGTTGGTTCCAAATTGTTCAGCGCTCATCGTAATATATAGAACAGAAATGCCTGATCCAAATCCAAGTCCCATACAAATCATGTACATATTAAATGCATTACCACCACCCTTCGTAACAAAAAATATTAGAATAAATATGCTGAGAATTGCATAAAATAAAAGAAGAGTTTTCTTTCTGCTCTTAATATAATTACTCAAAAGTCCTGCAGCCATGTCGCCAAATGCGAGTGCGGCATATTGCAACATTAATGCCTTCGGCTGATCGAATCCGGAGATACCAAATTGCTTTGCAAATTCATCAGAAAAACTAATCAATACTCCAATCACATACCAAACGGGAAGGCCGATAAGAATTGCTCTGAGGTATCGAATAAACCTTTTTCGATTCGTGAGAAACATCATGAAATTTCCGATCTGCACTTTTGCACGATGTTTCATAACATCATACATAGTGCTCTCTAATACACTCACTCTTAAAAACAATAATGCCAATCCCATCCCACCGCCGATAAAATAACAAAGGCGCCAGTTCTCACCACTTAAGTTATAGATGATGTAGGCAGTAATGGTTCCCATTACTCCACTGGTTGCAATGATAGCTGCCCCTATCCCCCGTTTCTCTTTAGGCAATAACTCACTGGTGAGAGTGATGCTTGCCCCCAATTCACCTGCCAAGCCTAAACCCGCAATGAACCTAAGCCAGGTATACTGATCAACGTCTCTTACAAATCCATTTGCGATGGTTGCTATCGAATAAAGAAGAATCGAACCAAAAAGAACATTTTTCCTGCCCTTTTTATCGCCTAATATTCCCCACAAGATCCCTCCTATCGTTAATCCGATCATTTGCCAGCTCAGGATGTTTTCCCCAATGTTCTTCATTTCAGACTCTGGAACTCCCAATTCTCTGAAACTTGAACGACGAACAATATTAAAAAGTAAGAGGTCGTAGATGTCAACGAAAAAGCCAAGGGCGCCAACAATCACAGGGAGGGAAAAGACACCATATTGTTTTTGCTGCATTGTGAGACGCTTGGGTAAATGAGGCCATTAATACCGGAAATTAATGAAAAAGAGACTGCGAGGACGAAGTCTCAAATCCGAAGTCGGAGGTCAGAAGGAAAGGAATATGTTGCTTCCTATTCGCAAATAGTATAGTGGAATGCCAGGGCCGTGTTTTCCGACCTCCGACTTCCAACTTCGTTCTTACACAATCGGTAAGGATGTAATAAATATTTTCCCAACTTTTGTCCAGTCAGTGATTTCTGGTTCGTCATAAGATTGAATTATTTATTTTTTCCATTAAAAAAAAAGACATGAAAGATTTTATGCTGATTTTCATAGGCGGCAGTGACGCCATGAATTACTCACCTGAACAGATGCAGGAGCACATGCAAAAATGGTTTGTCTGGATCGAACAGCTCCAATCAAAAAACCTGTACGTTTCAGGAGAAGCCCTTATTCCTGGAGGAAAAACTGTAAAGGGCCCAAAAGCCGTGGTTACGGATGGTCCATTTGCTGAAAGCAAAGAAATTGTAGGTGGTTACTTCATTGTAAAGGCGAAAGATATCGATGACGCAACAGAAATCGCAAAGCAATGCCCTGACCTTCCATTAAATGGCATCGTTGAAGTAAGAGAAGTGCAGAAATTCTAATTGAATGGATAATTCCTCAACACAAATGGTTGACCATCTTTTCCGCCACCAATCGGGAAAGATGATCGCCGTGTTGACCCGTCTCTTTGGGTTGAATAACCTTCAAATTGCTGAGGATGTCGTTCAGGAAGCATTTCTCAAGGCGATGCAAACCTGGAAATTTGGTCAACTTCCAAACAATCCTTCTGCCTGGCTGATGCAGGTTGCAAAAAATAAAGCAATTGATATTTTCAGAAAAAGAAACCGTGAATTTCAATTTGCAATTGATGATACAACTGCGGAATCTTTCGGAGCTCAACCCCTGATTGAAGAATTTTTTCATCAGCAGGAAATTGAGGACAGCCAACTGAGAATGATCTTCACATGCTGCCATCCTTTACTCAAACAGGATGACCGACTTGCACTCACCTTGAAAACAGTTTCGGGATTTAACGCTCTTGAAATATCAAAAGCCTTACTCACCAATGAAGAAACCATTCAGAAAAGATTATTCAGGGCAAAAGAATTTATCAAAGACAAGCGCATACAATTTGAGATACCTGCTGGGATTGAACTTGAAGTAAGACTTGAAACAGTTCTTGCTGTTCTATACCTCTTATTTAATGAGGGATATAACTCTGGTAAAGCAGATGAATTGATCCGGAAAGATGTTTGTGCCGAAGCAATGCGGCTTTGCAAATTGCTTACTGAACATAAGGTTTGCAATAAGCCTGATTCAAATGCACTGATGTCGCTGATGTGTTTTCATGCTGCGAGATTCGAAAGCAGGCTTGATGAGAATAAGAGTATCATCCTATTGCAAGAGCAAGACCGATCCAGGTGGAATTCGGATCTTATTAATGTTGGTCACTATTATCTTAATCGTTCAACTTCTGGACAAGATATTTCAGTCTATCATATCGAATCCGCAATTGCTGCAGAGCATTGCATGGCCTGCTCATTTGCAAATACAAATTGGGTAAGACTCCTTCAATTGTATGATCTTTTATTTACATTAAAACCTTTTCCGATCATACAATTGAACAGGTCCATCGTACTTGCGGAAATGGGAAGGATCGAAGAAGCCATCAACATCATTCTTTCAATCCCCAATCTTGAGGCACAGTTAAAAAATCAGTATATCTATTCCGCTGTACTTGGTGATCTGTATAAAAGACTAAGCGACCAGGTAAAAGCGAAGGAATATCTGCAAAAGGCTCTGGATCTTACAACCTCCACAGCAGAAAAAAACCTGATCAGGAATAAGATTGAAACGCTGAATTAGGAAGTCCGAAGTCGGAGGTCAGTGATCAGAAGTTAAAGGAGTTTAAGAAGTTATAGAATATATTGAGCTTCTCACGACTCACGATCTATTGCTTTATTTTCAAATTTTCAAATTATCAAATTATCAAATTGGCTTCAACGCTTCCATCGTCTTCTCAGCCAGTAATTCTTCACTGATCAGGTTCATACATTTGAAGTGTCCTCTCGGACATTTGTCAAATCCAATTTTTGAGCAGGGACGGCATGGAAGATCATCAACTTCAAATTCTAATGCAGTCTGATCATTCTTACCGTAATAAGGATACATTCCGAATTCAGGAACTGTATTTCCCCAGAGCGACAGAATTGGCTTCCTGAATGCAGCAGCAATGTGCATGAGGCCTGTATCATTAGTGATGATCAATTTTGCTCTTCTAACAAGGTCCGCTGATTCATTTAAGGAAAATTTGCCACAGGCATTATAGATGCGGAAGGGATCGATCCGCGATAGCAGTTCACCATTTTCCCTGTCTTCGGGACCTCCCAATAATATGATCGGATGATCAACCAGTGCACAGAATTTCTCGAGTTTTGGTATTGGATACTTTTTTGTGTTGTGTGCACCACCCAGTACAATACCAATGTAACCTGCCAGATGACTCGTTGGAATATCTTTTTCCTTGACGTGTTCAGATTCAGGTATAAAATAATCAAGACCTTGTTCATCGTTCCGAATTCCAAATTCTTCAACCGTACGCATGTATCTGTCAACGATGTGAACGTCTGGCATTACATTCCACTTGAAGTTTACATAGATCCATTTCTCAATATTGAGTTTGTTGAATGAAAAGGATTTCTTTTCAAGTGCCTGTTTGATTTTCAGTGTTCGGATATTATGGTGCAGGTCGATCACATAATCAAAATCTTCGGTCCTCAATTGATCAATGAATGAATCAAGGTTGTCTTTCAACAGGTGTAGTTTGTCGATATATGGGTTGGCAGTAAGAATTGATGCGAACTTTTCCCTTGTAGCGAAGTGAACCTCTGATGTCAAAAGTTGTTTCTTCAGGCATCGCACAACGGGAGTTGTCAAAACAATATCGCCAATGGAAGAAAACCGGAGAACCAGAAACTTCATAACACGAATTACACGAATTAATGCGAAAAAACAATCATAGTTGAGTATAGTGCTGGAGGGAAGAACTTAATCGCAAAAGCGCCAGGACGCAAAGGAAAGTTCGTGTAACATTCGTCCCCTGGTTCTATGTCTCTCTCTAAATCTCTGACTTTTGCCTGCCGGCAAGGGCTTGGGACTTTTTTGTCTTGATACAAAAAAGTCCCACAAAAAAAATCAAGGCTGCCGCCATCCCTGCCCGACTCCGTCACGCAGGCGGGGCTCCGCGGGCGCAGCCTGGCCAACACACCACAAGAGCGTAAACATTTTGGTGCATTCCGCTTGTCAAGTCAGTCTCCTACATGTGCGCAGGCCTGGCAAAACCTCCGGAGGGACAGGTTTTGCCTTGACTTTTTTGCTTACTTTTTTTGTCAAGAAAAAAAGTAAGACTGCCGGTTGACCGGCAAAGAAACAAAGACGCAAGGTTACGCGAGGACCTTAGCGAACCTTTGCGCCTTAGCGCCCTGGCGGTTAAACTATCAAGGTAACGCCTGCCCGGTTTCAACATAATCCAGGTCTTTATGATAGGTCTCTTCAGTGAAATATGCAGCAACCAACGTAATACCTATTACAATGACACCCGTGACAACCCCGCTTTTCAAAAGGCTCCATTCCATGTTCTTCTGGAATACTGTTACAAAAAGTAAATTGATCAATGGAAGAGAACCTCGTACCATATTAGGAATGGTAGTAGCAGCTGTTGCCCGAAGATTTGTTCCAAATTGCTCCGCCCCCATTGTTACGAAAATTGCCCAAAACCCTGTACTGAATCCAAGCAAACCGCAGATGAGATACATAAATCCATTACTGTTGTTCAAGGGACTAAAAAAGAGAATACCGAACAGAATCGTCATTGCATAAAAGATGTATAAAGCCTTTTTTCGGCTTCGGAAATATTGGCTTACAAATCCAATGAGTATGTCTCCAATAGCAATACCAACATATGCAAACATGATTGCGCGACCAGAATCCAATGTTTTCTCTCCATACAATTCTCCAGCAAACCTATTGCTCAGGTTCACTAGAACACCAATTACAAACCATGTGGGAAGTCCAATCAGAATGGCAAGTATATATTTCCTGAATCGACTTTTGTTATTGAAGAACATCAGGAAATTTCCGCGTTGAACATTGGTTGCCCGAACGGATTTAAACATTCCGGATTCTGCCACACTGATTCGCAAAAACAGCAGCAGAACTCCAAGAATCCCTCCGATCTTGTAGCAGAGTCTCCAGTCAAGAGTAAACTGAAAAGTAAAATAAGCCAGCACAGCACCGAATAATCCAATGCCCGCAACAAGTGAAGTACCTATTCCTCGTTTGTTTTTTGGTAATAATTCGCTGACAAGCGTGATCCCTGCTCCAAGCTCACCTGCGAGGCCGAGGCCTGCAGCAAACCTGGCCCAGGCATATTGATCAACATTCTGAACATAGGCGGTAATGAAATTTGCAATGGAGTAGAGAATGATTGATCCAAACAAAACAGATAACCTTCCTTTTTTATCACCCATCATTCCCCAGATAATACCACCAATCAACAGGCCGATCATTTGAAGATTGATGATCTGAGTACTTGCACCTAACATTTGCGCATCACCCACACCCAGGTCTCTTAAACTTGGTTCTCTCACAATTGTGAAAAGCAGAAGATCATAGATATCTACAAAATAGCCAAGAGCAGCAACTATAACAGGCAGTGAAAGAACTCCGAATTGTTTCTGCTCCATTATTCAGATGGATTTAATGGTTGAGTTGGATCCTTCTTTTTACCAAAGAAAAGTTTGATTAATACAGGTGCAGTTGTTACAAGAACTATTCCGAGTACAATGAATTCAAGTCGGGATTTAAGGTCGAACCCGAACCATTGAAATATCCACTTTTGCAAAAAATGCCCGGCCAGTATCATACTCGCCACCCAGCTAAATGAACCGAGAATATTATAATAAGCGAATTTTTTCTTATCCATTCTCACAATACCAGCTATGATCGGGGCAAATGTGCGAATCAAGGGCAAGAAGCGGGCACCAACGATCGCCAAACCCCCATGCTTCTCATAAAACTCTTTTGCCTGGTAGAGATAGCGCTGTTTGAAGAGGAGTTTGTCTTTCCATGTGTACATGGCAGGGCCAATCCTTTTTCCAAACCAATAGCCAAGGGTATTCCCTAGTATCCCTGCTAATGAAATAAGACCGATGAGGATCAACAGGTCTAACCATTCATTTCGAACGCTTGCCAACCCTAACAAATTGAGAAATTCATATGCGAGACCAGGCTCACCTGGTTTTATCTCATGTGCATAAATTCCTGCAACAAATAACAATGAATCGCCCGGCAAGAAAAATCCTGCGAATAATCCTGTTTCTGCAAATACAATCAACAATAAAAGCCAAAGTCCGCCATTAACAATATAAAACTCTGGCTGAAGTAATTGTGTCCAATGAAATCCGTCAAGTATAAACATCACTTTCTATTCTTACTACAGTTTAATAAATCTTAGGTTTCGATTAATATAACACTAGCGTTCCGATAGCATAATTTGAATGCTATTCATCAAGTTCTCCCTCCCATTTACTAACTACGCTGGTGGCAACGGCATTTCCAACCACATTGGTAGCGGTTCGAAACATGTCACAAAAATGATCTATTGGAAGAATTATTGCAACCCCTTCGGGTGGAATATTGAACATAGCGCAAGTAGCTAATACTACAACAAGCGAAGCACGGGGCACGCCAGCAATACCCTTGCTGGTAAGCATCAATACTAACAACATTGTTAACTGGGTAGCCAGCGGAAGATCAATCCCGTAGGCTTGCGCAATCGCAAGGGAAGCAAAGGTCATATACATCATGCTTCCATCAAGATTGAAGGAATATCCCAGGGGTAGAACAAAAGCAACTATCCTATCGCGACAACCAAAACGTTCCAATTCCTCAGTTAGTTTCGGGAAAACTGCTTCACTGCTGGTTGTACTGAAAGCAATGAGAAGCGGACTGCTGATCCTTCTCAATAATTCCTTCATTCGATGCCGGAGAACGGCGAATCCTGCAAGGAACAGGATAATCCATAACAAGAAAATCCCTATAAGGAAGAATGAAAAATATTTCAGATAAAATTCAAATATCTCCAGGCCCTTTGCCGCAACCACCGCAGCGATGGCTCCAAATACACCAATTGGAGCGAAGTTCATCACATAATTCACCATTTTGAGAATCACATGCGAAGCCACATCCAATGCCTTGATCAATGGCTTTGTATAATCTCCAATTGCCGCTGCAGCAACCCCGAAAAAAATAGAAAAAATAACTATCTGCAGGATTTCATTTGTGGCCATTGCCTCTATAAAGCTTTTCGGAATCACGTGCTCCACGAAACTCTGTAATGAGAACCCTTTCTGTTTTGTTATCAGATCATTCAGACCTTCCACATCACGCTGTGAGAGGTCGATATATTTTCCCGGCTGAAAATAATTTACCAATACCATCCCAAGTAGCAGGGAGATCAATGAAGCGCTGATAAACCATAAAAGCGCTTTACCCCCTACTCTACCAACGGTTTTGAGGTCACCCAGTTTTGCAATTCCAACCACGAGGGTTGTAAATACGAGAGGTGCAATTATCATTTGCACAAGACGAATAAAGATTGTGCTCAGAAGTTTTAGGAGATCAGCTGCCGACTTTATAGAAGTAATGGTTGCAGACCCGGAACTTGCTGCGGGTTGTCCTTTGATCCTTGCTCCTTCTCCAACCCTAAGCTCTGAGCTGGAATTGGTAATGACCATCCATGTATCAGGAGCAACGCTATCCTTTTTCTTTTTGAATTCTGCAGAATCTTTTACAACCACTATGGGCCGCGCTATGTCTTGTCCCCCATAATTTACACGGATTGTGTCAATTCCTACAAAATCCTTGCGGGTTGTATAGGTGATTCTGCTTCCTGTGCCATATTGATTATAAATATAACCGACCAGGATGCCCAGGACCATTGCAATTAATATGAAGATCGTGAGCCGGTTCTTTTTCATCCGGGAAAAATTGATGATTGCGCAATATAGGATAAAAGGGTTTAGAGTTTCGGGTTTAGGGTTTGGGGTTTAGAGTTCTTAAACTTTCGAACTCTCAAACTTTCAAACTTTCAAACTCTGGAACAAATCTTTATCTTTCCAAATAGTTTTATAACTGAAAGCTCAACCTACTTCAACTAACAACGAACTGTATGAGTCTATTTGTAAAGAAACCTCTTGCAAGTCTTTTAAATGAATCGCAGGAAGCAGGATCCCACACCTTAAAAAGAACCTTGGGTTCCTGGGGACTAGTTTCTCTGGGTATTGGGGCGATCATTGGTGCTGGTTTATTTTCAATAACCGGTGGCGCCGCAGCTAATCAAGCCGGTCCTGCAATTACAATCTCTTTTATTGTCGCCGCCCTGGGTTGTGCATTTGCTGGTTTATGCTATGCGGAATTTGCTTCAATGATCCCTGTTGCTGGGAGTGCGTATACCTATAGCTATGCCACAATGGGGGAATTTATAGCATGGATCATTGGTTGGGATCTTGTGCTGGAATATGCCGTAGGTGCAGCCACAGTAAGTATAAGTTGGAGCCGATATTTTGTAAAATTTCTTGAAGGGTTTGATGTCCACTTGCCAACTGCGTTAACGGTGGGTCCCTGGGACGGGGGATGGATCAACCTCCCGGCAGTCTTCATTGTGTTATTAGTTAGTTCATTATTGATCAAAGGCACAAAAGAAAGTGCTACGGTGAATGGTATAATTGTAGCTCTGAAGGTTACTGTTGTATTGGTATTCATCATACTTGGCTGGCAGTATATTGATAACTCAAATTACACTCCTTACATACCTGACAATACTGGAAAATTCGGTGAATTTGGTTTCAGTGGAATTATCCGGGCTGCAGCAATTGTATTCTTTGCATACATAGGCTTTGATGCTGTAAGCACAGCAGCGCAGGAGGCGAAAAATCCGCGAAAGGATATGCCAATTGGCATCCTTGGTTCACTTGCAATTTGTACTGTTCTATACATCCTGTTTGCGCATGTAATGACGGGAGTAACAAATTATACAAGCTTCCGCGGACAGGATGGTATCGCACCGGTTGCGGTTGCCATTGAGCATATGGGGAAAGCTGATGCTTCTGGAGTGATTCAACCAGATTATCCATGGCTGAATCGGGCAATTGTGGTCGCCATTCTTGCAGGATATGCCTCGGTGATCCTTGTGATGTTGATGGGACAAAGCAGGGTATTCTTCAGCATGAGTAAAGATGGCTTGTTGCCTAAGGTTTTTTCTGATGTACATCCGAAATTCCGAACTCCTGCGAAAAGCAATATCCTCTTCATGCTTTTCGTGAGTTTGTTTGCAGCCTTTGTCCCAGCAAGAGTTGTAGGAGAGATGACAAGCATCGGCACTTTATTCGCCTTTATTCTGGTTTGCATTGGGGTAATGGTAATGAGAAAGACAATGCCCGATGCACCACGTGCATTCAAAACTCCATGGGTACCTGTGATTCCAGTTCTCGGGATTGTAACCTGCCTATTCATGATGGTATTTCTTCCATTGGATACATGGATTCGTCTAATTGTTTGGATGATGCTAGGCTTCGATTTATATCTCGGTTATGGAATGTACAAGAGTAAATTGGCGGGTGGACTGCCAAGAACAATATCACAGGGCAATAAGATAATTGGAATATCAGGTCTTTCACTTGTTGTTCTACTTGCAGCTGTTGCTTACGTTCATCATAATCAAACTGGTGGAGCGGATACAGGATTGTATTATTTTTCTTTGGTCTTTGCGGCGATACATGCTATTATTTACGCGATTAGACTCACAAAAAAATAACCAACTACCATATTTTCTAAAACCGCCTCAAGGGGCGGTTTTTACTTTTATGCTAACTCACTATTTTTGCAACCCGCGCCGGCTTGAGCCCGAAGTTTAAATTTGAAAAAAACGATAACATAATTAAATGGGTAGAATTTTTGAAGTAAGAAAGGCTACGATGTTTGCCCGTTGGGATCGAATGGCAAAGCAATTTACCAGGATCGGAAAGGAAATTGCAATTGCTGTTAAATCCGCAGGTCCGGATCCAAATACAAATCCAGCTCTCAGACGTTGCTTTCAAAACGCAAAGAGCGTTAATATGCCCAAGGACAGGGTTGAAGCTGCCATCAAGAGAGCTCAGGGCAAGGAGATGGAAAATATTGAGGAGATCTTGTACGAAGGGTATGGTCCGCACGGAGTTGCAATTCTTGTTGAAACCGCAACTGATAATCATGTAAGAACGGTCGCTAATGTGAAAACTCATTTCAATAAGGGTCATGGCTCGCTGGGGAATAGTGGAAGCGTGAGTTTTCAATTTAAGAAGATGGGAGTTTTCAAATTGAAGCCAGAAAATTTGAATATTGAAGACCTCGAATTTGAACTAATTGATTTTGGATTAGAAGAAATGGGAGAAGGCACGGGTGAGAATAATGAAGATGTAATTATAATCCGATCAGCGTTTAATGATTTCGGGAGAATGCAAAAGGCATTAGAAGATAAAGGCATTGCACCTCTCAGCGCTGAATTGGAATGGATCCCTTCAACAACAGTAGAGCTTCCAGAAGAACAGGCACAGGATGTTTTAAAGCTTGTTGACAAGCTCGAACAGGATGAGGATGTGCAGAAAGTGTTTCACAATCTGAAGTGATAAGTAATTTTTTTTAACCGCTAAGACGCAAAGACGCCAGGCTTCGCCAGGAAGGAATACATTTTTCATTTTACATTTTTCATTTTTCATTCGTTCATGAATGCACCTGTGATACTTTTTGATGGTGTTTGTAACCTTTGCAATGCAAGTGTTCAATTCATCATTAAAAGAGATAAAGAAAAAGTCTTTCAATTCGCATCACTTCAATCCCGTTACGGACAACAACTATTAAAGGATCACAATTTGCCGCAGGATGTTCTGAACTCATTCATTCTATATAAAGACGGGATTGTTTATACAAGGTCTACTGCGGCCTTAATGGTTTCATCAGTCTTGAAGGGATGGAAATGGACAAAAGCATTGAAGATCTTCCCAAAGTTCCTAAGGGATTTTGTCTATAATGTAATAGCAAAGAATCGATATCGATGGTTTGGAAAGAAGGATGAATGCATGATCCCTAGTCCTGAAATGAAAGCCAGATTTTTAGAATAGATTTTTTTTCGAAAGGATCAATTCAACTTTTCAAATACCTGTTCCAGTTTGTGCTCCTGGATCTCTGCCTTTAGAAATGAGACGGCAGTCCCAATGATCAATACCCGCTCACCTTTAAACTCGCACCAGATATCGCCCCCACGTTCTGATAATTGTTTGGCAAAGAATTTTTTCATTCCCGTTTTTTGGCTCCAGTATGGAATGATATTGCAATGTGCCGAACCTGTCACAGAATCTTCCGGAATTCCAGCACCGGGATAAAAACAACGTGAAACAAAATCAGCCGAAGTTCCAGGCGCTGTTACAATTACTCCAATTGTATCCAGCTTACTCATCAGGTTAAAATCAGGATTAAGGTTTTTGATCGCCACTTCATCTTTCAACACCACAAAATAATCCCTGGATTTCAAAACTTCCACAGCTTCAGTGATGCCGAGCGAAGGAAAAAGTTCCTTTGGAATTTCACATGGCTGTGGCATTCTGCTGGGAAAATCCATTGAGTATTTTCCTTCTTCGCATGTAACTCTTAACTGTCCTGCTTTCTCAGTTAAGAAATTAATAGTTTTTACAGATGGAAGAAGGTGTTCTTTAATTATAAATGCTGAGGCAAGAGTTGCATGTCCGCACAAATCTATCTCATAATTAGGAGTGAACCACCTGATATGGAATGAAGCTTCGTGAAATCCATCTTCTACGGGTACAAAAAAAGCTGTTTCACTTAAATTGTTTTCCATTGCAATTTTCTGCATTAGGTCTTCAGGCAACCAGTTGCTTAATGGGATAACACCCGCGGGGTTTCCTTTAAATATTTGATCTGTGAATGAATCAACCTGGTATAAAGTCATGGCTGTATGTTGTAGCGTGAAATTAGAAAAAGCAGGAGGTAGAATATGTATCAGTTCCGGTTTGAGTAACCAGATCAGTTAGCACCGAAATGTTGTGGCTAGGGAGTTTGAGTGTTTGAGTGTTTGAGTGTTTTGGTCCCCACGATTCACGTCTCACGTCTCACGACTCACGTCTCACGACTCACGTCTCACGTCTCACGACTCACGATCTCCGCTCAACGTACAACGTCTTTGGCCTCATTCAGCCATCATCTCACGAACAACGGTAATTATATCTTCAAGATTGGGTTTGCTGAAGTAATCACCATCTGAACCATAGGCTGGTCTGTGTTCCTGACCTGTTAGTGTTCTTGGAGCAACATCCAACCAGCGATAGCCGCCTTGAACTTCCAACACCTGATTAAACATGAATGCAGCTGCACCGCCAGGAACATCTTCATCAACAAAAAGAATTCGATTTGTTTTCTTCAAAGATTCCAGGATTGAATGTTGAATATCGAATGGTAGTAAGGTCTGAACATCTATTACCTCGCAACTGATTCCCATTGTATCCAATACTTTGGAAGCTTCATCAATAATTCTAAGGACTGAACCATATGAAACAATGGTCATATCGGTTCCTTCTCTTAGAACCTCCGGCTTTCCTAATGCAACTTTGAATTCAAGAATATTAGTAGGGAATTTTTCCTTTAGTCTGTATCCATTCAGGCATTCAATTACGATCGCGGGATCATTGCTTTGCAAGAGTGTGTTATACATTCCTGCAGCCTGGGTCATGTTTCGCGGAACGCATACATACATTCCCCGAAGTGAATTTATAACCATACCCATTGGTGAACCGCTATGCCAGATTCCTTCAAGCCTGTGTCCACGGGTGCGCACAATAAGCGGACAACTCTGTTGTCCTTTGGTTCTATAGTGAAGTGTTGCGGCATCATCACTAAGAGTTTGTAAGCAATAGAGAAGGTAGTCGAGATATTGAACCTCAGCAATAGGGCGAAGTCCGCGAAGTGCAAGACCAATTCCCTGTCCTATAATTGTAACCTCACGGATGCCTGTATCGAATATTCTTGTATCCCCATGTTTTAATTGCAATCCAGCAAATCCCTGGTTCACGTCGCCGATCTGTCCCAGGTCTTCACCAAATGCAATCACCTGATTGTTGCTTGAGAAAAGCTGGTCGAAATACCGGTTCAATATTTCAAACCCGTTCACTACTGGAGAATCTTTCTCAAACTTGGCCGGAACATCCACCTGCTTCAAAGCACTCTTGGGTCCTTCATTATAAAGAAGTGAATTGAAATATTCTTTGTTTTCAGTTTTCAATTGAGAAAAATATTCTCTTAACTCCTGGGCCTGCAATGAATCTCCCGCAATAAGCATGGAATTATGCAGGGCCTTCATTACATCTCTCCTCAAAGGTTCACGTATGCCTGTAAGACTATTTACTATTTTTTGTAACTGACCATCACTATCAGCTCCTGATTTAATAAGATCGCCGAATAATTCAGCAACCTTTTCAACCTGTCCCTTAATTGGCAGAAGAAATGCTTGCCAGGCCGCAATACGATCGGTCCTCACTTTTTGTTTTGCCTTTGATTCCAGGTCCTCTAATTCTTCCTCACTCGCAAGTGCATTATCAATTATCCATTCCCTCATCTTGCGAATGCAATCCCATTCCCTCTCCCATGTAAGCCTTTCTGGCGGTTTATATCGTTCATGACTTCCGGAAGTAGAGTGTCCCTGAGGCTGGGTCACTTCCTCAACATGAAAGAGTGCAGGTATATGCGTGTCACGAATCTTTTGAATGGCTGATTCAAATACTTCACACATGCCAGCATAATCCCAGGCTTTCACTCTATATATATCGATGCCATTTGTACCTTCTTTCTTTTGCAATCCTTTTAAAGCTTCTGAGATCGAACCCTTTGCCGTCTGATATTTTTTGGGAACAGAAATTCCATATCCATCGTCCCAAACAAATACAGCAAGTGGAACCTGGAGGACAGCCGCAGCATTCATGGTTTCCCAGAATTGACCTTCTGAAGTTGATGCATCTCCGATTGTGCAAAAGCAAACCTCATTTCCATTATTGCTCAGATGATGATAATCCTGAAGCACCTCCGAATGGCGGAATAATTTAGATGCAAAGGCCAACCCGAGTGATCTCGGCATTTGTCCGGCTGTTGGGGCAATATCGGAGGAAACGTTTTTCTTATTTGCCAAATCAACCCATTCACCATTCTCATCCACAAAAGGAGTTGCAAAATGGGAATTCATCTGGCGTCCGGCGCTAAAAGGGTCATGTGTAATATCAGGGTCAGCATATAACTGAGCAAAAAACTGTTCGATTGAGGCCAATCCTGCCGCAAACATAAAGGTCTGGTCCCGGTAATACCCTGCCCTGAAATCTCCTGGACGGAAGAACTTGGCCATTGCAACCTGGGGCACTTCCTTGCCATCCCCGAAAATTCCAAATTTGGCCTTGCCTGTAAGTACTTCTTTTCGTGCTAACAGACTGGCTTCCCGGCTTTCACAAACGATTTCATAGTCCGTTAAGACCTCCTCCCGAAACTTGTCGAAGGATAGCTTTTGTTCGGCTAATAAATCGGCTTGCGCGGTAGATTCCATTTCAACAAAAATAGAGGAAATATGTCCTGAAATATGCCTTGGTTTACCGCTTGTTAAAAAAAAGTGAGTGACTGAAATTTTGTTGGTATGGCTGACGTTTAATGTTTAATTTTACCCTCTACACTATGCAAAAGCTAATATTTACACTCGGAATTTTGATGATGTTTATGGGTCTTAAGGCCCAAAATGCTGTCAATCCTATTGCCAGCCCGGAAGTTCTCCTGGTAAAGGAAATGTCCCATGATTTCGGGAAGATCCCACAGGGCAGACCCGCAACCTATGTTTTTGAGATTGTAAATACCAGCAATGCACCATTGAAATTAGATAACGTGCAGGCAGCTTGTGGTTGCACTACGCCTCAATGGAGTAAAGAAGAAATTGCACCTGGTGCATCTTCAAAGATCATCGTTGGATACAATGCATATGCTGAAGGTGCTTTTGAAAAAACAATTACAATTCAGTATATGGAGAATAAGACCAAGATTTTGGTCATTAAAGGTGTAGTCTATAAAGCTCCACCTTCTTCCGCTCCGGAAAATTCAAGCGTAAAACTTTTAAGACAATCTCTTCAATAAAATAAATTTTGATTCGTATGAAGAAAGCAATGATGGCAATCTCAGTCTTGTTTCTATCCATAGTAATGATGGCTCAGGATGGTACTCAGGCCACCCAAAAAAAGGCTGATGATTTTATTAAATTCAAAGAAGTAAAATATGATTTTGGGAAGATCAAGGTAGGTGTACCTGTTACTCATGATTTCCAGTTCAGCAATATATCCAGCCAACCAATAGTGATTGAGCATGCACAGGCATCATGCGGTTGCACAACTCCCACATGGCCTCAGGCAGCTATTGCTAAAGGAAAAACAGATAAGATAACTGCCGGATTCAATGCAGCAAGTTTGGGAGTTTTTTCCAAGTCAATAACCGTTAAGGTTGCGGGTATTGATGTACCAACTCAGTTAACGATTACCGGTGAAGTTTTGAACGATGAAGATTTTGCCAAATTTCAGGCATCCAAGAGCAACTCAAAGTCAAATCCAAAGAAGTAAATAATCTTACTTATAATAAATTATGAATCCCCTGTCAGGGGATTTTTTTTTGCTTATACCTATCAATTACTACGAAAGCAATCAACCTATTTTTCCTCTCCACATGGTAGAGAGGGTGGCTCGCTTCGCGAGGCGGGTGAGGATATCATTCATGCTGCGAGAAGCTCAATCCTGCTTTACAGGAAGAATGAGAATAAACTTTGAGCCCTGCCCTTCTTCTGATTCAGCATTGATTGTGCCGCGGTGTGTTTCAACTATTTTTTTGCAAACCGCTAGTCCAATTCCAGTTCCCTCATATTTATCCTGCGTTTCCAATCGCTGAAATACCTGGAATATTTTCTCTGCATACATATTATCAAACCCAATTCCGTTATCATGAAATGTGATCTTAACTTGTCCATTTCCAAGCTGCAGGCTACTGATAGAGATCTCAGGTTGAATTTCAGGCCGTGTGTATTTTAGTGCATTGCTGATCAGGTTCTGGAAAAGCTGACGCATTTGGAAAGGAACAGCCTCAATTGTTGGGAGAATATCTGTAGAAATAATTGCAGATCTCTTTCCTATCGCAATTTCAAGATCGTGCAGCACACCTCTTAGAACTTTGTTGAGATCAACTTGCTCCATGAGTTTCTTCTCGCTGGATATATTGGAGTACACAAGAATTGCATCGATCAACTTTACCATTCTATTTGCAGAGGAATTAATCTTTTGAAGGTATCTCAGACCATCACCGGATGCCTCATCAGAATGCCTCGACAAAAGCAGGTCACTGAAAGTCATTATTTTTCTAAGAGGTTCTTTAAGATCATGCGATGTGAGCCACGCAAACTGTTCCAATTCCAGGTTCGTCCTCTCTAATTGTTTTGTTCTTTCTTCAAGTTCTAACGCATTTTGCTTTTGCACGCTGATATCCCGCAGAAATGCAATGAAAAGTTTTCTTCCCGCTGATGTAGAAGATGATATAGTCAGCGAGATATAAAATTCATCACCCTTTTTATTCATTGCACTAATTTCTACAGACCTATTCAGGATATTGCTCTGACCCGTAGTGATAAGTCTCCTCATTCCTGACAGGTGAGCTTCATGATATCTTGCAGGAATTATAGTTTCCAGCAAATTCAATCCAATGACATCTTCCATTTTCCAGCCAAACAATTCTTCCGCTTTTGGGTTCCAAAGTTGAATAATGCTACCCTCGTTTATGACGATAATGGCATCAGGAGCATTTTGAATAAGATGTCTGAAGTTTTCCTCCCTTTCCAAAAGCTGCTGCGTAAAGAATTGAAGTCGTTCTTCTGTTATCTGACGCTTAGTGATGTCCCGCATTATCGCTCGTGTATATGCAGGTTTTCCATTTCTGAATTTGCAGGATATAAAACCTTCTACCGTAGAATAGCTGCCATCTTTCTTACGGAATTTTGAAACAATGGTGGTTTCGTTTTCTCCGTTTTCCAGTACCGCGCTACGATACTTGATGAACATATCTTTATTCTCAGGAGCTACGATATCATAAATATTTGTGTGTTTCAAATCCTCTGTGGTATAACCAAGCGCTTCCTGCCACGCACGGTTTGCATACAGAAGATTTCCTTCTGGTGTTGCGAAATGTATTAGGTCACTCGCATTGTCGAAAAGGTCCTTGAGTCGTTCCTCTTTTTCCTGCAATTTTACCTGGCTCTGTTTCTCAATTCGATTCAAAGCGGCCATTGCGAGTTGATGGACTTCTAAATAGTATCCATCCAACTGCTGAATGATTGTGAACATATCCCTGGAATCCTGCGTGAATTGAGGCAGGAATTTTATGAGCGCAGCCTTTTGTGCGTAATAACCAAGAATGATGTCCGGCAATCCTATCTGTTGCTTGGAAATACCCGGAATTTTATCCGCTTCCCAGACCGAGAGGTCATTTTTTGCCTGGTCGATTGCTGTTCCTGATTCAAGTCCATGGAGAAATTGAGTAACCCTTCTCTTCATTGATTCCATGATGTCTTCCTGTGACAAATTAGCAAAAGCATCAAGTAAGGGCATCTTAAGAGCCCGAAGCATCTCCAGGTTCACCTCGATAAACTCATTCAGTTTATCTAGCCTCACAAAACGGACGAAGTCTTTAAGATCAGGCATTGAGATTTTATTGAAACCTGCGAATATATTCAAAACAAAAATATGACTCCTTACATCAGTCTGCAGCTGTAAACCTATCTCTTATCTTTGTCGGTATGTTACCCATCAGTCATAGAGGCGAAAAAATGCCGCCATCGCCAATCCGCAAACTGGTTCCTTATGCTGAGGCCGCAAAGCGAAAGGGAATCCATGTTTATCACTTAAATATCGGGCAACCAGATATTGAAACCCCTCCTTCGGTGCTTTCAGCAGTCAGGAATGCCGACTTTAAAGTATTGGAGTATAGCCATAGTGCCGGAAATGAATCTTATCGAAGGAAACTCGTTCAGTATTATAGGAAGGCTGGTATCGATCTGGATTATAGCCAGATTATTGTTACAACCGGTGGATCGGAAGCTATTCTTTTTGGTTTTATGAGTTGTCTTGATGCCGGCGACGAAGTGATTATTCCAGAGCCTTTTTATGCTAACTACAATGGATTTGCTGTGGCTGCGGATGTAATTGTGAAACCGATCACATCCAGTATAGAAACAGGATTTGCGCTTCCGCCCATTGAAGAGTTTGAAAAGGCAATCACAGAAAAAACGAGAGCAATTGTTATCTGCAATCCTAATAATCCCACCGGGTACCTCTACAGTCGCGAGGAAATGGAAACCCTTAAAGCAATCGTTCAAAAACATAACTTATACCTATTTGCGGATGAAGCTTACCGTGAGTTCTGCTATGGCGGAGAACATGTAAGTGCAATGCATTTAAGTGGAATTGACGACCACGTTGTTTTGATGGACACTATTTCAAAAAGATATAGCGCCTGCGGTGGAAGAATCGGGGCATTTGTTACAAAGAATAAGCGTTTGCTGGATACAGCCATGAAATTTGCCCAGGCGAGGTTAAGTCCTCCCTCATTTGCACAGATCCTTGGAGAGGCGGCGGTTGATCTTCCAGATAATTATTTTGATGCTACAAAGGCGGAATATCTTTTGCGAAGAGATACCCTGGTTAAGAGGCTTAATGCAATGCCCGGAGTTTTTTGTCCGAATCCTGGTGGTGCATTTTATGCGATGGCCCGGCTCCCCGTTGAAGATGCTGATAATTTTTGTCAATGGTTGCTTGAATCATTCTCGTATAAGAAGGAAACTGTGATGCTTGCACCCGCATCTGGATTTTACGGAACGAAAGGATTGGGGAAGAATGAAGTTCGGTTAGCGTATGTTTTGAATACATCGAATCTTAATAGAGCGATGGATTGTCTGGAACAGGCATTGATTGAGTATAACAAGAATGTGGTGGCGAGGGAGGTTGAGAGTTCGAGAGTTTGAGAGCGAAGAGTTTAACCGCTAAGACGCAATGACGCGAAGTATCGCCAGTTATTCTTATCCGTCTTTGTCGCCTTTGCATCTTGCGAGAAACCTTTCTTCTTTTTACATTTTTCCTTTTTCATTTTACATTTTCGTCTCACGTCTCACGTCTCACGAGTCACGACTCACGACTCACGATGCATTCTTATCTGTAAAGAAGGAACCTGATTCTCTGAATTGCAGTGGTTTTTAAAATTCTCATATCAAGCGAGAACCTGACATTTCTTACGTAGAATGCATCCCACTGAAACCTTCTGAAGATACTTTCATAACTCACTGCAGGACCATGATACCCTTTTATCTGGGCAAGCCCGGTGATTCCAGGTCTTACGAAATTTCGAAATTTATATCCGAACACAGTGCTGGAAAATCTTGAACAATCTGCATACATATGTGGCCTTGGACCCACAACACTCATTTCACCCAACATAACATTGATAAATTGTGGCAATTCATCAATATTTGATTTCCTAAGCCATTTTCCTAGAGAAGTTATCCTGCAATCATTTGCGTGCGCGTGAAGTCTGTTACAATCCTTATTCACCCGCATGGTCCTGAACTTTAAGCAGGTGAAACCACGTCCACCTCTCCCAACTCGTCTTTGCCGGAAAAAAACGGGCCCTTTTGAATCCAATTTGATCAATGCAGCCATCAATGGAATAAGCCAGCTCAGTATGAAAAGAATGAAAAAAGTGGAAATGACCAGGTCGAATAATCTTTTGGTTAAGAAGTAGGCTCTCTTGTTATCTACAAACGACCTGGCAGAAAACGATTTTGAATTGGTTTCTACCGGCACGGTAAAGGGAGCAATAAGGGTTGTGTTTCTGGACATTCTTTTTCCTCCGATAAGCAAAAGGTCAAAGAGTTTACGCACTGGCAAATGTAAAGGTTGCCAGTGGATAACCTGGTGGATAAAACAGGCAACCTAAGGGTGCCATTTTGAGTATATTCAGGTAAGAACCACGTTAATGAGCATTGAATTCAGCACGTTAAAGGTTTTAGCATATTTTGACCTGTTCCACTATCCCATTACTGAACCAGAAATTGAACAGTTTCTGGATCAGCAAGTAAATCATGCTCAATTGACTTCTGCGCTCAACAATCTTGTCCATTCTGGCAGGATTTTTCAATTTGAGGAATTTTATTCCATTAGAAACGATTATGAGCTCGTAGAAAGGAGGAAACTGGGAAACCAGAAGGCCGTAGGACTGCTCCAAACAGCATATCGCATATCAAGTCAGCTTTATAAATTTCCCTTTGTGAGAGGGGTTGCTATTTCAGGTTCACTTTCCAAGAATTTTGCAGATGAGAATGCAGATATCGATTATTTCATCATAACTAAATCAAATCGACTCTGGATTGCCAGAACACTAATGCATCTTTATAAGAAACTGGCTTTCTTGCGCGGCAGGCAACATTGGTTCTGCATGAATTACTTCATTGACGAAAATGCACTGGGAATTCAGGAGAAGAATTTATTCACTGCAACTGAGATCGTCACCCTGAAGCCGGTCTGCGGAAATGGGACTTTGAAAGGATTTTTTTCCGCCAACAATTGGACCTCTAATTTTTATCCCAACTATTGTGTAGAAACTGAAAGCCGTCGTCCGAGCAAGCACTCCAAAATAAAAAAATTGATCGAACGGATTTTTGATAACAAAATCGGAAATCGTCTTGATGACTATTTACTTCATTTGACGACAAAAAGATGGAAACAAAAAGAATTGAAGTTAAAACTGAACATGAAAGGAAACCTTATGGCGATAAGGACTAACAAGCATTTTTCAACACCACGACCAGAAGTATTCCAGGATAAATTGCTGAAAACCTATAAAGAGAAACTTGAAAGTCTCAAACAGGTTCAGCAATTTTCCATGGAACAGGTCAGAGTTTAGCGCTCCTTCTTTCTTCCAATAACATTTTTCCCCTGGCAACTGCTGATCGGAATTTTAGGATCGGGATCTTTAATAAATTGGCTATCGGATCTTTAATTGCTTTATGGTAGTAGACCTCATTGTTGATCATTTGTATGGCGTGATCATAGAATCTTCTGCGGTAAGTGCGTTTAAAATCTATATCCCTGTCAGTTGAAGATTCCCATGGAAGATCAGCGATGAATCGGTCTTCTACCTCGCCATAAAGTGGAGTTCCCTTTATGGGGTATGCAATCGTGATTGTGAAAAGGTCAGGATCAGAGGATTTCAGATGTTCAACTGTTTTATAGATGTCTTCCTTTGTTTCTCCCGGATAGCCAACCATAATAAAAGTTCCGGCCTGTAGTCCATGCTTCTTTGAGAGCCTTATCATATCCCTCACCTGATCAACTTCAACTCTTCTGTCCATCAGATCAATCACTTTCTGCGATCCACTTTCGGCTCCAATCCAAACGCGAAAACAACCACTTTGTACAAGGTTCCTAATCACATCCTCGTTCATTCTGTCAGCCCGAGTAATACATTCATATGGAGTAACCAGATTCCTGCTTTTTACTTCTTTGCTAAACTCTTCCAACCAATTGTGGCTGATGGTGAAAACATCATCCACAAACCAAACTGAGTCCACTTCATAATTTTCTCGTATCCATTCTATCTCATCCGCTACTTTCTTTGGACTTCTTCTGCGGTAGCTTTGCCCGTAAACCGCCCTGCTACACCATTTGCAGGTATAGGGACAACCACGCATGGTGTTCACTGAAATAGCACTTATCCCATGCCTTTTTTTCCATGCATCAAAGTAGAATTGGAGATTTACTTTTTGACGGTTAGGAAGCGGCAACTCATCAATGTTCCTTATTTTTTCTCTTTCAGCATTTTGCACCAACATGTTTTTATCGTCCATGTATGCAATTCCAGCAATTGCATTCTGACTGCTGTCAGATTTTTGATCAAGATATTTCACTAATTCCAACATCGTTGCTTCCCCTTCACCTATAACAATATAGTCTGCCCCATGGATCAAAAAATTGGAGAGATGATTTCTTACTTCAGGGCCGCCAAGAACTATTTTTGTCTTATTCAGGTCATCACTGCTCTTTATGAATTTGATAAGTCTGAGGACATTGAGCTTGGTCATCAAATTAGTATAGATACCAACCACATCAGGCTGTTCCCTGATCAATTCTGTGCAGAGGTTTTCAAATGAAGAAAATGTACTGTCGAATACTGTGTTTGAATAGCCATGCCTTTCCAGGTAGGAAGAAATATATAAAATGCCAAGTGGCACATAGGGTCTCATGATCGCTTGCTCCTTAATATCCTCTCCCAGGAAATACCCGTGAGTCAGCATTATCTTCATGGGTCTTTCTTTTTAAGAAGTAAATAAGTATGGTCTGCAAAAGCAGAAAGACCAGCATACCCATGAGTCTTAAAATCCATTTTAATCATCCACCGAAAAAAATTCGGACGCTTCTTGATCATGCCTTCAAGGTAGGTTGGAGGCAGGAAAAACCCAACCGGCCTACTTGTCAATAATTCAAATTCCTTGAAGTGGGACGAAAATTGGCGTGGGGTATAATAATAAACATCCTGTTCAACTCCTTCTTTCAACTCTACCTTCCTTGCGCGGGTTGTCCATCTTCTTATGGCTTTGGAAAATTGAAATTTGAGTAAGTAATAAAATGTTTCCCAGGCAGTATATTTTCCAAAGATCACTGCGATAAAATAACCGCCAGGATTCAGAATAGAATGCAGGTCTGCACTTAACTTTTTCAATCCTTCAGACGAAAGACAATTGAGACCGGCAAAATTTGAAAATACCAGATCATATTTTTGACTATCGCTCTTGAGATTCAAAGTGGCAAATTCAGATTGCCTGAAAATTACGGCCGGCTCTAAGCTTGGTTTAATTTTTCTTTGCGCTTGCTGGATCATTGAGGAGGAGGCATCGGTAGCTAAAACTTTATGACCAAGAGCAGAAAGCCAAATTGCATCTTCACCTGTTCCACAATTGATCTCAAGTATTTGAAGTGGCGGTCTTTCTTTGAGAAATGATCGAAGATTTTTCCTGACTATTGAGCGTTGAGCATTGCCAATTAGGCTATGCGTGAACATGTCATCATAGGTGTCAGCTATCGCATCGAAACTAACTGCTTTATTCATGAGCATAGCGCTTCAATTGATGCTTATCAAGTGTGCTTTTAATTGCGTACCAGAATGTTGCTGCTGCGGTTTTCCATTCTTTTCTTCGGAGGGAAAAGGGCGACTTCATTGCTTTTTTGAGAACTGCCAGCCCATGGTGTTTTCTGAAGTCGTGATGAACATATCGATGCAATTTTTTATAAAAGCCAGGTTTATAAGTATTCCTGAACATGAGCATCAATTCATCTGAATCGGTCCAATTGGCTTTTTCTTTTAAGTCAGCCTTCACCTTTTCATAGAATTTAGTTCCCGGTAAAGGATAAGAAACTGAAATTCCTAATTCCGCAGGTAATAATTCATTTACCATTTTGATGGTCTTATCAATATCCTCCCTTGTTTCATCAAGATATCCGAACTGAATAAAGAAACAAGGTCTTATACCATGCTTTTTCAACAACCTTGTTGCTTCATAGATCTGGCTAACTGTTGTGCCCTTATCCATGGCATCCAAAATTTTTTGCGATCCGCTTTCTGCCCCCATCCATACACTCTCGCAACCTGCTCTTGCCAGATCCTGGATGTAATCCTCCTGAAGAAGTAGGTCAGCCCTGGCCTGGATCTTAAATCTCAAACTCAAATTCTCAGCTTTCAGCAGGTCCGCAAATTCATGTACCCAACCAGGTTTCAATCCAAAAATATCGTCGCAAAACCAGATGTGATCGAATTCAAATTTCTCCCTGATCAATTTAAGTTCGCCAATCACATTTTGAGGACTACGCACATTATAACGATTTCCATAAATAGGTTTTGCACACCAATTGCATTTAAAAGGACATCCCCGGGTTGTGCCCATATTGATAGAGAAGTAGCCAACCTTTTCCCTCCATGAATTTCTGTAGGGCTCAATATCAATTAAATCCCAGGCCGGATATGGGAGCGAATCGAGATGACGCATTACTGATCGATGGCCGGTCTTAATCAACTCTCCATCCTTATGGAATGCAAGGCCTTCAATCTGCGATATGGAGGGCTCATCATTTTGCAATGCATTGACCAATTCCAATAAGCTCATCTCAGCTTCTCCCATTAAGATGAAATCAGCGCCTTTCTGTAAATATTTTTCATAATGGTCAGTAGAATCAGAACTGGATACAATCACTTTACATCCTTTGGACTTCGCCAGTTCAATCATGCGAAAGGCAGCTTCGCGCATATTGGTGAGGCACATCTTCGTCAGATAGTTAAATCCATCATCATATATCACAAATAGATCAGGTTCGTGCTTCCTGATAGCAGAGACCAAGTCATCAGCACTTTTTGCAAACATGCTGTCAAAAAGAGAAATTTCGTATCCATTCTCCTTCATCACGGAAGCAGCATAAAGGGTACCCAATGGAGGATAAGGTTGCCCCAACTCCCACTGCTTCGGGTCAAACCGCAAAAAATAAGAATGTGAAAAAAGTATCTTATACATTTTTATAATTCGTTATTGCAACCTGGCTCTTGGCGACAAATTCAGGTAACAAACACATTTCTTACAAGTCTCGTTTGTATCAGTATCCAATGAACGCCTCCATTCAATTGCTTTCTTATCATTCAGGATCTCATCCAGACTATTATTACGAATATTTCCAATTGACGAATGAAAGAAACATGGACGCACAGTTCCATCGGCTTCAATTACAGTAGAGACCCATGGTGCATTACACTTCTTGTAGGGAAATTCGTTCAAGCCATAAAAGGCTCCATAATAATCATAGATTTTTCTGAGTTTGACGGGCGACTCAGCTATAAATCCATTCTCAAAATCGCTACTGAAATTTTCAACGATACCGTCCAATATTTTTTCCAATTCCTTTAATTCTTCAAGATCTGGAAGTATCTCATGCTGACGGTTATCACTCCATAGAACTTCTCTATTGAATGCATGGCTGCTAACATCTGCTGGAAGAAAGCTAACCTGGTCGATCCCCATTTCTCTAGCAGATTCAATAGTATCTGCACAATGTCTGAAATTTAATCGATGTATTACTGTCCTTGATGTTATCCTGAAACCTGGTTTTAGGCTTTTCAATTGCAAAACTCCCTCCCTCATCAAGGCAAATGAGCCATTTATATTCCTTATTGCATCATGTACAGCAGGAGGTCCGTCAATTGAAACTATTATGTCATTCACCCATTCAGAAAGCTCATGAATGTGCCTGGAGATTGTAAGTCCGGTTGATAATAGCGTGATCCTTATATCAAGCTTTCGTAAAATTTCACAGAAGCGAAAGAAATTTTTATTCAACAAAGCCTCTCCACCTGACATCACCACCTGCCTGGTGCCAAATTTTCTGAAAGAACCTATTAATCCTGAAACATCCTGTTCTGATAATTGTTTCAGGTTCTTATTATCCTTCCATATGTCGCACATTACGCACCTGCAATTGCAGGCGCTGTGAGGCATTAAAATAACAATCGGCAATGCACTGATGCGATCGGATTGCAAAGTCCGGTAGCGTTTGAAAGTATCATATAAGGTGGTCGCGATTGTCATTAATTGAATCCGTTCTGATTTCTGACGATTTTCATTATAAAATTTTTCTCGATAATGGTTTTCTTAACATGGATTAGTTCGAGATTGAATTTTTTTTGTTCTGCCATTTTTTTGATCAACTCCAGATCACATCCGTCACATAAGATCATAAACACTTCTGTTGAATGATGCATATATGATCCCAATTGATCAAATAGCCGTTGAAAATATTCGCCATTCTCACCGCAATACCAGGCATGATCTGCATTTGAAACCGGGTTTTTCTTATAATATGGTGGATTGATTGCTATGATGTCGAATTGCTGCGCTGGTATTTGAGTAAAAAGATCAGATTCGATTATCGAAAATTCAAGCCCGTTGGAGATGCTATTCTTTTCGAGGAAATCTATAGCAATAGGATTTATATCGCTTGCTGTTACTATCGCTCCTGCTTCCACAGCATGCATAGATATCAGACCGCTTCCAGCACCCAACTCAAGAAATGATTTTCCTTTCAGCGGAAGTTTTTTTAAGAAACTCAAAAGGATCCTTGTGCTGAAAAAAAATCCAGGATGAAATACTCCGGCTGGGATTTCTAATGTGAATCCATTCTGCCGGAACACTCTTTTCTTAGAGAGGTATCTCGTTAGAAGTGGCTTGTAAGTGCGACTTGCAAAATATTTTATGACTTCTCTCATAGCATTAAAACCCCTCCCATTCAGGTTGACGGTATTTCCATAAAATATGCAGCGCTTTAAGCTCGTAAGGTTTCCAGTAAATCCCTGTGCGATATCTAAAACTCGCTATGATGCGTAATAATTTTCGTTTCAAACCAGAAAGTCTCACATCGGAAACTGTTGGATAATATCCATTCAATACGGTTTCAAAGTCTTTGATCTTTCTGATCATCTCAGGTGTTAGCCATGGTGTGAGAGGGTTTTTCCTGAGGTCGAATTTGTCCCATTGTGGACTAATCCAGTCTTCAAGCTTTTCCGGGAATCTGAATCCAGATTCTATTACTCTTCTGTACATATCCGATCCCTCCGTTGGCACAGGACTATATACATAAATTATGATCTCAGTTTTGGGATTGATTGTTTTGATCTCTTTTATAAATGCAATATCCTGGTCAATTTGCTTCATGACTTCGGCAGCTGTATCAGCAGGACTTCCCAGAACAAATGAATATTCAGGAATGATGTCAAACTTTGCCATGCGGCCAGCAAAACGCCGGATCTGGTCTGCTGATTGAGTTCCCCCCTTGTCCATTTTCTTGAGGATCTCATCATTTCCTGTTTCCGCGCCAAAAAAGATCATTTTACAACCCGATTCACGCATCAGTGAAAGAGTTTCATCGGAGTATTTATCGATAGTATCAATTCTGCCTTCGCCCCACCAGATCATATTTTCTTTTTTGATCAGGTTAGCAAATTCAATTGTCCTCTTTTCTGATACAAAAAAATTATTATCGTGAAATTCAATCGCATTCCCACCGAATTTTTCCTTTAGATATTTAATATCATTATAGATCAACCCCGCAGATTTCCCTCTCCATCTCGCATTATAGATGGGCACAACAGCACAGAACGAACATTTGAAAGGACATCCAAAACTAGAGTGATATGCAATAGTTTTCGTACCAAGGTATGTCTTCCCCAGATACCGTTTCATTGGATAAAAACCATTCAACTTTTGATAAGGCAGGGGGTTCAATTGGTCCTGATCGTATAGTTCGTCTTTATGAGTTTTCACTATAGCTCCATTTCTCCGATAGATCAGGTTTCCGATCAACTCAAATGGCTGATTATTTTTAAGCGCGAGGAGTAATGAAGGAAAGCATTTATCGCCGGGTCCATTGATGATAAAATCTACAAATCCCGACTCAAGCACTACCCCTGATTGGTTGGAGGGAAAATAGCCACCCCAGATTATTGTTATTTGAGGATAAGTCTCGCGAATCCTTCTTGAAATTGGGATCGCCTGCTTTAATTGTGGGCCTGGCATGCAGGTGCAGCCAAAGTATGTGAATCCTCCTTCTGCCAGGTATTCAAAGATTTTCTGAGCAGGGTCAACTTCGAGGTTCCCATCAACAATTACATAATCAAATAACCCTTCAATGGAGGCAGCGATGTTAAGGATCGAATTGGGTATTCGTGGTTTTGAATTTGCAGATCTCGGATTGAATAAAATGACTTTATCCATTACAACTAAAATTACCTATTTCTCACAACTCTTGAATATACGCTCAACGCAGGAGATAGTTGCTTTGCAGGCCCTGTTTTCTTCGCCAGGATGCATAGCAATTATGAATGTGAAATAGGCTAAAACCTTCAACAATTTTTTCCTGATTTGTGATCCTCATCAAGAACAATTTATGAATCCCATGAAGAAAGGCTTCCACCACCTCCAATTCCATGTAACTAATTGTATTCAAAGGAAGGGGTAGATCAAAGATTTTGCTTTTTTGCCCTGAAAAAGGGAGTTCTGCAGCAGGTTTTAGAGATTGCATATGATTCTTGCCAAGACCATAAACCTGTTTATAGAGTTCAGGTTTAATACGACTTATCACCAGCTTGCGTGCAGACTCCAATTGCCTGCAAGCCAGCCCTTCGTGCCTCAACGAAATGATATAACCATTTTGCCCGATAGCGCCATTCAGGTCGGTTGGGATGAGGTTGTACATCCCTTCTTCTGAAAGTGTAATTAAAGAAATCGCCCTGGGCAATGAGTATGCAATCTGAACCTGGTGATAGAGATTGTTGTTCAGGAAAACATTCCCGGTTTTTCTTTTAAACAATTGGTTATGCATTGAGATCAGAACCTGTCCAGATCGAGACTGAAACTTGTGCTTGCCTGAAATACCTTCAAAAATGTAAATCTCATCTCCCTCTATCGATCGGCTTTCGATGAACTTCAATTTGAGCCAGGCCAGGGAATCTCCCGATTGCAGCGAACTTCCTTCGCTCAATTTAATTTGACTAAAACAGACCTCCACTTCATGGAATCCTCCAAGGTTGAAATCCTTCTGTCGAGTAATGACAAAGATCAATGGCTGATAGCCTGCAAATACATGATCATTGGTTATATCTTTTTTTATAATACCATTCACCACAACATACGCATGAAGAGGATTGTCCAGCCTCTCTGCCAGGCAGAGGTATTCCTGCGAATACTTGTAACCGGCCAATTTTAATATGCGGGAAGAAAGGGACATTAGAAGTAGTCAGAAGTTAAGAAGTTAGAGAAGTTGAGAAGTTAGAGAAGTTAAAGAATTCTAGATTTCGATGACTCACGACAAACGATCAACGACCAACGATTTATCTTCACGATTTTGTTTCACGCAAAGAAGCAAATTAAATCAAGGCGTAAAGAGTTAAAGGCTTTGCGTTCTTTACTTCCTTTGTACCTTTGCGAGAAATTCTTCACTCACGACTCACGACTCACGACTCACGACTCACGACTCACGACTCACGACTCACGACTCACGACTCACGATTCACGATTAGAAATGAATATATTTATCTGGAATTTAATATAATTTAACCCGCGACTTGCTACTAATCCTTCCGAAGTGTATAACAGGTTAAAAAGTTTTCTCCCGATTCTCCCCTTGATTTTTATTCTTGTATTCTTCCTGGTCAAGTCTACGAATTCTCCATACTCAGACTTCGCAGGCTATTATTTCGGTGGCAAAGAACTGCTCGCAGGAAATTATGAAGCTGCTTATGACACCTACACTCTAAATCAAAAGATTGTTGATCAGGGATTCACTGGCATCTATGCATCCTATACCCCTTTCCCGCCAATCACAGCCTTATTCTTTTCACCTTTCTATTGGCTATCATTGGATACATCCAAACTTATTTTCAACATCATTTCGTGCCTGTTGTTTCTTTTCTCGGTATACAGAGTTGGCCGGATATTCAAAATTTCACCAGAGATATTCATCCTCCTGCCCTTCATTTTTTTTGTACCCATCCGAAGCAATATTCTCTTTGGCCAATCATATTTCATATTGTTCGCATTACTCATGGAAGGATTCATTGCTTACAGGAAAGAAAAATATATTCTATCGTCCTTCCTTTGGTCAATTGCCATAGTATTCAAAATCTTTCCAATCCTGATACTCTTCTTTCTATTTATAAAGAAAAAGTATAAGATACCAATATACATCCTGATAATTTCCGCAACACTCATCGCAGCTTCATTGTTATTTGTCGGGTTTCCCTCATGGAAATACTATTTGATGAGTATTATGCCAAGGGTTGGAAACGGAGAATTGAACGACAGCTTCACATTCATGTTTCAGTCGGCTTTTATGTTATTCAAAAAGCTCTTCATCTATGATCAACTGTTAAACCCTCTACCTCTGCTTAATAGTTCCATCGTTTTTGTTTTGCTCATATCCATCTTTAATAGTGTTATTCTCACCGGATCTGTTTTGATCACACGTTCGAAAACGAATGAATTGTTTCAGTTTGGAATTTGGATCCTTGTATCCATTCTGATTTCTCCAAATGGAAGTACATATTCGTTAATCTTACTGGCAATGCCGTTCATGGGCCTGGCAATTGCCAAGGGTGAACAAATTTCTCATATCACTTTTTATGGCCTGAGCTTGATCCTGCTCTTAGCTTTCAATTTACCTGTAGCGCTATTTTCAAATCTTCCCATCCCACTTCAATTCCCAAGATTATACCTGCTCCTGTTATTTTTCTTCCTCCCATTCTTTGATCTGGGATTTACCTACAACTTCAGATTATCCATTCTTCTCCTACTCGTGTTCATTCTTCTGAATTTTGGAAAAATTCGGAAGGAGCCAGACGCAAGCAAGTATTTATTGAATCGGGAGGAGCATTTGCTTATTTACAATTATGGAGTTTCAAATGGTGAGTTATTCTATAATTATTGGAATGGTGTAGCGAGCAAACCTGTTTACATTAAGGGGATTTCTATTGAATCCTTCGACAATAATATTTTCATCAGGAATGGACAATTGGTGTATCAGGGAAAACAAATCACAGACTCAAAAGACCAAAAGAAATTGCCTGCAGTAATAAACGGGAAATATGTTCTTTATTTATCTGATAAGAATAGGGGCGTTGGGTTTTACACTCTCAGAAAACTTGACTTGCCTCAGGAACCCTGAGTTGATATAGTAACCCATTCAACTTTGAAGTGATAGCTTCCACCGGAATGTCTTTCATGCAAAAGTTATTTCCTTTGCAGGGAAGGGTTTCATGAAGATGTATGCAAGGCGAACATTTAACAGCTGAATAATGATAAACCTGATGCTTTCTACTCAGTGGATTTGTTTTAAGAAAATTTCCAGGCGAAGTAGGTCCCCAAATTGAAAGGGTTGGTAGGCCTAGCTTTCTCGCAATATGCAGAGGTCCACTGTCGATTGTTACCAGGCAGATTGCTTCTGAAGAGAATACCTTGTAATAAGTTGGCCAATCTAATTGCCCGGCAAAATTAGTTACTCTATCATTCCTGGATAAGTCGGAATATCTCTCCATGAATTGATCAATGTCCTTTTGATCACCAGGCGCTCCCAGGAAAGCAATCCGGAAAGCTGTATGTTGGAGAACCCATTTACAAATCTTATAGAAAGTTTCATCGGGCATTTTTCTCACAAAAGCAAGGTCACTGCAAGTATTATTTAATAGTAAAAGATCTTTATTGGCAGGTGTCCAGCGGGAATTATCAGGAGTTTCAAATAATATCGGTTCACCAGTAACCGCCCTGGCCATTTCAAGATAATTATCCTCAAGAAAAGTCGCCTGATCAAAATAGACATTATGAGTATTAAGGAATCTCCTGAAAAAGACCGGGTACAAATAAAAACCAAACCGATTTACTGCAATAGTGAGAAGCGAATAAACTGTAGTAAGTTTTGAATAGACCTCCAGATCAACAACCCATCTATTTTTGAATCTCCAGCTTTTAATGATTGTTTTACCAGCAGTATAAAAGGTTTTCAAGACATTGTTGGTTGGGATTGCCCATACCTCGTCAAAAACTTTAAATGGTTTTATCCCCTCTGCCACATTTGTCTCAGTAATTAGAATGAATCTCGTTCCAGGATACTTTCTTTTCATTCCTTCAACCGCATCAAGAGAAGTGATCAGGCTGCCAAGACCCATCAATTTCAGGAAGAATATAGATTGAGGAGACTCTTGTATACTATGATTACGATTCAAAACCAGCCCTAACATCCTGGTTATTGGCAGCAGAAGTCCAATCAGAATATATCCGAGGTATTTATCGATCTTTTGTTTGAACCTGACCTTCACTTTGAATTATAATTCTTGGTTTTAAATTGTTTCAGTTTGTTGGAATTGCTTATCCATCGAATAAATTTTGTTGCAATAAGATAAGCTTTGCCTGTCATGGGTTATTAAGATCACAATCTTACCTTCATTTGCCAGGCCTTGAAAAGTATTCAGCAAAGAAGTTTCAGATGCATTATCAAGTTCGTTCAAGGATTCATCAAGTATGATCAGGTCTGCATCTTTGTATAATGCTCTTGCTATTGCTATTCTCTGACGTTGGCCACCACTAAGATTTTTTCCATTTTCGGTTACGATCTTTTCAATTCCTTCCTGGTTTTGGCTGATGAGCTGATCCAAGCCGGTAGCATTGATCACCCAATCTAATTTCGCACTATCCGTATCCCAATCAAGTGTAATATTCTTTTCAATTGTATCATGAATAAGAAAGGGTTGTTGCTTAACATATGCAACCTGACTCCAGAATTGCTGACGGCTGGTCATATCCACCTGGCGATTATTAAACATTATTTTTCCCGATTTAGGCTCAAGAAAACCGAGCAATAGATAAATGAGAGTTGTCTTTCCCTTTCCAGAAACACCTGTTAATCCCACAAATTCACCTTTCTCAGCCTGTAAATTGAATTCTTCAAGAATCTTGCTTTCCCGTTGATCAAATGAAATGTTTTCCATAGAGATCGAGAATATGAGCTGAGCTTTTTTTTCTGCCAACCTTCTCTCTTTGATTGGTGCTGTCAACAGTCCATATACTGCAAATTCATACGATCTTACATGTGAACTTAAATTTAAGATCCGAACTAGTCCGGGAATCAATTTATATGCAGCAGCCATGAAGGCCCCAATGGTAATTATATCGATAGAGTTTGCATTCCCCCAGAGCTTATTGATTGCAATAAGGAAGAATAGCCCTACCAGCGCAAAGATCTCCATCACTCTGGAAGGAAGTCCCTGCATGACCTGTAATTCAGATAAATACTTTCCAAGTCGGCGCTGATAGGCAGTATATCGCTCTGTAAAAAAATTATTCTTGCCGTAGATATTTGCTTCTACAAACCCAGAGAGCGCTTCTTTAAGATATTGCAATCCAGTTTCACCGGACTCTTTGATATTTGATCTTACAGATCGCAATTTTCGTCTCGCTATCCAGCCAAGGATTATTATGGCCGGCAAGAGGATAATAATTAGCAAGAGAAATATCCTTGCATTGAAAAGGAGAATCGCTGTAACAGCAGATACAATCACAACAACTTCTGCGAATATTAATTGAATACCCGTAAGCACATAGAGAGAAAACTCCACAGGATACTGGCTTATTTTCCTGATATGGATGGCTGAATCTGTATTTACATAATTCGTGTATGTTCCCTCCAGGTATTCCGACAATCGTTGCTCTGCAATTCTGGCTGATACTCTATACGCAAACTTATATTGATTTCTCAATACAATGAATCCTGCAAGATTTTTTAAGAGAAAGCCAATCAGAAACAATCCTATCAACCAGAGGGATTCCTTGTTGAGAAGCCAATCAGGAATTATTCCAGGTGCAGAAAGACTGTCAACGGTATAATAGCTAACTATAAATACCAGCGCTGCAAGAAAGAATATGTCGGCGATACTGATTATCACATTCAAAATTGTCAGGAGAGCCAGTTCTTTCCTTTCATTTTGAGTGAGAAGTTTTATTGTATCCTTTATGATTCTTTTCAAGGTTGATAATGTGGTGTTTGATCCTATTACGAAGGATTCGTCCAAAGGGTTTCTCAACAGCCTTTACTTATTCTAAACTAAGGATATTTAGCGCTATGCGGGGAGCTTAGTTGAATTGTTGATTGGTTGAATTGTTGAATAGGTCATTGGGATTCTTTGCCTTGTAGGGGCTACGGAATTTTGAAATTTGGTTTCTTCGCTGCGCTCAGGATTGGGAAAATGGGAAATTGAGACATATGTTGTTTGAATGATTATTTGTAATTAGGTCTTTGGAATTCTTTGCCCGTAGGGGCTACCCTCTAAATAATTTGATTTGTTGAATAGTTAATTGGTTGAGTTGTTGATTAGGCGCCGATCAGTAGTTCTATACAGGAACAAAGGGAAGAAAGTGAAGATCAAAAGTCCGTATTGTGTTTCCAGAATGGATTCCGTTAAACTATAAGCCAAAAGTAATATAGCAAGTGCCGTGAGTTCAATATTCTTTGCCTTGAGAACCATTAGTATCAAACCAAAAATTATCAGGAGATAGGCAAGTAATCCTACCAATCCGGATTGAAGGATGGATTCCAGGAATTGGTTGTGGCAATTATATCCAAGGTAACCATGATCATTCCTGGTAGGATCACCAATGTACATATCCGAATTAATATACTTTTCATCGAGAGCTTTCTTGGCATCTCCGGGGCTCAATCCCGCGACCCATGCGTTTTTCTCATTCAGGATCTCCGATACAAATCTCCATTGGAGTAACCGAAATTGTAATCCGTTGAAATAGTCTCCCGGATCGAATTTCTGTTCCTTGATAACGCTGACTTTTCCTGAGATGATCTCGTTGAATCTCTGACTGATCTTATTTGGTGTAAACAGAACGGCAGCAAATAATGCTAATGGCAGCAGAACAGAACTAACTACCAGTACCCGATTCCTTGGCCTTGCCATGGCTGAACGTATCAGGAAGACCACCAGGTACAGGCTCGTAAAAGAAATTACCAGTTTTGAAGAGAGCAGTAAAAGAAATAGAAGAAAATAAACAACTACGGCTAGATGAATGAAGTGGTTTTTGAAGAAATACTTCGAATTGCGACCTGATTCAAGCAAATATGCAATCCCGATAAATAACAGAATTGAAAATTGAATCGCATGCTGTTCAAATGGACTTACGAGAGAATGATAGAAAAAAACAGAAGTATCGCCAAAATTGGATTGAAATCTTATAAATGCGATAATCAGGCAATATGTGATGGCTAAAAGGAGGATGCCTGCATAATATGCCATTAATCTATATCTGAACCTGGCTTCAAGATAATTATTAAAGTAAACTGCAATTGGTACAACCAATAATGCGGTTTTAATTTCGAGGTGCCGTAGACCCTCCTTTGCGTTCGCAGTATAAAACATCCCACAAGCCTGAACAATATAGAATAGAAAGCATCCCCACATGAAGAGGTTCCTTTTATCGCCATAAAAAAAAGAACCGGTTTCAATTTTATTCTTAATAAGACCAGCGATAACTATCAGGCCAAGCGTAATGCTGCTGATGCCCCTGAAAGAGCAAACGATGCTTAAGAGAAAAAGTACATAAATAGGATTGATGGAAGCGTTGATATATCTGATGATGTTTCTGGAGGGCATCAACTTGGTTTTGTGGATACTGGTTTACAGTAGATTTTGAAATACTAAAGAGCCTGGCTCCTGGCGATAGCTCTCAGTTTTAATTTACGACGAACGGATTTTACCAGGGAAACCATATACCCAATAAATAATCCGATAATGCCACCAAGGAATAGTGTCTTGACCAGTTTGGGCTCATCAGGCTTACTTAGTTTGCTGAATCCCTGCAGAACCTGGACAGCGTTCACAAATCTTAAACCCTCCTGAAATCCCAGGAGCTTTTCATTAAGCCCGATCAACTGGCTATTGATGCCGGAAACATCAATCATCAACCCAGGACTACTCCTATTCTTATTATTGATGATATTCTCAACATTTGCCTTCGTAGAATCCAGTTTAGTGATCTCTATCTTCACTTTTTCGATCATCTCGATCAAATTTGCCTTCTTTAAAGCAACACGAGCAGATACATATTCGCTCGCTTCAAGTCCATGAACAATACCCCTCTGAAGTTCATCAAGGATACCGGTGTCCTTTACAAGCACATTAACTACAAAGCCATTGGGATTGTTCTGAATGTATAGTTTCTGGATCTCGTCTGAAGAAATTCTACTCAGCTTGCGAAGAGTTTTTTCGTCCGAATTCATGATCCTTGCGAGTGTAGCGTATTCCTTTTTCTTGAGAAGTTCCCTCCAGGTCTGAATGATCTCAATCTCTTCCTGGTTTGTAAGTATAACTGAATGTAATATTAACCTGGAAGAGTATTGCTTTTGGAGTAACATAAAAAGGCCACCCGCCACCAATAGTCCTATTACTGTGTAGGCAAGAATGAGCTTTCCAAAATCCCTGATAAAAAAGCTAAACTTCTCAGCGAGTGCTATGAGATCTAGTTCATCTGACTTGTTGTGTACACCCGAATTGGTATCTGCCATAAGAAAACTGGATAATTCTTTGGATAAAGCTGTGTAAAATATTACTTCAGTACGAAGGTTATTTTAAGAAGGTTGCAAGATAAGCAAAAAAAATTCCGATATAAATGGCGTGGGTTGAATTGTTGATTGGTTGAGTTGTTGAATAGGAATTTGGATCTTGGAGATTCTCATTCCTCTGCGATAACTCTTTTACCTCCTGTTCTCTGCGGTAAAATTTTCCGGAATTGATCAACTGTCTTTCAATGAAAATTGAAGATTGAAAATTGCTCATTGAGTGTTTGGAAATGCTCAATTCTCAATGTTAAATAATCAATGATCAAGGTCCGGTAAGAGGAGCTATCCTCTTATACCACGGTAAGTTTAGAATTATTGAATCCATTGAATCTTCATAATATAGAAGCCCGCTATCTTCGCACATCTTAATATGAGTAGCACATACGGCGGAAGATTAGTTTCCAACTTTGTTGCGCTGACAATCATTCAGGGAACCAATTTCTTGCTTCCCATCCTGGTGATGCCCCATGTCATTGAGAAAATCGGTGCAGAGGGCTTTGGCATGGTTTCGATCGCGCATGCGGTCATGATCTATCTTTCCACTGTTTCTGATTACGGCTTCAACCTAACTGCAACACGCGATGTAGCGCTCCATAAATCCGATAGTGACCGCATGTCATCCCTCTTCTACCTTGTTCTTACTTCTAAAATGCTTATTACGATCATGGCCTTTGTGGCGTTGATCTTATTGAGCTTATTCGTGCCTTTCCTACAACAACATTTTCTACTTTATCTTTTCGGTTTCGTCTATGTGATCGGGCAATCTTTATTAGTAAGCTGGTTTTTTCAGGGCATGGAGAAGATGCAGTACATCACCATTGTGACTCTTGTAGCAAGGTTGATCTTTGTGCTATTGGTTTTTCTTTTTATCAATACCAGGAAAGACCATGTTTACTTTCTTTTTTTTCTGGGCATTGGCAATATCATTGCTGGAATTTTTAGCATTTACCTTGCGGTGCGGATTTTTAAGCTGCGCTTTATTGCACCCACAAAGGGTCAGATTTTAAATGAATTAAAGGAAGGATGGCATATTACAGTTTCCAACCTTTCAATAAACACGTATTTATACACGAATGTTTTGATCCTTAGAATTTTCACAAATGATCTCATTGTTGGCTACTACAGCATCGCTGAAAGGATATTCTTTGCCATCAGACAGGTATTGGGTATTTTTTCACAGGTAATCTACCCCAGGGTTTGCCAGCTTGCAATCAGAAGCAAAGAGCAATTGCCTATATTCTTCAAAAATATCTACTTGAACTTCCTCGCAGGATTGGCCATTCTCTGTGCTGGCATTTATATTTTTGCACCCTGGATCGTTCAGATCTTTATTTCGAGTAAACCCGACCTTGCAGTATTAATATTAAGGATCTTAAGTTTTGTGCCAATCATAGTTTGCCTGAATATACCAGCCTTTCAGATTCTGCTTGTTTTTAACAAGAAGAAGAGCTATTCCTCAATTCTGGCTATTGGCACTATCGTTAATATTGCCGCAAATCTGGTTTTATGTAATGCACTTGGGGCAGTTGGAACTGCTATAAGCATAATCATAACTGAATTATTTATCACTATCGGATTAAACGCTCAACTGGTCAGGAATAAATTAGTTTACTACTTAAGTGGAAGAGAACATGAATAAAGAGCATTATGCAGTGAAGGAAGGCCAATATTTTTCAAATGTGAGAATGGATATCATAAGCTTACTGCCAGTGAACCCAAATCAAAAAATACTGGAGATCGGGGCAGGTGGCGCCAATACTTTATTACATATAAAGGAGAATAAACTCGCAAGTGAAGTAATGGGAGTAGAATTGATTGAGATTTCAAATTCTAACCAGTCGCACCCTTCAATTGATAAGATCCAGATTGCGAATATTGAACACCAGGAAATCCAGGCAGCTCCCGAGTATTTTGATGTAATCATTTGTGCCGATGTACTTGAACATCTGGCGGATCCCTGGTCAGCCATAAATAAAATAACTACTCACTTGAAAAAAGGCGGATTGCTGATTGCCAGTGTTCCAAACATACGAGAATGGAAAACTATGGCCAGGATCCTTTTTAAAGGAGACTTCAGGTATGACCCTGCCGGAGGAATCATGGATAAAACCCATCTTCGTTTTTTTTGCAGGAAGAATATAATGGAAATGTTAGATACTCAGGATCTTCAGCCTATCAAAATACTTCCAAATTTTATCCTGCCGGTTGTGAAAGATGGAAAAAAGAGGAGGATCATCAACCGTTTGAGTTTTGGGTTATTCCGCGATTTTCTGGCCGTTCAATATCTTGCCGTCGCAAAAAAGAAGTGATCAATGCCACCGGTATATATAATAATACTGAACTATAAAAATTGGGAAGACGTTTCTGAATGCCTGCAATCTGTATTTCGTTTAACCTATAAGAATTTCAAAGTTTTTGTAGTTGATAATAATTCCGGAAATGGATCACTGGAAAAACTTATGGAGTGGGCTAAAAATTACAGGAACTCAGGAACCATCGGCATCAAGTTTCATTTTTTTCAGAATAATTCTCTAAAAAAAGAAGACCTGCTCAACAATGCGCCTTTGGTCTTTATTCAAAATGATGAAAATAAAGGCTTCGCTGCAGGAAATAATCTTGTTCTTAAACATTTGAAAGATGAAGAGGGATTTGTGTGGCTACTCAATCCAGATATGGTTGTTGAGGAAGACTCATTAAGTGAATTGGTAAAATTCGCAGAATCAAATGAAAGGCGTTCGATAGTTGGTTCGATAGTGAAATTTTACTCGGACAAGAAAAAAGTACATCTCTATGGTGGTGCCAGGATAAACTTCAATTCTGCGACTGTCAATCTCGTTACTGAGAAAAAAGAAGCTTCGAAGATTGATTTCATCTGCGGCGGTTCCGTCTTTGTTTATGCAAAACATTTCAAAGAATTGGGACTACTTCCGGAGGAATATTTTCTTTATTGGGAAGAAACAGACTGGTGTTACCGGGCCAAGCAAAAAGGATTCGAAATGCTGGTTTGCCCTACGGCTGTTTGTTATGACAAAATCAGCACCACTATAGGTAAAAGCTTTCTGGCAGACTATTATTATACCAGGAACGGTTTGGTATTCGTTTCGAAATTTAGAGAGAAAAAAATTCCAATTGTACTCCTGTCTGCAGTTCTAAGAATGATGAAGCGAATCTTCTCCGGACAATGGAACAGGTCAAGAGGGGTTTATGAAGGGATACTTACTTTTTTGAGGAGGCAGAAAAATGAAAATTAATAAATACCTCCCCTTCGCGGCTTTGTATTTTTTCTTCAATTCGCTGGGATTGCCAGCCGGACTTACTTATACTGCATTATTGGCTCCGTTCTTTTACTGGTGGGTATTGTCAGAAAGGAAAAAAGACATCATTATTCCTTTTTTAGTTGTCATGCTCCCTTTTTTTATCATCCACATATACATAGTGAGGGTGGATTTTAAGAACTACATCGTCTCATTCTTCAACCTAATGGCGGTCTATATTTTTTGCCAGGCAGCTTATACCTTTTTCAAAAAAGCCGATAATCCTGAACTCGTTCTGAGAAAACTGCTTTTCATCAACTTCATATTCTGCCTAATAGCAATACCTCTTTATTTTTCTCCATATTATGACATATTGTGGATCGAACAATTCCTAACTCAAGGAATTGATGATTTCAAACGCCTTAAGCTTTTTACTTATGAGGCTTCATATTATGCAACCTTGTTTATTCCAATCTTTTTCTTCTACTTCCTCCAGATCTTATTAGGTCAAAACAAAATAAACGCATGGCTTTTATTGCCAATGCTGGTACTTCCTTACATCCTGTCCTTTGCCCTGGGCGTGATCACAGCATTGCTTATCTCCATATCAGTCACATTTATTTTTCATTTCAGATCTCTGATCGTGAAAAAGCGAGTGTTAAATATTATATCGATCCTATTTGTAGTTGTTATACCGATTGTGGTTGCACTTATTCTCTTTGCACCCGGCAGCACCCTCTTTGTTAGAATTGAAAATATTTTCACAGGTGAAGACCCATCAGGCAGGGGTAGGACTTCTGAAGCATTCATCCTTGCGAGTAAGTTACTTGCCGAGAAGAGTTATGTATGGGGAGTTGGACTGGGACAAATCAAAATATTAGGAAGCGATATTATCCGGGATTTTTATCTCTACCCCCTGGACTTCCCGGTAATTGGAATTCCGAATGCTACTGCTGAAACTCTTACCATATTTGGATGGGTGGGACTTACTCTCAGATTTTTAATTCAAATCGTACTTTTTTTCTATACCAGGGTCTGGAATAATTATTACAGACTGTTATTATTCATTTTCATGTTCATATATCAATTCACCGGCAGCTTTATCACGAATATTGCGGAATATGTAATTTGGATTCTTGCGTTTACTGAAGTTTTCCCGGCTTTCCGCGTGAAGCAGAATGCCCAACAATAGTTCCGAACTGTGCCCTTACTGCTCTTATTTTCTATTTCTTTGCAGATTCTTTGCGAGTTAAATTAGGTAACGCAAAGAGCCCAGTGACATCGCAAGTAGCGTGAAGCAGGCAGAAAGAAAAATAAAGATCGAAAATGGCGAATTTTTTATTCAATAATCTTAAGTTCTACTACAGAAAATTGTATCAAAAATTCAACTATGATACATTCAAAATTCTCCTGAACCAGGGAAAGATGCTGGCAGAGAAAAATCGGATCAAAAAAAATATCAATAGTCTTGAAGAAGTTGAATTCCAGGTCTTCTCACAGAGAGGGGAAGACGGGATCATACAATACATTTTAGATCAGGTTGAAATCCCTAATAAAATTTTTATTGAATTTGGAGTGGAGGATTATACAGAATCTAATACCCGCTTTTTATTGATCAATAATAACTGGTCAGGATTGGTCATTGATGGATCACCCAAAAATGTCCGGTTTATAAGAGAAGATTTCATCTACTGGAAATATGATATTACCGCTGTCCAGAGTTTTATTACAGAAGATAATATCAATCAGCTCATCGCGAACTATACAGAATGCAAGGATATTGGGCTTCTAAGCATAGATGTTGACGGAAATGATTATTGGATCTGGGAAGCCATACAAGTTGTCAACCCAAGGGTTGTAATATGTGAATACAATTCATCCTTCGGTCCTTCTCAGAAATTATCCGTTCCTTATGATCCCAATTTTGAAAGGAACAAGGCCCATTATTCAAATTTATATTTCGGGGCATCGCTTGGAGCCTTATGTTTCCTTGCCGAACAGAAAGGATATGATTTCATAGGGACAGGTAGCGCCGGAATAAATGCATTTTTCGTTAGAAAAGATCTTTCATCACCTTTTAAGAAATATACTTCCGAGGAAGGATTTCGAATGGCAGCAAACAGGGATTCAAGGGATGTAAAAGGGAATCTCAATTTCTTAAGGCCACATGAACGATTATCGGTGATCAAAGACTTATCTCTGGTTGATGTGGGCACCGGGAATACGCATAAATTAAGTGAGCTTTTTAGTATTGCATGAAATAACTAATGGTTGAAGACATAACCGCCAAGGCGCGAGGCGCGAGGAGCCGCAAGGAATTGAATTAGGGTTTGAATACTCAACGTGCCCGCGGATTGTTGCTGATCTTCTTAAAATCACCCCGCGAGAAAAATCTTTCGATCAGACAATAAAGGAGAATAAAAAAATATCGGCTGCCCATTTCCCTGATCTTAAGGTTGGATTTACCTGACTTCCTGTTGGTCCATGAATTTGGAATGACCGCATAGGAGTACCCCCGCACGATCGCTTTTAATGGAAGCTCAAGTGTAAGATTGAAGTGCGGTGAAAGAAAGGGTTTCAATCCGTCAATAGTTCCTTTCTTGTATAATTTGAAAGCGTTTGTTGTATCATTATATCGAATCCCAAAGCAAAGTTGCACAATGGAATTGGCCATCCTGTTAATCACGAGCTTTAGCCTTGGATAATTATAAGTCTTACCTCCTTTGATAAAACGGCTTCCAAAAACACAATCATATCCTTCCTGCATTTTATTATAAAATCTCACAAGGTCTAATGGAGAATCAGACATATCCCCCATCATTACTGCAATGCAATCCCCGGAAAAATTCTCTAATCCTATTCTAACGGCATAGCCAAATCCGTTTGGGCCAGAATTAGTGATATAGTTTAGTGTTGGAATTTGAGGCAATAAAGATTTAAGTACTTCCTCTGTATTATCTTTCGAATTATCATTGATAACAAGAATCTCATGAGGGATATTGTTCTTTACCAATTCAGAATAAACTGCATTGATACTTGTTTCAATTGAACCCTCTTCATTGTACGCGGGAATAACAACACTTAACTTCATTGATCAACAATTTTCCAATTACTGCGTCGCTCTCAGGGCCATCGCATCATGAATTTCAACCATAATATCCTTCAAGCTATAATTCCAGTTCCAGTTGGGATAATCTTTCCTGAATTTACTGAGATCGCTGATCCACCATATATGATCCCCGATGCGATTATCATTTGTATATGAGTAGTTCATCTTATTTCCACTTATTTCTTCACAGATACTGATGGCTTCAAGCATGGAACAGTTTGAATGCCTTCCTCCACCTGCATTGTAAACTTCACCGGGTTTTGGATCATTATAAAAATGCCAGAACATATTCACCAGGTCGTTGCTATGAATATTATCACGGACCTGTTTCCCCTTATAACCAAAAATGGTATAGTGTTCTCCTGTTATTGCGCATTTCATGAGATAGGACAGAAATCCATGCAATTTTGCTCCGGAATGATTAGGTCCGGTCAGGCACCCTCCCCGAAAAACTCCAGTCTTCATTCCAAAATATTTCCCGTACTCCTGTACAAGAATATCAGCCGCAACCTTTGATGCACCAAACAAAGAATGTTTGGATTGATCGATGCTCATATGTTCGTCTATACCCTTCTCATAATACTTATGGGTCTTATCAATTTCCCATCTCGTTTCTAGTTCTCTCAGTGGTAAATAATTTGGGGTATCTCCGTACACCTTGTTAGTTGATGTAAAAATGAAGACAGCATGAGGAGCGTGAACACGGTTCATCTCAAGTAGATTGAGAGTGCCATTTGCATTTACCGTGAAATCAGTGAAAGGTTCTTTTGCGGCCCAATCATGACTGGGTTGTGCTGCTGTATGAAGAATGAGCTTGATGTCTGATCCATAATCTGTAAATAGATGTTCCAATGCAACCTTATCACGGATGTCTATGTTAACATGTCGGTAATTGGAGAATTGCTCCTGCAATCTGCTTTTGTTCCATTCAGTGGAGCCGCCTTCGCCAAAAAAATATTCCCTGAGATTATTATCAATCCCAACCACCAGATCGAACTTGTCGGAGAAAAAACCAACAGCTTCGCTGCCGATCAATCCTGCTGAACCTGTAACAATTGCAATTTTCATTTTTCTTTTCTAACCTATTAAAATTGGTTTTAAAACAGTTTCGTTTTCTTTGATCCAATTGTAAATATCCGTCACAATTTCTTTAACCCCTCTTTTCGGATGCCACCCCGTGATTTTGTTCACAACTGAATTATCTGAAATATAGATTCGAATATCAGCTTGCCTGTTTTCCGGAACTCCTTTAATTGGAACAATGTTTCCTGTCACTTCCTGACAAACCCCCGTTAGTTCCTTCAGAGATACACTGATCTCATTTCCTCCTCCCACATTAAACAGTTTGCCGTTAACAGCATCCATATTATGAAGCTGGTAATCCATCAGCTCAAACAAATCATCAACATGAAGTATATCTCTTACCTGTTTGCCATTGCCCCCATATCCAAAATAGCTTAACTCTTTTTTCCAGAAGTGACGCGCCACAAATAATACGATTACACCCTGATCAACTTTTCCCATCTGCCATGGACCTGTGATCACGCCACACCTGTTCACTACCGTCCGAATCTTATAGAACTGGTTGAATTCAGCAATTATAAATTCTGATGATAATTTGGTTGCGCCGTAGAGTGAACGAAAACCTTCAATTGGAAATTCTTCTGCAATGCCTTTCTCTGAGGCACCTTTAACTTCCTGGTCTTTTTGAAGCGTAAATCTTGTTTCGTTTTCAGAAAACGAGAGTTTTTCTATGCTTTCAATTGGATAAACCCTGCTTGTTGAAATAAAAAGAAAATCTGCCTTTTGCTTCGCCGCAACATAGAGACAGTTGATTGTGCCATTCAGATTTGTATTGATCAAATATTCCGGTGCATTATTCAGACCCGCCAGAATGGAAGGCTCAGCCGATGCTTCTATTATTGCACTAACATCCTTCTCGAATGGAGCCAGATCCTCCCGATTTCTAATATCACCATGAACAAACTCGATACCGGCGGTCGTAAGCCTCGAAATATTTAACTCAGAACCTCTTCTCTTTAGATTATCAAGACAGACTACAGAATAATGGGGATATTTCTTTTTGATGTTCAGGGCGAGAGAGGAACCCACAAACCCAGCGCCACCAGTAATGAGTATTTTCTTTTGCATAGAATTAGTGGGTTTAACCGCCAGGACACAAGGACGCGGAGTTTCGCTAGAGATTCTTTGCGTTGCCTAGCGCCTTTGCGATTTGGCGGTTAAATTCTTTGATAATTAACTTCTCAAATTCTTACTTCAGACTTCTGACTTCCGACCTCCGACTTCGTCATCTCGTAATTACTTTATCTGTTATAGCCATCTTCTCCTTCCCATTAACTGACACCATTATCCAGATCTTGTTCTCTCCTCGCTTAATGTCAACTGCATGAATCCTTGCCATATATCCTCCATCTTTCAGGTTCCACTTGTTGAAATATGGATTTAAATCATATCTGGCAATCTGTTTTGAACCAAAGAATACGGGTACTGAATCGCTCTGGTTTTGGAAACCTATAAACACTTTCTGAGTTCGTGCTGAATTGCCTGTGATAAATGCAAATCCATCAATAAAGTAATCATTTCCAAGCTGGTGGATTTCGCGAACACTGAATGGCATTTCGAGCGTTGGATCATCTTTTATCACCTTTTTTGGTTGCCTTAAACCATATGGATAATAATAAGCAAGATCGGCATTGGTAGGAAGATGATAAGTATTTAATTCAGCTGCACGTTTCAGTATATTAGCGTTCATCTCAGTCTGAGTTTTATCGCCATTTAGAAATTCAGGTTTCCCTGCATTATACCCAATTATTCCAAAATTGGTCTGCTGCTCTCTAATGCCCAGGTATTCATAATGATTGAGATTGATCATAATAAAATAAAGACCAGTCATGGCTAGAACAATCGCAGATTTTTTTCTTGTTTCTACCTTATAGGTCTCAATGAACCACAAATACAACGAAATGAGGAAAATAATGCCATTGATACGATACCTGGAAGCTGCCGCAAAATCCCACCCATATGGTGATCTTGATAAGGCTGTTAAGAAAGCTGTACAAACCACCAGCAGCATCACACTATAATTGAATAAGTTTCTCTGGTAGTATTTTGTTTTTGTGATATACAGGAACAATACAAAAAAGACAAATCCCACGATAGCGGTGATGCCTAGAGATTCCTGCGCATCATTTGTATAAATCAAGAAGTAATTCAACGCATTGCCAAGAAATGAAAATGCGAAAAGAATCGCCCTTCCCTTGAGCTCAGTTAGTGTATTGCCTATATGCTGAGGTGAATCGAATCCATAAAAATAGATTCCTAATAACAGGACAATTATAACACCATAGATCAATTTACTCTTAAACCGTTTTCTATAAAGTAGAATAAAAATAGAAACAGGAACAAGGCTAACACCACCTCCTTGTGTAAACAGGGCAAGAGCCAGAAAGAGTCCTGCAAGCAAAAGTGTCTTCGTTGTATTTCCTTCTGAAGAGGTTAAGTAATGCAGACTTAAGAGAATGAACAGATATACTGTGAAGTTTGACAAGGCGCACATGGCAAACGTGATGTTCTCCCAGGAGGCGAGGTTAAATAACAGCACCGTTACAGGAATGAAGAGATATAGTGGTTTCCCAATATTCCTGAACTTATTATAAAACACCATTGCCATTCCAACCAATGACAAATTCCCAATAAGACAGAGGAAATTGAAATTGATCGTGTTGAATATTTTATAGCTTAGAATCGTCCAGATCCTGGGATATACGATCTTATGTTCATTGGCCTGATCGAACAAAAATTTCATCTTGGCGCCATTGGATGGAGCTGTTGCATAATTATTAAAAAATCCCAGGAGCGACGCATAGTCATCATTGATAGGTGCGTCAACTGTAAACCAGAAAAAAAGCCCAAAAAAAGTACCGACGGGCAACAGGATAATAATCCAGGAGATAATTTTTTTAATGTTGGATGTGGCCATCTCAAAAGTGGTTTGCGTTGTTCGTCAATCCCTTGCTTACAGAACTTCCCGAATCATCTAATACAAGTTTGCTCCCTAAAATTTGTGCAAATGTGCAGAATAATTTTTTATTAATAATGCGGGTATTCAGGTTAAGGAACTAGTTTCTGGTTTGGAGTTTAGGCTTTAGAGTTAGTAAAGAACTAATTACTATTCAACAAATCAACTATTCAACCTTCCGCAGCCTACTTCCAAATTACCATGCGGCTACAAGGCTTTTCATCACCTGATGTGCCGTTTTTTCCCAGGTAAAATTTGCGGCTCGCTTAAGACCAGCCTGTTTCTTTTCATCGTAAAAGGTTTTGTCTGTTAATAACATGCTGATCGCGGATGCAATTTCCTCTGGTTGATCTGGATCTATATACACTGCTGCATCACCGCATACTTCCGGTATAGCAGAAGTTTTGGAAACAATAACAGGAATGCCTGATGCCATAGCTTCCAAAGGAGGCAGACCGAAGCCTTCTGCAAAGGAAGGAAAACAAAATATGGTCGCCATTGCATAAACTGCCTCTAATTCATGATCTGTAATTTTGCCTGTAAATAGAATCCGCTTGGCAAGGACGGGGTCAGATAAAAGCCCTTTAAGGTCGGGTGCTTTCCAATTTTCTTCTCCAACGATCACTATTTTGATCTCCTTGTCCATTATGAGAGGTACAGCTTTCAATAATCCTTCTATATTTTTTCTTGCATTCAATCGCCCCACAAAGAGGATATAAGATTCAGGCAGATTGAATTTTTCCCTGATTGCATTAAGCAGTTGCTCTTCATGCTTCTCTACGGGCCTGAATTCATTGGAAATACCCAGGCTGGCGATATCAATCTTCGCTTTACTTTTTACAAAATGATATTGCAGCAGTTTATCAGATACATAATTCGTTGTGCAAATAATGCGGTCAGCTTTTTTTGTCAGCCATAAAATTGGCTTGAAATAGGATTTTTCCTTCCACGTAAAATATTCGGGATGATCCATAAAGAGGACATCATGTATAAAGACGACTGATTTGCTTTTTTTAATGAAGGGAGCGAACATCATGAAAAGCGTTACATCCAGATTATCTTTTCTAATCTGTCGAGGGAGCAATAACAGGTTTGAAAGCATATTGGTTGGTGTATGAACATAGCGAATAGAGATTTTTTGGTGGCTGAAAGGATTAACTCTATGCTCATCTTTTTTGTCAAAAAAAACAAACCAATCATGTTCAGTATATAAGTCAAAAAGTTGAGGAAGAAGATTCTGAAGTATGACCCTGGAGCTGACAGGGCCAGTAAAATATTGCTTGGCATCAATCCCTATCCTCATACAAGCCGGTTCTGTTTGGAGATTCTGCCAGTCTGGGTCAGGGCTTCCAGGAACACTGATTCATAATCATCAATGATTTTTTCCCAATTAAATCTTGTCCTGATCTTCTCCAGATTTTTTCTCATGTGTGAGGAGATGATCTCATCTTCCTGGTCATTGTTGAGGATAGAAGTAATATCAAAATGATCTTCAAAATAGAAGGCATCATCCTGAAGAATGGTCTTGTTGAAGGAATTATTATGAGCGATGATATTACACTCGCATGCCATCGCTTCCAAAAGTGAAGGGTTAGTGCCCCCTACTGAATGCCCATGCAGATATATCTTCGAAAAATGTCTTATAACATTTGTTGATTCTGAATCATAGATAGCACCCAGAAACCTGATCTGCTTATCTCTGTACTTATCTTTCAGATAACTGCCGAAGCGGTTTGCTGTACTTCCAATTATTACCAGTTCGAGTGTACTTGATGAATCCAGATAACCTTTGATTATAGTTTCAATATTGTTTTCAGGTTCCATTCTTGCAATCACCAGAAGGTAATTTCCCTTTTTCAAATGCCAATCGTTCAGGATTGACGCGCGATATTCAGATGGAATTTCAGCTCCATAAGGAATGTAGAGTGAGTCTTTATTGTATTTTTTAGTGATGTAATCCTGAATGCCAATTGAATCCGATATCAGGATATCTGCATGTTTTGCCGCGAGACCTTCGGCCATTTGAAGAAACTTTCTTGTTGCTTTTTTATACTTGGCTCGTTTCCATTCCAAACCGTCCATATTTACAATATTTACCGCACTGCCCGGCCAAAGCCAATACCAAACAGAGCTACTTGTGTAACCTAGTTGAAGAAGAATATCAAACTTCCTTTTTCTTGCATCAACCAGGCAATTGTAATCATATATGAACTGACCAGGAGTTCCTATCTGGCCTTCCCAATCTTTACAATGAATGATACTGATTCCTTTCCACTCGTTTCCTTTATAGGGATGTTCGCTTGAATTATATACATATACTTCGTGTTGCCGTTCCTGTAAGCCTTTAGCCAGGTACTGGGCAAACTGTTCAAAGCCTCCGTATGCGTTCGGGATCCCCCGGGTGCCCAGAATACCGATTTTCATCTTTGTCGGTTAAAAAGAATAAGCCTAACTCGTCCAGTTTAATAGTTCCTCTTTGAAAGCAAATTCATCTGCTCGGTTGAAAGCAAAAGTATTTGAAATTTCATTTGAAAATCGACATTATATCAGATGAGGAAAACCGTGACCTGTTCTAGTAAAAATCCTCACTAAACACTAGAGGTAATCATGTATACAGGCTGATCAATAAACAAGTTCCTATGATGAATTAAAAACTGGCGGTGCAACCATACTTAAAACATTGATAAAAAGATTCAAAATCATGCAACCAGTGCAAAAAAGATAAGCTGATTCATGGTTCAATGACCAAAATGGATTTTCTTTGCAGAACTGAAAATTCAAAACATCCGTATTTTTTTGTAAGCTTACTTTATCCACATGACGAACAAGAGTACGACCCTATTTTCGGACAGGAATTCTTTCGTAGACACAGATGTTGATTTTCTACGCTCCTATATCGACCGGAAGAGATTCTATTTGAGCTTCAAGCGCGTCTTTGACCTGGTCATGTCTGCCTTCTTTTTATTGCTTGTTGGTACCTGGCTTTTCCCCATCCTCGCACTTTTGATCAGGATGGATTCCAGGGGACCTATCTTTTTCGTTCAGAAGCGTGTGGGCATGGGTGGAAGAACCTTCAACTGCCTGAAGTTCCGTACCATGGTGGTCAATAGCGAGGCTCATAACAAACAGGCTGAGGACAATGACGTACGAATCACCCGGTTGGGCAGGTTCCTGCGTATCTCAAGTCTTGATGAACTTCCTCAATTCCTTAATGTCCTGCTCGGTCACATGAGCATCGTGGGGCCAAGGCCACATATGCACTCGGATTGTGAGAAATTCTCCAAAATCGTTCCAGCTTATAAATTCAGGAATTTTCTCAAACCCGGCATTACCGGACTGGCACAGGTAAAAGGATTCAGAGGACCTACCCGGGATTTTGAAAGCATCTTTCACCGCTACCAATTCGATGCCTTCTATGTACGTAACTGCAACCTCTGGCTGGACATGAGGATCATCAGGATGACCTTTGCCCAAACCATCAGGATACTGTTCTACAAGTCTGCTGTCAATCAAACGCAGGAAGATCAAAATCTTCTGCCTGATTCCTTCTCTGTTAAATCAATTGAGACAGCTTCCTAATCCTGAAACCTAATTTGTAGTTTTTATTGTCTGCTTATTCCCAAGAAATAGGATTACCAATAAGGCTAATAATAAGGATAGAAGAAATCCATACTTGAGGTATTTGTTATAGTCGGGATAATTATGATGTTGTCTTGTAAAAAACGGTTGTGCAACTTCAACATTGGTGTTCGCTGATACCTCTTCATTTAGTCTTAACAATTCCTGAAGATTGAGTAATCTGGCCTGTTGCGAAATACCAACATCATAACTATCCGATTGACCAGTTCCCGGCATGAGTTGTAAGGAATCAGAATTTGGTATGCCCGAAATTGCATATGTGAGTGCGGAAGCAATTCTGGATCTGGCTTCTTTCTTCTTCCTCCCATACTCACCTCCTTCCAAATATTTCATAATACCTGACTGGATGGTATCAAGTGATTTCATATCGGATAGAATCAAACTCACCCTAAAAACTGAGGGAACTGTATCTCTCCTATGATAAGCAGTATCTGGATCAGCGATTACTTGAATCTTCTTTATGGTACTTGCCATTTCTGCACTGATCTGAAGTTGGGACGCGGCCACAGGCAAATTTCCTTCTGCTAGTAACTGGTCAAGATTTTTGATCATGACGCCACAATATTTTGCAGGCAATAAATTAGAAACAAACAATCCTTCTGTCTGAAAGGCAGGGGGAATGATGAATCGAACACCATATCCCAGTGCGGTAATAATAAGTACGATGAGAAAGAAAACAATCTTATTACGCCACAACCGATGCAGGTAATTACTAATTCCAGTTCTAATTGGATTCAGAAAATAAAGCAGATCTATTTCTTCCGAAGATTTTGGTTGTTTTTCTTGCATGCGGTCAGAGTGCTTTTTTATCTAGTGTTTTTGACATTTTATTTTGGTTTCCATAGGTGAAAGCAAATATCGAATTAAAAAAAGAATACCATATAATTCCTTTGTTTACGTTCAGAAAGGTTTCGGTGAATGATATTATGATCACAATAGCGAGGAATAAACTATATCCTAAACTTCCCTGATACTTTTGGTATAACAAAAGCGGCACAATCAAACAAAGAATATAAATAAGTAAGCCCGGTAATCCATTAGCAAGCCAGAATTCCAGGTATTGGTTATGCGCATTATAGGTGTTATGATAAGCCGCAAAATAGAATTTTCTTTTTTCATATGCGGCCTGAAGACTGTCCTGAACATCTCCCGTCCCTACACCAGTAAGCCAATGATCAGAAAGGACATCCTTACTACATTTCCAAATGGCAATCCTGATGGATTTCCCTCCCCATCCCCGGCCAAGGGATTCATCCTTATCAAGAACAATAGTATTGGATGCAGAAAAATCCACAAGTTCCTTCCATTGTTTATTGAATGTTGGAATAAATACTGTAGCTAATACCGAAACGAGAATCAGCATAGCCGCAAGGAGAATCCTGTGCATGACTGATGTAATTGACCTCATTGCAAAAATCAGCAGGACGCCCAGCAAACAGGCAATTACCAGACGAACACTCAACAAAAAGATATAGAGGGAAAGTAAGCTCACGGCAGAAATCAACAGGATTTTTTTTGTAGTCTGCCAATAAAATTCACTGATTAGAATAATGATTGCTACCAAACATAGCAACCCTGACATAGGAGGATTCAGGTCACGGAAGATCATCAGGTTGTGTTTTGCAAGCATGTCAGGATTACCGGTAGAAAAAAATTGAATTAAACCATAAATGATGCTGATCGTGCACGCAAGACAAGTAGCCAGGATAAAATGAAATTTAATTTTCTTTATAGATTGCTCAGATATTTTGATAGTACCAAATATCAAGGGGAAAAAGAAAATGGCGGATTTTTGCTGCAATCTGAAAATTCCATCCTGCATATTCTCAGTATATGAGAGTCCTATGAGAGCCACAAGGAATAGCGAACAAAACAAGATCATTAGTCTTGTTCGAACTGATGAAAGATCAAATGATTTTTTCTTGAAAAACAACCAGTAAATCGTAAGGAGAATAATTAACCCTGAGTTTCCCGCAGGCCAGAAATAAATTGTGTATACGATGGCTATGCAGAGCCATTCGAAGATCGAATTTTCATCTTTCAGCCGCATTTTCAGGTTGAATGGACTTGCCATCAATTCTTTTTGGACATTTTTGTCTTCATCAGGAGGAATAAAAAATAGGAATTGCTATAGAGATATCTCTTGAACATTCTCCTTGGTTCAAGCAATAGCCTGTGAAGCCATTCAAGTCCGCTTTTTTGCATCCACAATGGACTCCTTCTTTGTAAACCGGCAGCAACTGGAAATGCTCCGCCCACACCTAATAAAACCGAATTGATTCGCGAAGAATTTGCTGACATCCATTTTTCCTGTTTCGGGCAGCCAAGTGAAACCAGAACAAAATTTGCCCCGGACTGATTAATAGCATCGATGTGTTCTGCGAGTTCTTCATCTGAAACAGGTCCAAAGGAAGGAGATATCATCCCCGCTATCTTGATTCCGGGAAAGCGAACCTGCATTTTTTCTTTGAGGCGCTTAAGCACGCCCTCAGTTGAACCGTAAAAAAAGATCTTTGACCTTAAAGCGTTTGCCCTTGAGAGTAATGCAGGCATGAAATCCATTCCGGCAATTCTTTCCTGTTTTTTACCATGCAATACTTTCATTGCAACGGCAACTGATTTTCCGTCCGCAACAACAAGTGAGGCGTTCTTCAAATCATTACGAAATTGTTTGTCTTTGTGAGCTTCAATAGTAGTATGAGCATTCGCGAAACAGACATAAGAAGGAGTGTGTTTATTTCCTAATTCCATCACAGCTTCCAGTGAGGCTGAAAAACTGAGGTGATGGATATCCAGGCTTATTATTTTAAGCTTTTCAAACATCTAAACTATTTTCAGCTATCACCGATTGGTAAATTGAATATATAGATTGATAGTGAACTTCAGGATGGAATCGGTCAAGGTATGTCTTTCGCGCATTACTATAAATTCTTCTATCCCCGGCCTCAATTAAACGCTCTAATTGTTCAATTTTCACTTTAAGATCCTCCATATCCCCTACTTCAAAATGTAGACCATTGTAACCGTCTTCAATTAACTCAACCATTGAACCTAATCTTGAAGCTATGACAGGAGTACCCGATGCAAATGCTTCAATAATAGTGAACGGAAGGCCTTCGTACCAGGTTGACGCAAAGATCAACGCCTTGCATCGCTTCATATGATCCAGTACCATATTTCGATCCAGCGCACCGGCAAAGGTAATATTACCCTTACCCAAAAATTGCTTTTCCAATTTTTCACGATCAGGCCCGTCCCCAATGAGTATGATCTTCCCTCCCATTCCCGATGAAAAAGCTTTAAGGACGGTTTCCGCATTTTTTTCAGCCGACAGTCGGCCCACAAATAGGAAAAAATCCTCTCTATCAATATGATTCTCACCCGGATCTGGTACAAAATTCGATTTTACCACCAACCTCTCCGCAGGCACTTCAAGCGAGGAATTCAGGAACCTGGATTTAGAAAATTCTGTTAATACTATAAACTTGTCAACCTTTTTTTTCCAGGTACCTAAAGTTTTGTGAAGGCCTGTTATGGAGAGGACCAACGCACTTTGGGAAGATGATTTGCGGTAACATCTATAACGGATCGGAAAAATCGGGAAATTCTTATTCCTGCAAAGCTCACAGGGTTTACCATTCCTAAGGAACATTGCATTCGCACATAACAATCTAAAATTATGAAGGGTCATTACAACAGGAACCTTCATTTCTTTACAGGCATATAATACCGAAGGCGAGGCATGAAAAAAAAGATTATGAACGTGAACCAGATCGGGCTTGAATTCTTTTATTGCGCTTTTGACAATCTCAAGTGAGTTCGTATTAAATATCGACTTCCTGCCTTCGTTCAACTTTGCAATACTTCCAGCAGGAATTGTATTCTGAAATAATATTGTTCTAACCTCGTGACCCTTTTCCTGAAGCAATGCAGCTTCCAGTTCTACTGCAACATCCTCTCCCCCTGCCTGTTGGTATTTATTATGTACGAATAGAATTTTCATGACTGCCCTATGGATTTCCTCCTTTCGTGTATGCATCTTGCAGTGAATCCAAGAAGTATCCAGTATCCGGAGGCATATATGGGAGTTTCCAGAGCCACATTAAAAAAAGCGATGATGGAAATAGCAAAAAAACTCAGGAAGATCAATGCCTGGTTGTTCTTAACATAATAAGAATGATAATAGAAGTATTCCTTAAAAACGGTGATGTAGATGTATGCTGCAAGTATCACGTAAACTATTCCAAGTCTGCCAAACAAATAGATATATGAATTGTGGGCACCTAAAACGTAAGGAAGTGTTGCGAGCTTGTCATAATCCTCGACAGGAAAGTATTTCATTACAGGTGTTCCAAAACCTAAGCCTATTATATTACCCGGGAAATTATCCACTAACACTTCCTTCCATAATACCAATCGCCAGGTACTGTTCCCATCAATAGCAAGCAGTGGATGTGAATTGATGACATCATAAATTCCAACTTCATTGAACGGATTATAACGGTTGGCGATCAGTGCAAGGTTTGGCTGGAAATAAATAAAGAATAAGAAAAACGCAATAAATACCGCCGTCAGGGACTGCTTAAAGAAACGGTATCCAGGTGACATGAATAGCAGGAAATAGAAGGCGGTGATCATGATAGCAGTGAAGGAATCATAGACTACTCCGTAAATAAGGGTCAGCATCAAAAGTACAGATGGCATCCACTTACTATCAGCTCTCCGGAATAATGCAGGAAATAGTACTGCCATACCAAATCTTTCAAAAAGTGTCCTGGGGAGTCTTATCCAAACGAAGATGCCAATATACAAGCGTAAAAAACTTCTAATTTTTTTTATATAGGGTGATAGGTAAGGAAGAGAATAATAACCTAGAAAAAATGCCAGCATTGAATACACAATAACCAAATTGCGCAGATAATAATAAAAAGTATCCATCCTGAATAAGGATGTTATCACATGTAGCGATGACCAGATCAATAAGTAGAGTACACAAATGCTTATTGGATCTTTGCCTACCCGAAATCTTTTATATGCCAGGGTGCCAAAACCAAAAAGAGCCAGGATCTCATTGAAAAAAAAGTTCTTTGTGAAAACATATGGAGAAATGATATATAGGAGAAGTATCGTGAAGATCAGGTATACTATAGTTTGTTTTCTGGTCATTCAGGCCGACTTATTTTTTCAGCAATAATTATATTATTAAAGTAAAGTGATTTGTTCACAGGAAGCACCAGACAAATAATTGAACCAATCAGGTTAATTGGAATAATAAATATCAGCGACAATATATATCCTGTGGTTTTGAACCGACTAAAAAGTTCATAAAAGTACAGAGCCCAGAGTTGGATATTTACGCGTGCGAAATTCCCACTCTTCTCAAGTCTTATAACCTTGAATCCATTTCTTTGGAGCAAATCCTTTATTCCAAATGAGGTATACCTGGCATAATCAAAAGGTATCTCGTGTTCATTCCAACAAAATGGAGTTGTGATCAATGCTTTTGACCCCGTTTTCAAAACCCTGTTAATTTCAGGCAAGACCTCGTCAACATTAAAAACATGCTCCAGCACCTCGCTGCAGAACAGGCTATCGAAATGATTATCCGGAAAGGGTAAATTCTTTCCATCGTAATAGATGTCGGCCTCCGACAACTTGTGATCATGTCCAGTCTCCAGAATATCAACACCAATATATTCTGCAACATCAAAATAATTCCTATAGGGCTTTCTGCCACAACCAAAATCCAGTAATCTTCCCTTCAAAAGTGGAGCAAAGTTTTTTATATGGCGACTCAGCCCGCGCCTGATAAAATAAAATGGATTAATAAAAATGCTGAGAATATTAGGATAGAAGCTCTGAAACTTTAGAAAGCGCACAGTTTTACTATCCTTCATGAGATATTGCCTTCCGTTAAATAATTATGGAACCGAAGCCTGAAATTTTCTATGATATAAAATTAAGAGTATTAAAGCAATGAATCCGATGCTGCCGAAGTAACACACAACTGTATCGCCAATAAAATATCTTGGTAGAAATGCAAGCGAAACAATCAGAATGATTTCGAATGCAAATCTGAACCTTTTTCCAAATTCAGCATCCTTATCTGATATTTTAATAAGCCCTGCTAACCAGCACAATTCTCCAATTAATACACTTATACCTATTGATGCCGGACTATCGGAATAGTAGGACATAACTAAAAGAGTCAGCATTGAAACAGCTGCAGCAATTACACAGATCTGAGAATAGGGCTTGTCTTTCCGTTGCAACATCGCCCTGGTAGACATACTAAGAAAGAAGGAATAAATGACGGCAGCGGTTGCGAGAAGAATGAAATATGGCAATTCAGCTACGTAGTTTCTGCCAAAAAAAAATGAGATAAAGGATTCAGGAAAAAAAAGAACAGAACCCAAAAAAAGGAGAGCAGGTATAATTGACATTTGATCCACGCGTAATGAAACAAAACTGCTTTGTAGCTCCCGAACAAAGGTTTGGTGTATCACTCTCAAAACACCTTTATATAATATGTAGAATTTCAATCCTGCAAATGCAATTGCAACTATTGCTGGATTATAAAAGTATGGGGCGATAAGGATCAGGCCGAGCCCGATAAAATAGAGTGATATCGTAACCAGGCCCAGTTGAAAACTTGAAACATAGAGTTTAAGCTTCCGTAGTTGAGGCCTGACAAAGAAAGGAAGCTTGAGGTAATAGCTGATCAGAAAATTCGTGATTAGATATATCACTGCAACCGCCAGCGCATAGGCCAGGCCTAAGTATCCGGGAAAAAGGTAGGTGGCAATCCAAACAGTAGTAAAAGGAACAACCAGTCTTAAAAAAGATATCAAAGATCCAATAATTGGGGACCCTCTTGCATATAATGCATATTCCCCGCTTAAGGCAAGGATGGGAGCTATTAAAAAGACCAGGTAATGTGGATTGAAAAAAGCAAGGATTGAACCCAACACAAGAAAGAACGATAACGTAATACGTGCTGACTGAGTTTGTGAATATTCGTGTCGCCAGTTATTTGCCAATGCAAGATTCCTGATAGCTGCGGGCTGAAGCCCGGCAGCAATAATGTTCATCACAAAAAAAATGAGAGAATCCAGTTGGGCTATCTCATTCAATTGTGGAATCAGGCCTTGCTGCGAGAGAGATTTTAATACAAAGACTGAAAATAATTGCCCTGCTCCGGTGAATATTCCAACAATTAAAATTCTTCTGAGCATGGTAATTTATGGTGTGGCCAAAAATAAAGGATGTATAGCTCCTAAATAATTTAACATCAAGAGATTTTGAGCCTTAAAATATTTAGGGCAAAGCAACGTTCTCAAGTCCAATCTTGTCAAATCAAATCATAACAAAGGACCGACTGGACATAAACAGTAATTTTGAAAGCTTAGTTTATCCACATGAAGAACAAGAGTACGACCCTATTTTCGGACAGGAATTCTTTCGTAGACACAGATGTTGATTTTCTACGCTCCTATATCGACCGGAAGAGATTCTATTTGAGCTTCAAGCGCGTCTTTGACCTGGTCATGTCTGCCTTCTTTTTATTGCTTGTTGGTACCTGGCTTTTCCCCATCCTCGCACTTTTGATCAGGATGGATTCCAGGGGACCTATCTTTTTCGTTCAGAAGCGTGTGGGCATGGGTGGAAGAACCTTCAACTGCCTGAAGTTCCGGACCATGGTGGTCAATAGCGAGGCTCATAACAAACAGGCTGAGGACAATGATGTACGGATCACCCGGTTGGGCAGGTTCCTGCGTATCTCAAGTCTTGATGAACTTCCTCAGTTCCTTAATGTCCTGCTCGGTCACATGAGCATCGTGGGACCAAGACCACATATGCACTCGGATTGTGAGAAATTCTCCAACATCGTTCCAGCTTATAAATTCAGGAATTTTCTCAAACCCGGCATTACCGGACTGGCACAGGTAAAAGGATTCAGAGGACCTACCCGGGATTTTGAAAGCATCTTTCACCGCTACCAATTCGATGCCTTCTATATACGTAACTGCAATATCTGGCTGGACATGAGGATCATCAGGATGACCTTTGCGCAAACCATCAGGATACTGTTCTACAAGTCTGCTGTCAATCAAACACAGGAAGATCAAAAACTTCTGCCTGATTCCTTCTCTGTCAAATCTATTAAGGCTGCCTCTTAATTATTTTTTACCACAATCCTGCCTGCGTGACACCGTCAGGCAGGGAAACAAAGGCGCAAGGAAACGCTAGGAATCTTTGCGAAACTTCGCGTCCTGGCGACCTGGCGGTGAAATTCTTCTAATCTCCAACTCTAAGTTTTAGGGTTTCGAGTTTAGAGTTATTTTACATTTTTCATTCCGACCTCAGACTTCCGACTTCGGCCTTCATACCCGTGGTTCCCACCCTTTCTCATAACTCCTCTTCCACATAGCCATCGCTAATTTGTTGTCAACAATATGTCCATTTGAAGGATCGCAGTGAAGGGTTGTACCAGTTCGCTGGGCGATGTTGGCAAGGTGGCAAAGCAGGATGCTTTTATGTCCCTCATCCACTGGAGCTGTGAGCTTTGCTTCTCCCCTGATTGCATTCACAAAATTCAGGAAGTGATAAAGATCAAGGTTGCCACTAGCGCTCACAGGATTATTGGGGTCAGGTTGAACTTCTGATTTAACTTCTTTGACTAATTTATTTTTTTCGTCGAAGACTTTGTAATCTCCACCACCATTGTTCACCAGTGTCCCTTTATCACCATAGATAACATAGCCTCTGCCCGAACCTTCAACAGGGAAATTGCTACAGCTTCGGCTTTCCCAGGTGATTGCCTTTTCCTTACCAAATTCAAAGCTCGCGATTTGTGTATCAGGAGTTTCCCAGTCATCCTTAAACGCATATCGCCCTCCTGAACTGGTAACCTTGGTTGGATAATCAACCCCTAGAAACCAACGGCAGCAGTCAATTTCATGTGTTCCATTATTACAGGACTCTCCAGTGCCCCAATGCCAGAACCAATGCCAATTGTAATGAACCAGGTTATCCATGTAATCTTTGCGTGGTGCTGGTCCTTGCCAGAGATTAAAATCTAGTGAGGCTGGAACAGGAATTTTTTTTCCAACTCCAATCGATCTTCTATTGTTAGTATACCAGCCTTTCCCCAGGTAGGCGTTTCCAATAATGCCTTCCCGAACTTCTTTTGCTGCCTGAATCAGTGTTGGAATAGATCGGCGCTGATTGCCCATCTGGATCAGCTTTCCATATTTGCGCATTGCCTGTGACACCAACTCCCCTTCATGCGGATTATGGCTACATGGCTTCTCTACATAAACATGTTTCCCGTGAGTTACACCAAGGATTGATGCGGGGGCATGCCAATGATCTGGTGCCGCAATAACAAGAGCATCAAAATCTTTTTTGGCCACCAACTCGCGGATATCTTTTATAACTGTTGGTTTTCGCTGAGCATTTTTCAATGCTTTCAATCCATTCTCGATTGCCTTGTCCTCAACATCACATAAGTAGGCTACCTCAACATTGGGCAAACCGGCGAAGCTTTCAGCAAGATATGCTCCCCGACTATTGACTCCCATTACTGCAACAATCACTTTGTTGCTTGGTGCATTCTTACCAAACACCGGAAAGTTAAGAATGGTAATACCTCCGGCAGCAAGGCTGGAGTTCCTTATAAATTCTCTGCGTTTCATAAATGGAAAGATTGAAGAAAGTCAGGTGACTTAAAAACAAATAGAGATAAATTTCAAGATCCAAAATCCAAGTTCCAAAGAATTTTCAATAATAAAATTTCAAAAAGCATTAATAGGGATTGTAAACAACCACATCACCAGGGAAGCAAAGCCTTTGCTCACTTTGCTTCTTTGCGAGAAATTCCTTAATCACGACTCACGATTCACTCTGTGAAAGAAATAAAGACATTTTTTATTTTATTATTTAGTCTTATTTATTTGGATTTTGGTGCTTGGTTCTTAGTCTTTATTTTAACTCTTTGATCTTAATACTCCGAAAATCTACAGTGGATCCATGTTCCTGCAAAAGAATTTTTCCTTTTGCTGCCTCTCCAAAATTTTTGAAGCCCTTGTATTTACTAATCGCTACCAGATCTCGATAAGCCTTTGACCCACGGTCATATTCCAAAACCTTGATCCCATTGAGATAATGCTCAACATGATTATTTGGGTACACGATAACCCTGCCTGTGTTCCATTGTTCAGGAGGCTTTACAAATCTTTCCTGTTTTTTTGCCGGTATCAAATCATAGAGAGATGCAAGCATACGATTGCCATCCCTTCCTTCCTTTGCATCAGGATGCACCTTATCGTCCAGAAGTTGGTACTCCAATCCAATTGCAGAACCTGTATCATTTGCAAGAGCCGCAAAATATTTTACTCCGCTGTTTGCACCCTTAGTCAGTTTGAAATCAAATGAAAGGTCAAATGCACTGAATAGGTCTCTCGTAACAATGTCGCCTCCGCTCGATTTTTCAGCATCACCAGAGGATTGAACGGAAAGAATTCCATCTTTAATGAACCAACTCTTCGCGGGAAAGCTATCCAATCGCGCACCAACCCATCCCTTTGAACTTACACCATCAAACAAAAGCTTCCATCCATTTCTTTTCTCAACCTCGGATAAAGTGTTAGGAATAGTATTGAAAACATAACCGTCAAAATCAACTGATTGTTTAACAGCCGGGGCTATCCGAATTTTTCTCCAATGTATCTTTCTTCCTGCCCAGTCCGGATTTGTGATCCTGTGCACTTGCAGAGCGATAAATCCCGAACGATCCACCGTGTCTATGACGTATGCAGCGGGTACACCATTGATCCAGGTGCGTATGCTGTTCTTGAAACATTCGATCCTTACTTTGTTATACTCGTTGGGCTTATATGCCTGTTGTGCCTTTTCATTTAATGAAAGTGGATAGAGCCAGTCTCTTCTTCCTTCATCATAAAGTCCGCCGGTCCACCGCCTTGTAGAAGGATCAAGCTCGTATTGGTAACCTATCACTTTGCCTGTTCCATTTGCGGCCTTTGGATCATAGTGGCTTCTTATCTGGATGCCTGAATTAGAGGTGGTGTCATCAATTTTGACCTCAAGTTCAAGGATGAAATCAGCATATTCTTTTTCAGTAACAATGAAACTATTCACTGGAGAAGTAGCTACCGTGATACCTACAATTGCTCCATCCTCTACCTTGTACTCAGCAGTCCCAGCAATTTTTTTCCATCCTTTCAGGGATTTGCCATCAAAAAGACTGGTCCATTCCTGGGCTTTTCCACAGATGCCCAAACTGGCAAATAAAAGACACGCAAAAAGTCGTTTCATTTTGTTCAAAATATTTATAAGATTTTGAGGCTCAATTTGCGGCAAAGTATGCATTTGGCTTGAATTATAGCGTCCCGCACCATCTCAGGAGTTCAACTGATTTGGCCTATTATTCCTGAATTTTATCCTGTTAATAACTAATTTTTTAAACCGGCAGTTTCTTTGTATTTTCAATTCGTTGCTTGCGCTATTGTTGGAAATTATTCTACAATAGGTGTTGTTCGTTGAATAATTATTAAAAGGATTGGTTTTATGGTAGGCAACGTTGGATTATACGATCCTTCCTTCGAAAGGGATTCTTGTGGAATTGGTTTTGTAGCCAACATCAAGGGCAACAAATCTCACCAGATTGTTGCAGATGCCCTCACTGTTTTGGAGAATATGGAACACCGCGGCGCATGCGGATGCGAAAGCAATACCGGAGATGGCGCGGGTATCATGATTCAAACTCCCCACGAATTTTTCTTTGAAGAATGCCTGAAACTAGGAGTTCATCTTCCTGCTTTTGGGAAATATGGAGTTGGGATGATCTTCTTTCCTAAAGAGATCCGGCTCCGCGAAGAATGCCGCGATATTTTTAATCGCGCTGCTGAACGACTTGGCATGGAGATCCTTGCCTTTAGGAAAGTTCCTGTAAATGCAGATGGAGTTGGACTAACAGCTTTGAGTGTTGAGCCTGAAATGGAACAGGTATTTCTTGCCTGTCCGGATCACATTAATAATCCGGATGATTTTGAAAGAAAACTCTTCATACTTCGCAATCACGCAAGTCACCTCATCAATAGCACCGTCAAGAAGGATGCTATAGGGTTTTACATTGCTTCCTTATCGTACAAAACTGTTGTTTACAAAGGCCAGTTAACAAGTCTCCAGGTAAGAAATTATTTTCCTGACCTTAACAATAAGAGAATTGTATCAGCCTTTGGATTGATCCACTCTCGTTTTGCGACCAACACATTTCCATCCTGGAAACTGGCTCAGCCTTTCCGTTATATAGCGCACAACGGAGAGATCAATACACTGCAGGGAAATCTGAACTGGCTAAAGACAAGTGAAAAAAGTTTTACGTCTCCATACTTCAGCCGTGAAGAAATGGAAATGTTACTTCCGATAATTACAGAAGGACAGTCTGATTCCGCCTGCCTTGACAATATGATCGAATTGCTTACCCTAACAGGCAGATCACTTCCTCATGTTATGATGATGTTGATCCCTGAAGCATGGGATGGCAATGATCAAATGGATCCGGTGAAGAAGGCATTTTATGAATATCATGCTTCGATGATCGAACCCTGGGACGGACCTGCTTCGATCTCATTTACTGATGGTAAAATCATCGGTGCCACATTAGATAGAAATGGCCTTCGCCCATCACGTTATTGTGTAACACATGATGATCGGGTTATAATGGCTTCGGAAACGGGAGTGCTTCCTGTTCATCCTTCATTAGTCAAGGAAAAAGGCAGACTGCAGGCGGGAAAAATGTTCGTAGTTGATATAGAGCAGGGCCGAATTATCAGCGATCAGGAATTGAAGGAATCCATCTGTTCGCAAAAACCATATTCTGATTGGTTAAATAAATATAAGATTCGCCTTGAGGAATTGCCACAGCCACGAGTAATGTTCACTCATCTGGAACATGAGCAGATCTTTAAATACCAGAAAGCCTTTGGATATTCTTCTGAAGATCTTGAATCCATCATCAGTCCAATGGCTATTGACGGCAAGGAGCCTGTTGGTTCGATGGGAAGTGATGTGCCTCTTGCAGTATTGAGCGATCAGCCCCAGCATCTGAGTAGTTATTTCAAACAATTATTTGCGCAGGTTACGAATCCCCCGATCGACCCAATTAGGGAAAGATTGGTTATGTCATTGGCAACCTTTGTGGGAAATATCGGCAATTTATTAGAAGAAGATCAGTTAGCCTGTCATACAGTAGCTCTCCAGCACCCCATCTTAAGTAATCATGAGCTGGAAAAATTAAGGAGTATTGATACCGGAGTTTTCCAGGCAAAAACTTTACAAACTTATTTCAGAGCCGACGGAAAGCCAGGTTCTCTGAAAAAAGGTGTTGAGAGATTATGCAGGTATGCAGAGGATGCAGTTAACGATGGATTTGAGGTGTTGATCCTTTGTGATCGTGCAGTGGATTCAGATCATGCTTCCATTCCGTCTCTATTGGCAACTGCTGCAGTACATCATCATCTAATCCGCAAAGGAATGCGCGGACAGGTTGGAATTGTTGTAGAAGCTGGAGATGTTTGGGAAGTACATCATTTTGCCTGCCTCATCGCATTCGGAGCAACAGCTATTAATCCATATCTCGCGCTTTCTTCTATTCGGGATATGAAAGAAAGTGGCAAGCTTCAAACCGGGCTAGGCGAGGATGACCTCAAGAAAAATTATGTTAAGGCTATTAATGATGGCTTGCTCAAAGTTTTTTCCAAGATGGGCATCTCAACACTGCAATCCTATCAGGGTGCGCAGATCTTTGAGATCATTGGTTTGAATAAAGACGTTGTTGAAAAATATTTTCGCGGAACTGTCTCCCGGATCGAAGGCATGGGAATGGATGAAATAGCAAAAGAGCAACTTGTAAAACATTTCTTTGCTTTCAGTAAAAAAGATATCCCGGTTGACAGGCTTCCTGTTGGTGGGATATATCAATGGAAACGAAAAGGCGAATTTCATCTTTTCAATCCTCAAACCATACACTTGTTGCAGTATTCAACAAGGATGAATGATTATAATATTTTCAAAAAATATTCGAGTCTTGTTAATGAGCAGGGATTGAAATCCTGCACCCTCAGAAGTCTTTTAAGATTCAAGCCAAACAGAAAATCAATCTCTCTCGATGAGGTTGAACCTGCAGAAAATATTTACAAGAGATTCGCCACAGGTGCAATGTCGTTCGGGTCTATTTCCTGGGAGGCGCACTCCACTCTTGCCATTGCAATGAATCGCCTGGGTGGCAAAAGCAACACGGGTGAGGGCGGTGAAGATGAGAAACGATATGATCTCTTGCCAAATGGGGATTCAATGAGATCTGCAATCAAGCAGGTAGCATCCGCAAGATTTGGAGTAACAAGTTTGTATCTGACAGAAGCCGACGAGTTGCAAATAAAGATGGCTCAGGGAGCTAAGCCTGGAGAAGGTGGACAGTTGCCGGGACATAAGGTTGATGATTGGATTGGTCGTGTTCGTCATTCCACTCCTGGTGTTGGTCTTATTTCTCCTCCTCCCCATCATGATATTTATTCGATAGAAGACCTTGCTCAATTGATCTTTGATCTCAAAAATTCAAATCGTAAGGCAAGGATCAGCGTAAAGCTGGTTTCGAAAGCCGGAGTAGGGACTATTGCTGCGGGTGTTACAAAAGCCAAGGCAGATGTGATCCTTATTTCAGGACATGATGGTGGCACCGGTGCTTCCCCGATAAGTTCGATCAAACATGCAGGTCTGCCCTGGGAATTGGGATTGGCTGAAACACATCAGACACTGGTGAGGAACAGACTTCGCTCAAGGGTTGTTGTACAAGCTGATGGACAAATGAAGACAGGCAGGGATATCGCGATAGCAGCATTGCTTGGAGCAGAAGAATGGGGAATTGCAACAGCAGCACTTGTAGTGGAGGGATGTATCCTGATGCGCAAGTGCCATCTAAATACCTGTCCCGTTGGAGTTGCGACTCAGGATCCTGAATTACGCAAGCGATTCTCAGGCAACGCCGACCATGTAGTAAATTTCTTCAAGTTCATCACGCAGGAACTACGCGAGATCATGGCTGAACTTGGCTTCAAGACAGTAAATGAAATGATTGGGCAGGTGGAAAATCTGGAAGAGAGAGATGACATTACACACTGGAAATATTCGAAACTTGACCTCAAACCCATATTATTCAAAGAGCCAACTTCTCTTTATACTGGCTTATATAAAATGGAGGAACAAGATCATGGTCTTGAAGGCCTTCTCGATTGGAAACTTCTTGAAAAAGCAAAACCTGCTCTTGAAAAGCAAGAGAGAGTAGTTGGAGAATTCAATATAAAAAATACTGATCGCACTACAGGATCAATACTCTCTAATGAGATCACAAAGATCTTTAGGTCTGAAGGTTTGCCTGAAGATACCATACATTTTAAATTCAATGGAACTGCAGGACAAAGCTTTGGGGCATTCAATACCAAAGGAGTAACACTTGAACTGGAGGGAGATGCCAATGATTATTTTGGGAAAGGTTTAAGTGGCGCCCGACTGGTTATCTACCCTTCCATGGAAGCATCATTTATTCCTGAAGAGAATATCATTATTGGAAACGTGGCTTTCTATGGAGCTACTTCTGGAGAAGCATTCATAAGAGGTAAAGCAGGAGAACGTTTCGCTGTTCGAAATTCTGGTGTGCGTGCAGTCGTAGAAGGAGTTGGTGATCATGGTTGCGAGTACATGACAGGAGGAAGAGTGGTGATCCTTGGTGATACAGGAAGAAATTTCGCTGCAGGTATGAGTGGTGGAATCAGCTACGTCTATGACGTAAAAGGAAATTTTTCTGCAAACTGCAACCCTGAAATGGTAGACCTGGATCCAGTCAATTCTGAAGATGCAATTGAGTTGAGAGAGATGATCTTGAAACATTATCAATACACCGGAAGCACAGTTGCAAAATTTGTTCTTGACGATTTTGAGAATCAGCTGAAGAATTTTATCAAGGTATTCCCTAAAGATTATAAGAAAGCCTTGCAGCAGAAAGTCAATGAACACCGGTCGACTGAAAAAGTAAAAAAACAATAAGTTATACAGCTCGGGAGACAACAATCCTGATGCAGATGTAGAATTCATAAATCATTAGAGCCAAGATACATGGGTAAGCCAACCGGATTTTTGGAATTTACAAGAGAATTACCTGGAAAGACACGGGTTGATGAACGTTTGAATCATTACAATGAATTCATTCAGCGGTATACTGATGCGCAGTTGAACCAACAATCAGCAAGGTGTATGAATTGTGGTATACCCTTCTGCCATAGTGGTTGTCCCCTCGGAAATGTTATTCCAGATTTTAATGATGCAGTTTATCGACAGAACTGGCTTGAGGCTTATGAGATACTTTCATCAACAAATAATTTTCCTGAATTCACCGGCAGGATTTGTCCGGCGCCTTGTGAATCAGCTTGTGTTCTTGGAATCAACCAGCCACCAGTAGCAATTGAGGAAATCGAAAAGCATATCATTGAAATTGCCTTTGATAAGGGTTATGTAAGACCGAAAAAGGCGAATATGCGTACAGGTAAGAAGGTGGCTGTGGTAGGTTCAGGTCCTGCCGGTCTTGCTGCTGCTGCACAATTAAATCTTGCAGGTCATTTAGTAACTGTGTTTGAAAGAGATGATGCACCTGGTGGTCTTCTGCGTTATGGCATACCGGACTTTAAACTTGAGAAATGGGTTGTTGACAGGAGAATTGCATTAATGGAAGAAGAAGGTATTGTATTTAAGTGTAAGGCAAATGTTGGAGTCAATGTTAGTATAAGTGATCTGCTAAGAGAATTCCAGGCGATCGTACTCGCAGGAGGTTCAACAGTACCGCGAGATCTGCGGATACCGGGTCGTGATCTTGATGGAGTTCACTTCGCAATGGATTATCTAAAACAGCAGAACAAGAGAGTTGCAGGAAAAGAACCCTTATCAGGAAGAGGAATCGAGAGTAATGTTTATCATTCTGATATCCTCGCAAAAAATAAAAATGTTGTTGTAATAGGCGGTGGCGATACCGGTAGTGATTGTGTTGGCACATCAAACCGTCATGGTGCAATCTCAGTTACTCAATTTGAATTACTTCCCAAGCCGCCCGAATCCAGGACCACCTTTATGCCATGGCCAGTTTATCCCATGGTACTGAAGACATCATCATCACATGAGGAAGGATGTGAAAGAGAATGGGCTGTGGCTACAAAAGAATTTATCGGTGATAATGGCAAACTGGAAGCGCTTAAGATCGTGAATCTTGAATGGAAGATCACCGAAGATGGAAAACCAGCCCAGTTTGTTGAAGTGCCAGAAAGTGAAAAGATAATTCCATGCGAACTTGCCCTCCTTGCCATGGGCTTTGTTAACCCTCAATTTGAAGGACTGGTTGAACAATTAGGTGTTGACCTGGATGAACGGGGAAATGTAAAGGCTTCAGAAAATTCTTACCAAACGAACATACCCAAGATTTTTACTGCAGGAGATATGCGAAGAGGTCAATCCTTGGTAGTTTGGGCCATCAGCGAAGGAAGAGAATGCGCCCGAAAAGTGGACGAATTTCTATCCGGTACTGCCTCAATTCTAGAGAGTAAAGACCAGAACCTCCTTTTATCAGCCTAGAAAATATTGATTTTTTCCAGAGATCGGCAATTATCTTACAATTCCGAATTCCCCGCTATACGCCTGATTTCAATTATACTAACCTATCTGGGTTAATCTATGAATATTTTTTACAATGTGAATAATTTCTGACAACTGGAACGGTTTTTTCGATATTTTTACGAAATATTATTAAATTAATATAATTTTTAATATTAACACTTAAACTCACACTTATGGCAAAAAAGACAATTAAACAGTTTGCCCCTTTTTTCATCCTTGCAGCAGTTGCTATAGCGGCGATATTCATACCGGCGCTACCGAATTTTGATGACGGAAAATTTAATTCCGCCGATGTTGCCTGGATGTTGGTGGCGACTGCCCTGGTGTTTCTAATGACACCTGGTTTGGCATTCTTCTACGGTGGAATGGTCCATCGCAAGAATGTTATCTCAACGATGATAAAAAGTGTGGTTGCTGCCGGCGTAGTTAGTATTCTGTGGATCACCATCGGGTATAGTTTAGCCTTTGGTCCAAGCATTGGCGGTTTCATAGGAGACCCACTAACTCACTTATTCTTTAAAGGTGTTGCTTCAGGTGCACCGATCCTTCATGGAGCTAGTGCTCCCCTAACTGTTCCACTTACATTATTTGCATTGTTCCAGCTGATGTTTGCCATCATCACTCCTGGACTCGTTGTAGGTGCGGTTGCAGAAAGGATTCGTTTTACTTCTTACATTTTATTTATCGCTCTATTCAGTTTGCTGGTATATGCGCCAATTGCGCATTGGACCTGGCATCCTGAAGGTTTTCTATTTAAGATGGGAGCTCTTGACTTTGCAGGTGGAACAGTAGTGCATATTTCCGCAGGCTGTGCCGCATTAGCCGGTGCTCTGGTCTTAAAACGTAGAAAATCTCATATCGAAAACAGAGAAATTCCACCAGCCAACATTCCATATGTATTAATTGGAACTGGGTTACTCTGGTTCGGTTGGTTCGGTTTCAATGCAGGTTCTGCAGTTGGAGCAAATGTATTGTCAGTATCTGCCTTCGCAACAACCAACACAGCAGCTGCTGCAGCTGGTCTTTCCTGGATGTTCTTTGATGTTCTCAAAGGAAAGAAACCATCTGTACTTGGATTTTGCATTGGTGCTGTGGTAGGACTTGTGGCAATTACACCTGCAGCAGGGTTTGTAGCGATCCCACAAAGTATATTCATAGGTGTTGTTGCTGCGATCATTTCAAATATTGCTGTTTATTATAAATCAAGGTCCAAACTTGATGACACGCTAGATGTTTTCCCTTGTCATGGTATTGGTGGAATCGTTGGAATGTTGATGACAGGTGTATTTGCAACAACAGCAGTAAACAGTGCCGGAGCAAATGGTCTTTTTTACGGTAACAGTGCATTCTTCTTTATCCAGGTGAAGGCAATGCTGTTGGTAGTTGGATATAGCTTTGCAGTATCCTTCCTCATCTTCAAGTTCATCAATTTCATTCTTCCAATGCGTGTTACTTCTGAAGAAGAAGAACTTGGTCTTGATGCAACTCAACATAACGAAAAATATCTGCAGGGAACCCTGCTGGTTCACAATCATACAAATGGATATTCTAACGGTAAACCAAAAGAGACAGAAGTTTTGGTAGAAGAGCACCTATAAAAAAAGGTACAGCAAATGATGAGCTTGGGGAAGTTCATCGCCGTACCCTTTTATTAACACTTAAAATGCATTACAATGTTACGAAAATTATTTGTGGCAGGATCTGCCATGCTGGTATTCTCTTCACAGGTGCTCAGTCAGGATGTGGCAAGTCTTACTTCAACAACCACAACAACTGCAACAGCTAAAGCTGAGGAGCCGGAAAAAAAACCATTTCTAACTATTTCTGGTTCTGCTGATGTTTATTATCGCCACGATTTTTCAAAACAAGTGAACAGCTTCACGAGTTTTACCGGGACCCATAACAGTTTCAAACTTGGAATGGCAAGTGTAAAATTCGAGCACAAATCTGATAAGGTAAGTGTAGTTGCAGACCTTGGATTTGGACCGAGAGCAAAAGAATTTGCTTATACTGATGAAGGCATCACTCAGGCGATCAAACAACTTTATGTAAGTTATTCTCCTGCGGAATGGGTAAAATTCACGGCAGGTAGTCTGGGCAACACATGTTGGATACGAACTTCTGGATCCTCAGTTAAATCGTAATTACAGCATGTCCTATATGTTTACCAACGGCCCGTTCTCGCATACTGGTTTCAAGGCAGATCTCACAACTGGTAAACACGGGTTTATGGTAGGAGTTTCAAATGCTACCGATTTTCGTACACCCCCAGACGGAATGATCAATAAGAAATTCTTCCTGGCGCAGTATAGCCTTGCAGCTAGCGACAATGTAAAATTCTATCTGAACTATGTGGCTGGAAAATCTCCTGATACCTCCAAAACAAGTCAGGTAGATGCGGTCATCACCGCCAAGGTCAACGATAAATTTTCCATCGGCTATAATGGTACCGTAAACAGTACAAAATTCTGGGATGGTACCAAGAATCTGAGCGGAAAAAGTTGGTGGGGATCAGCTTTATATCTAAACCTTGATCCTAAAGCCTGGCTCGGACTTACATTGAGAGGAGAATATTTTAATGATGACAATGCAATTAAGCCTTTTGCAATGATTGGTTCAGGAGGCAACATATTCGCTACCACCCTATCCGCAAACTTCAAGGTTGACAATTTCATATTTATACCCGAATTCAGGGTTGATAACGCAAGCAGAAAAATATTTACAAATAAGGATGGAGGACCATCTTCCTCCGCAAGTAATTTCCTCCTGGCCGCTATTTATTCGTTCTAAGGCAAGGAAAGTTTTTCATATGGCAAGCAATCGTTAGAGGCCGTCCATTTCTATGGATGGCCTTTTTTTTTGCCTGTTTAGAAACTAACAAGTGTTTGCTTTCTGTTTAGAAAAAGCTAAGTTTTCAATCCTGCGATCAAAAAGTCTACTAATTCAGTAGAAAATTGTTTTCCTGTTAGATTTTCCCTCTTATATTTGTCTCTCGTTTAAAGAGATTCATGCATAATTCCATTGCCATACTTTGTCTGAATTCTTGCTGCAACGCTAGTTGTTGTTGCTGTTGTTGTTAATCCGGAATTACTCCCTATTCCATTTTACATTCCCGTTATTCAAGTATCTCAATAAAAGATGGCCCAAATCATACAATCTCAGATCGAAGAACTAACAAGCAAAATCAGCAACCTTTCAATAAGGGGCGCGCTTCAATTATTATCAGATATTTTCCCAGGGCAGGTTACATTTTCCACAAGTTTCAGTTTTGAAGATCAGCTCATCACTCACGAGATAGCTCAAACTAATCTTCCAATTAGCATCTTCACCCTGGACACCGGACGTCTATTTGCAGAAACCTATTCCGTTTGGAGCAGTACAAACGACCACTATAATCTGCATGTAAAAGCATTCTATCCAAACCAGGAGCAACTTGAGGAATTTGTTGCAAGCAAGGGTCCCAATTCATTTTACGAATCTGTAGAAAATAGGAAACTCTGTTGCCATATCAGGAAAGTAGAGCCTTTGAAAAGGGCGCTTGCAGGAAACGCAGTCTGGATTACAGGTTTGAGAGCAAGCCATTCTTCAGCAAGACATGATTTACCGCAACTTGAATGGGATGAGACCAATCAAATCATAAAATACCATCCCTTACTCCATTGGACAACCGAAGAGGTACGGACTTTCATCAATAAACATCACATTCCCTATAACCCTTTACATGATAAAGGATTTGTAAGCATCGGTTGTGCGCCATGCACAAGGGCTATCAGGCTGGGTGAAGATTTCAGAGCTGGAAGATGGTGGTGGGAAGACAGCAGCAAGAAGGAATGTGGCTTGCATATTCACGAAACAATTAGTGTTCAGAAATAATAATATAATGAGTGTATCCCGATTGGATTATTTAGATCAGCTGGAATCAGAAGCCATTCATATTTTCCGCGAAGTCGCCGGTCAATTCGAAAGACCTGCCTTGCTTTTTAGCGGAGGAAAAGATTCTATAACTCTTGTTCATCTGGCACTAAAGGCATTCAGACCAGGCAAATTCCCATTTCCTCTGGTGCACATCGATACTGGCCACAATTTTCGGGAGGCTTTGGATTTCCGCGACATGCTGGTGAATCAGATTGGTGAAAAACTTATTGTAAGGAAGGTAGAAGATACCATCAAAGCAAAAAATCTTACAGAACCAAAGGGAAAATTCGCCAGCAGAAATGTTTTGCAAACCTACACCCTACTAGACGCCATCGATGAGTTTCAATTTGATGCCTGCATAGGCGGCGGCAGAAGAGATGAAGAAAAGGCAAGAGCCAAGGAAAGGATTTTTTCGGTTCGCGATGAATTCGGTCAATGGGATCCAAAACTGCAGCGTCCCGAATTATGGAATACTTATAATGGTAAAATACATAAGGGTGAAAATGTTCGCGCATTCCCTATTAGTAATTGGACCGAATTGGATGTTTGGAATTATATAAGGAGAGAAAAGATCGCACTTCCATCTATTTACTTTTCGCATGAACGGCAAGTACTGGAACACGAAGGACAACTCGTTGCAGTATCTGAATTCATCAAACTTGAACCAAGTGATAAAATTCTTACCAAGAAAGTGCGGTATCGCACTGTAGGTGATATGACTTGCACAGCTGCTGTCGAATCCAATGCAACAGCGATCGATGACATCATAAAAGAAATCACTGCAACTAAAACAAGTGAAAGAGGTGAAACAAGAATTGATGACCAAATATCCGAAGCAGCAATGGAAGACAGGAAGAAGAACGGGTATTTCTGATTTAGTGATTTTGAGATTTGAAGATTTGGAGATTTAAATTTTGATTATGGACTTATTAAGATTTATAACTGCAGGTAGTGTTGATGACGGAAAGAGCACTCTCATTGGGCGCTTGCTGTATGATAGCAAGTCGATCATGATCGATCAGCTTCAGGCGATTGAAAGGCAAACCAAAAACAGGCAGGCAGGAGAAATTGATCTTGCACTATTGACGGATGGTCTCCGGGCTGAAAGAGAACAAGGCATCACTATTGACGTTGCCTATAAATATTTCAGTACGCCAAAGCGAAAATTCATCATTGCTGATGCCCCTGGGCATACGCAATACACAAGGAATATGGTTACCGGTGCCTCTACCGCCGACCTCATAATTATACTTGTTGACGCGAGGCACGGAGTTGTGGAGCAAACAAGAAGACATTCCATCATCGCCTCCCTGCTGAACATCCCGCATGTTATCATTGCGATCAATAAAATGGACCTGGTAGATTATTCAGAAGATATCTTCAACAATATTGCCATGGATTATGCTGCTGTGGCAAAGTCTCTTCACCTCAAAGACGTACGATACATTCCCATCAGTGCACTTGATGGAGATAATATAGTTGATAAATCCGGGAATTTTTCCTGGTATGAAGGCGATTCCTTACTACATATTCTTGAAACAATCGAAGTTGATAAGGACGTCAATCACACTCATGCAAGATTTCCCGTTCAATATGTGATCAGACCCCAAACAGAAGATCATCACGATTATCGTGGATATGCAGGCAAGATCATAAGTGGCGTTTACAAAAAAGGTGAAAAAGCAATCGTACTGCCATCTGGCATTGAAACTTACATAACAAAAATCGAGAAAGACGGGACCGAAGTTGAAGAAGCTTTTGCACCTCAGAGTGTCGTACTGCATCTGGAGGATGATATCGATGTTAGTCGCGGCGACATAATAGTCTCAGAAACAGAATCAGCCCAAAGTATCCCAGCAATTGGAAGTTTTTTTATGCTGGATGGATAACAAGACCTTGGTCCCAGGTAATAAATATTTGCTTCAGCTAAATAGCAGGACCAGTTAGATGCATTGTGAAGGAAATAGAATACAAGCTAGACGTAAACACACTTGAAAAAAGATTTGGTCCTCCGAGTATTGGATTAAATGAAATTAGTAAAAGCAACTATCAAGACAGCCACGCCAATTCCATATGATTCCTATAAGGATCTGAGAGTTTACGGAGGTGCAGTTCTGATTGATGAAACCAGTTACGTAACCGTGGCTGCTGCCATGATACAATGATGCAATGAAAGAAATCGGAAACGTAAAAAAGGATACGATGAACGAGCAATTATTTATTCAACAGTTATTTCAAAAGACGAGGAAGAGCTTTAATAGTTTTCCTGATAAAAAAATGGCGGAAGAATTTGCTGATGCACTTTTCAATCTTTTGTTCGCATCGTATGAAAGCAAGTATGAATCTGCCGAGGCATTGAACCGACAGTATGATCATCTGAAAGACATATTCTCTTCTCTTCTTATTCGAACTATTAAAAAATGAAGATGCTGTTGAGGATCATAAGACTGAATTCTTTGAAGCCATACCATTCATTTATGACGAATTGTTGCTGGATGCAGAAGCCATTTTGAAATTTGATCCTGCTGCCCGATCCATAGAGGAAGTTCTTGTTGCCTATCCGGGATTTTATGCAACAGCAATTTACCGTCTCTCTCATCAACTGCACAGGCAGGGAATCTCGATATTTTCCGAGACTGTTAAGTGAATATGCTCATAGCAAAACAGGAATTGATATTCATCCGGGCGCTACCATTGGGGCGTCTTTTTTTATTGATCACGGAACAGGAATAGTGATTGGGGAAACAACAGTAATTGGTAATAATGTTAAGATATACCAGGGTGTGACCCTGGGTGCAATGAATGTTGCCAAGAGTGACGCGACCACCAAGAGACATCCAACTATTGGAGATAATGTTGTGATCTATTCAGGCGCAACGATCCTTGGAGGCGCAACCAATATCGGAAATGATTGTATAATCGGAGGGAATGTTTGGCTTACGTACAGTGTGCCTCCGTTCTCAATTGTATATCATAAAAGTGAGATCAAAGTACGAGACAATAACCCACTTCCAGAGGCACTCAATTTCGTTATATAAAAAATCCTTCCAACTCAACAACAGATGAAAGCAAAAACATCTTAAAAACGATCGGAAATACTCCTCATGTGAGGATCAACAGACTATTTGGGAATTCTCACGCAGATCTGGATGAAACTTGAAAGGAATAATCCGGGTGCAAGCATTAAGGACCGAATTGCATTATCCATGGTCGAAGATGCAGAACAGAAAGGAATATTAAATAAGGATAGTGTAATTGTGGAACCTACATCTGGGAATACTGGAATAGGACTGGCGCTTGTTGCAGCAGTCAAAGGATACAAATTGATCCTGGTGATGCCTGAAAGCATGAGTGTTGAAAGAAGAAAACTGATGGCCATCATATGGAGCCGATTTTATTCTTACTCCCCGCGAAAAAGGCATGAAGGGTGCAATTGAAAAAGCCACAGAAGTGGTGGCCAGTACACCTCATGCGTGGATGCCACAGCAATTTGATAATCCTGCAAATACGAGTGTTCACAGGGAAACAACAGCCAAAGAAATTCTAAGGATTTTCAAGATGGTCTTGATTACGTGATCACAGGAGTGGGTACAGGCGGACATATTACAGGCGTTGCTGAAATTCTTAAGGCAAAATTTCCATCCTTAAAAGTCTTCGCGGTAGAGCCAGAACTTTCACCGGTGATTAGTGGTGGAAGTCCTTCACCGCATCCAATACAGGGAATTGGTGCAGGGTTTATTCCATCAATTCTGAATACAGACATTCTTGATGGGGTTATTACAGTAAGCAAGGAAGATTCATTTGATTCGCTCAAAGGATTGCGAAGGAAGAAGGCATCCTGGTTGGAATATCAACCGGTGCAGCTCTGGCTGCGGTTTCAAAGAAATTCCCTGAAATTCAAGAAGGATCAAAAATCTTGACATTTAACTATGACACAGGTGAGCGATATCTTTCTATTGAGGGTTTGTTTTAATTCAGATCATGGAGATAAATCTAGTACATACAGGCAAGTGTCATAATTGCGAATTAGCATGCAACAGGAAGAATACAGGTAAAGTGATTACTTGCCGAAGGTCCGGGCGACCCTGCGTTATTAACGCTCAAAGCCTATTGCTGCTGTAATGCGCGAATTATCCGATCGACTAGTTGGTCCTGACGATCCTCGAATGTACGCCAAATCTGAAAGCTGAAATCATTTATGTGGGGAAGCAATGCAGGCGCGGGGCTTCAACTCCTCAAAAAACGATCAATGATCTGATCGTGAAGTATGCGAATGCAGGCAAACTATGTTGTGAGATTGAAAGGAGGCGATGTTTCCATCTTTTCAAATGTTCTTAGATGAATTGCAAGTAGTAATAGAGAATAATATTGAGTATGAAATTATTCCTGGAATTACAGCTGCTGCTGGCGCAGCAGCCTATTCAGGAATTCCACTCACGGCTAGTGGGTATTCAACAGGTGTACGATTTCTTACATTTTATAAAACTGATATACTAAAGAATATAGTGGAAGGACCTGGCAGAGACAGATGATACTCTTGTTTTTTATATGTCATCTGTTTCGCTGGATTCATTAATAGACAAAATGATTCGAATGAAGCTGATGGCGGAAAAATGCTGGCTGTAGTTGAACAGGCAACAACACCATTTCAAAAAGTCTATGTGTCATCAATTAGTGAATATGGTATCAGGTTAAAAGGATTGGAGTTCATTTCACCCTCACTGGTAATCATTGGAAAGGCTGGTCAACCTTCATGAACAATTTAAATGGCTTCCTGAGTCGGAATTGACGGAAGTTATTTTGAGCCATTAAGTGCGGCCATCAAAAATTTAATCAGCACCCGAAAAGATTCTGCATATGCTGGGAGAGCCTAAATTACAAGTACTGCTGGAGCTTATCAAGTATTCGACCCATGAAGAATTGGTGTGGATGAATGGATATCTCACTGGTCTCATCTCGGGGAATTCCAGCAATCAACAAGGATATCACCTTCGACCAAACCTGCCGTTGGTAAGATCACCATTGCTTATGGAACGGAGACCGGAAATTCAAAACGGCTTGCAACTGATTTTGCTGCGATGGCTAAGAAAAAAGGGATCAATCCCAAATTGGTAAGCCTTGATCAATATCGTTTGAATGATCTTTCAAGAGAAGAATATTTTCTTACCATCATCAGCACCCAGGGCGATGGTGAACCACCGGCAGCTGCAAAAAAATTCTATGACCATATTCATCAACATGGTTTTGCTCTTAATAAATTGAAATATGGAGTCCTGGCATTGGGCGATACTGCCTATCCCCTTTTCTGCAAGGCTGGTGAAGATGTGGATGAGCAATTGAATAAACTTGGGGGTGAAAGAATAATTACCCTCCAAAAATGCGATACAGATTATCAGACGGAGGCTAGCACCTGGTTCAACCAGGTATTAGAGCAATTGCAAACTGGAGATGGAAATGTTTTAAGAACGCCATCCTCGGTCCCACAAAAAAAATCTTCCGGCAAAAAAATTTATACAGGAACTGTACTAACAAACATAAATCTAAATGACAGAGGATCTAGCAAAGAAACTTATCATATAGAAATTGAAGCAGAGGATTTAGTTTATCAACCAGGGGATTCAATAGGGATTGTTCCGGAAAATCCACTATCGGTTGTTGAGGGAATATTATCCATAACCAGAACCTTAAGGGATCATCCATTCCCATATCGTGACCAGACCTTTACAGCTATCGATCTTTTAAGAAAAAAATTGAATATTACTCTTCTGCGCAGACCGGGTTGTGAAAAAATATGCGGCAATTGTTCAACAGGAAATCCCTGTAACAAAAATTGGATTACTTGATCTTTTGAAGATCTATCCATTATTAAGAGTGGAACAATTTGAGAAAGTGATGGCGATACTGGAACCAATCGCGCCAAGGCTTTACTCTATTTCATCATCTCCTGAAGCTCATGCCGGCGAAGTGCATATCACGGTTGCAAGAGATAAATTTCTTGTGAACGAAGAAACAAAATTCGGATTGTGTTCTGATTGTCTATCCCAATGGCCAGTTGGTAAGGAAATCAATTTTTATGTGCACAAGAATGAATTATTCCGACTTCCTTCTGATGAAAAGGACGTTATCATGATTGGTCCCGGCACCGGGATTGCGCCTTTCAGATCATTCCTCGCCCATAGAGATGCTACTGGAACCGGTGGAAAGAATTGGCTTTTCTTCGGAGACCAACATTTCACAACTGATTTTCTTTATCAAACTGAAATGCAGAACTGGATGGATACGGGTGTGCTTAATAAAGTAAGCCTTGCATTCTCCAGGGATCAGGACCAAAAAGTTTATGTTCAGCATAAAATGCGAAAAGCTGGAAGAGAATTGGTTGATTGGATCAATGATGGTGCATATGTTTATTTATGTGGCGCACGAGAACCGATGAGCATTGATGTTGAAAATACCCTAATCCAATTATTTGAAGAATTCGATGGCAAAGACAAAGAATCTGCAGAAGAATATCTGAATCAATTGAAATCAGAGGGCCGTTATTTGAAAGATGTATACTGAAATGGAAACCCAATGAATTAATAAATGATAATGCCTGACGACAAGAATTTATCACCAATAGAAAAGATCAAGGAAGAAAGTGATGGCCTTCGTGGCACCATTGTGCAAAGTTTGCAGAATGAGATCACAGGAGCTATCAGTGAAGACGATCAGGCATTGATCAAGTTTCATGGAATGTATCAACAGGATGACAGGGATAGACGGGAAGAGCGGGCAGAAAAAAAGCTTGAGCGTCTATATTCATTTATGATCAGGTTGCGATTACCGGGTGGATTCTTAACTCCAGAACAATGGATCGCGACTCATAATATTGCTGGGGAAAATTCTACTGGTGTTATAAAGATCACCACGAGGCAGACGATACAGCTACATGGACTTTTGAAATCGAGGATCAAGCCAACCATTCAGGCTTTTGATCAGGCGGGGTTGAATTCTATTGCTACCTGTGGTGATATTAATAGAAATGTTCTTTGCTCCTCTCATCCAAAACAATCACCGATCCATGGTCAGATCTTTGAATATGCCAGGAAAATAAGTGATATGCTTCTTCCCAAGACGAGGGCATATTATGAAATATGGTTGGACGAAGAAAAGATACTAGACAAGAAAGATGAGGAAGATCCACTTTATGAAGACAGGTATCTGCCCAGGAAATTCAAAATAGCAATTACAATTCCCCCTAACAACGATGTAGATGTATTTGGAAATGATATCGGGTTGATTGCAATAATTCAAAACAATGAATTAAAAGGATTTAATATAGCCGTGGGTGGTGGTCTTTCAACTACTCATGGCAATCCTGAAACCTATGCAAGGTTAGCAACTGAAATAGGATTTACTGATTCAGAAGAGAAGGTTTTAAAAGCAGTTTACGAGATACTCACTATTCAACGGGATTACGGGAATAGGTCCGACAGGAAGTTAGCCAGGCTAAAATATACTGTCGATACACTTGGTGTTGATTTTTTCAGAGAAGAGCTGGAGAGAAGGGTTGGTTTTAAACTGGAGCCTCCGAAAACTTATGAACTCACTGAGAGAACAGATTATTATGGCTGGGAACAAAACAGTGAAGGATTCTGGCATTATACTGTATTTGTAGAAAATGGCCGCGTACTGGATGATGAGCAGGTAGCTTTAAAATCTGCTTTTCTTGACGTCGCAAAAACAGGAAAAGCAAATTTCCGATTTACTTGCAACCAGAATGTGATCCTTGCAGATATCCATCCAAAGGATAAGGATGAAATCCAACAGATACTTGAACAATATAAGGTCATCAGTCATACTGAAAATTCTTCCTCTGTCAGGAAAAATTCGATGGCTTGTGTAGCCTTCAATACATGTCCGCTGGCATTGGCAGAAGGTCAGCGTTATCTTCCTTCTCTAATTACCAAGATCGAAGTATTGTTGGCGAAATACGAACTGGAAAAAGAAGAGATCATAATTCGAATGACAGGTTGCCCCAATGGATGTGCAAGATCCTATATAGCTGAAGTTGGGTTTGTAGGAACAGCTTATGGTAAATATAATATGCATCTTGGAGGCGACTATGAGGGAACGAGATTGAATAAGATTTATAAAGAAAGCCTTGACGAACCTTCCATCTTAAGTGAATTAGATATGTTATTTGGCAAGTTTAAAAATGAGAGAGTGGGAAGTGAAGGATTTGGGGATTTTATGAACAGACAAAAATAGACCCTGACAGGGTCCGACCCTGTCAGGGTCTCTAGCAAACGAAAAAGAATGAAAAAAATAATGCTCTATTCTCTGCTTATGCTGTTGGTTAAAGTTGCACCCGCTCAAGGCAAGCAGATTCAGAGCTTCAATCAAATCTGGTTTGGATTTTTCAACCAGACCAGGTTTAGCAACAATTGGGGGATGTGGGCAGAAACGCAACTCCGAACAAAAGACAAATTCTTTTCGGATAAATCTCAGGGTATAATTCGTGTGGGGTTGACCTATTATAAGAATGATAATACAAAGTTTACAGCAGGCTATGCATACATAAATCATTTTCCTGCAGATAACCATGCAGACATATCCGTTCCTGAGCATCGGCCCTGGCAACAGGTGCAATGGCATTCCAGGTATAATAGAACCAGATTGATGCAATGGTTCCGACTGGAGGAAAGATTCAGGCATAAAGTGAAGGACAATGATGAATTAGGGGATGGATACAATTTCAATTTCAGAGGACGTTATAATTTTTTTCTTACTACTTCACTTGGCAGGAAACCTTTTTCAAAAGGATCAATTTCGCTGATCGCGAACAATGAAATAATGGTCAATTTCGGAAAGGAGATCATCTATAATTATTTTGACCAGAACAGATTTTTTGTTGGGTTTAGTTATCATACAAATGACCATGACAATTTACAATTTGGGTATATGAATCTTTTCCAACAGTTGACAGGCGGAAACCAATATCGAAGAATTCATGCAGCACGACTTTTTTACTTCCATAACCTTGATCTTAGAAATAAAAAAATAAAACAGGTCAATAAAAATTAAAATTGAGCATTACCAACAATACTATCCCCCCCGCGACCAACCAGCTCTTTCCAATTTTTCTAAAACTGGAGGAACTTTCCGTTTTGGTTGTAGGTGGAGGAAATGTTGCAATTGAAAAACTGAATGCCCTTCTCCATAATTCACCAGCTACTCGCATAAGGCTAGTTGCATTGAATGTTCATGAAACTGTTCGCAAGATTGCAAGCCATTACTCAGCTATTGAAATAAACGAGCGGGCATTTGATGTTGCCGACCTGGAGAATATTGATGTAGTAATAATTGCTGTTAATGACAAGGCAGCAAGTGAATCCATCAGAAATGAAGCAAAAGCAAAGGGAAAACTCGTCAATGTAGCTGACAAGCCAGAACTCTGCGATTTTTATCTTGGATCCATTGTCAAAAAGGGAAATTTAAAGATTGCAATTTCTACAAATGGAAAATCACCAACCATTGCAAAAAGGTTGAAAGAATTATTCGATGAAGTTCTTCCGGAGAAGCTTGATAATGTGCTGGTGAATATGGAGCAGATCAGGAAAAAGCTGAATGGAGATTTTTCAAGCAAGGTTGATAAGCTAAACGAGATTACAAAAGTACTCGTTCAGAAAAAGGACCTGGACAAGTCGGGAGAAAGGTGGAAAAGGATCGCATCCTGGAGTCTATTCGCGTTTTTCTTTATGTTCATTGGCCATGCAATATTATCTTATCTGCCATATAAGGATATTCTTACGACCATACGAGAATTCCCGCAGCATCTCGATGATGTTTTTTACTGGATGATCCTAGCAGGATTTCTTGCACAGCTGGTGGACGGAGTTCTAGGAATGGGTTATGGAGTTACATGCGCTATTATTCTTCTTTCTGTAGGTGTAAAATTACCTGCAATCAGTGCCAGCATTCATACAGCAGAAATGTTTTCAAGTGGAGTATCTGGATATAGTCATTATAAATTCGGGAATGTAAACAAGAAGCTATTCAAAGCCTTGCTGATCCCGGGGATCATCGGAGCTGTTGCAGGTGCTTTTCTTCTTTCAAAGTTTGGTGACGATTATTCGCAATATATTCGACCGTTTCTTGCTGCCTATACTTTATTCCTCGGAACAAAAATCTTGCTTGCTGCTTTTAAGAAGAACCGAAAAACGGGAAAAGTGAAGAGGGTTGGATGGCTTGCAGGTGCAGGAGGTTTTTTTGATTCATTTGGTGGCGGTGGCTGGGGTCCGCTTGTGACCAGTACTTTGATCTCAAAAGGACGAACTCCCAGATATGTGATCGGATCTGTAAGCATTACAGAATTCTTTGTCACCCTTGCGAGTGCATTAACCTTTTTTTCGCTTATAGGAATTAGTCATTGGCAGGTAATTGCAGGATTGATTATCGGAGGAATGATTGCAGCTCCACTAGGTGCAAAGCTTGCCGGAAAGTTGCCGGTGAAGACTATGTTCATTGCTGTAGGGGCAATGGTTATTCTCTGGAGTGTGAGGATTCTCTGGCGTTCACTTGCTGGTTAAATTTTTTTTTAACCGCAAAGAAACTAAGACGCAAGGTTTCGCAAGGAATCTTTGCGTAACCTAGTGTCTTAGCGTCCTGGCGGTTAAACCTAGATATTTGATTTTCTCGATTCTGCCCTTAAACTCTCTGAGTCCCAGCCAGCATCTAGATCTAATGGTTTATCTTCATTATCAGCCTTGATAATAAGTTCAATTTCTTCAATATATTTTTTCGCTTCTGCTACATAGTCGTCAGGATCTCTAATAGCAGCAAGTTTTTTCAGGTTAATCTCATCATGTTTCAGAAACATCCTTGCCAGTCTCTTAGCCGTATACTTTCTATATCCTAAAATGGCCATAGCGTCAACGCCCAGCCGAAGACTTGTATCAATTGTTTCCCGGTAGACATGTAACATCCCTGCATTCATTAAATCATAAGCATCATATCGGTTAGTCGCCCTGACAAGCATATGAAGTTGTGGGAAATGTTTCTTGACCGTTTCGATCATCTCGAGTCTCTTTTCACTACTGTCGACAGCAATTATGATAACCTTGGCATCCTGCGCTCCAGCGGCATGTAGAAGATCAAACCTTGACGCGTCACCATAGAAAACCTTAAAGCCAAGTTTTCTAAGAGAATCTACACGATCAGAATCAATATCAAGATATGTAGCCCGAATATTATTGGCTCTGAGAAATCGTCCGACCGTACTTCCGAAATGCCCAAAGCCAGCTATAATAACAGCATTTCTTTCATCGATAATATCCGCGGGTTTTTCTTCTGCTACTTTATTCCCAACCAGAGGCAGCAATAATTTTTCATTCAATAAGATTACAACTGGGGTAAGCGCCATGCTGATTGCAACTACAGCAATCATCATATTAACGGTATCAGGACTGAGAATTCCTTGTTGCATTGTGAAGGAGAATAAAACGAAGGCAAATTCCCCTACCTGGCTGAGACCAAGTGAAAAGATCAGATTCTGTTTGATACCAATACCAAAAACTTTTCCAAGCATCAGCATTACGGCAGATTTTGCAACGATCAAGGATACCACCCATCCAAGTATGGTGAATGGCTGCGTTGCAATGAGGTGGAAATCTATGGAAGCTCCTACTGCAATAAAAAAAAGTCCGAGCAACAATCCTTTGAAAGGTTCAATATCGGTTTCCAGTTCGTGACGGTATTCGCTATTGGCGAGAACTACTCCCGCTAGAAAGGCCCCAAGCGCCGGACTTAATCCAATCTGGGTCATCAGAACAGAAATACCTATTACTATCAATAAAGCTGAAGCTGTAAATACTTCGCGCATTCTTGTGCGGGCTATATAACGAAGCATAGGTCGTATTAAAAGTCTGCCCGCAACGATTATTGATGCTATGCACCCGAATACAACCAATGCTCTTGCCCAGCCTGCGAGTCCGTCGATCCAACTCGCGCTCTGATGTTCGACAACAACTCCCGTGGTTTGATCAGAAAGTAACGGCAAGATTGCCAGCATTGGAATGACAGCAATATCCTGGAAGAGCAATACGGCAAATGAACTTGTTCCTGCAGAAGTTTTCATCAATCCTTTTTCAGCTAATGTTTGCAGGGCGATAGCAGTTGAGGAAAGGGAAAAGATCATTCCCATTACAAGCGACTGTTTCCAATCATACCCAAGACCTGAAAGGATCAATGTGAGAAGGGTTGTTGTGATGATCAATTGCAACCCACCAAGACCAAGGATTGATTTACGAAGTCTCCATAATAATTCTGGTTCAAGTTCCAATCCGATAATGAAAAGCATCATCACAACTCCAAATTCTGCGAAGTGTAAAATATCCTGCCCTTCTTCGCCGACAAATCCCAATACAAACGGCCCGATCATGATCCCTGCAATCAGATATCCAAGCACCGAACCCAGACCAAGGCGTTTCGCGATCGGAACGAACAAGACAGCAGATGCCAGGTACACCAGGGCCTGGAAGAGAAATGATTCCTGATCCATAATTAAATTATTGTGGTGATAGTAGAAACGAGGTCATTCAAATAGAGAGCTGATTCAATTTTCTCATTGGTAAATTCACCGTCTCTCAACTTTATCAGAAGGTCTCTGTATTGATTGGCAAGAAGATTTATTTGAGCAGGATCCAGTTTATGCGTACCTGGAACCCAAAATGGAGGCCAGTAGATCATTCTGCATAAATGTGCTGTTCTTTCAAATGGGCGAAGGAACTCACGAACGGTATACTTCTGAAAACCTTCTGGTTGGTAAACCTCCATTCCACCTCCCGAGGTGAACGAATTGAATATTTTTTTTCCTTCAAGAGCCCGCCCCCCTTTTCCATAAGCCCATCCATGCGCAAGTACTAAATCCTGCCATTGTTTTATCATAGCGGGAGCACTATACCAATAAAAAGGATGTTGCCATATAATGATCTCATGGCGATTGAGCAGGTCCATTTCCTGACTTATATCAATGTCAAAGTCTGGATATGCCTGGTAGAGATCATTGATGGTAATCCCATCTAATCCCCCGACCCTATCAATAAGTTGCTTATGAACCCTTGATTTTTCAAATAGCGGATGAGCGAATAGTATAAGAATTTTATTCATGGTTGATTTGAGAGAGTGGGTCCTCATTTTTGCCAGATGTCGGCATATTCCTGTTCTTTCCTTTTGAATTGCGCCAGTACATAAGGACAAGCAGGAATTACCGATAGATGATTTTCACGGGCATAATTGGTCATTGCGCCTAATAACTGCCTTGCCAGACCCTTTCCTTCAGCTTCCGGAACTACTTCAGTATGAAAGGCAGTAAGTGTATGGCCGGATATTCCAACAATCATTTCACCAATTTTGCGATCACCTTCCTTTAAAAAAAATGAACCGTTTCCGTTTTCGTCCACTTCCAGAATTACATCTTCCATTTGCATGATTTAAATCTGATTCAACAATTTTTAAAGTTACTGATTTGGAGGCTAGCGATGTCAGCTGTGGCTGTTAGTTGGGGAATGGCATAAGGAATGAAAATTGATTATCTGTTGAAACTCTCAATTGAAATTATCTTTAGCACCATGGCGGGCAAGACAACCACATTTTCGACTGGCTATACTGAATTCAATACTGTAAGATTAATCCGTGGAGGAAAGGATTATTTTTCTGCGCTGATAGAAATGATTGAGAATGCCAAATCTCTCATCCATTTTCAATTTTATATTTTTGATGATGATGAAACCGGCAATATTGTTAAAGATGCACTTATAAAAGCTGCAAAAAGTGGTATTGCTGTGCATATGGTGCTGGATGGATATGCATCAAAAAACCTCCCAGGGGAATTTATAGACGACCTCCGGGCCGCAGGCATTAATTTCAGATGGTTTGAACCTTTTTTTAAAGCACGGTATTCATATTTCGGCCGAAGGCTCCACCATAAAGTGGTAGTAGCTGATGGTATTTATTCTCTAGTGGGGGGAAGTAATATTGGGAACCGATACAATGATATGCCTGATGCACCGGCCTGGTTGGATTGGGCCATATGGGCTAAGGGCGAAGTTTCTTCACAACTTTGTGCAGTTTGCGTTGATATTTGGAGACAGGCGAGATGGAGATTCAGAAAAGAAAAGCCACTCTCAATTCCAAACATCAACCGGCATGATACTGAAAAATGTCGTGTAAGAGTGAGAAGGAACGATTGGGTCAGAAATAAGAAAGAAGTTACCAGTTCTTATCTGGAGATGTTTAAGAAAGCCAGTGAACGAATAACGATCATGTCCAGTTATTTCCTTCCTGGAAATCTACTCCAATGGAGTTTGTTCAGGGCAGCTAAAAGAGGGGTTAAAATTCAGGTGATCCTTGCCGGCACATCCGATATATTTCTTTCCAAACAAGCCGAAAGGTATATCTATAGGAAGCTGCTAAGAAGAGGGATCGAAATATACGAATATGATAAATCAGTCCTGCATGGAAAACTTGCTACCTATGATGGTGTGTGGACAACAGTAGGATCATATAATTTTAATTATATAAGTGCATATGCAAGTATTGAATTGAATTTGGATATTGATGATAAAAGAATTGCTGGCGATGCGGATCATAGCCTGGGAGAAATCATGAAAAACGAAAGTGACCGTATCAATGAAGAGGTTTACAGGACCAGGTATAATGTTTTCCAAAGATTTCTGCAATGGAGTTGCTATAACCTGATACGAGGGATATTTTTCGTTTTTACTTTCTATTTTAAACCCCGGAGATGATTAGTTTCCACCTATCCGCTCAAGCAATTCTTTCAAAGTTCGACGGTTCCAGTTTTTGAATCTTCCTCTTTGAACTACCATCACGTTCTCGTCCTGTCCCTTTAGGTAATAATTAAAGACAAACCTGGCTTTTGGGTCAGTCCAGCCCATGGTTTGCCCAAACCTGAGGTCATTAAATACAAGGGTATCTCCCCACTTTTCGACCGTATAAAATCCCTGTGCAAAAGTTTTTAATCTGGTAACCATCTCTGTATTTTTCCAAGCCCCCAGCAAGGCTTCATTTCGGGGGAAATAAGTAAATTTGATTGTTTTTATGCGATCGAAATTTGAACTATATCCAACATAAAATCCACTATCGACTTCTGCCACTACATACCAAAGAAAACTATTGAATGGTGTTGGTGAAGAAAAATGCTTTACAGGTTCAATAGATTGAGCTTTCAGGGACATTTTTATATCATCTTCAATCATCGCCTTGTTTAACGCAGCGATTAACAGATAAGAAAGTGAAATTACCAGTGCAATTTTTGCATACAGCTTTCTTTTCGTTGCCCCAACCTTTATGATCATTAGGGTCACACTGGCCACAAGCGGCCAGATAGTAAGCAAGGGGTCTGCAACAAAAAGTATATTATAGGCAATTCTTTTGTGACCGAATGGAAGGAACCAGGCGGTGCCATAGCTGTTCATTGAATCGAGGAAGAGATGAAATAATATTTGCACCGAGAAGAAAAGTATCCATGTTTTAAGGGATAGGTTTTGTCTTGGTATCCAACGCCTCGCCAGCCATGCAAGAATTGGCACAATCAGCAACAGAAAAAGAAACGAATGTGTAAATCCGCGATGGGCTAGTAAATAGTCCCAGGTGGTCATCCAAAACGAGGCAACGAAATCAATATCCGGAATGCTTTGAGCGATCCCGCCGAGTAGCATAGCCCTCTTCCCCAGGGATTTCCCAACCAATATTTCGCCAATGCAGGCGCCTGCAACAAGGTGGGTTAGGGAGTCCATTTCAATTTGAGAATTTGAGAATTTCTTGCCTGCTTCGCAGTAAGCAGGGAAAATTTGAAAATGCAGGACAGTGAGAAATCATGGAAAAGATGTTTTTTGCATATGGAGAACCTAAAAGCAAAGGAATTGGGATGCATGGAAAAATTTGTTTTAGACGTGGAGTCAAAAATATGCCAATGATAATTTGAGAATTTGAAAATTTGAAAATGCAAAAAAGGGGGTAACATGATTAATTAGTTATAGCGTTGCTGAAAATATGCCAATAGTATTTAAGCATTTGCAAACCTTTCTATCGAGGAATTTCTGAATTTCGAAAGTGAAAGTAGTGAGTACAAAATTCTTGTATCATTTTAACTAATATAAATAATTTAAGTGCAAAAGATTGATGGGTTAGGCTAGGATGATAATCTCATGTTCCCAAACCAATCTATTCCTCTGATTTTCAAATTATCAAATTTTCAAATTTTCAAATTTATTGCCTAGCTTACTATATAAACAATCTCATTTTGTCATATGAATAAGCAACGTCGCCATTTTATCAAACAGGCCACCCTGGCTGGATCAGGAGTTCTGATAGCAAAGACAGGTTGGAGCGCAAAAAGCTACGAACGTATCATCGGATCCAATGACAGGGTTCGGGTAGGTGTTGTTGGATTTTCTGACCGGCACAAGGCTTCCCACATGCCATGTTTCATGAATCACTATAAGGAATTGAACTTCGATATAGTGGCAGTTTCTGATATATGGAAACAAAGAAGAGAGGAGGGTGCCGCACAATGGAAGGAAAAAATGGGCCATGATGTGATTGCGTGCAGAAACAATGAAGAATTATACGATCGAAAATTAGCAGACGCAGTTTTCATTAGTACGGCTGACTTTCAGCATGCCCTACATACAATTGAAGCAGTCAAGGCTGGATGCGATGCATATGTTGAGAAACCCTTTGCTGAAACAATGGAGGATAATCGCGCAGCACTTAAGGCAGTGAAGGCAACAGATAGAATTGTGCAGATCGGCTCCCAACGCAGAAGTGGCTCAAACTACCATGCTGCAAATAATTTCATCAAATCGGGAAAATTCGGGCCAATCACCATGGTTGAACTCACATGGAATGTAAATCAACCAGGAAGATGGCGTAGGCCTGCCCTGCTCAAACAGATCAAGGAACAGGATACAGATTGGAAACGATACCTCCTGAATCGTCCTTTTGAACCATTTGATGGCCGCAAATATCTAGAGTATCGATTGTTCTGGCCTTATTCAAGTGGCCTTCCAGGTCAATGGATGAGCCATCAGATCGATACAGTACATTGGTTCAGTGGTCTTGACTATCCGCGGTCTGTGGTTTCAAATGGAGGAATCTATATGTGGAAAGATGGCAGGAAGAATTGGGATACTATCACAGCAGTGTTTGATTATGGCCCAACTAATGATGCTTCTGCAGGATTCCAGGTAACTTTTGGATCCCGCATGCATAATGGCGATGAAAGACCTGCTGAGATCTATTATTCTAATGGCGGAGAACTCAATCTGAATACGAACAAAGTTTCACCCAGAGGAGGACTTACAAAGAATTTTGCGGAGGCAATGGGTATGCAACCAAATCTTCTTCCGGAGATGAGTATTTCTGAAGTTGAGCAGGTTGTTGCATCGGCTAATACAGGAGGTGATAGACTCACTTCTAACCATGTACGAAATTGGATGGAATGTATTCGCAGCAGAAAACAACCAAATGCTCCAGTTGAGGCAGGATATTCACATTCTATTGCAACCGCAATGGTTACAGCAGCGTCTCATACTGGCCAGAAAGCAACATTTGATGCCAAAACACAAGAGGTAATGGCTGGAGGTAAAGTTTTCAAATATTAGCTGGGACTTTCACTTTGAAAGCAAGTGTTGTGCAAAAGATCACAATTTCAAAAATTTTAAATATGGGTTTCCGTGTTCGACATTTTTTTGCTCTCCTGGGACTACTAAGTCTTGGTTCCTTCAGCCTTGGGCAAAAAGTTGAGCAGGTAAGTGTTGTAAAATTTGATAAAGAGAAAAGAATAGATGTTGTGATCGGAAAAAAACCTTTTACAAGTTTCATGTTTACGGATAGCCTCGAAAAACCTGTGCTATATCCACTTCAAACAGGTAATGGCACCTTGGTGAATCGCGGATTTCCAATAAGTCCAAGAGCCGGCGAACCCACCGACCATCCTCACCATCTTGGCATTTGGTTCAATTTTGAAAACGTGAATGGATTGGATTTCTGGAATAATTCTTTTGCAATTCCAACAGAAAAGAAGCAATTGTATGGATGGATCAAGACAGATAGGATACTTGAGACTTCAGGAGGAGCAAAGGGTGTGATCTCCTACCATGCAAACTGGACGAATTTTAAGAACGATGTGCTTCTTGAAGAAACTACCTTGTATGAATTCAGTGGAACAGAAGGTCAGCGTATCATTGACAGGTTTACAATTCTAAACGCAAATGTTGATGTTCTTTTCAAAGATGCCAAGGACGGTTTTCTTGGAGTTCGTGTAGCAAGAGAATTGCAGATCCCTTCAACAACTGATGAGAAATTTACTGATGATAAAGGGAATGTCACTGTTGTGAAAAAACTTACAGATTCTGTTTCCAACGGAAACTATATTACAAGCGAAGGCAAACAGGGAAACGATGCATGGAGTACGCGCGCCGCATGGTGCAAGCTGTATGGGAAGCTTGGAAAGGATTCAATCACTATTGCCATAATTGATCATCCCGGAAATCCAAATTATCCAACCTTCTGGCATGCGAGGGGATATGGATTATTTGCAGCAAATCCATTGGGTGAAAATATTTTTACCAATGGGAAGTCCACTAAAAATCTGAAACTGAAACCAGGCGAATCAGTAAGCTTCAAATTCAGGATCGTAATACAGGAAGGCAGCAAGACTATTTCGCCGTCCACCCTTAATCAACTTGCTAAAGAATTCGGAAAAAAATAATAAGCGAGGAAATCTGGCTTTAAGAGTCTCATAGCATCATTTTACTTGTCGAACTTTTTCTTAAGCTCAGCCAACTTTGACTGAAAGGAATCTGGTTCTTTCCTGTTGATTTTTTCTTTGCCTGGATTGGGAGCTTGAGCCAATTTCGGTCGTTGCTGATCCAACTTACTACCTGAAAATTTTTCTTCGGCTTCCTTCATACTTAAGGCTATTCTCTTCCTGGCAATATCTACTTCAGTTATTTTAACCCTGACCTTTTGCTGTAGCTTGACAACTTTGTTTGGATCCGAAATAAATGTATTGCTCAATTGAGAAATATGAACCATTCCATCCTGCTTTACGCCGATGTCTACAAAAACTCCAAAGTTGGTAATGTTTGTAACGAGACCTGGAACCACCATTCCTGTTTTCAGATCTTCCATGGATTTTATAGATTCATCAAACTGGAATTCCTCAATCACTGAACGTGGATCCCTACCTGGCTTTTCAAGTTCTTTCAAAATATCTTCGATGGTGAACTCTCCAACGGATTCACTGATATATTTTTTGCGATTCAATTGTTTCCTTAGTTCTGCTACTCTTATTAACTCCTCTACATGCACTTTCAGATCGCTTGCCATTGCTTCAACCACATGATAAGATTCAGGATGTACGGATGAATTATCCAGTGGATTAGTTCCATCAGAAATCCTGAGGAAGCCAGCACTCTGTTCAAAGGATTTAGGTCCCATCAGCGAAACCTTTCTCAACTCTTCGCGATTCCTGAAGCGACCTTTCTCTGACCGGAATTGAACAATGTTTCCAGCGAGAGTGGATGATATACCAGAAACATATTGGAGCAAATGTCTTGATGCAGTGTTTACATCTACGCCAACATAGTTCACGGCGCTTTCGACGATCCTGTCAAGAGCCTCCTTCAATTTCACCTGGCTGACATCATGCTGATATTGTCCAACTCCAATAGATTTAGGATCAATCTTGACCAACTCGCTCAGAGGATCAAGTAGTCTTCTGCCAATACTGATAGCCCCACGAACTGTTAGATCCTGATCTGGAAATTCTTCCCTCGCAACTTCGGAAGCTGAATAAATAGAGGCACCACTTTCATTTACCTGGAAAATGCTTAGTTGACTTCCAAAATCAATGCTGCGCACAAGTTGTTCTGTTTCTCTTCCGGCTGTACCATTGCCAATACCTATTGCTTCAATCTGATACTTCTTTACAAGCAACTTTAATTCTTCGATGGATGTTTGAATATCGTTTTGTGGAGGATGAGGATAGATGGTGGTGTTGTATAAGAATTTTCCCTGCGCATCCAGGCAAACTACTTTACAACCCGTCCGGAATCCTGGATCAATTGCAAGAACACGTTTTGATCCTAGTGGAGAAGCAAGTAATAATTGCCTCAGATTTTCACTGAAAACTTCAATGGCATCTTCATCCGCCTTATTCTTGCTCAGTAAGCGAAATTCATTTTCTATGGAGGGCTTTAATAGACGATCAAATGAATCTTCAATCGCTTTTTTCAATTCTATGTTACCTTGACCCGATGGTTTGATAAAAATCCTGCTCAGCTCATCAACCGCCAATTGCTTGTTGATATTAAGGTCCATCGACAGAAAGCCTTCTTTCTCACCGCGCCTAATTGCAAGTATCCTGTGAGATGGGCATTTGGAGAGTTGCTCGTGATAATCGAAGTAGTCGCGGTATTTCTGTGCCTCCTGCTCATTCTTCTTGGCATTCATCACCTTAGAATAGACAGTTGCACCCTCATTGAAAAGCTGCCTTATCTTATTTCTTGCCTGCAGATCTTCCGAGATCCATTCTGCAACAATGTCTCTTGCACCATCCATAGCCTCTTTCGCATCCTTAACCAGATCAGTTATGAAGCGGCTTGCTTCGGATGAGAGATCATTGGTTCTTTGGTCCATGATCATTCTTGCCAATGGTTCAAGGCCTTTCTCAATGGCCTGCAATGCTCTTGTTTTTCTCTTTGGCTTGAATGGGAGATAGAGATCCTCTAATTCAGTTACATCAAAACTATCTTCAATTTTTTTTCTCAGGTCAATGCTCAACTTGCCCAGTCCTTCAATTGTTTTGATAACAGTTTCCTTTCTCTTAGCCAGATCACCGAAATATTCAAATTCGCTGATCAATTTTCCAATGGCAACCTCGTCCAGATTTCCTGTGGCTTCTTTACGATACCGCGCCATGAAAGGAATGGTAGCTCCCTCTTCATTCATCTGATGCACACTATCTACCTGCTTCAATGAAAGATCCAGTTTCCTGGCTATATGTTGAATGTATTTTTGGTCCATAAAATGGAGGCAAAAGTAATTGAAGGGTTTGAGAGTTTGACAGTTCAAGGGTTAAGGACTCAATCCCAGAGGCTTGATCCTTCGACTCCACTCACTAAACAAAGTTTCTCAGGATTCTCTTCATTTTCAAATTCTCAAATTTTCAAATTCTCAAATTGTTCCCAACACCTCCGCGAGACACCTGCTAATTTCTTCCCCCTTTGTCATAACCATCATATGCCCGGCCTTCTGGATAACATGCGTTGGTTTTGTATAACGCATCGGAAGTAAAAAATCCTTCGTTCCATGAATATGAATAAGGTTTGGAGGAACCTGGTCATTTTTCCAATTCACGATGGCTTCCATAGCCCAGCGAATAAAAATAGGATCGCTTTCACGAATGACCTCCTTTAATAACTGCTTATCACTTTCTGTTTCCGTGGTGAAAAATCTCTTAATAACTGATGCATTTTTCAAAAAGGCAATTGGAATGATCCTGTGAATGTGAAGTTTTCCTCCTAGCTTATAATACCCGGGTAAATGGGATGAAGTAGGAATGCTTGATATAAGTATTGTTCTGGAAGGTGAAAGTTGATTGGATATTTCCACTGCCATCATTCCTCCCATTGATAATCCGACAATCGCGAACTTTTCACTTCTGTCTATCTTCTCCGCCATTCTATGTGAATACTCGCGAAGTGATTCATGTGGCAGAGGTTGAATCCAATCGAGAAAAATTGCTTCGTGTTCAATCGGCAATTGAATATTCTTAAACACTCTTCGGTCGGCCGCTAGCCCACTAATAAAATAAACTTTCACTGATTTCTGTTTAGAGCCTTACTACACGAAAAGATCGATCATCGCCTTGATCTGAAAAGATCCTCAATATATAGATTCCTGAATTCAATCTAAGTTTCCATTCATGTTTCGATTCTTCCTGTGTGACCAGGATTTTCTTTCTCTCAAGAAGCATACCACCTTCATTATACAACTCTAAATTAAAGAATTGTTTGCGTGGTGTAATTATGGAAAACAGAATTGATTCACCAATAGGGTTTTGTATAAGCTTGAAAATCGGATTAGCTTGACCAGTGACTTGCCTGATGATTGAATAAGAAATTGATCCATCCACGCTGATCACTTTTAGCCTGTAAAACCGGTTGCCAGAAAATGGTGTAGTGTCTAACTGGTAATTACTCTTTTGAGTTCCCGGCTTCAGGATGAGTTTTGTATTAAGAACCATGGGATCATCACCAGACTCTAGAATATAGTTTTGAATTGAAGATTGATCATCCACATTCCATTTAAGAATTACACCGGTCGAAATCCTGGTTGCTGTGAATGTCCTTACTCTCGACTTAAGTACACTATAACAGTTGAAACACTCATGCGCTCCTATGTCCTGACTGATACCAGTTTTTGAAGCATTTCCGAAGAAATCATAATTGCCGATATCAATTCCTGCCACTGCACTCAAATCCAGACCCGCATCAAGCATCGCAGAATTTGTATTAAGCATATATCCACCAAGAAGTGTTTCCAGAACTGGTAATTGTACAACTCCGATCGTACCAGTGATGCCAGGCGCTACCAGCAAAGGATCAAATGATAATCCAAATGATTGTGCTCCGATTCGCTCCTGTCCGGGAGCTGCGAGTTTCCACAAAGGAAGTCCGGGATATATTCCACCATTCCAGTGAAAACTTGGAAGGCCAGCAAGGCCATAATAATTATTGTTGACGAAATGCACAGCTGAACTATCCAGGTTCATGTTGGCATCAATCATTCTTATACCAGGCAGTGTATGAAAAATATTATTGAAAAACTTTACGGCGGAAAAATTCTGTCCGATAATTTTTACTGCAGAAGGTCCTCCATTCACAATTCCCAGGACACTTGAGTAAACCGTATTATTATAAATCTGGCTGTTTAAGATTTTATTTCCTGCATTGGCCGCCCAGAGTGTAATGGCACCAGCAGATGCCTTCCTTCCATCATTCTGACTAATGTTGTACCTGATAACATTTCCTGTATATGGAACTCCGGATCCGTATTCAGCCAATAGGAAGCCTGGTCCGTAATTATCATGACTAAAACAATATTGAATAATACAGTTTTGACTTCCTCCATCAATGTCGAAACCCCCACCATCTATAGTTGCAGTCTTATTATGGTGGCTTTCGCAATGCTGGATTATTCCATTTTTTACAATATAGAACCAGATGCCCACAGGACCACCAGAAGGATTGGAACTGTTCTCGCCATTATTAAATGCTTCGCATTTCTCTATCAGAGCACCGTCGATCCCGGAGAGCACGATCCCGCTGCCAGTATGTGAAGACGTAATTGAAGCAATTCCTTTATTATTATAAAATTCAGATTGTGTTACATGAAAATTTTTATGATTATAATTGGTGTTGAATCCATAGCTGCCCATCCCACCTCTCCCATTATCAAAACAACTGACTGATTCAACAATCACATTTGAAAATCCTTTAAAGGTATCCCAGCAGCCGATCTCAATTCCTTTATTTCCAAACCCACTGATATTACAATTGACAACATGAATGAATTCAAGATCAACTGCAGTATCCATATAAAGATCTATTCCGCTTCCGCTATTAAATTCTGGTCCGGCTCCTTTTATTTCCAGTTCTCTAAATTCAAATCCGGCTGAATTATACGCTTTAAATCCAAATCCAGTCCCGGCATTTATGATTCCTTTTCCTAAACCGTAAGAGGTAAATACAACAGGCGAAGTGGGATCACCCATGTCATTGCCATCGAGGTAAACTGTACCAGAGAAACTACAACTTCCTTCAAAAAATACCGTATCCCCTGCCTGGAGAGAAATGGTATTCAATTTTAGGATCGTGTTCCATGCTGATGAAATACTAGTCCCGGTATTGGAATCATTCCCAGTTGCAGAAATAAAATAATTGGTTCCTATTGCGACAATAGAATTAAGTGTGAAGCATAAATAGATTAATGCATATGAAAGTGGCTTCATAGGTACGGTTATATAGATAACCATTTGCGAGACAAATTATTGTTACTATAATGGTTAATTCCTGAACAATAATTATATCAGTTTTCAGAAAGTGTAAATCTTACCTTTGCCGTGAATAACAAATGGTTATGGATGTTAAAAATAATATTCTAGAGACGATTGGAAATACTCCCCTAGTAAAACTTAATAAGATCACCCGCGACCTCCCTTGCACCGTTCTTGCAAAAGTGGAATACTTCAATCCTGGCAATTCTATCAAGGATAGAATGGCAGTAAAAATGGTTGAGGTGGCCGAGCAGGAAGGAAAATTGAAACCGGGGGGAACTATTATTGAATGCACATCAGGAAATACCGGAATGGGCCTTGCAATGGCTGCAGTAGTAAAAGGATATAGATGCATTTTTACTACAACTGATAAGCAATCACCTTCAAAAGTGGACATCTTGCGTGCGTTAGGTGCTGAAGTGATTGTCTGCCCAACAAATGTTGAACCTGAAGATCCAAGGAGTTATTATTCTGTTGCTGCCCGTCTCGCGAAAGAAATTCCAAATTCTTTTCACGCAAATCAATACGACAATCTTGCAAATCGACTTGCCCACTACGAAACTACTGGGCCTGAGATCTGGAATCAAACTGATGGCAAAATCACTCACCTGGTTTGCACCGCCGGCACAGGTGGAACTGTAACTGGGACTGCTATGTATCTGAAGGAAAAAAATCCAGATGTACAAATTTGGGCAATTGATGTATATGGTTCATTACTGACAAAGTATTTCCGTACAGGTGAAATTGATATGAACGAAGTACGCCCATATATCTCTGAAGGATTTGGTGAAGATTTTGTGCCGGACAATTATGATATGAAAGTGATTGATCACTTCGAACAGGTTACTGACAAGGATGGAGCCATTATGGCGAGGCGACTTGCTAAAGAGGAGGGATTATTCTGTGGATATAGTGCAGGAAGTTGTATTCAGGGATTGATGCAGCTAAAGAGTAAATTAAAAAAAGACGACCTGGTTGTTCTGATCCTACATGATCATGGAAGCAGGTATGTCGCAAAAATTTATAACGATCAGTGGATGGCAGAACGCGGATTCCTTGACGTAAAAACATTCCGTGATATCGTTAGCGCAAGAGGCAAACAACGAACTATCACCATCGACCCTTCACAGACGGTAGCTGAAGCTGTTGAATTGATGCGGGAATTTGATATTGAACACATTCCTGTCATGAATGGAAGTGGTCCAATCGGTTCTATTAGCGAAGGTGGTCTATTTCAAAAAGTATTTAGCAATCCCGATATTAAAACAGAAATAGTTGAGAGAGTGATGGAAAAAGCTTTTCCAATGGTGGAATTTGAAACTCCGATTGAAAAACTTCGAACACTGATCAACAAGGAAAATGGCGCTGTGCTAGGTAAGGATGAGGCAGGCAATCTTCATATCGTAACAAAGTATGACGTGATACAGGCTTTGGGTAGCTAGTGAGATCTAAGTTCATCCTTGCGTACCATTGCGCCTTTGTTCATTCGCGGTTAAATTGTATGATGCAAGAATTAAGCATTGAATCAGGTTGTAATTACTGACCAGTTAAATCGCATCGTGGATCTCCCCACGCTTCCAAGGAGAATTATTTCCCTTGTTCCTTCACAAACCGAACTACTGTATGCTCTGGGACTTGATAACGAGGTTGTCGGAATTACAAAATTTTGTGTTCATCCAGAAAGTTGGTACAGATCAAAGCAAAGGGTTGGAGGAACCAAACAGCTTCATTTAGATCAAATCCGCCAATTGCAGCCCGACCTAATTCTTGCAAACAAGGAAGAGAACAATCAGGATCAAATAGAGCAACTCTCAAATATTTTTCCAGTTTGGATAAGTGATGTCAAAACTCTGGATGATGCATATGATATGATCGCATCAATTGGCGATTTGACTGGAAAAGGCGAAGAAGGCCGTAATCTGGTAGAAAGAATCAAATCAAACTTTGAGAATTTCCTCGCAGTACAGCAACAACCAAAATCAAAACCGAGAACATGTTATCTGATTTGGAAAGACCCATTGATGACTGTGGGAGGTGATACATTTATTAACAGCATAATGGAATATGCTGGTTTGGAAAATATATACAAAGACCAGCTTCGTTATCCAGAGATTTCAATTCATGAGCTTTCGTCTCTCAATTGCGAACTTCTCTTACTTTCTTCGGAACCATTTCCATTTAAACAAGATCATTTGGACGAACTTCAACATTTGCTTCCAGGTACTGAAATAATATTAGTAGATGGACAGATATTCAGTTGGTATGGAAGCCGGTTGCTCGAAGCTCCTGCGTACATTAGCCATCTTCGACATCTGATTTATAATTCCTAATTTTCATGATATCTCATCAGTAATGGCTTTACAGAAGAACAATATGGATTTTCAGGTGGATGAGGGAAATAAACCATCCCGAAAAAAACCAATCTTTCCAATAAACGAATCTTTAAGGGCATACCTTAAAAATCATGGGCGGGAAGTCAAACTTCCTGTAATGTATAAGGATCTTCTCCATTTTACTTATTCAGTACCCATCCTTGACAAACATGGAAAGGATACTCTCTGGGAAAAAGTTACCTATGATATGCGGGAATGGGTATTTATTCGCGATGGGTTGGTAAGGATGTATGCTTTTTTGAAAACGGAAGGTGATATGACGTTCATTAAACACCTTGATGTAGCGCGGATCGATTACTGCACTTTTGGAAACTCCAATCCATTCCGAATAAGGATCGTTAATAAATTCAATGATAATTATGATCACTATTATATAAAACTGGCCGATGCATCTAGGGTGTACGGATTGGAATTGGAACATATCCTTTCTCCAAACAGAATTACATTTCTTACAAACAAAGAAACACTTGTAGAAGAACATATCGCAGGAATTCCTGGCGATGTATTCATCAAACAATATCTGGACCAGCCAGACACCAACAAGATCCGGATAGCAAAAGAATTTGTCAAGTTTAATGAACGATGCTTTGTCAGATTGTTAGGAGATATGAGGAGTTATAATTTTGTCATTGATATCACACCAGATATTGAAGATTTTCAATATCGTCTCAGAGCAATTGATTTTGATCAGCAGTCTTATGAAGGAAGGAAGAACTTATATCTGCCACAGTTTTTTAAGGAAAATGTTGCTTTTGTTAATCTCACCATGAAATATCTGAATAGGGATTCAATAGAACAATACCAGACGGAGGAAAGGACAATGATGGCATTCAGGCTTGCCTCATACAGGTACCGAATAATGGACCTGATCAATATCATGAATAAAGACACTATTTCAACAGTTGCAAAAACTGAGCAGTTGAGTGAAGAACTCAGTAAATTTTTTGATACTCCATCTTTCAGGAAAACAGGCTCAATGGGTGGTCTTCTCAAACAGCATTTGAAAGAAACCCTAAGAAAAAATCTCCTCCTTATTCAACAACACCTTGGCAAATTTGAGGATTAGTCCCGAGCGAAGTCGAGGGACAAGCCCACACATCTCGAGCGAAGTCGAGAGATGGGGGTAAACTTGTTTTTTTAACCCCAAGGGCAGGCGCAAGGTTACGCGAAGAATCCTTGCGAAACTTTGCGTCCTTGGCGTCTTTGCGGTTAAACTAACAGAGTGCTTAACTACCGCTTTCTATTCTCAAGAATGGTTTCAGCCAACAACAAATCCACCGGCCTGGTTATCTTGATATTCTCATCCTCGCCAGCGATCAGATGAATCTTAATTCCAAATTTCTCAGCTACAGAAGCTTCGTCAGTAAAAAAATCCTGGAATTCCTGTTCAAAAGCTTTTTTCAACTGATTGCTGAAGAAAGTTTGAGGTGTTTGCACTATGAAAAGATTTTCCCTATCCACCATCGATGAAATATCTCCGATCTGCATTCGTATCGAATCATTAACAGGAATAGCGGGAATGACATTTCCATTTTCAAGTGCAGCTTCATAGCACCTCCTAATCAGATCAGGACTAACGAGGCAGCGGACGCCATCATGTACAAACACAATGGAATTTTCTTCCACCAGCTTCAGACCATTCTTAACTGAATGAAATCTAGTTTGACCTCCTAATGCTGTGATTATTCTCTCAGGCTGGCTGCATCTTTCTATCAGATTCCCTTCCTTGTTCAAGATATTCTGCTCCCAGTACAACAATAATTTCAATATCGCTGAAGGAAGAAAGAAAACTTTCAATGGTATGGGATAGAACAGGCTTTCCTTGCAGAAGGTGAAATTGTTTGGGTATGCTTGAATTCATTCTGCTGCCCGTTCCGCCTGCAACAATTACTGCATACTTCTGCATTTGAATTTTATGATTATTAGTGAAATATTCGACTGGAAATTCCAGGAAATTACTCGGAATATATTGCCACCTGGTTATGACCATCACTTGTCTTTATTCCCCGATACATCCCTTCACAATTAAAGAGCATGGCTGAATTACCCGATGCATCAACTCCAATCATTCCACCCTCACCCTGCATTTCGATCAATTTCTTATTAACCACCAGACCCATTGCATCCTGCAGGCTAAGTCCTTTATATTCCATAAGACAACTCACATCATAGGCTGCTACAGCACGAATGAAAGGCTCTCCATGACCAGTGCAGCTTATAGCGCAAGTCTTGTTATTAGCATAGGTCCCACATCCAATGAGAGGTGTATCGCCAATCCTGCCATATTTTTTATTGGTCATGCCACCAGTGCTTGTTGAGGCAGCAATATTCCCATTTACATCCAGGGCTACCGCTCCCACGGTCCCAAATTTTGTAGGTTCAGAACGAGTTCTTATGTCTGAATGATCTAATAAATAATTATCTGAATCTCTCGCTGCTTTCCATTGATCGTAACGGAACTGCGAGAAAAAATACTCATCAGGTTCTAATTTCATTCCCTGGCTAAGGGCAAAATCATTTGCGCCTTCTCCACTTAGAAATACATGATCGCTGCTCGTCATTACCTGGTATGCTAATTCAATTGGGTTTCTAACATTCCTTACGCCTGCTACACATCCTGCCTTCAGATCTGCACCATTCATAATAGCTGCATCCATTTCCTGTACACCTTTTTTTGTAAAAACCGATCCTTTCCCTGCATTGAAAAGTGGATTGTCCTCCAGGATAAGTGTTGAAGCTTTGACTGCATTCACCGCAGATCCTCCCTGTCTTAATACTTCGTAGCCAGCATCCAGTGCTTCCTGCAATCCCTTCCGGTAAGACTTCTCGAGGATAGGGGTCATACTGGTCTTGAGTATTGTACCTGCTCCTCCGTGAACCAACAAAACATACTTCATATCAATATTGCCTAAACGGCGACCGAAAATACCTATTTTGGAAGCTGAAATCTTACAAATTTTTCAGAGTGATTAAAAAATCCCTAACCACCAGCGATATCTTGCTAATAGCAGTTAACTGTATTCCTCTTTGGGGAGTCTTCTTTGCCGGATGGAATGCAAAGGAAGTTTTCCTTGTGTACAGCCTGGAAACTATTATGATAGGAATATTTACTTTATTGAAAATGTTCATAATCACTCAGATCAGAAAAGAAGATGAATTCAATAAAGGAAGTAAACCTGTTTCAGGTTATTTTTTCATGCTATTCTTTTTCTTCCACTATGGGTTTTTTGTGGGTATTCAACTATTTATCTTTTTGGAAGCAGCTAAAATACAACCAGACATTACAGTCTGGAATTTCGTGACAGGATTTTGGAATTATCTCTCTGATAATGGAAAAGGTTTACTAATAAGTTTCTTTCTCAGTTACACCTTTCTATTCATAAAAGAATTTCTTTTCAAACAACAGTATAAACGACAGACCCTGGGATATACGATGTTCCAACCCTATCCAAGAATTTTTGTACAACAGTTTACTGTGATTCTCGGAACATTTTTTCTTACAATCGGTGCTGGAAAAGGGATTGTTGTTGTATTCGTCCTCGCTAAGATATTTTTTGAAGTATGGATTGATTTCGATTCGATACTTAAAAAAAATGAAAAGACTATGCAAGAAGGGTAATGCATTCGTTCAGTAACTTTTCCTTATCAATTGCTACTGTACCTACTTCTTCGCAAACAATCCCACCTGCAAGATTTGCAATTTCAGCAGCGAGTATCGTATCATGTGTGGTCGCGTAAACCAGCGATGCAACTGCAATCACTGTATCTCCTGCTCCTGAAACATCAGCCACACTGCGAATGTGTGCGGGGATGATTCCAGATTTCTCAGTATCCTCATAAAAAATTCCTCTTTCAGAAAGAGTGATGAGTGAGATCTGGTGTTCCAGGTTTTGCCTCAGTTGCTGATGGATTTTTCTCAACACAGCTTCATCCAATCTTCCCTCTATGATGTTGAATGCTTCGCGTACTTCTTTGATATTCGGCTTAAAAATGGAAACCTTGTTAAATGAGAAAAAATTCTTCCGCTTGGGATCTACGGCAGTGAGTATATTTTTAGAGTTGCACAATGAAATCATCTCGCCGATAACTTTTTCAGTCAGCAGGCCCTTATTATAATCTTCGAAAATTATTATCTGTGGTTTTTCTGTCGCAATATATTTCGAGAGCGCAGCTAGCAATTGATTTTCGTCATCAGAGTCTATGTCAGTGGTCATCTCAGCATCCATGCGGAGCATTTGCTGATTACGACTTATTACCCTTGTCTTGCTTGTTGTGATCCTTTTCTTACTCTTGAGGAGAAATGAAGTTGAAATACCCTGCTCTTGAAATAACTTTTCAAGCTGAATCCCACCCTCATCATCGCCAATAATTGAAATGATAGAGACCTTTGCACTCATTGCCTGAACATTCAATGCCACGTTGGCCGCTCCTCCTAATCGAAAGTCTTTTTTTGTGAGCGCAACTACTGGAACAGGTGCTTCCGGGGAAATCCTATCCACATTTCCCCACCAATATGTATCCAGCATAACATCCCCAACAACACCAACCTTTATCGTAGAAAAATCCCTGAAAAGTTTTGAAAAATCAACCTTCGACATCTTCACTTACGGTTTTTTTATTTCGGACTGCAAGATAATACAATGGGATTCCCAGTAAGGCGATGATCAAGCCAGGCCAGGTGTATTGAGGCTTATAGATGATGAGCAGAATACAAAAAGTAGTACCCATCAACACGTACAGGATTGGTAAAAATGGATATCCAAATGCCTTATAAGGGCGTTCAGCCTGAGGTCGTTTGACTCTCAATATGAAAATTCCAATGATGGTGAGCATATAGAATATAACAACCACAAATGAAATCATATCCAGCAATTGTCCATACTTGCCACTTAAGCTCCAGATGCAGGCTGCAATGCATTGTATCCAAAGCGCAATTTGCGGCACGGCATGTTGGTTGAGCTTTCCAACCTTCTTAAAAAACACTCCATCCTTAGCCATTGTATAGTAAACTCTGGCCCCTGCTAATATCAATCCATTGTTACAGCCAAATGTTGAGACCATGATCATTAAAGCAATGATGAGTGTACCCGCTGGTCCGAATATCACATTTGATGCTACCACGGCCACCCGGTCTTTTTCCGCACTGGCTATTTCTTGCATTGGCAATACAGCGGTGTACATAACATTTGCCGCAACATAAATTATCGTCACGATCAAGGTGCCAAGAAATAAACTAAGCCCAATATTTCTTTTTGGATTTTTGATTTCACCTGCAATAAAGGTTACGTTATTCCATGCATCGCTGCTAAAAATTGAACCTACCATTGCTGCAGCAATTGCACCCAGTGCCGCAGTTGTAATATATGCTGAAGTACTTCCGTCAGGATTTAACTTGTAAATGTCCCAGGCATTTGTCCAATTGGCAGTCCACACTTCTGGCTTCATCAAAATCAGTCCAAAAACAATGAGTCCGAACAAACTCAGAAGCTTGGTTAGCGTAAAAGTAGTTTGGATGGCCTTACCCCCTTTGATTCCTCGGGTATTGATGTAGGTAAGTAGGACTATGACAACTATTGACAATAATTGAGCAGGTGAAATCTGGAGAAAGCCCAGATCCAGAGCCACCCGATCCTCACTGAACTGCGGAATCATATAAGCAGTGAATTTTGCAAACGCCACACCCACTGCTGCAATTGTTGCAGTTTGAATGACTGCAAAAAAACTCCAACCATACATAAAACCCACAAGAGGATTGTACGCTTCTTTAAGATAAACATATTGCCCTCCTGCCTTGGGAAACATGGCGCTCAATTCACCATAACTAAGGGCTGCGGTCAGGGTCATGAATCCTGTGATAAGCCAGATGAGAATCAGCCAGCCGGCAGATCCAACATTTCTGGTTATATCCGCACTCACAATGAAAATACCCGATCCGATCATGGAACCCGCTACAACCATGGTGGCATCAAGCAGGCTAAGAGATGGCTTAAATCCAGTGTTGGGATTACTCATGGGTAAAATTATTGGAAGATAAATTACACGAATTAAAGCGAATTACATGAATTGAAATGCCAGAGAAGAAAATTTTTCGTAAAGATGCTATCACTGCAAAGAAAAAAAACATCTTTTGCGTCTTGTCAAACTTTGCGTCTTTGCTGGAAATATCTGCAGAAGAAAATATCGTGTACGATTTGGTGGAGGATCAGTTCTTCTTTTTCTGTTGTCTGTACAATGCATTCAAACCATTTACAACATCCAGGGTGATATTGTAGACAGAATCCTTATAGTAGATAAGACTCTGTTCATCGGTAATAATATAGTTATAACCCTTGACCTTATTATATTCTTTAAGATAATCAGCAATTTTTTTATGGACGTCTGTCAACATTCTCACCCTCTCACTTTCCAGTTCATCACCTAACTGTTTTTGGCGATTATCATAGTTCAATTGCATTTGCTGATATTCGCGATTGATCGCTTCGCTTTCAGCCTGTGAAATATTAGCACCCTTTTGCTGCCATGCAGCGATTTTTTGCTGGTAACTATTCTTTAAACTGCTAAGCTGTTTATTTAGGTTTTCTTCCTTCTTGCGCAGATTGTCTTTTATCTCTGTAAGGTATTCATAGTTCTTATCTACAGAATCCATTTCAAAATAAGCCATCTTGAATTGACCTGTGGAGCCTGAATCCGAATTCGATCGATTACTTATTTGGATTTTCGATTTATCAGCCTGGTTGAAATGAAAATAATATAGAACTCCTACCAATACCAATGAAAGAATACTCAACCATGTAGCCAATCGGTTCATGCAATAAAAATTTGAAGCAAGTTAATAGCTTTGACCCCTTTACTAATATTTGTTAAAATGGTTTAACACAGGTTTTGGCTAAAGGTTTCACTAAAACCATTGCAATTTATACGCCGGCATAATTGGCCGTCCCCTACCTGTGATTATCCTCAAAAAAAAGCCCCGACCAGCGGGGCTAAATTATTATAGAAAAGTCATTATTCTTCTTCATCGAAAGCCATGGCTTCACGAGTTGTCTGCAGCAATTCATATTCTTCCTTGCTTCCAACAATCATGTTTTCAAACTCTCTCAAACCCGTACCAGCAGGGATCAGGTGACCCGTGATAACGTTCTCCTTCAGCCCAAGCATTTCATCGGTCTTACCCTGAATAGCAGCTGAACTCAACACCTTGGTTGTCTCCTGGAACGAAGCTGCAGATATCCAGCTTTGCGTACCCAATGAGGCCTTGGTTATCCCAAGTAATGAAGGTGCTGAAGTGGCGGGCTGCGCATCACGAAATTCAACAAGCTTTTTGTCACTACGACGAAGTATTGAATTCTCTTCTCTTACTTCACGAAGACTAACGATCTGCCCTGCCCTAAGTTTGGCAGATTCTCCTGGGTCAGTAACAACCTTCTTATCAAAGATCCAGTCATTTTCATCCAGGAATTCGAATTTATCAGTCAAATCTTCTTCAAGGAACTTAGTGTCCCCTGGATCAACGATTGTGACCTTACGCATCATCTGTCTTACGATAACCTCAATATGCTTGTCGTTGATTCTTACACCCTGAAGGCGATAAACCTCTTGAATTTCATTCACGACATATTCCTGAACGGCGAATGGTCCTTTGATAGAAAGAATGTCAGCCGGTGCGATTTGACCATCACTTAACGGGGCTCCTGCTTTAATGAAGTCGCCATCCTGAACAAGGATCTGGCGTGTCAAAGGAACCAGATACTTCTTGATAACACCATCCCTGGCTTCTACAATGATCTCGCGATTACCACGCTTAATAGCTCCAAATGCAACCACACCATCGATCTCACAAACAACTGCAGGGTTACCCGGGTTACGTGCTTCAAACAATTCAGTTACTCGTGGAAGACCCCCTGTAATATCTCTCAGTTTTCCGAGGATACGCGGAATCTTCACAATTACCTGTCCTGCTTTCACTTCCTCCGCTTCTTCCATGATGATATGCGAACCCACAGGGAGGTTATAAAATTTATTTTCCTTAGTACCTTCTACAAGTAAGGATGGGATCTTGGTCTTGTCTTTTGTTTCAATAACCACCTTCTCGCGGTGACCAGTTTGCTCATCAGCCTCCTCACGGTAAGTTATACCTTCAATAACACTGTCAAACCTGATCTTTCCTGGTATCTCAGCAACTATTACGTTGTTATACGGATCCCATGAGCAGATCGGCTGGCCTTTCTCCACTTTCTGACCATCCTTAACTAAAAGTGTAGCGCCATAAGGCACATTATTCGTAATCAAAAGACGATCGTTCTTCACATCCATGATACGAACTTCACCCGTACGTCCGATTACGACCTGAATTTTTTGTCCTTCATTATTTTCTGTAGTCACAGAACGCAGACCATCAAATTCAACAGTTCCTTCAAACTTAGCGACTAGGGTTGATTCAACTGAAGCCGATCCGGCAACACCACCAACGTGGAATGTACGAAGCGTTAGCTGTGTCCCAGGTTCACCGATCGATTGAGCAGCGATAATTCCAACTGCATCACCTCTCTGCGCCAGGTATCCTGTAGCAAGATTCTTACCGTAACATTTCACACAAACTCCACGCTTACTTTCGCAAGTCAATACTGAGCGGATCTCCACTACTTCAACACCTACTTCCTCAATTTGCTTTGCAACTTCAGAACTGATTTCTTCTCCTGCTGTAATAATTAATTTTTCTGTTGTTGGATCATAAACATCATGAAGTGATGTACGTCCTTCTATTCTGTCTGACAATGGTTCGATAACATCCTCATTATCCTTCAAAGCACTTGTTGCAATACCTCTTAATGTTCCGCAATCTTCTTCTGTTATTACAACATCCTGCGATACGTCAACAAGACGACGTGTGAGGTAACCGGCATCCGCAGTTTTAAGGGCGGTATCAGCAAGACCTTTACGCGCACCGTGGGTAGAGATGAAGTAATCCAATACGTTCAGCCCACCTTTGAAGTTTGAAAGGATGGGGTTCTCGATAATTTCTGAACCTGTAGATCCTGATTTCCTTGGTTTAGCCATCAATCCCCTTATACCGCACAGCTGTTTGATTTGCTGTTTGCTACCACGCGCTCCGGAATCAAGCATCATATAAACAGAATTGAATCCCTGTTTATCTGTGGCCAATTCTCTGATCAATGTTTCGGTAATGCGGGTATCCACACGACTCCAGATATCCACTATCTGATTATATCTTTCATTATTGGTAATGAGACCCATGTTATAGTTCTCCCATACCTCATCTACTTCAACTTTTGCATTTTCCAGAAGGTCCTGCTTAACATCAGGAATAATAAGGTCATTGATATTGAATGATAATCCACCCTGGAATGCCATGCGGAATCCAAGCTGTTTGATATCATCCAGGAATTTTGCTGCTTTTGGAATATCAGTGATCTTAATGATGTCACCGATGATTTCGCGAAGCGATTTCTTCGTGAGCAATGCGTTTACAAATCCGACTTCTTTTGGTACGGTTTGATTGAACAATACACGACCAACAGTTGTTTCTACAAGCTTTCTCTTGATCTGTCCAGCTTCACGTACATTGGTCTTCACCTTGATGTGAGCATGCAGGTCAATCTGTCCTTCATTGTAAGCAATGATCACCTCTTCGTTTGAATAAAATGCTTTTCCTTCTCCTCTGACTTTTTCTTTATCTGTTGTTTTCTTTCCTTTAGTTATATAGTAAAGTCCTAACACCATGTCCTGTGATGGAAGGGTGATAGGTGTACCATTCTGTGGATTCAGAATGTTGTGAGAAGCAAGCATCAGCAATTGCGCTTCCAATACTGCCGCGTTGCTCAATGGCACGTGAACAGCCATTTGGTCACCGTCAAAGTCAGCGTTGAAGGCCGTACACACTAACGGATGCAGTTGGATCGCCTTTCCTTCCACCAATTTTGGCTGGAATGCCTGAATAGACAATCTATGCAGTGTTGGGGCACGATTCAGCATCACCGGATGCCCTTTCAGGATATTTTCAAGGATATCCCAAACAATGGCCTCTTTTTTATCTACAAGCTTTCTTGCGCTTTTTACTGTTTTTACAATCCCTCTCTCAATCAGTTTACGAATGATAAACGGCTTGAACAATTCCGCTGCCATATCCTTAGGAAGTCCACATTCATGCAGCTTCAACTCAGGTCCAACAACGATAACGGATCTACCAGAATAGTCAACACGTTTACCAAGTAGATTTTGACGGAAACGGCCTTGCTTACCTTTTAATACATCGGAAAGTGATTTCAATGCACGTCCGCCTTCTGCCTTAACCGCATTAGATTTTCTTGAGTTGTCGAAAAGACTGTCTACTGCTTCCTGCAGCATACGCTTTTCATTTCTCAAGATCACCTCAGGAGCTTTAATTTCTAACAATCTCTTCAACCTGTTGTTACGAATGATAACACGGCGATAAAGATCATTCAGATCAGATGAGGCAAACCGCCCTCCATCCAATGGAACAAGAGGACGCAATTCCGGTGGAATTACCGGAATGTATTGCATAACCATCCATTCAGGACGATTTGTTATACGACCGTTAGCATCGCGGAAAGCTTCTACAACACTTAAACGTTTTAATGCATCTGCTTTACGTTGCTGAGAAGTTTCTGTTGCTGCTGCATTACGCAGGTCGAAGGACAATTGATCCAGATCGATCCTTTGTAACATATCATGCACGGCCTCAGCACCCATCTTGGCGATGAATTTATTAGGGTCTTCATCGGGCAAATACTGGTTATCCTTTGGAAGAGTATCCAGAATTTCAAGATATTCTTCTTCAGTGAGAAGGTCACCAGGGTTTTGTCCTTTGTCGGCACGAATTCCAGATTGAATTACTACATATCGTTCGTAATAAACTATGCTCTCTAATTTCTTTGAGCTTACTCCAAGCAGGTAACCAATCTTATTTGGCAAACTCTTGAAATACCAGATGTGAACCACAGGCACAACCAGTTTCAGATGGCCCATGCGTTCGCGACGAACTTTCTTTTCTGTCACTTCAACGCCGCAACGATCGCACACGATACCCTTATAACGGATACGCTTATACTTTCCGCAGGCGCATTCATAATCTTTAACCGGGCCAAAAATTCTTTCGCAGAATAAACCATCACGTTCCGGCTTATAGGTACGGTAGTTGATAGTTTCAGGCTTCAGCACTTCACCATAGCTTCTTTCCAGGATTGAATCCGGAGAAGCAAGTCCAATCGTAATCTTAGAAAAACTGGACCTTGGACGATTATCTTTTTTGACAGCCATATTTCGATTTACGATTTTGAAATTTTGAAATTGGAAATTGAATTCGATCCGTTCGTTTATAAATAATGCATTTCTGCATTATTCAAACTTCAGATCTAACCCAAGTCCCCTGAGCTCATGCACCAATACATTGAATGATTCTGGTATGCCAGCTCTCGGAATATTATCACCTTTCACGATGGCTTCATAAGTCTTAGCACGACCGATGATATCATCTGATTTTATAGTAAGTAATTCCTGAAGAATGTTGGCTGCACCATATGCTTCCAATGCCCATACTTCCATTTCACCAAATCTCTGACCTCCGAACTGTGCTTTACCTCCCAACGGCTGCTGGGTAATAAGGCTATAAGGTCCAATTGAACGGGCGTGCATCTTATCATCAACCATGTGGTGGAGTTTGATCATATAGATCACACCAACAGTTGCCTTCTGGTGGAACTTATCACCGGTTTCTCCATCATGCAGGAACGTGTGACCATAGGTAGGCAGGTTGGCCTTCAGACAGTAATCACCAATCTCCTCTGTAGTTGCTCCGTCAAAAATTGGCGTAGCGAACTTCACTCCAAGCTTTTGTCCCGCCCATCCCAGAACAGTTTCATAAATCTGTCCAAGGTTCATACGACTTGGTACACCAAGTGGATTTAGAACAATGTCAACCGGAGTTCCATCTTCAAGGAATGGCATATCTTCTGCACGAACGATCTTCGCAACGATGCCTTTATTACCGTGACGACCGGCCATCTTATCTCCCACCTTAAGCTTACGCTTGACGGCGAGGTACACTTTGGCAAGTTTCAACACTCCAGCTGGAAGTTCATCTCCAATTGAAATATTAAATTTCTCTCTCTTATACCTTCCCAATTCCTCGTTATACTTGATATTATAATTGTGCAGGAGGGTATTGATCTGATCATCTACCGTTACATCTGCAGTCCATCCCAGAGGATTCACATTCTGATAATCGATGCCGCTCAGATTCTTTGCAGTGAACTTTGCACCCTTGCCAATCAACACTTCACCAAAATTGTTACTCACGCCCTGAGATGTTCTTTCTCTCAACAGAATCTGAAGCTTGCTTAACAAAACTTCAAGAAGATCTGCTGTGTTCTTCTCATGGATCTTTTCTATTTTCTCCAGGGCCGCCTTTTCACGAACCTTTGCGTTCTTATCTTTCTTTGCACGCTGGAATAGTTTCTTATTGATCACTACTCCTTCAATTCCACTTGGAGCTTTCAATGAAGCATCCTTTGCATCACCAGCTTTATCACCGAAGATGGCTCTAAGAAGTTTTTCTTCTGGTGTTGGATCACTTTCCCCTTTCGGTGTGATCTTGCCTATCAGAATATCCCCTTCCTTGATTGATGCCCCAATGCGAATGATTCCATTCTCATCCAGATCCTTTGTAGCTTCTTCAGAAACATTCGGGATGTCTGGAGTCAGTTCTTCTTCTCCAAGTTTTGTATCGCGGACTTCAAGTTCATATTCTGATATATGCACAGAAGTGAACAGATCTTCGCGTACTACTTTTTCACTTATAACAATTGCATCCTCAAAATTGTATCCTTTCCATGGCATGAATGCCACTTTCAGGTTCCTGCCCAGGGCAAGCTCACCGTTTTGAGTTGCATAACCTTCAGTAAGAAAATCTCCTTCTCTAAGTCTCTGTCCTTTCTTAACAGCGGGCTTAAGATTTATTGAAGTCTCCTGATTTGTCTTAGCGAATTTTGTCAGTTTATAAATCTTCAGATCCTCTTCAAAGCTCACCAGTCGTTGCATTTCATCACGCTCATACCGAACATGTATTTCATTTGCATCCACAAATTCCACTACACCATTGCCTTCAGAATGTATCTGAATCCTCGCATCACGTGCCGCCTTTCCTTCGAGTCCTGTGCCAACGATTGGGTTTTCAGGACGAATTAGAGGTACAGCCTGGCGTTGCATGTTCGATCCCATCAATGCACGGTTGGCATCATCATGCTCAAGGAATGGGATTAGTGAAGCACTCAAACCAACAATCTGGTTCGGCGCCACATCCATAAATTCCACTTCAGCTCTATCAAGGATCGGGAAGTCGCCAGTCTGGCGGCTCACCACTTTCTCTTCAAGGAAATGGCCCTTGTCATCCAATGGAGTATTTGCCTGGGCAATTTTTGCAATATCCTCTTCCTCTGCACTAAGGAAGGTGAGTTTCTTCATGTCCACTTTTCCTTCATTCACCTTGCGATAAGGAGTCTCGATGAAACCCATCTCATTAATCTTTGCGTGAACACAAAGTGTAGAGATAAGACCGATGTTTGGTCCTTCTGGTGTTTCAATAGTACACAACCTTCCATAATGTGAATAGTGTACGTCACGAACTTCAAACCCTGCTCTTTCACGACTCAAACCTCCGGGCCCGAGTGCTGAGATACGACGTTTATGCGTGATCTCGGAAAGTGGGTTTGTCTGATCCAGAAATTGAGATAATTGAGATGTGCCGAAGAATGAATTGATCACGGATGAAAGCGTCCTCGCATTGATAAGATCAACTGGAGTGAAAACTTCATTATCGCGAACGTTCATTCTTTCACGAATAGTTCTTGCCATACGGGCCAGACCTACTCCGAACTGAGCATACAATTGTTCTCCAACTGTACGAACCCTACGGTTGCTCAGGTGATCGATATCATCAATTTCTGCCTTCGCATTTGTAAGACGCACGAGATATTTAATGATCTCGATAATGTCTTCCTTGGTGAGGGTCTTATGATCAAGAGGCTGATTTAATCCAAGCTTGCGGTTGATCTTATAGCGACCAACTTCTCCAAGATCATATCTCTTGTCAGAGAAAAATAATTTATCAATAATACCTCTTGCAGTTTCATTGTCCGGAGCATCAGCGCCACGAAGCTGGCGATAGATATGCTGAACGGCTTCCAACTCACTGTTGGAGGTATCCTTATTAAGTGTGTTATAAATAATGGCATAATCACCGCCCACATCTTCTTTCTGAATGAATACACTTTTGACATCCATTTCAGAAATAGTTTCGATCGCTTCCTCATCAAGTACTGAGTCACGCTCCAATACAATCTCATTTCTTTCGATCGATACAACTTCACCGGTATCTTCATCAACAAAATCTTCAACCCAGCTTCTTAATACCCGGGCTGCAAGTTTTTTTCCGATGTATTTCTGCAACGGTTTCTTCTCTGCCTTCACTTCATCTGCCATACCGAATAGTTCAAGGATATCCTTGTCAGTTTCGTAACCTATGGAGCGAAGAAGAGTTGTTACAGGGAATTTTTTCTTCCGATCGATGTACGCATACATCACGTTATTGATATCAGTAGCAAACTCCATCCACGCACCCTTGAAAGGAATTACGCGGGCGGAGTAGATCTTGGTACCATTCGGATGAATAGATTGCCCAAAAAATACACCTGGTGAACGATGAAGTTGGGAAACAACCACACGCTCTGCTCCATTGATCACAAATGTGCCTCTTGGAGTCATGTAAGGAATGTTTCCAAGAAAAACATCCTGAACGATTGTTTGGAAATCCACGTGTTCCTCATCATTACAGCTCAACCGCAATTTTGCTTTCAGCGGAACTGCATATGTAAGTCCACGTTCCATACATTCTTCAATAGTATAGCGTGGTGGATCGATGAAGTAATCCAGGAACTCTAACACGAAAATGTTGCGCGTATCCGTGATGGGAAAATTCTCACGGAACACACGGAACAATCCTTCGATGTTACGCTTGTCTGGCGTTGTTTCTAACTGGAAGAAGTCTCTAAAAGACTGGATCTGTACTTCGAGGAGGTCGGGTGTATCGGCAAGATTTTTAATCTTTCCAAAATTCACCCTGTTGTTCATTTTAGTTGAAGACATATCTAAATTAAACCGGTTTTAGATAGTTAGAGGACGTACAAATCACTACCACCTTTTACTCTTTGAAAAAATAAAAGCAGGTATTTCAAGACTATTTAATGATGATTTGAGACGTCAAAATTATTTTGGCCAAAAATTAAAGGACAGCAAAGGTAACCAAATAGGTGCAACAAACAAGAAAAGTTTGCCCACAAACTTCGGGCCCGGATTTAAATTATAGCTAAAAGTAAACCCATCCGCCTGTTGGCGAATGGGTTAGAACTTATGGCTTTAGGCGATTATTCAACCTCTACGTCAGCACCAGCTTCCTTTAGCTTTGCTACAAGAGCATCAGCATCAGCCTTGCTTACACCTTCCTTAACTGGTTTTGGAGCTCCGTCAACCAAATCCTTGGCCTCTTTCAGTCCAAGACCTGTAAGGTCCTTCACGATCTTAACCACATTCAGTTTATTAGCACCCGCTGCCTTAAGAATGACATTGAAAGATGTCTTTTCTTCAACAGGAGGTGTAGGACCGCCGCCGCCAGTTGGGGCTACTGCCACCGCTGCAGCTGCTGGCTCGATACCATACTCTTCCTTAAGGATCTTAGCTAATTCGTTTACTTCCTTCACTGATAAACTAACCAGTTGCTCAGCGAATGATTTTAAGTCTGCCATTGTTTTTACTTTTTAAACCGCCTTCATATCTGCCTGGGGCAGATCCGGCGGAGATTTATAGATTGTCTTCACTTTTTACCCGAAGACATAGGTTATGCGAATTTTGAGATTTTGAGATTTTGAAATTGAGGCAATTCTTAAAAATTCCCAATGCCCCATCCAACTTTTCAAAATTCCTATGCTTGAGCTCTAGCCTCCAAAGCCTTAATCAGTCCTGCCAGTTTATTTCCGGCATTTAGAGCTGATATAACATTCTTCGCAGGTGATTGTAAGAGCCCGATGATTTCACCAATAAGGTCATGCTTGCTCTTCAAATTCTTAAGGGCTAAAAGCTGGCTATCTCCAAGGAATACATCCCCATCAATAAAAGCTGCTTTCAAAACCGGTCTTTCACCATTGCTCTCCTTGCGGAAACTGGAAATGATAACTGCTGGTTCCTTCGCATTTTCAGAGAATAAGAGCGCGGTTACACCGTGCAATGATTCGAAAACTTCATTGAACCTATCATTATCGATGCCTTCAAGTGCCTTTTTGATAAGGGTGTTTTTAGCCACCTTCATCTCAACTTTTTTATCAAAACAGATACGTCGCAACTTGGTTATTTGCGCAACGGTAAGAGACTCAGTATTGGTTACGTAGAAGTTGTTGTATTGAGAGAATTTATCCTTCAACACCTCTATCACTTCATTTTTTTGATCTTTTGTCATAACCTGTTTGTTTCATCCGCCTTGGCGGAAAATGCGTTAATGAATTAGTGGACGAAAGTTTTTGTGTCAATAGCAATCCCGGGACTCATGGTACTTGCCATGAATACACTTCTCAAATAAGTTCCCTTAGATGAAGATGGCTTAGCCTTGATAATAGCATTAATGAGTTCCAGGCTGTTTTCTGCTATCTTATCAGGAGTGAAACTCACTCTTCCGATAGATGCATGAATGATACCTGCCTTGTCTACCTTGAACGCTATTTTTCCACCTTTTACCTCTGTAACCGCTGCTGCTACATCATTTGTAACTGTTCCAGTTTTAGGGTTCGGCATAAGATTACGCGGACCCAGAATCTTACCAAGTTTACCAATGCGAGGCATTACTGAAGGGGTTGCGATAATTACATCCACATCCACCCATCCTCCTTCTATTTTCTGAACATATTCATCAAGCCCAACATAATCAGCGCCTGCTGCTTTTGCTTCAGCTTCTTTATCAGGAGTGGAAAGAACCAATACCCTTTTTGTTTTACCTGTACCATGAGGAAGTGTAACTGTTCCCCTGATAGCCTGGTCAGCTTTCTTAGGATCAACCCCAAGACGAATATGTAAATCTATAGAAGCATCAAACTTTGTTGTATTAACTTCTTTAACAAGGTTGGAAGCATCCTTGAGGGAATAATTTTTTGCCTTATCGACCTTAGTATTTACCGCTTTTCTTTTTTTAGTGATTGCCATCTCGTAATGATTTTAAAAGTGTGACGGAATTAATTATCCCACGGGGCTTTACCTTCCAAGGTAATTCCCATGCTGCGGGCCGTACCGGCCACCATGCGCATTGCGCTTTCCACAGTAAAGCAATTGAGGTCAGGCATTTTATCCTTTGCAATTGCTTCGACCTGTGTCCAGGTAACCTTTCCAACTTTTGTACGATTTGGCTCTTTGGAACCGCTCGGAAGTTTAGCGGCATCCAGCAACTGAACTGCAGCTGGCGGAGTCTTAATAATAAACTCGAATGATTTGTCAGTGTAAACGGTGATGAGAACCGGAAGAACCTTCCCCATCCTATCCTGGGTGCGCGCATTAAACTGCTTGCAAAATTCCATGATATTAATACCCTTGGATCCCAGTGCAGGTCCTATTGGAGGGGCTGGATTTGCCTGTCCTCCCTTTACCTGCAACTTTACGTAGCCTGTAATTTCTTTTTTTGCCATTTGAAGCGTTTTTTGGTGTTAACGTCTCCCTGCTTTCACAAGGAAACTCCCAATCCATTAGAAAAAGAGCTTTCTATTTGGGGAGCGCAAAGGTATGGGAAATAGTATATGAATCCAAGGGATTTTTTCGCCCAAAAAGACGGTATAGCTAATTGTTATGTTTGTATTCGGTTCTCAAAAAAATTATAACATTTTTTTCATTTGAAATTTTCTGCCTACCTTTTCTTTTCTAATCAACCAACAAGTTTACACTAACTACTAAATTCACAGTACAATTATGGCAAAGTCAAAGAAAAAAGCAGCAAAAAAATCAGCACCGAAAAAAGCTGCAAGAAAGGGCGGAGCTAGAAAGTCTGCTCCTAAAAAAGCAGGTAAAAAGGCTGCGAAAAAAGCTGGCAAGAAAGCAGCAAGAAAATCTGCTCCTAAAAAAGCTGCTAGAAGAGCTGCTCCAAAAAAAGCGGCAAAAAAGGCAGCGAAAAAAGCAGCACCTAAAAAAGCTGCGAAGAAAGCCGCTCCAAAAAAAGCAGCTCCAAAGAAAGCAGCTAAGAAAAGTGCTTCCAAAAGTTCATCACCTTCTCGCCCTGCTACCGTTAGAAAGCCATCTACTGGACCAGTTAGTGCACCAGAAGCAGATAATACGAATACTTCATCAGGATCAACCCCTGATAATTCTGGAAGTAATTCCGGAAACGAAAACAATATGTAAACTCACAAATTATATTTCTAAAAGCTCTGCAAATCGCAGGGCTTTTTTTTTAGAACCTGTTCATCACTTCAATCACATTAAGAATTTGTTCTTCTGTATGTGCGAAAGAGCAAGGAAGACTGAGAATTGTTCTATGAATTTCTTCCGAGATCGGAAATCGTTGATCGGATAAAAATTTAAGTGCTGGTTGTTGGTGAGGTGGAACGGGGTAATGTATTTCAGTCATGATCTTATTCTCTAACAAGTATTCCTTCAATTCATTTCTTTTCTGATGTCGGACCGGGAAAATGTGATATACATCATAAAAATCTTCTGATTGAATCGGTTTCATAAATTCTTCTTTCAGATGTTGATGATAGAGTGAAGCAAGTTTTCTTTTGTGAGTATTAATCTTATCCAGCCATTCAAGTTTGACAAGCAGAAACGCAGCCTGAAATTCATCAAGTCTGCTATTATATCCTATATGATCATTAAAATATTTTTTCTTTGATCCGTAATTGCGAAAAGAATAAATAATTTCCGCAATACTTGCATCCTTACAAATCACTGCTCCAGCATCCCCAAGAGCACCAAGATTTTTGGTTGGATAAAAACTAAAACCTGCGCAATCACCAAAAGTGCCTGACAATTTTCCTTTATATTTTCCTCCATGAGCTTGTGCACAATCTTCAATCAGGATCAGGTCATTCTTTTTGCAGATTTCTATAATAGGGTCCATATCACAGCACTTCCCATATAGGTGCACAACCATTATAGCACGGGTTTTTTCATTGATTGCAGATTCAAGCTTTGTTGCATCAATATTATAAGTGAAAACATCCGGTTCCACCAGAACTGGTACCAGACCAGCATGGAGAACTGCAAGAATAGTTGCGATGTAGGTATTGCTTGGAACAATCACCTCTGTTCCTGGTTTAAAAAAATAAGCTTTCAAAGAAAGAATGAGTGCATCCAATCCATTAGCAACGCCTATGCAATTTTCAGCTTTATGATAGGATGCAAATTCAGCTTCAAATTGTTTAACCTGTTCGCCTAAAATATACCAGCCGGATTCTGAAACGGAACGAAATTTTTGAAGAAACTGCTCGAAGAATGGTTGATTTACAAGTTTGAGATCTTCATATGGAACCATTCGCTACAAAATTGTCATAAGGTTCATAAATGTAATCGGAGGCATCATATACAGTGGATGCAAGAGCAAGAAGAATTGCGTTGGGAGAAAAGTGATGCATGGTGTGCCAGTCGGACTTATCAATAACAAGACATCTACTTGGTCGGTCCAGAATGAATTCTTGTTCTCTTTCTCCATCGTGCACCGTTACCTTACAAGAGCCTACCAGGCAAACAATTGCATGCTCTGTATAAAAGTGTCTGTGTCCGCCACGAACAGAATTCTCGGCTTGTTGAATGTAAAAGATCCGCTTTACGGAAAAAGGAAGAACATCTTCTAAATTGTCGAGCACGGTTAAGCTGCCACGACTGTCTTCAATGTTCTTCAGGTTTATGAACGTAGCCATTGCACCGGTTTTGGTTAGTTACAATGGTTCCAGGAAGCTATGTGGAAATTCCATCTATCAAGTCCAAAATCTTCGAATCGACCTTGATATCGAATTTCCTCGCTAGCAATTTATTGGTTTTTTTTAAGGCCTCAAAATCATTCACGGTTAGAATCTTGGGATTAGCTCCTCCAAGACTCCAATCTATATACCTGTAATTCTCAGGGTCCACTGTTGTCTTAAATCTGGAATTCATGATAATGGTGGGTAAAAGAAATTCGTCAGGAGCCCAGGTGAATTTGGCAAATTTGCAGAATTCAGGGTTTTCCCTTAGAAAGTCAATCACATAAGCTGCACATTCTGTGGACATTGTCCACCAGGTAGCCCTGTTACTTCCAAAAAGCGTATACCCACGCGGGAATTTTCGTTTTGGCAAAATCTTGTTGACCAGGTATTGAACGCGATAACGGCCCTTGAAATCAAAATCAGTAAAATGATACTGATTTATTCTTATTTCCGCTTGTTTCCACCATGGGGAGCCAAATTCTTCGATTGCAAGAAAGTTCCTACCCTTTTGATCATCGAAAAAGTCGTGGAAATATTGAGCAGATACCAGCGGATAATCCTGCCCACTCATTGAACTTATGAAATCATATTGCCTTCCCGTTGAAAATATTTCCTTGATAGAATTCAAAACTCCCATCGTAAAACTAAATCCTGCCCATCGGATCTTGATCCTGTTTTTGATTAGGTAAACCCTATCGATCTTTGCGAGGTATTCAAATGGCTGAAGGTCAAATTTCGTATCAACGTGAATGTAAAAGTCAAAATTCTCGTGGCTCATTCTTTTGACCAGCCGCTCCAATTGTGGAGGGTCCTTGTATGCCATGATAATATGAGCCATTCTCATGTTAGGGAATTTCGGGAAAGCAAATCGTTTTTAATTATTTAAGAGAAAAGCCACAGAATTCTGCGGCTTCTCTATAAATCTTAAAACAATTCTCAGGAAATTTTTTCGACCTGCATGTAATTCAGCTCTACAGGTGTTGAGCGACCAAATATCTTAACCGTGACCTTCAATTTTTTCTTTTCATCATTCACTTCTTCAATAATACCATTGAAATCATTGAATGGTCCTTCAATTATTTTGATAGTCTCACCAACTATGAATGGCTCACTCATGCTCATTCCACCAGCTTCCGCCATTTCATCCATCTTACCAAGCATTTTTGCCACCTCATGCTTTCTGAGAGAAATGATATTCCCATGGGAGCCTTTTCCGTCAGTTAGAAAATGCATCACATTAGAAATATTGCTGATGGTAGCGATCACTTCATCAGAAAGTTTTCCATCCTGCACTTCTATCATCACATAGCCGGGATAGTAGTTTCTCTCCCGCATCACTTTCTTGCCATTCTGCACTTTATAAACTTTCTCAACAGGAAGGAAAATCTGTTTTACCACATTCCCCCAGCCTCCTCTTGAAACCTCTTTATCAAGATACTCTTTCACCTTACGTTCTTTACCGCTAACTACCCTCAGAACATACCATTTGGTATTTGCATCCTGTGGTTGAACTTCTTGTTGTTGATTTACAGCTTCCATTATGCGAAAAATGAATAGATGAATTTTAATAATCCCTTTGAAGCGAGGTCCATCACCCAAACTACACCAGTTATGATGACTGTGGCAACCAAAACAATGAGGGTAGATTGCTGAAGCTGAGCCCATGATGGCCATGTCACTTTCTCCATCAATTCTTTATAACTCTCACGGAAATAAGTCGAAACTTTGTTCATTATGCGAATTTGAGATTTTGGAATTTTGAAATTGGGAAATTGCATTTAACGCGTCAATCGCTTGACCGAAATCAACTATATGGTCGAATTTCGAAATTTCCCAATTCCATAATTACAAAATTGTTAGCACGGGCACTAGGATTCGAACCCAGATCAAAGGTTTTGGAGACCTCTATACTAACCGTTGTACTATGCCCGTAAACCCTACTATGAATAAAAGAAAATAAAGAACTTCCATTTACAAACAAAGTACTTGAACTAACGAGCCCAAGTACTTTGCAAATATAATTAGCTTCTGCCAGCCTTCCGGCCCGGCGCTTACTTTACTATCTCTGTCACCTGTCCAGCACCAACTGTACGGCCACCTTCACGAATCGCGAATTTCAAACCTTTCTCCATCGCAATAGGAGAGATCAGCTTAACATTCAAGGAAGTATTATCGCCTGGCATCACCATTTCAGTTCCACCTGGGAGTTCAACTTCACCCGTTACATCAGTAGTACGGAAGTAAAACTGAGGACGGTATTTATTGAAAAATGGAGTATGACGTCCACCTTCTTCTTTGCTTAGAACGTAAACCTCGCCTTTGAAGTCAGTATGAGGAGTAATTGAACCGGGTTTGCAAATTACCATTCCACGACGGATCTGGTTCTTTTCAATACCGCGAAGAAGTAGACCCGCGTTATCACCGGCTTCACCTTCATCAAGTAACTTACGGAACATTTCAACCCCTGTAACAGTAGAATTCAATGGTTTTTCGATCAAACCAACTATCTCAACACCTTCTCCAACTTTTACCTTGCCTCTCTCAATACGGCCAGTAGCAACTGTACCACGACCAGTTATTGAAAACACGTCTTCAACAGACATTAGGAATGGCTGATCAATTGGGCGAGGAGGTAATGGAATGTAGGTATCCACTGCTTCCATCAATTCCTCTACTGCCTTTACCCATTTATCTTCACCTGCCAAAGCACCGGTAGCAGAACCCTTGATAATAGGAGTATTATCTCCATCAAATCCGTAGAAGCTCAGCAACTCTCTGATCTCCATTTCCACCAATTCCAGAAGCTCAGGATCATCAACCAGATCAACCTTATTCATGAAAACAACCATCCTGGGAACTCCTACCTGACGAGCAAGAAGAATGTGTTCCTTGGTTTGAGGCATCGGACCATCAGTAGCTGCTACAACCAGGATAGCTCCATCCATCTGCGCAGCACCAGTGATCATATTCTTTACATAGTCAGCGTGACCTGGGCAGTCAACGTGTGCATAGTGACGATTTACCGTCTGATATTCCACGTGAGCTGTATTAATCGTGATACCACGCTCCTTTTCTTCAGGTGCAGCATCAATTTCATCATATTTTTTTGCTTCCGCCATTCCTTTCGATGCAAGAATTGTGGTAATAGCTGCAGTCAAAGTGGTTTTGCCGTGATCAATATGACCAATGGTACCGACATTAACGTGAGGTTTGTCCCTCTTAAAGGTCTCTTTTGACATCGTTATCTGTTTTTAATTGCGTTTTTGAATCATTATATTCACCCTAAAGGAATAATTTGTTTTGAAGATAGGCTTAATGCTCTATTCTCCTTCATTTTGAGCCGTTGATGAGAATTGAACTCACGACCTCTTCCTTACCAAGGAAGTGCTCTACCCCTGAGCTACAACGGCTTGTCTAAAGTTGACAGTTCACCGCTGCGGTTGAAAGTGAAGAACAAACCTGTCAACTGTTCTTTCAGCTTCATCTCACCTTTGAGCGGAAGACGAGGTTCGAACCCGCGACCTACAGCTTGGAAGGCTGTCGCTCTACCAACTGAGCTACTTCCGCTTATTTGAAATCATCATAAAAAGAACTTTTGTATCAGCGCTCTATCCCGACTAAATCCGTTGTCGGGACCTTGAAAATCTGTCCCGATACATCGGGACGATTTACTACGGCCAACTGAGCTACCTCCGCTTATTTGAAATCATCATAAAAAGAACTTTTGTGTCAGCGCTCTATCCCGACTAAATCCGTTGTCGGGACCTTGAAAATCTGTCCCGATACATCGGGACGATTTTACTACGGCCAACTGAGCTACTTCCGCTTATTTGAAATCATCATAAAAAGAACTTTTGTATCAGCGCTCTATCCCGACTAACACCGTTGTCGGAACCTTGAAAATCTGTCCCGATACATCGGGACGATTTTACTACGGCCAACTGAGCTACTTCCGCTTATTTGAAATCATCATAAAAAGAACTTTTCTGTTCCATCTCCGCTTAAGGCGAATTGAGGGACAAAGTGGGCAGAGGTGGATTCGAACCACCGAAGTCGAAAGACAGCGGATTTACAGTCCGCCCCATTTGGCCGCTCTGGAATCTGCCCGGCATATCTTGCGTTGAGCCACTTGTCGGAATCGAACCAACGACCTACTGATTACAAATCAGTTGCTCTACCAGCTGAGCTAAAGTGGCTTATCGGTTTCTTTTACACCAACTGAACCAACAACCTTCCCGACTTCAGTCGGGATGCTCTATCAGCTGAGCTAAAGTGGCTTATCGGTTTCTTTTACACCACCTGACCAACAACCTTCCAGTCTACGGTCGCGCTGTTCTACCAGTTTTACTAAAGTGGGCCAGAAACATTAGTTGTAAACTGCATCAATAAGGACAAATAAAGAACTACCCCGTTTTTTGGGAAGGCAAAGGTAAAGGAAAATGATAAATACAAAAATTTTGAAAATGAATTTTTTAGGAAGAAAAAATCGCCTTTTTAAATTCAAAAAATTGATCGGGTAAATAAGAGATAGATAAAAAAAAGACCTCCCGTTTTGGAAGGTCTCATTATTAGGCAACTTGTTTTTCTTTTTTTCTTTTTATTTGATTCACCAGTGATTCAAGGGCGCTGTCAAAAGATTCTTCAAACGATTTCGAAGAGGCCTTAACAAAAAATCTCTGGCGAGGAACATGAACACGTATCTCTGCTATTTTGTCTTTAATGTTGTGGATGACGTTGTCGAGCTTTAAGAATACATCTACTTTAATGATCCGGTCGTGAAAAGTACTCAACTTCTTTAGCTTACTCGAAACATAATTGACCAGTTTTCCATCTGGGTCAAAATGCACTGTCTGAATGTTTACGTTCATATCAATCGCATTTTTTAAATGAAACAATAAATAAAGAACTACAGGATAAAAAATCACATAGGCTTTGTGTTTTTGGCGGGACTATGAAGTTACTCCTTCAGAATCGCGGAACCAAATAAGAGAACTAAAACTTCCCTTTAATTTCCCTAAAAAATCAGGCCGGATTTCTAGGCTTTAGGATGGGACTTTTTGTGAACATCCTTTAACTTTTCAATCGTGTTATGTGTATAAACTTGTGTAGCTGCGAGGCTTGAGTGCCCAAGCAATTCTTTCACAGCATTTAAGTCTGCTCCGTTATTCATCAGGTGGGTTGCAAAACTATGTCGCATAATGTGCGGACTTTTCTTTTGGGTGGTTGTGATCAACGACAAATATGAGTTTACTGCCTTATAAACATAACCTCCATAAAGCTTTTGTCCTTTTTTAGTATTCAACAGAAAAACCGGATCTGAGACTTCCAATTCCGTTCTTTTCAAATCTGCATACTTTTTTATTTCTATAGCGATCTCATCACTCATTGGGATCACCCTCTCTTTATTTCCCTTCCCTAATACTTTGATCTGTTTCTTGGATTGATCTACCTGGGATTCCCTCAAATTGATTAGTTCATTAAGACGAAGGCCACTTTGATAAAGCAGGTGAAGGACCAACCTGTCTGTACGCCCCTTCCAATCATCAGGAAACTCAACATGGTTGAAGAGAGTAGCTAATTCTGCTTCTTTAAGAAAAGAGGGTAGCCGACTGCTAATTTTGGGAGAGTTGATCTGGCCCATCGGGGAGGTCTGCAGAACACCTGTCTTCAGCTGAAATTTATAAAATGATTTTAGTGTGGAAATTTTTCGGTTGATTGTCCTGCTGCTTGTACCATCCTCTTTGACAGATGCAAGCCAGCTCCGGATCATCACTGCAGAAATATCTTTCAATTTAAGTTCTCCGAATGTTGCAATTAGATAATCTGAAAACTGGAGGAGATCGTCGGAATATGAGCGAATGGTATGCTGAGAATACCTTTTTTGAAATTTTAGATAATCAACAAATGATTGGATGTAGTTATTCAAAGGATTTATATTGTATATCAAATCTATTCTTTATTACACGAATTACACCAATTAGCCGAATCAAAGCAATTACACTAAAAGCACTAAATCATTAGCGAATAGAATGGCGAAGTTCTTCGTGTAATTCGATGTAATTCGTGCATTTCCTGTAACAAAAAAAGCCGTCAATTGACGGCTCATTCAATAACATCTATAGGTTTAGAACAACTAACGTTCAAATTTGCCGCTGGCCAATTGCTGACGATAAATTGCTTTCAAAACCTCTCCACGACGCTTTACTGAAGGCTTGGTGAAAGACTGTCTTTCCCTCAATTGCAGCAATACCTTAGCTTTTTCAAACTTTTTCTTGTATTTCTTTAGCGCTTTGTCGATGTTTTCGCAATCCTTGGAATCAATTATCAACATATTATATACCTCTTTAAATAAAAGAATTGGTCCATTTTGGGCAGCAAATATAGGCAAGTTTTCTAAATTATATAAACCAATGTATAATTTGCGCTCATGTTTACCGGAATTATTGAGTGCATGGGAATTATTGGCAATATCACAGCTTCCGGATCGAATCTGTCGTTCTGGATTAGCTCCCCCATTTCCAGGGAACTCAAGGTTGACCAGAGTATTGCCCATGATGGCGTTTGTTTAACAGTGGATCAGCTAACTGCAGAAAGTCATCGGGTTACTGCGATTGCCGAAACCTTGTTTAAAACCTCTTTAGCAGATTGGGTTTCTGGGAATAAGGTAAACTTGGAACGGAGTGTTACCATTTCGAGCAGATTTGATGGCCATTTTGTGCAGGGACATATTGATTGCACAGCTATTTGCCGGGCAAAGTCCAATTTGAACGGAAGCTGGGGGTACGAATTTGAATTTCCGGATGAATTCGCAGCCTTGATCGTTGATAAGGGCTCTATCACTCTTAATGGGATTAGCCTAACTATTTTTAACATTAGGAAAAATCTTTTTGAGGTTGCAATCATTCCATATACATACGAGCATACCAACATTGGCCTAATTGAAAAAGGCTCCCGGGTGAACCTGGAATTTGACCTCTTAGGAAAGTACATTCAAAGACATGTACATTTGGCGAGCTCAAAAAATATTCAGCCATAACAGCCCTTTAATGAACAAACAACCATCGGTTGGAATAGTGATTTTAAATTGGAACACCTCTCACTTTCTTAAAAGATTTTTGCCTTCAATCCTTGCTACAACTTATTTGAATAAGGAAATCTACGTAGTTGATAACAGTTCATCGGATGATTCTGTTTTCATGCTTAAGGAGCATTTTCCCGAAGTCAACATTATCTGCCTTAGAGCGAACGAAGGTTATGCCAGGGGGTATAACATTGCACTGTCTGAGATTAAGACCGACTATTTCATTTTGGTGAACTCAGATATTGAAGTAACACCTGGATTTATTGAACCTGTGATTTCCTTCATGGAAACTGATGTCAAAATTGGGATCTGCCAACCAAAACTTCTTGCACTGGATAATAAGAAAATGTTCGAGTATGCCGGAGCTGCCGGGGGTTGGATCGATAAGTTAGGATTTCCATTCGCAAGAGGACGGGTTTTTACAAGTATTGAATCGGACAACGGCCAATATGATAAGACAGAAAGAATTTTCTGGGCAACCGGCGCATGTATGTTCCTTAAAAAGGAAGTATTTCAAGCTACCGGAGGTTTCTATGATTATTATTACATGCACCAGGAGGATATTGATCTTTGTTGGCGGGCAAGGAACATTGGCTACGAAATTTATACCTGTCCAAACTCAATTGTTTACCACATCGGCGGTGGCACTCTCTCATGGGAAAATTATTTGAAAACCTTACTCACATTTCGGAATAATTACATTCTTCTCGCAAGGAATTTGAAACTGAGCATTGCTATTCCGATTGTGATATTGAGGATGATGCTGGATTTTGGGGGCTCGATATATTTTCTATTTAAAAATAAACCAGGAATAAGTTGGGCTATCATAAAAGCCGAATTTGCCTTTTTGTATTGGCTATTCTTCTATCCCAACAAGAAAAATAAACAACCCAAAGGATTTAAAGGAGACATAGGAATCTATAGAGGAACCATCCTGGTCCCGTATTTCATCCAAAACAAAAAAAAGTTTTCCGAACTTGTACACAACAATAGTTAAGGATTGATGATCTCACAGTTGCTCAAAAAATATAACGAATTGAGGAAAAGAAAAATCTTTTCCAATAGTTTATTTCACACGAAGAAGAAATATGCTTTTGTCGGAATTGGTATACACAGTCTTTCAAACTATTACCCCATACTAAAACACTTTAATATAAACGTAAAATACGTTCATACAAGGAAGTCGAATTGGGACGTTGAGATTGGAAGAATTTTTCCTAATACAAAGTACACGCATTCGCTAACCGAAATTATTGAAGACCCGGAAGTGGAAGGTGTTTTGGTATGTGCAGATCCAAGCGCACATTTCGCCCTGGTATCAGAGCTTTTAAAACACAATAAGAATGTTTTTGTAGAAAAGCCCCCTTGCACAAATCTTTCAGAATTAAATCAATTGATTGCTCAGAATAAAGATTCAGTTTGTAAAATTGGATTTCAAAGGCGCTATTGGCCGGGCAACAAACATATACTTCCCAGAATTGGCAAGGCAAAAACTTATACTTATAGATTTCACTTTGGTCCCTACGGACAGGGAGATCCATACACGGAATTGTTCGTTCATGCGTTGGACTATTGCAACCATTTGTTTGGAAATTATAAAGTGAACTCGCACACAGAAAGCAAGAATGACAATGGTATTACCGTTCAACTCCATGTCACACATGATTCGCTGGTCTCAGGACTCATAGAGCTCTCTACTGATTATTCCTGGAAGGACCCAATAGATGAAATGGAAATCAATTCCAAGACAGAATGGTTGACCATCAGGTATCCATCGCTTGTCATGGGAAAACAAAAACCGAGGCGCTTTCTAAACATTCCATCTGAAAGATTGATAGGTGGAGCTATCGATACAAAAATATATTTTAACCTCAATAATCTTGTTATTCCTTCGATTGATCTTAATACAATTGCAGTGCAAGGGTTCTTCAAGGAATTAGAAACGTTTTTTTCATTGGTGGAATCCCCAAGTCAGGGTGTTGTAAAAAATGATTTGCCAGGACTTGTCAATCTCTATGAAGTCCTTCATGCACTAAAGAATCAGGGAGCTTCCACCGCTTGATTGTAAGAAAGATTTTCATCTTCATCCCACTTGTAATATCCCAGCATTTTGGATGTTGCCCATTTCCCGAAGAATTTCTCAAAATTCCGATAGAGAATAATATCGTATTTCCGGTGATAGCTTATCCAGCATTGGTTGCAATTCTGAGAATAATGTTTCTGCAAGTTTGAGTTTTCCTTGGAATTGAAAATTTCATCCAGGCTTTTGACATGAATATTTCCAAGGTGTACCGGAAGGTTTTGGCAAATAGGAACATCTCCGTTTGGAAGAATAATCACACTATCGAGAATGCTAAAACATCTTAGTCTTAGCTTATTGGTAGACCAGTTTTCATAAAGCCTAACATATGCATAATTCTCCTTGAACTTTTTTATGAGGGCGGGTATCGCAGTATTATTTTCCTTGTGATTAACCGGTGTTGCTTCAAGTTCTTCAGTCAATGCACCCACAGATGATTTTTGATTTTTGAGCTCAGTTGCTTTTTTATAACTGAGTATTTCTTCATTCTTATGCTCTCCAAATTGGGAGCCTCGTGCATTTTCAAGAGTGTCAAAAAAGGGAATGTTGTTATAAATGCCAACCCTGAGAAAAACCTTGTGTTCCTCGCATATTTCAGCGACGTGTTCCAGGTCTGAAAAATCGTTATACGGGGAAAGAGTGAACATTACAAAGATGGGAAGCTTACCCTTCAGTCTTTCAATAACCTGAATTACATTCTTGTACCCATCTTTTCCCCGCATGTGGAGATATGTGGATTCATCGCCATCCAATGAAATGTACAACCTTTTAGGCTTGAATCTCTCTACTGCACTAATCAGGATTTCGGGTTTCAGGCAATTAGAAAATAGGTCGTAATTTTTATGGTTTCTGGAAAACCAGCTTAGAATTGAATCTGCCTCGGGATGTAATAAGAATTCCCCGCCCTCCAGTCCGATTGATGTATTGGAGGATACGCATTTGCTGTCCATTATTTTTTGGATCGCCTCAAGTGAAAGAAAAGTAACTGGGCGCTTCGCCCATATGAGGCAATGTCTGCAAGCTGAATCACAAAGATCAGTTGCATAGATCATTAAAGATGAGAGACGCTTTTTTTCAGGAAACAACTGGTTATTAACGAAGTTAAATCCTCTGTTCACATAATCAGTTACTTCAAACATGTATATATATTCTAAAAAACTTTTTTAAGCTCAATCTTATTCCAATAGAAGACTGCGTTGGTGTCCACGATTGCAAAATTATCATTTTTACTATTGGTCATCAGATACTCTTTCGCCGATTGCTTATAAATCCTTGATTCTGGATAAATAAAGAGAGTATCACCTCTCATTAGGGGTTGAATGTTGTTCTTGTGCAGCATCGCTTCATCCCTGGTGAGTAAGTTAACGGATTTAATCCTGTTGGTATCAAGCCCTTCAATCACTAAGGCTTTCTTGAAACCATTACGAAAGACGTATGCACCCTCGATCTCTTCCGGCATATTAATAAACAAAGCTGCACTCTTATTTTGATTGGCTGATCGCATAATTGTTGAGGCTGCGCCAGAAGCTTTTTCCCATAATTGATTATTCTCCTTAAGGAAATAAATGAAATAAATACCAATTCCGGAGATAATTATTCCCCTCGCAAGAGGTCGGGATACCATCTTCAGAACCAGATAACTGATCAACATACATAAGAAGACTGAAGGGAAGTAGAGCATTCTTTCCCCCTCACTTGTTCTAGTGCTTATTCCGAAAAGAAGAGGCAGTACCAATGCTACTAGAAAGCCAATAAACAATTGGGTTGGCCGCGAATAGAGTGAATTTTTGAAATCCAGCGCTTTTCTTTTTGCTATTAATAAGATAAGTACTGAAGACATAACAACGCTAAACAAGATCATAAGCAATCTGGAATTGTCCATTGGGGGAAGCAAGGTTCTTCCAAAAACCTTCAGAAAAGTAGAAACATGAACCAAAATGCCTCCGACCTCAACCATCCGCTGGCCGTAATCTCCGTAAACCGTTCCAGAGAATACAACTCTCAACACCAGGTAAAGCAATGCAATTGCCAGCCAAAACAGAGCAGAAGTGAACAAAGCTTTTCTGCCTGGATTGGTATTTAATTCAAAAATTATGAAAATTACCGGCAGAAGAAAGATCGATTCATATGCTAGCAGTCCGGTTAAATAAAGCAAGGCCATTAAAAAGCGCTTCTTTACTACAGGGAGTTCAGAGAATAAAATATTCAGAGCTCCAAGAGCGAAAAGACATGCAATTGCTGAAATCCTTCCAGTGAGCCAGGTAACCGATTCGTTATGGAATGGATAGACACAAAATAAAAAGGCTGCTAACAATGAAAAATGCACCTGGTCCTGGTTTTTAAGAACGATGAATTTTTTTGCGAATAGGAATACCAGGAAGCAATTGGCAATATGGATAAGCAGATTGACGAAGTAAAAGCCAGAAGCATTCAAGCCGAAAATTTTATAGTCAACCAGAAATGAAAGGTCAATAATTGGCCTGAAGAATCCATTGATCAATATGGTTTTCTCAATAATGATCCTGTATAAAGAATCATAATCGTCAGATAAAAACTGGTTATCTAAAATTGAATAATGTAGTACAAAAACTAAATGTGTGAGGAAGAGTAAGACAATGGCATTTCCCCTTATACCTGCTTTCCCTGGGTATTGTAAGATTCTGCCTAACCGCATGGATGGAAATATACAGAGATAAGATTACTTATGAAAACTTAAACTACCGCGATCCAATCCTGTTATTTAAGGAAATAATTTTCTCAGTTCAGTCGCAATCTTCCTATGACCACTCGCTCTCACATGCCCATCAAGAATATAATAGTCATCTGGCCCAAGTAATTGAGTTACGTCAAGAGTTTTGAGATTGCCCTTGAATAAATTTGTATTCGGAGATTCGTTCGCCAATCTTGACACAGCAGAAATAAAACGTCCATCCTGAAATTCAGGTTCGTTCATATCAACAACAATCACCCTCTTATTACTGAAATCAATAGTTGATCGCTTCAATAGGTCGATGAATAACCTAGCATTCCCTTCCGGGTCATTATGTGCAGGATCGGGATCTTTCCTTCCAGCCAACTTCTTGATAGTTTCCTTCACATTGTATTTAAAGGTGGATAAGAAATATTTTCCAGGATAGTAAACTTTTGCCCATTTAAACTTAGTAACAAGAGAATCATACGAAGCTCTTGGAGAAATTTCGAGTTGATAGTTTTTATCTGCGTATGGTTTATTTTCAAAAAGGTCGTTGGCGCAGTATTGAATAATAATCGTGTTCAAATTTGAAGTATCCAATCGCGATAACATCCTGAGCTCTCTCGCAGTTCCAAATGAAGACATCCCAGCATTCAAAACCTTCTTTCCAGTGAGCTGTTGTAATACTGCAGGAAAAGGCTCTTCCTGTTCAACTCCCCATCCTAATGCGTAGGAGTCTCCCAAAACAATGATCTCGGGTTTAACAAGCGAACTGTCACCGTCTCGCAATCCAAATTTATTAGTGTTGATCTTGTTACTGAATTCTTCATTAGAAAATACACATTGGCTCGAGGGTTTCAATTTGTAAAAAAAATCCGGGTCATACTCAGCACATTCTTCAACAACCTGAATTACATTTCGATGAATATGGGTATAATATTCAGTGAATCCCTTTTTTGCAAAACCGGGAATGTATTTTGGATTCTTCAGTGACAAAGCTGATAAAATCTCACCAATTACCAATATTCCAAGAAAGACCAATACCATTTTAAAATATGGTCTTGATCTCTTTTTATTTCTGAAGAATAGCCAACCGAACAAAAGAACATATATGATCCATAATACGAGCATCCACTGAAGCGCCTGTAAAACTGACTGATGGAACAGCTGCGTATTGGGAGAAAATTTATCGGCAACAACTATCAGTACCTGAAGAAAAATGTATAATACGATAGACCAGATGATGGTTTTTGCGATCCTCATTTGAAAAATTTAAGGGTTAATTGCCTGGATCTCGTTTGGGCGCATATGCCGAAATTCAAAAAGAAACTTCATGCTTTATGAATCAGAAATTCAGGGTTTGTTGACTTGCTAATAAGAAAAAGAGCAAGTAGGCACAGGCATTTATCGCTTTGTGATCCCTTGCTCAATCAGAAGGTTATGTTTGTATCTAACAACTCAACCTTCTACCACACGTTTTCCAGGTCTTCCTTCTTATAAGTATAATTTCTTTCTCTAAAATAACTGCTCGTTCCTGATTTCAACTGCATTGTGATCTTCTTCCTTGAGAAGATTCCCATGGGTATCACAACCAGCACATATACCAGGGTGAGCATAACCTTACTCATAACATATCCCATCACATGAGCCAATTTCATCCAGGCCCAATGGATCTTACCAGCCAGATATGGGATGAAGACGCCAATGGCTCCCAGGCCAAGTGCTCCCCACAACACATACTTGTTGATAGTGAACATATATACAACAATCAGAGCCAGGACAAGCACAATGATTGTCTCCAGGTGTTTATTTCTTTCCATTTAAAGTCGATTAAAACAAAGTGTAAATAAATGGAGCGATTGCCGAACTGCCACCGAGTACAATTAAGACTCCAATGAGCAATAGCACGATAATAAGAGGTGCAAGCCACCACTTTTTTCTAGCTTTCATAAAACTCCATAGATCTTTTAAGAATTCCATCTTGTATGTTTTTTATAATATGAGTACCGGATTACAGGTGATCAAAACTAATCAAAACTCTTGATTCATGCCAGCGACTTCTTTAATCAAGCGTGAACTCGCTTCGCCAATCATCTTTTTCCTTCCATTCAGGTTGTAGTTTTTTGTCGAACAACAAATTACCTACAACCAGATAGTCCATATCTGTACGCATAAAGCAGCGATATGAATCTTCAGGAGTGTTTACAATTGGTTCACCTCTAACATTAAAGCTTGTATTTACCAAGACTGAATAGCCTGTTAACTTCTTGAATGCCTGCAATAACTTCCAGAATCTCGGGTTGGTTTCCTTATGCACAGTTTGAAGCCTTGCCGAATAATCTATATGTGTAATGGCTGGCATATCACTGCGGAGGAAATATAGCTTGTCAAGTATTTCCTTATCCTTATAATCATCCGGATAGGGAATCTGCCTGTTTTTCTTAACGGGCTTGACCAATAGCATATAAGGAGAAATATCCCCATGCTCAAAATAATCAGACACATCTTCAGAGGGAACAACCGGGGCAAATGGCCTGAATCCTTCCCTATACTTAATTTTTAGATTTAATTTTTTCTGCATCTCGGGATTTCTTGCATCAGCAATAATGCTTCTGGCCCCCAAGGCTCTTGGTCCAAATTCCATTCTTCCCTGATGCCATCCGATCACATTACCATCGGAGATAAGTTTAGCGAGGGTTTCCAGTAATTTATCCTCATCTTCGAAATGAGTATATACCGCTTTATATTTTTTTGCAGTCTTGATTGTTTCAACGTCCGAAGTTTCTGTACCGAGGTATGAACCTTTAAGAGCATCAAGCTTATCAGGATTTACTTTTCTTTCCTGATTGAAATAGATATAATGTGCAGCGTAGGCAGCCCCCAGTGCTCCGCCTGCATCTCCTGCAGCTGGTTGAACAAACACTTGTTTGAAAATTTTGGAGTCGTCCAGCTTACCATTCGCAACACAATTCAATGCAACTCCTCCAGCCATACAGAGATAATCTGAGCCAGACAGTCTTTTTGCTTCTTTGGCAAGATTGAGAACCGTCTCTTCAGTTACTTCCTGTATTGCAAGAGCAAGATCGCAATGTTTCTGTTCCAACCTCGATTCAGATTCACGTTTCGGAAATCCAAATAATTCCTTCCATTTATCATCATGCGTCATCCGAAGACCGGTAGCATAATTAAAATATTCCTGTTTTAGAAAAACTGATCCATCTGCATGCAAATCGATCAATTTGTTCTTTATAATATCAACATAGCGAGCAACGTCTGCTGATCCATGATTACCATAAGGTGCCAGCCCCATTAATTTATACTCGCCAGAATTAACTTTGAAACCACAGTAATATGTAAACGCGGAATAAAGCAATCCGAGTGAATGTGGAAAATCCAGTTCCTTCAGAATGGTGATCTTGTTTCCTTCTCCATGACAAATTGAAGCAGTTGCCCATTCCCCTACGCCATCAATAGTTAGAATTGCGGCACTCTCATACGGAGAGGGATAAAAAGCACTGGCTGCATGTGACAGGTGATGTTCCGGGAACAGCAGTTTTACTTTCGATTTATCAACCTTTTCGATAGTATCAAGGGAATCGTAAATCAGTTTTTTCAGAAACAATTTTTCCTTGATCCAAACCGGCATTGACATCATGAAAGATGAAAGTCCTTTAGGAACATAAGCATAATATGTTTCCAATAGCCTTTCAAATTTTAGAAGCGGCTTGTCATAGAAAACTATTGCATCCAGATCGTTTACAGAAACGCCTAAATAATCCAGGCAAAAGCGGGTTGCATTTACCGGAAAACCTGGGTCATGTTTTTTTCTGGTAAATCTCTCTTCTTGTGCAGCAGCTATTACTTCTCCGTTCTCTAGGATTGCGGCGGCAGAGTCATGGTAAAAAGCAGAAATGCCTAAAATTCTCATTGATCACTTATTTGTTGGTTCAGGGGCAAGACTTAAACACCAGTAGAAACGGAATTTTTTTCCTTATATTTTGTGAATCATGTGTTTGTCTCTGGGTTTCTTAAGCAAAGGCGGGCTAAATTATATCTTTTTCCCTTTCATTGCAAGGCTAATGGCGGTGTCCATGACCCTTTCGGCATATGGACGACTAATTTCATTAAGTCTTTCCGTTCCCGCCTGAATCAAGTCTTTATCCTGACCCTCAAGCATTAAGCCAAGCTCAGCAATTGCTTTTCGGGTCATTTCAAATTCTTCCTGGGTAAGCTGGCTTTTATTTTTTTCAAGGAAATTTTCGGTAGTGGCGATCATCTGCCTCGCTTCCTCCCTGGATTCCACCAATGCCCTTGTCGTTATATCGTCCTTGGCATGTTTAATTGAATCCAATAACATTTTTTCCACCTCATCATCTGTCAATCCATATTGTGGCTTGACTTCAATACTCTGTTCAATTCCACTCCTAAGTTCCTTCGCTTTTACGATGAGAATTCCATCGGCATCAAGGAGGAAACTTACCTCCACTTTGGGAAAACCTGCCGGCATACCTGGAATATTGGTGAGATTAAATTCTGCCAGCTTGCGATTATCTTTTACAAGGTCTCGTTCGCCCTGGAAAACACTAATTCGCATGCTGGCCTGCCCATCCTTTTGGGTTGTGTATTGCCGGGCTGCTGATGTAGGGATCTTTGAATTGCGTGGAATCAAAACATCCATTAATCCTCCCATAGTTTCTATTCCTAAGGAGAGCGGAGTAATATCGAGAAGTAGAACGTCTTTGTTATTTCCAGCGAGAATGTCGGCTTGAACAGCGGCCCCCATCGCTACTACTTCGTCTGGATTCAATTCATCATGAACCGGTTTACCAAAAAATTCGCTCACCGTTTTCTTCACTAATGGTATCCTTGTTGATCCGCCTACCATTACTACCTGCTTGAGGTCTCCAATTGTAACTTTCGCATCTCTCAAGGCATTGGTACAGCATTCAATTGTCCTTGCCACAAGCGGGGAAATCAGATCTTCAAATTCTATTCTTGTTAGATCAAGGTCGAAGCCTTCGATCTTAGAATGAAATTGATCAGTTTTACTCAGATGTTTTTTAGCTTCTTCAGCTTTCAGTCGTAATTCCTGAGAAATTCCCTTGTTTGAGTTTAGCAAACTCTCAGAGATATTTGATTTTTCCATCCAGAACTTTACAATTGCCAGATCTAAATCATCTCCCCCCAGATAAGTATCGCCATTGGTTGAGAGTACTTCAAAAATCCCATTGCTTATTTGCAGAATCGAAATATCAAATGTTCCACCTCCCAGATCATAAACAGCAATTATTTCTTCGTCGCCCTTTCCCATTCCCAACCCATAAGCAAGGCTTGCTGCAGTTGGTTCATTCAATATTCTCAACACGTTCAGCCCAGCCATTTTCCCTGCGTCCCTGGTTGCCTGTCGTTGTGCATCGTTGAAATAAGCAGGAACTGTAATTACAGCCTTATTAACCGGAGTTTTCAGAATGTGCTCGGCTCTCTGCTTTAACTCTCTTAAAATGTAAGATGATAATTCAATTGGTGAGTAGAATTTATCGCCTACCTGAACCTTCACCAATCGTTCAGTTTCATCATCAATAACTTTATAAGTGAAAAATGAAGCATTCTCGCGGACATCGTTGTAAGATTTTCCCATCAATCGCTTCACAGAAAAAATAGTATTCTGAGGTTCAGTTATCAAAAAATTCCTGGCTTCTTCGCCCACACTGATCTCAGTTCCAAAATGGACAATCGAAGGCACTAAGGAACTGCTATTATGCTCTTTTAATACTGCAGGTTGCCTTGTGTCAGGATGAATTATAGCTATTAGACTATTGGTCGTCCCCAGGTCTATACCCACTATCATTTCAGTTTGCTGTAAACTACCAGTTGCAATATTGATCGCGATCTTACCCATTTGATTTTTTTCAATTCGCCATTTGCGTGAACCCGCAAAGATCGAAAATAAAAAAGGAAGAGAATGACCTCTTCCTTTTTTAAGTTTCAAAATGCTTTTATTTATCGCATCAGATACATCTTTCCGTATCCATTTGTGAAGAATTTATCAGTGTTATCACCTTCGGCTCTATATTTCTCCATTGATTTGCCATTCAGGGTACTTATAAATCGATAGAGATACACACCATTTCCAAGCTTCTGACCGTATTGATCTGTTCCATCCCATTTGAACTCGGTAATATTTCTTCCGATATGCAATGGTCCAAGTTCATCCTTCGTGATCTCTCTAACAATCTTTCCTGTTACGGTAAGAATTTGGATCTTAAGGTTCGATGGTATTTCACTTCCTGTAATGGTGAAAACAAAAGCTGTAGATGTGGTGAACGGGTTCGGGTAGTTCAACAGGTTCGAGATCATCGGCTTATTGATCACCTTGAACGTTATCCTGTATTCCACCAGTCCGGACTTATTACCACTCCTGTCTTTTCCTTTAATGATCAGTTCATACTCATCGCCATCAGGATTCATTGGACTTCCATCTGCCTGAAGGATCTGCGGGAAATAAGGACCGAATTCGATACTTGCCGTGTTATCACTACCAGATGCAGCAGGAATAAATTTCAACGTATCACTATTGAAGTTGAATGTCCTCAAGGTTCCGGCCTGATCAGGATAACGAACCTGCACTGTCATCAATGCTGTGTCATCAAGAAGCAGATATTTAGCATCATCCTTCAATTTTATCTGGATGTTAGGTTTTGCTGAAACGATATCCCGGTTCAAAATGTGAACTCCGTCGAAGGTCACATCAAGGAAAGGATTTTTCTTGTCTGGCTTGACATAGAAATTGCGGAATGCAAAATTGTTGAAATGGTATTGTTCGGGCTGATCATTGTCCGAATTAAATTCTATGTACAATGTGTTCATTTCAGTTAGTGATTCGGTATCGAACTGATACGCGACCTTAATAGTATCGCCACTAATTAATGGTTTCGTTCTTGGCAGATTGTAGTACTGCGGTACATTATTCTTATCAAGTACATATAATTTTATCTTGAGGCTATCGAATGCTGCTTCGCTAATGTTCTTGAACGCAATACCGAAATTCAATTTCTCACCAACTTCAAGTGTATCTTTTCCCGCAAAATACAGATTAGGAGCTATGGCACCTTCAGGCACAGGATCATAAGTGACCCTCCAATAATCCAGTTGGAAAGGTGAAAGATTCACTGAATCCACATTTCTCATCTTTAACATGATAGATGGGAAAAGTGTAGCATCAATACTGGAAAGATCAAAGTCGCGGGTATCCTTATCTAAATTATAAAGTACGGTTTGCGTATTGCCACTACCAATCCCGATTACCTGGATACTTGGATTATCACCCAGCGTTTCAAGGCTTGTACCGCGCCAACGTAATTCCTTCCAGCTCTTGGCAGGCCCCCATATAGGAGAAGTCACAAAGCCCACTGTATCGGGTGTTGGACAGCTTGCTAAAATTTCAATCCGATCATAGATACTCTCAGAAACTTGAGACTTAGGCATGAAGTTCATATCACCCTTCTTATACACCATAGCCCAGGACCTGAATTGATTTATAGAATCGATATTAGTCAACCCCGCTGCCAGCAATGAATGGTAAAGTGATTTATTACTTCCGTATATGGAAGTATCACCTCTCCAGGTGGCAGAGAATGAACCGGGATTATTATAATCAAAGCTTTTTGCAACCACATAATACCCAACCGGGATACTGTCCATGAAATCCATAATAAGCTTTCTTGAGGCCGAAGTCATGTATGAAAATTCGAAATTCCAGTTACGGTTACCGCGACAATTAGCTGATCCGCTGCCATACAAATAAAGGTTGTTGTGATTTTCATCCACATTTTTCCATGGCTTGAATGTTATCGGATCAAACACGTTGAACACAATTGAACGGCCAACGCAGGCACTTGCAATACCTAAATGTTGATTCACAACAGTTGCAAAATCATTATCCTCATTTCCACCCGTAGGGTACATTGTATTCCTCACCAGGAGGTCATTTAACCGTACACCAAACTTCCACTGGCCGCTGGCTGAATCCAGGGATATTCGTTCCATTCCAGATTTGAAATGTTGATACTTATGGGATTGTCCAAAACCGGGACCATTTGTGGTCTTATACATGAATGAGTATGTATTCCAGCGCACTTCGCCACCAGCTGGAGGCACAAGTCCAACTCTCCAGAAATATACAGTGCTGTCGGAAAAACTCAAGCCTGATTCAAACTCCAGCAATCCTCCTATAGAACTTGTATTTTTTACTTTCTTAATTGCAGAATTGAAAAGTTCTGTAGTATCAATCTCCATAACATATTGCTTCAGATTACTGAAAGGATTAGCTGTAGAAGCAAATAGTTTTTGATTGGGATTGTTTATGATTGAAAAGTTATATGGAAAAACAGGGCGCGCCTCATCCTCGTATATATAAATATCCTTCGTAGTGGTGTTGTTATTCTCAGAACTTTCCAAAACTTCATTATCCAGATCAATAGTGAAGAAAAGTCTGTTCAATCCCTTATCTCTTGTTGCTACGATTGGAACAGTCAAAGTCAGAGAATCAGAATACATGATTCCCCGAATTCTGTCTTTGAAGATCGTTCCTACAGATCCATCAGGATATTGTCTTCTAACTTCTATATTAACCGAATCTCCAAGAGATTTTCCTATATTGGTCAGTTTTGCTTTTACCGTGAATTCAGTTTCAGCAATAGATATAAATGATGGGCTTATTTTGACCTGAGGTTCCTCAATGATGTAATCCGGTTGTACATGGAAATTCATTTTGATAGCTGGATCACCGTTGATAGTAATTTCTTCAGCATGAAGCCTCGCATAATAATCGTCAAGTCCAGTTAGACTAATTACACGTGCTAAGGCATTTCTATTGATTTCGCCCAAAGATTTTCCATAGTCTACCCCAGACATATTACCATACATGCTGTTGATGAAAAGATTGAGGTAATTAACTATACCGAAGTGTGTACTTGCGATAAAGGCAATTCCTCCCCTCTTCTTCGCGAAAGTGAATTTCTCAGATATGGTCTCGTTGTAGAGATATCGACCAGCATCAAAGGCAAAGAAGTTTCCGGCATTACATCCATTCACAGAAAAAACGGGATACTTGCCCTGGTTTGCATAATTCTGAGGGTTATCCAGGTTAAACTCAAGCGTAGTTGAGGAGGAGTGGCCGAAATATGTAATCATGCTCAAGCCCTGCTCAAATAAACTTGCTACCTGCTCATTGGACATTTGTTCAACGGGATTAGCAGAAGTTTTACATACAGTAAAAACATTTGCCCCAACCATTGTATCCTCTATGATCTGTTTATAGCTGTTTACATAATTGCACAGAACAGTCCCAAGGTAAGGGTCACTGGCACCTGTCACATGCAGGACGTTCTTCATCCAGGCCCTTCCACCTAATGTTGGTGGTGCAGTATATTGATTATAGTCGTACTCCTTTAATTTCTCCAGATAATCTTCAACTTCCTGAGGTGAAACAGCAGGCAATCGACCAATAGGTGTCGTTATAATACTGGAAACAGGACCATCAGCACTTAATTTATTATCTGATCCCGGATATCCAAATGGAGGTATGATATTTAATTTATCTGCCAATGGATTCCCTTCATTCAATCTATAATCTACATAAGTAAGTCCGTGACCGATCAGAAGAACAAATTTTGGCTCTGCAGCAAAAGTATTCCTCGCATATCTAATGAAATTTTTCACTGATAACGGGTGCTTCTTTATTCCGAATGCAAACTGATCGACCAGTTCATCAATCTCGAAAACTTTTGCATTGAAGGCGCCGCCAGCAGTTGAGTTGCGATAGAGTTTATATTCATTTACCGGATTAACACCGTTCGTTCCATTGTATAATAGAGGGCTGCTTATAATGAGATAATTCCCCTGGTTGGCAGGATCTTGAAAATTGACAAAATTCTTATTGACCATTGAATTTACAGTCAGTAAATTGCTTGCATCCTCACTCACAAGCACTAGTTTTCTTTCTGAGGCTGACCCGGGTAAAACAAATCTTGCAAGTCCCGGAACTGAAACATCAGCTACGAGTCGTTCATTATTCGTAAGATCATATAAAACAGGAGCAGATGCACCCGCACTGAAACCTGCAATCTCAAGGTAGTAACCCGCAGGTTTAGCAGGTAACTCAAATGGAAAGTTTTTACGTCCGCCAAAGTTGAATTCTCTTTGATAGGAAAGTTCGTAATGGGATATCACAATCCTGTCAGTTGCAATACTGGCTGTATTGACAAACTTGACAGTTGATGAACTGCTTCCGATCAACGCCAAAGGAAAAGAGATGCTTGTCTTAAAATCATTGAAAAAGTCCATCACAGTATCAATGATCTGCGTGTTATTCACAAGGACTTTTACACTTCTTGGATTTAGAGCATTCCCGGATGCACCGAATGTAATTACAGGATCCGGACCAGTTGGGGCAACAAACAGGTTCGATTTATTATCAGTAAAGTTTGTAGTAGGATAGATATCAGAGCTTGCCCAGTATTCCCCTTTATCATAGGAAGAGGAATAAACATATTCACCAACCACGGCCGCAAAACCGGCATTAATCTTGCCGCGGAAATAAGAACCCTCTTTATGCCAGAATGAAGTTTCTGCAGGAAGAGAATTTGCTGCGGTATTATTTGGAATTTGAGTAATTCGATTATTATTCACAACAGATCGAACAGTAAGAAAATATGCTACTGTATCTGTTGAAAGACTTATTTTATCGGAATGTTGAAACGCAGGATCCCTGTAAAGAGGTTTGTCTGGCTTTCCATCATTTCCTTCGCCCCAGAATTCAATGTAGTCAGAGGCAGTCAGAGGACCCGAAGCCACATTAGAATAGAAAGGAACCTCTTGCCCATTTCTCCATAACTGAAGAAATTGAACTTGTGCACTTCCCAGACCAGCTGCAGCTAAAACAGGTTGATTGATCCTGTAAAGACCAGTTGTAACGACCTTGAATTTGTAATATGTTTGATTGAAGTTGATCCATTCATTATTGTATTGCTGGGCCGTAAGATGACCAGCAATAAACAACAAACAGATTGTCAAAAATTTCTTCATAGTAAAGCGTTCTCAGGTTATCGGATCATTTTTGTTCTTTTCTTTTCAGATCTAGCTTCAAAGAAAAAACGTGTGTATACAAAGGGTTGGATTGATTTGCCAGATTCGTAAATGCATAATCGATCTGCACATTGGATAGTTTAAAACCTGCCCCAGCACTTGGCTGATAGATCCAAACTTTTTTAAGATTTGTACTGTCATTATCATCCAGTGCACGTTGGAAATTGTTAATCCCTGCTCTCACAAAGAATACATCCTTCACGGATAATTCCATTCCAAGTTTGGGGTCAACGCTTACAACCTCACTACCAAGGACGGTATTTCTTCTGCCATCAAAAGTGAAATCGAAATTCGCTTCGGTTAGTAGATTAAGATTCTTATTAAGCTTGAAATTATATCCGGCCCCAACTATAAGTTTCGGAGCAGTTAATTCTGTTGATTTTACAGGAATATCATTTTTAGTCACATAAAAAACTTCTCTCACCTTGTCGGAAAAATTGAATGACCATGCATTGAAGGTGGTGGTTACATCTCTGGCCATGATTCCAATCTTCAATCTGTTTGCATTGAATTGAATTCCTGCATCAAAGCCAAATCCCCAGGCAGTTGCAAATTCTCCGGCCTTTCTGTGAATTACCTTTGCATTTATACCCGCATTTAATGTTTTATTTTTTCTAAGATTTACCTGCTGGGCAAATGAAACCAGGAATGCGTAATCAGCAGATGAAAAGGTTTGAATATTACTGAAGTTGATAGTACCATCAGGTTCTACCAGGAAGATAGTGTTCGGAATATCATCTACGGCAAATCGAAGAAGTGATAATGCTAGTGTTCTTTTGTTATCCTTGAGTGGAATAGCAAGACTTCCAAAATCATATTTCCCGATGCCGGCAAAATATTCTGCATGCATCAGGTTCAATTGTGGATGATCTTTTACATGAACTAATCCGGCCGGATTCCAGTAACCCGATGACCCATCGTTAACAGAAGCTATCTGGGAACTGCCCATGGCTAATCCACGTGCGCCTGCGCCTATGTTTAGAAATTCATTGGAATACTTGCGAAACTGTCCCATTGATTGGGAAGATGCCAGCACCAGAAGCAAGCCAATGCAGATGTGAAGTTGTTTCATTGATTTCTACGTTTTTCCGGGCCAGGATGCCAATCCGCTGAACGGATTCCCAACTTAGGATATTTGGACAATCATACTATACGTCCCCATAAACCGGTTAGTTGGCTCTCTTTGAACTTGGAATTATTAGACCAGTATTCAAAGTCTTAGGCTGCAGAAGTACAGTTTTTTCCTCTAAGCGGAAGTTAACGACTTCAGGCTGGCATATTTAATTTTGGGTAACGAATTTAAAGTTTAAATATTGCACTTTTGTACCCGGGATTTCCTACGCAAACACAGTAAAATCAAGCAGTTTACGATGAATTTGATCAATGAGTTGAAATGGCGCGGTATGGTTCAGGACATTATGCCCGGGACTGAGGATCAATTAGAAAAGGAGATGACGAGTGGTTATATCGGTTTTGATCCAACAGCCGATAGTCTCCATATTGGTAGCCTGGTCCCTATTCTTCTACTTGTTCATCTGCAAAAGGCTGGTCATAAGCCAATTGCCCTTGTTGGAGGAGCCACCGGAATGGTTGGTGACCCAAGCGGAAAAAGCGAAGAAAGAAATCTTCTGGATGAAGAATCCCTCGAAAAAAATCTGAAAGGCATACGACAACAACTTGAAAAATATCTTGATTTTAATCAATCCAACCCGAATGGTGCCTTACTTGTAAATAATTACGATTGGTTCAGGGATCTTTCCTTCATCAGCTTCCTTCGTGACATTGGAAAACATGTGACTGTCAACTACATGATGGCCAAGGATAGTGTGAGAAAAAGGATTGAAGGTGAAACCGGTATCAGCTATACAGAATTCGCATATCAATTGATGCAGGGATATGATTATTACTGGCTTTACAAGAATAAGAATACCAAACTGCAGATGGGTGGGAGCGATCAATGGGGGAATATTACAACAGGAACTGAATTGATTCGGAGAAAGGCGGGCGGCGAGGCATTCGCATTCACCTGTCCACTAATTACCAAATCTGATGGAGGGAAATTCGGGAAAACTGAAAAAGGGAATATTTGGCTCGATCCCTCAAAGACATCTCCTTATCAATTCTACCAATTCTGGTTAAATGCTGGAGATGAAGATTCAGAAAAATGGATCAGGATATTCACATTCCTCCCAAAAGATGAAATCGAAACGATCATTTCACAACATCATCAAGATCCGGCTGCAAGAATTTTACAACGAAAACTTGCGGAAGAAGTAACCGTCTTTGTTCATGGTCAGGATGAATATCAAAAGGCAATCGAAACAACACAAAAGCTTTTCAATAACCAGTCAGAATCAGCAGAATCATTATCTGTTGAAGACCTTGAGACCATGGAGGGTGTTGTAAAATTTGATTATTCAATTGAAAAGATACAGACTGGCACCGATGTGATCAGTTTTCTATCTGAGTCGGGAATATTTGCCAGCAAGGGTGAAGCCAGAAAAATGGTTCAAAATGGAGGCGTTAGCATAAATAGGAGGAAGGTGGAAAATCTTCAGTTGACGGTTGACAGCTCATTACTGCTACATGAACGATATCTCCTCGTTCAAAAAGGAAGGAAGAACTATTTTCTTGTTACAGCAGTGTGAAGAATTTGAAAATTTGAGAATAGAAGAATCCTGGCGAACCCTTGCGACTTAGCGCCTTGGCGGTTAAAAAATTTTCAATATCAAATTGATTTAATCACTTTCCACATTGCTTCCGCAACCACCCGGTTTCCAAGATCATTCAAATGAACCCTGTCAGTTGTGAGTATGCCCGATTCTTTGTTTTCGGGATTATTCTGCTTGTTATGATCCAAAAAGATTTGTCGGAGATCTATTAAAGGAAGATTATTATTCTTTGCGAGATTGCGAATGATATTACTGTAACGGTTCATGTCTCCATCCTGCTGATTACTGAAATCTGTTCTTTCTCCAATTGCAGCTGGTGTGCAAAGGATGGTCCTGATATTTTTAGATTTGAGCTTATTGATGATTGCAGTATAAAATTTTTCGAATTTATCCGCATCAGTTCCAGTTCCGGATGATGCTTTATGCCACACATCGTTTACACCGATGTAGATCAGAACTACATCGGGATTTTTTGCAAGAACATCGGTTTCCATCCTCAAGTAGAGATCGTAAACTTTATTTCCGCTAATGCCAGCCCCTTCAAATTCATATTGATCTTCCTTACCCTCCTTCTTTGCCAATTCACTTATCACAGTAATGTAGCCATTGGGCTTGATGGCTGCCTGTGTGATGCTATCTCCAAAAAAAATGACCTTATTTTTCTTTTGCGGCAGGAATGAAGCCATCAGGAATACCAGGGAAATAAAAGTTAACTGTCTCATGTTTTAATATTGAGCAGGAAAGATAATTAAGCTGAACTAAATCGTAAAAACCGGGGAATTTTAAGAATGAGTATTTATTGAATCGAAAACTGAAATGGAAAATGCAAAATGAAAAATGCAAAATGAAAAATGGATCAGAATAGTAGTATAGCTTATTTTTTACTTCTAAATTTTACATTTTAAATTTTACCCGGCCACCAGAAAAGAAGAAGCTGCAACTTTCATCACTCAATATCAACCTGTTTTGGAGTTACAGAACCTTCCCGAACCTCCATCAAAAACTTTTTTTCTTTTACAAGATATCCATTGCCTTTTTCGCAAAAATGCACCATCAGATTCTCTATGCTCACAGGGTTTCCAACAGGAATATCCGCAATATTGGAATGATTGATCTTATGGCCATCAATGATAATTACTAATCCGCTTCCAATTGCTTCCATTCTGTTACCTTCTGTGATCAACATTCCGGTATCTTCTCCCAGACCAATTCCAATAGCGGATGGATTTCCGGCAACTGCCTGGGCAAGCCTTACAAATCTTCCGCGTTTTTCGAAATGACTATCGAAGATCACATTCTTCATAAAGCTAAGTCCAGTAGTAAGCTTTACCTCACCTTTTAAATGTGCACGGGTAGCATTCCCTTCATAGATCATGGTATTGCTCATTGCCATTGCACCTGCAGATGTGCCGGCAACAATAAAATCCTCGTTGAGGTAACGGTCCTGGAGTATATCAAGGAATTCAGTTCCTCCAAAAATTGAGCTTAACCTAAGTTGGTTACCACCACTAAACATCAGCACATCGGCATGCCTGATCCTTTCGAGGTATTCATCATTCAAAACATCATCTCTTCTCCGGATATGCATCACCCCGATATTCGTACACCCAATCTTGCCAAAGGCATTCATGTAGTTATCACCAACTTCATTGGGAATGATAGAGGCAGTTGTAACCACCTCAATGCGTGCGGAGGGCCCGCCGCCTTCTTCTACTATTCTCCTCAGGATCCCAAGCTCAAAAAAATTAAGGTTGCCGCGATGGATTTCTCCTTTTTCAATGTCAATCCCTTTATCCTCAGCTCCACCAATTGCGATCAGTTTTCCTTTAGGTATCGTCATGGTTTAGTATAGGTATCTGCAAAAATAACGGATATGAGAGGAAAGAATTGTTATAACTCCTCCCAATCCTCAATGAAGAATACATATTCTACAACCTCTCCCTTTGCCTGGATTCTCTTTCCAATTAATTTTTTCATTTCTGGATCCAGGAACGGATTTCCGCCTCTACGGCGTAAAATGTAATCCTTCTTTCCGGTCTTAAGGACCACAGCCTCGTGCTCACTTTTGGAATTTCGTCCGGTGATCTGACTTACTACCTCTCCGGTTACTGTGACAATTTTATTTCGCGGCATACTCTTTAACGTCAACTAATGTACCGTTAATTTCCTTGACGAGGACTACCTGGATCGGATGTAATGATCCTCTATCATCAGGCAGAGCTCTTTTCCTGGTGGCAATATGAAAAGTGACTTTTCCACCAAAGGCTTTTCCAGGTGTAATTATGCTCTTGCCGCTTTCGAAAGTTGTTGTCTTGCTTTCAGACATCTGCAGACTTTTGAATACTTTTTTTATTTCTGATGAAGTATTATCTGGTTTCACCTTCTTAGGTAATCTGAGTATGCTTCCAAGCTCTATTCCTTTAGCCTCAAGCTCCATCCTCCTGTTTTTTCGTTGTCCCTCAGCCATTAACTTTTTTACAGTCTCCTTGTTCTTCTTTGAAAATATTTTTGGGTTGTGCACCAGGACAAGCGAGGGATCACCCAGAAGACAGAACTCGGATATTGTTTTTACCTCATATGGGTCGATGTGAGGCCGGCTTACTTCAAGAAACTTTTGTTGCGCCTGAAGGAATGCACGGCCCGTGGAGGCACCTTCAAGAACATTCAATAGGAAGTATTGAGTGATAAGATCAGCAAGGCCCTGATCATCTGGTGGACCATAGGCCGTTGAAGTACTCCCAACGAATGCTAATGCACCTTCAACCAGGTAGGTATTGCAAAATGGTAATTCATTAATTGAACCGGGTTGAAAAAGCTGTCCACCGTAACAACATTCAGCTGCAACTACACTTCCGTAAGTAATTTTTCCCTTTAAAGCACCTGTTGTCAATGCAACAGGATAGGTATTCTTTCCCTTTTGGCCATATAGGCTCGTATCATTCAAGCCTCCATGACAATTAATAAAGTGCAACTTAGGTTTCAATTGATCCTTTGTGAATTTTGGGCCGTTCACTGGCGAAGTATGCAAAGCTTTATTATCGCCCGAAATATTCTGCAAGCTCATTTCGGTACTAACCCGCCAATCCCAAACACTTAATCCAAAATAATTTCCAAAATCCTTTGCGCTGCCTGGTTTATACTTTACAATATTTGAAACTAATTTCTGAAAGATGGAAGGATCCGCAATTCCAACCACATCTGGTAATCTTCCCAAGACTCTGGTCGGAGAGAAAAACTTGCCGGGATCCTGACTATATGGTTTATCACAACAGTATGGAAGATCGCTTTCCACCCTTTCATCATCATCGCCTTCTGGAGGATCGTATAACTGATTACTGAGGTGAACCAATGGTACAATATCTGAAGCTCCAAAAATTAGTAAATAGTCAGGTTGATAGGAGCGGTATAGTTCATCGATGGCCCGTTTGACTGCCTTGGCATCTTTGGGATCATTGACGAAATGTCCATCCACTTTTTTCATCGTAGATGCTTCATCAACGTAACAAATTACTGAGGTAAGGCCTCTCGATTTGTCAAACTTCACCAGTCGGTCAAGTTCTGCTTTGATGGATGAAAATGCCTTCTTGTACTTAAATTGAAGTGCAGTGCGGTTTGAAATGATAAGTTTATCTGCTTTCATTTGATGAGGTTTAATCTAAGTTACAATAGCAATCAAACGCATCAATACTTCAAACCGGTATTGGAATTGTACAAGGTTCTTTCGTTACTATCAGGCTAATTTGGCGAACCTTGTAATTCCATCAATCAGCACGTCGAGGTTTCTTGTTGTGGTGTACACATTGGGAGTGACACGCACTCCTTTAATATTTTCCCATTCGATAGCTACCGCATGCACCTTGAACTTGTCCATAAGAAAGCTGTCCAGTTCAGCAGGTTTCTTGCCAGTTACATTCACTATTCCAATTGCACATCCGAAGCCTTGCATCATTGAAGTTCCAAGCGAGACTTTTGGTAGATCTTTAACCCGCTCCATCCAATAATTCTTGAGGTATAAGAGTCTGTTCTCTTTGCGTTCTGCTCCTATCATTTCATAGAACTCAATTGCATTACCGATGGCCTGCTCAATAAAGAATGGTCTTGTGCCAAGACTTTCAAACTTTCTGATATTCTCACTCTTCGGCGATTCGGAAGCAAACATTGGATAAAGCTTGCCGATCTTTTCCTTCTTTACATACAACATACCACTGCCAATGCAGGCGCTTAACCATTTGTGCAGACTTGTACCAAAGTAATCGCATCCCAGATCAGGAATTCTAAATTTGAATTGGCCGAATGAATGAGCTCCATCAACCAGCACTTCTATATTTCGTGAGTGCGCAATGTCAGCAATCCTTTTGACAGGAAGAATTTGACCATTCCAATTGATGATATGGGTAAGATGTACAATTTTCGTTTTCGATGTGAAAGCCTTTACATAGGAATTTACAAGATAATCGTTGTCCTCACTTGGCAATTGAAGGTCTACCCAAACAAGTTTGATGCCTTCTCTCAGTTCACGCTGTTTCCATGCGTTGATCATGTTTGGATAATCCTGTTTACTTAGAACTATCTCGTCGCCAGCTTTCAGTTCAAGACCAAAAATCACTGTTTCCAGTGCTTCGGATGCGTTGCGATGTATTGCTATTTCTTCATCCTGGCATCCTGAAATCCTGGCCAGGTTTCTGCGCAATGGCTCTCTTCCCTGATCAAGGATTCTCCACATGTAATAGCTGGGTGCTTCATTTGAAAGATCATGAAATCGTTTCATTGCATCCTGTACAACTTTTGGAGATGGGGCAACTCCCCCATTGTTAAGATTGATCAAAGAAGGCGAAACCGTATATGCCTGTTGTACATAAGTCCAGAATTCTTCATCACTGGCAAGATGATCCGGTGGAATATCTGCAGCCTTATCTAATGCTCTACCGAGATTACGACTCCAGGCAGGCTGAGTAAGATTGGCCAACAAGGCAGCTGCGGAAAGTTTTCCTGCACCGCGAATGAATTGCCTGCGGTTATTAAATGGCATGCTGAGGGTTTCTATAAATGTAAGGAAACTTGAAAGAGGATAGACTGTCAGCGATTATCTTTGCGCGCTCACAGAGAGGAATTTTGAGATTTTGTCCCGCCAAGGCGGGAGCGATTTAAATACAAGTACGAGATGAAAATAATGAAATTCGGAGGGACCTCCGTGGGTAAGCCAGAGCGCATGCATCAGGTTGCGGACCTGGTAACGCGAGACAGCGAACCAAAAATTGTTGTGCTGAGCGCTTTATCAGGAACAACCAATGCATTGGTGGAAATTGGTGACTCAATTTCAAAGGGCGATCGGGACCTTGCCAGACAGCAGATTGCAAAACTTGAATCCCACTATCAGGATTTTATTTCTCAATTGGTACAGCAACCTTCTTCGATTGAAAAGGCAAGAAGGATCATTGAAGAACATTTTGAATTCCTGAATATCATATTGAAAATTTCATTTAGCGAGGCATTGAATAAGGATATCCTAGCTCAGGGAGAATTACTTTCAACCAAATTATTCTGTATTTACCTGGAGGAAAAAGGAATCGATCACTTACTGATCCCTGCATTGGAGTTCATGACAATCGATCATCATGATGAGCCTCAGATAGGAAGTATTAAAGTAAAACTCACCCAGATATTAAAACAGCATTCTAATAAAACAATATTTGTTACTCAAGGTTACATCTGTCGTAATTCAAGAGGAGAAGTCGATAATCTGAAAAGAGGTGGAAGCGATTACACAGCATCTCTTGTAGCTGCTGCAATACAAGCAAGTGTTTGTGAAATATGGACTGATATAGATGGAATGCATAATAACGATCCCAGGGTTGTAAATAAAACCGTTCCTATTGAGCAACTATCGTTTGATGAAGCTGCGGAATTAGCCTACTTCGGCGCCAAGATCCTTCATCCTGCTTCCATCTGGCCCGCTCAATTTTACAAAGTGCCAGTGAAGCTCCTCAACACCATGCAACCTGAAGCAAAAGGAACCCTGATTACGGAAAGAGCTGGATCTGTAGGTGTGAAAGCAGTTGCTGCAAAGGATGGTATCCTTGCGATCAGGATAAAAAGCAGCAGGATGTTGCTTGCTTATGGATTTCTCCGGAAAGTTTTTGAAGTATTCGAAAAGTACAAAACTCCAATTGACATGATCACTACTTCTGAAGTTGGAGTTTCCGTTACAATTGATAATGCCACCTACCTGAAGGAAATTGTAAAAGAACTTGAACCTTTCGGATCAGTTGAAATTGATGAGAATGAAAGCATTATTTCAATAGTGGGAAATGAGATTGCAAAAACAGAGGATGTTCTTTCTAAATTATTTCAGTCGATCAGTGAAGTTCCTGTCCGGATGGTTAGCTATGGCGGCAGTCCTCACAACATCTCATTACTGATTCCTTCATCGGAAAAAACGAAAGTCCTGCAGTTACTCAACAAGGGATTGTTTAACCTATAGGATAGTTCGAGAGTTTGAGAGTTTGAAAGTTTGAATGTTTGAGTGTTTGAATGTTAAAGAATTCACCGCAGAGAATAAGAGATACAGAGTTAACGCTGAGTGTTAAGAAGACTTGATTATTGTTTCAAAATTTAAGAGTTGGAAACCCAATCATAATGAAACACAACTCTCAAACATTCAAACTTTCGAACAATCAAACCTTCTACACTACGAGCATCGCATCTCCATAACTAAAGAACCGGTACTTGTCCTTAATTGCTTTCTTATAGGCTTCCATTGCAAGGTCATAACCCGCAAAGGCGCAAGTCATGATAAGCAAACTTGTTTTAGGAAGATGAAGGTTAGTGACCAAGGCGTCTGCAACATTGAAATGATAAGGCGGATGAATAAATATATTGGTCCAGCCTTCTGAAGGTTTTAATAATTTTTCCGCCGTGAATGATGATTCAAGAGCCCTCATGGTTGTGGTGCCAACAGAACAGATCCTGTGGCCTTCCATCTTTCCTTTATTTACAATCTTACAGGCTGTTTCTTCAATTCTGTAGTATTCAGCATCCATCTTGTGCTTGCTCAGATCTTCCACTTCAATAGGCCTGAATGTCCCTAGTCCAGTATGGAGAGTAACCTCAGAAAAACGTATCCCTTTTATCTCCAATCTCTTTATCAATTCAATGCTGAAGTGAAGTCCTGCCGTTGGTGCGGCAACTGCTCCTTCATGCTTCGCATATACTGTTTGGTATCGTTCTTTATCTTCTTCATCCGGTTTCCTCTTTATATACTTCGGTAGCGGAGTTTCACCCAGGAATTCCAGCATCTGCCTGAATTCATCATCTGTTCCTTCCCATAGGAAACGAATCGTTCTTCCTCGGCTGGTTGTATTATCGATGACCTCGGCCACCAGTTCATCATTCTCGCCAAAATAAAGTTTGTTTCCTACACGTATTTTTCGTGCAGGATCAACGATCACATCCCACAACCTGTTTGGCTTATTTAATTCCCTAAGAAGAAATACTTCAATTTTTGCCCCGGTCTTCTCTTTTCGTCCATACATTCTTGCGGGAAAAACCTTGGTATTGTTGACAACAAAGACGTCCTTATCGTCAAAATAATCCATTATGTCACGGAAATGCTTGTTCTCAATTTGCCCGGTGTGACGATGAACGACCATCATACGGGCGTCTTCGCGTTTCTTGGTTGGGTGTTGGGCAATAAGATTTAAGGGAAGGTCGAATTTAAACTGGGATAACTTCATGGATGAACCTTGTGATTTTTGCTCGTCTGCTTCGATACCAGGAGGGCGCCGAGAAGAAAGTTGATACGGATTGATCCGATACAAACCAGGTCTTACGGCACCAGGTTTGATATCAAGCAGCACGATTTTAAGCGGGCAAAGGTATGGGTTTAGGAAGGAAAGTCAAAATTAAAAATCCTTGGGTATTATCAGACCGGGAGGCCTTTGGGAACTGCATCTAGTAATCTCCTTGTATACTGTGACTGAGGATTGTGGTAAACCTGGTCGGCTTCCCCTATTTCCTCGATGCGGCCTTTATTCAGAACCATGATGCGGTCGCTCAGATAATGAACGACTGAAAGGTCGTGCGAGATAAAGATCACGGTAAAACCAAGTTCCTCTTTCAACTGGGTGAATAAATTAAGAACCTGTGCCTGAACACTAACGTCCAGCGCAGAAACTGATTCGTCACAAATAATAAAAGAAGGATCCAAGGACAAGGCCCTGGCAATAACTATTCTCTGACGTTGACCACCTGAGAATTCATGGGGGTAACGATTATAATGTTGTTCCTCCAGGTTTACCTTATACAGGAGCTCATATACCCGCTCTCTTCTTTCATTTTCCGTTGAGATTATCTGGTGTGTCTTCAATGGTTCGGCAATGGCCTTCCCTACCGTAATCCTTGGATTCAATGAGGAATATGGGTCCTGGAAAATGATCTGCAGATCTTTTCTAAGCTTTCTTAAATCGTGTTCAAAGAGTTTGGCCAGGTCGGTTCCTTTATAAATTACGGCTCCTTCTGAAGGTTGGATCAGACGCAAGAGTGTTCGGCCAAGGGTTGTTTTTCCTGAGCCTGACTCACCTACCAGCCCTAGCGTTTCTCCCTGGTAAACCTCAAAACTTATATTATCGACAGCTTTAATGTGCGAAATAGTTCTTCCCAATAAGTTCTTCTTCCCTGGAAATAAAACTGAAAGATTTCTTACCTCCATTAGTGATTCTCTCGTCATTCCTTTGGAGCGGGATTCAGATGGTTTCGGGACGTTAGGCACAAGCTCAACACCAGAGGTTTCGACATTCCATTTACCTAAAAAATCTTCCACTGTGGGCAGATGGTCTCCTTTTTTGTGAAGTCCTGGTCTGCAAGCCAGCAAGGCTTTCGTATAAGGATGTTCAGGATGAGTAAAGATCTTCCTTGTTGCGCCAGATTCCACTATTGCACCTTTGAGCATTACGATAGCCCTATCAGCTAATTCACCAACCAAGCCAAGATCATGAGTTATGAAAATAACCGCCATTCCGGTCTTTGATTGAAGCTCTTTTATGAGTTCGAGTATGGTTTTTTGGACGGTTGCGTCAAGTGCTGTTGTAGGTTCATCGCAAATAAGAAGTGAGGGATTGCAACTCATTGCCATTGCGATCATCACCCTTTGCTTTTGGCCTCCACTTAACTGATGTGGAAACCTCTTATAGATGGATTTGGGATCAGGCAATTTGACCTGTTCGAATAATTCATAAACTTTCTCGGTTGCTTTCTTAAGGGAAATCTTTTCATGCAAAATAATCGCCTCCCTAACCTGCTCGCCACAAGTATAAACCGGGTTAAGAGAGGTCATTGGTTCCTGAAAGATCATGCTGATCTCGTTGCCCCTGATAGTCCGCAGTTCTTTCTCATTAAGCTTCAATAAATTGATGGGTTCCTCGCCATTCTTGCTAAAAAGAATTTTGCCAGAAGGATAGTCAGCAGCAGGGATAAGTTTAAGAATTGAGAGCGCAGTCACTGATTTGCCAGATCCTGATTCACCAACAATCGCCAGAATTTCTCCTGGCTGAACTTGAAAGGAAATATTTCTGACTGCAGACGTAAGTCCTGTCTCGGACCGAAATTCAACAGAGAGATCCTGGATTGAGAGCAGAGGGTGCATCTATGAAATTACAAAACTTCAGTGCGGAGATTTATTTTATAATGATCGCGTTTCTCTTGGAAGGTGTAGGATAAAAAGCCATACAAAAAATACATGCTTGGGGCGCTGGGCTCTGGGTTAGATAGAAATTGAATTCGTCCCCTTCGTTGAATTTCGCTGGAAAATCACATGCATTGGCAACTGTAAAAACTTTGTCAAAGGTTTTATTTCTCTTGTCATCTCTCCATGCATTCACAAGGAATGATGAATCCAAATTGCCCTCGATCACCTGAATTACATAATGACCACAGATTTCTTTAATAACTAGTTTCCCTTTGAGAGATACCTCCATAGTGTTCTTATAACCACAAACATTTGAGGAGCAGAGAACAAAAATTATGGCTGCAAAAACATATATCTTCTTCATACTTTCTTTTGACATTATTTACTCTCACAAAGTTGCATCAATGCGTAGAATTCTTAGACTTAATCAAAACCTAAGATGTCTTACAGTAAGTCCGTTATTTATAAGCTGTTTCAATGAGTCGATCCCAATCTTGATATGGCGTTCAACATAATCTGAAGTAACGACTTTATCACTTTCTTCTGTTTTAACGCCCTCAGGGATCATTGGCGAATCACTCACCAGGAGAAGCGCTCCTGTTGGAATTTTGTTATAAAAGCCTACAGAGAAAATTGTGGCAGTCTCCATATCAATAGCATACGCCCTGATCTTTTGCAGGTAATTTTTGAATTCATCATCATGTTCCCACACCCGTCGGTTGGTAGTATATACAGTTCCTGTCCAATAATCAACTCCATGATCTCTTATAGTTGTTGAGATTGCCTTTTGAAGTGCGAAGGCAGGCAAAGCCGGAACCTCAGCAGGAAAATAATCATTTGACGTACCCTCTCCTCTTATTGCAGCGATTGGTAGAATAAGATCTCCGATCTTGTTTCTCTTTTTTAATCCTCCGCATTTACCCAGAAAAAGAACTGCCTCTGGTTCAACAGCCGATAAGAGGTCCATTACGGTGGCAGCAGTAGGACTTCCCATTCCAAAATTGATAATCGTGATATTGTCAGCCGTAGCGCATTGCATAGGCTTGTCCAATCCAACTACTGGAACGCCATGCCATTCAGAAAACAGCCTGATGTAATTGCTGAAGTTCGTAAGCAAAAAATATTTTCCAAAATTGGAAAGTTTTTCACCTGTATATCGCGGCAGCCAATTTTGAACGATTTCTTCCTTGGTTTTCATATATGCAATTCCCGAACTACGGGTAAGACTCCAGTTTTTTATTGACCAGATTTAGTTTCAAATTAATCTATTTATGGAATATATCGGGGAGGTGAGAACGAACTGCACAGGTCAGGAGCAGGAATTTGATCTTTTTTTTACCTGAGCCAGATTAGCAAGAATGCAAAATGAAAAATGTAAAATGAAAAAAAACTCTTTATGTATGAATTTTTAAAACCCAATCTTAAATTTTACATTTTTAATTTTACATACTAACTAGCATTTGTCGATTGGCTCATTTTAAACCTTAGTCCTGATTTTATGCTTGCAATTAATTTTCCGATCCATCCTTTTAAAATAAAAGAAGATGAGGAAAAACGGGAATTCATTTTCGATGAATTGAGGAAGGTCTGGGTGCGACTAACTTCTGAAGAATGGGTCAGGCAAAATTTTGCTCAGTACCTTGTTCAAACCATGAAGTATCCTGCCTCTTATGTTGCAATCGAGAGAGAAATGAAATTGGGAGAGAGAAAAAAAAGGTTCGACTTACTTGTCTTTAATAAGTCTGCACAACCGTGGATGATGATCGAATGCAAAAAAATGGAACGTGAATTAGACAAGGGAGTGATCTGGCAGATCCTTAATTACAACATTGCAATTCCGGTAAAATATCTGGTAATTACTAATGGCCAGGAATCGCATGCTTATGTAAAAGCAGAGTTAGACTTCGAGAAAATCAATCAACTTCCAGAGTGGGAGTAGGAAGATTTAACCGCAAAGGCGCCGGGACGCGAAGGTTCGCAAGGAATTCTTAGCGTTGCTTTGCGTCTTGGCGTCTTGGCGTCTTGGCGGTTAAACTTAAAAGCTCTAAGGAAATATCCCTAATTCAGCGTAGCTCGTCGCTACTTTATTAATTGCCGAAACGTAAGCCGCGGTGCGCATGTCCGGTATCTCGGGATTACTCCTCCATGTATTCATGATCTCTGCTGTTGCCTCAATCATGGTTTGCTCCAGCCCACTTCGCACCAGGTCAACCTCATCTGGTCCGTGCATGATGAATTTTCGTTCATCTGCTCTCACCTGCCGACCAGTCAATTCTTCCATCTGTCCAAGAATATGACTGTTCAGATTTTCTGTAAATCTCTTTTCCATTCTTCCGTATCGAACGTGACTAAGATTCTTTAGCCATTCGAAATAGGAAACTGTCACACCACCTGCGTTCAGATACATATCGGGAATGACGAGGACTCCTTTTTCAATAAATATTTCATCAGCTTCAGGGGTCAAAGGACCATTTGCACCTTCTCCTATGATCTTAGCTCTAACCCTTGGTGCATTTGATGCATTGATTACATTTTCAAGTGCTGCAGGTATGAGAATGTCGCAGTCCATTTCCAGTGCATGAAGATTAACCTGGAAATTATTTGCGCCTGGGAAATTCAAAATCGAACCTGTGGTTTTCCGATGTTGGAAAACAGCATCAACATCCAATCCATTCTCACTATAGATGGAGCCTTCATATTCGGCCAATCCAACAATCTTTGCACCAGCTTCTGAAAAGAATTTAGCGGTATGATAACCCACATTTCCTAATCCCTGTACACAAACTCGCTTTCCTTCAACTCCAGTGGTCAAACCAACCTTATCCATTTCCGATTTCATACTGCACACCTCGCGAATGCCATAGAAGACGCCAAGTCCAGTTGCCTCCTTTCTCCCTCTAACTCCACCTTGCGTCACAGGCTTACCAGTAACACAACCAAGAGCATCTATTTCTCCAGGCCGCAATGAGGCATAGGTATCTACGATCCAGGCCATTTCCCGTTCACCTGTACCGTAATCCGGAGCTGGAACATCCGTTCCAGGCCCAATAAAATTTTTCTTAACTAATTCAGCAGTGTATCGTCTGGTAATTTTTTCCAGGTCGTATGGAGTATATTTTTTGGGGTCGATTTTTATTCCCCCTTTTCCTCCACCAAATGGCACGTTGACTATTGCACATTTATAAGTCATCAGTGCAGCCAGAGCCATTACTTCATCCTGATTAACCTCCGCTGCAAAACGAATTCCTCCTTTGCATGGAAGCTTGTGATGAGAGTGCTGCACGCGATAGGCTTCTATTACTTCAATCTTATCTCCAATGCGGACAGGGAAGCGAATCTGGTAAACAGCATTACACTGTTTTATCTGTTCAAGAATACCAGGATCCCATTTTGTAAATTTTGCAGCTTTATCGAAGCTTCTTGATACTGCTTCAAAAAAACTGTACCCGTTCTGAGCTGACATGACTAAGAAATTTTATATGGTTTTCGTTAGAACTAACCATGGATTAGAATTAGAGAAGTACGAGAATTATTTACTCTCGAGCTTCTTCATCTTCCTGTCCAGGCTGAATAAATAAATGAATATTCCAAGCAAGATTGTCAATAGGACTGCAACAACAACATAGATTTTTCCATTGCTACGCATAAGGCTTTCAGCTTCCTTGTTATCACCCTGAGCAATTACTAGCTGAAACCAAATAAGGCAAATGAAAAAGGCTAAGAACTTTTTAATCATTGTTAAGAATTGAGCTTTTTTTCAACTAACTGTCTCACCCTTATGCGAAGTGTGGTAATCCAAACACCTAATAATGTCCAGCCAATAACTGCTGGATAAAACACGGCCCTCATCCTCCAATCCAAATCTCCTGGGTTAAGTCCCGGATTTCCCTGAGCTGAAGTTCCTTCTGTTGCCACACCACCGGGGTGCAATGATTCTGCAAATCTCGGCAGGATCCAGATCGTGGGAAAAAGCATTACAAATGCAAATATGTTATATACTGCGCTGGTTTTTGCTCTTCGCACATCATCATTCAATGAACTTCTCAGAACAAGGTATGCAAGGTAAATCAGCAATGCTATCGCAGCGCCTAATTGTTTTGGGTCATTGCTCCATGCTTTACCCCAGGTAAAATTCGCCCATATCATACCAGTAACTAAACCCAACAAGCCAAATACAATTCCCGTTTGAGCATATTCAACTGAATAGAAATCGTATTTGATCTGGCGTGTCCTCAGGTATTTTATAGCGTTCACAACAGAAATAATGAAGAATATCATCATGCAAAACCACATCGCTACGTGGAAATACAGATTACGAATAGATTCCTCAACATTGGGCAGACTTGGAACATCATTCAGGAAACCTGCAATGAAGACGTAGATCAATAAGAGAAAGCTTAATATTTTCCACCAGGATTGACGAAGCATAATTGATCGTTCAACTGAAACACCCAAAAATTAGCGTGTATTGAGCAGGGTGAATACTTATTGTGGGGGCAAAAATAGGTGAAAGCGGGTTAAGGCAATTTTGAAATTAGGAAATTGCGAAATTGAAAGTTTGGAGCAAACTATTAATTAGTCTTTCCATAAAAAGGGAAAGAGAATTACTGCCAGTGCGATCACCATTATATCCAGGCCAATCATTAATAGCACCATTAATCCCAGCCCAGCCTGAAGCACATCTGCAAACGCTGCATTAGATATCCGGATAAGAACAAGTATTTGTGGAATAATGAGCGGGAATCCAAGTATTGCCATCATCGCGGCATTTTGCTGAGCCCGGGCTGCAATAGCAGCAAGAAACGTGAACACCAGGCTTAGGCTAAACCCACCTAACCAGACAATTCCAATAAAGGTCAAAGGGTTTTTGATGGGATTTCCTAAAAGAAAAAATAGCAATATGCTAACTGTGCTCATCACAAGCATTAAAACGGAATTAAAAAAAAGCTTGGACAAAACGTAGTCGCGGGCTCCAGCAATTGAATAGAAATAGAGCATCCTTGCCCTGCTCTCCTGCAGGAAACTTTTTGCAACCGCATTTACACATATGAACAATTGTATCATCCAGAATAATCCGTTCCAAACAGCTTCTTCTGGTTGTCCCATGGCGAGGTACAATACAAAGATGGTAGAGGCTACATATAAAAGGATTCCGTAAAAACTATACTGCTGGCGAACTTCAAGAAGAAGATCTTTCTTAAACAGAGTGAATATGTAATGAATGGAACGCATTATTTTTTCTCATGATAACAGATCCTGCATCTTGGCTCATACAAGTTTTTCTCTCCTAAAAGGACCTGGTCTGATTCCTGCGATTTTCTATATGAATAGCTTGCAATATTTCCACATCGGACACAAATTGCGTGCAGTTTGGTTATGTAATCAGCCCGTGAAAGAAGGGCCGGAATCGGTCCGAATGGCTGACCGGTGTAATCCATATCGAGTCCGGCTACAATAACACGCATTCCTTGCAAAGCCAGTTGGTCGCATACATCAGGTAATTGTTCATCAAAGAACTGGGCCTCGTCTATTCCCACTACTTCTACTCCACTTGCAAGCAACAATATGGTTTGAGAGTTATCAATCGGGGTAGAAGAAATCTGGTTTTCGTCGTGGGAAATAATATTCAGTTCATGAAAGCGAGTATCAAGTGCCGGCTTGAAAATCTCAACTTTCATGTTGGCAATTTTTGCTCGCTTTAACCTGCGGATAAGCTCTTCAGTTTTGCCTGAAAACATTGATCCACAGACAACTTCAATCCATCCGCGACGACCGTTAATATGGGGTTCTATAAACATATAATTAACTAAACACTTTCAAATATTGGCTAACTTTATGCATCTGGTCAATCTAAATTCGCTCCTGATGGAACGCCTCTCTTCATTGATTCACAAATTAAAGGAACAATTCCAAGAAAATGTTCCTGCAGATCAGATGCTGCTCACGGTTCGCCTGATTGAATCTGAACTTTCAAGCAAGGCTTCTCCTACAAATGGACACCGAAACTCCGGAAAGGTATCTGTTATGATGCCTGCGGGCATGAAATCTGTTGTTGCCCAGGAAATAACTGACCAACACGTTAAATATGCGCCTCCTGTAATAGAAGAATTGGCAGAAATCGAAGAAGAGGTAGTCAAGCCTGTCGAAAAAAATGGTGTGCACCCAGCACGTAAACCAGACCAAAGTGGATGGCTTTTTGACCCATTACAGGAAATTCCTACACTTGCCCATCAGCAATCTGGTCGTGAACTAAATGATATCATGGGATCTAATGGAGCATCAGTGAATGATCGACTAAGAGAGGACAAGACTGAATTTGGTCATTTATTGACAGAACATCCTCTTCGTGATCTTAAAAAGGGTATTGGCGTCAATGATCGATTTGTATTCCTCAACGAACTTTTCCGTGGTGATGAAACCATGTATGAACGTAGTTTGAAAACCATCAATGGTTTTCGCATTCTTCCTGAGGCTGAATACTGGATCAACAGAGAATTAAAGATCAAGTTGGCCTGGAATGAAGAGAATTCAACTGTAAAGCAATTTTATCAGTTGGTAAGAAGACGATTCTCCTGAATGAACTGAATTATCTTTTCTGTAGCTCCCCTTCTGGAATGCACATATTCCCTGGCTGCATCTGCCGCTTTTTTATACTCCTCCCCGTCATTCAGTAGATCCCCGAATAATTCTTCAGCTTCCAATGCATTCTCTATTGAAAACCCCCCTCCACTTCCTACAAGTTCAACAGCTTCTACATATTTATCATATACTGGCCCAAAAATAACCGGGCGTCCGTAGACAGCAGCCTCTAAAACATTATGCACTCCATCGTCTCCAAATCCTCCGCCCACATATGCAATTGTGGCGTAATGATATAACCTTGAAAGAAGACCGATATTATCAACGATCAGAACATTGGGCATCAATAATTCATTTTCTTTTCCTGATTTATCTCTAATTAATTTTTCACCAACATAAGGCTTCTTATATCCTGCTGTTAATTCTGAATATCTAATGGTTCGATGGAAAAGTCGTTCAGTATCCTTCAATGACTCCTCATCAATTTCATGCGGGGCAATTATGAATCTGATATCAGATCTCGTGTTTGCGAAGTGATCGATTTCTTCCTCATCCTCCTCCCAGGTGCTGCCTGCAACTATTACCTGATTGTTTCCGCAGAACTGTTCTACAATTGGAATGGAATTAAAGTTTTCGGCAATCTCAATTACCCGGTCAAACCTGGTGTCTCCGCTGGCAGCAACATTTGAAAATCCTAATTTTTGCAGTCTATGCTCAGAACCCTCAGTCTGCACAAAAAAATGGGTGAAGCACTCAAGCATGGCTCTTTGGAGACCCCCATACCACCTGAAGAAAACCTGGTCTTTCCAAAACAATCCACTAATCAGCAGTAGAGGAACATTCAATCTCTTCAACTCCTTAAGATAATAATACCAGTAATCGTATTTGATCCAAAGGACAAGCCTTGGCTTAACGATTGATATGAATTCACTGGCAGTTGAGGCAGAATCAGGTGGCAAATAAAATACATAGTCAAGTCCGGAATGAGTCTTCCTTACTTCATAGCCAGAGGGTGAAAAAAAAGTAACCAAAAATTTATATTTAGGAAACTGCTTTCTTATTTTTTCCAAAACCGGGCGGCCCTGTTCAAACTCTCCCAGGGAGGCGCAATGCATCCACACAACAGGAAGTGTTTCATTCTCCATTGCAATTCTTATTCTTTCCATCAATCCTTTTCGTCCGTTCAGCCATAGTCTGGCCTTAAGATTCCAGGGAGATACTGCCCTTAGAGCAATCTTATAAGCACGTAGGAATATATTATAAACCAGCAGATTCACTTTTTCAAAATTGGTGCAAAAGTATAGCGTTTGAAATTGTATAGGTAACCGCTTTGTTGTATTGTCAAACCACAATTTTGGAGTAGGTTTGCGGCCTCTTAACCACTAGAAGATTATGCGAGCTATTCAAATGGTGGATCTGAAATCGCAGTATGCTAAAATAAAGCCGCAAATAGATGCCGCAATTCAGCATGTAATTGACAGGGCTGCGTTTATTAATGGTTCAGAAGTCACAGATTTTACAAATAGTCTTTCTTCTTATTTAGGCTGTCGACACGTCATCCCTTGTGCAAATGGAACTGACGCATTGCAAATTGCAATGATGGCGTTGGATCTAAAGCCAGGCGATGAAGTTATCACTCCCTCTTTTACCTATGTTGCTACTACAGAAGTAATTGCCCTTCTGAGGCTCAAGCCTGTATTTGTAGAAGTGGATCCAAAAACGTTTTGTATGGATCCGGAAGCAATGAGAAAGGCAATCGGACCAAAAACCAAGGCTATCGTCCCGGTTCATCTTTATGGTCAAACCTGTCAGATGGAAGAAATTCTCAGCATCGCAAAAGAGCACGATCTTTTTGTGATTGAGGATACCGCGCAGGCAATTGGGTCAGATTACACGTTCGCAAATGGTTCTAAAAAGAAGAGCGGAACAATGGGTCAAATTGGAACAACTTCCTTTTTTCCTTCAAAGAATCTGGGCTGCTTCGGTGATGGAGGTGCAATATTTACAGATGACGATTCGTTAGCTAACAAGTTAAGAATGATAGCCAATCACGGTCAAAGTAAGCGTTATTACCATGATTTGGTTGGGTGCAATAGCCGACTGGATACTGTTCAGGCTGCTGTGCTTAAAATCAAACTTAGCCATATGGATGAATATATTGATGCGAGACGCCAGGTAGCTGATTTTTACGATAAGGCCTTTGCTAACCACGAAAAAATCACGACACCCTACCGGGCAAGCTATAGCAAACATGTATTTCATCAATATACCATTTTAGTGGAAGGCGTTGACCGGAATGGACTCCATGAGTTCCTTGCCGGACATAATATTCCTTCCATGATCTATTATCCCGTACCAGCTCATCGTCAAAAAATGTTTGAAGCATTTGGAGGAGGCAACTATTCGCTTGGAATTACCGACTGGTTGACCGAACGTGTGATTTCTCTTCCGATGCATACCGAACTGGATAATGAGCAATTGGAATTGATTAGTTCCAAAGTTTTGGAATTCGTCAACAAAGCCTAAACCCTACAAAAACAGAATCATGAAAATTGCAGTGGTTGGAACAGGTTATGTTGGTCTTGTGACCGGAACCTGTTTTGCTGAAACTGGTAATGATGTAACCTGTGTTGATATCGATAAGGAAAAGATTGATAAGCTTACCAACGGTCAAATTACCATCTATGAACCCGGTCTCGAAAAATTATTTGTCCGAAATCAACGGGAAGAACGTCTTCGGTTCACTACCTCCCTTGAGGAAGGTGTCAAAGATGCAATCATCATATTTCTTGCCTTGCCAACGCCACCTGGTGAAAATGGATCGGCGGACCTCAAATATGTTCTCGGAGTAGCCGATGATCTGGGCAAAATCATTACAGATTATAAAGTCATCGTAGATAAGAGCACTGTTCCTGTTGGGACAGCAGAAAAAGTTTATAACGCTATCGCAAAAAATTATAGAGGAGAATTTGATGTGGTCTCCAATCCTGAATTCCTCAGGGAAGGAGTGGCAGTAGAGGATTTCATGAAACCCGACCGTGTAGTGATAGGAACCTCTTCAGAAAGAGCCAAGAAGATAATGGGTGATCTCTATTCGCCCTTTGTTAGGCAGGGAAATCCCGTCATCTTTATGGACGAACGCAGTGCAGAATTGACCAAATATGCCGCCAATTCTTTCCTTGCAACCAAGATCTCATTCATGAATGAGATTGCGCAGTTGTGTGAAAGATTGGGAGCGGATGTGGATATGATAAGAAGAGGTATTGGAAGTGACGACAGAATTGGGAAAAGATTTTTGTTCCCTGGAATTGGATATGGCGGAAGCTGTTTTCCAAAGGACGTGCAGGCGCTTGTGAAATCTTCCAATGAAGTTGCTTATGATTTCAAGATCCTGAAGTCTGTGATGGAGGTGAATGAAAATCAAAAATTATCACTATTACCTAAGATCAGAAAATACTTCGGAGGCAGTTTGAAAGGAAAAAGATTTGCTTTATGGGGTCTTGCCTTCAAGCCTAATACTGATGATATTCGTGAAGCTCCGGCTTTGGAGATCATTGAAGTATTGCTTTCTGAAGGAGCATCTTTATGTGTTTATGATCCCGAAGCAATGGAGAATGTAAAAATTATATTGGGCGATAAGGTCATGTATGCAGAAAACCAATATGATTGTTTGCACGATGCAGATGCATTGATCATTGCAACGGAGTGGAATGAGTTTCGAACTCCAAACTTCCTGAAAATAGTCACTGCCTTGAAAAATAAGGTGATATTTGACGGTCGTAATCTTTTTGAAACAGCAGCTATCAGGGAATTAGGGTTTTACTACGAAAGCGTAGGAAGGGCGATAGCAATACCAACCAATGGGGTGGCCCATAAATAAACCAAATGGAACGAGAAAGGGTACTAATCACCGGTGCTGCCGGTTTCCTGGGTTCACATTTATGCGATCGATTTATTAAGGAAGGTTTTCATGTTATTGGAATGGATAATCTGATAACGGGGGACCTTAACAACATTCAGCACCTGTTTCCGCTTCCTCAATTCGAATTTTATCATCACGATATCACTAAATTTATTTCAATTCCAGGCGAGTTGAAATACATCCTCCATTTTGCATCTCCTGCAAGTCCGATAGATTACCTGAAAATCCCAATTCAAACATTGAAGGTTGGTGCAATGGGTACCCATAATTGTATGGGACTTGCAAAAAATAAAAAAGCCAGGATTCTTGTTGCTTCTACAAGCGAAGTATACGGTGACCCGCAGGTACATCCACAAACTGAAGAGTATTGGGGGAATGTTAATCCTGTTGGACCCAGAGGTGTTTATGATGAGGCGAAACGCTATATGGAAGCCATCACCATGGCTTATCATAGTTTTCATGGGGTTGAAACAAGAATTGTGAGAATTTTCAATACCTATGGTCCCAGGATGAGATTGAATGATGGCCGTGCGCTGCCTGCATTTGTTGGACAGGCATTGAGGGGTGAAGACCTGACGGTATTTGGTGATGGAAGCCAGACACGTTCATTCTGCTATGTAGATGATCTCGTAGAAGGAATTTACAGATTGCTTCTAAGTGATTATTCAATGCCTGTAAACATTGGCAATCCGGATGAGATAACCCTCAAAGAGTTTGCAGAGGAGATACTTGAACTTACGGGCCATACTGTAAAGATCACCTATCTGCCTCTTCCTGTGGATGATCCCAAGCAGCGCCAACCTGATATTACCAAAGCCAGGAAACTTTTGGGCTGGGAACCTAAAATCAAAAGAGATGAAGGATTGCGAATAACCTTTGATTATTTCAAAAAACTTCCTCGTGAAGAATGGTTTAAGCAACCTAAATTTTTTGAGTCCAGGGGATGATGATCATACTGAGAAATTGAAAAATAATATGTATCAAGAATTAGTTGAGAAAAAGTCTAAGCTGGCCGTAGTTGGCCTTGGATATGTTGGACTTCCAATTGCACTTGAATTTGCAAGAAAGATTTGTGTAATTGGATTTGATATTAATTCCAGCCGGATTGAATTGATGCGGAAAAAAATTGATCCAAGTAAAGAAGTTGAATCATTTGCTTTTGATGGTTGCGAAATTGAATTCACTGATGATATTGATAAACTTAGGGACGCTACATTTTTCATCATCGCTGTTCCTACACCCGTAGATAAATACAATGTGCCTGACCTAAAGCCCCTATTAAGCGCATCAGAAACAGTTGGAAAAGTTCTTAAGAAGGGTGATTATGTAGTATTCGAATCAACAACCTACCCGGGATGTACAGAAGAAGATTGCTTGCCAATATTGGAAAAAGTTTCAGGCTTGAAAATGGGTAAGGATTTTAAATTAGGATACTCCCCCGAAAGAATTAATCCAGGTGATAAGAAACACACTCTTAAAACTGTAGTTAAAGTAGTTTCAGGCAATGATGAAGAATCTCTAAATGAAATTGCCAGTATTTATGAAATGGTAGTTGATGCCGGGGTTCATCGTGCACCAACAATTAAAGTGGCAGAGGCAAGCAAAATAGTTGAGAACACGCAACGCGATCTCAACATTGCACTCATGAACGAACTTTCTTTGATTTTTGACCGAATGGGCGTAAATACATATGATGTAATAGAAGCGGCAGGCACTAAATGGAATTTCTTAAAATTTCATCCAGGTCTGGTAGGCGGACATTGCATTGGCGTGGATCCTTATTATCTCACATACAAGGCGGCAGCTTTGGGATATGAGTCCAAAGTGATCTCTTCTTCCCGGTATATTAATGATGACATGGCCAGATATGTGGCAAGGAAAGTGATCACTTACGTGATAAAAAACTCAAATGACCCCAAAGTGCTGGTAAAAGGAGTAACATTCAAAGAGAATGTGAGTGACATAAGGAACTCAAAAATTGTGGATACTGTAAAGGAATTATTGGCGTTCAATATTCAGGTTGATGTAGAAGACCCCTATGCCGAGGCTGAAGAAGTCCAGAAAGAATATGGTCTTCAGGTGATAAGGAAAGCACAGAATGGATATGATGCAGTCATCATCACAGTTCCGCATTCTGAGTATTTGGCCCTGGACGATAATTATTTTAAATCCATTACACATGAAAATGGATTGATAGCAGATTTGAAAGGAATTTACAGGAACAAAATAAAGAGTCGTAAATACTGGAGTCTATAATGAGTAAATTTTCAAAAACCATTGCAATTACAGGCGGTGCCGGATTTATTGGCTCGCATGTGGTCAGATTGTTCGTTAACAAATACCCGGATCATCTCATCGTTAACCTTGACTTCCTAACCTATGCAGGAAATCTTGAAAACCTTCGCGATGTAGAGAGGAAGCCAAATTATGTATTTGAACGGGTTGACATCACAGATGAATCAGCAGTAGAGGAAGTGTTTAGCAGGTACAAGTTTGATGGAATTATTCATCTCGCGGCAGAAAGCCATGTCGATAGATCGATCCTGGACCCGCTGGCATTTGTAAAAACCAACGTGCTGGGTACAGCAGTACTTCTCAATGAGGCGAGAAGGGCATGGAAGAATGAAATGGATGGAAAGGTTTTTTACCATGTTTCCACAGATGAAGTATATGGTTCATTGGGAGAAGAAGGATTTTTTACAGAGGAAACAGCATACGATCCACGTTCACCTTACTCCGCTTCAAAGGCTTCATCTGATCATTTTGTAATGGCTTATCACCATACTTATGGCTTACCCGTAAAAATGTCAAATTGTTCCAATAATTATGGCTCACATCATTTCCCTGAAAAACTGATCCCATTAATGATCACCAATATCAGGAATAATAAGCCTTTGCCAGTATATGGTAAAGGTGAAAATGTGCGCGATTGGCTATGGGTGGATGATCATGCAAGAGCAATTGATCTAATTTATCATGAGGGTAAGATCGGAGAGAAATATAATGTCGGTGGCTTTAATGAATGGACCAATATTGATTTGGTACGTTTAATGTGCAGGATCATGGATAAAAAATTAGGTAGACCTGAGGGAACATCGGAGAAGCTCATCACATTTGTGAAGGACCGTGCAGGTCATGATCTCAGGTATGCCATAGATGCAACAAAGTTGAATAAAGAACTCGGATGGAAACCTTCACTTCAATTTGAAGAAGGCCTTGAGAAAACAGTTGATTGGTATCTTAATAATGAAGATTGGGTAAATCATGTAACTACTGGCGATTATCAACATTATTATGAAGAACAATATGCAAAGCGTTAATTTAATGGGCTATTAATGCATCAGGCTTGTTTTTTCATCGATAAAATTTGACTTAATCAGATGGGATTTACAGACACAGGTTTTGAGGGCTTGCTGGTTTATGAACCGAAGGTGTTTGGTGACAACCGCGGATATTTTTTTGAGTCTTATAATGAAAATGTTTTCTCAAAAGCAGGGATTGATATCAAGTTTGTCCAGGACAATCAATCAAGTTCGACTTACGGGGTAATTCGCGGGCTGCATTTTCAATCACCGCCCCATGCTCAAACTAAACTTGTAAGGGTATTACTTGGAAGGATACTTGATGTTGTTGTGGATATTAGAAAAGGTTCTAAGACTTATGGTCGTCATTACTCCATTGAACTTTCTTCTGATAACAAGAAGCAGCTCCTTGTGCCTGGTGGATTTGCACATGGGTTTTCAGTTCTCTCGGAAAATGCAGAAGTCCTATATAAATGCGATGCATTCTATTCCAAGGAAAGTGAAGGAGGAATTCTTTATAATGATCCTGATCTGAACATTGATTGGAAAGTCCCGTTAGATAAAGCAGTTGTGTCAGAAAAGGATTTACAAAACGCTTCGTTCGCCAATCACAAGGCAGAATTTATTTTTGAAGTGTAATGCTATGTTCCCATCGAATATTTTAGTCACCGGCGCAAACGGACAACTTGGTCAGGAACTCAGACAACTTGAGACCAGGTTTGGCAATTACAGATTTTTTTTTGCAGGAAGAGATACGCTTTCTATTGACGATAAGGATTCAATTGAAAGTTTATTCCAGGAATTCCAACCGGGTTACTGTATCAATTGTGCAGCATACACCGCAGTTGATAAGGCTGAATCTGAAAAAGAGTCGGCTAGAAAGATAAACGCTTTCGGCGCTGGTTTCCTGGCAGAAGCCTGTAAAGAATTCTCAACCTCATTTATTCATATTTCTACTGATTATGTATTTGATGGCACCTCATCAAAACCATACAAAGAGAGTGACAGAACAAGTCCGGTAAATTATTATGGCGAGTCAAAACTGGAAGGAGAAAAGTTAGTGAGTGCAGTAAATCCTGAAAGCATAATCATTCGCACTTCCTGGGTGTATTCTGAATTCGGAAACAACTTCGTAAAGACTATGCTGCGGCTGATGAAGGAAAGGGATTCATTAAATGTGGTGGATGATCAAATTGGCTCTCCTACTTATGCGGCTGACCTTGCAGAAGCTATCATGAAAATCATAAGTTCAACAGGGGGAGGAAATGCAGCTGGCATTTATAATTATAGTAATGAAGGAGAGATCTCCTGGTATGAATTTGCACTTGCCATCAATGAATTATCAGGAAGCAATTGTAAAGTAAATCCTATCTCCTCGAGTCAATATCCTACACCGGCAAAGCGGCCTCAATATTCACTTTTGGACAAATCTAAAATTCAGTCCCAATTCAATTTGAAAATTCCAGAATGGAAGGATAGTTTGAAGCGATGCATTGAGAGATTGAAAAATTCCCAGTCTCCCAAAGCTTAACCGCCAAGACGCCATTGCGCAAGGTTGCGCCAGAATTCCTTGCGTTACTTTGCGTCTTTGTGCCTTGGCGGTGAATCTTTTTTACCGATCGCAAGACTGTGGAATTTTGGAAGTATTGCTAACTTGTAGAAAATAGTTAGATATGAAAACAATGCGCTTAGCCACTTTTATTTTTATTCTGATAACTGGCTCAACTAAGGCCCAGGATTGTAAGCAGTACTTATATCTGCAACAGGATAAAACTATTGAGACTACTATCTACAATAAGAAGGGCGATGCTACAGGCAAGAAAGTTGATAATGTATCCAATGTAAAAAGTGCATCTGGTTCCACAACAGGAACGATAAATACTGAAATGTTTGATAAAAAGGGCAAAACAATTGCGAAAGCCGTCAATGAAATAAAATGCACTGGTGGTATTATATTGATGGATATGAAAATGATGGTTCCTCAACAGCAAATGGAGCAGTTTAAGGATACAGAAGTTAAAGCTGAATCCAATTATCTTGAATACCCGGTAAACCTGAAAGAAGGTGATGCTCTTAAAGACGGCAATTTTGCAATGGAAGCACAGAACGGTCCAATGAAGTATACATTGAACATGACTATAAATGAGCGAAAGGTCATTGGTAAAGAATCAGTCACTACAACTGCAGGTACATGGGAATGTTTTAAAATATCAGGAAAGTCAAAAATGCATATGAAGATGGGACCAATCGGTGTTCCAATGAACTTTGAATTCATAGAATGGTATTCACCAGGTTTCGGCATTGTAAAAACAGAAAACAAATCAGGTGGAGGAACCGCTATTACTTCGATCAAATAAATATCGTAGTCGCACTTTGAGTTTTTTCATAAAAGAATAACCGCAGAGAACGAAAGTAAAAAGAGAATACGCAGAGGGACATGAATCTCAGCGCTAACTCTGCATCCTCCTATCTCTGTAGTAAAAAAATCACCGCAGAGAACATGAGTAAAAAGAGAATACGCAGAGAGAAATTATGAGAACTGAATTCGACATAAATCTCAGCGCTAACTCTGCGCTCTCCTTTCTCTGCGGTAAAAAAAAATACTTGGTGAAGTAAATGAAAAGGTCCCGAAAATCGGGACCCATCGATAAAATATATTTTGACACTATGCGACTTTCTGGTAGGATGTTTTTTCTTTCTTAGTCACCTTTCTTATAAATCGAATTTCACGATGGTCAAAAGGCATTCCATTGGAATGGAAAATATCGTGAAACCAAACCTCGGGCTCCTTCTCATAAGACCCAGCCCAGGAATCCCATGGAAAATGTGTTTGGGTTTTGCCTGCCACAAATCCCCAATTATATGCGCCGATGTTATATTTCTTTAAGACTGGCAAAACACTTTCAAAAGTACTTCCATTAGGACGCGCCATATATTCTGTACAGAACATAGGACGATTGAATCGTTTTAAAGACTTAATTCTTTCTTCCATTCCTTTCTTGTTCTCATAACAATGAAAACTTATTACATCAGAATGGTTGAACATATAATTATCAAGATCTGATAAATTTCCTTCTGTCCAATTCCAGGGAGCTGCAGTCAACGGCTGAATTGGATTCATAGCCCTTGCCCATCCAATAGTTTTTCTTAAAAGCTTCATTGAAAGCTCTGCTTTGCAAACACCATAGTCATCATCCTTATAAGAAGTAAGATTCATATTGTCGGGCTCATTGAACAGATCCCAGATCACTACACGTTCATCATTGGCAAATTTTCCGATCACACCTTGCACATAATGCTGGAGTGTATCATATGCATCGGTTTTCTTCAGCAATTCTGCTCCCGGACTTTGAACCCATCCAGAATTATGAACTCCGAATTTAGGCTCGGGCTGTATACCAAGTTTTGGATATGGATCCCATACTGCATCAAACAAAACCAGCATAGTTCCAATTCCATGTTTATTGGCTACTTCAAGAAAAAGATCAAGCCTGGCAAGAAACCCTTTCGGATCCTGTTCCCATAATAAGTGATGAAGAAATACACGAACTGTATTGAAGCCGAGGCCTTGAGCCCAGCCAAGTTCTTTATCAATTTGTATAAGATCGAAAGTTTCAGGTTGCCACATTTCCAGTTGATTGATCGCCGTACTTGGAATGTAGTTGCAACCTACCAGCCATCCCTGGCGTTCGTACCATTCATTGGCTTTTTCTTCTGACCATCGACCTGCAATTTCAAGATCGAATTCTTTAGCGGAGACGTTTATCATAGTAGGAGGATTGACTTATCCTGCTCGTAAAAATTTTACGACTCAAAAATAACGTTCAATAAATCTTCAAATTGTTGTGTGCATGTTATTTGGATGTCTTTTTTGCACCCATTGTCAACATAATTCCGAGTATGACAGAATCCGGAGTCTTTGGATTGTTAAGGAAACGCTTAGTTTACGTTAGTAGAACTACGTAACCCTGGGAGTCTGTATGGCATGGGGTCGTGAGTCGTGAATCGTGAATCATGAGTAGGGAGCCGTGGGTCGTGAGACGTGAGTCGAGAGACGTGAGTTGTAAGCCGTAAGTCTAGGTAAGTGCACTTAAACGCTAAACACTAAACCCTAAACTCGAAACACGAAATTCCATTTGGTACATCCTAGGCTCAGCCTTAAATTTGCACTCCCTTTGCGAAAGCTGGGGTTGACGGTCAATGGCCTATAGTATAATGGTAGTACGACAGATTTTGGTTCTGTTCGTCTTGGTTCGAATCCAGGTAGGCCAACTAAAGCGATCCACTAACAGGTCGCTTTTTTCTTCAAACAATTGCCCGATAGTATAAGGGTAGTACGTCAGATTCTGGATCTGAACGTCTTGGTTCGAATCCAGGTCGGGCAACAAAAAAGCGCGGAAAAGAGCCGCGCTTTTGTATTTTCCTAAAGATGAGTCTGTTAAGAGATCCATTTGCCAAGTACCAAGAACCAAATCTCAAAATTCAAAGAAATTGGAATTTGAGATTTGGTTCACATTATTTGGTTATTGTCTTTTGGTTTTTGAGGTTTTGTTTAGAATCAAATCGCAAAATCTAGGAAACCACAGGCAACTCCTTCCCCTTCTCTTCCCGTTCTTTCAATTCCCTGATCTTATCAAGAGCTTTAGATACAACATCACACATGATTGTAACCAGGGTGCCAGGTTGCGTATTGGCATAGGCATACTCAAGCGCCTCATCCTCATTTGGGATGATCACAGTTGGTATACCTCCATCCACTTTATCGATTCCTTCCTTAAGTAATCCTATGATCTCATCTGCTGTTCTACCCCTCAAATTTTTATCACATCTTATAATGATCTCATCGAAATGTTGAGCTGAAATTTCGCCCAGCTCACGGATATCTTCATCCCGCCTGTCACCCGTTCCGCTAATGATCCCAACCCGGTGTTTATAATCCAGTTTACTAATAAAATCACACAATAATCTTAGTCCATGCGGGTTGTGTGCAAAATCTGCCAGGAAGGTGAAATTTTTGAAATGAAAAAAGTTTAGCCTTCCAGGTGTTTGTGAAGACGATGGCTCAAAACTTTGAAGTGCGGCCCTGATATCTTCAATGGAAATATCGCGGAACAAGTAGGTTGCAAGTACAGCAGGCAGACAATTGGCGATATTGTGAACGGCCTTACCTCCAAACGTGAGCGGAATTTCATTCGCTTTCAATACCCTGATCTTCCAATTGCCTTTTAGTATACTTACGTTGCCATTCTCATATACTGTTGCTAATCCTCCATCATTGCAATGTTTTTTAATCCGCGGATTATTTTCATCCATACTAAATAGCCCGATCCTGCATTCCAGTTCATCTTTCATTGCGTAAACCAGATCATCATCAGCATTCAGAATGGCGAAACCGTCCTTTCTAACAGTTTCGGGCACTACGCTTTTCACTTTCGCCATTTGATCAAGCGTATTAATTCCGCCTAGTCCCATATGGTCGGCCGCGACATTGGTAACAATGGCAACATCACATTGGTTGAACGCAAGCCCTGAGCGAAGAATACCTCCCCTGGCACATTCCAGCACTGCAAAATCCACCGTCGGATCCTTTAAAACGAATTGTGAACTTACAGGACCAGTGCAATCTCCTTTCATCATGAGCTGGTTCTGAATATAAACTCCATCACTCGTTGTATATCCAACTTTTTTACCAGCCCCTTTTGCTATGTGTGCAGTAAGTCTTGTTGTAGTTGTTTTGCCATTGGTTCCTGTTATCGCGATGATTGGGATCCTTCCATGACTTCCTTTTGGAAAAAGCATATCAATCACAGGTTCGGCAACATTTCTTGGCAAGCCTTCTGCCGGCTCAATATGCATCCTGAATCCCGGTGCAGCATTGACCTCTAATATGGCCCCTCCATTTTCTGATACTGGAACTCTGAGATCGGGAGCCATGATATCAATTCCGCAAATATCAAGTCCAATAATTTTCGCGATCCTTTCACACATAAAGATGTTGGCAGGATGAACCTCATCGGTTACATCAGTGGAGGTGCCACCCGTACTAAGATTAGCTGTTGGTTTTAATAAGACCTGTTCTCCATCTGGCGGAATTGTTTGCAATGTGATGCCTTTATCATTAAGCATCTTCCATGTGAAATCATCAACAGTTATCTGTGTCAATACTTTTTCATGCCCATAACCTCTTCTGGGATCTTTGTTTATTTCATCGATGAGATATTGAATATCGTGAATGCCATCACCAGTAACAGCGGCTGGAGTTCTGAGTGCAGCAGCAATGAACTTATAATTGATGACCAATACTCTGAAATCGAATCCAACAATAAACCTTTCTACTATCACACTTCGCCCATATTTCTGCGCTGCTTCCAATGCTTTTATGGCCTGATCCCAGTTTGTAATATTTGTGGTTGCCCCTTTGCCATGATTTCCATCTACCGGCTTTATGACTAGTGGGTAGCCAAATTTTTCAATCGCTTCCTTCAACCCTACATCCGTGCGAATAATGCTACCACCTGGAACTGGGATTTCCGCTGCGCCCAACAATTTTTTTGTCTCATCCTTATCACCTGCTATATCAACTGCAATATTTGAAGTAGTACTTGCAATTGTTGCACGTATTCTTTTCTGATGAATTCCATATCCAAGTTGAACAAGTGATTGTTTATTCAACCTGATAAATGGTATATCTCTTTTAACTGCTTCTGCTACTATGCAACCTGTAGAAGGACCAAGCCTTGTGTCCTCGCGGATTTCACGAAGGTTTTGAATATCATTGGAAAGATCATAATCAATTCCATCAGCCAGTGCCTGAGTAATACTAACTGCTGCCTTTGCAGCATAAACACCTGCATCTTCTTCCATATAATTGAACACAACAAAATATTCACCCTCTTTATTTCCAGTACCTCTTGTCCTCCCAAAGCCACAATCCATACCGGCGAGAGTTTGTAATTCAAGGGCGATATGTTCGATCACATGGCCCATCCACGTACCTTCTTCAACTCTTTGAAAAAATCCACCCGGTTCACCTACACTGCACCGATGGCCATACATGGTTGGAAATAATTTCTCCAAACGGTCTTTGAATCCCGGAATAGAATTAGTGGGCCGTTGCTCCATCTCTTCAAGATCCAAACGCATCTGTATTAATTGAGAACGACGAATACTCCAGTAATTCGGTCCCTTGAGAACTTTAATATCGAGAATCTTCATAAAGCAGTTTTTGGGAGAACATTCAATTTACAATGTTTTTTCAAGCGGCAATTTCCTCGCGAACCTTGCGTCTTTGTTCCTTGCGGTTAAATTCTTTCTTATTATAACTTCAACTCAAACCTTTCTGATAAGTATTCCAGATCCTCCATCACGGGTTTTAAAATGGGAATACCATTCGCAAACCTTTCAGTTTCCATTTCTCTCTCCGGATCTCCAGGGATCAATACTTTATCTTCCCCTACGATGGTGGACGCATTCCTGAATCGGTTTATCCATTGATCCATGTGTTTTTTAAAATCTTCCGCAGAACGAAAGGCATCGATCCGCATTGCACCAAAAAAATGCCCAATTCCTTTACCAGGTAAGTCTTCGCCGACAGGCAAAAAACTTACAAATGGCGGGACCCATGACGCATAATTTGCTCCACTTAAAACAGCGGAAAAGATATCGACGATTGCACCAAGAGCATATCCTTTATGACTTCCATGCTCCCGATCACCACCAAGTGGGAGGAGCGCTCCACCAGCTTTAAGCTCATGCGGATTGGTAGATATCTTGCCTTCCTTATCCTGAATCCAACCACTGGGAGCTCTTTGATTCTTACGCTGGAGAATTTCAAGTTTACCATTTGCAGCTGTGGTAGTTGCAAGATCGGCAATGAAAGGAGGCTGCTTGCCTGCCGGAACACAAACGCAGATTGGATTAGTCCCAAGCAATCGCTCAGTTGAAAAAGTTGGAGCAACCAACGGACTGGCATTCGTCATCACAATACCGATCATATCGTGTTTCAATGCAAGCATTCCATGGACCGATGCAATTCCAAAATGATTTGAATTCTGAACAGCCACCCATCCGGTGCCAACTTCCTTTGCTTTTTGAATGGCGATCTCCATTGCTTTGGGAGCTACCACCAAGCCAAGTCCGGAATCTCCATCTACTACTGCTGTTGAGGGGGTTTCATGAATCTTCTTAATTGATGGATTTGCATTCACACGACCCGCTTCCCATAATCTTACATATCCGCTTAGCCGCGCAACGCCATGTGAATCGATCCCTCTGAGGTCGGCAGATAATAAGACCTTGCTGGCAATTGCAGCATCTTCACCGGAGCATCCTATTTTTTCAAATACGCGACAACTGAAATCAAACAACCTGCTGTAGGCAATTGTAGTATCCATGTGGTTGCAAGATAAATAAGATGCTGTTAGCCGGAGACTTCTCAAATTTTCCTGAATACAATAGCCGGAAATTTCATTTGGCTCATATTTCCCCGTCCGGCTATCTTTGCACATGGCAACAATACTTAATACTTCTCCTGCTAAATCTCCCAAATCAGCTAAATTTTACGGTGAAGGATTGACATTTGACGATGTCTTACTTATTCCCGGATTTTCACAGGTTCTTCCGAGGGATGTTGACATTAGCACTTCACTTACGCGTAAGATTCGCCTGAATGTTCCGATGCTTTCAGCCGCGATGGATACTGTAACAGAAGCAAATCTTGCCATTGCCCTTGCGAGAGAAGGCGGCATCGGGATTCTTCACAAGAATATGACTATTGAAAAACAGGTTGAGCAGGTTCGAAAGGTCAAAAGAAGCGAAAGCGGATTGATACTCGATCCAATAACCCTGAATGAAAATGCCAAGATCTCGGATGCACAGCGATTGATGAAAGAAAACAAGATCGGCGGAATTCCAATTGTAAATGACAAGCTGAAATTGGTGGGGATCTTAACCAACAGAGATCTAAGATTTGAAACAGACAATAGACGCAAGGTTAAGGAAGTGATGACGAAGGATGGATTAATAACTGCTCCTGAAGGAACAGATTTGAAAAAAGCAGAGAAAATCTTACAGCAATTCAAGATCGAAAAGTTGCCTGTAGTGAATAAGGCGGGCAAATTGATTGGACTAATTACTTATCGCGACATACTACAACTGACAAGTTTCCCAAATGCGGCAAAGGATGAATTCGGACGATTGCGCACAGGTGCTGCACTTGGAATTACATCCGATCTATTGGATAGAGCAGCTGCCTTACAACAGATTGGAGTGGATGTGGTTTGCCTTGATAGTGCTCACGGTCATAGCAAGGGAGTAATTGAAGCCCTGAAAAAATTGAAGAAGAATTTCAGTGATCTTCAGATCATCGCTGGTAATATCGGGACTGCATCCGGAGCCAAAGCACTTGCAGAAGCGGGAGCGGATGCTGTGAAAGTTGGAATAGGTCCAGGGTCAATTTGCACAACAAGAATAGTAGCAGGAGCTGGTGTTCCGCAGATCACTGCAGTAATGGAAGCAGCCTCAGTTTTAAATAAGATGAAAATACCGTTGATAGCTGATGGTGGTATTCGATATACGGGAGATATGGTCAAAGCGCTTGCAGCAGGTGCCAGTGTTGTAATGATGGGAGGAATTTTTGCCGGAACCGAAGAAAGTCCAGGTGAAACAATCATCTATGAAGGAAGGAAATTCAAACAGTATCGCGGAATGGGTTCAATAAGTGCGATGAGTCTCGGAAGCGGTGATCGGTATTTCCAGGATGTTGAGGATGACTTAAGGAAGCTTGTTCCAGAAGGCATTGAAGGAAGAGTTGCATTTAAAGGACACCTTAGTGAAATTGTATATCAATACGCGGGAGGTCTTAGAGCTGGGATGGGATATTGTGGCGCAAAGGATATAGAAGCCCTTCAACAGGCACAATTTATTCGAATCACCAATGCAGGCATGCGTGAAAGTCACGCTCACGATATAGAGATTACTAAAGAAGCTCCGAATTATAGTCGATGATGATACAAATTCCAAAAATCAAAAGACGATCTTCAAATAAAGAAGAGAAAAAATAAAATCAACATAATGACCTCTAGTTTACCCATTACTAATAAACACAAATAAGTGTTGACGAATTGTTTTTTGAATTTTGATTTTTGAAAATGATTTGGTTCTTGGATTTTGGATCTTGGATTTTTCTTCTATAGAACCTACCACAAAGGACTCAATATCTAATTCATCGTTTTAATGAAAAAATTGAAACGCATTCATCCGGCCTTGCTGGCGATCATGTCCGGGCTTTTACTTTTTGCGGCCTGGCCTGTTTCTCCTCTTACATTTCTGATCTTTTTTGCATTCATGCCACTATTGTGGATGGAAGCGCAGGGAATCAGCAGGAAGAAATTCTTTCTCTGGACCTATGTGACTCTTTTGATCTGGAATGTTGGAACCACCTGGTGGGTCATCAATTCAACCGTGCCTGGAGGAATTGCCGCAATGATGGCGAATGCATTACTCATGTGCATACCCTGGATAGGGTTTTATAATGTGAAAAAAAGAATGGGGGCCGTTGCAGGATATTTTTCACTTCTTGCATTCTGGTTGACTTTCGAATTCATTCATTTATCCTGGGAACTAAGCTGGCCCTGGCTCACGCTAGGGAATGTTTTTGCAGACCGCATCCAATGGGTGCAATGGTATGAATACACCGGAGTTTCCGGGGGCAGTTTATGGGTGGTCTCGATTAATATTATTGCATTTCTTCTGTTGAAACAGAAGATCACGAAAGGACAATTCAACATTCGCCTTCTTTGTTTATTTATTGGCCTGGCGGTTTTTCCCTTTCTTTTCTCGGCTTATATCTACAACCCCATTTTCAAACCGAAGACTCCGGAAAATATAGTTGTTGTCCAGCCTAATGTTGATCCGTATAAAAAGTTCAATTCCGGAGAAGAAACTTATCAACTTCAGAATCTGATTGCTCTTACTGAATCAACAATTGATAGCAACACTAAACTTGTTGTGTGGCCTGAAACTGCAATTCCGGTAGCTATTGATGAAACAAAAGTTATCTCTCATCCCTTTCTTGAATCTGTCCGTCAACTGCTGAGGAAACATCCGAATCTTCGATTGTTGTCAGGAATTGAAGGATTTAAATTCTTTGATAAGGAACATAAATCAAAATATGGAAGGCGATATGGTGAAACCGAAATGTATTACGAAGCATATAATACTGCATCGCTTTTCGACAGTAATTCAGTTCAGTTGTATCATAAATCGAAGCTGGTTCCGGGAGTTGAAACTCTTCCTTCATTTCTAAATTTTCTGGGTGAATGGTTTGAACAATTCGGTGGTACAACAGGTGGTTATGCAAGGCAGAATGAAAGAACAGTCTTGATCGCTGACAACAGCAGGTATAAGATCGCTCCCGCCATTTGTTACGAGAGCATTTATGGCGAATTCATGTCCAAATTTTTTAGAAACGGAGCAAATATTATTTGCGTCATTACGAATGATGGCTGGTGGGGTGAAACTCCGGGCTTTCGTCAACACAGGAGTTATGCAAAACTCAGAGCGATCGAAAATCGCACATGGGTAGTGAGGTCTGCAAATACTGGAATCTCATGTTACATAGATCCCGAAGGAAACATTTTTGACGAACAACCCTGGGGTGTGGCAGTTGCCATCAAGCGAAACATTCCCGGTAACTCTGGAAAGAAAACTTTTTATACTCTGAATGGCGATTTCATTTTCAGAGGAGCATTAGCACTGGCCATAGTGCTTGCTCTCTTTAATATTTTTCTGATCATCAAACAATCATTCCATGCAAAAAAATCTGGTGTACCAAAACAAAAGGGTTAGTTATTTCATTCATGGAGAGGGAAAACCTGTAATGTTGGTGCATGGATTTGGTGAAGACCACAAGATCTGGAACCTGCAACTGGACCACCTGAAAAAAAGCTTCCTGCTAATACTTCCCGACCTCCCTGGAAGCGGTAACTCGGAACTGATAGAAGACCTCAGCATGGAAAACCTGGCAGATGTCCTTCATGCCGTGATTGAAGCTGAGTCAATCGAGAGCATCATCATCATCGGGCATAGCATGGGTGGTTATATCACCCTTGCCTTTGCAGAAAAATATCCAAATCTCTTGAAAGGATTTGGCCTTTTTCATTCAATGGCATATCCTGACTCGGAAGAAAAAAAGCAGAATCGTCTCAAGGCCATAGAATTCATTAAGAAAAACGGAGTGGAGGAATTTCTAAAAACAAGTACTCCCAACTTGTTTGCTAAAGAAACCGTAGATAAACAGGGTGATAGGAACGAGCAAAAATCCCATCTAAGCAAGGCTGAAATGATTCAAAAACTTATTCGTCAATATGCTGATATGGATCCTAAGGCGCTTGTGGGTTATTACAAGGCCATGATGGCCCGACCTGACAGAACTGAGGTTCTTAAAAAATTCACAAAACCAATTCTATTTACGCTTGGCCAGTATGATACGGCGGTACCTTTCGAACAGGGCTTGCAGCAAACAGAGCTGGCATTGTTGTCTGATGTGCAGGTCCTTCACAATTCAGGCCACATGGGAATGTGGGAAGAACCAGAGGAATCCAGCTTTATTCTGGAGGATTTTGTCAAGAATAATGTGATCTGAAATTCGTTATAAAGTACTAATGAAAAGAGTTTTAGGGATTGTTCCCTTTTTGTTGCTTACCCTTTTTGTCAAAGCCGGTCATATTTCTGGTGGCGAGATATATTATCGCTACTTAGGCCCTGGGTCAGCACCAAATTCAGATCAATTCCGAATAACCCTTAGATTATTCAGGGATTGTAACGCAACCGGGACAAATGTAGCGGCAATGCCTACTTCTGTGATCCTGGGCATTTTCAGAAAGACCTCTGCTACAGGGTACACACTTCATAGTTCTCCTACAGTTAGCAGGACTGCGTTGAATACAATGTCTGCAACTGCTTCGGCCTATCCTTGTATCCTGAATTTTCCAGATATCTGCTACCAGGTAGGATACTTTGAAATGACAGTTGATCTTCCAAAGGGAGCATTTGGATATATGATTTCTTTTCAGACCTGCTGCAGAACGCAGGGGATTCTTAACATGCAAGGATTTTCTATTCCTGGCCCAAATAATTTTTTTGGAGATGGCGCCACCTATGTTGCAAATATTCCTGGTACAAACGCATTGGGAGTTAGTGGCACTAATAAAAGTCCGGTATTTGACCTGAAAGACACTGCAATAATTTGTGCAAATAATCAATTCACTCTTCCCTTCAGCGCTTCTGATCCTGATCCAGGTGATTCTTTATCATATTCTTTTTGCAGCGCCTACAACCGGGGCAATTCAACAGATGCATCAAACATAATTCCATCAGATCCGCCTTATTCTACTATTTCTTACGTGGGACCTTATTCAGGTGCTTCACCATTGGGGAATGCAGTTACAATTAATCCTACAACTGGTGTTATCAGGGGTGTAGCTCCAGCCTCCGGAAAATATGTGATCAATGTTTGTATCGATGAGTGGAGAAGTGGTGTTAAGATCAGTGAGCATAGAAAAGATTTCATCATGCGGGTGGAAAACTGCCAGGTAGCAAGTGCAGGACTGGAACCATCCTACATCACCTGCGATGGATACACCCTCTCATTTGAAAATCTTTCAAACTCCCCATTGGTCCAATCATGGTATTGGGACTTTGGTGTTAATGCAACTGCTACTGATACTTCCACACTAGAACGACCAACTTTTACATATCCGGATACTGGCGTATTTGTTATGAAACTGGTGGTTAATAGAGGACTTCAATGTCCTGATTCAACTACGGCCAGAGTAAATGTCTATCCTGGATTTTTCCCCGATTTCAGTGTTAACGGTGCCTGTAAGGATCTTCCATTTCAGTTCACTGATAATACGACCACTAGATTTGGAAGTGTCACTGGATGGAGATGGAATTTTGGCGATGCAACAACCAATACTGATACTTCGAGATTGCAAAATCCCAATTGGAAATACAGCGATACCGGAACGAAGCAGGTTCGATTTATTGTAGGTAATACCAAGGGATGCGTTGATACAGTTTTCAAAGACATTGTAATATTTGATAAACCTCCATTGAACCTTCCGTTCAAGGATACCCTCATTTGTAGTGTTGATACCCTGCAATTACTGGCCATCGGAAATGGAAATTTCTCCTGGGGACCCAACTACAATATCTTCAATGAGAATACAGCAACGCCTTCAGTATTTCCAAAAACAACTACAACCTATAATGTAACGCTTAATGATCGTGGATGTATCAACACAGATGCAGTTCGTGTAAGGGTTGTTGATTTTGTAACCTTGAGTCCACCTGTTGATACTACAATTTGTCTGACTGATTCAGCAGTATTAAGACCGGCAAGTGATGGATTGAAATTTACCTGGAGCCCGGCCGCAACGCTGGATAATCCAAATAAGAAAAACCCTGTGGCAAAACCAACAGGAACAACAACATATTACGTATTGGCTGAAATAGGAAAATGTAAGGCAAACGATTCAGTTGTAGTGCGAACAATTCCTTATCCAGGTGTTGCTGCAGGAACAGATGTCACGATCTGTTTTGAAGACACAACACAGTTAATTGGGAGTATGGTTGGAACTTCTTTTTCGTGGTCTCCTGTGAATACCTTGATCAATGCAAACAGTTTAAATCCGCTAGCTTTTCCAACTTCCACAACACTCTATGTACTTCGCGTGAACGATTCTTTATCTGGTTGTCCAAAACCTGCATTCGATACCGTGCTGGTTGCTGTTCGTCCAAGGATCATTGCATTTGCTGGTAACGATACATCGATCGTGATCGGACAGCCTTTACAACTAAATGCCACGGGTGCGATACAGTATACCTGGTCGCCTCTTGCAGGTTTGAATCGATCAGATATCAACAATCCTGTCGCAACACTTAGTGATAACATGACTTACATTCTTCGTGCCTTTACACCGGAAGGCTGCGAAGATTATGATACGATCAATATCAAGGTTTTCAAAACCAACCCCGATATATTTGTCCCAAATGCCTTTACACCTGGTAAAGGTCAGAACAGAGTTTTCCGACCGATCCCTGTTGGTATTTCTCAGCTTGAATATTTCAGGGTTTACAATCGCTGGGGCCAAATGGTTTTCAGTTCCTCGCAAGCTGGTCAGGGATGGGATGGTAGAATTGCAGGAAAAATGCAGGATAGCGGAACCTTCGTTTGGATGGTCCAGGGGAAAGATTATACTGGCAAGACCGTCACTAAGAAAGGAACGATGGTATTAATTAGATAATTTGAGAATGGAAATTCCTTGCGGTCCCTCGCGCCTTTGTGTCCTTGCGGTTAAGCTTTAATTAGTTGCTTCTTACTATCATCTATTTCAATTAAATTCAACTACCGGTTACGAGTTACCAACCTGGGAGCATATCAATCCGTATTCTGAATACCTGCTCCACCGTTATTTATGAAGAAACTGCTGCCGATATTTCTTTTGCTGATCATTGCAAATGTTGTACTTGGCAGACATATCAAGGGTGGCGAAATTACCTATGAATACATCGGCCAGGGTGTGAATGGAAATGACCGGTTTATTCTCACCTTACGCCTTTTTCTTGAATGCGGCGCTTCTGGATCGCAACTTGACGAAGAAGTTTCTATTGGTGTTTATCAGAATAGCAACAATTCTCCAGTAGCCGGATCGCCATTTGTTTTGCCATTGACAGGGGATGATTTTATTAATCTTTCCACACCGAATCCATGCATCGTTAATCCATCACCTGTTTGTTATCGACTCCGAACATATTCTATACAAATTGATCTCCCTAAATTATCTGGTGGGTATTCTGCTATCTTTCAACGCTGTTGCAGAATCGATGGGATCAATAATCTTAGCCCAAACCAATCAATAGGATCTTCCTATGTCACTGAAATACATGGAAGCAATACCGTTGGAATTGGAGTTAACTCCTCACCATTTTTCGGTATAAAAGACACTGTACTCATATGTCAGAACAGACCTTTTAAACTTGATTTCGGCGCAATGGATCTGGATGGTGATTCTCTTTCTTATGAATTCTGCGATGCTTATTCCTGCCCATCAGCTCCTCCAACGATCACTAATCCTCCGCCACCAAACACTGTTGGATTTGTTTCGTACGGCAACCAATATTCAGGCAGTCAACCTCTGGGTCCTTCTGTTTCTATAAATCCAACAACTGGTGTCATATCGGGCCTTGCACCTTCAGGAGGCAATTATGTAGTTTGCGTTTGTGTATCGGAATGGCGGAATGGAGTTAGATTAACCACGCACAGAAAAGATTTTAATGTTCAGGTTGACGATCGATGTGATTTTGCTTCTGCTTTATTAGACCCAAGTTATATTACCTGCGATGGATTCGATTTTCAATTTAAGAACGAAGCCCCATATACATCTCTCATTCATACATATTATTGGGACTTTGGAATCAACGGCATCACAACAGATACTTCAACATCCTCTGAACCAGTTTATATTTTTCCAGATACTGGTGTGTACAACGTAAAATTGGTTATTAACCGGGGTGAAGAATGTCCCGATTCAGCAACTACAGAGATGAAAGTGTTTCCATACTTTAATGCTGGATTCGTTCATAATGGTGCGTGCAAGGAATTTCCATTTCAGTTTACTGATACAACCAAGACCACATATGGCAGTGTCATAGGATGGAGGTGGAATTTTGGAGATGAGACGACTTCACTAGATACTTCACAACTAAGAAATCCATCCTGGAAGTATTCCACCGCAAGTACAAAACAGGTGCAATTCATAGTTGGCAGCACAAAAGGCTGTATCGATACGGTTCTGAAAGAAATTATTGTTTACGATAAACCTCCAATTACTCTTCCATTCAAGGACACACTCATTTGCAGCATTGATACCCTGCAATTATTTGCATCAGGGTTGGGTACATTCAGCTGGTTGCCCTCATATAATATTATCAATCCCAATTCGCCAAATCCTTTTGTTTATCCAAAGACCACTACCAAGTATCATGTCACATTAAATGATAGAGGTTGCATTAATAAAGATTCAATCCAGGTGAGGGTTGTTGATTTTGTAACACTGGATGCAAAACCTGACAGCACAATTTGCCTCACGGATTCGGTTTCATTACGGGCTTTAGGAGACGGATTGAAATTTCTATGGTCGCCTCCCGGCGATCTGGACGATCCGACCAAAAGCAATCCCAAGGCCAAACCCAATGGAAATACAGTCTACACAGTTATCAGTACAATCGGTAAATGCACCGAAACAGATCAGGTTACTATAAGGACCATCCCATATCCATTTGCAAATGCTGGTGCAGATACAACAATCTGCTTTGAGGATACTGCTGTATTGAGAGGAAGGATTATTGCAGCGGCTTTTATGTGGAGTCCATTATCAAGTCTTCAAAATCCAAACACACTCAACCCTTTTGCTTTCCCATTAAGAACCACTAACTACGTTCTGACAGTAACAGATACCCTTGGCTGTCCAAAACCATTCCGCGATACAGTGACGGTTACTGTGCGACCAAGGATTCTCGCGTTTGCAGGAAGGGATACTGCAGTTGTGGTAGGTCAACCTTTACAATTGAATGCCTCCGGAGGTGAATTCTATCTATGGTCGCCTCCCAATGGATTGAATAGAATTGATATCAATAATCCAATTGCAGTTTTGAGCGACAACATGAGGTATTTGTTGAAAGTGTCTACACAGGAAGGTTGTTTCGCGCACGACTCTATTAATGTGAAAGTTTTCAAAACAGCCCCGGATATTTTTGTACCTAATGCATTTACTCCTTCCAAGGAAACAAATAGTCTTTTCCGTCCTATACCTGTCGGAATTTCTACTTTTGAATTCTTCCGGATTTACAACCGATGGGGGCAATTGGTATTTAGCACTTCCCGCGCCGGTTATGGATGGGATGGTACCCTTGCCGGAAAATTACAGAATTCCGGAACCTATGTTTGGACAGTAAGAGGAATAGATTTTACGGGACGAACAATTGCAAAGAAGGGAACGATGGTATTAATTAGATAATTTGTCCCGCATTTTCCGGGATGAAATTTCGAAAATGCCATTGCGAAACCTTGCGTCTTGGCGCCTTTGCGGTTAAGCTTCTTAAGTCCCAAAATCTCTCAATCTCAAAATCTCAAAATAAATAATCAGACTCTTACCTTGCAATAAATAAATCTCATGTCTAAGATTGCCTTGATAACCGGAGCCACATCCGGCTTTGGAAAAGCATGTGCAGAAAAATTTGCAGCCAATGGATATGATGTGATCATCACTGGAAGAAGACAGGAACGTCTTCATGATCTGCAAAGAGAACTTCAGCAACATTTTAATATTGCAGCCCTTCCACTTCCATTTGATGTACAAAACAGGGAAGATGTGTTCAGGACATTCGAAAATTTACCTTCTGATTGGAGTTCAGTTGATATTCTAATAAATAATGCAGGATTGGCTGCAGGACGGGATTTTTTTGAGGAAGCCAACCTTGATGATTGGGAACGAATGATTGATACCAACCTGAAGGGATTATTATATGTCACAAAAGCTGTCTTGCCTTTCATGATAAAGAATAAGAAAGGACATATAATCAATATTGGTTCAACTGCTGGGAAGGAAGTCTATGAAAAGGGAAATGTTTATTGTGCCTCGAAGCATGCAGTAGGCGCAATTTCAGAGGCAATGCGAATTGATTTATTACGGCATGCTATTAAAGTGACCACCATCCATCCCGGAGCGGCAGAAACTGAATTTTCTCTTGTTCGGTTCAAAGGAGACGCTGAGCTTGCCTCAAGTGTGTACTCGGGATTTCAACCTTTGTCAGCAGCTGATGTTGCTGATGTGGCATATTATTGCACAACACTCCCTGAACATGTTTGCATAAATGACCTGGTACTCACCAGTACTGCCCAGGCTAATTCCTTTTATTTCCACAGAACATCTTAATTAAAGCGTTAAGCAATTCCAAAAAACCCTTAGGGATCTTACTATAAAGTAGCTAGAGCAATTACTAATAGGGATATTTCTGTGAATTTGCTTTTCGTTATCAACCTGTTTAATTATTTTTGATCGAATCCATAATTCTTTCAAGGGCCACTATGCAAAAATTCCTATGTAAGATCCTCCTGGGCGTCAGCCTATTGTTTACCAGCCTTGCCTATTCGCAGGATGTAATAAGGCAACAAAGCTGTGATATTTCTTCGTATAAATCTCAGATAGACAGTTTAAAGCAATTATTCGCCAATAATAATTTTGCTTTGGTCAGGGAAGCATCCATGACTATGGAAAGCGAATTTGAAATGCCCATCATCGTTCCTCTTACCGAACGGTCTTTATATCGATTTGTATTTATCGGCGATCCAACCTCCAGGCTTTACGAAGTAAGGATGTATGACTACAGCGAGAAGCAAGTCATCTACGAAAAGAAAATGTGGGGCGATATTGATGGTAATATTATCAATTTCGAATATGTTCCCAGATTCACTGAATATCACATGATCAAACCAGTGCAAGTAAACAAGGGAAAGAAAAAGCTTTGCGGATATGTGATGTTGTTTAAGAAAACCGGCTAATAGTGAGCCTCTAAATTCAACCGCAAAGGCGCTAAGACGCAAGGGTTCGCAAGGTTTTAATCTTCTTTCCTCATTCTCAAATTCTCAAATTTTCAAATCTTCCCTGCTTGCTGCGCAGCAGGCAAGAAATTAGTTATTGCGCCAATGCAATTCTTATCTGCAGGCCGGCCCTGGTATTGGTGATTGGTGGTGAGCTGGAAACTTTTGGTATCACCCTGCGCTGGTCAAAATAAAGTTTGATATTAACGCGATTACTCAACACGTAATCGATATAAGGTGAAAGTGTGATCACACGCTGCCCTGCTGTTGGAAGAGTAGCCGCCTGATCAAGTCTGCTGTTGGAGGTTGCATCATCTCTGATGCTGAAGTCAAACTGGAAATGAATATCATTATCCAATTTTGAAGACTTATCCTGTCTGCCTGGTAATTTGATCTTGAATGGTAAAGGAAATCCTCGCTTTCTCCAGCCTGCACCAATTGTAAATTCTGTACTTCGGTTTTCACTTAATTGGAAATCCACAAGGCTTAAGCTCAAAGTGCGCGACTTCCTGAATTCAACTCTGGTATTTAACTGGTTGGTGAACTGCATGTCCAGGTCCAGCAGAGGCGCAAACTGTTCAGTGATTGTGATATTAGGAACAAGGAAATACGGAATGAAATTCCCACTGATAGTATCTATAAATCCTGGATAACCACTTCTGAATGGATCCTGGAACAAAAGATCAGAGTTAAAACTATTCATGCTCAGCGTACTGTTATAAGCATGACTGATTGAAAAATTAGTAAAGATCTTTTCCAAACCTGAAATTCTGGTAAGTCCATTGTACGTTATCCTCCAATTTGGCTTTGGTAAAAAGCCTGAGAATGGATTTGATTTTGTGGTTGGATTACTATTCTTCAATAATGAAATACTATTAGGATCCTTATCAGTGTAGGCAGAAACAAAGGCAGGGATCAACACATCCTGAGCGTATTTGCCATAACCAGTGTAGAATCCATCAGTTTGAAGCTTTTGGTTGGCAGGAAGATTCTGCCAATATGGATTTTGCTCAGCCAAGCGCTTGGAAATAATTATCCTGTTATCCTGGAATTTTCTGAATGTTTCAGTGATCTCATTCTCCTGGAATTTATCAAACAGTGTTTGGAAAGAAATAAAGCTAATGCTAAAACTTCCGGTTGAATATGGATTCAACCTCGCAAATCCAGAATGCCCGGTGGTATCCTTGTAAAGTTCACTATATGATTTACCAAATGATTTGTCAAGATTGATATCAATTGTTAGATCTCTTATTGGCTGCAATTGTGCAGTGAGGCTAAGCTTTTGAACATAGTCCTGCCTGTTCTGATAATTGAATGTTGAGTCTCTTGTCAGCCAGCCTTTTTCCGCAAATCGATTTATATCATTTGTGTCTGGCTGATGTCCCAAAATAAATCCAAGACCTGGAGCGCCAGTTCTGAAATTCATTCCTATATGCTGAGTACTATCTGTATATCCATAGATCGTAGTATTGGCATTTTCAGAATAATTCAGGCTCATTCGCTTTATTGAAGTAAGAATCCGCCCAAAGAATTTTGCGGCACCTCCAAGTTCCAGAGGAGCATTGGGATCACGTTTCTTTTTCCCTGTTGTTGCAGTATCTGGTTTCGGTGGCGGTGGATTTTGGGTTCCCGGTGTTGCATCTGATTCAAGAGCCCTAAGCCATCTGGATTTGGTATATAACCTTGCAAAATCCAACTCGGCAGTTACATTCTTATCCTGACCATTTTGTAAAGTATTTCCAAGATTCTTCGCTACAAGTGAAGCAGCGATCCAATTAAACGTTGCAGTATATCCAACTCTAATTGTGGTCCAATCTATCAGAGGCAATTTATTAGTTGGCAATACATATGATGCTGTTGCTTTTTGATTGAAAGACACATTCCTTCCACCACGCCAGAAATTATTCCACATCCTTTCTTTCTCAACCTTATCAAGTCTACCACTGTCTTCGTCTACCCATGCCCGATTGATGGCAGTGTAATCAAAATTTATTGAGCGCGTGAGATCCCATCTGACATTATACAACCTGTCAAACGTAAAATACTTATCAAATGTTTCCGGCAATCCTCCTTTAAACCCTCCAACGTTCTTTGGTCTGAACGCACCGAATTGCCTGTTAAGGTCTGCTCTAAATCCAAGCAAGGATGGTACCGGATTAAAATTGACGTCCTTAATCAATGCAAGCCATGGAGATTTAGATCGGACTAACTTCTTAAGTGGTTCCCAATATCTTGGTGTGGAAGTATAATTATATCCAACACCTGCCTTATGTGTTATCCTTTCATCAGATTCAATAAGTGGATTGCGATGTTCCTGTTTAGTGTATGAATAGGTCAGGTCAATATTTTCCGGACTCCAGATATGCTGCTTCTTTCCTGAGATATTCACCTTTTTTACATTCGTAAAATTAAAAGTTTTGATGGTGGTGATATCAACAGCATCGTTCCTGATAGAGTCTCTTGCATTCCCTGCCGCAGATCTTATTTTATCTTTTAGTTTAATATCCAGATCATATGGATCATATTGAGGTGTGCTGGTCATTTGCGTAATTCCAGCATAAAATGGAATTGACAATCCTGCCCGTTGAGGTAACAATCTTCCGAGTTCAAGATTAGCAGCTGCATCAAATTGCGAAAGAGTTTCCCTGGATCGTTCATTGATCCTTTGCTCTATATTTCCGAAACCGATACTTCTTGTATTGCCTGAAAGATATAGAGTACCAAGACCTGCCAGTTTGAAATCAACCCGTGCAAGTGCAGCCCATCCACCTTCTTCATTTAATTGCGATAATCTCAATTCATTAAACCAGACTTCCGTGCACGCATTCTCTGCACCCACATTTTCAATACCAAGGAAGAAAGCACGCACCTCACCAAGGTTAGGATTTCCGTAGATGGCGTATTGCTTGCCTGCTCCTGCGGCCTCAGTATAATAGCCGGTGCGTCTTGGATCATTTCCGGGAAGGTTATTCCTTCTGATCTTTAACTTGATTAGGTCATCCATGCTGAGTTCCAGTTCATTGGCAGATGGCCAAATCTCAGTGTCCTTCGATGTTCCAAAGGCAGTGAGTTTGAGAGGGATCTTGATCTCATAATAATTATTGATGAAATCATTCCCGATCCTTATCACAGCATTCAAATCGTCATCACTCAAAAGCGGACCTGACTGAACTCTTTCTGCATGAATAAACATCTGCAATTTTCCATACTGCCTCAGATCAAGATTCAAGGTTTTGAATACGCCCCTGGCTTGTTGCTTCTGCAAGCCACAGATCTGCATGCTCATTGATTGTTCATTCTGTAACAGGAGCGTATTGTTATTGCTTAATTGCTGCTGGCGAAGAACACCCGGAGGTTCAACATATGGAATTGGCTTACGGAAACTATTTTCTTCTTTATTAACAGCAAGAACGTTGAACTCAACCCCTGAATTTGCCTGCAACGGTTTATATGTTCCAGTAGTGTCCAGCTCGAAACTGAATCTTCTCCATTGATTCCGTACAAGTTCAAGTTTTGCAAAACGTAGGACAACTGAGTCCTGGAAGTTGGTTAGAAACATCCTGATGAACCGAATGGATTTGAAGTCTGGTATATTCCCAATCTTCTTTTCATATTCTGCAATTGGAATTCTAAATAAATACCATTTCTCTCTTGTACCTCCATTGGGAACAAAATCCCTGATGTCTGTTATAAAATTCCTTCCAACCTGCAATTCAGTTGGATTTAAGTCAACGCGATATTGAAAATATTCCTCTAGTTCATTGAGTGTATTGTCACGATTCAATTCTTCCTGATCAGGATAAAGTGTGAAGGCAGTTACAAAATCCTGGTTGTTTGATGCTACCGGTGAATTGCCATGCGGATTATTTATGTCCTTATATCTTCCAAGGATCTTGGTTTGAGTCTGATCATATAAAGGATCGCGATAATTTCTGAAATTATCATTAGAAGGGTCCAATATTGCGCGTTGGTAGGCCACAGATCCGGTTCCAAAACTTGCAGCAAGTTGTGTCAGGTAATTCTGAAATTTTGATTTCTCGGCATCATCTGTCAATCCATCAAATCCAACATCCTGGAACGGCCGGTCTTCAGGATCGTTGCTGAATGCGTTTGTGACCTGAATAGAATTCGCAGGCACTCTTCCCCAGACTGATGAAGAGTCAATTACTGCGGGGATCTTTGGTGTATTCAGTCCATTTTCAAAAAATCTTCTTCCATCCCTTAGGATGTCTTCTGAAATATTTCCAAGGTTGAAATACAATTGTCCCCCTATACTTGTTGGGTTTTTTAAGAATGGATCCTGCACCCAGAACTCTATGAACTCAACATTTCCGGTTTCAAAATCCGTCTGGTCAATCGCACGCATGATACCACCCCATTTGCTTGTAGGATTTCTAAATCTTCCATTCGCGTCAATAGCTGTATCACTTGCCTGAAAATTATATGGCCCTTTCTCTCTCGGATAATACGCCATGTCGAAGGTCACGAGTTGTGCCTGTCCAAATTCCGGTGTGCGATTAGGAAAGATCTGTTGTACGCTTACAGGGCGAACAGATGGATCTAATAAGTTATCATAGCCCCTGACTGGATTATTTGCGTTTCGGCTGTCTTGCAGAACAGGTTCAATATTATACCAGGCAAGTTTGGCTCTGTTGAATCCATATGGTAAAGAATCGATCAGATTTGCTTCAGGAAACAATCCATTTCCCTTAGGAGTGGATGCAATTGACCAGCTAATGATCGGAAATCTGAGGTCGATGGAATTTCTTGTTCCTTCAAAATCGTCGATGAAGATCAGCCCTTCATTTCCTTTTCCGATCTGCTTGGGGTGACCAGGTTTCAATAATGCAGCCTCACCATATGCATTGATGGTGCTCATTTCGCTGCTTGAATAAAATGGAAGCTTATTGAGTAAGCGGGTGAGTTTGGGAAATTCAGACCGATAATTAAAATCCAAACCATACATGGTATTTCTTATCGGATCTTCATTATAATTGGTCTTTGTAAAGAATGGACGTTCTCCCAATTTGACCAGGGATGCTCCAAGCGTTAGCTGTTCCCTGGATTGTATTTTTTGCAAGGTAATCCAGTCGCAAACCAAGAAAGTTCCTGTTCTGAATCCCAAATCCTGCATTATTCTCATACTGTACATTGACCGGAATACCTGAATTAATAATAGCCTGGTTAATGATTCGTACCGTTCCCAGATTATAATCAACAGTATAGTCGTAATTCTCTCTCAGCACCTGGCCGCCCGAACTTACAATGACTGATCCGGGAGGAACATTGAATGCTCCAAGCGAGATCTCAGAAGTTGATTGTCCTTTCGCAGTCCCGCTGATGAGGTATCTGTTCAGGTTTGCAAATGTCTTCGCAACCTCTTTAATAGTATCGTAAAGAGGATAGTATAAATATTTTTGCCTAAGAGTAGGATCTGTGGTGAAGGCCGTATCCAGATCCCGACCAAAGGGTTCGAGTTTTGGAAAAATTATTCGTGCCTGGGAAGAGACCACAGTCAATCCCTCGAGGTAATCAAATACGCCATCGGGCATGGGATCAGATCTGCTGTTCAACCTGTCCAGATTCAACAAAGTGATCAGGGGCGTTTTGGCGAGATCTCCTTCGGGTAAATAACGTTTGGGACCCAGACTTGGCTCCTCATATAAAATATTCAACTTAAAATCTGCTGGCTGAATACTGGAGATAAAACTTCCATCTCTTGTGTGAAGGGTATAAATATTCTTCATCATCAAATCCCAGATCGGAAGTTGGGTACGCTGTGAAGTAGCCTTCAATAATTTGAGAAATAAAACTTTTTGAATTCCAGATTTACCAGCAGTAGTATCCGGAGGAATATCCTCTGAAAACTCTCCAACCTGGTAAATCTTTCCATTGTAGCTATATTGATATGCTACGCCCAATACCTCATCAGGCTGCAATGGTTGATTTAAAGAAATATATCCAATAAGCGGACTAAAGGTGAAATCACTAAGTCCAAGCTTTCGTGCGAATGTTTTCTCGAAATCCTGAACCGGTGTCAATCCCAGTGCCGCCAATCTTGTAGTAACAAATGATGGATTACGACTCGCAGGATCGTTGATAATATTTCTATATAGATTATTTACATCATTATCAGGCAAACCACCAGGCAAGGGTCTTACTACCTGGATGCTCGGATTGAAAGGATTATTTTCCCCAAGGTCCATTAACCCAACCACGTCTCTTGTTTCGGTAGTTGTTCCTGTTCTATTTGTAACCCAAACTTCCATTCTCAGAACCTGCACTGGTGAATTAATCACGGGGAGATTCTTCATTGCATTGTTGTAGTTATTCCGGAAATATTGAGCGAGAAGAAAATGTCGATTTTCTTCGTAATCATCAGCTCTGAATTCAAAAGCGACAGTAGCAGAACCTCCAGCATAGCTTTGCGACTGCTTTTGTGCGCGCTGGTTAGCAAGAACTCCAGTAAAGAACAGTTTTCCGAACTGCAATTGGGTTTTGATTCCAAAAAGAGACTGAGCTCCAGGGATCAAAGATCCCTTGGATGAAAAAGCTACATTACCGGCTTCAATTCGTTTTATGATCTCATCATCCCTGCCATTGTAATCCAGTTTCAACTGGTTTTCAAAATCAAAAGTGGCTAGAGTATTGTAGTTGATGGGGAGTTTTAATTTATCGCCGATATTGCCAATCACGCTTAGGTTGGCATTCATATCAAAATCGAACCCTCCAGTTCTTCTGGCTCTTTCAGGAAGTACTGGATTTTTGATGTTCTGTCCTTGATAACCCGCAAGGATATCGATATTTCCCTGGGGCCTGATCTCAACTTTTGGAAGCCCATCGGGCCCGGCTCCAAAGATTCGGTTCACGAGGTTATTATGCCATTGCAATTTTGGCCGAACCATTTTCTTATTCAGTCCACTTAGAATGTTTGCTCTCTTCTGGAAATATTCTACTTCAGCCTTCCTGGCCTGGATTCTTTGAAATTCTTCGAAAGTCAGAAATGTTGGAGTTCGGTAGTACTTGTTTCCGATCTTTTCAACAATGAAGTATTGCCTGGTTTTAGGATCATACTCAATTGAATCTGTGATATTGGAAGGATTCTTAAGATCAAATGGGTTCTTATTAGGGTAAGTAAGCCTGTCTCCCCTTCTATCCTGGATTGGATACTTAAGCGTATCGCCTCCCTGGAAAGGAATTCCCGCACCTTGCATATTGGATGAGATCAAAGCAGTTAGAGCGGTAAGCAAAACCGGAACAAAGAATCTAATTGTACAGGTCAAAACTTTGCGAGGAAGTTGGTTAGGTAAAAATCCTGTCGATAGTTAGAGTGATTTAAGTGCTTTTTTGATGATATCTTCAACCTTGAGATCAGGTTCGGCGTTCAGGACCTTTTTGACCACCTGTTCACCGGTATTTCTAGCGATGCCTAAAGCGATCAAGGCATTTAACGCATCCTGTTCCAAAGAATTGTTTTTCAAGGGGGAAATATTTGATTCCTGGCCTATTCTTCCCACCTTATCTTTCAATTCCAGGATGATCCTTTCTGCCGATTTTTTACCTATCCCTTTTATTGATTCCAGAGCCTTGGTATTTGCTTGCAAAATGGCCTTGATGATCTCTTCAGGTTTCATCGAAGACAGCATCATTCTAGCGGTTGCTGCTCCCACTCCGGACACACTCAGGAGTTGCAAAAACATCTCTTTCTCAGAAGGTTCAAAAAAGCCGTAAAGGGTATGCTTATCTTCCTGAAGGTGGAGATGAGTAAGAAGTACTCCCCTCTCAAGATTTTGGATCCTGACGTAAGTATTCAGGCTGATCTGAACTTCGTAACCCACTCCATGTACATCAACCTGCACGATGGCAGGAGATTTCAGGATAAACTCCCCTTTCAAAAACGCAAACATGGCTGCGAAAATAGCTGATTGCATGATTAGTTGATGTGATGAAAAGAGCATTATTCGGAAATAAATGCTTAAGGCATTGTTCAGAACGCTTCTTTACATTTTCAAGAACTCGTGCGTAATTCCTCAAACCTGGAATTCAACTAATTCCCCGTACTTTTACCCACTTTTTTTGAATCAACAATCGCCAATGCCCCAAAAGATAACTGCCGCCATTACCGCCGTAGGAGGATTCGTTCCTGAAGACAAGCTCACCAATGCAGATCTCGAGAAAATGGTGGATACCAATGACGAGTGGATTCGCACAAGGACAGGAATTTCGGAAAGAAGGATTCTCAAAGGCGAAGGAAAAGGCACGTCCGATCTTGCTGCTCCTGCAGTTCTGGACCTTTGCCGAAAAAGAGGGATCGATCCATTAGAAATCGATTGCCTTATATGTGCTACAGTTACCCCGGACATGATGTTTCCTGCAACCGCTAACCTCGTAGGGGACAAGATTGGGGCAAAGAATGCCTTTGGATTTGACCTCGAGGCTGCTTGTTCAGGTTTTCTTTATGGTCTAACAACTGGAGCCGCTTTCATTGAGAGTGGGCGGTACAAAAAAGTGGTGGTTATTGGTGCCGACAAAATGAGCGCAATTGTTGATTATAGTGATCGCACTACATGCGTCCTTTTCGGAGATGGGGCCGCGGCAGTATTGCTTGAACCTAATTATGAAGGATTTGGAGTGCTGGATAGTATCCTGCGAAGTGATGGAAGCGGAGCTTGTTATCTGCACATGAAAGCCGGAGGTTCTGTAAAACCCTCTTCTGCTGAGACAGTCGCCGCCAAGGAACACTTCATTTACCAGGAAGGACAACCAGTATTCAAGTTTGCCGTGAAGGGAATGGCAGATGTAAGTGCTGAATTGCTTGAGAAAAATAATCTTACCGGTGATGACATTGCCTGGCTCGTACCACATCAGGCAAACAAAAGAATTATTGACGCGACTGCTAACAGAATGGGACTTTCACATGATAAGGTAATGTTGAACATCGAACGTTTCGGCAATACCACGGCTGCAACTATTCCTCTTTGTTTATGGGAGTGGGACTCACAGCTAAAAAAAGGTGACCTGATTGTACTGGCCGCATTCGGCGGTGGATTTACCTGGGGAGCGACCTTGGTGAAATGGATGTGAATTTGAAAATTTGAAGATGTGCAAATTTGAAAATGAAAGGGGTATGAACCTTTTAGGATTGTACAAATAAATTTTTCAAGTTAGAACCTGATTCCTCCATTTTCAAATTCTCAAATTTTCAAATTTTCTTCCTGCTCCAAACTATAAAATCCGTTTGTGGAATTTTGGTTTGGCCTAGTTGGCGCAGTATAGTAACGAGCTGCCCACGATGATATGTTCCATGATTGAAAACATGCTGAAGAATATGGTAAGTGGGTTGCTTGAAAGGCTCTCGCTTTGTATTATGATATTTCACAACATGCTCCAGCACCATCTCGGATGAATTATTGATCCAGTCTTCCCACTGTTTGTTTTGCTGTAAAAGATTTTGAATTAATTCTTTTGTATCACCCTTGAAATTTGCGCTGGGAGCAACTATGTTTTCCTGGAGCTTTAATCTCTGCCACCAAACATATTCAGCGTCCCACATGTGCAAAATCGTGAGGTGTAGATTTATAAAACTGCTTACGATCTCTTTTTTGTGTAGATCATCAGTAAGACCCAGGATTACCTCAGCCAGTTTTTGGTTTGCCCATGTGTTATATGCAGCAAGTTGCTGCAGAAAGGTCTTCATGAAAATCAATTTACATTTGATCAGGTAAGCCTGAGCGAATTAACAAATAAACCAAAACATGTCAGACAATAATTTTCCACCCACAGGATTTAGTTCAGTTGCAGTTCATGGTGGTCATCGTCATGATCCCAATTATGCTCATATTACTCCCATCTACGCAAGCAGCACTTATGTTTATGACACGGCCGAACAGGGAATGAGAAAGATTCAGTGGCCAGGAAGAAGGATACATCTATTCCCGGTGGGGAAATCCCACAATGACAGAAGCGGAAGAGAAAATAACTTCCCTCGAAACTTTTGGACTGCTGGATGCCGGGAAACCAATGGTAGCCAGAGCAATTTTGCATTCTTCGGGAATGGCAGCGGTAACTACAATGCTGCTAAGTAATCTAAAAGCAGGCCAAAAGATCCTGACACATTTTTCACTCTATGCCGGCACAAATGAACTTTGTGATAAGATCCTTCCAGGTCTGGGGATCGAATCGATCATCATAGACCTGCGTGATCTTTCAAAAGCAGAGGATGCGCTGAAGAAACATAAAGAGATTGGATTTATCTACATTGAAACTCCTGCAAATCCAACACTAAAATGCGTTGACATTGAAGAACTTTCCAACCTTGCCAAGAAGTACGGAAAGAAGATTGGATGTGATAATACGTTTGCAACTCCATATTTGCAACAACCATTCAGGCATGGAGTTGATTTCATCATGCATTCAACTACAAAATTTCTGAATGGTCATGGAACAGCAATCGGCGGAGTCTTAGTTGGAAGAGATGTTTCTTTTATGAAAGAAGAAGCTACAAAATTCCAAAGGATACTTGGAAGCAATGCAAATCCTTTCGATGCTTTTGTTCTTGTGAATGGCATGAAAACATTGGAGCTAAGAATGGAACGACATTGCCATAACGCAATGGAAGTTGCAAATTTCCTGGAAAGCCATCCCGCAGTAATGAAGGTGAATTACACGGGACTCGCTTCCCATCCTGATCACTATGTGGCCATGAAACAAATGCGACATCCTGGGGCAATGCTAAGTTTTGAATTGAAAGGGGGATTAGATGCAGGCATCAAGTGTATGGACAACCTCAAACTCTGTCTGCGTACAGTTTCACTTGGAACCTGTGAAAGCTTACTCTGTCATCCCGCATCCATGACTCATTTTAGTGTTCCAAAAGATCAACGGGAAAAATATGGCATTACCGACGGATTGATCAGAATGAGTGTTGGAATTGAAAATGCAATTGACATCGTTGGTGATTTGGAACAGGCGTTAAAGAGATTAGTGTGAGTAAGATTAACCGCCAAGGCGCCAGGACGCAAAGGTTCGCAAGGGTCTTTGCGAAACCTTGAGCCTTGTTTCTTTGCAGTAAAATTCCCTAACTTTCAAACCCTCAAATTTTCATTGCTAAACAGAATTGTCGCTTATGAGAAAATTATTTTTCACTCTCAGCATGATTTTATTTTCGGCAGGAATTTGCATCGCGCAAATTGACAAACGCCTGACCGGACTTGATACATTTGTCAATAAGGTTTTGAAAGATTGGAAGGCGCCAGGCATTACGATAGCAGTGGTTGAAAAAAATAAAATAGTTTTCACCGGTGGTTTTGGATTCAGAAACCTTGAGAAAAAATTACCAGTCACAGAAAATACTCTCTTTGCGATTGGATCCTGCACCAAGGCCTTCACAGCATCAATTCTTGGAATGCTGGAAAAGGAAGGAAAGGTTAACCTGGATAAGCCTGTTCGCACCTATCTTCCTGAATTAAAATTCTTCAATGATTATCTAAACGACCATGTGACCTTGAGGGATATGATGACTCATCGTACTGGTTTGCCGAGGCATGATCTTTCATGGTATGGTTCTCCTGCCACCCGTGCTGAATTGCTCAAGAGAATTCAATATTTGGAACCCTCAGCAGAATTGAGAGAAAAATATCAATACAATAATTTCATGTTCATGGCACAGGGCCTGGTGATAGAAAAAGTGACCGGGAAAAGTTGGGAGCAGAATATCAGAGAAAGGATCTTTCAACCACTCGGGATGAACAGAACCGTGGTATCGATATCAGAACTAGAAAAAAATGAGGATGCATCGCTCGCATTTTCTTTGAAAAGTGATTCTATTATCACAACGATCCCGTATAGAAATATTGACGCTGTTGGCCCCGCAGGTTCTATAAATAGCTCAGCTAAGGATATGGCCAATTGGTTGATCACCTGGATTAATAATGGGAAATTTGCAGGGAAAGAAATTATTCCGCCATCATTCGTTAGCCAGGCAATCTCGGTTCAAATGGCGACTGGTGGAGGCACACCGGGGCCTGAAAATTCCGATATACATGGAGGTGGTTATGGGCTGGGCTGGGGAATCAGTAGTTACCGTGGCCATTACCGCGTTGAGCATAGTGGAGGAATAGATGGATTTATTACTACCACTTGTTTTTTTCCTTCCGACAGCATTGGAATTTTCGTGGTCTGTGATCAGGGCGGTCCCGGTTCTGCAGTCCGGAATTTCATTGCAGATCGAATGCTTAAACTTCCTTACAGGAATTGGAGGAATTATTTGCTTGAGAGAGATAAGAAAGCATTGGAAGCATCAAGATCAGTTCCTAATTCAGATAGCATTGGAAGAAAGTTCAATACGAAACCTTCGCATCCTCTGGCCGACTATAAAGGTGTCTATTCAAATGAGGGTTATGGAGAGATAGAAATTGCATATCAAAAAGATAGTTTGATCGCAAAGTTTAACGCTTTCAAAATGAATCTGAAACATTTTCATTATGATCAATTCAATGCAGTCAGCTTTGATGAAGACCTTCCACCTCTTAAGTTTTCCTTTCAGCTTGACGGAAGAGGGGAGATTGAAAAATTAAGTGTTCCGCTCGAAGGAGGTGTCAAGGATATAGAATTTAAGAAAGTTATTAGTACAATAGATGTATCCAGGAATCAGCTAATGCCATATGTGGGTGAATATGAAATTGCAGGACTTAGTATAAGTATCTCCATAAAAGGTGAAAAGACCTTGGTAATGAATGTAGCAGGCCAGCCTGAATATGAGTTGATACCAATTAAGACAGATGAATTTAATCTGAAGGGACTCGAAGGTTATTCCGCCAGGTTTGAATTTAATGACAAGAAAGAAGTTATTGGCTTGTATGCTATTCAACCGAATGGAACTTTCAGAGCCTCAAGAAAAAAATAAGTGTGAAAATAGAAGGCATTCCATTTCAACTTACTCAATGGGAGGACGTAGCACAAGTACCTCATCCCGGGGAAACCGGATACGCCCTTTGGAAAACCTTGATGTTTGGAACTGTCCGGGTAAGAATGGTTGAATATTCACCGGAATATAAAGCAGACCATTGGTGCAATAAAGGTCATTTTATTTATTGCATATCAGGTGAAATGGAAACAGAATTGAAGGACGGCAGAAAATTCAGTCTGAAAGAAGGAATGACATACCAGGTGGGGGATGATATGGATGCTCATCGAACTTCTACAAAAAATGGCTGCAGGCTTTTCATCGTTGATTAAATACACAAAATGCGGATTTCAATTTTCTTCTTATTTCTTATTGTAATCTCTTCCTGTGCAGAAGAGAAGAGGTTTGACGTGATCATAAGGAACGGATCAATCTATGATGGATCTGGTGGAGAACCTTTTTTGGCTGATGTTGGAATTAATAATGATACGATTGCTTTTATAGGTAAGATTTCTAATGCCAGGGCAGAAACCGAAATAGATGCTAAAGGTTTAGCGATTGCTCCGGGGTTCATCAATATGCTTAGCTGGGCTACAGAAACTTTGATTCAAGATGGAAGATCGCAGAGCGATATAAGACAGGGAGTAACTCTTGAAATATTTGGTGAAGGGATCAGCATGGGACCCCTGAATGAAAAGATGAAGAAGGAACGGGAAATGGATCAGGTCCTCATTCGCTACCCCGTAAACTGGAATTCATTAGGTGAATACATGACAATGCTTGAAACAAAAGGAGTTTCATGCAACATCGCCTCATTTCTTGGCGCCACCACAGTTCGCATGAATATTTTGGGCGAAGCAAATATTGATCCCAACCCGGCACAATTGGATTCAATGCGCGCAATTGTCAGACACTCGATGGAGGAAGGCGCATTGGGTATCGGTTCATCATTGATTTATCCGCCTGCTTTTTTTGCAAAGACACCAGAGCTAATTGAATTATGTAAGGTTGCTTCAACATATGGCGGCTCCTACATTTCACATCTCAGGAGTGAAGGAAACAAAATACATGAAGCAGTGGAAGAATTGATCACAATAGCCAGAGAAGCGAATGTCCCTGCGGAAATATATCATCTCAAAGCAGCAGGAAAAAATAATTGGTCAAAGATGGACAGCGTGATCAAGAGGATAGAACGAGCAAGAAAAGAAGGTTTGAAGATCTCGGCAGACATGTACACTTACACAGCCGGAGCAACTGGACTTACAGCCTCCTTTCCTCCTTCCCTGCAGGATGGTGGGTTTGGGAACCTATGGAAAAGATTGCAAGATCCAAATATCAGATCAAAGATGGCACTGGCAATGAATACCAATGCCGCGGATTGGGAAAATTTATACTATGGAGCAGGAGGGGCTGAAAAGGTTTTGATCCTTGGATTCCGGAGAGATTCATTGAGAAAATATATCGGGAAAAACCTTGCAGAAATTGCGAAGATCAGGGGCAAAAGTCCTGAAGAAACTGCAATGGATCTGATAGTTCAAGATAGTAGCAGGATTGATGTGGCGTATTTCCTCATGGACGAAAAAAATGTAAAAAAGCAACTCATGCTTCCATGGGTGAGTTTTGATAGTGATGAAGGATCCTATTCTCCCGAAGGGGTTTTTTTAAAAGCAAATCCACATCCAAGAGCGTATGGAAATTTTGCAAGAGTTCTGGGTCAGTATTCAAGGGATGAAAAATTAATTCCTCTTGCTGCCGCTGTTAGAAAATTATCAGCTCTTCCAGCAGAAAATCTAGGCCTTAAGAAAAGAGGTGCACTCAAGATGGGTTATTTTGCGGACATCGTGATCTTTGATCCACTTATAATTAAAGATCACGCATCATATGATAAACCTCATCAATTTTCCACCGGTGTATTACATGTATTTGTAAATGGTGTCCAGGTTTTGAAGGATGGTGAGCATACTAACAAGCGTCCCGGAAGATTCATTAAAGGCCCCGGTTATCGCCGATAGCGATAGAGAACTGAAAATAGATTAGCTATTTCTCGCAAAGATGCAAAGTTAGCAAAGACGCAAAGTGGAGAATTGTTATCAATACCTATACAGGTTTTATGCTCTGCAATTATTTTTCATTTTACATTTTTGAAACACGAATTTTTACGAAGAGCTTTTGAAATTTGATGATTTTACATCTAAACTCTTTATTTTACTTTTTACATTTTGAATTTTACATTAAAATAATGGATACCAAACTAAGGAGGGCAGTTAAGGATGATTGTCCAAGATTGCTGGAATTAATCCAGGAGCTGGCGGAATATGAAAGAGCACCTGAAGAGGTAACGGTTTCCCTTGAACATTTTCAGGAAAGTGGATTTGGAAAGAATCCCGTTTGGTGGGCATTCGTTGCAGAGGTAGATGATAAAATTGTTGGATTTGCTCTCTACTATGTTCGTTATTCCACCTGGAAGGGACAGCGAATGTATCTTGAAGATATTCTTGTAACCAATGATTATCGGGGAAAAGGAATTGGAGCATTGTTATTTGAAAGACTGATCGAGGAGGCAAAGAAAAAAGGATGGAATGCAATTATCTGGCAGGTGTTGAAATGGAATGAACCAGCAATCAATTTCTATAATAAATACAATTCCTCTTATGATGGCGAATGGTTTAATGTGAGTATTAAAGTGTGAGGGGAGTTTAACCGCAAAGACGCGAGGGACGCAAGGTTACGCCAAGGGTCTTTGCAAAACTTAGCGTCTTGGCCTTGGCGGTAAAGAATTAAACCAGTTTAAATGTTTCCAGAAACTTAGTATTGAAGTCTCCTTTCTTAAAGTTTTCATCATTCATCAACTGAAGATGGAAAGGAATTGTAGTCTTTACTCCTTCAATTACATATTCGCTAAGAGCCCGGTGCATGGTTTGAATTGCTTCTTCCCTGGTTCTTGCAACAGCAATGATCTTTCCAATCATTGAATCGTAGTATGGTGGAATAGTGTATCCTGCGTATGCATGGCTGTCTATCCTGATTCCATGGCCTCCAGGCTGGTGCAATACAGTTATTTTTCCCGGGCTGGGTCGAAAATCATTGTAAGGATCTTCTGCATTGATCCTGCATTCAATAGCGTGCATCTCGGGTTCATAATTTGCTCCGCTTATTGATTCCCCCATCGCGATCTTGATCTGTTCTTTGATCAGGTCATAGTTCACCACTTCTTCAGTAACGCAATGCTCAACCTGAATACGCGTGTTCATCTCCATAAAATAAAAATTCCTGTGCTTATCAACCAGGAATTCAATTGTGCCCACGCTTTCATAATTGATTGCAGAAGCGGCCTTGATTGCGGCAGCTCCCATTTTTTCCCGGAGTTCCGGAGTCATGAATGGTGAAGGAGATTCTTCCACCAGTTTTTGATGGCGTCTCTGGATAGAACAGTCTCGCTCACTTAAATGACATACCCTCCCGTATTGGTCACCAGCAATTTGAATTTCAATATGCCTTGGCTCCTCAACGAACTTCTCCATATAAACGCCATCATTCTTAAAAGCCGCTGCAGCTTCCGCCCTGGCGGTGTTATAAGCTCTTTCCATTTCGCCCTCACTCCAAACTACCCTCATGCCTTTTCCTCCACCCCCGGCTGTGGCCTTGAGGATAACGGGATAGCCAATATCTTTTGCTAATGACTTAGACTCTTCCACGCTATCCAATAATTTATCTCCACCAGGTACAACCGGCACGCCCGCCTTGATCATCGTTTCTTTCGCTGTCATCTTATCACCCATTGCCCGAATCATATCAGGAGTGGGACCAATAAATTTGATATTATGTTCCTGGCAGATCTCTGCAAACCTTGCATTCTCAGCAAGGAATCCATATCCCGGATGTATAGCATCTGCATTCGTAATTTCCGCAGCAGCCATCAGATGGGGGATATTTAAATAAGAATCACTGCTCTGTGGTTTACCAATGCACACTGCTTCGTCAGAAAACCTTACATGTAAACTATCCTTGTCGGCAGTGGAATAAACAGCCACAGTTTTGATTCCCATTTCACGGCAGGTCCTTATAACCCTTAGTGCAATTTCTCCACGATTTGCGATAAGTATTTTTTTGAACATCTCTATAGTGCTAAGGTGCTATTAAGCGATTGTGATTTTTCATAATCATTCGGGCAATCGGACAAAATACCGGTCGATGAAAATGGATCGAAAATTTCGAAATGCCTGATATTCATTAATTCTTCCTGCTTATTCATGTTCTGCAATGGAGTAAAGAGGAAAATGCGCACAAACCCGAACTGCCGGATCTACATCGGCTCAACTAAGAACAATGGTTGGTCATACTCCACAGGAGAAGCCTCTTCTGCAAGGATCTTCACAATTCTCCCCTTCACTTCACTTTCAATTTCGTTGAAAAGTTTCATTGCCTCAATGATGCAGACTACTTTACCTGGCTCTATCTCACTGCCAACTTCAACAAAGGGCGGTTTGCCTGGTGAAGCAGAGCGATAGAATGTCCCGATCATAGGGCTTTTGATGGTGATTGTATTGACCGCTGCAAGTTCTGCCAGCTTTGATTTTTCGTCGGGAGCTGCAGTTATCCCGGAAGTCGCTTGATTAGATGTAACAGGTTGAACAGCATGTGTTGCAACATGACTTGTTACCTGTGGAGAAGCATTAGTAATTATATTTTGAGCAGGCTCCAGTTTTTGCTTGATGGTTAGGTGAAATCCTTTCTCTTCTATAATCAATTCCCCGATGTTGGATTTGTTGATCAGACGGATCAACTCCTGAATTTGTTTAAAATCCATTGCCATTTGTTTTTGGGTTTTGCCTGCTTGATCAATTCTGCTTTTTCGGGTAAGCGTGCATCATGAACTTGCAGGATGGTTAAACAGCGGCGGCTAAGATAAAAGAAAATCGGGAACTGGGATGAAACTGAAGGACTTTCGAGTTTCGGGTTTGGGGTTTCGAGTTATTCCTCACGACTCACGTTTCACGACTTACGAATTGAACGACTTATATTGTCACTCCTTCACCCTTTCTACATATTCTCCAGTCTTGGTATTTACACGAATTAATTCTCCTTCATTTACAAATAAAGGGACCATTACTGTTCCACCAGTTTCAACGGTAGCGGGCTTGAGGGTGCGGGTTGCTGTATCGCCTCTTACTCCAGGTTCACTATAAGTAACCTTGATAACAATCTTGTCCGGCAACTCTACTCCCATTACCTGCTCGGTTTCAGTGTTAACCAGCACTCCAACTTCCTGACCTTCCTTGAGAAATTGCGGAGCATCTATCATGGGCTCCTGAACAGCAATTTGCTCAAAGGTTTCGTTGTCCATAAAATTGAACCCGGTATCGTCTTTATACAAAAACTGATAATTCTTTCTTTCTACACGTACCGGAAAAATGTTTTCTCCACTATTCCAGGTTTTCTCAATTGTCCGGTTGTTATCAAGCCCTTTTAACCTTGCCCAAACTTTTGCAGCTGCACGAGCTGTCTTGTTTTCCCCGAATTCGACCACGGTATAAAGGCTTCCCTCCAGCTTCAATATCATGCCGCGACTTATATCTGATGTTGTTGCCATACACTTAACTTTTTTGAATTTGTTAGAGCGGCGGCAAAGCTAAGGAAAAACCCTATGACGTGAATCGTCAATCGTAAGTCGTGAGTGATTGAACTATTATCCCCAAAGGAACAAAGACGCAAGGTTTCGCAATGTTCTTTGCGTTGCTTTGCGTCTTTGTTTCCCTGCCTGACTGCGTCGAGCAGCAGGTTTGCGGTAAAATTTCCGAAAACCCGAAATTTACTTCGACTCTTTTATATTAACCATAAATCCCGGTTTTCCATTATCATTTTCATATTCAGTAACTACGATTGTAGTAAAATCAGTAACACTGAAAGTTGATTTGGAATTGCCTTTACTAATTATGGCTTCAATGGAAGTTATTTTCGAATCATTATAATTGATGTTCTTTATCTGGAAATTGATTCCCTTCTGTTCAAGATTTATCTTCAGCTTATCAAGTTCAGTTCTTGTTAAAGTAGAGGTAATGACCAGCACAACAGTTCCGTTTTTTGGAATCGATACTACATCGGTACTCACATTCACTTTCACATCATCCTTTTTGTTTGATACTTCAACAGCAGATACAACATCATCACCCAGATTTATCTTTACATCATCTTTATTGTTGGATACCTCAACTATTGGTGCAAGGTCAGCTCCCCGCTCATCTACAATATGAATATCACTCCCAATATTCACCTGAGATGTTCTTGTGTCCTTCGTTGGCGCCGTGGGTTTATGCGGAACAGAAGGAGGGTTCGGAGGATTAGGTGGGCTTATTTTTCCATATTTATTTTCAAACGCTGCTCTTTCTGATTTATTTATGAGATTAAAAGTCTCGGTCTCACCATTTTTTAATTCGACAATGGCCTTTTCCAAATTGATCTCCATTCTCTTTACACCTTCGGGTAACGAGATGATATCTGGGGAAGTTGGCTTAGGTGGAACTGGTGGTTGAGGTACAAGGTTTCCATACTTTTTCTCAAAGGCAATCTTTTCTGTTTCCTTCTTGAGATCGAAACGTTCAGTTTCCCCGTTTTCCAGCGAAACAATTGCCAGATCATCAGTGACATGGATTTTTTTGACATTGGCTGGCAAAACTTTTTTGGCTGGTCCTACAGGCTTTACAACATCCACAGATCCCGGAATAGAATCAAACTCATTTGTCACCTGGAAGGGTTTATTCCTGACCTGAACATTATCTGAATTATTAGCTTTCCTAAAGGCCAGCAATACTATTAGCATTAATGGAAGGAGGAGCACAAATTTTAATAAATGAGCTCTTGCGCTTTTGTTTTTGTTCATCATGGCTATGCGTTTTTTTAATGACGAAAAATTGAACTGGTTGGCTATACTGAATTTTGAAATTCCTACCACCTTCAAAAGAAGGTATTGATACTGCCTTTTATCTATGCCAGAACCAAGGACTTCATTATCTGCAATGAATTCCAGATTATCCCGGATCGATCTCCTGATAAGCCATGCAAATGGATTGTACCAGTTTAGAATGATCAGGATCTCTCCCAGCAAAATGTCAATTCCATGCTTTTGTTTTATGTGAATGAATTCATGTCTTATGACTTCCTTTAATTCATCCTCTTCATGGAGATTCTTATTTATGAAAATTGAATTACCAATTGAAAATGGGATGATCACCTGGTTCACCTGGTAAATCCTGATATTTTCATCCAGCAAAACGGTGGCATTTCTTTTCACTTTCAAATAGGAGAAGTATTGTATCAACAGTCTTATTAACATGATCATTGTGCCCGCAATCAAAACAATCAAAGTCCAATCCCAGGCATCCAACGATCTGGTTACCGGTTCTATTCCCTGGCTTTTTACAAACGACTGAACAATCGGTATATACTGCACCAGGGAAGAAGTTTTCCAGTCATTCTCTTCAATAAGTGGAGAAATATTTATAAATGGAATCAGTAGTGCACTATGGGCATAAATGAGTAAATACCATCTCTTGCAATTATGGAAAGTCAGTCTTCTAAGGAATACTGCATAGAACAGGTAAACAACCGCCAGGCTAAAAAAGACCTTGATCAAATATTCCAAAAGTTGCATTTCGAAAAGATTAAGAAGTTTTGTAACTAAAAGAATTCAGTAACGGACTATCCTTTTTCAATCATCCTGATAATTTCCTTTAATTCTTCAGGGCTTAATTTCTTTTGTTCGACGAAAAAATTGACCAGGTCTTTATAAGAGTTAGAAAAATAATTTTTGACCACTCCATTCATGAATGTCCTTTTATACTCTTCTTCGGTTACAACTGGCCGATAGAGGTATTGATTCCCTACAAGCCTGCTTTCGACATATCCTTTTTTCTCAAGGTTCCGGACAGTTGAAGCCAGCGTTGTATAAGGAACTGTATCCTTGATTAGTTCCAGGAAGGACTTTACATTTCCCTCTCCCACCTGCCAGATAACAATCATTGCCTGTTCTTCCTGAGGGGATAATTTTTCCATTTCTACGAAGTTTTCGTAAATCTACGAACATTTCGTAATTACTTCAAAATTTTATTTATCGATTTTATAAGCATAACAGTAAATCTTGTGTTAATCCATGCCCAAACTGTGTATTGTTTATCGTTAATGCGTTGATATGATCCATGGCAGAGTTTTTTCCCTCTAGATATCATATCCCCTTAGAATGTTCAAAAGCTTTAAAAATATTTCCTCATTTAGAGGCTCGACTGGTTTAAAATACCTTCTTCTTACAGCCCTGTTTCCTATAAACATCTTGGCTCAGGACAGCTCCAATAAGGTAACACCTGAACCATTATCTATCAATGTCAAGGCAGGACCACAGTATCAGCGTAGCTTTTTTCACAGATGGCTCTGGGGTTCACATTATCGCAAGGAATGGGGTAGGTCGGTTCGGATCCCAATGCTGTACTTGGATACCATTGCCGGTGGATTGAAACCATACCAGGCAGGTGGAGGAAGGCAGAGTAAAACCTTGAGGTTACGTGATTCAAACGGTAAGGAGTATGTGATCCGAAGCATCGACAAATCTTTTGGAAAAGCTCTTCCTGAGATTTACCAGAATACTTTTATTGAAAATATTCTCAATGACCAGGTAACAATAGCTCATCCCTATTCGGCAATTACGATTGCGCCGATGGCCGAAGCAGCAAAAATTCTTCATACCTGGCCGAAAATTGGATTTGTTCCAAGACAACCCGCACTTGATAGTTTCAATGCAGAATTTGGAAATCAACTCTACCTTCTTGAACAAAGACCCGATGAAAATTGGGAGGAGGCTCCCAATTTCGCCAATTCTAAAAAAATCATTGGAACCGAAAAGTTGCTTGAAAACATTAGAGAAGACAATGATAATTCAGTTGATCAGCAGCTATATGTAAGATCAAGGTTATTTGATATGATCATTGGAGACTGGGGCAGGCACGAAGATCAATGGCGCTGGGCATTAATTGAAGATGGCAAGAAAAATATCTATAAACCCATCCCAAGAGATCGCGATCAGGCATATACGAAGTTTGATGGAGTCCTTCTCGGATTTTTATTGGCTATGGCGGATTTGAGGCATTTGCAATCCTTTAAGGGCAAAATCAGAAATGCTAAGTCTTTTAATTTCCCAGCTCGCAATCTCGATAGCAGATTGTTGAATGAGATTTCACTTGATGATTGGAAAAAAGCAGTTGTGGAATTACAAGCTTCACTTACTGATGAGGTAATTGAAAATGCGATAGGCCAATTGCCACCGGAAGTCTTTAACCTATCAGGGAAGGAAATGATCCGAAAAATTAAATCACGCCGTGATCGAATGTTGAAGTACGGAGTAAGATATTATCGGGATCTGGCAGAGGAAGTTGAAGTAGTTGGAACAGACAAGAGAGAATTCTTTGAAATTGAAAGAAGGAATGTTGAAACAGAGATCAGGATTTATAAGATCACCAAAGAAGGCGAAATAAAAAAAGAACCTATTTACTCAAGGATTTTCAAGGATTCTGAAACTGATGAAATCCGATTGTATGGTTTAGATGATGATGATGTTTTTAAGGTTAATGGAGAATCTGGGTCAGCTATAAAACTGCGAATAATTGGGGGTGAAGGTGTGGATTCAATTTCGGATGCATCAACGGGCCGGAAACATATTGATATTTATGATGACAAGGACAACCACTTTGTGGGTTCACCAAAAAATAAATTGCATTTATCTAATGATACTACGGCAGTCGCATATGATTATGCAGCCCATCCAATAGACAAACGGGGCTTTGTTCCTTCACTATTCTATAGCAATAGTGACAGATTCTATGTGAGTCTTGGATATCGTGTACAAAAACACCAGTGGCCTAAAAAGCCATATGGATATGAACATGGACTTTACTTTCATTATTCTTTAACCCAGAAGGCATATGCAGTCTGGTACGAAGGAATCATGCCTCAATTCATTGGAAAATGGGATTTGAAATTGGCGGCCCATTATGATGATGTGAAATGGATTAATTTCTTTGGTGCAGGAAACGAATCAACCATTGCTTCCGATGATGCAGATTTCTATCGGTTGCGAACACATGAGTGGTTTGGTGGAGCTGGACTTACAAGAGTATTAGGAAAACATTCCAGCTTTACAATGGGTGGATTTTATCAAAAAGTCAGCATAATCAATGATCCGGAACGGTTTGTAGCAAAAACTATGAATACTCAGCCTGCCTCCTTACAACCAAAAAGTTTTGCAGGTGCTCAACTTGATTATGGTTACCAGAAAGTGGATGATGCGGTTGTTCCTACAAGAGGTATTAACTTTTTGGGCTCACTTAATTTTACCAAGAACGTCAATGAAGCCGATCGTTCTATTGGAAATCTATCGGGAACATTGGTGTTTTATATTCCTCTCAGCAAAAAAATAAGTTTCGTTTCCCGGACAGGCGCTGCTACGATGAAAGGACAAGCTGAATTTTACCAACTCAATTCAATTGGTGGAAGTCAATCTTTAAGAGGTTACAGAAGAGATAGGTTTTATGGAAAATCTGCACTATATAATAATGCTGAACTTCAGTGGATCACTAACATAAGAAGTCATCTCTTCAATGGAAAGGGAGGCTTATTGTTGTTCTATGATAATGGTAGAGTTTGGTTGCCAAACGAGAAATCCAACACCTGGCATTCAGGTTATGGTGGAGGGGTCTTGTTTGCCCCATTCAACAAGATTTCATTCTCACTCAGCTATGCATTTTCCCAGGATGCCAGCCGAATGCATATCAGATTCAACAAGATGCTATTCTAATGATCAGTTAAATCTTCATTTTCAGATTTAATGTCCCCAATTCTGTTTATTTTGAAAAAAAATCAAATTGAAGAGGTTATATACATTCTTCCTGGTGATCTCCTGTTTGCCCACACTGGGTCAGACTGACCAGTCAGCACCCTACTTAAAGTATCCCGGTATTCCCAGCTTTGAATTATTGCTAGAAGACGGTCACACAACATTTACAAATTTGAAGCTGAACAAAACTCAGCCAGTGATGATAATGTATTTCAATCCTACTTGTGATCATTGCATTCACCAGACAGTAGATCTGCTGAAAGAAATTGATTCGTTCAAGAATATCCAGATCGTGATGGCAACCCTTGAGCCTCTTGAGGCGATGAAGGAATTTTCCAAGAAGTATAAGCTTGGGAATCACAGGAATATAGTTGTAGGACGTGATACAAAATATATTTTGCCCCCTTTTTACCGTATACCTGACCTTCCCTATCTAGCATTATACAATAAGGATGGCAAATTGATTACAACCTTCGTGAGCAACCATCCCATTTCCCGCTTACTTTATGCCTTTAGATTGCCTGGCTAAAGGCCATATTTTTGTGCAAAAAAAAGTTTGAAAGTTTTGCTGAAAAATTTAAGTTTCCAGAGAAATGCAGTAACTTTTGAGTCAATCCAAAATCAAAAAATGGAGGTCCTATGAACCAACATCTCTCCCCTTTTATCGACAGTCGCAAGAAGACTATTGAATTTCACATCGAACATGTATGTGCTTCGCAAATTTCCCTGGCTGGAAGTTTCAATCATTGGGCACAGGATGTACTTCTGATGCAGCCCGAGAAAGATGGCGTGTGGAAAATTGAAATACCCATGCTTCCGCGGGGAAAATATTATTACAAATTTTTTATCGATGACCGCATGTGGGTTGAAGATGTAGATAATCCTGACAGGGTTCCTGATGGTGTCCACGGCTGGAACAGTGTTTTGAACGTTATGTAAAAATGGATCGGTAGAAACCGATCCACTAACTGAAAACTCACTCTGTATGAGTGATATGAAACAAAAATTTAACTGCCGATAAACAGAAGGATGTTACGGGAGATTAATCTAGAACGTTTCCGGAGCTAGAAAATAAAATTCCAGCCATATAGATCTTCACTCCGTCCTGCTCTGATATCTTCCAGTTTTCGTTTCAATTGAAACATGAGATTTTCTTGGCTATACTCAGGTAGGTTAAAATCTTTTCCTTCCAGATTAATTTTACTGATTGGAGCAATTACTGCCGCGGTTCCAGCACCAAATGCCTCCGTAACCTTTTTTGTCTGAAAGGCTTTTTCCAATTCATATATACTTAAAGGCCGCTCTTCAACAACATACCCCATGTGAGCAGCAATTGCAAGGAGGGAATCTCTTGTTATTCCATCAAGAATTGAATCTGAAACCGGTGGAGTAACAAGTTTGTTTTCGATAACAAACATGACGTTCATCATGCCTGATTCTTCAATGAATTCATGATCTCTGCCATCTGTCCAAAGAACCTGGTCATATCCCTCACGCTTTGCGAGTTCTGTTGGATAATATGCAGCCCCATAATTTCCTCCGCATTTTGCAAAACCTGTCCCTCCGGCTGCAGCCCTAGTGAATTGACGCTCTACTTTTATCTTAATTGGCTGACTGTAAAATTGTGGTACGGGGCCAGTGAAAATCACAAACCTATATTGCCCCGATACTTTAACACCAAACTTAGCCTCACTGGCATACATAAACGGACGCAAATACAGTGCACTTCCCTCAGTCATGGGAATCCAATCCTGATCTAATTCTACTAATTGCTGTAATCCTTCAACAAATATTTCTTTCGGAATAATACTCATGCACATGCGATCCAGCGACCGAACAAATCGCTCATAATGTTTGTGCATTCTGAATATATTAATGCGACCATCATCCATCCTTAATGCCTTCATCCCTTCAAAAACCGTTTGCCCATAATGCAGGGCCAATGTAGCAGGACTCATAGATAGATTCGCATAAGGAAGGATTTGTGCTGGCTTCCATTCTCCATGTTCATAATCACAGACCAGCATATGATCTGAAGTATACTTTCCAAATTCCAACCGCGTAAAATCCACATCTGAGAGTCTGGATCTGCGCACAGGAATAACTGAAATTTTAGATATCATTTCCATACAAGAAATTTAGCAGTTTACAGTTACTGAAACTGGTAAGAACATTACATGATATTCGAATGTTTGACTTCCGATCGTAAAAAAATGCTTCGCCTGCTTTTTAAATCCATGCCTTTCATAGAAGCGGATCGCCCGCTCATTGCTTATATGCGTATCCAGCCAGAGATATTCCGGTTCTATCAATTTTACCAGAAGAATTATCGATTTCATGATCGCCTCTCCTACTCCTTTCCCATGATATTGCCTGAGGACATAGATCTTTTGCAATTCCGTCTGGAAAACTGATTGACATTGAGAGTTGAGTGAGTGCTTTTTTACCTTACCGAATCCTGCAGGCATGCCATCTACCAGAGCCAGGAAGAAAACGTTGTTCTCCTTTAATATACTATCGGCAATTTTTTCAACTGCATACGTGTAGTCAAGATATTGTTCCAACTCTTTCTTATGGTTGAATAAGTGACCAAATGCATCTCTGAAAGCAGTCCTCCCAAGAAAGGAGATTGCAGCTGCATCGCCCGGTTTCGCATTGATGATTTCAATAGACATATATTCTATTTTAAGGATTATAGACCGGTATAGAATTCTTCAAGCTGATTTCCATTTTTACATCTGCACGTTCATATGTTCCTGTTTCCACCTTAATCTGACGGAATCCAATCTTTGAATAAAGTTTGATCGCGAGACTTAAAGAGCTTTGGGTATAAAGTATTATCCGGTCTGCTCCAAGTTCAACAGCTTTCTCTATTGCGGCAAGGCTTAACGCTTCAGCAATCCCTTTGCGCCGGAATTTTGCATCTACTGCCATTTTAGTAAACTCATATTTTTTGTCTCCCAATTTCCGCAGCGCAACGGTACCCGCCACTTCTCCTTCGTACAGTCCCATCAGGATAGCTCCTCCCTTTTTGATGATTGCATCCTCGGGTTGAGTAAGAACGTATTTGTCCAGCTCTTCCATTTTCAAAAAGGCTTCAATCCAGGCCCGGTTAAATTTTTCAAAATATGGCTGATGCCATGGTTCAAAATTTACTATTTCGACTTTCTCTTTCATGCCTTTTGCTTTTTGAATTCATGATTCACCAGAAAAACTCCACCCAATGTGATGATAGTACCCAGCCACATATTTGCGTTCATCTTTTCATGAAGCAACATCCAGCCAAGAACAACAGCAACAATTGGATTGATATAGGCATAAATCGAAACCAGAGTAGGCGATAATTTAGAAATTGCAAATACATACGCAGAATAGGCAATCAGCGAACCAAATACAACCAGGTATAATAATGAATACCATGAAGCTGATCCTGCTGTTGCAAGATTTATATACTTTCCTGAAGCATAACAAACGATCAACGTGATAAAACCCGCAATGAGCATTTGCAGACCTACGTTGAATAGAATATCTACTCCAAGTTTTTTCCTGCTGCTATAAACCGAACCGTATGCCCAGCTTACTACTGAAAGCAAGGCCAGTACAACTCCAAAAGCAAATGAGTTATTGGCCAGCTGCTGCACATAATCATAAAAAATAATCACCACTCCTCCGAATCCTACAATAAGTCCCGTAATCATCCAGCCAGTGAACCGCGCATGCTTAAGCAACCAAATGCTGAATAAGGTAATGAGCATTGGGACCAGGGCAGCTATAATAGCAGCGAGTCCTCCGGTTATATATTCAAGAGACCATGTAAGCAATCCATTTGCAATGCAGAGGAGGAAAATTCCCTGAATGGAAATCGCTTTCATAGATTTCAGATCCGGCAACTTATATCCCTTTGAAATAAAGAATCCTACCATGATGATCCCTGAAAAAAATTGCCTCAAGCCTGAAAGAAAAAGTCCCGGCATTTCCCGGGCGCCAATACTTGAAGCGATATATGTAGTACCCCACAATAGACTAACAAGTCCAAGTGCGATGTAAGCCGTTCGTAATTCCTTTTTCATACTTTTATCATTTACTACACAAAAGTTGATAAAATAATTTTGGAAAAACAGATTCAGTTTTTTTAATTTTGACTATATCAGATTTTTTAACAATGCGAAAATCAAAGTTCACAATAGTGGAACACCTGTATCTCCAGGTAGCTGATGGTCTTGAAAAAATGATAGCAGATGAGATACTGAAAATTGGAGATAAGCTTCCCTCCGTAGAGTATTAAGCGAAGAATATGGCATCAGTATGGGTACTGCTTTCCAGGCATATTATCATCTGGAAGGAAAAGGCTTGTTGAATCACGTCCTAAGTCTGGATATTATGTGCGATTCAATCATAAACGATTTCCAGAATTGCCTCAGGTCCGTCTCCCTGAACCTATAGCAACGAAGTAAGTGTGAAGGAAATGATTGCAACTGTTTACCATGATATTAGTTCGAAAGCACTTATAAATTTCGCAGTTGCTGTTCCAGATATCAGTCTGTTGCCTGCTGCCAAAATCAATAAATCAGTTGTTCATGCGTTGAGAAGTTCAAAAAATCATTGTATAAACTACGAGCATTCTCAGGGAAATGAAGAATTAAGAAAACAGGTTGCGAAGTTGTGTTTCAACTTTGGAGGAAAAATAACTCGCTGATGAAGTTGTGATCACAGCCGGTTGCATGGAAGCATTGATACTTGCTCTACGAACAGTTACAAAACATGGAGATACAATTGCGGTAGAATCACCCGCTTACTTTGGCTTATACCAGGTTATAGAAAGTCTGGGGTTGAAGGTGGTGGAAATTTCTTCAGGATCCAGTTACAGGTCCTGATCTGGACTGTCTTCAGAAAGTACTTAAGAAGATGCGATATCAAAGCATGTGTCTTCGTTCCCAATTTTAGTAATCCATTTGGGAGTTGTATGCCCGATGAAAAAAAAAAAGAATTGGTTGAGATGATCACTAAGTTCAATATTCCTCTTATTGAAGATGATATTTATGGAGAATTGTACTTTGGAAAACATCGTCCAAAGACCTGCAAATCTTATGATAAGAAAGGTCTGGTGATGCATTGTTCCTCTCTGTCCAAATCCCTTGCTCCTGGCTATCGAGTGGGGTGGGTTATCCCGGGCAAATTTGCTGAAAAGGTGAAGCAGCTAAAAATGATGTATACTGTTTCAAGTCCAACTTTGACACAGGTTGCAATGGCGCATTTCCTAAGTATCGGCAGATATGAATATCATTTGAAGAATCTCAGAAAGTCATTACATACCCAATGCCTGAAATATATCCAGGGTATTATGGAGTATTTTCCCCCTGGCACCAAGATATCGAGGCCACAGGGAGGTTTTGTTCTTTGGGTTGAACTTGATAAGAAAATCAATTCCTACAAAGTTTGCACAGAGGCTTTGAAACATAATATTTCAGTAGCGCCCGGACAGATCTTCTCCGCAGGATGTAATTATTCCAACTGTCTGCGGATTAGCTATGGCAAACCCTGGAATGATGATGTGGACTATGGTTTAATGATGCTTGGGAAGCTTATTGGCAAAATGATCTAAGCATCCTCTTTAAGATATTTCTCGAGTTCAGTCAATGAAATTGGTTTTTCCCAAATCTTCAAAGCTGATGTGACTTTCACGTTTGGTAGTTCAGGATGATATGCGCTGATTAAGTTTAATTGTACTTCAGGGTATTGCTCTAAAAAATACATCGCCATTTCCCAACCCAGTCCATCGGGGAGATTGTTATCAAGAAAAATGATAGATGGATCAATCTCCTTGGCCTGTTCAAGACCAGCCGCCAGGGTATGAGAGTAGAATACCTGATATTTCAGGCGAGTCAAATAAGCTTTCAATAACAGACAAAAATCTGTTTCATCATCAATGATCAAAACCTTTTTCATGGTGGTAATGAGCCTCCTGGTTACATTTAGCTTTCACTATATGCAACATAAAACATGCTAAATATTTGGGTACGTAATTACACAGTTACTAACGTACTGGTGAATGCGATTAGTTTGCAAAATAGGGCATAGTTTTTTCCGCTGTATAATCAACATTGAAATTATAAACTTATTTGTATGAGCACAAAAACAAAGATTCTCCTCGGCCTCATAGGCGCCGCTGCAGCAGGTGCTGCTATCGGACTATTATTGGCACCAGAAAAAGGTACTGATCTCAGAAAGAAAATTAAGAAATCTGCAAGTGACTGGGCAGCAAGCCTTGCTGACCTCATTGCCACCGGACAGGAAGAGTTGAAGAGCTTTACCTCAAAAGCAACTGATGTTGCCAATGATTATTCTTCTCAGGCTGGAAATGCCGCAAGAAGAGTAAAAGAAGGCATGCAATAAATAGAAAGCAGGCAATGCCTGCTTTTCTTTCTCCCCCAAACACCACTATTATTAATATGGAAGAAGTCAAGACCTCCGGTCCAGCAATTACCACGGATATCAAAAATCTAGTGGACAATTACATTGACCTGGCTAAGGCTAATGTTACCCAGAAGACGGCAGATGTTGCCTCCTTTGGGCTAACGGCATTTATTGCAGCCATGCTGGGGATCTTCGCAGTTGTTTTCGCCGGAGTGGGTCTGGCGTGGTGGCTTGGGGAACTAATGGAAAACATGGTTCTGGGATTTCTGCTGGTTGCCGCATTATTCATTGTGATGGTTATAGTACTCTTAATCTTTAGGGAAAAGTTGATTTACCCGATTATTAGAAACAACGTGGTCAAAAAAGTATATGAGTAAGATTACCACATATGAGGAATTAGTTCGGGAAAAAGAACGACTTCAACTGCAGTTGGAAGTGAATAAAGCTGCGGTCCGTGTGCATATAGAAGATCTCAAACAGAAACTTAGCCCCCTTAAAAACATTTTGAGATTCTTTTCCAATTTTACAGCTCCTCCGGGACAGAATACCCTGCTAAGTTCCGGTTTGGGATTATCCCTGGAAGTATTGATAAGGAGATTGTTTTTTGCAAAAACAGGATTTATTACAAGGCTGGTTGGCCCTATCCTGCTGAAAAATTTTTCAACCAATGTTTTGAAGAACAAGACTGGATTCTTGCGAAAGATAAAATCGATATTCAAATCCGGTAAAAAAGTACCTGCCTGATAACCTAATCTGAAACAGGGGCGGCATTCTGCCAATACATTCTAATTTCCTCAACAACCTTAAGTAGTGAGTCAAAGCTCACGGGTTTAACAACATAGGTGTTCGCTCCTAATTCGTAACAACGTTTTACCTCGTTTTCGCTATTGGTAGTTGTAAATACCACTACTGGTATTTTCTTGAATTCGGGATGTTGTTTGATTTCCCTCAGAACCTCTCTCCCATCTTTCTTGGGCATGTTAAGATCTAAAAGTATAAAGGAGGGATATTCCCTTTCCGAAGCATCTTTTTGCTGAATATTGACCAGGAATTTCCAAAGCTCTATTCCATTTTCAACGAATTCGATCTGGTCATTATAACCCTTTTCCTCGAACGCCGTCTTAAACAAGAACCTGTCATCTGCGTCATCTTCTGCAATCAATATGAAGAGTTTATCCGCGCCTTTGTGCATTAGCCAAAATTAAAGAAAACGAATAAGTAACCAACTTTGTATCTGCTTCCTTTTGGTAGTTGCTTGTTAAACAACAAGAGTGTAGGATTTACATGAACAGCTTCAAGGCAATCAAAAGCACCATGCTAATTGCCAAAAGGAGATTTGCCAGTTTGAAATTCCAATTTTTCATTTACTAATTCTGAATTAACATATGAAAATGGCAGACCAGATTTTTTAGAGGCACCTTAAGGGTTGAGAGTAGAAATGTTTCCCCATAAGTGAGTTGAGTTTTCTTGTCAATTTCCTGATTTTAATGTCCTGATGGTATTATTTTTTGAGGAATAATAGATGAAATCAATAAAACCATTGAGTATGGAAACGAATAGAAATAAAAATCAATCAGAAAAGGATCAGGAGAACCGACTTCATAACCCGCAGGGTAAAACAAGTCCGGCTGCCATAAAAAGTGGTGACAAGCTCAGGGAAAATCCTTCAAATGATGAAGAAACAATTTCCCAGCAACCTGAAAAACACGTTGGAGACAGAAGTTCACAATCTCCAATAACCAAGGAACATGATAGTGGACGTAGCCAGGTTACCAATCAGGGTGATCAGAAACAAACTGTAAATGATTCAGGTGGAGATTGGGACAAACCTGAAGAAGAAGGAAATCCAACTCCTCAAAAAAATCCATACGAGGAAATAAGTGATGACCCAAATGAAACTCAAAAAAAGATACCTAAGATGTAAAAGCTGATCTTTTTTTAATAACAGAGGGCCTCTTAGAGGCCCTTTTTTAATAATAAAAAAGTGCCCTTGAAAAAGGACACTTCATTATTATCAAATTGCGGTTTGCTTAGTCTACTCTTCTGAACCCGCCTGCAATCAATGATAACAGGAAGAGCACAATAAAAATATAGAACAATATCTTAGCAATGGAGGCTGCACCAGCGGCTACACCCGTAAATCCAAGTAAGGCTGCTATCACAGCAATCACAAGGAAAATTAAAGTCCAACGTAACATAAGCTTGAATTTTAAGGTTATTAATTAAGTGTTTCAACCAGTTTCGTCCTGTACACTACAGGACTAAACTGTGGCTTTTCTGCCGGATGCAAGAACTGTGTTCCCCTGTTTGATTCTTGCTGATCAATATTGATCTTCGGAACAGAGGGTCCATTTGTTTTCGGCTCAGGCCAGGGAGTTTTTTCCTTTATAATGCCCATCGAATATTTCAAATTTTCCATGCTGTTACTTTACACTTTATTCCAAATTATTATGCCAGAAATAATATGTTTAAATGTGGTATAGCAATCTGAAGTTTGGGGAGCTTATTGCTCAAAACGCTTGTTAGCTTTTGGCGATATGTTGAAATATTCGTGGTAGGATTCACAATTGGAATCGACTAAATTACCTGAATGAAATTGAATTTCATTTTTGGTCAGTTTAATTATGTCGGAAAATTAGTCTCTAATGTACAATCCCCATTTCCTTTAAAAGATTCATTACTGTAAGAAGTACTTCATCTCGGGCTGTTTGAAATCCTGGCAATTGATGGTTATTGATCCAAACTGATAATTCAGCTTTTACATTATTTCCCTCAGATGAAACATAATAAAATTCAGGAGGCCGGGATTCAAGCAGGTATTTAATTTCACTGAGTTTCTTTAGGACCTTGTCTTTTATATCTGGGAGATTGGCATTTTGTGGTAGAATGAACATCAGTTCAATCTTTCTCTCGGGGGTTCGCGAATAATTTATAATAGGCTTTTGAAAGATCTCTCTATTTGGCAGAAGTACGTGTAAACCCGCAAAAGTGCGAATGGTTGTTGACCTCAGATTAATCTCTTCCACAGTCCCGATGAAATTATTTGTTTCGATAAGGTCCCCAACTTCAAAAGGTTTCCTGAATGCAATGTAGGCCCCCGAAATAAAATTAGCTGTCAGGTCCTGAAATGCAAATCCAACAGCCAACCCTATTATACTTGCACCGGCCAGTAAGGATGTGACAGCATTGTCAAGATTCAGTATGTTGAGAGCAATAAAAAATCCCAGGAAAAGAATGAAAATGTAGATCAGGGTTGCCAGAAAACCACTAATCGTATTCTTACCTGAAATTTTATGAAAGATCCGAAACCATAACTTTCTGAAAAGCTTCCCTATAAAATAAAAGAGAACGAGAACAATTGCTGCAAGGAGAATGTTGGGCAACATCTTAATGAAATTCACCCACCAGCCCTCTACTTTCTTAAAAATGAGTCCTAACCAACCGGATATATTCATAAGATTATTGGGTGGGTTCAGCAGCCCGTTAATTTTAGATTTCAGAAGCTATAATCATTCCCACACAGGTCAGAGCGAGAGCGATAGAGTGAAAGAGCGTTAGAGCGAAGGCAAAGCGAAGCCGCCCTCTTAGTTGCGCTCTCACTCTGTTTCGTTCGCCCTGATTAGAGAGTGAGAGTGGAGAGCGAAATTCTTCCCCTTTTTAAGTTTCCTCCCCTCTCGCTCTGTTTCTTTCGCGCTCAATCCTTTACTTCCGCTCTCCCTCCTTCTTTCGCTCTGATTAGAGTGCGGAAGAGCGGAGAGCGAAGGTGTGTTACTTTTCTCACGCTCTCGCTCTGTTTCTCCCGCACTCGCTCTGGTTCTTTCGCTCTCAATACTAATGACCTTCTTCCCCATTTCGGGGTCTAGATTACCCGATTCCCCAACCTCGGCCGTTATAAGAATAGCCTGCCATGAGAATATTGCCGGACTAAACAGCTGATTTTCAATCAAATTTCAAGGCAAAAAAAATTGGTGAAAGGATTGCCTTAGCTAAAACATTAGTAAAAAAGCCAAAAACCACCCTTATGCTATACCAGAACTTGCAGCAGAAACAACAGGGTAAGATCCTCCCGCAACAGATTCAGCTATTAAATCTGTTTCATTTAAATACCATTCAGTTAGAACACCGTCTACAACAGGAATTAGAGGATAATCCACTCCTGGAAGAGAATACATCGGATGATGAGGCGGAGGCTGAGAAATACAATAAAGAAGAGGTACAGGATTACCAGGATTGGGAAGAGTATGGGTACGATGATCGTCCTGATTATACCAATGAATATGCAGGATATCTGAATGCTGATGATCTACCTCAGCGGCCACTTACCGATGCGCCTTGCTTCAGAACAGAATTAAAACAGCAATTCAGGCTGCTATTCATCTCTGATGAAGAAACCCGGCTTGCTGATTATTTAATAGACTCGCTCAATGATGATGGTTTATTAGATCAGGATCTTGAGAAAATAGCAGAAGATTTTTCATTCAAGCAAAACTGCTGGATCGAAGCTTCTCAACTTGAGCAGGTATTAAAAAAGATTCAGGTTCTTGAACCTGCAGGTGTAGGTACAAGGTCTATTCAGGAATGCCTGTTAGTTCAGCTTCAGAGAATGAATACAAAGAGACCTGACATTAAAAAGGCTATTTGTTTGCTGCAGGATCACTATGCAGATCTTCGAAGCAGGCATATGGAGAAGATAATGGAAACTCTTTCCATCGATGAAGATGAGTTGAAGATTCTCTTACAAATGATAGGACGCCTTAATCTTAAGCCTATCACAGAAAAATATACAGCAACTCCAGTAAACAATAATATCATTCCTGATTTCATCCTGTTTCGCGATGGTAATTATCTTGAAGTTTCACTTTACCGTCAACGCTCTGCCTCTCTATACCTGAATCCAAGCTGGATGGAAACAATCCAGGAGACACAGAAAAATGGGAAGGCAGATAAAGCCACATCTCAATACCTGAAGAACAAACTTCAGTCGGCACAGTGGTTCATAAGCGCCATCAGGCAAAGGGAATCAACTATGTTGAAGGTTATGAAAGCAATTCTTCAACAGCAATATGAATATTTCCTTGATGGAGATATCAAATTACTTCGTCCAATGATCCTGAAAAATATTGCTGATACCACAGGAGTTGACATCTCTACTGTTTCCAGAATCACATGTAATAAATATATACAAACACAATTTGGAACCTTATTGTTGAAAGATCTGTTCACTGAAGGTATAACCAATGCAGAAGGTGATGTGATAAGTAATAAGGTAATTCAGAGTACGATCGAGGAAGTCATAGAAAATGAAGAAAAAGGACGTCCATACACTGATCAGCAACTCGTTCACATTCTTTCACAGCGAGGTATAAAGGTGGCGAGACGCACGATTGCCAAATACAGAGAGATGATGCAAATTCCCGTTGCGCAAATGCGCGCACTCTGGGCATAGTTTTTCCTGCGTAAAAAAAGTAATTTCGAACTGAAACTTAGAATATGCCCAAAATCTTTGTTATTGACGACGATCCGGATATTTGCTCGTTACTGAAACGATTTCTGTCCCGCTATGGATTTGAAGTACTGGAAACTCATTCTGGAAAGAAGGCCTTAAATATTTTGGAAACCTTTGTTCCAGACCTGGTCATGACCGATTTCAGGCTTGAGGATATGGATGGTAAGGCGCTATTAATAAAGATCAAAGAAAAATATCCTAAGGTTCCTGTTATCATCATTACGGGTTATAGCGATATTAAGACTGCAGTAGAGGTAATGAAGCTGGGAGCTTATGATTATGTTACCAAGCCCTTATTTCCCGATGAAATCCTGGTGACAATTCGTAAAGCACTTGAAACCGATAATGCTGCTCCGGTCCATTCGGTAGCATCTTCAGACAGTGCAGATCGCCGTGTTCCAGAGGAGAATGAAAATGGGGTTAAAAAAGAAAGGAGATCTGTTCCATTGAATCCTGATGAACCAATTTTCAGTGATAGTGTAGCTTTTCAATATATTCTCAAGCAGATTAATCTGGTTGCACCAACTGGATATAGTGTAATTATTTATGGTGAAAGTGGAAGCGGAAAGGAAGTAATTGCAAACGAGATTCACAAACGCTCCAAGCGTAAGGACAAGCCATTCGTTGCTATTGACTGTGGTGCGCTTTCTAAAGAATTGGCAGGAAGTGAATTATTTGGACATGAAAAGGGATCTTTCACAGGGGCGGTGGGTCAAAAAATTGGAAGTTTTGAACTTGCCAATGGTGGAACAATTTTCCTGGACGAAATAGCTAATCTTTCCTATGACATCCAGGTTTCGTTGTTACGTGTGGTGCAGGAAAGAAAAATGCGCGGGTTGGTGGTACCAAAGATATCGATCTGGATGTACGTATCATCATAGCAAGTAATGAAAAACTCTGGGAGGCTACCAGGAAGGGAAAATTCAGAGAAGATCTATATCATCGGTTTAATGAATTCAGTATTGACGTTCCACCATTGCGTGAACGTAAGGACGATATCATGGTCTTTGCAGGACATTTCCTACAGCTTACTAATATCGAATTAGGAAAGGGTATTAAAGACTTCACTCCGGAAGTTGAGAACATATTCAGAAATTATGTTTGGCATGGTAACCTGCGCGAATTGAAGAATGTTATTAAGCGCGCAACCTTGTTGACTGATGGAGATTATGTAGAAGCCAAGACCTTGCCGTTCGAAATATCAAATTATAACAAGTTGCAATTTGATTCATCGCCTGAACCAGCGGCCACCAGCATTTCACCAGTTTCATTGGTAATGCCTGAGACAACAAGGTTTGCAAATTCAGACCTCACATTAAAAGAAGCCAGTATCGATGCGGAATATGAAATGATTCTCCAGGCATTGAAAAAGGTAAATTTCAATAAGAGTAAGGCGGCCAAATTGCTAAATATAGATCGAAAGACTTTGTACAATAAAATGAAACAGTACAGGGAGTTCAATAATCACTGATCCTGGCAGGCAGGAAATGCGGAATGCTTAAATTAGAATAAGAAAAAGGTATCGGGCGCAGGAAACATTCCCGGGTCATTTCTTCCCGTTTGAGTGATCAGGCCCCAAAAAGCAAGGACTCCTCATGTTAACCACAGATCAATCGATCAAGATCCTCATAGTTGATGATGATGAAGATGATTTCTACATCATCAGTGATTACATAAGGGGTATTCATCCCAACAAATTTGTTCTTCATTGGTGCTTTAACTATCTCGAAGCATTGGCTCATATGAAGAACCATAATTACGATCTCTATTTTGTGGATTACAGGCTGGGTATTAAGACCGGTCTTGAATTATTGAAAGAAGCTATAAGCTTTAATTGCGATGAGCCTATAGTCCTTCTAACGGGTAAAGGAAATTATAAGGTGGATATGGAAGCGATGCAGGCAGGGGCAGTGGATTACCTTATAAAGACAGAATTGACTTCGGAAAAACTCGAAAGATGTATCCGCTATGCATTGGAACGCTCAGCCTCCGTAAAGGCATTGAAAGCAAATGAAAGAAAATACCGAAACGTATTCGAACGGTCAAAAGATGCGGTCTTCATTACAAATGATTCTTGTGTTTTTGTTGATATGAATTCTGCGGCTTGCAAACTGCTGGGGTATTCAAAAGAAAAACTTCTTTCGATTTCTTTATGTGATCTGATTGTAAGAGAAGACCACCGAAACGAATATCTCAATTCGCTCAGAGATAAAAATGAAGTGAATGATCTGGAGGTTGAACTGCTAACGCGACAACACTCCCGGATCAATTGCATTTTGTCAGCTACTAAGGAAACTGACACAGATGAAACAACTTATATACAAGGCATCATTCACGATATCACCAATTTAAGACGGGCAGAGAAAGTAACTTTGCAGGCAGAAAAATTAGCTGCTGCTGGCAGACTTGTCCGAACCTTAGCACATGAAGTGAGAAACCCTCTTAATAATATAAATCTTTCCGTTGACCAGTTGAGTCATTTAGTAAATAAGGATGAGAATCATTTTCTGCTGGATATCATTCAAAGGAATAGTAAAAGAATTGGGGGGCTGATTTCGGAATTACTTGACTCATCGAGACCTGCAGACCTGATGATGGAGAAACACCCATTGCAGGGAATTATGGATGATACGTTAGCTGCGGCTATTGACAGGATCACTTTGCAAAGGATCAATGTCCAAATACAGTACACTGATCAGCCTGCTTATATTATGGCTGATAGAGAGAAATTAAAGATCGCCTTCCTCAACATACTCATCAACGCCATAGAGGCTATAACTGTTAAACCAGGGAATATAAAAATCGATATTTCCTCACAACCCGGGAAACACCTGGTGCAGATCTCTGACAACGGTTCGGGAATTAATGAAGAGAACCTCTCACGATTGTTCGAGCCATATTTTACATCAAAAAGAAATGGAATGGGATTGGGTCTTGCTTCAACTCTTACTATCCTGCAGGCTCATAAGGCTACGGTTGAAGTCCAGTCTAAATTAACACAAGGAACTTCCTTCACAATCACCTTTGAACCTACCAAATAAAAAAAGGCTACCTGTAGTAGGTAGCCCGTAACCCCAAAGGAACCGTCCTCTTAAAAAAGAGATATATAATTTGGTTTAATGATCTTCTAAGAACTTGATGTAACCGTTAACAATAAAATAATTACAAACGCCATACCTGTTTTTTTTAAACGGAAAGAATGATCAAACTAGCCTCATCGGGGAATGAAATCAACATCCTGGGGAGCCCAAATTTGTGGAAATTGTGTAATCGTGGCACAAAAGTTTAATTAGATTATTCTCTAAAAACCTTTCGTTATGAGAGCAATATGGACGGGTGCAATAGGCTTTGGCCTCGTAAATATTCCCGTAAAAATGTATAGTGCTATCCAGGAAAGTTCATTAGACCTTGACATGCTAGACAAAAAGGATCATTCAAATATTCGCTTTCAACGAGTGAATGAGAAAACCGGGAAGGAGGTCGCCTGGGGAAATATTGTGAAAGGCTATAAGTATAATGGTGATTATGTGATCCTGGGAGATGAAGATTTTAAGAGAGCGAGTGCTGAAAAATCAAAGATCATTGAGATCTCTGAATTTGTAGATATTGAAGAGATCGATACAATTTTTTATGAAACACCTTATTTCCTGGAGCCAGAGAAAACAGGTGCTAAGGCTTATACTCTATTGCGCGATGCACTTGAAAAAAGTGGAAAGGTTGGCCTTGGTACATATGTAATGCGGACGAAGGAAAGTATCGGACTAATAAAACCGATGGATGACATCCTGGTTTTAAATAAGATTCGGTTTGCAGAAGAAATTAGGGATCATAAGGATCTAAAAATACCAGAAGGGAAAACAAAGCCTGCGGAATTGAAAATGGCCACGGCTCTCATTGATCAACTTACAGGCCCATTCGATATTGAAAAATACAAGGACACATACACAGACCAATTGATGAAACTGATCGAAGCAAAAGCAAAAGGCAAAAAGATCACAACACCAACTATGAAGGTTGTTCACTCAAAATCTGCCGATCTGATGGATCAGTTAAAAGCCAGTTTAAGCACAACTAAAAGAAAAGCTTCCTGATGGCATTATTGGATTACAAGCGAAAAAGGAATTTCAAAAATACTCCCGAACCTTCGGCAAAGTTGGAGCGAAGTAAAAAACAACGCTTTGTTGTGCAACGTCATGATGCGTCCCGACTTCATTACGACTTCAGACTTGAAATGGACGGTGTGCTGAAGAGTTGGGCAGTACCAAAGGGGCCATCCCTCAACCCAACTGATAAACGCCTTGCAGTTATGGTGGAAGACCATCCTGTCAGCTATATTGATTTTTATGGATCCATTCCTGAAGGGAATTATGGTGCAGGTACAGTAGATGTTTGGGACAGTGGCACCTATACGCCAGTTGATGGAGATAGCAACCAGGTAACAGAAAAGCAGGCATTGGCCGCACTAAAAGCAGGCAACCTGAAATTCCAGTTATCTGGAAAACATCTCAAGGGAGAATATGCACTTGTCCGACTTCAGGATGAAAAAAACTGGTTGCTAATAAAACATCGCGATAAATATGCTGTTGACGAAGCATACACAAGCGAAGATCAAAAGCCTATAAAATTGCATAAATCCGGTGGTGTTTGGGGATCGAGTAAGAAATCTTCTCGTTCTGTAACCAAGACCACCTCTGGTCGCAAGGCGGTTGGAAAAGCAGCTGCATCAAAAAAAAAAGCTCCGAAGAAGTCCCGGTAAAACCTCAAACTAAGTTTACACGATTCAAGCCAGGAAGAAAACTCGAGAAATTTATTAGTCCGATGTTAGCTTCCCTGGCAGAAGAACCTTTCGATAGTCCGGATTGGCTTTTTGAATTGAAGTGGGACGGCTATCGTGCAGTTGCAGAATGCGGAAAACAAATCACTCTCTATTCCCGGAATGGACTTTCATTTAATGAGCGATACCCAGGCATTGTGGAAGAATTGGAGGCAATGAAGTTGAACGCTGTCCTTGATGGAGAAGTAGTTCTTTTCAATGAAGACGACAGGCCTGATTTTCAGAAACTGCAACACTATGATGACAACAGGCACTTGCCATTAATTTATTATGTATTCGATATTCTATATCTCAACAAAAAAGATCTTCGGGACATTCCATTATTGGAACGCAAAGCAATTTTGAAGGAACTGTTGCCGAAAAACAATGTGATACGATACAGTGATCACCTTGAAGAAAGAGGCAAAGCTTTTTTTGAACAGGTAAGAAAGAAAAACCTGGAAGGAATAATGGCAAAAAAAGCAGATAGTATTTATCTCACCGGTGTCCGGACAAAAGATTGGCTGAAAATAAAAAACAATCAAACCAGGGAAGCAATTGTAGCAGGTTATACTGAAGGAAGGGGAAGCAGGAAACACTTCGGTGCTCTTATTCTTGGAGAATACAAGGATAAAAAGCTCGAGTACATTGGACATACAGGTACAGGCTTTTCGAACAAAACCCTCAACGAGCTTTGGACATTGATGCAGAAGTATAAGATAGACACATCACCCTTCGCTGAAAAAATTGCTGTCAATGCCGCGGTGACATGGTTAAAACCGGTTCTTGTATCCGAGATCAAGTATTCTGAGATAACAAGGGATGGAATACTTCGTCATCCGGTCTTTCTTCATCTAAGAGATGATAAACGTCCATCTGAAGTGAAATCGGAATCTAAACCAGTTAAACCTCCCGCAACTTCAAAAAAAGAAAAACAAGTGAAAGCAACCGCTAAAAAGAAAAAAACCTCGTCAATTGATTCTTCCACTGAAGAAAAAGACAAGAATCTTATCATCAACAAAAGAAAGGTTCAGCTCTCAAACATCAACAAGATCTATTGGCCAGATGAAAAATTGACCAAGGGCGATATGCTCGAATATTATGAAAAGGTTGCAGATTATATAATTCCCTATTTGGAGAACAGGCCTCTATCCTTAAAGCGCAATCCGAATGGAATTCTAGAACAGGGATTTTATCATAAGAATGCTGGGGATATTGCACCATCATGGATGAAAACTTCCAATATTCATTCTGAATCTAACAATAAGAATATTGAATACCTCGTCTGTAATAATAAAGAATCACTCTTATTCATTGCCAATCTTGGATGCATAGAAATGAATCCATGGAATTCAACCACAAAAAGCCTGGATAAACCAACCTGGATGGTGATCGATATAGATCCATCAGACAAAAATACTTTTGATCAGGTTATCGAAACTGCGCAGGTTGTAAAATCGGTTCTTGGCAGAGCAAAAGCAGATTGCTATTGTAAGACATCTGGCTCTTCAGGTCTCCATGTTTATATTCCACTTGGTGCAAAATATACATATGATCAGGTTAAGGATTTTGCCAACCTGGTAGCTATGATGGTTGTGGATGAACTTCCTGATTCCACTACTCTGGTGAGATCACTTTCAAAGAGATCGGATGATAAGATCTATGTTGATTATTTACAAAACCGAAGAGGTCAGACACTCGCATCAGCATACAGCCTGAGGCCCAAACCAGGAGCACCTGTTTCTATGCCCCTGGAATGGAAAGAGGTGAAGCCGGGACTAAAACCCACGGATTTCAATATCCACAATGCAATGGCACGAATAAAAAAGAAAGGAGATCTTTTTAGTCCAGTCCTGGGTAAAGGTATTGATCTAAAAAAAGTATTAAAAGCATTAGGATGATCAATTATCCTACTAACAGCCCGGGAATATTCATAATATCCATTTGAACTCAGAGGTTCACCGCTAAGGCGCCATGACACCAAGTTTCGCCAAACTTTGCGTATCCTGGCGTCCCTCGCGCTTTGCGGTTAATCTTAAATCTCATAGTTCATGGTTGCAATTGCAATCAAAACTACCAGTTAGTGGTATTGGGAGAGCCACATTCAAGTTATATTTTTGAGTAAATCTTTTGGATCAAATAGCATTAATCATTTTAACCTTGGTTTGAACTGAAGATTAAGAAACAGAATCGAACCACCATGAAAAGGAAAAGCCCTCCTGTAGATCAGGAGGGCTTTTGTCAATAGCTATTTCTGTATTTAGAGAGTGAGCTTATTATTATTTCGGTTGATGTCTGCCATCCTCTGCGATGGATCGATCTCGGTTATCAAAAGTTCACTGAGTTTCCTTTTTGTTTCAATTATATAAGTATTATCAGTCCATCGCCAGGGTTTGTAAACAACTCTCGGTATATCATTTTCAGAAGGTTTCGCGCCAAACATCTGATCATTTGGCACGTAGTGAATTTCCTTAGTGCTATCCCTGAAATTCAACTGCAGATCAATAGGCATAGGGATCGAACCTAGTTTTTTAATCCTTATTTTTGAAACACCATTTTCTTCCCACAAACTATCAAATGCATAGTCAATGGTATTTGTGGTGGCGATCCAGGCTTCATTATACCAGTCAAGTTTTATTCCGCTTGTTTTTTCCGCGATTTGAATAAAATCATTTGCATTAGGATGCTTGAATTTCCATGCATTATAATAATTCAGCAAGATTGAATCTCTAACGGTTGCCCCAACAATATATCCAAGCTGCTCCATAAATACGCAGCCCTTGGAATAAGCAGATACTGTGTAAGCGAGGTTTGTATTAAAATGATCCGCATGAGTCGTCATTGGTTCTTCAATCTCGCTCTTTACAATACTCAAATAAGAAGCGTAATCAGTGGAATGAGGCCATGATGTACTCTTTTTTAATAAGGCAACAACCAAATTCTCCGCATAAGTAGCAAACCCTTCGTCCATCCATGCATACTTTGATTCATTGCTACCCAAAATCATCTGGTACCAGCTGTGCATAAACTCATGAATGATTGTTCCCTGACTGGGACCCTTCACTAGCGTTGCCATAGGATATTCCATGCCGCCATCGCCACCATGAATAAAAGAATATTGCCTGTAAGGATATCTGCCGAAAGTTTTTTCAATAAATGGTAATGCCGAAGCCACATCAGTAACAACATTCTTCCATTCGTATTCATAAAGACTTATGTACTCATCAACATCCTTGAATGGTTTTTTTGTGGCAGCAGGCAATTCGTTGAATTGTTTTTCTAAATGGGGACGGGATATTTTATAAAAAGCATGAAGTACCAGGCCATCGCGTACCGTAGTAGTGACATGCTTATAATCAGGATCAGCTGCCCATACAAAATCATGCACATTAGGTGCAAGAAACCGCCAGGTTAAATTTGGACCTGCTGGCCGAACTACTTTTGACCCCGCTGCTTCGTAACCATATCCAATTTGATTTGGATTTTGAAGATATCCGGTGGCTGCAATTATATACTCTTTTGGGATCGTCATCTTGACATCAAAATCTCCCCATACTCCATAAAACTCACGGGCGATATATGGTGTGGGGTGCCATCCTTCATAATCATACTCACAAATCTTTGGATACCACTGTGACATGCTGAACCGAATTCCCTGTGCATTATCCCTGCCGCTTCGGCGTATCTGAATTGGAACCTGGGCCTCAAATTCCAGATCGAAAATCACTTTTGATCTTGGTAATATTGGTCTGTCCAGGATAACTTCCAATATTGTTTCATGTTCAACTAATTGCTGAACCCTGCCGTTAAGTTTTAGGGTTTTCACTTTTTGATATCCGATCTCATCGGGCTTGAGCTTCGATATCCTATCAGTTACACGGGCATCCCAATCAGGCACATCTTCTCTTCTTTTTCTAACCAGAATATTTCCCTGTCGAAGACTCCTCTTATCCATCATGCTTCCAGGCTGGAATGCATTCCAATATAAATGGAAAAAAACGCGCCTTAAAGTATCAGGAGAATTATTAAAATATTCAAGATTTTGTTTTCCAGCAATGCGGTTTGAATTTACATCGAGGGTTACATCCATTGCATACTTCACCCGTTGCTGCCATCTGTCCGTTTGTGAGAACAATGGAATTGAAAATGAAATACAATATATAAGAAGCTGAATTTTACTTTTCATTTTTGATATGAAGTGGTAAGATATATTCTGATTCGACAGTTATAATAAAGGGACTGAATAGCTTGATTAGTCCCTAAATAATATGCTTGTTCCGTGGAAAATAGTTTTCCCTAATTCAATGTATATAGAAGACGATCATTTATAAGGTCCGGTTGTCTTTAAGCATTTTACCGGACTTATCAAACAAGAGGTTTTTCTTATTAATGTCCGATTTGAAAACCTGAAGCTTATAATTGACCTTGCTTTCAGGGAGCTCAATCTTTACAGCTTTTTCAATTTCCCATTCGCTGTACTTGCTCTTGCTCAGTCCATCTTTTACCTCTGAAGGAATTTCTCCCACTTCAATATTTGTTTCTGTTGAATGCCAGGTACCGTCCTCTTTAAAACGGGCTTCATGCTTCTTTCCCTCTAACTCAAACACAGCCGAGAAAGATGCGATTTTGTCCTTCCATTCAACATTTTGGGCAGAGGGATAGATCGATTTGAACGATTCGGTTACCTCTGCAGGTATCTTCCTTATTTGTCCAAAAGAGTTTGTAATGGTAATTAGACTAACAAATAGCAAAAGGCTTAAGATCTTCTTCATAGAAATTATTTATGCAAATATGAACAGGCAAATACAAAGGAATGGTTAAATCATTCTTTCCCCTGAACAACAATCACAATTTCTCCTTTTACTGTTTTTGCCTTATAATATTCGCATACTTCATGAAGCGTGCCACGTTTATTCTCCTCAAACATCTTGCTCAATTCCCTGCTGACACAACACTGCCGCTCAGCTCCAAAATATTCCATAAAATTTTCGAGGGTTTTTATCAACCGCATCGGAGATTCATAAAAAACCATGGTTCTTTCTTCTTCCACCAGCTTTTTCAGTAGAGTTTGTCTTCCTTTCTTTAAAGGAAGGAACCCTTCAAAAACAAATCTGTTAACAGGAAGTCCGCTATTAATAAGAGCTGGAACAAAGGCAGTAGCACCAGGCAAACATTCAACCTTGAGTCCGGCCCGGATGCATTCACGAACTAGCAGAAAAGCCGGATCAGAGATTCCCGGCGTGCCTGCATCGGTTAACAACGCCATCTTTTTTCCAGACAACAATTGCGCAACAAGGTGTTGGAGTATTTTATGCTCGTTATGCTGGTGGTATGGAGAGATCGGTGTAATTATCTGGTAATGATTCAGCAAAACCGAAGTAGTTCTTGTATCCTCGGCAAGAATAAGGTCTGCCTCCTTCATTACTTCCAGGGCTCGAAGAGTTATGTCTTTTAAATTGCCAATGGGAGAAGGAACAATGTAGAGCATTACTATTGTTTGGGAGTTGACCCATTATAGATTTTTGTGTCAGATCAACTAATGCAACCGAACTAATTCACAGAAATTTCAAAATACTCCATTACAGGATTAGCCAATAGCTTTTTGGTTGCTTCTTCTGCTATCGTCCTTGCTTCTTGTTCTGAATTAGCTTCAACCTGGAGCGTTACATTTTTTCCTATTCTCACGTCTGAAACATTTGTAAGCCCAAGATTTGCAAGGCCGCCAAGTACTGCCTTTCCCTGTGGATCCAGTAACTCTTTTAATGGCATTACTTTTACCTGTACTGTAAACATCATCTTCAATTATGATTTGGAATTAGACTAAGTAGGCTTTCTATGAACGATCAAAGATATAACGATATACAGAACGAAAATGACTGGTATGGCAAGCCACTTCAAAAAGATAAATGATGCAATTGCAACTGCAGCAAGGATGAACTTTGGCAAATTATCTCTCACTCCAAAATTTTTGAACTTCAAACTCATGAGTGGAAGATTGCTGATCATCAAATAACTGAGAAGAAATATCAACAGGTACAGGAACCATTTATTAAGAAGGATTTCCACAACCGAATCACTCATTGAATTCCAATATATGAGAGGAAACGAGGCAATCAAAATTCCAACAGCAGGAGTAGGCACTCCCTTGAATCCGTATTGCTGAGTTTCATCTAGATTGAACTTTGCAAGCCTGTAAGCTGCGGCGCAGGGCAGAATAAAAGCAGGTAGCAACCAAACAATGGAAATTTCCAGAGCATCCACATCTTGCATGAAACTCATTAGCAGAAATTGATACAATATCATTCCCGGTGCTACACCGAAGCTTACAACATCAGCCAGTGAATCAAGTTGTTTGCCCATTTCAGAAGTTACTTTAAAAAGCCTGGCAATAAATCCATCCAGAAAATCCACCAGTCCGGCGATGCCAATGCAGAGAGAAGCCATCCAAATTCTTTCCGGTATGTAACCTAACTGTAAACCATCGGTAGTGTAACTTATGGCAGTACCGGTTTGTAGGATGAATACTACTGCAAGACATCCAAAGAATAAATTCAGAAGGGTGAAAATGTTAGGGATTTGTTTCATTCTCGGCTTTTTCAATTATCTAATTGCCAACCCGTGATTCATGATTTCTTCATATGGGCTTCGATCTCTTCAACTGTAATTGGAATTTTTGACATTAGATCTTTGTTTCCATTACGGGTAATCCATAAATTATTTTCAATCCTGACTCCGGTCTGTTCTTCCTCAATGTAGATACCAGGTTCAACTGTAAACAACATGCCTGCTTTAATAGGTTGTGTTCGGGTACCAAGATCGTGAACATCTATTCCAAGATGATGTGAAATACCATGATACAAATATTTTCGGTATGCCCTGTTTTCCGGATCCTCATTCTTAACATCTGACTTTCTCAACAGGCCTATCTTCAAGAATTGCTGTGTGGCTTCCTCTCCCACCTTATCAGTATAATCAATTATGGAAATTCCGGGCTTCAGGAGACTCTTGGCATAATCATGCAGATGAAGACAGGCGTTGTAAATAGTCTTTTGACGTCTTGTGAATTTGCCGCTCACGGGAATCGTCCTGGTAAGGTCAGCTGCATAACTTCCATACTCGGCTCCAAAATCCATCAACAGAAGTTCACCTTCTTTACATTCCTGGTTGTTTGAAATATAGTGAAGGGTTCTTGCTCTATCCCCACTCGCAATGATACTCCCATATGCTTCTCCAGTTGCCCGCTGCGAAAGAAAGGAATGAACGATCTCCGCCTCAATTTCATACTCCATTACCCCTGGTCGAACGAATCGCATTACCCGCTCAAATGTATTATGAGTAATATCTATGGCTTTTTGAACAACCTCAATTTCGAGTGCAGTCTTAATTGCCCGGAGCTCTTTCATGATCTTTGCCGCTCTCAGGTAATTATGAAGAGGGTACCTTTTCTTCATCTCCTCAATAAATCTGTAATCTCTTGTCTGCACCAGGCTTCCCTTTCTATCGTTCTCATTGCTGTCAAGATAAATGTTGTCGGAAAGATGAATCCAGGGCTGGAGTAAAGCATCCAGGCTGTCAAGCCAAACAATGGTTTCTATTCCTGAGATGGCCTTGGCTTCTTCTTTTCTCAATCTTTTTCCATCCCATTTCTCCTTTGTCTCATTTGGGCGAACCAACACCAGGACCTCTTTGAATTTATCATCTGAATTGTCAGGAAAAAGAATCACCATGCTATCTTCCTGATGAATCCCACTTAGCCAGAAAAGGTCACTATTCTGCTTAAAACGGTAAAGAGCATCCGCATTGCTGGGCACCTCGTCATTACTCACGAAGATGGCAATTGAATTCGGTTGCATCTCCTTGACAAACCTTTTTCTGTTGGTGATGAAGATTTCAGAATTTAGAGGAAGGTATTTCATGATAAAAATTGAAGTCTGCAAGATATTTAAAAAACAATTGGAATAATGAACGACTGAAGACTGATAAACACTGAACGAATCTGCTATAAATATCATTCACACAACCCCATGACCTTTTGTAACATTCCAACAATGCGAATTGTTGGAAGATTTAAATTGATGCTGCTGTATTGTTCATCCTAATTTTTTATCATGACTAAGTTTTACTCATTGGCATGCCTGCTTCTGGCATGTTTACAAGGGCTATATGCCCAACAACCCGCAAGTTTTACTACTGGCGGCTCTTTATCAAAAGCAGATTCTCTTTTTTTAGTTTCGGATTGGAAAAATGCCAGAAAGCAGTATGAAGTAGCCTTGCAATCAGAAGAAAATAAAAAAAATGCACTTGCCTGGAACAGGCTTGCATTCAGTTGTCAAAGTTTAGGCGACTTTGAGAAGGCGATTGGATATTATAACATTTCCTTGAAGAATGAGCCCAATCTTACTCTGAAGCAACTTGTCTATAGCAGGATGGCGAAAGCGTACATGTCGAAAAATGAAATCGAAAAAAGCCTGTCAACTATTGAAGAGGCAATAAAAAATGGGTATGCTAATTATCCTGATCTCGATACTGCAAAAGAATTTATTCCCCTTCATTCCGATAGCAGGTACAAACAGGTAGTGGAAAAAGCAACGATCAATGCATTTCCCTGCATGGGTGATGAGCAAAACCGTGAATTTGATTTTTGGGTTGGTGAATGGAATGCTTATGTAACGGGTACCAACAACCTGGCCGGGCATAGTATTATTCAAAAAGCATCAGGGGATTGCATGATACTGGAAAACTGGACAAGCGCAAGAGGAACCTTCAACGGCAAGAGCATGAACTTTGTTGACCCTGTTACTAAGAAATGGGAACAGGTTTGGGTAGGCTCAGATGGAAGGGGAAATCATGTCGCGAGATTTATCAATGGAATATATAAAGATGGAGCAATGCGCTTTGATTTTGAAAACACAGATGCTCAAGGCAAGAAAGTTTTAGGCCGATTTTTATTCTTTAATGAAGGGCCCAATCAGGTAAGGCAATTAAATGAAACTTCTTCTGACGGGAAAACCTGGACTTCAGTTTACGACTTCACCTATAAACGAATTAAATAGGCTTCGACGTGTAGCTTCTACGCATTGAAAATTTTCAAACCAAAAAGCCGGGTTGATTGAATCCTTCTATGGGTTTCAGGTACCAGTCAGAAACTGTTCATTAGGTACCCCGTTTTCCAATTTTAAGACTAAAAAACTAACAATCGTTTGTAAGGCCAACCTTTTGCATATACCTTTGCCAATAATCAAATGCTTGCGTAATTATGTCGGTGCCAACTATTGCTATTTCCAGGGAAAAATTGTTGAAGATTGGATTGAGGGCTACCAATAGCATCCATTATCAACTTAGTCCCCAGGAATTGGTTCAGGATACATTGCGCAGAGGAGAAGGGATGTTGAATGATACGGGTGCATTGGTGATCAATACCGGTGAATTCACTGGTAGAAGTCCAAAAGATAAATTCATCGTAAGAGATGAGATCACGAAAGATTCAGTGCACTGGACAGAATTCAACACCCCGATTGAAGAAGAAAAATTCGACATTATTTTCAAAAAGGTTACGACTTACCTCAATTCTTTAGATGAATTATGGGTACGTGATTGCTATGCATGTGCGGATCCCAGGTATAGGGTCAACATTAGGATGATAGCTGAAAAGCCTTCAACAGCTTTGTTTGCGTATAATATGTTTCTACGGCCAAATGAAAATGAATTGGAGCGATTCAATCCTCAATGGCAAATTCTTTGTGCTCCTGATCTGAAATTGGATTCTGAAGAATGCGGCACCCGTCAACACAATGCAGCTGTCATATCATTTAAGAATAAAATTGTCCTGATTGCAGGAACTGGATATACAGGTGAAACCAAGAAAGGAATATTCACCATACTTAATTATTTGCTGCCCTTTGAGAAAGGAATACTCAGTATGCATTGTTCAGCTAACATTGGAAGTAGAGGTGATACAGCGATCTTTTTTGGATTAAGTGGAACGGGTAAAACCACTCTAAGTGCAGACCCCAACAGGAAGTTGATCGGAGATGACGAGCACGCATGGACAGATGACAATATTTTCAATTTCGAGGGCGGTTGCTACGCGAAATGCATTGGGTTGAGTGAAGAAAAAGAACCTGAAATCTATCAGGCGATTAAACCAGGTGCCCTAGTTGAAAATACAAGGTTTTATTATAGTACAAACAAGATCAATTTTGAGGATGGATCAGTAACAGAGAATACAAGAGTTTCTTATCCACTTCATTTTATCTCTAACTCCATTGAGCCTTCTATTGGAAATATTCCAAAAAACATATTTTTCCTTACTTGTGATGCTTACGCTGTATTGCCCCCTGTTTCAAAATTAACACCTGGACAAGCCATGTACCAGTTCATCTCTGGATATACAGCAAAGGTAGCGGGAACAGAAACCGGTATTATTGAACCCAAGCCTACGTTCAGTGCCTGTTTTGGTGCTCCCTTCCTTCCTCTTCATCCTGCTACATATGCCCATTTGCTTGGAAAGAAAATGGAAAAGCATAAGGTAAATGTCTGGTTGATCAATACTGGATGGACAGGTGGTCCAAAGGGTGTGGGTCACCGTATGAAACTCTCTTATACCAGGGCTATGATCACAGCAGCTCTTGAAGGCAAGCTGGATTCAGTTGAATATGGGTTTGACCCAATCTTTGGCTTCGCAATACCACAGCAATGCCCGGGAGTTCCTTCAGAAGTGTTAAATCCCAGGAATACCTGGACGGATAAAGATGCTTATGATGAAAAAGCTAGATTTCTTGCAAATCTATTTATTAGCAATTTCAAAAAATATGAGCAGGAAGTGAGTGCGGAAGTTCGCGCAGCAAGTCCAAAAATTTAGCATAGTTTGGTTCGTCATGAAGCCCGCTTGCAGTTGAGCGGGTTTTTTTATGAATTTTAGAATTTCATTTAAACTGGCAATTGTAATTTGGCGTTGAAGTTGATAATCTTCCAACATGCTCAAATTGATCTCTCTCCTACTTTTAATGTTAACAGCCTCAAAACCCAATGATAATTTGCTTGATTGGAGTTCAGAGCGAAGACTGACATGGTCCGATTTCAAAGGGCAGCCTGATGGCACCTCAGTTAATGCAGCCCTCACCAGCACCAGTATAAACATCGATTATAGTTACAATAACCGCGAGTTTAAATACAAGATCCGTTGCCGGTTTGATCCTTCTAAGTCGTGGGGAAGAGTTAAGAGCGATTATATCCTCTTGCATGAACAGTCGCATTTTGATATTGCTGAGATTCATGCCAGGGTATTAAACAAAGAATTAAAGAACTATAAATTCTCACAGAATACCGCAAATGAAGATATCGGCAGGATCTACAACAAGGTTATGCGCCAGCATAATGCACTTCAAGCTGAGTATGATGAACAAAGCAATTACTCAAGGAACGAGAACAATCAATATCTCTGGCAGAAAAAAATAGCGGATACGTTGACAACTCTGCTTCCACATGCGAACTACAGATAGTTTTAGAGTTCGAAAGTTCGAGAGTTTGAGAGTTAGGTTTCATTAAGGTTTGCGAAGGTCTTTGCGAAACTTTTCGCCTTAGCGCCCTTGCGGTTAAATTTTTCGAACTTTCAAACCTTCGAACTCTCGAACTTTCAAACTAGTTCACGGCACAAACTTATCCTCCAGCAGCGGCAGATCCTGATGAAATAATTTGTTGAACAAGATCCTGAACTGATTCACATGAGTGTTACTCTCTACCCAATGCGCACCTTCGGGGAGATAGACGGCATTGAGCGTGCTATACAAATATTTATGATCGATTTTTCCTTCCATACTCCTGTAACCGTGATCGCCCATCAACATGATGATGGCCTTGCCATTAGCTTTTTCTTTTAACTTTCTTATGAATCCTGTGATCTGCTTATTTGTGTAGATCAAATAATCAAGATATGCCTTGTCCACCTCCTTTTGGTTCTTGCTTGTGCTGCGGAAATATCTTCTGGTTCTCTCGCCTGTCCTATTATAAGCAAATGGTTCATGAGGCATCATAAGATGTACATAGGTAAAAGAAGGATGACCGGCTGAATCATTGAGTACTCGTTCCTGCAATAATTGATTATTGTTTATATATACCTGCTCCCATTTATCATCTGAAAATTTTGCTGGCAGAATGTTTCGGATAAGTTTTGGTAACCTGTCCATTACTCTTACATACATGGTTTTATTGATCAGTAAATGAATTCTCCCTGGCAGAAAATCATTTTCAACTGAAGCAGGGAAACCTTCAATATTGAAATAAGAATAATTTTTAATTGTATATCCCTGCTCTCTAAAATTATACGTCACAGGGTTTTCTTTGATCATTCCCAACGACCTTCTGTAATTGTAACTGTCAGCCGGATTATGCTTCCTTAGACCCGGAATATAATCCATCGTGAACATTGAAGCTATAGAGAAAACTGTATAATAATAATTGCTTTCGGGATTTTTAATGAGATCAAATCCTTCATTTCGGAGCCCTTGCTCAAATTCTGAGTTGTCATAATTAAAATAAGCTTCCAAAGAGGAGCTGCCTGCATATTCGTCAAGCAATATTAGGTAGACCGATGGCTTGGAACAGGTATCGCATTTTTTTACGAGGGGCGTATTCAATTTTTGATTTTCGGCAGTCTGATAGGAAATGGTTTTTGAAATAATTGTGAAGGCATCAATCAGGATTAGAATCAACAAAAGCAGATTCAAATAAATACTCAAGCGGGAAAATGAAATTTTTGTCTTTTTGATCAAAAGAAAAGAAGCTATCATTATCCCAATTGCAACTCCTGTTAAGAAGGTCAGGGTAGAGAAAAAGTTACCCGGCAATAATTTCTCAATTCCATCCTGGATTGCTCCAAAAAAGAGGAACAAAAGAAGAAATATGAAACTAAATATCGAGGCCTTCTCATTTGTTTTCATCCAAATGCGGGAGACCATGAAGATGACGGAGCTTATAGCAAGAGCAGCAAGTAAGAGTAACAACAGGTCGGAAAATGGAATCAGGCCCACATTATCATTGTAGCCATGTGTGATAAAGAAAAGCGGCAGTAGCAGGAAATGGAAATTATATTTCTGAAGGAAACTGGTAAAGTTTTGCTTCCTCTTCATAATGCATTAGAACAACCCGTATAGTTGAGAATCAATCTTGCGCATGATCTCTCCAAGGTGTTCTTCATTTTCCGGGAATTTATTTTTATCAATATCAATCACAAGTAAGTGGGCCTTCTTTGTAACTTTCGATCCATTTATTATAAAAATCATTTAGTCGCTTGAGGTAATCAAGTCGGATATTTTCTTCATATTCCCTTCCGCGTTTCTGGATCTGTGCAACTAGGGTTGGGACTGAAGCCTTGAGATAAATGAGAAGGTCGGGAGGCTGCACCATCCACTTTAATGTCTGGAAAAAATTAAAATAATTATCGAAATCACGCTTGCTCATAAGTCCCATTTCATGGAGATTGGGAGCAAAAATGTGTGCATCTTCATAGATGGTTCGTCCTGGATTACGGTTTCAGTGCCGCGCTGAATTTCCAACAACTGATTAAGGCGGTTGTTGAGAAAATAGATCTGAAGGTTGAAGCTCCATCTTGGCATATCGTCATAAAAATCGAAGAGATATGGATTTTGATCAACATCTTCAAATTGTGGGATCCATTTGTAATGCTTACTCATCAACTCGGTCAGGGTCGTTTTCCCGGCGCCAATATTTCCGGCGATCGCTATATGTTTAGGTTTTTTTGTCTTAGCCATATCAAGTGACAATTCCAGTTTCCTGTCTCCAATTGCCAGATTTAATATAACAATAAGCTGATTTGAAAAAGAGGATCAGTTAGTACAAAGTACAAATTTTACAACTTGTGAATTATAATAAATTTCTTTTGCCAGGTCTTGCTGACTTTTGCGATATTCAGAAGCACGATCTTCCGGAGTGGAAGTCCATTGCACCTAATAATTCAGGCCCATTGCCTGCTTCACCAATTTCATAGTTTCCTTAGCACTCGTCCTGGCCTTTACCAGCTCCTTGCTCCATTACCTGCTTTAGATAACGGTGATCATTTCTTATCATTTCCGCTTTTTCCCTAATGGGCGCAACGAATTTAACCATGTCCTCCGCCAATTGTTTCTTTAAATCACCATACCGAATTGAGCATGCATCATAATCATTCAGGAACTTATTGACAACTTCGTCCTTGCTCACCAATTTCATTAGTAAAAACAGATTTTCAATATAATCAGGCTTAGGTGTCCCGGGTTCTGCAGGCCCTGCATCGGTTTTTGCCTTCATGACCTTTTTCCTGATGTCATCATCACTATCGGCGAGGTAGATTGTCGCAAGTTGGTTTACGCTCTTGCTCATTTTTCCACTCCCATCAAGACTTGGTACCTTGATCAATGCTTCGCCAAAATTGAATGCCTGAGGCTCTGGAAACACATTACCGTAACGGTGATTAAATCGATTTGCAAAATTCCTTGCCATTTCAAGATGCTGCTCTTGGTCCTTTCCAACTGGCACCAGGGTTGCCCGATGAAGAATAATATCGGCTGTTTGAAGTACCGGATACGTAAGCAGACCGGCATTTACATTCTCCGGATGTTGCCTTGCCTTCTCTTTGAAAGTAACAGTTTTTTCAAGCTCTCCTTTATATGCCAACATATTCAGCAAAAGATAGAGTTCAGCGGTTTCAGGTCACATGGCTCTGACAATAAAGAGCCACCTTTTCATGATCTAAGCCGCAAGCAATGTATTCTGCAAGAACCCTGTGAACATTTTCCTTAAGTTCTTTCGTATCAGGATGGGTAGTAAGTGTATGGATATCTGCAACCATGAAATAACAATCATACTCATCCTGCATCCTGACATAATTTCGAATAGCTCCGAAATAATTGCCCAAATGCAGAAAGCCGGTACTTCTGATACCGCTCATAACTATTCCTTTCTTGCCTTTTTCCATAAGGAGGGCGAAGATAACTAGAGATTGCAGATTTTGAAGACGAAGTCGGGAGAGAAGTCCGAAGTCGGAGGTCAGAAGTCGGAAATCCGAAGGATATCCTATTCGGACAATTCACGAAGGTAATACCTCGGACATGCCAAAGGCCCTTTCTTTCTGACCTCCGACCTTCGGACTTCCAACCTCGTCTTGGCCAAATTCTCTACATTTGTTTCCATGGAGGTGAATGATGCGCTAATTGATAAACTGGCCGACCTCGCAAGGTTGGAGTTTGAGCCTGCAGAGAAAGGAAAAACTAAGGCATGATCTTGAAAAGATGATCTCCTTTGTGCAAAAACTTCAGGAACTCGATACTTCTGAGGAAGAACCTCTGTTACAAATGAGTACTCAGACCGACGTATTAAGGGATGACGAAATATCGAATGTGCTTCCTTTGCAAGATGCAATAAGAAATGCCCCGATAACAGACGGGAAATTCTTTAAAGTGCCAAAGGTGATTAACAAAGAATAATTTCAAATCGATTTTAGAACAATTTGAAATCAGAATTTAATTTATGACTCCACCGATCATACATCTGGAAAATATCCGCAAGAGCTATTTCATGGGTAAGCAAGCGCTGCCAGTTCTTAAAGGCATTACGCTTGACATAATGAAGAATGAATATGTTGCATTGATGGGACCATCAGGCTCTGGAAAAAGTACTCTCATGAACATCATTGGGTGCCTGGATTCACCTACCGCAGGTAAATACATTCTGAACGGCCATGATGTAAGCACGATGATTGATAATGACCTTGCCGAAATACGCAATAAAGAAATTGGATTTGTTTTCCAGCAGTTCAACCTCCTTCCGCGGTTGTCTGCTGTAGATAATGTTGCACTTCCCCTGGTTTATGCCGGCATTTCCAAGAAACGCAGAACGGAGATGGCGATGGATGTATTGGAAAAAGTTGGATTAACTGATCGCAGTCATCATAAGCCTAATGAATTATCAGGCGGGCAAAGCCAACGTGTGGCCATTGCAAGAGCACTGGTTAATAATCCCTCGCTTATACTCGCAGATGAACCAACAGGTAATCTTGATACAAAAACCTCGATGGAAATCATGGAGATTTTTGGAAAGATTCAATCTGGCGGCAATACTGTTGTTCTTGTAACACACGAAGAAGATATTGCTAACTACGCGCAGCGTATCGTAAGATTAAGAGATGGCCTGGTTGAAACAGACAAGAGAAGACTTCAGTCTGGAGCCCTTGTGTGAAAACTCAACCGAATCTATAATGTCAATCAAGATCTATACAAAAACTGGCGACAAAGGATCTACCTCCCTGATAGGAGGAACAAAGGTGCTTAAGAGCGACTTGAGAATCGAGGCTTATGGAACTGTTGACGAATTAAACTCCTTCCTTGGATTGGTAAACGACCAGCTGACCTTCCAGGATATTCAAAAGTTTATATTGAGAATACAGGATCGTCTCTTCACTATCGGTTCTTCCCTTGCCTGCGATCCAGATAAAGGAAAAATATTTGAAATTCCTGAACTTGATGAACAAGATATTTCATCCTTGGAAGTGGCTATTGACCTGATGTCTGAAGAATTATTACCAATGAAAAATTTCGTTCTGCCTGGAGGTCACGTTACCGTATCAACGACACACGTTGCCCGGTCTGTTTGCCGCCGGACCGAACGAATTTGTGTGCATATGCAGGAACAAAATCTGAAGATCGACCCTTTGATTATTAAATACCTGAATCGTCTTAGCGACTACCTCTTTATTCTTGCCCGCTTCATCGCCCATAAACTAAATGTTCCTGAAATTCCATGGAAACCCAGGGAAAAGCAATAAGCAAAATCTTTCCTTCAACCCTTCCCTGCTTCTTTATAGATTACGTTTTTGCCTAACTTTAGCGGCCAATAACGACTACATCTGCCTCCAAAAAAAGAACAACCATGGGTATACTGAAAGAAAGGTTCAAAGCCAATGCTGATCGTACGGCCGGGGAAATCAGAGAGATATTAAAAGAACATGGCAACAAGAAAATTGGAGAAGTAGTACTTACCCAGATATACCAGGGAATGCGTGGAATGACAGGCCTGGTAACAGAAACCTCACTGCTTGACGCCCAGGATGGCATTCGCTTCAGAGGATATTCAATCCCGGAACTTCAGGAAAAACTTCCAAAAGCAAAGAATGGCGATGAACCGCTTCCCGAGGGATTGTTTTATCTGATGTTGATCGGGGAACTTCCAACAGAAGATGATGTTTCACATATAACTTCTGTATGGCAAAGACGAAGCCATGTCCCAAACCATGTATTTGCTGCTATTGAGGCTCTTCCAGTTTCCGCACACCCGATGACTCAGTTTGTGCTTGCTGTTATGGCGTTGCAGACCGAAAGTCAGTTTGCAAAAAGATATGCTGCGGGCATGAACAAGAAGGATTATTGGGAGGCAGTTTTTGATGATTCAATGGACCTAATTGCCAGGCTGCCGAGGGTTGCAGCTTATATCTACAGAAGAAAATACAAACAGGGAGACCATATTCAACCAAATGGATTATTGGATTGGGCAGGAAACTTTGCCCATATGCTGGGATATGAAGACGAAGGTTTTAAGGAGTTGATGCGTTTATATATGACCATCCACACTGATCATGAGGGTGGAAATGTTTCTGCGCACGCCACACATCTTGTAGGCTCTGCTTTGAGTGATCCCTATCTCTCTTATGCTGCGGGAATGAATGGACTTGCCGGACCATTGCATGGGCTTGCAAACCAGGAAGTGATCAAATGGATATTTGATATGAGAGAAGAATTTAGGTGTTGAGCTGCCGACTCAGGAGCAAATAGAGGCATATGTGAAAAAGACTTTGAGTGAAGGGAAAGTAGTTCCCGGGTACGGGCATGCTGTCTTAAGAAAAACTGATCCAAGGTTTACTGCACAAATGGAATTCGGCAAGAAACATATGCCTGATGATCCACTCGTCAATACAGTTTGGAGAATTTATGAGACTGTACCACCAATCCTGCAGTCATTAGGGAAGATCAAGAACCCCTGGCCCAATGTAGATGCACACAGTGGTTCACTTCTGGTACATTATGGAATGGTTGAGTATGAATTCTATACTGTTCTATTTGCAGTTAGTCGTGCTCTCGGAGTTCTTGCAAGTTTATCCTGGGATCGTGCATTGGGAATGCCAATTGAGAGACCCAAATCAGTTACAACTGAACAGGTAAAGAAATGGATTGGCGGAGAGGAAGAAATCTGGGGAGAATAATTGTAGCTATTGATTAAGGCATTTGTTTTGCTTTCCAATAGATGACAATTACAAGAAAAATATGAGGATGTATGGTATGAAAAAAATGTTCCTGATCATTAGTTTGGTTATACTCGTTGGCTGCAAAAAGAGTGGAGGCGATTCTGAAAAGCCTGCTATTAGCTTAGATACTCCAATCGCTAACCAATTATTTGCTCCCGGTCAATTGGTAAGTATCACTGGAAATATTACTGATAATGATGAATTGCATGAGGTACATGTGATTGCCACTAATAAGACCTCCGGTGCAGAAGTTGTCCATCTTCATGAGCATGTAGATGCCAAATCTTATAAGATCAATCAATCCTTCCAGGTACAAACTGGAGTTACTTATAAAATCCATATTGAGGCACAGGATCATGTTGGCAATACCTCACAGGTTGAAATTGAGGTAAAGGGCAGTTAGTTCATCTCTCCTGACGAAACTTTGCGAGCCCTGAGCGGAGTCGAAGGGGCGTCTTTAACGTTAAGCTTTAAACTCTCAAACTGCCCCTCTGCAATTTTTTTCGATGGCATAAGGTTTTCATCACATTCAAAAACCTTTCAAATGGCCGTGACCTCCAGAAAATCTTCAAGGAAAGTCTCTAATAACAAATCAAGGGCTATACCCAGGAAATCACCGATGCCACGGGATATAGAGCCCATGCTTGCAACACTGGTTGATGAACCTTTCGATGAAGAAGGATGGATATATGAAATTAAATGGGATGGATATCGTGCACTGAGCTACATCAATAATAAGAAGGTTGAAGTACGTTCGCGGAACAATAAATCCTTCAACGAAAAATATTATCCTGTTTACAAATCACTTCAGTCTTTAGAATTAAATGCTGTACTGGACGGTGAAATTATTGTGACTAATGAGAGAGGTCATGCTGATTTTGCTGACCTTCAAAATTGGAGGAGTGAAGCTGATGGACAACTTATCTACTACGTTTTTGATATTCTTTGGTTAGATAATGCAAATCTCATGGACCTCCCGCTGCAGGAGCGAAGAAAACTCCTCAAGACAATTATACCTCAAGGAGAAGAGATGATTAGGGTGAGTGATAATTTCAAAGCCTCAGCGGCAGAATTATTTTCCCTTGCAAAAAAAATGGGACTTGAGGGTATTATTGCCAAGAAAAGCGACAGTCGCTATATTCCGGGAACTCGCTCAAAAGAATGGCTGAAATTCAAAACAGAGATCAGGCAGGAAGTAGTGATCGGGGGATATACAAGGAATGAAAATTCAAAGAAGCAATTCAGTGCATTGCTTATGGGTGTGTATGAAAATGGTGAGCTCACATCAATAGGGCCTGTTGGTACAGGCTTCAGCAACAAAGATCAAACTGAGATCCTTGCTAAATTGAAGCCATACATAACATCTAAGCACCCATTTAAAGCAATACCAGATTTTAATAAACCTTCTCGTTTTCGCCCTAACCCTCCCAAGGCGGAAGTCACATGGGTAAAGCCAATGGTAGTTGCTGAAATTAGCTATCGCGAACTTACCAAAGATGGAGTGATACGGCATCCCTCTTTCAAAGGCTTAAGAGAGGATAAAAATCCAAAGGATGTTAAATTGGAAATATCCCTGCCTGCTGCAGAATTGTCGACAGAAAAAAATTTACTCACCCGGGGAACGCCGGGACGCAATACTAAAAAAGATAGAAAGACCCTGTTGAATCCGAGTGAAGAATCGCAGGTGCGAGAAATTGAAGGTCATGAATTAAAATTCTCCAATCTCAGTAAAATATTCTGGCCAAAGGAAAGAGTGACCAAGAGAGATATGATCAATTATTATTACAATGTTGCGCCTGTGATGGTTCCTTATCTGAAAGATCGTCCACAGACACTAAACAGGTTTCCAAACGGAATTAAGGGAGAAAGTTTTTACCAAAAGGATGTGAAAGGCAAGGTACCTGAATGGATAAAAACCTTCCCTTACCATAGTGAAAAAGAGGAGAAGGACAAGGAATTCTTTGTTGTGACTGATGAGGCAAGTTTATTATATATCGCTTCACTTGGATGTATTGAAATAAATCCCTGGAGCAGCAGGACTCAATCACCTGACAATCCCGATTGGTGCATCATTGACCTGGATCCCGACAAGAATCCTTTTGATCAGGTCATCAAAACAGCACAGGTTACAAACCAAATTCTTAATTCGTTCAAGATCGACAACTATTGTAAGACCTCGGGTTCTACTGGCCTACACATTTATATTCCACTCGGTGCAAAATATACTTATGAGCAATCAAAAGAATTTGGCAGAGTGATCGCAAAATTGGTGCATAGGGAAATCCCTTCTTTCACCAGCATCGAAAGATTGACATCAAGAAGAAAGGGAAAGATTTATATTGATTTTCTTCAAAATCGACCTCAAGCCACAGTTGCCGGACCTTACTCTCTTCGTCCAAAACCTGGAGCTCCTGTCTCTGCTCCACTTCAGTGGGAGGAGGTAAAAAAAGGATTACGAATTCAAGACTTCAATATCATTAATATGCCCGGGAGAATAAAGGAAATTGGTGATCTGTTTAAACCTGTTCTTGCAAAAGGTGTAGACCTGGAAAGGTTGATGAAGAAAATGGAGCAAGCATTATGATTTCTGTTTAGTTTTCACCGCGGGGCAAAGAATTCCAGGGACCGAATCACCAATTAACTTCCTCCCAATTCCTAATTCCTAAACACATCCCTCTCTATCTCTTTCTATTTACCTTTGCCTTCATCACTGTATAACCCCGATTTGAATGAATGAAAAGTTGAGGCGATTGGCCACTGAATTGGATGGAGAACTATTTTTCGACTCTACGATGCGAACTCTATATGCTACCGATGCGTCAGCATATCGCGAAATGCCCCTCGCTGTTGCAATTCCAAAGACAATTCCGGATCTCAAGAAGCTGATTGCATTTGCAAACAAGGAAAAGACCTCTCTGATCCCAAGAACGGCAGGAACATCCCTGGCTGGCCAGGTTGTAGGAAGCGGAATTGTAGTTGATGTTTCAAAAAACTTTACGAGGATCCTGGAGTTAAACAAAGAAGAAAAATGGGTACGAGTTGAACCGGGTGTGGTAAGGGATGAACTCAACATGTACCTGCGCGAGCATGGACTTTTTTTTGGCCCCGAAACTTCAACCGCTAACAGGGCAATGATCGGCGGAATGGTGGGAAATAATTCCTGTGGTTCGAATTCCATTGTTTACAGAAGTACGCGCGAACACTTGAGAGAATTGAAAGTCTTGCTTAGTGATGGTTCTGAAGCCACATTAAATGCCATTGATGTTGATACATTTCATCAAAAGTGTGAAGGTGATTCGCTTGAAGCAGAAATCTATAAAAGCACGAGGACGCTTTTGAGTAATTATGATAATCAAATGGAAATTCGCAAAGAATTTCCTAAAGCATCGATTGAAAGAAGAAATACTGGTTATGCCATTGATGTTTTGCTTGATTCATCTCCATTCAATGCAGGTGAGGAAGATTTCAACTTTTGCAAACTGATCGCAGGATCTGAAGGGACGTTGGCGTTGATAACTGAAATCAAACTCAATCTTGTACCGCTTCCTCCAAGAGAGATTGGTCTTCTCTGTATTCACTTCAACAGCATTGATGAATCGTTAAGGGCAAATCTGATCGCCTTGCAATACCATCCAACTGCAAGTGAATTAATAGACCATTATATCCTTGAATGCACGAAGAATAATATCGAACAGAACAAAAACAGGTTTTTTGTGCAAGGGGATCCGGGAGCAATACTTGTAGTGGAATTTTCAAAGAATACCAGAGAAGAAATAATTTATGTTGCCAGGCAAGTTGAGAGAGATATGAAGTCGGCTGGTCTTGGATATCATTTCCCCTTGCTATTTGGAGATGATACAAAAAAGATCTGGACATTAAGGAAAGCCGGATTGGGATTGCTAGGCAATTTGCCGGGAGATGAAAAGGCAGTACCTGTAATCGAAGACACTGCGGTAGATGTAAATGATCTGCCGGCCTACATCCGGGATTTTAATGAAATACTCAAAAAGTATAATCTCTATTCCGTCCATTACGCGCATGCGGGATCGGGAGAAATTCATTTAAGACCTATCATTAATCTGAAAACTGAAGAAGGGAATAAATTATTCAGAACTATAGCAGAAGAGATTGCCGTGCTTGTGAAAAAGTATCAGGGCTCTTTAAGTGGAGAGCATGGAGATGGTAGATTAAGAGGTGAATTTATCAGACAAATGGTTGGCGAAAAAAATTATCAACTATTAAGGCAGGTTAAAAAATCATGGGATCCCAACAATATTTTCAATCCCAATAAAATTGTTGATACCCCATCAATGAATACGATGCTGCGATATGAACCTGGTGTTCAAACTCCTGCATTCAAAACAATTTTCAGGTATTATAATCAGGATGTTCTTCAACACGCGGAGCAATGCAATGGCTCAGGAGATTGCAGGAAAACACATCTATCTGGAGGTACCATGTGCCCCTCTTACATGGCCACCAGAAATGAGAAAGATACAACCAGAGCCAGAGCCAATATTCTAAGAGAATTTCTGACTAACTCAAACAAACTAAATCGATTTGATCATAAGGAGATTCATGAAGTCATGGATCTATGCCTGAGTTGTAAGGCCTGCAAATCCGAATGCCCTTCAAATGTGGACATGACCAAGTTGAAAGCTGAATGGCTTCAGCAATATCATGATGCGAACGGCGTACCGTTCAGGTCGAGGTTAATTGCAAATTTTTCAACTTCCGCCCGCCTTGGATCAATTGCTCCCGGGCTGTATAATTTTATTATGACCAATCCAGCCACAAGCCGGCTGATTAAAAAAATATCAGGGTTTGCTATTGAGCGGTCTATGCCAACCTTGTCGAAGATCACTTTGAGAAAATGGTATGAGAAACATCGTTCCATTAAAAATCCACAGGGCTTCAGGCATAAGGTTTATTTGTTTTGCGATGAGTTCACGAATTACAATGAAGCAGACATTGGCATTAAAGCAATTCTCCTACTGGAAAAATTGGGTTACGAAGTAATTATTCCCAGGCATCTCGAAAGTGGCAGAAGTTGGCTATCTAAGGGGCTAGTCAGGAAAGCAAAGGAAATCGCAGAAAAAAATATAAGATTATTAAGTCCATTCATCACTGATGAAGTCCCATTAATAGGTATCGAGCCTTCGGCTATACTAACTCTTCGTGATGAATATGTAGACCTCGCAAGTGATGAGCAATTTGAAACTGCAAAACAACTTGCAAAAAATGTTTTCCTCATCGATGAATTTCTTGCAAGGGAGATCAGAGAGGGAAGGATACAGAATGATCAATTCACTTCAGAAAAACGCCTGGTAAAACTTCATGGCCATTGTCAGCAAAAGGCGTTGTCTTCAGTTAGTTATTCCGCAAGCATATTGAAATTGCCAGAGAATTATTCAGTGAGTATAATTCCATCTGGATGTTGTGGCATGGCAGGTTCTTTTGGATATGAGAAAGAGCACTATGATATCTCTCAACAAATTGGCGAGCTTGTTCTTTTTCCTTCGGTACGGGAACAATCCCCGGATGTTCTAATTGCCGCTCCAGGCACTAGTTGCCGACATCAGATCAAGGATGGAACCGGAAGAAAGGCATTTCATCCCGTGGAGATACTTTATGATGCCCTGAAACCAATTTGAAAATTGGAATGCAAAACAAGCAGGTTTTGCTAAAGGATGCATCCCTATCTTTCTTCAATTTTCAAATTAATTCTTCGGCTTTGGCTTTACAGTGATTGGAAGCTTAGGTTCGTTTCCTGTTTTTACTGTAATTGGTACTGTAATAAATTCAACTCTTCGATTGTTAGCCTTTCCCTCCACTGTCGTGTTTTTATCCACCGGAACAGAAGCTCCCCTTCCATCCGTCACAAGACTGTCTGCCACAAGTCCGAACTCTTTTACGAAATAATTTTTCACTGCATCGGCCCGTCTCTTTGAAAGATCGAGATTTGTCTTGGCATCGCCATCCCCGTCTGTATGGCCAACTATGTTTACTTTTCCAAGGGAGTCCTTTAAAACATTTGCGATATCTTTTAATACGCCATAGGATTCAGGCCTGATTTGATCACTATTGGGATCGAAATGAATTCCCCTGGTTACAAATCGACCTTCTTTTCTTAACTTATTTCTGGTATCGGGTGATCCTATTGCGAGCCTGATATTCGAAAGCAAAAAATAATCATCGGGTCGATAAGCTCCCTGCATTGCAAAAGTGATCGCATTGTATTTGCTTTCCATATTGAATACCTCTTGAACATCCCAGATCTTTTCGCCATTAAGGTATGTTCGCAGTCTCTTGTTCTGCCTCCATATTGATATGTGTGCAAAACTCATATTTGCATTGTCCCATACTTTGTATTCTACATCATTGTCAACTTCGTGATTACCATCTCGTCCTGCAATTAGCTTGGAGCTTCCTAAACGTTGATCTACTCTAACTGGCTGGAATTCCATATGTATGGTATGTATTCCTTTCCAATCTACGTAATGGTAGAAGTTGGTATACTCTTTAGGCGACTTTAGATTAGTGATATTAAGTACAAGAGGAAGTGAATTCCATCCACTATTGACAGCAACATCAAATTCCAATGTAAAATTTTCCGGTAGGTTATTAATGAATTGAGGATAGAAAACCCCCTGCTTATTAATCTTGAGCCATTTCCCTGGCTTCCCATCAATCGTGACTACTTCGGCTGTGGCGTTTGTACTCCAATGCAATGGAAAATCTCCCAATTCTGTACTTGCAAAATTTTCAACAGATATAAGCTTCTCACCGGGAACAAAATCATACTTACTGTTATAACCCGTGAGCTGGGCAATTGAACTCAGTGCTGATGCGAGGACAAGCGCCATCATGAATATTGATTTCATACACGACAGTTTTTATAGATAAATAATTGAGACTATAAAAATACCCGTGTTGAAAGCGCATAACAATCATATAAACGTATGATGAGAATAAAGAACAGCAGACAATTAATTACAAAAGCCGCTCTTTTAAAGCTTTCGCAACCGCTTCTGATTTGGAATTTATATGAAGTTTTTTGTAGATGTTGCTTATGTGAGAGCGGACTGTACCGATACTAATGTTGCAATGATCTCCAATCATTTTATAACTGTCTCCATTTACCAAACATTTCAGAATTGTCATTTCCTTTGGAGAAAGAGTATACTTATTCGCCGTTTGTCTCCCAGATTGATTATTGAAGAATGTAAGAACTTTTTTTACGATCGAGGCATTCATAGATGCTCCGCCTTCACTAACCTCCCTAATAGCCTCCAGAATCCGACCTGGTGGTGTTTTCTTCAATAAATAACCATTGGCTCCTGATAGAATAGCATCAAAGATTTTATCATCATCGTCATAAACAGTTAATATCAGCACATCAATTTCTGGATGGTTCGATTTGACTACGCTGGTGGCCTTTATTCCATCCAGTAATGGCATATCAATATCCATCAGGATAACATCAGGAGGATTTGATGAAACATCATCCAACAAGTTAACTGCAGATGAAACAGAAAATGCTACATCAAATCCAGGACTGTCTGCAATAAACTGGTGAAGGCTATCACGGAAATAATCGTTATCCTCGCAAAGTGCCACCTTGATCAGTTTTCCCATATTTTCTTAAATGAGCAAAAGTTAGGGTTTTTCACTTCGACCCGCAATCATATCTTCATCTGAATGGCCCATGGAAACGAATACTGGTTCCCGTTCCTGATTCAGATGTAATTATCAGTTCAGCATTTGACAAACTGGCGCGTTTACGCATATTCCTGAGGCCATTTCTATTGTTAAGGTGGTTTTCATTGAATCCCTTGCCGTTGTCCGATACCAAAATATCGAATGACTTAGGTGCGAACATTACTCTAACATAAACTTTAGAACAGGAGGAGTGTCTTACCACATTAAAAATGGCTTCTTTAAAAATGAGATAGATATTCCGTTTTATCTCCATTGAAGGTTTGACGCCTTCCACTGCATTCATCTGCAGATCAAATTGAATGTCTTTAGCCTCAAGTAAGGGAATTGCAAATTCTCTCATGCGTATCATAAGATCATCAAGATTGTCTTTTTCAGGATTAATAGCCCAGATTATATCATCCATTGCATCAAGAACGGTTTGCGCCGAATAACCAATCTTCTGAAAGACACCTGATACTTCATCCACAGATTTGTTTGAAGCGAGCCGCCTGTTCGCGTTTTCACTCATGAGATTAATACTACCCAGGGCAGAACCTATGTCGTCATGCAGATCACGTGCGATATTGACACGAAGCCTTTCAACCTTGAGCTTTTGTTTTAATCTATACAGACGAATTAAATAAAAGGTTACAAGGCAGAATAAAGTGAGCAGCGCAGCGAACCAAAAGCTTTTGTAAAAGGGCCGTATGATGTGAAAAGAAAAAGTTGCAGGCGTTACACTCCAGCTATCACCATTCCAGGCTAATACTCTAAAAGTATAATGACCGAATGGTAAAGAAAGGTAATTGACACTGTTAGTTTGTACAGGCAAACTCCAGTCCTTGTCCCGGCCATCCAACATATACTTATAGCGAACTTTTTTTTCGTCAGTGTAGCTGGCAGCGGCAAATTCAAATTCTATTGAATGTTCATTTGCTGACAGCCGCTTTTCTCCGGATTTGAATAATAAGCTGCTATCAACATTATCGAGGATGGATATCCTTGTCAGATTTATTAGTGGTGGTATCTTCAATTTACTTTCGCGGTATCGGAGATTTGATATCCCTTCCGCAGAAACTGCCCAGAGTTCATCCTTGTCCGGGTGGATTGTAAGGGAAAAGACTTCGCCTCCCAACAGTCCATCACTTACTCCAAATTTCTTCCACTCTCCGGTTACCAGTGAATAGGTCAGAACTCCATCGCAAGTTGCGAACCATAGGCTTTCATCTTTTTGATTAATATCGGTAACTCTTGTACAGTGCATCCCTGCAGAATTGCTTGCATGATAAAATCTATAAGTCCCTGCTTGTTCTGTATTCATTTGATAAATACCACCAAGTCTGGTTCCGATCCATAGTGTTCCTTTGGAATCAATGAATAGGCTTCGAATATAAGTATCAGATAAACCTTCTGCCCTACCGAAACTTTTTACTAACTCATAATTAAATGTATCCCCAGAGCTTTTATACCGGACTTGATAAAGACCTCTTGAATTATCACCCAGCCATATTATATTTCTCTTCTCGTCAATTGTCATGGCAGTAATAAAAAGCCCGGTACTGTCTTCAAGAATAAATGAAACGTGATCGATTATTTTTCCATCGCTGATCTGGAAAATTCCATTGCTGCCAGCTCCCCAGAGATTGTCCATTCTGTCATTCACGAAGCAACTTATTTTCACATCCTTCCCTCTGAATGTTTTTATGTAAGACTTTGATAAGAGTCGATCACTCTTATAATTTAATTTCCATACTCCTTTGTTCCATGTACTCACCCACAGATTTTTCTGTGCATCATTTATGACCAGGCCCAGGTAATCCCAATTTTCCTTGTTCCTGAATTCTTCGACTTTAGTAATACGTCTGTCAGATACATAATACAGGTATTTTGAATTGACTGCCCAAAAAATGGAATCAAGAGGTTCAGTAATAAATCCTCCTCCGGCTGCCAATTCTTGAAATTGAAAAGACACTGCAGGGATGTTTGATATTTTCGTTACTCCTGGATCAGTAACTATCCAAAGATTGTTTTCCCTGTCAGCAAAAATGTACCGAACCTCACTTTGAGGATTTATTGGAGAATTGATAAAGGAAATTTGACCATTCTTATTGATCTGCATCAGTCCTTGCTTAACATCTATCGTCCACAATTTGTTTTCATCCCATGAATGAAATGGGATAGAGAGCAGATCCGGACTCTGAATCAATTCTTGTCTCCTGATTATAGAAAGGCCTTCAATTACAATATTTTCGATAGTTGTTTCTTCATCGCTGGCTGATACCACAGTTATTTCATCTTCCCGTTTTTGAAGGAATATGATCCGCCTTCCTTCCAGAATTCTGTTTACCCTTCGCCCCTTGCTGAAGATTTCAAGACCTTTATTAGTCCCAATCCAGATGATGTCGCCAACTTCAATAACGGAGTTAATTGCAAAACCCTGGAAGGTGGAATCAAGTGAAAGTAAAGGAGTGAACTTTCCATTTACAAATCTGAATAGTTCGTTTGTAAAATTCGTCACAAGTACTCCTTGATTTCCCTTGAATATTCCAGCTATATCTGGGGATGTTCCTCTCTTCTTTGGCAGCTGCCATTGTTTTTGAATTCCGTGTTCATATTCTAGTAATCCGCCACCAAATAAAAATCCTGCATAAAGCTTATCGTCTGCAGCAAGTAGGGAAGTGATTGCTTTGTAACGTTGATTTTCAGAAAGGTTGATCGTGGTGAATTTAGTTCCATCATATTTTGACAAACCGAATAATGATCCGATCCACATAAAACCTCGTTTATCCTGGGTGATCACAGTTATGCGGTCAGCAACCAGTCCATCCCGGGTTGTATAGCGCCTCACCGGTAAACTTTGTGCTATCGAGATAATAAAGGAGGATAATAGGAATAAGCATAAGCCCCCCGGGATCAGGTAGTTTGAGGGCAAGGCAGATATGATCATTTTTTTACTCCCCAACTCCAGTGAATTGCGATTACCCAATTTACAAAATGTTGAAACACCCACTTCTTCAGGCGGGGGAGGGTTTTATTTTGCGAACCCCAAATGCGAGAATATATTTGCAATCCTGTTTAAAAACGGAATGGGGAATTAGCTCAGCTGGCTAGAGCGCTTGCATGGCATGCAAGAGGTCGTCGGTTCGACTCCGATATTCTCCACCTTCGCCCTCCAAAGCTTCAGCGCAGGAGGGTATTTTTATTGAGGGCTTCGGTGGATACAATCCACATCATTCTATTCCGAGCTTTAACCTAGGTGAATTTTTACTATTAAAAGATTTAGGGCGCTTCCCGCCTTGGCGGGATGCAAGAGGTCGTCGGTTCGACTCCGATTCGCCACCTTCGCCCTCCAAAGCTTCAGCGCAGGAGGGTATTTTTATTGAGGGCTTCGGTGGATACGATCCACATCATTCTATTTCGAGCTTTAGCGTAGGTGGACTATTTTTTAAAGATTTATCAGGGATTCTTAACCGAAAAGGAACAAAGACGCAAGGTTGCGCGAAGATTCCTTGCGAAACTTGGCGCCCTGGCGACTTGGCGGTTAAATTTCAGGGATATGCAATTGGTGTTAGTTCAATTGCAATTACAATTGTAACCGATAAGAAGAGTGATCAATAAAAGTTTGGAAAACTATTTAGCAACCTGGAACCTTCCGCTATCAACAATCTTCCCATTCTTATCACGAATCTGGAAAATATAAACTCCACGGTAAAAGTCATTGAGATTTACAACCGTCTTTGGAGTAATAGAAGGAAGATCAAAGACCTTCTTGCCTAAAAAATTATAGATCTGAAATGAATAAGATTTGTCAAGGTCTTTTTGTAAATCGAAAGTGATGAGGGAAGTAGCTGGATTAGGATAGAATTTGACAATCTTAGCCTCAGGTTCATTGGTGCGTTCCTGCGCTTGTAAAGTGCCGATCGATAGAAAAATAAAAGATAAGATGTAAAATGTCCTCATCAATGGATATGGTCTTTTTGTTTAAGCTCTGACAAAATATCTCATTTAACCAAAAATACAAACACCCGGCCAAAAAAAATAGCCAAAATGGGTAAAAGCACTTAAGACTTCACGGGCTTTTACGATTAGATGACGATATCTCTGAATTCATACTGTCTACCGTCTCCCTGATCGCTGTAAAATTGGGCACATCGCCTGCATTTTCAAGCACTTCTGCGTATCTAACTACGCCCTCTCTATCGATTAAAAAAGCTGACCTTTTTGAAACACCCTTCATCTCAAAAATAAAGGTATCGTAAAGGGACCCGTACGCTTTTGATACCTCCTTATTAAAATCGCTCAATAAGGGGAAATTTAGTTGCTGATCCTGCTTGAATCGGTTAAGAGTGTGGAGCGTATCCACACTAATTCCCAGGACTTCAACATCCAGCTCATTGTATTGATCCATATTATCTCTAACACTGCAAAGTTCCCTTGTGCAAACGCTTGTAAATGCTAATGGAAAAAAGAGAAGGAGTACGTTCTTACCCCTGTAATCCTCGAGGTTGATCTTATTCTTTCCCGAATCAAACAATGTAAAAAGAGGTGCTTTATCACCTATATCAATTTTCATCTATGAATTTTTGAGGCCGTAAAAATAGGCAGGTTTGATTCCAAAGTAAGTAACCATTGCCGAGGGTCTAAAACCTGGGACAGAGTACTTTATCCCTGGAGGAATTATACCGATCCAGAAATCCTACATAAGTAACAGAAAGCTCGAACCCTCCCCTGCTTTGACTGGCCGTTTTCAACTGAGAAACATTCACGTCATAACTAACGGCAATTGACAATGGATTCATGTCTATTTTAAGTACCGGTATTAAGGCGTCCTTCCAACGCAAAAAGGCTCCTGCATGCAATACATAAGAGGGATCTTCAGGATCACCTCCAAGCTTCCATGAATACATAGCTCCACCAATGGTTTCATTAAATGGTCCCTGGCTGGATTGATCGGCCTGGAGCGTGAAAAATGTATATTCATCAATATTGAGCTTGACCCCAACTGAAAAAACATATTTTGGATTCAACTCGATCCTGGCATCGCGATAGAAAGAATTTTTGGGACGGTTAAAATGGTGAAATGCCCCACCGATGAACATGGTATTCTGATTATCAGTTCCAAATGTTGTATTGAAGCTGGCGCCAAAACTCCCGTCAAAATAATTAAGATTGGCATTAGGAAAATACTCTCCATTAGGCATCGAAGGATCGTAACCACTACCTCCATATTGAATGTCAGTTGTGATCTTAGAATAATCAATTCTTTTTTGTACCATCCCACCCATAAATCCAAGGGACAAGTACATGATCTTCTCTGAGCTTAATGATTTATGGTAATTAACCGCTGGAAGTAAATGGGTGGTTGTAAGTCCTACCGTTCCCGCTTTATCATACATAACTTGTAATCCGGCAGTAATAAAGTCATCTGCCCTTCCAACCGGCATTTTATATTCAGCATTAAAAGATCCAGTGCGGTAGGCGGTGGTGACACTATTCCATTGGTCCCTGTATACTCCCTGAGCGCGAATATCTCCTGCAAAAATCCCAGCCAAAGATGGGTTCCTAAGTAATGGGGCTTCAAAGAATTGTGAGAAATGTATATCCTGCGCATTTGTAAGGTGCACAAGGAGGTTTGCAAGCAAAAAAAGTAAGCAGGTTTTCATGCCGCAGGATTTTGGAACAACGATTTTAAAATTACTCAATTTCATTGGTAAAGGTTTATCGGATCAATGCCACATTACCCCTAAATGGTATGATTGCGGCATTTTCGCAAATGAATTCTATAACATACACATAGACATCCTGATCTGCAGCCTTTCCTTTAACTGTTCCATTCCACCCTGCTGAAGGATCATTTGCAATAAAATTCTTCTTCTCAAATAGCATATCTCCCCATCTATTGAAAATCCGGAGCGATTGGATACGGTTAATACCCGAACCTCTCGGATAGAAAACGTCATTCATGCCATCTCCATTGGGTGAAAACGTATTTGGGACAAAATAATTTTTGTCGTTACAAACCACCGTAACAGTAATATCCTTAGAACTGGTGCATCCGTTGCTATCCACTACCGCCACATTATACTTTGTGGTAAACTGGGGGTTGGCGTAAGGATTTGGGCAATTTGTGCAGGAAAGCCCTTTTACAGGGGTCCAGGAATAGCTTATCACATTGGAACTGTAGGTCGCAGGTATAAGGATCCCCGTCCCAACAATAATTGTAGGATCTGAAAAGAGGTTGATCGTGGGCAAAGGCGCCACCTCTATCGTTTTAGAGACAGAACCCTTACAGCCCAACAAATTGGTTGCTTCCAATGAAATGGTTGGATTTCCTACTGCACCATAAGTTGTGTTAGTATTTTGGCTGGTTGAGGACTTTCCATTCCCAAGGTTCCAATTCCAGCTTATGGCTGTATCAGCCAAAACCAGGCTTCCGAGAAAATCAATGGGTGAATTGATACATACCACATCCGGACTTGTAATAATGGGTTCGGGGGTTGCATAAATTCGGACAGTATCATACAAAGATTTCACACACCCTCTGGCTGTAGTTGCAGTTAAGGACACTATATAAGTTCCAGGTGTATTAAAGCTATGAATTGGATCCTTGATTACAGATGTATTCCCATCATCGAAATCCCAAACACTTGAAATAATGGTATCATTGGCGATAGTATAATTGGTAAAATACACTGTTCCACTATCGCAGAATGCTTTCTTATCAACACCAAAGAATGGTTCAGCTCCATATATCTTAATGACATCAGGACCGCCAACTGTTACCTGGCAATCGAGGCTATCCTTAATGATCATGTATGGACTGTAAAAACTCGGTGATTTATAAAGATGGCTAAAAGTTGTTCTTTGGGTTGAATCAATATCTCCATCGCTGAAATAAAAATTGAACCTGGTATTAGCGGGTGGAGCAACTGAAAAATCCACGGTAAGTTCATTACAGGCTTCCAGAGGACTATAATTAATTACAGTGTTATATGGATTGAAAACATTGATGGTCCTAACCATGGAGTCTAAACATCCGCCGAAACCTGCAGCATACAATTTTGCATCATATGTTCCATATGCATTGTAAAAATGTTTTGGATTAGCGAGGGTAGATGTTTGTCCATCCCCAAAATCCCAGTAATAAGATTCATAGTCAGTTGCCTTCAAAAAAAACTTAGTTTCCAATGGAGGACAAATTGAAGAAGTATCAACTGCATCAAAGGCTGCCTTAGGAGTTCTTATCTGAATATAATTGACTTTCGTAATTGAATCCATGCAACCAACAGTGTCTGTGACCGTTAGTTTAACTGTATATACGCTATCCCTACCGGTGTATGTGTGCAATGGATCTTTCAAATTGGAAGTGCCACCATCGCCAAAACTCCAATTATAACTTGTGATATTATACCTCGAGGAATCTTTAAACTGAAGATCAACATTCGCGCAGAATATCTTACTTATTGAACTGAAATCTGCCTTTGGTGATGTAATACGCACCTGATTCTGCTTGAGAAGTACATCTGTACATCCAAGGTTATCTTTCACAGTAAGCTTCACATTGAAGAATCCTGTATCTGTGTACTGATGTGTAAAAGGTAAGGCTGTGAAAACCTGCTGCTTACCATCCCCAAAATCAAAACTCCATTCTCTGATGGTACCTGCCGGAGTTGACAGATCAGCAAAACGCACAACTGTATTTTTACATCCTCCTGTATCAATGGTATTAAATCCAGCTACAGGTCCAGAGACTGTTAAGTAGTTCATTACTGTCTTTGAATCTACACAACCATTGTTATCCGTCATGATCAACTGGATGGAATAGGTGCCACTAGTAGGGAAACTTGTTTGAATTGACTGACCTCCCGAAAAAAGAGCCCCGCCATTGATCGACCACTGATAACTACTCACATTTGCAGGCGTACTCCCTATTGCAGTAATTGTAATTATTTCGTTTTTGCAAATGCTTGTTTTAGGCGTTGTAAAATCTGCAATCTCAGAAGTCAGGTTAATCTGCCTGGTGATGGTATTGGAACAGGTGCCATTGGTTACTGTTAAACTAACATTCCAAATGCCCAGGGAAGGATAGGTGAAAGTTGGATTTACTGCTGTTGACGTACTGTCTCCAGGGTTTCCAAATTTCCATAAATAACTCACAGGCCCAAACGAAGGGTCTGTTATAGAAAGGTTGGTGAAGTTTACTGTTTGACGCTGGCTACAATTTAGAATTGTATCACTAAAAAGCGCAATAGGTGGATTGACCTTAATGAGTTGTGTCTTGGTCCTCGCGAAAGGACAGCCGTTATTGTAGGCGGTCAACTTAACTGAAAAAGTTCCCGTATCCTTATAATTATGAGAAATTGTGTCAACTCCAACTGAAGTAATGGTGCCATCCCCAAAGTCCCATGTCCATGTGTCGGATGGTACCGCAAGACTTTTGAATTTAATCGCTCCAAATGCGCAAGTTGCAGTTGTGTCCACGATAAAATCAACTGTTCCTACTGGTCCTGTTCTAACTGCTCCACCAACCACTATGGAATCAACACAGCCCCCATTTGTAGTGATTCTCAACTTGATTGTATACGTACCAGAATCATTATAGAGGTGTACTGGGTTTGACGATGCGTCAGTTCCACCATCTCCAAAATCCCAGAAATAAGAAGCAACTCCATCCAGGGAAGTAATATTTGTAATAGGGGTAAAATTAAAAGGTATGCACCCGCCATCCGGCACATTAGTAATTTGAATGACGGGTCTTAATATTTGAATAAAATCTGTTTTAGTAATTGTATTTGTACAACCAAAAGCGGATGTGATAGTGAGCTTTACGCTAAACTTTCCGTTGTTTAAATAGGTATGCGAAGGATTCTTCAGGTTAGATGTTCCTCCATCGCCAAAATCCCAACTCCAGGCAACCGCATCGGGTGAGATGTCTGTGAAATTTACCGTGAATGGCCCCTTGCATGCAACTACATTGTCTGCCGTAAAATCCACTGATGGTGGGGGAAGAATTTGTATTTGTTTTTCAACAGAATCAGAACAAAAAGAATAGGTATTATATAATTTGACTGTATAGGGTCCGGGAGTATTGAAAGTCTTTGAAGGACTTGTCTGTGTTGAGGTAGTACCATCACCAAAATCCCAACGTGAACTGAGGATTGTAGATGTGGATGTATTTTGAAAATTTACTACCCTGCTTACACAAGCACTATCAGGAGAATTGAAAGTTGTTGTGGCGCCGATGACATTTACGGGCTTTGTAATTGTTCCTGAACAACCAAACTCGCTCTGTACGTTTAATGTAACATTATACGTGCCTGTTGAATTGTATGTGGCCGTCGGATTTTGTTGAGTTGAGTTAGTGCTGTTTCCGAAATCCCAACTATAGGTAAGTAATCCCGGCCCGCTGGTCTCATTTGCAAAATTTACTGAAAAAGGTGCTCTGCACAAGCTATCCGGATTCGCCTTGAAATCAGGTGTTACTCCTGAAACCACACGGATATATCGGTATATACCAATTGTACCTGAGCATCCGGTTGAACTAGTGGCCGTAAGACTGACATTGTAAAAACCAATTGTGCTGTAAGTATGTGAGGGATTTTGCAGATTTGAAATTGCCCCATCTCCAAAATCCCAGCGCCATTGAGTAATTGTTCCTCCTCCGGGATCGGTAGAGGCATCAGTGAATTGAATATTTGCTGGTAAACACGCAATTGTATTGTTTGCAGATAGATTAGGGGTAGGTGAAGCATAAACGGTAATATAGTTTGTCTTCGTAATGCCGTTTGTTCCATTGGCATTCCTTGCAACTAAGGTCACTGTATATTGACCGGGAGTTGAGTAAACTGCTGTTGGATTTTGAAGATTAGACAGCTGGCCATTTCCCAAATCCCAGTTCCAGAATTTGGGGCTTCCGGTAGATTGGTCGGAAAAAGCTACCTGGAGTGGACCACAACCAGCAACAACATTTGAAGTAAAATTTGCCACAGGAACCTGGGCATTGGAAATTAAACACATCATTGATAAGAACACACCCAGAGAAAGTCTCGGGATACATTCAAACCTGGTTGATTTTTTTTTATGATTTCCAGGAAGCGCTTCAGCAGGTAAAATGATAGAATTACTCAAGTAAACCAATTTTGTAATCAGGGACGCATTATCGAATCAAAGCCACATTGCCTTTCAGGCTAAATACCACATTATTCTCACATATCACATCGATCGTATAAACGTATACATCCTGTGAAGCAAGTTTTCCCCGGAAGGTTCCGGTCCAACCTTTGGATATATCATTCACCTGGAAATTGGATTGTTCAAATACTACCTCTCCCCACCTGTCAAATATCCTTAAGGTCTTTATCCCATGGATACCTTTACCTCTTGGATAGAATACGTCGTTAAGCCCATCCCCGTTGGGCGAAAAAGTATTGGGGATAAACAAATTACCTGCCTCACAGATCACAAATATGGTGATATTATCCTTTGCGACGCACCCTCCCTGGTTTGAAACCTCTAACCTGATACGTTGTCGTCTGTTTAGGACTTGCAACGGGCGATGGACAATCAGCGCAACTTAACCATTTGTTCGGCCACCACTGAATATCCTTTATATCATTCGAATAGAGTGGTGATATGGTTATAGATGAACCAACTCCAATCGTTTGATCCTTTCCTGCTTCCACTTTTGGATATGGGTAAACAACAACGGCCACATATCCTGTGTCAGTGAAACAATTATGATCATCCCGACCGATAACCCTATATGTTGTAGAGCTATCAGGATTTGCCTTAGGTGTAGCTGATATTGGATTGTCCAGTCCTATTACGGGTGACCAGGTGTATAACTCTGCTCCATTCACGGATAATCCATGGAATTCACCAATGCAAAGTGTGTCTCCCGGTCCTGTATTAATACTGAACGGTTGTTTGACTCTAATTAGTACAGAATCCGATCCCTCACAGCCGAAAATACTTTTCCCCGTTACGAAATATCTATTTGTTGAATCAGGAGTTGCTACAGGTGTGCTGCAATTTGTACAGGATAGGTCCGAACTAGGCCTCCAGGCATAACTGCTTCCCCCCGATGGAGTCAAGCCAAAAGATTGAAACCTACAGATCACCTGGTCAGGTCCAGCATCGATTATTGGCAATGCATGGGCAACCACAGGGTAATAAGAGGTATCAACACAATTTGAAGAATTGGTCAGGATCATCCTGACATTATAAGTTCCTGCAATTGGATAAGTTACCGAAGGAGGAGTTTGCAAATTACTTATGCCTCCATTTCCAAAATCCCAACTCCAACGCAGCGCAGATGTATCGCCATTTAATAAAAGACCATTGAAATTCATTTGTGCGGGAACACAGGCAGCCGTATCTCCGGCAATTCCGGCCAATGGACTTTGCACGATCTTTAAAGGGGCAATATTATCAACTGTGTCCTTGCAATGATTCTTAGTAGTTACAATTAGACCTATAGGATAATTCCCGGTACTATGGTACATGTGGGATGGATTCTGGGAAGTTGAGGTTGATCCATCTCCAAAAGTCCACAGGTAATCAGTAATAAGATCATTTGAAACTGATGAATCCCTGAAGAATACAATTCCTGAGTCGCAGACCACTTGCTGATTCATTCCGAATTTAGCGTTCACACCATAAATTCTGATAGTATCCAATCCCAGAATAGGGACCTGGCAACCAGCAGGATCTTTAAGTATCATCTTCGGCAAATATTCTCCCATTCTGTCAAATCTGTGAGAAATCGTTGAATCGAAGTAACAGTTGTTTCTCCATCATTGAAATCCCAGATAAAACTGACAAGATCCTTTGTTGAAGCAATGAAATTAACTGTAGTAGGAATACAGCCAACAATTAGTATCATATTTGAAAGTTCCTTGTGGCCCTCTCACTATTATTGTCCTGGTGATTGTATCAACACAACCTCCATTGCTTGTTACAGTGATTTTTGCATGATATGTTCCTGGATATGTATAAAAATGTATAGGATTCTGAAGTGACGATTTTGTGCCGTCACCAAAGTCCCATTCATGACGGATGAAATTTTGAGATTGGTTTGTAAAATTCACAACTAATGGAGGGCAAGTGCTTGTTGAATCACTCAACGAAAATTGTGCCACTGGATCTTTTACACTGATGTATGCGATTCTTGTGAGTGAATCCTTACATCCATATTGATCAACAATCCGAAGTTTCACGGATACAATCCTTCCAACGCAAAAGAATGAATCGGGTCACTTGAAAGTGAAGTAGAGTTATCCCCAAAATCCCATTCATAATTCAGAGCAGGTCCATTGCAATAGTTTGTGAACCTGACCGGTTGATTCGTACAGGTCAAAGTATCGGGAGAAACAAAATCTGCTTTAGGACTGAGATTATAAGTGCATTTGTTTTTACAACTGCTGTCAGTACATCCTTTACTATCTATAAGTTTAAGGGATACCGTATAATTTCCTGAACTTATGATATGTGTGCTGAAATGGGCCAGAAGTCAAGGTATCCACATTGCCATCACCATAGTTCCAAATCCATTTTTGAATTGGATGATTGCCATCAGAGGCAGAACCATCATTGAATATCACGGGTGAATTCAAACAAGCTGCCCGGAACAGAGCTGATAAAATCAGCAGTAGGTCCATCTACATGTATATATAAAGGTTTATCAAGAGTGTCCCTGCATCCGTTAACATCAGTTATAATAAGTTGAACAGTATAATCGCCAGCAACGCTGTAAACGTGACTTACCTGGCTTCCTGCATTTTGAATTATGCCATCACCAAAATTCCATTGGTGCGCTGAGATATTAGCTGTATTTATATTCTTGGTTGTAAACGAAACAGAACTTCCTTTACAGATCACTGTATCGCTTGCGCTAAAATCAGCTTTCTCATAAATTATTTGAATTTGCCTGCTGGTAGTATGTTCGCAAGTATCGTTTTTCACAGTAAGAGTGACGGTGAATGTTCCTGCTGAAGCGTAGGTATGGGTGGGATTCTGGCTTGTTGAATTTTGTCCATCCCCAAAGTTCCAATACCATGATGTAGCACCTAACGATCTATCAATGAATTTCCTGGTAAATCTATCTGCGCAACCAGATGAATCTATGAAGCGGGCAATGGGTGGTTTGATATAGATATAATTATTGATTCTTATCGAATCCCGACAACCGTTATTGGCTACAATTAATGTAATATGGAAATAGCCTGTGTCTTGGTAGAAATAAAGTGGATTTTGTTCTATGGATTCCCCTCCATCCCCGAAATACCAATGCCAGCTATCAACTGCTCCCGTAGTCAGATCACTAAATCTGATGGGCTGGAAAGCGCACGATATTCTTGGTGTTGCTATTAATCCGGGAACTGGTTTCACTCCCACTCTGATAGCATTCTGATATGTAACGCTATCTGTACATCCACCGGCAGTTCTAACAACCAGTTTGACTGAATATGTGCCAGAAGTTGTATAAATGTGAGTAGGTGCTGGTCCAATAGCGGTACCGCCATCACCAAAATCCCAGGCATAGCTCACTATTGGATCAACAGATTGAATATTGAAAGTTGGACTATAAGAATAAGGAACACAACCTTCAAGTGGAAGATTGGTTAAGCTTATCTGAGGTGGCAGTATTTGAACGAAGGCTGGTCTTAATAAAGTATCTCTACATCCTGCAGCATTAGTTACTACAAGCATTACATCGTAGCTACCATTAGCTGTATATGTATGAGATGGATTCTGAACCGCAGAAGAATCTCCATCGCCGAAAAACCATTTATAATTTACAGCCCCTGCCACATTACTGCTGAATGTAGTTGTAAGAGGAGCTGTACAAGCCCTCGTATTCACACCATTGAATGATGCTGTAGGTTTAGCTAAAACCTGGATCGGTTTGGTTGCCGAATCTTTACAGGCTCCAAAATCACTTACTAATTTGATGTCATAGTTGCCTGCAGTATTATAAACCTTGAAAGGATTCAGATCTGTCATAATTGTAGCATCGCCAAAAGTCCATACAGCAGCTGTTGGATTGGGTTGGGAAGTATTGACCAATTGAAATCCTTCACCAACACATACAGTCAAAGGAGCGGTAAATTCAGCATCAACTGAACCGATTGTTATAGCCTGACTTTTCAAAATACTGTCAACACAACCGGAATTATTTCTAATGATCAGTTTCACCGAATAGCTTCCCTGAGAATTATAAATATGTATGGGATTTACAGCATTAGAAACCTGACCATCTCCAAAGTGCCACTCATAATTTAAAACCCCTGTACCCGTACTTAGATTGGTAAAGCTGATGGGTGTTGGAGGTCTGCAATTATTTGGAGCAGTAAAACTAAAATCTGGTTTTACGCCATTGCCAAGCTTAATATAGTTTGTTCTGGTAAGTGTTGAAATACAGCCGTTGCTATTCTTGACCTGGAGTGAAACATTATAGTTGCCTAATGCGGTATAAACATGCGAAGGGTTTTGAATAGAGTCTGTTGATCCATCTCCAAAATCCCACAACCAGGAAACTATCGAACCATCCCCGGGTGTTGTCAGATCTGTCAATTGCACATTCAAGGGAAAACATCCTGTGGTATCAGAGGCCTTAAAATTCACTACTGGGGCCGCATACACTGTCAGGTATTTGACCTTAACAATGGAATCCGTTTGTGAGCCATTACTAACAACCAACTTGACGGTATATGTACCAGGATTGAAATAAGTGGCAGCTGGATTCTGAAAATATGAGATGGTTCCGTTGCCCAGGTCCCATTTCCAATAAGTTGGATTTCCTACAGATTCATCTTTGAATCGTACAACAAGAGGGGCGCAACCTTCGGTAATATTACTGGAGAATTGGGCGGCGAGTTGGGCCGACGAATTATTGGCAACTGTGAGGCACAGGCACGTCAATAGTATAAGCAGGAATTGGGGTGTCCGTTTCCTCATAAGATTACTGGATCAGCTTCTCAAACGCTAATGAAAGGTACTTATTTTAAAGGGGTGATGAAAAAATTGCAATACTGTCAAACACTCGGAAAGAAGGGCTACACCAACATTTCCGCTAATTCAGAACTTGACCAGCGACAATCACTTCTTTTGAAGTTTCAGATAATTACTATCCGTTCCATTTGTGTTGTACGCGTAAACAAAGGTCCAATCCGTATTAATGATCTTCCACACTGCATTCAACCTTGATAACGGAAGTGCCGAAGTTGGAAAGCTTGAAGAGATGGTCATTTGATTAAGATCTCCCACCCAGGTGCCGGTAGTAGTTGTGGAACTTAGTATTCCATCAACCTTTCCATCCTCATGAAATTGAAATTCGTATCCTGTAAATTCTGTGGTAACATTATTACCAGCAGCCTTATACTCTTGCACAAGCCATCTACCAACGGTCATCGCCTCAATAACTGCATTTTCCTTTTTTTTCTCAATTGTCTTTTTGCATGAGAGAGTAAAAAAGAGGAGAATTAAGAGTGAAAAGACGATGCGCTTTTGCATAGTTATTTGGATTTCACTTTAAAATTGGTAAATATTCCTGTATTTGTCAAGCAGGTAGTCCAGAAAATACCTGATGTTCAATCCTTCGCCGCAAACTTTTCTGCAAAGATCTTCACTTGTATAATAGCGTCCATGCTGGTGAATATTCGATCTTAACCAGGACAAAAGCCCCTGAAACTCTCCTTTTTCCAACTGGTTCGCCAGGTTTGATAAATCCACTTTTGCCTTAGCGAAAAATTGGGCAGCATAAAAACTTCCAAGGCTATATGTTGGAAAATATCCAAAACTTCCATGGCTCCAATGAACATCCTGGAGACACCCGTGAAGATCGTCGGGAACTTTAACCCCCATGAAATTCTTGTATTGCTCATTCCAAAACGCAGGAATATCACTGACAGATATTTCACCTCCAATTAGTTTTTTCTCCAATTCATACCGAATGAAAACATGAAAATGGTAGGTCACTTCATCTGACTCAGTCCTGATGAGGGATGGTTGAACTTTATTGATCCCTCTGTAAAAGTCTGAGAGAGGCACTGCATTTAGTTGAGATGGAAAAGTGTTTTGAAGCTCTGGAAAATAGTACTTCCAAAATGGCAAACTCCTCCCCACCTGATTTTCCCAAAGTCGTGATTGAGATTCATGAATACTGAATGAACAGGGTTCACCAAGCGGAAGGCCGTATTGATTGGCCGGTAACCCTTGCTCGTAAAGTGCATGACCTAATTCATGGATACAGCTCCAGGTCATATTGCTGAAGTCAGTTTCGTCAATTCTTGTAGTGATCCTAACATCCTGGCTACTGAAATTGGTTGTAAATGGATGTTCAGAAATATCCTGTCTGCCACATTTTAAATCATAGCCCATTTCACTCAATAGCTTCATTCCAAATTCCCATTGGTCTTGTTTTGGATAATTCTGATGAAGAAATGAATCGTCAACACTTCCACCAGAAATTATTTTCTCCAGTATTGATTTCAATTCCGGAATGAGGGATTCAAATACACTATCAATCATTTTCACTGAAGCACCCTTTTCATAATCATTCAACAATGCATTATATGGATGGTCCCTATACTCCAGATATTCAGCTTCCTGTTTTTTTAGTTCCACCAATCTACTGAGGTCATTTTCAAAGCGGGAAAAAGAATTTTCCCTCCTTGCTTCTATCCAACTATGAAAAGATTGATTTATTACTTCTGTGATTTTCCTTACAAATTCAGTTGGAATTTTTTTCTGTTTATTGAAGTCTTCCAGTACAAGTGCTACATTCCTCGCCTGCTCATCAGAAAGGTCCTGTCTGCCTGCGAGATCCAATAAGATTCCCTGGGTTTGTTCACTGGTAAACAACTCATGACTGAGTTCAGTTAGTGTAGCAAGCTGTTGTCCTCTGAATGCAGCGCCAAGTTCAGGCATATAAGTTTCCTGGTCCCATTGCAAAACTGCCGAAGAATATTTCAGATCCGCGATCTTGTTCATCCTCCTGGTAAATGCAATATAAAGATCACTTGAATCAATTCTTTTCATCTGATGTTTTAGTCGTTATAAGTTTTATACAAGCAAATCTTATACTTAAAATAAAAAGCAGGTTCTACTGAACCCGCCTTCTAAATAAGATTGAATAAATTATTGTTTAGGGAAATTGGGATCAGCCATAACTTCCTGCATCTGCTGCATGTGTCTGTTAGTGTGTGCGGAGATTAATAATACCATTTGGTATGCATCCATTTTTCCAATGGGAAAATCAATAACGTGTGACCGAAGATCGTCCTGAGTATTTTTCACGTAATCAATCAGTTTTTCGCGATTGTCTTTGAAGGATGTAATTGCTTCGTCCATTGATTTGAATGGAGTATTCTCAGGCTGCAATGCCTCATTGGTCTTAATTTTATTGGTTCTGTCTTTGATCATTGTGACCAACCCATCGTCGGTGATTTTTATTTCACTTCTTTTCTCAGGATTTGCGGGTTGTTTCAAATTTGCATCAATCATTTGCCTAAGTCCCATTTCGGCCATCGCAAGATGTTTCATGCAATCTTCCACCGACCATTTGTCGGAAGAAGTCTTGAATTTTAACTGCGCATCACTTAATCCTTTCACCGCCTTCATAAGATCCTTGCTGGTTTGTTTAAGAGAATTTGCAGCATATTTCCGTTCTTTTTTTTCAAGCGCTTTATTTTCAGAAAATGCGAAAGCAAATAGTGCAATCAAAGGAAGTAAGAATAACTTTTTCATACCAGATAGTTTTAATTATAAGGGTAGATAAGTTACACCGATTTAACGTAAAAAAAATCGACTAATAATCCGCTTATCTTTATCGTCCCCAAAAAGTTTTTTCAGTCATGAAGGTATATGAGGTTATCAAACAACTGGAATCTCTTGCCCCTCTTGCGTTGCAGGAAGAATATGACAACGCAGGATTGATTGTTGGTGATTCTTCTTTGGAGTGTTCAGGCATCCTGATATCGCTTGACGCGACTGAGGAGGTGGTGATGGAAGGATTGAAAAAAGGATGCAACCTCATCATCGCTCATCATCCCATTATTTTCAGAGGGCTCAGGAAAATTAATGGAAGCAATTATGTAGAAAAGTCTGTTATCACGGCCATCAAGAATGATATATGCATTTATGCAATTCACACCAATCTTGATAATGTTCTTAATGGGGTGTCTGGTAGAATCGCTCAGGTCTTGGGGTTGGGTGAGGTCAATATCCTGTCTAATAAAGAGCGAACTTTAAAGAAGCTCTTCACTTTTGTGCCAATTGAAAGTGCAGAGGATGTCAGAAAAGCTGTCTTTGATGCCGGGGGTGGAAGTATCGGGAAGTATTCCCAGTGCAGTTTTAATATGGATGGTACGGGAACCTTTATGGCCAAGGAGGGAGCAGACCCATATATTGGGGAAATTGGCAAGCCTACCACCACTAAGGAAATGAAGATCGAGGTTATTTTTCCAGCCTATCTGGAGAATGATATAATTGAAGCGATGCTCCAGTCTCACCCATATGAAGAGGTGGCTTATGATGTGATTTCCCTTAGCAATGAACACCAGAATCTTGGATCGGGGGTTATTGGAATTCTTCCGGAGCCTGTGGGTGAATTGGAATTTTTGGAGTTACTCAAATTGAGATTTAACATCCCTTTTATCCGCCATAGTGAATTATTAGGTCGGCAAATTAAGAAGGTTGCTCTTTGCGGTGGAGCAGGTAGTTTCCTTATTCCCAACGCCTTAGCGGCAAAAGCCGACATATATTTAACGGCTGACCTCAAGTATCATGAATTTTTTGATGCTGATGGTAAAATAGTAATTGCAGACATTGGTCATTTTGAAAGTGAACAGTATACTGTCGACCTTCTCAAGGAATATTTGGAGCAAAAATTCCCTACCTTTGCCGTCCTTAAATCGGGCACCCGAACAAACCCGGTTAATTACCACTTCTAAGTATGAGTACAGTTAAAGAATATTCAGTTGAAGAAAAATTAGCCTCGTTGGTTAAGCTCCAGAAGATCGAATCCAAAATGGATGAAATCCAGATACTTAAAGGAGAATTACCGATGGAGGTAAGAGATCTGGAAGATGAGATCCTGGGGTTGAACGCCAGGCAAACCAGGATTGAAGAAGAGATCAACGGTATCCAGGAATTCATCAATCAGAAGAAAAACTCCATTAAGGATGCTGAAGCGCTGGTGAAGAAATACGAAAAGCAAAGTGAGAATGTAAAGAACAGTCGCGAGTTCGAAGCTATAAATAAGGAAATTGAAATGCAGCAACTGGAAATAAAACTTGCAGAAAAGCATATCAAGGATGCAAATGAAGAAATAGCCGAAAAAGTTCAGCATTTGGATAAAGCGCGTAAAAACATCGGCAATAAAGAATCGGTCCTCAAGAACAAGAAAGATGAGCTTGAGAAGATAATTGCCGCTAATGAAAAAGAAGAAAAACAATTCGATAAAATGGCCAATGACGCCAGACAACACGTTGATGAGCGTTTGGTTTATTCATACGACCGGATCCGCAAAAATTATCGAAACGGGCTAGCTGTAGTTCCAGTAGAAAGAGACGCCTGCGGTGGTTGTTTCTATGCTATCCCTCCTCAGAAGCAAAGTGAGATCAAGCAGAGAAAGAAAGTTATCGTTTGTGAAAACTGCGGTCGAATTCTAGTGGACGAGGAACTGAATAATACGGTTGAAGTCAAATAAGTCTTAAGGTTGGATCAGACTTTTCATCTCCTTCTGTGAAGCAGCCAGAGTTTTTTTTTGCTCCTCTAATAATTGCATGACATCCTGGGGTAACCCGTAATCGCTCAATGCATTTTCATAACAGCGTTCTGCTGTTATCTCACCATTCATGCAAGAGGAAACATCAGAAGGATTTTCTTCGGTATTGAAAAAATGCTTAATCTCCTGCCAGATATTATAAATGCGTCCGGAAATTGAATTATTCTCAGGTTGCAAATCTTCTTCCTCAGAGGATTGCAGTTGCAGGATTTCTTCAGTTTTATTCTGAAGCTGGATGACATTATTCCTGCTTTCCTGGGCCTTCCTTTCGAAAATTCCACGAAGGTTATGTTCTGCAGGAGTGAGTTCGCGACTAGCCTTGGTATACCCAGCCTCACGATCCTTATTAATCCTGATCAGATCATTCAAAACCTCCAATATTTTCTTGAAGTTGTCCATAAGCAATTCATGAACGAGAAAACCGAGTCTAAAATTGCTGTAAAACTAATGAAGAAATCCTGACAATCTATTATCAGCCCGCCAAAGCGAGGGTTTTCAAATAGTCATAAGCAAGCCATCCAAATCTATTCATAGAGATTTTTCTGGAAGTTCTCCAGCATTATACTGTAGTCAAGTTTCAAATCAATACGACGGCTCGAAGCGGTATGGGCGATAGGCAGGTTTTTCACCAAAAAGCCATTTGTTGACGGAAGTCCTGGCTTTTTGAATAAACGAATCAGTTTTTAAAGATTGATCGTAATATTCAGCATTGATAATCTTAAATTTTATCAAAACAAAATGACTCATCGCTTTGTACCTTACTTCATCTGAAACATTCACAACCTCATTTAATTCCTCGGGATCAGATACGATATATGCCTTTCCTGTAAGGTGGAGATAAAACCATTTGCCTTTTCTAAAAAAGTCCAGCCTTGCAGGAAATTCCTTATCAAATTCATGCAGGTATTGCTCCGGGCGATTGATAAAAAACCAGATCTGGCCCGCATCGTCAACCTTTAAAGCAGAAATGACGCTGGTCGGAAACTTCAATAAGGCATTGCTTGTATTGAAAAAAAGCGCCGAACGCAGCTGTTCAATTTTATCCTTTAAGAATTCCAGGGTATTCTCTGTAAGCATAGGTTCTTTTAACATTTACTGTTCAAAATTAATACCGTCAGGCTCAGCTTCAGATTTTCAAATCAACCTCTTAAACATTGAGGAATTTACTACACAACAAAACTGTACGCCTTTTATGAATTGACTCCTTTCCAACTTTCGGACAAGAGGCTATTCCCTCATTTGATCATTCATGTGGATGGCATATTTTTTTTAACCCCTCCTACATAACTAACATTTAAAAAATCAACTATATGGCTAATCAATCCAAAGCAAAAAAATCATCCTCATCTGGTAGAGGTAATGGGGCAACTTCTTCTAAAGATTCATCAACCAAAAAAAGCTCCGGTTCCACCTCTTCCAGCAAGGGTTCTGAAAATGGAAACCACCCATTATTGGAAAAGTTTTTTATTGATCAATTAAAGGATATTTATTGGGCTGAAAAACATCTCACCAAAGCACTTCCCAAAATGCAGAAGGCTGCCACTACAGAGGAACTGAAACAGGCTTTTGCAGATCATAATGTGGCAACTAAAGAACATATCACCAGATTGGAACAGGTATTTGAAATGTTCGGCAAGAAAGCACAGGCAAAGAAATGTGAAGCAATGGAAGGTTTAACCAAAGAAGGAGAAAGCATCATCGAAGACACAGAGGATGGATCAATGACACGCGATGTTGCTTTAATCATGGCAGCACAAAAAGTTGAACACTATGAGATCGCTACATATGGTGGTCTGGTTCAATTAGCAAACACAATGAACCTAAGCGAAGTGGCAGAAATACTGGATCAGACATTACAGGAAGAAAAGGAAACTGACCAGCTTTTAACAAGCATCGCTGAAAATGATATTAACATGGAAGCCGAAATGGAAGGCTCCGCAAACCAGGAAAGAAATTAAACTTTGCTCATAGGGTTGGTTTGGGTTTTTGTAAAGTCAGACTTCATGGTCTGACTTTTTTTATTGAAGAGATATGATAATGACAATAGCCAGCCATGCTAAATGGATCGGCATCCTTGCGGGTGTTTTTACTGCCGGCTCTCTCCTGCCCCCGCTCATAAAACTTATAAAGGAAAAAAGACCTAACGATGTTCCCCTTGGAATGTTATTGGTACTAATGTGTGGTTTATGTCTCTGGATCTATTATGGGATCATCAAGGAAGATTGGCCAATTATCATCACCAATGGTTTTTCACTAATGCAAAATTTATTTATAGTTGGATTGAGGTATAAGTATAAAAACAATAAATAAAAAATCATGAAACGCAGTGGAATCCCAAAAGGAAAACTGAGAATAGCCCGCATGTATAACCGGTTTTCCTCCATAGTGACCCGGGCCACCGGGCGCCCTCTTGCACTTGTGATTGCTTTTTTGGTTATAGTAATTTGGGCCATTACAGGTCCAATCTTTAATTTTTCAGATACCTGGCAACTTGTAATAAATACCGGTACCACAATTATTACTTTTTTGATGGTATTCATAATCCAACAATCGCAGAATAAAGACACAACAGCCATTCAGCTAAAACTGAATGAGCTTATTGCTTCCAACGCCAGTGCAAGTAATCGCCTTGTGGATATTGAGGACCTGACTGAAGAAGAATTACTGGTTTTGAAGAAATTTTATGTGAAACTCTCTGACCTTGCAGAAAAAGAAGATGATATTTTTAAGTCCCATTCATTAGACGAAGCTCATGAAAACGCAAGCAGTAAGAAAACGACGCGAAGAAAGCCCGTCGCCAAATCATAAACCTATGGACGAAGTAATCCAATTATCCCATAAGGAGTTTTTGAAAATCCATAGCGATCCTGAAAAAGCAGCTAAAGCTATTTCACTTCGGTATGTCAACGATTCAATGCCTGGGATCATTCGAAAGAAAAAAGGCAAGGGCTTCCTGTACATTTATGATGAGAAGCCATTGAAAACAAAAGCAGAATTAGAAAGGATCAAAAAGTTAGTTCTACCCCCTGCCTGGACAAGTGTATGGATCTGTCCTTTCGACAATGGCCATATTCAGGCCACTGGCCTTGATGCATTAAAAAGGAAACAGTATCGATATCATAATTTATGGCATAGCCTTAGGAATGAAACCAAATTTCATCGCTTATATGAATTTGGAAAGAGTCTTCCAACACTAAGACTACAAATTGAAAAAGATCTTTGCACTCCCGACCATTCTGAGAGAAAAGTTCTTGGGACAGTAGTGAGTCTGATGGAAAGAACCTTTATCAGAGTTGGGAATTCAGGATATGAAAAATTATATGGTTCCTACGGATTAACCACACTTAAAGATGGACATGTTTCGATAAAGGATAACAATATGCATTTTTCATTCAAAGGGAAAAAGGGCATATACCATAACATAACTCTCAAGAGTAAAAAATTGGCCAAAATAGTTCAGGCCTGCAGAGATATTCCTGGGAAAGAACTTTTTCAATACTATGATGAGGAAAAAAAGAAAAAGTCAATAGATTCTGGAAGTGTCAATGAATATATCAAGGAGATCACAAAGAAAGATTTTACAGCGAAGGATTTTCGGACCTGGGCAGGAACACTTGCTCTTTTACAGGTTCTTCGGTCTTCAGGTCAGGCAGCCGGAATAACTGAGACCAAAAAGAATATTGTTTCAGCCCTTGACGAAGTCAGTAAGAAACTGGGGAACAGCCGGGCAATCTGTAAGAAATATTATGTTCATCCCGGACTTATAAGAATGTACGAAGAGAACAGCCTAGAAAAATATTTTTCAGAGCTTGATGAAATTGAAAAGTGTGATGATGAGACAGGACTCACTTCGGATGAAAAAGTCCTTATGAAGATCTTAAAAGCATTGACCTGAGGCTGATCGTCGGAAGTCAGAAAGAAGGAATTAGTAGTCAGAAGTTAAAGAAATTAGGCCATTCACCTTACTCATGAATCACGATTCACGACCAGCCTCTCGAAACTTTGCGCCATAGCGTCTTAGCGGTCAAAAAAGTTATTAAATTAAATCATATTGGAATTTTAGTTTTCGCTCCAATTCTTTGAGATTTGTTATTTCGCTCGTGATGCTTTTTTTCTTGTGCCTTTACTTTTCGTTGCGGCTTTTTTCCTTGTTCCTTTACTCTTTGTTGCGGCTTTTTTCCTTGTTCCTTTACTCTTCGTTGTAGATTTTTTCTTAGTTCCTTTACTTTTCTTTGCGGCTTTTGATGCAGATTTTTTCTTTGGCACTTTAGCTCCACTTTCCCTTGCTTCAGATAATCCTATCGCGATTGCCTGCTTACGGCTCGTGACTTTCTTACCTGACCGGCCTGATTTCAATGTACCGGCTTTTCTTTCATGCATCGCCCTTTCCACTTTTTTTTGGGCTCCTTTTGAATACTTTGCCATGGGTAAAAGTTTGAGATGTTCGAATGTTTGAATGTTAAAAATCACAACTCACGTCTCACGATTCACGACTCACGTCTCACGATTCACGATTCACGATTAGTGCTCGAATTTTTGTGCCAGTTTTCAACATTGTTTATATTCTATTTCGATGGTCAATCGAAAGAAGTATTAAATCAATTTCTTCCTTCATAAAAAACTAAAATCAATACTGGCGATCCCATCTGTAGTTGCTGATTGATCTTACTGCGCAAATAATTCTACAAACCATTAATTGATAGATTGAAGGGCTGACGACCAGCTGTCTCATATCCGGTATGATTTTTTGAGTTTTCCATTGCTCACTAAAACATTTTTTATGGAAAGAAATCAAGAAGTTCGCGAGGTATTAAATGACCTCATTAAGATCAATAATGACAGGGTAGAAGGCTATGAAAAAGCTATAGAAGACAGCAGGGATAAAGACGTTGATCTCCAGGCAGTCTTTCATAGGATGGCCGACGAAAGCAAGCAGTACGCTTCAGAGCTTGAAACCCAGGTCAGGAAAAATGGAGGTGATCCTGCAGAGGATACAACCATTTCCGGAAAGATCTATAGGGTATGGATGGACATAAAGTCTGCATTTACAGGAAAAAGCAGGCAATCTGTACTTGAACTCTGCGAATTCGGAGAGGATGCAGCTCAAAAAGCTTATGAAGAAGCATTGAAATCCGATCGCCAGCTTCCATCAGATCTTAGGCAGATTATCGTAAATCAGAAAGCCGCACTTAAGACCTCTCATGACACCATAAAGAGGTATCGGGATATGCAGCAGGGAAGAAGTTCTGAGTGATTTTAAAGTCAGGCAGAGATTTTGATAAGAAATAAGGGGAGCGATGTATAGACTCCCTTTCGTTCAAAGAAAATCTCAAAAATCAAAAAACAATGGCCAAAGAATAAGAACTAAAACTAAATTTCCAATTCTTTGTGAATTTGGATTTTGTTTTTCTATTATAGATTCTTTGGAAATTGGGATTTGGTACTTGGTTCTTTCTTTTGAATAACATACTAAAGCAAATAGTCTTTTAGATCTGCTGGCAAGGGTAGATATAAAACAAAATAAATAAATAAATACCTTTTTTTCATTAGTACTTGCAATTTGGACGGGCTGGTTTTCTAACCGGCCTTTTTTTTTTTTCAATTCTCAAAAAGTTTCAATCCTAAGAAATGATAGTGAATGAAAATAACCCCATGCCGCATATGAAGTCAATGGTCCTTTGTATGGAACGAATGGCAAAGGATGGTTACACCCAGGATTTCCAGGCTACAGCTGAAGGACTCCGCTCGCTTCAGACTGAGCGTATATATAGTCCGGCTGAAGTGCAGGTAGTGAATTTTTTTAGATTTGAAGGAAATTCTGATCCTGCAGATAATTCTATAATGTACATTATAGAGGCCAGGGATGGGAGCAAGGGAATGCTGGTTGATGCATACGGTGTATATGGAGATGAAACAATAAATCGTTTTGTTCAAGATGTTCAAAACATCGAGAAAAAAGTGGTTAAGGAATAAAAAAAAGCTACAGGTCTACCTGCAGCTTTACCAAATAATAATTCTATTGAGAAGTCTTGTCAGGCTCTTCTGATCAATCCAAGGATCAGGGAGATTACAGCCAATACTATCAGAATATGTATCAATCCGCTGGCACTGTAGACGAAGACTCCAAGAAGCCACCCAATAATAAGTATCACAGCTATCAAATACAAAATGCTACGCATAAAATAAGTTTTGATGATTCAATTATGACTTTCAGGTGTATGTCCTGTAAATATGTTGCCATTCGCCAATTTATCAGGATTATAGACTCATTGGTAATTGCTGGGCAATTATCTCCACAGAAGCACCTGATAAGTCTGGCAGTTCTTTTTGATCAGTAAAGCGGATGAATAAACTAAAGAAATTTTTAACCATTATCAAGAGGGCAGCTATAGCTTTTTATGAAGACAATGCTATAAAGCTGAGTGCTTCCCTCTCCTATTATATGGTTTTTGCCCTATGCCCGCTTCTGATCATTGTGATATCGTTGGCAGGTTATATGGTTGGAGAAGAGGCTGTCACAGGTAAAGTTTATGGCCAGTTAGCTGGGCTTCTTGGAAACGATGCGGCTCTTCAGATCCAATTGATCATTGAAAACACAGCATCTGGACAACACGGTCTGCTAGGAGCTGTAATTGGATTTATAGTTTTATTTTTTGCAGCTACTGGAGTATTTGCAGAAATACAGGATTCAATAAATTTTATATGGGCAGTTAAAGCAAAGCCCGAACGAGGTTGGCTTCGCTTCATAATAAACCGACTATTATCCTTTTCTATTATCATAAGTATGGGTTTTATACTTATGGTTACCCTGATGGTAAATGCAGTTATGGAAATGCTGAGCGATCGACTGACAGTTTATTTTTCAAAAGGCAGTGTATACTTGCTTTATATATCGAACCTCGTAGCAATTTTCATGGTCACAACTATTCTTTTCGGAGCGATATTCAAGATTTTGCCGGATGCAAAGATCAGGTGGAGAGATGCTTTTATTGGAGCTGCCTTCACTTCCTTATTATTTCTTGGAGGCAAGTTTCTTATTGGGTACTACCTGGGTAATTCCAGGATAGGTATTGTTTATGGCACCGCTGCTTCAATCATCATAATCCTTCTTTGGGTTTACTATTCTTCCATAATACTTTATTTCGGCGCTGAATTCACTCGCATGTATGCTTTATCAATGGGCGGTGGAATCACTCCAGATAGGACTGCTGTGTTTATCATTAAAAAAGAAGCTAAAGAAATTCCGGAATCACATCTTGAAACCTAAAGGAAATTTAGAAAAGTCAAAATCATTTTAATAACAAATGGACCTTCGATCACATTATCCTTATAATCTATTAAAAAGCGGTTTCATCCAATCATATCCTTCCCTCAAAAAAAATCTCACCACAGATGTTGCGATAGTGGGTGCAGGGATTACCGGAGCCTTAGTGGCCTGGCATCTGGCAAAAGCTGGAATTGATGTGGTTGTGCTTGATAAGCGACATGTTGGAATGGGAAGCACAGCCGCCAGTACCGCACTACTGCAATACGAAATTGACACTCCTCTTATCGAACTTCAGAAGCGGGTTGGAGTTGAAAAGGCCAACATGGCCTACCTCTTATGCAAGAAAGCCATTTATGACCTGAAGGATATCTGCAACAAGCTTGATGTGGAATCTAATTTTACACTCAACCCAAGTTTTCAGTTTGCAAGTCGGCCATCGCACCTTCGAAATCTGGAAATGGAATATAAGATTCGAAAATCAATAGGTTTCAAAGTAGAATTTTTTTCTGCTGCCGATGTCCATGAAAAATTTCATTTCAGAAAATCGGGTGGAATTTTTTCACAAGATGGGGGACAGGTAGATGCTTATCGCTTGACCCATGGATTATTAAGAGAAGTACAGACCCTTGGAGGGAAGGTTTTCGATCATTCGCCGGTTATAAGCATGGAGCATAACAAAAAGCATTCGGTACTGACAGTATCAAATAAGATAAGAGTTAAAGCTAGAAAAACAGTTATCGCCTGCGGTTATGAATCAAATCAATATTTAAAAAAGAAAATTGAGGATCTGGCTTCTACTTATTGCATCATAACTGAACCATTGCCAAATGCGAAACCATGGCACAAGAACTCGCTCATCTGGGAAACTGCTGTTCCTTATTTATATATGAAGATTGTGGAGGATAATAGGATAATCATTGGTGGCAAAGACGTCCCATTTTATGATCCGGTAAAACGGGATAAACTGATCCCAGGCAAAACAAAGCAGTTGGAAAAATCCTTCAATAAACTCTTTCCCAACATAAACATCAGGACAGATTTTCAATGGGCCGGAACCTTTTCAGGTACCAAGGATGGATTACCGTATATTGGGCTAAGTCCTGATCAACCAAATCTCTTCTTTGCTTTAGGATTCGGGGGGAATGGCATCACTTTCAGCCTTATAGCAGCCCAAATACTGAGGGATAAATTCCTCGGGATAAAAACTGACAATGATGAGCTGTTCAGTTTCAATAGGTAGGCGATGGCATAAAATTCGTAGCATTTAAGTTAAAATACCCTAACTGATATGAATACACTTACTATGACCAAACCCGCCCTCATATTCAGTGCATAGGGAGTTATTGTCAACTGTTTTTTCTGAACATACTCAAACCAAACTATATGTCAAAAAATATCGCAACTGAAACAAATCTTCGTGATGAAGATGCCATCAACAAATTCAAAGAATTGGTAAAGGATGTGAACGTTTGCATGTTCACTACTATCAATGATAACGGTGAGTTATTTAGCAGGCCAATGGTGACCATCAAAGTTGATGATGAAGGAAACGCCTGGTTTTTCACTAATGAATTTTCTGAAAAAGTACACGAGATATCAAGAGATAATAACGTATATCTGATCTATTCCAATCCAAAGCCAAACACCTATGTGTATGTTAAGGGAACCTGTACGGTTATCCTCAACCGTTCCAAGATTGATGAATATTGGACTGCTGGCTTGAAGGCCTGGTTTCCTGAAGGACCGGATGATCCTAAATTATGCCTGCTGAAAGTTATTACTAAGGATGCTTATTACTGGAATCATGCCTCTTCAAAAATGGCAGTGTTCTTTAGCATGCTTAAGGCAATTGCAAATAAGGAGAAAGTGGAAAGCGGAGAAATTGGAAAACTAAATTTGAGTCATTAAACGCTAAAAAGATTCTGCTGAAATGAATTGATAGTGATTCATGATCTCTAGATAGGAGTTCACCTACCGAAAAATTTATTAACTGCCTCCACGCGATTATTCACGTGGAGTTTTTCATATATATGGTAGACGTGTTTGCGAACGGTTTCGGGACTGATAAATAAGGAAGCAGCAATCTCTTTATATACCATCCCTTTTGACAATAACTCGAGTATCTCCTTTTCCCGATTTGATAACAACCGCATTGTATTAGCGGAATTGTTATTCTCCGGATAGAAATCAGCACCCTTCTGCCGAAAAGTTGCAACTACTTTTCTTGCGATCTGGCTGCTCATTGGAGCTCCGCCCTCATATAATTCCTGTATGGCATCCAACAATTTTCCTGGAGCAGTTTTTTTCAAAATATAACCATTAGCTCCTGCACTTAAGGCCTGGTAAATCTTTTCATCATCCTCGTAAACAGTGCACATCATGAAGAGGATCTCAGGGTTCTCCGGTTTCAGTCTTCTTACACATTCAATCCCATTATAAACATCATTGAGATCAATATCCATAAGCACCACATTAGGCTTTAACTCAGGGATATTCATAACGGCTTCTTCAGCTCCCGAAAAACTACCAATTAAGAGACAATTCTCTGACATCTGTATGATTTGCTCCAATGCAGAGCGTATATCCTTATTATCATCCACTATGCATACATCAATAGCCATAAGGCAAAGGTGGCCCTTATTTTAGAAAACTCTATACCACAAACAGGTAGTTTTCCTATCGGGGCAGGTAGAGTAGGAATTTATCTTTGAAATATTCTTCTGGAAAGATCTCGTTGATCCCGATCATTCGAGGTCTCGTTCCACTTTCCGAGATTTCAACCGAAAGATCACCGCCTTTGAGAACGATAAGACCGGGTGCTAAATCAGGTGATTTTGATTTGGTATTCAAAAGTGGACGAGCCCACTTCCAAAGCTCCTTGAGGGGCGCAACCGCCCTGCTGACTGCATAATCAAATTTTCGATTTTTAATATCTTCTGCCCTGGTATGTTGGATGCTGATATTTTTCAAATCAAGTGAAGAGGCGATTGCATCTACTACTTTTAATTTTTTTCCGATGCTGTCTACCAAATGAAAATTTACTTCAGGAAAGAAAATTGCAAGAGGGATTCCTGGAAATCCACCACCAGTTCCAATATCAACTACACTACTTCCAGATGGCAGATCAAAAGCAGCCGCAATACTCAATGAGTGTAAAAGATGTTTCTCATAGAGGCTATCAATATCCTTTCTTGAGATGAGATTTATCTTACTGTTCCAGTCCTTGTAAAGTTCATCAAGTGCAGCAAGTTGCTGAAGCTGCTCCTCAGTAAAATCAGTGAAGTACTTAGTGATTACTTCCAGGTTGGCTTGGGCTTTTTCCATAAGGCCGGAGCGAAAATAAGATAATAGAAAAATTGCCAGATGTCAAGAATCAGGAGCCATCCTATAAGATCTGGCTCGTTCAGTTTCTTGAATGATTTGCTGTAAATAATAAATTGCGAGATTAATCGCACTAAAAAAACAGAAACTACAATTCTCCAGTCAAATAATATTACTGCACCTATAAAGACTGGATAAAAGAGAAAGTTAGAAGCTGTATACATTCCCAATAGAAACTTGTGAATGGGCCTGTAATATTTAGCTGTTGTAAAATGCCGGTTTTTTTGTTTCACCCAACTGGCAAAAGTTTTCTTTGGTTCAGATAAAGTATTTGCATCGGGATCAACTACAATTGCTGTATTTTTTTTAGTCGCTACCTTATTAATAAATAAATCGTCATCACCACTTGGAACATGATTCATGGAAGAGAAGCCCTTCACCCTGAAAAATAATTCTCGCTTATAACTTAGATTTCTTCCAACTCCCATGTAAGGCAGGCCGGCCAGGGCAAAGGAAAAAAATTGGAGGGCAGATTGGAAGGCATCAAATCGAATAATCTTATTTAACAACCCGGCCTTCTTATAATAAGCTCCATATCCCAGCACAACTTCTACCCCGTTATAATATGCATCCTGCATTTTCTGGATCCAAAATTCAGAAGCGGGAACGCAGTCAGCATCGGTCAAAAGGACAACTTCATGTTTCGCTTCCTTAATTCCAATGGATAGCGGATACTTTTTTCCTGGAATTCCTATGGCTTCCTGTCGAAGTTCTACATGCTGAAGATTCTTAAATGATTTCTGAAATTCTGCAATTATATATTTTGACTCGTCAACGCTATTATCATTCACTACGATCACTTCATGGGTGGTGGGATAAGTTTGAACAAGAACACCGGGAAGGTTTGTAGCCAGATTTGCGGCTTCATCCCGAGCGCATACAATTACGGAAACGGGGTGAGTTTGGGATTGATTCTTATCCTTGGGTTTATAAAATGCAAGTCGCCTGAAAAACACCCAATGGTAAACCAGCTGAATCGCAGTCAAGGTTGAAAAGGCAATGAACAGGAAAAGACCCCAATCGATCTCCCATTTGAATGGATCCATAACAAACTACGGTTTAGCGAGTCCAACCGCGAAAATAAATTGGAATGACGAGGTATCCTTATTAAAGGGGATTGTGGTAGGAACTTCACTTAGGGTGTGGATAATAAAATACCCTGGATCCACCCCTTCTCTGCAGAGCGGAGAGCTGAGAGCGGGGAGCGAGAGGATTGATGTATATCAATTCGACCTCACCCCCTCCTCTCCGCTTCGTGGCGAGGGAGATATATGATTTCCTCTCCCTCTCCGCAAAGCGGAGAGGGTGGCTCGCGAAGCGAGACGGGTGAGGGAAAGAAATCAATGAAATCCTCAACAAACAATTTTCAATGTTCAATTTTGAGGATTGTACATTGAGAGTTGAGCCTTGAAAATTATCTTCCTCTTTCGACCTCACCCCTAACCCCTCTCCGAAGGAGAGGGGGAATAAAACACTTTAATGCACTTTTTGCTCTTACCCTCACTCTCGCTCTTTCTTTAGAGCGGGGAGCGAGAGGATTGATGTATATCAATTCGACCTCACCCCTAACCCCTCTCCAAAGGAGAGGGGAATAAAACACTTTAATGCATTTTTCGCTCTTACCCTCACTCTCGCTCTTTCTTTAGAGCGGGGAGCGAGAGGATTGATGTATATCAATTCGACCTCACCCCCTCCCTCTCCGCTTCGTGGCGAGGGAGATATATGATTTCCTTCCCTCTCCGCAAAGCGGAGAGGGTGGCTCGCGAAGCGAGACGGGTGAGGGAAAGAAATCAATGAAATGCTCAACAAACAATTTTCAATGTTCAGTTTTGAGGATTGTACATTGAGAGTTGAGCCTTGAAAATTATTCCGACTTCTGACCTCTGGCTTCCGACATCATTTACATTTGCAGCTATGCCCTCACTGACCTTTTCGCTTGAAATTAAGGATGATAAGAGCAAAGCAAGGACTGGACTTATAACCACCGATCATGGAGAGATCCAGACTCCTATATTTATGCCGGTTGGTACTGCGGGAAGCGTAAAGGCGGTAAGTCAGCGCCAATTAAAAGATGAGGTAAAGGCGGAAATTATTCTTGGGAATACTTATCATCTCTACCTGCGGCCTGGTCTGGAAGTCTTGAAGGAAGCGGGCGGACTCCATCGTTTCAACAATTGGGATCGACCCATACTCACGGATAGTGGAGGCTATCAGGTATTTTCACTTTCCGGCACTCGTCAAATAAGTGAAGAAGGTGTGGTATTTCAGAGTCATATTGATGGAAGCAAGCACCTATTTACACCTGAAGGAGTAATGGACATTCAGCGGATCATAGGAGGGGATATAATCATGGCTTTTGATGAATGTCCTCCTTTTCCAAGTGAATATACTTATGCCAGGCAATCCATGGAATTGACCCATAGGTGGCTGGACCGTTGCATCGAGAGGTTTCGGAATACCACGGATGTCTATGGTTATTCGCAGACACTATTTCCAATTGTCCAGGGCAGCATTTTCCAGGATTTGAGAAAAGAATCCTGTAGTTATATCAGTTCGATCAATGCAAGCGGAAACGCAATTGGAGGACTAAGTGTTGGTGAACCCGAGGAACAGATGTATGAAATCTGTGGGGTTTGCTGTGATAATCTGCCTGAAGAAAAGCCACGATATTTAATGGGAGTTGGTACACCATGGAATATCCTAGAATGCATATCTCTGGGAGTGGATATGTTTGACTGTGTAATGCCAACAAGGAATGGCAGAAATGCAATGCTTTTTACATCAGAAGGAATTATCAATATCGATAACAAGAAATGGGAAAAAGACTTCTCCCCTATCGACAATGGCATAGAATGCGAGGTAAGTAATTATTACAGTAAATCTTACCTGACGGCATCTTATAAAATCAAAGGAATTACTTGGGCTCACAATTGCAAGCGTCCATAACCTTGCATTCTATTTGCACCTCGTGAAAGAAGCGAGGAAAAAAATAGAAGAAGGAAATTTTGTGAGCTGGAAAAACGGGATCGTACCGATACTGAAGAATAGATTATGATGAAATTTTTCTTAGAAGGTCACTAATAAGTTCTCCCTGCTTCTGGTTGATTTTTTTGATTGCTTCACTGGTTTCAAACCAGGCGGCGCGGTCAACTTCCAGGGAAGGATTTCATCTTTCCAGACTTTGGGGGCCATTCCATTTCAAAAGAGTTGCTATTTATGCTTTCCGGATCCGCCTCTCCTTCAATACCCCATGCAAAGATGATTTTTCCACCTTTTTGTTTAATATTCTCAAGGGGAAAGAAATTACCATTAATAGATTGACCAGTTTCTTCCTGAAATTCCCGGATTGCAGTTTTCAGAGGATCCTCGCCTTCTTCGAATTCTCCTTTGGGAATCGACCAGCTGCCTTCGTCCTTATTAGCCCAGAATGGACCACCTGGATGAACAAGGAAAAATTCAATCTTATTGTTTCTTCGCCTGTATAACAACAAGCCTGCGCTTTGCCTGGGCATACTCAAAAATATGAATACAAATTCCTGTTAAGGTGGTTTTTCACTTGTGTCTGAATACTCTTCACACCTCCCCAACAATAATAGTTTTATTTTTGGCGCTTTCTGATAATTGAAAATGAAAATTCTCGATTGGTACATATTAAAGAAATACATGGCGGCGGTGGTCTTCTCGCTCCTCATGTTCTGCGTAATTGCAGTTGCCATCGATGCAAGTGAAAAGACTGATGATTTTGTAAAATCCGGACTGACAACCTTCCAAATTTTTACTAGTTATTATCTTGGTTTTATCCCTTTCATCATTTCAATGATCTTTCCTTTGATGGTTTTCATTGCAGTGATTTTTTTTACATCCAAGCTTGCCGGGCGGTCAGAAATTGTTGCAATAATCGCAGGAGGAGTTCCTTACAATCGTTTTCTCAGACCATATGTAATAGGAGCAATTTTCCTTAGTGTAGTGTTCTGGTTTGCTTCCCAGTATGTGATTCCAAAAGCCAATGTTATTCGTGGCGATTTTCAATCAAAGTACATTGACAATAACAGTTCCTACTATGCAGGTCTCGGCCGAAATAATAATTTTTATATGCAGGTAGATGCCGTGACATATTTCGGGATGCGTTTTTATGACACCCTCAGTAAATCTGCAAGTAATTTCTTCCTGGAAAAGCTTTCAGGGAATAAAGTTGTTTATAACCTCAGGGCGGAGGCAATAAGGTGGGATACAGCAAAAAAGAATTGGAAACTGGACAATGCGATTGAAAGAAAGTTATATGGTTTAAAAGAAGACATCAAAGAGATTCCAACGATGAACATCAATCTCAATGTGAAACCTATTGAGTTGAGACGGGACAGATACCTGAAGGATAAACTCACAACCCCCGCATTGAGTGAATTCATACGAAGAGAGGAAAGCAGGGGTCGTGAGGGATTGAATGAATTTAAGGTTGAACGGTACAAGAGAGACGCTACCCCTGTATCAGTGCTTATTCTCACTATGATCGGTGCCATCATTGCCTCGCGAAGAACCAGAGGAGGACTTGGTCTTCATCTCGCCATGGGATTTATTATAGGAACGCTCTTTTTTGGAATGAATACATTCTCAGCGGTATTCTCAACCAACGCAAATCTGGATCCAATCATCGCGGCCTGGCTGCCAAATGCTGTTTTTCTATTAGTTGCGATTTGGCTGTATATCAGGGCTCCAAAATGATTCCTTCGATAATTTTCTTTTTATTCAGTCAGCAGGCCTATTTGCATTCTTAATTTTCTATTTATGTGACCGACCTCACCCCTAACCCCTCTCCAAAGGAGAGGGGAAATAAGAAATGTTCAACAAACAATTTTCAATGTTCGATGCTCAGGTATTGAAAATTGAGCATTGAACTTTATTTCGACTTCTGACCTCTGACTTCCGGCATCGGTTATGGACCTCACTCATGCCCGCTCTACACATTTGACACCTCACCCCACCCCTCTCCACTTCGTGGAGAGGGAGATAAAATGATTTCTTTCCCTCTCCGCTTTGCGGAGAGGGTGGCTCGCGAAGCGAGACGGGTGAGGGATAAAATTGAGAAATCAATAGAATTCTCATTACTCAGTTTGACCTCTCCCCTCCACTCTCCAAAGGAGAGGGGATAGAACAATAGCGTAAACACATTGGTGCTGATCGTACCTCAAGTAAGTATACTATATGTGCGAAGGTTTTGCCTTGACTTTTTTGCTTACTTTTTTTGTCAAGAAAAAAAGTAAGACTGCCGGTAGGCCCGGCTTAATTGAGTTAAAATTGGATAATGGTCATCAAGACATTAGGATTGAAAGAGAACTTACTAAATTCCTCGACTAGTTAGAAACTTGGGAATGGCAAGGCTAAACCAACAGCTTCCCGTCCTTCATATGAAGGACACGATCGCTCATCCCAGCTAATTCTTCATTGTGAGTAACAATAAGGAAGGTTTGCTTCATTTTCTCCCTAAGCTCAAAGAAGAGGAGATGGAGTTCACGGGCATTGCCAGAATCCAGATTTCCGGTAGGTTCATCAGCAAACACTATGTCTGGTTTGTTGATCAATGCCCTTGCAACGGCAACACGCTGCTGTTCACCGCCCGACAACTGGTTTGGCTTGTTCTCCATCCGGTCAGATAGCCCTAGAGTCTGCAAGAGAGCCTGGGCCTCCTGCCTGACCTCATTTCTTCTCCTCCCTGCGATCCAACCTGGAATACATACGTTCTCCAGGGCTGTGAATTCGGGTAGGAGGTGGTGAAATTGGAAAACAAAGCCGATATGCCGGTTTCTAAATGACGCAAGAGGTTTGCCGGTAAGATCGTGAAGCGGTTTCTGATGAAGAAAAATCTCTCCCTGATCAGGCCTATCAAGGGTTCCAAGGATGTGTAATAGGGTACTTTTCCCTGATCCGGATGGGCCAGCTATACTTACAATCTCACCTTTAGTTATCTCCAGGTCAACACCCTTTAATACCCAGAGACTTCCGTAATACTTTTGAATATTTTTTGCAGTTAGCATGCAGCCGTAGGTAATCTTGTTTAGTCTAGCCGATTGAGTAAAGTTTATACGATCCTGATCAGCGGGCAAATAAATATAATTTAGAGCGAATAATCAATGGAAATTGGCCCCTGCGCCCAATCTTATTTTTTTAACCGGAAAAATACAAGGATAAGGTCGGCGTTAATTGTGAAGAAGAATTTTGTGGTTTCGTGCTAAAAATTACTTTTGCGGGAAATTAGGGAGGATGTACCCATCTCCCATTATACTAAAAGTAAAATACAATGTTCTGGACTTTAGAACTGGCATCGTACCTAGAAGATGCTCCATGGCCTGCTACAAAGGATGAACTGATTGATTACGCGATCAGGTCAGGAGCACCAATTGAAGTTGTTGAAAATCTTCAGGAATTGGAAGACGAAGGGGAAGTTTATGAGAGTATCGAGGATATCTGGCCTGACTATCCTTCCCAGGAAGATTTCTTATTTAATGAGGATGAGTACTAGCTATCGAGCTGGAAATATCAGCCATTAATGGACTAGGCCGCCTGTTCAACAGGCGGTTTTTATTTCACTTTCAGGGATCACTTCTCCATCTGTTCAATCACAGACTGGGTAACTCCAGTGAATGAAAAACCTCCATCATGAAAGAGATTTTGCATAGTCACCATTTTAGTTAGATCAGAAAACAAGGTGACAAGGTAATCAGCGCACTGGTCTCCCGTAGCATTTCCAAGCGGACTCATTTTTTCAGCATAATTAATGAACCCGTCAAATCCTTTCACTCCACTCCCTGCAGTTGTCCTTGTAGGCGATTGAGAGACTGTATTAATTCTTACTTTTTTGCGAACACCATATTGATAACCGAAACTCCGCGTAATGCTTTCAAGAAGAGCCTTTGCATCGGCCATTTCATTGTAGTCGGGGAATACGCGTTGAGCAGCGATATATGTCAATGCAACTACACTTCCCCATTCATTCAAAGCATCCATGTCCCAGGCCGTCTTAAGAACACGGTGAAGACTCATAGCAGAAATATCAAGCGATTTCTGATTCCATTCATAATTGATATCAGTATAATGCTTCCCCTTCCGAACATTGATGCTCATCCCAATTGAATGAAGGATAAAATCAATCCCCCCACCGAAATGCTTCATACTTTCTTCAAATAATTTCTTGAGGTCATCCATGCTGGTAACATCTGCACCTATTACCGGAGCTTTCACTGCCTCTGCCAGCTTGTTTATCTCGCCCATTCTTAGAGCAACGGGTGCATTTGACAAAACCAATTCTGCTCCTTCTTCATGAGCACGCAATGCAGTTCTCCATGCTATTGATTTTTCATCAAGGGCTCCGAAAATGATACCCTTTTTTCCTTTTAGCAGATTATAGGACATGCAATTGAATTTGTTGATTATTAAGGCGGCCAAAATTAGCCATTAATCAGTTTGCATCCATAAATATCCCTTCGTGATCAGATTCGCGCAAAGCGTTACCAGCAGGAAGGCGGCAAGGATCATCAATAGTCCATATAATCCTAACCTTGCAAAGCTTTCAGTTGGTCTAATCCTCCGCGTTGCCCAACGGTTGAAAAAATAAAATGGAATTGACAGGCAGACTGGAATAGCGAGAAATAAAATTAGTTTTTGCATCTAATCAATATCAAATATTTAAATACCAAACCTTTTCTCGCAAAGGTGCAAAGGGAGCAAAGAACGCAAAGCTTTTAACTCTTTGCGCCTTGATAAAATTGGCGTCTTTGCGTGAAATAATAAAATCGTGAGTCGTGAGTCAAAGGTTGGTCCTTGATCGTGGGTCGATGGCCGGTAAGGGAGAATTTATTCTCATGACACCATACCCGGGCAAAGGACAACGTTCAACGGACAAGACAAGTAACTCTAAACTATAAACCCCAAACTCGAAACCCTATTTCATCTTACTTGGGATGTATTCCTAAGAATAACTCAAAATTACTTCATCACCATTTCGCGTGCGTTTTCAAGAGCTGCCGCAGTAGGCTTTTCTCCACTCAGCATTTTAGCAATAGCAGTAATTCTTTCCTCCATGGTGAGCAATTTGATATTAGTCTTGACCTGATCTTTTACTATTTCCTTGAACACATAAAAATGAGCATCGGCCCTACCCGCAATTTGCGGAAGATGAGTGATGCAGATCACTTGCCTGGAAGAAGCGAGTTCTTTTTGAATGAATCCAACCTGCCTGGCTGCCTCTCCAGAAATACCCGTATCTATCTCGTCAAATATCATTGTTGGAAGATCTATCTTATTCGCCACGATTGACTTTATACAAAGCATCAGTCGGCTCAACTCTCCTCCGGAAGCAACTCGTGCAAGTGGCATGAACTGACCCGACCGATTGGCATCAAACAGGAATTCAATCTCATCTGCACCATGAGGATAGAGTACTTCACTCTTTTTTATTTCAATCTTTAGTTTCGCGTTGGGCATGCCAACACTGGCAAGCAATTGGTTGATTTCATTTTCGATGGGACCAGAATTTTTGATCCTGCTTTCGTGAATCAAGCCAGCCAGTTCTCTTAACTTTTTATGAGTGGCTGCTTCCTCCTTTCCAACCCTTTCGATCTCCTCATCAATATTTAATACTGCCTCAAGCTTCTCAGCAAGCTGATTTTTAACATCGATCAATTCATTAGTTGTCTTTACTCCGTGTTTCATAGTCAGCCTATAACCAAGGGACATGCGATCATTGATGATCTCAATTCTTTTGGGATCGTATTGAATTTCATTATTAAGATGTTCCAGTTCTGATGAAATGTCCTGCAGCTCAATTTGGGCTGACTGGAGTCGTTGAAGAATCAGCGGAAGATCGTTGTGATAACCAGAATAAGCTTGCAATTGGTGCAACAATGATTTTATTTGCTGAATTACAGGTTCCTCGGCTTCTGAAAGTTGAAAAACTGCTGATGAAAGTGTAGTCTTTATTCCTTCAGCATTTGATTGTAATCGAAGCTCGTTCTCAAGGTCTTCAAGCTCATTCTCTGAAAAGTTCGCTTCTTCCAGTTCTGTAAACGTGAATTTATGGTAGTCAAAATCTTTTTGAAATTGAAGTTTCTGATCTTTTAGGTCGTTGAGATTTTTCCTTGTGCGCGCCCAAGTGGAATATAATTCTCCATACTCTCTGATGAGTTTTGAATTGTCAGAAATTGCATCGATCACCTCTCTTTGAAAATTTGATTCCACCAATTCAAGTGTATCAAACTGCTGATGAAGATCAACAAGCATTGATGATACCATCCTCAGCTGATCAAGATTTACAGGAGTATCATTCACAAATGCCCGGGATTTTCCATTGATCCCAATCTCTCTGCGTATAACAAGTTCATCCCCGTTTTCCAATTCCTCTTTTGCCAGCAGTTCTTTTACCTGATCTTTAAATTGAATGTTGAAAATACCTTCTATTACACATTTCTTTTCCTTCCTTACCAGCACGCTTGAATCTGCACGGCTACCAAGTATCAGGGAAAGTGCGCCTATCAGAATTGATTTTCCTGCACCCGTTTCTCCGGTGATGATGTTTAGTTTATTTGAAAAAATAATATCGATCTCGTCAATGATCGCGTAATTCTGTATGTAAAGTCTGGAGAGCATTTTTCAATTTGAAAATTAACAATTTGAAAATTTGAAAATAGAAATCAAGAATTTAACCGCAAAGGCGCCATGGCGCAAAGTAGCGCTAAGGTGAGATTTTCTTACATTTTCAAATTATCAAATTACCTAATTTTCAAATTAATTAAATTACCTGCACTATCAGGAACTTCAGATAGTGGGTATTGTCAATTCCCCAGACTATAGGATGGTCACTTGACTGCGCCTTATAGGTTACCTGCCTCAGTGTTCTTTTAGCATCCTTTGCGGCCATTTGAATGATATTGAGAAACATTTCCGGATCTACGAGGTTTGTGCAGGAGCAGGTGACCAAAAATCCTCCCTTTTTTATCAGTTTCATTCCCCTCAGGTTAATTTCTTTATAACCTGTTATCGCCTTCTGAAGTGTCTCCCGACTCTTTGTGAATGCTGGCGGATCGAGCATTACAACATCATATTGTCGCCCTTCCTTTGACCAGGTCTTCAAGGCATCAAACGCATTTACTGCCTGAAAGCTGCAGATCTTTTCCAGGTTGTTCAATTCAGCATTCTGTCTTGCCTGATGAACTGCTGGTTCTGAAATATCAAGACCCAAAACTGATTTTGCACCAAAAGAGGCAGCATGTAATTCGAAGGTGCCGGTATAACAAAATGCTCCCAGCACTTCGGCATCCTTCACAATATTCCTGATTGCAAGGCGGTTGTCCTGCTGATCCAAAAAATAACCAGTCTTCTGTCCATACTGAAGATCTACATGAAATCTTAAACCATTCTCATTAATGATAATATTGGTATCAAATTCTCCAGATAAAAAACCCTTTTGAAGTGGAAGTCCTTCCAATTCCCGAACAGGTACATCGTTTCTTTCATAGATGCCTTTGGGAGAAAATATCCTGTTTAATGCCTTCACAATTGCGGGCTTCCAAATATCAATTCCCAATGCCAGTGTTTGAATTACGAAATAATCATTGAACTTATCAATGACAAGGGCGGGAATGAAATCAGCTTCCCCAAAAACCAATCGGCAATTTTCTGTATATCCTATCTTTTGTCGATAAGTCCATGCATCCTTCAGACGCCGATGAAAGAATTCGTCATCAATTAATTCATTTTTATCTCGTGTGAGTATCCTGGCGAAGATTTGGGACTTTGGATTCACATATCCCTTTCCTGCGAACGTTCCATCATGATAGAAGATCTCCACGATCTCCCCCGCCTTAAAATCTGTTACATCAGAGTTGATCTCATTTGCAAATACCCAGGGATGTCCATTGTAAATTCGGGGACTGATTTTTTTCTTCAACAATATTTTAGCCATTGGCAAAAATACTATTGTGTTGAGAGAGCAGTATTACCAGGTTTGAGTTTCCTGTAAATATATTCTCCGATCTTAGTTCCCTGCTCCGCACCTGCATCTACGCCTGATCGATAATGAATGCCCCCATAAACTCTGCTGATGGATGCTTCCTGTGCTGCCAGATTGAAGGACCTGAAGTCACGCTTCATACCAATATATGCGAGATCACTTGTATCCTCAAAAGCAAAATTATCTCCAAACTCATTTGTAAGAATTGTGGCGGCGGCTGATGAAATGGCACTATGTCCGCTTGTATGTTCAGGAAAGGGTGGTGTTTGAAGTAATGGTTGCCAGTTTCGATCGATCAATTCATTGATGACAGTTACAGGTCGCACAAGCTGGCTCCTGTATTTCTCGTGCCAGCAGGAAATAAAACTATCAAAGATCGCAATGGATGTAAGTGCGTAGACCTCCGCGGTTTTTGCTGGTGGTGTATTCTTCATCTGGCAAGCAATTGAAGAAATGCCGATCCAATGACCAACAGGTGTTATCTTTTTATTTCCAAACATTAAGTGACCAGAGTGCTCAAGTACAAATGGGTTATCGTCCCAGTATCGTGCAATGGTTTTTTGTTCTTCTGTTAGATTCTTTCCAATGGAATATACTTCCTTCGCTACTTTATAAAAATCACTGGTTGTATCCGCTTTGTAAGGGAATGGTGGCCTTGCCTTGATCTGAGAACAGGAATCAAGTGCCAGGGGAAGAATCAAATTCCAATAAGGTTCAGCACCATCCAGGTAATCAGGTGGGGTAGGTCTCCATCTACCTGCATCGCTACTTCCAAGATATTTCTCCATCCCCCTTGTCTTTTTATAATTATCTACCGCACTTCTCTCCAAAACCTTGTTGCCAATCAGTTCTCCGAAGGCCATGGATCTCTTGTATGTTCCACTATCCAGCAATGATTCAAAATCTTTGTAAACTCCCTGCTCATATCGCTTTAAAGTATCAACTGAGAAGGTGATCTTTTCTGCCACAGTAAAGAATGCCTTAGTGGATGCCAGCAGAAAATTATATTCCTTATCCTTTTCGGGTTGAGGCATCGGCGGTAAACCATTCAATTGGGTAGCGATTGAAATATAAGAAGGATCAATAAAGCGAACTGCTTCATAAGCCGCTATTGAAGTGTATGAGTAAATGCGACTAGCTACCGGAGGCGAGAACACATCATGAATTATCACCTTTGTGAGAGCATTCATATTTCTGTGAAGCAGATTAGCATCCTGCAGCAAGGCACTATCTGCTTTTGTGCCTGTTTCCTTACAACCGGCGACAAGAATTAGAGAAGCCAGACAATAGAAGAGTATTCGCATTTAATTTTTATTAATAGTTATAGCTGCTTCTTTTGAATTTCCCAGCGCATCAATCAGGTAAACCTTCGAGACTTCAGGTGAAAGAATGAGAAATCTGCCTGATTGTGATAAGTATGAGGACCCATAGTTGATTTCACGCCTTTCTTTTTTGCCATTTTTCAGTTCAACTATCGCGGCAACATCACGAACACCAACAGGAGCAGTCTTCAATTCTTTGTTCACCCTGGATATTTTCAAAGGTCCCCTATTTTGGCTTGCTGCTATAAATAGTCTCCCATCTGCTCCCTGAAATTTCACAATTGCTTTGCCATTCCCTGGCAGAAACCAACCACTCTTCAGAATACTGAAAGGAATAAATCCTCCATTCCCATCACCTTTCATAAATAACCCGTTAGAGGCATCATATCGACCTATTGATACCTCAGTACTGTAATCATTCCCTGCTGCTAACAAATCCAGGTTACCATCTCCATCAAAATCTTCAGCAATCATTCCGTTGAGACTTGAAAATTGACTCATTGATGGCAAGGCAGTGGTTTCAAATTTACCACCGCCCATATTCCTTATCAGTGCGTGACTAAAATAATTTGCTTCAACAATTAGTACATTCTTCATTTCCTGCTCTGTAAACATCTTATCAATGGTCGCATTTGCATAGAGCTTATAATTCTGAAATTTAGCCCGGAAGCCGATCATTTGTTTCACCATATCATCCCTCATGTGAACAGGAAATTGCTTCAATTCTGGATTCTCATGTGATACAGGTAGATACAAGGAAGGCACTGCGTCATAACTTCCGTTATTGTCAAAATCCTTTGCATAAATACGAACGGGGTATTTTTCATTCCCCTTATAAAAGGAATTCAAACCAAGATTACCTGCTATGTAATCCATATCGCCATCATTATCAAAATCAGCAGGAACAATGCTTGTCCACCAGCCTTTTTTATTGGCAATCCCAGTTTGTGACGTAATGTTCTTGAAAACTCCTTTTTCGTTCTTAATAAAAGTGACGGGCATCCATTCGCCGGCAAGGATCAGATCGAGCCATCCGTCATTATCAAAATCTGTCCAGGTAGCATCGCAAATCAATCCAATACTATCCAAAACATTTGCAATTGAAGATGTAACATTCGTGAACCTGATCACTCCCTCTTTTGTATCATTCCGATAAATAAAACTTGAAACCGGTTTCGGATATTGAGTTGGAAGAACACGGCCGGCAATAAAAAGGTCAAGATCCCCATCCCGGTCGAAATCTGCTGCGCGCACGCATGATTTACTCGTCAGGTTAAGAGGAAGTGCGGAAGAATCCAGATGAAAGTCTGCTTTGCCATTATTAATATAAAGCTTGTCAGTATATGCATTATTTCCGGGTATTGCTTCATACCCACCGCTGGCTGTATAAAGGTCCAGGTCATTATCGCTATCAACATCAAAAAGCAATACTCCAAGATCTTCTGACTTTTTAGTATCAGCATTACTTCCTGGTACAACATCTTTACTTACAAACTTACCGTCTCTCATTTGCAATAGCATAACCGGGCTATTACCAGTGGATCCGCCAATCAAAATATCATCTGATCCATTTCCATCAAGATCACCTACTGCAAGACCAGGAGGATACTCAGAGAATTTGTGCGGAAGTAATTTTTGCAAATTGAAATCGATGAAATCACGCTCCTGGTGCGTGTATTGAACCCCCAATAAATTTGTAACATCTGTAAATAAGGTGTTTCCAGCCACTAAATTTCTTTGCGAACTGGTGGAGCTTTTCGCATTCTTAATGTCCAGTGTAACATTTTGATCAACCTTTAATTTCTGAATTATTTCCTTACTCCCGTCAGGCCATTTCACAAGAACTGAATCCACTTCAGTTACTTTTCCCAACCCAAAATGCGCGCCTTGCTCAACTGAAGAAAGGTAGCCGCGGTAAGGTGTATTCTCGTAAACCTGCTGTTTTCCGTTATCATAATACAAATACAGCCAGGCACCTATACCATTTTTATTTTGTTGATTTCCTGAAAAACTAAAACGCAGATAATGGTGATCCTCTTTTGGATTGTTGTTTCTGAATAAGAAGGCTTCATCGTTGATATTATTAACGATGTAATCAAGGTCTCCATCGTTATCAAGGTCAGCATATGCAGCACCACTCGAAAATGAAGCTTCGCCCGTATTCCATTCCTTGCTTACATTAGCGAATGTGAGGTCACCGTTATTCCGAAATGCATAATTGTGAAGTTTGACCTGGGGGATCTGGTCAAGTAATTCACGTTTTGAAGCTATGAGCGATGCCTTATTTCTGAATGCAATGAAATCATGATCGGTCACGTCTTTTGGAAATCCGTTGGTTGCAATTATGTCTCTGTAACCATCATTATCAAAATCGCCAACTAAAGGCGCCCAGCTCCAATCTGTTTCAGCGATTCCACTATAGAATCCTATATCGGAAAAGATCGGTTCACCAATACTATCCGAAGAGTTGACGCGCGGACCAAGATTCAGTTGTAATGTATTTCTTACGTATTGATACTGGTATCCATAATAATCACTGTTCTGGTAGGTTTGATAACTGTTTGCGTTCAGCATCATCTTCTTCCGGTAGTTATCCTGGGGAAACATATCCAGCTCGATAATATCCTGCAATCCATCATTATTGATATCCTGCACATCCTGTCCCATCGAATTGGCTGCAGTATGTTTGAAATAATCGAAAACTTTATCAGTGAAGGTTCCATTTCCGTTATTTATATAAAGAATATTGTTTGAAAGAAAATCGTTGGTCACATAAATATCCTTCCATCCATCCTGGTTAATATCAGTAATATTTACTCCATGCCCATAACCCTCAATTGTAATACCTGCTTCCTTTGATACATTGGTAAATACAGGGTGACGCAGGGGTTCACTCCAATCATTCCTATACAATCTGCCAGTACTGGGATGCTCTCCGTTCTTTAATACAGGCCGAAAATTATTTGGGTATTCATTTTTTATGATCTGGTTCACCAGCAGATACATATCCAGATCGTTATCATTATCATAATCAAAAAATGCAGCCATGGTAGAATGTGAACTGTCGTTCAATCCATATTCCTTAGCCATATTTTTGAAAAAAGGAATTCCTCCTTCCTTTTTTCCCTGGTTTATATATAAAATGTTAGCTCTCTTTCCTGCATCAGGGGTCAATGTTGCACAAACGTAGAGGTCCATCAATCCATCATTATTTATATCAACAACACTTACTCCACGAGACCATTTTCCTTCACCATCCACTCCGGCATTTGTGGTGATATCTTCAAAACGAAAGTCGCCTTTGTTGAGATACAGCTTATTCGAAACCGTATTTCCAGATAAGTAAACATCCTGGAGACCATCATTGTTAAAATCAGCGATTGCTACTCCCCCACCATTATAAATATTCTCTACATCCAATACATTGAGGGTGTCGTTGTCCTGAATAATATTTTTGAAATCAATTCCTGAATGACCGGAGTCGATGCTTTCAAACAGGTGCTTATTCTTGCAACCTGAAAGGACAACCATCAACAGAAAAAAATAATACACTCGACTGCGCATTCCTGAAGGGGTATTTTTGAATATAGTGCGGGTTTCGGGTTTAGAGTTTAGAGTTTAGAGTTGGATGCTCGTTGGCCGTTGGGCTTTGGCAGATGGCAGATGACCGCAATTCTTCCTAATCAACAATTCAACTAATTAACCATTCAACTATCACCCAATTACTAATTACAAATTCCTAATTCCAACTAATCAACATCTCAACTAATTAACTATTCAACTAACCTTCCAATTCCTAATTCTTACAATTCGATTAGATTAAGTCGTCAATTTACAGAAATTTACAACTATATATACCCACAATTGATGAACGTCGCAATCAAAATTCAGATCATTTGCCTGCTAGGATTTATGCTTAATTCCGCTTGCAGTGATGAACCTAACCAAGCGCCTGAATCACTTGCAAAAACATATTGCGGTTCCTGCCATGGTTTTCCAGATCCTTCTCTTCTAGACAAAACGGGTTGGAAGATGAATGTGTTGCCTGCCATGAGCACAAAACTTGGACTGAAGCAATTTTTTGATGAGTATTATGCGGATGTAAGAAAAGATAGTGGGCAGCAAATTGTCTCGGTAGAGAACTGGAATAAGATCGTAGAATATTATCTCAAAAATGCACCGGATAGTTTGCCACCACAAAACCGACCGCCAATTGAGCAAATAACTTCCAGATTTGAAGCAAGGGCCCCCTCAATGGATGCTAAGATATTTCCATCCGCCACCTATGTAAGAATAGATCCTGGCAACCAATGGATTTATGCAGCGAATGCACTCGATTCATCATTATTGATCTTCAATTCAGAGCTTAGGCAAATCGCAAGAATTTCATTGCATGGAGTGATAGTTGACATTGATTTTGGGAATGAAATGAATAAAGGGGGATCTCGAGGGGGTGTTATTACAAATATCGGTATCATCAATCCCAATGATTTTAAGACAGGAACTGCAGACAGTTTTCAAATCGATCAGGATGGCAGGTTGATTTATCTGAAACGAGTGATTCAAAATCTTCCCAGACCCGTACAGATCTCCGGAACGGATCTCAATAATGATGGGATGAAGGATTTTCTTGTGTGTGGCTTCGGCAATCAGAAGGGTCAAATGAGTTGGATGCAGGCGAAGGAAGACGGTAGCTTCCAGGAGAACATCATCCTTTCTCAGCCAGGCGCTATCAAGGCTTATATCGAAGATGTAAATAAGGATGGGCTGAAGGATATCTGGGCAATGTTTGCCCAGGGAAGAGAGAGTATTTATTTATTTACGAACAAGGGTAAGGGAACATTTGAAATGAAAACCATTCTTGATTTTCCTCCCATTTATGGCTCGACCTATTTCGAATTTGCAGATTTTAATAAAGATGGCCATCAGGATATTTTATATACCTGCGGAGACAACGCAGATCTCACAAGCAAATCACTAAAGAATTACCATGGCATTTATATCTACATCAATAATGGGAAGAATGAATTTGAAAACAAATTCTTTTTTCCGATAAATGGCTGCTACAAGGCAGTCGCACGGGATTTTGACCTTGATGGTGATCTTGATATCAGTGCAGTTTCATTTTTTGCAGATTACAAGAACCAGCCTAAGGAAGCATTTGTTTACCTGGAAAACGGCGGAAACATGAATTATAAACCATTCACCATTGATAAATATGCTGCTGGCAAATGGATAACCATGGATGCAGCAGACGCAGATGGCGATGGCGATGAAGATATAGTGATTGGAAGCCTTGCGCCTGAATCAGATCTTTCTTCGTCAGGTGAGGCTCAATCAAAGGTTTTATTTCTGCTGCTTGAAAATAAAACCAAAAAGAATTGAACCTTGCGAACCTTGGCGCCTTCGCGTCATGGCGGTTAAATAACAAAAAAAAGCCACCAGGTAGGTGGCTTTTGAATTAATGTATTTGAAAAATTAGAATTAGTACCCAGGATTTTGTTTCAATGTTGGTGCACCATCCTTAATACTTTGGCTAATAGCATAATCCGGAATTGGCATGTATTCATGCTTACCTTTTATGAATGCTGCTGTACCAAGTGGCGCTGGGCGTCTTGGTTTTTCAGCTGCAAGGTATGCGTTGATCTCAACGTCAGCAATACCCCAACGAACCAGGTCAAAAAATCTATGACCTTCCATTCCCAGTTCAAGTTTTCTTTCGAAACGTACAGCATCAATTGCAGCAGCTTTATTGGCAAATGGAACTGCGTAAAGGCTTACTACATAATTGGCGGCAGGAACGGCTCCATTCATTACCGGTGAAGCAATTGCTCTTGCGCGAACACGGTTGATATATTCACGAGCTTTTTCCAACGTACCAACTTCAATTTCTGCTTCAGCAGCAAGAAGTAGAACATCTGCAAAACGATATGCTACATAATTGAGGGCGTTGTTATTCCATCCCCAACCAACAGAACCTGCAAGTGTTCCTAATTCAGCTCTTGAGAAAACATTTTTCTTTGGAGCATAAGGTCCACCAAAAATTACGTCTCTGATCCAGTCTCTACCTGGGTGAACACCCCAATCCAAATAAGGAATGCTTCTTCTGCCTACTGACCAGTCCAAACGTGGATCTAATTCACCGGCATAGGGAACGAATGGCTGTGCTGAAAGCAGGTTTTCATCACTGGTAACATTCACAGTGTTATAGGTAGTGAATAAAGGTAAACCAGCGGCACTTGTTCTGAAGGAGTTAACAAAGGTCTGATTTGGCTGGAAGAATCCGCAGCATCCAGCACCAGGTGTGCTTGGACTGTGGGGATAGTTCAACGCATTATCATAATTACCATTTGTATTAGAACCATCACCGTATGATGCCTGAACAGCAAATACAGTTTCGGCATTATGCTCAGAAGCAACTCTGAACAAGTTACCATAATTAGGAACCAGATTATAAGCTGTACCGGATGCATTCTTTCCACTAGCTATAATTACATCAAATAATGCTTTGGCTGGTGCAAATTTGCCCTGGAACATGTAAGCTTTTGCAAGGTATGCTGCAGCTGCCCATTTGTTGACACGACCTTTATTTGGCTTTACTTCATCAAGTTTATCATAAGCAAATTGAAGATCAGCTTCAATTTGAGGCCAAATGTTTACATAAGCTGCACCGTTAGTATTTGGAATCTTGAAGTCAGTAACTGTCTCGTCAACATAAGGAATGTTGTTGAAAACTTTTTTGCCTTCAAAATTATGAAACCCTCTAAGGAATTTGGCCTCTGCTTCTACCTGAAGCTTTTCAGTAGCTGTCATATCAGTGACCTTGGGTAAGATGCGAAGAACCAGATTAGCCTGACCAATCGCGTCAAAAATTCCATTCCACTTGTTCAATACAACAGGATTACTGCTGGAAACTTCATAAGCCATGATGGGATTTACATCTGCCTGGTCAATCCTCTCACTACCTTTGTAAGCATCAGCTCCGAGGACACTTCCCCAGACCCAATTACTGGCTCCACCATACCAGGTTGCTTCCTGGCCGTCAAGTGCAGCGTAGGTATTGATCAGTATACCGTTAACGCCTCTCTTATTAGTTAATGATGCCTCATCGTAGACCCCTTGTGGGAGTTGATCAAGGAACTTTTTCTTACAGGCAAAGCCTAGTATCAGTGAAAAAGTTACCAGGATGAGAATTGAAAATTTTCTTGTTTTCATTATAATGATTTTTTGAATGATCTAAAATGTTACACTTAAACCGAACAGATACTGTTTCGGATTAGGGAAACCACTAAGGTCTACACCTATGTATAGATCTCTCAAACCACCTGGATCGCGAGAAAGAATACTTAGGTCTGGATCAGGTCCTGAATACTTAGTAATGGTAAACAGGTTCTGTGCCTGAACATAAATACGTATTCTTTCCAACTTTAGTTTATTCAATACACTCTGTGGTAAAGTATAACCCAATTGAACGGTCTTAGCACGCAGATAAGAACCATCTTCAACATAATAAGAATTAGAAGTAGTGGTTGTGAATGAAGTAAATCCATTAGCTGCTCCTGCGCCTAAGGCTGGTAATTTTGCATTTGTATTTGTTGGAGTCCAACTATCATTGAGAACTGTTTGGCTAACACCCCCTACGAACACGCGAAGGTCTGTGTAGTATTTGGCATAGTTGTAAATCTCATTGCCTTGATTCCAGAAGAGGAAGGCTGTGAAATCAAAAGCCTTATAATCTAGTCCCAAGTTCAACCCCATTTGGAAATCAGGATGTGGACTACCCAGGTAAACGCGGTCAGCATCAGTGATATTATTATCCCCATTCATGTCCTTGTATTTCCAGCTACCAATTACACCAGGATTTCCGCTCATCAGTGGACCTTTTGCGATATCTCCTGCTGAGTTAAAGAAGCCGTCAATGACAAAACCGTGGAAGGATGAAATTGGGTGCCCGGTTTCAGTTCTCAAGGCATTGCTAAGACGCTCCAAACCCACGTTACGGGGAGTTCCCTCAACATTGAGCTTGGTCATTTCATTCTTATAATGAGAGAATGTAAGTGTTACATCATAATTAAGAGCTCCACTAACCTTTCCGGCTGTTCCCAGTGAAAGGTCAAACCCTGTATTACGCATTGTTCCAAGGTTAACAAGTGGCTTACCAATAAGTGGCTCAAGCCCATTTCTCAATTGTGGAACAAGTAAATCTCTTGTATCCTTCCGATAAACATCGAGTGAGAAATTCAATCTAGCTGGTGTGATTGATCCATCCAATCCAACATTGATTGTTTCTGTAGTTTCCCACTTTGTATCTACGTTACCTTCAACTCCTGCTCTATAACCCTGAGTTGCAGAAGTATTATTTCCATTGATGTCATAATTGGTTCTGGCAGCAGTTGAAATAAATGTTGAGTACTGGTTATTAGGAGGAACATTTGACTGGCTACCCATTTGTCCCCAACCAGCTCTCAATTTCAAGTCTGTAAGCCAATTCAGTTTGCTCGCAAAGGCTTCATCAGATATGCGCCATGCTACACCAACTGCAGGGAAATTTGCATACCTAACATTGGGTCCGAAACGTGAGTTTCCATCGCGTCTGTATGTCCCGGTAATTAGATATTTTCCTTTGAAAGCATAATCAGCTCTTCCAAAAAGGGAGAATAATGAACTGCGACCAATATTATAATTGCTCACTCCTCTGTCTCCAAGACTATTTGCAACCGCAGTATTTAGTGAAACGAAATCTGGTGTTTCAAAATCAAAATTCTGTCCAAAAGCAGAAACACCTCTTGAGTTACCTTTAATTGCTTCTGTTCCTACAAGAAGTTTCACATCATGGTCATCAGCGAAGACCTTTTGGAAAGTAAGTGTATTAGTCCAGGTCCAGGTGAGATAATACCATCCCTGTTCAGTCAATTGTGTATTGGCCTGGTTTTCTGAACGCTCGTATGTTTTCTTATTGATAATTCTTTCGAACTGGTTGCCATAATCAATACCGAAGGAAGTACGTGCGACCAGGTAGTCAGTAAAAGTAGCTTCGGCATAAACATTACCGAATAACCTATGAAACCTGTTTGTGTTATCTTTCCCTCTGAAAAGTCCGGCTACAGGGTTGTTACCGTTTCCAGATTCTCCTACACCATTACCTCCCCAGCCTCCCATGATATCGTAAACTGGGATATAAGGCACCATTCTGAAGGCACTAGCCCAGGCATCGCCTTCTCCTCTGTTCCTTCCACCTTGTCTTTCTTCATTACTGAGCTGAAGATTTTCTCCAAGGCGTAGCCACTCTTTTGGTCTGAAACTAGAGTTGGCACGTACACTGTATCGCCTGTAATTTGTATACTTAAATGTTCCTGCTTGGTCAAAATAATTCAAACCAAGAGAGAAAACTGATTTATCATTTCCACCGGTTGCAGTTATTTGATGATTCATAAGTCGCGCATCCTGTACAACTTCTTTAAACCAATTGGTTCCAGAACTTGTTCTCAGAATTTGATGAAAATTTGCAGACTCAATTGAATATAAAGCAGGATTAGTGCGCGGGTCAGACGCTGATGCAGGTCCTTTATAACCCGGACTATTAATAATAAATTCAGGAATAACGAAAGCAGTTTGTGGTCCGAATACGCGATGAGAATAGGCTGCATCGTTTGTCCTTTTCAAGTATTCCACATACTGACTGGTATTCAGCAGATCAGGCATCATATTTTCAGTGATTATCTGCTGGCCGATATATGAATCATAGCTTAATGTAGTCCTACCGATCTTACCTTGTTTGGTGGTAATAATCACAACTCCATTTGAAGCTCTCGATCCATAGATGGATGCAGAAGTTGCATCTTTCAGAATCTGGATTGATTCAACATCGTTTGGATTGATCTTCGAAGGATCATCTGTAGGTACTCCGTCAATAACATAAAGTGGATCGTTATTACCAGCGGAAGCAAATCCGCGGATACGAACCACAGCTACCTGGCCTGGTTCACCAGCACTACTCACAACTACACCCGCAGCTCTGCCTTGTAATTGTGCACCAAGATTGGCGGAAGGTGTTTGTTGTAAATCCTTTGTGTTTACCACGGATACTGCACCAATGATGTCCTTTTTCCTTTGAGCAGTGTATCCTGTGACAACCACATCTGTAAGTGATCCGGAATTTTCTGATAAATTAATGTCGAGCGTTGTTTTGTCGGCGACGGAAATTTCTACTGAATTGTACCCTACAAAAGTGATCAGCAAAACACTGTTGTTGTTAGGAACAGCAATTGTAAATTTTCCTTGATCATTTGTAGTGGTTGCCCTGGTAGTTCCCTTTACGGCTACAGTTGCTCCAAAAACAGGATCGTTCTTTGTACCGCTTGTGACAGTACCAGTAACTGTTTTTTCTTGAGCATAGCCAACGGAAACATGCAGGAGTAGAACGCCGATGAGCCACCAACGGCATGCAGTTAGTTTAGCGAGCATAGTTTGTTGTTTGGTTCGTTAGAAAATGGTGTTGAAAATACAGCTTCCAATTTAACAATTAATTAAATGTTGCTCAAAAAAAATTTGATTTTCTGTGGTTTATCCATTATGTACTTTTTACACATTTTGGATACTTTTGCATTCAGACAATTTGACCTATGGCAATTCCTTGGCAGAATTGTTGAACAGTTGCCTACAGAACCAGAATTTCATCCTATGTTGTAGGATATGTCTGTTTTGTCATCAATTAAGAAGAAGTTTTTTATGAAAAATGAAGGAATAAATCCAGAAACTGCCGAACAGCCAGACGAAATGAACCTTGACCAGGAGGGTGACCAAGTAGAACCCAAAGAAGGCGGGCTGATAAATGAGACAGAAAAGTTGAGAAATGAATTGACCGAGATCAAAGAAAAATACCTCAGGCTTGTTGCAGAATTTGACAATTACAGGAAAAGAAATGCCAAAGAAAAAATGGAGTTGATACAAACAGCAGGTAAAGAAGTGATCACCTCATTACTTGATGTTCTTGACGATTCTGAGAGAGCGCAGCAACAAATGGAAACTACTGACGATCTTGCCCAAATAAAGCAAGGTGTATCCCTGGTCCTTAACAAATTTAGAAACACTTTACTTGGTAAAGGTTTACGAGCGATGGAAAGCATAGGGAAAGATTTTGATCCTGAATTGCACGAAGCAGTTACCGAAATTCCTGCCGGTGAGAAGCTCAAAGGAAAGGTGGTGGATGAAGTTCAGAAAGGTTATTATCTCAATGATAAGATCATCAGGCACGCAAAGGTGGTGGTTGGTAAATAGATTGATTAAGTCCGATAGGAAAGCAAGTACTAATTATTATGTCCAAGAGAGATTATTACGAAATTTTAGGTGTTGTTAAAACTGCATCACAAGATGAGGTGAAGAAGGCGTATAGAAAAGTTGCTATGCAATTCCACCCCGATCGCAACCCAGGCGACAAATCAGCCGAAGAAAAATTTAAGGAAGCTGCAGAGGCTTATGAAATTTTATCCGATGCAGATAAGAGGGCTCAATACGATCGCTTTGGACATGCAGGTGTGAGTGGAAACGGCAGAGGATTTGGAGGTGGTGGCGGAATGAATATGGAAGATATCTTCAGCCAGTTCGGAGATATTTTTGGTGAGGATATATTCGGAAGTTTCTTTGGTGGAGGAGCAGGAAGAAGTCGAGGTGGACAGAGAAGCAGAGGTATTAGAGGAAGTAATCTTCGAATCAAACTGAAATTGAATTTCGAAGAAATTGCTAAGGGAGTTACGAAAAGCATTAAAGTAAAAAAATATATTCCCTGTAGTACCTGCCAGGGAAGTGGAGCGAAGGATAAAAGCAATATACAATCATGCAATAGCTGTGGAGGAAGCGGACAGGTGAGAAAGGTTACTAACACGTTCCTTGGACAGATGCAAACGGTCACAACCTGTCCAACATGTAATGGCGAAGGAAGTGTAGTAACAGTTAAATGTACCGCATGCAAGGGTGAAGGAAGAGTATTCAGTGAAGAAACAATTTCGATTGATATTCCGGCAGGAGTTCAGGAAGGCATGCAATTGAGCCTTGCTGGAAGAGGTAATTCCGGAGAAAGAGGTGGTTCACCTGGAGATCTAATAGTATTGATTGAAGAAGAAGCACATGCAGAATTAGTTAGAGAGGGACTTAATGTTGCATTCGAATTACACATTTCATTTACCGATGCAGTTTTCGGTATGCAACTGGAAGTTCCAACAATTGATGGGAGAGCGAAAATCAAGATCCCGGCTGGGACTCAAAGTGGAAAGATCTTTCGTTTGAAAGGAAAAGGATTTCCTGGTATCAATAGTTATGAGAAAGGCGACCAGTTAATACATGTGAATGTTTGGACTCCTCAAAATGTAAGTCAGGAGGAAAAAGCGGTGCTCGAAAAACTTAGTTCATCGCCAAACTTCAAACCCAATCCTGATAAGAATGAACGCAGCTTCTTTGATAAGGTGAAGGAGATGTTCGGGTAGAAGTAGTCAGAAGTTAGAGAAGTTAAGAATAACCTTCCCATATATTCCTCATTGAAGCGTAAGGAAATTTGATAACTCGATCCATTTTAACTCCAAATCGTGAATGGTAACATAAGAATTTCTCGCAAAGGCGCAAAGAAGGCAAAGAACGCAAAGTCTTACATCTTTGCGTCTTGATTAAATTTGCGCCTTGGCGTGAAAAACTCTGTCGTGAATCGTGAGTTACGGGAATTATTACCTTCTTTAACTTCTCCCATTCTTCCGCTCTCCGGCTCTCACTTCATCCATCGGTTTTCTTCTTCTTCTTCTCCTTAGCATATATCCTCTTAGCTTTTTCTGCCAAATCCACCATTTCCTTTTGCACTGCATCTGTTGGATTGAAGTTCTGGCTTGCAAGTACGATCACATCGTTCCAGCTAATATTCTTAAAATGCTTCGAACCTTTCAACATTCCCCCGAACATTACAACTGAAGTTGCAAACCTGTGGCAGGATGGAAGGTCTTTGAATTCCATCGGTTCATATTTGCAGGTATAGTTGGTAGTTCTAGCAATTGTCTCATCTGGCAAATGATATTTTACCTGCACAGTCGCCAGCTTATTTGAGAAAGTGAAATTATCACCGATAGCTGCATAGGGTTCAATTTCGATCAGGACCATCAGCGAATGTCCTGAACCGATATCTCCTCCCTGCAACTCGCTCACAGAATCAGCAAGTGCTTTCAATTTATTATCGAAGCCAATAAGTCGATATTCTTTTACGAGGTCTGGATTAAGTTTGATCTCAAGAGAGGCATCATCTGCAACTGTGAAAAGTGTTTGCGTGAATTCTTTGACCAGTACTTTTTCGGCTTCCTTTTCTTCATCTAAATATGCAAAATTGCCATTGCCTTTTTTTGCAAGCACCTCCAGTTTTGAATCCTTGTAATTTCCCATTCCAACACCTAAGCAAGTCAGATAAATTCCCCATTGCTGATGTTGTGCGATAAGATTTTCCAGTTCTTCTTCTGAAGATTGTCCCACATTGAAATCTCCATCTGTTGCCAGAATAACACGATTATTTCCTCCCTTGATAAACTGACTTTTCGCAACGCGATATGCTGCCCTGATACCCGATTCTCCCGCAGTAGAACCACCTGGAGTCAGGTCTTCGATAGCTTTCAGTATTTTATTTTTTTCCTTTCCTGAAGTTGGGATCAACCATACTCCCACGCTACTTCCATATACAACGATGGAAACTGTATCCTTATCTCTTAGATTATTGACCAGGAGTTTGAATGCGGATTTCAATAGAGGCAAGCGGTTCGGCATATCCATTGACCCTGATACATCAATCAGAAATACAAGATTACTTGGCGGAACTTTATCGAGGTCCACTTTCTTTGCGCACACCTGCAAATACAATAATTGATGTTCCGGATTCCATGGACATTCAGATAACATTGATTCCAGGTGAAAAACACTATCCTTTGCCGGGGCCGTATATCCGAAATTGAAATAGTTAAGCATCTCTTCTATTCTTACAGCATCTGGAGGAACAGATGATTGCATTTTCAGGAACCTGCGAACATTACTGTAAGAAGCTTTATCAATATTCATCGCGAAGCCAGTTTCAGGAAATTTCCTGGCAGGAATGAATTCATTTTCCAATAGTGAGCTATAGGTTTCGCCTCCAACACTCCAGCCATGCCATTCTTCAAGCTTCAGGTTTTTCGTAAAAGAGAGGAGTCTGTTTTTTTGCAGATTTGAAGATGCATAGAGCGGCTTGAGAACCACAGTTTGATAATCTCTTGCATCGATCTTCAATGAATATGGCTGATATCCTTCCAGGTTGAAAGTCACAGAATCCTGGATCTGAGACAGAATTATTCCAAAACCGCCTGAATTGCCGGAGAAGTATACATAACCGTTAGAATGGACAAGTATCTTAACATTAGAGAGCGGGGAATTTCGATCATCCTTCACTTCACCTCTCAGGTAATATTGAGCGGTAGATGATAAGCAGTTAAAAATCAGAATTATGGCAAGGCCAGCTTTCAACCGATTTATTATTTGTGACTCTAACGGGATACAAACCCCCATTATTACTACGCTCTGGTATACACAGCCGTTAGGTTCAGGTAGAGCCGTCCAGTAAGTTTTAGGAAAATTACAGCATTATTCACTGATGTTCAAGGAAGGAGCTAAGTTTTATGGATCATTTAGAAATTCCCGGCTACTCAACCAACTTGTAGATTTCAGGAATATTTCTTCCAAGTCCATCATAATCCAGGCCATATCCAACCACAAATTTGTTTGGTATTGAAAATCCGAGATAATCAATCTTTATTGGATAAACTGTTGCCTCGGGCTTATGTAAAAGCGCACAGATCTTCAAACTGGCAGGCTGCTGATTGGTTAATTGTGGAAGAAACTCAGTCAAGGTCTTACCTGTATCAACAATATCTTCAAGTATCACAACGTGACGATCAATTAGGTCAATATCAAGCCCGATTGCAGTTATTACATGTCCTGAAGACTTTGTCCCTTTGTAAGATGCAAGTTTGATGAAACAGATCTCCGCATCTATCTCCAGTTTCTTGAAGAGATCAGAAGCAAACATGAAAGAACCATTTAAGATTGAGATGAACAATGGACGCTTTCCCGCATAATCCTTGTTCAATTCATTCGCAAGATTTTGAATTGCGTCCTGTACCTGGGAGGTTGTTAAGTATGGTTCAAAATTTTTGTCGTGAACCTTTATCAGCGACATGCCTCAGTTTTTGTAGATGATCAATTCCTGCCCGCTTTTCAGTTCGTAAGTAACTAAATTATTCCATTCTTTCAGCTTTTCAACCGGTACATTATATTTTTTGGAGATGGCAAAGAGAGTTTCCTTCATTTGAACAACATGAGTTGTGTAATTAATATCCTTTTGCTCATCCACCTTTTGGAGTGGATATGAAGAGGTAGCTGAGCGACGAATTGAAGATGCAAGTGTTGGCCTGGTAGAAGCGGTTGACTGCAAATACAACATTTCACCAACCGCAGGTTGCATTCCCTTAGAAAGCAGGTTGTATTCCAGCAAGCTTTCCAATCTCAATCCTTCAGTCTGACTAATATCATTTAAGCTTTCACCTTCCGTTACAATATGAAATTCATTGTGACTCATCTTTCTTTTTCTTTGAAGAAAAACAAGTTGTCCGCTTTGCAAGATGTTCTCATCTTTTTGAGCCCAGTCGTTAAATTCAATCAGTCGCTTCAATGGAATATCAAATTGTTCAGCAAGGCCAAGTAAGGATGCACCAGGAGCTGCATAAACAACTCTTGTTTGATTCAGTTTGAATTCTCCTATTGGATATTGAACAGTAACTTTCTCAATTATCTTTTCAGTGACAGGGATTGTTCCGGCAGGAGCAGTTACCACATCAGCTGACGCGATTGGCTTGGTTGAAATACCAAGGCTGGCAAGCCATTCATCCTCTGCTCTCATTTTTCCTAATGCTATTAGGTTGTAATCCTGCAGATGATATTCTTTAATTATCCTGATCAAAATAACTGCATACTTGTTATTGGTAGCATATCCCGCCTTTCTCAATCCATATGCCCAACCTTCAAAGTCTGTAGGGTCTAATTCAAACAAGGATGCGTAGCGTGGACTCCCTTTCAGAAAATTTGAATGGTCCATGTATGATGCCTCTGAGGAAGGATAGCTGCGAAAGCATTCTCCCCTGGCATCATCGTCATGTGATACACTGGCACCAGTCCAGGTATTTTTGCATTTTATTCCAAAGTGATTGTTTGACTTTCTTACCAGTTCACTGGTCCCGGCTTCAGTTTCATGAATTCCCTGTGCAAGCTTGATGGCTGCAGGAACCCCGGTTCTTTTCATCTCACTAATTGCAATTTCCTTGTAGGCATTTATATAGTCAACTATTATAGGTCTTGGTAAATTATCACTATTCTGTGCTTGCAGTTTAAATACAAAGGCAATAAGAATAATAACAAGTGAAACTCTCGACTTCATCAGTTTTTTATTTTTTGCGTATCATCATCAATCCATCACGGATGGTCACTAGAACATGATCTACGCGATCATCATTCTTAATATGGTCATTAAACTCCTGAATAGCCCGGGCATTCTTACCAGTTATTGGCTCTTCCAGGACTTCACCGTGAAAGAGAACATTGTCGGCCAGTATGAGCCCTCCCTTTTTGACCTTCGGTAAAACCAATTCGTAATAAGCCTTATAATTTATCTTATCAGCATCTATGAAAACCAGGTCCCATTCTTCCATTAATTCAGGAATGATATTCAACGCATTACCCAGATGTAAAATTATCCTTTCAGATGTTTTTGCCTTGTGAAAATTTTGCAAAGCGGTGTTTGCATCCTCTTCTCTAAGCTCAATTGTATGAAGTTTGCCATTGCTTAACAATCCCTTTGCAAGACAAAGGGCACTATATCCTGTAAAAGTGCCGATTTCCAGGATTCTGGCAGGTCTCACCAGGCAACTGATCATTTCCAGAAATTTGCCCTGTAAATGTCCGCTAAGCATCTGCGCTTGGGGGTGGCCTGCATAAGTTTCCTGAGCAATTCGGTTTAATAGATCGTCTTCAGCAGAACTGAATTTTTCTGCATATGTGTGTGCAAGTGGATTAATCAACTCCATTTGCAAAAATAGCTTAACCTATTTTATGATGCATTATTTATGACTATATGTATTTGTTCGTCATAAAAAATATAAACACCTATGTGCCTATGTGTTTTTGTTGCTCTTGTGAAAATATTAACCACATAGTCACATAGTAGAAACATAGACACGAAAGGCTATAATCTATCACCTCTGAATATGAGTTTAAATTTGAGATACTATCGAATTTCGCGCATCAGGATCTTTCTATTTCTGAATTTCGTTTACTGATAGACCAAAGTCCAACAAAGGTCAAGAGACCATTTAGCAATAACAATTCAATCCCGATCTGGAATCCACCAAACCAACGAGGCGCATTAACTGATATCAAGTAACAGAGCAATGGAGAAATTAAACAAATAGCCGTAATAAGATATGTCTCAGGCAACCTCCGTTTTGTCAGGATCCCGAAAGAAAATAATCCAAGCAAGGGACCATATGTATATCCTGCAAAATCCAGGATCTTGTCAATGATCGAGCGGCTTCCAATTTCCTTAAATCCAATTATACACAGGACGAAGATTATTGCAAACGTAAGGTGAACAGTAAGCCTGATTTTCTTTCTTTCCTTTTCTGACAAATCCTCACGTCGCTTAATCCCAAGAATATCTATGCAAAAAGAAGAAGTAAGAGCCGTCAGAGCCCCATCAGCACTTGGGAACAGTGCAGAGATCAATGCAATTATGAAAATGATAGATATTGCCTGAGGAAGCATTGTCAAAGCCACACTGGGAAATAAGGAATCGCCGATCACATTTTTTCCATCCATGATCAATTGCCACTTGGGACTTCCATCAATCATTACCTGTTGATATTCCGCTCCATTATTAATAGCGTAGAGGTATAGAAGTCCTCCAAGAAGAAGAAATAAGAAATTAACTACCAGGATAATGACATTGAAGGTCATCATATTCTTCTGCGAGTCTTTCAAATTCTTAACACTGATATTTTTTTGCATCATCTCCTGGTCCAATCCTGTCATCGCTACAGTAATGAACATGCCACCTACAATTTGCTTGAGAAAAAATCCTCGACTCTGCGGATCAGTATTAAATATTCTGGTGTAGCCGCCTTCATTTAAGGTTTCCATTGCTCCACTGAAAGACAGTCCCAGATTATTCAAAATATAAACTACACAAACGATGAGGCCCAGCAGCATAAAGGATGTCTGCAAAGTATCAGTATAGACAATTGTTTTTACTCCTCCCTCAAAAGTGTAAAGAAGTATCATCAGGATGATGATAAACGTTGTAACGAGAAATGGAACACCCAGATCCTCAAGTATGAATTCCTGCAAAACAAAGATTACGAGGTAAAGCCGAGCAGTTGCGCCGACGGTTCTGGAGAGGATAAAAAAAAGCGCTCCGGTCTTATATGAAATATTCCCGAACCTTTTCTGCAGATAATTATATATAGAAGTAAGGTTCATTTTGTAGTAGAGCGGCAGCAAAACAAAGGCAATAATGAAATACCCTATGAAATAGCCAATCACTACCTGGAAGTACGCAAAACCCTTAAAACTTGACCCGGCATAGTCGCCAACGGTCCCAGGCACAGAAACAAATGTCACACCTGATAAGGAGGTGCCGATCATCCCAAAAGCCACCAGCATCCAGTTTGAATTACGGTTGCCAATAAAAAAAGAATCATTATTGGAATTCCTTGAAGTGAAATATGCAACAGCAAGGAGGAGTACAAAATATCCAATGACGAAGGAAAACAGGAGTGTTGCAGACATTTATTACCAATTAGATTTTAACCGCTAAGGCGCAAGGCCGCTAAGGAACGCCAGGAACGCAGCATTTTTTCGAAAACTTTCGCCCCTTTACTTCTATGCAAACCCTTAACTACTAAGCAAAAGAAAGAATTAAAAGGGACTATTCAATTTTGAGGATAAAAAAATTTGTATTCCCTTTACCGAAGTAACCAGTATTATGAAAATCGAATCTGTAGCTGTATTCTGTGGATCCAAGATCGGCAATAACCCCATATATGAGAAACATGCGGCGGAATTGGGAAAATTAATTGCACTGCTGGGATTGAAACTTGTGTACGGAGGAGGAAATAAAGGATTAATGGGGGCCATTGCCGATGAAATTCTGAAACATGAAGGAAAAATTATAGGCGTCATTCCTAAATTGCTAATTGAGTGGGAAGCCAAACACGACAGGGTTAGCGAAATGGCGATTGTCCCAGATATGCACGCCAGGAAAAAGATGATGTTTGATCTTTCGGATGCTGCGATAATTCTGCCGGGAGGATTTGGGACGCTTGACGAGTTGTTTGAAATGCTCACCTGGAACCAACTCAAAATCCACAATAAAAAAATCTATCTCTTAAATTCCGGAGGTTTTTATAATCACCTCATCCACCATTTAGTGCTGTTAGAAAAAGAAGGCTTTCTATATGAAAAACTTGAAGACCGCATCATGATCTGCAATAGTCCTATTGAGATCTTTAATAAGATTAACTAGTAGCAGCATCAAATCGTGAATCGTGAGTCGTGAGACGTGTGTTATTGGGTCAATTCTGACTTCTGACCTCTGACCGCCGACTTCAGTTCTAAAAGAAAAACCACCATCTGCTTGTGGCAAATGATGGCTTCTCGATTATAACAGTAAGAAAGTTATTCCTTAACGATCCTCTGACTGAAAGTTTCAGTAGTGGATTTGAATATGATATAATAAGCGCCAGCTCTCAGTGATGACATGTCAACTGGAGTTGCAACTGCATTAGTTGGAACTTCCACTGATCTTACTAACTGACCCTGAACGTTCATCAATTGAAGCTTGGTACCCTTAGTAGCTTTTGGATGTTGAACCAACAAGCGGTCTCTAACTGGGTTAGGGAAGGTTTCAATTCCAAGAACAGCTTTAGCGCGAACGCTTACAATATGGCTGATCTTAGCGCGACCATCTGCATCTACAATACGCAACCTGTAATAATTGCTGCTTGATGTTGGGAGGTTATCAACGAATGAATAATTTTTCTTGTTTTCAGCAGCAACAGAACCAATTAATTGGAAGCTTGAACCATTGGTGCTACGCTCAATATCATATTTAGCAACGCCAACTTCATCAGAAGATAACCAGCTTAATTTGATTCCAGTACCTGCGGATGCAGCGTCAAAATTGTCCAATTTAGCGGGAAGAGTTGTTCCGGCTGGCGCAGGTGTAGCGTTAGATTGAAAAGCAGTAACATTAAGATCTCTACTATCTACTGTCAAGCCCAATCTGATACGAAAATTTGTATTTGCTGGTAATGAAACTCCACTGATTGTAAAATAATAATCGGTGCCGGCTGGAGTGACAGTTATGGGCAAAATACCACCTGAAGTTTGAGAACAGGTGAATGCTTGAGTTCCACTACCTGTAAAAATTGAGATGGAATAGGCTGTTACAGTCGAGTTTTGAGATGGATGATCCGCATCCAAGTGAACTCTAAAATAAACAGCAGTTTGAGCTGTTGAATAAAAGAAAACGGGAGATGCTAATCTATCCGTGGCTTGGGCGGCGTTAGTATTAAAGTTTGCAATATTGCCAGTTACCAAGGCTACATTCGTTCCAACTGTATAGAAGCCACTTGAGGCGTTAACAGCGATACTTGTTGCCGGTATTGCGGGGGTTGGGGCAGGATTAGTTGTACTAACGGCACAAGTCTGCCCTAGCGCCAACTGACCGATCAGAAAACCAAATACCAATAAAATTCCAGAGTAAAACTTTCTCATACTAAGAGTTTTTATAGTTGACAAATTGAAAAATTCCCTAAATGGTTAGGAGATTTGGATAGTATGAGCTTTACAAGGATTGTGGAACAGAAAGTCAGCTAGGGGTGATTTCGAAGGAGGATTCAATTGGGATGGGGAGCAAACATAATAAACGATTAATGAAAATGCAAATCCTTTCATCCTATTAACAAAAATAAACTCAGATATATCTGCCAGTGATGCTTTGTTTAACTTTTTTCATATCTAAAGGCTTGCCGCTAAACACTAATTCCCCGCCTCCATCACCTGCTTCTGGCCCCAGATCTATGATCCAATCAGCAGAACGCAGAATGTCCATATTGTGTTCAATAACAAGAATTGAATGACCCTGATCAATTAATGCGTTAAATGATGTAAGTAGTTTATTGATATCATGAAAATGAAGTCCGGTAGTAGGCTCATCAAATATGAAGAGAATATGCCCATGTCCTTTACCTTTTCCTAAAAAAGAAGCCAACTTCACACGTTGTGCCTCCCCTCCTGATAGCGTAGCAGAAGATTGTCCCAGCTTAACATACCCCAGACCAACATCACTTAAGGGCTTAATTGCATTGTAAATTGATTTTTCAGGTCTAAAAAACGCAAGCGCTTCATCAACACTCATCTCCAAAACATCATGTATGCTCTTTTCATTCAGCTTAACCTCAAGCACTTCCTCTTTGAAACGTTTTCCGCCACAGACATCACAAGTAAGATGAACATCTGCAAGGAACTGCATTTCCACAACCTGCTCCCCTTCACCTTTACATGCATCACATCGTCCGCCGTCTACATTAAAGGAAAAATGTTTTGGTTGGAAACCTCTCATTTTTGAAAGTGGCTGGCGTGAAAACACATCTCTTATGTCGTCATATGCCTTGATATAAGTAACTGGATTACTTCTCGATGATTTCCCAATTGGGTTTTGATCCACCATCTCCACCTGGTGGATCTGGTCAACATCTCCTGTAATTCCCTTATGCAATCCTACCTTGTCTACAAATTCACCTTTGATCTTTTTTAATGCGGGATACAGAATTTGCTTAATGAGGGTTGTCTTTCCGCTTCCACTCACTCCACTAACCACGCAAAGAACATTAAGCGGGATCTGGACATCAATATTCTTAAGATTATGCTGCCTGGCTCCTTCAATAGTTATTGAGCGATTCCATTTGCGAAGAGTTTTTGGGATATCGATCTTCATCTGACCCTTCAAATATCTACCTGTGAGACTCCCCACATCAGCAATGATCTTATCGTAATTTCCTTCAGCCACAACTTCACCGCCCAGGTGAGACGCAAGGGGACCCATATCTATGATGTGATCGGCTTCCCTCATCATGAGCTCATCGTGTTCTACCACCACAACAGTATTCCCGAGATCACGCAGAAATTTAAGGACGCGTATCAACCTGGCTGTATCACGGGAATGCAAACCGATTGAGGGTTCATCCAGTATATATAAGGAATTAGTCAGGTTACTCCCAAGCGAACGAGTGAGCTGGATGCGCTGACTTTCGCCACCACTTAGACTATTCGCAAGTCTGTTCAAGGTGAGATAGCTCAGGCCCACATCAAGAAGTGTATTGATGCGTTGATTGATCTCCAGCAAAATCCTCTTTGCAACCTGTTGATCAAATTCACTTAATTGCAACTCATCAAACCAAACCTTAAGGTCTTTTACCTGCATCTCGCATAATTCACCAATATGCTTACCCTGGACCTTGACAAACAGCGCCTCTTTTCTTAGTCTATATCCCTTACACTCGCTGCAAAGCGTTCGTCCACGATATCTTGATAACAAAACCCTGTATTGAACCTTATACAAGTTTTGTTCGACCTCCTTAAAAAAGTCATTTATCCCACTAACATCCTTATTTCCTTCCCAGAGTAGCCGGTATTGATCCTTGGTTAGATCGATGATGGGTTTATGAACTGGAAAACCAGTCTTTTTAGCTGCCTTAATGAATTGTTCCCTCCACCATCCAAGTTTCTCTCCTTTCCATGGAGCTACTGCTCCCTCATGCACACTGGCAGTCTTATCCGGGATCACCAGATCTTCATCAATTCCCAAAACCTGGCTGAAACCCTCACAAACCGGGCAGGCACCAAAAGGGTTATTAAAGGAAAAGAGGTTAGGGACTGGTTCTTCGAACTGCATTCCATCGAGTTCAAAGCGGTTATTGAAATGGAGTAATTCAGTGCCATTCTTTTCTAGGTAAATGTCTCCTTCGCCTTCATAGAAGGCTGTTCCCACTGAATCGGACAAACGATGCTTGTCATCCTCATCAAACTCTTTTACCACAATACGGTCTACCAGTACATAGGCGTGCTTACCAGGTTTCCAGGTCTTTTCCTCTAATAACTCCTCTATCCTTTTGACCTCCTTATTTATATATAGCCTTGAAAACCCTTTCTGAGTGAGAATGTTCAATTCTTCATTTACATCTCTGTTATGATGTTGCTTAAAGGGGATAAGTATAAATACCTTGTCTCCTTCATTAAACCTGCTTATTTCTTCCACTACATCCTTGACATCATCCTTCTTCACTTCCTTTCCACTAATGGGGGAGATGGTTTTTCCAACCCTGGCAAAGAGTAGCCTTAGGTAATCGTATGTTTCCGTCATACTCCCCACAGTAGACCTGGGAGTTCTGGTAATCACTTTCTGTTCAATGGCAATGGCAGGACAAAGACCCTTGATATAGTCCACGTCAGGTTTGTTCATCCTTGTCAGGAACTGGCGGGCATACGCACTAAGGCTTTCGGCATATCGCCTTTGACCTTCCGCATACAGGGTATCAATGGTAAGGGAAGACTTCCCAGATCCGGAAACTCCTGTAACAACAACAAGTTTATTGCGGGGAATTTCAACAGTGATGTTCTTAAGATTATGCACCCGGGCGCCCTTGATCAGGATCACGTCTTTCTTCCCTGAACCGGGCCTGTTAGCCTCTTTTGTAAGCGTTGAATTCGTAATAGACATAGAAGGTTGCAAAAGTATTGCATTAGGGTCAACGAGGTTTTAAGGGTTTCTAATTATCATTCTTTTATAGAAAAGATTAAGGCGGGAAATATTTTTTGGAAACTGTTGTTTTTTTAAAAATTTCTCTATCTTTAGTCACTATTTGTACACTATTTGAAACAACTAAAACTCTTCGCCTATTGACATCGCTTCTACACAGAAAAGCCGTTTAGCATTAAAATCCATAAATAATATCCTATCACCTTCAAAAACCGTAGAAGTTTATGAAATCGCTACGCTCTATGACGGATCATGAATTGATCCAAAATTTCCAAGAGGGAAATTTACATGCGTTGGAAACCCTTGTCCTCAGACATAAGGATAAGCTGTACACTTCCATTCTCTTTCTTGTCAAAGACAAATACCTTGCCGAAGACATTTTTCAGGACGTATTGATCAAAGTTATCGATACAATCCGCGGCGGTAGGTATACAGAGGAAGGCAAATTCCTTCCCTGGGCTATGCGCATTGCCCACAACCTTTGTGTTGACCATTTCAGAAAAGTGAAACGTACTCCTGCAATCAAAACCAGTGATGACCGTGACATTTTTGAAGTGATCAATTTCACAGAGGATGGAGCCGATGTGAAGATGATGAAACGTCAAAGTCATGACCGTGTTCGTCAGATGCTTGATCTCCTTCCCGAGGATCAGAGGGAAGTGATCGTTTTGCGTCACTACGCTGACCTTAGTTTCAAAGAGATCGCAGCGCTTACAAACTGCAGCATTAATACTGCTCTGGGAAGAATGCGCTATGGTCTGATCAACCTGCGAAAAATGATGGTACAAAAACGGATCGCACTTTGATCAATTCTTTACTTATGAAAATGGAACGGATCCAACTGCTGAAACTAATGAAGAATGAGATGAATCAAGATATTGTCATTCTGGTCCCCCAACCGCCTCTTCAAACATTTGCTTGCTGTAACCGGTAGGCCGGAACAGAATGACGCCTAATTAAGGAACCCTGACATTGTCGGGGTTTTTTAATTATTGAGATTGGAATTTATAATTTGTGATTTGGAATTTATTTTTTGTATTTCTTCCATGCATCGATCCCGCATTGCAACCAGGCAGCGTATTCTTTCACATTTGGAGTATATCCAACCGGCAATGTCAGAAGTTTTTCGTCCGGACTAATTAGAACATATAAAGGCTGGGAAGCATTCTGAAAATTTTCGGATTGAAGAGTTGCGTATTTATCTCCAATCGTCTCTATTGATTTCTTTGAGCCATCGCGGGTAGTGAAAATCAGTTGCTCTACTGCAGGCAGTGATTTTCTATCATCTACGTACAATGAAACCAGGATGAAGTTTTCTTCGATCAAGGGTCTGACCTCATCTCTGACCCAAATATTCTCTTCCATTTTTCTACAGTTCACGCATGCCCAGCCGGTAAAATCTATGAGTATAGGTTTATTCCTTTTTTTGGCGAGTTCGATTGCTTTCTCATATTCATTCACCACATCAGCTTCCACCCCTTTCTTATTCGATCCTTCACTTTCATATATTGAATAGTTCAAAGGAGGTGGAAAGCCACTGATCAATGCTCGGTTTGCACTCATGGTATTGGTAAGCCCCGGGACGAGATAAATCGTGAAAGCCAGAAATAGCAAGGCCGTGAATATTCTGCCAAGTCCAAGTTTTTTTGGAGGGGGATCATTTCTGAATTTGAGAATCCCAAAGAGGTAAAGAACTATACAAAGTCCAAGAAGAATCCAGATTGCAAAGAAGATCTCACGTTTAAGAATACCCCAATGCATTACAAGATCCGCATTAGACAGGAATTTCACCATTAGTGCCAATTCCACAAATGCGAAAACAATCTTGACTGTGTTCATCCAGCTTCCGGATCTTGGAAGAGAGTTGAGCCAGCGAGGAAATAATGCAAATAGTCCAAAGGGCAGACCAAGGGCAAGGCCAAAGCCGGCCATGGCAACAGTTAACTGCACAGCTCCTCCTTCTTCATTGAGCGCCCCAACCAACAATGTTCCCAGGATTGGTCCAGTACATGAAAATGAAACAATGGCAAGGGTCAATGCCATAAAAAAAATGCCTCCGATGCTTCCAATATTAGATTTGGAATCCACCCTGCTCATCATACCGGACGGAAGAGTTATCTCGAAAAGACCGAAAAAGGAGAGTGCAAAGACAAAGAAGATAATACCGAAAAATATATTTAGCCAGGCGTTGGTTGAAATATTATTCAGGATGTCTGAATTACTGGCTCCCAAAAAATAAAATGGTAAACTCAATAAGATGTAGATCAGGAAAATGAAGAATCCATACATGAAAGCATTTCTGATCCCGCCTGACTTATCCGAAGATTTTTTTGTGAAGAAGGAAACGGTAAGAGGGATCATTGGAAAAGTGCAGGGCATGATCAAACCAAGCAATCCACCGATTATTCCAAGGATAAAGATCCGCCAGAGGCTTTTGGAACCTTCGGTTCCTGTTCCGCCGCATGCATTGACCGGGTCTTTCAGATTGATTGAACCAATCTTTATTCGAGAACCTGATTGCTCCCCTCCTTCTAATGGAACCGCGAATCTGAACTCATTCAAAGGATAGTATTCATCTGCTTTGCCATAGGTGTAACTCATTGTGCCAATGAGACTGCCTGGAATCTTACCATTCACTTTTATCCTGAATATGAATTCTGATTCCTTATCATAAATCTCGAAAGTTGAATTATTAAACAATGGATTGTTGATCTTCTTCGATTCACCAATGGATTTAAATGGAGTTATTACCAGAATATTTGAATCAGCAAATACCAATTCCGTGGCAGGCACTTCGCTAATGATCTGGTGTGGTGCATATAATTGCCAACCATTTCCAACTGATGTCTTGAAATGGATCTCGTATTCTTTTTCAGCAATTTTCTTACTGGTGACAATCCAATTGAATGCGGCTGAATCCTGCGCGATAGAAGGTAATGAAACGCAAAAGAGTAAAACCAGAAAGAGTAGAGAGTAGATCCTAGCCATTTTGCATCTTAAAAAACAAAACGAGTTCCGTAAGAACCCGTTGTATAAAGTTAGACTACCGGGGCCTTATTCGCCCAAATTAATCTTGAAATCAACAGTGGAAGGAGGCAAACAACGAGAGTCGTTACAAACCATGAATTCAACCTTACCCGCAAAATTGGTCTTTACATTTCCCTTGAGCTTCACAACCTGAATAAAATTGACCTTGTTCTCATAATAATTCACTACCCCACCCCAAGCCTCTTCCTTTTTCTTAATGAGTGTACCAACTTCCTTTATCTTATTATCCAATTGAAGAAGTGGATTCCTGGAAAAAGTAAAAGTGGTAGCTAAGGGTCCATCCACCCCTACTTCCTGTGCAAATAAATGGTACTCATTATTAACATGTGCGGTCATATGGATCTCATAGGTATTGTCAGATACCTTTTTGGATGCAAAACTCCATTGAACCTGTTTATTAGACTGACCCAGAACCGTTGATGCGAAAAATAGAGCGAGAATAGGTATTAAATGCTTCATGGAAGTATTTTAGAAATCGCCCAAAATTCTACAATTCTATCCTAAGGAAAATGTAAAATCTTAGGAAGAAAGTTAACCGAATGAAAATCCTCAATTCATGAGAAGGGTTTGAAGGATAATTTTCCCATCGATATTTCCCAAAGCGGGAGAACTGGCTCTTTCAGGGTGAGGCATCATTCCAAAAACATTCCCAGCCTTATTCACAATCCCAGCGATATTCCTGATTGCACCATTTGGATTGGCTGAGGGAACTACATTGCCCTTCTCATCACAGTAACGGTAAATGACCTGGCCATTTGATTCCAGCTCATCGAGAACTTTTTCATCGGCAAAATATCGTCCTTCACCATGGGCAATCGGGATCTTTAGAGGGTTATCCTCCGATCCTCTCCCCTTCAGATATATATTCTTGCAGATATATTGTTGATTTCCATTCCTGAGCAAAACGCCAGGCAGCAGGTGTGATTCACAAAGTATTTGAAAACCATTGCAGACCCCATATACCTTTCCTCCTTTCTCCGCGAAGTCAATGACTGATTGCATCATCGGGCTAAAACGTGCAATCGCCCCACAACGGAGATAGTCTCCATACGAAAATCCACCAGGGAGAATAATGCAATCTTTTGTATTAAAGGCTGAAAGGTCTTTATCCTTATGCCATAGCATGATGACCTCCTGATTGAATTCCTGCTCAAGAGTTTCCTGCATATCTCTGTCACAATTAGAGCCGGGAAAAACAACAATTCCAAACTTCATAAATGCAAAATTGAATCGCAAAGATAATTACTGACCCAAACGAGTATAGAATAAAATAATAACAAAACTGAAAATAACCCAGTGTAAAATGTTAGCAAAAAGCCGTTGGGAGGGATAATAATAGGCCGCTGAGTGAAAGGCGGCAAAAGGCAGAACTGTCAACATCCAATTCCGGTATTCAGGATCAGCGTTTACAAAAATAATTCCTACCTGGATGATCAGATAAAGTAGCAGAAGACTCCAGCTTTTACGAACCTGGATCAGCATTTTATTCAGATTACCCTGAACAAAAAATCCTCCAAGTACAAATGGGACCACAAGAAGAACCATTCCGATTGTTATCCAGATTGAAGTGGGAATGATGGGTAATCTGAAATTAAATTCAGGCAGTATGATCCTCCAATGCCATTTGCCAGACAAATAAAGTAGGATAAAGAGGAAATAATAAGGAATAGTAATGCCGATCAAACCCACAATCCATTCACGAATACGAAACGGTCTCATGATGACCAGTGCAAACAACATAATCACTGCAAAAAATATAGATGGAAAATAGACCATTGAGGACAGCCCAATCAAGATTCCGATATTGAAAACTGCCGATCCGGGCTGCTGGCTGTTGTACAGATTGAGCATCCGATACCAGACCCACATCATCAATGAATTAATAAGCAATGGTGGAGAAAAAGAATTCCATGAAAGAAAAAGCGAAGTCACAAGCAAGTATGACATCCCAGGCAAAAAATTAGGCTTGGGTAATAACTTATGGTGATTGCAGATGCGATTGAATAAGGATGCCTGAAGAAAAAGCAAAAGAAATGTAATAACGGAATAAAAAAGTGGTGCTTCACCAGTAAATGAATGAAGGAACTTAACTACCTGAGCGTATAAGTAACTATCGGATGAAGACCTGATTGGCAAAGAAGGATGAAGAAAAATGGGAAACTTCAGAATTAATCCATAGAATAACAGTAAGAAGGCATTTCCGGGATTTTTTCGTCTGAATAATCCAACCACTGACGTTGATAGGTTTATTGGCGGTTTTCAAATAAGATATATCGGGTACTATTCCCATTGAGCTGAAACAAATAGAAAGGATTCAGAATCAATTGAATCATTCCTATGCTTAACCCTGGAAATCCGGTATCAAGATACAATTCAGCCTTCAAAAATTAAAATTCAACACGTGCAAAACAGAGATAATTCCTATAAAGACAAGGAACGAACAACTCCCAGGCACTCACCTGCTTGGCATATCTGGGCATAAACTCATACCCCCGATCGAGATTCTTTAAGGTGGGATACCTGGTCACCTTCCCGTCCGGCGCGATACTCTGGTCGTTGAGAAGTAGATTTTTACGTTCATACTGGTTAAAAATGAAGTGGAGCTCACTTCCAGTATTCATAAGTTGATGAGAGATCAGGTTGTCTGATTCGTCATCGAATTGGCTCTTCGGAATTACATTACTCCAGCCAATCTTTCCATCCTTATCGAAAGAAAGTACCAGGATGTTCTCAGCATGATATCTCATGGCCTGGTTAGCACCCCATCGATTCCAGGGCGAATACCAACGATTGTACAGTGGACTATAATAGTTGTCGAATGAATTATATGCCCATGGATTATTCCAATTCATGAAGTCCATACGATTGAAAGCTCCTCCCCTTGAGGTTGTATATTCCGATTCACTGATCATTAAGAAACCTCCATCCTTCTTGGTGATAATACTCTTTATGAAGTAATCATTAAACGCCATTCTTAGATTGGCATCGGAACTCTTAGCTATGGATCTCAACTCATCGTTGAAAAGTATGAATGTTTCATTGTAGAGCGATAAACTGGCCTTATCCCAGGTCACCAAATACAGGCCTTCAATATTTCCTCTTCTTTGTTTGTAATAGAATCCTGTAAATAGATACCTGCGGTTGTTGTTATCAACCTTTAATTTGATCTCATCCAAAACCTTATCCTTGGTACCAAGTTCTTTGAGCGTGAATGTATCTGCATTGGCATCTTTTGTAACCAAGGTGACTTTCGTGATGTAATCACTTCCATTATTTCGGACGAGCTTACCAAATACAAGATCACCATCGTTATCAAGTAGAAAATCGGTGAAATAGTCATTCCTCTCCTGCATGTCTAACCCTAACCTTGTCTTATCCGTGATAAGCTTCATATCACTGTTGAACAGCAAGGTGGTAAACTGAAAGTTTTTTTGGTTTCTGCTATTGATCTTGAAGATCATGATCTTCTGCTTGTCATCACTTACGAGGGTGGTGTAGATCTTATTATTGGCAGCAAAACCTATCTGGGTTGTATCAAGATCGACAGGTTCACTGATTTTCTGACCCTTTCCATTGAGTTTAACCATGGAACAATGCACAACGTTCTTGCGCTGGTATTGGTAAATGAGGTAAGTGAAATCAGCATAGGTTACAAAATCAGTATTGATCCAACGATCTGGCATGAAATCCAGCTTTACTCGTTCAACCAATTTCATTTCTTTATCATAAACGCTGACTGCATTATCTGAGCGATTACTCTTGAAGACAAGATAATTTCCCCCGATCTTACCGATGATCTCAAAATTTGTACGCCGGTTATCTTCACGTTCTGCCTCTGTGTATACAATCTTTTGAGAGTAGGCTAACATCGAACTAAATCCAAACACCAGTGCCAGGAATAGCTTCATATTTATTTTTAATTAATCCAGAGTCAATATTGACCGAAAGTTAATGAAAGTTCGTTCACGATTGAGGGTGCATTACGTGAATGGATCCTCAATTCTGAAGCAGTATTTTCATTAAAAAAAGTAGGGACTAAACCTTAGCGTAGACGAAAACCAGGGTTCAGTAGTTGCCCGCCAACAACTACGCCTGCAGGATAAGGATTTGTTAAATATGAACCATTTACTTATACCTTTGTGGCGCGTCACGCCTAGCGTGGCGCAATTCCATTGTAGGCACCCTTTGATAATTGTTACAAGATTCAGACGTGGGCAAACAGACTAATAGAGTTACAACGGCCGGACTTCTTATAGCATTAGGCATTATCTACGGAGATATTGGGACCTCTCCACTCTACGTTTTCAACGCCATTGTCAAAAACAAGATAATTGATGAGTTCCTTATTATCGGGAGCCTTTCCTGCATAATCTGGACCCTCACATTACAGACCACACTCAAATACGTATGGCTCGTTCTTCGGGCAGATAACCGTGGGGAAGGTGGAACCTTTGCACTATATGCATTGGTAAGGCGACAAAAAAAATGGCTCATTCTCCCTGCAATTATCGGTGGAGCTGCACTTTTGGCTGATGGCATCATTACACCACCTATCTCAATAACAGCAGCAATAGAAGGGTTGAGAGAATTAAAACCTCTCCACAACCTGCCTCAAAGCACCATTGTATATATTGTAATTGGCATCATTGCCATGTTTTTCTTTTTACAGCAGTTTGGAACTGCCTCTATCGGTAAACTTTTTGGCCCGATCATGCTGATCTGGTTCAGCATGCTGGCAGTGCTTGGTATAATACACGTCTTTGATGATGTTCATATTTTCAAAGCCATCAATCCATATTACGCAATTAATTTTTTAATTAAATACCCCAATGGTTTCTGGTTGTTGGGCGCTGTCTTTCTCTGTACAACCGGGGCAGAAGCTTTATACTCCGATCTCGGCCATTGTGGAAGAGGAAATATTCGCAGGTCGTGGATCTATGTTAAGGCATGTTTACTATTAAATTATTTCGGGCAGGGAGCATATATGCTTTATCACCTCAAAGGTCAGCGGATAACCGAAGGTCTAAAAGAACAAATGGGCATCAATGCGTTCTATGACCTGATGCCGCAATGGTTTGTAATTCCTGGCGTTGTGATTGCAACAACAGCAGCCATCATCGCCAGTCAGGCAATGATCTCCGGTTCATTTACTTTAATAAGCGAGGCCATGCGACTCAATCTTTGGCCGAAGGTGAGGATCAATTATCCATCAGAAGAAAAAGGTCAGTTGTTCATTCCCGCAATCAACATGTTGATGTTCCTTGGATGTACAGGTGTGGTTCTTTTTTTCCGTGAATCAAGCAAAATGGAGGCTGCTTACGGACTTGCAATTATCATGACCATGCTCATGACCACCATCCTCTTTGCAAATTATATGATTGTGCGAAGGATAAATTCGATCTGGATTTACCTATTTCTTGCGGTCTACCTCACGGTTGAAACAGCTTTTCTTATCGCCAACATCGATAAATTCCCTCATGGCGGTTATGCAACCTTTGTAGTGGGAGGAATTATGTTCCTTGTTATGTATATATGGTTTAGGGCAAGACGGATCAAGAATCGATATGTGGAATTTGTGCGATTGGAACACTATATACCTCAGATCCAGGAATTGAGTAATGATAGGACTGTTCCGAAGTATGCAACACACCTGGTTTACATGACAAGTGCCAATAATCCTAAAGAAATAGAACATAAGATCATCTATTCAATACTTAATAAAAAGCCCAAGCGGGCAGATATTTACTGGCTTGTGCATGTTGACACAGTTGACGATCCATACACAAGTGAATATGTAGTTGAACACATTATTCCAAATGACATTATCAGAATTGAATTCAGACTGGGTTTCAGGATGGAGCCAAGGATAAATTTATTATTCCGGAAAGTTGTTGAGGACCTGGTGAACAACAGAGAGGTTAACATCACGAGCAGGTATGAAAGTCTCGAAAGAAATAACATCGTTGGAGATTTCCAGTTTATAGTAATGGAAAAATATCTGAGTCAGGATATTGAACTTCCATTCTTCGAAAGGCTGATCATGAAGTTGCATTTCTTTCTCAAAGACTGGAGCCTTTCAGAGGAAAGAGGATTTGGATTGGATCCCGCTAGTGTTACAATAGAAAAATTCCCACTCATTGTGGCTCCTGTTTCCGCGATCAAGCTAAAACGGGTTTTTGAGAATGAGTGAGCCTATACGAGAGATAAGTCCGGAGGAACTTTCCAGTCGTCTGTCAAATAATGAGGACATTGAACTAATTGATGTTCGTGAACTGCACGAGCACCAGAAATTTAATATTGGAGGAAAGCTGATCCCTTTTGGAGAAATTATGGAAGAAGGATCATCCATCGCCACCAATAAGGATGTTGTTTTTTACTGCAAAATGGGAATTCGAAGCATGATTGCTATCCAGCGTCTGCAACAAAAATTCGGATATACGAATCTTATCAATCTTCGCGGAGGGATAGAGGCCTGGAAAAGAGCGGTCAGTAGTTGAAGTTATTGAGTAATTTCCTCCTTTAGCCCCATGTCGCCAACCTTCATTTACATAATAGCAGGATATGTTCTACTGATCCTGGTAGTCTATCTTGTTCAGGACAAATTCATTTTTAAACCAGAGAAACTTCAGCAGGGATTTATCTATAAATATGATGTACCCTTCAGAGAATTATTTTTCGACATAGAAGAAGGTGTCCGAATTAATGGCCTCCATTTTTTCCGGGAAAAACCTGAAGGGCTAATTCTTTATTTCCACGGAAATACCAGAAGCATCAAGGGTTGGGCAAAATATGCAAAAGATTTTTACAGATATAACTATGATGTGCTCCTGGTAGATTATCGTGGATTTGGAAAGAGTACAGGCAAAAGAAGTGAGACGGCAATGCTGAGTGATATGCAATTTGTATATGAGGAATTGAAAAAACAATATCCGGAGAATCATTTGATAGTTTATGGCAGAAGCATGGGAAGTGGCTTTGCAACAAGGATCGCAGCTGATAATAATCCGAGATACCTGATCCTGGATGCACCTTACTTTAGTTTTTCAAAGGTGGTGGAACGATTTCTTCCAATCCTGCCGGTCAGGCTGGTCCTTCGGTATCGGCTGAGAACTGATAAATGGATAAAAGATGTGAGGTGTCCCATTTACATTCTTCATGGGACCAGAGATTGGCTTATCCCGATCCGTCATTCAGAAAACTTACAAAAAATTAATCCAAGAAAAACTACACTTATTAGAATTCATGGCGGCGGTCATAACAATCTTCCTTCTTTTGACGAGTATCATAATTTTATCCGCGACATACTTAAGGAATGACAAGCTTTTACGATCCGTACTGATTTAAATTGCAGGCTAATTCAAAATGAATCGCAAAAAGATATTTCGCTGGATTAAGGTCATCATATTGATCTATTGCCTTTTCGGACTTGCAATCTATTACCTCCAGGATCGGTTTCTATTTCACCCTGTTGCGTTGCCTGCTTCACATAAATACCAATTCTCTTTTGTTCATCGTGAGGTGAACTTGCCAGTTAATGCAACTTCAAATATTAATATCATACAATTTGAAACAACACAAGCAATAAAAGGAGTTGTTCTTTACTTCCATGGGAACAGGAAAAATATTTCTCGTTATGCCGGGTTTGCGGAAAATTTCACTAAGAAAGGTTACGAGGTTTGGATGATAGACTATCCTGGATTTGGAAAGAGTACAGGAGAATTCACAGAACAAAAGTTATATGACTGGGCTCTGCATTTATACAAACTCGCGAGAACAAGATTTTCCCCTGACAGTATTATTATATATGGTAAATCAATGGGAACCGGGATTGCGTCTCAGTTAGCTTCTATAAGAGATACGAAACGATTGATACTTGAAACTCCATATTATGATCTTCCTTCAGCTGTTGGACAATATCTTCCTATTTATCCCGTAAATCGAATGATCCACTACAAACTTCCAACAAACCAATACCTTCCCAAGGTAACGGCTCCGATTACTATTTTACATGGGACCAACGACTGGGTTATCTTCCCTTCCAATGCAAGGAAATTGAAAAAATTCCTGAAACCTAATGATGAATTCGTTCTTGTACAGGGCGCCAGCCACAACGATCTTTATAAATATCCCCTTGTAATTAAAAAGCTGGATTCAATTCTCAGCTATTGATCAAATCTGATACCTGCTGTTTCCTTACCGCAGGAATGAAGTAATGATTATGAGAGATCCCTTTTTCCTGAGAGTCTGCAGAAATTTTAACTAGTTTACCGTTTCGCAAAACATAGAGTTCGTATTCAAATGCAGATACCAGCTGAAAGAATTTTATCCGCTCATTCTGGTCTGCCAATTCGCAAAGCAGAATAGGTCGGTGCTTATCGAGCACTTCAGTCATGGATTGAAATACTGGAACCTCGGCTCCTTCTACATCGCACTTAATAAAATCGAGTCGTGGAAGATTGGCGAGCAATTCATCACCTTTAAGATTCGTAACCATTTCAGACTCGGCGTATTCGAGATGTTCGCTCAGTTTTTTTATCCTAGCGTATCCATATTTTTTTTTATTGTCGATTTTTGGAATTCCTATCTCAACAAACTCTCCTTCACCACCCAGAGCAATATTATGCAAAACTATATTTGACAAATTTTTACTCCTGATCATTTTTTCAATAACAGAATGGAATTTTGACACGGGCTCGATCGCAATAACTTTTCCTTCCTTGCCAACCAGCTTACTCATCTGAAAAGTAAAATAACCAAGGTGGGCGCCGATATCAAGGCAATAATCACCCGATCTTAAAATTGATTTCAAGAATGGAATATCCTGGTGTTCACCTTCCATCTTAGTATACTTACTAAGTATCCAGAAGCTCTTAGAGAGGAACTGGAGATACCTCCTTTCACCGAGCACTTGCAATAAGATTGACTTTATCAGTTTCATATAAAAGGGGGCAAATATCCGTGATTGAAAAGGAAATTGGTTGATTTATTTACCTTTTTCATCTGGAGTACATCATTAAAATAATTTGGAAATCTTGCTATTTCTCAATGAGCGAAACTGAATCCCCAACTTTTATTTGATATCGTAACCCGTGCTTTATAGTCACATTTTCCAAACCGTGACTTATTGGGAAATTGAAACAAACGGGATACTCAAATTCTTCAACCGCTTCGCGGATCAGTTCATATACAGTTTTGCCGATGGGTCTGTCAGTGTCCTTCATTTCTGTAAAACCACCAACTACAAGTCCAGCCAGCTTATTCAGTTTCTTGTTACGTTTCAATTGGGACATCATCCTGTCTACATTGTATAAATACTCTCCAACATCTTCAATGAAAAGTATCCTGTCAGCAGTATCAGGAGATGAGGCAGTACCACATAAGTGCGCAAGCAATGAGAGATTTCCCCCGACAATTTCGGCCTTCGCTTTTCCACTTCTATTCAATTCGTGGGGGATTGTTGTATATGATCCTTTTATGCCTTCCAATGATTCTTTTAAGAACTTTATGTAAGGAGTATCTTTCCCTCCATCATTGAAAGCTCCAGCCATTGGTGCATGCAAGCTGGCTATTTGAAAATTAGTATAAATGTGGGCGTGTAAAACAGTAACATCGCTGAAACCAATTATCCATTTAGGGTTCTTCCTGAACTTCTTAAAATTTATTCGGTCAATAATTCTTCCAAGTCCATACCCACCTCTTGCACAAAGTATGGCTGATATTTCCGGGTCATCAAGCATTTGCTGTAAGTCGGTGAGCCGCTCCTCATCATTCCCGGAAAAATAATTCTGCGATGATCCTCCAAGAGTATTTCCAATCCTGACATTGTAACCCCAATCCTTCAATGCTTCAATGCAGGTCTGTGCACGTTCGTATGCCATATAGCCAGCCGGGCATAGGATACCAATCGTATCTCCTTTCTTTAAATAATGTGGAGTTATCAAATTGATTAAGGTTTAAATAGGTGAATAAAAAGGCTCTTGCTAATAACCTGTAATAGATTCTTGAAAAGTCACTGAACTCTCAGCTACTTGCAAGCGGTGACGGACTCCACATTTCAGCGCATAATTGTTTTTCTGGTGACCTACCGGGAAATCAAAGCAGACCGGATATGCAAAGTTTTTTACTTTCTCCAATACGATATCATAAACGTTTCGGCCAAAATCTTCACCAACTTCATCTCTCTTGATTTTAAAGCCGCCAATTATCAAGCCTTTCAATTGCGATAATTTCCCTGTGCGTTTGAGGTTCCAGAACATTCTGTCAATACTATATAGATATTCTCCCGTGTCTTCTAAAAAAAGAATTTTACCAGCAGTTTGAAGATCTGATTTGGTACCAGCCAAAGTTTCCAGGGTTTTAAGGTTACCTCCTATAAGTATTCCTTCAGCCTTTCCAATGCGGTTCAATGGATTTGGAGTTATCTCATATTTCATTTTCACCCCTGTCAATGCCTTCCTGATTGAAAAGATAGTTTCGATCTGGATTGGTTCTGCTTTGACAATATCATCCGGGAAGCTATTGCACATTTTGGAATGAATAGAGGCGATCCTGTAATTCCTGTTCAAATGGGCATGTATTACGGTTACATCACTAAAGCCAATGATCCATTTGGGCTTGGTCACAAATTTGCTGAAATCGAGCATATCTATGATGCGGACCATTCCATATCCACCCCGGGCACACATGATGGCCTTGATCGAGGGATCATCCATCATATTCTGAAAATCTTTGGCGCGCTCTTCATCGGTTCCACCAAAAGTGTAATCCATTTTTCCGATGGTTTCACCCAATTTTATTTTGAAACCCCAACCTTCCATTTGTTGAATCGCAGGTAAGATTTCCTCTGCCTTTATATGGCCGGCAGGAGCAGTGATACCAATGATATCGCCCGTTCGCAGATAACGTGGAATAATTCCGTCAACTGAATCCGAAGGATTATTTTCATTGCTAGAGGCGGAGACGAATGGGACCGAAGCGAAGGCAGTCACTAAAGAACTAATAAATCCTTTTCTATTCATCAATACAAATTACATTAACGGGAATGGAAAAAATACTGCAAATTTTAATTTAAGAAAAATATTGCGATGAGAACCCGGATTATAGTTCTTGCTTTCACAGTTTCGATATCTGGTTGAACTGGACCAATTTCAACTGATATTATCAGCGATTCTGAAGCGAACCTGATACGCTATGGGCAAATGAAAAATATAAAACACATAGCCACATAGGAGAAACAAAGGCACATAGATGCCTTAAGTTCCTATTGCCTGTGCAATTTGCGCCTGGATGAAAAAATAATGACCTCTATGTGCATTTGTGTTTCTTTTCCTCTTATAAAACCTCAGATTAGTTATAGTGAATACAGGTAGAATTAGAGGTTTCACATATGGAGGGGTATTCAATAGTGCAATATTCATTTTTTTTAATCCTCATACCAACTGATCCATTATTGCTGATCTAAACTGTGACATGATCAAAGAATCAGGCTGGAAGTGCCTTGCTCATATTTCCGGTATTTTTGCAGCCATTCGTTGGAAAAGAAAGTTCAGAAAGCTTTGAGAACTTCAGGGATTCACCCTGAATCAATGGAATTAGTTCAAAAATGCAGGAATTATCAAATGGCTAAAAAAGATTTCAATAGAATATTGATTACCGCAGCACTGCCGTATGCAAATGGCCCTCTTCACATTGGGCATCTGGCGGGTTGCTATATCCCAGCAGATATTTATGCCCGATATCAACGTGCTCAAAAACGGGATGTAAAATTAGTAGGTGGGAGTGATGAACATGGTGTGCCGATCACAATTCGGGCAATGAAAGAAGGAATAAGTCCACAAGAGATCGTAGACAAGTACCACACCATTATTAAAGACAGTTTACAGAGGATGGATATCTCATTTGATATCTATTCGCGCACATCCAGTAAAGTGCACCATGAAACTGCAGCAGCCTTTTTCAGGAAATTGTATGACGATGGGTTGTTCGAAGAAAAAGAAACCGAACAGTATTTTGACGAGAAGGCTAACACTTTCCTTGCCGATAGGTATATAGTAGGCACCTGCCCTGTTTGTGGAAATGAAAATGCATATGGCGATCAGTGCGAAAAATGCGGCTCCTCCCTGAGTCCGGAGCAATTGATAAATCCACGCTCAACCCTAAGCGATGCAATTCCGGTAAAGAAGAAAACAAAACACTGGTATTTCCCTTTGCAAAATTATGAGGCATGGCTGAAGAAATGGGTTCTGGAAGAACATAAGGATTGGAAGAATAATGTTTACGGACAATGTAAAAGCTGGTTGGATAATGGTTTGCAGTCGAGAGCCATGACCAGGGATAGCAATTGGGGAGTGAAAGTGCCTTTACCAAATACCGAGGGTAAGGTTTTATATGTGTGGTTTGATGCACCTATCGGTTATATAAGTGCTACGAAAGAACTTACTGATCAATGGAGCGACTATTGGTGCAAGGATGATACGAAGCTTGTTCATTTTATCGGTAAGGACAATATAGTTTTTCATTGTATTATTTTCCCTGCAATGTTGAAGGCGCACGGAAATTTTGTTTTGCCCGAGAATGTACCTGCTAATGAGTTTTTGAATCTTGAAGGTGAAAAAATCTCCACGAGCAGGAATTGGGCTGTTTGGGTTGATGAGTATTTGAATGAATTTCCAGGCATGCAGGATACTTTAAGGTATGTTCTTACTGCAAATGCTCCTGAAACCAAGGATAATGATTTTACATGGAAGGATTTCCAGGATCGCAACAATAGTGAGCTCGTTGCAATATTTGGGAATTTTGTCAACCGGACTTTTGTCCTTATGCATAAGCTCACAAAAGGAAAGGTTCCGAAACTTCATGAAAAAAATCTTGATCAAACTGATCATAACCTTATTGAAGAGATCAAGAATTGCAAATCAAAAATTGAAACCAATCTCGAGAATTATCGATTCAGGGATGCCTTATATGAAGTGATTGATCTTGCAAGGAAGGGAAATAAATATTTGCAGGAGAAAGAGCCCTGGAAGAAAGTCTCTCCTGACAAGGTTACTGATGAGGGAGCCCAGATAATTATTGACAACACACTTCACCTCTGCCTGCAGTTAACTGCAAACCTCGCAATTTTCATAAATCCATTTCTGCCCGGCACAGCATTAAAAATGCTGCATATGCTAAAGGTGGTTGATAAGATTCTTGATTGGGGAAACGGAGGGTCACTTAAATTATTAAGTGTTGGGTATAGTCTTAGACCGCCAGAATTATTGTTCAGGAAAGTTGAAGATGCTGAAATTGATGCTCAGGTAATTAAATTGAAAGGAACTCCACAAACAAACATAATTCCGCCCTTAGAGAAATCTGCCGAATCAACCTATCAACCAATCAACAAATCAACAATCCAATACGAAGATTTTGCAAAACTTGACCTCCGTGTTGGAACAATAGTGACCGCGGAAAAAGTAGAAAAAGCCGACAAGCTGCTAAAACTTGAAATTGATCTTGGTTTTGAAAAGCGAACTATTGTGTCAGGTATAGCACTTCATTTCAAGCCTGAAGAAATTGTTGGAAAACAGGTTGTTGTTGTGGCCAATCTCGCCCCAAGAAAAATGCGGGGGATAGAAAGTAATGGAATGATCCTTATGGCGGAGGATAGTGATGGTAAATTAAAATTTATTAGTCCGGATGATTCCACTTCCGATGGTGCCCCTGTGACGTGAGTCGTGAGAAGAGAGTTAAGTTTAACCGCCAAGGAGCCAGGACGCGAAGGCTCGCCAGGATTCTTTGCGAAACCTTGCGTCTTCACGTCTTCGCGGTTAAGTTACAGTCCTATTAAAAATATTTTTGTAACACCCTGAATAGCACTACATTCAGCCTCCCGAATTTGTGAGCCTTCGTCCTTTCGAAAACACCTTTAACAGGAATTCTTCAATCACCTTAAAACATATAACAATGAGAAAAGTCCTGATCATGGCGGGAATTGCCTTCCTGGCTGCCTGCAATAGCGAACCTAAGGAAGAAATTTCTTCAATTAATCCTGGCAAAGATTCTACAGCGGCGGTAGATGTAGCATTGCCTTATACTGCTGGCTATTCATCCAAATTTGAAATGGGAGATCCAAACCACACGGCAATGATCCTGGGTCTCTGGAAAGATTGGGACAATGGTAACCTGGCCAACGGCAAGAATAATTTTGCTGATACTGTGGAAATGAATTTCTGGAGTGGCGAAAGTATGAGAGCTTCAAGAGACAGCGTCATATCAGAGGGCCAAAAATTCAGGGATAATTTTACCAGTGTGACCAGCAGAGTAGATGCAGTTATGCCTTTAAAGAGTACAGATAGGGATGAGAACTGGGTTGGAGTCTGGGGAACAGAAGTAACTACAGATAAGAAAGGAAAGGTTGATTCAATGCACCTTCACGAGGTTTGGAGAATTAATAAACAAGGGAAAGCAGATCTTGTGCTGCAATTCTCAAGGAAAGCCCTACCGGCAAAAAAATAAAAGATTGATGCCCCGACAATTTGTTCGGGGCTTTTTCTTTTAAACCCGGTTCTTCATTTCAAATAATTCCTGCCGTTTTTCTATACCTTCGATTTCCGATTAGTTAGCTAAACAACCATTTAGGAAATTATGAAAAGAACAATTAGAAAGGTTGCAGTCCTGGGAAGCGGAGTAATGGGATCTCGGATCGCGTGTCATTTTGCAGGGATCGGCCTGCAGGTTCTATTGCTGGATATGGTTCCGAAAGAAGCAGTGGAATCGAACGATAAAGGAGCACGAAATAAATTAGTTAATGATGCACTTCAGGCAGCCATAAAAAGTAATCCTTCCCCACTCTATCATAAAAGTGCGATCAAAAGAATTGCAACTGGAAATTTCGAAGATGATATGAAGGAAATAGCTACCGCGGATTGGGTTATTGAGGTGGTGGTTGAAAGGCTGGATATAAAACAAAAAATATTTGAGAAGGTGGAAGCCTTCAGGAAGCCAGGGACAATTATATCTTCCAACACATCCGGTATTCCAATACATCTGATGGCGGAGGGAAGAAGCGAGGATTTCAAAAAGCATTTCCTGGGAACACATTTTTTCAATCCTCCCAGGTACCTGCGATTACTCGAGATCATTCCAACTCCTTATACTGATCCGGCAGTTACAGATTTCCTGATGCATTATGGCGATCTCTTCCTGGGAAAAAGAACAGTTCTTGCAAAAGACAGTCCGGCTTTCATCGCAAACCGAATAGGCGTCTATGGGATAATGGCCATTTTCAAACTCATGGAGAAACTTGAGTTGACCATTGACCAGGTGGATGGATTGACAGGGCCAGTAATTGGTCGTCCAAAATCCGCAACATTCAGAACCGCCGATGTGGTGGGAATTGATACGCTTGTGAAAGTTGCAAAAGGTGTTTATGATTCATGTCCAAACGATGAGTCGAAGGATACATTTCTGATTCCTGGCTGGCTTCAAAAAATGGTAGAAAACAATTGGCTTGGGGATAAAACGGGTCAGGGATTTTTTAAAAAAACAAAAGGAAGCGGAGGCGAAAAGGAAATACTTACGCTCAACCTCCAGTCAATGGAATACGGACCCAGAGTGAAATCAAAATTTGCAACTCTGGAAGCTGCAAAACCGGTTGATGATCTTAACACCAGATTAAAAATCCTGTTTCAGGGAAGTGATAAGGCGGGGGAATTCTACAGGCATTTTCATTATGGACTTTTTTCCTATATCTCACACAGAATTCCAGAGATCAGCGACGAGGTTTATCGAGTTGACGATGCAATGAAGGCAGGCTTTGGGTGGGAAATCGGTGCATTCGAAAGCTGGGATGTACTTGGAGTGGAAGATGTGGTCAAGAGAATGAAGGAAGCAGGATATAAGGTCGCGCCATGGGTAGATGAAATGTTAGGCGCCGGGATTAAGAGTTTTTATAAAGTTGAGAATAGTCGCAAATTATTTTATGATGTGAGTTCGAAGTCATACAAAGAAATCCCTGGAGGCAGCGCGTTCATTGTAATGAAGAATTTTGAAAAACAGACAGTTTGGAAAAATAGCGCATGCAGGACCTATCACCTGGGTGATGATGTTCTTGGTTTGGAATGGTACACTAAGATGGGAAGCATTGGAGGCGAAGTATTAGAAGGAATTCAAAAATCAATATCACTAGCTGAAGAAAAATTTAAGGGCTTGGTGATCGCAAACGATGCGCAGAATTTTTCTGCTGGCGCGAACGTTGGAATGATCTTCATGTTTGCGATAGAACAGGAATATGATGAATTGGATATGGCCATTCGCATGTTCCAGCAAACAATGACGAGGGCGAGGTTTTCATCGATTCCAGTGGTAGTTGCCCCACATGCTTTGGCACTGGGTGGAGCTTGTGAATTAAGTATGCATTCAGATAAGGTTTGTCCCGCGGCTGAGACATACATGGGACTCGTAGAACTTGGTGTTGGTTTGATTCCAGGAGGTGGAGGAACCAAAGAATTTGTTTTAAGGGCGGCAGATGAAATGCATGAAGACGAGCCCGAAACCATCACACTCAAAAACCGCTTTCTAACGATCGCCACTGCAAAGGTTTCAACTTCTGCTCATGAAGGATTCGATATTGGAGTTTATAGAAAAGGAGTTGATGAGATTGTTGTCAACCAGGAACGCAGGATATACGAGGCAAAAAAATCTGTCCAGGAAATTTTCGATAGTGGATATGTTACTCCGATTCCAAGAAAAGACATAAAGGTTCTTGGCAGGTCCGCCCTGGGTGCTCTCTATGCCGGCATCAATGGAATGTGGCGCGCAAACTATGCAACAGAACATGACGTAAAGATTGCAAAGAAACTGGCGTATGTCATGTGCGGAGGGGATCTTTCAGAACAAAGTCTGGTGAGCGAACAATATCTCCTCGATTTGGAGAGAGAGGCTTTTCTTTCACTTGCCGGAGAAAAGAAAACACTTGAAAGAATTCAGAGTGTGTTGAAGGGAGGGAAGCCTTTAAGGAATTAATTAGTGACAGTACCCCGAATTTGCAAATTCGGGGTAGAAAAAACCTCATATCAGTTGAAATTCCCATTGAACTGAACAGCCCATGCTACTATCTTAGGGCATGCAGCCATATAAATATTACTATGAAAGAAACCTGCCCCACTACCAACCAAAGCATTCAAGTTTTTTCATTACTTATCGTCTGCACGGGTCAATTCCGAATCCAACTATAAGAAAATTAAAGGCAGAATACAGCTTAAGAAAAGATTTCTGGTCTACGCTATCAGCACAGGCAAGAATTGAATTGCAAGAAGAATACTTTCAGGAATTTGATGCTCAGCTTGATAATAGATTGAATGAACCTTATTGGCTTGAGGACGACAGAATAGCCAGGATCGTGCAGGATTCATTGCTTTACAATGACATGAAACAATATTTGCTATGGTGCTATACCTTAATGCCAAATCATGTTCATGTCCTTTTAAGTCTGATGGAAGACTCCCTTCCGTTATACTCAATTCTTCAAAAACACAAGCGATTCACAGCCTGGCAATGCAATAAAATACTTCAGTGTAGTGGTCATTTCTGGACGCACGAGAGTTATGACCATGTGGTGAGGGATGAATACGAATTCAGTAAAATAGTTAGGTACATTTTGATGAATCCGGTAAAGGCCGGATATGCAGTTAACTGGAAAGACTGGAAGTGGACTTACCTAAGAGAAGAATTATATCCAGCCCTGACTGATCTTCATCTTGAATTTTCATTAATTCCATCAGCTTTCGTGTCAACAATCCGTGCAACATTGGAATAACGTATGGCGAATTTGCAAATTCGCCATACATTTAATGCATGTCAATTCTTTCATTAAATAACATCACCAAATTCTACGGGGTCATTCGGGCATTGAATAAAGTTTCTCTTGAAGTCCCTCCCGGATCGGTATTTGGAATTCTCGGACCAAATGGAAGTGGTAAAACCACCATGCTTGGTATTGTGATGGATGTTCTGAGAGCAACCGATGGGAATTACAAATGGTTTGACAAGGATCCGTCTCCTGAATCTCGCCGTAAAATCGGGACCTTACTTGAAACCCCGAATTTTTATCATTACCTGTCTGGAGAAAGAAATCTAAACATCGCGGCAGAAATAAAAGGACATGGAAGAGATCAAATTCCGGAAGTACTGAAGAAAGTCAACCTGTGGGAGAGAAAAAATTCCAAGTTCAGCACCTATTCACTTGGAATGAAGCAGCGACTTGCCGTGGCTTCCTGTTTGCTAGGCAATCCCGATGTGTTGGTGTTTGATGAACCCACAAACGGACTCGATCCTGTTGGGATCGCAGAAACAAGAGACCTTATCAAGAGACTTGCTAAAGAGGGAAAGACCATTATTCTGGCAAGTCATCTTTTGGATGAAGTGGAAAAAGTTTGCTCTCATGTTGCTATTCTTCTGAAAGGAGATTTGATCACTTCAGGACATGTAGATGACGTGCTCGTGAATGAAGACATAGTAGAATTGGGATCTGCTGACCTGGTAAAATTGGAAACGGTATTGAAGGGAACAAATGGCTGGACCCATATGAAACAATCAGAGAATCTTATTCAGTTATTTTATCCGATGGGTGCGGCCCAACTTGATACTATCAATAAGTATTGCTTTGATAATGGGATCGTTCTAAATCATCTTCAGCTCAAGAGGAAGAGTCTGGAAATTAAATTCCTTGAATTAACTCAGAATTCAGGTTCAAAATAAATATATGCTCCAACTTTTAAAAGTAGAATGGCTCAAGCTTAAGAATTATCGCACATTTTGGATCCTAATGGGCCTATACATGGCTAGTATTTATGGAATCAACTTCATCGTTTTTCGCATACAGCAAAGGATCTTTGAAGAAAAGCAAAGCAAGGGAATGGTTGAGATGCTGGTTGGTAATCCACCTTATTCCTTCCCTACTGTCTGGCAAATGACGGCATTTGTGAGTAGTTTTCTATTATTCCTGCCTGGCCTTCTGATGATTATTTTCATAACAAATGAATTCAGTTATAAAACACATAGGCAAAACATAATTGATGGCTGGAGCAGGAAGCAATTTATTTCCGTGAAGATCGTGGTTGCCGTAATTATAGCCCTGATCTCTACTATAATGGTCTTTCTCACCGCATCAAGTTTTGGATTGCAGGGAGCTAATAGCTTTAGTTTGGAGAATATTAAATACCTGGGTTATTTCTTTCTGCAAGCAACTTCATATAGTCTTGTTGCGGTTTTGATCGCTGTCCTGGTCAGAAGAGGAGGATTGGCAATTGGAATCTATTTTCTGTATGTAGTTGTTATTGAAAATGTATTGAAAGTTTTAATGAACCGGTACCTCGATGATACAGGCCGATACCTTCCTTTGCAATCGAGTGATGAACTAATTCCAGCTCCTGTATTTGAAAACATCCAACGACAATTTAATGATCCACCGAATTATTCTGTGTTGTTGATAGTAGTTGCCGTGTATCTTATATTATACATCTTCTTTATCAACCGAAAATTCTTAACCTCCGATTTGTAATGATCTGCCGGTAAGTTCATTTAGTGCAGAGTCCAATGATGGATATAAGAATTGAAAACCGGCATGCCTGATTTTTTCATTGTCGATAGTCGCACTTTTTAAAACCTCCACACTCAATTCTCCCAACACAAGTTTCAGTGCGAAGGAAGGAACATAGACGGGAATGAAAAACCGGCCCCTGAGTTTCTGTGCTATTTGAAGGATAAGAGATTTATTACTCACATGATGGGTGGTTACTGCATTAAATACACCGCTCATTTCAGGGTGCTCTATTGCATGTATATAGATTCTGGCTATATCTTCTTTATGTATCCAACTTATGATTTGCCTGCCTTCACCGAGGATGGTCGCGAATCCAAACTTTAAAGGTTTTCTGAATTCATAATATGCCCCGCCATCTTTGCTAAATACTATTCCTGTCCGAAGAATAACCAGTCTTTTGTTCAATTGCGTAACTGGCTGAATACTTTTCTCCCAGGCTTCGCAGGTCTCTCCAAGAAATCCTGGTGCAGAAGGAGCAGATTCTTTGAACGGTTTCGGATTTGGTATTTGAGGATCCTCACCATACCATCCTATTGCTGAAGAACTAATCACAGATTTGACCTTATTGGGAATTTCTTTCAAAGCTTTAACCAATAATCCACTACTGTGTGTTCTGCTTTCAATGATCTCTTCTTTTCTTTTTCTTGTCCAGCGTTTGTCGGCAATACCCGCTCCTGCAAGGTGAATAATATGGTCTGATTCACGAATCGCGGCATCATCAATAGTTTGTGCCTTGATATCCCAGGCAGCATATGAAACATTGGGATGCTTACTGTGCTGGTTCTTTGACGGGTTACGGGACAATATGATAATTTTATAACCTTTTTCGATCAGTAAGTCAGTTAGTGCAACTCCAATCAACCCTGTACCTCCAGTAATCAAAATAGTTTCATTACTCATTGGGGAAAGATAAACAACAAGTGTGAGGTAGTGAGTAATCAGTAGTCAGAAGTTAAAGAAGTTAGGAAAGCGAATTCTTACTCAGATTCCTGGCGAAACCTGGCGCCCCTTGCGTCTTGGCGGTTAATCTTCACTCACGACTCACGCCTCACGATTCACGACTGTTTTTTTTCACGCAAAGACGCAAATTTTATCAAGGCCCAAAGAACTGGGCTTTGCGAATCCTTGCGCCTTCGCGACTTGGCGTTAATTTCAACTCACGCCTCACGACTCACGCCTCACGATCCTTCAATCTTCCTTTTTCCGTATTAAGAATTATAGCCGGTGAAATTTCCTGAAACCATGCATGGAATTAATAAATTCGAATAGACCGGAAATGGAATAAATATGAAGTATCTATTTTGGTTAATGCTCGGATTCGCTGCTCTGAAGATAAGTGGCGATAATGATTTCACATCAGGATTAAATTCTTCCTATTCCGGCACCCAGCAAACAGATAGTATTATTGGCCCTGGTTTGCGTGCAATGCATACACTTCTATATCATCCTGAATTGCGCAAGGTTATCTTGTTAGATGGAACCTGGCCAGCAATTCAGCCAGAATTCAGTCAACTCTGGTCGTGGAATGGAAACAGGTGGAAGCAGATCGAAGGTGTTGGCCCAAGAGCACGATATGTCAACAGTGTTGTTTATGATAGCCATCGAAAAAAAATTATTTCTTATGGTGGAAGAGTAGGAAAGAAAGAGGAAATCCTGGGCGATACCTGGGAATGGGATATCAATGGCTGGAAACTTATGAGTGATACAGGTGCAGGCCCTCGCGATCATCTTATGATGTCATATGATACTGCCAGACATAGAACAGTTTTGTTTGGAGGAGGTAAATATCCGAGGTCAATACCATGGGCAACCGATACCTGGGAATGGGACGGGACCAATTGGAAGCAGGTTGCAACCGAAGGCCCCATAGGTCGTGTTTCTGCAATGACATTTGATTCCAAACGCAAAGAAGTATTACTCTTTGGTGGTGTAGGAGAACCTGTCAGACCTGCGGTGGATCAACCTTTTTATAAAGACACCTGGACCTGGGATGGAAAGACATGGAAAAAAAGATCTGATGAGGGCCCACCTGCACGCGCCAGGCATGCTCTCTGTTACGATCCCCAAAATGAAGTTGTATTGTTATATGGAGGTGCAACCACCAGAGAGGTTGCGCAATTAGGTGATATGTGGCAATGGGATGGTAAGAACTGGAAAGAAATACCCTTAACAGGTCCAACACCCGGCAGGCGTTCACTCCACGCGATGGTTTTCGATGAAGCTCGCGGCAAGCTGCTTTTGTATGGAGGAAATTGTGATGGTAAAGTGATGGAAGATCTTTGGGAATGGGATAGAAACAAATGGACAAAAATTTATTGATCCTTTCTAAAAAAAAATCCCCTCAAACAAAGTCAAGGGGAAACATCTAAAAACAAATCCAGGGTCTGTTGTCAGTCTGGTTTTTTGCCGTCCAGGAAAGTATTTAGAGTACTGATGGTTGTAGTATTCTTCTCATCAGTTTTTACTTCATAATTACTATAAAAATCCTGAGCAGGCGATATGGTGTTATAGAGTTCTAAATTGCGGCGGACATATGCCGGCACAGTCTCAAACTCATTATTGGGGTCTGCAGCATTGATATTGAACGACAAGTTGCGCAACTTGTTTATTCTCTCTGCTGCACGGCGCTTATGTTCTTCCGCTTCGTCCTGCACTGCAGGCTCCTCAGCAGATAAAGCACCCAATTGTTGGTTTAGAGTTTGATGGGCCAGGGGCACATCCGCCGCTGGAATATCATCCTTGACTACTAACTGCATTTCAAAAGAAGGTTCTTCTTCTTTTGTGGATTCTGTCGCAGAAGTACCAAGGATTGGTTCCTTCACAGGTGAGTGTTCAGGGCTGGATTTTTCCGACCGTGGTTCAGCATAAATATTGGATGGCTTGGCCAAGTATCCCCCACTTACTGCAGATAAGGGAGAATTCATTTCGCCGTTCGGCGGAATATTTTCTTGTGGATGAGAGTCGGGCGAAAATAGGAACTCAATCTTCTCTCCCTCTTCTTTTTTATCCACTAGTTTATCACCAGTAATTTTACGTGCTTCATCATTCGTAAAAATCACAGGGCGCAAAGTTTCAGATTCAATCAATGATGGCTGCAGTTCTTTCGGCAATGGATTGTTTACAGTTTCAGTGTTTTTAAGTTTCTCCTCAGAAACAAATTCTAATGATGGTTGATTGTATAATTTTTTTTCTTCACCACTTACGCCAAGAGTCATTACGATCTTCTCATCTTTCTTCGGCTCCGGAATCTTTGGTTCCTGCTTTTTGCTGAATGGATCTTTGTGTTCAAATCCTGTTGCTATTATCGTGATCCCAATATTCGGTCCCAATGTATTATCGTATCCAAGTCCAAGGATCACATCTGTATGCTCTCCTGCCTGGCTGAGAAGATGATTCTGGATGATATCAACTTCATCCATTGTAAATTCATGATCACCTTCTGAAGAATTAATATTTATAAGTATCCATTTTGCTCCGCGTATATCATTATCATTGAGCAAAGGTGAATTGAGTGCTTCTTCAATTGCCTGTTGCGCGCGGTTCTCACCTGCAACACTTGCACTTCCCAATATTGCCACACCACCTTTTCTCATTACGGTACATACATCAGCAAAGTCAACATTGATCTGGCCTGTACTATTAATAACATCTGTAATGCATTTTGCAGCTGTCGCTAGTACATTATCTGCTTTTGCGAAGGCTTCCTTCATTTTCAGGTTACCATATTGATGACGCAACTTGTCGTTGCTGATCACAAGCAGCGTGTCCACATAATCCTTTAATATCTGAATTCCTTCTTCAGCCTGCATCTGACGCTTTTTACCCTCATAGCTAAATGGAGTGGTAACAATTCCAACTGTGAGAATACCAAGGTCCTTGCAGATCTTTGCAATGATCGGCGCCCCACCAGTGCCCGTTCCGCCTCCCATACCTGCAGTTACAAATACCATCTTGGTATTTACCTCAAGGATTCTGCGAATCTCTTCGAGTGACTCTTCAGTGGCAAGTCTTCCGATATCAGGATTAGCACCTGCTCCCAGTCCCTGCGTAAGATGCGGCCCAAGCTGAACCTTATTTGGAACACGACTTTGGGCAATTGCCTGCGCATCAGTATTGCAAATAATAAAATTGACACCTTCAATGTTCAGGCTGTACATGTAGTTGACGGCATTGCTTCCTCCGCCTCCAACTCCAACAACTTTGATGATTGACGATTTCTCCTTTGGTAGATCAAAATGGATCATAGCGTAGCGTTTGCACTTCACATCTCCATTCTTCCTGATGAAGATTGGAAGTGATGAAAAAATAATGGTTTAGTATATTTTACTCTTTGCATTAAAATGCTTTGTCTTCTTCTTCTTTGAATAGATCAATGAGATTGTCCTTGAATTTTCCCCAGAAGTTTCCAATTCCCATTCTTCTCTTACGCTGGGTTGCATTCACTTCTTCCTCAACAAGTACTTCTTCTTCCAGTTCTTCTTTTTGTAATTGCTTAGGTACCTCCATCTTGGAGAATCGCATATCAAATTGCTTCCTTGAATGCTCATAGTCATCATAGCCTTTCAGTATTAAACCAATACAGGTTGAATACATTGGCTTTGCCAGTTCATCAATATGACCTGCGGAAAGATGTTCGTTTGGATAGCCGATCCTTGAATTCAGGCCGGTCACATATTCTGTCAATTGAATAACGTGCTTTAATTGAGAACCTCCACCAGTAAGAACTACTCCCCCATTCAGCATTTTATTATCCAATCCCACTTGCTTCAAATGATAAGTGACAAAATCCAGTATCTCACTCATCCGGGCCTGAATAATGTTAGAAAGATTTTTTACACTGATCTCTTTTGCTGGCATGCCTCTTAAACCTGGAATGGTAATAAATGCATTTGTCTTTGCTTCATTAGCCAGGGCTGATCCAAATTGCACTTTCATTTGTTCAGCCTGAGTCTTTAAAACTCCAAGACCAGTCTTAATGTCGTTGGTAATATTTTCACCGCCGAATGGAATGACTGCTGTATGCTTCAAAATTCCTTCATAGAACACAGCAAGGTCAGTTGTGCCACCGCCTATATCTACTATTGCCACACCGGCTTCCATATCTTCCTGGCCCATTACTGCAGAAGCAGAGGCTAATGGTTGCAATAACGAGGTCCTTGGTGTGAAGACCACTTTTCTCCACTGCACGGTTTATATTTCTAATCGCGTTTTTATCTCCTGTAATAATGTGGAAGTTTGCTCCAACTTTCACTCCACCATATCCAATTGGATTTGGAATGTTTTGAAAATTATCCACCGTGAATTCCTGAGGAATAACATCAATGATCTGATCGCCTGCCGGTATATAGGTTTTAAATTGGTCCGCTACCAGCTGATCGATCTCACGTTGAGTGATCTCTTCGTTGGTATCATGCCTAACTATGTCACCTCGTGTTTGTAAACTCTTGATGTGATGTCCGGCAATACCAACATACACCTCATTAATCTCGAGGTTAGGATTAGATGCATAACAATTGTCCAAAGCCATCTTGATTGCCTTGATGGTTTCATCAATGTTAAGCACCTGGCCATGTTTTACGCCATTAGAATTAGCACGACCGAATCCCAGTATCTCCAGCTTACCAAATTCATTTTTCCGGCCCGCAATGGCAGCGATCTTGGTGGTTCCGATGTCCAACCCTACGATGATAGGTTGTTCGTTGTTCATAGTATGTGAGTTTTTAGATGTTTGCTAATTTTAATGGTTTTCATTTCCTGAAGCCGCGTTTTGTTTCTGATTTTGGTTTTTCGGTTTTATTAATTTCTTTCTTACCATCCTGTTTTTCATTCTTCATCAAAGTATCCTGAGTTTTCACGACAGATGGCTGAAGGCTTTTCGCTGATGGCAGACTATCCTTCGATATCACCATGTCATAGTTCTTGAGCATTTGCTCATTCATTTCGAGATTCTCAAGAGGTCGTACATTTCTTAACACCATCGTGTCAGGTCTCAGTTCCTGGCCTTCAGCAATCAATTGCCTTACTTTCTTTACAGCCAGAAGAGAATCTCTTTTAGATATTCTTATTGTTTTTTTGGTAGCGACCACCTGCTCGTCAAATTGTAGATCCAGCTTTTGATAATAGTTGAAGCCAGTCTTACTGAGCACCTTGGTATAGAAAATAAAAAGTCGATTCAGTTTTTTATCGATATCAATTCCTTCCCCCATCGAGATGACATGACTTCCAATAAGCGGGATCATTTCGAAAGTTCTATTTTGACTAATATCGATCTGTGAGATCTGTGATAACCAAAATGGATCGCGACTAATTATAGTGCTGATGTCAACTATCTGGCGCATCAATAGACTATCCTCCCGGTTGAGTTTTTTTCTATCAGTAGGGAAGCCCGTGAATACCGGCAAATGAGCAGACAGTTTATCGGACAACGGCAATTGCTTTCCTGAGCTGTCCACATAGTGGCTGCTCCCGGTAATATTGAACACCCGCGCTATGGGCAGACGTTCATAGACTTTTACCTTGAGAATGCCATCATTATTAAAAAACAATTGTGCATCCCTGATCCAGACATTTTTTTCAAGTTTGTCTTCCATCATTTGCAAATCAAATGAACTGACTTCCTTCTCCTGCACAGCAGGTTGCTTTCCAAACAGCATCAATTCAACATCTTTCTTGTCAACAAAAAATTCCTGCTTCCCTCCTCCAATTTCTATTTCATAACCCTTGCACAATTGATGCGCCTTTTTCCTCATGGCAGCAACCAGAAGAACTATTCCGCCAATACCCACTGCAGACCAGAAAGTCCAGAGGAAAATTCTGCCGACGTTCTTTTTAAATGCGCTCATTTGATTGCCTTTTTAAGATTCTTCCAAAAACCTGACTTGACCAAATCTGATTCTGCCTTTCATGTCTGCAGCCCCCCATCGCTCAACGGCCAACGTTCAACTGTCCACTGTCACCATTCTGCATCTTTCTTCATCAATCTGTCCCCGCCCAACGGCTTCGGTTACCGTCAGACGGGTACCAGGTGCACAGATGATAAATTCTGCGCACAGTATTAATTATTTCAATTCCTTTTTTTTAAGATCTCAGCCAATTGATCAACCATCGAATCAATATCACCGGCTCCAGCAGTGATAAAAACCTCAGGGTTGCTCTTTTCAGCCCATTCTAATAACTGTTCCCTATTCATCAAGCTCACGTTATTATTCTTCATTCCTTTTTTTATAAGTTCGCTTGTTACTCCCGCCATCGGCAATTCCCTGGCTGGGTAAATTGGCAATAAGATCACCTGGTCCGCCAAATCCAGTACTTCTGCAAACTCTTCGGCCAAATCACTGGTACGACTGAATAAGTGTGGTTGAAAAACTATTGTACACTCTTTACCATTGAATAGTGCCTTAGCTCCACTGATCAATGCTTTCAATTCCTCGGGATGATGCGCATAATCGTCGATAAAAATCATTTGCTCTGTCTTAATAACATACTCGAACCTTCTCTTCACTCCGCGGAAGTCTGCAACAGCATTCTTGATCTTATCAGGTGAAATCCCCAGGTAATTGGTGATACCAATCGCTGCTATGCTATTTTCAACATTATGCATCCCTCCAATATTCAGTTGTACATTATCAAGCATATAATCCTTCATCAATACATCAAACTCATAGCTTCCATCCCGCAGTTTTATGTTTGCACCATATACATCCGCCACATCATTTTGAAGACTATAGGTCTGTTGATGAGTGGCAACAAATTCTCCTGCTCTCTCTAACCCGAACTTGCTCAATAGCAAACCATCCTGTTTCAATCTTCCCGAAAACTCAATGAATGCGCCTTGCATCACCTCTTCAGATCCATATACATCCAAATGATCTGCATCCATTGCTGTAATAACAGCTACGTCAGGAGTTAATTTCAAAAAGCTTCTATCGTATTCATCTGCTTCAACCACACAAACTTGTTTTTCACTGCTCCAGAAATTCGTATTATAATTCACGGATATTCCGCCCAGGAATGCATTGCATCCATAGCCACTATGGCGCAGGATGTGAGCGATCATAGTTGAAATGGTGGTTTTGCCATGAGTTCCTGCCACACAGATATTAAAAGTGTTTGCGGTAATCATTCCCAAAACTTCACTTCTCTTCAAAACTGAATAACCATTTTCCTGGTAATACACCAATTCTTTATGTTCCCTGGGAACTGCAGGAGTATAGACCACGATGTCCGCATTCTTCGGTATCAGCTTGAGATTTTCTTCATAGTGAATCTCAATGCCTTCAGAAATAAGCTCCTTGGTTAGTGGAGTTTCTGTTTTATCGTAGCCCGATACTTCCTTTCCTGAAATATTGAAATACCTGGCAATTGCGCTCATGCCAATACCTCCAATCCCAATAAAATAAATAACCGATATGTTTTTAAGTTCAGGCATTCAATTTTTTTCAATTCCTGACAAATAGTTCAAAATGTCGCTTGCAATTACTTTATCTGCGTCAGTCCTTCTAAAATGTGCGATGTTCGATTTCAATTCGTTTTGTTTTGTCTCGTCCTTCGCCAACTCAATTGCTTTTTTTACTAGTTTTTCCCTTGCCTCATCATCTCTTATCATTATTCCAGCCTCTTTAGATTCCAGAACCTTTGCATTTACAGTCTGGTGATCTTCCGCTGCAAATGGATAAGGCACAAAGATTACAGGCTTTCTTACCACACTTAATTCTGCAATCGCCATCGCCCCCGCTCTGGAGATCACAACATCCGCTGCTGCATATGCAAACTCCATTTGCGAAATGAAATCATTGACCCAGATGTTCTGCTTTCCCAATGCCTGTTCCTTCGCCCGATTCAAATAAGATTTCCCTGTCTGCCAGATCAACTGAACATCTGCTTCACCGAACCTCTCCAATCCCGCCTCAATGGCTTCATTGATCCCTTTCGCTCCAAGGCTACCGCCCGTTACAAGCACTGTTTTCTTTCTGCTATCAAGTCCGAAAAAATTTAATCCTGCTTCCCTGCTCACAAGATTTTCTACAATCTGCGACCGGACTGGATTCCCGGTGATTACCACTTTGCTCTTTGGAAAAAACTTTTCCATTCCTTCAGTAGCAACAAAAATTCTTGTAGCCTTTTTACCCAGCAGTTTATTAGACTTGCCTGCGAATGAATTTGATTCATGGATGAAGCTTGGGATATTCTTTGCCTGCGCATAGCGCAATACGGGAAAGCTTGAATATCCTCCAACACCTATGACTGCGTCTGGGTGAAAACCATTCACAATTCGTCTCACCTGCAAGAAACTCTTAAGTAGCTTGAATGGAAGGCCGATATTTCTTATCAAAGAACTTCTGTTAAATCCTGCAATGTCGATACCCTCAATTTTATACCCCGCCTGCGGTACTTTTTCCATTTCCATCTTACCCTTCGCGCCAATAAACAGGACCTCAGTATTACTATCAATTTTTTTCAAAGCATTTGCGATTGCGATCGCAGGAAATATATGCCCACCTGTGCCACCACCTGCTATGATCAATCTTTTTGCCACACCTCATTCGTTTCGATTCGTTTTTCCCCTTCTGATTTTTCAACATTTCTTGCAACACTTAGGATAATTCCAATGGCCACACAGGTAAACAGGAAAGAACTGCCTCCCATACTTACCAATGGAAGCGTAACTCCTGTTACAGGAAATAGGTTCACATTCACCGCCATATTCACCAATGCCTGGATCACGAGCGTAAAGCTTAACCCCAATGCCAGAAAAGCTCCGAATGCATATGGACATTTTCTGAACAGCCTGATACTTCGGAAAAGAAAGACCAGGTAGATGAAAAGTATGAAGGCTCCTCCCACTAACCCATACTCTTCAATGATGATCGCATATATAAAATCAGAATAGGGATGTGGAAGAAAATTTCTTTGTTCACTGTTACCCGGACCCAAGCCCAACCATCCACCTTTTGCAATGGCGATCTTAGCCTGGTTAACCTGGTAATTATCATCCTTATCAACTTCCTTCGAAGAATAAATAAAGTTTTGCACCCTCTTGATCCAGGTTGGTATCCTGGAGCCTTGCAATATTGCCGGAAGCTCTTCGCATTTCTGCTCCTCTTTATCATAGTATATAATAGCAACTGATATGAGCATGAAAAGGGGAATGAGTACAATTCCAATTGTTGCCAGCAGATGCTTTGCTTTTGCTCTGCCGATAAAAAGAAGCATCATGCAGGAAGCTCCTAATAATAATGCCGTAGAAAGATTGGCAGGTGCTATCAACATGCATATCAATCCCACAGGAATAATTACAGGAAGAAACCCTTTCCTGAAGTCTTTGATTATTCCTTGTTTCCTGCTCAACTGCCTGCTTACGTACATGAAGAGCGCAAGCTTGGCCAAGTCAGATGTTTGGAATGTAAGATTGATAATAGGAAGCCTGATCCAGCGACTACCCTCGTTCAATCTCACTCCATAAAACAAGGTGTATAATAATAATGGTATCGATATCAGAAAGAGTATGATCGCAAGCCTCGAATAAAAAGTATAGTTCACCCGATGCATGAAATAAACAACGGCAAGACCAATTGCAATGAACACGATCTGTTTAAAAAGATAGAATTCAGTATTTCCCTTGCTGATCTTATATGCAAGCAAACCTGTTGAGCTATAGACAGTCAGCAAGGAAACCAGTGCTAGTAATAGCACGAGGGCCCAAATGACCTTATCTCCCTTGGCTTTTCCACCAAGTGCGGTGAATCCACTTTGCTGTATGATTGTCGGTTCACTCACTGTTTGTCAATAATTATTGATTTGTGTTTTTATTCAATCTCATCGCCTATAATTCTCTTACTGCTTCTTTGAACTGTTTTCCTCTATCTTCAAAATTTTTGAAAAGATCAAAACTTGCACAAGCAGGGCTGAGCAGTACAACATCTCCCTTATTTGCAAGATGAAATGCAGTATGGACCGCCTCTCTTGCACTCGTCGTATTCACAATGAGCGGTACATCACTTCCAAGGGCCTCATGGATCTTTCGGTTGTCAAGACCAAGGCACACGATTGCCTTCACTTTTTCTTTGACAAGATCACGGATCAATGAATAATCATTTCCTTTGTCAATGCCTCCCAGAATCAGAATCGTTGGCTTGGTCACGCTCTCAAGAGCATACCATGTACTATTTACATTGGTAGCCTTGCTATCGTTGATAAATTCCACCCCACGCACTAGTGGTAAAGCTTCCATTCTGTGCTCAAGGCTTTCAAAACTTTGAATAGCGTCACGGATCTTATCTTTTCTTAATCCTAATAATGCCGCAGCCAATCCAGCTGCCATGCTGTTGTATTGATTGTGTTTGCCCTTTAAAGCAAAATCATAAATACTCATTTGCATTTTTTCGTCTCCGGCCGATACCGTCATTTGTCCATTCAAGATATAAGCGCCTTTGTTCAATTCATGTCTCATAGTAGTTGGTAATGGGTTAGATTTTATGGAATATTGGTTGATGTGTTGCATTGTAACAGGGTCGTCCTCACAATAAATAAAATGATCATCCTTCGTCTGGTTCATTGCGATGCGGAATTTGCTGGCGATATAGTTCCCGAAATTGTAATCATAGCGATCTAAATGATCCTCAGTAATATTTGTCAGGATAGCGATATCGGGTCTGAACGTGATGATATCGTCAAGCTGAAAACTGCTAATCTCCGCTACATACCAATCTTTAGGATCCTGGGCTACCTGCCGGGCAAATGAAAAACCAATGTTTCCAACCATCGCTGTTTCCACTCCTGCACTCTTGAAGATGTGTTGAGTAAGCGCGGTTGTAGTTGTTTTTCCATTGCTTCCGGTAATCGCAACAATTTTTCCTTTTCCTTTGAAGCGGTAGGCAAGTTCAATTTCACTTATGACGGGTATTCCATGCTTCCTGATCTTTTGCAACAACTCATTCTTCTCAGGAATACCTGGACTCTTCACAACCTCATTTGCATTCAGAATCAAATTCTCTGAATGGCCACCTTCTTCAAATGGAATTTTCTGATCGATCAACTCCTGTTTGTAATTCTCTTTCAAAGAACTTGCATCAGACAGGAATACATCATATCCCTGCTTCTTGCCGAGAATGGCAGCACCTGCTCCACTCTCACCACCTCCCAGTATTACTAACCTTTCCATTTTTCAATGGTTTGTGAATTCGATAGTTTTCCCCGGTAATTGGATTTTAAAAAAACGGATTAAATGGTTCTTCAAAAGCATTGAGTTAGTAGTAGCTGCACCACAATTTCTTTTTGGTTTTTCCCGATTGGAATTTAATGGGTTGGTTTTTCAGTAATCTATTTGCGCAACACTGCTGATTTATATAACCTGCAGCATCAACGGATTTTCAATGTCACGATCGTGATCACAACGCATAGGATCGTAACGATCCAAAACCTGGTCACAATCTTACTTTCATGATACCCCAACTTCTGATAGTGATGATGCAGTGGACTCATCAAAAAGATCCTTCTGCCCACACCATACTTTCTCCTCGAATATTTGAAATACGAAACCTGCAACAACACACTCAGATTCTCTACAAGAAAAACTCCGCAGAAAATGGGTATTAATAATTCTTTCCTCACTATGATCGCAAGAGCAGCAATGATTCCTCCCAGCGCAAGACTTCCAGTATCGCCCATAAAAACCTGCGCTGGATATGAGTTGTACCAGAGGAACCCCACACATGCTCCAATCATTGCTCCGATAAAAATTGATAGTTCACCCAGGTTGGGTATATACATTATGTTCAGATAATCCGCTAACCTCAGGTTGCCACTCGCATAAGCAAATACACCAAGACAAACCCCAATTATAGCAGAGGTTCCGGTTGCTAAACCATCAAGACCATCTGTAATGTTTGCACCATTAGATACAGCGGTGATGATGAAGATCACAATCACGATATACAAAACCCATGTTAAACCTCTCAATGCTTTAGGAAGCAGTTTGGAATAATTGAATTCATGGGTTCTTACAAAAGGAATTGTCGTGATCGGCTCATCTGCCTCAACAAAGGTTCTTTCTGTATTCCCGAAAGGAACCTTTACAATTTTTGGTGTATCTGTCGGGGCATTCTCTCCAACAAACTCACGGTACACTTTTACATTGTCATTAAAGAGAAGAGTTGCAGCCACCACAACACCCAACACCACCTGTCCAAGTATTTTAAACCATGCTGCAAGACCATCCTTATCACCTTTTTTGTATGCTATTCCCTGCTCTTTGGCAATTTTCTTTGCCCGAAGTTTTAGGTAGTCATCAATAAAACCCACAATCCCCAACCAGATCGTAGCGAATATCATCAACCTCACATATGCTTTATTTAGGTCCGCCAACAGTAAGGTGGGTACAAGGATGGCAAGAATAATGATGATCCCACCCATGGTAGGAGTTCCCTTTTTCTGTTGTTCTCCTGCAAGACCAAGATCCCTGACACTTTCACCAACCTGCATCTTTTGTAACAACCTGATAAGGGATTTTCCAACGAGAGTGGAAATGATCAACGATAACAATACAGCCAGCAACACCCTGAATGTTATGAACAGGAACAGGTTGCTTCCTGGCAACTTGATCCCTTCATCTTTTAACCATTCAAACAGGTGATATAGCATGTTAGTTACTGATTGCTCTTTTATATGGAAGCCTCACAATTAATTCGGCCAGTTTGTTCTCTTACTTATCGAACATCCTGAACATCTCTGCTAATACTTCCTTATCATCAAAATGTTGCCTCACTCCTTTTATCTCCTGGTACTTCTCATGACCTTTCCCTGCAACAAGCAGGATGTCCTCGGGTTTCGAAAAACTTACCGCCGCCTTAATTGCCTCTTTCCTGTCTGTTATCGAAACATATTTTTTCCTTGATGCGATACTCACCCCTGCTTCCATATCACGAATGATTGCTTCGGATTCTTCGCTTCTCGGATTGTCAGAAGTGAAGAAAACTTTATCACTGTGTTCAACTGCAACTTCAGCCATCACTGGTCTTTTTGTTTTGTCTCTATCTCCACCACATCCAACTACGGTTATGATTTGCTCATGACCTTTTCTCAGCTTTTTAATGGTTGCCAGGACGTTCAGAAGTGCATCAGGAGTATGAGCATAGTCAACAATGCCAATCACATGTTCACGGGGTGATAGCATATAGTCAAATCTTCCTTCGGCACCTGTTAAAACACTTAGGCATCTCAGTGTTTCATGCTTATCCTCGCCCATACAAATTGCAGCCCCATAAACTGCTAGGATGTTGTAAGCATTGAACTCTCCTATCATGCGGAAATGCACTTCATGTTCATCAATCAACATGAATAATCCGCTCAGGTTATTCTCCAGGATCTTTCCTTTAAAATCAGCCATTGAACGAAGTGAATAGAAATACTTCCTGGCATGTGTATTCTGAAGCATTACCGCTCCACGCTTATCGTCAGCATTTGAAAGCGCAAAAGAAGTATGTGGCAATAAATCAAAGAACGATTTCTTAACACGTATATATTCGTCAAAGGTTTTATGGTAATCAAGATGGTCATGCGTAATATTTGTAAAAATGCCCCCAGTGAATTGAAGGCCAGCAGTCCTGTGTTGATGCAGGGCATGAGAACTTACTTCCATAAACACATGGCTACATTCGCTTTCTACCATTCGCTTAAGCATGGCATTCAGACTCACCGCATCTGGAGTAGTATGTGTTGCTGCAACAATCTCGTCTCCAATATGATTTTGAACTGTACTTAGCAACCCGCACTTATAACCCAGGGCAGTAAATAGTTTATAGAGCAGCGTGGCTACTGTTGTTTTTCCATTTGTTCCAGTAACACCTATAAGCTTCAGTGATTCTGATGGTTGTCCAAAAAAATTATGTGCGATGATCCCTGCTGCAATTGAACTATTCTCTACCTGGATGTATACTACGCCATCAGTCAGGTTCTGTGGCAAGCGTTCACAGATAATTGCAAGCGCACCTTTCTCTACTGCAATTTCAATGAATTGGTGGCCGTCTACACCCCCACTTATCGCAATGAATGCAGAACCTGGTGCTATTTTCCTGGAATCAATTTGGAGGTCGCTGATTTCAATTGATACATCTCCTTTCACAGACCGTATGGCTACTTTGTATAAAATGTCTTGCAACTTCATCAGTTCAATTCCAGTGTTACGGTTTGATTTTTTTGAAAATTGATTCCTGGTTTGAGAGATTGATTCATAACTTTTCCTTTCCCCTTGACTATGACCTTTACATTCATATTTTCAAGGAGAAAGAGTGCATCCTTTAAACCCATTCCTTTTACATTAGGCATCGCTGCTCGTGGAAGGATTTGTTTATTGACAACTATTTCCTTGTTTGCTGTGTAAATTCTGCTCCAATCAGTACCCATGCTCGAATCCTTGTATCCCATCTTCATTGAATTCAATACTTGTTTTACTGATGCAGAATATCCTGCATAATAAAAGACTGAACTATCCCCAACAAATACAGAATCCTTTTCCACCGCATAGTAAGCATTGGTTTTTAAAGTATTTAATGCGATAAGTTTATCCGCTACCTCCTTAAATACAGGTCCGGCAACCTGCGCCCCGTAATATTTTCTTGCAAAGGGTTTATTCTTGATTACTACTATGCATGAATATTGCGGATCATCCGCAGGAAAATATCCCGCGAAAGAAGATTGATAGATGTGTTGAGCATAGCCAAATCTCCCATTTGCAACAAGCGCTGTACCTGTTTTAGCCGCGATCTTATAATCTGGACTTCGCAATGCCTTTCCTGTGCCTTCTATCATAACTCCTTCGAGACAGCTCTTTAATTGGGCAAGTGTTTTTTCACTGCAAATTCTGTCGACCATTACTTCCGGGTGATTCAACAGATGAGTTATTCCGGATTGTCTGATTTCATTCACCAAATAGGGCTTCATCATCTGGCCATCATTCGCAACTGCATTGTAAAGCATCAGGGTCTGCAATGGACTAACAAGAACTTCATACCCGAAGGCCATCCACGGTAATGTGGTGGCACTCCAGGTACGGGACTTTGGATTTTTGATAATTGGATTTGTTTCACCAAGCAGGTCAATTCCTGATTTTTGATGAAGCTTCAGTTTCTTCAGGTGGTTTAAGAACCCGTCGGGGTTCTTTGAATAATAAGCCCAGGCCAGCTTTGCCATACCCACGTTTGAACTATGTTCGAACGCTTCTTTTATTGTAACATCGGTTAAGCCATGTCTTTCACTGTCGTAAACAGTCCGGTTTGAAACTTTCCAACTTCCGCCTTCGAGGTTCACATGATCTTCAAGTTTTACATGCTTGTCTTCCAGCAAAGAAATCATCGTCGCTAATTTGAACGTTGATCCAGGTTCGGATCCTCTTATTGCATAATTGAGATCCTCATTATAACTACCATTCTGCTGCTTTCCCAGATTTGCTATCGCTTTTACTTTTCCCGTCTTCACTTCCATCACGATACAGGTACCATGTTCGGCTTCGTTCTCAATCATCACTTTCAACAATGCGTTTTCAGCAATGTCCTGGATATTGACATCGATCGTTGTGATCACATCATTTCCATTCTTCGGTTCAATCTCGTATCCCTCAACAGGAATGTATGCGCCGGCTCCCACGAATCTTATCAGTCGCTTTCCTGTTTCACCTTTCAAGAGGCTGTCGTAAGTTCTTTCCAATCCAACGTTCTGCGCATTTTGCCGTGCAAGCCCGATAGTTCTGTTTGCCAATAGACCAAATGGATTCAAACGCTTGCTTGTAACCTCTGCAATGAATCCGCTCTTGTTCTTTCCTAATTTAACCAGTGGAAATGTTCTGAGGATTTTATATTGTTCGAATGAAAGATTTTTCCGGAGCAGATAATATCTCTCTTTATCTCTGTACCCTTTTTGTAATTCACGTTTATAATCCTTGACAGACTTGTCACCGAAAAATGTAGAAAGCGCAATTGACAAAGAGTCAATATTATCTTTAAACCTGCGCCCATTTTTTTCTCTTAGACCTTCAGCTCCAAAATCAACATAAATGTCAAAGAACGGAATGGAGGTACTGAGCATACTTCCATCTTCACTATAAATTGTACCTCTTTCAGCTTCAGTTTCCACCACCTTCTGATGAAGGCTATCGCTCATTCCTTTCCAATAAGCACCTTCCACCCGTTGGATATAGATAGCCCTGCCCAATACAATCAGACTTAGTAATACAATCCCAAGGAAGGATAGGTAAACACGCCATAATATGTCCCGTTTAACTTCCAATTGCTTCGTTTGCTACCTCATTTTTATATTATATCGAATCGTATCAACTACTTATTCTTCTGATCAAGGCTGTCTCTTAATATCATCGGTGGCTTTATCAGTTCCTTTAATCCTAAAGGCTCAACTGCTTTCGCCAATTCACTTTGCTTGCTTCTGAACATTACCTCACTTTTCAATGTCTTGTATTCGTATTGCAATTCTTTTAGCTGATTGCTTACTTTATTAATATTCCGGATGGTCTTATCAGCATAGTGACCATTATATATGTACACAACGGCTAACACAGCCAGAAATAAAAAAAAGGGAACATTCTTCACGATCCAGTTATAACTGAAGATTTTCTTCCAGTCTTTTTTTACTTCCTGTATGGTTTCATTCTCTGTCATTCTTGAATGATCCTGTTTAAGTATTCTATTGATTATATTTTTTCAGCGATCCGAAGTCGTGCACTTCTGGACCTGGGATTTGCTTTAATTTCTTCGGGGGTTGGAGAAAGTGGTTTCTTTGTAATAACTCTTAACGGCGACTTGCTTGTGTGTCCAAAAACATCTGTAGCATCTGATTCCTCGAAATTGCCTTTCTTAAAAAAATTCTTAACTATCCTGTCTTCAAGTGAGTGAAAAGTAATAACCGCGATTCGTCCACCTGGCTTTAGTACATCGAGAGCCTGCAGAAGTATTTCTTTGAGAGCCTTCAGTTCATCATTTACTTCAATCCTCAATGCCTGGAAAACCTGGGCAAAATATTTGTTTGGATTTCCTTTCACCACTGAACTGACAGCATGCTTGAAATTCTGAATGCTCCTGAGAGAAACATTTTGTCTGACTTCAACAATTGTTCGTGCAAGAGTTTTGGCATTAGTGACTTCGCCATACTCCTCGAACAACTTATGCAGGTCCTGCACACTAAAGTTTTCCAGGACATCATGAAGCCGTTCAGTTCCTGCCGCCGATCCATTCGCATATCCATCTCTCCCTCAAAACGAATTGAAAAACCACGCTCCTGCTTGATCGAACTGATGACTGCTAACTCCCAGATCTGCCAGAACGCCATCTACTTTGTCAAACTTGTTCAACCGAAGGAAGCGCTGAAGGTGTCTGAAGTTGTGAGGGATGAAGATTATCCGGCCGATCAGTCAGGAAGGTTATTCCTTGCGTCTGCATCCTGGTCAAAAGCAATGAATTTTCCTTCTTCATTCAGACTTTTAAGAATCTCCCTTGAATGTCCGCCACCGCCAAAAGTGCAATCCACATAGTTTCCACCTGGCTTAATATTGCAATCCTTCAATCGCCTCATTAAGAGAACAGGAATGTGATATCCTTCCGGGGTCTTATGAGCTGATCGTTGATTGTTATCCTTACTCATAAGTCAGTTGTCAGTTTTTCAATTGAGCAACTTATCAATCCCTCCCCCCATTACCTGTTCAGCAAGTCCGCTGAAAGTTTCCGGTGAAAATGAGTCAAAGAACTGTTGGTACTTACTCTTATCCCAGATTTCTATTTTATTAACTGCCGAAACCAACACGATATCCTTTTCCAACCCTGCATGCTCTTTCAAATTCGGACGGCACTAACAATCTGCCTGCAACTATCCAGTTCCAATTGGGTGGCCCCATTCAAAAAGTATCTCCTGAATTCTCTTACTTTGGGGTCAAAATCATTTAACCTGCTAATCTTTTCGAATATGGGTTCCCAGCTTTTGATAGGATACAGGCGTAAGGCATTTTTCAAATCCCCGGTTAATTATGAATTGGTTTGCTCCCTTCTTCCGGCATTGCTTCTTTAAAGCCCGCCGGTAGCAGAAAACGACCCTTTGGGTCCAATGTCGCTTCGTATTCGCCAAGGAAACCAATCATTTACAAGGAGTTGCATTATGATTTACCTAAAATCAACACAAAATAACACTTTTTCCCACTTTGAAAACAAATCGATACATATTTAATTTTTCCACGCTTTGATTTTGCATTGGAATAGATGCAGAATAAGGGTTTCAATGAAATGAGATCTCAAAAGGGTCGAATATGCCTGTGGATTGGGTGTGGATTGCGGTGGAAAACATGTTAATAATCAAAAAAATGGCATCGAGTGGATATTCCGGAACGCCTTTAATAAAAAAACTTGGGATCAAACCCGATTCCAAACTGATGCTTATAAATGCTCCCGAGAATTACAATGATTTAGTGGAATCAGATCTTGAAACGCAGTTATGTCAAGCCATCCGCCGTACCTGACCTGGTACATCTGTTTGTGAAATCAAATAAAGAATTTGAAGCGGCAATAATTAAACTTAAAAAGTTTCATTCTAAAAATCCTTCACTTGTGATTTGGGTTTCATGGTATAAAAAATCAGCAGGCATTCCAACTGATCTAACCGAAGACGTTATAAGAAATTTTGCACTGAGAAATGATCTTGTAGATATTAAAGTCTGCGCAGTAAGTGATATCTGGAGTGGATTGAAACTTGTAATACAAAAAGCAAAGAGAGCTTCTAAATAATTTTTTTAATAATCACAGCAGTTGGCTGCGAAAATTATGGACATACGTGCCATTCGCATTAGCGATTATACCTACCAGTTACCTGAAGACAGGATTGCAAAATATCCATTGACTATTAGAGACTCTTCCAAACTTCTCTTATACAGGAATGGCGAGACCACTGAAGATGTTTATAGAAACATATCCAATCATTTACCCGAAAGTTCCTTGATCATTTTTAATGATACCAGGGTCATTGAAGCAAGATTATTATTTCAGAAACCAAGTGGTGGCACCATAGAGATCTTCTGCCTTGAGCCTTCCGATCAATATCCAACTATCAGCGAAGCCATGGGTAAAAAGGGCAGAGTATTATGGAAATGCTTAATTGGTGGAGCATCAAAATGGAAACATGGAACTGAATTGAGTAAGAAGATAACCATGGATTCCAATGAGGTGGTGTTAATGGCACGAATGAAAGAAAGGCTTGCCGATTCTTTTATCATCGAGCTAAGCTGGACTCCGCAAGATTATTCTTTCACGGAGATCCTAAAACTTGCAGGCGCGATTCCCCTCCCTCCATATTTAAAACGTGCTGCTGAAATAGAAGATACAGAAAGGTATCAAACAACCTATGCAAAATCGGAAGGTTCGGTTGCAGCTCCCACAGCAGGATTGCATTTCACACAAGCAGTCATGGAATCTCTGGTTGATAAAAATATCAAACTAGCATTTACCACACTCCATGTTGGAGCCGCCACATTCAAGCCTGTAAAAACACCAACCATCGGTGAACATGAAATGCACCGGGAATTTATAGAGGTAGACATTCTCTTTATTCAAACATTAATGGAATATTCAACAATAGTTGCTGTGGGAACCACTTCCTTAAGAACTATTGAAACCTTATACTGGCTTGCTGTGAAACTCATGACAAACCATGAAACAAGTGAAGAACTTTGCTTGTATCAATGGGAAGCATATGAATTAAAGCAGGATATTCCAGTAAATGAAGCCTTGCATTTCATGTTAGACTGGATGAAGAAAAATGATCTTGAAAAGATCTTAGCCAAGACTCATCTCCTGATAATACCTGGTTATCGGTTACGCATTGCAGATATACTTGTAACTAATTTCCACCAGCCACAATCTACTTTATTACTCCTTGTGGCTGCAATTGCAGGTGAAAAATGGAAGGAAATTTATGAGTATGCTTTGGCAAATAATTTCAGATTTCTGAGCTATGGCGATGGCTGCCTGATCTATGCGTGAGCAGGTTCTTTAAATAATGGAAATTCCAAAATGAAACAGGTGCCCTTACCTAACGTGCTCTCGACTTTTATTTTACCATTATGGGCATCCACCATCGTCTTAACATAACTAAGACCCAGCCCGAATCCCTTCACGTTATGAATATTTCCAGTATGCGCCCTGTAAAACTTTTCGAATATTCTCCTTTGGGTTTCTTTGCTCATACCAATTCCATTATCCTCAATCCGAATGATAAAGTGCTTTTCAGTATTATAAGTTGACAATTTTATAAGGAGATTGTCTTTTGAGTACTTGATTGCGTTATCTACAAGGTTGGAAACAAGATTTGTGAAATGAGTTTCATCTGCAGGTATCAGATCATTTTCGCTCTTGAGATCAATTTCTGCCCTCCCATTCTTATCCTGAAGCTGCAACTCAAAACCTTCAATCACATTCTTAATGATAGGATGAGCATGCAGAGGTTTAAGATGAAGTTTTACCTCCTGCCTGTCAAGTAACGCAGATTGAAGAATTGTTTCAACATGCTTATTCATCCTTTTGTTCTCCTCCTTAATAATACTGCTGAAATATTCACTCTTCTCGCGGTCGTTTAATACTTTTTCATTGCGCAATGCATCAACTGCCAGGGAAATTGTAGCCAACGGAGTCTTGAACTCGTGTGTCATATTATTGATAAAATCATTCTTCACAGTGCTAAGTTTCTTCTGCCTCAACAATGCACTCACAGTAAGGAAAAAAGCGGCGATAATAATCAATGTGAACATTACAGATCCAAGTATCATCCATCTGATCTGCTTCAAAACGATCTTCTTGATATTGGGAACTATGACAATCATTGTCTCATCAGGCACCAATCCTTCATAATTGCTTCCGCTTGGCACCATGATCGGATAAAAAAAGTGATGATTATGAACCGTGTCCTCAACTTCTTTGAGGAAATTCATCGACTTCAATTCATATGTGATGAGGTTGAAATTTGAAGTGATAGCGAACTCAAATCTGGTATCCTTCAGCCCTTGTTTGCTAAAGGCCTTCTGCAACATTTCCGCAATTTCAAAATCAGTGAATTTTTCTCCGATAGTGGATGGACGATTTAACTCCTTCAAAAATTGGTCGGAAGGCCAGCTAAATCCTGGATTTCCCTTTGGATTGGTAAGTCGGGGTAAAGATCCCTTCTGCTGTACCAGTCCATCGCCAACCTCGTTCATCGCAATGGAAACAGTCCTCTTCAATTCTTCCTGCTTATTCTCAAGCATTGTGAATAGCCAGTTTACCTGGATATAAATAATCCCAATTAGTGAAAGTGAGATCAGTATGAAAATGATGGGAAAAATTTTCTTCACCTGCGGGAACTCATTAGTTATTTAATGCATTATGAATATGGCCACTACCCTGAGCGCAAAAGTAGAAAACGTTTTCGCGAAAGCCGCCTTAAGCTCCAGGGACGAGTTTCTTTAACGAAGGTTTCACAAGACTTAATGAAAATAGGGAATCTTATCAATACTTAATCCGCGGAGGATTTTGTTATCTGGCTGGAAGATGTAATTTAGAAATATGATTACTCCCGGACCTGGCATATTGCTGATCGCAGATCCATTTCTGAAGGACCCTAACTTCATGCGAACTGTAGTCTTCCTATGCGAACATCAGGATGAGGGTAGTTTTGGCTTTGTGTTGAACAGAAGTTATGATTACACACTTGATGAACTCGTAAACGGACTTGAAGATTTGAAGTTACCGGTCTTCTATGGAGGCCCTGTTCAGATGGATACGATTCACTTTCTTCATCAATACCCTGATAAAATACCAGGCGGATATCAGATAGCGGAAGGTATATATTGGGGAGGTGATTTTGATATCGCTATTCAGATGATTAGAAAAGGAGAAGTAAATCAGCAGAGAATTCGCTTTTACATAGGTTATTCAGGATGGGGCAGCGGACAACTGAATGATGAATTAAAAGAAAAATCATGGCTAACTGTAGAAGCTACCCGAAAAATTATTTTCCATAAAACCACGGATGAGATCTGGAAGGAATCCCTCAAATTACTCGGCGGGGATTATGAAATGATGATCAATTTCCCAATAGATCCGCAGCTGAATTAGTTGGTTCGTTAATTGGTTGAATTGTTGATTAGATAGCTTTCCGTTTACTCAAATTTTTTCGCGAACCTTCGCGCCCTTGCGCCTTTGCGTTAAACAAGCAATGCACTTCCCAAAAACAAAATACCCATTCAACGTTTCTCAACTGCTGAATGGGTAATGATCTTTTCCAGGATGATGGAATGTCCAAATATCTTTAACCTTCTACAACTGTAGCTCCTTCTACCAGGACGGTTACATTATTACTGATCACTTCTACAAATCCGCTTTGGATATCATAAAAAGCAAGGTGATTCAATTTATCCTTTAATACTTTGACACGACCTGCTTTTAATGCGCTAACGAGGGGAGCGTGTTTTTCTAAAACTTCAAAAGACCCACTTATTCCAGGCAGTTGTATTCCATAAACATCACCGCTGAATAATTTGCGCTCTGGTGTGAGGATCTCTAGGTTCATATTAATCTGAAAATTTACTGATCGTCTACTATTCTATCCCTGCGCTTGAATAAGAAGCTTCTTTCCTTTTTCTATTGCGTCATCAATGCTTCCTACCAGGTTAAATGCAGCTTCAGGATATTCATCTACTTCGCCATCCATGATCATGTTAAAGCCACGGATAGTTTCTTCAATTGGCACCAGCACTCCTTTCAAACCCGTAAATGCTTCTGCAACATGGAAGGGTTGTGACAAAAACCTTTGAACCTTTCTTGCCCGCGCAACAGTCATCTTATCCTCATCACTCAATTCATCTAATCCAAGGATCGCAATGATGTCTTGCAGTTCCTTATATCTCTGCAGTATTAGCTTCACATTATTTGCGCAATCATAATGGGCATCACCAACAATGAGCGGACTCAGAATCCTGGAAGTTGAATCAAGAGGATCCACAGCAGGATAAATCCCAAGATCGGCAATCTTGCGACTCAGAACCGTTGTTGCGTCAAGGTGGGCAAATGTTGTAGCAGGTGCGGGATCGGTCAGGTCATCCGCAGGCACGTAGACCGCCTGAACAGATGTAATTGAACCATTCTTTGTAGAAGTGATCCTTTCCTGCATGATACCCATTTCAGTAGCAAGGGTAGGTTGGTATCCTACAGCTGAGGGCATACGTCCCAGCAAGGCAGATACTTCAGAACCCGCTTGTGTAAAACGGAATATATTATCAACAAAAAATAAGATATCTCTTCCTCTACCCTGGCCATCCCCATCGCGATAGTATTCAGCGATTGTTAGTCCACTCAGCGCCACCCTGGCACGGGCACCCGGAGGCTCATTCATTTGACCAAAAACGAAGGTTGCTTTGGATTCCTTTAATTCGTCCATGTTCACCTTACTCAAATCCCATCCGCCATTTTCCATGCTGTGCTTGAAACTATCGCCATAATTCATAATCCCGGCTTCGATCATTTCACGCATGAGGTCGTTCCCTTCACGTGTTCTTTCACCTACACCGGCAAATACCGAAACCCCGGCATAAGCCTTCGCGATATTATTAATAAGTTCCTGGATCAATACGGTTTTACCTACACCAGCACCCCCGAATAGACCAATTTTTCCTCCTTTTGCATATGGTTCGATAAGGTCAATAACTTTGATCCCAGTGAAAAGAACTTCAGTTGCTGTACTTAGGTTTTCAAAGGCTGGTGGTTTAGAGTGGATTGGTCTGCCATTTTCCTTTGAAACTGGTGGTAATCCATCAATTGGGTCACCAGTAACATTAAAGAGTCGACCTTTAATCCCGTCTCCAACTGGCATTGCAATGGCCTTTCCTGTATCAAGTACTTCAGTTCCCCTCACAAGTCCTTCAGTTCCATCCATTGCGATGGTTCTTACGCTATCTTCTCCTAGATGCTGCTGAACTTCAAGAACAAGAGTTCCACCCCCTGGTCTTTTCAATTCCAATGCATTATAAATTTCTGGAAGCTTTCCTACGAACTGCACATCTACAACCGCACCAATGATCTGTTTGATTTTACCTGTATTAGGCATAGCAGAAATAATTTGATGAGAATCCGCCTTGCGGATGTTTTAAATCGGCTGCAAAGGTAAGGGGGGAAAGGTGAAATTGGAAAACGAAAACCAGAGATTGATAATCGCAATTCAAGATCTTTTCAAATGGATAAATTCAGAAAATGATCAAAAAAGCGGTTTTTCATATATTCAGTTCCTAATCTTTATCAACCAAAATAAAAATCATGCAGAGAATCCTCCTCCTCGGACTGATAGCCAGCCTTTCATTTGGCTGTAGCAACAATACAGATTCTGGCAGTGAGCCAAGAAACGTAAAACAATATTCAATTGAGCAATTTTATAAGAGCACTCAGGTGAATGGAGGTTATTTTTCATCAGATGAGAACAGCATTGTGGTTAATAGTAATGAAACCGGGATATATAATGTATATGAAATTGAAATTGCAACCGGAACTAAAAAGGCCCTGACCAATTCAGCGAAGGAATCCATTTTTGTTGGCGATTATGTTCCCGGAACAAAGAATATCATCTACAGTGCTGATAAAGGTGGTGATGAGAATGATCACCTTTTCCTGCTGAAGCCAGACGGAACCGCCAAGGACCTTACCCCTGGCGAAAAAGAGAAAGCAAGTTTTTTTGGTTGGAGCCGCGACAATAAATCAATGTACTATACATCAAACAAACGCGATCCACGCTATTTCGATTTATTGAAAATGGATACGGGGACCTGGCTTCCGGTGATGATCTATAAAAATGAAAGTGGCTATGATGTTGGCGCTATATCAGATAATGAACGATACCTGTCATTGGTCCAAAGCATTACCACGACCTCTACAAACCTTTTCATCGCGGATCAGCAAACCAAAGAATTGAAGAAGGTTAATTCTGATGGTACTGAATCAAACAACTTTCCAGCACAATTCTCAATGGATAATAATTCGCTTTATTATACTACAGACGAAGGCGGCGAATACCAATATGTGATGAAGTATGATCTGGCTTCTGGCAAGAAGGAAAAAATTTATTCAACCACCTGGGATGTAATGTATATGTACACCTCATATAACGAGAAGTTTCGTGTGGTAGGAGTTAATGAAGACGGTGTAAACAAGCTCTACGTTTTTGACCACAAGTCAGGTTCACCTGTAGAATTCCCAAAAATCGAAGATGGAAATGTTCTCGGTGTAAATATCTCTCGCAGTGAGAATAAAATGAGACTTACAATTGGCGATTCCAAATCTCCCAATAATATTTATGTGTACGATTTTGGCACCAAGAATTTGAAGAAATTAACCAACACTCTCTCTTCAGAAATTGAAGGCAATGATCTTGTAACAGCTGAGGTAGTGCGCTACAAATCATTTGACGGCCTGGAAATTCCAGCCATTTATTACAGACCACTTCAGGCAGGAAAAAATAATAAGGTACCTGCTCTGGTCTGGGTGCATGGTGGTCCTGGTGGACAATCGCGTGTTGGGTACTCTTCACTAATTCAATACCTCGTAAATCATGGGTATGCTATTCTCGCCGTTAATAATCGGGGCAGCAGTGGGTATGGAAAAACATTTTTCAAACTTGATGACCGCAATCATGGGGATAGAGACTTGAAAGATTGCGTCTGGGGCAAAAAATACCTCGCCAGTCTTGATTATATAGATTCAACAAAGATTGGGATCATGGGTGGCTCATATGGCGGCTACATGACCCTGGCCGCACTTTGTTTTCAGCCTGACGAATTTAAAGTAGGTGTCAATTTATTTGGGGTTGCTAACTGGCTAAGGACCTTAAAAGAAGTGCCTCCCTATTGGGAATCATTCAAAAAAGCCCTTTACGAGGAAATTGGGGATCCCAATACAGCAGATACTACAAGACTAAAGGAGTTCTCACCATTGCTTCATGCATCAAATATTAAGAAACCGCTAATTGTGCTACAGGGGGCAAATGACCCAAGGGTTTTAAAAATTGAGAGCGATGAGATAGTAGAAGCAGTTAAGAAAAATAATGTGCCTGTGGAATATGTGATCTTCCCCGATGAAGGCCATGGATTCATAAAGAAAGAAAATGAGATAAAGGGTTATGGAGCGGTATTGAAGTTCCTCGACCAGCATCTTAAGGGGCAGCCACAGGTTGACAAGAAGTTGAATTGAGTCGTGAGCCGTGAATCGTGAGTCGTGAGCCGTGAGTCCGGAGCCTTCTAACTTCTGACTTCAGACCTCCGACTTCAGACCTCCGACTTCAGACCTCAGTTTTCCGAGGCACAGCTTTTGCAAATCTGGAGATATGAAAAAACTCATTTATTTCATAGTCCTTACCCTTCCCTTATTCCAGGCATGCCAGAATTCTTCAGGACGAGAGAAGAAGGATAAGGATGACAAAGAAAATTCGAAGAAAAACATAACCAAGAGGGATTTAAGCATCAGCGGAGGAAATGCTTTTAACGATCTTTTTTTAGATAGCACAGGCGTTGAAAATTATCTGGCAGAAAATAAGGTGCCTGATTCATTATCCCGAAGGATTAGAAGCTTTTACAATTCACGTAATTATCAATTCGCATGGTTCTCCAGCGATGGTCTCACTGAACAGGCCAGAGGTTTCTGGAATCTTCATAGTTATGAAATCAAATACGGTGGAGATACAACTCTTGACGATAAAAAGCTCAGGAGAAGGATGGATAATTTAATAACTGAGGAAAGCATATCTCCAAAGGCGAGTGACAAAAACATTATCAATACTGAGTTGGTCCTGACGCACCACTTCATCCATTACACACTTAGTAATTACGAAAAGGGGTACATCAAGCGAAAGGAAATGGAAAGATTCATACCTGCAAAAAAGCTTGATGCCGTATACCTTGCAGATTCACTTCTTACAAAAAAACACAAGGATGATAAGTATTATGAAGATATAAATGAGTCATACCGATTATTAAAGCAACAGTTAGCCAAGTATTATACAATAACAAAGAATGGAGGATGGCCTATTATTAGCCTCGACAAAAAGAAATATAAACCTGGTGATTCATCAATCGCAATTCAATTGATGAAGAAAAGATTGGCCATATCCGGAGATCTGGCTGAAACTGATACCACTAATATTTTCACCGATACACTAATGAACGGGATAAAAAAGTTTCAATCAAGACATGGATTCACGGCCGATGGAAAGATTTCTCCAGCACTGGTGAAAGAAATGAACGTAACTGCAAGGCAACGATTGGAGCAACTTTTACTAAATATGGAACGAATGAGGTGGATGCCCACACGGCCCGAAGGCAATATGATCCTGGTCAATATTCCAGAATTCATGCTTCACGTTTATGAAGGTCGGAACAAGGCTTTTGATATGGTTGTTGTTGTTGGTAAGGAAGGACATAATACAATGATGTTCCGCGGTGATTTGAATCAGGTTGTTTTCAGTCCGTATTGGAACGTTCCTCAGAGCATCGTCACAAAGGAAATACTACCTGCAATAGAAAAGAATTCAAAATACCTGGCAAAAGAAAACATGGAGGTCACAGGCACTGACGCTGATGGGGTTCCTGAGATCCGGCAACTACCAGGTGCTAAAAATTCATTGGGAAGAGTAAAATTTTTATTCCCAAATAGTTTCAATATCTATTTCCATGATACTCCTGCCAAGAGTCTTTTCAGTAAAGACAAACGGGCTTATAGTCATGGTTGCATCAGATTAAGTGACCCTGAGAAGATGGCAAATTATCTTTTAAGGAATGATCCGAATTGGACTGAAACTAAAATTGAGGAAGCAATGAATAGCGGAAAGGAAAGATTCGTGAAATTAAAAGACCCCATTCCTGTTTTCATTACCTACTACACGGCCTGGGTTGATGAATCAGGAGCTCTGAATTTCCGGGAAGATATTTATGGGCATGACTCAAGCGTTTCAGCAAAAATGTTTAGGGGCGCTTAGTGAATTGCCATTAATTTGCACGTCCCCCTAGAGGGACCAAGGAATGCAACTGATTTTGGTAGCCGACAGGCAAACAGCAAAGGATTTTATACTCGTAAATGTGCTCATTAATAAGAGCAACCCAAATTATATCAGGCCTCTTGATATTGATGTCAAAAATGTTTTCAATCCCAAAAAAAATAAGGCATTCCGACACGGGGAAATCGCCAGGTGGATACTCAAGGATGATGATGGTAGTTTAATTGGAAGGATTGCTGCGTTCACCAATAAGAAATATAAAAACAAAGGTGATGATGTTCCTGTTGGCGGCATTGGGTTTTTTGATTGTATTAAAGATCAATCAGCAGCAGACATGCTGTTGGATGTTGGAAAACATTGGTTGATCCAGAAAGGTATGCAGGCTATGGACGGACCAATTAATTTTGGTGAACGCGATCGTTGGTGGGGATTATTAGTGGAAGGCTTTCAGCCCCCCGTTTATTGTATGAATTACAATCTGCCTTATTACCAGGAACTCTTTGAAAACTATGGGTTCAAACCTTTCTATAACCAGATCTGTTTTGGGGTAAATCCAAAAAAAGCTTTTCAAAAAAAGATATTTGACCGGCATGCTCTGCTTGTTCGGGATCCTGGCTATCGTGCAGAACACATTCGCAAAGACCAACTGGAAAAATTTGCTGCTGATTTCACTATTGTCTATAACAAGGCATGGGCAGGCCATGGTGGAATAAAAGAAATGAGTAAGGACGTAGTATTAAAAATGTTCCAGGCAATGAAACCAGTAATGGATGAGCGTATTAATTGGTTTGCATACTATAAGAATGAACCTATAGGGATCTTCATCAATATTCCAGACCTGAATCAGTGGTTCAAATACCTGGATGGCCAATTGGAAACTATTTGGGACAAGCTAAAATTTCTCTGGATCAAGAAAACCAGGGCCTGCAAGAAATTTACGGGATTGGTATTCGGAATTGTACCTGAGTTCCAGGGGAAAGGGGTGGATTCTTATATGATCATTGAAGCAGGTAGAATTATACAGGCTGATTCAACACCCTATACTGATTATGAAATGCAATGGATCGGAGAATTCAATCCTAAGATGATTAATCTTGCTGAGGGTTTTGGAGATACATTCAGAACTAGAAAACTTATTACTTACCGCTATTTGTTTGACAGAACAAAAACTTTTAATCCACACCCCACCTTAATTTGATAACCTCTTCACGCGATAAATTAAAAATGCAAAATTAAAAATTTAAAATAAGACTAACCGCAGAGAACAAGAGAAGCAGAGGCAAGAGGGAGTCGGACTTTGTGAAATTCATTTACGCTGGTTCTCTATGGCAAACCTTCTTCCGCTCTTCCATTCTTCTCTTCTTCCATTCTTCATTTTCCATTTTACATTTCCATTTTACCTTTTCCATTCTCAAATCTCACGCCCTTTTCCTCTGCACAGCCCATTTCTGTAGAAGAGTAACTAATTCCTCAATCCTGACTGGCTTGCTTAGGTAATCATCCATTCCTGCTTGCAGACAATCTTCCTGGTCTCCCTGCATGGCATTAGCAGTAAGGGCTATTATGATTGGTTGATGATCATGTTCAGATCTGATAATGCGGGTGGTTTCAAGACCGTCCATTTCAGGCATCTGGACATCCATCAGGATCAGGTCATATTTCTGTTTCTTGATTGCTTCCAATGCCTCCATACCATTCTCCACCATATCGGGAACGTATCCAAGTTTCGTCAGAATAAATTCAACCAATTTCTGGTTGACGAGATTGTCCTCAGCTACAAGAATGTCAAGAGGATGATACTGCGAAAAATCCTCCGACAAACTACCTTGCACTAGTTTGTGTTCGCTTATCCTTACTCCCAGATTCAGGGCAGAAAGTACATGATTGAATAAGATACCTTGCCTTACCGGTTTGGTAAGAATTGAACTAAATAACATCGGGTAATTCTTATTATACTCTTCTCCAACTGAACTCAGAAGAATTATAGGGATATCATTATTTCTTTCCCGGACCATCTTGGCAAGATCAACTCCGTTAATATTCAACATGTGCATATCCGTTACAAGGAGATCAAATGATGTTGATTCCAGTATCTGGAGCGCCTGTTCACCGGAATCAGCCAGCGTGGTTCGTAAATTCCATTGCTCCAACTGTGTCTTAAGTATATCAAGATTGGTTTTATTATCGTCTACCACCAATACGCGTTTACCTTCCAATGAGGCACGGTTTGGCAACACAAGGGTATTCGCCCTCTGAACTCCGCGCTTGGTTGCGATATGAAAATAAAAAACGGAGCCTTCCCCTTCTTTGCTTTTCACATTTATTGATCCACCCATCAATGCAATTAGCTTGTCACAGATAGCAAGGCCCAATCCCGTACCACCATATTTTCGGGTGGTTGATGAATCCCCTTGAGAAAAGGACTTAAATAGTCTCTCAATTTTATCCTCTGGAATTCCTATTCCCGTATCTCTTACTTCAAAAGCAAGATCAATTTCTTTACTATTATGCTCTTTTAATAACTGAACTCTCACAAAAATTTCTCCCGTTCTTGTGAATTTAATTGCATTACCTACAAGGTTCATGAGAACCTGTCTTAACCGGTGAGCATCGCCAACTATATTTTCTGGAACATTCTGATCAATCTTATAGATCAGATCAAGTCCGATCTCGGATGCCTTACCTGCAAAAACATCCAATACTTCTTCAATGCAGCTTCTGAGGGCGAAGTCTTGTTGCTCCAATTCCATCTTCCCTGATTCGATCTTTGAAAAATCAAGAATATCATTGATCACATTCAGCAATGCTTCACTGCATGAGCGGATTGTATTGGTCAGATTTCTTTGATGATCCGAAAGTTCTGTTTCCGCAAGCAACGAAGACATGCCTATAACTCCATTCATTGGAGTTCGTATTTCATGACTCATGGTTGCCAGGAATACACTCTTGGCCTTATTGGCATTCTCAGCTTCTTTTCTTGCCTTACTCTCTTCTTCACTCAATACTACAAGTCTCTCCGTCCTTTCAGCCACGAGATTTTCCAGCTTATTTCTTTGTGCCTTGATTGCATTGATCCTATACCTGACTACCATGAATGTTCCTCCAACCAAAACAAAGATCAATAGTCCACGGAACCACCATGTCATCCAGAATGGAGGCTTGATGATCAACTCCAGAGAAATTGTTTTTGCTGACCAGAGACCTTCATTATCCAGTCCCCTGACTTTAAAAACATAGGAACCCGGATCAAGATTGGTATAAGTTGCAGATCTTTTTGAACCCACTTCATTCCATCCTTTATCGAAGCCTTCAAGCATATAGGCATATTCCTTATTAGAACTGCCGGTATAATTCAGCGTAGCAAATTCAATAGAGAAAACAGAATGGCTATGAGGAAGTATTAATTGTTTTGTTTCTGAGATATCCTGTTTCAAAGGAGAAATATCATTATCCCCTTGTGAAATCGCAAGTTGCTTATTGAATACGAGAAAGTCTGTCAGCACCAGGGGTGGATCAAAGGAATTTTCTTTTATCTCAGCAGGCAGAAAACTATTAAACCCTTTGTTGCCTCCAAAATACATCACACCAGTCCGACTTTTACAATATGCATTTTCCTTGAATTCGTTTGATTGCAAACCGTCTGTTATATCATAGCTTTTAGCAGTCCCGGTAACTGGGTTGAATTTGCATAATCCATTATTAGTACTCACCCATAAATTTCCTCTCTCATCTTCAAGAATTCCGAAGATCACATTGCTGGGCAAACCATCTGCAGTTCTGTAAACTGTGAATGTTTGACTTTTTGGATTGAAGCTATTAAGTCCATCCATCGTTGCGATCCAGAGATTACCAGTCTTATCTTCATAAATACATCCGACACTATTATTACTTATGCTGTTTTTCTTATCGCTATTAATAAAATGCTTGAATGTTCCGGTCCTCCTGTCAAAAAGATCAAGTCCGCCACCATCTGTACCAACCCAAAAGTTTCCATTTGTATCTTCAAAAAGACTATGAATTTTATTATTGGAAATGCTTAGTGGATCGTAATCATTGTGTTTAAATACAGAGAATGATCCATCAATTGGATTGTATTTATTCAGTCCGCCTCCATAGGTACCAATCCAAATATTATTTTGCCTGTCTTCCATTGTTATCCAGGCATGATTCACTCCAAGACTCCGCGGATCACCTGGAATATTCTTGAAATGCTTCCAAATATTCTTTTCACGATTGAATACCGTGACACCATCACCCCATGTGCCTACCCACATATTTCCCTGGCTATCTTCTTTGACAGTCAGAATATAATTGCCGCAGATACTTTCCGGATTACCCTTTTCGTGTTTGAAGTGTGTGAAGTTTCCAGAATTAGGATCAAAAAGGTCAAGTCCGCCACCATCAGTACAAATCCACACATTATTCTTTGAGTCCTCATAGATAGACAGTACTTTATTATCTGAGAGGCTTCCCGGATTTGCAGAATGTTTATAATGACCGAATTTGTTCGCATCCCTATTGAGAAAACTTACTCCTGCAGAAAAAGTTCCCAACCACATGTTCTGTTTGTTGTCCTGGAGAATGCAGTAAATAGAATTATGGCCAATACTTGAATTATCAATTTCGTCGTATGTGTAATTATGAAAAGTTTGAGTTGTAGGATCAAAAACGCTTAATCCTCCATTTTCTGTTCCTATCCAGAGCTTTCCAGTCTCGTCTTCTTCCATAGAGTATAAAACATCGGAGGCAAGGCTGTTTTCATCTAATTCATTGTGCCGGTAAAATGTAAATGTTTCAGTTTTTCTGTCGAATTTATTCAACCCTCCTCCCCGGGTTCCTATCCATAAATTCTGACGTGAATCTTCGAAGATGATTCCGACGTCATTACTCGAAATTGAACTTGTATCGGGCTTGTGACTAAAACTCCGGATTTCCTTAGTCTTCGGGTTCATGAAGTTCAATCCGCCATTCCTTGTTCCAATCCAGAGGTTTCCGTCATGGTCTTCCAATATGTCACTTATAAATCGATCACTGATTTTTTTGCCCTTGGTCTCAGATAAGAAAGTACTGAATCGATTTGTTTTTGGATCAAACCTGTTCAAACCTCCTTCTTCAGTTCCTGCCCAGAGATATCCATTCTTATCAATGGCTAGTGATGTTACCAGGTTGCTGGAGATGCTTGTTGGGTCATTGGCGTCATGCCTAAACCTGATGAAAATATTTTTGCTCCTGATCCACTTACTTACCCCACCTCCCCAGGTGGCCATCCATAAATTCCCATCCTTATCCTCTACGATATCATTAATGAAACTATTGCTGATGCTATTTGTATTCTTGGGGTCAGTTTTATAAACAGTAAACTTATATCCATCATACTTATTCAACCCATCCCTTGTTCCAAACCACATGAATCCCCGACTGTCTTGCAGCTGACAGAGAACATTGCTTTGCGACAATCCTTCTTTAGTTGAAAAATGCTCAAACTTCAGATTTCTCTTTTGGGCGTAACCGGACTGAGATACATAGAGTAATGCCAGTAGAAATAGGTATTGGATTTTCATGTTTCCGGTTTGCAAGCGAAGAGAAAAACGCAAATGCTGCCTGCACAAGGAGGGTTGAGAGCTATTTTTTATAAAACTAAGTAGTTACCCTTATCCATACTTGATATATCTATATAGAGCTTCTCATCCTGACCTCCATTCTCTCAAGAATTGGATTGGTCTCGAAGTAGGCCGGGCAAGGGTAAACATATTAATTCACAACCTTCTCCACACCCCATTCCATGGCAGATTATTCCATAATTTAGCCGCTTTGTATGGATAGATTTATTGTTTCTGCGAGAAAGTACAGGCCACAGACATTCGATACCGTCGTTGGTCAATCCCATATTACCACCACACTGAAAAATGCGATCAGAAACAACCAGTTAGCTCATGCTTTTCTGTTTTGCGGACCCAGAGGTGTTGGAAAAACAACCTGTGCCAGGATCCTTGCCAAGACTATAAATTGTGAGAGCATAACTCCCGAGGGAGAGGCCTGTAATCGATGTCATTCATGCGTGTCCTTTAATGAAGGAACCTCCCTGAATATTCATGAACTGGATGCGGCAAGTAATAATTCTGTAGACGATATCAGAACCCTGGTTGAGCAAGTGCGATTTGCCCCTCAGGCAGGCAGGTATAAGGTGTATATAATTGATGAGGTTCATATGTTGAGCTCCTCGGCATTCAATGCATTCCTTAAAACACTTGAAGAACCTCCACCATATGCCATATTTATTCTGGCTACAACAGAAAAGCATAAGATCCTTCCTACTATCCTGAGTCGCTGCCAGATTTTCGATTTTAAGAGGATCACCATCAGTGATACCGTTCAACACCTTGAAGAGATCTGCAAGAAAGAAGAAATTGAAGCTGAAACAGCCGCCTTGCAAGTTATTGCGCAAAAAAGTGAGGGCTGCATGAGAGATGCTCTTAGCATCCTGGACAAGATTGTAAGTTTCACGAATGGATCTCTAAGTTATCAGAACACCTTAGAACATTTGAACATCCTGGATGCTGAGTATTATTTCAAACTGATGGATTCACTTCAGCAACAGGATCTCGCAGGTGCAATGCTTTTGTTTGATGATATCAACCGAAAAGGTTTTGAAGGAGATATGCTGATCGATGGCTTTGCTGAATTCATTAGAGACCTCCTGGTTTGCAAAGACGAACGTGCAGTATCACTCCTTGAGGTGGTTGAAAGCTTTAGGGACAAGTATTTTACGACTGCGAAAAAAATTGATGCTGCCTACCTTGTAACTGCCCTCAATATTCTCAATGACGCTCAAATAAATTATAAGGGGGCAAGGAATAAGAGACTTCATGTTGAACTTGCCCTTATCAAACTGTGCTACCTGCAACAAGCGATTCAATTGGCAGGTTCTGAGTCAGGAGTAAGTAAAAAAAAAATAACTGAATCTGCGCTGGGTTTCAGGGTTACTGCTATCAGAAGCACAGGAAAAAAAGAAATTTCCAATTCCCAGTCCACAAAAGAAAGCATCCTTTCCTCTTCCTCCAGGAAGGAAGATGTACTTCCTTTTAAAGAGCCTGAAGCAAGGTTAATAATAGAAACTGAAGGAAAAAGAAATACTGGAAGTATTGCTGTTGCCGATGAAATAAAACCGTTTCAATCCATTGCCGGCGCTTCCGGGAAATTATCCTCACTGGATAAAATAAGGAAACAGGTTTCCTCATCAAACGGTAATCGATCTGAGGAACTGCCCAAAGGTCTGACCGAGGAAGATCTGCATCAGGCATGGGGGTTGTTTGTAGAGACACTGCGAAAGGCGAAGAACCCAGCCTCACAGAGTTTCCTCATGTCAGAATTAAGAATTACAAATGAAAACTGCTTTATTATAGTTGTTCCAAATAATATTCAGCAAAGATTTGTTGAAAATGAACGCTTGCCACTATTGGAATTTCTTCAAAAGCATTTTACAAACCGCGCAATTAGTTTTTCCATTTTGCTCGAAGAAAAACAAAAGGATTTGACCGAAGTAACTCCGCTTTTGAGCCGCAAAGAACAGTACCTGAAGATGATTGAGCAATACCCACTCGTAAAAGAATTAAAAGACCGCCTCCGATTGGAACTTGATTATTAAAAGAATCGCTCCTGCCAAAGGGCTTAAAAATTTTGCGACAGGGCCTCAACTTCTCCCGTGAGAATCATCTCCTTTCAATTATCCATTTTGCCTTAATTTCGACGCTCGGAAAATGCTCAGTCAAAAGAGCATCCGCATTGGTCCGGAACTGGTGATCGGTTGGTGTTAAATGAACAATCCAAAACAAGAATTATGGCCGAAGTGATCCTGATGCCTCGCCTTAGCGATACAATGACAGAGGGTGTAATTGCCGCCTGGCATAAGAAAGTAGGTGACCCGGTCAAGAAAGGCGACCTGCTTGCCGAAGTTGAGACAGATAAAGCCACCATGGAATTGGAAAGCTATAAGGATGGAACACTGCTTCATCTTGGAGCTGACATGGGCAGTAAGCTTCAGGTGAATGATCTCCTTGCTATTATAGGGAAACCAGGAGAGGATATTTCTTCTTTGATCAAGAGTCCGGGTACTGAACCTGCAGCAAAAGCTGAGAAGCCAGCAGCAAAAAAGGAAGAAAAGACAAGTCCGAAAAAAGAGCCCAAGCCCGCCGAGAAACAACCCTTCCAGGAAGCACCAGCTGAGAATAAAGCTCCCGTTGATATTTCAAAAATGGATGAAGTGATCCTCATGCCAAGGCTGAGCGATACTATGACCGAAGGTGTAATTGCCGCCTGGCATAAGAAAGTTGGTGACCAGGTGAAGAAAGGTGATGTGCTGGCTGATATTGAAACCGATAAGGCTACGATGGAACTGGAGAGTTATAAAAATGGCAATTTGCTCTACCAGGGTGCTCAACCTGGAGAAAAAATACAGGTGAATGATCTTTTGGCGATAATCGGTGAAGAAGGCAAGGTAAATGTTGACCAAATTGTGGCTGCAGCCAAAGGTGGCGCTCAATCCAATACAGAGTCCCCTGCCAGAGAATCTGCTCCCGTAAAGGAAGAATCACAGGTAACTGCAGAAGCGGAACCAGAAGATTCACATTCATCATCTGATAATGGTCGCGTAAAAGCATCTCCTCTTGCTAAAAAGCTGGCTGCAGAAAAAGGTATCGATCTGAAAGCCGTTCAAGGCAGTGGCGATGAAGGCAGGATCACTAAAAAAGATATTGAAAATTTCAAGGCATCGCCACAATCAGAGGGCAAGGCTCAACCAGAAAAGGCTGTTGCGCAACCTTCTCAAGGTCAGGCAGACTTTGAAGATATTCCTGTGTCGCAGATGAGAAAGGTAATTGCGAAGAGGTTGGCAGAAAGCAAGTTTACTGCACCTCATTTTTACCTGACCATGAGTATTGACATGGACAAGGCGTCTGAAAGTCGTGCAAAAATCAATGAAGTAAGTCCGGTTAAGATTTCCTTTAATGACCTTGTCCTAAAGGCCTGCGCGATTGCCCTAAAACAACACCCCAAGGTGAACAGCAGTTGGATGGGAGATACGATTCGGCGAAATCATAATGTGAACATTGGAGTAGCGGTAGCTGTGGAGGAAGGTCTTCTTGTGCCAGTTGTAAGATTTGCAGATACAAAGACCCTCTCTCAAATAGGTACCGAAGTAAAAGAATTTGCACAAAGAGCAAAGGATAAGAAATTGCAACCCCAGGATTGGGAAGGAAATACATTTACTATTTCTAATCTGGGCATGTTTGGAATAGATGAATTTACTGCTATAATCAATCCTCCTGATGCGTGTATTCTGGCTGTTGGAGCAATTCAGCAGGTAGCAGTCGTAAGGAATGGTCAGGTACGACCCGGGAATGTTATGAAGGTCACGATGAGTTGCGATCACCGGGTGGTTGATGGTGCAACTGGAGCAGCCTTCCTGCAAACGTTGAAGGGATTATTGGAAGAACCACTCAGAATGCTGGTGTGACGGAATGCGTGAGTCGTGAATCGTGAGTCGTGAGTCGTGAGTAAGAAAATCTACTTAACTTCTTTAACTTCTGATTACTGACTTCCGACTTCGCTCTTCGTTCTCATTCTTTCGCTCCTATCGTTTTTAAATAATCCACCACTACCAGGGCATGTTCACCACCGGCTTTTGCATGGCGCATTAAAGAAATTTTGTGTGGACCCACTGCATCCTTGAGGTAGGGAAATGCCTCAATCATTGGTTTTACAATTTGGATCTTTCCTAGCATGGCAGCAACGTGAATGGTCATGCGTGCACCTTTCTCCAGGAGAAATAAGGCCTCTTCTCTAATTCCAACATGTCCGGCAGCCCCCAAGGCGTCCTCCCAGTCCCAGCCACCAAGATTATTGACGGCGTTAAGGAGGTCGGGCGTTTCTTCCAGCATGGATTTGACCTTTTCAATATCCCTGTGAGCCACTCCAACAAATTCCTTTACCAAAGCAATGTCTAATGGCGGTGGTTTTTGAGACTTTGGATCTGGTTGGGCATTTTGGGAAAGAAGGTGAGTTGGCAAGAAAATCAAACCTGTGGCGCTTGCGAGATTACCAATGAAATTTTTTCTGCTGAGAGATTTCATACCAATGATTTTAGGGATAAAAGAATGAATCTTTATCCCTATTAAGGTATCTACTCTGCTTAGGATTATACGGAACGATTAGATAAGCGGTCTGCAATCATTAATATAAGGAGTTCAGACTCGCTTAAACGGATGAAGCCTGACTACTCAGGATGCCATTGCATGGAAAAGGGTGAATACAAGGGTAGTGCCTTTTCCAGGATTAGTATCCAGACAAAGGCTTCCGCCAAGTTTTTCAGCAAGCTTCTGAACTTTCCTCACTGCATCAATAATTTGATCGTCAAATGCAAGAGATGTGTCATTTACAGATATTGTAACCAGGTTTTCATTGATTCCTGCACTGATCCTAATGCAACTGTTTGCTGATCTGTCAATAGCATCATTCATCATGCTCCAAATGATCGGTGCAAGCAATTCTTTATCAGAGTGAACTGACATGCCTTCGGAAATATCATTCAGAATAATGCTTTTTCTGCCTACAGCTTTGGGAAGAAGATCCTTGCTTAGTTGCTTGATAAGGTAACAGAGATCTATTGACTGGGAATTAATTTTATTCCCCCGCCTGCCCAAAATAGAAGTGAGTTGGTTTTTCATAACCTTGGATTTTTAATAGGGTCAAATAATGCAATTACAAGATTTTCAGGGGTACGGATTGGAACGGATTAGATAGATACGGACAAAATGGTACCCATTATAAACGTTAACAATGCTCAGATTCGCATATCATTCTCAAAAAAATTGCAAGAAATAAATTGAAATTACCAGTGTCGATAATAGTTAACCTTTAAGCGATAAAAAATCACCGCCGTCTTTGGTTAACAGGTAGTTATTGAGTGGATTGAAGTGAGGGAAGGTTGGAGAATGGAGAATCGAGAATCGAGAATGGAAAATGTAAAAGGAAAAATGTAAAATGAAGAATCTAAAATAACCGCAGAGAATAAGAGTTAAAAGAGTTGCGCAGAGAAAGAGATTACATTTTGCGTCTTTGCTCACTTTGTTCCTTTGCGTGAAATCTCCCTTTTTTCATTTTAAATTTTCCATTTTACATTTTAACTAATCAATTTTC
>CAWFMT010000008.1:0-291918 GCA_963817075.1 uncultured Chitinophagaceae bacterium | reverse complement strand
TTTTCCAATCCACTGGACCACCGAAACCAACGCCAATCATTTCCACTTGGTCAAGATCCCGAAGTTCTTTCAATCCAATTTTCAATTGTTCACGAATGGCTTCAGCTCCCTCTTTAGGATTGATTGTGTAGCGAAGTAATTGATCAATCTGACCTGAATCATCTCCCGTGGCTAGTTGAAGCTTTGGCCTCCGATCTCAATGCCTGCGAGGTTTACCTTGCGATTCATTAAGATTAAGTTAGGCAGGAAAAGATTAACCGCAAAGTCACAAAGGCGCAAGGTTCCGCTAGGTATTCCTGGCGTTCCCTCGCGCCTGGCGGTTAAGTAAGACCTCACCCGGATCGCTTCGCGATCCACCCTCTCCACTTCGTAGAGAGGGTTCTGGATAAGAAATCTCTGCGAAACTCTCTGGTCTCCTGTTCTCTGCGGTGAAAAAAATATGACCTAGCGAAACTTTGCGTCGCGCCTTGGCGGTTAAAATAAGACCTCACCGGCTCGCTTCGCGACCACCCTCTCCACTTTGTAGAGAGGGTTCTAATAAGAAATCTCTGCGAAACTCTCTGGTCTCCTGTTCTCTGCGGTGAAAAAATATGACCTAGCGAAACTTCGCGTCTTGGCGCCTTGGCGGTTAAATCCTAAACTCTCAAACATTCAAACAATCAAACATTCAAACTCTTTTAAAAGTAATTCGTGTATCGTAGATAAATTCGTAGCATGGCATTCAAATCCTCAGAATGGAATGAAACAATCATAGCACTGGCCACTCCACCGGGGATTGGTGCAATTGCCGTGATCAGGCTGAGTGGCAAGGAAGCCATCGCTATTGCTGATGAATTATTTCCTTCAAAGAAACTCTCCCAGCAGGGTTCACATACAATTCATGTTGGCTTTCTGAAAGATGCCGATGAAGTAATTGATGAAGTTGTATAAGTCTTTATATAAGTCCCCGATCCTATACCGGCGAAGACGTTGTTGAGATCTCCTGTCATGGTTCACCATACATTCAACAGAAAATTATCGAAGCCTCCATTAGGAAGGGTGCCAGGATTGCCCGGGCGGGTGAATTTACTTTTGTGCATTCCTCAATGGCAAGCTCGATCTTTCGCAGGCGGAAGCAGTCGCGGATTTGATAGCAAGCAATACCGAAGCATCATTAAGAACTGCATTGCATACTATGCAGGTGGTTTTTCCCAGGTATTAAAAGATCTTAGAGAGGAACTAATTAAGTTCTCAGCACTCATTGAACTCGAGCTTGATTTTTCACAGGAGGATGTAGAATTTGCAGATAGAAAGCAATTGTATCAGTTGATTGACAAGCTCACTGAGACCACCAATCAATTGTTGAATTCATTCAAGTTGGGAAATGTGATCAGGAATGGTGTTGTGGTGGCAATCATAGGAAAACCAAATGCTGGTAAGTCGACTTTGCTTAATAGTTTATTGAATGAAAACCGCGCAATCGTCAGTGACATCGCCGGAACAACCCGTGACACCATTGAAGAATTACTAAACATTGAGGGAATAATATTCAGGTTGGCAGATACTGCTGGTTTGCGCGAGCATACTTCTGATGTGATTGAAAAATTTGGAGTTGAGAGAAGTGTAGCGAAGATGGAACAGGCAGATATAGTTTTGTATTTATTTGATGTGAATACAATGGAGCGTGAAGAATTGCAACAAGTAGAGCGCGACTACCAACGAAAGGGATTGAATTATGTTTTGGTTGGAAATAAATCTGATATAGTGTCAGATGGAAATGAAGTAAGTAAATTGGCAGCAGTAGATTTCATATCGATATCAGCAAAGGATCATATTAATCTATCAGCCCTGAAGGAGCGATTGGTTTCACTTGTCACCGGTGGATCAATTAATACTGAGAATACCATTATCACAAACTCCAGGCATTACGAAGCACTGCAGCAGGTAAGTCAATCATTAAATGAAATCCGTGCTGGACTAGACAATAAACTCCCAGGGGATCTATTGGCTCTGGACATAAGAAGATGTCTTCATTATCTCGGTGAGATCACAGGTGAGATCACGAATGAGGATAGTTGGATTTTATTTTTGGGAAGTTTTGTATTGGAAAGTAGACTCACATAATAAGGATATACCAACCTTAGACCAAATAGCGACAATCCCTCTACAATAGGGGCTTTTCTTATGCGCAACTTAATAGATGTTGATAACTACTACTCGTTTACTTAGCGCAAATTTGTACCTTAATTGTACCTCAAACGGGCGAATTAGATAACGTCCGTTTTTTTGAGGGAAATTATTGCACTTATTGATACTTAAAATTACTTAAATACACCAAAGGACATTTATGAGCTCTAACATTCGTATAAGTCGGATATGTCAATATTGCCAACGTGAATTTGAGGCAAGGACAACAGTTACTAAATGCTGCTCTGATAATTGTGCGAAAAGGTTATACAAACAGAAGCAGAAGGAAGAAAAAGTACAGGCAAGTAATGTAGAAACGTCAAAGCTTAAGATGCGGCCACATGATGAGATAAAGGCCAAGGAGTTTCTAACAGTTCGGGACCTTTGTAAGCTATTGAATTGCTCTCTCAGAACCGCTTATTATTTGATTTCAAATGGCAATATAAAGGCAGTAAACATTGCTCAACGGAAGACACTCATAAAGCGATCTGAAATTGATAAACTATTTGTTTAAAATTATCAAACTAACAAATGTCAAAGGTCACATTACGGTCTAAAGCAATTTCTGGAAATAGGAAAACACTCTACCTGGACTATTACCCTCCAATTCCACATCCTCTTTCAGGAAAACTAACGAGGCGAGAATTTTTGAGACTATACACATATGATAAAGTAAAACTGGAAGTTGATAGGAGACACAATAAGGAGACAATAGCAATAGCTCAAAATATCCGAGCTCTAAGACAATTAGAAGTTCAAAGGGGCAATTATGGGTTTCTTTCCCATGTTAAATCGAATTCTGATTTCATTGAATACTTTTCTTCAATAGCAAAAAAACGTTCTGGAAGCAATTCTGAGAATTGGCAGTCGGCATTTCAATATCTGAAAGACTTTACAAATAACAAGCCGATTAAGTTCAAGGAAATCGACGAAAATTTTTGTAATGATTTTAAGGAGTTTCTCATTTCAAGTCCAAGTAGGAAAAGCAAGAAAGTTACCCTCTCGCAAAATTCAGCCGTTTCGTACTTCAACAAATTCAAGGCAGCCCTTAAACAATCTTATAAGGATGGGTATTTAGAAATTGACCTTAACCGGCGAATTGACGCAATTAAAACTACTGACACCGAAAGGCAATATTTAACAATGGAAGAATTGCAGACATTGGCAAATACAGAATGCGCTATTCCAGTACTTAAACAAGCGGCGATTTTTTCCTCCCTTACTGGATTACGGTTTTCTGATATTAAAAAACTACGTTGGTGCGAGATACAACAGAGTCAGATGGAAGGTTACTATATAAGATTCACTCAGCAAAAAACCAAAGGGACCGAAACTTTACCTATACCACAGCAAGCTTTTTCACTATTGGGTGAAAGTCGGATGGGGAATGATCCTGTTTTTGTTGGATTAGAGTATTCATTCACTCAAACTGAATTGCCTAAATGGTTAATAAAGGCTGGAATTACAAAGGAATTTACCTTCCATTGTTTCAGGCATACCTATGCCACTCTTCAATTAAGCCTCGGCACTGATCTCTATACAGTTTCCAAGATGCTTGGACATAGGGAAATTAAGACCACGCAAGTCTATGCCAAAATTATTGACAAGCAAAAGAGAGAAGCTGCTAATCGAATTGTAATAGAATTATAACAGTTTACAGAGATGTTTCAGAAGATAAGACTCATACATCCGGAGGGAATTGATAAAGCTGTTCAGTCTTTTAAATGTGGGGACATAGAATATCAATATATACCAAGCGAATATTTCAGTGCACCGCATTTTGAGACAAAACCAGTCGGGGAATATATGGCCCCAAAAAAATTCCCTGATTGTTGTGAATTCCATCGGACAGTTCATGCAAGTGCTATTAGCTTAATCAATGATTTTCCGAACTGTTGTGATGGACATCGCAATTTGATAGGTAAGCCTTGGTTCAACAAAAAAGACTATTTGGATGTACCTGCCAAGTTAATAAACACGATGGCTCATACTGAGTACCATATAATTAATCGCATTAATATTCCTGAATGGTATCGGGACCTGACGAATTATTTTGATTACTGTATCTCAAGTTTTGGTCAATTGCCTGATGGTTATGGCTCCCCCGTGGGACTAAATATCTATTTGGTTAATCTTAAGAGTTATATTAAACACGTAAAGAATTTTCCCGCAGATAAAAAAAAGAAACTAATTGCCTATTTAGAAGAAGGTCCAAAGGGCCAGGATAAACAGTCTCTATCTGAATTGAACATATTACTTACTAAGTATTCGAAGTGGTTAAAACTTTTTCCATTTGACTTATCCTTATTCAGTCATTTGAAAGAGAAATTTCAAACACAAATACCAATTCTGAAAGGTGAATCCGTTGAAAATCCTTATACAGGTTTTTTCAAGGCAAAACTCAAAACTCAACAAGAGTTTATTGAATTTTTGATTTCTGTTACTGAAAAGGTCTTGGCGGAAGTTAATTCCCTCGCGTTGTATGAGGCTAAGCCTAAAACAAATTTCGACAAACTTGCTATTGAAGTCCTTAATGAAAACCGACGATTAGAATTGAATGAATTTAAAGAGCACTATACTGATGAAAGAAAACATTATATAAGAGTCATAAAAAAATGGTTTATAGGGGAAAGTAGATACCTAATATCACTTAGGTCGTTAATCTCTATTGAAAATCAGCACCATCCAAATACCGATTGCGAAAGTAATAGTAAGACTGCTTCTGATAAGATTACGGACTTGCGAAACAAGGAGAATAAAATTTATAAGGGTTTACCAATGGAGGTAGTAATTGATCATTTATCAGTCTTAACAACCCAAAATAGCAAAAATGGCAAACCCTTTTTCACTGATGCACAATTCCATACTTTTTTGGAGAAAGGATTTTTAGGAAAGCTTGGATTACCAAAACAAAGAATCAATGTTCAGCGTGGGGAGAAAGGATTTATAATTAAAAGATTCTACCAGCTCTTCGAAATTGCTGTATCACAATATGGAGATTTAAATCAGAAATTTAAGTATATAAAGGTTTTCTCTGATTGTATTAGCAACTGGCCAAAGGATACAATTGAAGCCTTCTTTCGGCCTAATAAAACAAAGCGAGAATGGTGAATAGTCTGAATAGTTTTGCCTTCTTTGCCTGATTCTTTGCCTTCATTGCTCGCCGACAAATATTCAAATATTAAACTAATAATATCGCTCCATAAATAATTTTATGGATACGATTTCATTTGAAGAACTGCCGAAAGCAATGTTAATGGTATACAATAAGCTTTCAACAATTGAGCAGTTATTACTTTCTAAAGAGAGAGTAAATACGCAAGGAGATAGCCTGCTCACGATTCAACAGACTGCAGAATTTCTTACTCTTTCTATTCCTACCATTTATTCATTGGTGAGCAAACGACAATTGCCAGTTAACAAACGTGGTAAAAGACTATACTTCTCAAAAGACGAGCTTTTGGAATGGGTTCGAGCGGGACGGAAAAAAACCATCACTGAAATTCAGGATGAGGCAAAAACCTTTATCCATAATAGAAAGGGAAAATAGTATGAAAAATTGCAAACGGGCTACTTTCTGCCAACCCTCTCTCAATACATTAGTAGAAACTGCGACAACTATACAGTTAAAACCATATGATTTATGAGAGTATTGTTTGGAAAGGGAAGCGAATTAAGTAATACAAAGGCAGTTCAGCGGCGAGCTAAATGCAAACTCATAACGCAAACAACCATATTGAGATTGATAGACGTCGCAACGGATCGAGGGGCAAAAGACCGTGTTAAAACTTATTGGAACATCTATCATTGTCAAAACGTTTTATTTACTTCTGACGGTAAAGTCTTTGCCCCGCAATGTAAAAATCGATTGTGTGCTTATTGTTGTGGAGTACGCAAAGCACAACTAATAAAAAAGTACTTGCCCATTTTAGAAACTTGGGATGAACCTTACTTTGTGACACTAACAATTAAATCAGTAAAAGCTAACCGTCTCGCTTCAATGATAAAAGAAATGAAAAGGGCATTTCGCATAATTAAGGGGAGGCATAAAAAAAGATCCGAAAGAGGTGTAGGGCAAAGGCTTATGGGATTAAAAAGCATTGAATGTAATTTCAATCCAACTAAAAAGTGGTACAACCCTCACTTTCATTTAATCGTACCCAATAAGGAAACGGCTGAACTTATCATCAATGAATGGGTAACGTTATGGACAAAGAGATTTACTAATAGAGCCGCGCAGGATTATCGAAAAGTAAGTGATCGTCAGAAAGATTTGATTGAGGTAATAAAATACGAGGCCAAAATATTTACTGAGGCCGATGGAGAGAAAAATCGGAAGAAAAAAGGCACGGCTAAAATTTATGTACGCGCTTTGGATACTATATATGCAGCTTTGAAGGGCACTCGTCTTATTGACCGTTTTGGATTTAACTTGCCAAAAGCAAATAACGAAAAAGCGCCATGCAAAATTTCAGACGATTATATGATGTGGCGATACCACCTTAATAGTGCAGATTGGGTAAATGATGACCATGAGAGTTCATTGACAGTTTTTGCACCTGATACCAATTTGCAATACATTTTGGAAAACAACATTGATACTATTTTAGAGTGAGCATATTCCGCTACTTCAGCCTAAAAGAATTCCTAATCCTTTCAAATTCCCCACTTCATTTTAAACTTTTGTCGGCTTTTCATTTCTTCTCATGTCTTATATTTACTTCAGTAGACCAATAACAGACCTGTAATGACTTTATACCAAAAACTTCAGCAAGCTAACAGCGAAGAGGATGTAAAAGATGCCTACATAAAAGCATTGGGGCTTAAAGATTATTCGAAAAATCTTTATGACATCCAAACAAAAGAAATCTGGTTTGAGGCAAAAGACGGATACAAGCACAGTACTTACCAAATGTTCACACAACTGTTACATTATGTACAACAAGCCTTAAATAAAGGTGAAGAAGTTCCTCCTATACTTTGTGTAATTGATGCAAAAAAGGCTGCCATTATGAAAACAGCAGATGCTTTGCCGCTTTTATCGAATAAAAAACAACCTATAAAATGGGGTAAGAGTGCCAGCGGCTATACTCAAGAAGCGTTAGACGTTATTTCATCTTATATCGGAACCTATTTGGTAAGTTTCAAAATTGAAACTCACGAACAAGAATTTATTAACACTATAAAAAGTGCTATTAAAACAGGAGAAATAATCCGAACGCAAATAACACCGGATAATCTAAAGCAGGTTTTTGACAAGTGGGTAAAAATGATAGGTGTTGAAATAAAAGGTGTATTGCACGAAAACTATGCACTATTATTTTTTGCAGATATTATGAGTGATGGAATTGTGAGTACGCATACAAATTTGCCAGCCGAACTATTGCATAAAAATAATTCGCCTGTATTTAGCCTAAATGGTATGCTGTATGAATTGGGAAATCGTGAAGGTTATCGACAATTTTGGGCTATTTATCATCGTCCTCCCAAAGCTGAATATAGAAATTACCTTCTGGAAAGACGTGACAGCTTAATACCTATCGATGAACGCAGCTTCAAAGGTGCGTATTATACCCCGCTTCACGTTGTCGATAAGGCTTATGATAAACTGACTGAAGTTCTTGGTAATAACTGGCAGCAAGAATATGTCGTATGGGATATGTGTTGCGGTGTAGGTAACTTGGAAGTAAAGCACAGTAACCCACGGAATATTTTTATGAGCACTTTAGATAGCGCTGATGTAGACGTGATGAAAGCCACTAAAACTTGTGTAGCTGCTGCCCGCTTTCAATACGATTATTTGAATGACGATATTACTGATGAAGGGCTTATAGATTATACGCTCACAAACAAAGTGCCTGAGACCTTACGCAAAGCCATAGCTAATGGAAAAAAGATTTTGGTATTGATAAATCCTCCATACGCGGAATCAGGCGATACAGTCGGCAGTGAAGCGAAAACAGATGTAGCAACTACAAGGATTGCAAACCACATGAAAGATTATGGATATGCTACAAGAGAGCTATTCATCCAATTTGTTGCTAGAATAGCAAAGGAAATTCCTACAGCCACACTTGCTATGTTTAGCACGTTGAAATATGTTAATTCTTCAAACTTTGAAAATTTTCGTGAAATATGGAATGCAACATATTTAGGGGGCTTCGTTGTTCATAGCAAAGCTTTTGATGGCTTATCTGGTAACTTTCCGATTGGCTTCTTAATTTGGAAAACTAACCAGAATGCAAAGGTTAAAGAAAGGCTTTCAGAAATCAGTACTGAAGTTTTGGATAAGAATGCACAACCAATTGGTGAAAAGAAGTTTTACAATTTAGAAAGTGGTAAGTTATTGAGCAATTGGGTAAAAAGGCCGAAAGCAAATAAAGTAAATGTTATTCCTTTAAAAAATGCAATTAATCCGGCAACTGCTACGAAAGATTTGCGAGGAACAAAATGGGCGGACGATGCAATAGGATGTTTAATAATAAAAGGACCAGATGTTCAAAACGCTTCGACACAAGGTATAGTATCTTCGGGTTACGGGAGTGCAGGGACTATATTCGTTACGAAAAGTAATTTGTGGCAAATTGCAATAGTATTTGCGGTACGAGGACTAATTAAGCCAACTTGGCTTAATAATAGGGATCAGTTTTTGCAACCAGCCTTGCCTTTATCAGAAGAATTCAAGAATGATTGCTTAATATGGATGTTATTTAATGTAAGTAACCTCACTGCCAGTGCAGACATGTTGGAATGGAACGGTAGGCAATGGAGCATAGTAAATCATTTTATTCCTTTCACGGAAGTAGAGGTAAATGCACCAGGCCGTTTCGAAAGCGATTTCTTAGTTCAATATTTAGCGGATAAACGATTGAGTAAAGAAGCAAAGCAGGTATTAGCCGAAGGCAAAAAACTTTGGAGTGCTTATTTTGCCAACATCGATGTACACAGCGTAAGAGACGAGTTAAAACTGAATCGGGCAGATGTAGGTTGGTATCAAATACGTAAAGCGTTGCAAAGCCGAAACAACAGCGGCGATTTTTCGCCCGTTTCCTTTAAACCATTTGAAGAAGTTTATAAAACGCTAACTGAAAAACTTCATCCACAAGTATATGAATTAGGCTTTTTGAAAAACTAAACACGAGTAATTTAGATGCATTAACCGCCGCACAATTGGCAGTATTGATTTAATTGTTCCCTATTTGTACCCTATCGATTTTGAAACAAGATAAATCATTGCAAACCAAGGTTGTTTTTAAGCTTTCTAAATTCTATGTACGGGAAGTAGGCTTACCTATTATCAATATCAACCTTCCGTCAAATGTTTCAAGAACTCTAGAATCTGACTATCCCTCCCAAAAAATTATTGCAATTCTTGAATAATTAGTTTCGATACCGAATTAGAGTGAGTCCGATTTCGACGTTTTTTCTTACTTTGGTTCTGTATGTCGATACATGCCATTCTGGAATATCAAAAGTAGGTCGAAAAAGTCCCTATTTGTACCCAATATTGCAACATGATTAGGCAATCAATTTAGTTTCAATACTTAATAGACAATTTCTACTTTCAAGGGTCGGGAACAAGCCGAGTGGCACGTTAGTAATGTCTTAGTTTACTGGAAATGATATTCTTTCTTGATTAGATTAATCAGCTCTAACATTTGTTTGTGGGCTGGCTTTTGCAAATCGAGCTGAGTATCGCAGTTGGCGGACCATACAGCCATAATATTGATCAACTCCTGGTCTGATTCTGGCGATCGGTTAAGGAGTTTTACATGATGATATGAGCCATCCCGCTGCTTGAAGTCCTGAAATCGAAAGTGTTTAATCATATAAGAAATAATCTTGTCTGTAAAGAATTTATCCCCTCCTTCAGAATCGCGGACAATTTTTGCCAGAAGAACGTCATAATACTGTTGCAACGATGTTGTAAGATCGTCATTGTCAATATAACGTAAGCTGCCCGAAGTTTTCATCTGGTTGTATGTTGCTGTTGTAAAGTCATTACTCGTTTGGGTCAGCAAAAGAATTCGAACAAACCCCCTGTTTATCGCCGAGTCTGTGACTCCTGCCGGATTGGTCATAAGAGTCATAAACTGCTCATGCGCTTGTTGCCGTTTTACAAGCAGCTGAATTCTGGATTCAAAGAATAGCGAATCCTGTCGAAGATCGGACAGCAGTCGGCTCGAAAACTTTTTTTCTCTCTGATGCTCTACAATATGTTCTCTTTGGTTTTCAGCAATGAAACCGAGAAAAACTGCCAGAAATAGCATTAAGAATTCCAACAAGTATTCTCCCCATTTTTTTTTGTGTGTCACATGATGAGGATGCTTATGTACTTCCATCTTTTCAGTTTCTGGAATTTGGTTAATGGCGTCAGTCTTCTTCGTAGGGATAGCTTCCTTGGAAGAATTTTTGGGCTGTGCATTTGCCCGATTATCGAAATTTTCGTCGCCTATATTATCTGCCACTTTCTTAGAATGATTTGATTCTTTCGAGTGCATGACGCACACTCTAAAAATACATGCAAATCTTAACAAATATGCACCATGGCTGGAATGGAGTATAAGTTCATAGGAATTGTTTATTTGAATTCAACCAAAATTCTCAGTAGTGACTTTTGAAATCAACTTGAAAGTCGAACCTTCATTACTGGCATGGATAATAATTGATAATTCAAACAAGTGCTTCTATGTTTCCAGCTTAAGCGAAATAAAGCGAGATATTCAAAGAAGGTCAAAAACCTACTTGTATTTGTAAGAGAAAAACGGCAATGCCTGCAGCAAAACCAATTAATGCTAACCAAGCTATCTTCTTTATATACCACATGAAATCAATCTTCTCAATTCCCATTGCTGCCACACCGGCCGCCGAGCCAATGATGATAGCACTTCCACCGGTCCCAGTGGTCAAGGCCAAGAATACCCAAAAAGGGTGATCGGTTGGGTAAACAGTGAGATCATACATTCCTTGCGAAGCGGCTACTAACGGGACGTTATCTACTACAGCCGACAGCAATCCAAGAGCCGACCCAATTAGATAGTCGTTTTTGAAAGTGCTATTAAGGCCATCTGCCATTTCTTTTAATAAACCAAATGATTGCAAAGCAGAAACTGCTAAAAGGATTCCGAGAAAAAAAAGAATACTGGGTGAGTCTACTTTTTGCAGGGCATGCGTCACTGTATATTTTTGAGCAATTCCCGCTTCTTTTCCCTTGTGAATAATAGTCGTTATCACCCACATCAACCCTAATGCCAGTAACATTCCCATAAAAGGCGGAAGGTGGGTGAGTGTCTTAAAAATGGGAACAAAAATTAAAAATCCTATTCCTGCTAGAAGGATAATCTTTCCGTCTGATTTCTCTTTCACGGTTCGGGGAGGCAATTGAACGGGATCAATTTTTTTTCCCTTGAAGCGATTCCCTATAAGCAAAGCTGGGAAAAGACAAACCGCTATGCTCGGCAGTATTAGTTCCTTAATAATATTTAGGGCTGTTATTTGACCCCCGATCCAGAGCATGGTAGTAGTAACATCACCCAGTAGTGACCAGGCACCGCCGGCGTTGGCGGCGATGACAATCATCCCAGCGAACCAAAGTCGATCCTCTTTTTCACTTAGTAATTTTCTGGCAAGAGAAACCATAACAATAGTCGTCGTAAGGTTATCGAGTAAGGCAGAAAGAAAAAATGTGAGGACAGCAACTATTAGCAACAATTTTCTTTTGCTGGTGGTATTTATCTTTTCGGTAATAATGTCAAATCCATTATGAGAGTCTATTAATTCAACAATAGTCATGGCTCCCAGCAGAAAAAAAAGGATGGAGCCTATCTCTCCTAAATGATGCAGCAACTCCTCGCTGACAGTATGTGCAGAATTGCTTTGAAGAATGTAAATTGTCCAGCACAGTACACCTGTTATCAGTGCAGATGCCGCTTTATTGAGTTTTAAGGGGTGTTCTAATGCAATGGCAAGATACCCAAGAAAAAAAATGATAATAACTGCAATAACCATAGTTGTCGAAGGTAAGAATCAGCCTATGAAAATTAAACTTTATAGTGGCATTAGTGACTTCGAATTGACTAAATTCCTTTGTCAAAAAGTTACAAATTCGCTGTGAGGTATCAAAGAATGCAAAATTTAACCTACTAATTCTTTCAAATGGATTGGCCAGCCTTATACAAAACACTTGGATTGTGCCTGTTTTCAATTTTGATTGAGGCAGCATCGTACACAAAGAGTGGAAAAACATGGTTTGAGCAATTGCACCAGCCTCGTTACTCAATTTCTTTGAAGGTGTGGTATTTTGTCGGAGCAGTTTATTACATATTATTTGGAATTGTTGCTTACAGACAGTTTGATAATCATGTAGGTGTTATTTCTACATCGATTATTCTGCTGGCCATTGTCATGTTCCTTAATGGATTGGGCAACTTTATCATTTTTAAATACCATTCTGTGAAATGGTTTTATTTGATTATTTATCCTTTCGCCCTTGTATTATTGTCACTAATTATTATTTTACTCGAACATGATTTCATTTCTGCGGGATTGGCATCGCTTTACTTTTTATGGCTTATCTATGACCTCTATTATGGCTATTGGTTATGGAAGCTAAATGAAACATAAGAGAAAGTACGTACTAAAGCCAATGATTCAGTTATATTAGTTCATAGTCTTTTTCCAAGCCTGCAGAAGAGGTCCAACAATTATTGTAAATCTTGAACTTAATAGTTAATAATAGAGGATGGCAATTTCAAAGGATGTGATAAAGATATCGGTCACTCCAAAAGAAAATAATTCAGAGTCTCCAAAGAAATCTTCCAAGAGAGTGGAAAAAGGGTAGCTTAGCTTCTTTCAAAGGCAGGCCGTTATTTATGGATGATTACTCTAAACTCACTATTGTGGAGTTAGCTGATTTACTTAGCGTGAAGACCGCAGCGTATTACGATCTTCTTTTTGCGGGCAGCAAAGACAGCAGGAGCTCATTTCTACATATTCAGAATCTTACTACGCTCAAAGCAGAGATGAAGGAAATTCAGAGGGAAATAACGGGCAGAAGCAAACTTTAGTCCCATCACGAATAGTTAGCAGCAATCGCACATCTTTACATATCTTGTTTTCTTAATTTCATAGGATAAGGTTTACAGGCTCTGCCATTCATGGCAGAGCATTTTCTTTCAAGAGGAGATTGCTCATTCCAATCATAGTCCATGTTGTCCCACAACGTAGATGGTTGCCTTTTCCTTTCATCGGAAATTGATCTTCAGATTGACCATGCAATTTGAGAAGGAAAGGAAATGTTACTGGTTACTCAATACCTATGACTGCCTATCCCCCAAGGGCAAGCGAGATGGGGCATCATTTTATTTTGCAAAAACAAATACTTTTAGGAACTAAGGAAAAATTGATATCTAATATTAAACAAATATCGACCGATCTCTGATTAAGAAATCCGGTAGCCCACATTGCAGCTTTGAATCAGGAATAGAACATTTTTAGTGCTCGTTTCTACGCTAAGAAAAGATTGACGCAGCCATTAGTTTAACTTTCAAGCTACTAATAGACTTCAGTACTTTCTAAACACAATATTGCCAATTACTCCTTGCGTTTATATTTACGGGATGGAGAATGACAAATTCAGTATATCTGCCGTTGGTCTAATAGTCGTTATAAACCCTGTTCATTTTGAATTCAGAAAATAAACTGGGTTACAGGAGAGAAATTCCAGAACACGAAACATTCAAAATCTATGCAAAACAAAAACCGCCCTTTGTCAGGACGGTCAGATAAGCGAGTAGACTGGTCAAAGCCAATTCATAGACACCTGGCTATAAATACTTGCTGCTCCTGGCATATTTTTTTACAATGATTCTATCTAAACTATTATTATATGCCAGACAATACAAACGATCGTGGCGGTCGCGACCGTAACCGGGTATCTGGAGAACAAGAATGGGAAATCAATTATGTAATGGCAAAGACTGGAGCTTCAAGAGAAGGGGTTGAACGAGCAATTAAGGAGGTGGGAAACAGTCGCGAAAAAGTGGAAGAATTTCTGCAAAGAAAAAAATGAGTGTACACAGTTTTTAAAAGGGTGCGAAGGCGCCCTTTTTCAATGGCAGTTCTTTTGAAGTTCCATAGCTCTTATGACTCTGGAAAAATATAAACATAAGCGAACGCTGGACAAAACACCCGAACCAGCAGGCGGAGAGCCTACTAATAATAAGTTAGCTTTTGTAATTCAAAAGCATCAAGCCTCCCATTTACATTACGATTTCAGACTTGAAATTAAAGGGGTGCTTAAGAGCTGGGCTGTGCCGAAGGGACCCTCGACTGATCCTTCAGTAAAGCGACTTGCAATGCTGGTCGAAGATCATCCGTTCGACTACAAGAATTTTGAAGGTATAATACCCGAAGGTAATTATGGTGCGGGTACTGTTATAATATGGGATCGCGGAATCTATGAGCCAACCGAGAACACGTCGGATAAAGGAGCGGCTGAAAAATTATTGCTTAAGCAATTCTATAGTGGTAAAATCAATTTGATCCTGCATGGTCAAAAATTAAAAGGTGCTTATTCGCTTACAAAAAATGAGAGTCGCGGGGAAAATGCTTGGTTGCTAATAAAGGAGAAGGATAAGTATGCTAACAAAACGGATGTAACAAAAAAAGACAAATCGGTGATATCAGGTGAAACTTTGGAAACCCTCTCTGGCAATCCGTCCGCGAAAGAGTGGCGTAGTAACAGAAAGGCTTCAGGAAATAAAACACCTTCTAAGCGCCCAGTAAAAATACCAAAGGAAGCGAGAAAGGCTAAAATGCCTTCCACAATATCTCCCATGCTATGCACACTCACAAAAGATCCAATTGAAAATCCCGACTATCTATATGAAATCAAATGGGATGGCTATAGAATATTGTCTTATGTGAAGAAGGATAAAGTCAGAATGGATTCAAGAAGCGCACTGGATTATACCAAGAAATATCCGCCTATAGCTGAAGCCTTGAAATCCCTCAAGCACGAAGTTGTATTGGATGGTGAAGTTGTATTATTAAATGAGCAAGGATTACCTGATTTTGATGCATTGCAAAACTTCAACGGTCATAATACACCTATATATTATTATCTATTTGACCTTTTGTGGCTGGATGGGTATGATCTTAGAATTCTCTCTTTGACCCAGAGAAAAGAGATTTTGAAAGAATTAATTGCAGGGAACGATGTCTTACGATTCAGTGAATCTTTCGAAGACGGTTCAGCTTTATTCAAGCAAGCTATCGACTTAAACCTTGAAGGAATAATCGCAAAAAAGAAAGACAGTATTTATAAACCAGGTGAACGTGGAAAGGATTGGTTTAAAATTCCCACTCGGAAACGGCAAGAATTTGTAATTGGCGGTTGGGCAGAATCTGAGCGTGGCCGGTCTTTCCGATCTCTATTATTCGGCGCATATAACAAAGGAAAATTGGAATGGATTGGTCGTTCAGGAGGAGGTTACAAGGACAAAGAAATGCCTGCCATTTTGAAACGATTAAAGGCCCTCGAATTAAAGAAATCGCCATTTGTAAATAAGGTTCTTGATGATAAGGGCGCGATCATACATTGGGTAAAGCCACAATTGGTCGCAAATTTTGAATTTGCCACATGGACAAAAAGCGGAAGAATTAGAAAACCTGCAACATTCCTTGGATTCCGCAAGGACAAAAAAGCTAAACAGGTTGTACGTGAAATACCTAAAGATATAGTGGAGGGACAACCAGATGGGAAACCAATTCATGAAATAAAGAGAGTTCATTATCTAAATGCAGACAGCAATTGGAAGGATATAGATAAAGAACAAAAAGATGCTGAGTGGCAAGCACTAGAGATGGAAAATTGTAGAATCAGCGTTCACAATCTCGACAGGGAAATATGGAAAGGTGTACAAAAGGCCAAACTTATTATGTACTACAGCGAAATTTCAGAAATCATCTTGCCCTATATCCAAGATCATCCACAATCATTGGTTGTTAAATTAGGCTCAGTTGGCGCCAAAAAGCTTTTCATAAAAGATATGGAGGACAGACAACCAACATGTGCTATTGTATATAGTGATAGAAGACGACTAAAGAAACGTGGTAAACGAGATCAGATTGATTATCTCGTATGCAATAACAAGGAGACTTTAATTTACATGGTTGATCTTGGATGTGTAGATATTAATCCCTGGGCTTCACGGGTTCAGAATATCGAGGAGCCGAATTATGTATGGCTGGACCTCGATCCGACCATTCCTGACGGACTCAAGAATGAAAAATTAAGAAAAGCAGAAGATGAAGGATTTCAAAAAGCAATAGTCGTCGCAAAAGCCGCAAAACGAATTCTGGATAAATATAAATTAACTGGCTTTCTTAAAACGAGTGGTCAGACGGGGCTGCATATTTATATCCCTTGCAGTGAGATCAACTTTAGTGAATCGCGAATAATTGCGTCTAAGCTTGCAGTAGAAATTAATAAATTAGTTCCAGACACAAGTACCGTGAATGTGTCTAAAAGTCAACGACAGGATAAGGTGTATATCGATGCCGGACAGAACGATTATGCTGACACTCTTGCTGCCCCCTATTGCGTTCGCCCATATCATTCTCCTACTGTAAGCACTCCGCTTGACTGGAATGAATTGAAGAGTAAATTAAATCGATATGATTTTACCATTGATACGATTCAAAGCAGACTCAAACGAAAGGGTGATCTGTTTGCTGGTGTTCTTAAAGATGATATTCGAAGGAAGAATAATAAACATCTTAGAAGCTTGCTTTAATTTATGCTCCAATTTTAAATTAGGAAGTCGTGGCATATTTTTTTAATAAAACCTTTTACTAAAATCTATTATATGGCTGAAAATGCAAAAGGACGCGGAGGCAACCAAGGTGGTTCTCGCGGTGGCAATCAAAGTGGAAGTCAAGGTGGAAGTAAGAGTGGTAACAGTTCTACGAGGGAACAAGGAAATGGCAGAGACGAGAAAGAAATGAGTTCAAAAAGCGGGAAAGGTTCTCAAGAGGGTGGACAGTCTGATCGTAACAGTAAAAAAGATTAATTGCCCACCATTTCTACGAAGCGCCTGAATTTTCAGGCGTTTTTTATTTTTTTGGATCGAACGGGATGGGCGTAGAGTTATCAGACAATAAAGCATTTCGCAAAACAGTTCTCAAAGAATTTTTGAAATTCCTAATGGTAGCAGTCCTATAACTTGGGGCCTTTTTTCCATTTTGCAGCTTTGCGTATTCATTTTCCTTTAACCTGCTCAAATTGAAAAGTGCCAACTCTGCCTCTGAAACACCTGGATACCGTCTAAACAACGTGAACATTTCATAAAATAAAACTTCTATCTGGATCAGTGAAGTTTCCGTAGAAGACAACTGTCTTAACTGGTCATATACTTGTAAAATTCGATTATGATCATCCAGAGAAAAACAGCTTGATTTCAGCAGTCCATCCAAATATTTGCCCATAAAGGATAATATTAAAGCAAAAACCATTTCCGAAAATGCATCAGTCCGTTGACGGACCACCGGAAATTGATCATGAATAGCATACAGTCCAACGGGTCATAACGGAACTTTGCAAGCGTCGAATATTTGGCCCTCTGCTTCGTGAATTGATCACGGTTAGAAAGCATGACACTAGTAAATTTAAACTTGTAAAGGCAACAATGCGAAATATCCAGAATATTATTCTCAAAAAAAATGGAATAATTTGAGGACTGATTAACTCTACGATTAATTATAAACGTTCATCGGTTAAAATCAATCATTCACCGAAAAAACTTTCCGTCGAAAATTTATTAATAATCTTTGTATAGGATCGTTGATATAGTACCCTAAACTAATTGTCCAACCCTTCAAAAGCCGCCAATTCTGAATGTGACAAGTTCAATTCCTTTTTAGAAAACTCGTACCATTTCCTCTTAAGAAACCCCATCCAATCCTGTCAAATTCCAGTTTCTTTGGGGTAACGGCCTTGATTGCACCTCAATAATATGTTATTGACCGTCTGCTATGCAGGCGGTTTTTATTTGGTTCCTCAGAGGTTAGGATAATTTCAAACGGATAAAGCTACCATCCCGCGACTAGTGCTTTGATGCGTTATACTTTCCTCAATAATTAGTGGGCGAATCATACCTTTATAAACCCATCCACAAAGAGTAACCGAATGACTCTTCTTCACATGATGTTAGTTGATGATGATCCGGACGATCAATTTATTTTTACTAAAGCTTGTGAAGAAATTGACAGCTCTTTGCTAGTCCAATGCCTGGAAGGCTCAAAGGAATTTTTAAAATACCTGCTTACATCGCCAGCACCAGATTTACTTTTTTTAGATTTAAACATGCCAGGAGAAAATGGCATTGAATGTTTGAAGGCGCTCAGAAAGGTACAATCTTGGAAAGAAACTCCTGTTATCATATATTCTACATCAACTCGAACCTCCTCTATAGAAAAGTCTTATGCAGAAGGTGCAACGCTTTATTTACCAAAGACAAGTACCTACGCGGAATTAATAACAACCCTCAAATCGATAATTAGCAAGTACACCTAAATCAATACATGGACACTTCATAATATCTAACGATGGGCCTGCTTGAATGTTTGGAGATGTTCTTATCGCGGTTTTGTTGCAGATAGTTTATGATATTAATTGGTATACTGTTTATGAAATAACATCGTTGATTGTTTTTGTTCCCTATTTGTACCCTATCAATTTTGAAATAGGATAATTCATTGCAATGCAAAGTGGTTTATAATGCACCTAAATTTCAAGGTTTGAACATAAATAAATCACTCTTTACGTTTAGAATTATTTGATGAAAAGAGCTGAAGAAGTAGCTTATATGGAGCAATAATTTTTTACCTAATTTTAAGGAAGACAATAAATTAAACTATGATTTCGAAAAATCCTGATCCCAGATTCGACCTTGGAAAAGTGCATTCGGATAAAAAGGCTGTAAAATTCGACAAAGATGATGAGCTACGGACTAAGCATTTGCGGGATTATGTCGACAATGCAGCCATTGGCCTTCATTGGGTCGATGTTAACGGTTTTATTATTTGGGCAAACAAAGCTGAACTTGATATGCTTGGTTATTCTGAAGAAGAATATATCGGCCATAGTCTTTCTGAATTCCACGTTTACCAAGAAACGATTGATGACATTTTAAAACGGTTAAGTAACAATGAAACGCTCAATCAATATGAGGCTGATTTGCGCTGTAAAGACGGTTCAATAAAGACAGTTCAAATAACTTCTAATGTGTTTTGGAATCAAGATCAATTTATTCATACCCGTTGCTTTACTATCGACATAACCGAACAAAAAAAATTATTAAATGCACTTAAGGAATCTGAGTCGAGATATAAAAGTCTGATCGAGAGTTTGGACGCCCCACTTTACATGACTGATGCAGACGGAAGAGTTACTATGTTTAATAAGGCAGCCGCTGAACTTTGGGGCAGAGAACCCAACATAGGATCGGATCTTTGGTGCGGTTCTTATAAAATATATAGGCCGGATGGCTCAAATCTTCCATTAGATGAATGTCCAATGGCAATTTGCTTACAGGAACAAAGACCCATTTATGGCGAGGAAATATTAGTTGTACGGCCAGATGGAGGTATTAGGAATGTTGCACCGCATCCTAAGCCAATTCATGATTCCACGGGAAAAATGATTGGCGCCATTAATATGCTCATAGATATTACTGATATCAAGCAAACGGAATATGCTTTACGCGAAAGTGAGCAAACATATCGCCAGTTAGCAAGCACGCTGGAAAAGAAAGTTGAAGAGAAGGTACTTGACCTAAAAATGAAAAACCAGGAGTTGAAAGCAAGTGAAGAACGATACCACAGAATGATAGATGAAGTTGAGGATTACGCTATTATTTTACTGGATAATAATGGTATTATTCAAAACTGGAATAAAGGTGCTGAAAAAATAAAGGGATATAAAGAAGAAGAAATTGTGGGGGAAAGCTTTAAAAAGTTTTATTTACCTGAAGATGTGGAAGTTAATCTTCCTATAAAGCTTTTAAACGAAGCGAAACAGGAGGGAAAAGCCATACATGAAGGCTGGAGACGAAGAAAAGATGGCACAAAGTTTTGGGCAAGCACAGTGCTAACAGCACTTCATGACACGAATCAAAATGTTATTGGATTTAGTAAAGTCACCAGAGACTTAACTGTTAGAAAAGTTGCGGAAGATAGGCTCATGGACTATAGCAATCAATTGAAGTTTCAAAACGAGGAATTAGAACAGTTTGCTTATGCGGCATCCCATGATATGAAAGAACCTCTCAGAAAGATACAAATATATAATTCGGCGATATTGAATGATGGCCATTCTAAGCTTAGTGAAAAAGCAACGACCTATTTTAATCGAAGTATTGCGGCAACGAATCGATTGACCCAATTGATAGATGATTTACTTAATTACTCAAGAACAACTGTAAGCGCCGGCAATTATGAAGAAGTTGATTTAACAAAAGTAATTAAAGAGATTATTGAAGATCGCCGCGATGATATTACAGAAAGTCAGGCGAAAATTGAATTTAATGATTTGCCAATTATTTCGGGAGTTCCATTTCTAATTAAACAATTAATGGCGAATTTGATTGATAACGCACTCAAATACAAACATGCACAACGTAGTGCATTGATTACAATTTCATGTGCGATCATAAGGCATGTTCCCGAAAGTAATAACAAGGGCTTCATGGGCAAGCCATGGTACAAAATTTCCGTAAAAGATAATGGAATAGGGTTTGACCAAAAATATGCTGATAAGATATTTGATATTTTTCAAAGATTAAATAATCAAACTTCAGCCTCAGGCTCCGGGATTGGCCTTGCGATTTGCAAACGAATAGTTCAGAACCATAAAGGAGTTATTTTGGCACGCGGAGATGTTGGAGAGGGTGCAACATTTGATATTTATTTCCCCATTTTATAGGCAGCCCCTTTAATTACAATATGTCAGCATTTGTAAAGCGATCCGCTTCATATCCGAAAGATTATTGGGCTTGACAAAATATTTTGTTGCTCCATTTTTAAGGCATTCTTCAATGTGTAAAGAAGCACCTGATGTGCTCAAAATTATCTTCGGTATATCTTTATACCTCTCAATTTCACATAAGGATTTTGTGATTTCTGCGCCATTTATTTCTGGCATGTTATAATCCAAGATAATTAGACAAGGCAAATCCGTATCGTTGAGGCTGTCAAGAAAACTCAAGACTTTATTGGCGTCTGTGATTTTCTTAAAATTGGCGGCGGGTTCTAAATCGGCTATGGTGTCCTCGATCAATTCTAAGTCCTCGACATCATTATCTACAGCCAGGATGGTAATAGGAATTCGCATAGTTGAAGCAAAAATAATAAATCCATATCAATAGAATCCTATTAGTTCTCGTATGCTGATAGGCGATATAAAAAGTGTTTTTGAGTCACGATCTACGTTCTAACCGAGACAATCTTTTTTGTGGCTTTTTAATCAATTGAGAATTCGCAACTTGCATCGTCCATTTAAAGCTGTTTTTCTTCTTCCTCCTCCAACATTTTCTGAATCTCAGCAATCGCCAGCACCAGATTTACTTTTTTTAGATTTAAACATGCCAGGAGAAAATGGCATTGAATGTTTGAAGGCGCTCAGAGAGGTACAATCCTGGAAAGAAACTCCTGTTATCGTGTATTTAACATCCCGTGAGAAAAGAAACCATTGAACAATCCTATAAAAATGTGGCGACCTTTTATTTCATTAAAACTAGCACGTTTACTGAATTTAAAAAGACATTGAAAATCTATTATATCAAAATATGCTTCGACCAATCATTGATTTAATTCAACTTCGACGCTTCTGCTTGGGTATGAACTTCAAAAGATTCAGGTAAGGAATTCTTCAAGTTGTTTACGCATTTACGAAATAGACTTGGCAGATAGGGCCCTTTTCGGTCGCTGTAATAAAGTGTTTAATAATTCAATAGGCTCTATGAAATGAGGATTCTTATGAATTCTTTTGTTCATAATGACATGAGAATGAGTGGCCAAAATATCGGCCACTGCTCTTCCACTGAATTTATTAATATCGTAAACGCACAATATGTTGCAGTCATATTTTGGCGTAAGTAAATTTAGGCGCGCTTCATATTCCATCAATTCATCAGTACCCGGAAGATTTTTCAATGCCCATTGCATTTCACCATAAGCTCTCAACCTGCCATGGGGGCCATTTTGCGCATCGATTACTGCCTGTTCAACTAAATTGAACATTCGTTCTGCTGCGAATGCGCCTCCATCAAGATAAGTGTCTTCGCTCGCAGCAACCTTTAGTTGACCGTTTACCAAGTGTTCCTCTATCTGAATATCTGCCTTCACCATTCTTGAACAATGATCGCTATGCATATCGCACTCTAAAATAGATAAAACTGTTTCCTTGTTATTCAAACCTTCTTTTAACCAAGGCAACAATATTTCATATTGCTCATCCCGGGAATCGAAAAAAGCACAAATGTGTAGCGGGCCTGACAGCACTTCACCACATAGTGTAATCGGATGTTGATGCATGTTCAATTGTTTAATATTTAATCAAATAACTTTCAATGTAATCTTTCTCTATTCACCGTTTTTTCTGAAAGTCCAGCTAAAGTCTTATCTATTTTTTGACGTGTCGCCGAATCAAGAGGCCAAGAAGATTTCATATAGTGCGGATTTATTTGGGCCCACGTTTCGTTTATAACAATGTTGGCATGTATTAGCAGACCTTGGCGTACTACATCCTCCGGTAATGTATCACGGTGATACTGACAAACACCACACAGTTCTTTTCTTTCGATAAACATTTCTTCAAGCCCGGATTCATATTCAAGCAATTTTGAAAAATCTTTGCGGGGTCCAAATTCCCACGTCATGTCTCCAGAGGCCCACAGTCCATTATAGCCGTCGTTTATAGCCTGATTTAAAAATCTTTCCAGTTTTTCCAACATCAATTTGCTATCGAACTCGCCGTCTAATGATACTGGATCAGAGGACAGTATCAAGCGTCCTTTAGCAATTTCGGAGGCAACGTCAATACTCATAGAAGCAAGGGTCGAACGTATTCCTGCGACCATTGGAGCACTGTTAAGATATAGGCACCGATAACCCTCATTTATTTTATTCTTTATGATAGCAGCCAAGATTGGAAGTTTATGGGAGGGAGGCCCATCATAAATTAAGCATTGGTGTCTATAATTAGGCTCCATAGTTATAAGCAATTTACGAAAAAATTGCAGCTGGGCTTATCATAACAACAATTGCGCTGGCATCAACCATCGAGGCTAATGGCATTTAAGAATAAGGCAATGAAACGGTACACGAAAACCCACTTCGGTAGCTTTTGTTTTTTTAAGACATGATTGATGAAAGGGATATTAGAATATTTACAATTTTGTTCCCTATTTGCACCCCTTAAATTACATTTTCACACCAACGTTTAAAACCTTTTCGCATTGACATTGCCAGGGGCTGTAACTCATCAGTACAGCTCCAGCCCAAGGTGTTGAGCAAAATCCCAAAATTTTTTGCGGCCTAGCGACGAGACAAATCATATACAATTACTTTATAATTTTCAATATCTTGTATTTTTTATTTTATAGGATAAGGTTTAAGGCTCTGTCATTCTTGGCAGAGCAATTTGTTTTTAATCAATTTGGAACTTGGAAAAATTACCGAAATGTTCAATACGCTCTAAATAGGATATTTATGGTAGTCGATATGATTATTTGTTCCCCATTTGTACCTTCTCAAGACAACCGCTGCCTTAAATTATTCATAATCAATGCGTCATACTTAATAGCTATATTCTGTATTGGGAAGTAGACTTACCTATTATCAATATCAACCTTCCGTCAAATGTTTCAAGAACTCTAGAATCTGACTATCCCTCCCAAAAAATTATTGCAATTCTTGAATAATTAGTTTCGATACCGAGTTGGAGTGAGTCCGATTTAAAACGGTTTGGCTTATTTTGGTCCTGTATGTCGATATATGCCATTCTGGAATATCAAAAGGAGGTAGAAAAAGTCCCTATTCGTACCCAATATTGCAACATGATTAGGCAATCAATTTAGTTTCAATACTTAATAGACAAATTCTACTTTCAAGGGTCGGGAACATAGCCAAGTCGCACGTTAGTAATGTCTTAGTTTACTGCAAATGATATTCTTTCTTGATCAGATTAATCAGCTCTAACATTTGTTTCTGGGCTGGCCTTTGCAAATCGAGCTGAGTATCGCAGTTGGAGGACCATACACCCATAATATTGATCAACTCCTGGTCTGATTCAGCTGATCGGTTAAGGAGTTTTATATGATGAAATGAGCCATCCCGCTGGCTTGAAGTCCTGGAATCGAAAGTGTTTAGTCATATAAGAAATAATATAGTCCGTAAAGAATTTATCACCCCTTCAGAATCGCGGGAAATTTTTGCCAAAAGAACGTCATAATACTGTCTGCAACGATGTTGTAAGATCGTCATTGTCAATATAACGTAAGCTCCCGAAGTTTTCATCTGGTTGTATGTTGCTGTGGTAAAGTCATTACTCGTTCGGGTCAGCAAAAGAATTCGAACAAATCCCCTGTTTACTGCCGAGTCTGTAGACTCCTGCCGGATTGGTCATAATAGTCATAAACTGCTCATGGGCTTGTTGCCGTTTTACAAGCAGCTGAATCCTGGATTCAAAGAATAGCGAATCCTGCCGAAGATCGGACAGCAGTCGTCTCGCAAACTTTTTTTCCCGCTGATGCTCCACAATATGTTCTCTTTGGTTTTCAGCAATAAAACCGAGAAAAACTGCCAGAAATAGCATTAAAAATTCCAACAAGTATTCTCCCCATTTTTTTTTGTGTGTCACATGATGAGGATGCTTATGTACTTCCATATTTTCAGTTTCTGGAACTTGGTTAATGGCGTCAGTCTTCTTCGTAGGGATAGCTTCGTTGGAAGAATTTTTGGGCTGTGCATTTGCCTGATTATCGAAATTTTCGTCGCCTATATTATCTGCCACTTTCTTAGAATGATTTGATTCTTTCGAGTGCATGACGCACACTCTAAAAATACATGCAAATCTTAACAAATACGCACAATGGCAGTATTGGTGATTATACAAAATATCTTGGTGGCCAGCATTATACCTGCGTCATTGTCCCAGGGTAAACTTTTAAACAATGGATTTACTCTTCGAAAACTGATAATCTAAATGGTTTGTTTTGCATTAAGTAATGCTAACTACATAAAATAACTTATAATGAAAGGAGAAAAGCGAATATCTGCCAAATGAAAAAGATAATGTGTTTCCAAGAATTTTGATAATTTCTTGCGTAACATGGTATCGATCGTACAGGGTTACAATAAGCCAAACGTAAATCTAAACTATTGAGCTGTAATCAAGTGAGATTAAAAACTTATTAGAATAGTTATATATTCTCTTTTTAAATATCGTTTTTTAATAAGCAATTAGTTTCAAATTGTAATCTTTGCCAGTTAAAGGATAAAAATGGAGGAGAAAAGTATATTAATTGTGGAGGACGAGCAAAAAATTGCTGACACACTTAAATTGGGACTTAATGAAAATGGGTTTAATGTAGAAGTGGCTTATGACGGAAAAATCGGCTTGAGGCTCTATGAGGCTCACCATTTTAATGTAGTTGTGTTGGACATCAATTTACCTGGGATTAATGGGTATGAATTGTGCAAGATTATACGATCAACAGATCCACGAATACCAATAATAATGCTTACGGCACTCAGCTCTCTAAATGACAAAGTGGAAGGATATGATGCTGGGGCAGACGACTATATCATTAAACCATTTGAATTTAAGGAACTCCTCATGAAAATAAGAGTCCTTTTAAGACGATTAACTATACAAGACATACCAACTGGCAACATTTTAAGGATCGCAGATCTTGAAATGAATCTGGATAGCAAACAAGTAAAGCGAGGAAACGAGGTGATCAATCTCACTGCAAAGGAGTTTCAACTTTTGGAATACTTATTACGAAATAAAAACCGGGTGGTTTCCCGCGCTGACTTAGCTATTAATGTTTGGGATATTGATTTTGATACTAACACTAATGTAATTGACGTATATATCAATTATGTCCGCAATAAAATTGATAAGAAGTTTGACCAAAAACTGATCCATACACAGGTCGGAATGGGCTACATCCTTCGAGATAAAAGCTAGTTATGCCAGTCCGTTTAAGAATTACCATGATATTTGTTTTGCTTTCAACTGTTATTCTTGGATTAGTATGCGTTGGCATTTATTATTTTTCATATACCGCCAGGCTAAATACAATAAGAGTTAGATTAACTAACCGCGCCATTACTACTGCAAGATTTCTTGGTCAACGAGAAACATTTGACCGTCGATTGATTCAAAGGATTGATTCGCTTACGACTATAGCCCTAAGGAATAAGATCGTTGAAGTCTACGATTATCAAAACAACAAGATATACAGCTATAGTGATCTGCCGGGCGACACACTAACGATAGATGAGGAAATATTGGACGACTCCAGGGTAAATGGTTCTAAATTCTTTTTCTCTGGTGATAAGGAGGTTGTAGCATACCATTATTCAGACAATAACATTAGAATGGTTGCAATATCTGCTGCTGAAGACACGGATGGAAAAGAAAGCCTTCGCATATTGCGCAATATACTCCTGATCAGTTTTTTAGCGGGAATTGCATTTATCTCAATAACGGGATATATTTTTTCAGCCCGATTATTACATCCGATCAGGAAAATTGCTATCGATGTTGAGGAAATTTCGGCACAAAATCTGACAAGGCGAATTAAAACGGGCAAAACCAAAGACGAGTGGTATTATCTAACAAACACCTTTAACCGCTTATTAAACCGCCTTCAGGAAAGTTTTGATTTGCAAAGAAGATTTATTTCAAATGCATCGCATGAGCTTTCGACCCCGTTGACGTCCATTTCGAGTCAATTAGAAGTGTCATTGCAAAGAGAAAGAGAAGCTGGTGATTACAGGAATGTTATGCAATCAATCTACCAGGACGTAAAGAATATGATTGCGCTTACCCAAACTCTATTGGAATTCGCAAAAGCTTCAGGGAATCCGGGGGGTTTAGAAATAAATTTGGTACGTGTCGATGAGATCGTCCTCCGATTACCTGCTGATGTGATCAAGATTAATGCAAAATATTCTGTGCATGTAATGTTTGGAGAACTACCTGAAAGCGAGGAAAATTTGTTGGTTTTTGGAAATGAAATTCTTTTATTTACTGCTCTTAAGAATATTGTTACGAACGCTTGCAAATATTCCGAGGATAATTACGCCTCTATGCTACTGACGGTGATTAATAGTGAAATCAGAATAATAATCAGCGATAAGGGCAAAGGAATTATTGAATCAGAGGTAAAAAATATCTTCCAGCCATTTTACCGGGTTGAAGAGAATGTGTCAACTGAAGGCTTTGGCCTTGGCCTTTCTCTGGCTGACCGTATTGTCAGGCTTCACAAAGGTTCAATTGAAGTACAATCTGAAATCGGCAAGGGCACGGAGTTTATCGTAAGGTTACCAGCTGCAGCCTCTCTACACTAAGCCTAATTCTAATCGTATTCTAATGGTCAATTGACCCAGGCTTAATAGAGATTTTGCAATTTGCAGCATCATGAAGCCCCATTTTTCGAGGTCATACATTTCCATCTTTTTCATTTCAATAGTCATAATTCTGACTATAGTATCGGGTTGTCTTTATTCACAAAAGAAAAAATACCAGGTACAGAACCGCGCATTAATTATACAAAATGATTCAATTATGTCAGTAAATATCGAATTAAATAAGGTGCTTAGAAGTAAATCCGAAACATCAAATAAAACCTCGTCACTTCCCCCAAAATCTAAAAACGTGAAATGAGTTCTTACGCAATAAAGAAAATATTAGTTTGCCTCGATTTAAGTGAATCCTCATTGAATGCCGTTTATACCGCCGTGGATCTCGCCAAAAGACACCAGGCCAAGATTCAAATAATAAATGTGGCAGAACCGCCATTTATCGAGGAGTATAGAGAATCAAATTACGACTTCAGTAAGGCTAGTCAGGAAGTAATGTCCGCTTTGGTTAACGCCATCAGGCATGCAAATGACATTGCGCCTGAAATGATCCAAAAGAAAGGCAATGTAGTTGAAACTGTTATAAAGACCTCCATATTAGAAAGAAGTGATTTGATTGTCACAGGAACTCATGGAGCTTCAGGAACCAGGGACAGCTTCATGGGCAGTAATGCTTACAATATTATTAAATACTCAAGATGTCCAGTTCTTACTATTCCCAAAAAAAAGATAACGTCATTCGGGAAGATACTTTTTCCACTTCGTCCTCTCCCTGGAGCCCTGACACGATTTGATATTGCCTGCAACTTTTTTTCCGCTAATACAGTAATAGAAGTATTAGGTTTGTCTTACCTCAGGGTGGATAGAGAGACAAATGTTCTTGATAGAATAGTTAACGAAATAAAGGATCAGTTGGATATGGATACAGTTAAAGTAAATACTTCCTGGGGGCAGAGTTTGTCAATTGCAGAGGATGTAATACAATTTTCACAGAAATTCTCACCGGAAATGATCGTTCTTACATCCAGCCTGGACGCTGTTTCCAAGTCAGTTTTTTTAGGTCCACATACTCAGAAAATACTTAATTGCTGCAAATTTCCAATACTGACCATCAAAAAACTGGGTTCTCCGGCTTTAGCTTAGGTCTTTTCATGTCGCTATCTTTACTATGGACAAATTTTTTTTTGTGAACTTTCAAAGAAAAGGACATGATCGGATTAATAGTCATCATTTTTGTGATCGGATATCTTGCAATTGCATTTGAACACAACACACATATAAATAAAGCCGCACCAGCTCTAATTACCGGGGTGCTTTGCTGGACAGTCTATATATTTTTTTCCGAGGATAAGAAGCATATTACGGAGCAGCTCACAGAAGGTCTCGGAGAATACTCAGGAATTTTGTTTTTCCTGATGGGTGCAATGACTATAGTTGAAATTATTGATGCCCATGACGGTTTTCAGATCATTACTAAACGGATACAAACAACAAGTAAGAGAAAACTTCTTTGGATTATTTCTCTTTTGACCTTTTTTCTTTCTCCTATTCTGGACAATCTTACCACAGCAATTGTAATGACCTCACTTGTACAAAAGATTGTACGAGATCCTAAAGACAGGCTTTACTATGTAGGGATGATTGTCATTGCCTCCAATGCTGGTGGAGCATGGTCTCCTATTGGAGATGTGACCACCACCATGCTTTGGCTTGGCGGACAGATCACTGCCGGGAATATTATTGTAAAGCTTCTGCTTCCCAGCCTGATATGCCTCCTCGTTCCCTTGCTATTATTATCTATCCGCATGAAGGGTACTTTTTCAAGAGGGAGTAATGATACTTCCTTGACAACGCCCTCTGATCAGCGCAGGCAATTGATCATTTTTCTGTCTGGGGTATTTTTCTTGATCTGCGTTCCGATTTTTAAGACCCTCACTCATTTACCTCCATATATGGGAATTCTTATCGGACTAGGCATCATGTGGGTCATAACAGAACTAATAGGAGCCAACAAGGAAAGTACCGAACGGTATAAATTGTCACCAGCACATGCTTTGCGTAAAATAGATTCTCCCAGCATTCTCTTCTTTCTCGGAATATTGCTGAGTATTGGAGCTTTGCAGGCGACAGGAGTTTTAACCGGTGTAGCTCAATGGCTGAATGCGAACATAGGAAATATCAACGTAATTGTTTTAGTCATAGGCTTTCTTTCCGCAATTGTTGACAATGTGCCACTAGTTGCAGCTTCTCAAGGAATGTATTCACTGGAACAGTATCCAACGGATCATTACTTCTGGGAATTTTTAGCTTTCTGCACCGGAACAGGCGGAAGTGCACTGATCATTGGATCTGCAGCAGGCGTTGCAGTCATGGGAATAGCTAAGGTCGATTTCTTTTGGTATCTGAAAAACATTTCCTGGATTGCTATTGCCGGATATCTGGCCGGCGCACTAAGCTATATTATCATTCAGAGTTTCCCCTAAAACATTTTTGATGCAAATTGATGTTAGGATATATGAGCGATCTCCCCAATAATCCCCGAATGGTTCCACCTTTGTGTAATGTATGATTCGAGTTGGACGATACGGGTATATTAGAGTATACAGTGCAAATACATGCGAGACTTGTAGAAGCGAATGCACCAAACATTCATTCAATCATTATAAGCACTGTGCTGAAGCATGCAAACGCTGCGCAGAAAAATGTATGAAATGATGGCTTAGACTAATTGTCCGATGCCGGAATACTTATTTTTTCTTTCAAATAAAAGATGATGGGCAGAAAAAATCAATCCCATGACTCTGTATCAAAATTCATACGCTGCTATGCTCCAATTTATTTATCAGAACAGTTTGCGTCGGATACGCAAATTCAATCTTTTCATGCTGAAAGAACTCGAAGAGTTGCAGATTAATGTTTTGTTGCTTATCCATATAAATATTATAGTCCGGGGAGAGTACATAATAAACAACTTCAAAGTTTAGACTGAAATCTCCAAAAGATTGAAAATGGGCACGATCAAAACGGGTATTGTCAAGGCTTTCGATGATTTTCTTAATTGACTGGGGAATGATCTTAAGCCTAGATGGCGGTGTGTCATATACCACTCCAAAGGAAAACACTATTCTTCTTTCTTGCATCCGTTTATAATTGTGTACGCGAGAATTGGTAAGGTCAGTATTGGAACAGACCAGTTGTTCCCCGCCTAAAGTACGGATGCGGGTAGTCTTAATACCAATATATTCTATGGTCCCCATCTTATCCTCTACAATAATAAAATCACCAATTTCAAAAGGCCTATCAAAAAATATTACTAGATAACTGAACAGGTCACCCAAAATGGCCTGCGCTGCCAACGCAATGGCGATGCCCCCTATACCTAATCCAGCTACCAGGGTCGTTATATCATATCCCAGGTTGTCAATCAGAAATAACAGACCTGCAAGCCAGATTGCTGCCTGGATAATGAGGAGAATTCCTTTTGCCTGCTTTTCGCGTTGCTCGTTCCCTTCCTTCTTAGATAAGGCCTGCTTAAAAGTATAGCGGATAAATGAAGTAATGATTCGCAAAACAAAAAAGCAGTTCACCAGCATTAAAGCCACATGAGCCACTTCGCTTGCTCCTTGTGGCATGTTGATATACTTCAGTCCGAAGTATACAACCAGGAAGTATAACAGAGGCATTACTGAAGACTGTATGGTAGCAATTATAAAATCATCCAATGTACTTTTAGTTCTCAAGGTCAGGCTTCTGATTTTCTTTATAATAACCGATTGAAAAAAGCGTAGAACACCTAGAGAAGCAAATATGATGACCAGCGAAACGGCCCAGTCTTTTATAGTATTGCTTAAAAAAACTTTATCCCAAATATTTTCCATCGGATATGCATTAAAAAAATGAATTCAATATACCTTTAACATTAACCATTTTCTGCTGTTCCTGTTCATGGCTGACCTTATCTCTTTATCTGGCCATTTTTTATCATTTCCTTAAGAAATGCTTTGTCCACTTGATTGGTTCCTGAAGGCGAATGCAACCGTAGCTGAAGCCCTGCTTTCTGTTGAATAAAGATTTAGCAGGTTTGTCGTGGAAATAGATGTTCTCCCGGAATATCAGTACAATAAGAAAAGATGTTATCCCATTGATCAAAGGTATCATACTCAAAATGTCAGATGATCGGTATATGGAAAGGCCACAATAGTATTGCCTCACAAATTCTATGTTTCTTTATGCAGTCTTTTCAAATTTAGACGTTTGAAACACTTGACTCAGCCGAATTTTGCAAATTAGACTTGTTTGTAGCTATATGGCAAAACACTATTGTTTAGTTGATTCATTGCCTCCAGCAACGATACCACCATTTGAGGGTTATGAAGGTTATATTTTGCAAATGATGCTTCGCTACCCACTTTAATTGAAAAGCAATTCGGTTTGCTCATTAGTAGTCTGAACATATCTTCATCGGTACGGTCGTCACCAACAGCAAAAATGAAATCATATTGTTCCCTGGAAAGCACTTTCCTTATGGCCGTTCCCTTGTCAATGCCACTATTTCTGACTTCAATTATTTTGCTTCCAGATATTACTTGTAAATGTCTGTTGTGGATATAATCATTAAGCTCTGAATTCAATTCAAGAGATCTTAATTTTCCTTGCGCTGAATCTGAATCCCGATAATGCCATACAATAGAAAAATCCTTTTCCTCGATAAAACTGTGGGCGCAGCGACGTACATACATTTCCATGATCTGGTGAATCTGTCCCTTCCATTCGCTGTGTGTTTGGATTTCTGTAGTCCATTCGGAGTTTTTCCATTTGGAACGGGCACCATGTTCTGCAATAAGATTTACCGGGAGCCGGCCAAAATATTTTTCGAGCCATGAGCTGCTTCTTCCACTGATGAGCAAAATATTATTTTCCTCTTTTGCTCCCATACCTGACAGCAGTTTGAGCAATTCTTTGCTGGGTATGGCATGCTCGGGATCAGATACAAAAGGTACCAGTGTTCCGTCATAATCCAATAACAGCAACCGCTTTTCTGAATTCCTATAGTTGTCAAGTAGTTCTCTTTTTGAATGATCATCCAAAAATTGTATTTGAAAAGTGTTTTGCTTTTGTTTGATACTTCCAAGTTCACTCATAAAATCATCGGCCCAGGTCTGCACATCATAATTCGATATTCGCCTCTGCATATTTTCCAGTCTGTATGATTGCTCTGCGGTCTCCATTTCCAAACCCTCCTTAATCTTTTGTGCCATTTCAGAAATATCATTAGGATTAATTGTTAATGCATCTGTCAACTCTCTTGCAGCGCCTGCCATTTCGCTGATTATTAATACGCCTTTTTTATCTTTTCGGCTTGCAACAAATTCTTTGGCGACCAGGTTCATGCCATCGCGGAGTGGTGTGATCAGTGCAAGATTGCAAGATGTGTAGAGTGCGAGCATCTCGTCAAACTGGAGTGAGTTGTAATGGTAGATAATGGGTTGCCATTGAAGATTTCCGAGCCTTCCATTAATTTGACTGACCATTTCTTCGATCATGCGTTTTCTCTCCACATATTTCAAAATCGTATCTCTGGACGGAACAATTGTGAGAAAAAAAACCACCTTGTTTAGATAAGATGGATTCTGTTTTAAAAATAACTCGTAAGATCTTAACCTATTTTGCACCCCTTTCGTATAGTCCAGCCGATCTACTGAAAAAATAATCTGTTGACCAGCCATTTTCTCAAGCATTGATCTTCGCATGCAACTTACTTCTTCTTTATCGTACGCTTTATTGAATTGGTCGTAGTCGATGCTGATAGGAAAAACATCAACTTTTACAAGTCGGTTATTATGCCGTAGAATATGCCTGTCGTTATCAATACCTAATATCATTTGAACGCTTTGCAGAAAATGTGATGCATAATCAATAGTATGAAAGCCAATAAGGTCAGCTCCCAGCATTCCCTTAATCAATTGCTCCTGCCATAACTTCGGTAACATGCGGAATATTTCAAAAGAGGGAAAAGGTATATGCAGAAATAAGCCAATAGTAAGATCAGGCATCGAGTTCCTCAGCATTTGTGCCAGGGGTAATAAGTGGTAGTCGTGGATCCACACAGTATCACCCGGTCTCACATGACGTAAGAGTATTTCCGCAAAGTGTTCATTTACCAGCAGGTAGTTTTCATAATTGTCGGAATTGTATTCAGCAAATGATGGAAAATAATGGAAAAGAGGCCAAAGAACGGAGTTGGAGAATCCATTATAATATTTCTCGTACTGCTCCTTATTTACTATGACAGGCAAATATGTATAAGGACTTTCCTGCAAGTGGTTTATTGCTTCGTTCCAGGTTGCATGACTGCAGGCGGGCATACCAGCCCAAAAGACTTCGCTAAACTTATTATCTCTATTTTGTAAATAACTGCTAATTGCACTGACCAGTCCTCCGGAAGAAGGATTAATTCTTGCTTCTTCTTTTTCACCAGTAATGGAAATTGGCAACCTGTTAGCGATTACAAAAAGTCTTTTGTTATTCATTTGGATTGTTTACAAGATGTAATTTACAGCCACAAGTATAGTCAGGTATTAAAATAATATTAGATTATGATTAGAATTATATGCAAGTGAATATTATGACTTTATTAGGTTACTTTGACTGTGCTTGCTTTCAAGGATGGAGTACTTTTAGTTCTATTTTCACTTTGGTCTATCAATTAATATTGAAAATAGCTAGCGTTATTACTCAACCTTAATTCATGAAAACTGTTTCATTTTTTTTAGTTGTCTTATTACTTCTTATCCTTAATAGTTGCAACCTGGATAGGAAAGAAAAGGAATTGCAACAAAAACAAGACATGCTAGATCAGAAAGAGCAGCAATTGATCTTGAGAGATAAAACTCTTCAACTTAAAGAAGAAGAACTTATTGCCAGAGAAATAAAGTTGGACAGCACACTTCGAAAAGATTCCACATCAGCAATTGATTCCACACTTCTTGGCAGGTGGGCGGTTAAAATGGTTTGTACCGAAACTTCATGCTCGGGATCTGCAGTAGGTGATACGAAAACGGAGCAATGGGAAATCACAAATGAGGGAAATAGTTTTATTGCCAAAGCGATGAGTGGCGACCAAGTGATAAGGGTTTACACTGGATTATACACTGGGAACACACTAGAACTGGTTGCCGAAGTGGAAAGAACGCCCGCCCAACCTGCGGCTAAAATTGTGGCGCGGCTACATATTGCTAATGAAAGTAGATTAGAAGGAGCCAGAGAAATCGTGCGTGAAAACGATTGCAAGATCACTTATACAATGGAAATGGATAAACAATAATGAACGCCCCTTTGGTATATGATATTATTAAGCGATTTTAATTTGAGTTTGCCGCTGAAAAATCCTGTCGTGATATTTTCATTAGTGCTGTTCATTATTTTGTTCGCCCCCATCATATTTAACAAGCTAAGAATTCCACATCTCATTGGTCTTATCATTTCAGGTGTCATTATCGGACCTTATGGCTTGAACCTATTGTTAAGAGACAGCAGCATGGTCTTATTCGGCACAGTGGGGCTGCTTTATATCATGTTCACTGCGGGATTGGAAATAGACCTTGAAGAATTTAAAAAAAATCAGGTCAAGAGTCTTGTTTTTGGTTTGTTTACTTTTATCTTTCCCATGATACTTGGGACCTTTACTGCTTTTTATCTCCTAAGATTTAGTCTGCCATCTTCTTTATTGCTGGCCAGTATGTTCGCTTCACATACGCTACTTGCATATCCTATTGCAAGCAAATACGGCATTTCCCGCATTAGGTCTGTTACATTAACTATTGGAGGAACAATCATTACAGATATTCTGGCACTTCTTGTGCTTGCGACCGTAACAGGTATGACAAAGGGAGAAATTGGTTCGGCATTCTGGACGAGACTAGTAATAGCTACACTAATTCTTGGTAGTATTATTTTCTTTGTGCTTCCCATTATTGCCCGGTGGTTCTTTAAAAGCTTCGACGACAATATATCACAATACATATTTGTTCTGGCTATGGTTTTCCTTGGTGCTTTCCTTGCAGAGGTGGCGGGCCTTGAAGCAATTATTGGTGCTTTCTTGTCTGGGCTTTCTTTAAACAGATTCATTCCCCATTCTTCGGCGCTTATGAACCGTATCGATTTTGTCGGCAATGCTTTCTTTATTCCTTTTTTCCTTATCAGCGTGGGCATGCTGGTTGACTTCAGCGTCCTATTTAAGGGATGGGGTGCTCTTACGGTCGCAGCAGTCATGATTATACTCGCCCTATTGTCAAAATACATAGCGGCCTGGTTCACCCAAAAAAGCTTTCGGTTGTCTGCCGATGAGAGGAAGATGATCTATGGGCTAAGTACTGCGAGGGTAGGCGCTACATTAGCAGTAGTATTGGTAGGTTATAACATTATCATTGGCGAAACACCTGATGCCGAACCGATAAGGCTTTTGAATGAAGATGTTTTGAACGGAACAATCCTCATGATACTTGTAACCTGCACCATCAGTTCTTTCATAGTTGAAAAAGCATCCCAGCAACTTGCTTTGATAGAAGAAAACAAATCAGTTGTAAGTGACGGCCAGCAAAAAATCCTGATCTCGCTTGCATATCCTGAAACAGTCAATGAGCTGGTTGATCTTGGCCTGATGCTAAAACCAAAATACAGTACGATTCCGGTTGTTGCATTGAATATTATAAGTGATGAAAGCGATGATGGAAAGGCAAGAATAACGGGAAAAAAGATGATGGAAAAGGCTACAGTGCACGCTGCTGCAACCGGCCACTCTATTATTCCTCTGACAAGGTTCGACATGAATACCGGTAATGGGATCATCTACACTATTATGGAACAGAATATTACCGACGTGGTCATTGGCCTTCATCAAAATGCTAATCCCAAAGAATTTTTGGGCGGTACAACAGAACATATTCTGAAGCGTGTCCTGGAAACCGTCTTTATTTATAAATCAATTCAACCTTTCAATACCTTAAAAAAAATGGTAATTGCCGTAACTCCAAAAGCCGAACTTGAGCCGGGATATACGCATTGGTTTTCCAAGTTATGCACGATCGCAAAAGAAGGAGGTTTGGTTATCGAATTTTATGCGACTAGCGATACAATTATTGAATTAAAAGATCAGCAACAGCTAATTCAAAATCTGCCTAAGATCAATTATCATGAATTCAGTAATTGGGAAGATTTTTTAATCTTTTCGCGCGAAATAAAGAAAGACGACCTTTTCGTAATGGTTTCCTCACGGAAGGGGCACATATCCTACCAGTCTTCCCTGGAAAAATTGCCATATTACCTTATAAATTATTTCTCAGAGATTAGCTTCATATTATTATATCCCAGACAAATTGAACATGGGATTAAAATGGATGATGTACAACATTTTGATGGAAGGCTTGTGGAGGCAATATCTGAGAAGGTGATTTCAGTAGGGGGCCGAAATGTTCTAGATCGGTTTTTTAAAAAAAACGCCCAAAATGATTAGTAGGTGTACAACCCATTCACTCCATATTTATACAAAGGGCTTAATAACGTTTCAGATGCTCTATGTTTCCCGGGAAGTTTCATGGTGGAATGCGTTTCTATGACCAGCCTAATCCTGGTTACATCATTTATTAAACAACATCGGTTAACTCCTCCTGCTGATGAGAAGAGAAATGATTTTTGAAAAATAACATATTTGATTTTCGTGGTGTCATCAAGAATGTAGCTTTAATTGGATTTTTTTTTGGGGAAGTTTTGTATTGGGAAGTAGACTTAGATAATATTCAACTCAATAAAGGAATGGTTCTTCATTTATATTCATTTCGTTGAGTTCAGAGACGGCTCGGGAGATGGCTTATATTTATTTGCGGTAACGTTTAAGTGACCACCTGCTCATGAAGAACGGTAACAACTTGAATAGCGAAATTTGAATAGAACAAATGTTTATCATTTTACTTATTGTTATACTTATAGCTATTGTAGGACTTTTCGCTAAGTTTTATTCGCCTGCAAGTGGTGGTCGTTTTGAAAGTGAGATTAATAGTGAAAAAATAGTTGAGAACAGCCAAACTATCAATCAATGGTGGGCTAAGAAGCGAATAAGGTATAACACAGGATTAATAATTTCTGGATTTACAGCTTTTCTTGCCTATGCTATACTTGGCGAGCTTCTGATTGTTCCATACGACAAGGATTTTGAAATTACTTTGTTCACTATGTTTTTTCAGGGCATGGCTTACTTGCTTTTGATGCTTGTCGCAAATCTCCTCTATAATCTGGGTCCGTTGATTGACAAACGTCATAACAAAGACAATAGTGAAGCGTTTCGAAAGAGATTATATAAATTAGGATTTTGGTTTTCTTTAGGGCTCCCTTTATTGATCCCAGTTTCACTCGTTATTGAATATTTTGTTCGCTCGCTTGAATTCAAATGTGGTTATGTCCATTTATCAACAAATTTCTTCCTGAATACCTTTTAATAGTTTGCTAAATTGACATCAAAACGATGCACTTTATTTGTACTGTCCACATAAACATAAATTTGGGCAATTGCTCCTAAATCAGTGAATCTATACCAACTAATTGGCTTCAAATTGCCTATGGTTGTTGTAGTATCATCACTATTAAATCGGCTTTTGCTTCCCCAATAGAATCCATTATTTCTATTAAAATATATCTTCTTATTCTTATAGCCTTCCCATTTAGAAATTTTCACGTTTGCATAGTGCATAAACGAAGGATCTTTTTCCAGCTTACGCAATATCTCACCTTGATCTAAATCTGAGAAAGGGTCAATGATGCTATCTTTTTTAACTTTCATTTTGTCTATTGTTATGGAATTAGCAAATGCCTCTTCATTTTGTTTACTCCAGTTTTCATTGATGATATATTCATTGGTGATTTCTACTTTTCCGCTAGAACAACCAAAAAGCATCAATACAAATGGAATCAAGGGGGAAGTTATCTTCATTTCTAAATTTTTTTTACTTCTTAAGCACATTAAACATTTTGCAAGTTTTTATGAGAGTTAAGTGGCCCGTCTAATTGCTCTATGACTTTTAATTCTTACAAAATTAAATTTTATGATGCATCAAATAATCCCTAACCTTTATGAAGTTCTCGATCGACTCTTGATTCAATGTTCCCTTAATTCTCTCATCGAAAATTTACTGGGATTTGTAGTCGAAAAACAATTATCCTGTTACGAAATGAAACGAGCGCTGGCCGGGGCTTCAGAAACGCTTTGTATTGCTGCTGCCTGCCAATAAAAACCCTTATTGAGTAGTGATACAGTTGTTACATAAAGTTCTTGTTTCGCTAACAGCGTCCGCCAGTGGTCAAAGCATATGAAGCTGGATGCGACAGCCTCTATTCCTTAATCGACTTTAATATCAATCAGGAGATTTTGTTTTGTTTGCCTTTTCTTTGCTTTTCACGTTGCCGATTTGTTGCCCGGTTTGTTTTATGAATTGAGGGTCCGGGGTGAAGAAATATTGTATCGGCAAGTAGATAACTCAGGACAACCGGGAACTAAGAAGGCATATCTTTGTTTACTTATGGGGACAACATGAAAAAACGGGAAGAGAATACCCTGCAGCCATAAGTAAATAATTCACTAACCTAAAATTTAATTGTATGCCGAAAAAGAATGCTGAACCCAGGAAGAATAAGCCTACAAAAAAGAAAAGCTCAGCACAGAAGAAAGCGGATCCAAAGAAAAAAGCACGCTAAGATCAAAACGCAGAGAGCCCGGTGAACAGCCGGGTTCCTTATATAAAATAACTCATAAATAGTGGTGAACATCTCAAATGCTGAACAATGAACCGAACATACAACAGTGCCCAGTTCATCGAGATCATCTCCAACACTCCATCGTTAACGCCTCATTGGAAAAACCTGGCTGTACTGGCTACGACGGCATTTAATATCCGGGTTGCCACTGGGGAAGGAGCAAGTCGTTTCGACAGGAAATCGTTGACGAACACTGTTTTTTAATTTGAAATGTTTTTGTTCTTTTTTGTCTTTGTTTCATTTTTCTTGTTGCCAATTTGTTGCCCAATTGCTGCTCGGATTGATAGCCTGGCTTTGTTTTAAGAAAACCAACCAAGTTAAATGGCTTTTTAGGTTTGGCTGCAACTCTGGTACAACTTATTCACCAGGGAGCTAACCGGAAGCCACAAAATTTACAGGTAACAATTGAAGTATGCGACCAGGTACTGAAATGCGAGACACCTATTACACTTGCTGAAATTCTAGCCAAATGGATAAAAAGTAATATTGAAAAGCGTTCAGGAAGCGCTATTTTCTTCCTGTTTGATAGTATAAAATATGAAGCCACTGATTGTTTTACTCCTTGCATTTGTGATTTCTGTGCTAACAATCAAATTAATAAAAGGCAAATGGGATTTTGTTCTCTCGGGGATAATAGCCATGACCGTAATGCTGCTTTTTACTTCGATTGGACATTTCCGTTTTTCGAAAGGGATGGTTATGATGCTTCCATCTTTTCTACCTGGAAAAGAGCTAATAGTCTATCTCACCGGCTTAATAGAAATTTTAGCCGCCATAGGCTTACTGATACCTGCTACGAGAACAGTCACTGCCTATTTCTTAATTCTATTTTTTGTCTTGTTATTACCAGCAAACATTATTGCCGCAATTAAAGGGGTAAACATTGAAACAGGAACCTTAGATGGTCCAGGAAGTAGTTACCTATGGTTTCGAATTCCTCTGCAAGCATTGTTTATTGCCTGGGTGTATTGGTTTTTGTTGAGTAAGTGGTCGCAACATAATCTTGTTACCTATTAATTTTAATTGCAGCACAAAGCATTATCAAGTTGAATTTTAATAAGGTGGATTTGTAGATGCTCTTGAAAGGCTAGAGATGGTAGACTAGATACATGAGACCGTTCACCTGGATGGTTTTGAGATTGATAATGGTCTCGCTTGACGGAGGAGTGGAGGCTGTGGTAATTTAGTAATAGTGGCTTTTTACACTTTGATGCAACCCTGGTACAACTTATTCCCCAGGGAGCTAGCCGGAAGCCAGAAAAATGTACAGGTAACAATTGAAATATGCGACCAGGTACTGAAATGCGAGACACCTATTACATTTGCTGAAATCCTACCCAAATGGATAAAAAAGTAACTTTCAATCAAAAATCATATTCCATCCAAATAGAAAACCAAAAACACATATGAAATCAAGGCTCATCATTTCATCGATTCTTCTGGTAACATGCTTTTCTTTGTTTGGTCAGGATTCTGTAGGGCAGAGTTCGGGTGTGGCAGAAAAAGGATTGATTAAAGTTTCTGTCATGTACCCTTTTGCAGAAGGCAAGACCTTCAACATGGAGTATTATGAAACTAAGCATATGCCAATGGTAGCGGCATTCTTAGGTTCCAACCTGGTAAAATATACCATTGAAAAAGGACTTGCAAGTGGTATTCCTAACCAGCCATTGCCTTATATGGCTATTGGAACTTTCTATGTAAAGAACCTTAAGGATTATCAGGCAGCAATTACTCCGAACAGAGAGGCTCTAAGAGCCGACTTCGCGAATTATACTAATGCGACTCCCATAATTCTTGTTAGTGAAGTGATAAGATAACTGCTGAAAGGGCAACAGCATCATATGGCGCGGGAGGAATTCTTTTTACCTCCCTTTGCGAATTCTCTGCGCTCCTCTGCGTTCCAAAAACTTAGGTGGAGAAGTATCTCAAAGAACGCAATTACACACTGAAAGTCAGTTAAGATTAATATCTTTTATATCATTTATTATTATGTCACGATCAACAACGAATTTTAGAGATATTAAAGCAACTTCTAAAGAGGTTTATGATGCTTTTCTAACTCCCTCAGCCCTGGAATTTTTTCAAGCGCCTGGTGAAATGACTGCCAAGATCAGTCAATTTGAACCCAGAGTTGGAGGCGGATATCAAATGACTTTGTCCTATCCCGAAGGAGAAATGAAAATGAAAGGAAAGACAAGCGAGAAAGAAGATAAGTTCTCTGCCAAATTTGTTGAATTGCATCCTCATACCAAAATAATTGAGTCAGTCCAATTTGATTCTGAAGACGCTGCTTTTTCTGGTGAAATGATTATGGAAATTAAGCTGGAGCAAATTGAGATGGGAACAAGAGTGACTTTTGTCTTTAATAACATTCCCAAAGGAATTGACCTAAAAGACAATGAAGCAGGAACCTTATCAACTCTAGAAAAGCTTGCTGAATATCTTGAACCTAGAAGCGAGCTGAAAGGATAGTATGAATGGTTTAACAATTGAACTCCTGGGCTCTTTCGCGAGAGCGACCTTGAGCTGCCTCCATCAATTCCTTAGCTTTAGTGTATGTTCAAACATGCGTTGGTCGTAGCTACATTTTTATTTTCAATTCCCGCCCTTTCGCAGGAGAAGGGAATAAAAATTTCATTTCAGCTTAACAATAATCATATCTATTTCCAGGGCGTAATCAATGATTCACTGCCTGCATGGATCCTGCTTGACTGTGGAGCGGGTACTATTATTAGCGAGCGCCTGGCAACTAAAGGGAAAATCAAAACAATACCATATGGAAACACAGAGGGTACCGGCAATAATACCTCACGGGTTCAATTGACTGACTCGGCAACATTTAAGGTGGGTGCATTGAGATATGTTGAGAAAATTGTGCCGGTGATTTCATTGGACGAAGTAGAAGACTGTGCCGCCCAAATTTCGGTTGAAAAAAATGGAAACATTAATCCGTTGAAAGAGCGAAAAAAATCATCCAGTCGATTGACGCCGTGTTGGGAGATAAGTTCTTTCGCCGTTTTGTTGTTGAAATCGATTTTCAAAAAAAAATACTGACTTTATATGAACCGGGTTTATTCCGGTATACAGGGAAGGGAGAACGCATTCCTTTAGAATACAGCGATAATCATATTTATGCTAAGGCGGCGGTACAGGTTTCCGATTCCCTATCTATCCCTGGAAGATTCATGGTGGACTGCGGTTCTATGACCGGCCTAATCCTGACTACATCATTTATTAAACAACATAGGTTAATTCCTCCTGCTGATTCGAAAGAGATATCCCTCTGTGGTTTCGGCGGCACCTCCGGATCGATGATTGGAATTCTGGACGGTCTTCAAATCGGGAAATCCACGATAAATAAACCAGTTACTCTTTTCTCCCAGGCAAGTGGTGGTGTGCTTACCCGAGAAGATATGGCGGGTTCAATCGGCAATGGGATACTGCGTAATTTCCGGGTGATTCTTGATTATTCGAGAAGAGAAATGATTTTGGAGAAATAGAATATTTAATATTCGGAAAAGTCCTGCTTGACTTCCCTTTTCTACCATATTGTTCCCCGCATCCGTCAAACATTGACTTTCAAAAGAGGACACACCTTTGCATTGGGAAGTAGTGATATTAGTGCCAAGATGGGGGAGCATCCAACTGGAATATGGACAGATTCCAATTGTTTAGGCATATTTTTATCAAATCAAAAACACATACAGTATCCGATCGTGAGCTATCCATCAAAACATGAAATCATAACTCATTTTTATGTTTAAAAATTATTTCAAAACCGCTGTTAGAACACTTTTCAGAAATAAGTTATACACTACTCTCAATATTGCCGGACTTACGTTTGGCTTAAGCTGCTTTTTATTAATTGGACTCTACCTTTTTGATGAACTGACATACGATGACCAGCATAGCCAGGGGGATAGAATTTACCGGGTGATTGAGCATAAAAAAGTGAATGGTGAATCAACCATTATTGCCGGCGCAAGCTACAAGCTGGCTGAAGAGTCAAAGAAAAAAATTCCTGGAGTTGAAAGCACAACCCGTGTTCAAAGAATGGGAAGGGCAAACATTCTTAATCCTGAAAATCCTGAAAATTTTTTCCAGGAAACGGTAACTGTTGCTGATGAACATTTTTTTGAAATTTTTGATTTCTCCTTTATTCGTGCTGATAAAAAATCAGCGCTCATAGCACCTAATTCCATTGTCATCACGCAAGACTTGGCGATGAGGTTGTTCAACAAAATTGATGTGATTGGAAAAACGCTGCAATTCAGTTTCATGGAATCACCATTAAAGATTACTGGTGTTTTAAAAAATCATCCAAAAAATTCAAGCTTTGATTTTAGTTCCGTTTTATCGGACGCCTCTTTTAAAAATACCGACTTCTATAGATCATTAGCAACAAATGATTGGCTATCAGAAAATTTTTCGGTCTATGCACTTTTGAAACCAAATTCTGATGCAAAAAATGTTGCCGGCCAAATGTCGAAACTGGTGCATGATAATTTTACACCGCCGGCTGGCACTACTTTTTCCTTTGCTTTGCAGCCTTTAAAAAATATACATCTCGATTCAGAAAATATTGTGGATGGCGCGAGAAATTCGAATGTGGATCCCATAGTAAAGGGGAGCATGTTCTATATTAAAATCTTTTCTTTTATCGCTTTCTTCCTGCTGCTGATCGCTGGCATCAATTATATAAACCTTACTACTGCGAGAGCCTCCGGCCGCTCGAAAGAGATTGGTGTTCGTAAAGCAATTGGTGCCTTGCAAAAAAATTTGATCAGGCAGTTTTTATTCGAGTCATTACTTGTGACACTAGTTTCATTCCTGCTGTCGCTGCTAGTTGTCAACTTGTTGCTACCTGCATTTAATCAGTTTACCAATAAGCAACTTTCGTTTGGTCTCTCTACCGATTATCGTGTCTGGTTTTATGCCATTGGGTTTGTACTGATCACGGGTTTATTATCCGGTAGCTACCCTGCATTAATGCTATCCCGTTTTAAATCTGTTTTATTGATGAAAAACTTCAAGCTTCAAGACAAAAAAGGTTTATCGCTAAGAAGAGGATTGGTTGTTTTTCAATTTACAATTTCAATTGTAATGATTATTGCAACGATGATCCTCTTTATGCAGGTAAATTTTCTGAACAATACTGATTTAGGCTTCAATAAAGACCTTTTGGTTGTGATTGATGTTAACACAGGAAAAGCAAGAAGCAATTTCCAGGCAGTTAAAACTGAAATGGCTAAGATATCTGCGGTAAAAAATGTGTCTGTAACATCTAGAGTGCCTCGTGAATGGAAATCAATCGTAACAATTAGGGTAAAAAACACTGGAAGCACAAATGAATCCAAGGTCTCTTACCTGATTGGTGCCGACAAAGACTTTTTAAAGACTTTTGAAATAAGGCTGTTGCAAGGTAGAAATTTTGATTCTCCTTCCGACTCGGCTGCTGTAATAATGAATGAAACAGCAGCAAAATTGCTGGGGATAACGGAAGCGTCTGGACAGACAGTTGAGATTCCCGCTCTCTCATGGAATGGTGACGGAGCGTTTGTGCCGGTGAACGATGACAATACCCCATTCAAACCAAGAGTAATTGGCATTGTAAAAGATTTTCATTTTCAATCGTTGCGGAACAAGATAAAACCCTTGGTGGTGGCGTACAATCAAAACCCCATTCATGTGATTGACTATTATTCTGTACGCATAACCGCGACAGACATTAAGGGAACATTGGATCAGTTAAAAGAAGTTATGGTCAACAATGACAAAGGCGATCCATTTGAATATCATTTTTTGAACGACCAGCTTGCCTTGTTTTACATTGAAGACGACCGCAGGCAAACTATTCTTATCTGGGCTGCATTCGCAACCATTTTCATTGCGTGTTTAGGTCTTTTTGGATTGGCAACTTATTCCGCAGAACAAAGAATAAAGGAAATAGGTGTGCGAAAAGTTTTAGGAGCAACGGTTTTCAATCTCACTTCATTATTGTCGAAAGACTTTTTAAAACTAGTTTTGATTGCAAATGTGATTGCTTTCCCTATAGCCTGGTGGGGGGCAAGCAAATGGTTGCAGGAATATGCTTATCACATCAACATCCCATGGTGGGTTTTTGCCCTTGGAGGAATAATGGCATGTTTGATTGCCTTGATCACAGTTTCTTACCAGGCAATAAAAGCAGCAATTGCAAACCCAGTAAACAGTTTGAGAACGGAATAAATTAGGTTTTATCAGCATACACTATAAGGGAGGTAAACATCATGAGAAAAATAATTGTCCTATCAATGATCTCATTGGACGGAGTCATGCAGGCACCAGGCGGACCTAAAGAAGATACATCAGGCGGTTTCAAATATGGTGGTTGGGTAGAACCCTATTCTGACGAAGCCTATGAGAAGGTTGTGCAGAAAGAGCTGCAACCTGCAGATTATCTTTTGGGCAGAAAAACATTTGAGATTTGGGCCAACTACTGGCCAGAACATGGAGACTTTTGGCCGGGGATTAATGAAGGCGCAAAATACGTGTTCTCCAAAAAGATGAAAAAGTCGGACAAGATAGTTACCGGGTGGAAAAACTCAGAAGTCATAAGAAATGTGGGGGATATCAAAAAAGTAAAAGAATCCAAAGGCGCTGACATCCAGGTTTGGGGTAGCAGTAAGCTCGTGCAGTTGCTACTTAAGAATGATCTTGTGGATGAACTAAGACTTAAAATTCACCCCTTGACTTTAGGTAAGGGAAAAAAGCTTTTTGAAAAGGGACCGATCCCAGCAGCATTTACATTAACTGAAAGTGTTGTAACACCTAGTGGAGTTGTTATTGCTTATTACAAGCGAGCTGGAAAAGTTAAGACAGGCACATTTGGAATTTAATCGGGCATGTCGGGGAAAAATAAATTCGTCTCTATTGGAAGAGAAAAAATATTACAAGACAAGATAAACTTCTTACCGCATGTGAAGTTTCCAGGAATCTGAAAACCATCTTCTAAACCCAACCAGCTAATCGTTATTTTAATTTCATTTGCACCGGATCCCAGCGCACAATTTTTTTGGTTAAATAGCTTTCATTGCACGACAAGGCAGGAGCTGCCGCCCTGAATCCGAATTCTGCATCTTCAACAACTTTTTTACCTGTTCTAACGGCGTCAAAGAAGTTGGTAAAATGATCCAAATGATCACTATACTCAGGAGGTGCCTTAAACACGATGTCTTGTTTTACCTTTCTTTTTCTTTGGTCTGCAGTCCACTTTGCATCGTAATCCTTTTGCATTTCTGCCTGCATGCTTTTTGAAAAAGTAAATAGGGAGTCATACCCGCCAAAGCCCGGCGCCTCTGGCATAATGCTATGCCTGACGTTTAGATTGTTTCCATTGATTTCTATGGCACCTTCAGATCCAACCAAACGTATGATTTCCTGACCTCCTGTGCCACTTACGAAGTTCACCTGCAAGGTCAACTGATACGCTGGGTGTTCATTGCTGTCTGGGTACTGCATCACGCCGGACATAACATCAGGCAGGTTGCGACCGTCTTTCCAATAACTGATTTGACCTGTGCTGAAAATACTTTCTGGCCCTTTAGAATTGGTAATGAAATGAGAGCCGCTCAACAAATGAATAAACAAGTCTCCGGCTACACCCGTACCGACCTCCTTGAAAGCCCTCCACCAAAAGAATTTCTTAGCATCAAAAGGCATTTTTGCTGTGACTTCAATAAACTTATCCCAATCGATCGTCGTGGGATTTGCATCTTTTGGGATCGTATACTGCCAGGCGCCAATTGAGCTTTGCCTGTCGTACACAGCATTGACCATATTGAGCTTACCTATTTCACCTGCTGCCAATAATTCTTTTGCCTTTGCATAACCTATGCTGCTTACTCTCTGACTGCCCACCTGCAACACTTTACCAAACTTTTTGCTCGCCTTCATTACATCGTAGCCTTCACTGATCTTATAAACCATTGGCTTTTCGAGATAGACATGTTTGCCTTTTGCCAATGCGTCTAAAGTTATTCGAGCATGCCAGCAATCGGTGGTCGCTACAATAACAGCGTCAATATCTTTTCTATCCAAAAGTTCCTTGTAGTTTCTCGTAGTGTAAAGTTCATTGCCGAACTTTTCCTTCGCATTTTCAAGCCTGCCGGTGTACAGGTCGCAGATCCCCGCCAATTCTACCCCAGGCACTCTGAGCGCAGTAGTTAGATCAAAATGTCCTTGAACACCATATCCAATAACCCCGAGCCGAATTTTATCATTGGAAGAAATCTTTCTCTCATAATGCAGGATCCGATTTTCTGCCTTTTCCTTGGCCGCCAGGGATGATAAAGGGGATGCTGCCGCAGCCAGAGTTGTTGCGCCTATTTGTTGTAAGAATTTTCTTCTTGATTTGGAATTATCGTTCTGCATAAACACGGTTTTAAAAGCAAAAAAAAATGACTTTCTCCTGGTTAGGCAATTTAAAGCTTTCCTATTAATTGTAGAGGAATATGGGATTGATTTTAAAACCTGAGTGGATGGTGCTATGTTTAAAAGAAAGTTTAACCGCAAAGACGCAAGGACGCCAAGGATCGTGAGGATTTCCAACTTTCAAACTACTTCACCGCTAGGCTCAAGCACAAACTCATTATTACACGAATTCTGATTTACCGCCAAGGCTCCAGGACACAAAGTTTTGCAAGAACCCTGGCGCTCCCTTGCGTCTTTGTTCCTTTGCGGTTAAATCTTAATCTTCAAACTTTTTTCAACCACCATAGCTTTCGCAGAAGAGTATTTCGTGTAATTCGATAAAATTCGTGTAATGGTGGGCAAACTATCGAACTCAAACTCTTAAACAATCAAACCGCATTTTTTACCCGCTATCCTTCATTCCTATTGCCTTAAAAAAATTTTCTTTGAATTGGACTCCGATCGGAATTTCAAACTTATCGATAATTACAGTATTGGGAGTTATGGCAGTAATATGACTTTTGGAAATCATAAAGGATCGATGTGTTTGTATAAATTCTCCACCCGCCTCAGACAACAATGCTTCAAATTTTGATAGCGATATAAGGGGCATTAATTTCTGATCGTTTTTTAATATGACCATCGTATAGTTTTTCATCGCCTCGCAATACAGAATATCATCCAAGAAAACAGGATAATTCTTTCCATCCGATTTTATATAAAAAACCTGCCTTTTTTCATTGCCAATTTCATTTCCGGTTTTGTGTGAGTTTGTAATAACGTCCACCGCCTTGTATACTGCTTTCGTAAATCGTTCAAATGAAAAAGGCTTTAAGAGATAGTCAATAGCATTGAAATCATAACTTTCAACCGCAAATTCTGCATAAGCAGTTGTAAAAATGATGGGCTGTTGTGGCTGCGACAATTTTCAATAATTGCAAACCAGAAAGATTGGGCATATTAATATCCAAAAAAATGATATTAATATTATGATGAGTTCTTAAATAATCTATGGCATTCAATGCATTTATACTTTCTGCCGCCAATGCCAGTATTGGCATTTGCTCTATATAATTAATAATGATCTTGCGTGCAATGGGTTCATCATCCACAACCAGGCAATTGTATTTCCCACTCTCCATTATTGCATTTTGTTTTATCCATTTACCAATTGCAATCGCAAATTGACAGTATAAAAAATTTCGTCCTGGGTAATTTGCAAGTTGATGTTGCTGATTTGGGTAAAGCACTTCCAGTCTTCGCTTTACGTTTGTTAAACCAATCCCATTTGGTGAGCTCTTTTTCTCCTGATTATAATTATTCTTTATGGTTAAACTAAACCAATTGTCTTCAAGCGTTGTTTTGATGAAAATATCCACCGCTCCGGTTTTTATAAGCTTCGCATGCTTAAAGGCATTTTCCATAAATACAATTAAAATCAGCGGAGCAATTTGATATGGTGTTTCTTCAGGAACTGTATTATGGAACTCTAATTTTAAATCATCTTCCAGTCGTACACTTTCAAGCTGAATATAGCTTTTCAGGATTTTTATTTCTTCGTCCAGAGGAACCAGAGGTTTTTGTGTTTCGTATAAAGAATGCCTGAGTAAATCGGACAGGCGCAACATCAGATCTGGTAATTTATCTGACTTTTCTACTGCAAGTCCATAAAGATTATTAAGTGTATTGAATAGAAAATGTGGCGCTATCTGAGACTTTAGATTATTGACTTCCGCTATTAATTGCTCTTGTTTTTTTTGTGTTTCAAACTGCTGTGTGATGTATCCATCTTTAAAATATTTGCAGGCTGTAATAAATAAAAAGCAAACAATAATAAAGGTGAGGTTGCTAATAAAGATATCTGCGAACGGATTTCCCTGGAATCCCCTTTCGCTTCTTAAATAATAAATCTGAAAAAGTGTTCTGCTACACAAATAAAGTATCCAGGCGGCTGTACCAATCAGGAAATAGAATAAATATTTTCTTATTGGCAAATAATTTTCGGTATAGCCAAATTGTAAAATAGGTAGTAACAACAAACAGGATTTCCGAAAGCAACATGTACTCCAGGAAAATTTTCGGGTAATATTGTTACGGTAATATAGTATACCAAGAAACGGAATAGAATATATCCCGTCCAAAAAAGCAAATGCCATGGCCATCGGTTATGCAATAGCAAGCCATTTTGCTTCCATGAATTGAACAGAGACTTATATCCCGCATTAACATTTTGCTCAAATATAGTCGTCAAATTATTTTTCGGGAACTCTATCTGTCCTCGAAATCTTCATTTCGTCCTTTTAAATCCCTGTGTTCATCTACAAAAAGGGGAGTATGTCCAACAAAGTTTCTGTTAGTCCTTTTCAAAAAGATGCGATTGTGTGTTATAATAATTTGCAACAACCAGAATTAACAATCATTAAAAAATTGCACATGTCGAAAATTCTAATCTTAACATGTCTGATGTTATGTACCGTACTGGCCTTTTCACAAACAAGGCTCATAACGGGCAAAATTACCAATGAGGCAGGATCGGCGATTCCATTTGCGACGATCACCATAAAAGGTACTACTGTTGGAACCTCAGCTAAAGCAGATGGAACTTTTTCTATCGGCGCCAAAACCGGCGATGTTTTTATTATTTCAAGCAATGGCTTCGCGCAACGGGAAGTGATCGTTGGTGAAGGTTCGGTTGTAAATACCACACTTACTACTCAAATCGCTGATTTGACTGAAGTCCTGGTTTCTGCGGGTTATAATTCCCGCAAACAGCAAAGGGGCACAGTTTCAAATGCTCAGGTAATTTCCAATGAACAACTAACAACTATTCGTCAAACCAATCTTAATAATGCACTGGCAGGTAAGGTTGCAGGTATCCAGGTGAGGGGGCAATCAACTGCGGCTTTAGGTCGCGACGCGAATGTTCGTTTACGTGGTGAAGCATCCCTGGGGGGATCAACCCTTCTTTATGTTGTTGATGGCACCGTTACCTCTTCAGCTGATATTAATCCCGATGACATTGAAGATCTAACGGTATTGAATGGTCCTAGCGGAGCTGCAATATATGGTCCTCAGGCAGCAAGCGGTGTTATTGTAATAACAACCAAAAGAGCTAAGAGAGGACAAAAGGGTTTGGGTATAGACATCAATTCCGGTGCGCAATGGGACCGACTTTATATTTTGCCCAATTACCAAAATGTTTATGCTGGTGGCGGTGTTGGGAACTTAATACAATTCACCTGGAAGCCTGGAATGCCTGACGAGTGGAAAACCCTGGATGAAAAATTCTATCATGATTATACTGATGATGCAAGTTGGGGTCCCCGGATGGTTGGACAGGAATATATTCCCTGGTATTCCTGGTATCCTGGTTCAAAATATTCCGGAACTACAGCCAAGCTGACTTCAAGACCGGATAATGGAAGAGATTTTTACAATACCGGAGTAACGCTGAATAACAACATCAGTTTGGGATTGGCAGGAGAAAATTTCAATTCTCGATTTTCCTTCACCAATGTTGATGTGAAAGGATTAATACCTAATTCATGGCTTAAAAGAAACACTCTTGCCACTAATGCTTCTGTAGATCTGGGCGAACATTTTGTAATTGGAACCAATCTTACTTATGTAACTCAAACCTCCCAGGCTGAAAATAACGATGCGTATTCCAACCAATCAACAGGATCATTCAACCAATGGTTTCATAGAAACCTTGATATGAATATCCTTGAAGATCTAAGAGATTTTAAATCTCCGGTAGGAACCCTGGCAAGCTGGAACCATGCAAATCCTTCAAGCTATAATCCTGCAGATCCGGGCGCTTTCTACAAAGGCAACTACTGGTATAATATGTTCAGCTACTTCGATAATCGTCGAAAATTTATCACGCCGCGATCGTCTATTCGGTGATATTAACCTGACTTATAAGTTGAATAGTGATATCAAGATCAGGGGTGCCTTTCGTAAAAATTATGTAGTCACTACCAGCGAAGCCAAAACCTATTACATTTTAGAAACAAGTGCTACCCAAACCGGCCAGAGAGCGGGCTATGCAACAGGCCAGAGTTTCTTCAATGATGACCGAACAGAAATTGTAGCAACCTATGATAAGAAGATCAATGACTTTGAGATTGATTTTATGTTAGGCGCCGAGATAACCACAATCAAACAAAGTTCATTAAACGCCAATACAAGAAACGGGCTATACATACCGGATTATTTTTCGTTGAATAACTCAATCGATCCAATTGCACAAGTTAATTTTAGACAACTTGAAAAAAGAAGAGCTGTCTTTACAAGAGGTAGTATTGGATATAGAAATTTCTTATTTGGAGAATTCACATTAAGAAATGATTGGTTCTCAACTTTGCCAGCAGATGCGAATGATATTTTTGTAAAATCGTTTGGAGCAAGTTTTGTCTTTAGCGATCTGATCAAAAAATCTGTTCCCTGGTTAAGTTTTGGCAAACTTAGGGCGAGTTGGGGCGAGGTTCCCCAGGCGATTACTCCTTATCAACTTGAGCTTGCCTATGGCGTGGGAGCAGATCAGTTCAATGGGAATTTTGTAATGGGCACTCCAAACCAAATCATTAATCCAGACATCAGAGGGGCAATAAGAACAACCGCTGAAATGGGTTTGGATTTGCGCTTTCTTAAAAACAGGTTAGGCATTAGCGCTACCTATTACAATGCAAATACCACAAACGCACCTGTAACTGTTCAGATTAACGGGGTAAGCGGTTTTACTTCTTCACTTGTAAATGCGGGTAAGATTTCACAAACAGGATTTGACTTGCAATTAAATGGCAGTCCAATAAAGTCTGCAAATTTCACTTATAGTATCAATGCTGCCTTTTCAAAAATAATAGATAATAAAGTTGTCGAATTAGCTCCTGGAATTGACCAAATCGCGGTATCAGGCGGTGCAAATTTTACGGGTATCACAACTCCATTGGTTGTGCACCAGGTGGGTCAGCAATGGGGGATGCTTATTGGTGGTGGGAAAAAATATATAGATGGTTTTCCAGTGGTTGATGCATCTGGAAATTTTGTGAAGGAAGAGAATAAAAAGTTTGGCAGCGTTCTTCCTGATTATACCGGAGGAATACAAAACTCTATCACTTATAAAAACTTTACCCTTAATGTGAATATTGACTTCCAGCAAGGAGGCAAATTTTTCTCGCTTTCTGATATGTGGGGTTCTTATTCCGGACTGTTAGCGCGTACTGCAACAATAAATGATAAAGGCAATCCGATTCGCGATGCAGTAGCTGATGGTGGTGGAGTAAGAGTGACTGGTGTTACTGAAAATAAAACTCCTGTTAACGTTTACATGGATGCGCAAACCTATTTCCATTCAATGGTTAGCGCTAATGTTTATGACGACTTCGTGTACGATCTGACTTTTGTTAAGATGCGCGAGGTAAGCCTGGGATACAGATTGCCGTTACAAAAGTGGGGGAATATCAGCAAACACCTGCAAAACGCTTCTATCTCGTTGGTTGCTCGCAATCCGTGGCTAATATATGCCACTACCAGAGACTTTGATCCTTCGGAAATAAGTAATACGTACGGAGAGAACGGCCAATTCCCGGGTACACGTTCATTTGGATTTAACCTACGACTTGGTTTCTAAAATTTGATTATTAAATGCATTAACATGAGAATAAAAATAAATTTTATCATAGTTGCTATTGCCACAATGCTGCTGGCAACCAGTTGCAAAAAAATTAAAGATTTTGGAGATACGAATGTTAATCCAAATGGAACAGCAGTTCCCTCACCTGCAGCACTGCTTACAAACGTCCTGTCTGGCTTAGGCGGACTTGCTGCCCAAACAAGACCAGGATTATATGCGCAGCAATTTTCAGAAACCCAATACACAGAAGTATCTCTGTATGCGTTGCCTCAATTAGAGTTTGACGGCACCTTCGCAGGTGGCCTGATGGATCTTCAAAATATAATCAACATTAATACTGATGAAGGGACCAAAGGCAACGCTGCCAAGTTTGGAGCAAATGCAAATCAGATTGCTACTGCCAGAATAATGAAGGCTTATATATTTTGGACAATTACCGACAGATGGGGTGATATTCCATATTTTGAAGCATTACAAGGATCAGCAAATCTTTCTCCCAAGTATGATAAGCAAGAAGCGATTTATAAAGATTTAGTGAAAGAACTAAAAGCTGCAAATGCTCAACTTCAGCCAGGCGGTGCCAAAGTGCAAGGAGATATTATCTACGATGGTGACGTAGCAAAGTGGCGCAAATTCGCGAATTCTTTAAGAATGCTGATTGCCCTGCGTACCAGTAAAGTTTATCCTGGCCCAAGTGAATTCGGAGCAATGGAATTTAAGGATGCTTTTCAGGATCCTTCTGGTTACATATCTACGAATGCCGACAATTTTACGATCAGGTATCCTGGGACTGTGGCTGCTTTCAGTAACCCGTGGTGGGGACTTTACAATGGACGTACCGACTTTGCCGAGTCCAAATTAATGACAGATCTGACTGCATCACTTGCCGATCCAAGACAAACAGCTTTCGGTTCATCAACAACTGGCTTTCCTTATGGTTTGACCAGAGATCAGGCAGTTGCTTTCGGAACCAGCTATGCAACAATTTTGGCCTCGACTAAAAGAGAAAGATCTTCTCCATTAGTGGTCATTGGCGCGTCTGATGTGCTGTTGGCAATTGCAGAAGCAGCACAGCGCGGCTGGGTAACTGCCAATGTTGCTACGTTTTATCAAAACGGTATTGCGGAGAATTGGGCTGAGTGGGGTGTGACCGGCAATCTTACAAATTATATGAGTAATAGCTCAGTTGCTCTAACGGGCACAGCTTCTGATCTTCAAAAAATACAATTGCAGCAATATATCTCATTCTATCCCGATGGTGTGCAGGCATGGTCTAATTGGAGAAGAACAGGTGTTCCTGCCTTAACCCCAACTCCTAATGCGATCGGTTCAAGTAAACAGATACCACGTCGGTTTACCTACGGACCTAATGAATATAATTTGAATAGTGAAAGTGTGAAGGAAGCATTAACCTCATTAACTGGAGGTGATACGCCGGATGCCAGGGTATGGTGGGATAAATAGAACTTAGGTAAGATGTTGCCGGTAAAAACTTGCAACCTTAATTCTCAAAGCTTAAAAGATTATTTATGCAATTTGAAAATATTAGATACAAGATTTTCCTATCGATTTGTGCTATAACATTAATCGTCGGTTGCAAACCGGAGATTGCTGAACAAGCTGATGGAAAAGGACCAACAATTGTTAGAATGTCGCCGGGTAGCGGCTTTAAATTAGTTCCGATAGATTTAGTAACTACTCCACAGACTTTTGGCCTCGCAGATATTTATAGAGACGTACCAGGTGAAGCAGCATTGAATTCTACAACCAAGGTTGTAATAACTGAAGATGCGGCTGTAATTACTGCATATAATACTGCGCATAATACCAGCTACATAGTACTTCCTACAGCTGCTTTTATGATTGATCCAAGTAATCCTAAGGTGGGAAATGATTATACCTTAACCTTTGGTCCTGGCGAATTTTACAGGCAGGTGAAAATTACAGTTCCGAATGCAACAGTCTTGGATCCAAATAAAAAATATGCACTTGGTTTCAAGATAGCTTCTGTTGATAATAATGGTAAGATCTCCGCTAGTGACAATGAACTACTGGTGGAAGTTGGTCTCAAAAATCGCTGGGATGGAGTTTATGCTGTCAGCGGAACTATGGTTGATTTGACTACCAGTACCATAACAGGTTATTATCCTTTAACCTGGGAGTTGAGGACAACAGGTTCAAATACTCTCGCGGTTTATGATAAAGGCCAAGGCACCCAGACCCATCTTATAACCAGCGGAACTCTAACCAGTCAATACGGTACTTTTGGTCTAAATATCACTATTGATCCGGCAACGAATAAGATATTGAGTGTAGTAAATTCATTTGGTCAGCCATCTGCAAATGGCCGCTCGGCAGCCTTGGATCCTTCGGGAATAAATGCCTATGATCCTGCAACAAAAACAATCAAAATAAAATATTTCATGTTGCAACCTGGCACAACAGTCAGAACAACATTTGATGAAACATGGGTTTTTTCAGGAAATAGATAAATGATCATGTATCGTATGAAAACTTGCATGAAAACTTCTGGAACCTAATTGTCAAAAATTGAATGGCTGAAGTATGAAAAATTATTCTCTCTTATTCGCATTGATTCTATTTGTGGTCCCGTTGTCTTCGCAATTGCCGTACAACTCTGCTATCCCAAATGGGTACACTAAGAAAGCAATGGTTTCTGAAGAAGTTGGTCTGACGCTTGTATCCATTACATACCATCGTCCAGCTGTAAACGGACGTGAGGGAAAGATTTGGGGCAATGTAGTACACAAGGGTTTTGTTGATCAGGGATTTGGAAGCCGAACTCCTGCTCCCTGGCGAGCTGGTTCGAATGAAAATACCATCATTGAATTTGAAAATGATGTAAAAATTGAAGGACAAATGCTGCCGAAAGGTCGATACGGGATGTTTGTTGCTTACGATCCGTTGGAAAGTATAATCATTTTCTCAAAAAAATCAGATGCATGGGGTTCATTTTTCTATAATGAAAAAGATGATGCTTTACGGGTAAAAGTCAAGCCTCAGCCTATTGAGAAAAGTGTAGAGAATCTCAAATATGAATTTTCAAATCAAACTCCAAACTCTGCTCAAATTGTTCTTTCGTGGGAAAAACTATCAATCCCTTTCAAGATCGAAGTGGATTATTTGCAACAGCAGTTTGATGCTCTTGTAAAAGAATCCCAACACCCGCAAGGCTTCACATCCCAGGGTTTGAACATCGCAGCCAATTGGTGTTTGCAGAATAATTACCGGCTTGAAAAAGCGCTTGAGTGGGCAACGTTGGCGACAGGTGCAAATTTTCCTGGCGATCCAACTTCCTTTGCTGCACTTTCCACCAAGGCAGCGATTCTGGATAAGCTCGGTAAATCTGATGAGTCAGAAGCGGTTATCAAAAGTGCATTGCCTTTCGGCAGTGTTGGGCAACTTCAGCAATTCGGCAGGCAGCTTTTAACAGCGAAGAAGCCGAAAATTGCACTGGAAGTTTTTCAGTTTAACTACAATAAGAACCCAAATCAATTTATATCTCTGACAGGAATGGCCAGAGGATTATCAGCCAATGGTGATTATGCAAAAGCCCTGGAATATGCCAACAAAGCATTAACCTTAGCTCCGAATGATACCAATAAGGCGGCAATTCAATCTATGATTGAAAAATTGAAGGCAGGTAAAGACATCAATTGATTCCATGAGGAAAAGTCGTGAGTCGTGAGTCGTGAATCGTGAGGAGAGTTAAGATGTCAGGACTCTTTCTCTGAGAAACTCTGCATCTTCTTGTTCTCTGCGGTGAAAATCCTGGGTCGTGAGTTGGTTATCCTCTCCTCTATAACTTCTGACTACTAAATGAAATTATCTTATTACAATAAACTAATGTTCTAATAAAAATTGTGACCTAGATTGATTAAGTAAGGAAGTGTGGACGCCTTGTCCACATTTTCTTTTTTTGGATTGTTTGCACTATGCATTTTTCCTAAACATTCATTTTCCAAAAATCAAACATGGTTAGGGGCAACACATCTTTTCCAGTATTCCATGATAACAAAAATAGTTTTCTCCAATTCTGCCATCGAGTACTGCTTGAGAAAAAATCCTTGTACAGACATACTGTAAGCATCGATCACAGCCTTTTGTGTTGCGGCTGTGGAAAAGAACAGGTACGGGATGCACTTGAGCTGTAATTTTGCGTCAGTATAAATTTTATGCCTCAGTGCAAACCCGTCTAATTTCGGCATATTAATATCAGACAATATTAGAAAAGGTGCAATGGCAGTTGTGTTCAAAAAATTTAACGCTTCAGTGCTATCCAGAAAAAAGATGATCTTATTTGGATAGTCCAATTTTGTGAAAACGGCTATGAGCATCTCCTGGTCATCGGCATCGTCTTCTATAATGACTACAGGTCCACTTCTGTTCATAGATTTTATTGTCGCAATTAAGTATGCTAGTCGTTCAATTTCCGGGGAGTTTGCTATCCTGAATACGCATTGGGTTAAATATCATTTTAGTGTGAAAATCAAGGTGCCCATGGGCTTTGTAATGTAATCAATCTTCCTGGTGGGAAAATTAGTTTTTCACAATTGGGTGACCTCTGGTTTTAATCCATTTGAAATAGAATAGGATTTACATCTTGTATAATACTTACTACGGCAAAATTTTGTTTCTCAATCTCCCCTCTTAGACGAACTTTAATAACCGAAATTTTCTAAATGAGCAAAGTGCAACCATAGGAGAGCTCCATCACGCAATTAAGGAGGGGTTACTTTCTAAAGAAGACGTACATGCAGAATTGGGCCATGTTATAGCAGGCACTAAAACAGGAAGAGAATCCGCGGAGGAGATTATCATTTTTGACAGTACAGGGACTGCTTTGCAAGATGTGGCTGCGGCTGCCATTGAATATGAGAAAGCAGTAGTTAACCAAATTGGAATTTGTCTTGATTTTGGTTTCAATGGAGCAGAAGAAAAGAACGTAAAAAACGACAAGCAAGTTCAGGAGCGAAAGAGATGGATTCCCTTCCGATAATATTTCCTTGAATAATATTTGACAAGAAATACCTGATTAATATGCCGAAAGCAATTTCTAAAGAACGGGTTCAAAAAATGTTATCTGATGGAATCAAAATAATTGACATACGTACCACCGAAGAATATGAAAAGCTCCATATACCTGAGGTTATGCATATACCATTTGAAAATTTTGGAAAAGAACTACCAATATTTGATGAGGAAGATGTTCTTGTATGTGTTTGTAATCATGGAAAGGAACGGTCACAAGAAGCAGCGGAATTTTTGTTAAATGCTGGGTTCAAAAATACTTTTTATTTGCAAGGCGGAACATCAGGCTGGTATGAATAAAGAAGAGGAATGAACTATACCTTAAAAGAATTGGTGTATTATTTTTTCAAACTTGGCTATTCAGGTTTCGGCGGACCTGTAGCATTGGTGGGTTACATGCATCGCGATTTGGTTGAAGAACGAAAGTGGATTTCAGAAGAAGACTTTAAAGATGGATTGGCACTGTCACAGCTTGCCCCAGGTCCGTTAGCCGCACAGTTGTGCATATATCTGGGTTTCGTTCATAATAAATTGTTGGGAGCAACTTTATGCGGGCTTGCTTTTGTATTTCCTTCATTTGTGATGGTAGTTATTATTGGGATTGCATTTAAGGCTTTTGGGGGATTGCCCTGGATGCAGGCTATTTTTTATGGGGTAGGGGCAGCAGTTGTGGGAATTATTGCTATCAGCAGTTATAAGCTTACTGAAAAATCCATAGGCAAACTCAATTTGAAAGCAATATCACAAAAGTGGATGCTTTGGGCATTCTTCGTAATCGCAGCAATTATTACTTTAGTTACAGAACGCGAGGAAGTATTGTTATTTCTTGCAGCAGGATTAATATATATGGTCGTAAAGGCCCCGCCAAAATGGAGAGGAACTATTTCATCTACCAAGTCTGTCATATTATTAGGGATTGGCTTCTGGCAATTTGAGAGCGATGTGCTTTGGAGAATAGCCTGGTTCTTTGCAAAAGCCGGAGCATTTGTATTTGGAAGCGGTTTGGCCATTGTACCATTTCTTCATGGGGGAGTTGTGACGGAATACCAATGGCTGACAGAACACGAGTTCCTGGATGCGGTAGCTGTTGCAATGATCACTCCGGGTCCTGTTGTAATCACTGTTGGATTTATTGGATACCTGGTTGCCGGGTTTCCTGGAGCATTCGTAGCAGCGGTTGCCACCTTTCTTCCTTGTTATTTATTCACAGTGATCCCCGCCCCATATTTTAAAAAGTATGGAAGGCATCCAAGTATAAAAGCTTTTGTAGATGGAATTACTGCAGCAGTAATTGGGGCTTTGGCGGGCGCTGCAATTGTAATAGCAATTCGAACTATTGTAGATGTTCCCACAGCGTTGATAGCAATTGGAAGTGTTGTTTTACTATTAGTGACTAAAAAAGTCAAAGAACCATTTGTAATATTGACAGCGGCATTGATCGGAATCTGCGTGAAGTTTATTTTGACATAAGAAGTTTTCATAGGCACCTCGATCCACTCCATAAGAATGCTGAGCCACGTGAGTGCAATTCACCTTCTGTATTTCATCATAGAAGGATCAAGACCACCTGAATGGATCTTTTTAGTTAACAATCATGCTTACGAAAGGTTTCACCTTGGAGATTAAGATTTTTGATCTTCTCGGAACAATCAATGGGTGGAAGTAGATCATTAATATCACAAGTGTAGGAAGTCCGCCAAAGACTACTGTATCACCCCAAATACTTACAAAACCGTCAATCCTTGCGTCTTTTGGATTATTAATAGAATATCTCACCCTGACTTTTTCTCCTGGCTTGAAAAGGATATTATCATTTCCATTAAACCAAACTGGTACTCCATTAGCGACAAAATTTATTACTGAATACACATGATTGATTTGGCCAGTTTGTTGTTTACCGATAAAACTCATTGTGCCATTCGCAGATTCTGAATTTGCAAGCCAATTAATTTTGTATAGAAGAAAGGGAGTAGTGACTATTGCTACCAAAATGAAGAAGAAGCTATTTTTATTTAAGGTCAGCAATCGGCGGTTTTCTGGCTTGAAATTAGTTCTAAATACACTGGCAAAGAGAATTTCCCTTCAGCCAATAAATAACAGACGATAATATGCGGAATCCAATTAGAAGGGCTTTACGGTTTCTAATTTTTTCTGATTTTGACTGGATATTTAATAGACCCGATCTTCCTCTAGGTTTTCGTATTCTTCATTATACAATTTTAGCCTCCGTTGTTCCTTGGCCTGTATTAATATTGGCGTCGATGTTTCTAATAGATATACCCGAAAGCCAAACGAAGGCTTCGCACCTAATAATGCTGGTAATTATCTACCCGTATCTGTTATTGCTTTTCACGATTGCCAGCTTCAAGAGCTATGGAAAAAATCTAATTTTAGCCTATATTTTTCCTTTTATTTCGGCTGCTGTGATCGGGTACATAATCTATAAATTTTATTCATTTTAGGGGATAGGATTATTATAATATTAAATTATTTGAGTTAGTTATACTTTCCCCACATTTCCAGACAATAATGATAACCAAAAGGAAAATTAGAATTTACAAGAAGTACGAAGGTGACGGGGACGCCTGGGCACGTGGCTGGACTTCATTTTCTGTAATGACTGATGATGATTGGGGAATAATGGAACGTCTGATTCAAGATATTAATCTTGTAAAAAATGGCCTCGCTTCGGATGACTATGCAAAGGCCTTAGAAAAAAGATTGTTTAAAAATTGCGATACTCCTGAAACAATCGAGCGACTCAAGCTGTTGGCGAGCAATATAAAATTTTAATAAATTACGAATCGTATTTCGCAACCGGCCAATATGATATGCGCAACAGTTGAATACTACACTCATTTGGAAAAAGTGGCATTTAGCTGACCCCCTCCAATTCCATAGCTTTAGGTCATGTTCAGGTATATGCTTGTTGTATTCGTCTCTTTATTTTCAATTCCCGCCCTTTCACAGGATAAAGGAATCAAAATTTCATTCCGACTTAACAACAATCATATCTATTTGCAAGGTGTAATCAATGATTCGCTTCCTGCCTGGATCTTGCTTGACTGCGGCGCAGGTACAATTATCAGCGAGCGTCTGGCAACAAAAGGAAAAATCAAAGCAAAACCATACGGAAATACCATTGGCACCGGCAATAATACTTCACCGGTTCAATTGGCCGACTCGGCATCATTCACGCTTGGTACACTTAGATATGTTGAAAAAAATATACCAGTGATTTCGTTGGACGAAGTAGAGGTTTGTGCGGCGCAAATTTCGGTTGAAAAAAATGGAAACATCAGGCTATTGAAAGAACAAAGAAAAAATATGCAGCCGATCGACGCAGTGTTGGGAGATAAATTCTTTCGCCGTTTTGTTGTTGAGATCGATTTCGAAAGGGAAATACTGACATTGCATAGACCAGATTCATTCCGATATACTGGAAAAGGACATTGCATTTCCCTGGAGTACATCGATAACCATATTTATGCAAAAGCCCTGGTACAGATTTCCGACTCACTCTCTATCCCAGGGAGATTCATGGTGGACTGCGGATCTATGACCGGACTAATCCTGACTACATCATTTATTAAACAACATAAGTTAGATCCCCCTCCTGATGCGACTGAGATATCCCTCTGTGGTTTCGGCGGCACTTCTAAATCGCTAATTGGGATTATTGACGGTCTTCAAATCGGCGAATCCAGGATCAAAAAACCGGTTACCCTTTTCTCCCAGGCAAGTGGTGGTGTGCTTACCAGTGAAGTGATGGCGGGCTCAATCGGCAATGGGATCCTGCGAAATTTTAAAGTGATTATTGATTATTCGAAAAGAGAAATGATTTTGGAAAAATAGAATATTTGATATTCAAAAAGGGCTCTTTAACCTTAACAAGTTAATTTGTTCATATTTTAACCCTGATATCAAAAACTTTTGAAGAAGCTTTTAAATATAATATCATCAGCGGAGGTGAACCAATATGAGAAAAATAACAGTCTTATCAATGATCACATTGGATGGAGTGATGCAAGCTCCCGGCGGACCTAAAGAAGACACATCAGGCGGTTTCAAATATGGTGGATGGGTAGAACCATATTCTGACGAAACTTATGAAAAGGTTGTGCAGAAGGAACTGCAACCTGCAGATTATCTTTTGGGAAGAAAAACTTTTGAGATCTGGGCTAACTACTGGCCTGAACATGGAGACTTTTGGCCCGGCATTAATGAAGGCACAAAGTATGTGTTTTCGAAAAAAATGAAAAAGTCGGACCCGCTGGTTACCGGATGGAAAAAATCAGTCCTTATAAAAAAGTTAGGAGATATTAAAAAGCTGAAGAATTCAGAAGGCTCTGACATTCAGGTTTGGGGAAGCAGTGTGCTTATTCAATTACTTCTAAAGAATGACCTGGTAGACGAACTCAGACTTAAAATTCACCCCTTGACTTTAGGAAAAGGAAAAAAGCTTTTTAACAAGGGACCGATTCCTGCAGCGTTCAAGTTAGTTGAGAGTATTGTTACACCAAGTGGCGTTATTATCGCCCATTATACAAGAGCTGGAGAAGTTAAAACAGGTAGCTTCACTTAAACCCATCATGACAAGAATTTTATCGAATTACACGAATACTGATTAACCGCCAAGCCGCCAAAACGCGAAGTTTCGCATAGAATCTGGCGCGCCTTTGCATCTTTGTTTCTTTGCGGTTCAATCTTAATCTTCAAACTTTTTTCACCCATCATAGCTTTCTCGGAAGAGCCATTCGAGTAATTCGATAAAATTCGTGTAAGAGAGAGGTCAAACTTTCGAACTCACTAATTATCAAACTTTTACCTCTCCATTGTCTATCTCGCCTTTCCCTGCTTTGTTACAATCGTTTACATAGCTGCCTGTACAGTAATTCCCGGCTTTTTTTAGAAAATTATATGCAACCGATTGTTATTTCGGAAAACCAGTTAATTTCAAGTGACAAAACAATCTTGCTGTATGAGAAAATTAGCCTTCCAGATGCTGGCATTATGCATTGCTGCATTTGCGATTACCAACACGTTTGCACAGCGAAAAATATCAGGTACGGTTACAGATGAAAAACGAACGCCCTTAGTTGGAGCAACAATTACGGTCAAAGGAACCGAGTTAGCTACAACAACTGACGCAACTGGAAAGTATTCCATAACAGTTCCAACAAACAGGAATGCGCTCATCTTCTCCTATGTAGGAATGCAGAACCGGGAAATACCACTCGGTAGAAATGATCTTTTGAACATTGTATTAAGCCCCACTGATGCTGCAATGACCGACGTGGTGGTTGTTGGATATGGCCGACAGCGGAAAATGAATCTCACAGCTGCTCAAACAAGCGTATCAGCAAAAGAGATTGATAAAACCGTTAATACCACAGTAGAGCAGGCGATACAAGGTCGGGCTGCCGGAGTTTATGTCACGCAAAATACGGGTCAGCCGGGTGGTGGTATATCTGTGAATATTCGTGGCGTAAGTTCTCTCGGTCGCACACAACCGCTATATGTAATAGATGGAGTTCAGATGCAGGTAAATGAAGATGTTGCATTCGGATCTTCAAGCACTTCAAATCCGCTATCAGGATTGAATCCTTCAGATATTGAAGACATACAAATTCTTCAGGGACCATCAGCAACAGCCATCTATGGATCTCGTGGAACGAATGGAGTTGTGCTTATAACAACCAAGCGTGGGCGCGCAGGGGATATAAGAATCAACTACGCTTATCAACACAACATTCAGGCTCCTCCAAAAAATTTAGATGTAATGAATCTCAGTCAATACGCACAAATGGTGAAAGAGTACCATGCTATTGCTGGGGGAACTACTCCTGGAGAATTCCTGGATCCAACACTTCTTGGCGAAGGCACAAACTGGCAAAATGAATTGTTCGATAACGCCGCAATGCGAAAACATCAGCTGAACTTCAGCGGCGGAAGTAACAACACGACGTATTATATGTCTAGCGAATATCTGGACCAGGAAGGTGTGGCTCTTGGATCAGGCTTCAAACGTTTCGGGTTCAGGTTAAATGTCGATAATAAAGCAAGAGACTGGGCCACCCTGGGCGTGAATATTAATTTCAATCAGACAAACGAAAACCTGACAGCAACCAACTACGGTGATGCAGCAAGTCCACTCATAGCTAACGCACTCCGTCTTACTCCGCAGATTCCAGTAACAAACCTTAATGGTACCTGGGGAGGAGCAGATCCTGTTAACGGTGCAAATCAGTTCACGCTGGTGAATCCAATTGCGCTGGCTTCTCTAATTACTAATACGAATATGAAAAGGCAATTCCTCGGTGGATTGAACCTTGCACTTACTCCTTTAAAAGGACTCACTCTCAGAACTTCATTCAACGGTACCATTGGCACTGGTCTGTCTACTTATTATACGCCAACCTATGACCTTGATCCATGGCATAATAATCTAATTGCTTCCTTGCAAACAGGCTCTTATCAAAGCTGGTATTGGAATTGGAATCAACTAGCAGAGTATAATCGTCAGATTGGCAAGCACAATTTTACTTTGATGGCGAGTCATGAATCGCAGGCATCGGAATACCAGGCATTATCTGCAGGAAGGACCGGATTTCTCACCAATGACATCTTTGATGTAAATGCGGGGGATTCAAAAACCGCGACCAATGGTGGTGGAACATATCCCTGGGCAATGGAGTCATATCTCGGAAGATTGAACTATAACTACGACAACAGATATCTTCTAACTGCAACGTACAGACGTGATGGGTCACCAAACTTTGGTGAGGATAGAAGGTGGGGTTCATTTCCTTCTGTATCCGCTGCCTGGAGGGTTAACAATGAAAAATTCTTTAATGTGGACGCGATCAGTGATCTAAAGCTGCGTCTTGAATACGGGCTTACAGGTAATCAGGGCACAGGGTCAGGAGTCTATGCCTCGATGAATACTTATGCAACTCCATGGGGGACCGGATTTTTACCCGCTACATTTACCAATTCAGAATTGCAATGGGAAGAAACAAAGACAAAAAATATTGGACTCAATATCGGCTTTCTCAATAATCGCTTTACAATTGAAGCAGATGTGTATGTGAAAAATACAGATAACCTCATTTTGAACGCTGTTCTTCCCTGGTACATGGGCACAAATGGCGTAGGTTCTGTAGGTGCACCTCTTGTGAACGCAGGTGCATTGGAAACAAAAGGCTGGAACCTCACTTTCAATTCCACTAATATCAATACGAAAGATTTCAAATGGGAAACAAACCTCAATTTTTCTCATTTTAAAACAATCGTTGATGAGTTATACCAGGAAACGCCTTTTATTTCCAGGACATCATGGTGGATGAATAACTGGACGCAGCGTTCGTATGTGGGACAAGAACCATGGCTATTCATGGGTTATTTAGAAGAAGGAATATTTCAGACGACAGACGAAATACAAAAGAGTGCAGTACCAGTGGACAATAATGGCAACAGACACCCGATTAATTCCCAAACTGGATTGTGGGTTGGTGATGTAAAGTATAAAGACATCAATGGTGATCAAAAGATCGATCAGAACGACCTGACAATAATTGGCAATCCATGGCCAAAGCTCACGGCAGGTTTCACAAATACTTTTACCTACAAAGCCCTTGAATTAAGTATGTTGTTTACGGGGGTTTTTGGAAATGATATTTATAACTATATCGCAGCAGATGCCAGCAATCCGAACAATATAAATCTAAGCAGGAACCTGATGGTGAGAGCGCTGGAATATGCAAAGATCACAACTGATGGCAGCGGGAATCCGATTGTCGCGAATTCAGGAACCCGGGTCCCAAGGATATCCAACAACCAGATATCTGCCGATAACAATTTCGGAAAGATCACTGATAGATTCCTGGAAGATGGATCATATGTAAGACTGAAGAATGTTTCTCTGTCTTATAGTGTACCTGCGAAATATCTCGGATATACAAAGGTGATAAAGGGATTGCGCGCAACAATTGGTGCACAAAACATTCTCACAATAACAAAGTATAAGGGCTACGATCCTGAAGTGGGAGCCTATGTTGGGACCGGGGCCGCCAGCAACAACCAGGCTAGCGGAATCGACTTCGGTCGCTATCCTATCACTAAAATGTATACAGCAACCATTAGTATCAATTTCTAAACCTGTTTATATGTATAAACTGAACAAATATTTTTACTTCATTGGGGTTAGCGCCACGCTTATGGGTGTGGTTGCCTGCAAAAAGAATTTTCTTGACAAGCCTCCATTAAGTTCAATTACCGATGCGAACTTTTACAAGACCGACGAGCAGGTAATTGCAGCTACCGCGCCACTTTATAGTGCCGTTTGGTTTGACTATAATGATCAGGCAATGATTCAGCTTGGCGATTTCCGCGGAGGCACTGCATACGATGCATGGTTCGACAACGCCAATAGTAAATTCAATACAACACCCGACAATCAGCACAATGCTTCGTCCTGGCGCGCATTCTTTAACGTGGTTGCACAATCCAATCTAGCTATTTATAATATCAACAGGTTCGCGGGATCAGCAGTTTCCGAATCGGTAAAGAAGACGGCGATCGCTGAAGCAAGATTCATGCGCGCACTTGCCTACCGCTTTCTTGTCATGAACTGGGGACCAGTTCCCATTATCGAGAACAATTTTGAACATCTGAATGATACGACCATTAGAAGAAACACGGTTTCCAGTGTTTGGCGTTTTATCACGCGTGAGATGAGGGCGGCTGCCGTAGATCTGCCTGCAACCGCAAATCAGGTGGGAAGATTAACCAAATGGTCAGCAGAAGGAATGCTCGCGAGATTCTATCTCTCCCGCGCAGGAGTTGAATCAAGTGGTGGCGCAAGAAAACAGGAGTTTCTCGACAGTGCAAAATATTTTGCAGCGAACGTAATTAATAACGGGCCTTATAAATTGCTCTCCACTTATGGTGAGCTTTTCAGATGGAATGAGAAGGCAGGAATCAGGTATGACAACAATAGTGAATCCTTATTCGAGTTGCAATGGGTATTTACTGGATCGAACGTGTGGGGCACGGCGAACAGCATGCCTGAATATATTGCCTATAGCAATGAGATCGCCTATGGTGGCTGGGGCAATTCTAAAGGCGCGACCTGGTGGATAATGAGTCTGTACGATGGATTTCTTTCCCAACCAGATGGTTCCATAAAAGGAAGAACCTTGGATCAGCGTCTCCATGCAACTTATATGTTACCAGGATTCTCCTATCCAGACATCACCAAAAAAAGCGACAAGTCCAAATTCGTTTATCCATATTCAGATGCAGGTGGTGGTGCAAACTACGCTGCCATTAAAAAATATGTGATCGGAGGACCCGATGATCTTGGGGCGAATGCTTCACAACAACATTATCCGAACAATACTTACATGATGCGTCTTGCTGAAATGTACCTGATCTATGCAGAAGCAACTATCGGCAATGCAGGATCAACAACTGATGCCACTGCACTTTCATATTTCAACAAAGTGCACACCAGGGCTGGTTTGCCTGAATGGGTTCTCACTGGCCCAAATCCAAATGGTCCGCTTACATTGGATGCGGTATTGTACGAGCGCTACAAGGAGTTTGCGATGGAAGGGATGACCTGGTACGACATCGTTACGCTTCATTACTGGAATCCTACAAAGGCACTTGCGATCCTTAATTCACAGGACAGAGGATTGTTCTTTGCCGTTCCCGATAAAATGCCTGATCCTACACAATGGACTATCAGTAAAACAACCTGGTATGCAGATAGGGCAGTTAACGCGAACGAAGGAAATTTCGTAATGCCAATTCCTGCAGTGGAATTGAGCCAGGCACCTAACCTTCAGGCGCCACCTGTAGAATACAAATAAACAATATCAATTATTTCATATAGAAACTCAATCTAAAATGAAATCAATACATAAGATCCTCGCATTTTTTCTGATTGCCGCCGGAGTATCACTTATTATAGCTTCCTGTAAAAAAGACAAGAACACGGGACCTCCAACAATTGAATACGTTCGGATTACCAATCCCGCTTCGTCTGATTCATTGCTCGTAGGTGCCGGGCAGGGCCAGCTGATCGCGATTGTTGGAACTAACCTTCAAGATGTGGTTGAGATCTGGTTTAACGACCAGCCGTCTAGGCTCACACCAACATACATCTCCAGTACTTCCATCCTGGTGAAAATTCCAACGCAAATTCCTTTACAGGTGAACAACACGATGAAGCTTGTATTCAAAGATGGGACTGTACTGAATCATGATTTCAAAGTGCAGATCAGCAAACCTGTTATATCCAGTATGCTGTCTGAATTTGTAAATACCGGGGATGTTGCGACCATTTTTGGAAACTATTTTTATTCGCCACTTACAGTCACATTTACGGGTGGAGCCGTTGGTGAAATTGTAACTGTGAAAGATCAGCAGATTGATTTCAAAGTACCGGCAGGGGCGCAACCCGGACCGATTACTATCAAAACAAATTTTGGTGAAGTGGTCTCCGAATTCATGTTCCGCGATCCCCGACCCAAAGTGATAGATGCTGATCCTGCGGAAGGATGGTGGGGAACATATCTCGTGACAAGCCCTGGTCCCAATGACCCTCCGAAGATCAGCGGAAATTATTATCGTTTCAGAAAATCGGTAAAGGCATGGACCTGGGATCAGCCTGAAGTTGCAGGTGGTCCTGCTAAAGACATGCCCAATCACTCCAAGAATGTTCCAGATGCTGCGATACTCAAACCCGAGGACTATAATTTGAAATTTGAGGTCAATACACTAAAACCTTATAATTCTAACAGGATATCATTCAACGTAGGATTGACAGCAGAAGACAACAATGCTTACGCATGGAATCCACCTTACGATTCAAAAGGCCAGTGGAATACTGTTACAATTCCTTTTGAAGATGTCGTGAGAAGTTACGCGAACAAGCCAACGATCAGTGCCACAGGTTACTGGTCGCGTATTCTGATTTTCGGTCCGGGCGATCTGGAAGCCGATATCGCATTTGACAACCTCCGTGTTGTTCCTAAAAAATTATGATCAGTAAGTCTGAATAACTTAATTAATTAAAACATTGAATATGCGACTGCTTGTGATGGCTTGTATAATAATTTCACTTGGCCTTGTGGTTTCCTGTAAGAAGGATCATAATGATGTGATGGACACCCAGGTGGTGCTGCATAGTTTTGGGCCAACTGGAACCAAGATAGGCGATACATTAAGATTTATAGGTAACAACCTGAGCAAGGTTACTGCTATAAAATTCAGTGGCGATTCAGCCAATGCCACCATACTGCAGAAAGACTTCAAATTACAAACCAATGCAGAAATCAAAGTGATTGTTCCAGCCGCGGCAGAGAAAGGCTATGTAACACTCAAATCTCCTGAAGGCAACGTTGTAACAAAAACCCAATTGAATCTGGGCGTTACATCAACTGTTTCCACAATCACAAAACAGGCGAGGCACGGTGATAACATCATTATCACAGGTAACTTCCTGAACTGGGTTAATCGCGTGACTTTCGAAGGGGGAACCAGTGTTATGAATTTTGTTAGCCAGTCTATAACGCAATTAGTTGTTACAGTACCTGCAGATGCGAAGGATGGACCATTGCTGATAAAATACGGAGGAACAGATTCACTACAGATACAAACAGCCGATACATTAAGATTGCTCATGCCACAAATCACCGGCATGTCACCAAACCCTGTTGACACAGCAAAGAATCTCACGATTACAGGCAGCAATCTTGATCTCGTCAGTTCAGTTACGTTCACAGGTGTTACAGCACCTATAACAAATTTCGTAAGTCAGTCTGCAACCCAGCTTGTAGTAGTTGTTCCAGGCAGTGCGCTAAGAGGGAAACTTACATTCGGCGTGAAGAATTCAACATTAAAAGTTCAATCTGCAACTGATATTGTTGTTAATACATTACCAGCCCTGGCTGACTTTGCAGCAAGTGCTGCTCTTTATACCGACGCTACACAAAATAGTTTCCAGGATTGGTCATATACTGCTACACATGATTTCAATAACACTGAAATGATACGGCAAGGTTCCAAGTCTATCAAAGCTGTTTATGCGGGCGGGGGTTACGAGGGTATCACCTTCCATCATACTGGAAGCGGGATAACTACTACAGGTTTCACAAAACTTGAATTTTCGGTTTATGCAGATGCAGCGTCTAACGGAAAAAAATTGCAGGTGGTAACCAATGGAAATTACGGTGGTTCAGTTCCGCAGGTAACTCTCGTGGGTGGTGCATGGACAACCTTTAGCGTTACACTCGCTTCTATGGGTTCTCCATCAGCAATTACCGAAATCGTTCTGCAGGGTGCTAATTTTACTGGAACTGTCTATATTGATCACGTTGGACTGAGACAATAATTTTTTCGCAAGCATTGTTCGTTTACTGGTTCATTTCATCTATTTGTTATGAGCCAGTTTTTTTTTGAAACTTTCAGGTATGGATAAGCCGCTTTTGCCTATACTACTTCTCGCGGTTCTTTCTTTCAATCTTACATTAGGACAGGAACTGCCTTCAGACAGATATGCAACAAAAGAAACAGTGAACCTGTATCAGAATCTGAAAAGGATGCTTGGTAAGGGCATTATGTTTGGTCACCAGGATGCGCTAGCGTATGGGGTGGGATGGAGAAATGAAAAGGGTAGAAGTGATGTGAAAGATGTAGTTGGGGATTATCCTGCAGTCTATGGATGGGAGTTGGGAAATATCGAACATGATTTACCTGCCGACCTTAATAGTGTCGGATTTGCAGACATACGAAATTATATTCGCGAGGCTTACGAAAGAGGCGGCCTTGCAACCTTTAGCTGGCATGCAGACAATCCTTTCACAGGAGGATCGTCCTGGGATACAACACAAGGCACAGTTCAGTCCATTCTTCCAAAAGGATCAAAACATCAACTCTACGTTTCCTGGCTCGACAAGATCGCACTCTATCTGTCCACCATAAAGTCAAACGAAGAACAACCAATACCAATCCTTTTTCGTCCTTTTCATGAATTGACAGGTAACTGGTTTTGGTGGTGCAGAAATACTTGCAGTCCGGAAGAATTCAAAATGCTTTTCCGTTTCACGATCGAATATCTTAGAAACAAGAAGCAGTTACACAACCTTATTATAGTATACAATACTTCTGATTTTCAGTCGAAGAAAGAGTTCCTTGAAAGATATCCCGGCGATGATATTGTAGATATGGTCAGTTTCGATACATATCAACACGGAGACAATAGCGTTCTTTTCGCCCAGAATCTTTCAAGAACATTGTCATTGTTGGCTGAGATCGCGAAGGAAAAGAACAAGATACCTGCACTCGCTGAAATAGGGTATGAAGCCATACCTGACGCAAAATGGTGGACCGAGAGTCTCTGGAAGTCTATGAGTGGTCATCAACTATCTTATGTAATGGCCTGGCGCAATCACGGGAAAATGAGCAATGACAAATGGCATTACTATGCTCCCTTCAAGGGACAGGTTTCTGCAGAGGATTTTGTGAATTTTTATAAGCTCGAAAGAACACTTTTCGAGAGAGAGGTTGCACGGGAGAATATATTCGACGATCCCGGAACTGCCATCAGGATCAACCAGGTTGGTTATTATTCAGAAGGAGAAAAAATTGCTGTACTTACGGGAGCACATGAAGCAAAAGAGTTCTTCATTATTTCAGAACTGAAGAAAGACACTGTATTCAAAGGAAAGACCGGAGAAGAAAAGCTGTCGACTTATTCATCAACAAAAACAAGGATCATCGATTTTAGTTCTTTTAAAAAAACAGGAAGATATTTTATTTCGGTTCAGGGCGTGGGAAGTTCTTATTCGTTCAAAATTGGAAGTTCAGTTTATGGCGATGCCGCAAAAGCCCTGCTGAAGGGATTTTATTTTATGCGATCGGATTTTCCACTCGATGAAAAATATGCGGGCAAATGGAAACGTGGGAAAGGACATCCTGATACGGCAGTACTCGTACATTCTTCCGCAACTTCAGTTGATCGCCCGGAGGGCACTCTCATTTCAAGTCCGGGAGGCTGGTACGATGCTGGTGATTATAATAAATACATCGTGAATTCTGGTATCACGATGGGCACCATGCTTTCAGCCTATGAAGATTTTCCTTCGTACTTCGACAAATTGCGTACGAATATTCCAGAATCAACTGACAAGATCCCTGACCTTCTCAATGAGATAATTTATAACCTGAGATGGATGCTTACCATGCAGGATCCATCTGATGGAGGTGTATATCACAAATGCACCAATGCAAAATTCGATGGCATGGTCATGCCCTGGGTCACAAAGGATCCGAGATATGTAGTTCAAAAAAGTACCGGTGCCTCACTCGACTTTGCAGCAGTAATGGCACAGGCATCAAGAATATTCAGTCCGTTCAAACATTTGTCGAAACTTGGAGACAGCTGCATCAAGGCGGCGCTTCGGGCCTGGGATTGGGCGGAAAAGAATCCCTCCATATTCTATGATCAAAATCAGCTCAACAAAGATTTTGATCCTGATATTACTACCGGAGCATACGGAGACAGATCATTTGCCGATGAATGGTTATGGGCGGCCTGCGAATTATACGCTACGACAAAAGAGGGGAAATATTATTCTGTTGTCACCCTGCAAATCAAGGGCGCAGCTAATCTTCAATCATGGGGAAATGTGGCATTAATGGGTTATTATACGCTGATCAGGAATGAAAAAAAATTGTCCGAAGCGAGACAGGTAATCATTTCAATGAAGGACACTATTACGAGAATGGCAGACCAATATGTGGCAATTAAAAGTTCAAATGTATTTGCTTCGGTGATGCCGCTAAGCCGAAGAGATTTTGTCTGGGGTAGCAATGCCGTCGCATCTAACCAGGGCATGCTATTAATTTGCGCATACCGTATTTCAAAAAACAGGAAGTATGTCGATGGGGCATTGAGCAACATTCATTATCTCCTTGGAAGAAATGCAACAGGATACAGCTTTATAACAGGCATCGGCACAAAATATCCGATGCATCCTCATCATCGACCTTCTGAAGCAGATGGTTTGGCCGATCCTGTTCCTGGTTTACTGGCAGGGGGACCAAACCCAGGTATGCAGGATCGTTGCTATTATCCATTCACAGAACCGGAGATGGCTTATGTAGATGTGGTTTGTTCCTATGCGTCAAATGAGATCGCGATAAACTGGAATGCCCCTGCAGTGTATCTTTTGAATGCAATTGAAGCTATATATTCTTCTTTTAATAATGTTGGGAAGCGGCGGCCTTAAATAATGTATTCACTATTTCGTTCATTGCGATTTCCTCCGGCGTTCTTAACTCTATTACACGAATACTGATTAACCGCCAAGCCGCCAGGACGCGAAGTTTCGCAAAGAATCTGACGCGCCCACGCATGGCTCCACCGGTTAACTCTCAAGCCTTCGAACTCTTGAACTTTCAAACTCTTAAGAATGAAATGTGATTCAGTTCCGCATCTGAAAGTTCTTAATGAACTCCGCGGCATTCAGCATAGTGGTGGTCCAAATCTGCTTATCATTTTCCTTCAAGAAATGAAGTAGTTTGCTATGTGCCTCGATTGAAACATTCAATCCATGTTCACCACCAACACCATGAAAAAGAAAAACGATCAATGCATTTTTTTTCATTGCCTGCCTCACGGGCTCAATCATCACATCACCTGACTGGCCGTTGATTCCATAGCACCCCACATTATACAGATCCACCTTATCAATTGTGGGCATTTCAGGATGTACGCCTCTTACAGCAAGGAATTCATTTCGCAATCCGTCAATATATGGTGTATCCCTGATCAGTTTATCTCCACAAGGGAATGCAAAGGTTCTTTTGGTATTCCCGTCAAGCGCTTTTAGGAAATTATTCATGCCCCGGATCTCATCCGTAATCCTTTTGACTGTATAAAAGCGGAAGTCATAATCAGGACTTACGAATTCTCGCCCTGGTCTGCCACCCTCACACGGATGCCAGATAGTGTGATTAGCGAGCTCATGTCCGTTGATTGCAGCTTTTTTCCAGCCCGGTATCTGGCCGTTCAAACCGTTGAAATAATCAGAAATGTAAAATGTTCCTTTTAACCCAAGTGAATCGAGTGCTGGAATCACATTGTTCAGGTGAACATTCAACCCATCATCATATGTTAACACTACTGCACAAGACTTCTGATTCCAACTGGTGGTGGTTTGTGCATACGTCTGGAATAAGCAAAATGCATAGAAGAGAATGAGCAGGTATTTTCTTAGCATTTTAAAAAATTATTTTTATCGAATTATCCTCGTACATGATCGCGGATCTTTTCATCTCGTAAACCTGGTTTGGCTCTGATCTTTCCAAATATATTTGAAGAACTAATTAAGTGTCCTGTATTCATTTGGCGATTGACCAACCTTCTGCTTAAACAAACGTGCAAAATGTTGTGGATACTTGAATCCAAGTTCATAGGCTATCTCACTTATTGATTTACGCTGGTCAAATATTTTTTCTTTCGCAACATCAATTACTTTCGATTGAATATACTCCTGCGCGGTTTTACCTGTTTCCTTTTTTACGAGGTCGCCAAAATAGTTAGGCGACAAATTCAATTCGCTGGCACAATAGGCGACCGAAGGCAAGCCATTCGTTTGTGGCTTATCTGTATTAAAGTACTGACTTAGCAGATGCTGAAATCTTTCCAGGATCCCCTTGTGTACATTATCACGTGTGATGAACTGTCGGTCGTAAAAACGTACGCAATAGTTCAGGAGCATTTCAATATTGGAAACAATCAATCTTTTGCTGTGGTTGTCAATAGCATGTTCTAATTCGTATTCAATTTTCGAAAAGCAATCCAGAATAATTTTTCTTTCACGTTCTGATACATGAAGTGCTTCGTTCGAATGATAAGAAAAGAAAGTATAATCCTGAATATGTCTGCCTAGAGAAGTACTGTTTATTAAATCGGCATGGAACACCAGCGCATACCCTTTTGGCTGGTAGATTTCTCCATTGCTATTCACACCAGCTATTTGTCCCGGAGCAAGGAATACAAGTGTGCCTTCCTGATAATCGTATGTATGTCGACCATACACCAGGTCACCGCATTTTACATCTTTCAGGAAGATAGTATAAAATCCAAAATACATACGCGAACCCTGTCGGGGGCTTGCCTTGGAAAGGTCGATCACACTCACTAGCGGGTGTAGTGTTTCATGATTGTTAAATGCATTATAGGCATTGATCGTTTCAAAACGACGCATGTCCTCCATATCGATCTCATTTTATCAGAGCTAAATTACCACTTTGATCACCTTTTGTTTGATGGGCATTGATAGATAAGTAAAAATGGTAGGAAAAACCGTAATCCGTATACCCCACCTGCACTCAATTGCCGTGACCTTTGCACGAAAGCTTGACTGAAGCGTTGATTACTCAATCCCTCAGCAAAGGAGCAAAATCCTTGGTAAAGGTTAGAGTAACAAATCATAATAATAAAAATATAATTGTATGAAACTATTAGCGCTCGTACTGTGTTTGGTGGTTGTAGGCATACCGGCATCAAACGCTCAGCAAACAAAAACACTTACAGCCCAGGAACAGGAGGTTATCAACTTGTCTAAATCGAAATGGCTATGGATGGCAGATAAAAATGTTGATAAACTCAATACCCTTTTTCACGATAGCGCAAAATTTGTCCATATGAGTGGCACCTGGAAAAAGCTCGAGGAGCTCGATATTATCAAAACAGGAAGAATTTGGTACAGGAAAGTAGATACCCACGATGTTGATGTTGAAGTTCTTGGTGACATTGCTATCCTGTGGACTCGCATTACGCTAGCAGCAATAGTTCGGGAGAATGAGGCGTTGAATCAATTCACTGTAACTGAAGTCTATAAAAAGCAAGGTGATGGTTGGAAACTTTTAGCGTTGACTTTTAGCAGTGTCCGGGACACGCACCAGATTGTACACTAATGTCCAGGGGTGGGAGATGCAGAATGTAAAATGCAAAATGTAAAATGTAAAATGTAAAATGAAGAGTTCTCGCAAAGACGCAAAGCGTGCAAAGGCGCACAAGAAATAACCCTCTGCAACTCTGCGTTCTCTTATTCTCTGCGGTTAAAAAATTTCACGCAAAGAAGCAAAGTGAGCAAAGACGCAAAAGCGTTCGTTTAAATTCATGTAATTCGTGGCTAAATTTTATGATTAAAGAATTGTTCAAATGAAAGTAGTCCGATGGCATCTAATTTTTATTTTATTTCTTATTTCGACCTCGGCCCTTTCACAAGGCGTCGACCGTCCTAAAATCATTCAACATTTTTCGGGAAGCGCCTATCTTACAAATAATGGCATTTCGCTCGTGCCTACATTTTCCCTGGGTGAGCCTGCTGTCCTTTTTCTCTTGTCCATGGGAGGGGAGCGATTTTCCTTTGATCCTGATATACGTTTCGGGCTTGATGGTAAACCTTGGACTTTTCTCCTTTGGGCACGATATAAATTATTTACTGGTGATAAGTTTCGCATGAATCCTGGTGTGCACCTGGGGATGAATTTCAGGACAATCGAGATACAAAACAATGGAGCTCCCGTTGAAGCGATTATCCTAAGACGTTATCTTGCTGTTGAATTGGCGCCAAATTATTTTGTAGCGAAAAATATTAGCATCGGCTCTTATTATCTGTATTCGCGAGGTATTGATGCTGGAACTGTGGAAAATACTCATTTTATTACTCTTAATACCAACCTCTCAAGAATACCTATCACGAAACATTTTTTTCTCCGGGCGGTTCCATCGGTTTATTATTTATACCAGGATGGAAAGGATGGATATTATCTCACTGGCACATTTACGCTTGCAAAGCAAAATTTTCCTTTGTCAATATCATCGATCATAAATAAAGAATTACGCAGCAATATCGTAGGTAGTAAAGACCTTAATTGGAATTTGAGCCTGGTTTATTCATTCAACAAAAACTATATTTCAAAACCACCGAATTTGTAACAATTGGTGCAAACATCTTTTATGTTTATCGATAAAAATTTGAATTGATTTCTAAACGACCTAAATAGCTATTCGATGAAACCAATAATAATGTTTTTCATACTGGGAATTTTTGGATCCATTTTTTCGAAAGCCATAAATGCACAACAATCCATAAACACGAATCGTGCCCTGGATGCGAAATATCAAAGTATTGTGACTATTTCAGCCTTTACAGCAAACGGCGACCAAATAAAATTGCAAGATGCTTTGAAGGAAGGTTTAAATGCCGGGCTAACAATTAATGAGATCAAGGAGGTATTGGTTCAATTATATGCTTATGCAGGATTTCCGCGAAGTCTCAACGCCCTGAACACTTTTATTGCAGTTCTGAAAGAAAGAAAAGCCAGTGGCATTAAGGATCAGGAAGGCAAAGATTCCTCACCCTTGCCATCCAACAGAAACAGATTACAATTTGGAACCGAATTACAAACGAAATTGGTTGGAAGGGCAGTATCGGGAGAGGTGTACCAATTTGCTCCTGCGATTGACCAATTCCTGAAGGAACATTTGTTTGGTGATATTTTCGGTCGGGATAATCTCGATTGGAAAACCCGAGAGCTTGCTACCATTGCTGCGCTGACCAGCCTGGGCGGCGCGGAGATCCAATTACGATCCCATTTTGGTGTTGGAATGTATAATGGGCTTACGGCTGAACAACTCCATCACGTTGTAGCAATTATTAAAACTAGGGTTGGGTTAAAAGAAGGTCACATTGCAGGCCAGGTATTGCAAGTAGTACTAAGGCCAAATGAGGATGTAAAAAAAGATGAGGGACATAAGAATGAGACAGATGAATTGATATTTCCGCAAGGAGAAAAGATCACCAACAATAATTTTATTGGCGATGTGTGGCTTCTCCAGCAGGTAGTGCCAGACAGCAGTAACAAAACTCAGGTGGGTACCGTAACCTTTGAAGCTGGGGCAAGATCCAATTGGCATTTTCATCCTGCTGGGCAAATTTTAATGGTCATTAGCGGTGAAGGGTATTACCAGGAAAAAGGCAGCCCAAAAAGAATTCTTCGTAAGGGAGATGTGGTCAAATGTCCTCCAAACATCCACCACTGGCATGGCGCCAGTCGTGATCAAATATTTATCCAAGTTGCCATAACCAATACCCAAAACGGTCCGCCGGTTTGGTTGGAACCGGTGACTGATGAAGAATACCATCGTGAAATAAAATAGATATATTAGTGAAGTCGGAAGTCGGAAGTCGGAAGTCGGAAGTCGGAAGTCGGAAGTCGGAAGTCGGAAGTCGGAAGTCGGAAGTCGGAAGTCGGAAGTCGGAAGTCGGAAGTCGGAAGTCGGAAGTCGGAAGTCGGAAGTCGGAAGTCGGAAGTCGGAAGTCGGAAGTCGGAAGTCGGAAGTCGGAAGTCGGAAGTCGGAAGTCGGAAGTCGGAAGTCGGAAGTCGGAAGTCGGAAGTCGAAAGTCGAAAGTCGTATGTTGGAAATCCGAAGGTAAAATATTCTTTCAGATCTCAGACATCGGACCTCAGTTTTCAAATCTCAGACCTCTGACTTCGGCCATGATTTGAGACCCACAAATTAAACAGTTGATTTATGATCGAGAAAAAACCTCAAGAAGATCAACCGGAGGAAGTTCATCTCCACGAAGCGCGGAGAGATTTTTTGAAACAATCCTCACTTTTCGCCGCTCTGGCTCTTGTTCCTGCTTCCCTTGTAAAAGCTGCTGAATCTGGAGCGGATGAGAAAGCAGCTGCTTATTTCGAAAAAGTCCCGATAACTCTCCAGGTAAATAACATCAGTCATAACCTAACCATTGAACCCAGAGTAACACTCCTGGATTTATTGAGAGAGCAGCTGGGTTTGACTGGTACAAAAAAAGGATGTGATCATGGTCAGTGCGGCGCATGCACAGTTCATGTGGATGGTAGTCGGGTCCTTTCATGCTTATCGCTGGCCGTGCGATTGGAAGGAAAAAAAATTACCACCATTGAGGGTTTGGCAGAAGGCGACAATCTCCATGTGATGCAGGAAGCCTTTATCAAGCACGATGGATTTCAGTGCGGCTATTGCACCCCTGGTCAGATCATGTCCGCAGTTGCCTGTATTCGGGAAGGGCATGCTGACTCAGACGATGAGATCCGTGAATATATGAGCGGAAATATTTGTCGATGCGGTGCTTATCCAGGCATCGTTAAGGCAATCGCCGATGTAAAAAAAGGAGGGCAGAAGTTATGATCAATTTTGATTACATACGTGTTTCAACTCCTAAAGCTGCAGTTGATGCACTGGTCAAGGATAGCAGTTCTCAATTGATCGCCGGGGGCACTAACCTGGTTGACCTGATGAAGAAAGGAATAGCGAATCCGCAAAAACTTGTAGATATCAGCAACCTTGAATTAAGAGAAATAAAAAAAGAAGGTACGAGGTTACGTATTGGTGCACTGGCATTGAACAGTGAAGTGGCGGAAAATGAATTGGTACAGCTTGAACAACCACTTCTTTCGCTGGCGTTGAAAGCAGGAGCTTCACAGCAGATCCGAAACATGGCAACGGTTGGTGGTAACATGATGCAGCGTACGCGGTGCTCATATTTTTATAATACTGATATGCCGTGCAACAAGCGGCAACCTGGTTCAGGATGCGGAGCTATCAATGGATACAACCGCATGCACGCCATTTTTGGTGCTTCGGATAAATGTATTGCGGTTCACCCAAGCGATATGTGTGTTGCCTTAGTTACTCTGGATGCAACCGTCCTGGTGAGTGGTCCCAAAGGAAATCGCCAGATCCCATTTCAAAATTTTCATCGTTTGCCAGGCGAAACTCCCCAAAAGGATAATACCCTTGAGAGGGGCGAATTAATTGTTGCGGTTTTAATTCCCGACAATTCCTACAAAGAGCATGTTCACTATTTGAAAATTCGTGATCGCACATCCTATGCATTTGCATTGGTTTCTGTGGCAGTTGCTGTGGAGATGCAAGGGAATACTATCCGTGATGTTCGTCTTGGTATGGGTGGAGTTGCGCACAAACCATGGCGGTTGACACAAGCTGAAATTTTTTTAAAAGGCAAATCTGCCTCAGACTCTGTTTTTCGTCAAGTTGCAGAATTAGTCATGAAGGGGGCCAGGGATTACGGACACAACAAATTCAAATTGAAATTAGCACCTAATTCCATTGTGGAAGCATTGAAAACTGCAACAGGTAAATCATAAGTTTATGGGCAATGAAATTTTCTTCAATCAGAAGGCACCTGATCCCATTGATCGTGTTGATGGAAAAGCAAAAGTTACAGGTTCAGCTACGTTTGCCTCTGAATATAAGGTGGCGGACATTGCTTATGGATTCCTGGTGGGAAGCACAGTTGCGAAAGGCCGGATCAAAAGCATCGATACAAAAACTGCGGAAAGAGCTCCAGGTGTACTTGCTGTCATAACCCATTTAAATGCACCAAAAATTCCTGGCTACCAAGTCGCGAAGGATCCAGCAAAACCGCCCCCAACAAGTCAGCCATTGCGCATTTTTTTCAACGATGAGGTAATGTATTTCGATCAACCTATCGCGTTAGTCATTGCTGATTCCTATGAGCGTGTTCTTTATGCCGCAAAACAGGTGAAGGCAGAGTATGAAAAAGATGTTCATGTGACTGATCTAAAAACCAATCTAAACAAAGGAAAAAATCCAATCGGACCGAGATTTGAAGATTATAAAAGAGGCGAGGTTGATGCTTACAAAAATGCCGCCGTTAAAATAGAAAGCGAATATTCTCAGCCTATCGAAGTCCATAGTCCAATGGAAATTGGAAGCATTATTGCCCATTGGGTAGCGGATAATAAAGTCACGGTCTATACCAAAACGCAGGGAGTTCAATCAACTCAACGATCTATACGAGACGCATTTCAATTACCTTTAGAAAACATCACTGTTTATGGCGAACATATCGGCGGGGCTTTTGGAATGGCACTTCGTACCTGGCCTTATGAGATCGCAGCCATCATGGGAGCGCAAAAAGTTGGAAAAGCATTAAAGCTTGTTTTACACCGGGAACAGATGTTTACGAACGTAGGTCATCGTCCTGCTACAGTTCAAAAAATTGGGTTGGGCGCTACAACTGAAGGCAAGCTCACGGGAATTACTCACGAAGCCACAGCTAACACTTCAACATATGAAGAGTTTACAGAAGCAACAGTAAACATTTCGAAATTTCTGTATGCCTGTCCCAATGTAACAACGCGATACCGACTTGTTCCACTAAACATTTGTACGCCTATCTGGATGCGTGGTCCGGGTGAAGCAACAGGTTGTTTTGCCTTGGAATCTGCGATGGATGAACTGGCCTATGAACTGAAATTGGATCCTGTAGAATTTCGGATTCGCAATCATGCTGATACTGATCCCGAGCGAAATCTTCCCTGGTCGAGCAAGTTTTTGAAAGAGTGTTACCAATTAGGAACAGAGCGAATTGGATGGAAGGACCGCAAGCTGGTACCAAGGTCAGTGCAGGAAGGTGACTGGCTGATTGGTTATGGCATGGGTACTGGATCATTTGGTGCATTCCGTGGAGCAGCAACTGTGAGAGCACGGCTGCAGCCAGATGGAAAATTGGTCTTACAATGTTCTGTAAACGATATGGGTCCAGGCACAGCCACAATGATGACAGCGGTGGCCTCTGATTCAATGGGATTATCTCCAAAAAATATCACGGTTCAAATGGGCAATACCGGATTGCCGCCGGGACCCACACAGGGAGGTTCTGCTGTTACGTCAACGGTTGGTTCTGCAGTGCATGAAGCATGTGCAGCATTGAAAGAACAAATTGTAGCGATGCTCAACAAGGAAGGTTCTGTTTTTCATACTGTCAACATTCACTCGGTAAAATTGGAAGATCTCGTTTTTTCAGAGGGAGGAGTTTCATTGAAAAATGATCCAAAGGTGAAAGCATCGTACACTGATCTATTTAAACAGAATTCATTGGCTGTCCTGGAAGTGATGAAGGAATCCCGTGGACAACAACAGTCATTCTCGATGTATTCTTTCTCTGTACATTTTGTGAAACTGCGTGTGCATCTTGCTACAGGCAGAATTAAATTAGACCATGTAGTGTCTTGTGCTGATGCCGGAGCTATTGTCAGTCCCAAAACCGCAGAAAGCCAGATGATCGGCGGAGCAGTGGGTGGGATTGGTATGGCGCTAATGGAAGACCTGGTTATTGATCATCGCTTTGGTAGACCCATCAATAATAATTTTGCTGATTACCATGTGCCAGTCAATGCTGACATTCCTAATATTGAAGTTTTATTTGTGAATAAGAAGGATCCTTATACCAATCCAATGGGATCTAAAGGGTTGGGTGAAATAGCACTGGTTGGTATGGCACCAGCAATTGCGAATGCTGTCTTCAATGCGACTGGAAAACGAATTCGGTCATTGCCAATTACGGCGGATAAAGTGATGGAGTGAGGAAGGATGTAATTGCTAATGGAAGAATTTAACCGCAAAGACGGAAAGACGCAAGGTTAAGAGAAGCGGCAATAATTCTTAATCAATTCTCTCAAGTCCTTTATCTATTCCTTTTTTAATTGTATTCCCGTACCCATCCTCAGGAAGAAAACTCGTAAATGAAAATGCTTCCTGGTAATTGGTTTTCGCTTGCTCAAAATCTTTTAGGTCTTCATAACATTTTGCAACGTTTAAGTAAAGCGAGGGCAAGGTAGATTTAATTGTTGCGTCATTTATGTTTAGAGCATGTTGTAATGCTGTTTTGTCCCACTCTAATTTGTCTATGATAGTTTTCTGATGTCGGGCTACATAATGTGCAGCGGTGAATTTTTCGAAGTCAGTGGTGGCGATATTCCAGGCTTTGTCAAAAACATTAATCGCCTGAGTTAATTCACCCTGTCCTTCCAGTTCCATTCCCTTGATGCAAAGTTCTACTACTTTATTGTCGGGATTAAATTCCATTGTTATTGGATATTATTTTGTCGATTCAGATCGACGATGAAACCCTGAGCGAAGTCGAAGGGTTAATGTTCCAAATCGAGCGAAGTCGAGATTTGGAATGTGATTACGAAAATTTGAGGGAAGTCGATACTGCCTACCAGGAATCATGAAGTAGCTTTATTTTATTTCGCCGACGCAGTAATCATTTTTTCCAAAACTTTTACATCAACGTCTGTAAGTTTATTGATATAAAGACAGCCACTGCCGGTCTTGAATTTACCTAGTTTGGTCAACGCATCTTCGTGCCTCTGCAGATCGATCAGATGTAACGATAAATTTGCTTTGCGTGGGGAGAATCCAATCTTGAACCAGTCAACTTCTCTACCTGATGCCGGACTCTTATATCTTTTCAATCCAAATCCAATCATTGAACTGCCCCACATTTTCGGCTTTTCTTTCATTGCTTTTTCCATCATTTTAAGAACAACGTAACTGTCTTTACGTTTTTGCTCATCGGGAAGACTATCCAGGAAAGCTTCCACGCTAGCCGAATTTTGTTTGGTCTTAATTTCTGCTACTTTGGCCATAAGAGATATTTTTAAATTGAGTTCTTTGCGCGCCCTGCAGGAACTAAAAGTATTCCTTGCGAAACATTGCGTCATCGCGCCTTCGCGGTTAATTTAAAATTGCAATATCCATCATTTCTTTTCTTTCTGCCTCGTGGTCATAATATCTCTATCGAACAAATACAGTCCGCTTTTATCTTCTCCAATCAATTCAAGTTTATCGTTTAGTATCCTTGCATTTTTTTCTTCTTCGATTTGTTCACTAACATACCACTGCAGGAAATTATGAGTTGCGTAATCTTTTTCTTTCAGTGACTGGTCTACTAATTCATTGATGCTGCTGCTTACGGAAACTTCATGAGCTAAAAAATCTTCGAACATGCTTTTGATACCCTTGAAAGTAACAATGGGTTGGTTAAGTGCAGGTACAAGTGCATACCCGCCGCGTTCATTTATGAACCGCATTAACTTCAGCATATGCTGCCGTTCTTCTTCACTTTGTTGAAAAAAATATTCGGCAACATTGTCGAGGCCCGGCTGAATTTCACTCCAGCTGGCCATGGCCAAATACGAATGCGATGAAGCGGCTTCTAATCTGACCTGGTTGTTTAATGCTTCCTGCATTGATTGCGATAACATAGCTTTTTAGCTAATGTATTGAAATATGGCAACATACTCCTCATCCACATAGTAGGTACAGTTTAACCGCAAAGGCGCTAGGGCGCAAGGTTGCGCAAAGTCCCTTGGCGAACCTTTGCGTCTTCGTTCCTTGGCGGTCAAATAACGCTTCCTAAAAGCTGATCCGACTTTTGTCAAGAAAACCTTCCTTTTGATGTAAATCCTCTCCAACCAGAATTATTCTTTTCTAGATTTGATCAGTAATTAAAGTTATGAAACTGATCCTCTTTTCTTTTTTAATTGCATCATTGACCTTCGGCAGCCCTCAAAGCAGGGCAATCTCTATTCAGAATTCAACCGAGGTTTTTGTTGGTACTACACCTTGCAGCAACATAATAAGACCTGTTCTTAAGATATCCACCGAAGCTGATTGCGCCCTGGAAAAATGTAAGTGTATGATGGTCGAATGGAAGCTTACGCTTCATAGGGATCCTGTTACACAAGAACCAACTCATTATAAACTTACTGGTGTCAACAGATTTACTGTAAGGGAAACCAATATGTATTCCCAGCCTGGAACTAAGACGGAAACTCAAGGAAGATGGGCCATTGTAAAGGGCACAAAGTCGAATCCTCAGTCGATCAAATACCAACTCAACCCAGATAAACCAGATCTTTCACTTACACTTATTAAACTGACCGATGATATCCTTCATGTATTGGATTCTGACGGGAAGCTTATGATAGGAAATGAATTCTTTAGTTACACCCTGTCAAGAACGAGGTCTGACAAAACCAACTAGCATCAAACTTTTTTTATGAAGAAGATTATTTCCTGGCTTATTATTCTCACTTTCATTCATTCATCAGGCATAAACGCTCAAATTCTCTCAACCTCCAACAAACCTTCTCAAATCTATTCAAGCTCTGGAAAAGGGATCGTTGCGGGACCTGAGGTATATGGCGTATTTGTAGGAAGAACACCCTGCCAGGAGTTTCTCCAAATATTAAATATGGAAGCAAGCCCCGCTTGTACAAAAAGAAAAATGGCTGTGACTCTTTACCAGAATTCCAATACTCATGAACCAACTGAATATGAAACCCGCGGAATGGGAAAATGGAGCGGGAAAGGCAAATGGCAAATTGTACGTGGCATACCTTCAGATCCCAAGGCAACTGTTTACCAACTGAACCTCGGTCCAGCAATATTCTTGTACTTACTGAAGGGTGATGATAATGTTCTATTTATCCTGGACAAGAATAAAAACTACATCCCAGGAAATGCAGATCATAGTTATACCCTAAATAGGGCGAGGAATTAATCGTCCATCATTTTGCTTCTGAATAAATTATCTCTGAAAATTTATTAAATAGCCCTGTTGTTGAAGGGTGATTAAAAGGCAGGTGCTGCGTGAATATAGAAGCTGCTACGCCGGATTTGAAATCAATAAAAAAATATGTATTCTGCATTCCTCCCCATAAAACCGTTCCCGCTTTTCTTCCAAAAGGTTTATCCTGAGTATGAATTAACCAGCCTAAACCCCATTTATTTGTTTTAGATGTCAATCCTTTCAAATTACAGCAGTATTCTGGATTATAGTATTTGCCTTCACTATCTATATTGATTTCGCCAACCTGGTTTTGGGTCATTTCAAGAACAGATTCCTTCTCTAATATTTTCACGTTGCCTAAGGTTCCATAGTTTAAGATACATTTCAACAGGGTCATGTAATCCTCTGGTGTTGACCATAAGCCATCATCGCCACTATACCTTGAAACATCTTTAGGAATTCGTCCGGTCATTGCGGTCAAGGGTTCCATTCCACTAATTCCTCTTTCGCCTCTGGTAACAACATAATCTTCCAATGAATCAGGGATATTGAAAAATGTTCGATTCATTTTTAAAGGACCAGTAATATTTTTTTCGAATACTGTCTTCAAATCCGCACCAGATAATTTGGCTACTAACAATCCTACCCATTCAAAACTTGATCCATATAAAAACTGAGTTCCTGCTTCAAAGCGTCTCGGCAAATCCATATGTTGCCATTTACTATAATCGAATTGTGAAAGTTCAAGATCAGTACAGGTAAAACCAAACCCGGAAGTATGCGTTAAAAGATGTCTTAAAGTAATGGGAGTTTTTGCCTCTGACAATTTCCCATCCGATAGAATAGGGATTTTAGTCATCTCAGGAAGGACATACATTAGATTCTCATCTAATCCAATCATTCCTTTCTCAACCAATTGCATTGCAGCAATCGTGGTTAGCAAGTTTGTCATTGCATAAATTCTGAAAATATTGGAGGTGGTTACATCTGCTTTTTCAGTCCAGATTGCTTTACCATAAGTATAACTTAATTGCTGTTTGTTAGTATTGATTGCCATTGCTACAACAGCAGGCAAATCACTATATGCCATTTCAGCATTCATAAAAGTTGTTACTTTCTGTTGACTTGGAAAAGGAACGACTTTATTCTGTCCAATTGAATGATAATTTTGCAGTATAAGGCAATAAATAACCAGCGAAATAAATTTCATGATTGTGCTTTTGCTTTTTGCTCTCATTGCTTTGCTCTTATATAAATAAATTCCGTTGATGTTGACCATGGACCATTATCTGTAGAAATTTCTTCTTTGAATCTATAGTTTTCTCCTAACTTATTCATTGCAACCCGGGTCTTGGTCAGTTTTCCTTCTATTACTTCTTCTCCTTCAAAAAATAGATTTCCCTCATCATCTATTCTTCCCTTTAAGGTTTGGCTTTTTCCGGAACTACCATAATGGTAGTACGTCAAATGCTTTCCTTCAATCGAGTAACCTATTACACTTACACCTTTGCTTAATCCGCCTGATTTTGTTTTGAATTCAGTATTGCATACCAGGAAATATCCACCTTGATACATTTCGCAAACTTCGAGATACCTATCTTCCATTCCTTGAATGGTCCAACGTCCTACTATGGCTTGTAGCCTTTTATGTTCAGCAGACGGTTCATTAGATTGACAAGTTGCTTTACCCGTGGATAAAATAGGAGAAATTGCAACTAACAATAGTTGGATAATTCTCATAAACCTATTCTTGATTCTTTTTCATTGATGTTTCCAAACCCGAAATCAATTTAAATATACACCATAAATTGAGGCATTTGAAGTACTCAAACGGTGTTCATTCCTCCTTGCGTTCTTTGCGAATGCTTGGCGCCCTTTGCGTTGCTAACAAAGCCCTGCTAAGAGCGGAAAAGAAGCAGTTTTATTAGAGTATTTAGGATGATATAACAGGTTGCCGAATTCAGGGAAAGATGTAACTTTTAAATAAAGGAGCCGGCTTGAATCGATCTCAAGAGAAAATATTACTAAGTAGTAGAATAACGATCATCCTCGGTATCGTAATCGTTCTTGTGCTGGCTATTCAACAGAGAAACAGGATCAATGATATCTCGGCCAAGATTCTTGAAACCCGCGATGTTCTCAACCGGCTTTCCAACTTATATAATAAAGAGACCAGTCCTGGAAATGGATGCACTCGAATGGTGACACTCCCACTGGAATGAATTAAGAGTTTTGCGTTTAGAGTTTCCAGTTAAGAAAACTTCGATATTGACTCAAGGTCAACTCAGATACCCAAAATTATCAACCTAATTCTCCTAGTAATTCTTCATAACGTGAAACCAAGTTAATGTCATCTATCAACTGTTAACGTCTATTGGCTGTCTACGCGGAACTTGAGAAAATGGAAAACTAGCTCATAAGTATAAACACTTATGCGCAAGCTGGCTTTGATTCCTATTGTTTATGAGAGATTAAGTTTATAGATTGATGAATCTGTAAATCCTGCAACTTGTTATAAGAATTGTATAATGATCAGGGGAAAAATAAAGCTGAGCTTTGTGTGCGGCGTTTACTGCACTAACCTTATCATATAGAATGAAAAAAATAACTCCAAAGCTGGAGGCAAATAATTTAACAGAAAGCAATGATCCACCAGCTACCAGTCCGATAAAAATTGCGAATAGAAGTTCAAATTCTGGTAATTCTGAACTTGAAAAAGCAAAAGCACACATAATTGTCGAGATCATCGAGTATGTTCCAAATTCCGTCGTAAGCAAAACGATTATTAAAAAATCAACCGGGAACATTAGCTTAATGTCTTTTGATAGCGGTGAAGGATTAACAGAGAAAACATCTCCTTTTGACACCTTTGCCCAGATCATTGAAGGGAAGGCAGAAATCGTTATTGATAAAAAATCTACAAATCTTGAGACCGGGCAGGGTATTATCATCCCTGCGCATCTACCCAACTTCATAAAACCGAATGGCAGGTTTAAAATGATTTTGACAATTATAAAATCCGTTTATGACTAATCACAGATGGAGTCAGGCTATCCAGAACAATTTGTAATGAACCTTGCGTTGCTTTCAAATATCCAGGCCGAAATACAGAAGGATGGCAAAGGCTATCTGGGAAAATCAATTACTGAGACAATTACCAATGGATTTTTCACAGTAGACCAGAAATGGACAGTAAAATACTGGAACAAGGCCGCTGAAAAATTATTGGGAGTTAAATCAGAAGACATTTTGGGGAAAAACCTATGGGAGGAATTTGCAGAATTTATTCCCTTGGATTTCTATGCAGTTTACCATAAAGCCTTCCAACAGGATATTCCTCACCATTTTGAAGAGTACTGGGGTGAACTGGGAGCCTGGTTTGATGTAATTACTTACTACTGCGATAATACATTATCTGTTTCATTCAAGACAACTGGGCCACTTCGCCAGGATCATCCGGAGCGTCAGCTGGAGATGTTGAATGAATTATACAAGTTTGTTACAGAAGTAACGAACGATTGTCTCTGGGAATGGGATCTCGATACAAAGGAGATATTCTGGATAGATGGTGGTCATAAAAGAGTTTTTGGATATAAAATTGAGAATGCACTGATTCCGCAGAGTTTTTGGGAAAGTCGCATTCATCCTGATGACAGGAAGCGTGTATTTGCAGGGATTTATAAAGTAATCAACAGTAAAACCGAAACTTTGTGGGAAGAAGAATACAGGTTTCAAAAACGGACGGTAGTTATGCCAGTGTTCATGACCGCGGGCATATTTTACTCCATAATGAGAATAAGGTTCGCAGAATGATCGGTGCCACGCAAGATATTACTGCAAGAAAACTGGTAGAATTCCAATTATTAGAGAGCGAAAGAAAATTGGCACTGATTGCCCGGCAGACCTCAAATGCACTTATCATCTCCGATGGGGAGCAAAAAATTAACTGGGTTAACAACTCCTTTACGCGAATCACAGAATACAGGCCGGACGAAGTTATAGGAAGAGTTCTCGGCAGCTTTCTGATGGGAAAAGAAACAGATCCCCTAACCCTGGAGAATTTAAGGAACAATATTCTCAATAGAAGGGCATTTAGTTGCGAGATAATTAATTACAGTAAATCAGGGCGTAAATACTGGATGCATATAGAGGGCCAGCCTTTATTGGAAGAAAATGGAGTTAGTGAGCGCTATTTTGTTATTCAAACTGATGTGACCGATCGGGTTGATTTGGAGTATAAATTAAAGCAGGAAAAAATATTAAAACAGAGGGAAATAACCGCAGCTGTGCATACTGCCCAGGAAAACGAACGAGCCGAAATTGGAAGACAACTCCATGAAAACATTAATCAGATACTGAGTGCCACGAAACTTTTCATTGAAAAAGCAAAAGGTGACGATGCAGACCGGCAAATGTACCTTGACAAATCATGCGGTTACATCGTTGATGTTATCAATGAGATTAGTCGCATTTCCAAATCCTGGGCTACCCCGGGAATGGACCTAATTGGATTATTAAATAGTATTCAGGTCCTGCTGGATGATATGACTTCCACCAATCCGATAAAAATTGATTTTCATCATAGCGGTATCGCAATACCAGACCTGGATAAGAAGCAACAACTGACAATATTCCGCATCGTGCAGGAGCAGTTGAGAAACATTGTAAAGCATTCGAAAGCAACCTATGCAATTATTAATTTGACGAAGCAGGCAAATGGCATCACCTTACTTATTTCTGACAATGGAGTAGGTTGCGATCTTCAAAAAGAAAAGGAAGGAGTCGGTTTGATAAACATTCGGAGCCGAGTGGAATTCTATAGCGGCACAGTATCCGTCACATCCAAACAAGGTGCAGGTTATGAACTACAGGTCACATTGCCATTGGCGAGCATGGATAATGTATGAGGGTGGGAATAGATTTATTGCTATTAAAAGTTCATTAAATAGATAAACGAGCCCGTGAGATCCATTGCGAGAAAATCCAAATTCCAAAAATTAAATCACATAGAAATTTCAATTTCCAATCTCAATAATTTTTTTTCTTTTTTTTCTTTTTTCTTATTATTTGTTTTTTGTTATTTGGGTCTTGGTTATTTTAATTTTGTCTGGTCTTTATTGCGCTCATAATTATCGCTCCACTATTTTCCAGTATGAATTCTTTCTAGTGATTTTTCCGTCACGAAACTCCCAGAGATCACATCCCCGCACTCCTAATTTAACACCTGATGTTGTTGTCCCTGTCAGGGTCCATTCAGATACTCCTTTATTACCATCTGCGGAAAGCCAATGGCTGTCATCCCCATAGTGAACATCAGGAATACCTTTGAATCTTCCCGCAAGACCTTCACGCACTTGTGCTTTACCAATGAAGCGTTGTCCCCACGGTTCAGGGCCCCTCGGAAAATCAAAGGAGCAATCATCGGAGAAATATTCCATGATAGCGTCAAGGTCATGCCGGTTGAATGCATCTAGCACTTGCTTCATTGTTTCTACGGTAACTTTCATCGATTGTAGTTGAGAGATAGAAAATTAAAAATGTGAAATGTAAAATGTAAAAAGGATTTCACGCAAAGCCGCAAAGATTGCAAAAGCGAAAAATATTTTCTCTGCGATACTCTGCGTTCTCCTATTCTCTGCGGTGAAAAAATGAAAAAAGGATTTTACGCTAAGCCGCATAGTTTATAAAGACGCAAAATATTTCTCTGCGATACTCTGCGTTCTCCTATTCTCTGCGGTGAAAAAATGAAAAAAGGATTTTACGCTAAGCCGCATAGTTTACAAAGACGCAAAATATTTTCTCTGCGATACTCTGGGTTCTCCTATTCTCGGCGGTGAAAAAATGAAAAAAGGATTTTACGAAAAGTCTCAAAAATACCCGCCGGTTAAATATTCATTCAAATGGCAAATTAGTTATTTCAAACCCTGGTTGCTCTTCATGCAACGAACAGATAATGCTTCGGTTCTTTCACCATCAGTTTGAAGATATAGGGCTTGAGAACCCTTCGCAAAATTGGAATACCAGACGGAACCATTATCATTTTCCGTAGAGGTCCAATAAAATCCATGAGCATTTCCTCGCGCATATTTACCAGCTTCATCACGGCCGCCACTTAGTACAGCATTGAATCCTGAAGTCCCGGTATTTAATAAAACTCTATAAGCTTCTTTACGAGTTGCACTCGAATCTGCCGACCCACCTCCATATAACATGGTCAGTTGACGCCATTCTACATTTGTAGGGAGTCGCCAACCTTCACCTAGTAATGTGCATACGTGTTTGGCGGTTTCATAAACATATAATCGTCCATATTTTTCACAGCTGTCTTTTGAATCTTCGTAGCAATAGGAATTCTGAGTATTAAGATTCAGGTTGTTTGTCATCCACAGGTTGCCATCCAATAATACTTTGATAGAATACTTGTTTCCATCCCTGTCAAACAGCAGGCTATCTTGTGATTTAGCAGAATTTGTTTTACTGGTTTGAAGTTGTTTGTTTGTGGTGCAGGAGGAGAAGATAAATACACTCATTGTTATTATCGCAATCCTGACAATTGGATTGAGAATACTGGAAATTGATTCATGAAATGAAGTATTGAACATATTGACCTGTTGTAATTTCTTAACCAATTATCTCCAATCCGGGTTTCTTAGAACAAGAATGAAAATAACTAAAATAGTATGCACAAGCAAAATGCCTGCGATCACCATTTTTTGCCTTTTCTTTTTTCTCACATTATCTATCAGTAATCCATAGACAATGAATTGGAAAACGCCAGCAATCATTAGTGGAATAGAAAGCTGGTCTTGCCATGCTACATTTAATGTTGCCCACGGAAATATCGCTACTGTTGGAGTTGTCCATCCATGTCCTCCACCCATTAGAAAAATGCAAATGACAATAAGAATTGGTGTCAATAAACTGAATCGAATTGTCCATTTATAAGTTGATGCCATCTAATAGGAACAATTATTTCTCAGCCCAGTCAAGATGCAATAGAGCTGTTTACCGATGGATTTCAACAGTAGATTCGAGAAGGTAAATCGGAGGGGTCCTATGAATTCACTTAATTCAATAATTAATAATGATGCTTCAGATTATTTGGAAGTATCTAGACTAACCTTGAAGTCCATCCCATCCAGGAAAGCCTTTGCTTCAGTTCCTGTGAATTCTGTAGCTGCTAATTCTTTGCCTAGAGCATAAAATGAAGCTCTGGAAACTATTCTTTTTGGCTCAAGCGAAATTCCTGATATGACTATACGGTATTTGGTCGATTTCTTTTTTTCGTCTGGAGGTCCTTTAACCAGGTTTTGTAAGGCCTTCGCAACATGAATTTTCTTTATCTCTGAAGGAATAGGCATAGACTAACATTTTGCTGAATTTAAGATTTTATCCACTTAGGCGTAAGAATTTTACAGAATAACTTGATTTAGAGCGCTTAGCGTTCACCCTCGAACCATATACAGGGGAGATTAAAATCTTAATTTCCAGGGAGAATTCCGCTATCGAACCAGCACTTTCTCTACCCAACCCTGACTCCGCAACAGATAAATTCCTGCCGGTAATTTGTCTACTTCGATGCTGTGTATTCCTGATGAGAATTGCTTTCTCCATACAAGCTTTCCATCCCTGGAAACCATGCTAATTCCCTGGTTGGTGAGACCCATGACTTGTATTTTAAGCGTACTATTGTTTATGGGATTGCTGATCACCTTGAATGGCCGCGCCACTGTTGAAATTTCAACTCTTCTCACTTCAGAATAACCAGTCTTGCCGTCATAATCACTCTGAATTACGCGATAATAATTCAATCCATTCTCTGGTGAGTCGTGAGTAAAGGCATAATGTTGAAGATTTGAACTATTACTAAGGCTGGTTACACTTCCAACCTCCTGCCAATTGCTCCCATTTGTGCTGTGCTGGACTAAATATTTTGAAACATTGCTCTCAGATTCTACACTCCACTTCAGCAATACTGATGACTTTTGTTTTTGTGCAGTGAATGATGCCCAATTTACAGGGAGTAACCATAGGGCAGTGGTCTGTGAAAGAAAATTGCTACTGCCGCCAGACATTGTAAAGTTTGTCAACGTTCCATTGTTACTTCCTTTCTGATCTGTTAAGGTGGTTAATCCTGTATTGGTGCCGCTTGCGATTCCCTGGTTGAAGGTGTAATATGCGAAGAGGTTGGGGTTTGTATTGGGATCAATTTCGAGTGACCAATTTTGTTGAATTTCAATAGCGGTACGTGCAACCGTCCAAAATCGAATTTCATCCAACCTGCCGTTGAAATAATTAAGTCCACACCCACCAGAAACTCCACCGCGACTCCCGATACGCAAGCGTTTGTTTACATCAGCGCCACTTTGGTTGTTGATTGTATTTGCTCCTGTATTAGTAGTAGCATTCAAGACGCCATTTATGTAAACATAATATGTATTCGAACTTCTGACCGCGGCAACATGGGTCCAGGTGTTCAAGGGGGTTGAATTTGAAGTTGACGGTAATGAAAATGAGTATGGGGCACCCAGACTAGCTGCATCGCTCATGTCGAATCTTACAACATTGTTTTGAGTAAACAATCGGAACTGCTGTTCGGCATCACCACAAACATCCTGGGCAAAGATCATAGCCGCACTAGTGGTTGAAGGATAGATCCAAGCTTCAATCGTGAAATCTGATGTGCCTAGATTAATCCTGTTATTTAGCTGCATATAGTTACTGCTTCCATTAAAGTGAAGTGCATTTCCTTTGAATTGTACGGGGCTGGCTGTCCAGGCCGGGCTGTTCACAAAAGTTGCGTTCAAAGCAGAACCGGTAGTGGTGCATTGATTTGTAACTGTTGATCCTGATCCATCATTGAAGATCCAGTATCCAGAAAGATTCGCAGCAGAATTGCTCAGGTTCCGGTTGAACATGTTTGTTTTTATTTCTGCCTCGGTTCTTGCTGAGCTCCATATTCGCAATTCATCAATTCTTCCATGAAAATATCGTGTATCAGAAATGCCGGTTGCGATGGAGCAGTTACCAATATAAAGAAGACCGGAATTTGCTGAACCTAGTGTTGTGTTGCCAGAAACAATAGTTGCATCCAAAACTCCATTAATATAAAATCGAAGAGTTCCCCCTGAAATAGTGAAAGCTACATGTACCCATGCATTTGCAGGTATAGTGGCATTGCTGTACTCAGGGCCTGTTGCACTGGTGCGCCAGAACGCAAGCCTGTTATTTTGCACGCTAAAGCGATAATTGCAGGCCGCATCACTTGTCGATTTGTCAATGATGGTCTGTTCTGTGGCATTTGTACCACTGCGATATATCCATGCTTCAATCGTGATTGCCGATGTTATATCCAATTCGTTTGCATCAGGGACCGTCAGATAGTCGTCATCCGTAGTATTTGTGGCCAGATTCTGGTTTCCGCCTAAATCAAGGCAGTTGTTTACTTGAGCGTTGCCAAATGTGGAACAAATGATAGCAGCAAGGAGAATCAAGGGGGTTTTCATACTTATTGGAGTGACTGATGAACCCGATAAACGATTTATAGAGCGAGGTTATTGATTGGTAAGTAGTAACACTTAGGGCGGATAGTGGCCTTGATTGGAAGAGGATTGGAATGAAAAATGGAAAATGGAAAATGAAAAATAAATGTATGCGGCCCCTTTCCTTATATTTTTTACCGCAGAGAATAAGAGAACGCAGAGTTTCGCAGAGGGTTAATTCTTTTGCGCCTTTGCACGCTTTGTGTCTTTGCGGGAAATTTTCTTCTTTTACATTTTTACTTTTTCATTTTACATTCTCAAGAATTTTTCACGCAAAGCCTTTGCTCACTTTGCATGTTTGCGAGAAATGTTTCTTCTTTTAACATTTTTACTTTTTCATTTTACATTTCCTGAGCTTATTCAGCATAAAGGTTTTTTTTATAGTAAATTGCTTTTCTCAAAAAAATAATCTGTGAAGAAAATATCAGCAATCATTTTAAAGAGGTACTTACTCCCGCTTGCCGCATTGGTTTTATCGCTATCCGCAACCAAAATCAATTTGGCCGATAAAAAAATGAATGCCCCGGGCATTGAGGGAAGATGGGATATCACAATTCATTTAGAAGGTAAAGAATTGCCCTCCTGGCTAGAGGTAACACATTCAGGAAACAATACCTGGGTTGGACAATTCGTAGGGATTGTAGGAAGTGCAAGGCCCATTAGCCGAATTATTTTTGAAGGAGATAAATTAAGTTTTTCCATACCTCCACAATGGGAGGAAGGAAAGGACGATCTTAAAGTTGAAGGCAAACTTGATGAAGATAAATTATCAGGAACAATGATTACGCCAGAAGGAAAAACGCAAAGTTGGACTGCCGTTCGTGCACCATTACTTAGGGAGGAGAAGCAGCCTGTTTGGGGAAATCCGGTAAAACTTTTCAATGGTAAAAATCTTGACGGATGGGAAGCAATAGGAACAAATCAATGGGTGGCTGAAGGAGGAATCTTGAAAAGCTCGAAGTCGGGCGCCAATATATACACTACTAAAACATTCAAAAACTTCAAACTTCATATTGAATTTCGTATTCCAAAAGGAAGTAATAGCGGTGTGTACCTCCGTGGTCGCTACGAGGTTCAGATTTCAGATAGTAAGGGAATGGATCCCTCAAAAGGTGAAATGGGAGCGATCTATGGATTCATTACGCCAAGTGAAATGGCTGCAAAATCTGCTGGAGAATGGCAGTATTATGATATCACATTGGTTGGCCGTATGCTTAGCGTTGTAGCTAACGGCAAAACAATTATCTGTAATCAGGAGATTCCAGGAATTACCGGAGGTGCGCTTGATAGTAATGAGAACGAACCTGGACCAATCATGATCCAAGGCGATCATGGTGCAGTGGAGTATAGGAATATACTTATTACGTTACCGAAGTAGACGGGAATCGTGAGACGTGAGTCGTGAGAAGAGAGTCGTGAAGTCGCGAGACGTGGATCTTAATTCTGAGCGAAGGTTAAACATGAAACCTGAGACAATTTTATGACAAACAATAAGTTCCGCATTCCGTAATTGCTTTTCCTATATCCGTAAATTATTTGGGGAGTCAGAGGTGACTTTTGCCAAAAAAAGGGATATGCTAAGGAAATGGGTGTTACTGTCAGTAATATTATGTTCATGCCTGATAACCGTTGCGCAAGAAAGTAAAGCAAGGGATTTATCTTCTGATACTTCAAAATCTCCACACAAATATTTACCAGATATAACCGTGGTTGGACGGTACAGCAAAAGCGACTACCAGCAGATGCCTGAAATAGTTGGTACAAACATCTATGCAGGAAAAAAGAATGCTCTCATTGTACTTGATAATGTTCAGGGCAATGTAGTAACCAATACGATGCGACAGGTATTAGCCAAAATTCCCGGCATTCATATTTGGGAGAGTGATCCCAGCGGAATTCAAATTGGAATTGCTGCTAGAGGCTTAAGTCCTAACAGGAGTTGGGAATTCAATATTCGTCAAAATGGATATGATATTGCGGCGGATCCTTTTGGATATCCCGAAGCTTATTATAATCCTCAATTACAGGCTGTGCAACGAATTGAAATTGTTCGTGGACAAGGTTCACTGCAATATGGGGCACAATTTGGTGGATTGATTAACTATATTCTTCGGAATGGCAGCGAAATGGAGAAGAAGGTTGAATTTGAAACACAGCAAACTGTAGGAAGCAATGCATTATTTAATAGTTACAATGCAATAGGCGGAAAGACAAAAAATCTACATTACTATTCATTCTTTGATCATCGCAATGGGGATGGCTGGAGAAAAAATAGTAGTTATTTCACCAATGCTGCTTTTGGAACAATCAGCTATTATTTTTCGCCTAAGTTTTCTCTAACAGCTGAGATCATGCATTCGCATATTCGGAGTCAGCAGGCAGGTGGATTGACAGACCAGCAATTTAAAGAGGACGCCCAACAAAGTTTCCGTAGTAGAAACTGGTTCGATATTGTATGGACAAATCCAGCATTGACCGCTAACTTTCAGATAAACGAAAAAACTCGTTGGACCACAAAGTTGTTCGCAACGATCGGCGACCGGAATAGTGTAGGATTTACAAATCCAATTCTTGTAAAGGATAGCATCAATCCTGCAACTGGCACATATAATAACAGAGTTTTAAATATCGATCAGTATAGAAATTTTGGTTTGGAGAGCAGGTTCATTACAGATTATTATTTAGGTAAAATGTTGAATACTGTTTCTGGTGGTATAAGATTATATACTGGTACCACCCATCGTAGAGCTGATGGAAAGGGTACAGCAGGAACTGAGTATGATGTATCTGTGATCGGAAATTATCCCCGAGATATAGAATTTAAATCACAAAATGCAGCCGCTTTTGTTGAGAATATTTTTCGTCTCTCGAACGAGTTCATAATAATTCCCGGCATTCGCTACGAATGGCTTGAAGGTTCTGCTTCTGGAAGAAATGGATATTCATCAGGGGGAAGTGAAATCATATTGCAGAATATTACCAGAGGACGGAGTTTCTTATTAGCAGGCGTAGGTGCTGAATATCATGTTACAAAAACCACTGAATTCTATGCAAATTATACACAGGCATATCGTCCGATTCAATTTGCGAATCTTCAGGCTCCTCCAACTACAGATGTGGTAGATCCTAACTTAAAGGATGCAAAGGGATATAATATTGATGCAGGATATCGTGGCAAGCTTGGGGCCTTTCTCCAATTTGATCTCAGCGGATTCCTTCTGCAATACAATAACAGGGTTGGAACAATCACTCCTTCCGGTGCAAACTATCGTTTGATCACAAATGTTGGAAATAGCATTAGTAAGGGGGTGGAAACATATGTGGAGTTTAATCCAATAAGGGCATTTACAAATAGTAAGAATGCGGACGTGATTATTTTTGGTTCTTATAGTTATACTGATGCGAAATATAGTGGCGACCATAAAGACGCAGCAACAAGAGGAAAAAAAGTTGAGAATGCACCAGCCAATATTTTTCGTGGCGGTATTTCAGCGGGGTATAAATCTATCCTCCTGACCGGACAAATCAGTTCTGTGGGTGAAACTTACAGTGATGCCAATAATACTGTTACCCCAATTGCAAATGGTCAGAATGGTTTGATACCATCTTACAAGATCACTGATCTTACCGCTACATATAAATTCTCAAGAGGATTAAATGTCAAAGCCGGAATTAATAATCTTTTTGATGAAAGGTATTTCACTCGAAGAGCAGGTGGTTACCCAGGCCCCGGAGTTTTGCCTGGCGATGGCAGAACCTTTTTCATAAGTGTTGGAGCGAAGTTTTAATCTAAACAACAAAATTTTATTTGGGTTCGATCATTGAGATTGAACCCAATTTTTTTAGAAACTATTTCCTATTTGATCTTCGGGTGATTGTGCTAATTCATTCAACTGATTTGTTTAAGGAATGTTTTGATTTGAGTGCATCTTCCCTTCTGCAATGCTGACTGCCAGCGACTTAAATTTCATGCGGACTTGATTGCTTGTCGCCGGTCCATCAACCAAATTATCAGTGTCAAAAATATAATGATCTCTCTGGTTACCGCAGATCCCTGTCAGGTGTCTAATTCCTGCAGTGAAACTACTTTTACACTTATTAAATAGATAACAATGACAGATTACCAAATCGTATTAATTGTAGTAGCAGCAATTGTCTTCATTGGACTGGTGATTGCGTTTTATGTTTTGAAGTTGGTATTACCGGCTCAATACCAGGAAAGAATGACCATGCTGGAAAACCAGAGCCGTGAAAGAATGGCTCTCATCGAAAGGAATATGGATCCATCCCTGGCCGAAAAGAAACAGCCTAAAGGTGCCAGCAGTGATCCGCTATTCTGGGGGCTATTACTGGCAGGTATTGGTTTAGGCGCCTTTATAGGCTATGTGATCTCATTTTCCGTCGGACTTGAACAGAAAACAGCAGTGGATGCGCTAGGACTATTTTTTGGCGGGTTGGGACTGGTGGGGTATCATTTATACAAAGCAAAAAGCAGGAAGTAAAAAAGCATTTTATGGAGCTTTTTTACATTCAGCAAATAATCACAGGGGACACTTCTAAATTTTCCTATTTTATTGACACATATAAGGATATGGCTTACTCAATTGCAGTAAGGATCGTGAATAATACAGAAGATGCGGAAGAGATTGTGCAGGATGCCTTTCTTAAAGCTTATAATTCCTTGAGTGGGTTCAGGGGAGATTCCCGGTTTTCAACCTGGTTTTACAAAATTGTAGTCAATAAATCCCTGAGTAAAGCCAGAAGGAAGCTTGCACCTTTCAAACAACTTGATTCGGGAAATCTTCCGGACCATTTAGTTGATAACATGGAGGAAGCTTATGGAAAGTTAACTCAGGAAGAAAGGATAAAATACATTAATGAGGGTCTGAATAAGTTGAAAATGGAAGATGCGCTTGTTCTAACACTTTATTATTTGCAAGAGAACACCATTGCAGAGATAGCAGAAATCACATCAATCTCTGCTGATAATGTAAAAATGCAACTGCACCGTGCCCGAAAGAAAATGTATCAGTCAATTTCAGAAATCCTAAAATTGGAAACTAAAAGCCTATTGCAATGAACGAAGAGAAAGACCCGCTTCTCCAAAATATGATGAGGGACAGCAAGCAGTTCATCGGGGATTCAAGATTCAACGATATCCTAATGGACAAAATAATGAGGCAGGACAAGAAGAGATTTATTATACGAAGAGCTATGATCTATTCCATTCCTCTTCTTTGTATTGCAGGCTTACTTATTTTATTCCTGCCTAAAATTGTGTGGGAGATTGACTCATCAACGATTCAGCTTATCTCTGACAGTATCCTTGGATTCTTTAGTTCATTTTCTGATTTCCTGCGTGTTTTTGTAATCCTCTTGATTTTAGGAATCGTTCAACGATTGATGCCGGTGAAGGCCAAGGGCTAAAGCTTCACAAATCACTGAGTTAAATCCAAGAGTGTCTCTGCATAACTCTGCGTCTCTATTCTTTGCGGTGATAAAAAACCGCAGAGAAAAAGAGTAAAAAGAGATTTCGCAGAGAAGATTTCTTAATCTTGAATTGAGTGTCTTAAATCCTTAAATTTATACACTAACTAATATTGATCGTTATGACAGAGATCAAGAAGGAAGACATCAAGCAGGAAGTGTTTGATTTGTATGATGACTACGCCCACAACCGGGTTGACCGCCGGGAGTTTATTCAAAAGCTCTCTACATATGCTGTGGGTGGATTGACAGTTGCATCGCTTATGAGTTTTCTCATGCCCGATTACCATGGTGCAATTCAGATTCAGCAAAATGATCCAAGGATAAAGTCGGAATACATCAACTATCAGTCGCCCAAAGGTGGAGGAACTATCAAGGCTTTATTATCAAGGCCTGCGGATGCAAAAGGAAAACTTGGTAGTATTGTAGTAATTCATGAGAACAGAGGGTTAAATCCGCATATCGAAGATGTAGCCAGAAGAGCGGCGCTTGCCGGATTTATCTCTATCGCTCCCGATGCCTTAACTCCTCTGGGAGGTTATCCTGGAAATGATGATAAAGGAAGAGAACTTCAGGCCAAGCGCGATAGAAATGAAATGCTGGAAGATTTTATAGCTGCCTTCGAAACATTAAAAGCGAATAAAGAATGTAATGGTAAGGTTGGAGCAGTAGGCTTTTGCTTCGGCGGCTGGATTGCAAATATGATGGCAGTGCGAATTCCAGATCTTGCAGCATCTGTTCCATTTTACGGAGGTCAGCCTCCAACTGAAGATGTTCCGAAAATCAAGGCTCCACTTCTGCTACATTATGGTGAACTTGATACACGCGTTAATGAAGGTTGGCCTGCGTATGAAGCTGCTTTAAAAGAACACAAGAAGGAGTATACTGCGCATATGTATCCGAATGCGAATCACGGGTTTCATAATGATACAACACCTCGATACGATAAAGCCGCTGCAGAACTTGCGTGGAAGCGCACTACAGATTTCTTCACTGAGAAATTAAAGGGAAAATAGTAAGATTGGCCACTAACAAGAACGAGATGAGTGAGAATGTAAAATGTATAATGAAAAGTGTAAAATGATTGATTGAAGAAGGACATAAATCACCAACCTCCTTTGTTTTTTGAAACAATGAATTTTGCATTCTAAATTTTTCATTTTGCATTCACTCGCATTAAACACTGCATCGTAGAATCTTCGCGGTTAAGTTTAATTAGTGTTTATGATGTTTTTCTATATGTTGCTTCAACAGATCTTTCCCGTAATCATTTCCATTAGGAGTTCTTACTATGGTATGGATATGATTTCTTGATGCTTCACGATTAGGTCCAGCTATTCCAATTGGCCCCTGATGATCAAATTCTATCAAGACGACCGGACTATTAATTCGGTAATAGAAAACAGCGTCTTTATCTGTCTTGCCAATCCATGCAAACCAGGTGTTATCAATATGCTTCTTAATATCTTCTAATTTTATTTTTGCGTGTCCTTCCTCCATATTGGAAATATATTGATTGGCTAAATCCAATAATTTCTCTTTTTGCTGCTGAGTCAGGAGTGAAACTGCCAATCCTTCATAATTCACCGTTTTGCTGTCAGAAAAACTTTCCGCCTGAATATTGTTTCTTCCTTTATCGGGCGATAGAGTTGCTTGCTTTTGCATTTCGGGGGACAGGGATTGCATGAATTTCAGCCCAAAGTTCTGCTCATCCTGGAATAGAGTATTGCCTTTATATTTTCCAGAAGTTGTTACAATTGGTTCTCCTCCCATGAAGACAGGTGTCATTACAACCTGGTCGCCCAGAATAAAATAATTAATAACCAAATGATGTCCGTCGATCTGCCATCCCCAGGGATCCGTTAAAGAAGGATTTCCCATGATGGTAAAAAAGTAAAGTTCTTCATCATAAATGGGGTTCCCATCATTCAGTTCACGTAATGTTTGATCTGTTTTCATAATATCCTTACTCAGCTTCAGTCCTTTTGCACTTAATGCCTTTTGCATTAGTTGAAAAGCCAGTTTTCGTTGATCTTTTGACATCTCTTTTATGCTAATACCCTGCCTTTTGTAGAGGCCATTGTCCACATTTGACCACTTTAGCCATTCCTTATCATCAATTTCAAATTGCGTTTTAGGCAGTTGTTCTTTAGTGAGGGATTTCAAAAATAATTCTCCTGCCTCTTTGATAGGTTTAGTACTTACTCCAGTTGATTTAATGGGATACAGTCCTTTCTCTACTCCCTTTGAAGTAATAATTCCTGCATAGGGTTTATTTAAATTATCATCTTCTAACTTTTTGAACCTTGAATTGAAGTCACCATTAGGTTGCGCAACTACGTTGTTGCTTTGGAAGGATCCAATTGTAAAAAAAGAAATCATTAGTAATGAGCCAATCAGTTTCATCTTCAGTTTCGTTTGATTATCTCAAATTTCAACAATTAATGCCATTTCGCTCTGAAGTTTACTGGCCTAAGTGAATTTTATGTTTCGCAATTTATCCTGCGCTGCCTCGCGCCCTTGCGAGTCCTGAGCGGAGTCGAAGGGGCGGTTAATCTGGATGGCCAAAAAAATCACTCTTTCAGGGGATAGGTTTTTCTATTTCTCAATTTTACATTTATCCTTGATTTTTTTGACTGTTTTAATCAAAGATTGACCTTAAAAATATTATAGGTTATGAAGTTTTTATTTCTTGCAGTGAGTTTCTTCTATTGGAATGGTTTAGGACTTGCACAAATCATCGATAGTGTAGATAACATAGTTTTAAAAATTCCAAAAGAGTGGCAAATTAATAAACAGCCAACCTTTAGAGAGCTTTTATACATCGACAAAAATAAAAAAACCTTTTGCCAGCTTGCTGTTTATAATGCCACAACAGCAACAACTGATAAGAAAGCTGATTTTCAAAATGAGTGGAAGGAATTGGTAGAAAAGAATTTTTCTGTTTCTTCTTTATCGGAACAGGTCCTATTAAAAACGAAATCAGGCAATAGCATTCAACGATTAGGTGCCAAAGCAATTGCTAAGAATGGCAATCAATATTATGTTCAATTGAATGTTTATGATTGCGGACCGACCATTCAAAGCGTAATGGCGGTATCTAATAACCAACAGGCAATGCAATTGTATGATTCATTATGGCAGTCGCTAATTACTACTGTCAAAAAGGATAAGATTTCAACCCCGCTTCCAACAACCACTAATCCGCCCGCGAATAAGGTCTTCATAACCAAATGGGGTAAAAGTGATAATCCCATTGGGGCTTATTCGAAAGATATTGGAGTCAATCTTGCATTCTCCGGATATAAGAGATGTGAATATGATTTTAAGCCAGACGGCACCTATACCTTTCAGGGAGAGAATTGGGGCGGAAAGGCTAATGCCAACAAATTCAAATTGAATGACGAAAAAGAATATGGATTGATAGATGAAACTGGTACGTTCCAGGTCAGTGGTGATCAGTTGATCATTACCCCCACCAAAAATGTTTATAGGGTTGTGCAGGCAGACGGCAAAATAAAGAGGACGGAGACTCTTGGACTTTCAAAAAGAACATACACCTGGCAAACGTATTATGCCATCGGCATGGAGGAAACAAGACTGATATTAACGGCTTCAAAACCGAATATAATTGACGGGGACTTTTCCTCATTTGAACCTGCAGTTTCTTATCCTAATTCATTTTGCTACATTCTGGGGAAAAAAATGTTCTTCACATATCTGCCTCTCAAACTATAGTAATCAATGGATCAGTTCGAAAGAGATAAAATCAGTCCCGCGGCTTGAAATTTGATGCAATATCTCTAAAACATGTTATGACCGACAAAAAACATGATCAGCCGCTTTCAAAGCCAGACCCTGAAACCTTGCACACAACTGATCCACAAGAGCATATGGAAGGGCCAGTTTCTTCGTTTATGCAGGGTATTAAGGAAAATGCAGAAGAAAGTGACAATAAGGATCCCCGTGAGAAGGAAGAGAAAGAAGAGGACAGGAAGAATCGTTCTTAATATTAGAATGCTTTCATTTGGAATAGGTTTACCGACAAGACCCAAGGTTACTAGGTTCTCCAAGAATTCCTTGCATGCCTTCGCGTCATTGCGGTGAAATTCTTGAAATGCCCTCTCTATCTACCATTTGCTTTTAGCACTGTGATTTCTTTCTTAACCTGGTCATCATAAGTTTTCTTAACGATGTAGTGCCATTGCTTATCTGAAACATCTACAAAGAAGATCTCCCCAGTCTTATGATTTTGAACAGCGTCCTGGAATTCCTTGGGCAGCATTTCTGGTCCGAAGAACCAACCAGTATCTCCCTTGGTCTTATTTCCATCCATTGTATATTGATCGGAAAGTTGCTCCCATGGTGTGCCTGTGGAAGCTTTTTGAGTGATGATCTTTTTCAAGCTGTCGATTTCTCGTACCGTCAATGATGACCCGTCAAGGAAGATATAGCTTGAGCGAAACGCAACTGATTCATTAGCCTCAATGACTTTGTAAGTAACATATCCTACAGAAAAAACATCTCCCTTCTTTTGCCTCAATAACCTTTTTTCAATGAGGGCCGTGTCCTTACCATATGTTAATTTGAGTATTTCTGGCTTCAGGGCAGCATTGCCCTCAATAAACTGTTGTGCGTCCTGAACTGTCGCGATTTTCTGAAACTTTTCTGTCACAGTCTGCTGTGCAAAAACAGGAACTGAAATAGCTAATAATAAACCAAGGATACTATTTTTCATATTCTCTTTTTTGTTCTGATTTCGTTGAAAAATTCGTGCTGCCAATTCGATCTGAAATGGGGTTTATGAAGATACTATTCTTATATTATTTGAGATCAGAGCGTATAGGATATACTCTCATTTTAACCTACATAGATGGAAGAAAGGGATGTTATAATTCTAAGAAATAGTTAAAATCCAAAAATTAACCGCCAGGAAACAAAGTCGCGAAGGCACGCAAAGATATTGCCTGTCCTTTGCGCAACCTCGCGTCCTTGCGTCTTGGCGGTTAAACTAAAAAATAAGGCTACCCAAATGGATAGCCTTTACAGAAATCAAAATCTTGAAATGTTACTTTTTGAGTTTCACAAGTGCTTCTTTTCCGGTATCGTTCTTAGGATTTAGCTTAACTGACTTCTCATAATTTTCAATAGCAAGTTTTTTGTTTCCTGCCATCATATAAGCCTCTCCAAGACTATCGAACGTATTCCAGGAGTTTGGATAGAGTTTTACATTTAGTTTCAATACTTCAATTGCTTCAGAGAACTTTTTTGCTGCGAGTAAGTCGTAGCCGGCTGTGTTTATATTGCTCTCCGCAGCATGATCAGGCTTTTCTGCGTATGGATTTTGTTGGATAAGAACACGGCTAATTGTCTTCCATTCGCCATTTTCCTTTACCAATACCTGTTGCATTTTATTGCGCACAACATCCGTATACGGATAAACCTTAGGATCAATTTCAGCAGGAGTAACAATCATATCATATTGCACGATCGCCAGATTATCATTTGCGCGAATATCAATGCTGTCAGGTTTGAGAGATGAAAAAAACCTTGTCTCACTCTTAAGATCCCTTTGCACGATCGCATTCAAACTATCCCAGCCCCGGATACTACTATTTCCAAAGAGACCTGCGAAAGTACTTGTGGCCATTTTATCCTGTTTCCAGGTGGATTTCCAGGCTTCCAAATTGCGGGCTACAATTGCATCTACTTCGGTTTGAATTGTCTTCCTGATTTTTTCTTCATCTGAATTTTGTGTGAAGGCAATGCTGCTTAATGCGAGTAGCATAGCCATAATAGAAATCTTTCTCATGTGTTTGTGTTTTAACTGATGATTAATTCGAAATGAAACAGTATGGCAATATTTCGCGGGGAGGAAATTCTGTAGCCTGGAGGATTAGGTTTGTAGATATTTCAGGCGGTCAGTTGACTAATATATACTTTTTTCCTGGTAAGAGCTTTAAAGAATGAATATTCTATTAATCTATCTTCTATAGTTATTTTTTCATGAAGTAATATCATTTTACCACCCTGATTCATGCACCTAAAAACTTTAAGTAAAGGTTTTGTTCAACCCTGGATTTTCATAACCCAAATTATGTTTATCAATCACAATCCCCTTAAAGTTTTGGACACTATCTGAGATTTTAAATGGATTAAAATTGAGCCAAACGCTCTTGCGACCGCGGTGTTTGGACAAATAATTATTGAGAAAAGAAACCCGCAATCACATTCTTGCGTAATCTTAGAATCAGCACATTTTGGAAATTGTTCAGCCTTGTCCTAAAGGCCACGACTAACTACTCTATGCTAGAGGCTCCCGAAAGGGAGCTTTTTTTGACCCTGTAAGCGGTCGAAGACCCTGACAGGGTCAACCTTAAGAGGTATTCAAAATTATTCTCGTTGGAAATTTTGGTGATGGAAGGATCAATGCGTTTAGTTCTGAGGGAGAATTTATAGGACAACTCAGGGCTCATGGAAATCCAATTGTTATTGATGGATTGTGGGCTATTACTTTTCCCCCATCAACCTCACCTATTGATCCAAATCGCCTTTATTTTGCTGCCGGTCCAGATCATGAAACTCAAGGTTTGTTCGGCTACATTATTAAAGATGAGGACTAGACTACTTGACCCTGTCAGCGGTCGAAGACCCTGACAGGGTCTTTTTTTTAATACTACTACCCCGATAAAATCTTGTTTGACAGAACGACCGCCGACGTTTTTTTTGATGCTACTACCCCAAAAAAGTTTTTGTTTGATAGACCGACCGCTGTCGGGGTTCTTCGAACCGCCGACAGGGTCTTTTTTTTTGAAACTACTACCCCGATAAAATCTTGTTTGACAGAACGACCGCCGACGTTTTTTTTTGATGCTACTATCCCAAAAAAGTTTTTGTTTGATAGACCGACCGCTGTCGGGGTTCTTCGAACCGCCGACAGGGTCTTTTTTTTGAAACTACTACCCCGATAAAATCTTGTTTGACAGAACGACCGCCGACGTTTTTTTTTGATGCTACTACCCCAAAAAAGTTTTTGTTTGATAGACCAACCGCTGTCGGGGTTCTTCGAACCTCCGACAGGGTCTTTTTTTTGAAACTATTACTCCGAAAAAATCTTGTTTGACAGAACGACCGCCGACAGGGTCTTTTTTTGAAACTACTACCCCGAAAAAATCTTGTTTGACAGAACGACCGCCGACAGGGTCTTTCTTTTGAAACAACTACCCCGAAAAAATCTTGTTTGACAGAACGACCGCCGACTGGGTCTTTTTTTTGAAACAACTACCCCGAAAAAATCTTGTTTGACAGAACGACCGCCGACTGGGTCTTTTTTTTGATGCTACTACTGCCAAAAAGTTTTTGTTTTGATAGACCGACCGCTGTCGGGGTTCTTCGAACCGCCGACAGGGTCAAAAACAAAAACCCCGACAAGGTCTTTCGACCAGTGCCGGGGTTTATTGATTCTCTTAAAAGATACTATTGTCTGATCAACCTTAAATTCTGGACTCCATCTGATGTCCTGAACTGCAGGATATAACTTCCGGGTCTGTATTTGCTCATTCCCTCAAGAGTAAACTTATTTACTCCTTTTTGCAAATTCACAGATTTTTTCATTAGCTCCCTTCCTGCAAGATCTATAATGGTTATGCTTGCATTCTCGTTTCGGTTTGACCCGATGGTTACATACATGAAGTCCGTGAACGGATTCGGTGCAACAGCAATATTCTTCGCTGTCAATTCATTCACGTACTCAATCGCGGTTCCGGTTTGAGTGCCGCCAGGTACAGTCGCAGTTATCACGACATCCTGAATCTTTTCACAGATAGACACCCATCCAGCTGAATTGAAAGTCACCTTTACATGATATGTTCCATTCGGCAATGTTGGCACTGTAATGCTATCAGGCGAATTTGTAAATACCTGGTTGTACACAGTTGCCCAACTTCCATTGAATATATGAACTGCTGCAACTGGCGCAATAAGTCCCTTGATCTTGAGCGCATTTGCCAAAGGAACCATCGTAATTGTATTGCAATTTGGTGTTCCTGGTGGCGGCGGTGGAGGTGGCGGTGGCGGTGGTGGAGGAGCTGCCCCACCTGCTACAACATTGCTCGATTTTTCACAAATGTGGGCCCATGAAGCTGTATAGAAGTTAACCTTCACAAGATAGGTACTGCCATTTGTGAGAGATGGAATAATAATACTGTCAGGAGTATTGGTAAACGCCTGGTTATATACTGTTGCCCAGCTACTATTGAATACCTGCACCGTCGCGACAGGAGCCAATAATCCCTTAACCTTAATTCCGTTGGCAACTCCACTCATCGTTACATTATTGCAATTCGTTACAGGTGGAGGCGGCGGCGGTGGAGGAGGAGGTGGTGGTGAACCCTGGGCAAATTGAATCATCCACTCATATACATTCTTGTTTCCTGGAGCTTGTCTGTAGGCCGGATCATAAGCAGAATTCCAGGCATAATGGTTTGAAGCGTTCGGGCCTTCTGTATCACATGCAAACGTGGCAAAAGTGAACAGTCCATACCCTGGTTTTTGTGTGTTTAGTGAACTCGCCCAATTCTGAGCATACTGGGTTGGGCAAACCTTATCATTTGCACAAGAAATCGCCCAAAGATGAACGTTACCATTTGCAAGGTTTGATACCTGCGTATTGTAAAATGTAGTTCCCACATTAGCGGGAAAACAGTTTCCTACTGGTACAACTGCAGCAATTCGGCTGGCAGAAGTAGTACTGGCAGTAGCAAATCCCATTATATTATCTGTACCACGGCTCATTGCGGTCAGATATATTCTTGTAACGTCGATCCTGTTTGCGTAAAGTGAAAGTGCATAGTCAATCATTGCACCCGGGTCTACATTGTATTGCTGTTCCCATTGTGTTACAAATGGCATCACAACCAGGTAGGAAAATTTCTGACCAGATGGAGCTGTTACTTCATCTGGAAAATGTCCAACATTCATTCTCCAGGGAAGAGAATAATTCAGGACTGGACAAAGCGCCTGATCACCGCCCCCTGGCTGTTGAAACATCTCACCAGTACCGCCGATGTACACTATTAATGCATACTTCTTGGTTGGATTACTATTGTAATCTGCAGGCTTGAATTCCAGGAAAGACTTGATCGTAGGCGATACATTCGCTGTGATCTTCTTAATCCTGGAGTTAATGAAACAATTCTGTGCCTGGGAAGTACTAAACCCCATTAGCACTATAGATATCAGCAAAAATCTTTGGACGGAAATCTTGAATTTCCTTTGGTAAGAGGTAAAGGGTTGCATATAGCTATTTTATAGAATAATTGAATTTAAGGAATATTTATATAATGTAAACAAGTTCAACATCTAGCCAAGAAGTTTGAGTGTTTGAATGTTTGATCCCTTGCGCACCTTTGCGTATTCGCGCCCTGGCGGTTAAATCCTAAACTCCAAACCCGAAGCCCGAAACATTCATAAATGTTGTAATTTCTCAATTCGTCAAAAAAAATTCGAATCAAATGACCGGTTTTAATATGTACGAAATTGAAAGAATTTGGATTAAAAGAATCTATTCAGTTATTGTCCTTCTATTATTATCCGCCGGCATTTTCTCTCAGGCAACGCGACTTACACGCAGTACACCTGAAGCTGAAGGCGTTTCTTCAGAAGCGATAATAAAGTTTCTTGATGCGGTTGCTGAAAGTAAACATGAACTCCACAGTTTTATGGTGCTCAGGCATGGCAAGGTAGTGTCTGAAGGATGGTGGAAACCTTATGCTCCGGATCTTAAGCACACGATGTATTCTGTTAGTAAGAGTTTTACTGCGACGGCTATTGGATTTGCTGTGGCCGAAAAGAAAATTTCAGTAGAAGATAAAGTCACAAGTTTTTTTCCGCAAGATCTCCCAGCTGAGATCAGTCCAAATCTAGAGGAGCTTAGGGTCAAGCACCTTCTAAGCATGACGGTTGGACAAAAACCTGATCCATCTGGCCCTGTAGGTATGAGTGAGAACTGGGTGAGAACCTTTCTCAACACTCCAATAGTAAACAAACCAGGATCTGAATTCTTATATAATTCTGCTGGCACCTATATGCTTTCAGCAATTGTTCAAAAGGTTACCGGCCAGAAAGTGATTGACTATTTACAACCCAGGTTATTTGGGCCGTTGGGAATTCAGGGAATTGATTGGGAAACAGATCCCCGTGGAATAAATGTTGGAGGATGGGGGCTGAGATTAAAAACTGAAGACATGGCCAAGTTTGGTCAACTTTTCCTGCAAAAAGGAAATTGGAACGGCAAACAAATCATCCCAACTTCCTGGATCGAAGAAGCCACAAGCGCCAAGATTCTTCAGGATCCTAAAGCCAGCCAGGGACGGAAGGATTCCAGTGATTGGTTGCAGGGATATTGTTACCAGATGTGGAGATCGCGAAATAATTCTTACCGGGGTGATGGAGCTTACGGTCAATTCATTCTCGTGTTGCCAGAAAAAGATGCCGTTGTGATCATTACTTCTGAGTCAACCAACCTGCAATCGGAATTAAACCTCGTCTGGCAGTATTTACTTCCAGGTTTTCATGATGGAAAATTATCAGGAGATTCCAAATCATTGGAGGCTTTAAAACAAAAAATTGCTTCATTAAGTTTGCCGTTAGGCGAGAAAACAAATTCCAAACTCGAATCTCAGATTGCAGGAAAGTCATATGAAATTGCTTCAGCAACTTCTGCCATCAGGATCGCCAGAGTCAATTTTAAGAATGGAATTTGCCAACTTACGCTGAATACAGATTCCATCAACTATGATTTGCAATTTGGTTCAGGAAAATGGGTAGCAGGACAAACTACCAGGTTTGGACCATATCTGGCAGGAAGAGCCAGGGGGAATCGCATTGGACTTCCTCCTTTTAAAGTTGAAGGAAATTACCAATGGAAAGATGAAAAGACTTTAGAGCTAGTACTCAGATATATCGAAAGTCCACATAAGGAAACATTCACCTTTATTTTTGATGGAGATGATGTTTCAATCGAGATCAGAGATGTTATGAATCGGACGAATCTAAAAGGTTCTGTGATCAAATCCTAACCCCTCTCGGATCATACACAACTAATTTAACCGCCAGGACGGAAGGACGCTAGGTTTCGCAAAGAATTCCTTGCGTTCCTTTGCGTCATTGCGCCTTGGCGGTTAATCAACTCACTGCAATCCCAAAACATCTATCCCCTGTTCGAAAACTATATCCACAGGGATGCCCTTAGCCTGCAACCGATCCAGGTCTGATTTCAATGTTGGATTTACAATACCTTTCTCCTTAACCAATTTTTCCGCAGCTACCTTATCTCCATTACCCTGAATGGTCAGGATCAAATTACTCAGGTCGTTCATTGCCGTGCGAAATTTTTCATAGTTCACTTTATAGTGACCATTTGAAGTTCTTTCGAAAGCTCCCTTCTCCTGGAAAAAATTAAATGTGACCATGTTGGCCTTTCCATGCGCATCGGCAGCGCTGAATCGAACCGATCTTAAAATCCCTGCCATAAAAGTGGTATAATACTCTTCAAGGTTTCCGGTCAACTCTCCCTTTTCAAACAATTTCACGATCATGTATAATCCCAGGATGTCAGCCTTTTCCTCTTCCAGCCAGGAACCTTGCTCTTGCAAGGCAGATCTCACAGTTCCTTTACCATTCACCGTGCTTTTAATTCCAAGTCCATGCGCTACTTCATGGAACATTACATTTGAAAAGAAGGCATCAAATTTTATTCTGTCCAGTTGTGAAGGATCGATCAACTCAGTTGAGATGGGCATCATGATCTGATCAAACTTGGCCCTCATCGCATTTTTCAATTGTGATCTACGTGTGCCTTTGGTCTTTTGAAGTTCCTCATCATTTGGAAGGTTTACAGCAATCGTTTTCCCTCCAGTATTTGAATGTCCTGCATAATAGAGAACATCATAAGCATTCAATTCCGAGGAGGTTCCTGGCTTTTCACTTTTATATTTCTCCTCTACCGGAAGTCCCTTTTGTAAATCCGGCAGCATCGGTGCATATTTAGCCAATCGCGAACTCCAGGCAGTATCCTTTATTAGTACATATGCTTCATAGGCATTTCGTGCATTGTATAATGCGTCTTCATAGTTTTCAATTGGTCCAATGATCACATCAATCCTGTTGTTCTTCATGTCCATCCATGCAATATCACTGGCGGTGTAGTTATCAGTTAATAAAGAGATCGCTCTGAGCGATAAATATTTCTTTAGGCCCGGTTCGTCAGCCAGGGCTGCGGCTTGTTTTAGTAAGGCCGATGCTCTTTCCAATTGATCCCGATAAGCAATATGATACGGGATTGATTGAAGCTTCCCTGTACTATCTCTCCTGATCATTGAATACTGCCCAAGCTTATCGGCAAGTCCGGATTTTTCCAGCTCTTCCTTCGTCATATCTGAAGGATAGAATCCCGCTCCCAATGGTTTTGTACCGATACCAGGAATAAATGGGGTATCGTTATTTAGTCTATCCCAGGGTCCATAATTTATAAGGAAGAATTTCCTGATGTCTGCATCCTGGATCGCATTCCAAAGACTATCCTTTTTAGAATAGGTCTGCATCCAAAACAAGCTGTCCATGATATCAGCAGCTTGTATCAGTAGTGGAAGCAACTGTTTTTCTCTGGGAGATAGCATGGAAATATCTGCGTTCAGTTTTACTGTGGCATAGCTTGCGATGCGATTCTGTATGTAGGAAGCCTCCGTTTTATTTTCGCCACCCGATGTTTCTGGTTCATTAGAGGCATTGTTACAGGAAATGCAGAACGAAATAAAAATTCCTATTGGCAGGAGAGTGTTCTTATACATAAGACTAATGTGATTTTTATTGTATAATGAATTTATAGTGTAAAAACTAATGGAAGTATTCATTTTAAAGAAGTGATCCACCAGGTGTTTCCAAATGGGTCAAGTATTCCCCCTGTGCGACCATAAGGTTGATCAGATAACTCATTTATGGAACGGGCTCCATTCGCAATTGCTTTGGTATAGCATACATCCGCATCGTCAACATAAATAAACAATCCCGCATTGCTTGGATCGATCTTATCTGTTGTATCCGCAAACATGATTGTACTTCCTCCAATCATAATTTCTCCATGCATGATCGTATTGGGATCGCGCATGGTCTTATGGGTTTCCACAGCTCCAAAAACCTCCTTCATAAACCCAATAAAATTGCTGGCTTCATTGATGATCAGGTAAGGCATTACCGTTTGGTAATTTGGGGGAATCTTTGAATTATCAGACATATTTTAAGGATTAAAGTCTTGTTTGTCAACCCGAAAATATGTAGGAATTGGTAATTAGGAATTAAGAATTAGGAACGAAGGAGTTAAATAGTTGATTAGTTGAATGGTTGATTAGACTAATCCCTAAACACCTAAACCCTAAACGGGTATCATCGATAAAGATAGCAGTGAAGATCCAACCGCATATGGTTTATGGCTTCGTAATATTTTTTCCATTTCAGGAAACATTCTACCTTGCAATCTTCTTGAAATTATACATCATTTTGAAGCTGATTTTTTTCTTACATCTTTAATCAAAACATGAATTATGAAAAAGCTTTTTCTCTTTGCCGCCCTCACTACGTTCATATTTATTTCCTGTAATGATGAAACAAAGGTTGGTTCGGAAGCAAACACAAAAGCCCAAAAAAACCTTGAAGCATCCCATATTGTCAACAAGGCATTTGAAACTGGGGATGTCAGCATGATTGATAGTGTTGTCGCAAGTGATTTTGTTGACCATACTGACCGTGGTGATATGGGGAGAGATAGTCTAAAGGCATTTATCACCCGCATGCATCAGGTAAATACCGATATGAAGATGGAAGTGGTCAAGGAACTGGCCGATGATGATTATGTATTTGCACTACAGCATTACTCAGGAACAAGTAAGGGAGATATAGGAATGCCAGCAGGTCCTTATGATATGAAAGCTATCGAAGTGGTTAGATTTAAGGACGGGAAGGCAGTAGAGCATTGGTCTTACATGGAAATGAGAGAAATGATGAAGATGATGGGGCAGATGAATCCTGCAGATACCGCCAGGAAAAATTAATCAGGGAATAGAATATTATTTAACCGCAAGGACGTGAAGACGCAATTATTCGCATAGTAAATCTGGCGAAACGTTGCGTCTTTGTTTCTTGGCGGATAATTCCTTATCTACTTCGGGATTCGCTGATCTTAGACTTTAGTGTCTTTCTTAACAACAATCTTCACCTGGCCGGTTTCCAGTGAATAATGCTCAGCAAGAGATTCATAAACAAAAGTTTCGATCTCGTTTTCTTCTTTCAAAGTCCTTTCTGTATCAGGATTGAAGAATGGCTGATGCTTGAAGATGAATGATTTGATTTCCGTTCCCTTACCATTAAGGACTGTCAAGCCTCTTTCTGTGGTTGTACCTCTTTGTATCCAGTTACTGGGTTCGGAGATTGAACAACCAAATTCTTTGGGAATATTGTCGGCAAGTTGAGCAGCATCTTCTTTTACGGATATTGAGATTTTATACCTTCTGAACATCCTACAATCTACGCTTATTAAATTTAGCGGACGACTATTCGCTGTTAATATCCTGATATAAACCCTTAGTACTGCTGTAACTCTAATTAATAAAAGCTAGCCATTAACACCAATAGCGGCTGTTTAAGTCTATCTTACCTACCTGCCGGTTATTCTACCAGTACGTAAAACGTCATAATGTCAAATATTACACAAGTAGTTAATGCTAACAAGAACACAACCACATTAAAGAAGGGAATTATTGCCTCAGGCCTGGACAAATTCTTAAGCGGTACAGGTCCATGGACAGTTTTTGCCCCTTCAGACCTTGCTTTTACAAAATTGGAGAAAGGTAGGTTTGAAAACATGTTGAAACCTGATAATCTCACTGAATTGGAACAAGTTCTAAATGGCCACATAGTTGCTGGAAAGATCAGTTACAAGGACCTAAAAGATGGTGAAAAACTTACAACTGTCAACGGCGTAGAACTATTGATACAGGTAAAAGAGAATCGCGTTTCAGTTGCAGGATCTAAAATTGAAAATCGGGATGTCCCCACATCCAATGGAGTGATACATTTTCTGGATACTGTCGTTCTTAAGAATTAATATCTTTTTTAATCATTATTTTTTTGCCGCGACGGAACTCGCGTTTCGCATCGTGTTTTAGGTTTAACTCGAAACTCCAAACACGAAACCCGGAACTTTCAACCCCGTTTTTCGCGGCGGAGAATCCCTTTATACTAAAAATTCAAAAAGTTATATGAAGAAGATCATGTTCATTATTTTGATGTTACTAAGTGCAAATTTCCTGATTGCGCAAGCAACGGAAGGTGTGGTAACATATCAGAAGAAACAGCAATCAGCTGCTATTATAGTCCTTCCTTATTCACCCGATATGGTAAATGCAGTGATGGGAGAATATCTCTCGAAAAAAGGATCAACAGGAACTGATATTAAAGGTTTCAAAACTTTTAGAAATACGCAGTTAAATCCAAACGATAGTATCAATGCTGATTTGTATTTCAAGGTTGAGCGGACCAACAGGAGTGAAAAGGATCAGTCAACGATCTCCTTAATGGTAGGTGTTCCAAATGAAGATATTGCCAACCGTAATCCGGGTTCGAATTTTGGAATGGATAAGGCGAAGGAATTTCTGAATAGCCTGATGCCTGTTATGGAAGCCTATAATCTGGAATTACGAATAAAGGCTCAAAATGATCTGATCAGCAAAGAAGAGAAAAAAGCAAAATCAATCATAGATGATGCCGGCGATCTTGCAAAGAGAAGATCTGATATTGACCGTAAAATAGAAGGAAATAAACAAGACCAGGAAAAACAGAATGGCGAGGTTGAAAAACAAAAACAAGCCCTGGCAGTTCTGGTGAGCCAACGTAAATCATAGTTATTATCCCCTGCTTTATACTTGACCTCTGAATAATTAACCAATTCAGGGGTTTTGTATTTAATCTGGCATAGTTAACAACCGTATGCAATTACCTATCTTTAATTGCTTTTCTGCCTCATTGAGTTCTTTTTCCTAACTGCCAGCTCCACCCGAAAAACAAGTACGTGAAATTGTACATTAAGAATATGGTTTGTTTAAGATGCAAGCTGGTTGTAAAGTCAGAAGTAGAGCGGCTAGGGCTTTTTCACGAATCCGTAGAATTGGGTGAGGTCATTATTAGAGATCCTGTTACATTAAAACAAGTGAGTGATCTGGATTTTGGTTTGAAAAAGTATGGACTTGAGATCATGGATGATAAGAAGAGCCAGTTGATTGAGAAAATAAAGACAATCGTAATTGAACAAATTCATTATACTGATGAAGCGCTGAATGTTAAATTCTCTCATTTCCTTTCTACTAAACTTAAATATGATTACACCTATCTTTCTAATCTTTTTGCCCTAACACAGGGGATCACGCTTGAGCATTATATAATCTCCCATAAAATTGAAAAAGTAAAAGAGCTTTTAGTTTACGATGAATTAACTATCAGCCAAATAGCCTTTAAAATGAATTACAGCAGCGCATCCCACCTGTCTAAGCAATTCAAGAAAGTGACTGGCTTGACTGCCTCTCACTTCAAAGACCTCAAGAACAACAGGTTCAAGGCTCACGATAATCTTTAATATTCGTAAGATTACTAATTGGACTGAAGCTCATTTAAGTTTTTGATTGGTTACCGAACTCAACCACCTGTGAATTATGCACTATAATTCTTTAATTGTATACTGATAGGGTTAGTGAGATTTCCCAACTTCATGCAGGATTATTTGTGAACCCCGAATTCCCCGGCTTATAGAAAGGCACCTCCAGATTCCTTGAACCAAAACAGCTTTTGACCTCCTCTTAAATTGATTGTATGAATTCTATTCCAACAACTATCATACTCGCGGACGACGATCCGGAAGATTCCCTTTTCCTACTTGAAGTGCTATTGAGACTGCCAATTGAATTGACGGTTATAGCTGTTCCAAATGGTGAGCAGTTAATCTCCATATTGGATAGTGTCAGCCCGCAGGTTATTTTTTTAGACATCAACATGCCTAAAAAAGATGGTTTTGATGCATTGAGACATATTAGGATGAAAAGGAGCCTGGATGAAACCATGGTCATTATGTGTTCCGGTTCGAATTCTACAGATGAAATAAAATTATCGATGGACCTTGGAGCAGATATGCATCTACTGAAAGGAGATGATATGAATAATCTTGACGGTATGGTGAAAACCCTCTTTGCATCCAATTGGCGTGAAAAAATTGGAAAAAGAATTCCAGGAGTTTTCTCTCTTGGTTCAGGTGTTCAATTCGATCAGCGTGAATCTAAATCTATGAGCCGAACAGCATAATAGTGAAAGAAAACCAAGGGTAAATTTGAAATCTTGAAAATTGATTTTCTTCTCCATTTTCCTGCCATGCAGTTTCAAAAAGGCAGATGCAGGGGTTTAAGTCTCTGCCTTAACCCTGTTAAGGAATTAGTAAAATCTCTCATTATTCAGCCTAAAAACATAGTATTAGCCTAAATAAGCTGCATAATTCACATATTTAAGGGGACGTTCTGATTTTTAAGAGTAGCTTACTGAACTTGACAATGCCTCTGTAAAAAAAATCTATGAATTCTACAATGTATCCGTTGATGTTCATTCTACTCTTCATTCATGGCCTTTTGATGGCTTTGATTGCGCTCCGAAAAAGACAATTTCACCTGGAACTATATTTTGTTGGGCTACAGAATGAAAAGGCCGGACATTATAAACTGGCTGTAATAAATCATTAAAAGAGGATCAATACACTTCTGAGTTTAATTGAGTACGAGAGAGATTTTCGCTTGTAACTCCCTCTTTTCTTCACGCTTTTTTTTTGAACCAATGGCATTGCATTGGATGTGTGAATTATGTACGAGAAAACTCCAATAGTATAATAGGCACGAGATTGACCATCTTAACTTTGGCTTTCCTTAATAAAATATTTGGACTAAGATTGGTTGATTTTCAGCTTGTTTTTCATACTTGAAATTTCTCATTCATTGATCAAAAAATTTCTGAAGGTTTATTTTTTATGGAAAACAAAATTCCCAATGACAATTCCCAGGCAAGTGAAGATTCATCTCCCAAAGCAGAGCTGGAAAAATCAAAGTCTCATATAATTGTCGAAATAATCGAATACCTGACCAATTCTGTGGTGATCAAGACAATCATAAAAAAATCAACAGGGAATATCAGCATATTGTCATTTGACAGTGGCGAAGGGCTTACTGAGAAGACTTCTCCTTTTGACACCTTTGCACAGATCATAGAAGGCAAGGCCGAGATAGTTATCGATAAGATCTCCAATTTTCTTGAAGCCGGGCAAGGAATTATCATTCCTGCACACTCTCCCAATTTCATTAAAGCAAACGGCAGATTCAAAATGATTCAAACTGTGATCAAGAGTGGATATGAGTAGGTAATCGGGGGGGAGGTTTGAATGTTTGATTGTTTGATTGTTTGACCACCTTCGCTCTTCGACTTCCATAGCCCTGCGGCGGAAGTAAAGCTTGCGCCACCGCTATAGCTTTAGCGCACGCGGTTGGCGGTTGATAAATGTTTGAGAGTTTTATCTCACGACTCACGATTCACGACTCACGTCGTTTTACTTTTTCATTTTACATTCTGAAAATGTTCACGCCAGTTACAATGTATCAAAAGCAAAATGCACAAGAACCAGGGTTAAGCCTGATCCTCATGCATTAATTCATGTGATTGGGAGATTGTTATTGAATCCTTGCCACTACATTTTCCTCAACAACTGTCTGATTTCTCTCAATAGTAAAGATTTCAGATGTCTTAGTTGATCTTGACTTTACTTCTACTCTGATGATTTCATCACCAACTTCGTCTCTATTGATCTGAAATTTCTGTGTGAATGATGATTTTCTGACAACGTCAGAATAAAGAACTATTCCATAACTATCCTTGAAGATGATAACATATTCTTCCTGCACTGGGTTGGATACATTTAACATGTATACTGGCTGATTTGAAATTTTGCCTATGAATTTTAGTTCAATCGACTTCTCGGTCTTGGTTGTGGGTTCTCCGTTAGCGAAAGATGCTGTTGCAATTCCTAACGCTAAAAATAAACTGAGACCTGCGGACACAAATTTCCTGGTTGTGTTTTTCATAATCGTAATGTTTAATAGTTTAAAAAGTGGTTTCAAAGAAAATTCTGATGGATCGCAACCGGGAGACAAACAATCTTAGTGGCAGTTAGATGATGTTGATCAGAAGGTGAGGTTTTGTCTGATCTGCTTTGGTAGGACAAATATAGAAACGATTTGCGCAGGTATAAATCAAGTTTGTAATCATTTCAGGATGGTGAAACACGGTTTCATTGTCTAAAACGCTTGATGGGAAAGGGTTTGGGGCGAAAAAAATCATGACGCCCAACTTCATTTGTTAAATCCTTTACGAGAATTCCAATTAACAAAAAACAAGTAACAAAGAATTTTCAAGAAAAAAATCTCAAATATTGAGATTCGATTTTAATTAGTTTTTCTTGTATGCTTTGAAATTTGATTATTGATTTTTTTCCATCATTTGACGGGTCCCAAATTGGAATGCACCATTGAATGCTTGTGAATTGGGAATTCTTTGGAATTTGTTATTTGGATCTTGAAATTTTCTTATCTGATTTCCCAGATTTCAGTGTATTCTTTCTGTATCAGCCTGGAACGCTCCTTATGTTTATTCAAAATAGTGGGAATGAAATTTTTATCAGGGGAAGCGTTTTCACTTCTTGTTTCCGGGAAGATATAGATAGTTTTTCCAGCATCTAATTTTTGCTGCAATTCTGCAAGCACGGCCACTTGTTCGCTGGCAATTGTTGGAACAATTACAACCTTCGCATCAGTATAATATTCAAGAAATTCTTTAAGCAGCCATTTGTCCTGTACAATTATCAGATCATCTTTTTTCGCCAGTTCCTTAATTTTTTCAACCCTTACATATCCGATATCATTGTTTGGGTTCTGCATAGGTCTGATACTACTCACGTAATTGATTGTAAATAGTAAGGACATAATGGACCCTATTATCAGGGTTGATTTCTTATTGATGGGTTCATAGGTCCCGATGATCAAAAGCCAAAAAACTATACATTGCCCCAGCCAGAATTCAAGAATTTCCGGAACCCAAAACAGAAAGTAAAATGAGTTAATCAGAAAATACAAAAGGAGCGGAATAATAACAGAGGATTGCGTCCGGATCAGAGCCCTGAACTTCTTAATAAAGCGAATAAACAAGATTACGGAAAGAAATAGGAGAATTGGAGTAAGTGCAAACATTATGAAATCAACCCAAATTGGAATTGATCTTGAAAGAAAGATTTCATCTCCGAGTGAATGTGAGGATAGGAGCGACGCAAACCAGGATTCCAGTCCCAGTCTGAAGAAAAAATGGCCCCCCAGGAATGTATGACTGAAGCCTACTGCTGCAAGTACAGGGGTTTTAATACTGAGAGGTCTCCAATATTCATTGCCACTGGTGTATCCCTGAACCCAGCTAAACCAGCTGGAAAAATCTGTTTTTCCTTCTCCATATCTCCCGGCAAGGAAATACACTCCTCCTACCAGGACAACTCCAGTTATTGCGTACCAAAGAATGCTTTTATATACATAGATATTCTTCCGCTGCTCAAATATTTTGTAAAGGATTATTGGAAGGATTAAAATGTTCATTTGGTGAAAGAGGATCGCTATGGAGTGGAGTAAGGCAGAAAACCAGAGGTCCTTTGCATTCCATTGCTTTTTGGTGACAACATATAACATCCAAAATGAAAAGAATAGTGAAGGCGCGTATACTTCCACATTCACGCTGTAAAACCATATCCCGTAAGAGAATGCTATTACCCCGGCTCCCAGCCAGGATGTGATCCTCGGCAACTGAAATCTTCTGCGAAGAAAGAGAAATGATATCGTGACTGTCCCTGCTCCAAATAAACTGCTTATGGTTTCAACAATCAGATAATCCTGAACACCAGGAAAAATAGACTTCCAGAATGCGAGCCAGTAATAAGAAAGTTGATGGTACAAAAGATGATGCACATGCCATAAATGTTCTTTTTCCTTGAGCATCAGGAGATATGTCATGGAATCATGAGGTGCTGTAAAATTTGAAGTGAGAGTTAGAAGATATATAATTAAAAAGGAAATAAAAACTAGGACCTGAGCGTCAGCACTTCTGGATTTCATCAAGGTTATTTCTTTACGATGAACGCAAATTTATCTTTTAATCTTAAGAACCACTTCTCATACAGATGGTATGATGTTAGTGCAATAATGATCGAGAGAATAAGTGCCAGAAATGTGCTGCTGAGCGCAATTGCAAAGGTCGCTTTATTCCAACCAGCCCTGGAGACTATTAGATCGGTCAGAAAAAATCCAAGTAAGTGCAGGCAGTATAGTCCGTAAGTATAAATGCCAAGTTTACTGATTGTTTTGAACTGGCTCATCTTGAAAAACGAACGCTTGGAGTAACATTGTTCAACAATTATCATCCCGTAAAAGAATGCGATCACAATTCTTTCAATAGTCACGGTAAAAGCATTCTGATAAAAAAGATCAGTTTTGAAAAATGTTACAACTATGGCTCCCAGATAGATCATCCCGATTTGCAGTCTGCTAAGGTTGGTCATGAATCTTTTGAATCGATTATCAAAGGAACAATAGTAGGCGAGAAGTCCACCAAATGCCATATCGCCAATAAGAGAGAAAGTATTGAAATACCGATATGCGTGACCATGATCATTGAACTCCGTATGGAACGAACGGAATACAAGCGAAAGGGCCATGATTGCGAGGAAAACGAATCGATAATATTTTTTTGGAACAAACCTCAGTATTACCGGCCAGGTCAGATAGAATTGTTCTTCTACGGCCACCGACCACAATACCGAAAGGGTCGTTGAATCTGTGAGCCTTGGCCAGTGACTCATGAAGTCAAAATTGTTTACAAAGAAGAAATAGTAGATCGGGTTTGCAATTTCATCAGGTTTTTGGCCAACCAGAGTTTTTACAAATGGAAAGGCAACAAATCCTATAAATACACATAGATAGAATAATGGCCAGATACGAAGAATGCGTCGCATATAGAAATTTCCTACATGGATTGTCCCTGTGTACTCGCGTTCCTTAATTAGTAGATATGTGATGAGAAAACCACTCAGAACAAAGAAAAAATTTACTCCAAGATCGCCATGCTGGAATAACCTTTTTGCATAATCATATGCATCGGGACTGGTGTCCCTGATGTTTTTGTAAAAAGTAATATAAGTATGATACAAAAAGACAAGGAAGAAGGAAATAAATCTTAATCCGTCCAGATTGGGAAAGAAAATTTTCTCCTTCTGAACGGGTGTTGGAAGAGTAGGGGTGGATTGCTGCATTAAGAATTATTTCGTGCCGATTACCTGTTCTATCGGAATACCAATCATCTCTTCGATACGCAACTTTGCGATATTATAATTTCTTTGCGTTTCGGCCTGTTTCGCCAATTGTTCATTGTAAGATCTTACGAACTGGTTGTATTCTTTCTGATCAATAAAATTTTCCTGAAAGTCTTTTTCCTTTGTGATATATGTAGTGTATTCATCCTGCGTTAATCGCACCTGCAGGTCTAACAACGTTTTGTACATCAGGAAATCTTCATACCTGGTAAGCACTTCGGCCCTGATATTCCGGAATTGCTTATTTCTCTCAGCTTCGCTGATCATATAGGTTTCCCTTGCTGCTTTTACATTATTCCTTTGGGTTGTAAAGAGGTCAAGAGGAACATTCACACCAAAATTATATCTCGGATAGAGGTTGGCAACGCCATTTCCACTGTTCTGCTTGAGGGAAAATTCATTTACGTTGTACTGGGCTGAAACAGCTCCAAGCCAACCTCCCTTTGCCTTTTGAAGTTCATAGAATGACCTGTTCACCATGCGGTCAGATATTTCGTAATCCGGGTTCTGCATTGCCAAGTGCACCAGCTTTTCCCTTACGTCCTTGATCTTTGAAATATCAACATTGCTCCGGTATTTTTCGCCTTCACGGATAACCTGTGCCGTGGTGCTTAGGTAAGCCGAGATTGTAATTACGCAAATGAATAATTTTTTCATGCCAATTATGAGTTTAATGATGGTTGGTTGTTTTCAAATTTTGCCAGCTTAATGAATATTGCCATTGTTGCATAAAAGAAAAAGATTGTTGGATATTGGCCGATGAGGACCTGTGAATATTGTCCCACTAATAAAGCGAAAATCATGCACAAAATGCTAATGTACCAGTCACGCTTCACAGGATCTCGGGTTCGAAAGAAATTTTTGACCCCCGTTCGAAGAATAAGGTAATAAAAGATCAGGGCCAATGCAAGACCTATAGGTCCCTGTTCCACTGCAATTTTCATATAACCGCTATCAGGGGAGAAACGGCTCAATGGATGGCCGGGATTATAGATCGGTCCTTCCACTAGTGATGTATAGATCCCCCCTCCAATAGGATGGGAGTAAATATATGGCTGAATTCGAGCCCTGTTGAAATTTCTTAGGGCGGCAGAAGGATCATTTGAACCCTGAAAGGTGGTCCTGATACGAATTACTACAGGGTTATAGACCGGTATGAACAGGAGAAGTAAAAATCCAACGATGGCTCCAATAAAGAACCGAATTGTCCTTTTTTCATAGATAGTTGCCACACAGTAAAACAGAATTCCAGCTATGATCATGAGGTTTGCAGTCCGTGTTCCGGTAAAACTGGAGGCAACCATATTGAAAACTGAAGCAATATAAAGCAGCCATTTGATCTTGGCTTCCCTGGTTCTCAATCCCAACACGAGAAGAAATACAGACATTGACGCAAACAAAGCGCCCGCAGCAGCAGGATCAGCAAGGATGGCAAACTTTCTAACAAATCCCTGCTGAAAATACAGATCATACCTATCCTTATCAGCAATCAGCCAATAATATTCCCAGTTCGCGAAGCCAATTAATTGCTGTTTTATGGTGTAAAGTGCAAGTAGCGTGACCATGATAATCCAGAACTTTATGAAGGTCCAGACCTGCGCCTTGCTATTTAAAAGTGAATAGGCAATTAGATAAAAAGCCAGAAAGCTTATGAATTTTCTATAAAAATTAAACCAACCAAGAATTCCATACATAGAAGGATTTGCTCCTTCCGCCGTATAAAACAAAAGCAGAACAATTAAAATGATGGTGATTGGCTGCCTCCAGAACTCGCGTTGTATCTGCTGTTTTCCATATTCCCGGGTCAACACTCCCAAAAGAGTCAGATAAGTATAAATCTCCACCACTATTCCAAATGGTAAAAAGAGACCGAATAATCTTTCTGGTGTGAAGATCAGGACCGATAAAATCATCACCCAATAAAATCCAAAATATGGGAAGAGTACCGAAGCAACAGCCAATACCGCCCCGGCAAAAATTACAATTAATCCGAAAACCAGCTTATAGCTAACATAGGCCGAGGTATAGGCAATCAAAATTGCAATAAGCCCAAGCAAAATGTAACCAAGTGGAGTATTCAGTTTCTTGGTGAGAAAATTATATCTCAACCAACTTCTAATGCTGCTCCTGGTATCGTTCAATGAAAGGTTCATCTACAAGAACAGGAATTTAATGAACATGCCCAATAGGAATGCTATAACAAATAGAGTGGTGATATTTTCAAACACCTTATGGTTTCTTCTGCTCGAATTCATTTCTTTCATTTTTGTAGGCAAAGTATGCATCTCCCATCCGGCCGATACTCTCCTGCCATGAATGCGATTGTGCAAATTCTTGCCTTCTGCTTTTTGCCTCGCCGTTCTGGAGTTCTTTATTCTTTAATATATTCCTGATGTTAGTGACATAATCATCCTTGGTCCTGCATAAGAACACATGGTCGCGAAACATTTCCATTGCTTCCGTTTCAGTAGCTACCATTGGTTTGCCCATGGCCAGGTATTCATCCGCCTTCCTTGGATAATTTCCAATGGTTAGTTGATTAACCTGTTGAGGGTTCATGCAAACATCAAACTGGAACACATAATTAGGAATAGTGGAAGGTGGCTTGCTTCCAAGGAAATGCACGTTAGAATATTGTTTTAATGATTCTCCTGGAAAATTGTCTGAAAGCGGGCCAACTAGAACAACACTTACTTCGGGAATATTGCTGGCAATATGCGCGATGACATCAGCATCCAGTCGGGTTCCGCTAATGGCTCCGGTATAACCGATGATTGGCCTTGGAATTGAACCAACGTCCTCTGGCTGCGGCAGATCATCTACCATATAATTATCAAGCTCACATCCTTGTCCAATGTCAAAGGAAAGTTTATTAAACTTCCTTGCATAGTTTGCGAGATAAGTTGAATTAGCAACTACTAAATCCGCCTGTTCAAGTAGTTTCTTCTCCATCCTGGGACCATGACGTCTGAACCATGGTTGATAAGTGAGATAATCACGGATATAAAATATATGGTCTGTGCTATTGAGCAATTCTTTCATCCCATGCCCGCGGAAAAAATCATTATCATTTATAAGGATCGTATTTCTGAATTCAAGGGTTGTCATCGTTTCCCTGATCTCCTTCGCAAGCTTCTTGGTATTTGCTCTTGAAAGAATATCGTAAATAAAATTTATTGGTATCCAGTTGATGGATTCCATTACAGTTGAAGGATGCAGAACCCACAGGCTGTCTGAAACCTTCTCGATCTTGTTTTTAGGATCTTTCTTCGGGGTATTCTTATTTCTGGCCAGTGTGGCGCGATCCATTGCACGATTTACATACAATACCCTGTTGTACCGGGAAAGCTCAAATGCCATTTCCTTGAAGTTGCTGGCAATTGGTCCATCCCAGGCCATGAAACCAAAAAGTACGATGTCTCTATTTTGAATAGTCTTATGTTCCATTGGGTAAATGCCTAACGAAAGCCTTAGTCCGCGATAACAGTCTCAGGGTTTGCATTGTTAACCTTGGGAATATATCCTTGCGGCAAATCTGATATTTGTTTTTTCGATCTGTTTTTCTTCAATTCAAAGATCCAACCTGCGCCTATTCTGTTTGCCAGGTTGTAAGTGACAATTGGCAACAGAATTCCAAGCGATATTGCCAAAAGAATGAAAAGATAAACGTTAGTCAACCCAAATACTTTTGTGTAAACTGCCCTGAGTCCTGCAATGATGATCAGGTGCATAATATAGATGTATAAAGAGTGATATCCTATCACGCGCAGGAACCTCACTGAATTTGCTCTTTCCATAAAATAACAGACGTTCACTATAAACGCACAGCCGATAATAGCGATCAATGCAAAAAGTGCCGGCAGCGAATGATGTACATAGTAGTCATCATTATGCTTAAGATTGAGATTGGTAAATACATACTGTCCAATCAAAAACAAGGGAAGAATAAATAGAAATGATTTCAGTGACAATAGCTTCGATCTTTTTTCGGGATCCATCACCAGGTGGGAAATACAATCTCCAATGGCGAAGAACGGGTAGAAGAAAAAGATGTCAACGAATAGCCCGAGATTAATTTTCTCATCCAGGCAGATCGCTGCGATCAGATACAATGCACTTCCAAGGATCAATTGCTGGTAGGCAGTGAATTTCAGCTTTACCTTGAGGATAACATACAATACTCCCACAAAGAACAAAGCATTGAGATACCAGAATTGCTCTATCTCTCTTGGAGCGATAATCAGATACAGGTAATCGATAGGTTCCCTGGTGGCATTTGCATAATTAGCCATGAAAAGCTGAAGCGTGATCTGGATAGATCCCCAAATCACCAGCGGATAAAAAATATACCGAAGCCTGTCTTCAATATAATTTCCGACGCCTTTTTTTGCGAGACTCATCCCCACGAAGATGCCTGAAACGATAAAGAACAAAGGCATTCTGAAACTGAAGAAATAAACGTTCAGATATTGAAGTATTCCATGCTCTGCAGGTTGAAGAAGCCCGGAATTTACCAACCCTTCATAAGTATGCCGGTAGCATACCAGGATAATACAAATCCCTCTTGCATAGTCTACCCAGGGATTCCTGTTTCGACCTAAGACATATTTTGTATTGAATAAAGAATTAAGCAAGGTTCAAGGTTTACAGGTCAACGTTTTCAGCTTCTACTCCATTTAAAACAGCGCCAACATATTTATTGCCGGTATTTCTTAAAAAATGGATTGAGTCTTTGTCGGTCTGACGAATCACCGAATTGGATGAGAAAACCGAGACGATCCCATCTACATATTTAGAAAGTTCTTTGCTATCAGCATGGTTGTTCAATGCCGCGCCTTCAATAAAAATATAATCATATTCTGAGGCTATGACGCGCAGATTGTCCAGCAAATTATTTTGCGGGAGAATTTCAGAAGGAGTAAAATTTCCTTCGTTACAACCAACAACATCAACATTGAGAATATCCGTTGTGCTGGTAATACTCCAGAACTTATCCAATACATTCTTCCCGCCGCCATTGAGACTAAATTGTTGAAGCGACGGCTTGGCATCGAATTGCCTTGTTAATGTGTTATTGGAAAAATTTGAATCGATCAGCAAGATCTTCTTTTTACTCATACTGAAACTGCTGGCCAATGCCTGCATGATCGTGGTTTTTCCTTCCTTAGGTCGATTGCTTGTGAATAAAAATATCTTCTTGCCCGTTTGTTCAATTTCGTACCGAAGCTTCCTAATGTTTTCAACAAAGAGATCTTCATCCTCTGATCGTTTTTCGAGAGTGTTATTCGGATCGAAATAATGAAGAACATTTTTCTTTTTCAGGTTGATCTTATTCACGGTGCTCAAAAGTTTCAATCTTGTATTCCTTAGAAATACTGAAGGGGTTTTCAATGAACCATCTATAAGATCCAGTAAGATGATGAGCAACATTGACAATACAAGCATTGCAAATCCAGCAGCAGCAACTATCACCATCTTATGCTGTGGATCTGGTTCTGCAGGAGGCTGGCCTAATAAGGTTTGTTTGAAGTTGATATCAGGAGCAACGTTCATATCCTGGGCTGCCTGCTGACGACCCTTAAGATAGGTAAGTTCATCCGTGGCCATTTTTACGTCACTCTGGTACTTTTGATCTATCACGTTTAGGTCGCCACCAGTTGAGGCTACATTTTCTGCTGCCCTCCATTGAACTCTGTATAGACTCACATTTTGTTCCGATGCGCGAATATCTGCCTCCAGCAATCCTTTCTCTCTTATGAGGTCTTCCCTTTTTTCTACTGCCCTGGTGCCAGTTGAAGTTCCTGTGGATTGGGGGGTGAGTTCCTGAATTCTTTTAAGATTAGCTGCACGCTTGTTCTCGAGATCTGGTGCGCTTCCTCCTCTTTCTGCAATTTGTGCCGCAAGGTCACGGTTCTCAGCCATGAGCGAAATAATCTCAGCATTGTTATTTTTTGTAGTAACTGTTGGAGCGCCGGGATAATTCCCCAATTGGCTATTGATGGCTGCAAGTTTCTGCCTGAAACCATTCAATTTTGCCTGTTCATCGGAATATTTATTACTGAATTCATTTACCATGTCCATGGCAGCTGTCGCCTTGCCTGCTACATCCGGAGAACCCTGTTTCTTTCTGAAATTTTCGTAGATCTTAGTGATCTGATCCAGTTCCAATCTCTTGGCGCTGGTGAGACTATCAAGACGTGATGAGGATTCAGTTGACCTTCTCCCATAGAGGTTGGTATAAAATCTTTCGAAGGAGACCCCAAGTTCATTTACAACAAAGGATGACAATTGCGGGTTTTCTGATGTGAACCAGATATTCAGGTAATCACTCCCCTCTACTCGTTGGGTGGTCATTCTTTTGATGAGGGAACCGTGGTCGTATTCGTATGCAGCCAATAAGTTGCTGATCTTTTTTTCTTCGGGATTATTTACATCCAGGACCTGCATTTCAGCGATCTTCTGCTCAAGGATCAACTTCATGCGAGGCACTAGTTTCTCATCGATCTTGGTTTTCGCTTTTAGATTTTCGTCAAGTTTCCGGTAAGGCTGGCTGGCTGAAAGATCATGGAGCAAAAGTTTGTATGCAACCATGCCCATTACTATGGGAGAACGGAAGGTTTCAAATGCATTCCTGAAACGGAAATCAATATCAAAGATGTTCAGGGCTTCGTCAGACTGGATCTTTACCTTCTGACCAATTGTAAAACCTGTTGAATATTGCGCAAGTGCAGTATATGTTTTACGCAGCGTAAATGTAAAGGCAACGCCTGCGCCAATCCCGATAATTGTACTGAAGATTATTATCCACTTTTTCCGAAAAAGCGAATTCAATAAGTATAAGAGGTCCATGAAGACTAATTGTAGTTTGAGGTAAACCTTGCTTTGACAATTCGAGCGGCAAGGTTAAAAATTATGATGCAAATTAACTCTGATCTATCGATTAACCGACCTGTAAGCCTTAAATCATTTGGAAAATATCAAAAAACCGGGAATACAGGGCCTTCCCGGCTTATGACACAATGGTTCGTCACTCCTTAGCTTTTACAAGTTTAGTGGTACTCACGTCTTTACCATTGATGTTTAGTTTCACCATGTAAATCCCCGGACTGAAGTTGCTGTCCTTCATATTCAAGTTTAATGTGTTCATACCCACTGGTACTATTCCTGGGCTTCTGCGGAACACCAGGCGACCGGTTAAGTCATAAATGTCCACACTTACCTTGTTGCCAGCAGCTTCGTTGTAAAATTCGATGCTGACTCTTTCGGCAAACGGGTTAGGATAGGCATTTACCTTGGTTAACTGCGGTTTTTCAGTTATCGTCCTGGTAGTTAATGTTGAACTACCATTATTGTTATCAACTGTCTCATCTTCCTGGGCAACCACGAAGTCCTCACGATTTACCATATTCTCAACCGTTCCTCCGGTTACATCATCATAAGCTTGAATGATGATTGCGCTTGAGAACGAATATTCAGAAGAAAGTGGACTGGTCACATTCAGGAATATTTCTCCATTCTGATCCGGAACAACATCGCCGATGTATACCACCTTGGAGTCATTCCAATGTGAGTTAAGGTAGACACTTCTATTTCCAATTGAATACTTGGTATTATAATCCCTGAATTCATCACTAACCCATCCTGGTCCAACACTTCCAAAGAATCCAATCCTGTATCGTTTGCTATGATTAAGACCACTTAGCTTAAATTGACCCAACTGTGTTTTATCTAACCAATAACATCCTGCCATTACATTGTTCGGGAAAATACCACCTGCACCAAATGTTTGCATACCAAATGGATTTTGTCCGTTGAAACCTCTGGTGATCTCCATGCTTATACCTGAATTCACATTCTGATCAGTAATAAGATTCGGGAACACCTGGAATGGATCAGGGTTAACGGCTGTATTATTCCATGGAACGGCTTCTATAAAGGTGTAAGTAAGGTTAACCAAAACAATCGCCTTCGGTGTAATGGTACTTACTACATTACTGTTCGGTGAAAAACGCAACGGAGTATTATCCCTCGCACGAACAGCATAGAAATACTTGGTATTTGACAAAACTGTATTATCAGTATAGCTTGTTGAATTCGCACCAACAGTTGCTATCACTGCTAATGATCCCGCAGTTGAACCTCTGAGGATTTCATAAGCTTCCTCCGCGTTTGATCTTTCAGACCATGTAAGTTTAACACTGGTCTTACTCGCAGGTTCTGCATACAGGTTGATCGGGTTTATCAGCGAAAGATTGAACGTATCAACATATTCTTCCAGAATGATGGCGTTCACATATGCGTATTTAGCCGCGGCCTGTTTTGTAAAGGTAAATGTGATTGTACCACCACTTGGAGCAAGTCCATTGATCTGTGCTGAAGTATTAGTATTGAACCTGCCATTTGCTACAGCCTGGGTAACACCGCCTACTTTAAGATCAGCAACGGCCACAACTCCAGTGTTTCCACTTCCAACAAAGACCACATTATATCTTCTTGCATTATTAAGCCCTGTGAATGACATCTGTCTTGGAGTGTTGTCAGTAACCATATTTCCACTCTGAAGTACGACATCAGGAACAATTCCACTATTATTGCCTGTTGACAGTCCAAAGGAGTGGATATTTGACCAATTCGTAGCTACGCTGAATCCAACCCCAATTGCAGGCACACCTGTTTCATCACGAAGGTTGTTGTCAACCCTTCCATTGTACAATAATCCTGGCAGGTTGTTCCAGGGAGATGGAGCGGAATTTGAAATATCTCCAAAGTTCAGATAGAATGAACGAGTATATCTGTCTGCAACGTGAAGTACAAAATCCATGGTAGTCTCACCACCCTTATCATCTTTTGCAACTATTGTAGCTGTTGTAAAACCACGTCCATCATTTGAAGGAGTTACTGCGATCCGGTAGTTTCCGCCTCCAAGATTTTGTAATACTGCCCATGATGGAAGGTTAGGTGAAGAAACCGTGATCACATCACCTGGGTAATCACTCACTGAGAAGTCTTCATTGAAGTTTGTTCCAATCTTCACATACACATCATTCAGATCATTGATCAATGGACTGTTATTTCCGGTCAATATGGACACTGTATCACTTGAAGGAGAATCCCCAATTGAATTTGACGCTCTCACGTAATAATAGTATTGAGTCAACTGGGATGCTGTTGCATCAGTATAGTTTGTTGTATTGGCATTATTCGCGCCTGGATTCAACTGTGTATAAGGACCAGAACGAACCGTTGAACGGAAAACCTTGTAAGAAGCCTCATTATAAGAAACATCTGTCCAGTTCAATAGTGATCCAACATTATCCTGGAATACTCCAGTTAGATTTGTTGGTTTGGCAGGATTGGTGCCATCATCAAACTGTGAAGCAATCTCCAGCGCACTAATTATACCACCAATATCCGGATTTGGATCGCCGGTCATGATTATCGAAATCACTCCGGTTGGACTTGGAGTTACAAAGTTTATGGATACAGTTTCACTTGTATTGTTGAATCCATTCAAGGATACACTCTCCGCGCCAATTGCATATGTTGTCCTTACAGGTGCGGTATTGCTAGCGAAGAATTTGAAATTGTATTTCTTCGTTGGATCCAGACCTGTGATCCTGAGCTCAGAAACATCCACTGAATTATTTCCAAGGAAATAACCCCAATGATTGAAATCTCTCATAACCACATCTGGATACACACCAGCTCCGTTAGCTTGTGCGCCAGAAGAAGAAATGTTGAACTGCCAGCTATTAACCACAGTAGCACCTACTGTTGTTGTTACACCAAGGGTATTCTTCAGATTCGAAATAGACTGGCTGCTCATATTGTTCCATGGTGCTGGTGCCAATGACAGGAACTGATTCTGGAAGTTCAGAAGGATCTTTACGTCAGGATCTTTTTCAATAACGCTAAGTGTAAAGTTCCTGGAGATCCATCCACCAAATCCATCTTCTACCATCACACTGATCTGGTATACTCCCGATGAAGCATATGTTGGTCTTAATCGAAGACTGCCCGCTCCATTGCCATCATGTGTAAATGTGCAGAATGAAGGAAGATTCGTAAACGTCCACCTCATATAACTTGGAGACTCAATATCGTTTGCTATTAAGCTAAACGTAGTGTCTCCACCTTCATTCATGGTAACATTATTCACCGGGTTTAAAGTCGGTGTAAAATTTTCATTTACCAGCATCGTGAAAGAGGTTGTATCCTTTCCACCATTTCCATCATTCACATAGACCGTGATCAAATAAGAACCCTGATCCATAAATGTTGGGGTAAATACTATTTGTCCATTTCCGTTGCTTACATTCTGGAATGTTGCAAAGGATGGAAGATTGGCAGTAGTGAAAGTCTGCACATCCCCATCCGTGTCAACAACAGTGAATGGCAGCGTACGAACTTCCTCATAATGCATCGTGAAATCACGTATGTCAATAATCGCTGGTTTTGAATTCTTTGTTTTTGCATTTGAGGAGTTGCTATAGGCAGAGAAACCTCCAAGGTTTACAGCTCTCACCTGATAATAGTAGGTAAGGTTTGCAAACAAGCTATTGTCAACAAAAGTTTTTGTTGCACCACTTCCTCCTGCGACTGTCGCAATAAGGCGATAATTCAACGGATTGTTTGTTGACCGCCAAACCTGGAATGCTGTTTCGTTAGAGGAATTGTCATTCCATTGCAGGTTGATAGTTGAAGACGAAACTGCAGTGGTAGTCAGAACTGTTGGAGCAGAAGGCACTGCCGGTAAAGCAAGTGTTGTATCTGCTGATTCCAAATATGTATTATTGACCATCGCAAGAAGGTCTGCTGCAGTCAGGGCCGTGTTGGAGATAAAGATATCATCCATCAAACCACTAAAGTTGTCGTTTGTTCCTGACGATAATTCATTGAATACATTATCTGAATTCGAAGTACCCGAATAGCCAAACCTTGAATTATTACTTGCAGCACTGGTTGCAGTAGCTGGTCCGGTTGTTCCTCCAACATCAACTCCATTGAAGTACAATCTCAGGACTGTACCATTCCGGACTAGCGCAACATGATTCCATCCGTTCAGTATCCAATTTGCATTACTGGCAAAATTGTTGACGACTGCTGTGACTCTTGTCCCTCCAGCTGCAAAACCCATTTGCATTGCATTGCTGGTATTGAAGAAACGAAGACCCATCCCGTCTGATGAATTTCCAATATCAAAAATCACTCTCTTATTGGTTGTTACAGTCGGTTTGATCCAGAGTGCTACCGTACGTTGAGTATATCCTGCCTCGCTCGGGAATTGCCCGGTGCTGCTATTGTTAACCGTTACGTAGGCCGAAGTACCATTTAATGAGAGAGAATGAGTGCCTTCTTTCTTATCAGTGCTGCTAAAGGATGTATTTGTTCCTGTAAATGCTCTGCTGGCATTTCCTTTTGCATCGTTCAGGTTATTATTCAGCTTCCAGTTTGCCTCTGTATAATTACTCACGAAAACAGATTCACCTCCAGTTCCAATAGCTCTTATCTTATAGAAATAAACTGTATTTGCAGTCAATCCAGTATCAGTATACGCAATTGTTCCTGCTGGAACTGTAACTATGTTTGCAAAAGGTCCTGTTTTGGATGTAGACCTAACTATTTCGAATCCTGTTTCATTATTTGCCCCACTGCTATTATCAACCCATGTAAGATTGATCCTGTCAAATGCGGTTGATACTGCCCGTAGGCTTGAAGGAGCTGCAGGAATTACCCCGGTTATAGATCCTGTGCCTGTGAAGGCCGAGGCAGGAATTATTTGGCGACCAAAGTTACTACCTCCGGCTCCTGTAAGTGTCCACCAAGCCTCCATCACTTCACCTCCACCCTGTTCAAAAAAAGTCCCTGCTATCGGAAAGATGGAACCTCCAGTAAGGGTAGTGTCTTTGATAATGCAGGCCGTTCCGTGCAGTCCATCATTGTCAATAAATCTTCTGGCAGTAGGGCTGTAGAGAGTATTGAAATAGAGAGTGCTTCCATCATCAGAACAGGTCTCAAATCTATAGTTGCCGGTAGTTGGTATTCTGATATGTCCTTGCCAAACAAATCCAAATTGATCATTCCGATTTCTTGGTGCTATATCAAAGTTGGCCGTAGTACCAATTTCCAAAATAGGTAATTCAGAAAAGTTGGGAAGAGCATCCCAGCTTCCTTCATAATAATAATAAGTGAGGCCATTCATCTTGGTAACAGTTGTTACCTGATTACTGGCTGCAGAATTATTGCCTGTAATATCTCTTGCCTTGATTGTGAAATTATATGTTGTTTGGGGATCAAGGCCATTCACTTCGTAAATGGTCTTTTCAGTTGTAAACAACTTGCTGCCATTTACATAAACATCATATTTATCTAAAGCAATATTATCCGTTGAAGGATCCCACTGCAGATGAACTGAGTATAAATTGACTGCTAAAATCCGCAGATTGCCAGGCGTTGTCGGAGGAGTATTATCAACAGTAGTCGTGGCGTTAGCTTCATTGCTATTCGCTGCTGCTGCGGTATTATTGACAGCGCGAACCAAATAGTAATAAGATGTATTTGGACTCAGATTCAAATCTGTGTAAGTAGTAACATTTGGCGGAGCCAATGCCAGAAGTGTATATGGTCCTCCCTGCGAGGTGCCACGGTATATTTCGAAATTCGTTTCGTCGAAGGAGGGAACAGGATTTTCACTCCATTCAAGCTGAATGCTGGTTTGCGAAAGAACATAGGCGGCAAGATTTTTTGCGGCTTCAGGCTTATTCGGACCATTTGCACTGATAACTGTGAAATTGCTTGAGAAAGTGGCATTACATCCGAAAAATTCCTTCACCCTGGCTCTGTATACTCCCGGAGGCGCATTATAGAGGAGTGTATCTTCCATAAGAAGATTATCGCTCACCCTGAAATATTCATATTTCTCAAAACCATTAGGTAGGACTAAAGGCACAGTTGTACTACCGTCCGGAGCAGGTAATACCTTACTTCTTAGGCCCTGAACCGTTGGAGTTGGAGTTGATGTAGTAGGTTTAGGTGAGATAACAGCAGGCTTAGGAGACCATTCCGACCATGGCCCACCGGCTATACGCCTGAAGCGGACAGAATAAGTACCATAAGAAGTCGGGAAATATTCATTCGAGGTTCCTACAATAGTTCCTGCCTGATTTCTCCATTCGTATTGGGCAAATCCAGCTGTAATTCCAAGTCGTGCTGTTATCGCAGAATCGGGACAAAATTGATTTCGCCCAAAATATATAAGAGGGTTTGCCTTGTGGTTATCATTCATATAGGGAATGAATCCTGGTTCAAACCAATGGTTATACCAAACGAAGTGACCAAGCGTGGGGAAAAGCGTCCATTGAATATCACCCCCCGCATTTCTGAAGGCATTCCGAAATTGTTCTGCATTATAAGGAAATGGATTAGTATCCAATCCTCCGGTAGCGAACCAAATTGGGATATGGACAAAGCTTGAAATCATTGATATAAGACCGTTTGCAGATGCAGCGGATGGAGCAGATTTGGTGACCCGCGTTGGGAAGCCAGCTGTAATATTAAATGCGGCTGAGCCTCCGGCAGAAAGACCATCTACAATCACACGATCAACATCCAATTTTACATACTTGGCCATAGAGTCCAGAATTTGGACGATCAGCTGGAAATGCTCACTTGAAAATCCTCCACTTTGATTTTGTGGATAGATGAGATAACCATCGAACTGTCCGCTATTTACAGTGTTCATGAAGAATTCTCCACCATGAAGCAACTGCAACTCATTATCATAGATGGAACCTGGTTCCCCTGCTCCATGGAAAAATACCATGACTGGGTATTTCTTATTATCAACTACATTGTGTGCGTATGTGGCTGGAAATTTCACGCGGAACGACATTCCGTTGAAATGGTAGGATTTGTATTGATCCCCATCCCATGTAAACCGGGATGTAACAACCCATTTCTGAATTGTTTGCCAGACTGTAATTGGATTCTGGGCACTTCCGGAAGGTTGTGCTGAGGAATAAGCCACCATCGGATCGGTGGGACTGAACACATTTGGTTGGGCGATCAGACTAAAAACGGAAATAATTCCAATTGTGGTAAGAAGTAATACTTTCTTCATAACTAACGGTTAATGAGATGTTTTCAAGCTATTCAAAGTAAAGCCAGTTAGGTTCTTGAAGAGGATATCACAGACTTGTAGGATTGAAAGGAATTGGAGGTGTAATTAAGCTTAGCGGCTTCTCGAAGAATAAAGAGGTAATGGCGGGGATTTTCAGTGGATGACTACGGATAGGGCCTAAGAAAGCCTTAGAGCGGGTCAAAAATAATAATAAAAATGAAAAAAGGAAATTATTTGGGAACATTCTTGATCCAATAACATTTTTAGTGATTTTCCGTTTTTCGTTTCTGATTTCCATGTACAATAGAACTGAATAACTAAATTAATGCTCGCATACAAAATAGTTTTCTGGGTTAGTTTTTCAATAATTTTTTACAGTTATATCGGCTATGGGATTCTATTGTATGTATTGGTCAGCATCAAGAAAATCTTCAGAGGTAAGAACATACCTGCATCTATATACGAACCTTCGGTAACCTTGGTTGTTGCGGCCTATAATGAAGAAGATTTTATTTTAAAAAAGCTCAGAAATACCGAGGAATTGGATTATCCCAGCGAAAAATTACAGGTCATCTTCATAACCGATGGATCTTCCGATAATACTACCAATTTAATCAGCCAAAATTCAAGATTCGAGTTGCTTCATCAACAGGAGAGAAGAGGTAAAGTAGCAGCTATGAACAGGGCTATTCATTTCGTAAAAGCCCCAATTGTAATCTTCTGCGACGCAAATACCCTTCTGAACAGGGAATGTGTCAAGGAACTCGTGAAGCATTATGCAAATGAAAAGGTGGGAGCCGTGGCAGGTGGAGAAGAAAATCAGTGATGCATCAGAAAATAAGGCCGTAACCGCAGGTGAGGGTTTATACTGGAAATACGAATCTCTTCTAAAGAAACTCGATGCTGAGCTATATTCCGTAGTTGGCGCCGCAGGTGAGCTCTTTTCAGTGAGAACGGAATTATTTGAAAAAACAGGTGAAGATGTGATTATTGAAGATTTTGTTCAATCATTGAAAGTTTGCATGAAAGGCTTTGTAGTTAAATATGAACCAAAGGCCTTCGCTATTGAATCAGCCTCGTTATCCATGCGTGATGAGCAAAAGAGGAAGGTTAGAATTTCAGCGGGTGCATTCCAGGCAATGGTGATATTGAAGGACCTGTTTAATGTATTTAAATATCCATTGTTATCCTTTCAATTCATTTCCCATAGAATCCTCAGATGGACCATTTGTCCAATTGCGATCATCGTATTATTACTATCCAACCTCATTTTGGTGAGAATGGGAGCCGGACAGGTCTATACTGGGTTCTTATTTCTACAGTTACTATTCTATAGCCTCGCCATTGCAGGTTGGTACTTTGCGAATCGTAATATTAAAGTCAAATTATTTTTTATCCCCTATTATTTTCTATTCATGAACCTGTCAGTGTTCCAGGGCTTCGCCAGATTCATCCAAAAAAAGCAAACTGTCCTGTGGGAAAAGGCAGCAAGACAAAAAACGGCATGATTTTTAAAATACCATTAACCGGGTATATAATTACAAATAATTTCATCGAGCTTTGAAGGAGCAAGAAAAAAGAAAGCATAGTTTGGTTTATTGAAATTGTTTACTATTTTTACCCGTCATATCTCCTATCCCTCGAAAACTATTTTTGGCAAGAAAAGACTCTGCCTAGCACCACAAATCCCTTGAAATCCCGCTATACCTGATTAACACTGTTTGTTGTTGATCCCTTCTCATCCTGAAAGCCATTTATTATTTCAACATAATGGGAATACCAATACCTCTGCGAGCCGCTTGTTCCAATTGCAGGCCTACTGAAAGATTGAGTTTTTTTAAACTTAATTTTAATTACATCTACCCATGAAGAAGAGAATTTTAGCAATTGATGACAGCAAGGCGATTCGTTTTTTGCTGCACACACTACTTAGCAAGAACTATCAGGTCATAACGGCTGCTGATGGTTGCTCCGCTATTAACTGGCTTTCACAGAATGATCATCCAGATATGATCATTGCCGACCCCCAACTACCGGATATGCAAAATTGGGAACTCATCGAGCATCTTTCAACAAGTGGCTTGTATGGGTCAATTCCAATCATTGTATTATCTGCACTTGACAGTACCGAAACTCAGGAAAAATGTGAAGAACTCGAAATCCGCGATTTTTTTACAAAGCCTTTTAACCCCATCGATCTTGTTAATACAGTCCATGGAGTGATCAGACAACCTGATACAATAGCAGAAATTTCAAATTAATTTAATCCCCTACCGTAATGAAAATGTTTAACCCGTCAACACCCACAATATGGAACTAGCAACTTTACCATTAACAACCAATAAGGCTAAAACTTACAAACACTACTCGCTTCATTCAACGCCAGTAGTGGGCAATACCGCTATTGCTAAAACTGAGTTTTACTACATAGGAAATAATCCTACAAGAATTGATAAGCTGATCAGGATCTTTGAAAGTGGTTATGCCACTGAATCCTGCTCAAATGCAAAGGCAATGCTACTTCGCCTGCAGAATTATTCACACGGACTTCCCCATATCATCATTTGCGACAGCAGCCTGGGAGATGATGTTGTTAAGGATTTTCGCAGGTTCCTTAATCTACAGCCCGATCTTCGGTTCATTCCTTTTGTAATTGATGATAATGGCATTTCCAAAGAAAGCCGCATCATCTTCAGGAAGGAGAAAATTGCAGATGAAATTATTTCTCTTGATGAATTAACCAAGGATGAACTTCTTACAAAGGCGAAATTCCTCAATAAGATCAAGTCCCGGTCATCAGATAATGCATGGACCAAGAAGATCCAAACATCATCAGCCACCAGCTATGATCCTAATTCAGTACTTAAAAGAACTTTTGATATTTTAATCGCTTCTGTTGCTCTACTTCTTTTAAGTCCGGTTTTTTTCCTTGTTGCTCTTGGTATCAAGATAGAATCAAAAGGTCCTATCTTCTACATAGCTAAAAGGGCAGGTCGTGGTTATAAGATTTTCAATTTCTTTAAATTCAGAACGATGATCGTTGGAGCCGACAGCCGGATCAACGACTATTCCCACCTGAATCAATATAATTCAACCTCTGAGGTTGGACCAAAATTCTTCAAGATTGATAATGATCCACGTATTACCAGGATCGGAGCTTTTTTAAGAAAGACAAGTCTGGATGAACTTCCCCAGCTTATCAATGTATTGCTTGGTGATATGTCTCTCGTTGGCAATCGCCCCCTTCCTTTGTACGAGGCCGCTACGCTTACCACAGATGAGTGGGCAAAGCGATTCCTGGCACCTGCTGGAATAACTGGTCTTTGGCAAATTAAAAAGAGGGGAAATAAGGATATGTCAGTTGAAGAGCGCATCAACCTGGACATCTATTACGCCAACAAGTACAATTTTGCATATGATCTTTGGATCATGGCAAATACCCCTACGGCCTTGATTCAAAAAACAAATGCCTGAGATCGGATATTTTTGCTGAAGCAAAAAGAAAGTATGTCACCAACAGGCAGACCCTTGGTCTCTATTGTTACACTCAATTACAATCAGGCAAGAGTCACCAGGGAATTTCTGGAATCACTTAAAAGCCTTACCTATCCTGATTATGAGGTATTGGTTTGTGATATGGCCTCAACTGAGGATATCAGGCTGACAATAAACCCAGCAGATTATCCTAATACCCGGCTTCTCCTATCTGATAAGAACCGGGGTTTTGCAGGAGGAAATAATTGGGGCATAGCCCAGGCAAAGGGGGATTACATCTTTATCGTGAATAATGATACTGAAGTAACCCCCTCACTACTCGACCAATTAATAAATCCTTTTTTTCTTGATCCTTCAATTGGAGTTACCTGTCCTAAGATCAAATATTTTGATAGCCCTAACCTAATTCAATACGCTGGGTTCAATCCCATGCATCCCATTACCGGTCGCACTTCCACTATTGGTGAGAAGGAAGAGGATCGGGGACAGTATGATCTGTCGGGGACTACTCATGGAGCGCACGGCTGCGCAATGATGGTTAAAAGAGAGGTGATTGATAAACTCGGCATGTTCCCGGAGAAATTCTTCCTTTATTATGAGGAATGGGATTGGTCGGCCAGGATTCTCAAAGCCGGGTATAAGATCTGGTATACAGCTGAAGCGGAGATACTTCATAAGGAATCAATGTCGGTTGGAAAGAATAACCCCATGAAGGTGTATTACCATACCCGCAACCGCATCCTGTTTATGAGAAGGAATTCAGGTTTTTTCAATCTTCTGTTGTTTTCCCTCTTTTTCCTTTTTTTTACAATACCCAAGGCAGTAGTTACCTTTCTTGCGAGGAAACAATTTCAGCAACTGAAATATTTTTTGAAAGGAGTAGCCTGGAATTTATACTCGTCAAGCTATTCGCCCGTTAAATAAGCCACATGCAAATCGCTGGGTATATTTTGATGTCCTTGATCTTTGCCTATCTCTTCCTGGGAATAGTTTTCCTTCTTATATTATCTATTGCAGGGTTGGTTAGAAAACGATCAAGGTATTTGCATGTTTCTGAAAAGAGAAGAATTGCCCTGATCATTCCTGCATATAAGGAGGACAATGTAATTCTGGAAACCGCAGCCAGGGCGGCGGCTCATAATTATGGAACGGGAGAATTTAAAGTCTTCGTCATCGCAGACAAGCTTCGTGAGGAGACAATCGGGAAATTGAAGTCTATCCCCGTCAATGTCACGAGAGTGGATTTCATTTCCAGCACCAAGGCTAAATCCCTGCAGGCCTGTCTTCAATCAATTGATGGATCGGCATATGATATCGCAATGATTCTTGATGCAGATAATATAATGGAGGATGGCTGTCTTGACAAAGTGAATTCAGCTTTTGATAAAGGATATCAGGCAGTACAATGCCATCGGACAGCAAAGAATAAACAAACCCCGGTAGCTTTTCTGGATGCTGTTAGCGAGGAGATCAATAATCATTTGTTCAGAAAGGGACCAAGGGCACTTGGATTATCGGCTGCTTTGATCGGATCTGGCATGGCCTTCCGGTTTACAAATATCAGGGACATTTTCAATCTTCCTCATATCCTGGATAATCCAGGCGAAGATCGTGAAGTGGATATGCAGTTGATGAAGGAGAATATCATTGTTGAATATATTGACGATGCCATTGTTCTGGATGAAAAGGTATCAAGCTCCCAGGTATTCGAGAAGCAAAGAGTTCGGTGGCTCGAAGCCCAGCTTACTCATTTCAAAAGGTTCCTGAGCTCCGATATGAAAGAGGCAAGTAGAAATCTGAATTTCTATTCCAAATTCATTCAGACAATTATTCTACCGCGCAGCCTCTATATAGTTGCCCTTGCTTTCTTCACACTTCTTATGATGGTTGGCACACTTCTCAGTCTCCCCATACTGCCGCCACTCCTTTGGTGGATCGTTATGGATTGCATGTTTGCGTTTTCACTGCTGTTTGCAATTCCCGGTAAGCTTTATAACCGCCAGATGTTGAGCGCGATTCTGCATCTTCCTGCACTTATTCTCTCCATGATAAAAGCCTTGCTAAAAATCAAACGCAAGAGGACAGAATTTCTGCATACACCCAAGACCTATACGTCTTGAGCAACCGAATTTTCCACAATTTCCTCACTTGTGGTTTTTACGATAGTTTCTGGTCTTTAATTTGCTGTTTTTAAGCGCTTTGTGATTCCCCAACCCTTTCAAAACAGTTTTTCTTCTTTCGTAACTGCTGCTGCATCAAAGAAAATAAGTTGGGGATGTACTTTAGAATACCGGTCAAACGTTATGGTAGGGTAGCGCAGCTACACGTTATAGTTATATCCAGTACCAGTACCCGAGTCCTAATTGAAAATCCGAGCTTATGAAAACCAAACTGTACTTCACAGGAAGACTGTTTTTATTTGTATTAGCCCTAGCCTGTACACAGTTTTCCTATTCCCAACAAATTGCGCGTTCTCTCACTGGATCCAATGGAGTTTTCATTGGCTTCCTCGAATACAAACCCGTTGATTACAACGCCAATCCACAAACGAAATATCCCTTGATCATATTCCTTCATGGAATTGGAGAAAGAGGTAATGGAACAACAGATCTGCTTAATGTTGCTGCAAATGCAATTCCAAGATATATCGCTGCCGGATCACCAATGCGTTTTTATGTGAATGGACAATGGCAGACGTTCCTGGTTATATCTCCTCAATTAGCTCCGCATCTCGGCAACTGGCCTCCTTATTATGTTGAGGAGATGATCAAGTATGCCAAGCAAAATCTGAGAGTTGATACTAACAGGATCTACCTAACCGGATTAAGTCTTGGAGGTGGTGGTGTTTGGGGTTATGTGAATGCATCAGTCAGCAATGCAAAACAGGTAGCAGCAATTGCTCCGGTTTGTGGTACCTGCGACTGGAGTTCTAACATATGTAATCTGGCCCAGGCCAATACACCTGTTTGGGCTTTCCACGCGGTTGATGATGGCCTGGTAGGTGTTGGATGTACTACGGGTGCAATAGGAATGCTAAATGCCTGTAATCCTCTTTCTCCAACTCCGCCTAAAATGACCATCTATCCCAACGGTAATCATTTCATATGGGATATGGCCTATGATACATTGCATAATTGGCAATCGCCTGTAAATATTTATGAATGGTTCCTTAATCAAACGAGGAGCACGTTACCTCCAAATGTTCTTCCTGTTGCGAATGCCGGCGCCGATCAAACAATATCCCTACCAACAAATAGTGTAAACTTAAGTGGTAGCGGATCAAGTGATCCTGATGGAAGTATTACATCATATTCATGGACTAAGATTTCGGGGCCCTCTTCATTTACTATCGGGTCTGCAAATTCTGTAAATACAACAATAAGTAATCTTGCACAAGGAGTATATAGTTTTCAGCTGACTGTTACAGATAATGTGGGTGCTTCGTCTTCGGATGTTGTGAGTATTACAGTTTTGCAGGGAGCTAATTTGTCGCCCATTGCTAATGCCGGGTCAGATCAACTCATACACACCCCAACAAGCAGCATAACACTTAATGGATCTGGTTCATCGGATCCTGATGGATCAGTTGCATCATATAGCTGGACCAAAGTATCAGGTCCTGCTTCATCCAACATTATTTCCGCAGGAAGTGTGAGCACTCAGGTAAATAATCTTGTTCAGGGCGTATATGTTTTCCGGTTATCTGTAACTGATAATCTTGGAGCAACTGGTACTGCTACTGTAAGTGTTACCGTGAATACTGTGCCTGTTGCACAAGCAGGAGCAGATCAGGTTTTGAATCTACCCACAAATACTGCTCTATTGGTAGGAAGTGGTTCCTATGATGTTGACGGAACAATTGCGAGTTTTGTCTGGTCCCAGGTCAATGGACCTTCCCCAGCAAATCTTACTTCAGTTTCAGGTTCCAATGCACAGGCAGTTAGTCTGATTGCTGGAGTTTATAATTTTCGGGTAGCCGTCACTGATAATCGTGGAGCTGTAGCTTATGATACAATGAAGGTGACTGTTATCAACTCAACCCCAAATACACCTCCTGTAGCAAATGCAGGAACGGATCAATCTATCACTCTGCCGACTAGTACCATTTCATTAAATGGAACCGGGTCAACTGATGCTGATGGAACCATCAATTCATATGCATGGACTAAAATATCAGGTCCTGCTTCTTCAACAATTGTAAATGCAAATGCTGCAACAACTGCGGTAAATAATCTTACTCAGGGAACATATTCATTCAGACTTTTTGTAACTGATAATAATGGAGGGACAGATGATGATACCGTGGTGATAGTAGTGAATCCTGCTCCACCTCCACCAAATGTTGCTCCGGTTGCGAGGGCTGGAAGTGATCAGTCAATAACCCTTCCTACAAATAGCATAACAATTGATGGTTCAGGTTCTACGGACTCTGATGGAACGATCAGCTCATATGTATGGACAAAAATTTCAGGTCCGGCTTCTTCCACAATTGTAAATGCAAATTCGGCCACAACAGCCGTTAACAATCTTGCTCAGGGAACTTATTCATTCCGCCTGGTAGTAACCGATAATAGTGGTGCTTCGGATGATGATACTGTACTTGTGACCGTTAACCCTGTTCCACCACCTACGAATGTTGCCCCTATTGCAAATGCAGGTGCTAATCAATCGATAACATTACCAGTGAATACTGTTACCCTGAATGGTTCTGCATCCTCAGATCCTGATGGAACAATCAGCAGTTATTCATGGAGTAAAATATCGGGTCCTGCTTCATACAATATCGCGAATGGAAATTCTGTAAGTACTGCGATAAATAATTTGACTCAGGGAACTTATTCATTCAGATTAGTTGTAACTGATAATAATGGTGCATCAGATGATGATACCGTGGTAATTGCAGTAAACCCTGCGCCACCGCCGCCAAATGTTTCGCCAAACGCAAACGCGGGTGCTGATCAGTCGATCACCTTGCCAACAAACACTTCAACACTTGACGGAAGTAGTTCTTCTGATCCTGATGGAACGATCGTATCGTATTCATGGACCAGGATCTCAGGTCCGTCATCATATAATATTGTAAGCGGCAATGCAGCAACTACTGCGGTGAATAATCTCACACAGGGAACCTATTCATTTAGATTAGTTGTTACAGATAATAATGGAGCAACAAGTAGTGATACCGTGGTTATAGTTGTGAATCCTGCACCACCACCTGCAAATGTATCACCTGTTGCAAATGCAGGGAGCGATCAATCAATCACATTGCCTTCTAATTCAGTAACACTTGACGGAAGTGGCTCTTCTGATCCAGATGGATCGATAGTGTCATATTCCTGGACGAAAATTGCAGGCCCATCTTCTTATAATATTGCGAATGGTAATTCTGCAACAACTTCTGTAAATAGTCTAACACAAGGAACTTATTCATTCAGGCTTGTTGTTACTGATAATAACGGAGCAACAAGTAGTGATACCGTGGTTATAGTTGTGAATCCTGCACCACCACCTGCAAATGTTTCACCTGTTGCAAATGCAGGGAGCGATCAATCAATCACATTGCCTTCCAATACAGTAACAGTTGATGGGAGTGGATCTTCTGATCCAGATGGATCGATTGTATCGTATTCCTGGACGAAAATTGCAGGCCCAGCTTCTTATAATATTGCGAATGGAAATTCTGCAACAACTTCTGTGGGTAGTCTGACACAAGGGACCTATTCATTCAGACTTGTTGTTACTGATAATAGCGGAGCAACGGATAGTGATACAGTGACGGTTGTTGTAAATCCTGCTCCACCTCCGGCAAATGTTTCACCGAATGCAAATGCAGGGAGCGATCAATCTATTACGCTACCAACAAATTCAGTCACACTTGATGGAAGCGCATCTTCTGATCCTGACGGGACCATTGCATTCTATTCCTGGACGAAGATTTCAGGGCCTGGAGCTTACAATATTGTGAATGGAAATGGTTCAACCACTATTGTGAATGGACTAACCCAGGGAACCTATTCCTTTAGACTGAGTGTATCAGATAATAGTGGAGCATCCGATGACGATACAGTTGTTGTTAATGTGAACCCAGCACCACCACCACCAAATGTATTGCCTGTTGCAAATGCGGGTATTGACCAGACCATTACACTGCCCACTAATAGCGTTACGCTTGATGGAAGTGGGTCTGGCGATGTGGATGGAACTATCATTAGTTATGCATGGTCTAAAGTTTCCGGACCAGCTTCATTCACTATAAATAACGGAACCTCACCTACAACTACAGTCACCAATCTTTTTGAAGGAACATATGTATTCAGATTGGTGGTAACAGATAATAGTGGCGGTATTGCTGAAGACTTTGTTTCAATAGTTGTTCAGCCACGTCCAAATCAATTACCAGTTGCCAATGCAGGGAACGATGTTAATGTGATCTTACCTGCGGCTTCAAGACAATTAAATGGATCTGCTTCATATGATCCTGATGGAACCATTGTAAGTTATAGCTGGACAAGAGTAAGTGGCCCTGCGGGATTGACTATTGTCAGTTCTACCACAGCAACTCCGATAGTTGTGGGCCTCATTGCTGGTGAATATGTTTTCCACTTAACAGTAACAGACAACGATGGCGCAACTGCATCAGATGATGTAAAAGTGACTGTACTTCCAATTCAGAATTTACCGCCAGTGGCCCGTGCCGGCCGTGATACAACAATTGCAATCCCAGCCTCAGCGGTCTGGTTGAATGGAACCAGCTCTTCAGATCCTGATGGAAATATTACAAGATTCCAATGGAGGCAGGTGGCAGGTCCATCAGCATCCATTATCGCTAATAATGCGCTGCCTATAACAAGTGCAAATAATCTGCAACCTGGTGATTACCTATTTGAATTGGTAGTTACAGATAACGATGGCGAGATTGGTAAGGATTCAATGTATGTATCGGTTGTCAACAACTTCCGTTTTGAAGAAGAATTGACAATCTCCCCAAATCCAGTTCAGGGTGTAGCTCGATTGAAGTGTGTGAGTGATAGTACCGGTATTCTGATGATCAGGATACTGGATATGAATGGAACTCTTGTAAGATCCTACGAAGCAGTAAAGGGACAATCACATTTTGAACAGGAAATCAATCTTGTTTCTTTGAATCCCGGAACATATTATGTTGAGGCCATCATTAGTAATAAGAAACGTATGGTCAGAAAATTTCTTAAACAGTAACAAGGAATTGGAATAAAATGAAAGGCTGCCGGGAGGCAGCTTTTTTTTTGTGGTTAACCGCTTGTTAACTGTTGCATACTATCTCAATGAAATAACAAAAAATCTAAGGGTAACTGCTTAGTTACCAGTTGAAATTTTTTCTCAAACTTAATAGTGCATTGCTGAAAAGCCGCTTCCAGACCGCGTTTGCAATTTATTAACTGGAATCAATTGCCCATTCTGTGTTATAACTTCCATTTGGTATGGTTCTTGTAAATTTCGCATCACCTGTAAAAATCCATTCCTGTGAAAACCGGTTGAACCCCTTGTCTCTTTAACCTAGGATTTCCATTAAACCATTATCGGAGATTTTGTGAGGTTGTTATTTTTCTGGCACTACTGCAGATGAAGTAGTTATTGATTTAAAAAAAATCACTGCAGAGTGCAACGGGCTTATTATGCCTGAACGGTACGTCCATGCCTTTTTGTTTACTGATAAAATGTACAAGTACTTATGAAGAAGCTCTTAATTGCTTTGGCCTTGATTGTGCCAAGCTTCCTGTCAGCGCAACAGGTATCCCGCTCTGTAACAGCAACCAATGGTGTGTTAGTTCCCTTCCTTGAGTTCAAACCACCAACTTATGATGCTAATCCGGGTGCCACTTTTCCCTTAATTATTTTTCTACATGGTATTGGTGAGAGAGGAGATGGCACGATCAGCGGCCTCGTAAATCTCCTTGGCGTAGGTATTCCACGCTACATCCGCGATGGTTCGCCTATGACCTTTACCTACAATGGTCAAACCAGCTCATTCCTGGTAATTTCTCCGCAGCTTAGCTTTGCCTACGGGCAATGGCAGAACTTCTATATTGATGAAGTAATTAAGTATGCGAAGCAAAATCTCCGTGTTGATCCTAACCGCATCTATCTAACAGGCCTTAGCCTGGGAGGAGGAGGAGTATGGAAATATGCTTCTTCATCCGCTGCAGCGGCTTCGAACCTTGCAGCCATTGCGCCGGTATGCGCAACCGCAGAATGGAGCAATTTGTGCAACATCGCACAAAACCGTGTGGCCGTCTGGGGGTTTCATGCATATGACGATGGAATCGTAGGTGTTGGATCCACTCAAAGTGGAATCAACGGAATTAATGCCTGTGGCCCGCAAATCACTGCTAAGGCTACTTATTATAATTATGGAAACCATTATATCTGGGATATGGCGTACGATATGACGCACGGTTTCCAGAGTCCTCAAAACTTATTTGAATGGTTTCTTAGTTATTCCCGTTCGGGAACACCTCCACCGCCACCTCCACCAGGCAATTCCAGCCCAATTGCCAATGCAGGATCTGACCAATGGATTGCAACTGCATCCGCTGGTTTGAATGGCAATGGATCCAGTGATCCTGATGGAAGTATTACATCATATAGCTGGAGTCAGGTAAGTGGTCCAAATACAGCAAGTTTCGGTAGCAGTACCGCCGCTTATTGTAATGTTTCAAATCTTGTTGGCGGAACCTATGTATTCAGACTAAGAGTGACTGATAATGGGGGTGCTTCATCAACAGATGATATCACAATTAATGTTGCTCAGTCTTCTCCAACTCCAAGTCCGGCAGTTGCAGCAGCTGGAGCAGATCAATATATTTCACTTCCTACTAATAAAGCCTATCTGGTTGGTAGTGGCTCTTACTCACAAGGTGGTGGCAGCATTACCTCTTATGTATGGAGTCAGGTAAGTGGGCCGAACACTGCTTCGCTTGCAGCAATGGCCTCTTCAACTCCTTCAAATTGGGAGGCTGGTAATCTTGTTGGCGGAACATATGTATTCCGGTTGACGGTTACTAATAATACCGGTGGGACGGGTACAGATGATATGCAGGTAGTTGTTAGTGGTGGAAGCCAATCTGTTCCTGTAGCAAATGCCGGTTCTAATCAGACTCTTACTCTGCCAACTAATTCAACTGCATTGAACGGCAGTGGTTCTTCAGGTTCAAACCTCAGTTATAACTGGAGTCTGCAATCTGGTCCTTCTCAATATTCTCTTTCAAGTCCTAATATCGCTAATCCAACAGTTACCAATCTCACAGCTGGAACTTATACATTCAAATTGAGCGTATCTGATGTCACAGGTGCAACCAGCACAGCCAACGTTCAGGTAGCAGTTAATCAGGGTAGTAGTGGTGGCGGTGCAAATCCTGCTATTGCTGCTGCTGGAGCTGATAAGTCAATCACCCTTCCAACAAATAGTGTTTGGCTGATTGGCAGTGGTTCTTACTCCCAGGGCGGTGGAAGTATCACTTCCTATGGTTGGTCTCAGGTGAGTGGACCTAATACTGCAACTCTAAGCGGAATGTCCAGTTCAAATTATGAAGCAAAGAATCTTATTGCAGGAACCTATGTGTTCAGGTTAACAGTTACCAATACTTTTGGCAATACAGGCACAGACGATGTTCAGGTCATTGTAAGCGGCACTACTCCACCACCACCTCCTCCATCTGGCGGCGGCGGTAACACGGTGGCAGCTGCAGGCCCTGATCAAAGTATCACTCTACCTACCAGCAGCGTAATATTGATTGGTAGTGGATCGTACGCAGTAAATGGATATATCACAGGATTCAACTGGGCTCAGGTAAGTGGTCCAAATACAGCTTCATTGACCAGTTATTCACCCTCAAATTATCAGGCGAGTGGTCTTGTAGGTGGTACTTATGTTTTCCGGTTGACTGTTACAAGCAATTCCGGAGGCACGGCTACCGATGACATTCAGATAACAGTGAATGGTGGAACAGGTGGAGGCGGCGGAGGAGGTTCAGTCCCTGGAGCCCCTACGGCAAATGCAACTGCAAATACACTATATCTCACGTTGCCCAATAGCCTAATTCTGATAGGAAGTGGTTCTTATGATGTGGGTGGATGGATAACTAATTATGCATGGAGCCAGGTTAGTGGTCCAACTACGGCATCACTCTGGTCTGTCTCTAGTACCAATTGGCAAGCAGGTGGTCTTTCAGCTGGTACTTATGTATTCAAGCTTACAGTTACTGATAACTCCGGACTTACAAGTTCTGCAACAGTTCAGGTAATTGTCTACGGGAGCGCTTGGGGAGCGGCATCCAGCAATTCAATTGCGACTGAAAGCTCAGTAGTAAGTGTTACTCCTATATCAGTCTATCCAAATCCTGCGGTTTCAAATGTGACAGTTGAAGTAAACAATGCAATCACAGGAGCGATGCAGATCAATTTCCTTAATGCAAACGGACAGAGTGCTAAAGTGGTTTCAGCTACAAAGAGCGGAACTGCATTCAAGCAAGTGATCGATATTTCAAGTCTTTCTGCAGGCAATTACGTGGTTGAAGCGAAATTCAGCAATGGAACAACGCTTACACAGAAGATCGTGAAACAATAAGTACATCAATCTTATAAAAAGAAAAGAGGAGCTCAAATGAACTCCTCTTTTTTTTATTTTATTTTTCTCGGAAAGCTGCGATTGTAAATTAATGCTGGCTCACTCAATTCTTGATGGCCTGTATTTCTTGTTCCTTTCCATTGGCTGATCCGCCGTTTGAAGGAATGAAAATGAAATTCATGGCGTCCTGACCTTTGAAATCCACCAGGCTATCTCCTTCGTTGATTTTAGTCTGATATCCCAGGTTTGATAATAAATTAAAAACGTTGGTCCTTGTCTCATTATCCCATAACTCGGAGTATATAACTGGTTTATGCCTTTCCAATAATTTTTCTCCGCCTTTCAACACGAAGTATTCAAAATTTTCAACATCGATCTTGATGGCTGTGATCTTATCGGCTAGAGTTAATTCAGGAAAATCATCCAATTTCTCAAGAGGCACGGTATAATAAACACCTTTGTTGTATTCATCAGCTTTGTCTTCCACTACATGGCTAAGTCCTTGCATTCTTACAGATCCCTGCTGCGGCATCACCATTTTGATTTCGCCTTTATGGTCCCCTAACGCACATTGAAAGACCTTCACATTCTTAAGCTTGTAGTATTTAATGATCCTCTTTAGGGCAGCGCAGTTTTCCTTAATAGGTTCAAATGAATAGATGGTTGAATTCTTTCTCCTCTTACCAATATGGGCAGTCATTATTCCAATATTTGCCCCTATATCCAGGATAACCCCACCGTCAGGAACTAGCTTCATAAAATGAAGAAATTCCTTTTCAATCTTACCCATCTTCAATCTTGTGATTGAAAAGATCGAAAATGCAAACAGGTAATTGTTGAAACCAACCACCTTTTGCAGGAGAAGCTTGACAAAGTTTTCTATCATCCGGTGAGAATTCGGACTAAAATAGATAAAAAAAACTTCAGATGCAATCTTCCGCGTAAGTGTACTTTTTGAGGCAGGAATTCATACCAATTCAAATGGGAGAGATCAGGGTCTCAAAATGAGAGATCACCTAGTAAAAAAATCAGACCTGATGTGCTTTTGGGTGGTCTCTCAAAATCAGATTCTTTCCAACTTAGAGAGCATCTCGAATTAAGCTGATTTGAATATCCGAAATGCGCATATGCTTTCAAATATCTCCTTTGATATTCAGTCCTTTTTGTTTTCCTAAGTGTAAATTATTGAGCTTTCCTATCGTACTGGTATAGTTGTTGTTTATTAATAGGTTCAAATCCAGTACTTATGAAAACGAAGATCTACTATCGTACATCTGCTGCTATTCTTACGCAGAGTATTTATTCCAAAATCAGGATTGTGTTCATGGACGAATAAAGTTGAATAAGACTTTATTGCTATCCCATTTTATTTGTAACCCTGAAAAACACGATCTATGAAAATCCGTATCCTGGCAATGTTATTATTAATTGCCCCTTGCTTAAAAGCCCAGCAGGTTGCTAAATCACTCACATCATCCACCGGTTTATTTATTGGATATTATGAGTATAAACCGATTGATTATAACGTTGATCCTTCAGTGAAGTATCCACTGATCATCTTTCTCCATGGAGTTGGTGAAAAAGGAAATGGAACAACGGAGCTTAACAGAGTTCTTACTAACGCAATCCCGAAATATATCAATGCCGGTTCTACAATGAGTTTCACTTCCCTTAGTGGAGTGAGAGAGACATTCCTGGTATTATCACCTCAACTAAACGCCATGTATGGTTCCTGGCAGAATGTTTATGTTGATGAAATGCTGAAATATGCAAAAGCTAATCTCCGTATTGATACAAACAGGATATTTCTTACAGGCCTTAGCCTTGGTGGTGGTGGAACCTGGAAATACGCCACTGCTTCTTCAGCTAATGCCCGGCAATTTGCTGCAATTGCTCCTGTATGCGGTACCTGCGAGTGGAGCAATTTGTGCAATCTTGCAACTGCAAATGTTCCTGTCTGGGCATTCCATGCACAGGATGATGGGCTGGTAGGTGTTGGTTGCACAGATGGAGCCATTAGTATGCTTCAATCATGCAGTCCAGCTATCGCACCTATTAAATCAATATACCCTACCGGTAATCATTGGATCTGGGACCAATCCTATGATACAACACATAATTGGCATAATCCCAGTGTTTTTGAATGGTTTCTTGGACAGTCCAGGAATTCGCCTATTAATAGCAAACCAATTGCAAACGTTGGCCCCGATAAGGTAATCACATTACCCTTGAATGAAGTATTGCTGAACAGTACTAGCTCCTCTGATCCAGATGGAACGATTGCCCGGATTAAGTGGCGGATGATACAGAGTCCGGGCGGAGGATGGATCGAGAATCCAGCTGGCATTACTACTATGGCTAAAGGATTAAGTCAGGGCATTTACAAATTTGAATTAACGGTAGTGGACAACCGAGCAGGCTGGAGTTCTGATACACTGACCGTTACAGTTAATCCCACCTCTGCAAATATTCCTCCCATTGCAGCGGCAGGCAGTGATGCTGTAATCGTAACACCTTCGGTAAGCCTTGATGCTTCTTTATCATACGATCCTGATGGTTACGTTGCGGCCTATAACTGGCGCCAGATCTCCGGTCCTCTTTCGGCAACGGTCAGCTGTGCCAATTGTCCTAATCCCGGACTAACAGGTCTTACATCTATTGGAATTTATGCAATGGAAGTAACCGTGACTGACAACATAGGTGCAATTTCAAAAGATACCGTAATCATTGTTGAATCAAACCTCCTGCTTCCTGTAAGCTTCACATATTTTAAAGGCAAAAGTGAACTTGGTCACAATCTGCTGCAATGGGCGACTGCACATGAATTGAATAATATGCGATTTGAACTTGAGAGAAGTCGGGATGGAAAGGCATATGAAAAGATTGGAGTGATTGCTGGAGCAGGGACTTCTGCCACACCAAAAGAATATCGATTTACAGATATCAATCCCTCAACTGGATTTAACTATTACCGTTTGAAACAGGTTGATACTGAAAATGGATTTAAGTATTCATCAATTGTGCAGGTGTACAATGATTATGACAAATTGGAAGTCCAAACCTTCCCCAATCCAGTGACAAATGAATTGCAAGTAAGCCTGAGCCGCTATGATGGATTGCCTATGAGAATTGGCTTAAGGAACCAACATGGGCAATTGCTGAAGCAATTTAATTTTCAGCCAGCTCCGGGTGTGTTTAGGACAAAAATTGATGCGAGAAATCTGAAACCGGGAATATACTTTATTGAAGTAGAAGCTGGGCAAGGGACTAAGCAAGTATCGAAATTTATAAAGAACTAGAGTGGGAGAGCGAAGGCAGAGAATGTAAAAGTTAAAATGAAAAATGTAAAATGAAGAATAGGGTAAAGACTTATTTTTCATTTTACATTTTTACTTTTTCATTTCTCCTATCTGAAAGGCTTATAAAAGGAATGTGTGGCAATCCTAAGCATGGGTTTATCTCCGCTCGTATCGCCATACGCATAGATTTCTGCATAATCAGAAAGCCTGTATTCAGATTCTATTCTGCATACCTTCTCCTCACCGTGGCAATTCTTGCCAGTTATTCTTCCAGTAATTGCCCCATTCCTGATCTCTAATTTGGTTGCAAGATTTTTTATTCCATTATCATCGCACCATTTCCTTGTCCAGTTTTCAGCAGATGCAGAAACAACAACTATCTCAACATCTTCCTGCTTCAAAATTTCGATTTCGTGCATTGCTTTTGGTCTTATTAATGAGGGTAAGACCTTATAGGTGAATTCATCACATTTAGCCTGGAAAATATCGACCTTCATTTTTCCAAAAAAATGACGAAGTACAAGCTGTTTGGCAAAATAATTTGGGATGAGACCTATCTTATACGCGACGAGGAATGGACTGTAGAGAATAAAACCCAGATAGAAAGCCCTCGTTCCCTTATGATATCTTATGATCTCCAGCAGGGTGTCTTTTGTTGTGATTGTTCCGTCGAAATCAAAGAATGCAATGCGTTTCTTCATTACATTTTCATTTTTTTGAACATAAATTCAGGTATGGATCGAATGATGAGCATGATCCATCTCCACATCCATTTTACATAAATCACATTTTTCTTCTTGATCACTGCGTTGTAAATAGCAGAGGCAACTTCCTCTGGCCTCCCTGTTAAGAGTTTAGGAAGCTTCAGGTTTTCGGTCATTCTCGTGTACGTGAAACCCGGTTGCACTGTTAATACGTGAACTCCATCATGAAATAGCCGGTTTCTTAATCCTGATAGATAAGCGGTGAATCCAGCTTTTGCGCTTCCGTAATGATAATTGCTTTGTCTGCCTCTCTCCCCCGCAACAGAACTGATGCCAACTATTGTTCCGACTTTTGACTGGAATAATGAGTTAGCCACTATATCCAGTATTGAAACTGCACCGACGTAATTGGAATGTATAATACGTTCTGCTTCCTGCCAATCGTCCTTGCTTTTTCTGCTTCACCCAGGTAACCAAATACGCAAATGGTCACGTCCGGTTTTGGTGAAGTGATTTGAAAGAAATTACTGTGCGATGCATAATCCAATGCATCAAAATGGTGAAGAGTACTGGTACCATCCTATCTAACCTGCAAGATCAGATTGAAGTGCCTTCAGTTGATCAGGTTTTCTGGCAGCCAGTTGAACGTTGTATTTTTTTTCGAGCGAATTTTTTTGCAATGGCAACGGCCATATCTGAAGTAGCACCTAAAATGAGAACAGTGGGCATCCAGTAATTAATTTTTGGTGAGCAGTAACCTGTCTGATTGCAGGGAACTGAACTTGCCCCCCTGATTATATTTCTTCACAATGGATTTGAATTGTTCAAGCATCGGATAACCGGCTTCAGCAGTACTGAAGGTTTCATGCGCGCATCCTTCGACATGTATAATCTTCCACCATATTTCAATACGATTTCATCCAGCTCATCAAGGAATTCCAGTAAACCCTCCCGCACGGGAAAATCCAATGCCAGCGTGTATCCTTCCTTTGGAAAAGATATCAGGCTTTCCTGTTTTCCAAAAACTTTTAAAACCGCCAGGAATGAACCCATGCCGGCATCACTGATCTTCTTAAGAATCTCAATCAATCCCTCCTTTGCATTCAAGTGGGAGTACAAATTGGTATTGCACAAATCCTTTCTTACCATAGCCACGGTTCCAATGGAGAATTGCATCGAGAGGATAAAAAAATGGTTCATATGAAACCATGTTGTTGATCTCTTTCTTAAGATTCTTTCCATAATAAAGAAAGTTGAAGGCTCGAACCGTAAAGGTGTTCAACACCCACCAAGGAAGGCTGAAGGGAAAAGTTATTTGTTTCTTTTTCGGAAGTTTAAGAGGATCCTGTTTCTGTTTTTCCTTTAGCTCATTTATGGTTGCATGTTCGCCCAGTATCAGGATGCTTCTGCCGAATTGTTCTCCTTTCTTGAGGCAATCGATCCATGCAACTGAATAAGTATATTGCTTGTATTCTTCAAATAACTCAATGATCTCTTCAAGGTTTTTTGCCTTGATCTGTTTTTGCCTGATATAGGAAGTTTCAATTTTCTTGAGATCAAATTTGACGCGTGTGATCACGCCTGTTAATCCCATTCCTCCGCAAGTTGCCTCGAAGAGGTCAGTATGTTTTTCGGGGGAACATGTTATTGTTTCACCACTTCCTACAACAACATCCATTTCCAGCACATGATGAGAGAAGCATCCATCAACATGATGATTTTTTCCATGGACATCACTCGCAATTGCGCCTCCTACAGTTATGAATTTTGTACCGGGAGTAACAGGCAGGAACCAGCCTTTTGGGACGATCACCTCCAATACCTGATCCAGCGTAATCCCGCTCTGGCATTCAAAAAAACCTTTTACTGTATCAAATGAAAGGATCTTGTCGTATTTAAGAGTAGAAATAGTGACATCAGACAGCGAAGCATCACCATAGCAACGGCCATTTCCACGAGCAATGAAATGCGTTTCTGTTTTAAACAGCTGTTCTAACTGGTCGTCAAGCGAAAAGCTTTTTTCATCAGACTCCATCATGGGATAATTGCCCCAATTTGCAATGCTCTTCTTCATCATTGAAAAAATGTTTTGTCCTTGAACTCTAGTATAAAATAGAAACTAAGTATCCAAAGAATTAATGATAACTGGATAAATCTATCCTTATATAAAATTTCTGTTGGCGAACCGGACTTGCCTTTCACAAAAGTGATTTGCATATACCTCAATACGCCAGCTATTACGAACACGCTTGTATAAAAAAGCCGGTGTGTTCCAAGTCGCAGGATCGTCAAGTCTGAAACAGTATACATGATATATGAAACAATCAGGATGGCGCTGAAGAGACCCAGAAGTGTATTCATGAAATCCAGGCTGTATCCGCTCATGGACTTTCTCATTTCAGTGCCTGTGGCAATCTTGAGCAGCATATCATCTCTTCTCTTTGCAATTGCCATAAACAAAGACAAGAGGTATGTCATGATTATCAGCCATTGCGATGTATCAACGCCGGCAATCACGGCCCCACCCTTCACTCTCAATACAAAACCCGCAGCCAAAAGCATTATATCAAGTATTGCAATATTCTTAAGTCCCAATGAATAGGCCATATTCATTGAAAAGTAGACCAAGAGAATGAAAAGAAACTGAAAGCTGGGATCGACAAGGTACCCAATTCCCGCCCCCAGGATAAAAAGCAGGAATGAGATTACGATAGCAGTGGTTTTTTTTACCGTCCCAGAAGCCAGCGGGCGATTCTTTTTCACAGGATGCTTGCGGTCTTCGGGTATATCCCTGTAATCGTTGACAATATAGATACAGCTTGCCATGAAGCTGAATGCAAAAAAACCGGCCAATAACAGGCTAAGTTTCTCTATGTCAAAAAATTTGCCCGCAAAAAATGAGGGAACAAAAAGGAAAAGATTCTTAGCCCAGTCTTTTGGACGTAATAATTTAATGTGGTGAGTAAGCACACTCATACTGGCGCACAAGATAATATACAATCCGCTAGGATGCAATATCTTGCAGACATTGGAAATGTTCCGTTTTTTTGACTGAAAGTTTACATATGCCCCCAAAACGGATTCTGTCCCTTGCGGAGATCATTTTGATAGTAGGATTGGCGTGCCTGCCTCTCCTGGCAAGTTTTCCTTACCGGTTGAATATTTTCCTGTCCTGGGAAGGAGCATACCGGATTTATCTTGGCCAGAACCATTTAAAGATTTTGGAACTCCTGTAGGCTACATGTATTGGGTAATTCCTGCAATGTTCTTCAAAATCTTTGGCCCGCAGATGATCACGCTCATCAAAGCGCAGGTGTTTATCAATATTCTGGGTGGACTGGCATTCAGATCTATATTTAAGATCACTAAGACTTGATCCTGTAATTCGATTCAGTTCAGTTTTATTGTTTTGTTTTTCTTATTCATTCTTCAACTACTGGCCCTGGTACAATCACACTGTGATTGTTTTTGAGTTGATAGCGCTGGCTTTTCTGATGAAGTATTTTTTTTCTAATGAATTGAAATGGCTTTCTCTGGTTCTCTCATCAGTCTTCATATTTTTCTCGTTTTTCACGAAACAGGATGGAGGTGCATTGGCATTGCTTCTTTGTCTTGCTTTATTACTATATGAAGCGATCACGGAAAAAAAATGGATACCGATCCTGGTTTTTGCTGGAAGCGCTTTTGTTGTTGGACTCTAATGATCCTTCCTTTTCTCGAATTCCAATTTTGGGTATTGGTTCAATCACGGACAACCGCCTCATAGTTCAAGGATATCAATAACTGATATTCTCTCAGAGTTTTTTAACGGCTCGCAGTGGTTGAAATTCTATCTACTCCTGATAGTTATTCTTCTCCTGGGAAAATTAAAGTCAGGTTGGAAAATATTTTTATTCGATAAGAAAGAAATGATTTTCTGTCTCTTGACCCTGGGTATTCTTGCTGAAGCTGCGATATTTCAGGTAACCAGTTATGTGCCGGTGGATAATAATATCTTCTTTCACAGTTTTGCTATTGCATACATTTTGAAATTGCTTGCCGACTTTCTCCCACTTCGATTTCATACCTGGAAAATGGCAATTATTTGCAGCGGAGGCATCTTGATCTGGTGGAGTCAGACTTACTGGAAATATTTTGACAGGTTTCTAAAAAGCAAAAACGTTTATGCAACATGAAGAGTACCGTGGATATGATTACGCAACCACAGTTGATAGAAATACCTATATGATTGCGATGGATACAACCGATATACCGATGTCGGACTGGCGTGAACCAAGATTAAAATCATTTAGGAAAATGCTCTTGCCCGGTTCAACAGTGGATGGTATAGAGCGACTAATGAACATGGACCTGGTGAAACAAAATAAGGATCTGAAGGTTTTGAATATGACCGAGCTTACACCCCTGGCTGCCGAAATCCCGTTCAAACTGGAAACCGGCCCGGGTTACCCGCTTTGGTTTCATAAGGGAGTGGGTATGTTTGATAAGGAAACAAATATGTTCTGTGACCGGATCCAGAACAAGCATTACGATATTGTTTTGTTTGAATACATCCCGTACCTGAATAATTTTTATCCATTTAAAGTCCGCGATTGCCTTGAGAAGAATTACAAAAAAATTGATTCCTTCGCTGCACCGCGGAAACCTTCGCCGCATGCATGGGTGGAGGTGTATGTCAAATAATTTGAGAATTTGAAAATTTGGGAATTTGAAAATGGATAATTACCTATTTAATCCTGGCGAACCCTTGTGTCTTGGCGCCATTGCGGTTAAACTTCTTATATAAATTCATAATCCAATCAATCAACTCGCGTCAATACTATCCAATCCTATTGAATACCTGAAAGGTGTTGGTCCGCAACGGGCGGAACTTCTTAAGAAGGAATTAAACATCTTCACCTTCAGAGATCTCCTCGAACATTTTCCTTACAGGCATATTGACCGCACAAAAATTAATCTCATCAAGGACATTAATGCTGAGAGCGAATTTGTACAGATCTCAGGCAGGCTTCAAAACCTATCAATCATAGGAGAAAGAAGAGGAAAGAGGATGGTAGCAGAAATAAGAGATTCCACAGGTATCATGCAGTTGATATGGTTTCAGGGTTTTAGCTGGATAGAGAAAAGCTTGAAAGAAGGAGAAGAATACCTGGTGTATGGAAGAACATCTTTTTTTAGTGGTCATCCGCAGATCACACATCCAGAAATGGAATTGCTCACCAAGGAAAAAGTTGATGGAAGAAATTTCCTTGAACCTGTTTATCCCAGCACAGAGAAACTGAAATCAAGTGGAATGGGAGGCCGGCAAATAGGGAAATTGACATTCACGCTTTTGTCGCTCCTGAGCGAAAGGGATCTTCCTGAAAACCTTTCTTCAGCTATCATGAATCAAATGAAATTTATCCCGCGATTCAAAAGTTATCAGCAAATTCATTTTCCAACTTCGCAGGTAGAATATAATGGAGCATTAAGCAGACTAAAGTTCGAAGAATTATTTTTTGCTCAGATAAGAATGGGGTTGATCAAATCCCAGCGACACCGATTTTCTCAAGGAGCTATTTTCAGTCAGGTTGGAGAACTATTTAATAAATTCTACCAGGAATACTTACCATTCGAACTAACGGGAGCGCAAAAACGAGTGTTGAAAGAAATTCGTAAAGATGTTGGAAGCGGGAGGCAGATGAACAGATTGTTGCAGGGTGATGTTGGAAGCGGTAAAACAATTGTTGCCTTACTCTGCCTGTTGCTTGCTGTTGATAATGGTTTCCAGGGTTGTTTCATGGCACCTACGGAAATTCTGGCGCAACAACATTTTGAAAGTCTGACCAAATTGTTGAAGGATCTTCCTGTAACCATTCGTTTGCTAACAGGCTCTACAAAGGCATCAGAGCGTAAGAAGATTCTTGGAGCCCTTCAGGAAGGAACAGTGGATATACTTATTGGAACACATGCATTGATTGAAGATGTTGTTCAATTTAAGAACCTCGGACTGGCAATAGTGGACGAACAGCACCGGTTCGGAGTTGCCCAACGAGCCAGGCTTTGGAAAAAAGCCACCCTGCCTCCACATATGCTGGTGATGACAGCCACTCCAATTCCACGCACACTTGCAATGACTGCATATGGTGACCTGGATTACAGCATAATGGATGAACTGCCGCCCAACCGCGTACCTATAACAACCGTACATCGTAATGAAAAATCCCGCTCGCAAGTAATGGATTTTATCAGGTCTGAAATTGGGAAAGGAAGGCAGGTTTATATCATATTCCCGTTGATTGAAGAATCTGAAACACTGGACTATGAAAATCTCATGAAAGGTTATGAAAATGTGAAAGCTTATTTCCCTGAACCCGAGTATTGGATAAGCATGGTGCACGGTAGGCAGACAAGCGAAATAAAGGAGAACAATATGAAGCGGTTTGCAATGAATGATACCCAGATCATGGTTTCGACTACGGTGATTGAAGTAGGAGTTGATGTTCCTAATGCAACTGTAATGGTAATTGAGAGTGCTGAAAAATTCGGGCTTTCACAGCTTCATCAATTAAGAGGCAGGGTTGGAAGAAGCCAGCATAAAAGTTTTTGCATTTTATTAACTGGGCAAAAATTAAGTAAGGAGGCAAAAGAACGTTTATCAATTATGTGCGCCACGAACGATGGGTTCAAGATCGCCGAAAAAGATCTTGAATTGCGAGGACCTGGTGATATTGAAGGCACTCGCCAGAGTGGAATGTTAAATTTCAAACTGGCCAGCCTGATTGACGACCGGGAACTATTAAAGGCAGCGCACTATTGGACTGATATCCTACTTGAAAATGACCCAGAGCTGCAATCCGCAGACAATCTGCCAATAAAAACCCACCTCCAATCGTTGAAAGGTAAGACAGCCTGGAGTAAAATATCCTGATCCAAACCTATGTATGGCTTTGAGCCCCTTGAAAACCTTCTTCGACCGCGGAACAAACTGACTTGAGTAAATTTTCGTAGTACTTGTTAGAAAAATGAATTGGTGATTTACTGCAAAATTCCTGGAGGAATAAGTGCAGACAATTAAATACTAACATTCGTTCATATTCATTAATTTGTAAAAAAGAACTTTTTGGGCAGGAAGTATTGCATACTCTTCTTCACTTTATTGACCGTTACCCTCCGGCTTTCAGCGCAAAGCAATCTTGAATTTGTTGAAAACAAGGGACAGTGGGACGCAAAGGTGAAGTACATGGGTAATCTCGGAAGGAACGGTTCATTCTATTTAGAGAAGAAAGGATTTACTGTTGTTCTCCATGATTCAAACGACATAAAAAGGCTGTTCGACAATCATCAGAAATCTTCAAAGATCCACAGGCCTGATCGAACACCTAACAGGATAACTGTAAATGATAATCCTGATTCTGTTATACTGCACTCGCATGCATATAACATGGTGTTTGAAGGGGCATCGGAAAATGCGGAGGTTGTACCTGACAAACCGCTACCAACTTATAACAATTATTTTTTAGGAAAAGATCCTTCCAAATGGGTGAGTAATGCCAAGATCTACCAGGGCATTACTTATAAAAATGTTTATCCTAAAATAGATGTGAGATATTATACTGAAGCTGGAAATGTGAAGTATGATCTGATCGTGCATCCTGGTGGAGATGTTTCCAAGATCATCATGAAGTATGCAGGTATCAACAAGATGAGTATTCGTAATGGCGAACTCGTTCTGCAGACATCGGTGGGTGATGTTAGAGAATTGTATCCTTATTCCTATCAGGTTCTTGCCAAGGGAAAAACTCCGGTCGATGCAAGCTATCAGCTCGCGGGTGATAATCGTGTTAAGTTATCAGTTAAAAATTACGATAAATCTGCTGTTCTTGTAATTGATCCAACTCTGATCTTTTGTTCCTTCACAGGGAGCGCAGCAGATCAGTATGGATTTACAGCTACACCCGCTCCTGATGGCGGTCTTTTTTCAGGAGGAATAGTTTTCTCCTCTGGCTTCCCCGTAAGTCCGGGCGCTTACCAGGCAAATTATATTCCTGGAGGATCCAAGAAAGTGGACATGGGAATATTCAAATTCAACTCTACTGGTACCTCCAGGCTTTATGCAACTTACCTGGGAGGAAATATGGATGATTATCCGCACAGCTTGATAAGTGATGGAAATGGAAATCTTGTTATACTTGGAAGAAGCTATTCTCTGGATTTCCCGGGTATTGTTGTGGGTAATGGTGGTGGTGGCGATATTGTTGTAACAAAACTAAACTCGACCGGTACTGCTCTCATAGGTTCTATGCGAATCGGTGGAACAGGAAAAGATGGCATCAACATAGAAGACATCCAGGAAAGCGGAAGTCATGGTGTGAACTCTATTCTCCGCAATTATGGTGATGATTCCAGAAGTGAAGTGATCCTTGATGCTGCAAATAATATTTATATCGCAGCACAAACCCAATCAGGAAGTGATTTTCCTATTCGGCCAAATGCAGGATCTGTTTTCCAGGGAAGTTTTGGTGGAGGTACGCAAGATGCAGTTGTGATCAAGATAAATCCAAATGTTTCTTCTGTCATTTTCAGTAGTTTTCTTGGAGGGAATGGAAATGATGGAGCCTTCGGAATCAAACTGCACCCACCAACAGGAAATATCTATGTAGTTGGAGCAACCTCAAGTTCAAATTTTCAAACCACTCCTGGCGTATTGCAACCAGGTTATCAGGGAGGTGTCTGCGATGGATTCGTGACTGTTGTGACAAATAATGGAACAACCCGACTGCAATCTACCTTTCTAGGAACAGGGGATGTGGACGTTATATATGCCCTGCAATTTGATAACCTGGGATTTCCTTATATAATGGGAATATCAAAAGGATCATGGCCCGTCTTAAATGTTGCTTATTCCAATAGCGGTGCGAAACAATTCATTTCAAAATTACGACCCGACCTCAGCGCATATGTCTATTCAACTACGTTTGGAACTTCAAGCAGCACACCAAATATTTCACCAGTTGCTTTCCTTGTTGACAGATGCGAAAATGTGTATGCTTCTGGTTGGGGAGGTTGGCTGGGGGATGCAGGGACAGATCCATTTGAATTAGCAGGCACCTTTGGTATGCCCACAACTCCTGATGCAATTAAAAGTGTCACTGATAATAAAGATTTTTATTTTATCGTATTAAAGAAGGATGCTGCATCCCTGCTTTATGGATCCTTTTTTGGACAGCAGGGAGGTTATGGAGAACATGTTGATGGCGGGACAAGTAGATTTGACCAGCAGGGTGCCATCTACCAGGCAATCTGTGCAAACTGTTTGTCAATAAGCAGCAAGCCTCAATCCCCATTCCCTACAACACCCGGAGTATGGGGTCCGGTAAATCCAGCGGGCGATGGCTGTAACCTTGCCGCTGTTAAAATCGCATTCAACTTTGCTGGTGTTGGCGCCGGGCCAAAGACTTTTATTAATTCGGTAGGAAGAAATGTAGGTTGTATCCCTTTAACTGTTGAGTTCAGAGATACCCTTTTGCTTGCTAAAACTTTTGAATGGGATTTTGATGGGGATGGTGTTACAGACCAGATTACCAATACTCCAAGTACAACATTTACTTATAATGCTGTGGGCACGTACCGGGTAAGGCTGATTGGAGTGGATTCAACAACATGTAATATTCGCGATACATCATACACAAATGTTATTGCGAGAGCGGACCGTGCTCCATTAGATTTCACTTATGTGAAAGTTGGTCCTTGCGAATCACTGGAATTCCAATTTACAAATACTGCAATCGCACCTCCAGCAAAGCCATTTACCGTTCAATCTTTTATGTGGGATTTTGACGATAATACGCCGCGAGTAATATCCGGTCCTTTGCCAATCAATCACACATTTGCAACACCGGGTACATATGATGTGAAGTTGATATTGATCGATACAAATTATTGCAATGCACCTGATACAGTTACCAAGGAATTGCGTATTGCACCATTGGTAAAAGCCCAGTTTGAAACGCCTCCAACTGGATGCGCACCATATGATGCCATTTTCAAGAACACTTCAATTGCAGGACGGGAATTTTTCTGGGATTTTGGAGATGGAACTACTTCGACAGAAGTTGATCCAATCCACCTCTATGCCAGTACCGGAACTTATACTATCAGGCTTAGAGTTGTTGATACTTCAACCTGTAACAAAACAGATTCTACAAGCTTTACAATTACTGTAAATCCTAAACCTCAGGCGGCATTTACTCATTTACCAATACCTGCTGAAGAAAACAAGCCCACAGTTTTCTTCAATGGATCCATAGGAGCAACAAGATTCAGGTGGTTTTTTGGAGATGGTGATTCCACCTTCAAGAACAATATGGATACCGTCATGCATCAATATAACAGTACTGGTGTTTTCCAGGCTTGCCTGGTAGCCATAAATCAATTCGGTTGTACAGATACAGCCTGCACCCCAGTTGAAGCTATTATCACACCGGTATTGGATGTGCCCAATGCATTTACTCCGGGTAGACCTGGCTCTAGGGGTAAGAACCATATTGTGAAGCCAGAGGGTTTTGGTCTTGGAAAAGTAATGTTCAGAATTTACAATCGATGGGGCCAGAAACTTTTTGAAACAACAAATCCTAAACAAGGTTGGGATGGAACATTTAAAGGTGTCCTGCAGCCGATGGATGTGTATGTATATACCCTGGAAGTCGAGTTTACTGATGGTACCAGGGCAAGTAAGAAAGGGGATATTACCCTGATTCGATAAGTTTATTTTCAGGTTTGATATTTGATAAAATAAAGAGGGAATGAGAATGAATAGAATTAAAAAGATCAGTTGCTTCGCCACAATGGCCATGCTGATCGCACTCTCAGGTGCTGGTCAGGATCTCCATTTTTCGCAATGGTTTAATTCTCCGCTGACAACAAATCCCGCGAACACTGGATTTATACCGGATGCTGATTACAGGATAGGAGCCAATTACCGGAACCAATATTCCACTGTAATGACGGTTCCATACAAGACCATGAGCATTTTTGGTGACGCTCAGATATTGCGCGACAAGATCGAGAGCGGGTGGGTAGGAATAGGTGGAGTAATACTTAGAGATGTTGCAGGCACGGGTAAGCTTACATCTACCAAGGTATACGCATCGGCAGCCTATCACCAGATGCTGGGATTGAGTGGCTTGCTGACAGCGGGATTCAATGCAGGTTATGTAAATAAGAGGATCAATTTGTACGATCTGAAATTTCCCGATCAGTTTGACGGTAAATTTTTTGATCATAGTCTGCCTACAGACGTAGTTCTTGACAGGACAAGCGTCAGTTATTTCGATATGCAGGCTGGAGTCAACTATGCTTATTTTCCTACAGATAATATTTATATAAATGGTGGCTTCTCTGTGCACCATCTGAACAGGGCCAGAGAATCATTTTTCAATACCAGCAATTCAGGATATGATGACAGGATCTCACCGCGGTACATAGCTTTCCTGAACGGAAGCTTCAAAGTGAATGAGCTTGTTATTGTGAATCCAATGGCATACTATACAAGACAAGCGCAATCCTCAGAATTGGTGGGTGGAGCAGGAATACAGTATAATCTTTCCGGTGATGGCGAATACCAGCTGCTGGGAGGTTTGTTTGTCAGACCTGGAGATGCAGGTATAGCAATGGTGGGATTTTCATGGAAAAATGTAAAACTTACTTTCTCATATGACGCAACAACCTCCGGATTGAAAAATTACAACGGTGGCAGGGGCGCATATGAATTCGCCATCATACAACATGGTTTTTATAATGAATATAATGGCGATAGGAGGCAATCACTCTGTCCTACTTTCCGTCAATAGCTTTACAATTTTCCGTCTGCTAGTTTTGTACGAATTTTACGGCAAATTTTTTCATGGGATCAGTCGAAGTAAAGGAAAAGAAAGCCGTCTCACTAATTGAGGATTTCAAACAGATCGTTGGGAATGATCATGTACTTTTCGATGATGAAGCATTGGATAAATATGCTCATGACGAAACCGAAGATCTTTATTATCTGCCGGAACTTGTACTTCGCCCTCGCACTGCCGAAGAGATCAGCAGCATTCTCAGAATTTGCAATAAACACAAAATACCTGTTACTCCCAGGGGAGGCGGCACCGGATTGAGTGGAGGTGCGCTTGCACATAAGGGCGGACTTGTAATTTCAACAGAACGTCTTAATTCAATACTACTGATTGATGAGAAAAATCTGCAGGTTACAACAGAGCCAGGTGTAATTACAGAGGTATTGCAGGATGCGGTAAAGGAAAAAGGTCTTTTCTATCCTCCAGATCCAAGCAGCCGGGGATCCTGTTTTATTGGGGGTAATGTTGCCGAAAACAGCGGCGGCCCAAAGGCAGTAAAATATGGAGTTGTCAAAGATTATGTGTTGAATCTTCAATTGGTCTTGCCAAATGGAGAGATAATATGGACTGGAGCAAACGTTCTTAAAAATGCAACTGGTTACAATCTCACACAACTAATAGTAGGTAGTGAAGGCACGCTGGGGATTGTAACGAAGATCGTTTTGAAGCTGATCCCTCTTCCACGCTTTGATCTTTTAATGCTCGTGCCTTTTAATTCTGCGGAAAAAGCATGTGAAGCAGTGAGTGCTATTTTCCGGGCAGGCTATACTCCTTCAGCGCTGGAGTTTATGGAGAGAGACGCCCTGGTCTTCGTTACAAAATATTTACAGAGCAGCATCGTGATCGGAGATGATGTTCAAGCGCATCTTCTGATAGAGGTGGATGGAAATCATATGGAAATGCTGTTGCAAGAGATGGAAGCCATCGCAACCCTCCTTACGGATTTTGAATGTGGTGAAATACTATTTGCAGATGATGCACAACAGAAGGCTGAACTATGGAAGTTGAGGAGGAGAGCAGGTGAGGCCGTAAAAGCACATTCAATCTATAAAGAGGAGGATACCGTTGTCCCAAGAGCAGAATTGCCAATCCTTCTGAAAGGCATCAAGGCAATTGGTAGTAAATATGGGTTCCAATCACTTTGCTACGGACATGCGGGAGACGGAAACCTGCATGTAAATATTGTACGTGGTGATTTAACGGAGGAAGAATGGAATGGTTCGTTAAAAGCGGGAATTCGTGAAATTTTCCAGCTTGTAAAATCGTTGGGAGGTACTATCAGTGGTGAGCATGGAATTGGGCTGGTTCAAAAGGAATTTATGGATATCGTATTTGATGAGACTCAAATGAGATTGATGAAAGACATCAAGCGCATATTCGATCCCAATAACATTCTGAATGCAGGAAAGATTTTTGATTATTAAAGAAACTATATGAAGAAGTATTTCATAACAACATTGATTTTATGCTTGTCGATCATGTTTGTTCGTGCTCAGGACGAGGAGCTACCCGAAGAGAAAAAAGGATTTGATAAAGAGAAGCTCTTTTTCGGGGGCAATTTTGGATTGAGTTTTGGGAATTATACCCTTGTGAATGTATCCCCCCAGGTAGGATATCGGTTCAATAAGACTCTCGCTGCAGGTGCCGGTGTGAATTTTATTTTCAGCAGTTTCAAATACGATTTTAATAATCGTGCACTGGATTATAAAAATAGTTATGGCGTTGGAGGATTGAACATCTTCGGACGGGTGTATCCTATTCAGTATATTCTTTTGCAAGTTCAACCTGAAATGAATTATACCTGGGGAAAGCAACGGTATTATGATGGACGTCCAAGTCTAAAAATAGACGGAAAATTTGTTCCTTCTTTATTGGCCGGGGCAGGTGCTGCAATCCCTATGGGAAGAGGAGCAATGAATATCATGGTTCAATATGATGTCATCCAGAATGAACGCTCACCGTACGGGAAAAATGCGTTTATTAATGTCGGGTTTAACTTTTAATGTTTTTTTCTTAACCGCTAAGGTGCCCCTTCGACTCCGCTCAGGACTCGCAAGATTCCGCGAAGAATACATGACATTTCCTTGTTTCTTAGCGCCTTTGAGGTTAAATTCTTCAGCGAAGCCTATCCAGACTTCTAATAATTTTTTCATCCTTCCTGATGCCAGCCAATGCAAGAATCAACCAGATAGGTATTGAAAAAGCCAGGAGCGAAGTGAGGCTGTATGAACCAGTCGTGAATTTTTTTACCTGGAGAATATAGAGCACGATTATTATTATTGAGAGTAACAGATTCAAAAAACAAATTGTGGTTTGCTTTTTCCTGTTCTTAAAAAGAAAAATTGAGATGGCAGAAGTCACTACAGAAAGAACCGTTAACAGAAGAATGGGAATATTTTCGGCAGCTGTAAGTTTTAGAAATACATTAGTAGTTGCTAACTGTCCAGTATAGAAAGGAAATTTGATCGACAAAACGCCAGCAGTAATTGCAAGCAGCAACCAAATTGTTTGAATTCGCTGTATCATTTAGTTATGATTGAAGTTCCACAAGATAAATCAGTCAATAATATTTTACCCTAATTCCGGATAGAGAGGAAAGGCCTGCATGAAATCCTTCACCTGCCCTTTCGTTTTCTCAATTATTCCTTCATTTTCGATGTTCATAAGGATTGTGTCCACAAAATTGACAACAGTTTCCATGTCCGACTCTTTCATGCCTCTTGTTGTAATTGCTGGCACTCCTACCCTGATACCTGAAGTAACAAAGGGGCTTTTATCGTCGAAAGGCACAGCATTCTTGTTAAGCGTGATATGTGCTCTGTCCAGAGTTTCCTGAGCTTTCTTTCCTGTCAGATTCTTGTTTCTAAGATCGATCAGCATCAGGTGGTTGTCTGTGCCACCGCTTATGATATTATAGCCACGCGCAACAAAGGAAGACGCCATCGCCTGGGCGTTAGTCAAAATCTGCTTCGAATAAGTGGTGAATTCTTCAGTAAGGATTTCGCCGAAAGAGATTGCTTTTGATGCAATAATATGTTCGAGCGGCCCCCCCTGGGTGCCCGGAAATACTCCCATATCCACTAGATTGCTCATCATTCTTAAGTTTCCTTTCTGATCTTTTAACCCAAGTGGATTTTCGAAATCTTTTCCCATCATTATGATACCACCTCTTGGACCACGGAGGGTTTTATGCGTGGTTGAGGTTACAAAATGGCAATGTTTAAAGGGATCATTTAATAAGCCTTTAGCTACCATCGCAGCAGGATGAGCAATATCTGCCATCACAAAGGCGCCTATTTCATCTGCAATTTTTCGTATCCGCTCATAATCCCAATCGCGACTATAAGCCGAAGCACCACATACAATGAGTTTTGGTTTAATCTCTCTGGCTTTCTGCTCAAGCATTTCATAATCCACAATACCAGTTTCCCTCTTTACTCCATAGTGGTGAGCCTTATAAAGCTTCCCACTGAAATTTACAGGAGATCCATGTGTAAGATGACCCCCCATGCTAAGGTCGAGTCCCAGGATATCATCGCCTGCCTGCAGGATGGCAAGCATTACTGCAGCATTTGCCTGGGCGCCGCTATGTGGCTGGACGTTCGCATAATCACAATTAAAAATTTTCTTTAATCTATCAATTGCCAGTTGTTCAGTTTCGTCCACAACCTCACAGCCTCCATAATATCGTCGTCCCGGATATCCTTCTGCATACTTGTTGGTCATTACATTCCCCATAGCCTGAATGGTTTGCAGACTCGCGAAATTCTCAGAAGCTATCAATTCTATTCCATGACGTTGTCTTTCAAGTTCTTTTCGGATGAGATCAAAAACAAGGGTGTCCTTTTGCATGATTTGATTGCCAGGAGCAGTGTGATTTTAAGTGGTGATTGGGCGGCGCCTTCACCTCTAACTGCAACTGGGCTTGTTTCGGATTAGAAAATTATTGATTTGCGGATACTCGCTGTAAATTTAAATCCACGCAAAAGTAAATACTAGCCTTCAGAAGAAAAGTTTTAATTGGGGAAGCGTTAATAAGAATTTCGGTAATTTCACTCGTTTTTTTATTGAGTAACATAATATCGATATTGAAGTGGCTTAGGTTCGATCGAACAACAAAAGTATAATCAGCGTAAAAGGTTGCGGGAGTGTTCGTACTTACGCATACCTTTCACCTTCGGTCGGCGATAGAATCGAACAAATTTTCCGATGAAAGCAATTATTCCGGTCGCAGGGGCTGGTACCAAACTCAGACCCCACACATATACACAACCCAAGGCCCTGATTCCTTTAGCAGGAAAAACGATCCTAAGTATTATTGTAGATCAGTTGCGGGAAGCTGGCATTCAGGAGTTCATTTTTATTGTAGGATATCTCGGCAATAAGATCCAGGACTATGTAAGGGAAAAATATCCAGACCTCACAGCCCATTTCGTAATCCAGAATGAACGCCACGGACTAGGTCATGCAGTCCTGCTTTCAAAAGATATTGTTGGTGAAGATGAGATCTTCATTGTACTTGGAGATACTATCTGCGAATACGATGTTAGTGAATTGATCCATCTCCCTTATTCAGCCCTGGCAGTAAAGCGGGTTGACGATCCCAGAAATTTTGGAGTGGCTGAATTGGATGATGAAGGTTTCATAGAACGTGTTGTTGAAAAGCCTCAGATCCCAAAAAGCAATATGGCCCTGGTAGGAATTTATAGGATCAAGGAAACTAATTTCTTATTCAGTTGCCTTGAAAATAATATCAGGAACCAATTAAAGAGCTATGGCGAGTACAATCTTACTGATGCCATTGAATGCATGATCAAGCAAGGTTCCAAAATCAAACCCTTCAAGGTTCAGAACTGGTTCGATTGCGGTCACAAGGAAAGTCTACTGGCATCCAATGCCATCCTCATGAAAAAATTTGGCGGTAAGATCTCAAACGAGCAAACATTTGAGAACACCATCATTGTTCCTCCAGTAAGTATTGCACCAGGTTGTTCAATCAGCAATTCCATCATTGGACCTAATGTCACAATTGGAGAAAGCACTACTATCAAGTGTTCAATTATTAAGGATTCTATCATCGGCTCATATGCCGATCTATTTGATATAGTTCTCACACAATCCCTGATTGGTAGCGATACAGAAGTGAAAGGAGAGACCAGGAGTTTGAATATTGGAGATAATACCGAGATCGATCTGGGCGAAAGCTGATCTCAATTTGAAAATTTGAGAATTTGAAAATTTGGATATTTCTTTCCTTGCGAAACCTTGCGCCCTCGCGACTTTGCGGTTAAACTCTAAACCCTAAACTCTAAACCCGCATGTTTTCCAACCGCATAACCAGGCTGTTCGAAATTGAATATCCCATCGTTCAGGCAGGAATGATCTGGACCAGCGGATGGCGATTAGCGAGTGCTGTGAGCAATGCAGGCGGCCTTGGACTGATAGGCAGCGGAAGCATGTATCCTGATGTCTTAAAAGAGCATATACTCAAGTGCAGGAAGGCAACTGACCGGCCATTTGGAGTGAATGTCCCTCTACTGTACCCAGACATTGAAAAGCTCTTTGATGTGATATTGGAAGAAGAAGTTCCAATTATTTTTACCTCCGCCGGTAACCCTGGTACCTGGACGAGCGTCTTAAAGAAAGAGGGGAGGAAGGTGGTCCATGTGGTAAGCAGTAGCAAGTTTGCCCGGAAGGCTGAAGATGCTGGCTGTGATGCTGTTGTAGCTGAAGGATTTGAGGCAGGAGGACATAACGGAAGGGAAGAAACAACTACCATGGTCCTGGTTCCCGCAGTTTGTTCGGCTGTAAAAATTCCTGTAATTTCAGCTGGCGGAATTGCGACCGGAAGGCAGATGATGGCAGCGATGGTTTTGGGATCAGAAGGTGTACAGATCGGATCCAGGTTTGCGGCTAGTGATGAAGCATCCTCTCACCCAGGTTTTAAGAAGGCGATTATTGAGGCAAAAGAAGGTGATACCGCACTTACACTAAAGCAACTTACTCCGGTAAGACTGATTAGAAACAAGTTCTTTAAGAAAATTCAGGAAGCAGAATGGAATGGGGCAACGATTGACGACTTGAAAACGTTATTAGGTAGGGCCCGCTCCAAAAAAGGAATGTTCGAAGGTGATCTGGATGAGGGTGAATTGGAAATTGGACAGGTTAGTGCGATCATCAACGAAATTCTACCAGCTTCAGAGATAGTAAGGAATATTTGGAATGAATTCAACTATACATTAGAAAACCCTTTTAAGTAAACGAAAAAACATCTTGTCATGAAACTCCCGAAAAAATTGTTGTTGCTGGCGCTCAGCTTGCCAGTTGCGCTTCTCTTGAAGGCTAATACGGGAAAGAACGAGGGGGTAGTTCAGGGACAGGTAACAGATGCTACAACAAAAAAACCTATCTCAGGGGTAGTGGTTTCCATGACAGGCAATAAGCTTGGCAATGAAAAAGAAGTAACGACAGATTCTGATGGGAATTTTCGGATCAGTAAATTGCCTGGAGGCGACCTGACAATTTTCTTTGAGAAAAAAGGATATAAAGTTCACCGCAAGGAAATGATCAATACAAAAGAAGGTTTGGTCTATAAGATCACATTGGATATGACCCCTGAAGAGCATGATGATTTTTCACATCCTCTTTTGCGAATGGCAGGTGGAATTGGGGAATAGGTAGAATAAAAATATTTTGATGAGCCTCGCATTTGCGGGGCTTTTTGTTTAACCGCAAGGACGCGAGGGCGTAAGGATTTCTGATAAGAACCAAGAACCAAATCACAAATTCCAATAATAGGAAACTAAGAACCAATTACCAATTCATTGAATTTTGGAATTTGGTTTTCTTTCTTTGGTTATTGTTATTTGATTTTTGATTTTTTCGAAAACTTAACCACAATGGCCTGAAGGAGGAAAGGTTCGCGAGGAGGTTACTAAATAAATAACGGCGCCAGGAATAGCGCCGTTTTGTTTTACACATGAGAGGCTGTTACTGTATGTTGATGTTCATCTCGCCATTTTTCTTTCTGATGGTGATCTTATCACTCTTGAAATACTTCTTGTATTTAGAAGTAGTTCCATCAGATTGCTTTACTCCATTCAGGAAAAGCTGTCCTTCTTTATATTCAATGGTATAATCCTTGCCACTTTGCAGCAATCCTTCATTTTCCATTTCGTCTACCATTTGCTGATAACCATTTAATTCTTCCTTTGCCTTTTGAATGCCTTCTCTGGCCTTTTCCATGTCTACCTTAAAATCCATTTTATGCTTAGCCATTTCTTCTTTCACCTCTTCCATTTCTCTGCGGATCTTTTCCATATCAACTTCCTTCAATGAAGTCTCTATTTGTTTGCGTATGTCTTCCTGATTGAGTTTGGTCTTTACCTCCTCCATTGCTTTTTCTATTTCCATCCTCATCTTTGTCATATCCACTTTTTCCAGTTGTTTCATAGATTCCTTGATCTCAGCCTGGATTTTTGACATATCTATCTTTTCCACTTCTTTGAGTGATTCCCTGATCTCTGCCTGTATCTTATTTGCATCCACCTTCTCCAACTCTCTAAGAGAAGCCTTTAGTTCTGCCTGCATTTTTTCGGTGTTGATATTGGCAAGCGACTCCTTTAATTCTTTTTGCAATTTTTCCATGTTGACCTGGTGCTTGGCCATATCAAGAGTTACTTTCTTCATGGCTTCTTCTATTTCAGCCCGAAGCTTTTCACCATCAATATTGGGCATTTTTTCAAGGTTCTTCAATGCCTTGTCAAGCTCATCGAGCTGCTTGTCAAAATCTTTTTTATAGACCTTTTCAGTGGCCTTGTTTTTTTGGGGAACTGTATCCTGGTAAGTTTGGGTGGAATTGATCTGGCGGTTGCCGGTCCACGCAATGGAAAGGAAGACTAGTCCGGATATCAGCAGGGTTGCCAATAGATACTTTGGTTGAGTGAAGGTCCTCATAATGATTATTTAAGGTGAATACGATTACTTTCGTATAAAAATACGAGCAATTTCGTAAAATGTTGCATTGAACATGATCTTGATGAAATTTTAACAATTGAACGGAAAACTTGTTTCCGTTTGCCATACTGAACCATCATGCCGAAGAAGGCTTAGTCCGGATGCGGAAAACTCTTGTATATAGGAGATCTTCTGGAAATGATCATTCGCTTCGGCAAAATCCTTTTTCCTCAGATCCCGGTTGGCGATAGTTATATGCGGATGAAACGCTCGTTCGTCTTTTTTTATTGGAAACTTTTTTTCAAGCAGTTCTATTTCGAGTTTATCTTTTAATTCCTGCAAGGATTCATTTGTTTCAACCTCAAGAAATATTACTCTTGGTTTGAAAGAGCTGAAATTATTAAGCTCAATATTAAAGCTTGATTGGAGAGCGGAAAATTCATGCAGATCCACCTTCAAATTTTCCTCCAGCTCTTCCTCCATCCAAAACGGAGGGATGAGCGTGATGTGAGCAGGTGATTTCAAAGCAACCGAACATCCGTAATGTTCCTTCATGTAATTCTTCCATATAAGAATTTTCTGATTCAATTCTTCAGGAAGAACAATTGCAACGAAATACATCTTTGCTTTCACTCACAGGATTGTATTATATATTATTAACCACAAAGCCGCAATTTTGAGGTCTGAAGTCAGAAGTCGGATGTCAGAATGTATAATGTAAAAGGTAAAATGTAAAATAACACTAAACTCGAAACCCGAAACTCGAAATCCTATCCTCTTCTAAACCCCCATTTGATCATTTCTTTCCAGGTTCCTTTCTTTCCATACATAAGAATTCCGGTCCTATAGATCTTGCCGGCAAGCCAGGCGCAGAAAAGGAAAAATAAGATCAATAATAGCATTGAGGCGGCAATCTGTTCCCATGGAACTCCGAAAGGAATGCGGCCAATCATTACAATTGGTGAGGTAAGAGGAAACATACTTCCAAATATGGCCAGGCCACTGTTAGGCTCCTGGATTGCACGTGTGAGAATTACAAATCCAAGTATAATTGGCATCATTACAGGGAAAATCAATTGCTGCGCATCCTGTTGGTCTTCGCTTACACTTCCTATAGCGGCAAACAGGGAAGCATACATCAAATAACCGCCCAGGAAATAGAAGAGGAATGCAAATAATAATAAACCCATCGGGATTGAATCTAAGTCCCTGGCTGATTGTAGCCAGCATATTTTCCTTACCTGTTGGCATTCCATTGGCTCCAATCTGTTCAGTCATCTGACCTGCCATACCCGGGAAGATCATCGGCAATAACAATTGTAATACTCCAATAAGGATGATCCAGATCAGAAATTGAGTAATTCCAACAGCCCCAATTCCAATGATCTTTCCCAACATTAATTGCATTGGCTTTACTGAGCTAATAATAACTTCAGAGATCCTGTTTGTTTTTTCCTCCATAACTCCCCGCATCACCATGCTTCCATATATCAAAAGGATCATGTAGATCAAAATTCCTGCAGCGAATGCAACCGCATAAGCCACACCTTCCACACTTCTTTTTCCTCCCTCTTCAGAGTCGATAGTACTGATTACATCCACGTCTGATTTTATTGACTCATATTTTTTAGGGTCAATGTTCTCGCTTAGTAATCTTTTAGTTTCAATGGCTTTATCCAACTTATTCTCGATCCTTCCCTTAACGCTCATGCTAACTGTTGCCTGGCTGTGGAGTTCGATGCCCTTGGGATCTTTTATATCAATTTTGGGAATATACAGATAGGCAGAATATCCCTTGTCATGGTAATCTTTCTGGAATGATGATTTCTCTTCGTTACTGATCAGGGTATAAGAGACTGATTCTTTCCCTTCCTTATCCGGAGGAATTCTCCCTTCAAACAAATTGGCTTCATCAATGATAGCAATCTTCTCATTTTCACCACCACCGCTTACCGCCAGGGCAATAATGGCTGCATAAAATCCAATGATAATAATTGGAACGAGGATAGTCGTCAGTAAGAATGATTTCTTCTTAACACGAGTTAAATACTCCCTTTGAATGATCAACCAGGTCTTACTCATTATAATTTGTTTATGCAGTTAAGGATTGGAACTGGCGACTGACGGCAGTACCTTCAACCAGTTTGATAAAGATCTCGTTCAGTGAAGGCAGAAGTTCATTGAAGCCTGTAATGCTTGCCTTCTCATTCAGAAAATATTGCAGAACATCGTTTGATCCGTAACCCCCATTGATCTTAACGATCAGGGAATTTTCCTTTTCCTTGATGATGTCGAAAATGTTAGTATTCTTAGCGGGAGGAATATTCTCGAAAGAGATTTTGAAAAGATTCTCCTTGAATTCCTGTTTTACCTCGTTCACAGCTGCCATCAAGAATTTTTTGTCCTTTGTTGACAAGAATAATATGATCGCAGATCTCTTCAACCTGCTCCATTCTGTGAGTGCTGAATATTATGGTTGAACCATTCTTTGCTAGATAAAAAATTTCGTCCTTAATAAGATTTGCGTTTACGGGATCAAGGCCACTGAATGGTTCGTCCAGTATTATTAACCTGGGTTCATGCAGAACCGTAGTTACAAATTGCAATTTCTGGCTCATCCCCTTGCTTAGGTCTTCCACCTTCTTATTCCACCAGCTCTCCATTCCGAACTTGATGAACCATTCTTTTACTTTTTGTGTTGCAATGGATTTTTTTAGACCTTTTAATTGTGCCAGATATACTGCCTGCTCGCCAATTTTCATTTTTTTATACAAGCCTCGTTCTTCTGGCATATAACCAATCCTTAATACATCATTCGTTGCATTAAATTTCTTGCCTTCAAGAATGATTTCACCTTCATCAGGATAAAAGATCCCCGTGATCATTCTAAGTAAGGTGGTTTTACCAGCTCCATTGGGACCCAGCAGTCCAAAAATGCTGCCTTTCTCAATCTTAAAACTGATGTCATCTACAGCTTTTTGAGTTGCATAGTATTTTTTGAGATGTTTGACTTCAAGTATACTCATGTGTATTTCTTAGTATTGATATTGAAATTGCTGAAATGACCTGGAAAAGGTACGCAATACTTATTTGTAGCCTTCTGGAGAAAATGTTTCAGCAATCAATGCTTTTTTTGTTCATTTTCGCGGCAAATATTTGTAAATGCAGAAAGGTAAGTTGATACTTTTTATAAGTGGCTTGATCTTATTATTAATGGTTTGCGGCAGTTGGGGCTTCCTGGCGCACAGAACAGTAAATCAGCTTGCCGTATATGAACTTCCTGGTAAACTAAGGGTGTTCTTTCACCAAAACCTTGAGTACATGGTGAAAAACGCTCCTCGACCAGACATCAGGAGAGGACAGGACTCTACCGAGGCTACCAAACATTTTATAGATTTTGAGGCATTTGGAGATTCAGCTCAGTGGAAAATGCCTGCTCAATGGGATGAGGTCCTGAAACTCTATTCCCAGGGATAGTTTACTGAAACATGGGTGGCTTCCATATCTCATCCTGAAAGTCAAGGATTCTTTAACGATGGCATTCAGGGATCAGAATGCAGAAAAAATTTTGTTTTATGCCGCTGATCTTGGACACTATATTGGAGATGCGCACGTGCCTTTGCACACAACCATTAATTATGATGGGCAGCTTACCGGACAAAAGGGCCTTCACAGTCTATGGGAGTCATTGATCCCTGAACTTGAATTGGATAGATTTGATCTGAGCAGCCGCCACAAGGCAAACTATTTAAGTAACCCGGCAGAGGAAATATGGGAAACATTGAGAACATCATATTCAATGAAGGATGAAGTTCTAATGAAGGAGTTGGAAGCAAGTAAAGGGTTTTCTGACACAACAAAATTCCGTTTGCAGATGAGGAGGGGGAGAGAGTATAAATCTTACACACCCGCTTTTGCCTTAGCATACTCAAAAGCTCTTGGGAATACTGTTAGCAGACAACTAGTTAAATCAGCAGATCAATTGGCTGATTTTATATATACTTCCTGGATTGATGCCGGAAGACCGAATCTCCCGTTAGGCCAACTGACCAGGGACATGAAGAAACAATTAAAAAAAGAAAGGAAATCTTTTCGAAAGAACCATTTGATCCAGGACAGCCTTTTATTATCCAGAAGATCAGAACAGTCAGTGGGAGAATGAATGAATTGATTCAATGATCTTTTCAGCAACACGCTCGCCATCAATGGCAGCACTAACAATTCCTCCCGCATATCCTGCTCCTTCGCCGCATGGATATAATCCCTTCACCTGAGGATGTTGAAGAGTGGATTGGTTCCTGGGAATTCGGACTGGGGATGATGTTCTGGATTCTGTTGCAACAACAACTGCCTCGTTGGTAAGATATCCTTTCATTTTTTTCCCAAATGCCTGAAACCCCTGTTGCAATCTCTTATGAATAAAAGGAGGCAGAATCTCTTTTATTGAAGAAGACCGGATGCCAGGGAGATATGAACAATCCGGAAGGGAGGAAGAAATCTTGTTCCTGACAAAATCATCCAATCGTTGAGCAGGTGCAACAAATTTTCCACCTCCTGCCTTGAATGAATTTTGTTCTATTCTCTTTTGGAAGTAAACTCCTGCAAGCGGTCCCTTCTCCATGAACTCCTTTACATCTTCTTCCTCGATACTTACAACAATGCCACTATTTGCAAATGGGTTATTCCTTTTTGAAGGGCTCCATCCATTTACAACTACTTCTCCTGAATCGGTAGAGGCAGGAGCTATGATTCCACCTGGACACATACAAAATGTAAATACTCCTTTTCCCTCTATCTGCTCAACCTGCGAATAGGAAGCCGGGGGCAGGTACTTACTTCTTACATGCGTGTGATATTGAATTGCATCAATTGCAGATTGAGGATGCTCCACTCTTACACCTAGTGCAAATGGCTTGAACTCAATGACAATATTTTTCTGATGAAGAAGTTCAAAAATATCTCTGGCTGAATGTCCGGTTGCAAGAACAACTGCATTCGCGTAGAAAAGGTCCCCATTTTGATCCCGAACACCTTTAATTGAACCTTTCTCGATTATGAGATCTGTGACACGTTTATCAAACCGATATTCCCCGCCACAATCCAGGATGGTTTTTCGCATTGCAGAGATGATCTGTGGGAGCTTGTTTGTTCCAATGTGTGGATGTGCATCGAACAAAATATTTTCATCTGCTCCAAAATTGACCAGCAGGTTTAATATGCGATTCACATCTCCTCTTTTAGTGCTGCGGGTGTACAGTTTCCCGTCACTATAAGTGCCAGCTCCTCCTTCTCCAAAACAATAATTGCTGTCCGGATTGATTTCTCCTTCCTTATTTAATCTTGCAAGGTCCCTTCTCCTGGCGCGTACATCCTTTCCTCTTTCAATTACAATTGGTTTTATTCCGTTCTCAATGAGTTTTAGAGAGGTGAAAAGCCCGGCAGGTCCTGACCCAATCACTAATACCGTATGTTCTGCCATGGAAACATTTGAAAAATGGAATTCTGCCCTGGGTCGTTCGTGAAAAGGTTCACCTATAAAGACCTTGCAACTAAGATTTATCCAGGCCGTTCGACTCCTGGCATCAATTGACCTTTTTATGATGTGAAAACCAGAGATAGAATTAGGATCTACTCCGGTTTCCTGAACCAGATATTCTTTGATGATTTGATCGCTAAAAATTTCTGAAGGTTTAATTCTTATTGATACAAGCTTTTGCATGCTGACCCTTCTTAATGAAAAAAGGGAGTTAAATAACCCCCTTGCAAATTAACTATTTGAAATTCTTTAATTATTGCCGAATACATATCCAACAGTCAAACCAAAGATCTGATGCCGACTGCTGTTACCGGTAAATTCAACCTTATTTACGTTTGACAGACCCTGAGTAAATCTGACATTAAAAGCCAGGTTTATCGGACTGATAAATTCAATCCCGAATACACCTGCAAAATCTACCTCTCCCATATTTTGACTGACATCAGACTTCACACCGGAACGTTCACTTGATGCTTTCGTAAGAAACGCAAGTTGTGGTCCCATATAAGCACCAAAAGTTTTCTTAGCATTTGAAAGTTTTACCAGGACAGGAACCTGCAGATAACTGAGCCTTATTTTAGCATTGGTAACTTTCTCAAGTGTTCTCAATCCGATATAATTCAATTCTGGTTGAATTGATAATTTCTTTCCGGCGAACATTTCATAGCCTGCGCCAAATGTATAACCCACGTGCAAATCACCGTAGGCTGAAGTGGTTTCCTTTGCAATTAGATAATTGAAAACCGGCCCGGCTTGAACACGAAATCGTCCTTGCGAGAAGCCTGCATATGTAAATAGAATGATGATCAGAACAGCAGTTAGTTTTTTCATTTGTCAGAAAATTTACAATGCAAAGAAAATTCTTGCATTCTATAAATCAAAATCTATTTTCCCCCTTATGAAAACACTTGAAAAACCGTGATTTTAATCACTGAATCCTGTTTTTTCAATCTACAAAATCTGGAGAAAAAACTTGGCCTGAATCAAGTGAATTTATATTTTTTAATCTTTTTTCCATGGTATTAAAATAGTTGTATCTTCAATTGCATCGCATGTTGATATGACAAATAACCTGCTGATAACAAGTGTTCCTGCTTCACAAATTCCATTACGAAAATTCGGTTCAGTTAAACTTACCTCTGCCAGGGCCTCTGATCATTCTGTCAAAATAGAATTCGAACCACTTAATGAGTTTTGCAGAATAGAAGCATTATTGCATAATGATACTGCAGGGAAGAATTCGTGCGATCGCAAGCTGGAAATCTATACAGATCCATTATCGATGTCGACAAAAAAATGAAAAAATTCTGTTGGATTTTTTCGTGCCATTATGCAGAAAAAAACAACTGAATAAAAATTTTTTTTTCAACAAAAAACTTTTGATATTCGTTCCCCTTCATTAATTTTTTTACTGAGGCCACTGAAAGAAATTTCCAAAGACAACAACTAATCTAACTTACTATAAACTGCTTATTTCGTAATGACTAAAACATTTGATAGGATTTGGGAAGAATGTCTGGAAGTTATAAAAGATATAGTTGAGTGGCAGCATTTTAAGACATGGTTCGAACCCATTAAACCTGTTGAATTAAAAGACAATGTTTTAGTAATTCAGGTTCCTTCACAGTTTTTTTACGAGTACCTGGAAGAGCACTATGTTAATCTTCTTGGCAAGACTTTGAGGCGGGTGTTGGGTAGGGAGGCAAGGCTTGAGTACAGAATAATGGTTGACAGCGGTAATCACAACAATAAGCCACTTACTATGGATGTTCCAGCTCATGGATACAAATCGTTCTCTAATAATGAAATGGATTTTCCGCTAATCATTCACAATCCTGTTAAGAATCCTTTTGTGATACCTGGGCTGAAGAAAATGCAGATTGATCCTCAGCTTAATCCTAATTATACTTTTGAATCATTTATAGAAGGTGACTGTAATCGCGTAGCAAGAAGAGCAGGTAAAACAGTAGCTGAGAAACCTGGCGCCAATTCATTCAATCCCCTGGTTATATATGGAGGTGTAGGTCTTGGAAAGACTCACCTGGCACAATCAATAGGAAATGAAACAAAACGATTGTTTCATGGCAAGGTGGTTTTGTATGTCAGCTCAGAAAAATTCATAAACCAATTTCAGGATCATAGCAGGAATAATGCAATCAACGACTTCATCCATTTTTATCAACTTGTGGATGTTTTGATCATTGATGATGTTCAGTTTTTTAACAGGGCTGAAAAATCGCAGGATGCATTCTTCGCCATATTCAATCACCTTCATCAAAGTGGCAAGCAACTGATACTTACATCAGACAAATCACCTAAGGATCTTGAAGGAGTTCAGGAACGCCTTCTCAGCAGATTCCGCTGGGGGTTGAGTGCTGATCTGTCTATCCCTGATTATGATACCAGGATTGATATACTTGATCGCAAGATGAAGAATGATGGAGTAGAGATGCCGAAAGAAGTGATAAAATATCTCGCTTATAATATTAACAGTAATGTAAGAGAATTAGAGGGCGCTCTCATATCATTGTTGGCACAATCTTCGCTAAACAAGAGGGAAATTGACCTAGATCTTGCCAAAAAAGTGTTGAGAAATTTCGTAAAAACCAGCAGCAAAGAAATCACCATCGAAACCATACAAAAAATGGTTTGCGAGTATTTCGATGTGCCTTACGAAAAATTACTTCAGAAGACCCGCAAGCGTGAAATTGTTCAGGCAAGGCAAATCACGATGTACCTGGCTAAGGCATTTACAAAGAATTCACTTAAGACGATAGGAGAACATTTTGGCGGTCGTGATCACACAACTGTGATACATTCCTGCCAGACTGTAAAAGACCTGATGGATACCGATGGACTTTTCCGTGATAACGTAATGGAGCTTCAGCAAAAGGTTCAGTTAGCTGCGATGTAGTCTCAAAAAAATATTTGTTTAGGTCCTGCTTTTGCAGGACCTTTTTTATTGGGGAGGTACAAGCTATGGTTACCAAGAAAATCTTAATACAGGGAAAAGTTCAGGGAGTAAATTTTCGAAATGCCGCTAAGCGAAAGGCAGATGAGCTTTATATAAAGGGAGAGGTAAAAAATCTTCCTGACGGAAACGTGGAGATTGTGGCTACTGCTGATGAACTGATCCTTTTTCAATTGGTCGACTGGTGTTATCAGGGTCCGGCTGGAGCACAAGTTGAACATGTAGAAGTTGAAGACGTTGCTCTTAAATGGATGGATGATTTCTCTATTGCGAGGGATTGACGTGAGACGTGAGTCGTGAGAGGCGGGAGGGAAGAATTTCTCGCAAAGAAGCAAAGGTGCAAAGGGATAGGGAAATATGTTCTTTGCGTCTTCCTAAAATTGGCGTCTTTGCGTGAAATATTTCTATTCGTGAGACGTGAATCGTGAGACGTGAGTCGTGAATTTTAAGGATATTAACTCGAAACCCGAAACTCCAAACTCGAAATATTAGTTTCCGATTTTACTTGTTCAAAAAACTGATAGTTTTTGTTTCGCCATTACTCATCACCTGAGCTACAAGAATTCCCTGCGTTGCATTAGATGGCAATTGTACATTGTACACCATTTGTCCGCTTAAATTGGTTCTGTACAACAACTGGCCCTGATAAGAGAAAACACTAAGTGTTCTCGAATTTGAAGTAGGAACTTTTATTGTAATTGAATTTTTTCCAGTTGTGACAATCGCTACGCTTGCAGTTTGTTCAGATTTTAAGTTTATTGTTTTTGAATAAGAGATGCTTCCGTCCTTATCAATCATCTTAAGGCGATAATAATTGGTTCCTTTCACTGGCATTGCGTCAGTTATTTCATAATTAGCAATTCCTGAATTTGATGCCTTTGCTGAAATTCTTCCGATGGTCTGCCATTGCTGATTGTTATCAGAGTTCCTTTCGATTACGAATTCGGAGAAATTGATTTCATTTTCAGTTGACCAGGATAATTTGACTTGCGAGTTATTTGTGATTCCGGCTGTGAAATCAAGGAGTTTAACAGGCAAAATCGAGGTCGCCATCAAACCTGCCAGGTTAAGTGTCGCAGGACCATAGGCGTTGGGGGCAGTACATCCATTAGGATTGCTGCCACCGCAATTCAGGTTATTGTTAGTAGTTGGGAAAGAAACGCTTGGACCTGAGGTGGGGTGGTAAGTATAGTTGCTCCAGTTTCTGTAGTAATTGTTTTTGTTGGCGAGGGTAATGGCTGAAGTTCCATAAATATTCAATGCCGGGCCGTTGATGTGCACAAATGCCGTGCTTGTGTTTGATCCATCGCCTATAATGATCTGACTGTTGTTCTTCAAATTAACAGGGGTGCCTGTTGCGGTCATATTTGAATTACCATTGAAGTAAAGACTGCTGTTCAACATTTCCAATTGGTAGGTGGGGTTGAAACGCGCAGTATTATTAAAAACGAATTTGGAATTCGTCATCGTTATAGGCGCATTTCCTGAAATAGTTGAATTTCCTGTGAGGTTGAAATACACATTTGAAAAGGCGACGGTTGATGACTGCAATGAGATGATTTTGTTGTTTGCCGATATGCTATCGTTATTGAAACTGCTTGATTGAAAACTTATGTCCTGTTGAATCGATATTTTACCTCCATTGAAAGTGCACTGATAACAGGTAACATTGTTCTTATCGATGGTGAGTGTAACTCCTGCGCTGATATTAAAAGTGGCGTTACTTACGTAACCTGGATAATTGCCATTCCAGTTTTTGTTAGAGCTAATCGTGTAGATCGTTTGTGCCTTGGTATTGGAAAGGACTGCGGCGATCAGGATCAGGATTAAGGTAGAGGTCTTTTTCATATCGGATTTTGTCTATGTCCTTAATACGCTAAGAAAGTGCCAATCGATTCAATCCCTGATAACCAAGACGATGAGAGAAGTGATTCAACCTCATAATTCCCATTTCTGGACGTGTTTTCTAGGAAAAGGAGAAAGGGGAATGAATTCCTGGTATTTAACCGCCAAGGAACAAAGGCGTGTAGGAACGCCAGAGATCTTGCGAGACCTTTGGACCTTAATTCTTCGTCCCTGAGGGGCTACCCTTTGTTGGTCCAGACGCCTTATATGCTTTTTTTTTACCACCTAGACTCATAGGCGCATGGAGGGATAAAGAAGAAATGAATCTTAATGGAGTCCTGAGGTATTGTGTCTCTGTCTATCCTTTTATCTCTCAGTACGTTTTGAGGTTATACCTAATTGAATTTCTTTTTGATGTTCTACCCATTCATGCTATTTTTGCCGTCCTTAAAATTCAGGTGAGGTGGATGAGTGGCTGAAATCAATCCCGCAGTTGCGGGACTAAACTGTCGGAAGAAAACATTAGGTTCTTGAATATTAGGTGAGGTGGATGAGTGGCTGAAATCAATCCCGCAGTTGCGGGACTAAACTGTCGGAAGAAAACATTAGGTTCTTGAATATTAGGTGAGGTGGATGAGTGGCCGAAATGAACAGTTTGCTAAACTGTCGTACGGGTTAAACTGTACCGAGGGTTCGAATCCCTCCCTCACCGCAGGTTAGAGAGTTGGATTCGATGAGAGAGAATGGTGTCAGATGTTCGTATATTGAATTAGTTCGGGAGGTAGTTCAGCCCGGTAGAATACCTGGTTTGGGACCAGGGGGTCGCAGGTTCGAATCCTGTCCTCCCGACTTAAAAAGAAGCTCACTTTAATTAGTGAGCTTTTTTTATTTTTTATTTTTCTAATAATGGAACATACTAGTTGATAGAATATCCCGCATTGCCAATATTTGCTAATTCAGCAACCCCAATAACCCAATTGAAAGACATAACGATCATTAAAAACATGCGCGTCTGGTGACTAGTGAACGTCCGTATATTTATTGTTATAGGACAATTAAATGCAGAATTGTAAATGACACAACTAACCAGGACTCTTGAGGAACAAAAGGCGGAGTTTAGAAAGGGAAAGCTACTAGCCACACCAATAGCCGGATTATTGGCTTGGCTCATAGTTGGTATAAGTGGAATATTTTTACCCATCACAGCCAAGGTTTGGGTTTTATTTATTTCAACCGGAAGTATTGTTTACCTGGCAATGTTTGTATCAAAATTTACAGGAGAGAACTTTCTTGATAAAACAAAGCCTAAAAACACATTTGATACCCTGTTCTTTTTTACAGTGGGGCAGGCTGTTCTGGTTTATTCAATTGCTATCCCGTTCTTTTTAGTAGATTATTCTTCATTGCCCCTTACAGTAGGAATTCTAACAGGATTGATGTGGCTACCCCTGACGTGGATCATTGACCATTGGGTAGGTATTTTTCATGCAATTGCAAGGACCATAATTGTGGTTATTCTTTGGTATTTATTGCCACAACAACGATTTGTTGCGATACCGTTTGCGATTGTTATAATCTATATAATTACAATCGCAATCTTAATGAACAGAAAGGTCAAAGACTAAAAGGTCCTACAACAACAGTATTTCTTTGCGAAACTTTGCGTCCTCCTGTCCTGGCGGTTAAATAAATATCAAAACCATCTCGCTTATGGCTTCGGTCAAATTTTAGCTTGAAAAGAATCGGTATTTTGGTAGGCATTCCAAATGAACAAGAACAATATCTATGAGTATCTAGGCCACAAGCGGTTCTTCCATCTTGCTTTCTGGACAATTGCGATAATAAGCAATATGGTCGACCATATTGGTATCATCAGGCAGGCAGGCATTCTGCCTTACATCGGTCTCATACTAGAACGAAACGGGGTGTTAATCTTCATTGTCTACTTTAATTTTTATTACCTCATTCCACGACTCTTTCCTTCTAAAAAGTTTCTCTATTGGGCTATGTTATTTGCCAGCATGGCGTTATTTTCTGTGGTGCATGGCCAGTACAGAGTGTGGTTGTTTACCCAGTACCACATCGGCACGTATGAAAACGCTGGCCGATTATCGTACCTCTTATTCGCTAATTTCTTAAACGCAGGACGATTTGTACTGATCTCAGTTCTCTTGAAGTTTACAGTAGATTGGTTCGATCAACAAAAAGAATTAACCCAGGCAAAGGTGGATCGCTTGCAAGCAGAATTGAAATATCTGAAAAATCAAATCAACCCGCACTTCCTTTTCAATACCCTCAATAATTTGTATTCCCTTTCTCTGAAAAAGTCCGACAAAACTCCTGATCTAATTCTACGCCTGTCCGAAATGATGGCGTATATGCTTTATGAAAGCAATGAAGAAAAAGTTCGTCTTGTAAAAGACATTGAACATTTAGACAATTTTATTGAATTGGAACGAATCCGGTCAAGCGAAGCAAAATTCAGTTTTGAAAAACTGGGTGAGATCAAGGATCAAATGGTCGCTCCATTTTTACTGTTACCGTTAGTTGAAAATGTTTTCAAGCATGGATACAATGGCGGTGATGCAGGCTCTATCGCAAGAGCAAGGTTGACGATAGAAAAGAACGAATTGACATTTGAAGTAGTGAATAGTAAAGGCCTGGAGAAAAACGGGAGAGAAGGAGGAACAGGTCTCGAAAATCTCCGGAAACGCCTGAACCACATTTATGCGGGAAAGCATTCTTTGAAAATCTTAGACGAAGCCACCAGTTTTAGCGCTTCATTAAAAATCCAGTTGCAATGAAATTCAGTTGCATCATTATAGAAGATGAACCCCTGGCAAGGGAAGTGATTGAAAATTATTTGGCGACGAACAATGAGCTGGAATTCAAAGGCTCCTATGAAAATGTTGCTAAAGCGGAATCGAGTTTGCAATCAAATCCTCCTCATATTCTTTTTCTGGATATTGAAATGCCTGGAATAACGGGTTTGACATTTCTTTCTCAGATGAAGGATCCTCCAATTACCATACTTACCACAGCCTATCGGGACTATGCCCTGGAGGCATATGACCTGGGCGTTATTGATTATCTCGTCAAGCCAATCCGCTACGAGCGGTTTAAAAAGGCAGTTGACCGTGCGATAGAATTCTTACAGTCAAAGAAGATGGATGTTGAAATTATTAAGAGCGATAAGCATAACACAGTCGCAATTAAATCGGGCACGAAAAACATTTTCCTTCCTACTGAATCCATTACTCACGTTCAGGGTTTGAAAGATTATTCTATACTTTTTACTGAGGATAAAAAGTACGTTGTAAATGGTTCCATCAAAACAATATTTGAGTCCTTGCCGGATTCTGAGTTTATCCGGGTTCACAAGTCGTTCATCGTAGCTAAGCAAAGGATCGTTTCGGTGCAGCGAAACAAAATTGAATTCGGAGATTATCAAATACCTGTGGGGCGGGTATACAAGGCTAACCTAAACGAATTCCTCAAGCTGGGTTGACTTACCATGTCGTTCGTCGGAAAATTTAGTCGTTGCTATAATGGTTCAAACAAAATTGGGGCAGAATACTACATTGCTCTCCTTAAGAAACATTATGTATAAAATAATCTTCATTCTTGCCTCTTTATTCACGTTTCATGCAAAAATTAGTACCGCTCAAGATATCGGTGCTGGATTGAACAAGATTTTTGAATCCTACATAGACTCAGGTTTTTCAGGGGTTGCTATTGTGGATAGGAACGAGTCAATTATTCTCCAAAAAGCATATGGGTATGCTAACAAAGAAAAGGGGGTGCTAAATTCAACGAAAACGCTATTTAATGTGGCATCTCTTGGTAAACAATTTACTGCTGCTATTGTTTTAAAATTGGAGGAGAAAGGACTTTTAAACACTCATGATTACGTCTCAAAATATGTGGGTCAACTTGGAGGACTCAAGGATAGTGCTACAATTGAACATATTCTCCTCCATTCCTCCGGCCTGTTTCTGGAGGGCTATGATCTTGATTATACAAGTCAACAGCGATTTATTTCTTCTGTGAGCAAATCCGCATTGGAATCCATACCAGGAGAGAAGTATCGATATTCCAATGCAGGTTATACACTATTGGCAGCAATTGTAGAGCGGGTTACTAAAATGCCTTTTGAAAAAGTATTGTACGATATGATTTTTGAACCCGCGGGTATGAAGTATACGGGTTATCCCTGGGAAGAAAGAGTTTCTAAAGATCTTCTAGCCACTGGATATAATTCGAAAGGCGAACCACAAAAGGCAGGAGAGAATATTTGGGGAAATAGAGGTCCTGGAGAATTGGTTACAAATACCGATGATATGTTGAAATGGTACAAGGCGGCATGGGCTGGCAATAAACTTCTTTCGCAAAAAATAAAAGACAGAATATTAAAAGACCATATTCCCGGAAAAGAAACATTTTCCTGGAATAAAACTGTTACTCCAAATGGTAAAAAACTTTATTTCAAAGGAGGTGGCAGGTCTGATTTCCAAAGTCAGGTTATGTGGTGGCCAGAATACAATTTGTTCTTGTTTTTTTCCATTAACATAGATAAGGACCTCCGCAGACGTATTTTCAGTGATATCAATACTTACCTGGATAAGAATTTGGTGCGATGAATACCAGGAGAAAGTCTTCAAAATACTAAGACGATTTAAAATTTAATCCGTAGACTTTAAAAACATAATGTTGTTTCAAGACCATTTATTCCAAAACGGTATCTTTCCTTTATGAAGGGGTTTATCGTAATAATTCTGTCAGTTTTATTTGTAGGTTGTTTCTCTTCACGGAACACTACTTCTGTGAAACTGCCTTCGTGGATAAAAGGCCAGTTTACTGATGATTATGCTATATCATATGCCATCAATGATACTTTATTCCAATTGGGATCTTCAGCACGATATCACATTCTAGAATGGGATGAGTCGCAGCAATATCTGTTGGTCAGGAATGATGAAAATAACCCTTCAGAAAAAGGCTTGTATAGTCGCATTGATTATATGCAATTCACCAACATGAAGCCATACTTGTGGGGATTTTGCCTGATCGTGTATAACGCTCCAAATATAGCCACAGCAAAAAAGGTTTTACCCGCTGATAGAGAAAATCCAAAAAAAGGGTGCAATGGATTTCCCTTTTCAAGGATGAAAAGAAATTGATAAGAACAATTACTCTTAGTGGGAGAGTTGCAAGATTGTAATTTTCTTCTGATGCACACATGCCTTGGGTAAAGCCAGGGTTTTTTTTATTTGATTGGTTGAAGTACCTTAAAGAACCATCGGACAATTTTCAATTTATAATTCAATTCATTAGGATGAGAACTGAAAAGAGAATGAAGCGCGCACTATCTATCATTTTAATACTGATCCTTCCAGGTCTAACACTTTTATCACAAAATGGAAACTCGTGGAATGAATCAACAATTGATGGAAATGTCAAAAGGGTAGTGAACAAGAATGGAGTGGTATTGGCATATTCACCAACATCGGGAGTCAAACTACTTTCAATCAACGGTCTTGCATTTAAAGATCTTAATAAGAATGGTAAGCTTGATCCTTATGAAGATTGGAGATTGCCTGTGGATGTAAGGGCCAAAGACCTGGCAAGTAAGATGTCTGTGGAGCAGATCGCAGGTTTAATGTTGTATAGTGGGCATCAGGCAATTCCGGCTAATCCCAGAGGATTTGGTGCAGCCACATATGGCGGAAAGCCATTTCCTGAAAGCGGGGCTAAGCCATCTGATTTAACTGACCAGCAAAAAAAGTTTCTGTCTGAGGATAATCTTAGACATGTTTTGGTAACTCGCTTACAAACTCCTGAAATAGCTGCACGCTGGAACAATAATGTACAGGCATTGGTTGAAGGTCTTGGATTAGGAATTCCATCCAACAATAGTTCTGATCCTCGTCACACTGCCATCGCCAGCACGGAGTATAATGCCGGTGCTGGTGGTTCCATATCCATGTGGCCAGAAGCATTAGGTCTTGCAGCTACTTTCAATCCAGATATCGTTCAGGGATTTGGGCAAATTGCCGCCAAAGAATATCGTGCACTTGGAATTTCTACAGCACTTTCTCCCCAGATAGATCTTGGAACTGAACCTCGGTGGAATAGAATCAATGGAGCTTTTGGAGAAGATCCTCAATTGGCAGCCGACATGGCCCGTGCGTATATTGACGGGTTCCAAACCTCAACAGGATCCGCTGAAATCAAAAATGGTTGGGGTTTTCAGAGCGTTAACGCAATGGTTAAGCATTGGCCCAGTGGAGGACCTGAAGAAGGAGGAAGAGACGGCCATTTTGCGTATGGAAAATTTGCTGTGTATCCCGGGAACAATTTCAAAACACAGCTTGTCCCTTTTCTTGATGGAGCATTCAAACTAAATGGCAAGACAAAAAGAGCCGCTGCGGTCATGCCTTACTATACTGTTTCATTCAACCAGGATAAAAAATATGGTGAGAATGTTGGTAATGCTTTTAGTAAGTATATAATAACTGATCTCCTTCGAACTCAATATGGCTATGATGGGGTAGTATGTACGGATTGGGCCGTTACCGGTGATGAAGGAAAGACGCCTGATGTTTTTGCAGGGAAATCCTGGGGCGTAGAGAAGTTATCAATAGCCGAAAGACACTATAAAGTTTTAATGGCGGGAGTTGATCAATTTGGAGGGAACAACCAATCCGCACCAGTGTTAGAGGCTTATAAAATGGGTATAAAGGAATTTGGAGAACCTGTCATGCGTGCAAGATTTGAAAAATCTGCTGTCAGATTATTGAGAAATATTTTTCAGGTAGGGCTATTCGAAAATCCTTATCTCGATCCAGCCGTTTCATCCCAAACAGTAGGAATGCCTGAATACATGAAGGCAGGATACGATGCACAACTCAAATCAATTGTGCTACTGAAGAACAAAGGAAGTATTCTGCCACTTCAGAAAGGAAAAACTGTTTACATCCCCAAACGACTTACACCCGCAGGAAGAGATTGGTTTGGAAATACTTCACCGGAAAAACTTGATTATCCAGTAAACCTGGAGATGGTTAAAAAATATTTCAATGTTACTGACGACCCTGCTAAAGCAGACTTTGCGCTGGTATTTGTAAAAGGTCCAAGTCCAGGCGTTGGTTATGATAAGGATGATAAAGAAAAAGGTGGAAATGGATATGTTCCTATCAGTTTGCAATATGGTCCTTACACAGCGGAAAATGCGCGTGCTCAAAGTATCGCAGCTGGTGACCCCGTAATTGACCCATCAAATACAAATCGTTCCTATAAAGGCAAAACAATATCTGTAGCCAACAAAGCTGATTTGAAAACTATCCTGGATACTAAGGCTGCTATCGGAAATAAACCTGTCATTGTTTTACTGGCTCTTTCCAATCCGGCAGTGATGTCTGAATTTGAGAAGGAAGTTGAAGGTATAATTGTATCCTTTGGTGTGCAGGATCAGGCTCTGATGGATATTGTATCTGGCGCTGCAACACCATATGGTCTGCTTCCGGTGCAAATGCCAGCCAACATGAAGACTGTGGAAGATCAGAAGGAAGATGTTCCTCATGATATGGAATGTTACGTGGACTCGGAAGGAAATAAATATGACTTTGCTTTTGGATTGAACTGGAAAGGTGCGATCAAGGATTCACGAACTGCGAAATATAAAAAACAGCGTTCAAAATAATTTTAGGGTTAATCAATTTTATTTTTGATGAGAGGTAAAATGAACATTCCTCTGATACAGTAATTTCATATCTGTTATTCCTCCAACTTCATTCCATACTATCATTCTGAAATTTCGAATTCATTTCTAAATGCCATTTTATGGAGAGGAGAATTTTTGTCTTTATTTTATCATTTGCACTGGCAAATGGGTCAAGCGCTCACTATACAAAAAGTGAAATTAATTCCAATCCCCGGGACAGTTTCATTGTGGTTGATGACTCCAGATTATTTTATAGGCTGGTTGGAACAGGCCCGCAATCCGTAATATTTATTACTGGTCTTGGGGAACCACATACCTCGTTTCAACAAATTCAGGATAGCATTTCAACAATTTCTTCCACTTTAAGCTACGATAGAGCGGGTTTAGGCAAGTCAGACTACAATGGTCAAAAGAAAGATCTCGTTTCAATGGTAAATGAGTTATTTATTCTTGTCAGAAAAACAAAGGTCCCAAGACCATTCATCCTTGTTGGTCATTCCCTTGGTTGTCAGATCGCAAAAGAATATGCATTTCGTCATCCAGATGATATTAGTGGAATAATATTTCTTGATCCTGGCTATGACGAATCCAAACTAAAAGAAAAAATCTCTGATTCCATCTGGAAAGAAAGGGAAAAGATGATCAGTAAATACACACCGGTCTTGAATGCTGCGCAGAAGTCCGAGAAAGATAATCTTAATGAAAGTTGCAGAAAGGCAGATCTGATAAAACGACTTCCTACTGTTCCGATATCTCTGTATACTGCAACCTCAATTTCGAGATTTCCAGCCAGTGAAGAAGAATTCAAAGTGAAAAAGTCTACTCATGAAGGTTGGTTAAAAAGTCTTCTGGCTGCAAAGCATATACTCGTGAACAGTTCCAGGCATTATATTCATGTTGACGAACCTCAAATGGTGATTGATGCGATAAAAACGATGATAAGAAATTTGAAAATTTGAAAATGTGGTAATTTGTAAATTAGAAGAATATCAAACATTCAAACATTTTTCAACCAACATAGCTCTAGCGAAGGTGGTCAAACTCTCAAACTCTCGATTCTCGTAAAAGGAAGAGGCCCCCTTGAAAGGAGGCCTTTAGTTTACCGTCTCGTATACTAATATGTTGAATAAGTTTTTATCAGTGTTGAACATGTATATAGTTTCAATTTGGGTGCCAGTCCGTAAATAATTGATAGTCAATTCATACAAATAGGCCAAACGTCAAATTCTTCCGGAAAATGGAAGGATATTCTAGGTTCAGGAATTTCAACGAAACGAAGTCAGAAGGCGGAGGTCGGAAGTCAGGGCAATTAAGCACAACTGAGATTCACGATTGACTTTTTTTATTTCACGCAAAGACGCCAATTTTATTAAGACGCAAAGATTTAAAGGCTTTGCGCTCTTTGCTTCCTTTGCCTCTTTGCGAGAAATCTTGAATCAAGATTCACGAAAGGCAGCTTGTTTTTGATGTAAATGTTATCATCATGAAATTCAAATGGTTCAAAAGAAATAAGGATATAGGACTTCTATTGATTCGGGTATTTGTTGGTGTGAGACTAATCTACGGAGTTGCCGATAATGTCTTAAGCTGGGATCATATGATCCGCTTCAGGGATTTCCTGGAGCAACATGATTTTCCATTACCCATTGTATCAGCGATTATTTCAGTCTATGCGCAATTGATCGCAGGCTTGCTTTTAGTTCTAGGTTGGAAAACAAGGCTGGCATCGCTCCTGATGATCATCAACTTTCTTGTTGCATTGATCATGGTGCATCGGAATCAGTCTTTTGAACAGATGACTCCAGCGATGGCAATTCTTTTCATCTGTATTTTATTGCTATTTCAGGGAGCGGGGAAATATTCTGTTGATAGGCAATAAAATTTAACCGCCAAGACACCAGGACGCGAAGTCACGCAAAGAAACCTCGCGAAACCTTGCGTCTTTGCGGTTAATCTCTTGATTAGAAAGCTCTCTTAGTTAGTGTATTGCCCTCCGCATCTAATTCAACAATCTCATAACCTAATTTCTTAACACCCTCCAATATTTTCTGCTTATCACCCACTAGTAAAATATTCATCTTTTTTGGATGGAGATATTTTTCAGCCAATGCCTTCATTTGTTCCTTCGTCATGCTCTTCAGTATCTTGATCTGCTGTTCTACATAGTTGGCAGGAAGATCATAATCCAGAATTCTCCTGATAAAAGCAGCTTTCTGAAGACCTGTTTCATAAGCAAGTGCATCCCGCTGTCCCACGGCATTTTTCATGAAATCAACTTCTTCATCTGTTGGACCATTAGTAGTATAGTCATTAAGCTCTTTCATGACCTCCACTAATGCGCTATCAGTTGCATCTGCCTTGATACCTGAACTGAAGCTAAACTCCCCAGTATATTCATCTCCGCTAAAGCCACTCCTCGCTCCGTAGGTCCATCCTTTATCTTCACGAAGATTCAAATTGATGCGACTATTAAATGCACCACCTAAAGGAAAATTCATCAGGTAACTCCTGTAGTAATCACCCGTTGCATCGTATTTCAATCCTGTAACATATCCAACTCTGAATTCTGATTGTGCAGCTTTAGGAATGTCTACCATGTAAACCTTTGTCTTATTGATTGCTGGTACAGCATCAATTTTCGGAAGCTCGATCTTTTTCTTCGGCAATTGGTTTAGAAAAGTAAGCCTGGTTAGAATTTCATCTTCCTTCACATCACCAACCACGACAACTTTAGTCCCTACAGAAGTCATGTAATTGTTATAGTAATTCTGTATGTCTTCCAGATTTATCTTAGGTATAGTAACCTCAGTTCCTGATTCAGGGCTTGCCATAATATGCCCGGCACCATAATTCAATTTCGCAAAAACAGCGGTGGCAACACCTGCAGGCTGTGATTTACTTTGTTTTACAGCTTCAAGGGTCTGGTTTTTCATTCTGCTGAAAGCCTCTTCAGAGAATGCAGGATTGAACATTCTTTCCTGCAACAAGGCAAGTGTTTTATCAAGATTTTTTTTCAGGCTCTGGACGTTAAATGTTATGGCATCAGTTCCACTTGAGACACTTATTGAACTTCCTATTTTTTGCAGCTCGAGTGAGAACTGTTCCGCAGTATATTTCTTAGTGTCCTCATTCATCATGCGTGCAAAAAAGCTTGCCAGCCCTGCTTTTGAAAGATCATTTGCCTCCAATAAATGTCCACCGGGAATAGAGATTGAAACAGTAACCACCGGGAGCTCTGTATTTTCAGTGCCGATCAGTTTTATGCCATTTGGAAGACTCTTCTTCCAGAATTGTGGAACCTTCACTACGGGGTTCGGACCATTGCCGGGAATCGTTCCTCTTTTGAAATTATCCTTTGCTTTGGAATACTTTAATCCCGCATATCCGTAATCCGGCCTGTTATATTTTGTAGTATCGATGGTGTAATTATCTACAGCGGCAATTAATGCCTCTTGTCCCTTTGCCAGAGTACTCATTACAACATGGTTCTTATTCTTCACATATTGATTATACACCCTGATCACATCCTCTTTAGTTAGTTGGCTATATGCTTCAAATAGGGTTTTGATCATATTTGGATTTCCAGCAAAAGTCTGAAATGCCGCAAGCGTGCTTACTTTACCTGAGACACTTGCAAGGCTATTGATAGTGCGACTTTCAAAAGCCACTTTGAATTTGTCCACATCTTCCTGGGTCACTCCTCTCTTTTCAAATTCAACAAATGCAGAATCTACCAGTTTCTCCATTTCTGCAAGAGATTTTCCGGGATATGGAGTTACAGAAATTGAGAACTCACCAGCAAGCTCCGAAGTTTGATTGCTGGCGCTTGCCTGCAAGGCTTTTTGTGGTTTGATCATGGTCTCATAGAAAACCGAATTTCTATTTCCGCCACCACCACCGCCACGGCCACCACGGCCACCGCCACCAAATCCACCACCACCTCCTAATACCTGCGCAAGTAATGCCAGGGCAGGGGCATCGGCATGATATTCTGGTACAGTTGGATAGGTTAACCTGACTTGAGAAGCCCTCGCATAATTATCTACATAACTTACATAGCGATTTTTTTCAAGAACAACAGGATCGAGTCTTACAGGTTGAACTTCAGGACCACGTGGAATAGAACCGAAATATTTTTCAACAAGTTTTATTACTTCTGAAGGCTTAACATCTCCACCTACAGTAATAGTAGCATTGTTTGGTCCATACCAACGCAGAAAGAAATTCTTCAAATCGTTCACATCACTGCGGTTAAGATCTTCCAGGTATCCGATAGTCAACCAGGAATATGGATGACCATATGGGTACAAATTCCGGGCAATGTATTCACTCTGTAAACCGTAAGGGCGGTTGTCATAATTCTGACCACGCTCATTCTTTACAGTAGACCGCTGTATTTCAAATTTCTTTTGAGTTACTGCGTCAAGTAGAAAACCCATCCGGTCTGCTTCCAGCCATATTGCCTTTTCCAATTGATTAGCAGGAACTGTTTCATAATAATTTGTTCGATCACGGTTGGTGCTTCCATTCAGAGTTCCGCCAGCTTCGGTAACAATTTTGAAATGTTGCTCATCACCTACGTTATCACTTCCCTGGAACATCATATGTTCAAAGAAATGTGCGAATCCTGATTTGCCGATCTCTTCTCTGGCAGATCCAACATGATAGGTAACATCCACATGCACTACAGGATCACTGTGGTCTTCATGAATGATCAATGTTAGGCCATTTGGTAATTGATGTTTCTCATATGGGATGATGAGTTCATCCCCTTTCCGGGTTATTTTTTCAATCAGCTTTGTCTGACCAAAACTTGCAAGAAGGCTTACCAGGCAAAGGGAAAGCAAGGCAATGAATTTGTTATTCATATTCAGTTTGATATTAAGTTTGAAGGGGTATGAAATTACGACATTATACTGAGGTGCTGGCACTATGAGATCTTGATTGGTATTGCTTCTTAACAAAATCCACAAGCATTGTTTTCAGACTCAATATTATAAATAAGAGAATCTCAAACTCCCTTTTTGTTTTATCACAAATGTGATCTTAGGAACGTCCGTCATTCCCAGAAGGGACCTTTGGTGTATATTGGAATTAATTTCCTTGCGATGTTCAAACCAAAACCCCTAAAACATGAATAAGCTTATATTTTCTTTATTGCTTGGCTGTTGTGTCTGCTCCGCATCCGCTCAATCCACCAAAACAGAACTCTACGATTTAATTAAAAAGTTGGTAACCGATAGTACTGGCTACCCAAGTGTTGGCGACTGGGCAGTTGGGGGACCGAAGAAATTCCCAGTTAAGTGGAAGGCGGATAGGATAGAAATGAGTGAAGACACCAGCATTAACTTTTTCAGAATGGGTACTGTAGATATGACTATTAGAGGCAAAAGTTTTATGCAAGCTGGACAACCTGTAAAATGGAATATCATGCTCAAGGGTCCGAGAATGGGTTATACATCCTTCAGTATTATAAGTTCTCCCTCGAAAGATCTGAATACAACAGGTACTATCGCTCTTGACAGTATATTCTGGAAAAAACCCTATAAGGCAAAACTTATCAAAAACTGTGATGCAAAGGATTATGCAGGCCTTACCTTTTACGAACTAAAACTTCCAAAAAAAGATCTTGTCTATCTGAAATTGAGCTGGGTTACTTTGAATGGGAATCGGGCAATCAGAATTGACGGATATGATCCCGGTAGCAGCTATGCTGCAAAATTGGATTGTCCTAAATAGAATACTAATTGATCGCTTGATTTTATTAGAGATGGAGTATTCCGAACAGGAACTCTTAACTCAGCGAATTTCATTGGTGCTTAAACATTCAATCATGGGACAATGACTTTAAAAAGAACCCATCACAAAATCAGGACATGTCTGCTTATATTAATAATTGGGATTGGCAATGGAATGTTTTCTGCTTCTGGTCAAACCAGAAAATTAATTATCGATTGCGATCCTGGCATTGATGATGCGATGGCTCTCATTCTGGCAATGCAGTATCCGGGTTTTGAGATTTTAGGAATTACAACAGGTTTTGGAAATGCATATACAGATCAGTCTACAAAAAACGCTTTAACCATCGTTAAATTATCTGGGAGAAACATTCCTGTTTATAAAGGGGCTGAAAGTCCTTTACGTAAACCACTTGATGCGCCTCCTGATTTCATACACGGAAAGGATGGATTAGGAAATACAAATCAATCTGAACCAAAAAATGAACATGAAAGCAAACCTGCAGCTCAATTTATTGTTGATATGGCCAAAGCTTTTCCAGGTCAGGTAACAATTCTAGCCGTTGGAAGGCTTACTAATATTGCAAGGGCAATCAGCCTGGATTCAAACATTGTACGGACTATAAAAGAAGTTGTTTTGATGGGAGGGGATTTGCATGTGCCTGGAAATGTAAATCCTGTAGCTGAAGCGAACATTGAGGGAGATCCGGATGCTGCTGATATTGTTTTTACAGCTGGTTGGAAGGTCACTATGATCGGACTTGATGTTACTACAAAAGTTAAGTTGAATGATGAAATCCTCTTGAGAGTTAAGGAACAAAATAGTCAATACGGACCATTTATATTTTCCATTACCAGATCGTATCTTAATTTCTACAAGACGGTAAGCAAGCTTACAGGCGGATTTTATGTACATGATCCCTCCGCTGTTATGTATCTCATTGATTCAACCTTATTCAAATTTGCCACTGGACCAGTACGTGTTGTGACGAGCGGAATAGCTATTGGTCAGACTATCATGCCTGCCTATGATTATCAACTCGAATTACCACCTTAGAAGGGAAAGCCTCTTGTATATGCCGCAATTGATGTTGATGTTGGCAGATTCTTAAAAACTTACGAATCAATTATGAGAATGAAAAATTAGTAGATCTAACTTAACAGGTTACTTTAATGTTATACTGAGAATATGAAAAAGTATCTCATTTTGCTATTGAATATTTATTTGAGTATTAATTTTGCTTATAGTCAGGAGTCCAAATTCCCTTTTCGAATCAGGACAATTACTGCTGGGGTAACCCTCAAAAGCCTTTCGGATACAACTACTTTAATCGAAGCAATTGACTTATTGAGGATCGCCAAAAAAGTATTTACTAACGAGGGTTATGAAGTGCAAACCTTAAGGATTGCAACCTCTAACTTGTACAACTATTTAAATGGAACCAGCTTAAAAGACGCATTGCCATTTCTCAAAACCTTTGATAAAATCGCCATTTCCAATGACGTTATTCTCTCTATCGGTCAAGTTCTCGCACCGGATAAATACGAAACCAATATTGCTGCGTGGGCGACTGATTTAGTCCGAACAACCAATTCAATAAGTTTTAGTCTTCCGATCTCTTCTCATCAACTCGGGATTCATACTAATTCAATAAAAGCTTCGGCAGAAATAATTGCAGCTCTTTCCAAAGAAAATAAAGGCGAGGCAAATTTTCGGTTCACCGCTTCTGCTAATTGTCCCTCCGGAATTCCCTTTTTCCCTGCGGCCTTTCATCAAGGCGGATACAGTTTTGCGATCGGATTGGAATCACCGAATCTTCTGATACAGACATTCAAGAATTCAGATAAAAACAACGCAAGACTGTTGCTTAAGACGAATCTTGAAAAACATTTAAGACCAGTTCAGTCCATTGCCGAGAAAATAGGTGAAAGCACAGGTTGGACTTATGATGGCATCGATGTTTCACCAGCTCCGGGTTTGGATGCAAGTATTGGATATGCAATTGAGACCTATACCAAACAACCTTTTGGAAGTTCCTCAACTCTGGCTGCATGTGCCATGATCACGGATGTTTTAAAAAGCCTTGACATAAAAAAATGTGGCTATTCAGGGTTGATGCTTCCCGTGATTGAGGATACGGTTCTTGCACGCAGAGCAATTGAAGAAAGGTATACCGTAAAAGAACTTTTGTTATATTCTTCAGTTTCAGGAACAGGCCTTGATGTAATCCCCATTGCCGGCGATACACGGAAGGAAATAATTGCTAGCATACTCACAGACGTTGCCGCGCTTTCACTCAAATACACTGCAAAAGCACTTTCTGTACGATTATTTCCAATCCCTGGCAAAAAAGCAGGCGATAAGGTGTCTTTTGCGAATCCATTTTTGACAAGTACCAGAGTCATGAAGGTTGACTGATGGGTAATTGTCAAAATTGCAGAAGCCACGAGCTTCTTGCGGTGAATATTTCAAAACAGGTAAACTATTAATTATAAAGGATATGCGCTTGATAACAGGAAGTATTCTTTTGATACTCGCTTTTTTTGGAACCATTTTTTTTAGCAAGTATAAAGGCACATTAATAGATTACAAGTTGCTCTGGTATATAGGTTTTGTCATTTTAGGAATAGCAGGAATTATTTTGATCAATTTTAGTTTTCGCATTTCAGGAAAATTGGCTGAAGCTGAACTAAGATCTCAATTGAATATTTTTAAAGAATCTGCAGAATGTATTGAAGTTGATTTAGACAAATGCGAATTCAGAGATGGATCATTTACAGGACAAGTTGAGGAAAGAGACCGCGGTTTGATCATTGCATCTACATTAGTTGGCAGTAGTGCAAGTTTATTTGCCACTCGTGTTGTGAATAAAAATACTGTTCAATCCTACTTAATTTATTCTCAGGATAACAATGGAACAATTGAAAAATTTGTGAGTCATAATTTTCCACTTGAATCTACCACCTTGAAGTTTCATGTGCTTCAAAAAAATGTCAACTTGTATGTAGATAGGAATGATAGAAACAAATATTTCTTTGAATTGAAAAATGAAATCTGAAATCACGCAAAGAATCCTCGCGAAACCTGGCGTCCTAGCGCCTTTGCGGTTAAATTCTTCATTCAAGTCCTGCCAATTCCAGGCTTTTCCGTTTCAGGTTCCTGATATCAATTGACTCAATTATTGCTTGAGGTGTGAGAATAAGAGATGTGTTATTTTGTTTCCACCAATCATCCTCTTTCAATTTGCTAAAATGAATTACACCAACGAGGTATTTCCTTGATTCGTTAGCATGCCATTCTTCTATCCATTCAAATTCTTCTTTTGGAATATTTTTCCAGTCGTCAAAGCTGATGTAGATCCTTAGATAGAAATTATCTGTCAATGAAAGAGGAGTATGATGATACAATTTCTTGTATTCATACCGATAGTTATACCTCAAAGCCGAGAGGTCACTTAAAACTGCCGATGCTGTTGGAAAACTTCCCGCTCCCTTCCCATAAAAAAATTGTTCATCGGCGAAACCGCTTTCGATCACCAACCCATTGAACTCATTTTTTACAAAGGCGAGATGATCTTCAGCGGTTACAAATTGAGGAAGCACAAATGCTGCAACCTTGCCATTGTTCAATTTCTTTGCCTGGGCCACAAGTCGCACTTCATATTTCTTTTCCTTTCCAACCACCGCATCCTGCGCCTGAATATTTTGAATTCCGTTGAATAAAATATTATTAGGCGATTCCACTATTCCATAAGCATGTGTCAGTAACAATGTCCATTTATTTACAGCATCATAACCTTCAACATCCAGCCTGGGATCAGATTCAGCAAATCCAGCCTGTTGAGCCAGGAGCAAAGCACCCCGGAAATCAAGTTGATCTTCAAACATCCTTGTGAGAATAAAATTGGTGGATCCATTAACGATCCCCTTGATGGAATGAAGCAGGTCATTATCGTAATATTCTTCCAGGTTCCTGATCACGGGAATTGATGCACAGGCGGCAGATTCATATAAAAGGGATTGACCTGTTTCCTCCTGCAATTGAAGTAACTGCTCAAGATGTGTAGCAAGCATTTTCTTACTCGCACTTACCACATCCTTGCCATTCTTTAATGCTGTCGAAACAATATGGAAGGCTGGTTCAGTTTCATTGATCACTTCAACGATCACATTGATCTCTTCATCAAAAAGTAATTCATCAGCATCGGTTGTAAATAATTCTTCCGGTGCATTTCTTTTTTTAGATGGGTGCTTGATGCATATCTTCTTGATGTTAGCCTTGAGAGAAGGCGTTTGCTTCAATACCTTATATAATCCTTCCCCCACTACGCCAAATCCAAAAAGACCAATAATTAATTCTTTGTGGTATGTCATCTTATGCAGTTTGCAGGTTTTCAATTTTGATGCAGGCAAGTGCTTGCTCAATGTCTTGGATGAGATCAATGGCCTCTTCCAGGCCTACACTCAACCTGATGAGACTATCACGGACCCCTGAATCTCTTCTTCTTTCGACAGGAATGGTCTTATGCGTCATGCTTGCAGGATGGGAGACCAGACTTTTTACACCTCCAAGACTTTCAGCCAGTTTGAATAATTTGGTATTGGTCACAAATTCCTTCGCAGCATCTTCGGTATCATCCTTCAATGAAAAAGAGACCACACCGCCAAAGCCAGTTGCCTGTTGTTTTGCGATCTCATGATTCTTGTGGTCTTTTAGACCGGGATAAAATACTTCCTTGACTCCAGGATGGGTTTGCAGGAATTTGGCGACTTCGAGCGCATTCTGGCAATGTTGTTTTACCCGCAGATGCAATGTCTCGATTCCACGGATCACTAACCAACTGTCAAACGGACTAAGAATTGCTCCTGAAGCATTTTGAATAAACCTGATCTTATCGCCTAATTCTTTTTCTTTTGCAACTACAAGTCCAGCAATCAGATCACAATGTCCTCCAAGATATTTTGTAGCGCTGTGTACAACTATGTCAGCTCCCAACAAAATTGGTTGTTGCAAAGCAGGAGAGGCAAAAGTATTATCAACGCAAAGTAGGCATCCGCTCGCCTTCGCAATTTTTGCAATTGATCTGATATCAGAAATTTTCAAGGTTGGATTTGTAGGAGTTTCCAGCCAAATCAATTTCGTTCTTTCAGTAATGGCATTAAATACATTTTCCACATTGGATGTGTCAACATAAGTAACATGGATGCCGAATTTCTCATAGACCTGTGTAAATAATCTGAAGGCGCCCCCATAGATATCATCTACTGCTACAATTTCATCACCTGACTTAAGAAGTTCTAGAATTGCATCAATAGCCGCCAGGCCACTGCCAAAGGCAATACCGGTACTTCCTTTTTCAAGTTGGGCAATGATTGTTTCAAGAGTTGCCCGGGTAGGATTGTTTGTTCTGGAATAGTCATATCCTCTATTAACTCCAGGAGCCTCCTGAACATAGGTTGATGTCTGATAAATTGGAACGCTGATGGAACCTGTTAATTCATCAACCGGGATTGAGTGGATCAGTTCTGTTGCTGTACTCATTTTTTTGTTTTTTCCTCCGCTTTTGAGCGAAGCGTGATTGAATGCAGTTCTGGAACTCGCTTACCAGTAAAAATCATCGGAGGAGAATCTTCGACCCTGGAGCAGGGGCAAAAAAAAACTCTTCCGATAGTCAGAAGAGCTTTCAATATCATGAGGAATATTATCAGGCTTTGTTCTGACTTATCTGTCCTGACATCGTTGTCAGGATGGAGTTGGCACCTTACCGCGAATGTTTGAACATTGCAGCAGGTTGTCAAGGCTTCATCGGGCCATTTCCCTCAGCCTTTCTCGATAAGTGAATTAAAAGAACTGGAGCAAAGATATGGGGACTCGTTTGAAAAAACCAAATACTGGATTCTTTTGTTCAAATTTCCCCTTTAAAATAGCAATGCCACCTTTTTTAGAGGTGGCATTACTTAATCCAACAGACCTGTTACAACCTGTATCCAAGAGAAACACCAAAACCTGTGTTCTTCACGGAAGAGGGGTCACTGGAAACTCCTTGTATTTTGGGATTCACTTTGATAAATCCTAATTGCGTGTTTACCTGGAATGAAACTTTATTATTGAATTCATATCCTGCAAAAATATTTGCACCGGCATCCATTCGCCTTATGTAGGCGTCATCAGATAGTGCTTCGCCAAATGTAATTTCATTCTTGAAAATCACCTCGGCATCTCCCTGATCTGATTTTACTCCTCCCCCTACTCCAAATCCAACGTAAGGTCCAAATCCAAAAATTACATGACCATTTCCTACCATCGGCTTATATACCAGACTTAGTGGTATGTCTATATATGAGAGATTCAATTTATCTCCATCGCTGTTCTTTGCACCCTTCTGATTGAATTCCACACCCGGTTGTAAATAAAAATCAGTAGCAATTGGGATCTGTGCATTCACACCCAGAGCCAAACCAGGTTTCAGTTTATTATTTAGTTTTTCATCATCTACATCTCTGCCATTCAGATTTTGTAAAGTGACACCGGCTTTGATGCCAAAAGTAGTTCGACTGTTCTGTGAGTAAGCATTGCAAAGGAGGGTAAGCACGGACCCTAACATCAGGATTCTTTTCATGGTTTTATTTTTTATTAAAAAATGGAAGCGAGGAATGAAAATTAATTCCCATTTCCTGCTTCACGTTTCGCCTCTTCTTTCATTTTCTCATTTGCTGTAATGAGAAATTCAACGCGTCTGTTTTGAGATCTTCCGTTTTCAGATTCGTTGGTGTATTTTGGAGCGGACTCGCCATATCCTTTCGTGTCAATTCTTGATCCTACGATTCCTTTCGCTTCTAAATGACTGGCTACTGTTCCAGCTCTGCGCTGCGAAAGACTGATATTATAGTCGTCAGTCCCTACATTATCTGTATGACCCTGAATTTCAATATCAGTATCAGGATATTTCTTGAGTATGTTAGAAAGTTTGCTGAGATTATTGGTAGCACTGGAACTAAGATCAGATCGATCAAAGCCAAAAAGAATTTTTTCATTGAATTCCACAACAATTCCTTCGCCCACCCTTTCTACTTTAGCACCAGGTACGCTGTTCTCTATTTCCTTAGCCTGCTTGTCCATTTTTTTGCCGATAATGGCCCCAGTCACCCCACCTACTGTGGCACCGATGATTGCACCCATAGCCGTATTCCCGGCTGCTTTACCGATAATAGCACCCATGGCTGCGCCTCCGGCCGTGCCTATAACAGCACCTTTCTGAGTCTTATTCATGTTTTTACAGCCTGAGAGTATGATTAAGGCTGCTGTAAGAGTGAGCAGGAAATTTTTTCCAGGTTTCATAGTTTCTGATTGAATTTATTTAGAATATCTCTTACAAAAACCCAAATACCATACCATCCCATTTTTGATTTTCTTTAACAAAACCAAGATGTATTAAAAATTAATTCTTTACCGCAAAGGCGCAAAGGGCGCAAGGTTTCGCAAAGAATCTAACAATTAATAATTTTTTCCTGGCGCAACTTTGCGTCATTGCGTCCTGGCGGTTAAATCTTTGAAGTTCTTAAGAGACCCCTCAATTGGGGTTCGATTGTTTTATCTTTGACCTCCTTTTAAATCTGGTATGGAATTGAAAAATGAGCCGCAAGAGACGAATGGCGAAATGATTGAAGTTTACGGCGCGAGGGTTCACAATCTGAAAAATATTGATATTCAGATTCCAAAGAACAAGCTGGTAGTCATCACCGGGATTAGCGGAAGCGGGAAATCCTCACTTGCATTTGATACTATCTACGCAGAAGGCCAGAGACGGTACATGGAAACCTTTGGGGCCTACGCACGGCAGTTCGTTGGAGACATGGAAAGGCCTGATGTTGACAAGATAACCGGGCTCTCTCCAGTAATTTCCATTGAACAAAAAACTACAAACAAAAATCCAAGGTCAACAGTAGGAACTATAACTGAAGTGTACGACTTCATGAGATTATTATTTGCGCGCGTTGGTGAAGCTTATAGTTATAACACAGGCAACCGCATGGTAAAATGGAGTGAGGAAGAAATTGTTGAGAATATTTTTCAACGATTTGAAGGGACGAAAATCAGTTTATTGTCTCCTGTTGTACGCGGAAGGAAAGGCCATTATCGCGAATTATTTGAAGAGATACGTAAGAAAGGATTTGTAAAGGTGCGGGTGGACGGTGAGATCAAAGACCTCGTTGCAAAGATGCAGGTTGATCGGTACAAGATCCATGATATTGAAATTGTGGTAGACAGATTGGGCGTAAACGATGATATGAAGTTGAGATTGAGCCAGAGCGTACAACAATGTCTGAGATTGGGTAAAGACCTGATGTTTGTGCTGGTGCAGGAAGAAGAAACTGTGAGAGGGAGTAAACTGATTAATTCTTTCAAGAAAAAAGTTTCGGAAGACCGGGTGATCCAATATAGTAAGCATTTAATGTGTGAGGATACAGGTATCAGTTACGAAGAACCATCACCAAATTCTTTTTCATTTAATTCACCTTATGGTTACTGCCCTGTTTGTAAAGGATTGGGCTCAGTTTACCAGGTGAATATGGATGCAGTTGTACCCGATTGGTCGCTAAGTATTAACAAAGGAGCGATAGCACCACTAGGTGAAGAAAGAGAAGCATATGTATTCAAACAGGTACAGCAACTGGCAAAGAAAAATAAGATCAGCCTGGAAAAACCGCTGAAAGAACTGGCTGTAAAACAAGTCAATCTCATTCTGTATGGCGATGAGGATGGACAGCTAAATGAATCACTGGATTTCAATGAAGTGGAAAGTCAGGTTTACTCAACTGAATTCGAAGGAATCGTAAACCAGGTGAGGCGATGGTTTGCAAGCAGTACCAGTGAAGCAATCCAGACATGGGCGGAAGCATTCATGGAGCTGAAGCCATGCACTGAATGTAACGGAGCCAGGTTGAAAAAGGAAAGTCTCTGGTTCAGATTCAATGGAAGGAATATTTCGGAGCTCAGTAATATGAACCTTGATAACCTGGCAGCATGGTTTGATGGAATTGAACTGTTGATTTCTGATAGACAAAAAATCATCGCTAAGGATATATTGAAAGAAATAAGGGAACGATTGCAATTTCTGCTTGATGTTGGACTTACCTATTTGACCTTAAATAGACCGACCCGTACTCTCAGTGGTGGTGAATCGCAAAGAATTCGTCTCGCAACCCAAATTGGATCTCAACTGCAAGGGATAACATATATACTTGACGAACCCAGCATCGGACTTCATCAGCGCGACAATCAAAGACTGATTGGTGCATTGCAGAACCTTCGCAATATTGGAAATACTGTATTGGTAGTTGAGCATGATAAGGATATAATGCTGGCCGCTGATCATTTGGTTGACATCGGCCCAAAAGCAGGATTTCACGGAGGCAGAATTGTAGCGGAAGGCCATCCTAAACATTTATTGGGTTTGAATACCCTCACATCTGGTTATCTGAATGGATACTTGAAAATTGAAGTGCCTTCGGAACGCAGGAAGGGAAATGGAAAAATGATCGAATTAAATGGGGCCTCAGGAAATAATTTAAAGAAGGTATCTGTAAAATTTCCTCTCGGAAAATTCATAGTTGTTACTGGGGTTAGCGGAAGTGGCAAGTCTACACTAATCAATGAGACCCTTTATCCCATCCTCAGCAAGCATTGTTATAATTCTAAGGCAAATCCATTATCATTTACCAGCATAAAAGGATTGGAGCATGTTGATAAGGTAATTGAAATTGATCAGAGTCCTATTGGCAGAACACCACGATCTAACCCCGCAACCTATTGTGGTTTTTTCACCGAGATCCGGACATTATATTCCAGTGTTCCTGAGGCAAAGATCCGTGGATATAATCCTGGCAGATTTTCTTTCAATGTAAAAAGTGGACGCTGCAATGTTTGTGAAGGAGCGGGAATGCGGGTGATTGAAATGAATTTTCTACCAGACGTATATGTTCATTGCGAAAAATGTCAGGGTAAAAGATACAATCGGGAAACCTTAGAAATTAGGTACAAAGGAAAATCGATCAGTGACGTATTAGAAATGACTGTTGAGGAAGCAAGTGAATTTTTTCAGAATATTCCATACCTGCATCGCAAGATTCATGTGCTGGACCAGGTGGGTCTTGGATATATTACTCTTGGGCAAAGTGCGGTGACGTTGAGTGGGGGAGAGGCACAGCGAGTGAAGCTGGCAACTGAATTGTCAAAGAAAGACACTGGCAAAACATTTTATATTCTTGATGAACCCACAACAGGATTGCATTTTGAGGACATTAAGCACCTGCTTCTTGTATTAAACAAACTTGTTGATCGCGGAAATAGTGTATTAGTCATCGAACACAATATGGATGTGATCAAAATGGCTGATCACATTATTGATCTTGGACCTGAAGGTGGGGATGGTGGCGGAAGAATTTTGTTTGAAGGAAAGCCTGAAGACCTTGCCAAGAATAAAGAAAGTTTTACTGCTAAGTTTCTCCGGGAGGAACTGGGGGTTAGTTGAGTGGTTGCCTTGGTGAATAGAGGAATTGGGATTAGGAATTAGTAATTGGGAAAAAATAATTATTTGGGAGTCTACCTGTGTTAACTACTCAACTAATCAACCCTCCTCCTAATTTCAAATTACCAATTACCAATTCCTCTTTACCAGTCAACTATTCAACCAATCGACCTTTCAATCCCTCGACTATATCTAAATTTTTGGCGGGTCTGTAGTAGTAGTCGTTGTGGTGGTGGTGGTTCCTTTTTCAGGGATCTTCACAAATCCCAGGAGCAGGGCAAGTCCAGCCAGGCCTGCAACGAGGGCAACCCAAAGTCCAATACCTGCCTTAGTGAATTCACTCTTGGTAACAAGGGTCAAAAGAGCACCTACAGCTATTGCGCCGAAAGAGGCGAGAGCAATCTTTTTTGATGAATCATCAAATGGAAGAGCCTTATTTCCCATCCATGCCGCAGCGGCCACTCCAATCACTCCTGCAAGTGCAAGGAGTCCCCAACCCCGAATACCATTTACGGAAACACCTCCAAAGATTCCAAGGCTAACAGTTTGCCATGGCAGAAAGAGGGAAATCAGTGCCACACCGGCAACGATAAGCGAGATGAGTTTTTGCTTGTGAAAATTCATTTGTTCCATAAAACCGCTTGTTATTTTGGTTGTGCCTACTCTTTTTGGCTTTTCGGCATACGCCTTTGCAGCATCTGAGGATTTGTTTACAAGGGGATTTGGAAAGGGCAGGAACAGATCGAAGAATTTTGACGGTTCCAGATGGCCTGTTCTTGGGTACTTCTAAATTATATAAAGTTTCAGCAAGCCATTAAAATATTATTCACATGCCGAAGCTGAAATGTTCTTAAAATATCATCCGGACTTATTAAATCAATCCAAGTCCAAATGCTGGCAATAATAACCTGGCAATTAGGTAACCCAAAAGGATATATACAACCACAAGAACTACGAAGCAAATGATCATGTATGCAACTTTCTTATCCTCCGGAGTTTTCTTAATCGGTCCCAGTCCTAAATACCATAAGTAAACGCTGTAAACAGCGCCTGCAATTGCCACGATGCCCGCGAGTATTGGAATAATAGCAAACAGCCCAGCAACCAGTCCTGGTGTGGACCCATAAACTACTAATTGAAGTGATCTTGGGAAGTTTTTCTCTGAATTAAAAGAAGGTGCCAAGGCGTCCACTACAAAGGTTGTGATGAGTATGCTGCAGATTCCCACGATGGCCTGGTTCAACGCATAATAAAGGCCCCATTCTGTACCGGAGATGGTATAAATTCCAACGCCAAATCCAATCAATCCATATCCAATGAATGCTGCAACTGCTCCCAGAATAATGAAGGGCAAAGCATACCCGGTAATGATCTTACCGGAATCAGGTTGTTCAGCCGCAACTACTTCCCATTCGGTTTTTGGGGTAGTCAACATTTTCTTGGCTCTATCGAACAGGTTCATAACGATAGTTTTAATAAACGTAAACCAATTCGGGAAATTAGCCAAAAAGATTAGCGGAAGCAATTTGAAGATGGGAAGAAGAAATTTGAAAATTTGAAAATTTGAAGATTTGAAAATGGAGGAGAAGAAATTTGAAGATTTGAAAATTTGAAAATGGGGATCAGTAGGTAATTAGAGAACTTGAAAATTTCTTACCTGTTGACTTCAATCAGGGAAAATTGGAAAATGCAGAGGTGGAAATTAGAGGTTTTGAACACTTTATTAAACAATGAAGATGCTGAATCTATATTATCCAATTTCCCTCATTATCAAATCAGCAAATTTTCAAATTAAATCCAATAAGATGCGGCGGGAAGTGATTAAAAAAATCTTAGCAAGGGTACTTAAGATAGGGAACGGATCAGGCTTATCTTAACCGGATATTGCGATTTTAATAATTTCCCCGCCACTTATTGGTTAGAATTTATGAAAAGAGCTTATTTGACTATTAATTGACCATTTTCGATTCTCTCATCGTCACTAAAAACCTCAAACGTGTAATTGCCTTTAGAAATGTTTGCAAGAACAGTTGTTTCCTTATTTCTAATCTGTGTTTGTTTTGCTAGTCTGCCGTCCATGTTGAAAAGGTATAATTGATAGACCTTGCCTGACTGACCATTTACTGAAAAGAAAAGGACATCGTTTCCTGGGTTAGGATACAATTTGATCTTGTGCTTTTTACTAGTTTGAGATTTGCTGATAAGAATGGTGTCGCGGGAAGTTGATAGATTCCCAATTGATTTGTCCGCTGAAGCACCTTGCGCAAACAACAACAAGCCAGTTGTTGAAAGCGCAAGTGCAAAAAGGATTTTTTTCAGAGGTACAAATGTTTTCATGGTAACTCGTTGGTTCCAAAAAATAGGGTACGGATTAAGTAATATTTTTTAGAATCTAATAACCGGGCAACGTGTTGAATTTCTCCAGCGACGATCTGAGCCACCTAGCCTGATGCCGAGCTTAAATCCAGCTGAATAATATGCATCATTGTTTTCCTTTGTTCCTCTTTTAGAACCTGGACTATAACCACTGCTTAGGTATCTTAAAGGACTTTTATTGTAAATCCTATCCGCAACTGCTGCCTGTGAGGCTGGCAGGTTTGCGTAAAACAAACTTGGGTCGATGTAATCTGTACTCACATCATCCATATAGTCTGTAAAGGTTTTGCGGTGCACAATTTCAAATGCCAGGCTCACATTTTCATTGATGAAATATTTGAGCCCTACACCCAGTGGAACATTTAGTTGTACCAGGGAATATTCTTTTCTGTCAGGATATTCTGGAAAACCCTGACCTTCTGTATGCAGTTCGCGGAGTTTAACCCAACTTCCAGTGAGTGGGTCTACACCTTTTGGATTGAACATGAAGGCACCAACGCCTACCACTCCGTACGGACGGATCTTATGATACACATCAGTGGGATCACCTTCAAAAAATACTGAAGGGTATACCTCACCGACAAGAAATAATTCTTTAATGCCGGATTTGAAACTGAGGTTACGAGCTTTTCTTGCTTCTTCTAATCCACCTTTAGCCTTTACAAGTGCATCATCACCTTCAACGCTTCCGATGTTTAATGCTAAGCGAACGCCAAGCCATTCAGATGGGTAGGCAGCAATAAATCCGCCCGCCATGAATCTTGATGTTCTAAATTGATTATCCTTCAGGAATGAGGTGCCCTTTCCATAATTACCACCCAGGTCTCCAAGAAAATTTGAAGGACCGATGGTGATTCCACCTTCGAAGTATTTGCCATCTGAAAGTTGGCCGAAAGATGAAGTGTAAATAAGAGAAGCACACAGCAACACGACTGAACACTTCCCCCAAAAGGAGTGTAAGGTCTGTTTCATGAATATTGGTTTTTAGTTTTCTACTTAGTTCGGATTCTGCAACTAAGATGATAAATATCCGGTTGACTTACAAGAAACGAAGAAACTATCTTTCATTGTGTGCCCGAGTGAAAGAATTTTTCAACATAACATCATCATTCTCAATTTTCCAGAATTGGGAAAACCATCTCAATGTGTTCAATATCATCCTCCAGGTAAATATCGCTGGATTGGTTAAAGCCGAGTGATTCGTAAAAACGTTTCAGGTATAATTGTGCACCGATCCTAATGGGTTGTTTCCCATAAAAGGAAATAATTTTTTCTATTGAGTATTCCATTAGTTTTCTGCCTGCACCAGTTCTCCGGGCTGAGGGAGAAGTAACAACCCTGCCTATTGATGGTTCTTTAAATGCAAGTCCTGGAGGTAATAACCTGGTATATCCAATAAGTTCATCTTTGATCCAGCCTGCAACATGATATGCCTGTTTATCCTTGAGGTCAAGATCAAGGTAAACACAGTTCTGTTCCACCACAAAAACCTCAGATCTAAGTCGCAGCATTGCATACAATTCATCCGCTTTCAGATCAGAAAAAGGTTTGCATTCCCATCTTATTGCAGTTTCAGTAATCATATTTGTCCTTCCATAAATTTCTAAGATATTTCCTCATTTCTTCTTCTCTCGGATTTTTACCTGGATCGTAAAATTTGGATCCCGTAATATTTTCGGGAAGATATTCCTGGTCAGAAAAATTCTGATCATAACTATGTGAATATTTATAGCCTTTGCCATAATCCAGTTTTTTCATAAGTGTTGTGGGAGCATTCCGAATGTGCAGGGGAACTGGAAGATCCCCAAATTCTTTTACGGCAGACAAGGCTGCGCCAATTGCTTCATACGATGCATTGCTCTTTGGCGAGGAAGCCAGATAGATTGCACATTGTGACAGTATGATCCTTGATTCAGGATAACCAATTTTATTAACAGCATCAAATGTTGCGTTGGCAAGCAGCAAAGCATTTGGATTGGCATTCCCAATGTCTTCACTTGCCAGGATCACCATTCGTCTTGCAATAAATTTTACATCCTCTCCTCCTTCTATCATTCTTGCCAACCAGTAGACCGCTGCATTGGGATCGCTACCTCTCATGGATTTGATGAAGGCTGAAATGATATCGTAATGTTGTTCACCGCTTTTGTCGTACAAGGCAATCTTTTGTTGCGCGATTTCCATAACGGCATTATCAGTAACAACCAACGGTTTCGCAGGACTATCTTTTTTCTTCTCATTTCCTAAACCGTCGATAACTAATTCAAGAAGATTCAGAAGTTTCCTGGCATCTCCTCCCGATAGACTAATTAAGGCCTCTGTTTCGGTGAATTCAATATTCTTTTTTGAAAGAACTTCATCCCTTGCAATTGCACGATGAAGTAGTTGAACCAGGTCATCCTTCTGCAATGGTTTCAAAACATACACCTGGCATCTGCTAAGCAATGCACTGTTGACCTCAAAAGAAGGATTCTCTGTTGTTGCTCCTATTAACGTGATAACTCCTTTTTCTACAGCACCCAGCAACGCATCCTGCTGACCTTTATTAAACCGGTGGATCTCATCTATAAAAAGTATTACACCTTGTTGGGATTTGGCCTGTTCAATTACTTCTCTTACCTCCTTTACTCCAGAGCTAATGGCGCTCAAAGTATAAAAGGGTGCATTGAGAGCATGTGCAATGATATTTGCGATGGTAGTTTTTCCTGTTCCCGGTGCTCCCCAAAGGATGATGGATGGGATCTTACCTGACTCTATAGCAGTTCTCAGGATGCTGCCTTTGCCTGTAAGATGTTCCTGGCCCACAAGATCATCCAGGGTGGTTGGTCGTAAACGTTCAGCTAGCGGAGGTAGATTGGCTTTCACAAGCAAAAGGTAGTAAAAAACGGATTTCTGATATTGTTACTGTCGATGAAGAGATGTAAATGATTTTATTGACACTCTATTGAACCTGCGATGCCAAAAATGAAATGATCTTATTGAAACTGTCTTCAAGCGATGCTCCACCCCATCCATGCCCCTCCGGGTAGGTGACCATCTGTACAAAGATGCCGTTTGCTTCTAATTTATTTTTCAGGAGAGTTGACTGGGAAATGGGTACCAAGGGATCATTTGAGCCATGGAGAAGTAGTGTTGGCATGCTGCCCGAGTTCACAAAAAATGCAGGACTCGATTGCTGATAGATAGCGAGATTCTGTGTTGGAGTAGCACCAAGCAAGGCAACTAAAGATGGCTGGAGAAAAGGAGTAGGAGGATTATTGTAAAACTCCACCATATCAGTTGGACCAAATAAGGAAATAACTGCCTTAGCCTTCATGCCACTAGTATGTTTATATGCTTGAAGCAATGCCAGGTGTGCTCCTGCACTTGCTCCAAGCAATGCAAATTTGTTTGAGATCTTATATTCACCTGATCTGCTGAAAATGAAATCAAGAGCAGCTTTCACATCATTCTCCTGTGTTGGAAACTTAAATGCACCAGTTCCGGTATTATATAATCTGTAGTTGATATTGAAGAATGCATAATCAGGAAGTCGCAGTTTGAACGAAGCAATATAGCTGTCGAACTCAGACTTATCACCCGTTGTCCAACCGCCACCGTGAATCAGGATCATCACCTTTGTTGAAGATTCTTTTCTTCCTGCAGGAAGATAGATGTCCATCTTCTGTGCTGCATCAGATCCATAAGAAACATTCATAATGGTAGATGCAGGAAGATTTTCAACATCCTCTGTGTTATTGGATTTTTGACAAGAAGCAAAAACGAAGGCGAGTAAGAATATCGACCCGATTTTCATTTTGTACTGATTTTCACGCGTAGCTCCAGTGCAATATTGCCGTAAAGATTGTGCCAGAAAGATCCAATTTGATAATTTGATAATGAAGGTTTAACCGCCAAGAAACAAAGACGCAAAGGTACGCCAGGCTCCTCGCGAAACTTGGCGTCCTGGCGTCTTTGCGGTTAAATTCTCAAAAATTTACATTATTCCGTTAGCCCGATCTTTAACTCTTTCAACTGCTTTTCATCAATTGTTGAGGGGGCATCCAACATGGTATCCCTACCGCTGTTGTTCTTTGGAAAGGCAATAAAATCCCTAATACTCTCACTTCCGCCCAGGATTGCACATAAGCGGTCAAATCCATAGGCAATCCCACCATGGGGTGGTGCACCATATTCAAAAGCTCCCAACAGAAATCCAAATTTATGCAATGCCTCTTCTTTGGTCATGCCCAGGGCCGCGAACATCTTTTCTTGCAACTCCCTTTGAAAGATCCTGATAGAACCTCCCCCAATCTCATTTCCATTCAACACCATATCATACGCATTGGCTTTTATGCCTGCAAATGGATGCTTGAGATATTCAGCAGGATTTTTTATTTCAGGATCATTCTGGATCATCGTCTCGATCTGATCAGGTTTTGGTGAAGTGAACGGATGATGCCTTGCTACCCATCGATTATCATCTTCAGCATATTCAAAGAGCGGGAAATCCAATACCCAAAGCAATTTGAACTCATTCTTTTTCCTTAGTCCAAGTCGTTCACCAATTTCCAATCTCAATTCATTAGTTGCTTTTCTGGTTCTCTCTTCACGACCTGCAAGGATCAGAATGAGGTCTCCTGCACCAGCGCCACATTTTTCAGCTAGCCTTTTCAACTTAGGCTCATCAAAAAATTTATCTATTGAGCTTTTTAATGACCCATCGGTATTATGGCGGATATATACAAGGCCCGACATTCCGATCTGTGGTCTTTTCACCCAATCTGTAAGTTCATCCAATTGCTTGCGCGTGTAATCACTTCCACCTGGTAATGCAATGGCCAGAACAGTTTCAGCATCGTTGAAAACCTTAAAGCCCGCTGCTTCAAAGATCTCAACTGCCTCTTCATCATTCCCGAAATCTTCAAAAGCAGATTTGAAATTGGTAATCTTGATATTGAATCTTGTGTCAGGTTTATCAATTCCATAATTCCACATCGCATCTTTCCACGTCATTCTTTCAACAGGAGCAGAATATTCAATTCCTTTTACCTCAAGAAAAATATGTTTTACCATGCCTTCAAACATGTTGAGAATATCTTCCTGCTCAACAAAACTCATCTCACAGTCTATTTGTGTGAATTCTGGTTGTCGGTCAGCCCGAAGGTCTTCATCGCGAAAACATTTTACGATCTGGTAGTATCGGTCATAGCCGCTCACCATCAGGAGTTGCTTAAATGTTTGCGGACTCTGTGGAAGCGCATAGAATTCTCCGGAATTCATCCGGGATGGCACCACAAAGTCTCTTGCACCTTCAGGAGTGGATTTGATCAGGAAAGGTGTCTCAACATCCATGAAGTCGTTCTGATGGAGATAATTCCTGGCAGCGCGATTCACGGCATAACGCAATTCGAGATTTTTCTTAACTGCGGATCTTCTTAGATCAAGATAGCGGTAACGCATTCGCAGATCATCGCCACCATCTGTATCGTCCTGGATAGTGAAAGGAGGTACTGCAGACTTATTAAGAATTTTGAATGACCTGACTTCAATTTCAATTTCACCGGTTCCGAGACTAGGATTCTTGTTGCTTCTTTCAACAACCTTGCCTTCAACCTGCAAAACAAATTCACGTCCAAGAGGATCCTTGTCAAGTTGGCTGTTTAGATCTTCGCCAAGCAATAATTGAGTGATTCCATACCTATCCCGTAGATCTACGAAGGTGATACTCCCAAATTTTCTAATAGTTTGTACCCAGCCGGCAAGCGTCACCGACTGACTTACATGACTGATTCTCAACTCACCGCAGGTGTGGGTTCTGTACATACACTCAGGAATTTTAAAAAGAGCAGCAAATGTACATCAAAAGGTGTCTGATAAGGGGATGGGTACTTTCAAAATTGAAAAACAATATTTATTTTGTAGGTAATTACTTACCTCATTGATCCTTCCATCCAACTAACCCTTCGGGAAGCCAGCTTACAATTATCCAGTATTCCTGCAATTATCCATACACTGTGCGAGACCGCAGCTATTACCATTTTGGACACAAAAAGAAAAAGGAACCCTTATGGAAATTGTAACTATCATTATGGCGGTCCTGGGAATCATCGCTCTGTATGAGCCCCTCTGCAATTGGTGGAACCGTTTTTACCAAAAACATCAATGGAAAAAATTTGCATCACAGGAAATGCTTTATCACCTGGTGATCACACGTTATTTCCGTTATTATAATCGCCTTAATCCAGATGAGCGCAAACGCTTTTTATTCAGGACGTATATGTTCCATCGCGCAAAGAAATTCCATTATGTGGACGTGAAGGAAAGTCCGGATATGCCAATTCTGATTAGCGCCGCCGCGGTTCAATTAACCTTCGGTCTTGAAAAATTCTCTCTCAACTACTTCAGGGATATATATGTTTTGAAGGATGATTACCATTATGGTTTTTATTCACGACCATTCCAGGGACACGTTGATAGTTCAGGGATCTATTTTTCCTGGGATAATTTTCTCAAGGGGGTAAAAGGAATGACCCCAAATTGTAATGTAGGACTTCACGAAATGGCTCATGCTCTTGCCTATGTAAATTTTATTACTCAAACAGAAGAAGACAAGCGCTTTAAAAAGGAATTCAAAAATTTCTCCAAAGTTGCCAGGCCTATTTTCCAGGAGATGCAACAAGGCAGAAAGAATATTCTGGGCGAATACGCGTCAACCAATTATCATGAATTCTGGGCAGTTACGGTGGAAGTCTTCTTTGAAAACCCGGTTCGACTTAGGCATGAACTTCCGGAACTGTATGATGCTCTTGCAAAAACACTTAACCAGGATCCTATTGCCTATGGCAACAGCAGAAAGCTTGCGGCGTGACGGAACTCAGAGGAGGATTGTTTGACCAAGGTTTGATTGTTTGAATGTTTGATTGTTTGAAAGAAGAAAACCTATTTTCTTAATTTATATTTTATGCCTTTAACTTCAGACTTCTCGAGATATTCGATGAACCTTTGGAGGAAAACAACAATTTCAAGTGCATAAGCTGATAATTCATCAAATTCCTCAGTTGTTATATAGTTGCGATCGAGTCCTCTGTAAAGCTGCGAACGAAATTCGCCACAAGAACCTTTAGCTATATATAAGTATTGCACTAATTCCCTATTTCCACTTCTTTCAAATCCTTCCGCAATATTATCCATTATTGAACCTGCGGAACCTTCAATCTGATTAATGAGTCGATAATTCATTCGAAACCTGCCACTGTCAATCAATTCTCCAATTCTTTTGTTTAGTTGTCTTGCCTTTTGCCATGCTAAAATTTCCTGAAATTTTTTTATAGTCGCCATCTCCATCTCCTTGATTGAATAAAGTTCGACTAGTTCTTAATTCCTGCAGGATTTTATTCGGATAACTTAAACTCTTTTCTCAAACATTCAAACATTCAAACAATCAAACATTCAAACTTTGTCTTTTCTGCAACAACGAATAAATCACATAATAGTAAATAAGAATCAGTAGCCCTATCCCAAAAGGAATGAGTGCATAGTATTTTGCATCTTCAGGGTAATTAAAAAACTCTGTTATCATCCAAAGGGAATTGGCGCAAATCCAAAAGATCACTGCAAGGTTGTGAGTGAATTCTGATACTATCCTTTTCGTTCTCCAGCATATTAGAATAGCAACCAGGAGGGTGGGAAAAACCATGGTAATCCCAAGCCATTTATAATCCAGGCACCAACAAGTATCTTTTATTAACCAAAATAGAATGTGAAGGTTTTCCATCTTCCTGAATTTTGAAGGAATACTATAAACATCCTTTCTTTCTTCCATTGTGTTGATTATTTGAAATGGGCAAAAATATGAGTTAGCGTTCTGATAATAGCTTATTGTATTTCTTGATGTCAACTTCGGGCAGCAAGGGCTTACCGTGAACGATATTATGTGCAAATTCCCTGGCAAAATAAGGAACCAGCGAGCATCCTTTTGTGCCCCACCCATTAAATATTCCGACTTCAGGTTGCAATGGATGAAATCCAATAAATGGCCTGCGCTCAACAGTTGCATACCTCACTGCTGCCTTATGGTCGATTATAGAGTAGGGAAGTTTCAACCAATTCTTTAATTCCTTATTTGACTTATCTAAATATTTTGAAGTGGGCAGGTCATTTTCAAACTCCCATTCGTAATCTGACCCATACCACCATTTATCCGGTGAATCTGCTAAAGGAACCAGGGTTTGCTTGAATTTATAGATGGCATCACGTGCAAGGTCTTTTATTTGAAGTATCAACGCTTCACCCTTGTTCAGGGAATAAGGAAGTAGGTTAAAGAATGGGTTGTTCACAGCGCTACTTCCTTCACAGAATATGAGCCTCTTACTTGTAATTCCTTTATACTTCACCATCGGATCTGAAAAAGATAATTCGTGATGGTCAAATTTTTCCTGAATCAATTTTTCCTCCTGTAATAACCTTGATGAAAAAGCATCCAGCATCTCCTGCAGATTCAGAACATAAACCGGTTTTATATTTCCAGCTTTAAATGGGAAATTAAATATTGATTCCAGAGAAAGAGTTGAAGCTTCAGCCAAATACTCCGTTCCTTCCAAAAGTCGTTTTTCAAAAGATTGAAGGACATCAGTAGCGGGAAAAAACCAGGTGAGCTCCTTTTCTTGCAGGCATTGTATGTTGAATTCTACTTCTATTTCACGATATGTAATCAGTAGTTCTTTCAGAAGTTCCTCTATCATCCATGACTTTACCAACCTTCTTCCAGTTACAGGATTGATCAATCCTGCTGCGACCCTGGATGCTGTATTTGGTCTTACATCGTCAAGTACAAGACAATCCAAACCCGCCTTTGTAAGATGATAGTACAACAAAGAACCGCTGATTCCCTGCCCGACAATTAGTACATCGCAGTTTTTGCTCAAAACAGATTTTTAAACTAAGGATTGTAAAATGTAAAATGAAAAAATTCGGGAGGGTTCTTATCATTCCTATTTTTTCATTTTTTTTTTAATTCTTAACCGCAAAGAAACGAAGACGCAAGGAATCGCAAAGTATTTCCTCGCGAACCTTTGCGTCCTTGCGACTTGGCGGTTAAACAAAAGTTCCCTTCACGATTCATTTTATAAAGAAAAGTTACAACCCAGCCCTTTAACAATTTCTTGTTAAGCGACGGCATTTGCTTTGAATCTATGATTAAAATAAAAATTCGGAGGAACCAAATTATGAACAAGATCTACCCTACAATTCTCGCAGTTCTTATAAGCATTACTGCAATTGCGGCGGAACGTCCAAGGCAAAGTATCCTAACCATCTCCATGTATGAAAACTCAGACATGCGTGTGCAGATCGACGGTAGAAGTTACAACGAGCGTGATAATGAATTCACCATTAGTAATATTCAACCAGGATACCACAGCATCCAGGTTTACAGTCTCACCTCCAACCGTGTTTTCGGAGGAATCTTCGGGAAGTCCAGAGAAAAGCTGATGTATAGCAGTAACCTTTACGTTAAGCCAGGTCAGGAAGTTGAACTCTTCATCAATCGAAATGGCAAAGCAAAGATCCGTGAAACCGATCTTTCAAGAAACGGCCGTGGCAATGATCGTAATAGAGATGATCGTTGGAAAAATGAGGATGATGATAAATGGAATGATCGTGACCGTCCTGATCGTAATGGCAATAATGGTGGCTATTCAAATAGTGTGAGCTACCAGGAATTCCAATCCATGAGAGAAACTCTCCGCAGGGAAAGATTTGAAAACACCAGAATGGGCCTGGCACAACAGATGTTTGACAGGAACACTTTCAAGGCTGAACAGGTTCGTGAGCTTCTCCAAATGTTCACCTTTGAAAACTACAAGCTCGATCTTGCTAAGTATGCATACCGGAATACAGTTGACAGGAACAATTATCATTTGATCTATGATGTTTTCAGCCACAACAGCAGCAAGCAGGAACTGGCTAGATTCATAAGTAGTTACAGATAACTCCAAAGGAACCCGTAATCCATACCAGGAAAACAAATCCCGACGATTGTGTCGGGATTTTTATTTTATACAGATCATAAAACCATGAAGAAGGTTGATTTGTTGAAAAGTTGAATAGTCGGAATTTGTATTGTAAGGTTTTGCAGGAGAAAGTTTTTGAAATCTGGTCTTCAATTTCCTGGCAAGTATAATCTCTGCATTTATTTTGCCCCGTAGGGGCAATAGGTCGGTAGTAAATGAATGTATCGTCCTAAAATAAGTTTACAGGTTTTTAGATAATCCTGGTATAGGTTGACAAGTTATAGTTTTTCTTTTTTTACTCCATGTTTTGTTAACGAGTAGCTGTTTAGAATGCACTTCTTCAGGGGTGAGCTTGAATACTTTCATGTGGTCTTTTTTGATTGTATTTGTTAATAACGTCCCTGAGCAATTCCTGAGCTTGTTTTTCATTTTGCATGTTGTAATACTTTAGGTATTCATTTTTAATGATCCCATTTATTCTCTCTGCTAAGGGGTTTTCAAGAGGATCACCGGTTTGAGTCATGGAGATTTTTATACTGTTTTGCGCAGGTAGTTTCACATACTCAAGGCTGCAATATTGGATACCCCGATCAGAATGATGTATTAAATCCTGGTTGCTAGTCTCGGCCAGTAAAGCCATTTGAAGGGCTTTGATGCTATGACAGGTTTCAAGACTTTCTGCAATTTGATAACCCATCACTTTATGTGAGTAAGCATCTGTTATAAGATTTAGATATAAAAAACCCCCTTTTATAGGAACATATGTAATGTCTGACACCCACAATTGTGAAGGTTTTGATGGATGCCATCCTCTGATCAGGTTAGAATACTTTTTAAACCTGTGGTGGGACTGAGTGGTTCGTATACTTCGCTTCCTTTTGCGGACCAGTAATTTGTTTTCGCATAGTAAATTAAATAAGGCATCCCTGCCCATTTTGATTTGATGTTCTAACAAGTAGGGTTGTATTAATACATACAGCTTCCTGGTCCCTATAGCTGGATGTTCCTGCCTTAGCTTTCTGATTTGCTCAAGCACCAGGTATTGTTCCGTGTTGATGTCCTGGCTGTCCCAAAAGTGTTTATAAAAAGCTTGTCTTGTAACCCCAAGTAACCAACACAATCGGCTAAGACTAACTGCCTGATACGTGTTTTTCATATCAAGGATCACTTGGTAAAGGGCTTTTTTCTAATGGAAATGTTCAGCTCTTTTTCTGCTTTTTCAATCATCCTTTGATAGGCCTCTGTTCGAAGCTTTTCATCTTGGAGTTGGCGCTCCAGCTCAGCTATCCTTTTTTGAAGCTTTTTTGGATCCTCGCTGCCATCTGAGGTGGTTTTTGAAGGCATGCAGCTATATGTTATAATTTCAAAATTAGGCTTTCTTAGAACTTCGCTTTTTGCATTTGAATAACCCAATTCCTTAATCCATCTCGGTATTGTACTTCTTGATTTTATTCCACAACGAAGCGTCAGCTCGCGTTGTGTGCCACTACCTGAAAGATATTCTTCCACCACCTTGCGCCTGAAAGTTTTGGAATGAATCTGAATGGTTCTTAATAAATTTTCTTCCATATAAGTTTACTTTTTGTGTAAACCTATTTTAGGACTAGACATTAATTGAGTTTTAGAAAATTGCTCCGTAGGAGCAAAACAAAATTTATAATCTGCGATATCCGTTATGTGACATTTTTGAATTCACTTCACAGCCACCAAGCCTGCGCCTCAATTGGAGAGGGTGATCTGATCAGATAATAGCTTCAACAAGATCCATCGCTCCGCGATAATTTAGCCTACCAATTCTTTCTTCATCACTTCTGCTACTTTTTTTCCGATATCAGCAGGACTTTCAACAACGAAAACTCCACATTCTGCAAGAATTTTCATTTTTGCTGCTGCTGTGTCTTCGGCGCCGCCGATGATTGCCCCTGCATGACCCATTCGTCTACCTGGAGGCGCAGTTTGGCCCGCAATGAAACCGATAACTGGTTTTTTGTTTCCATTTTCCTTGATCCATCTTGCAGCTTCTGCTTCCATTCCACCTCCGATTTCGCCGATCATTACAATCGCATCGGTATTTTCATCATTCATAAACAATTCCACCGCTTCCCTGGTAGTTGTTCCGATAATTGGATCCCCACCAATACCTACAGCTGTTGAAATCCCCAAGCCTGCTTTTGCAACCTGGTCAGCTGCCTCGTATGTAAGAGTTCCGGATTTTGAAACAATTCCAATTCTGCCACTTTTGAAAACAAAGCCTGGCATGATACCAACCTTACATTCTCCAGCCGTTATAACTCCCGGACAATTTGGTCCAATTAGCCTTGTTCTCTTTCCACGCAAAAAGAGTTTTGCCTTTATCATGTCCTGAACCGGAATTCCTTCTGTTATGCAAACAACAAGTTCTATTTCAGATTCCGCAGCTTCCATAATTGCATCGGCTGCAAATGCAGGAGGTACAAAAATGATAGAAACATTGGCTCCTGTTTCCTTCACAGTTTCAGCAACAGTATTAAAAACCGGCCTGTCAAGATGAGATGTGCCTCCTTTGTTTGGAGTGACTCCTCCAACAACCTTTGTCCCGTATTCAATCATTTGGGAAGCATGGAAAGTGCCTTCTGTCCCTGTAAAACCTTGTACTAAGACTTTTGATTGTTTATTGACTAGGATGCTCATGACGATAAATTCAAGTTTGAATGTTTGACCACCTTCGCCAGAGCTATGGTGGTTGAAAAATGTTTGAAAGTTTGAAAGTTAAGGAATACAACTCGAAACCCTAAACTCGAAACTCGATACTATTGCGTTTCCGGATCTGGTGGCAATAATGGTGCAGCATCCTCGTGAGTCATCTCATCCATGTCACGCTCATTTGGCATCTTGCCGGTTTCTTCCAACATCCGCATGTCTTTTGCATCACGTAAGAATTCAGAAGCAAAGATGAATTCATTCAATCGTTGGTTCTTACTAAAAATTATCTCCTTCTTATTTCCTTCCCATTCCTTGAGGCCCTGGTACATGTAAATAATGTGGTCTCCAATCTCCATCACACTGTTCATGTCGTGTGTATTAACTACAGTTGTAATATTATATTCCTTGGTTATCTCTTCGATCAGGATATCTATTACCAGTGAGGTCTGTGGATCCAGTCCGGAATTTGGTTCATCACAGAAAAGGTAACGCGGGTTCAGAACAATTGCCCTGGCAATACCAACCCTCTTTTTCATACCACCACTGAGTTCCGCAGGAAATTTGCGGTTAACGTCTTTCAATTGTACCCTCTCAAGAACTTCATTCACCCGCTCAAGCTTTTTCTTGTATGAATCCTTGGTGAACATATCCAGAGGGAACATCACGTTTTTTTCTACATTAAGACTATCGAATAAGGCTGAACCCTGGAATAGCATCCCAATTTGTTTGCGGATGTCTTTCTTTTCTTCGGGTTCCATGCTGATAAAATCATGGCCATCGTAAAGTATTTCACCTTTTTCAGGAGTCAATAATCCAACGAGGCATTTCATGAGAACAGTCTTACCACTTCCGCTGGCTCCGATAATGAGGTTGCATTTGCCGGGTTCCATTACGGCACTTACATCATCTATTACGATTTTATCATTAAATCCCTTTCTAACGTTTTTGATCTCTATCATTCCTGAATGCTCTTTGGGTTTTTACAAAAGGAGTGCGGCCAGTAAATAATCAGAAAAAAGTATCAGAATACAACTTGCCACAACGGATTTGGTGCTGGCCCTCCCTATTTCAAGTGCTCCACCTTGAACATAGTATCCTGAATAAGATGAAACGCTGCTTATGAGGAAGGCAAAGGTGTAACTCTTTATGAGTGCAAATGTCACATTATAGGGCATGAAATTCTCAAGGAGACCCCGGTCATACATGGTAGTTGAGAGAATTCCGGAAAACTGGCCCGCCAGCCTTCCACCCCAAATTCCCAATACGGCTGAAATACTCACCAACATTGGAATCACTACCAGGGATGCAAGGATCTTAGGCATTACGAGGTATGTCTTTGTATTTATGCCCATGATCTCCAACGCATCGATCTGTTCACTCACTCTCATGTTTCCAAGTTCACTTGCTATCTTACTACCCACCACCCCGGCAAGCACAATACAAACAAGTGTAGGTGCAAACTCAAGGATCACAGTATCCCTAACAATTTGTGCAATGGTAGATCTCGGGATTACAGGACTTGTAAGCTGGTAGGCGGTTTGTAATGCTGATACCGCGCCCATAAAAATAGAAATGATAACCACGATACCCAGGGAACCGATACCAATTTCCGCACATTGATGCATGAATTCCTTCCAATACATCTTTCCGTTCTCAGGCTTGTGGAACATTCCCTTGATCATCAAAAGGTACCGTCCGAAATTTGAAAGATATTCCATCATGTTTTTGGTCTGCTAATGCGAATTAATTATTCCTGCCGTTATTCTGTTTGATAGAAACTTTTATGCCTGTTTTGTTTTCTTGAGTCTTTTCCACCATCTGGACCTTCTGATTTCAGTTTCGACATCTGCCCTGCATTTAATTTGCGCATCTACTACTGCAATCATAGCCATGTTTACAATACTGCGAACCGAACTTCCCAATTGCAGAACATGCACAGGTTTTTTTAAACCTAAAAGAATCGGGCCGATGGCATCAGCTCCGCCAACTTCCTTGAGGAGATTATATGCAACGTTACCCGCAGCAAGGTTTGGGAAGATAAGAGTATTGACTTCCTGCCCAACCAATTCGCTGAAGGGATAATTATCCCGGAGAATTTCCTGGTTGAATGCAATACTCGCCTGCATTTCACCATCCACAATCAAGGATGGGTTACGCTGCTTCACAAGTTTTCTGGCCTCAGCAACCAATCTTGCTTCAGGAGAATCACTGCTACCAAAATTTGAATAGCTCAACATTGCTACTCTTGGTGTGAGGTTGAAGTTTCGGACCTCCTTTGCCACCATCAAAGTAATATCGGCCAATTCCTCCGCTGTGGGATTGAAGTTCACAGTTGTATCAGCCAGGAAAAGAGGGCCTTTTTTTGTAAGCAAGAGGTACATGCCTGCGATCTTCTTGACTCCTTCTTCGGTACCAATAATATGAATGGCCGGTCTGATTGCATCAGCATAATTCCTGGTGAGTCCAGAGATCATTGCATCTGCTTCTCCAGTTTCAACCAGCATGCAACCGAAATAATTTCGGTCCTTCATGATCTTGGTTGATTCATATTTATTCAAACCCCTGCGCTGTCTTTTCTGAAAAAGAATTTCTCCAAAAAATCTGCGCTTGTCTTCAAATTCATCTGAACGAGGATCAAAAATGGGAAGACCTTCCAGGCCAATTCCATTTGCATCCGCTATTGATTGTATCTTCTTCTCATCGCCTAATAAAATTGGATAAGCGATGCCCTCATCGTAAATAATTTGCGCTGTCTTTAGAATCTTCACATTATCTGCTTCCGCGAAAACAATTCTTTTTGGCGACGATCTGGCCTTATTACCAAGAATTCGTATGATCTGGTTATCCAATCCTAACCTTTTGTTCAATTCAATTGCATAGGCTTCCCAATTCTCGATATTTGTCTGGGCAACTCCACTTTCGATGGCAGCCTTTGCTACCGCCGGCGCTACTGTTGAGAGAAGGCGTGGATCAAGTGGTTTAGGAATAATATAAGTTGGACCGAAAACAATGTTTCGTTCATTATAGGCAATGTTAACGATGTCTGGCACCGGACTTTTGGCAAGATCAGCCAGGGCCCTGACGGCTGCAAGCTTCATTTCTTCATTGATCTTTGTTGCCCGAACATCCAGAGCTCCGCGGAAGATGAAGGGGAATCCCAATACATTATTTACCTGGTTGGGATAATCAGATCTGCCAGTGGCCATAATGATATCCTTTCTGGCGGATGTTGCAGCTTCGTAATTTATCTCGGGATCAGGATTCGCCATCGCAAAAACAATGGGATTCTTGGCCATACCCTTCACCATATCAGGCGTAACTACATTTCCAACACTAAGGCCAATAAATACATCTGCATCTTTGAGTGCATCAGACAAACTAAGTTCCTTTCCCTTTATTGCGAATTGCTTTTTGATGGGGTCCAGTTCCGCGCGTTCCTGGTGAATAACTCCCTGCCTATCGAATAACACAAAATTTTCAGGGTTTGCGCCAAGAGACACATAGAGTTGAACGCAGGCCATGGCAGCTGCTCCCGCGCCGTTGACCACGAATTTTACACGATCAATCTTTTTCTTTTGAAGTTCCAGTGCATTTAGTAAGGCAGCACCGCTTATGATTGCCGTCCCGTGCTGATCATCGTGCATGACCGGAATTTTCAATTGTTCCCTCAATGCACGTTCTATATAGAAGCATTCAGGAGCCTTGATATCTTCAAGGTTTATTCCACCAAAAGTTGGCTCCAGGGCTCTAACGATCTGAACAAATTTCTCGGGATCCTTCTCCGCTATTTCTATATCGAACACATCAATATCAGCAAAGATCTTGAACAACACACCCTTTCCTTCCATAACAGGCTTACTAGCTTCGGGACCTATATCCCCCAGACCAAGCACGGCTGTACCATTACTAATAACTGCCACCAAGTTGCCCTTGGCTGTGTACTTGTAAACATTTTCGATATTTATTGCTATTTCCTTGCAGGGTTCAGCTACTCCCGGTGAATAGGCAAGGGAAAGATCCCTTTGCGTTTTTGCCTCCTTGGTTGGTACCACTTCAATCTTTCCTGGCCTGCCTTTGGCGTGATATTCTAACGCCTGTTCTCTTCTTAATTTTTTCTGCATAATCCGAAGTGGGGTGCAAAATACAAAATGTTCTCCCTGGATGTTGATTTGTTCCTATGTTGACCTAAGGAAGGGTTGATATGTTGAATAGTTGAAATGTTGATTAGTTCTCCAAAAAAGAGGTTCGAATGACCCAATTACTGTCAAATCAACAAGTCGACTATTCAACCATTCAACCTGAAGATTTTGTGTGCCTTCAACGATTTGGGGAAGACATCTAAGTTCTTGTTAAATGGGCCGTTGGGCGTGGATTTGGCTACAATATTGCATCCCTCAGGCGCGTATCTATTTCAAACAAATTCCAATTAAAATCATGCAGAAAAAGTTTAGGTTTTTCCTATCGATCGTGATAGTGGTTGGCATGCTAAGCGCGTGCAAAAAGGATAAGTCCGGTGGCACTCCAACGCCCGGAATTGATTCTACATCCATCAAGAATAAGATCAATGACTCTGCTGTGCTGTATGCACGGGATATTTATCTCTGGTACACTCAAATTCCAACCAGTTTTGTTGGAGCAAGCTTCAGTGATCCTGATAAGGTGATGCAAGGCTTGCGTAAATACAGCGTAGAGCCAGGCTTCTCGCAACCAGTTGACCGTTGGAGCTTTGCTATGAAGCAAGCCGAATGGGACAATGTCAGTTCTGGTATTTCTGGAGATTTTGGACTTAGTGTATTCTTTCTCTCTTCTAATGATCTGAGAGTAAAATATGTTGAGAAATCATCTCCCGCTGGTTTGGCAGGTATCCGCCGCGGGTGGAAAATTACCAAGATTGCCAACAGTACCAATATCACTACCTCCAATGCTGATTTCATTGTTACCAATGTATGGAACAGTACAAGCACAAGTTTTACTTTTCAAAAACCTGATGGTACGACCAGGGATATCACATTGAATGCAACCTCTTACCAGGAAAATCCGATTTTTCTTGATTCTGTTTATACAGCAGGAAGCAAAAAAGTAGGATACCTTGTTTTCAATTCATTCCTGGGAGACACAACAGCGATTTATAATGAGTTTCAAAGAATATTTACCCGCTTCGCAAATGAAGGGGTAAATGAAGTTGCTGTCGATCTTCGATATAACGGTGGCGGATACGTTACAGTTCAGCACAAGCTTGCCAATTATCTTGTAAACGCAGCAGCAAATGGTGGTGTAATGATGAACCAGCAATTCAATGACAAATACGGCCAGTTCAATGAAACAGAAAGATTCACGAAGCGTGGGACACTTAATCTCAGCAGGGTCTTTTTCATTGTGAGTAGCAACACTGCTTCGGCAAGTGAATTGCTGATCAACAATCTGAAACCATATATGGATGTAAAACTGGTTGGCCCTTCCGCCACATATGGAAAACCTGTAGGATATTTCCCAATTGAAGTTGGCGACTGGTATATTTTCCCGGTTTCCTTCCGCAGCACAAACAAGAATGGCGAAGGAAATTATTTCAATGGAATTGCTCTTGATAGCCAGCAGCCAGATGGTCTGGATAAAGATTGGGGAGATGTAACTGAATCAGCATTTGCCAGCATCATTAAGTTTATTGGCAGCGGTTCCTTCAGTGTGGCTGAAATTCGTGGAGGCGCAAATGGAACTGCAACCAGGGATATTATTAATGTAAATGATAAGATGGAAGGACACGAGTTCAAAGGAGCAGTACTTCCTGCAAGGAAAATAAGATAATCAAATCCAATATTTTGAAATTGTCCCGGTAAGCCGGGACTTTTTTTTGCCCGAAAGAAATATTTATTGGGACTTGATTAAGCCAGATCTGCATTTGCACCAAGCCATGCCATTATTCCTATTCCTGTTTCAATGGCAGATTCATCGATATTGAAAGTTGGGGTATGTACTCCAGAGACAATCCCTTTTCCCGGATTGCCAACTCCAAGCCTGAAAAAGCATCCGGGAATTACTTGTGAGTAATATCCGAAGTCTTCCGCACCCATCCTCAATTCAGTTGTGCGAACGTTCTCATCTCCGGCAAATTCACGCGCAAGTTTCATTGCCGTCTCATTCAATCTTTCATCATTGTAGACAGTTGGATAGCCAACATCAATATGCACGTCAATTTCAGCTCCCATGCTCTCTGCAAGAAGTTTACACTGTTTCTTAATCAATTCATGAGCCTTGAATCGCCATTCTTCATCCATTGCTCTAAATGTTCCCATCAATTTTACTTCTGACGGAATTACATTGGTTGTATGTCCACCCTGAAAAGAACAGATAGAAAGTACTGATGGACTGAAAGGATTATTTTTTCTACTTATGATCTGCTGAAGTGCAACCACGAGTTGTGATGCAACAAGAATTGTGTCGATAGTTAGATGAGGTGCCGCGGCATGTCCTCCCGGTCCTTTCACAGTAATATAGATTTCATCGGCGCTAGCCATTACTTTTCCCTGGCGGAAACTCAATTTGCCGGTCTCCATATGCGGATGAACATGCAGACCGAATATTGATGAAGGTTTTGGATTTTCCAGCACACCCTCTTTGATCAGTATGCTGGCACCGCCTGGATTTCTTTCTTCGCCAGGTTGGAAGATAATTTTAATAGTTCCTTCCCATTCATTGCGGAGTTCATGTAGGACTTTGCTGGCACCAAGCAAACAACTTGTATGAACATCATGGCCGCAGGCATGCATTACACCTTCATTTTTTGATATATATTCTACTTTGTTTTCTTCCTTGATAGGTAATGCATCGATATCTGCTCTTAAGGCAACAATTCGTTTCTCAGGGTTTTTTCCTTCAATCATTCCTACAACACCTGTAGTTGCCATTACAGAAAATGGAATGCCGATCTCGTTGAGTTTTTTCTGAATGAATTTAGAGGTCTCAAATTCCTGATAACTCAATTCAGGATTTGAATGGAGATGATGACGAACTGAAATGAATTCATCTGAGTATTGTCTTGCAAGATCCCGTATTGATTCAAGCAGCATGTAGCGAAAATATCGAGTTTAGGGTTTAGTGTTATTTTTCATTTTACATTTTTCATTCTGACCTCCGACCTCAGATTTCCGACCTCTGATTAAACTTAATCAGTAGATTTCTCTGGTCTGACCTCGATTATATCTCGAACGATATACATCCCTGCCGGAAAATCTCTTGATAGCTCAAGTTTGTATTCCTCCGCTTCTTCCTTTGTTTTGAAATTGCCCACTTTCAATTTATAATACGGGGACTGATAGACGAGATATGGTTTCAATTCGGGAAATGATTGATAGATCCTTGCCTTTGCAGAAAAGACTTTATTTCTATCGTTGGATGAGATGACGAGTATCCTATAACCAACAGCCGTTCTCCTGGAATCGCGCGTTGTTTCTTCATTAATTGCAATCTGCTTTTTTACAAGCAGATCAATTCGCGGGTCTTTATATACTACAACAGAACCTGTATCTGTTTGTGCATTCAGATAACAACAACTTGATATTGCAAATATGGTAAGAAGAAACCTCATTCCTTATTAATCTAATGGTTCAAATATTCAGCCAAAGGTAAGAATTGAACTCACCCTTTATTTTCTTATGGCCTCGATGCCTCCTCTTTTACAATCGCAACACTTGCGCTGCAACCCAGCCTTTCCGCCCCGGCCTCAATCAACTGTTTTGCAAAATCATAGGTGCGGATACCGCCGCTTGCCTTGATCCTGACTGAAGACGGCAAATTGCTTCGCATTAGTTGCACCGCTTCAACCGTGGCCCCTTTCTCCGCATAGCCTGTCGAAGTTTTCAGGAAATCAACTCCAATTGAGCCGTAAATATCGCAGCAGCGCTGAATTTCATCTTGTTGAAGGATTCCGGATTCAATGATCACCTTAATCAATTTCTGTTTTTGCCGAACGATTTCTGTTATCAATTTCATCTCCCGACCCAGATAATCCCATTCACTGTTCTTAAGAGCGATAAGGTTGATCACAATATCAAGTTCATCAGCCCCATCAATTAATGCTAAAATAGATTCAGCAACCTTTGCTTCGATAGATGAGTATCCAAAAGGAAATCCAATAACCGTTGCTATCCTCACTTCAGTGGGAGCAAGGATGGTTTGGCATCTTTTTACATAGGGAGGTGGTACACAAACAGCTGCAAAGCCGTACTGTACAGCTTCTTTACATAATTTTTCCACCTCTTCCAATGAGGTTGTAGGTTTTAAGATAGTGTGGTCAATAAAGGAAGCGATCCGCATCATTTCTTGGTTTATATTAGTCGCCCATTAAGGTCCTGTACATTACAAAATAAGTTAAACACTACTGATATGAGAAAATTGAGGCTGTACACAGTTGCTGTACTTCTTATTGTTACTGCGCTCCAGGTGTCGGCGCAGGAAACATTTCCTGACAATGGGATAGCAGATCCAAGGCACGGACATTATGCATTTACCAATGCAACAATTGTAAAAGATGCCACAACTACATTAACCAATGCTACTCTCATTATCAAAGATGGTAAGATCGTTGCAGTGGGGGCAAATCTAAAAGCTCCTGCAGGGGCGGTTGAGGTGGATTGTAAAGGAAAGTATATCTATCCTTCCCTTATTGATCTTTTTGCTGATTATGGGACCGCTACTCCGCAACGTCAGGCCGGAGGAGATTTTTTCGCAAGGCAACAACTGGAAACAGCCACGAAAGGAGCTTATGGCTGGAATCAGGCAATCAAAAGCGAAGCTGATGCCTTCAGAGTTTTTGCAGCTGACGAAGCGAAGGCTAAGGTGTTGCGTGATCTTGGTTTTGGGACAGTTCTATCTCATGTAAGAGATGGAATCGCCAGGGGCACCGGCGTGTTGGTCACTCTCTCTAATGAAAAAGAAAATTTTATCATCCTCAAGGAACGTGCGGCGGCCCTGTATTCATTTAATAAAGGAAGTTCAACTCAAAGCTATCCCAACTCCATGATGGGAATGATCGCCTTATTGCGACAAACCTATCTTGACGCGGACTGGTATAAAAACAAACCAACGGGAGAAGGGCTTAACCTTAGTTTAGAAGCATGGAATCGTAATCAGAATCTACCACAGATTTTCGAGGCAAATGATAAGTGGAATGATCTGCGTGCTGATAGAATTGGGGATGCCTTCGGTGTTCAATATATTATTAAAGCAGGGCAAAACGAATACCAGCGAATCAAAGAAGTCAAGGCTACGAACGCAACATATATTGTGCCCTTGAATTACCCGCAGACCCAGGATGTTGAGGATCCCAATGATGCGAGATTTGTTTCACTTAGTGACCTAAAGCATTGGGAACTTGCACCCACAAATCCTGCTGCATTTGAAAAGGCAGGGATTCCATTCTGCCTTACTACAAGTGATCTACGGGACGTGAAGACATTTCATACAAGTCTTAGGACTGCCTTCAATCACGGACTGACAGAAACGGCCGCTCTCAATGCACTTACAAAAACGCCTGCAACTATTTTGGGAGTCTACGATCAGGTGGGCAGTCTTGATGCAGGAAAATGGGCGAATTTTCTAATCACTTCGGGCCCCATCTTCCAGGAAAGAACAACAATCTTTCAGAATTGGATCCAGGGTAAAAAGTTTGGAGTTAAGGATGATATATGGAATGATCTCAAAGGAAAGTATAAACTGGTTTTGAATACAGCTTCTGGCCCGGTGAATTATACTTTAGACTTTAAAAGTAATACTGCTGCCAGTGTAATTGGAAAAGATACCATCACTTCTAAATTCTATTTTGATGGCAGGCAGGTGAAAATAAATTTCGCTCCAGAGAGGAGAGGCACAGATGCCTTCCGGCTGAGTGGGATTGTAAATGCTGATGTATGGACAGGGTATGGTGAAGACACGGCTGGTAATCGGTTTACCTGGACAGCAACCTATGATCAGGCAATGGCTCAGAAGTCCGATACTTCTCGTCCAAGAAGGCCAGGTACTTTAGGAAAAGTCTTTTATCCTTTCGAGCCATTTGGTTGGACAGAAGATCAAACACCCAAGCAGGAAACAATCTTAATCAAGAACGCAACAGTCTGGACTAATGAAAAAGAAGGGATCCTTCAGAATTCTGATGTATTGATCAAGAATGGAAAGATTGCAGCTGTGGGAAAGAATTTATCTGAGGCTGGTGCAAGAACAATCGATGGAACAGGCAAACATGTTACTGCAGGTGTCATAGACGAACATTCTCATATTGCCGCTTCTTCAATTAATGAAGGAGGACAGAGTGTGACTGCAGAGGTCAGGATCGCAGATAATCTTAATCCTGATGAGATCAATATTTACAGGCAACTGAGTGGAGGTGTTACCACTTCGCACATCTTACACGGATCGGCTAATACAATCGGAGGACAAACTCAATTAATCAAGTTGAGATGGGGTGCGAATGATGATGATCTTAAATTCAAGAATTGGACTGGACAGATAAAGTTTGCGTTGGGAGAGAATGTGAAGCGATCACCCAGCGCTATTGGAAATAATTCCAATAATGTTCGATATCCTGATACCAGGATGGGAGTTGAACAGGTATTGATCGATGCATTTACGCGTGCAAAAGATTATGAAAGAACCTGGAAGGACTACGAAGCAAATAAGAGTAAGAAAGGCGTGCTTGCACCAAGAAGAGATCTTGAATTAGACGCATTGGTGGAAATCCTTAATAACAAGCGATTCATTACATGCCATTCGTATGTACAGAGCGAGATTACAAGTTCAATCCGCGTTGCTGAGCAAATGGGATATAAATACAACACGTTTACGCACATTCTTGAGGGGTATAAGGTTGCTGATAAGATGAAAGCACATGGATCCAATGCATCTACATTTTCTGATTGGTGGAATTATAAAATGGAAGTACAGGATGCAATTCCTTACAATGCAGCGCTCATGCATAAAGTTGGATTGAACGTGGCCCTAAATTCTGACGATGCTGAAATGGCAAGGAGATTAAACCAGGAAGCAGGAAAGATTGTGAAATATGGTGGTGTTTCTGAAGAAGACGCCTTGAAAATGGTGACCTTAAATCCAGCCAAAATGCTACATGTAGAAGACAGGGTTGGAAGTTTGAAAGTTGGAAAGGATGGTGACGTAGTAGTTTGGAGTGATCATCCATTAAGCATCTATGCAAAGTCGTTGTATACAATTGTTGACGGCATTGTTTACTTCGACAGGGAGAAAGATGCGCAGTTGCAAGTGGCCGTTGATGCGGAAAGAAACAGGTTGATCAAAAAGCTGAATGCAGAAAAAAGATCAGGGGCTCCTGTTCAACAGGCGCAGCCAAGTTATAGGGTAATGCATACCTGCAGTGATCATTATCATAGTCATGGATTATTGATAATTGATTCGCAGGACTAAGGTTTGAGAGTTTGAATGTTTGAATGTTTGAGCGTTGCAGAAAACATTTAGATACAGGGACTAATTGAACAATCAAACAATCAAACTTCTCAAACAATCAAACTTTTCAAACAATCAAACTTAAAATAAATGAAAAAACTTATTTATTTCTTCTTCGCCTCAATACTTGCCGGCACGTTAAATGCACAGGAGAACGTCCTTCCCGCTCCGGCGCAAAAACAGCCTATCTTAATTACAAATGCAACAGTGCACGTTGGCAATGGGCAGGTACTGGAAAAAGCATCCATCCTCATCAAGGATGGCAAGATTGCAGAAGTTGGGTTAAACATCACTGCTCCTGCAGGCTCACAAATCATCAATGCGGAAAACAAACATGTCTATCCGGGGATTGATTCTTCCTATAACTAATCTCGGTTTGGTTGATGTGAATTCAGTTCGCGCTACAACGGATGTAAGGGAAATAGGCGATCTGAATCCGAATGTCAGAGCTATTTCTGCCTATAATACAGATTCAAGAGTGATTAACACGCTTCGCTCCAACGGCATCCTTCTCGCGAACATTGTTCCTGAAGGAGGATTGATCAGTGGTTCATCTTCTGTTGTACAACTGGATGCATGGACATGGGATGATGCTGTTTATAAAATGGATGCAGGAATTCACTTTCGGATGCCTTCCTTGATGCCCAGGCCGCGTGGTTTTGGAAATTTCGGTGGTGGTGGAAGAAGTGGACCCCAACAGCAGGATGATCCTGTTAAAGAAGGACTCGATAAGGTTGACGAGATAAAAAGCTTCTTCTCTGAAGCCAAAGCATATTCTGCAGAAGCAACTCACGATCGCACAAATCTCAAATTTGAATCAGTCAGAGGATTGTTCGATAAGTCAAAAAAATTATATGTCCATGCCAATACAGTAAAGCAGATGTTAGTGGCTTTGGATTTTGTTAGGGACCTGGGTATGGATATGGTGATTGTAGGTGGAAGCGATAGCTGGCAGATCGCTGATCTTTTGAAGCAGTATAATGTTTCCGTCATTCTCAATTCACCTCATTCTCTACCTACGCTTGAAGATGATGATGTAGACCAACCTTATAAAACCGCTGCTATGCTCCAAAAAGCCGGGGTGGTTTTTTCAATTAATGATGATGATGCTCAGACGAGGGGCAGAAATTTGCCATTCAATGCCGGAACAGCAGCTGCCTATGGAATTTCCAGGGAGCAGGCCTTGCAGGCAATCACTCTCAATGCCGCCAAAATTCTTGGTGTGGCAGATAAAACAGGAAGTATCGAAGCAGGGAAAGATGCCAATATTATTATCAGTGAAGGAGACATACTTGATATGCGTACAAGCGTGGTGACGGATGCTTTCATTCAGGGGAGGAAAATTGATTTGACTGATAAGCACAAGTTGCTGAATGATCGGTACGAGAAGAAGTATCAGCTCAAGAAGGGATTCTGATTAATTTTTAAACGCCAGGACGCCAAGACACAAAGTTGCGCTAAGAGTCCTTGCGAAACCTGGCGTCCTTGCGCCTTGGCGGTTAAATTCTCCATCAGGTGCCCAACGACAACCCTATAGTTTCCGTAAATTTAAAGCGTTATGGCTCTGGCCTGCCCCGGATAGGAGATCAGGCCATTTCTGTTTAATTTAGCGAATGATGCACATGAGAAGACCAGCAAGGCTGATGGTGTTTGCATTAGTCATTTTTTCATTTCTTATTCCCCCCGATCTAAACGCCCAGCAAGGCAATGTTTGGTATTTTGGAAGAAGAGCCGGTCTTTCCTTCAATTCCGCTCCGTTCACCCCACTTTTTGACGGACAGGTTAATTCCCTTGAGGGTTCATCCTCCATTTGCGATGAAAATGGGGATCTTTTATTTTATACCGATGGCGAAACCATCGTCAACCGTGATCATGATCCCATGCTCAATGGATTAGGGCTAAAAGGCCATGTTTCCAGTTTTCAATCATCAGTGATTGTTCCTCAACCGGGAAGTAAAACAATTTATTATGTTTTCACTACTGATGCTCTGGAAAACGACTGCATTAGAGGCTATAATTATTCGATCGTTGACATGAGTCTGGATGGCGGTAAAGGTGATGTTACTGTAAAGAACATGTTCTTAAATGGACCTTCTACTGAAAGATTGACTGTGGTAAAAGGTGCTGATTTCAAGAGTTACTGGGTAATTACAAACGAGTGGAGCAGCAGCATTTTCAAAGTTTATAAGATTGATTGCAGCGGGCTCAATACCACGCCAGTGGTATCAAATGTTGGTTTGCCTTTGAATGAGGCTGTTTATTGCAATATAGGAACGCTCAGGGTTAGTCCGGATGGTAAGAAACTAATCCAGACAAATGCGAAAGGGCGTGGACAGGCCGTACCCGTAAATGAATATGCCCAATTCTTCGATTTTGATAATGCTACAGGAGTCATTACAAATCCAAGAACTATCCCCCTTGTGAACGATGGATATTATTTTGGAGCTGAATTCTCACCAGACTCGCGATTCCTTTACCTGGTAAATACATTTTCAAAATCAGTTCACCAATTTGATGTGAGCTCAGGAAATATCGCAACGATTATCGGATCAAAACAGATCCTGGCAGCTCCGGTGGGCACGATTGCAGGTGTAAGCATGGGTCCCGATCAAAAACTCTATATCTCCACAACCAGTCCATATTTTCATGTGATCAATGATCCAAATAATGCAGGAGCCGCCTGTAACCTTGTTTTGAATCAGCAATACCTTGGAGGAAGATCCAGTCAACTCGGTGTGCCAAATATTACTTCATCTTTTTATGCAAATCGTGCGGTTGATTTTCAATTTCAATCCACAGCTGGTTGCAATGGAGTTATTCAATTCACTGCTTCAGTCCAAATTCCCGGCCTAACCTTGAACTGGGATTTTGGGGATGGACAAACTGGAAGTGGAATGAATCCATCCCATACCTATAGCAACATCAATACACAATACCTGGTTAAATTGATCGGCACAGATAATACGGGTTGTGTTTATGAAGCGGTAAGCAAGAAAATCATTCCTGCGGGTGGGGAGATAAATGCAGCATTTGGAGCTACAATTGATTGCGAAGCATTAGAAGTTGCATTCCTTGATTCCACTACTTATGTAAGTAGCAATTACCAGTTAATTTGGGATTTCGGTGATGGCAATACTTCAAATTCTTCAAATCCTTTTCATACCTATTCACAGCCTGGAATTTATCCGGTCAAGCTGATTGTGAATGGTGCTGGTGGATGCATTTCTGATACAATTACAAAATCTATTAATCTCATTAAACCTCTCATTAATGCTGGACCCGATATCCAGGTAATTTCCAGTTCGCCTGTTCAATTAAAGGCCACCGGTGCAGTCCAATATCATTGGGAGCCTGCAACATTCCTTGACAATCCGGAGATCGCAAATCCAATCATGATTCCAAGAGATGATATCACCTATATTGTTTATGGGACAGGACCTACCGGCTGCGTCGCCAGTGATACAATTAAAGTGAGTGTAAACAAAACGATGGTGATTGAAGTGCCTTCAGGTTTTGTTCCAGGTACTAATCGAAATAACTTTTTGCGACCCTTACTTCGTCTTGTTGATCATATCAACTATTTCAGAGTTTACAACCGTTGGGGTCAGTTGATGTACGAGACAAAGGAAATTGGAGCAGGTTGGGATGGAACTGTCAATGGGGTCTTGCAATCTGCCGGAGCTTATACGTGGATGCTGGAAGTGCAGGATATTAATGGCAAAATCGTCAACAAAAAAGGGACAACTGTCTTGGTTAGGTAAAATATCTCTTATTCGCAGGATGTCGTAAGTCGTGAGACGTGAGTCGTTGATCGCTGGTCGATGACCGGTAAGACAGGATTTATCACTTAAGACACAACACTCGATCAATGGACTACGAAGACAACTCCAAACCCGAAACTCGAAACCCCAAACCCTGTCGCGTTTACGCATCCTTTCCGTGGCACTGCTTATACTTCTTCCCACTTCCGCATGGACAAGGATCATTACGCCCGATTTTTGGTGCAACCCTTACAGGTTCTTGCTTAACAGGTGTAGGATCATTATAATCATTTTCATTTGCAGCATAATCATCTCCTCTCGCATCCACTTCTGCCTTGTTGGCCTTCATGCGACTCATGTCTGTCTTTTGTTCACGACCTTCCCGCAACTGACCATTTGATTGTTCCATCGGTATCTGGCTATGACAAAGGAAACTGACGATGTCCTTGTTCACTTCGCTATCCATTCTTCTGAACAATTCAAATGCTTCCATCTTATAAATTACCAACGGATCCTTTTGTTCGAGATATGCAGTTTGCACACTCTGTTTAAGATCATCCATTGAACGCAGGTGTTCCTTCCAGGTATCATCAATCATCGCAAGGGTGATGGTACGTTCGAGAGCATTCGTAAGTTCCCTGCCATTTGTATCAAGAGTTTTCTGAAGATTGGCGAGCACCTGGATGCCTTTGCGTCCATCAGTGTATGGAACTACAACATTTTCTATATGATTGCCCTGTGCCTGCCTGATATTCTTAAATACCGGCACTGCATGTTTCTGAACATCTTCAATTTTTCGCTGATATACATTGGTCGCTTCATTGTATAAGCGATCAGCGAGTGTATTTGCATCAACCTTTTCAAATTCTTCCTTCGTAATGGATGATTGCATTCCAAAATTCACGATGGTACTAAGTAGAAATCCTTCATAATCCTGTTGCTCGCGGAAGGAAGTGATCAATCCTTCTGCCACAGTGTAGAATGCGTTATCAAGATCAAGTGCAAGTCTGTCTCCAAATAAAGCGTGATTTCTTTTCTGATAAACAACATTTCGCTGCTTATTCATCACATCATCATATTCCAGAAGTCTTTTGCGTATTCCGAAGTTATTTTCTTCAACTTTCTTTTGTGCTCTTTCAATACTCTTCGTAACCATGCTATGCTGAATCACTTCACCTTCCTTATACCCGAACCTGTCCATCAGCTTTGCAATACGTTCACTCCCAAATAAGCGCATGAGATCATCTTCCAGAGAAACATAAAACTGTGTTGTTCCAGGATCACCCTGGCGACCTGCACGACCTCTTAATTGTCTATCTACACGTCTTGATTCATGTCTCTCAGTTCCGATGATGGCCAAACCTCCAGCCTCTTTTACTCCAGGCCCGAGTTTGATATCCGTACCACGACCAGCCATATTAGTTGCGATGGTAACTGCGCCGGCCAGCCCAGCTTCCGCTACAATCTGAGCTTCTCTTGCGTGCTGTTTTGCGTTGAGTACATTATGAGGAATTTTTTTTGCTTGCAGCATCCTTGCAAGCAATTCACTAACCTCAACTGAGGTTGTACCTACTAGCACCGGTCGCCCTGCATTTCGAAGTGCTTCTATTTCGTCAATGACCGATCCATATTTTTCTCTCTTGGTTTTATATACAAGGTCTTCGTGATCTTTCCTGATCATTTTTACATTGGTTGGAATGCTTACCACATCAAGCTTATAAATACTCCACAACTCGGCAGCTTCTGTTTCCGCGGTCCCCGTCATACCACAAAGCTTGTGGTACATCCTGAAAAAGTTTTGAAGAGTAATGGTAGCATAGGTCTGTGTAGCTGCTTCGATCTTCACATTTTCCTTAGCCTCTATCGCCTGGTGTAAACCATCACTGTAACGACGGCCTTCGAGGATACGTCCTGTCTGTTCATCTACAATCTTGACTGCATCCTCCATCACAACATATTCAACATCCTTATCAAATAAAGTATATGCCTTCAACAATTGGTGAACAGTATGAATGCGATCAGCCTTGATAGTATAATCGTTCAATATTGATTCCTTCTTTCGCAACTTATCATCATCCTCTAGCTCGCTCTTATCAACCTCGGCAAGTTGTACTCCGATATCAGGCAGAACGAAAAATTCTGGATCCTCACCAGATTTTGTAATCGCCGCCAACCCTTTGTCTGTTAGATCAACCTGATTATTCTTTTCATCGATGTGGAAATACAGTTCCTCATCAACCTTACGCATTTCTTTCTGCTGATCTGCGAGATAATAATTTTCTGCTTTCTGAAGCTTCACCCTGATCCCGGGTTCACTCAGGAATTTGATCAATGAACTGACTTTCGGTAAACCGCGATAAGCACGCATCAATGCAAGTCCGCCGCTCTTGGGATCATCATCACCCTCTGCAAATTTCTTCTTTGCTTCGATGAGATATTTGTTGACTACCTGACGCTGAGCTTCGAATAATCTCTCAACCCTTGGTTTTAGAATATGGTATTGCTGCTCATCGCCCCTGGGTACCGGACCTGATATGATCAAAGGAGTACGGGCATCGTCAATCAAAACGCTATCAACTTCATCCACCATGGCGTAGTGATGTTTTCGCTGCACCATTTCATCAGGATTATGCACCATGTTATCACGGAGATAGTCAAACCCAAACTCATTATTGGTTCCGTAGGTAATATCTGCCTGATAGGCTTTGCGACGTTCAGGACTATTTGGTTGATGCTTATCGATGCAATCAACAGTTAATCCCAAAAATTCATATATAGGCCCATTCCATTCGCTGTCACGTCTTGCGAGGTAATCATTTACCGTAACGATGTGAACACCTTGTCCGGCCAGTGCATTCAAATAAGCGGGAAGTGTAGAGACAAGAGTCTTTCCTTCACCGGTAGCCATTTCCGCAATTTTTCCTGAATGAAGCACCATGCCACCAATCAACTGCACATCATAATGAACCATGTTCCAGCTGATAAGATTTCCTGCGGCCATCCAGCTATTCTTAAAATAGGCTTTGCCACCCTCAATCCTTATATGTTGTTTGGTTATGCTAAGGTCCTTGTCGAGATCTGTCGCAGTAACAATGAGTTCCTCATTTTCTTTGAATCTTCTTGAGGTTTCCTTTACCACAGCAAAAGCTTCGGGCAAAATTTCCTTTAATACTTCCTCTATTTTCTGATCCCTTTCTTTCCGAAGTTTATCAACTTCCTGGTAATGCGTATCCTTTCCAGTGATATCGTTAAAGGGCAGTTCCTCCGCTTCTTTGTTGATCCTCTCTATTTCAGAATCGATCCCGGAAAGATGCTCTTTAATACGATTTCGGAATTGCAGTGTCTTTCCTCGTAATTCATCGTTGGAGATCGATGCAAATGAATTGAAGTGTTTATTGATCTCATCAACAATGGGAGCTATTTGCTTAATGTCCTTCTCTGACTTACTACCTCCAAACATTTTGGATATGAATCCTAACATAATATCTTATTGACTATTAACCCAGTTCGGGTTTTAAATGAGAATAATGGCCGTCAAACATAGTGCTACAATTACTAAAGAGCCAATTTGACAGGACGACAAAGGTAATGAAATGAACATTCTAAGTCGGACCAAGGGAGTCGTTGCGAGAGTTCAGGAAAATAATTAACTACTCGTTGAGAATTAGATACTTAAATAGCTTTTTGAGAAGTGATAAATGGTGGATTTTTTAACCGCCAAGACGCTAAGACGCAAGGGTTCGCTAAGATTCCTTGCGTTACTTCGCGCCTTTGCGCCCTGGCGGTAAAATTCTTAAACTAACCTTTTTTCACCGCATACCCCATGTACAGGAGCTTGAGATCATTACTCTCAATCAATTTAAATCGCTCCCCAAGCTCCTTCATGCTAATCTTGCCAGAAGCTCTTTTTCGCAAATAGCCAATCATTTTTGGTATGCTGATGTTAGGAGAACTGCCGCGGAATTCGCTGAACTCAAATCCTGAATCCTCCAGGATTGTTCGGATCTCTTTTGGTTTGATGAACATTTCCCAAACATGCAGATTAGGCGGCATAAATGCAGTGCTCTTCCATTCCTGCCACATTTTTATTGCAACAAGTTTGCTAACGATAGTACGGTTAATTGTATCGAAAAAGAAATAACCACCAGGTTTTAAGACTCTTGCAATTTCCCTTATCACTTTGGGAAGGTCCTGAACATGTTCAAGCACATCGCAGCAATAAACTACCTTGAAAGTTTCATCAAGCAATGGGATATCCTCACCATTTCCTTTCAGATATTGAATTGGAATATGATTTTCTCTTGCATGTTTCTCTGCTGTTTTCAGTGATTCAGTAGAAGGATCGATGCCGACAACATGCATACCCAAACCTGCAAATTCTTCCGCAAGTATTCCACCTCCACATCCAACATCCAAAACATTGAGATGTTTATAATCCAGTTTCAACTCATCCATGATGCGTTTGAAATATCCAAACCGTAGAGGATTAACTGAGGTTTTCAATAAATGCAGAATCTGGTTTTCGTCCCACCAGATGTCTTCAGTCTTGTCATACAAATTGTTATCTATACGACGATAAATTTCTGGGGAAATGGCTTGCATACGTTAGTTGTTTTGGTGTTGGTCAATAAAAAGTCATCACATTTAGCGTGAGCGTTGATGGGTAGTTTATATTCTTCACGATCCACAATCTGGTTTCACGCAAACCTGCCTCCGTGCCGCAGTCAGGCAGGGACGCAAATTTTATCAAGGCGCAAAGATCAAAAGGGTTTGCGTTCTTTGCTCCCTTTGCTTCTTTGCGAGAAATTTTCTTTCATGAGGATTTCCTGGATCAATCTCTTTACAAGTATTTTTTTATGATTAAAAAATTTGATTGTTGATGAAGTTGTGTGGAAATGTTGCGGAGGGTGGATTTGGAACTGCATCTAACTGATCTTCAGAAAATGCATTTCTCCTCATCAATTCTAACCTAAGGCTTTCTTCTCCCTTCTTCATCGCCCATTTATGATTTGCACTGAAAATGGGTTTCAAAAGAAATGAGAAATTCTTAAGAAAAGGTTTTTCAGCATCCAGCTTCCAGTCGAAAGTGATCATGCACTCTTCTTCTTCCTGTTTGAATTCCCAGATCCCACGACCTACAAAATCTCCATTGGCTTTAATTGTAAACCCATGAGGTTTCCTGGTTTCAATAACCTCAAATTGCCAATGAAGAGTATAAGGGAGCCAGCCTTTTGTATAAAGAGCAACTTCTTTTCCAACATTTTCAGAATTACCCTCTTTTAAAATTTTAGTGTCGAGGTAGACACTTGGCCACCAGCGTTTCAATCCTTCGGCATCGCTGAGTATGGAGTAAACTTCTTCACAGGGAGCAGTAACTACCCAATGCGTAATGAAGTGATATTCGTGAGCAGACATTCCTTGAAATTTGAAAATTTGAGAATTTGTTAATTGGAAAATTGAAGGCTTAAATCACAGAGTATACAAATCTCAAAGTGGTTATAAGATAATATTTTTCAGGTCAAAAAAATTAGTAATTTGCACTAAATTTATTAGTTATGTCTTTCGCCGCAAGAAATCTGAAATATCTCCGCAGGTTAAGAGGTTGGACACAGGAAGAATTCGCCAACAGACTTCACATCAAGAGATCTTTATTGGGGGCGTATGAGGAAGAAAGGGCTGAACCCAGGTTGGACGTGATGGAAACGATCTGCGACATCTTCAAGCTTACACTTGATGAATTCCTGCTGAAAGATATTTCTGATACCAAAGGGAGTTATATCGCTAAGCGGAGGGCACAAAAACTTGCTTCCGGTACAAATGAAATTCAATTTGTTCCTGTGAAGGCTGCTGCAGGTTATCTGGCAGGTTATGGCGATCCAGAATTCATTGACGAGTTGAATACATTCACACTCCCTATGCTCGCTCCTGGAAATTACAGGGCATTTGAGATTTTGGGTGATTCAATGTTACCTACTCCAAGTGGATCAATTATAGTAGCTGAGAAAGTAGAAGATATGGAAGATGTACGGCCGAATCAGACGTATATCGTGGTCTCAAGAAATGAAGGAATTGTATATAAGCGCATTCTTAGAAACCCAAAATCCAGAAATAAGCTTACGCTGGTAAGTGACAATCCTTCATATCAACCTTATCATGTTCAGGCGCAAGATGTAATTGAAGTATGGAAGGCACAAATGGTAATGAGCAAGGCCAATACCCAGCAAAAATGGGATGTCAATCAACTCGCAAATCTGGTTGGGAACCTGCAGGAGCAGGTTAATACATTAAAAAAGAGAATGAATTGAGCAGCAATCGAAGATTTAAACTTGTCTAAAAGGCTGTACTGGCAGCCTTTTTTCTTATGTGGAAAATACTGAAAATAACCCCGTAATTCTACGAATTCTGCAAAATAAGAAGGCTGCTTTCTCAAGCAAAGGTGTTTGAACCTTATTTTGCATTGACCCGAAACCAGGATGCGTAAAATTGCTGTTTTGTTGCTGTTAGGCTGGCTACTGCATGGGCAGTTGGCTTTTGCACAGATTAAGAATCTCCAGGCGAATGCAATTAGCGTTGCTCCCCGCCTTGACGGTAACCTGGACGACGCTGCCTGGAAAAATGCACCTCTAGCTACTGAATTTATTACGAACACACCTGTCTTCGGGAATCCTTCCATCGTTAAAACAGAAGTCAAATTAGTTTACGATAACCAGGCCATTTACGTGGGTGCCTATCTGTACGAGGATCCTTCATTGATTAGAAAGCAGATGACCCTGAGGGATGCCGAGCAACGACAGGATATCGATTATTTCGCTGTTTTTTTTGATACCTATCATGATAAGCAAACTGGTTTTCAATTTTTGGTAACAGCTCGTAATGTTCAAACGGATGCAAGGCTTTCTCCGAATACTCCTGCAAATGGGTTTGGAACTTATGGGGATCTTAGTTGGGATGCCGTATGGGATAGTAGGGTAAGTATGAAATCGGATGGATGGGTTGTTGAAATGAAAATTCCCTATAGTGCTTTGAGATTTTCAAAAAGTGAGATTCAGGAATGGGGCATTCAATTCTTGAGGTTTTCAAGAAGAGAAAATGAGACCGCGTTTTGGAACGCGGTTGATCCAAATACCAACGGGTTTGTAAATCAATTCGGCAACCTTTCTGGTTTGCAAAATCTTGTACCTCCACTTCGACTTAGTTTTTCACCCTATGTAAGCGGAGGTTACAGAAGTACTCCTGAGATTGGCGGCACGAATACTGAATGGCTCAAGAGTGGAGGAATGGATGTTAAGTATGGGATCAGTGAAAGCTTTACACTTGATGTAACCCTAATCCCTGATTTTGGCCAGGTGATTTCTGACAATCTAATCAATAATATTTCGCCATACGAAGTAAGATTTACGGAAAATCGCCCATTCTTCACTGAAGGAACCGAGTTATTCAATAAGGCGGGTATTTTCTATTCAAGAAGGATTGGTAGAACTCCAGGTGGATATGGTAATCTGATTTTTGAGACCCAGAGTGGTGGACTACAGGATTATGATATAATCAAGAATCCATATGTCACACGCTTGTATAATGCGATTAAATTTTCAGGTCGAACCAAGAATAAGTTAGGAATAGGAATATTCAATGCGCTTACGGAACCTGTTCGGGCCAGGGTCAGAAATAGATTTAATGGATCCGATTCCGTGATTACAACAGAGCCGATGGCCAATTACAACATCATTGTGCTTGACCAGGCTTTGAAAAATCGTTCCTATATCACGCTCACCAACACAAATGTTTTAAGAAATGGGCATGAGCGAGATGCAAACGTTACTGCAGTTAACCTCGCGCTTTACGATAAAAACAATCAGCACGTCTTGTGGGTCCGACCAAAATACAGTAAGGTTTTCTCCGACAATTCTTATGACGGCTTTGCCAACTATATTGAATTTGCAAAGATCAGCGGCAAGCTTCAATACTCGATAAGCAACAATATTGAATCTGATCAGTATGACCCGAATGATCTTGGTATTCTTCCAGCTCCTAATGAAGTTGTAAGTGTTGCTGGTGTTAGTTACAATATCTATCAGGCTACAAAGAGATTTCTCAACCAGCGCTACTCTTTTATGCTTACGCAGTCTCATTTGTTCAAACCATTCACAAATCAGAAAAGGCAATTGGAGGCTTCAGCCTTCTGGATCTTTCATAATTTTTGGGATTTAAGTGTCCGGTTTGAAACTTCCCCGGGTTGGTTTAGAGATTTCTTTGATCTCCAGACTCCAATGGATGTGAGGGCAACTCCAAGAAGAGTATTGAAACGTTCACCTTATTATTTTGTCGGCATTCAGGGAAGTAGTGACAGCAGAAAGAGATTTTTTGGAAGATGGAATTTCGGAGCAGCTGAAGGCCCTCAACCAAACGATCCTTATACCTTGCTTGGTGTTGGAGGCAGATACAGGTTCAGTGACAGGTTAACAGTAGATCTTGATTTCGCTCGACAGCATGATAACGGTCAATGGGGATTTGCATTCATTCGTGATAATCTCACTGGAGATCCCATTCTTGCAAGAAGAAAGTATACTGACGTAGCTACCATCCTTACCGGCACATATAATTTCACCCCCAGGATGAATATGACCTTGCGCGCCCGGCATTACTGGAACAAACTTGAAAATACAAACCTTTACGACGTAAGAAATGATGGGTACTGGGACGAACGATTTAATCTGATCCCTTCGAATTACGATGTGAACTACAATACTTTTAGCCTTGATGTTTTTTATACCTGGGATTTTCGGTTGGGTAGCAGAATTATTCTTGGATACAAGAATTGGCTGGGAAGAGATTTTGAATACATGGTGGATGGAGTAAAGCACGCAAAATACTTCGGCAACCTGGAACAGGTGTTTGACAAGGCCCACGGAAATGAATTCACCGTTAGATTTATTTACTACCTCGACTATCAGCAGTTGAAAAAGAAGAAATAGAAGTCTGAGGTCTGAGGTCTGAAGTCAGAAGCCGTGAATCGTGAGTCGTGAGACGTAAATCTTGAATAAACTTATTTCCCTGCGTTCTAATGCACCGAGTTTCGGGTTAAAGCATCTCTTCACTAATTCCAAATTCCTAAATACCAATTCCATTTTCCCAATTTCCCAATCCTGAGCGAAGCGAAGAAACCAAATTTCAAAATATCAGAGGATTCGGGTTTCAAGTTTACATCGCAATAACCTTATTCTCTACAATCGCAAAGACATCCTCATTTCTCTTAGGATCGATCATGGCAAGTCCCGTGAACCTGCTGAAAGCTGGTAACACGGCATAGTCTTCAGTGAAATAGAAACACGGAAACTTCAAGGATTGTTTTGCAATACCAGATATGCTAATTCCTGGATGAATATGGCCTGTAAAAAAATATTGACCAGGAGAATCTGGGCAGCCACTTAAATCATGCATAAAACTGAATTGATTTATTTCCAGACAATCATCATGAAGAAGGATGTTGGCTTCAGTATACCATTTCTTTTTTAGTATATCATGATTGCCTTTTACGAGGTGAACAGTAAGATGAGGGAAATCATTCCTCCATCTCATGAAAAGTTCATGTTCTTTGTTTGCATGACTATGGAACATATCTCCAACAACTATCAATTGCCTGGCATTGAAAAATTGCAATTGATCCACCAATCGCTGAATATCATCCTTGAAAACACTTTGTGGAACTGCGATCCCAGATTTTCTGAAGTGCCCGGTCTTTCCAAAATGTAGGTCGGAAAGGATCAGAGCCTGTTCCTCTTCCCAGTATACGCAACGATCAGGTGAGAGCCAAAAATTTTGCTGATGAATCTCGTGTCTCAAAGGGGTTTGCACAAATAATTATTAGAACGCTAAAGGTAAGTGTCGAGACTACTTTTTCGATGGCTCTGCGGCAAGATTATTTTCCGAAGCAATTTTATTCATTAATGTTTTGGCCCAGATGATCAGTATCTCCTTTTGCTCTGAACTGAGAGCAGCATCCTTATGCATCCACAAATAGCTGTCCAAAGGCATTTGGTTCCTCTCGAGCAGATCTATTGTTTCCTCCAATTTATGATGTTGTCTCTTTGGAGTATAGGCAGCAAATTCAGAAAAGTTCAAATGCCCTTTCCCATCATTTACATGCCATTGCATCCACCAGCCAGCCGGCTGAATATTGGTGTACCATGGATAAACTGTATTGTTACTATGGCAATCATTACAGGACACTTCCAGGATCTTTTTAACATGAGCAGGTACTTCATAATGTTTGCTTAGGTCATTCGCAGATATATGGGAAGATTTGTTCCTGGCCGGACGAATAAATTGAATGATCACGAATATTGCCAGCACTATCAGGAGAATCTTTTTTCTCATTGACTTTGATTATGGATGTAAAATTATGGGTTGGAGTTTCCTGTTGGTTTTTTTTACATCTAGTGTCGCTTATACTACATGAACATTAAATTAACCGCAAAGACGCTAAGGCGCAAGGTTACGCCAAGCCTTGCGTCCTTTGCGTCCTGGCGCCTTGGCGGTTAAACAATTCATCACTCATGCCTTTAACTGTGTTTGCATCCTCTTAATTCTATCTTCCAGTTTTTCAGAGGAGAGATTTTCTCTCATGCTATCCACTTTGATTGGGAAACAGAATGGTGTCAACTTCTCAGGGTATGTGATGACGATCCTGGATTCCTGAATCCTTTCCAACATATTTCTTAATCGGACTTCTTCCATTTGCTGATAAAATACTTCCTGGTAAGCTTGTCGGAGTAACAAGTTGTCGGGATCATATTCATTGAATACATTGAATAAAAGAGAAGCGGACGCCTGCAAATGCCTGGCTTTTTTTTGTTCACCAGGATATCCCTGGAAGATCAATCCACCTATGACTGCAATATCCCTGAATTTTCTCCTCGCCATTTCTGTAGAGTTCACACTTCGCTGAATATCCTCATAGAGATTTTCCGGACTGAAAAGCTCATAGACATTACTGTCGTCCACAGGAATGGGCTGGTCGCTTAAAAGTTCAAAACCATAATCATTCATCGCGAATGAAAAAGTAATAGGAGTGATGCGACTGATCCTATATCCTAATACAGCGGCCATGGCTTCATGAACAAGTCTTCCTTCAAATGGAAAAACAAAAAGATGAAAGCCATCTTTTGTTTCAATTTGTTCGATCAGCAGCTCGTTTGCTTTTGGCACGACAGACAAATGGTTCTGCAATTCAAATAAAGGACGAAGGGCAACAAGTTCATTTTCATCCGGGCCAGGTTTTAGAGCACGGTTAAATGCCTCTCTCAATTTTTTACCAAGTTTTGCACTTAAAGGAACTCTTCCACCCTGCCAGCTTGGAACAATTGATTTTTTCGCATTGGATTTTTTTACGATGACTGTCATGTCTTTGATCATAACTAATTCCAGCTGCCTGCCTGCAAGGGTAAATACATTTCCAGGTTCGAGCCGCGAAATAAATCCTTCCTCGATAACGCCGATATATCCCCCAGACATAAATTTCACTTTCAACATCGGATCGCTAACAATGGTTCCGATATGCATCCGATGCCGCATTGCAACGCGACGGCTATTCACTTTGAAGAGTCCATCGATCACTTCAACTTTTTTGAATTCATCATATTGCTGCAAGGCAGTCCCGCCTGATGTCAGAAAATAAAGAATGCGTTGCCATTCATCAGCTGTTATTTCCTGATAACAATATGTTGATTTTATCTCCTCAAAAATCTGATCGCTTCTAAATCCATCCGATATGGCAAGCGTTCCTAAATATTGAATCAATACATCGAAGCAAAGAACCATTGGTTCGCGACTTTCGATCAGATTTTCTGATATGGCAGACTTCAATGCTGCAGCTTCAACCAACTCAAGTGAATGTGTTGGCAGAAAAAATATTTTACTGACTGCATCAGGACTATGACCACTTCTTCCCGCACGCTGAAGAAACCTTGCAACACCCTTTGGAGATCCTACCTGGATAACGGTTTCAACTGAACGGAAGTCTACTCCTAAATCCAGACTGGAGGTGCAAACCACAGCCTTCAATTTCGCTTCATGCAAGGCCTCTTCTACCCATATTCGAAGTTCGGGCTCAATACTTCCATGATGTAAAGCGAGGGCCCCTGCAAGATCAGAAGCTATGTCGAGCAATTTCTGATACCATTGCTCACTCATTCCTCTTGTATTGATAAAGATTAATGTAGTAGTGCTCTCATGAATTATCGGCAAAACTTTTTCAGCCAGTTTTATTCCTAAATGACCCGCCCAGGGATATTTTTCAATTTCATCAGGTATAATTGATTCCACCTCTATCTTCTTGTTCAAGTCAGCTCTGATCATCACAGGAGTAATCTTTCTGTTTACGACAAGGGAGGATAATAATACTTCTTCAGCCTGCACAAGATTTCCAATAGTTGCACTGATTCCCCAAACAGAAAGTGAAATTGATTCTTCTTTGAATTGAGATATTGATAGACCGACTATTCTTGAGATTGCCAATTCAACCTGTACTCCTCTTTTACTCCCAAGCAACTCGTGCCACTCATCAACTGCAATAATTTTTAGGTTTCGGAAAAGCTCAGGATACCCTTTTTGACCGAGAAGAAGATGAAGACTTTCAGGAGTGATTATGAGAACTTCGGGCATCTGCCTCTTCTGTCGTTGCCTTTCACTGATATCTGTATCACCATTTCTGATGCCTATTTCCCAGGCCATCCCGAGTTGAGAAATGACCTCCTCCATCGCTCTTCCAATATCCTTAGCCAACGCCCTCAATGGAGTAACCCAAAGCAGTTGAAGTCCATTTTTTTTCTTTGTTCGATAATTGTTAGGATTGAAATTGATGTACTTGATAAGTGAACCCAGAAAAACAGAGAAAGTTTTTCCACAACCAGTTGGGGCATTTACCAATCCACTTTTGCCTTCATGAATGGCCTGCCAGGTTTCTTCCTGGAATTTAAATGGGTATCTATTATGTTGGGCGAGCCAGGTATTAATTATTTCATATCCTGGTGAATCGGTGACGGATTGTACTTTCATGATATCAATCTCACTTGCCATAAATCTCCAACATCTTTTTTAAATCTTCCAGTGTATTGATTTGATCTACCGATTTGTCTTTCCTCCAGCGATGCATCCTTGGGAAGCGCAAGGCTACGCCAGACTTATGTCGATTGGATGCTGCTATTCCTTCAAATGCAATCTCAAAAACAAGTTCGGGTTTTACAGTTCGAACAGGTCCGAATTTCTCAAGCGAATTTCTTTTGACAAATGAATCTACCTGGGCGAATTCCTTGTCAGTTAATCCTGAATATGCCTTCGCAAAAGTGACGAGTTCATCGCCATTCCTGACTGCGAATGTATAATCAGTATATAAATTACTTCTTCTGCCACTGCCTTTTGCTGCATATACCATTACTGCATCGATGGTCAGCGGATCTATCTTCCATTTCCACCAATCTCCTCTTTTTCTGCCCACCTGGTAAACCGATGTTTTTCTTTTCAGCATGATGCCTTCACTGTTCAATTCTCTTGAGCGCTCACGTTCCCTTGACAATTGTTCCCAATTATCGAATTCTACGATCGGCGAGAGGAGTATTGGGAAATTTGAATTAATTGATCGGTATGAATTGATAATATTTTCCAATTGATTTCTTCTTTCTGTCAGTGACTTTTCGCGAAAGTCGTTCCCATTCCATTCAAGCAAGTCATATGCAAAAAAAGCAGCGGGTGCATCCTGCAGATGTTTCCTGGTCACATTTTTTCTTCCGATCCTGGTTTGGAGAACGTTGAAATTAAGTACCTGGCCATCTCTATATGGCAGCACTTCTCCATCAATCGCAATTCCTTCAGGTAGCAGTTCTCTCAGAATATGATATTCAGGAAATTTTTCAGTTATCAGTTCTTCACCACGACTCCAGACAAAGAGCTCACCATTTCTTTTAATTATCTGTCCGCGGATGCCATCCCATTTCCATTCTGCCTGCCATTCAGAGGGATCGCCAAGCGACTCTAGTTCGTTCTCTAATGCATAAGCAAGATAGAAAGGGTAGGGTTTGGAATGATCAATAAATTCTGGTTTTTCTCCAAGAAGATCTTCAAATGTGGTAGTGGAAGGATCCCAATTCCCACTGATGCGATGCGCAATTACTGATGCAGGGAGGCGTACAGTTTTTGCAAGGGCATTTACCATCATTTGTTGCGATACTCCGATTCGGAAAGCACCAGTGATGAGTTTATTGAAAACAAATCTTTGAGAGTAATCCATCTCCATCCAAGAATCCAGGATAAATTTTTTCCTGATGGATTCGTCCTGTTTTTCAATCAGGATCAGTTGTTCGATATACCATGAAAGTGTATGATCTTGCCGTGTGGACGATGGCTCTGGCAATAACAAGGCAATTGTTTCGGCAAGGTCCCCGACTGTTGAATACGACTCTACATACAGCCATGAAGGAATTTCAGCTGCCTCGATGCACCATGTACTGAGTTGTGTTGAATTGACCGCTCTCCGAGGACGTCTTCCACTAAAAATGGCGATGACCCACACTCTATCCTTACCGTCTGCCCTGGCAAAATAATCTGATAAAGCCTCCAGCTTTTCATTGGTCTTTGTTGTTGTACCCAATATTCTTACCAGTTCAGCAAAATTCTCCATGCTATTTCTAAACTTCTCTCGTCATTTTTTAAAATAAATTATTCAGGGTCCTTAGGTTTATCAAATTGCTCATCGTCTAGAACATCAGTGCCTTCTTTTTGTTCAGATTCTTCTTCTCCGTATTCAGTTTTTACTTCTGCTGCCGGAATCCCGATCTCATTGAGGTATCGACTAAAAACAGATTGAAATCCATGAGTGACAAAAACTTTTTCAGCTCCTGTTGATTTAACTGAATCCAACAACCCGTTCCAGTCGGCATGATCACTAAGAGCAAATCCTGCATCAATGTTTCTTCGTCTCACATTTCCCCTTACTTGCATCCAGCCACTGCAAACGCCAACTGCATAAGGAGTGAATCTTTTGATCCATGGTGATCCATCAGCACCGGGAGGAGCAATCACTACACTTTGTTGATAGACCTCCTTTGAAATTTCGGGGGAGACACGTTTTACTTCAGGAAATCCTTTTGATGTTGAGAGTGGGACTGCATTTCGTAAAGCTTCCTGAGTATTGAAAATAGCCCCGTGAACAAAAATATTTTCAGCTGCTTCTGCTGCAACTTCCAATAATCGTTGTGCCTTACCAAGGCTGTATGCTAATAATACTGATGTCCTGTTCTCACTTCTGTTTGACCTTATCCATTCTTTGATATTTTCATAGATGACCGATTGCGGTTTCCATCTGTATATAGGTAAGCCAAATGTTGATTCTGTAATGAATGTGTTGCATCGTATAGGCTGGAACTCTCCACTTATGCCATCATTTTCAGTTTTATAGTCTCCACTTACAACCCATACTTCCCCTCTATACTCAAGTCTGATTTGTGATGATCCAATGATGTGTCCTGCGGGATGCATGCTTAATTGCACCCCATTGATTTCAATTGGCTGATCCCAATCAAGCGTTTGATAGGAATTTTCTCCTAATCTTAATTGAAGAATCGGCTTTGTATAAGTATGACAGAGATAGGATTTGTGACCGAAGTATGCATGATCGCTATGACCATGTGTTATTACAGCTTTGTCAACAGGCTTCCAGGGATCGATATAAAATTTCCCCTGTGGACAATAGAGACCTTTATCTGTGAATTCAATTAGCAAGCCACTACAATTTTGACCACCTACGCTCAGCTTTGGTGGTTGAAAAAATTTTAGAATTTTGAGATTTCGAAATTTTGGTTGCTCCAAGGAACCTTCGCGAACCTTGGCGTCCTGGAGCCTTTGCGGTTAAGTCTTCAAGCATATGAAAATAATCGAGGATCAATTGACTCCAGCAACCACTCCATTCAGTTTTCTGATAAAGTAGAGCTTCTTATTCTCAAAATAGTCGAGGGTGAGGTTCTGTTTGTTGGTAAAAACTGGTTGTATGTCAAGTTCATTAAATACAATAATTTTTTTCTCGCCGATATTGGAATTCAAAGAAGCGCCATGCGTCATCAGTAATTTCCCAAACCGGAACATGGTCTCGTATCCGCGATATACCATATCGGATGGTCTTGAATAAAATCTATTTTTGAAATGCTCCTGAATGGAAATCGCTAAAACGTTCGTATTCGCGACATAAAAAGGAGAACTATAAATCACCTCAAGAGTTTTTAATCCTTGTTTATTGATTTCAGGTAAGATATCCCAGTTGGGCATTCCAATCAATTTCAGATTATAGTAGTCACTTATTTTTCCTAATTCTGTGCAGATTGAAGATGCAAAATTCAGGTCGAGACTTCCCGCGATGCAAATTGTTTCACGGTTTCTGCTCAAATAAGACATGAGTTTGGAGGAATCGAAATTATCCTCGAGAGTAACATACTTCAACTTGAGTGGAACAGAAGCCGTGGCCTTTGCATAAGTATCGAAATAGTTTTGAAGTCGGTCTTCCTGTACGCCTTTCTTCCTGAAAACCACAATGTCTGCCAAAGGAAATTGACGTTGAACGAATTTGTAAATTCCTTCGCTATGGGTTTTGAGTGTAGAATTGAGAATTACAAAATATGGGTTGTTAGTGATGCCTCCATCATTTGGAAAATTTGTATTGATGAATGGAATTTTTTTTGCGGCTGCAGTGTTAGCAAGCAGCATCATTTCAAGGTTGTTTACATTTCCGATCATTAGATCTATCTGGCTGAATTCTTCGCTGGCAATGATCCTGGAAACTGATTGATTGGCCGCCTTAAGATCATATACGAAAATATCCAGCATGGCATTTTCTTTTTCAAGAGAATCCAAAGCCAGCCGAACTCCTTCATAGAATTCTAAGCCCGGGTTGATGTATTTGGGAAAATATTTTTCGAACCTATAATTGGCAGAAGCATCAAAAGCTGAGTCAAGGTATAAGGGTGTAAATATTGCTACCTGGAATCTTTGCCTGGTTGAATCCTGGGCGTGAGCGGGCAATGATAACTTTAGTACTAATAATACAAACAAAAACTTAACTACCCGTTGGATCATTCTATGCAATTTATGGTGTCAAAAGACGCCTATTCCCATTCAATCGTTGCAGGAGGCTTGCTGCTAATGTCATAAACCACCCTGTTAATTCCCTTTACATTATTTATGATCTCGTTCGAAACATGAGCAAGAAAATCATAGGGGAGATGCGCCCAGTCTGCTGTCATCCCATCCACACTTGTAACCGCCCGCAAAGCAACTGTATATTCATAGGTTCGTTCGTCACCCATTACACCCACACTTTTCACTGGCAACAAAATCGCGCCAGCCTGCCACACCTGGTTGTACAAATTATGATCCTTAAGCGCATTGATGTATATGTAGTCTGCTTTCTGTAGTAGATCCACTTTTTCCGGGGTCAATTCTCCAAGGATCCTGATAGCCAGGCCTGGACCCGGAAATGGGTGTCTTTGCAAAAGCTCAGTTGGAATGCCCAATTCATGTCCCACTTTTCTTACTTCATCCTTGAAAAGAAATCGCAAAGGTTCAACCAGTTCAAGATGCATGATGTCTGGTAAACCTCCAACATTATGATGAGATTTTATGGTCATAGAAGGCCCGTGTACAGAAACGCTTTCGATCACGTCGGGGTAGATAGTTCCCTGTCCAAGCAATTCAATTCCATCTATTTTTTTTGCTTCATCCTGGAAAACATCGATGAATAATTTTCCAATGGTTTTTCTTTTTTCCTCCGGGTCAGATTTTCCAGCCAGTGCTTTGTAGAAATGATCCTTTACATCAACCCCTCTTACATTCAAGCCTATTTTCTTATAGGTTTCCAAAACCTGGTTGAATTCTCCCTGGCGAAGGAGACCATTATCAACAAAGATCCCAGACAACCGGTCACCAATCGCACGATCGATCAGGGTTGCTGCAACTGTAGAATCCACACCACCGCTTAATGCCATAATTACCCTGCGGTTGCCGATCTGTTTCTTCAGCAGTTCGACTGTATCAGTGATAAAATGAGCTGGGGTCCAATCCTGAGAACAATGACATACGTTCACCAGAAAATTATGAAGGATCTTTTTTCCTTCTACTGTATGATATACTTCGGGGTGAAACTGCAATCCATACAATAATTGCCCCCCGCCATTCTTGCGGAATGCGGCAACCGGGATGCTTTCAGTTGTTGCAAGAAGTTCAAACCCTGAAGGTAATTGAAGGATCGTGTCAGCATGACTCATCCAGACCTGTGACCGTTCTGTTACATCTCTCAGGAGAAGGTCATCTTTTTCTTTATGAAGAAGAGCACGGCCATATTCCCGCTTGTTGCTTTTTTCAACTCTACCACCATATTGTTTTGCTGTTAACTGGGCTCCATAGCAAAGACCCAGGACAGGCAGTTGTGCATTGAGCAAGCTAATATCTACCTCGGGCGCCTTTTCATCATTAACTGAAAATGGAGAGCCAGAGAGGATAACTCCTTTCAGCGATGGATCGATATCAATTTTCTTATGAAAGGGAATGATCTCGCAGTAGACGTTTGCTTCACGAACAGCCCTGGCGATCAACTGTGTATATTGACTTCCGAAATCGAGGATCAGGATCTTTTCAGTCATAGAGCTGCGAAGGTAAAGAGTTTCGGGTTTAGGGTTTCGGGTTTGGAGTTTCGAGTTATTTTTCATTTTTCATTTTTCATTCTCAGACTTCAGACCTCCGACTTCGGAGTTTCTTTTCGGGGAATCCCTGAATATTCCAACATTTGTATCCCAAACCTCACAAACATGAAAAAACTTATTCTGATTCTTTTGGCAGCCATAGTTGTTATCCCAGCATGCAAATACACTATGGGCGAACGAGTGAAAGGCAATGGCAATGTCCGGACTGAAGACCGGTCAACTACTACTTTTAGGGGCGTAAGCAGCTTTGGTCCTTTTGATATTGTATTAAGCCAGGATTCCGGATTTAAAGTGAATGTAGAAGCAGAAGAAAATTTGCTTCCCTATATCGAGACCTATGTAGAAGCCGATGTGTTACATATAAGAACCAAAGAAGGGTATAGGCTGGACAACAGAAAGGATGTTCGTGTTCATGTGTCAGCCCCTTCATTCTCCACTATTAAGACCGTTGGTTCAGGAAATATCACTACTGGCAATAAACTTATGAATAATGTCAGCATCGTTTTTGAGGCTACAGGTAGTGGCGATATCAAAGCTGACCTCAATGCACCGGAAGTACGGGCTGAGATCACTGGAAGTGGAAACATCATACTCAGTGGGGAAACCAAAAATTTCAAAGGTGAAATCAATGGGAGTGGAGATATACGGGCAATGGACCTCCAGTCTGAGACTTCAACAGTGGATATCTTCGGAAGCGGAAACGCAGCAGTATTTGCAAGTGTAAAACTGAATGTAGAAGTTAATGGGAGCGGAGATGTGAAGTATAAAGGGAATGGGCAAGTGAGTAGTAGTATTCACGGCAGTGGGAGTGTGAAGAAAGTTGATTGACTAGTCCTAAATCGTGAGTCGTGAGTCGTGAGTCGGAATTATCCCGAAACCCGAAACTCTAAACCCGAAACTCTAAACCCGAAACTCAAAAATACCTCACCCTAATCCATATATCCCGATTCCTTCCCTTATCATCCGTACAGGAAATCTTAATAGGCCCTTCATCAGGTATAAAGAATTGCCTGCTCCTGGAAGGAGTGGTCTTGTAGAATTTATTATTGATGTACCAGTACACTTGTTGAACATCATTTCCTGTATTGCAGGTTAACTGTAATGGTTCCGGTTCTTTTTTGCTTATCAGATACTCTGTGCCATTTACAGGAAAAGTGATGATAGGAGCATTTTCCTTAAAAACAACCTCGCATTCACGATTGTGAGGAGGGATTTTTGAATATGCAATATTATTTTCTTCGAAATAGGCTTGCATTTCAGGAGCGATTGCCTTATATGATTTCTTCTTATATCCAACTTCAGGCACACAATCCTTACAATAGGAATATTTCTCATCTGCTGAGATCATCACTTCTTGAAGGTTATTACACTTAACTGTTGATGAGATCAAAGGAATATAGAGGTCACTAATAAGATTGGTACAGTGATCAGCAGGAACCATTCCGGTTTCAGAACATACCAATCGCAACTCACAATTTTCAGGCATTCTATACCATTCTTCATCGCTATCATAATCAATGGTATTGAAAATCTTGAATAAAAGTGGAGTCGCAATATTTGCTCCGCTTAGATCAGCAGCTCCTACACCTGAAAAATTTCCAACCCATACTCCCACAGTGTATCTCTTATTATATCCAATGCTCCAGGCATCTCTTCTTCCATACGATGTACCTGTTTTCCAGGCGATCTTCGGAAGGTGTTCTGTGCTTTGCCAGTTGAGCGGGAAATCAGGTCGATTAATTTTTGAAAGAATATCGTTCACCATGAAGTTCGCTGCAGTGCTAAGTATTTTCTTGCCATGGATATTTTTATCATTCGAACCATTTTTATTTGATACTGACTGGTCTGATATAAGCTGTGGTTCATAGAATACTCCTTCATTCGCGAAGGAGGAATAAAGTGCTGTCATTTCTTCCAGGGTGGTCCCGCAACCGCCAAGGATGAGTGAGAGACCAAGCTTTTGTCTGTCTTTTGCCACCTGCCTGAAATCACAACTGATAAGTTCATTCACAAACCTGTCTTTGCCAAGCATTCGCAATCCCTTTACTGCTGGAATATTTAATGAATGTTCCAGAGCGTATTCGGTAGTCACATAGCCATTAAAAACCCTGTCGTAATTCTCAGGAGCATAACCATCATAATTCACGGCAACATCTGTGATCATTCTTTTAGGACTAAGTAATCCTTCGTCAAAACAAAGACCGTAAAGCAATGGCTTCAATGTGCTGCCCGGTTGCCTGATCGCAGCTGCACCATTTACCTGTCCTCCGTCTGCCCTGTCCTCAAAATCAGCTGAACCGATATATGTTACAACCTTGTGTGACCTGTTATCGATCACAATTATTGCGGCATTTCGTATGTTTTTGAATGAAATAGTTCTGACATAATCCTTAACCAGTTTCTCAATCCTTACCTGGTTATTCATATTAATATTAGTGTGGATGATATCTGAACCCTGGACTTTTAATTTATTTGCGAGATGAGGGATCTCCTTCGGCACAATTCCCCTGACAGCAACCAGCGGTTCATTCAACGCATCTTCAATTTCTTTTACTGAAAAGACCTTTGCTTTTGCAAAGAGTTTCAGCCATCGATTTCTTTCCTGGATGATTTTATCATTTGCTTTTCCAATAACAAGCGTTGATGGTCGATTTGGTATGATTGAAAGTGCAGTTATCTCTGCCAATGATAAATGATCCGGGTTCTTACCAAAATAGAGGATCGAGGCAGATTTTACACCTTGAATATTCCCCCCGTAAGGAAGTAGATTCACATACATCTGCAATATCTCATTTTTATCGTATTTCCATTCCAGTTGAAATGCCCTGAAGATCTCGATCAGCTTATTGAAGTATGTCCTTTTTTTTGGTTCAAGAGCTCTTGCTACCTGCATGGTAATAGTCGATGCACCCGAAGTGCGCTTCCAATTGAAAATATTGCGGAACAAAGCACGACCCATCGCGAGTGGGTTGACCCCCGGATGGGAAAAAAAATAGCGGTCCTCCTTCTGGACGATTGTCTTTCTCAATAATGGCGAGATTTCACTTAGTTCAGTCCTCATCCGCCATTGTTGATCACGGGTAAGGAACGCATGTACAACTTCACCTTTGTCATCTGTTACAATGGTGGAGTATTCAATCCTGTCTGGAAGTGGGAAGAGATAGTTCAGCAAAAAAAATAGAATAGAGATAAAGGCAAGAACCAATACAAACCTTTTCAGGGTGCGCAGCAGGAAGGTCTTTATTTTTCCGGACCTCATCACAATGAAATCAATAGCAGGTTCAATTCTATCATAATTATCCTACACAAGGTGATCATAAAATCCCAAATAAATGATGAATTATGATTAAGAATTTCTCGCAAAGAAGCCAAGCCTTGTAAATCTTTGCGGCTTAATAATATTTGCTTCCCTGCCTGCCGGCCAGGCAGATTTGAGTGAAATTTATTAACCTCAACTCGGTTAAGTTGATTCTCCCTCACGATTCACGATTCACGAGACACGATTCGGTAGAGCACCGCGAGGTCTTATCCATGAAGCCACTCAAAATTCGAATTGGCTTAATTAACTAATTCTTATCAAGGGAATCAGGCAAAAGGTAAACTGTAAATGTAAATTTAGGTAACACCTATCTTTATGGACTCATCGAGTCTGCCTCCCTAGCTCCTTCAAAATATGCTCCTGTTTTCATGTGAAAATATTCTTTCAGGGAATTTTCCACCAATTAGTACTTTAACACATTCATTCATATACCCACAACAACCCCATATGCGTATCAAATCCCTTCTGGCCTTTGTGCTGCCTGGATTGATGATTTTTCTGATCGCCTGCAATCGTAAAACGATCAGCCTTGAATATACCAATGCAAAGGATGAAGTTCCTCAATTGGCCAACCTTGTTTTCAGGTTCGATAATTCGTTGGTTGGAGACTCATTGCTGGACAAATGGGATTCTACAGAATACATTTCTTTTGAGCCTAAAATTCCTGGTCGTTTCAGATGGGAGAGCCCGTCCGAATTAGTTTTTTCTCCTTCCAGGCCTCTTGCCCCTGCTACAACTTATGAGGCCAAGCTAAAGGACGATATACTTTCACATTCCAAATTCGGTTCTATAAAAAATGGAAAGAATTTAAGTTTTCATACCCCCGATCTAAAACTTGATAATAGTAATACTGCCTGGGTTCTTCCTGAGGAACAAAGCAAAACCGCAGTTCCTCAAATTGATCTTTTTTTCAATTATCCAGTAAACCCGGTCAGCCTGAAGGATAAACTGGACGTCAAGGTGGAAGGAAAGACAATAGATTATTCACTGATTACTGCCTCAAACGATTCAAAGATCAGCCTGCGACTGAATGGTTTCAAGCCACAGGACAAGGATTATGAAACCATTATCGAGATTGAGAAGGGTCTCAAGCCGGAAGGAGGAGAAAATGGGACGAATGAAGTCATTCAAAATAAAACTGGTATTCCTTCTCCATTTGTACTCCAGATAAATGATGTTCAAAGTGAGCATGACGGTACCGGAGGGATTGTTTATGTAAAAACCAGTCAGCCTGTTGTAAATGAGAATCTGCGCTCATTCATCAAACTCGATCCTGGTGTTACATTCTCTGTTGAGCCAACGGATGAAGGATTTATGGTGAAATCCGAAACTTTTGATGTCGAAAAAAGTTACGACCTGATCATACAAAAAGGAATGAAGGGTAGAATTGGAGGAGTATTGAAAGAAGAATATTTCAACCAGGTTGCCTTTGGACAATTAGAACCTTCCATCAGTTTCTCAAATAATAAAGCTGTCTATCTTTCTGCGCAGGGCGCAAAGAATATCGAATTGAGGATTGTAAATGTGGCGAAGGTAAAACTTGTAGTATCCAAGATTTATGAAAGCAATATCCTGGCTGCTCAGCGATATGGATATTATCCTTCTGAAAAGGGTGGCCAGACTGATGATTATTATTATGAAGGCGATGGAGACGCAACACTAGGCGATGTGGTTTTTGAACAGGAAGTTGACACACGCGGTCTCACTAAATATGGAGCAAGCAGGCTATTCAATTTTAATCTGGAGGATAAGCTGCGAGAGTTTAAGGGAATTTATCATATTCGGGTAAGGTCAACTGAAGACTATTGGGTAAGCGATAACAAATTCATTTCACTTTCAGATATTGGATTGATCGCAAAAGAAGGAAGGGATAAAATATTTGTATTTGCAAATTCTATTAAATCCGCACTTCCTTTGAATGCCGTCAACCTGGTTGCATATGGTTCAAACAATCAGGTGTTGGGAATGGGGAGTACAAATGCTGATGGTATTGCTGAAATTCAATACACACGGAAAGAGTTTGCAGGATTCAAGCCTGCGATGGTTGTAGCAAGGACCGATAATGATTTTAGTTATCTGCCTTTTAATTCCACCAGGGTAAATACTTCCCGTTTCGAGGTTGATGGAAAAAGATCTAATCCAACCGGTCTTGATGCTTTCATTTATGGTGAACGTGATATCTACCGTCCGGGTGAGAAGGTAAATTTTTCAGTGATCCTTAGAGATCCACAATGGAAGTCGCCAGGAGAATTACCAGTGATAATGAAATTTTTGTTACCCAATGGAAAGGAATTCAAAACTTTCAGAAAGAATCTGAATGCACAGGGATCACTGGAGGGAAACGTAGACATTCCAATAGCTGCAATAACCGGTAGTTATATTTTGGAAGTATATACTTCAAATGAGGTCTTACTGGGCAGCAGGAATTTTAATATCGAGGAATTTGTCCCAGACAGGATCAAGGTATCAGCAAAACTGAGCAAAGAATCACTTCAGCCAACTGAAAAGACAACGCTAACAATCAACGCTGTGAATTTTTTTGGCCCTCCAGCTGCATTAAGGAATTATGAATGTGAGATTCAGATAAAACAAAAGCCTTTCTCCGCAAAGAATTATCCCAATTATGATTTTGGGTTGAGCAACAAGAGTTCATTTAGCGACAATGTTCTTAGGGAAGGAAAAACAGATGAAAACGGCAATGCCGTTGAAACCTTTGAAGTTCCAGCCATTTACAGGAATCTGGGAATTCTCCAGGGAACTTTTTATGCTACAGTATTTGATGAAACTGGCCGGCCTGTTAGTCGAAGCACAAGCGCAGATATTTTCACTCAGAATGTCTTCTTCGGCATTTCAGATGATGGATATTGGTATTATCCCCTTAACCAGGCAGTTCGATTCCCACTGATCGCAGTGAACAAGTCGCAGCAAGCAGTCAGTGCTCAGGCAAAAGTTGAAGTGATCAAACACGAATACCGGACAGTACTCACGAAGAATGGAGATTACTTTAGATATGAATCGCAAAAGCAAGACAAGATTCTCAGCACACAGACAATTACAATTACTGGTGAAAATTCATTCTTTCCTTTTGTTCCCCGTTCACCCGGCGAATACGAGGTTCGGGTTTCGATAGCAGGTGCAAGTACATATGTGAGTAAGAGCTTTTGGAGCTATGGTTGGTGGGGCGGTGAGGCCTCTTCATTTGAAGTTAATACTGAAGGAAATATTGATATAGAACTTGATAAGTCAACTTATTTGTCAGGCGAAAGCGCGAAGATCTTATTCAAAACTCCATTCAGCGGCCGCATGCTGGTGACCATCGAAAAAGATAAAGTTATCTCGCATCAGTATGTAAATGTGGAGAAGCGTTCGGCCACTATTGATCTCAAGCTAACAGAGGAACATCTTCCAAATGTTTATGTCACTGCTTCTTTGATCAAACCACACGACGTAAGTGATATTCCACTCACGGTAGCTCATGGCTTTCAAAGGATCAGGGTGGAAGAGAAAAAGCGAAAAATTCCTGTAGAGATAATAACTCCCGCTTCGGTGAGATCAAGATCACATCAAAAAATAAAAGTGAAGGCTGAACCCAACAGCTATGTTACCCTGGCGGCTGTTGACAATGGAGTATTACAGGTTACGGATTTCAAAACTCCTGATCCGTATGGATATTTTTATGCAAACCGCGCATTAGAAGTGAATGCTTTTGATATGTATCCTCTTTTGTTTCCGGAGATCAAGGCAAGACTAAGTAGTACAGGTGGTGATGGAAGCGATATGCAAAAACGCGTGAATCCCATGCCTGCAAAGCGAGTGAAAGTTATTTCCTACTGGAGCGGGATCAAGCAAACCGATGGTGGAGGTGAGGCAACATTTGAATTTGATATTCCACAATTCAGTGGGCAGGTACGACTTATGGTAGTGGCATATAAGAATGAAAATTTTGGTTCCGGAGAATCTGCAGTTACGGTTGCCGATCCAATTGTTCTTAGCAGCGCACTACCACGGTTCCTGAGTCCGGGAGATACTGTTTCAGTACCTGTTACTTTAACTAATACAACAAGCAAGGCCGCGACTGCAAACACAAGTATTACCTTATCTGGTCCATTGAAATTGATTGGAAGTAAAACTCAGAGCGTAAGTCTTAAACCGAATAGTGAAAATCGTGCAGTATTTCAATTAGTAGCATCGCCTACTATCTCTGTAGGGAAGGTGAATGTTGAGGTGCAGGCGCTTGGTGAAAAATTTAATGAGGAAACGGAGATCAGCATTCGCCCTGCATCGGGACTTCAAAAAATGACTGGCAGCGGTTCTGTTGCGGGCGGCGGCAATCAGAAAATTAGAATTGGTACATCTGATTTCATGCCTGGTAGCGCGGAGTATCACCTCGTAATAAGTAAATCGCCAGCAATAGAACTTGGCAAGCAGCTGAGCTATCTTGTGCGATATCCGTATGGTTGTACGGAACAAACCATTTCTTCAGCCTTTCCTCAATTATATTTCAGCGATCTGTCTGAACTGGTACAATTGAAGGGATACAAACAGGCGTCTATTGCCAATGTCCAGGAAGCTATAAGGAGAATAAAACTCAGACAACTCTACAACGGAGCAATCACTCTCTGGGATGGAGAAGGAGAAGAACATTGGTGGGTGTCTGCCTACGCAGCGCATTTTCTTTGGGAAGCCAAGAAAGCCGGGTTTGATATTGATGATAAAACCATTCAATCGGTATTTACATATCTGATCAATAAATTAAGAAACCGGGAAACCATCAATTACTACTATAATCAAAATCAACAGAAAAAGATTGCACCCAAGGAAGTGGCGTATAGTCTATATGTACTTGCGCTGGCTGGAAAGCAGCAAGTGAGTTCGATGAATTATTATAAGGCGAACTCGCAATTGCTCAGCCTGGATTCAAAATATCTCTTATCGGCCGCATATGCAATTGCCGGAGACAAAAAACAATTTCAGGAATTACTTCCCACCTCGTTCAGTGGAGAAGTTTCAGTAGCACAAACAGGAGGCAGCTTTTATTCTGACATTCGGGATGAAGCAATTTCTCTTAACGCGCTTCTGGATGTTGATCCTGCAAATGCGCAGATCCCAGTTATGGCCAAGCATGTAGCAGATAAATTGAAACAGCGTTATTGGTTTAGTACGCAGGAGGCAGCATTTGGTTTCCTCGGAATCGGCAAAATGGCAAGGGCTGCAAATAAATCAACAGCTATGGGAGAAGTAAAGGTGAATGGCAAAACAGTGGGAAGTTTTAGCGGGAATACGCTTAGGCTTATAGACAAAGAATTAAAGGGAAATGATGTAGAGTTCGTAACAAAAGGTGAGGGACGAGTTTATTATTTCTGGGAGAGTGAAGGCATTAGTTCAAGTGGCGCATATAAAGAAGAGGATAACTATATTAAGGTGAGAAGACAGTTCTTCGACCGTAGAGGTTCAATGATATCAACGAATACATTTGACCAGAATGATTTGATCATTGTGAGAATCACACTTGAGAAAACTTACTCCGGTCCTGTGTATAATATCGCAATAAGCGATCTTTTGCCTGCAGGATTTGAAATTGAAAATCCAAGAACCAAGGAAATTCCAGGCATGGATTGGATCACTAATGCGAGCACACCAACTTCATTGGATGTTCGGGATGACAGGATCAACCTTTTTGTTGATCTCACTAATACTACCCAGGTATATTATTATGCAGTGCGTGCTGTTTCTCCTGGTACCTATCGAATGGGTCCTGTGAGTGCTGATGCGATGTACAATGGGGAGTATCATTCATATCATGGAGCGGGAACTATAATAGTGAAGCAGTAAAGAAGGTTTGAGAGTTCGAAAGTTTGAATGTTTGATTGTTTGAATGTTTGAGAGTTTGAATTGAGAACAATGACTATTCTTAATATTTTCAAATTTTCAAATTTTCAAATTTATCAGGGCCTACTCATTTAGATACCTTGCTCCATTACTGCTGCCTGTAAAAAAATGCAGAGCTTTTCCGTACTTGATCTGGAACTTCCTATGAACCTCTTTTGCTGCCGCAATTCCCTTTCCACTGCTGCATAAAATTGCAACGGTGCCGCCATTGCCGCCGCCGCTGATCCTTCCGCCATATAAGCCTGAGGAAGGGCCAAGTGTCATTACTTCATTAAGTATTTCATCGGTAGAGGGATTGCCAAGTCCAACGGCCGAATAACTTTCATGAGAACCTAACATCAATCTTCCCAGTTCGATAAAAATCTCTTCCGCATCCTGATTCAAATTCAATTGCTGAAGCAAATCGCTAAAGCGGTTCACTCGTTCATTTTCATAAACTGGATGTTGCGTGCAAGCCAATACTCTATATTCTGTTTCCTGATTAATAACAGTGGCTCTGTCAATAGATCCAGCGTATCGATTCAAAAAATCCTTTCCTGAAATTTTCACCGGTAAAGCCTTTGCATATTTTTCCACGAATAATTTTACCGGAATATTAGCAAGATAGCCTCCATATGGTAAGGAAGAAATTTCGCCTGATACTCTTGCATTTTCTAGAGATGCTTTGTCAATTCCTTCCATCATCGCGATGATAGTATAACCCATGAATGCTGCAGTTCTTACATCTCCATATGAAGCTCCACCAACAGCATGACGAACTCCACTATCGATTCCGCAAAATTCAATAACGGCAGGTATGGAAATGGGTTCAAGAACATTCACAGGCTGGCAAATGATCGGAAGCAATTTATTTTTTTGTCCGAAATGAACTGCAAGCTGGTCCATCAATCCACATGCAGCTCCTACAACTTCATTTTCGACTTTCTGAGAAAGGACCGGCAATTCATTTTCCTGAAGTCTTAATCCGGACATTTTACAGATGGCATGCATGGTAGCAACTTCAATGGCTGCAGAAGAAGAAACTCCTTTTCCTGGTGGTATGTCTGTAGTAATGCGAATATTTGCACCAGTTATGGCAAGATCTTTTTCTTGCTTCATTAGTAGAAAGCATCCGATCACATAAGATGCCCAATCGCCATTTGGGATTGAATCAAGATATTTTCCCGCCTCAACCAAATTCTTCCCTGAAAGATCTTTGAAGTTCACCTCAAACTCAAGAATAGAAGTTAGGTTTATGGATGTCTGAAGATGAAAAATATTATCCGTGCGCCCTTGAATCTCCACTTTTGTAGTTTCCCTGATAGGCATTTGTAATAGTAAGCTGCCACTATAATCTGCAATGCCACCCATGACGTCAAGTCGGCCGGGAGCGAGGCCGGAATGCCAGGGATCATTGTTTTCTAATTCTGTCATAATTGAATCTTCCTCAATTCCGCAGCTTTTTCTTCAGGCATGGTATCAGCCATGAAGGTGTCAGCGCCGGTTTCGGGGCCTGCAAGAAATTTCCTTAATCCAGGTTGACGCAAGGGCGGACAAATGATTATATGCATATGGTAGTCGTCATAATCATTACCATCCACTGGTGCCTGCGCAAACACTAGAATGTACGGAAAACTCATATTGAAATTAATATCGAATTTTTTTGTGACGGTCCTGAAGATAGAAGCAAGTCCAAGAAGCTCTTCATCACTCATTGTACACAGTGTAGCATGCTTGCGTTTAGGGAATATATAGGTTTCATATGCGAACCTCGCAAAAAAGGGAATAAAGGCAAGGGCATGATCATTTTCGGCAATTATTCTTTTTTCATCCTTCTGTTCTGCTTGAATAATATCACTGAAGATGTTTCGCTTTTTTGCTTTGTTATATACTCTTGCGGCATTTAATTCATTTTCGAACAATGTAAATATGAAATCAGAAGCATAGATCTGGCAGTGTGGATGAGGATTGGAAACTCCCACTATCTCCCCCTTATTCTCAAAGATCAAAACTGATTTGATCACTTCATGCTTCTGAAAGAAAAGCATCTCATCGCGCAAAGCCCGGAAAACATTGGCTACCTGCTCAACCTCCATATCCGACATAGTTATATTATGCCTGGGATCGTAGCAAACAACTTTCGAAATTCCTACTGCCTTTTCAGTTCTGTAAAGGCCATCATGCAAATTAGAAAGGGAAGAAATTATTTCCGGTGCATTCAATCCAACTACGGGATGGTCGTTTTCAAAAATGTAAACACCAGAGTAATCAGGATTCGTGATTCCACTTACGCGTTTGTTTCGGGGGCATAGATAGCAATCAGGTTCATAGCTGGATTCAGAAAGGGTTTGTTGGTGTAGTGAAAAATTCCAGGGCCTGTTATTCCTATGCGCGGAATAAACAACCCACTCTCTTCGAAGCGGATGCCAGCGTTTTTCCCATTTGCCATCATATGCTCCACTAATACTCATCCCGGTAATTATTTTAAGAAGTCACCTTATCAAAGATAGAAGTCCGAGGTCAGCTGTCAGAAGTCAGAAAATATAAGAACATATCCTCGCGAAACTTTACGCCTTGGCGCCCTGGCGGTTAAAACTTGAAAAAGCCTACAGCTTAATCTCATATTCCATTGTATAATCTATCAACCTGTTGTGTGTGATTGCAGGCGACCAGTTAGAAAGCGTATTAAAAAATCTTTCTACTTCTTTGTTGAGAGCAGCATAAGGAGATTCTGCCTTGATGGTTTTTAATTTTCCTTCCTTGCCCACAAGACAACTTATTTTCACGACACCCTTCAGTTCTTTTCCAGTTAGCTCTTTTGGAAGAATGATATTATCAAGCATGTAAGCCTGAAAGTCGTTGAAATCACCAATAGGATATGGAGGTTTAAGAATGCTGCAATAATCACCTGAAAAATTTCCTTCTTCATCAAAACATTCAATACTCACAAGTTTATTCTTCTTATAAAACTCTTTTGTGCATTGTTTGCCATTTTCCCTGTACCACACCCATTCACCTTCCATCAGGCCCTCTTCAAATGAACCCATTGCCTCCATTTGCCCGTTTTGATACCAGGTTTTCCAGAGACCTGTTCTCCAATTATCCTTGTAGGCCCCAGAATCCATTTGTATTCCATTCTCATGATAGAAGATCCATCTGCCGTTCCTTGTTCCCACTAATTCCGTGGAGGGGATCAGGCTCGTAACCTCTACGGATTTTGGTATTGTGGATGGGATTAGATTAGAATCAGCTTTTGCATACTCGCCAATAGCCATGAAATTTCCATTTTCATACCAGGAGTACCATGTTCCAACTGGATTTTCATTTTGAATATTACCGGAATCTTTCAATTGGCCATTCTTATACCAGTATCTCCATAACCCCACCTGCTGATTGTTGTGATAATAACCTTGAACAGCCTTGACTTTCTTGGGATAATATAAAGTATAGGGACCGCTTTTGATGGTGAGTTGTTTATCCTTAAACCACATTTTCAATAAGAGGTTGGTATCTGGGTAGGATGAATAAAGTACCCAGTCATTTTCGATCTTCGTTGCCAGTGCAGGATAGATTGCCTTGGATCTGTTGGTAAATGAAAGTTTTTCATCGAGAAATTTCCGAAGTGTATCACTTTTCTGGGCAAATGAAACACTTGAGTGAATTATTAAAAGAATAAGGAGAATTAATCGCATCACTTATTTTATTACACGATAAACAGGATATTTCAAAAAATCAGGTTCAAAATATGGAGAATTCTGATATATAAAATTCAATTGTGCTCTCGCACTTTTTGCAAAAGCCGTGTCGCTCCCAATTCTTGAATTAAGTTTCAATTGAATATCAGGATTTTTTTTGAGGAATTCCGCCGCACGATCTTCGAATACGTATTCTGAAATTCCCTCTTTCTGTCCAAGTATGCCATCAAAAAAATTCCAGCTGAAATAACTATCCTCCGCCTGGGGCTCCAGTGTTTCAATCAGGAACCTGCTTGCAGGCTGATCGAAAGGAATAAAATAATCACCTTTTCTGAATTGAATACTTCGAATAATAGAACTAAGCTTTACGTCACTATTAAGGTGATGACTTTCGTAAGGCCGAGCTGAGGACCTGTAATCTTCGATGCGATAGATTTCAACTTCAATTGCAGTGTCCTTGCTGAATTGACGCATACGCACCTTATTTGTTTTCAAAAGATCTATTACCTGCCACCAGCCTTGAGGAATGATATAGGCAGAAGGTTTGGTAACAATAGTTTTCGGATTGTATTGATTATAGAATTTCACCTTTCTCTCATAAGGTTTGTTTCGGTCATAGTATAGTCTGGGCAAATTGGACACTGCGCTTGGCTTTCTGCCTGATTCGTATCCTTTAAAGTTAATCTCTGTAAATTTTGTTCTGTCATGTGCCCAACTGATCGGAAAATTTGTTGCAGTCTTTGACATCAGCTTTTGATCATCCCTTGCTTTTTTTATTGCCTCACTATTGGCAGAAGTAAATTCAATAAAGGATTGCATCAGGGCATAGGTAGATTTTACCCGCTGATCATATGGTTTCAGCATATGAGTTTCAGGAACAAAGGCGAAACTATGCCAGAGGGTTGCGTAACCACTACTATAACGAGGGGAATCCCAATATTGTGCCCATCCATTCTCAACTGAATCTCCATAATGGTGTACGTACTGCACCATATCAAAACCCTTTGCTTTCATTAGGGGATAAAGAGCGGGCTCAAAAATCCTGTTCATGTATTCACCCATTGGTCCGCCCAGTTTATTATGTTGCGAAACCAGGAGGGTCATGATATGCTGGTAGTCGGCCCCATTGCTCACGTGATTATCTACAAAAACATCAGGCTCTGTCAGGTGAAATATTTCGGCGAATGATCTTGCTTCTTTAGAATCTGATTTAATGAAATCACGGTTGAGGTCAAGGTTTTGGGAATTGCCTCTGAATCCTTTCTCCACTGGACCGTCCTGATCAACCCGATAGTATGGGCTCCTGTTCAGGCAACCCCCGATATTATAAACAGGGATGATTGCAAGAACAACATTTGACGGAAGTTTATATTTTTTAGTTACGATGTCACGAACAAGTAACATGCTTGCATCAATCCCATCAGGTTCACCGGGATGAATACCATTGTTGATGAGAATAATTCTCTTGTTTTTCCTGCGCAAACTCTCAAAATTGAAATCCTTATCTGTTGAAACTGTAATAAGATGCAGTGGAAAACCAGCATCTGAAGGCCCCATGGATTTCATTGTCACTTCGGCAAAATCCCTATCAAGCTTTTGCCACCAATCAATGATCTCATGATACGCTGGTGAAGCCGTTCCCTTTGAGCGTTCGAATTCAGTTAGGTGGGGCTGGGCATGAAGTTGAAATGAGATGCCAACGAAAAAAAGAAGCAGAATTTTATGCATGTTCATGGGTTGATGCGGGAATTTACAAAAGAGAGTTTGATTGTTTGAATGTTTGATGTTTGAATGTTGCATTGTTGAATAGGAATTTGGGATTGGAATTAGAGTAGAATAGTAGAGAGACTCTGTAGAAAGGGTTTAACCGCAAGGACGCAAGGTTGCGCAAGGGACCCTGGCGTCTCTTTGCGCCTTTGTTTCTTTGCGGTAAAATTCCTCCAAAAAAAAGCACCTCCATAAGAGGTGCTTCAATTTTATTATATATTAAATGTGACTAGGCGGTAGTATTAACCTTCTTGGCTAGCTTTCTCTTGAGGTTAGCAGCCTTATTCTTATGAATAATTCCTCTTTTTGCGAGCTTATCAATCATAGACTCAACAACCGGGAACTTTTCACCAGCTTCTTTTTTATCCTTTATTTCCCTAAGGTCACGAATAGCATTACGAGTAGTTTTTCCGTAATATTTATTCCTTTCTCTGCGCTTAGTTGCCTGACGAACATCCTTTTTGGTAGCTTGGTGATTGGCCATGAATCTAAAAATTTTAGGACGGCAAAGGTAAGCCCAAGGCCTTTAAGTTCCAAAAATTAAGCCTTCTTTTATGAGCGAGGTTCCTAAAGCCGTTTAACATTCTGTAGGCAAATAGGCTAGGATTGCCATAAACTACTGAAAGCGAATCTATGCAAATCGTTCTTCAGCCTTAATTTTCCGATTTTAAAGCGATATTTGCTGCCCAACTGAATGTGAAATCGAGCCAATGAAAGATTTTTCGTATATCACCAGTTCCCACCCCTCTTTTATTGAAGGTCTTTATCAGGATTATGTTAAGGATCCTAATAGTGTTGATCCTGAGCTAAAGAAATTCTTTGAAGGCTTTGACTTTGCCATTAGTAGTGGCAAGGCTGGTTCTAATGGCGGAGCTGTTGTTAGCCCTGCTGAGACAAAGAAAGCAGAATCTGCCCCAACACCTGCTGACATAGACTGGAAAAAAGAGATCAGCGCCTATAGGATGATCCTGGGGTATCGCAACAAGGGCCATCTTATTGCAGATACCAACCCGATCCGTAAAAGAAAAGATAGAGGAGCAAACCTTGATCTCGGATTCTTTGGGTTTGCAGAGGGAGACCTCGACAAGAATTTCCAGGCTGGAAACCTGATTGGTTTAGGAACTACCTCGCTAAGGAATATCATCGATTTCCTTAAGAAGACCTATGCCTCGCATGTAGGGATTGAATTTAAGTATATCAGCGATCAGAAAAAGATCGATTGGATCACAACAGAAGTAGAGAAAAATTTCACGAAGCAACTCCCGCTTGAAAAAAGAAAGCGCGCACTTGAAAAATTGAATCAGGGGGTAATGTTTGAAAAATTCCTTCACACGAAATATGTGGGTCAAAAGAGATTTTCGTTGGAAGGTGGTGAGACTGCAATTGCAGCGCTTGACGCGATAATTAATACCGCGTCTGAAAATGAGGTACATGAAGTGGTGATTGGGATGGCGCATCGCGGCCGATTGAATATTCTGGCCAATATCATGGGCAAGACCTATGAACAGATCTTCAGTGAATTTGAAGGCAAGTCGCTTCCGGATCAGACAATGGGAAGCGGAGATGTAAAATATCACCTTGGTTTTGGAAGTGAAGTTGAAACCTCCATTGGTAAAACAATTCACTTAAAGTTAATGCCTAATCCTTCGCATCTTGAAGCTGTTGACCCAGTTGTTGTAGGCTTTTCAAGAGCAAAGGCCGATGTTCTTTACAATAGTGATTTTGATAAGATACTTCCAATCCTTATTCATGGTGATGCATCAATCGCAGGCCAGGGGATAGTTTATGAAGTGATACAGATGTGTAATCTTAAAGGCTATTATACTGGTGGCACCATTCATTTTGTGATCAATAACCAGATCGGGTTCACTACTGACTTTGATGATGCACGCAGTTCGGATTATTGTACGTCTCTTGCGGCTGCAATTCAGGCACCGGTATTTCACGTAAATGGCGATGATCCTGAAGCTGTGGTTAAATGTGCGGAGATAGCAACGCGCTACAGACAGGAATTTAATTCTGATGTTTTTGTGGACATGGTGTGCTATCGCAGACATGGTCACAATGAAGGTGATGATCCAAAATTCACCCAGCCGCATTTGTATGCATTGATCGATAAGCACCCCAATCCCAGAGAAGTTTATACCAATTATTTGATGGAACACGGGGAACCCGATGCAAAAGAATTGGCGCAGGAAATGGAAAAGAAATTCTGGGGAGATCTGCAGGAACGATTGGACGAAGTGAAGCAAAATCCATTGCCATATCATTATCAGCAGCCTGAATTATGGTGGAAAAGTCTTAGGAGAGCGAAAGAAGAGGATTTTGACGAATCTCCTGTTACAGCAATAAGCGAAGAGGAATTCAAAAAAATATTTGACGCCATTATGCAATGGCCAACCAAGTTCAAGCCTCTAAGAAAGGTTGAAAAATTGCTTCAGGATAAGATCAAGCTCTTTAATGAAGAACAGTTGGTTGATTGGGCTACGGCTGAATTAATGTCTTATGGAAGTTTGCTTGCTGAAGGCAAGGACGTAAGAATGAGTGGACAGGATGTTCAAAGAGGAACCTTCAGTCATCGTCATGCAATTCTCAGAGATGAGAATACTGATGAAGCTTACGATAGGTTAAGCAGAATTCCTGATGCCAAAGGAAAATTCAGAATATATAATTCACTCCTGAGTGAATACGGCGTACTTGGATTTGAATATGGATATGCGCTTGCTACCCCTAATTCTCTTGTATTATGGGAGGCACAGTTTGGCGATTTCGTGAATGGCGGTCAGATAATCATTGATCAGTTCATCAGTAGTGGAGAACAGAAATGGAACAGGATGGATGGACTTGTAATGTTGCTTCCTCATGGTTTTGAAGGGCAGGGGCCGGAACATAGTAGCGGCAGAATGGAGCGTTTTCTTCAAGCTTGCGCGGAATTGAATATGGTTGCTACGAATGTGACCACCTCGTCTAATTTGTTTCATTGCCTGAGAAGGCAAATGTCCTGGCCATTCCGTAAGCCACTTATTATTTTTTCTCCGAAAGCAAACCTCCGCCATCCGGGCAGCTATTCTAAGATGCAGGAATTCACGAACGGAAGGTTTAAGGAGCTGATTGATGATCCAACTATTCAGGATGCAAATGCTGTCAAGAAGGTTTTGTTTTGCAGCGGAAAAATTTATTTTGATCTCGCGGAGAGGCAGCAAAAAGATGGCATCAGGGATACAGCAATCATTCGGGTGGAACAATTATATCCTTTACCAATAAAGCAATTGGAAAATCTTTATAAGAAATACAGTCGTGCAACCTGGTTTTGGGTTCAGGAAGAACCATTGAATATGGGTGCAGCTTCTTACCTTCAAATGAACCTGAAGACTATCAATTACGGAGTGATAAGCAGGCAGCCAAGTGCTTCTCCTGCTACAGGCTTCGCAAAAGTGCACGCCCAGGAACAACTTGAAATTATTGACACTGCTTTTTCAATATAGAAGTGTAGGAAACAAAAAGAAGTTTTATTTGTGATCTTATATCCTGGATTCTGATCAGTAACTTATAACAAAGTCAAAGAATGGTTGAAATCAAAGTACCAACAGTTGGCGAATCTATTAGTGAAGTCACTTTGCTGAAATGGGTGAAGAAGGATGGCGATTTTGTTGATCGCGATGAAGTGCTCGCTGAATTGGAAAGTGAGAAAGCTACTTTTGAAGTTAATGCGGAGAAGGCCGGAATTTTTAAACCGATGGTGCAGGAAGGGGATACTTTGAAAATTGGTGATCTATTGGCAACCATTGATGAAACTGCCGCCAAGCCAGAAAAACCAAAAGAAGAGAAAAAAGAGAGTAAACCGCAGGAAGAAAAAGCCCAATCAAATAAAGTTGAAGAAGTCAAACCGCCTCATGCAAATGCAGCTGAAAAATCTGCGGTACATGTTGTTCCGGCAAATAATGACGTGAAGGCTACTCCCGTTGCTGCAGCAATGATTGCAGAACAAAAGGTGGACCCTAAAACTATTCAGCCTACGGGATCAAACGGCCGCATCATGAAACAGGATGTGATGCAGGCACTCAGCCAACCAGGTAAGGTAAGTTCCAAACCATTGTTTAGTCGCGAGGAAAGAAAGGAAAAGATGAGCCAACTGCGGAAGACTATTTCACGTCGATTGGTTGAGGCAAAGAATACAACAGCCATGCTCACCACCTTCAACGAGGTGGACATGGGTCGTATCATGGATATCCGCACAAAATTCAAGGACAAATTCAAAGAAATACATGGTGTTGGTCTGGGCTTCATGAGCTTTTTTGCAAAGGCATGCTCTATTGCGCTCCACGAATGGCCAGCGGTGAACGCATATATTGACGGAGACCAACTGGTATATCATGATTATACAGATATATCTATTGCAGTTTCAACTCCGCGGGGACTAACTGTTCCCGTAATCCGAAATGTCGAGAGCCTCAGCATGGCCGAAATTGAAAAGAAGGTTATTGAGTTGGCGACGAAAGCAAAAGACAATAAGCTCACAATGGAAGAATTGCAGGGTGGAACTTTTACCATCACCAATGGTGGAGTTTTTGGTTCACTCATGAGCACCCCGATAATTAATCTTCCACAAAGTGCAATCCTTGGGATGCATAAGATCCAGGAACGTCCCATGGTAGTGAACGGACAAATCGTTGCAAGGCCGATGATGTACCTGGCATTAAGCTATGATCATAGAATTATTGACGGCCGAGAATCTGTGACCTTCCTTGTTCGTGTAAAGGAATTACTGGAAAATCCCGAATTGCTTTTATTTGGGAAGGATCCTGTAAAGGCCTTACTTGAATTATAATTGACTTTGCATAGCCTTGCGCCTTCGCGTCTTGGCGGTTAAGTTCACACCTCTCCATACATTTCTTGAGCAGATACTATTCATACCTCAATTCAGCTAAGCAAATACTTGAAAAATATGAAGGCGACCAACCCTTCAGTATTTTTCTGAAAGCTTATTTCAGTAAGAGCAAAAAATGGGGTTCGACTGACCGCAGGCAGATCGGCCATTTATGTTATTGCTTTTTCCGTCTTGGGAAAGCTTTTTTGAAAATGCCTATTGAGGAAAGGCTACTTGTTGGTTTGTTTGTTTGCGAGCAATCTTCAAATGAGATCCTGCATCATCTCAAACCAGAATGGAATGAAAATATCCAACTACCAGCCAAATCAAAATTTCTATTGATTGATAAGGAAGAATCCATTCGAAACATTTTTCCATGGAAAGATGAATTAAACAAAGAAATCGATCATGAAAAGTTTTGCGAGTCATTCTTGGTTCAACCCGAATTATTCATAAGAACAAGACCAGGTCATCATGAATTGGTTAAATCAAAACTCGAAAAGGCGGGCTGCGCCTTCACGGAGCCTTATGAAGATTGTTTGGCAGTACAAAATCAGGCGCGACTCAATGAATTGTTATTACTGGACCGGGAAGCTGTTATTCAGGATTATAATTCGCAAAGAGTAGGAGAATTTATAAATCTCGCAGGAAAATCAATTCAAAATAATTCTGGTCGCTTGAAGATTTGGGATTGCTGCGCCGCCAGTGGTGGTAAATCGATCCTGGCTTATGATACCGTTCCAAATATTGATCTTACTGCAACGGATGTAAGAGAGTCAATTCTAATTAACCTTCAGAAAAGATTTGAGCGGGCAGGAATTAAGAATTATAGATCGAAAACGATCGATCTTGTTAAACTGAACGAGGAAGATCATTTATCTCTAAAATCAGAGATCGGAGATTTCGATCTAATCATTTGCGATGCGCCCTGTACGGGAAGCGGCACCTGGAGCAGAACTCCTGAGCAGCTATATTATTTCGATGAAAAAAGAATTAAATATTATAGTGAGTTACAAAGGAAGATTGTACTGAATGTCATCCCTCATCTTAATCAAAAGGGGATGTTGTTATATATAACCTGTTCAGTTTTCGCAGAGGAAAATGAAAGTTTAACAAATTTCATTCTCGACAATTCGAAGCTGAAACTTCAGAAAATAGAATTACTTAAGGGATATGAAATGAAGGCTGATACAATGTTCGCGGCTTTATTCTCAAATTGAATATTCTCTACTTAACAATTCTGAGAATTGTCCTGGTCTTACCATTGAGGTATTTTATAAAATATACTCCAGGATTAAGAGCTGCAGCCTTATTGAAATTTATGTTGTATATCTGGTCTGCAATTACATTTATAGATTTTTCTTCAATGAGACTTCCCTTTGCATCAGTCAACTCAAGTACCGTGCTGCCAGATGTGGGAGCTTTAAGAATGATGGTAAGATTTTTGGTGAAAGGAACTGGAAATGCCCTGATCCACTCTGCCCCCAAAATATTATTCATATTCCGAACGCGTCTTTCTTCAGTCAACATCTCAAAAGCTTTTCTGAAATTGGGCAATCCATAACCATATCGAATATCCGGGGTATTAAACTTATCTGAACTTCTCTGAACATAATCTATGATTTCCATATTGGAAAATTCGGGAAATGCCTGCCACAAACATGCCACCAATCCGGCCATATTGGGATTTGAAAAGGAAGTTCCATTGCCTCCGGTTGGATTACCTGTTGTGGTGGCGAAAATTGTTCCCTGACCAACAGAGACAACATTCGGCTTTAATTTTCCTGCTCCATTTGGTCCCCAGGAACTAAAGTTTGCGATTAATCCTGCATTAGTTACTGCTCCAACCGTAAGGATGCTATCAGCATCTGCTGGACAGGCTACAAATTTGTATTCATCAGCCCTTGCTCCATCATTTCCAGCACTATTAGTGAGAAGGATTCCTTTGCTTGCCGCTAAATCTGAAGCGCGTGTTATCAAACTGAAATTTCCATTGCGCTGAGGATAGGTATGGTTGAATGCTGGATTGTCAAACATGTGATATCCCAGCGAGGTGGAGATCATATCTGTGCCGGCACTATCAGCAAATTCCGCGGCTGCAACCCAATTCTGTTCTTCAACAGGATATTCTGAAAAAACATCTTCAGTTCTGAACAACCAAAAGCTTGCGTGAGGTGCTGAGCCTACAAGAACACCTGGTCTGTTCGAAGCTATGATGGAGAAACAATTCGCACCATGTGTATCGTCTTCCACTACACTCGCTTCATTATTTACAAAATCCCATTCCCCTAATATTCTTCCCTGCAATCGCGCACTATCAAATACTGGATTGGTCTTATAAGATCTGAAGCCTGCATCAAGGATCGCGATTGTAATTCCTTTCCCGGTAAATCCCAGGTTATGGAGAAACTCACCTTCATGAATATGAATTTGGTTGAACGTATTACCATAATCAAGATTGATCCCACTCGTTTCAAACGCTTCCTGCTCTCTACGGATCTTTGATAATATTTCTTCGGAAACCTGATATTCTTTCTCAATTTTCTGTGAGATCACTTCTTCTGTCAATCTTGGAGTTGGAGCAATTGCAGTTGTGGTTTTCACAAATGGAAAAGAATTGATCTTTGCCAATGCTGTAGGATCAGAAGTTCTTATCAATAATTGATTGAACCATTTCGATTTGTTCAGGATAGTAACATTTGGAATGGCTGCGATACTGTCTACGTACGCTTTAGATAATGGAAGGTCAGTTGAATCAATAATAATATTATTACTCGCTCTTCTTTGAATCGCTTTTGCTGATAAATAGTTGGAGGGATTAGCTAAAGTAAATTGGGTTCCCTTCTTATCCCGAAATTCTACAATATGGCGGGTGTATTGGGAATAGGATCCAAATGCAAGGAATGAAACCAATAATGTGAGGGTAAATTTTCTTTGCATATCTAAAAGTAAGCAAATGTTCAGCCATCAATTATGTTGAATCATATTCAACCTGATGCCGTAACCTATTTTATAACCTGGGTTTCCACCAGTAGGAGGCTGATATTCCCAATGCAAAAAATCCTGGTAGATCAATCCGATGCCTTTACCATAAATTTCTGTACTGAAATTTCTTTCACTGTAAAAATTTGGATCATTAGGAACTCCCGTCAATTCATCACGCTGGTTAACTGTTATCGTACTGTCAACTACTATATTTCCGAAGGTGGCAAATGGCTGATCAACATATTCATAGGTGTAATCCCAATCATCTAAATATCTGAAATCCCAATTTGGATCACTTGAATACAGACTTATGAACGAATTGCCTTTCCAGGTAAAACCATCTTTTACAGGAAGCTTAAGTTTTTGATATCTGAAATTGTCGATGATCACTTCCACAGATTCCCTCGTAGGGATTATCCAATAGGTCGAATTTGGAGACCAGCTTCCCTGTCCAAGGGTATCGCGCAAATACCTCACAACTCTCCATCCCGGACGACCAAGGTTATCGGTAATCGCCCCATCGATTTCATCCTTCGCTTGATATTTTATTACTGTTGTCGTCTGACCAAAATTTGTATACAGGGTAGAATCCATCCTATAGATAACATATTTCCCTATTCCGAGATTCATGAAATCTTCGAGAGCAGCAGAGCTGAAATCATCATCTTTACTGCATTTGGAAAATAAGAAGGCTGTGGAAAGAAGCAGTGAAAATTTGGCAATAATATTTCTCATAGATAATGCTGATCATTGGTAAAGAGCCTGATATACCATTCTCACAAATTCATGCACTCAGGCCATTGATAAAAACGCCGGGGGAAAGGGGATATTGCCCGCATAGTTAGCTTAATGCCAAAGGTTTCTGTGACCTATCTTGAAAAGTTGGAGCAAAATGCTAGACTATCAGCCTGCCTCTTTCAATTATGCCACCGCCAATAACATCATCCCCTTCATAAAAAACGGCACTTTGGCCTGGTGCAATACTCTTGGCGTTTTCAAAAAACCTAACCTTAATTCCCTGACCTTCAGGATATAATTTGCTATGGCTACCCTTATCCTTATACCGGATCCTTGTGATAGCTTCCATTCCTTCCGCAACCCCCTGATATTTGATCCAATTGATCTTATTTACCTGCATTTCATTCTGTTCCAGGTCAGATTCTTCGCCCAGGACCACGGTGTTTGTGTCAGGCCTAATCTCGGTAACATAGGCTGGCTTTCCAAGCGCAATGTCTAACCCTTTCCTTTGTCCAATTGTATAGAAAGGGTATCCCTTGTGAGGTCCAAGGATTTTTCCTGTCTTGTCGACAAAAAATCCTCCGGTCACCTCTTCTTCCAGGCCTTCCACTTTATTTCTCAGAAATGAGCGATAGTCGTTATCGGGAACGAAACAGATCTCATAACTCTCACTCTTCTTTGCCAGCTCGGGGTATCCGTAATCGTGGGCCATCTGTCTGATCTCTGGTTTTCTAAAAGTTCCCAGAGGAAGAATGGTCCTGCTGAGCAGGTCCTGCTGCAGACCCCATAGTACGTAGCTCTGGTCTTTGAGTTCATCCAAACCGCGACTTAAATAAAACCTACCGTTATCATGCTTTGCAACTTTAGCATAGTGTCCAGTTGCAATAAAATCGCAACCAAGTGCATCCGCTCTTTTTAGAAGGGCACGCCACTTTATATGTGTGTTGCACATAACACAGGGATTGGGAGTTCGTCCTGCCAGGTATTCTTCAACGAAATTATCAATGACGGAATCGCCAAATTCCTCGCGGATATCAAGGATAAAGTGAGGGAATCCATGCTGCACGGCAGCCATTCTTGCGTCATTGAAACTGTCCAGGTTACAACAACCGGTTTCCTTTTTGCTGCTTCCGCTGGTAGCATAATCCCAGGTCTTCATTGTTATCCCTACCACTTCATAACCCTGGTCATTAAGCATAAGTGCAGTAACGGTACTGTCGATACCCCCGCTCATTGCCACCAAAACCTTTCCGTTTCTGCTCATGTTTGTTATTAATTAAGCCTGCAAAAATACTCAATGAATTTTGAAATTTGGTTTCCTCGTTTCACTCGGGATTGGGAAATTGGGAAAATTCAGGTCATGGATGCAGGGCCCTCTTTATAAACTCGAAACTCCAAACTCGAAACCCGAAATTCTAAGGAAGTTTTACCTTCAAATTACAACCTTAAAATTTTACATGAAGAAGCTGATCTTAATCCTATTGGTAATTTCCGTACTACCCTCACTGAAGGCACAGGACCTCAAGTATTATCTGCCGGACAGCATTTCCTATAACCCGGCAATTCCAAAGCCCAAGGACATAATATATCATGAAGTAGGTGAATGGCATGTAACACACGACAGATTGGTCAATTATATGAAGGCCCTGTCAGGGGCAGCCCCTGACAGGGTGAAGATGGAGACCATGGGATTTACTTACGAAGGAAGACCCCAGGTATTGCTGATCATTACATCTGCCCGCAACCACCAAAATCTGGAACAGATCAGGCAACAGCATGTACAACTTTCAGATCCTTCAAAATCATCTTCATTGGATATCGAACGCATGCCGATTGTAGTTTGGGTTGGTCATTCGATTCATGGAAATGAATCAAGTGGAGCAAATGCATCGCTTTTGAGTGCCTATTATCTGGCAGCCGGACAAGGAAAACAGATTGAAGATTTGCTTGATAATGTTGTCATTCTTTTCGACCCGTCCTTTAATCCCGATGGCTTGCAAAGATTTTCAACCTGGGTGAACCAACACAAGAGTAAGAATCTCGTAAGCGATCCAAACGATAGAGAATTCAGTGAGGTATGGCCCGGAGGAAGGTTCAACCATTATTGGTTTGACCTAAACAGGGATTGGCTTCCGGCAGTTCATGTTGAAAGTCAGAATCGGCTCAAATGGTTTCACCAATGGAAGCCGAACATTCTTACTGATCATCATGAGCAGGGAAGTAATGCTACTTTTTTCTTTCAACCGGGTGTTCCCTCGAGGGTAAATCCTTTAACGCCGGATAAAAACCAGGAACTGACTGCGAAACTTGGAAAATACCATGCTGCATTTCTTGATCGCATAGGTTCACTTTATTTTACCAAGGAGAACTATGATGATTTTTATTATGGAAAGGGTTCAACCTATCCTGACGTAAATGGCGCGATTGGAATTTTATTTGAACAAGCTTCTTCTCGTGGGCATTTGCAACAAACTTCTAATGGGTTGCTTTCATTTCCTTTTACCATCCGCAACCAATTTGTAACAACACTTTCCACTTTAGAAGGTGCACGCGCACTGAGAAAGGAATTCCTGACATTTCAACGTGATTTCTATAAAGGATCAATGACTGAATCATCAACTGCGGGAGTAAAAGGTTTTGTTTTTGGCGATGAGAATGATCCATCCAGAACCCGTCTTTTTGTTGAAATATTGAAAAGACATTTGATTGATGTGTATCCTCTCAATGCAAATCTCAAAAGCCTGACTACTGACGCAGGATCGATGGATTTTAATAAAGGATCTGCCTTTGTTGTTCCATCCAATCAGCCCCAGTATAAATTGATTAAGGCGATCTTCGACAAGACTCTCACTTATAAGGACAGTTTGTTCTATGATATTACTGCCTGGACGATGCCCCTGGCATTCGGTCTTCCATATTCTGAATTAAATTCCACTCAATACAACACCAACATTCTTGGTGAAAAGCTCTCTAATGTAGATCAGGTAAAGGGAGGAATTTCAGGAGGAAGATCTGAATATGCTTACCTGCTTGACTGGAAACAGTTTTATGCTCCCGCGGTTTTATATGATCTAAGATCAAAAGGAATTATCGCGAAGGTCGCCACGAATGAATTTGAAATGTTGTTGGATGGAAAGAATAGAAAAATGGATTATGGCACAATCCTCGTCCCCGTTAAAATTCAAACTGTAAATTCGAAAGAGTTATACGATACTTTATTATCCATCTCCAATAAATACGGAATCAACTTTACTTCACTTGCCACAGGGAATGTCTCGAGTGGAAGTGATTTGGGAAGTAGCAAATTTCAATTAGTAACCACACCCTCTTTAGCCTTATTGGTTGGAACTGGAGTTTCAGCTACTGATGCGGGCGAAGTCTGGCACCTGTTAGACCAGCGCATGAATATTCCTGCTACTCATCTGGACATTTCTGTTTTTAACAGGGTGAATCTTTCTAAGTACACGACCATCATCATGGCTGCAGGAACCTATCCTGATCTGAATAAGGAAAAACTCAAACTATGGGTACAGAATGGTGGAACTATCATAGCGCTTGAGGAGGCAGTCACCTGGTTATCACAAAATGGAGTAACCACAAATTCATTTAAGAAATTGAAGTCGGCAGTGGACAGTTCGCGCCGATTAGACTTTGTTGAACGCGAACAGATTGAAGGGGCTCAACAAATGAATGGGGCGATATTCGTGGCCGAGGCAGATCTTACAAATCCACTTGCTTACGGCTATTCGCAAAAAACGATCAGCTTTTTTAAAAGCAACAAAGTATTTCTCGAGAAGAGTAATAATCCTTTCGCAGCACCATTTTACTATAAGGACAAGCCTTTGCAAAGCGGATGGGTGAGTAGAGAAAATCTTGAGGCTGTTAGAAATGCACCTGCGGTGCTTGTGAATTCTGTTGGAAGTGGCAGAGTGATCAATATTGATAATAATCCCAACTTTCGAGCATTTTGGCTTGGTGGAACCAAGCTTTTTATGAACGCGATTTTTTTTGGCAACCTCGTTAGGTAAAGAATTTAACCGCAAAGGCGCCGCGACGAAAAGTAGCGCTAAGAATTCCCATTCTTTAGCTCTAATATATTTGCCTGCCGGCAGGGCTTGGGACTTTTTTGTCTTGATACAAAAAAGTCCCACAAAAAAAATCAAGGCTGCCGCCATCGCTCCGCGGGCGCAGCCAAGCCAACACACAACAAGAACGTAAACACATTGGTGCTGTCTGCTCTCCAAGTCAGTACCCTAAATGTGCGCAGGCCTGGCAAAACCTCCGGAGGGATAGGTTTTGCCTTGACTTTTTTGGTTCCTTTTTGTGTCAAGACAAAAAGGAACAACAGCCGGCTTTGTCGGCTGAGTTGGACTAAAAATTAAAGCTGACTAGAAGAATGTATTCCAACTTGGAGAAGTCCTTTGCGCAACATTGCGTCATTGCGCCCTGGCGGTTAAACTCCAAAACGCCAAGCCGGAAAACGTGAACAAAAAGGGGAAAAGAACCCGATATTCAGTGCTAAAAATCTTGCTTCAGGCTAACCAAATGAAGTAATTTGCCTGTTCACAATAAATAGAATTTTTATGATCAAATTACTCGTTATAGGCAATCTCGGTAAGGATTGCATCGTGAATAATGTGAATGGGAAAACAGTTATCAATTTCAACGTAGCGCATACTGAGAAATTCAAGGATGCACAGGGAAATCAGAAGGACAAAACAATTTGGGTGGAGTGTGCATATTGGACAGACAGGACAGGGATATCACCATACCTCGTAAAAGGAAAAACTGTCTATGTGGAAGGTTCCCCTGAAGTAAGAACTTATACTACTAATGATGGTAGAAATGCCGCATCGTTAGTGCTTCGTGTTCAGACAGTCCAGCTAATTGGTGGTGGAAGAACTGAAGGAGGACCTGGAGGTTATAATGAATCCACTTCATTTCAATCATCAGGAGGAAATGCAAGGACCCAGGTTCCTGCAGCCAGTGATATCACTGAACCAATGGATGACCTTCCTTTCTAAATCAGAATAACATTTCTTTTGATGCCTTGCTTAGCGAGGCATTTTTTTTTGGTTGCTTTTTCGTCCAGGAGCTTGGCGAAACTTTGCGCCATGGCGAGTCCTGAGCGAAGTCGAAGGGGCGGTTAATTTTTTCTCATGCCAATCTGTACACACTACCTGGCAAGGAAACTATCACTGACTGTAGTTCGAGATTTAGCAAACCTGCCGCAACCAGACTTCTGCTCAATCCACTCTTAATATTTAATTCGTCAATATGCACTAATTCTTTTTCCTTCAAAATATTTACCAGTAGTTGTTCATGTTCATTTAACTGGACGAATAATTTCCTCTGTTTATTTTGCGGTATATTCTTTTCTCTCCATCCCATCAATTCAATTAGTTCAATACCATCAGACAATAAAACTGCTTTGTTGGTTCTAATGAGGTGATTGCATCCCGCACTCTTTGTATCGATGGATCTTCCAGGAACAGCGAATACGTCGCGATTATAACTATTCGCAATTTCAGCGGTTATCATACTACCGCCTTTGATACCAGTTTCAACAAGAATCGTCACATCACTGATGCCTGCAACAATTCTGTTTCTACCTGGAAAATTATGTTTCTCTGGCTTTGTATTACTTCTGAATTCTGTCAATATTCCTCCACCTTCTTTCACCATTTCTTTTGCCAGTGCACTATGCTCGGAGGGATAGATCTGGTCAAGGCCGTGACCAACTACACCAATTGTTGGAAGATTATTTTTAATTGCTGCACGGTGTGCAATTCCGTCTATGCCAAATGCAAGTCCGCTCGTTATGATCACTTCGGAAGCTGCAAGGTCCCTGACAAGCTTTTCGGTAAACTGTTTTCCATATTCCGTATTACTTCTGGTCCCAACAATTGCCGCGATTCTGGAAGCATTCAAATCTGCTTTGCCCTTATAAAATAATAATGCTGGTGCGTCATAACAATTAAGCAATCTTTGTGGAAATTCCGGATCAGTAATGAAGAGTGGGTGTATATTAAATTTTTGAATGAAGGCGATTTCTTTCTCCTGTTCTTTGAATTCACTAAAAGATTTTATACTGCCTGCCCGAATTTGACCTATCCCTTCTATCCGTTCAAGAGTGTTTTTATTTGCTTTGAAAATATCGCGGGCATTTCCAAAATGCTGGGCAAGAGTTCTCGCCTGTACATATCCAATGTTGGGAACCCGGGTAAGCGCTAATTGGTAAATCAGATCTTCTTTCATTGAAAAGACTCCTTACCAAATATACCCTAAGAGTATTTTGAAAAACTTTATTGGCTCACCACTTTCAACTCCGTTCTGCGGTTTTTTGCCCTTCCATCTTCACTGGTGTTTTCAGCCAGAGGTTGTGTGGCGCCAAAACCTTTAGAACTGAGTCGTTCAGGCTGAATTCCCTTCTCCCGTAAATATTTTACAACTTCCTTTGCCCTGTTTTCAGATAAGAGAAGATTGTCCGGGGCTTTCCCAACATTATCCGTGTGTCCATTGATCTGGATCTTTAGTGTAGCATTATCCTTCATCAGTTGGACAAGCTTATCCAGCTCAACCTGTGATTCGGATTTGAGATCAAAACGGTTTATGTCGAAGAAGATATTTTTTAGAACTATCGTGGCATTTGGTTCCAATGGCTGCAGGCCGATATTGATATTGTATACTGAATCCGATTCCCGCTCTTTCAATGAAAAATTTTCGGAATAAAATAAATAACCTCTGCGATTTACATTGAATGCATAATCCTTACCAACTGGAAGAGTAATAAGATAATTTCCAGTTTCATCAGTTTGCAATCTGCTCATGGTTTCCCTTGTAGCAAGATCAATAAGTTCAACAGCTGAAGGAAGTCCCTTTTTGGTTTTTGCGTCAAAAACTTTTCCTTTTACCCAAAGAGTGCGGAGAGGCCGAATATCTTTTCTAAGTTCAAAGGTGTAGAGATCCAGTCCACCGCGACTATCATTTCTATCACTTGCATAGTAAGCTGTAATACCATTTGCGGCAATCACCAGGCTTCCCTCATTCTCAATAGTATTTATCGGGTAACCGAGATTCTGTGCCTGGCTCCACTCACCTTTTGGTCCCTTCTTGCTCAAGAAAAGATCATCGCCTCCATATCCAAGCAATCCGTTCGAAGTGAAATAAAGCGTTTGATTATCGGCATGCATAAATGGAGCGCTTTCATCGCCGGCAGTATTTATAGTTGGACCCAAATTCTCCGGGTCACTCCATCGGCCATTTGCCAACCTATGTGAAACGTAAAGATCGCTTCCTCCAAATCCGTATGGCTTGCGACTTGCAAAATAGAGGTCACGCTTATCAGGTGATAGACTTGGTGCAGAGTCCCAGAATTCTGTATTGATCCTGTTTCCAAGATTTTCAGGAACGCTCCAGCCATCTTCAGTGAGGTATGAAATATACAGGTCACAACTTCCAAGGCCTTCGGGAAAATTGCATCCGGTAAATATCAACCATTGGCCATCCTGAGAAATATTCTGAGCGCCCTCATTCATGTTCGTGTTGATACTTCCAGTCAATGCCTTCGCCCGATCCCAATTGTCTCCCTTGACTGATTCAAAAAAATCTTCATTGAAATCATTCACACGACGAGTAAAGACCAGCGTACTTCCATCCAGGGTTATGGTTGGATAATATTCCAGATCCTTTGTATTAATATTATCACCAAGGTTTCTTGGTTCAAATACATATTCTGAAAGCAATTTGTTTTTGCTGACATCAATTGCAAAAGCATAACATTTTAATCTGTACTCAGCAGCCTTCTGGCTTTTTTCACTCAGATCATCAATACTCAAAAATGAATTGACTGCGTTGAATGCTTTTTCGAATTCGCCTTTACCGGCCAGATTGATTGAGTAGGGAAGATTATAATCCTGGAAGTAGGTAGAATCAATGGCTTTAGCTAGTTCATAATTGAGAATTGCGGAATCATAGATCTTCATCTCGCCATACATTCCTGCAATTGACAAGTAAGCATCAAGAAATCTCTTATCAACCTTTATAGCACTATTCAGGATCGCAATGCCGTCATAGTATTTTCCATCCCTCGCCTTCTCTAATCCCTTTTCATATAACTCAGCAGCTTTCTTGCTTACCTTATCAGGATCGTAACTGCCAGGTTGAGCTGTTAACTGCAACGACATGAAAACAATAAGGATCAGTATTTGTAAAATTCTAATATTCATTAATATCTATCTGAGCTGGTTTAAAATTACTACTAAGGCTGATTTGGTAAGTGCAAAGATGCCTCAAACGCAAAAGATGTGCGTCGAATTACATGAGTTGCAGGTAAAAAGTTAAATTTCCGGGCGAAGACTAAGAAATTTTACCGCAAAGCCGCAAAGGCGCAAGGGGGACGCTAAGAGATTTCTAAGGAACGTGGATGTATTTGTGAAGTTGAAGGGAGAACTCCCATTGTGGGTTTTGCTTGATATAATCAATGATCAATGGTGTCATTTCCGAGGAACGATCCCATTCCGGCTGAAGAAATAATTTGCACGACTTCCTGGTCCTGGCTGCAAATTTTTCAGCCCAATCAAAATCTGATTTATTATAGATAATCACCTTCAATTCATCAGCAAGGGGAACAACCTCTTCTAATGGTGCTTTGAATTTTTTTGGAGAAAGGCATATCCAGTCCCATTTGCCAGTGAGTTTTGAAGAACCGGAAGTTTCCAGATTTGTTTGAAAACCATTCCATTTCAAAACTTCGGTCAGGTTCGTGAGATCGTGCAACAGGGGTTCTCCACCTGTAATCACCACAAGTTCAGCAGGAGTTTGCCTGATATCATTGATGAGTTCTTCAACGCTCTTCAATGGATGTTTACTTGCATCCCAACTCCCTTTAACATCACACCAGACACAGCCTACATCACAGCCACCAAGCCTGATGAAGTATGCAGCTCTCCCCTGGTGGTATCCTTCACCTTGAATAGTGTAGAAAGATTCCATCACTGGTAATCTGGTTTCTATGGACAGCGTTTGAGATAACATTAGCAAATTTGAAAATTTGATAATTTGAAGATTTGAAAATTAAGAGGTTTGACAGTTTGAATGTTTGATTGTTGGTTAAGTTAAGATATACATTTACCCTCCACCATTAGCACATTTTCAAATTCTCAAATTCTCAAATTAATTTTTCAACCCACAAGCTTTAAAAGTATTCTTCATCAAAGCTGCAATCGTCATTGGCCCTACTCCTCCAGGGACAGGTGTAATGTATGAGCACTTAGGTGAAACCTCCGCGAAGTTTACATCCCCTTTTATTGTATATCCGCTCTTCTTGCTGGGGTCTGGAATTCTTGTGATACCAACATCAATGACAACTGCACCTTCCTTTACCATATCGGCATTTACAAATTGAGATTTACCAAGTGCGGCGACCAGGATATCAGCAGAACTGCTTATCT
>CAWFMT010000007.1:0-461899 GCA_963817075.1 uncultured Chitinophagaceae bacterium | reverse complement strand
GCCGATGAAGACGTGCTGATGAACGTCGGCGACGGCCTGAAGGCCGACGCAAATCCGTCTCGGGGCCGGCACGGCTGACGCACTGCATGCGCTGGCTCGGGTTGTCGAAGCGCTGCATGGAAATCGCGTCCAGGCTTACGTCAACGAGCGCACCGGCTTCGGCGCGATTCGCTCGCGGATCGTGAGCGTGCAATGGGCTCGGTGATGTCGCGATAGATCGTGATCGGACGGTTGCTGACGATGCACGCGGCCTGGAAGCTCGACCAGGGCGATTGCGCGCGCACGAGGTCTCGATGGCGAAATGGATGTCGCCGAGCTGCTGCATAAAGCGGTCGACGCCGCGATCCAGCTGATGGGCGCGCGCGGCTATTCCAAGGATACGCCTCTCGAATGGTTATCGCTCGGCGCGCCCGGCGCGGCTCGTCGACGGAGCGTCGGAAGTCCACAAGATGGTGCTGGCGCGCTTCATGCGCGATGAGGGGCGTGAATTCTGGAATTGGAGCGCGGGAGAGAAAGGTTAGCGGCTTTTTGCAGCCTTTCCGCTTGGTAAACGCGACCGCGGAAACTTGTAGGACGGGTTGACAGCATTGCTGGCAACGGCCGTCCCACACACCCCTCTCCTCACACACCCACCAACTCTTTCTCGAGTCGCGTCAGGGCCACGAGTAGCTTGCTCCATTCGGTGACAACATTGCACGTCTCGAACATGTGAGCTTCGTAGCGTCCGAAGCCGATTTCGCTGAGTTCGAGAGTTTCACCGAGCACCATGAACCCCCGAGCGACGGCGCGTGCGTGTTTTTCTTGAGGCGAGAGCAAGTCATCATCGTACATGGGCAAAACTTGCTGCATCGTCTTGTGCACGGCCCAGAGGGCGGCGGTGCGAGCATCGTCGGCTTGAACCACAATCCGTAGCGTTCCCGACTTCACATAAAATTTGGCCATCTTTCTGCTCCTTCTCTCTAAAGTCCATTCTGGATTCGCGTTGCCGATTCGCATTTGTTTCATTTTTCCCCGGCAATAGTGATATCGCCGGGCTGCGGACACGTTAGGTCACTGGGCAGAAGAAAGCAGAGAGCAGAGGGCAGAGAGCGGACGGCTGAGAGCCGGCGGGAGAAAAATGTGGATTGGCGGCGCGTCGGGATTAATCCGTTAGGGTTTGTTATGTTTACGCTTGGATTCATCGAGCCTTCGCCACGTAAGGAATCTTTCCGTGTTTTCTGGTCATACCTTCCGCGCTTTGCTCTCCACTCTCCACTCTCCACTCTCCACTTTCGTCTGGCTCTCTGCTCTCTGCCCTCTACTCTCTGCTAGTGCGCAGGACTACGCACCGGTAGAGGATGATCTCAAGGTGGTGCGGTTGGATACGGATCCGCAGATCTTTGGGCATGCAGACGGATGCGGCGGGAAGATTATTTGTAGGAGGGCGGTCGGGCTTGTTCGTTTATGAGCCCGGATGCCAAGCAGGGCTTCGTGGCGCAAAGAAATCTATCGCTTTCCCGACCACACCTGGATCTACGACATCGCCATCCGCGGCAACGACCTGTACGTGCTGACCGTCAGCGCTCTGTATCTGATCCCCGACGGCGTGATGAACGCGAAAGGCTTGCAGCCGCAGCGGCTGATCTGGGGCGTGCCGATGGGGCACGTGCACCAGTGCTTTCACGGCATGGCGTTGGGCCCCGAGGCGACATCTACTTCTCGATGGGCGACCCGCTGTGGTACTACGGCGACTTCAACCGCCCGGACCACTGGGGGCACTGGACCTTCTTCAGCCAGCCGGAAGGGACGCGACGCCCTACAACGGCGTCGGCGGCGTCTTCCGCTGCAGGCCCGATGGCAGCGGACTTTCAGATTCGTCGCCCGCGGCCTGCGGAATAGCTGCGGCCTGTGCTTCGACCGGCATTGGAACCTGTTCACCAACGACAACGATCACGAGTCGTTGCCCGCCCATACGTGCCGGGCCGGCTGATCCACGTCACGCCGCACGCCGACTTCAGTTGGCCGCGCGGCTGGATGTTGTCCAAGACGCCTGACCGGGCCGACCTTGCTGGAGACGATGTTCGACGACCTGGGCCGGGCCGTACCGGTCGGCCAGGCGTACTACGACGATGACGTTCCTGCCGGTGAATATCTACCGCGAATAACCTGCTCGTCGCCCGCTGGTGCATCCGGGCGGTGACCCGCTATCCGCTGCGAACCGCGCGGCGTCGAGCTTTCAAAGCTGAAGGAGCATTTGCTGCTGAACGGCGAAAACCTGGCCCGCCCGGTGAGCGTGCATGTGGGCCGCGGCGGGCGAATCTTCGTGACCGATCGCCTACATGGCCCACAACGAGGGCTCGCCCGATCTATCGCAGCGACCTGGCGATGATCACCCGGGCCGACGACGAGCCGCCTATCCGTCGAAAGCTATGAAGCGACCACGGCCGCCGTGGACCAGCTCGTTTGCGAAGTTGTCGAACCCGTCGTTCAGCGTGCGGTTTCAGGCTCATCAGGAACTGGTGCGCGTAGAGTTCGGCGCGGCACTTGAGCCGGCGCGTTGAGAAGCTCTCTTCGAACAGGCCAATGATCCGGCAGCCAGCATCTGACTTGGCTCGCAGGTGCCGGGCACGCCGACGGCCGTTGAGCGACTGAGGTGAAAGTTGACTGGCCATCCGGACGACAATGTCCGCCTGCAGGCGGTTCGCGTGCTGCACCGAATTTTGCCGCCATGAGTGCCACGTAGGAACCTTTTCCATCGATGCCATCGGCGATCCCAATCCCCAGGTGCAGCACGCCGGCGTGCTGGCACTGTTCGAGTTCGATGGCGCCGTGCCTGAGAAGGTCATCGCCGGGCCTGCGCAGCACCGACACTTATCTGCGACAGGCCGCGACGCTGCTGCTGGCGGAAAAGGCCTCATTCGACGTGCTCGATTGCAGCTGTGCCGGTCGGACGATACGGGCCGCGCGGATGGCGGGCATGCTGGCCTGCGGCTTCTCGGCTTACCATCCCTCCGGCGGTGGGCGAACTGCGGAGGATCTGCCGCTGGACGAGGCCCGCGGGCCGGTCGTGCAATTCGCGGACGAGACCGTCGACTGCGCAGCTCGGCCGCATCGGCAACTACACTGCCGCCGACCATTGGAAGCGCGGCCAGCACAGCGAGGAACAAGAACTGCTCTTCGCCGGCTCCTGCGACGATGCTGGCCGACGCGACGAACCAGGTACGACTCCAGGCGGCCCACTATCTGTCGTTGCTGAATGACCCTCGTAGCGAACCCCGCGTGGCGCGAATCCGAGCCGACAGCGATGAACGTCGTCTTACCGTCGCGCCGATTGTCGGCATTGGGCATTTGGATGTGCGGTCCCTTCGCCGACGCTGGCCAAGGATTTAAGACGGTGCATCCACCCGAACAAGGCGCCATCGACTTAAGTGCCACGTATCAGGCTGATCGTGAGCTCACCTGGAAGCAAACTCCGCTGGAAGGCAACTTCTACGATTTTGGAAAAATAGCCCGCGAAAGTTTGCCGGTCACCGATGTCAATGGAAGCTCTTTCTATGCTTACTTCCGCTTGGAAAGTGGCATATCTCAGCGAATCCACTTGCTCGTGGGATCCGACGATGGCATTCGTGTCTGCGAACGGAACGCTCGTTTGGGAGAACGACATTCAGCGCGGTGCCCTCCCCTTTCAAGATGTCGTGCCTCTGACGCTCGAACCCGGGCAGCAATGACATTTTGATCCGCGTCGCAATACGACGGGCGAGAGTGGCTTATATGTGACATGCAGCGCTCGCTGCAGCCCGTCGAACGCGTCTTGCCGGATAAGGTGGATATCGCGGGGCTCGCTGATCGCTTACGTTCCGCGGCCAATGATCCGCAGTCGCAAAATTTAGATGAGTTCCTGCAAATCGATTGGCAGGATGCCGTCGCTCATGGCGATGTCGAGCAAGGTCAGCAAATTATTTGAATCCATTGGCTGTCGAAGTGCCATGCCGTCTGTGCCGACGTTGCTGTGACGGGCGGGCCCAGTTTGGTCGATAGTGGAAGAGCTTCACCCTCGCTTATCTCGTGGAATGGTTTGCTGCCCAACAAACAAGTTTCGCCGATCTTTCGCGCGACGGCCGTGGAGACCGGAGACGGTCGAGTTCTTACGGACTCGTCTCAGCAGAAACCGGAGAGAAGTTGGAGCTGCTTATGCCCGATGCAAAGCGAGATGCCTCGAGAAATCAAACATCGCGACCCGCCGCTTGCTCGAGACATCGCCCATGCCCCAAAACCTCGTCAAAAAGCCCGAGGAACTCCGCGACCTGGCGGCGTTCCTGCTGAGTCGCTAGGGCTGACTGAGTGTGGGACGGGTTTCCAACCCGTCCTACACTCGGTAATGAACCACAACTTGGCGCGCAGTCAGGTTCAATCACTTGCAACCAACAATTTGACCGAGTGTAGGACGGGTTGAAAACCAGGTTGAAACCCGTCCCACATCCGGACATGCGCGTTAGAGTTTCACTACCTTATGCGGTGTCCCAGGGTGGCACAGCCGACACCACCCGCATTCCGTGATTGACCGGCTTTTTTGCGCCTTTCTGTAAACTCGTTACGAACGGCATTCCGATCAAGCCCTTAGGCGGATTTTCTGATACGACCCTTGCGTTTCCGCGCAGCCTATATGGCTGTGGAGATCTTGTTGGAGGCGATATGCTCTGCCGCATTTTTACTCGACCCCGTCTGACGGCGTTTGTCCTCGGTCTCACGTTGGTACCCTCGCTGATGACCCCGGCTCGAGGTGAGTACAGACGTATCTCATCGGGCAGCTGTGATTGTCCATGTGATAACGGATGCGCGGAGTGGTGAGGGCACTCGTCGGAAGACGGAGAAACACCTTCAACGAATCTAAACATCGACGAGACGTTCGCCGCTTTCACGGGCAGCGATTTCGCCGTATCGGATGGACTGAATCTTGCGCCGCAATATGATTGGCGATTTCTTTGGCGGCGGTTTTTACTATGGATCCATTGGTTCCAGCGGCAAGCTTCCGCCCGCGTTGAACATTGCGGCCGGCGATCGGCGGTTCAAGATTTCCGAGAACACTTCGCCGCTCACGCGTGATCGCTTTTACTTCTCGTATAACCAATTCCAAAATGCCCTGACGACGGCCGATGACGAGGAGCTGAACCTCCATCGTTACACGTTTGGCGGTGAAAAAACGTTTTTTGACGGCCTTGCTTCGGTCGAGCTGCGGACTCCCTTCGCGAACGGACTCTCTGCTCATCAATCGCTGGACGGAAATTTGGGGAACGACCAAGGCACGGAATTTGGAAATATCTCGGTCATTCCCAAAGTGGTACTTTTCTCCGACACCTCATTCCTTGTCAGCACGGGATTGGGTGTCAACCTTTCGACCGCTCGGGATGCGAGCTTTGAAACGACCACAGGCCGAGTGGATATCAAAAACGATGCCGTGCACTGATGCCGTTCCTCGGCTTTGTCGGCAGTAGCGACATGTTGTACGTGATCGGCTACGTCCAAACCGATTTCGACGTGAACGGAAACGAGGTTTACGCCGGCGGTGGCGGTGGTGGCGGCGGTACGCCAATCGAAGGCCGCTTACAGGACGCTTCCCTGATGCATCTCGATCTCGCCGTCGGCTATTGGATCTACCGCGATAACAATCAGGCACTAGCCGGTATCGCACCGCAGGTGGAAATCCATTACACGACGACCATGCAAGCACAGGACGAAGGAATTGACGGCGTATTGGTTCCGGCCTCCGCGCACGTTGACATCATGACGGCGACGGGCGGTGTTAATTTCCAGATCTATGATGCCTCATCATTGACGGTTGCCTGTGCCGTGCCGCTGCGTAATGACGACTCGCGACCCGAAGAACATCAGTTCGACGCCGAACTCCAAGTGCTCTTCAATCGCGAGTTCTAAGCAACCGTGATATCCTCGCTTCTCGGTGTGCTCCGTGCCTCCGTGGTGAATATTTTGATTGACCGTATTTTGAATTACTGGTTTCTTCTGTCCAATACATTGTTTCATTTACTGGGAAATCATTTCTGAGACGTCCCATCGCTGAAACTGAACTAACATGTACCATTTTTTTCACACCCTGTTCAATTGCCGCATTTACAACATTTGCTGTGCCTTCAATATTGATACGGAAAAGTTCTTTGCGGCGTGCAGGATGAAAACTTACGATGGCTGCTGCATGATAAACCTGATCTACATCTCTCATTTCAGTATTTAGCAACGATACGTCCAGAATATCTCCTTCCAGCCATTCTATCTTGTTGTTTTCTTCTTGCGTAAGTAAAGTTGAAGGAGTAGATCGGTAGATTGCTTTTACAGAAGCGCCTCGCTCTATCAGTTGCCTCAATAAGAAACTTCCAACAAGGCCTGTACCACCAGTGACGAATATTTTCGAGGATGAACTTATTCGAATTTTTTTTGTTGATGCGAAGATAGAAGATCATCCTATGAATTCTGGTCAATAGGAATAATAGCCTTTTCCGGATTTTCGCCCAAGTGATCCGCTTTCCACCATCTTCTCCTGGAGAAAGGATGGTTTAAGTCGCTCAATATTTCCAAATGCCTGATATAACGAGCTGCTCACAGAAAGATTAATGTCATTCCCTATCAGGTCCATCAAACGAAATGGACCCATTTTAAAGCCCGTTGATTCCATTAGAGTATCTATTGTTTCTACGTCGGCATAACCTTTTTCAACAAGCCGTAAAGCTTCAAGATAATATGGTCGTGCAACATGGTTTACGATGAAGCCCGGAGAATCCTTGCAGATGACAGGCGTTTTCATCATTTTTCTGCTTAGCTCAACAAGTCTCTCAATAATTTCTGGTTGAGTAAATCTTGTTTTGACAACTTCTACAAGTTTCATAATGGGTGCCGGATTGAAAAAGTGCATTCCTGCTACGCGTTCAGGGTGCATTATTTTTTCAGCGATCGAAGTAATGGATAGAGAAGATGTATTTGTAGCAAATACGGTCTCCTGGTGATTTATTTCTGCCAGTTGGTTGAACAAGGCAATCTTGATCTCCGCTTTTTCTACAATTGCTTCTATTACCAGGTCGGCCATGCAATCATTCATTTGATTGCTATAGCGAAGGAAGGCAAGTGCAGATCTGGCGGATTCATTGGAGAGCCTTCCTTTTTCGACCTGCGATGAAAGATTGAGTTCAATTCTATCTTTTGCCTTGCTTACAATTTCAGGATATACATCATAAAGTATGGTAGGAATTCCTGCCATTGCAGATACCTGGGCGATTCCAGAACCCATGGTCCCGGCCCCGCAAACACAAATGGATTCGATAGCAGACATATTATTATCAAATAAAATTAATCCTTTACAGATGGAAAGATCTTTTTCCGACTGATTCGTGGCGGCTTTAGTTGACCATAGGCAAGAAAACTATTGTTTATCATCTTTTTTAAATGGAGTATTAGCATATGCAGAGCCTGGCTATTATCTTGCGACCCAAAAAACCCCAATGAAGAAAATTGTTTACCTCTTTGTACTTATCGTACTAGCGAGCTGCAGCCCTAAAATCTACAAAACGAATGATTTTGATTCCGTTGCTTCAAGGCATAAGGTTGTGGCCATCCTTCCATGTAACGTTATGATTCAGCTTCGGCCTAATGCTGCAAAAAAGGTTTCTCCTGAGGACCTTGCAAGGAATGAAGAAAATACAGGATTAGCAGTGCAGGAGAAGATGTACGGATGGTTTTTGAGAAGAAGTGAAAAGTTTAATTATACAGTAAAGTTTCAGGATGTAAGCAAGACCAATGCATTGCTAAAGCAGGCCAATGTTGGCTATATTGATCTTAGGACCAAGTCTAAGGATGAAATAGCAAACCTCCTTGGTGTTGATGCAGTAATCTCTTCTTCAGTAAGAATGGACAAACCCATGAGCGAGGGTGCTGCCATTGCAGTGGGACTGCTTGTTGGAGTCTGGGGTTCTACCAATACAGCTGCAACTACAATTAATATTCATGAAGGCAGCAAAGGTGATTTGATGTGGAAGTATGATTATGAAGCCTCTGGTTCTGTTGGAAGCTCACCCGAAAATCTTGTGAATGCACTCATGCGCAATGCCTCGAAGAAATTTCCTTACAATGCACGATAAGAATTTGAATTAATTATTAAGTTGGCTGCACTCGTGCAGCCATTTTTTTTCCTCAAACAGTTCAAAAAAATTCTCACAGTTATTAACATCCAACTTTGTTCAGTTCGCTATACCATTTTTCTGCCATCATTTTTTTTTCAAAGCAAATTAAGAATCGCCAAATGGCATGCTTTTTAGCCGTTCAATGGCGAAGCTTTATTCTAATCACAAAAAATCAATAATATGAAAAAGATGATGTCATCCTGGGTGTTTTCTGGACTAGCGCTGGCTATGCTTCTCACATCCTGCGTAGCTAAGAAAAAATATGTTGAAGCCCAAAACACCATTACCGAGCTGAGGCAACAAAACGCCGACTGTATGGTTAAAGGAGACAGCCTGAATCAGAGTCTGTCGTCCCTTAATCAAGCCAATAACGAATTGCAACGTAGGTATGATAGCACTACTACCGCATTCACTTCTTCACAGTCAACCTGGAATAATTATACCTCGTATTATGACAAGCAAGTAAATACAGTTAGTACGTTGCATCAGCAATTGCATCAACAGCTGGATGAAAAGATTGGTGCGGAGAATATTGCTTCCGATAATAAGAAAGTGTATGTAACACTTCCAGAAGGAATTTTATTTACAGCCGGAAGCACCAACCTTAGTACAAAAGGGAAAGACATCATCAACACGCTTGCCCTTGCAATTGCGCAAAATCCCGAAGTTGAAGTAAATGTTGCTACCTCAGCTATATATAATGGTGCAGGAATGGCAATCACTGATACTGATCCTAATGCGAATGTTACCACAGAAAATAAAGATGTGAATGTAGCTACAGATGACGCTGACAAGACATATTCCGATAAGTCAGCTTCAAAAACAACAAAGAGTAGTGCTGCGAAGAAATCAACTGCTTCACATAAAACCAGCACAGCAAAGAAATCACCATCAAAATACAAATCAGAGACAGGTAAGAAAACAATGCGTTCAAATTATGCATCTGCTAAGAAACCTGCCATGAGCAGTAGTTCAATGGCTGTAGCCCGGGCTTCGTCCGTAGTAAGCGCATTAAGAGAAAACGGAGTTATTAAGGCTGGTATTCAGGTAACTGATCCGCTGAATAAAACATCCATGTCAGCCCGTAAGTACCAGGTAATCGTATCACCCTCAATGGAAGGTTATTATGAAATGATGGGAAAAGGTAGTCTTGGAACAGGCATGAAATAAGCTTTCCAAATAAGAAGAGTAGGCGGCCGCATTTGCGGCCGTTTATTTTTAAACTATTTGATGATTCTTAATTCTTTGATCAGGTTTTGAGCCCCACCAAGTTTGTCTATGCACCATAGCAAGTAACGGATGTCCAGACAAATAGATCGATTCAGGTCTTTGTCAAATACAATTTTCTGGCTGAGCGCTTCATAATTACTATCGAAGACCAATCCAATTAATTCACCATTTGCGTTAATTACAGGAGAGCCTGAGTTGCCACCGGTAATATCATTATTTGTGATGAATCCGACCACCAGATTCTTCCTCACCTTATCAATATAAATACCAAAGTCTTTATTCCTGGCAAGCTCCAATTCCTGCTGTGGAATATCAAATTCATAATCTCCCGGCTTATACTTATCCAGAACTCCGGTAATTGTAGTGAGATAGTCATGCTTTATTGCTTCCGAAGGATTGTATGATTTTATAGTTCCGTAACTAAGTCGCATCGTGAATGTTGCGTCAGGATACATCTTACTTTCCCTTGCAGAATCTTTTTGATTAATGGCCTTCAGGTATAATCTGGCGAGTTCATTATTTCTTGCAGTGAATAATTGAAAATGTTGTAGGTATTTGCTTTGCCAGTTTTTTGCAAATGCTACGGCTGTAGAGTAGGCTGGATCATTCTGCAAACTAGCTGCTTCAGGCTTGGCAACAAAGGCTTTCCACTTTGCGTCATTGAGTATAATAGTTCCTTCAAACACGTGAGCCACAAACTTGGAAAAGGTAACTGGATCTTTCAGGTCACCAAATGATCCTTTTATTGATTCATAGAATCCAATTGGATGTTGTGATTTATCTACTTCAATATAGAACATCTGGAGGATAGCAATCATGATTTTCCGGTCAGATGCCTGGTTCTCCGATTTCAGAAATGTGTTTCTGTATTGGTCAGCTGTCATAACTGCTTCTTTCAATTCTGAAGCAGTCACACAGCGTTTGACTAATGCGATTTCCAATTTCTGCAAAGTAGATGCAAAGGCAAGCAAGGGCGAACCCATGATACCTTCATTGAAGAAAACACGGTGTTTACTATAAGGACGCCAGGTATCGTAAGCCTTCTGCCAGTCATTAAAAATCTTTTCAAATTCCGGTTTTCCCTTCGCCCAGGTTAGGATCGCCTCTTCATCTTTTTTCTTCCGGTCTACGATCTGATGCTTGACCAATTGCTTGGCTTCTCCGTCGTAGAATTTCCAGTAGTTGGCGATGTAAGCATATTCTCCTGCTAATTGTAATTTAACCGCAGGGTCTTTCTTCATCTCTTCATTCATCAATTTCAATCGCAGGTCTCGTAATTTGACGATGGTGGGATTATCTATTTCAATTTTCTGGCGAACCCCATAAGAGGTTTCATATCTATTGGTAGAAGCAGGAAATCCCCAAACCATGGTGAAGTCACCTTCCTTGAATCCTTTTATCGAGAGTGGAAAGGAATATTTTGATTTCAGTGGAATATTATCTGGAGAGTAATCAGCAGGTTTGCCATCCTTACCCATATAAATTCGAAAAATTGAAAAATCGCCAGTATGCCTGGGCCATTGCCAATTATCAGTATCGCCACCAAATTTTCCTATGCTTTCCGGTGGTGTTCCAACAAGGCGAAGATCAGTGTACCTCTGATATACAAAAACAAGGAATTGATTTCCGCGAAAAAGGGAACTAACTCTCGCATAAATACCCTGCTCAGGATCGCTGAATCGTTTGCTTATCGATGCTGTTGAAGAATCAACCCTGGAGGCTCTTAAAGGACCGGAAGCCTCATTGACAGCCTCTTCTACTTCTTTAGTCACGTCTTCGATCTTCAATAAGAATTCGGCATAAAGATCTCCAACAGGATCCGGAATTTCTTCCTGCTTTGTTTTTGCGTAGAAGCCATCCTTGAGATAATTATTTTGCATCGAACTTGCCGCAGCAATGGACTCATATCCACAATGATGATTGGTGAAGAACAGGCCTTCCGGGCTTACGATAGTGCCTGTGCAAAAACCGCTGAACAGAATTATACCGTCTTTGATTGAAGGTTTATTCAGACTATACAATTGTTCCTTTGTAAGCTTCAGACCCTTTTTCACCATTTCATTGTACACCTGTTCTCCTAATAATGTAGGAAGCCACATTCCCTCGTCCGCAAATGAGCGAACAGTGGCTACCGACAAGCTTAGAATTAAGAGAAGTTTTCTCATATACATCATTTTCGGAGCGCAAACCTACAGAAATGCTGCTCATTAGGCTCCTTTAGATAGAAATATAGGAAATGCGATTGGTTGCATCAAGTGCGGGAGAGGAATGTAAAACATTCTTTAAAAGTTGATGGAAGTCGGAGGTCGGAAGTCTCAGGGCGGAAAGAAGAGAAGAATTTTCAACTCTCAATGTTCAATAATTAATTAAGAACCGAAAATCTTCCTCACCCGTCTCGCTTCGCGAGCCACCCATTGGAAAGAGCGAGGTCGAGAGAGGAGAGCGGAAAGTGCATTAAAGTGTTTTATTCCCCTCTCCTTCGGAGAGGGGTAAGGGGTGAGGTCTATAACGGAAGTCTGAAGACTGAAGTCTGAAGTCGGAGGTCGGAAAGGAAGAAATAATTTTCAACTCTCAATATTCAATGCTCAAAATTACTCAGAACTGAAAATCTTCCTCATCTCGTCTCACTTCGCGGAGAGGGAAAGAAAACATTATTGCTCCCCCTAAAGGAAGTCTGAAGTCTGAGAGCGGAAAAGAAGAGATAATTTCCTATTTGAATGTTCTTCATTCCCCTCTCCTTCGGAGAGGGGTAAGGGGTGAGGTCTATAACAGAAGTCTGAAGTTTGAGAGCGGAAAGAAAGAGAAGATTTTCAATTTTCAACGCTCAATGTTCAATGCAAAACTTCATACCTGAAAATTGAGCATTGAAAGTTGTTAGTTTGGGCATTCTATTCATTTTTAAATTTTCCCATTCCCAATATATCCACCCTCATAGGCCTTTTTAATAAGGATGGCGGTATTATTTACTTTAAATTTTTCAAGAATATTTTTTCGGTGAGATATAACAGTCGTGAGACTGATAAATAATTTTTCAGCTATTTCTGGATTAGTAAACCCTTCACCCACCAATTGAAGTACTTCCTTTTCTCTCCTGGTAAGGATTATCTGTTGTTCTGAACTGCTTTTTCTCATTGCAGTTGCTGCTTCGAAACTTAGAAATTCCTTTCCCTTACAAGCTGTTTCTATGGCGAGCATTAATTCCTCTTTTGAAGCATTCTTTAGTACATAGCCACTAGCGCCATTTTCCATCATCTTGCTGATGTAGCTCACCTGGTTGAAGGTGCTTAATGCAATTATATATATCTCAGGAAAAAGTTCTTTTACTTCCTTGCATAATTCAATTCCACTCTTGCCTGGCATACTTATATCCATAAGGATAATATCAGGCTTGTGGTTTTTCAGGAAGAAAAGACATGATTCCGCATTGGTGGCATGACCCATCCATTCGATCTTCCGTTCAGATTGCATCATGGAATGAACTCCTTCAATCACCATGTAATGATCGTCAACAATAAAAAGTTTGATCATGCTTCACCTAAATTAAATTCTATTAGTACAGAACTTCCTTTTTCAGAGGATGATTGAATATCTACATTGCCCTTCATTGAATCTATGCGATTCTTAATATTCATCCAACCCATACCTGGTTTTTCCCTATTAATTCCTTGCAGGATCGCAGTATCAAAACCAGACCCATTATCTTCTACGGTAATTGAAAACAACCCTTTGTTGTAAACTACCTGCACCAGGGCTTCGGTAGCTTTGGAATGCTTAATCACATTATTAAGCAGTTCCTGTATGATACGGTAGATGTTCACAGCAATATTCTGGTCAATGGAAAGATTTTGTACACCAAGGCTCTGGTATTCGACTTTTAAAACACCTGTTTGCCGAATGTAATTAACCATGTCCAGGAGAGCGGCATCCAATCCGAACTTGATCAGGGATTCGGGCATCATATTATGCGCAACCCTTCTCAATTCTTGAATAATACCGTCCAGCATATCCATATTTCTTGCGAAAGCCTGCTGGTTGTCCGGGGTCATTACCATATTTTCTTTCATATTTCGAAATGAGAATTTAATTCCACTGAGCATGCCTCCAAGTCCATCGTGTAAATCCTTAGCAAGCCGACTTCTTTCTTCATCCTGTCCTTGCAGTACTGCCTGGGTTGCCGAAAGTTGCTTCTCCTGTTGGAGTCGGGTGATTTCTTTATCAGCCAGGTCCTTTTCCTTGCGGAGTAATTGTTGTCTGTTCCTGTATCCTTTGAATGAAACAAATCCGATAACACAAAGGGCGAGAATTGCACCAGCCAATAAATAATTCCAAAGCTGTTTTTGCCTGATATTCGATGCCTGAAGTTTTAGTTGCGAATCTTTTTTTTCTGTTTCATAACGAGTCTCTAATTCTTTTGTATTCCTTGTTATGAATTCTTTATTTTCCAAAGCTGTCAGGGAATCTATTTTTTGCCGGTATGCAGCAAATTCTTCGATATCATATTTTTTCAATACCAAATATGAATACATGCCATAGATATCCTTCAAGAGTGGATTATCTTCTAATTGGTCGCTAAGTTTTAGTCCATCCTTGAAATATTTTTCAGCCTCATCAAATTGCTTGTTAAAGAAAAATGCTTTTCCCATTGACAACTTGGCCCGCAGTATCACATAACCATTATCCATATCTTTTGCTACCTGCTCAAAAGCTCTGGCATACGGCAGCATTTGAGCGTATTGTTTTTGCCAATAGGATACATCTACGAGGCCTGAATATATATGAGCGAGTGAATTAAAATTTTTTTGCGCGGTCGCTAAATCCAAGGCTTCTTTATAATTTTTTTCCGATTGGGTGAAATCCTTTGCATATGCCTGGTATAATGCCAGATTAGTTAATGTAACCAGATATGCATTCCGGTCCTTGCTTGCAAAAATCTTTTTTGATCTTTCACAATATTCGATGGCTTTTATATGGTCGCCCATATTGTCGTGGACAATTGCCATATTGACCATCACCTTGGCCATGTTGAGACTATCGCTGCTATTCTCATAAGTGCGCAAGGCTTGCAGATAGTGGAAAAGAGCGGAATCATTTTGTTCCTGCATTGAATATCCCATGGCAAATGTTTTATGTACATCTGCCTGCTGGTAGGGCGTACCTTTTTGCATTGAGAAGTTGAGATTACTCCTGTTTAATTTCATAGCCTCGCCAAAATCTCCGTTCATATTATAGATCTCTGCAAGTTTTACATCTGCATAAATAATTCCTTCGGGATAGTTCAACTTCTCGCTTAAGGATTTCATTTCACTCAGATATATTTTGGCCGAGTCTGCATTTACATCAGTTAATATAAAAACGAGACGTTTATACGTCTTAATCTTATTTGTATCCCCTTTAGCGCTTTTTATTACTGACAATAAGCTATCTAATTCCCGGTCTTGTGAATAAGTCAAAGAGGAGAATAAAATACCTGCTAGCAGAAAGCCAAATGATTTTGTTGCAATACGGGTCATGCGTATTGATTTGTGAACGTTTCAAAACTACAAAGTAAGCAACTGCCACCTATCCTCATTTATTAGGGTTTGTTTGACCCTGACAGCGGTCGCAGAACCTGACAGGGTCTTTTCATATTTTGATTTGCGGTATACAACGACCCTGTCAGGGTACGCTTCCTTTTTTGATCTTGGAAATTAAACGACCCTGTCAGGGTATGCTTCCTTTTTTGATCTTGGAAATTAAACGACCCTGTCAGGGTCTTCGCTTCGCTTCGACCGCTTACAGGGTCAAAAATCCTCATTTCATAGGATAGAAACCGAGCATTTGGATGATCACATTTGCTTTAGCCAATCCCCACTGGAGAACCAATCAGTTCTGAACTCAGGAAAGATCTATTCAAAATCATTAATCATGAAAAGAATTCTACTTTTTCTCGCCTTCATTGGATTTTGTTCCCTAGGGATTTGTCAGACCATTACCAGCAATGGTAGTGGCAATTGGAGTACTGGTGCCACCTGGGTTGGCGGTGCTGCGCCGGGTGCAGGGAATGATGTGGTGATTGCAGCAGGACATACAGTCACTGTTACTTCAGCTACAACTGCAAGTTCTATTAATATCAATGCAGGTGGAACCTTAATCATCAGTGGCGTAACAGTTACCATAACTAACAATGCAACCAATTCAGGGACCATTAACAATAATGCAGCAGGAGGATTTCGTGTTGGAGGAAGTTTCTTCAACGATGGAACATTTGCAGGTTCCGTCAATTCGATTCTCTCTGTAGGCGGAGCTCAACTAGTAAACAATGGCAGTCTTAGTTCCTATTTTCTGTATTTGGCTACCGCCGCTCTTGGGATAAGTAATCAACCCCTGGCCATCAGTGGGTCTGCAAGTTTTACAGTCAACAATATTATAATGCTCAAGAATAGCGTGGCTAATGTTACGGTGAGTGTTCCTATAACCTTATCTGCTAACTTAAATATGGGATCGGGAGGTGGGAAGTTCATTATTGACAATGTTGATGTACAATCGAACGGTATTAGTGGTGGCAGCGCCAATGTTTATATGATCACCAATGGGACTGGCAGGATTATATATAGTGGCGGCGTATCAACTAAGACTATTCCAATCGGTACGTCAACTTCTTATACGCCATTAGTCATCAGCAATGGAAATGTATCAACCCACACATTTGCGGTGAGGGTGAGTAATACATTCACTGCCCCTCCCGGCAGCTCTGCGGTAGTAAACAGGGAATGGAATATTCAGGATATTACGGGAGGCGCAAATGTTGACCTTACTTTTCAATGGAACCTGGGCGACGAAACACCGATGACTTTTAACCGGTCCCTTTGTGCAGTTGCTAGATATGACGGCAGCAATTGGATTCCGATTACACCATATGGCGCCGCAAGTGGATCAAATCCTTATACAAGAACAGTTACAGGAGTTACCACCTTTTCTCCTTTCATCATTGGCAGTTCAGGGACTTTTCCAATAGTATCTGTACAAAGTGGAAATTGGAATACTGCAAGTACATGGGGAGGAGGAGTTGTCCCTGCGCCAACGGACAATGTAATTATTTCATCAGGACATTCAGTTGCCTTTGATGTTTCAAATGGTGCAGTAAATTCATTATCTGTAAATAATACTTCTACACTTCAATTGAATGCAAGTAATATTCTAACTGTTGCAACCAATGTTCTGAATTCCGGGACCATTAATATGGGAAGCAGTTCAAATCTTCGGATAGGAGTAGATCTAAACAATCCTTCAAATATTTTACCATTGGGAGGGGCTACCAATACCGTCGTTTCAATTGGTCGCAATTTTTCCAATACAGGTTTATTCAATGCAAATACGGTCTATTTATCAAATACATCTCTTGCGAGTAATGCAGTCGAGGCAACAATCTCCGGGAATAGCTCGATCACCATGAATACTTTGAACATCCTCAAGGATGGAGCAAATGTGAATGCCAATGCCACACTTTCTGTTTCATCATTGAGTCTTGGTGGCAGTTCGGGAAATCTGGTGCTGGGAAGTATCAATCTTTCAGTTTCTGGAAGTATCACTGGTTATTCTGCCAGTAAGTATATACAGACAAATGGAACCGGGGTTCTACGTGTAACAGGTGCTGCTGCACCAAAGATTTTTCCAGTGGGGAGCGCGTCATCTTACACACCTATAACAATCAGCAATGGCAACGTAGCCACACATAGTTTTTCGGTTCGTGTGCAGGATAATTTTACCCATGCTCCTTTCAACAATTCTGTAGTAAATAAGGAATGGAATATTTCTGACATTACGGGAGGAGCAAGTGTTGATGTGACCTTCCAATGGAATGAATCCGATGAAGATCCTGCATTCGTTCGCACGCAAGCGCATATTGGACATCACACAGGAACAACCTGGGAATTGGTGAGCACAGCTGCTCCTGCTTCCGGAGCAAATCCTTATACACGAACTGCAACTGCAGTAACAACGTTCTCGCCATTTGGAGTTGGAAGTAATGGTGCACTCCCTGTTCATTTGTTGAATTTCGACGCGTCCAAACTAAATAGTATGGTCAAATTGAAATGGATAACAGAAAATGAAGTTTCTTTCTCACACTACGAGATTGAAAAAAGCGCGGATGGACAACGATTTGACAGGATGACTATCATAAAATCAAAACAGTTTAACGGAAAGAATGAATATGAGGCAGCAGATACGAATCCAAAAGATGGGGCCAATTATTACAGGCTTAAAATGGTTGATAAAGATGGTACAGCTACCTATAGCAAGATCGTGCGGATTGACTTCAAAGGAACTGGGTTGATAAATGTCTGGCCAAATCCTGCCACCGACTATATTATAATTACAGGCAGCAGCAAATTCCGGAAAATTCAGTTTATTGATGCTTCAGGTAAAATTGTGAGAGAACAAAAGCCGGATTCCAATAACAGGTACACTGTTGGGGCATTAATAAAGGGTTCTTATGTTGTTAGGCTTATCGCCGACAATGAGATTAAAACTTTGAAGTTCTTGCTCAAGTAAAAACCAGACCCTGGCAGGGGGATACCCTGTCAGGGTCCTCCTTTTTATTTTGGTTTACGATATTCCGGAAACCTATTAGATCTTTTAAAGATTTAAGTCTAAGATTTATGGACACCCCTGTCAGGGTCTTCGTTTTTTTTGATCTTGGAGATTAAAGGACCCTGTCAGGGTCTTCGCTTCGCTTCGACCGCTGACAGGGTTTAAGGAATTTTATTTTTCTATATGCCGGAGCAGATTATTTTTGAGCGTTAAACGATAGGCATGATCTTAACCACCACTCCAAATATAGAAGGCCGTCCAATTACTCAATATCTGGGAGTTGTCACATCTCAAACCATAATAGGAGCAAATTTTTTTAAAGACATCTTAGGTGGCTTGCGCGACTTTTTCGGAGGAAGAAGCGGAACCTATGAACGGGTCCTAGATGAAGCAAAGCAATATGCGATGTCAGAATTAATTCAACGTGCTCAGTCAATGGGCGCTGATGCAATAGTTGGAATCGACCTGGATTATGAAACCGTTGGCGCAAACGGTAGCATGCTCATGGTGAGCGCCAGTGGGACAGCAGTTAAATTCTGATTATTTATATCCAATCCATTTCCTTGCCGTCATATCAAAAAGCCAAAATATTCCATTGGCATAGGAAAAATTAAAGCGTTCTGCTACAGGCGCATTAGGTGGAAATAACAACCTTCCCTTTTCCTGTAATGTGGTCTTGTCAAATAAGTAAACAACCTTATCGTCCACATTCAACAATCCATAATAATTGCTCATTCCTTTGGTTGTTATAATTGATGTTCCATTGAAGATTCGCCCGCCAGGCAATTCAAATTTGAAGCTGCTGTCTTCGAGATAAAACAAGTCATCCACACATATTACTGAATTACCTTCGAGGAAAAGAACGCGTTCTTTCTCATCATCATAAAAGCCCACAGAATGTTCAGGCAACTCCATATCGTCAAAAATTATAGTGGTATCAAAGGGCACACCATTCTCCAGCATCTTATAGCCAATAATACGCGTGCCACCATATTCATTGCACATGAGTCCCATGCCACCGCCATCCAGCCAGCCTCCTCGTAGATCGGCTCCACATTTCAAAGTTGTATCAATCACTTTACCATTACCATCAAAAACACCGAAGGGAAAAGATGCATTACCAGCCATTGCTGCATAATAGAGATTTTTTACTTTGTCATGAACAACAAAGGCACCATTCCTTCCTCCTTCTTTTGCCATAGGCAATTCCATCACCTTGGTGAGTGGTCGGTCGTTCTGCGAGAAGCCAAATGAAAAAAGTAATAGGGCAAAGCAAACTGAAATCAGATTACGGTTCATATTTGAGGGGTTTTCAGGATAAAGCTAGTTCTCTTCGTGGAATGATGCAATACCGTAAGGAAGTATTGTTCAATTTGATGCATTTAATGTCTTCCATAGAAGGTCTTTCAACTCCGTAAGTCCGTTTCCAGTGAGAGAGGAAATAAAAATATGAGGAATATGTGCGGGAAGCTCAGCAACGATCGCGGATTTTAGCTCATCATCCAGCATATCACTCTTGCTGATAGCGATCAGGAACTGTTTATGCATCAATTCCGGGTTATATTTTTCCAGTTCAGAGAGAAGAGTTTCGTATTCTTTTTTATGGTCATTGCTATCTGCCGGAAGAAGGAAGAGTAATACTGGATTTCTTTCGATATGCCTTAAGAATCGATGACCGAGGCCTTTTCCTTCAGCTGCGCCTTCTATAATTCCCGGAAGGTCTGCAACACAAAAAGACCTGCCCTCACGGTATTCAACCATACCTAATTGAGGAGTAAGAGTTGTGAATGCGTAGGAAGCAATTTTTGGCTTTGCAGCAGTTATCACTGATAAAAGCGTAGACTTTCCCGCATTTGGGAATCCAACCAGTCCAACATCAGCAAGAACTTTCAATTCGAGAACTTTCCATCCCTCATGCCCAGGTTCACCAGGTTGGGCATGTTCGGGAGCCTGATTAGTTGGAGTCGCGAAACTTGCATTTCCCAAACCTCCTCTGCCCCCTTTTATCCAAACAATTTCCTGACCATCTTCCAGGATCTCAACTTCTTTTTCGCCCTTTAGTTCATCTCTTGCAATCGTGCCAAGCGGCACATCAATTATTACATCTTTCCCGCTTCTTCCAGTACAATTATTTCCGCTACCTCCTTCACCATTTTCTGCATGAACATTCTTGTAATACCGGAGGTGCAATAATGTCCAGGTATTTTTGTTTCCACGGAGAATGATGTGTCCTCCGCGGCCTCCATCGCCTCCATCAGGACCGGCAGTAGGATTGAACTTTGTTCGCATAAAGTGTTTGCTTCCTGCACCACCATGTCCGCTCTTACAATAAATGCGTATGTAATCAATAAAATTTGTCTTTTCCATTCTAATCTTTCTTTATTTCTCTCCAGGTTTCATATAGTCTTTCCTGTGATGGCCGATCCTTTTCGGGTTTCCTCAATGGTATACATTCTTTCCAGGTATCAAACATTTCTGCGGGCAAGGATTGATAAAGCTTTGTACCATCCGACTTCCACTGAATCATTTCATCACTTACCTGGCGGATTACCCGGGCTGGGTTCCCTGCAATCAGACTCCTTGCAGGGTACTTCTCATCTGATCTGATAAAACTCAAGGCACCAACAATGCATTCATCAGCCAATTCAACCTTGTCCATAATAACACTATTCATTCCGATCAAACAGTTCCTGCCAATAATTGATCCATGAATAATGGCTCCATGTCCAATGTGTGCTCCTTCTTTCAAGAGAACAGTCAAGCCAGGAAACATATGAATAGTACAATTTTCCTGAATATTGCAACCATCTTCAATTACTATTCCGCCCCAATCTCCCCTCAAAGCAGCACCAGGACCTACGTAAACATTCTTTCCAATAATAACATTGCCGGTCACACAAGCTTGCGGGTGTACAAAACTACTTTCGTGGATCACGGGCTTAAACCCTTTGAATTCGTAGATCATGATGCTATCAATACTTTTCCAGTTCTGAAACAAGTTCCTTTAAATAAAGCAACCTGCTGATTATTCTGATTGAAGACTGAGATAAGGTAAACACCCGTACTCCTTCCGTTATGAACTTCTTTTGCTTCAGCTGTAAGTACGTCACCGATGTTTACTGCCTTTGTAAATGTGATCGTCACGTCAAGCGCAACAGAAAGATTATTCCTGTTATTGCATGCAAATGCAAACGCACTATCAGCAAGAGAAAATGGAATTCCACCATGCACAATTCCGAATCCATTTACCATTTCTTTGCGGATGCTCATTCTGATGCGACTATATCCTTCCGAAACATCAAGCACTTCCACTCCCATCCATTGACTGAAGTAATCATTCTTCATCATATGGGAAACTACAGAATTTGCAAGGGTGTTTTGAGAATCTGGCATGATGCTTTTTTTCGAATTTGAAAATCAATTCAGGAAAATTATTTATGCATGACAACTCAGAATATTATTTTCCTTTGAAAACTGCGGTTCTCTTTTCAAGAAATGCTTTCACTCCTTCCTGGTAGTCCTCTGTTTCTGCAGCTCTTTTCTGAAGAATATCCTCATCCTGCAATTGATTTTGAAATGAGTTGGTCATTGAAAGAAGCAACGCCTCTTTCGTATATGCAAGTCCGAGAGTTGGCATTTTAGCAAGAGTAATGGCGATGTTAAAAGACTGTTCTTTGAATTGTTCATCCGGGATCACCTTATAGATCATTCCGATTCTTTCTGCCTCAGCTGCTGGGATTTTTTCTCCAAGCATCATTAAGGCTGAAGCCTTTTGCCAGCCAATTAATCTTGGAAGGGTATGAGTTCCACCACTATCAGGTATCAATCCTATTTTAGAAAAAGCCTGTAGGAATGAGGCAGATGAAGAAGCAACCACAATATCACAGACCAATCCAATATTTGCGCCTGCTCCAGCGGCTACGCCATTCACGGCTGCGATCACTGGCTTTTGAAGGAAACGTATCCTTGTTACAATGGGGTTATAATGTTCAGAGAGTATGGTGTCAAAGCTTGGCCCGTCAGGATCTGAAACTTCAGCCAGGTCTTGTCCTGCAGAAAATGCCTTACCCGCACCAGTAATATAAACAGCACGGATGTCGTCTGAAATGCATTCATCCAGTTTTGATTGCAGCAGCAGTGCCATCTCACGGTTGAAGGAATTTAATTTATCAGGACGGTTTAAAGTTATGATTCCGACGTTCTCTCTCACTTCAAAAAGTATGGAAGACATATTGATAGTTGTATTGCAAATCTAAATTCAATTCTGATATAGCAAGGTCAATGGCATTTGAAATAGTCGAAGGGCTCTAAGCAGTCCATGCATTTGTATAAAGCTTTGCAGGCCGTTGATCCAAATCTGCTGATCATGCGAGTGTGGTATGAATTGCAGCGGGGACATTGAACAACCTCTTCCTGCTGAAACAACTCTGGTGTACAAACTGTTTGTGATGAGTTTGGCGGCGCGATCCCAAAAGCTTTTAATTGTTGTTTCCCTTTTTCTGACATCCAGTCTGTATTCCAGGCTGGAGATAGAATTGTTTCGAGCTGGAAATCTTTATAACCTTCCTCAATTAATTTAAACCGTATACTCATTTTAATGACATCCATGGCCGGACAGCCTGAGTAAGTGGGGGTAATAGTGATGATGGGTATGTTATTTTTGAATTCTACTTTGCGAATGATTCCGAGATCGACAATTGACAATACGGGAATCTCCGGATCAAAAATTTGTTCCAGGATATTCCAGATTTTCTTTTCGGTCTCAGAAGCAACAGATAAGTTCATAAAAGTCCTAAAATTTAACCGCTAAGGCGCCATGGCGCAAGGTTGCGCTAGGGTCTTATCGATTCAACCAATCAACCAATCAACCAATCAACCAATCAACCAATCAACCAATCAACCAATCAACCAATCAACATTTCACCACTCCGCTCGTGGATAGGCTCTTTGCAGAAATTGCATTTCAGCCAATATGAAACCGAGATGCTCTGTGTGATTTCCAGTTTTACCATTTGTATTAAAACTCTCCTGAGAATTTAAATTCTCATTCCAGATTCTGGCTTCACTAAGGATTTCAAAAACTTTCTTGCTCCATTCCTCTTTGATATTGGATAGGTTACCAGCAATATTATTTTGAACAAGTGATGTTTCATATTCTGCAGGCCTCGTGAGTTCAAAAGTGAATCTCCAGAGGTCTTCCAATGCATTCTTTAATCGGCGATGGCTTTCTTCAGTTCCATCTCCTAACCTGATCACCCATTCTGCACTCCATTTTAAATGATAGGTGACTTCCTTTAATGCTTTCTCAGCGATGGCAGATAATCTTTCATCCGAAGAATTTATTAATTGACGGTAGAAATAAAATTGGTATGCGCTGAAAAAAAATTGGCGGAGGATTGTTTTTGCCCAATCGCCATTAGGTTGTTCAACCAGGAGGCAATTTTTGAAATCGATAGCGTCCCGCAGGTAGGCAAGGGAATCTTCTGTTACGAGTCTTTCTTGTCCGATAATAATATTGCCATCTGCCGATCCACCATTATTACTAAGCTCTGCTGCATATTGGTAAAAATTTCTTGCCTGTCCGATCAGGTCGAGGGCAATATTTGAAATGGCAATATCCTGTTCCAGTATCGGTCCATGTCCTGCCCATTCACTGTTTCTATGACCCAGGATGAGGGCATTGTCTGCAAGATGGAGTGTGTAAGTAATCAACAATTGAGTTGAATAGTTGAATGGTTGAGTTGTTGATTCGGTATTTTGACGACTATTCTCCATTGCTTTAATTATACTTCCAATTTTTGCATATTTCTTCTTAAGTAAGAAATGTATCCATTCAATAATCCACCAATTTCATCTATTAGTGATTTGAAATATACCAGCTGATGCTTGGATATATAGTTGCAGTCAAAAGCATCTATAAGATGATTATATGTTTCACTTAACGAGCCTCTTGCTTGGATACAAAAATGTATTTGATCCTTAAAAGTATACCTCCCGTGTCCTTCAGAAATGTTGCTATTTATTGATCTAGTTGACCGAATCAATTGATCCGACAATCTGTACTTTTCATGTGGTGGAAATGAATATGTCAACTCCATGATCTCCTTTTTCAGTATTCTAGACTTTTGCCAAACTTCGAGTTGAGTAAAACTCTGGAATTTCTTGTTATCCATATGAGCCGTAAATTGTTTTCTTTCACAGAACCCAACACAAATTGGGTAGTACAATTTATGCTCAACGAACTTGACTTAAAGGATATTTTCGATTAATTCCTTCTTCCTATTCTCATCTTGTTATTCAACAAATCAACTATTCAACCAATTAACCAATCAACAGTATTGTCACTTTTTAACCGCCAGGAAACAAAGGCGCAAGGTTCCGCCAGGTTTTTTGACCTAATCCTAGCGTACCCTTGCGTCCTGGCGTCTTTGCGGTTAAGTGCTTTTTACATGTGCTTTAAAGCATCCGGTAAATCATAAAACGTAGGATGCCGGTAAACTTTATCATTCATCGGTTCATAGAATTCTGCAGCCTCGTCTGGATTGGATGCATGAATATGCTTACTCTCAACCACCCAGATACTAATACCTTCCTGTCTGCGAGTGTAAACATCCCGCGCATTTTCGATTGCCATCTTTTCATCAGCTGCATGCAGACTTCCAACATGCTTATGATCCAACCCCTGCTTAGTTCTGATGAATACTTCCCAAAGTGGCCATGCTGTACCAGTTTCATGCTGACTTCCACTTCCACTATCCTCACCCTGTATGTCGCCATAATAATATTTCCGAATGAAATCTTTCATAAATTTTTTTTTATGCAACCATACTATCTTTTGCAGATTCGCGCCTTTGCCTTTTTTCTGCAAATGCAACGGCCGCCTCCCTGACCCAAGCACCATCAGCGTCTGCCTTTACACGCGCGGCTAGTCGCTCTTTATTACATGGACCGTTTCCATTTATTACATTCCAGAATTCTTCCCAATCAATTTGTCCGAAATCATAATGTCCCTTTTCTTCATTCCATTTTAGTGATGGATCCGGCAGGTTCATGCCCAGTATCTTCACTTGTTCAGCACAGACGTCAATAAATTTCTGGCGCAATTCATCGTTCGTAAATCTTTTTATTTTCCACTTCATGCTTTGAGCAGTGTGCGGCGATGCTTCATCGTTAGGTCCGAACATCATCACACTTGGCCACCACCATCTGTTGATAGCATCCTGGCACATTCTTCTTTGAGCTTCATTCCCTCTACTGAGTACCAGGAGGATCTCAAATCCCTGTCGCTGGTGAAAACTTTCTTCTTTGCAAATCCTCACCATCGCTCTTGCGTAGAGACCATAAGAAGCCCGGCAAAGAGGAACCTGATTCATGATAGCGGCTCCATCAACAAGCCACCCAATCGCACCAATATCTGCCCATGTAAGTGTAGGGTAATTAAATATTGAAGAATATTTCGCCTTGCCAGAATGAAGTTGTGCAAGCATTTCTTCCCTGCTGATCCCAAGTGTTTCTGCGGAAGAATATAAATAGAGTCCATGCCCTGCTTCGTCTTGCACTTTTGCAAGAAGGATCGCCTTTCTTTTTAGCGATGGGGCTCTTGTGATCCAATTTCCTTCAGGTAGCATGCCCACGATTTCACTATGAGCATGCTGACTTATCTGACGTATCAATGTTTGTCGGTATTTCTCAGGCATCCAGTCCTTAGGTTCGATGCGGATTTCAGCATCAACCTTTTCCTGGAAGGTCTTTTCCAACTCATGTACAGGCATGATAAAGTTTTAAGGAACAAATGTACAAAGATGTGGCGAATACTAACAACTGTTAGTAGGAATATTTGGCAATATTATATGTGCTGGGACTAACGATGTTACTCCGAATGATATTAATATAAGCGAAGACCCCCCATATTGTAGTTTACTGATGGCAAAAGCAAAGGAACGAGCCAATAACCTGGAAGTAACTTAGCTATTAATGGCAGTTTGCAAGATGCTATTAAGTTATATCAGCAGCTGATGTAGATGACTGCTAAACCAAGAGGATAAAAAAAGGGAGAAGTGACCAAGAATTACAAAATGTTGCTTTTTGGGATGTTGCTGCTTTTTATAGGAGCAACATTAATTTTCTATAGCTTCAAAAAAGAAAGCCCAAAGCAAAAAATGATAAACGATCAGAAACCTTACCTAAGGCATGCAGGACCGCGGCTCCTTCGATTATGGGGCGGCACCCTTGTATATGCCGGGCTTAAAGTCCTTGAAATTTTCTAAAAAATCAGGGAAGTATCAATTTAGGAATTATGGCACCAGAATCTCAAGGGATATATGTTGTCGTAAAATTGGAGATTATGTGAAGGTTGAGCTAGCGAGCGCGCCCGAAATGGCAAGTAGATTAAGCTAAAATTCTATATTGTAAATATCTATTCAAGAAACGAGTTCAAAGCGAATCAAATGACTATTTATGTTCCGTGGGGTCTTATTGCATTTGGAATTTCAATCTATCTTTTTCACTCATTTAACCGTCGGGCGCGGTTAAGACGTCAGGAAAGAAGAGAACATCTACAAGAAATACAACAACAATTGCTAGATAAATTGAGGCGGGCTAAGAACAATGAAATCGATAACGCGATTGAGTCTGAATCAGACGACTAGGCCACAAAAATCTTGTCAACGTTATACTTTAGATGAAGACCATTCTAAGACTAGCCTTGCTTGGTTAGTGTCGTAGTTCTAAATAATAGTCTTCAGGTATATTTTTTGCGAAGTTTTTTAAACCTCGCAATCACGAAGCAGACTCCAATAATCAAATAAATTGTCTCGAGAACTAGCATAGTTCAGATTTGAAAAATTTAAGGTACTAAAAAAGCTGACTAATAGCAAGCCACCAATAATAGACCCATTGGATCAGCTATATCAAATTTCAATTTAACTTCTTCTTTGCGCTTTTCTCCGCCTTCATTCCGACCTCTACGTTACATTTTAGTAATCGCCAGGAATTGCCTTTCAACGACCAACGACCAACGCTCTCCGCTCTCACTCTTCGGAATTTATTTCTTCCTCGCTACCATCACCGCGCCAATAATCAAGCAAAGCGCACCTCCACCCAACAAAGCATAGCCAGCACCTTGTGAACTATTATCCTTAGCTGAGATTTCAACGTCGCCAATCTTGATCCCTGCCTTTGAACCTTCCATTTTTTCATATCCGAAATATCCAAGAACGAAGGCTGCAATGATCAGTACAATTCCAATTGTTTTCTGCATGGTAATCATTTTATAAGTGAGAAAATATAAGTATTAACGAACGTCAAAATCAACCATTACTTCCGGGGTCTTTGGATGTGATTGGCAGGTAAGAATAAATCCAGCCTCGATCTCCTCCTGTTCTAAACCATAATTCACATCCATCTCAACTTCTCCTTTCAGTAGCTTTGCCCTGCAGGTAGTGCAAACACCTCCCTTACATGCGAAAGGCAGATCAGCTCCCTGCTTCAAAGCCGCATCCAGGATTGTATCTCCAGCCTTCGATAATTCAAAATCAAATTGAATACCATCAAGCTTTACACTGATCATGCTCTTCGGGCCCTCTTCTTTTCGACTCTCTAAATGTTCTTTATTTACTATTGTTTTCTGTCCGGGGACTGTGAATAATTCAAAATGAATTTTCCTGGGCTCGACTTTTTTCTCCGCCAAAAAATCCTTAACAGTAAAAATCATCTCTTCTGGTCCACATAAGAAAAATTCATCGATACTCTTCAGATCTATCAATCTACTGAATATAAGTTCACATTTCTCTTTATCGATCCTTCCATGATAAATTGGGACATCAGTAACCTCGCGACTTAAAATATTATGGATCGTGAAACGGTCAATGAATTTATTTTTCAGAGCTTCCAATTCTTCTTTAAAAATTATGCTTGAACGAGTTCTGTTTCCAAAAAGCAAGATGAAACTACTCCTTGGTTCTTTGGAAAGCGTCGTTTTTATTATAGACAAAATAGGAGTGATGCCGCTTCCTGCCGCGAACGCCAGATATTTTTTCTGATTTTCCTTATTTAATTCGGTGTAGAATTTTCCAATCGGAGGCATGACTTCCAATTCCTGGCCGGATCTCAGTTCCGTATTTGCAAAAGAGGAGAAAAGCCCACCATCCATTTTTTTGATCGCAACCCTTAATTGATTTTCCATGGGACTGCTGCAGATTGAATACGTTCTTCGAACTTCCTGTCCATTGATGGTCGTACGCATTGTCAGACTTTGACCCTGGTTGAAGATGAATTTTTCTCTAAGGTCTTCAGGCACATCAAATAAAATGGAAACACATTCATCAGTTTCCTTTCTGACTTCTTTGATTTTGAGTGGATGAAAATGGATCATTGAATTACTTTAACCCCTCCACAAGGAATTTCGTCATATTCTCTTCGATTTGCGATTCTGTGATCGTCTTACGGGAGCGATGCCAGGATTCTATACCGCTGATCGCGGATAGAATTGTAAGAACAGCAACATATGGTTCGATGGGCTTCATTTCACCTGATTGAACTCCTTGTTCGATTATTGCACTCAATCTCTTGCGGTAATGTCTTCTTTGATTAAGGAAGTTTGAAAGATAGGGCTCAGGCAAATGACGCCATTCATGATCAGATATATAGATGCTTTCATATTGCTGAAGCATCATCCTGATGTGAAACCTGATAAGGATCTCCATTTTTTCGATGGCGGATGAAGTGCTAATCTCAACCTGATCAAGATGGGCAATGAACTGATTTGCCACTTTGAAGCATATATCCTGAAGAATTTCAGATTTTGATTGAATGTGATTATAAAGACTGGCTGCTTCAACCCCAACATGCTCCGCGATATCCCTCATAGAAGCGGATCCAAATCCTTTCTCCATGAAAAGCCTGGTGGCCTTATCTATGATGACCTCCTTCTTGGTCCCATTCTTTCCGCTTTTGATTTTTGCCATGTATTGCAAAAATAACTAACAACTGTTAGCGGAGAAACTATTTTTTGTGCGAAATAATCTGCTAACGGGGTTCGGAGACATTAGTCTTCCTGTATACTTTTTCCTGAGGTAATTTTTGTATACGTTTGCGGCGCGAAAAAAAAATTGAGTTTACGTCAGGACTGATGCCTAACTCCAAACCAGAAAAATAAAATATGTCCCTTATAGTAGTCGGCTCGATGGCGTTTGATGCAATTGAAACCCCCTTTGGGAAAAGTGATAAGATAGTAGGCGGTGCGGCTACTTATATTGCCTGGAGCGCTTCCAATTTTTACAAACCTATTAAGCAGATCTCTGTTGTTGGGGGTGATTTTCCGCAGGAAGAGCTTGACCTGCTGCATGCACGTGGAGTTGAACTTGAAGGAGTACAGATAAAGAAAGATGAAAAGAGTTTCTTTTGGTCAGGGCGATATCACCTGGATATGAACACAAGGGATACCCTGGAAACTCAATTGAATGTGCTCGCGGATTTTCAACCTACGGTTCCCGAATCATACCAGGACTGTGAATTCCTTATGCTTGGCAACCTTGTTCCGGCTGTACAAATGAGTGTGATCGACCAATTAACTACAAGACCGAAATTGGTTGTAATGGATACAATGAACTTTTGGATGGAGATTGCAATGCCTGACCTGGAAAAGGTCTTACAAAAGGTGGATGTACTTCTTGTGAATGATAGTGAGGCGAGGCAACTTAGTGGTCAGTTCTCCCTCGTTAAGGCAGCAAAAGCTATTATGAAGATGGGCCCGCGTTATCTCATCATTAAGAAAGGAGAGCATGGTGCCTTGCTTTTCGATGAAACCAGTGTTTTTTTCGCTCCAGCCTTACCGTTGGAAGATGTATTCGATCCTACTGGCGCTGGAGATACATTTGCCGGCGGATTTATTGGACACCTGGCACGTACGAGAGATATTTCTTTTGAAAATATGAAATCAGCCATCATCATTGGATCCGCGATGGCTTCGTTCTGTGTTGAGAAATTTGGAACAACCCGATTAAGAGAGATCAGCAAAGAAGATATCAGCAATCGCATCTTGCAATTCAAGAACCTCGTGAACTTCGAGATAGAATTAATGCCTGAAGAAGCTTAGGATTTAACCGCAAAGACGCAAGGGCGCAAAGTTTCGCTAAGAATTCCTTGCGCAACCGCGCGTCCTGGCGCCTTTGCGGTTTAAAAAAGATGATTAAAATCCCTTTTTTCCATCATCTTTCACAAGTAAATACCTTGTCATAAAGATTCCCGCTCCACCTTGTCCAGGACTAAGAGTAAGTGGTATGGTTGATTGTAACTTCCATCCAGCTTCGATATAGGTTTTCAAAGTTTGAATTATTGAAGTCTCATTTGATTTGATGTTCTTCATGTTGAGTCCAGTCATACTGAAAAGGTTTTCCATATCTCTTTCTTCCTGGCTGCCATCTTCCTTTGTGATGATCATTTTTGAACGTCCAAAACCTCCTCCAACAACTGATTCAATTGTCGTGATCTGCATAAAAGAGGCTTTTTCCTGAGCAGAAATATCCATTACTATTGTAATGAGGAGTGCTAGAAGTACAACTGACTTTTTCATTTCTTTCTGTTTTGGGTTAATCTAATTTCAGAATTTCCTTGCAAGTGTAACGATATTCTTAAATTTTCTTCTTTTCCCTTGAAGATTGAATAGCTCAGTGACAACTATATAATTACCAATCGGGAGCTTGTTGCCTTGCAACCCCAAGCCATCCCAACTAAGAAAGCCCTGGGCCGATAGCGTTATGTTATTATAAAGTTTCCTTACAAAGGAACCAGTGGCATCATAAACCGAGATGGTAGCAAGGTAATTTGGTTCGGGTAGTTGATAATTTATAAAACAGATGTCGTCAATTCCGTCGTTATCAGGTGAAAAGATTTCAGGACCACAGATCACGTCTGCATTGAAAGCCTGGTCTGAGTGCATCTGAGAATTTTGATACGTTGGAGTACCATGCCCGCTGCTTGCAGCAGCAGAAGTCCAATTATCTTTGAGAGAGGTCGGCCCTGTGGGATGAATTCTTTCCAGTGCAACCCCTTCACTACTTACTATTAATGCGAAATGCCATTTCTCATCATAAAACAATTCGTCTATAGTTCCTCCATTTCGATCCAACAAAACTACATTACCTCGATCGTCAGGAAAGGAAGGCATTTGATTTAATTTTAGTATTGACTGAGGATTCTTTGCAACAAATTGCCGCAAGAGTGATGCTACATCTTCTGTAATCGTGATAAAATCTCCAGGATATATTTGGAAAGGAGTTTCACTGATCTTTCTCAATTGACTCAGACTTCCCGTTGAATTTCTGTTTGAAACAAAAAGATTATTTGCATCAAAAATTTTTGAACTGCGATTATAGAATTCCACATAATCACCTCCATCAGATCTGGGATTAAAAAGAATTTCATTTATCACCAGGTCGTTGGAATCTGGATCAGAACTAAGTCCAATCCTGCATTTATTATTCTGACCGATAGAATTGCCTGCACAATCCATCACATCTCTTATTTGTAACTGATAAATTTTCGCTGGCTTAAGTGGATTCTTCAACTTCAGTCGCACCTCTTTAAATAGTGGAGTGATAGCTACTGCCTCCACCGGGTTGGCAATATCCTGATCAATTAAATACCTGGTAGTGATGACTGCTTCATTGCTGTCTAGAATTTCATCAAAGATTGCAATGATCGTCATGCTATCTGTTGTATAGGCCCTCACCAAGATTGGAGGTTTCAGGTCTTCATTTTTTTCATCAACAGAATTTTTTTTACACGGTGTGCCTCCTGATGGATTGATACTGGCTTTCCAGTTGTCTGAACTGCATGGATTTGAAGGGTCTTTCATTTCTAAGGACCAGCCGCCCTCAGACTTAACGGCATTATCAAACCAATTGGATTCATAGGCCACAACGTGAATAACCTTGTTTTCTGATGATAATAGCGTGATAATATCCGCATCATTGTTCAATGAAGGAAAATTGCTTAAGCCTAGTGTTGGTCCAAAAGCATTGAATGAGGTTAGGGCCGAAGCTGGACATATCAATACAAAACTGTCTGGATGCAAGATGAAATGAACCTGAATTGAGGAAGTAGTTGTTCCATCCGATAATTTCCAATTATACAAATCGATCGAATTTCCAGAGACATTTTTCAATTCAATGTATTCAGATGCGGGTAAACCGATAGAAGGCAAGGGATCGGGGAAGATTTCATCGATCACAATCTGGTAACGACCAGTTGTTTGTGCTTTAGACCCGGCGAAACTCCAAACACATATCGTGCAACTAAACAGAATGATTTGCTTAAGACTGATCATTTACAAAGATTTTTTTGGCAGTACAGGTTTGTGAAATTATTTTTGAAGCCATGATAATTAAGAAACATACAAAGCGCACTAAACACTCCAAAAGGGAAGGTTGATCGTTTTGCATGGATCAAAATAATTGAAAGCCTTCCCAGATTGGAAGGCTTTTTTCTTTTACATGTGGGGATTAAAAACACTATTCCTGGTTTCTTCCTCAGCGTAAGAGAATTTGAAAATCCATTTTAAAGCAAAAAATAAAAATCGAAAAAGATGAAAGTTGCTGTGGTTGGAGCTACTGGTCTTGTTGGCTCGAAAATGTTGGAGATCCTTTCAGAAAGGAATTTTCCAGTTACTGAATTGATACCTGTAGCCTCAGAAAAATCTGTTGGGAAAGAAGTTGAGTTCAAAGGAAAAAAGTACAAGGTTGTTAGTATGGATGATGCAATTCTTGCTCGACCAGCACTGGCACTTTTTTCTGCGGGAGGCAGCACTTCATTGGAATGGGCGCCAAAGTTTGCTGCAGCAGGAATAACCGTGATCGATAATTCTTCAGCCTGGAGAATGGATCCAGATAAGAAATTGATTGTGCCAGAAATCAATGCTGACTCACTCACAAGCGAGGATAAGATCATTGCCAATCCTAATTGCTCAACTATTCAAATGGTGGTGGCTCTTAATCCGCTTCATAAAAAATACAAGGCAAAACGAATTGTAGTAAGTACTTATCAAAGTGTCACAGGTACCGGTAAGAAGGCAGTTGATCAATTGAGAGGCGAGCGTGAAAAACAGATCAAGGGTGTGAATGGAGAATATCCTATGGCGTACAAATACCAGATCGATATGAACGCTATTCCACAGATCGATGTGTTCCTGGACAACGGCTATACTAAGGAAGAAATGAAAATGGTGAATGAAACCAGGAAGATCATGCGCGATGATTCTATTCGGGTTACTTCAACCACTGTGCGCATCCCGGTTATGGGCGGACATAGCGAAGCTGCAAATATTGAGTTTGAAAATGATTTTGAATTGGCAGAAGTAAAAAAGCTTTTAGAAGAAGCGCCGGGAGTTGTGGTTGTAGACGATCCCGCCAATCAGCAGTACCCGATGCCTATGAATGCTCACGAACGAGATGATGTATTTGTTGGACGAATCCGGAGAGATGAATCCCAGGCAAAGACCCTCAATATCTGGATCGTGAGTGATAATCTTAGGAAAGGTGCGGCAACCAATGCCGTTCAAATAGCGGAGTATCTTATTGAAAAAGGACTTCTCTAGTAAAAGTTTAACCGCCAGGACGCAATGACTCACAGGAACGCTAAGAATTCTTGGCGACCCTTTGAGCCTTTGTTTCTTGGCGGTTAAATCTAAATCACTCCTCAATCGCTCTATTCAGGAATTTAATGAATGGCTGTAGAGTATGAAAGGCATTCACTGTTTTATTTACGATGTCTTTTGCATTAAGATCCGCATCGCTCATGTAATAAAGAAACATCCAACTTTTAAGTTTCAGGTATTCTCCGGCAGGATTGTCTTTTTCAAATCCCTGTGGCACTCTGGATAATTGAATTCCTTCGCCTTTATAGATCTCAGGATAGAATGCTCTAAATTTTTTTGAAGTAATTATTTTGTTGAATTCATCAAAGCAATAATCTATTTCCTGTCTTATTTTTTTAGTAGCAGCTGGTTCAGGCATCCATACGCCGGCACCTAAAAAACTCTTCCCAGGTTCAAGATGAAAATAGTATCCAGCAAATCCGGATTTCTTTCCACCTCTGTCCATGCTTGCTGCGAAATTTGATTTGTAGGGAGATTTATTTTTTGAGAAACGTACATCCCTGTTTATGCGGAACATGCTTTTTCTGGCTGTAAGACCTTGCAGATCGGGATCGTTCTTGCTATGCTTGTCAAGTACAGACTGGATGAAATTTTCAAATGCGTCTCTTGCCTCTTCGTAGGCCAGTCTATGAGAATCAAACCATGGCTTGTTATTATTTTTCCTGAGCGATTTGAGAAATTTTAGAGATGTGTCTAAATGCATTTTTAATGAATTTTACCGCAAAGAAACAACAGGAGTGCAATTGGGAATTAGGAATTTGTAATTGGGAATTGGGGGATTGTTGTATAGTTGATTAGTTGAATTGTTGATTGGTAATAGGTATTCGAATTCTTTGCCCAGTAGCAATGCCAAGTCCCATGCAATCATGCCCCGTGGGGGGCCACACTCTCAATTGTTGAATAGTTGATTGGTTGAGATTTTGATTAATAAACTGTCATCTGTCAACTGTCCACAGTAAACTGTCACGACCAAGAACAACGGACATTGGCAAACTCGAAACTCTAAAGCCGAACCCTTCCCCAATTTTCCCCACTCTTTATCCGGTACATAGTCATTTCACTCACACCGTATTTTTCTGCTAACTGTTTAATTGTAACGTTGCGGTTCCGGTCGCTTAATACCTTCTTAATACTTTTAACCTGATTTGCATTAAGCTTCAAACCAATTGTCCTGTTAGCCTGAACTTTTTTATAAGCGATCTTAGCAGGACTATTTTGCTGGTGTTCAATCATCGCTTCAAGGGTAGCCCATCTAAGATTTTTAACACCATTATCCAGCTTATTATGATTTAAGTGGATGACATATTTCAGTTTGGGGTTAGACTTCTTCAGAAATAACCGGGCTATCTCGCGATGGATATAAAGCGTTCCGTTATTCCCAGGACGGTGCAGGTTGAGTGTCTTATAACCAGTAGTAAGGGAACCTTCGAGAAGTTTCCCATCCTTGTGTATGTCTTCTGTATAACTGGCTATACGTCCAAGTGAGGACAAAGCATATTTCTTCCTGAGATGTTTCCAGCCGGAAAACTGCAGAGGTTTCCAATCCTCACCATGTATCTTTTTTATCATTTCGTTGTTCTTTAAAAAAATTAAAGAACGAATTACTCGGGGTTCTCAAGCAGGTTGTTTCACTATCTGTAGAAATTCTTCTTCAGAAAGAATTCTTATAGTTGTTATCTTTTTTGCCTTTTCCAATTTGCTTCCAGCGTCCTCACCAACAACAAGGAAATTTAACTTACTACTAACGCCACTTACGATTGTGCCTCCCTGTTGTTCTACAATTGTCTCCGCCTCACTTCTCCTCAATTTTACCAGAGTTCCCGTAAATAAAAACGTTTGTCCGGTAAGGTTACCTCCTTCAGTCTTCGCAGATTTTCTGCTCTTAAGGTTAATACCAGAACCCTCAAGGGCTTCCAGCATCCTGATATTGTCTTTATTATGAAAGAACTGGAAAATACTACCCGCCACTTTTGGTCCAACGTCTTCAAGATTCAGAAGATCTTCAATGGATTTGTCTTTAAAGTCGGGCAAATAATGTACCGAAGTAGCCAAAACTTTAGCTGTCGTTTCTCCTACATACCGAATCCCAAGCGCAAAGATCAGTCGATGGAGTGGTTGCTTTTTCGATGCTTCTATAGCTGATTCAAGATTGGTTATACTTCTTTCTCCAAAGCCTTCCATAGAGCGGATTTTGTCATATGGAAGATTATATATTCCGGGAACATCTTTTAAAAATCCCAATTCAAAGAACTTGCGAATATTTGCTTCCCCTAATCCGCGTATATCCATGGCGTCCTTGCTCGTAAAATGTATAATACGTTCCACAACTTGAGCCTCACAGTTAATATTCACGCATCGCCACACAGCTTCATCTTCAGATTTAACAAGTTTATCGCCGCAAACCGGGCAATGTGTAGGGAACCGTATTTTCTTTTCGTCACCTGTTCTCGACTCAGTAATAGAACGAACTATGTAGGGTATAACATCGCCCGCTCTTTCTACAAGGACTGTGTCGCCTATGCGCAAATCTTTTTCCTGAATTACTTCTTCATTGAATAATGAGATCGATGTAACAGTTACACCCCCAATAGGAGTTGGGTCAATCTTAGCCACGGGTGTAATGGAGCCTGTTCTTCCAACCTGGAATTCTACATTTCTTAATTTGCTTGTTCCTTGCCTTGCTTTGAACTTATAGGCAATTGCCCATCTTGGGTGATGAGTGGTCATTCCCATCTTATCCTGAAGCTCCACTTTGTTCACCTTGATTACCATTCCGTCTATTTCATAAGGTAATTCGTCCCTGGTCTTTTCAAATTCTACACAGAATTTGATAACCTCGTCAATTCCTTTTAATACTTTCTTTTCAACCTGTGGAGACCTGAAACCTAATTCCCATAGCAACTGCAAACTACCGGAGTGAGAATCCAGGAGCTTGGTGACCTTTTGATTCTTTTCACTATGAACATAACTGATGTGATAAAGAAAGGCCTCGAGATTTCTTTTGACGACCTCCTTCGGGTCTTTTATCCTTAGAGAACCCGCCGCCGAATTTCTTGGATTTGCCAATGGTGGAAGATTCTGTTCTGCCAACTGATCGTTATATTTCTTGAAACTATTTTTGCTCATCAGGACCTCGCCTCTGATCTCAGCTTGTTGTATTCCATATTGGGAAAAAGGAGCGGATAAAGGAACTGTTCGTATCTGCCTTAGATTAGTTGTCACATCATCACCTTCAACTCCATCCCCGCGCGTAGCACCGCGAACCAACAAATCATTCTCATAGATCACAGAAATACTGGCTCCATCGAATTTTGGTTCCACGCAGTATTCCACTTCTTTTAATCCTGTCAATTCCCTTGCTTTCCTATCCCAGTCTATCAGATCTTCAGCATTATATGAATTCTCCAGGCTAAGCATTGGAACAAGATGGTGAGCAGTTGGAAAATCCTTGGTGAGAGCTGTGGCAATTCTCTGCGTGGGGGAATCATTTGTAATGAGGCCTGGATGTTCCTTTTCGATTTTTTCAAGGGCCTTGTATAGCTGGTCATATTCAAAGTCCGATATCAACGGGTCTGTCATCACATAATATCTGTATTCATGGAATCGTAAAACATTACGAAGAGCCAGGATTTCATTTTCACTAATGTCCGGCAATTGCGCCAGGAATTTTGTGGTGGATTTGGTTAGTTGTTTTACGCCGGCTTCTGAATAAATGCTCATAATCCGTGGAAGTTTTTTGTAAAGCTAATGAGATTGAGTGATCGGCTTTTTGATGACCTATCAGTCATTGGGGGCTTTGAGGTATGAAGGAAAACTATTTATATTTGAAACAAGTCTTTACCAAAACTATTGCTTGCACATGTTAAACGAGAGCAACCCACGGGCGATAAAAAAATTTCAACAGGATAGAGAGTATTTCCAAATAGGGGTGTCTATCGATTGTGTAATCATTGGTTACGAAAAAGGCAAATTGCAAGCTTTGCTTATTGAGTGCAAATTGAAGGAATATGAAGGGTTATGGTCCTTGCTGGGGGATATATTGATGCCTGAGGAAGATATTGATGAGGCATCTTACAGGATCCTGAAGGACAGAACAGGTCTGGACGATGTGTTCCTGGAGCAGGTTCAAACTTTTGGATCGGTCAAACGTCATCCTGGTGGAAGAGTTATCACAGTGGCTTATTATTCTCTTATTAACATCCGCGATCACCAGATGCAATTATCCGATACAGATGTGCATTGGCATCTGATTGAGGATATCAGGGAGATGGCATTTGATCACAAGAAAATAGTTGAGACTACACTTTGCAAACTAAGGACCCGCATAATGGAGGAGCCTATTATTTTTAATCTCCTGCCAAAAAAATTCTCACTGCGGGAATTGCAATCTGTATACGAAGCCATTCTTGATTCAAAGCTCGACCGACGGAATTTCCGTAAGAAGATCTTCCTTACTGATTGGCTGATTGATTTGAACGAACTGGAGAAAGATGTAACCCACAGACCCGGCAAATTATACGCATTTAACTTTCAAAAAGTCCTGCAAAAGTAGATTGGATGGAGCGGCTAAGCTTAAGAGGAAACAGAATGGGAATAACCATGCATTATTTAGGAATCGACGATTAATTAATTGCCGAAATAAACCGACTGATTGTAGTTTTTGGCCTCGTGAAAAATATTAATATGCTTAAGTTCTTATCAATCCTGACCGCGACCTTGATAATAGGTTTTGTTTCTAATGGTCAATTACTCACCACTAATCCGGATTTTCCATTAGATAATTCCACGATCACAATAACTGTTGATGCCACCAAGGGAAACCAGGGACTCTTGAATTATCCAAGTCCATCCAACGTTTACGTTCATGTTGGGGTGATCACTAATCTAAGTACGGGTCCTTCAGATTGGAAATATGTTCGATTTGTATGGGGATCTACTAATGATACGGCAAGAGCTACTTATATTGGAAACAACAAATACGAATACACTATCGCCAATCCGCGAACTTTTTTCAAGGTTCCGGCTAATGAAACCATTTTAAGAATTTCATTTCTTTTAAGAGCAGGAGGATGTACAGATTGTCTGGCCCAACGGAATGCTGATGCCAGTGATATGTATATAAGAATTTATGATAATTCACCAGCGTCTAAATTCACACTTCCTCCATTTGAACCAAAATACACTCCCGTTCCTGAACCAATAATCAAGTCAGTTGGTAATACTATCGATCTGAAATATGTGAGCAATCAGAGCGGTCAGCTTAGCCTATATCATAATGGTGTTCAGATAAGTTCAGTTGCCGCTGGAACAGTAATCCAGGCCACTTCACCAATCTCAGTTGATGGCAATCATCAGATCGTGGGCAAATATTCATCAGGTACAACCAATCTCTCAGATACAATTAATTTCTTTGTTTCTCCACCTGTTGTCATTAGTCCCCTTCCTGCTGGTGTTAGAGAAGGCATTAACTATTTGCCAAATGAAACATCGGTTGTTCTTGTTCTGTATGCACCAGCAAAACTCAAAGTGAATGTGATAGGAGATTTCAATAACTGGACTCAGGGAGCAGGTTCGCAATTGAATAAAACTCCTGATGGAAAATACTTCTGGATACAATTGAATGGATTGAGTCCTGGTGTGGAATATGCCTATCAATATTTGATTGATGATAACCTCAGGATTGCCGATCATTTCACAGAGAAAATCCTTGATCACGATAATGATCCTTTCATTTCTAATGCTACCTACCCTTCACTTAAAGTATATCCTACTGGAAAAACAACAGGAATTGTAAGTGTACTTCAAACAAGACCTGCTAATTATAGTTGGAGAAATAATACATTCAATCGGCCAGATAAACGAAACCTCCTTGTTTATGAATTATTGGTGAGAGATTTTGTAAGTGCTCATGATTTCAAAACACTAAAGGATACGCTCAGCTATTTGAAAAGGCTGGGAATAAATGCCATTGAATTAATGCCATTTAATGAGTTCGATGGAAATAGTAGCTGGGGATATAATACTTCATTCTTTTTTGCTCCTGATAAATACTATGGTCCTGCAAACAACCTTAAAGAATTCATAGATTCCTGTCATAGTAATGGAATTGCAGTGATCATGGATATCGTTTTGAACCATGCATGGGGAACATCTTCTTTAGTCAAAATGTATTATGATGCTGCGAATAACCGACCCGCATCCAATAGTCCCTGGTTTAATCCTGTTGCTCCACATTCAGCTATCAGTTTTGGAAATGATTTCAATCATGAATCAGATGCCACTAAATATTTAGTTGACAGAATACTGGAACATTGGTTGAAGGAATATAGATTAGATGGATTCCGTTTCGATTTTACAAAAGGGTTTACTCAGAAGCCCAGTAATTCAGACGCAGTGATGTCGGCTTACGACAGCAGTCGCGTAAGAATCCTTAAAAGGATCAACGATTCATTGCAATCGAAATCCCCTAATAGTTACATGATCATAGAACACCTGGCGGATAACTCTGAAGAAAAGGATCTGGCTGCAGCCGGAATGATGCCATGGGGTAATCTTAATTATAATTTCAACCAGGCCACGATGGGATACCTGGATAATAATGGAAGCAATTTCGATTGGGGCATTCATGAAAGAAGAGGATATGCTCAGCCATTGCTACTTGCCTATATGGAAAGTCACGATGAAGAAAGGCTGATGTTCAAGAATATCAAGTACGGTAATGCGGCTGGTTCATATAACATAAAGGATACGATCACGGCATTAAGAAGGAATGAGATGGCCGCAGCCTTTTATTTTGCCATACCAGGACCCAAAATGATCTGGCAGTTTGGAGAATTGGGATATGATTATTCCAGGTGCTATCAATCAACTAATGGAGAGGGCGGGGACTGCGATAAAAAATTAGATCCTAAACCAATCAGATGGGATTATCAAAACAACATATACAGAAAAAGACAATTTGAGATTTATTCAGCCTTAATAAAATTGCGAAAAGATTATTCTTCTCCTTTTACCAGCGGGACTATCACCTATAACCTTGGCGGTGCGTTTAAGACCATCCAGGTTTCACATGCTGATCTGAGTTTGACGGTCATTGGAAATTTCGATGTAGCTCATGCTACCAGTAATGTTACTCTTCAAAATGCAGGAACCTGGTATAATTATCTCACGGGGGAACCTTTTACAGCATCAGGAGGATCACAATCCTTCACTCTCGCACCTGGGGAATATAAATTTCTCGTGAACAAAAATGTGGTCAATGCAGTTGTTACCTCAACGAACGATATCTTGAATTCGGACAAAATTAAAATGAGTGTTTATCCAAATCCGGTGAAAAAGGCCAGCAGGGTAACATACAAACTTGAATCTTCCTCAGTTTCTACTTTCACTCTATTCGATATGCAAGGACGGTATATAGGCAAAAAGAACATGGGTATTCAAGCCGCGGGGGATTATGATCTTTCCTTGAGGGACCTGTTTCCACAGGCTCAGGGCCAGAAAAATGGCGTTTATCTCCTGGTTCTTGAATCCAAGGGAACGCGTACTACCGCAAAACTGATTCTTGGAACCGGAGGTTTTTGATTGGCCAAACCATAGTCTGAAAACCGATAATATATTAATGCACAGAGAGCAGCGGGAACTGAACTATGGTTGTCTTACCCTTGCTTATCAAGCTTAATACTCTGATTAGTTGGGTGATATTTTTTTGCGAAAAGTTAAAATATGTAAAAAATACACTAACTTGACCACGTCAAATTTAAACTGATTGACTATGACATCGAAACGACTGCTAGCCAGGATTGTTTTGCCAACAATTCTGCTAATCCTATCTCACACGGCATTCGCTCAGAAAGTTATCACCGGAAAAATCACTGATCAAAAAGATGGAGCCCCAGTAGTTGGTGCAACCGTTCAACCTAAAAATGGTGGAGGTGGTACAACAACAGGTTCTGATGGAACATTTCGGATTACTGTTGGCGACAATGAGACCACATTAATGATTTCATATGTTGGTTATGTTGGTCAGGAGATCAATATAACGGGTAAGACCTCAGTAGATATTCAACTATCATCTTCTGGAGGCTCTAATATGAATGAGGTAGTCGTGGTTGGGTACGGAACCTCGCGAAAAAAGGACTTAACAGGTTCTGTTGTCACTATATCTGCCAAAGACTTTAACCAGGGTCCTGCAACATCACCTCAACAATTGATACAAGGAAAGGTAGCAGGGTTGGAGGTAACGAATACTAGTGGAATGCCAGGAGCTGCTACTACAATACGCATTCGCGGAAATTCAACGGTAAGATCTGGTAATAACCCGCTCTATGTAGTGGATGGTATTCCGCTGGATGGTAGGATCGCGCGGCCAGGACTGTCTGTTGCAGATTTAGGTTCTACTCCTGCAGTTGATCCATTATATTTTTTCAATTCAAATGATATAACAAATATTTCCGTATTGAAGGATGCTTCTGCATCGGCCATTTACGGTTCAAGGGCTGCTAATGGGGTTATTCTAATTCAAACAAGAAGAGCCGCTGCTGGTGAAGTAAGATTAGATGTTAACACAAGCGCAGGCGTGAGTAACATAATGAAGAAATACAAAGTGCTTGATGCTGCAGAATACCGCGCCGAATTGAAAGCACGTAACATTACAACCGGTGATTATGGTAGTGATGTTGATCCTCTGGGTGCAATTTTGCGTACAGGTGTTGTCCAGAACTATCACATCGGCATGAGTGGTGGTACAGAAAACGCAAAATACAGAGCGGGTTTGGGTTATTATGATCAGGATGGGATTGTGAAAAATTCTAACCTGAAAAAATACACAGCTATGATTAATGGTCAATACAGATTTCTGCCTAGCAGAAAATTGACCATGGACTTTATGGTGCTCGCATCACAAAACACGGAATCTGGCGCGCCAGTTACAAATGATGCCGGTGCAAGTGGTAACCTGATCAGCGCAGCGCTACAGTGGAATCCTACCTTAAGTCTTATGCGGTCGAACGGTACCTTCTGGACTGCAGACAATCCAACAGGAAGTACTCAACCAAATCCTTTAACTCTTCTTGCTCATTATAAGGACAAGTCAAGTGTTGCAAGCGTCTTCGCTTACATTCAGGCTGGTTATAAGTTTACTGATTGGCTCGAGTATAGTTTTAAGTTGGCTTTGAATCATCAGAAAGGTGAGAGAAGAGTAAGTATGAGTGATTCTACAGTATTCACAACTATTCGCGGAAAGGGGATTGCTTATGTTCCCACTGCAACTCTAAATACCAGTGTTACTCAGCATACATTAAGCCTGACAAAACCATTGTCAGAAAAAATTGGATTTAAAGCTTTGTTAGGATATGAGTACCAGGTTTTCAAGTGGAGAACTGGATTTACGCAGGCTCTTGGATTCTCAAGTGGACCTGTTGTTGATTATACCAATATTCTGGGAAATCCTGCATCAGGAAACACAGTAATTGGCAGCTTTGAAGATCCTGAATCCTACCTCCAATCTTATTTTGGAAGGATCGAAGGAAACTATAATGACAAATTCATTTTGACTGCAACCCTAAGAGCTGATGGTTCAAGCAAATTCGGATCGAATAATAAGTACGGTTATTTCCCATCTTTTGGAGCAGCGTGGAATATCGAAAATGAAGAATTCATGAAGAGCAGTACATTCTTCAATGGTCTGAAATTGAGAGGTGGCTGGGGAATTACGGGTAACCAGGAATTTCCTTCAGGTGCATCACAAACACAATATGGTTATGGACAGGGTTCACTGTTTCAGGCTAATGTTGCCAACCCTGACCTGCAATGGGAAGAAACCAAGCAATGGAATATAGGAGTTGATTTCACAGTTCTGAATAGCAAATTATCAGGAACATTCGACTACTTCAATAAGAATACATCTAATCTTCTTTTCAATTTTGATGCGATCCAGCCAGCGCCTGCTACCAGGTATTGGATCAACCTTCCAGGAAGCATTGTAAACAGTGGATTTGAGTTTGCATTGAATACAACATTGGTTCAAACCCAACGCCTTACTTGGCAGTTTGGAGTAAACGGTGCATTCCTTAAGAATGAAGTTCGGGATTACAACGGACCAACTGTATTGACTGGAGGTTTGAATGCCCAGGGTTCATCAGGAACACGTGTTCAGAAATTGGCTTCAGGTCAGCCTTTGAATGCTTTTTATACCAGGAGATTCCTTGGCTTTGACGCTAACGGTTTCGCGAAGTTTGAGGATGATGGTAATACACTTTTCTTTGTTGGTGACCCTAATCCAAAATTCATCGGTGGTTTGAGTACATCAGCAACTGTTGGAAAATGGAGCTTGGGAATCAATATGAGTGCAGCTTTTGGACATGTGCTTTACAATGAAACACTCAATGGAGTGTTGAATATTGGAAACATCGGAAAATGGAATATTGCGAAGAGCTTGCAGGGAAGTCCCGAAAGTCTTGCAAATCCAATTACCTCTTCAAGCCGTTACCTGGAAAAAGCAGATTATGTTAAGCTAGGCAACGCTTCGGTCCGTTACAACGTTGGTAATTTGGGAGAAGCTATTAAAGCCTTTTCTATTTCACTTGTGGGCCAAAACCTATTTTATATCACAAAATTCAGCGGATTTAGCCCTGAAGTAAATACAGACAAACAAATTGATGGTGTTCAGTCATACGGAATGGAATACATACCTTATCCAACTGCAAGAACCATTTATTTGAGCTTGAATTTTTCCTTATACTAATAAATTTAAGTTTATATGAAAGTCATTAATAATAAGAAAGCACTTGCCTGGTTCCTCTGCCTGAGTATTCTTTCTGGCTGTACACTAAAGGAGAAATTAAATTCTACCCTAACTGGACAGCAAGCCACGGATATTCTTAATAAAAGCACAGATGTTCAGATCTTACTGAATGCTGCCTATCAGGATTTGAATACGTTTCAAACCGAGAACGGTCCTTTTGCTTTGGAAGAAGTATCTTCTGACGAAGCCCTTGTACCTACACGTGGTGGAGACTGGGATGATAATGGAGTATGGCGTGTGATCCACTCTCACAACTGGAATGCAGATCATGCATATGTTGGGGGTGTTTTCAATGCACTTCTAAAGACTGTATTCGACGCTACTAACGTACTTGCATTTAATCCTAATGCAGTACAGGCAGCAGAAGCAAGATACATTCGGGCCTTTGCAATGTTTACAGTTTTGGATTTGTACGGACAGGTGCCTTTCCGTGAAGTAGGAGAAAATCTGCTTAACGCTCCAAAAGTGTTCAAGGGAATTGATGCTGCAAATTTCATTATCTCAGAAGTGGAAGCAATATTATCTGCTTTGCCTGCCGGAACAACAGCTAATGCAAATCGTGCTAACCAAAATGCAGCGCGGGTATTGTTGATGAAATTGTATCTCAATAAAGGTTCTTATGGTGCTAGCAGAGCAACTCCAACTTTTGATAATGCTGATATGCAGAAAGTGATTACTAATGCAAATGGAGTAACAGGCTATTCATTATCTAACAACTTTTTTGACAACTACCACTTTAACAACACTACGCTATCAACTGAAAATATTTATGTATTGAAGAATGATGAGAACGTAGGTAACGGAAATGCTGTCCGTTCAAGATGGCATATTACGCTTCACTATAGCCAGCCTCCAGGTGGATGGAATGGTTTCTCAACTGTTGCTGATGTTTACAATAAATTTGAAGCTTCTGATAAACGCAGAAAGGATAGCATCATTGGCTCTTCTAATCTGCATGGTGTTACAGTTGGATTCCTTAGAGGACCGCAGTACGATGAAAATGGTGTTCAATATAAGGACAGAGGCGGCAGACCACTTTCATTTACCGATGCTGTAAAACTTCAGGAAACAGATGCCAGCGTACTTGAAATGACGGGGATACGAGTTATTAAATACCCTATTCATTATGCTCCAAATGGCTCCAGCCTTGAAAATGCCGGAAATGATTATGTCATTTTCAGGTATGCAGATGTATTGTTGATGAGGGCTGAAGCATTATTGAGACAAACCGCACCTGACGCTGCTGGAGCTCTTGCTTTGGTAAACCAGATCAGAACTAAACGTGGTGCATCTGCGCTCGCTTCTGTGAATCTGACAGCTATATATGACGAGAGACAAAGAGAATTTTATTGGGATGGTTGGAGAAGGCAGGATATGGTTCGTTTTGGAACCTTCCTTGCTGCGAGGGCTTTGAAACCTGCCACTGATCCTAAGTTTCTTTGGTTCCCAATTCCTAATCCTGCCCTTGCTGTAAATCCTAATCTTACGCAAAATCCAGGATACTGATTTAATTCATAGTTATTTTTATATGCTAAAGGTCATTATCATAATGACCTTTTGCTTTTTAGTCCATTTGTAAGTAACTTTTAAAAAGGGTCTGCGTGCAATCTCATTCAAATCCTGAATCATTTTCTTCTTGGGTAGCTGTCGTTAAGTTCAGTGCAGTCTTCTTTATTCTTATTTCTCAATTCGCCTGTAAGGATAAACCCAAACCTCTCTTCGAGAAGATGACTGGTACGGGAGTAGAGTTCATCAACAAAGTAGAGGATGGCAAGATTGAGAACAGTTTTTATTTCCGCAATTTTTATAATGGAGGTGGAGTGGCATTGGGCGATGTGAACAATGATGGCTATGCCGATATATTTCTTACCTCCAATACCGCCGACAATAAATTATACCTGAACAAGGGCAAGAAGTCAGACGGCACAGCAAGCTGGGAGTTCACAGACATCACGGCCGGCAGTGGAATGAAGCAGGATGGGATGTGGAGCACAGGAGCAGTGTTTGCAGATGTAAATGCTGATGGCTGGCTTGACATCTATGTTTGTAATTCAGGTCAGATGAAGACAGGCAACCGTCGCAATAAATTATACATCAACAACAAGGACCTGAGTTTTACAGAATCAGCATCGCAATATGGGCTGGCTATCTCGGCCTACACCACGCAAGTTTCATTTTTTGATTATGATCTTGATGGTGATCTGGATTGCTTCATGATCAATAACAGTCCTGTTCCAATCAACACACTTGGATATTCAAACAGGCGTGATCTTCCTGAGCAAGAGTGGAAGGTGGCGGACTTCCTTAAAGGAGGTGGTGATCATTTATATAGAAATGATTCCGGAAGATTTGTTGAAATTTCAAAACAAGCTGGAATACACGGCAGCCTTATGAGTTTTGGACTGGGAGTTTCTGTTGGGGATGTAAACAATGATGGATATCCTGATGTTTTTGTTTCAAATGATTCATACGAGAGGGATTATTTATACATCAATCAAAAAGATGGAACGTTCAAAGATGAATATGAAGTGCAACTCGGTCATGCGAGTTTTTCATCAATGGGAGCGGATGTAGCTGATATAAATAATGATGGTTTCTCGGAAATTTTTACAACCGATATGTTGCCTGAAGGCGACTATCGCCTTAAGACACTAGGAGCATTTGACAATTTTGATCTTTATCGCGCAAAAGAAAAGCAAGGCTTTCATCATCAGTACATGAAGAATTGCCTTCAATTGAATAATGGAAATAATACATTTTCAGACATAGCAAATTTCAGTGGAGTTTCGGCTAGTGATTGGAGTTGGGGTGCATTGTTCTTTGATGCTGATAATGACGGCTTCAATGACATCTATGTTTGCAACGGGGTGAACCGCGATGTAACTAACCTGGACTTCATTGATTTTTTCGCAAATGAAGTAGTACAGAACATGGTGGTTACTGGTGAAAAAGAAAGTGTGGACTCCGTACTAAAACATATCCCGATCAATGCGATGCCGAACAAGGCGTACCGTAACCTGGGGGACCTGCGGTTCTCTGATGCGGGGGAGGCTTGGGGATTTGGGGAGCCCAGTTTTTCAAACGGAGCGGCTTATGGGGACCTTGATAATGACGGTGACCTTGACCTGGTGATCAATAACGAGAACCAGCCGGCCTTTGTGTACCAGAACCATTCGCGGTCAGTGAACGGCCATCATTATATTTCGGTGAAGCTTCAAGGGAGTGGCAAGAACACCTTTGGGATCGGAGCCAAGGTTCGGGTGTACCGGGATTCGGTTGTGTATTACCGGGAGCAGGTCCCGAGCCGCGGCTTTCAGTCGTCGGTGGATTACCAGTTGGTGATCGGGCTGGGTAGTGCAGAGAAGGTGGATTCCATGGTGGTGAGCTGGCCCGATGGCAGCCGGTCGGTGTACCGGAGCCCGGGCGTAGACCAGCTCTATGTGGTCCGGCAGTCCGAAGCAGTGAAGGGCAACATAGGACAGGAACAGTCAACAATCAGTCCGCAAGGCTTGCTGTTGGAGGCAGTGGAGAGTGGATTTGTAAAGCACCAGGAGGATGATCATGTAGATTTTTATTACGAGCGCAACATACCGGAGCTGCTGTCACGGCAGGGTCCGAAGTCGGCGGTGGGGGATGTGAACGCAGATGGACTGGAGGATATTTATATAGGAGGTGCAGCGGGCCAGGGTGGGCAGTTGTATGTGCAGAATAAGTCAGGAGGTTTTGAACGGAGCCTGCAAAAAGGCCTGGAGGGCTATACTGATTTTGAAGAGGTAGCAGTTTTATTTTTCGATAGCGATGGGGACAGAGACCTTGACCTGTTCATAGGGTCGGGTGGCAATCACCGGACGGGCGCGAGCCGGGAGTTGCAGCACCGGTTGTACCGCAATGATGGCAAGGGAGGTTTTACGCTGGACGTGAGTGCCTTCCCGGGCAACGAGAGCAATACGGGAGTGGCCATAGCAGAAGACTTTGACGGTGATGGAGACCAGGATCTTTTTGTAGGGAGCCGCAGTCTGCCGCAGCAGTATGGTGTGAGTCCGTTGAGCTATGTGTATGTCAATGATGGGAAGGGCAGGTTCAGGGACCTGGCAGCAGTACATAATAAAGAGATCAGCAGTATCGGGATGGTGACGGGGGCGGTCTGGTCGGATGTAAGTGGAGATGGGAAGCGGGAGTTGGTGATCGTGGGGGAGTGGATGAGTCCGCGGATCTTTTCGTGGAGTAAAGACCGGTTCGTGGAAGTGAAGAGTAACCTGCAGGGGATGCAAGGGTGGTGGCAGACGGTGGTGTCGGGTGATGTGAACGGAGATGGCAGGCAGGACCTGGTGTTGGGCAATCTCGGAGAGAATTTTTACCTGCATCCAAGGCAAGAGTCACCGGTCCGGTTGTGGATGAAGGATTTTGATCAGAACGGCAGTATCGACAAGGTGCTGACGCGCAGTATAGAGGGCCGGGACATGCCGGTGTTTTTGAAGCAGGAGATGCAGGAGCAGTTGCCGGTGCTCAAGAAGCAGAATCTGCGCCATGAGCAGTTTGCGCGCAAGTCGATCCAGGAGTTGTTCAGCGCAGAGATGATGAAGGGGGCCGTGGTCAGGGAGTTTAATTATGCCAGCAGTTGCGTGGCGATCAATGAAGGAGAAGGCAAGTTCAAGGTAGAGCGGATGGCGACGGCGGTGCAGCTCTCGAGTGTCAATGCGGTTCGGCTGACGGATATCAATGGAGATGGCAGGTTGGACATGATCGTAGGGGGCAACCAGTTTGGCTATCCGCCACAGTTCGGACGGTTGGATGGAAGCTATGGGGAAGTGCTGGTCAACAGTGGCAATGGAATGTTCAGACGGGAAGAAGCGAGTCGCACAGGCCTCAAGGTAACGGGAGAGGTGCGTGACATCGCCGAGGTGAAGGGAGGAACAAACAGGTACATACTCGTCCTTCGCAATGATAATTACCCTGCTCTCTATCGATTAAAATAATAGCATCAAAAAAACATAATGAATAGGTTGATCAAGTGAATGCACTTGTTCATTATGTAGCAATATGATAAAAATAATTGCATACATAAGTAATACAACTCTATTCGTATGGTTGCTTTGTTGTTCCTGCAAGTCTGGAAAAAAAGATCATCCAGCTCTCTTCGAGAAGATGACTGGTACGGGAGTAGAGTTCATCAACAAAGTAGAGGATGGCAAGATTGAGAACAGTTTTTATTTCCGCAATTTTTATAATGGAGGCGGAGTAGCATTGGGCGATGTGAACAATGATGGCTATGCCGATATATTTCTTACCTCCAATACCGCCGACAATAAATTATACCTGAACAAGGGCAAGAAGTCAGACGGCACCGCAAGCTGGGAGTTCACAGACATCACGGCCGGCAGTGGAATGAAGCAGGATGGGATGTGGAGCACAGGAGCAGTGTTTGCAGATGTAAATGCTGATGGCTGGCTTGACATCTATGTTTGTAATTCAGGTCAGATGAAGACAGGCAACCGTCGCAATAAATTATACATCAACAACAAGGACCTGAGTTTTACAGAATCAGCATCGCAATATGGGCTGGCTATCTCGGCCTACACCACGCAAGTTTCATTTTTTGATTATGATCTTGATGGTGATCTGGATTGCTTCATGATCAATAACAGTCCCATTCCATTTAGCTCTTTGAATTATGCTAACATGAGGGATAAACCTGAAAAGGAATGGAAGGTTGATGCGAACCTTAAAGGAGGTGGAAACAAACTTTTTAGAAACGATAATAATTTTTTCACTGAAGTAACTCAGAGCACAGGAATTCATACAAGCCTTATAAGTTTTGGATTGGGTGTATCAGTTGGAGATGTAAATGGTGATGACTATCCGGATGTTTATATAGGTAATGATTTTATTGAACGTGATTATCTCTACATCAATCAAAAAAATGGAACGTTCAAAGATGAGTTGGAAGATCGGGTTGAACATATCAGCATGTCTTCCATGAGTACCGATCTTGCAGATATTAATAACGATGGGTTTCCCGAGATCTTCACAACCGATATGCTTCCTGAAGATGATTACAGGTTGAAGACAATGGGAACTTTCGATAATGTAGACTTATATCGCAGTAAACTTAAAGCTGGCTTCTATCAGCAATTTGTAAGAAATGCACTGCAGCTTAATAATAAGAATGGAACTTTTTGTGAGATATCTAATTATAGCGGAGTAGCAGCAAGTGACTGGAGCTGGGCCGGACTTTTATTCGATGCCGATAATGATGGCTTCAATGATATTTATGTTTGTAATGGAGTAAATAGAGATTTGGGCAATCTTGATTTTTTGGATTTTTTTTCGAATGAGGTATATAAAAAAATGGTCGAGACCGGACAGCAGGAAGAAGTATATGAAATTTTGAAGAAGATTCCCATCAATGCGATGCCGAACAAGGCGTACCGTAACCTGGGGGACCTGCGGTTCTCTGATGCGGGGGAGGCTTGGGGATTTGGGGAGCCCAGTTTTTCAAACGGAGCGGCTTATGGGGACCTTGATAATGACGGTGACCTTGACCTGGTGATCAATAACGAGAACCAGCCGGCCTTTGTGTACCAGAACCATTCGCGGTCAGTGAACGGCCATCATTATATTTCGGTGAAGCTTCAAGGGAGTGGCAAGAACACCTTTGGGATCGGAGCCAAGGTTCGGGTGTACCGGGATTCGGTTGTGTATTACCGGGAGCAGGTCCCGAGCCGCGGCTTTCAGTCGTCGGTGGATTACCAGTTGGTGATCGGGCTGGGTAGTGCAGAGAAGGTGGATTCCATGGTGGTGAGCTGGCCCGATGGCAGCCGGTCGGTGTACCGGAGCCCGGGCGTAGACCAGCTCTATGTGGTCCGGCAGTCCGAAGCAGTGAAGGGCAACATAGGACAGGAACAGTCAACAATCAGTCCGCAAGGCTTGCTGTTGGAGGCAGTGGAGAGTGGATTTGTAAAGCACCAGGAGGATGATCATGTAGATTTTTATTACGAGCGCAACATACCGGAGCTGCTGTCACGGCAGGGTCCGAAGTCGGCGGTGGGGGATGTGAACGCAGATGGACTGGAGGATATTTATATAGGAGGTGCAGCGGGCCAGGGTGGGCAGTTGTATGTGCAGAATAAGTCAGGAGGTTTTGAACGGAGCCTGCAAAAAGGCCTGGAGGGCTATACTGATTTTGAAGAGGTAGCAGTTTTATTTTTCGATAGCGATGGGGACAGAGACCTTGACCTGTTCATAGGGTCGGGTGGCAATCACCGGACGGGCGCGAGCCGGGAGTTGCAGCACCGGTTGTACCGCAATGATGGCAAGGGAGGTTTTACGCTGGACGTGAGTGCCTTCCCGGGCAACGAGAGCAATACGGGAGTGGCCATAGCAGAAGACTTTGACGGTGATGGAGACCAGGATCTTTTTGTAGGGAGCCGCAGTCTGCCGCAGCAGTATGGTGTGAGTCCGTTGAGCTATGTGTATGTCAATGATGGGAAGGGCAGGTTCAGGGACCTGGCAGCAGTACATAATAAAGAGATCAGCAGTATCGGGATGGTGACGGGGGCGGTCTGGTCGGATGTAAGTGGAGATGGGAAGCGGGAGTTGGTGATCGTGGGGGAGTGGATGAGTCCGCGGATCTTTTCGTGGAGTAAAGACCGGTTCGTGGAAGTGAAGAGTAACCTGCAGGGGATGCAAGGGTGGTGGCAGACGGTGGTGTCGGGTGATGTGAACGGAGATGGCAGGCAGGACCTGGTGTTGGGCAATCTCGGAGAGAATTTTTACCTGCATCCAAGGCAAGAGTCACCGGTCCGGTTGTGGATGAAGGATTTTGATCAGAACGGCAGTATCGACAAGGTGCTGACGCGCAGTATAGAGGGCCGGGACATGCCGGTGTTTTTGAAGCAGGAGATGCAGGAGCAGTTGCCGGTGCTCAAGAAGCAGAATCTGCGCCATGAGCAGTTTGCGCGCAAGTCGATCCAGGAGTTGTTCAGCGCAGAGATGATGAAGGGGGCCGTGGTCAGGGAGTTTAATTATGCCAGCAGTTGCGTGGCGATCAATGAAGGAGAAGGCAAGTTCAAGGTAGAGCGGATGGCGACGGCGGTGCAGCTCTCGAGTGTCAATGCGGTTCGGCTGACGGATATCAATGGAGATGGCAGGTTGGACATGATCGTAGGGGGCAACCAGTTTGGCTATCCGCCACAGTTCGGACGGTTGGATGGAAGCTATGGGGAAGTGCTGGTCAACAGTGGCAATGGAATGTTCAGACGGGAAGAAGCGAGTCGCACAGGCCTCAAGGTAACGGGAGAGGTGCGTGACATCGCCGAGGTGAAGGGAGGAACAAACAGGTACATACTCGTCCTTCGCAATGATAATTACCCTGCTCTCTATCGATTAAAATAATAGAAACTTAAAAGACAATTTTAGTCTTGATGCCAAAATTGAAGACAAGATATGGTTTGATCAGTGCCGCACTTGGGCTCCTGATATTATCAGGCTGCAAAAACAAAGTGCAGGAGAATTCTTTGTTTGATGTACTGGAGAGTAAAGAAACGGGACTTGATTTCAGCAATAAACTTGAAAATACCCAGGAGTTCAATTTATTCAAGTACATGTATTTCTATAATGGTTCCGGCGTTGGTGCAGGCGATTTTAATAATGACGGATTGATAGACGTATTCTTCGCTTCTAACCAGGGCGAAAATAAATTGTATCTAAATTCCGGTGAACTGAAATTTAAAGATGTAACTGTCGCCGCAAAGATTCCGCAAGATAAAGGCTGGCATACTGGAGTATCGGTTGTTGATATTAATAATGATGGCCTGCTTGACATTTACGTTTGCAGAGTTAGTAAGCTGGAACATTTACAAGGGCATAATCAATTGCTCGTCTGTCAGGGATTGGATAAAAATAATATTCCCACATATAAAGAAATGTCTGCAGAATATGGCCTTGACTTTTCAGGTTTTAGCACTCAATCTGCTTTCTTCGATTATGATCTGGATGGAGATCTTGACATGTTTTTATTGAATCATGCGAAGCATGAAAATGGAAGCTTTGCTGAACGCAAAAATTTCATTGGTACGTATAGTGAAATAAGTGGAGATCGACTATATAAAAATGATGGAACCAAATTTAAGGACATTACAAAAGAATGCGGTATCAATAGTTCCATCATTGGCTATGGATTGGGCATCGCGATTACCGATATCAACCTTGATGGCTATCCTGACATATATATTGGGAACGATTTTCACGAGAACGACTACTTATATATCAATCAGAAAAACGGAAAGTTCCAGGAAGAATCAAGTAAATTTTTTATGCATACAAGTCAATACACGATGGGTGTTGATGCCGCTGATGCAAATAACGATGGATACCCTGAAATTATCTCGGTCGACATGCTTCCTGAAGATCCTTATGTTTTAAAACGATCCTTAGGAGGTTATGAGTACGATATCTTCTTTCAGAAAATCGCCTTTGGTTATGATTTTCAGTACACGAGGAATAATCTTCAGCTTAATCACAAGGGGGGAATTTTCAGTGAGGTCGGTCTGTATTCTGGTGTAGCCGCCACGGATTGGTCATGGGCACCACTCTGGATGGATTTTGACAATGATGGATTAAAAGATCTTTTCATCTCAAACGGTATTCCGAAGCGGATGAATGACATGGACTATATAAATTATGTTTCCAACAGGCAGATCCAGGAATCAGTAAACTTAGAGAAAGGAAATGAGATTGATCTCGGCCTTATTGATAAACTCCCACAGATTAAAATACCCAACAAATTTTATCGTAATCAAGGCGACCTTGCATTTTCCGATGTAGGAAATCAGATCAATCTAAATGTGTCATCCTACTCGAATGGTGCAGCTTACGCGGATTTTGACAATGATGGCGACCTTGATATTGTAGTCAATAATATTGATCAATCAGTGCTGCTATATAATAATAAGTGCAATGACAGGAAGGATAAGGATTTCGCGCAGTACCGTTTGCAGGGACCGCCAGGAAATATTAATGCAGTTGGAGCCAGGCTATATTTTTTTAAAAAAGACAAAGTCCAATCATATGAAAAGTATCAGGTACATGGTTTTCAATCAAGCATGGAAATTCCCCTTCATGTAGGTTTAAGTCAGGTCACTCCTGATTCAGCATTATTGGTATGGCCAGATAATACCTATCAGCGACTTAAAACCGGCGATCGAAATAAAATCAGCCTGAGCTACAAATCTGGTCTTCCTGTATTTGATTATTCAGTGCTCTCATCTTTTTCAAATAATAATTCCAATCCCGCCAAGGATATTTCTGGTGAAGTTGGATTCGGTTTTCTTCATAAAGAAAATCGGTTTGCCGAATTTGACAGAGAGCCCTTGATTCCTCACATGGTTTCAACGGAGGGACCAGCACTGGCAGTTGCAGATATAAATCGCGACGGACTGGACGATGTTTTCCTAGGATCGTCAAGAGGAACAAAAAGTGCCATTTTTATTCAGAATGCTTCTGGCAAATTCATAAGATCTCATCAACCAGCTATCGACAATGATAGCACCTATGAAGATGTTGATGCATGCTGGGTAGACGTAAATAATGATGACGCCATTGACCTGGTGGTGGCAAGTGGAGGCAACGAATTTTATGGATCCGAAGAATATCTTTTGCCGAGAGTTTATTTGAATGATGGAAAAGGTCTTCTTGTGCGAAAGTTGAATTCCTTCGATCAGCTCTTTCAAACATTTTCATGTATTGAACCATTTGATTTCAATGGTGATGGACACATGGACATTTTCCTTGGGGGGAGGGCTGTTCCCTGGGATTATGGAGTTACACCAGCTTCTTACCTCTTGCAAAACGATGGAACAGGAAAATTCAAGGATGTTACTGAAGCAAATGCACAGGAGCTTTCAAGAGTTGGTTTTGTTACGCAGGCTTTGTGGTTTGATCTTGATAAGAATGGAAAGAAAGATCTTCTTCTAAGTCTGGAATGGGGCCAGTTGGTGGCCTTTCTCAATACCGGAAACGGATTCCAAAAAAAATCATTGACTGAAAAAAAGGGATGGTGGAATTTTATTTATCCCGCGGATCTTGATAACGATGGTGATATTGATCTTGTTGCAGGCAATTTGGGTCTTAACAGTCGCCTAAAAACCTCCACCGAAGAACCAGTTAATCTTTACTATTTCGATTTTGATGAAAACGGTAAGAAGGACCAGGTTCTTACTTATTATCTCCAGGGAAAACAAATACCATTTGCAAGTAAAACAGAATTAGAAAAACAGATGCCCGGTCTTAAAAAGAAATTTCTTTACGCTGAAGATTTTGCAAAGGCATCGTTGACAAATATCTTTCCTGCTGCCAAATTAAAAGCGTCCAGCCTATTAACAGCGGATTATTTTGCAAATTCAGTTCTCATTAATAATGGGAATCTTGAATTTAATCTGCAACCGCTTCCTCCCGGAGCGCAGTTTACTTCTTTCCGCGATGCAGTGTCTGTTGATGCAAACAATGATTCACTTTCCGACATTTTGCTTGTTGGCAATTATTATGAGAATAATATTGAAATGGGCCGATATGATGCAGATTTCGGAACTCTGTTGATCAATAAAGGCAATGGACAATTTGAAACTCAGGAATTAAATGGACTAAGGATCAAAGGTCAGGCAAGGCATGTTCAGCAGATTAGGATAGCAAACAGAATTCAAACCTTTCTTTTGGCTTTGAATAACGATAGCGCTCGAATCATTGAGTTGAAAAAAGGCCAAATCCGGAAATAAATTATCTTATGATAGGATAATAGATCCTGGTGATCCATTTTGTGGTGTCGGTTTCCAGGGATCTATCAGTAACCATTAACTCGTAGGGGATTGCTGGAGATGATCTATGATAATCATCAATGAAATATTGTAATTGCACTAGTGCATTCTTGACAACCTGAGGACCACCTTTAACTTCTGCTGCAAGCATATATCCTGGTATCATTCTCCTGAATTCTATTTTTCCATCGTTTGGTAGATTCTTGTCTGTTGCAATTGCCACCATCGCCTGGTAATAATCCGGGCCAAACATATCCACGTGTAGCATGGGATAGCCTATTTGTGAAGCCCCATGTTTTTCTATGTAATCCTTTAGTGTATGAATCAGGCTGTCTACCTCTGCAACACCCGGATAGGAGGAGAATTTTTTCTTAATTGAGATAAGAAGAGTATCCGTAACAATTACCCGCAGAATATTCACTCCATAAATATTCTTTTCTTTATTAAGAAAGTTATGAAGTTGGGAAACCAGATATTCCAGATCTCCCTTCAATGATTTTGAGTAGCGTTGATTCATCCATCGTTGAACAGGATTCCAGTTACTTGAAGTAACAGCTTCCCACTTAAGTTGAGTAGAATCATAATTGATTGGGATAATGGAAATAACAGAAGGGATAGTATCTTTTCCGTTGAAAATATTCAGCTTAAAAGAATTGTATTGAACCTCGGTGAGAGTGTAAACCGATCCATTATATTTAAAGCTTCGTTGAATTTTTGGATCGGATGAATCAGCCGGCCACCATTTTCTCCAATTTTCTTCCATATACATGACCCTGAAACTTGCCTGGGAATTCACTTTGGTGATAGTCCTTGCTTCAACCCGGATATTCGAAGGAATTGAAATGTAGATGTACGAGATCAATAAAACCAGCAGAATCAGAATAACAACTACCAATCTTTTCATAGTGACAAAAGTACCAGCTATTATTGTTAGAGATCAGGTAATATCTTTTTGTTTGTCAATAATGAAGTCAATCAGTATTTCAATTGGCTGATCAATTCTTGATAAGGCATCGTTAATATCATCTCTGCTAACCTGTGCTGCGAAAGCCGGAGTCTTTAATTTTTTTAAAACGCTCTTGGCATCCATGCCTTCATATTTTGTAGGTCTTATTAGTGCAGATGCGTGTACAAATCCTGACAATTCATCAAAGGCATAGATCATCTTATCCATTTTTGATTCTGGTTCAACTCCGAAATGCCTTGGACCGTGTGAAGCAATGCATTGAATTATTTCGGGATCGATCTGTCTTTTTTCTAATTCCTCTATTATTATCCTGCAATGTTCTGAAGGATGCTGTTCCCAATCAGCATCGTGAAGCAGTCCAGCCAATTCCCATTTTGATGCTGTCTCGGAATCCGCATTCTCTTTTTCCAGGGCCCATGCTTTCATAACAGCTGCCACCTGTTTCATATGTAATCTCAAACGATCATTTGGGACCCATTCATTTAATAGCTGGTGAGCATCGGAGAGAGGCATCAGGTTTCCGGAATTTGCGGGGTCTCCAAATTTGTTTCGACCCAAAGGTTGAACAGCCATCGTAGAAATTTTGGCGCTAAAATAAAAGATTCAGGTTCAAATTAACTCGGTAAATGATGGAATATTCGTGATGATGCTTTAAGTTGGGCAAAATTTTGATTAATTATCAGCGAGTTATAGGGCTGCTTGTAAAAAAACTTCCCGTTTTTCTTGGAAGGAAGATATCGTTCCCCCTACCTTTGCGCTCCATTAATTTTTATCACCGGGATGGCGGTGTTTAAAAAAATCAAATAAACAAATGAGCAAATTACATTTCATTACTAAACATGCAAATGCGGCTACCGTTAAACGCAACTGGTATGTTGTTGACGGTACCAATCAAACCGTGGGACGCATGTGTGCCAAGATTGCCGCTGTATTGCGCGGCAAGACAAAGGCATACTATACGCCCCATGTGGATTGCGGAGACTTTGTGATTGTCCTCAATGCCGACAAAGTTGTATTCACTGGAAATAAATTGGACGACAAGGAATACCTGACATATTCAGGATATCCTGGTGGGCAGAAACCTGAAATAGCAAGGGATTTGCTTAAGCGCCGGCCTGATGCTGTTATTGAAAGAGCAGTAAAAGGAATGCTACCAAAGAATCGTCTTGGACGAAAGATGTATAAGAAATTATTTGTTTACGCTGGAACGGAGCATCCTCATACTGCGCAGAAGCCTGCGGAGCTTAAATTCTAACCTGTTTCAATTTCTAAATCATTCCAAATAAATAATAATGGAAAAACAGAAAACTGCAGTTGGTCGCCGAAAAGAAGCGGTAACACGAATCTTTCTCTCAAAAGGGGACGGCAAGATCATTGTAAATGACAAAGAATATAAAAAATATTTCACCCTGGTGTACCTCCAAAATCAGGTGGAAATGCCGATGAAAACCATCCAGGCTCTGGATAAGTTTGATGTAAAAATCAATGCTACCGGGGGTGGATTGAAAGGCCAGGCAGAATCTGCCAAACTGGGCATTGCCCGTGCCTTGATTCAGCTCAATGCTGAATTTCGTCCGGCATTGAAGGCTGCAGGATTGCTGAAAAGGGATCCGCGTTCTGTGGAGCGCAAGAAATTTGGTAAGAAAAAAGCAAGAAAGAGCTTCCAGTTCAGTAAGCGTTAATCGCTTTCTGCCGGAGCACCCTTGTATTCTGAATCAATATCAAATCATTTCAATCAATATTTCAAAATGGAACAAAATACATCCTTGCAGCAACAGTTACTTGAGGCTGGTGTTCATTTCGGTCACCTAAAGAAGAAGTGGAATCCCAAGATGTTGCCATACATTTTTGCTGAGAAAAAGGGAATTCATATCATCGATCTCAATAGAACTACTGAGTGCCTGCAGGAAACAGCCGCTGTTTTGAAACAGATAGCCAGGAGCGGTAAGAAGATCATGTTCGTAGGAACAAAGAAGCAAGCAAAGGAAATAGTAACTGAATGCGCCAAAAGAGTAAGCATGCCGTTCGTAACAGAACGTTGGCTTGGTGGTATGCTCACGAATTTCAATACAGTTAGGAAGAGTGTAAAGAAAATGCAGAGCATTGATAAGATGCTGAATGATGGAAGTGCGGATAGTTTGACCAAGAAAGAACGCCTCACTTTGCAACGCGATCGTGATAAGATGGATAAGGTATTGGGCGGTATTTCACAATTGGGCCGTGTTCCTGCTGCTTTATTTATCATTGACATTGGACATGAGCATATTGCTTTGGCTGAAGCAAAACGCCTTGGGGTTACAACTTTCGGGATAGTTGATACAAACTGCGATCCGAACAAGGTTGATTTTGCAATCCCTGCAAATGATGATGCTACTAAATCAATAGCCATCCTTTTACAATATATCACAGCTGCAATTGCAGAAGGTTTGGCAGAACGCCAGGCATCAAAAGATGAAGAAGTAGATGAATCGGCTGGTTCGGATGAAAATGAAAAGAAGGCAGCACGACTTCAGGCTGAAGCAGAACAGGAAGGTGGACGCGGACGTGGCAACAGGGGTCGTACTCCTAGCGGACCAGGTCAGCAGCCTAAGCGCAGGGTGCCAAGCAGCCCGAAGCGCACCAGTGCGAGATAGTTCGATGTTGAATAGTTGAATTGTTGAACGGTTAATTTGTTCTTCTTTTCATGCCTATTCAACTTAATCACTGGGAAATTTCAAAATTTCCCAATTTCAAAATTTCAAAATTCTAAGGAATGTCAACAACAACTATATCAGCCCAGGACATCAATAAGCTTCGTCAAATGACAGGGGCGGGGATGATGGATTGTCGGAAGGCTTTAACGGAAACAAATGGCGACTTTGAAGCAGCCATCGATTGGTTGCGCAAGCAAGGACAGAAAGTTGCAGCAAAGAGAAGTGATCGCGAAGCGAAAGAAGGTGTTGTTATTGCTAAAACAACATCCGATAATAAAACAGGCATAATTGTGACTGTAAGTGCAGAAACAGATTTCGTGAGTAAAAATTCCGACTTCGTTGCTTTTGCTCAAAGCATTGCGGATGCAGCCATTTCTAATAATGTGAAATCAGTTGATGAATTGAATAATTTATCAATCAATGGTGCAAAGGTTTCTGATCTGATCAATGATAAACTAGCATCAATTGGAGAAAAGATTGGTATCAGCAGATTTGAAAGAGTGGAAGCTCCGTTCGTGGCTTCTTATATTCATGGAGCGTACCGGATGGGTGTGTTGGTTGGTTTGAATAAGGAAGCAGCTGAAGCCGGAAAAGATCTTGCAATGCAGATCGCAGCGATGAATCCTGTTGCAGTGGATGCTGAATCAGTTCCAGCTGATGTAATTGCAAGAGAAAAAGATATTGCGCTTGATCAATTAAAGAACGATCCGAAAATGGCAGGCAAGGCTCCTGAGATGCTTGAAAAAATTGCTGCCGGTAAATTGAACGCTTTCTATAAAGAAAGTACGTTGACCGCTCAAGCTTTTGTGAAAGATGGAAGTAAAACTGTTTCTGAACATTTGAAAACAGTTGATCCCCAATTAAAAGTTGTAGAATTCAAGAGAGTCGCCCTTGGATAAAAAATACGATCCCGAACTTAGGTTCGGGATTTTTTTTGACAAGGTGGATCAAAATATGCTTTCTTTGCACGGAACAGAACCACCGATAGTTAGTGAGATTTCGAAGTAAAGAGTTTAAGGGTGGTTCGTTGTCACATAGGATTCAGAAATAGTTCGTACAAAAAATTAAATCTTCTTTTTTTCCATGCTTCCCAGGTACAAACGTATTCTACTCAAGCTTTCAGGCGAATCATTGATGGGCGATAATAGTTTCGGATTGGATTCGACTGTTATTTCTCAATATGCTGCAGATATCAAGTCAATTGTCGAATTAGGCGTTCAGGTGGCAATTGTGATCGGAGGCGGAAACATTTACAGAGGAATGAATGAAGCCGAAACCGGAATTGAGAGAGCTCATGGAGATTATATGGGTATGCTTGCAACAGTGATAAATGGAATGGCACTTCAGGCCGGACTTGAAAAAATGGGTGTGTATACAAGGTTGCAGAGTGCAATCAAAATGGAGCAGATAGCCGAACCATATATTCGGAGGAGAGCAATCCGGCACCTTGAGAAAGGGCGAGTAGTGATTTTTGGCGCCGGCACTGGAAATCCGTATTTCACAACTGATACTGCCGGCTCACTCCGCGCAATTGAGATAAAGGCTGATGTAATTCTAAAAGGAACCAGGGTTGATGGAATTTATTCTTCCGATCCTGAAAAGGATCCTACTGCTACAAAGTATGAATCAATGACTTTCCAGGAATGCATTTCAAAGAATCTTCGCGTGATGGACATGACCGCATTCACACTATGCATGGAGAATAACCTTCCGATTGTAGTGTTTGATATGAATAAACCTGATAATCTCATCAGAGTGGTATCCGGAGAAAGAGTTGGGACGCTGGTGACGGGATGAGGAGACGAAGGCAGAAGTCAGAGGTTGGAAGGAAGATTCATAATGCATATTCTATAACTTCTTTACCTTCTGACCACTCAAATTCTTTCAAAAACTTCTTTACCTTCTGACTACTCAAATTCTTCTCCACCATGCCATCTGATTCAAGTATAGCAGGAATTCGCAGAGACTATATGCTTCAGTCACTCTCAGAAAAGGATGTGGCTGCAGATGGTGTTGAACAATTCAGCAAGTGGTGGAACGAAATATTAAAAAGTGACATCATAGAGCCAAATGCAATGACGCTCGCCACCGCATCCCGTGACGGCTTGCCTTCAGCCAGAGTTGTACTACTTAAAGCATTTGACACATCAGGGTTTGTATTCTACACCAATTACAATAGCTTCAAAGCGCAACAAATGTCTGAGAACCCAAGGGGCTGTATTGTTTTCTTCTGGAAAGAATTGGAAAGACAGGTTCGCATAACAGGGTTGATACAGAAAGTCTCATCAAATGAAAGTGATGAATATTTCAACATACGTCAAGCAGGAAGCCGGATAGGAGCCATCGTTTCTCCACAAAGCCAGGTGATCCCTACCCGTGAATGGCTGGAGGAGAAAGTTCAGGAACTTATCACAAACAAAAATTCGAAATCAATTGAGCGGCCTGATTACTGGGGCGGTTATCGTTTAAGACCCACAATTATTGAATTCTGGCAAGGTCGCCCAAACAGACTACATGACCGCATTCAATATACGTTGGAAGATAATGGAGGATGGATTATTGAACGCCTGGCACCTTGATGATAATTCTTGTTAGAACTAAATGACAGTCGTGAATCGTGAGACGTGAGTTGTGAATGGTAACAAACTCAATTCCAATCCACATTTCAACCAATCAACAATTCAAACTGACTATCCTTCCTTCTTGGGAGGCGCAGCTTTCTTCGACTTTGCAGGTCTTGACTTTCCAAATGATCCTTTAAAAATTTTTCCTTTCTTGGTTTTTTTGTCTCCTCTACCCATGATCTGTATTTTTTTATGAGATGAAATAATTTCTGCAAAAATAACAAAGCCCTTCTACAATCTGTAAAAGGGCTAAATGCGTTTGTGTAGCATTACAATTTGGCTGAAAGTTCTTTACCAGCTTTAAAGCGTGCTACTTTTTTCGCTTTGATCTTGATTACTGCTCCTGTTTGAGGATTGCGTCCATTACGAGCTGCTCTTTTGGAGACAGAAAAAGTTCCAAATCCCACCAGGGTTACTTTACCACCACCTTTCAAAGTTTTTGTGACAGCTTCAACAAAAGAATCAACTGCAGTGTTAGCTTGTGTCTTAGTGATGCCTGCATCATCAGCAATTTTGGAAATCAATTCAGCTTTGTTCATAGTAAGAAATTTTTAAAAAAAATTAACTCCGACAAATTTAGAGGGTTTTTCAAATCAGCAAAATTTTTTTGATGCTTTCTGTAAATTGATGGATTCGCTGAAATTCAGGTGGGACAAGCATTTTGGGCAATTGCTAAATAGTATTTTTTCAGAAGAAAATTTTCCTTAACGCCTGAAACACAGGCCGGGAGCGGTTTTTGGCGAGTGGCTTTTGGAAGCCGCACCAGTAAAGGGTTTCAGGAGAATTTACATTAAATTTTGGTAAGTGAAAATCTAATTTATTATCCACACTTAGTGCACAACCTCCATTAAAGTTCTAAAAGAAACAAATCTTTCTCCCCATTTTGCTTTTGCCTTTTCTCTCAATCGGTTTCCAAACTCTGAAATATAATTTTCGTGATCTTGCCGACTGTTCGCGAAGTATTGAACGATATAAGTATTACCATCTGATTCATCCTGATCAATAAGCCTGAAGAATTTGTGATCTACATAGCATCCTGTTGACATTATATCGGGAATATGCTCCTCTGTTTGCCATTTGATCCATTCTTCGTCAATACCAAGATCAAGCTTCATTGTGATATTGTAGACAATCATGTTAGTAATTTTCTTTACTAAGTTCAACCGCAAAGACGCGAGGGCGCGAGGTTGCGCAAGGAAGGAAAATTTTATTAAAGTCGGAATTCAGCATATACTGGACAATGATCACTATGTTTCACATCGTGATATATATCTGCACTAATTAGTTGGCCTTTCATTTCTTCAGTGGCATTGATATAATCAATCCGCCAGCCTTTATTTGCCAGCCTTACACTGGGAAACCGCTGACTCCACCAGCTATACCTATGTGGCTCTGGATGAAATTTTCTGAATACATCGATCCATCCATTTGAAAAAAATTTATCCATCCATTTTCTCTCGTCAGGAAGAAAACCACTTGTTGTCTGATTTCGAACAGGATCGTGAATATCGATTGCCTGGTGAGCAATATTATAATCTCCGCAGAGGATGAGTTTTGGTTTCTCCTTTTTAGCATTATCGAGGAAGCAATGCAGATCTTCCAACCATTGATACTTAAAATTCTGTCTGAGTTCTCCAGTAGTACCTGAGGGGAAATATGCATTGATCAATCTGACATCGCCAAAATCAAGTTGCAGGATTCTTCCCTCATCTATATTGCAGCTGTAATCATTTCCGTAAATAACATTATCTGGTTTTATTTTCGTGAAAACAGCTACGCCGCTATAACCCTTCTTAATCGCAGATTGCCAATAATCATAATAGCCTAACTCGGCAAATAGTTGGTGATTTACCTGGTCCTTTGTTGCTTTGGTTTCCTGGATGCAGATCACATCCGCGGGGTCTGTTTTTAACCATTCGATGAGACCCTTATTCATTGCGGCCCGTATTCCATTTACATTGTAACTGATGATTCGCATAGACGATAATTAGTTAAATTCAATCCCTGTTCGAAAATAAGCATTGTATCAATATTGATTCATGGAGAAACAGCCAATCATACCATCAAAAGAGCCAGTATATCTTGAAGGACCGAAGAGCAAAGGATTTGAATTGGACTTTGCCTGGCGCGTTTTCAGACAATTCATTAAGGGATTCAGAACACTGCATTTTGTGGGCCCTTGTATTACAGTATTTGGATCCGCAAGGTTCAAGGAAGATCACCCATATTATGCTGTGGCAAGAGAATTTGGCAAGAGGATAGCAGAAACTGGTTTTACAACTATGACAGGGGGTGGGCCTGGAGTGATGGAAGCGGCCAACAGGGGAGCATATGAAAATGATGGACCTTCTGTTGGATGTAATATTCAATTGCCTTTTGAACAGGTAGCCAATAAATACCTGCATAAGATCATCACCTTTGAGCACTTTTTTGTGAGGAAGGTATTATTGATTAAATATTCATATGCATTTATTATTCTTCCTGGTGGATTTGGTACCATGGATGAATTTTTTGAAACCCTCACTCTTGTACAAACAAAGAGCATCACACAATTTCCAATTGTTTTATTTGGCAAGGAATTCTTCAAGGAGCTTTGGGATTTATTGGAACATATGGCCGAAAATGGAACCATTAACCGCGAGGATCTTCAATTGGTAAAATTTACAGATAGCGTTGACGAGGCTATGGAGCACATTCTATCTTACATTCAATCCAATTATCAGGTAATGCCCCGGAAGAAGAAATGGTGGATGCTGGAAAAAATATGACAAATACCAGTTTGAAATCAGGTTAGTCCTATTTTTAAATAGAAATAGTAAATATTAAATCTATGAGCCCCGAAAAGGAAGAAACCCCTCCAACTGATCAAAGTATTTTTAATGAGACTGACTTTGCAATAAGAGCATACGATAAGAATATTAAGAATGCCCGGATAATGCTTTTTGTAATCGCCGGACTGCAGTTGCTGACTATATTTTTTTTAGGCTCGTTGCCAGAGGATGCCAGATGGATTGCAATTGGCATTGTAGTATTCATATCTATGGTGTTTGTTGGTCTGGGACTTTGGACCAGGAAGGAGCCGTACAAAGCTCTTTTAATCGCAATCATTGTTTATGGTGGGCTAATTATAGCAGATGCCATATTCGATCCAACCACCATCTACAAGGGAATAATACTTAAAGTGATTGCAATTGTTTTGCTGATCAAGGGAATGAAGAATGCAAAAGAAGCTGAAGAACTGAAGAAAACTTTTGGAAATGATTAGTCAAGGATCGGCCTTAACCACCTTATCATTTCTTCCTTGTCCATTTTCTTGCGATTCGTATAATCTTCAAGCTGGTCTGGCTGAATTTTTCCTACACCGAAATACTGACTCTGCGGGTGACTAAAATACCAGCCACAAACAGAAGCTGCAGGATACATCGCAAGGGATTCTGTCAACTGAATGCCTGCATTTTCACTGGCATTTAATAATTCAAACAATTTATATTTTTCTGTATGATCTGGACATGCAGGATAGCCTGGTGCTGGCCGAATCCCTAAATATTTTTCCTTGATCAGGTCCTCGTTTGAAAGTTGTTCATCCTGAACATAACCCCAGAATTCCTTTCTGACTTTTTCATGCAATAATTCAGCAAAGGCTTCTGCAAGTCGGTCGGCTAGGGCCTGCAGTATGATCTTATTATAATCATCATGATTTTCCTGGAAGCGAATGATATGCGGTTCAATTCCATGAATGCTCACAGCAAATGCACCAATGTGATCGCCAGAATTGTTTCCAGGAGTAGAATTAACAGGCTTGATGAAATCTGCCAGACTAATATTTGGCTGATCTGCTACTTTTTTGATTTGCTGTCTCAAAAATTCCAGTCGAATATTTGAATCTGTTTTTTTTATCTCTACAGTATCGGGTCCAACTGCATTGGCTTCCCAGAATCCGATGACACCTTTTGCGGTCAGCCATTTTTCTGAAATGATCTTGTTAAGCAATTCGTTCGCGTCATTGTACAATTTCGTAGCTTCTTTCCCTACTATTTCATCCTTAAGAATTTCAGGATACCTTCCTCTTAATTCCCAGGCAATGAAAAAAGGCGTCCAGTCAATATACTTACTGATCTCTTTCAGATCATGATTATCAAATATTCTGGGACCATTAAAGGTTGGAGTAGGAGGAACATAACCATTCCACTCGATCTTCACTTTATTAGCCTGTGCTGCAGGGAAAGTGAGGTATTGCTTGGAAGTTTTTTTATTTGCGAAATCTTCTCTGAGCTTATGATATTCTGAATCGATATTTTTCAGAAAGCCAGGTTTCTGCTCTTTACTTAATAATGAACCGGCAACTGTAACACTTCTTGATGCATCAAGCACGTGGACTACTCCATTGTCATATTGCTGTGCGATTTTTACTGCAGTATGCATTCTGGATGTGGTAGCGCCACCTATCAGTAATGGTTGCTTCATCTCCCTTCTTTTCATTTCATGAGCCACATGAACCATTTCATCCAGAGAAGGTGTAATCAGTCCGCTAAGTCCAATTATATCTACCTTTTCTTTTTCTGCAGTTTCCAGGATCTTGTCAGCTGCAACCATCACACCGAGGTCTATAACGTCATAGCCGTTACATCCCAGAACAACTCCAACAATATTTTTTCCAATATCATGTACATCACCTTTCACAGTTGCAAGAAGAATTTTTGGCGCTCCTGCGCCTTCCTCGTTTATTGTTCCTGCAGCAATATGAGCCAATCTTCTTTCTTCTTTTTCCTGCTCGATGTAGGGCGTAAGTACCGCAACGGATTTTTTCATTACCCTTGCACTCTTGACAACCTGTGGCAGGAACATTTTACCACTTCCAAAAAGATCACCCACTACATTCATTCCGTCCATTAGGGGACCTTCAATAACATCCAGTGGTTTTGGATATTTCTGACGTGCTTCTTCAGTGTCTGCATCAATGAAATCAGTAATCCCGTTTACTAATGCATGCTTCAGCCTTTCTTCTACCGAGTTACTTCTCCATTCTTCATCCTTTACCTCCACCTTGTCTTTCGCCTTAACAGTTTCTGCAAAATTTACCAAACGTTCTGTAGAATCGGGCCTCCGGTTAAGAATCACGTCCTCGCATAGATCTCTCAAAGCTGGATCGATCTGATCATAAATTACCAGTTGGCCTGCATTCACAATGCCCATGTCCATCCCAGCCTTGATTGCATAGAATAGAAAAACACTGTGCATTGCTTCACGCACTACATCATTCCCACGAAATGAAAATGAAATATTACTTACGCCGCCACTGATCTTAGTGAGCGGCATTTTTGATTTGATTTGCTTTGTGGCTTCTATGAAATCTATCGCATAATTATTGTGTTCTTCGATCCCTGTCGCAATGGCGAATATGTTCGGATCAAAAATTATATCCTGCGGATCGAAACCTACCTGTTTTGTGAGTATTTCGTATGCACGCTCGCAAATTGTAACTCTTCTTTCTAATGTATCTGCCTGTCCTTTTTCGTCAAAGGCCATCACTATTACTGAGGCACCATAGCTCTGACAAATTATTGCCTGTTGAATGAATTTTTCTTCTCCTTCTTTCATGGAGATGGAATTCACAATACATTTTCCCTGCACGCATTTTAGTCCGGCTTCAATGATCTCAAACTTAGAGCTATCGAGCATGATAGGGATCTTCGCAATATCAGGTTCACTTTGCAGCAGATTGAGATAAGTGGTCATCGCCTTCACGCCTTCCAGCAATGCATCGTCCATATTAATATCAAGGACCTGTGCGCCGCTTTCAACTTGTTGTCTTGCTACGCTCAATGCTTCGTCGTATTTGCCGTCGCGTATCAATCGTGCGAATTTCTTTGAACCAGTGACGTTTGTTCTTTCGCCAATGTTTACAAAGTTTGTATCAGGCCGCACCACCAGGGGTTCCAGTCCTGCCAATCGGAGGTAAGGTTTTATCTGTAGAGGTTCACTCATTTATTTTGTATTGAACTTAACCGCTAAGACGCTACGACGCAAAGTTTCGCTAAGAATTCCTCGCGCACCCTTGCGCCTTTGTTTCTTTGCGGTAAAATTTTTTCATTTCAAATTGATCACACATGTTCTTCCACAATCGGCAACAATCTTGGCTTAATCTTCTTTACCTGATCTGCGATGTGCCTGATATGGTCGGGCGTTGTGCCACAGCATCCACCCACAATATTTACAAATCCTTCCTTCGCCCATTCTTCAATAAAGTGTGCAGTTTCTGCAGGCTGTTCGTCATATTCTCCCATAGTATTCGGCAGACCGGCATTTGGATAGGCTGAAGTATAGCAGGCTGCTATTTGAGAAAGCTCCTCTATATGAGGACGCATTTCTTTCGCTCCAAGTGCACAATTCAATCCGATACTTAAAGGTCTTGCATGCATTACTGAAGTATAAAAAGCCTCAAGTGTTTGGCCGCTTAAAGTTCTTCCACTTGCGTCAGTAATCGTTCCACTGATCATAATAGGCAATGGATTCTGCTTTGATTCACGGAAATATTTTTTGATGGCATATATAGCTGCCTTTGCATTCAGTGTGTCAAAGATTGTTTCTATCAACAACAGATCTGAGCCACCTTCTACTAACCCTTGTACCTGTTCGTAATAAGCGTCCACAGCTTCATCAAAACTAAGCGCGCGAAATCCTGGATTATTTACGTCAGGAGACAGTGAAAGGGTCTTGTTCATTGGACCGATAGCTCCTGCCGCAAAAGCCTGGTCCCTGTCTTTACCTGCCGGAGAGGCAAGAAATTCCGAGATAGCTTGTTTGGCAGTTCGGGCTGCTTCCAGGTTTATTTCAAAAGCAAGTTTTTCCATCTGGTAATCAGCTAATGAAACCCGTTGTGCGTTGAATGTATTTGTCTCAATAATATCTGCACCTGCCTCCAGGTATTGTTTATGAATTTCTTTGACGATCTGTGGCTGCGTTAGAGTAAGCAGATCATTATTCCCTTTCAGGTCTGAAGCCCAATCTTTGAACCTTGTTCCGCGATAATCAGATTCGGAAAGTTTGTATCTCTGGATCATGGTGCCCATGGCTCCATCTATGACCAGAATACGCTCATTAAGCAAGGATGCAATTGATTTCATTTTTCCCTCCTTCTTTAATTAGTGATCGATCTAGGTCAATCGCTAACACCATGAAACGTAGAACTTGTTGCAATGGTATTTAACATTGAACCTGATAAACCATAAACGCTGGGAAACACTAACGTGCGGGTTTCTTGACGTTTATTAGTTCCGTTTACTTGACATCCCAAATCCTGGGAGGTGTCAAATAAGTCCCGAATTTTTTCCAGATCAGGACTTCAGGCCGAACAATAAACAAATCCGCCTGAGGCTGCAAAGATAGTACAGGTTGGGAATTATACAATAGGGACGATAAAGAGAAGAGCGAGAGCGAGAAGAGGCGGGCAAGTAAATAATCATCGATTGGAGACATAATTTTCAACAGGAAGACGGTTGCTGATACTACGGGCCAATGTAAGCTCATCAGCGTATTCCAATTCTCCGCCAAAGGCAATTCCACGAGCAATAGTCGTGATCCTCACACCGAAGGGTTGAAGCTTTCGTTGAATATAATAGATGGTAGTATCGCCCTGGATATTTGGATTCAAGGCAAATATCAATTCTTCTGTCTTTTCCTTTTGGATCCTTGTGATCAGGGCTTCAATATTGAGCTGATCAGGTCCGATGCCATCAAGAGGAGATATCACACCTCCCAGCACATGATAGATGCCGCTATATTGTTGGGTAGCTTCGATCGCAATTACATCACGAATAGTTTCCACTACACAGATCATATCCTGTTTTCTCACAGAATTGGCGCAGATTGAACAGATGTCGGCATCAGCCACATTAAAACATCTCTGGCAAAACCTGATCTCATTTCTCATCCTTGCAATTACCTCGCTGAATTGCTGAACTGAAGATTCTTCCTGCTTTAATAAATGCAGAACCAGCCTAAGGGCAGTTTTTTTTCCTATCCCTGGTAATTTCGCGAATTCATTGACCGCATTTTCCAATAAAGCTGAAGAGAATTGCATTCGTCAAAGTTAAGGAGTGATAGACTTAACCGCAAAGACGCGAAGACGCAAAGTTTCGCCAGGATCAAAGTGTGATATCTATCTCATTTTCCCAACTGGCTTTCACGGTTATTCGTCTCTGCAATCGCTGGACCTTTTCCGGCTGTCTGTGCTGACGAAAAAATTCACCCGGATCCCATTTTCCATTCTGGTTTTCATCGAATAAAATTCTGAGGTCGTAATCCCCCGGAGCAAAAAGTTTAATGTTCACATTTCTATCAGTAAAAACATGCGAGTATTTCAATTGGTCACCCTGTATAAATTGCAGCACGGGATGCCTGGCAAGGTCCAGATTTAGGAAGCGTAAGCGCAGAGAACCGTACTCATTCAATTTCTTTGTCCGAAATGAAATGGTATCGTTCCTTATCAGCTTTCTTCCTGTAGAATCCTCAGCAAATTCTTTATCCATTATCAAATTATATCCGCGATTCTCAACCCAATTAAATTTTACATCAAGTCTTTTGGCTGTACTATCAAGCTCATATTTCACACCTTGCAGAGGTTCAAAACCCTCATTGGTGAAAAGCAACTTTGAAGTGTCAAGTTTCTTTAAAGGGGCATTAAAAGTAATTTCAAGATTCTTCATTAAGTCCTGAGCTGAATTATCCAGGTTGGTCTGAAGTCTCAAATTCCGATCTTGTGGAGTCTTGGTAGTTCCTTTTGTTTGGCCAGTCGGCTGACCGCTTCCTCTGTCATCCTGCACCTCACTATACGCATATAAAACAACGGGAGTTGAACGAGTGGTGATTCGCACAGGACTGTCTGCAAAAGCAAATATTTGCTTGTTTGACAAATACCTCTTCATCCCACCATCATCTTTCATTCCATACAGCCTGAAAGTTCCTGAAGGAAGAAAGCGGAATCTAAAGTAACCACTGCTATCAAGTTTTGCGAAATATCTTGGTCGTTCGTTCACAACAGCTGAATCATCAAGATCGGTGTGAAGGACTGCAATAAGAGTACTGTCTGGCTTTCCAGATTCTGCAATGATGATGCGACCGGATAGTTCAAGAGAATCGAAATGTGTACCCGTGGAAAAAATATAGGTGAAGTTTTTTAGCTCGTTCCCCTCATTAATATCCCTGATCGCATTTCCAAAATTTATGGCATAGGTTGTATTAGCCTGCAAACTATCTTTCAATCTCACAGTAACTGTTCGTAAATGCGATTCTATAACAGGTGCAACTCCCGGCAAAGGTGAAACCACTAGATTTTCCTGGATATTGTTCAATTCAACAAACTCGTTGAATGTAAATGTGATCTTACCTTTTTCAAAGTTCAGGGTTGAATCGTTCGGTTCAACATTCACAAGAAGGGGAGGAAGTGAATCCCTGGGACCTCCGGTAGGGGGAATTATGTTGGCGCACCCTGAAATAGCCAGGATTTTAATAAAGCCCAGAACAATAAGTAAACAGAAGACAGCCTTCTTAGTATTTGATCCTGTCATGCGAGCTGCAAACATAAACTGTTTATAACGGACAGGGATCGGTGGAATCCTAATAATCCATTAAAAAACATCAATCCTGGTTCTCACTTTCAGGTTCTATGATCTCATGTAATTCAACAGCCAGATCATTGGTCTTTACAAAATTGCACCAATGGCAATTTTCCTTTCCGCAACCAGTATAGAAATCCCGGTTCTGGATCTTTTGCCATACTTCAGAGATTTGCTGAGAAACTGTTTCGATATCAGCCTGACTTATCAGGATCTTTTCCTTCTTGTAAACTTTCTTCTTATCAGGTTCAACAAAGTCGAATTCAGTACTAACTGCCTGCCAGCCTCTTTCTGAATGGTCGACCAGCATTTTATAAAATACTGCTTGTCGCCAATAATCTCCTCCTTTGGGCTCTTTGTCATTAGGAGGTTGCAACTTGGCTTTTGCCTTCTCCGGATCCCCTGTCTTATAATCAACTACATTCACTTTTTTCCCATCGAATTCAAGCTTATCCAGTTTTCCTTTAAGCGGTACATCTTTCACTACAACATTTCTTATGTTTCGTTCAATAGCAACGATCTTATTCCAATTGTGAATGTATTTATCGTAATAATTGGATAAGACATCATGCCCATATTCCATTCTTCGATCAAATTGCTCACGCGTAAAACTTTCCTTATGGCGGTTCATATACCAATCGAAACACTCAACAAAACTCTCCCTGGAAGGGAAAAATCTATGGCTGCCTTCAGGAGCCGAATCGATCATTTTTCTAAATAATTGTTCAAGAGAATAATGTACGGCAGACCCAAATTCAGTTGCCTCGTTTTTCGGACTTGGAATTCTTATCAAATTGATGAAGTAGAACTGAAGCGGACAGCATAGATAGTTATTAAGAGCCGTCACATTCATGACAAATCTGTCAAGAAGCCTGGAAACAAAATCTTCTTCAATTTTCTCTATTTCTGGTAAGGCGTCTGAAAAATGCAGGACCTGGAATTCAGACATTACTTCATCGCTGATGAAAACTTTTTCAACGGGCAGATCCTGCTCTGCCTGGATTTCAGCTATGAACATTGAGGGTTCCAATTCCCTTCCATCGGTTCGGAAGCGACTGTATGATAATGTAAGATGTTGTTCAGCCCTCGTAAGCGCTACGTAGAACAAACGACGAAGCTCTTCATCAACTTCCTGCCCGGTAAGGGAGGAATTATCTGAAAATACATTGTCTGGGATTTTGTATCCACCTTGAGGTTTCCTTTTCTTTTCCCAATATGAAGAATTACAACCTGCAAAAAATACATACTCGAATTCCAGTCCTTTGGATCCATGAGCTGTAAGAAGATTTACTCCTTTTTCACTACCACTAACCTGGACCAGTGGAAGACTAAGATCTTCCTTTTCCATCAATTCAATGATGGTTACAAGTTGCCTTAATGTAAGTGCTGGATTTCTCTTTGTTTCCTCTTTTACAAAATCAAAAAGCCCTGTGAGCACCTGCAATTGCCAGATGCGTTCAGGAGATTTCATTACTGTATTCAGTACGCCACCTTCACGAATAACACATTCAAACAGTCCTTGCAAGGTTACATTAGGGATCTTGGCGATGAGTTTCTCGATAGAGGCGATGGCCTTCTTCAATCCGGGGTGAATACCCTGACTAAATAAATCCTTTGGTGGACGTGTTGCACGTTCGTGCAATAGCCTTCTCAACGATGTCTTTTCTTCAGTGTACTGTTTTTCTGCCACTTCTATTGTGAGCTTTGCAATTTCGATAGGGGGAATTTCAAACCAATCAAAGTGTAAAATTTCAAACAATAGTTCATCACCGCTGTATGGGATTTCATATTCAGATGAGAGGTACTTAAAAATCGAAATGATCTTGCCAGCCAGTGGTATTTTCAGGAGATTCAAATTTCTCTTACTATAAAAAGGAATCTGTTGCAATCTGAAGTAATCCATCAATTCCTCTCCATACCTGTTTTCCTTGTAGATCACCGCGATCCTTCCGGGCATAATACCCTGAGCCAATAATTTTTTTACCTGGATAGAAATATCAATCATCTCTGTTCTTTCTGATTCATATTCCCTGATCGAAGGTTGTTGAGAGATGTTGATGTATTTCGGATTTGAGGAGCGCAAAAGCTTTGAGATCCCTTCCATCTGCGTGCTCAATCGGTCGATATTACGGTCGATCAGCAATCTTGAAATATCGAGAATGGGTTGGGTGGATCTATAATTGTTGGTGAGTACAACGGTGAGAAGATCTTCTTTATAACTGGTTGCAAAATTGTGCATGTTCACCACATTGGCTCCCTGGAAACGGTATATACTCTGATCATCATCCCCAACTACAAAAACATTTGGTTTCTCCCAGAAATTAATAAGTAATTGAACCAATCGATTTTGGGTTCCACTGGTGTCCTGGTATTCATCTACAAGGATGTAGAGAAATTGTTCCTGGTATTTTGCAAGCAGATTATTATTTTCTTCAAAGGCCTTTATTACCCAGGCAATCATATCATCAAAATCATACCGGTTGCGGGCTCTCATCAATTGCTGATATCGATCAAATTCATTTACAGCAGCCCTTAATTTTTCCATCCTTTCCTTCTCCTCTTCAATTCTGTCAGCTTTCAGATCTCCTGCTTTATATTGACGATAGGCTCTCTTATAAATGAATTCATCCCTTGTTGGTAATTCATTGATATACCTCAGTATTCTTTCATTTATGAAATCAGGGGTCCATCCTTCACGTTTCATGGTACTGAAAAGAGACTGAAGATTATTTATCTCGAAGTACACATCCCCGCGGTATCGCTTTAGCGGATGATTTTTTGGGAATCCATCAATCAATTGTTTGTACAACTCGATCCTTTCTAACTCTGATACAGGATCAAGGGAATTGCGCTCAAAAAATGCGAGGTTTTCCTGGATCACGTCATTGCAAAAGGCGTGGAAAGTGTAGATGTTTACTTTATAGGCATCAGGGCCGATGAATTCCTGAAGCCGTTTTCGCATGGCCACAACCCCAGCTTCGGTATAGGTGAGACATAAAATATTACCTGGGTTTGTATCAGTATCCAGTAATATCTTACCAATCCGGGCAGCGAGGATCTGGGTTTTCCCAGTCCCAGGTCCGGCAATCACCATAACGGGTCCCTCAATATTATTGACTGCCTTTTGTTGTTCCTTATTCAACCGATCATATTCCTCCTTAAACTTCCTTGAAAGGCGTTCCCTATTCGAACTCATACCCAAAATTAGCATTTTGGAGCCTTTTACCTGATCTAGGGTATTGATTGTGAGTACATGTTAATATTTATTCGGCCCTTAGGATAAAATATATCTACTGCAATCAGCGTTTTAAAAATTGGAATTATTCTTTGTTTGGGAATAACTTGGCATAATCCGAATATCCTTTGAACCCAACTTTATGAAAAACCAAAAAACCCTTAGGGTATTTATCCTTGAAGATGATGTCTGGTATGGCTCGATGCTCGAGCACTATTTGTCGCTGAACCCAGACTACGAAATCAAGAGATTTGACAATTGCAAAGACTTTTTTGCCTGCCTTCACGAACAGCCTAATGTTATTACTCTTGACTACTCGATGCCGGATATGGATGGCGCAGAGGTTCTGAAGAAAATAAAGGCTCAAAATCCACAAGCACACGTTGTTATTATTTCAGGACAGGAGGATGTTGGTACTGCCATCGATCTTCTTAAAAATGGGGCGTTTGACTACATAGTAAAGGACGACGACACTAAGGACCGCGTTTGGAATGCTCTTCTCCATCTGCAGGAATTGAAGTCGCTAAGACAAGAAGTTGAACAATTGAAGGAAGAAGTAGGTAAGAAGTATGATCTCTCTAAAACAATCATCGGCAAGAGTACGGCCATAGATCGCGTGTGTGCGATGATTGAGAAAGCTTCCAAGACGAATATCACAGTTTCGATTACCGGTGAAACTGGTTCAGGCAAGGAAGTAGTAGCCAAGGCAATTCATTACAATTCAGAAAATAGCAAGTTTCCATTTGTTGCAGTTAACGTGGCCGCAATCCCCAAAGACCTGATCGAGAGTGAACTGTTTGGGCATGAGAAAGGTGCATTTACAGGGGCGGCAACAAGAAGGATAGGAAAATTTGAAGAAGCCGATAAGGGAACCCTTTTCCTTGATGAAATAGCGGAGCTGGATATAAACCTCCAGACCAAGCTTTTGCGTGCTCTACAAGAACGTGAGATAGTTAGGGTTGGTGGAAACCAGGTGGTAGGTATCAATGTTCGCATCATTGTAGCTACGCATAAAAACCTGATGGAGGAAGTTCAGAATAAAACTTTTAGAGAAGATCTCTATTATCGTTTGCTTGGATTGCCAATTGAAATACCACCACTTCGCGATAGGGATAACGATGTACTCATACTCGCAAAGCATTTTATAGATGCCTTTTGTAAGGATAATAAGCTCACTAGAAAATCACTTTCTTCCGAAGCACAGCAAAAGTTGCTTCACTATCATTTTCCTGGTAATGTGCGGGAATTAAAATCCATAATGGACCTATCCGTAGTTATGAGTGATACGGAATTGATAGAAGCGCAGCATATCATGTTAAGCGGAGGAGGAAATCCTAGTCAATTGTTGTTGAAGGAAATTTCGCTGCGCGAATACGAGCGCCAGATCATTCAACATTATCTTGACAAATACAATAAGGATGTCTTGTTGGTTGCAAAGAAACTTGACATTGGTAAATCAACCATCTATAGAATGATACAAAATGGCGAAATAAGAACCGCCTGATATCAATATTAAAACTGAAGACTATGTTGAACGGAAATGTCCGTGTGAATGGAAATAAACGCATCCTGGTAGCAGATGATGTAGAAATAAACCAGATGCTTGCCAGGCACCTGATGGAGTCATGGGGCTTCAAGGTGACTGTAGCTGAAAATGGAAAGCAGGTGATACAGGAAGTTTTGAATGATCAATACGATCTGATCCTGATGGATATCCAGATGCCTGAGATGGATGGAGTTGAGGCCACTCGGCAGATCCGCAGGTTGACTGATAAAACAAAGGCGTCAGTACCCATCGTTGCACTGACCGCAAATCTTCTTGAAGGTGATAGCGATCGATATATTGCGGCCGGGATGAACGACTACCTTGCCAAGCCGATCGATGAAAAGAAACTTTTCGAAATAATTTCAAAGAATATTAATTCAATGCAAGACTCAAATCATCATGATAACGGTAATGTAGTTTCCTCAAGTGTAAAATTGTATGACCTCTCACTGGTTGAGGCGATATCCGGTGGTGACGAAAGATTTATTGAGAGCATGTTGATTTTATTCCTTGAAACAGTTCCTGTTTCAGTAACGCAGATTGATGAAGCATGCAATGCAGGAAATTGGGAACTTACGAGCAAGCTTGCTCATAAGATCAAGTCTACAATTGATTCAATGAATATCTCATCACTGAAAGAAGTCATTCGCAAGATTGAATCTGACGGCAAGAAGGGTGAGGACCTGGGTTCCATACCGATGAATGTTGACCTGGTGAAGAAAATAATGGGTGAATGTGTAGATGCCGTGAAGAGAGATTATTCCTTATGATTGCCAGAAATTCTAATCACTGCTTTTCCAGTTAATTCCAAAATTGAAGATGGCAAATTCTTTGAGCTCCATATTTTTTACCCAAACAAATCCATATTCCCCTGCAGTTAATTGATCTGCGAATTGGATCATGTAGTTGTCTTTTGAAAGCATTTTTACACTGAAAGCAATTAGTTTTCCTTTTTGTTCTTCCTTATCGTTCAGCATTCCCTCTTTTGAATTGATGGTAACTTCTCTTTTTTCCTGTGCTGGAATAAACTGATAAAGCCTGATATACGAGGTAAGATCAATCACATCTCCGCCGGTTTTGACGATAAAACAGATATCCTTCTTTTCTGTGAAGCGAATTTTGGAAGAAACCCCATCCATAGTCAACATTTGTTTTGCCCCTTTTAATCCAAAAGTTTTCTTCTTGGTTATCATATGGGCAATCGAACTTTCTAATTGCACGATCTTATTAGCGGCTTGATCATAATAATAAGGTTGATTGATAAATTCTGGAACAGGTAAAATTATTTCAACAACTTCTGGTGGTTTGGCAATTGGTTTGGCTACTGGTTTTGCAACAGGCTTCTTGACCGGTTTCTCCACATGTAGTCTTATAATAGTATCGTACTTGGGTACGGGTTTCTTCTTGGTTTGTCCCTGTGCGTTGATGGATAAAATTGAAAGAGTGAGGACTATTACTATGGCGAGATTCTTTTTCATAATCGTCATTTAATCAGATGTTCAAAAAAACTTTACCGCCAGGACGCTAGGGCGCGAGGAATTCTTGGCGAAACTTTGCGTCATGGCGTCTTTGCGGTTAAACCCTCCTCTTCATAAATTTTCAAATTTTCAAATGTTCAAATTGATCCCTATTGCCTATTCATCGGGTCTTCATTGTAACTCATTCGGATCGTTGCAGGTGAAAGATTTCCTTTATCATAATCAGCTCCCAGGAAAGCAACTTTTACTTTTCTCCCATCTGTATAATTGAAATTGATTGTAAAATCTTTCACTGTGTATGTACCCGATCCAGGCGCATAGCCCTGATTTACACAGTTGGTGTATTCGTGGCAGAGGACACGAACAACCCCTTTGTCAGTGAACCTTCCATCGGCTGTAAAAGTGATCGTGGGAATCATTTCATAAGATTTGGCCATCACATAAGTCCCCTCAAATTTTGCCCCGTCTACTGAATTCAATTTTATAAAAGGCCAGTCTCTTTGATTTTTGGTCACGATGAGTTTCTCGCCTTGTATTTTAAAAGGAATATCTGCAAAGGGAAGTTTTATAACCCCAGACCCATTATTGAAGGTATAGGTCCCCCAGTTGCGGGGATACAATTCTGGAGGGATCCGGGAGTTCAATCCATCCAGACCTTCAGTAGGAAATTTTGGTCCAAAATATACCTGGCCATTAGTAAAGAAAATGGGCGAAAAAACTTCCAACCTTACTCCAACCGCTGCCCCGGTACCCTGGATGATACCTTGCCACAATCCGATAACACCTGTTCCTTTTGCTGAACCTGATTGCAAAACCGTTGCATTGAAATCGGAAAATTGCAGAGAGAATAATAGGTTCTCAATAGCGTTCCGATAGATCAAACGGTCAGAAGCATAATACCTTGAGACTCCTCCGCAATATTTTCTGGATTCAATAATTGCAACCCTCTCAAAGCGATTATTTATTTTCACTACAAATAATTCAAGTCCAACTTCTGTTTTATAGGATGTACCATTATCTACCTGCAGACCGCCTTTTCCACGGATGTATTCCCAGCCGTTGAATGATTTCTGAGATGCATTCTTGCTATAGTTTCCACCTGACTGAAACATCATTGTTCCTTTATACATGGCGGCTGCTTCAGCAAAACTTTGAGCTAATGCCTCTTCCAGGCTACCGGAAATAACTAAAGGCGTCATGATCTGTATGGCAAGATGTTCATCTGCCGGCAGGCCGATTGGCTTAAAAACAACTCCATCTCCAAAAACCTGTTCGCTCCAACCTGCGGGAGCAGCATACTTCAGTAAGCCAAATTTTCCTGTGCCGGTGGAGGTTTGGACCGGGAGTACGGTCTTGTCAGTTTTCACGGTTGAGGTTTTTGATTTATCAAGCACCATGGTCGCAAAAAGTGCATCAACATCAGCGGTATATGATAGATTATTCATGGAGGTTCTTATACACAATGATTTTCCAAAACCACTGAATACCGATAAGAACACATACACATCAATCCCATCCTGTTTGATTGCTGCTGCTGCCATAACTATTGTCCAGCCATCTGAAGTGGTTTGTGTTTCTGTTTTGGGATTCAGCTCGGCCTGATAAGGTGTATAGACAAGTTCTTTCCAGTCTCTTTTGAAATCCTTATCGGGACTTCCCGTACTTGCAGTGCTGGCATATAGAGTAAGGACACAAAAGGTTCCTGCGGTGTTATTCAAATGAACATAATTCACCACTCCGGGTTTGGCATCTTTCTTCCAATCTTTCGGTGGTGTGTAGGTAGCTATGTCAAAAGTTTCTGTTTGTGAGAAGGCTGTGCTTGAAATTAAGAGCGATAAAATAAATCCTGCTGCATACCTGGTCTGCTTCTTCATATTATAGTGTTTTAGAACTAAGGAGTTACAAAGCAGCAATATGCCGCCAATACTGGTGAGGCCTTCAAGGGAGCATTTTAGATCTGTCTCTATTTAGAATATATAATCTTCGGTGTAGGTAAGGATAACACTGTTATATAAAAAGAAAGAGCAGGATAATAGAAGGTTGACTTTAAAAATTGTCGTCTATCTAAATTTAACCATTTGCAGGGAGAAGGCTGGAATTGATTTATGCACCTAAATACTGCTTAACCGCAAAGGCGCCAGGATGCGCAAAGATTCCCTGCGTTGCTTGGCGCCTTGTTCCTTGGCGGCTAAACTATTATTCTTCATTTTCAAACTGAGTTCTACCTTAAATTTGCTGTCCCATTTGGCCCGGTAGTTCAATGGATAGAATAGAAGTTTCCTAAACTTTAGATACAAGTTCGATTCTTGTCCGGGCTACTTCATCCGCCGAAGCTTTAGCGAAGGCGGGCATTTTTTTTCATCAAAGTCTCGAGATAAGTTTCCTAAACTTTAGATACAAAGTTCCCTGCCCGACTGCGTCAGCAGGTGGGGATTCTTGTCCGGGCTACTTCATCCGCCGAAGCTTTAGCGAAGGCGGGCATTTTTATTTATCGCTTGTCCCCAAAGCTTCAACGAAGGCGAACTGTTTCCCCTCTATTCTCTTTAGGCTTAAAAATCAAATAAGAAATCAACGATGAAATTAATTTCAGTCCAATTCCTATAACCATCGGAGGGGTAAATATTTCAACCCCATTGCCTAATAATAAAACGATTGCCAAATCAACTACTGAATAGATTACGGGCAGACCAATTGTAAATGCCAACTGCTTTGAGGAATACCGTCTTACATACCATCTGACCAATAAGAAGCAGAACAATGGACCAAAAATTACAGATATCCAGGGAGCAGAAATAGTGGCATGTTGATCATAAAATTCAGGGCCTTTGCCAGGGGAAATAAGATATGAGTAAATGACAACTTCAATGATGGATAGAGAAATAAGAACGAAATGAAGAAGAAGTACAATTCCAATTAGTTTTAGCCAAAATTTATTTTTCATAATACGCGGGGCTTATGGTTTAGATTCTACAAACTTCTTGAAGGCCATTAGTTCTTTTGCCATTCTGTTTTTCATAGAACCTTTTATTAAAGGCCCTAATAGCTTCATAAAGAAACCTTTTGGAGAGAATTGAACGGTTTGAATCATTTCTGTGAAATTCCCGAAGGAAATAAAATGAACATCGGTTTCGGTTTCAAAAGTGGTATGCTTCATGCTAAAGGTGTATCGCTGATTTGGTTTAGAGTCCAAAACGGTCTCCATGATTTCCATTTCTTTCCCCCTTTCCATAAATTTCAGCTTACTAACACTTCCGATCTCTCCAACCCTGCCTTTGATATGTTCTACGGAGCCAAACCCTGTTAGCCAGTGTTTAAGGTTGTCAGGGTTCATGAACAGTTCCCAGATTCTTTCCACGGTCTCGTTAATAGTGAGTGTTACCTTGATAATGCTTGCCATTGTATCCTACAATTTGGAGGCAAATATCAGATGGTGGTGGATCGTTTTCGCCTCAACTTAGAAGTTGATACCACTATTTTGAAAATGATTGGTATCAAAAAAACGTATCAACAATGAAAAATGATGACTAACGCAAGGTGGATTGCATAGACGACGGTATTAATTTGGGAATTAAAAAATGTAAAATGCAAAATGTAAAATGAAGATTTTTCTCTGCGGTAAAATACTTTCACGCAAAGAAGCAAAGTGAGCAAAGGCGCAAAGAATCCTGGCGATCCCTCGGGCATTTGTTTCCCTGCCTGACTATGCCACGCAGGCAGGTTGGCGGTTAAACTCTTTCTTTAAAGTTCAGAGGAGAACTTGTCTTTGTATTCCGAAGGTGTGAAATCAGTAAATTTCTTAAAAACACGGTTGAAAGTTGCCTTGCTGTTAAATCCAACCTCGTAGGCAATTGCAATAATTTTATAGTTGCGACTGTCCTCGATCAATAATTTTTTGGCTTCTTCAACACGGTACTTATTGATGAAATCATAAAAATTTACAAGGAATTCATCATTTATTAACTGCGAAAGCTGATAGGCTGGTACATTAAGCAAATCAGCTAATTCGGAAATCTTTAATTCACTTCTTAAGTATGGCCTATTCGAATCCATACAAATCAATAGCTTTTCCTTTAGATCAGGATATCTATTTATATTCTTAAAATTGCCAACATCTGAATTTAAATCGGATGCCTGGGCGGTCAATTCGGGGACGGATCTAAAAATTTCCGGATTGCTAAGCGCTGAGTATCCTATCAGATATATAGACAGGGCGGTAATGAGCAATATCAAATAATCTAATTCAATCTGATAGGAATTAATAAAAGTAAGTAAGAGAACAACCAAGAAGTATAGAAGAAAATATATAAAAAAATATAAACTAAACTTTTTTAGCCACTCCAGTTGCTTAACAATGGTGACATCGGATGAATAATCCTTAAGATTTTCCTCTCTCTTGCGAATAAATGTATATGAAGCTAAAATGTACGCTGTTGTTTGAATTACATGCAAGCCCATAAAGACAAGTTGTTCAATGGGAATCTTAAGCGAATTACCATCTGCGAGTCCTTTAATGAAATCTACTTTCTCTGGGGAAGGCATTGTATAAAACGGTAAAAATAATAGTAATACAACGACGGCTGGCAGAAAATGTAAAAGGGATTTAAAACTAGTTTTATATGAGTTATCTAAGAGATGATGGGAATACAGGTAATATAAAGGACCCATGCAGAACAACAAAGGGTATGTGATAGCTATGAAAACAGGATATTGAATTGATAAACCTGTAATATCCATTGCATATTCAAAAAGATGGAGAGTGATTACAATCAGTAAGAATGCTAGCCATTTGTTTGCCTTGCGGTTTTCCCGCCGGGCTAGAAGATAAATAGACAAAAAAAGACCCTGTCCAGCACCCAGGAGTATTATTACTGCCCATATACTAAAATTCAGACCATTCATACAAGCAGCTTAGAATTGATTTTTCAGCTTCTAAGGTAGGAATTATCCATCCCTGGCAGTACCTTCTTTCGAATGAATATAGAGTGAAGCAATTGATCTTATAATACCATCTAATGGATAAGAAATAGTAATTAGTACACCACTAATTACGCGGACTTGAAATTGCGAGAATCCTTTACAGTTCTGTTTATTTTGGTTGGAAGGATTACAAAGCGGGAATTGATCCGGTTATGGAGCGGATAAAAAATATAATTAAATAATGTACAAAATTCAAATCAGCTTATAACCTGACAAAACACCTAATTTTAATGACCTATCCCAATCATTCGGGTAATAAATTTCTGGCAAAGGCCAACAAGATAATTTCTATATGAAGTCATTAAAAGCAAAAGAAGTTAAGGCATTTGGTACAGAAGCTGCAGATGCACCTTTAAATCAGCTTAGCATAAAAAGAAGAGAACCAACTACGCAGGACGTTGTGATTGATATATTGTATTGTGGAGTTTGTCATTCTGACCTGCACACAGCAAGAAATGAATGGCGCGGAACAATTTACCCTTGTGTGCCCGGCCACGAAATCGTTGGCAGAGTGACAAGTGTTGGAAGTAATGTTTCAAAGTTTAAAGTTGGAGATTTTGCAGCAGTGGGCTGCCTGGTTGATAGCTGTAGATCTTGTGAACAATGTAAAGAAGGTTTAGAGCAATACTGCGAAGAAGGGAATACTGGAACCTATAATTCGCCAGATAAATTCCTGGGCACACAAACCTATGGTGGCTATTCGGAAAGTATAGTCGTGGATGAAAACTTTGTTTTGCGTATACCTGAGAATCTTGATTTGCCGGCAACTGCGCCCCTCTTGTGCGCCGGTATTACTACGTATTCTCCTTTAAAGCACTGGAAAATAGGTCCTGGTCATAAAGTAGGCATTGTTGGCCTTGGTGGTTTGGGGCACATGGCAGTTAAAATCGCTAAGGCAATGGGCGCAGAGGTTATTGTTTTTACCACTTCAGCTTCCAAGCAGGAAGACGCAAAACGTCTGGGTGCAGATGAAGTAGTACTGTCAAATGATAAAGAGCAAATGAATCGTTATCAGAGAAAGCTGCATTTTGTGTTGGATGCAGTTTCTGCACAGCACGACATCAACATTTACTTGAACTTATTGAAAGTAGACGGGTCATTGGCACTGGTGGGAGCACCTGAGTATCCGCTACCAGTCGCAGCATTCAGTCTGATACCTTACCGCAGAAATTTCGCTGGTTCAATGATTGGAGGCATTGCTGAAACTCAAGAGATGCTTGATTTTTGTGGCAAACACAATATCGTGGCGGATATAGAGATGATTAATATCCGACAAATTAATGAGGCCTATGAACGGTTGCTGAAAAGTGATGTCAAGTATCGTTTTGTCATTGACATGGCATCTTTGAAAAATTAAAGCTGAGAAATTATTATTGTTCTCTTTAAAAAGCTACTTCGGTAGCTTTTTTATTCATATTACCAACCAATTCAGACTCTATTCTACATCGTAAAAAATTATCGATATTGATAGAAGATAGAAACCATGAGAATTTCCTGAATAAAATTGTTCGATTGCATTGGGAATCTCCGTGGTATACCAATCCCAGAATTAGTCTTAATTTTTGAAATGGCTTCATTAAAGCAGAACATTTTGGTAATTGGTTATCTAATAATTAATTGCTCCTTTGTCAATTCGCAGTATGCTGACACCATAAATATCAAACTAAAGGATACACTACGCGGGTATACTGACTACGTATTGGAGGTAAGGTTGTCAAGAAAAGATGCAAAGATTTTTAAGTTCCCGGACAACTACTACGTAAGCGAAGGATTTGCACATGCTGATCTATTTATAATGGTTGAAAAATGGGCTGATAACAAATTCCATCATATTCTATTAAATTAATCTCCTCGAAGGCTTCCCGTTCCTGAAGGCCCTCCCTTAGATTTAGAAGTCATATTGAATTAAATTTGGTTGATAGCTTAGATGATCTTCAACCCATACCGGAGGGTAAATATAGAATTCAAGGCCATTATAATTTAAGACCAGTAGATGGAACGCTTGGTGATCTAAGAATTGTTGCCAAAAGTAATTGGATTGAATTTTATGTCAAGTGTAAAGAAATAATTCTCAGCAGATATTTTAGGGAGATATGAAGAAGGGAGGGTAAACTACTTGATTGAGATTCTCAATTCAGCCAAATTTCCCCTTTTCAAATCATATATTTCTTCAACAGCTGAATAAAAATAATTTTCAGACATTCGGTGTATGCTCGACATCGTTATTCAGGCAAGGGAAGCAGCCATTAGTAAAGCAGTAAAAGTGAAACGCATTCTTCCATTCCGACTTCGAAGAATGGTTGGTCCGTTTATTTTCATGGACCATGCCGGGCCTATTGCAGACATACCTTCTCAACCTTCCTCGTTAGACGTTTTACCCCATCCACATATTGGACTTTCTACCGTAAGCTATCTTTTTGGTGGACAGGTAACACATCGAGACAGTTTAGGTGTGGAGCAAATAATTCGTCCGGGTGAAGTTAACTGGATGACTGCCGGTAGTGGAATTGCACATTCCGAACGATTCGAAGACCCTTCCTCCTTCAGCGGAGGACTGGAGATGATACAAACTTGGGTAGCACTACCTGAAAAAGATGAAGAAACTGCCCCATCATTTCATAATTACAGCACCGAAGAACTACCGGTATTTACTGAGAAAGGAGTCTGGATGCGACTTATAGCTGGCAATGCATTTGGATTACGAAATGAAGTTGAAACGTCTTCTCCACTATTTTATTTACACGTTGTATTGCAGAAGGGAGCAATATTCGGACTGCCGAAAGAGCATTCAGAACGGGGATTTTATATAGCCAAGGGTAGCGTAGAACTTTCAGGAATTAACTATTCGTCAGGACAAATGTTGGTGTTCAATAAGGGTGTTGATCCACTTATTCTTGCTACAGAAAACACAACACTAATGCTGTTGGGAGGTGAGCCTATTGGTGAACGATTCATCTGGTGGAATTTTGTATCCTCTCGCAAAGAACGTATTGAGCAGGCAAAAGAGGATTGGAAACAAGGCAGAATAATACTTCCACCTAATGATAACAAAGAATTTATACCACTACCCGACAATAAATCGAAGCCTGCAGGAAGTTCGCCACGACCTGAGCCGCTCTCATAAAATCTCGCACAGGAAATGCAATAGGTCCAGTATCAACTTTTAGAGACAATTTATGCAGGCCCTTCTAAGATTTTCCGTCGTAAATAAATTTATTGTCTACTAATTTGGTAGAGTAATAAACCACCCCTATATTTGTCTTCTTAAACGAATTGATCATGAGATCCTTGGTGATAGGATTTATTTTTCCATTGAAGCAGTCGCTGAAAAACTCTCTCGGGCGATGTTGCTGATGTCCCTATAAAAAGTTTGCCACATAAAAAGAAAAGCTGCGAAGCAGCTTGGGGACTTTTATTACCTGCCTGAATCATAATTCTTAGAGAATCATTACAAAAAAAGCACAGACGTGAAAAAATATTTCCAACTGTTTTTATTAATTATAATCTTCCATTCTGCAACTGCACAATCTGTTTTAAAAGGTATTGTGTTGGATGACAAAAAAATACCGGTTGACGCAGCGACAGTAAACATTAAAGGAACCAACACCTTTGCAGTTACTAATGCAAAAGGGCAGTTTACAATTAATCTGACCCAATCGCTCCCATTGACGCTTATAGTTTCTTCTGTTGGTTTTTCACCGGCCGAAGCAGAAATTTCTGAAATAAAGGATGCACCGGTTGCTATCATTCTCTTTACTAATAATGAGTTGGCGGAACTTATAATTACAGCGAGACGGCGTGTAGAAACCGCCCAAAATGTGCCAATTCCAATTTCAGTTGTCGGCGGTGCACAGGTTGAAGAAACAGGAGCATTTAATGTCAACCGTCTTAAAGAGCTTGTGCCAAGCGTCCAGCTTTACACTTCCAACCCGCGAAACACAACTTTAAATATCCGTGGACTTGGTTCAACATTTGGACTCACCAATGATGGGATAGATCCAGGTGTTGGATTTTATGTTGATGGTGTCTATTATGCAAGACCGGCTGCAACAACTCTTGATTTTATAGATATTGAGCGGATTGAAGTTCTGCGTGGACCACAGGGTACCCTCTTCGGAAAAAATACTACATCCGGTGCTTTCAATATAATTACCCGTGCACCCAAATTCACTTCGGGTGCTACGTTTGAAGTGAGTTATGGTAACTATGGATTTATTCAGGCTAAAGCTTCAGTAACGGGAGCCTTGACAAAAAAACTTGCTGGCCGACTTTCATTCTCCGGAACCCAACGTGATGGTGTGCTCAAGAATGTAGTTACACAACAATCTGTAAACGATCTTAATAATATTGGATTGCGTGGGCAATTGCTATATACACCGTCAGACAAAGTTAATGTCAGATTTATCGCTGATTTTTCTGATCAAAAACCAAATGGATACGCGCAGGTTGTTGCCGGTGTTGTTCAAACAAAGAGAGCAGGGTACAGGCAATTTGATTCCATTATTGCGGACCTGAATTATAAATTACCCAGCCGGAATCCCTTTGACCGTCTGATTGATCATAATACCGCATGGCGATCAGGCAATCAATTGGGTGGAGTAACAGTGAATGTTGATGCTAAAGTTGGTAGGGGCACACTGACTTCTACTACTGCATGGCGCTACTGGAATTGGGATCCATCCAATGACCGTGATTTTACTGGTTTAGCTGTGCTCTCACTCTCGCAAGCAACTTCCAGGCATCAACAATGGACCCAGGAAATTCGTTATGCAGGTGATTTTTCATCCAAACTAAGTGGGGTTGCAGGCGTTTTCTTAATTAGTCAGGACCTGAATACAGATCCTGTACATATAGAAGAATCTGGTTCTGCCCAATGGCGTTTCTCACAAAGCTCAACAAGCAGTGCCTGGAAAACTCCAGGGCTCCTGGAAGGATATGGCATCAAAACGAAATCACAACTTCAAACTTTTGGTGCTGCTGTTTTTGGACAACTTGATTGGGCGATTACTGACCGACTTCACCTGTTGCCCGGTGTTCGCTATAACTATGATAAAAAAGAAGTTGACTTTGACAGAAAAACATATGGCGGTCTGGAAACTACTGACCCAGCGCTTCTGGCTATTAAACGTTCAGTCTATACTGACCAGACTTTTAATGCAAATGTTGACGAAAGTAATTTTTCCGGCCAGTTAACTCTTGCATTCAAGGCAAGAAAAAACATAAATGCTTTTGCGACTTATTCGCTCAGTTATAAACCTGTTGGAATCAATCTGGGGGGATTGCCAACTGACAATGGCCGTATTATGTTAGAGTTGGCAACTGTCAGGCCTGAGGATGTCAAGCATTTCGAGCTTGGAGTAAAGACTAATCCGTCAAGAAATTCTACGCTTAATATTACATTCCATCGTTCCATTATAAATGATTATCAAACACAGGTTCAGACCGCAGAAGTGGGTGTTAATCGCGGTTATCTTGCAAATGCGGAAGAAGTAAGAGTTCAGGGTTTTGAACTTGATGGAGCCATTAGGGCCAATAACCACTTGTCTTTTTATGGCAACCTGGCTTATACTGATGGAGATTATATATCCTTCAATAACGCTCCTTTGCCATTAGAAGAAACAGGAGCAGCACAATCTTTTAAAAATATTTCAAAAGGCGAACTGCCTGGCATTTCTGACTGGGCTGGATCGGTAGGTGGTGAATTACTCTCAAATACGAAGGAAGCCTTTGGTCATAAGGGAAATTTCTTTCTCGCTCTTGATGGATATTTCCGTTCTGGCTTTTCGTCCAGCCCTTCTCCTTCAAAATATCTGAACATTGACGGGTATGCATTGCTGAACGCGAGAGCAGGCTTCAGGGCTCCGCTAGGTCTTACGGTTTTTGTGTGGGCAAGAAATTTACTTGATAAGGAATATTTCGAACAACTACTTCCTGCTGCCGGTAATGCTGGTCAATATGCTGGCGTGCTTGGTGATCCCACAACATTTGGCATTACACTTCGCTATGCGTTTCAAAAAAGTGAAAAATGATATCGATCATAAATTTCCTTTGTGCAATGAGTAAGTCGTAACAGATTTTCGATAAAATTGTTTTTCTATACCAAGGACCGGAATTTTTGAAATAACTTCAAAAGTTCCGGTTCTATTTTTCTTATGAATTGATTAGTCTATTAATTAAATGAAGTCCATATTAAAGAGTTACCTGTTATCCTATGCAACAGCTTTATCCTGCCTGACTAGTTGTATGAATGAGAATTCAAAATACCCATTAGCTATTGTAGAAATAAAGCTTTTGGACAGTATTCCTTCCGCATCTGGAATAGTTCTTAAAAACGAAACAGCCTATATTATCGGGGATGATGCTTCCGGGATATACAAAATGAGCTTGAGAAATTACCAGCAGCAAAAAATTCCTATCAAAGGGTTGGATTTTAATGAATATCGTGAACAGAGAAAAGTTAAGCACGATTTTGAGTGTGCATCACTTGTCTCCTGGAAAGGGGATGAATATTTATTAGCCCTTGGCTCTGGAAGCAGTAGTCCGGAAAGAGATAGTATGTTGATGGTAAGAATGTCCGAACTCAGTGATAGCAAAATAATTTCTCTCCAGAACTTTTACAGCAAGCTACAGGTCCTTACTCAAACCAATAAGAAAGAATGGAACATTGAAGCCATAACGGCTACAAAGGACCTTTTGATCCTCTTCAACCGAGGTAACAATTTGATCATTAAATTTAAGCTGGATCATTTCATGTCATACCTATTTGATGCGAATGCGCCCTTTCCCGCAATTGAGCATCATAGAGTTAAGCTCCCCTTTATTGAAAACTTTGAGGCTCGATTATCGGGAGCCTGCACCTTAGATGATTTCCATTTATTATTTTCAGCTTCAGTGGAGGATACTCGTGATTGGACAATAGACGGACCGGTCTTTGGGAGTTTTATAGGTGTCTATTCATTAACTGACAACCAGGTTGTGACCTCTTACATATTGCAAGATGAAAAAGGTGTAGCTCTGAAAGAGAAAATTGAGTCTCTGGATATTTTGCGAAACACACCGGGAGATGGCCTGGTTCTCATCGCAATTAGTGATAACGATAATGGCACCAGTAATCTTTTCCGCATGAAGTTGCATCTACCGAATTAATAAAAAAGACTGGTTTATAGAACCAGTCTTTTGAAATTCAATTAGCCTTAACTGTTTAAAGGGCATATATTTTTTTAGCAAAACTTCCAGATAGAATCAAACAATTGATTCCATATCGGTAAATGCTCTTAAGAAAAGAGGAAACTGACTATAAATGACAATCACCTCAAAGTAATTTTTTTAAGATTTAACAAGGCATGACTTACGTAACCGTGATTAAGCGGTATATGTAAAACAAAAGGATCGTAAGTTTCCCTGCGATCCTTTTTGACTTTATCTTTTCCAGATCTGTAAATGCTACAAGGCTCCAAGTTGTTTTAGGAATTTCTCGGAATTTATTCTTACTGGTTCTGGCGGATTCAGGCTAAGTGATTTTTTGAAATTAGCAATTGCATTTTTCTTATCTCCTTTAGTTGCATATGCTTCACCCAGACTATCCCAGGCATTTGCACTTTTTGGATGACGTTTTGTATTCAAGGCAAGAATTTCAATCGCTTCATCATGTTTATTCTGTCCCAGCAATTGATAACCATAAGCATTAAGTTCAACCTCAGTAGCTGTATCAATTGCCTGCTTTTTTATTTTATCTGATTCAGCAGTTTTCCCCATTTCTTTCAGCAGTCCGGCCTTTGTATTTAAAGTATTAAAATTGGTATTCTGTGCAATTGCCTGATCTATCCACTTAACAGCATTTTCATAATTTACTTTATTCTGAAGTGAATAATTCGCCGCGCTAGCATAGCCTTGCCAATTAAATCCTATTGGTCCTTTTAATTCATCAGCTGCATTCGCCATAACAATATTATCAACATCAAATTCAATTTTAACGGGGAGTTGCTTTTTACCCCAATTCAAAACAAGTTCTCCGGAGTTCTTAGTGAGATTTTGAAAATCGTAGGTAAGCATCTCTGTATGTGCTATGTCTTTTGCGGAGATTGGAGCACGTAAGAGGTCCTGTGATGGTTCATACCAGAAACTTCCCCAGGAGCGACTATCCTTTGAAAGAATTACTTCTCCGGTATTGTCTTTATTGATTACATAGAAAAGTCCATAAGTTCCTGCGGGAACTTTCTTTCCTTCTACAACTGCATCATGTGAAAACTTGATCACAGTATTTTCATTAGCGCCGGCTCTCCAGGGAGCTTCCTTATTATTACCAAATCCCTGCTTGTTCCAACCATATGGAACGAGTACTCCCCATACTTCACGGCCTTTTACAGCAGGTCTTGAGTAGCTAACAGAGACCGTGGATATACCAATAGTTTGAGTGACGGTTGCTGCAGGACTTGGCGTCCGGGGTGTGGTGATCTGTGCCTGAGCAGAAGCACCAACAATTAATAGCCACAGAAGAATACGCACGGTTTTAATTGATTGCAACATGGTGAAGATTTTTAAGTTTTGAATTGAATGAACTTAATGTACTAATTCCGCATGTTATGGTCTTAAGATTATATTCCATTGGCTGATAAAAATGGCAGGAGGTCAGAATTTGTGAATTTGAAAATTTGACAATTTGAAAATAGTCGATTAAAATGCTCGAAGGACAATAGTTCGAAGGTCTTCTAACGATGCTCGATCCTTTATGTCATTTTCTGCTTTTTATTTAATTGTCAATGCGCAAGGTTGCGCCAAGGAATTGGTTAAATAAAAATCCCCCGCATTTGCGGAGGATTTATTTTTCTTTGCGGCCCTTCGTGCCTTTGCGTCTTTGTGGTTAATTCTTTATTTCTAATTAAGCTGGCTGCCCTACATATGTATTCACATCTGCATTTTCAATAAAGGTTTTGAAATTCTTGATGTCGCCAAGAACTACCTTTTCAAAAATTGGGTTCAATAATTTAGCGATCCCAGCTCCAATATCACCCGCAGGTGGACGATAACTGATCACAACATCCAATTCAGTTCCTCCATTTCCAGCATCCCTGAATTCAACCTTTCCAGCATTTTCTATGGTAGAATTGGCAACAGATTGCCATCCTATCAGTTTGCCTTCTTCTTCCTTTACTATCTCCGCATCCCATTTGAGAGTAGCGATATTTCCAGGGAGTGTTGCCTCCCAATGTGAGCGCCTGGAATCAATTTCAGACACAACTAATAAATGTTTCATGAAGCGTGGCAGGTTTTCAAGCTTACGCCAGAATTGATAAACTTCATGTCTTGGTTTATTTACATAAAGCGATGTGCGAATATTTACCGAATCCGCGTGCGTAGCATCACCGGTTTTTCCAATCGAAGTATAAACAGGACAATTTCCTGAAGTACCTCTATAAAGCAGAAAACTTCCTATTACTGTTTGCAGAATTCCCTTTATTGGTTTTTTTCTTAAGTTTTTCAAACCGGCACCTAACAGATAACCTCCAACACTGGAAGATAAAACGCGTTCTTGCCATCCAACATTAATAATGTTTGTTCCGAGTTCAGGAACATTAACCTGGTTGCTTTCAGGCGATGTGATATTGACCATATTCTTCGTTTATATTAAATGATTGAAACAATGTTTTGTTTACGCAAATACTCATTCAATTACCGGACCCAGCAGAATGGGCAATGAATGATCAATTAGTATGCTTAAAATCTCGAGCCAGAATGATTAATAACCAGCCGACCCAACACCAAACTTGCTTGAGTATATAATTACCCAAATCAATAGCCAGCAAATGGAAGTTTGATTGTTGATTTCATTCCTCAGGGAGTCGACATCTAAGAATATAAAACTCACACATGTACGGCATAGTTTTTTCATTTTCTCCATTGCCTTTATCGGTTAATAATTTTAAAACTGTTTTACCATGGCAGAAAATTCAAGAGGCCAAACCAGCCGCATCCGTGGCAACGATAGCGAGATGGAAACAGATCGCGATCATAGCGGCCCACGACAAAATACTTCTTCCAATCGTGAAATGGATTCAGACAGGACAATGAATAGAGGGAGGGAGCGCACTACAAGAAACGATCGGTATATGGATCTCGATATATATGAAAGGGATTCTGAATAATCTTAGAATAGATAAGCATCGTAACATTTTTTATTCACTTTAAAAATCTATCTATGGCAGACAAGTCAAGAAACCAACAAGGCGGAAGCCAGGATCAAAGCCAGGACAAACAGGGACAGGAAGGAATGGGACAAGGACGTAATCAGTCAGGCAACCAGGGCCAAACAGGTAGTGGAAATCAGGGAGCCGGAAGTGATCAGTATACTTCAGGTTCTCAGGGACAGGGAACAAAAGGATCTCAAGGATCTCAAGGATCTCAAGGTTCTCAAGGCCAGGGTGGATCTCAGGAAAGAAGGGATCAAAACACATCTACTTCAGGACAGGGATCTCAACAAGGTGGGAGCTGGAATAAGGAAGATCAGGATCAAGAAAAAGATCAAAACAGAGGTGACAGGTCATCAACTGGAGGAAACCAGGGTGGTGCTGGATCGAGTGGTAAGAGCGGATCAGGAAGTGGAAGTGGTTCTTCAGGACAAGGTCAGAGAGGCGGAAACCTCTAGGTCAGTTAACGATTGAAGCTAAAAAAAGATCTTTACGTCTTCCTGCCTCTGCAGAAGGCGTAAAGATTTTTTCGTTTAGGACTATTAAATAAATTATCATGAAAAAAGATAAGAAAGATATGCCTGTAAGATCTGAAATTAATAGAGTGCAGGACGATCAAAGGAATAAACAGCAGGATGAATATGATATTTCAAGAAAACCTGAAATGGATAGGAGCGATGAGGCCCAACAAGATGCAAAGGAAGAGCGATACAAAGACAGTCAATTGAATCATGAACAAATGATCCCTAGTGAGAAGAAAAAGCAAACTGAAAAATGGGATAAAGTGGATAGGAAACTTCCTAATACCAAAAAATAGAAGCGTTATTTATTTCTTTGGAGTAACTTCCAAAAAGGCCCCCTGGACCGATTTGTCCCGGGGGCTTTATCTTTGCCTTCCTTTATCAAGCGGAACATTATGAAATTTTATAACCAGGTTATTAAGTACAGGCTCTACCTCGCAGTTTTATTTCTGGCGGGCGCGATCTTCATTAATATCTATGCGGGCTTTTGGCCATCGTTCTTTTTATATCTGATTGCTGCAGTGCTGCTATTCAGCCATTTTTTCTTTGGTCCCCTTCGCCTGATTCAGGAATACATGGAGAGAGGAGATATGGAAGGAGCTGAAAAAGTATTGAATTCAATTTGGTTTCCGAACCTGTTATATAAACCGATTCGTTCTGTTTTTTATACGCTGAAAGGAAATCTGGCAATGATGAAACAGGATTTTACTTCGGCAGAAAAAAATATGAAGAAGGGATTGGATCTGGGAATGCCAATGAAAGAAGCCGAAGGAGCCAGTTTGCTGCAGATGGGAATGTTATCAGTGCAAAAAAATGATATGCGTCAGGCTGAAAGTTATATTCGGCAGGCATTGCGAAAAGGATTGCCCGATAAGGAAAACCAGGCAGCAGCCTATTTACAGATGTGCAGCATTATGATGAATAAAAGAGAATTCAGAGCCGCAAAAGAATTTTTCAGGAAAGCAAAAGCCTTGAAACCAACCACACCTCAAATTGTTGATCAAATCAAACAAATTGAAAAATACATAACCAGAGTTCCTGGTTAAGAATCGAGTTATTTTCAAAAACTCATATATTTCTTCTTATACTTTGGATCTTTTTCGGCTTCTGTTAATTCCTTGCTTTTAATTTGATCTTCTCATCTTCCATAAGTAAATTCTTCAGATAGAAACCTGGAAGAATATTATGCGTAAGAACTTCTATAAGAAAAAACAGCCAAGCATCTAACAGAAGTTAATTCTGTCCAATGCTTAGCTGAATTCTGTAATGGTATTTTTAACCCGATTGAAGGTGCACGGAATTTTTAAGTCCGATTACGTTCAACCATGCGGACTATTTCACGTGTTTATTGACAACCTTTGCTAATTCAAACATGGAAATTTGCTCTTTACCACCAAAGACTGTTTTTAATTTATCGTCAGCATTTATCATGCGGCGATTTTTCTTGTCCTGAAGATTATTTTTCTTGATATAATCCCAGATCTTTTTGATGATCTCAGTTCTTGGGATCGGTTTGCTTCCGACAACTTCTCCAAGAGCTGCACTTGGAGTGAGTGGCGCCATGAAGGCCGCGTTAGGTTTTCTAGCTGATTTTTTTGCTGCTTTTTTTGGAGCTGCTTTCTTCGCTGCTTTTTTTGGTGCTGCTTTTTTAGCTGCCTTCTTAGGTGCTGCTTTTTTTGCTGCTTTCTTAGCTGATTTTGCCATAGTGTTATAAAATTTAAGAGTTAATAAATATACGTTGGATTCTAAGCCCGACAAGAAATTCGAATCTCTTCATTTACTTGATCAGGGTTCCTTTTTTATTCTACAACACTAATGAAAATCTTAAATCTTGTTCACACAAATCTCAAAAAAATCATCTTGCTTCTACCACTGAAAGGTTATCCTGCTCCTTCACATAATCACGAATAAATTCGATTCACGGCATTAAGGTACATAACCATTCGGGAATAGAACCAAATTTGTCAGGAAAGTACAATGAGAAATCTTCAACCGTCCCGAGGGGAAATCTGCTATTTGGCATTTTTGTTTCCCCGCGGTCGGCACAAAAAGTCTCTTCCGGATTGAATATTATGTTCCCGTGCCATTGCTAAAATGCAAGCTGAATCTGGCCCTGGGCCTTATTTTAGTCTCTTATAAATTTCAACGGATTTATCCCCATTTGCAAAAGTTATTGTTTGTTTATACGAATCATTCCCGTCAAGTTCAATCGCCACTTCATAAGTTTTACCTACCAATCCAGAAGTAAAGGTTGAGTTTTTGATAGTTTCCACGGATTTATTGTCTCCGTCCATCTGAAATACGCCGTACCCAAAGACCGAGAATGGAGTTTGCGTGCTGTCCTTTGTCGTAATCGCCCATATAAAATTCCCGGATTGATAGACCTTATATTCCAAGGGATTTTGGTTTACTGAAGAATCTCCTTTACTAGTGATATAGATATTTTTTACCTGTTTCCATGCCCCGTCCAGAGGAGTTGTGCGATCCTTGCTTTCCTCTATGTATTTCTCAGTTAATTTATAATTTTTTCCTTCATAAGGAATGCTTTCAATCACCTGTATAAATCCATTGTCGGTGGTATCTACCAATAAAGTAACGGTATCTCTCTTATCTGCATTAGAAGAAGAATAAAAAATATGTTCAACAACTTTTCCTTTATCTATCGTATACTCTCCAATACCAAAATTTGCAAAGCTGTCTGTGAGATTTGCAGATGCATACATCATATGGCGGTCAGTAAAAATTTTCAATTGTTTTCGATCGATTGCTGAATCCTTTGTGCCGTCATTGAGTACCTGACTGGTCATGGAATAGGCACCTTTGATATTAAGTTCTTTAGCCTCCTTTTCATTGCAGCTTAAAACAAGTAACAGGAGTGCAATTGCCGGTAAGTTTTTCATAACTGACAAGTTTGATAGTTAAAAATGGTCCTTCACTACAAATCCTGGTGGAGTTGACTCTTCTTGATTTTTTGGTGAGAAGTAAAAGGTTTGAATATGCTTGTCCAGGCTTCTGTGTTGAGTCGGCAATGTGTAGATCAGTCCATATGAAGCCTTCCTGTTTCATTGAAAATATTTCTGAAATGAAACCAGCAACAAGGCAAATTCTCAAGAGGACGCATACTGAGAACGGTGCGGAATGGGAGGTATTCTAATTTACAAAATTCAACTCATATTTCTCTTAATATGAGGTAGCCATTGACTCGTGTTTCAAGCCAGTTGACTACTATTTTTTATGTACAAGTTTACGGCCAAGAATAAGCGTAGCGATACAAATTCTTGTTTAATCCCTGTAATTCAGGGCAGGTTTTCTGTCTCCCAGCAAGGCCTTATAACGGTAGTTACCTATCTGGTCCTTGAATTCCACTTTAGCTTTTGTGATAAGTGCAGGATTTGTAAATAGATCAATGGCTGTGAGCGCCATGGTTTTGGCTGCTACCATCATTCCTTTGGTTCCTATTTCTGTACCGCCGCTTGCAACAGCCTGCCAACTATGGGCTGGTGTACCAGGCACCCAGGTTGCCGTTCTTAGTCCAACAGTTGGTACTACATAACTAACATCTCCTACATCCGTACTTCCACCTCCGGATAATGTTTCCAATTTGAGTGGTAAAATTTGCGAAGTAGAAGTAATGGGCGGGACAGCGAAATTAAATGATGATTGAATTTTACTCGCAAATTCAACCTCTGCATTTGAATAAGTAAGGCCACCTACTTTCTGAAGGTTGATCTGCATAGCCTCTGCCAATGTTCTATTGATTAACAGATCATGCGTACCACCTATTATTTCGAAATCCATTGTAGTTTCTGTACCCAGAGCTGCGCCTTTAGCCGCATTCACTACCCTGTCAAAAATTGCAACTACGTTTTCACGCTTGGGATGTCTTACGTAATAATAAACTTCTGCGAAATCCGGTATTACATTGGGAGCTCTTCCGCCATTTGTTATCACATAATGAATCCTTGTTTCCTGAGGTACATGTTCACGCATCATATTGACCATGTTATTCATCGCTTCAACAGCATCCAAAGCACTCCTTCCTTTTTCAGGCGCAGCGGAAGCATGTGCTGAAAGTCCATGAAACTTGAATTTTGCTGATTTGTTTGCAAGTGCGCTCGTGGTAGTGATACTGTTTGCGTCAGAGGGATGCCAATGAATAACAACATCAACATCTTTAAACAAGCCTTCCCGCACCATGTATACTTTGCCACTCCCGCCTTCTTCCGCCGGACTGCCATATACCTTTATAGTTCCCCTGAGTTTTTTTTCCGCGATCAGGTTTTTTATCTCTATGCCCGCAGCAACACTAGCTGTTCCAAAAAGATGGTGGCCACAGGCATGACCTGCATCCTTACCGGCAATTATTGATTTTTCGGGTATTGCTTGCTGGGACAATCCTGGAAGAGCATCAAATTCTGCGAGAATACCAATTACTGGAGAACCTTCTCCATATGATGCCACAAACGCAGTTGGGATATCTGCCGAACCAGCGTTAACCGTAAAGCCATTTTCTTTCAATGTTGTCTGCAAAAGAGCAGAGCTCTGAACTTCTTTGTATCCCACCTCTGCATACTCCCAGATGGTATGAGCAATTTTTTTATAATCCTGATACCGGGTATCGATCCTTTTCATGGATTGATCTTTTAGGTTCGTCTGATCAGACTGTGCCGATATACTTTCTTGAATCAGAATGATTAGCACGAAGAATAATATTTTCATATTGCATATTGAACTGTTAAGTTAATAGTTTGTTCGAAACAGAATTTCTTCCAGGCATCGGTAAAGTAAATATCTTTCCATCCCTTTCCGGTCCATTGAAGATTAGAAAATTTCCTCCAGGGAGATAATGAAAACTTTGGAGTGGAAAATTAATAATTGTAGTTTTGATGTTACAACTTTGAATAATCATCTTAAATTCAAATTTTATGGCTACTGTAAAATGGAAGGTCGATCCAGCACATTCTGAAGTTCAGTTTAAGGTTCGACACTTAATGATCACTACTGTTACTGGATATTTTAAGAAATATGATATAGAAGTAGAGACTGAAGGAGAGGACTTCACCAAGGCATCAAAAATTCATTTTACGGCTGATATTGATTCAATTGATACTAATAATTCGCAACGCGATACTCATCTGAAATCAGCCGATTTTTTTGATGCTGAGAATAACAAGCAAATTGTATTTGAAGGAAAGAAATACGAAGGGGCTGGAGATAAATACAAATTGCATGGCGATCTCACTATTAGAAGTACCACCCGTCCTATAATCCTTGATGTAGAGTATGGCGGGATAGTTGTTGACCCATACGGTCAAACCAAGGCAGGATTTACCGTTCAGGGTAAAGTCAGCAGAAAAGAATTTGGATTGATGTGGAATGCCGTAACGGAAGCCGGACAAGTAGTTGTTGCTGACGAAATAAAAATTCATTGTGAAATTCAGCTGGTGAAGCAGGGATAATGATAAAGTTTTAGGGCTGGTACTTCCAGCCTTTTTTTATGGATCGAAGAATGGAGGTCGTAAAATTTGATTACTTTGGTTGACCCAAAACAACCAACATGGCCGTAACTCATAAACACCAGCAGCCTGCAGGATATCTGCGTTTTCCCTGGAGTCTTTTGTCAGTCATACTGATCCTCGTACTCAATATATTCTTAAAAGAATGGTTTGGAAAAAACGCCGCCTGGATTTCTGTAATCCTTATTGTTCCTGCAGCCATTCTGGAAAATCTGAAACTGGGATACTCAACCATGAAGGTGATGTATCTGAAAGTATTCTATTCGCTTCTTACGTTCCTTGTCGTTGGACTTGTTTTTGGTATTGCTCTGGCAGGTTGGTACTATGAGCGATTTATGGGACTTACTATAGAAAGGGTTAATATTGAATGGTATGTTCTTCTTGCAGTTGGTGTGATCCTACTTATAGAAATGGCGCATCTCTTCACGATGCTGAAGGCTGTAAAAAGAGAGTTCATGCAATATGAGGAGTGAATGATGAAAAAATCACCGCAGAGAACAGGAGTTAATGGAGTTACCCAGAGAAAATGACGCGCTCTGAGATGAAGTTGAAGAAGTGTGAGGACCCAAAGTTTCGTAAAGATTTCTCAGGCATAGATCCTTTCGATCCCATCCCTATATTTTTCCATCACTACTTTTCGCTTGAGAGAAAGCTTAGGCGTCATTTCTCCTGTCTCAATACTCCATTCTGAAGGCAGCAATTCGAATTTTTTTATTTGTTCAACGTGGTTAAAGTATTTATTGAAGCTTTCAACAAGATCTTTAAACATTTCAATTACCTGGGGATTTCTGATAATCTCAGCATTGGTTCCAACGGGAACTCCATGCTGCCTGCACCAGTCTTTCAAATTGGGAAAAGATGGAATGATGAGGGCTCCGACGAATTTTTGTTCTGCGCCAACCACCATCACCTGCTCTATATAAACTGACTCTTTCAGTTTGTTTTCGATCGGCAGAGGTGCAACATATTTTCCACCGCTGGTCTTGAATAGCTCTTTTTTTCGATCAGTTATCTTCAGAAACTTCCCAGATACCATCGTGCCAATATCACCTGTATGAAACCAATCGCCCGTCATAACTTCTTTGGTTAGGTCATCGCGCTTATAGTAGCCAATCATAACATTTGGCCCCTTGCAAAGAATCTCTCCATCTTCAGCAATTTTCACTTCAACTTTATCGATCAGCGGACCCACGGTTCCAAACATTCGCTCTTTTTCATCAAATCGGTTCACGCTGATCACCGGCGAAGTTTCTGTTAGTCCATATCCTTCCATGATCGGAATCTGTGCAGCCGTAAAAATTCTAATAAGCCTCACCTGGCATGCCGCACCCCCGGATACAATGCACCTGATATTATCACCCAATGCCTCGCGCCACTTCTTAAAGACAATTTTATTTGCAAGTGAAAGTTGAACATTATACCATGCACTTTTCTTCTCGTGCAATTCAAATTTGGTAGCGAGATCGTGTGCCCAATAAAAAAGTTTTCTCTTGATCCCCTTTTGCTCATTCCCTTTCTGCATGATCTTATCATACACTTTTTCAAGGAGTCTCGGTACAGTTGTGAACATATCGGGTTTCACCTCTTTAAGATTTTCCCCTATGGATTCAAGACTTTCTGCATAATAAATACCTGTACCGGTAAACAGGTAGAGGTAGGTTACCATTCGTTCGAAAATATGGTTGAGAGGCAGGAAACTCAGAGATTTCATATGCTTTCCTGGTGGAAAGCAAGGGATCGATGCCATTACATTGCTAAGAATATTCCTGTGTGATAGCATCACTCCTTTTGGAGTTCCTGTAGTGCCCGAAGTGTAAATAATAGTAGCGAGATCCTCATACCTTATCGTGTCTGAAATTGACTTGATCTGGTTGAGTATAACATCAGTTGGGGTTACTAACATTTCCTTCCAGTGTCTCGCACCTGAAACATGATCAAATGTGAAAATTTCCTTCAATGAAGGAATTCGTGATTTTACATTCATCACTTTCAGATAGGTGTCCTCATCACTAACAAAAACCAGTTTCACCTCTGCATCCTTCAAAACAAATTCTAATTCGTTGACATTAATTGTTGGGTAAATAGGAGTGAGGATAGCGCCAATTTGCTGAACAGCCAGGTCAAGCATTACCCACTCAGGTCTATTCCTTGATAGCAAAGCAATTTTATCTCTTCCGGTGGGTGTCATGTCTCCCGCGCCTATCCCGAGGTTAAGAAGACCTGCACTTATCTTATTCACCATTGTGGCAACATCCTGTGTGCTGTAATTCTTCCATTTGCCCCCTTCTTTCCCAGTCAACATATCAGGAATAGGTGAACTTTCCAGTTGATACTGTATGCAATCGAAGAGTCTTTTGAGATCCATCTTATGGCTTTCGTTTACGATCGCAGCTATGAAAAAAGCTTAGGATCGGATTATCAAATTAGATAAAAAACACGACAAAAAAAGTCCTGACATGAGCCAGGACTTTCAATTAAGAAGATTTTGTTATTTAGAGGCTACCGTCTGGTAATATTGTTTTTCAGGTACTTTGAAAACCCTGCCCTTCTGAAAACTGGTAAAAGTGGTATATGATTCCGGATGAGCATTCGTCCAATTCTGAAAAGCGGGCAGATTTTCTGCCGCTCCGAATATCCATTGGTTATATGCATCAAACATACCTTCTTTTAATAGCTGGCGGTGGTAATCAAATAATCTGAATGGAAATTTGAAAGATTCTTTTTCCTGCCAATCCAGGATGAATTTGGTTCTTAAAAGAGTGAGTGATTCGGATGTGATCCCCTGGGATACTGAGCTTGCCTGACGGCTCATAGTATTCAAATAAGAATTTACGAATGGATTTTTTGAATCCTGCTTGTTGAGAAGATTGGTTTCTGCGAACAATTTCTTGTACGATTGTAGTAAAAGCTCCTTGATCTCTGCAGTTCGCTTACTATAACTCTCCAGATTTACAAAGATCTCTCCGTAAATGACCGGCCATACTTTATCAAAGGTCATATAGTAATGCTTGGCAGCATTATAGTAGTTGGATGAAAAGTTTGGTTCAACCTCTATACCCTTTTCCCAAAATTTGATTGCGGTATAATCCTGTTTGGTCCAAAGCATTTCACCATATTCGTTATATAGCACTCCACTATTTGGAAAATTCTTCAATCCCTGTTTGTACAATTTTTCACATTCCTTTCTTTCCTCCATAGCCTTATAAACCATTCCAAGGATCTGGTAGGACTGCACATCGGCATCTGGCCTGTCAACCAATGGTAAGGCTGTTGTTTTTGCTTTCACGAAATCCCTCTGGAGGTAATATGTAAATGCCAGTTCTTTTGTAATCTGGAGATCTTTAGGTTGTTGTTCCAGGGCACGGTTAAGCACCAATACAGCATTTGCATAATCTCCCTGTCGCTGAAATGTTCGCGCAGTTTCAAAAAGTGATTTTGAATCCTGGCCATAACCAGTCAAAGCAACCAGGGTCGTTATCAGAAAAAGAGCAATGATTTTATGCATATCTCCAAAGGTATCAACCACGCCTGCAAAAGCGGGTGTAGCTGTGTTAAAAATTATTTAGTCAAAGATCAAATGGGTCAGAAGGCCGTCCCTCAATTTAGGCTCGAACCAGGTAGATTTTGGAGGCATTACATTTCCAGAATCAGCTATATCAAATAGTTGTTGAATTGAAACCGGGTGCAAACTGAATGCCACAGCCATTTCACCTGATCTCACCCTTTTTTCCAGTTCCTTGAGTCCTCTAATTCCTCCTACAAAATCAATCCTTTTGTCGGTTCGCTGATCTTGAATTCCCAGAATTGGTCCAAGAACATTGTTTTGAAGCACAGTTATATCCAGAACCCCAATAGGATCCTCCGCATATGTACCTTCTTTAGCAATTAGTTTATACCAGGTTTTACCAAGAAACATTCCAAATTCATGAAGACTGGATGGCAAAACCTCGCTATCTGATTTTTCGACAGTGAAATCCTTTTGGAGATGCTCCAAAAACTCAGCCTCGCCAAGTCCATTCAGATCTTTCACCAGGCGGTTATAATCCAAAATTCGTAACTGATCAGATGGAAAAAGAGTTGTCAGAAAGTAGTTAGCATCCGGACTGATTTTTTTCCCAAGTGCTGCTCTCACTTTTGCGGCGGATGCCGCCCGGTGATGCCCGTCTGCAATGTATGTTCGGGGAATTCCTTTTGAGAAAGTATCTGTGATCTCACGAATCACCTTATCATCATTTATGATCCAGATGGTGTGCGAAATACCATCTTCCGCTACAAACTCATAAACCGTATTGTGAGATTTTTTCCAATCCTCAATGATCCTGCTTATTGTTGGTTCCGTTTTGTATGCAAGGAAAACATTTCCTGTTTGCGCTCCCGTGGTTTTTATATGATTGATGCGGTCAAGCTCCTTGTCGGGACGAGTGAACTCATGTTTTTTGATCACATCTTCCTCATAATCTTCCAAACTGCTTATGCAAACCAGCCCTGTCTGGCTTTTTCCATTCATGGTTAACTGGTAAACATAGTAACAAGGTTTATCCTCTCTGAATAAAATGTTACGCTGAATAAAAGCCTGAAGGTTCTGCCTTGCCCGTTCATATACATCTGCAGAATGTGTATCGATTGATTCTGGCAGATCAATTTCTGATTTGGTAATATGCAGAAATGAGTTAGGATTGCCTCTCGCTTCCTGTTTAGCTTCTGCACTATTTAGAACATCGTATGGTCTTGAAGCCACCTGCCGGGCAAATTGAGGCTGCGGCCGAAGGGCTTTAAAGGGTGAGATGATCGCCATTTATACAAAAAAGTTTAATCGTGGTTTTGAGATTGATATCAAACAATGAATAGAAATCACTAACGCTATCTATCCTTTTTTCTCCGCGAAATACCGCATAAGATTGGTCAAAGCCCGCACACTTTCGAGCGGCAAGGCATTGTACAAGGAAACTCTGAAGCCTCCTACAGACCTGTGCCCCTTCACTCCAATCATTCCTTCTTCCTTGCAGATCTTAAGAAATTCTGACTCGCGTTGTTTATCATCTATATGAAAAACAACGTTCATCTTGCTTCGATCTTCTTTAGCAACTATTGGGCGAAAAACAGGATTTTCATCCAGCGTATCATATAATAATCCTGCTTTTTGATTATTTATTGCTTCAATTCCACCGATGCCACCCTGTTGTTTAAGCCACTGAAGAGTAAGCATGCAAACATAAATAGCAAAAACCGGGGGTGTATTTAGCAGCGAACCTGCTTCAATATGTTGCCGGTAATCCATCATCGTAGGAATTGACCTGCTAACTTTTCCAAGAGCACTCTTTTCTATCACTACAAGATTTACCCCTGCTGCTCCAATGTTTTTTTGTGCCCCTGCATATATCAGTGAGAAGCGATTGAAGTCCATTTGACTGCTTAATATATCACTACTCATGTCTGCTACCAGGGGGACATCAGTATCAGGAATGAAGTGCATTTGCGTGCCTTCAATTGTATTGTTAGTTGTGTAATGAAAATATTTTGAATTAGGGGGAACAACATAACCTTTCGGGATATAAGTATAACCTTTGTCCTTTGAACTTGCCACCACATTGACATTGCCATAAAGCATAGCTTCTTTAATGGCTTTCTTCCCCCAAACTCCGCAATCGAGATATGCTGCAGTTTCCCCTTCATTTAGAAGGTTCAATGGTACTTGAAAGAATTGTGTTGAAGCTCCACCCTGCAAGAAGATGATGTCGTGTTCATCATCCAATTTCATTAATTCTCTCACTAATGACACTGCTTCATTGACAACCTGCTGAAAAATTTCAGTGCGGTGACCAAGCTCCAGGATTGATAGGCCAGTATTGTTGAAATCGATTATTGCTTCAGCAGCTTGTTGAAAAACCTGCTTAGGAAGAATAGATGGCCCTGCGTTAAAATTGTGAATACTTGCTAACTCCTTCAATGGTTCCATACGAACAGCAAATGTAAGAAAATAGAGTTTTAGGAGAGAGCGAAACTAAGGTTTCAAGCCTGGTAAGAGTCAAATTATTATTCAATCGGCGAATGAAAAGTGTGGACAGGATTCAATGTTCTTTCTGTGTCGAATTATTTTTTAACCATGTGGAATTCAGAAGTTCAAATTCTTGTAATTCTCTCTCGGTAAAGCCATTTTCAGCCAGAGACTTAAGTTCAGGTTGACCAGCGTTAACCCAGGCTGTGTACCAAAATGCAGCAACGCTATAAATTGACTGGCGCATCCTCCTTTCCACCATATCGTTCAGTTTGCGGTTATAGAGAATCGTGTAATAAGTTGAATATTTTCTTACCAGGGTTCCGTTTCTCTCTTCAAATGCAAACTGCCGATCCGGGGGGACAGTACTACTTAATTCCTTTTCGAATTTCAAAACACTATCTACTGCATTCGCGCTTTCCAGTACCCTATTCCAAATAAATTGGTGTGGATTATTTAAATAGGAGGTCTTTCCTATCAGAAAATCCCAGTCTGTTTCTGCGAGAAGCTCAGGGATTGTTGATTCCCAGAACCCATGAATTCCTGCCTGATTTGTAAATTGACCATTATGGTTGCTACATGCATGAAGAGGCACATGTGCATCTGCAATGTAATGCCCGATCTCTGCTGAGAGTTTCAGGATTTTTGACCGATCCTTTTGCCGAAATGCAGTTGTGAGTCGTTGCATCATCGTCATTATCCACCAGGGAACAATACCGTGTTTCCTCAAGGTATCTTCTGAAAATTTTTCTGCAGCATCAGACCAGTTTCGGGGTAGATCCCGGAATGGATATTGACCATAACGGTCCAGGTCTATATAATGTCTCGCTCCCTCTGCCGGAAGGAGGTATCGGCGCTTGTCAGGATCTACCGCATGTTCAGCGAGAAATTCAAGATTCGGCTTATAGAAAACAAGCATTTCAGGAGGCAATAAGAATGCAGCATAGTAATTGATCTTACGATGAGCGAAGAATCCCCACGAACAGCACTCTTGAATTGACAGGACAAAACTTATAACTAGAACAACTCTTTTCATTTATTCTTCTCTTCATTTTCACGCTTCAATGCATGCTCTATTCCTTCCTCAACCTCAGTTACACCTCCACTTATCGCAAACTTCATTGCTTCTGTAGAGCTAATATTACTTGCAAGCCGCAGCTTACTTGCCGGCAAAAAGTACAATTGTCCCGCTATTGAATATGAAAAGGGAATATAAACAGCAACATGGTCATGTAATCCAAATTCTATTACATCCTGTTGAGTGATAAAACCAATTTGCCATACATCATTGCTGTGAAGACTTACGAGGACTGGTTTGCTGAATTTCTTTTTGTCTCCCGCGAATGCTTCAAAGAAATCCTTGATTGTTGAGTAAATGACCTTGACACCAGGCGCTTTTTCCAATACCTTATCAAAAAGTTCAACCAGTTTGCTTACAATGAAAGAAGAGGAGATATATCCCACTAATAAAACCAGCAGTACAACAACTATAAAGCCCAGTCCCGGAATGCTCTTCGGAGTTCCGTCTTCGTTAACTCCAACAACTCCCGGAAAGAAGCGATGCATCAGATTTGGAAGTATGCTATCTATATAGTTGAATAATCCAAAGATTGCCCAGATAGTTATAACGATCGGAGCCAGTATAATTAAGCCCTGGAAAAAGTATCGCAGGAGCTTTTTGAAGATGTTTTTGCGCATAAAATTAATATGCAGTAAAGGTAGATGTTCTCTATATAAGCATTGCCCAACCTATTCGGCTATGCGAATTAGAGCAAGTAATTGTCCGGATATTTCCGCTTTATTCGTCATAAGCTATAAACAATTACAATTTTTTTTTGGCTTGATTCTTCCGTGAAGGCAAGAGTTTTTTGACAAAAGGTCAAAAAATAATGAGAGGAAACTTTTGTTACGAAAAAAGTTTCCGTAGTTTTGCGGCCACTTATGATAATAGTTGAAAAAGATACGAGGGAAAGGATCCGCCAAAAAGCGGACGAATTGTTTATGAAGTATGGCATTCGTTCAGTAAGCATGGATGATATTGCTAATTCATTGGGAGCCAGTAAGAAAACTCTTTATCAATACTTCTCAGATAAGGATGAGCTGGTAGACGCGGTGGTTGAGCAAATCGTGAGGGTTAATCAGCAATCATGCGATACTGACAGAAGCTGCGCAGTGAATGCGGTTGAAGAGGTTTTTAAGGCAATGGAAATGATGCAGGCGATGTTCAGCAACATGAATCCCTCCATTCTCTACGATTTACAAAAGTACCACCCTAAACCTTTTGTGAGATTTCTAAAGCACAAGAATGATTATCTACTTAGCGTGGTAAGATCAAATCTGAAGCGAGGAATTGCTGAAGAGCTCTACAGGTCAGACATAAATGTTGAGCTGCTGAGCCGCTTTCGTGTGGAGTCCATGATGATTCCTTTTGATCCGGAATTCCTCGGCAGGCAGAAAAGCAGTTTTGTGGAGGTCCATCAGACCATCACGGAGAATTTCTTGTATGGAGTAGCATCTCTCAAAGGACACAAACTGATCCAAAAGTATCAACAGGAACTAGATAAAAAATTAATCAAAAATGAAACAGGCAGTAAAGGGAAGTAATTGGTTAGTTGGATTTCTCTTTCTCTCATTCAGTGCATTTGCACAAGGGAGGCACGAATTTTCAGTTAAGCAGGCGGTGGACTACGCTTCAAAGAACAGTGCACAGGTTAAGAATGCACTCCTTGACGTACGCATTCAACATGAAGTAAATAAGGAAATTACCTCCAGAGCTTTACCCAATGTAACAGGGAGCATAGACCTGAGTTATTTTCCAAAAATTCCCGTGCAGAGTTTTCCAAACTTCATCTCAATGGCTACTTATGGAGTTCTGGAAGACGAAGGCGTCAAAGATGGGAGTGGAAATCCAATTGTTTCACCAAGCGATTTTGGATTTATCCAGGCACAATTCGGAACAAGATTTACTGGCTCTGCCGGTATAAGCCTTTCACAATTATTGTTTGATGGACAAGTTTTCATCGGTCTTCAGGCAAGAAAAGCCGCAATAGATTTTGCGACCAAGGGTGCAGAGGTTACTCAGGAACAGATCAAGGCAAATATTTACAAAATATATTATCAACTGGTTATTGGGAAACAACAATCAACCACACTAGACGCTAACATTGAAAGAATTGAAAAATTGTTGAGTGACACAAGAGAAATTTTTAAGAATGGCTTTGCTGAAAAACTGGATGTCAATAAAGCTGAAGTCACGCTCACCAATCTGAAAACTGAAAAACTCAAGGTTGAGAACCAGTTAGCAGTTGGATTGATGGGGCTGAAACTTTTAATGGGCATGCCTGTCAAAGAACAATTGGTTCTAACCGATACTCTTGCTGAATCAGAGTTGAAGGATAATATTGTTGAGAGCTCCTATTCTTATGCTGACCGAAAAGAATACCAACAACTTGATCTTGCAAAAAAATTAGGAGAGTTCAATGTGCGCAGGTATAATCTGAGCCGACTCCCAACTCTTGCTATGTTCGGGTCCTTTAGTAAGAACGCTCAACGTAACAGATTCAATTTTTTCAATTTTAATGAAGAATGGTTTAGCACCGCATTGGTAGGGCTTAAACTTTCAGTTCCCATATTCGAAGGATTTGCTAAAAATGCAAGAGTCAAAAAGGCGCAGTATGAATTAATGCAGACCCAGAACAATCTTGATAACCTTCAACTTGCCATTGACAATGAAGTTGAACAATCCCGGACCAACATGGCTAGTGCACTGGCTTCGATGGATTTTCAGAGAAAGAATATGCAGTTGGCTGAAGAGGTATTCAATCAAACAAAAAAGAAGTACGAGCAGGGACTGGGTTCCAATCTGGAGATAACAAATGCGCAAACAGAATTAAAGACTGCGCAGAATAATTACTATTCCGCTCTTTATGACGCCATCGTAGCTAAAATTGATTACCTGAAAGCAACAGGAAAATTGTGATCAACCCGATAAACGAATTATATGCAATCAAAAAGTAACAGGATGAAAATCATTAACAGACTGGTAATGATCGCCGCAGTTTCACTGGCTGTCGGATGCGGAGGTGCCGCAAAAGACGATAAAGGCGAGATCAATGATAAGAAGGTCGAATTGCAGAAGTTGAAGGATCAACAGGGCAAAATTGCACTGGACATTAAGAAACTCGAGTCCGAAATTGCACTGCTGGACCCTTCCTCTGTTGAAGTAAAGCCAAAACTAGTTGCTGCCAGCTCTCTGGCAGTTCAGGATTTCACACATTACATCGATTTGCAAGGCAGGATCGAAACTGAAAATATTTATTATGTAACTCCCCGAGGTGGCCCTGGTCAGGTTAAGAGTATTTATGTGAAGGAAGGGGACTACGTGAAGAAAGGCCAGCTAGTATTGAAACTGGATGATGTGGTCATGCTGCAAAGCATTCGTCAGCTTGAAACACAGCTTGCATATGCGAAGGATCTTCTTCAGCGGCAAAAAAATCTTTGGGATCAGGGAATCGGCACTGAAGTCCAGTACCTGAATGCAAAGAATAATGTTGAAAATCTTGAAAAGCAGATTTCAATCCTCAAAGAGCAATGGAATTACTCCAATGTACATTCAGAAGTATCAGGTGTGGTTGAAACAGTAAACATCAGAGTTGGTGAAACATTTACCGGGGCTCCTCTACAAGGAATAACCATTGTTAATCCAAGCAGCCTTAAAGCAGTAGTGGATGTTCCTGAAGCATATTTGTCAAAAATCAGGAAAGGTGCCCCTGTTCTGGTTGAAATTCCTGACCTGAATAAAACTTTTAAGACCACCATATCACTTGTCAGTCAATTGATCAATCCAAATTCAAGGGGATTCATGGCGGAGGCAAAGATTCCTGCAGGCTTTCAGCTGAAGCCTAACACCATCGCTATGATTCGCATTCAGGATTATACTGTTTCAAATACAATTGTGATTCCTGTCAATACTCTGCAGACAGATGAAACTGGAAAATATGTTTACGTGACTGCTGAAGAAAAAGGAAAAAAGGTCGCAAGAAAAAGAACAGTGCAGGTAGGAGAACTCTACGGGGATAAAATTGAAGTGAAGAAAGGGTTGACTACCGGAGATCAACTCATCACTGAGGGTTATCAGGGTCTCTATGAAGGCCAGGCGATACAAGTGGAAGTAAAATGATGAGCATAGTATTAATGAATTAACGACCAACTCATGAGTATCAAAAATAAGGTTACAGAAAAATTTAAGCAGTTCAAGCTTTCCAGTTGGGTGATTGATCATGTTACCGTCACATATGTGGCTACCATCGCAATCACACTTTGGGGACTTTCTATATTTACCACCCTGCCAAAGGAATCATATCCTGATATCGTTATTCCACAGATCTATGTTGCTACTATTTATGCTGGTACCTCGCCCAAGGATATGGAGAACCTGGTGACAAGACCTATTGAGAAGCAATTGAAGGGAATCACAGGCGCCAAGATCAGAAAGATAACCAGTACTTCCATTCAGGATTACAGCAGCATCGTGGTTGAATTTGAAACCAGTGTTAAGGTAGATGTAGCGAAACAAAAAGTAAAGGACGCTGTTGATAAGGCAAGGATTGATCTTCCCACTGACCTTACTAAAGAACCCGATGTGATTGAAGTGGCTTTCTCTGATATGCCAATCATGTTTGTGAATGTGAGCGGTAACTATGATCCTGTAAAACTGAAAGAATACGCTGAAGATCTTCAGGATCGCTTTGAAGAATTACCCGAAGTGAATAAAGCAGAAATCGTAGGGGCGCCAGAAAGGGAGATTCAGATAAACGTGGATAAGTACAAGATGGAGGCCTCAGGAATTACATTCAATGATATCTCAAATGCTATTGCCTCTGAGAATATAGACATAAGTGCAGGAAATATCAGGATCGGGAATATGCAGCCTACCATCCAGGTAAAGGGCCAGTTTAGTTCTGCCTATGATATGCATAGCATTATTATCAGGAATATTTATGGTCAAAGTATTTATCTCAAGGATATCGCCCAGATAATCGATACTGTAAAAGAGAAAGAGAGTTACTCCAGACTCAATAAGAAAAACGTAGTCACTTTAAATATTGTAAAAAGAGCAGGCGAAAATCTCATCAATACTTCAGAAAAGATCAATGGCATAGTTGCAGAAATGCAACAGAACAGAGAGCTCCCACCGGACCTTAATGTGGTGATCACAGGTGATCAGAGCGTTCAGACCCGCACCTCTTTTAAAGAACTCATCAACACTATCGTAATTGGATTTATCCTGGTGCTGATTGTATTGATGTTCTTTATGGGAGTAAGCAATGCCTTCTTTGTGGCGTTGAGCGTTCCTTTGAGTGTGTTTGTGGCATTCATGTTCCTGCCTATTGCTGATTGGATAGTAGGGACTCACGTAACACTAAACTTCATTGTATTATTTGCGTTGCTCTTTGGATTGGGAATTATAGTTGACGATGCAATTGTGGTTATTGAGAACACGCATAGAATTTTCGATAATGGAAAGATCCCCGTTGTTCGTGCGGCTAAAATGGCCGCAGGGGAGGTGTTTGTTCCTGTTCTATCAGGAACGGTAACAACTCTCGCACCTTTCTTTCCATTGCTGTTCTGGCCAGGTATCATTGGAAAATTCATGATCTATCTTCCAACGATCCTCATCCTCACGTTATTTGCATCTCTGATCGTTGCCTTCCTTATCAACCCGGTATTTGCAACTTCGTTCATGAAACCTGAGCAGTATCCGGGGAAAGAACCTAAGTATTTCATATTCAAAAAGACCGGGCTATGGCTTTTTGTTGGACTTGGAATACTCCTGCACGTATTTGGATTTCACGGTACAGGAAATTTTGTTCTGTTAATGATCCTTCTTGTGATCTTCAATCGTTTTGTATTGAATGATCTGATCCATTCATTCCAGAGAAAGGTACTCCCAAGATTCATGAATGCTTATGAGCGATCCTTGCGCTGGGCACTTTGGGGCAACAGGCCAGGTTGGTTGGTCGCAGGCGTATTCGCCCTCTTTATTGTTGCTACTATGATGTTGATGGTTTCAATTAATTCAGGTCGTACAAAACGCGAATTTTTTCCAACTGGTGATCCTCCAATTGTATATGTGTATCTGAAACTGCCAGTTGGTACAAAGACTTCCTACACAGATAGCATTACCAGGCAACTTGAAGACAAAGTTTTTGCAGTGATAGGAGAAAATAATCCCATTGTTGAATCTGTGATTTCAAATGTGGCAGCTGGTGCAACAGATCCATTCCAGGGAGGTGAGAGAGGAACTCAGGCACATCTAGGAAGAATCCAGATCTCATTTGTAGAGTTTGAAAAAAGAAATGGTCAGCGCACATCTACATATGTTGATAGCTTACGAAAGGTAATCAAGGAAATTCCGGGTGCAGAAGTAAGTATTGCCAGCCAGCAAAACGGACCTGCTTCTGGCGCACCAGTCAATATCGAAGTTGTAGGTGAGGAATTTGATGATATTGTAAGGACATCAGTCAACCTCAAAAACTTCCTGGATAGCGTAAATGTTGAAGGTGTTGAACAATTAAAACTTGATGTTGATGTTACCAAACCTGAACTGGCTGTAACAATTGATCGTGAGAGAGCCTTGCGGGAGGGTTTAAGTACTGCACAGATAGGAATGGAAGTTAGAACTGCTTTGTTTGGAAGAGAAGCAAGCAAACTGAAACTTGGAGAAGATGAATATAAGATCCAGGTGAGGTTCACTGATATGCTTCGAAATAATCTTACGGACCTGCAGAATATGAAAATCACCTATCGGGATTTCAATACAGGTTTGATAAGGCAGGTCCCAATTAGCAGCGTGGTTAAGTTCGATTATAATAGTACGCTGGGTGGAGTAAAGAGAAAAAATCTCAAAAGGGTTATTACTGTTTATTCCAATGTGGATATGGAGAAGTATGATGTAAATGTGATCAATGCAAAATTATCTGACGCTATTCAAGAATTTAAGGCCAAACCTGATAATGTTGTTATCAGGCAAACAGGCCAGCAGGAAGAACAGGATGAATCATTAGGATTTCTTCTTACTGCACTGATCATTGCTCTTGGTATGATATTCGGCATCCTGGTTCTTCAATTTAATTCGCTCAGTAAACCATTCATCGTTCTGAATGAAATTCTATTCAGCATTATAGGTGTGTTCCTGGGATTTGCTATAACTGGGATGAAGATGCCTATGATCATGGTGGCAGTAGGTATCGTGGGCCTTGCGGGGATCGTGGTTAAGAATGCCATCCTTCTCATTGAATTCACTGATGAACTTAGGACAAGAGGTACCAAAACAAAAGAGGCCATTATAAAAGGTGGAAGGATCAGGATCATTCCCGTTATGCTGACCGCCCTGGCTACGATGCTTGGATTACTACCTCTGGCAATAGGATTTAATATGGATTGGGTTTCATTTCTCCAGCACTTCAAACCGCACATATTTATTGGAGGAGACAGTGTGGTATTTTGGGGACCGCTTTCCTGGACACTCATCTTTGGTTTGATCGTAGCTTTCTTTATGACCCTCTTGATGGTGCCTTCAATGTATCTGCTCACAGAAAGATTACGCAGACCAATGTCAAAATTCTATGGCACAAAATGGGTGGCCCTTCTTGGATTTACTGGTCCATTCTTTTTCATCCTGGTATTAATCATGTGGTTTTGGAGGAGAGTGGTCCAAAGGAAGCCAATGTTGCCTCAGTATCTTGGGTTTTCAACCAGGGCAGCTCGGGCAAACAAAAAGCTGGCAAATAAAAAATTGTCTTGATTCTTTTTTGAAAAGGTAGGAGCCTGTACCTTTCCTTAAACATCAGAAATGCGCACAAATCACGAAATAGATTATAAGATCATTGGTGAAGAAATGCAGTATGTGGAAGTTGAACTTGATCCCAACGAAACTGCCATTGCTGAATCAGGAAGTTTTATGCTGATGGATGATGGTATTCAAATGGCAACCATCTTTGGCGATGGCACAGGACAGGAAAAAGGTTTTTTAGGCAAATTAATGTCTGCAGGAAAACGAGTGTTGACAGGAGAAAGCCTTTTCATGACGACGTATACAAATACTGCTCATACCAAAAGACGGGTGAGTTTTGCATCCCCATACCCAGGAAAAATAATTCCTCTTGACCTCCTTACGTTGGGTGGAAAGTTGATTTGCCAGAAGGATGCCTTCCTGTGCGCTGCAAAAGGAGTTAGCGTGGGTATAGCTTTGCAACGAAAACTTGGGACCGGATTGTTTGGAGGAGAAGGCTTCATCATGCAAAAGCTTGAAGGCGATGGGATGGCATTTGTTCATGCGGGAGGCCATGTATTTGAAAGAGAACTTCAACCCGGTGAATTGCTTAGGGTGGATACAGGTTGCGTGGTTGCATACACCCAAACAATTGACTTTGATATTCAATTTGTAGGTGGAATCAAGAATACATTATTTGGTGGAGAAGGATTGTTCTTCGCAACCTTGAGAGGACCAGGTAAGGTTTGGATCCAAAGTCTTCCAATCAGCAGATTGGCTGGAAGAATTTTGTCCTATGGAACTGTAAGGCGCAAAGAGGAGGGTAGTATTCTCGGAGGAATAGGAAATGCACTTGATGGTGATGGATGGTAAAAAATTAAGGGCCCCATTAGGGCCCTTTCAAATTCTTTAGTTGTCAAAATTATTTTCTTCCTGCAAATTTTGAAAGCAAACGAAGGATTTCGATATACAACCAAACTATCGTCACTAACAATCCAAAAGCACTGAACCACTCCATGAACTTTGGTGCACCCATTGCAACTCCATTCTCAATCATGTCGAAATCAAGTATCAGATTTAGCGCGGCGATAGATACAACTATAAGTGAGAAAATAATACCCATCGTAGTTCCCTCATGTATCAAAGGCATCTGTATCCCAAATAACCTCAACACCATTGCAAGCACGTAAAAGAAAGCAATGCCTACGGTTGCTGTAATTACAATTGACTTGAATTTCTGAGTTGCTTTAATTATTCCGAATCTGTAAAGCAGGTACATGGCAATAACAACTCCAAATGTGAGCCCAACTGCCTGCATCACAATTCCCGGAGCTTGTTCCGCAAATGCATAATTATATGTTGCAGAAATGCCACCAACAAACACGCCTTCAACCAAACCATACGCAGGTGCCAGATAAGGGGAAGTTTTTGGCTTGAAACAAATTATCAGAGCGATGATCAATCCAGCAATAGCGGCACCGATCACCCAGGGCAGAACATTTTTCCCTTCATAAAACGCATTCCATGTAAATGAGGCTGAAGCAATCACCATCAGGAAAAGGAAACCAAATTTGTTCATTGTTCCCCTTTCAGTCATCACATCTGTATGGTCAAGCTGCAGACTTTTTTGAAAATACTTTTCAGAGAGGGCGGGATTACCAGATTTAAATAGAGCCATATTAGGTGGTTTAGAGGCGAAAATTACAAAATCGCCTCAATTATCAAAATGTAAGGGATATCCAACAAATCTAATTGAGATGCAGGAGAACTTCCCGAATCTCTTTGTATCGTGTCCATGGGATGAAATGATTTCCTTCAGGAAGCATTAACTCACCAATTACAGGTGCATTTATCAATGTTTTTTTACCATATGCTACATTTCCTGGCGGTACCCAGGTATCATTTTGTCCATGAATGAAATAAACAGGGCATCTCACTTTTGGAAGATCTGATTTCAGGGAAATCAAGTCCTTTTTTAAATACCATAATTCCTCATTGGAAGGCTTAAAAGCGCCTGGCAAAAAATAGTTGAATGGAGTTTTATAGAGTAGTCGCCATCTTTCAGGTTTTTCTTCATCGGGGTCAATAGAACCCGATATTATCACCAGTGCTTTATATAAATGAGGATTATCAGCAGCTAGTTTGACTATCATTGGTCCTCCCAATGAATGACCAATCAGATAGACAGGTTGTCCATTTTCCATTTTGCTGATCCATTGATTAAGAATATGGGCCTGGCTTGACAGATTGTACACCTTACCAAAATCACTGTATCCGAAACCAGGCCTGTCAACTGAAATCATACGGTATTTCTGCAATAAGGAAGTATCTCTCATGTATTGTGAAAATGCGTCCCAGCTCCCCGGAGTTCCATGTATAAAGATCAATGTGGCATTTTGGGCATTGCCAGTTTGTGCATAATGGATCCGATGCTTATCCACGAACATTGTATTTGTGAATAAGGGAACTCCATTGGCAGAAAATTTCTTCTGTGCCTCAAGATCACTTATCCGAAAAGTCATACAGCTTTCGGCAAGCAAGACCCAAAGAATCGCTGATACACTTAAAAAAAATATGAGTTTCATTCCTAATGAAAACCAGTTTGATTAGATCACCTTCAGTCTATCGAAATTACCAATATAGGCACAATGAATTCTTCAGATGAGACGTCATGATTCTAATCCTTTGGATCTTTGGGAGGCCGCGGTTGATTAGGCCGTGGTTGATTTGGTCTCGGTTGTTGAGGTGGACGATTCTGTTGCTGCGGACGTTGTGGTTGTTGTGGCCTTTGCTGCTGTGGGTTGGGATTCATTGGCTTTGTACGTCTTTTTCTTTCTGTTTTTTCCAATGTCTTTAGACTTATCTGACCAACCAATTCCACAAACTCGTGTTCAACTTCTTTATTCTTGGAAGCAGTAAGATCCACAGCTTCTAATTCTTCAGGAATAATTCCCTGTGCATTCAATTGCTGAATTTTCTTGACCCTTTCAATTGTAACAGGGAAGTGCTTACTGCTATCTGGAAGTGTATACCATAACAAATTCTTGAAAATGTCCTTCTTAACCAGGAATGCATTTCCTCTTGCTATTTTAAGTGTATCTGCATTTTCAGGAAAATATTGAAGGGCATCCAGGTAGGTATCAAGTTCATAGTTGAGACAACACTTTAATCTTCCGCATTGTCCACTCAACTTGCTTTGGTTAATTGACAGGTTCTGATACCGGGCAGCTGTTGTATTTACAGATTTAAAATCGGTCAGCCAGGTACTGCAGCATAATTCACGTCCGCAACTTCCGATTCCTCCAACCTTTCCAGCTTCCTGCCTCGCTCCAATCTGTCTCATTTCGACCTTAACATGGAATTCCTTTGCGAGTATCTTGATCAATTCTCTAAAATCAACCCTGTCATCGGCGATGTAGAAAAAGGTGGCCTTTCTTCCATCGGCCTGAATTTCAACCTGACTAACTTTCATATCCAGGTTCAATTGCCTGGTAATGGCTCTTGTTCGGATCAATGCTTCCTTCTCCCTTGCCTTGTTTTGATACATTATCTCAATGTCTCGCTCACCAGCCCGACGAAGTATTTTTTTCATTTCAGGATCATGTTCCTTCATTCCCCTCTTTTTCATTTGAAGGCGAACAATTTCTCCAGTTAGACTTACCTCACCTACGTCAAAGCCACTCACGCCTTCAACACTTATCACCTCTCCCTTTTCAAAAATGTGAACGGTTGTATTTCGGAAAAAATCCTTTCTGCTTCCTTGATTAAAGCTCACCTCTACCACCCTGCATTGTGAATCAGGTTGACTGATTGGGAGGTTTGATAACCAATCGTGAGTATTCATTCGATTGCAACCACCTGTGCTGCAACCTCCATTGCTTTTACATCCTGCTACCTTACCGTCAACGGTTCCACATGCACTACATCCCATAGTAATAAAACACTGGTTAGAAGATTAAGATGAAACCCTGCGAAGAGAACTTTGGCAGCAACCCAGGCCATCAACCCTGATCAGGCAATCTGATAGTCAGATTTGCCAGGGGAGTGACCGCAATAAAGAGTATAGAGAAGTAAATTACTATATGCTTCCTTTTCATTTCCACTTGCTACCGCACAATCCAAACAACACTTCTTCACAAGGCCGATTTACAAATATAAGTGAAACGACTGAAGTCGGAAGGCGAAAGGCAGAGGTTGGTAGTCAGGAGGGAGGACGGAAGTCAGAGGTCGGAGCGGAAGTGGGAGAGTGGAGAGCGAGGGCGGAAGTAAGAAGTCAGAGCGGAAGTCAGAGGTTAGAAGCCCGAATTTTTCCTGATTGCCGGCTTGGGAGACGAGAAATTTTCAAATTCTCAAATCTTCAAATTTTCAAATTACTTCCAGCACTTGCTTATTCGCAATAATGTGGTAGAGCTTAATGGTCAAGGCGTGGAATAAGAGTTTTGCATTGGCATTCCTTTCAATATAGTATACAGCATTATCCAGTTCCTTAATTATCGCCTGTTGTTGATCCAGGTCAGCGATCTTATTTAATCTGGTAGCGAAATCCTTTTCGTTCTCAGGAATATTAAGATTTAAACCTCCGAGGGTCTGTACCCTGATCGCCTGTTCCAGTAAATGGATGAAATAGCGTAGGAATTGTTTCTGTTTTTCTCTCCCAAGTTTGGCAGTTTCCTCGATCCATTTCACCTGGGCTACGGGTCCGGTCTTCATTATTGTGTTCAGCCAATTTCTAAGCATGCTTTGCCAATCTTCTTCAGCATGCTGAACCAATTGCAATGCTTCCCGGTAGTTGCCTTCGGCAACGGAAGCTATTTGTCTCGCCTGGTCGGAACTGACGTTCGTTGATTGTTTCAGAGAAATGGTAATATCCTCAGCTGAAAGCATGGGAATCTTGACCAGTTGAACCCTGGAAAGAATTGTAGGCAGGATCTGCGACTCATTTTCAGCAACCAATATGAAGATTGTATTTGCCGGCGGCTCTTCTATCAGCTTAAGTAGCTTGTTCCCCTCATTACCAAGATATTCCGGCATCCACATTAGCAGGATCTTGTATTCGCTTTCAAAAGTTTTCAGACTTAGTTTCTTAATAATGTCATTGCATTCGTAAGCAGTAATATTTCCCTGTTTGTTTTCAGCGCCGATATATTGAAGCCAATCATAGACATTCCCATATGGATTGGATTTTATGAATTCCCGCCATTCAGTTATATAGTCTGTACTTAGTGGTTTGTCTCCGGATTTTCTTGGTATAACAGGATATGAAAAATGCATGTCCGGATGAACCAACTGGTCGGCTCTTTGAAATGCATTTTGTGTTCCGATATCATCTGGATGAATGAATCTGTCGCCTTCTTGCGGAAGATTCCCGAATAAGTCTGGCCCTGGATTAGAACCTATTGAAGGAAGGCTCACGAGATATTGCGCAAAGGCAATGGAGAGCGGAAGCGCTCCGCTTCCTTCCTTCCCAAGAAATAAAAGGGCATGGCTAAGGCGATTATGCCTGACCATATCCGTCAAATGTTGTTTTACTTCTGATTGCCCGATGATCTCTTTGAATTGCATACAGCAAGAATAAAATTTGAACTTGCTTATCTGAGGAATGGACGTAAAAAGAGCGATGGCTGTCATCGCTCTTCTTTATATCGAATTTATTTTTCTAATTGAGATACTTGGTCACCTCTTCACTCATTGGTTTAACCTTGTTGTGAATTACAGCTACAAGTTTCCCTTTTTCATCTAACAGGAATTTTGTAAAATTCCATTTAACAGGATCTGTAACACCAATCTTTTCTGCTTCTTCTGTGAGATACTTGAATAATGGATGAATATCTTCACCCTTTACTGAAACTTTCTCCGTCATCGGGAAGGTGACTCCATAATTCTTCTTGCAAAATTCCCCGATTTCCTCATTGGTGCCAGGTTCCTGCTTTCCGAAATTATTTGCAGGAAATCCAATCACAACCAACTTGTCCTTATATTTTTCATACAATTGTTCCAACTCTCCATATTGCGGAGTATTTCCACATTTGGAGGCAGTATTCACAATCAATATTTTTTTTCCTTTATACTTCTTTAAGTTGATGGTTTTTCCATCAAGGCCTGTCACTTTAAAACTGTAAATATTCTTTACTGGAGCAAAGAACAAAATAGAGGCAACAACAAATAAGGTCTTTAACATATAATATGTTTTTAGTGATTAGAGTATATTTTGCCCTCGTTACAGGGAAGGTCAAAGTTATTGCTTTTCATAAGCACCAAGATCAGGTAATCCTACCGCTCTTGGATTTCCATCCAGATCGATTGTCAAGCCTGAGGCAATGCCTTTGTTTATAGCAGGGGAAGAAGGTTTCAAACGGAAATTATATATGCGTCTTTGAACATCAACACTATCAAACTGAGGATCCGTATTAACCAAACCATTATTAAAGGTTACTCCCGCGGGGTTAGCCTTCACCTTCCATAGGCAGTTGGTAAAATTTACATTGAAAACCGTATTGCCTTGCTTGCTGGCAACCACTTCATCGTCAACTGCTCCTCCCTCTCCCCAAAAAATTGAATTTCTAAAAACAGCTGAAAGGTCTGCAGTCAAAGTATTATTATTCAGTTTGATAAAATTAGTAACCTGCAGAACTGGTTCCTTGTGTAACGTATAAGAAGTGGAATAGGAGACTACGGTTGTATGATTGAAGAGATAACTTCCGCCATAAGCCAGAATTATATTCTTTCCGCAATTACTTATCAGACAATTATTGGCGGTAATGCTGGTCTGAACCCCAAATACTCCCGCGTCATATATATTATCAATGATGCATTGATTTAAAGTAACCTTAGGATTTGCGTTGAGGGAAGGTTGCTCGGCCACAATACCCTGGTATCCATTTCTGATCACTGCATAGTCCAATTGATTATCCCGGGAAGTTCCCCGGAAATATATTCCAGGCCAGCTGGCAGGAAAATTTCGGTAAGGTTCATCAAGTCGATCACCTGAAAAATAAACTCGGGTGCTATCGAACTTTTCTCCAGTCACCTTCAAAGTTCCATCTACTATAAATGGAGCATCAGCATGCATATAAACTTTTGTTCCTTTCTGAATTGTAAGCGTAGCTGTAGTGTCAACCTGAATTCCTCCGATGATTACATAAGGAAGGGTATTCGTCCATACTACGTTTCCCGTTAATTTTCGGGATCTCAGAAAATTTGCATTTTGTCCCCAGGCTTCTAGCTGTACCCATTTGGTATTTCCATTGTATTGGATGGATACACTATCCTGAACAACAAAAGGCAGGTTTGCAGAAGATTGGTTGATACTAACCGAGACAAATACGTATAAGCTGTCATTTCCGTCTATCTCAAGTCCGTTTACTTCAGGTCCGATAAACCCGTCTGCATTAATCCGAAAGGCGGAATTATTTCCACCCGACAATTTTATTGACGATACACGAAGCTTTTGTTTGTTCTCATTGAATATTCTGAAGAACTGCGTTACCGAGCCAGTTGTCGTAAACACAGTGTCGAACCGAAGACTATCCACAGAAATCCTGAGCCTTGCATCGGGTGAATCAATGAAGGTTTCTTTTTTGCATGCCACAAAAATGACAAGCAGCATGGTAAGCAGCCTGATTTTTTTTTCCATTAAGTATTCAAAAATAATTGGATTTCCCCACTACACATTTTTTGAAGAAGAATAGGCTAAACTAATAATGCTGACTCTAAATCCTGCTTTCACTAATTCAGCGGCACAAGCTTCAAGGGTTGCGCCTGTGGTTATAACGTCATCTACCAGTAAAATATGCTGATTCCCGGGAAGAGTACCCTGGACCAATCGAAATCTGTCCTTCATGTTCTCCCATCGCTCAATTCGGTTCTTGTGTGTTTGGGTCTCTGTTTCTGAAACCCTCTCGATAAGTTGATCTAACACGGGACGGTTCATCACCAACGACATCCCATCACAGATAAGCTTTGCTTGATTATACCCTCTCTTATGTTGTTTTTTTCTGTGTAGGGGCAGTGGCACAATTGAGTCAATGGACATAAAGGAGCTGGATTCCTTTAAAGCGGATCCTATCAACCTTCCACAATAAATTCCTATTTCTTTTTTTCCGCGATATTTCAATTGATGCAACAACTTTTCAACGATGGACCCCTTTGTAAAATAAAAAAGACTTGCGGCATTCTCAACAGGAAGCCTGCCCCAAAATATTTTTTCAACCGGATTACCTTGAAGAAGATGATAATTCGTGTAAGGTAAATTTTTCAAACACCGGAGACATAACATTTGACGGTGATTAACAAGATCTGTTCCGCATCCATAACAGAGATCAGGAAAGAACAGATGCGAAAAACTCCGGGTGATACTAGCTAAGGCAGACATTCCTTCTAGAATAGATATTTATACAACTCTTCTACTTTGGCGAGACTTACAACCTCAATGTTGAATTTTTGATTGGATAATCCCTTTTGATTATAACGGGAAACCAAAATTTTTTCGAACCCAAGTTTCTCGGCTTCCGCAATTCTTTGCTCAATCCTGTTGACCGCCCGGATTTCACCACTTAATCCCACCTCCCCCGCAAAACAAACCCTTTCAGAAATCGGAACATCCTCATACGAACTTAAGAGTGCAGATAAAACTGCCAGATCAATTGATGGATCTTCAACTTTGAGGCCGCCGGCGATGTTGAGGAATACATCCTTCATTCCAAAATGAAATCCTCCGCGTTTTTCAAGCACAGCAAGTAATAACTGAAGTCTTCTCAGATCAAAACCTGTCACTGTTCTTTGAGGAGTTCCATAAACTGACTGAGTAACCAATGCCTGGACTTCAATTAGAAGAGGTCGCATTCCTTCAATCGTTGCAGCAATCGCCGCTCCGGCAAGTTGTTCCTCTTTTTGTGTGATCAGAATTTCACTTGGATTACTTACAGACCGCATTCCAGAATCTGTCATTTCGTAAATTCCTAATTCAGACGTGCTTCCAAACCGATTTTTCATTGTACGTAAGATCCTGTATGCATAATGCCTGTCACCTTCAAATTGAAGAACTGTGTCAACCATATGCTCAAGTATCTTCGGTCCGGCTATATTTCCATCCTTTGTGATATGACCAATTAAAAAAACAGGAACCTGCGACTCTTTCGCGTATCGTTGTAATTCAGCAGCACACTCCCTGATTTGTGAAACGCTACCTGGAGAAGAATCAATCAAGGGTGATTCTAGAGTTTGAATTGAGTCCACAATCAAAAGATCGGGTTTCAATTTTTTTATTTCCTGGAAAATTGTTTGGGTAGAAGTTTCAGTGAGAAGATAAAAATTCTCATTTTGTAATCCCAGTCGATCAGCTCTCATCTTGATCTGCTGTTCGCTTTCTTCTCCACTTATATATAGAGTTCTAATTTTTTTTAAGGCCAATCCCTGTTGCAGGAACAATGTTGATTTGCCAATACCTGGTTCTCCAGCGACAAGAATAATACTTCCCCTCACGATACCTCCGCCAAGAACTCTGTTGAGTTCAGGATCTTCAGTTACGATCCTTTCTTCTTTCTGAGATGTAACCTCATCGATTGATATTGTTCTGGGAATGCGTAAAGAATCAGAATCCTTCCATCGATTCTGTTTAGTTGCTGTTTCCTTCACGATCACTTCTTCAACAAATGTGTTCCATTGATCGCATGAAGGACATTTACCTAACCATTTCAGAGATTCGTAACCACAATTGGAGCAAAAGAATGCAGTTTTAAGAGTTGACTTCATCTAAAATTTTGTGTTCATGAACCAACAAATTGTGCAGGTCTGATGAAACAAAGAAACAACGACAAGTCGAGAAAATAGTACAAAGTAAAAGGGCCAGCAAGACTGCTGACCCCTTACTTACTAACCCATTAAATTCTGCCACTAAATTACAAATAAGCGCCACATAACAAAATAAATTTTTGAGCCTGTGAATAACTTTTACGCGCTTAAGAATCAAGAGAAGCGGGTGTTGATACCCCTTGTATCAACCTGGTATTCAATATTTTAATGCCAATTGTTTACAACTGGCTCATCAGTTCAGTTAATTTGTCAGCTTAATCTTTTTGCACACAAAATACGATGACAATAATGGTAGTTAAATATGCCTTTTTTTGTTTGGTAATAGGTTTGCAGGTATACATTAAACACAGAAAATGGACCCGTCAATTATTTTTGTTTCGATCGTTTTTTTGCTCATAAGCATGCTTGTTTCAGGGATTCTGAAAAGCAAGTTCAGCAAATATGGGAAGATGCCTCTAAGGGCTGGCCTGACAGGAAAGGAAGTAGCGGAGAAAATGCTTAAGGAGAATGGGATTTATGATGTCAAAGTGGTTTCGGTTCAAGGATTCTTATCTGACCATTACAATCCTGTGACAAAAACAGTTAATCTTAGCCCCGAAGTATATGCCTCAAGTTCTATAGCAGCTGCTGCGGTCAGCGCCCATGAATGCGGTCATGCTGTTCAACATGCGACTGCCTATTCATGGCTGATGCTACGAAGTAAACTTGTCCCGGTAGTTCAATTCAGCTCAGGCCTGGTGCAATGGGTATTGATAGCTGGAATTATCATGGTAAATACCTTTCCTCAATTATTATTGGCAGGCATTGTCTTATTTGGATTAATCACTCTGTTCTCAATCGTAACCCTTCCGGTAGAGTTCGATGCTAGTCGCAGAGCCCTTGCGTGGTTGGAGAGGACCAATGTCACCACTGCCGAAGAATATCCCAAGGCAAAAGATGGATTAAAATGGGCAGCCCTCACTTATGTTGTGGCAGCACTTGCCTCGATTGCCACCCTGGTTCAATATATAATGATCTTTTTGGGAGGTAGCAGGAATAGAGACTAACGGTGACCATCCTATATTTTATCTAAAGTCAAGCAGCTTCAAGCTTGACTTTTTTGTCACTACATTTGCAAAGTTTAACACTCTGTAAACAGCAAAAAACCTTCACATGAGGAAACACTATGGAATTCTAATGTCCATTGCCATGCTCCTATGCTGGCAAATTGGATTTTCTCAATCCCGCGAGATTTCAGGAAGAATAACAGACAACGACAACACACCACTTCCAGGTGTATCTGTTAAAGTAAAAGGAACAACCGTTGGTACCGTTACCGGTCAGGATGGAACATTTCGTTTGCCTGCACCAGCAAATGCTACAACCCTTGTTATTACTTACGTTGGGTATAATGATGCCGAAGTTCCCATTGGAGATGGGCCAATAACTTTTGCAATGACTCCCGGCGACCGCTCGCTTTCTGAAGTTATCGTAGTTGGATATGGAACCAAGATCAAGAGAGACGTTACTTCTTCGATCTCCAGGGTTTCCAGCAAAGAGTTTCAAAATCTGCCATTGCCATCCTTTGAGTCGGCACTTCAAGGAAGGGCAGCCGGTGTGTTTATTAATTCCGGAAGTGGTAAGCTGGGACAGGGGCTTACCATCAGGGTGCGCGGGATTTCATCCATCTCTGCAAGCCAGCAGCCATTTGTTGTAATAGATGGAGTACCTGCAATTACTCAGGCATTAGGAAGTTATACAGAGCCAGATAATCCATTAGCCACTTTGAATCCAGATGATATCGAATCAATTGAAGTCTTAAAAGACGCTGCCTCTGCAGCCATTTATGGAGCAAGAGCTTCAAACGGAGTCATTTTGATAACAACAAAGTCAGGCAAGGTTGGAAAAACCAAAATCAATTTTGGAGTTTTTACGGGCTGGAGCACACCAACCAAGAAACAAACATTTTTGGATGCTGCTCAATACAAAGAACTGTTTACGGCTGCAGCTGTAAATGAGGGATATGATCCCGAGGGTGAGTTTCAGGCAAACACAGGTACAAATGATTGGACAAGTTCCACAAATTCAAATTGGGCGGACAAAGCTTTCCAGAATGGAGCAATTTCACAGTACAGTCTTTCAATTGCAGGAGGCGATTCCCGTACTAAATTCCTAGTAAGCGGATCCTGGAATGATCAGAAAGGAATAATACTTGATAATAGTCTGAACCGTCTTAATGGAAGAATTAATCTGGAACACAGTGTAAGCAGTCGTTTAAAAATTGGGGCAAATCTCTCATTGTCCAAAAGTGATAATCACAGGGTTTCTTCTGATAATGCTTTCACCAATCCATTGCAGATTAATGCCCTGCCACCACTGCAGGAAATTTATCTTCCTGATGGAACAGCAAATCCCGGAACTCTTTATTACAATTACCTGATTGATCACGAGCATGCCTCGCGTAATGCGACCACATACCGATCACTCAGTAATATTTTCGGTGAGCTTAATATCAAGCCTAACCTGGTTTTCAGAAGCCAAATAGGTATTGACTGGCTCAATTTGCAAGAAGAAGAATACCTGGGACGTGAAACATTGGATGGCGCACCTGCAGGACAAGGATATAATGGTCAGGTTACTTCAACTGTGATCACTTATACGAATACGCTTAGTTACAGACAAACCTTTGCTGAGAGGCACGTTTTCGATGCGGTAGGTGGTATCGAGTTTCAAAAAAGCAAAACAACTGATCTGGACGCAACAGGTAAAGGATATCCAAGTAATAATTTCAAAAAATTGATAAGTGCTACAGATATAGAAGATGCAAACTCAACCGGAACCGAATATGCATTTGCATCTTATTTTGCCCGCGCTAACTACAAACTCAATGATAAATATTTATTGGGGGTGAGTGCAAGAGTTGATGGTTCATCAAGGTTTGGTAAAGACAATCAATATGGTTTTTTCCCTGCTGTTTCTGCAGGTTGGATATTAAGTGAAGAGAATTTTCTCAATAGATCCTCAACTGTTAGTTTTTTGAAACTACGTGCTAGCTATGGCATAACAGGAAATGCAGAAATTGGAAATTTTTCTTCAAGAAGTCTTGTTGAAGCTACAGACTATGCAAATGTTCCTGGCCTGGTCACTTCTCAGATCGGGGTTACCAATCTTAGCTGGGAAACCACAAAACAATTAGATCTGGGTCTTGATTTTGGATTTTTCGATAACCGACTAAGCGGCGAGATCGATTATTTCAATAAGAAAACTACAGATTTGCTTCTGGCTGCACCGATACCTTCAATTCTTGGGTATACTACAATAACTAAGAACATCGGCAGCATGGAGAACCACGGAGTGGAGTTCGTGTTAAATGGTACAATTTTAAGAGGCGATTTGAGCTGGACCGCATCAGTAAATATTTCAACATACAGGAATGAAGTAACAAAACTTGTTTCGCCCGTATCTCCTGCATCCAGGACTCTTGGTCGCCTTGCTGTTGGTCATCCATACGGTGAGTTCTATGGCAAACAGTATGCAGGGGTAGATCCTAACAATGGAGACGCGCTTTATTATAAAGCAGATATGACCACCACAAATCTTTATAGTGCTGGAGTGGATACGGTCTTGGGCGATCCCAATCCGGATTTTTACGGAGGGTTTAATAACCGGTTTAGCTGGAAAGGTTTTGACTTAGATATTCAGTGCCAATTTGTAAAAGGAGGAGATGTATATAATGTAGCTGGTTTCTTCCAATCAGTCAATGGCGACTATTATGACAACCAGACGGTTGACCAGATGAATTACTGGAAGAAACCGGGTGACGTCACCAATATTCCTCAACCAAGATTATATGCGGGGAACGGCGCTGGAAAATCTTCCCGGTGGATGCAAGATGGATCTTACTTCAGAGTAAAAAGTGTGAATTTGGGATATAATATTCCAAGAAGAATAATCAATCGTTTTAAGCTCGATAATGTAAGATTATATCTAGCCGGAACAAACCTGTTTACGTTTACAGATTATTCAGGTTATGATCCCGAGATCAATACAACTTATACTGGTAATATCAACCTGGGACATGATTTTTATACACCTCCACAGGCTAGAACTATTACTGTAGGTATTAATATCGGTCTATAATCTATTTATCACCTCTTAAATACACGTATGAAATCTGCATATATAAATAAAATCTTAACTCTTCTGATTGTTACATCTGTTCTTCACAGTTGTACGAAGAAGCTGGATTTGCAACCGCAGCAGAGCATTGACGCCAGCACGGCCTTAAATACATCAACTGATGTGGAAGCCGCACTTATAGGTTCCTATTCTATTCTTGCTGGCGGCGCATTGTATGGAACAAATTTGTTCATGCTTGCAGATCTTCAGGCTTCGGAGGGCATGGCTAGCTGGAGAGGAACATTCCAGGGCCAACGTCAGGTATCTCTGCATAATATGACCCGCGATAATACAGAAGCTGCAAGAACATGGATTGCTGGTTATCGCGCAATTAACATGGCCAACATCGTTTTGAAATATATTGACGTTGTTACCGATCCTGACCTTAAAAATCAGTACGAAGGAGAAGCATTATTTATAAGGGGAATTATGCATTTTGAATTGGTTCGTTACTTTGGCAAACCCTGGGGGGCTACTGCAAGTAATGATCATGTAGGAATTGTAGTTAAAACAGTTGCCACTTTGAATGAAGAACCGGCAGTAGCTCGTAACACAGTAAAACAAGCATACGATCAGGTTATTACTGATCTTACAGCTGCGGTTTCCAAGTTGCCCGAAGAAAACGGAGTGCGTGCAGATAAATTTGCAGCACAAGCTTTTCTGGCAAGAGTCTACCTGCAACAGGGTGATTATGCCAAGGCACTGCAAGCCGCAAATGCTGTGATCCAGAGCGGTCATTATACAATGAATGATGATCTGCTGGAAGCTTTTACAGAAGACAATTCAGATGAAGTGATTTGGGAGATTGAGCAGGATGTGCAAAACAATGCAGGAACTTCCAATGACGGCCTCGCAACTTTTTATGCCAGTTTACCAGGTATTGGGCGTGCCGATGTAAGAGTTGATGCTAATTTTGTAAATGTTACTTATCCTGCTGGTGATTTAAGAAAAGCCGCATGGTATTATATCGGGAGTGGACAGCGGCCCGGCAACTGGTATACTGCTAAATGGAATTCTTTTAGCCAAAACCTCCCTGTTATCAGGCTCGCCGAAATGTATTTGATTCGTGCAGAATGCAATTTAAGATTAGGTAGCAGTGTAGGTGCAACTCCAGCAGCGGATCTTGCCAGGATTCGCAATCCTACCAGGGTTGGATTACCAGTTATAGCTCTTCCAACTCTCAACGATATCTTAAATGAAAGAATTCTGGAACTTGCTTTTGAAGGATTGAGAATCCATGATGTAAAAAGGCTAAAGCAATCACTTGGCACTTTTGCGTGGGATAATGATTTACTAGTTTTCCCTATACCGCAGAGAGAAGTAGATGCGAGTAGTGGAATCATTGCTCAAAATCCGGGATACTAATTCGAATTCCTAATAAAATGCATCAATAAAAAAACTCCGGATTTCCGGAGTTTTTTCTTTTTGAGATAAGATTCATCAGAGTTTAATTTCTTCTTCATGCTGATCGAAGAAATGAAATTCTGTAATATGATAATTTGTATTCTCTCTAAGCTTGATACGTTGTTTGTATTTCCACCTCCACTTCCAAAGCTTAGAACTAAACATGCCGCCCTTAGTGAGATAGGCGTAGATGATCGGGTTTACAACAAGGGCAAGATCTTTATGCTGATGAGTTATAAGATAGTTCAGATTCTTTTCAATTTCGTCCTCCAGGATAAGTGTTGATCCAATTTTTCCAGTTCCATTACATGTAGGACAGATCTCCTGCGTATTAATGGTCATTTCTGGTTTCATTCTCTGCCTGGTGATCTGCATCAGTCCAAACTTGGAAATAGGCAGCACGGCATGCTTAGCCCTGTCAGGCTTCATGAAATTATCCATGGCCTCTAGAAGCTTGCGCTTATTATCAGGAAGCTTCATGTCTATGAAATCCACGACAATAATGCCTCCAATATCTCGCAACCTCAATTGCCTTGCTATCTCTTCAGCTGCTTCAAGGTTTGTTTCAAGAGCATTCTGCTCCTGGTTATTACTTACACTCTTGTATCCGCTATTTACATCAATTACATGGAGTGCTTCTGTATGTTCTACTATCAAATAAGCGCCGCTCGGAAGGTTAACTGTTTTTCCAAATGCCGCTTTCACCTGTTTGGTTATGCCAAACTGGTCAAACAATGGAGCTCCGTTGTGGTGAAATGAAACAATTTCTACCTTATCAGGCGCAATCCTCTGGATATAATTTTTTGTATCGTTGAATATGTTCTTATCGTTGATCACGATCCTATTGAAATCTTCATTCAACAGATCACGAAGAATGCTGGTAGTCTTCGTTTGCTCACTTAATATTTTTGCTGGTGCAGTTGCGGTTCTTAGATTAAGCTGAATAGTATTCCAGGTTTCAACAAGCATCCGAAGATCCTCGTGCAATTCTGCAGTTTTCTTTCCTTCAGCAGCTGTTCTTACAATAACACCAAAATTCTTGGGTTTGATCGCTTCTACAATTTTCTGAAGTCGCTTTCTTTCGTCGGAAGAATGAATCTTTCGTGAAACGGCAACAATGTCATTGAAAGGAGTGATTACAATAAATCTACCGGGGAGTGAGACCTCACAACTAAGTCGCGGGCCCTTAGCCGCAATGGGTTCTTTAAGGATCTGAACAAGTATATTCGGCTTGCCGTTTAGTACTTCGTTGATCTTTCCTGTCTTTACAATTTCTGGTTCTACCTGGAACTGTGAGAAATCAAAAGGTTGCTCCTTGCTGGAAGTAATTGCGCTCTGCGTGAATTTGAGGAGCGATCTCGCGTAAGGACTGAGATCAGTGTAATGAAGAAATGCATCCTTCTCAAATCCAACATCAACAAAAGCTGCATTCAATCCTGGAATCAATTTCTTGACCTTTCCGAGGTACAAATCACCTACTGCAAAGCTTGCATCAGCCTTATCATGGTGCAGTTCCACCAGCTTTTTATCTTCTAGCAAGGCTATTTCAACGCCCTGCGAAGCCGCATTTATAATGAGTTCCTTATTCAAGCGTAAACTAACTTTATCCGTCAGATTTTCATTCTTCACGAAAAGGAGGTCGCTGAGGGGGATTTAGTTGACAAGTATCTGCAAGCAAATAATAGTAGATAAATGACAGCCAAACATTTCAGCACGAAGCAATCCCGACAAATTCGGAATGATTCTATAAGAAGTTATTTATTTCTCTTCTTATGGCGGTTCTTTCTTAGACGTTTCTTACGCTTGTGCGTCGCTATCTTATGACGCTTCCTCTTTTTACCACAAGGCATTCTGTGACAAGATTTTTTTGTTAAACAATCAGGTTAATTATTTCAAAGAGTTGATCCGCAGTTCAATTTCCTTCTTGATTTCTGGATTCGGGATCAGGTCTCTACATTTTTGATACCATTCAATTGCTGAGGATTTGTCGCCTTTTTGTTCATATGCTTCTGCAATGTTCAAAACTGCCTCAACATTATCAGGTTGATGATCAACAACTTTCTTAAAACGATCAATTGCTTTATCAAATTGCCCGCTCATAGCCGCTCCGATCCCCAAAGTCATATGCGCATACATATTATGTGGATTTCTTTCGGCCACCTCACGTATCATCAATATCCCCTCCATGGGATTGGAACTGATGTTACCAAACAGGTAGCAACTGCCAATCGAAACTTTCGTAGAATCATTAGAAGGATTCAATTTCAGCGCTTGTTGCAAAAGATCTTTGGCGTTATTGGCCATCCACTTTTTCAGTTCCGGGTCATTTTGTGACCTTAGGTTGTCTAAAAATAAATGGGCTGCAAAAGTGAGGCTTTTTTCCAAATTTTCCAATTTAGCCGCTTCTGCCGTATAATAAGCAGCTGGAAAAAAGGATTTTGCAGTGTCTTTCCAGAAAGTTGCCAGTTGTTGGTAAACCTTTATCTGCTGAGCTTTTACATCTCCCCGCACCACCCCATTCTCAAGTTGTTGGAGCGTAGAGGCCTGGCTTGCAGTCAGTTTGAGCTTTGCTGCAGCCAGAATCTTATCACTGTCAAATGATGTTGTTGATTTTTCTTCAGGCTGATTTTTGGAAGTATCTGTTTTTGGCGGAGTTGTTCTTCCAAAAAAAAATAATGATAGAAAAAGTACAAGTCCGAATCCCGATAAAAGCCAAAATTGCCGTCTCACTCTTTGAAATTAAGGCAGCAAAGTTAAGCCTTACCCATGGTTAACTTGGTAAATAATCATTAAACCGCCCGGAAGAATTATACTTCGTCTTCAGGATTTGGCTGGCTTTCCTTAACGGTCTGAAGTTTTTTTACTTCGGCAACAAATTCTTTTGCAGGCTTGAAAGCGGGAATGAAATGTTCAGGAATGTGCACAGCAACGTTCTTCTTAATATTACGACCGATCTTCGCAGCACGTTTCTTGGTAATAAAACTGCCGAAACCCCGGATATAAATATTTTCTCCTTGTGAAAGAGTATCCTTGACCTCCTTGAACATTGTCTCAAGGGTCACTAATACATCCACCTTTGGAATTCCGGTTTTGTCAGCAATCAGGTTGACGAGGTCTGCCTTTCTCATGGTTGGTTTGTTTTTGAAGGCTTATGAATAAATTCACCTCTAAGCTAAAATATTCGCACTGAATTTCTTAGGTAAAATAATCCATTCTTTTGAAATTCACAACTTTGATGGATAACTGCTGTTTTTCCGGTTCCTGACGGTATTCGCCAAAATTCAATAATAATCGGGTTCAGCCGTTCTTATAAATAGTAATGAAATCAGATTTTACCCGGAAGCTGCTAGAGTGGAATCAATTTGGGAATATCCGCCCAATGCCCTGGAAAGGTGAAACGGATCCATATAAAATCTGGTTAAGTGAGATCATTCTTCAGCAAACCAGGGTTGAACAGGGCCTCTACTATTATCAATCCTTTTTGACACGTTTTCCAACTATTCAGGATTTAGCCAATGCACCGGAAGATCAGGTGTTTAAGCTGTGGGAAGGTCTGGGATACTATACAAGATGCAAAAATCTGATAGCAACAGCGAAAATCATTGCTTTTGATCTTAAAGGCAAATTTCCAGACAATTATGATTCAATAAGAGAGTTGAAAGGTGTGGGGCCTTACACTGCAGCTGCAATTGCCTCTTTCGCTTTTAATCTTCCATTCGCAGTGGTTGATGGAAATGTTCAGCGTGTTATCTCAAGATACTTTGGGATAAACACACCAGTTGATACTTCCGCAGGTAAAAAATTATATCAGCAACTTGCCGAATCCTTGCTCGATCACGATCATCCTGGTTTATTCAATCAGGCGATCATGGATTTTGGCGCAACAATTTGCAAGCCTCAAAATCCTCTTTGTTCCATTTGCATCCAGAGAGAGGAATGCCAGGCTTTCAATCACGGTTGGGTTAACTCACTTCCCGTGAAGGAAAAATCAATTGTAAAGAAAACAAGGTGGTTCACTTATTATATTGTTGAATGGGATGGACATCTCTATATAAGAAAGAGAAAGGGAAAGGATATTTGGGGAAACCTGTTTGAATTTATCCTTAGTGAATCATTGGATCCATTACAGCAAAAGCAAACTTCAACAGTGAATGAAATTTCAAAAGTGCTCAATACAGCAGCTTTTAGTTTGAATTCTATTTCTCCTATGTTTAAACAACAGCTTACCCATCAAACTGTATACGGTCAATTTATATCACTTCAGGTAGAAAATGCACTCAGCATTTCAGATTATGATCTTGTGAGAAAAGATCATCTTTCAGAATTTGCATTTCCAAAATTGATCAATTCATATCTGGATCAGGAGCTTATCTAAGCCGCATTTCTTCGTCATCTCATCAATTAAAAATTCAAATTTTTTGTTTGAAAAAAATTAACTTTAGGAAATGAGTTGAACGGGCGAATGCACTAAAACCTGATTTTATGCGTGGAGTCAATAGGGTTATGCTAATTGGCAATTTAGGAAGAGACCCGGACGTGCAATACCTGGAAGGAAATATAGCAGTAGCAAAATTTCCTCTGGCTACAACAGAAACATTCAAAGACCGGGCAGGTAAACTGATCTCTCAAACAGAATGGCACACTGTAGTTTTGTGGAGAGGACTTGCAGAGCTGGCTCAAAAATATTTACACAAAGGAAGTTTGGTTTATATCGAAGGCCGCCTTCGCACAAGGAGCTGGGAAGACAAGGAAGGCAATAAGAAATTTGCCACTGAAATAGTTGGTGATAACCTGATTATGTTAGATAAACGGGCAGATGCCCACGGCCCCGCAGCAAGTCATACTGATCTGGAGAATATTCCTGGTTCTGACGCTGCCCCCGCCATAGGCGAACCCTCACAAGACCTTCCGTTTTAAGAATACAAATTGTATTTTTGCTTAGATCGTTATAAGGGCAGGCCAGGCGACCTGCCTTTATGATTACAGTCGTTCACGAAAAACCATGGCTTTGGATCAACCCTTTAATAATTCCATTCTATTTATTCTTTTACAAACAAATCTCAATAGCACCACAGTTCTTGCCGTATTGATTCTGGGACTATTGATCCTGTCTTTCATTGTTTCAGGTTCAGGTGTAGCGCTTTTCTCTTTATCCTTTAAGGATATAAACGTATTGAAGACGAAACAGGGAAATCCATGGAAAAGAATAGTGAACCTGCTTGAAGAGCCAAAAATTCTTCTGGGCTCTTTAATGATCGCAAATACTCTTTTGAATATTTCGATTATCATCCTCTCCAACTTTCTGATCGATCAGCTAATGCCCGTTAAAAATAACCTGTGGGTCGTTCAATTTTTGGTTAAAGTATTATCAGTTGCATTTGTTTTACTCTTTTTTGGTGTTGTATTGCCAAAAGTTTGGGCCTCACAGAATAATCTTCAGTTCCTGTATATCACTTCATCGGTAGTCGAAATCATTTATTACCTCTTTCGCAGGATCAGTATCTGGATGGTTGGACTATCTGATAGAGTAGAAAGGGTTTTTGGAGGTGGTTCCCAGGCATACAATATTGATGATCTTACTAATCAAAGCGACGCTACCGAGGAGGAAAAAAATATTATCAAAGGGATCGCAAAATTTGGAAATATTACCGTAAAGCAGATCATGCAGACAAGGCTGGACGTAAGCGGCGTGGATTACAACCTGAATTTTCATCAGCTAAAAGCAAAAATTGAAGAGTTACATTACTCCAGATTGCCGGTATTCAAAGGGAACCTGGACGAGATCACAGGAATGGTCCATACAAAAGACGTGCTGCCTTACCTGAATGAATCTGATAATTACGACTGGCATAAATTATTACGTAATCCTTACTTTGTTCACGAACAAAAACTGATAGACGACCTGCTTAAGGAATTTCAATCCAAACGAATTCACTTTGCAGTGGTGGTAGACGAGTTCGGCGGAACCAGCGGAATTGTAACCCTGGAAGATATACTTGAGGAGATCATAGGTGATATCAAGGATGAATTTGATGACGAAGAAAGTGGAAATAAAAAGATTGATGAACAAACCTATGTGTTCGAAGGAAGGACTATGATCAACGATGTTTGTAAAATCATGGGACTGCCTACAAATACTTTTGATGATGTCAGAGGAGATAGTGATTCATTAGCAGGCTTGATACTTGAACTTGCTGGATATATTCCACAGGCAAATGATGTAATTCTGAGTGGCGACTTTGAATTTACAATCATAGAAGCTAATAGTAGCCGGATTAATAAAGTGAAGGTTCACATAAAACCAATGGTGGCTTAATCTCCTGATATGCGTAAACTTTCATTCTTATTCATATGCATTTCACTTCTTGGCTGTAACAGTGATTATGTTCCAAAGCCAAGAGGTTATTACAAGATTGATTTTCCGAAACATGAATACCGGGAGTACGATCAGCCAGGATTCCCCTATAAATTCGAATATCCAGTCTATGCAGAAGTAATTCAGGACACAACTTTCTTTGAGGACAAACCAGAAAATCCCTACTGGATCAATATTTCTTTTCCATCTTTCAACGGCAAGATCTATGTGAGCTATAAAGACGCACGCCTGGGAAATTTTGAAAAGTTGAAGGAAGATGCATATAAAATGACCTATAAGCACACTTCAAAGGCAACTTCTATCGAAGATTCTATTTTCACCACTCCTTATGGGATAGCTGGAGTTTTCTTTAGAGTTGGAGGTAATGCAGCTACGGGCAAACAGTTTTTCCTGACTGATACATCTACCCATTTTCTTCGGGGTGCTCTCTATTTTGATGTAACTCCTAATGAGGATTCACTTGGGATAGTTATCAATTTTCTGGAACAGGATATGAAACATCTTATCAATACCCTGCAATGGAAGTGACTTAATCGTGAGTCGTGAGACGTGAGTCGTGAACCGTGAGTTGTTCTCTGCGGTGGAAAACCTTGCGAATCCTAGCGCCCTTGCGCCTTTGCGGTTAAATCCTCATTCTCAAATTCCCAAATTATCCTAAATTGTAACACTGCTCTCTACCCCTTCAAAAACACTGGGCTTCCTTTGGTCCTTGATTTAAAAACTTACTGTTATGAAGAAGTTGATTTTTTCAGCATTCTTATTGCTGTCTCTGTTGTCATTTGCTCAGAAAGGAGATTATTTGCAATACCTGAGGTCTGGATATGAAAACGCAAAGAATGATGAGGGAAAGATATTCTGGTTGAGCAGATTGTCCACCTATTACTTTGAACCGGATGAAAAGAAGTCTGATAGTTTCATGAACAGGCTCAGAGAAATTGCAGAACAAAGTGACGATAACAAGAAATCCCGGCTTACCACCCTGGCTAACCTATATGATGCTGAACGCAATCTTCAGCTGGATGACTATAGTTTTTACATCAGCAAGGCTGTAAATTTTTCGCGTAAAGCAAGGGCTTCTGCTGTTGACAATGGTCAAAGCGACCTGATAGTTTTTTCCTACATCTATATGGCCGAGGGGAAGCGTTTCCTGGGTCAAATGGATTCATCATGGTTTTATGTCAATGATGTTTCTAATGATGTTCTCAATAGTACTTCTGACTCAACCCAACTTGAATATTATATAACCAAGAGCAGGATACTGCAGGAAAGGCGTGAACTCAATAAGGCACTTGATAATGCAATAGCAGCTTTAAAGATCGCTGAACGCACCCATAACTATTATCAACTTCGAACAGCCTACCTCCGGTTGTCAAGTATGTATACTGAATGGGGTGAAGTAAGCAAGAGCAGGGAATACCTGAAAATGGCAGAGATCCTTTGCAAGAATGAGGAAGATGACCACCAGCTTACAAATTTATATATCGTGATGGGTCAATCCTATGCAGGAGAATCAGAGTATTTCAGTATGGGCCGTGGTTATCTTTTCAAAGCAATTGAATTGGCTAAAAAGACTAGCGATGATACATGGAAAACATCAGCCTATCTGGCCCTTATAAATTCATATATCAATAATAAAAAAACAGATTCTGCCATCCTGCTTATAAACAGGTATTTCAATGAATTGACGGAATATTATCGTAAGAGCAGCCTGAATGCAAGGTTTGATTATCGATTGGGAAGATTCTATTATTCAATCGGAATGAATTTTTCTGATCCTTCTAGAAAAGCGGAATATTTTTCAAAAGCATTTAATGAATTAACCAAGGCCAGAAGCTATTACTATAGCCAGGGGAGTAATTATTACTGGCACTGGTTCAGCTATTACTACGCTGTTTGCAGTTATTACAAGAATCGATATCCAGGCCAGACTTCAATTTATTCATCCCTGTCAGATACCACTTTCAGTTCACATCCCAATTATTCTGATTCAATGGTCACATATTTCAATTATGCAAGAAATGCAGCGCTATTGATCAAGGATCCGGAATTGCTTAAGAATGTAGCTGAATGGAAGGAGTTTCTTGCAAAACAGGACAACGACTATAACAACGCTTATTACTACAGGTCAATCTATGATAGTTGTAACAATCTCTTACTTGGTTTTGCGAATACCAAGGAAAAATTCCTCAAGGAAAATGAATTGAAAGAATACCGGGAACGGGAAGAGCAAGAGAGGGTACGCCAGTTGCATAACATCCAATACATTGGAATAACCGCTGTAATCGCCCTCATTTTTATAATTCTCACCTTGATGGGATACCTGAAGGTTTCAGAAGGAATGCTCAGGATCATCGGATTTTTTGCCTTTATTTTTCTGTTTGAGTTTGTTATCCTTTTACTGGATGAAAAAATTCATGCAATTATGCATGGTGAACCATGGAAGATATTACTGATCAAGATTGGGATAGCTGCAGTGCTTTTACCATTACACCATTGGCTTGAACATAAGGTAATTAACTATCTATCCAAGAGAAGAATGCTTACTAATTCAAATCTTGTCAGCTAGTTGATTTTTTAGTTGGTCATGTATCGGTCCATAATAGAATGATTAGGTACTTTTGTACAAATTAATAATGTGATTGCAATCGGGAATGTTTTGGTTAGTGACCAGGTAGTTCAGGAACAATTTGTTTGTGACCTCAATAAGTGTAAAGGTGGATGTTGTGAGGATGGCGATGCAGGCGCACCTTTGAAAAAAGAGGAATTAGAAGAAGTCAATAAAGCCTTTGATGCAATCCTGCCTTATTTGACAAAAGAAGGAATCAAATCAATAGAAAGAAATGGAAGATATCAGTACGATCGGGAATTTGGCTGGGTAACTCCTACTATTGAAGGAAAGATGTGCGCCTATGGTTCAAGGGACGATCATGGAATAATTAAATGTGGCTTCGAACAGGCTTATAACGATGGCAAGATCAAGTGGAAAAAACCCCTTAGTTGCCACCTTTTTCCAATCAAGACCAAAAAGACGAAAACTTACGAGCTGGTGAACTATGAACCTCGTCCTTCACTTTGCAGACCTGCCTGCCAGCTTGGAAGAAAACTGAAGGTCCCGGTATATAAATTCTTGAAGGAACCCTTGATTCGCATGTATGGAGAAGAGTTTTATGAAGCACTGGAGCAGGTTGCTCAAAAACTTTCTAAAGAAAAATCTGCAAGTCTCACCTGACCCTGTCAGGGTCAGACCCTGACAGGGTCTATCATTCTTCTGTTAATAGTATAATAAAGAAGGTAGTTTTCGATTTTTTTCTTATGCAGATTTTTTGATCGGCGCATCACACTCAGGATTATTCACACAAAACCTGAGTCATGAAACAACTACTCTTTGCCATATTACTGGCAACTCCCGCGTTTATTTATTCACAGGAATACAGTTACAAAACACTTGAATTCAAACTTGAAGACCCAGCCCAACTATCATCTTACACCTACAAAAACCTTCGGCTAATTCCTATAAAGGCCAGGGCAGAATTCAAGGAGCAAACCAAGGCCATTTCGAAGTACATGCCGCTAAAAGAGGCACTTCAAAAGAAGAAAATAATTATTTCTGAAAAAGATGGGAAGGGCGAGGGCGCAGAAGTAAATACATTATTCGCGCAAAATTCCTCCACGGACACTATTTATTTGATGGCAGGTGAAGTAATTCAAGGAGGAAAGCAGGATAGAGTTATCGGCCAGGATGTTATACTCCCACCTAATAGCAAAAAAGTTAGTGTTTCAGTCTTTTGTGTTGAACATGGGCGATGGTCCTCTGCCGGAGCCAACAAGAATCAGTTCAATCAATATTTTGCGGTAACCGGGCTTTCGGTAAGGAAAGCAGTGGACGTAGATAAGAATCAGTCAAAAGTTTGGGAAAAAGTTGCTGATGGAAATGCCAAGAACAAGGTTAATTCTAAAACAGGCGCATATACTGATCTGCACTCATCCAATGATTATCAAAAATCTGAAAAGGAATATTACGATTTCCTATTCCCAAGACTTAATGCCGAAAAGGATGTTATTGGTGTAATCGTAATCAGCGGTCAAAAGGTGATAGGTTGCGAAATTCTTGCTACAGAGAGCATGTTTAAGAACTCAATATCAAACCTTCTGAGATCTTACATCCACGAAGCGGTAACAAACGGGCAACCAGTGAAGATTGAAACAGCAGTCGTGAAAAAATATATGGATGATATTCTGGCGGATCAAAAGAACCAGGATAAGAAGATAAATGCCAAAGGCAAGGTCTTCACTTCAAATGGGAAGAAGCTCCATATCACAACATATGAGTAGTTGTGATTTGAGCGATGTTGTATAAGGCTGGACTAATAGTGCATTTTAGAATAATGGCTTTCTTACATTTGCTCATGTCTCAGCACTCTTCTGTTTTTCAGGTTGAAAGCTCTGCAAAGGCCATTGACCTTGATCATAGAAAAAAGATAAACTTCAACATTGGCAAGTATAATGCACTTGTCCCCTCGGGAAAGTCACAATTCCCCGATGTTGAAATAGTCCGGCAACGTGCAAAGAATCTTAAATGGAAGTCGGTTGAAAATTTGGATGCACAATTAGAAGCATTTGAAGCTCAAATCAGTAAAAGAGGAGCGAAAGTAATTTGGGCAGAAGATTCCAAAGGCGCCTTAGAAGAGATCAGGAAGATCTGTGAAGCAAAGAGCTGCAAGACAATCGTGAAAAGTAAAAGCATGGTCACTGAAGAGATCAAGCTCAATGATTTTCTTCATGAACATGGAGTTGAAAGTGTGGAAACTGATCTGGGCGAATACATTCAGCAGCTGGCGGGCGAACCCCCTTATCACATAGTTACTCCTGCTATGCACAAGAGCAAGGAGGACATTGCACAACTCTTTACTGAAAAATTACATACTGCTCCAAATCTGAGTCCTGAAGAACTCACACTGGTAGCAAGGGAAAAGCTAAGAGAGAAATATGCTGAGGCTGAAATCGGGGTGACTGGTGCAAATTTCATTATATGCGATATTGGAGCAATTGCAGTATCTGAAAATGAAGGAAACGCAAGGCTAAGTTGTGCATTTCCTAAAACACATATCGTAGTAGTTGGAATAGAAAAGGTGATTCCGAGCCTCACTGATCTTGCACTTTTCTGGCCGCTCCTTGCAACATATGGTACCGGTCAGAGAATCACCTCCTACAATTCAATTGTTTTTGGGCCCAGGCAAGCGGGAGAGAAGGATGGACCGGAAGAGATGTATGTCATACTACTGGATAATGGTCGAACAAATTTGTTGGCAAACCCCAAGGCCAGGGAGAGCTTGTACTGTATTAGATGCGGGGCATGCTTAAACGCCTGCCCGGTTTATAAGAATATAGGTGGTCACGTTTATAACACCACATACAGTGGTCCGATTGGTTCAGTAATTACGCCACATTTGAAAGAGTTGGACGAATGGAAGCATTTAAGCTATGCCTCCTCGTTATGCGGCAACTGTACTGAAGTTTGCCCCGTAAAGATCAATCTGCATGAATTATTACTTGAAAATCGAAAGGAAGCAGTAGAAGAAGGTGATTCTTCTTATGTTGAAAGAGTTGCCTGGAAAATGTGGAAGAAGGCAATGCTAAACAGGAAAATGATGAACATGGGTAACCAGAGGATTAAGAACTGGGTTGTGAATTCACTGGTAAAAGGATGGTCTGCACACCGTTCGCCACTGAAGTTTCCAGTGAAATCATTTAACCAGCAATGGAAGGACAACCCACAATAAATAAAGTTTTTTTGACGCCTCATGGTCAGCTTACAGCTGACTTTTTTATTTTGTATTTCCATTCATGATCCTATTTGCAAAAAATATTACTAACCGCCTCCGGTATTCTTGTGAATTTATAGGACTTGAACTCTTCAATAGCCCGATCCTGGTTACAGATAATGTGGACGAATTCAAATCTTACCAGGGTCCCAGAATAAACTATGATTTTTCTCCTATTCTGGACGATGAATTCAGGATGCACCCACATAAGCTTCTTTTTGAAGAATCAATCACAGCTCAAACAATAAGTTGTAATGAAAAGAAAGGGATAAAGTTTTTTTTTGAAATTGGTGATTCCGATTTTCCGTTCGATCTCTTTGCAGCTGTCTTCTATCTTCTTTCCAGGTATGAAGAATATTTACCACATCAAAAGGACGAATATGGTCGATTCTCTCATAAATCATCCCTGGCGTTTAAGGAAGATTTTCTCCATCGGCCACTGATAAATGCATGGATAGAAGAATTCAAGATTTTTCTTTCCAGAAGGTTTCCCACTATTTCATTCTACAATAAGGCTTTTCGATTTTATCCTACCTATGATATCGATCTGGCATGGAAGTATAAGGGAAAAGGCATAATTAGAAATCTCGGTGGATGCCTTATTGCAATTAGAAGAGGCGATTGGGATTCAGTGAAAGAAAGAATCAGGGTGTTGACCGGACAACAAAAAGATCCCTATGATGCATACGAATGGCTTGATGCTCTCCATCTGTATTGCAGGATGAAACCCTATTATTTTTTTTTACTTGCAGAAAATTTGAAAGGGGTAGATAAAAATATCAGTCCTTCTGATAAACAATTGCAGCGGCTCATTGCATATCATGCGAAACGCGGAATTGTTGGTATCCATCCAAGCTGGCAAAGCGGAGATGATAAAAAATTGTTCAATCAGGAGAAAGGCTGGCTTGAATTTATTGCTGGGCATGAAGTAAGGCAGAGTCGCCAGCATTACCTCCGATTTAGTTTGCCTGAAACGTTCAGGACATTACTGAAAGCAGGGATAAAAGAAGATTTTTCAATGGGATACGGAACCATTAATGGCTTTCGGGCTTCTGTTGCTTCTCCATTTTATTGGTTTGATCTTGAGAAAAACGAGAGCTCAAACCTTCTTTTGCATCCCTTCTGTTTTATGGATGCGAATTGTTACTATGAACAGGGTTATTCAGCCATTCAGGCTTTTAGTGAACTGATGGACCTTTATTATGCTGTGAAGAAAGTTAATGGTACCATGATAACTATCTGGCACAATCAATTCCTTGGGAGCGAAAAAATATTCCGGCAATGGAAAAATGTATATGAGATATTTTTGAAAGATGAAGTTTATTGGGATGTATAATCCTCCTCTTACTTTTCGGACAGGATCTTATTTTTCTCCTGTCTATTCCTTTCAGCTCGCCTGAACGCTTCATTCACCAGATAAACTCCAAATAATGTAACAGCTCCTCCTATTGCGATGAAAGCAGTAAATTTCTCATTGAAGAAAAATGTACCCAGGAGAACTGCTACCACGGGATTTATGTATGCATAAATTGACACCCGACTTGTAGGCAGATGCTGAAGGGCGTACAAATAAGCAACAAATGAAATGACAGAACTGAAAATCACGAGGTACCCAATGGAAAGCCACGACTTGGCGGGTATTTCACCAACAGGAATTGAGATTCCCGTAAAAAAGCAGACTGCATATAGAATGATTGATGAGATCAGCATCTGAATACCCAAACTAAAATATGGGTTGAAATCAGAAGCTTTTTCCTTTGTATAAAGAGTTCCGAATGCCCAGGCAATTGCCGCAACAAGAGAGATAAATATTCCAAATCGAAAATCTTCATTTCGGAAATCCCCTAGATGTTCATAAAATATTATACAAACACCGGCAAAGCCCAACAAAAATCCAATCAAAGCCATAGCCGGCAACTTAGCCCTTGATTTGAAAAAAAGTATAATAACAAGCCAGAGAGGAAATGTAGCACCAATGATTGACCCCAGGCCTCCGGAAATATATTTTACACCCCAGGTTGAAAGTCCGTTTGCAAAAATGAAATTAAGGACTGTGAGTATTAGAATACTTCTCCATTCTCTTCCCCTGGGAATTGCTCTACCTTTGCCCAGAAAAAAAATCACATAGCCAAGGCCACCAATAAATTGTCGGATCGCAGCGAGCTGCAAGGCAGGCATATGTTTTACACCTTCTTTGGATGCAATCCAGGTTGTACCCCAGAAAAAAGCTACCAATCCAAGCGCTATAAGTGCTTTTGTTTTAGTTGTAGCTTTTCGTTTTTCATTCAATGAAGAGTGAGAATCGGGAATTGCAGGTTCAATTTTATTTGGAGAGATATTATCCATTCAATAAACTCAGTGCTTGAAATGTCGCAACCCGGTTAACACCATTGCCAGGTTATGTTCAATGCAATAATCAATGGAATCCTTATCCCTTATCGATCCACCGGGTTGTATAAAGGCTGAAATTCCTTCTTCATGTCCAAGTTTTACACAATCATTAAAAGGAAAAAAAGCATCACTTGCCATTACAGCATTATTCAAATCGAAATTGAATTGTTTGGCTTTTTCTATAGCATGCCGCAAGGCATCAATCCGACTTGTTTGTCCACATCCTTTACCAATCAGCTGTTTATTCTTGACCAATGCAATAGCATTACTCTTTAGATGTTTACAAACAATATTTGCAAACACGAGGTCTGTCCTTTCTTCAGCATTACTTTCCCTGCCCCCTGTTTCCTTCCATTCAGCGAAATTTCCTTTGTCTACATCCTGTCTTAATTCACCATTCAATACAGATTTATACATTTCAGATGGAAATTCAATATTATCTGCAAGACGCAATAAAATTCTATTCTTCTTTCCTTTTAGAATTTCCAGGGCTGCCTGATCAAATTCTTTTGCAATTAGTACCTCGAAGAAGATCTCATTAATAGCCTGGGCCGTTACTTCATCTATGGCTGAGTTGGAGATCAAAACACCGCCAAATGCACTTTCCGTATCTCCTCCAAATGCGCCCTGCCAGCTTTGAATAACTGATGCCCGGGAAGAAAGTCCGCACACATTAGTGTGCTTGATTATTGCAAATACAGGTTCTCCCGTTTCAAATTCATTCATCAACTGAATAGCAGCGTCTATGTCAACAAGGTTGTTATAAGAAATTTCCTTTCCATGTAATTGTTCGAAAAAATCATTGAGCCTTCCTCTATAGCTAGCCTGCTGATGAGGATTCTCTCCATACCTCAGGACTTTAGATTGAGATTCTAATTCATTTTGGAAATAATCACTAATAGCGATATCATAATCCTTGACTATTTTGAAAGCTTCGGCTGCGTAGGACCTTCTTTGCTCAAGAGATGTTTCTCCTTGCTGTGCTTTAAGGAGACTTATTAGTGAATTGTATTGATCCTTGGCTGCAATAACGATTACATCCCTGAAGTTTTTTGCAGCTGCTCTGATCATTGAAGGACCGCCTATGTCAATTTTTTCTATGATTGCCTTTTCATCTTTTGTTGAGGCAAGTGTTTCTTCAAATGGATACAAATCAACAATTACCAGGTCGATCTCTGGAATTTTATATTCTTTCATTTCCTGCTGATCGGTATCTAAATCCCTTCTTCCAAGTATACCGCCGAACACAGAAGGATGGAGTGTCTTCACTCTTCCGCCAAGGATAGAAGGATAACCAGTCAGCGATTCAACTGCTATGACTGGTAAATTCAGCTCTTCGATAAATTTTTGAGTGCCTCCTGTCGAATAAACAGAAACACCGAGCCGGTCTAATTCCCGAACAATGGGTTCCAGGCCATCTTTATAATAAACTGAAATAAGCGCAGATTGAATTTTCTTGGTCATGTTAGCTCAGCTTGAAGGCAGGCGTTAAAAAGAGGCGCAAACGTAAGTCAAAAACGAATATCAAAAAACTACCTGATATCCCAATCAAATGCTCCCTGATCAGGAATACTGTAAAATGACACACCAGTCCTTTTGCAGATCATTCGCCATGAATCTATTTTCCAGGGTGAATTTGAAGCGTCGGCAACCACTACTGAGGGTTTGACATTCTTCAACATAAGTTCAAGTGAAGTTTTTGTATTTCCCGTGAGAATCAGGAGATCAATATTTATTGAGGACGTTGAATTTGGGGGCTTGGACTCCAAATTGGGAATGAAGATTTTTTTTTCATGATAATTGAATAATCCATCTTCTTTGAGGAAAAATTGCAAGTTGTCAACTTCCCTGGTTCTATGAAGGATTCTGGAAGGCTTGAGATGAAAGTTTTTCAAAACCTCATTTTCTTCAACGGCACTATCTCCCACAAATTTAAAATTTCTACCCTCGATGAAATCAATTGCTGTTTGTCCGGGAATATTATATACCAGGATCTTTTTCTGCTGTTCTGTTCTGTAAAAGTCAGAAGCTCGAAAAATATCAAAAGCCAGGCTGGCGAAGAGTAATAATAAAAACGCCTTCCTGTTTTTCCCGGAGAGCCAAATGGAAATCGCGATTATAGCAACGTACAGGATAATTACCTGTATTATCGAAAGCTGAAGATTTTCCCATTTGGCGAATGGTAATTCGCTCACCCTTTTAATAAACCCATTCAAAAGCCTGATCAAAAGTGCAGTGATTTCTCCAAGAGAACTTGCCAACGGTTTGGCAAAGGCAAAACTGCAAAGACCGATCTCAAATAGAAGAATTAGACTTGAAAGGGGTACAGCCAGAATATTTGCAATAAGAAAGTATGTTGGTATTTGGTGAAAATGGTAGAGACAAATAGGTAAGGTCAGGATCTGTGCTGCTATTGTGAGGGCGCTGATTTTCCAGATGGCATCAAGGATTTTGTTTTGAAAATAAAACCGGTGATAAATGGGTTTAAAAAATAGCACGATACTCAAAACTGCGGAATATGAAAGTTGAAAGCCTACATCCCAAAGCCAATATGGGTTATAACAAATAAGCGCAAAAGCAGAAGCTGAAATTGTATTAATAATGAAGGATGATCTCTCGCTACCCCTGGCAAGGATCATCAGCGAGAACATGAATGCAGAGCGCACAACTGATGGTCCCGCCCCTGCGAGTAAACTAAATCCCCAGAGCCCTGCTATCATGAGGATGCTGTTCATCCACTTAAATCTTTTCTTTCGGTCTATGAGTTTTGAAAAAAGCAGCAGCAGCCAGTAAATGATGCCAAGATGCAATCCTGAAATGGCAATGACGTGTACCACACCCGTATCAGTATAGGCTTGAGTTAGTCCTTTGTCAAGATCTTCCTTATATCCAATCAATAATGCTTCGGCAAGTCCACTTTCCCTTGAACCTGGAATATTTTCTTTCAGAATGCGAATAATTTTTTCCCTGATTTGAAAGAGGATGCCCGGTAAATAAATACTGGAATTTCCTTGTTGGACAAAATAGTCCTCCTTCCGAAGAAAGGTTTGATGATGGATTCCCTGGAATGCAGAATACTTTTTGAAATCAAATGCGCCTGGGTTACCTCCAGACCTGATTTCCTGTAAGACTGTGCGAAGAACAAGGGTAGAGCCTTCCCTTACTCTTGAAACAATGGAATCTTTTCTAAAATATAGAATGAGTTTTCCCTTAACCTTCTCTATTGAATTGTTGTTCAGGAAATATTTGACAGTCGAGATTGCCTTATAGCTGGATCTTTTTTCTACTGGAGGTTCGTCAATCCTCACAACCAATTCTATTCTTTCACCAGTAGCATGTTTACCAATGAAATCCGGTTCAAGCTGAATGTCCTTATTTTCTGTAAGAAAACATCCGAGAAAAAACAGTGTAAAATTTACTGCAACTCCAGAGAGCCAATGAAATCTGAACACCGCAAATAAGGAAGTGAAATTAAATGTGAGCAAAATGGCTATTGAAAAAAGCATCAGGCAGCCGATCAAAAAAACCGATAATGGCAGGTAGAATTGAAATAAAACACCGAGAATTAATGGAAATAGCAACCGCAAAAAAGGCGATTCTTTCCAGGGAGGAAGGGGTAGAAACATAAAGAAAGTTACAGTAACTGGTACTGTAACTTTCTGGATAGAATAAGGCTTACATGGTTAACGGAAAACTATATTGAATCGAAAATCTCTGGTTTGAACCTGCATAAGATAAGGACCTCAAAAACGGGATTGCACCTTTATTCTTACTGAAATTGGTGATTTTCTTACTAGTATATCTGTTTTTTCCTTACAATTGTTTCACGGGTTTTGAAAGTGTTAGTCGGGTACAAAAAGTGGATAATTACACGGTATTTTTTTACCGTGTTTTTCTGGTTTTTTTGTCAGGTTTTCACGGTTTTTTTTTGGGTTTTTGCGCATGAAATGTTGAACTACTATATTTTACAAATATAATTAATTCGTAATTGATTGACTCTTATTTCTTTGCGCAGAGTGTCCTATACATCGGCCAATTAGCTTTACACTGATAACAATATTCCTCATCAATGTAAACTCTAAGGCCATGGTTAAGTCTCAAAAAAAATCATTAAGAGTGGGAAAGTTTGTAGATACCGAACATGTTGATACTGTCATCCGGACTTACAAGCACGAAAGGTGGAAATATAATTCCGAAAGAATTGGCAAGGAGGATTCTTTGAGTTCCTGGTACAGCATTGAGGAATTAGAAAATTTCATTAGCACATGCAAGAAGCATGGTGGTGACGGTGTGAGGATTTACTTCGGGGCGTATCCTGAAGACTTCCAGGCCAATCCTCAATATGCAGGCAGACAAACCCTGGTCTTTGTGGGAACAAAGCGCAAAGAAACTGAGCGTGGTGAAATAGATAAGGATATTTACCTGCAGAGTGAAAATCGTTCAAGAATACTTGCTTACAATATTGGTAAGATCTGTCCTCCAAATTGTGGTGGTACAAAGGATCCTGACGGTGGTGGTGAAATTGGAATTACCATTATAGATAGGAAGGAAAAGGGAATGACTATTGTTTAAAGGTGCTCACTATTATATACAAACCTCCTGAAAGGGAGGTTTTTGCTTTATGAGATTTCACCTTATTTTGAATTGTGTTAATACCCCCTTACCTGTTCTTCATTGGTCTTTCCGCAATTGCCGGGATTATAGCGCTTGTGAAAAGGATCTTGCCCCCGTATCTTATGACACTCCCCTATATTTTGATCCTGACCCTGATAGTGGAGATTATTGCGTGGCGATTAAGTGAGCAGGGTATCAATAATGCCTTATTCTATAATTTATTCACGGTTGCATATTTCATAGTTTATATGCATATCATCAAAAGAATTACGGTATCACCCAGGGTGAGAAAAGTGATCATGGCTACCATATTTATTTATTCTGTGGTTGCTTTGATCAATATATTTTTTATTCAGGGGAAGGAGGTTTTTCATACAATTACTTACTCTATTGGTTCGCTTTTGGTGATTGGCTTTTGTGTTCATTTTTTTTATGAATTGTTCAAACTTCCTTCTTCAGTGGATCTGAAAAAATATCCTGCATTCTGGTTCGTTACTGCACTGCTCTTTTTTTATTGTTGTGCTTTGCCACTGGCAGGATTAACAAATTTCATCGGAGAATTTGCTCCTGCTGTTGTAGAGAATCTTAGTTCTATACTTGAAGTCATAAATAGTTTAGTTTACAGCCTGTTCACTATTGCTTTATTATGCAGAAGGAATATGCGGAAGTCTATGTAATTATTGTGATTGGAATTGCCCTTGGATTATTACTGGTGGGGTTCATTGTCTCAATTCTGTTTCTTTATCAAAAGAGGCAACATCGCCAAGAGCAAGAACTGGTCAGATTAAAGGACCAGTATCAGAATGAGCTCTTGCAGTCCCAACTCGAGATCAAGGAATCAACATTCAAAACAATAGCCCAGGAACTTCATGATAATATCGGGCAGATGCTTTCAGTCGTGAAATTTTCCCTGGCAACTTTGTCTTTAAAACAGGACCATCCTGATTTCGAAAGCGTAACTGAATCAAAACAGATCCTCAACAAAGCAATTTTTGATCTTTCTGACCTTACGAAAAGCATGCACACTGACAGAATTGCGCAGATCGGACTGATCGAAGCAATCAGGTATGAATTGGAGATGTTTCGGAAATTAAAATTGTTTGAAACCAATCTTGAAGTAAGGAATGAATTATGTCATTTCGAACAGCAGAAAGAAATATTTCTCTTTCGCATGTTCCAGGAGATCATGAATAATATCATAAAGCATGCGCGAGCTACCCTGGTTAGTGTTCATATTAATTCTGCCGATCTCGCCGAATTTAATTTTGTGGTGATGGATAATGGTGTTGGTTTTGAAGTGAGTGATAAAATGGATTCATCTTCTTCAAGCGCAGGAGTTGGATTGAAAAGCATGACGAATCGCGCAAAGCTTATAGGCGCAACTATATCCATCAAGAGTAAACCAGGTGAGGGCTCTTCGGTTTCCGTGAGTTTACCATTACCTAACTGATTAAAAAAATTTATGTCGGCTAAAAGGATCATAAATGTTGCGGTGGCAGATGATCATGTCCTGCTCAGAAAAGCCCTGGCTAAGCTAATAGCAACCTTTGAAGGGTTTTCAATTTTGTTTGAAGCAGATAATGGAAAGGAGGTTAAGGTTAAATTAATGCAGCATCTGATACCCGATATTCTACTTCTGGATGTGAACATGCCTGAAATGGATGGATTTCAAACCGCCAAGTGGGTGTATGAAAATCATCCGCATGTGAAAATACTCGCACTTTCAATGTACAGTGATGAGGCTACGATCATCAAAATGCTAAGGAACGGTGCAAAAGGATTTATTTTAAAAAATGCAGATCCAGAAAAACTGAGAGAGGGATTGGATTCAATCATGGAGAAAGATTTTTATCTCTCTGATTTCATTTCGGAAAAAATATTGAGCGGGCTTCATAAAAATATCGACGTAGAACAGAAATCGATAGCCTTGAATGATAAGGAAAGGGAATTTCTCAAGTTTGTATGTTCTGATCTAACCTACAAGGAGATTGCAGAAAGAATGTTTGTAAGTCATCGGACTGCCGATGACTATCGGAATAACCTATTTGAAAAATTGAATGTTAAGAGCCGGGTTGGATTAGTGATCTATGCAATTAAGAATAAACTGGTCGAAGTTTAGATAGTCATTCAGGAGAGAAGGTTCTTGACAAACGCTATTTGACCTGCATGATAAATATCGTGTTGAACAACTCCATATAAAAGCAACTTAATATTATAGACTCTTTCACGAACTGGTTGAGCAAGTATCGAATCATCTGAATCATCCATTATTCGCAACAACTGCTGCTGTTTTTCATCCAGCAATTTCAATCCTTCTTCCCAGGTCAGAATACTGGAATGATCCAGTTCTCTCCAATCATTGGATTCATAATAAGAGATATCGTTGGATTCTTCAGGCAATAGCCTGCTTATTGCAAATTCTTTCCAATTGACCATGTGATAGATCAACTCAGCAATGCTATGCGTATTTGCACTGGGTTTTCTTAATCCAATCTCAGGACTAACAGAGCCAAGCAAGTCAATGATGGATCTTCCATGCCATGGATTCCCTTCATATGTTTCAAACAATAACCGCCGGATATGCCTGATCTGGTTATTCATATCAGAAGTGAAAGAAAGTGTATAATGAATTCGCGATATGCCTATTTACTAAGGTGCATACTTCTCTCCCTGTATAACTGACGGAAATACGGATCACGCAAGTCCTTAATAAAGCGAATTGCCTCACCGGTTGACTTTCATTTCCGGACCTAGTTCACGGCTTACGTTTGGAAATTTATCAAAACTGAAAACTGGTTCTTTAATAGCATAGCCCTTCAGCCTTTTCACAAATTTGAAATCTCTTAGCTTATTTTCGCCAAGCATCACCTTGGTGGCTATATTAAGATATGGAATTTGATATGCTTTGGCAATAAATGGAGTTGTACGGGAAGCGCGTGGGTTTGCTTCTATCACGTAAACTTTTCCATCTTTAATTGCAAACTGAATATTGATAAGTCCCTTAATCTTCAAACGGAAGGCAATCCTCTTGCTATATTCCTCCATCGTTTCAACCACAAGTGGCGAAAGATTAAACTGTGGAAGCACTGCATTGCTATCTCCGCTATGAATACCGGCAGGCTCAATATGCTCCATCACACCCATCACATGAAATTCTTCCTGATCACAGATGCCATCTATTTCTGCTTCCTGGCACCGATCCAGGAAATGGTCAATAAGGATCTTATTTCCAGGAATATGTTTTAGAAGACTTATTACAGCATTTTCAAGTTCATCATCATTTATCACGATCCTCATCCGCTGTCCGCCCAATACATAACTGGGCCGAACGAGTACAGGATAACCAACAGCTTTCGCTACTTCAATTGCCTCGTCAACAGTATAGGCAGTTCCGTATTCAGGATATGGAATCCCGAGTTCTTTGAGCATATCACTGAACCGGCCTCGGTCTTCGGCTATATCCATGTCATCATAAGAGGTTCCAATGATCGGAATTCCTTTTTCGTGAAGTCGTTCTGCAAGCTTCAGTGCAGTTTGCCCACCCAGCTGCACGATCACGCCATCTGGTTTTTCATGTTCAATGATCTCCCAAAGATGTTCCCAGAAAACAGGCTCGAAATATAGCTTATCAGCCATATCGAAATCCGTTGAAACGGTTTCAGGATTGCAATTCACCATGATTGACTGTAGCCGCATTCTTTAATAGCTAGCAATCCGTGAACACAGCAATAATCAAATTCAATTCCCTGCCCGATGCGGTTTGGACCTGAACCAAGTACAATGATCTTTTTCTTGTCACTAACCTTGCTTTCATTTATTCCTTTGTGCTCAAAGGTTGAATAGAAGTAAGGAGTCTTAGCCTCAAATTCAGCACTGCAGGTATCCACCATTTTGTAGATGCGGGTGAATCCGGCAGCTTTTCTTTTTTCGTAAACCTTTTCATCACTTCCATCCTGCATTATCAACGAGATCTGCTGATCACTAAATCCATGCAAGCTTGGCTTCTTTCAACAGATCCATAGGCAAGGTATCCAGCTTATATTTCAATGATCTGATTTTCGAGGTCAACTATTTTGTTGACTTCATTAATAAACCATCTATCGATACCGGTTACTTTTGAAATCGTATTTACAGACACACCTAGCATCAGTGCGTCCTTTATCCTGAAAATCCTATCCCATTTTGGAATCTTGATATATTCAATCAGGTCTTCGGCTGTCATCTGGCTTCGGGAATAATTGCCAAGACCGACCGCATTATTCTCAAGGCTCTGAGTTGCTTTTTGGAGAGCTTCTGTAAAACTTCTGCCAATCGCCATTACTTCACCTACACTTTTCATTTGCAGTCCAAGTGTATCATTGGCACCTTTGAACTTGTCAAAATTCCATCTTGGCATTTTGACGATAACATAATCAAGAGCAGGTTCAAAATAAGCGGAAGTAGTTTGGGTGATCTGGTTCTTGAGTTCATCCAGGAAATATCCTATTGCCAACTTGGCTGCAACTTTTGCGATTGGGTAGCCTGTAGCTTTTGATGCAAGAGCGGATGAACGACTCACCCTTGGATTGATCTCCACTGCAATAATATCTTCAGTGTCCGGATTCAATGCAAATTGAACATTACATCCACCGGCAAAATTCCCAAGACTTCTCATCATCAGGATTGCCTTGTTCCTCATATCCTGGAAAGCTGTATCGCTCAGGGTCATCGCAGGTGCAACGGTTATCGAATCACCAGTATGAACTCCCATCGGATCAACATTCTCAACAGTACATATGATGGCAACATTATCATTCTGATCGCGCAGCAATTCAAGTTCAAATTCCTTCCATCCAACAACAGCTTTTTCTACCAGTACTTCATGAATGGGAGAAGCAGTCAAACCTCTTTCGAGTGCCGCATCCAGTTCATCCTTGGTGTGAACAAAACCACCACCGGTTCCTCCCAGGGTAAATGATGGTCGAATAACAAGAGGGATTCCGATCTGTTGGGCGAATTCTTTCCCTTCAAGTAAACGAGTTCGCAGTTCTTGAAGGAGCAACTGCAATCCCGATCTTAACCATCAGCTGGCGAAATTTCTCGCGATCTTCGGCAGTATCGATTGCATCGATGTCCACCCCAATCATTCTTACATTATATTTTTCCCAAATTCCCAGTTCGTGGGCTTCTTTGGCTAGGTTGAGTGCCGTTTGTCCTCCCATTGTGGGAAGAACTGCGTCAATTTGGTTCTCCTCCAGGATCTGTTCAATGCTTTCAACAGTGAGTGGGAGCAGGTAAACTTTGTCGGCCATCATGGGATCAGTCATGATAGTAGCAGGGTTACTATTTATAAGTATAACCTTGATACCTTCTTCCCTGATACTTCTGGCTGCTTGTGAACCTGAATAATCAAATTCGCAGGCCTGGCCTATGATGATGGGTCCGGAACCAATGATCAAAACTGACTTAATGCTGGAATCTTTAGGCATGTTGAGGGTAGTTCAAAATTGCGCAAATGTAATGCTGGACGAGCTATTCTACTAGTTTATTATCAAATTAAAATGAAAAGGGAGGTTTTTGGCTGAAATCGAAAAAAAAGATAAGGTAACCAACCCCTATTCCGACCAGTATCCAAATTGCAGGTACAATACACTCACCCACGAAATCTCTAATCATAAATCTTCGGAATTCATTAGGATCATAATAGACAGTAACCTCTTCTCCTATGGTATAGATTGGCCTGTCCGGGTTGTCCTGTGTATAGACCAGATTATGAGTTTCCCCTTCCCTGGTGCGGAATTCCACCTCTGGTGAAAAATATTTTACTCTACCCTTTCCAAGAGTAGAAGCTGTACTAATCGACAGATTCTTTACAACACCTTTTACCCTGGTAAATAGCCTGGTTCGTTTGTAATAGCTGATCAGCTTCCAGGTGTTCCATCCGATTATGAAGAATGGAATGAAAAGAAGAAACAAAGTCAAACCCACTTCCGGCATCCCGCAAGATATAAAAAACCCCCAGCCGGACTGGCTGAGGGTTGATAACTTCGGTCGGGTGGAATTAATTATTATGAAATGAGGCCATTTCAATATCGTCTAGCAGAACGCCGCCATTCTCCAAAATAGATTTCCTCTCCGCCATCAGGCGCTTTTCTTCGTAACGGCTTTTGATCCGGTAAACCCATTTTTGCTTGGCTTCTGTTCCCTTGAACAATCCAACCAGGGAACCTACCAAGACTGCTAACATGATAATTAATTTGTGTTTAAGTCTATTCATAGTGGACAGGCTTTATCTGATTCTTTAATTAAGACAATTTATATATGTCAAAAGCTGTACCATGGTTTAAAAAAATCATACCACAAACTGGTATTTAATCGAAATTTATTTGTCCGGTCATTTACAACAATCCTTTACCAGTTTCCCAACCAACCTTTCTTCAATTCTTCAGGTCTAACTTTTCTCCTCTTTTGATACGAATTTTTCTTCCAGGTAACCAATACTTTTGCAAAATCTTTCTGGAACTATTTAAATGGACAAAGTTTGATGCGGACGGCTTTAACATTTTCCTTTATTCTGCTCTCGATTTTTTGTTGCGCCCAGGATGCCTTGACTCCTGCTTATCCCAAAGGATATTTTCGAAATCCATTGAACATACCAATTAGTTTGAGTGGCAATTTTGGCGAGCTCCGTAACAACCATTACCACATGGGGCTTGATTTGAGGACCAATAAGGTTCAGAACCTTCCTGTGGTTGCTGCGGCCGACGGATACATTGCAAGGGTAAAGATTGAACCGGCTGGATTTGGCCGGGCTATTTATATCAATCATCCAAATGGATACACTACGCTCTACGCCCATCTGAATGCATTCACTCCTGCCCTGGATCAGTATATCAAGGAGAAGCAATATGAGCAGGAGTCGTGGAGTGTCTATCTGGAAATTCCTCCCTCCCTTTTCCCTGTAAAAAAAGGCAGCTTCATAGCCTATAGTGGTAATACCGGAGGATCCCAGGCTCCCCATCTTCATTTTGAGATCAGGCGCACTTCAGATGACATGAACGTAAATCCTATGCTGTTTGGATTCCCCATTCCTGATGCCACCGCTCCTACCATTCTCAGATTGGCCATTTATGACAGAACAAAAAGTGTTTATGAACAAACGCCAAGAATTCTTTCAGTAAAGAAGTCAGGAAATCAATTTACTCTGGGAACCGTCCCCATAAAAGTAAATTCCAGGAAGATCAGTTTTGCTATCAGCGCCTTTGACACGCAATCAGGATCAACCAATCAAAATGGTATTTTCAAAGCAGTACTTCAGGAGGATGGAGAATTAATTACACAATTTGTAATGGATACCATCAGCTATAATGAAACCAGGTATCTCAATGCTCATGTTGATTACAGGACAAGGAGTACAGGTGGTCCATGGCTGCAACACCTTTCACAACTTCCCGGTTACTTCAACTCTATTTATGAAAATGGCAGTTCAAATGGAATCATTGAACTATTGGATCAGGAGATACACCAGATTAGCATTCCGGTTTCCGATGCTTTTGGAAACACTTCGATCCTGAGGTTTGCCATCCAGTACGCAGGTTCACTTGTTGGCCCGGTTTCTCCCACTGATAAAGAATTCTATCCCGGCATGGTTGACGGTTTTGAATCGGGCGATTGTGAATTCTTTTTTGGAGAGAGAACCTTATATGATTCGGTTCATGTTCGGTATTCAAAAACAGTCTCTGCAACCCCTGGTTCAGTTTCGAATCTGCACACAATCGGCGTTACACATATTCCATTGCATGACCAGATGACCGTAAGAATCAGACCGAACCGAATCCTGACGGAGAAAGAAAGAGCCCTAACAATTATGCAAAGGAGTTCTGGATTGAAAAAGGATGTTCAGAAAGTTGAATGGAAGTTGGATTGGGCGAAGGCGGGATTTCGGGAATTCGGCAACTTTCAATTGTTGGTAGATCATGAGCCTCCGGAAATAGTGCCTATCGGGTTTACCGAAGGAGCAAACCTCTCAAAGGCATCGAGAATTGTACTGACCGTAAAAGATAATAATGACCGGTTCAAGAATTTCAGAGCAGAGCTAGATGGATCCTGGTTGAGATTTACAAATGACAAAGGCAGGAGTTTCATTTATAATTTTGACGAGAAATGTCCAAAGGGTGTACATGAGCTTCGCATAACGGTAGAAGATGAAGCAGGAAATAAAACAGAAAAGGTTCTTCGATTTACAAGATGAAGCCGGACATTGCTAAATTTCAGAGATGCAGCATATGAATTGGTGGTATCAGATTTATCTTGCGGTATGATAAAGGTTAGCGAAGGTGAAAAGGCCCCTCATTTTACAGGGAAAGACCAAAATGGCAACAAAATTTCCTTGTCAGATTTTAAGGGTCAAAAGGTTGTGCTATATTTTTATCCGGAGGATGATACCCCTACCTGTACCATCCAGGCTTGTAATCTCCGGGACAATTACTCTCAGCTGAAGAAGGAAGGATATGAGATTATAGGAATAAGTCCGGGTAATGAAAAAAGTCATAAAAACTTTGAGAACAAATTCAACCTACCCTTCATCCTGATATCAGATCCCGGACGTAAAATCCTGGAAAAATATGGAGTTTGGGGACAAAAGCAAATGTTCGGGAATCAATACATGGGAGTGCATCGAACTACTTTCGTCATTGACGAAAAAGGTATTGTTCGAAAAATATTCTTAAGACCAAAGAATAAAGAGCATGCAGAGGAGATCCTAAATCTCCAGATCGGAAAAACCAAAAAACCTGGTTGATTCTTGTGATGACATTCAAACATTTTTCAACCACCATAGCCTGGGCGAAGGTGGTCAAACTTTCAAACAAAATCTTATATGCTGAACGACCAACCCTTTAAGATCCTCATGTTGGAGGATGACATGGATGATAGGTATATCACTGAGGCGTTCTTCACTGAGAAAGGTTATAATATCCAGCTTGAATTCCTTGAATTCAGTGACACAACCATCCGTCATCTGGAGGATCAGCATAGTTCGGGCTCCTTGCCTAACTTAATAATATTAGACCTGAATATGCCCCGAAGATCAGGCATGGAAGTGCTCAAGGAAATAAAATCACATCAGAGTTTACGCTTTATCCCTGTAGTAATTGTAAGTGGTACTGCCTTTCCAAGGGAAGTTAAGGAGTGTTACTCCCTTGGAGCCAATTCATTTATTCAAAAGCCTGTTTCAGATCAGCTAACCAACAGCAAAATTGAAAGCTTTATTCAATATTGGTTCAATATTGTAGAACTCCCAGCTTTGCAACCAATGGGATCAATCGCCTGATGGTTTACAATGACCTAAAAAGTTGATATCGATTTTTTTGTGGCGAAACCTTTCTCTCCTTACCTACATTTTTATAAGGCAACTTTAGTCTTTGCGGAAACGTAATGGGGTAGGTGGGATTTTGGGAATTAGGAATTAGGGAAGAGATAAACAGTTGATTGGTTGAATAGTTAATTAGTTGAGAAGTATTTTAAAAACTGGAAATCTAAATCTTACGGTCAACGGTCAACGTGGTTAGGAATTGGGAAGATCGCAACTCTCAAACTCTCGAACTTTCAAACTATCAAAACAGGTGTAATATGAGGAAAACGCTTACTTTTTTTGCCGTGATGACGGTTGCACTATTTGCTGGCTGTTATTACGACAAAGAAGAATTATTATATCCCGGAGGAAGTAACTGCAACAGTTCAAATACCAGATTCAGCGCTCAGGTAAACCCAATCATACAATCTAAATGTGCTACCACTCCTGACTGTCATGCATCAGGCACTACAAATTCCGGGGGACCACTTACAGATTATACCCGCATCAAGAATATGGCCCCGGTGATCAGAGGCCAGGTGATCTCTGGATTAATGCCGAAGACAGGATCACTCACGCCAGCTGAATTGCAATCTATCATATGCTGGATCGATGCAGGCGCGCCAAATAATTAATTATGACCGCAAAGAAGACTATTCTCCTTGCAGTAATCATAGGAATATCAGGAATTGGGATCTACGCATTGAATGAATTTAGTCGCCGCAACCCCGATGTGGCAGATCTTGATGCTGCATTTTCAGTGAAGGCAAATGAACTGCTTCAGGAATTTCAAAAGAATGATTCTGCAGCCAGCCAGAAATACCTGGGAAAGGTAATTTCAGTTGAGGGGTTAATTAAAAAGATCGATCATGATGGAAATGGATATTATACGGTGGTATTGGGCGATACAGCTGAACTTTCCTCAGTCCGGTGCGCAATCGACTCGGCACATGCGTCAGATGCATCCAATCTTCACCCGATCTCATCTGTAAAGATCAAGGGGTTTTTGATAGGATTCAATCGTGATGAGATGGGACTTGGCTCTGACGTACAGCTTAACCGCTGCCTAATTGAAAAGAGGAATTAAACAAACAACTATAGAGAAGCATTCTACGTAAAATCGAGAGAGTATGAAAAGGACAACATTGGCTTTAGTGGCGATCCTGCTTGCAGCTGGAGTATTTAGCCAGGATAAGTTTTATACGAAGTCGGGAAAGGTTTCATTTTATTCTAAAGCAACACTTGAAAATATTGAAGCCCACAACCGTTCAGTTACCTGCGTGCTGGATAGCAAAACTGGAAATCTTCAATTTTCTGTACAGATGAAAGGATTTGAATTTGAGAAGGCTCTAATGCAGGAACACTTCAATGAAAACTATCTGGAAACCTCCAAACATCCAAAAGCGGAGTTTAAGGGGCAGATATTGAATAATGGAGATATAGATTATACAAAAGATGGGACCTACAATGCGAAGGTGAAAGGGAAGCTTAGCTTACATGGAGAAACGAAGGATATTGAATCTGATGGAACTCTCACAGTAAATGGAACAAAAATTCTTGCGCAGGCAGATTTTAATGTTTTGCTGAAAGACTATAAGATCAAGAATGATAAAATGAATAATATTTCCAATTCTATAAGAGTCACTATTAATTGTTCATTAGATCCTTTGAAAAACTGATCACCATCAAAACAATAGCATGAAGAAACGTAGTTGGCTAATTCTTTTTTTAGTGATCTCTGCTTCCAGGATTTTTGGACAGGAGGATCTACTGAAGATGGTTGAAGGAGATACCGCCAAAAAAGAATATGTTACCCAGGCATTCAAATCCTCAAGAGTCATCAATGGTCATTCAATTGAAATGATCGCCAAGGGTAATATGGATTTCAGGATTCTTCACCGGTTCGGGTTGGTAAATACTGGGCTGAAGAACATGTTTGGAATGGACCAGGCAAATATGAGAATGGGCTTCGACTATGGCATCACCTCAAATCTTACAATAGGAATAGGCAGAAGCAATGTCAATAAGGAACTGGATGGGTTCATTAAATTCAGACCAATACGACAATCCAAAGGGGAAAGATCATCTCCTTTCTCTGTTGTGCTAATTGCGGGTACCAGTTTGAGCACTCTTCCATGGATAGATCCCGATAGAAAGAATTATTTCTCTTCCAGGATGGCTTATTTTGGCCAGGTGCTGGTTGGCAGGAGATTTAGCGACCGGTTTAGTTTTCAGATTGCTCCAACAATGGTTCACAGAAACCTGGTTCCATTGGCAACTGACGACAATGATGCCTTTGCTCTTGGCTTTGGTGCGAGGTTTAAACTAAGCAGGAGAATTTCCTTTGTTGCCGACTACCATCAAATTCTTTCAGGAATTGATAAGGATATATATAGTAACCCCCTTGCCCTTGGATTTGATATCGAAACAGGAGGTCACGTTTTCCAATTACATTTTTCAAATAGCCAGGGAATGAATGAAAAAGCATTTATCACAAACTCAACAGATAAGTGGGGGAATGGTGACATAAGATTTGGCTTCAACTTATCCAGGATGTTCGTTCTGAAAAAGAAAAAAAAGAAGATTGTAGAGCCGTAGTTCTTAAGTTTTAACTGCAAAAGAACGAAGGCGCCAAGATATGCTAAGTGTCCTCGCGTAACTTTGCGTCTCGGTGGTTAATCTTTTTAATATTTAGGATGTGAATTATAAAATTCGCGAGAATTCAATATTTGCCAGGGTGGCTGCCTGGAAATTGAAATCGAAAGGCGCAGCAATCGTATTTGGTACTACAGTTCATTTATATAATATACCAAGGGAAGAATTTCTCTCAAACAAACGCTTGATGAAGCATGAACTTTGCCATGTGCGTCAGTACCAGGAGCATGGTTTTATACCCTTCCTTTGGAAATACCTGGTGGAATCACTACGTCATGGCTATTATCAAAACAGGTTTGAAAAAGAGGCGAGGCAGGCGGAGGAAGAGAGATAACAGATCCCTGATAATATCAAAGTATCCAATCCACCTCTCCAAATTCAAAAACCCTCTCTATTGAATCCCGGGTGATCAATTGACCAGAAGTATTCACTCTTACAATTCTCGTTTCAAAAACTATGTTTCCTTTTCGAAGACGAACGATTTCATCTTTCCTGAAAAGTGATCGATTGTATTCTTCAATTAATTTGACAGGATTTAGGCCTTTGCTACTATTGTATCTCGCATCAAGCTTCTTGCATAATTCCTTCGACAGATCAAGAGGGTCCCAGGTAGAACCCGTGATTTGCTTAAGTGAAGTAGCATTCAAATTGGTGCGAGGGAAATCCATTTGGTTTACATTGATTCCAATCCCAACAATCGCGTTTTGCCATAGGGATGCCCGATAGATATTTTCAATCAGAATTCCTCCTGTCTTTCTGTCACCCCAATAGAGGTCGTTGGGCCATTTGATTGTAAAGAAATCAGATGCTTTGCTTTTTAACAAGTCGAGGCAGGAAAGGGATACCAGGGCACTGAGAAGAAATGGTTGTGAATTGTTGGGGTAGCTTGGATGAATTACTACGCTCATGATAATATTTTCGCCAGGATCGGAGATCCATTCCTTACCCCGTTGGCCCTTTCCTGCAAATTGCTGGTGAGCGAAGTAGGTCTGGCCATGACTTGCCAATCCTTCATGTACCTGTCCCATGGCATAGTTGTTGGTGCTGTCAACCTTGTCTAATTCAATGAAGGGCACGCCTATTGGGCCGTTTACTGAGTCAAGTGGCAAAAGATTCTTATTTTTGAACAAATATAGATCAGGCTGTAAATGATATGTACCGGACAAGTAAAACAAGGAGCCCACACAAGCTGCGATGGTAATAATTTGCTGGTACTTCCTGATCATATAACCCAACCTACCTGTCTGCAATTAATTATTCACAAAAAATTTATTGATTATTGGAACAATTGAGCATGTTAGCTACCCGTAAACGTTCAGGTGTAGGAAGGTTAACAAAGAATTCTAGAATATTTAAAGCAATAATCCACGCGATACAGGAGAAAAAGGGTACTAACATTGTATCCCTTGACCTTAGAAAGATTCCAGAGGCTGTGGCTGACTTTTTCATAATCTGCGAAGCCGGCAGCAGTACCCAGGTCAAGGCTATTGCTGATTATGTAGAAGCCCATGTAGAAGATGCCTGTGAGGAGAAACCCTATAAACACGAAGGTATACATGCCTTGCAGTGGGTTTTGATCGACTATGTAAACATTGTAGTACATGTTATGCTTCCTGAGTCCAGGAAGTTCTATAAACTGGAAGAGATGTGGAGTGATGCCGCTCTGGATGAGCACAATTAATGAGTAATGCCAGGAAGGAGTATATCCTTTCATTTAAAACTTTTGAGGAATAACACAGATGCCACAGGATGATTTAAAACCAAATGATAATTTTCCCCGTTACAGGAATAAGCCGCAGCGGGAAGATGGTGAGACTCCACGTCGCGGGCCTAAATTCAATATTTATTGGGTATGGGGTATAATCGCTGCTATTCTCGTCAGCATAAATTTCTTCAGTCCTTTTTCTGCGGATGCAAAAAAAATCTCATTGAATGATTACAAAGAGATGCTCCTGAAGGAAGATGTTGATAAGATAATAGTCATTACTAACAAAAACCTTGTCAGAGTTTATCTAAAACCTGGTGCAGTCAATAAGCCGGAATATCGCGACAAACTTGCCAAGGGCTGGCCGAATGCAACAGATAAGGGACCGCATTTTCAATTTGCAGTTGAAAAGCCTGAGGTCTTCTCAAGTGAGATTCAGAAATTCTATGAAAAGAATCCTCAGCTTCCTGAAGTAAACAAGATTGTTGAAACTGAAGGCGAATGGTTTGCCCCTGTTTTGAACTTTTTAATACCGCTTCTGATCATTGTGCTGATCTGGATCATGCTCATGCGTAAGATGGGTGGAGCTGGCGGTGGAAGTGGCGGACCTGGAGGCATTTTTAATATCGGTAAGTCAAGAGCTACACTGTTCGATAAAGGAACAAAAGTTAGTATCACCTTCAATGATGTTGCTGGATTGGATGAAGCGAAAGTTGAAGTGATGGAAATTGTTGACTTCCTGAAAAACCCTAAAAAATATACTTCCCTTGGAGGAAAAATTCCAAAAGGCGCTCTTTTAGTTGGTCCTCCAGGAACAGGTAAAACTCTTCTTGCGAAAGCAATGGCCGGAGAAGCACAAGTGCCTTTCTTTAGTATGAGTGGTTCTGATTTTGTTGAACTTTTTGTGGGAGTTGGTGCAAGCCGTGTAAGAGATCTTTTCAAACAGGCCAGGGAGAAAGCTCCCTGTATCATCTTTATTGATGAGATAGACGCGATTGGAAGAGCAAGAGGAAAGAACGCCATCATGAGCAATGATGAACGTGAGAGCACGCTTAATCAGTTACTGGTTGAGATGGATGGATTTAGTGGAGAGAGCGGAATCATTGTTCTGGCAGCAACCAATAGGCCAGACGTGCTGGATACAGCATTGTTGCGACCAGGAAGGTTCGACAGGCAGATATCAATAGACAAGCCTGATATGAAAGGTCGCGAGGCAATTTTTAAAGTGCATTTGAAGCCGATCAAAATCTCTGATCGGGTTGATATTCGCAAACTGGCAGAACAAACACCCGGATTTGCCGGAGCTGATATTGCCAATGTTTGTAACGAAGCAGCTTTGATAGCCGCGAGGAAAGGAAAAGCGGGAGTTGAAATGGAAGATTTCCAGGATGCCATCGACCGTGTAATTGGCGGGTTGGAGAAAAAGAGCAAGATCATTTCGCCAGATGAAAAAAGAATCATCGCTTATCATGAAGCAGGACACGCCATTTGCGGTTGGTACCTGGAGCACGCATATCCATTGTTGAAAGTGACGATCGTTCCAAGAGGAGTTGCTGCACTTGGATACGCGCAGTATACACCTAAGGAACAGTATCTGTATAATACAGACCAGTTATTTCACCAGATATGTATGACGCTTGGTGGAAGAGCCAGCGAGGATATTTTCTTCCATAAGATCTCTACCGGCGCACAGAACGATCTGCAACAAATTACCAGGATGGCTTATGCGATGGTTACTGTTTACGGAATGAACGATAAGGTTGGTAACGTGAGCTTCTTTGATCCTTCTGCTGAACAATCATTTACCAAACCTTACTCAGAGGAAACATCTAAAATGATTGATGAGGAAGTAAGGAAGCTGATTGATGAAGCATACGTGTTTACAAAGGGTCTTCTTAATGAGAAAAAAGATAAGGTGGAAAAACTTGCAGAGGCGCTTCTCATCAAGGAAGTTCTTTTCCAGAGTGATGTAGAGAACCTGATCGGCAAAAGACCGTATGAAGAAAAGAAACCAGCAGATGTTGTTCACGATAATCCACCATTGCATCCGGCCCACCCATTGGATAATGGATCCGAAGGGAGTCCGGTCCCAACTGACGAACAGGTGAAACCCGTGTAATACTAATTACGCTCATGAATATTTCACCCGCGAAAGAAAATATTCTGAAAAAAATAAGGCAGGCGTTGAGCGAATCAACGCCTTTGCCATTTCCACAGGCAGAGGGAAACAGCAATATTTTTCATGCTCCTGAACAACCACTGGAAGTAGAATTCGCCCAGCATTTTAATAGCCTACTCGGTCGATTCATCTATTGTTTGAATCAGGCAGAACTTGCAGCCCAGTTGAATTTACTGGCCTCTACCCAAAAATGGTCAAAGATCATTTGCCATGAACCTGCGTTGAAAGCAATGCTTCAAAAAAATATGTTTGACAATTTCTGCGATTCACCACTAGCAGATTGTGAGGCAGCAATAACAACCTGCGAAGCTCTTGTAGCAAGAACCGGATCCATCATGATGTCAACCGCACAGGAAAGCGGACGAACAGTTAGTGTGTATGCACCCATCCATATCTGCATAGCATCCTCCAGCCAAATGGTGTATGATGTAAAGGACGCACTTCAACTGATGAAAAATAAATACGGAAATAAGTTTCCTTCCTTCATAACCTTTGCAACTGGTCCAAGTAGAACGGCAGATATAGAAAAAACCCTGGTTGTAGGTGTACACGGACCTAAAGAAGTTTATTGTTTCCTTGTTGATGATAGTGTTTAACCAAAGACGGAAGGACGCAAAGATTCACAAGAACTTCTTTGTGCTTCTTGTGAATAATTTGAATTCGAAATGAAAATGCCCACCAATGCAACTGCCTGAAGGCAAAAAAATATACTTCCTTTCAGATTTTCACCTGGGCGCCCCGGAATTTGAATCCAGTCTTAAGCGAGAGAAAATCATAGTGGATTTTTTGGATAAGATTCAGCAGGATGCTGCCGAGATTTTTATCGTGGGTGATATGTTTGATTTTTGGTATGAATACCGAAAGGTGGTTCCAAAAGGCCATGTAAGATTAATGGGCAAGCTTGCAGAGATCACCGATGCCGGTATTCCAATCCATTTTTTTGTTGGAAATCATGATATGTGGATGAAGGATTATTTCCAGAAGGAACTTAACATCAAAGTTTATTTCGGTCCGAATGAGTTCCAATTCAATGGAAAGAAATTTCTGGTCGCCCATGGTGATGGACTTGGTCCGGGAGATCATGGCTATAAAGCCATGAAAAAACTTTTCAGAAATCCTGTATGTAAGTGGTTGTTTGGGATCCTGCCGCCATATATTGGAATGGGACTCGCAAATTTTTCCAGCAAACGCAGTCGTGAAGCAACGGGGAAGCATGAAGAAATTTTCCTGGGAGAAGAAAAGGAATGGCTAATAATTTATTCAAAGGAAGTCCTGGAAAGAGAATATTACGATTACCTGATCTTTGGACACCGACACCTGCCTATCGATTTCAGATTGAATGGAGAAAGCAGATATATCAATCTGGGAGATTGGATAACATACTTCACTTATGCCGTTTTTGACGGAAGCAATCTATTGCTGACAACCCCGTTTAAGGAAAAGGAATCTATGATCATAAGAAAAGGATGAAAAGACTACTCACCTTTGTATTTTTTATAAGCACCCTGAGTGTTACTGCCCAGGTAGATTCTGTTTTCAGGTTTGAGAGAGAGTTTAATTATGAGATAGTGGATTTTTCAGTTGACAACCTGGGGAACATCTATATCCTTAGCAGAAATGGGCAATTGAAAAAATTAGACGCCAATGGTGATTCCGTTGCTGTATTCAATGCTGTGCGGGGATATGGACAGTTGTACTCAATTGATGTAACCAATCCTCTTAAAATTCTACTTTATTACAAGGATTTTGGAACAGTATTATCATTGGACCGTTTCTTAAGTGTTAGAAATTCATTGGATCTGCGCAAGCAAAATATGTTTCAGGTAAAGGCGGTTGGACTGGCCTACGACAACAATATCTGGGTGTTTGATGAACAGGACGGAAAATTGAAGAAGATCAGTGAGGAAGGAAAAGTGGTTGACCAGACAAATGATTTCAGGCTTTTATTTGATTCATTGCCCTCACCTGAATTTATAAATGATCAGGATGGATTGGTGTACCTCTATGACCCTGCAAAAGGAGTTTATATCTTCGATTACTATGGATCCCTAAAAAATAATTTGCCGTTGAAAGGGTGGAGGGATTTCACCGTTGCTTCTAAATCTCTTTATGGCAGAATGGGTAAGGGGCTGATGAAATACCAGCCGGGAACGCTGGATCTTCAGGAAGTAACCATGCCTTCTGCATTTCAAAATGCTACCAGGATTCGCATTACCCAACAAAAGATTTATATTCTACTCGGTGGAAGATTGCAAGTTTATTCTATTAGATCAACTCCCTGAATTTTCCGTGAGACGTGAGTCGTGAATCGTGAATCGAGTGTTGTGATAAACTTTACCGCCAGGACGCTAAGGCGCAAAGTTTCGCAAGGATAGCTCTTACTTCTTCAACTTCTGACTTCCGACTTCCGACCTCAGCTCACATTTGTAATCTCGAACTAAATCAAAATCGTTCATTGTACTTTTGCCGACTAAGTTCAGAGCATGAAGGAATTTCTTGACCAGGTATACTTAAACAACACTGTCAGACAGTATCTGTTAGTGGCAGGCGTTATACTAATTGTAATTATTTTCAAGCGATATCTTTCTAAATATCTTGCTGGCCTCATATTCCCGCTAGTGAACAAGATCACAAGGGGAATTGATAAGAAACCTTTTGTCAACCTGGTGGTACAACCGCTCGAGATCTTTTTATTGATCCTGGTAACAATGATCGCACTCGAAAAGCTGAATTTTCCTGATGTCTTGAAATTTGATATCTACAAGGTTTCCTTCCACAGGGTCATTGAAGTGGTATCAATAATAATCCTTCTGCTCTCTTTTATATGGTTGCTTTTGAGGATAATTGATTTTATAGCAATGATCCTTGAGAGGAGAGCAGACCTCACTCCTGACCAAAGCGATAATCAACTTATCATTTTCTTCAAAGATTTTTTTAAAGTAGTAATTGTAATTATTGGAGTTTTATTGATCCTGAAACTTGCTTTCAATTTTGCTATAAGTTCACTCGTAACAGGCATCAGTATTGCAACGGCAGCCATTGCACTAGCAACCAGGGAAAGTCTTGAAAACCTGATAGCGTCCTTTATCATCTTCTTTGATAAACCCTTTGTAACGGGTGATTTGGTGAAAGTGCAATCCGTAACAGGGACGGTTGAAAAAATTGGCCTTCGAAGTACAAGGATCAGGACTTCTGAAAAGACATTTGTTACTGTTCCCAATAAGCAGATGGTGGATAGCTTCCTGGACAATCTTAGCCTCAGAACCCATAGAAGAGCATTTACAACTTTGGAATTGCATCCTCAAACGTCATACAACGATATTCAACAATTGATCAAAGCTCTGGAAGAATTATTAAAAAGTAGAGAGAAGGATATCGACAGTTTTACCTTGCTGCTCTCCGATATCAGCAAGGAAGGCTTCGTGCTTACAATTGAATATTTTGTTGTGGCAGGAAGCCAGGAAGAATTTAATCTGATAAGACAGGAAATCAACCTGGCCATGATTGAACTAATGGAAAAGATGAAGGTCAGAATGTCTACACGTGATATATCTATTGTAAACCTAACGCCCTCTTGATCACTTATCCTTGTCAATGATATCCGCAATTTCCTTGTCCCATTGACCTGTTTTTCCGAATTCAACAACTCTTCCTATTTCTTTACCATCCTTGAGGATGATGAAAGTAGGGACATTTATTACAGAGAGTGATTCTGAAAGATAGCCGAGAGTTTTTTTATTCCGGTCAACTCCAAACAGAGAGATTTCTTTATCGCTTATTCCAGCCGCGTCTATAATGGAATAAAATTTTGGGAGAATGAATTTGGTATCATCACACCAGGTTCCACCGAATACAATGAAGTGATATCCTTTCTTCTTCAAAGCTGCAACAATTTCTGGCTTTGGTGAATAACCCTGCTGGTTTTGTGCAAACCATTTGAAGGAAGTGTCTTTGGAAATCAGTTCCCGGCTTAAGATGCCCTTAAGGATTTTTTCTCCATCATTGGAAACCTCGTATTGTGCCTGGGAAAAGCTGATGAAACTTGCTGAAAGGAGGAAGACCAGAATAACTACCTTTTTCATAGGAAGAATTTGTTTCGATGCAAAATTAGCTAAAAGTGAATCGGGGTATAGTTAAGGAAAATCAAAGGTTGGCCCGCACTTCCAATAAAAACGATCTCATCTTCCTCAAGGATTCAATCATCGCAAAACGTTCCGCTGCCTTTTTGTTTTTCCTGATATAGTCTTTGGCGCCTTCAAGTGTATATTTCTGCTTCCTGATTAGCTGGTGAATTAACTGTAGGTTTTTTATATCTACCGGCCTGAAATGGCGATCCCCTTTTTTATTTTTTTTTGGCTCGATAATATCAAATTCATTTTCCCAACTCCGAATCACAGAAGTATTTACCCTAAACATTTTTGCAACATCACCAATACTATAGTACTGTTTTTGAAAAAGAATATCGTCTTCCGGTATTTCAATTTGTTCTGCTTCAACTTCAAGCTGCTTCAATGGCCGCCTTCCCCTGGTAGATTTTATTTTCTCAGTTGGACCTTCCTCGGGATCAATTATCTCTTTCTTTTCTTTGACAGATTTGATGCGAACCCTGACTGAAGGTTCAGCATTCCTGACCTCTGGAAGTATGAATTCAAATGGTAATTGCGAGAAGATACTCATTCGTGATTGCTAAGATACAAAGGCTGTTGTAGGCATCATGAGGATACGTGGATATGTGGAAAAAGAATTTACCGCAAAGACGCCATGACGCCAGGTTGCGCAAGGTGCTTTGCGAAACTTCGCGCCTTTCCGTCCTGGCGGTTAAATATTCAGACTAGTCCAGGCTTTGATTACTTGAAGCCGCCGCTTTCAGGATGCGATCGAATTGTTCAGGAGTAAGATCATTGTAAAAGAAATATACAGGATCCAGCGGTCTTCCATTTTTATGAACTTCATAATGAAGATGCGGTCCTGTTGATTTACCCGTACTGCCGACATAGCCAATTACCTCACCTCTTTTTATTCTTTTTCCATTCTGCACAGCGATCCGGTACATGTGACCATACAAGCTTTCATAACCATAGCCGTGATTGATCACAACATGGTTTCCATATCCATTTCCGAGATTACCTGCGGTCTTGATCACACCATCTGCAGTTGCGTAGATTGGTGTTCCCAGAGGGGCGGCAAAATCAAGCCCCGCATGGAATTTTACTGTTTTATAAACCGGGTCGATTCGATATCCAAAACCCGAGGCAAGTCTGTTGAGGTCTTTATTACTGACAGGTTGAATGGCAGGGGTGCTTGCAAGAAGCTTCTCTTTGTTTTTAATAAAGCCCGCTATCTCATCATATGATTTCTGTTGGGCATTGATTCGGGATGTGAGGTTATTGAGATTTCCAACGATGGAATTTGTCAATTCTGAGTTATTCATCTGCTGGACCACCTGTAATTCTTTAAGCTGTTGCATTTCTCGGGCCCGGGCGCTGTCAGGTATTGGATTAGCTTCAAAAATTGATCTGTAAACTTCATTGTCCCGCTTCTCAAGTTCACCCATCTGTTGCTGAAGTTTCTTCAGTTTTTCATCAAGCAGGGAATAATTGTCCTGAATCAATTCTTTGTCCTGCATCAGCCTTTTTTCGTTGGCCGATGGAAAGAACCGATACGCTATAGAAACAATAATTAAGGCAGTAACAATAGAAGCTGATAGAAAACCTAGAACACGAAGTAATTTAACCCGAAGAGGCGTCTCCAGCTTTTCATATCGGAGCGTATTAGGATTATAAAAATATTTGATCTTTTTCATTGACCTGCAACGGGAACTTTCGGTTTACCGGTTGATACTTTTCACGATCGGGAACAAACTAAAACAAAATCTTTTAAATAGAGAATCAGCTATTGGTTGAAGGAAATCCACCGATTGGAATATGTACCTTTGCCACCATTCCGAATCTGCCATTTCATCGGAGGAATTTTACAAATATAGTCTTAAGCTTATAACTCATCCATACCTCCGGGTTTGGAGAAACAGCATCTAAATTGCTGAATGAATAACTATGATGAAGTCGAGCGAAATAAGAAATAAGTTCCTGGAATTTTTCAGGTCAAAGGGTCACTTGATAGTACCATCAGCTTCTATCGTTGTTAAGAATGATCCAACCCTGATGTTCACTAACGCAGGCATGAATCAGTTTAAAGATTATTTCCTTGGAAATAAGGAACCAGTGAGCAAACGTGTGGCTGATACCCAAAAGTGCTTGCGCGTAAGTGGTAAACATAATGATCTGGAGGAGGTAGGTGTGGATACTTATCATCACACCATGTTCGAAATGCTGGGCAACTGGAGCTTTGGCGACTATTTCAAAGAGGATGCAATCAAGTGGAGTTGGGAACTACTTACAGAGGTTTATAAAATTCCCAAGGATAGGTTATATGTAAGCATATTTGAGGGCGATGAAAAAGAACGTCTGCCCAGAGATATTGAGGCTGAGAATGAATGGAAAAAATATATAGATGCCGATAGGATCCTGCCTTTTAAGAAGAAGGATAATTTCTGGGAGATGGGGGATACTGGTCCCTGTGGTCCTTGCACAGAGATTCATGTGGATTGCAGAACTGATGAAGAGAGAAGATTAATACCAGGACATCAACTAGTAAATGGGGATAATCCAGAGGTCATTGAGATATGGAACAATGTATTCATTCAATTCAATCGCCTGAAAGATGGATCGCTTGAACCCCTTCCATCGCGTCACGTTGATACGGGTATGGGTTTCGAAAGATTGACAAGAGTAATACAGGGCAAGACTTCAAACTATGATACTGATATTTTTTCCGAAATCATTTCAACCATTGAAAGAATTACAGGTAAGGAATATACTGCGGGTCAGGGAAAAAGGGATATCGCATTCAGGGTAATTGCAGATCACATTCGTGCAATTGCATTTACGATCAGTGATGGGCAATTGCCATCCAATACAGGAGCAGGTTATGTGATTCGCAGAATATTGAGAAGGGCGGTTCGATATTATTATTCATACCTGGGATTCAAAAACCCCTTGCTACATCTACTTGTTAAGCAACTGGCAGATCAATTCATAAATGTCTTTCCTGAATTGAAAGCCCAGAATGATTTTGTGGAAAGAGTAATAAAGGAAGAAGAGGAAGCCTTCTTAAGAACATTAGAGAAAGGATTGAAAAAAATTGATGAGTTGATCCAGGGGTCTGCAACTTCTGGAATGCTTAACGGAGCCGCGGTATTTGAATTGTATGATACCTATGGATTTCCAGTTGACCTGACAAGATTGATCGCCTCTGAAAATAATCTTCAGATCGATGAAGAAGGATTTAGTAAGGAAATGCAAATACAGAAGGAGAGAAGTAGGGCAGCAACTTCTGTGGATACGGGGGATTGGATTATTCTTTCAGATAAAGCCCAGTCTACTTTCGTTGGATACACAAGATTAAATGTAAGGTCCCGGGTCACCCGGTATCGAAAGATCACGTCAAAGGGTAAGCAGGCCGTTCAGCTTGTGCTTGAAGAAACCCCATTCTATGCAGAAAGTGGGGGACAGGTTGGCGACACTGGTTATTTTGATTTTGACGGAGAAAAAATTGAAGTGCTGAATACAAAAAAGGAAAATGATCTGACCGTTCATTTCACAGATAAGCTTCCGACGAATATTAACGCAGAGGTGGAAGCACAAGTGGATATTGCCAAGAGAAAAAGTACTGCTATTCACCATTCAGCCACGCATTTACTTCATGCAGCGCTTAGATCAGTACTTGGAACTCATGTTGCCCAAAAAGGTTCCTTGGTTGCTGCGGATTATCTGAGATTTGATTTTTCTCATTTCGCAAAAATGTCCTCAGAAGAAATCCGAATTGTTGAGGGCATGGTAAATGAAAAGATCAGGGAAAATATTCCTGTTGTAACCAGGGAGCTTCCCAGAGCGGAAGCAATAGGGATGGGTGCCATGGCATTATTTGGAGAAAAATATGGGGAGATGGTGCGGGTTGTTCTAATCGATCCGAATTATTCAATTGAATTATGTGGTGGAACTCACGTGGGTCGTACAGGAGAACTAGGATATTTTAAAATACTCAATGAATCAGCAGTAGCTGCAGGTGTGAGAAGGGTAGAAGCAATAAGCGGTAAATCAGCAGAGGATTTTATTTCTAAGCAATCGGGAGAAATTACTGAGATCCGCGAACTGTTGAAAAATCCCATTGATCTCCCAAAAGCAGTTGTTGGATTGCAATCCGAGAATAATGATTTGCGAAAAAAACTGGAAAGGATGGAAGCAATGCAGCTTGGTTCGATGAAGGCAGAGCTTATACAGAAGAAACTTCACCTGAATGGAATAAACTTCATAGGTGAAATTGTTGAGGTCGGGAATGCAGAAGCTTTAAAGAAGCTTTGTTTTGATTTGAAAGACGAATTGGAAAATTATGTTGTTGTTCTAGCCGCGAAGATTGATGGGAAACCGCAAATTGCCGTGATGGTAGCGGACTCCCTGATTAAGGAAAAAGGCATTGATGCTCCCACTATAATCAAGAAAGAAGTGGCTCCATTAATCAAAGGAGGTGGAGGAGGACAACCAACCTTAGCAACAGCCGGGGGCCAGGATGCAAGTAATCTCCCACTTGTGATCAATAAAATAAAAGCGATTTTTAGCCAGCCATAAATTGGAAAATATTAGAATACAAGCTATTACGATTGACCTCTAGTACTTTCTTAAGCTAGGACATTCTGCTTCTTTTGAAAACTCGCTCTTTTTTAACAATTCCGAAATTTTTCGTATTTGATGTTTCTCCCTATATTTGATCTACGAAATTCAACGTAGTAAAATTTTTAAAATTATAGCGATGAAAAAACTTTTTCAAGCAGCTGCATGTATTCTTCTGACACTTTCAATTTCCACTCTGGCATTTTCTCAGGATGAGAAAATAAAAGAAAAGGAAAAAGATAAAGCAAGTAAGAATAAGCTGAACGATTATGACGAGATCGTCATCAAGAGGAAAGGCGACAAAGGTGGTAAGGTAACAGTTGAGATCAAGGATGATGAAGTCCTTGTCAATGGTAAACCAATGTCAGATTTTGAGGATGAAAATATTTCTGTTCGCAAGAACAGGGTTTCAGTTTGGGATGGTAACGCTCGTGCGATGATCTCTCCTTCTCCTTTTCGGGAGAGCGTGATGTTTGGAAATAAAGCCTTTTTAGGTGTTACTACAGAAGGCTCAGCCAAAGGTGCAAAGATTACCAACATCACTTCTAAAAGCGCTGCAGCCAAGGTGGGTCTTAAGGAAGGTGATATTATTACCAAGATCGGCGATATGAAAGTGGAAGACCATGATGATGTTACTAAGGCAATTGGAAAACATAAGCCAGAGGATAAGGTTACAGTGAGTATCCTTCGTGATGGAAAGGAAGAAAATCTTACTGCAACGTTGGGCAAATCCAATACTGGTGTTTATAGTTTAGGCCAGGGTGGAGAATTCGATTTCAAAGGTCTGGATGGCGCATACTCATATTCATTCGGCCGCGGTCGTATTGGATTGAGAGCACAGGATACTGAAGACGGAAAGGGTGTAAAGGTTTTGGATGTTGCCGAAGAATCACTAGCCGAAAAGGCTGGAATTAAGGAAGGTGATATCATCACTGAATTTGATGGTAAAGTTGTAAATACTGCAGATGCTCTCGCAGATGCTGCTCGTGAAACCAAGGAAAAAACTTCATTTGGTATAAAATTCAACCGGGATGGTAAGGCACAGTCAGCAGAGATCAAGATCCCAAAGAAATTGAAGACAACAACTCTTTAAGTTTGATATTGAATATGGAGAGCCCCGGCTTTTGCCGGGGTTTTTCATTTTGCGGGTAATCGACCTCACCCCTAACCCCTCTCCAAAGCCCGCCCGGCCTAGCCGTTCGGACGGGGAGAGGGGATAAGATGTATTATTTCCTCTCCGCTTTACGAAAAGGGAATAAATCATTACTGCTCCCTCTCCACGAAGTGGAGAGGGTTGGGGTGAGGTCGAAAAGGGAGAATTTTAATATTCAATGCCTGCCCTGCGCACATCAGATTACTGATTTGAAGGGCAGAATGCACCAAGGTGTTTACGTTCTTGTTGTATGCCGGATCTGCTGCTCCCCATTTTTAATCAACCTAGGTTGGCATCTGTGCCGTTGACCGTTGGCAGGTAACCGAGAACAGTTGACAATGAAATTACTAACTCAACTAATTAACTATTCAACCAATCAACCTGTTTACTCTCCCCAATTCCCATTAATCGGTATTTTTGCCCTTTATGGGCGCGACGAATCAGGAGCAATATGAAGTGGTAATAGGATTGGAAGTACATGCACAGTTGCTTACCGATAGTAAACTGTTTTCAGGGGATTCAGCCTCGTTTGGAGGAGAACCCAATACTCATGTAAGTCCAATCACGCTTGCCTTACCGGGAACCTTACCCAGGTTGAACAGGAAGGCAATTGAATATGCCATCAGGATGGGGTTTGCCTGCAATTCAGAAATAGAACGGAAGAATTTTTTTGCACGAAAGCATTACTTCTATCCCGATCTTCCAAAAGGTTACCAGATAACACAGCATGAAACACCGATTTGCAAAGGAGGTCATGTCAACATAAACACCAGTGAAGGACCTAAAACGATTCGACTGAATCATATTCATCTGGAGGAAGACGCAGGTAAAAGCATGCACAATGCAGAAGATGCCTATAGCTCTGTCGACTTTAATAGGGCAGGAGTTCCGTTAATCGAAATTGTGAGTGAACCAGATTTACGATCAGGTGAAGATGCATTTATCTATATAAGCGAATTAAGAAAAATGGTTCGCTTTCTGGGAATCTGCGATGGCAATATGGAGGAAGGCAGTATGCGATGCGATGCAAATATTTCAGTAAGAAAAAAAGGCGAGACCAGGTTGGGTACAAAAGTAGAGGTCAAGAATTTGAATTCAATGCGGAATGTCCGAAAAGCAATTGAATTCGAATCAGAAAGAATGATTGAGATGTTAGAGAACGGACAAATCATAATTCAGCAGACGCGTAGTTTTGATGCTGATTCCGGCATAACCTTCTCTTTACGAACCAAAGAAGAAGCAAATGATTACCGCTATTTCACTGATCCTGATCTTCCAGCGTTTATTGTAACTGATGAATTATTGGAGAGAATAAGAGAAAATCAACCTGAGTTACCAGAGAAGCTCGCAATTAGATATGTTGAACAATTTCGGTTGTCAGATTATGATGCACGTCAAATTGCAGATGATCGTTCAATCGCTGAATACTTTGAACACATGGTCAAGTATTCGTCCAATTACAAGGGAATCGCAAATTTGCTGTTAGGGCCGGTTCGTTCCATTTTGAATGATCTTAAAAAGGATTTCGGTGAATTGGAAATACCTCCTGAATCAATGGCTGTTATAATAAAACTTGTTGACGAAGGCCAGATAAACTTTTCAATGGCGTCTTCAAGATTATTACCAGCCTTATTTAAGGAGCCACTGAAGGCACCATCTGGACTGATAGTTGAGTTGAATCTGAACCAGGTATCCAATTCTGGACAAGTGAACGAATGGGTTGAGGCGGCTCTGAACAATTTGCCCGAAAAAGTTGCAGAGTACAGGAAGGGTAAAAAAGGCTTAATAGGTTTGTTTGTAGGAGAAGTAAAGAAAATATCCAGGGGTAAGGCTGATCCAAAACTTGTTAATGATATACTCCTGGAGAAACTTAATCAATAAAGTGAACGTATTTATTATATGCTGATGAAGAAATTGCTTTTCATACTTGTCATTATCACCATCGTTTCATCCTGCAACAGCAAGGATAAAGATGATAAGTTTACTGTAACGGGTAAATACACCAATGCGGAGCATCCTGTTTCAATGAACCATTCAGGAGACACCGCGGCTCCTGCCCCAGTTCGAAAGTTATACCTGTATGAGATTCCTTTTGGCACCACTAACACACCTGTTATCCTGGATTCAGCAACATTGAACGGTAATCAGGGAACTTTTGAATTACATGGTGATGGAAAAGATGAGGGTGTTTATGAATTGGTTTTTGATAATGGCTTAATTGTTTTGTTAAGTAATGATGTGAATTCGATTGATGTAAATGTAGATCTCGCAAAAAAGGATAATTATTATACGACCAAAGGCTCCCTGGCTTCAGAGGAAATGAAGGAGTTTGCTACCCAGTATAATGTGCATCGCCTTAAAGTGAACAATGCATTTGCCCGTATGGATAGTTTGAAGAGCCTGGGCGGGACAGATAGTTCCATACTTGCATCTACCATGGAAAAGAACAAACAGATTGAAGAACTAAATAATTATATTAAGAATTTTATTTCTAAAACAAAGCATCCTGCGGTTGCACTGGTGGTGCTTGGGTGGGCATCACGTTCATTTACCAGGGAGGAATTTGAAATGAACCTGAACGAGATTGTCAAGAAATTCCCGGATCATTCTGGTGTGACGTCAATGAAAAAGGATTATGATGCCAAGCAGATACAGATGGCCGAGATGCAAAAAAGGCAGCAGGAATACCAGTCCAAACAAAATATCTGGACGGGTAAACAGGCTCCTGAACTGAGTCTGCCTGATGTGAATGGTAATCTTGTTTCAATTTCATCATTCCGCGGAAAATATTTGTTGGTTGATTTTTGGGCAAGTTGGTGTCGGCCATGCAGGATCGAAAATCCAAACCTGGTCAAATCATTCAATCAATTCAAACAGAAAAATTTCACTATACTGGGCGTATCTATTGATAGTAACAAAGAAGATTGGATCCAGGCAATTGCTGCCGATCAGTTGAACTGGACTCACATAAGCGATCTGCAATATTGGGACAGCAAGGCTGTTGAACTCTTTCAGTTTGACGGAATTCCCTATAATATTTTGATTGATCCTTCCGGGAAAGTTATCGCCGAAGGATTAAGAGGCGAGCAACTTGAAAGAAAATTGAGTGAATTACTTCCATAAGCAAGTTTGAAAAGTTTGATTGGTTGAAAGAAATTTACAGCAAAAAAACAAAGGCGCAAGGGTACGCCAGGAACTTTGCGAAAACAACATTCAAACAATCAAACATTCAAACCTCTTCATCCTCACAACGGATTCTGCACAACTTTTTTGTTCGTATCAAGTTCATCCTGCGGGAAAACAAATTCCCATTGTTTATCACCAGCAGGAACATCAAATATCCTTATCAAGGAAGCGATATGATTTGGAATTCCGTTTCTGTTCAATGGTAAATTCAGGCGTTTCAGATCAGTGTACCTGAATCCTTCACCCCAGAGTTCAACTCTTCTATGAAACATGATCTCGTCTATCAGGGCCTGACCAGTATTGGTTGATTGAACATAGCTTGCATTCCTGTTTTTCACAAGATTAAATAGAGCTGTTTGTGAAGCAGCGCTTTGACCTTGCCTTGCTCTTGCTTCAGCTTCTATCAGGTACATTTCAGCGGCGCGCATATACGGAACATCCCCTACACTTAATGCATCGCTCTTTGCGAGGAATTTTTTATTCTGATAAGGCACTCTCGCACCGCCCGGTGGAATTGGAACTGTTGCACCGGTGAGGTCCCAACATTGCTTTCTTATGTCTGTGGCCGGAATTGCATTCCAAAGATTTGCATTAATTGCCCTTGGCTGTGTTCTGAGAACTGTTGAATTGAAATTAGCAGAGATGTAAGCAAAATATGAATAGAAGAAAGTGTTATGATCATCAATCTGACGACTACCCCAGATCCATTCCTGGTTAGTAATATTATTAAACCCCGAGAGATATTCCGAATTAGTCATTAGAGGATATCCGGCTCTCGCAGCGGCTGCGTTTACTGCAGCAGTTTCCCAATCTTGTTGATTCATTGCTACTCTTGCCTTAATTCCCCTTACAACATTCACATTCAAATTTGATTTAGCTGCTGATCCAGTTCGTGTGTAACCAGCCAGCATTCCCAATGCATCATCAAGGTCTTTATTGATCTGCGTATATACATCTTCAACAGAAGCTCTTGGTTGCCCTTCAAGAGTATTTTCTAACAAAAGCGGAACACCAAGTTGAGTGTTTGGCTTTGTAGCTGCATCATACCTTTTCCCCCACATTTGAACGAGTTGAAAATGCGCCCAGGCTCTGTATGCCAATGCTTGTCCTTTGATGATCTTCTTGTCAGCATCAGGACCCTCAGCGTTGTCGATTCCCGCAATCAGAATATTTGCATTGGCAATGATGCGGTAGTAATAACGATAAACATACCGAAGGTCTACACTGCTTACACTTCTTGGAGTGGTCCACTGCATCCAGCCAATAAGGCCAGTGCTTCCATTTGACAAAGGATAAACGATATCTTCTCCCATCAGATCTCTGAAAATATTGTTCGAACCCTCTCCAGCTTCACCTTGCTGATCATATTGAACATACATGATCCTGTGAATCCCGTTCAAAGCTGCATACCCATTCTTAGTTGATGCTACAGCTTCGTCTGCAGAAACTGCAGTGGTGGGAAAGGTTTCCAAAAATTCTTTTTTACATGCCGTCCCCATTAGTAAAATGGTGAAGGACACTGACGCAATTATATATTTATAGCTTCTCATTTCTAAAAGTTTAAAGATTTAGAGTAAGGCCTGCAGAAATTATTTTTGCAGGTGGGTATGCATTTGAAGTAACACCTGAGAAAGCCTGTTGGTTGTTCATGCCTTTTCTCTTTGATACGAATGCGAGATTTTCTGCAGATACGAAGAATTGTGTATTTGACAGTTTAAATTTCGATAGTACTGCGGGTGGTAAGGTGTAAACAACACTCAGACTTCTGATGTTCAAATATGACGCATCAACTAGCCATCTTGAAGATTGAGCGTTGAAATCTGTTGCCCTTCCTGCGTCTACTCTTGGAACATCGGTTACATCACCTGGTTTCTGCCACCTGTTGAGAATATCCTTATGCAATGCGCCACCATAATTTCCCTGGCTCATTAGTGACTGATAAAGTCCATCATAAGTTTTACCTCCCACCTGGAATGTGAATAAAGCACTTACAGTAACCTGTTTAAAGGTTATTGAAGTTGAAAAGCTTCCGTACAGGTCAGGAATAGTTGAACTATGATACTCGATCAACGCGTTGTTTGAATTTGTTGTCACAGTATCGGTTCCGCCGCTCTTGTTTGTGATAACCCTTCTGTTAGCTGTTGTGCTATTGTTAGCACTCCAATATAAAGCAGAACCATCTGAGGGATCAACTCCATAATAAGAGCGAAGCCAGTAATCGAAAACAGACGAGCCCTTAGAATATTTCTTTGTTCCCGTCACAAATTCAGGAACCGCATCTGGCATCTTTGTTATCTTATTTGTAAGGGTTGATACATTGAATGTATTATTCCAGATTACGTTCTTTGTCCTTACTACATCAGCGCTTAGTTGAACTTCAATACCGCGATTATACATCGTAGCTGTGTTCTGGTTGATAGTTAGCGCACCGCTTGAAAGAGGCTGCGGAACTGCGAATAACAGATCACTGGAAACACGGTTGAAGTATTCAATCGAACCACTGATCCTGTTTTTGAATAAAGCGAAATCAATTCCAACATCAGATTGCGTGTTCACTTCCCAGGTCAGATCTTCATTGAGGAAGGCCGTCTGGCTCTGCACAATGCCTGGTTCATTTGCATTATTCGCGAAAACATACAATCCCTGATATGCATAGAAGCCGATTCCGTCAGCAACTCCAACCACACCATAAGATCCCCTTAGTTTCAGCATATCTATCCAGCCAATTTTGCCCATGAATTTTTCGCGGTCCAGTCTCCAGCCAGCACCTACTGACCAGAAAGTACCCCACCTGGATTTTTCTGCAAATCGTGAGTTTCCATCAGTTCTTATACTTGCAGAAGCGAAATATCTTCCATCGTAATCATAACTCAATCTGGAGAGATAACTTTCAATTCTATACTTGTCCTGAGAAGAACCTACTGAGTTTATCGTTGTAAAATTTCCCAGTTCTGTATTTCCTGAAAGTGATTGACCTTGTTTGAAACCATTCACGTCTGTTTCCAGATTGTTGAAACTTTCGTGACCCACTAATGCATCAAAACGATGACTTCCTAATGTTCTTCCATAGGTCAATAATTGACTTGCAAGGAACCCGGTTGATGATGCTGCTGCTCTTCTGCTTCTTCCTCCCGGAGCACCATCACCCACAACTGTATTTTCATAAGAATTGTCGGCCTGATTCTGAAAATCAACAGCAAGATTATTTGTGAATTTGAAATTTTTCAGGAAGGTGATATCTACATAATTTCTTGCACTAACTACTGTTCTTCTGAATATCTGTTCGTTCAAAGTTGTTTCTCCCAATGCGTGTCTTCCGGCAAATCCACCACTTGGTCTGCTAGGTACACCCAGAGATCCTCCCATATTTCCAAGGTCCCAAAATCTCTGTCCCGTACCATCAAGTAAATAGGCTCCCGTAGTCATATCGTGAGCATATACCGGGTAGATTGGGCCAACGTTCCGGGAGAAGAAAAATGGATTCACAAAATTTGTGCTACCAGCATCTCTGGCCGTATTGGAAAGTGTATAGTTTCCGGAAATATTAAGCCCGGTTTTAAGCCATTCTCTTGGTTGAACATTTACGTTCAATCTTGCAGAATATCTTTCAAAATCGGTATTCAATGTATACCCTCCTTCATCAACATATCCCAGAGAAAAGAAATAGTCTGATTTATCAGCCCCACCATTGAAGTTGATGCTGTAATCTTTCCTCATGCGATTTGTCATTAGCTCCTTTGTCCAGTCAAGATCATCACCGTAGATTAATTGCGCATTAGGATTCAATTTGCCATCAACACCCACGATGGTAGTCCTGGCAACATTGAAAGGATTATATCCAAGTATTTGACTTATATCGGAGAAGGTTCTTGTCTGATATACCTGCAATCCTGCACCATTGCGAGCGTACAATCCTGTCGCAAGCCTATTAGCGGTATCGATTGGAATTGCAGTTCCACTCACAGGGTAGACAAGGCTATTCCTGTATGCTTCCCACATGATGGGATAGTATTGAAACGCATCGATATTTTCATATTCAGCAAGGCCTCTTGTGGCTACTCCCTGCATGGCTCTCACGGAAATACTATTTCTTCCTTTCTGTCCCTTCTTGGTTGTAATGATCAACACACCATTGCCCGCGCGGGAACCATAGAGCGCACTCGCAGAAGCATCCTTCAATACTGTGATGCTTTCTACATCGTCAGGATTGATATTAGAAGTTCCTCCGACATATGGCATACCATCTACAACCAGAAGTGGTTCTGAAGATGCGTTTATAGAACCGAATCCTCTTACACGAATGGAAAGCCCGGAACCCGGTTGTCCATTTGCTGTTGTAGTTACAACACCTGGTACTGCACCTTCAATTGCACCGGTTATGTTTGCGATTGGACGTCTCTGAATTTGATCGGCCTTGATGGTTCCTACAGAACCAGTCAATGCTTCTTTCTTCATAGTTCCATACGCAACAACTACCACTTCTTCAAGTGATCTGTCAACGGATTTCAACTGAATGGCAAACTCAGTTCTGTTGCCAATATTGATTTCCATCTGAACCATTCCAACCGCGGAGATCACAAGCACTCTTGCGGTGCCGGGTATTACAAATGAAAAACTACCATCGTCCTTTGTGCTTGTTCCTATCGTGGTGCCTTTGACCAGGATAGTTGCATTAGGAACCGATTGGTCCTTTTCATCTTTAACTACACCCTTAATTGATTTGGATTGTGCGAAGAGTTGCAGGCATGTGAATAAACAACATACCCACAGGAGTAGAACTTTTCTCATGCGTTGTTAGCTTTAGTGTGACTTCTAAAAAAACGTTAGACAATCCGGGTCTTGAGCATGCTGCGTAGACCGGAAATACCAAACATTATTACACGAATTTTATTTAATTACTCGAATTATGAGCTTTTTTTTGCCTTTTTTTTAGCCAGCTCCGGTCAGAAATCTAATTTAAATAGACTCAGTGCAATTCGCCTTAATTCGTTCCTAATTCGAGTAATTCGTGTAAAAAGAACGGCCCACCATTTGGCGGGCCGTCTACTAGCGAGTACATATAAGAACTACTTGTCCCAGAATACTCTTTCCAGAATATTTGTTTTTTGCTTGGGAGCGTTAGGATTTAGATCTATTTCGCTTTGAGCATAAGGAAGAGATCTTGGAATTCCAGTAAGTATAGCATTAGAAACCAGAGAAATAGCTGGATATCCAGTTCTTCTCCAGTCAGTCCACTGTTCTAAAACAACCCCATAGGAGGCTATATACTTTTCTTCAATGATCTTTTTCAATTTATCCTCAGTGGTCCCTGTCAAAGTTCCATTTGCCGCAAGATAGGTAGTGATGTCTCCCGCAGCTACCCCAGCATTCTGCATTGATGCACGAATACCTTCCTGGTAGAAAGTTTGTGCATCACCGGGCACTCCATACAATGCTGCTTCCGCGCGAATGAAATTATATTCAGCAAATGTCAGCATCCTGCTTGGTGCGTCACCTGCATAGGTGATTGAATTTGTACCGGTTGGATCATATGAACCATCTGCTCTTGCTGCTCCAACAGTAAGGGTGGCTCCCCTGAGATAGGTATGAATGCGTGAATATTTCTGAGAAACCGGATCTGCTGCTTTTGCCCCTGCATAAAGACCAGAACCTGCAGGAAATTGCGTGAAATAAAATGGTCTTCTTGGATCAACCTTGGTATTCATCATGTCCACCATGAACTTATTTGGGAAGAGATAATTAGTACGATTAAGTTCAAACTGATGAATTGCATTCTGACGGTTGGCCGCATTAAAGAAAGGTGTTTCAAAATTATCTGCATTACTTGCCATGAAAGTTGCACTGCTATTCACCAGAGCTGTCATTTGGCTAACCAGGAATGGCTTGTCTAGTTTAGAATAATGAAGATAAACTCTGAGCTTAAGCGTATTCGCAAATTTTATCCAGTTAGCCTTCCTTGTAGCAAAAGCTCCGGTATATATAGTTGAATTTGCGCCGGGAGACAGGGCTGAGGTAGCACTGTTCACCTCCGCGATACCTTCATCCAGGAGCCTGATGATATCCTTGTAAACCTGCGCACCATCATCATATTTTGGAAAAAGGTTTGCAGTTGTTTGCTGGGCTTCGGAAAACGGAACATTTCCCCAGGCATCCACCATCAACTGGTAGATATATGCCTTCATCATTTTTGCCACACCGGAATAATGTGGGGAACCTGTTTCGGTAGCTCTGCGAATGATCACCTCAATATCATTCAGGTGAGTAGCATTCAGAAATACCCAGAGATTGTTTACATCGGCAGACTGGATCAGGTATTTCTCAAAGGCCTGTGTTTGCGTTTCACCGCCCGTTGTCTGTCCTGAAAGTTGCTGAGTAACAAGTGCTCCATATCTCATAAGATCACTGCCACCTGAAAACCCTGTTGCTGTAGTAACGTTGGTCCACAACAATCCAATTGGAACCTGGTCTTCCAGAATGTTATCCGGGTCCTGGTTGATGTTGAGGTATTTTTTGCAGGACGAGAAAGAACCCGCCAGCAATAGAAATAAAATTATTTTGATCGATTGTTTCATACTTCTTGTTTTGATGTGTATGATTAAAATGTCAGTCGAAGGTTAACCCCAAGTGTACGAGTTGACGGACTTGCATTAAACTCCAATCCGGCAAAATTGCTAGAGCCAAGAACATTCTGTTCTGGATCAAGGTGTGGGTAGTCAGGCGACCATATGAAAAGATTCCTTCCAAAGATGCCCAGCTCTATAGCTCCAAATGGAGTCCTGCTTGTAATGTTCGCTGGTATTCTGTAGGAGAGATTGGCCTCACGAATCCTTACCCAGGAGGTGCTGACTATATAACCTTCAGCTGCAACATATTTGCCAGTATTGCCCCAGTATTGTTCTGCTGTAATTGGAACATTGACTCCTGCTCCGTTTACATCCACGCCAACAAACTGATAATTCTTCAAATAAGTGATATTGTCTTTGTCAAGTCTTGGCAATTCCGCAGTTTCAATAACTACTCCATTTCTTCTTAAATCAGCTATGTTCCTGGAATAGATATCACCACCTTCACGGATATCGAGCAATACATCAAATACAAATCCTTTAAAGCTCAAAGTATTGGTAATACCCATTGTGAACTTCGGATTTGGATTTCCGATCTTGAACACATCCTGTGTTGGCAATGGAAGTCCGGTAGTTGCATTCAACAACAGCCTGCCTTGAGCATCAGTCTGATATTTATTACCATAGATCACACCAAATTCTTCCCCTTGTACGTGGCGGATATTAGGTGTTACAAATCCTGCCAGGGTGATCACTGATACACCAGGAGCAAGCTTGGTAACCTTTGATTTGAATTGGGTGTAGTTTGCAGATATACTCCATGTGAAATCGGTCAATTTTACAGGAACAATGGTCAACCCAAGTTCAACTCCCTTTGTATCAATTTCACCTGCATTCCTGAAAACTGAAGTAATTCCTGAAGAAGCAGAATATGGAACCGGGAATAAACCTTCTGTCAACTTTCTCTGATAGTAACCGGCATCAATCATGATCCTGTTATTCCAGAGATTTATTTCTGTACCGATTTCCCATTCTGTTGTGAACTCAGGTTTTAATTCAGGGTTACCAGCTCCGTTGCTGATCGTATAACCAAGGAGGTTATTAAATGGATATCTCACGACAGGCCCAAATCCATCTCCTGGCGCGCCCTGAATTGCGTAATTATCCGTATTATATGGGCCAGGTCCGCGACCAACCTTACCCCAGTTAGCCCTTAGCTTCAGCATATTCACGAAGTCAGTCTTGAGTGACGGTATCGCGTCAGTAAGAACTGCACTCAATGCCGCGCCAGGATAAAAGATTGATCTGTTTGCTGCAGGTAGGGTAGAAGCCCAGTCATTTCTGGCCTTCACATTCAATGTAAGCCAGGTATTGAAATCAACTGCTACGTCAGCAAATAATCCGATGATCCTTTGCCTGCTACTTCCAAATGTTGGAGTAAAAGTGGTGGCATTTTTCATCTGGTCAAATCCCTTCACGTTCAGGGTAATTCCTGTTACAGTTGCGGTATAGCTGTTATTATCGATCATTTCATTTCCCACTGTAGCAGTTACTCCAAATGATCCGAAACGTTTGTTCATATTAAGAGTAAAATAAGATCCAAGGTTTCGTAGCGTGTTTCTTGTTTCAGTCACACCGCCAACACCACCTGAGTTGGTATTACCACCTCCGCGAATTCCTATTTCATCAAAGCCATGTGATCTGAAAGAATAGAAATCAGTTCCAACTTTCAAATCAGCGTCTAGCCAACTTGTGAATTTGTATTTAAGGTTTACGTTTCCAAATACACGGTTTACCTCATCGTCATAACGCACATTGTCGATGCTCCAGTAAGGATTGTCCTCACCACCATAAAAAGATTGGTTACCTGCAGCATCATAATAAGGAGAACCTGTGAGGTCATAACTTCTGGGAATGAAGTATGATCTGAATACAGGGTTTGACAATTGGTTTCCTTGCTGAGTTCTTCTGGAACCTGTATTATTGAATATGATAGAAGTTCCGATTGTAAGCTTAGATGTGACATCGGAGTTCACGTTGAGTGTCAGATTATTTTTTCTGAGCCTGTTCCCACGAATTACATAAGTCTCCTGGGTATTACCATAGGCAACTCTATAATCTGTTTTATCTGAACCTCCTCTGAAACTAATAGTATTCTGAACACCAAAACCTGTCTCGAACAAATCCTTTACATTGTTCGGATATGCCTGAAGTGTAGTGGACTTTCCATAGAAGTCAGTATAGGGTTGGCCAGCGATTCTTGGTCCCCATGAGGAAGAAGAATTCAGTATAAGACTGGCAACACGCGCGCCGCCGGTACCTGCAACTGATACACCCTGGCCATATTCATTTTGAAATTCAGGGATCCGGTTTGCCTGAACGATATTATAGGAACTATTGACTTCAATAGCATTCTTCATTCCCTTTCTGCCTCTCTTGGTTGTGATAAGGATCACACCGCCGGCACCTCTTGAACCGTATGAAGAAGTAGCAGCAGCTCCCTTTAATACAGTCATTGATTCAATATCATCAGGATTAATATCTACAACTCTGTTTGAAGAAGTAGTTCCCGTTTGAAGAGCCGCTCCACCACCACTATTGTCAATTGGAATTCCATCAACAACATATAGTGGCTGGCTGCCGCCGGTCATAGATGTAAAGCCCCTGATGAGGACTGCTGACCCGGTAAAGCTTCCACCTGGTCCTGTGGTCCTTACTCCACTTACCTTACCAACCAGGGAATTGGTGATATTAGAATTCCTTACAGCCGTAAGGTCCTCTCCCTTGATGGTTGGGGTTGAATAACCAAGGGTCTTTTTGTCTCTCTTCATACCAAAGGAAGTGACAATTACCTCTGTCATGGTTTCTTCCTTTTTACTGAGCACGATGCTGATCTCAGATTGGTTTTCAATAGAAACTTCTTTCAATGCATAGTTCACTGATGAAATCACCAGTGTCTTCGCATTGGTCGGAACCGTTAACCTGAAACTTCCATTACCATCACTGGTTGTTCCGGTTGAGGAACCTTTAACCAGGATAGTAGCGTTTGGAATAGGTACTCCGGAATCGTCTGAAATTTTTCCTGGTAATAGTTCGGGATTGGGCGAGAAGAGAGGAATACAATAGCAGCAGTCCCCCCAATAAAAGGAGATGTTTTCTCATGTGCGTGTGTTTTAGTTGAACAAAAATGCGATTTGCAATATAAGTATAAACGGAAATATTGCTGTATAGATGGACAGTTATTTACTTCCAATTGCTGCTCACTTCTTCCTTTTTCTCACCAATGAAATGAGCAGGGCAGGCAGGAGTACAAGGTTCGTAAGAGTAGCCAGCACAAGGCTTAAGGAGGTTAGCCACCCCAGTGCCTTGGTACCGCCGAAGCTACTGAAGCAGAAGATCACAAAGCCTGCGATCAAAACCATTGAGGTATATAATATGCTTATTCCCGGTTTTATGAATGGTGGCAATGACGACCTGCTTTGGTTCAAGATCCCCTTCTAATTCCTGCTTGTAATTGACCAGGAATCGTATAGTGACATCAATGGCAATACCTAGTGCAATACTAAAAATGAGAACTGTAGAAGGTTTAAGCGGAATGCCTACCCAGCCCATTAAGCCAGCGGTAATTATTAATGGTATAATATTCGGTATCAGGGAGGCAAAGAGAATTTTTAAAGACCTGAACAAATAAAGCATGCAGAAAGCGATGAACAGGAAGGCCCAAAGAATACTTTCAGTCAAACCGTTAATTATGAAACTGGTGCCTTCCAGGAACGTGACACTAGTGCCTGTAAACTGAACCGTGTATTTGCTCGTATCGAAGATCTGCTTTGCCTTTATTTCTGCTTGACCCAGAATTTCGGGTAGGCGCTTGCTGCCCACGTCAGCCATGTTCACACTAATCCTTGCCTGCTGCCTGTTGGTATCCATGAAGGATGAGAGAAGTCTAGAGAAATTATTCTTTTTGTCACCGGAATCTTTTCCGCTCAGGTAAGGAAGAAGAAAACTTATATCGAAATTATTTGGTAGCCCATAATAAGAACTGTCTCCATCGAAATAAGCCTGCCTGGCAAATTTTAGTCCTTCAACAATAGAGAGTGGCTTGGCAATATTTGAATCCGCTGCCAGATAGTTGCTGAAAGAATCGATCTTTTCAAATGTCTGAAGTGGATTGCTCCGAAGTCCGTTCTTACGCTTTGTATCGATCACGATCTCCAGCGGCATAACTCCTTTGAATTCCTTTTCAAAAAACTTCAGATCGGCATAGATAGGGTCTGATTTGGGAAGATCGTCCACGATAAATCCTTCAGATCTTAATCGTGTCATACCAATCACTGAAACTGCAATTACACAAAAGCTGATCACATATATCAGCTTCTGATTGTTCAACGACCAAACTTCGATCCTGTCCAAGAGTGCAAGAAGCCAGCGATTCTCCAGGTAGCGGGTGTGTTTCGCCTTTGGAGAAGGTAACAAACTAAGGAATGAAGGGATAACTACCAGTGAGATAATAAAGAGAAGAAAGATGCTGATTCCAGCCACAATTCCGAATTGCTTTAGCACTGAACTACGAGTGAGTGCGAAAACCGCAAATCCGATGGCAGCAGTCAGATTGCAAAACAATGTTACAATTCCCATGCGACTGATCATCGCTATCAATGCATTGTTCTTATGTCCTGTTTCCTGGAAGGCTGTATGATATTTGTTGAGAAAATAAATGCAGTTCGGAATACCTATGACAACAACGAGAGGTGGAATTAGGCCGTTAAGTAACGTGATACTATAGCCGAAAAGATGCATAATGCCGAAACTCCATATCACACCAATGATCACAACGGAAAGAGAAAGTATGACCGAACTGATACTTCGGAAAAAGAGCAATAGGATCACAGCTGATAAAAAGATTGACAAAAGCAGAAACCACTTCATTTCACCCGCAATGCGTATAGCAAGATTGGTCCTGATCAATGGCAATCCGCTATAATGCATTTTTATTCCATACTTCTTTTCAAACTCGTTGGCAGTTGAAATAATATTCCCCACCGTTTCTGACCTGCGGGCAGAATTCATTATGTCCTTATTGATGCGAATTGCGATCAGGTAGGAATTACTTCCCGGATTATATAAGAGATTGCGATAAAATGGAAGCGAAAAAAATATTTGTCGCAGACTGTCAATTTCAGATTGCACCAGTCTACGGTCCGGAAAAATTGAGGAAGCCTGCAAATTCTGAGTGGCTGTATCTTTTACAAGATTGGTAGCGGTGGTTACGCCCAACACGTCCTCAACTCCTGAAACAGCTTTGATGGATTTTGCAAGATTTGAATAGTCGTTGAACAGATCTTGAGAAAACAGGCTATCTGTTTGCATTCCTAATACCATCAGATTCCCGTCCTCACCAAATTTCTGCCTGAAATCCTGGTACTCGATATATTTTGGGTTGTCGATAGGAATAGCCTTAGCAAATTCATAGCTCAACCTAACCTTGCTGGCATGATATCCAAAGAAAGCTGTGATTAGAATTATGAGAAGAACTAGAACGAATTTCCACCTCAGAATCCACCTGGCTAAAAACTCCCACATCGTTATTATTTATGGCGGCAAAGAAACTATGAAAATGCGGTGGCGGCAAAACTTTTTAATACATTTGAAACCAACCGATGTCAATGAAGCAGTTTGTTTTTTTGTTGTGGTTTTTTTGGATATTGAACAACCCGGTATCTCACTCGCAAAACATCGGTTCATGGAGAGCACATCAGCCATATCACCAGGCCATCGGACTGGTATGGAATGGCTCAGAGATCTTCGCGGCCACGCCCTATTCGATATTTTCCATCGATCCTTCTGATAATTCTATCTCAACCTACAGCAAGGTAACCGGACTTTCTGAATCTGGTGTTACTGCAATTGGATTTGATTCAACTTCAGGAAAGATTGTTGTGGCGTATGAAAGCGGCAATCTAGATATTATTCTTGGCACCCTGGTAAAAAATGTAGACGCACTCAAGCGTTCGAATCTGCCATTTGATAAACGGGTTTACAAAATCATTTGTATTAATGCACAAGCATACTTATGCACAGGACTTGGAATTGTGGTTCTAGATCTGAATAAATATGAGATCAGGGAAACTTATGTCATCGGCGAAAATGGTGTACATATCAAGGTCAATGATTTCACTTCAGATGGTACTTTTTATTATGCAGCAACTCAGGAAGGACTCAAACAGGCAGCAATAAATAGTCCTAACCTCGCTGATTTTAGGAATTGGAATCTTGTATCAAACAACATCTTAAATCAAGGTGCCGTGCAATCTGTGGTTTCTCTTCCCACAGGTGAGATCATCGTTCATAAGAATGATAGTTTATTTCGAAAATTAAATAACACCTGGTCATTTATCTATACTAATAATTCGCAAATATCAAGTATCAGAAAGGCGGCCAATCAGGTTTTAGTTACAGAAATTTCTAATAATGTTTCGCGCATTCGAATTCTTAACGGGAATGGATCAGTATCTAATAATTTTCAAGGAACATTGATCAAATCACCAAAAGATGCCCTTCTTGTGGGAGCGGATATTTGGTTTGCAGATTCCACTTCTGGCCTGGGTCGAATCTCAGGGAGTTCAATTGTATCATTTGCTCCCAATTCACCCCAATCCATTGCAATGGGGGAAATTCTCATTCGAAATTCCCTCCTCTATGCAACATCAGGTTTCTTATTACAGGGTTGGAGAAGTACGAATAATAAAAATGGTTTTTTTATTTTTTCCGGGAGCGAATGGCAAAACTACACGCCTGCTAATATTCCAGCCCTGGATTCATTTCCGGACCTGATAACTATTGCAGAGGATCCACGTGACCAATCACTCTGGATTGGATCATTTGGCGGGGGATTATTGCAATTCAGAAACCCTACTGCTATATCTGTCTACAAACAAAACTCTCCCTTACAATCAACCGGTGGAAACAGCGGTTACAATATCAGTGGTCTCGCCTTCGATATAAATAATAACCTGTGGGTTTCAAATTATGGAGTTAATCAAAATATTCACGTCAGGAAATCAGATGGCACATGGAGGTCATTTGTTATACCTTTTTTTCATTCCGAGAACGCCGTTTCGCAAATTGTAATTGATGATTTCGATCAGAAATGGATAGTTTCTCCAGCCAATGGCTTATTCTTATTTAATGATGGCGGCTCCATAGACAATCCTGGTGATGACAGATGGAAGTTTTTTCGGTCGGGAAAAGGAAACGGGAATCTGCCTACTAATAATGTACTCAGTATCGCAAAGGATAAAAACAATTTTATTTGGGTGGGAACAAGCGATGGTTTAGGCGTAATTCAATGCACACAGGATGCTATCAATAATAATTGCGAAGCAGTTATTCCTGTAATTCTGCAAGGAAATTTCAATGGATTTCTTTTCGGAGGAGAGCAGGTTCAGGCAATAGCAGTAGATGGTGCAAACCGAAAATGGATCGGAACAAAGAATGGTGCCTGGCTAATCAGTGCGGATGGAGAGGAAACTATTCATCATTTTACAATTGATAATAGCCCACTCTTAAGTGATGATGTAAGAAGAATAGCCATCGACGGAAAATCGGGCGAGGTGTTTTTTTCTACCTCCATGGGAATTTGCTCGTTTCGTGGAACTGCAACTGAAGGTGGGACTACAAATAGTAATGTACTTGTATTTCCGAATCCTATACCACCTGGTTATTCCGGTACTATTGCCATTAGGGGCCTTGTGAATAATGCAATTGTAAAAATCACAGAGCTGAATGGTAGATTGGTTTATCAGGGAAGAGCACTTGGAGGACAAGCCGTGTGGAATGGAAGAAATTATCAGGGAGAGCGCATTGCTTCGGGTGTCTATCTTGTGCTTGTAACTGATGAATCAGGCAAGGAAAACCTGGTTACCAAGATCGTGATCATTAAGTAACATGCTTCACCATACAAAAGGGATTGTTTTAAGGATCGTGAAATACGGCGAAACGAGCGTCATCGCCTCTATTTTTACCGAGATGCTTGGCATACAATCATACCTGGTAAATGGAGTACGAAAGCAATCAGGGAAAGGAGCCAGTCCCTCAAACCTCTTCCAGCCTTCTGCGCTTCTTGATCTGGTGGTGTATCACAGTGAGCTAAAGCAATTGCACAGGATCAAAGAATATAAGTGGGCGCATCTTTATCAGCATATTTTTTTTGATGTAAAGAAAAATGCAGTCGCCTTATTCATGATCGAAATACTTCAAAAATGTTTGAGACAGCCCGAACAGAATGAGCAACTATTTGCATTTATTGAAGATGCATTTATTCATCTTGACCAGGCTGATGATTCTGTTACTGCCAACTTCCCACTTTTTTTTGCCCTGCATCTCGCTGTCTTTTTTGGATTCAGGATTGAGGATGGGTATCGTGATGATAAGAATATATTGGACCTGCAGGAAGGGATTTTTACTGAAACATATCCATCGCACCAATATTATATTGAGGGGCAATTATCTGAAATCACGTCACATCTTTTGAAGATCATGCAACCCGAAGAATTAAGGCAAATAAAATTGAATCATCTTGTACGCAGACAATTACTTCTTGCATATGAAGAGTTCTACAGATTGCATCTACCGGATTTTGGAAAGATGAAGTCTCTTCCCGTTTTGCAGGAACTTCTATCATAATAACCTTCGCGAAGAGGAAAGGTCATTTGAGATCAAAACAAGTCCGGGTTTCTTCCCTTTGTCAAATGATCCGAATTCATTATCCCATTTCATTGCTTTTGCCCCATTCAGGGTTGCGAATTGCAAAACCATCTTAAGCCCTTCATCAAATGGAATAGTTTTAAAGTAAGGGTGTCCCATCAGGGTCTGCATTTCTTTCACAAGACTCAATTCCCAATTACTGCTATAGCTATCAGTGCCTAAAACAATCAGAAAATTATTGTTGAAAAAAAGTTCTACATCGGGCAAACGGTTTTCGATATAAATATTTGCGTTAGGGCAAAGGCAAATGATAAGGTCAATATTGTTCGACAATGCATATTCTGCTGCGAATTCAGCATCTTCCTTTTTCATATAAGTGTTATGAACCAGAAAGATGGAATCAGGTAAATTGAAATGTGGAAGCCAGGATTGTAAACTGGATCTCCCTGTAAACTCAAGCTGAGGATTTGGGTATCCAAGGGCATTGAAGAGTCGATGGAATTCTCCCTGTCCGCTTCGAAATAATTCATCTTCAGCTGGATTTTCCTGGTTATGGATCGAAATAATCTTCCCATCGGAAAATCTATCTATCAGGTCAAGAGAGTTATTGGTTAGTGAATAAGGTGCGTGAGGAGAAAGCACAGAACGATTTGGCATGGGCAATTCCTCAATGTGCTCAGAAAGGATCTGCTGGTATTGGTCAAAAATTAATTTTGTACGTTCTTCAGACAGGTTTGCAACTTCAATGAAATTATGCCAGCGAATAGAACTCGTTTTTTTTAAGTTGATACCCATCGAAGTATTGCAGACATCGCCTACGCCTACAATACCGTTTTTCTGCATTTCATCCTCTGCTTTGACCATCGCATCAAGAATGTTCTCTCTCGGGAAATCCCTTTTTTTTACAACCGTTAACAGGAAATCAATTAGACCAGTACCAGGCGGGATTATGTTCTTAAGATGGCTTAATTCTAAATGGCAATGGCAATTGATAAGGCCTGGTGAAATAACGCCGGTTAATATCTCCAACCCATCTCCAGCTTCATCACTGGGAACTATTGATTCAATCCTCCCATCTTCAGTTGTAATAAGGACCATTTCATCATGCAAATGATATCCATCAAACAGCTTTTCGGCCTTGAATTTTCTCAAACTCATGGAGTGAATTGAATTAACTTTGCCAACCTTAAAAATGCAGATCGAAGGTGGGAAATTGGCCTGAAAGCCAGATACGATAATCCCTTCAGTCGGGCTCAAAAATAAAAGTTTATGCTGGATAAGTTGGAAGCTATTAAGGCGAGATTCGATGATCTTGGAGTTGCGCTTACCAATCCCGAAGTGGTAAACGACAACAAGCGCTTCACCCAATTAAGCCAGGAATACAGAAGCCTGGAGAAAATAGTCAATGCGTATTTAGCATACAAGAATACTCTTGATGATATTGAATTCAACCGGGAAGCCTTACATGGAGATGATGAAGAGTTAAGAGATTTGGCAAAGGCTGAGGCCCCAACACTTGACGAGCGCAAGCTAAGAATGGAAGAGGAAATTCATCAGCTGCTGATTCCCAAAGATCCCCAGGATGAAAAGAACGCAATCCTGGAAATTCGTGCTGGAACCGGGGGCGATGAAGCCAGTCTTTTTGCAGGTGATCTTTTGAGAATGTACCTCCGCTATTGCGAAAAGAAAGGTTGGAAGACCAGCATACTTTCCGAGAGTGAAGGAACAGTTGGCGGGTACAAAGAAGTTCAGGTAGAGGTTATAGGTGAGGACGTTTATGGAACCATGAAATTTGAAAGCGGCGTACACCGGGTACAGCGAGTCCCAGATACGGAAACAAGCGGTAGGGTTCATACAAGTGCAGCCACAGTGGCAGTAATGCCTGAAGCTGAAGAAGTAGATTTTCAATTGAATCCTGCCGATGTAAAAATGGAAACGGCAAGAAGTGGTGGAGCAGGCGGACAAAACGTAAATAAGGTTGAAACCAAGGTTATGCTTACCCATCTTCCTACTGGAGTGGTAGTGGTTTGCCAAACGGAGCGCAGTCAGTTAGGTAACCGTGAAAAGGCCATGCAGATGCTTCGTACACGGTTATACGAAGAACAGGTCAGGAAACAGGAAGAAGAGATTGCCAGGCATAGAAAAAGCCTGGTGAGCACTGGTGACAGGAGCGCAAAGATCAGAACCTATAACTTCCCACAGGGTCGTGTAACCGACCACCGTATAGGCCTAACATTATACAATTTGCAGGAGGTTTTGAATGGGTCAATCCAGGAGTTAATCGATAAACTACAATTTGCTGAAAACGCTGAAAAGATGGCCAAACAGAATTAATTTTTCAGCTTTTTCCCTCTGAAAAGGGGGCCTGATTAACAATATATTGGCGAAAAATCGCGGCCATTTAAACCTTCCTTAACAGCGAAAGTCACACTATCGGCATTAGTTTTGCGTTATACAATTGTAAGTTCATAAACAAACATATTTCTCAAAGCAGTCAATTTTCTCATAAGCAGTTAGTTTTGGTTACAGCCCCTGTTTCTACAGGGGCTTATTTTTTTCCCTGCCTTCACCGCCATGCCAATTAATAAACCATTGTGTAATTATATACCCAATCAAAGCCCCCACTGCATCCGCTATAATATCTCCAGTATCAAAACTTCTATTTGGAACAAAATACAATTGCACATACTCCATTAGGGTTCCATAAATAATAGTGAGGACAACTATCAGCCATTTAATAAATGATGAGACGACCTCCCTTGATCTGAAATACAAAAACAGGATCCAGAAGAATACCAGACCTCCGAATAATCCGAGGTGTGCGATCTTATCTATATAAGGAACATTAAGAAATCCTCCTCCAGGCAAAACAGAAGCAGGTAGACAAAGCAGGATCTGGGTAAGGATTGTCCAGGTAATAGCCATCCATTGATTACGGCTTAACCTTCTTGCAAGTCCAAACATTCAATAAAGCTAATTGAAAAGATAAAATTAAGGAGATACTGCACCAACAACATACATGTCAGGCGAAGGAGTTGCGCTGCCGCCTTCCTTCTCCAGGGTAATGGCGAATGCCTGTGCTGCGGGTATATTTTTCATTTGAGAAACAGCAACACCGTCTTCCCACTTCAACATTCCAGCGTCCACTGGCGTTCCATCAACAATTGCCCATAACTGGTATTGCTTTCCTGCCTGAGGCTTCGGCAGATTATTTACAAGTAAATAAACATCCTTGGATTTTTTGTTCCAGTAAACAGTAGCCATGTTATTTGGATTGGCAGGAACTCCTTTCATTTTTACAACGGCCATATTTGTGTCCCTGATAATATCCATGGAGTTTTGCAGTGAGGTAAGTTGGGCTTTGTAATTATCAGCAACCCGGGTTTGATCTTCAACCAGGCGCGCATAATCTGAACTTATATTTTTGTATTGATTGAAGAAATAAAAATTCAGAATTGTGCTGCCGATAAGAAGGATCACAGATGCAGCTGCAACATATTTCCACCAACCACCATGAATGACGGGCGCTTTTTGAATTATTTCCTGTTGATTCGAAATTCTAGGAGGTGAATTTTTTTCAGATTCAATTTCTATTTCGCTAAAGATCTGACTTTTCAAATTCCTTGGAGGGGCAGCGCCATTTGCTATTGCAGCTTGCTCCAATTGTATTTCGAAAGCATCCCTTGCAGCTCTTACTTCATGGTGGGCAACACACATCTGCTCAAACTCCGCAGCCTCTTCAGGCGATGCGAGGCCCAGCACGTAGGTCTCAACAATTCCACTTGATATGTATTCTTTGATGTCCACTTTTTATTTCATAAAATTTCTAAGCTGTATTAATGCGTTCCTGATCCGGGTCTTAACTGTACCTAGCGGAATGCCTTCGATTTCCGCTATCTCTTCATGTGTATATCCTTTGAAATAAGCCAGATCCACTAGCACCCGATGCTCTTCTTTTAATTTTTCGAGAAGCTTTCTCAACCCAATTGTATCAGTGCCTTGAAAATAAGCCTGATTACTATTCCAATTTACGGTTTCCGACATGGGCTGGTTTTTTCTGGCGTTTTGGAAACTCCTGGACCTGAGTACATCAATGGATGCATTCCTGGCTACATTGAGCATCCAGGTGAATAATCTTCCCTTGGTTGGGTCATAAGATTCAATCTTTCTCCAGATATTAATGAAAACTTCCTGCAATACATCGTTGGCGAGTTCAGATTCATTTACGATTGGCAGGATAACGCCATAGAGAGCTGATGAATAATTATCATAGAGGTAACTAAATGCCTGATTGTCCCTGCTTTTCAGCAATGACACCAATTCAACCTCAGTGTATGTATTATTGGCTACCAAGAATTATTCAAGATACCGAAACAAGATCTGGTTCCTCGTCCTCTTAATCATCTTATTTACGAAGACTAAGATTCTTCAGATGTTGTCCGATGATTAACTGACCATTTTCTTATAATCTTCCGCAGACATCAGACTATCAACGTCGGCAGGATCTAGAAGATCCATTTTTATCATCCACCCATCGCCATACGGATCTGTATTCACTGATTCAGGAGAATTTGCGAGTTTGGGATTCAGTTCCGTGATGGTGCCAGCCACTGGCAGATAAAGGTCAGAGACTGTCTTAACTGCTTCTACAGTTCCGAATATATCGCCCGCACTTAATCGCTTGCCGATTGTTTCAACCTCTACGTAAACGATATCGCCCAATTCCTTCTGTGCAAAATCGGTGATCCCAATTTTTGCAGTATTGCCTTCACGTAGAATCCATTCATGGTCTTTTGTATAGCGCAGGTTATCAGGAAAATTCATTATCTAAATTTTGTCGTGCAAAGATTAAGAAGATCGGAATCACTAAAAAATTATTGTTTGATAATATGCATTGCAATAACAGGTCATCAAATTTCAAAAATCAAAGAACAAAAAATCGAGAAAGAATTCTATCTATTCCTTCTTATCAGCCTTGCCTTAATGATTTTGATGTCTTCAACCGGCCGATCGCTTACTGGACGATTTGTTGGAGTATTTGCGATTGAATCCAAAACTGAGATTCCCCGGACAACTTCGCCAAAAATGGTATAATTCTGGTCCAGGTGCGGCGCTCCTCCAATTGTTTTATAAACCTCACGATGGTCAATAGGTAATTTTCTTCCTTTCAGTCTGAAGGTTTCAACTGAATCAAGTCCAGCATCTGTAAAAGTTTTCCCTTGTACAATATAGAATTGACTTCCGCTGCTGGCCTTGGTTGGGTTGACATCGTCAGGCATCCTGGCCGCAGCAACAACACCCTTTCTGTGAAATAGTGATGGTCTGATTTCCGCTGCAACTGTATATCCCGGACCACCATTGCCCAATCTGTCTCCAGGTTTTGCTCTTTTGCTTTCTGGATCTCCGGTCTGTATCATAAAGCTCTTGATCACACGATGAAAAAGTGCGCTGTCGTAATAGTGTTGCTTGACTAGTTTCAGAAAATTATTTCTGTGCAAAGGGGTTGAGTCCGATAATCGAACAACTATAGAGCCCTTCGACGTAAGAATTTCTACATCTTTCTTAATATCTTTTTTTCTTAAACCATCGGCGATCTTAGGATTGCATCCCGCAATCATTATAAAACCCAAAAGCGTGATGAAGTTTCGTTTCATATTAGTCCAGGAAACCCTGATTTTGAAAATATAGAAGTATATGATCCTTCATGAATTCCTCCTGTTCAATCATGTTCATTACCGGAAGGGCCTTTAGCTGTTTGAAGTGCGGCCACCCCTGGTCATCAGTATGCTCCAATTCATAATATCCACTTTGTGCAAACAGGCTGCATACTGCAACATGCATCAGGTCCTGCTTCTGTTCTTTAGTGAATTTATCCTTGATTTCTCCAAACTCCTGAACTCCAATAAGGAATAAGATCCCTTCCATGTCAGGTTTTTTTCCAAATCGTTCAATCAATTGCTCTTCCAATTTCCACCATCGACTTTGCAAATCATCCCTTGCTTTCATAGCAGGCAAAGATAAGGGCGGAAGCCAGAGGTCGGAAGTCTGAAGTCGGAAGTCTGAGGTCTGAAAGAAAGAGATAATTTTCAATGCTCAATGTTCAATGTTCGGTGCAATGCTCAACAATCAGAAATTGAATTCTCTTAATATGGTGGGTCCAAGTTTTTACCCCGTAGGGGTAACAGGTCGGTAGGAATTAGGATTATTTAATTTATTGCATCGTAGGTGCAAAACCCGGATAGTAATCCCGCTACGCGGCATTTGGGAATTCTTATTTCTTATTGCTACCAACCTTCAGCCCCGATGGGGCTAAAAGAGAAGAATTAACATCAAAATTCTCAATACGCTATGTTCATAGGATATGGAAGATTCTTTCTATTGACCCCTTACATTTGAGAAAAAAAATGGAAGTTTTCAGGGATCAGTATCTCATTTCTACCAATAAGGCAAAACTGAATATTGAATTCATCCATCATTCAATTTCTGGAACATACTGGGGAAAGAATATTCCCATGGACATAGTTCGGAAATCGATAGAAGGCTCGATTTGTTTTGGACTCTATGTTGACTCAAAACAAATTGGGTTTGCAAGAGTAATTACAGATTGTGCAACTTTCGGATACCTGGCAGATGTTTTTATCGATGAAAATTATAGGGGAAAAGGATTGGGTTTCTGGCTGGTTAGAGAGATTCTGGATTATAAAGAGTTCCAGGGACTGAGGCGCATGCTTCTTGGTACCAGGGATGCTCACGGTTTATACACAAAGCTGGGATTTACTTCTATTCCTAATCCTGAAGCGTGGATGCACATACATCGTCCTGATATTTATAAAACCTACGAACAGGAAAATTAATAACTCAATTCAACAGGGGTTCCTAACTCAATTATCTTCGCAAAAATTTTTGGCATGCTTCAGGTGAACTCGATAAGGCAGAATCCGGAATTAATCAAAGAACGATTGGCAATTAAGCATTTCAAACAGCATGAACTGATCGATGAACTGCTGGAACTTGATAATAAAAGAAAAGAATTTCAACTGGAATTGGATAATCTCCAGGCAAAGCTGAATGCAGCATCGAAAGAGATCGGACAATTGATGGCAAAAGGTGAAAAAGAATCAGCCGAAGCAAAAAAGCAGGAAGTCGCATCTCTTAAATCTCAGCAATCACCAGAGAAACTACTTCAGGTTGAAAAAAGAATGCAAGAAATTTTATACCTGTTGCCAAATCTTCCAAGTCCTCAAGTACCACCCGGGAAATCCCCAGAAGAAAATGTAGTTGTGAGGGAAGGTGGGAGCAAACCTGACCTCCATCCAAAAGCAGTGCCCCATTGGGATCTTGCAAAAAAATTCAATCTGATCGATTTTGAATTGGGAAATAAAATAACTGGCAGCGGGTTTCCGGTTTATATCAATAAGGGAGCAAGATTACAAAGAGCACTGATCAGCTATTTCCTCGACTATAATACAAAGGCAGGATATACTGAATATATGCCACCACACCTTGTAAACGAGGCAAGTGCTTTTGGTACAGGCCAATTGCCAGATAAGGAAGGACAAATGTATTTCGTGACTGAAGACCAACTTTATCTAATACCGACAGCAGAAGTACCCGTTACCAATCTATACCGGGATGTGATAATGAAAGAATCAGAACTTCCTATCAAAATGACTGCCTATACACCCTGCTTCAGAAGAGAGGCGGGAAGCTATGGCAAGGACGTCCGGGGACTGAACCGCTTACATCAATTTGACAAGGTGGAAATCGTTCAGCTTGTACATCCAGACAAGAGTTATGAGGCGTTGGAAGAAATGGTTGTTCATGTAGAGAAACTTGTTCAGTCACTGAATCTTCCATACAGAATTCTTAGGCTATGTGGTGGCGATATGAGTTTTGCATCAGCACTTACCTACGATTTCGAAGTTTTTAGTGGGGCCCAGGAAAAATGGCTTGAAGTAAGTTCAGTTTCAAATTTTGAAACCTTTCAGGCAAACAGGGCCAAGATCCGTTTCAAGGATACTTCTGGAAAAAATCAATTAGTACATACTTTAAATGGGAGTTCTCTGGCACTTCCGAGGATCCTTGCTTCTATTCTTGAGAATAACCAGACTGAGAATGGTATAGGCCTGCCTCCGGTCTTACAAGGCTATTTTGGAAGCGAAATGATTTAGAGCATCTTCATCCATTGTTGTCTCTATTCATCTCTTTTAACCTGATCGAGAAGTTGCCTTGGGCAAGAACTATTCTGGCGTACCATTGCGTCTTTGTGCTTTAGAGGTTAAATAAGGCACATATAAATCAAATTGAAAAATAGCTTCTTAAACTTTTCGTTCTAGTTTCAGTCAAAATCAAAATTTTCCAGTTAATGGTGGTTACCAATCAACTAAGAAATCAGCACTTGCTGTGGAGGGCCGGCTTTGGTCCCATGGCGGAGGATCTTCAACAATTGTCCACAGCTTCTCAAAAATCATATTTCCAGGCGTTGGTCAAATCCTCTAAGAAGAAACCAGAGTACCTTGATATGGCAGATAATTACATCAAGGGATTGATGATGGGGATTGATGAGGTTGGTCGTCAGAATAAGAGAGAACTGAGTGACGAGGAGAAAAAACGCCTTCGCCAATCTTCAAAAGATAGTATTAAGAGCCTCAACCTGGCCTGGCTTAATGAGATGGTAAATAGTGAAGCCCAGCTTCGGGAAAAAATGTCATTATTCTGGCATGGTCACTTTGCAAGCAGAAACCTGAATATTCTCTATCAGCAAAAATTATTAGATGTAATACGTACTCATGCACTTGGCAATTTTGGGGATCTCCTTCGTGAGGTGAGCAAGAGTGCAGCGATGATAAACTTTCTTAACAATAATCAAAACAGAAAGGGTCAACCGAATGAAAACTTTGCCAGGGAGGTAATGGAATTATTTACGATGGGCAGAGGGAATTATTCGGAGCAGGATATTAAAGAATCTGCCCGTGCATTTACCGGATGGGGAGCAAATGTGAAAGGGGAATTTGTATTCAGAAAAAATTTGCATGATGATGATCAAAAGATTTTTCTTGGCCGAAAAGGAAATCTAGATGGCGATGATATACTCACTATTTTATTGGAAGAAAAGGCCACTGCTTATTATATAACACGGAAACTGTATCGCTACTTCGTGAATGAACAAATTGACGAGGAAAAAGTAAAATGGCTGGCCGCGAGGTTTCACCAGGGAGGATATGATATACAGTCATTGATGCAGGATATTTTCACGAGTGAATGGTTTTATAGCGAAAAAAATATTGGAAGCAGGATCAAGTCCCCAGTTGAGTTGATGGTAGGTATCAGACGCATGTTACCAATGAAACTGGAGAATGAGGAAATACAATTGCTGGTTCAGCGATTATTAGGTCAGATCTTATTCTATCCTCCAAATGTTGCAGGTTGGCCAGGGGGAAAAAATTGGATCGATAGTTCATCACTGATGTTTAGAATGCGTTTACCAGGATTGATTCATGATGATGAAGCGATAAACCTTTCTCCAAAAGGCGATGATGATCAACAGATGGGAATGAGTGAAGAGATGAAAGTTGCAATAAAGGGGAAGAAGGGTGAAAAATCTGCCAATCGTCTCATGAAACAGCAGATAATTGCTGATATCGACTGGCAAACTTACCAGAACAATTTTGCCAAGGTGCCACGCGAAAAGCTGTTAGCTGAAATTTCAAAAGCTTTATTGCAGGTTCCATCATCCTTTGATCAGAAAGTACTCGTGCAACAGATGGATGCCTCAAACAGGGAAGCTTACATCAGGACCGCAACAATCGGTTTGATGTCAACACCAGAATACCAATTGTGTTAATCATATTAATTTCTAATTCAGAAATATGTTATTCAAGCGCAGAGAATTTCTTCAGGTTGGATCACTAGCCACAGCCACGCTGATGGTACCCCGCTTTCTTAAGGCTTTTGAGAAAGGACAATTCGTACCTCCCGGCAATCGGGTGTTGGTGGTACTGCAATTGAGTGGCGGCAATGATGGACTGAATACTGTTATTCCAGTCCGAAATGATATTTACTACAAGGTTCGTCCGCGGTTAGGAATTGAGAAAGCCAAGACTTTATTATTAAATGAGGAGGTTGGCCTTCATCCTGCCCTAACTGCCTTCCGGGAGTTTTATGACGATGGGTCTCTTGGGATTTTGAATAATGTTGGTTATCCCAATCCTGATCGCTCACATTTCAGAAGCATGGATATTTGGCATAGTGCAAGCAAGAGTGAGGATTACTTATCTACTGGATGGATTGGCCGTTATCTTGATGCGCAATGCGCAGGCTGTGATAAGCCAACACAAGCACTTGAAATTGATGATACGCTAAGTTTAGCACTGAAGGGTGAAAGTGTGAAAGGTCTTGCAATGAAGGACCCAAGAAGATTGTTTGGAACATCCAATGAAAAATTCTTCAAGGATGTAATGGCCAATCATAAGGACGAAGCTGGGGAGCAGCCAGTGGATTATCTGTATAAGACCATGGCAGAAACTATTTCGAGTGCCGACTATATTTTTCAGAAGAGCAAGATGCATCCTACCAAAGCAAGTTATCCTTCAACGGGATTGGGTCAAAGTTTGAAAACAATTGCATCCCTGATCTTCTCAGACATTAATACCAAGGTCTACTACCTATCACTAGGAAGTTTTGATACGCATGTGAACCAACCGGCACAGCAGCAGAGGTTGTTCACGGAAATGAATGATGCGGTGAAATCCTTTGTGACCGATCTGAAAACTAATAATCGTTTTGAAGATGTGATGTTGATGTCTTTTAGCGAATTTGGAAGAAGGGTTTCACAAAATGCAAGTGGAGGTACGGATCATGGAACAGCGAATAATATGTTCTTTGTAGGTGGCAGTCTTAAGCAAAAAGGAATTTTGAACGCGATGCCTGATCTTAATAATCTCAAGGATGGCGACTTACAGCATAACGTCGATTTTAAGCAAGTATATGCCACTGTATTAAAGAATTGGCTAAATACAGATGATCAAAAGATTCTCGGTAAGCAATTTGATTATTTAGGGTTCATCTAACACGATTAGGAACGCAACATTTTTAGTTCGTGCTTACCTGTCCCGATCATTGATCGGGATTTTTTCTTTTAAACACCAAAGCCATCGTCGGAAGAACAATGGCTTTGAAAAGATATTTTGGAGGAGATCACCAGCCTTGCTTGGCAACCCCTGCTTTAATTGCATTCAATGCTTTCTCTGCATTTAGCAAAGTCGTGAGCTTATTTCCTTTACCATCATGCCCCTGTGCCATATAGGCTCCCTTTGCCGTCTTTGTAATAACTGCATCATGAATCGGAACACCTTTCTCTTTTGTTTTAACGTTGTAAGCTGTGAGTTGTACGTCGGCCATAATTGAAATTTTTATACCTGGTCACCTGACTAGGCTATTGAATAATAATGATTAAAAGGTATCAATCGTTGTAATATTACTGATTTTGCCTCATTCAGAGCTAAAAAATTCCGTTTACGTATTGCTTTTTACCCTCAAATTCTTCGCTACAGCAACATGTTCTCAGCTTGTTAGATTAATTTTTTTACTTCTGAATTCAAGGGAGAATAGATTGGTGGTTAAGTTGAGCTTGGTAGACTTAGCATCCGATGTAAATATCAAACTGATGAGATTGCTGTTCAACTTTGCCTGCCGGCATCGCTCCGTGGGCGCAGCCAAGCCAACACACAACAAGAACGTAAACACCCTGGTGCATTCTGCTCTTCAAATCAGTATCCTATTTGTGCGCAGGCTGAAATGAAGCAGAAGGTGTAATTCCCCTCTCCTTTGGAGAGGGGTCAGGGGTGAGGTCGAGTTTCAAAGCAAAAAAGTCCTAAGCCCCGTCTGCAGACAGATGTGCAAGAAATTCGTGAGTAATGAGTGTAGGGAATTTGAGAGAATACGAATTAATATAAAGATTTCTTAACTTCTCTAACTTCTGATTACTGACTACTCCTCTAAATATCCAACTTCGCATACTTGGCATGACTCTCAATAAACTCGCGCCTTGGCGCAACTTCGTCACCCATCAACATCGCGAATACGCGATCAGCTTCTGCAGCACTTTCAATTGTAACCTGTTTCAGGGATCGGGTAGCGGGGTTCATGGTTGTTTCCCACAACTGCTCAGAATTCATTTCACCCAAACCTTTATATCGTTGAATGTTGACACTGTCTTCCTTGCCGCCGCCTAGTTTTTCAGCCCATGACTTTCTTTGCTCTTCAGACCATGCATAAGCAGAATCTTTTCCTTTTTTGACGAGGTATAAAGGTGGCTGAGCAATGTATACATAACCCTGCTCTACCAATTCCGTCATATAACGATAAATGAAGGTGAGTATCAATGTAGCGATGTGGCTTCCATCCACATCAGCATCGGTCATGATTATAAGCTTGTGATATCTAAGTTTGACAATGTTGAGAGCCTTGGGATCTTCAGGTGTTCCTACTGTCACACCTAGGGCAGTGTACATATTCCTGATTTCCTCGTTTTCATAGATCTTGTGTTCCATCGCTTTTTCAACATTGAGGATTTTTCCGCGAAGTGGAAGAATTGCCTGGAAAGCACGGTCTCTTCCCTGTTTAGCAGTTCCGCCAGCTGAATCCCCCTCAACAAGAAATAGTTCGCAACGCTTGGGATCACGATCTGAGCAATCTGCCAGTTTTCCTGGAAGACCACCTCCGCTCAACACACTTTTCCTTTGTACAAGTTCTCTTGCTTTTCGCGCAGCTGCTCTAGCCTGCGCTGCAAGGATCACTTTCTGAATTATGCTCTTTGCTTCTCTGGGGTTTTCTTCGAGATATGCCTGAAGGACCTTCGAAACGGTAGAATCTACCACTCCCATTACTTCACTGTTTCCAAGCTTCGTTTTAGTTTGTCCTTCAAATTGAGGTTCAGGAACTTTTATTGAAATGATTGAACTTAACCCTTCACGAAAATCATCCCCCTCAATTTCAACTTTTGCTCTTTCAAACAAACTCTCTTTGTCGCCATAGCTCTTGAACACTCTTGTGAGTGCACGACGGAAACCCGATACGTGAGTTCCCCCTTCAATTGTATTGATATTATTTACGTACGAATAGATATGCTCGTTATAGCTGTCATTGTAGGTCAATGCAACTTCAACAACAACGTTTGTGGTTTCATCTCTGCCTTCAATGAAGATGACCTTTGGAATGAGGCCTGTTCTTCCGGCATTTTTATCAAGCATCTCTACAAACTCCACAATCCCGCCTTCGCTATAAAATGTTTTGGAATAAGTTGTTCCATCCTCTTCCTTTTCCCGAAGATCATTGAGTACAATGCGAACCCCTCTGTTTAGATAGGATAATTCACGAAGTCGACCTTCGAGGATGTCTTTCTTGAAAACTGTCACCGTAAAAATGGAATGATCGGGCCAGAACCTTACCTCTGTACCTGTTTTATCAGAAGTCCCAATTTCTCGTACAGGATAAGCCGGTACGCCAATATGATATTCCTGTTCAAATACCTTTCCTTCTCTGCAAACTGTAACATGAAGCGTTGAACTCAACGCATTAACGCAGCTTACCCCAACTCCATGTAACCCACCTGAAACCTTGTATGTATTCTTATCAAATTTTCCTCCAGCATGCAGGACAGTCATTACAACCTCGAGTGCCGAACGTTTTTCCTTTTGATGCATCCCGGTTGGGATCCCTCTTCCGTCGTCAGAAACGCTAACAGAATTATCCTCGTGGATTGTGACAATAATGTTCTTGCAATAGCCTCCCAGGGCTTCATCAATCGAGTTATCAACTACTTCATAAACCAGGTGATGGAGTCCTTTTTCACTGATATCGCCAATGTACATGGCGGGCCGTTTTCTGACCGCTTCCAAACCCTCCAAAACCTGTATGCTATCTGCTCCGTAACCGTTGGTGACTGTTGCTTGCAATTCTTGCGTATCCTGGCTCATATTATCCTTCCCGCGAGTAAAATTTTTGATTTGAATGATGTCTGCAAAAATAAGGTTTTTAAGCGGGTTTTTGGAGGTAAAAAGGCATTATTTACCAAAGATTTTCAGAAGGAAAATTCATCAAAATCCTGCAATGATTTCAGTAGTTCAATTCACAAAATTCTACCAGGAATTTGAAAGCGGAATGCTCATTTTTTGACCACAATTTCACCTACTCCCGTGAATATGACCATGAATAGCATGTTAAAAAATGAACGATTAGGAGCTCTCCTTATCGCAATGTTTTTTGCAGCCCGAACTGGTTCATTTTCCCTGGGATTGTCATTCCAGATCATGATATTGGCTACCATACTTGCCAAAGTTTTCTTTTTCATTGTATCCGCATTCTTATCCTCTTTCAATAAGTCCACGTGGAGGTCCTTGTATAAGAGAGAAACATCACCTGATGCCTGATTTTCATTACCCGAACCACTGGCTTTCAGGTTTCCGATCCTTCCCTTGGTAATTTCAAGTTTGTTAAGTGGAATAAAGATGGGATTCAATGCAACGGCATCTATGCCGTTCAGTTGCACCTTCACACTGAATTGACCTGTAGTGTCATCAAGTAAGAAATCAAAATTTACCTTGAAATCACCTTTATCCATTAGTCTGGTATTAAAGTTAGCCAGCAGGTGATTATTTGATCTTATTTGAGAAGGTATGTTGGTGATATTTGAGAGTGTTGCATTAAGGTTGGAGAAGAAAATCAATCCTGCACTTTCTGCATTTGGACTCAATTCTTCATAACGTAAAAGGAATTTAGTGACCCTTAGAGTATCAACCAATATTGGAATTGGCAGGTTCAGTAATTTTTGCGTGGGCACAACCTGCGTCTTTGCTGGAGGAACGGCCGCATTCCTGTTCAAAAATAATTTCCAGTATCCTCCTCCGATCTTGAGGTCTTTGGCGTGTATTTCTCCTTTGTCCAAAACCGAGTTCATATCCAGACCTGTAATGACCATCTTATCGAGTTTCAGATCACTTCGAGTCTTTTGATATGGGACCTTAGATCCATAATCATTTCGAGAAAGTATTGGCTTCAACATCATGGAATCAATTTCAACTGAGGGGTTTCCTGAATTAAATCGCAAGTTGTCGAATTGCATCACATACATCCTGTCTTCTGAGGTACGTTTAAACTGACTTAAGCTCCCCTTGTAATTGCTAAATGAGACTCCTCCAGAATCATTGTTGTCTTTCTTGCGAATTGCCAGATCATCAATATTGAGATTGAATTTTTCGAACTTGTAAGCTGGACTCTTGGTAGTTGAGTTATCCTGATTTCGGTAGTTAACCACTGCGTCCACAATCAGGAAATTATTTAGCTCAAGAGAATTTATTCCCTGCAGGATCATTTCGTCAATTGTAGAAGGGCTATTTGGGACAGTATCTTTTTCATTGTCTTTGAATCGCGTCAGGTGAACGATGGGGTTAATAATTGAAAATGTCCCTGCGTGAATTTTCTTTGAAAAATAATACCTGATCCAGCTGAGTTTTGTTATGACCAATTCTTTTGCGCTGCCATTTATTAAGTAGCGGGGAGCTTTATGAGCCGCGACCATTTTTCTATATGTATTGCTATCACCCTTCAATTCGAAATCATGAATGGTGAGTTTCGCGGTTAGAATATTGAAGTTGGCCTTGCTGTATTCAACCTGGTATAAACCTTTGCTTGAATCTGCCACTATCTCTCTAAAGCGCTTATTGATAAGGTAGTTGAGATATATGCTCCCAATTGAAATAACAAGAATTGAGGAAGTGAGGAGAATGAGAAAAGTCTTAGCCATCACTGGCAGACTTCTCCATTTTTTTAAAATTTTTCGAGTTCCCATATTGTCACAACTGTTTCAAATTTCAGACCGTGCTGTTGGGCGGTTAGGATTATTGGCTGTCCAGGCCTAAATTTGCAGGTTCATGCATCAACCCCTGGACATACTTACACTTGCTCATAAACAGCCTGTTTTACAGGATGATTTGCATTTGTTACACGAGAAGGAGCAACAGATCCCGGGTTCTGTTCAATACGTCATTAAACGTTACCGAAATTTCCCACAAAGGAATGTTGAAGACACTGGCATGCTGGTTTATCACTATGAGAAAAGTCAGCCATCCAGAAACTACCTTGAATTGAAGTTCTGCGTAACAGGAAACGTTTATTGCAAGCAAAAGGATACTGAGTGCGACCTTTGCAAATTCAATGCTTCCAAGTCTTGTGTCGAGCGTATCGAAAGCATGGATGTTCTTAGTTTTCGGTTTACCCCAGTCCAATTATCGCAGTTTGTTAAGCCTCGTAAGAATAATGATAGTCTCACGGATGAAGTATTAACTTTCGGTCATGCCTCATCTTTTAGTAAAACCCTCCCTCTTTGTGGCAAGACTAGAATGGTACTTGAAGCCTTGTTGAATCATACTTATTCAGGTAGTCTTGAAAATATCTTTATTAATGCCCAGATGCAGATGCTTTTGCTCTATAGCATGGATTGCATGTTGGGCGAAAAGGAAGTTGAATCATTTAATTGCAAATTCCTTTCAAATGAGGCGGACAGAGACAAGATTGCAAAGGCAAGGGAAATTCTTCTGCAGCACATAGGAGAACCAATTACGATTAAAGAACTTAGCCGCAAAGTGGCCATCAATGAATGTTACCTAAAGAAAGGCTTCAAAGAAATGTTCGGGAGCACCATTTTTGATTTTTTCCAAAGCCAGCGGATGGAACACGCAAAATACCTTTTGTATGAAAAGGGGCTAAATGTTACAGAAGTATCTGTGATGCTGGGCTATTCTTCTATCTCCCATTTTTCAACTGCGTTTAAGAAGCATACAGGACTTAAGCCCTGCGAACTATTGCTTCACTGATTATCCTTTGTTGTTTTCGCTTTTTTATTCTGTTGATCCACATTATCACACCTGTAACAGGAAAGCTGGCTCCGAGCAAACAAACAATCGCCGCAATTATCTTGGATGGCGTCCCCCAGATGGAACCTGTATGAATCGGCTTGAATGTAGAGCGAACCTTCGCCCCCAGGCTTCGATCCTTAAAGTATAGCTGCCCAATTTTTTTTCCAGTACTGATCCAGGTATATAGCATCCGAGGCGGATTCGTGGATTGCATTTTTGCTTAATGCACTTATGGCGATTGCCTCAGATGAATCTTTGGGAAGATTTATACTATAGTATTCTACAGCCTTGAATTCCTTTTGTGCAGTTGCAATTGCCTCATCGTAGGTCACCATTTTCAGTCCGGCCTGAAATAAGGATTTAGGAGGGGGAGGGGCTTTTAAGGGAGAATTAGTCACCTTATAAATGCCTTTGTTAAACCATTCGAAGGACCATGCAAGCCCAGTAAATGCAAAAACAAAAAGGAAGATCGCAGAATAGAATCCGAGTACAATATGAAAGTCGTGATTCTTTCTTTTCCAGCCTCCGTCGAGTTTGACTTTTAATCTTGAAACTAAAATTCTCCTTGTCGCAGGCCACCAAAGAATAATACCTGTAATAAGGATAAAAACAAAAATGAGAGTGCTGATCCCGACAATAAGTTTACCTATGTCGCCAGATAAAAGCCAGCGATGCAAGGCAAACACATCATAGAAGAAGGTATCCTGATATTTGTACAATTCAATTACCTCTCCTGTATAGGGATTCATGTAAGCCTGCGATTTCTTGCCACCTGTAAAGCTGATGATGACTGACCGCTTCGGATCATCGAAGACTTGAATGCGTGTAACCTTCGCTTTTTGTTCTTTTGCCTCAAGGTTTGATGCAAGCTGTTGTAATGATACTCTGCTAGAACCTTGATTAACTTCATAACGATCTCTATTGAAAGCATGCTGTAATTCTTCTTCGAATACCAGGATAGTTCCAGTCAAACAGCATGTCATTACAATAAGACCAGCAGCAAGGCCGAGGTATAGATGTATGGTCCGAAAAACTCTTTTCATTTATTATTTCCTACTGACTCAATAGATTTTGGAATTGCAAAAGAATCATATCCTGAACCAACCCTATTATTCAATCCGGAAAATCAGTTTACGCAAAAAGGAAATCTGGATAGTTAGCAATGAAAAATTAACCACCAGGGCGCTAAGACGCAAGGTTGCGCGAAGCGAGACGGGTGAGGGGATACTCACTCAAAACTTCCAATTGCTTCAATGGTTCGGTCCAGATCTTCATATGAGAGAGCAGTGGAAATGAACCAGCTTTCAAATGCAGATGGCGGGAGATAAAAACCCTTATCGAGCATATGGTGAAAGAGCTTTTTGAACCGGTTGTTATCAGCCATTGATGCAGTATTAAAATCAATTACAGGTGTTTCACTGAAATGGATACTGATCATTGAACCAAATTGATTTATTACGAATGGTGAATCAGTTTTCTTCAATGCCTGTTCGATACCATTACGCAGATACTTTGTTTTTTCTTCAAGCTCCAAATAGATCCCGGGATTTGAAGCGAGGACTTGAAGCAAAGTATAGCCAGCGATCATCGCGATTGGATTTCCGCTCAGAGTTCCTGCCTGGTATACATTTCCGATAGGAGAAATATGTTGCATGATCTCTTTTCGTCCACCAAAGGCACCTACAGGCAAACCGCCTCCAATTACTTTTCCATAGGTCACAAGGTCAGCTCTCACATTCAAACGCTCCTGTGCTCCTCCTGCGGCCAGCCTGAATCCTGTCATGACCTCATCAAAGATCAGCAGAATGTTTTCTGCATCGCAAATTGATCTCAGACCTTCAAGATAACCGGGAACAGGTGGAATACAACCCATGTTTCCAGCGACAGGTTCGATAATTATTGCCGCGATCTCATCTTTATGACCCATAACTAAACTCTTAACTGCATCTATGTCGTTATATGGAGCAGTCAGGGTATCGGAGGCCACGCCAGCGGTGACTCCAGGAACAAGCTGGATATTGAATGTAGCTAGTCCGCTTCCTGCTTTTACAAGGAAAGCATCAGCATGTCCATGATAACATCCCTCGAATTTTATGATCTTGTTCCTTCCGGTATATCCCCTCGCCAACCTGATTGCACTCATGCACGCTTCAGTTCCGCTGCTCACCATTCTTATGAGGTCAACATTAGGCACCATGGATTTTATCAGCTCGGCAATTTCTATTTCGAGTTCAGTGGGAGCACCAAAAGAGGTGGAATCCATCACCTTTTCTCGAATGGCATGCACGACGGGCTCGTAAGCGTGTCCCATGATCATGGGCCCCCATGAATTGATATAATCCAGATATTTATTACCGTCTGCATCATATAGGTATGCCCCTTTGGCTTTCTTAATAAACAAAGGAGTTCCACCTACACTTTTGAATGCTCTCACAGGAGAATTTACTCCCCCTGGGATACTGTTTTGTGCTCGTTCAAATAATTCTTCACTTTTTTTAATACCCATAATTCAACCATTAACATGTAAATGAAAAGCGAAGTGTAATTAAGTAATCAATCGCACTGCCTCCCTGGCAAAATAAGTTGCTATCAGGTCTGCCCCGGCTCTTTTGATTGATGTTAAGGTTTCAAGAATTGCCTTATCCTCTTCCAGCCAGCCCATTTTTGCAGCTGCCTTGATCATGGAATATTCACCACTAATATTATAAGCACTAACGGGAACCTCAACAGAATTTTTTACATCTCTGATGATGTCAAGATATGCAAGAGCAGGTTTGATCATGACGATATCTGCTCCTTCTTCAATGTCCATCAATGTTTCTTTTACAGCTTCAAGTCTGTTGGAATAATCCATCTGATAAGTTTTCTTATCTCCAAATCCCGGTGCTGAATCCAGTGCATCGCGGAACGGTCCATAAAAACAGGATGCATATTTTGCGCTGTAGCTCATGATTCCAGTCTTGTTAAATCCGCTTTCTTCCAATGCGGTCCGTATCGCAGAGATCCTTCCATCCATCATGTCACTTGGGGCAACAAAATCCGCACCTGCAGCTGCATGACTTACGCTCATTGCGGCCAGAACTTCAACTGTTGCATCATTTACTATTTCTGTTCCTTCAACTATTCCATCGTGCCCAAAAGAAGAGTATGGGTCTAGTGCAACATCTGTCATGACCACCATTTCCGGAACGGCATTTTTGATCGTTTTAATACTTCTTTGCATCAACCCATCTGGGTTGACTGCTTCGCTGCCTTTGTTATCTTTTAAATTATCCTTGCATTTAATAAAGAGTAGAACAGATTTCAATCCCATATTCCATAATTCTTTCACCTCCTTCACTGTGAGATCAAGGGATCGCCTGTGATAGCCAGGCATGGAAGAAATTTCAACCGAGAGATTTTCTCCTTCATCAATAAACATGGGGACGATAAAATCGTTCGGGCTTAGTCTCGTTTCGGCAACCAGGCTTCTGATGGAGGATGATTGTCTGAGAATTCTGTTGCGTCTCTGTAGATACATTGTTTATTATTTCTGATTTTGAGATTTAGAGATTTTAGGAGTACGACCAAAAATAATTGGTAATAGTTTTGGGTGGTATTTCAAGATTTCGAATTACGATTTTTTTTGCTGTCATATCCGTCCTAGTAAATATTTTTACTAATTGCTCGCCTCAATTATTAATTCATCCAAGAAAGATGAATTAATCAAGTTTGCTTCTTTACTCACCTCAAGCCAGTACAATGATTCATCTGCCGCTTCAACCACTATTTCTATTTTATATATAAAATCCGCTCTTGATTTTCCTCTGCAAGCCGCTCTATAGTTAGATCCTACAGATCCCGCTGATCGGATCAATTGTTTTACAGTTTCAAAACCTACGGCATTCTTTGGAAAATTGCTACAAAGTTTTACAACATCAACATGGAATTTTTTGGTTCGAGCTTGCAGATCGTACTTATTCATCAAACTTGTTTTCTCACTCAAAATTCCACAAAGTGATAATATGGCCTCTGAGGAATTCTACTGAAAAACAAGAGAATTTTCTATGCTAGAAAGTTCCTATATCTCCAAATCGCCAAATCAAAATCAGAAATCTATATCCACTCTTTGGGATTCAAGCAAACCCTCACCAATTTTTCTTCTTCTGATCCCGCATCTGGTTGATCATTGTATTCAAATCTAACTCTTGGGGGCAAACTCATTAGAATGCTTTCAATTCTTCCGTTAGTCCTTAAACCGAACAAGGTCCCTCGATCATGAACAAGATTGAATTCTACATACCTGCCTCTGCGGATTTCCTGCCAGTGTTTTTGTTTCTCTGTGTACGGTATTTTTTTTCTTTTTTCAACGATGGGTAAATAAGAATCCTGAAAGGCGTTTCCACAAGCAAGTCCAAACCCAAGCCAAAATTCTGCATCATGATTTTGATCTGGTCTCTGATTATCATAAAATATTCCACCGATACCTCTCCTCTCTTTGTTTCGATGCCAGTTCACAAAATAATTATCACATTCCTTCTTGAATCGTGGATAAAATCCGGGGTCGAATTGATCGCAAACTCGCTTGTACGCACTATGGAAATGTTTAGCATCATCCTCAAAAAGATAATAGGGTGTAAGATCAGTTCCACCTCCAAACCAGCGATCAGTTAATTGTCCGTTTTCATATAGTTCAAACATCCTGTAATTACAATGAATAGTAGGGACGAATGGATTCAACGGATGTAAAACAATAGAAAGCCCGCAGGCAAACCAGCTTGTCCCAGCAATCTTCAATTGTGAACGCATTGCCTCATTTACTTCTCCAAATACTACCGAAGAATTCACTCCACCCTTTTCAAAAACGTCGCCGTTTGTAATTATCCTTGTTTTTCCACCTCCTCCACCATCGCGTTCCCAATTATCCTCTAAGAATTTAGCATTCCAGTCAGCATCTTCAAGCAGTTTACAAATTCTGTTTTGGAGATCATGAACCTGGTCTATCCATTTCTGCTTTATATCCATCATACTACGGCAACTTCCTGCCAGGATTAATGTTTACTGTTCAATTGCAAGAGAGGACCATTGCTTTACCGTATCTACAAATGCTTTAGCATGATCAACTGGAATGTTTGGAAGTATTCCGTGCCCAAGGTTTGCAATGTGACGTTGGCCACCAAAATCTTCCAGCATCTTCTTTATTTCTTTTTCAATTGTAGGTATGGGCGATAGAAGTTTCGCAGGATCAAAATTACCCTGGAGCGTTACTCCCGGACCAGCAAATTCTCTGGCCATTGAAGGTGTAATACACCAGTCAATTCCCAAGGCAGATGCTCCTATATCAGACATCGAACCCAGGGAGGACCAGGCTCCTTTAGCAAATACAATCACGGGCGCACGATCTTTGATTGCCTGTACAATTTGCCTGATGTATCGCAATGAAATTTCTTCAAAATCACCCGGACCCAGTAACCCGCCCCAACTATCGAAAATTTGTATCACATCAGCTCCTGCCTCTACTTGTTTTTTCAAATATTCAATGGTAGTATCAGTGATCATCTGCAAAAGTTGGTGGGCAGTCTCTGGATCTTTGTAGCAAAAACCTTTTGCTTCGTCGAATGTTTTTGATCCTTTGCCCTGGACCATATAGCATAACAAGGTCCAGGGTGCACCTGCAAATCCGATCAATGGAACACGACCATCCAATTCTTTCTTGATTAGCTTTATCGCTTCAAAAACATAGGAAAGCTTATCATCTACATCTGGAATTTGAATTCTTTTAAGATCATCTTGATTCTTGATCGGTTGAGGGAGAAGTGGTCCCTGTGATTCAATCAATTGAACTTCCATGCCCATTGCCTGGGGCACTACAAGTATATCTGAAAATAAAATGGCTGCATCAACTCCAAGGATGTCTATTGGTTGAAGGGTTATTTCGCATGCAAGCTCTGGTCTTTGACATCTTTCAAAAAAACTATACTTCTCACGAAGGACACGGTATTCCGGCAAGAACCTTCCAGCTTGTCGCATCATCCAAACCGGTGGACGCTCAACAAGATCTCCGGCCAGAGTTCTCAATAAAAGGTCGTTTTTCAAATCACTCATAAACTGATGAATTAAAAATGCAAAATGAAAAATGTAAAATAATAACTAACCCATTTTTCATTTTAAATTTTGACTTTTACATTTTCAATTACGCTTAGAAACTAACAAAGCATTTAACTAAAAAAATCAATCACTGTCTGAATCATCCCGTCTCTTGAAGTTTCCTCAGATATGATCACTTTATTTCCAGAATTTTTTTCTATCTCTCCTGCGGTTGTTTTACCAATAGCAAAAAGAATCGTGTTCTGGGTTACCTGGTTGCATCTGAAAAAACTTTGGACAGCAGTCGGACTAAAAAATAGTATTCCTCCAAATTCCTTTGTCAATTTGTGTGGCTTGGGGATTGTTTGATATACTACGATCTCGTTCACATCAATTCCATTTTGATTTAATGTTTCGGGTAATTCAGGCCTGCGTTGGTCGCCACAGAAGAATATAACTTCCTTCGCAGTAGCCGCATCAACTATTAATTCAGCAAGTGATTCCGCATCATCTGCCGTTCCCGCAATTCTCTCTTCGCCGAAATAATTTTCAATAAGCTGTTTTGTAGTATTGCCTACACAATATATTTCCCAGTCGGGCTGAACTCCTTCCAACCAGGAAGCCACAGATTCCACCGCATTCATACTGGTAAAGACGACAGTGGCGATTTCAAGCATTGCCAATTCTATTTCCTGTTGGACTTCCACAGATTGAATAGGTTCCGTCTCAATGAACGAATCCACTTCAAGTTCAATGTTTGCCAATCTCGCTTTCTCAATCAAGAATTCGCTGAGTGGCCGGGTGGATAATATGCTAATCTTGTTCTCCTGCATGCCTTATACTTTCAACAATTGAACTTGCTCCATTCAACAATAATTCTTTCGCTGCAGATACTCCAAGATTTCCTGCATCATGAATGCTTATGTTTTCACTAACCTCCATTTTAATCTTTCCGTCAGTAGAAAAAATATTTCCTTTAAATATTACCTGATTGTTTTCGATGGTTGCAAGCGCACTAATGGGTGTAGAGCAACCTCCCAACAAGGTTCTTAGAAAGTCGCGCTCAATCCTTGTACAGAATTCGGTATCGCTGTGATTGAAACCCATGCATGCGTTTATAACATATGAATCTTCTTGTCTTGCAACTACAAGAATTGCTCCCTGGGCGGGTGCAGGCAGCATCCAATCCAGGATAATGCTTTGCGGAGGACGGAGATCTATTCTTTCAAGCCCTGCCTGTGCAAAAATGGCTGCATCCCAATTTTCTTCCTGGAGTTTCTTAAGTCGCGTATTAACATTGCCGCGAAGATTTTCAATCTTATGTTTTGGATACCGATTCAGCCATTGAGCTTTTCTTCGAATACTGCTTGTTGCAATTATCATTGATGGCCCATCAAGTGGAGATTTCTCTAAGGAATCAAATTTCTGCATTGCAGAATTGTTTCTAAATACGAGGAGATCATTAACTGGTCCCCTTTGTAATACTGCAGCCTGAGAAATCCCTTTTGGTAGCTGTGTGGGTACATCTTTCATTGAATGGACCGCCAGATCTATTTTCCCATTCAGTAAGGCAATGTCAAGTGTTCGGGTAAAAATTCCCTGCACTCCCATTTCATAGAGTGGGGTGGTCTGATCAACATCCCCTTCACTTTTTATGTATACCAATTCCGCCTCGAATCCTTCTCTTTCAAGTAACAATTTTACCTCGGAGGCCTGCCAGACTGCTAATTGGCTCTCCCTGGTCCCAATCCGAATTGGTTTCCCCATCTTATTAATTAACTGGTGCCGGTCGCAAGATACTCATTGATGGCTTCTATGTAGTGGCAACCACCCTGGTTTTGATGCCGCATCCTGCTCGCCATTCCATTGATGACCTTTTGAATTTTTTCCTCTGAGTTCATCTTATGAGGAATAGGATACAATTGCCTGTATAATCTGCAGGAATTTATTTCTTTCAATTTAATTTTTGCAGCCTTCAGGACTGGTACGTGCTTACGCATTTCAAACCAATCCAGGAATTCCGCTAAATGTTCAGCGATGATGACTTTCGCCCGGGGTACTTCTGCTTGCCTTTTTTCGAGAGTTTCGTCTTTCATCCTGGAAAGTTCATCTACTCCAAGAACCTTCACTGTGGATAATTCTAAAACTGATTTTTCAACATTGCAGGGGACTGACAAATCAATTATCATTTTATTTCCCTTGCCTTCCAAATGTGAACGCATCAGAATGGGCTTATCTGCATTCGTTGCTATAACAATGATATCTGAAGATTCAGCAAGTGATGGCAAAGCTTCGCTTGAAGCTGATCGAAGTCCTAATTCTTTCGCTAATTCCGTAGCTTTTTCCTCCGTTCTGTTTATTAAAGTGATATGGGAAGCTCCAAGATATTCAACCAGGTTTTTGCAGGTAGTTCGTCCAATCTTACCTGTGCCGATAAGAAGAATCTGTTTGTTCCTGATATCGATGATGTTTTCACGCAAGTATTGTACAGCTGCAAATGAAACTGAAACTGTACCGCCGCTTAACTGAGTCTGATTCTTAATTGCCTTTGAAGATTGAAGAACTGAATTAACAAGTCGCTCAAAGAAAGGTCCAATGAATCCCTTCTCTTTTGAAAATTTAACTGCTGATTTGATTTGACCTATAATTTCATAGTCACCCAATATTTGGGAGTCAAGTCCGGCGCCAACATGATAAAGATGCTGAACAGCATCCAATCCGCTCTTTATATACGCCAGTTTCTCAAAAGTTTCAGTATCACCAGAGGTTTCGGAGCAAAGAAGATTCAGAAGTTGAGATGAACTATCGGCAAATCCATAGATCTCGGTTCTGTTGCAAGTAGAGAGAATGAAAAATTCAGTGATACCATGCGCCCGGGCTTTATCGGTAAGATTTGAATATTGACTGAAATTAATTGCAAATTGACCCCTCGCTTCGGCCTCAATCTTCTTGTAGCTAATGCCGGCGATGAAAAAATTTGTGATGTGGCTTCCCTTCATTCCTTGCTGGTTCGTATATCGACAAAAGTAATTTGAGTGAGTTCTAATACCTAAAATCTCTGTCATTCCTCTGTCATTTCGAATTATGATTCTGTTCAAATTGATTCTTAATGAAGATCATCTGCAATTATACAGGCATGAATTGTAATCTTGAGATAATAATTCAACATAAGAAAATTCGGGAATTACATTTGCACTTCATTCATAAATCATGATTAAGGAAGGGAAGAAAGGAATAATACTAATGAATCTGGGCTCTCCTGATTCCACATCAGTGAAAGATGTGAGAAGGTATCTTAATGAATTCCTTATGGATGAACGGGTGATCGATGTCCCTTTCCTCTGGAGATATTTGCTTGTACGAGGAATTATTGTGCCTTTTCGTGCTCCCAAATCTGCCGAGGCGTACAAATCCATCTGGACAAAGGAAGGATCTCCTCTAATTGTAATCACCAAACAATTACAAAAGGCATTGCAGGATCAGGTTGAGGAACCAGTTGAAATCGCAATGCGCTATGGTAATCCTGATCCTCAGGAGGCATTCGATAAGTTACTTCAGAGATCTCCTGATATCAATGAAGTGGTACTTGTACCAATGTATCCTCATTACGCAATGAGCAGTTATGAAACAGCAGTAGAGTATGCGAGAGAAATACATAAAAAGTATCGCTATCAATTTAAACTAACTGTAATTGACCCATATTATGATCATGAAGAATACCTGTATTCTTTGAAAGAAACCATTCAGCCATTCCTTTCTCAACCTTACGATCATATTGTGTTTAGTTATCATGGCATTCCGGAACGTCATGTAATGAAGAGTGATATCACTGGGAGGCATTGTTTAAAGATCAATAATTGCTGTGAGGTTGGCTCTCCCGCGCATTCCAGGTGTTACAGGCATCAATGTCTTGCTACAACGGACTGGGTGGCCAGGGAATTAGAAATTCCACGAGAAAAGTTTAGTTATGCCTTTCAGTCGAGACTTGGGAGAGATGAATGGCTGAAGCCATACACGGCAGTTCGGTTAACAGAATTACCTGGAGAAGGAATAAAAAATTTGCTTATAGTTTGTCCAGCCTTCGTGAGTGATTGCCTGGAGACTCTTGAAGAAATGGAAATAGAAGGGAGAGAGATCTTTCTTCATGCAGGAGGTGAGTCGTTTACCTTGATTCCTTGTCTCAACGTCCATCCACGCTGGGTAAAAGCTCTGGAACAAATTGCGAAACAGGAAATTGAACCTGTGCGTTCGGCAATTTAATTGGGTTAAATGTAAAATGTAAAATGAAAAATGTAAAATATAGATGAGGTTTTAATCACCGCTACCTCTATTTCTCTCTTTTCTCTGCGGTAAAAAATTTGGTTCATGCGCAAATGGTGCGTCTTGTAGTTATTTTATTTTAAATTTTTCATTTTACATTTTAAATTATTAGGAGACCAGGAGAAAATGTATTTATACATAAAGGCTCTTCATATAATCTTTATAGTTACCTGGTTTAGCGGGCTATTTTATGTTGTTCGTTTGTTTGTTTACAACGCGGAAGCTTCCCTGAAACCTGAGCCAGAAAAAAGAATCCTTCAGGATCAATATAAGATCATGATCAGGAGACTTTGGTATGGAATCACCTGGCCCTCTGCGGTACTGACTATGATTTTTGGCGGCTGGCTCTGGTATTTGCTTGGATACACTCCATCCTGGCTGCTGATCAAAATTTGCATTGTGGGGGGATTGTATCTCTACCATTTCAGTCTCCAAAGGATCGCGGGTCATCAGTTGAAAGGCATCTTCAAATATTCATCCTATCAATTGCGGATTTGGAATGAGGTTGCGACTATTTTTCTTATCGTAATTGTCATGATCGTGGTTGTGAAGCAGGAGATGAGCATAGTCTGGGGACTGGCTGGATTGATCTTGCTTGTCGTTCTATTGATGAGCGCAATTAAGATTTATAAGGGGATGCGGGAGAAGAGTAAATAATTTTAAAATTTAAAATGAAAAATGAAAAATTATTTCACGCAAAGAGGCAAAGGAGGCAAAGACGCAAATTGAAATTGAAAAATGTAAAATATGGATGAGGGTTTTACTCTGCGCTACCTCTTTTTCTCTCTTTTCACTGCGGTAAAAATTTGGTTCATGCGCAAATCGTGCGTCTGGTAGGTTTTTTTATTTTAAATTTTTACTTTTTCATTTTTCATTTTACATTAAGAAGGAAACACGAAAACAGGGTAATCCTTAAATAAAAAACCTCCCGAAGGAGGCTTTATTTATCAGGGTAATGCGATATGTTTTTCAGGATGAATTTTTGAGTGACATAGTAGATATTGGATGATCTTTTCACCAGTGGTCTCTCCAAGGCCAGTATCAGAGATTAAAAACGGGTGGTTACGGACAATAATTCCTGGGTTGGAATTAAAAGGAAGGGGAGTAGGACTACCCCCCTTTTTAACCCCTAAACCCTAAACCGTAGAAAAAAGTTTCAAATCGGTTTGAAATTATTTCAAAAAGCTTTCATTATCGAAGTAATCTTTCTTAGGAATTGTTCTGCAACACTTTGCGCGAATTACGCGACTCAAAATCGTCATATCCACTGCCGCAGATTCTGCCTGTAATTTTCATAAATTATGCCAAATAGAAGTAATGTGGAAAACTTGGAGATTCTTAGGGGACGTTATGATTTCTTTAACGTATGGAAGCCAGATTTAAGCGATTTGTGAGGTTGATAAGTCTGCTTTGGCCCTGACCATTCCCCCTGATCCTGCAGAAAAATTTTCAGGGCCATCCCGTAACTTTGCCACCATTTTTACCTCAGATTTTAAAGAACCGGCACAAATATGGGCAGCAAGTACCGTGAATTCAGGCAGCTGAACCTGCCTGCTATTGAAAAGGAAGTTTTGAAGAACTGGGAGGACTCCCGTGCTTTTGAAAAAAGCATTGAATTAAGGCAGGGTGCAAAGCCCTTTGTTTTTTACGAAGGCCCACCAAGTGCCAATGGTATGCCTGGTATACATCACGTTATCTCAAGAACTCTTAAGGATTTGGTTTGCAGATATCGGACAATGAAAGGCTTTCTTGTTGAGAGAAAAGGAGGCTGGGATACGCATGGACTACCCGTTGAATTGGGAGTAGAAAAAGAACTTGGAATTACTAAGGAAGATATAGGTGTAAAAATCTCGGTAGAGGAATATAATCAGAAATGCAGGGAAGCAGTACTAAGGTATAAGGATAAATGGGATGAGCTCACAATGAAGATGGGCTATTGGGTAGATCTGAAGAATCCATATATCACTTTTGACAATAAATATATTGCTACGCTATGGTGGATCCTCAAACAGTTTTATGAGAAGGATCTCCTTTATGAGAGCGTAAGCATTCAACCTTACTCGCCAGCAGCTGGTACTGGTCTCAGTTCACATGAATTGAATCAGCCAGGGACCTACAAAGATGTAAAGGACACTTCTGTTGTTGCGATGTTTAAAGCGAAACGCTCTGAAAAAACTGATTTTCTATTTAAAGCCGCGGAAAATACAAAACAGGAAACTCCTGAATTATTTTTTCTTGCATGGACAACAACACCATGGACCTTGCCTTCAAACCTTGGCCTTACGTTAGGACCCGATATTGATTATGTATTGGTGCAAACATTAAATCCATATACTAATCTTCCAGTGAATGTTATTCTGGCAAAGGCTCTCATTGGCAAGTATTTTAAGGCAGAAGCAGAAAATGGATCGTTTGAGGATCATGAAGCCGGGAGCAAACTGATTCCATGGAGGATCATCGAAAGTTTTAAAGGTGCGAAAATCGAGGGGGCTGAATACGATCAGCTACTTCCATATGAAGCTAATTCTCCAGAAGTTGTCAGGCAACAGACAAATGGTGCTCAACCATTCAAAGTTGTGTTAGGCGATTTTGTTACTACTGAAGATGGAACTGGTATTGTGCATACCGCACCTGCCTTTGGAGCAGATGATTTTAGAATAGGCAAGAAATATAATCTGGGTATCCTGATCATGGTTGACAGGGAAGGAAAATTTGTAGGCGGACTTGGAGAGTTCAGCCATCGGTTCGTCAAAAATTACAAGGACGATCCCGCGTATTCTGATGTGAATGTTGATATTTCTGTGAAACTTAAGAAGGAGAACCGTGCTTTCAAGGTTGAGAAGTATGAACATAGTTATCCGCACTGCTGGAGAACCGACAAACCAATTCTCTATTATCCACTCGATGCGTGGTTCATACGCACAACCGCCCTACAGGATAGTATGGTTGAATTAAATAAGACCATCAACTGGAAGCCAAAGTCAACTGGCGAGGGACGTTTTGGAAATTGGCTTGAGAATATGGTTGATTGGAATTTAAGTAGGAGCAGATTTTGGGGGACTCCATTACCAATTTGGAGAACTGAGAGCGGCGAGGAAGAAAGGTGTATCGGTTCTATTGAAGAATTGAATTCTGAAATAAAAAAGGCCAATGACAAACTAGGCCAGTCTACCAATAGAGATTATTTGCATGAGGGAATCCTGGATCTGCATAAACCTTATGTTGATGAAATAGTCCTGGTGAGTGATACCGGATTGCCGATGAAAAGAGTTCCTGACCTGATTGATGTTTGGTTTGATTCAGGAGCAATGCCTTATGCTCAATGGTATTATCCTTTTGAGAATAAGGAAAAGTTTGAGAAGAATTTTCCTGCGGATTTTATTGCCGAAGGCGTTGATCAAACCAGGGGTTGGTTCTATACATTGCATGCAATCGGAGTAATGCTCTTTGATTCTGTTGCCTATAGAACCTGTGTTTCAAATGGGCTTGTTCTTGATAAGAATGGCAACAAGATGAGTAAGCGACTTGGAAATGTTGTGGATCCCTTTAAGACCATCGAAACTTTTGGTGCTGACGCAACCCGCTGGTACCTCATAACAAATGCATCGCCCTGGGATAATTTGAAATTTGATATCGAAGGGATCAAGGAAGTTCAACGAAAATTTTTCGGCACACTTTATAATACCTACCAGTTTTTTACTCTCTATGCAAATGTGGACGGATTCGACTTTAGTGAGCCGTCTATTGCACCAGACAAAAGAACTGAGATTGACCGATGGATAATCTCGGCCCTGCATACGCTTACAGCCAGGGTGAATGAGTACATGGATGATTATGAGCCTACACAGGCTGGTCGCCTCATTGAAGAATTTGTTGACGAGCAATTGAGCAATTGGTATGTTAGATTGTGTCGTAGGAGATTCTGGAAAGGCGAATATGAACATGATAAGATTGCTGCCTATCAAACCCTATATGAATGTCTGGAAACTATTGCGAGGTTAATGGCACCCATTGCCCCATTTTTCAGTGATTCATTATTTGGCAACCTCAATTCGGTTACAAAAAAGACTCCAGCTGAATCCGTTCACCACGCCGATTTTCCGGTCGCAAATAAGGATTTGATTGATCCGGCACTGGAGGAAAGAATGCAATTGGCTCAGGATGCTTCCTCTCTTGTTCTATCACTTAGAAAAAAGGTGAATATAAAGGTCAGGCAACCGCTGCAGAGAGTATTGATTCCAGTCTTGAACCCATTGATGAGACAGCAATTAGAAAAGGTTGAGGACTTAATAAGAAAGGAGGTGAACGTGAAGGAAATCCAGTACCTGGAGGATTCAGAGGGGTTTATCAAGAAGAAGATCAAACCCAATTTTGTTGCCTTAGGCAAGAGACTTGGAGCTAAGATGAAATCTGTATCAGCTGCACTTGCAGAATTCAGCCAGGACGATATTTCGAGGTTGGAAAAAGACGGTTCCTATTCTTTGCAGATTAATGACGAAGCCTTAATATTACAGATCACTGACGTTGAAATCAGTAGCGAGGATGTCCCCGGATGGATGGTAGCCACTAAAGGTCCTTTGACAGTGGCCCTTGATATTACGGTAACCCCCACATTGATAAACGAAGGAAATGCCCGGGAGCTGATCAATCGAATTCAAAAAATCAGAAAAGAGAGTGGCTTTGAACTTACCGACCGTATCAATGTTAAATTGGCGGAAACGAAGGAATTGAAACCCGCTATCACTGAGTATAATGCATATATTTGCGCCGAAATTTTGGCAGAGGAGCTTGAATTAGTACCAGAGATGGCCAGTGGGACAGATATAGAAGTAAATGACATTCCTTTGAAAGTTTTAGTTACAAAAAAAGCCTAAGTACATGGCAATCAAGAAAAAACCTGCTAAGCCAGCTAAAAAAGCTTCCCGTCCAACAGGCGGAGCAAGCAAAAAAACGACGGTTGCAAAAAAGCCAGCTCCAAAAAAGCCAGCAAAACCCGCCCCCAAAAAAGCAGCTAAACCAGTTGCAAAGAAGCCTGCTCCAAAAAAAGCAGCATCCAAACCTATGCCTAAACCAGCACCAAAACACGCAAAGCCTACTAAACCGGCACCCAAACCAGTACCGAAACACGCTTCAAATGTTAAAGCCGCTCCAGCGCAAAAGGCTCCAGTGAAGCCCGTTGTGAAAGAGACTAAGCCAGCCCATCAGCAAGCTGTTATTCATAAACCGCCGGTTAACAGCGGATTTAAGCCAGCACATGCAGCACCCAGGCCACAAGCCAAAAAGGAACCAACCAAGCCTGTGAAAGTTGTAATGCCTGAGATAAAGACCAAGAGCGCAGTAAAATATCAGCCAGATTTCACTAAATCTGTACTTGATACTCATTTAACTTCAGAACAAACCGGACCTACAATGAGATATAGTGATGTAGAATTGGGAGAATTCAGAGAAATTATCCTTAAGAAATTAGATGCCGCCAAGAAAGAACTTGCGTACTTGCAAGGGCTTATTACTCGCAAGGACGAGATGGGGGGTGATGAGAGTGAGAACCGTTACATGACCATGGAAGATGGAAGCATGAGTATGGAACGGGAACAACTCAGTCAGATGGCAAGTCGCCAAATCACCTTCATAGATCATCTTGAAAAGGCGTTGATGAGGATCGAGAATAAAACCTATGGTATTTGCCGGGTTACAGGTAAACTCATCGACAAAGCCCGTTTGCGTGCCGTGCCACATGCTACCCTGAGTATTGAGGCAAAACAAATGCAGCACAAATAGTTCAATTTTTATTAATGATACGGGATTGCGGAAAACGCAGTCCCTTTTTTCGTTTCAGTAATTCACTCTTTTTTTCTTTGGATCTGAGAGCGCTTCTTACATTTAGAAATGCAAAGCAGATTTGTTTTGATACTCCTGGCTTTTCTCATAGGAGCCCTACTTCCAATTCAGGCTGGATTGAATGCAAGAGTTTCAAAAGCAGTAAATAGTCCAGTCATGGCCGCCTTTGTTTCTTTTGCAGTTGGTACCATCGCATTGGCCATATACCTGTTGGTTTCCAGGAAATTTGCATTCTCCACAGAAATAGTAAGTCAAACCCCCTGGTGGATTTGGATTGGAGGATTATTGGGAACATTATATGTTGTAGGCATTGTAATACTTGCCCCAAGATTAGGAGTTGGTCTTGCTATTGGACTCACCATCGCCGGACAATTGGTCGCGGCCATGATCCTTGATCACTATGGATGGATGGGGCTTGTTAAAGAGATTACGTTGGGAAGAGTGATTGGAGCCTTATTATTGATTGCGGGTTTGATCCTGATCAGGAGATATTGAAAATGTAAAACATAAAATGTAAAATGAAAAATTGTTCACGCAAAGAAGCAAGTGATTGAATAAGTACCAAGAACCAAATATCAAATTCCAGATAAAGAAGAAAAATATCCAATCTAAAATTTCACTTTAATGCTCTTATTTCTTTTTGAAATTTATTTGGTGTTTGTCTTTTGGTCCTTGTGATTTTCCAATGCATTACTCTGCGATACCTCTATTTCTCTGTTTCTCTGCGGTAAAAAAAAGAATTATGAGGTGACCAATATTTTACATTTTTACTTTTTCATTTTTAATTCAAAAGGTCAGAATCCTCTTCTCTGGGCAGGTCTTCCCTCAAATTCACTTGGCAGAGGTTTGCCCAGCAACTGCTCATAATAAAATCTATAAGACTCCATTCTGCTATGCTGACCCTTCAATCCGCCAATTCCATGACGCTGCCCAGGATAGAGCATGAATTCAAAATGCTTTTTCAGGTCTTCAAGTGCGTTGACAAACTGAAGACTATTTTGCATGTGCACATTGTCGTCAGAAGTTCCATGCACAATCCTCAATAATCCTTTATACTGATTTGCATACGTCATCACAGAAGTTGCCTTATATCCATCAGGATTTTCTTTGGGTGAATCCATGTATCGTTCTGTATAGTGACTATCATATAGTGTCCAATCAGTCACAGAAGAATTTGCTATCCCATGTGTGAAGGTCCCGGCTCCATAGGTCAATGCCATGCAACTCATATATCCTCCAAAACTTCCTCCAGTCATACATAGTTTCGAAGTATCTACCCAAGGTTGTTTTTTCAACCACTTAGCACAAACGATATAATCTTCGATCTCATATTTTCCAAGCTGCCGATGAATAAAATTCAAACCCTTCTTTCCAAAATGTCCAGAACTTCTATTGTCAAATGATACCTGGATCATTCCTTCCTGCGCAAACCATTGTGTTGATCCCGCTATTGGTCTCCATCGATCGTAAACAGTTCCTGCATTCGGGCCACCATACACACTAACCAGTACAGGATATTTTTTATTAGGATCGAAATTGGTGGGGTAGGTGATCAGCACAGGAAGTTGAAACAAACTATCCTCTGATCTAACATATTTTAATTCTGAACGTGCCAGATTGTATTTTTCAAATTCCGCTCCTTTTATATCACCCAGATCACGAATCAATTTTCCTTTTGAATCCAGAAGACTCATTTTTGAAGGAGTAGAAATATTTGAATAGGTAGCGATAACATATTTCCCGGTGGGTGATAAATTGGCAAGTTCAAATGAGTAATCGCCAAATGAAATTCGTGTCAAGCCTTTTCCATCAAAACCTATTTTATATAAATCGAATCTGGCGGAATTCTCCTTCCTTGCACGGAAGTAGAGCTGCTTTGTTTTTTCGTCTGCGCGAATGACAGTAGTTCCCCAAAAATTTCCGTTAGTTAATTGATTGATTAATTTTCCATCTGACTGGTAGAGATAAAGATTTTCCCATCCATCTTTATCACTTGTAAGAATGAAACTTTTGCTTGAAGAGAGAAAGGTCAATCTATTTCCTTTATCCAGATCGATCCAGGTAGATTGCTTCTCATCATATATTTCCTTTTTCGTGCCTGATGCCAGGTCAATAGAATAGATCTTAAGATTATCCTGTCCCCTGTTCATCCACTGGACTAGTAGCTGCCCATCCGGACTCCAACTTGGTCTGCCAAAATACTGGTCATCCTTTTCATTAAAATCCGCCCAGACAACAGAGGGTTTGTCAATTGAAATTATTCCAATCCTCACGTATGGATTCTTATCGCCCGGTTTAGGATAGCGCATCTTTTCAAGATATCCATGTTGTCCATTCGGCACATAAATTGAAAAAATGGGAACCGGACTATCATCAAAACGCATGAAGCAAATATGCCGACTATCATTACTCCACCAGAAAGCGCGATAGTTTGACGACCGGCCCAGAATTTCTTCATAATAAACCCAGGATGCATAACCATTCATGATTGAATCATTACCATCTGAGGTTAACCTGGTTTCCTTTTTCGTTTCAACCTCCATTACGAAGAGGTTATTGTCACGGGTATATGCAACCCATTTTCCATCAGGTGATGAAGCAACATTTTTCTCCTTGGTCAATCCAAGTTTCTCTGCGCTAATAGCAGGTCGTTCTATTGTCTTTTCTTCATATGGAACAGCCAATCCGGTTTTGACATCAACACTCATCAGTTTGATCTTTCCATCGGATTCGTCCTTTCTTCTTTCAATATAGTGTTCATCATCTACCCAGCCCCGAATGGCGGGCAATGGCTTGGTAAGATTGGCAGAATCTCCATCAAACAATTGGGAATAAGTGAGATTTTTCTTTTGTGCAACTGCAATACCAGTTAAAAGCAAAATCGGAATGATCAGCAAGGAATTCTTTCTCATGTGTATTCAATTAAAAACAATGCAATTTAAATCAAGGATGGAATCAGCGTACCTCCTGCATGTCTACAAGTCTACGGTAAAATCCATCAGCACTAATGAGCTCGTTATGAGTTCCTTTCTCCACGATCTCACCTTGTTTAAGCACGATGATCTCATCTGCATGTCTCACGGTGCTTAACCTGTGAGCAATAACTATGCTTGTTCTATTCCGCATCAACTTGTCCAGTGCATCCTGTACCAGTTTCTCAGATTCAGTATCGAGGGCAGAAGTTGCTTCATCAAGTATGAGAATGGGAGGATTTTTATAAATGGCACGCGCTATTGCGAGCCGCTGTTTTTGTCCACCACTCAACCGTGAGCCCCGGTCTCCAAGGAAAGTATCAAAACCATTTTCCAACCCTTCGATGAACTCGGTGGCATTTGCTGTATCCGCTGCCATTTTCAGGGCCTGGGGATCAACCTCTTTACCCATCGTAATATTTGCGGTCACTGTATCATTAAATATAATGGCCTCCTGAGTTACAATTCCGATCCTGGCTCGCAGGTCATCCAGATGGATTTTATTCAATTGGAGTCCATCAATACTGATGTCACCTTCCTGTATATTGTAAAACCTGGGTATAAGGTCACCGATGGTGGATTTACCTGAGCCACTATGACCAACAAGAGCGATCATCTTGCCTTTTTCAATCCTGAGATTGATATTTTTTAAAACGAAATCCTGATTGTATTTGAAACTGACATTCGTAAAATCAATGAACTGCTTGAAATCATCCCAACGTATTGGATTGGGAGCATTTCGAACTTCAACAGGAAAATCTATCTGGTTGTATACTCTTTCAACTGAAACAAGTCCTTTCTGCATGGTAGCAATAGCAGTTGAAATATTTTTGGCTGGTTGAAGGATCTGAGAATAAAGCGCCAGATACGTGATGAAAACAGAAGATTTCATGTCGCCGGCCAGCACTAATTTTCCTCCGTATAAAACAACAGTTACTATAATCATCACACCAAACAATTCCGATATTGGTGAAGCCAGTTCCTTTTGATTGAACATAGCCTTACTACTCTTCGAAAATTTTCTGTTGAGGTTTGCGAACTGCGATTGAAAGAACTTTCGTGCACCAAATGCCTGAATGATCTTGATCCCGGAAATGGTTTGATCAACTGATTGAAGAATTTTCGACAATAATTCCTGGTTGAAATATCCCTTCCTCTTCAGACTTCTCGAAATAAGTGAAATAACCAATCCTGAAAAGGGAAAGAAAATGAGCGTGAAAAACGTAAGTTCTTTTGACCAGTAAAAAAGTGTAATGAAATAAGCAATGATAATAAATGGATCCCGGAGAAATACCTGAAATGCATTTATTACAGAATGCTCAATTTCCTGAACATCATGAGTGATCACAGTAAGCATGTCACCCTTTTTCTGTTTGTTATAGAATGAAAGCGATTGATCACATAATTGTTTGTACAATCTTGTTCTAATCCTCTCCAGCATGATCATTCGAAGTCGAACAAGAACCCTTACTGCCATGTAACGGAAAAAATTTGCAAGCAATGTCGCGATCACGATTATTAAACAAACATAGAGGAGCGAGAACCATGGTCCTTTTTGCGATGAAAAATAGTCGAAATAGTAGGAAAACAGTTGTTTGAAATATCCCAGACTGAACTCAAATCCGCCTGGATGGACAGTGGGATCTGAGGCTTTATTATTGAATAAAACATCCAGTAATGGAATAAGCATCGAAAAATTGATCAGTCCGAAGAGAATTCCAAAGACCGTGTAAACAAAATATTCTGGGAAATAGTGGCGAAGCGGTCTTGCAAATTCTAATAACCTTTTTACTGATCGCATTGATGATACTTTTTCTCTGATAATTAACCGCAAAGGAACAGAGGCGCAAAGTAACGCAAAGTTCCTCGCGAAACTTTGCGTCATGGCGCCATGGCGGTTAAATGTTTCGAAGTGGGAGGTCTGAAGTCAGAAGTCAGAAGTCGGAGGTCAGAATGTAAAGTATCTGGAAACTCGAAACTCGAAACCCGAAACCGCGCAGCGTTTATCTTCGCACCAGAATCATGAAACCGCCATCTTCTTCCATTATTGTTTCTACATACAACCGCCCTGATGCGCTTAAGATATGCGTGGAGAGTATATTTAATCAGGTGCATTTGCCTGATGAGATCATAATCGCTGATGATGGTTCAGGACCTGCAACCAAAGAATTGATCGAGTTGATGCAAAGGAATTCTCCTAGGCCCATGGTCCACATCTGGCATGAAGACCATGGTTACAGACTTGCGAGTATAAGAAATCGTTCATTTGCTGCCGCCCGTTCTGAGTATCTTATACAGATTGATGGCGACCTCTTACTTGAGAAGCATTTCATAGCTGATCACTTATCAATTGCAAAAGCCGGCACCTTTGTGGCAGGCGCCAGAGCAATGATGAATGAAGCCCTTACAAAGAATGTACTGGAAGGAAACCTGAAAATTGAGGAACTTGCTGAGCATAGAGCAGAGATCGACAAACGTCATAATGCAATGCGATCGGATCTTCTTAAAAAGATTTCCTATTTCTGGCAACAGAATAATTTCAATTATAAGTATGTATTTGGATGTAACATGGCTTTTTGGAAAGAAGACCTTCTTAAAGTAAATGGTTATGACGAATCATTTAAAGGGTGGGGGAAGGAAGACAATGAACTGGCTGTTCGCTTACTAAACGCGGGGGTGAAGATCAGATTTTTGAAATTTGGAGGGGTGGCATATCATATGCACCACAAAGTGGCAGACCTATCATCCATGGATTCCAATGAAGAAAGACTTATGGAATCCATTCGCAAAAAATCGAACTATGCTACTGATGGTCTTAATAATTATTTGAAGTAATTTCTCTTAAACTATATATATGCAGGAATCGAAGAGGCAAAAACAAATAGCAGGACTGTTGAATGAAGAGTTGAATGATATTTTTCTCCGACTTGGATTGAATATGATTGATGGGGGAATGATTTCGATCACCTCAGTGAAGATCACACCTGATTTGCTTGAAGCAAGAATTTATCTAAGTCTGTTTAAAGTAAAGGATAAAGCTGCAGTTTTAAAGAAGATAACTGACAAGGCATGGGAAGTAAAAAAAGAACTCAGTGGTAGGGTTAAACAACAATTGAGACGAATCCCGGAATTGAGATTTTTTCTTGATGAAAGCCTCGATCATGCTTTTAAGATGGAGGAATTGCTTAAAAGCATTAGTAAACCTGATGCCGAAGGTCAGAAAGAAGAATAAAAATTCAGTTTATTTAAGTCGCTTTCAATAAAACCAGAGTACAAATTAAAATTCATTGAATCTCCTATTCGCCTGGCGATATTTTAGAGCTCCGAAATCCACAAATGCAATAAACATAATTGCCTGGGTAAGCATGACCGCTATTATTGTAGGCGCAGCTGCCCTGATTGTTGTCTTGAGTGTTTTCAATGGATTTGAAGACCTTGTTAAGTCACTTTATTCTACATTCTATACGGATCTCAAAGTAATACCTGCCACTGGAAAGACAATGATCTTAACGGATGATCAATTGAAAAAGATCCGATCCATGGATGGCATCAGTGCATATTCATTGGTGGCGGAAGACAAGGCACTTCTTCAAAATGGTCAGATGCAGTCGCTTGTTTTTATTAAGGGAGTTGATGAGAATTATAAGAATGTTACTCAAGTGCCCGAACATATTGTACATGGTAAGTTCGATCTCGGAACAAAGGATGAACCGGCAATGGTACTTGGTATAGGAGTAGAAAGCGCCCTTGCGTTGCAAAGCGACAGAAGCATATTTCCATTAACTGCCTATTTGTTTAAAAGAGGAGCATCTATTAACGTAGCTGATCCATTGCAATCCTTGAGTGCTGCGAATGTGAATGCATCAGGTGCTTTTCTAATTCAGCAGGATTTTGATAATAAATATGTCCTGACGAATCTTGCTTTCCTCCAATTGATGTTGAACTGGAAACCAAATGAAGTGACTGGATTGGAAATTCGTTTGATTGATCCCGATTCTGATCGCATTCAGGAGCAACTACAAAATCAATTAGGCAAGAAGTACAAAGTTTTAAGTCGATACCAGCAGAACCAGGGGTTATATAGAGTTATGGAGGTTGAGAAATGGGTGATCTATGCCATTCTCTCTCTGATCCTCGTTGTCGCGGCCTTCAACATGATCGGCGCACTTACCATGTTGGTGATGGAAAAGCAAAAGGATATCCAGGTGATGAAAGCAATGGGTGCGGATAATGGGCTCGTGCAAAAGATCTTCTTAACTGAGGGCTTATTACTTTCACTTATGGGAGCTGGAATTGGTATGTTGCTGGCAGCAATTCTTTGCATCATCCAGGTAAAATTTCAATTGGTTCCATTACAGGGAGGAACCTTTGTGATTAGTTATTATCCAATAAAATTAAAAGTTTCAGATTTTGTGCTAGTGCTGGCCACTGTAATGGTTGTTGCGCTAATTGCATCCTGGTTTCCTGCGAGAAAGGCAGCACTGCAGGCGATTGAATTGAAGTCGTGAGACGTGAGTCGTGAGATATGAATAATGAGATGCGCCTAACTTCTTTAACTTCTTTAACTTCTGACTTCTGACCTCTGACCTCGGTGCTTCGTCAAAAGTCTCCCAGCGTCTCCTCCAATTGCGTAAGTGCTTTGGCTAATTGCTCATTATTGGGCGCTACTCCATGCCAATTATGGTCATTTTCCATGAAATCAACTCCCTTGCCCATAATGGTGTGCATCATGATGGCGATAGGTTTGCCCTTGCCAGTCAGGGATTTAGCTTTTTCAAGGGTTTCCACTATCTCTTCCATTTGATTTCCATCCATTTCGAGGGTGGTCCAGCCAAAAACTTCAAATTTTTCGCGGATATTTCCCAGCTTCAGGACCTTATCAGTAGGCCCATCGATCTGCTGGCCATTCCAATCAACCGTTGATATAAGGTTATCTACTTTATGATGAGCTGCAAAAAGGATTGCTTCCCAATTCTGCCCCTCGTTTAATTCCCCATCTCCGTGCAATGAATAAACAATACGTTCATCCTTGTTCAGCCTCTTGGTTAAGGCTGCACCTAACGAAACACTCATTCCCTGTCCAAGTGAACCTGTTGCAACGCGAACTCCAGGAAGGTGTTCATGAGTGGCGGGATGGCCCTGAAGTCTTGAATTTATTTTACGGAAACTGCCCAGTTCTTTGATATCAAAGTACCCTGATCTTGCCAGTGTTGAGTAGAAGACCGGTGAGATGTGACCGTTAGACAATATGAAAATGTCTTCACCCTTTGCATCCATATTGAACCTGGGGTCATGCTTCATAATATTAAAATAGAGGGCGGCAAAGAAATCTGCACAACCTAAGGAACCTCCTGGATGACCGCTATTAGCGCCGTGTACCATTCGAAGTATGTCTCTTCTTATCTGCGAAGCGATCTTTTTGAGTTCATCAACATCTTTATGTTCCGGCATGTATGGGTTCAATTGAGGCGGCAAAACTAATCGAATTCTTCATGCTGGTTGGGCACGAATTAAAGTTTTTTTACGTTTCTTTTTCTGTCGTCTGTATTTCGATTGAATTTCGCTACAGACGGATAAAAAAAATTGGCTATTTCGAAACAAAAAGTAACTTGCGGGCCAACCTGTGAAGGACATAAGGCCGTATTAGTTGCTGGCTGATCATTATGACTTAAAATTCTCAACCAAATCGGGGCCGATGTTCGATGTCTTACTTTCACTGAGTGTTTCGTTTGCCATAACTTTCCTCGCTATTCCCGTCATAATTTCTGTTGCGGAAATGAAGAAATTGTATGACGTTCCTGATGAACGCAAGATTCATCATTCTCCCATCCCTTCTTTAGGCGGACTGGGAATTTTTGCAGGATTTGTTATGGCGAGTTTGCTCACTATTTCATTTTACAATGCTCCTGAATTTCAGTACCTGATTGCTGCTGCGCTTGTGATTTTTTTCCTGGGGCTGAAGGACGATATTCTTGTGATCTCGCCAATCAAGAAATTTATTGGCCAGGTCCTGGCGGCATTTCTTATCGTGTATAAAGGCGGTATCCAGATAAAGAGCATGCACGGTTTTTTGGGACTATATGATTTGCCTGAAATGTATAGTCTGGTTCTTACTTATTTTACTGTTATCGTCATAATTAATTCTTTTAATCTTATCGATGGAGTTGATGGTCTCGCGGGCAGCCTTGGACTAATGGCGATGTCCATTTTCGGGGTGTATTTTCTGAACGTTGGCCAACTGCCGTACGCGATCCTTTCGTTTTCACTTGCGGGAAGTATTGCTGCTTTTCTAATCTTCAATTTCCAGCCCGCCAAGATATTTATGGGCGATACCGGTTCCCTCTTAATTGGACTGATCAGCTCGATTTTGGTGGTAAAATTTATTAATACTGCCGGCTCCGCTGATGTTGCTTTTCCTATACTGGAGTCTCCAGCACTTGGTTTTGCGATTCTGATGATCCCTCTGCTTGATACACTAAGAGTATTCAGTATCAGGATCATTCATCGTCGTTCGCCTTTTAGTCCTGACAGAAATCATATTCACCACTTAATGCTGGACAAAGGATTATCGCATCGCAGCATTACGTTGATCCTTGTTAGTACCAACCTGCTTTTTATTGTACTTACATATAGCCTCAGACATCTTGGAAGCACTTTACTGATCCTATCAACCATGGCTATATTCTTCACGGCAATTGGCCTTTTGTATTTCAGCAGACCGAAACCAAGGTTGTTTGTTGCGAAAACATTGGAGACAGAAGCGGAAATTGTTTCTTCCAAAATTGTACCTCTCACAAAGGACACCATACTCGAGCAGAAGAACTAGAGTTTTGTCCATCGAATAACTCTCAAGAAAATTTTGAAATCGAGCTAGAGTCACCTTTCCAAAATACTATTCGTTAAATTCAATTTATCTGCGTTTTGCCTGATTTCCGCATTTGCTTAGGTTTGCAGCTGTATAATCAAGTAATAATATTATGACAGACGAATTAGAATTGATAATAGAGGATGCAGGTGATTCAATGAAGAAAGCGATTGCTCACCTGGAAGCAGAATTGGTAAAGATCCGGGCAGGCAGAGCCAATCCAAATATTGTGGATGGAGTTTATGTTGATTATTACGGATCTCCTACACCCCTGAATCAGGTAGCAAATATAACAGTGGCGGATGCCCGCACTCTAACCATACAGCCATGGGAGAAGAATATGCTCCAGGGTATCGAGCGTTCAATCATCAATGCAAATATTGGAATTACCCCACAAAATGATGGAAGCATAATCAGGTTATTCCTTCCACCTCTTACTGAGGAAAGAAGAAGAGAATTTGTAAAAAAGGCGCATCATGAAGGGGAACTCTCAAGGGTGGCTGTGAGAAGCATTCGAAGAGAAGCAATAGAACATATCAAGAAATTACAGAAGGAAGGACTTAGTGAAGACGCAGCCAAAGATGCAGAAGCAGCCGTGCAGGCGCTCACTGATAAATATGTGGCATTCATAGAAAAACATCTGATTCAGAAAGAGAAGGAGATTATGGCGGTTTGAAGAATGCGCGATTTTGAGATATAGAGATTTTGAGATTTACTTCTTCATTTTCCCTGCTTGACTGCGCAGCAGGCAAGAAATTTTCAAATTGAATAATCACCGTCTAGAAATATAGACTCCACCCAGGATCAGCAGCAAACATAAGATCTGCAGAAAACTAATTGTTTCACCCGCCAGCAATCCCCAGAATATGGCCACGAACGGAATTCCATAGGTGACAAGGGATGAAAAGATAGGACCTGACTTTTTCAATAGTATGTAGAAAAGTATGGTGGCGATAGCTGTTCCACTTATCCCAAGAAGCGCACTCGCCCCAATAGACTTTAGCACTTCACTGTTGCTCAAAGGCAATTGAAAAAAGCCGGTAAAAATTAGGATTATCAGTGACGGGATAATAAGTGATACAAACGCGAAGGCTGCAATATCCAATGAACTTGTAGTATGTAAATGGCGGTTGACCAGGTTTACATTGATTCCGTAACTAGTGGTTGCTACAACTACGAGGAGGGCGAAAGAAAGGTAACTGAAATCGATCTTTCCTCTTGTAAGAAACAAAAGACAAAGTCCAATAAATCCAATCACAACTCCGAGTAATTGGTTTCTGGTGGTCTTGCTTTTATAGAGTATTGCTCCCACTACGATTACACAAATTGGCGTAAGCGCATTTAAAATTCCGGCCAGCGCACTATCAATTCTTGTTTCAGCAATACAAAACAGAAAAGAAGGAAAAAAGCTTCCAAGCAATCCTGCAAGCAGGATATATCCCATCTTTGATCCAGGTATTTTCCTGATACGGCTTATGGCAGTTGGTAACAATACCAATCCTGCACTAAGTATTCTTACTGAAGCCACCTGGTATGGGCTCAGGCGCACCATTCCCTCTTTCATGAGTATGAAAGAACTACCCCAAATAACCGAAAGGAGGATAAAAAGAATCCAGTTAAAGAACCGATGGTCAGAATTCATGGAGGCGCAAAGGTGATAATTTCAAGTGGTTAATAGTATATTCAATTTAGAATTGATCTAATGGGAATCAAGAGACTTAAAGATATATCTACAAGAGCACCGAAGGATCTTGACAAACAAGAGACAAAGTTAAAGACGGTGAGGATACTTGAAGAGCTTGATGAACTTCAGAATCTTTTGTATGCCGAAGGAAAACATTCTGTGCTTGTAGTGTTACAAGGAATGGATGCAAGTGGGAAAGATGGGACTATCCGAAACGTGTTTGGTCACATGAACCCACAAGGTATTTTGGTATGGTCTTTTAAGGTTCCTACATCTGAAGAACTCTCCCATGATTTCTTGTGGCGGGTGCACTCTAAGACCCCAGCGAAAGGATTCATAGTTCTATTTAATCGCTCACATTACGAGGATGTACTCGTGACCAGGGTTCATAAATGGTGTGATGATGAAACAGCAGAGAAAAGGATGAAAGCAATCAATGATTTTGAAGATCTGCTGAAAGATCATGGCAATACGCACATATTGAAATTCTATTTACATATCTCTGCTGAAGAACAGCAAGAACGACTCACCGAGAGGGTTCATGACCCAAAAAAGCATTGGAAATACAACGAAAAAGACTTCGAGGAAGCGAAACTCTATTCCGAATACCACAAGATGTATGAAGAGGTTTTTGAAAAATGCAATAAGATTCCATGGATAATTGTTCCAGCTGATCAGAACTGGTATAAGGAATATGTTATTGCAAAGGCACTGAAGGAAACACTTGAAGGTCTGAAAATGCAATACCCCGCCATTAAGAAATAAGGTGCTCTCTATTATTTAACCTTAAAAAAATCATTATGGGATTCATTAAAGAATTCAAGGAATTTGCCGTCAAAGGCAATGTCATTGACCTTGCTGTAGGTGTTATTATTGGGGCAGCCTTCGGAAAAATAATAGATTCGGTGATCAATGACCTTGTTATGCCTCTGATAGCAAGCATAATCGGAGCGCCTGATTTTACGAATGCGTATATAGACCTCCAGGACAAGGTACCTCCGGGTACACCACTTGTTGAGGCCAGAAAATTGGGACCTGTATTTGCCTATGGGAATTTTATTACTGTGGCCATAAATTTCATGCTGCTTGCAATGGTTATTTTCTTAATGGTGAAGGCAATTAATAAACTGAAACGGCAAACGCCACCTCCCGCAACTGTGGTAGATGAGATTTCTACAACTGATAAACTATTGATCGAGATCCGTGATAGTTTACGTAAACAAGCATGATCTATTTGTGCCGTAAATTGGTCACGAAAAATCAGCATGCTTTATGTAATCTCGTCATTTTGACTTAGGTTTGTTTACTACCGGCTTAGTTCAAAATGCCAGGCCGTTGTCAAACCAAATACCTTACAGATTTATGAGAAAGTTCCTTCTGTTTCTTTTTTTCACTGTACTATTTGCTTCGGCATTCAGCCAGACTGACACTGTTAAGAATGGATGGAAAAAAGGAGGATTGATATCAATTAATGTAGGACAGGGCGGAAGTAAGAATTGGGCTGCTGGTGCTGAAAAATGGTCTATCTCAGCTGCAGGTTACCTCAACCTGTTTGCTAACAAGGTTTCTGGAAAGTGGAACTGGGACAATAATCTCGATCTTAGTTATGCATTCATAAATACTCACTCAATTGGTTATAGGAAAACTGATGATCGTGTTGATTTGGTTTCAAAAGTCGGATATGCATTAAAGCCAAAGCTTCGCGCAGGATTGTTGGCAAACTTTCGCTCCCAATTTTATTTTGGCTATGATTATAATTATCTGAATCAGGGTCTCAAGAAGCGCAGCTCAGGTTTTATGGCTCCGGGCTATTTAACGGTCGCACCAGGTTTGGATTGGAAACCAACATCCAGTCTGAGCATTTTTGTTACTCCTTTCTCAGCCCGATGGATTTTTGTAACAGATAAACCTTTTGATTATTTATTCCAGGGCGGAGTAATTCCTCCACCTTATCAAAACGCAAGTACAGGAACTAACGAGAAACCTAAATCTGTACTGTATGGAGTGGATCCTATCAAGCAAGTTAGGTTTGAGCTTGGTGGCTTTGCATCCATTGCATTCAATAAGGATCTATTTAAAAATGTTGGATTCAAGTCAAGGCTGGATCTTTTTTCAAACTATTTGAAAGGTTATCAATTTGCACCTCCTACGTATACCCAGTATACACGAACAAATGCTTCACCTGAAAAGGTTGATGTATACTGGACCAATACGATCGCAATGAAGGTTAACAGATTCCTGAATGTGACCTATAACTTCGACCTGATTTATGATGACGACGTGAAGCAGTTTGGTCCTGGCAAAAATGTTGCGGCTGCTCAATTGCGCTCTATGCTCGGTATTGGACTCCAGACAAAATTTTAATTTAAGATGCTTACTTTTGCGAAGTCCCAGCCTTAAGTTGGGACTTTGTTTTTAATGAAAATGATTTCCAGTGGCTTCACACGAAACTTATAAGATTCATCTCCCTCAGTTTGAAGGTCCCTTTGATCTTCTCCTGTTTTTTATTGAAAGAGATGAATTGGATATTTATAATATTCCCATCACCAGGATCATCAATGATTTTCTGGATTATGTACACGGACAGGAAAGTCTGGATATAGAGTTATCAAGTGAGTTTATTCTTTTTGTCTCCACACTGATGCGGATCAAGGCCCGAATGCTTCTTCCACGTAAAGAGTTGGATGAACAGGGAAATGAAATCGATCCAAGGCAAGAATTGATTGATAAAATCCTCGAGTATAAGAAATTCAAAGAAGCAGCGGCTCAGATGGCTGATATGGAAGCTGTGAGAATGCTAATGGTGAAAAGAGGAAACCTGCAGAAGGAACTGGCGCAGATCGGTGAGGACGCAAGTGAGGGAACAGAGATCCAGAACGTAAGCCTTTTCAAGCTTATGAAAACCTTTGACAAGGTGATGGAGAGAATGGAGGAACGACAGAACAAGCCTCAACACGTTGTCTTCAGATATAATTATACGATGGAAGAGAGTCGTGATTATATGCTGGATCGTGTAAAAGCCGAACACACGCTCGCATTTGAAAACATATTTGAGATTTGTAAAAATCGGATCCACGCAATTTTCCTATTCCTATCTCTATTGGAACTGGTTCAGCAGAAATACATGAATATTCTAATCGGTGAAGGCAAGAATAACTTCATCATTGAGTGGAATGATGAGCGGGTTGAGGGAGAGGGATTGTGAGAATTTTGAAATTTTTAAATTTTGAGATTTCGAAATTTCCTTGCGATACCTTGCGCCCTGGCGTCTTTGCGGTTAAATTCCATCAATTAGTTTTTCATCTTCTCCAACTCAAGCGCAAGCTTCACGGCATTGAAAGCATTCACCACTTTTCCACTTGAAGAAAGAGATTCGAAACGTGTTTTTTCCTTTTCCTTTCCAGGAATTATTACTTCCTCCTTAATACTTGTTCCAGAATTTGTGATCAGCTGAATTAATTTCTGTGGCGAAAGTTCAGGGAAATATGATTTGAGCAAGGCAGCAACTCCAGTGACAACCGGAGCAGAAAGCGATGTTCCCTGCGCAGCTTCATATCCGCTGTTGGCAGCAGTGGATTGAATATATACACCAGGCGCAAAAATGTCAACCCACTCCTTGCTATAATTTGAAAACGAAGCTGCGTATCCACCGGTGGATTCATCTCCACTAGCCCCAATGGTCAAAAAGTTATCAGCCCTTGTTCCGTCCATGAATACCGGATTAGGATAAAAAATATCCTTGCTAATATTTTTGCCGTCATTACCTGAACCATGTACAAGTAGCACACCTTTAGAAGACGCATATCTAACGGCATCATCCACAAATCCTTTGTATGGTGAGACTGGTTTTCCAAAACTCATATTGATGATGCTTGCTCCATTGTCTACTGCATATCTTATGGCAAGTGCTACGTCCTTATCATGTTCATCACCTCCGGGAACGGCACGCAAGGCCATGATCCGGACATTATCGGCAATGCCGTCCACTCCATTTCCATTTTTTCTGATCGCAGCAATTACTCCAGCCACCAGAGTGCCATGATTTCCACTCCCGGTTGAAAGATTGTTGTTCCCGTAATATTTGTCGTTGATGTCAGTATAATTATCTCTGTTTAGTGCACCTCTTGTGTCTTCTGGTTTTTCTTCTCTTCGTTTGATCTTGTTCGTCAATTGATTTTTGTAATCCTGCACCTCTTTAATCACTTCAGTGTTTTTAATAGAAGTATCTATCCCTCTTGAAAAAACATCGGTCCACAATGCCGCTGACTGCGAAATTTCCCGGTCTGAATTTTTCAATAGTGGTTTAAGTCTGGCTGAGGTGAATTCTTTTGAAATGAGATAGCTCGAGAGGAGCTCTCCGGTTTTTTCGAGTATATCAAGAAAATCATTGATGTCTGGCAGTTCTTTCCTGGCTTGTTCATAATCGTCATCAATGATTGATGCTGCCTTGATCCATTGTGAATAAAGGAATTTTTTGTCGGCAGGTATCTCATTTTCTTTTTTCCCTTCAAATTCAGTCCGCCAATTGTGATATACTCTTGCTATCTCGTGTGAATTCCTTGTCAGGTTTTCACCTTCCTTACTGCCGCAGAAGTTCCACCCGTAGATATCGTCAATGTAGCCATTACCATCATCATCAGTTTTGTTGCCGGGGATTTCTTTAGAGTTTCGCCATAACACAGATTTAAGATCCTCGTGTAGAGTATCTATACCGCTATCGATCACTGCAACAATCACAGTTTGACTCTTCCTGCCTTTTAGTAAATCATATGCCTTATCCAGACTGATTCCCAGGTGCCCAGTTTGCTGATAGTCCAGCAAATGCCATCCCTTGACTTTTTCTTTTGCTGATTGTGAAAATGTACAGAGGCCAAAAGTCAATAAAAAAAATAATGGTAAGAATCGTTTCATAATTCTATTTACGAAAAAAATAAATTCCTAAATCTGGCTGGGCTAAAGAATATTTCTTATGGAAATGAATTGCGGGTTTAACCGGGGATTTGATTCACCTGAACATGATGCTTCATGATCTCTCTTGCAGCATCAGCAATTGCTTTGGCATCGAATCCAGCCTCTTTTTGCAGATCCTTTGGTGTACCATGTTCAATTATTTCATCAGGTATTCCAAGAATTCTGATTTCGTTAGTGTAATTATAAGATGCCATGAATTCTAATATTGCACTTCCAAAGCCGCCAACAATTGTTCCATCTTCTACGGTTATGATCCGTGAATATTTTCTGCAGACTTCATGCAACAATTCTTCATCTAGAGGTTTTGCAAATCGCATATCATAATGCGCTGGATCTATGCCCTCAGTACGCAATTCTCTAATTGCAGCTGAGGCGAAATTTCCAGGATGTCCAAAGGAAAGGATTGCAATTTCGCTCCCATCCTTAAGCTTTCTTCCCTTACCCAACTTAATTTCTGCAAACGGAGTTCGCCATTCAGGCATAACACCTTCTCCTCTTGGATAACGAATTACAAAAGGCTGAGTAGTGGATTCCAATTGGGATGTATACATCAGATTTCTCAGCTCACTCTCATTCATAGGAGCACTTACTACCATATTTGGAATGCAACGCATATATGCAATATCATAGGCTCCATGATGGGTGGGTCCATCTTCACCTACTAAACCAGCGCGGTCCAGGCAAAATATAACAGGAAGATTCTGGATAGCAACATCATGCACAACCTGGTCATATGCACGCTGCATAAAGGATGAGTATATATTACAAAACACCTTCATGCCTTGCGTTGCCATTCCCGCGCTAAGGGTAACAGCATGTTGTTCACAAATTCCTACGTCAAAAGCACGATCTGGCATTTTGTCCATCATGAATTTCAAAGAAGAACCTGAAGGCATCGCTGGCGTAATCCCAAAGATCTTATTGTTCTTTTCTGCCAGTTCAATGATGGTATGACCAAATACGTCCTGGTATTTAGGAGGTTGAGGGAGCTCAAATTTTTTCTTATATATCTCACCGGTGATCTTATCAAACAAACCCGGAGCATGCCAGCGGGTCTGGTCTTTTTCGGCCAATGAATATCCTTTGCCTTTTACGGTAATTATGTGAAGGATCTTAGGACCTGGAATATTCTTTAGGTCTTTTAAGGTGTCAACAAGCTTGGTAACATTGTGACCATCTATCGGTCCAAAATATCTCAGCTTCAGCGCCTCAAACAAATTACTATTCTTGTTGATGAAGCCTTTTATGCTGTGTTCAAGCTTACTCGCCATTTCCCGGGTGAAATTTTTCCCTATTGGAAGCAGACCGAGAGCTTTCCAGATTTCATCTTTCAGCTTATTATAGGTATGGGAAGTTGTTATATCGGTTAAATATTCTTTAAGCGCGCCCACATTTGGGTCAATGCTCATGCAGTTATCGTTCAAAACGATGAGGAGATCAGTATCAGCAACGCCAGCATGGTTCATTGCCTCAAAGGCAAGTCCTGCTGTAAGAGCGCCATCTCCAATAATTGCAACGGCTTTCCTGTCTTTTTCACCTTTATACTTGGCTGCCATCGCCATCCCAAGAGCTGCTGAAATTGAAGTGGATGAATGACCCACACCAAAGGTGTCATAGATGCTCTCAGTCCTTTTGGGGAATCCGCTTAGCCCCTTATACTTACGATTTGAGGGAAATTCTTCCCTTCGGCCAGTAATTATCTTATGTCCATAGGCCTGATGTCCAACGTCCCATACCAATTGGTCATAAGGAGTATTGAAAACGTAATGGAGGGCAATGGTAAGTTCAACAACTCCCAAACTGGCGGCAAAGTGACCGCCATGAACACTCACGACATCAATTATATACTGACGAAGTTCATCAGAGATCTGGTGAAGTTGTTCCCGGCTGAGTTTTTTAATGTCTTCAGGAGAATCGATTGCCTGTAAAAGTGATCCTGGTCTAATCTCCATGGTCTAGGATTCCGAACAAAAATAGTTAGGATTTGTTTAATATTTATGTAAAAGAGGCTGTAAATAAATCCCTTTAAACGTGATTGAGGTCATAATCTGTATCACGTCTCAAAATAAGATGTCTAAATGTTCTAAATTGGTGCAGGATCAGGCTGAAAAACGAAACCACTTACCATAAAATGATGCCTTTAATATATTTAGAAGGCTAACCTCCGGTCCATTCCGCTTAGTTTTGAATTTCGCATTGGAATGCTTAGCAAGAGTTATAAATATTATTGGTGGTGCCAGTTAGCTGGTTGGGGTTTTGTTTGGTTATCAATAGTTTTCTTCGCCTATACCTATAATCCTCAAAACCTAACAGATGTTTTCCTCGCCAGGATCACCCTTGTTCCTTTTGCGGGGATCATCACGACGCATATCCTCAGGTGGATAATCAAGCGTTTTAAATGGCTATTGCAGCCAATCGAAAAAGTTCTTCCCAAATTTCTTCTGGCAGTTATTATGGCCAGCATATTTTGCAGTTTATTGGTGATTCTGGGAGTTGAGATCTTCGATCTGGCTCTTACGAAGAGAAAACTGGATTTTTCCACTCGTTTATCAGTCTCAACACTCGATAACGGGCTTTTCATTGTGCCTTGGGTATTGATCTATTACTCCTACCATTATGTGGAAAAGAGCAGGAGGCAGCAGGTTGGGACTTTGAAATTGGAAGCCCTCGTCAAGGAACTTGAATTAAAAACGATCAAGGCCCATATCAATCCGCATTTCATTTTCAACGCATTGAACAGCATACGCGCACTGATTGATGAAAATCCATCACGCGCTAGAAATGCCATCACAGAGTTGAGCAATATCCTAAGAAGCTCCATGCAGGCTGAAAAACTGGAGGTGGTTAGCTTTGAAAAGGAATTGAATATTGTAAAAGATTATCTGGCCCTGGAACATATAAGGTTTGAGGACAGGCTGAAAGTTGAATATGAGATTGATGAGGATACGCTGGATCAACCTGTTCCGCCGATGATGCTTCAAACTCTGGTCGAAAATGCGATCAAGCATGGTGTAAGTAAGCAACTTACAGGGGGACTTGTTAAGATCAGGTCCGACTTCAAGACTGAATTTCATGAATTGGTCATACAAAACACAGGTCACCTCAACGGTGCATTAAATGGTGACGGATTTGGACTCACCAGCACCCGTAATCGACTTCAACTACTTTTTGGTGAAAAAGCTAACTTTGAAATCAAGGAGATCGGGCAGAACCTTGTCGAAGCAAGGGTGCTCATCCCTGTGGCGATTAAATAAACACACATGAGAGCAATCATTATAGATGATGAAAGATTGGCGCGTAGTGAACTGAAGAAATTGCTTGCTGATTATCCTGAAATCGAAATAATAGCTGAGGCGGCGAATGCAAGTGAGGGAATAGAAAAAATTGAAAATATGAATCCGGACCTCATTTTCCTTGACATTCAGATGCCTGGAAAAACAGGATTCGATCTTTTGGCCGATCTCGATAAAGCTCCCCACGTAATTTTTACGACAGCTTATGATGAATATGCTCTGAAAGCATTTGAAGTGAATGCACTCGACTACCTGTTGAAACCTGTTGAGCCGAAGAGACTTGCGGATGCAATTCAGAAACTCCACCTTCAGGAAGAAAAAGAAACACATTTCAACCACCAGGCTAATCCAAACCGCAGCCTTTTAACGGAATTGGACCAGGTGTTTGTGAAAGATGGGGAAAGATGCTGGTTCGTGAAACTGGGAGAGATAAGGTTATTTGAAAGTGTTGGAAATTACGCAAAGGTTTATTTCTCGGTCAACAAGCCACTTATTCTAAAATCTTTGAATGCACTTGAAGAGAGGTTGGATGAGAAGACCTTCTTCAGGGCGAATAGAAAGCATATCGTCAATCTCCGCATGGTTGAAAAGGTAGAACCTTATTTCAACGGAGGATTGTTGCTTGAGCTGAAAGGCGGTGAAAAAATTGAAGTTAGCAGACGACAGACAGTGAAGTTCAAAGAGATGATGAGTCTTTAGTTTACAAAGCTCTCATATAATACTCCAAACAAGGCACTAAGGCATGATAAAAACCTGTCTTTGTGCCTTTGTTGCTAAATTAAGTTCAAATGATTTTTACAATAAAAAGCAGAATAATGATAAAAAGATTGTTGGTTCTCGTGTTTGTATTGACAGTTTATGGATTTACGCAAGCGCAGGTAGAAGTTAATCAGACCGAGTTAGAAAGAATTGAGAAAAGCCTTTCATCGGATGAAATGGAGGGAAGAAAAGTATTTACGCCTGGTGCAGACAAGGCTGCAAATTTTATAGCTGCTGAATTTGCGAAGGCGGGTTTGAAATTCACCAATGGAAGTTCTTCCTATTTGCAGGAATTTACCATGTTGCGTCCCAAATTCGTTTCTGCGAAAGGAACATTTGATGGGATGGCGTTGGATGAAAAGGATATCATTGTATTTACTACGAAGCCACTTGTAAAAATAGATCAGACATCAGGATATGAGGTTGTGCGAATCACTGATAAGGATACATTGTTCAATAGGATTGGTGCTCATATAAATGGTAATAAGAATGTTGTTGTGTTTGTTGATCCGGTTCATCTGGAGCAGTTCAACAGGTTGAAGCGCTTTAAGAGAGAAACCAATCCGGTAGAGAGAAGTGTGGTCTTGATCCTTAGCAATAAAACTCCGACATCATTTACCATAGAAGCGCAACACGAGTTCACTCAATTGAAACTCTCTAATGTTGTTGGTATTCTTCCGGGAAAATCAAAACAGGATGAGCTGGTAATATTTTCTGGACATTATGACCATCTAGGGATTGGCAGACCAAATAAGGAAGGTGATTCAATATACAATGGCGCTAATGATGATGCTGCAGGAATCACATCTGTGATCATGCTGGCGAATCATTTTGCAAAACTGAAAAATAATGAGAGAACCCTTGTATTTGCTGCGTTTACGGCTGAAGAAGTAGGAGGTTATGGATCTCAACATTTCTCTAAGCAATTCGATCCATTGAAAGTGATTGCCATGTTCAATATTGAAATGGTAGGTACTGAAAGTAAATGGGGTACTAATTCTGCTTACATAACAGGATATGAGAAGAGCAATATGGGAGAAATACTTCAAAAGAATCTCGAAGGAACCCAATTTCGCTTTTATCCTGATCCTTATCCTACTCAACAATTATTTTATCGTTCCGACAATGCTACGTTAGCAAGACTTGGAGTTCCTGCTCACACCATTTCTACATCCAAGATGGATTCTGAAAAATTCTATCATAGTGCGGATGATGAAATAGAAACACTTGATCTGAAAAACATGGCCGCCATTATTCAGGCAATTGCTCTTAGTTCTACATCAATAGTTACGGGGAAGGATACACCGTCAAGAGTGGATACAAAACAACTTACCAGATAGATAGTTTAACCGCCAAGGCACAATGACGCTAAGTAACGCGAAGAGTCCCTTGCGTCTTAGCGGTTAAACAAATTTTTTCAAAACAGCCTTCATCTCCTTGCTGATCTCTTCATTGCATAGATTGCCTATACTACCCTCATGCGTATGCTTCAGGTCCTGATAATCGTATTTGAAAACTCCTTTTTCAATTTGATCACCAACCTGTTTGTATGCATCTCTGAAAGGAATGCCATCATTCACTAATTTATTTACTGCTTCCACACTGAAGAGATATTTGTATTTCTCATCCTTCAGAATATCCTGCTTGACTGAAATATTGGAGATCATCAGGTGCATTAGCTGTAGGCAGCTTTTTAATTCCTCAATGGCAGGAAAAAGGATCTCTTTCGTGAGCTGAAGGTCTCTGTGATATCCTGATGGAAGATTATTAGTGAGCAGGGTGAGCTCATTTGGTATAGATTGAATGCGGTTACATTTTGCGCGCACTAGTTCAAATACATCCGGATTTTTTTTATGAGGCATGATGCTGCTTCCGGTAGTAAGTTCGGAAGGAAAAGAAATGAAGCCAAAATTCTGATTCATGTAAAGGCTTGCATCCATTGCCAATTTACTTAGAGAAGAGGCAATGGTACTGATTGCCATTCCCACAAGTTTCTCAGTTTTGCCGCGGCTCATCTGGGCATAAACAGAATTCCAGTTAAGTGTCTTAAATTCTAATTCCTTTGTTGTTGAAATCCTGCTCAACGGAAATGAAGAACCGTAACCTGCTCCACTTCCTAATGGATTTTTATTGGTAACCTGGTATGCTGCTGCAAGGAATTCCATGTCATCAACCAGACTTTCGGCATAGGCTCCTAACCAAAGCCCAAATGATGAGGGCATGGCAATTTGCAGATGCGTATAACCAGGGAGCAGATCATCCTTGAATTTTTCACTTTGAGCGATCAGCAATTCAAAAAAATGGAAGCTTAGATTTTTTATCTCAAGTATTTCAGTCCGCAGATAGAGTTTGATATCCAGGGCTACCTGGTCATTCCTGCTCCTTCCGCTATGAATTTTTTTTCCGATCTCACCAAGTCGTTTCGTTAAAAGCAATTCAACCTGCGAATGAATATCCTCCACATCATCTTCCAGCTTGAATTCTCCTTTTTTAATTTCTGACAGAATGTTCTTTAATCCTTCGACAGCTGCCTCAGATTCCGTCTTGTTCATCAATCCAACTTCCGACAGCATTTTTACGTGCGCGATGGATCCAAGGACATCATGCCTGGCCAGTAGAATATCAAACTCCTTATCACGCCCCACAGTGAATTTTTCTATGAGTTCGGAGATCGATGTATTATCTTTTTGCCAAAGCTTCATAGCAATTTGTTTAGGAGCTGGATATATAATTGAATTCCATCACGGATTTCATCAGCATAAATATATTCATCAGCAGTATGACTTCTGGCAGAATCTCCGGGACCAATCTTCAAGGTAGCAAATGGCATGAGGGCCTTATCCGATGTTGTTGGAGATCCATAGTATGATCTTCCAAGATCTTGTCCGGCCAATACAAGAGGGTGATGCAAAGGAATACTGGTTGAACGCATCCTTGTGCTTCTTGGTTTTACCTCACTCGTCACATTAGCACGGATGATATCCAGTATCTCTTCAAAAGTATATAGCTCATTGATTCGCGAATCAACTATGAAGCTGCATTCTGATGGCACAACATTATGAGCTTTATTCTCAGTATTGATCGAAGTCACCGTCATCTTAACTGGTCCAAGCAAGGGCGAAGTTTTTTCAAATTGAAAATGCTGAAACCAGTCAATATCTTTTAAAGCGCGATATAGAGCATTTTCACCCTCACTTCTTGCGGCATGACCAGCCTTGCCATGTGCGATGCAATCCATAACAAGCAAACCTCTTTCGGCCACTGCCATCTGCATTTGTGTTGGTTCTCCAACAATACCTGTCCAATCCTTGTAATTCCCATTTCCTGTCTGTTCCAAAAATTCTTCAGAAGAAAGAAGCGCTTCAATCCCGTTGGGTCCTGAAATTTCCTCTTCGGCGGTGGCAGCGATGATAAGATTGTACTTGAGGTCCTGTCTCTTCGAAAAGTAAATAAACGTTGAGATCAGGGAGACGAGGGATCCGCCAGCATCATTGCTGCCAAGTCCGAAAAGCTTACCGTCTTTCTCAATTGGTGAGAAAGGATCATTTGTGTAGCGCTTATTTGGCTTGACTGTATCATGATGAGAATTCAATAAAACAGTTGGCTTACCTGGATCAAATTCCTGATTTACTGCCCATACATTGTTCAGAGTTCTGTTGGGATTAATGTTCTTTGATTTCAGGAAATCAGTGATCAGGGTGGCAGTCTGATCTTCTTCTCTGCTAAATGAAGGAGTAGCGATCAAGTTCTTCAGGAGTTGGATCGCATCATTTGAAATCTCAGATAGATTTCCTTCATTCATTGATGATTGTTGTACCCGCATGTCCGGCTATTAATTGCTGTAGTTTTTCAGCTTTCCCAATGACAACTTTACCTACCCCGCTGCTCAATGCTGCAAACGCATTATCAAGCTTCGGGATCATTCCGGCAAAAATTGCCTGTTTTGACTTTAGGTCTTGATAGGATACGGGATTAATTCGTTTGATTACGGAATTCTCATCGTTTATATTTAAGAGCACTCCATTCTTTTCAAAAGTGTAAACCAATTCAACATCGTAATCCCTGCTGAAAGATTTCGCAATTTCCTGAGCAATGGTATCGGCATTAGTGTTCAGCAACTGTCCCCGCATATCATGGGTGATCGGTGCTATTACGATTGCATCATTTCCAGTTAAAATGTTCTCAAGAAATGTAAGGTTGATCTTATCTATGTCTCCAACAAATCCATAATCGATAGTTGGGTGAATGCGTTTATGTGCCTCTATCGCATTTCCATCGGCCCCGCAAATACCAACGGCTTTGCAACCCGATGCCTGAAGAAGGGATACGATCTGTTTATTGATGTGCCCCGCATAAACCATCACAACAATCTTCAAGGTTTCTGCATCTGTTATTCTTCTTCCCTCGACCAATTCCTGTTTGATCCCAAGTTGATCCGCGAGTTTTGTTGCCAGTTTACCTCCACCATGCACCAATATCTTCTTAGTTGATATTGTTGCGAATTCTTTTATGAACGAACGGAGCTCCTCTTCATCATCAATGATGCTTCCACCAATCTTTATGACAAGAAGTTTTTCCATTAATTATTTTTCAATATCTCCGATAGCACTGCCTGTGCTGCCCAGATGCGATTTGATGCCTGTTGAGTTACGATGCTGTTTGGACCGTCAAGAACTTCATCGCTCAGTTCCACATTTCTTCTTACAGGCAGGCAATGCATCACCTTTGCATTGTTTGTGAGGCTGAGTTTTTCAGTAGTTAACATCCATTCCGGGTCATTGCAATAAATTCTTCCATAATCATTGTAGGTACTCCAGTTTTTTACATACACAAAATCTGCATTTTTCAATGCGGCATCCTGGTCGTGAGTTAGGGTAGCTCCGGAAGTGAACCTGGGATCAAGCTCATAATCTTCAGGATGAGTTATAACAAATTCTGCTTCTCCCCAGGCATTGATCCATTCTGAAAAACTATTTGGAACGCATTGCGGCAAAGGTTTTACATGAGGCGCCCATGTCAGGACGATCTTTGGCTTAGCGATTCGTATCTCTGAAAGATTTTCCTTTATTGTGATTACATCAGTAAGGCTCTGAAGAGGATGCAGTGTTGAACTCTCAAGGCTGACTACTGGAACACCTGCATACCTGATGAATTGTTGTATATACAATTCACTATAATCGTCCTCTCGATTTTTAAGCGAGGGAAAAGTGCGAATACAAAGTATGTCGAAATATTTTCCCATGACCGGCGCAGCATCCTTTACATGCTCAACGGTATTTCCGCTCATGATGGCTTCTTCTTCAAATTCCAATGTCCATCCTTCATGGCCAACATTGAAAACCAGGGCTTCCATTCCAAGATTCCTTGCAGCAATCTGGGTACTCAGCCTGGTTCGCATACTGGGATTCAGGAATAACAATCCAATACGCTTATCTGAGCCGAGTTTCAGGTCCTTCAAAGGCTCCTTTTTGTACGTCAATGCACTTTCAACAAGAGCATTGATGTTGCCGGCATCGTGAACAGAAATGAATTGCTTCAAGGTTATTGTTGGTTTAATTATTTCGCGTAATAACAGAATTGCGAGAACGGATTAAAAACCTACTTAGAATGTGAACAAAGTTTTATTGGGCCACTTCTACATTTCCTTCTTTAGGTTGAGGATTTCGCATTTGATGGATCTCATCCTCAAGAGCATCAAGAAATTCATCCACCTGTTTTCTTGAAATTGCCAGGGAAGGAAGCAGCCTGATTACATTTGGCTTTGCTTCGCCAGTAAAAATGTTTTGATTGAAAAGGAGATTCTTCTTTAGGTCTTTCAACTCTTCAGCCACATCAAATCCTATAATTAATCCCTTGCCCCGAACATTTTCCAACCCATCGATCTTTTTCAGCCTGTTGATGAGATACATTCCACGTTGCCTGGCCTGCTCAATTAGATTTTCTTTCTCCAGCACTTCTAATACTCCAAGGGCAGCTGCGCAGGCAAGATGATTTCCACCGAATGTGGTACCAAGCATTCCATGTTTTGGTTTGAAATGAGGAGCAATAAGAATTCCAGCAACAGGAAATCCATTTCCCATGCCCTTTGCCATCGTATAGATATCCGCATCTACTCCTGCGTAATCATGGGAGAAAAATTTTCCACTTCTTCCATATCCGCACTGAATACTGTCTGCTATGTAAACAGCTCCATGCTGCACGCAGAGGTCCTTGATTTTTTTAAGGAAGGATTCTGAAGCCAGGTTGATTCCTCCGACCCCTTGAATGCCTTCAATGATAACAGAAGATATTTCGTTTCCGTTCTTGGCAAAACAATCTTCAAGGGCCTGCTCATCATTGAAAGGCAGGAAGATCACATTTTCAGTTTCATTGACGGGTGCTACAATATTTGGATTATCGGTTACGGCCACTGCAAGGGAAGTTCTCCCGTGAAAAGATTTCTTAAATGCAATTATTTTTTTTCTGCCATTATGAAATGAAGCGAGCTTCAGAGCATTTTCATTGGCCTCAGCTCCACTGTTGCAAAGGAATAGTTGGTAGCCAGTCTTTCCACTGAGCTGTTCAAGTTTATTTGCCAGTTCCTGTTGAATTGGAATTCGGACAGAATTTGAATAAAATGCTATCTGCTGAAGCTGATCCTTTATTCTTTCAACCCAATGTGGATGTGTGTGACCTATGCTGATGACAGCGTGCCCGCCGTACATGTCAAGGTATTGAACACCGTTTTCATCCCAAACGTAGGAGCCGAGGGCTTTCACAATGGTGATGTCGTTGAGAGGATATACATCGAAAAGTTTCATACTTGTTAGAAAGTTTAATATTCAAGATCAGTAAGACTTAACCGCAAAGACGCCAGGGCGCAAAGTTTCGCCAGGGTTCTTGCGATTAGATCAAAAATAAGAGGCCTTCAAATTCAACCCCGCACACTCATCAAATCCAAACATCAGGTTCATATTCTGAACCGCCTGTCCCGATGCGCCTTTGAGCAGGTTGTCAATGGCAGAATGTATTACCAATTTGCTGCCAACCTTCTCCATTTGCAGTACACATTTATTTGTATTCACCACTTGCTTAAGGAAGATTGCTTCCTGACTCAAATAAGTAAATGGGGCGTCTGCATAAAAATCCTGGTATAGGTCAACCAATTCCCCAAAACCTAAATCACAATCTAATTGGGAACTGATGAAAATACCTCTCGTAAAATCACCTCTCCACGGAACAAAATGAATTCCATCTTTTTCATCTGGTGATCTTGAAAAATTATTCTGTAATTGGTGAAGTGATTCATGTACTTCATTCAGATGCTGATGCGTAAGGCTTTTATATGCCTGGACATTGTTCGCCCTCCAGCTGAAATGGGAGGTTGTGCTCAATCCCTGACCCGCACCCGTTGAACCCGTTATACCTGTGGCATAAACATTCGACAATAATCCTGCGCCCGCAAGTGGAAGAAGGCCAAGTTGCAGGCCAGTTGCAAAGCATCCGGGATTAGCGATATTATTCGCTGAGCGGATCTTTTCCTTATTGAGTTCAGGAAGACCATATACAAACTCACGGCCGTTGATCGTGGAATTGGAACTTAATCTGAAATCCTGTGATAGATCAATGACCCTGGTGTGAGCAGCTAAAGAATTCCCTGCAAGAAACTTTTTTGTTTCACCATGTCCCACACAGAAGAAAAGGATCTCGATGGCATCGCTGAGTTCTCCGGAAAATTTAAGATCAGTTTCTCCTATCAGGTCCGAATGCACGCTACTGATCAAATTGCCCGCATTGCTCTTGCTATGGACGAATGCAATATCTACCTGCGGATGATTAATGAGCAACCTTATGAGTTCACCACCAGTATATCCTGCGCCTCCTATTATGCCTGCTTTAATCCTTGCCATCTGTTGTAGATTTTACCTGATGGTAGATGGAAGTCTGATTGCCAAAAATTTTGCTGAAACCTCTCACATCATCTCCGCTCCAACCAGTATTCATCTCACCGTATTTTCCAAATTTGCTGCTCATGAGATCATATGGAGATTCAATTCCTATGATCTGAAAACGATAGGGAAGGAGTTGTACAAATACATCACCTGAAACCTGTCTCTGTGTTTTTTCAAAAAATGCTTCGATATCTCTCATTACAGGATCCAGTATTTGCCCTTCATGCAGCCAATTGCCGTAAAACTGCGCCAATTGGTCTTTCAAGTTCAATTGCCATTTGGTTAGCACATGCTTTTCTAGTGCATGATGTGCTTTGAGAATGATCATGGGTGCTGCAGCTTCAAATCCAACCCTGCCTTTTATACCGATGATCGTGTCACCAACATGTATATCCCTGCCGATGCCATATGGTCCTGCTATTGATTGAAGAAATTGAATGGCTTCAGAAGGATGATCAAATTTCTTATCGTTTATTTTTTTCAGTTCTCCCTTTTCAAAATGCAATACTGCTTCCTGAGGTTCTGAATTACTGACCTGTGTGGGCCAGGCCTCTTCAGGAAGTATTCCTTTTGAAGAAAGTGTTTCTCTTCCACCCACGCTGGTTCCCCAGAGTCCTTTATTGATTGAATAGGCGGCTTTTTCAAAATTCATTTCTACACCCTTTTCTTTCAAATAAACGATCTCTTCCTCTCTGCTTAATCGAAGGTCCCTGATAGGAGTAATGATCTCAATTCCGGGGATCATAATATGGAATATCATATCAAACCTTACCTGGTCGTTACCTGCCCCGGTGCTTCCGTGCGCAACTGCATCCGCGTGTAAAGTTTGAGCATGTTCGGCAATGTGGAGAGCCTGGATCAATCTTTCTGCGCTTACACTTAAAGGGTAGGTATTATTCTTAAGGACATTTCCGTAAATGAGGTATTTAATAATGCTATCGTAATAACTTTTCACTGCATTGACACTGGTATGAGTTTTCACTCCAAGTTTATATGCATGTGCTTCAATTTCCTGCAATTCCTCGTGAGTGAAACCACCAGTATTCACAATAATGCTGTGAACTTCATATCCTTTTTCCTCAGTGAGATATTTCACGCAATATGAGGTATCAAGTCCACCGCTAAATCCAAGTACAACTTTCTTCATTAATTAAAAATTTGCTTAAGGTGATGGATATGATGGTCTACGTAATCATTCGCAAGAAACTCAATTGTCTGCTCCTTCTCTGTGGTGAGACATTTCCTGCCGTACATATCTTTTTCCATGGAATTGAGAACAAGTATAATGTGCCTGTTCAAAAGATTCCAAAGAAGAATCAGGTCCTCAGGTTTATAGTGATCGTATTTCTGAAGTTTCACCCAGGTGTCCTGTTGGTAAACTATATGTGGAACTTCTTCATACTGGGCTCTTACGAAACGCTGAATATTATTCTGGGCAGAATCCACCAGGTGACCTAATATTTCTTTCTTGCTCCACTTTCCTGGGGCAGTTCTGGATTCAAATTCCGCATCTGATAAATTCTTCAACTTGCCCGTGTATTCATTCACAAGGGCCTCTAGCCTTTCTGTTACCTGTTGCATCGATTTAAAGATTAAAAAAGTAACTCAGAAGCGATTTTTTGGAGCCGCCTGTTCTTTCCTTCTTTAAGAAAGGCTGAAGAAGTTTCCATTGCTTACTTCGAATCAGTCGCTCAAATACATTCTTTTTTTTGTCGAAGAATTCTTTGGTTTCTTCAGGCTGGTAATGATCCTTTGGGTCGTACAACATTCCTGTGCACAGGCAATTCTTTCTGTCCTTCCCCATGAGGATTTCATAATTCACGCAGCTCTTGCAGCCAGCCCAGAAAGCTTCATCCTGGGTGAGTTCCGAATAAGTAACGGGCTCGTATCCCAGTTCGCTATTGATCTTCATTACTGCCAGACCGGTTGTAAGTCCAAAGATCTTGGCGTCAGGATATTTCTGGCGACTCAGCTCAAATATCTTTTTCTTGATTGCTCTGGCAAGTCCGCCTTTACGAAAGGCAGGAGCTACAATCAAACCTGAATTGGCAACGTATTCACCGTGCGACCAGGTTTCAATGTAGCAGAATCCAGCCCATATTCCATCCTGGCTGAAGGCAATAACTGCTTTTCCTTCCCGGATCTTTTCCTGGATATATTCCGGAGTTCGCTTGGCGATTCCGGTTCCTCTTGCCTGGGCCGATGAAGCCATTTCATCACAGATGATCTGAGCGAAGCTCAGGTGGCTGTCGTTAGCAATGAGTATATTAAATTGATTTTGTGTTTGCATTTTTCTATCATAACTAAGATTGATAAAGAACAATGGTTATTCCATTGTGAATACGATGGTCATTACAATAGCTGTAATGATGAGTATGGTAGGAGAGTATCAACGTCGTACCCAAAAGGGAATAGAACGGAATGGAGAAATCCCGAAGATGTTCGGAACAAAAACCCAACGCTTAGTCGTGGCATCAGCCATCGGAGCGATTGATATGGTCAGGTTTTTTTGCATCTCAGTTAGATGAGCTTTGACGAAAATTGTTTAACAGCACAAAAAAAATACTTTTTTTCCATTATATGGCGAATAATTTTCAAAATTAACCGCCCTGTAACTATAAGCGGCTCACAGCCTTTAGCCAGTTGAAGGGTTTCATTGCGGTTAGCGCTCGGCTGCAATCTGCATCAATATGTGTTTTATGAGTTGTGGATTTGATCTCCTGACCAGGTGTCCTGATCCTTCTGCAAGAATGAAAATAGCCTTGGTTCCTTTCAATTGTGTTCGTGCAAAATCAAGGTTTGTAACCGGCACAATATTGTCTTCCGACCCGTGAATGACGGTAACTGGCACTCGAATATCTTTCCAGAAAGGAAGTATTTTTTGCAGCTCAGAAATATGTGCAAATTTTTCAGCTGAAGCGGTGTTGATGAACCTGGGCATTGCCAGCCGCACGAAGAGACCATTCGCGTACCGATGAAACCACCAGAATTTCTCCTGCTCTGGATCAATTGCTCCTCCAACCATCACCAAATGGGAGAAATCACCGGGATAGCGCGTTATCATTCTTGCCGCAATGGGAGCTCCATAGGATGTGCCATATACAACTGCCGGCTTAAATGAACGATTTAATCGTAGGGATTCGTGGATTGCTGTTGCCTGCATTTCGATTGAGGTAACTGGCTTCCTGCGTTTTTTATACTTTGATTTTCCATAGCCTATTCGGTCCACAGCAATGATGTGAAATTTCTTTTGCAGGTCTGGATCATCAAGGATACCAATTCCGCTGAACCATCCTCCAGGTGCACCATGGATCAATAGTAACGGTGGCAATGTATCAATGCCAGTGGTAGCGCAAAAAAGTTCTATGGAATCATTCCTGATGGTGAAAAATGTTGGTTTTACTTCCCTGTCTGCGTAATGTTGTTTCACTTCCTTCTCAGACATTACCCATCTAGTGAAGCAGGATGGGAAAATAAGAGAACTTAATAAGAGGACGGCAATTAAACGTAAGCACATACAAGGTCAATTATTCAAAAAAAATTTAACCGCAAAGACGCTATGACGCAAAGTTTCGCGAGGTTACTTTGCGTAAACTGGCGCCTTTGTTTCCTGGCGGTTAATTTAATTCTCATTTAAGATAAACTTTCAACTGATTGTAGGATGCCTTGAATTCTCTACTCTGAATACTATCAAGCACCTCATTCCTGATGATCTCTCTCGATTTAGATGAAAGATACCACCCAAGAGGGAGCATATGCTTACTTGCAGTATCCTGTCTAACCCGAAGCCCGAACTCTACCACCCTCATCACCGAATCTAGTTGAATACTCAGATCCTTTGCACCGAATATCCATCTGAATAAAATATTATACCCGCCAATTATTGGTGCCATCTCATATTCTTTTCCCAAAGGTTCATTGGAATTTTTTAACTGAGTTCCATATCTGATGGAAATGATCACAGGCTTTATTCTGGAATAAGGACTGCCCTTCCTGTTCAAAACTGACTTCATCATAAGAGCAGTCTGCTGTGCGGTCTGAATCGCAGTGTTTTCAAAATACCCACCATCAACCAGGTGACCAAATGGTACATTCTTGTTATTGCTGTCTTTGTCATAATGCATGAGTCCTGGAGGAGTGATGATCGGAAAGCGGGCAGTAGAGACCATTCCTTCTTTCATTGGAATTGAACGGTTGGTCTTACTTAGAACATCCAGGACATCGGAATAATATGTTGGAGTAATTTTGAATGGGGATATAATCGCTTTTGTTCCTAATTCAACATAGGTGCTATTGAAAAGAATGGCTGGATAATTTATAGCATCCCGGCCTTTCCAGGTTTCTAGAAAATTTTTATTTAGAAACGATTCACCAGGTTTCAGTCGCAGATGATATTCGAACGCCTTGTCAAAACTGTTTCCAAGGAATTTTGCCCGATCGAAACTCTTAATGCGGAATGGAAGGAATCTCTGTAATAAGTCGGGATATACAAATCCATAACTAACTGCAGAAAGATAATCCGAACTGGAGATGGTATCCAGCGCAGCATAATTGCGTGGATCACGGAGATCGAACTGATTAGCGCTTGCTTCTTTTTTATGATGGAGATAATTGTAGAAAAAGCTGAGACCAACGCTTCCACCAGAAGCTCCCGTAACAGCAAATGTGTTATTGTAAATATCAGGATGTTTAAGATGCAGGTATCGTAACACTTGAAATGTCCAATAGCAGGCCCTGATACCTCCGCCTTCTGATGCAATCAGGTAGATCACATGATTCTTACTGGTATCAAAAACTTTCTTTGCAATTCTGTCGTTCAGCCATCTTGTGAAATATGCAGTATCCGGGACGCGTGATTTAAGCATGGCAAGATCTTCCGGACCGGTTAAGGTTTCAATTGCATGATTGTTATTTCGGGGAAGAGAAAATACAAACGCGAAAATTACCAGGATCAGGAATAGCGGCAACCTTATTTTATTTGACGCCAGATTAATCATGAGCCCTACAAAGGTGTAAACGATCAGTGATGAAAGTATGATCAGCCCTGGCTTTCCATTCAGTCCAGGTACTGAACGGGCCACATAAAAAGCATAGATAAAAACTCCCAGACACACAATGAGGTTGAGGAGGGTGTTTGTTCTTAATCGTTGGTACTTTATGGCCTTGAGTATGCTCTTTTCCTCATCCAGTTGTACGATCTCCGTTTTCCATTTTGGATTTGGCTCATGTCTCAATCTTGACAGGAGTCTTCTGCGTTGCACCAGAATGATGAAATGTACGATTGCTATCAGAGCGACAATAATAACGGGCCAGGAACGCGAAAAGAAATCTTCCTTAACGTATGCCCAGTTTTCTTTTACATAGCCCCAAATAAAAATTGAGTAAGGTGCTAGTGCAAGAATTCTGGGAACCCATTTTCCGAGCCATTGTATGCTTTTCTTATAACGTGTATCAATTCTCGCGATAATAAAATTTTCTGGAAGGGTAGATCCTTTTTTTAGAATTGATTCTTTGGGCACCTCTTCTTCAACAATTTTTTTCAGGTTGGCAGTATGCAGAAGGATCCTGCTGACATTCCAGATGGCACTGGCCCAGAAAAAAAGGTATACGATGGTCCAGAACAGATACCAATAATTGTCGCTAAGAGCGAATGATGCCATCATATCCAAGCCCTGATCATTAACAGCGAAACCAAACCATCCGAAGAGGATGATGAAAAGGACAAATGGAATTTTGCCAAGGATATAAAAGACGCATCTTAAAATGCGAACAAATTTTCGCAACCAGATTCTTATTCTGATCATAGCAATTAGGTTTAGAGCTATAACCAGGGCTTAACCGTGAAACACGAATTACACGAATTTTATCGAAAGGCTTTGCGTCTTTGCTCACTTTGCATCTTTGCGTGAAATATTCTTCATTTTTTCACCGCAGAGAACAAGAGAATGCAGAGTATCGCAGAGAAAGAACTTCGAAAATCGCATTTTCAATTGTGAAGCGCGAATTATACGAATTTTATCGAAGGTTTTCTAGTTTAGGGTTTCGGGTTTCGAGTTTAAGGATTTAAAGTTTGGTGTTCTCCTTCCTTATTTTAAATTTTTCATTTTGCATTTTCAATTCTGAAACACGAATTATACGAATTTTATCGAAAGGCTTTGCGTCTTTGCTCTCTTTGCATGAAATATTCTTCATTTTACATTCTACATTTTTCATTTTACATTAAACGTGCAAAACGGAAACTGTAGAAATCTATTTCACCTTAGTAGGAACAGAATGTATTGCTGCGGCCATTTCACGAATAAGGGAAGGATCTTTTTCAATTGCATTTCCTACCACCAAAAGATCAGCTCCTGCCTTGCAATTGAGATAGGCCTTTTCTGGATCTGTAATCCCACCGCCAATTACAAGAGGGACATGAATGTGCTGTGCTACTAAATGGATCATTGTTTCTGTAATAGGTCTCTTTGCTCCGCTGCCAGCATCCATGTAGATAAGTTTCATGCCCAGCATTTCTCCAGCAATTGCAGTGCACATAGCGATCTCACTCTTATCAGCAGGTATGGGAGTGGCGTTGCTGATATAAGAAACTGTTGTTGGGGCACCTCCATCGATCACCATATACCCTGTTGACATGATCTCAAGACCGCTTTGTCTTACGAAAGGAGCAGATATTACGTGCTGACCGATCAATAGTTCTGCATTTCGGCCAGATATAAGCGATAGATAAAGCAGGGCATCCGCGTATTTCGATATCTGGGATGGGACTGCCTGGAAATAAAATAATGGGAATATTACAATTCGATTTGAACCGTTGGACTACATTATCAAGGTTATTGCTGATCACAAGGCTTCCACCTACAAGAAGGTAGTCAACCCTGGCTTCAACAGCAAGCGAAGAGATTTCATCAACGTCGGCGGCTAATACTTTGTCGGGATCAACCAATACTGCAAAAGATTTCTGCCCTTTTGATTTTTTTAAGACCAATGATTCGTATATCCTGTTCTGCATGCTGTGATGGTTCGTCTGCTGCAAAAATGCAAAAAGTTTTTCGCTTTGGGATGTATAATAATCAGCAATAATCAAGCCTTGAGAAAACTACGAACGACATCTTAGTGAAACTCCTTACTATTTTGATAAAGGATGATCGGCATTGGTTGATTTCATGAAAGACTGTGGATGAACCCGGCCCCTAATTTTTTTTTTCATCCCAACCAAAAAAAATTTCGATCAGGATTGTGGAAAAGGCCGTAAAACCACTGCTGTAGTGAACTATCGAATTCTTCACCTTTCTTATCCACAGGTGTTGATATTTCAGGTAGTGTAGTTTCCTTTCGAAAAAATATTTTCGTCCTCTCTCCCCCAATAAACAAAAAATACAAATTCTTTAAATAAGTACTAACCCATGGCAAAAAAGCAATCAAAGGGCTTGCAGTTCCAACGTCGCTATACCCGCGACGACATTAACGTCTTCGACCAATTTGAATACGACTACCGCACTTCAGTGATCCGCAACCCGAGCGGAGAAGTAGTATTTGAAATGAATAATGTAGAAGTGCCCAGACAATGGAGCCAGATTGCAACCGATATCCTTGCACAAAAATATTTTCGCAAAGCTGGGGTTCCCCAGGCTGATGGGTCACTGGGAAGAGAGACTTCAGCAAAACAGGTAGCCCACCGTATGGCAAACTGTTGGCGCGTTTGGGGAGAAAGGAATAATTATTTTGCTACAGAGCAGGACGCCGAGGTTTTTTACCAGGAGCTGGTTCATTCTATTCTTAATCAGGCCTGCGTACCTAATAGCCCACAGTGGTTCAATACCGGTTTATATGAGAGCTATGGGATCAAGGGAAAGCCTCAGGGTCATTATTATGTTGATCCGGCTGATGGGGAACTAAAGAGATCCACTTCAGCATATGAGCGACCTCAGCCTCATGCCTGCTTTATCTTAAGCGTAACCGATGACCTGGTGAATGATGGCGGTATTATGGATCTCTGGATCAGGGAAGCGAGGATATTCAAGTACGGATCTGGCGTGGGAACTAATTTTTCCCATATACGCGGAGAAGGAGAGAAATTAAGTGGAGGCGGAACTTCGTCCGGACTGATGAGCTTCCTTAAGATTGGTGACAGAGCAGCAGGCGCTATCAAATCAGGTGGCACAACCCGCAGAGCAGCCAAAATGGTTTGTCTTGATCTTGATCATCCTGAGATTCAGGATTTCATTAGTTGGAAAGTGGAAGAGGAGAAAAAAGTGGGTGCCCTGATCGCTGCGGGATATCCTAGCGATTATGAAGGAGAGGCCTATAGGACAGTAAGTGGTCAGAACTCAAATAATTCCCTTCGAATACCGAACGATTTTTTTGAAAAACTGGAAAATAACGAGGACTGGGAACTCAAAGCCCGAACTGACGGAAGGGTGATGAAGAAAATCCCAGCTCGCGAACTATGGAACCAAATTGCTTACGCAGCATGGCGTTGTGCAGACCCGGGTACCCAATACGATACCACCATTAATGAATGGCATACCTGCCCCAAAGGTGGACGCATCCGGGCCTCTAACCCATGTTCAGAGTACATGTTCCTCGACAACACGGCCTGTAATCTTGCCTCTGCAAACCTCATGAAGTTTTATGATGCCGATAAAAATCTATTCGATGTTGAAGGATTCGAATATGTGTGCCGGCTGTGGACCGTGGTTCTGGAAGTTTCAGTAACCATGGCACAATTTCCAAGCAAAGAGGTTGCACAGCTTAGTTATGACTATCGCACCCTCGGCCTTGGATATGCGAATCTTGGAACCATGCTAATGGTAGGTGGGATCGCCTATGACAGTGAAGAAGCAAGAGGAATCGCAGGGGCTTTGTCGGCGATCATGACTGGAGTATCCTATTCAACATCTGCAGAGATGGCAAGTGTGTTAGGGCCCTTCGTTAAGTACGAAGAGAACAAAGAGGATATGTTGCGAGTGATGCGCAATCACCGCAGAGCAGCATTTGACGCAGATGAATATGAGAACCTTGGCATCAAACCACAGGGTATTAAAGCACAATATTGTCCGGATTATTTGCTGAAGGCAGCTTGTAAGTCCTGGAATGACGCGGTGGAACTCGGAGAAAAATTTGGCTACAGGAATGCACAGACTACAGTTATTGCTCCAACAGGTACGATTGGATTGGTAATGGATTGCGATACTACTGGAGTGGAACCTGATTTTGCATTGGTGAAATTCAAGAAACTTTCTGGAGGTGGCTATTTTAAGATCATTAATCAGTCTGTTCCTTCGGCCTTAAAAAATCTTGGATACAGTGAAAAGGAATCAGAGTCAATTATCAAATACGCCGTTGGTTCCGGAACATTTGCCGGTGCACCAGGCATTAATCATCAGAGTTTAAGCGAAAAAGGATTTATAGCTGAAGAAATTAAAAAGTTAGATGCGGCTGTTGCTTCTGCCTTTGAAATTGGATTCGTATTCAATGTTTACGCGCTTGGGGAAGAATGCCTGCAGCGACTGGGATTCACGCCTGAGCAATATTTTAATTTTGAATGGAGCTTGCTGGAAGCGCTTGGATTCAGCGATGACCAGATCGAAGATGCCAACAATTATGTATGTGGAACAATGACCGTTGAAGGAGCGCCATGGTTAAGACCAGAACATCTCTCAGTATTTGATTGCGCTAACAAATGCGGTAAAATAGGAGAGCGTTTTATTCATGCACATGGTCATATACGCATGATGGGTGCCGTTCAGCCTTTTATAAGTGGAGCTATCTCAAAAACTATTAATCTTCCTCATGAAGCAAGTGTTGAAGAGATTGCAGATTGTTACATGCTAAGCTGGCAACTAGGATTGAAAGCAAATGCGCTTTATCGTGATGGTTCTAAAATGAGCCAGCCATTAAGTAATAAGAGTGATAAAAAGAAAAAGACTCCTGCAGCAAATGAAAAGAGTGCTGAAGAAACCTCTTTGTCTGCATTGGAGCATGCCGCAGCACTCAATGAATCTTCTATAGTGGATATGAGCAAACTTACAATTGAAGAATTGCTTGAGGAGGTTCAGAAGCGTGTTCAGGCATCTCCGAATACTGACCTGAAAAGAACACTTGCGAAGATTGTTGAAAAGAGAACTTTACCAGCAAAACGCCGGGGCTTTACTCAAAAGGCCAAGATCAATGGCCAGGTGATCTTCCTGCGCACGGGTGAATATGGTGATGAGACAGTAGGAGAAATCTTTATCGATATGTCGAAGGAAGGCGCAACAATGCGGAGCATGTTGAACTGCTTTGCAATTGCAATATCTATCGGCTTGCAATATGGTGTGCCGCTGGAAGAATTTGTAGAGAAATTTGTCTTTACAAGATTTGAACCAGCAGGAATGGTCGATCATCCAAACATCAAAAGCACAACCTCTATTGTTGATTTCATCTTCCGCGCGCTTGCATATGAATATCTGGGAAGGACTGACCTGGTTCATGTTCTTGACAGACCAGAAGTTGCCAATACAGGATCAGATGATTGGGATGAACCACCAACGAACCTGGAATATGAAAGAAAACCTGAATTAAGTGATGTGCGGGTGATGGCGCCAAAACCAGCAGGTAATGTTCAGTCGAAGCCTCAAAAGGCAAAGGTTGAAACTACCCTTGACATGGTGAATGCAGCTGCAAAGAATATGCAGAGCGATGCGCCTTCCTGCAATGTATGCGGTCATATCACCATCCGTTCAGGCACATGTTATAAATGTTTGAACTGTGGAAATAGTTTAGGATGTAGTTAATTGAATTAGGTATTTAGGACGGTAATTATAAACTTCAAATCCGCTCATTTCTATGGGTGGATTTTTTTTTGTTGACCCCGACAGCGGTCGAAGCGCAGCGAAGACCCTGTCGGCGGTCAAACCATTCTTCACAAACGAATACTCTACACCCTGTCAGGGTCCTATTACTAAAGGAACAAAACGATCACGACCCCGAGGGTCTCAAGTCGCAAACAATTATGGACTAGATATTCACGTCGGCGGTCAAACCATTCTTCACAAACGAATACTCTACACCCTGTCAGGGTCCTGTTACTAAAGGAACAAAACGATCACGACCCTGAGGGTCTCAAGTCGCAAACAATTATGGACTAGATATTCACGTCGGTGGTCAAACCATTCTTCACAAACGAATACTCTACACCCTGTCAGGGTCCTACCACTCAAGGAACAAAACGATCACGACCCTGTAAGCGGTCGAGCTAAGCGAGACCCTGACAGGGTCGATATTTTTCCCCTAGGAAAAGAGAAAACAAGCCATCGGCTGCCTCATCTATGCATTTAATTTGGAGGATGGAAGAAATTGAAGAATTCTCAGAGGGATCGTATTTCCATATTTATAATCGAGGTATCAATAAAGAAAATATTTTTCGTTCTGAGGAAGATTATTACATTTTCCTGACTAAATACACCGAATACACGAAAGACGTCCTTGAAACATTTGCCTTTTCGTTTTTGAAAAATCATTTTCATTTTCTCGTTTACGTAAAGAAGGAAGTTTATGTAGAGTTATTCAATAAATCGAAGAGGCTTAATGCAACCAAACAACTTTCACATTTCATGAATGGGTATGCGCAAAAAATTAATTCAAAGTATAATGGAACCGGGGGTCTATTTCAATCTCGATTCAAACGCAAATCGATCGATGATACGGAATCCTTGAAGAACCTTGTCTATTATATTAATGCAAATGCTTGTCGTCATAAACTAGTTGATGATTTTAGAGATTGGCCATTTAGTTCTTACCACGATTTGATCTCAGAAGCTGATACTTTTTTGCAACGGGCTGCTGTTCATGATTGGTTCGGAGGGAAAGAGAATTTTATAGATTATCATCTTGGAAAAACAAGTTTGATTACTCCTGGGAAGTGGATGTTAGAAGATTGATGATTTGAAAGTTGGACCCACCCTGACAGGGAACCACCCTGACAGGGGTCTCGTCTGACAAATCGACTAAGCCTAATGTGGTAACTATACACCTATGTTCGGGTTTCTTGACAAACCGTTTAATTTTACAAATGGCCCTGTCAGGGTTCGTCCCTGTCAGGGTCCTTGGCAACGATTTAATTTTATATGGCCCTGTCAGGGTCTCGCTTTATAAGTCTTGAAGTAGGATCTGACCCTGTCAGGGTCTCGCTTCGCTCAACCGCTTACAGGGTCAGGATTCGTAAAAATCCCTCGTATTTTCCTTCCCCCAAAACCTTGCATACGCCAGCTATAAATTTTATCTTGCGATCCTATTCGACGATAAATTTACCTAATCAACATCCGGACTTTATGAATAAGATCCTTGCATTGCTTGGACTGGTAATTCTTCTTAGCTCCTGCGCCCGCTCGCTTACGCCTTACGAAGCAGCCAATCATAATTACAAAAAGTGCAGGGATATTCGATAGTTTAAGGGATTCGTCAATTCTATTTAACCGCAAAGACGCAAAGGCGCGAAGTTTCGCAAGGAACCCTCGCGTTACCTTGTGTCCTGGCGTCCTTGCGGTAAAACCAATCAGTTTAGGTTCACTGAAATCCTAATTCAATTACCTTGCAGCCTCAAAACTTTGTGCAATGAAGAAAGGCTGTATTCTGCTCTGTTCATTTATTCTTGTAATTATAGTTTCTGCTCAAAATAAATCCGCTATCCTTGGCGGTCCCATGCTTGGTTATGTGGAATTACGCACGGCTAGAATCTGGTGTGAAGTGAGCCCTCAAACCAATAAAGTTTCCGTCAGCTACAAAAAAGCGGGTATTCCATCTGCACCTTCAGTTGTCACCTATAAAGGAAAATTGGGTGAAGATTTTAATCCGGTCATTCTGGAATTGAATGGTCTGGACTTCAACACAACTTACTCATACGAGCTCACGGCTGTTGCTGGGAGTGAGTCTCACAAGAAATCCGGACTTTTCACCACCACTGATCTCTGGCAATACCGCAAAAATTTTCCTGACCTCACCTTCCTGACTGGGAGTTGTGCATATTTAAATGAGGCCAAAGTAGATAGGCAGAACGTAGAATTCATCAATCCGAAAACACCAGCAAAGCCTTATGGCGGTGATTCAAGCATATTTGAAACCATGGCTAAAGAGAAGGCAGCTTTTAACCTCTGGTTAGGCGACAACTGGTATTACCGTGAGGTTGATTATTGGAGTGCGTGGGGATTATCATACCGGGCAAGCGTGACAAGGAAAACTCCGGTTCTGCAAAATCTTTTAAAGGCAATGCCGCAGTATGGGATCTGGGATGATCATGACTATGGTCCAAATGACGCCGACAAATCTTACCTCTTAAAAGATAAAGCCCTTGAAATATTCAAAAACTATTGGCCAAACCCCAGCTATGGACAGAATGGTCAGGGAATTTATACCAAGCTCTCATACAGTGATGTCGACTTTTTTCTAATGGATGATCGGTGGTTCCGTTCCAGTGATAGGATGTCTGCTCAAGTGGATGGAAAACCAAATCCGGACAAACGCATGTGGGGGAAGGACCAGATGGAATGGTTAAAAAATGCACTTAAAAATAGTAACACAAATTTCAAGATCATTGTAACTGGAAGCCAAACTCTTAATCGTGCTTCTCCTTTTGATTGCCTTCAAACATTTCCCATTGAATTCAATGAATTAATGGATTTTCTGAAGCAGGAAAAAATCAATGGTGTATTGTTTTTAACGGGTGATCGTCATCACAGTGAAGTAATCAAATATGAAAGAGCTGGTACTTACAGTCTGTATGATATTACTGTTTCTCCATTTACCGCAAGTGTGGCGAAACCTGCGACGCAAGAAGAAAACAACCCTGACAGAATTCCAGGCACGCTGGTAGTGGAACAGAATTATGGTAGGATCACCGTTAGCGGTCCGCCAAGGTCCAGGGTTCTGAAGGTTGAATATATTGGGTTGAAAGGTCAGAAGTATGCAGAATGGAGCATAGGCGAAGGTGATCTTAGAAATTGACGGTCAAACTCGATGAAAATTCATTTCGAATATGATAGAAAGCAGGTAATTCATGCCTTGAGGTATCATTTCCTGACTCGTCCGGAAATAAAACTTCTGGTCATCTTTGTAAATGTATTTGCCATCCTTTCTGCTCTTCTTGCAATTTTCCAGGTAATTCAACCCATGGCCTTCCTGATCTTTTCATTTCTTTGGCTCAGCCTCATGCTCATCATCTGGAAAATACTTCCAACAACCATCTATAAGCGATCTGCCACATTCCAGGACGAGTTTACGCTTGAGTTTGACGAATCTGAAGTTGAACTATCAAATGAACGCGGAAAACAGGTCTGGCCCTGGAACCGGTTCAGCAGCTTTGTTGAAAGCCCTTATTTTTTTCACCTGTATTTTGATTCACGCTCTTTCTTTCTTGTTCCAAAAGATTCCTTCAAAGACATAGTGGAAGTGCAGGAATTGAGAAAAATGCTGAGGGAAAAAATTAAGAAATAGATATTGAAGCAGCCTACCTCGGTTTATAATTTGCTTCCTGGAATATTTTCTTGTTATCAGTCGTCATGAGTGTAGTTAATTGCATGTCTTTTTTTGACATATATTTTTTTACAATCTGCCATCCTACAAACAAGCCGATAAATCCTGGGGAAGCATCGCCCAATTCATCAGTTTTTGGACCATCCTGCATATAGTTTTTGGTGATTGCAGGGTCAATATTAAACAAGAGATTATTTTGAAGAAATAGATTCCAGATCTGACTCTCGTTTTTATAGCAACCATCCAGCTGATTCTTTGTATAACCCAATTTCAAAGTGTCGTGTACAAAAGGTAGCAGTCTGTCTAAAACATACATACGTTTTCCTTTTTCAATCATTTGTTCAATCAATGGCTTATCAATCGTCTTTTCAGGAAACAGATCATCAATCACATTCTTCATGCAGTTGACTGGTATATAGGCAGGTTCAAATCTTCGCGATAAATAGTTAGGATATAACTGCTGACCCATTTCAGATTGATAAACAGAGAAATTTTTCCCGAGATGCAATTGAAGTCCAACGCCAAGACCAGAACTTGTAATAATGTCGCTGTAACTTCCCAGTGAAGCCTGATAATAAGCATCCAGGGGACCAATAAAGGTGATCAATCGCTCAGGTAATTTATTTTCTGGGAAATAGTACCTGGCGTATTGCAATCCTTTCTTTACATCAGCAGCAATTCCATTAAAATCGTTGAACACGCGGTCTGCTGTGTCTTTTATTGGCTTATAGTCAGCTATGAATCTCCGAATGGCCAGCTCTGCCATTGTATCACGTTCGGGTAGAAGCGGAATTCCTAAAATATTTACCAGATAATCATTGAGAAAACCCGGGTATTTGGAATTGAGGATCGAAAGTGAAGAGCTGATATTATTTGTATCGATGGCAAAAAAATCTTTTTCGAACCTTCTTACCTCGAAAGAAATCTTAACTCCGCTAACATCGGGAGCTTTTTCCTGGTTGCAACCTGTTAGAAAGTAAACTGCGGCAAGAAGTATCGCGATTCTTTTCATCCTGCTGCGAATATAGAGATTACAATCATTTGCGATTATCAAATCAGCTCACAGCAGCAATTTTTACAAACTTTTGCAAACTTAGAAACGACGTATTCTACAAAGTTCTTTTGTAACTGCACACTTAGTAACAATGTATTCTACATGGTTTTGTTGTATTTCCATGCTTAGTGACGAGGTATTCTACGTAGTTCTGTTGTAATTTTGTTGTATGAAAATCGTACTGGCGCAGCAGAATTATCACATCGGTAATTTCGACTTTAATACTTCCAGGATCATTGAAGCTATCAGTCAGGCAAAGGAGCTAGGGGCTGATCTTATCGTTTTCACTGAATTATCTGTTTGCGGTTATCCCCCACGCGATTTTCTTGAGTTCAATGACTTTATTTCCAAATGCTATGGTGCTATAGATCTCATCAAGGAACAGGCTGATGATATCGGTGTTATTGTTGGATCTCCTGCGAGGAATGAGGTCAGGGAAGGGAAGGACCTCTTTAATGCTGCCTGGTTATTATATGAGAAAGAGGTAAAAGCGATCATTCCAAAAACCTGTCTCCCCAATTATGATGTGTTTGACGAATACCGGTATTTTGAACCGGCATATCAATGGAAAACTGTTTTATTCAAAGGAAAGAGACTTGCCATTACCATTTGTGAAGATATCTGGAACCTGGGTGATAATCCTCTCTACCGGGTTTGCCCAATGGATAAATTGATGGAAGAACGTCCGGATTTTATGATCAACATTTCCGCATCTCCTTTTGACTACGATCATGATCAGGATCGGAAAGAGATCATACGTACGAACGTCCTCAAATACAAATTGCCGATGGTCTATTGTAATGCGATTGGTTCGCAGACAGAGATCATTTTCGATGGCGGAAGCCTGGTTTATGATGGAAAAGGAAATCTGCTCCGGGAAATGAAATATTTCGAAGAAGATCTTCAGCTTGTTGATTTGAATGAGGAAGGTTGGTCGGAGGATGCATCATCTGTTGCATCAGTAGAACAATGGCCGGTAGATGCAGGGAGTTTAACACCTCCGCACAGAAGCCTTTATACAATTTTCGACAAGGATATGAGGGTTTCCAAGATCAGTGATCCTGATAAGATAATTGAATACCTAACCTCGGAAGCAAATATTGTTGAGATATACCAGGCTCTAAAACTTGGCATCCGTGATTATTTCAGGAAGATGGGATTCAAAAAAGCGATCCTCGGAAGCAGCGGAGGAATCGATAGTGCAGTAACATTAGCACTCGCATCTGAAGCACTGGGAACCGAGAATGTACATGCAGTTTTAATGCCTTCACAGTATTCATCCTCTCATTCCGTTTCGGATGCTGAAGCACTTAGTCAAACAATTGGAAATCCCTATGATATTATTCCAATTAAGAACGTTTATGACGCATTTCTTCAATCTTTGAAACCGGTCTTCAAAGACCTTCCTTTTGGTTTGGCGGAGGAGAATATTCAAAGCCGAAGCAGAGGAAATATCCTGATGTCAATAGCCAATAAGTTTGGATACATTCTTCTTAATACTTCGAATAAAAGTGAATTAGCCACTGGTTATGGAACTCTCTATGGGGATATGGCTGGAGGATTAAGTGTATTGGGTGATGTATATAAGATGCAGGTATATGCTCTCGCGAAATATTTAAATCGGAATGGCGAGATAATTCCAAAAAACATCATAGAAAAAGCCCCTTCTGCAGAGCTAAGACCAGATCAAAGAGATAGTGACAGTCTTCCTGAATATCCAATACTTGATAAAGTACTCTATCAATATATCGAAAGAAGACAGGGACCAAGGGAGATCATTGCAATGGGAATAGATGAAGCACTTGTGAGCAGAATCCTGAAACTTGTAAACACTACAGAATACAAACGGAATCAATTCTGTCCGATAATACGCGTTAGTTGCAAAGCATTTGGAATTGGAAGGAGAATGCCAATCGTTGGCAAATACCTTAGTTAGAGATGTTGATCGATCAGCGTTGGTCGATGATCGCTATGTCAGATTTTGTATTAATGTTTTAAGATCACTACAACATCAGCGGTTAGAATTCCAAATGTCACAGCTTTTTCAAGGGTAAGCTGAGTCTCAGTTGCGGCAATCAATTTCACATCCCCACTTAAGCTTCCAAACAGGCTATTGGAAAAATTAATAATTGTCTCATTATTCTTCAGGCTCCATGTAAAAGAGGAGGTTTGAGGATTAGCTGGATTGCACTTTGTTGGTCCTTCATCAGCAGTTCCGGACCCATTAGACATGAATGTAATTGTGTTGTCGGTATCACAATTTTGTAAAATACCTGGGGGAATTGGTGAATCAATGGTGCCATTACCATCTGCATCAATGCCAGCCTGGTCAAATTTCCAGGTTGCCTGAGTAATTAAGTCAGTTTTGGATTTCCCGCTGTTATTACTCTTTTTACAGGCGATAGAGGCCAGGCAAACCGACAATAAAAGTATCTGCCAAATTCTTTGTTTCATACACACCATTTGAAAGTGAAGTTACACTGGTACGCTGCGATTATTATGCCGGTCTCATATGAGTTGGGAAAATCTTTTGCCTTTCATCATTGTGGCAAATAACTTGCAACCCGTAAATGTATTTTGCGAACGTAATTTTCCAGTATGACATACACAGCCGATGATATTAAACAATTGAACGAGAGAATTCAATCCAGTAGTGTATTTATGGACCGGTTGAAGGACGAAGTCGGGCGGGTGATCATTGGTCAGTACTACATGCTTGACCGACTAATGATCGGACTGCTTAGCAATGGACATGTCTTGCTGGAAGGGGTTCCTGGCCTTGCGAAGACACTGGCGATCAAATCACTTTCACGGGCTATTAATGCAAAATTTAGTCGCATTCAATTCACCCCGGATCTTCTTCCAGCCGATGTTATTGGTACAATGATATACAACCAGCAGAAGAATGAATTCGTAGTTCGCAAGGGTCCAATTTTCGCCAATTTCATCCTTGCAGATGAAATTAACAGGGCTCCAGCCAAGGTCCAGAGTGCACTTTTGGAGGCTATGCAGGAGCGTCAGGTAACAATTGGGGATCAAACTCACAAGTTGGAAGAACCTTTTTTGGTGCTTGCAACTCAAAACCCACTTGAACAGGAGGGGACATATCCCTTACCAGAAGCCCAGGTTGACCGTTTCATCATGAAGGTGATTGTAGACTATCCAACCAAGGCTGAAGAGCAAATCATCATTCGCCAGAATGTTCAGGGATTAAAGCCTGTTGAAGTTCAGCAAGTGGTATCGATACAGGAGATCCTCCATGCACGAGAACTCACAAGACAGGTATATATGGACGAAAAGATTGAACAGTATATCCTGGACATTGTGTTTGCCACAAGAACTCCTGAAAAGTACCGGCTTGATAAATTGAAGGGACTCATATCATATGGAGGTTCACCTCGTGCGAGTATTAATATGGCGCTGGCTGCAAAGTCGCATGCATTTCTTAATAAGCGCGGATATGTTATACCAGAGGATGTGAGGAGTATTTGCAAAGATGTGTTGCGTCATCGGATTGGATTGACTTATGAAGCGGAGGCGGAGAATGTGAATGTAGAAGATGTGGTTGAAGATGTTCTCCGTTCAATTCAAGTGCCTTAGTAGTTGACAGGTGGCGGCTTACAGTTGACAGATTTCAATCTCGTCACAATAGAGGGCTGAAGGACCAAATAAAAAGCTATGACATCATACAAAAAATTGGAAGCGTGGAAGAAATCAATGATGTTAGTAAAGGAAGTGTATGTATTGGTTAGATCATATCCTAAGGAAGAATTGTTTGCACTTACTTCCCAAACGAAGCGTGCCGTAATATCCATACCAACAAATATTGCAGAAGGTACTGAAAGAAATTATAAGAAAGATACAATTCAGTTCCTACACATCTCAAGAGGGTCACTTTATGAATTAGAAACCTTGATGAACATCGCTGTGATGGTCAAAATATTGCCAGAGAAGGAGTTCGAACGAATTACTGTACTAATAGACGAGTGTTTAAAGATATTGAATGGCCTTATTACATATTATGAAAAGAGTAAATTAAAATGATTATTAACTGTCATCTGTCATCTGTCATCCGTCAACTTTGTTAACGACGGCTGAAATATTAAAAAAAGTCAAAGAGCTTGAGATAAAGTCGAAGAAGCTCACGAGCCACTTGTTTACAGGTGAGTATCATAGTGCTTTCAAGGGAAGAGGAATGTTGTTTAAGGAAGTGAGGGAATATCAGCATGGGGATGATATTCGTTTCATTGATTGGAATGTATCTGCGCGATTTGGGCATCCATTCAGCAAATTATTTGAAGAAGAACGGGAGTTGACGGTTATGCTGCTGGTAGACCTAAGTGGGAGCTCTCTCTTTGGAACCGTACACGCAAGAAAAAAAGATATTATTACAGAAATCTGTGCAGTCCTGGCATTTTCTGCTGTAAACAATAATGATAAAGTCGGCGTTATATTTTTCACTGATAAGGTTGAGAAATATATACCTCCTAAAAAAGGCAAACAGCATGTGTTGTATATAGTTCGGGAACTGTTGACGATGGAACCTGTCAGGAAAGGAACCCGAATAAGTGAGGCCATTAGGTTCTTCAATAATTCAACCCGCCAGAAAAGCATTGCATTTATCCTTAGTGATTTTATTGATGATAATTATGAGGATTCCCTCAAAGTGGCTGGAAAGAAGCATGATGTTACCGGTATAAAAGTGTATGACAGAATGGATATGCAACTTCCCGAGATTGGGATTATTGAAGCGGCGGATGCTGAGACGGGAGAGTTGAAATGGGTCAATACAAATAATGATTACATACGAGATCAGTACCAGAAAAGATTTCTTCAATGGACCGATCATTGTAAGAATGTTTTCTTAAAAGCGGGTTGTGATCTTCTGCATATGCGAACAGATGATGATTACGTGAAAGTCCTGAAAAAATTTTTCCTGGCGAGAAGCTAACCCTTGATGAATAGAAGGTCTAAACATATTTGCATCCTGCTGTTCTTTTCATTCTTTTATTCCATTTCCTATTCTCAGGTCACAGTCAAAGCAATGGTCGACCGAACAACAATTCTTGTAGGCGAACCAATTAAAGTAAACCTTGAAGCTGTTGTTGCTCCCGGAACAAGAATCAGTTGGTTTAACACGGATACAATCCCTCATTTTGAATTCATTGAAAGAGGCACGATCGATTCCACGCAAGACATCAATGGAAAAGTATACCGGCAACAACTCACCATTACAAGCTATGATTCTGGTTATTGGCTTTTACCAGCCTTCATACTTCAATCAGGGAAGAAAAAATTTCGTACAGATACCTTTTCAATCAATGTTACATATTCCCCTGCAGATCCCCGGCAGGACTATCATGATATCAAAGAGATCCTTGAAATAAAAAAACCATTTGATGAAAGACTCTATTGGATTATCGGTGGTATAGTCTTAATACTGGCAGCCCTGATCTACTATTTTTTCAAGAAGCGAAAAAAAGTCGCACCAGTTGCTATCCAACCTGTTTCAAAATTGACTCCTTATGAAGAAGCGATGCAGGCTTTGGAAGAACTCAGAAAAGAATCCCCAATTGAGCCGCTCATGGTAAAGCAGTATGTCTCAAGGCTGAATGATATTTTAAGGCAATACATGAGAAGGAAGTATAATCTTTCAACACTTGAAAAAACAAATGAAGAGCTTATAATTCAACTAAGAAAAACAAGATTGGAAAATGATGATTTCAGCAGACTTGCCCAGGCTCTTAGAATGAGCGACTTTGTAAAATTCGCAAAATATGTTCCTTCCATAAATGAACGGGAGGAAATTTTTAATATGGTGAAGACATCAATCAATAAACTTGAGGAGCTGAAAAAGGAGCAATAATGTTATACGATTGGTTGAACGATATTCAATTTGCACAACCCTACCAATTCATTTTGCTGGGGCTGATACCAATCTTTTTGATATGGTATCTGAGCTCTTATCAAAAGAGGCAAGCTGCTATTACGGTTTCAACATTATCAACTTTTCCATCAACTTCATCGTGGAGAACGGTCTTGAGACATCTTCCATTCATATTACGGATGCTGGCTTATATTTTTTTAGTTCTAGCCCTTGCGAGGCCGCAAAAACGAAATGATGAACAAAGGATAACAGGAGAGGGGGTGGATATTATTCTCACAATTGATGTGAGCGGAAGTATGCTTGCCCAGGATTTTACTCCAAATAGATTAGAGGCAGCAAAGGAAGTCGCAGCCAACTTTGTTGATAGTCGTCCTACAGACCGAATTGGGCTTGTCATATTTTCTGGTGAAAGTTTTACTCTTTCCCCAGCCACAACTGACAAAATGGTTTTGAAAACGCAGATCTATAATATCAGAAGTGGTTTGCTGGAAGATGGTACAGCAATAGGATCAGGCCTTGCTACAAGTGTAGACAGGTTGAGAAGTTCAAAATCAAAAAGCAAGGTTGTGATACTTCTTACGGATGGGGAGAATAATGGAGGTATGATTGATCCCAACACTGCCAAGGAAATCGCCAAGGCAATTGGAGTAAAAGTTTATACAATTGGAGTTGGAACAGAAGGTTTTGCTCCCGTGCCCGTCCAAACATCAGGCGGCATCATCATGCAAAGAGAGAAAGTGAATATCGATGAGAAATTAATGAAGCAGATCGCGGATGAAACAGGTGGAAAATATTTTCGTGCGAAGGATAATGAAAGTTTAAAGAATATCTATTCTGAGATCGATAAGCTGGAGAAGTCAAGAATTGAGTCAACTAATTTCACCAGTTATTCTGAAAAGTTCTTGCCATTTGTTATAGCGGCTGGGTTCTTTATCTTCCTCGAAGTTTTCCTGAGATTGACAGTTTTTAAGAAGTTTCCATGAAGAGTTTAACCGCCAAGAAACGAAGACGCAAGGTTACGCAAGGGCTCTTGGCGAAACTTCGCGCCCTTGCGCCCTTGCGGTTAAATTTGTAATAATGAAGGCCGTAGTATACAAATCAACTGGTAGCTGGTACAATGTGAAGGACTCTCATGGCATTTTTCATGATGCCCGAATAAAGGGAATCCTGAGGATTGAAGGTATAACCTCTACCAATCCAATAGCCGTTGGCGACCTCGTAGAAATTGAACCTGAAAACGAGTCTGAAAACACAGTTCTTATTGATTCAATCTATGATCGAAGGAATTATATAAACAGGCAATCACCCAAGTCGAAGCATCAGCATCATATTGTGGCGGCCAATATGGACCAATCTGTAATGGTGGCCACATTGCGAGAGCCGCGAACATCCCAGGGATTTATCGATCGTTTTCTTGTGGTTTGTGAAGCGTATCACATTCCTGCAATCCTGCTTTTCAATAAGGCAGATTTATATCGCAAAAAAGAGAACCAGATTTTTCAGGAATGGAAAGAGATGTATGAGTCTATCGGGTACAAGGTTCTATTATCCAGCTTGAAAGACAAAACCGGACTTGAAGAACTAAAGGATATCTTAAAGGAAAAGGTTACTCTTTTTAGTGGACATAGTGGAGTTGGCAAATCAACATTGATCAATTATTTGTTACCCAGTCTTGATTTGAAAACTCAGGATGTAAGTGGATGGAGTGGAAAAGGACTTCACACAACAACTTTTGCTGAGATGTTTGATCTGCCATTCGGTGGGAGCATTATTGATACTCCTGGTTTGAGAGAATTTGGGCTGGTTGATATTAGTCGAAATGAATTATCTCATTATTTCCCTGAAATGCGAAGACTGATGCAAGAATGTCAATTTAATAATTGCATTCATGTTGACGAGCCGGGATGTGCAATTAAAAAGGCCCTCAATGAGGGCCAATTACATATTGAACGCTACGTTAGCTATCGTACTATTCTCGATTCAATCGAGGATAGACAATACTAATTTCACGACAAGAACCTTCTGGCGGTGTTAATCATCAGTTTCCCTTCCAGGAACCTAGCAACTTCAACCACTGCATCGTTATCCCTCTTCACTGCTTCTCTGAATCTTCTTGGATAAATTGAAATGCCGGTGTAGATGTTGTAATGAAGTGTAAGGGTGTGTCCCTTGTAATTAAAATCCCACATCAGGGAATCGAAATCATCCATCTTGGTGATGAACTTAATGTCCAGATCATCAGAAAGAATGTTCGCCACTTCATAAAATCTTTTCAGGCCGCAATCGTCATCAATAATGGCTTCTGTGCAACCAAAGTCGGTACGTAAAGTGAGACTCATAGTGAAAGGATTTGAGGGTTTTACAAATGGGTACGATCAACAAAATATATCAAGCTTTAAACTTCTTTGCTTTTGGTAATTTTTCGCCGCTCATAATCCTTTCCGCGCCTACATTTTTGCCATTGCTGGGGCATCCATATTTGGGTCCAAATAAATTCCGGAAGACATTACAGGATGAGTTGGTGCTAACCACCCAAAGACAGGCTAAAATGAGTACGATATGGCGAGATCTGGTTTTCATACAAAGGAACGGTTGAATCAAGGGTCAGAATAAATGCTTTCATCTAACGTCTTTAAAACTAAAAATATTATCTCGGGCTTGCAATACTTACTGCGGGCTTATTCGATGAATTTGCCTTTTCAATCGGTAGAATTACTGGGGATCATGCTCTTTATTCCCATTTTGAAACCAGCCGGCATATTTGACGTAGTTATTTGCGATCCGATGTATTTCGCCACTTATTAATTCCTTCGAAATATCCTTAACCTTTTTGGCCGGAACGCCGGCATAGATGCTGCCGCTTTCACACACCATACCTTCCAGCACCACTGCCCCTGCAGCAATGATGGTATTGGTCTTCACAACAGCATTGTCCATAACTATTGAGCCCATTCCAATTAATACATCATCTTCTACCGTGCACCCGTGAACGATGGCGTTATGACCAATGGAGACATTGTTTCCAATTATTGCCTTAGTTCTTTGGAATGTACAGTGAATGACTGCACCATCCTGCACATTGACCTTGTTCCCGATCCTGATGCTGTTTACATCACCCCGAATGACAGCATTAAACCAGATGCTGCAATCATTGCCTACAATCACATCTCCAACTATCGTTGCATTAGGGGCAACGAAGCAATTCTCACCAAACTCCGGGTAAACATCTTTTACCGGTAGAATTATGGCCATAAGTTTTATTATTAAAACGCAATGCTAATTAAAAATGAGTGCGATTCCTCCCGCTCCCGCTCTGTTTCTCACACTCTGTATCCACTTCGCTTATCTTAGTCGTTCAAAATTAACCATCCCCTGATGAATCTTCGCCAGCTTTTCCTTGACCATGTGGCACAGACATCACCTTCTCCCCTTGCAATTGAGATCAGGAAGGCTAAAGGAAGCAAGCTGTGGGATGCAGAAGGCAAAGAATATCTTGATTTGATTTCCGGGATCAGCGTCTGCAACATTGGACACCGTCACCCACAAGTACTCAGGGCAATTAAAAAACAACTGGATCAATACCTGCATGTATTGGTCTATGGAGAGATGATAGAGTCTCCTCAGGTTCAGTATGCAAAACTCCTCACTGATAACTTACCTCCGAAATTGAATTCTGTCTACTTTACAAATTCTGGAACTGAAGCGGTGGAGGGTGCCATGAAACTCGCAAAGAGATTTACAGGAAGAACAGGGATCCTCGCTTTTAAAAATGCATATCATGGATCAACGCAAGGAGCACTAAGTGTTATTGGTGATGAATTCTGGAGAAATTCTTTCCGACCATTGTTGCCCGATATTCTTCACCTTGATTATAATTCACTACCTGACCTGGACAATATAACAGATCGCACAGCTTGTGTTATTGCAGAGACGATCCAGGCAGAAGCAGGTGTTGTTGTCCCTTCACAGGAATGGATGCAACAGCTGAGAAGAAAATGTACCGCAACTGGAACCTTGTTGATCCTGGATGAAATTCAGACTGGTTTCGGTAGATGCGGATCACTCTGGGGATTCGAGAAATTCGAAATAGAGCCCGATATCGTTTTATTAGGGAAGGCATTGGGAGGCGGGATGCCATTAGGAGCATTTGTAGCTGATAAAAAAATTATGAACAGCCTGACACTGGACCCTGTACTTGGACATATTACCACCTTCGGTGGACATCCAGTTTGTTGTGCTGCAGGTCTTGCTGCAATGAAAGTCCTTTTAAAAGAAAGACTGTTTGAAAAAGTTGGAAAGAAAGAAAAATTATTTCGAAGTCTTTTACAACACCAGCAATTCAATAAAATCCATTCCTACGGTCTGCTTATAGCTATTGAACTTGATAATGCTGAGAACTGCAGGAAGATTATTGATCATTGCATTAGCAAAAGAATTTTGACAGACTGGTTTCTCTTTTCGCCGCAGTCCGTTAGGATTGCTCCTCCACTTAATATTTCCAATAAGGAAATCAGATTCGCCTGCAAAATTCTCAATGAAGCCGCTGAACTGGTTATTTGAATGTTAAGCATGGCTTGTGAACGCTGAAACACAGGCTGCAAGAGGGTTGAGGCCTATCAAATCCCGTATTTTTTTATTTTCTTCGTTTTATAACCCTCCTCTTATGCCTCTACCCAAGCCCTGTCCAAAGATCCTGTTCCTATTGATTATTTTTTTTATTCCTTATCTATCATTTAGTCAATCAGACAAAGAAGGATTTTTCTGGCGTATCTCCGGTAACGGTTTACTAAAACCATCATATCTCCTGGGAACAGTTCATCTCAGCGACAAACGTGTTTTCAATTTTGGAGATTCACTCTATGCTGCTATACAGGAATCGCAGGGGTATGCAATGGAACTGGATCCCGATTCCCTGATGATGTATTTTTTTGATGAAGAGAGTAAGAGAGAATTTTCTCCATTGGTAAAAGATTTAGTAGATCCAAAAAAATTCGCTCTTGCCAGAAAGAAATTGCAACAGGCCTTCGGGAAGCCTGCCGATAAAGTAACTATAAAGGAACTAAAAGGCTATTTCAACGATTGGGTGAATGTAATGAGTGAAGGAAGCATGCAAACTTTCATGGATGCTTATCTATTCAATGCTGCAAAAAAACAGGGAAAATGGGTTGGTGGAATTGAAGATGTAGCGGACCAGGTCGGACTATTCAGTGTAGAAGATGAGAAAGACACAAGGATCAGTGTTGAATACCAGCTTCATGATTTCATGAATGGTAACAAGCAGAGTAAGAAATATCTGGAAGACATGATCAGGATCTATGTTGAGAATGATCTGAACCAGCTTTTCAATATGGACGCATATACTTTATCAGTTAGCAAGGATAGCGTTATGCTGAGAAGGAATGCTAAAATGTCCCGCAGGATTGATAGCCTTGCAAGAATCCGCAATACTGTGTTTGCGGTTGGCAGCTTGCATCTTCCCTGGGGATTCAGGACTGGTAAGTCTTTTGCGTGGACGGGGATATACCCTCTCACCAGTTAATTCATCAAAGAAAATTCACGCCAGCGAATTCAAGTTCCCGGAAGTCAAACTTCCCTGGAAAAAAATTAGTTCAACCACAGGATTGTATACGGCCGAAATGCCAGGTGATCCTCAGAAAGATTTTGTGAACCTGGAAAACCTTGAACTGCAGGTATACGCAGACATTACCACCAATCTTTATTATTTCACGATGGGTGCAATTGGTAAGGATGTAAAAAATGTTGACAGCCTTGTTAGAGCGATGGTGAAAAATATTGACAAGACTGCCACTGTACACGAGGTAAAAGATATTATACAGGATAATATACCTGGGAAGGAGTTTGTTGCCAAAACAGAGAAACTGGTTTACAGGATCAAATTGTTTTATAAATCATCGGCAATTTATATGGCGATGGTGGGCTGCATTGGACAGGATATGACTACCTCAGGTGAAGCATCAAAATTCTTTTCCTCATTTAAAATGAATTCGAATTTCATTGCGGACCAGCGTAAACCGCAAATTATTGAAAGCAATGATGCTGGGTTCTCAATAACTTTTCCATCTAAGCCTACAATAAAAACAGAAGTAGATGCCGAGGAAAATTGGGGAACCACCAACTATTCAAGCGCCGATATTGGGAATAACATATTCTTCCAGTTTGCTGTTCAGGAAACTTTAAAAGGATTGTACCTGAATGGTGATTCAATTGTGTTTGAGAGTATGAAAAAAAATATGGAGGACAGGAATTTTAAGACAATCACTCATAACCGCACAATCTTTCAAAAATATCCTGCTGCAGTTTCGGAGTTTATACTGAAGCAGGATGGCGAAACCTACTATAATCGAATTCTAAAAGTTCATCGTGGAAACAGAATGTATTCTTTGATCGTGACCACTGAGGAAAGCAAGAAACACGATCCTTCAGTAGAAGCTTTTTTTAATTCATTCCTGCTTACTGCTGTAAAAGATGGGAATTGGTCGATGGTTGATTGCAAGGATGGAGGATTTTCAACCTGGAGTGCTGCAAAATTTGAGTTGTATCGATCAAAGGACTCCTCCGAATCAAATGTTCCTCATTGGATGATGTATGAACCCCTGGCGCCTCTTACTTTTTATGTTAAGAAAGTAGGCTATCCCAAGCTTTTCTGGGCAACAAATGATACAAGTTTATTGAAGAGAGAAATGTATTCTGTCATTGAATATTCCGATAGTTTACTCGATCACAGGTTTGTAAAGAATCAGAATTATAGTGGGATTGAATTTAGTGTTCGAATGGAGGACAACCACAATCTGAAAAAGTTCAGGCTTTTATTAGTAGGCGACACGCTTTATACACTCTTCGGAATCGCTCCTGAAGAATTTCTTTCGAAAAAGGACTATCTCCGATACTTTGAGGATTTCAAGCCTGCGATGGAGAATCCACATCAATCGATCTTTGAAAAGAAAACTGATAAATGGCTCGCAGCATTGCAAAGCAAGGATTCCGTACAACATAGTTTGGCAATAGAAAGCATGCCTGCAATCGAATTATCAGTTAGTGATTTGCCAAAGCTGCATCATGCAATGTTGGTGAATTATGAAAAACTTGGCTATTCTGAAGACATTTCAAGGTCATTATTTGAGATGGCAATAAAGTTGAATCATGAATCTTCTTTCAGATTCGTAAAAGACAACTTTGCAACACTCCCAACTGATAAGGAATTTTTAAAGTTCGAGATGATGCACCTTCTCGCGAAGCAAAAATCTCCTGAGGCATACCAATATTTAGCTAAAATAATCAAGTCGGGCTTGCCAAAATCCGGCAACCCCTTTAGACTTTTCAATGACCTATCTGATTCACTCAGTTTTGCCGCGATTTTATTTCCGGATTTGATTTCTCAGGTTCGGGATACTATTCTAACCTATAACATTCTGAATCTGGCAGAAAAATTATTGGATAGTGGCGACATCAAGGTCGAAGAATTAGCCGTTCATAAGAAATTATTATACCAATTAGCAGATAATTATTTATTAAGACTGAAAGCCGATGAGGAACCTTCTGATTGGTATACCTGTCACACCCTCATCAGCATTCTTGGGAAGTTGAACGAAGCAGAAGGTTATTCAGCGATCAGGAAATTTCTAAGTTGTCCAAATCACTATTTAAGTTTTACTGCCGCAAAGACACTCCTTGGTGGAATGCAAACAGTTGATGCTGCAAGCCTCCTGAAATTGGCATCCTACAATGAGCATCGTCTTGATCTTTTTAAAGAATTAGCCAGTAACAAGAAGGAATCGCTTTTCCCAAAACAGTATCTTTCTCAACAATCTTTTGCTGAGAGCGAGATCTATTCAATTTCGACCTATGATGAGGTAGAGAATCCTCTCATAAAATTCATTGGAACCCGTAATGCAGTCTTCAAGGGTGAAAAAAAGACCTTTTATTTATTCAGGATCGACGTAAATATGGATGATGCAATCTCATCCTACCTTGGAATAGCTGGACCATACTCTTCAAATGATAAGTATCCATCCATTGAAGGAGAAGCAACAGGAATTGAATGGGAAAAGACTTTCAGTTTGAAGTCAATTGATTTGGATTTGAAAACCTATCTGAAGGAAACGGAGGCCAGATTGGCTGAATATGAAAAATACATGAAAACAGTTTATCAAACTCTTCAGTCAAATTCATTGATTCACAGTTGTTTAAGAAGGCCTTAATAATTCCTTAATACTGCAATAACCTCGCGATAACATAGCACGGATAGTTTTGCCCGCAAATAATAGGAAGGCGTGGTAAAAATAATCTTGACTCTTTGTTTGGCTATTCTCACTAATCTCTGCATCGCACAAACCGGTAAAATTTCAGGGAAAATCCTGAATCAGAAAAATGAACCTATTGCTGGTGTTTCTATAAAAATAATTGGCGCACCGGGTGGTGTAGCTTCAGATTTGCAAGGCAACTATACCCTCACATTAAATGCCGGGAAAAGTTATGAACTGGAGTTTTCGGCAGTTGGTTATTCATCAAAGGTTGTAAGTGATATACAAATAAGCGGTGGGCAGTTAACAGAAGTCAATATCACCCTTGAGGTTGCAAATAAAAATTTGGGTGAGGTGGTGGTATCAGCAACAAAATCAAGTGGCCGCCGGGAGACCACTGCATCCTTACTTCAATTTCAAAAAAATACCAACACTGTTGCATCAGTGATTTCTGCCGAATCTATCCGTAGGTCTCCCGATAAAAATACCGGAGAGGTTTTGAAACGAACACCGGGTGCCAGCGTTCAGGAAGGAAAATTCATTGTAGTGAGAGGATTGGCCGATCGTTATAACCAGGCAATGTTGAATGGTATTCTTCTCACAAGCACCGAGCCCGATCGTAAAACCTTTTCTTTTGACCTGATCCCTGCTCCTATGATCGATAATATTGTCATCAATAAAGCATTCGTTCCTGAATATCCGGGAGAATGGGCTGGTGGACTGATACAAGTAAACACCAAGGACATTCCAAGCAAGGGCTTCTTCAATATTCAGATAGGCACAGGATTCAACTCTGGAACTATTGGCAAGAAATTCTTTAAAGACCATGGCGGAAGGCAGGATTGGCTTGGCATTGATGATGGTTCAAGAGCATTGCCTCATGGATATACAACCAAATCAAACTTTGATACTTCATCAAAGGCCAGGAAAACTTCAATAGGATTGGGTTTGCGAAATACCTGGTCACCTATTGAAGTCACTGCTCCTTTAAACATCTCCTTCCAGGCAAACGGTGGGTTTGCTGGAAAATTCCTTCAAAAAACTGTAGGTGGAACTTTTGGAGTGATTTATTCCAAGAGTAATCGTCACACAGAATTGGTTAATCGCTCTAACTCACTTTCAAGCGGAATATTTAGCGTGAACACAAACTTCAATGATTCCAGATATGCACAGGAAGTATCTGCAGGTGCATTGGGAAGTCTTACCATTCAGCTTAATCCAATGAATAAGATTTCAGTGAAATCGATAGTTAATGTTAACACTACAAATGGAGTTACGCTGAGGGATGGTTCTGACAGAACGCGTAATGATTCACTCCTGACCGGATCAGAGTTTTCGTTCAAGCAAAATACTTTTTTTACAGGTCAATTGGCCGGAGAGCATAGCGTTGCATCACCTGTTAAGCTCAAATGGTATGGATCTTTTAGTATTCTTGATGGTTATATCCCAGATCAGCGGAGAATTCTGTATTCCAGAATCACAGAGCAAGATCCCAAGAGACTTGTAATATCAAATACTCTTTCTCAACAGAGCGGAAGCCGCATTTATCAGAATCTCAGTGACTACATCTATACCGGAGGCGGCGATCTGAGTTACAATTTTGATCTCTTTGGCCAGAAGCAAACGATCAAGGGTGGCTATATGATTCAGGTGAAGGATAGATTATATGATGCGAAACTTTTTGCAAATTATTTACCACTTGATAACGATGTGCTCCGTCAGCTTCCTGACGACAGAATCTTTGCTCCTGAAAATTTTGGTGATGGAACGGGAAGTAAATTTGGATTCGATGCAATCAAGGGAAATACATTTCGATACCTCGCTAACACAATCCTGAATGCTGGCTTTATTCAATTTGACAATCAGTTCTCTAAAACTCTAAGAGTAGTTTGGGGATTGCGGGTTGAGAATTATGATCAATTGGTTGGAAGTGTGAGAGCATCTGATCCCCGTCATACTCATACAGAGGTCCGGGATTATCTACCCGGTGTAAATGCCACTTATAAATTATCATCCAGATCGAACTTGCGGCTCTCAGGCTCGCAAACTGTTATCCGTCCTGAGTTAAGAGAATTGTCATTTCTTAATCTTTATGATTTCGAATTGAATGCATCTGTTCAGGGTAAACCCGATCTCAAACGCACTAAGATTACCAATTTTGATATACGCTACGAGCTCTATCCAAGAGGTGGAGAAGTGCTTACCGTTGGAATTTTTTACAAACATTTTTCTGACCCAATTGAGCAGGTGTTCAATGAAGGAAGTGGCGGCGCCAGCACTTTTACCTATCAGAATCCAGAGAAAGCAAAATCATATGGAAGTGAGATTGAATTTCGCAGAAAGCTGGATTTTTCGCCAGCATTTAAAAATTTCACTTTCCAGGCAAACGCAGCTTATATCTACAGCAGAATCAAGGATAGTAGCCTGAACATTGATCGGCCACTTCAGGGACAATCTCCATATCTATTGAATCTGGGATTACTCTATGACCTGGAAGAGAAGGGCTTTTCGGCAACAGCACTATTTAATATGATTGGCGAAAGGATATACCTGGTAGGTGATATCTCATCTGGTGCGGGCACACCTGATATATATGAAGCATCCCGCCCATTGCTGGATTTTCAAGTTTCGAAAAAAATAATTAAAAAGAAGGCGGAGGTGAGATTAAATGTCTCTGATATTTTGAATAGCACTCAATACTTCTATCAGAATGCAGATCCAGCAAAGGAAACCAGGTTTGATAAGGGTGTTGATGCATATAGGTTTACCCGCCGTTTTGGTACAACATTCAGTCTAACCTTCAATTATTCCTTATAAATTCTAAATCTCAAATAAAAATGAACAAGGTTTTAATTTACTTATTTGCCGCTGCTACCTTAAGTAGTTTAGGCTGCAGAAAGATCGAAATGGACGGAGAAAAAGAGATCATTATTGTTAATGGGGGTGGTAACGGAAATGGACAGACTATCACACTTACGGGACGCATAAATGCCGATACAACTTTAAGAAATACGAACACGTATATTCTTAAGGGATTGGTTTATGTTGTAGGAAATCATACCCTGACCATTGAGGCAGGCACAGTAATAAAAGGATCTTACAGCGGAAGCGATGTTGCTTCTCTCATAATTGCAAGAGGTTCCAAAATAATGGCTCAGGGAACTGCTAATAGTCCGATAGTATTCACATCTGCCTCACCAAACCCACAATCCGGAGACTGGGGTGGAATTGTGATTTGCGGAAAAGCTCCAATCAATACAAGCTTTAATGGGACTGCAGGTCTTTACCAGGTAGAAGGTGGAATTGACAATGCACAAGGCGATGGTCTTGCTGGTTCTGGAGATGCAACAGTTCCTACTGCGATAAGTAATGATAATTCTGGTGTGATCAGTTATGTAAGAATTGAATACGCAGGATATGCTTTTCAACCAGATAAAGAAATAAATAGTTTGACTCTTGCTGCAGTTGGAAATGGAACCACCCTGGATCATATTGAAGTCCTTTATGCCAAAGATGATGCCTACGAATGGTTTGGTGGAACTGTAAATGCGAAATATTTAATAGCCTTAAAAACGCAGGACGACGATTTTGATACTGATAATGGATTTAGTGGTAAAGTACAATTTGGACTAGTAATCAGGGATTCATTGATCGCTGATATCTCCACATCGGAAGCTTTTGAAAGTGATAATAATGCGAGTGGCACAACTGCAACTCCAAAAACTGAAGCCATATTTTCTAATATTACAGCTATTGGGCCAAGAGCTACCTTAAACAATATTGGCAATAGTTTGTTCCGTGCAGGCGCACAGATAAGAAGGAACTCCTCCCTCTCGATATACAATTCAATTTTCATGGGATGGCCACAAGGTATTTTGATCGATGCAAGTACAGGAACGCCTACTGACTTAAATCTTAATGACAGCTCACTCCGCATTCGATACACTACTCTTGCAGGCAATACAGTTAATTTAAAATATTCCGCAAGCAGCAGTACCCCAACAGGTATGGCAGATGCAAGTCTGCTCACATGGTTTACAAACCCTGCATTTGGAAATACGATCCTTACTAATGCATCCGATGCAAAGCTTATCCAGCCATTTAATTATGGAATTCCAGATCCTACTCCTTTTGCCGGGACTAGCGGATATCAACCCATCATTTCAGGAGGAAGCTTTGCAGATGCAAAATTGCAGGATCCATTCTTTACAGTGGTGAATTTCCGTGGCGCGATTGCTCCCGCGGGTGGAGAATCTACCTGGTGGAAAGGCTGGGCGAGATTCAATTAAATTGAAATGTTGAGTGGTTGAATTGTTGAATAGATTAAAAAAACACGATTCTCAATTTTCAATAAAACTTTGCAATTGTCTCAGATATCCCCGATCTAATGGTCGGGGTTTTTGTTTATGTTATTTTAATACTGACTTAAGATGACGGTAACTCTGCCTGATTAATTTGCCTTCGGTTTTTAAAGCAATCGTGTTTTTAAAGGTATAAACAACCATTAGCAAGATCGTCCTGGTTTCTACCGGGACTTTTTGTTGTTGTATTTTGCTATGTAAAAAGCATTATTTTAATAGCACAATATCAAAATGCATAAAATCATATTACCATTCTTCCTCCTTGCATTTCACCTTGCACGGGCACAGCAACAGCCACTGATCTCGAAGATCGCATTCGGCTCATGCGCCAGCGAAAGGCGGCCCCAGCCAATTCTGGATCTTGTAGTAAAACATAAACCAGACGTGTTTGTTTACCTCGGTGATAACATTTACGGGGATAGTTATGATCTGAATGTTTTGAAGGCAAAGTATGATTCACTTGCAGCAAAACCGGAATTTCAGAGGTTGAAAAAAAATGTGCGTTTATTGGCGACCTGGGACGATCACGATTATGGCTGGAATGACATTGGTCGGCATTTCCCATTAAAAACAGAAACAAAAAAATTATTCCTGGATTTTTTTGAAGAGCCCTCAAACAGTGAGAGGAGAAAACATGAAGGTATTTACACTTCTTACATGTTTGAACATAATGGGAAAAGATTGCAAGTAATCTTACTGGATGGAAGGACGTTCAGGGATAATCTCCGGAGGTATCGAGGTGAAGTTTATAAAGATGATAGATACTTTTATAAACTGGATTATTTTCCTCACCAGATTGAAGATTCTACTCTCCTGGGTTCACAGCAATGGAAATGGTTGGAAGGGGAGTTAATGAAGCCTGCCGACATCAGGATCATTGGTTCAGGAACCCAATTCGGAATCAGCTTCAACGGTTATGAAGCATGGGCTAATTTCCCACATGAACAGAGGAGGATGCTTGAATTGATCAAGTCAACCAGGGCAAATGGGGTAATTTTTATCACTGGCGATGTTCATTACGCTGAGATTTCAGAATTGAATCACCAGGGTCTGTATCCAATTTATGATGTGACCTCAAGTGGGCTCACCTCTACCTGGGAATTCGCTACTCCAAATACAAATCGCATCGAGGGCCCCATAATGGAAAATCATTTTGGGCTTATAACCATCGACTGGAATCTGAAGGATCCAACAATCAAAATGGAAATTTGGGATATTCGGGATAACCAACGGATTGAACATTCTGTTCAGTTGAGTAAAATTTCTTTCCCTAAGTGATGATGCCTGTTTATTTAGGATAATTAGGATCAGCCTTTACTTTTCTGATTTGCCGCAAATGCCTGTCTATGTGCCCCCATTGAAAAATCAGAACATGATGTAAATTTCTGGGATCAGTGTTTGTTTGCTCAAAGTATGCCCGCATATCCACCTTGGTAGTTTCAACAAACTTGATGTTGATGTCATTCTGCTTTAGAAAAAATGTAAGATTTGACTTATCATTTATTAAACCAGTCGGTACCGCAAAATCAGGGGCAGTATGCGGTTTCTCTTCCATGATCCAGCCATTGTAAAAACTATCAGCTTTGGCGATTCTGTTCAATTCAGGTTGAGGCCTGTTTCTACTGGCCATATTTATTTGCCTTGACCAAACACGCTCCCAGATTCCGAGATGTTCAACAATTTCCGCTATGGTCCACCTGCCAGTGGACTCTCTGAAAATCCATTGAGTAGTAGTGAGATTCTCGGTTTCTTTTATCAGTTCATTTCGGGCTCTTCTAAAATTTTCTAAAATATATTGACGATCGGATTCTGTCCATAGTTTACCATTTGCAGGATAATTTTTTTCTTGTTTTATTCTTCTAATCTGATCTGTATGTCTTCTCGTATGAGCTATAAAAAGCAATGTCTGCTGATGAAGATCCTTGACCGACCATGACCCGCTTTCTGGTGCCCGGTAAATGAAGTGCAACCTGAGATCTTCCTTAGTGGTTTGTAAAAAATTTATTATGCTGTCTCTGAATTTATTGTGATAGTTAATCAAATCAACTTTCCTCTCAAACCTTCCCAGAGGGTGAGCCAACCATGGGGCATGTCCTTTATTAGGATCAGTTTCATAAGCTACCATAACTTCATCCTTCCCCGAAACCTTCTTTATTAAATCTGGCCTCGCAGGAGAATAAACTGCATAAACCAAATCCCAATTTAAATATTCATCATAAACAGCAAGGTGCTCCAGCACTTCTTTGATGGACCATTTACTGCTGTCTGCCTTGAAAGTAAATTGTACCTCATTTACTGAATCTAATTCCTTCATCAGGTCCAGCTTACTCGACTTCAATCCTTCTATCAATAATTTTTTATCTGAATCTGACCATATAGCCTTCTTTGAAACTTGCGCAGAAAGGATAGTGTGAAAAAATAGAATTTGAATTAACAGGTATGTAAAGGCTCTCATCTGGATTATTTATTTAGAAGTAATAAATCAAGGTATCTCAAAATTTCTTGGATGCATTCTGGATCATCTTACCAACTTTGGTCAAGCTCAATTGCTTCCTTCAATAGTTTAACGATTGCTTCTTCATCAATCTCTTCTGCTCTTCGGAATATTTTGTAAAATATTTGCTTATTAGTGCCGTGAATAAGATAATTGTCTTCATCCTTCAACCTATTACCATACCAATAGCCAAGAAGCACCCCTTCTTTAATTCCACCTCGAGGAATGCTTGCGGGCCAGACAATGCAGATTCCTTTCTTCCCATAAAAATAAGGCACGCTATAGGAGATTTTTTCTTTGCAATATTCTGGAAGGGTTTCCTGTATTATTTGTCGGAGAACGTCCACAATAATCCGCTCCTCTGCTGTGAGAACTTCATATAACTGAAGTAAGGATCTTATTTTAATTCGTGAATTAGTTTCCAACCTTAAGATTTGTGAAATTGTAAGGTTAAACTTCTTCAAAGTAACCTGGTCAATGTTCTTACTTCCCTTAAAACCTATTTCAGCTTTTTTTCAAAGCAAAGGGAATTGCCGACTTCAGTATACTGACCATAATTTGGAATTCGACTGAATCCTTTTTTTGTATAAAGATTTATTGCTTCTGGTTGCCGAGACCCAGTTTCCAATACGCATTTTTCGTAGGACAATTCTGCCGCCCATTTTTCTAATTCCATTAAAATTTTTGACGCGACGCCTTTTCCCCTGCTCTCTGGCAGGGTGTACATCCGTTTTATTTCCATAACTCCGGGAGAAAATTCCCTTATTGCACCGCAACCCACTGGCATTTCCATTTCATAAGCTATAACTGCATATTTGATTGTTGTGATCTTATTGAATTGAGCGTAAAATGAATGTTCTGCTCCATCTCTCTCGGCAAGTTCCGCATCAAGCAGTCTAACCAATTTTGTGAAATCTTCATTGCTGGAATCAGTCCTTGAAATTTTTACCATTTCCCCATTTAGATTTAACCGCCAAGACGCCATGGCACGAAGGTTCGCCATGTCATTAATTTCAAACATTCAAACAATCAAACTTTCAAACCCTCGAACTCTCGAACTTCCCTAATATTTGAATGTCTTAACTCCCTCGATATGCGTTCCTGAATTAATGATCGGATTTGGATAATCTATAATGACTTTCACAGCCCCTCCACTTTGAATTTCGAATTTAGCTTTCAGATTTCCTCCACCTAGGAATGTATTATTATTTGTGTAGGAGAGTCCTTCAATGATCTGGCCGTTCACCTTCACAAAAATGCCATCGCCCACTGAATAAAACTCGACTAACGATTTATCCTCCATTGCATACACACCCACAATTTGGGCCATAGCCTCTGAGCTTATCTTAAATTCCTTACTCATTACCACGTTAAATTCCACGGTGCTTTCTTTAGGGTTTTTTTGAGTTACATTCAAAATGCGATTCACTGCAAATTTTGAAGAAGAGTACAAATCATGTTCAAGGTATTTGTCCCCTTTGAAATAGATTTGAGTTATCAGGTCTTGCAGTCCATCGCCAGAAACCCGCATATGGATATGTGCAGGACGATAAGTTTGTAAAGCTTCTCCCACAGCATAGGGGACTGGTGGCGCGGTGATGAAATGATATTTTCCGTCCTTTCCCGCTTTTTGAGAACCTCTGTAAACAAAATCATCGGATGTATTGTCGTATCCTTTGGTTTCATCTGCCTGCCAGATCTCAACAAGTGCATCTTTATAGGGAGTTGTCCCATCTTCTTTGTACACAGTTCCTGAGAGGTGAAGAATTTTTCCTGAATAACCTGGAGGATTGATATTTGGCTTGAGCGGCGCGTTTGGCCGATAGAACGGACCCAGAATATCCGTAGTAGTGGGAGAGTCCCCAATAAATTGCCCTTTGGCAAATGAAATGGATCCAAATACTCCGACGCCTACAGCGATGAAGCTGGATTCGCGAATGAATTTTCTTCGTTGCATAAAACGGTTCTTTGAGTTGAAAATGGGGTGATTCTATTTCTAAGGGGAGATTGTCATAACTAATTTACTAAAGTCCATGGATAGACTACAACAAAAATGTAAAGTGTAAAATAGTATTCTGAGGTCGGAAGTCAGTAGTCAGTAGCCAGAAGTTAAAGAAGTTAGGCGGATCAGTTTACTCACGATTCACGACTCACGACTCACGATCGCTTTAGTCAAACACTCGAACACTCAAACATTCAAACATTCAAACACTCAAACTTTCGAACTTTCAAACTTTCAACCTCTAACTACTTGCAACAGAAATAAAATAGATATTCAGACCAACATAGAGAATCAATAATGCCTGGGCTGCAATCATATCAAATTTCCGGGCCTGGTTTGGTTTATTTCTTTTCACAAGTACAAGGGAGTAGGTTGTTGCTGCTATCACAGAGAAGATAAAAAACAAGGTCAGTCCATGCAGCGTATCGACCAGGGTAAAGGAAGTGGATTCCGGTAAGGCAGAGTCGATAATATATTTATTTCCAATTACAGCGAACAACGATCCCACACTTAATCCAAACCTGGAATCCATACCATCAGAATGGATGTAAAAGCAGATATACGCAATGAGAAATGCGATATACATTCCAAGGAACATTTTCCAGAATAGCCCTGACGCATTACGGCTGATGCCAAGTCTCATTCGGTAGACACCATATTCAGAACGCGGCTTTGCAAGACTTTCGTCTCCAAAACCAGTTTCATATATCTTAACTCCCGTGGTAATAATTACACTATCAATTGTCCATGCATTGAGAACAAAACGTGGATCGAAATGATTTCCAACAGTGTCTGCTTCGAAAACAAGCGATTTCACATCATATTGAGAATTCTCAATGGTCAACCGCAGATTTTGCCGGTCGAAAGGGAAGTTCCCGATCTTCCAGGAATCCTTCATGGTACACTGAAGTTTCATCTGCATATAGACCTTTCCATCAGAAGTATCAACAGTGGCGAATGATCGCGACACGGTCTTAGCCATTGGTATTTCAAGGTTCTGGAGAAAATCGAATTTTTTGTTTTTGTATTTTAACCACAACCAGAAATTGATGGCATATTCCTTTTGTTTGAAATCTATGTCATGAATGCTGGTTATATAAACGCCTACTTTAACTGTATCAGGAACTATCTTAACCGTATCAGGACTTGCATCCTGAGCATAGGTTTGCCTGGGAAGAATAGAAGATATAAGTATTAATACTAAGAGAATATACTTTTTCATTGAGATTGTCCTTGGGTTAAATAGAACGGAAAAAGGCGGATGATAATTGCTCAACCCCCTCGATCTCGACTTCGCTCGATCTTCAGGGCGACTGCCCTTCGACTTCGCTCAGGGCAATTAACCGCTTCTAAAGAAAGGTAGTGCAAAATTTAAAATGAAGAATATTTCACGCAAAGAGTCAAGTGAGCAAAGCAGCAAAGGATTAGGGGCAAATTCAAAAATAGCTCTGCGTTATCTCTGTTTCTCTTGTTCTCTGCGGTGAAAAAATGTAAAATTTAAAATGCAAAATGGAAAAATTCACATAAGAAAGGGCGATTTTCTCTCTGGAATTACGGCTTTGTGATCCAGCTCAATACTTGGGTTCATTTCGGTTATCTTTAAAATATAAAATGAAAAGTATTTCACGCAAAGAAGCAAAGTGAGCAAAGACGCAAAGGATGAAGGGCAAATTCCGAGAATTTCTCTGCGCTATCTCTGTTTCTCATGTTCTCTGCGGTGGAAAAAATAAACCATGTTTCAAAAATCCTTGCGAAACTTAGCGCCCTGGCGCCTTAGCGGTTAAATAATTAATCTAAAACGAAACATTCTGAATCTCTCTAACACAAGCCTCCCCAGAAACAAATTCCAAACCGCAGTATATGCAGGTCTGGTCTGCTTTTGCGCATACACATGTATTTTCTGTTTCAGGAAGGCTTTTAATGTTGCCTCCTATTCCGGTTATCAGCTGATGGGCCTCGACTTCAAAACATTGATCGTGATAAGCCAGATTTTTGGATACATGCTCAGCAAGTTCTATGGAATCAAATTTATTTCTGAATTGAAACGTATCGGTCGTGGCAAATTGATACTTATTCTGGTTTTTGTATCCTGGATGGCCTGGCTGCTTTTTGGATTGATACCGGCTCCATATAATTTCTGGTGTCTTATTTTGAATGGATTTCCTCTTGGCCTCCTTTGGGGGGTTGTGTTTTCTTATGTTGAAGGAAGGCGAACAACTGATTTCATAAGTGCTTTTTTGGCTGTCAGTTTCATTTTTGGTTCAGGGGTTGCAAAGTCGGTGGCGCAGTGGGTGATGCAATTAGGAGTGAATGAATACTGGATGCCTTTTGTTGTGGGATTGATATTTTTTGTGCCCTTATTATTATTTGTATTCATGTTAGAGAAAATCCCCCAACCCGATGAGGAGGATAAACTACTTCGTACTGAACGCAGACCAATGGATGCAGCAGCAAGAAAAGATTTTCTTGCCAAATTCTTACCGGGTCTTATTGCAATGGTGTTAATCTATATTCTTGTAACAATACTCCGCGAAGTGAGAGATAGTTACATGGCCGACATGTGGAGAGAGAGCGGCGAAAAAATTGAAGCTGGTGTATTTGCACAAACTGAAACCGTGATCACTCTGATCATGTTGCTGATGATTGCACTGATGATGGCTGTTAAAAATAATTTCCGCGCCTTTATGATTACTCATGGTATAATGTTGGTTGGGTTTGCCTTCGCGGGGATAGCTACCTTATTATACCTAAATGAATATTTAGATACTTTCTATTGGATGATCTTAGTTGGATTGGGTTTGTACATGGTGTACATACCATTCAACAGCATTTTGTTCGAGAGGTTGATCGCAAGTTTCAGAATCGTGGGCACAGTAGGATTTCTGATATATATCGCTGACTCATTTGGATACCTGGGAAGTGTGGCCGTGCTGGTTTCAAAATCAATTTTCCAAATTCAGATGGAGTGGCTCACATTTTACACAAAGCTGGTGCTTTTGACCTCGGGCTTTGGACTAGCTGGAACAATATTCTCGATTGTCTATTTCTATAAAAAGAAAAAGAAGATGATTTCATCTTCTCTCTGAATACAATTCTACAAAAGTCAGGTTACTTTCGTCCCTTTTCTTTAAGTTTTACTTCAAGTTCGAGAATCTCTGTTTCAGTGAATGAATCAAGATTTTTTGAGCCTGTAACAACACGCCTGAGTTTTGTAATCTGCTCTTCATTGAGAACAGTAAGGAAATTGTAGAGATGATGGTAAGAGCTTTTTTTGACAGCAACTGATTCGGTTGTCATATACTTTGAATTCGAGTGCTAAGTAATCAAAAAATTCGAATCCCGAATATTAATTTTAAGGTGATGGTTAGTCGAAGTTATCCACAGGTTACTCACGTTTCCTGTCCAATGTGAATCCTACAGTCGTCCCAACATCAACAGTACTTCTCACATGAATTGAATGACCATGCGCTTCGATGACGTGTTTGCAAATAGCCAAACCCAGGCCTGTCCCTCCCTTGTCCCGACTGCGGGCTGCGTCCGTTCGGTAAAACCTTTCAAAAATGCGGTGTAAATGTTCTTCCTCTATTCCAATACCGTCATCGCTAATTTCTACCAGCACGGTTTTGTCATCCGTGTTATAAGTGCTGGCGGTGATCGCCCCATTTACTTTTCCATACTTGATAGCATTTTCAACCACGTTGATGAGTACCTGCCGGATCTTTTCCTTATCTGCAAAAACTGGAATTGGAGGTTGCTCGCAGCCCTTTTTTATAGAGGTCCGGATGCCTTTATTAGAGGCAGTGATGTTCAGAGAATCGAAAACTTCTCTTATAAGATCCTGAATAATGAAGTTTTGTTTATATAGTAATTGTTCACCTCTTTCCAATTTTGAGATTTCATCAAGGTCATTCACAAGATTTACTAGCCTAACAACATTTCGGGAGGTGCTTTCCAGGAATTTCTTGTTCAATTTCTCATCATAAACATCTCCATTCAACAAAGTATCTACATAACCCTGAATTGCAAAAATGGGAGTCTTAAACTCGTGGGCCAGGTTCTGTAGAAATTCTTTTCTGTAGAATTCATTCTGTTTCAGAATTTCTATTTCTTCAATTCGTCTTTCAGCCCATTTTTCAACATCTTCTCTTACTTCATCAATACCTTTTTGCGGAAGAATGTATTTGAAATAGACCTCTTCCTTCTTGGTAGCCTTGGTTTGATGGATCAGTTTATAAATTACTTTGATCTTCCGGTAAATAAATCGTTCGAGCGTAAAAAGGATTAACAGAAAACTGCCGGTGAATACCACAGCAATTGAAATTAAGGCGATCTGCCAACTGAATGTAAATGCAAAAATTCCCAGCGAGATCGGTATTGCGAGAACCGCCGCCGTAAACATTGCCAATTGTCTGGGAGAAAGATTCTTGGTTGAAGCCATCAGGAAGCTTTATCCATTTTCTATCAAGTGCAAGCTAACCGAACTTTTTTTGAAGTGAAATTTTAATTGTTCCCGTTGCAATTGCAATTTTGATTAATATTAATTTCGGTCACGGTTTGCGGTAGGCGGATAATGGCGTAAGATCAAATTTATATCCCACTCCTTTAATAGTTTTGATACACTCCATGTCTAATTTCTGGCGGATTTTTCTGATGTGTACATCAATCGTTCTGTCTCCCACTATAACATCATTCCCCCATACCTGATTCAGGATCTCATTTCTTAGAAACACCCTGCCGGGCCTGGCAGCAAGGAGATATAATAATTCAAATTCTTTCTTGGCAAGGAGGACTGATTTTCCGTCTGCAATTACTTCAAACTTATTAGGATCAATGACGAGGGTGTCAAACTCAATAACCTTGTTTCCGGATTCCTTATTTGTTCTTCTAAACAACGCATTTACCCTGGTGACAATCACCTTGGGACTTATAGGTTTGCTGATATAATCATCACCCCCTGTTTCCAACCCTTTGATGTGAGATGTTTCATCGTTTAAAGCAGTCAGGAAAATAATAAGGGTATCCTTAAAATCAGGATGGGACCGGAGGATTTCACAAACCTCAAATCCATTCCTTTTGGGCATCATCACATCCAGCATTATAAGGTCTGGATGTATCTGCCTGGCTTTTGCAAGTGCTTCATCACCATTTGTTGCGGTGGAAATCTCATAACCTTCTCTGGCCAGGTTATATTGGATGATCTCAACTATGTCAGGTTCATCATCTGCAATCAGGATCTTCTTTCCTTTTCCTTCCATTAAACTGGTGAGTTTCCACAAACCTAAAAGGAAATGCCCTAAGAAGGTATTAATAACCCCGTTTTCATCAGGACTTAATAATTATTTAATCCACCAGGGTTCATCTGGCAACCTTTTGAGTCTTAATTCCTTCATATGATAGCATAAATGGCCATTTTTCCGTTCAATACAGCATTTGGTAGTAATTTTGCGACTATTGGCTTTGAATGAGTATTCTATGAGGCGAAATCTATCGACTCTCCTGCTTTACCTCCTGATTCCGGTTGTTCCCTTGCTGGCTCAGACTTCCTATCCTTTTATTGTAGCAAAGGACAGAATGCTTTTCCATGATAATGTGGATAGAGAGCAGAAGAAATTGCTAAAAGAGGGGACGGTAAGGTTAACAAATGATGAAACCATCAATCTGCAAATCGAAGATGCCCTCATCCGCCGATTGGATGATTTTCAACATCAAATGGAAGTTGACTCCTCCTTGAGCGGAAACGATAAAAAGAAATACTTAAGAGGCCTTGAGTTTATGCTTCGGGGCTACAACCAGAATTGGAATAAAAAAGATTACTCCGCCTCACTTGCCCCCGCTTTATTAAATGCTTATATAGAGGCGATGGAGTTGGACCGTGAAAAGCTGAGCATCCAACCAGTAATCAACCGATATTCTTACGGAGTTGGTAAAATCATTGTGGAATGTTTTCTCCTTCCAACTGAAAATGCAGGCGTTCAGCCATCAAGGATCGAATTACTGAAAAAATATCTGGCACTGCATCCAAATGAAATTCTTCCTGTTCTCTCACGAAATCCTGAAATGCCTTTTGCTGATTCCCTGCTTGCAGTTGCTGCTCATGATAATCCAAATAAATTTTATGACTATGCCCAGGATAATGGGAGGTTAGCATTGAAGATCCGGAATCATAAGGATACACTTGTGAACGCAATCCACCGAATGGCCGCCAGCAGGAGCGGGCAAATGTATTTTCCTTTTCTTGATAACATCCTGAAAGGAAAGATCAGCTTCGCGGATATCGACAGTGTAAAGAATAATGATTTTGCCTACTATAGATTACTTGTAAAAACCAGGGTCGATTATGTTGAGCGAAGCCTGAAGTCGAAGGACAACCTTTGGGCGATGGATGCCATCCTTGATAAAATGGCCCATAAGGCTAAGGAATATTTTGTAAGGGAGATCAATGCTCTTCACAGTGCTGAGGATGATAACGTGAGGTTCAGAAGGCTCGAAGGTTTGACTGCGCAGGAACTTTATTATTTATGCGTTTTAAGCGAAGATGAGATCTACACATCCAGTTACACAAGGGGCGTATATCCCAGAATATTTCAACGCATGGCAACGCCCCGGGGCGATAGTTTACTAATTAGTGTGCACGGTGATTATTTCCGCAAGTTCATAAAGATGGCGGCAGGCTATAATACCCTGAATGATTTCCTGGGCAAAATGGATAAGGAGAACGCAAATACCTTGATGAAGGCGTTCGTGATTGGACTGGAAAAGACGAAGAATCTTGAAGATGCAGTTGACGTTGCAGATTCATATAGCAGTATAATGGATAAGAATCCTGAACTGGCTTCTTTTGTGCTGCAGGAGACCAGCATGAATCTCAAAAAGAACACAAGCGAGAATAATAAAAGAGGAATGGTGATCTATCGATTGCTTAAGACACTTTTTGAATCAACTGATACCACAAAGAAGATCGATTTGTCTGCAACCCTGGGTATTCCGCCTGTTTATAATGTTAGTTATAGTTCCCTTGCTGATGATAGCGGGAGAGTTGTTCAACAGGTTTTTTTCTATGGCGATGAAGATAAAGACGGACAAAATTCCTTCGTCAATTTCATGGGATTATTTAGAGGCAAGCCCGATTGGAAAATTTCAGAGAACGCAGATTGGGTTTCGATAAGCTCTGTAAAAGGAAAACCTGTTTTGATCTATGCAAACAAACCATTGCTTGGCCCAAATGATCCTGATGCAAAAGCCCAGGCCAAACTTGGTGAATACCTGATTGCTAAAAACCTGAAACCTACGATTGTAATTCATAGGGGACATAGTTATCATTTAAAATATACACTTCAGCAACTTGTCCCGTCTGCGCATATTGTTGTTCTTGGTTCCTGCGGTGGGTACAATAACCTGAATGAGGTTCTCAGCATTTGCGAGGACGCACATATAATATCATCAAAGCAAATTGGCACCAAGACTGTGAATGAACCCATCCTTCAGGCTATCAATACCAACCTTTCTGCTGGAAGAAATATTGATTGGATAAGTATGTGGAGGGAATTGGGTTCCAAATTCCAGAATGATGCGGGGGCACGTGAGAAATTTGATGATTATATACCCCCCTACAAAAACCTGGGCGCAATCTTTATCAAGGCGGCGAAAAAGATGGGGGTTGAGTAGCTTGAGAGTTTGAATGTTTGAGAGTTTGAATGTTGTAGGAATCTCACGATTCACGATTCACGATTACCGCTCCAACCTATTGGTTTTACACGCATCCCACTTCCTTTTATCTTTGTTATTCATGTCTGGCGGTACTCTAACAAAAAGGATTTTCGATTTTAGTTTGCTGAGAAGGGTCTTGCAATATGCGGCGCCGTATAAGAAGAGATTCTATTGGTCGGTAATTCTTGCTATTGTCCTGGCTGCGCTTACTCCACTTCGACCCTGGTTCATTCAACTGACAATCAACAGGGGTATTACTGGTGATACGGATTCTGCTCCAGGCATCATCAACAGGATATTTGACTGGGTAAGGATAAACGACCTGGCTTCCATCATTATCGCAATTACAGTATTTCAGATTGGGCTACTGTTGATAGAAACCTATTTAAGATATCTTTTTTCTTATATAACAAGTTGGCTCGGACAAACAGTTGTAAGGGATCTTCGGATCAAGGTATATGATAAAGTTCTTCATCTGAACTTATCCCAGTTTGATAAGACGCCTATCGGAACTCTTACAACAAGAACAGTTGATGACATCGAGAGAATCAATGATGTGTTTGCGGAAGGGTTGATCCCGATCATAGCGGATTTTCTTGCGATTATCTGTATTCTACTTTTCATGTTTTATTCTGATTGGAGGTTGTCGCTAATCAGTCTCGCGCCATTCCCAATACTTATCATTGCAACTTATTTCTTCAAGGAAAGTGTAAACCGGTCCTTTATTAGAGTTAGGAATGCAGTAGCACAATTAAATGCATTCGTTCAGGAACATATAACAGGAATTCAGATTGTGCAGGCTTTTGCAGCAGAGAAAAAGGAGTTCAATAGATTTCGGCTCATCAACAAAGAACACCGGAATGCAAATATCAATGCAATCTTCGCTTACTCAGTATTTTTTCCGATCGTAGAAATTGTTTTGGCATTTGGTACTGGTCTCATGATCTGGTGGGGTGTAACACACGCCATCAATTTACCCCCAGATGAAGCTGCAGAGTTATTTGGGAAAATGGTGGCTTTCTACGTTTACCTCAATCTTCTTTTCAGACCTCTTAGGGTCATCGCTGATAAGTTCAATGTTTTGCAAATGGGGATGGTATCAAGCGAGAGGGTATTTAAAGTGCTTGATAACCCTGACTATACAAAGAATGAAGGAACCATTCATCCGGAGAAAATAAATGGGAAAATTGAATTCGATAAGGTTTGGTTCGCATATGTTGATGATCGTTATGTGCTGAAAGACATTTCCTTCACAGTGAATCCGGGCGAAACCATTGCCATTGTTGGACAAACTGGAAGTGGTAAAACCTCAATCATTAGTCTCCTGAACAGAATGTATGAGGTGAATAAAGGGTTTATCAGGATTGATGATATCGAAATAAAAGAATTCACTCTTGAGTCCCTTCGCGCCAGGATCGGAATCGTACTTCAGGATGTATTCCTGTTTTCCGGTTCGGTAATGGACAATATTACGCTGCGAAATCAGGCAATTCCGAGAGAGAAGGTCATAGAGGCAGCCAGGCTCATCGGGATGCATGATTTTATTATGCAACTCCCTGGTGGCTACGATTATAACGTGATGGAAAGAGGCAGTAGTTTATCCCTTGGCCAAAGACAGCTGCTATCATTTATAAGAGCACTTTTGTACGACCCTGCAATTCTTGTTCTTGATGAAGCCACATCTTCTGTTGATACTGAATCTGAACAAATGATTCAGCGCGCTACAGACACCCTCATATCTAACCGCACTTCTATCATAATTGCGCATCGCTTATCCACCATTCGCAAAGCTCACAAGATAATTGTGCTTGACAAGGGGGAGATCCGTGAAATGGGAACCCATGAAGAATTATTGCAAAAAGGTGGCTTTTATGCCCGCTTGCATCAGTTGCAATTCGAGAAAAAAGGCTTCCTGGTTTGAACTTTAAACAAGAGATATTCTTCAGCTATTTTTAAGTTTTTTTACCCCCTCCCTCCTTATCTTTGCCGCAAATTTCACAAGCTATATGGCTGGGAAAAGTGTAAAATCCTTATTGGTAGCGGCTTTGAGCGGATTTATCTTATTGATTTCCTTTCCAGTTGTTGGTCAGGAAAAGCATGAGGAAAAAGGTAAGGCTGATAAGCATGAAAAGAAGAAAGGATTTGACGCAAATGAGGTGATCTTTGGGCACGTCCTGGACGCTTATGAATTCCATTTTTTGTCTTACAAAGGTTCAGATGGAAAGGACCATCATGTAACCATTCCACTTCCCGTTATCATTTATTCAGTTGACCGCGGAAAACTTTCGGTCTTTAGTTCTTCCCGATTTCATCATGGCCATGAGGCTTATGATGGCTATAGGCAGGTTAAGAATAAGATTGTCTCTGAAACTCCCGGAGAGAGATTTTATGATATTTCACTTACCAGGAATGTAGTTCAGATGTTCCTTGCATTATTAATTCTGGTTTTAGTTCTCATATCTATTGCAAAAAGGTATCAGAGAGGAGAGGGGGTTAAGACTGCTCCCACTGGCTTTCAAAATGCCGTTGAGCCCGTAATTACCTTCATCAGGGACGAGGTTGCAAAACCAAATCTGGGCAAGAAGTATAAGAAGTACATGCCTTATTTGCTGACGATTTTCTTTTTCATTCTTATTAATAACATATTTGGTTTGATTCCTGGATCAGCGAACGTGACTGGCAACATTGCCTTTACCCTGGTTCTTGGATTGATTTCTTTCGTAGTGATCCTGATCAGCAGTAATTCTCATTTCTGGGCACATATTTTCAATCCTCCAGTCCCGGGCGGTGTTAAGCCGATCATGATCCCGGTTGAGGTACTTGGAATATTCACTAAACCAGTTGCGCTGATCGTGAGGTTGTTTGCAAATATGATTGCTGGGCACATCATTATTATATGTCTGATCTCCCTGATCTTTATTTTCGGAGCATTGAGTAAAGGAGTAGGTTGGGCATTTTCACCAATCTCGATTGCTTTTACAGTATTTATTTATTTCATTGAGATCCTGGTGGCTTTTCTTCAGGCTTATATTTTCACGAATCTGACAGCAGTTTTCATAGGTCAGGCTTTTGAAGGAGGTCATGATGATGTTGATCATCATCAGGATGCTGTTGTGGTGTAGTCTTTTTTTTCATTTATATAAAAGATCAATTATGGATTTATTAATGGTATTCTTGAGCGAGGTTCCCTGGGCTAATGCCGGAGGTGCTATTGGTGCCGGACTAGCGGCGATTGGTGCTGGTATCGGTATTGGTCAGATCGGACGCGGAGCTGTAGAAAGCATCGCACGTCAACCAGAAGCCGTGAATGACATTCGCGCAAACATGATCCTGACAGCGGCGCTGATCGAGGGTGTTGCCCTCTTCGCCGTTATTGCAGGTATCCTGGCAATGTTCGTTTAGCTCAAAAAAAATGAACTGCACCCGAAGCAAAGGGCGGGGGGTGCAGTTTAATCTTACAACTTGCAATTTAGTATATGGATCTTCTTACACCTTCGTTTGGTCTCATCATCTGGACCTTACTTGCATTCCTGATCGTGTTTTACATCCTTCGCAAATTTGCCTGGAAACCAATTCTGAAATCTCTTGATGAACGTGAGAAACTGATCACAGGCTCACTTGAAACAGCAGAAAGAGTGAAGGCTGAAATGGCACAGTTACAAAATGAAAATGAAGCCCTGCTTGCAAAAGCAAGAGAAGAGAGAGCACTTTTATTGAAGGATGCACGGGAAACAAGAGACAGGATAGTGAATGAGGCTAAAGAGCAGGCTAAAATTGAATCCGCAAGGATAGTTGCAGATGCCCAACAGGCAATTCAACAGCAGAAAATGGCAGCAATTATTGATGTTAAGAATCAGGTTGGAAGTATGGTGATCGAGATCACAGAAAAAGTTTTGAGACGCGAACTTGCTGAAAAGACTGAGCAGGAGAAATACATTAAAGAATTGTCGAACGAAATAAAATTAAATTAACCGGTCCGAAGGGTCAGGAGAATTCCTGGATCAACCCGGAAAAAGATATTTATGCTTAATCCACGTCTGGCAGGGAGGTATGCAAAATCACTGATCGATCTCGCAAATGAGAGAGGAGAGTTGGAATTGGTGCATAATGATATGCAGTTCCTTAACCAGGTGATCAAATCCAGTCAGGAGTTTGCAAATCTTCTCAAAAGTCCCGTCATCAAACCGGACAAAAAAACCAAAATTGTTGATACAGTAACAAAAGGTCGCATTGGAGAAATGACTGCTGGTTTCAACCGCTTGTTGATCAGTAAAGGCAGAGAAAGCAATCTTCCTGAGATTATTAAGGCATTTATTGAGCAATACAAACGACATAAAGGAATTCAAACTGTAAAATTGATAACGGCAGTACCGGTAAGTGAAGAGATAAAGGCACAGATAGTTGAAAAAGTAAAACAGGAAACTGGGATTGATAAAATTGATTTAATCACCGAACTAAAACCTGATATCATTGGTGGTTTCAGGTTGGAGATTGGCGATACCCTGGTTGATGCAAGTATTTCATATGATTTGAGCAAAGTGAAAAGTCAGTTCCTGAATAATGACTTTATTTATAAAATCAGGTAGGGACTAGGAAGTAAATAACAAAATCCAAATAACAAGAACCAAAGAATAGGAAATAAATCACAAGAACCAAATAACAATAAGAAATCTTAAGAACCAAATAACAAGAACCAAAGAATAAGAATAAAAGAAAAAAATAACAAAATTGGGAATTGGCTATTAATTGGAATTTGAGATTTGATTTTTTTTTGTGATTTGTATTTTGTGATTTGGAATTTTCTCCGTGGAATTGAATTTTTTTTAAACATATAACAATTATGGTAGACATTAAGCCAGACGAAATTTCAGCCATACTGCGGCAGCAATTGAGCAATTTCAATGCATCAGCAGATATGGAAGAGATTGGAACTGTTTTGCAGATTGGTGATGGAATTGCACGTGTATATGGACTGGGCAACGTCAGCAGTGGTGAACTCGTGGAATTTGAGAATGGAGTTCAGGCAATTGCTTTGAATCTGGAAGAAGACAATGTTGGGGTGGTGCTTATGGGAGAAACCGGAGACATCCAGGAAGGAGCAAAAGTGAAACGCACAGGTAAGATCGCATCAATCAAGGTTGGTGAGGGAATGCTTGGAAGAGTAGTGAATGCTCTGGGCGAACCTATTGACGGGAAAGGTCCAATTAGCGGAGAGAGATATGAAATGCCATTGGAGCGCAAGGCACCTGGTGTTATTTTTCGTGAGCCTGTAAAAGAACCTTTGCAAACAGGTATCAAAGCAATTGATGCAATGATTCCTATCGGTCGCGGACAACGTGAATTGATTATCGGAGATCGTCAGACAGGTAAAACTGCGATTGCAATTGATACTATTATTAATCAGAAAGAATTTTACAAATCCGGCAAACCGGTCTTTTGTATTTACGTTGCGATTGGGCAAAAGGCTTCAACAATTGCCGGGATAATGAAGACATTAGAGGATAATGGTGCAATGGAATTTTCAGTAATCGTTGCTGCCTCAGCATCAGAACCTGCACCATTGCAATTCTATGCACCTTTTGCTGGCGCAGCTATTGGTGAATTTTTCCGTGATACTGGCAGGCCCGCCCTGATCATCTATGATGATCTTTCAAAACAGGCTGTTGCCTATCGTGAAGTCTCCCTACTATTGCGCCGTCCTCCAGGACGTGAAGCATATCCTGGAGATGTGTTTTATCTGCATAGCAGGTTATTGGAAAGAGCAGCCAAGATTATCAGTGATGATGGAGTGGCCAGGAATATGAATGATTTGCCTGAATCTATAAGGCATCTCGCGAAGGGTGGCGGGTCTTTAACTGCTTTGCCAATGATCGAAACTCAGGCAGGAGACGTGTCAGCATATATTCCAACAAATGTGATTTCAATTACTGACGGTCAAATATTTCTTGAGTCAAACCTATTTAACTCAGGAATACGTCCAGCAATCAACGTTGGTATTTCGGTTAGTCGTGTTGGTGGTAACGCACAAATCAAATCGATGAAAAAAGTTGCCGGTACACTTAAGCTTGATCAGGCACTTTACCGTGAGATGGAGGCGTTCTCAAAATTTGGAGGAGACTTGGATGCTGCAACGAAGGTTGTGCTGGATAAAGGTTCAAGGAACGTAGAAATACTAAAACAACCTCAGTATTCTCCCTATTCGGTAGAAAAGCAGGTTGCCATAATATACCTTGGTACTCAAGGCTTATTGAGAGAAGTACCAGTTAAGAGAGTTCAGGAGTTTGAAGAGCATTTCCTTCTTGAAATGGAAAATAGATTGCCTGATGTCTTGAATGAATTCAAAAAGGGAAACCTTCCCGATGATGGAGTTAAGAAGATGGTGGAACTAGCTAAAACGCTGATTCCTCAATTCAAATAAAACTTTTTTTGATTTTTTTTTGTCCCGCAAATGCGGGATTTTTTTTTGATTATCAATATCATTGAAGCGTTTCCAAAAATTGGAATTGATGTTTTTTTTGGACTGGACTTGCAACTTCGGAAAATACGGTTAATCTTTGTTGAAGAATTCGCATCACGCTCCAATCCTTTTAGAAACCGCGACCCAATAATCCTCCTGATCAACTAAGAATCCAATCCTAGAATTACACGATCAGTCCCTTTCTAAAAACGTACCTATTATGAAAACGTACCTTTACTCGCCATCTATTACTGTTGCTATTCCGCAACAAAATTCACAGAAAAAAATCTTTTCATTCATATTGGCTCTCGCATTATCGCTTGCTGCATTTGCAGATGGTGGTAGTGGTGGTACCAAACTTACTTTCAAGAACCCCACGCTTCAATCCGGAATTGCCGGACAAGATGGGGCCGTCTATAAATTTTCAAAGGTTACCAATAATGTAGACGCACTTGTTAAGATCAATGGAAGGTCAGATGCATTGGTTACTCTAACAAGCATGGACATTCCTGGAACAGGTTGGGCAGGGAAAGCATTCCAACCCCAGGTAAGCTATAACAACGGTACAACTCCTGATGGTGTTTCTGATTGGTGGATAGAGTTCCAGGTTACTTATGTACTTGAAGGAACAATTATACCAGTTATTGTAACTGAATTTGACGTAACCGCTATTGATGTGGATGGTAACGCCCATCTGATTTCTGAGAATGTTTCTTTTTATGGCCTGCAGAAATTCATTGTGGATGCTGGCTCAATACTTAATGGAACTACCCTAACAAATGCATTAGGACTTCCGATCGGAAGGAAATTCCAGGGACCGGTGATAAATTTCATAGGTATCGATACTACTGGAACAGCGGTAATGGCAACAGCCAACTTCCTGCTCACAAATAGTTTTAAGATGAGGGCGGGCGGATACAGTACAGGTGCAAGTGGTGCCTCAGACAGAATGTATTCATTTGCATTTGAAGGCTTCACCTTTAGTTCACCATTAGTTTTCACGTTGCCTGTAGTTATGCATTCATTCAATGCGTCACTTACCAACAGTAAGAAAGTTGACCTTGATTGGGTAACTGGAAACGAAAAAGCACTTAGCCATTTCTCCATCGAGAGAAGTACAAATGGAAGAGACTACACTGAGTCAGGAATTGTTTTTTCTGACGGTACTCCGTCAGTTAAGCATAGCTACTCCTTTTCTGATGTATTAAAAACTTCAAGCAAGGGAGTTATATACTATAGGTTGAAGATGGTTGATAATGCCGGGCGTTACCAATACTCTGCTGTAAAGATGGTGAGGATCGGTGAACAAGTTTCAACACCCACAATTGTTGCCTTCCCTAACCCGGTAGTTAACGAAGTAAGAGTTACGATCCCAACTGCATGGCAGAAGAATCAGGTGATATATGAAATATACAATCTGAGTGGCCGTATGGTTAAGCGCACATCAAGCAGCAATGCAAGTCAAACAGAGGTAATAAGCATGCAGGAATTTGGTGCAGGAAGTTATATGGTTAAGGCTTACACTCCTACAGAAGCAACTACACAGATCATTGTAAAGAAATAACAATTAGGACGGTTATCAACTTCCAGATCCTCAAAAACCAGTTCATTCTTATCCTATCCATGTAAAGACCAAAGAATAAATTCAAAACTCAACAATCGCTGTTGATCGTATCCTTTCACAAATTCCAATTCCTTCGAAACCACCGAAATCCAGGTCTTACAAAACCTTTATCCAGAAGTCCAATCCTGTTTAAGATCGAATTAATTAAATCCAGAGAATCTCTTGAAAGATCTGATCACCCAAAAAAATCATTAAGAATTAAAAACGACAGTTATTAGAGAATCTTTACCCAAAAAAAATTGAACGAATTACCCTGCCAAGAAGCGGAATTAGAGAAACAGAATGGATGTGCTTCACGATCGGAAAAGAACTAAAGAGTTTTTTTAAAGGGTACGATCAACAAACGCCGTCCCGTTTCTACGGGATGGCCAATTTTTAAAAAATTATTTTTTATATAAAGACATTTTAATTTTTAAACCAATCTTCCGAATATCTTAATGTAGACTGTTCCAATAGTCCTGCGGTAAACTTTCCAAAATAAGTACCATGAAAGTTTTTTACCTCGGACGATTTTATACACTGAAGGCAATTGCCTCTTTGTTTATATTCATCTTGGCTCAGACTTCGGTCAGAGCACAAGCGATGTCATGTAAAGATCCTGTAATTGAATCAGGAACTGAACTGGCATTAGGAACCACTTATCGCTTTAGAAATGTCACTCCAACAGCCGGCGCGCTAGTTACAGTCGATAACTCAACCAGCGGATTCTCTCTCCTATTGATCAAAGCCCGAAATACTGGCTCCTCATTCCCTGTTTTTCCCATTCCCATTGCCAGGCCTAATTCTATAATAATTGAAAATATTTACAGCCTTGAGAGTACCATACCTGGTATAGAAAGAGGCACAGAGATGAAGGAATTCACTGCAAGGGTAATTATTAGCAACAGTAGTTCCTGCCAACAGTTAGATGATATGAAAAAGCATGTAGGATTCCAGGTGATTGAGCGAGGTGTTGATGTAGAGAAATTTATGGCCGCATGATTTTAAGAAATGAGTTTATGTTCCTTAAGTGGGGCTGAATATAATTGATGAAGGATTTTGTGAAGAAAGGAATTAGATCAGAAAATGACTAAAGAGTTTTTTAAAGGGTACGATCAACAAACGCCGTCCCGTTTCTACGGGATGGCCAATTTTAAATTTCTGAATTGAAAAATATATTAGAATTCCTGAAGAAGGATTCTCAAACTTTTAAACCCATCACTTCCTACAAAATGACCAATTAGATTTCCAATACCTGTGGGCCACGAGAACAGTTTCTAAACCTCAAAAAGAAAATATATGAAACGGTTGTATCTCGGCCCTAAGGTAAGAGTTAGGTTACCTTTCGTGCTGATCAAAAAGCAAAAGCTGTTGGCCCTCCTGGTTGCCATCAGTCTATCCTTTCCTGTAATTGCACAGGAACTCGTATTTACTGATCCTAAACTTGAAACCGGCACTGACCGGGCAGATGGAGCAGTCTATCGTTTTAAAAGTGTCCGGCCAAATGTAGATGCTTTGCTGAAGATCAATTAAGATCTGATAGCAAAGTAAAACTCAAAACCATCGACTACAATAGTCATGGATGGGATCGTGCATTCCAACCAAGGGTTGAGTATAACGATGGAAATGTTATTGGTTTGTTAGCTGGTGGATGGAATTTGACCTCTGCTTTGTAAAAAGGAACAAATACCGCATCAACTGTTCAAAGCTTTGACGTAACAGGATTAGACATCGATGGAGATGGACAGGCGCTGCGCGAGTACATCACTTTTTACAAGCCTCAATCTTACATTCTTGAAACTCCAATTGCTTTGACTGTTTCATCTAGTGACAGATCTTCTTACTTGGATTATTAACCCCAGATAACAAATTCCTTGGACCGGTAGAATGCTGCTGACATTGATACTGGTGCAACAAAAGTGATGACGACCTTGCATTACGTAAGCTCCAGCAAGACTGAATTTCAGGATTGGTGGTCAAAGTACTGGTTCTGGAAGTTCCAACGCGGGCGACAGAATGTATTCACTTTGGTTCAGGACCTTCAATTACACTGCACCAGTTTCAACTCTTCCTGTGAAGCTTTCTTCATTCACTGCCTCAGTGCAAAACAAACAGGTGAAACTAGCATGGACAACCGCTCAGGAAAAAAATGTTAGTCATTTCTCCATCGAGAGAAGCGATAACGGATCTGAATACACTGATGCAGGAATAATATTCACCGAGGGAAATTCAGATATCATCGAAGTCTTATTCATTTAATGATGTAGTATCAAGCAACACAGCAGTTCTTTATTATCGTCTGAAGATGGTTGACCTGGATGGTAAGCTGGAATATTCGCCAATCAGAATGATCAAGCTTGGCGCAACAGTAAAAGGTCAATCTATTTTACAGCTCTTTCCAAACCCTGTAGTTCAGGAGATGCGTATAACTATACCAGAAAGCTGGCAGAATAAGAAAGTGATCTACGAACTGTATGATATCTCAGGCTTAATGATTAAGCGCCTGATGGTGAATTCGGCAAGCCAGACCGAAGTATTCAACATGCAAGACTTATAATAAAGGTACCTACCTCTTCAAGGCCTATACAGCAGAAGAAATGCTGACTGAAAGAGTTTCAGTAATAATCGTTAAAACTATTTTTTTAAAGGGTACGATCAACAAACGCCTTCCTGTTTCTACAGGGAGGCTATTTTTTTTTTAAAAAATCTATAAAATATATTTGGTTTATGAAATAAACTACTCTATATTTGAGTCAAATTTATGAAAAATGAAAGGGTTGATGGTCTTATGTGTTCTTTGCCTGGTAAGTCTGATGCCAAGAGCACAAACTCAACTAGTTGGAAAGGTAAAAGATCAATAGAGGAAAGCCAGTTGCTGGTGCCAGCGTCAGTATAAAAGATAGCTATGATGGAGGAACTTCCGATTCTTCAGGGAATTACAAGTTTCGGACATCAGAAAAAGGCCAGCAGACCCTTTTGATCACTTCCATCGGCTATAAAATGATTGAACAGGTAGTGATACTCGACAAAGCCCAACTTGCAATTTGACATTATCTTAAAAGAAGAACCAAACGAACTGAAAGCAGTTGTTGTCTCTGCCGGTACGTTCGAGGCAAGTGATACAAAGAGGGCAACTGTTCTTAATCCTATTGATATTGTAACAACGGCAAGTGCTAATGCTGATATTACTGCAGCAATTCGCACCCTTCCCGGCACCCAGCAGATTGGAGAAAATGAAGGCCTTTTTGTAAGAGGTGGTACTGCCCAGGAATCCAAGGCTTTTATTGATGGCACTATGGTGAATAATTTTTATTTAAGCACGGTTCCAGATATTGCCCAACGCGGTCGATTCAATCCTTTCATTTTTAAAGGAACTGTTTTTAGCTCTGGAGGATATTCTGCACTTTACGGACAGGCATTATCATCAGTGCTGATCCTGGAGTCTGTTGATATTCCAGACAGAAGCAGCGCAAGCCTTGGGATTTCAACTGTTGGATTAAGTGGCGGACTTCAAAAACTGAATAAAGCTAAATCTGCAAGTTGGGGTATTGGTTACTCCTATACCAATCTGCTTCCCTACTTCAAGGTTGTAAAACAAAAACCTGACTATTTCCGCGTCCCGCAATTCCATAATATAGAAACTAATTTCCGGATGAAGACCTCAAAAACCGGGATGCTCAAGTATCTACGGATATTTCAATGGGAGTAAGCTAGGTCTAAGAAGATCTGACATTGATTCTGCCGCTTGAAGGATGCATTTGGATTAAAAAATTTCAATGTCTATCAAATCTTTCATGGAAAGAAAAGACTTGGAAAAAACTGGAAACTGAATATTGGTCTGTCGTATCAGACCAATACTGACAATATTGATCAGGAACTTCTAAATAGTGAGAACATTAAGCAAAACCTTGGTGAGCCATTATGAGTCAAAAAATTTCACTCTTATTTCAATGCAAGTCTGTGCCAAGGGAAAATTGTTTTTGAAAGAAGGCTTATCAGGTTTCAGTACGTTTCAGTTTGGTGGTGAGTATTTATTCAGCAGAGATAAATCTGATTTCAGCAATCCCTATGTTACTAACGCCAGGATCAAGGCCGATGATCATTTCAAAGCAGGATTTGCTGAAGCTGACATATATTTTACAAATGCGCTGGCAGCGAAAATCGGAACCAGAATTGAACACTCATCCATCCTTGGAAAGTCCAACATTGTTCCTCGTCTGGCACTTGCATATAAGGTTGGAGAGAAAGGCCAGGTATCAATGGCCTATGGAATTTTTTATCAGAAACCTGACAGGCAAATCCTCTTATTCCAAAATAATCTCGACTATTCAAAAGCCACACACTATATACTCAACTACCAAAAAGTAAGTCGTGACTATACTCTCAGAACTGAAATTTTCTATAAGAAATACAACAATCTGATCAAGACAGAAGCTGATACATCAAATCGTGGATTTGGCGATGCAAAAGGATTTGAACTTTTCTGGAGGGACAGAAAGAGTATTAAAAATTTCGATTACTGGATTTCTTATTCCTACCTGGATACAAAGCGTGATTTCCTGAACTATCCATCATCCATTCAACCAAATTTTGCTGCAAATCACACTGCCTCTCTCGTAGTAAAGAAATTTGTGACCAAGCTAAAAAGCATGGTGAATGGGTCCTATACTTATTCCTCAGGAAGACCTTACTATAATATCAGGTATAACAATACTGAGGGTAAATACAAGATTTACGACCAGGGTAAAACCATTCCATATCATAGTCTAAGTGTGAGTATAAACTATTTACCAAATATCAACAAACAAGGAGCTAACAGATTTACAGTATTCGTATTCTCGGTGACCAACGTGCTGGGGAATAATCAGGTGTTTGGTTATAACTATTCCAATAATGGAATGATCAAACAAGCGATCAACCCTATTGCTAAAAGGTTCTTTTTCTTCGGATGCTTCTTAAGTTTTGGAGTGGATAGAACTGAGGATGTCATCAATAGTAATCTATAAACAAACATTTATAACCTTTTCAATCAAACAAAATGGAAGAGTACACTACACCTCCTAACAAAGACCCGGAACTTTGGGAGCTTGCAAAAAAAAGAGCTGGATTCAAATCACATCTTTCAACCTACCTTATTATAGTACCATTCTTTTGGGTTATATGGTATCTCACAGGAAGAGATCATTCCAGCGGTGGTTTTCCCTGGGCAATTTGGCCAACAGTAGGATGGGGAGTTGGGCTCTTCTTTCATTTCATGGGTGCCTATGTATTTCATAAAAACACCATGGTTGACCGAGAGTATGATAAGCTCTTAAGGAACAAAAAAAATTAATAAACACTTATAATAAAAAAAACGATGAAACAATTATTTGTATTTGCAATCGCAGTCTTGTGCAGCGTTCTGCTTAACGCGCAGTCTGAAAAATTTAGCAGTGCTATGAAAGCCAATATTTCCAGGCTTGATTCAACCCGTGATGCTGGCGGCTATGCAGAACTGGCCAACAACTTCCAACGCATTGCGGAGGCAGAAAAAACACAATGGTTGCCATATTATTATGCTTCCTATTGCACAGTAATGAACGCCTATATGGAACCAGATAAAAGCAAAACCGATGGTATTGCTGACAAAGCCGAGGTTCTGATAAAGAAAGCAGAAGAATTGAATGGTGGAGAGAATTCGGAAACCTGTGTGATTAAAAGCATGGTCGCTTCCGCGCATATGATGGTGGATCCTCAGAGCAGGTGGATGCAGTACGGTCAGACTTCAAGCGAGAATATAACTAAGGCCAAATCACTTGATCCTACCAATCCCCGTCCCGTTTATCTGGAAGGACAAGCAGCTTTATTTACACCTGAACAGTTTGGTGGTGGGAAGGGACCTGCAAAAGTTTTGTTGCAAAAAGCATTGGAGATGTTTGAAAAATTTAAGCCAGCAACAGAGTTGCATCCATCATGGGGAAAAGGTGCGACTAACTATTTTCTTTCGCAAACCAATTGATTGAAAGATTTGCATATCATGCCGCTGGAAACAGATTCACACGTCAGACGGGGAATATTTTCCGGTCTTACCTGTTTGACGGCAGGTTTTAAAGCCTAACAAATGGACCAGGATAAAATTTCAAATCAGGAATTCTCGCCGCAGCAAAGTTTGTCGGTGATCCATTCGATGATCGAAACAGCTAAGAATAACTTCAGCGATAACGGGCATTTATACCTTGTCTGGGGCTGGACTGTGTTTTTGTGTTCATTGGCGCAGTTTGTTTTGATGTCGGTTTTTCATTATAAATATCACCCAATGGTGTGGATGTTCACCTGGGTAGTATTTATTTATCAGATGATCTATCTGTACAGGGAAAAAAAACGTGAAAGAGTCAGGACTTATACAGATCATATTATAGGATACGTCTGGTTGGTATTTATAGTGATGATGTTCTTATTTGGATTTTTATTCGGTAGAGAACTTGGTGAAAATTATTACAAGATGATTAGCCCGGTTTTCCTTGCCTTATATGGAATGCCAACATTTTTGTCAGGCGTTATTATAAAATTCAAACCGCTGATGATCGGTGGAATTGGATGCTGGGTGCTTTCTATTACAACGCTCTTCGTTCCCTACGATTATCAATTGTTATTGTTATCAGATGCTATGATTATTGCATGGATCATCCCGGGATATCTGCTGAGAGCGAAATACAAAAAAGTAAATGTCTGATATGGAAGAGAGAAAATTAACCGAACACGAAAGCCTTGATCTTATCAATCAGATGATCGTTCAGGCCAAGCATGAGATTCAGGATAATGGATTAGGTTGGTTACTATGGGGCTGGATGATCTTCCTTGCATCGCTTTCCACTTTTTTCCTGGCGAGTGTTGAGTCAAGTTATCTCTTTATTGGATGGAATGCTTTTGGATTGATTGCGATTCCATTGATGGTTTATCAGGTTATTCGTGATGGCAGAAGTACAAGGGTCAGGACCTATGTTGATGACATATTAAGGTATGTAGATATCGCCTTCAGCATTTGCATCTTCGTGATCATAATTTCTATGAACATACCAGATGCGGTTCATCCTAATGAAGGCTTTGGATATTTTTTAATGGTATACGCATTCCTGATGCTTGTACAGGGTGGTGCGCTAAAGTTCCGGCCCTTATTCATCGGAGCTGTTATCAATTGGGCCGGGGCCATTGCTATTTTCATAAACCAGGAGTTCAAATATGATATGCTTATCACAGCAATTGCTGTTTTTATCGGGTATATAATTCCGGGATATATTCTCAGGAGGCAGCACGCAAAAAAAATGAAAGTTATCAACTAAGGAGCGGCGATGGAATTCAAAGAGCTTGACCCTATATTGCATTCACAACTCAGACTGGCCGTAATGTCATTGCTGATCAGCGTCCGTGAGGCGGAGTTTACTTTCATTCGCGAAAAAACGAATTCTACAGCGGGAAACCTGAGCGTTCAAATTCAGAAATTGAAAGAGGCCAGCTATATTGATGTGCAAAAGCAATTCAAGGATAATTATCCTCAAACTATTTGCAAGATCAGGCCTGAGGGAATTAAGGCATTTGAAGACTATGTAAAAAACCTTCAATCCTACCTGGGTAATCAGAAATAAAAAACTCCCGTTGCCGGGAGTCTTATTGTTACCTCTGAACCACAAAGAAAAAAGCTAGTTTTTAATTAGTTTGGTAGTCATTCGTTCATTGCTATTGATAATTATCTCAAGCATGTAAGCTCCGGGTTGCAAACTTCCAGTACCATCAATTGCGAATACATTATAACCTGCATTTCCACGTAGAGATTTCCGCATCACTTCAGTACCTACATTGTTTGTAATCTTCATTACTATGTAAGAATTCTCCTTCAGTTGCACCTGCACATTGATATCGTTCTTTACCGGGTTCGGAGTTACTGAAATCATTCTTGTTGACTCAGATCTGAAAAGTCGGACGATCAGAACTTTCGAGATTTCCGCGCGACTATTAACATCTACTAATCTGAGGCGATAATAAACATCTTTCTTATTGGCTGTGGATGCCGACAGTTTATCATTAAAACTATAAGGTGTTTTGGTTCCTGATGTTCCGGCTGCCTTTACTACCCCAATTTTTTGAAAATTTCCACCATCCAGGCTGCGCTCAATTTCAAATCTCTCGCTTCCTTGTTCAACTGTAGTTGTCCATCGGATGTTTACAGTCCTTTCATCATTTACGCTGGCTATGAACTCTATCAATTTGGCTGGTAGCATTCCTGCAGCAGGAAAATTTATTGTTGCGGTAGCGGTATTGCTGCAAAGAGGACTGAATCCATTGTCGCAAACCTGGTAGGTGAAGGTAGTGGAGGATCCTGCAAAACCAGGATTGGGAGAAAAACTGAATGAACCATCGGAATTCATATTCACAATTCCATCAGCTGAGTTAGAGGTGATATAACAAGTGAAATAATCTCCATTTGGATCATAGTCGTTCGAACATAAATATCCCGAAGCTGTATGATTTGACGCTCCACCAATAATGTCATCAACAGCAATTGGAGCATCATTGCAACCGCTCGTATAAAGAAGGGATTGAGCGATTTGAATATTATCAATTCCAATCCTTGTTGATCCGCCAATGCCCTGATAGTTTATGAAAAGTTTGAATCCTCCGGAAGGAACATTGTTGAAAGATTTATTATAAGTATATGTTGTAGTGTTATTCCTGTTATCCAATTCTACACTGTCAAGCAACGAATGAATATTATTCTCAAAATCTATCAGGTATAATTTAAGCCAGCGGCGATGAGATGCAGAGTTGTTGAATTTGTATGAGAATGAAACTGTAAGGTTTCCTGCTAAATCAAGATATGGGGTGTAAATGCCTGTACCCTGTTCAGAAGTTGAAGTCGCTCCTGATACCATTGCACCATCTCCTTCTATACCTGGATTCCAATTTCCATTATTTACATCCATATCAACAAAGAACCAGCACCGATTCTGGAGCCATGGCTTTATATCTGGTAAATTGGTCGCACCCGGACGAGTATTAAATTTTTCGATGACCTGTGCCTGCGCAGAGCTGGAGAGGAATGGTAATACGAATGCAAGCAAAAGAGGTAAAATGACTTTTTTCATTTTCAATGTTTCAGAAGATTAAGCAATACACTTCGTCGAGGTATGACGAGGCTTTCAGAGGAGGGAAAAATATGCTTAGCGAATTCTAATTTAATTCGGGATAGTGGGAAGATGTTTTGAAAGGAATTGGTTAAACGGTGCTTCTGGAAACTGGTGCAAAATCAGCGCTGAAAGCGGTTTTGCGGGTAACGGATTGTCAGAGGATGATTGTGGAGATGAAGCAAAAATAATATTCGCATCTTGTTGATGCAAGCAATTGCCCTTATTTTTTTTCGCTTCTTAGAAGTTATAATTATATGTGACCTTTTGATTTTTCCCGCTCTTCCTATCGGATATTTACTAAATGGACGCTGTAATCAGGGTAACAGGCCTTACAAAGCAGTTTAAGGAGGTAAAAGCGGTTGATGACCTGTCATTTACAGTAAAAAGAGGTGAGGTTTATGGTTTTCTAGGCCAGAATGGTGCAGGGAAATCAACAACCATCAGGATGCTTCTTACACTGGTTAAACCCACTAAAGGTGTTATTGAAATCTTTGGTAAGGAATTAAAGTCAGAAATGATTTCAATCCTCAAACAGACTGGGGCCGTCATTGAAAAACCTGACCTATACAAGTATTTAACTGCCCTTGAGAATCTTTCAATTTTTGCAAGGCTTAGCAGAAAAAAGTTTACTAAGACAGAATTAATTAAACAACTGGAGAAGGTGGGACTCGCGGATCGCGCACAAAGTAAAGTAAAAACCTATTCTCAGGGTATGAAGCAGCGGCTGGGCATAGCCGTAGCCCTGGTGAATGATCCGGAATTAATTATTCTTGATGAACCTACTAACGGACTTGATCCCCAAGGAATCGCTGATATCCGCAATCTCATCATTCATTTAAGTCGCGACCTGGGTAAGACCATTTTTGTATCGTCACATTTATTGACTGAGATAGAACAAATTTCGGATAGGCTTCTCATTATTGATAAAGGAAAGAAAGTAGTTGAAGGAAGTTTAAAGGAATTAATTGATCCTGAAAAAACGATGTTGGAGTTAGAGGTTGAAGAGCCAGGACTTGCTTTGGCGGAACTAAAGGACCTGCAGTGGATTCGGCAACCCAGGTTGCATAACAATAAACTTGGAATGGTATTACACCAGCAGGAAATACCTGCCTTGGTTCAAATGCTGGTTGAAAAAGGATTTAAAGTGCATTCAGTTACGTCAAAGCATTCATTGGAAGATTATTTTCTTTCACTTACATCAGGAAGCCATGTGGACATTGCTGCAAATTGAATTATTCAAGATTTTCAAGCGTCCAAGGACCTATATAGGCTTTGCAGCCATCACCGCTATTATTGCACTAATTCAACTTGCTTTTTTTGTTGATGGAAAGGCCTATATCGATTTTGCTCTCCAGGCATTGAAAGGATTTGATATTAGCGGTAATCTTTTAAATGGATACTTTGTCTGCTTTGTATTATTACAGATGCTCTTAATTCATGTGCCTCTACTGATTGCACTTGTTGCCGGTGATGCCATTGCGGGTGAAGCAAATATGGGGACGATTCGCGTGCTGTTATCAAAACCGCTGAGCAGGACGTCTATCATGATAAGTAAATTTCTTGCATCAGTTATTTATACTTTATTGTTGTTAGTATGGATGGCGTTCCTTTCCCTTTTTGTATCACTTCTGATTTTCGGTTCGGATGATTTGCTTGTTATGCGCAGTGATAAGGCAATTATATTAGAGAAGCAGATGTATTATGGAGATATGCCGGGGCTTTTGCCTTTGCAGCTATCGCTATGATCACCGTTGCTTCACTCGCTTTTCTTATGTCAGTTTTTGCTGAAAATTCAATCGGTCCAATCATTGCTACCATGTGCATTATCATTTTGTTCACGATCCTTTCCACAATGGAGTTGCCTTTTTTTAATTCAATCAAGCCTTATTTATTCACTCGCCATATGTTGGGATGGAAGGGTTTTTTTAATGATCCGGTGAATTATGACAATGTGTTAAGATCCGGGGTGATGCTTATTATTCACATTGTTTTATTTAATGGTCTTGCTATAATTGTGTTTAAGAGAAAAGACATATTAACCTGATGAGTAAACTTTTGAAATATTTTTTTCTACTGTTTTTTTATTCCATAACAATAAACTCCCGGGTTCATTCGCAGGAAGTAAATACCCTTTTGAAGGCTGTCAAGGACAAACTAAATGTTGTTAAGGATTATGCAGCCGATGGAATCATGAAGCTGAATGTTCCATTTCTCCAGGTGCCCGATTCTAAAATTTCAGTTTTTTATAAATTTCCAGACAAATTCAGAATTCATCAGGAGAAAGGAATTTCACTGGTTCCTAAAGGAGGAATAAGTATAAACCTTAGCTCTCTATTGAAGGATGAAAATTTTGCGGCTGTTGATGCAGGATCTACTACGCTGAATGGAATTCAAACCAGAGTGGTTAAACTTCTCCCTCTTGATGAAAAGGCGGAGGTGGTTTTATCCACCCTTTATATTGACCCGATCAGAAACCTGATTCTCAAAACAAGCACAACTACTAAGGAGAACGGCAGCTATGAAATGGAATTTACATATGGAAATTACAGCAATTGGGGTCTGCCAGATGTGGTCATCTTCAGTTTCAATACAAAAGATTATAAGCTTCCAAAAGGTGTCACCTTCGATTATGATGAGGAGGAAAAACCTGGACCTGCTCAGCTTAAAAATTCAAAGGGAAGGGTACAGGTTACTTATTCTTCGTACAGAATTAATAAAGGAGTGGATGAGAAGGTCTTTAAATGAAGTGCGAAGTCTGAGGTCAGAAGACAGTAGTCAGAAGTTAGAGAAGTTAGGCGAATCTCATCACTCACGACTCACGATTCACGACTCACGAGCACAAACATTCAACTTCTTCGTCACAAACCCAAAACATATCCGCAAAGACGCCAGGGCGCAAGGTTTCGCCAGAGGTCCTTGCGTAGCTTCGCGTCATTGCGTCTTGGCGGTTAAGTTCCTGAATCCGCTTCTTCGATCTTCTCATCCTCTGCATTGGCAAGTACAACCGATGTCATTTTCTTGAGAGGATTTTTTCGGTTTTCATCATACTGCTGCCGTTGGTTGACAATATCTAAACAGGTAAATATAGAGGAGAGGAATGATGAAGGGTCTGCCTGATTTTTTCCCGCAATGTCAAATGCAGTTCCGTGATCTGGTGATGTTCGGACGCCTGGAAGTCCGCCAGTGAAATTTACTCCTTCACCAGAGGCAAGTGACTTAAATGGAATCAATCCCTGGTCATGATACATTGCAAGGACAGCGTTAAATTTGGTATGGTGCTGTCGCGCAAAGAATGCATCAGCACTATAAGGGCCGAATGCAAGAATATTATTATTCTTGGCATCGCTAATTGCGGGCTTAATAATTTCCAGTTCTTCTTTTCCTATCAAGCCTTCATCTCCTGCATGTGGATTTAATCCCAATACTGCAATCCGCGGTTTTTCGATTCCAAAATCTCTCACAAGAGAATCACGAATAAGGGAAAGCTTACTAAGAATTGTTTCTTTTGCGATGTACTGCACTACGTCCTTGAGTGCAACATGTTCTGTTACCAAACCAACCCGAAAATCTCCCGCTACCATTAACATTACTACGTCCCTGGCACCATATACGGCCTTTAAATAAGGTGTATGCCCTGTATATGGGAATTCATTTCCTTCAGTGTTTTTCTTATGAATTGGACAGGTAACCAATCCCTGGATCTTACCTTCCTTTAAGGCTGCCACAGCTGGAAGCAGTGATCGAATTGCATATTTGCCACCTATATCATTTAAGATTCCAGGGTTAATCTGAACCTCTTCCTCCCAGCAATTGAAAACATTGATCTGCTTGTGGCTGATTCGCGTAAAGTCCTTGATACTCTGATAGTTAAAGTTAATTTCAGGAACAGCTTTGCGATAAAAATTGATGACTTTATTGGATGCAAATATTATTGGTGTAAATAGCTCCATTAGGCGATGATCGCCCAGGGTTTTGATGATTATCTCGGTACCCACACCATTTAAATCGCCAACAGAAATTCCAATTACCGGTTTATTAGGAGCAGTTTGCATGCATTCGTTTTGAGGGGCCTAAAATACGACTAAATGATTTTATGGGCTGGATCACTGTTCGACGATCATTGATTGTTGATCGTTCATCGATGATCGTTGATCGATGAATGGAATGATTCAATCGTTGGGATTATCATTTTTTTTTGGATTTGAATGTTGACTTCTAAGTATTTGCACTTAGGATAAATTTATATGTTAACCTGTATTTTTATTAGCAATTGATTGTTTTATTTTTGGATTTAGAATCGAACCTTAGAAAACAAACCCTGAATCCATTTCTATGAAAGCAACATCAGTTGTTGTTAATTTTTCGTCGTACAATCAGCTTAAAGGAAAACTTCTTCAGCTTTCTTTTTACAATCTATTTCCTTTTTCACAACAACAACTTAAGAGTACCAGCAAGCTGAGAATTTCTCATTCAGGATTTTCGGGTTTTAATTTTTGTCATCGTGCTTGAAGTTTTTCGAGTTGTCGATTCTATTATTTAATGAATTCAAGAAATTGAAAAATTAGTTATAAAGTAAAATTCGATTCCTACTGAAACCCAGACCTACTCATGAAAAGCGTACTAACCATACGGTTTAAGATCCGACTCCTTGTTATTTCACTAATAGCAGTTCTATCTGTTATATATATAGTCCGTTCAGAATCCCATTCAGAGGAAGAAGGTGAGTATGAAGAAGAAGGTGAAGGTACCCCTGGCATCATGAGGGCGATGGACCTTTGGAGTGAGATGCGTACCTACCCATTCAAGACACTTCCTGCGCAAGGTTATTCCCGTGCATTTGAATTTGGTAAAACACTTGGTCGCAACAGCATTCAGGTAAATGGAAGTGGAATGAATACAACCACTGCTCCATGGACTGCATTGGGACCGAAAAATTTTTCCGGTAGGATTTTAAGTCTGGGCTTTCATCCAACGAACGCTAATATTATGTGGGCAGGATCTGCAAGTGGAGGATTGTGGAAGACAACAACAGGAGGAACAGGCGCACCAGGTGGAATCAACTGGACCTATGTTGAAACAGGTTATCCTGTATTAGGAGTTCCTGCAATTGCAGTACATCCAACAGATGGCAATACCATATATATAGGAACAGGTGAAGTATATAATAATTCAGCAGCCGCCGCAGGCGCTGCTGGTGCTGGTCATATCAGGACTTATCGCGGATCTTATGGAATCGGCATTTTAAAATCTACTAATGGAGGAACTACCTGGGACCAGGTATTGGATTTTTCTTATTCAAACATGAAAGGAGTTGCAGACCTGGTGATCGATCAGGCAAATCCATCCATCGTATATGCGGCAACAAGTGATGGTGTATACAGAACAATTAATGCAGGCGCCACATGGAGCTTAGTCCTGAATGTTCCAATGGCGATGGATCTTATATATAAGCCGGGAAGTTCAACAGTGCTTTATGCAACCTGCGGGAATTTTGCAACAACCGGAGCTGGAATTTATAAGTGCATCAATGCTGACAACACTGGTGCTCCAACATTCAATATTTTATCAATCGGTCTTCCAGTTGTAAAAAGCGGCAAGATCCAACTAGCAATTAGTCCGGCTAATACAAGTAAGATCTATGCAAGTATAGGAGCAGATCCTAATGTTACTGGTGATCCGGAGGGACTCTGGGTTTCAACAAATGAAGGCAGTAGCTGGTCACAACCCGGCGCTTCAAATATAATTGGCAACCAGGGATGGTATTCACATGACGTAGCTGCAGATCCAACCAATGCTAATGTTCTGTTTTGGGGTGAACTTGACCTTTACAGACATGCGAGTGGAGGGACATCAAATTTTACAAAAATTTCAAATTGGAGTAGTTGGTTTACTTCTGCTTTTGCAGTAGGTACAACTTCAGAAGGAAGCTCTAATTACGTACATGCAGATATTCATAGGATCTATGCAACTGCTGCCAATACTGTTTTCATGTGCACCGATGGCGGAATATTTAAAGGAATCTGGAATACAGGTACGGGCACTATCGCATATACAGCTCTCAATGGTGGCCTGATGACAACTCAGATATATGCTAATGTCGGGATATCGCAGCAGGATGAAGATTTTATGGTAGGAGGGTTGCAGGATAATGAAGGTTTTGTGTATGAAGGATCACCCAACTGTCGTAAGGTTGGAGGTTTGGGTGATGGGTTTCACTCTAGTGTTGATCCCACTAATGATCAAATCTGTTTTACAGAATCCTATTATCTGAACGCGAAAAAATCTACTGACAAAGGAGTCAACTGGAGTTCGATGAGTGCAAGTGCTGCGGTGAACCTGGGCAATCCGCCATCAGAGACGGTTTGTTTCAATGCACCACTTGTGATTGCACCATCTAACAGTGCAATTATGTATGCTGGCTCTTGCAAATTCAAGAAGTCAACAAATAATGGTGGTTCGTGGAGTAATATGAATTCCAATACGGTGTTGAGCAATGCTTCAGCTCCGATCATCTATATAGCTGTAGCGCCCACCAACCCAAATTATGTATATGTATCGGTAGCTCCGGGCGGAGGTGCACGCAGCAAGTTGTACAAAACAACAAATGGTGGCACATCCTTTACAGAAATAACTGGAAGTCTACCTGACCGGTATTATTCTTATATCGCAGTTGATCCTACGGATGTAAATCGTTTGGCAGTAACCTTATCAGGTTTCACACCGCTTCCAACAGAATCAAATATTTACTTGAGCCATGATGGAGGCAGTAGCTGGAGCAACCTTGGTGGCACGGGCGTTAGTGCATTGCCTGAAGTTCCACACAACACGGTAAAGTTTGATCCCAATGATAGGGGAGCATTGTATGTGGGTAATGATGTAGGAGTATTCTATGTTGCAGGTATTCCGACTTCAGGAACACTAACCTCAACTACAGGTGCAATCTGGGCAGCCTATAATGAAGGCATTGAGGATGCGGTGATGGTTAGCGATATCGTTTTTACCAATACTACTCCACGCATTATAAGAATGACCACCTATGGAAGAGGATTATGGGAAAGAGCCCTGGCTCCAGCAGATCTTCCGGTAGTGTTCAAACAGTTCCGGGCAACAGCTACTACAAGAGGCAATCAATTGGAATGGGTAGTGGCATCGCAGGTGAATGTGGGCCGGTATGAAGTTGAGTACAGCACGGATGCTGTTCACTTCAAGAGAGTGACAATACTGCCATCCAAATCAGGAACTGGTCTGATAAGCTATAATTATTTACATGAGATAAAAAATGAAGTGAATGGTTACTACCGTATCAAGACGGTGGATCTGGATGAGAGCTATAAATATTCGACAGTGGAAGAGGTGCGCGCCAACAAGACGCAGATGAACCTAATAGTTTATCCAAACCCAACTACAGGTGTATTCCGGATTCGCGTGCCAGCCAGAGTTGATGGAGAGATGAGCCTGAAGATCTATAATACACAGGGTCGATTGTTGATGGTGCAGCCTGTGAAGCAGCAAGGAGGCGAATGGCCGGTTGATATCAGCAGGCTTGCAGCAGGCAACTATCAGGTAGTATGCGAAGATCAGAAATCAAGATATGTATCAAGTATAATGAAGAGATAAGACCTAAACCAATTCTTATGAAACCCAAAAACTATAAGTTCATCGATAATTCTAAAACCATGAAACAACTACTTCCGTTCTCTCACTGGAAGTGGCTAACCACGATGATTACGTTGATCATCGGACTGTTTGTCGCCTCAAACACTTCCCGTGCACAGTTGCCTGATTGTATTTCAGGTACAGTGATGTATGGAGTGTTTTCAAATGCCTCCAGTACATCAGACAGTTTGGAGATTCGTCCAATAAATTATACCACAGGTGCTATTGGCAACCTGATGGGAGTAAGGAGATATTGGATCCGGAGAAGGTTGAACTCCTCGAGTTCATATATATATGGATCCGCAGCTATGGGAGTTGATGTAATCACCAACAGGTTTTACATTATGACGCAGATGTCCGGCTCTCAGCCTAAGGATATTATATCAATTGATCCGATGGCTCCAACAGCAACGGGTACTGTTATCGCTACTACCTCAGGGATGGACAGCTATCACTTTGTGAAGTTGGCCATTTCGCCCAATGGTTATGGATATGCTATCGGAGTTCAGCGTGACTCAAATTCAACTGCTTCCACCTTTAACCCATTGATCAGGTTTTCTACCTGCGGTGCATCACCATCTGCAGGTTGTGCAAACGCCAGTGTAATAACACTTGGATATTTGCCTGCAACAGGAAATACCTACAAATGGAAAATTTACAATGGAGATATAGCCTTCGATAATGGGGGTAATTTATATTTTCTTAGTGCGGCATATGAAAATATCGGTGGAATGGGAAAGTATACTGATGCACGACTCTACAGGATAAATTCAACTGATATTCCGGCAGTGGCAGGAGTGGGAACAATCCCTATGACTTTTATTGCTGACTTTAATATTATTGACAGTACAGGTGTAAGCGGAATTGCATTGGATGCGGCAGGCAGTATGTATTTATCAGTTAAGAGGTTTACTTCTAACAATGATCCGGGAGGAGCATTCAACTCGGAACTATACAAATCTGCAATCCCTGGCTCTGCTAATCAGATTGGGGGGTTTGCACCCATACCAGTTAATAAATCAATTGGTGACCTGGCTTCCTGTTATTTTCCAGCCACAATTCTTGCTTCAAATAAACTTCTATTGTCGGGAACATATGCCGCAGGTAACGGCAATCTCAGATGGGAGATCAATTCTGATGACGTAGTTTATTTTGAAGTGCAAAGGAGTGATGATGGAAGTAATTTTGAAACCATCGCAACAATTCCGGCAATTGCCGGAAATACTATCTATACATATAAAGACATAATAAACGGAGGTGCAAAAAATAAATTCTATCGTATTCGTGAGGTGATGAATTCGTCAACCTGGAGATTCTATAGCAATGTGGTGAACCTGAATATTAGTTCTAAGTTCAGTTTTGTTGCTGGCCCTAACCCCAATCCATTTATCAATGATTTTAATTTTAAGATTCAGCTTAAGTCTGCGGGAATAATCCAATTAAAATTGAGCGATCAAAATGGACGGATGGTTCACCAGAGGATGTTCAAAGGACAAGCAGGATTAAATAATCTGTACGCGGATGGCTTGTCCGGACTTTCTCCAGGAATTTATATGGCTGAATTTTCAGTTGAGGATGAAGTGTTGCGTGAGAAGATCATGAAGAAATAATTTTTTCAATCATAGCAGTAAGTTAGCCCGGGCATGTCTATGCCGGGGCTTTTTTTTAATCCTGAGCGAAGTCAAGATCTGATCCTGAGCGAAGTCAAGATCTGATCCTGAGCGAAGTCGAAGGATTATCCTTGTGAAGATCGAGCGAAGTCGAGATCGAACGAAATACCGATTGGACGAAATCCAGATCGAGCGAAGCCGAGATCGAACGAATTAAGAACTGAACGAAATCAAGGTCAAACAAATTCAAGAAGAACGAGTCCCCTGCCCAAACCATTTCCTACTATTCAACAACTCAACCATTCAACAACTCAACCAATCAACCAATCAACAATTCATCGAGCCTCCCTAATTCAATTCCCACTTCAAGACATGTGATTTTTTCTACGTAGAATTCCTAACGCACTTAGAAAAACCCCTTATTTTTCTACCTGAAAGCACTTAGGCAATTAAGGAGAACCACATATCATACTAAGGGAACGTACCTAGACGTTGTATAGGTAGAAACCTTTAGATAGGTTTATTAAGATCAAAATCCGATCCTTAGAATTCAAGTGAATCCAACACTTATGAAGCCAACTTCAATGACTCAGAGCATTAGCAATGTTTGCATAATTCAAACTGCTGATCATTCATTTTCCTTCGCTCACTACAGTCACCTGTCTGGTTTAATAAGTTCACAAAACTTAAATTTTTCCAATAGTATTTTGTTTAGGTCACTACAATTTGTAGGTACCTGAAAAATAATATTAAATATATACGACTGAATAGATAATCTCAACAAGAACCAGGAAACACTGACTATGAAACAACCGATTTTAAAATCCTATCTCGGCTATTTTGCTGGCCTGGCATTAGCATTTATTCTTATAATGCTGGCTTTGAAATTCTCTGAATCAGATCATGAGGAAGGAGAATATGAGGAGGAGGGAGAAGGCATTCCAGGAGTAATGAGGGCAATGGACCTGTGGACTGAAATGCGTACCTATCCTTTCAAAACCCTTCCCGCACAAGGTTATTCACGTGCATTTGAATTTGGCAAAACACTTGGCCGCAACAGCATTCAGGTGAATGGAAGTGGAATGAATACAACTACGGCTCCATGGACTGCATTGGGTCCAAAAAATTTCTCGGGGAGAATGCTTTGTCTTGGATTCCATCCCACCAATGCCAATATCATGTGGGCAGGATCAGCAGGCGGAGGATTGTGGAAGACTACCACAGGAGGGACAGGCGCACCAGGTGGAATCAACTGGACCTATGTTGAAACCGGCTACCCGGTATTAGCAGTTCCGGCAATTGCAGTTCATCCAACAGATGGCAATACAATTTATATAGGAACCGGTGAAGTGTATAATAATTCCGCTGCTGCTGCAGGTGGTACAGGTGCTGGTCATATCAGGACTTTCCGCGGATCCTACGGTATAGGAATTCTAAAAACCACTGATGGAGGATTGAATTGGAACAAGGTTTTAGATTTTTCTTATTCCAATCTAAAAGGTGTTGCGGACCTCGTGATCGATCAGTTAAATCCATCCATCGTATATGCGGCAACAAGTGATGGCATCTACAGAACCATCAATGCTGGTGCTAACTGGACCTTGCTTCCTGGTCTTCCTGTAATGGCGGCTGACCTATGTTATAAACCAGGCAGTTCAACTGTCTTATATGCAACTTTCGGAAATCTTGGAACAAGTGGAGCGGGGATCTACAAATCCACCAACGCTGATAATACAGGTCTCCCAACATTCACCCAACTTACTAATGGCTTACCATCCGGAATTGAAGGAAAGATTCAATTAGGTGTTACAGCTTTTGATGCCAATGAAGTGTATGCCAGTATTGGAAACGATCCGGTTACTCAAGACCCTCCGGAAGGATTATATAAATCCGTTGACAACGGCGCTAGCTGGACAGCAATGCGAACAGGTACGAATAGTATTATTTCCAATCAGGGATGGTATTCTCATGATGTTGCCATCGACCCAACCACTGATCAACGCGTTTATTGGGGAGAATTAAATCTTTCACGATCCACTAATGGTGGGAGCACCTTTTCAACAGTTTCTAACTGGAGTTCATGGTTCACTACAGCCTTTGCCGTAGGAACAACAGCAGAAGGTTCATCTAATTATGTACACGCGGATATTCACCGGATCTATGCCACAGCGGCAAACACAGTTTATATGTGTACTGATGGTGGCATTTTCAGGAGTACCAATATGAATTTGACAACACCAACTTTTATTGGTCTCAATGGAGGACTGATGACCACTCAGATTTATGCTAACATGGGAATGTCGCAGCAGGATGAAGATTTTATGGTAGGAGGACTTCAGGATAATGAGGGATTCGTTTATCAGGGTCTTCCTAATTGCAAAAAGATTGGAAACTTAGGAGATGGATTTCATTCCAGCGTTGATCCGACTAACGATCAGAACTGTTTTACGGAATCCTATTATCTGAACGCGAAAAAATCTACTGACAAAGGAGTCAACTGGAGTTCGATGAGTGCAAGTGCTGCGGTGACCCTGGGCAATCCGCCATCAGAGACAGTTTGTTTCAATGCGCCACTAGTGATAGCACCATCCAACAGCGCCATCATGTATGCAGGATCGTGCAAGTTTAAAAAATCAACTAATTATGGGTCCACATGGAGTAATATGAACTCCAATCTGGTACTGAGCAATGCGTCGGCTCCAATCATCTATATCGCTGTTGCACCCAGTAATCCGGATTATGTATACGTATCCGTGGCTCCAGGCGGTACGGCAAGAAGTAGATTATTCAAGACAACAAATGGCGGTACAAGCTTTACGGAAATCACTGGTAGTTTACCGGACCGATATTATTCTTATATCGCTGTAGACCCAACAAATGTCAACCGTTTGGTTGTGACCTTATCAGGTTTCACACCACTCCCAACAGAATCAAATATTTATTTGAGTCATGATGGAGGGGGTAGTTGGAGCAACCTTGGTGGCACGGGCACAAGTGCATTGCCGGAAGTTCCACACAACACTGTGAAGTTTGATCCTGCTGACCGCGGGGCAATCTATGTGGGCAATGATGTAGGAGTATTTTATGTAGCAGGCATTCCCACCTCCGGTACTCTGGCCTCCTCTACTGGTGCAATTTGGGCAGCATATAATGAAGGGATTGAGGATGCAGTAATGGTAAGTGATATTCTTTTTACAAATACCAATCCACGCAAAATAAGATTGGCCACATATGGAAGAGGATTGTGGGAAAGAGCGATGGCCCCGGCTGATCTTCCAGTAAACTTCAGACAATTCCGGGTTTCTGTAACCAACAAAGGAAACCAGTTGGATTGGGTAGTAGCAGCGCAGATGAATGTGGGCCGGTATGAGGTGGAATACAGTACTGATGCAGTTCATTTCAAAAGGGTAACCATACTGCCTTCAAAATCAGGGACAGGATTGATCAACTACAGCTATTTACATGAAATCAAAAATCTAGTGACTGGATATTACCGCATTAAGTCTGTAGACCTGGATGAAAGCTATAAATATTCAAGTGTTGAAGAAGTAAGGGCCGATAAGCAACTTCTCACCCTATCACTATATCCGAACCCTACAACCGGACTATTTAAAATTAAGTTGCCAGATGTAGTAACAGGAATAATGAACATTAAAATATATAACGATCAGGGCAAGCTGTTGATGATGCAGCCCGTAAAGCAGCAGGGTGGGGAATGGCCGGTGGATATCAGCAGGCTGGCAGCAGGAAGTTATCAGGTAATATGCGAAGACCAGAAATTAAGATATGTATCAACGGTACTTAAACGATAGATCAGGCAAAAGATAATTGGATAGAAATTCAAATTGACAATTAGTACCAGTACCTATAAAAAACCAAAATGATTCGTTCATCGATAATTCAAAAACTATGAAACAACTACTTCCGTTCTCCCATTGGAAGTGGCTAACCACGATGGTAACATTAGCCGTATCATTATTTGCGGCTTTAAGTGATTCGAAGGCTCAGCTACCAGATTGTACATCAGGAATGGTAATGTATGGCGCATTCTCGAATGTTTCCACCACACAGGACAGTACCGAGATCCGTCCGATTAATTATACTACAGGTGCCATCGGAGGACTGATGGGAGTGAGAAGATATTACATTAGGAGGAGGCTTAGTTCGGGTAATCCATACATATATGGAACAGCAGCATTGGGAGTTGATTTGATCACCAACCGATTTTACCTGATGACGCAAATGTCAGGAGCGCAGCCTAAGGACATAATAACAATTGATCCGCAGGCTCCTACTGCTACAGGCACAGTAATCGCCACAACTGTGGGTATGGACAACTACCACTTTGTAAAGCTCGCAATTGCACCCAATGGATTTGGATATGCAATTGGAGTTCATCGTGACTCAACGGCCCCTGCTTCTACTTTTAATCCATTGATTCGGTTTTCTACTTGTGGTGGTTCACCCTCTGCCGGTTGTGCAAACGCCAGCTTGATCACACTTGGTTACCTGCCCCCAACTGGAAATACTTATAAATGGAAAATTTACAATGGTGATATAGCATTTGATAATACAGGCAATCTCTACTTCCTCAGTGCGGCATACGAAAATGTTGGTGGAATGGGAAAATATACAAACGCAAGACTTTACAGGGTAAATGCTGCAGATATTCCCGGAGTGGCGGGTGTTGGAACTATCCCGATGAGCTTTGTTGCAGATTATGATATTATTGATAGTACAGGGGTTAGCGGAATCGCCCTGGATGCAGTAGGTGCGATGTATTTTTCTGTAAAAAGATTTACTTCAAACAATGATCCAGGCGGTGCATTCAATTCCGAACTGTATTATTCTGGTGCGCCCGGACTTGCATCAATAAGATCAGGATTTGCTCCAATACCCGTTAATAAGTCTATTGGAGATCTCGCATCATGTTATTTTCCAACCACCATCCTTGCAAGCCACAAGCTTGATATGACAGGGAAACATGTTTCAGGAATAACAACCCTCAATTGGAAAGTAAACTCAAATATCGAAACCACCTTGTTTGAAGTGCAACGAAGCAAAGATGGAATAGAATTTACTACTGTCGGGAAAGTATATCCCACAAATACTGACCAGGCGGATGCGAGTTATGCTTTTGTCGACACTGAGAATGGATCAGGACAAAGCTATTATTATCGGATCCGTCAACACATGAAGAGTGGACTGAGGGTCTATAGCAACATCGTAAAAATTTCTTCAAATAGGGTTATCGGATTTATTGGTAAACCCAATCCGAATCCGTTTTTTGGTCATCTCAAATTCAATATTGATTTAAGATCTTCAAGCCCAGTAAAAATTCGTCTGATTGACCAGAGTGGAAGAGTGGTAGCAGAGCGCCAATTTAAAGGCGAATACGGATCGAATGATTTTACTATTAGCGGACTATCAGGACTTCAGTCAGGAGTATACATGGCAGAGTTCTCAGCAGGGAATGAAACGAGAAGAGAGAAGTTAATCAAACAATAATTTTTTCAATCATAGCAGTAAGTTAGCCCGGGTATTTCTATACCGGGGCTTTTTATTTTAAGGATAAATATTTAATCGCAAGGAAACTTGGGTCATTGCGTCTTTGCAGTAAAATAGGAATTCACGACTTGCGATCGCACCACGACACAATTTTGCCTGCCGGCAGGGCTTGGGACTTTTTTGTCTTGATACAAAAAAGTCCCACAAAAAAAATCAAGGCTGCCGCCATCGCTCCGCGGGCGCAGCCAGGCCTGCTCACAACAAGTGGGTAAACTAGTAGGTACTTCCTTGCAGTTCATAAATCAACTAATAATTGTAAGCCGCTTTTCTTCTCCTCTCCTTTGGGGAGGGCTATGCGTGAGGTTTATTACATCAGGCCTGTTCACAATAGGTGCGTAAACTACTAGGATACTTCCTTGCGGTCCATAATTCAACTAATAATTATAAGCCGCTTTTTTTCCCCTCTCCTTTGGAGAGGGGTTAGGGGTGAGGTCGACTCACGATTCACGTCTCACGACTGACGATTTTGTATTTTTGCAGACTCATATGTACACTCTGAAAAAATCTCTTGGGCAGCATTTCCTGAAAGATGAAAATATTTCCAGGAAAATTGTGGATGCACTCATTGAAACCAAGCCGGTTCAATTACTGGAGATAGGTCCTGGCGGAGGCGCATTGACAAAATACTTGCTGAAAATTCCGGGTGTTGATTTTAAGGCGGTTGAATTGGACAATGAAAAAATAGAATACTTATTAAATCTCCTGCCTGATTTGAAAGGAAAACTTATACATGACAGTTTTCTTGATCTTGCGAAACCATTCAATGGCAGCTTCACCGTCATCGGAAATTTTCCTTACAATATTTCATCACAGATAGTTTTCAGAGTAATTGAATGGAGAGAGAATGTCGAGTGCATGATTGGCATGTTCCAGAAAGAAGTCGCACTGCGAATCACTGCAAAACCGGGTAGTAAGATGTATGGAATTCTAAGCGTGCTTACTCAGGTTTATTTTAAATCAGAATATTTATTTGAAGTCGGAGAAAATAGTTTCAAGCCACCTCCTAAAGTAAAGAGCGCTGTAATTAAACTGACACCTATTGGAGAACAGGTAGAATTCAGTAACCAGGAATCTTTTTTCTTTTGGTTAAAACAGCTTTTAATCAGAGGAGAAAAACATTGAGGAATGCGGTTCGGCAATTATTCGATCAGGAAATTTTAACAGGATGAAATTTTTGATAAACGGGCCGAACAATTTCGTGTATCTGATTTTGCAGCCTTAACTTTCAAAATGACTACTCGAAGCAATAAATCTCTATGAAAAAAGTCATCATAACGGCAAGGGTACACGAGAAACTGATCGCTCAGCTTTCAACTCATGGTTATGTAGTCAATTATTTACCTGGTATCACATATGACGAATTGAGCGCTCAAATTGGAGATGCAGAAGGATTAGTAGTTACCACACGTCTGAAATCGATAAGAATATCATGATAAAGGAAACTGCTGAAATGGATTGGACGCCTTGGTAGTGGCATGGAGTTGATTGATGTTGGTTATGCGGAGAGCAAAGGTATCAAATGTATAAGCACACCCTGAAGGGAACCGGGAGGCAGTTGCTGAACATGCACTTGGATTGCTGTTGTCTCTCATAACAATGTATCAAGCAGCATGTCAGAGATCGGTGAAGGAAAATGGAATAGTGATGCCAACAGGGGCAGGAATTGAATGGCATACAGTCGGCATTATAGGTTATGGCAATACCGGTAGTGCATTTGCAAATTGCTTTGTGTTTTCGATGTTACTGTACTTGCCTATGATAAATACAATTTGGTTTCGGAGGAGGATATATTAAAGAAGCCAGTCTTGAACAGACTTGCCGCTATTCCGATATTATCAGTCTTCATATTCCACTTACGGCGAGACTCATCATTTTGGAATGAGGTCAATTCTTCCAGTCGCTTAAGCAGAAGCCATGTTTTCCTCAATACTTCACGCGGAAAAACGGTTACAAAGACAACAGCATTAATCGAAGCATCGAAAGCGCAACAAATAAATGGTGCTGGTTTGGATGTTCTTGAAAATGAAAAGCTTGACACTTATTCAATTGAAGAGAAACAATTCAGTTAAAATGGCTCCTCGATCAACCTAATATCAGTACTTACCCCGCATATTGCAGGTTATAGTCATGAAGCCTTCCTGAAAATGGGTAAGGTGCTGCTGGAAAAATTAGGGATTTAAAATTATTTTTATATTTGCGTAATACGTGCAACGCTTCACAATTGCTGAGGCGTTGTTCTTTTTTCTTTTTTCAAACCAGGAGGCAATCATGAACGGTGTAAATTATCTTACCAAGGACACCTTAGACAACCTGAGAGCGGAATTGCAGAGAATGAAGACGGTGGATCAGCCCTGCCGCCTCCAGAGCGATTGCCGAAGCCAGGGAAAAAGGTGATCTAAAGGAAAATGCTGAATATGATGCCGCGAAAGAGAGCCAGGGTCATGCTTGAAGCTAAAATTGCACAACTTGAAGGAGTGATCGCAAATTCACGGATATTGGATGAAACTAATATCGATACAAGCAAAGTATCAATACTTACAAAAGTTACTTTGACCAATCTTAACACAAAGAAGCAAGTAACTTATCAGATCGTATCAGAGAAGGAAGCGGATCTAAAGTCGGTAAAATTTCGGTCGGTTCTCCTATCGGCAGTGGTCTCCTCGGCAAACATGTAGGGGATGTAGCCGAAGTTCAGGCACCTGCAGGTACACTTAAATTTAAAGTGGAGAATATCGCTATTTAATTTATGGCCGTTAACTGAGGCGAAATCTATATCTTTTTCAAATTGATATGATGAGGCTCTCATCGCTGATCTATCGTTTTAAATCAAAATTCTTTGGCGGGATGTCCATTTTCTCAAAAATAATTGCAGGTGAAATTCCTTCATACAAGATTGCAGAGAACGAAAAATTCTTTGCATTTCTTGATATTCACCCCCTGGCTGAAGGACATACGCTGGTGGTTCCAAAGGTGGAAATCGACAAGATATTTGATCTGCCGGATGAATTCCTTTCAGAGATGATGGTGTTTGCAAAACCCATTGCAAAATCTATTGAGCGCTCTTTTTCCTGTAATCGTTGTGGTATTTCAGTGATTGGCCTTGAGGTACCCCACGCCCATATGCATCTTGTACCAATAAATGGTATTGATGATCTAAACTTCGCGAAAGCAAAATTGAAATTAAATCCAGATCAGTTCAGGAAAATTCAGGAGAAGATCATTTCTCAACTCTAAGTTTAGTGTAAATTTTTCACGCAAAGGCGCAAATTTCATCAAGACGCAAAGAATCAAAAACTTTGCGCTCTTTGCTTCCTTTACTTCTTTGCGAGAAATTTTTTAAACAAAGTTTACAATCGAATTCCCTTCCTGATCTTCCCGGCATTTTGTTTTACATATTCCGCCCAGCCACCTGGCTTTCTTGAAAGGGCGCCTATAGGGGAGTCCATTGCATATGAGTGGCAAAGTGCTACCGCCAATGCATCAGTTGCATCAAAGAACTTTGGCTTTTCCTGGATTTGTAAGAGATGTTGAAGCATTTTCCAGATCTGTTCCTTGTCGGCATTTCCATTTCCAGTAATAGATTGTTTTATCTTCTTTGGTGCATACTCTGTTACCTGTAAACCGGCACTCATTGCAGTTGCAATGGCTACTCCCTGCGCCCTGCCTAGTTTTAGCATGCTTTGTACATTCTTTCCAAAGAAAGGAGATTCAATTGCAAAACTGTGTGGGGAATGCTTTTCGATAAGAGATTTAATGGTAAGGTGGATGAGTCGTAACCTTTCGTAGGTATCCTTCTTATTACTGAGCTTTAGCACTCCCATATCGATGATGGCTGCGGATCGTCCGTTGACTGAAATCACTCCATATCCCATTACAAGGGTTCCGGGATCAATGCCAAGGATTATTTTATCGGGTGTATGCAAGAGGACAACTATTTTTGAGCGATGCGATCACTGGTCCGAAACAAAAATATCAAATTAATCATCAACTATTTTTTGGGACCTCTGGTATTTATCATCTTATCCTACTCTATTTACACCCAAATTCTTCAACAACCTAATTGGAAGGAGTCTGTGATACATCTTAAAGAGGTGATCACAACTTCATCCATTCTGCTTCTGTTGCTCACCTTCCTTCTTATGTTTGTGAACTGGGGAATCGAGGCCAGGAAATGGCAATTGGCTTTAAAAGTTGTTCAACCTATCAATTTCATTACCTCTTTCAAGGCAGTATTTACAGGTACAACACTGGCATCCTTTACACCCAATAGAACCGGGGAATATTTCGGAAGAATTCTTTATGTAGATAAAGGAAAAAAATTGAAGGCCATTCCACTGACCATCCTTTGCAGTATGGCCCAACTCCAGATCACCTTGTATACAGGTCTTTTTGCCCTTTGGATGATGAGAAATATTTTGTGGAACCCATCTGACTCAAATAGCAATTATATTGAGGTTGGGTTTGGCCTACTTTTCTCCATGATACTTGGATCGGCAATTCTTTTAACATTCTTTTATTTCCGTCTGGGATGGTTAATACGTCGAATTGAAGCATCCAAATCTGCGGCCTGGCTGGTTAAGTATATTGTTATAGTAGAAAAGTGCGAGGCAACCATACTGTGGCGGATATTGTCATTATCATTATTGCGATACCTTGTATTCATCGCACAATATTACCTGGTATTCCGGGTGTTCAATGTTCAGCTAACCTTGTGGCAATGTTTGGAATCAATTAGTGTATTGTTCCTTTTACTTGCCATTATACCGTCCTTTACATTTTTGACTGACCTTGGGATACGCTGGAAAGCAGGCATTGAAATTGTTAGTTTGTTCAGCATCAACTCCGTTGGAATTTTTGCTGCTGCATTTACAATCTGGTTGTTCAACCTGATAATTCCAGCGTTAATCGGCAGTTTGTTAATTTTGAGTATCAGGATTTTTAAAAGCAAGGATTCATAACATAACAATGTTCAGGATAAAGAAATTAAGGTGGAATCGTTCAATCGTTGTACTGGCACTGGTGCTATTCTCTTTTCCTTTAAGGGCCGGGGATGATTTCTGCGGCATTCGTAATAGTTCATTTCAGGCTGGCGAATCCATTACTTTCAAAGTTTATTATACACTGGCAGGTGTGTATGTAGCCGCGGGAGAGGTAAAATTTGGTGTTGAGCTGGAACGCTTGATGAATAAACCAGTTTATCATATCACAGGTGATGGAAAGACTTTTAATTTCTACGATAATTTTTTTAAGGTTCGCGACAAATACGAGACTTATATCGATACAGCAACCTTGCAACCCTTAAAGTTCATAAGAAATGTTTATGAAGGCGGGTACAAGAAATATGAAAATATAACCTTCAACCAGTCGGCCAACACTGCTGTTACTAATGAGGGCGTTTTCCAGGTTCCCAATTGCGTGCAGGATGTTTTAAGTTCGATTTATTATGCCCGGAATATCGATTTCTCCAAGTACAAACCAGGAGATAAAATTCCTTTTTCAATGTTCCTGGATAATGAGGTATATGAGATGTACATACGATATGTAGGAAAGGAAAATATCAAAACCAAGTATGGCAAGTTCCGAGCTATAAAGTTCAAACCTCTTCTTATCAAAGGGACCATATTTGAAGGAGGTGAAAAAATGAATGTGTGGATCAGTGATGATGCAAACCGTATCCCGGTAAGGATTGAAAGCCCTATCTCTGTTGGAAATATAAAGGTGGACATGATGGGCTATCACAACCTCAAATATCCTCTCAGCTCACTCATCAGCGTTAGATAAACAAGAATTAACCGCAAAGGAACGAAGACGCAAGGGTTTGCAAAGAGCTTGGCGCAACTTCGCGTCCTGGCGCCTTGGCGGTTAAACCCTCATTCTTCTACTGCATACGTACCAATATGGACGAGTTTTCCCTGATACCTGTATGCCTTCCCGAAATCTTTGATAAATGCTTCCTGTGAAAGCTCATCCTTCAGCAAACGATCCATGTACTCCCGAATCTTTCCCTCCTTGATCCGCAAAGGTTCTCCAAAAACTATTGCCTCCTGGATGAAACCATACATCATGGATTCAAGCTCGCTATAGAAGAGATTATTGGCGGCATAGAGGTCACAGCCGATGACCTTATCACCAGACATACATACAATTCCAGTTATCGTACTATCTGACTCCCTGAATTTCTGCTTAAAAAATTGCCAGTATTCCAATTCAAGTGCCGCATACTTCTTATCCATCTTCCTTGCTGCATATGCAACACTATTATGTTTTATTTTATCCTTCTCCAGTTGTCGATAAATTTCTCTCCAGATCATTACCTGGTTCCGGGATCTGTCAACCAATTTCCTGAGTCGCTGGTTTGCTTGTCCCTGATAAACAAATTTTTTCTCTTTATCGCTCCATCTTCCTTCTTCAACGCACATTACAGGAACCTGCAGGCGATTCTGTGATGAAAGGATAATTGTATCACGACTGATCATTCGATCCTGCCTGCCGCCTGCAATGATCTCTCCCGATGCAAGAAAAATATTTTTGCCCGAAAGATTTTCAATGACCAGCCAATGAACATTTTCAGTAGAAGCCGTACCGCGCTCGGAGATTTTTGCCACCCCTTTTTCAAGTGCCTCTCGTAATGAAATGGTATTGCGCAAAGACTGGGGAGCCGGGGATTTCCTCCCTTCCACCTGATTGGAATGACCTTTAGATTTTGGAATTGCCAGGCACTATCATAATCCACATATAGATTTTCATAGGTCAGCTGACCCGATACCGTGTTCCCAAGCAATAGAATAAATAATATGAAGAACAATCCCCGTTTCATTCTTAAACTATCACAATCTAAACAACTGATCTTGAACTGCCATAGGATTGCACGAGCGAAGACAGAACATTTATCTTTGCGACTATGTCTGAAAAAGTACGGGTGCGTTTTGCTCCAAGTCCCACCGGTGGCCTCCATTTGGGAGGCATGCGTACTGTCTTGTATAACTACTTGTATGCAAAACAATCTGGTGGTGATTTTATTTTGCGAATTGAGGATACAGATCAAAACCGGTTTGTTGAGGGAGCGGAGGATTATATTTTCGATTGCTTGAATTGGGCAGGTCTGCAGCCAGACGAGAGTCCGGTTCATGGAGGTAATTTCGGACCATACAGACAAAGTGAGAGAAAGGATTTATACCGCAAGTATGCAGAGGAATTAATTGGTTCTGGCCATGCATACTATGCATTCGATACTCCGGAGGAACTTGAATCAATGCGTCAATGGTTAAAAACAGATATCAACCCGGCCCCACAGTACGACCACCATACAAGATTACAAATGAAGAATGGGTTGACTTTATCATCGGAAGAAGTTGATAAAATGATTGCCTCTGGTCAGAAACATGTGGTAAGGATAAAAATGCCTGCGGGCGAAAAAGTAAGTTTTAATGACTTGATCCGCGGCGAAGTTTCATTTGAGACCGATCTTGTTGATGATAAAGTTTTATTGAAGGCCGATGGTATGCCAACCTATCACCTTGCTGTTGTGGTGGACGATTTTCTTATGAAGATAACGCATGCTTTCAGAGGCGAGGAGTGGCTGCCAAGCGCACCTGTCCATATCTTATTATGGAGATATCTTTTTGGAGAAGCAAATATGCCGAACTGGGCACATCTTCCACTGATCATGGGACCGCATGGTAAACTCAGCAAAAGGGATGGTGCCAAATATGGGTTTCCTGTTTTTACAATGAACTGGACTGATCCTAACACTGGAGATTTAACGGAAGGATTTAAGGAGAAAGGGTTCTTGCCGGATGCATTCGTGAATATGCTTGCCATGCTGGGCTGGAATGACGGAACAGATCAGGAGATTTTTTCTAAAAGCGATTTGATTAAGAATTTTTCAATTGAGAGAATTCATAAATCAGGAGCAAAGTTCGATTATGAAAAGGCAAAGTGGTATAATCATGAATGGATAAAAAAGTCCGATGCGGCGGATCTTGAATTAGCGGTTCGTAAAATATTCTCAGATAAAAACCTTGAAGTTTCTGATTCATCAAAATTGGAAAAAATTATAGGATTGGTCAAGGATCGCTGTAATCTTCTCACAGATTTTTATGAGCAGGCCTGGTTCTTTTTTCAAATCCCAGCTCAATATGATCTTGCTTCAGTTAAGCCAAAGTGGAATGATCAGAAGGAAGAGTTTTTCAAATCTCTAATTGAAGAACTTAATGCAATGCCAAATTGGGAATCAGCCTTTATTGAAGATGGTTTCAAAAAGTTGGCGACTGAATCCAATATCAAACCGGGTGAATTACAACTACCACTCAGGGTAATGCTAGTTGGAGGCAAGTATGGGCCACCAGTTTTTCAGATTGCGGAAGTATTGGGTAAAGAAGAAACAATTCATCGCATCAGACTTGCATTAACTGCATTTATAACCTGAGCTGATTGCATAAATGAACAGAATGAACAATGAAATGAAACGGCCAATTAGAGTGCTTGTTGCCAAGGTTGGACTTGATGGGCATGACCGTGGTGCAAAAGTGATTGCAACTGCTCTGCGCGATGCAGGGATGGAAGTGATCTATACCGGACTTCGGCAAACACCTGAAATGGTTGTCAATGCAGCTCTCCAGGAAGATGTTGATGCGATCGGGATCAGTATACTTTCTGGTGCCCATATGACTGTATTTCCTAAGATCATTAAGCTGATGAAAGAAAAAGATATGAATGATGTACTTCTGACTGGTGGGGGCATCATACCTGAGGACGATATGAAGACATTGAATGAAATGGGAATTGGAACTTTATTTTCCCCAGGTACTCCTATGGCAACTATTGCAAATTATATTACTGATTGGGTAACCAAGAATAGAAACTTTTAAAACATGGCCGTTTATCAAACCCTTCTCACGAGTTTAGAGAATCTTATTCAGATCATCACTATTAATAGGGCCGACAAACTAAATGCTTTGAACAAGCAGGTAATGCTTGACCTGAATGAAGCAATTAATGAAGTCTACTCCAATGATTCTATCCGGTCTGTGATCATTACAGGAAGCGGACAAAAAGCATTCGTTGCTGGAGCTGATATTAGCGAATTCATTGGGTTGAGTTCCGCGCAGGGAATGGAACTTGCGCGGTTCGGACAGGAATTATTTGCAAGAATTGAACATTCACCTAAGCCCATCATTGCGGCAGTTAATGGATTTGCTTTGGGAGGCGGTTGTGAATTAGCAATGGCTTGTCATTTCAGAATTGCATCAGATAATGCAAAATTTGGTCAGCCGGAAGTCAATCTTGGTTTGATACCGGGTTATGGCGGAACGCAGCGCCTTGTGCATCTCATTGGAAAGGGAAGAGCTAATGAATTATTGATTAGCGGGAATATGATAGATGCTGCTACTGCACTTCAGTATGGTTTGGTGAATTATGTAGTACCACAAGAGGAATTATTACCGAAAGCGATCTCAATTCTTGCAACCATAAATTCAAAAGCACCTATAGCGGTTGCTAAATGCCTTGAGGCAACCAACGCCGTCTTTGACCATTCTAAGAATGGGTTTGAGGTTGAGCTAAATAGCTTTGGAGAAAGTTTTAATACGGAAGACATGAAAGAAGGATCTACAGCTTTCCTTGAAAAGAGAAAGGCAAATTTTAAGGGAATGTGATGATAAGAATTTTACCGCCAAGACGCCAGGACGCTGAGAAAAGCAATGTATAGTTCTTCTATGTGACTATGTGTTAATTTTCTCACTTCCAAAGAACGTATTTTAAATAAGAAGGAAAAACACATAGGCACATAGGTATCATAGACACATAGAATAATTGACATAAAAAAGGGGGTCTTTATTTCAACCGCAAAGAACTAATTGAGATATCTACAAAAATAGGAGGCGCCTGGACTCAAAGGAACGCAAGGTATCTGTCTGTATTTTTCTATAGTTCTCCTATGAGACTATGTTTCGCCTATGTGACTGCGTGTTAATATTCTCACTTCCCAGAACGTATCTTATTAAAGAACTAAAACACATAGGCACATAGATATAATACTCAAGGAGCGCGAGGAAAATTTAGAATGGAAAGTTTAATCGCTCTTCGATATTAATTCTTAAAAAGCTTTTCCAATTCGTGTATGAGACAATTCACGATGCTATTGTATCCTTCTGGAAATGATTCCCAATTATCTGATTGCTTTCTTAGAACCATTACTCCAGGAAAGTAATGCTTGCTTCCTGTATACTTCGTAAGCGTTGCCTTGAACGTGTTATCCTCCACGAACTGGACGCTATACATTCCCACTTGAGAGGGTGACGAGTGATCCGGAGAACATAGGATGTTCATGATTTCCTCTTTTGGTTTTGATTTAATCTTCGTTAGGTAGTTAAAATGCTGTGCCAGCTTGTGCAAAACAGAAAGGTGTAGCGTTAGCTACACCTTCATATAAAAAGTCGGAGTTAATAGATGTGAATTTTGAGAAGCCTTTAAATAAGTTTAGTTGACTGAAGGCTGTTCATCCTGCATATTATCTCCAAAGAAGAATGCGATTAATCTCGTTAATGGATCAGTACCTGGTTGTTTTCTGAAATATGTGATCACAGTCTCGATACTTGTGTTTGCCTGTTCTTGAGACATCCCGGTCTGTGCAATCAGCATGTATACAAAGTCTTGAACCGATCTGCCAATTCTTGTATTCTTTTTCACGATCTAAGATTTATTTTGAAAAACTTGATTACAATTGATATAAAAGGAAAAACATGCCAGTCTGAAATCGAAAAAAATGAGGAATTATATGTAGAAATAGATGGGGAATTGGTGAATAAGAAGGACTTATTCGAAATGGATGTAGGAGCTGCGAAATTTCATACTCAATTATTTACACAAAAAAAGCGCAGTTTAACTGCGCTTCCGGTTTCTACTTACCGTTATATTAATTGAGAGGTGTCTTTGAATCATCGTTAGTTCCAAACATAGCAGTAACGATCTTGTGTAGGGGATCTCCAGGCGTTTGTTGCATATGGTTAACAATCGTTTCAATAGCAATTGTCGCTTGTTCCCGGGTAATTCCAACCTGTGCCATCATGAAGTCAATCATGTTTAGGATCGTGCCCTTTGCAAACTTCTTTTCCATAGCTCCCTAATGATTTAATTCATTAGGAATAAGAACAAAAACATGCCATTATATTAAACATTGGAAGGCAAAGTTCAATTGAGTGTTAAATTGATTTACTATGCTGTTCATGGTGAAATCATTCACCATATGTAGTAAAATTTTCCACACATTTGTGGGGCTTGAATTAAGATTAACCGCCAAGAAACAAAGGCGCAAGGATTCGCAAGGATTTCTTGGCGTAACCTGGCGACTTTGCGGTTAAACTAAACTACTACATTCACCATCTTGCCTTTAACGTAGATGATCTTTTTAGGAGCTTTTCCCTCTAACCATTTCTTGACTACATCATTCTTCAAAATGATTTCTTCTACTTCGGGTTGGGCGGCATCAAGCTTAATGTTGATCTGCGTTCTTAATTTACCATTGATCGAAACGGGGTATTCCTTAACACTTTCAACCAGATAGGATTCATTATAAGTGGGAAATGGAGCATTCAGAATTGTTTTTGAATTACCAAGCGCTGCCCACAACTCTTCTGCTATATGTGGCGCAAAAGGAGAAAGCATGATAAGCAAAGGCTCAAGTATTTCTTTCTTGGATGATTTCAAATCTTGTAAATCATTTACAAGCACCATGAAAGCACTTACGGAAGTATTGAATGAAAACCGTTCTATATCGTCCTCTATTTTTCTGATTGCTTTATGCAACACTTTAAGTTCCGATTCATTAGCAGGCTCATTATTCCATACGGCGCCTTTTTGTTCATCATAGAATAAACGCCAAAGCTTCTTCAAAAAACGATGAACTCCTTCAATACCCTTAGTGTCCCAGGGTTTACTCATTTCAATTGGGCCTAAAAACATCTCATACATTCTGAATGTATCCGCTCCATATTTTTCAACGATGGTATCGGGATTTACAACATTATAATATGATTTACTCATTTTCTCTATCGCGGATCCGGTGAGATATCGCGCACGATCCTTCTTCTCCTTCACCTCACTATAGAAACTGCCATCTTCGAGCATAAATTCAGAATTCGAAAAATCTGGTTTCCACTTCATGAATGCTTCAATATCCAAATCAAATCCGTTCACAATATTCACATCTACATGCAATGGGTCTGTTTCATGTTGGTCTTTTAGTCCGGCCGACACAAAAGTTTGCGTGCCCTTAATCCGGTAAACAAATCTTGAATCACCCGTAATCTTTCCCTGATTAATTAATTTTTTGAATGGCTCATCGAAATTGAGATAGCCGAGATCGTGCAGAACTTTTATCCATAGTCTCGCATAGAGTAGGTGCGCCACCGCATGTTCCGATCCTCCTATATAAACATCCACCTGACCCCAATAGTCAAGAGCAGTTTTTGCAGCAAACTCCTTGTCATTTTTGGAATCGGTGTAACGTAGAAAATACCAGGCAGCCCCTGCATGGGTAGGCATTGTGTTGGTGTCAAAGCCCCTGTTCACCCAATCTTTAACATTTGCGAGAGGTCCTTCTCCAGTGCCTGAAGGTTTGAAGTCATCAAGCGGGGGCAATTCCAATGGTAATTCATCCTTTGGGAGCGGATAAGGTATTTCATCTTTATACCTCACAGGAAAAGGTTCACCCCAATAGCGCTGGCGACTCCATCCTGCATCCCTCATTTTATAATTAATCTTCCTCTTTCCGATGCCACGCTTTTCCAATTCTTCACAAACTACATCAATGGCCTGCCGCATAGGCATACCGGAAATAAAATCGCTGTTTTGAAGGATCGCATCCTTTGTTGGATTAGCTTCTTCCCCGTTAAAATAATCGCCAATAATATTTGTTATAGGAATATCAAAGAATCTTGCAAATAAAAAGTCTCGTTGATCTCCTGAAGGAACAGCCATGATAGCTCCCGTTCCGTATCCTATCAGAACATATTCAGAGATCCATACTGGTATTTCCCGACCATTCAATGGATTGATAGCATAGGCTCCTGTGAAACATCCGGTGATTTTTTTCACTTCAGCCATCCTGTCCACTTCAGATCGACTCTGAACATATTCCTTGTACGCGTTAATTGATTGTCGTTGTTCTTCAGTTGTGATCTTGTCAACCAGTTCATGTTCCGGAGCAAGAACCATGAAGTCAACTCCGAAAATCGTATCTGGCCTGGTTGTATAGACCTTTATTATGTTTTCTTCGACCTCACCCCCGACCCCTCTCCGAAGGAGAGGGGAGGGAAGTTCATTGAGAGATCTTTGAATACTCTCTAAAACTTTAGAAATATTGTTTATGACTTCGGTATTGGAAAATCTGAGTAAACGGTATCCGTGGAATTCCAGGTGGAATGCTCTTGCTTCATCAAACTTCTTTTGATCATCTTTGTCATGATATTCACCATCAATTTCAACAACTATTTTTTTTTCAAGGCACACAAAATCCGGAATATAACCAGCAATAGGGTGTTGCCTTCTAAACTTGAAACCATCAAGTAGTCTGTTTCTAAGAGCTTGCCAAACGATCTCTTCTTCCTTTGTTGAATTCTCCCTGTTTGCTTTCGCAAATTCAACAAGGTATTTCCACTCATCTAAATTATTAGTGAGATATCTATAATCTTGAGACGAATCATTTCCCCTCTCCTTCGGAGAGGGGCCAGGGGTGAGGTCGTTCTTGGCGGAAACATCATTCTCCTTCGGAGAGGGGCCAGGGGTGAGGTCGTTCTTGGCGGAAACATCATTCTCCTTCGGAGATGGGCTAGGGGTGAGGTCGCTCTTTATTAGGAAATCAATTTCCGCTCCCTGAGATTTTCCGATCCAGTTCCTTTGTATCTCCTTCATTGATTCACTGAAATCGATCTCATCTAATCCTTTTAGAAGCCTTTCTGCATATTCAGTAATTCTTAAGCTCCATTGCCTCATTTTCTTTTTGACTACCGGAAATCCTCCACGATAGCTACGCCCATTTATAACCTCGTCATTAGCAAGAACAGTTCCAAGCGCTTCGCACCAGTTAACATCAGTAAATGCGAGATAGGCGAGGCGGTAAGTCATCAACACTTCCTCTTTCTTCGCAATGTCAAAATCTTGCCATTCATTTGCCGTAAACCTGAGTTCCTTATCGCCCGGAGATTCATGGTCTTTGTTGCCAGAATTTTCAAATATTTTGATTAAGGACGAAATGTGCTCAGCCTTTTGCTCGCCACGATTAAACCAACTTTCATAGATCTGAATAAAGATCCATTGTGTCCATTTGTAATACGATGGATCACTGGTTACAACTTCCCTGCTCCAATCATAGCTGAAACCGAGATTATTTAATTGTTCCTTAAAAGACTGGATATTTCGCTGAGTTGTAATTGCCGGATGCTGACCAGTTTCAATTGCGAATTGTTCAGCTGGTAGTCCGAATGCATCAAATCCGATAGGGTGGAGAACATTAAAGCCTTTCAGTCTCTTATATCGGGCGTAAATATCACTTGCAATGTAACCTAGCGGATGGCCAACATGCAGACCTGCTCCGCTCGGATATGGAAACATGTCCAGCACATACGCCTTAGGTTTAGAAGGATCATTGGATACCTTATATACTTCATCCTTCTTCCATTGATCCCGCCATTTCTTTTCTATCAGTTTGAAATTATATTCCATAATAGTTACCTGAAGTACTTATAAGTTAGGTGGAGCAGTTAATTCCAAATATCCCAAGGACTTGCTCAACCCAGGCTCATCATTCTATTTTATATGTATTTGTGAAAAAAGAATTAAATAAAAGTATTATGCAACACAATTCTGTATTATCCAAAATATCATGTTCATGCAATCGTTAGTGGAGGGACAAAAATACGGAAATGGAGGGTTCACACTCGTAATTCTGTATTTTTGCGCCTGCTTTCTCTAACCCAAAAAAGCGCATTATGGCTCAACCAGGAAGATTATCTGCCCGACGTTCAAAGCCTTCTTATGTTATGGCAATAATCGGGGTGGCATTCGTCCTACTTATACTTGGGGTTCTGGGATGGTTGTTGATCAACGCCAATAAACTTGGTGAACACTTCAAAGAAAGTATTGAAGTGAGGGTTTACCTCCGTGAGAATATCACATCTAAGGATAGCGCAGCAATAGTTGAGAATATAGCTAAACAGCCATATGTCCGCACTTATGAATTTGTGACCAAGCAGGATGCAAAGGAAAAATTCATGGAAGATGGGAATCAGGATTGGGGTGGTGTTCTGGATAATAATCCACTTCCTGCCAGTGTTAATTTTCGCATCAGGAGTGACTATGCTCAGGCCGACTCTCTCCAGAAGATTCAAGCAGACCTTACACAAAATATCGCGGTTAGCGATGTACAGTATCCTCAGTCACTTGTTGCCAATCTAAATAATATTATCAAAAAGATCAGCCTTGTAATGCTGGTGATCGCGGTTGTGATCTGCATACTGGTGATAATACTTATTGATAATACGATACGCCTGGCCATGTTCAGCAATCGATTTATCATTAAGACGATGCAGATGGTGGGAGCTACCCGCTGGTTTATTGCAAAACCCATGGATATGAGGGCTGTCATAAATGGAGCTATCAGCGGCCTCATTGCAATAGCAGGTATCCTGGGATTCATATTTTTTGCCGAAAGATGGTTGCCAGAAATAAAAGCGTTACGGGATTATGGCCTATTGCTTACGTTGTTTGCAACAATTATCCTGATAGGCATTGGTATATCTCTGGCCAGCACACATCGCAGCGTAATCAAATACCTGCGGATGAAACTGGACGATCTATATTGAATTTTGGAATTTGGTTTCCTCGCTTCGCTCGGAATTGGGAAAATGGGAAATTGGAAATAAAGTTGAATTGTTGATAGGTTGATTTGTTGATTAGGAAGAATTGGGAATTACGCTCACCTGTCATCTGACTACCCCAACGACCAACGGTCAACGAACAACTAGCAACGGTATCTAACTTAAAACCCGAAATTTTTGATATTTAGATTTAGCGCACGCAGGGAATATGGGAAATTGACAGAAACAAGGAGTGAATTCTTAAGTTTAGCCCCATTTTCAAATCTTCAAATTTTCAAATTATCCAATTCCCTCTATATTGCAGCCTCAATTTTCCCCAATGACAGATAAGAAACAACTCTCGGCGGCCAGATCACAGGCTTTATTCAGCAAAGAGAATTACAAATGGATGTTGATCGGACTTGCTGTGATGGTTCTTGGATTGATACTGATGATAGGTGGAAAGAGTAAGGACCCAAATCAATTTGATCCAAAGGAGGTGTATAGTTTCACAAGGGTTACTCTGGCGCCCATTTTAATCCTGGCTGGCCTTGCACTTGAGGTTTTTGCCATTTTCCGCAAACCAAAAGGAAAAGAAATGTGATATCTGGATAAATGATGAATGCTATTCATCATTTTGACTTTATTTTTTAGCGCTTCACCTTACTTTTTACTGCATCCGTATTGCGATTACATTTGCACTTCAATTTCCAAGCTATTCATGACAATCACTGAAGCCATTATTATAGCCATAGTGGAAGGAATTACCGAGTTCCTTCCAATCTCTTCAACTGGCCATATGATCATCACCAGTGCTTTATTGGGGAATGATCTTCATAAACAGGAATTCACCAAGCTGTTTGAAGTGGCCATTCAACTGGGAGCCATATTGGCCGTGGTTGTTTTATACTGGAAGAAATTCTTTGATTTCAAGAGATGGCAATTCTATTTAAAATTGATGCTGGCAGTAATCCCTGCATTGGTCCTGGGTCTTCTATTCTCAGATGCTATCGATTCATTTATGGAGAGCCCGCTTACAGTAACCATTACAATGCTGCTGGGAGGAATTATTTTGTTATTTATCGATAGGCTTTTTAAAAGTCAGTCTGTTGAAACTGAAGAAAAAATCTCAAATAAGAAAGCCATCATTATTGGTATCTGGCAATGTTTAGCCCTGATACCTGGCATGAGCAGGAGTGCGGCCTCAATTATTGGCGGTATGCAACAAAACCTTACTCGCAAGCTTGCTGCAGAATTCTCATTTTTCCTTGCAGTTCCTACCATGGCTGCTGCCACCATCTATTCCATTTTTCTTAAGGACTGGAATGATGACGGAGTGAAGGTCAAGGGGTATGAACTGATCACAGCAACACAAGGAAACCTGAATGCCTTCATCATCGGTAACATTGTTGCTTTTATTGTTGCTATGCTGGCAATCAGGCTTTTCATTGGATTTCTTCAGAAGTATGGATTCAGGTTCTTTGGGATCTATAGAATTATAGCTGCAATTGTTTTACTTCTCCTTATCTGGGCTGGTTATCTGAAATAAGTAATTCCCTTATTGCTATTAAGGTTCCTGAGGCTTACTTTCGCTCAAAATCTTCACAAATGAAAATTAAGAACCTACTGTTATTGGTGGTATTTGGTGCTGTCCTTCTCGTTTCCTGTAACAATTATGGAGATAAGTATGATGCAGGAAGTAATATCGAAGTTTATTATAAAGAAAACGTTGATGCAGCAACTGCAAAAAAGACCGGCGACTTTCTTGCCAGGAACTTTCCCAGCGATATAAAAAAAAGTTTTCAGCTTACAAAGCCAAGTGAAATAGTCAATTTCAGAATGGTGGTTGATAAGGAGAAACTCAAGGGAGTTGAAGAGAGCTCATTTCTTGCACTTGGGATGTTGATCTCAGATAGTGTTCTTAACGGAAAGCCAGTTAATGTTGACCTCTGCGATAATAGTTTCAAAACGATCAAGACCATTCCATATAAAGGAAGTAACTAATAGTTTGAATGTTTGAGTGTTTGAATGTTTGAGAGTTTGTAAGGCCTTCGAAAGAATTCGAAACTCACGATTCACGATTCACGCCTTCCGTCTATTTTTTTATTTCTGGGTTGATTAATAGTATTTTCAGTTACCAAACCCCTGTTTATGGTAACTGCTCAAAAAAAGGTGATCAATGGGTGGGCTATGTATGACTGGGCCAACTCGGCCTATTCTCTTATCATAACATCCGCTATTTTTCCGGCATACTATACTGCTATTGCGCCGGAAACTGTAATTATTGCTGGAAGAAGTTTTGAGAGGTCAGCCCTCGCATCCTATTCTATTGCTCTATCTTTTTTGGTTATTGCATTTATTTCTCCAATACTATCCTCCATAGCAGATTACAAGGGGAATAAGAAGTCATTCATGCGATTTTTCTGCTATCTCGGATCTGCTGCATGCATTTCGATGGTATTCCTTACTAAAGACAACATTCCACTGGGAATCATCTGCTCAATAATAGCATCGATCGGATATTGTGGAAGTATTGTGTTTTATAATGCTTATTTGCCTGAGATTGCCGCAGAAGAAGACCAGGACCGGATCAGCGCAAAAGGTTTCGCGATGGGATATATTGGGAGTGTACTCCTGATGATACTCTGCCTTGCAGTCATCATGGCCAATGATAAATTAGAACTGGGATTTGGAGCATGGCCTGTGCGATTGTCTTTTCTTGCTGTAGGATTATGGTGGGCTGGTTTTGCTCAGGTTACATTTAGCAGACTTCCTCGCTCGCAGCCCGCCGCAGTCCGCCCAACACATGGAATATTGACAAATGGATTTATAGAGCTGAAAAAGGTCTGGAATCAATTGCAGCATTTTCCGATGCTCAAAAGATTTCTTGTGAGCTTCTTCTTTTACAATATGGGTGTGCAAACAGTCATGTACATGGCTACCTATTTTGCTTCGGCGGAAATTAAACTTGAATCAACCGAATTAATTATTGTTGTTCTTATTATCCAGATCGTTGCAATTCTGGGTGCCTACCTTTTCTCACTTCTTTCAAAGCGGACAAACAATATTTTCACTCTGGGAGTGATTATAATAATCTGGGTTGGGATTTGTGTTTATGCGTACTATGTTCAAACTGTAACTCAATTTTATCTGCTCGCATTTACAGTTGGACTTGTAATGGGAGGTATCCAGTCAATTTCAAGATCAACTTACTCCAAACTCCTGCCAGAAACAAAGGATACTGCATCCTACTTTAGTTTCTATGATGTTTGTGATAAAATTGGAACGGTAATCGGGACACTTTCATTTGGTTTTGTGGCTGAATCAATGGGCGGCATGCGAAATTCCGTTCTGGCATTGATGGGTTATTTCATAATTGGATTCATATTGCTGTTATTTATTAATATGCGTTCGAATAGTATGCGTTCGAAGTCAACCGTTGTTGCATGAAAATATATTCAATCGATACAGGATACTTTAAGCTAGATGGGGGCGCAATGTTTGGGGTGGTTCCAAAAGTGATCTGGAATAAACTTAATCCTTCCGATGAAAATAACCTTTGCAGTTGGGCTTTGAGATGCATGCTCATTGAAGATGGAAAAAGATTGATACTTATTGACAATGGCGTAGGTGACAAGCAGGATGAAAAATTCTTCAGTCACTATCACCTGCATGGCAATGCCACGCTGGATTCATCTCTTGCTAAACTTGGATTCAGTAGGGATGATATAACAGACGTATTTCTCACACATCTGCATTTTGATCATTGCGGAGGTTCTATAATCAATGATGCAGGTAAACTGGTGCCCGCATTTAAGAACGCAATCTATTGGAGTAATGAACGGCATTGGAAATGGGCAACTCAGCCTAATGAACGTGAAAAGGCATCTTTCCTTAAGGAAAATATTATTCCGATAGAGCAAAGCGGTCAACTGAAAATGGTCCCCTTATTTGAATACGCAAATGAAGTGATTGATTTCACAGAGAATATCCAGGTAAGATTTGTACATGGTCATACTGATTCCATGATGATCCCTCAAATAAACTATAATGGAAGAACAATAGTTTTTATGGCCGATCTCCTGCCTGCAGCTGCACATATTCCGATTCCTTATGTCATGGCTTATGATATGTTCCCGATGACCACCTTAAATGAGAAGAAATCCTTTTTGAACACAGCGGTGCAGGAAGATTATGTTTTATTCTTTGAGCATGATCCCGTTTACGAATGTTGCAGTCTTCAACAAACTGAAAAAGGTGTTAGGGCAAAAGATTTCTTTCCTCTTGATGAGATAGTTTCATAGCAAATTTCCCATTTTCCCAATCCTGAGCGCAGCGAAGAAACCAATTTCAAAATTCTTGCGCGTTGAGATAAAAGATGACCGATGACAGTTTTTCTTTCCTTGATAAAACATTCTTATTCCCCTCTCCTTCGGAGAGGGGTTAGGGGTGAGGTCGAATTACAAAATTCAAATCAACTCTTCAACCATTCAACTATTTAGAGGGTAGCCCATACGGGGCGAAGAATTCCAAATACCTAATCAACAAATCAACCAATCAACAATTCAACTTTTCTTACATTTTCCCAATTTCCCACTCCCAAGCGAAGCGAGGAAACCAAATTTTAAAATCTGAAATTCATTCATCTGCCTCCCGGCTAGTAATCACACTCAACTCTCCATTTCTTTCAAGTATGATCTCATCAATCTGATCAGTTGAATGTTGATTAACCCTCATTCTTACACCTTCCATTGCATCACGCTCACTGATTTGATGAAGTGACATTGCCTTCCGGTTGAATTTCCCATTTTTGAATACAGTTACAGGACTACCCTTAACCAGCTTCCCCAGAAAGTGACTGTGTACGCAAAGCCAGGCCACAGTCCGATGAAGCAATACAATCGTTAATGAACTAGCGAGTATTGGAACGAAGGGAGATGCGCCAACAATTGCTCTACTAAGAAGTGCACCCAGGGTGATTGTGATTATGTAATCAAAGGCTGCAAGTCCGCCAAATGCCCTTGTGCCTGCAATTCTTATATAAATAAGAGCAAGAAGAAAAATCACTACTGCTCTTGCGCACATCTGTAGCGAATTCAGGTTTTCACCCTGACCGAATACTGTATGTATTATTTCCATTTAACTGTTTTTTGATTGGCAAGGATTAAAAATAAATTCTTATGCCAGATCTCTCAGAATAATTTAAGAACTGTCAGCATCTTTGCCCACGAATGAATTACTCTCTTCAGGCTAAAAAATTTTTTAGCAGCCAATATTTATATACTGGCCTTAAGGTTACTGCTGGTGTACTTATACCGGCCTATATTCTTTATGATTATGGCTTATTGATCAGTATGATCGGTATACCCTTGGGAGCATTGTTTGTAAGTATGACCGACTCCCCTGGACCAATATCATCCAGAAGAGATGGAATGCTGGCCTGCATTGGTCTTTGCTTTATTGTTCTGGTTATTTCTGGATTCAGTCGTGGCAGCCATCCATTGATCATTGCTGAGATCATCTTTTTCGGCCTTTTTCTTTCCATGATTGCTATTTATGGAAACCGAGCCAATTCTATAGGCCTGGTCACGCTGATGGTGTTCATAATAAATATTGACGCTTACAAGCAGAATCAGGACGTAATGGAGCAGTCTGCCTATTTTCTTGTTGGTGGAACCTGGTATGCGATTCTGAGTCTGGTACTGTACACTCTCAGGCCTTACCGGCCCATACAACAATTGCTTGGAGAGTGCCTGATGGAAATTGCTGAGTATCTCCGTACAAAGGGGTTGTTGTATAGAAAAGAAAGAGATCATACTTCCATATATCAGCAACTGATGGAGTCGCAGGTGAAGATCCAGAATTATCAGAATGACCTCAGGGAAATGCTCTTCACAACACGTAAGTATTTTTCGGAATCAACCAAGAAGGGAAGGGTCCTGATGATGATGTTCCTTGACAGTATTGATCTCCTGGAGAGTATCATGACTTCCCAGCAGGATTACGAATTAATGCATAAAGAATTTGATGATTCAGGAGTTGTTGAAAAGCTGAACAGGAATATTAACAGCCTCGCAGACGAACTCCATAATATTGGTCTGGCTGTTCAGTCTGGCTTTCCCTATAAATCCAAACAGGATTTAAATGCCATATTCCAGGACTCGATGAATGCATTTCTGGAGTTGAGGCAAAAAAACATATCAGCTGCCAATCTGGAAGCATTCATTATGCTGAGACATATCCTATACAGTTTGCAGGATGTAACTGAGCGAATAAAGCGATTAGAATATTATACAACCTATGATAAGAGCATCGCAAAGAATTATGGAAATCAGGAAGATTTCAAAAAATTCATACCACGAAAGGAAGTGGGACCTCGGCTGTTATTAGATAATATCTCTCTCAAATCATCGAATTTTCGACATGCCGTCAGACTCACGATCGCATTGCTTGCAGGATACATTATTTCCATGCTATTTCCCTTAGGACACAGCTATTGGATACTGCTGACAATTGCAGTGATCATGAAGCCAGCTTATGGAATCACCCGAAAGAGAAATATACAACGGCTGGTGGGAACATTTTCAGGAGCAGGGATCGGGTTTGCAATTTTATACCTTACCAATAATAATGGCGTACTCTTTATCCTGATGATTGCAGCCATGATTGTAGCCTATAGTTTTCTCAGATTAAACTATGGTATCAGCAGCGCCGCCATTACAATTTATGTGCTTCTAAACTTCTATTTTCTAAGTCCGGAAGGCTTGAAAGATCTACTGACCGACAGGATCATCGATACTGTAATTGGTTCAGCAATAGCATACCTTATATCTTATTTCATACTTCCATCCTGGGAAAATAAGCAGATGGATGAGTTGATGTCAAATGCAATCCGAGATAACCAGGATTACTTCAATAAGTCTGTGGATTTATTTACTGAAGGACAATCTTCTTTATCAAATTATAAAATGGCGAGGAAGAATGCCTTTGTTTCATTGGCGAATCTTTCAGATGATTTTCAGCAAATGTTATCTGAACCCAAGGGACATCAACAGCAGCTTGAAGAAATTCACCAGTTTGTTGCAGCTTCGCATATGTTGACTTCACAAATTGCATCGCTTGCGTATTATGCACGGAGATCTGGCAAAGAATTAGTGAAAGAAGAGTTTCAACCTGTAGTCCGACAAATCAACAAAAAATTTGAAATTGCACTTAAGCTTCTCAAGTCAGAGGGAAAAATCGACCTGCAATCAGATAATCTTCCCATGAATAAGCGCGTTCAACAACTACTCGAATTAAGAAAGAAGGATCTGGAGGAAGGTGTTGAGACTGATCAGCAAAATATCAGAAAGAAATTGTCCGATCTCAAATCAATAACAGATCAATTCCAGCTTATTTACTCCAACCTGAATGATCAGACCAAGATTATTTCAAAGTTGAAAAATATTATTCCACCTTCTTCACAAACAGTCTTACAGAATTGATGGCCAATACCACATCACTCAATCCCATAACAAGAGCACCGAAAGTTGGAGTAAGAAAACCAAAAGCAGCAACTGGTATTGCGATTATATTATAAAAGAATGCCCAGAACAGGTTTTGTCGGATGGTGATATATGTATGCTTTCCCAATCCTAACGCAATAGGAAGTTTCTTGAGACCGTGGTTCATAAGTACAACGTGGGCAGACTGCATTGCAATCTGGGTAGCCTCACTCACGGAAATTCCAATTGTTGCCTTAGCGAGGGCAGGTGCATCATTAATGCCATCTCCGATCATCGCAGTTGGTGCCAGTGAAGTTAATTCAGCAATCTTTTCTAATTTTTGCTGAGGTGTTTGGTTGGCTATGACTTCCTGTATGCCTAGTTCGTCAGCAAGTTTCTTGCACTTGATATAACTATCTCCGCTCAGAAGAATGGTCTTTATTTCTTTTTTCTTTAAGTAGTTGATCACTTCCTTAGCTTCCGGACGAACCTCATCAGCCAAATCTATCCACCCGAGAAGAGTTCTGTTTTTTACGATATAAACATTATGCTGATCCTCATTGGATAATCCTTCCACAACTTTAATTGACCCAGCCCAATATTCATTATCATCCTTATCCCAGGCATGCATGCCCCTACCTTTTATTTCCTCAATCTTTTTCCACCTTATTTCACTCGTTTTCCAATTTTCTGCAATGCTTTTGGCGATGGGATGAGCGGAATATTTCTCAAGCGAATAAGCAATTGATTTGAAATCATCCTCACTCAAGCTCCCATCTTTTACTTCGAACTTTTCAATCCTGAACTTACCCGTTGTTAGAGTTCCTGTTTTATCGAAAACAGCCTGCTTTATATCCTTAAAATTTTCAAGACTTGTAGCAGACCGGAAGAGTACTCCATTTCTTGCTGCTCTCCCCAGACCTACTGCAATAGCAGCAGGAGTTGCAAGCCCCATTGCGCATGGACAGGCAATCACAAGAACAGCGATGCTGCGCATAAGTGCCTCTGTAAAAGGATTGGTGTGATTAGGCAGTAAATAAAAATAGTTGCCGACAAGAGTGAGCAATGCAATCGTGAGGACAATTGGAACAAAAATGGCGCTGATCTTATCAGCCATCTTCTGCACGGGAGGCCTTTCGCCCTGCGCCTGTTGCACCAGCTTCAGGATATTTGAAAGAATAGTATCATCTCCTGCTGCGGTTACCTGGGCTTTCACCGTGCCGTCAACCAATAAACTTCCACCAATTAATTTGTCTTTCTGCTTTTTATAAACAGGAGTACTCTCCCCAGTAATCAGGGCTTCGTCAACATTTGCTTCACCCCATAAAATTTTGGAGTCAGTGGGTACCTGTTCTCCAGTTTTAACAAGTACCAGGTCACCCATTTTCAGTTGTGTACTCTCAACTGGGAATATAACCTCCTGGTGCTTTTCGTCAAATGCGATCATGTTAGCCATGACCTTCTGGGATTTTGCCAGTTTGTGCAATGCTCGCTGTGTAGAAGCAATGGATGCATCCTCCAGATAATTACCGAGGAAAACAAGTGTTATGATTGCTGCTGATGTTTCATAAAACAGGTAGCCAGCTCCCAGATTCAATAATGTGCCCGCAAGGCTATAGACAAAAGCGGCTGTAGCTCCAATTGCAATCAGCACATTCATGTTTGGCATTCGGTTTCGCAAACTTTTGATAGCGGACCGGCCAAAGAAATTCATTCCAATAACATATACTGGGAGAGATAGGGCTAATTGCACCCAGGGATTCATGAGCCAGTGTAGATGGATCCCCGGTACCATGTGTAGCATCAATACCAGGGTAAAAGGAAGACATATGAGGAACCTTCTTAGTTGAACGTTCGTTTGTTGCGAATCATGCTTGTGATCGCTTTCGCCAACAACCTTATACCCCAGGCCTTCGATTCCCTTCGTAACTTTACTCTCGTCAAGCGGTTTCTCCGCCACATCAAAACTTACAAATCCATCAAGGGGATTGACTTTAACATTCTTCAGCCCTTCCCTTTGCAAGTATTTTGAGACCGTCAATGCACAATTGGCACAGGTCATTCCTTCTACCTTCCATTTTACATTTTCCATTCTCTGCAAATTTACTGAAGGAAGAGGGCGCCCAATTGCTAAAATCCCTTCATTATATACACCTTGTTGCAACCGGGAGGAAATCTTAGCAACATTGCTGCAATTATCTTTGTTCAATGACCATGACTTATACCTTAGAGAATATCCATGAAGCTGCAGAAGCTGTGATCCGTGAACTTGGGGAAAGAAAGGTATTGGCACTTCATGGTGAGATGGGGATGGGGAAGACTACCCTTGTCCATGCAATCTGTGATCTTTTGAGAGTCCGGAGCATGGTTGGCAGCCCTACTTTTTCAATTATCAACGACTACCAAACCGAGGATGGATCCTTATTCCATATTGACCTTTACAGGCTAGAGGATGAAGCCGAGGTCGTAAGTGCAGGGATAGAAGAATGCCTTTATTCCGACAAGCTTTGTCTAGTGGAATGGCCCGAAAAAGCAATTTCCATTTTCCCGGTTGATACGATGCATCTTTTCCTGGAATTTGTGGATGAGGGCACAAGAAGTTTGAGAGTTTGATTGTTTGAATGTTGGAATGTTGGACGTCTCCAATGTCTGCCTGACCTCTGACCTCAGACTTCTGACTTCGTTCCTCAGACTTCCGACCTCCTTCTATTAAAAGTTGTAAATTGGCAGCTCAATTCGCGAACAGCAGCCCAACTGCAAACCAACTGTATGGCCCATCAAAAACCATTCATTAGCACCTCTTTCAGTTACGAAACCTTGGAAGAAACTCTGGATGTAAAACCAACCGGGGCTCAACTGCACATAGGGATTCCAAAAGAAATTGCCTTTCAGGAGAATAGAATTGCCTTAACGCCCGAAGCTGTGGGGGTGATCGTTAGTAATGGTCATCATGTCACTATTGAACACAATGCGGGGGAAATGGCACATTTCCGCGATAAGGATTATAGTGAGGCTGGCGCAAAGATCGTTTATGATAGAGCTGAGGTTTTCAAAGCCCCAATTCTTGTCAAGAGCGCTCCTGTTGTTGAAGATGATATCCCATTTTTACAGTTAAATCAAATAGTCATATCTCCAATTCATTTATCAGTTCTCAAGGCTGAGCTTCTGCAGAAAATGATGGAGAAAAGAATTACCGCCATCGCATTTGAAAACCTAAAGGATGATAGTGGAACATACCCCATCGTAAGAAGCATGAGTGAAATTGCAGGAAGTGCAGTGATGTTGATCGCTGGTCAATACCTCGGTTCCGCAAATCATGGTAAAGGTGTTCTTCTTGGTGGGATCTCAGGTATTCCGCCTACGAAGGTTATCATAATAGGAGCAGGTATTGTTGGAGAGTATGCTGCAAGAGCTGCGCTGGCATTAGGTGCTTCGGTAAAGGTTTTTGACAATAGTGTTACCAGGTTGAAGAGATTACAAGCCAATGTTGGTCATAGGTTATGGACTTCCGTAATCGAACCAAGAATTCTTGCCAAACAATTAAAAAGTTGCGAAGTGGCAGTAGGCGCTTTGAATTCGCAGTCAGGAAGAAGTCCCGTGGTTGTGACTGAAGAAATGGTGAGCAATATGCGGCCTGGAAGTGTGGTGCTGGATGTAAGCATTGACCGGGGTGGTTGTTTCGAAACATCCGAGATAACAAGTCATCAAAGTCCCATCTTCTTAAAATATGGCGTCATCCATTATTGCGTTCCAAATATCCCTTCAGGTTTTGCAAGAACGGCTTCCCAGGCCATAAGCAATGTACTCATGCCATTGCTGCTTGAGGCGGCGGACGAAGGAGGATTTGAAAACCTCGTGTGGCACAAAGTTCATCTAAGAAGTGGAATCTATATGTTCAAGGGAGCATTGACTAATTTTCATCTTAGTCAACGATTTGATCTTAAGTACACTGATCTGAATCTGCTAATTGCAAGTCAACGATGACTTGCTGAAGCATTCCTGGTTGGAAATCTTTAGAAATTTATCCTATCTTAAATCAGGACCTGGTCCAGGTTGACCATCCTTCTGTCACATCTTAATCACCGACATGAGAAAATTCTTCTTGTTCCTGTCAGCATTTGCAATTACCACCCATTGTTACACGCAGAATCATCGTACTTCCAGATTCTATCCGGAAGATGAACTCTTAAGGCAGGTGAATGCAGCAAAAGACCCGACAAGCAAATTTAACGCACTAATAAATTTAAGAGCCAAGTATACTGACAGGCAACGAAGAGATAGTTGTCTGAAGAAAATTATTCAGGTAGCTGAGGAAAGCAGGGATAAGCAACTAATTGCGAATGCATATGTCTATAAACTATATTCTAGTTTTAATTATACCCGATCTGCTGATCTACAGACTTTAACTCAATCCGCCAATGACCTGGTGACGATGGGCCAGCAGGAGAATCTGGATTATGCCAAGATCAATGGCTATATGTATTTGTCCTGGATTGGTTCCAAGAAAGGAGAAATGTTCCAGGCATTCAGTTATGCCAGTAAAGCGTTATCACTGGCAAATGAACTAAAGATGGATTCGCTTACAGCAGAATGCAATGCCATTTTCGCGATTATCTATTATGAACACAATGACCTTCTGATGGCATACAGATACCAGATGAAGGCCCTTGAAATCGCGGAGCAATTAAATAACGAATACCTGCTTACAGATTATTATACATGGATGGCTGATATATATAACAAGCTTAAGGACTATGAAAAATCACTGGACTACCGTTTCAAAGTACAGAATCTGTACAGTAAGAAAGGAAAAGTTTATGATCTCTTATATGCATATCTGCTAATCCAGAATGGTTATGTTGGCGCAAAGAACTATGATATGGCCCAGCAGTTTAATGATAAAGCATATATGCTTGCCGACTCTCTCAAACTTAAGGATGCAAAAAGGACTATCAAGTTCAATTATATTGGAGTGCTGAATCAGAAAGACTTGAAAATTTCCTATGAATACCTGAAATCAACACCAGGACTTTGGGATGAGTATCTCTCAGTAATGCAACCTCTGTCGCGCCACCTTTTTTTAAGCAGGGTCTATCTTGCCAATGATCAATTGGATTCAGCCCGGTTTTACATTGAAAAAGTTGTCAAGGATGAGTATGCAACCCTGGCAGATCCATTAAAGATGTCATTGCATCTTACACATGCAGCCGTTTTGAGTGCATCAGGCTCAAAAAGTAGTGCAGCATCGGAATATCAGCAGGCACTGAGGTTGGCAGAAAAAACAGTGGATGTAGAGTCTCAGAAGCGTATTCTGGAAAAGCTTTCGGAATTGAACCATGAGATCGGGGATTATAAATTTTCTTTAGAATATAGAAACCGATTCATTCATCTCAAAGACAGTTTGGATAAAATGAATAGCGAGAATGAACTGGTGCTTATGGAACTTGCAGATGATCAAAAGAGAAAAGAGAAATTGTTGACAGCCCAACAATCTGAAACTGACAGGAGGCACAACCTGCAGTATATGGGCATGACTGTGGGAATAGTTACTGTTTTCATCTTCCTGATCATGCTTGGTTTGCTAAGCGTGTCACAGAGGAGCATTAAGATCCTTGGTTTTTTTGCCTTTATTTTCCTGTTTGAATTCATAATTCTCCTGGCCGATAAACAAATTCACGTTTGGACACATGGAGAGCCCTGGAAAATATTAATGATCAAGATTGCCTTGATTGCAATCCTACTCCCACTACACCATTATGTTGAGTCAGCAGTCATCAGATACCTAACATCCAAAAAACTTTTAGAAATGAGGAAGGAAGGTTTTTTCAAACGATGGTTTGCAAGAAATGGCCATCGTCCTGTAGAAGTTGCAGCGGAATGATGAAGACTCAATGAAATTTTTGTATTTACTCTCGCGTCCTTTGCGTCATCGCGAGTCCTGAGCGGAGTCGAAGGGGCAGTTAAATTCTCATCATCACTTAACAAGATAACCCCCACAATCAAAACCTGCTACATTATTCGTATACCATTCCCATCTTTCAATTCCACCCTGGAGCCAGCCAATGCTATAACCTTTCTTGATAAGAGCATCAGCCAGTTCCAATCCTACATATCCTTGCTGAGGGATCAGGACATACATTTTCGATTTGTCAGAATATTTAGCAGCAAATTCATCCGGGTTTTTATAAAATGGAAAATTTGTTGATCCCTTCAATTCCTTGTAAGTAAGCTTTACGCCATTTGTAGCCTTGTTAAAAGAAGTATCGTGCCTGAGATCGATAAACTGGAAATTTGAGGGTACTTGCTTACAAAAACTAAGAGGAGTATAAAAATTTACACCACTTTTTTTGTCCATGATCTTCTTTTGATCCTCAGTTGTCCTATAGTTCATCAGGTATTCATAAAAGCCACCTATGTTTCCAACCAGGTAATTCACATTTGAAATCCCTTTCTGTGCTAACCAGTCTGCCGCCTCGGCACCTCCAGGTCCAATGGTGTTAAAGGTTACGATGGTCTTCCCATATGCCTGTTTTGCTTTGTCTAGAATTTTTAATGAATCTGCTAAAGTGAAATACTTGACGTTCTTAAAATCTGGTAAATATTTATATAGACTTACGATGGTAGAATCGAAATTAGTTCGGGGTGGATTGGCGAATCCTATGAATTCCACTCCCTGACCGCTTTCAATCTTTTTGTAAAGTTCCTCTGGCGATATATTATTATATGCAATTCCTTCTTCATAAAATTTTTCACGAAAAGGCCTAAGCTCCTCATAATTCCTGAACCATTCTGACATGCCGCCTTTTACGTTCGTAACATTGGCGAATCCATTTGCTGTTAAGAGATTGGAGATTGTTCTGGACCTATAACTGTGCGAACAAATTACATACACCTCCTTGTCCTTATACTGGTCTAACTGTTGAATGGCGTCCGGGTTCTGCGTTAAATCCTGCAGTGGGATATTTAAAGCATTTTTTATATGACCGATGTTCAAATGTTTACTACTGGAAAGTGAATCGTGGTATTCTCCTTTTGTTCTCACATCAAGTATTACATATTTTCCCGGATCCTTCGATGCTTTACGAAGCAAATCTGGAAGAGTTATTTCATTGTAAGTGTTTTGAGCCTGGGTGAATAAAACTGTAAGGAGGAGCATAGCAAGAGAAATCGTTTTCATCTTCAATATTTTAATAAAGAGATTGATTTTCAGTTTACAAAAATTGTACGATCATGACTATTGGACAAGCGAAGCTCTTTAGGGGAAAGACCGGTCATTTTCCTGAACAAGCGGTTGAAATGGGATGAATCATAAAATCCGGCTAAGAGGGCGGCTTCGTTTACTTTATAACCTTTTTTCAGAAGGTTGATTGCAAGTTGTGTCCGTTTGGTGAGTAGATATTCGTTAGGAGTCAAGCCCAGATTTTTTTTGAAGATCCGGATCAGGTGGAATGGATTTGTGTTTGCCAAAGCAGCAAGCTCAGTTATCGAAACTTTTGATTTGAAATGCGCGTCCAGGTACTCTCTAACTTTCTTAATACGTGTATCGCTCAATTGCACTGATTTTCCAGTATTGATTGAGCTCAGATTTAGAAAGCAGTCCATACAGTTTATGAAAGCCTCTTCTATGGACAGTGAGTTTCCCTCTCCGCCCTGCATCGAGTTGGTGAAGTTTGAAAAAAGTTGAACAAGGACAGGATCTGTAATGATCGTCTTATTGAAACTGATTTCACCCATTGTTTTTCGATGAAGTATTTCTGCGATTTCCTGCAGGCGTTCATTCGTTGGATAAAAACTTAAATATTCCAGATCATGATCTGCTATTGTGCTGCCAGTATGGACTTCACCCGGATTGATAAATATGAATTGTCCGGGAGTGGCTGTATAAGTTTTTCCTTCGCAATAAAATTTATCAACTCCTTTAGTCACCATTTCAATTACGAAATGATCATGGAAATGCCGGGGAAAAGTATGGTTGATGAATTTGTAAAAGGCAAAATCAATATCGAAAAACCGCCATATTCTTGAAGTATTTCCGATTCCCTGTTTCATCGATACAAAAGTTACTGAAAGAGGCCAGATTTCATTGTACCGTTTATATATTATAGATCAGGATTTGAAATCGATCAAATTGATTTTCTCATTGCAGAAACTATACTCCTTTGCGTCATTGCTGCTTACAATTACAAGACGGTTTTTGCAATAGTCCGATACTAGTGAATAATATAATTGATATCCAGGCTCGTCAAGATTAGTGCAGGGTTCGTCAAGTAAAACTGAGGAGGTATCTGAAAAAATTGCCTGGGCAAGTTTTAACCGTTGCTTCATACCTGAAGAAAAATTCCTGATCTGTTTAGTAGCTGCCTGGCTCAATCCAATGGCTGTGAGGATTGTGGGAATTGTGACACCTTGCAGGAAAGGTTTAAACTGGCTATGGAATTTTAGGAATTCAGTTGCGGTCATTTCCTCAATCAATTCCAGGTATGGTGCGCAGATAGAGATTTTTTGAAAAACCTCTGAATCAGGAATTGAACTTTTTGCATCTTCCCAATTTATTTTTCCTTCGGAGATCTCCAGAGATCCTCCAATTAATTGCAATAGGGTTGATTTGCCTGACCCATTCGGGCCAATGATCGCATATGAATTTCCTGATTCGAAACTGAATGTAAGATGGCGAAAGATCCAGTCGCGGTTGAAACGTTTGCCGGCATCATAAAGCCAGATTTTCATCTATTTCTTCTTTAGCTTTTCTGATGATACCCGTTCTTGATGATTTTATAAATTCCAGGATTGCTTTTTTCACTTCGGTATCAGGAAGTTCCGTTTCAATTAATTCGATGGCTCGCGCAGTACTATGTCCCTGCACAAAAAGGATGTGATATATATTCGATATCTGTTCAATTATCTCTTTGGAAAATCCTCGTCTTCCCAAGCCAACTTTGTTGACTCCCACAAAAGTAATTGGGTCCCGCGCAGCTTTAACAAAGGGAGGAACGTCCTTTCGTATCACTACCTGGCCAGCTACATAAGTATGAGCGCCAATATGTGTGAACTGATGCACCCCACATAATCCTCCGATGATTGCATAGTCATCAATCTTAACGTGGCCGGCCAATTGGACAGCATTCGCAAGGATCACATGATTTCCCAGAAAACAATCATGCGCAACATGTGAATATGCCATTAGAAGGCAATTGGTACCAATCTTTGTTTTCCATTGGTCCTTTGTACCCAGGTTAACGGTTACGCATTCCCTCAAAGTAGTGTTGTCACCAATTTCACAGGTTGTCTTTTCGCCAACATATTTAAGGTCTTGAGGAATTGCCCCGATAACAGCCCCGGGAAAAATTTTGCAGTTACGTCCAATTCTTGAGCCATTGAATACTGTAACATTCGGCATGATGTGAGTTCCTTCGCCAATTTCTACATCATCAGATATCACTGAAAAAGCATCAATAGTAACATTATCTGCTATTCTCGCTTTTGAACTTACTTGGGCTAAAGGGCTGATCATGTTTTACTTGGCTCGTTTAACAATTTGTGCAACCATATCCGCTTCGCAAACCAGTTTGTTGCCGACAAAAATAGTCCCTTTCATCTCACAAATTCCCCTTCTGATTGGACTGGAAAGTTCCATCTTAAGGATCATCGTATCTCCGGGCACTACCTTTTGCTTGAATTTGCAGTGATCGATCTTCAGAAAATAAGTATCGTATTGATCCTCCGGATTTCCTTTTGGAATTGCGAGTACTCCGCCACATTGCGCCAGGGCTTCTGCTTGCAGAACTCCTGGAAAAACACAGTTTCCTGGAAAATGTCCCTGGAAAAAAGGTTCATTATAAGTCACATTTTTTACAGCGATAATATACTTGTCAGTTATTTCAATGATCTTATCGAGCAGCAGGAAAGGATAGCGGTGAGGAAGTATTCGCTCAATAGCATGGATGTCATATACGGGCGGCTTGTTTGGATCGTACGACGGGGCCTCTACCTTGAATTTTTTCTTTTTTAAATGTTCTTTGATCTTTTTTGCAAAAGCTACGTTGGTGGCATGGCCCGGTCTGTTTGCAATAATATGTGCCTTGAATGGCATTCCCACAAGTGCGAGGTCACCAACAAGATCTAAAAGTTTATGTCGCGCTGGTTCGTTTGGAAAATGCAATTGAAGATTATTCAGATATCCTTCACTGGTAATATTGAAAGTGGACTTACCAAAATAACTTGAAAGGCGATCCAATTGCGCTTCAGAAACAGGCCTGTCCACAACAACAATTGCATTATTTACATCACCCCCTTTAATAAGATTACGTTCAAGCAAGAATTCCAGCTCGTGGAAAAAACTGAAGGTTCTGCAGGGCGCAATCTGGGCATTGAAGTCACGAATATCCTTGAGCGAAGCATGTTGAGTACCGAGGACAGGAGAATTGAAATCGATAAGAGTATTGATGCGATACGTATCCGAAGGCATGGCCACCATTTCCACTTTCTTATCATCATCTGTTAGATAGATATTCTGAGAAATGGTATGGTAAATTTTTTCAGCTTTTTGCTTTTCTGCGCCGGTTTTTTCCAGGGCGTCAACAAACGGTTTGGAACTGCCATCCATGATTGGAATTTCAGGCCCATCCAGTTTGACAAGAACATTGTCGATTTCAGTCCCTACAAGAGCAGCAAGCAAGTGTTCTATAGTACTCACCTTGGCGCCATTATGCTCCAGGGTAGTGCTTCTTTTGGTCTCAGTCACAAAATCAACATCTGCCTTTACGGTAGGTTGGCCAGGAAGATCCGTACGCTGGAATACGATCCCGCTATTGGGCTCTGCAGGTTCAAGGGTCATTGATACTGAAAGACCTGTGTGAATCCCGACCCCGGAAATGTGAATTGCCTCCTTAATTGTTGTTTGAAATAATTGGCCGTTGCCGGTCATTTTTTCCATGGGCACGAAAGTAGGAAAATAAAGACAATTGGGGGGGTGAATGAGAGGCTAAACTCCAGCCTTTTCTTTCTCTTCCTTTAGAATCCTGACCATGTTTTCCAGTTCTGTTATTCGTTTATCCAGTTCTGGCAAATTCCGGAAAACCGCCTGGCTCCTCAGGGTGCTGGTGTAATCATGGGCAGGAGAGCCGGTTACCAGGACATTAGGAGTTTTTATTGATTTGCTTACGCCGCTTTGGGCGTTGATCTGACTTCCGTCAGCGATTGATATATGACCAACAATGCCGGCCTGACCACCAATCCTAACATGATTGCCGATCTTGGTACTTCCACTCACCCCGGCCTGGGCCGCGATGACAGTATGGTTTCCAACTTCAACATTATGCGCGATCTGAATCAGATTGTCAAGTTTTGCCCCGGCTCTTATAATTGTTGAGCCCATGGTTGCCCTGTCGATTGTAACATTGGCTCCAACTTCAACATTTTCCTCCAAAATCACATTTCCGATCTGTGGAACTTTCTTATAAGATCCATCTGCCTGAGGAGCAAACCCAAACCCATCACTTCCTATCACCGAACCAGCATGTACTGTAACATTTTTTCCGATAATACAATCATTATAGACCTTTACGCCAGGATGAAGAATAGCATTTTCTCCCACCTGAACATTATCTCCGATGAAGACATTAGGATACAGTTTTGCATTTGTTCCAACTCTAACATTTTCACCAATGTAGGTAAAGGCCCCAACGAACACTTTTTCACCAATGGTTGCTGATTCGCTGATATAGACCGGTTGTTGAATGCCTTCCATTTGCTGTGTGATCATTTGCTGGTATGTAGCCAGCAGTGTTGCGAAAGCAGAATATGCATCGGCAACGCGAATCAAAGTTGCGTTAATCGGAAGTTTTAGTTCCTGAGATTCGTTGATTATGATTATAGAAGCTCCGGTTGAATACAGATGATCCTCATATTTTGGATTTGCCAGAAATGCAAGCTGTCCTTTTTGAGCCTCTTCAATTTTGCCAAAGGAAAATACAATGGCGTTTGGATCGCCATCCACCTTGCCACTTATGATCATTGCTATTTGTGAAGCGCTGAATTGCATAACACCAAATACTGAATCATGGACCATAGACCATGATTTATTGAAAGATAACGATAATCCAACGTCTATGGTCAGGATTATGTTATGGCTAAGCCATAAAACAAATGTAAAACTTTTTCATTGGGCTCGAGTGGGTCTGATGAATTAAAGCATTGTCTACCTCCGATATGTCTTTCACAATTCCGTCTCTGAATAATATGTTTATCCGTTCATCGGAGGGATCATAAGTTGTATTGACTGCTTCACCAGCAAATGCCAGATAATTCGATTCGCTTTCTGAAATCTTTAGCTTTCCCTGTATAGTTTTCTTTAACTTTTCCACTACCTCTTCCGGTGGTTTCTCATGATAAAATTCCACCTTCATTAATTGCCGGTTCACAAGCATTTTGCATAAGGTTGAAAGAACCAGATCCTCATTCAATGTCCAATTCTTGATTGTCCCCATCACATCGTAATCATCTAACTGGCAAAAAAGTTCAAGGTGATCACCAATGGAAATTCCATTCATGGCGTTATTCAGGAAAAAATCCAGAGTAGGAGAGCAGGATGAAATCCTTTTGCCATTAAGGATCAATTCCCTGGCGCGTTCAACGATCCTGACAAGCATTTTTTCTGCACTTAAAACAGTTTTGTGCAAATAAACCTGCCAATACATCAAGCGCCTCGCTACCAGGAATTTTTCAATAGAATAGATGGCCTTGCTTTCAACCATTAATTTCCCATCGTGCACCGTTAGCATTTTCAAAATCCTGTCATAACCGATCACTCCTTCTGATACTCCAGTAAAAAAACTATCTCTGCTTAAGTAATCCATTCTGTCAACATCCAGTTGTCCACTGATGAGTTGATAAAGGAATTTCTTTGGATAAGCATCCCTGAAAATTTCCAGTGCAATTCTTAATTCTCCATCGAAAACCTGGTTCAGGTATTGAATAATATGAATTGATATTTGCTCGTGCGAAACTCCTGGAATCAATATATTTTCCAATGCATGGGAATATGGTCCATGCCCGATATCATGTAGCAGAATTGCAATTCTTGCAGCTTGCTCTTCTTCGCGACTTATCTCGATACCCTTCCCCTTTAATTCATTCAGAGCATTATACATCAGATGATAAGCCCCGAGGGAATGATGTAACCTCGTATGCACTGCCCCAGGATAGACCAGGTCGGCAAACGCCATTTGGTGAATTCTCCTTAGGCGTTGATAAAATGGATGAGATATAACCTTGAATACAACCGGATCATCAATTGTTATAAAGCCGTAAACCGGATCATTAATGATCTTTCGGACTTTGCTCATGCCGTGTTGCGGATTCGTTAAATTATATTTCTGATGCAGCGGACAAATGTACAAAGCAGAAAGGGATAAATAAATTCGGTAGCTTGGCTCATCGGTCAATGTGCTTTAGGGGAAAATGTTATTCTTCAGACCAATTCCCACAATTACAAACTATAATTGATATATGTCGATTGGAAAAATTTTATGGGTGGACGATGAAATTGAGAGCCTGCAGTCCCAGATCCTCTTTCTAAAGAATAAAGGCTACGAAGTAAATGCAATGACGAATGGTTTTGATGCCATTGATTATGTAAAAGATAATTATGTTGACGTTGTTCTTCTTGATGAAACCATGCCAGGTATAACCGGATTGGAAACCCTGGCGAAGATCAAGGAAGCAAATTCAGGAATTCCTGTTGTACTTATCACTAAGAATGAAACAGAAAATCTTATGGATGATGCAATAGGAGGTCAGATCAGTGATTATTTGATCAAGCCCGTGAATCCAAACCAGGTTTTATTAAGTCTGAAGAAAATAATTGATAACAAAAGACTGGTAGCTGAACGGACTACTTCAGCATATCAACAGCAATTCAGAAGTCTGTTCATGGCTCTCAATAGCAGTCCTGATTATAATGAGTGGATGGAACTCTACAAGAAACTCGTTTATTGGGAGCTTGAGATGCAAAAAAGCGATAGTCCTGAAATGCAGGAAGTATTGCAGTCTCAGAAAAGCGAAGCAAATACAGAATTCTTCAAATTTGTTTCCAGGAATTATGCGAAATGGGTGAATCCAAAATCAAGCGAAGCACCCGTGATGTCACACTCTCTTTTTCAGTTTAAAGTATTGCCCCATGTTGAGAAAGGCGTGCCTACTTTTTTTGTTGTAATAGATAATCTTCGGTTTGACCAATGGAAAACTATCCAGCCAATATTTGCTGAGAGTTTCAGAATTCTCGAAGAAGATACCTTTTATAGTATTCTGCCTACAGCCACCCAATACAGCAGGAATGCAATCTTTGCTGGACTATTGCCTGCAGAAATTGAAAAACAATTTTCGCAACAATGGAAGAATGATGATGAAGAGGGTGGGAAAAATTTATTTGAAGAAGAATTTTTTCGTGCTCAACTAAAAAGACTTCGTAAAGACAATCTCAAATTTTCCTATACAAAGGTTTTGAATTTTAATGCTGGTCAGGAACTGGTGAGTAATATTCATAATCTTTTGGGTAATGATTTAAACGTGATCGTATACAATTTTGTGGACATGCTCAGCCATGCAAGAACGGAGATGGAGGTGTTGAAGGAGCTTGCGGGTGACGAGACCAGCTATCGAAGTATTACGGCATCCTGGTTTGAACATTCTCCGCTTCATCAGGCCCTCAAAAAAATTGCAGATAAGAAGATCAATCTGATACTTGCTACTGATCATGGAAGTGTAAGAGTGAAAACCCCTTATAAGGTGGTGGGCGATAAGCAGACAACTACCAACCTTCGGTATAAGCATGGGCGAAACCTGCACTATGAAGCAAAAGAAGTACTTGCCTTCAGGGATCCAAAGGAGGCTGGTTTACCTGTGCCTACCGTAAACTCATCATTCATATTTGCAAAAGAAGATGGATACTTGTGCTATCCAAATAATTACAATCACTACGTCAATTACTACAAGAATACTTTCCAGCATGGAGGGATAAGTCTGGAAGAGATGATCATCCCAGTCATTAAGATGACCAGTAAATAACTCTATTTTTTCCTGAGAATGATCGGCTCATTCAGCATGCCATACATCCTGGTAAAAAATTCTTTAATGGTAGGGTATTCACTCCTTGGAAAATTGGTTTGTAAATACTCAATTTTCAGCAGGGTTTGAACTGCTTGTCCAAATATTGCTGACTGCCGATTGAATATCACCGTTGAATCAGGGTTAATTAAAGTAATATTCTTTGGAAGTTCATCAACTACAAAATCAGAATTTAAGGTAAGGTGCAGGTTGATTGTCATTTGATGCGGACTTCCAAAATCAATATCGAAATTTCTATCTGTTTTCGTAAATGGATTATTTCTGAATTCTGCGAGGAATGTAGGGTTTAGAAGATAGAGATTTCCAACCGGTGTTAAGCGAAGTTTGAATTTAAGTTCATCTTTTAAAGGCAGGTCATCATTGGATTCCTGTACTCTCTTGACACTATCTATTTCAAGGGTGTTCGCCTCATCCTGGAAACTTTTATAACTTTTTTCCATAGCCTTTTTTTCCTCCTCATCCAGTAACAAAAGACTTTGCTTAGCATGATCGAAAAATTGAATAATCGCTGATCCACTTACCCGGCCATTTGAATCTATTCTGGACAAGATTGTCATGTTGTTCTTATATAATGGCCTGTTATCAGAAATAGTTACCCACTGGCCGTATAGTGAATCTACTAGTAAGCCCACTGTGTTCAATACATTGAATGGTGTGACACTGAAGGAGGTATATTTTTGAGTTAAATCCATTACATAGGTATTTGAGCTATCATCTACCAGAACATCGAGGCCATTAAATTGGGAAACACTTACAAAACTTTTGTCAACTTTTCCATTTTCTTTAGTGCTGATCAACAAGGCTGATGGCCGCATTCCAGCTTTTTTCAAAACGCTGAATAAAATCAGATTCAATTCTGCACTACTTCCGGATTTGGTTTTCCAGGCACCTGAAACATCATCAGGATAATATGTTTGAGTTTCATCCCAGCTAACACTCTTCTTTAGACTGCTAAAAATATAATTAAGCTTATCAGGGAAGGTTTTCAGCTTATTAGCATTTGTGATAATTGAATCTGCACCTGGCAAACTTAGTCGTCCTGTGGACTCACATAAATCGTAAAAGCGGGCATTAAAAAACCCCCATTCAGAATTTGGTGAGCTCATAATAAAAAATCCATTACGTAACCTGAATTCAACTCGTTGCAGATTATCACTTAAGGAACTCATGAAGGGCTCGGCTTTAAAGGCCGGAACATCAGTTATCGCATATGTGCGCACTTTTATAGGAGAATTTGATTTTGGGTTCTTAAAAGTTTCAATAGCCTCAATCTTTTTCTGGGAAATTATCTTATGATTAAGTTGTAACCCGGTAGGAAAAGTAATTTTGCAAATGGCAAGTTTAGTAGGAATGTCAGATTGGAACATCCAGGGTGAAACTGATAATGATCGTCGGTCAATATATGTATAAGTGTATTCTATAACGCAGCCGTCAGATACCCCGGGAAACGCCAATGCTATTGTTGATCCTTTCTTCCCGGTTTTTTGTTGCAAGATTTCATCCTTTTCCAGTTTGCGGATATTGATATTTTTGTTTTCATCCAGGGTGTATACAAAACCAGAGATATCACTCACCTTCCTGTATCTTGAATTCCTAACGGGCAATTTTACATTCGCGTATTCAAAACCTGCTTTATTGAAAATCTTAATCCGAATCCGAACCCTTGTGATAGTGCGATTAATTCCGTTTGAGACTTCTAATTCAGTCTCCTGCTGATTTATCAGATAAAGGGCTTCAGTATTATTATCTCCTTTTAAGGTCAAATCGCTGGAATCAATTTTTCCTAATGGAGGAAGTTCCTGAGCAGATGAGTTTATACAAAAGCTGATGCCAATAAATAAAATCACATATTTCATAGGTTGGTTCTGAAATTTGTGGAGAATATGTATGTTTTTAATAGATATTCAAAGGTAGACTAAACGTAATTTTAGAGTATGAAGTATACGCAATCCTCTTTGGAAAAATTGGAAAAAATATTGCATGAATCTGAATACGTAATACGTTATGAAAGAGGTACTTTTCAAAGCGGATATTGTATTCTCGAAGATAAAAAAGTGGCGGTTTTGAATAAATTTCTTCAACTGGAAGGCAGGGTGAGTATTCTGATCGATCTTATTCCACAACTCCATATCAACCCTGATTCTCTTTCCCCAGATTCAAGAAAGGTCTTTGATGAAGTAAGTCAAGTGAGATCGTGAGATCTCTGTTGCCGTAAAATTTAACCGCTAAGGCGCTAAGTTTCGCAAGGATGTTTTTTACTTCTTTTTACTTCTGACTTCCGTTATTGACCTCACCCCTAACCCCTCTCCAAAGGAGAGGGGAAAGAAGAACATTTAAAATAGAAACCAATCTCTTTCTTTCCGACATCAGACTTTCGACTTCCGACTTCGGTTCCAGCTTCCTACTTCTTCGTATTTTTAAACGTGAGTTATCCCGATCTAAAAATTACCTTTCTTGGAACCGGTACCAGCAGTGGGGTGCCAATGATTGCATGTGAGTGCGAGGTATGCACTTCGTCGAATAAAAAAGACAAGCGACTTCGATCAAGCATCATGGTGCAGTCAGCAAAAACTACACTGGTAGTTGATGCAACGCCGGATTTCAGATATCAGATGCTGAGGGCAAATGTGAAGCATCTTGATGCGATAGTTTTTACTCATCCTCATAAAGATCATGTTGCTGGACTTGATGATGTGCGTGCATTCAATTTCTTCACTGGGAGACCAATGGAGATCTTCGCAAATGAAATGACACAGGAAGTGATCATTCGCGAATTTCCTTATGCCTTCGCTGATACCAAATACCCTGGTGTGCCGGAAATAAGACTAAATACAATTGCCTTTGATGAATTTTCGGTTGGAGATATTCCAATTACTCCTATTCTGGTCTGGCATATGAAGATGCCGGTTCTTGGGTTTCGTTTCGGAAAATTCACTTACATAACTGATGCAAATAAGATCGATACTACAGAAAGAGAAAAGATTTCCGGCAGTGAAATAATTGTGCTGAACGCTCTCCGGAAAGAAAAGCATATTTCTCATTTTAATCTTGGAGAGGCTACTGAAATGGTTCAGCAACTGAATATTCCCAGGGCCTATTTTACACATATCAGTCATCAACTCGGAAAGCATGACCAGGTCAATCGTGAATTACCCGCTGGCATCGAACTTGGATGGGATCAGCTTGAATTAAAAGTATAACCGGCAATTCTCCGGCTCCAGAAATACATCTGCTTATTTTAGATCATGAGCAAAAACTGGGTCAGGGATTATTTTTCTTTTACGAAAAAGGAAAGAATTGCTGTATTAGTATTGATATTTCTAACCAGTGGGATCTTCATTCTGCCTGAGTATCTAGACATTCAACATAAATCACCAACGGCGAAAGAAATTGCGGAATTCAGAGCGCTTGCGCAAAAACTGAAGGAGGCCACATCTGATAATTTGGATAAAACTGATAATGAGAAATTAATTCGGGAAACAAAGAGCATCGGTGGAGAAGTTTTTTATTTCGATCCAAATTCCGCAACTCCCGATCAATGGAAGCGTTTAGGTTTGTCTGAGAAGACAATCGGCACAATTCAAAATTATCTTAGCAAGGGAGGTCTATTCAGAAAGCCTGAGGATATTCGAAAGATCTATGGGATGAACCCAAAACATTCAGATCGTCTACTCCCTTATGTAAAGATTGCTAAGAGGCACAACAAAGATGATAAAGGTGAATACAGATCTGATCAGCAAAAAAATATCAGGAAACATGAAGAAAGGAAATTTGAAAATAGCTTGGTGGATATTAATGATGCCGATACCAGTGAATTCATCAGGTTGCCTGGAATTGGTAATAAATTGGCGACAAGGATCATAAATTTCAGAGAGCGTCTGGGAGGCTTTTATTCCGTTGACCAGGTAGGCGAAACATATGGCCTGTCTGATTCTACGTTTAGGTATATTCGTTCCAGGCTACGACTAGGCAAGCAGGATCTCAGAAAGATCAATCTCAATACAGCGGATGCAGCAATACTTAAGAATCATCCCTATATAAGCTGGAATCTTGCCAATGCTATAGTTCAGTTCAGGAACCAGCATGGGAATTTTGAATCAATTGATGGCCTCCTCAGAATTGCACTTGTTGACGAGAATCTTCTGAGGAAATTGAGCCCATATTTTTCAATATACTAACACTTGTTAGTACTGATCGAAATTTCTTTTTATATTGCAGAATGATTCAAGCCGATACAATGAAAACAATTGAGTTTCGTGAATCTGAGCTTACCAGGCAGGTGTCTGAAACAGCAAGAAATTTTGCGGAACAACATATCAGGCCTAATGTGATGCTTTGGGATGAAGCCCAGGAATTTCCCATCCACCTATTCAAAGAAATGGGACAGTTGGGACTTATGGGTGTTTTAATTCCTGAAGAATATGGTGGTGCAGGCCTTGGTTACGCAGAATACGTTGCAGTCATCAGAGAAATTTCACGGGTTTGCGGATCAATTGGTCTGAGTGTGGCCGCCCATAATTCTCTTTGCTGTGGTCATATCCTGGCTTTTGGGAATGAATCTCAAAAGGCAAGATATCTTCCAAAACTCGCCACTGCCGAATGGCTAGGGGCCTGGGGCCTGACCGAACCAAACACAGGAAGTGACGCGGGTAATATGAAATGCACAGCTGTGAAAGATGGAGACAATTGGATCATTAATGGTACAAAATCATGGATAACTCATGGTAAGAGTGGAGATATCGCTGTGGTGGTTTGTCGTACAGGAGAACCAAGAACCAAGGATAATGCAACAGCCTTTGTAGTTGAAAGAGGTGTTGAGGGATTTAGTGGTGGCAAGAAGGAGAATAAATTAGGCATGCGTGCGAGTGAAACTGCCGAGATGATCTTTGACAACGTGCGAATTTCTGATGAGAACAGACTCGGTGAAATTGGAGCTGGGTTCAAGCAGGCAATGCATGTGCTGGATGGAGGAAGAATTTCCATTGCGGCACTTAGTCTGGGTATTGCAAAAGGTGCTTATGAAGCGGCCTTGCAATATTCAAAGGAGCGGTATCAGTTTGATCAGCCAATTGCTAATTTCCAGGGAATTTCTTTTAAGCTTGCAGACATGGCCACAGAGATCATGGCCGCAGAGCTTCTGACTTTCCAGGCCGCTGATATGAAGAATAAAAAATTACCGATGACCAAGGAGGCCGCTATGGCCAAGTATTTTGCGAGCGAAGTAGCAGTAAAAACTGCGAATGATGCTGTTCAGGTCTTTGGTGGATATGGTTATACAAAAGATTTTCCGGTTGAAAAATTCTACCGTGATGCTAAACTCTGCACCATTGGTGAAGGAACCTCAGAAATACAAAAGCTGGTTATCGCCCGCGAAGTATTAAGAGGATAAAATAGCTATCGTTTGTTTGTCAAGTCAAGTAGCCCCGTTTCTGAAAAGGACGGGGCTTTTAATGAGACGTGAGTCTGAGTGCCGAAGTTTTACCGCCATTACGCAATGACGCCAGGATGCGCAAGGAAATTTCACCGCAGAGAACATGAGAAACAGAGTTACGCAGAGATGATTTTTCTGCTTCTTTGTCTCAACTCACGACTCACTATTCACGTCTCACGATTTGAGACTTCATTCAAAATCAAAACCTACTTAAATGGAAGAACTAATCTACAGATTAAAGGCAAAGGGATTTACAAAAGAGCAGTCTATTGAGGCAGTTACAATTATCAAGGAATATGCAAAGGAAAAGCTGCCGTTATTTTCAGGAGCAATCGAAAAATTGTTTAGCAAGTATTCAAAAGAGGAAGATGATTTCCTGGAATAGTATGGATTGATCTGGTTGTATTGTGATTCAATCGATAAAATTCAGACAAAAAAAAGCCACGCATTGCGTGACCAGTAAGTTGTCGGAATTCAGAAGGCTAAGCAACCTTCAATAAACTCATTCTGCTATTATCAAATTTCTTTCGTGCATATAAGATATCCAGATTGAACTGTTTTTGGTTGCTGGAAGGAAGTTCAAACATAGCATCCGTAAGAATTCCCTCACAAATACTTCTAAGACCCCTGGCTCCCAATTTATACTCCATGGCTTTCTCTACCATGAAATCCAATACATCAAGGTCAATAGTAAGTTTGATGCCCTCTATCTCAAAAATTTTCTTGTATTGTTTGATAAGAGCATTCTTTGGTTCCGTAAGAATTGTACGAAGTGTAGCCTTGTCCAATGGATTGAGATAAGTAACTACCGGCAAACGTCCAAGTAATTCAGGGATCAATCCAAAACTCTTAAGATCCGTTGCATTCACATATTGAAGCAGGTTTTTCTTCATATTCTCCTGCTGTTCCTGTTTCACATTGAATCCAATCGCGTTTGTGTTTACTCTTCTTGCAATCACTTTATCAATTCCATCGAATGCACCACCACATATAAACAGAATGTTCTGTGTGTTTATCTTGATCAGTTTCTGCTCAGGGTGTTTACGTCCGCCTTGTGGTGGAACAAGAACATCAGTGCCCTCCAATAACTTCAAAAGGCCTTGCTGTACACCTTCACCACTTACATCGCGGGTGATTGAAGGATTATCTCCTTTTCTCGCAATCTTATCAAGTTCATCAATGTAAACAATACCTCTCTCGGCAGATGTGATATCGTAATTACATACCTGCAGGAGACGAGTAAGAATGCTTTCTACATCCTCCCCAACATATCCGGCCTCAGTAAATACAGTAGCATCAACAATTGCAAATGGGACATTCAGTAATCGGGCGATAGTCTTGGCAAGAAGAGTTTTTCCAGTACCCGTCTCACCAACCATGATGATGTTGCTCTTTTCTATCTCAATGTCACTCTCAACATTCTTTTGCTGCAAACGCTTATAATGGTTGTAAACCGCAACGGCAAGCACTTTCTTGGCATCATCCTGTCCAATTACATATTCATCCAGGAACTTCTTGATATCAATTGGTTTCTTAATGGTAAGCTTGAATGAAGATGCGGGGGTTTGCTCTTCTCTTACCATTAGTTCCTGCTCAATTATCTCACGGGCATGGTCAACGCAATTTTCGCAAATATGGCCTTCCTGGCCCGCGATCAGGATTTTCACCTCATCGCGACTGCGACCACAAAAAGAACAATGCAATGTATTTTTAGCCATGCTTTTGAAAATGAAATTGGTTTGAACCTGAAACCTCTCAAATTTCTGAAACTTTTACCAGAAATGCCAGATTTTGAGGTAATAACTGCAAAGCGTTAACGATTAAACCAGGCGAACTCGTCCCTGTTTGGGAAGATCATAATTTCTCCACGATCTGGTCCACAATTCCATACTCAATCGCCTCTTTTGCGTCCATCCAGTAGTCGCGATCAAAATCCTTCATAACCTGTTCGAATTTCTTTCCGCAGTTTTCAGCCAGAATCCGGGCTCCCAGCTCTTTTACTCTCCTGGTTTGAATTGCCTGGATCTCCAGATCTGAAGAAACACCTTGAATATGACCTCCCAGGCTTGGCTGGTGGATCATTACTTCTCCGTGAGGATATATGAAACGTTTTCCTTTTACTCCACCGCTTAGCAGTATTGAACCCATTGAAGCAGCAAGCCCCATACAAATCGTGTTCACTGGACTTTTTAGCATACGCATAGTGTCATAGATAACCATTCCGCTGGTAACTACTCCGCCTGGGCTGTTTATATAGAATTTGATCTCTTCACCTGGTTTATCAAAATCAAGAAGAAGCATTTTGTTCACAACATCTTTCGCGGACTTATCATCTACAATACCCCAGAGATATACAGACCTATTGGACAGAAAATATCTCTCCAGTTGTTTCATGAACATCATCGTATCAGGTTGAGGCCTTTCTTCTTTTTCATCCTCTTCTGGTTCATCTTCTTTCATCCTTACGGGCTTCGATGTATATCGTTGAAAATTCATTTTGTTCAATTTTGGATTTATTGATGTTTTTCAGGACTGGTTAATCCTTGGATTCCTTTCTTGGGTTGGTTAACAATACCTCATCTACCAGACCATAATCCTTTGCTTCGTTTGATGTCATCCAAAAATCACGATCACAATCCTTTTCTACCTGTTTAGGAGTTTTCCCGGTATGAAAGGCTATGATCTCATATAATTCCTTTTTGATTTTCTTTATTTCATTAACTGTAATTTCTATATCACTTGCCTGTCCACCGATTGCTCCACTTGGCTGATGCATCATAACCCGACTATGTCTCAAAGCAGTACGCTTGCCTTTTGTTCCGGCGCACATCAGAACAGCTGCCATCGAGGCTGCCATCCCTATGCAAATGGTGGAAACATCAGGTGTGATGTATTGCATGGTATCATAAACTCCCAGGCCAGAATACACACTTCCTCCCGGACAATTGATATACATCTGGATGTCCCGGTGGCGATCTGTTGATTCAAGAAAAAGCATTTGGGCAGTAATGATATTGGCCACTTCGTCATTCAACGGATAACCAAGAAAGATTATCCTATCCATCATCAGGCGACTGTAAACGTCCATGACTGCTACATTCATTGGGCGTTCTTCAATGATATTGGGGGTGAGGCTAGTAACCAGGTATTTATTATAATCATTTAAAGTATTACTGGAAATACCATGATGCTTCACGGCATAATTTTCAAACTCTTTTGCTGGGTTCATATTAGATTTTATCTTTTGATCAGGCAATTTAAAGTGAATTGAAACACCAAATACCATGCGAATTTAAAAACCAGACAAAACAGCAGGACTCTTTGCGTCTTGGTGTCCTTGCAGTTAAAATTCTGAACCCAAAACTCCAAACCCGAAAATCCGACGTTAATGCTGATGTTGTTGCTGAAGATGGTGGAACTCTTCAACTGAAATTGGTTTGTCAACAGGATGCACCTGGGTTTCCGCCCATTCAAGTACTTTTTCATTTTGCAGACGATGATAGGTGTCTTCAACAAATTTCCGGTCCTGCATCATTCTATTGACATATTCGTTCACCCATCCCTGGCTTTCATCTAGTACATTCATGCCCATGTAACCTGCAAGCTGCTGCTTTGCAAAAGCCTTAATATCATCTTGTGAAACTTCAAGGTTGTTTTCTCTAAATATCTTGTCGCTGATCAAGGTCCACTTTAGCTGATTAATGAATTGAGGATATTCCTGTTCTACTTCTTCTGAAGACTTTGGTTGATCTCCTCCATGTTGCAACCAGCGTCTAAGAAATGTATCAGGAAAATTGATGCTGGTTTGGTCCACCAGCACATGGAATATCTCATGTTGCAAAAGGCTTCTTCCCTGTCTCTCCCAATGCTTTTCCATTTCTTCACGAATGGTATTCTTCAATTCTTCTTCGGTCTTTAATTCCTTTGCTGGATATGCAGTTTTGAAAAATTCTTCATTCAGATCAGCCTTTTCAACAAGGCCTAATTTAGTGATGACAACTTTGAAAAACTTTTCTGCTGAGGCTTCGTCTTTTGGAAGACCGAGGTCAGACAAAACCCATTCACGTTCACGATCACCAAACGCGGTGGATAATTGCAGTACAAGGGAATCTTCTGCTTTCTTATCCATCCACTGAGGACGGATTTCCTCTGCGAAATATTTTACGAGAAGGGAATTGTCTTTTTGAATACCACCTTCCACTTCATTCCCATCTGCATCAGTCTCGATAAACTTTACATTCAAAACATTGTCTTCCGAGTTGACGATTTCAGGTTCAGTCATCTTGCCATGTCTTAATTGCAAGCGGCTCACTTCTTCGGTCACCATTTCATCTGTAACAGCAACTTTATGTTTTGAGAGTTGGGCAGTTGCCAGATCTGGCAAATTGAATTCGGGTTTTAATCCAACTTCAAATGCGAAAGCGTAATCAGATGGATTGTCAACATTAATATTTCTTGCATCATTTTCTTCAAGTGGAAGAGGCTGAGCAAAAATCTGAAGCTTTTCTGTAGCCATGTAATTAGTAAGCTCTTTCTCCACTGTTCTTAAAACCTCATCAGTGAGAACTGATGGACCATACATCTTCTTTATGATTGAAGTAGGCACCATTCCCTTTCTGAATCCAGGGATATTTGCTTTCTTGCCATAAGCCTTAAGGGCCTTGTCGAAAGATGGGAGATAATCCTCACGGCTGAGATTCACTACAATCTTGTCATTCAACAATCCAATATTCTCTCTCGTAACTGTTGCCATACAGTAATCATTTTGAAACTCCTGAATGAACAGTTTCCGCTCAACAGGAGGCGTTAATAATTTGGGGGGCAAAGGTAAGGGCAAATCGATTATATGCCGGGCAGAGAAGCAAAAACAGATCAGTTTGCTCTTTTCCTGTCTTTTAGAACCAAAAGAGGTATATGAGTATGGTATACCATGTCCTTCGTGTGACTTTTTCCAAAAATTCTCTCCCAGAAATTATGTTCATGAGTCACCATGACCAGGAGGTCTGTAGGATGATCATTGAGATATGATTCTATACCATGTTTAACATCAGAATCCTTAACTATCTGGAATTGATGAGGGACATTCTTGAATAAGGGTTCCAGGTTTTGCTCTCCGGAAATGATTTGTGATTTTCCCTCATCGGTCTTCTTTTCAACATGAACGATATTAATACTTGCATTAAACAGACTAATAAGTTCCAGTAATGTTTTATAGATTCCTGAATTGAAGGAATAACTATAATCAGTGGCATATGTGATTTGCCTGATATCAGAATACGATGTTTTTTCAGGAATTATCAGTAGTGGCCTTGCGATTTTTTTCAGTGTACTTGTGGTTGTGCTTCCAACTATTTTCTCAAGTCTTCCCTTGCCTTTCAGACCCATAATTACCAGGTCTGTCTGCTGATCTTCTGACAGTATCTCAATTTCATCAGAAGGGAATCCAAGGCGAACTACATAATCAACTGATATCTTATAAGTAGATTCCAATTTCTCTGCTTCCGCTTTAGCCATCTCCTCATTTTCCTTTTGCATTTCTTCAGCATTTACCATTACATAAGGCACCTCGCTCACGGGAGTAGGTAACATATAAGCATGAAGGAGGATGAGGCGGGCGCCGGTCTTTTCCGCAAGTCTGGCTGCATAGTGCGAAGCATTTCTGGCGTCATCCGAAAAGTCTGTAGGGACAAGTATCTTCTTCATAGAGGAAACTTTATGAGAGCAAGTTAAATCTTCTAAATGGGATGGAGATGAGGAGAGAATTTAACCGCCAGGAAACAAGGACGCTAAGGATCGCAAGGATGACTTTGCGCAACCTCGCGTCCTGGCGTCTTTGCGGTTAAGTCAAAAAACTCGAAATTCCAAAATTTCAAAGTGCGGATGGAGGGGGTCGAACCCACACGCCTTGCGGCGCTAGATCCTAAGTCTAGTGCGTCTGCCAATTTCGCCACATCCGCGATAATTAAAGAACTGATAAATTTTAGGACAGCAAAAGTAGCAGATTTCAATCAACCAACCCAACGGCTTCTTTTTTTGTAAATTCGTGACGTATGGATACTGTAGCGTCTGCGCCGAAATATAATCTTAATGAGGAACAGGAAAAGAAGCTTATTCTCCGTGAATACAGGGCTTTACTTAGGGCTTTAAAAACAAAGCTAAAGTCTGGTGACCGCAAATTGATCCGTCATGCTTTTGAATTATCCGCCGAAGCGCATAAGACCATGAGGAGAAAAAGCGGTGAGCCCTATATCCTGCATCCGCTTGCTGTGGCCAGAATTTGCGTGGAAGAGATTGGGCTGGGAATTCGGTCAACCATTTGCGCCCTTATGCATGATACCGTTGAGGATACTGATATTAGCCTTGACGATGTGGAAAGGGATTTTGGTAACGAGATCGCGAGAATTGTTGATGGATTGACAAAGATCTCAAATGTGATTGATGTTAATGCATCACAGCAGGCTGAGAATTTCAAGAAGATTCTCCTCACTCTCACGGATGACCCAAGGGTTATTCTCATCAAACTTGCTGATAGATTGCACAATATGCGCACCATGGATAGCATGAAGCGCGAAAAGCAATTAAAAATCTCTTCCGAAACGGTTTACGTATATGCTCCTCTCGCTCATCGCATGGGACTCTACAACATCAAAACTGAGCTGGAAGACCTCGCTATGAAATACCTGGAGCCTGAGCAATACCGGGAAATTGCAAGGAAACTTGCCGAAACCAGGAGAGAACGAACCCGGTATATCAATGAATTTGTGAAACCACTGAAAGACAAATTAGATAAAGGGGAGTTTGAATTTGAATTATATGGCAGACCCAAAAGCATCCATTCCATCTGGAATAAAATGAAGAAGAAAGGTGTCGCCTTTGAAGAAGTTTATGATCTGTTCGCAATTCGCGTAATACTTAATTCTCCGCCGGAAAAAGAAAAAGAAGATTGCTGGAAAGTGTATTCCATGATCACTGATGAATATATCCCCGCACCTGAACGTCTTCGCGATTGGTTAAGTAATCCTAAAAGCAACGGTTACGAAGCTTTGCATACAACGGTGATGGGACCACAAGGGAAATGGGTAGAGGTTCAGATTCGAACCAAGCGAATGAATGAGATTGCAGAGAAGGGTCTTGCCGCGCACTGGAAATATAAGGAAGGAACTGCAGATGAAAGTCGCTTTGATAAATGGTTCCACCAGATCAGGGAAGTATTGTATCACCAGGATACTGACTCCATAGATTTTCTTCAGGACTTCAAGACCAGCTTTCTTGCAGAGGAAATCTATGTATACACACCCAGAGGTGACGTAAAAATGCTACCGGTAGGTTCAACTGCTCTTGATTTTGCATTTTCAATTCATAGTGCGATAGGAAGTAAATGTATTGGTGCCAAGGTCAATCATAAACTGGTCCCAATAAGCCATAAGTTGAGAAGCGGAGACCAGGTGGAAATTATCACATCAAACAAACAAAAACCAACAGATGATTGGCTCAACCTGGTTGTAACTGCAAAAGCAAAAAGCAAGATCAAGGATGCACTGAAGGAAGAGAAACGAAAGATTGCAGATGAAGGAAAATATCTTGTTCAAAGAAAGTTGGAAAATTTTGGGGCTTCATTCAACCAGCATAATATCGAGGAGTTGACAAGTTTTTATAAACTTCCATCTCAACTGGATCTGTATTACCAGGTTGCTATCAAGAATATTGATCTCAAAGAATTAAAAGAGTTCCAACTATATGGCGACAGGCTTGAATTACCAAAGCCTAAACTACCTGAAGTAAAACCTGAATCAACTAGCAATCTTCCCAAGAAGGAAACTGAACTGATTATATTCGGAGAAAGCAGCGACCGTATTGTGTACACTCTTGCAAATTGCTGCAAGCCAATTCCTGGTGATGACGTCTTTGGGTTTGTGACTACTGGAAAAGGATTAACAATTCATCGCACAACCTGTCCGAATGCCGCAAGACTGACTGGCCAATTATGGTCACCGTACGGTGAAAACCAAGTGGGCGAAAAACAAAGAGATATCATTCCTAACAGGTTTAAAAATTAAAGGTCTGGATGATGTTGGAGTGGTAAGTAAGATCACCAATCTTATATCAGCGGAAATGAAGATCAATATCAACGCAATAACGATAGAAGCTAAAGACGGAGTCTTTGAAGGGAATATCAGATTGTTCGTTCATGATAAGGATGAACTTGATGAGCTGGTTGGCAATCTTAAAAAGCTCAACGGAATTCAGGCTGTAGAACGGTACGAAACCGAAATAACCTGATCAGAGTTTTATTTCCTTCTGTTCCCCCCTTCTGCTATTTTTGCCGCGCTCTGCTAATAATTGCAACAAAATACAAAACCTGTTCATGGTAGATGTTATTCTCGGATTACAATGGGGCGATGAAGGGAAAAGGGAAAATCGTTGATTTTTTTGCTCCGCAATATGATGTAGTGGCACGCTTCCAGGGGGGACCGAACGCTGGCCACACACTTTATGTAAAGAATGAAAAGCTTGTTCTCCACCAAATTCCTTCTGGGGTGTTCCATGAAAATACGATCAATCTTATAGGTAATGGTGTTGTACTCGATCCCGTGACTCTGAAAAGAGAATGTGAAAAGGTTGGACAATTTGGAATCGATGTAAAGAAAAATCTTTTCATCTCACATCGTGCCCATCTGATTCTTCCTACTCATCGCGCACTTGATAAAGCATCCGAATTATCCAAGGGAATTGATAAAATAGGATCCACCTTAAAAGGAATTGGACCAGCCTATATGGATAAGACCGGCAGGAACGGTTTAAGAGTTGGGGACCTGTTGGATAAAAGTTTTATTACGTCCTACATCAGATTAAGATTGAAACATCAGAAGCTGCTTGATAACTATGGTTTCCAGGAAGACATCGCTTCATGGGAGGAAGAATTTTTCGAAGCAGTTGAGTTCCTTAAGCAATTAAATGTTGTGAATGGAGAGTATTTTATCAATGATAAAATCAGTTCCGGCAAGAAAGTATTGGCGGAAGGGGCTCAGGGAAGCATGCTGGATATTGACTTTGGAACATTTCCTTTTGTCACATCCTCTAACACAACAACTGCCGGGGTATGTTCTGGCCTGGGTGTTGCTCCTCAAAAAATCAGGGAAGTGATCGGTGTTACAAAAGCATATTGTACCAGGGTAGGTGGTGGACCCTTTCCCACAGAACTATTAAATGAAACGGGTGAAACGCTGCGAAAGGTTGGAAGTGAGTTTGGAGCCACTACCGGACGCCCCCGGCAGATGCGGCTGGATCGATCTGGTGGCATTGAAATTTGCATGCATGATAAACGGCGTTACCAGGATGGTGATGACCAAGGTGGATGTCCTTGATGAGTTTAAGGAATTGGAGTTGTGTACTGGATATAAAATTGGAGGGGTGACCCTGGATGCTGTTCCATTTCAAATGACAAGAGTTGCAATTGACCCTGAATATATAAAGATGCCTGGTTGGAACTGTCCAACCTCAACAAAGAAAGATCCAGCTGAATTCCCTCAGGCTTACTGGAATATGTTAAGTTTATAAACAATTATATTGGAGCGCCTATCGCTTTTATTTCAAATGGTCCTGGAGCGCGAACAAATAATAGAAATTTGATCATTTAGTCCAGAAAAATTTCTCATAAAAGTTTTGGCGGATTAAAAACTTCGCTGAAATTTTACAGCAAGTAACCAAGAAGTGTTTTATGGCAGCAAAATCAGAGAAAGCAGGAAAAGGCACACCTAAAAAGTCTGCTTCAAAAATCGACGACGAATCCGCGAAAAAACCCTCTATGAAAGTGAAGAAGGAGGATGATGAAGAAAAAGACGAGGATGATATTGAGGAGGAAGCCGTACACGTCAAAAAAACAGGCAAGGCATCTTCAGCCAAAGGCGGCAAAGGAGGGATGATGAAGATGAGGAAGATGTGGTGGAAGATGAAGTTGATGATTGGGATAAGGTGGAGGAAGATGAAGAATGGGATCCGGATTTTGATGAATTCGATGTTCCAAAATCCAAGGTCAAGAAAGCAGCAACTGGCAAAGAAAGCTGGCAAAGGCGAAGAGGACACCTGGGATTTGGAGAAGATGAATTCAAGGATATGGACCTATTCAATGATTCAGAGGACGAAGAAGATGACTTCTAAATTCTTACAAAATAATTGAGCAGGACATTTACACCGGTTTCCGGTAAGTGATTTCAATACACTTAAATCGCGAATGTTGAATTGGGCCAACCAGTTCAACATTTGTTGTTTTTTGGATAACCACCAATACCAGTTTGCACCCCACACCTACGAATGCCTTTTGGCCGTAGGTGCGGAGGATTACGTTAGCAGTTCGGCAGGAGATGCTTTTGATAAATTAAGATCATTTGCAGAGAAACAAAATGATTGGCTTTTCGGTCATCTCGGATATGATCTGAAAAACGAACTTGAAAAAGGTCTAACCTCTTCAAATCCGGACAATGTCCGGTTTCCCGACCTTTTTTTCTTTATCCCAAAGATCATTATCAGGTTGGATAATTCTACTATGGAAATTTCTTCTCTCGGTAAGAATGAAGAAGAAATTATGTCTCAGATCAATTCATTTTCCGAGGTGGAATCATTCTTTGGATCTACGGAAATAGAGATCAGATCTCGCTTTACAAAAGATGAATACCTGCTGACTATCGAAGCCTTAAAAAAGCATATCCATCGCGGAGATGCATATGAAATAAATTTTTGCCAGGAATTTTTTTGCGAATCCACTTTAATAGATCCGATCAGTATTTATCGGAAGCTAATGGAAGTTTCACCAAACCCATTCGCAGTTTATTATAAACTTGACGACAAATTTCTTCTCTGTGCAAGTCCGGAAAGATATCTTAAGAAGTCTGGGAAAAAAGTTTCATCGCAACCCGTAAAAGGGACCTCACTTCGTGATCATAAAGATCAGAAGGCTGATATACTAAGCCGGGAACATTTGAAATCAAGCTCCAAGGAAAGATCTGAAAATGTTATGATTGTTGACCTTGTTAGAAATGATCTGTCCAGAATTTGCGAAGAGGGGAGTGTGAAGGTGGATGAGCTTTACGGAGTATATCCATTCCCGCAGGTATATCAGATGATATCAACTATTTCAGGAGAGTTTAATTCTGATCTGCATTGGATAGAAGCTATCAGGCAAACCTTTCCTATGGGTTCTATGACAGGTGCTCCAAAGAAAAAGGTAATGGAATTGATTGAAAAGTATGAACGAAGCAGAAGAGGGATTTTTTCTGGTGCAGTTGGATATATAACTCCGGATTCAGATTTTGATTTCAATGTTGTGATACGAAGCCTGATGTACAATATGAATTCCCAATATCTTTCTTTCCAGGCGGGATCGGGCATCACGTTTTATAGTGAACCAGAAAAAGAATATCTCGAGTGTCTATTGAAGATAGAGGCAATAAAAAAGGTGCTGACCTAAACGGCAGCACCTGTGATTGATAAAATGTTTTTTATTTTGAAGTAGCGAGTTTGCCATTCAGATCTGCCGTCAAAAGCATCTGAACTGATTCATTGAGAATCTGATATTTATTCGAAACAAAAAGGCTCATTTTCTCAGCGGGCAATCGCAATTCATATCCCAAATTATTAGAGATGATCCGATCGAAATCAGGATTGAATCGATTGAATTCTTCCATCTCCATATGAATATTCTTTGCAATAACCTCGGAATGATACTTTCCTGAAATTTTTAAAGATTCAGCATTAAGTAGTTCATCCTTGCTTAAGAGTCTAAGCAAACCTGCAGAGGCTCCCATTTGCTCAACCATTTCCTGCTTGGTGAGGGTTGTTAAACCACCCTGTCCTTCGAAAATGTAGTGGGTACCGATAAATTTCTTAACGTGTGTCCTTGATTCGGCTGGAAGGTAATATTGGAGATTCCAAAAATTACGACTTCCGCTTTTTCTAATGGCACTATATACATTTCCCGGACCTCCATTATAAGCTGCGATAACCAGCAACCAGTCTCCAAATTCAGCATAGAGATCTTTCAAATATTTTGCTGCTGCGTGTGTGCTCTTATGATAATCCACACGCTCGTCAACCTTATGATTCACTTTCAATCCCAGAGTTCTTGCCGTTGCTGGCATTAGCTGCCAGGGACCTACTGCACCTGCCCAGGAAATAGCACGAGTTTTCAATTTTGACTCAATAACAGCCAGGTATTTTAATTCTTTCGGTAAACCATACTTTGCAAGGATGCCATCAATCATATTGAAATAAGGCAGGCCCCAGGTTTTCAATTTTTCCATTGATTTTCCTTCGCGGACCACATAGTCCTTGACAAAGCTTACCGCCCGGGCGTTTAGTTTTGCACCGTTGCTGCCAGTTGATTCATATAAATTCTTGAATCCTGTTTCGGCCACTACCGTATTCTGGGCCAATCTGCCTGCAGAGGAAAGAGTAATTTGCTCAGCTGTCTTATCCTTAATAGCTGTATCGCTAAGGAAAAAATCAACTGCTTGAAGATCACTGTTGTATCCCGGATTTTTAAAAGAAGCTAGAAAAAGCACAGTGATGCCCAACAATAAAAGTCTTGCTTTTTTCATCGTTTTCATTTTTAAAGTGACCGGTCGGTGGGGTTGCGGAATCGGCAAGAAACATGCCGGGAATCAAAGGATGTTGGATGCGTGCAGGATGATTGGATGGAATTTCGGGATAAAGGATAGATTCTGTTGCGCCGACCTTCCTTCAACAATTGGAAAAAACTGGTAACAAACTATCTGTCGAAGGACTTGTATTGTTGCATCATTTGATGCGAGAACTGAAGCAAAGATAGCTCCTGAAACCGGTCCGTCATAATCTGGAGACCTTGGGGTAAACCCTTAGTTTTGAATAAGGGTAACGAAATGGCAGGTATGCCTACCAGGTTAGCATAAACCGTATATATGTCAGCGAGATACATTGCCACGGGATCATCAGAATTTTCCCCGAATTTGAAGGCCGTGGAGGGTGTTACGGGCAATATGACAGCCTCAAACTCCCTGAAGATCAATTGAGTTTTTTTCAATAATTTTTTTCTCACAGCCTGGGCCTTCTGGAAGTATGCGTCATAATACCCGCTACTTAGGACAAAGCTTCCAAGAAGTATCCTCCTTTTTACCTCTGTTCCGAAACCTGCCGACCGGTTCCTTTTATAATAAGTTGTTAAGTCTTCAGATGAATCCTTGGCGGGAGAACCATAGCGTATTCCATCATACCTGGACAGATTTGAAGATGCTTCAGCTGTTGTGAGCACATAATATGTTGGAACTATGTATTCAAGATAGTCAAATTCAATTGGTTGCACCTCATGACCGTCATTTTTGAGCGTCTCAATGAAGTTGGTAAACTTTTCCCTAACATCAGGATCAAGTCCTTCATGATCAAGGGCTTCCTTAAAAAAACCGATCTTATATGTCCTGGATTTCTTCTCGAATATTTTATCGAAGTAATTTTTGAAGTAATCGGGTTCAAGGGTGCTGTCAAACTCATCTGAACCTGCAATAACCTCGGTCACCGTTACAATGTCTTCCAAAGAGTTCGCGAAAACACCTACCTGGTCAAAAGAAGAAGCATATGCTATTACACCATACCTGGATATACACCCATAGCTTGGTTTGAATCCAAGTATTCCGCAAAAGTTTGCAGGCTGTCTTACCGAACCCCCAGTATCTGTCCCAAGCGTAACCATACAAAGTCCAGCCTGAAGAGCAACTGCTGAGCCACCGGAAGAACCTCCTGGAACCCTGCTCTCATCAACAGGGTTAAGAACCTTACCGTAGGCTGAGTTTTCATTTGTTGAGCCCATGGCAAATTCATCGCAATTGAGATGACCAATGATGATGGCATCTTCATCAAGAAGTTTTTGGACAACCGTTGCATTGTATGGAGAGATGTAATTCTTAAGAATTTTTGAGGAAGCGGAGATAGGATGATCCTTATAACAGATCACATCTTTCAATCCAACAATCAGCCCATGTAACTTTCCAATTTTACCTGATTCCTTTCTCTTTTTATCAAGAGACTTAGCTTTTTCCAATGCTTCTTCAGCATAAATATTGACAAAAGCATTCAGGTGTTTGCGAGACTCGATCCTGTCTAAATAAAATTGCACAGCTTCCAGGCAGGAAACATCACCCGCACGAAGTTGTGCCTTATATTCTTGTATAGAGGAAAAACTAAACAACAATGCTTAAACGGTCCTTATCCAAAACTATCAATTAGTAGGAGAGGAGGTAGTGGTAGTAGAAGAGGATTTGTCCTTTTCGCTCATACCATCTTCAATCTCTTTTTTTACATTGCTTTTAGCATCATTGAATTCACGAATGCCACGACCAATTCCGCGCATGAATTCAGGTATTTTGCGACCGCCAAAGAGAATAAGCACTGCGATTATAATGATAACCCACTCCATTCCACCAGGCATGGACAGCAGCAACGTCAGGGAATTAAGAAATAGCATGATTGCAGATTTTGATGAAAGATTGAAGACAAAGGTAACTGATAACCTTCTACCAATGTCGTTTTCGATTTGTCAAATTACAGAAACCTTTACGAAATGAAAATGGTTAACTGAAGTCTAACAAAAAAGCGGAAACCACTGGCCTCCGCTTGCTTGCTTATGTTATGTAAAAAACTATGCTTCAACTGCCTGTCTCTTCTCCTTAATGCGGGCACTCTTACCACTACGGCTACGGAGGTAATAAAGTTTTGCCCTGCGTACACGACCTGCCTTGTGGAGATCGATTGATTCAATGTTCGGAGAATAAAGTGGGAACGTCCTTTCAACACCCACACCATCAGAGATCTTCCTTACAGTAAAAGTGGCTGTTCCCCCGGTTCCCTGCCGCTTGATCACATCACCCTTAAAACCCTGAATACGGGTCTTATTTCCTTCGACAACCTTATAGTTTACAGTAATACTATCGCCTGCTTTGAATTTAGGAAGCTCTTTCTGTCCTGTCAACTGCTCGTGTACAAATTGGACTGCGTTCATGACTCATTTATTAAGGGTGGCAAAGGTAGGGGAATTCTCGAAAACTTTGCTTGCTTGCTGCCCGAAATTATTACCTGGCAACATTCACAGCTCGTTTCTCCCGGATCACAGTCACCTTTATTTGTCCCGGATAGGTCATTTCGGTTTGAATTTTTTGGGCTATTTCAAAGCTTAGCTTATCACTATCGCCATCAGTTACTTTGTCCGCCTCTACTATTACTCTGAGTTCGCGACCAGCTTGAATTGCATAGGCCTTCTCAACTCCATTATAGGTCATTGCCATGGTTTCGAGTTCCTTGATACGCTGCAGATATTGTTGCATGATCTCCCGGCGAGCGCCTGGTCGTGCACCACTGATAGCATCGCATGCCTGGATGATCGGGGAAATAACATATTGCATTTCCATTTCATCGTGGTGGGCGCCAACAGCGTTCACAACGGCTGGATTTTCACCATATTTTTCCGTAAGCTTGGCTCCGAGGAGAGCATGGCTGAGTTCTGTTTCCTCGTCAGGAACTTTTCCAATATCATGAAGAAGTCCCGCCCTTTTAGCCAGCTTCACATTCATTCCAAGCTCAGAAGCCATGATGGCGCAAAGGTTTGCAACTTCTCTACTATGCATCAAAAGATTTTGACCGTAGGAAGACCTGAATCGCATCTTACCTACCAAGCGAATGAGCTCTTTATGAAGGCCATGAATACCCAACTCAATTACCGTTCTTTCGCCAATCTCCATGATCTGTTCTTCAATTTGACGCCTTGTTTTTTCTACGACTTCTTCGATGCGGGCTGGATGGATTCTGCCATCTGACACGAGTCGGGTTAGGGATAATCTTGCGATTTCTCTTCTTAATGGATCAAAACAGGAAAGAATAATTGCTTCAGGAGTATCATCAACTATCAGGTCAACACCTGTAGCAGCTTCAATGGCTCGTATATTTCTTCCTTCCCGTCCAATGATTTGACCTTTAATCTCGTCACTCTCAAGATTGAAAACTGTAATGGAGTTTTCAATTGCCTGCTCAGCTGCAGTTCGCTGGATCGTTTGGATTATGATCTTACGGGCCTCTTTATTGGCCTTTTGTTTTGCCTCGTCAATTATTTCCTGTTGAATGCCAAGAGCCTGGGTTTGGGCTTCCTGCTTGAGACTTTCAACCAACTGGGATTTTGCCTCGTCGGCGCTTAGGCCGGCAATTTTCTCCAAGCGGCGGATGTGTTCCTCCTGGTGTTTCTCCAGCTCAGTCCGTTTTTGATTGACTACATCAATCTGCCGACTCAGATTTTCTTTAATGGAATCATTTTCCTTGACTTGTTTGTCAAGCTGATCCATTCGTTGGTTTATGGATAATTCTTTTTGCTTAATGCGGTTCTCTGATTCACCCAGTTTGCGATTCCTTTCTAAAACCTCCTTGTCATGTTCACCTCTTAACTGAAGAAATCTTTCCTTGGCTTCAAGCTGTTTTTGCTGTTTGATAGTTTCTGCCTTCAGTTCCGCATCTCCCAGGAGTTTCCTCGCCTGCCCTTCTGCATCTTCAACTCTCTTCTTTGTATTCTTTGCAAAAATGAATTTACCTGCAATGATGCCTATGATAAGAGCCACTGCTCCAACAATCAGTAATACAATATTTTGATCTGGCATTCTTCATTTCATTTAAAATTGTTCTTAATGGGGTCTAACCTCTTCAAAGCTTCTGTTTTTGAAGGAAAATAAGTGCCGAAGATACGAAAATGAAGTGTTTGACAACCTTGGGGAAGCCTTCCCCACTATTTGTATGAATGGAAGTTTATCCCGCTCATCAAATTCTAAATTTGCAGGATAAATGTAAAAAATGAAAAGATCGATAATGTTCTTACTGGCGATTGTGATGGGGATAGGTTTATCCAGGGCACAATCATCTGAATTCAAAATCAAGGGCGACATTTCAAAAATCTCTGATCCAGTTAAGAAGGTTTATCTCACATATTCCCTGGAGGGAAAACGAATCAACGATAGTGTTGAGGTCAAGGACGGCAAATTCAGTTTTAAAGGAACGATTGTAGAACCCGTCAGGGCCAGTCTGAGGTTATTTGTTGATTCTACAGAGGCAGCGGCAAAAGGGATTACTCGAAGGCCAGCAATGTCAAGAGATTTCCTTACTGTTTATATCGATAAAGGTGATCTCGAAATCAAATCTCTCGACTCATTCAGCAACTCCACAGTAAAAGGATCTGCTATTCATGATGATTATGCGAAACTTGCTGCTAAACTCAAACCATCTACCGATGCATATAGTGTCCTAAACAGGAAATATGCAGAGCTTTCTCGTGCGAAGGATAAAGAAGGAATGAAAAAAATGGAGCCGGAATTTGACCAGCTTGAAAAGGAAATGAAGGCGATCAGAAAGGAATTTATTCAGGGCAATTCAAATTCTCCTTATGTCTTATTCGCACTGAATGATTATGCAGGTTGGAATATTGACGCAACAGACGTGGATCCATTATTCAAGAAATTGCCTTTGGCAGTTCAACAGTCCGCAGGAGGAAAAGCACTGGCCGATAAACTTGAAATCGCCAGGAAGACCGGAATCGGCATGTACGCCATGGACTTTACGCAAAATGACACTGCAGATCTCCCCATAAAATTATCCTCCTTTAAAGGAAAATATGTCCTTGTAGATTTTTGGGCTAGCTGGTGTGGACCCTGCCGGGCAGAAAATCCAAACCTTGTCAAAGCATTTGAAAAATACAAAGACAAGGGATTTACAATCCTGGGAGTGTCACTTGACAGACCAGGCCAAAAGGAAAAATGGATTAAAGCTATTCATGATGACCAGCTATGGTGGACTCAGGTAAGTGATTTGAAATGGTGGGAAAATGAGGTAGCCAAAACTTATGGGATCCAGGCTATTCCCCAGAATTACCTGCTTGATCCTGACGGTAAGATCATAGCAAAGAGCATAAGGGGTGAGGAATTGGAAAAGAAACTTCAGGAAGTAATAAACTGATAAAGGCCTCCTTCGGGAGGCTTTTTCCTAGCGGAGTGCCTCATCTAACTGGCGTTCCAGCAAGGCCAATTGAGAACCAAAATCTTCTTCTACCGGAGATCCCTGACCGGTTCCCTTAACCTGGGTGGCAAACCACAGAAGGACCATTGCCACATAGTCCTGCATATCCTTCCCTGCAAATTGGGTTTTGAACTCGATTACTTTGTCGTTGATCGTTTTCACAGTTTTCCTCACCACTTCCTCATCGCTGGGCTGGACTCTTATCCGATAGGAGCGGTCTCCGAGAATAATATTTATTGCAATCATTTCTTGCATAGCTCAAATAACCTCCTTAAATTTATCCACATTCTATTCACACGATCCCGACTCTTTTGGACAGGAACTAAGTTAAGGCAAGCCATTATTATCCAGTATGTCTGTGGAGAATAAGTTCCACCAAACCCCCAAACCGAACTAACGATGCAGCTTAAAGTTAAGTCACCCGTCTTCATTGACAGATTGATCTTTGAAGTTCAACAAACAGTCCCTTCCACATTACATGCAGTTTTAATTGATGATTCAGGTTGCATATGCAGTGCAATGGAAACTGAAGTAATGAATCACCAACAACAGGTATTAAATTGGAATGGATTGAATGATCTTCCTTATGGAGTTTATTATCTCGAAGTAAAAAATGGTGATGATGAATCGCGATTGCGATTAGTGAAAAGAGTATAAACTATTCGCTAAGCATAGAAATACATCGGTCGATCTCCTTGATATACTGCGTGAGTTTTTTTTCAAACACTTTTTTCTCCTCTTCACTCAGATCGGATCTGGAAATTTTTAATACTTCAAGTTTTTGTTGCAATTGCTCAATTAGTTCCATTTGCTGATCCCGTTGTAATGAAAGAGAGTGTAACTTTTTTTCGAGTTCAGTATTCTGAATTCTCAAATCATTGTGCCGTTTCAGTAATTGCTGAACCTTTTGCTGAATGCGAACCAATTGTTCATCTGTTTGCGACATACAACCATGAATTAATTACTGCGGATCTGTGCCTGCAGATCTTTTTCGAGTGATTGAATGATCTTTCCCATCATGCCATCAATTTCTTTATCGGTCAAAGTTTTTTCTTCGTCAAGAAATGTAAATGACACGGCAAGGGATTTTTTGTTTTTCCCCAACTTTTCACTTTCAAAAACATCGAACAATTTCACCTGCTTCAGTTTTTTTAAACCAATTGTTTTGATCGATCGCTCTATCTCCTGGAAGGCTGTTGTTTTTTCAAGGATCATTGCCAGGTCCCGATGCACTGGAAGTTGTTTGGGTAATTCCTGAACATCTATAACAATTGTCTTAAGAATGGAAAGAACATCCTGCCAGATCACATCAAGAAAATAAACTGGTTGCTTGATTCCAAGATGTTCAAGAGTTTTTTTGTCGACGGATCCCAGAAATGCAAGAGTCTTTTTCTTATAGCTTATCGAAAATGCGGGATTTAATCTCTCATGCTCATTTAGGTCAAAATTTATATCATTTAATCCCACCAGTTGAAAAAGTTTTTCCGCGATTCCTTTCACATAAAAAAGATCCACACCTGACGTTTTCTTTTTCCAGGAGGCTTGATCCGGACTGCCTGTCATATATAAACTCAAATGTTCTTTTTCATCATAATTGCCGTTACTTATTTTGGAATAGGTTTTTCCAAATTCAAATAATTGCAAATCGAGATTTCTGTGGTTGAGATTATGTTGAATTATTTCGAGCCCTGTTTCAAGCATTGAAGGCCGCATAATATTAAGATCTGCGCTTAGACTATTCAGCATTCTCACAGCATTGGCCAATTCTGCATCCGTGAAGTACGCAGCATTTGTTATGGAATTCGTTAGAATTTCATTGAAGCCCAATCCTACGAGATAGTTTGCTGCTTTCTCCTGATAGGTATTTTTATATTCATCAGGATTAACGGAAGGAGAGATCATGATCGATCTCGGAATTTCAATATTGTCATAACCATCAACCCGCATAATTTCTTCAACAATATCTGCAGGCAGAAGAATATCTGGCTTACTGTACGGTACTGCAAGCCAGAGGTCATCCATTCCTTCTTTTACCAATTCAAAGCCCAAACTCTCAAGGATCTTTTTTACTGTATCGGGATGATAATTCTTACCACTTAGCTTGCTCAGGTATCTGAATTTTAGCTGAACCTTGGGTTTTTCCTTTGGATCAGGATAGACGTCAATTATATCTGAAGCAATTTCACCTGCCGCCAGTTCCTTAATTAAAAGAGCGGCTCTTTTGAGAACATTTACAGTATTTGAAATATCCACGTTCTTTTCAAATCGCATTGCTGCATCCGTTCGAAGGTTATGGCGGAAAGATGTTTTCCTTACGTCTGCAGGATTGAACCACGCACTCTCTAGAAATATATTTTTGGTGGATGCTGTAACCCCGCTTGTGATTCCTCCAAAAACACCGGCAATACAAAGCCCTTGTTCATCTCCATCACAGATCATCAGGTCATGGCTGCTTAACTTTCTTTCTTTACCATCAAGTGTAACGAAGGATGTTTGGTCTGGTAGATTTTTTATGATGAGCTTTCTGCCATTGATTTTATCTCCATCAAATGCATGAAGTGGCTGACCAGTTTCATGCAGGATAAAGTTTGTGATATCTACAATATTGTTGATCGGTCTGACTCCAATTGCTTTTAGTTTATCCTTGATCCAATCAGGAGATTCCCTGATCTCAACATTGCTGATAGTCACACCTGAATAGCGCTGACAAGCATTGGTATTTTCTACAATTACTTTAAAAGGAAAAGAATTATTATCGGCTTTGAAATTATTTTGATATTTCGTTTTTGGTTTGCATTCTTTGCGATTATGATGGCTCAGGTAGGCGCAAACATCGCGTGCTACACCAAGATGGCTCATTGCATCCATCCTGTTAGGAGTTAGACCGATCTCATAGATCCAATCATTATAATTCTTGATGTAAGAGTTTGCAGGACTTCCAACTTTTGCATCAGTCTGAAGAACCATGATACCGGAATGATCATCGCCAATTCCAATCTCATCTGTTGCGCAGATCATACCATTACTTTCTACCCCTCTGATTTTGGCAACCTTCATTGTCAGGGGTTCACCAGTTTTCGGATATATGGTTGAACCAACAGGTGCCACCACTACTTTCTGACCAGATGCAACATTTGGAGCACCGCAAACAATTTGCAATGGTTCACCACTTCCTATATCTACTGTTGTCAGTGAAAGTTTTTCTGCATTCGGATGTTTTATGACGCTGGTTACCTGTCCAATAACCAATCCTTCCAATCCTCCTTTAATACTCTCATACCTTTCCAGGCTTTCCACCTCAAGTCCCAGGGAAGTCAGGATTTTACCGAGTTTTTCAGGTTCAACAACTGCCGGTATGTATTCACTTAACCAATTAAAAGAGATCGTCATGTTGCTAAATACTTGCTTTGTGTGCGCAAAGATAGCAGATGCATAGCAGTGGTAAGCCTTTCAGCAAATTGGCAAAGCTGAAATGCAGAGTGCGTATAGTTTATGGACTTTCAATAGGGCTGAAACAACGGCTCACGGCGGTTTTTTTCAATACGAGATGAGTTAAATCCAATGCGCTGCTGCATCTTGAAGTTTTATTATGCCAACCAAATTTTGAAGCTTGATTTCTTTCGCACAACTGAGCGTGAATAAGATTCCAAATCGGCGCAAAAGTTTTTTAAATTGTGGATAGAACGCCTGTTAGTGTTAATAGTCTGTTGGGCGAATGTGATTGAATTTGTGAATTGTTAATGAATAATTATTCGGCAACAAAAACTTTTTTTTCGATGATTAGCCGGTTTATATTCGCTCCCCCTGAACCCCGAGGGTAATATTCTGGTAACGTTAAGGAAACAATTCAATAACACAAATCCGGATCACTAACCCAAGGTCTTTGGATGATTTTAATCCAGGAAAAAGGTGCTCTGTGTCCGTATCCGCCGATGAAAAGCAAAAGGAATTTATTTTAAACAGTCTTATTCGTGACCCACCCATGGATCTCACTAACCTAAACAAAGATCGAAAAGTTCGCCGCAAATCCTCTATCGACCTCACCACAATGGTGTATGGAAAACTACCTCCCCAAGCCAAAGAATTGGAGGAAGCAGTACTGGGAGGCCTGATGCTGGAAAAGAGCGCCTTTGACACCGTAGTTGAAATTCTCAAACCGGAATGCTTCTACGTTGATTCTCATCAGCGTATTTACCGTGCCATGCAATCCCTGGCTCAGAAAAGTCAGCCTATTGATATCCTTACCGTTGTTGAGGAATTAAAACGAAAAGAAGAATTAGAGGTTGTAGGCGGTCCTTATTATGTGACCAAGCTCACCAACACGGTTGTGTCTACTGCAAACATTGAGGCGCATTCTCGAATTATCCTCCAAAAGTTCATTCAACGTGAATTGATCCGGATAAGCGGAGAAATAATCAGTGACTCGTATGAAGACAGCACTGATGTATTCGATCTTCTGGACGATGCCGAAACCAAATTATTTGAAATAACGAATAACCACCTTCGCAAGAATTTTGATCCTATCGACAGGGTTCTTGTTAAGACAATTCAACGAATTGAAGACCTCCGGCACAAGAATGAAGACATCTCAGGTGTTCCAACCGGATTCTCAAGTTTGGATCGGGTGACATATGGATGGCAGAATACTGACCTGATAATTCTTGCTGCAAGGCCTTCAGTTGGTAAAACTGCCTTCGCCCTTAACCTGGCAAGGAATGCCGCACTTCACCCAACCAAGCCAGTACCAATTGGTTTGTTCTCACTTGAAATGAGTGCTGGCCAGCTTGTTCAGCGTATACTGTCGGCTGAAAGTGAAATCCTTCTTGAAAAGATTGCAAGGGGAAAGTTGGAGGAGCATGAGATGAAACAATTGTATGCAAAAGGAATTCAACGTTTGGGTCAGGCGCCAATCTTTATTGATGATACTCCCGCTCTGAATATATTCGAATTGCGTGCGAAATGCCGCCGTTTGAAGAACAAGCATAACATCGGAATGGTGATCATAGATTATCTCCAGCTGATGAGTGGAACTTCAGATGGCAGGAATACCAATCGTGAGCAGGAGATCAGCAAGATCTCAAGAGATCTAAAAGGCCTTGCAAAAGAATTGGGCATTCCAATTATTGCATTGAGTCAGTTGAGTCGTGAGGTTGAAAAGAGAAAGGAAGGAAATAAGATGCCGCAATTGAGTGACCTGCGTGAATCTGGTGCTATTGAGCAGGATGCCGATATGGTTATGTTCCTCTATCGTCCGGAATATTATGATATCACCAGCAACGAAATGGGCGAAAGCAATAGAGGCGAAACACATGTACGAATTGCGAAACATAGAAACGGTTCTCTCGAAACCATCAAACTTCGTGCATTGCTTCACATCCAGAAATTTGTTGACTGGGATGGCGATGATTACACTGGCCTTGGACTTCCTCCGGGAAACTGGAAACCTGTACAGGATGTTGATGGTCCTAAACTCTACATCCAGCACGGAAGTAAGATGAACGATAGGTCCTTTGAAGATGAGGAAGGCGCTCCATTCTAATTACGAACCCCTCTCTATAAAAAATAAAGTCCCGGTAAACCGGGACTTTTAGCTTTAATCAGGTCTTCATTTAAAGCTTTTAATTCTCATAGTTGAGATCAATGGGTCTTGGGATAGGAATGAGGCTATTCCTTTCCCTTTGTTGTCGTTTGTGTTACAGCCTCTTCCTGGATACCTTTGATATATAATGAGCCGGGTAGTACGTTCCAGATAAGTGAAACCATTCTTCTCCTCTTATCAATGGCTTTATAATCCTTCACCTTGTCAGGATATGGTAACACTTCGCCCTTTCCGAGCCACTTTATGTCGTAATTGATCAATCTTGCATCAGGGATAAGTCCTTCATTGACCTTAATGATGTCAACCAACAATTTTGCAATACTCTTTGCTCTCAATTCAGATAACTTCTTATTCATTTCATGACGGTTGGGATTTTGATTCTCCATTTTCTCCAGAAGACTTTTATAAAGTGGAGACTCTTTTCCTACAGGAGATTCATCAGAGAAGCCGTAACAAACAATTGCCGCTACAAATCTTTGTTTTGGATGATCACCTATGAATTTGATTATTCTCTGAACGATTGGCTCAAGTGACTGCTTTGCTTCGTCCATTTTTTCTGCTGGTATATTATAACCACCGGTTGGGAAGAAGGTTGCAGTTTCGAATTGTGAAAAAGTAGCAACATCATAAAGGTCATTCAGCGATTTGATATCCGTCAACGCACTTTGAATGACCACATTTGTTTTCTCGGCAAATTTTAATATTTCCTCCCTGTTATTAGTTTTTTCCATTTGAGCTACCTGCAACAATTGTGCATCTACTTTCTTTTCTGCAGATTGTAAATTCTGAATGATTTCTTTACCGATGTCCGGATCAACTTCATAGTTCCTTACTTTTTCCGCAGTAAGTCTGATTGCTCTTTGGGCTTCCAGTTTTACCAATTCCAATGCTTCGTGGGTAGCTTTTGTAAGAGATTGAACTCTTGAACCTGCACAAGATGCAAGGAGGAACATGATTCCTGCGAATTGGATTAATGAGGTTTTGCGTAGCATAAGCTTTAGTTTAATAAGCAGGCCCAAACGTGAGCTGCTCGTCTTTGTTAATGGACCTTCTCAACGATCCTTTTTTTTTAATAGGTTTCTCATTGGTATTGCCGGCAGCACCATTATCTTTTTTTTTAGTTGATAATTCTGCCGAAATATTCTCGGCGATACCCTTAGGCAGAATACCAGCTGCCTGCCTGTTCAGGGCGAGAACATTAGAATCAGGAAGCGAAATAGCAGTCCATAGTGAAGGTTGAATCTTTTCAGTCATCTTAACATGCATGAATTTTTCCATTGATTCTTTCACTTCATTAATATTTTCATCTTTAATGAAACTGAAACTGTCAACTCTCATCTCCTTGAACCATTTGCTCCAGATACGTGTGAGCATATTGTATTCACCCGGCCATTCCTGTGCTGGGTTGATCTGCATTAAAATAATCTTCAGGTTTCTGAATTTTTTTCCAATCGGCAAGAGACCAAAATCTTCTTTGTCGAATCTTGTGCTCCAATCCGGTGAGGCTTTTAAATTTTGAATTATCTGTGCGCAGGAAGTGAATCGGTTGTTTACGACTGGACGTTCTTCAGTCTTCTCGAAATCCAGGTAACCATCAGTGATGATAAAAAGAGTATTCTGTGCATCAGCATCAAGATCGCCCGTCAGATCTTCTTCAAAATATTTCCAGATATCAGCGCCGGTATAATCAGCGGTTCGTTTGCTGATCAACGCCTGCTTGTAGAGGTCTGGCAAAACAAGGTTAAAGGTTTTTTCGCCCTGATCAACAACTGCTGCTTTTTTTTCAGGATGTTCAGATGCAAGCTCAATTCTTAACTGACCTGCGGTCTCATAAATTTTTGCAGGAGTAGTTTTCTGAGGCGCGACAAGTACTTTCAATTTATCATTGAGTGCGTAATAAAGATGTGTAGGATCCTTCTTGTTGAGATTCTCTTTGAAGAGACTGAAAATTGCTTTCACCACGGTAAGGTCTTTGCTCACCTGTTCCTGGTTATTGACCAGTATCCTGTCACTCAGGTCAAGTAAGACGATGAAGTTATCTTTCTGTGGAGGAGGAATATCTTTTTTTGCATCGCGTACTGCTTGTTGGAATTCGTTGCAAGAGGATGCAGCAAAGAAGAATATCAGTATAAATCCTAATCGCACCATACCAATTATTTGAAATATGATTCCTGAAACTCCTTCAGGTCCTTAATGTAAGCCTCTGTTGCTTCATTGATGATCCGGATTAATTCGTCGCCCCTGTCTCTTCCATAGAGAGTAGATAAGTATCCACTCCATCCGTCGCGGAAATAAATAATGTTCTTTTCAATATTATCAACTGGCAGAACCATTCTATCCTTTTCTTTACTCAGGTTCTCGATCTTTTTAGAAATATGCTGGATCTCGGTTTCAAAAAACATTCTCTTTTGTTCCAATTCAAGCATTTCATCCTGCAGCCTTGTAATGCGCTTATAGCGCATTCTCATCTGATTTCGCTTTGCCCATTCCATTTGAAGTAAGTAATAAACTGCACTCCAGATCGCGAAAACACCAAAGCCCAGGAAGAGTACGAGATAAAAACGGGTATCTGCGTAAAAGGGAACGATCAACGACTTAAACTCTTCCCGGTTGGCTTTGATAAGAATTTCATTTACTGCTGAATGAACCTGGAAGGCCAGCAGTACATCACCGACAAATACAAGCAATAGCAATCCAATAACTACATTCTTGAATCGGATACCTTTTTCTGAGAAAAGATGAATGGCCGTACCCAATGCAAAAAAGATCGTAGGAAAAACTATCAAAGGAGGATAGTTAATGATCAGGTAGATCAAACGCCTGAGGTTGGGCAGCAGTTGAATATTTAATTGTCCTTCCTGAAATAGCAGAAGTGCATTCACACCATTTAGCGCGAAGTCAGCTACACTCATGTAGAAGTAAAGCAAATAAAATGAAAGGGCGAGCAGGAGAAAGAATAAAAAGGCGTAAGTGCCCCAGCTAAATGTGTTGAACTTTGATTGATGAATCGAGGGTCTTGTGTTTTCGATTTCATCCAGCTGGTTCTTGAGCAGGTTGATTTCTGACTGTTTAAGTGGAACAAGTCCCTTTGAAATATCCCTGCTGTTATGTATTTCATCCGCTTTGCTTTTCAATTCATAATATTTCTCAAGCAAAGCATCGATCTGTTTCTGTATTCTCTTTTTAGTTTCTTCAGTTTTAGGCATTAATCCAATAGCATCCTGCTCGCTAAGAATAGATCCTGACCGGATCTTGCCTAGCATGCCTTTGTATGCTTCAACACCACCCTTGTATGTCCCAGCCTGTTCAACTCCATACTCGCGAAGATCTTTTACTACAACATTGCTCAGGTCTGGCAGGTGATTTTTGCCATTGGAATCGAATATTTTTGATTTGCCAGAGATAATCACATCGGTACGTTTGAGGAATTGAGTGAAGGTTCTCAAATTTACCCAAACCACCAACGCGAAAAGGGTGCTGTGCAAACAGTGTGGATAAGGCCAGACGAATTTGAGAATTTGAAAATGAGGAAGTAGTGAGTTCGTTGAGACTAAATTGATTTTTCCTGGTTAATTTTCAAATTATCACATTTTCAAATTGTTTTAATGGCATTGTTCTATTCAGAGAATATCAACCAGCAAACCCCAGAGATTATTTTAGATGAAGACACATCCAGGCATATTGTGCAGGTATTAAGAATGAAAAAGAATGATTCTCTACAGCTCACAGATGGTCTTGGAAATATTTTTACCACTACAATTGTTGATGATCACAAGAAAAAAGTGAAAGCCGAAATCCACTCAAAGCAATTCACCGAAAGAGAAGGTCCCCAAATTTCTATCGGTATTTCCTTGATCAAGAACAATAACAGATTTGAATGGTTTTTGGAAAAGGTTACTGAAATCGGGGTCACGAACATAATTCCTATGCATTGCGAAAGAACGGAAAGACAGCATTTCAGGACTGAAAGAATGAAAAGCATCCTGGTCAGTGCAATGCTTCAGAGTAATCAGGCATGGTTGCCAAATCTTGAAGAACCGATTTCATTTGAGAAAATTGTTTCCGCTGATGTGCCCTCGAAAAAATTGATTGCTCATTGTCTTGAAGGACAAAAAAAAGATATTGCAAATTTCATGGACAGCTCGGATGCTATTATCCTGATTGGACCGGAAGGAGATTTTACCCAGGCAGAAATTGACAATGCGCTCAAGAGCAGCTTCGTTCCGGTAACACTTGGCAATACAAGATTACGAACTGAAACTGCAGGAGTAGTTGCAGCAACACTTTTGAAACTTCCTTTCAGGAAAGAAACTTGATACTATTTCTTCAGTTCAATTGGTTCATCCTCCAGCGTCGGCTCGTTTAATTCAACCACCTTGGTTGCTGCCTTCTTCCTGGCGGTCATATTCAGGATCTCAACAATAAATGAAAATGCCATTCCGAAATAGATATAATTCTTGAGATGGAGTTCGTGAGCTTGCTCGGAATTCCAGCCTTCAATGATCAAACTTAATCCAATCATTACCAGGAATGATAAGGCCAGCATTTTGAATGTCGGGTGTTTATGAATGAACCGTGAGATTGCGGGACTGAATCTGAACATCACAAACATTGCAATCAGGACCGCTCCAATCATGATCTCGACATGTTTGGCAGTTCCTCCTGCAGTTATTATACTGTCGAAAGAAAAAACCATATCGATGATCAGTATTTGAACAATTGCCTGTTGGAAGCTTAGTCTTTTTCTTGCCTTCGTTTTTTCATGGATGTCTTCTCCCTCAAGCTTCTGGTGGATTTCGTGGACAGATTTATAGATAAGAAATGCACCTCCTGCCAGCATTACCAGACTAGCCAGATCAAATCCTTTTCCGGCTATTGAAAAGAGATAGTTTCCCTTCTGAGCGAGCAACCAACTTAAACCAAGCAGAAGTAAACTTCGCATGATTATACCCATGATCATCCAGGCTCTTCTTGCCTTTTTTTCCTCTTTCTCTGGAAGTCTGTTTGTAATCAGGCTGACGAAGATTACATTGTCAATCCCAAGTACGATCTCAAGAACAACGAGGACCAAAAAGCTGATGAGACTATCGACCGTTAAAAGCTCCTGCATTCAATTGATTTAGTTCGCAAAAGTAAAAGATTAAGGACTCTCAAGGTTCAGTCATTCTGTACACAATTTTTGGCCTCATTTTCAGTTAATACGGAAATGTTTTACTGATCAATTCAATTCTACTCATTACAACTGTTCTTATTACCCATATCTGACCTATTGAAGCCGTAGATTATGAAAAAAATACTTTTTCTGCTGATGTTAGCTGGCCCCTCATTTCTATTTGCTCAGGAGTATAATGCAATATTTAAGGTTGGTGCCGGATTTGCGAAAGATTTTCCTGGTCTTCAGGGTTATTCAGCATTCGTGGAGGTATCAAAACCATTTGTTGAAAGGCTTCAGGGAGGAATTGGATTGAAATTAGCCAATCTCTCAGGCTTCCCAAGAACACAGGAAGTCAGGGAATACACACATTCAGCTGCCTTGGATTTCAATCTATACTATCTGCCTGTTGTCAATGAATTCAATGAGATAAGGATCGGCGCAGGTTATACATTCTCGTTCTATAATATCAGAAGAAGCTATCCTGTAATTGCTCATCAGGGAACACAAACTTCTACAACCTGGCCTATCAGGGATACTAAAGGAAGAGCCTCAGGGGTATCACTTACGGGAGAATACGAGTATTTTGTTCAGGGTTCAAATTTGTCTCTTGGAGGCAGACTTTCTTTGTTCAAAGCATATGACCATGTTTGGTTTGCCGGAGTCTTTGTAGGAATGAGACTTTAGTTTATAGATTTCCCAGTCTTAAGCATTTTCTTGACAATTGCCGGTCCCTCGTAAATAAATCCAGTCCATACCTGGACAAGACTGGCACCAGCCTTTAGTTTTTCATGCAGATCTTCACTTGTAAAAATTCCACCGGATGCAATTATAGGTATCGAGCCATTGGCTTTCCTTTCTATATAATTTACAACTTCTGTAGAATGCTTCTGCAGTGGCTTTCCACTTAATCCTCCCATCCCAATTTTTTGTATTTGATCATTTGGGGTCACTAAACCATATCTCGCCGTTGTGGTATTGGTAGCAACTATTCCATCCAGTTTAATCTCAAGCGCCAGATCAATCACATCATCTAATTGCTCATTCGAAAGATCAGGTGAAATTTTTAGCAGGATCGGTCTCGCCACTGACTTGGCATTGTTGATCATTTGAAGATGCCTGAGAATTTTTCTCAGTGGTTCTTTTTCCTGCAGTTCTCTAAGACCGGGAGTGTTGGGAGAACTTACATTCACTGTGAAATAATCAACATATGGATGAAGTGCTTTAAAGCAATTTTCATAATCACGCCAGGCTTCTTCATTAGGAGTTGATTTATTCTTTCCGATATTTCCTCCGACGATAAGTTTAGACCCAGGATTTTTCATTCTCCAGGCAGCAACTCTTTCTGCAATTATTTTCACTCCATCATTATTAAAGCCCATTCGGTTGATCAGTGCCTGATCAAGCGGTAATCTGAAAAGCCGGGGTTTTTCATTTCCATCCTGTGCAACAGGAGTTACCGTGCCGATCTCTACAAATCCGAACCCCAATCTTTCAATTTCTTCCAGGTAGATCGCATTTTTGTCAAAGCCAGCACCCAGTCCAATTGGATTTCTGAATTTAAGTCCCAAGACCCTGGTTTGGAGAGAAGGATCTTTTATTTTATACCTTACCAGTCCAATGGCTTGCAGCAGTTTAAGACCAGTCATGGCAAGGTGATGCGCCTCTTCCGGAGATATCAGAAAAAATAACTTTCGGATTGCTTTGTACATCGTGACGAAGATAACAGAACCTTTAAAACATATTGTTGGACCAACGCAGTCCAAGAAGTAACTTTGACTTAAGTTGCATAAACAACCTTTAAGTTTTTAGTCATTGACTTTATGAAAAGGGTGACGATTTAGATCTTGATTCACCACATAAACAATAATCATGCAGGAAGCATATATCGTTGCTGGATTTCGTTCAGCAGTTGGAAAGGCCAAGAGGGGCGGCTTCAGGTTTTACCGTCCGGATGATCTCGCAGTTGATGTCATAAAAGGTCTTTTGGCTTCAGTTCCTCAACTTGATCCATTACAAATAGATGATGTGATTGTAGGTAATGCAGTTCCCGAAGCCGAGCAAGGTCTCCAGGTTGGGCGCATAATTTCTGCTCGGGCAGTTGGATTTCATGCTCCGGGAATGGTTGTGAACCGGTATTGTGCAAGCGGGTTGGAGACAATCGCGATTGCATCTGCCAAGATCAGATCTGGCCTTGCAGATTGCATCATCGCTGGTGGAACTGAGAGTATGAGTCTTGTGCCTACAGCAGGATGGAAAACAGTTCCTGCATATTCAATTGCCAAGGATGAGCCGGATTATTATCTGAGTATGGGTTTGACTGCAGAAGCAGTTGCAAAGGAATATGAGGTTTCAAGAGAAGATCAGGATAAGTTCTCATACGATTCACATATGAAGGCTATCAATGCCATTAAGAATGGATATTTCAAGAATGGTATTTTGCCTGTTTCGGTTGAAGAAGTATTTGTTGGTGAGAATGGCAAGAAGCAAATAAAGAATATTGTTGTTGAAGTTGATGAGGGCCCTCGCCAGGATACCAGTATTGAAGTGTTGGCAAAATTGAAACCCGCTTTTGCTGCAGGCGGAACTGTTACTGCTGGTAATTCATCTCAAACCAGTGATGGCGCTGCCTTTGTGATTGTGATGGGTGAGAAGATGGTAAATCAATTAGGACTAAAACCTATTGCACGACTTGTGGCATGTGCTTCTGCAGGAGTCCATCCCAGAATTATGGGAATAGGTCCCGTTGAAGCTGTTCCAAAAGTCTTAAGACAGGCAAATATGACCCTGGGTCAGATTGATCTTGTTGAATTGAATGAGGCATTTGCATCTCAGGCTCTCGCTGTTATCAGGAAATTGGAAGTCAATCCTGAGATCGTCAATATAAATGGAGGCGCTATAGCCCTGGGCCATCCACTTGGTTGCACAGGTTGTAAATTGACTATCCAGATCACGCACGACATGAAGAGGCTTAATAAAAAGTATGGTATCGTGACTGCTTGTGTTGGAGGTGGTCAGGGAATTGCGGGAATCATTGAAAATTTAAATTAAGAGTTTAACCGCAAAGGTGCCATGGCGCTAAGTTGCGCAAGGATCTTTGCGAAACCTTGCGTCTTGTTTCCTGGCGGTTAAATTCCTTCACTCTATCTATGGAGTACATACACAACTGAGTCGTCAATTTGTCCTTCAGGATCGATTTGGTTGAAATTATTTCGAAGCAATAAGCCAACAGATTTCAGATTCAACGGGCTTAACTCTGCAAGGATGCTATCCAACTTCATGACCTCAAATCCATAATTGATAATAACCGGAATTACTTCCTGCATAATGCCTTTTCCGTGATGTTGAGGGAGAAGTTCATAGCCGATCTCGCCGGAATTTTTTTTTGAAGATAAATTCCAAAGGCAGATTGTTCCAACAATTGCGTCTTGATTTCGATGTGTAATTGCCCAGAGAATAGATTCGTTGGCTTCTATTCCAGTATTTATCTTATTGATAAATTGTCTCGCGTCCTCAACGGATTCTGATCTTCGTCGGACCAGATATCTATTGACCTCATCATCGGTTCGAAGCAAATAAATTTCATCTGCATCGGTTGGCCGAAGCTGGCGAAGGTCGAATTGTTTGGATTGTAATTTTGGAAAGGGGGTGAAGCTGAATTTATTCATGCCGAATATTTTTTAACCGCGGTATAGAAGTCCGAAGTCTGAGGTCAGATGTCAGAAAGAAACAAATCTCAAAATCGATTAAATCAGAAATCTGAAATGACTTAGTTCTGTTCCTGCACTTTCCTTGTTTTTTCCCATTGCTGATGTGACATTTCGAACTTGATCTCACCGTTTGGCCTTCTATCAGTTTCGATCCATCCTTTCATTCTGTAGAAACTTTCAGCTTTTGTTTCGGGAGCTGTTCCTAACCACAAGGTTTCAGTACTCTGATTGAAAAACCATTCAAGCATGATATCGTGTAATGTGGTGCCAATTCCTTTGTTTTCATATTCCGGTTCCACAAACAGCGCCCAGATATTCTTATCATTAGTATCTACAATTGCAAATCCAGTAATGATTTGATCTATTTCACACAACCAGCCCTTTCCATGTTCAGTTAGGTAATTGACATAATCCTCATTCTTCACGAGGGAAGCAGTTCTAAGAACATTTTCTTTTACAGACATTCTGATCCTGTGGAGTTCCGCAATATCAGCAACGGTGGCCTCTCTGAATTTCATAGCAAAAAATTATTTCGAAACATTTGCAGGTGGAGCTTCAAGAAATGAATACTTAGTAACTCCAGGAATAGCACATGCATAAATCCCATCTTCATTTGGTAAGACCGGTGGTGGTGAATTCCAATCGTAGGCCTTCGGTTGCAGATTAATACCAGAATTCAATGCTTTTTCCCACTCAATAACCTGTCCGGTATAAGTAGCCATTCTACCGAGAATTGATGTCATTGTACTATAAGCACCATTTTCCGCATCTGAATATTTGTATTCTCCTTTTGATATGGCTGCAAATAGTTCATCGTGTTCTGTTTGATATGGATTTCGCTCCTGTTCAATATTAGGGAATTGATAAAGTACTTTGCCTTTCAGGTCATCGATCCTTCCATCGCCACAATAAATTCTCCCCTTAGTTCCAATCAATAACTCATCAACCTTGCTCATTGTTTTTGGGACATGCCGGCATTGACTGTTCAGTACAGTTCCATCCGCATAATGAAATTCAACAAAATGGTGATCGAAGATCTCTCCATGATCTTTTCCTTTTCTTACCTCTCTTCCTCCCATGCCCTGGGCTTTGACCGGGTATCCGCCCTTGAACCAATTTATTACATCAAGATTATGTATATGTTGCTCTGTGATATGATCGCCACAAAGCCAGACGAAATAATACCAGTTTCTCATCTGGTATTCCATTTCTGTTTGATTGTACTGACGTTTTTTGACCCATACGCCATCGTTGTTCCACCATGCCTGGGCTGAAGTAATATCTCCTATGAGATTTTTCCTTTTGAATAATTCACGGTAGGAATCCTGATAATGCCTTTGCAGTCCAACCACAACATTTAGTTTCTTCTCGCGCGCAATGAGAGCTGTTTCCAAAACTTTTTTTACACCTGCCGGATCAGTAGCTACTGGCTTCTCCATGAATACATGCTTTCCCTGTGCAATGCATTCCTCGAAATGGATTGGCCTGAAGCCGGGAGGTGATGCCAGGATCACCACATCGGCAAACGGAATTGCTTTCTTATAAGCATCGAAGCCAGTGAATTTTCTCTCCTCTGGTACATCCACTCTATCCTTCACAGTTTTGGAAGGATCATCTTTATTAACAGCCATCAACCTGGTGTAGCAGTTGTCCACCCGATCTTTAAATGCATCGGCCATTGCAACCAGTTTTACATTTTGCCTGGACAATAGTGCCTGTATAGCAGCTCCAGTTCCTCTTCCGCCGCATCCAACCACGGCTACTTTAATGGTGTCATCGGATCCAGAAAAATAATTTGATCTTCCAAGATTCGGCAGAATCAATGCGCCACCGGCAAGTAGTGAGGCCTGCCTTACAAAGTCTCTCCGTGAGTTGTTTTCCATTTTAATTTATTTGAATGTTTTATTATGGTCCAACTTTCCTAGTTATCTAAATACATTTTGAAAAATTGATCTATCTCTTCTTTACTGGGTTGAATGAAAGGTCGCACAATCCTGAATCCCACAAAGGGTGCATCGGCATTCCACCATTTACTCTTAGGTTCTTGAGGATCTCTCCGATTCCAGACGAGATCTGATTTCAGGCGATCAGCAGGTCGAAGTTTCTCGGCTTCGTCTCTAAAACTTCCACCCTTAACAGTTCTTGGATGGCGGCTGGTTGGCAATACTACTGGATCAGAAGTTCCCGGTTGAAATTTTCCATATGAATTTTCATCGTATTGGTCCATCGTCCACTCTGCTACATTACCCAACATATCATACAAGCCCCATGCGTTTGGTTTTAACTCACCTACTTTATGATATCGATTTCCACTATTGTTCTTGAACCATGCATATTTAGGCAGGTCCGAGAGATCGCTTGCGAAGGGATATGGTGTTGTCGCACCTGCCCGACTACCATACTCCCATTCTGCTTCTGTCGGAAGTCGAAAAAATATCCCAGTCTTTTGAAAAAGCCATTTGCAATACATCAAGGCTCCATACTGTTGCATACTATTGGCAGGATAACCTCCGGCCTTTCCCATTCCCAATGTCATATCTATATAAGGCTGACTTGGCCGGGTGATTGCATCCAATTCGGAATTTTGGGAATAGTTTTCATCCTGAGTAAATGCTTCGTATTCATCATAGGTCACCTCGTAAGCACCCATCCAGAACGCGCTGATCTTTACTGAATGCTTTGGCGTTTCATCCTTGTCAGCAAATTTATCCCTGGCATCACTTCCCATTAAAAAAGTCCCGGAAGAAATGGGTACGAGTTTGAAACTAATATTTATTCCCGGAATTTTCTGACTGTAGGGAAGAAATGCTGTATCCTGTTGAGAGGCAGCCTCCAAAAAAGAAAGAATGCAAAGAACCAATTGTGTAGCGCGTTTCAACCCTTGAAATTTAGTTTTTAAAAATAAGGATTGTCAGTTGATCTGACCATTTTTCCAATGGTTCCTCATACCCTTAGTCATATGCAATTTTAGCTTGTTTCCCTTGAGGGTGGCGATTAGCAATTCTGCCTTGAATTTTACTGCAAGCTTTTTTGCTTTTCCGATGGATAGAATACTGCAGGCCGTGGCGAGCCAGTCGGCAATTGCGCCATCGTTTGCAATGATGGTAACATTTCGCCCGGAAGTGATCCCATAACCTGTGCGTGGATCAATGATATGCGAATATTTTTTCCCCTGAAATTCTATGAATTGATATAGGTGGCCAGATGTAGCCACAGCCTTATTATTCAATTCGATATTGTTCCGAAAAAGTTCCACTTCTTTTTGAGGAAGATTCAATCCCACGCTCCAGCCGGATTTTCCGGGAGGCGGGTTACTGCAAAAAATATCACCACCAGCATCTGCCAGGGCTGAACTAATATTCCTGGAATGTAAATAGCGAACCACCTGCTCTGCAATAAACCCTTTTGCAATCCCTCCAAGGTCGAGTTGCATATTTGGAATGAGGAGTTTAATGCGAGAGGGAACACTATCTAAATAAATTTTTTCAAAACCGACAAACCTTCTTGCTTCTTCAATCTCAGTTGGAGTTGGAAACCTATTTTCCTTTCTTGCTCTCCTCCAAAGTCTGCTAAGCGAGCCTACTGTGATGTCAAATGCTTTATTACTGCTTTTCCATGCCTCGTTCGCATATTGGAAAATTTTGGCAAGGGGTGGAGACATTGCCATAAAACTATCTGTTCCCGATGAAGCAGATAACCTATTCAGTTCAGTTTCTGGGTGATAATCGCTGAATATTAAATTGAGGGAATCAATAAGTTGAAATGCTTCAATGGAAAGCTGATGTGCCCGGACCGAATCTTCAGAATAAAAAATCAGATTAAAAGTGGAGCCCATTTTTGACTGGCTGAAGGAAAATCTCCGCAATTGTGCATTGCTGGAAAGGTGAAAGAGCAAGAAGGCGAGAAGAAATAATTTTTGAAGCAATCAGCAAGTATTAATAATGTCGGTAAATTTAAGCACTAACGAATTTATCATGCAACGCAGAAATTTCATTGGTCAAGCCATGGCGGCTGCCTCAGTCTCGATTCTTCCTTCGGAGTTATTTGCAAAGCGAGTGAACAAATTTCCATTTGCTGAAAAACCATTTAAGCTTAATTATGGATTTCACGAAGGAATGTTCAAGAATCTTGGGGGTGCAGATTTCATCGATCAGATAAAATTTGCGCATTCAATGGGATTCAGATCCATTGAGGACAACGGCATGATGAAGCGAACACCAGAAATGCAAAAGAAGATTGGGGACACGCTTGCCAGTCTGGGAATGCCAATGGGTGTTTTTGTTATCACCTCTGACAACTGGCATTGGACAACTACGCTTACAACTGGAAAGCAAGAATGGATCGACAAAATGATCAAGGATTGTAAGGAAGCAGTAGAGGTAGCCAAACGTTGTGGTGCAAAATGGATGACTGTTGTTCCAGGAAATTACGATCGAAGTATTTCCCTGGAGTATCAAACGGCAAATGTTATCAATGCCCTAAGGAAAGGGTCGGCCATCCTGGAACCGCACGGACTTGTGATGGTACTTGAAGCATTGAGCGATAATCCAGATCTATTTCTCAGATATTCTGACCAGACTTATATGATTTGCAAAGCTGTAAACAGTCCTTCATGCAAGTTTCTTTTTGATATGTATCACATGCAACGAAATGAAGGAAACATCATTAATAATATCAATAAGACCTGGGAAGAAGTGGGATACTTTCAAATTGGAGATAATCCTGGAAGAAAGGAACCCGGCACAGGGGAAATGAATTACAGAAATATTTTCAAGCATATTTATGAGAAGGGATATCGGGGAATCATGGGGATGGAGCATGGGAATGCTGGTCCTGGGAAGGATGGCGAGTTGGCCTTGATCAAAGCGTATCGCGACGCTGATTCATTTTGAGGTTGAATGCAAAATGCAAAATGAAAAATGAAAAATAAAGAGAACAACCTGGATGGGATGAATTCATTTTAAATTATTTAACCGCAAAGACGCCAGGACGCCAGGTTTCGCCAGGAGCCCGAACCTTTGAATCTTCCATACTTTTTTTTACCGCGGAGAAAAAGAGAACGCAGAGGAGCGCAGAGAAAAGTTTTTGCGTCTTTGCTCCCTTTGCGTGAAATTCTTCTTTTTAAATTTTTAATTTTACATTTTCAATTCAAGCCGGTATACTGATAATTTCTCTTTCAACATTTGGAATTTCCAGAATAAGATCTTCAGAATAAACGCCGGCAGGTGTTTGGTAGCCCGGTTGAAAATTTCCTTCCAGTACTTTTTTTGCGATGATCAGTGTACTATACATGGTTAATGTGTATCCATCAGGTGTTGTCATCCGTGCTGTTGCATATTGTCCGGCAGAATTCCGGGCCTCTCCCCAAACGAATGTCTTTGCCTTGGCACGTTTTTCATCTGAAGGCCCTGGACCACTCTTGTTTATTTTTCGGTGAAGGAGATTTTTGATAAAGCTTGTGCGCAAGAGCCAATTAAAAAGCGGCTGAAGCTTTAATAATCTATGGGTGCGAGGAGAAATACCTGTGTATACTTCTATATTCGGAATTCCTGTAGTAGTATAAGCGGTTGAAATATCTCCCCAGGGAATTGTCATCGCAAATAATTTTTTAGATCCGAAATCGATCCAGCGACCTCGTTGGCCCAATGGCACAGCTATGATCTTTCCATTTTTTCGAACTGCGCCACCCTCTCCCAATTTATCTACCACGGTTGTGGCAGTACCATGTGATAAAGCACCTCCAAGTGTTGCGAATGCAAGTTTGAGATCGATAGCATCAGGCAATAATTTTTTCAACAAGAGAGCAAGGCAATCCGTAGGAACAACATCAAATCCAACTCCGGGCATGATCATTATTCCCTTTTCTTTTGCTCTGGCGCTATAACCCCTGAGAAGCTCAAAAACGGATATATCACCATTTATGTCCAGGTAATGAGTACCGGTTTGCAGACAAGCCTCAACCATCTGTCGCGCAGTGTATCGAAATGGCCCGGCTGCATGAACAACAAGTTTTACTGAGTGCAATGCAGACTGTAAAGCAGATGAGTCTTCCAGATCAAAAACAAGGAAGGGTAATTTCAATTTTTCGGCAAGAGGTTCTATCACTTCTCTTCTTCTTCCAGCTAGAATTGGTGCTAGTTGATAATCCGCAGCATAGCGGGCAATCAATTCACCAGTGTATCCATTTGCGCCGTATAGTAGGAAGGAGTTTGTAGTCATCGGAGGGAATGTAAAATGTAAAATGAAAAATGCAAAATGAAGAAGCCAACTCTAAGCAAGGACTTCTGTATTTTCAATTTTTAATTCTCAAAGTCCGGCCATTGATTCCAGCAGAAGGGCAAGACTGGAATGATCCAATTCCCCATCACCATTGGCAATAATTGCATCCATTTGCGCAGCTACGATGGCTGATCCTGGAAGTGGTACTGAATGTTCCTTTCCAGTTTGTAATGCAATGTTCATATCCTTTCTATGAAGGTTGATTCTAAATCCAGGCTTGAAATTCCTATCAATAATTCTTTGTCCATGCAGATCAAGGATTTTGCTTTGTGCAAATCCACCCAGCAAGGCTGCTCTAACCTTTGCAACATCAACGCCGGTTTTCTTAGCTAGGGTCAGAGCCTCTGCTACAGCCTGTATAGTCATTCCAACAATGATCTGATTGCAGGCCTTTGTAATCTGGCCCGATCCTGGGCTTTCCTATATGAACAATATTTTTTCCCAATTTTCCAAAAAGAGGCAGTGCTCGTTGAAAGGCTGATTCATTTCCTCCAACCATGATTGACAGAGTAGCTGCTTCTGCTCCAGTTTGTCCGCCTGAAACAGGCGCATCCAATGCTTCAATATTTTTTTGATGCAGGCGGTTGTACAGATTGATACTGGTAGCCGGTGCAATGGTTGACATATCAATAAATAGTGAACCCGCTTTCATACCATGATGGAGTCCCTCTTCACCAAATACGATGGCCTCTACTTCCGGCGAATCAGGCAACATGGTAATAATGATATCACATTCTGCTGCAAGATCTTTGGGATTCTCGGTTACAATGGCGCCCTCAGAATGAAGGTCGATAGCGGCCCCGCTTGAAGAAAGAACATAAAGAGAATACCCACCCTTTAGTAAGTGAAGGGCCATGGGCTTTCCCATAATTCCGAGACCGATAAAACCAATTTTTTCCATCTGATTTTATTTAGGGTCTGAAAAAAAAAGTGTGCAGGCACTCCCTTCTGTTCTATGAAAGGAAGTGTTGATCAACCTTTATGGTTTCATCTCGCCACTCCGTTTCTGCATTTCTTTTGCCATAGCATCGGCTCCTCTCGTCACAAAAATACTATCAGCGCCTGAAGCAAGAAATCGATATCCGAGCTTATGGTACATCTCGTATTCAGATATATCCTGCATCAAAACACCAGTTGCTTTTCCGTGATTTTTAGCGGATGACGCAACAGTTCTGATTGCATTCTGATAATCTGCATGATCAAATTTTGCAAAAATCCCAAGTGCCATCGTAAGGTCGGACGGACCAACGAATAAAACATCCACTCCTTGAACGGCAGCGATCGCATCTATATTTTTCAGGGCATCAATAGTCTCGATCTGGATTATAGAAATGAGATTCTCTTCAAGTCCGTCCATATATTCCTTGGTAATCTTCCCGAATTTGTGCGCTCTCACCATTCTTGCCAGACCGCGATTTCCTTTTGGGGGGTAATACATCATCTTGACTGCAATTTCTGCTTCCTCCCTCGTTCTGATCTGTGGGAACATGACTCCGCTGGCACCCGAATCGAGAATTCTTTGAACCTGGGGACGTGAGAATTCGTGAGTTCTAACACAGGTCGTTGCCTTTGTATTACCTGCGGCCTGCAATTGCTGAAACATATTGGAGTCATTACCAGCCCCATGCTCCAGATCGATCAATAACCAATCGAATCCTGCATTGCCAAGGATCTCGGCAGTCACATGAGAACCAAGATTGAGAAAACTTCCATTTAGAGTTTCTCCTGATAGAAGTCTTGATTTGAGATTTCCCATATGATTTTTTTTGATCCTTAAGACCCTGTCAGGGTATGCCCCTGTCAGGGTCACCGACCTTGTTTTTTTTGGTCCTTAGTACCCTGTCAGAATATGACCCTGTCAGAATATGACCCTGTCAGGGTGTGACCCTGTCAGGGTGTGACCCTGTCTGGGTCTACGAACAAGAACATATCCCTTTCTTGTGACCCTGTCAGGGTCTCGCTTCGCTCGACCGCTTACAGGGTCTGGTCACCACCTTGGTAAAACCCGCTTCCAATTCGGATCAACATGCTTTTGCATTTCCGCTTCATCATCTCTTTTCCTGAATGGATTCTTCCTGTAGCGTTCCTTTCCTCTCTCAAGCTGGTCGTAATCCAGGCCAACTCCAAGTCCAGGTTTATCTGAAATGGTAACACTTCCATTTTCAATTTTTATTCTTCCTCCCTCAACCACTTCATCCTTTTCTGATTGCCATGGATAATGTGTATCGCAAGCATATGTTAGATGAGGTGTTGCTGCCGCCACATGTGCCATTGCCATCAATGATATACCAAGATGACTATTAGAATGCATAGATAAGCCAATATTAAAAGTCTCTGCAAGTTTTGCAAGATGTTGTACCTGTCGCATTCCCCCCCAATAATGATGATCACAAAGAATTATCTGCACCGCATCAATTGCTACAGACATCGGAATATCACCGAATGATGTGACTGCAACATTACTTGCTAAAGGAGTTGTTATCCCAAGGGCCAGTAATTTTTTTCGAACAGCGGCCATTCCATCCAGGCCTGCCGTGGGGTCTTCCAGGTAACCGCCTCCAGATAATTCTTTTGCAAGAGCCTTACCAACTTTTACTGAAGTTTCTACAGTCCAGGCAGAGTTTGGATCAATGCGCAATGGAACTCCAGGTCCCAGTTCGCTGTATAATTGCTTAATAGTTTCAATTTCAATTTCTGGATCCAGAACACCTGCTTTGAATTTAATTGAACCAAACCCATATTTAGTAACCATTTTTTTCACCTGCTCTACCAATTGTTCCGGTGACAACGCCTCTCCATATTCATCATCCCGAACATCATCTCCTGTTCCGCCGCCTCCTCCATGTTTATAAAATGGATAAGCGGAGAAATCAACCTTGTCGCGAACTCTTCCCCCTATTATATCACAAACAGGAACTCCGATGCTTTTGCCGATGAGATCAAGACAGGCAACTTCTATTGCAGCATATGTGCGACTGGATTCATCAAGCGGATTTTCACCAGGAACCAAAAAAGTTTGAGATCGTTCATTGCCGCTTGTTTTGTATTTCATTTCCGGATTAAGCAAGCCTGTGATACGAAAGGCGTTCTCGCCCACAATTCTGTTTTTCAGGGCATTCAAGGCCGCTGCAGGTGATTCTCCACCATATGTTTCATTGATGCCAATTATTCCATCCTCACTTTCCAGTTCAATTATATTCCGCAGAGCATAAGGGGCATGTAATCCATATGAACTCCTGAGAGGCGGATCAGCAATGGCTATTGAATGAACACGGAGCTCCTTTATTTTCATTATTTCATTTTAATCAATACAGGGCCAAACTAAATAAGCGGAAATAATTTGGAAAACAGCATGGTGACCAGCAAACCTACGATCCCCATGACAAGAAGCAGAAAAGAGAAATTGCGAATGGTCTCCCGTTCAGTAAATCCGCTCATTTTACAAATAATCCAGAATCCACTATCATTCATCCATGGGAAGATCTTGGAACCACATCCAATAACAATTGCCAGATAAACTGGATGAAAGTCAAGTGCACCTGGAGTATTGAATACTGTAAGCATGCCAACGGCAGTGATCATGGCAACCGTTGCAGAACCCTGGGCTGTCCTGATGACTGCAGTGATCAAAAATGCCAGAGGCAATACCGCAAGCTTATAATCAGATGTGTTTTCGGCGAGCCAACTGCCAATGGATGTTTGTTGAAGCATGGTTCCAAATGCGCCTCCGGTTGCAGTAATCAATATAATAGTGCCGGCGCTTCCAACTGCTTCTTCGATTGGATTCTTTAATTCCTTGAGCTTGTAATTGTATTGCCTAATCAATAAGAACAATGCAATGATGGTTGCGATGAACAAAGCAATTGTGGGATCCCCAATGAGGTTTACAAAATCTCTGACCTCATTGGAAATATTTCCTTTTATGGATGCAACAATTGTCTGGGCAGAGATGAGGATCACTGGAAGTAGTATTGGAAGACATGAGAGAAAGAATCCGGGCAACTGCCTTGAATCTTTATTCAACCATTCCTTCAGATCTTCTATCGAAGTATCGCTGGTACTCCTAAGCGGAACGTCCTGCCTGCGGTTCAACCAGTACCCATATATGAGGCCGGAGGCTGAAGTAATAAGACCGATGATCGTTCCCATAATTATCATCAACCCGATACTCACTCCCAGTGCACCCGCAGCGAATAGTGGCCCGGGAGTGGGCGGTACCAATGAATGAGCCATTGTGCCACCAGCAATTATCGCCATAACAAATAAGGCATATGACTTTTGAATTCTTACGCCCATTGCTCTTGCCAATGGGATCATCAAATAAAAGACAGTATCAAAAAAGATCGGGATACCAAGTGAAAAACTGCTAACCATGAATGATAAAGGGGACTTTTCTTCACCAAAAACCTTCAACATTGATCTCACTATTCTTTCTGCCGCTCCACTTTCCAGCATGCACTTGCCAATAATTGAAGCTAACACAATGAGTAAGCCGATCTTGGCGCAGGTATCCCCGAAACCTATCGCAACTCTTTCACCAAGTGTTTGATCAAGTAAACTGCTCGTTTGTTGGGGTGAAAATCCCTTACTGACTGCATATTTCATGAGCAGGCTATCAGGCGTGAGCAGACCAACCGCAAGGGCTCCTAATAAAAGGGAAAGAATTGGGTGCAATCGAAGGACAAGTATACCCCCAAGAACAATGACCATCCCTATAAGCAGTAGAAGAATTGGGCTCATTTGTACCAGTTAACTGTAGTTGGTTTAAACTCTTAAAAAGCCGCTTATATCATCATTTTCCATTTTACCGTTTCAATGCCCCTATATTTGTCAAAGGACAGAGGTCCAAATAAGTAATTAAACTCTCCTTTTTGAAGATAATGGATAAATTTATTGATGTGAAGCATACTCACTACCGAAACTCAATACTTTATTGACGCAAACGTTTTCGATCACATAAGCTTCGCATTTCCTTAAGGATAGTATTATTGTTACCGCTTTTATTTTATTAAAAACAATTATGACGAGGATCATTGTAGCTCCTGATAAATTCAAAGGAAGCCTCAGCACCTTCGAGGCATGTAAGGCAATCAAGGACGGAATTCGTGAAATAGACGACAAACTTGAAATCGTAACGTATCCCATGTCTGATGGAGGAGATGGATTTGCTGAAGTGATGAAGCACTATCTTAAAACACAGACCATTCACCTGCCTTCAGTTGATCCCGTGGGAAAGCCTATTGCATCATCCTATGAATGGAATGAAAAGGATAAGATGGCGATCATTGAACTTGCAAATTGCAGTGGCCTTGCTAGTCTTAGGAAAGAAGAAAGAAATCCAACTATAACATCTACCTACGGCACTGGTCTGCAAATAAAGCATGCCTTTGCAAAGGGAGCAGAAAAGATTGTCCTGGGATTAGGTGGAAGTGCCACGAACGACGGAGGAACTGGTATCCTTGCCGCACTTGGATTTTCATTCCAGGGAGCTGATGGAAAAACCTTTATGCCCAAAGGAGGTAATCTTGTGAATATTGATAAGATAGTTCCACCACAAAGAATTCCCAAAGTTCAGCTTCAATTGGCTTGCGATGTAAATAATCCCTTGTTCGGTAAGGAGGGAGCAGCTTTTGTTTTTGGTCCACAAAAAGGAGCGAAGCCAGAGCAGGTTGAATTACTCGATCGCGGATTGAGAAACCTGGCTGCAGTCATAAAAAAACAGACAGAGATCGATGTTTCATTAATTCCGGGAACAGGCGCTTCGGGAGGAATTGCTGCCGGCCTGCTGGCATGGTTTGATGTTAAGATTCTCAAGGGAACAAATTTGATCCTGAGTGCAAGCGGACTTGAAAACTTTGTTTCAGAGGAAGATATTATTGTTACTGGAGAAGGCAAGCTTGATGAACAAAGTTTGAGAGGAAAAACTATAAGTGCTATTTGTGAACTTGCAAAAACGAAGGGCGCTCAGGTTGTAGCAATTTGCGGAAAATCAGAATTGAAGGATAAAGAATGGAAGGAAATGGGATTGTCTTACGTTTCAGAATTACGGGAAGGAAGTATGAGTGAAGAAGAAACTATTAAGCAGGCTGCATCGCTTCTCTCTAAAAAAGCCCGCAAATTAGGACCAGTAATAAATAAGTTTTCGACGGCGAAGAAGGCTTAGGAATAATTTAAAATGAAAAATTAAAAATGTAAAAAGAGGAATTTCACGCTCTGCGGTGAAAAAACTTAGTATGAAAGATTGAAAATGTTCGGTCTCCTGGCGCACCCTTGCGTCTTTGTTCCTTTGCGGTTAATAATCTTTGCTTCATTTGAACCACCCACGCACCTTCTCCTTAAATCCCCCTTTCTTCTTTTTCTTATTCTCCCCGATCAGAAATCCATAAGGCTTCAATGCGGGAATATGGTCGAAGACAATTTTCAGGATGCCGGTAATAGGAATTGCCAGTATCATTCCCGGTATACCCCACAATAATTCCCCCAGAACAAGCACGATGATCGTAAACAGTGGATTGATGTTGACTTCACTTCCAACTACAAGTGGTTCCAGAATATAAGTTTGAATAAATTGAACCAGCGCATATGTACAAATAATACCAATCACCATTCCTGTTCCTCCACCTTGAGTAAACGCCATGAGAACTGTGAGCGTGGTACCTATTAAATTTCCTACAAATGGGACTATTTCAAGCAGACCGCAGAGTATTGCAAAAAAAATGGCATTCCTTACTCCGGTGATTGAGAAACCTACACCATACATGATCCAGAGACAAACGATCATTAAGGATAGACCAGTAAGATATTGACGTGAAACTTTTTGGCCGTCATGAATCGTTTGATCAGCATTTGGCCTCTCTTTCACGGGTACCAGCATCAAAATAAATTTTCTTATATGCGACCTGAAATAAAGAAAGAGAAAAATATAAACAAGAACCAGTACGAGGTTTACGAGGATGCCCATCATTGAACCTGCAAATCCTGTGATCATACCTCCAGCACCGGAACCCCCGCTTGAAGATGATTGCAAGAGCTGATCCTGCTGTTTTACAGATATTCCCAGGTTATTGGTAATATATTGTCTCAATTGACTGATCATTTCCTGAACTCTCTTCTCCATATTTCCCAGATCGCTTGTAAGGTCAGTAACCTGCCATGCTATGAGCCAAACTATTCCAGTAACAATGGCGAGAAAGGTGAGAACGGGTATCAATGCGGCAAAGCCACGATTCAGGCCTTTTTTCTCAAGCCAACTGCTGAATGGGAGAAAAAGCATCGCCAGCAGTCCGCCAAATGCCAATGGTATCAAGAACTCCCGGCCAAAATACAGTGCTGCAACAGCCAGGAATATTAGAATAAGAACCTGGATCGATTTGGATAACAACTGGTTGTTCATAATTAACTACTGAAAAAAGTTATGCCATACAGTTATTACACTGATTACAATTGAAAATGATTGGGTGATATCTTTTAAACGGTTAAACCTTTCGTTAAATTTAGTATCAGAAGTTCATTCCCAAACTTAATCTCTGCTTATGGATCGTCGATCCTTTTTCTCACAAAGGAATAAGAAACCTCTCTCTCCATCTATTCCTCTATCAATCAGGGATGTGAGGGGCATTACCTCAGGATTGAATCTCTACACCGGCAATTGGGGAACTAACGAAATAGCACATCTTCTCAAGCGAACTATGTTCGGAGCCAGGAAAACGGATATTGATTATTTCAGAGTCAGGAGTGTTAGCCAATCTGTTGATGAATTGCTTACAGTTCCCGCTGCGGCTCCAAGTCCACCGGTGAAAAATTATGATAACACAAATATTACTGCAGGAGATCCTGAGACAACAATACCGCAGGGACAAACCTGGGTCCTGATCAATACAAATGATGGAACAGCCAATTCAAGAAGGATAACATCCCTCAAAAGCTGGTGGACAGGTTTAATGCTCAACCAGCAAAGAAATATCCTGGAAAAAATGGTTCTGTTCTGGCATAATCATTTCGCAACGGAAACTGCGGATATAGGCCGGGCTATTTGGTGCTATCAGAATAACATAATTCTGCGGCAAAATGCACTTGGTAATTTTAAGCAGTTCGTGAAAGCAATTACACTGGACACCGGCATGCTAAGGTATTTGAATGGATATCTTAATTCCAATGCTGCACCTGATGAAAATTACAGCAGGGAATTGCAGGAACTGTTTACACTTGGAAAGGAGAATAATCCAAATTATACTGAAGATGATGTAAAGCAAGCGGCAAGGGTGTTGACGGGATGGAGGATCAATACCTCGGGTAATAACAATTTCTCCTACTTTGATCAAACAAAGCATGATACTGGCAACAAGACCTTCTCTACTTTTTTCAACAGCAAGGTCATTACAGGCAGAACTGGGGCAACAGCTGGTGATACTGAGTTGAATGATCTATTGGATATGATCTTCAGCAAGCAGGTGGAGGTCTCAAAGTTTATAGTCAAAAAAATCTATCGTTGGTTCTGCTACTACACAATTGATGCAGCAACTGAAGCAAATGTTATCAATCCTCTGGCGCAAATGTTTCGCTCAAATTGGGAGATCAAACCAGTTCTTGCAACTTTATTGAAGAGTGAACACTTTTTTGACGTACTCAACCAGGGATGTATAATCAAGAATCCCATTGACAATGCAATTGGAATGTGCAGGGAATTCAATATAGCTTTTCCTGCTGCATCTGATTACGTGAACGCATATAATATGTGGGATTACATTCGCAGTCAGGCAGCAGCGCACCAGTTAAATCTTGGCGACCCTCCCAGCGTATCAGGATGGGCACCCTACTATCAGGAACCACAGTACTATGAGATCTGGATCAATTCAGACACTTTGCCGAAGAGAAACAGGCTTACTGACCAACTCGTAACAAGTGGGTACAGCAGAAATAATCAAAAGATCGTAGTTGATCCGGTTGGCTTTGCGAAGACTCTCTCAAATCCAGGCGATCCTAATGTCCTTATTAATGAATCACTCGAAATTCTATATCGCGTTCCACTTTCGGATGCTTCAAAGCAATCTATCAAGCGATCAATTCTTTTGAGTGGACAAGACCAGGATTATTATTGGAGCAATGCGTGGAATGCTCACATTGCCAATCCCACAGACAATAGTGCCTATCAATCTGTTTACCAGCGCTTGCGGGATCTATATAAATATTTCATGAATCTGTCAGAATACCAATTGGCCTGATTAAAACAATTATCATGAAGCGTCGAGATTTTCTTCGAGCAGGCATCCCGGCCACAACGATTTTACCCGCCATCCTGAATGGCTATTCTGTGAAGGCTTATAATGCAAACTCTCCGCTGTTTTCATTATTGGGATCAACTACAGAGACAGATCATGTTCTTGTTATAATTCAATTGAATGGTGGAAATGACGGCCTCAATATGGTTATTCCGATTGAAAACTACAGCGCTTATTTTAATGCCAGATCAAACATTGCCATACCTCAGAATAAAGTGTTATCTCTTTCAGGTAATGCAAAAACCGGATTGCATCCATCAATGACCGGACTTCAAAGCCTTTACAATTCAGGACATCTCGCTGTCGTGCAGGCAGTGGGTTATCCAAGTCCCAATTTTTCTCATTTCCGTGCAACCGACATATGGATGAGTGCTTCTGAAAGCAGTGATGTTGTAGTTAGTGGTTGGGCCGGCCGATACCTCAATGTTGAGTATCCCAATTTTCCAAATGGATTCCCAAATTCAGTTATGCCTGATCCGCTTGCAATACAGATAGGATCCGTTACCTCACTTACAATGCAGGGACCTGCTGTGAATATGGGAATGAGTATTTCAGATCCCACTAATTTTTATAATCTCATTAATGGTACTCTCGATCCTGCTCCTAATACACCTTGGGGGAAAGAATTGACCTATATAAGATTGGTTACTCAACAAACGCAGCAATATGCCACTGTCATAAAAGATGCAGCAGCCAAGGTTACGCAACAGGCAACCTATCCAACTCAAAATTCTCTCGCTGATCAACTTAAGATAGTCGCACGACTTATCAAGGGAGGTTTAAAAACGAGGATCTACATGGTAAGTTTCGGAGGCTTCGATACGCATTCCAGCCAGGTAACTGCAACTGATACTACTATTGGAACCCATGCCACACTACTTCAAAGAGTTTCTGATGCCATCAAGGCTTTTATGGACGATTGCAAACTCCAGGGCATTGAAAACCGGGTTGCGGGATTGACTTTCTCTGAATTTGGAAGAAGAATTAAATCAAACTCCAGTATTGGTACAGACCATGGGGCAGCGGCTCCAATGTTTGTATTCGGGCATCAGGTAAAATCAGGAGTAATTGGTGATAATCCAACAATCCCTACCAATGTATCTGTAAACGACAATATTCCTTTCCAATATGATTTCAGAAGTATTTATGCCTCTTTACTTAAGCAATGGTTCTGCGTGAATGCTACCGACCTTCAAACTGTGATGTTGAAGAATTTTCAGGAAGTACAGCTCTGTACCAGTAGTGGTTGCATGTCAACAGGACTGGATGATGTGATAAACAATTCAGGTGACGAACTGATAGTTGCATATCCCAATCCTTTTGTAGAGTCCACGAAAATCACTTTCAGAACTGAAGGAGGACATTCATTGGTGCAGGTGATCGATACGATGGGAAGAGTGATTAAGATTCTCACCGACAAAGAATACGTTCCGGGGACATATACTCTTTCTTTCAATAGTTATGGTCTTCCAACCGGAGTGTATTATGCAAGACTTCAAAATGGAACAACCCAGCAGGTGAAGGCCTTGCTCAAAGTACGGTAGTACTATTGTAGTTAATTTTTTTACCCGGCGAAATAGAGAACGCAGAGTTAACGTAGAGGTATTTAGAAAACGCATTCGTACATAAGATATTTTCTACTATGTGACTATGTTACTATGTGTCTATTTGATTCATATTTTAACCCAAGAATAATTAAACACATAGTCACATAGAGAGAAGAAAACACATGGTCACATAAGGCTCTTTGCGAGCAATACTTTCTTTCTTCTAATCTTTTCTACTATGCGGCTATGTTACTATGTGTCTATGTGGTTCATATTTTAACCTAAGAATAATTAAACACATAGTCATATAGAGAGAAGAAACACCTAGTCACATAGGGCTGGCGCAAAGACGCAAGGCGGCGCCAAGAAAACATTCAAACACTCAAACATTCAAACCTCTTCTGTTACGTCTGTCATGACCTCTTTTTTGTGGTTCAGGATAATTGACGCAATTTGCAAGTCCGTAGCATTAAAATTGGGATACACAGTTACCATAAGGAAGTGCATCAGCACAATGCTGTTCTTCGTTTTTACGCTAAGCATTACACCTAAGCAGTTATTACATAATATTATTGCGAACCACGGGCATAATGTTTCGAAAAAGGAACATGCATTGCATATTGAAAAGAGATCTTTCAAATGTAATTGCGAAAACCTGGTCGCTGAATCGCCCTTTGTGTCAACTGGTACATCCAGGCTGCTTCCAATGGTGAGGCAATTTTCTGAGGAGCAGAATATTCCTATTCATTCCTACAAATCCCCTTCGACCACATTTCCCTCTTTGCGAGGACCTCCTGTATTTGAGTTGTAATTCCATTTCCAAGGGAACAATCTTCTGCGCACTTTCTACAACTCAAACTGATCTGAAATGAAAATCTGCTATTCTCTATTATTATTTCTGTTATATGCTTGTCCCAATATTCTGGGCCAGGATTTGCCAATGAACCGGGTACCTAAACCCAGAGTAATCCTAAGTGGTACCGTGAGTGATTCAAAAACGGGCAGTGTATTAGCCGGTGCATCCATTTTTTTTCCTGATGCAAAAACGGGCGCAATTGCAGATGAGCATGGCCACTACAGGATAACTAATATACCTGCCGGCAAGCATCTGGTGGAAGTGAGCTACCTGGGTCATGCATCAATAATTGAACAGATTGAATTAAATGGGAATATTGAAAGAAATTTTAGTCTCATGCCTTCAGTCACCGAAACTGAAGCTGTTACAGTGACAGGAGTTTCAGCCGCGACTTCAGTTAGGAGAACTCCGATTCCCGTCTCCATTATCAGTAAATCGGATCTTTTTGCCAATCCATCAACAAACATTGTTGATGCTCTAACTAAAATTCCGGGTGTTACACAACTCTCTACGGGGCCGGTTATTTCAAAACCAATAATAAGAGGACTTGGATATAATAGGGTGGTAGTGGTAAACGACGGGATCAGACAGGAAGGACAACAATGGGGTGATGAGCATGGGATTGAAATTGACGAGTATAATGTAAGTAGGGCAGAGGTCCTGAAAGGTCCGGCATCTATCATGTATGGAAGTGACGCACTTGCTGGCGTAGTGAATTTTATATCTTTTGCTCCACCTCCTGAGTCAACGCTCAAAGGAAATATTTTTACTTCTTACCAGACCAATAACAGACAACGCGGACTTCATTTTGACCTTGCTGGTAACAATCGCGGATTTGTTTGGGGTTTGTATGGATCTCTAAAGCTAGCGGCAGATTATAAGAATAAGTATGACGGATATGTTTTCAATTCTAAACTTAGAGAAGGAAATTATGGTGGATACCTGGGGGTGAACAAAGGCTGGGGGTTTACTCATCTTTATTACACTGAATTCAACCAGAGAGTTGGAATCGTTGAAGGTGAAAGAGATCCGTTCACCGGTGAATTCTTAAAACTCCTGAATCAGAACGGTAGTGAACAAGAAGTATTGGCCACAGATGAGGATTCTAAATCCGCTCATCCTTTTATTCCAATGCAACAGATCCGCCATACAAAACTTGTAGTGGATAATAATTTCAAGATCGGTAAGCAAAGACTTGCGGTAACCCTGGGACTTCAGCGAAATGAAAGGCAAGAATACGGTTATGTTTTAGATCCTAAAGAAGAGAGCTTATTCTTTGACCTGAAGACGATCAATTATAACATTCAATATCATCTGGATGAAAGAAATGGTTGGAAAACATCACTGGGAGTGAATGGAATGCACCAAAGAAATGATAATAAAGGTGTAGAGGTGCTGATACCTGAATATTCGCTTTTTGATATCGGAGGTTTTGTTTTCGCTCAAAAAAGATATGAAAAACTTACCCTAAGCGCAGGAGCCAGATTTGACAACCGCTCAATTAATACTGACCGGTATGAAGAGGCCGGGAATCTTAAATTTCTTCATCTAAAAAAAGATTTTGCCAATTTTTCCGCAAGCATTGGATTCAGTTATGAAACAAGTAAAATGCTAACCTTAAAATTGAACATAGCGCGGGGGTTCAGGTCACCATCTATACCTGAATTGACTAGCAATGGCGCTCATGAAGGGACAAATCGGTTTGAATTTGGAGAAGCTGATTTGAAGTCGGAAACAAGTTTTCAGGTTGATGGAGGACTGACCCTGAACACTGAACATCTTTCTTTTGATTTGAATCTTTTTTACAATGCTCTCAACAACTTTATCTATTACAGACGACTTGTATCAAGTAATGGATCTGATTCTACAATACTTCAGAATGGAGAAGAATTTTTTGCATTCCGATTCGATCAGCAAAATGTTCATTTGTACGGGGCTGAGATGAATCTTGATATTCATCCCCATCCATTGGACTGGCTGCATATTGAGAATTCTTTTTCCTTTGTTCGAGGAGTACTCAGTAAAGAACAGGATGGGAGTAAAAATCTGCCCTCAATTCCTGCTGCAAGAGTCTTGAGTGAGATTCGGGGAGTGTTTTATGAAAAAGCTAAAACTGTCAGGAACTTCTATATCAATTTTCAAATCGATAATACATTTTCAAAAAACAAACCATTTACGGGATTCAATTCAGAAACAAAGACTTCGGGTTATTCATTATTGAATGCGGGACTTGGGTGGCAATTTGTTAATGGGAATGGAAATACCCTGGTGTCAATCGCTTTATCGGCAAATAATTTAACCAACCTGGCTTATCAAAATCACCTTAGCCGTTTAAAATATGGTCCTCAAAACAATTCAAATGGAAGAAGGGGGGTTTTTAACATGGGCAGGAACTTTTGCCTAAAGCTTAATATCCCCTTCAATACCACTGTAGACTATCATAAAGAATAATAATATGACACAATACACGTTATAATAATACTTACTAACCCGTTTTCATAAACTAAAAAAGGCTCTCGGATTTCCGGAGCCTTTTTGTTTGTCAATAAGTTTGTTAAGGTTGTGGTGCTCCTATTGTAGTTCCTCTTCTGGTTTTTAACTCTTCTTCGAGGTCGGAAATCTTTTTTACAATATCCGTGACAATGCTTGTGACTGCACCATCTTTCAGGGCGAGCTGGTAACGATAACTCTCTTTGCGAAGTTCTGCTTCCAGTGTTTTTACTTCGTAGTCATGCTTTTCTCTTTTCATAAACAATAGATTTTGTGCGTGCGGAAAGGAATTATCTCAAGAATAAAGCCAAGCTACGTTAGGGACTCTTAAGAAAATATGAAGGTATTGTGGATATAGCCTGCGCTAAGTTACACTTATGCTCAAGGGAACAAACTTTTTATTAAACCTATTTTTCCATTTGCGGTATTGCAGCCGGCTTGTTCTTTCTTTCCCCAATCTGTTGCCTCCACATCGCGTAATAAAGACCTTTCTCGTCTAAAAGGTTTTCATGCGTGCCAGTTTCAACAACGTCACCTTTTTCAAGCACGTAGATCCTGTCTGCATGCATAATTGTAGATAAACGATGCGCAATCAATATGCTTATCTGGTTTCCTTGTGAGGAAACGTCTCGGATAGTATGGGTGATCTCTTCTTCCGTTAGAGAATCAAGTGAAGAGGTCGCTTCATCAAAAATCAGCAACCGTGGTTTGCGAAGCAATGCCCTGGCAATTGAAAGTCTTTGTTTTTCACCGCCTGATAATTTCAATCCGCCTTCGCCAATCATGGTGTCAAGTCCCTTTTCAGCACGAGATAAAAGATTATGGCAGGCAGACTTATGCATAACGTCTATCAATTCATCATGCGTGGCTTCAGGGTTTACAAATAATAGATTTTCCTTAATGGTACCTGAGAATAGTTGAGTATCCTGTGTAACAAATCCGATCTGGTTTCTCAGATCTTCAAAATTTATAGAATTCTCATCCATCCCATTGTACAGAATTCTTCCTTCCTGGGGCCGGTAAAGACCTACCAGTAACTTCATTAATGTGGTTTTACCTGAACCTGATGGTCCTACAAAAGCAATGGTCTCACCAATTTTAACCCTGAAGTTGAATCCATCTATCGCCTTATGTTGGGCAGTCTGGTGTTTGAAGGATACGTCTTCAAATACAAGTTCCTTGATGTCCCCAAGATGCGTTGGAAATTTTGGTTGTGGCTCAGGGGATTTTTTCATCAGGTTATTGAAATTATTCAGAGAGGCTTCTGCTTCCCGATAGGAGAGAATGATATTTCCAATTTCCTGCAGAGGACCAAAAACAAAGAATGAAAAGATCTGCATGGTGACTAACTGACCAGCATCCATCTGGTTCCGGAAGATCAGCCACATTAGAATAAATAAGATTACCTGCCTCAATGTGTTTACAAAAGTTCCCTGGATGAAACTTATGCTGCGGATGCGTTTTACCTTGGTCAATTCAAGTCCAAGGATCTTGAAAGTATTTTTATTAAGTCGATTTACTTCCTGTTGTGTAAGTCCAAGACTTTTTACAAGTTCAATATTGCGAAGCGATTCAGTGGTGGATCCAGCGAGAGCAGTCGTCTGGCCAACAATATTTTTCTGGATCGATTTGATTTTTTTACTCAGCAAATTGGTGAAGACTGATAGGATAAGAATGCCTACAAGATAGGCAAGCGGAATGCTCCAATGGATGAACAAGGCCGCGTATACGAAAACGAAGATTATCCCCACGAAAATTCCAAAAAGAACATTAATAAAATAGTTCATGAACTTCTCAACATCTGTTCTAACCTTGGTGAGAACAGAAAGCGTTTCACCGCTTCTTTGATCTTCAAACTCCTGGTAAGGGAGTTTCATGGCGTGCTGGAGCCCATCTGTGAAAACCCTCGCTCCGAATTTCTGAACTATTACATTCAGGAAATAATCCTGGAAATTCTTTGCGATCCTGCTTATCATGGCCACCGTAATGGAAGCGATGACAATGAACCAGACCCCGGGTCTTCCCCACGACCAGCTGCCAAAATATCTTTCCCATGAAAATTTTTCGCCTGCCTCCAGGGAATGCTTATAATCATTGGCCAGGTTTACCAGCTTCCCAAAAAGTATCGGATCAATGAGTGAAAAGCCGATATTGACAGCCGCGAGTGTCAATGTGAGCACCACCAGCATGCGGTAAGGCCGGAGGTATTTAAATAATATCTTCATAAAATCCTGCTAAGAGTTGATCCCACTACACAACAATCGTGTCAAACTACTTTTAATGACAATTTAGCCGTGAAATTACAAGCAATTATGGTGAGTTGTGGGGTTGGAGTTTAACCGCTAGGGCGCCATGACGCAAGGTTACTCCAGGAATCTTTGCGTCCCTTCGCGTCTTTGTGTCTTAGCGGTTAAAATTCTTACCTGACATAAAATACTGATTCGTGAGTCGGGTACTTCAAGACGATCCTGTTAGAATCTCCCGGATTCGATTGGAGTTTTTGAGGAAAAGGCTTCAAACCACGCATGAAATAGTTCATTAAGTGTGCAGTTTCACGATCAGTAAAGATAATTGTATCGCCAGGCTGTAATTTGGAAACTATACTTCTTGAAAACCTGGAGAATGCTAAAGCATTGTGCGGGATATTTATTTCTGGCGTTGGTTTGCTATCAGAATTTTTAAAAGATGGAGTTGGATTCGCCAGTACTTCCTGAAATTTTTGAACGGAGAAGGTGAGACTAATCAAAGTAATTAATGCCGCGATTGCAATCCCAGTGAACTTAAACTGACCTAACCATAAATCATCAAGTTGGGATGTTACTGCTATCATGAAGTAGGGAAGAGTGAAAACCAAATATTTGTTTTCAAAATTGATAAAATGGCCAGCCTTGAATCCCTGGATTGAACTAATGGTCAGAGCGATAATTACCAGGTACAAATACCATATGTTCAACCTCTGTTTATTTTGATTCCAGAATTTGATTGAGATAATCAACATTGATAAAAGGAAACTCAATGTAATGAAATGTTTTATCAGCTTAAACAGGGTACCTTCTGTATTTCCAAAGCCAATTGAAAAGGCAACGAAATTCAAAAGTTGTTTACCAAAACTGAGAATTGAAGTGTCATAGCCCGTTCCTATACTGCTGGCCGCCCATGCCTTATTATGGAGCCCAAGGTTTTTTATTCCTGTGGGACCAGATAAATTGTACCAAATCAATAATACTGAAGTCATCAATGCTAATGAAAGGAAAACCTTCATTGCAATATGTTTCCTTGATCCAGGCTGAGCTTCTTTGAATGGTTTTAGAAAGAAAATAAAACTGGCTGCGATCACTGCGAAGGTGAAATAGTGAGTGAGGATCGCAAGTGCTGACAAAATCCCGAGAAGGACAAAACGCCATAACTGGAATTGGTTGTTCCTGATCATGTTTAATATAAGAGTCGTACTCAGCAGACAAAGTGAAAGCGCAAGCATATACGACCGGATCAAGAATGCATCTGAAAAATAAATTGGATTGATACCTACAAGCAAAACTGCAATAACTGGGGTGATAGTCTTGTTTTTTGAGATGCTTGAGGAAAGTCGGAAAATGAGGATCAGATTCAAAATTGCCAATAGGATTGTAAACATCCTCATTGTATCAAGCTCAACGCCGCTGACAAGTATCAGCCAATGCAATAATGCATAATAAGGAAATGAATTACTTGTGTCTGCCATTACAGACCGCAAGACGTTTGGCATGGTATTCAAACGTTCATAATTCAATGTTGTAAATACCGTGTCCGAAACTATTTCTTCATACCTGGGCTTTGGAATTGGCAGTCCAAGGTTATTCAGCTCTACTGATGGCCGTATGCCTAAGGCAATATCAATGGATGCTTCCTCATCCCAATTTGGAATTGCATTCCGACCTGATAAAAAGTAAATGATAAAAAATGCAGTCAGTAGGCTGAATAGGATCCAATTGAACTTATTGTATGGTCTGATCATAGCCAATTATCTTCCACGGTTTTCTTCTTTCACTTTATTACTTAAAATCTCACCAACTTTTGCATGACCTTTCAAATTAAGATGTTTATCCATTCTATAAAAATGCTCGCTGGTTAGAAATGGAGTCATGTTTAGGAATTCAATTTGAGGAAGCGCAATTGAATCAGCCGAAGTTTTTTCCCGTAATAACTTCATAAAAATCCCTTCCCTATCCACATTCAGTCCGGAAAGTCCAAATACTATTATCTTAAATGAATCATTACGGGATGAAAATTGTCTCAGAGACTTAATGAAATTCTCAGCATATCTTTCAAATCTTGTTGCTTCGGGTGGAGCAACAGTTTTGTTCTTTGGTTCTGAAATTGTTCTCAAATAGGTTCTAGGTAAGGTGAGAATGTGTTTGAAGGGAAAATAAGTCAATCGCCATCTCAAGCTGGAAGCCAGGGAATCATATTTAATTGACGACATGATCGGCAGAACATAATTGTTTTTGATAAAAACTTCGTTTTCAGTAGTGTCGTTAAAGCAGAATTGAATTAATAGATAACGGAGGTTAGATCTATCGAGACGTGTAAAGTTTATTAATTCCCGCGCGGTTCCATAGGAAGATATTCCTGCGTTAAGAACCTTCATCCCTGTGTTTGCTTGTAATTTGTTGCAAAAAGTTTCTTCCTGCTCAACACCCCATCCCAGGGTATAGCTATCACCTAAACAGATAATCGGCGGCGCTTTAAGTGAATTGTTGTCATCCCTCAAACCTAGTTCATTGGTAAGATATCGGTTATCAAATTCAAAATTGCTGAATACAACTTCTTTATTAGGGATCATAGTGTAACTCAGCATTGGATCATATTGGGAGCACCTCTTATCGAACTCAATGGAATTCTGGTTATAGTAGCCATAGTATTCCTGGAGTGCGGGAAGTAAAAAATTGGGAGCAGCTTTTGGATTTCTTAGCAGCTGTGCGGTCAATAATTCAAGGACAGTTAAGAATATGAGAAAGAGAATCGTTGGAGCAACATATTTGATGGGCCTCCTTTTTCTTGAATAAAGGAGTAATTGTATTAAACTTACAATCGATATTCCGAGTAATGCGAAAAGTTGGAGACAGGCGACGAGGTTACGAAGAAACACACTATAAACCGTCGCGGAATTATCTGCCCACGTCTTAATGAAATTCAATAATAAAATTATTAGGACAATTAAAGCGATTTGCTTCAGATAATTCATAACGCAAAATAAGGGAAAATGCCTCTTGCACCTCTTTGGGCCCCCTTGCGTCCCTTTGCACCTTTGTGTCTTTGCGGTTAAATCTTAAATGTTCAACTTGAAACCCGAAACAATCATCCTCATTATTTCAAACAACTGCTTCAACAGATGGTTTATACATTTGGAATTTTTTATTCCCTCCGGTTAGAGGTAGGCAGAAAATTGGAATTCCAACCTATTTATTTTTATGGAGCATGCGTATGTTGGTTTCCAGTGAACTACTTTTTTGCCTTTCGCAAGGAACAGTTATATAAATATTTTAAAACCAGGCTGAAGGTTTTGACATTAATAGCCATTATTATTTTTGGATATGTTGTATGGGAGTAAGCAATTATTATTCGAGAAAGCTTTAGGACTTATTCTCACAAGCATTTACAAAAGCTGGTAAATTAGTAATTGGTAAAATTGACAATTCAATCAATGATAGCGAGGATAGTGTTCATTTGTTTGATTTTCTTTTCGATGGTTGTATCCACTAATAGTCATTCAATTAATTGGACGTCACTAAAAAGGAATCCAGACACCGGAAAGGTTAAGTCCGCAATGGATGACTGGAAAAAAGATAGTCTCGGCTGTATTGGGCTAAGGGATTTTAACAAAATAACTCTCCTGATTGATTCATTTCAATTGAAAGAAAAATCATACACAGATGTTATAGTCATACTGGGTAAACCTAATAAAGAGATTGTCTACAAGACTGACGGAATAATCCTAAGATATCTTTACCATACCTGCTGTCGGGATGGGAAATTGGACCCAGAATGTGATTATAGCTGGACAGATTTCATTTTTAAAGACCGCAGAAAAAGTGGATGTATAATTAGTGGAGGAAGAGGGTAGAGGATATAGTGTGATAATCTTGTCATCAAAATATGCGCACTTTGCGCTATAAAGTAGCAGCTCAATAGCCCGATGGAGCTAGTTCAGTATATGCGAAGCATCACACAAAAGGGTATCAATAGATTTAACAGCCCAGACGAATGACGCAAGGTTAAGCCAGAAATCCTTGTATTTATTGGCACCTTTGTTCTTTGCGGTTAAATCTTAAATTTTTCAACTCGAAACCCGAAACTCCAAACTCGCAACTACCCCGCCCACCCCTCTCTATCCAAACTTCTATACTGTATTGCTTCTGCCAGGTGTTCCAGGAGAATTGTCCTGCTACCTGATAAGTCTGCGATGGTTCGACTCACCTTAAGGATTCTATCATATGCTCTTGCGGACAAATTAAGTTTTTGCATTGCAGCCTTCAGTAGATTTTGAGCAACTGCATCAATAATGCAAATCTCTTTTAGCAGTCTGCTGCTCATTTGAGCATTGCAATAAATACCCTGATGATCTTTATATCTCTCTGTTTGAATCTCTCTTGCTGCTATCACTCGACTTCGTATGGATTCAGAATTTTCACCATCTTTTTGTGAAGCAAGTTCCGAGAATGAAACAGGTGTGACTTCTACATGAAGGTCAATGCGATCAAGTAATGGTCCTGAAATTCTATTCAGATATTTTTGAACTGTGCCTGGTATACAACTACATTCTCTTTCAGGATGATTGTAAAACCCGCATGGGCAGGGGTTCATGCTTGCAATAAGCATAAAACTTGCCGGGAAGTCCACAGCAATCTTCGCCCTGCTGATTGTAACCCGTCGTTCTTCTATTGGTTGTCTCATTACCTCCAGAACAGTTCTCTTGAATTCCGGTAGTTCATCAAGGAACAGGACTCCATTATGTGCTAATGAAATTTCTCCGGGCTGAGGAATTCCACCTCCACCCACCAGCGCAACATCACTTATCGTATGATGAGGTGACCGGAATGGTCGTTTGGAAACGAGGGTTGAATTCTCAGGCAACTTTCCAGCAACTGAGTGGATCTTTGTGGTCTCCAATGCTTCCTGTAAATTCAAAGGAGGAAGGATCGAAGGAATTCGCTTTGCGAGCATGGTCTTGCCTGCCCCTGGTGGTCCGATCAGAATTGCATTATGTCCGCCCGCTGCTGCAATCTCCAATGCTCTTTTAATATTTTCCTGACCCTTTACCTCGCTGAAATCAAATTCAAAATCATACTGCGAATGAAAAAATTCATCTCTTGTATTGACCTCTACTGGTTCAAGACTGGTTTCTCCACTTTCAAAAAATTTAAATACTTCGGACAGATGATTGACGCCATAAACCTTCAGATTATTAACTAGTCCCGCCTCGCGTGCATTAGCTTGTGGAATTATCAACCCTTTGAAATTCTCCTTTCTGGCCTGGATTGCAATAGGCAACGCTCCTTTGATTGGACCAATTGTACCGTCAAGACTCAATTCACCCATAATCACATAGTCCTTTAATAATTCAGGCGACTTCATTTGTTCAGAGGCCCCGATTATCCCCATCGCAATTGGAAGATCAAAGGCAGAGCCGCTCTTCTTAATATCTGCAGGTGCAAGATTGACGATCAGTTTTGTTCTGGGCATATAAAAATCGTTCGACTTGATAGCGCTATCAACTCGCTGAATACTTTCCTTGACGGCATTATCTGGTAATCCTACAATGAAGTATTTCTTTCCTTTACCAGTCCAACTGACTTCAATCGTAATTGTAATTGCCTCCACTCCGTACACGGCACTCCCAAAGGTTTTTGCAAGCATCCCAATGATGTTGGGTGGAAGTTAGAGCATGGTGACGTTTAAGAAATGATGCTATCAACAGATGAATATGCTTTTTTGTCCCTATTGAAGGATAAAAAACCCGGAATTCTGAGATGGATTAAATTACGATCAAATCAAGGGCATGTTTCTGAAAAAACTTCTATTCGGTTCATTGATATTATTTCCTCTTTTTGTTTCTGCGCAGTTTTCTCAACAGGAAGTCAACAGGTTTAGTGCAACTGCAAAGAATGTTACCATAATCAGGGATAAATGGGGAGTACCTCATATCTATGGGAAAACTGATGCAGATGCCGTTTTCGGATTGCTCTATGCACAATGCGAAGAAAATTTTCCGAGAGTAGAAAGGAATTACCTGGAGATGATGGGAAGACTTTCGGAGATAGAGGGAAAGAATTCGATCTATGATGATCTTGAGATCCGCTTGATCTATGACAGCAATGCTGCCAAATCGGATTATCAAAAAAGCCCTGAATGGTTCAAAAAATTATTGAATGCTTTTGCTGATGGCATCAATTATTTTCTTGTAACGCATCCAAACGTAAAGCCCCAGGTTTTGAAAAAATTCCATCCATGGTTTCCATTATTATATACTGACGGAAGCATCGCGCCTACTCAAACCGGTGGTCTCACTACTCAGGACCTCTTAGAGCTTTATTCCTCGAAGGATATTGCGATTAACGCCACTCCTAAAAGACAATTGGCTTTTGATCAAATTGCGCCCAATGGATCGAATGGTTTTGCGATCGCTCCAACCAAAACCGCAAATGGTAAGACCTTACTCTATATTAATCCTCATGTCACATTTTACTTTCGGGCAGAGGTCCATATAGTTAGTGAGGAAGGATTGAATGCATATGGGGCTGTGACCTGGGGACAATTTTTTGTGTACCAGGGTTTCAATGAGTATTGTGGTTGGATGCATACATCCAGTTATGCTGATGTGGCTGATCTATATAAAGAACAAATCGTAAGAAATGGAACCTCTCTATCATATAAGTACGATTCAAAAACCCTTCCTGTCAAGACTAAGAAAATATCCATCCTCTATAAAGAGAATGATGTATTAAAAGAAAAAGTATTTACTACCTATTCAACACATCATGGACCAGTTATGGGAAGCAGGGGAGGAGAATGGCTGAGCTTAAAAGAAAATAATAGATCCCTCAATTCACTCATGCAGTCCTGGCTTCGCACCAAGGCAAAAGGATTCAAAGATTTCAGGAAAGTGATGGATATGAAGGCGAATAATTCCAACAATACAGTTTTTGCAGATTACCAGGGAAACATTGCTTACTGGCATGGGAACTTTATGCCCAGAAGAAATCCTGAAATTGACTGGACCATGCCTGTAGACGGAAGCTTAAGTTCCAATGAGTGGAAGGGTGTGCATCCGTTGGACTCAATTGTTCATGTATATAATCCTTCAAGTGGCTGGATACAAAATTGTAATTCAACTCCATTCACCTCTGCTGGAGAGAGCAGCCCGGAGAAAGACAAATTTCCCAGGTATATGGCACCCGATGGTGAAAATTTCAGGGCAATTAATGCTATCAGACTCCTAAAAAATGAGAGAGGTCTCACACTTGAAGGACTGATTGAAAAGGTTGGATATAATAGAAAGCTATCAGCATTCGATCTTCTTTTACCGGCACTTTTTGAATCGTACGGTCAATTGTCGTCTGAGGATTCGTTAGTTTATTTATTGAAAGAACCAATTGATATCCTGCGGACCTGGGACCGTATTTCCAATGAAGAATCTATCGCAACTACGCTGGCAATTGAATGGGGCACACTGATGCTTTCAAAGGCAAGACAGGCGCAAACTCCGGAACAGTCAAGTAATGTGGTTGAAACATTTACCAGCACCTTGCAGAATACAACCAGTAAGGAACGACTTGAATTTCTAAGACAATCTCTAAATTCTTTGACGCAGCTTTATGGAACCTGGAAGACGCCCTGGGGTAAAATCAACAGGTATCAGCGAACTCCTGATAAATTTGATGACTCCTTGCCAAGTGTTCCAGTAGGTTTAGCACCTGGCACCTGGGGATCGTTGCCTTCCTATGCATCCAGACGTTCTGCAAATACAATAAATCGGTATGGAGTTTCGGGGAATAGTTTCATTGCATGTGTTGAATTTGGACAAAGGTTGAGGGCAAGAACTGTTATAACAGGAGGACAGTCATTCGACCCTCATTCTCCTCATTATACTGATCAGGCGGAGATGTTTATTCAAGGAAGATTCAAGGAAATAAATTTCTATAAGGAAGATGTCATGAAAAATAAAGCGGAAATGTATAAGCCAGGGAAGAGCTGGTCCAAGGATTGAACATTGCATATGAATACAGAATAATGTAAAATGGAAAATTAAGAATGTAAAAAGAAGAATAGAAAATTCAGATTAGAGTGGGAATTTGGTGCTCATTTTTCATTTTAAATTTTACATTTTTGAAACACGAATTACACGAATTTATACGAAAGGCTTAGCGTGTTTGCTCACTTTGCCTCTTTGCGTGAAATTCCTTTTTTTACATTTTTCATTTTAAATTTTACATTTTCGAAACACGAATTACACGAATTTATACGAAAGGCTCAGCGTCTTTGCTCACTTTGCCTCTTTGCGTGAAATTCCTTTTTTTACATTTTTCACTTTAAATTTTACATTTTCGAAACACGAATTACACGAATTTATACGAAAGGCTTAGCGTCTTTGCTCACTTTGCCTCTTTGCGTGAAATTCCTTTTTTTACATTTTTCATTTTAAATTTTACATTTTCGAAACACGAATTACACGAATTTATACGAAAGGCTTAGCGTCTTTGCTCACTTTGCCTCTTTGCGTGAAATTCTTTTTTTTTACATTTTTCATTTTAAATTTTAAATTTTCGATTTATTATAACTCCTCACAGCTTCTCAAGCAACTCTACAACTTTCTCCTTCTTGAGTATCAAATACCCAAGCCTGTCATTACTAATTCCATCTTTCAACTGGTAACTAAAATAAAGCTGATCCTCCATGACACTTGTCTCAAAATATTTGAATGCAATATTGGGATACTGCTTGAGATCTTCTCCGATCTCATATAAGTGCGTAGAAAGAATAAACAATGAATTCTGAATCTTAATTAATCCACGTATCACCGCGATTGAGCATTTCATTGCATCCTGAACATTAGTTCCTTTGAAAAGTTCATCAATAAGCACTAACCATTTCTTTCCATTGTTGATCTTGAGAATTGTATTTTTTATGCGTTGAACTTCATTGAAAAAATAACTTTCTCCTTTAGCAATATTATCAACAACATTTATATTGCTTAAGACACCATCAAACAGTGAAAGCTTCATTTGAACTGCAGGGACGCCCATCCCAAGGTGAGCCAGGAATACAGCAGTTCCTACCGCTTTAATGAATGTACTTTTTCCCGCCATATTAGCTCCGGTAAGAAAAAGAAAATTGCAATCCTTGCTAAGTTCTACATCATATGCCACGGGATTGGGAATCAGGATGTGATAAAGCTGTTGCGCATTGATGTAGGGAGAAGATTGGACTGCGAATGTGGGAAATTGCAATTTGTGTGTTTGCATTGCAACTGCCATGGAAAACCAGGCATCCAGTCTTCCATAAATATTTATCAGCTCCTGGCCTTGTTGTTTGAATCGATATAAAATATAATGACCGAATAAAATAGTCTGTCGGGCAGATAAAGGCTTTCCGGCTTCAGTTTCAGACAGCTTTTTCAAGATTGGATTTTTCATCAAATCAGCTGCTCTGGATAAATAACTCTGAAATAATGAAGGACTTTTTTCCTTGTCGAACAGTTCAATCATTCTGTAAAACCCCCGTATGAAGTCTGCAAAATGAGAGAGCGAGTACCTTACCAACGAAAAATCGGGAGCATGCAATAATTTATATGTGTATGCATTCAGGCTATTTGAGTTTTCTGGAATGGAATCGATGTTTGAATCATAAAGCCTTTCGATCACCATGATGGTTCCATTCGTGATGAATCCTGGCCATTCATCAATTTTGGATAAGATGAGTCCAATGATCTTTTGGGTTTCAATGATCCTTTCCAGGTCGGAAAAGGGGTCATTAAAAAATTTCTGCAACCAGTACTTTCCTGCAAGTGTTCTTGTAAAATTTATTCTATGAAAGACCGAAAATTCCTCCTCATTGTGAAAGAGCGAGAGATCATTGTATGTTGTGATATCAATGTCCATTCAAATTAATTCCTTATTTGATTCGATGCTTCATTCCCGGGAAAAGACCATCCGCATTCCATTGGTACTGGTTTCAACCTTGCCCTGATCATAAACAAGGTTACCATTTACAAAGGTCTTTTCTATAGATGCAGGAAATGTAAAATTCTCCAACGGACTCCATCCGCATTTGTATAATATATTTTCTTTCGATACGGTAGTTGGCTTGTTGGGATCAATAATTACCAGGTCTGCATAATACCCCTCACGTATATAGCCTCTTTCAGAGATTTGAAAACAATCCGCCACGGCATGGCTCATTTTCTGAACTATTTTTTCAATAGTTATTTTTCCAATTCCAGCATAATAGAGCATTAGCAACAGGGAATGTTGAATCAGAGGGAGGCCAGCATGCGCTTTTTCATATGAAACTTCTTTTTCACTTAGCGTATGGGGAGCATGATCTGTTGCAATTACATCAAGTCGGTCGTCCAGCAAAGCATTCCATAGCGAGGCCTTATGCAAAGGATCTTTGATTGCAGGATTGCATTTGATAAGATTACCTAGATTGTCATAGTCAATTGAACTAAAATGCAGATGGTGAACGCAGACCTCGGCAGTAATTCTCTTTTCCTTCAGGGGTCTCATATTACTGAAGAGCTGGAGTTCCTTATCTGTGCTGATATGAAGAATGTGTAGTCTGGTATCATGCTTTTGTGCGAGCTGAATAGCGGAAAATGAACTCTGGAAACATGCCTCTTCACTCCTGATAACTGGATGGTCAATTGTTTCCAATTGGATCTTTTTTTTCTTAAGCTCTTCTATATTGTTTCTTATAATGTTTTCATCTTCACAGTGAGTTGCAATGAGTACTTCGCTTCCGGAAAATAATCTATCAAGCGTCAGGTAATTATTTACCAGCAATCCCCCGGTGGATGATCCCATAAATATCTTGATACCACAAACCCGGTCTTTCTTCTCGTTTGTTTTCAGTACTTCCTCAACATTATCATTTGAGGTTCCCATGTAAAAAGAATAATTGGCGACTGAAGACTGGGCGGCGATCTGATATTTTTCCTCCAGAAGTTCATGTGTTAAGGCGGGGGGCAAGGTATTGGGCATTTCCATAAAGGATGTAACGCCACCTGCCACAGCCGCAATAGATTCGGAATAGATCGTTGCTTTATGCGTTAGACCCGGCTCCCTGAAATGGACCTGATCATCAATGCAACCAGGTAAAAGAATCTTGCCCGAGCCATTGATTTCTGTGACAGGTTGGGTAGTCTGAATTCCAGAACCGATCCTTTCAATTCTATTATTCTTTATTAAAACATCCCCCTGGAATCTCGCTCCTTCATTGACGATAGATATATCCTTAATAAGGTAATTTTGCATAACTTGACCGCTTCATTATCTCAATATCACAAATTGATCACTACCACTGATAACTGAACATGCAATATATTTTAAAAAGCCTTACAAGACTTTTTTGCATACTCGTACCAGCTTGCTCTTTCGCTCAATCTAGTTTACTTCCGCAAGGATCCAAGCATGCTCATTTCCTGGAGAGGCTGGAGATCATGATGCAGGAAAACTCTCAGCTTAATTTATCAACCTTTAAGCCTGTTAGCAGAAGGACTGCTGTACAGATTGCTGAGAACTCGGATTCTCTGAACAGGTTTTATCCTTATGATTATTATTACACCCTTTCAAAGATTGACAGGCATAATCTCCGTAGCCTTCTTGCAAATAACAGGGAGTGGGTTCAAAGCAGTAAAGACAGCTTTGTAAGCAGAAAGACCCTTTGGAATACTTTCTATAAGGATAAAGCCAATTTCATCCTGGTTGAACAACCAGATTTTTTCCTGACAATCAATCCTGTAATACAGCAACAACAATCATTGGAGACAGCCAGTGGTGCAAGGGTTTTTCTCAATTCAAAAGGTCTTACCGCAAGGGGAATGATTGGCCGGAGAGTTGGGTTTGATGCATATGTAACCGATAACCAGGAAAGAGGACCTGAGTTTTTCAGAAGACGGGTCTCTCAATTCGATGCAGTTCCCGGCACTGGGTTTTATAAGTCTTTTAAGACTACTGGCGTGGATTATTTTGACGCCCGTGGCTCAATATATTTCAACGCAGCTAAGTATTTTGATTTTCAATTTGGGTATGACAAGAATTTCATTGGTAATGGATATCGTTCACTATTTCTAAGTGATTTTGGAAATAGTTATCTATTTCTGAAAATCAGAACGCAGATCTGGAAATTGTCTTACCACAACCTCTTCATGGAATTGGTGCCGCAAACCGTGAACATTAGCGCTGGAAATAAGGTCCTTGATAAAAAGTATGCTGCCATTCATCACCTCAGCATCAATGTAACTCCCTGGTTAAACCTGGGATTGTTCGAGGCAATAGTGTTTGGAAGAAAGAATAAGTATGAATTATCGTATCTCAATCCTGTAATTTTTTTAAGAGGTGCGGAACAACAAACCGGAAGTGCGGATAATGCGATGGTTGGATTTGACTTCAAGGCCAATGCTGGTCACCAGGGGCAATTCTACGGACAAATCTTGCTGGATGAATTTGTATTGAAGGAATTGAGGGCAAGAAATGGATGGTGGGGAAATAAATTTGGCCTTCAGTTTGGAGCCAAGTACATCGATGCATTTGAAGTGAACCAACTAGACCTTCAAACGGAAATCAATCTCGTTCGACCTTTCACATATTCACATTTTGATTCCGTGTCCAATTATTCTCATTATAACCAACCACTGGCTCATCCCTTCGGGTCTAATTTTGTTGAAGCGATAGGAATTGTTAGATACCAACCTCACCTGAAATGGTCAGGGCAAGTGAAGCTCATTTTCTGGAAACAAGGAGTGGATTCTACCAATAGCAACTTTGGATCAAACATTTTCAAACTTAGCCAGAGCAGAAGCCTGGGCGATTATGGATATAGCCTTGGTGGTGGTGTAAAAGGTAGCGGCCTCAATCTTTCAACCTTAGTTTCCTATGAATGGAAAGAGAATTTATTTGTTGATGGCTCACTGATGTTTCGTCATTGGAAAGGAACCTTCACTGAAAATACTTTGATGATCAATGTTGGGATTAGGTTGAATATGTTTAGGCGAGAGTATGATTATTGAGGGCTTCATTTACTATTTTTTTAACCGCCAAGGAACAAAGACGCAAGGTTTCGCAAGGATTAAATACTTACGCTGTAATTACATTTACAAGCTCCAGCTTTTTATTCCGCAGGTCCAGACCTCCTTCAAGTACTGATTTAAGATTGACCAGATAAAATAGCCATCCTTTAGAATCTCCCACATAATGCTTCAGAATTGTTTGTTCATCAGTAGGCAATTCGCTTTCTACGAGTTCTACTAAGGTTTCATCACATTCAATAGATAACCTGATCGTTACCGCACAATTCAAAGAGAATGTAAAGCTGAAATGGTCTTTACCGTTGGATTTCAGAATGCTTCCTTTTTCTACAACTGAATCAGGATATCCATGCCAGTACCATTCATAGGTATTCCCGATAGCAACTTCTGTGTTTCTATCTAATGCATTTGACGCCTGATCCCTGAAAATTGCCTTTCTAAGAAACCAGGATTCCAAACCTTCTGAAGTTGACCAGGCTTTATATACTCTTGGCAGGTCTGCATTAATATTCACTCTTAATTTGAATTGATCAAAAGAATTGCTCATAACATTTGTTTAATGATGCAATTTATTAGCGGTATTCATGAATGGAGTTCTTTAAAATTGAGAATTTTGAACAGCGCTGAGTTTATTCACTCGTCAGGAAGTTGATTTCCTATATTGAATGGGGGATAGGCCAAATTTCTTTTTGAATAACCAACTGAAGGAAGATAGACTGTCGAAACCAATCTCTCCACAAACGGCAGTTATATTCAATTCTGATTTATTAAGAAGCTCCTTCGCTTTTTGCAACCTCATTTCCATCAGGTACTGATAAGGAGTGACTTTGAATAATTGCTTGAATGTTCTTATGAAATGCTGACTGTTCATATTAGCTATTGCAGAAATATTGTCGAGGGTGAGAGGTTGGGCAAGGTTAGACTCCATCCATTCACGAGCTAGCTGAAGTCGTTTATAGATTTCTATCCTGCTGGATTTTTGATAGCCGATAAATTCTCTGACTGGACAATGGCTGATCGATTTTCTCTTATGATCGATTCTAAAACTGATCTAATCATGCAATCTGCTTTTAGCGCTGCAAATGAGGAACAACTTTTTGAAACATTCATAATTGCAGTCATGGTTTGCTCTAACCACGGCAGATCGGGATGTACTCTCTCAAGAAAAGCAAAATCTGGATCATAAGTTTCTTTTGCATATTCCTCAAGAAGAATTTCTGTGGTTTTGGTCAAACTTGAGCAGATGATCCCTGGAAGTTTTGAATTGAAAAATAGAAACCTATGAAGTGAATCTGTTTTTGGAAGTGAAATTGTGAGTCGACTGAAATTGTTGACCAGAAGAAAATGTGATTTAGGAATTGAAATTTTTTGTCCGTTAAGAATGAGTCGGTCGTTTTCATTAGATCCAAAGATCAATCCGAGACCAGGCCGGTGCTCATGGCACTCAAATCTCTCTTCAACCTTTCCCGCAAATAATACATGGTCTTTATACAATGGTAGACTCGTACTGGAGCCATATCTGCCAAAGCTGGTTATTTGTCTCACTTGCATCGAAATAAAAGTACAAAGAAGTCGGAAGTCAGAAGTCGGAAGTCAGAAGACAACACAAAACTCGAAACCCGAAATCGTTTACCCTTCAAAAATCAGTGAGAACACGATCATCCTGGAGTTGAGCTTATCAATTACATTGGAGTATTTCAAATTAGCATCTCTGCTATGTGAGTTGCTGATCCCGTTGCTGATCTTGAGCTCTGGTGAGAGAATAAAATAGGGCATGTAGAAATTAAAGCCGATACCTGCCTCAATTCCAAAATCGGCTCCTTTCAATTTTATGAGGTCTTCGGCATTTCTTGCGGCAGCTTTGGAAGCCAGGTCATATTCAAACTTCACACCACCCATCATGTATACACGAAAATTTCCTATCCTGTCTGACCGGAACTTAAGTTGAATTGGAAGACCAAGCATTATCGATTCGATATTCTTTTTTTCTTCAATAATTTTTCCGTCGGCATAATTCGTAGTATGATATGTAATTGCCTTATTCACGAATAATAACTGAGGGAATACCACTCTTGCTTCAAAGCGGGGAGAGAGTCGAAAAGTATGCATGCCTCCAAGTCCAACGCCGGATGAATTTTCAGGACTACTGACAAGAACGCTATCTGAAGCAAGAAACATTGGATGCTGGCTTATCTGAAAGCGACTGCTTGCAGACATGATTACAATACCAATATGATAACGCTTATCATCATGATCGGGCAAATTAAGCTGATCACGAAACTGTGCATGGATGGATTGAAAAGTAAAAAGCAAGCAGAATAATACTATTCCCTTGTTCAAGAGATCCTTTTGCTGCCGCAATAAATTGTGCATATTCCTAAACTCAGCGTTTTTAAATAGGTATCGGTAAAACCTGTTTGCTTCAAAATGAGTAGAAATTGATCTCCATCAGGGAATGCTTTAACGGATTCAGTAAGATATTGGTAAGCGTCTTTATTTTTAGATAACCATTTTCCGGCCCGAGGTGCTAAGACATTCATATAGAAATTGTAGAACCCCTTAAAAACTCGTCGTCTTGGTTTTGAAAACTCCAGGATCACCATTTTGCCACCAGGTTTTAAGACCCTAAGCATCTCACTTAATCCCTTCTGCAAGTCTTCAAAATTTCGTACGCCAAAGGCTACGGTTATGGCTTCAAACGAATTCTCAGGAAAGTTTATTGTCTCTGCATCGCCCTGCCGAAGCTCAATTATCTCCTTTAACTTTTGTTTCTCAACCTTTTGTCTACCCAACTCCAGCATCCCTTCAGAAATATCAATCCCTATGATTTTTCTGGGATGGAGGTAGCGATACAACAACAATGCCACATCGGCAGTGCCGGTGGCAACGTCCAATATGCTCTTGGGATGTAAATCTGCCAATTCTCTGATTGCCTTCTTCCTCCAGCGGATATCGATTCCACAGCTCAAGAAACGATTCAGGAAATCATACCGGAAAGCAATCTTATCGAACATCTCAGCAACCTGCCTTTTCTTGCTCTCTTTTGATCCTTTATATGGTACAACAGACTTATGTGGTAAGGTTTCAGCCATGCGCTGCGAAGGTAAGACGAAGAACGAAGTCAGAAGTCGGAGGTCAGATGTCGGATGTCGGAAGTAAAGAATCTTAGCGAAACTTCGCGTCATTGCGCCTTTGCGGTTAAAAAACATTCAAACAATCAAACTCTCAAACATTCAAACTCTCCCACTCTCCAAGTAACTTGCACCATGCTCATCAAGTCTGCAGAATACGTAATAAGCAGTCCGGATTTCAAACAGGCACCGAAGCCTGATAAACCAGAGTATGCATTTATCGGAAGAAGCAATGTTGGAAAATCCTCTTTGATCAATATGCTTATGGACAATCAAAAGCTGGCGAAAACCTCATCTGCTCCAGGCAAAACACAATTGATCAATCATTTTATAGTTGAAAGTCTCCCAGGTGATCCAGAGCATGGCGCGATTGGAAAAAAATCGGATGTCTGGTATCTGGTTGATCTGCCTGGGTATGGTTTCGCGAAAGTTTCGCAAAATTCAAGAAGAAGATGGGAACAAATGATCGAAAATTATTTAAGGAAGCGGGAAAATTTAGCCAATGTTTTTATTCTGATCGATAGTCAGACATGAGCCCCAAAAAATCGATCTGGCCTTCATAAATCAATTAGGCAAATGGGAAGTGCCATTTAGCCTTGTCTTTACAAAGTCGGACAAAGAAACGCAACGCGTTGTAAGCAAGAATGTGAAATTATTCCTTGAGGAAATGCGTAAAGACTGGGAATTCCTGCCGCCTCACTTCGTAACCAGCGCCACAAAAAAAACAGGTCGGGAAAAACTGCTGAAGCATATTGAGAGTATGAATGAGAATCTCAAGACGTGAGTCGTAATTCGTGAGACGTGAATCGAAAATCTAATTAACTTCCGACCTCCGACTTTTGACATCTGACCTCTGCATTCGTCTATCAATTAACCACCTTATTCGCGCAGCTACTGCTGGCAAAGGCTTCGGGTTTTGCTTTGAAGGCAAACCCCATTCCAAGAATGTAGCCCATTGCTTCCTTTAATGCATCATTGCTCTTGAAGTGTGGATTGGTGTTGATGTCAGCATGCACTTCCATGTCCACATCGTAACGTGTGAAAAGGTTACACAATTCATAAGCGATCTCAATGCTTTTGGCTACTTCTACAAGCATGCGTTCCTTAATACTGTATTGCTGTTTTGTTTTTTCGTTGTGTATAAACATGAAACCTCCATGTCCTTCACGCAGAAAAACAATTACAGTTGCAAATTCAGTTTCGGAACCTTTTACCTGGGAATCTGTACCGATACAAACCTTGAGATGATAGCCCTTTTCTGTTTCACGGCGGATAGCATGTTCAACAGCATCGTTAATCGGAAGATCAATCGGGTCGCCATTAAATTTTCTCCATAACATAGAAAAAAGGATTTTTCGAATTTAACGAAAAATCCTTTGGTTATGAAGAAGAGCACGGATTTATTGTTTGATTAGCTTTTCAGTGTAGGTCTGATCCGGGGTAAATACTCTTGTCAGAAATACTCCAGTAAGTGTTGAAGGCAATTGAATCGAATTCAAACCCTTCACAAGTTTTCCTGATCGGATTAACTGGCCATTAGCTTGTATTATCTGATATGGGTAGTTGCCGAAGCTATTGATCTGAAGACTGTTCTTAACCACTGTAATTTGAGTTGGATTGCCTTTCAGGTTTCCTGTTTGCAATGCAATTATGTTGGAATAGTATGCTGTGCCATCAAGCGCACTCAGAGCTTTGATCCTATAAAATAATTTTTGGGATGTTATAGGCTGATAGTTTGCCGAAAACTGACTTGATGCAAGTAATAATAATGGTTTAAAACTTTTTCCATCTTCTGAAGATTGAAGTACGAATTCCTTCAAGCGTTCATCAGGAATTCCTGTCCAATTCAATGAATGAATATCCTTATCAACGAATCCCGCAAGACTTATTTTCTTAAGGGCCAGAGCGGAATTAAATGATCCTGCAATGGAGTAATATCCAAGACTGAGATTGTCCCCCAGGTTTATATTTCCAACTCCTTCTGCAACCAAATAATATGTGCCACTCACAAGATTGGTATCCATTCCAACATTGAGCAAATCACTCGGATTGTAAGTTCCCAGTGTGTCCCCCTTCTTATTGATTAATGAAACTTTTATATCAACATTTGCTCCTTCGTTTGAATTTCCAACATTCCTTGGGATTGCTGTAAGTCGAACGTTATAATTGCCAGGTAATACTAATTTGAATACATCCTTATCTGCTCCTGAATTGATAATTCCCTCTGCTGAAAATGTCACACCATTTAGGATGATATTGGTTGCCTGGTTAACAACATCTTTGTGGTCATCAGTTCTTAAACCAAAACCATTGTCGGGCCCTCCCACCAATGCTATATCATCTTGCATTGAACCGCAACCCAAACTGTTAGGCCCATAATTCCAGGTCGTAAGATTCTTATAATATCCAACTCCCATAATGGGCGCCCATCCTATTTCGCCGGAACCCTGCCCAACAGAATATTCAGCGGTCTTTGAACAGGATGCATTATAACTGCTTTGGTGCTGTAAGCCCAATGAATGTCCAACTTCATGTGAACAGGCTTCGGCCACATATTTTATGTTATTTCCCAGGAGATTACTGAAGACCCAGACTGGAGTATCATCAGGCCAGGTGAAAGATCCCACAAATCCTACTCCACCTGCATTACCATACCAGGCACTAGTAGATGTTACAATTACATGAATTCTTTTTCCTGAGGGAGCAGAAGCAAAAACTGAGGCTTGGGTAGTAATATTTATATTGAAAATTCTATAATCTTCTGCTACCCTGTTGAATATTTCAGTAATAGCTGCGGTAGATAATACAGCGGCTTGGGCATCAATAGGCCCGTTCCAATTCCAGGAAGTTCCGGCCACATATTCTCCATCAAAATCAAGATACACAGTTGCCGAAGCTGTTGGATTGCTGTTCATTACTGGTACTTGCGCACGACCAATTAGGGCGATCAAAGACAAGACCATCACAAGAACGGATCTAAAGGGTTTCATAAGAAGGATATTGAATACAGTAAAAATCTCTTTTATTCTACCATCGTGAACTTTAGCTGTTGTTTGATGAAAAAATAATTGCCATTTTCATACGTCAGCAGATAAATATCTCCGTGGTCCTTACTCAGGATTCTTCCTGTGTATTTGACAATTCCATTTTCACTTATTCTTGATAGGTTGAATAATGCATCGGGGAAGGAGGTTAACCTAAGATTCATGCTCACCAATTGTTTACTCCTTTGAACAACTTCAATCACCGTACCCTCCAATGCCAGGGAGTTATCCAACTTGATATCAAATTTCTCTAAGGTCTTCGTGGAAAACAGTGCTTGAATACTATTCAGATGGAATTGCATCTTAGCCGGAAGGCTCTTAAAAAGTTGTGGCTTCTCAGCGGCTTGCTGATTTAATGGAGGCGCAACCTGGGCCTTGAGCGAAGAGGCTATAAACATGAGGATTGCAAAGCAACCCGTCTTGTAAACGTTCTTCATTGGATACTTTAGGAGTTAAGGATTTTAATTGGAATGGGAGAAAACGACTGGGATCTTAATATTGACCCGTGCCTAGCATTACCAGAGTACAGGCTTCCAGGGTTTTGATACCATTCCTCTGGGCTAAAACGGCTAATTCATCATTTTCAGTACCCGGATTAAAAATGATTCTTTTAGGCTTAAGTGTAATTATGTAGTCGTAATACATTTTTTGGTTTAAAGGGTTGAGATATAAGGTAACAGTATCCAGGTCTTCAATCTCAGGAAGGGTTTTTTGAATGGGTATTCCGGACACAATGCCCTCCCTCTTGCCTACAGCAACCACGGGGTGTTGGTGGTTAACTAACCTGTTGATAGCCAGATAGCTGTACCGGGCGGGATTACTTGAAGCTCCAAGTACTAATGTTTTCTTTGCCATTCTATAAAGCTACCAACTACCATTCCAAGGTTTAGAAAGTTTCGGGTTTAGGGTTTCGGGTTTAGGGTTGGAGGACCTTATTACCCAAATCCCAATTCCTAATTACTAATTCCATTCTCCCTGGGGCGGCTGATCGCAGGTTTGGAGTTTCAGGATATAATCATTTGAACACAAAAACTATAAATCCAAATATGCATGCAAGATTGATTGATGCGATCACTCGATGCTCAGAAATGATATTCAGGAATTCCATCCTTCTGATATATTCATGGAGAATGAAGATCGTAAGACTGATAAGGTAAATTGTAGTGAAAAAATCCCCTGCTTCCAGCATCATGTTTATCATCAAAAGAGGCGACAATAAGATAATAGCTAGAAATGCCAGCATATTTATCTGCCCCAGATACTCAATCGCTTTTTGTCTTTGGAAGGAAAATGCGAGGAGACAATTAACTGCAACAAAAACCAAATGCCCAAGCTGCAATACAGAATATTCTAAATGATAGAATGAAAGTTTAGTAAGGATCTGGTCATGAATTGGACCAAGCATCAGTGTATTAAACATCAGGAAAAGCAACATGAATATCAGTCTATACCGAAAGCTGAATTCTGGTGAACAATCAAATTTTCCCGTTCCACATTTTTTTCCAACAATTACTTTCCTGTTGAATGATATCAATTTGTAAATTCTTCTTATTCCCCAATTCACAAACTTTAGGTTTCCTACTGTTTTTATCAATGGAAATTTGGTAGCCAGAATTTCCAGAAGCGCATCCACCCCATAAAACACCTTTTTCTTATCAAGGTCGATGAGTGGAATCTGTGCCTTGCCCTTTTCACTATCAATCATAGCTAAGAGAGAAGGATCAAGGGAGGAGAATTCTCTCCTTCCATCCTGTTCCAAAAAGCCAGTCTTTACAAATAGTCCGGTGTACCAGCTGCAAAGCGGACAATAATCGTCATAGATAATTATCCTGGTAGCCATGATTAGAATTTTGTTTTTGTAAAGCAACTAATATCCTGTCGCGACTTTAAATGAGTGATCAGCTTTCGGTATATTATCAAATAGTAAATCGCTATGCCTATAGCAGCAATTAGTGCGAAGGATACAATTACGGAAAGAAAATTCTCTTTTGTATCTGAACTTAAGAGCCAGCTAATGAAAAACAAACCGAGGTCTATCGAAACTATAATCCAATAGATCTGTATTTTTTTTCCTAACCCTGTTCTGTTAAAGAGTGAAGTGTTGATACCAGCACTTAATAATTGCCAGATGCCAAGGATAAATAGTCCGATAAGAAATAAATAAGAGATAAAAAATGGGATCGATGCCACCATTAGAATACCAAGCCCAATCTGTGCCTGGAGATCCATTTTTCGTACCGATGTCATAAAAAAGTTTTATATAGATTCTGATTATTTAAAGAATTTCATCAGCCCGCCCACGAACCAATTTTCATCGGCTTTCACCATAACGTCGAAGGTTTTGTCAGCCTGGGTGCCAAGCTTTTTTATGCTCGATATGGTTTCCAGAAATGATTTTACTTCCTTGTCTTTTTTATCACCTTCAACCTCGCCGAGGTCGTCCAGTAATTTCAACATTGGTTCCAGTTCTCTTTTCTTTCTTTCCTTCACAATCTGCTTTACTACTTTCCAGATATCTTTTTCCGCTGTGAAAAATTCCCTTCTTTCACCTGCCTGCAAAGTCCTTTGGACCAAACCCCAATTGATCAACTCACGGATATTCATATTTGCATTACCACGACTGATATTCAGTTCTTCCATTATTTCATCGGCACTTAATGGTCCGGGACTGATCAACAATAGCGCATGAATTTGTGCCATGGTGCGGTTAATCCCCCATTGTGATCCGAAGGCTCCCCATGAAGAAATGAACTGATTTTTGGCTTCATTTAATTTCATGAACCAAAATTAGTGTAGAATACTGAACTTTCAAAACTTATTGAAAGTTTAATTATTTTAGGCGAAAAACGATTGGCTGAATTTTGTATGATCTGATAAACTTGCCATTTTGGAAGGCTGGGATCCACTTTGGTGTTTTCTTGATTATTCTTAAAGCCTCATTATCTAAAGAATATTCAACAGTTTTTGATATGAAGGGTTCTATGACGTTGCCCTCAATGTCGATCGTAAAACTTATTCTTACGATGCCTTCTGCTTCTATATTGACAGCCCTATCGGGGTATTTTAAATTCTTATTGAGGAATTTTTGCCATCCACTTAGTGCTCCGGGATATTCAGAATTCCGTTCATCCGGGAATTCTTTTTTGTACTGCAGGCTATCTTTCGTTTTTATTTGCTCTACCGCGGTAAGAATTCCTTTGTGATAATCTTCAAAGCGCAGGTATTTTCCAGTATCCCCGCAAATGGTCCAACGGCCATGTTTCAAACCCTTTTCATATGTTCCCATTGAGTCAATATACCCTTGAGAATCATAATAAATAGCACGACCATGTGGGTCGTCGTCATCCCTTGCTTTTGTTCTCTCAGATTTGATCATAGGGCCATACATATTATAATAATTCCACTCCCAGGTTGTATCATTAAAGGTTTTCAATTGTATTAGAAATACAGCTTTTTTTATTTCTGTTTCTTTCCAATCCCGGTCAAACACAAAAAATGTTTCTTTTTGTCCAAAGGCATTCAGAGTAAATGCCAAATGACATATCATGATTAAACTCTTCATACAAGCCACAGTTATCGTTTTTCTATCAGGGACAATTCAGTCGCCGGTCACGTCTTCCTTCCAGATTATTCTTTGCCCGTAATACGATGGCGAGATAAGCACCTCCCTGGGTTATTTTCTTTTTCGAAAAAATGTTTGCCCAGTTGTGTACCCCGAAGAGCAATGGGCCAGCCTTAAAAGCACCTCCAACCCAGAATTTGCCCTCTGTATTTAATTGAACAGGGAGATAAACTCCCCAGCGCTTTGTCTCCCACCTTGGAGTGATGGTGATTAAATTCATCTCTTCAACATAATGATATTTATTCCCCGCGAGGGAACTAAGGTTGAGCGATATTTCGCCATTTATATAGAATGCATCATAAAGAAATCGATCTGCATTCAGCACCAACCTGAATGGATTTATGATTGAGAATTTGCCTCCAAGGGCAGCATAGGAATTGACAACGGTCGAAAGACTATCATTGGCTTCCGCCAGAGATTCTATTGATCGAAATTTCTCCTCCAATGAGGTATCAGTAGAATTAACTCTTAACCCAGAAATAGTCCTGCTTTGATTTCCGTACTTGTACTGATTCAGTCCTACATCCAGAAGCGAAGCACCAAACTTCCATTCATAATCATAATAATCATCCTCATTATAGGTAGGAACTGCCTGGGATTTGAGAATGTATTCAACTCCAATATCAAATGCTAATCCCCCTTCAGTAAACGAGATAAAATCGCGGGTATTCTGACTAGCTGATTTACTGTCATTCACCCGGTCATAATTAGAAGAGTACCCATAATTGAGACTTCCATCCCTTAAGAGATAATATTGTTGATTTCCGGCAGACTGTCTTTGAAACCTGATGTTTGATGCGTTCATAAAAGCACCTGAGATGCCTCTACTGGCTTTTAGTGAAATCCCTGCATTCAAACGGGTGGAAGAATTGTCCCAGATAGTTCTTGAGTAGCTTCCAAATATTTCAATCCAGCTGCTTCCAATTAATGATCCTTTCAGACTGCGGTTAGATTCATTGAGGTCAAGAAAGTCCCGAATCCCATTGATCGTATCAATATAATTGTAAGGATCGGTTTTCACTTTTGCATACCCTCGAAAATTGACTCCAAATCCAATTGATTCTTTTCTACTCAAAGCAATTCTGCCATTAAGAATATTGAGATTGTAGCTCATTTTTCCTTTTCTTCCAAAATCGCCTCCATTAATGGAGTATAAAGAATTAGGAGAGGGGGATAAGACGGAGAAATTATAAACCGTAAAAATATTGGTGGATGCTTTGAACTGGGCCCCAATTAAACTAAGGTCCCATCTATATGGAGTTGCCTGCATAGAAGATGGGTTGTTGGCAATTCCCAGGCCTCCTGCATAAGAAGATCCCTGCACTGCATGATAATTCTGGGCAGCTGCAGGATACATTGCTATCAACATGCAAATGCAAAAAAGATATTTCATCATATTAAAATGGCTGCCCATGGGTTTGTCGCACCAACCATTTACCTACTCCAGGAAAAGGTTTCAATCCTGATACCAGGATGTTTGAGAGCAAAGCACTTCCAAAAAATTTCTGAATGGACCTGCCCACCCTGAGCCGACTTGCAAAATAAGCTTTCCATTGAGTTGAATAGCGTTCTTCCATTTGAGCACGGTCATTTTTATCCTTAAGGAAGGACTCAATCTCTGAATATGCCAATTTTGAAGCATGAAGGGCCATGCTCATGCCATTCCCACAAAGTGGAGTAATCATTCCTGCTGCGTCACCAAGCATGAGAGTATGGTCTTCGATCTGACTTTTTTTCTCAAAACTTATCTGTGAGATCACTATTGGCTGATCAAATAAGAATTCCGCCTCATTGAAAATCCTTTTCAAAAATGGATTCTTACACAGGACCGAATTTTCCATTTTTTTAATGGAATTACCGTTACTGGCAAGATTTGCTGCTGTAGTTAAATAACAGAGACAAGCCGTGCTGTTCTCAATCGCAGATATGCCACAATATCCATCCTTAAAATTGTGAAGACTTATCAGTTCCGGTTGATTATTCATCCTGACGTGGTATTTCACTCCAATAAAATTATTCAGCTTGTTTGCTTTCCGCTTAGCAAATGGACGTTTCCATTTGAGGTCCAGATTGGATCTCTTACCTGTTGCTGCACAGCAGACCCTTGCCTTAAATTCTCCTGCAGAAGATTGAAGGATATGATATGGTCCATCGAATACAATTTCATCAACCTTGGTTGCCTCCAAAACTTGAACTCCCGCGTCCTTAGCAAGCATCGCCAGATCATGATCTATCTTATACCTGCTGATACCAAATCCACCAAGTGGCAGGGCCAACTGCATTGAATTTCCACTAGGAGAACTCACCAATAAATTCTTAATAATTGGAAGATCAGAGTCCGAGAGATTTAGTCCAAGTGATTCGAGGAATTTCCAACTTTCCAGACTTATATATTCACCGCATACCCTATGAAAAGGATAGCGGTCCTTTTCAAAGAGGATGGTTTTGAACCCTGCTCTCGCCGCCTGGATTGAAAGCGCCAGACCTGCTAATCCCCCACCAACTATTGCTAAGTCGTACATTTTCTAGTTTTAACCGCCAGGAAACAAAGGCGCAAGGGTACGGAAGGCCTCGCGAAACATCGCGTCCTGGCGTCTTTGCGGTTAAATTATTTTTAACTTTCCCTAACAGCAGTAATCAACCACCGAAAGGCCCACTTCCATTCTATTTGGTAATTCCTGATTCCTGCCAACTCAAGATGATCCCGCAATTCTTTTCTTTTAAATCCCTTTAATACAGAAAGAGGTGCATCATTTTTCACCAGATACGATCGTGAAAAAAGTGTCGTCAATAGTTTAATTGAATGATGAGCAATTGCATTCCGGTGAAGGTCGTTAATAAAAAAACCCCTTCTTGCATTCTGATCCATCCATTTCAAGATCTGCTGCATCCCTGCCTCATTAAAATGATGACAGAATAATGAATTAAATATTATGTGAGGTTGCTGCTGGAATTTCACATCTCTGAAATCCCTTGTTATCCACCTCGCATTCGCAAGCCTGGATTTTTCACTTGCGTAACGAATGCATTCATCATTAATATCTATGCCGATAAATTCCGGTCTGATCTTACTTTTCCTGCACCATTCGTCAATAACCCTGAGATTGTCTCCGCCACCACATCCTATTTCACAAATAAGTAGTGGTTCCGGTAGCCTGGAAATTCCTGAAAGGATTTTTTTTAATCCAGCGATTGTAATGGCATGGCCTCCCAAATGAGTATTGATGAAATCCAGTTCTACAAGATTTCTTTCAATATCCTTGAAAGGAATATCTCTGTTGTCTAATAATTCAGGTTGGTATGAACGATTTTGAAGGTTCAAAATTTACATAAACTCCTAATTTATGCAATTAGGATTGCTTCGCATGTTCACAAATCGGCTGTTCATTGGTATAAGCCTATAAATGTTTCCATTGTAAGCCCGGGACCAAATGCTGCGCCGAAGATCGGCTGGTCAGTTTGAGATGTTCGCTTCAGTTTTTCAAGAATATCCTTCAAAATAAAAAGGATGGTTGGAGACGACATGTTTCCATATTTACGCAAAATATTATACGAATCATCCAGTCTTCCTTCTTCTAACCGCAAGCCTTTTAAAATTGCATCCAGTATTCGTCGGCCACCCGGATGAATACACCAATTTATTATGTCTTCTGCCTGCATATCTACTTTCTTCAACGCACGGCCAACAAGTGGCTGAAAATCTTCTTCCATTAAATCAGGAATATATCCGCTCAAGGTCATTTGAAAACCAGAAGATGACAACTCCCAGGCCATATCTTTTTTCCCTTTTGAAACAACTTCGGAATAAAAACTATGTAACCTGATCCCTTTTTTCTTCATTGAATCCGGGACTACCAATACTGCGGCTGCTCCATCACCAAATAGCAGGCTTGATGCTATATTGTCCTGAGTAGGTTCTCTTTGAAAATGCAGGGTGCATAACTCTGTACAAACAATCATTACCCTCGCATTTTCTTCAGATCTGCAAATTGAGTCGGCCATTTTGAGACCATGAATGGCTGCATAGCAACCCATGAAATTGATAGAGGTGCGATAAATCGTCTTCGGCAGATCCATTAGTTCCATGATCTGCAAATCAAGTCCAGGCGCACTCATGCCCGTACAACTGATCGTTATTAAATGGGTTATTTGCTGCTCATTGATCCGGCCATTAAGACAATTCCTGATAGCATCAACTGATATTGCCGGTGCATACCGGTTAAACCAATTCATTCTTTGCTCAAGTGATGGAAATGGTTCAAGATTTTCAGTATGAGGATAGAATTTCCATTCCTGAATTGGTCGACTGTAATCACTGATCACAGAATATCGGTTTTCAATTCCGCTTTGCCGATACAGGAACCTGATTTTTCGGTTATCGGTTTCATTCATTGCAAATACATTCTGCATAAAATGGAGAATATTCTCCTGTTTATGCGAATATGACGGTAATGCGGTGCCGATTGAAATTATTTTACTCAAGATTTTTCAGAATTATGATAGTGAGAAAACAAACTGTTGTACAAACAGAGGCCAGCACATTCATAAGCAGGCTGTTCTTAAAATTTGCCTGGTCTTCGTCTTTCCATACTTTCATCATCCATCGAATAAAAAACCAGACCATTGGAGCCATACATGCAATAAATAGAAAAAATGCGAATGATTCTTCTAATTGTTTATACAGAACAAACATGCAAACGGTTGCCAGAAAGAAAATAAGTCCGGAAAAAAGAAAGGTGCCCCGCTTCCCAAGGACATAACTTATTGTGGTAACGCCATCATTCTTGTCTTCCTTGTGTTGATAGATCTGGGTCAATGGATAAGAACCCCCGATAAGAAAAGCAGCTGCAATCATCCCCCAAAGTGGAACTTCCGCCTTCTGAACTGAAATTGAATGATAGGCCAAAAAAAACACAACAGCTCCTTGAAATACCAGGACCACCAAGTATCCAATTACGGGATATTGCTTCAGGCGGATTCCACGATAACTATACGCCCGGGATGCAAGAATGTATAAAAGGATACCAATGAAAAAATAAAGGCTGATGAAAAAACTTAATGCCAGTGCTACCACATCCATAACTATAGAAATATAAAACAATTCTTTTGTAGGCGGGGGAGGGTTGGCAAGTCCACCAATTGGCCCGGTATCGCGATCCATATAAGAATTATAACCATTACTTGAGGGGTATACCAATAGGTGAAGAATCAGGAATGCGAGAATAGTATGATTCCAATTAATATCTTTTTGTAAGCTTAAGGCAAACAGGAAAACAGGAAGGAGAAAAAAAGAGAAATGAAAACGTAAGAGTTGAATTGTAGATCTTCTGAATAGAGAATTACTTTTTTCTAGAGGAGACATTCATAAATCTACTTCTTTCTGGCGTTTGGAGGTCTGGGCTATTTCATTGAGTGTAAGGCAACCCGATTTCCTTCTGTGTCATTGATCAAGGCCCAATAACCAAGATTGCCTTCCGGAGAAATCGCAACCTTCTCCTGCAACACCTTTCCACCTGCAGAAACAACCTTACCAAGTACAATTGAAAGGTCAGGTTCGCAATTCAGGTATATAAGTGTGCCGTTATCTGAAGGAGTGTAAAAGTCAGGTCGATGAACGATCGCGCCGCCCCTTCCACCATTTTTAAAGTCATAAAGAAAAAATCCCATTCGGGCAGGGCCCATTTGGTTTTCGGGCATTTCGTAATCAAAAATAGATTCGTAGAATTTCTTAGCCCTATCAAAATCCGCAACCGGGATTTCAAACCAGTTTATGGCATGAGTGTTGAAAGTCATAAGCAGCTTTTAAAATGCGAAGTAATATACTCTTTCGCATAAATACTGAATCATCAGCTCTAAAATCATAGAAATGGTCCCACCGCAGATCCAGTTGGAAAGCCGACGATTATTTCCTACTCCTGCTGATCAACCAGACAATCAGAATTATGACCAGGGCAACAATGATTATTCCAGTCCACATTCCGGCTTTAAAAATGCCTGTAATTACTTCGCAGGAAGAAAGCAGGGTAACCATCATCAGCAAACTGGTATAGATAACCGCATTTTGTTTCATATTCTTTTTTCCAAACCAGATGCAAAAACCTTACCCGTGGAAAATTGGGCCGTATGCTTTAAATGCCGAGGATAACTTTTAATCGTGAATACCCTGATTTGCTTACCGGAACCCTGGCCCCTGAAATGAGGATAGCCAGCTGGTTCTCCTTATCAAATGCTTCAATTCTCGTTATCTGTTGGATATTGACTATAAATGACCGGTGAGTGCGAGCAAATAAATTAGGATCCAGGGATTTTTCAAAATGGCCCATGGTTTTCTTTTTTAGGAAGCTCCCTTCCCTGGTGATGATCTTAACATAATCATCCGCTGCCTCCAGGTAGAATATCTCGCGCACCGGTATGATCTTTATTTTGCCACCTGTCTTTACTACTACCCGTTCTGATTGTGGGGTTGAAGCAGAGACTGAGTCCAGAAGTGCGGTTGTTGGTTGTTGTAAATTCTTATGCTGAATCACGACTTTTTCAATCGCCCTGGAGAACCTCGCCTTGCTAAATGGTTTCAGCAGATAATCTACGGCATGTGATTCAAATGCCTTCATTGCGTATTCATCAAACGCAGTTGTAAAAATTATTGCAGGAGGATCATCAACCAATTCCAGCATCTCAAATCCATTGATCTTTGGCATCTGGATGTCCAAAAAAATAACATCGGGTTGGTGTTGCTGAATAGCCTTTAAACCTTCAAACCCATCATTGCATTCTTCAACAATTGTTATGTCTGGGAAATCCTCCAGGTATTCTTTTACTATGGCTCTTGCCAGCGGCTCGTCATCGATGATTATTCCCTTCATGATTGCTGTGGCACTTTT
>CAWFMT010000006.1:0-26806 GCA_963817075.1 uncultured Chitinophagaceae bacterium | reverse complement strand
GTCTCATCCATGTGTATGAAAATAATAAATGGGAGGTGCGTGATGGGAAAGCATTCATCAATGGCGTAGAGGCATCCAGTTATACATTTAAAATGGATTATTACTGGATGATGGGAGATAACCGCCATAAATCACAGGATAGTCGCTACTGGGGTTTTGTACCAGAAGACCATATAGTAGGAGAGGCCTGGCTGATCTGGATGAGTTGGGAGGGTGGGGTGAGATGGAATCGCTTATTCAGAACTATTAATTAAACAGGAATTTTTGAAGCCATTGAATTGGCAAATTTTGAAAGATGAAAAGTGATTCATATAGTTTTTCCTACCAGGTTTACGACTCCATCGATGAACTTCCAGAAGAAGAATCATGGTTGCTGAATGAGGCCAGGGAAGTAACACAACATGCATATGCACCCTATTCACGCTTCCTGGTGGGAGCAGTAGCAAGATTGGCGAATGGTGAAATTGTGGCGGGAAGTAATCAGGAAAATGCATCCTTCCCAGTTGGACTTTGCGCCGAACGAGTATTGCTTGCTTCCGCCTCCTCAATTTATCCTAAGATCCCAATAGCCATGATCGCCATTAGCTATAAGAGCGAATTGGTCAAAAGTGATCATCCCGTAGCTCCTTGCGGAATCTGCAGACAATCTTTGCAGGAGTTTGAGGAAAGATTAAAGTCTCCGATAAAACTGATACTTGGTGGAATGGAAGGCAATGTTATCGTCATTGAAAGAGCAAGTCAGTTGCTGCCGCTTGCGTTTACTAGCGAAGAACTTATTTAATTTGAAAATGTGGTAATTTGAAAATTTGAGAATGAAAAAAGGAATTGTGGATTTCCAGATCTAAGAATTTTGAATATATTAATTAGCTCCCGTTAATTCTTCCATTTTCAAATTTTCAAATTAGCACATTTTCAAATTGAACAGCGTCTACCTTACAAGATCACCCTTCAACCTCAAAAGTTCTGTTTCAGCCACCTTGGTATTATACCTAGAAGAGATAAGTCTGTTATAGGCTGCCTCAAGACTTTGCTGAGCGTCACGTAATTCAAGATAGGTTCCAACTCCTAAACGATATCTTTCAAATGAGATCATCACATTTTCTTTGGCCAGCTCAATATTAGATTCTTCAAGTTGCAATGCTTGTTTCTGATACTGGTAACTCTTGAATGCATTATAGATTCCCAGGTCAACCTGTAAACGCTGGTTACTAAACTGCACTTCCTGCCATTGAATATTAAGTCGCGCCTGTCTTACCAATCTCTTTGTATTGAAATTATTCAGAATGGGAATGCTTGCTGTTAAACCATAATTTAAACCCCTGTTCTGTGAAAAAAGTGGTGTTGCAGGATTCACAACAGTATTGTTATTCACACGGGTAAAATTGTATGCTGAATTGAAAGCGACTGTCGGAAAGTATCCAGACCTCGCTTCTTTCAGGTTAATATTCGCGATGTCAATATTCTTGCGGGCAATCAATAGCGAAGGATTCAGTCCTTCTGCTCCACTGATCACTTCTTCAAGTGAAATCGAAGTATTAATTGGAATGCTGTCATGAACTTCATAATAAGTCTTGATATCAATTCCCATCAACGAGTTCAGATTCTGCTTCAATTGATCTATCGAAGTGCGTTGTCCAATTTGCGCTGATTTTTGTGCATTCAAATCGATCTCGGCTTGCAACAATTCCTGCTTCGTTCCCAATCCAACCGACAACTTTTTGTCGGCAAGCTTTACCCGTTCAGCATTGATGCTCATTTGTTCCTCAACAGCTTTTAATTGTTGTTTTCCCTGGACGATGTTATAGTAAGTGGTGATTATTGAAGCAACAGCTTCAGTGATCTGGTTCCTGATATTTAGACCTTCCAGAACTTCGAGTTCTTCCAACCTGTCTCTCACAGCAAACATTCTCAATCCATCAAAAAGGGTCCAATTTAGATTGAGCGCAGCATTTATATTATTCGACTTAAGGCCCGTTGCATCTCTCTTGGTTCCGTTCTGCAATTCAACTTTCTGGGCATTTGAATTCCAGGTTCTTCCCAAGATCCCATTTACCTGAGGAATGAAGGCTGCATAAGCATAAGAATTATCCAGGGCTGCGGAAGTTGAATCAATCCTGGCCAGTTGAATATTATAATTGTTCTTTAATGCGGTTGCAATTGCTTCCTCCAGAGATAAAACCTGTGCGTTGACCAATAATCCAGATCCGATCGCAAAAAATAATAAGACCAGTCTTTTCATGTTGAACATTCTTTTTTTCATACATCAACTTCTTCTCCCGTTTCAGGGACAATCGCTCAAACTTCTATCCCTCAACCAATTCTTTTTTCATTGTGACAGGTTGCGGAGGAGCCATGATGTCAAGTTCTTCAATTCTCTTTTTTCTTGAAGACAGATAGGAGTACATAGCCGGAATAACATATAAAGTAAGGACTAAAGAAAAAAGTATTCCACCTACAATTACAATCCCAAGTGGGATACGACTCGTTGCCGCTGCTCCAAGTGACAAAGCAATTGGTAATGCGCCCAGCGACATCGCAAGGCTGGTCATAAGAATAGGGCGCATCCTGGCAGTGGATGCTTCAATTACCGCATCCCTTTTTGAATAGCCAGCCATTCGCTTCTGATTTGCAAATTCCACAATAAGGATCCCATTCTTGGTCACAAGCCCAATAAGCATGATCATTCCGATCTGTGAGAATATATTCAAAGTTTGATCGAATATCCAAAGAGACAATACCGCTCCCGCAATCGCCAATGGAACTGTAACCATGATTACAAAAGGATCAATGAAACTTTCAAACTGTGCCGCGAGCACCAGGAATATTAAACCCAGTGCTAGGAAAAAGGCAAAGGTGGTCCCTCCAGAACTTTCTGCGTAGTCGCGCGAAGCACCAGCTAATGATGTTGCAAAGGTTTCATCTAACAATTTATCAGAGATCTTTTGCATCTCTGCAATTCCATCTCCAATAGTTTTTCCGGGTGCAAGGCCGCTGGAAATCGTTGCAGACTTATACCGATTGAAGTGATAAATGGTTGGTGGAGTTGTTTCTTCCTGGATGGTTACCAGGTTATCCATGGAAATGGTTTCTCCTCTGTTATTTCTGACATAGATGTTTTTAAGATCGGTAGGATCATCTCTATCACCCCTGGCCACCTGGCCAATCACCTCATATTGTTTGCCTTCCCTGTTAAAATAACCAAGCCTGCGATTACTCAAAGCAAGCTGTAAGGTTTGTGAGATATCATCAACACTTATTCCTAGCTGACTTGCTTTTAATCTGTCGATATTTATTCTTAGCTCGGGCTTATTAAATTTCAGATCCGCATCAACGCCCATGAAAACCGGGTTCTTATTTGCTTCTTCAAGGAATTGAGGAAGTACGGCCCTTATCTTATCAAAATTATTATTCTGAAGTACGAATTGAATAGGCTGACCGCCTCTTCTATTCATCTGGATAGTTTGTTCCTGGATGGCAAAGGCGCGTCCTTGTGGAAATCTTCCCATATTCTTATTCACCATCTTTACAATATCGTCCTGGGATCGTTGTCGCTCTTTAGGATCCTTTAGCGTAACCCTTACAAATCCGGTATTCACTGAACCTGATCCTGAAAAGCCCGGGGCAGTTACTGTCATCACAGTTCTTTTTTCAGGCACCGAGTCAAGCATAAATTGGGCAAGGGAATCAATATATTGATCCATATAATCGAAGGATGTGCCCTCTGGAGCGGTAACAGTTAACATGTACTGACTTCTATCCTCCATTGGAGCAAGTTCCGATTGTAGCTTCCCGCCGATCAACCAGATTATTCCGAAACAAACCACAATAATTACAAATGCTAACCACCTCACACGCATGAATCCTTTTAATGAGCTGTGATATCCATTCTCTAATCCACTGAAGAACGGCTCTGTCTTTCTATAGAACCAGGAGTGCTTGTGTACCTTCTTTGTTAGCTTGACGTTCAGTACGGGAGTTAAGGTAAGAGACACGAAAGCTGATATTAGTACTGCCCCCGCGACCACGATTCCGAATTCACGGAATAATCTCCCAACAAATCCCTGGAGGAAAATGATTGGAAGAAAGATAACCGCAAGGGTTATGGATGTTGCTATGACCGCAAAATAGATCTCTCTCGATCCTTCTTTTGCTGCCTGCCATTTATTCATTCCCTGCTCCATTTTCTTGAAAATGTTTTCCGTTACAACAATTCCGTCATCCACCACCAAACCGGTGGCAAGTACAATTCCAAGAAGACTCAGAACATTGATCGTAAATCCTGATAGATACATGATAAAAAATGCACCGATAAGTGAAACAGGAATATCGATTAGCGGGCGAATGGCAATTATCCAATCGCGGAAGAACAAATAAATGATCAGCACTACCAGTATGATAGATATGATCAGGGTTTCTTCCACTTCTGAAATTGATCGCTTGATAAACCTTGTTTGATCCATTGTAATATCCAGCTTGATATCAGCAGGGACTTCCTTTTTCAGTTGTTCATATCGTTTGTAAAATTCATTGGAGATGGCAACATAATTAGACCCTGGTTGTGGTGTTATTGCCAGGGCAATCATTGGTATCCTGCTTTCCTTCAGAATGGTTTCTTCATTTTCAGGACCAAGCACTGCTTCACCAATATCCTTGAGCAGAATATTGTTTCCGTTGACATTTTTTATAATTACATTATTGAAGTCTTCTTCCGTTGTAAGCCTTCCAAATGTGCGAACAGATAATTCAGTTGAGTTTCCAGCAATTTTTCCAGAAGGTAATTCAACATTTTCCTTTTGAAGAGCAACTGAAACATCGGTTGGAGTCAATCCATATGCGCTCATTTTTCCCGGATCGAACCAGATGCGCATTGCATATTTCTTTTCTCCCCAAATGCGTATACTACTTACTCCCGGGATTGTTTGCAATCTTTCAAGAAGAACATTATTGGCGTATTCAGAAGTCTGCAGTTGATTGCGGGTATTGCTCTGAACCGTCATGGAAATAATAGGATCGCCGCTTGCATCAGCTTTAGAAACCACGGGCGGCGCATCCAGATCTGGAGGAAGAGAACGGGCAGCTTGTGAAACTTTATCACGTACATCATTAGCCGCTGCTTCCATTTCAACACCCAATTCAAACTCTACATTGATGCTGCTTACGCCCTGGCTACTGGAAGAAGTTATATTCTTCACTCCCGGTACACCATTTATTGCTTTTTCAAGCGGTTCAGTTATCTGTGATTCTATAATATCTGCATTCGCTCCAGAATAATTTGCACGAACACTCACGTTAGGAGGATCTATCGCGGGATAATCTCGCACTCCTAAGAATCGGAAACCTATCACCCCAAAGACCACGATAAGTACGTTCAGGACAACAGCCAGAACTGGTCTTCGCAAACTTAATTCTGAAATATTCATAACCTCTTCTCCTGGTTTACGTGAATAATCACTGTGATCTTATTACTATATGCGAACCTGGTAATTCACCTTACTGGACTTTTGATAATTTCACCTTGCTGTCGGGCCGTATTGCAAGTAAGCCGGTAGTAAGGATTGTATCTCCCTCATTTAATCCTTCCTCAATTTGAATGAAGGAAGAATCTCTTAAGCCTGTTCTAACAATTACGGATTTAGCCGTGCCGTTTTCATATACCAACACTTTTTTATTGCGTGCCTGCGGTATGATAGCCTGTGTAGGCACCACAATGGCAACATTATTTTTGTCGAGCTGAAGATTCACCTTTGCAAAGGCACCTGGCACCAGTGCAGTTTTACTTGCTGCCACCACAGCCAGCACTCGTAATGTTCGCGTATTAGACTCAATATTATTTTCAGTTGCAAGAACTGTGGCTTTGAATTTATTGCGTTCACCTTCCATACTGAATAACACCTGGCTTCCACGCGTCATTGCAACACTATACTTTTCTGGAACAGAAAATTCAAGTTTCAACTGATCCACTTTACGCAGGGTTGTAAGAAGAGTAGTGGGAGTTACATATGCTCCCATACTAATATTCCTTAACCCTAACTTTCCGCTATAGGGAGCGCGAATGACGGTTTTATCAATGTCAACTCTCACAAGGTCCATATCAGCTTTGAGATTATTAACCTGCAGTTCCGCCAGGTCAAATTCCTGCTGACTTATACCCTGGATCTTTAATAATTCTTTGTAACGATCAACGGTTTTTTCCGATATCTGTAATTGCACCTGAAGCTTCTTCAATTGTGCCTGAAGATCTCCGTCGTATATCTTAGCGAGGGTGGTTCCTTTTGTAACTGAGAGTCCTTCACGAATGTTTATGGACACAAGCCGACCCGATATTTCGGGGCGAATTTCTGTTTCTTCATATGGAAGCAATGAACCCGGAACCTCAAGTTCCTCACTCATTACGCGGGTCTTTACGATAAATCCTTCAGCCTGGATTACCGGAGAAGGGGGCCTGGCACCAGGCTTGGCCGTAGGGCCGTCAGGCTTTTTTGAAGAGCTGCCACAGGATATAAGAAATAATCCAAAGAATGCAAATACAATAGGTTTCATCATGATGGTCGAAAATAGTTCAAATCATAAAATATGAATCACCATTGGTAAATTTTAACTGGAACCAAATGGTTTTCAACATTCAACAAAGCTCGGTTCAATTAATGAGAATAATAATTATGCCCCGTGGGATCGTATAATTGAAGTTTGACGATTAATTATCAATTAGCCTTCGATAAAGCATGAATTTCTTCTAAAATGCACCAAGTTATTTTCATAGGCAATGATCAAGTTACCATTACCAAATCTTTGAAATAGGCGGAAGAGGTCGCCAGTTTCCTTGGGGAAGGAAATCGGAGTACAATTTACTGCCTAATTATCAAAATAGGGTCTGCACTCCATGAGCAAGTTTTGCCTCGTGTTCCAGGAGCCATTTCTTTCGCCATAAGCCACCTGCATATCCAACGAGATTATTATTTGAACCAATTACTCTATGACAGGGTAGAATGATCGCAATCCGGTTTCTTCCTGTTGCAGCGGCTGCTGCACGAATGGCCTTACTATCTCCAAGTCTTCGGGAGAGCTCCAGGTAGGAAATCGTGTTTCCGAATGCTATAGACCCCAATTCAGTCCAGACGCGTTGCTGAAATTCTGTGCCTTGCTGGTTAATGGGAAGTTCAAAAATCCTCCTTTGGCCATGAAAGTATTGAATGAGTTCTTCGGCACATTGAATCAGGAGAGTAGGAAGTTGTCTTCGGCGGGGATCTGCCGGTGGTTTTTGTATGTTATCAATAAAACTTATTTCAGATATGAATGAATCATTACCGGAGATCCTGATAAGGCCAACTGGCGACTGATAATAAGTAGAAAATTGATCAATCATTTTATTCTTTGGCTCCGGGGTCAGTTGGCTCATTGGTTATCCTATTTTCCAACCATTTTCTACTGGTTGGTCAGGTCTCAATAAAACTACGTCTTTTTCATCTGTGTAAATTCCCAGGACCAGGCATTCGCTGTAAAAGTCGGCGATCTGCTTAGGAGGAAAATTTACCACCGCAATCACCTGAGAATTCAATAAAGATTCTTTATCGTAGAGTTTCTTGATCTGTGCAGATGAATTCTTGATGCCAAGGTCACCAAAATCGATTTTCAATTTCCAGGCTGGCTTTCTTGCTTTTGGAAAATCAGTAACTTCAACGATCCTCCCTGCGCGGATATCAATTTTTTCAAAATCATTCCATGAAATCGTCATTCGTAAAAGGTTTATTAGTTTATTTGTTGAATTCCGACACTTAATCTCCGGAAATATTCCGGACCAAAATGATTACTCTAAAAATATACAAAGTATGAAACGCACAGCAACTGCCGTATGGAACGGCTCTGGAAAGGAAGGCACTGGTAAACTCGAAACGCAAAGTAAAGTACTGGATCAAGCTCAATATTCTTACAAATCCAGATTTGAACAAGGGATCGGAACAAATCCGGAAGAATTGATAGCAGCTGCGCATGCAGGTTGCTTTAGCATGAAGTTCAGTTTTATTCTTGGAGCTGCTGGGTTTACTCCTGATTCTATTGAGACAACATCTACTGTAACTCTTGAAGACGGCACCATCAAAAGTTCAGACCTTTCAGTCAAGGTGAAGGTTCCTGGGATTGATGAACAAAAATTTCAGGAGGCAGCGGAAGAGGCCAAGAAAACTTGCCCGGTATCAAAAGCCTTGAGCATTGAAATCAGTATGAACGCCAGTTTGATTTGATCCTGTATTGTGATGAAACAAAAAACTATTAGAACCATTAAATATTCATATGTCAAATAGTAACGATTCTCGCCGGAAATTTCTCAAAAACTCTGCAATTGCAGCAACTGGATTTTTCATCGTCCCAAGACATGTTCTTGGCCGGGGTTATCTAGCGCCAAGTGATAAACTCAACATAGCTGGCATAGGCGCTGGTGGAAAAGGAGAAAGCGATATTGCAGAATTCTTTAAGAGCGGAAAGGCTAATATAGTTGTGCTTTGCGATGTAGACGACAGACGGGCTGCTGTATCCCGGAAGAACTTTCCCAATGCCAGGTATTATAAAGACTACCGCGAAATGCTTGATAAGGAAGCAAAAAATATCGATGCTGTTTCTGTTTCCACTCCAGATCATACTCACGCAGTGGCTGCCTATGCAGCGATGCAGTTAGGTAAGCATGTATATGTGCAGAAACCATTGACGCATGATATTTACGAAGCCCGCATGCTAACAGAGGCTGCTAAGAAATATAAGGTTGTAACCCAGATGGGTAACCAGGGTTCTTCAGGGGATGGAGTGAGACAAATGCAGGAATGGTATAAGGCAGGCGCTATCGGTGATGCACATACGATCGTATGCTGGACTAACCGTCCGGTTTGGCCGCAAGGTTTTGGTAAACCAAAGACAAAAGATGAAGCGATACCTGCAGAACTGAATTGGGATCTGTGGCTTGGACCAAATGAATATGAAGAATATCATGAAGGATATGTTCCATTCAACTGGCGTGGTTACTGGTCATTTGGAACAGGCGCACTGGGCGATATGGGTTGTCATCTTATTGACCCGGCATTCAAGACTGTTGGATTAGGATATCCTTCAGAAGTAGAATGCAGCGTTGCAAATATTTATGAGAAAATGTGGACCGCGGCTTACTATCCTGATAGCTGTCCTGTTTCTTCTTCATTGAAATTGAAATTTCCGATGAAGGGTGGAAAGCCGTCGGTTAACCTCTATTGGATGGATGGAGGAATCTCGCCCGAGCGTCCTGAAGAACTGGGACCGGATGAAAAAATGGGAGATGATGGAGGAGGAGCGATAATCACAGGAACTAAAGGCAAGATGATGTGCGGAACTTATGGAAGTAATCCAACGCTGCTTCCATCTTCAAGGAATAAAGAAGTAAATGTTCCAAAAACTTTGGCGCGAGTACCGGAAGGCCACTATGCACAATGGGTGAATGCATGCATTGCAGGTTATGGAAAATCTGAGGTAAGCTCACCATTTGAGTATGCAGGACCTCTAACAGAAACAATTCTCATGGGTAACCTTGCTCTGAGAGCATGGAATATCAAAGAAAATAACAAGTTCACCGGACGTAAGAAATTGCTCTGGGATGCGCCAAATATGAAGGTGACCAACTATGAACCTGCCAACCAGTTTGTGAAAAGAGAATACAGGCAGGGGTACGGGAAAATTTAGTTTCGGGTTAGGAAATTTAACCGCAAGGGAACGCAAAGATACTTTGCGAAACCTAGCGCCTTTGCGCCTTGGCGGTTAAGCAATAAAAACTCTTGAATGCAAAAAACCGTCTAGCAGACGGTTTTTTAGTTTCTTGGTACTAAAGAATACAATCAATTGTGGGGTTAGCCCCCAGGGTTTGTTCCATGGCTTTACAGGATTGTGCAATTGTGGTTCTTAAAGAGGCATTGAATTCAGGGCTTTCAGGATGGATTGGGCCTTAACAGGCATTGGGTTTAGGGTTTTCCAGGACTTGGCTGGTTTTCCAGGGTTGGATTTGGGGTTAAAAAGGGCCGATTAACAACGATCGAATACAAAGATTGCGACAAAGAATTTTAACAAGAAATTTATTCGGTGAATCTGCTATAATGCCCGATGAATGGGCTTCTTGGGGCGATATGCTTATTAAATAATATTCAATCTCCTTATGACTTCATCCCGGTGACCCTTACTGATGGGAATCTGGTTGCCCTGGATATAGATGGTATTGCCGTCCAGGTCATCAATTTTTCCAAGATTCACGAGGTATGACCTGTGAACTTTCAAGAAACTGGTTTTACTCATTTTGTCCTCAAGATTCTTAAGGGTATTTAAGGTGACGTATTTCTTGCCCGGGGTCACAAACTTTACATAATCGCCCATACTTTCAATGAAGAGAATATCCCCATGCTGCACTTTTACCAATTTGCTGTCCACTTTTATAAAGAGATGATCCACCTCAGTAGCAGGATCATTACCCGGTTCACTTAATTGTATTTTCTGAATGGATTCAAGGAATCTTTGATAGGTGAATGGCTTTTTCAGGTAATCGGTCACATTGTATTGGAATGCATCGAAGGCGTATTCAGTCTTGGAAGTGGTGAGTATAACTTTCGGAGAATAATTAATTCGGTCCAGAAGATCGAAGCCGCTTGCTCCGGGCATTTCAACATCCAGGAATATCAGGTCGATCATATTGGCATCCAAAAATACCAATGCTTCTTCCACATTTGGAAAAACGCCCTGTACTTCAATCAATCCACTTCTTTCGCAAAATTTCTTAAGGAAATCGGCAGCAACAGGTATGTCTTCAACTATGATCGAGTTGATCTTCATGTTTGGCTTTCATTGAAGAATTTCAATCTCTGCAATTCATTCATCACTACCAGGGTCCCGGATCTTGTTTCTTCCATTAAGGTGTAGTAACTGGTTTCCAATTGCACGATCTCTTTTGCGGTTTCACAAGATTTTTCAAATGAGTGATAGATTTCCTGAACACTGGAGAGTCCCACAAAACCCATTAATGTTTTGCATTTATGGACTGCCCGTCTTAAGTCTGAAATATCGCCACTCTTGTAGGCCTTTTCAATATCAAGAAAATAATCTGGTAGATGTTTAAGGCAATCTTCAAATACCGTTTCAGCATATTCCCAGTCATTCTCATACAACTCATTCAATAGAACGGTATCAAGCTCCTTTGCAAAGACAAACGTATTGGGACCGGTTTGAATCATAGGGTTGGATTTATCCATAATTGAACGTTTTTGGGGGAGGAATTAGTGTACAAGACCCTTTATAGGCAAGGATTTACTCTCATTTTCCTGCAAATGAGGTGGATCTTAACCCATTGCCGCACCTTTTGCTGGTTATTTCAATAAAAAAGGGCATGGCTTTCGCCAGCCCCATTCCAATATTTGCTAATTGTATATACTTATTTTCTGAGATCGGGATTGTTATACAAGTCCATTCTTATTCTCACCCAGCCTCGCAGATTCTCCTTCATCCAGGTCGTCATTTGGACTATGAGTACTAAGCTCTGGATCTTTATCAATATCCTTTTCTGCCTCATCATGCGCTGCTTTAATATTCTTGTTTTCTTTGGCTTGGTCTGGATCTTGTTTGCTCATTTCACCTGGGTTCCTTTTATTTTCTGTTGTCATAACTGCTTTTGGAGGATCAGTAAAAATTTTGTGCCAATTCTCATACCCATACTCCCAAAGTTGCCTACTTCAAAATGTAAAATGTAAAATGGAAAATGAAATGTTGGCCCAAGACTTCTTGTGGCGGAACTTTGCGTCCTTGCGTCCTGGCGGTAAAACGTTTGAAAGTTCGAGAGTATGAGAGTTAGTTTACAAAACGCTAAACCCTTAACCCGAAACTCGAAATTTGCTATCTTCCCGCCTCTTTTTGATTGAATATGAGACGAAATACCCTTTGTGCTTCTATATTGCTTTTGTTGATAGGAGCGGGATCCATTCTGAAGGCCCAGCGATATGATTCCCTGTTGAACAAACTGGATATAGAATACCCCCAGGAAAAATTGCATCTCCAATTTGATAAGGCAGCATATAATCCCGGAGAAACAATCTGGTTTAAAGCCTATTTATTTACTGGGATCTACCCTTCAGAAATTAGCAAGACTGTTTATGCGGAATTGATTGATGAGCAGGGTAAAATATTGGATAGAAAATCTGCACCTGTTTTGATGTCCGGAGCTGCTGCTGCATTTGACCTGCCCGCGGATCTTAATATACCTGTGGTTTATATTCGGGCATACACCCGGTGGATGTTGAATTTTGATTCTTCTTTTTTGTTTCTGAAATCTATTCCCATTCTCCTCCCCAAGAAAACTAACACAAAGACTGCGACTGTTGCCAATAGCACGACTCTAGAATTTTTCCCGGAAGGTGGTGATCTTGTGCAGGGCATTGAAACCAGGGTTGCATTCAAAGCTTTTGACCAGCGTGGACTGCCAATAGATGTATCTGGAGATGTAGTGGATAGCAAGAATAAAAAAGTTGGTTCATTTTCTTCATTCCATGATGGGATGGGTTATTTCTTATTTACTCCACTAGCCTCTGAGCAATATAAGGCTGTGTGGAAAACAAAGAGTGGCCAGAAACAGGAAACAAATTTGCCTGCAGCTAAAATTAGTGGCATGGCACTGCGGTTGAATAAGATTGATGAAAATATACAATTCAATATTTCCAGAACTGGTGAGGAATCACTTGCGGGCAACATTCATGTTATAGCCCAAATGCAACACCGGTTAGTTTATCGTGCAAGGGCTACTTTCAATGATCGCAAACTTATTACTGGTAATATTCCGCTTGCAAATATTCCAACTGGAATTCTACAGGTTACTGTTTTTTCTGATGATGATAAGCCCATCGCTGAGAGAATTGCATTTGTGAATCATCAGGATTATTATTTTATAACCGACCTGAATTCACCCCTGAAGAATTTTAACAAGCGGGAAAAAAATGTAATTCAGATCGATGTACCTGATACCATTTCCTGCAATTTGTCGATTTCCATAACAGATGCATCCATCGCTGCTGATCAGAATGAAGATGATATTTTTTCACAGATACTTCTTAGCAGTGACATAAAAGGCTATGTTCATAATCCCGCATATTACTTCAGCAGTGAGGCCGATTCGGTTGCTGCTCACCTTGACCTTGTTATGATGACAAATGGCTGGCGGCGGTTCAATTGGGAAAATATCCTTGCCGGGAAATTTCCAACATTACAATTCAAGCCTGATGATTACCTGATGGTGCAGGGAATAGTAACAGGATTGAATAAGAATTCCCTTCTTCAAAAAAATGTTACCGGAATATTGGAGACAAAATCCACTGGTCGTCAATTTCTGAGTATCCCTGTGGATAATGATGGAAAATTCAAAATAGAAGGGATGCTATTTTTCGATACAGCACGTATTTATTACCAACTATCTGATGACAAGGACAAGATCTTAACCGGTCGGGGGAGCTGGGATTTTCGCAATAATTTATTCAACACACCAATGCGATTGCAACCTGCTTTGGACAAAAGATATTATAGCCTCCAGACAGATTCCATCTTTCTTGCGAGGAATAATGATATCACGCGCAGGATTGCTTCAGAAAAAAGAAAAGTACAGACCCTTGCTACTGTTGAAGTAAAGGCAAAGATGAAATCTAATGAAGAAAAAATTGAGAAGGAATATACCTCTGGATTTTTCACAGGAGATGGAAGAACCTTTGTAGCCCAGGATGATCCATTTGCAATGTCATCAGGTAATGTTTTTAATTACCTGCAAGGCAAGGTAGCCGGGCTAAGGATAACACAAAGTGGCGGCAATGTAGTTCTTGACTGGCGGGGTGGAGAACCTGCGCTCTTCCTTGACGAAATGCAGATGGAAGATGCATCCATTCTTCAAACCATGCCCATGTCAGATATCGCATTAGTAAAGGTTTTTAATCCTCCTTTTTTTGGTGGATTTCGCGGGGCGAACGGAGCTATCGCGGTATATACAAAAAAGGGTTCATCTGCCTCCAGCAGTGCGAAGGGACTTGACTTCGCAACAATCAATGGTTATTCAGCTATCAAAGAATTTTTCTCTCCAAATTATTCCATAGATCCTGCAAATGATAAGGAAGATTATCGTACAACCTTATACTGGAATCCGTATTTATTGACCGATAAGAATAACAGGAGAGTTCTGCTTACTTACTATAATAACGATATCACTAAGAAAGTAAGAGTTGTTATTGAAGGAATCAACACAGAAGGAAAGCTGACAAGGATTGAGAAAGAATTTCAATAAGAACAATTTGAAAATTTGAGAATTTGAAAATTTGAGAATGTGATACCTCTAGAATCAAGGATCTTATTGAAAATATCCAGGTTGAAGGAAACCGTTCGACGATAGCTATGAATTTCAGCGATAATAAATAATACTGCCAGAGGACTATATTTTCAAATTTTCAAATCTTCAAATTTTCAAATTATTAATTGATGAGATTCATCCTCTGCATATGTACAGTTTTATTGATGGTGTTATCATCAAATCAAATTTCAGGTCAAACCCAGACTGGAAGTTATTTTTCCTCATTTGATGGAGTGAAAATTTATTATGAGGTAAAGGGTGAAGGCAAACCTGTGATCCTGATCCATGGATTTATCGTGAATAGTTCATCATGGAAGAGAGCGGCTTTATACAATGACCTTTTATCAGCAGGCTTCAAGGTTATTACAATTGATATGAGAGGGAACGGGCTGTCAGACAAGCCTCACAATCCTGAAGCATATGCGGCTGATGCCGAAGCAAAAGATATTATGGGAATTGCCAAGTCACTCGGGATCACAAATTACGATGTGGTTGGATATTCACGCGGTGCGATCTTGACCGCTCGGTTGTTAGAGTTAGACCCAAGCGTAAATAAGGCGGTGATGGGTGGAATAGGTATTGGATTCACCGATCCGGAATGGCCCAGAAGGAAAATGTTCTACCGTGCCTTGATGGGTGATTCAATTCCTGAGCTACAGGCAATGGTAAAAAATGTTCAGACTCAGGGCCTCGATCAATTAGCCCTGGCATATTTGCAAAAAGAGCAGCCATCAACGAGTAAGGAAGTTCTAGGTAACATTAAGAAAAAGGTTCTTCTTATTTGTGGAAAAGACGATGGAGAACTGGCAACTGCTAAACAATTATCTGAAATTATGCCATCCTCATTTCTAAGGATCGTCCCGGGCGATCACGGAGGGGCTGTTCGCACAAAGGAATTCTCCGATGAGGTCCTTCTCTTTCTTACAAAATAAGTCTCCCCTAAAAAATTTTACCGCAAGGAAACGAAGACGCAAGGTGATGCGAAGAATTCATTGCGTAACCTAGCGCCCTGGCGGTTAAATCTTCGCTCAACACTGCTGGCTTAAAAGTTGAATACTATTTCAAAAACAGCAAAATGGGAAAAATGGACGAATTGGTGAATGCACCAGATGCCGTTCCTGCTCAGCACCAGGATCAACAACCAGGAATAGAAAAGGAAATGCATCCGAAGCCAATCTATGATACCGATGAGCCTGGTTGTGGTAAGTTAAATGGAAAGGTTGCAATTATTACTGGAGGTGATAGTGGTATTGGAAGAGCTGTTGCCATCAGTTTCGCAAAGGAAGGAGCTGAAGTGGTCATCGTTTACCTGAACGAACATCAGGATGCGAAGGAAACCGCTGCAGTGGTTAAGAAATATGGCAAAGAAGCACTCCTCATCGCCACAGATATTTCTGATGAAAATAATTGCAAGAAGATTGTTGATCAAGCTTTGCAAAAATTCAACAGGCTTGATATCCTGGTTAATAATGCGGCGGTTCAATACCCCCAGGAAGAAATCGAGAATATATCTGCCGAACAACTTGACAAGACCTTTCGGGTTAATATTTTTTCTCAGTTTTATCTCTGTAAGTACGCTGTTCCACACTTACAAGAGGGGAGTACAATCATAAATACAAGTTCCATCACTGCATATCGCGGACATGAAACTCTGATGGATTATGCCTCTACTAAAGGAGCGATCGTAGCCTTTACAAGATCTCTTTCGCAATCTCTGGTTAAGAAAGGAATCAGGGTAAATGCTGTTGCTCCCGGACCAGTCTGGACACCACTTATTCCGGCTTCCTTTTCAGAGGAGAAAGTAAAAGAATTCGGGAAGAACACTCCCATTGGGAGAACAGCCCAGCCTGCGGAAATTTCACCCTGCTTTGTATTCCTGGCTTCGAAAGATTCGGTGTTTATTACTGGGCAGGTACTTCATCCCAATGGCGGGACGGTGCTGAATACTTAAAATGCAGGTTAGAATTATCGAGAATTTCGAAATTTTGGAATTGGGAAATTTTGAAATTGTTATGCGTCTATATTATGAAAATTCATTTTCTACTGACCAAACCGAAATTTCCCATTTTCCCAATCCTGAGCGGAGCGAAGGCACAAGATTTCAAAATTCAACTATCCCAAATTCAATTCTTCTTCAATTGCATCGTGAAGGCTGGTTTCGGCTTCAGGTATCCATGCTGGCAAAGGTTGAGGTATAAGTTTCCATTGCCCTTCTGATTTTTGTAAGCGAAACATGATTCTGTTTCCCCGATCATCAACCACATCTACATGAAACAACTCAGCCGCAGTGGCCGAGATTTTCCTGAAATTGAATTCCCTCACAATACCATTTACTTTAATATGACGAGTGAATTGAATATTCTTCTTTATTTGTAAGTTCATAACCAGTAGTTAGGACTTCAATCTATCAATTTTCATGCGAAATTTTGATAAAGCAATCTTAATGTGAACAAGTTTCTAATAAACTCTTCAAGCAAGGCAATCTTCTTTAAAATCTATGAACAGAAGGGTCTTATGAAGAAAAACTAAAAAATAATTGGTGCTGGAAATTTCCTTTAAATTTATTGTAACGCTTGTTTATGAAAGAAGAATCAAAAAGTAATGGTCGTCGAGACTTTATCAGAGCCAGCTCCCTTGCAGCTGTAGGTTTCTTTATTGTTCCTCGCCATGTTTTGGGCAAAGGATACATAGCTCCTAGTGACAAATTGAATATAGCCGGTATCGGAGTAGGAGGTAAGGCCGAAGTGAACCTGCCATATGCCTGGAATAAGGGTGCTGAAAATATAGTTGCTCTCTGCGATGTTGATGACAGGATGGCCGTTAAAGGAAGGAAACAGTGGCCAAATGCTCCCTATTATAAGGATTACAGGCAAATGCTTGACAAGGAAGCGAAGAATATTGATGCTGTGATCATCACCAGTCCGGATCATATGCATGCCGTTCAGGCGCTGGCCGCCATGCAGCTTGGAAAACATGTTTACTGCGAGAAGCCACTCACCCATGATATTTATGAAGCAAGGATCCTCACTGAAGCAGCTAAAAAATATAAGGTCGTCACCCAGATGGGTAACCAGGGAAGCAGTGGTAATGATACCAGACTGGTTGAAACATGGATACAGGGTGGTTTGATTGGGGATGTTCATACTGTGCATGTATGGACAAACAGACCTGTTTGGCCTCAAGGTATTGCGACACCATCGGGCAAATTTGAAGTACCTAAGGAAGTAGACTGGGATTTGTGGCTGGGTACAGCTACTTTCAGAGAATTTAATCCAGCATATATTCCGGCAACCTGGAGAGGATGGGTTGATTTTGGAACAGGTTCACTGGGAGATATGGGATGTCATTTCATTGATGTACCATACCGGGCATTGAAACTTGGATACCCCACCTCAGTCCATTGTAGTGTTGGTGCTGTTTATAAAGGATTCTTCCAGGAAGAGATATTTACTGATAGTTATCCTCCATCCAGTAAGACTCATATTCAGTTTCCTGCGAGAGCGGGAATGAAACCTGTTGAATTGGTATGGTATGACGGAGGAATTACTCCAAGAAGACCTGATGAGTTATTGGCCGATGAACCGCTGGCCGAAAGAGATGGTGGCATACTGTTCGAAGGGAGCAAGGGTAAATTGATGGCCGGATTATTTGGAAGAAACCCAACCTTGCTTCCAAGCAAGAGGATGAAGGATATCAAACTGCCCGCTTCTAAATTTCCTTTTGTAGAAGGTGGGTCAGAAGGTCATCAAACACAATGGGTGAATGCTTGCAAAAAAGGATACGGAACTTATACAAGTTCATCTTTCGATTCATCTGGTCCATTAACTGAAACTGTACTGATGGGCAATCTCGCCATTAGGAGTTTCAATTACAGCGAGAAAAATGCCCAGGGAAGAAATGTTTATCCGGGACGTAAGAAATTGATGTGGGATGGACAAAATATGAAGATTACCAATTTTGAACCTGCCAATCAGTTTGTGAAACGGACTTATCGGGGTAGTTATAAACTCGAACTTTGACAATTCTAGTCTAATGGACGGGACTTCAAGAATTTTTACCTCAGAGAACGAGAGAAAGTGAGATTACGCAGGGTCAACTCCCTCCTAACTCTGCTTCTCTTATTCTCTGCGGTTAACCTTCTTAATTCATTTTCTAATTCTAGTTTCTTACCGCCAAGTCGCCAGGACGCAACGTTGCGCCAGGATTACATTTTCAAACACTCAAACTGTCAAACATTCAAACTCCTTGTTTGCCTTGGCCCAGTTGTTGAAGTCAGTTAAGCGGAATCATCCTTGTCGTTAACCAATATAAAAATTAAAAGGCATGAAACGTTTAACTCTCTCCGCATTCCTAACCGTTATGTTCACTCTATTGATGCAGGTTATTGTTCTGGGACAGGACAGCACCACCACCACTACAACAACAAAAACAACAGAAACCTATTGGTATTCCTCACCTTGGGTTTGGGTAGCCGGGGCAGCAGTTTTCATTCTGTTATTAGTGGCTTTGTTGGGAGGAAAGAAATCATCCACCGGACGCAGCGATAGGGTTAGTGTAACCAAGACCGTTCGTCGGGATTCAGATGTTTAATTAAATTTTCTTGGTCATTTTTGGATGCAGACTATTGGATTTTGCTTATGCAATACCTTTGTCTGCATCTTTTTATTTCAAATAAAATCAAGCAAATGAAAATCAGGATTTCTCCCTTAACTATTCTTCCACTCCTCAGCATTGCATTTTATTCATGCGCTGATGATGGAAAGTCCGCAACTGCGGAAAACAAAAAGGATAGTGTTGTCATCACAGAGGAAGCTGTCACCTATATGGATGATACTACTAACCTGAATGGTTTTGTAACATATAATTCAAGTCAGGAAGGCAAAAGACCAGTGGTATTTGTGGTGCATGAGTGGTGGGGAATAACTGAATTCGTAAGAGAACGTGCAAAGCAACTTGCAGAACTTGGATATTTGGCGATGGTAGTAGATATGTATGGCTCAGGAAAAAAGGGTGCTAATCCCCAGGAGGCATTAGCTCTCGCCACGCCATTTTATCAAAATCCCGGTTTATTAAAGAGCAGGCTTGACGCAGCCCTCGTAAAAGCGGGAACCTATTCGCAGGCAGACACATCAAAAATGGCGGCCATAGGGTATTGCTTTGGCGGATCGATGGTACTCAACGATGCAAAATTGGGAGCTCCGCTTGATGGTGTGGTTAGCTTCCATGGGGGTCTTGAAGGCGTGCCTCCAAATAAAGATATTTTGAAAGCTGAAATTCTGGTTCTTCATGGAGATGCAGACACGTTTGTTCCACCAGCGCAGGTAGCAGCATTCAGGAAAAGTCTTGATTCAGTTGACGCTAATTACATTTTTAAATCTTATCCAGGCGCTCTTCATGCGTTTACAAATCCCAAGGCAGATGAATATGCGAAGCAGTTCAACATACCGGTAGCGTATAATGCTGAAGCCGACAAACAATCCTGGAGTGAAATGAAAGATTTCCTTGCGAGAATCTTAAAATAAGGCGGAAGTCGGAAGTCGGAAGGAGAATAGTAGTAGTCAGAAGTTAAAAGATGTCAATTCGCGACTCCGTAACTCACGACTCACGATTACTCCACGGCACGATTTTTTTCATTGGTATTCCAATAAAAATCATGTTATGGAAAAAATGAATGATCTAAAGGCCCTGCTCCAACATGAGATCAACGATCTCTGTTCAGCGGAAGAACAAATAATAGAAGCATTGCCAGGAATGATTGAAAAAGCTAAGAATCCTGATCTGAAGCAAGCTCTCGAACAACACCTCTCAGTTACAGAAGCACAATTAAGTCGACTTGAAGAAGTAAAGACTTTATTGAATAATGGAAAGGAAGAAGAAGAAAAATCCGGATTCCTGGGACTATTCGGAGGCGGAAAGCATAAGTGCAAGGGAATGGAAGGATTGATCAAGGAAGGTGAAAAGGTAATGGGCGAAGATATGAGTCCGAAAGTTTTGGATGCAGCTATAGTAGCCTGCGCTCAGAAAATAGAACATTACGAAATCTGTGGTTACGGCACAGCCAAGGCATATGCTCTCGAAATGAATATGAGAAAGGTGGCTGATCTACTTAATCAAACTCTGGATGAAGAGTATGAAGCAGATGATCTGTTAACAACTCTTGCTGTAGGTCGACTTAACCAGGAAGCTGAAGACGGACGTTCTACCAGACGAAACGGAAGTAAGGCAAAAAGTAATGGCACTAAGGCCAAGAGCAATGGTAGCGCAAATGGTACTAAAAAAGCATCCTCTGGTACCAAGAGCGGTACAAAAACATCAGCCGATAAATCAAGAAATACAAGTTCTTCAAAAAACAGAAAATCCCGCACTACAAATTCCTCTAAGAAGACTTCAAACGCGGGAAGTAAATAATGTTGATGCTCTGATTAAACAAGGGGTTCGATTATTCGAACCTTTTGTTTTTTCCATTATTGGTCAATTGAAATAATTGGAAATTCCAAGAACCAAGAAACAAGATCCAAACAAAGAAGAGAAATTCTTAAATCAAAATGGCATTTTCAAAATTCGAACTGGTTTAATTTTTTTATTGCTATGATTTGAAAATTATTTGGTTCTTGGATCTTGTAGATTGGAATTTTAGAAATAATCCATCTTGGTAAGGAATTGATTTATTCGAAGAGGTCTGAGGATAGATATCGATCACCACGATCACAAATGATGGTGACTATTACACCAGATCTTAATTCGTTTGCTAGTTGAACCGCAGCGTGTACTGCTCCTCCGCTGCTCATGCCGCAAAAAATTCCTTCTTCTCTGGCTAAACGGTTTGTCATCGCTTTGGCATCCTCATCACTAAGTTCAATTATACGGTCCACACGATCTCTTTCAAAAATTTTAGGCAAATACGCTGGTGCCCACTTACGAATACCAGGAATTCTTGAGCCTTCAGTGGGTTGGCATCCAACAATCTGGACATTTGGATTTTGCTCCTTTAAAAATCTTGATACTCCCATGATGGTTCCTGTAGTACCCATGGCTGATACAAAATGGGTAATCTTTCCTTCACTGTCTCTCCATATCTCGGGACCAGTTGTACGATAATGCATTTTATAATTATCGGGGTTTGCAAATTGATTTAGCATAACATAACCACCGCCGGCTAGCTTGGCATTCGCGAAATCAATCGAACCTTCCATTGACCTTTCTTTAGGGGTCAGAATAACTTCTGCGCCAAATGCCCGCATTGCTCCAACCCTTTCTCCTGTTGCATCCTCAGGCATTACGAGTTCAATCTTAACTCCGAACAAGGCCGCGATCATAGCCAATGCAATACCTGTGTTACCACTCGTAGCTTCTATCAATTTCATCCCCGGCTTGAGCTCTCCTCTTTCCAACGCGCCCTGAATCATGCCATAGGCCGCACGATCCTTTACACTTCCACCAGGATTGTCGCCTTCCAGTTTTGCATAGACAGTAACACTCTTATTGGCTGGAATTTTTTTTAATTCCACCATTGGGGTATTGCCAACCAGGTCTAATATTCCTGACATATTCGGGTTTAGGGTTGAGGGGATAGGATTAGAAAGTTTGAATGATTGATTGTTTGAATATTTGATAGTTTAGAACTGCTATCTCACGACTCACGAGGCGATTCTGACATCCGACCTCAGACTTCAGGCATCGCTAGTTCTTGTCATCATTCACTTCAATCCAATAACCGTCCGGATCTTTCAGATAGATTTGTTTTACTCCGTCTGGCCTGGTGGTGATGGCCTTACTTTGACCACCAAAGTTTCCGTAGTTTATTTTCTTCTGTTCCAGCAGCTTAATAAAATTCTCGAGGGATGGAACTGTAAAACATAAATGGGTATGAATGTCCTGATCAGCAAGAACAGGTCCCTTACCTATAAGGTGTAAAGTTGACTTGGGTCCTATTCTTAACCAAACATGGTTACCATCATGAAATGGTTCGGGTACAGTGTCCAACTGCATCACCTTAATGTAAAATTCAGCACTCTTATTTAGATCATTAACATGAAGTGCAAGGTGATTGAAGTAAATACTGTTCTGATTTTGACTCATAGCTGTCAAGCTTAGAAGGAGGACTGTAATGAGGACAGATAACCTCCGGAATGTGTGATTATTCATCCTTGAATGTACGAAGATGTATGAAAATGTTTTGCGACTGCCATTGAGAATTGGGTGTCGGACATTTGTTCTTTGCTTCCAAACTTCGATTTTAGTCTCCCTTAATGTCACCCTCACCCCGGCCCTCTCCACGAAGTGGAGAGGGTGGATCGCCGCAGGCGAGACGGGTGAGAGAGCCCGTTGAGAATAATTCTATAATTTTCATTCAGCATTGATCATGAATATTTAACTCAAAACATGCCATCAGGACTTCACATAGCACAAGATCCATTAACTGCTCTCGAAAAAGGTAAGGAGGCAGAAGGTGAAGGTGATCTTAAGGAAGCTTCTAAATACTATGAGGCTGTTATAAAGAATGATAAGGTTGATGAGTTTGCATTCAACCGACTGATGATCATTTACCGAAAGCTCAGAAAATACAAAGACGAGTTAAGAGTGATCAATGCAGGGATCAAGCGATTCGAAGGTTTTTACCGGCAAACATCGAAGAAAGGCAAGGGAAAGAAACTTACAGATTTGAGCAACGCATTTATGAAAACCTCGGGACTTAGGGATCGAAAAGGAGAGGACCTTTACAAACCTGAACCTCTTGCTTCCTGGCTAAAGAGGAAAATATTAGTTGAGAAAAAATTGAAACAGATTAAATAATTAACCAGCAAGCATTGGGAATTTTCTCATCTTTATTCTTTTCTCACTCAAAAAAATATTTATGAATCGCCCAAATTACATTGCTCCGGGGTACAATGCAGTCATGCCTGCTCTTGCTTTCAAAAATGCTGCTGAGGCGATTGAATGGTATAAAGAAATTTTCTCAGCGGAAGAACGAATGATCATGAAGGACCAGGATGGAGGAATTGCTCATGCTGAACTCGCAATTCAGGATTCAGTGATCATGCTTTCAAATGAATATCCAAAATATAATAAAACACCACAAACACTTGGTGGAAACTCGATCAATTTGAGTGTCTACGTGCCTGATGTGGATTCATCATTACAAAAAGCAGTGGAGAAAGGTGCAAAGCTTCTCATGCCCGCTGAGGATCAATTTTACGGGGATAGGAGTGGAAGGATTGAAGATCCTTTTGGGTATATATGGATAATCTCCACTCATGTCAGGGATGTATCCGAAGAAGAGATGAAAGCAAAAATGGAAGAGATGGGTGCTGAAGAGCAATCGTGAGAAACGAAACACGGAAACCAAAAGTCTTTAATATTTTGAAATTTGGTTTCTTCGCTTCGCTCAGGATTGGGAAATTGGGAAACTTGGGAATCAGTTAGAAGTTTTATGAAATCCTAAATATGAATGTTTGACAATTCCAAAATTTCCCAATTTCAAAATTCTTTAGGGATAACTTTAAACCTATTGCACGAATGGCTGGACTTTCTGAAGAATCGAATCAGCTATTTTCTTCGTCATCATCGGAGAATAATGAAATCTGTCAATGAAGGGGGAACCTTTCTCCTCTTCAAGCATATTTCCAAGGTAAAAGATCCCAGCCTGTTCAGCAACTTTTTGAACTTGTGGATACCAAATCCCGAAAAGTTCAATAGTATCTTGATTGCATATCCTGTCGTTCTTACGATTTGGATAATTGTAAAAGGGTGTAGGCTGTACAAAAAAGAATGGCTTGATTCCATTTATGGCGGCCAGCTTCTGTATCTGCAGTATATTATCGGAATAATTTTTCAATATCAGATTGCTATACGAGACCGTACTAACTCCTTTTGGAACCTGGTACAAGCTGTAAGAAGAATCTAAAGACTTCCTGATTTGTTTGAGAGTTAAGTTTTGACTACTGCCTGCCTTGTTATGATAATAATTCAAAGGCAGTCTCTCTACCGACGCCCGGGATTGAAAGACGTCATTGAGTCCATCCAGGAAAATAATTATATCAGGCATCTCACCAATATTTATCAAATAAGTGAAGAGCATCAATTCACTGTAGGAATAATAATAAGGAATCCCATAGTTTGCGACCTGGATGGACCTGCCAGTAGGAAATTTTTCCTTGTATAATCGGACAAATGCAGAAGGAATTGTTTCCTGATCAGTAAGATTATAACCATACATCGTTGATCCACCGAAGAAAAATATTTTTATCGGTTGGGCAGTATCATTGTCCGAAGCTTCGGGTTCACTCTTTCTCTTGAAGCCGGAGGAATTAACATACTTCCCTGCATGATCAATCATCTTCAATTCTACCCAGGGAACATACTCAATGATATTACTTCGAGCGGCTTCCTTTGCGATTGCACGGTTAACTTCTTCAGTTGAATCAGGTCTTGCAACAGAATGGGCATTGAAGTTGATTTTTCCGAAGGGGTCTTCGAAATAATTTTCCCTGACTGATTTTCCAAACTCCCCAATCGCGAGTTTCTCTTTTCCATAGTCGATATAATAGATCGATCTGAGAATAACCTCGAAAACTGCCACTAAAAATATTATGACGATGACAATTTGAAGAGCTAGTTTAGACGAAAAGGGTTTTGACGGCATCCGGAGTCTTTAAATATAAAAATGGATGATAAGAATTTAAAATGAAAAATTTAAAATGTAAAATATAGAAAGAATTGCGGCAGTGGACCATTTTCTTTAACCGCAGAGAAAAGGAGAAAAAGAGATTTCGCAGAGTCTTACCGTATTTGCGTCTTTGCCTCCTTTGCGTCTTAGCGTGAAATAATTTCATTTTACATTTTGACTTTTACATTTTACATTAATTAGATCTTCAATTTTTAATCAATCTCAATAGAGTACTTGAAATCGCCTCTGCTACTCAATCTCAGAACAATGATCCGTTGGTTTCCTGACTGCTCCTTTGTTTCATGGACTGATGCTTTTGTGTCTGAGGGGAATAGAATTCGCACATTCAGGGATTTCTTTTTTAACACCCATTCAGTCTCGCTTACCCTGCTCAAACTCTCATCTTCCCGTATGAGTAAAGGCAGATATTCAACGAATTCTCCAGGATGATCAATTTCAACTTCGATTTTGGTGGATTCAAAGTTGATTATCTTTCTTCCCCTCGACGAAAGTGCATAGGTGACTTTAACCACTCCCTTACCAAGGGTTTTGTTGCCGACAGACGGAGTTGCTTTTTTACCATCTATTTCAAAAACAGCATCAAGAGTATCAGCTTCATATAATTTTCCATTGCTCTTAGTGCCCCATGCGCTGGAGTCTGAATCGGTCTGGGATTGTAGAATAGTACCAACTTTCGGGAGCCATACTATTCCTAAACCATACCGCTGGCGTTGATTTAATCTTGGCCCTGAATTGAAAGACGCATAATATTTTGGTTGGCGAATGAAGGTGAAGATGGTTGGTTTGCGATTGTCCATTTTCTGATGGACAAACTCCTGACTTCGGTTATATGGAAGATTATCTATTGCTTCTTTCTTTTGAATAGCTGAGGGGTTCCAGGTATAATTGCGCCGGTGCAAAAAAGTATAAGGTGAAAATCCACTGAATGCTCCAATTGAGAGTTCTGGAATACTTGGCCATCCTGCTTCCAGGCTCGCTCGCATCCTGGATATTTGCTGCTTTTTTTCTTCCTTACTAAAATTGAATGCTCTTATTCCCGGCACAACTTCTCCTAGTGGAGTCAGCATGAAATAGCTGATAATGATCGGGGTTTTCTGACGCATCTCAATTGCACGGTTAAGTGTGAAGTATCCATCCGGCTCAGGCACGGCATTATAGGAGATCCAATCATAATATCGGCTCTCTTCTTCGATAAAAAATTTTGAAAGAGGTTTGCCTTTTGAAAAATGGTAGGCCATCCACAAATTGCTGTGATGCGTATTGAAATTATAACCAAAGTCTGTTCCTCCTGCTTCGTAGAAATAACCTGCGGGACTTTGAAAATCTGAAGCACTCTGCCTGACTTTCAACTCCAGGTTTTTCTGCATTTCAGCATCGGGAAATAAAGAAAGATAAGCCAATGCTCCAGCCCAAACATTTGTAAACTGATTGGAATAATTCTTCCCATGTTCATATAAACCTGGATTTGTTAGCACCACCATAATCGCTTTCCTGTCTGCTTTTACAACTCTGTCCAAAATTTGTTTGTTTATAGGTGGTCCTTTTTTCAAAAGAATAAGAGCTTCGCCCATAAATTTTGTAGCGAAGGCTGTGGCGGGAAGATTCCATTGCTTTGGGCCATATTCACTGAAACGACCATCATCATTCTGAATTTTACACCAGAATTCCATGGCTGCTTCCAATCTAAATCGTACCTCCGGCGAACCCTTGTAAATGTTCCATTTTTTGTCAGTGCAGTAGAAATAGGCAAG
>CAWFMT010000005.1:0-1030806 GCA_963817075.1 uncultured Chitinophagaceae bacterium | reverse complement strand
GCATGAGCTGCTATGCGGGCCGCGCCCGGGGGTGGTAGATGGCCAGCGGCGAAGCGGTCGGCGAAGTCGATCTCGACGCTCAACCGGTCGGCCATCCGCTCGAAGTTCCACCTCGGTCGTTCCAGCCCGTCCAGGCCCTTGGCGGCCCGGCCGAGGATCCAGGGGGAGACCGTCTCCACGTCGATGACGTTCCGGTCGAGGTCGAAGCGGTAACAGGCGGATCATCGCCGCACCGCCGAAGTAGCGGTTCGTGGTAGTTCGTCAGGTGCAGGTGCCCGCTCCTCCCCCGCCGCGTTCTTGCGGGTCGCCCGGCCGGCGGGCCAGTAGTGCCCGTTGAGGGTGAGGAAGATCTGGTCGTGGTCCGCGATCAGCTGGTCCCACAGCTGCTGCCCGGTACGCCGACAGCGAAGTCCGTCTCTCCCAGGACCAGCCTCACCAGAGTGGCGAGGACGACCGGCGTCTTCCGGACCGCCGGGCGAGGACGTCCTTGGCCCACGCATAGCCCTTGGGCGGACAGCCGCCAGTCCATCGCGAGTACGAGCCACTCGCGGCCGGCGGCCCTGAAGAGGTGGACGGTGTTGTAGCCGCCGGGGGAGGCGCCCCCGAACGACTTCTGCCCCGGGAACCGCTTCGGCCCGATCGTCTCCAGTACGGCGTCGTACCGCGGGTCGTCCTCGACGACTTACGTCGTGGTTGCCGGCGAGGACGCTGTAGGCGACGCCCTGCCGGTCCAGCGGCCGGAACGTCTTGTCGATCGCGGCGGAACTCGTGACGTCGGCGTCCTGGGTCAGGTCGCCGAGATGGGACAGGAAAACGATGTTCTTCTCCGCGGCCGCTGCTCGATCACGATAGCGCAGCGACGCTTCCATCGGCGCCGGGTCGATGCGCGGCCCGACGTAGAGGTACTGGGTGTCCGGCATCACGGCGAGCGTGAACTGACGGCTGTCGGCGTCGGGCTGCCAGCGCTCCGTGGATGCCCCCGCTTCCGCGCTTCTGCTGGCAGCGCGACCGAGGCGGTGGCAGCGGCGCCGATCAGGGCCGTGGCCCGGAGGAAACCGCGCTTCTGGCGCGGCCTGCGCGCCTCGCCCGGGTTGTGTGCATGCGAAGTACACATGGGTGCTCCATGAAGAAGGAGGGAGGGAGAGGGTTCAGAGGACGCGCAGGGTCCAGCTCCAGCGGTGGATGCCCGTTGCGACGCGATACGAGGGGAAGGTGTCGGGGCCGCACGACGCCGTGCCGAGGCTCTGTGCGCCGCGTCGACGTGCACCACGCAGCCGGGGCGCGGTACCAGTTCGTCGTGGTGGGTGGCGGCGGTCAGGTCTTCGGCGCGGTAGCGGGTGACGGAGACCTGGCGCGGCTCGTCCAGCGCCACCGTGAGGCCGGTGGCGTCCGGCGCGGACAGCGTGAACCGTTTCCTACGCTATAGCAATCAAATGAATGATTGCATGGCCGACCTGGTAATAGAAGCAATTGTAGAAAAAGCGGAGATCAAGATTGCCTTGTTCAACCAACTGGCAGAAATAAATCACCAGGAGACCGTATTTGCGACAAATACATCTTCTCTATCCATTACTTCAATCGCTGAAAAAATAATGCACCCTGAACGTGTAGCAGGAATGCACTTTTTCAATCCGGCACCCATTATGAAACTTGTAGAAGTTGTCAAAACAAGATTTACTCAACCAGAAATTATTGAAAGACTTATTGAGCTAAGCAAAAGAATGATGAAAACACCTGTCATTTGTAAGGATTCTCCTGGCTTCATCGTAAACCATGTTGCACGTCCATATTATCTTGAAGCTTTACGGCTGGTTGAAAAAGGTTATGCCGATGTAGAAACAATAGATACTCTAATGGAATCAACAGGCTTCAAAATGGGTCCATTTCGTTTAATGGACCTGATAGGGAATGATATAAATCTTTCAGTGAGCAGCTCGTTATTTCAAGCATTTGGAAATATTGAGCGACTAAAACCATCCTCCATCCAGGAGAAAATGGTGGAAAGCGGATCACTTGGGCGAAAATCCGGAAAAGGCTATTATTCTTATTGACCAGAATTCATAGGATGATCTTCTATCTTCGCATCAACAAAAAAAATTCGAATAAGTTCATCCTCGAAAATATTCGTCACTGGTGGTACAGGCCTTGTTGGAAGTTTCTTATTGAGGCAACTGATAGAGCGAGGCGCTTCCGTAAAAGCAATCTACCGATCTACTCCATCAACCTTACTCACACAAGAAGAAAACAACCAAATAGAATGGCTTGAAGGAGATATTCTGGATGTTTCCCTGCTCAACTCTGCCTTGAGAGATGTGGACCAGGTTTATCATGCAGCAGCCATCGTGAGTTTTCATCCTGCACGCCGCAAAGAACTTTTCCGAATCAATATTGAAGGCACAGCAAATGTTATAAATGCAGCAATCGAACAGCGTGTGAAAAAGCTGGTGCACGTAAGTTCAGTTTCGGCGATGGGACGTCTTAGAAATGACTTCCCTGTTAATGAAACAATGTATTGGACAGAAGAAACAAGTAATTCAAAATACGGTCAATCAAAATACTTATCAGAACTTGAGGTTTGGCGTGGAATCGCGGAAGGATTAAATGCCGTGATTGTAAATCCAACTGTGATCCTGGGTCCTGGCGACTGGAGCAATGGTTCTTCAAAGATCTTTAAGTCGGCATATGAAGAATTCCCCTGGTACACTGAAGGCTCAGGAGGTTTTGTTGATGTGAGAGATGTAGTTAATGCAATGATCCTTTTGATGGAAAGTGAAATTCATTCGGAACGTTTTATTGTTTCCGCAGAGAATAGAAGCTACAAAGAAATATTTTCCTTGATTGCCGCAAAGTTTGGCAAGAGGCCACCGCACAAAAAAGTAAGTTCATTTTTAACATCCCTTGTATGGCGAGCTGAATGGATGAAATCCCTTTTTGGGAATAGAGAACCCTTACTTACCAGGGAAACTGCAGCAACCGCCAGGGTAAAAGTTGATTTTGATAATACCAAACTGAAAAATTTTCTGCCAACATTTAAATATATCACTGTAGAGCAGTCAATTGCAGATAGTTGCAATGAATTGGTAAAACGCTATAAGCTCCTGTAATTGGCCGACAATTTGCACTTTGATTGACCGTTTTATATACACTAAAAATAATTCGATGTACAAATGGTTGGCATTTATCATTCTCTGCCTGGTTTCTCAGTCTTTAGTTGCGCAGCGAAATGAGTACGTAATCAGAGGAAAGGTTATTGATTCTACAACCCAGCTTCCGCTTGCAGGTGCATCGGTATTTTGCCAGAACACAACTATTGGAGTTGTCTCAAATAGCGAAGGAAATTTTTCGCTTCATCTGCCAAATGGCGGATATGATCTTGTAGTATCATATACAGGTTACCAGACATTCTCGCAAAGGATAAGTAATGTTCATGCTGATAGTGCGCTTACAGTTTCTTTAAATAAGCAGGAGAAGACTATGGAGGAAGTTGCGGTGGTTGGAAGTAGTGAAGTAGCTGACGGTTGGGCAAAATACGGGCAATTCTTTTTAGAGAATTTTGTAGGCACATCACCTAACGCAGCATTTTGCAAACTTGAAAATCCTGAAGCACTTCGTTTCTTCTTCAGCAAGAAAAGGAACAGGTTGAAGATCCTTTCCAAGACTGATCTGATCGTTGTAAATAATGCATTAGGGTATAAGATCCGATATCAAATGGATTCGTTCGCACATGAATACAATACAGGCATTAGCACATTCTCAGGATATCCCCTGTTTTCAGAAATTGATGGCACAACTGCTGAGAAAGAAGTCTGGAAGACAAATCGCGAAAAAGCATATGCAGGCTCCCGGATGCATTTCATGCGGAGTTGGTATGATAGTACTTTGACGGATCAAGGATTTACACTTGAGAAAATAGAAGATTTAAAAGCGATTGATGGTGTACCTATTTCAAATCCATTTGACAGCATCATTTATCATCCCGACAGTTCCGATGTTGAAATTGATTATACGGGGAGATTAAGGATTACTTACAGGAATGAGATGCCAGATGCTAAATATCTCAGCTTCTACAAATTACCACTCCATATGCGGGTCCAGATCTCAGCTATTGATGTTGCCGGAGCATTTATTATTGAGGAGAACGGATATTTTTACGAACAGGGGGATGTAATTAATACGGGTTATTGGGCCTGGGAAAAAATGGCTGAGGCACTTCCTTATGACTATTGGCCTGATTAAGTAAAAAAACTAAATGGAAACAATTATCAGACAAAAATTGCGTTTTATAAACTCGCCAGGATGAGTATTTTGGCGACCTATATTAATCTATAAATCAAAAATCCGATTCAATGAAAAAAGTAATCCTAGGCCTGTTTGCTCTTACCCTAATTGCAACTTCTTGTAAAAAAGGAAAAGATGCTCCGGCAATTACTAAAGAAAACCTTGCGGGTTCTTACAAGTTAACTGCCCTTTCAGCAAAATTTGGATCTCTACCTGAAGCAGATGTATTCGCAGAAATGGAAGCTTGCGAACAGGATGACATCTACAAATTCAATCTCGACAATTCATTTGATATTCTCGATGCGGGCACAGCTTGCGATCCAACAACTGAATATTCCAGTGATTGGGCATTGAGTGGAACTCAGATCACCATTGATGGTGAAGTTGCTACCGTTACCAATTGGGATGGTACAACTCTTGAAGTCACAGGAAGCTACACTGATATGGGAACTACCACTACAGTTAAAGCAACTTATAAAAAACAATAACTAAAGATCTAACAATAGAATGGGCTCCTTCGGGAGCCTTTTTTTATTTAATGTTTTTTAGCCTGTCCCAGATTTCCGGGATTCTTTTGATCCATACCAGCTCCTTCTTCTTACTTACAGCTGGTTCTGCCGGTGAACCAAAATAGACCTGCCCTTTCTCAAGTGTCCCCCCAACCCCACTTTGCGCAAGCACAACAACATTTTCCTGTATTGTGAGGGTTTTGCTTACTCCTACCTGTCCCCAGAGAGTTACACCATCTTCAATATTCACTGCCCCTGCAATTCCAACCTGCCCGGCAAAGAGACAATTTCTTCCTACTACCGTATCATGGCCAATATGTATCATATTATCCATTTTCGTTCCTCTTCCTATCATGGTATCATGACTTACCCCACGATCAATGGTACATCCTGCACCGATCTCCACATCGTCACCAATTACTACTCTGCCGCAACTGATCATTTTCTTATACCATACTTCACGATCCTTGCGTGTGTTATAATAAAATGCGTCTGATCCAATTGTTGTTCCTGCCTGGATGATTACATTATTTCCAATCAGGCAGTGATCGAGTATCGAAACATTTGGATGTATAAGACAGTTGCTTCCAATAACAACATGGTTACCAATAAATGCACCTGGATAGATGAATGTCCCTTCCCCAATTTTTGCAGATTCACTGATCATCTGCAATGAAGGTTCAAAAGGCCGGAAATGCTTTACAATTTTTTGATATGCTTCGAAAGGTTCGTCAACTACAAGCAATGCTTTTCCTTCAGGGACCTCAACTTCTTTGTTGATAATAATAAAGGTTGCCGGAGACCGAAGACACTTTTCATAATACTTGGGATGATCAACAAATACCAGGTCGCCTTCTTCTACTTTATGAATCTCATTGATTCCAGTTGCCAGCTTATTTTTATCTCCAATCAATTTGGCACCGATGAGCTCTGCTATCCAATTTATCGGCGCTGGGGATGGAAATCTCATGATAATAGTTTTGGCAAAAGTAAGAGGCCTCTCCTTTTTCCGATCAATGGTTCCGGCACCAGGGAAAGGAAAACTCTCCATATGCAGGAGGATTTCATACCCGGCCCGAAAAAAAATTTTTAGGGGCCAATCTTAAAAATATCGGCCATCATTGAGTAAACATCATTCAAATAAATCAAATTGAAATCAAACAACTTAAATGATGTGATAAAAAATGAATCAGCTGTAACACTGATGCAGAGCGAGTTTCAGAAGAGATGAAAAATTGCATCACAAGTATCGAAGAATAAAATACCAAATTGATTTCACTATAAATGCGCCATCCTGATGAAACAAAGGATTGGCCTTATTAACATGAATTAAAAAAATGTGAATAAAATTTCCTCTAAATAGTTTTTTGTTAGAGAAAATTATTTTTAATATTGTGTAGGGAAATTTATTTCCCGGTACTTACTAACCCATCCATATAACGAATCCCGCTTTCTAGCGGGATTTTTGTTTGCCCGATTTTCTTCTCTCTCTTTCAATTCATTTCTGTTTTTAATTCTTCAACATTTCATTCCGGAATTGATCTCGTCCCCGGCTGAAATTCATTCTCCGGTATTTGAATTACATTGCAGGAAATCATTAGTACATGTTGAAATCGATGACAGGATTTGGAAGGTCGGAACAAACCGTAGGTGACAAAACATTCCAGATAGATATCAAATCCCTGAATGGAAAACAATTTGAACTAATACTCAAACTCCCTGGTTTTCTCAAACCATACGAATTCGACATCAGGAGTATTTTGTCAAAGAAATTGGGACGAGGTTCAATGGATTGCACCATCAGCCTGAAACAAACGGGAACTGCTAAACCCGTTACCATTAATACCTCACTTGCTAAAGCATACTTTGAACCCCTGGCTGAACTTGCCCGGGAATTGAATCTTGACACAAGTACTATTTTATCAAATATTTTAAAGCTACCCGAGGTAATCACTCCAACCAGCGATACACTCTCCGAGACCGAATGGAATGCCTTTGTGAAAATTCTGGAATCAGCTATCCATGATCTAAACCACCATCGAATTGAGGAGGGCAAAGCCCTGGAAATCGATTTGCTGGAAAGGATCGAAAATATTCTTCATCAGCAGGAAGAGCTTATCAAACTCGAACCCCTGAGAAAGCAAAAGGTTAGAGATGGCTTGATGAAGTTATTAGACGAGCACGTGGGGAAAGACACATATGATCCAAATCGTCTCGAACAGGAACTTATCTATTATATTGAAAAGATCGATATCAGCGAAGAGCAGGTTCGACTAAAAAACCATTGTGATTATTTTAGGACCGTTCTCAAGGAAGAGGACGATAGTAAGGGCAAGAAGCTTTCTTTCATATTGCAGGAAATAGGTCGCGAGATCAATACTACCGGTGCAAAAGCTTATGATTCCACCATCCAGAAATGTGTGGTGCTTATGAAGGATGAATTGGAGAAAGCCAAAGAACAGATCTTGAATGTGCTCTAGGTCAGGACCCGTCAGCCTGAATTCTTTATACCAGAATTTCCAGACCTTCCTTTAGCTTCCATTATTTTTGCTTAATGAGAATCCTGAAAGGCTTTCATATCATCCTTCTCTTTTCCATGACCGCAATGGCAGGTTGCACCAAGATCCAGGTTTTTGAAAAGCATGCAATTATTCCGAATCATAAATGGGATAGCCATTTCAAACCTTCATTGGAATTCGATATCGAGGATACAACTGCTGGATATAATATTTTTATCGTGCTGAGGCACACAAACGCCTACTCATATAATAATATCTGGTTGAAAGGCTCGGTGATAGAACCTGGTAGCAATAAGCCAAACTCCCAGCAATATGATATCTTACTTGCTGACAATACCCAGGGTTGGCTTGGAGATGGGATGGATGATATTTTCGAACATAGAATTCTTATTCAGCCCAGAACGAGATTTCCACGAAAAGGAAAATATCAATTTCAGATACAACATGTAATGCGGGAAGACCCGCTGCCTAATATCATGAACGTAGGACTCAGAATCGAAAAAGCCCAATAGCCTCAACTATGCCAGCCACCCGAAAAAAGCACCTGGCCCGGGCAACCATCATTTACTGGTTTCTTCTCCTTTATATTATTTCAGCGTTGGTTTGGTGGTTTATTTCCCTTTATAACCAAACCAATGAAACGGCTGCATTAAAGCTAAACAACCTCGAGTATCAGCGATCATCGATCTCAGACAAGGAATTCCAAAAGAAACTGGATAAAATACTCAATGAGCAAAAAAAAGAGCACACTAAATATATCAGTGAGGGAGTAACCTTTCTTCTACTCACTTTTTTGGGAGCATTTTTTGTTTACCGTTCTGTACGCAAACAGATAAGGCTGCAACAGCAGGAGAAAAACTTCATGATGGCGATCACCCACGAACTAAAAACGCCAATCGCCATATCTAAGTTGAATCTTGAAACCCTGCAAAAACATAAACTGGATGACAGCAAGCGTGATAAGCTAATTGCCATGACCCTTCAGGAAACAGAAAGACTAAATTCACTAACTAACAACATCCTGGTCTCAGCCCAGCTCGAAGGACCGGGTTATGCAATGTCTGAAGAAGAATTGGACCTCTCGGATCTTACGTTTTCATGCCTGGATGAATTCAGGTCCAGGTTTACAGATTGGAAGTGGGAAATGGAGATCCTGCCGGACATTGATGTTCTTGGAGACCCATTGCTACTCAAAATACTTATCAATAATCTTATTGAAAATGCGGTCAAGTATTCAGGTAAGAATTCCACCATATTTGTATCATTGAAAGATCAGGGCAAGAAGGCAATCCTTTCTGTAAGCGATAACGGGATCGGCATTCCAGATTCTGAAAAGCAAAGGATTTTTGATAAGTTCTATCGCATCGGAAATGAGGAAACCCGGAAGAGTACAGGCACCGGGCTTGGACTATATCTCTGCAAAAAGATTGCGGCGGATCACAATGCCGACATTGAAGTGACAAACAACCTCGGTTCCGGCACTACCTTTAGTGTCAAATTTCAAAAAATCAATTGACCGATGGCGGAGAAAAAAGCTTCCATTTTATTGGTAGAGGACGAGGATAATTTACATGAAGCCCTTAAGTTGAATCTTGAGCTGGAAGGATATGGTATATCCTCTGCCTATGATGGACCCCAGGCGTTGAAAGCAGTTGAACAGGAATATTTTGATCTTATCATCCTGGATGTGATGTTGCCTGAAATGGATGGCATCACTGTGATTGAAACTATTCGGGTGCATAACAACAAGGTTCCTATCCTGATCCTGAGCGCCAAGAATGCAAGCGCTGATAGAGTCCTTGGTTTGAAAAAGGGGGCGGATGATTACCTGTCCAAACCATTCAACCTCGAAGAACTTTTACTAAGGGTACAAAAACTGATCGAGAAGAATAAAAAAATGCTCGACCGGGATTCAATAGGTGATACCTACAGCTTCGGAAATAACACCATAGATTTTAATGCGCAGGAGGCCATGACCAAGAATGGTGAAAAAGTTCAGTTAAGCAAGAAAGAATCCATGTTGCTCAAATTACTTATTGAAAATAAGAATGAAGTAGTCCCAAGAGAAAAGATCCTCCAGGCTGTCTGGGGCTACAATGTTTATCCCACAACCCGAACAATTGATAATTTCATTCTGAACTTCAGGAAATATTTTGAAGACGACAGCCGTAATCCCCGATACTTTCATTCTGTGAGGGGCGTAGGTTATAAGTATACTGAATAATTGTTACATTAGGACTGAACTACTCCGATGCAGAACCCCATTCTCAAGGACCTGGAAGAATTGATAGAGGCGGGAATCATTACGGGGGAAACCGCCACACGAATTGAATCTTACTATAATAAAAAGCAGTTAGGCACCACCAACCGGTTTACTGTTGTATTAAGTATTTTGGGTGCCTTGCTCGTAAGCCTCGGTATTATTTTATTGGTTGCTCACAATTGGGACGATTTAAGTCCACTGATCAAAACCATACTCGCATTTCTACCTCTGGCGATAGGTCAGGGTTTTTGTTATTATACAATTAGAAAAAGGAGTCATGATCTGGCGTGGAAGGAAAGTAGCGGCATCATCCTTTTTTTTGGGGTAGGTGCATGCCTTGCGCTGATCAGTCAGATCTATCACATAAGCGGCGACTTAAGTGACCTCCTGTTAACCTGGACGCTTTTAGGTCTGCCACTTATCTATATTTTGCCTTCTTATGTAACCGGACTTTTAGCCATTGGAATCGCTACATGGTATGCCGTATCCACCAATTATTTTACAACAGGAACAAGTCTGCCATATTGGTATTTCGTGATCCTGATCTTAATTCTGCCTTCGTATATCAACCTATCAAGAAACCCGTTGAAAAGCAATTTTTATCATACCTATAATTGGTTGCTGGCAATTTCCTTGTTCTGTAGCCTTGGGGCTTTCGTTAAAAATGGTGATAATATACTATGGGTTTTTGTAACTCATCTAGTCTTGTCCTGCCTATTCTACCTTATTGGAACAAACCGTTCATTTTCCAGATATCGGCTCCTTGCAAATCCATTTTATATAATTGGTGTGGTTGGAATTTTATTTATACTTCTTCTTTGGAGTTATGAACCCGTTTGGGAAATGGCTCGTGAGGAACTAGGACTAAAATTTCCATTGAATTCATTCTTCTCATACCTCTCAGGCCTGCTTATCATTATTACGGCTATAATTTTTGGCAGAAATCAACAGCAAGAAGGTTTGAATAAGATTGATCCAATGGGTTTATCATTCATTGTTTTTATTCTTGCGCTCTTGTTTTTCGCAACCTCGCCCAGGGGAGGAGTACTGATGCTCAATATTTGGCTGTTGGTGCTTGCGCTTTATTTCATAAGAAAAGGCAGTTCCAGGAACAGCCTTCCAATTTTGAACCTTGGATTATTGATCATTTCCGCACTTGCAATACTTCGCTTTTTTGATGATTCAATACCGTTCGTATGGCGGGGTTTGATCTTTCTTATTGCAGGTGTTGGTTTTTTCGCAGGAAATTTCATGTTGATCAAAAGGCGTAAAGCCATGTTAGTTCAAAAGAAATGATGAAGAAATTTATTCTACCAGCATTTTTGTTGCTTGTGCTCGTACAATGGTTCGTGCCTGCTAAAACTGTTTGGGAAAAAGACAGGACTGTAAGAAAAGGCAAGGCCTTTAAATTTGAGACAGAACCTGTTGATCCATCCGATCCTATCAGGGGAAAATATATCAGCCTGAGTTTTCGTTCCGATAGTTTTCTTATTTCGCCAAAAGCAGATTTTACTTCGTACGAAAATATTTTTGTTGAGATAACTGAGGATAGCAAAGGATTCGCAATGGTCAAAAATGTAACTAGGTCGAAGCCAGAGGGGAATAATTATATCCAAGCGAAAGTTTATTACGTCACCTCAAGTATTTTAGAAGGAAATGGAAGAAAACTTATCATCCGTTACCCATTTGAGGAGTTTTATATGGATGAATACAATGCTCCGAAAGCTGATAGCCTATATAACAATGCCATTCGGGACACAGTTCAGAAGACTTATGCAATTGTGCATGTTTACAGAGGAGATGCAGTTATCAGAGATGTCTTGATCAATGATAAACGAATTAAGGATTGGTTTAAATAAAATCATTTTAGCTTTTCCAGTTCTTCCATGAACTGTTCAGCCTTATTTAGAGTATCCTGCAAATTTTCCGCGTTCTGTCCGGGTATATAGAGGTTGGACTCGCAATCATTAACAAGAGCGCAAAACAAATCCGCAGCAACAGGAGATTGCCTCTGTTTGAATTCATTCATGACCCGGGATTGATTCATTAAGGTAGATGGAAGTCCCAATTTTTTTCCAGATTCCTGCCAAATAACTCTTTCGATCTCTTTCAGGAAATTTGTCACATTTCCTGCAGCTAACAATTCCTTCGCAGGTTTCAAAGGATCAATAGGAATTTGCGGCTGACTGATTTCCTTGTCTTCCTTTCGCACTGATTGTTCTCGTTTTTTGCTGGACTTTCTACCCACGATCCATAACGCAATCAATGCAGCAACCACCAACCCGAAAATTGACAATAAGACAGTGGAATTAAAAATCACCCCGGATCCTGATTTTTTCTGCGTTTCAGAAATTGCGCTCTTTCCTGTTGATGCTCCAGCTTTTACCTGAAGGAGTAGGCTATTACTGCTATCTGTTTTATAGGTTTTGGAAGATGGGTCGAAGAAAGAGAACAGAATCGGGTCGATCTCAATAGGTCCGGACTTTTTTGGTGTAAATGAATATTTGAAAATCTTCTCACCGCTGATTGGAATTGTGTGCCTGTTGATTTCTTCTTCAGTGGTAGGATCAAAAGCTTCTATATCCTGAGGCCAATTTATCTGAGGGGCATTAATGATGGGAAGATTGCCCTTCCCTTTTATTTTGATCTGTAGAACCGCAGCTTCACCCTGACGTAGAGAATCCGACGTAATAATTGCTTCCATGGTGAAATTTCCCACAGCTCCGTCAAAACCTGGAGGTTGCTTTTCTGCAGGCAGGGGTTCTACAGTAATAGTAATTGGCTTACTGGCAAGAGTTATATTTTGCTCAATTGTTTCAAGATTTGAATTGAAATAATCATCAAATGGATCCGGATCTGAATCAACAGGAGCTCTTAAGAATCTAACGGAGTTTTCAACCTCCACTGGATCCAGGGTAAATGTTCCTGCCTGCAATGGAAATAGTTGGGATTGACGAATAATATGAACGTTATAAGTTTTGCCATCAACAGTTTCAGTTGTAGTTGTACTCCCATCGGGTTCAATCATGTCATAAACGCTGAAACCGTTATATGAAGGACGTTTTATCACTCTGGATTCTGAGCGAAGTCTTGAATAGAGTTTATAGGTGGCGACAATAGGTTCATTTACAAAGCAGGTATTCTTATTCACTTCTGCCTTTACGAATAAATTTTTCTTGATTTTCTCTGTTGCATCTTCCCCCGGCCTCAGATAAAATTCTCTTTCTACGTTCCGGGCTTCTGTAGGAAGATTCAGATTAAGTCCTGTAGATGGGTTAGTTCGATTTGGAACATTTTTCAATTGAACATCCAGGAAAACTTTATTTGAACGCATAGTTTTCCCATTGATCTGGGCCTTGGCTCCTGAAATGGCGATCCTGCCCGTTGTCTTTGGCTGTAAAAGAAAAAGAAGAGATGTATACTGACTCATATTCCCGTTCACTACAGTCATACCTGATGATTCTACCGGGCCTTGAAGCAACAAAAAATTCGGAAATGCGGGAGGCTCAAATTTTTCTACAGAGCCTGCATTCTCAATTACATAGGTAAGCTGAACCGCCTGCTCACGACCCACCAGGTTTTTATCCAGGAGAGTGTAAAATTTCACTTGTGCAAAAATTTGGCTATTCATCACAAGTGCCGCGCAAACAAATATGATTTTCTTAAACATTCGGTTCAATCAATATAGGACGAACAACAAATTTAAATTAAGGATTGGGCCTTTGAACAGACATCAATTGTAATAAAGTCTAAATATTACAGACGGCAATCTGATCTTTGAAGGGTTAAACTTCGCTAAAGATCACCTAGTTGGGGTCGTAATATGACCTCTTCCAGGCATGCCTGGGGGGAAAGTTGAGAAGCAGTAAACACGATTTCCGCTATATCACCCGCTTCCATGATTCTTTGAGGGTCAATGTTTGATCCTGACCAGGAATCTGTATATGCAGCACCTGGAATGATTGCTGTCACTTTGATATTGTACGATTTCATTTCTTCTCTCAGGTTCCTTGTAAACCCAAGAAGAGCAAACTTGCTGATACTGTAGGCTCCTCCATTTTCGTAAGCTTTTAGAGAAGCGATGGAACAAAGATTAAATATATGTCCCGACTTCCTCTTCATCATTGTTGGAAGCAGGTGCCTGGTTAGGTGATAGGCTGAATACAGATTCACTCCTATCATTTCCTCCAAAGCTCCCTCTGGTTCATTATGCACGCCTCCCGGAATAAAATTTCCAGCATTGTTCACCAGTACATCAATTTCAACTTTGAAAGCCTGAAGCCATTCTGCCAGGGATTGTATTTCTGACCTGATTGAAAGATCGGCTGCCTTGCTTTCGATTTTAATCTTTGGATAGGTGCTTCGCAAACTATTGACCGCCTCCTGTAAGGCCTTATCATTTCTTGAGGAGAGATACAGATCATATCCCGCCTTTGCGAATCTTTCTGCTATTGCCTTGCCCAACCCTCGTGAAGCTCCAGTAATAATTACATTCATTCAGAAAATTTATAACGAATTAATTCTTAACCTAACCTCTTATAAAAGTAATTGTTTCTTTAATCAGCTGTCTGAAGGAGATTAATTGGTAAGATTCACAAAAACCCCGAAATATCCGTGCAGACAGAATAATTTTGTATGACTTATATGAAAACCTACTCACACCTCTTTTTTGATCTTGACCATACGATCTGGGATTTTGATCTCAATTCAAGACAGACTCTTGAGGAGTTGTATACCAAGCTGGAATTGAAACAAAGAGGTGTTCACGACTTTGACCTCTTCCACACAAATTATCTTGCACATAATGAAAAGCTGTGGGAGCGATATAGGAATGGATTTATTAAGGTAGATGAGTTAAGAATTAAAAGAATGTGGCATACACTCCTTGATTTTAAGATAGGAGATACTGTACTCGCACAGGAAATGAGCAATCAATTCCTTGATCTGCTTCCCACCCGAACTCATGTATTCCCTCATACCTTCGAGATCCTCGAATACCTTACGAAAAAGGGTTATCAATTGCATCTCATCACTAATGGATTTGAGAAAACACAACATAGTAAACTGAGGTATTCAGGTCTTGACAAATATTTCCGGGAAGTGATTACCTCTGAGAGCAGTAATAGCCTCAAGCCACACAAGGAAATTTTTGATTACGCACTTGCAAAGGCGGGCTGTTTTGCAAACGAATGTATTATGATTGGTGACAGCCTTGAGGTTGATATCCAGGGAGCGATGAATGCGGGAATAGATCAGATCTTCGTCAACCACGGATGCATTGATTGCAACATCCAGCCAACTTATATTGTTCATTCCTTAAAAGAGCTGGAAGCGATTTTTTAAGATTTAACTGCAAAGACGCCAGGACGCCAGGTTTCGCAAAGTCTCCTTGGCGTTCCTTCGCGCCCTCGTTTCTTTGCGGTAAAATTTCTTGATTTTAAACTTCACCTATAACAGTAACGCCACCCTTAACAACCTGGTTCAGCTTCACCAGGATTTTTGCATCTATTGGCAGGAGTAGATCCACTCTGCTCCCGAACTTTATAAACCCCATTTCAGCAGATTGTTCAATTATCTGTCCTTTTTGTAAGTAATTAATGATCCTTTTAGCAACCGCACCTGCAATCTGTTTTACAAGGAACTCACCTTTTTTATTTTTGATTACAACAGAATGTCTTTCGTTTTCAGTTGACGATTTTGGATGCCAGGCCACCAGGTACTTCCCTTTGTGATAAGTGCTGTATACAACTTCTCCACTCACTGGACTTCGGTTCTGATGCACATTGGCTGGGCTCATGAAAATCGATATCTGGAGTCGCTTGTCCTTGAAATACTCCTCATCCACAACTTCTTCAATCACTACAACTTTCCCATCTGCAGGGGCAATCACATAATTCTCTCCACTTACCAAATTTCGTTTTGGTACACGGAAAAATGAAATGATGAATAAGAATAGACCTAATGAAATAATGAAAATGATCAGCGATACGATTGGATATCTTCCACTTAACCACCAGAATGATACCAGGTTGAGCACAAGGAAAAACAGTCCAGTGACCACAATTGTTTTGAATCCTTCTTTGTGTATAGTCATGTATGAATCTTAACCTGCGAAATTAATTGAAACGAATGGAAGTGCGAGGTCGGAGGTCCGAAGTCAGAAGTCAGTGTCTTGTCCTGCTATAGGTTGACAGTATTACTCAATCTAAAAAGGGATAAACATGTCAAGAGATGTCAATTCGGTGATTCGGTACAGCATTAGCTTTAAGCAAAAGGTAATTAGAGAGATAGAGCAGGAAGGATTATCAGTAGCCTTGGTCAAACGTCGTTATGGGATTAAAGGGGAGGATACGATTCAGCGCTGGATGCGTAAGTTTGGCAAATCTGATTTGATAGGTAAAATCATTCGGATAGAGACTATGGAAGAAAAGGACCAGTTAAAAAAGATGGAAGCGGAGATCCGCAAATTAAAACTTGCCTTGGCCGATTCGATACTAGCTCAAAAGTGTTTGGAAACAGTAATTGATGAAGCCAACAAGGCATACAAGACAGATTTAAAAAAAAGTTTTGGGGATGCAGCATCACCAGACTCAGAGAAAAGTACGCAGTAATTGGATTGTGTAAATTTTTTGGCATCAGCCGCCAGGCATATTACAAGCATTTGGTTGTAAGACAACGAGGTTTGGTTCAAGAGGAACTGATCATAGAAATGGTACAGGTAATACGCAGGAGCAACAAGAAGATGGGGACAAGGAAGTTGTATAGTCTGCTGGCCGATCGGATCCATTTAATGGATGCTGCAATAGGTCGTGATAAGTTCTTTGATTTATTAGGTCGAAGGGAGCTATTGGTAAAACGCAGGAGAAAGTATGCAGTAACAACCCAATCGCATCACCGGTTTCACAAGTATACCAACCAGCTACTGACATTCAAGTCGAGCCAACCGCACCAGGTATGGGTTTGCGATATCACGTATGTAAGGATCAGCAGCGGGTTTGGATATTTGTTTTTGATCACTGATGGTCACAGTCGCAAGATTGTGGGCTGGGAGCTGACAGATAATCTTGGTATACAAGGAGCCATCAAGGCCTTGGGCAAGGCAATGCGGCAATGTCCAGACTGCACCGGATTGATCCATCATTCAGACCGGGGGTTTCAATACTGCTCGCATGCATATGTAAAGCGGTTAAAGTCGCGAAACATTCAAATCAGCATGGCACAAGCAGGTAATTGTTATGAAAACGCCATGGCTGAAAGGGTCAATGGAATATTAAAGCAAGAGTATGGATTGGATGAAACCTATGATGACCTTCGGCAAGCTACGAAAGCAGCCAGGGAGGGAATAAAAAGTTATAATGAACAACGACCACATTGGAGTTTACAGCTACAAATACCATCAGCCGTCCACCAAAGAACCACCGCAGTAAGCCGATCGCCTGGCTCTAAGGAAGAGCCGTCGACGTCTTACTGCTGATGCATAATAAAAATCATTCAATGAACTGTCAACTTTTTTCAGGACGTGACACAGAAGTTATAGAAGTTGCAATAATCCGATCATTCTCCCATTCTACCCTTCTACCAGCGCTATGTATGACCAAACAAAAGGAACAGCGAACAACAGGGAATCAAATCTGTCAAGAAACCCTCCATGTCCGGGCATAATATGACCACTGTCTTTGACATTCGCGAGCCTCTTGAGTTTTGATTCAAAGAGATCTCCTGCGGTACCCGCAACTGCCGTTATTGATGCGATAATTAGTACCTGGATATAATCGAGGTTTAAGGCCCAGGCTGCTAACCCTAAAACTGCAACGCATAAAATCGCTCCACCGATAGTTCCTTCCCAGGTTTTCTTCGGTGAAATTTTTGAAAAAGGTGTTTTGCCAATTAAGGACCCCACGATATAGGCCATTGTATCATTCACCCAAAGTGATAAGATAATTGTCATTGGCAACACCCATCCAAGGTCTGACCATCCATTTCCCAGTCCGGTATTTCCTAGCCATTGTCCCCGCAGATCAATTAATAGGGCTAATGGAAGCGAGATGTAAACAAGCCCCGCAGCAGAATAAGCAATATTTTTTGGCTGAATTCTGGGTGCAAAAAGCAATTCAATAATTGGAAGAATAAAAATAAATATAAGTCCCATCCACCAGCCTATTGCATGAAGTCGTATTCCGAAAAGCAAATAAGCATCGTTGGTAAAATAAAGCATCAGGCACCAGCCTGCCACGATAACACCATACTTGTGGAAGGGTGTTATCACGGCATAGTCCTTATCGATCAGTCCAATTAGTTTCTGATATTCCAGCCAGCAACCAACATGCACAATTGTAAACAGGATTAAAAAGCTCCAATGATTCCATAGTAGGCCTGCAAGCATCACAATGACAAATACCACTGCGGTAAGTGTTCGTGTCTTAAAGCTTGCAAGATTGAAAGCCATCAGATAGCTGGATTATTGATTGAACTATTTGGAGGTAAAGAGCGGTGCAATGGGCGATGAGGCAATCGTCTCCTTATCAGGTAAAAAATACCAATTGTAATAATTAAACTGATAATTGCAGCTCCAACACTCAATTTGAAATCATCCTGGGATATTTTCTTTAGTGTTTCACTTCGCGAAGCATAATAAGAAGCAAGTAAGGCAAGTGCGTTGTTGAGAAAATGGAAAAGAATACAATACCAAAGATTTCGGGTGAGGTAAAAGATGATTCCCAGAATAAGTCCTAATGTAAGAATGCCAAGAAACTTGAAAACAGTGAGGTGCAATAGCGAAAAGAAAAGTGATGACAGTATGATCGCTATCCAGGGAACTCTTGTCCAGCGTTCAAGTACGTTTTGCAAAGCCCCTCTGAAAAACAATTCCTCACCCAATGCAGGTAAAAAGGCAACTATAAAAAGATTTATAAGCAAGTCCGTAGAAGAATTCATTCTCACAAAATTGGTCATTGCCTTTTCATAGAAGGTTTCCATCTTCTTCAATTCGTCATGAATTGCACCAAAATGCACTTGTTGATTCAGTTGACCCAGGTAGATAGCAAACGGCTGGGCAACTACTACAAGGATCATGACAGCGAATAGCACAATGACATTCAGTTCCTTCTGCATCCCCAGGTATCTCAATGGCTTTTCATCTGAGAGATTGCCATAGAGTAGTGCGGGTACAATAAAGATCAGGATAGCAGAGATCAGTTGTGACCATTTAAATTGGGATAGAGCTTCCCGCGAGATTTCATCGCCACTTGATGCAAGTGCTTTGCCAACATCTGGAAACATGGCCGAATTCAGGAAAGTGGCCACAATAAACATCACCGCCATCAATCCAAGCAGAACTGCGAACTGAATTCCCGGATGCTGGTATTTTAAGGAAGATCTCATCTTATCTCTGAAATTGAAAATGTAAATTTGCAACCGCTTGCCTAAAAAACAGAAAGCGAAATGCAAGATAAGGGATAGGTGGCAGAAGCCTATTCAGCATGATTTCCAATGATAACGATCGGTAAAATATCTCTTCCTGATTTTCCACTCCTTCTTGCACCCATGGAGGATGTGAGCGATCCCCCATTCCGCGCTGTGTGTAAAGTAAACGGAGCAGACCTGATGTATACCGAATTCATATCAAGCGAAGGATTGATCAGGGATGCAATAAAAAGCAAACAGAAACTGGACATTTTTGATTACGAGAAACCTATCGGCATTCAAATTTTTGGTGGCGATGAGGAAGCGATGGCAATGAGTGCAAAAATTGTTGAAGCCGTTCAACCTGATCTGCTCGACATAAATTTTGGATGCCCTGTCAAAAAAGTGGTGAGCAAAGGAGCTGGAGCAGCTGTGCTGAAGGATATTAAACTAATGGTAAGATTAACCGATGCGGTTGTCAGGTCTACCAATCTTCCAGTAACTGTCAAAACAAGGCTGGGATGGGATGTTGATTGCATAAACATCATTGAGGTTGCGGAACGTTTGCAGGACACAGGGATCAAGGCCCTGGCAATACATGGGAGAACAAGATCACAATTATACAAGGGAGAAGCAGATTGGAGCTGGATCGCAAAAGTTAAGAATCAACCTGGCATTTCGATACCAATTTTCGGAAATGGAGATATTGATACTCCTGAAAAGGCTTTGGATTATAAGAACAGATACGGAGTTGATGGAATCATGATTGGTCGTGCGGCTATTGGATATCCCTGGATCTTCAATGAGATCAAACATTACATTAAAACCGGCACCCACCTCGATCCTCCTTCAATTGAAGAAAGAGTGAAAGTGATACGTACACATCTTCATAGATCAATTGAATGGAAAGGGAGTCTTGCAGGCCTGAATGAAATGAAACGCCATTATGCAAATTATCTTAAGGGGCTTCCCAATATAAAAGAATTCAGGCAGCAGCTTGTGCTAGCGAAGTCAATGGATGAAATTGAATCTATACTTCAGCTGATCATTGTTACCTATACTGGTTTCCAGTTTGAAAGAAGACCAGTAGATAAGGAAGCTTTTGCAATTGGGTGCGGGTAGAAACAATTTTGGATTTTGAGATTTCGAGATTTTGAGATTTATTGCTGAGACCAGTTTTTATTTTACATTTTTCATTTTTAAATTATCACTTCCACACTTTCACTAACCCCACCACTGAGATCAACGTCCAGGTTCCTTCAAGGACTACAAACGGCCAGTAATCTATAAGAGTAGAAGCATAACAAGCCAACCCGGCTCCAACAATATTCATGATGAAAAACAACTTGCCATCCTTGGGAATAAAATTGAAGATGATCAGGAAGTAAGCCAATAAAGTTATGAATACTCCAATAGCGCCGATCAGGTCATTATAGTTCATAAATAATTTTTAATTAGACTTTGCGAAACCTTGCGTCTTGGCGCCTTTGCGATTAAACTCTCAAACATTCAATCTTTCAAACTTTCTTGATGGCATTTAAAACCTCCTGGCTAACCGGAGAAATTGCAGGATCGAAATAATGCGTAAGTGATCCCTTTTCATCGATCAGATATTTTGAGAAATTCCAGCTCGGCTGACGGTTACACCATCCATTCTTGCTGGAATCTGAAAGCCATTGAAAAACCGGGTTTTGTCCTTCGCCTTTCACTACACTGCTTTTTTTTGCGAGCGGAAAATTCACGCCGAAGTTTAATTTGCAGAATGCAGCGATCTGTTCATCATTGCCGGCCTCCTGCTCTTTAAAATCATTTGCAGGAAACCCAATAACCACAAGTTTTCCTTCTTCCTTTTCATATAAAGCCTGGAGATCCTCGTATTGCCGGGTATATCCACAATCACTCGCAGTATTTACAAGCAACATCTTTTTGCCTTTAAAGGATTCAAGCTTCTGGGTCTTACCGTTATTCAGTTCAAACGATAATTGATAAAGAGAATTAGGAGGCGCCATATTTTGCTTATTGGACAAAACTTTAATCCTTCCCCCCATAAGGCGACTTAACCAAATCACAAAAGGATACATTATTGATAAAATTGACTGCTTAATTTTCATTGTATGAGCCCATCCGGTGTTTAATAAGTATAATTTCTTATGACCGATACCACTTCCATGCCAGTGATTTTTCGATTGCATTGAAACTTTTAAGCTTCGAACTACTGCAAGGTAAAATGACGGCACATCAATTGCCTCAAATTCTTCATGTTCCTTAATTCAAGAACAGGTAAGAATGCCCGCGAGTTTGTTGAAAGAAAACTCATTATTCGCCTGCGGATATTTTTTATAGTGTTTGCCCTCCTCTTAATTGTTATCATATATGAACTTTCGCGGGGATATCTGGACGTATCAGCGAGTGTTGGAGCAATGATGCTTGGAGTCTTAATAGGAAGTGTATTTCTCAGAAGAAAAAAGATTTATTGGGAAGATGAAACCTCAAAAGTCATTGCCAGGATGGATAGAACTGGTATTATGATTTTGGTGATCTATATTCTTTTCTGGCTGACCAGGCATTGGTTTCTGCATGCTTTCTTAAAGGGAAATGAATTGATTGCCTTTAGCCTTTCTCTAACCGCAGGTGCAATGGCGGGTAGAATTCTGGGGCTTCGTTCTCAGATCAGGCAGATCCTAAAAGAAAGAAACATCATATGAAAAACCGCAAATAACAAATCTCAAACTCCTTACTATCGGTGCTGATAAGTTGGGAGAACGAGATGAAAACTTGAGCCTTCGCCTTCAGTTGATTCAGCGAAAATAACTCCATGATGATTATTAATGACCTTCTTGCATAGTGCAAGTCCGATTCCGGATCCACTATATTCAGATTCACAATTCAATCGTTGAAATATCTCGAAAATCTGTTTTGCATATTGAGGGTCGAAGCCAATACCGTTGTCTTTTATCACGATATCGAAATAAACATTATTCTCATCCAGCGATGGATATTCAAGACATTCCTCGCTTTGCAATCCGCGACATGAAATGTGGATTTCAGGTTGAATATCTGTTCTTGCAAATTTCAAAGCATTGATGATCAGATTCGCGAAAAGCTGGTTCATTTGTAACTGAACGGCCTCAATAACCGGAAGTACCTGACAACTAATGATTGCATTTTTTTGACTGATCAATAACTCAAAATCAGTCCGGATGTTTTCGATAACATTATTCAGATCAACTCTAACAAATGGCCCTGCATCTCTTGATGATCTTGAAAAATTCAAAAGGTCATTGACCAACATTGTCATCCTTACCGCAGAAGCGGTGATCTTTTCCAGGTACATCTTTGATTCCTCGTTCAGTATTCCCGCATTCCTATTATTTAAAAGATTGGAGAATACCTGGATCTTACGCAGTGGCTCCTGTAAATCATGACTTGCTGCGTATGCAAATTGCTCCAGTTCACAATTTGATCTTTCCAGTTCAACATTAGTCTTGATCAATTCGCGATTACGCTCCTCTACCAGGCTTTCAAGAGGGAATTTTTCATTCTCCTGAAGTTTGCTCTCATTCATATGTGAACTAATTCAGAAAGCTGTATTAATTCTCTTTTGATCGTTTGATACTCTGTTCTCAAAGTTTATAATTTAATGGAGAGTTAAAAAGATGAGGGATGATATTGATATAGAAAAGGGTGTAATGCTAATATGGTTCAAATTATTATGCCATTTCATGAGAACGGTACTGCGGCCTCATCTGAGTCCATCTGGCACAAAATTTAAAGGGAACCAGATAGTGAGTTTAAATGCTCTTCCCCATTTTGGGGATTAGCATGTCTCGAATTTATTCTTAATAAAAATCAAATGAAAATGAAATCAGTCTTTATGATGCTTGTTGCTGGCTCATCGTTATTTACGCTATCCTGCAACAACAGCACTGAAACAACAGAAACATCAACCGATTCGAGCTCTGTTTCCAGCTCCACACCTGTAAATGATGCCGATGCTTATGCAGGGGTACCACAATCAAACCGCACCAGTTTCGAAGCCCGCTATCCAAATGCGTCAAATGTAAAATGGAGCAAGTATAGCAGGGATGCAAACAGAACTCCGGATGCGAGTGATTGGGATTATAAACTTGATAGTTCTGACTACGTTGTTTATTTCAATTGGGACGGTCAGGATTATACTTCCTGGTATGATGACACAAGTTGGATAAGAACAACCGCGAAAGTATCTGACCACTCAAAGCTTCCTAAAGCAGTAAATGACGCAATTCACAACAAGTTTGCGGATTACACAATTACCTCAGTGGATAAAGAAAATGATAAGAATGAAACAAGGTATGAAGTGGAACTTGAGAAAGGTGGCAACAAGGTTAAGGTGACTATTGCTGAAGATGGAAGGATAGTAAAACAAAAGGGAGATGAAGGAAAAGCTAAAGAAGACACGAAGTAATTCCAGATAAGTCAAAATAATGGGCCCATGAAATTCATGGGCCTTTTTATTTATTAGACAATTCACCGATGATTTATTAACCTGATTAGGTCTGTAATTTGCATGAGAATTGAAAAGAAAATCATGAGAAGCATTCTCGCAATTCTGATTCTGTCCACCTGCATCGCTTGTAATAATTCAGCTGATGAAGTAACAACCGCTGACAGTCTTAACAGGGCCCCATCTATTGATACTATCCAGACCGGTGACACAGCCAGTTATCAAAGAATGCCGGATAAGGTTGCTGATAGCACCAACAAACCCTGATCCTTTCAGAGTGTGTTAATGTCAGAGAATTTTAATCCTGCCAAACAACTTCGGAAATCCAATAAATCTTATCCGATTTTTTCTCACATTGACTTACAAATAACGATTTCAGATACCTCAACGCTCCCTTTTTCAGGTCTGCAAAGCGTAACTTGCAACCATGCAGGACTATTTAAGTGGATTGAATGAACCGCAACGTGAGGCGGTACTTCATATCGATGGCCCTTTGATGATCGTGGCGGGAGCAGGGAGCGGAAAAACAAAGGTATTAACCACCCGTATCGCACATTTGATGGCAAAGGGAGTGGATGCCTTTAATATTCTTGCATTGACCTTTACTAATAAGGCCGCCGCGGAAATGAAAGAGAGAGTGAACCGGATGCTGGTTACTAATGAAGCCCGAAATCTTTACATCGGCACTTTCCATTCAGTATTTGCAAGAGTTCTAAGAGCAGAAGCATCCAAATTAGGTTTCCCGAGTAATTTCACTATTTATGATACTGACGACGCAAAGAGCGTGATAAAAGCCGTGGTCAATGAACTTAACCTCGATGATAAACACTACAAACCAAACACCGTATTGAACCGCATCAGTGGAGCAAAGAATGCCTTGGTAGGTCCCGAGGACTACGCAACTGATTTTTATATCCAACAGGAAGATATGCGGGCGAATCGTCCTGCTATTTCACAGATCTATGCAGCCTATGTGAAACGTTGTTTTAGAAATGGCGCAATGGATTTTGACGATCTCTTGTTTAACATGTACAAGCTCCTCAAGCTCTATCCCGAAACACTCCACAAATACCAGCACAAATTCAAATATATTTTGATTGACGAATATCAGGATACGAATCCTGTGCAGTACGAAATTGTAAAGCTATTAGGGGCAGTATATGAAAACGTATGTGTGGTTGGCGATGATGCACAAAGCATTTATTCCTTTCGTGGCGCAACAATTCAAAACATTCTTCAATTTCAAAAAGATTATGAAGATGTAAAAGTGGTGAAGCTGGAACAAAATTACAGGAGTACACAAAGCATATTGAATGTTGCCAATGAGATCATCAAAACATAATAAAGGACAAATACCAAAAGTTCTCTGGACCGATAATCATCAGGGAGAAAAGATCCGGCTTGTGAGGACCATGACAGACAATGAAGAAGGAAAGTTTGTTGCCGACTCCATTCAGGAAATGAAACTCCGAAATCATTTCATGAATAAGGATTTTTCGATCCTCTACAGAACGAATGCGCAAAGCCGCGCATTTGAAGAGAGCCTGAGAAGAATGGCGATTGCATATACTATTTATGGAGGCATTAGTTTCTATCAACGAAAAGAAGTCAAGGATTTCATTTCATATCTCAGGGTGATAGTAAACCCAAGAGATGAAGAAGCCTTAAAGAGGATCATAAATTATCCTGTTAGAGGAATTGGCAAAACAACAATAGACAAAACCATCCTCTATGCGAATGAGCAGAACATAACGATGTGGGAGGTATTAGAGCGTGCCGCTGCTTTTGGTTTTAAAGCAGGGACACTTGAAGCCATTGATAATTTTGTCACCATGATCAAGAGCTTTCGCTCCATGCTTGCCAATAAGAACGCTTATGAGGTTTCAATGCACCTGGGAAAGCAAACAAATTTTGTAAAAGAATTGTTCAATGATAAAAGCACAGAGGGAGTTGCCCGATACGAGAACGTCCAGGAATTGTTGAACTCAATTAAAGAATTCACTGAAACGCCATTGAGTGAAGAAAGTGGAGAAGTAGGAGATAAAGGATTGGGAACCTACCTACAGCAGATCACATTGTTGACAGATGCAGATGAAAAAGACCCGAATGCCGATACAGTAAAATTGATGACAATTCATGCTGCCAAGGGACTCGAATTTCCAGTTGTGTTTGTCGCCGGCCTGGAAGAAATGTTATTTCCAAATGGTATCAGTGTTAATACAAGAGAAGAACTGGAAGAGGAAAGGAGATTGTTTTATGTGGCGATTACAAGAGCCAAACAAAAGCTTTGTCTTTCCTATGCGAACACCAGATATCGATTTGGCAATCTCGTGCAAAATGATCCAAGCAGGTTCATTGATGAACTACCTGCCGAATATATAGACAAAAGCTTTGCAGGTGGTGGAGCAAGGAACCAGGGACAGAGTTTCTTCGGCTCCGCATTTGAAAGGATGAACCGTGGGTTTGGTTTTGGAGGATCTAAAACTGAAGAGAGTGGCCAGAGATCGGAATCAGGACAGGTCAACAGACCATCTTATTTGCAGGCAAGCAAACCAAAACCTGTTGAGCATATCCCTTCTACTGATTTTGCTGCCAGTGATATCACAAACCTGAAGGAAGGTCAAAAGGTAGAGCATCAAAAATTTGGATACGGGACTGTTGCCAAACTTGAAGGCAGCGCACATAATCCCATTGCTACTATTCAATTTGAACATAATGGTGAAAAGAAGATCATGCTGAACTATGCAAAACTCAGAATCCTTGAATAGTTAGGAGCATAATTTAAGCAAGCTGCAGATTGGAGAATTATATGTCAAAAAACAGGTTGGCAGGTTTTAATAGATATTCTACTCTTGTGGAAAATAAAGCAATGATCTCAGCAAAATCACCCACCAATGATGTGTTTTATCAGGCACTGGTAAATAAGGACAGTTCATTTGAAGGGCTGTTCTTTGTTGGGGTAAAAACTACTGGCATCTTTTGCAGGCCGACCTGTTCCGCACGTAAACCCAAAAAAGAAAATTGCGAGTTCTTCAATTCCTCAAAAGAAGCGCTGTTATTTGGCTTTCGGCCCTGTAAGGTTTGTGAACCATTACGCTTAAACGGCGATTATCCTGATCCTATAAAGGAAATCATTAATCAGATAAATCTTGATCCCTCATTAAGGATCAAGGCTGCTGATTTGAGAAAAAGAGGCATTCAACCAGAAAGAATCAGCAGATGGTTCAAGAAGAACATGAATATGACCTTTGTTGCTTATCAAAAGAGCATTCGCATAAGCAATGCCTATGGACGCATCAGGCTAGGAGAAAACGTAACCGGAGCAGCATATGGATCAGGATATGAATCCCTGAGTGCATTCACTGATTCTTTTAAGAAACAAACAGGCTTCAATCCAGTTCAAAGTCGGGATAAAACCGTGATCATGACTACAAGGATCCCAACACCACTTGGTCCCATGATTGCCTGCTCGGTTGAAAATGGGATCTGTCTCCTGGAATTTGCAGATAGACCAATGTTGGAAACCCAGCTTAAAAGGATTGAGCGCCACCTGAATGGAAAAACAATCCCAGGTACGAATAATTATTTTCAACTATTAGCTGATCAACTGGAAGAATATTTCAAAGGTATACGGAAAGAATTCACAGTTCCGATGGTTGTACCTGGATCAGAATTTCAGCGGAAGACATGGAATCTCCTTCAACAAATTCCATATGGCGAAACTGTTTCTTATCAAACACAGGCAGTGAGAATAGGAAATACGAGGGCTCAGCGGGCAGTTGCCAGAGCGAATGGAGACAACAGGATTGCAATCCTTATCCCCTGTCATCGTGTAATTGGGTCAAATGGAAAGCTTACAGGATATGGGGGCGGGTTATGGAGAAAGAAATACCTGCTGGACCTGGAACAAAACAAAAATCCATCGCTATAATATATTATTATGTGGCTGGGTTTGTAAGGATGTTGTACTCTCCCAGGGCAAATGCTCTCAATTCAGGAAAGAATTCTTCATATGACTCTTTCAGTTCATTATAATATTTGACAAATATCTCACATGCAGGCCTCGGATCATCCATAAAGCTCGCGCGATGCACCAGGCCTCCGAAACTTCGGAATATTCCCTCTTGAAATTGGTAGTTGAATAACCAGTTGTGAAGTCGCATGTAATGAAATACTGTTTTGAACCTATCAGGAAAAAGGGATTCAAATTCTTCCAGCTGCGAATAAGTGGCTTTTGAAAATGCTTCGAGCTCCGCAGGATTAAAAATTTTTTCATCAGTAGCAAGGAAATGATCAAAGGCTATATCTACAAATGGAGAGGCATAGAGACCATAGATCGGCTTAAAATATTTTTTAGCGGTTGCGGTAGATCTGTGACTATCGGTAAATTGATCAATTGAACGGTGCAAACTGATCCCATTTTGAATTTTCTGTGGGAAGTCAAACTTCTTTTTTCCCTTGATAAAATCGCTGAAAATATTACCTGCCAGGATATCTGAATCTCCAAATGATAAATATGCATGCGCGAGATAATTCATACTTAGTCAGGTAAAATTAAGCATCGCCTCAAAAGAGCGTCAAATTCATGAAAATCCGCAGAAACTAGAATGGTTGCAACCGGATTTGTATTTTAACCTTGAATTAACCGGTTTTAATATTTCTTTAAGAAACATTTTGTAATGCTCTCCTGGCGCGGGTTCCAGACGATTCAAACGACAATTTGAAATAATTCAGGAGATTCTCCTTTAACCTGCATTAACCTGCGCAGCCGCAGATACCAATTAGCTTGTAACCCGCAGTTTCCCGATATACTTTTGACCCATCGTAAACAAACAACCGATAATCATTAATCATTAAACCTTCAAAATTTCAGAACATGAAAAAGTTTTTTCTAACAGCAGCAATGGCAGTAACAATCGCAACGGGCAGTATTGCATCAGACATTAAAGTATCAGAAAGAGTAAAATCAGCCTTCCAAAAGGAATTTGCAACCGCTTTCAATCCAAGTTGGGAATCTGTAGGCAGTGGAATTCTCCATGCAAGTTTCATCCAGGACAACCAGATAATGGATGCATATTTCACTGAAGAAGGTGAATTGATCTCCTTCGCCAGGCAGATTTCAAACGAACAACTTCCAATTTTGGTTTCAAGAACAATTCAGGAAAGATTTTCTTCTTCTACTATTTCAAGGATCCAGGAAATAGTGAAAGGGAATGAAACCAGTTACCTTCTAACAGCGGCATCAGCCAGTAAAGTAGTGGATGCAAGGATATATACGTCTGGAGGCATTGACATCCTTAAGACTGTTAAGAAAGTGCAACAATAAAAAATAATCTGTAACCTAATTTAATAACCAGACGTCCTATTCTCAAACAATTAAAAAATAAGTAACCAGCCCCAAAAAGGCAATAAACAATCAAAATGAAAAAGTCAATTTTAATGCTGGCCTTCTCCCTTCTAGTAGGGGCATCCAGCTTCGCAAACGGTGAAGAAACGATCAGTCAAAGAGCAGAACAATCTTTCAAGAAGGATTTTACTTCAGCAAAGGATGTTAAATGGCAAAAAACAGGAGAATTGGTGAAAGCCACTTTTAGCCTGAATGAAAAAGTGATGTTCGCGTATTACAATGTGGAAGGTGATCTGGTAGCAATTACCAGGAATATTACCACAGAACAATTACCCATAAGCCTTTTAAGCTCAGTGAAGAAAAGCCATGGTGATTACTGGATTTCAGATCTTTTTGAAATGGTTTCCGGAGGTTCAACTACTTACTACATCACCTTGGAGAATGCTGATCAGAAACTCGTTTTGAAATCAGATGATTTCAACGACTGGTTGACATATAAGAAAGAAAAGAAATCCGCAGATTAAGGATCAATAAACTCTTTATTATATAGTCCTCTGGACACAGTTGGTTTTAGTTGGAAAAACAAGCTCCCGTCTTTGGCGGGAGTTTTGATTTAATAACTGCTGGTATCTGATAGTATTTACCTTTGCCGCACTATAAAAAACATGACATGAATAAAGGGCCCATTTCAAACTTCATCCAACACCACTTCCGACATTTTAACGCAGCTGCACTTGTAGATGCGGCTAAGGGCTATGAGACTCATCTGGCAGAAGGTGGAAAAATGATGGTAACCCTTGCGGGCGCCATGAGTACAGCTGAATTGGGAGTTTCGTTGGCAGAAATGATACGCCAGGGAAAAGTGGATATTATCAGTTGCACAGGGGCAAATCTTGAAGAGGACATTATGAACCTTGTGGCCCACACTCATTACAAGAGAATACCGAACTGGAGAGACCTCACTCCCCAGCAGGAATGGGAATTATTAGAACAGGGTCTGAACCGGGTGACCGATACCTGTATTCCTGAAGAAGAGGCATTCAGGAAGATCCAGCGACATATTCATAAGATCTGGAAAGATGCCGAACAAAATAAAGAGCGATATTTTCCGCACGAATACATGTATAAATTATTATTGAGTGGCGTGATGAAACAGGATTATGAGATCGATCCAAAGGATAGCTGGATGGTTGCTGCTGCTGAAAAAAATCTTCCAATCGTAGTAGGTGGATGGGAAGACAGTACCATGGGAAATATTTTTGCTTCCTATGTGATCAAGCAGGAATTAAAGGCGAGCACCATGAAAAGCGGGATTGAATACATGGTTTGGCTGGCGGAATACTACAAACAAAATTCATCCGGCAAAGGGATTGGTTTCTTTCAGGTAGGTGGAGGCATTGCCGGTGATTTTCCAATTTGTGTTGTACCGATGATGTACCAGGATCTCGAAATGCATGATATTCCTTTCTGGAGTTATTTCTGCCAGGTGAGTGATTCAACCACCTCATATGGATCTTATTCAGGTGCTCATCCAAATGAAAAAATAACCTGGGGGAAATTGGATATTAATACGCCGAAATATATCATTGAAAGTGACGCTACGATTGTAGTTCCCTTAGTGTTTGCGTGGATCTTAGGTTGGTAATGATGGTGTTGATTAGTTGAGTTGTTGACTGGTTGAATTCAAGAGCAACTTTCTAAAAACCACAAATTCCAAATAACAATAACCAAATAAAGAAAATCAAATTCCAATAATTAATTGCTTGATAATTTGATTATTGGCTCTCTATTCTTTGGAACTTGTGATTTGATTTTTAGTGCTTTTTACTATTGCGTAAAATCTAATATTGGAATCACCTCGTTGGCATTCCACACGCAATCTTCCCAACACGATTCTCATGCCGCCCACCTTCAAATTTGGTTTCAATGAATGCCTGAAGAATATGTTTGGCGTATTCATCTGCAACAAATCGGGCTGGGATACAGATAACGTTTGCGTCGTTATGTTGTCTTGATAATCTTGCAATATCAGTTTGCCAGCAGAGAGCTGCCCTAATTCCCTGGTGTTTGTTGGCCGTCATGCAAACACCATTTGCGCTGCCACATAGAAGAATGCCAAATGCCGCTTCACCTTCCTCAACAGCAGATGCTACCGGATGCGCATAATCAGGATAATCAACCGACTTGTTTTCGTAGACACCCATATCACTTACCTGATATCCTTTTTCATTGAGGAATTTTACAAGCACTGTTTTCTGTTCAAATCCGGCATGGTCAGATCCAATTGCAATAGGCTTGGCGAGGTCGAAAATCATGTGTAAAAATTAATGTATAAAGGTATGTAGGATTTAACCGCCAAGAAACAAAGACGCAAGGGTTCACAAGGAAGATCTCAATTTCCCAATTCCAAAATTTCAAAATTTCAAAATTCCCTCTACTCCCACTCTGCCATCTTCTTCTCTTCAGCCCGATGTGCTCTTTTTGAGATTGTTATACTTAGTTCATATAATAGTATAAGAGGAGTAGTGACGATCATCTGGCTCATCCAATCAGGTGAAGGGGTAATGATGGCGGCCACGATCAGGATAGCAACATATGCGTACTTCCTGTAGGTTCTTAGAAAGGTAGGTGTGATAAGACCGATCTTGGTCAATACATATGAAATTACCGGGAGTTGAAATGCAAGGGCTGAACCCAGGATCATATTCACAAGATTTTCAATATAGTCCGCCAGGGTGGGAATTGTTTGCATGATCCCTGTAGTTCCAAGTTGATAATTTGCCAGGAAGCTATAGGTAAAGGGAGCCAACAGAAAATAACCAAAGGCCGCGCCGGTGAAAAAAAACAATGAGACCCAAAAAATTGAACCTCTTGTACTTTTCAATTCCCTGGTGGTAAGAGCTGGCCGCACAAACCGCCATAGCTCCCAGAAAACATAAGGAAAGGCAAATAGAAATCCTCCCAAAAAGGCAATACTAATGCTCGTCATGAATTGGGTACCAAAGGTGTTGGCCTGTAATCTGAGATTTACAACTGGCATGCAAAGCGCATCACCCATTCCAGCCCAATGGCTGAACCTGCAAAGCCCATCATAAGTGACGAAATCCTTTTGAATGGGACCAAGGATTACCTTATCGAAAACCCAATCGATCTTTAGGAAAATGAGAACCGCAGCTACCATGATAGCGATCAATGACCTGATGATATGCCATCTTAATGCTTCAAGGTGATCTATGAAGGACATTTCACCCTGCTCGTCAGTTCTATTAAAAAGTTTTTTCATTTCCGAATGCCCTGTAGAAAGCGGGGCAAATTTAGCTGTAAAACAGCTAGCCCGGCATCGATCCTGTAAAAATAGAAACCCCGGATTGACCGGGGTCTCTAAAATATTGAACTATTTAATTAAACAACCAGATAAAATAGAACCTATGGGTTCTTATTTTACTGAAGTTGCTTTATCAATAATAAAGATCAGGTTGTTACGGTGAGCCTTGGTTTCTTCATCAGGAGAAACTGCAGTCGCCAACAACGATTTTATTTTTTTCAGGTTATGCAAGGCTGCTCCCTTCGCAACTTCATCATAGGCCGCGCTCTGCGGCGAATCAATAATATTCGCAAGCATCTTTACATATTGAACCTGGAGGTATTGTCTGTAAACATTCACTTTACCAGCCATGTCAGCAGTAAAAATGCCTTTTGAAAGATCACTGATAACCTCAGCCGCGCTGTATTGATTTCCATACAAGCGACTGTTTGTAATTCTTTGCAGAGTTACAGGGTGCAGCAAATGTACAAGGGCATTGGTCTGAAGGTTCTGATAAATACCAGTAAGCTTAGGATCCTCTGTAGTTGAGAAGAAATTAAACCCTCTTCTTTGTAATTGAAGATAAGGGAACAATGCCTGATCAACCGCAAATGCATCCGGAGCAAACACATACTTATTCAATAATTCAATTGCCTTTTTCTGAGTTGCTAAAGCAACCGGAGTGAATGGTTTGCTGCCAGGATTCTGTCCAACAACGCTTCTGTCGATATAAACTCCACCAACATATTTGCTAATGGCTGCTATCATACCGTTACGTTGTCCGTTCAATACGTTATACCTGGCTCTAAGTTCAACATAAGGAGTACCTGCAGCAGATTTGTCCTTGATCTTAGCCATGATATTGTTGATCAATTTCAATCTTTCTTCGCCGTAGGCAACTGCATCTCCAGAAAGATCATTGATCATCACACGTGGATCAATTGCTTTACCTGGAGAACGCATATCATCTGCATCATTACCAAAAGCAAGTTGAGGTTCTGTACTGCGGGAAAGAATTTTTGTAAGAACAGCTTCTTCCTCGCCGGCTTTAGTTGGGGTATATCCATATTCTATCGCCCAAAGATCATAAGGTCCTGCTTTTGTAGTGAAATAATCACCTTGTTTAGTCCTGTCAAGAGATACGTTGATAGCAGGATAATCCATAACTGATCCAATCAAACCTGATTTGCTTGTTAGTTCTTTATTATGAATTTCAGATAGTTTCCAAAGTTGGCTGGACTTCATATTATGATTCAAGCCTAACGTATGGCCCATTTCATGCATGATCAGGTAGTATAGAAACTCTTTGTGAATTTCCATCAACTCTGCTTCAGAAAGACCATTTGCTTCTGCAATTGTATATCCTGCCATAAGCTGAGCTTTCAACTCGCTGGCAAGAGTGCAGAAGTGTCCATTCTTCTTGTGAATTTCTTGCATGATCGCATTCTGCTCACTCTGTTCTGCATTGAAAAGATCATAATAAACTGGATAGATACTTCCGGCAGCCCACTCAATTGTGATGTCGGCTCCAAGTATCTGGCCTGTTTGTGGATTTACGAAACTGGGCCCAATAGCTCCGTAAGGAGGATTCGCAGAAGAAACCCAACGAATCACATTGTAACGGATGTCAGCTGGATCCCATTCAGCATTATCAGGCATGATTTTCATCACAACTGCATTCTTGAATCCTGCTTTTTCAAAAGCCTCATTCCATTTCAAACCTGCGGCAACAATCATGTCGCGGTATTCAACAGGTGTTGTGTTTTCAACCCACCAAACAATTGGTTCAACTGGTTCGCTTAATGCGGCAGTAGGGTCCTTTTTCTTCAGATGCCAACGATTGATCACATCCTGGTATGGTAAAACTTTTCTGCTGGTCTGATTGTTTCTTTCCAACATGAAATATCCAACACGTGGATCGTCACGACGTGGTTGGTAATCATTCTGTGGCATTTCGATAAAACTGTGTTGCATTCTTACACGCACATATCTGGCATCAGTGATATCCTTGCCACCCTGGTTAAAAGGAGCCGGGTTATCATACGCCAGATCAACAACTACGTCAGTGTTGTTTGGGAAAGAACGTACTGAATGATACTTTGATTTAGTTGGATTAAGTCCGCCAAGATTGAAAATAGCTCCTGGAGGAATTCCTGGTGGCAGCAGCGGCTTAACAGGGTCAAGTTTTTCACTTACGAAAAGTGCATCAGCGTTGATCAGGTATCCATCACTATCTTCAGCTGAAATTTTTTCAGAGAGGAAGATTGACTCGGGTACATCAACACCATCTGTCTTACTGATGGCATTAGCCTTGTCGTAAAAAAACTGCGTGTTCACATTACCCATCTCAAGTTTATCAAAGAATTTTTGCATCTTGAAAACAAGAGTAGACCGATGCATGCTTTGATTAAGATAGAGAGAAGTAGGTCCATTGATAGAAAAACTCTGGTAGATGTATTCTTTACCCAGTTGGTTTTTCTTTACATACAATTGAACACTGCCAGTGACAGTATCCTGGTAGATAGTAAAAAGACCATCGATCTTCTTACTGGTTTTGACCTTATCCTGAATACCAACTTTTTTCGGCGGAGCCGGTTTAGCTGTATCAACAGGCATTGGTTGGGTCTTGCCTTTTTCCTGTGCCTGTACACTTAGTGACAGCAAGAAAAGGCCGCCCAATAAAATGGAAAGCGATTTGCTCATAAAAGGGGAGTTTTTATATATATTAAAATAGACAGAATGCGCTCCTGTAAAGGGTTTTTTGTGACAAACGAAGTTTTTCTGTGATGAAGGGAAGTCAATTGTCAATCCTAAGCTCATGATTTGATCAGAGTCAAATTTTTACTTGAGGATTCTTAACCTCACCATTTCGATCCGGGTATCGCTCACATTCATCATTTCGAACTCATGGTCCCCGATGATGATCCTTTCTTTTACTCTTGGGATCTTTTCATACTCATTAATAATATACCCTGAAAGTGTTTCAGACTCTTTGTTTGGAAATTCAAGGCTATATTTTTCATTGAGGTAATCCAGTTCCAACCTTCCCGAAAGTATGTATTCAGTCTCAGATAGCTGCTTCTCTTCAAATTCTTCAACATCGTATTCGTCCTTAATTTCTCCGAAGATCTCCTCCAGGAGGTCTTCCATGGTCACAATGCCTGAGGTCCCGCCAAATTCATCAACCACCCAAGCCACACTTTTACGCTCCCTTGTGAACTTTCCTATAAGATCCGCAGCACTCATGCTTTCTGGAACTGCAGGAATGGGTAACAATATCTCCTTCACAAATGCAGGCTGCTTGAATAGATCTAATTGATGAATATATCCTAAGATGTGGTCGATGTTTCCATCGTAAACCACCATCTTGCTCAATTGAGTTGAAACAAATTTTTTTCTCACTTGTTCCATTGGGGTATTAATGTCCAGTCCTTCAATCTCTTTTCTTGGAACCAGGCATTGCCTGACTTTCACATTCGGAAGTGAAAGTGCGTTCTCAAATAATTCTGTATTCAGATCCTGGTTGTCAGATTCTTCATCGGTATTCTGATGAAAAACATGTTCGTAATCTGCCTTTGCAAATGGTTCCTTCTGCTTATCAACTCTTATATTGAAAAGAACATCTAATATGAAATATGAAAACCTCGCCAGACCATGAGCAAGGGGATAAAAAATACCATAGAGGAATTTGATTGGCCTTGCACTTACCCTTATCCAAAAATTACTTCCGGCCCTGAAGATCGCCCTTGGTATGAATTGACCCAGAATCAATACGGCAAGAGTAGCAAAAACGATGTCTACTACCATCTTAATTGCATTCACCCAGCCCGCCGGCCATTGCACTTCATGGATCAGACGCTGACTGAGTGGCTGAAAAGCCTGGGGAAAGAGTAAGCCGTAAAGGACAAAGAAAATGTTGAAAGTCACCAGCGTGGTCCCAATAAAACGGGAGGGACGTTCCATGAAAAAAGAAAGTATCTGCCCACTGGCCCTACCCTTCTTTTTATTTAATTCGATGGAAAGTTTATTAGCGTTTGCGAAAGCCACCTCAATTCCAGAAAGAAATGCTACCACAATTAAAGTAGCTATGATGCCAATCAACGTGAACATGGTGCGCTAAAGTAGGAAAAACCCTTACAATAGAAAAGCCATTAGGAACGGATTAACACTTAGAGGAGGAAGCCGGCAGGGATCAGAAATTCTCTTACAACTTCTTCAGTCTGAAGCTGCGCAGATTTTAAATCTGTATTTACAATTATCTGGTGAAAATGATCTTTGAAGGATATCTCGTGAGCGGCCTTATTGATCCTGGCCTGAAGACTTTCGTCGGATTCTGTGCCCCTGGAAACCAATCTCCTTTTCAATTCTTCAACTGATGGAGGCATAATAAAAAGGGAAAGTGTAGACTCGGGGTATTGTCCCTGCACATGTATGGCACCCTTGACGTCAATATCCAGAACAGGAATTTTGCCCATATCCCAGATCCGCTCTAATTCGCTTTTTAGTGTCCCATAGTATTTCCCATCATAGACCATTTCCCATTCCACAAATTCATTGTTCTTGATCTTATCATGAAATTCTTCCTCGCTCATGAAATAATAGTCGCGACCCTCCTGCTCATATGATCTTGCATTACGTGTAGCTGCAGAAATTGAAAATTGAAGTTGAGGAAAAGCATTTAACAGGTGCCGGGTGATTGATGTTTTGCCCGCGCCAGACGGGGCAGTAATTATTATTATCTTGTTTGGTTCGGCAGCCATTCACTGCAAAGAAAAGAAGATTGATGGAAGATCAGCTTTTTGATCTGGCATTAATCCTTAAACAAATAAGTCAGACATTAATTTCTGTTCAGGGTTGACAGCATATTTAGTGAAATCTGTTATTCCGTGTTCAATTAGAACATCTTCATCAATGAAAAAATTGCCGCTGCATTCATAAGAAGGTTTCCGCAGGATAAAGTAGGCAGCATCAGCCACAATTTCCACCTTTCTGCTTCTCTGGATCAAAAAGTCTCCGCCCAGAAGATTTTGTACTGCTGCGGTTGCAATGATGGTTCTCGGCCAAAGGGCATTCACTGCAATCCTATTTTGTTTCTGTTCTTCGGCTAATCCAAGTACTATCATGCTCATTCCATATTTGCTCATGGTATAAGCAAGATGGTTTGCAAACCAGCCTGGTTCCATATTCAATGGAGGAGAAAGATTCAGAATATGGGGATTGCTTGATTTCTTAAGATGAGGGATGCATGCCTTGCTCATGAAAAAAGTACCGCGGACATTTATATCATGCATGAGATCCCATCGTTTGGGTTCAGTCTGATCTGTTGGTGTTAGATTGATTGCACTTGCATTATTAATAAGTATGTCAATTCCACCAAAAGCCTGTACTGTGCTGGCTACAATTTCAGTGATATTTTCTTCTGAACGAACGTCTCCCTGGAGAGGTAAGACTTTGCCAATGCCTGCTTTGGCTATTTCCTCAGCAGCAGTATAGATGGTGCCTTCGAGTTTGGGGTGGGGCTCGGCGGTTTTACCAACGATCGCAACATTTGCACCTCCACTTGCCAGTTTAATCGCAATTGCTTTGCCTATACCTCTGCTACCCCCGGTTATTAATACATTCTTTTCAGTGAAATCCATATCGATTCTTTTTCTGATTACGCAGGTTCAAACTCAAATTAAACCATATTATGGTGCCGGTACAAATAAATGGGTGTTTATACGAGCTCAGTTCCTGGGAATTTTACGAATCCTGGAGTAAATCATGAAAACCTAAAAAAGGGCAATACTGCTCTTGCATAGCGACCCCTGCAATTATACTTTTGTATAGTCAGTGAGCGGTAATAAGGAACACCAATATCCAACAAGAAACCAAGTCCAAGTTCAATATCCAGATTAAAACCAACAATCCTTAAGTCCAGAGAAACCGGTTCCGATTATCATTCAATGAACGTTTAAAATCCAAAATCCAAGTAATCCAAGATCCTACGGAACGTTTAAAATTTGTACCTATCGAGAGCCCAAGACAAGCTGGTTAGGCGTGTACAAAAAAATTAAAGAGTCCTGAAGTAATACTTCGGGACTTTTTGTATTTGTGGGATGAAGCGAGAGCGAAGAACGAAGTCTATTAAGTTGAGGCCGAAAAATGAGGTCTGAAGTCGGAAAGAAAGAGAAAATTTTTAATTCTCAATGTTCAATGCTCAAGTGGCCCACTCAGTGTCTAGCTTTTTGGAGAGGGAAGTAAATGTCTTGTTCCCCTCTCCTTCGGAGAGGGGTTAGGGGTGAGGTCGATAAATGACGTCTGAAGTCCGAAGTCGGAAAGAAAGAGAAAATTTTCAATGCTCAATGTTCAATGCTCAAGTGGCCCACTCAGTGTCTAGCTTTTTGGAGAGAGAAGTAAATGTCTTGTTCCCCTCTCCTTCGGAGAGGGGTTAGGGGTGAGGTCGATAAATGACGTCTGAAGTCTGAAGTCGGAAAGAAAGAGAAAATTTTCAATTCTCAATGTTCAATGCTCAAGCGGCCCACTCAGTGTCTAGCTTTTTGGAGAGAGAAGTAAATGTCTTGTTCCCCTCTCCTTCGGAGAGGGGTTAGGGGTGAGGTCGGGGAAGGCAGAGCGGAGAGTGAGAGCGGAAAGGGATCAGGGGTGGTTTTAGTACTCGGGCTGCACTGGCTTGGTTTGAACTATTCCGTCTATTCTTTCCAGGATATTAGCGTCAATTCTTGGTAAGACTTCCAGTGCCTTTAAATTTTCAATCAATTGTTCTTTTTTAGTTGCGCCAAGGATGGCAGTAGTTACATCCTTGTTGGAAATACACCAGGCAATTGCAAGTGTTGATAGAGGAACATTCATCTCATCGGCAACTTTCTGCAACTCCACAACTCTTTTTACTTTGTCTTGCACAAGAGTTTTGTCCTTAAGCCAGCCAAAGCCTTCCAGGGCAAGTCGTGATCCATCAGGTATACCATTATTGTATTTTCCTGTAAGCAATCCAGAAGCGAGCGGGCTCCAGATAGTTGTGCCCAATCCAAAATTTCTAAATATCTGCAAGTACTCTTTCTCCATTTTCTCGCGTTGAAAGAGGTTGTATTCTGGTTGTTCCATTGAAGGAGGGATCAATGAATTTCTAGCTGCATGAACATGTGCCTCAAGAATTTCCTCTCCGCTCCATTCACTTGTTCCCCAATAAAGGATTTTCCCCTGGTTGATGAGGGTATTCATTGTCCAGACAACTTCCTCAATAGGAGTATTCTTATCAGGTCGGTGACAGAAAAACAAATCAAGGTATTCCATCTGCAACCGTCCTAAGGCTTCGTGACACGCCTCCGTAAGATGTTTTCGACTCAGGCCGGTTTGGTTTGGCTTGTTTTTCTTTCCTCTCCATCCAAAGAAAGCCTTACTACTTACAGTATAGGAGGTTCGGTCCCAATTTTTTTTCTTCAGCACCCTTCCCATCATTTTCTCACTTTCGCCAAGCGCATATACTTCCGCATTGTCAAAAAAATTAATCCCGTTATCATAAGCAATCCCCATTAATTCATCGCTTACACTGTCATCTATTTGCTTGTGAAAGGTTACCCAGCTTCCATAACTAAGGACACTTAATTGCAGGCCGGTTTTACCAAGTCGGCGATACTCCATGCTTTAGATTTTATTTAATCTTTAAATCAAAATTAAAGAAGATGATAGAAGAGAAGTTGATAATGTAGTCTATGGAAAACTATCCTTAGGAATTCGTATCGGTCCTGAGGCGTAGTTCAAAACATATTCACTGAAGTCCTGCGAAGCAATCAGGCCGTTCTGGCCAAAGAGAATCTTATCCTTGGTATGAATTCTTACAGGTTTATCAGTATAGATTTTCTCTGTTTGCTGATCCCACCAGAGTTCATTAGTGCGAAGTGTATCCCCATTCACTTTGTTGATGACAACCACACTATCCCGCAGGTAAACCTTCTTCTCCCATTCACGATACTTCCCGTACAAAGCATCCAATTGACTTTCCACGAGGAGGGTATCATTATAAAAATCCACATGCAAGGTCTTTGGGAATTCCACATAGGTTGAATCAATCAGGTAGCGCAACATAAATGGAGCAGTAAGTTTTGCTTTCATCTTTCCTCCCTGACTTAGAAAACTTTCAATATTCCTTGCTTCTTCAACAGCTGTTTTCTTATCAGTAAACTTTTTCAATTCCTGAGGATCATTCTCGCAGGCTCCTACAAAAAAGCAGCTCACAAAAAGAGCTGCTATTAAAGAATATGTCGGAAGAAGTTTCATCTATTGATACTTACGCTTGATGAACCAAAGGTCGCTCAGCGAGAAGCCAACTGAAATGCGAAAGAAATTTTCGCGAATAATATTCTCATTGTTGCCTCTTCTTCCAAATTCAAAGGCAGTATTGATTACAGTAAACTGATTTGTATATGGATTTCTCCTAACAGGAAGTGCAGCACCAAGCGTCACACCCATAATTGGCAGATCCTTATCTGCTTTTACGTTATCGGTACCAAAAAAAGCTCCGGCTCTATACGTAACCCGACTCCAATAATTCTTTCCTCTTAAAAGATCCGGAATCCATTGACCGCCCACCTTGAACTGCCAGGAATTCTGCAATGCATCGGGTTGCCCAAAAAATTGATACTTGCTCCAGTTTGATGCACTGTATTCAGCACCCAGCAACCATTCTCTTTCACGATCTATTACAAATCCAAAAGAATAAGAACCAGGATATTTCAATTTACCTGAAACGTTCGTTTCTGAATAGACACTATCGATTCGGAATGTTCCTCCGTTAACATCATATTCAAATGTTTCAATATTCAGGTCGCGAAATGCATTGAAGGTTTGTTGCATTTGTGCAGTTAGCCCTAAGCGAAGCCAGGTTGTCTTACCTAATTTGGCTGAATATTGAGCTCCTCCAGAAAGTGCAAGACCACCAAATGTTGATTTAGTCTGATGATTAGATTTATAATAAGAAACTGTATCGTTCAAAAAAACACGTCTCGTGCTATAATCTTTGGTGCCAAAAAGATAACCTGCATTAAATCCGATGCTGAAATTCCCAAATGCAATTCCAGTACCTCCAAACACTTCATACGAACCACCATTTCCTTCAAACAACGAAGTCAGACTATCGATCCCTGCAAGTCGTTCATCCTTCTGGATCTTATAGTTGATCCTTGTGATTGGACGCAAACCAAAATTGATTCCCCAATGTCTTTTGGGCATGATGGGAATTCCCAACTGGACGTAAGAAATATTTGCACTGCTTGAACTGAATTTACCAGGTTTGTTAGGTTCCCTGATGCTGCGGTTGTCCACTTCAAATCCAAGATCGAATGTGGTGACACTTAATTTGGAATAAGTTGCAGGATTTAGAAAATTGACCGACTGATAATCAAAATATGGAGCTGAAAGGCCTCCCAATGCCCGGGTAATGATATTCCCGGGAGGAACAATATCGCCTAACCCATAACGTGAATATGGCGAATTTTCCTGGGCGGTCAATGTGAAGCAAAGAGCTGTGAGCCAAACGCTTAAAACAATATATTTAAGATTAGTAATTCTTTTCTCCAATCGCATACAAGCCTTTAAATAATAAATCAGGGTCGGCAAATATCTTGTTTTTAAAATAAGAGACAAAATGGGGGGTATCACCCCCGGTTAAAAGCACGTTAAAGTTCCCATACTTTTCCTTGTATAAATCAATAGTTCCATCTATTTCTCTTGCCATGCCCATAATTACTCCACTAAGAATATTTGTTCTTGTGTCATATCCAATAAGTGGGAAATTCCAATCTGCCTTCACAAGAGGCAGCTTGGCAGTGAATTCCTGCAAAGATCGCAGTCTTATCTCCATTCCTGGTGAAATGCTGCCTCCAAGAAATTCATGGTATTTGTTGACGAAATTATAAGTGATGCAAGTGCCCAGTCCAATCACAAGATTGTGCGCACCCGGAAACAAATGAACTGCTGCAGCACAGAGTGCTAGTCGATCAGCTCCAATTGTTTCAGGCTTTCCAACGGGAGTGGTAAAAGGAATTTTTGATAAATGATCAAGCTTATGAAATTTAGTTTTGGAAGCCAGAAGTTTTTCGATTTCCTCATTGTGGTCGATTACTGAAGAGAGAATTGAATTTTCGGGTCTCAGTTCTTCCAGAAGATGCAGAATAACTTCAGGTGAGTCTGATTCAAGTACCCTCACCTCTTTCATATCACCATCACGAAATACTGCCACCTTCAGCCTGGTATTACCGAAATCAAAACAGAGTGTGGTGCTCATGCCGCGAAATTAGCCTTTCATGCTATATGTCAAAGTCAAGTGAACCGAGATTCTTGAAATGACCATTGAGTTTGATCTTTTCCTTCATAGCCTCCATTTCTGCTATTACAGGCAACACGCGACTAAGATGCCGCTTGAGGTATTCCTGCCTTTGAATCTCCTGCATCAATCCTAATAATTCATATTCTTCTTCGAAAGAAAGTCCCGCGTGATGAGCAACATCGTAAGCTGTCAACTCCTCATCAGGTTTCTTGAAATCTTTATTGATCTTAAGAAGCTTGTGCAATTCCCTTATTCCATTTACCACTTTCTGCATCAATTCACGATGACCTTTTTCCTCATCATTCTCAGGATAGTTAACAATTGCTCCACTATAAAGTTTATCGGGAACCGTGCTTATTACTTCTAACACTCTGAAAACTCTCAGTCCGCGGGTCTTGATATCCAGTTCCCCATTCTCGTGCTGCTTACTGATCTCCGTGACCTTTACAAGGGTCCCCATTTCACCAACCTTCTTATTGATTACCGAAGGAATTCCAAAAGGCTTTGCATCAGAAAAGCATTCTTTGATGAGTTGCTTATATCTTGGTTCAAAAATGTGAAGGTTTAAGTTTTCGCCCGGGTACACAACAAGGCCTAGGGGAAATATCGGGATGAAATTCGTCATGCTACTCCATTTCCGGATGCAAGTTTAAAACCAAATTTAATCTAAAACGGTTGAGAGATCGGTTGTATTGTTAATAGCTTTATCACAATATTTGCAGCATAAATGGAACAACTTTCTGTTGTCATAATAACCTTTAATGAGGAAAAAAATATTGGTCGATGTATCGACTCGGTACAGAAGGTGGCCGATGAGATCGTTGTTGTGGATTCGTTTTCTACTGACAATACTGTTTCTATTGCAAAAAGTAAAGGAGCCGTTATTTACCAGGAAGAATTTCATGGGTATATCGAACAAAAAGACCGGGCTCTTTCATATTGTAAAAATGATTTCGTACTAAGTCTTGATGCAGACGAATGCATCGACCTGATTCTGGAAGGAGAAATTATTAAAGTGAAAAACAAATTCATGGCCGAAGGATACAGCATGAATCGATCAACCTGGTATTGCGGTAGATTTATCAGACATGGCAGTTGGTATCCCGATGTGAAAACCCGACTTTTTAACCGGTCCATTGCACATTGGGGCGGCATCAATCCACACGACAAACTTGTCTTTGACAGACCAGTCAAATTAAGTCATCTTAAAGGTGATATTTTACATTATTCATACAACAGCCTCGAAGAACACATTAGGCAGAATAATAAATTCAGTACTATTTCCGCCGAAGCATATTTCAAGCAGGGGAAAAGAAGCACATGGTTTCGCATGATCATTCATCCTTTCTGGGCCTTTATTCATAGTTATTTCATCAGGCTGGGATTTCTCGATGGATTCCTGGGTTTCGTGATCGCAAAGAATGTAGCACATCTTACTTTCATGAAGTATTATAAGCTCTATGCGATGTACAAAGGAATTAAGATAGTAGATGATTGAACTCTCTGCGTCTTCTCTGTGATCTCTGCTTCTCTGCGGTTAAAAAACCTTCAGAAAAGTGAAAACAGTAATCGTAGTATGATTTTGAAACTAAACTTTATTATTTAGTTCATAGAGACGCGAATATTTTATAAAGGTGTAATAAGCTGTTGTAACTGCTATCAACCAACCTTTATATCCATCCAGAAATCCTAATTTAATTATGTAAGATTTCAGGAAACTGAAAAGTGGAGCAACTATTATTCTTGCGATGCTCACTTTTTTTCCTTGTGTATTATATTTCTGAGCAGTAATCATTGCAGAATGGATCATTTTTGAGGCATATTCTTTTGTATCACTGAACGAATAATGCTCCAGGTATCCATTCATCTTTTCAAATTCTAATGGCTGGCTGCTTGTTACGTCCTCATGAGCAATTGCATCATCCCAGGAAACAATTTTCTTATTAAATAATCTGTTTTTCCAGTTTTTATCCCACCCGCTATGGCGGATCCATTGATCTGCAAAAAAGTTTTTCCATAGCAATTGATGCACGATCTTCTCTCCTGAAGGTTTCCAGTTTTTAAGCTCTTCATATAATACAGGATCAACTTTTTCATCAGAATCCAGCGAGAGTATCCATTCATATTTTGCAAACCCAATGGCATCGTTCTTAGATAAACCGTATCCCTTCCAGGGTATAGAATAAACTCTTGCACCTTTTTGCTTCGCGATATTAATGGTTAGATCTTCGCTGCCCGTATCGCAGACTATAACATCATCAGTCAACCCCTGAACGCTGTCCAGCAATCTGCTGATCTTATCTTCAGCATTCTTGGCAACAATCACAATGGAGAAATTGTTCATGACGATGGGGGTTCCACTTGAATCCCCTGCAAACTATAAAAAAAGCAATTACGTTTGCAATTATGAAGATCAGTGGATTCACTATCATCAAGAATGCTATAACTAATGACTATCCAGTTGTAGAGGCGATTACTTCCATTTTGCCCGTAGTTGATGAGATGATCGTGAGTGTTGGGGAGGGTGAAGATGGGACCGATGAGCTGATCCGGTCCATCCCTTCTAATAAAATAAGAATTATTCGATCGAAATGGGATCCTGCCGTTAGAAAAGGCGGTGAAATTCTCGCGATAGAAACAAATAAAGCATTTGATCATATAGCATCTGACTCTGACTGGGCATTTTATATCCAGGCTGATGAAGCTGTTCATGAAGATTATCATGAGGTGATTAGAAAGGCAGCTCAAGAACATTTACACAACCAACAGGTTGAGGGTTTGCTCTTCCGCTATTTACATTTCTATGGAAGTTATGATTACGTGGGTGACAGCAGAAAGTGGTACGATAAGGAGGTTAGAATTGTAAGGAATAATAAAAGCATCAGGTCATTCAGAGATGCGCAGGGATTCAGGAAAAATGGTGAAAAGCTGAAGGTGAAATTAATTGATGCCTATATCTATCATTATGGATGGGTAAAGGATCCTGTGAGGATGAAACAGAAAATGTACAATGCCGGTAAGCTCTGGCATAGTGATGAAGAAATGAATGCGTTTCTGAAATCAGGAGAGGCCTTCGATTTTAATGAATTTGATTCTTTGTCGAGATTTACTGGTACGCATCCGATAGTAATGAATGATCGGATCGCAAAGAAAAATTGGGACCTTGAGCTTGACATCGCCAGGAAAAAAATTTCATTGAAAGACCGTTTTCTTCAGGCTTATGAGAAGATCACGGGAAAACGACTATTTTATTTTACAAATTATAGGATCATTTAAGGATTCAATGATCAATAGTCATTAAGAATATGACCACAACAATGCTAAAGGATATTCAAGCAGGTGACCAACGAGCAATTGCCCGTGCCATTAGCCTTGTTGAAAACGAAGCTGAAGGGTTTGAAGCTCTGCTTGAATCCTTGCCTGTCAAAAAAAATGGAACTATTGTTGGCATAACAGGTCCGCCAGGAGCAGGCAAAAGCACCTTGGTAGATTCCTATATTCATCAACTTGTTAAGGATGGGAAAAAAGTTGCCGTACTCTGCGTTGATCCTTCTTCACCTTTCAATCTGGGAGCTATTTTAGGGGATCGCATCCGCATGAGTAATTGGTATACTCATCCTTCAGTCTTCATTCGATCGCTTGCCACCAGGGGATCATTGGGAGGGTTACATCCAAAGATCATTGAGATCACTGAATTATTGCAGGCTGCGGCATTTGATCAGATAATTGTTGAAACAGTAGGCGTAGGCCAAAGCGAAGTAGAGATTGCAGGATTGGCAGACCTTACTGTTGTAGTTCTTGTACCCGAAGCAGGTGATGAGGTACAGACAATGAAGGCAGGATTGATGGAAATTGCTGATCTCTTTGTAGTAAATAAAGCTGACAGGCCCAACGCTGACCTTTTTGCAAAAAACTTGCAGCTCATGCTCGCTCCGGCCTTTCACACGCATAAAAAAACTATTCCTATCCTCAAAACAATTGCTTCTGAAGGAGTAGGAATTCCTGAACTCCATCTTGAGATAACAAAGCTCCTTCAAGCCGAGTCCTCATTCAATCAAAAATCATGGTTAATCACGGAACGCGCATTTCAGTTGATACAGAAAAATCGCATGAAGGGAATTGATAAGAAAGAATTGAAAAAAGATATTGAGTTGCTTCAGAAAGAAGGCAGGTTCAATTTGTACAAATTCGTGAAGGGATTCGCTTAAGATATCTTACTCAAAAGACGCAAGGACACTAGTGAAATCTCAAGAACCAAAAGTCAATAACCAAAGAATGGGAACTAAATTTCAATATCCAATCAATTGATAATTGGGTCTTAGCTTTCTATTATTTGGAATTTGAGATTTGGTTCTTGGCTTTTTACTCAGAATTAAACCGCAAAGTCGCCAGGGCGCGAAGGTTCGCAAGGAGTTATCTGTTATGCTTCCACCACTTGTAACCCACATAACCAATAATCAATAGAGGCATTCCAGCCAGATAAATAATTCCTGCATTCAATCCCTTGGCGGGACCTTCACCTAATTGCTGGGCAGTTTTTGTGCATATGGAGCACTGTGCCAGTGCAGATGATTGGAAAACACAAAGTGCCAATATTAAGATCAAGACTTGGCAACACCTCTTCATGACTTGTTTTTTGAAATGAATCAAAGTCATACAAAATTACATCTTCCAGATCAGGCAACTTCCGTCTTCAGCATTCGCTGAAAGCGTTTTCTTTCTTCTTCATCAAGAATTGCTTTCCGAAGTCGAATATTTTTAGGAGTAACCTCAATGCATTCATCCTGCTGAATATACTCCATGCATTCTTCAAGTGTCATTTGGATCCTCGGAACAATTCTAACAGAGTCATCACTTCCACTGGCACGCATATTTGTAAGTTTCTTTCCCTCAGTAGCATTCACTACCAAGTCACCTGGTTTGATGTGCTCAGCAATGATCTGTCCAACATAAACATCCTCACCCGGATCTACAAAGAATGATCCACGATCCTGTAATTTATCGATAGAATAAGCTGTAGTCTTATCGGCGTTCTTAGAGATCAATACCCCATTATTCCTTCCGGGAATCGGGCCCTTCCAGGGTTTGTATTCGCTAAAACGGTGAGCCAATACAGCTTCGCCGGCAGTGTTTGTAAGCATCTGTGACCTTAGGCCAATCAACCCTCTTGATGGAATTTCAAATTCAAGATGCTGCATATCACCCTTGCTCTCCATTACATGAAGTTCTCCCTTCCTCTGAGTTACCATATCGATCACCTTGCCACTGTAATCACCAGGAACATCAACAACAAGGATTTCATAAGGCTCATGCTTCTTACCATTGATTTCTTTCACGATCACCTGTTGGTTGCCCAACAGTCAATTCATACCCTTCACGCCTCATGGTTTCAACAAGGATCCCCAGGTGGAGTATTCCTCTTCCAAATACCAGAAAGCTATCAGCACTATCAGTATCCTCTACTTTTAAAGCCAGATTTTTTTCAGTTTCCTTCATCAATCTGTCGCGCAGATGCCTGGAGGTAACAAATTTTCCATCTTTTCCGAAGAAAGGAGAATTATTGATGCTGAAAAGCATGCTCATTGTTGGTTCATCCACGCTGATCACGGGAAGTGCTTCAGGATTTTCCGAATCAGCAATGGTATCACCGATATTGAAATCTTCCAGACCAACAACAGCACAAATGTCACCCGCTATAACTTCCGTTGCTTTTTTCTTGCCTAAGGATTCAAAAATATAGAGCTCTTTTACTTTGGAACGCCTGATGGTTCCATCGGTCTGCATCAAAGCAATGAGCTGACCTTCTTTAATGCTTCCTCTTGTCACCTTGCCAATTGCAATTCTTCCTAGGAAGGAAGAATAATCCAGTGATGTGATCTGCATCTGAAGTGGCCCTTCATTAACTTTTGGGGCGGGTACATATTTCAATATTCCATCTAACAATGGAAAAATATCCTCTGTTTGTGTCAATGAATCATTGAACCATCCATTCTTGCCTGATCCATAAAATGTCGGGAAATTCAATTGTTCTTCTGTAGCATCAAGGTTAAAGAACAATTCAAACACAGCTTCGTGAACTTCGTCCGGGCGACAATTCGGTTTATCAACCTTATTGATCACCACAATAGGACGAAGGTTCAGCTGAAGAGCTTTTTGCAGTACAAACCTTGTTTGAGGCATTGGCCCTTCGAAAGCATCGACCAGCAATAATACCCCATCGGCCATCTTTAGAACACGTTCAACTTCTCCCCCAAAATCCGAGTGACCTGGAGTATCAATCACGTTAATCTTAACCCCTTTATATACAACAGCGGCATTCTTACTAAAAATGGTGATCCCACGTTCCCTTTCCAGGTCATTGCTATCCATGATCAAATCCCCGGTTTCCTGGTTATCACGGAATACTTTGGTGGCATGAAGGATCTTATCAACCAGTGTGGTTTTACCATGGTCAACGTGAGCAATAATTGCTATATTTCTGATTTCCATATTAATTATCGTTGCAATCTCTGACCAGTCTGGAACTCCTGCGTTCAAAATTCGAGAGAACTTAACCTTTCTTAAAAGATCGGCAAAGGTAGCTTAATTCAGGGGGAGGGCAATGAGCTAAATGAAAATTGAATGTTATCATTTATCAGAAACGCCCACCCCCAAAACTTTTGACATCTAAGCATAAACCCCTATTTACCTAAAGGTACCTCCGACAATAGCCTAAGCAGAAGTGCGTTAATACTTAACTAACTCAAAGCAGCGCGCATGGCAAAAAACTCCCATCTCAGGATATTCATTGTTGATGATGACATCTTTTGCCTGAACCTTTATCAACAGTTTTTTATCAAGTTGGGTTATCCTAATGTTTCCTGCTTCAGCGGGGGTCGGCAATGCCTTGAAAAGTTGAGTCATAAGCCAGATCTGGTGCTTCTCGATTATTATATGGACGACCTGAATGGTATTGACGTTTTAAAGGAGATCAAGCAACACAACCCAGAAATCATTGTCATCCTTGTATCAGGTATTGAAAATGCCGAGATAGGCAATGAAGGCAAGAAATACGGAGCTTACGATTACATCATCAAATCAACCATCAGCATTGATGTGCTGAAGTCCATGATGGAAAGAATCGAATCAATAACCTCTACACAGAAATCTCATTCAAGATCTTTGCTACAGCGGATGAAATCCGGCCTGGGTATCTAAAAAAGCATCAAAAATCAAATCACAAATTCCAAGGACGTGGACCTTTCGGGGCATAATTGCTTGTGGCACGACTTTATCCTACCAATCTTTTCCTAGGGGTAATTGAAATAGATGAATTAAGCATCGAAAATTATATTTAATTCAACTCTGACCTTGTCCTCGTTGGTTCGACCTCACCCCTGCCCCTCTCCGAAGGAGAGGGGTGAGAAAAAAAACAAACACTTTTTTAATTGTTGAAAATTGAGCGTTGAGAATTGAAAATTATTCTTAGGCCTGCATTGTTTAGTCTTTTATCTCTTCCCTCTCCGCGGCGAGGAGAGGGAAAAGAAACATCTTAACTCCCTCTCCACGAAGTGGAGAGGGTTGGGGTGAGGTGATAAATTTGGAGACGGTTGGGGTGAGGTTAATTCCTTCAGTCTAAATATCCAACCAAAAAAAAATCCCATTCAATGTTGCATCAAATGGGAAAAACTATTGTATTGGTTGAAATATTATCGCACCGATATCTTTCCAGATAATCTTTCTGTAGAATTATTGAGAGTGATTAAATAGGTGCCGGGTTTATGGCTCGACATCTGAATAGTTGTAATTCCACCGGATTCAGGAAGTCGAACAGAACCTTTTTGAATTAATTGTCCATCCACTGAATTGATCGAATATTGGTACAGGCCTTTATGGCTTGAATTCGACACTATATAAACATTTGCAGAAGAAGGGTTTTTGTATAAGTAGAATTCTTTGTTGCTTCCGTTTGATTTAACAGGAACTATGGTTGAATAATTCTGTTTGCCATCCTTGTCTACCGCAAGTACCCGATACCAGGCAATACCATTGAAAGGTAAACGATCATTGTATGAGTATTCAGAACCGGCGATGTTGTTTCTCGCACCAATTGTTGCAATTGTGTTGAAAGAAATTCCATCATCCGCCCGTTGCAATTCAAAGCGATTAACGTTTACTTCTTTCAGAGTTTTCCATTCTACCTGGTTATAACCCTGGTGTGCACTGGCCGATAGATTCAGGAATTGCGTTGCAAGGATCCAGCTAACACTTCCAAAACTAAATTGTCCAAACGTACCAACAGCTGTTGAGGTTATATTGCCAGTAGTGTTGATATTCCCTGTTGCAGACCCGCCCCTGCTAGTCCACAACCCACCAACATAGCTGATAGCACGAATATCAGTAAGTCGCAAAATTTGGAAATGCAATTTTACTATCATCCCAATTCAATGCTACCTGCGCAGTGCCGCCGGACACCCTCGTAATATCCCAATACTCATTTGGGTCAACGGTTACCAGAGGAGTCTGAAGGTTATTCAAGTTGGGAGTTGTATTGAAATACTTAACATTAAATTCGGAAACGGCCGAAAGATTTGTCAAGGTCAAAGGCCTTAGATAAGTTCCATTCCCGGTTGGATATGTAAAATTTGTACTGCCGAGTCTTTTAACCCACCCATTCACATGGGCAGCATCAACACTTCCTGAATGTGATGATCCAGATTCATAGACAAGGTAATTGACTCCTGTACTAATAACTCCTGCAGTATAAGTATGAAGACCACTTACATGCAGATTATTAGCCAAGGTAATTCCCACGCTATTTGTTTGAAGATTATTTGCACGGTATGGTTGAGTTCCGCCGATTGTCTGCGAAATTCCACCTGTCAAATAGAGAGTTCCTGTGCCAACAGGCATTGAGGTCTGTCCATTTGTAATGTTCTGTCTTACATAAAAAGACCCGTTGTTAGTCAGGGCACCGGCACTGGTATTAGTGAAGCTGCCGTTGATATAGAGAGTGCTGCCTGTAGTAATGAATACAGTTCCAGTATTCTGGAGATCCACCTGAGCTTCACATACAAAGCATGTGAAACAGAGGATCGCAACTAAATTTAATTTGATTGCTTTCATGGTCTGGATTTCAGCTTAACTTTTATTTGCCTGATAAGGTTTCTAGATCTTTCCTAAGCTTGGCTAATTGTTGTTGCTGTTGTTTAATTGTATTGATCAGAACTGGTATCAGGTCAGAATAGTTCATTCCAAGAAAACCGTTCTCGTCTCCACCTGCAATTACTTCAGGCATGAGCTTTTGGATTTGCTGAGCGAGCAGTCCGATTTTTGTCGCGGAGTTTGGCGATTCTTTCCAATTATAGCTCACGGGCCGAACACTTTTCAACTCCTTCATCCCATATTCTAACGACCTAATATTTGTTTTCATTCTGGAATCTGAAGTTGATATAGTTCCATTTGCAGACCAAACTGATGTCCATCTTGCGCCATTCTTTCCAAGGGTATAAGTATTATCAGCTGATGGAGTAAGATTACCTGCGATCGTAAGTTTCTCGCCAGGTGTAGTAGTTCCAATTCCAACTTTTCCTGAAGCCAGGATGCGGATTTTTTCGTCAGTTGAATTAAATCCATTTGTAAAAAAGGCAAGATCATATCCTGAAGAACCATTTCCAATCTTGAAATCTGCACCCGTACTAAAAAGGTAAGCTTCGTTAATACCATCTACTATTGGCACCAAAAGACTGCTATATCCACTTGAATTAATACCGAAATCAATATAATTCACAGATTCAGTAGCATTGTCCGCGGATGCAACAATATCAGTACTGGCAGTGCTTCCACTGCTGGTATTTTGAATATTAAGCTGGAGATAACTGTTGATCTCACCCTTTCCGCTGATTACGTTATAGGATAGAGTATTTCCCGCATCAACAAGAAGTTCCTCAGCATTGCTCGCATCAAATGCAGTAGCGCCAACACCGACGCTGCCTAAAGAATTCATTCGGATTACTTCAACATCACTAGCAAAAATCCGCAGATCACTTAAATTGGTTGTGCCATTACCAAGGTAATAAGCATCAATTCCTGCTCCTTCATCCCTAACCAAAGAACCATTATATCTTCCTGCAAATCTATACTGACCGATCAGGTCACCATTTTGAAGATTTAGAGGGGATGCTTCAGTTCCTCTTGATTTTCGCAAGAGAGGACCACCAGTAATTGCGCCGCCGTAGTCAGTAAAAATATAATCATTCCCAGATTCATTGTTTTCGTTCACAAAATGCAATCGCCCTAGAGGGTTTGTTGTTCCTACTCCTAAAAATCCGGAAGTGTTCAGGAACATCCCGGTGCTATTATCTGCGGAGAGTCCGAATCCATAATTGGAAATAGTTCCCAATGATTTTATTGCACTTAAATCATTTCCGCCCTGGACCCATGCAGAACCAAGGGTTGAAGTTTTACTAATTGGTGTATTCTGGCTGTAAACTTTCCAACCTGCTCCATCGCTTTCAATTTCTATCACTTCTTTTGGCTCATCAAGTACCCATCCCGCATTACCATCTATAGTTTGTGAAGCAGTTGTAATAATTGTAAGAGCAGGTGTAGGGATGGTAGCACTTCCATTCTTGATCCAATAGGATCTTCCGGTACAGGTTGTTGCATTTGGCAGTGTAAGGGAAGATGCAGAGGTGCCTGTAAATATTAGTGTATAATCAGTTGAAGTGGCTGTTGAATTTGCAGAGAATGAGCGAACATTAATGGCTAACGAACCTGCAACGTGTAAACTTGAATTTGGGGTTGCTGTTCCAAACCCGATTTGGGTATATCCTTTAATTGAAATTAAAAAACATAGCAGTCCGGCAAGAGTAAGTTTGTTCATAGCTAGGATTTTAAATCAGTCGCAATATTGTTACTTCCTGATTTGTTTTCTTTGTTTCTTCTTCATTGAGGAAACTTTCTTTTGTACTTCGTCGATCTGTTGTTGCTGCTCTTTCACCGCGTTGATAAGTACCGGGATAAGTTCCGCATAATTCATTCCAAGGGTTTCTTTTGATTCATCGCCCACTACAACTTCAGGAACTATCTTCTCAACCTCTTGTGCAAGAAGACCAATCTTTGAATGAGATAGTGAATCAGTCTTCCAATTGTACCGTACAGGATTCATTTGAAGTACTTCATTCAATCCATATTCCAGTGAATGTATATTTGTTTTTAACCTTTCATCAGAGGTTTGAATTGTACCGTTTGCAGACCAGACCGCACTCCATCTTGCTCCAGTTTTTCCCAGAGAATAAGAGTTATCTGCCGATGGTGCAACAATACCCGCCACAGTTAATTTATCACCGGGATTGGTAGTACCAATTCCGACATTCCCTGTATTGAGAATTCTCATTTTCTCATCAGAATTATTGAAGCCATTCGTAAAGAACATTATGTGTCTACTGGCTGATCCGTTTCCTATGAAGAAGTTTCTGCCAGTAGTATATACATAGGCGGTATTAATTCCATCAAGTATGGGAAGCGAATTATTATTATAACCACTACCATTAATTCCCATGTCAATGTAATTGGCCGATTCAGTACCGTTATTCGCGGTTGCAACCACATCAGAACTGGCGCTATTGCCTGTAGAACGGTTTTGAATATTTAATTGTAGATAGTTGTTGATGCTTCCTTTACCACTGATCACGTTAAACGATGTAGTGGTGCCCGCATCAACCAATAATTTTTCCGGATTAGTAGAATTAAATGCAGTTGAACCAATTCCAACGTTCCCGTTTTCATTGATCCTTAATCTTTCAACATTACTAGTATAAAACCTAAGATCAGTAAGATTGGTAGTACCAGATCCCATATAAAAAGATTCCATAGAAGAACCCGGGGTATAACCTACCGAACCATTAAATCTTGGGATAAACTTTATCCATCCAATATGATCTCCGTTCTGAAGATTTGCAGGCGAGGCAACAGTTCCTCTTGATTTGGTTATATACATTCCCTGGCTTGTTCCTGCACCATAATCGTCAAAGATGTAGTCATCTCCAAAGTCAGAAGTTTCATTTAACAGATGCAATCTTCCCGCCGGACTATTGATGCCCAAACCCAGGAATCCACCTGTTGTCAGCCGCATTTTTTCCGTATTATTTGTAATGAATGGAAGATCATAATTAGTAATAGTGCCGAGAGACTTGGCTGCAGTCACACTGTTTCCACCTTGTAGCCATGGTCCACCAGTTGTTGAGGTTTTAGGGCCAACTACATCCTGGTTCATAATATACCAGTTTGTCCCATCGCTAACAATGCGGATCACTTCAAAAGGTTCATCGATTGTCCAACTGCTGTTTCCATCAATTGTTTGTGATGAAACTGTTGATACAGTCAATACAGGAGTAGGCAGCGTTGTACTTGCGTTCTTGATCCAATACATTCGACCAGCACATGTAGTAGCATTTGGTAATGTTACTGCAACAGCAGAAGTGCCTGTAAAAACAAGTGTGTTATCGGTTGAAGAAGCAGTAGTTGCACCTGTGAACGCCCTGTAATTGCTGGCAAAAGAGCCTCGCACATCTAGAGTGGAGTTAGGTGAAGTTGTTCCAATCCCTACCTGGGCCGATGCAGACGCAAGGGTCAGTAGAAATAATAAGAATGATAAAATGTTTTTCATGATTTGAAATTGAGATATTGGATCGTGTTCAAACGTTGAACTTTTAAAAAAGAATACTTCTGAAAAAAAATATTATAAAAAAAAATTATTACATCTAGGAAAGCATAAGTACAAACCCGTAGCAGATGCGATTACTTCTTTCTGGTTTGTAGTTGAACGCAAACACAGAATAATAAATAAGAGTCGCCCATTGATCTGAAATAATAAACTGGAAAATCAAACTGTCCCACCGAAAACCCAACAAACACTCCCGGTTCAATCAGGCTGCGATTCTGAAATGGTCTTGTGACCTGAATACTCACTCCACCATAGGCAAAATCAGTGACATTAATTCCAAGTTCTGACCATGAATAAATAAACTTGTCCTTACTATCCGAAACAGAAAAACTGTACTGCGATCTGGATTCAATAAAAAAACTTCTGTATTCCAGGTCGGCATTGATCGCAAATGATCCTCCTGTCATTTTACCGAATATTACTCCGAGTGCAGGTGTTATTGTATAATTGAAACGATCAGTTCCCCCACTGAATGACTTACCCCCATAAACTGAAAATGTATTGGACGCTTCGTAATTATATCTGCCTTCTATGTAGAGACCTTTTCTGGATTGGAAATTTGCAAGACCGGAGTATGAAACCCCAACGGAAGGTTCGTGAGAAAAATATTGTTCAAATTCAGCTCCTTTCTGCGCAACTGATGAAGCGCAAAAGCATAGGAGAAGAATCATGGAATTAAATCCTGCCTTCTGATATTTTTTTAAGGTTTTCAATGGATATGACCTTGGCATTTTCAATTGGCCCAACCTCTCCATGTACAATTTTTTCATAGACTAAAATCTCCTGTTCAAAACCTCCCTTCTGAAATAAAAGTTGATCTATCGGACGCCAAAGAATTACCCAGCTCAACACATCCATGCTGTTGGTAATTCCTGAAACCCATCCACCTTGGTCATGAAGAAAACTTCCCAGGAATCCATGACAAATGACTCCAACGCCAAATGCAACAAATAATAGGGTATAGGACCGCATCTTGAAGCGCTTCAATTCTGCTTCTTTGATGGACTTCTTAACAGAAAAATGCCGACGGATTGCGTGTAGCAGTGTTTCTATATGCTGCTCATCGGCCGAATCAGAACAATTCACTTTAAAAGTAAGGCTGGAAAATTTTTTGCACCCCATTGCGTAGTTCATGATATACTCCTCAAATTCCGGACTTAACTGACGCTTGTACATCGGAGCAGGATCATGAGCGTTGAAATACTCCTGCATGCTTTTTTGGCTTACAGAAATAAAGATGTTGATCTTCTTGAAAATAGAATCGCTCATAGGGTTCAATCCTAGCAGGTGCGAATTATGCACATGGGGTTATCGCAACAACGATTGACAGATTTTAGTATTTCTATTTTATCAATCTATTTAGAGACAATAAGTATTAATGCTATTTCATCTAAGTGTTTTACTTACGCAACTGTGACTTTGTTGATTTGGATTAAGATCGATGTTCGGTGGTCGTTGATCGTTGATGGTTGGTGACAATTTCGTCAACTGAAACGACCAACTGCCGTAGATCGATGTTCGGTGGTCGTTGATCGTTGGTGACAATTTCCTCGATTTACTGAAACGACCAACAGCCAACGTCCATCGATCAACGCCCCACAACTATCAAACAAAGATTTCCTCTGCTATACTTTACTTTTGACCATTAATCAAGGATTAAACCCCAATCATGAAGAAATTTTTTAGGATCTTTTCTGTAATAGTTCTGATCCTCCTGGTAGTATACTTTCTTGGACCTCACCCTTCCACCCCGGTATACTCACAGGAATTACCATCAATTTCACTGCCGCCTGAAGAATTTGTACAAGCAAGAGAAGCAGCGCACAAACTGAAACCAGACAATCAGGCAAGAATTATCTGGGCAGATTCAATTGGAGACAAAACTGATTATTCTATTGTTTATCTGCATGGATTCAGTGCAAGTCAGGAAGAAGGTGATCCCGTCCATACTGAAATTGCAAAAAGATTCGGATGTAACCTATATCTCTCAAGATTAATTGAACATGGAATAGACACGGTTGATCCACTCATCAATTTCACTCCGGAAAAATATTGGGAATCTGCGAAGGAAAGCCTGGTGCTCGGTAAAAAGCTTGGAAATAAAGTCATCCTCATGGCTACATCAACAGGAGCTTCTCTTGCTATGAAGCTCGCATCCTCTTTTCCCAATGATGTTCATGCACTGGTCATGATGTCGCCAAACGTCAGGATTTTCGACAAGAATGCGTGGTTACTAAATAATCCCTGGGGATTACAGGTAGCAAGAATGATTTTGGGATCAAACTATGTTGTTTCAAAAGATACCCGTTCAATCTATAAACAATATTGGTATCACAAGTATCCAGTAGATGCGGCAGTACAGTTACAGGAATTTCTGGAAACAAGTATGAACGAAGAAACATTCAGCAAGATAAAGCAGCCAACCCTGATGTTATATTATTATAAGGATGAAATACACCAGGATTCTGTAGTGAGTGTAAGTGCAATGAAAGAGATGTTTGAACAATTAGGAACTTCAGCTGATAATAAGAAGGCAGTTGTGATGCCAACTACAGGAAATCATGTTGTGGGGAGTTATATTAAATCCAAGGATGTGGAGGGAGTGAAGAGAGAGATAGCAAAGTTTTTGGAGGACGTCTTAAAGATGAAGGAACAGGAATGAAGGTGAAGTCCGAAGTCTGAAGTCGGAGGTCTGTATCGTTAAGTTTCAAGATTCATTCTGACTTCTGACCTCGTTAAGTACTTTTCAAACTTAAATATTTCGATATGTTTCGTTCAAGAATTGCAGGTATTGGGATGTATGTGCCTGAAAATATTGTGACCAACGATGATCTGACCAAGGTGATGGATACAACAGATGAGTGGATCCGTGAACGGACAGGCATCAAAGAAAGAAGATACGCCACGAGGTTCGAAGAAACCACAAGCACCATGGGTGTGGAAGCGGCCAAGGTTGCAATGGATCGGGCAAATGTCAAAGCAGAGGATATTGATTTCATCGTTTTCGCTACCATAAGCCCTGATTATTTTTTCCCAGGCTGCGGAGTACTCCTGCAGAGAGCCATGAAGATGGGTGAGATCGGTGCACTGGACGTGCGAAATCAGTGCAGTGGATTTATCTATGCTTTGAGTATTGCTGATCAGTTCATCAGAACAGGAATGTATAAGAACATCCTGGTTGTAGCCGCCGAGTTACATTCATATGGACTCGACTTTAGTACAAGAGGAAGAAATGTTTCAGTGATCTTCGGTGATGGTGCTGGATCCGTAGTGCTGCAACCTACAAATGACGACAGGGGTATTTTGAGTACTCACCTGCATAGTGACGGTAATGAAGCAGAACTTTTATCAATGATGAACCCAGGATTTCATGCCGGAAAATTTATTCCTGAAAAAAAACCTGCTGAACCAGATCAACCGTATGGAGGATTATTCGTAACAAAGAATGTTATTGATAATGACGACCTATATCCAAATATGGATGGACAGGCAGTTTTCAAAAAAGCCGTTGTTAAATTTCCTGAAGTAATCTCTGAAGCTCTTGCTGCAAATGGTTATGAAACCTCTGATATCAAATTATTGATCCCGCATCAGGCCAATCTTAGGATCAGTCAATTTGTACAACATAAATTGAAACTTAGAGATGACCAGGTATATAATAATATTCAACAATACGGCAACACTACGGCAGCCTCCATTCCCATTGCCCTTTGTGAAGCATGGGAACAAGGAAAAGTAAAGGATGGAGATCTGGTTTGCCTTGCAGCCTTTGGAAGTGGATTCACCTGGGGTAGCGCCTTGTTGAAGTGGTAATTTATTACTCTTATAAATATTTGAGTGCTCAATTCAGGTAGAATTTATTTTGACATTTGATGAAGCCAAGACGCCTTATTTACCTTATAAATCCCATCTCAGGCACAAGGCATAAAGAATCCTTGATCGCCCTGATTAAAGAGTACACATCCTCTCAAAATACCCCTTTTGAAATTCTTCCTACTGAGCAAGGTGGAGGCTATGAATTCCTTGCGGAAAAAATAAAGAAAGAAAATATCACTGATGTTGTGATTTGTGGTGGCGACGGATCTGTCAATAGCGCTGTTTTCGCCCTGGCTAAAACTGGTGTTCGATTTGGTATTGTTCCACTTGGTTCAGGAAATGGGCTGGCACTTGCTGCAAAAATTCCAAGATCGCCTAAAAGGGCACTAACCACCATTTTCGAGGGTCATGCAAGAGCGATTGATGGTTTTATGGTGAATGACAAATTTGCTTGCATGTTATGTGGACTCGGATTGGATGCAACTGTTGCCCACAAGTTTGCAATATATGGGAAGCGAGGATTTGGAACATATGCAAAGCTGACTACCATGAGTTTCTTTTCTGCAAAAAGTTTTTCTTTTCAAATTGAGTCAGGGAACATCAGTTTTTCTACGAGTGCCTATTTCATAAGTATTGCAAATAGTAATCAATTCGGAAATAATTTTACAATAGCTCCACAAGCAGATCTTTCAGATGGATTGCTGGATGTTGTTGTGGTCAAGAAATCATTCAAGTCGATGCTCCTTTTGAATGTTTTGCACCAGGTTTTGGCAGGTAGAATAAAAAAAATTGAAAATTCTCTCAATTCACCTGTCATTTATTTTCAAACCACTAACCTGAAGGTTATCAATTACGATGATGCCCCCATGCATATTGATGGAGAACCTCGCGACAGCATTCATCAACTTGACATTTCTATTCTTCCCGGATTTTTCAAGCTTATTCAGCCTTTGTAAGTTCTTTGGCAGGTGGTGCACTTATCAATGAACGAAACTGGTCCATCAATTTGCTATTATATGGGTTGTCCAGAGATTGCATGAGATCAAGCTTTTCACTTTGAGTAAGATGAAAATTGAGTGTAGCCCTTGCCTCATCCTTTTTAGGATAATACTGGATGGATAGTTTATGAAATTTGGGACCGTATAGTTCCTTTGTGAGACTCATTAGATCATCTTGTTGATATTCCTGGATCTTATACCAGTTGTGCTGCAAAAGGAATGCAGGTTTCATGAAGATGTCGTTCAGTCCTGAGGATTCATATGGATATTCCCAGCCCCCGCTTTTTCTATCACGTATCTGAATTACAATAACCGAGCTGGTATTTTCCAATATCCATTTTCTGAATAATTGCAGAAACCTTGCAGATGTCTCTTGTCCATAATTATCCCGAAACCCTGCATCCATAACATCAATGACAGGCTTGGAAGGAAGCCAAACATTTGGAAGCACATAGGGAAATGTAGCATTCATCCGAAGAATGGTGAGCATTCGAAGGCTCATTGCATCCTGGTTCTTGAATAATGCGCCAAAGTCAATACCATCAGGGTCAACTGGAGAAGCTGAATCATTCAATGGTCTCATCAGGAATCTAACTGGCTGACTGCTGATAATAAGTTTACGGCCATCCCTTGTTATCACCGGATGGTAAATCATTAATGGAATTCTTCCATTGCCCTCATCAAATGTATAGTCGCTGATGGAGTTGTCCAGGATCCCGTGTGTATTCTCATTCAACTTCTGTTCAAATGCATAGCCGCGATCTTTAATGTAAGTGTACTTGCCTACTTTGAATTTGTGAGCTGGAGAAGCAAGGTCTCTCGCCACCATCGAAGAGAATAAAGGATTTAACAGATCACCGGAAATATCGTCCACGTATCGAGGATCGCGTAAATTAAGTGAGGGATTTTTTAGTTTGTTTCGATATAATTCTCTGAAATAAGTTGCTCCAAGCATACCACCTGATGAGCCAGTGATCAGAAAAGTTTTTTTCAATAGATCTCCGTTGCTGATGCTATCCAGACGTTGCAAAACATTCATAGTAAAAGTTGCGCTCCTGGTTCCACCTCCACTTGTATTAATAATGATCATCGCAGGCTTGTCTTCGCCTTGTTTCTTTTTCCAATTCTCAAGAATGCGGATCATGTTGTCTGTGTCCGCCTGCACTTTCTCCGGTGTGCAGATCTGCATCAACGATTGTCTTGAATATTCTGGTCGTTCATCCTTATTGCTATAGTTAACCCCGTAAGCTTTGTTTGTTGGATCGATTATATTATTTCGATATAAAAAATTCACAATGAAGAACAGCACAATAACAAATGGAATGCTCCAACTCTGGAGATAGTAGGAAAAGGATCCTGCCACAGCAATGAATACTGCAAAAAACATGATGATACTTGCCGCTGCCGGTAATTGAAAAAATCTATAGTCAAGAAAAAATCCGAGAAGGATCAGGAAAACAAAAGAGATGAAGATTGAAAGTACGGCTGCAAAATGGTGGCGACTAAAGATCGTATCGATGAATTCTCTGCTGTAGTGGGAAACGTCTCTAACCTTTTTGACATGGATAGGTGTGTTGAGATAATAATCCACTTTGATGAGCCGACTTTCGGTCAGCTTCGTCATACTCCTGCGAAATTGCGTCCTGAATAATTGAGGATTACCAATCACCGGGCTCATTCTGCGTATAATGGACTTGTCGGCCCGAAAAAAATAAAGGAAAGAAATCAGGATCACCAACACAAAGCCAAGTAAGAAACCCAATGATGATAAGACAATATCGAACACACTGAACAATTCCTTGTGTCTTTGGAAAAACACTGCTCTGGAAAGGAAGAAGATTACAAAGAGTATCGGAATGATGAAATTGTTGATGCAATATTTTAAAAAGGGATTGGTTGTGGTTGCAAGAAATTTGAAATGCCTGCTAAACAAAATGAAAGTTGTAATGTTCCAACTCATCACAAAAACTCCAAATGCTGCGCCCACTATTGAGACGCTTAGAGCATTAACATTGCCGAGATATTCAGGTGCAAGAAAAAGTGAGTTTGCTCCAAAGGTTTGCATGAAACTTCCGTTCACACAGCTAAACAGTATGAACCAGAACAGAAGCAACACCTGGAATTTCTTCAAATGCAGGAGTACCAGCTGTACAGGGAACGAATGGTAAACAGATTTTACATATTGCCACATAAGTTTGCGGTGAGGTAGCACAGGCCAATAGGACCAACAGGCCGGTCACGCATATAACGATAAGACAAGAAGTAAATTATTGGCGCTGCGTTAGTTATTACGAAGGTCTGATAGTTTCAGACCAAGCTTGTATAATCTTTTGGAGATTAAGCGGGAATTGAACGGGAAATCCCTTTGTCCGAGCCCATTAGGTAATGGAACCAGACCATCACCAGGAGAAATAACATTCCAATAAGCTGATGCAGTATTGCCATCCATTCAAATCTTCCCCAGTGATTCACTATGATTTCCGGACTAGTAAGCACACTTAATACTCCCAGAACGATCTGAAGAGTGATGAGTAGAAGAGGAAAACGCCTGGTTGCCAGAAAGGAAGAAGAATTACTTTTCTTACTGTGGGCCAGGATTGTCCATACAAGTACAAAAAGAAATAGCAAATACCCGGTAGTACGGTGAATGAAATGGATGGTCAGTTTATTCTCCACAACCTCCAACGCGAGCGAATTAGTTTTGAACATCCCTGCAGGAACCATGCTCCCATTGATATCGGGCCAGGTAGGAGCAACGTTGGCTGCTTTGTGTCCAGCCATCAGGGCTCCAAATACGAATTGAAAAAAGGTGAGAATGATTATGAAGCTTGTGAGTCCTCTTAGTTTTATATAGACTCCGCCGACATCAGGATAAAGCCATTTGATGCCAACCCTGAATGCATATGCAATCAATCCGAGTGCAAAAACAAAATGAAGAGCCAGGCGTGTTGGCTTAACATAAATGGCGTCACCGGTGAGTCCGGTTTTAACCATGAGCCAGCCTATTGCGCCTTGAAGCGCACCAAGAAGAAAAAGGAGAACCAATTGGGAAACCATATCCTTCCGGATCTTACCGCGGATAAGAAAAATAATGAAAGGGATAGCGAAGGCAACTGCAATTATTCTGGCCCATACTCTGTGAAGCCATTCCCAAAAAAAAATGTACTTAAAATCTCCAAGCGCAAAATCTGAATTCAATACCTGGTACTGTGGAGTCTCCTTATACTTATTGAATTCATTGATCCATTGTTGTTCATTCAAGGGTGGTAGTGTACCGGTAACAATATTCCATTCTGTAATTGATAATCCTGAGCCCGTTAGTCGAGTGATACCTCCCAAAACTACCTGGATTAAAAGCATAACTACTCCAATCATCACCCAATATGCAACAGCTCGTGAAGGATGCTGCTTCTGTAATTCATTCATCTGCCGCAAAAGTACGTCGGGTTTCGGGTTTAGAGTTTAGAGTTTAGAGTTGGCCGATGTCCGTTGGGTGTTGGCAGTTGACCGAAGACAGTTGAAAGATGAGAGTTGATCCCAATTCCTAATTGCAAATTCCTGATTTCTACTAATCAACAACTCAACTAATCAACTATCCTTCCAATTTCCCCTTTTCCCAATCCTGAGGGAAGCGAAGAAACCAAATTCCAAATTATAAGAAATCCACAATTGATGAAATTCTATAGAATTATCGTAGCTTTTTACCCCTCGATTTAATAACCAAAAACAATATGGTATGGAAGAGTTGAATCTTCACCCGAAGTCACATCGCAGAGAATTTCTTTCTGCTTTCGCGGCAAGTGCAGCTGCACTCAGTTTTGGATCCCTGGTATCCAATGAAGCACAAGCCGGCAACAATAATGCTTACGCTGATGTTGATGAATGGTTTAACAAAATCAAAGGAAAACACAAGATCGTATTTGATGTTACAGAGCCACATGGAGTATTCCCGTTTGCATGGCCAAAAGTTTTCTTGCTTACGAATGCCAACACCGGCACAGCGGAGAAAGATTGCAGTGTTGTAGTTGTTTTGCGTCATCTTGCAATTCCGTATGCAATGCAATCCAGTCTATGGGAGAAATACAATTTTGGCGAATTCTTTAAAGTGGAGGATCCCGCTACCAAAACTCCATCTAAAAGAAACGCATTCTGGCAACCAAAGCCAGGTGATTTTAAAATACCGGGTCTTGGCGCAGTTGCTATCGGCATTAATGAACTCCAGGCGAGTGGGGTAATGTTCTGCGTTTGCGATATGGCATTGACAGTTAATAGCACCAAAGTTGCAGATGGAATGAAAGCAGATGCAGCAGAAGTCAAAAAAGAATGGGTGGCTGGACTTCTACCGGGCATTCAGGTTGTGCCTTCAGGAGTTTTAGCTTTAGGCAGAGCACAGGAAAAAGGCTGCGGATATATTTTTGCGAGTTAGAAGCGTCAATCGTGAGTCGTGAGTTGTGAATGGGGGAAAATTTCTCGCAAAGAAGCAAAGCGTCATTTCTTTTTTTGCGTCTTTGCATACTTGGCGACTTTGCGTGAAACATTTTTGTTCAGGGAGTTTTTGAGGAGGCTAATAGTTTATCCCTTGCCTGCTTGATTGGGAGAAAGGGACCATATTTATGATCTTTTTCAGAGAAGCCATCGGCATATGGACCAAAGGGATGGTCTAAGGGCTTCGTTCTTATATCAGGCCAGTCATATTTGAAAAAAATCCTGGGGCGTGGTTGCGAATTCACAAATGCTGCAACGTCCCAGGCTTCTTCTACACCCAACTGCGGATTTTCGTGTGTTGCTCCAAATGGCATATTATTCTTTACATAACCCGCAAAGCTGGAGAGGCGATAAAGACCTGCGCTTACATTGTAGCTCTCCGGTCCCCAAAGTGGCGGATAGAGAAATCCAGTAGAATCAAAATTGATCTTGCCCTCGCCATTGATGCCATGGCATAATTGACATTTCGAGATATATATACTTTGACCCGTTTGCACATTTGCTGCTCTGCTTAGGAACGGCAGTTCTTCAGTCCCTGCACCCGTTGGTCTGACTCCTGATGGAACTTCTGCTCCCACCCAATTCATATAGGCAACCATCGCCCTCATTTCCCTGCTTAAACTATCGAGTTTCTTGCCGTTGAGACTTCTCTCCATACATTCATTTACACGAAATTCAATTGATTCAATCTTACCACTTCTGTTCCTGAATCTCGGATAGGTTGAAGCCACAGCAGAAAAACAATTGCCGAATGGTCGAATACCTGCTTCAGCATGACAATTTTGACAATTCATTCCATTGCTCAATGCCGCAACACTGCCTTTGGGACCAAGATATTTGGAAGTATTTGCGATTAGATCACGGCCATACCTTATCAATCGTCCAAACTCATTATCTGGAACAGTATCAATATCCGGGGAACGCCATTCTTTTTTATCCAACACAATTTTTCCAGCAATTGGTGGAGCGACTGCTGATGCCTCGTTTCTTAAAACCTCATTCAGGATCACTATCAGAATGACCAGTCCGAGCAGAATTGGAAACCAGGATGATCTTAAGAAGCTCATAGATAAAAGTGACCTAAGAAAGTTAATGAATATTCATCAGCGGAAAATCAATAAAATCATTTTCAGAATGACTGCTCATGTGGAAAACCCTGATCAACCACAAATATTAAAGCAGAGTGATAAAAACTTTTTCACATTGAAGTTTGTATTAACTGGTTCATTTAGTTTGCGAATGCTTATGCTGAAAACTTTTTACAACGAGGATCGAGTAGAGGCTGGCTGCGACGAGGCCGGGCGTGGATGTCTTGCAGGACCTGTTTTTGCAGCCGCGGTAATTCTTCCAAGAGATTTTTTTCATCCATTGCTGAATGATTCCAAACAGGTTAACCCTGAGGATCGCATTCAATTAAGAGTTTACATACAGGAGCACGCGATTAGTTTTGCCGTTGCGAAAGTTGATCATGAAGAGATCGACAGAATAAATATTTTAAGAGCTTCTTTTAAAGCCATGCACCTTGCCATAAAGAAATTAAGAGAGAAGCCGGAATTTCTTTTAATCGATGGAAATCGGTTCACCAAATATAAAAGGGTGCCTCACCAATGTGTTATACAAGGAGATGCTACCTATGCTTCAATAGCAGCGGCCAGCATTCTCGCCAAGACATACAGGGATGATTATATGATCAAACTCCACAGAAAATTTCCTCAATACGGTTGGAATACTAATAAGGCGTATGCAACTCTCTGTCATAGGAAGGCGATCCAGGAGTATGGGCTTACTCCTTATCATCGAAAATCATTTCAATGCCTTCCGCAATCTCAACTTGAGATGGAACTTTGACTTTTTTTGTTAAGAATTTAACCCCAAGAAACAAAAACGCAAGGGAACGCAAGGGTTCAAGAATTTACCGCAGAGAAAAATCCAACATTCAAACACTCAAACCTTCAAAATTTTTTTTACATGAGATGCAGAGAAGCGCAGAGAGGATATCGCATATGATCATTAAACAAAAAAAATCCCGCTGTGCGGGATTCCTGAATTGGATTATCCTTATTATTTTCTATCGCGATTATTATGTCTCGCACGGTAGATATGGCGACTTGCCTTTCTCTGTTCGCGCCTGATATGCTGCCTCTCACGAGGGCCTACCTTACCATCATTCCGTCTGGCTTTTTTGACATCACGACGAATATTCCTTTGTTCTTTTGCGAGGCGAATTGATTCACCCCTTGTAAGTTCACCTGATCTTACACCTTGTGCAATCCTTGTGCGTTCATGGCGTGATCGTTTGTTGATCGTCTGCGCATCAGCATTCAAAATACCGAGGGTCAGAATAAGAGCCAGGGTTAAGAGGGATTTAGTTTTCATGGTCCTTTTTTTTATTTTAATAAATAGTACAGTATTCTAGACCACGAGGGAACGAGAAAGTTTAAAACCAATTAGGGAATACCGCAAAGAAACAAGGGTGTAATAGAATGGTAAGACTTTGCGAAACCTTGCCCCTTAGCACCTTAGCATTTAAAAACTGAAATGTGTGTTATAGAAAAACGTAAGAAGTTTATGCTGTTTATCATATTAATTCATGAAAAAATTCCTGTTTAACTTCTGGCCATTCATTTTTCAGAATGCTGAAATAAACTGAGTCTCTTCGCCTGTTGTTGTGCATCTGCATATGACTTCGCAGCACTCCTTCTTCCCTGGCTCCTATTTTCCGAAGTGCGGCTTTTGATCGTTCATTCATATTATCAGTTTTAATTTCAACCCGCTCCACCTTTATCACATCAAATGCATATGAAAGAAGCGCAAACTTCGCATGCTTGTTGACACCAGTTCCCCGGAATTCCTCTCCCAACCATGACCAGCCAATTTCTACACGCTGATCAAATAAAGAGATATTGCCAAAACTGGTTGATCCGGCAACTTTTTTTTCGTCCTTATCTATGATCACAAAAGGCATTCGTTTCCCTTGTCGCCTTTCCTCATGGGCATCATCGATCCATTTTTTTAGTTCGTCATCCGAGCTGAGATCCTTTGTGAAATATTTCCAAAGGTCTTCCGATTTGGTAATTTTCGAAAGTTCAGGCAGGTCTTCTTCCTTTAAAAGACGCAAAATCACCCGGGGTGTTTCCAGGACAAGAGTTGATGGAAAAAATTTTTCGTAATCCTGTTGCATGTAATAAAAATTAATAGTTCCATTCACCGGCACCTTGCCGAACCAACACTGGTTCACCACTTGTACAATCGACGATAGTAGATGGTATTACACCACCAATTCCACCATCGATGACAAGATCGACCTTATTTTCAAAAATTTTATGGATCAGTTCTGGGTGAGTATACTCTTCAGTTGTTTCACCAGGCAGGGAAGCGCTCAGGATAGGCCTGCCCAACTCCTTTACAATTGTCCTGGCGATCAGATGATCTGGAATTCTCAAACCAATTGTGTCTTTCTTGCTCTTTAAGATCTTGGGAACCTGTTTGCTGGCTGTAAGAATGAAAGTATAGGGCCCGGGCAAATGTTCTCTAAGAAGCCTGTAAATTGAAGTTGAAATTTGCTTGGCGAACTCGCTTAGGTTGCTCAAATCATAACAAATAAAGGAAAGCTGGGCTTTGGAGGGCTCTATATTCTTGATTCGACAAATTTTTTCGACAGCTTTATGCTGAAAAATATCACAGCCAAGTCCATATATTGTGTCTGTTGGATAGATGATCACTCCACCCTTCTCAAGAATCGAAAGGGTAGAATTGATCAGCCTTGGTTGTGGGTTGCCGGGATGAATTTGCAGAAGCATTTGGCGATTACAGCTTAAATGTGAAACAGTTGTGAATCAAATGTAATAGAGGCGAACTTATTCTGAATTTTTTATTTTTGTCACTAAAGCCTACGTATGCACTTGCTGCCAGTTGAAAAAGTAGAGACTATTGACCCGGAAATTTTCAAGGAGAATTATTATACTCCCATGAAACCGCTGGTGATCAAAAGTATTGCCAAACAATGGCCGGCCTACAACAAATGGAATTGGGAGCTTTTCAAGGAATCTGTTGGTCATGTAAAAGTAGGAGTGTACAATAATGTAAAAAGTGATGCATACACCCCAATCAATACTGCTGATGATTATATGACATTTGGGGAATATATTGATATGGTGAGCAAGGGCCCTGCCGAATGGAGAATCTTTCTTTTCAACATCTTCGATCACGCTCCTCAACTGATCACCGATTTTGGATGGCCGGAAGATTATGTAACGGGCTTTATCAAACGATATCCAATGCTTTTTGTGGGTGGCAAAGGTTCCATTACTCATATGCATTTCGATATAGATCTTTCTCACATTCTTCATACGCAATTTGTCGGTCGCAAAAGAGTGCTATTGTTCCCATTTGAAGAGCAGCACAAGCTATATCGCAAACCATGGGAAGTGTTAAGCCTTGTCAACTTTGAAAGCTATTTCGATAATACCAATAACAAACTCGATACAACCAAGTTTCCTGCGCTTGAATATGCCAATGGATATGAAGTGATCCTTGAACATGGAGATACATTATTTATGCCTGCTGGTTACTGGCATCATATGGAATACCTTGATAGTGGGTTTGCAATGAGTCTACGTGCTTTTCAGAATACCTGGACAGGCAAACTAAAAGGAGTCTGGAACCTCATTGGAATGAGGAATATCGACACTGTAATGAAGAAGACTGCTCCCGGTTGGTGGTATAATTATAAAAAGAAAAAGACCTTTAAAGCTGCGGAACGGGAATTACAAGGATTTCGCCAATAGAGGTCACGGTTTTGTGTAGGTTAAAAAAATATCGATGTTTTATTGCTTATTAAGAAAACAGTCTTTAATTTAGCCATGCTTATGCACTGAACCATCCTAAAATCCTTCTTGTGCATTAGTCCAATTTCCGTCTCCAACCATCCAATTTCCAACACCTGACTCCAATTTCCAGCACAAACTATAGGATTACTTATTTTTCTATAAAGTTCATTTGGAACAAACCGTATCCAACCGTTAACTGTCCTCAAAAAAGACATCTATTTTGACCAGAACTAATTGCATATTTCACTTGAGACATCAAATTTTCCAAAGCTTACTTAATCTTTTTCTTTTTGTGGTTTCAGAGGTAAGCACAGGCCGGCGATTTCCATCGTCGGCATTTTTTTTAATAAAAAAGCCCGACCCATGATAGGTCGGGCCCTGATAAATTAGGTCGATTATTGAATCAGCCAGGTTTCATTCCCTCTTAATAGTTTATCCAGGTCACCAACACCCTTCTTGCTCTGCACCTCCTGAATTTGCATCTCCATCACGTCTTCATAGCAAGGACGATCAGTTTGGTAGAAAACACCAAATGGCCGCGGAAGATGCCCAACAACTGCTGGATTATCAAACATCCTGGTCAAGATCTGGGCCTTATAGATATCCTGCTCGTCATGAACCCAAAGGTCAGAAACACTGTTGCCTTCATCAAGATTAACCACGATCGGAGTAAAGCCATCAAGTTTTACACCTTTATTCTGGGTTGCGCCAAAGAGAAGTGGTTTGCCATGTTCAAGGAATAGTGTCTCTTCTGGCTTTGAAGATTTTTCCGTGAAGATCTCAAAAGCGGCATCATTGAAAATGTTACAGTTCTGATAGATTTCCAGAAAGGAAGCTCCCTTATGCTGAGTGGCCCTCAAGAGCATGCTTTGCAGATGTTTGGGGTCACGATCCATTGAACGCGCCATAAAGGTTGCATCGGCTCCCAGTGCCAGCGCCATCGGATTGAAAGGATGGTCAATGCTGCCAAAAGGTGTTGACTTGGTTACCTTGTTTTCCTCCGAAGTGGGAGAATACTGGCCCTTTGTAAGCCCATAAATCTGGTTGTTGAAAAGAAGAATATTCACGTCGAAATTTCTGCGAAGGAGATGAATTGTATGGTTACCTCCAATGCTCAGACTGTCCCCATCACCCGTTACAATCCAAACGCTAAGCTCTGGCCTTGTTGCCTTTAAACCACTGGCCACGGCGGTAGCCCGACCATGGATGGAATGCATTCCATACGTATTCATATAATACGGGAACCTGCTACTGCAACCGATTCCTGAAACTATTACAATATTTTCTCTGGGTATGCCAAGGGTAGGCATAACCTTCTGGACCTGTGCAAGGATGGAATAATCCCCGCATCCGGGGCACCAGCGAACTTCCTGGTCTGTAGAAAAATCCTTTGCTGTCAAGGATTGGGGAACGGCTGTTACCTGGCTCATATGGATGTATTGTTACAAATTTAAGAATAGTCGGCTATGATAAAAAGCTAAAAAGGCAGTTTCGGGTTTCGGGTTTGGAGTTTCGGGTTAGGTAGATCATTCTTAACATTAAGCGGCAAGTATTATTCCGAGTTCTGCCCTCGGACTTCCGACTTCTTCAACAGTTCTTCCCAAAACTCAGCCGCTCTTCTAGTATGCGGGATCACTATAGTTCCTCCCACTATATTGGCTACTGCAAAGATCTCATAAACCTGGTCGGTTGTGATCCCAAGCTCGTGGCATTTCTCAAGATGATAGCTGATGCAATCATCACAACGCAATACCATTGAAGCAACAAGTCCAAGCATCTCCTTTGTTTTCCTATCCAGAGCTCCATCATCGTATGTATTGGTATCCAGGTTCCATAATCTCTTCATCACAAGATTATTCTTGCTTAGTATCACTTCATTCATCTTTGACCTATAGTCATTGAATTCTTTAACAAGATTGCTCATAAAATTTGATTAAGACCCAAATGTAAAGAAGGCTGAATCCAGTCCTTACAAACTATCCGAGTTTATAGTTATTCCTTCATTCCGTACATTCAGTCCTTAATTTTTAAGTATGAAAAAAGGCTTCATCTTACTTCTTTCCATCTTCATAATGGTGGGCAGTTTCTCCCAGACTGGAAAGGAACTTATCAAGGTTACCGATCTGCTTCGCATTAAGTCGATAGGTGCGCTAAGTTTGAATAGTGCAGGCACAAAAGCAGTTTTCACTGTCACTTCCATTGAACCTGATGGCGAAAGCAAGCTGGATCATAAATATTTTACCTCCATCTATGTTGTTCCAGTTGATGGATCAACTCCGCCGAAGCAACTTACTACCAAGGAAAATGCATCACAGCCGGCCTGGAGCCCTAATGGAAATGAAATAGCCTTTGTAAGGACAGTGGACGGAAAAGCTCAGATTTTTCTTCTATCATTAAATGGAGGAGAAGCGCTTCAGCTCACCAGGCATAAATATGGAGCAAGCAATCCAAGATGGTCGCCTGATGGAAAGAAGATCCTCTTCTCAGCCAGCGTTTCATATAAGGACTTGATGAAGGATTCAATTCTTAATCAGGGAAAGGGTCTTCCTTCCTGGCCTTCAGAACGTCCAGGATTTAAGAACAATGATTATCTGAAGGAATCCAATGTGAAGGCCAATCCTGATGGAAACCTTGAAGAGATAAGGGCCTACCTTGAAAATGATGTTACTGACAGGAAGGCAAGGGTTTTCAATAAACTCGCATTCCAGGATGAGTTGAATATCTCTTCTGATATGAGCTTCGCCCAGGTTTTTCTCGTTGATGCATTGCCAGGCGCACAACCAGTTGCGCTTACGAGAGGTTTCTACGGGTTCAACGCTGATTTTACTCCTGATGCGAAACAACTTATACTAACTGCCGACATGGATTCAACAGAGCATCCGGATCGTTCACTGGAAAGCGAGATCTATATCGCTGATATCAATGGAAGAAATCTTAGAAAAATATTAGGCGAAAAAGACAAGGTATATACCAGTCCAACAGTGTCGCCTTCGGGTAAATGGCTTGCATTCCAGCTCACAAATACCTCTTTTGTTTCCATTCCAACCTTATCAATCATGCCAATGAATGGAACAGAAAAGGATATTATATCTATTCCATTCGATAGAAATAAAGGCGGTCTCAAATGGAGTAAGGATGAAAATTTCCTCTACTTCATTTCCCAGAGCAATGGTGGTGCTCCGATGTACCGACTGAATATGCAAACCCGGAAGATCGAGCAACTATCTGATTACAATGCCGGGATTGGCTCTTTCGATCTGATGGGAAATACATTTGTGTATGTGAAAACAGAAATCAATGCACCGTTCGAACTATACACTGCAGATTCTTCAATGAAAAATTCAAAACCCCTCAGCAGTTTTAATTCAGACTGGATAAAAAACAGAAAGCTCAGTATCCCGGAAAAATACAGCTTCACAAATGAGAAAGGGTTAACGGTTGAATATTGGATCATGAAGCCCACAAATTTTGAAGCAGGAAAAAAATATCCATTGCTGCTGGAGATACACGGAGGTCCTTCAGCTATGTGGGGACCTGGCGAAAGCAGCATGTGGCACGAGTTTCAATATTTCTGCTCCAGAGGATACGGAGTTGTTTATTCTAATCCGCGTGGATCAGGAGGGTATGGATTGGACTTCCTGAGAGCAAATGTGAATGATTGGGGGAAGGGACCTACAAGTGATGTCTTAACTGCGTTGGATAAGAGCATCGCCAAAGAAAACTGGATCGACACATCCAAATTGGTTGTTTCAGGTGGTTCATATGCAGGTTACCTGGTAGCCTGGATCATTGCGCATGATAACAGGTTCAAGGCAGCATGTTCTCAGCGCGGTGTTTATGATCTCGCAACTTTCTTCGGTGAAGGGAATGCCTGGCGTTTGGTTCCAAATTATTTTGGAGGTTACCCATGGGAGGAAAAAGTTAGAGAAACACTTGTCAGAGAATCACCGATCACCTATGTGCAAAATATTAAAACGCCTTATATAATTTTTCATGGCGATAACGACCGTCGAACAGGATTCGTGCAAAGCGAAATGCTTTATAGGAGTCTAAAAGTTCTTGGAAGACCTGTTGAATACGTCAGGCATCCTAATGCTACCCACGAACTCACAAGGAGTGGTGATAATCGTCAGCGGATAGATCAGATGCTGCGGACTTATGAATTTTTTGAGCGATGGATTAGATAAAATTCACAAATCATTCTCTGCGAACCTCTATTTACTCTTTTTCTCTGCGGTTATTTTTTTTACCGCAGAGAACGAGAGAAGCAGAGTTATCGCGGACGATTCCATGCGTTCCTTCGCGTCTTCGTTTCCTGGCGGTTAATTTTTTTATTTGGATGCCGAATTCTTCTTAAGATAATTCACTATAGCAAGCCTCACAAAAGAGCGAGGATCGGAGGTGGAAGTAATGGCAGGATATACCTTCACTATCTCAGGATTTTTTTCATTTAGAAAATCAAGGTTTGATTCCAATCCTGTAATTAAGTAATCGCCCATGGCAACATGGTATGTTTTCTTAGGATCGATTGGCAGCCCCTTTATTACCCATGACTTTTGAGACTCATCATAACTAACTGGGCTGAATTGAAGGAAGCCGCCTATTCCTTTATTCTTGCGAGTTCCAACCTCCAACACTTTAATTAAGAGACTACCCTTCATATCTACTTCCGTGATCCCCCCATCGAAAGGAAGTGTTCGGAGAATATCATATTGAGTGATCGGTGGATATAAAATATCATCGACCCTGATTGCTCCGGAATTTATGATCACCACATCTGCAGTTGGTACAGCAAATGACATTGCAGTTGTGATAAGCCTGGTAAGATTTGTGGATTCCGATCTTATGATCGCTTCTCTTCCATCTAATGCTTCTCCGCTTTTGATGATGATTTCTCTTGGATTAAATCCTCTTGAAGTATAATCCTCATCTGCAAGTGCAAGCCATTTTTGAACCACTACATTTGTGGCGCTATCAATAGAAATCTTTTGATTCACCTGTTTCAATTCAGGCTTCCAGGTAACCAGTTTATTCCTTTTATCAATCTGAAGTTTTATTGCGAATGTAGTTTTAGCATTTGCATCGGCTTTCGTAATGTATACATTCCCAACTTTCTCCATTCGCATATCATGTTCATGACCGCCCATTATTGCTGTTAGTCCAGGCAAGGCAAGTGCAAGTTTCCTGTCATCTTCCATAAACTGGTGTGTGATTGCAATAACAGCATCACAGGAATCTTTCAATTGAGCGTAAATTTCTTTTGCCGTGATCAAAGGATCGGAATAAGTCACATATGGTGGCTTGTTATATGGAAGCACAATGCCGATCAATCCAATTTTTGCCTTTGTACCATCTTCATCAACCAGAGAAAGTATGTGGGCCGAAGGGAAATCCGAGAGGAATGTTGTATCCTTTCTGAAGGGAACGATATTATCTCCTCTCACATGAAAGGCATTTGATGATATCCATTGAAACCTGGATTCATTTATTCTTTGAATTAATTCTCTTTCCGAAAGATCGAATTCATGATTGCCAAAAATCGCGAAATCAAATCCCGCGGCATTCATGGATTCAACCATTTGTCTTCCCCTGATCCTCTGTCCCTTATATTGAAGGCTGTTATAAACAGATGGACTCAAAAAATCACCCGCCATTATTAAATAAGTGTTCGGGTTCTTCTTCTTGTACTGTTTTTTTAGAGTGGCAATCCTTGCAACACCTCCGGATTTTCCTCCGGCAAGCGGAGCGATTTCATACACATCATTTACCTGGAGAAAAACAACATCAAGCTTGCCATCCTCTACCTTAGTCTGTGTGCGTTTTTGCGCGCTGCATGAAATAAGGAACCAGCAAATCCCTATCAGTAATGTGTTAATTGCTCTCATAAAAAATATGGAAAATTGAATCTAATAGGATGTAAAATCTATGCCACAAGCATAGAGTAGTGCAGTTCCTTTCTCAATTCGAAGCAAAATAATGGAAAAACCCTCCTTTTAGCCGATGATAATTTTACGATACTCCTGGAGTGGTTATGCTGAATTTAGTGGTAACTCCTGTTTTGAGGCATGAAACTGGTATAAGGCAGCGTTTTACATAGTGATTATCCTCCTATGAAAGAACTCAACCCTGAAAACTGGATTTACTGGTTTGGACTTGTTACGGTGATTTGTATGCTGCTACCTGTAGCGGCTATTCTTATCAGACAAAAATTCTCAACTGGTTTTATAGCCTTAGCTATCTATTTTATCTTTACGTTCCTTTACAACCTCTTGCTAATTTGTTTTCCCTCATTTCCGAAGCAATGGAGAGAAATCATCGGGGTGTTCGATAATTTCGTGGATGCACCGCTCATGTTGTTGTTCCTTAAGAATTTTGCTTCCTCGCAGAACATGAAAAAGGCGATCAACTTTTTTCTAATTGCGCATGTTGCATTTGCGGTAACAATCATTATCATTTTCGGACTTACCGTTAAGGCCATAAGCATATTTGCGGGACCTGGATTGTTGATCATCCTCTGTTTTTCATTTTTATTTTTTACCCAATTCGTCCGGAATACCATCAGCCAAAAATCAGGATATGCAAAAACCATCATGGTGAGCGGTGTCCTCTTCGCGTATGCAGTCTATTTTATGGTTTATTTATTCTATTATGTTTTGAAGACTCCTCATACTTCTGATGCCCTGATAATATACTTCCTTGCAACAATGATTGGTGCTATTCTATTGGCCTCTGGTCTGTTTACTGATGGGATGGCAAATAAAAAAGCGACCCCTTATCCAAGGGTCGCTCTCAGGAAAATTGATTTCATCTAAAAAGTATATCTCTTTTCAGCTATCATTCCATCTGCTATTCTTCTCCTTGCATCCTTGGAATTGAAGGGTTCTGTCTTTGTAAACCTCTTCAAACCGAGAAGCATCATTCTGTGTTCGTCTCCACCAGCAAACCCATTGATTGCATCTTTTCCATGCTTGTTTACGTGGTCAGCAGCATCTGCTAAATAAGTCTTCATCATATCTATCTGCAGCTTACTTCCTTCCTCCCCTCTTTGCTCAACCATTTTCATTGTTCTGAGTAAGGCACTTTCTGCATTGAACACATGTATCGCCATGTCGGCGATGTTCATCATAATCTCCTGTTCGCCTTCTATTTTCGCCATTAATTTTTGAACAGCAGCTCCCGAAGTCATTAATATTGCTTTCTTGAGATTTACTATCAGTTTTTTCTCGGCAGCAAATGGAGTGTCTTCTCCATTACCAAATTCAGGAATGCTCATCAATTCCTGTGAAACTTTCATTGCAGGTCCCATCAGGTCAAGCCTTCCCTTCATGGCTCTCTTGAGCGTCATATCAAGAGTAAGCAAACGATTGATCTCGTTTGTTCCTTCATAAATTCTATTGATACGACTGTCACGATAGGCTCTTGAAATATTATACTCAGCACTAAAGCCATTTCCGCCATGGATCTGGACGCCTTCATCGACTACAAAATCCAATACTTCGCTGCCGAAAACTTTTAGAATCGCACATTCAATTGCGTATTCTTCTGCTGCGCCAAGCAAGGCTTCATTGAATGGCTTTCCTGATTGAAGAAGCTCGGCCTCCTTATCATCAACCCATTTTGAAGTACGGTACAAGGCACTTTCACCAACCCAGATCTGAATGGCCATTTCGGCAAGTTTGTGCTTGATAGCTCCGAAATTGGAAATTGGTTGTTTGAATTGTTCCCTGCGTTGTAGCATATAAAACAGAATCAGTAAGAGCTCTTTTTGCTCCACCCAACGCCGCTGCGCAGAGTTTTAACCTGCCTATGTTCAAAATATTGAAAGCAATCACATGGCCTTTGCCTATTTCGCCCAACACATTTTCAACCGGCACCTTACAATCCTGGAAATACAATTGCACCGTTGAAGATCCCTTGATTCCCATTTTATGTTCTTCAGGACCGCGAGTAAATCCTTCAAATCCTTTTTCGATAATAAAAGCGGTGAATTTGTCTCCATCGATCTTTGCGAATACAGTATAAACATCCGCGAAGCCTCCATTAGTGATCCAACATTTTTGGCCATTCATCAGATAATGTTTTCCGTCCTCGCTCAACCTTGCAGTTGTTTTTGCACCCAAAGCATCGCTTCCGCTATTTGGTTCTGTAAGACCATAAGCTCCTTTCCATTCACCGGTTGCAAGCTTTGGAATATACTTCGACTTCTGCTCAGGAGTTCCGAAATACAGAATTGGAAGTGTTCCGATGCCCGTATGTGCAGCGATGGCTACAGAAAATGAATGTCCTGCACCCAAACCTTCATTTACAAGAGTGGCAGTAATGAAATCCTTTCCAAGACCATTGTACTCCTCAGGAATTGATGTACCTAATAAGCCCTGCTCTCCGGCCTTATCCATGAGTGATGGCATCAATCCGGGTTCCAGGTTATCAATCCGATCAAGGTTCGGTAAGACTTCAGTATCCAGAAAAGAATTACACATTTCAAGGACCATTTTCTGTTCCTCATTGAAATCTTCAGGGGTAAAGGTTTCAAACGGTTCACTTTCCTTGATCAGCCATTCGCCGCCTTTCAATACTTTTCTAACATCTGTCGCGGTGCTCATATGAACTATTTTAAGATGATTAAATGTGTTTTTATTTTAGATTATCATAAACGATTTGCAGCACTTCCTTGCAGATCTCCACTTTGTCGGCAGGCACGGTTTCCAACGCTTCATTCAACGTTTCTTCAGCCAGGGTCATTGCCTCTTCCTGTAGTTTTTGCGCCTGGCGGGTAAGAAAGATCTGGTTCATTCTCCTGTCAGTTTCTGAGGAAACACGTTTGACAAGCTGCAATTTTTCGAGGTTGTCAACCAATCTTGTTATGCTGGGCTTATCTCTGAATGTTGCATTGCATAATTCCTGCTGACTCTTGCCGTCTTCCTTCCATAAATGGTACAAAACACTCCATTGCTCAATTGTGAGGTTTAGTCCCGCCTGGTTGAATTTTTTTTGCAATCGCCTTGCAATTGCCGTTGAAGCCTTGCCAGTTATAAAGCTGTATAATTCACCCTTTTTAAATTGGTTGTTTGGCATATAGTTAGTTAAACAACTATTCAAACGTACAATTTAACCTTCGTTCTTCCAATAGCGAACCGAATTTAATTTGTTAACAAAACCACCGGCATATTTGTTTAACTTTAAAGACCTCCATTTCCTAGATTTTCCGCATCCTACCCTAGTTACCCAACGCATAACCAACATCGCTGTTTATGAGAGTAACCTACCCTCTTTTATTATTACTCATTTTCTTTCTACCTGGAGCTCATTCACAAACTTCAAAAAGAATAGCAGTAATAGGATCGTCTACATCGGCCTGTTATGGATTCAGCGGTATTCCCCCTGAAATGGCCATAGAAAATTGTTACATCAATAAACTGATTAGCTTCTATGAGGGAAAGGGGTATACTATTCATCGTCGGCTCTTAGCTATTAGTGGTACCAATGTATACCAGGGCATGCCTACAGGCTGGCCGGAGATTTTCTTAAATGGCGTTGGGTATTCGCCAAATCCCGAATATAATATTTCGAAGGCCATCGAGAATCCCAAGCCCGACGCGGTAATAGTCAATTACCCCACTAATGGGTATATAGAGATGACAGTCCATGAAGTAATGCTTTATTTAAGAACAATAAAGAAGGCAGCCAATGACGCAGGAGTTCCATGTTATATAACCACTACTCAACCGAGAAATGATTTTAACCTTACTACCAGGACCAAACTTCAGGAAATTAGAGACAGTATCTATCTGCAGTTTGGAATCTATGCAGTTGATTTCTGGAGTGTGGTTGCAAATCCTGATGGAACAATAAATCCTACCTATCAACAAGCTGGAGATCTTATCCATATTAATCAATTAGGACATAACCTTTTCTTTGAAAGGGTGAGAGATGAAAATGTTTTTAACCTGACCGTACCTGTTAGATTATCAGAGTTTACAGTCCGGACTTCCCAAAATGATGTACTTATAAGATGGGCTGTTCAGGAAGAAAGTGCAGGAACTAATTATCGTATTCAAAGAAGTGAGGATGGTGTTCAGTTTGAGGATATTTATGAATCAACATCAAACAAGGATAATACAAATCGGACTTATAATTACACTGATAAGAAAGCAGTGGAAGGAACCCATTTTTACAGGCTTGCAATTACTGAACATGGAGTTAGAACTTATTCAAAAGTTCAGAAAATATTTGGCGGATGGCCAGTAACAGTTAGGTCCATTGCTTATAAGCAATCTTCGGTTTGGATACAGACCATCGCGTCCAGAAAACAGATGCTGAATCTGCGGATTGTCAATTCAACAGGAATTGTTATTGGAACATACTCCCGAACTCTGGAGGCCGGCATCAATACCATCGTGATTGATAAGTTGCTTACTGCAAGGGGAATTTATTGGATAGAGGGAAGGAATGGAAATGCGCGTGTATTTCTCTCTCCATTCGTTCCAAATTAATAAGCATTCTAAAGTATTTGTAGATTTAGCCGGATATGCAATCCGGCTTTTTACATTATAAACAGTCTGTCATTCATTACATCAAGATTGGTGAAGGAGATCGATTGGTGGTTTGTTTCCATGGGTATGGTGAAACTGCAGACAAGTTCAACTTTCTTGGACGCCTATTGAAGGATGAGGTCAGGATCATTGCAATTGATCTGCCAATTCACGGCGAAACGCAGTGGAATGAATCTGAATGCAAGCCAGAAGATCTAGTAGAGATCATTTACAAACTTGTAGAAGAAGAGTCACCTACCAGCGAGATTAGTTTATTAGGATTTAGTATGGGGGCGAGGATTGCACTCTCCATTTTAGAAAAATTGCGACTAAGAATTGGGAGGATCGTTCTGCTGGCTCCTGATGGACTTAAGCTCAATTTCTGGTATTGGCTATCTACGCAAACCTGGCTGGGGAATAAAATTTTTCGCAGGGTAATGAAGAATCCATCCCCATTCTTTTTTATTCTCAAAATTGCGAATAGGGCTGGACTCATTAATCAGAGCATATTCAAATTTGTTAGCTATTATATTCATGATGATGAAGTGAGGAAGGAATTATACGATCGCTGGACTGGTCTCAAAAAATTTCGTCCAGATTTACAGAAGATCCCGGAATTAATCAATGAAAACAGAATTCCGGTCAGATTGCTTTACGGTAAGTTTGACCGAATCATTCTTAAAACACCCGGGCTTCGATTTATTGCCGCATTGCAAAAAGATGCAAAGATCATAGAACTTGATTGCGGACACCAGATCCTGCATGAGAGAAACGGTGATAGTATTGCTCTTGCTTTAATCAATTGACATAGTTTATTTTTAATCAATGGACCTCGTCTCATTTTGGCTTGTAATAGCATCACTGATTTTATTTGTGCTATATGCTATTCTTATCAGCTATTACCATCGGGGTTGGAAAAAGATCGAGGAGCCAGATCTTGACAATGCCCCATCAGGGACTGTACCTGTAACAGTAATAATTCCCGCCCGCAATGAAGAACTCAATATTCAGGCATGTCTTCAATCGCTTGCTGTCCAAACATATCCCAAGCAATACCTGGAAATAATTGTGGTTGATGATCATTCCACTGACAACACACCGAATATTGTCAATGATTTTCCCTCTGAAAATGTGAGGTTGATCTCCTTAAAAGAATATGTAACTGGCAATCTGAATTCCTACAAAAAGAAAGCAATTGAAGTCGCCGTTTCTGAATCATCTGGAAACTGGATCATTACTACAGATGCCGATTGCGTTGCTGACCCCGATTGGATTCAAACAATGCTCAAGTACAAAGAATTAACTGGCGCAGAACTTATAGCTGCCCCTGTTAAACTGAGACCAAGGAATAAGCTGGTTGAAATTTTTCAAACCCTTGATTTTCTCACTCTACAGGGAATTACAGGAGCTGCAGTCAGGTATCGATTCCATAACATGTGTAATGGCGCAAATCTTGGCTATTCAAAAATGGCATTTAATGCTGTTGATGGGTTTAGTGATATTGATGACCTGGCCTCCGGGGACGACATGTTCCTCATGCACAAGATTGCGATGGCATTTCCGGACAAGATCCATTACTTGAAAAACAAAAAAGCAATAGTCTCTTCTGCTACTGTCAGAAGTTGGAAAGAATTCTGGCAACAAAGGATCAGGTGGGCGAGTAAAGCAGGGAGGTATAAGGATAAAAGGATGGAAAGAGTTTTGATACTGGTTTATCTTTTCAATTTTTCATTACTAGGTTTATTTATTCTGAGTTACTGGAATACTGATGCATTGATTGTTGTGATTCTATTAATGCTTTGCAAGACAATTGTTGAGTTTCCCTTTGTGAATAATATTGCTGCGTTCTTCGGGCAACATAGACTGATGTTCTATTTTCCTTTTCTTCAACCTTTACATATAGGGTACGTGGTAATAGCAGGGTTCCTGGGTAAATTTGGAAAATACGAATGGAAGGGAAGAAGGGTAAAATAAAATAGAAGCAAATTTGATCAGCGCATCCACAAATCCTCAGAGATCCGCCTGGCGCCGACTTCGAAAGAATAAGGGAGCGATGGCAGGACTCATTGTGATCATCGTATCAATTCTTGTGGCAATCTTTTGCTATTTTATCGCTACTGATAATACTTCCAACGCAAACAAAATGTCTGTTGAAATCGGCGGTAAGAAACCAGGATACAAGCAGAAATTTCTTAAGGTTCCTCTCAGGGAAGTTGAACGAACATCATTCCTGGTTCAATTGATCAGCGGTAGAAAGGATCCATATCAATATATTCCTATCACTGGTCATCAGGTAAAAGCTGATAGTATTGTTATTGATAGATATATAGATGAAGGAATCACAGACAGGCAATCCTTTCATCTTTCCCAGGTAGGTGCTCCGGGCAAGCCTTACCAGATCGAAGAAGTCAAATATCTTCTTGGTACAGATAAATATGGTAGAGATATTCTTAGTCGTCTTCTTATAGGAGTTCGGGTGAGCCTCGCTGTTGGCCTGGTCACAGTTATTATTTCACTAAGTATTGGTGTTTTGTTGGGAGCGTTTGCGGGTTATTTCAGGGGTAGGGTGGATGATGTGATCATGTGGTTTGTAAATGTGATATGGAGCATACCTACACTACTGCTTGTATTTGCCATCACGCTTGTATTAGGCAAGGGATTCTGGCAGGTTTTTATCGCAATTGGATTAACGATGTGGGTGAGCGTAGCGAGGATAATCAGGGGACAGGTTTTGATGGTGAGGGAATTAGAATATGTTGAGGCAGCAAGAGCCCTGGGTTTTACTCATCCAAGAATTATCTTCCGTCATATTCTTCCGAATGTAATGGGCCCTGTGCTGGTGGTTGCTGCATCCAACTTTGCAACGGCAATCGTAATTGAAGCGGGCTTGAGTTTTCTGGGTGTTGGTGTCCAACCTCCACAACCAAGTTGGGGATTGATGATAAAGGAGAATTACAATTTCATCATCACTCACAATCCGATGCTGGCATTAGCTCCGGGCATTGCAATTATGATGCTTGTATTGGCATTCAACCTGCTTGGAAATGGACTAAGGGATGCTCTTCAAGTGAAGGAATAGTGAGAGGAATGATCAAATCACAAATAACAAATCTCAAAAAAAAGTCAAATCACAATTATCAATATGGTTTACTTGTTTCCGGGAGGAGGTACATAATAGATATCATCAAATTCCAAATAACAAATTCCAAGAAAGGCCAAATCACAATTCATCAAAATGATTTAGTTGCTTCCGAAAGTATGAAAATGGGAGGTGTGATAGGAATAACCAAATAACAGATTCCAAGAAAAGATCAAATCACAATTATCAAATTGGTTTATCTATTTACTTCCTTGAGTAGGTAAAAGACCCTGTAAACTTATTAGTGCTTAACGATAGTGAAGTGACCGTTACTTCTACTCTTAGCGTGACTGTTTTGGGTGAGGAGGTAATCGTAAAATTATTTGTAGCTGAGCTTGAATTTCTTGATTCTGTAAAGAAGTTTGCTCCCCCATCAATTTTAGCAACTACATCTATTTTCACACCGCCTGACGGCATTGTTGAGGTGATGGTAACAGTCAACGGGAAATCAGGACCGGGTGCTGGCGCCTGGTTACTTCCAGCAGCTGGTGAGAGAGTAACAGCAAGGGTAGCCTCCGTGGTTCCTCCACCTCCGCCGCCTCCGCCTTTCTTACAATTTCCTGCCATAAGGAAGACGGAAATCAGTGCTATCGACAAAATCTGAACTACCTGCTTCATATAAAGTTGTTAGACCTAAATTACTACACAAGTTCTAAAAATTCACTTTTTCGTTGCTTCGGCATCTCTGTAAACTTGAACGTTCCTTGAAAAACTTTCCTCCAGGGATATGAAGGTTTCGGTTCGTTCAATTCCCTTGATCTTTTGTAATTCATCGTGAAGAACGAATCGCAACTGATTGATATCCTTACATACTACTTCTGCAAACATGCTATAGTTGCCTGTGGTGTAATTTAATCTGGTTATTTCCGGAAGCTTCCTCAACTCCTTGGCTACAATGTCGTACATGGAACTTTTTTCAAGGTAAATTCCGATAAAAGCTATAACATCGTATCCTAGCTGCTTAAGGTCAACATTCAGTTTTGTACCTTTAACGATTCCAGCTTCTTGTAGCTTTTTGATTCGAACATGGATGGTTCCACCAGATACGAACAATCTTTTACCAAGATCTGCGTAAGAAATGCCAGCATCCTGAGACATCACCTGGATGATCTGTAGGTCCAATTTGTCAAGATTCAATTTCATAGCCTTAATTCAAGTTCGGTTTCGATAAAAAACAAGTATAGACAAATATATTTGAATAATATCTATATTTTCAAAATATTTCTTGAAAATTTTGGAACTAAACGCCTCAATCTTTTACTTTTGTCTCATTAAGTTCTTTAAGATTGTGGGGTGATGAAATTTCCGGCAGACATGCCCTCTTGTCTCGAGGGTGGGGAATAACGTACAAACGCAGTATAGAGCCGACTCTACCTTGTGTAAGGCCGACCAGGGTTGACCACTACCTGATTTTGTTCTGCATTCGTGCGGAGCAAAATCGCAGCATGTACTGTGGCTAACGTCCCCGTGGAGGTTCGAGTCCTCCCCCTACAGCCCTTGGGTGGCCGCTTTCGATTGATAACTCAGTTGATTGCGGTCCACCTTATCAAAAACCAGTTGACCCTTTAGTTGTCCTAATTCTTTTTTTCTCTGTGACTCTGTTTTCAGTTTTGAAGGCAATGAATAGCCCTCCATCAGGAGGGCTTTTTATTATGTATTCCTTCCGATTATCTTTGCAAACATGGCAAGAGTCTCTTGTGTATCTTCACAGAATCTTGTATTTTAAAGTTCTGATTGATAGATAGTTTATGGGTTGGTCCACTTGTGCCGATTATATTTCCCGAAAAGTTAACGTTGACTGTAACATCATGGCATAAGAATTTCGGTTCTTTTAAGAAAAGTCCCAAACATAGAAGCTCACTACGCATGAATACATATTCATCCACTTCCTCAAGTTCTCAACAGGCCAGAGACCATTGGTTTAGTGAACTCATCGCTACTCTTAGTGCTCACCAGGTCATGCTTGAAACAAATACCGCAAATGAGGAGCAAAAGCAGTTCTATGAAACTCTATTTGGAGGTAACCTAGATCAGATTGCTTTGCAAGGCAGAGATATTGCACAAAAACATTTTGTCTCAAAAATTTTGCTTGATTATATTAAGATTCTCCATACAAATCATGTAATGCCAGGCAAGCTTGCATTTGATCTGAATGACACTGAAATATTGGTTTGGGCAGAAGTCGATGATAATAATGATGATTTAGAAAAAAGACTAATACTAGCAGAAGCCGAGGTAAATGCAAAATATCACACTTTTGGTTATGATATGACTTCCTTGATAGTTGAAAAAGGAGACAAACTTCCTATCCCAAATCATTACTCAGAATTCAAGTACAAAGCTTAAACAAAGAAAAGAGTTTGCCCGGCTATCAGGATCACATCAACCGAACAATAAGTAATCTCACATTTCTGGAAAAGGTAAATGCCAGCCATTCTGATTATTTCGATTGGGAGGTAACTATCTGCTTTTATTCAGCACTTCATTTAGTGAATGCTCATCTTGCAAAGTTTAACCTACAATATAGAAAGCATAAGGACGTAAAGGATATTCTTAATCCATTTACACTTTCACCGGCTAAACTCCCTCAGGATGAATATTCTGCTTATGTTGCCTTACAATCACTTTCAAGAAGAGCTAGGTATTTAGTAAATGAAAGAGATAATAATCTAGGATCGAATCAGGCATATTTCACTTACGACAAGCATTTTGGAAAAGCGTTACGACACTTGAATCTACTTATGGATTATTTCGATGATAAATATACCCTTGGACTTCCTACCCTAAAAATAGCTTGCAGTGAGATCAAATACTATGACACAAAATTCATAACTAAACCCTGACCGTTCTATATTAATTTGAAAAATGAATCGCTAAAATATTTTCACTGATCAACTCTACCTACTCCGCTCCCTCACAAACGCATATTGCAATGTCTCATTCGCCATCACTATTAAATTCCCTTTTGCATCTGGGGAAACAGATAATCCCTTGCCAATTATTGCATCACTGAAACTCAATGTGTAGATATTCGCTGGTCCGGTGATTGATCCAACCTGGATCATTTGATTCTTGAGTGAACTCCCATTGTGACTTGCTTTTCCAAATACATAACATACGCTGTCAGAGATCTGGCTATGCCTGAATTTCTTTACATATAAACCTCCCCAACTGTAGGAAATTGTTTTTTCATATCTGTACTTGCCAAGGATATTATGAAGTCCATCAAGTCTGTAACTGGAAGGAAGTCTCCGGTATTGATAGGTTTGATCCATATAAAGCTTTCCGCTCGTGAGATAATTATATGGATTGTCGCGCTGCCCGCTATGAACAGCTTCAAAAATCATGAATTTATCAAGATGCGTAGAAGCCAATTCAACGTAAACCCATTCAAGTGATAATGCCTGATCTTCTTCAGGATTGAAGGATGGATAATCAGGCGCTGCATACTTGCTTTTCTTATTGACATCATATCCAATTTCTGAAAGCCAGACCTCAGATTCAGGCGCTATTCTGCGACAAAAGTCAACGGTCAGCTCAATCTTAATTGCAAGACTGTCCTGTACCGGATGGATAGTTCGCAAAGTATCAATGTCCATCTGTACCGGAGATGCACCATTCAGGTGTTTTAGATTGATAGGATAATAATGAAAGTTCAACACCTTGAAAATATTTTTCTTATCAGTCCGCATTTGCCGGGACAACCAAACTTCGGTCAACACTCTATTGGTATCCAGGCTCACAGTTCCACTCATAACCAATCTTGCAGAATCAGGATCGGCATTCTTCATTCCAATTCTTTTGTTGACAGGATCTAGACGATTTTCCCAGCCATCATAATCTGCCTGACTTTGCGCTACAGTATTTACAGGAGTGAAATATCTTTTGTCTGTTGGATAATAGGCAGAGCAGGTATCGCAAAGACCCCAGGATCCGCTTTCTTCATTTCCGTTTTCGTAATATTTATAAGTACGGCGGTTTGTGAATTTAGGAGCGCCTCTAAATTTCATGAGATTCGTATCCACCTTTGTAAACCCATAGGCCGCTGCTTTATTCCAGTAGAATGATCCGCTTCCCTTGTAACTCCTGGGATCATCGGGATTAAGATTTCTTGCATCCATTGGAAAATCTTCTCTCAATCCGCCCGCGGCAATGATCCATCCTGGTGAACCTCTTCGCGACTGAAATAATATATTGTTGTTGTACTGAGGTTTGACGATACTATCCGCAAAAGCCCACTCAGTCATATGATGTAAGCCACCTGCATAATTACCAAAGTGGTCAAGGTTAAAAACTTCATTGGGATAAGGATCATTCTTATCTGCATCCCACTCAAATAAAGTATATGATCTTACAATTGTATCCTTGCTCAATAGATCTTTCCAAACCTGGCCATGAATGTTAGTGCCCGCCATTCCATTCAAGGTCTTGTAAGGCGAGTAATTTCCAGCAAATTTTTGCGGCGGAACCTTTGGCGGAGATCCTGATGCCCAGTTGCCATATAAAACCATTTCCCTGATGTCAGGCGCATTCGCACTTCCGTAATTTGGGTACCAGGTTCCATGAAAACTCACTTTCAAATAACGAGTTGTTACATCAACAGGAAAACTATACCATCTGGAACTGCTGCTGCTTAAATGATTGACAACTCTTTTCCATTCACCCCATTTGCCGGCATACACCTTAAATGAATCAATAAAAGATTGAGATTGGTAGATCCATATTTTTTTAAGATTGGCGTTATCTCCTAAATCATAGACAATAGAATATGCCCCACTATCAGATTTCCTGAAATAGATCCTGTTTTGTCTGTATGGAAGAACCGATCCCGTTCTTGGTGTAAACATATTTCCATGCTCGGGATCACAAAGATGATTTTCATCAAAGAGACGCATCGGTTTTGCACCTCCATCGCTCGAAGCTCCAGCCAGATCAAAAGCCTGGGTATAAAAAGGTGTCGGACTAAGTTTTACAAGATTTGCATCTCCTGAAGAATAGGATGGATTCAGAACATAAAAGGAAAGTATGATGCTTATGCTGGCGAGGATCAATATTGTTAGTAAAATGACTCGCTTGTGTTTATACTTTTTATTCATAAAGACCCTGTCAGAGTGTACTAATATAAGGAAAGCCCTCAATTGAGGGCTTATTGTTGATCCATATATTACATCGAATTACTTCTTTTCTTTTTGAACCAGTTCTTTTATTTCTATTTCCTGCAGATCATTAAGTGCGGGACCCGTTAGAAGGATCCCATCTGATGAGAATCTGGAACCGTGACATGGACAATCCCAGCTCTTTTCTGCCGTGTTCCATCCAACACTGCATTTTGCATGCGGACAGGTTGGATTTACTGCATGAATTCTTCCCTGATCATCCTTATATAATGCGATCCTCTGGTCTTCATACTTAACGATTTTTGCTTCATCGCGAGCAAGATCACTTAGGCCTTTTATTTTCTCCGCCGAAAAAACACCTTTTATGAACTGACTTACCACATCTGCATTTTCTTTCACAAAGGCCGCAAAGCCAGCAACTGGTTTCAACCTGTTAGGATCAAAAAGTTCCTGGTATTCACTTTTGCCCTTAGTCAGCATATCAGTCAATATTATGGCTGAAAGAGTTCCATATGTCATACCGTTACCTCCATATCCAGTGGCCACATAGATCTTTTCAGGATGACCTGGTAAATGGCCGATATATGCCAATCCATCTGCTGGTTCAAAATATTGCGATGACCATCTGAAAGGAATGCTTTCAATTGAAAAGAATTTCTTAAGGTAGGTTTCTAATTTATCGAAGCAGGCATTCGTATTTTCTTCATGTGCAGTTTTATGATCCTCTCCTCCTGCGATAAGATATTTTTCTCCATCCACCGTTTGTGTTCTGTAATAATGGTAAGGATCGTACATATCATATGCAAGTCCATCAGGATAATTTTCATCTTTTAATTTGATCGCCATTGCATAGGAGCGATATGGAGCACATCTGAAATGAAGCAGGTTGATTCCAGGAGGAATATGAGTCGCCCATATTAATTCCTTTGCACGTATCAATCCATACTTGGTTGTGGCTTCAAGATTTTCTTTCTCTTCCACTTTAGTAACCCGGCATCCTTGCAACAAAATTCCTCCTGCTTCTTCAAATGCTTTTGCCAGAGCATATACATATTTGGCCGGATGAAATTTGGCCTGTCCTCCAAAAACTACTGCTTTCTCAAATGGAATTGGAACAGGAATCTCACGACTCAGTTTCATTTCTATCCCAACCTCATTGGATGACTTCAAAATATCATCAAGCTCCTTGCTCTGTTTTTGATTTTGCGAATACATATAGCCATCCTGCTCTTCAAACTCACATTCGATCTTATATTCTTTGATATTTTTTCTGATCAGGTCGATTGCTTCCTTTGCGGCTTTTGCCAGGAGCTGCGCATTCTTTTCCCCAAACTTGCTTTGTATCTCATTGTATGGATGGTCCATAACCGTATTGAGGTGGGCAGTGGTTCCTCCGGTGGTTCCAAAACAAAGAGTCTTTGCTTCAGCAACAACGCATTTCTTTCCCGCTTTTTGCAACAGAAGAGCGGTTGTAATGCCTGATATCCCACCCCCAACGATCAATACATCTACAACTTCATTTGGAGGAGTCATCACAGGTGATTGATAAGCAGGCATGTCATGCTGCCACAAACTGGTACAAGCGCCATCTCGTTGCATATATCCTTTTCATTAAATGCAGAAAAAAATATGCCCAGACGAACCATTATATTCCTTTCCTGAAATACCTGGATGCCCCTTGTCTTCGAAATAACTAATCTGGAGTTTTTCAGGAAGAAATGAACACATGATCACATAGAGGTATTAGGCTACTATGTGACTATGTTTCTATGTGTTTATATTTTAAAAAGGGGTTTCCTTGTCTGGAGATTACTCTAATGAAATCCCAACGATATATGCAACGCTCCAACTAGTCAGGATTCACTCTTATTTTTGTGAGGATGGGACAAAAGAAGCTAAAGCGATTTGCAGAAATTCTTGAATTCAGAAATGTTCTTCAATATCCCACAGATATGCCAGGGAATTGGAAGAATTTTTTTTTGAATACGAATCCAATCACTCTTGAACTTGCCTGTGGAAAAGGAGAATATGCAGTGAATCTTGCAATCATGCACCCGCAAAAAAATTTTATAGGTGTTGATATAAAAGGAAACAGATTATGGGCTGGCGCGAAAAAGGCAATCCAAAATAATTTATCTAATGTGTGTTTCCTGCGAACGGAGATCGATAAACTATCTAATTATTTCGAACCAGGGGAAGTAAATGAGATATGGATCACCTTTCCTGACCCTCAATTGCGGTGGTCCCACGTGAAAAAAAGATTAACCCATCCAAAATTTCTTAGAATTTATGATCAGGTATTAGCAAAGGGAGGAAGAATTCACCTTAAAACTGATAGCCCCGATTTGTATGAATTTACCAAAACGGTGATTGAGCTCTATGGAATATCGCTTCATGAGGACTTTAATGATGTTTACCGAAACACCACTCTCAGTGAGGAATTGAAAATAAAAACACATTATGAGGGACTTGACATCGCCAATAGCCAGCGGGTATTTTATCTTTGCTTCTCACTTCCGGAAACGATCCCAGAGCCGGACCTTGATATTCAGTTGAAGCAAATGATAAAGGCAAATAATGAAGAAATCATTTAAAGAGGACGAGGATTATTATTATAACAATGATGGGTTCATCGTACTCACAGAAGAATATCATTTAGCAAGAGGCTATTGCTGCGGAAATGGATGCACTCATTGTCCCTACGATTACAAAAATGTTCCGGAGCCCACAAGAACCAGGTTATTGGAAAAACGGAAATCCAACCAAACTAATAATGATGCCGAAACCTAAAAAACCATCTTCACCTCTAAAGATCCTGAAGCCATCAGGAAGAAAGGATGAAAATTTTTTCGAATTGGTATTCGAAGTTGTGCGACAAATACCCAGAGGTCGCGTTACATCTTACGGTGCAATAGCTGAAGCTCTTGGTACAAAATCTTCAGCCCGCATGGTAGGTTGGGCTATGAATGGTGCTGGGAGGGTCAGTCCAAAGGTTCCCGCACACAGGGTTGTCAACAGAAATGGGATGCTAAGCGGGAAAATGCATTTTAAATCCCCCACTAAAATGCAGGAACTCCTGGAACGCGAAGGCATCAAGGTTAAAAATGATGTAATCCTTGAATTTGAAAAACATTTTTGGGACCCGAACCGTGAAGAATAAGGAATTTGAAATTAGGATATGGAGGAATTGTTCATTGGTTGATTAGTTGAATGGTTGATTAGTTGAATTGGCGATTAGAGGAATTGGGAATTTGTAATTAGGGATTGGGAGGAAAGTTGATTTGTTGAATTGTTAATTAGTTGAGTAGTTCAAAGGAGATTGCGATTGAAATAAGGATTTCTTTGCCCCGTAGGGGCTACCTGTCGGTACCAAAATCAATGTAAAGAATCCATGCCTCGTAGAGGCTACCCTCTTCGCGTATCGAGATGGTGAGAGAATCAATCGAGAAATCAATCGAATGCTCAACAAACAATTTTCAATATTCAATTTTCAGGTGTTGAGCTTTCGTTGATCATTGAACATTGAGCATTGAAAATTATTTTCTTCTTTCCGACTTCAGACTTCAGATCTCATTTATCGACCTCACCCCTAACCCCTCTCCAAAAGAGAGGGGAACTAGGAATTTGTAATTTGGAATTCTTTGCCCCGTAGGGGCTACCGTCGGTAGCAAAATCCATGTAAAGAATCCATGCCTTGTAGAGGAAAGTTGATTTGTTGAATTGCTAATTAGTTGAGTTGTTCAAAGGCGAAAATTCCGCAAAGGACCCAAAGAGAATTTGACGCTTGTTGAAATAGTAATTGGTTCAGCTGTTAACAATGGAAATTGCAATTTGGACTTATAAACTGAATCCGCTTTCATCGGTCATTGGTCAACAGTCGCCGAAGCCTCCAGATATATATAATCAAATTTCTTGCAAGTCAAATAAAAAGGCGGGCCGTTGAATACCCGTGAAGGCCCGCCAGATCAACAGTGCAAAGCGTTACCACTGCAAGTTGAATCTCACAACAAAGGACACCTTCCCCAACATAAGAAAGTTTAGAGCCGATGCATTTGAAGGTTTTTCATAGTTCAAGGCGATCCATGTGATAAAGTTGCTATTGCAATCAAAGATTTCAAGGGGAGAAACTCCATGATCCAGAGAGATTTTTCTACCAAAATGCGTGGAATAATCCGATACCCAATCTTGGGCGATTAATTGTAGTAAGGATTGATCATCATATAAACCAAAACTCCAGTTACACTAACATACAACCAGATGGGCCATGTGATCCTTGCCAACTTTTTATGGCGGGCATATTCACCAGTGAGTGCTCGATATGCTGTAAATAAAACAAAGGGAAGAATGATTGCTGCCAGGATAATGTGAGTTGACAGAATGAAAAAATAGAAGTAGCGAAGTGCTCCAGTCCCTCCAAATTTTGTTTCATCGGAAAACAAATGATGACAGATGTAAGAGATCAGGAATAGGCAGGAAAGAATTATCGCCGTAAACATGATGTTCTTATGTTTCAAATACTGCCTTGACTTTGCGGCAAACAAACCCCATATAAGAAGTATGCTTACCACTGAATTGATGATCGCGTTGATCTTGGCAAATATGTGAGTATCGAATCCAAGATCTGCCTCAAGTTTGACTCTCGAGAGTATAGCAACCGAAACAAAAACAAGAAGAGAAACAGTAAATATAAAAATCCGCGCTACCTTATCATTCTTCAATAGAACCGGCGGCAAGAGCAGTCGTCCATTATCAGGTTTTGAAAATTCTCTCATTCAGGCTTGAATTAACTCATATTAAAACAACTTTCGCTTCTTCTTTTTATCTTTTTCCAACATCAGGAAAACCACATCTTCCGACAATCTCTTAACAGCGGAGGAATCCAAACCATTGTAATATCCGCGGACAACTCTATCCCTGTCAAGTAATACGAAATATTGTGAGTGAATGAAATTAGTATCCACTGATGAACTATCCGGCATTCCTAATTTCAATTCATTCAATCCGAAATTGTAAATAGTTTTCCGATCCCCCGTAAGCATCCACCAGAGATCAGGATTCACGGCATATTTATCGGCATAAGCTTTTATCCTTTCAACAGAGTCGCGTTCAGGATCCACGCTAAAGGAAAGAAAGTGTACAAATGGCGTGTCAACAAGCTTTGTTTGATCTCTCAGCTTCAAAGTTCCCTGTAATTTTTTCATACTCCTGGTAAGAGCAGGACAGATCGATGGACAATGCGTGAAAAAGAAATTTACAACAATGATCTTCCCTTCAAGGTCATGAAGGGAGACCTCATTCCCCAATTGATTTTTGAGTCGAACATCCGTAACACGATGCCAGACCGTATCCGTTATTGATTTACCGTCTTTCAAACTAGTAACTACCGTATCAAAATGCATTCGGCGGGGAATGAAATTGTTGGCCTTAGTAAACTGATTTACTATCAGGTAACTCACAACAGGCAGTAGGACCGCCAGACATAGACCATACAAGGCTTTTTTGCTCACGCTCAGTATTTCAGGGCACAAAGGTATTGCCAGATGAGAGAAAAATCAGTGACTTCAAAAAGAGTTTGAAGAATGGTACTGACCAAGTTCAAATTCAGTTAGAAATTAGTGTGCCTTTTCAGGTTGTGGCGTTTCGTGTGAACCTTCTTTCTTTTCTATTTTTTGCTGGCTCTTTTCGATGTGATTCCTGTCATACGTATTTCTCAAGACTCTATAGGAATGACCATCCCAGAGAAATGCTCCGATGAACCAGAGGAATAACATTAGGGGAACTACAATAGTCATGATCAGGTTGCGCAATTCATCTCCCAGATGCATGAATACAGATACAATGTAGAATGCTTTGGCTAGAGAAAGAATTACGATCACTCCCTTTATGAATAAGACAAGCCATGAAGCCAGACTATCATGAGCAAGATAGATCAGGTAACCAAATCCAAGTTCTATGATAGTAATAACAGATAGAATTACTGTTGTGCGGATTATCTTTTTCACTGTATTGTCAGCCGGAGGATGATGCAGAGTAACTTCCGGGGACATATGCGTATGCTGATTCTCCATTCTTCGATTAATTTATTTCGATTCGGTCAATCATTACAATAGGTAAAAACATAAAAACACAAAAACCCATACCAGGTCTACAAAATGCCAATACAGACCGGCCTTCTCAATCATGAGGTAATGTCCTTTTCTGTCAAAATAGCCATTCATGGCCATGATCAACATGATAATATTTATCACCACGCCTGAAAAAACGTGAAATCCATGAAAACCTGTGATCGTAAAAAAGAAGTTGCTGAAATTGGTTGAAGCTAGTGTACCATCAGCATTAGGAAAAGGATTTCTACCCCACCATGCTCCCTGGTGATATAAGTGCGTCCATTCCCAGGCCTGACATCCCAGGAATGCAATTCCGCCTATGATTGTCCAGAAAGTCCATTTCACCACTCCCTTTCTATTCATGTGATGCCCTTCGTGAACAGCCAGCACCATGGTAACAGAGCTCACGATCAGGATAAAGGTCATAAGACTTACGAATACCAATGGCAAATGAGCATGTCCTGCAAATGGAAATGAATTAAAAACCTCGTTCGGGTTTGGCCAGCTATTACTTGAAAACCTGATGGTACCATATGAAATCAGGAATGCGCCAAAAGTGAACGCATCACTCATTAGGAAATACCACATCATGAGTTTTCCATACTCCACGTTGAATGGGCTTTTACCTCCACTCCACCATTTCCGAGCAACAGGGACTGCTTGAGCCATGATATTGATTTATTCTATTCTGAAATATTTATCGATGTCTAATTTATTCTCATGCGTTGATTTATCTATTGAATCCACAGGAAAAAAACAAACAGGTAAATCCATAAGACGTCCACAAAATGCCAGTAAGTTCCCACAACCTCGATTGGCACAGAATCATAACGACGGAATTTTCTGTTGAATGCCCTTATGAACAAAACTAATATTGCAATTATTCCTCCCAATACGTGCAAGGCATGAAGTCCTGCAATGATATAAAGGAATTGACCCGCACCAGAACCCTTGAACGTTATGCCGCTCTCCCAAAGCTGGTTGAATCCTATCCATTGAAGGACCACGAATAAAATTCCAAGTATCAATGTCAACACTACCAGTTGCCGGTATCTTGACATTTCTCGTTCTTTAAACGACCTCAAAGCAAAAATGATCGTAATGCTGCTGAGGAGGATAGAACCGGTAGAATACCAGAACACAATTGGCATTTCAAATCCTGTCCAATTTGGAAGTTCCCTTTTTACAATATAAGCACTGGTCAATCCGGCAAACATCATAACGATGCTGCCAATTGCCACCCACAAAGTGAATTTGTGAGGATGAATTTTATTTCTTTGTCTTGTGTTCACAATCTCCATCAAACGTCGAATATTAAATCTTTAAAATCCTTTTTAGAAACCGGTAATGATCAAACCTTATCGGCCATTAAGGCCAGCAGTACCACTGGCAAATAAATATAACTGCTGAACATCACTCTTCTCGCAGCCTTTGCATTCATCTCTCTGTACAATCTCACTGACTGAATCACCATGAAAATATTTGCTACCAATATGATCCACAAACTCACACCTCCTGTCATTTCTAAAAAGTATGGGATCGTTCCAACTGGTATCAGCAACAGTGAATATATTATCGACTGTATTGCTGTATATTTTGTTGTGCCTTCATCAGAAGGCAACATCTTAAATCCTGCCTGAGTATAATCCTTGTGTGCCAGCCAGGCAATTGCCCAGAAATGTGGGAACTGCCAAAAAAACTGGATAGCAAACAAAGCCCATCCTCCAGCCCATTGGATATCTTCCTCAGGGAGAAATCCTGCTGTCCAACCAATCAAACAAGGCAAGGCTCCGGGGATCGCACCCAACAAAACACTGAAAGAACTAACCTTCTTCATGGGTGTATACATATAAGCATATACAAACCACGAGAGAAGAGCAATTGCAGCTGCCACCAAATTGAAATAGAAGGCAAGCAACAAAATTCCGGACAAGAGCGCGAGGATTGCAAACACCCATGCTTCCTGTTTCGTCATCCTGCCCGATGCCACGGGACGAGATGCTGTTCTCTTCATCATAGCATCCGTATCCTTCTCGACAATCTGGTTAACAGCATTTGCGCTACCGGTAACCAGCAATCCACTTAGAGCAAAAAGGATCACCTTCCACCAAAGAAAAGGAACCCCAGGTGCCAGCAGATAACTTACTACAGCCGAAAAAACAACCATGATACTCAGGCTGAATTTTATAAGCTGTAAATAATCCTTCAGCTTTCCCCCAACTGTAAAAGAACTTGTGTGCTTCACTGCTTCTGTCTGCATCTTCATGTATTGGAATGCCTGGCAATCCAGGAATTCTTTGAGAACAATTCTTTATTTAGTGTTCCCTGCTTTCATTCGGACCGACAGGCTCAGTTTGCGGTATGAACTCTCTTCCATCCTTACCATAATCATATGGCCAGCGATGCACCTCTGGAATTTCATCCGGCCAGTTCCCGTGACCAGGACGTATTGGCGCTGTCCATTCGAGTGTTGTTGCTCCCCAGGGATTCTGAGAGATCACTCTTCTGCCTTTAAATATTGAATAAAAGAAGTTGAATACAAATAACAATTGAATGGCGAAAACGATCATTGCCACAATTGTAATAAACCTGTTCAAGCCGCCAAACTGATTGAAAGAGGTCCAGCCGCTGTAATCAAGATAACGACGAGGCATACCCGCCAATCCTTCATAGTGCATCGGCCAGAAGATCAGATATGCGCCGATCAGGGTCACCCAAAAATGAATATAGGCCATCGTACTGTTCATGTATCGGCCATACATCTTGGGATACCAATGATAAATACCTGCAAACATTCCGAAGAAGGCAGACACGCCCATCACAATATGAAAGTGCGCAACCACAAAATAGGTATCGTGTAAATGAATATCGAGGGCTGAATTACCTAGCCATATTCCGGTAAGACCTCCAGAAATGAACATGCTCACGAAACCAATTGAGAACAACATTCCCGGAGTCAAGCGAATGTTACCTCGCCAGATCGTCGTGATCCAGTTGAAAACCTTGATAGCTGAAGGCACCGCAATCAAAAGAGTTAGCAATACGAAGACTGAACCTAAGAATGGATTCAGACCTGTAACGAACATATGGTGCGCCCAAACCAGGAACGCAAGGATTGTAATCGCAAACAAAGAACCAACCATGGCCATGTATCCGAAAATCGGTTTTCGGGCATTAACGCTCATGATTTCCGACACCAATCCCATGGCCGGAAGAATTATTATATATACCTCCGGATGACCAAGGAACCAGAAAAGGTGCTGATATAAAATCGCGCTTCCGCCTTCGCTAGGTAAAGCCTCTTGCGTTGAATAAAGAAAGATATCAGATAGATAGAAACTTGTTCCTGCGTGACGATCGAATAATAATAGAATAAGACCACTTAGCAATACCGGGAACGACAATACTCCAAGGATGGCCGTAAAGAACAACGCCCAAATAGTAAATGGCAGTCTTGTCATGCTCATTCCTTTTGTGCGCATGTTGAGAATGGTTGAGATATAATTCAACCCGCCCAACAATGAAGACACAACGAATAATGCCATGCTCGTTATCCATAGATCCATACCGGTCTTTGACCCCATTGAAGCTCCTCCAAGAGCACTAAGAGGTGGATATGATGTCCATCCTCCACTTGCAGGACCAGTACTAATGAAGAGAGAAGAAAGCATTACGATACTGGCCATAAAGAAGAACCAGTATGAGAGCATATTCAAAAATGGCGACGCCATGTCACGCGCACCAATTTGTAAGGGAATAAGAAAATTTGCAAACGTTCCGCTCAATCCACCAGTCAATACAAAAAACACAAGCACGGTTCCATGCATCGTCACCAATGCATAATAAAATTCTGGATTTATTTTACCTCCCTTTGCCCAATGCCCAAGAATATCTTCCAGCCATGGAAATGTTTGATCAGGATAACCAAGCTGAAGACGGAACAGCACAGACATCATGGCTCCAAGGATTGCCCAGATGATCCCAGTAATAATGAACTGCTTGGAGATCATCTTATGATCCTGGCTGAATACATACTTGGTGATAAAAGTTTCCTTATGATGGTGCACGTGATGCTCATCATGATGGACCTCATGGGTAGTGATCACTTCATGTTGTCCAGGTATATGTGATTCGTGACTCATTAGTTTTTATTTTGTTCTCTCCGCTTCATTGAATCAATCGGATCTTAATTAGTTGTTGGCTTAACACTCACAATTGCTGCAGTAGCCTTTGCTGTGCTGTCTTTAGCAGGTGCAACAGGCTGCGCAGGTTGTTTGCTTTCATTGACCTGGGCGTAATTCGATTTCTGTTTAACCAGCCATAGATCATATTCGGGCTGGGTAACTACCTTAATAATTCCTCTCATTGAATAATGGCCGCTCCCACACATCTGATCGCAGGAGAGTTCATATTCAAAATCCGGGTTGTTTCAGTTTTACCTTCATCTCATTGGTGGTATAACTTTGGAGTGAACCACATGGTTGTTGGAATTCCCGGGACCGCATCCATCTTCATTCGAAAATGTGCGAGACCAACATCATGCACCACATCCCTGGAGCCAATGATCAATTTTACAGGTCTGTCTTTCACGATATAAATGTCAGTTCCACTTACTACAACATCGTCATGTGATGCCTTATCATCCCAATCAAGGCCAAGTTGGTTGTTCTCCTGATCTGAAATGAATTTGTAATATTTCTTGCCGAAAATTTTATCTTTTCCTGGATAGCGTCCAATCCATGCAAATTGCCTTCCTACCACTTCCACCTGCAATGCATTTTTTGGGGCCTCGCCAGTTATCTTAAACCAATAATAAAGTCCGAACCCAACCAGCACAGTAAGAAATATTGCCGGAACCACTGTCCAGATTAATTCAAGCTTATTATTGTGGGGATAATAGAATGGCTTTCTCTTTTCTGAATACTGATATTTAAATGCGAACCAGAAGAGCAAGATCTGTGTAATGAAAAACACCACCCCTGTGATAGCGAGAGTGATGTAAAGCATCATATCGATTTTTTCCCCGTGTTCTGATGCAGCCTCTCCCAGAATTTTCCCTTTGAATAATTCATTGCACCACCAAACACCTGCGAGACCCAGAACCAGGAAGATGATCATCATAAAACCGTTGATGCGGTTGTTTTGCTCAAACGCTTTCTTTTCACCTTTAAGGACCGAAACGTATTCATTGGCCTTTGCGATCTGGAAAACAATCAGAAATCCAAACCCCAGAATCAATATCAAAAAGATAGTCCCCATGATTTATCTATAAAAGGTTCTTTCAATAATTTTTAAGTGTGATGGATAACGCTTTCTTTAATGAAGGGATGATTCTTAGGTATCAACGGATACTTAGCCAATACCCTCCCTGTAATAAACATTATCAATCCCACAAATCCTAAAGCCACACAAAAATCAAACAGATTTATCGGGTTCCTTCCTGGAAACAGACCCGGGAAAACCATTTGGTAAAAATCCAGCCAATGCCCGAATACGATCAGGATAGCCATGATTGTTATTGTTGTATAATTTCTTTTTGAACTCCTCCTCATAAGAATGAGCAAAGGCGCAAGGAAATTAATGATGAGATTCAGGAAAAAGATTACCCTGTATGGACCCTGTTGTCTTGGTTTGAAATAAACAGTTTCTTCTGGCTGGTTACTATACCAGATAAGCATGTATTGTGAGAACCATAAATAAGTCCAGAAAATTGAGAATGCAAACATGAACTTACCAAGATCGTGCAGATGCTCTTCAGAAGTAAGTTCCAGGTATCCGTTATTCTTCAGGTATATAACAAACAGAGTTATGAGTGCAATTCCTGCAACAAAAGTGCTTGCGAATGTGTACCAGCTGTACATGGTGGAATACCAATGGGCATCGATACTCATCAACCAAACCCAGGGTGTGGTTGACATCACAGTAAGAACAAACCAAACCATGAATAAGGAAGCCCAAACCGTGTTCGTAAAAATATATTTTCTTCCTGCCTCGATGGTTGGAAGCGGATCGGTATCCAGTTTGCGTGAAAGCTGGCGCATTTTATGACCAAGGACTGTCCACAATCCAATGCTAAGCACTGTCCAGATGGTGAAAAAAGTTGGATTCAGAAAAGCACTTTTGCCTTTTAAGATTGGATCTTCTTCTACAGCCTGGTGGTCAGTCCAGTGATAAACATGTTTATGACCGAAAACAAGAATCATCAAGACTACAAATGCAATTGCGCCTAGATATGGGACAGCAGTGGAAATTGCTTCGGGAACTCTTCTGAAAGAAGTCTGCCATCCGCCAAACGCCAGTGTTGTTGCGCATATGAAGAACATGCTTGAATTGCAGATAAGAAGAAAATAAATACTATTCTGCAGGATTGTTGCCCAGAAACGGTTTCCATGATCATCATGGTTATAGAGAAAAAACCCAACGATAATGGAAATAACTCCAATTGCCATTAAACCCAACGACCAGGTTCTCATGCTCCTTGGCATCTGGAAATTAAATCTGAGTGAAGAAGAAGCCATCCTGAATATTTTATTTTACAATTTCAATTTATTATTGAGCCTTCGTTGAATCTGTATTACCACCTGCACCCGTCTTGGTCACATCAGCAGTTCCAGCTGCGGCAGTTGCCGGCTTGGACTGCCTGTTCTTTATGAAAGCCACTACCATCCACCGCTGATTTGCATCTAACTGCGAGGCGTAGCTTCCCATCAAATTCTTACCATAAGTGATAGCATAATAAATCTGCCCTTCTGGCATCTGTGTATATTTTGGATCACCGCTAAGATTAGCAGGTTTTGCTGGATAAGGGCCATCACCATTATTATACAATGGGCCATTTCCATCTAGTGCTGCACCATGACATATACCACAATGTATCAGGTAAAGTCTTTCTGCTTCCTTCATCTGGCTTGAATCCAAAGTCGTCAAAGGATTTTTTATTTGCCTGGATGCAAGAGCCTGAGATGAATCTGTGCCGATATCCTTGGTAAGACGAAAACTAAAATCTATTCCTCTTTTGATTGTTCCTGGAACAGGAATCCCTGAATAATGGATTCCCTGTTTCTCCAATTCCTTGCGATGTTCCTCCGTAAGTGAATAAGTCTCGTAGGCCCTGCTGTACATCATATCCGGGATATAAACACGGCCAGGCTCTTTCTTAACACCATTGCAGGAAACAATCGCTATTCCGGCTGCTATGAATGCTATGATTAATATTTTCTTCATCCTACTTTATTCAATAATTTATGCAACAGGTTCTACAACTTTTTCGGTCGCCAATAGTTTTTGTTCTTTATCATACCTGCCCAGCCACCATCCTGTCTCTGCAACCTGAACATGAATATTATCCGCACCCACTGAGGCAAGAAATGCTATCACTTCCTCTTCATTGGTCTTAGCGGAAGGTTCTATCACCATCACAAACAGATCATCTGTTGATCTTGGATGAAAATGATGCTTCTTAACAAATGGTGCCAATTGGCAGAGATAACAAAATGTAAGCACCATGCCTACAGATGCAAAAAGTACTGTCAATTCAAATATTATAGGGATCCATGCAGGCAATGCAAAAGCCGGTTTGCCTCCTATATTCATTGGCCAATCTTTAGTAAATACCCAGCTAATAAATCCTAGTGCGGTTGCAGTTCCTGTAATGCCATAAATAAAACCAGCAGTATGCAAACTTGTATCCCGTAAACCCATCATCTTATCAAGGCCATGGATCGGGAATGGAGTGTACACATCATGTATCTTATAGCCAGCCTTGCGAACTTTCTTTACGGCAGGAAATAAGACCTCCTCATCACTGAAGCAACTCACTATGAATTTTTTTAAGGCCATATGCTTTATTTAAAATTCCAAATAGCATAAAGAAAATCACAAATCTCAAAACACAAATTCCAAATAATAGATCATAAAACGCAAATCTCAAATTGTGTTACTCTATTTTGCCTAATTGCTTTTATTCTTTTGTTATTTGTTTTTTGGTTCTTGAGATTTCATGTCTTCATGCCCCATGATCATGCCCATGTTCTTTTACAAAAGCCTCCACCGGTTCATTCTCAACCGGGGTCATTTTCTCTTTATAGTTCTCTCCGCTTCTCTTTAATATATGTTTGATTTCCGCGATAGCTATCACCGGGAAGAATTTTGAAAAGAGGAAATAGCATGTAAAGAATAATCCAAATGTTCCCAGGTAAAATCCGACTTCCCAGATAGTTGGACTATAATAGAACGGCCAGCTACTTGGAAGATAATCCCGGTATAATGAAGTCACAATGATCACAAATCTCTCAAACCACATTCCGATATTTACGATAATACTCATGAAGAAGGTAACAACAATGCTTCTTCTCATTTTGCGGAACCAGAAAATTTGCGGGCTCAGCACATTACAGGCCATCATTAGGAAATAACTCCAGCCATACGGACTGAATATATCAGCCCTGTTTTTAAGAAATGCGTAGTTCTCGTATTTATTCTGACCATACCACGCCATGAATAACTCAGTGAGGTAGGCACAACCAACGATGGAACCTGTTAGTACAATTACTTTATTCATCACATCGATATGTTCGAGTGTGATGTAATCTTCCAGCTTCATCACCTTTCGGGTGATCACCAAGAGGGTTTGCACCATGGCAAATCCAGAGAAGATGGCCCCGGCAACAAAGTAAGGTGGGAAGATGGTTGTATGCCAGCCCGGAACAATCGATGTAGCGAAGTCAAAGGACACTATCGTGTGTACTGAAAGTACCAGTGGTGTGCTCAAACCAGCAAGTACAAGGGAGAGTGCTTCATGTCGCTGCCAATGTTTTGTAGAACCGGTCCAGCCAAATGATAAAACACCGTACATCAGTTTTCTCCACTTGAGTCTTGCGCGGTCTCTTACAGTTGCCAGATCTGGCAATAAACCCGCATACCAGAATAATAATGATACTGTGAAATATGTCGAGATCGCAAATACATCCCAAAGAAGAGGAGAATTAAAATTCACCCAGAGAGGTCCTCTGGTGTTTGGATAAGGCAGAACAAAAAACGCCATCCAGACGCGGCCCATGTGCCAAATAGGAAATTGACCTGCGCACATTACCGCAAAAATGGTCATAGCTTCAGCTGCTCTGTTCACACCTGTTCTCCAACCTTGCCTGAACAATAGAAGAATGGCTGAAATCAAGGTTCCCGCGTGACCGATCCCTACCCACCAAACGAAGTTTGTGATATCCCAACCCCAACCTACAGTCTTATTCAGATTCCATTGCCCTGTTCCATAATAAACTTCACGGCCAACTGAATAGATACCAAAACAAAGCAAGGCCACTGAGATCAGAAATCCGATCCACCACAGTTTAGTTGGTCGATTCTCTATCACGTGTACAATGTCCTCGGTCACCTTGTGATAATTCTTATTATCAGCAACCAATGGAGGCCTGACCTGTGATTCGTATCTTAATAAAGCCATATCTGGTTTAGCTTTTAACTGCCGGGATGATTCATTAACGACAGTTTGTTCTACCTAATTCTAATTTCCTTCTGTTCCTTGCGTTTCCTCAGCGCTCTTTTCTTATTCTCTGCATTCTTTGCGATACCTTCTTAAACGTCAGCAACGCCGAGAACGCAATGAAAAACCTAATGCTTTTCTCCGCTCGCTAACTTCTCCTTAGCTACTTCCGACTCACCACTCAGCTTCTCAACATTTCTAACCTTTGTTAGATAGCTGATGTTTGGCAAAGTGTGCAATTGCTCCAATACATAAAAAGCTCTTCCCTCATGTTCCTTCCTGTGCTTGCTCACTGCACTTTGACTATCGTTTGCATTTCCAAAAACTATTGCACCCGCTGAGCATGCCTGTTGACAGGCAGTTTTCACATCCCAGTGTTCTTCCCCATTCGTATCTAAATTTCCAGTAACCAGTTTACGATTTTCTTTCTTAGCCCTAAGCTTTCCATCCTGTAATCTCTGTACACAAAAACTACACTTTTCCATGACTCCCCGACTGCGGACAGTAACATCCGGATTCAAAACCATCCTGGTGAGGTCATCATTCATCATCAAGACCGAATCATCCAAATGGGCTGCTTTATTCTGGTTGTCTGCGAAACTATCAGAACCCATATAGTCGGCCCAATTAAATCGGCGAACCTTATACGGACAGTTGTTAGCGCAATACCTTGTACCAATACAACGATTGTACGTCATCATATTCAATCCTTCGCTGCTATGCGGTGTGGCAGCAACAGGGCAAACGTTTTCGCAAGGTGCATTGTCGCAATGCTGACAAAGCATCGGCTGGAAAACAGTTTGAATACTTTCTGGTTTATTTGGATCACCGGTGAAATACCGATCGATCCTTAACCAATGCATATCATGCGAGCGAAGTACTTCAGTCTTTCCAACAACAGGAACATTATTTTCCACATGACAGGCCACCACACATGCTCCGCAACCGAAACATGCATTCATATCAATTGACATTCCCCACTTGATCCCCGGCTTATCATAATATGGATAAAGAGTGCCTTCCTTTTCAAATTTCTCCAGACCACCCCAATTCTTTAGTTCATTTGCTCTTTCTTCAATGATCTTATTTGGATGTGCCTTGAAATCGCTCAAAGTCATTTCCTTCAACACCTCATGTCTTCCCTCATAAGAACCGTGTACCTGAGTCTGAGCGAGTTGGTAAGTGCGACCAGTTTTCTGAACCGTTACGCCTGGTACATTCCACTCAATATTATTATCAACCAATCTTGCAAAACCAAATACATTCTTGCCTACACCAGGAACTGCCTTACCAAGCTTTTCGCTTCGGCCGTATCCAACAGCTACTGCAACAACATTGTTATGCATTCCCGGCACAACCAGCACTGGTAATTCAATAGTCTTATTTCCAGCCTGGATACTCACCACTGGTTTTTCCGGAAAGAACTCGTATTGATTGGCTTCTCTTTCTCTGGTAATATCAAGGTCAAGTAATTCCTTTGCAAGAGCAGGAGAGATCATCAAATAATTATCCCAGCAAGCACGGCTTATTGGGTCAGGCAATTCCAGAAGCCATGGATTATTTGCATGCTTGCCATCCTTCATGGCCATGTTCTGGTAGATCACCAATTCTGTTTTACCGCCAGCCTGACCAGTGATTTTTCCTGCCGCTTCAGCTACGACCGCACCAATGAACCCTCCCCCGCCGGTTGAAGGAGTCCCTGGTTCTACAACTCCGTCCTGAACTGCTTTCAGATAAAGATCTTCGGTGCCAAGTTTAGCAACCCAAAGTTTCTTAATGTATTCTTCGTATGTGGTTGTATTGCCGCTCCACTTCAAGATGGAATCAAGAAATGACCTTGTTTTGAATAGAGGTGCAATGGTTGGTTGCTGGAGATAGAAATAGCCAGTCTTTGGCTCTGCATCACCCCAACTTTCAAGGTAATGATGAGAAGGAACAATGAATTTACAATGCTCAGTTGTTTCATCCATCTTATCATTAAGAGAAACACTAAGCCTCACGCGAGCCAACGCCTTTTTAAATCTTTCCGAATCAAAGAAGTCATAGGCAGGATTTGCATCATATAAAAACAAACCTCCAACCTTGCCAGCTTCCATATCGGCAATCAGTTGCAAAAATTCGCTGTCTATTCCCTGTTTTGTATTATTTGTAACCGCCCAATTGACTGTAGTTCCATTTGCACCAATCAATTCATTGATTGCGTTCACAACCAGCTGAACATTTTTGTTCCTGCTTCCACAAACCACAAGGGCCGCACCTTTATTTGCATTCAATTCTGCTGATACTTTCGTAATGGCTGCCTGCAATGGCGCATCAAGAGCAGGTTTTGAAACAACCCCTCCAAGTGCAGCATAGATTCCAAGAGCAATTGCACCTGTTTGTGAAGGAAGATGTGGGAAACGCTCATCAGCATTAGCCCCTGTCATGCTCATCATCCCTTCAAACTGGTAGTGCTTGCTCATCTGAGGAGCCGATGGACTGGGCCTGCGGCCAGCTGAATAACCGTTTTGGTATTCAATAGGAGAAATCCAGGTGCCGAGAAAATCAGCATCAATACTCACAATTACTTTCGCTTTCTCAAACTGATAAGAGGGCAATGACCTTTTACCATAACTCGCAAGGTTTGCCTCAAGCATTCCGCTGTAGGAGGCAGCGTCGTATTGAACATGTCTTGAACCGGGAAACCTGGCTATAAATTCTGAAATAGCTTGTTTAATAGAAGGTGAAGTGATGGTGCTAGTGAGCAAGACAAGCGGAGCGCCACCCAATGCTACAATCCCATCCTGAATAAGTTTATCTATAGCAGCGAAAGTGCTTACTTCCTTAAAAGTCCCGCCTGTATTCTGCATCGGATAGCGGAGACGACCGGTATCATAAAGATCAAGAACCGATGCCTGAACCTGTGGCGAGCTTCCATGCCCGAAAATGGTTGACATTTCATTTGGCTCAATCTTGATCGGCCTGCCATCTCTCACCTTAACCAGAACTGGAATTGCTTCACCGCCTGAAACGTAAGTAGTGGCGTAATAATCTGCAACACCGGGGACCATGTTCTCCGGTTTGTTGACATAAGGTATCGCCTTTCTTACAGGCATTTCGCAACTGGCAGCCAGAGCTGCAGCGGCAGTGCTGAAACCAACATATTTAAGAAAATCTCTGCGAGGGGTTTGGGAATCCAGCAAACCATTTGAATCAAATGGAAGATCTTCTTTGAATTCATCCTCTGAAGCCTTCTGGAATGCTTCGCCGTTAGTTTGTTCTGAGAAACTTTGCCAATACTTTTTTTGATCCATCTAACAAATTTGAAAATTTGATCCCGCTCACGCGGGAGAAAATGTGAAAGTGCAATGAAACTTCATTAGCACAGCCGCACATTTTCAAATTAGCACATTCAATAATGGCATTTCTGACATTCTGTTCCTCCGATTGCTTCAACTGTCACACTATCCATCTTGCCAGACTTTATATCATTGTGAAACTTCTCGTAAATGCTGTAAAACTTATTGCCGCCATTGCCATTCTTGTCGGGGAAGTCAACCTTCGTAGTCCTATGACAGTTAATGCACCAACCCATGCTGAGCTCGGCGAACTGCTTTGCCACATCCATATTGGTTACATCGCCATGACAGGTTTGGCATTGAACTTTTCCTGAACGAACGTGTTGGGAGTGATTAAAATAGACGTGATCGGGTAAATTGTGAACTCGTACCCACTCGATAGGCTTTGCTTTAGAAGGATCCCATTCCGCACCCGGTCCAGGTTTAAAACCTGCATAATCTAGCAATTTCTGAATCTCTGCAGTTCCATTTATTTCCTTCCCATCGGCATCCACCAACTGAGGTCCCTTTGCATAGGTAGTAATTGCTTTGTGGCAATTCATACAAACATTCACGGAAGGAATAGTGGCGTGCTTGCTGTCCGCAACGCTGCTGTGGCAATACTGGCAACTGATCTGGTTAATACCTGCATGAACCTTGTGTGAATAGTAAATTGGTTGATCAGGCATGTAATCCTTGGAGCGACCTAATCCAACGGCTCCCTGGATCACAAAATAACCTCCTATAACGAATAAGAGTAGGGTAAAAAGAGTGATATAGGTCTTATTTCTATAGAATGGAATTGGCTCAAGAGCCGGAATCCCTTCCTTATCATCTGCTAATTTTCTAAGGCTGGCATTTACCTGTAAAAGTATTAATGCCACAACTGCAAGGATCAGGGTGATAATGCCGAATACAAGGGAATTATCAGACTCGGGGACAGGCACGATCTCACCGTTTGGAGTCGGTCCTGCTGCTGCTCCTTCAGATTTCTTTATAAATGCCAGAATATTTTCAATTTCCGCATCAGTAAGATTCGGAAAAACATTCATCGGTGTCTTATTCCATTGAGCGTAGAGGTCAGTAAAATACTTGTCACCACTCTTCAAAACCGCCTGATTATTTCTAATCCAGGCGTGAAGAAGCTTTCTGTCAGGAACTCTTGCGTCGATGCCAGCAAGCTTTGGTCCGGTGAGATCTTTATTGACTTGATGGCAGGAAGCGCAATTGTTCATGAATAAGGTCCGACCGGCGGCTACATCATCCTGGGCTTTTGAGATTTGAATCGCTGTAAAAAGGAAGAAAAAAAGTAGTAAGGGTTTTGCTGTCGGTCTATGATGAATCATATTCACAACGGGTTGTTAGAAATGTGGAAAAATCTCCTTAGCCGGGTGCAAAAATAAGTCAGGAAGTTAACAAAATGTCAAGGCCCAAAAATTTTTTTTTGCCGCATCTGGAGCGAGTTTCAGCGAATTAGAATTCTTTCTAATTGATACATGTCATGTTTATGTCAATGTGCTTTTCAAAAAAAATTTGAATTAGTTGCAATTTCATCCTATCCATTTTTTTCATGCACATTTGCATGCTTAGCTCAAAAAAAATCGAAGAAGTTTTATTAACTGTATGCTGGAAGGCCTTCAGAAAAAATGGAAAGTAAATGGATGGCGACTGGTGCTCATTCTGATCACGTTTGCATTGGGAGGAAGCGCAACAGGCTATGTTGGAAAAAGAATAATGAACTTTTTGAACCTTGATTCTGCCTGGTTATACATACCTATATATATTATAGTCGTCACGCTTATCTGGCCATTAATGGTCATCATCGTCAGTATTCCTTTTGGCCAATTCAAATTTTTCAGGAATTATATCAGAAAACTTGCAAAGAGGTTCTCCGGGAACAAAAAAAAAGAAACCTTAAGCTTGTTAGAAGAGGAACATAGCAAAGTGGGAATCGCAATTTTTGCATCGGGAACGGGTACCAATGCGAGAAAAATCATCGAACATTTTGGAAGCATTACAACATCCGGCACTCTTCGTAATGATAAACCGCCTGGTGTTGTGCGACTCATCGCCACAAATAAATCTGAGGCGGGTGTTTTAGAAATTGCCAGAGAGTTTGGGATTCCAACAATCATTCTGGAAAAGGATAGGTTTTTTCGGGGCGATGCTTATGTGAAAACACTGAAAGAGATGGGAATTGATTTCATTGTACTTGCCGGATTTCTCTGGAAGGTTCCTGCCCAACTTATCCATGCCTATTATGATCGCATCATTAATATTCATCCGGCACTCCTGCCTAAATATGGAGGAAAAGGGTTTTACGGACAGCATGTACATGAAGCGGTGATCAAGGCCGGGGAAAAGGAAACAGGTATCACCATTCATTATGTGGATGAACACTATGATCATGGCAACCACATTTTCCAGGAAAAGGTCATAATTGAAGAAGGCGACACTCCGGATTCAATTGCCAAAAAGGTCCAGGTTCTTGAGCATCTTCATTTCGCCAGAGTGATTGAGGAAGCCATAAAGAAGTCGGAAGTCGGAGGTCCAAAGTCGGAATGAAAATGTAAAGACAAGGTTTAACCCCCATGAATCTAATTCCATAAGAAAGTTTCGTTAAACGTCCTCATTTCTCCTATTGAACAATCCCGGCTGCTTATCTTACAACCCATTCATTAACACAGATCTCCTCCCGGCAGTGTATCATGAGACTGGTTTTCATTATTTCTTCAATACTATCGTTCATTAATCTACATGCCCAGATTAGGGTAAGTGGGACTGTTTATGATGCTTCGCGATCAAGACCGCTAGAGGCTGTGAGTGTATTAAGTACTTCCGGTCAAGGCTCCACTACCGATTCTTCAGGCAGGTATATTATTCTTGTGAAGGAAGAAGACTCTATTTATTTTTCGTTCCTAAACAAACCAACGGGCAAATTTCCTGTGAGGTCCATTCCTAATATTTTTCAGTTCGATATTTCTCTTCATGTACCTGTTACTGATCTTCCCATGGTGAAAGTGAAATTGCCAAACTATAAACGAGACTCAATACAAAACAGAATGGATTATAGGAAAGCATTTGATTTCAGAAAGCCAGGTATCGGTATAACCAGTGCCCAGGGAGGCGCTGGCATAGGTCTTGACCTGGACGAGTTCATCAGTATTTTCAGATTCAGGCAGAATAGAAGAATGCTTGCCTTTCAAAAAAGGCTTTTGCAGGAGGAAGAGGATAAGTTTATTGACCACCGGTTCACCCGTGGTATAGTTAAGGAGATCACTGGTCTTGCGGGCGATTCTCTCACTCGCTTCATGAAGGAATACCGCCCTTCATACGAATTCACTCAATTAAGTAATGATTACGAGTTCCTTGAATACATAAAACTGGCCTGGCTACAGTTCATTCAACCACCAGCATTTCGACGGGAGCATTTCAATTGATGGGTTTGGAACAGCAATCTATTTTCTTATTATCTTTCTTCTTCAACTAAATCAGCATTATGAGACAGTTTTTCATCCTCCTCTGCCTGATCACAACTATCTCATCCTTTGCTCAGACGAGTACTACCAGGATGCAGACACAGACAACATCTGCGATGAGGCTTGTACAGCCAGAATCAGCGGGTATGTCTGCGGACCGATTGAAAAGAATTGAAACCAACATGAATGAATGGATGCAAACCGGCAAGTTGAATGGTGCCGTTGCCCTGATCATAAGAAATGGCAAGTTGGTTTATCACAAGGCTTTTGGATATGATGATCTTGAAAAGACAAGACCCATGAAGACTGATATGATCTTCCGCATTGCATCTCAAACAAAGGCCATAACAAGTGTGGGTGCCATGATCCTGTTCGAAGAAGGAAAATTTCTGCTGGATGATGCTGTTTCTAAATACATACCTGAATTTGCCAAGCAGGGTGTCCTTGATAAGTTCAATGAAAAAGATTCTTCTTATACAACGGTGCCTGCAAAGCGGGAGATCACCATTCGCGATCTCCTGACTCATACTTCCGGACTTGGCTATGCGCAGATAGGTAGCAAAGAGGCAAATGCCATTTATTACAAGGCCGGAGTTACAGCTGGCATTGGCGTAAAAGAAGGTTTGTTGTTAGGGAACGATATGAAGAAACTGGGAAAGCTTCCGCTTATGCACCAGCCTGGAGAAAAATATACCTATGGATTAAACACTGATCTTCTAGGTTATCTCATCGAGGTTGTTTCTGGTCAGAATCTGGATGAATTTTTCCGGAAAAGAATATTTGAGCCTCTTGGTATGAATGATACATACTTCTATATACCAGCAGCAAAACGTGATCGCCTGGTTCATCTTTACCAGGAACAAAATGGAAAACTTGTAGAATCTGATGAGGTTAACCAGAATGGAGTCTTCATTGTGGACTACCCAAAATCAGAAGGAACTTATTTTTCTGGGGGTGGTGGACTTTCTTCAACAGTTTTGGATTATGGAATATTTCTGCAAATGGTCCTGAACGGAGGTGAATTGAATGGGAAAAGATTGCTGTCTCGCAATGCAGTGCGCATGATGACGATGAACCAGATTGGTGATCTTTCTGTGGGTGTAAATAAATTCGGACTTGGCTTTGGAATTACAACTGAAAAAGGAAGCAGCATTCTTCCAACACCTGAAGGTGTGTTTGAATGGGGTGGTGCCTTCTCAACTACATATTGGGCCGATCCAAAAGAAAAACTGATAGGAATAATCTACCGGCAGCTTTGGGGTTCCACGCAACGCGAGATTCCAAATAAATATAAAGTACTTGTGTACGGGGCGATTGCAGATTAGTTGAATGGTTGATTTGTGGAATGGTTGAATAGGAATTTGGAATTTGGAATTCGACCTCACCCCTAACCCCTCTCCAAAGGAGAGGGGAATAGAAATGTTTGATCAAGGAAGGAAAACGGTCATCTGTGAATTGTCAACTTCGATAGAATTAGGAATTGGGAATTCTTTGCTTAACCGCCAGGAAACAAAGACGCAAGGTTTCGCAAAGATTCCTTGCGGATCTTCGCGTCCTGGCGCCTTGGCGGTTAAACCTTATTTCACGAAACTCAAAGACTATGGATCAACTCACGTTAGGCATCGGTACCAGATTACAACATTCGCATTACGGACCGGGTGTAATTGTGGGAGTACAATACGCTACCTACAAGATCTCATTTATTAATCATGGAATTAAGGAAATAGAAAAGAACGATTCGAAACTAGAGGAGATCATCCCGGAAAACGTTACTGAAGAAATAGAAACCCAATCCGATATAGAGAAATCGCTCTTGAAAATTTTGAGATCATGGAATGGATTCTCCGAGATAACTCAAATAGGCGACAGATGGAGGGGAGGAATGATGCTGTTGCAGCCTGCGGACAAAACGCAGAAACCAAAAGAAATTCCAATTGATATATTTTTTCATAAGATCGTTATGTTGCGGGATAGATTGAGAGTACTGGAACAGCAACTAAATGCACATAAATTACTGACCGATCAGGATAAAGTAAACCTTCAGCAATACATCACGAGGATCTATGGATCATTGACCACGTTCAACGTACTTTTTAAGAACAAGGAACAATGGTTTGTTGGTGAGAAAGGAGCAAAGGAGGATTGATTTTGATTTTTTTCTTTACCGCCAAGAAACAAAGACGCAAAGGAACGCAAGGAACTCTTGGCGAACCTTTGCGTCCTGGCGAGTCTTGAGCGTAGTCGAAGGGGCGGTAAAATCTTATTTCACGAAACTCAATATTGAACCATGAAATATTCTTTTCTCTCCGCACTAATCCTTCTTTGTCTCACGGCAATTGGACAGAAAAACGCATCAACAAGTTTCGAAAAATGGATAAGCCTTAAAACCGTTGGCGGTCCTATAATTTCCAATGACGGCAGGACAATCATCTTTGCCGTTACTTCAACAGATTGGACCAATAATTCTTATGATACGGAATTATGGATGTCACGAGACGAGCAGGAACCAATCCAATTAACCCGCACATCAAAGGGAAGCAGTGGGGGTGCAAGAATAACTCCCGACAATAAATTCGTAAGTTTTATTGCGGACCGTGGCGAAAAATCACAATTGTATCTTATTCCTGTCGCAGGTGGAGAAGCGCTTCAGGTTACAAAGGATGAGGATGGAGTGGGCAATTATGATTGGAGTCCTGACGGAACAAAAATCGCTTACACCAAAGCAGATCCTGATAGTAAAAAAGAAAAAACAACCAGGGATCGTTTCGGTGCCTTTGCCGTTGAGGGTGAAGAATATAAATTAAGTCACCTCTGGTTGTTGAATTTTAATTATGATTCAGTTGTGCTGGCTGGCCAAATTCCATGCTACCCACAGAAAAAAGATAGCACTAAAACAGATTCGGCTGAGAAAGTTAAAGGTCAGATCTGCTACACTCTTCCAGTTGCAAAAAGAATCACAGAAGGTAATTTTACTGTCGGCGGATTTTCCTGGAGGCCTGATGGAAAGAGCATACTCTTCAACCGGCAATCCAATCCCTTGATCAATTCAGGGCTCACCGCGGATATAGTAATGATCGAGATTGCAACAAAAAAGATCACTACTCTGGTAAGCAATCCAACAGGAGATTTTTTTGGAGATTGGAATCCTGAAGGAACAGCCTTTACTTATAGTTCTTCCGTGAACGATTCACTCACAAATTATTTTAAGAATAATCGTCAGTTCATTTATGATCTTAATACCAACACCAGCAAAGAAATAGCACAGGATATTGACGAAAATAAATTTGTCATAGACTGGAATAAATACGGACTCTTTGTTGCTGCTCTGGAAAAAACAAAACAAAAAGTATTTAAGGTAGACCTGGCCTCAGGCAAAACCAGTCCGGTTGCAGTTCCATTGGATTTGGTTGGCACCGTCGGATTCAGCAGGGATAGTGACAAACTGGTTGTATCGGGAAGGAACTATGCCGACCTCAATGAGATCTACGCCTGGAAAATGGATCAACAGTTGAAAAAGATCACCAATAATAATTCTCAGATCACAGGATGGAACACACCAGTGAACGAGGTGATCCAATGGAAAAGCAAGGATGGTGCTATCATCGAAGGTGTTCTACTGAAACCGAGGAACTATGATCAAAACAAAAAATATCCATTACTCGTAGTTATCCATGGTGGTCCAACGGGAATCGACTTTCCGGATCCTACCCCAACTTATGTTTACCCAATTATGCAATGGGTGGAAAAGGGAGCGCTGGTGCTTAGAGTAAATTATCGGGGAAGTGCAGGGTATGGAGAAAAATTTCGGTCTCTGAACGTGAGAAATCTTGGAGTCGGTGATATGTGGGATGTTGTGAGCGGGGTGGAATATCTCAACAGCAAAAAAATGATCGATACTTCAAAAATGGGAGCAATGGGTTGGAGCCAGGGTGGATATATATCAGCTTTCCTGACCACGAACACCAATATTTTCAAGGCAATTTCTGTTGGTGCTGGTATTTCCAACTGGGTTACTTATTATGTGAATACTGATATAACTCCATTCACCAGGCAGTACCTGCAGGCCACGCCATGGAAGGATATGGCTGTTTATCTGAAAACTTCGCCCATGACTAATATCAATAGGGCAAGTACTCCAACACTAATACAGCACGGTGAATTTGACAGAAGGGTTCCAATCCCAAATGCGTATGAACTATACCGTGGATTACAGGACCGGGCAGTTCCATCGAAATTGATTGTTTATAAAGGTTTCGGACATGGAATTACCAAGCCCAAGGAGCGATTGGCTGCAGTCTGGCATAATTGGCAATGGTTCAGCAAGTATGTTTTTGGGGAAGAGGATAATTCTATGCCACTTGAGTAATTAATTTAACCGCCAGGAAACAAGGGCGCGAGGGTATGCAAGGAAGATAACTGACCTTGGAATCAATATTGCAGCAACAACTGCATGGAATTGAATCATCCCAATTACAGCACCTCGATAAGTAAGAATGAAGGTTTTGATGATGACAATCTTTTGAATCCACTTCCAAGGGCTGTTCTTAGAAAAAATAATTTTGTCTTACTTGATGGTGAATGGAAATTTGATCTTGACCCAGAGGACTCCGGAATCGCCAATAGTTGGCATGTAGGGCACGAATATCAACATACTGCAAACTGGCCCGGTTCAATTGAAAATCATATTGCAGCTGCAAAAGGATTGAAATCTCCATCCGCCTGGCACGATAAAGTTGTTGCATGGTATGAGCGAACCTTTCCATTACCTGAACGTTCAAATGGGCATGAATCTCATCCTTCCTTTCTTCAACTCACATTTGGAGCCTGTGGTTATGAGACCATGGTTTGGTTAAATGGCATTTTATTGAAAACCATTGAAGGCGATGAAGTGCATTCAGGCGAATACACCTCATTCTCGTATGAATTACCTGAAGAAATTCTCAAACCCATAAATAAAATTACAGTCCGGATTGCCGACACCATGGATGCTGATATTCCCCGGGGCAAGCAGGAATCACATGTTTATAAAAGAGGTGGGATCTGGTATCAGACTTATACTGGAGCGGTGCGCAGCATTTGGCTTGAACAAGTGGAAAGAAACAGACTCAGATCCAGGGTTGGAGTCGTCTCAATTGTTGAGGACAACTTGGTGAGGTTCACTATTACTACGCGCATTCATGATCCAGGTCAGTATGTAGTCAGACTAAAAGTTTTCAATAAAGAAAATAAGGTTGATGAGCCCATAGCAACTTCAGATTTTCAACTTCTGCTGGAATCAGGACAGAAAGCGCAGCGCTTAGTGGTTGAAGTCCCGGATGCAAAATTGTGGTCACCTGAATCGCCTAATCTATACCGGCTCATTGCTGAATTGATAGATTCTAACGGATATGTTGCAAGTATTGAAACTTTTTTTGGGCTTCGTAAAATTGAAGCAAGGGGATGCTGTGTTTATCTGAATAATGAATCCTTATACCTCGACGGAATTCTTTATCAACCTGGAATTGCATCCTATGAAGAGATCAAAAAGCATATGTACGCGATGAAGGAACTTGGATGCAACCTTGTAAGAATTCATATAGCAGGGGTTGATCCACGTATCTACAATCTGGCAGATAAATTAGGAATGCTTCTTTGGGTAGAAGTTCCAAGTCCGCATCAGTCCAGTTTAAAAAGTCGGGAAAATCACAAGGCAGAGCTTATGCGAATGCTTGCACTGATTGGTTCTCATCCTTCAGTTGTGATCTGGAGTTTATATAATGAAGACTGGGGTGCACAGGATGTTGCTACTAATCCTGAAACCCGTAATTACATCATTGAAATGTATCATTTCATGCAGATTGCATTTCCACAATTTCTAGTTGTAGATAATGATGGCTGGCAGCATATATCATTTGAAGGAAGATTGAAGTCTGATCTGTTGACTGTTCATCTCTATACTCCGGAATTGGAAAGATGGAAAGAGATGCTTGATAAAGTTGTGAACGGAGAATTAGTTGGCGTTGCAGCATTTCCATTGGTCGTTGGAGATCCTTTTTTTTTCAAGAAACAAGTTCCTATTGTAATTAGTGAGTGGGGTGGTTTTGGTTTTCCGGATTATGGTGGCCCCAAAGACGATAGTGAACGAGCTGCAACCATAAAACTTTTCAAGGAAGAAATTCGCAAACGACCCATTGCCGGTGATGTTTACACCCAGGCTACAAATATTGAGGATGAAAAAAACGGGTTGATTGATGCAACTACTGGTGATTTGAGAGTGCCTGTGGGTTTAATGAATAGCAGGTTAAAGGAAAAGGATTAACCGCCAGAGAACCGGAGGCCGGAAGTCCTGTGAAATTTTGAAATTTGGTGTCTTCCCTTTGCTCAGGATTGGGAAATTGGGAAAATTGAAGACCTGAAATTTAGATATTTTGGCCAACGACCAACGGACATCCGCAAATGACAATAACCCGAAACTCTAAACTCGGGACTCGTCTGTATCGCATCCGCACACAACCTGTCCGTAAACGAACAAATTCGTACATAAATTTCTTATTAACTTATTGTTATTCAACCTCTTTAAATCTGGCACTGATCGTGCCCAGATAGAGTTCTCATGTGAGATCTGGTGTTTCTACACCGGATAATTTTTTCAACTTCTAAATTCTCCATTATGCTATTCAATTATCTGAAGCTTGCCTGGCGGAATATTCGCAACAACAAATTGTTCTCCGCTATCAACATACTTGGATTGGCAATAGGGTTGGCATGTTGCATCCTGATGTTTCTATTCATTCAGCATGAAACCAGCTATGACAAATTCAATGCAAAAGCAAATGAGACATATCGTGTAACGTCCGAATCCAAAGGTCCTGCAGGACTTGCAAAACTTGCCGTGACACCTGCTCCATGGGCTCCGCTCATGAAGAAAGACTATCCAGAGATTCAGAATTATGCGAGGATTTTAAAAGATGAGAGGAGTGTTGTTGGTCAACCAGATGGACAACAGTTTTATGAAAGCGATCTTCTGTATGTAGACTCTACTTTTTTTGATGTCTTCAGTTTTAACCTCGAAAGAGGACAAAAAATAAATGCGTTAACTGCCCCAAACAGCATAGTTCTTACAAGTTCTGCTGCAAAAAAATATTTTGGCGATGCTGATCCAATTGGAAAAACTCTTTCAGTCAATTCATTTGGAAGAACCTTCACAGTTCAGGTAACAGCCATCTCAGAGAATGCCCCATCCAATTCACATTTTAATTTCAATGCTCTAGTTTCTTTAAAGGTATTTGGTGATCTCAGTGAGCTCTGGTCCTTTCACATGTTCCAAACTTACCTGGTAGTAAATAGCCAGGTTTCAAAAGATAGACTCGAAGAAAAATTCAAAGGATTTAATCAGAAGTATCTTGCAAATAATCCGCAGGCCGATGGGATGCATGATATCCTTCTTCAGCCATTAACCAGTATTCACCTGAATTCCCAGATGACAGGTGAGTTAGGAATCAATGGAGAAATCACATATGTATACATCTTTACAGGTGTTGCACTCTTCATATTACTAATTGCCTGTTTCAATTTTACAAACTTATCAACTGCGAAAGCAGTCACAAGGGCAAAGGAAGTCGGGCTTCGAAAAGTAGCTGGTGCGTATCGTGCACAACTTATCACCCAATTTTTGGGCGAAGCCATTCTGATTGCCTTCATTTCACTAATACTCTCGATTGTTATTACTGCACTGGCTTTACCACTCTTCAATCAGCTATCTGGAAGAGAATTGGTGCTGGATCTTTTCAAAAATCGACAGTTGACAATTTTGATCAGCGCGCTAATAATTTTCGTTGGGATTATTTCAGGCATCTATCCTGCGCTCGTTCTTTCAGCTTTCAAACCAATAGAGGTGCTCAAAGGAAAATTCCTGAAATCATCCAAAGGAATTTCATTTAGAAAGGGATTGGTAACCCTTCAGTTTGTTGTTTCGATGATCTTGATTGCAAGTACGATCCTGGTTGGTAAGCAACTCCGTTATATGCAGAATAAGAAACTGGGGTTTGACAAAGAAAATGTTGCGATAATTTCTCTGCCCCGAGATTCTGATTCATTGCGCCTGCAGCAGCTCAGAAATTCGTTGGTCCAGGAAAAGGTAACAAGTGCCGCAGCTTCATCCGTGCCCGGAACAAATATTCCAGTGAACCTTGTAAATGATGGGAACGCAGATCTTACAAAAGCGATTTCGATGCAAATGCTTTTTACTGATCCTATGTTTCTCAAGACAATGAACATGAAACTGGTGGCAGGAAGAGATTTTAGCGAAACCCAGCAATCAGATAAAGATCAAGGCTTCATTTTGAACCAGGAGGCAGTAAAGAAAATGGGTTGGAAAAATCCTTCAGATGCAATTGGGAAGACATTTCAATGGGTGCAGCCCAATGTTGTTTTGAAATCAGGTCGTGTGATTGGAGTGGTGGAAGATTTTCATATCACCCCTCTAAAATCTGCTGTACAGCCCCTTGTAATTCATTATCTCCCGAGACGGTTTCAATATTTATATGTAAAATTCCAGCAGTCAAATTCAAGCATGATGATTGCGTCTATTGAAAAGAAATTTAAAGCACTATTTCCGAAGCAATCATTTGAATACAGTTTTCTTGATGATAAGCTGAATAATCTTTATGCAAGTGAGCGAAAGCTTGGTAGCATTTTCACATGGTTTTCAATGCTTGCGATTATCATAGCTTGTATGGGAATTCTTGGACTTTCTCTTTATTCAATTCAGCAGAAGATGAAAGAAATTGGAATCAGGAAGGTTCTTGGTGCAACAGTGGCAGGGATCTCCATTAAACTTCTAAAGGAATTCCTGAAGCCTGTGGCTATTGCAGCCATTCTTGCCACACCTATTGCCTGGTATGGAATGAATAAGTGGCTGGAAAATTTCGCATATCGAATTGAAATCAACGGCTGGGTATTTGCGCTGACAACATTCATTGTGTTAGTAATCGCGATACTCACCATGTGTGTTCAATCCATCAAGGCGGCGCTTAGCAACCCGGTGGATACACTGAGATCAGAGTAGGTAAGTTTAACCGCCAAGGCGCGAAGGGACAAGGGAACGCAATAATATGTTAGGTCATTTTACAGTGCTTAATAATTCTTTGAATTTTTCATCCGAACGTATCAGGTCAAACGAAGAATCATTTTCAATCTGTTGTTTAGAACCATAGCCGTTCTTAACAGCATAGCCTAAAGCCCTTATTGCATTTTCTGTATCATTCAATTTTGCATACGCTTTAGCAAGATAATAAGAATCAAAACTATCGGGGCTTATCGCTATTGCCTTTTCGTAATAATAAACGGCTTCCTTGTTTTTATTCGCTGCAAGCAGGTAAAATCCCAGGTTTGCATAATCATTCCGTTTCATAGCACCGGTCTTCATTGCCCTGGCAATATAAATCTCCCCTTCTTTGTCTTTGTTTTGCGAATAAGATAAAACAGCCAATGATGTTAGTACAGGTACATTGTTTGGTTCTTTTTCCAAAACTTTATTATAGATAACCGTGGCCTCATCGAGCCGCTTTTCATCCTTTAATTGGTTTGCATAAAACACAAGAGCTGCAATATCATCTGGGTTTTCTTCAGTAGCTGCCTTTAATAAGCTAAGCGCTTTAGGACGGTTCATTTGTAAGGAACCCATGATATCCCTCCCTATTGAGTATTTCCATGATGGTGCAGCAATAGGGTCTAAATGATTTTTCCAGAATGAAATAGTTTCTTTTATCAAAATCCTTGCTTCATCATTATCGGTATTCGCGTCAAAGGCATGCGGCATTCCTGTTCCCATTTTTATGGTCCATGGCGCGTTATTCTTCAACACCTCTGACCATAAGCTGTTATAACCCCGATTCATATCACCTTCCGCTATCACGAATAATACCGGCAAATCTTTTCTGAAAGGGCCAACAGGAGGACGTCCATAATATAATGCTGCAGCTTTGATCCCCTTTGACACTCCACTACTCATCAGGTAATCCGACGAACGGGAAACGTTGGCCGAAGCAGCATACACACCCAGCCTGTCTGTATCTATACCATACGAACTTCCTTCAGCTTCCAAAAATCTAAAAAGAGCTTCCAATGATTCCCTTATTCTTTGGCGGTCGCATTCCATTGAAATGCCAATGTATCCTTGTGCAGCCATCAAGGTTGGCCAGCTTGTGTAAATAGCCCAGCTTTTTAATTTTCTTCCGCCGGGATCATCCCCCATCGCATTGAGAAAAATAATAGCCGGTTTCTTTTCTGTAACCTTAAGATTGGGAGGTGAATAAATGTCAATATGCAATTTGCCTTTCTCATCAGCCAGATAGGCAATATCCTTTTTTACCACAACGGCCTTCATTCGAGTATCATCAAGTACAACACCATAGCTATATGGTTCTATTACCAAAGTCTGTCCCGTACTTTGAGAAAAAGAATAACTACAGGCCACTACCACACAAAAGATGACAGCAATCTTATTTTTCATTTGCATTGATTTGAATTTAGTCCTTGGTAAATAAAAATGCTATAAAAAGAGGAAGCCATGCCTAAAAATCACTAATAGCTCAACAAGCATTTTCTCAAGTGAAGGTTTACTTTACTCGTTAAAAATTATTTTTTTCCCCGGAATAAGAACAGCCATTTAGGATGGAATGTGGGATTTGCTGATAAGAGGTTGATTAGTCTATCCTGGTCTTTCAACCAGTCTACTTTTTTTACATCAAATATTTTCCTTTGAAAACTTCCCCTGCCCCTCGCGAACCTTTGCGTCATGGCGTCCTGACGGTTAAATAATAATTATAATTCCAGTCTCTTCAACTCTTTCTTGTAATCATACTGCAGGTCTTCATGCATTGAGTCTATGGCAGCAGCAGCCTTTTTGTATTGAGAAGCATAAATATTTGTCAGGGCGGCGCTTTTGTGAAGAGGAAGTTTCAATCCTTTCACACTTGTTAGGTAATGAATGAGAATGTCAGCTTCGGCAGTCTTGATACCGGTGTACCGAATATGTTTATTGGCAGTCCGCAATACTTTTCTTAGAGTTTTCTTCGCAAAATAAAGATGAGATGTGTTGATCTGGGCGATCTGTTCATCCATCTCTTCTTTAACATGCTTGATATATTGAGAAAGATCATCCTGTTCAAATAACAAATAGGTCAGTAGTTCTTTATTTTCTTTTTTATGTCTCGCCAACCGAAGACAGAGTTCTACGAGCTTTCCGTGGCTGGTTTCTTTTAGCGTTTGCTTGATCTCAGCAGCAGTAGCAGCTTTCATTTTGCGAATGTATGGAAGTAGTCAGTAGTCAGTTGTCAGAAGGTAAAGAAGTTAGAGAACTTCTTATTTACGCAAAATCTTTGCGGACCTTGCGCCCTGGCGGTAATAATTTTTCTTACTTATGATTGAAGGCTCACGAATAAAATAGCAAGCCAATTAAACCTTTACCCGAAATCACTATCTGAAACGATTCAACCCAGCTTCCCTAATTCATCGTTCCTTTATAAATTATAAAAAATCAACCATGAAAAAGCATTTTATCCTTGTAATTACATTCCTCGCAATTCTTTTTACTATTTCCATACCTGAGACAGCAGAAGCTCAACCCGGAAGAAGAGGCAAAAGCAGAGTGGTAAAGCGTCATGTTCGGGTGGTAAGGGTGCATCATCCCCGGGTTGTAAGGCGGGCGCATTTCAGATATGCGGCTTTGCCAAGGTGGGGAGCAACTTTTGCTATTGTGCCTGCAGGCGCCATCCTTTATCGTCATTCAAACCATGCATATCATTTTCATAATGGCATTTGGTACACCCCACGGAATAATAATTTCATTATAGTCCGACCAGTTGCTGGATTAAGAGTTCGTACACTACCGGTTGGTTATCGCAGGATCGTGCTTGGTACTCGCCCCTACTATTATTACTATGGCACCTTTTATAGCAAGGTTGGAAAATCTGAAGAATACGAAGTCGTGGATGCACCAGAAGGAGCTGTAGTAGATGCCCTACCTGATGGATATGATGTGAAGGAAGTCAATGGGGTTGAATACTATTACCTGGATGGGGTTTACTATGCGGAAGTAGATGAAAAAGATTTTGAAGATGGCGTAGGATTCGAAGTGGTGAAATTGTGATTGTAGTTTGAGATAATTAACCGCAAAAGCGCGAAGGCGCGAGGTTTCGCCTAGAGACGCTATGAATGCAAGGTTGAAAGACCTTGCATTTTATTTCCTGCTTAATGTTCACGATTCCTGTTTCAGCATTTTTTTTATTACTGGTCAGGGATGAATCCGAACTTTACATGGATTCTTAATTAAGAACTTTGTATGGATCTGACAAGACGCAAGCTGTTCAAAATGGTTGGCTGCTATAGTCTTGGAAAAATCATTTTTCCTATGATCAATATATCCGCAATAGACAGCATGAATAATATTATTCAGCGGACCATTCCTTCAACTGGTGATAAGCTTCCAGGGGTGGGACTAGGGACCTGGCTCCAATTTGATGTGGGGTCTTCTGAAGAAGAACGAAAACCTCTGGTTGATGTATTGAAACAAATGAATAGAAACGGAGGCATGTTGATTGATTCATCACCCATGTATGGAGCTGCTGAAGAAGTAATAGGAGATCTCACCCTGAGTTCCGGAATCGCAAATAAATACTTCTATGCTACCAAGGTATGGACCAGCGGTGAAGAGAGGGGAATTCGGCAGATTGAAGAATCCATGCGGAGAATGAAGCGTGAAACCATTGACCTGATGCAGGTACACAATCTGGTAGATGTGCATACCCACCTTAAAACCCTCAAACGTTTGAAGGCTGAAGGCAAGATTCGATATATTGGACTTACTCATTATACAATCCCGATGCATTTTGAGTTGGAGAGATTTGTGAAAAACAAGGAAGTTGATTTTGTCCAATTCAATTATTCAATTCGAGTGAGAAATGCAGAGAAGAGTCTTCTCAAAGCTGCGCAAGACAATGGAGTTGCTGTAATCATAAACCAACCTTTTGAAACGGGGAATGTTTTCAGTCTTGTTAGAGGAAAATCACTTCCTGATTGGGCCGCAGAATATGGCATTCAAAATTGGCCGGAATTTTTTCTAAAATATATTCTTTCCAATCCAGCCGTCACCTGTGTCATACCCGGCACATCTGATCCGGCTCATGTGGTTGAAAATATCAAGGCTGGTTATGGGTTGTTGCCTGATGAAAACGGGAGGAAAAGAATGGTGGAGTTTATTTCGAAGTTGTGATATAAGAGTTTAACCGCAAGGACGCGAGGGCGCAAGGGTTCGCGAAGCCTGGCGTGAAATATTTTAACCGCAGAGAATAAGAGAACGCAGAGCATTCTCAGAGAAACTTTTTTGCGTCTTTGCCTACTTTGCAGCTTTGCGTGAAATTCTTCATTTTACATTTTTAATTTTTCCTTCCTGATATACTCATTTACCATTTTTTCAAGGATGGATAGTGTGACACTTCCTTCCGACAATATAAGATCGTGAAATGAACGTATATCAAATTTATCCTTCAACTCGGCTTCAGCTTTTTTGCGGAGCTCACGGATTTTGATCTCCCCAATTTTATAGGAGAGTGCTTGCCCAGGCCAGGAAATATATCGGTTCACCTCTGTATTCACCTCGTGTAATGAAAGAGCAGAGTTACTGCCCAGAAAATTTACGGCTTCTTCTTTTGTCCAATTTTTCCAATGAATGCCAACATCAATTACAAGTCGGCAAGCACGCCACATTTCATAAGTGAATCGCCCAAACCTACTATAGGGATCTTTGTAAAGTCCGAGTTCAGTTCCTAAATATTCACTGTATAATCCCCAGCCTTCACCAAAGGCATTTACATAAAATGACCTTCGAAACGGTGGGAGGTGAGTTAATTCTTTTGATAAGGCCATTTGCAAATGATGTCCTGGTACAGCCTCGTGAAGAGTGAGTGCTTCCAGGGTATAGAGAGTCCTGCTTTTTAGATTGTAAGTATTCACCCAATACATTCCGGCGTTCTTGCTTCCCACTCCTGTACCCGCATATCTGCCTGAGGTATAAGAAGGCGCCAGATAATCTGGAACCGGTTCTACGCCATAAGGTTCACGAGGGAGTTTCCCGAAAAGCAATGGCAGCTTCCCGTCAATTTTCTTTGCAATAAAAGAAGCTTCTTTTAATAATTGCTCGGGCGATGTAGCGTAAAACTTTGAATCAGTTCGCAAAAAATCAAAAAACTCTTTGAAGCTACCTTTGAACCCAACTTCCTTCAAAATATCTTCCATTTCCTTCCTGATCCTGCTTACTTCACTCATTCCAATTTCATAAACCTGGTCTGGAGATAATCCTGTTGTAGTGTGATGTCGAACGAGGGCCTCGTAATAAGCCTTTCCGTTTGGATAATTTGAAACGCCGAGCGATTTTCTTGCCCCGGGAAAATATTCTTCTTCAAAAAATTTCTTAATTAATCTAAAGCTTGGAATTACTTTTTCAGCGATCAGATTTTTTCCCTCTAAGACTAACGACTTCCATTCATTTTCACTAACGGAAACTGGTTTGGTGTTGAACGGTTCAAAGAAGCTCGACTTCTCTATTGAATCAACAAGTTGTCCTTCATAAGTATTCGCGTATCCCTGAAGTGCAATAACGGGTTGAGAAATTCCCATCTTAAGTCCAGTCCTGATCAGTGCTATCTGTTCATTGACATATGAAGGAATTGCACGGAGGAACTCAAGGTAATTCTTGAATTCTTTTGAAGAGCTAAACGACCTTCCCGCCCTATAGGTTAGACCTGTATGAAAGCCTTCATCTGAAAGTATCGGGTTAAGGTATTCCTTGAATTGATAAAAATTCAGTTGTTCCCTTACAGAATATTTGAGGAGCTCAAGATTGATTAGGTCGGGCAATTGCAATTTCGCAGTATCAATTCGACCAAGCTTTTGATCCTGGTCCTGAAAAAATTTCAGTCGCCTGAGCAGGTCAGCCTCCTTAAATGATCCCAATGGTTTATTAGAAAAAACTGAATCTGGCGGAAACTCGCGATTGGTAAATTCTTCTATCTGCCGAATTGCCTTCTCAATTGATTGCTTTGGTGATTGTGAAAAAGCAGGAATATGCAATGCTAAACTGAGCAAGCACAGAAAAAATTTTCTCATATGGACTGGTTTGGCTGAAACTTTCCTCTATCGAGGAACTGTATTCAAAAGAATAAACGATAAACAATAGAATTTCTGATCAACGCTTACCTTCCATCCTGTTCACATACTCCAATGAACCAAGCCGAAACCTCATTGGTATCCTGGTAAACTTCTCCAGTTGCAACTCCTTTTTACAAAAAAAACCGAACTGTTGCGTATAGAAGGAAGGCTCTAAACTTCGTCTATACGGCAGAGTTGGGGGAGGCATAATTTTTTTTAGGCTATCAGAAACGTAAAAGGTTGCTGACGGTACCCGCTGCGCATCCAGACTTATTACCCTTTTCAATTGCCCCAAAGAACCCTTCGTTATAAATAGGACACTTAAGGCAAGAAATATTTTAAAAATTCGTTGCGCCACCTAAACAACTTTTGTCCGTAAATTTACGGCCTGATTTTTGAGGAACGCACCCCTTTTTTGAATTTTTTCAAAAGAAAGGCGTTAAATGAATATACATGGCATTAGGACAAAGCTTACAACAAAAGCTATTACAGAAGCTATCACCCCAGCAAATTCAGTTAATGAAGCTGCTGCAGGTACCTACTGCCAACCTAGAGGAGAGGATAAAAGAAGAATTAGAAGAGAATCCGGCACTTGAGCAGGGAGAAGAGGATCATGAAGATAATTTTGAGGAAAATGCTGAAGAGTTTGAAACGGGAGAGGAGTTTGAGGAATCAACCGCCGACGATTATGACAATATAGATATCAGCGATTATGTTCATGAAGGAGACGATGAAATAGCAGATTATAAGCTTCGTGACGATAATTATCCCGAGGCAGATGAGAACAAGGTGGTTCCGGTAAGGATAGAAACTTCATTTCATGAGATGCTGGCCGACCAGCTTGGGATGTTAAAGCTCGATGAGCGCACAAGCAAGATCGCTGAACAGATTGTAGGAAGCATCGATGATGATGGATACCTGAGGCGGGATACTGCCGCTATAGTAGATGATCTTGCTTTCCGTCAAAACGTAGATTCTACCGAAGAAGAAATCGAAGCTCTTATTAAGGCTATTCAGCAATTTGATCCTCCTGGTGTTGCCGCCCGCAATCTGCAAGAGTCTTTACTTCTTCAACTTGAAAGAAAAAAGAAGGAAGGTCAGAATGTTGAGAAGGCAATTGCAGTAATTCGCGATTATTTCGATGAATTCACAAAGAAGCATTACGAAAAAATCCAACGAGGACTTGATCTCACCGATGATCAATTGAAACAAGTGATCAACCAGATCATTAAACTTAATCCTAAACCTGGGGGTCATGTTGGTGGGTTGAATAGGGCCGAGAATTATATTGTTCCAGACTTCTTCATAACAAATACCGGGGGAAAGCTAGAGATCACCTTGAACTCAAAAAACGCTCCTGATCTTCGGATCAGCGAAGGATATCGTGAGATGCTCAAGGATTACGACAGAGGAAGCAAGAAGGATAAGCGCCAAAAGGAAGCGGTATTGTTCATAAAACAAAAGATAGATGCCGCGAAGTGGTTCATTGATGCAATCAAACAACGTCAACACACCTTACTGAGCACCATGCAAACGATCATGGAATATCAGCAGGAATTTTTCCTGACGGGTGATGAGACCACTTTGAGGCCAATGATTTTGAAAGATATTGCGGAGAGGACAGGACTTGATATTTCGACAATTAGTCGCGTAGCCAATAGCAAATTTGTACAGACGGAATTTGGAACATATCGACTTAAATTCTTCTTTAGTGAATCCTTAAGTACAGATAGCGGTGAGGAGGTTTCAACCAGAGAGGTCAAGAAAATTCTTCAGGATCTGATCGAAGCGGAACAAAAGAAGAAACCCCTAAGTGATGAACGTCTCACTGAACTTCTACAGGAGAAAGGCTATAATATTGCAAGGCGAACGGTTGCCAAGTACAGGGAACAACTAAATATACCGGTGGCCAGATTGCGAAAAGAATTATGACCAATTCTACCAATTACGGCGTAGACTCAAAGGGGATCACAGAAGAGATTCCAGCTCCATATGGTGCAGACCAGCCTTTGCCAAACAAGATTTTCGCGCATCTGATCTCCTATCTATTTCATCCACTTTTTATCCCATTCTTCGTTGGAGCATATCTCCTCTATATTCATCCATTAGCATTCGCGGGTTTCACTGGTGAAATGAAATTCTTCAGAATCGCCTCCATCTTTGTTAGTACTGCATTATTGCCAGCTTTTTCAGTTTTCCTGATGTGGAGACTGCAGCTCGGCATTTCCTCTCTTCAATTGAAAACGCAGAAAGAGAGGATCATTCCTTACGCGGTTTCGATGATCTTCTATTTCTGGGTCTGGTATGTTTTCAAGAACCAGCCAGATTCTCCAATAGAAATAAGATTATTTCTCCTTGGTGCATTCCTTGCTGTTTGTGGAGCCTGGCTTGCAAATATTGTCTTCAAAGTGAGTATGCATACTACTGCCATGGGCGGAGTCCTGGCTTTTTTCCTTTTGCTTGCATTTCGTGATACTGCTTTTTCAGGAGTTTACTTAGCACTTGTAATTCTCCTTGCTGGTCTTGTTACCACTGCAAGACTGATAGTTTCCCATCATACCAGATTTGAGATTTATGCCGGGCTTCTAATAGGGGCACTTGCGCAATTGATCGCGACATGGTTTGCGTAGAATTTACCGCAGAGAAAAGTTCATGGAAAATCACAAGAACCAAAATACAATCACCAAATAAATTTCAATAAGAAATAAGCACAATTAAAGTGAAATTTTAGATTTGATATTGCTCTTCTTTCTTTGGAACTTGGCATTTGGTTCTTGAGATTTACTCAGTTGCGTCTTTGCGTGAAAAATCTATTTTACACTTTAAATTTTGCATTTTACATTCATAAGGCCTGGCTATTTGGTCCTTGGTTTATTATATTTCTAGCCTATCTTTCTGGATACAATTAGTATAATGAAAATCATCTTCATTTTAACTCTGCTACTGAATTTTTTTACATCGACAATTGCGCAAAACAAGACGAAGCTGCACAAAAATGCCATTGTTGTTGACACTCACAATGATGTGTTGTCGGGAGTGACAATGAAAGGAAAAAATTTCGAGAATGATCTAAAAGGACAGGCACATTCAGACCTTGCAAGATTCAAGCAGGGAGGCGTTGATGTACAGGTATTTTCCATCTTTTGCAATGAAAGATTTGGCAAGGACACAGCATTCAAATTTGCAAATATTGAAATTGATTCTCTATACGCAATTGCAGGAAGGAATCCTGATCGAATGATGATCGCAAGCAACACGAGTGAGATCAAGACTGCATTAAGGCAAAAAAAGCTAGCCGCCATGCTTGGCGTTGAAGGAGGACATATGATTGAAGATGATCTCTCGAAACTCGATAGTTTTTACAAGCGAGGCGTCAGATACATGACACTTACCTGGAATAACTCTACTTCCTGGGCAACTTCCGCAAAGGATGAGACGCAGAATAGTAATCCAAATGCAAAACCAGGTTTGAATGAATTTGGAAGAGAAGTAGTTAAAAGAATGAATGAGCTGGGTATGATGGTGGATGTCAGTCATATTGGAGAAAAGACTTTTTGGGATGTAATGGAAATAACTACAAAACCTGTCATCGCCTCTCATAGCTGCGCATATGCGCTTTGTCCGGTCTCTCGTAATTTAAAAGACGATCAGATCAAAGCAATCGGGAAAAATGGTGGTGTAATACATTTAAATTTTTATTCGGGCTTTGTGGACAGTACTTTTTTAAGAAAGAGATCGGTATTCATGAAAAATCACCGTCCGCAGGTTGATAGCCTTAGGCAATTAAAAAAAGCAAGCTATGAAATTGAGGAATGGATGGCCAGGCAGTACCCCCAGGAGGCCGAAGGCTTACGACCACCATTATCTCAATTAATAGATCATCTCGATTATCTCGTTAAATTGGTAGGTGTAAATCATGTTGGACTGGGCTCTGATTTTGATGGAATTGACTCTGCTCCAAAAGAATTGGAAGGGGTTGAAAGTTTTCCACTCATTACAGCAGCCTTGTTGGAGCGAGGCTACAAAAAGAAGCAAATCAAAAAAATCCTGGGCGGTAATTTTCTTAGGGTCCTGAATAAAAATGAAAACTGATATCACCTGAACAGATTTTTTCGTTCTATTATTCTAAATTGATCATCTCCCCTTGTGGTATGTCATCACGATATTCATCGTCTTATTTATTGCGCGGCAGTTCTATTATAGAAACCGGAAGTAGGAGGAACGATGTCGGAGGTCTGAAAGAAAATAATTTTCAATATTCAAAAAACAATAACCAAAAAAAGTAAACCAAATTTCAATTTTAAATTTATTTGGATCTTGTGATTTGGTTCTTGGGGTTTGTTTAAAAAAATAGGCCTGCTTTCGCAGACCTGCTGATTTTGAGGCCGAAGGTGGATTCGGACCACCCGGAAATATGACCCAGCCAAATTCGACACATCAGGCTACACGCCTGTTTATTTTACTCAAAATCTCTGATTGACGTTCATTTACATACCGGACTCTCTGATCAAATAATTCTTTCGATCTTACCCATGCATTTCTTGGAGGAATTTTCACACTCCCCAAATTCACATCCCTTGTTATATTTTCAAATCGTGCCCACTTTTCATCTGCCCCAATGCCGGAATTGAGCGCAATTAATTTTAATGCGAGATCATAACCTCGCCAATTGAATCTATTTTGAAACTGGTAGTCTTTGGAGAAACTTCTTGAAAGTATTTGCAATGATTTTTCCAGGGATGCATTGTCAGTATTCTGACGAAGATTCAACAATGCTAATCTCTCAAAGATCAATCCTGAATCTTCCTTTTCAAATCTTGCCTCACCTCCATCAACCATTCTTTCCCATTCATCTAGGGAAACTCTTCTGCCTTTATTTTGTTCGGTCGGACTTACTTTTTTCAGCCCGGAATAGTGAAGGACTTTAGATCTCTCGTTGAAAAAAATTACATCCTTCTCACCGTATGCCTTATTGGAAGCTACCTTATTTGTTTTACTGGATGCAGTTGTTGCGGAATGGCCATCCTTTCTTTCATTGCACCCAAGCAAACTTATAGTGGGCCCGGCAGCCAATAGCGAAACGCTCCATTTTATCAAATGACGTCTTGTCCTATTCAGCGCTGGTTTCTTTGATTGCATACCCGGCTTTTAACAAAGGAGAAGTAAGCGGGGGTTATCACGGTGCGGCTTGGAAATAAAAGATATAAAGAATTTATGAAAATTGGAAATTAGTTCCCGGGAATTTCTAAGTCGTTCGAAAATCCAGATCGGATTCACTAGAATTTTTGTATCCCCAACAGAATTATTTACCTTAATAAACTCCATCCTTATGTAACCGCTGCTTACTTTTTCTTCCATTAATTAATTAGTTCCTGCATGGCTGAAGTAAATGAAGATCCAAAAGATCGGGAGAATAAATCGACCGACCAGGAAAGCGGTACCACGCCACCTCCTCCCTCGGTTAAATCAACTCATGTTGACCCAAATCCAAATAGGAAGGTAAGTGAACCAGCTCCTGAATTACCGAACCTCACTAAAAAAGTTGACCCAATAGAGTTACATCAACCACATATTAAAGGACATCAAAAAAAATTCAAGGATTATCTCTTTGAGTTCTTCATGCTTTTTTTTGCTGTTACATTGGGTTTCTTCGTTGAGAACAAGCGGGAAGAATTGAGCGATGCGAAAAAAGAAAGACAATATATCCAATCCTTTATTCAGGACATGCGGGATGACAGCAACAAGATCAATCAGAATATTTCATCTAACAACTGGGTGCTTGCGGGACTTGATTCTCTTATATCGGATATTTATCTTTTCAAAAAAAATGACACTTCAATTGTCAGGAAGCTGTATTGGCACTACCTCTATTATGGGAGAAATCATTATACAGTCAATTTTACAGACCGTACGCTCTCCCAATTAAAGAACTCCGGCAATTTCAGACTGATTGCATCCCAACAAGTTTCCGATAGTATTATCTCTTATGATGAATGGGTGAAATTTTCGGTTGCCCAGGAACGGTCCTACAAGGAAAGCTGGGCCAAGGCACTGGAATTTTCATCAGGCATCTTCGATTATAAATTTCTCCGATATAATATCTATAGTTCCAACGGGGGTGTGGCTGGATTCGCCCAGACAAATAACTACAAATTACTTACTGAGGATCCTATCACATTGAATAAGTATGCAAATCAGCTTGAGCTGGCTAAACAAATGATCGTTGTATATCTATGGGATCTTCAGTCAGTAAAAACAAAAGCCAACCAGATCATTCCGTTTCTAAAAAAGGAATATGATTTGAAATAATGCGGTGGGCAATGCAGAATGAAAAATGTAAAATGCAAAATGTAAAATAAGATCTCACGCAGAAGAATTTATAACTCACGATCACCATCCACGAGTTTCACGCAACGTCGCCAAGTTGGCAAAGACGCAAAAAGAAATGACCCTTTGCGCTTTGGCTCTCTTTGTTTCTTTGCGAGAAAATTCTTACCACTCACGTCGCACGATTCACGACTCACGTCTCACGTCTCACGTCTCACGATCTCTCTGTAATTATTAATATTCCAGCAACTTCTTCATTGTGTCGTTCAGGCGTGATTTTGCGAGAAAATTATTTTCCAGCTCAATATTGAATGGGATCGGTGTATCAAGCGAAGCGCACCTTATCACCGGCGCATCCAAAAGTTCGAAACAATTTTCTGTGATCCAGGCACTGATCTCGCCTGCTATACCCCCTATCAAGGTATCCTCATGAAGCACAAGAACTTTCCCGGTTGAAGCAACGGCCTTCCTAATAGCTGCATAATCCAGTGGAAGAAGTGAACGCAGGTCAAGGATGCAAATCGAGATTTCAGGATGCTCTGCCGCATAGTCTTCTGCCCAGTGTACGCCTGCTCCATATGTTATAATGCTAACATCGTCGCCCTGCTGTATCATTTTTGCTTTTCCAATCTCGATCGCAAAATACTCTTCGGGCACCATCCCGGTAATACTTCGATATAATGCCTTGTGCTCAAAATAAAGAACCGGATTTGGGTCATTGATCGCCGCAATTAATAAGCCTTTTGCATCCATTGGATTGGAGGGATAAACAACTTTCAATCCTGGAGTATGTACGAACCATGCTTCATTGCTTTGTGAATGAAATGGTCCAGCTCCAACTCCAGCTCCAGTTGGCATTCTGATCACAACGTCTGCTGGCTGTCCCCATCGATAGTGTGATTTTGCAAGATTATTTACAATCTGGTTGAATCCGGCAGTTACAAAATCTGCAAATTGCATTTCCATGACTGTCTTAAAATTCTCAAGGCTCAATCCCAGGGCAGCACCCACAATTGCACTCTCACACAAAGGAGTGTTCCGGACTCGATCCTTTCCAAATTCCTGTACAAATCCTTCGGTGATCTTGAATGCTCCACCATATTCGGCAATGTCCTGTCCCATTAAAACCAGGTTATCATGCTCCTTCATCGATTGATAGAGTCCTTCCTTTGTTGCATCTATGAATCTGAGTTCTCTTGAATTCCCTGCAGGTGCCCGAACTTCAGTTTTACTTTTCGAAGATGTCTTTGGTTCTGCATACACGTCAGCAACTTCTGACTCGCTTTCAACCTCAATAGTTTTTGCTTTGAACCCGAGATTTAATTCTGATTCGATCTGTTCTTTAATTTCCTGCCTGAGTGATTGAACCTCGTCACTGGACAAAATTTTTTGTTCGATCAGAAATAATTCAAAGTTCAATACAGGATCTTTCTTCCCCCAATCATCAAATAACTCCTTGGGCACGTACTTGGTTCCACTTGCTTCTTCATGACCCCGCATTCTGAATGTCATACATTCTACGAGATATGGCTTTTGCTCACGGATGCAATATTCCCTGATGCCTTTGATCGTATCATAAACTTCCAAAATATTATTCCCATCTATCTGTACACCCTCCATCCCATAGCCCTTTGCCTTGTCAACAAGATTTGCGCAGCGGAATTGTTCATTGATAGGAGTACTTAAAGCATAGCCGTTATTCTCAATTATGAAGATCACAGGAAGCTCCCAAACGGCAGCCACATTCAATGCCTCATGGAAATCACCTTCGCTTGTTCCTCCCTCACCGGTAAACGTCATTGAAACTTTTGATTGCTTCCTCAGTTTATATGCTAAGGCAACACCATCTGCAATTGCCAATTGTGGACCCAGGTGGGAGATCATGCCGCAGATATGATGTTCTCTTGTTCCAAAGTGAAAGCTTCGTTCGCGACCTTTACTATAGCCATCCTGGCTTCCCTGCCATTGCATAAAGAGTTTGCTCAGGGGCATTCCCCGTGTTGTGAAAACACCTAGATTCCTATGCAAAGGCATTATCCATTCGTCCTGTTGAAGCGCCATGGTGGCACCCACCGAGATTGCTTCCTGACCAATTCCACTAAACCATTTGCTGATTCGTCCCTGCCGAAGCAGTACAAGCATTTTCTCCTCTATTAATCGAGGCCAGAGTAGATTGCGGTACATGGCCACCAACTCCTTGTTTCCTAAATCCTTTCGCTGAAAATTCATGCAATAAAAATGTTGGAGATTACTATTTATCCTTGTCCATCTCTTTATTCACAAACGAAGTGGCCAGTGAAAGGATAAGACTGAACAGAAGTCCCCACCAAAAACTATCGATACTGAATCCTGTTACAAATTTGCTGGCCAATAAGACAATTAGAGTATTTACAACAAAGAGGAATAATCCCAATGTAATAATAGTGACTGGTAGAGTTAATAGAATGAGGATGGGTTTGAGAAAGGTGTTCAATATGGCTAAAACAAAAGCAAATACTATGGCAGTCCAGAAATCACTCACATGAATTCCTTTCAATACACGCGAAAGTCCATAGGACAAGGCTGCAATTATCAGGATGCGAACAATAAACTTCATAAAGATATTTTACCGAAGGTATGAAACACTAAGCGCCTTGGTCAGTCAACGATTAATTCATAAAATTCACTCTTGCCCAGATACTTCTGCGCAATCTCCTGCAACTCTGCCGGGGTAACGGTCTTAATAAGATTGATGCTGTTGTAAAAGTAATCTGCTGTTAAATCGTTCAATATATAATTCTTCCACCTTGCTGCAACCTGGAAAGGACCATCGAGTTCAGACAATATGGTTCCTATAAGATAATTCCTGGTCAGCTGCAATTCTTCTTCTTCTATTGGTTCATTGCATAACAACTCCATCTCTTTATAGATTTCTGATGCAGCTGCCTCAGAAACATCGTTGCCAACTTCAGTACTCACAACAAGGGCTGATTCCTGGATTAAATTCATCAGATATGAATGCACTCCATATGTATAGCCCTTGTCTTCTCTAATATTATCCATTAACCTTGAGCCAAAAAAGCCGCCAAGGACATTGTTGAGAACCTGCATCTTTGGGAAATCGGGATGCTTGCGTGATGGAAACAACCTACCCAGGCGAATGCTGCTTTGGACTCCATCATGGGTTGCTTTTAAACGGACTTTCTTCTCTTTAGCAGAGATGATCTGATGTTGGGTGGAGGGAAGCAAATGTTTCTGAAGATTAAGTTTTCCAAAACTCGCTTCCAATTGTTCAATTAAATCTTTAGGCAGAACACCGGCTGCAAAAATTACACACCTGCCATTTCTGTAGTAGCGATTAAAAAACTCAAGAAGTTCTTCCCTGTTAAGAGCATTGAAATCTTCTTCCTTGGTATATCTCCCGTAAGGATGCTGCTCACCAAAAAGATATGCCTCAATCATTCTATTGGCAACAAAGTCATTCTTCTGTAAGTTGACCTTTAGCCGTTGCTGCATATTCTTCTTGTAGATGCTGAGCTCATCCTCAGGAAAAGTAGATTCATTGAAGATCTCAGCAACCACCGGTAATAATTCCCTTACGTGTTTCGATAAGCAATGCAGGGTAACCTCCGCTGTTTCACTTTGACATTGGCGATTGAGATAGGCTCCGTGGAATTCAAAGTATTCATTGAGAATAAATGCATTCTTCTGAGTTGTCCCGTTTTTCAAAAGGTGATTGGCAGAGGCGGCGATGAGATTTTTTTCTTCAAACCAATTACCAGCATCAAATACCCAATTCAACATCATTGTTTCCTGAGTGCCCATGTTGAACATATAAACTTCAACACCGTTACTCAGAACGTATTTATCATATTGAGGTAATTGAATTTTAAGATTTACAGCATCCGTAATATTTGGAGCAATTGTTCTATTGATCATTGATTCATCAATTGTTGGAATGATAATACAGTGCCGTTGAATTATTCTCATTAAAAATGATCCTGCTTTGTTCCAGGAATTCATCAGCATTTACTGCCTGATATTTCTGCAATTCTTTATTCATTAGTGTGGCATCTCCCAGCGTTTCATAAAATGCAAGGCTGCCAGCTCTATTCATCAAGCTCATATCTTCAAAAGAGATCACAGCTTCAGTACGGTTTTTTACCTTGGTTAATTCCTTATCATCTATGCCGTCCTGTTTCAATTTGTCCAATTCTATTTCAATAGCCTTTTCAGCTTCCTCCATGCTTACGCCTTTAATGAGTTTTCCTTCAACCGTTAACAGTCCCGGATCCACAGTTCCGAAATGATAGCATTCTATATTACTGAATAGCTTCTTTTCCTTCACGAGCGACTGGTGTAATCTTGAAGAACTTCCTCCTCCCAGGATTTCTGAAATCAAATCCACAACATAATACCTTGGATCAAGTCTTGAGTAAATATGCCAGTTCTTGTAAAAAGCGTCTATTGGAACATTTGCATGTACTTCTTTTTTTCTGCCGATGGTTTGCGCAGGTTCCTGAGGAATGTTACGATTGTATTTTTCTCCCGATGGAATATCGCTAAACCATTTTTCAGCCAACTTTACTACTTCGGCAGTATTAACATGACCAGCAACCACGAGGATCGCATTTATTGGGCGATAAAATTTGAAGAAAAAGTTCCTTACATCCTGTAATTCCGCTTTTTCAATATGACTAAGTTCCTTTCCGATAGTCAGCCAATTATATGGATGCACCTGGTAAGCCATTTCCCTGATCTTGAACCAAACATCTCCATAAGGCTTATTGATGTAGTGCTCTTTAAATTCTTCGCATACAACTTTTCTTTGCACCTCGAGACTCCTTTCACTAAATGCGAGCGAAAGCATTCTATCGCTCTCGAGCCAGAATGCAGTCTCTATATTCTCAGCAGGGAGCTGGACATAATAATTGGTTACATCACTGCTGGTGTACGCATTATTTTCACCCCCCGCTAGCTGAAGTGGAGTATCGTATTCAGGAATATTCACTGACCCGCCAAACATGAGATGTTCAAAGAGATGGGCAAACCCTGTACGTTGAGGTTCTTCATCTCTCGACCCAACATCGTACATAACATTCACAACTGCCATTGGAGTGGAATGGTCTTCATGAACGATCAATCTTAATCCATTCGATAAAACAAATCTTTCAAACTTCATCATAGGTTCCAATTAAAGAACCGCAAAATAACGACAAGTTTGCCTACAACGAGTTATAGAGAGTTGCGCAGAAGGGAATTTACAAACGGGAAAGTATGCTTCTAACCTTGAGAGTCAGGATTATTGGCCCGTTCTCTCTCAATACAAGTATCCTGAGTTTTTCGCCTACGTTTTGCATCAGCGACTTATACAGTTGAACATTTTTTGTGAAATTATTGTTGACTGCCATTACAATATCACCTTCTTTAAATCCCGCAGCCTCCGCCGGGGATCCTTTCATAATGTCCACCACTCTCACTTCCCCATCAATCTTATATAACCCAAGGCCGGTATAAGAATAATCAAAAGGATCACGGAAATGTGAATTCGGCATCAGGTAAATATCTCTGCGTTCGTAATTGAGGATAACATTAAATCGTCTGAGAATGTCATTTCCTATCAAACCGCCCAGGTATGGATATGCGGTAACATTATACAAATCATCAAAAATATAGGTAGGGACCTTTTTGAATCTGTACGGTCCAAGTTTAAATTCCTTGATTGTTGTGAGCTTCATTTCCATCTTTCCTCCCAATCCCTCACCCTGCGTTAGTACAGGTTTTCTTTTCTTTGAAAGCAATGAGCTATCACCAACAAAGTCTGTTGATAATAGAAGGCAAAGTCCTGCCCCAGTATCAAAATAAAAACGGGTTGTTACATCCCTCGCATCGCCAAGTTTGGCTATCTGAATAGGTAAGGTTGTGAGAATTGGTCGCAGGAGAAAGCCACCCCTGGGATACTTCATAGATCCCTTTGAGTAAACATAGATCTTAGCGCTATCATAATCGATCTTCACTATGTACCTCGAAAGAAAACTGTAACCAATAATTCCATCTACCTGTTCTCCGTATGCACTCGTTAGAATTTCATAGTCATTCACGTGAAAATTGAGACTGTCAACAGTTAGTCTGGGCAGGTTGAGTTTTTGATTGTAAACAAATCTTACTGTGCGTATCCCTGCAATTCCGCGAATGGTCCTGTCAGACATTTCCGAATTTATGTTCATTCGGAGGCAGGTGAGAGAATCAAGGGAAATCCCTCCGCTTCCTGTATCAAGAATGAAATTCAGGCTATCGGGATAATTACCCACTGTTGCCTTTATCAGTATAACACCGCCTGTAAATGTTCGGAATGGAAAAGTTGTAATTAACCGGGATGCTGGAGGAACAAATTCCTCCTGGGCTTCTGCAAATTTTGTGGATGCAAAAGACCCTGACAGGAGTAATAAATAGATGAAGAATCGGAAAATGGTTCTATTATTTGTGTTTTTCAGCATTCGCTTTTTCGTCAGAGTGGCAAAGGCCCTGGTTAAACAAGTTATTAGCAGGAACCTGGAATTAATTAGTTTCTCTTCTCATTAAGACAATCAGTCAGAATTGTTTAGCTGCATCCGTAATAAATATACCAATTGCCTATTCAAGTACATTCCCATTCATCGAGTAATTTGTCCTGGCGTAAATTTGAGCTTTATTTGAATTAATGAATTTGGAAGATCTATACGAAAAGGCTATTAATTTCAAGAATCTTGAAATTGAAGAAGGGATTGAACTCTTTGAGCGAGCGCCTATTACAGAATTGATGTTCGTGGCTAACAGGCTTCGCAAAATTCAGGTGCCGCATGAAAGGGTGACCTGGCAAATAGACCGCAATGTCAATACAACCAACGTATGTATTGCAAATTGCAAGTTTTGCAATTTTTATCGGGTTCCCGGACACCCTGATGCTTATATCACTGATATGCCTACTTACAAAAAGAAGATCAGTGAGACTTTCCAGTTCGGTGGGGATCAACTGCTGCTCCAGGGAGGTCATCATCCAGGTCTGGGATTACAGTTCTATGTAGATCTTTTCAGTCAACTCAAAGAATTATATCCAGAACTTAAATTGCACGCACTTGGGCCTCCTGAAGTGGCGCATGTTTGTAAGCTTGAAAAAAAATCGCATCGCGAAGTTTTAACCGCACTTAAAAAAGCAGGTCTTGATTCTCTTCCTGGTGCAGGTGCAGAAATTCTTGTAGATAGAGTCAGGCGTTTGATCTCAAAGGGAAAATGTGGAGCGCAGGAGTGGTTGGACATAATGCAGGAGGCCCATAAGTTAGGAATTACTACATCAGCTACCATGATGTTTGGTCATGTTGAGACCATTAGGGAAAGATTTGAACACCTTGTGAAATTAAGAGAGGTGCAAAGCAGAAAACCTGAAAATGCAAAAGGTTTTCTTGCCTTCATTCCCTGGACTTTTCAGGATGTTGACACATTGCTTACAAGGATAAGAGGAGTACAAAATCTAACAACTCCTGAAGAATACATCCGCATGGTTGCTATCAGCCGGATCATGCTTCCTAATGTTAAGAATATTCAAGCCTCCTGGTTAACTGTTGGAAAGCAAGTTGCTCAACTTTGTTTGCATGCTGGGGCTAATGATTTTGGAAGTATAATGATCGAAGAAAATGTTGTTAGCGCTGCCGGAGCTCCTCATAGATTTACATACAAAACTATTCAGCAGGCAATCAAAGAAGCCGGCTTTCAACCTCAGCTTCGTAATCAACAATACGAATGGAGAGAAATCCCTCAAACCATCGTTGAGCAAGTGATTGACTATTAATTTAAGACTTAACCGCCAAGACGCCAGGGCGCAAGGTTTCGCCAGGAACTTCTTTGCGTCCCCTTGCGTCCTTGCGGTTAAACTGAAAATCATCATTGGCCCTCTTCTTGCATTTATATCTAAACCGATGACAACAGCCAAGATCATACGACATCGCCACAAATACCACCATTACCTCAATGACGATTTGAAATCTGTAAAAGAGGAAACATTTTTCAAAATAATTTTTTCAGATCCTACTGAATTCGAATCATTCAAAAAATGGTGCAGGCTGAATGATGGCGAGTATGATTACGACAAAGAAAACAGCTGTCAGAGAGGTTCGCTTCCCAAAATTGAATCGTTCAAGGATGAAATTTGCTGGTGTGATATCATGGGATATTACCTATTACATGTTGGAGGATATAGCTTCCATTCTACGATTCATCCATATAAAGGAGAAGTTTATGTAAAGAATGACTAAATTGGCATGACATAATTCTAATTCGGGTTCAGTCTATTTCGATTGAATGTTGATTTTTTTACCCGATTAATTTTTCCACTCTTCCCATTTCGAATATCGCTCCGCCGATTTCCGATGGCATCTGAATTGTATCTCATTAGACATGAATCTGAAACCAACCTTTCCCGGCAACCAGCCAGCATTTGAGAATTACGACCTCATCTGTTTTTCTCATTTAAGATGGGATTTTGTTTATCAGAGGCCACAACACCTTTTTAGTCGGTTTGCAAAGATTTACCGAACATTCTATGTAGAGGAACCAATGCAAACTGAAGGGGAGCCACGCATTGAATCAACCTGGTTGGAGAATAGGTTATGCAGAGCAATTCCATTCATTAAATCTGGTTTGACAGAAGAAGAGTCCGAAAACCAAATCAGAGATTTATTATCAGCTTTTTTAGTTGACAACCAGATCAAAAATTATGTATGCTGGTATTATACTCCAATGGCACTGGCCTTCAGTGATCAGCTGAAACCACAGATGATAGTTTATGATTGTATGGATGAACTGTCTGCATTTAAGTTTGCGCCGCCACGCCTTAAGCAATTAGAAAAACAATTATTCAATTCTGCTGATCTGGTGTTCACAGGTGGCATTTCATTATACCAACACAAAAAAGATCAACATCATAATATTCATCCATTCCCTAGCAGTATCGACAAAGAACACTTTGCTACGGCGAGAGAAGAACAGGTGGATCCAATTGATCAGACTTCTATTCCTCATCCGCGCATTGGTTTTTATGGAGTTGTTGATGAACGATTCGACATTGAACTGCTTGGAAAGGTGGCCTTTGAAAAACCCAGTTGGCAATTTATAATCCTGGGACCCATTGTAAAGATCAATCCCGACGATCTGCCTAAAAACAAAAATATTCATTACCTGGGCAGCAAGACCTACAACGAGCTGCCCAATTATATGGCAGGCTGGGATATTGCGTTTATTCCTTTTGCGCGAAATGAATCCACCCGTTTCATTAGTCCTACCAAGACTCCCGAATTCCTGGCTGCAGGAAAACCAGTAATCTCAACATCAATAGCTGATGTTGTAGATCCTTATGGAACAAACAACCTGGTTTCAATAGCAGATGAGCCAGAAGATTTTATCCGCGCTGCAGAAGCCATTCTTTCACGAGAGGAACATGATGGATGGCTGAATAGAGTGGATCATTTTCTTCAGAATAATTCGTGGGACAAAACATGGAGTGCAATGATGCAATTGATGCAGAAAACTTTGAAAGAGAAACTTAATGTAAACACCAAAAAAAACAAGGAGGCGTATGTTTGATTATCTAATTGTAGGAGCAGGGTTCGCGGGAAGTGTTTTGGCAGAGCGACTTGCCTCAAAAGCGAACAAGAAAGTTTTGCTGATCGACAAGAGAAACCATATTGGTGGAAATACCTATGATTATTTTAATGACTACGGATTGTTAGTTCACAAGTATGGTCCTCACATTTTTCACACTAATTCAAAAGATGTATTTGATTATCTCTCATTTTTTACTGAATGGAGATGGTATGAACATCGCGTTCTTGCCAGTGTTGACGGACAATTTGTTCCAATTCCGATCAACATGGATACGATCAATAAATTATATGGCTTGAGCCTTACGAGCGATCAGGTTGAAAAATTCCTTCAATCAAAAGCAGAAAAAATTGACAGGGTCCGCACATCGGAAGATGTTGTTGTAAGCAAAATTGGTAGAGAGTTATATGAGAAATTTTTCAGAGGCTATACAAGAAAGCAATGGGGTCTTGATCCATCTGAGCTAGATGCGGCTGTTGCTGCAAGGATACCTACAAGGACCAATAGGGACGACAGGTATTTCAGTGACACCTACCAGGCAATGCCATTGCATGGCTATACGAAGATGTTTGAAAAGATCATAGGCCATGAGAACATCAAGCTCATGTTGAATACCGATTATAAAGAGGTAGTAGATTTTATTCCTTATAGAAATTTGATCTATACCGGTCCTATTGATAGTTATTTTGATTATTGCTATGGTCAATTGCCTTATAGATCACTTGAATTCAAATTTGAAACTTCAGATGGTGATTTGGTTCAGCCAACGGGAACAGTTAACTATCCCAACGAGCATCCATATACGAGAAGTACAGAATTCAAATATCTGACTGGCCAGAAGAGTTCAAAGACTACAGTGGTATATGAATATCCAAAGGCAGAAGGTGATCCATACTATCCAATTCCTCGCCCTGAAAATGCGGAGATATATAAGAAATACCAACAATTGGCGTCCACATTGCCTAATGTGTATTTTACCGGTAGGCTTGGCACATATAAATATTATAACATGGACCAGGTAGTTGCTCAGTCATTGACACTGTCTAAGAAACTAATGGAACGTGAACCGGAAAAACATCTTAATGGTAAAAAGTACGTCTTATTGCAAGCCTGAGCTTTGGGGAGGAATTGAATGTACTATCAACCGTATAGGTGATCAGTTTCAGGATCAGTTGGCACTTACAGGTCATTATGGTCGGAAGGATGATATTGCCCTGTTCAGCGAGTTAGGGATCAGTTCTTTTCGCTTTCCAATTCTTTGGGAAAAGCATGAACCCGTTCAAGGAGTGGAGATTGATTGGTCCTGGGCCGAGCAACAACTTGAATCATTATCACAACATAATATTAAACCGATAGCGGGGCTGCTCCATCATGGAAGCGGCCCGGCTTTTACTGATCTATCAGATAAAAATTTCCCTGATTATTTTGCAGATTACGCATTAAAGGTTGCCAGAAGGTTTCCTTCTATAGAATATTATACGCCCATTAATGAACCATTGACTACAGCAAGATTCAGTGGACTATATGGTCATTGGTATCCTCACGAGAAAACTGGCTTGAGCTTCGCGCGCATACTGATAAACCAGTTACGCGGAATTGTACTTGCCATGAAAGCCATTCGTTCCATTAATCCTGATGCCAAACTGGTTCAGACGGAAGATCTTGGAAAAACTTATAGTAGTCCGAGGCTTAGATATCAGGCAAATTTTGAAAATATCAGGCGATGGTTGACCTATGATCTGCTATGTGGCAAGGTAAACCGTTCACACAGGCTCTGGAACTATTTTCGATGGCTCGGAATAAGGAAAAAAGAACTCGACTTTTTTATATCGAATCCATGCAAGCCCGATATCATTGGCGTTAATCACTATGTAACTTCTGAAAGATTTCTTGACGATGAGATCCACGAGTACCCTCCTCATATGATTGGTAGCAACAAGCGCCATCGGTATGCAGATGTTGAGGCAGTCAGAATTCGTCATGAACAACCATTTGGTTTAAATATTCTGCTTAAGGAGGTCTGGGATCGATATAAACTTCCTATTGCAATTACTGAAGTTCAGTTGCATTGTCATAGAGATGATCAATTAAGATGGTTTAAGCAGGTATGGTCTACTGCCTGTGAGTCTTTAAATGAGGGAATTGACATTCGCGCAGTTACGCCCTGGTCTCTTTTGGGAGCATATGGATGGAATAAGCTCCTTACACTTCCTGTTGGAGAATATGAACCCGGAGTATTTGATGTTACCAATAGCGTTCCCAGGCGAACGGCTTTGTTTACTTTGATCCAATCGATCAATGAGAATGCAGAAGAAAAATTTCCATTCATCAATGAACCTGGTTGGTGGCAGAGAGAAATTCGTTTCCTGAAAAAATCACAGAGAATAATACCCGAGATGTCCTATAGTGAAAGAAACACTTCAAGACCAGTACTTATAATTGGTAAACGCGGCACACTTGGAAAAGCCTTTGCGAGGATCTGTGAAGCCAGGGCTATTAATTACAAGCTTGTTGGCAGAGAAGATGTTGATATTACCAATGAAAAGCAGATTGGTGATATTATCGACAAGATAAAACCTTGGGGTGTTATTAATGCGGCAGGATTTGTTCGCGTTGACGAAGCAGAAAAAGAATTTGAACAATGCTTTCTTGCCAATACTCAAGGTCCATCTACTCTTGCAAGGATCTGCAAAATTCACGGAATTCGTTTTCTGACCTTTTCATCAGACCTTGTTTTTGATGGAGGAAAAGAAAATCCATATACCGAAAGTGATCTTGCCAATCCGCTGAGCATCTACGGAAGAAGTAAAGCAGAATCAGAGAAAGCTGTCCTAAATAATTATCCCGATTCACTGGTAATTCGCACAAGCGCTTTTTTCGGTCCCTGGGACCGATACAATTTTGCGACGAACGTTCTTGATACTATTGAAAGAAACGAGCAATTTGCCGCAACTGATGATATCACGATCTCGCCAACCTACGTTCCAGACCTGGTGAATTCATCTCTGGACCTTCTTATTGATGAGGAAAAGGATATCTGGCATCTGACCAACAATGGCTCGGTAACCTGGTATGAGTTGGCCAGGGATATTGCGGATAGGGCAGGAAAGCCAGCTGATTCTATCATCCGACAGTCGATGCAGGAAATGGGGTTTGTGGCTCCTCGACCAATATACAGCGTTCTTCGAAGTGAAAAAGGAATGCGTCTCCCTTCCCTGGAAACCGCATTGGAGAGCTTCTTCAAACACGCCCCCAAGGCATTGAAAGAATTGCAGCACTCCCCAGCCGCCTAAAGTAAACACTTAACACGCAGCTTAACAGACAAATTGCGAGCATTCTACCCAATAAAATGCAGCTTTTGTTGTTAATAGAGGGAATCCTCGAAAAACCATGTATAAAATTACCGGGAAACTCCTATTCCTGCTGATAGGTCTAATTACAGTATCTATAAACCTTCACGCCCAACCGAGGCAATTCCAATTCACAAGAATTAATACCACTCATGGTTTATCCAATAACCAGATCAACTCAATATTCAAGGATAAGAAGGGTTTTATGTGGTTTGGTACCATGTCTGGACTGAATAGATTTGATGGAATTCATTTTAAGACATTCAGCCACAATCCTAAGGACTCGCAATCTATCAGCCATAACCTTATCAACAAGATTGTTGAAGGGCCAGGTGAAAAATTATGGATAAAAGCAGGAAATGAGCATTTCAACATCTACGATCCATTTACTGAAAAATTTACCCAGAACCTCCAGCCATTATTTCAATCCTACGGTTTATCAATACCATGGATAACGGATATGTTCAAAGGTTCCAATAATAGATATTGGTTTACCCATATCGGACAAGGCTTCACGGAATATTCAGAGAAGACAAAAAAAAGTATTTACATAAAGCACCGGCCGAATGATCAAACTTCTATTTCCAGCGATGACATAAGTACAGTTGAAGAGGATAAAGAAGGTTTTCTGTGGTTGATCCATTCCAATGGAGTTTTGGAAAAGATGGATTTGTCAACCCATAAAGTCGTTTATCGTAATTATGATCTCAATAAGATAAGCAATGGCAAGCCTAATGTCTATTCGCTATTTATCGATACAGAGAATGACCTGTGGATGTACATGCGGATCGGGAGCTCTGGTGTTTTTCATTTTAATTCCTCTTCTAAATCACTGGTGCAGATCAATATGAACTCGGGCCAAAGGAGTTTAAGTTCCGATATCATTATGGGAATAGAGCAGGATGAGCAAGGTGACATATGGATCGGTACTGACCACGGAGGAGTAAACATCATTCACAAAAAAGAATTCCTGATTACCTATCTTCTGAATGAACCCGACAACCAAAAGAGCGTAAGTGATAATAGCATTAATTCGGTTTATAAAGACAGAGATGGAATAATGTGGGTTGGTACTTATAAGACCGGTATCAATTATTATTATGACGATATAACAAGGTTCTCGGTTTTCCGTTTTCAGCCATCCAAAAATAATTGGCTTCAGTATGGAGATATAAATTCCTTCGCAGAAGATAAGAAAGGAAATCTCTGGATTGGAACTGATGGTGGGGGATTGATTTGTTATGATCGCGAGCAAAATAGTTTCAAGCAATATCTTAATAAACCAGGAGATCAGAATAGTTTAAGCTCCAACATCATTGTTAGCCTCAAATTTGATCGCAATGAAAAGCTATGGATCGGAACTTATCATGGAGGTCTTAACAGCTTTGATGGAATAAAGTTCACAAGGTATATGAACGATCCAGCCAATCCTGAATCGATTTCTGACAATAGTATCTGGGATATATATGAAGATTCACGAACAAACCTCTGGATTGGCACGCTGGACCATGGTCTGTCACGGCTTGACAGGGAAAACAATGTTTTCTTCCATTATAATCAGGGTGAACAGCATACGTTTCACTCCGGATATGTTTCAGCTTTAATGGAAGATAGAAAGGGAAATTTCTGGATAGGTTCAGATGGAATTGATGTGTGGGATCAGAATACCGGCGAGTTCACCCATTATCCTTCCATAAAAGATAGTCCCCAAACCTTAAGTAACCATATCATTACTTCCATATTTGAAGATAGTCGCAACCAGATCTGGGTAGGAACTTATGAAGGCCTGAATCTCTTCGATAATAAGAAAAAAACATTTCGCTCATTTCATGTTGCTGATGGATTACCAGACGAAGCAATTCTTGGCATTCTGGAGGATAAGCAACGCAATCTCTGGCTGAGTACAAAAAAAGGGTTATCCAAATTGACGATCTCCTATCAAAATTCCCGTCAAACATATCATTTCAAAAATTATGATCTGGCTGATGGCTTGCAGGGGTTGCATTTTAATGAGGGAGCCGCGCTTGTCACAAGAAAAGGAGAACTGGTTTTTGGAGGAGCAAACGGCTTCAATATTTTCGACCCCGCCCAGATAAGTAGTAATAAAAAAATTCCAACTGTTGTATTGACTGATTTTGAGGTGTTCAATAAAAGCATATCATCAGGAGAAGTTGTAAACGGAGAAGTGTTACTTCAACAGTCGATCAGCGAAAGCAAAGAAATTATTATTCCATACTACAACAACTTTTTCTCAATTGAATTTGCGGCATTAAACTTCTTACAACCCGAGAAAAACAGTTATCAATACCAGTTGGAAGGGTTCAATTCCGAATGGATAATGACTGACGGAGGTCAGCAAAAAGCAACATTTACCAATCTTGATCCCGGCACCTATATTTTTAGAGTAAAGGCCTCTAATAATGATGGTGTTTGGAATGATGATGGAACCCAGATCAGAATTGTAATCTTGCCTCCGCTCTGGAAAACACCACTTGCCTACCTGATCTATGCAGTTGTAGTAATCGCACTTTTGTGGTTGTCCCGTAGGTTTATTCTCGAAAGAGAGCGCATGAGATTTGATATGGAAGCGAAAGCTAAGGAATCATTTCAGATGCAGGAATTGATGGCCGAAAGAAAGAAAGTTGAAATAGCGCAGGAGAAAATGCTTGCGGAAATGCAGCAGTCAGAGGCCTTACTAAGGACAATCATTGATTCCACACCCGATTGGATCTTCATTAAGGATACGGGTCATCGCTTTATAATGGCGAACCAGGCATATGCTACGGCAATGAAATTGAAGCCTGAGGAGTTAATCGGCCGAACTGAATTGGAACTTGGTTTCCCTGAAGAATTAGTAAAAGGCAATGGCGACAAAAAAATCAAGGGTTTCTGGGATGACGATAAAGAAGTTATCAGGAGCAAACAAACTAAATTAATTCCAGAAGAGATATTTGACATTGATGGAAACGCCCAGGTGATGAGCACTATGAAAGTGCCTCTGTATGACTCTTACGGTTATGTTTGGGGTGTTCTTGGCTTTGTTCATAATATAACGGATTTCAAAAAAGTTGAAGAGAACTTACGAAAGAAAGACCAATTGTTGCAGGCAGTAGCTGAAGCAACACACCAGCTTATTATTAATAATAGTCTGCAGGATGCAATTGGAGAAGCAATCCAATTGCTCGGTATAAAAATGCAGATGAACATTGTTGATGTTTATAAGAACGAACTTGATGCAACTGCAGACAAACATGTTCCAACCAGATTATTGCATTGGAATAGTTCTACAGGTCATATAGCAGAGAACAATGCTGGTCCTCTAAGAATTCCATTCCATGAGAGTGCATCCATTATGCAATGCCTCAGGCAGGATGAAATATATTGCAACCTCACCCGAAATATTGATGAGGCTTCAGTAAGAAATGCGTTGAATGTAAAGAATATCAAATCCATTGCCATCATCCCGATTTTTACAATGCACCACTTCTGGGGATTTGTTGCATTCAGTGATTGCAGCGAAGAGCGGCAGTGGTCTATCACAGAGTTTTCTATCCTGCAGTCTTTTGCATTGACACTCGCAGCAGCAATTGAGCGCAAGGAAATGGAGCAGCAGCTGATACACGCAAAACAACTTGCAGAAAAAGCCAGCCTTGCAAAGAGTGAATTCATGGCCAATATGAGCCATGAATTGAGGACACCTATGAATGGTATCATTGGTTTTACAGATCTGGTATTGACCACAGACCTGAAGAAAAATCAACAGGATTACCTTCAGAACGTCCGGAAATCAGCCTATGGATTACTTAACATCATCAATGATATTCTTGACTTCTCTAAGATCGAAGCAGGTAAACTTAACATCGAGCATACAGCATTCCGTTTGGAAGAATTGCTAGAAGAGACTGTTGACATTCTCATGGTGAAAGCATTTGAGAAAAAGCTGGAGATATTATTCCAGTATGAACCAACCCTTCCTTCGCAGTTCCTTGGAGATTCAGTTCGTATTAAGCAGGTCTTAATGAACCTGGTAGGCAATGCTATTAAGTTCACTGAAAGAGGAGAAATCGTGGTAACGGTTAAGAGTAAGGATGCACTTTATGAGAAGGACGACCGTAAATTCCTCGAGCTTTCAGTTTCAGTAAGGGATACCGGTATCGGGATACCAAGAAATAAGATCAATAAAATATTTGAAAGCTTTACTCAGGCTGATTCCTCAACCACCAGGAAATATGGTGGAACGGGCTTGGGTCTTACCATTTCAAAAAGTCTTGCGGGATTAATGGGTGGCGATCTTACGGTTACCAGTGAACCTGGATATGGCAGCACATTTACCCTTCATTTATCTCTGGAAGTGGCTAATGAAAATCCTCAACTGCAGCCTTTACCAAAGTCATTGCTAGAAAAGGTTCTGATTGTTGATGACAATGAGACGAATCGCATCCTGATGCAAGAAATATTTAATTATTTCAGACTGCCATGCGAACTGGCATCAGATGCAAAAGAAGCTTTGGAATTGATAAGAAATTCTGAGAACTCTGATGCTCCATATGATCTGATCATCACTGATCACCATATGCCTGATATGGATGGGATAACCATGGTGGAAGAACTCCGCAAATGTCTTCCATATGGTCGTGATCCTTTTATCCTAATGCTTTCATCGCTCGAAAAAAACCAGTTCTCACAGCGGGCGGAAAGAGCTGGTATTCACAAATTATTGAGCAAGCCGGTCAAAATGCATGAGTTGTATGCACTGATTTTATCTCTCTTCCATCATACAGCTCCATTACCAGTTGAATCTACTCCTTCGAATAAGATAGAAAAACTAACAGACGCTGCGAGCATTCTGGTAGTTGAGGATGATCCGATGAATATGTTGTTGATCAGCGAGGTGCTTCGTAAGATGGGATTTGAGGTGTTGAAAGCCGGCAATGGTCTGGAAGCATTGAAGATCCTTCCAAATATTGATCCTGTTCTAATCTTTATGGACGTAAACATGCCTGAAATGGATGGCTATGCTACAACAAGAGCCATCAGAGCAAGTGAAGCTAGCTGGAAAAATATGCCGATCATTGCCCTAACTGCCGATGCAATGAAGGGTGATCGTGAGCGATGCCTTGAAGCAGGAATGGATGGATATATTACAAAACCATTCAGGATTGAAGAGATCCAGCAAGTGCTGAAAGCGAGAATGCTCTTGGTGTAGAGGAAATTTGAAAATTTGATAGTGTGCTAATTTGAAAATAGTAAAGAATCAAACATTCAAACTCTCAAACTCTCAAACTTTGGAACTTTCAAACTTTCGAATCTACCCCGCCAGGAATCTGTAACCTATCCCCTTAATTGTTATGATCTCCAATGAGGGATCTTCCCGAAGATATCCCCGAAGCTTGGTGATATAAACATCAAGGTTGCGGCTATTGAAGAAAGAATCATTTCCCCATAACAGGTTAAGAATTTCTTTCCGATCAATGATCCTGTCCCGATTTTCAAATAACACCCTGAGCAATTCCGATTCTCTAAATGAAAGTTTTTTTTCCTCACTTCCATTGCTCAGCATTTGACGATGAAGATGAAATCGAAGTTTACCAAGCGGCACTACATCAGCATTTATTTTTTGATTAGTACCTGATCTTGACCTGAGAACATTGTTAATCCGTACAATTAATTCCTCCATGCTGAAGGGTTTCCTGATGTAGTCATTCGCACCAAGGGTAAATCCCTTTACAACATCTTCTGTTTGCGTTTTGGCCGTTAGAAAAATTATCGGCACTTCACTATTCAGTTCCCTTATTTCATCCGCAATGGTGAATCCATCTTTATTAGGTAGCATGACATCCAGTACACAGACATCAGCTGGATTTTCTTTATAGAGTTTTAGAACTTTGTTGCCATCAGTTTCCATTAAAACCTCAAACCCCCGGCTCTCAAGGCTTTCTTTCACAATTTTGCCAAGAAAAGTTTCATCCTCCACATAAAGAACTTTTATCTTACTCATGCTTTGTTCGGCAATTTAATTGTGAACCTGCTGCCGATTCCGAGTTGGCTGTCAACTTCAATCTCACCTTTATGCCTTCTCACCACATGTGCAACATAGCTCAACCCCAAACCATATCCCTTGGCATTATGAGTGTCCCCGGCGGGTACTCTGAAAAACTTTTCAAAAATTTTGTCTTTGTACTCTGGAGCAATTCCAATTCCATTGTCCACAATAGTTAGAATGACAAATTCTTCTTCTTCCTTTAAAATAATCTGGATGGACGGAACGCCTTTGCTATACTTCAATGCATTATCAAGCAGATTAAAAACAACACTTAGCAAATGAAGCCTATCACCCTGAATTGTTGAATTGCCATCTTCTTCAACTACGACCTGTGCTTTAAATTTTTCTAGCTGAAGTCGAATAGAAGCTGTTACCTCATCAACTATCTGTCTGAGATCAACTGTTTCATGTTTTAATTCGATCTCTTTATTCTCAAACATTGAGAGTTTGAGAACCTTATCTACAAGTAGGGAAAGTCTTTGTAACTCATTCTGAGAAATATCTAAATACTCCTTTGTGCGATCAGGATCGTCCAGTGCATTGAAATTTTTCAAGGCCTCAACGGCAACGCTAACAGTTGCGATTGGCGTTTTGAGCTCATGTGTAATATTGCTGATAAATTCGTTCTTGATTCCTGCCAGCTTTTTTTGAGCCATTAAGTTTCGGTACAGACTAATAAAAGAAATCGTGGTCACAGCCAATAGAAAGAATGAGATCAGCATTTGAGGACTGATCTGTCTCAACAAATAGGGAGTTGTATTTAATAACTGAAAACTGAAGGTGGCTGGATGGGAAAGGCCAACGGTAATCGTGCGCCGATTTTCAAATTGAAAAACTCCCCTTTTCCCCGAAGGTTCCCCTTTTGATTTAATGATCTCAAATGCCAGGTTCATTTTCTCTCTTTGCAAGGCCAGCGCGAATGCATCATTTATCTCTTTAATGGAAAGGGTATCGTTGGGCGAATCCGAGTTATAAAGAACATCGTAAAAGACCCTTTCCGGCTCTGGCCCGGCGGGTCCAAAATCCATAGCCCGCAATGAATCCCTTCTCATTACAGGATACCTTGTTCTATCAACTTTCAGGATCATTGTTGTTTGCTCCCCATCGGTAGCAAACGAATCTCTCATTCTTTCCTTCATTGCATTCACCATTTCCACTGCGTCCTTCTGACTTCGAGACCGAACGTGGATGGAATCCAGTTTCATTTTACTGACCTGCAACCGCAGAACAGCTTCACGAAAAAGGAAGTTGGTTTTTATCTGCAAATTCTCTGCTTCTTCCTTAAAACTCTTGCGAAGCCACCAGGATTGAAATGCAACCAGCAAAATAATACTGATCAACATTAATCCTAATGATATACGCATCCTTTTCACCATGAAAAACAAAGTTAGCAGAAAGGTTCAGCCTTCAAAAAAGCTATTAACCTTAATTAACATTAAACCAAGGCCTATTAACCTGCTTTGCCGCAAGTGCAGAATAGATTTGCTACATCAAACAGATCAAAATGAGAAAAATACTTTTTGTAATTGCAGCCCATGTTCTTGCATTCTCTGCCAATGCTCAGGTGCAGGAGGGAAAGATTGTGTATGAGAGAAAAGTCAATATGCACAAACGACTCTCAGCTGAACAGGAAAACATGAAAAATATGATCCCGGAATTCAACACCTCCAAGGTGCAGCTCATTTTTTCCGGCAATGAATCAATACTGACTAATGTTAAGGAAGAGCAGGATATCCGTGAAACCGCGGGGGAGGGCGATGGCCCAAGACGCTTCATGCGAATTGGCGGCGGTGATGATGAAACTTATAAAAATTATGCAACTCAAACAACCATAGAACAGAGAGAACTTGGACCTAAGAAATATATCATACAGGATAGCCTGCGTAAACAAAACTGGAAACTTGATGAGTCTGGAGAAACAAAAACAGTAAAGGGATATACTTGCAAAAAGGCTACTGCAAAAGCATCTCAGGGCGAAGTTGTTGCATGGTATACAGAGCAGATCAGTTGCCCCAGCGGACCTGATAATTTTGGAGGACTGCCAGGAATGATCCTCGAAGTAAATGTGAGTGATGGAGAGATCATCTTTAGTCCTCTTGAAATCACTGATAAGACAGATAAAAAATTGGTAAAGGCCCCAGCGAACGGCAAAAAGATCACCCGGCCTGAATTTCAGAAAATGATCGAAGAGCAATTTGGAGGAAATGGTGGAGGTCCCCAGATCAGGATCATCAGGCAATAAATAGTTCCCGCAAATATTCATAACACCTCGAAAAGGCAATGTCAAAAAAGCGACATTTGCCTTTTTTCATTTAATTCCTCATCTCTAATAATTAATAAATGTCTTTAGCGAAACCTCTTACAATTTTGGTTGCAGGACCATATCGTTCGGGAACCAATGATGATCCACGATTGATAGAAAAAAACATGGATTTAATGAATGAGATCGCCCTGGAGGTTTATCAGATGGGGCATCTTCCTATGCTGGGCGAGTGGATTGCTTTACCACTTATTCACACAGCCGGAGGCAAACAAATTGGAGATGATATTTTTAATGAGATTTTTCATCCCTCTTCCATTCGCTTAATGGATGCCTGCGATGCTGTGTTGAGAGTTGGGGGACCGTCCAAGGGCGCAGATGAAATGGTATCTGTTGGAAAGGCAAAAAACAAACAGATCTTTTTCAATCTGGACGAACTCCCAACGGTTCATAAGCATGAAGTGGACTAATTCAATTTCTTTTCCTACTCCTGATATTTTTAAAGTTGACAGTTCACGCATGAACATTGAAGCTCTTCCTACCTTGATCAGATACTATTCCCCTCTCCCCGTCCGAACGGCTAGGCCGGGCGGGCTATGGAGAGGGGTTAGGGGTGAGGTCGAATTCCAAATTCCTATTCAACAATTCAACCAATCAACCAGATACTCTCTGAGGAACTATTGAACTGAAGGCTTATTCACCCATCCTTCCATTTTGTTTTTCCGAACAAGCAAGAAATCTTCATGGATTGCAAGCACAGGTAACTTTTCTCCCTTTGTCAAAAATGATTTTCTTGCCGCTTGATTGTTTGGCTGATCGAACAGAGGCTGGTCGGTTTTTAATTCTATTTGAGAAATGGCTTTGTCGATGGATCTAACATTAGAGTTCTTGATAAATCCTATCAACCCATTTGGTGTTATTCCTTTGTACCAATCTCCGGTTGCTCCGGTGATGGTGAGAAAACTGGAGACTGGTATTTGAATTTTCCCAGATCCGTTGTCTGGAGAATTAAAAAACTGCGAATTGATATTTACCCGTACTGGCTGACCGATCAATTGAATTGAAGAAACAGGCTCGGGTTTTTTTTCAGAAGGATCAACAAATGGCAGCGGATCAATTGCACCACCAAAACCATAGATCCCGAAATGAAGGTGCGGAGTTGTGGTTATGGCATTGCCGGTATTACCTATTAAGCCAATCGTATCTCCAATTTGTACATCCTGGCCATCTTGAACCATTTGTGAATCGAGGTGAGCATAATAGAGCGTATAATTTTTCTGCGAAGGCCGAAGCCAAACAACCTTGCCGCCTAGAGTATTTTCATTTACCCTGGTAACCCTGCCACTTGCTGCAGCTAAAGCAGGTGTTTTTCTAGGGGCAAAAATATCGATCCCTTCATGCGTCCTTTCACCTCCACTTCTTGAATCTCCCCACACGCTTTGTATGTTTCCTTTTTTTGCAGGAAATGCCAGTGATGGCCCGGTGGTGATTGTCAAAGTATATTCGCCTCCAACAAGAAGTTCAGGTTGCAAGCGAACCTGATAATCTCCACTCGTTTCCACCTCCAGGTCAATTTGATTGGTAGTTGTATCTGCAGTCATCAGAAAATCGGGCTTGGAAGAGTTTTCTATCGTTCTCCATAGGTCCAGGTAAAGAGGGAAATTTGTAGCTGGTTTTTTCTCCAACCTTATTTTGAGTTTCACTCCTCTTGTTGCTTTGAACCTGAGTCCAACTGCAGTGGGTTTTTCGGCAGGAAAGTATCCGGTTTCTTTATATGGTGTTGAAATCCTAATTGGTTTCGCGAGACTCTCTTCGGCTACCAGGAACCAGGTATTACCAATTGTTGTTTGTTTCAATCCAGCTTCAGTGAGTTTCTCTGCATACTCCTGGTGTGGGCTTTGTTTCTTACGAAGTAAGCCAGGGCTGCTGCAAGACCAACAGCAAGCCAGAATGAAGATGATGACAGGAAATTTCGCCATTCTTTAATTACCAAAATCTAAATACTTAACCGCCAGGACGCGAAGAAGCGCAAGGATTGTCGTGACCCGTGAGACGTGAATCGTGAGAATCTATTCTCCGCTAACTTCTTTAACTTCTGACTACTGATTTCAGACCTCAGACTTCCGATCTCAGACTTCTGAGTCTTCATCCGTCACGTTATCACTCATAGAGGGAACTCCCGTCTTGGTAGTCTGCTGATCAGTAGAAGAACCAGTAAACTGTTTGCCTCCCTGGTTGATCTGCCCTTCACCTTCTGCTGGCTGATCCTGGTCTTGCTGCAAATCCTTTGGATTCTTCTGTTCTTTATGAAGGCTTTTTTCGCCCTGAATATTGTTGCGTGAGTTTTCCAGGCCCATATCCATAAGTTTGATTTTAAGAATTCCTTTAAAATATTATGCCCAATAAAAAACCACCTGCCTGTTAAAGAAGGTGGTTGGATATTACCGTGATCCATGGAGTAGGTTCAGATGATTTTCGCAACCTTAACGATTGATCTGATCATTGTTCCAGGTCCGGATCTGCGGCAAAAGAACTTATGGTATCAGTTACTAAAACAGTGCCAGTTCTAATCAATGACAGTTGCAGATCACATCCTGTTCCTTTCACCTATGATCTGAATATTATTTCCTTTTTGAACGGGTAATTCCTTACCGGCAAAGCGACTAATATTATAAGTAAAACTTACCAGGAAGTACCGATTGAGGATTTTTGTCTGCACATCCTCAATATAATTCTGATTAGCATTTCTGCTGATGCCGATATTCTCATTCAGCAGATCAAATACCTGCAGCTTGATCTCCCCTTTTTTATTCTTGAACATCTGTTTGGAAATTCCAGCATTCCAAAGCGATACGTTTGTGTTGAATCCTGTGGAATAGCCAGTATTCCGGATGAAGGAGTATTCACTTGCAAGACTGAATCCGTGAGGAAAATAAATATTCATGTCCAGGGAATATTCCTGATTCCAATAGTTAGTATTGTTTTGACCCGGCAGAGAATAGCGAACTGAATTATAACTGACGTTTGCCCCCACTGTTAGATCAATTACTTCTTTGTGCAAAAAATTAATATTTGCTTCCTCTGATAAATTCCAGGTATTAATGATATTCTTTTGGGTATTTATGAAATTGATGTTTCTGTTTTTATTAAAATTGGTATTAAGATTCACATTACTCTTAAGAGCCTTGACTGGAAAACCCCAGCTTGTTACAGCCATCATGTTATAAACTCCATCAACATTTGTATACGAAGTGTTCCTGATGCCTTGTACGTCCAGAAGGTCGTAGTTAACAATACGGTTATTGGTCGATGTGAAATTCAACATTGAAAAAAAGCTTGTTCTGCGAAATGGATCAAATGCCGCATAATTGAACTGCATCCTCTTAATATATTCCTGCGTCAGCTCAGGATTACCTACCCGTATATTCAATGGATCAGAAACATCTACTATAGGATTTAGCTGGGCGGCAGATGGTTGACGTGTAGAGCTATAGAAATTGAACCGTATGTTTTTATACTTATTGATGTTATACTGAAGCTGTGCATTGGGCAAAAAATTCACAAAGGATTTTTGCAATGAGCTATCCCTGCCCATGAAATGAAACTCCGTGTTGAGTGATGCCTGCTGGATTGCACTTCCCAACGAAAAATTAAATCCTTTGCCCTGATATCGCCAGTTAACACCTCCCCGATTATAACTATACGTGTTATCGAATTGGTTACTTAAAAGATCATTTCTGTTATCATATTTGCCGGTAAGCCGGTCAATGTCAAAAGTTTCACGACCTGAGTTTGATCTGCTTTGGTTTACATTATAATTGAATTCCAGCAGGGACTTTTTTGAAAGTGGCTCAGTATAACTAAGTACAGCTCCCATGCTTTCTGTCCTTGTATCCTGATCATTTATCTGGTCAATTGAATCCGCGAAATTGAAATTCCCATCGGTTTTATAGAACCGCGTAATTGAATTGATGTCATTTGTGTTATCGCCATTATATAAATTAAAATTCAGGTTCGCGGAGAATGTCCTTCCCTTCTTGGCAAACCTATGTCGCCACAATGCACTGCTATTCCAGCTATAACCGTCAGAAGTTGAGTTAGTGTTAGTGAATCCATCGTTTATGATACTTCCGCTGGACCTTGTGGATATATAATTGCTCTTGCCTGCCGATTTTGTGTCTTGAATATTAGCTGATGAAGTTATTTTGATAGAATTCATTGAATCGATCTTATAATCACTGCTGAAATTTAACCTATGGCTTTCACTGCTTCTCAGCGATAGAGCGTCCTGAACGCGGGTGAAAGAATTACCAGGTAATATATATTGACGGTTCGTGCGTTGTTCGATCCTGTCACGGATATTGCTGAAAAAATAACTTCCGTTGATCTGTACCTTTTTATTGTAGGTGTCGTTGAAATTCAATCCGCCTGCATGAGTAGTGGTGATTGAGTTATTGGCATTTCCCTGCATTGGCAATCCTCCTCCATTAATTTCGATCTGTCCCCTTCCCCCTCCCGGGCCTCCCAATCCACCTGTGAAATTCAGGATGTCCATGAATGAAAAGCCTTGCTTATTGGTATTATTTGCCATTCCGATTGCAGACATCTGCATCTCGCCTTTGAATTGATTTAGATTCAGGTTTCCCTGGTATCTGTCTTTGTTCCCAATTCCTCCAGAGACTCTTCCAAACATTCCATTTTTCTTATCAGGCTTTAAAGTAAGATTGATGGTCTTTTCACTATTTCCATCATCGAACCCTGTGAACTGCGATTGATCTGATTTCTTGTCAAACACCTGGACTTTATCGACAATATTAGCTGGCAGATTTTTCGTGGCCACCTTCGGATCATTTCCAAAGAATTCCTTTCCATCCACCAATACCTTTTTCACTTCTTCTCCATTTGCTTTAACCTTACCGTCCTTATCAACCTGCACTCCCGGTAATTTTTTAAGAAGATCTTCTACCACAGCATTGGGTTTTGTCTTGAAAGATCCTGCATTGAATTCAACAGTATCGTTTCTGAGTGTTACGGGAGCTTTTTCCTGGGAGACTGTTACCTCATCCAGGACTGAACTCTTATTATTCAAGACTACGTATCCAAGATCCAGGGAGCGATTATTTTCCGTGATCTCAAAAAATCGAGAGTGATTGCGATACCCGATATGGGTAACAAGAAGACGATAACTTCCTTTGTCAAGAAAGCCAACATTGAATACTCCGCTCTTGTTGCTTCTGGCAAATGTAACAAGTGAAGAATCCTTTGCAAGAAGAATGGTGATCGTGGCATCAGGTACAGATTGTTTTGAAGCAGTATCCATTAAGGTTCCCTTGATGCTACCTTTTTCCTGTCCAAAGACAACCACTGTTAGCAGAAATACAGAAACAGAAAGGCAATAGAGTTTTTTCATACTGTTGTTTTTCGATCAGGTGATCCAGTACGAAAATATTCTTACTTAATTCCAAAGCAGGTTAAGCAGCCTTTGTTTAATGTTAATGAAGGTTAATGTTTGACGAAACGAAGTCGGAGGTCAGATGTCTGAAGTCTGAAGTCAGAAGTTAGATAAGGAATGGGATTCTCACGACTCACGATTCACGTCTCACGAAAGTCCTTGCGTTTCTTTGCGCCTTGGCGTCTTGGCGGTTAAATTCTTAAACCCTATTGCTCGATGATAAATCCCTTTTCATCATCTGCCCTGTCGCGGTCGTAAACCAGGATGGCCAATTTCCAGAGTGGCATTTGGTATTGCATGACCAGCTCCACTTTTACATTCTGTAATTGCCCGGTTGAGGGAATTAATTGAAAGAGTATTGAATGAAAGCGTTTGCTTTCCTCAGGATTTTTGAAATGACCGTTCAGTATGTAAGGCTTTTCACCTTCAACTTTAATGATTGTATTTTTTATCTGGCCGAAGAGCTCTTTATATTTTGAAAAAGCCTGACCGAATTCTTCAAATTCAAAAAGGTCAGCTTTCCAGCTTACAACTTCTTTCTTCCCGGAATTATGTCTGGTAACGATGCATGATAGCGATCCTGGAATTCTGATATTAGATTCATAATCGATGGCCTGTGGATTCTGAATGATCAAGGCACCCTTTATATTCTTGAATTGGTTAGGAAAATCCCTAAGGACTTTCTCCAAAGCTGAAGTAGTTTGATTCGCAAAAACATCCTGAGCAGATAGTCTGAAGGACGCAAGGAGGAGGAATAAGGCAATCGTCGCGTTTTTCATCTGAAGAGGATTTGACGTAAAATACAGTAAACAACTGTTTTATACAATAGGGATGAACGGTAATTTTTTAACATCTCTGGTCAAAATAAACTACGGATTATTGCGTTGTTTCGTAGTTAATCCCAGTCGTAACCTCTTTAACCAATATCGCGATGAAAAAGAATAACATGTACTATGACACGCAGAAGGCAAAGATCTTAAAGGAGCATTACAGGCCATCCGGGGCGAATGTTTCGCTATTGCTTACCAGCCTCCTGTCTGTATTGGTCTCAGGCCAATCACCCCTGGGCAAGTCTGCAGTTCATAAAAGAAGATTCCACTAAAAGATAATAATTCACCTCTTAGCACTTACCTCTGAAACCACTTAGTATGTATGTGCTGGTCCCGTCGCAAGGCGGGACTTTTTAATTTGGAAAAGTGCGATTGAGAAATTGGGAAAATTCACTTTGTTTTTCAGAAAACCACTGATTCGTGGGCTGGGATCCATATGTACTTTTATTGAAATTTCATATGGAAAGAGACTTGAAGATTCGAACAAGGAAATTTTCGATTGATGTTCTAAATTTTATTGATAAGTTACCCACTCGGAAGAGCGCTAATATAATTTCTAATCAACTTGGAAGATCAGCTTCCTCAATTGCAGCAAATTATAGAGCAGCATGCAGGGCACGATCCAAAGCTGAATTCATATCAAAAATTGGAATAGTTGAGGAAGAAGCAGATGAAACCACATTCTGGCTGGGAATTCTACCGGATACAAACAATGCCGCACTAGAACTAATTGAGCCACTACTCAAGGAAGCAAGAGAATTAACCGCAATATTTACCACATGTAGCAAAACTGCTAAAAAGAATAGATTCTCCCCTTCTTCCAATTCGAATTCGGACTTTGAAATTTAATTAATTGCCTCTCTGCATTCTCTCAATTTGCCTTGGCATTTGAGGGCCGCCCTGGCGCTGATTTGGATTGCCTGCGCGATTTAAGTTATAGGTGAAGGTGAGCATGAAATATCTTTTCAATACTACTGTCCTGGTATCAACGATGTAATTTTCTGCAACTGTGCGACTGATACTTTGATTCTGATTAAAGATATCATTCACAGAAAACTTCAATTCGCCATTCTTCTTCTTAAATAATTGTTGCGCGATGCTTGCGTTCAACAACGGAATTGTTTGATTAAATCCATCAGACCTGCCGGAGTTTACAAAAACATCGAAATCTGTTGAGAAAACAGTGTTTGTTTTTGTGGTATAGTTGATATCGGCAGAATATGTCTGGGTAAAGTATCGTTGATTCATCGTATCCTGAACAGAATAGTTTACTGAATTATACGCTACAGAGGCATTAAGGCCCAAATTCAATTTCTGTTTTATATCCAGATTGACGCCCGCTGACTGTGTAACAACTAAATTCTTCAAAGTATTAGTGACATTGTTCAATAAACTAATGTCCTTATAGTAGTTCACCGAATTATTGAAATTAATATTACTTCCTTTCATTTTCTTTAAGGGAATACCCAGCGTAAGAAAAGAGGATGCCTGAAAAGCTCCATCCATATTTACTGGCCTGATGAGCTGCACTCCCTGAATTCCTGTTCCACTTCCTGGGATACCTGATCCTGGCTCAACGGCAGAAACACCATTCACAATCTTATTCAAAGTATTCTCATACCTCAGACTGGCAGAAATAAATCTGAAGGTTGCGGGATTGAATGAGTTAAAATTGACATTGATATTATTCGTGAACTCCTGTTGCAGGTTTGGATTACCCGTTCTTATATACAGTGGATCTGTAAAATCTGGGACATCCTGCAATTGGCTTATGCTTGGCTGATTGGTCCGACCGCGATAAAAAATTCTAAGTGTCTTGGTACGTGTGAAATTATAAGTGTAATTGGCAGTAGGATAAAAATTATTGAACGTTTGTTTAGTTAGAATTATACTATCTGTATTATCAATTTTCTTCCTCCGACTAAAATTATCCAGAACTGAATGCTGCATTCCTACTCCCAATTGAAAACTATATTTGGCAGTTTGGACCCTGAAATTGGTTCCATATCTGCCAACCTCGTAATTATTATCGAAAAAATTGGTTTGCGAAGTGTTGACAATATTATACTGACTGTCTACCGCATTCCGGTCAAATGCTCTTCGGTCTGATGTGCTATGACTTTTTGTGTATGCGTAATTGAATTCAAGAAGTTTATTTTTTCCGATCGGCTCAGTATAGGACGCGCTCAAAATATTGTTTGTGCTGCGAGTATTCTGAAAAGTTTTCAAGTCCTGATTTCTTATGCGCGCAATGGAACTGTCTGGATTGTAAAATATATAAGGTGCATAATTGATCCCTTCGCCATCACTGTTATTCACTGAGGTAACCCATCCAATTGTAACTGTTCTTCCAGGTTTCCTGAATTTATGACGATAAAGTACGTTGTTATTAAAGTTCAATCCATCTCTAAGGTTATCATTTCTTATTGACCTCAACGCTGCGCGATAGTCAAGATTTCCTTTGACCGCTCTGGTCTCGATTGAATCAAAACTTGATGAAGTAGAATGTTGCTTTACAAAACTTGGTGTTATCAATAATGAGTTCATGGAATCGATCGCGTATTCCATTCTCAGATTGAACCTATGATTTTCATTTTTGTTCCTGGAAACCGTTTGCTGATCCTGCAAAGCCGTTGAATCATTTGCAAAAAAGCTTTGCCTGAGACTTGTGCGTTCTGTTCTTGTATCGCTATTTGAGTAAAAATAACTTCCTGCTACATCCACCTTTGATCCCCACTTGTCAGTGTAATTCAATCCCGCAGATGTATTACGGGTGATCCCATTTCCACCGCTTCCGAAATTAAATCCGCCGCCGCCACCTCCAAAATTTCCTCCGCCACCGCGATTATTTCCACCTCCACCTCCAAAGTTCCCGCCCCCGCCACCACGGATATTACCACCACCGCCTCCACCTCCAAAATTTCCTCCGCCACCTTGCCCTCCAAATCCACCCATGTTGGTGACTATATCGGAGAAATTAAAGCCCTGTTTGTTTAAATTATTGGATGCGCCAACGAAAGAAAACCGTCTGTCCCCATTAAATTTATTGAACGTAATGCTGGATTCGTATCGGTCATTTGTGCCCCCACCGATAATTCCTCTTCCGAAATAACCTTTCCTCTTGTCTTTCCTCAATTTAATATTCAATGTCTTGGCACGACTTCCATCATCGATCTTACTGAATTTTGCCTGGTCGCTCATATCATCAAACACCTGGACAGACTCAATCATGTCTGCAGTAATATTCTTTGTTGCAAGTTTGGGGTCATTACCAAAGAACTCTTTTCCATCCACGTAAACCTTTTGGATGTCTTCACCCTGGGCTTTTACATTGCCGTCCTTGTCTACCTGAACCCCTGGAATTTTCTTAAGAAGGTCCTCGGCAGTAGCATTTGGTTTCGTCTTGAAAGAGGACGCGTTGAACTCAACTGTATCTTTTTTCACGGTGATGGGTGGACGCTCAACTACAACTTCCTGTAGCAAAACGCTCGACTTATCCATGTAAATGGTCCCAAAATCTACAGCTGAAGAATCGTTTGTTATCTTAAAAAGCTTGCTTAGCGGACGATAGCTCTGATAGGTTATCAATAATCTATAGGAGCCTGTATCAAGGTTTTTTATTAGAAATGCACCATCCTTATCTGCTACTGCAAAAGAAACGGGCGTTGAATCTTTCGGATTCAAAACAGAAACCGTTGCCTCACTTAGCTTTTCTTTAAAGGTTGTGTCAATGATCTTTCCTTTTATTGAACCTGTCTGTGAAAATCCTGCAATTGTCAAGAGACTAAGAGCCAAGAGTGTAAATATTCTCCGCATAAAATTGGGTGTGCATTCTGTAATAGCGGGTTAGACGCTGATTTAAAGGAATTCCTGCACAAACTTGGCCAAAGGGGAGAGGAAGGCTGAAGTCAGAGGTCGGAGGTCTGAAGGGAAACATATTCTGACTTCCGACTTCCGACCGCGTATTCTGGACTTCGTTTAGCTAAAGAGATACTCAACGTCTTCCTTGCTCAATGCCTTCACAAAGCCTTCATCATCAGCAATCAATTCCTTAGCAAGGGTGCGTTTGCGATCCTGGAGCTGTAGGATCTTGTCTTCAATTGTATCCTTACAGATCATCCTGTAAGCAAAAATATTTTTTGTTTGTCCGATCCGATGTGTCCGGTCGATGGCCTGTTGCTCAACCGCAGGATTCCACCATGGGTCTACGATGTAAACGTAGTCAGCTGCCGTAAGATTAAGTCCGACGCCACCAGCCTTGAGCGATATCAGGAAAACCCGGCAATTGTCGTCGCCCTGAAATCTTTGTATTGCTTTTTCTCTATCAATGGCGGATGTACTGCCATCAAAATATTCAAAATCAACTTCTTGTTCTCTGAGTTTTTCCTTTATCAGAGCAAGCATCCCCAGGAATTGAGAAAATATCAATGCTTTATGGTCCCCGATATTCTCAGTGATTTCCCTTGCCAATTCATCCAATTTGATTGAATGGTTTGGAAACTTTTCAGTTTCATTTAGAATGGCAGGTGAATCACATATCTGCCGAAGTTTCATGAGACCCTGGAGGATGGTTAGCTGAGACCTCTGAATTCCCTGTGATTCGATCGTTCCCAATATTTTGTCGCGATAATCATCCCGGTAAGCCTCATAGATATCTCTCTGTTCTTTTTCCATTTCGCAGAATAAAATGGTCTCGGTTTTTTCGGGAAGGTCTTTCGCCACCTGTTCCTTGGTCCTGCGAAGTATGAATGGATAGAGTAGTTTTCTGAGATGGTCCTTTCTTTCAGGTTCACCGAATTTATCGATCGGAATCGCGAATTCCTGCTTGAAAAAATCAATACTGCCCAGCATGCCCGGATTAAGAAAATTCATCTGGGCGTATATGTCAAATGTGTTATTCTGTAACGGAGTACCGCTAAGGCATAGCTTATGTCTGGCTTTTAAAAGACTTGCTGCCCTTGCCACTTTACTTGCAGGATTCTTGATTGCCTGGGATTCATCAAGAATTACATAGTCAAAAGGTATCTCAACAAGCATTTTGATATCACTCCTAAGAGTTCCGTAAGTAGTGATGATCACATTTACTTCTCCGAATTTTTCTTTCATCCGGTTCCTGTCACCGCCATGATGAATATGGTATGTGAGTGAAGGTGTAAATTTCTTGATCTCATTTTCCCAATTGAACATTAGTGTGGTGGGGCAAACAACCAGGGCCTTAAGAGTGCCACGTGTATTTACATAATACTCAAGATAGCTTAGGGCCTGAACCGTCTTACCTAATCCCATATCATCAGCAAGAATGCCACCCCATCCAATGTCCTGTAAATAGTTTATCCAATGATACCCGTGAACCTGGTAAGGCCTCAGGATCTTATCAAGATGCTCCGGTACAGGAATCTCACGGATCTTCTTAAAGGATTTTAATTGTTCATACTTTTCTTCCAGTTGAAGCACCAATTCTTCTTCATCCCTGTTCTCATATAATTCATCAACAACACTGAGGTGATATTTTGACAACCTCAGTTGATTGTTTTTCCCTTCACCTACTCTGAAAAGAAGAGAATATTTCTTTATCCATTCCTCTGGCAACACACCCAGAGTCCCGTCTGCCAGCTGAACTACTTGCTGCCTATTGGATAAGGCTTTCTTGATGTCTGCAATTCCAACGTGCTGTTCTCCAAACACAATGTCCACTTTAGCATCAAACCAATCTGTATGGCTACTTATGTGAACCTTGGTTTGCGGTTTTGCAGTATTGAACCGAAAATTCCTTAGTGCTTCGAATCCCATGACAGGAACTTTCATTTCCTTCATGGCATCAACAAACAAGAAGAACCAATTATTTTTCAAAACATCACTTCCTCTTAAAGCAAGATTCATCGACTCCTCAGGATGAATGAAGTTCGAATGAAGAGATTCCAGCTTTTCAACAAACTGCAATTCCAGATTCTTATCGCGCTTAACAATGATCACTTTCCCATTGTCCGGCAGCGTCAATTCATCCTTGCCTCCGGGCCTTGTTTCAAAACCTTTATAGCTGAATATGGGTTGAAATAGCAGGTAATCACCTTTCTCCTGCAGTAAAACCTTCTTCTCTGGCTCTCCAGATTTTATTTCATGAATAAAACTGCGATCAAAATTCACCTGGTAATTTCGGGTTAATGGCAGAACAAACTGCACTAATTCAGCTGGCCATTCCTCCTTTGTGAAACGTAATTGTCCATCAGGCAGGAATTTTTCAACCAATAAAACATCAGCTTCCTTTTGCCACTGGTACACGGTTTTTTGATAGATAAATACAAGACTTCCGTTGATCATATTCTCACTTAACGCAACAGGACTTCCATTAATCCGCGTGTTACAAGTGACTATTACAGATTCATTTTCCCTTTTTACACTGAATTCTGGAGATATTGTTTCAGGCGAAATAGATATCGGCTTTAGATTTTCAGTGCGAAAAGTTTTCTTTTCATTCTGAAAAAAAACAAAGGGACTTGATGAAAGGTCTACTAAGGTTTTTTTGAGTTTTGGATGAAGATATTCCATCATCAACTGCTTCGTCTCATCTGGAAGTTCATCCGTTTCATGCTGAATAATATTTTCCCAAATACCACTGAAAGGAGAATTCCGGTTCAGATATTTGGTTACTTCTGTCTCCTGGAGTTTGCGGAGTGAGGAGAGAAGTTGTTTGTCTGCTTCGTTATAGTTAGCAGTTTCAACAAATTTTGAAAGGTCCAGTTTTTCGATCCTCCCTGTATATCCAGTAAATCCTTCGTTGGCTTCTCCGCTTACGGCCTCAATCTTAAATCCCGGATAGGTAGTACTGTTAAGATTAAAGACAACTCCGATTCTCTGTGTGCTAGGTGCAACCTGCGCTTCTTCAACTTCTGTGAGCGAACTATCCGAAACTGGCGATTCATACATCCTTCGCTTAGCCGCTTCAAGTGGATTTATTCTTTTTATGCTGGTATCCAAAACCCGAAGAAAAGGCTTGCCGTCCTTATAGGAGAATTCAAACTTTCCTGATAGGTTATCGGACAAAGTATATCCATATGCCTCAAGGAGTTTATTTTTTTCTTTGTCCCAATTTCTGATTGAATCGAAATAATAGGGCCCGAATGAATGTAGAAGTTGAAGAAAGACTATCACTTTTGGAAGACAGAGTGGATGATCTTTATCCTCGTAATCACAACTGGTGTCAAAATTTCTTTCTTCGTTCTTCCTGATAACAACCATGTAATCTACCCCTTCAATAGTCACAACAGCTTTAACAAGTTCGTCCTTGGCCGCCTCTATGCTGGCCCGTTGGGTACGCAAATACTGTTCAGCAGCAGTAAATGTTGTTTGACCGGATAGCAACCGAATTGTTTTCAGATCAATGAATTTCATCTTCACAACCGTGTGACGCTGGTCATATTCCACCGCTTCGGCCTTAAGCAGGTTCTTATCTAACATTTCCTGAAGCTGGATCAGTGCTGCGGCTTCATGTCTGCAGATGTCCCCAAGGTTGTATGGACAACTGCACCGAACTGAAAGAGTCTTTGGATCCTTGAATTTCTGAATGCTGACCTTATAGAAAGTGGAGTAACTATCATCCTTGACCCGAAAGGTTACCGCATCCAGAAGCTCATCAAATTCTATTAATTCCACAAAACCGATCGCGTGAATTTTCTTTCCTCGTCGGATCACTTCATCAGTTCCATTAGTGTAAACGTACTTGATCAGGTGCGGTAAAGCCATCTAAAAAATTTACAATTACAACCTGCATCTGAGCAGGAGGGTTTACGGTTAAGTCGGGAAATCCACGCCAGGAAAATGCCTGCCGTTCAAAAAAGGCCAATCTGCAAAAGTAAAGGAAAAGAATGCAGATACGGCGTCAAGAACCGGTTATTGAAGAATTAAATTTTTCTCAAAACCCGCTTGGGCATTCAATATCGGGTTGTCCGGCATACTTTTGCATAGAGGTCCCCAAATGCCTTATATGCATAAACAAATTTTCCTTCTGTTTCTCGGTTTACAACTTGTTGTTTCAGCCAATTCCCAAAAATTAAAAAAGGCTGATAAGGCAATTATTCAATCTCTTCAATCGCATGTTACATATCTGGCCAGCGACAAGTTGCAAGGAAGGCGCGCAGGTAGCCAGGGTGAAGCATTAGCAGCAGAATACATCAGTCAGCAATTTCAAAAAATAGGATTGCAGCCTAAAGGTGATGACCAGAAATGGTTGCAAAGTTTCCCAATCAGTGATGGCAGAGAAGTAAAGCCGTCCAGCTTTCTGAAGTTGAATGGAGCAGAGCTTAAACTCAATAAGGATTATTTCCCCCTCGCATTTAGCGCAAATTCTAGCATTGATGCAAGTCCGGCTATCGCTTTAAGGGAGAATGGAGTTCCATGGTTTATTGACATAAAGGAATGGATTGAGGAGAATTCTGCCAATCCGCATTTTGATCTGGAAGCAAGGATAAAACAATATGCATCCGAAGTGGCAGGCAAGGGAGCTACTGCATTGATCTTACATAATTCATCTGCAAAGTCGGACGAATTAGCCTTCAATAGAAAAGATCGTTCACCCCTAACCACTATTCCTATCCTTTATATTACCAGGGAAGCGTCTTCAAAATATTTGAAGGATGAATCAGAGAGTATTCACACGCAGTTCAAGATTGAAACGGGAGAAAAAACGAGGACTGGAAATAATGTGATAGGTTATATTGATAACGGTGCGGCTAACACGATCATCCTGGGCGCCCATTTTGATCACCTTGGATATGGTGAAGATGGAAATTCAATGTTGCGAAATGATGTCACGCAAATTCATAATGGAGCAGATGACAACGCCAGCGGAACAGCAGCCCTGATTGAAATTGCAAGAATGCTGAAGCTGTCTAAACTGAAATCAAACAATTATTTATTCATTGCATTCTCAGGTGAAGAATTGGGATTATTCGGTTCAAAATATTTCACAGAGCATCCTACTGTAGATATTGCCGGGACTGATTATATGATCAACCTGGATATGGTGGGCAGATTAAATGATTCAAGCAAAACCTTAACCATTGGTGGAATTGGCACTTCTCCAACCTGGCCTAAAACAATCTCCTCTGTTCAAAACAAATATTTCAAGTTGAAATATGATTCCAGTGGCACAGGGCCAAGCGATCATACTTCATTCTATCGCAAAAATATTCCTGTCCTGTTCTTCTTCACAGGATTGCATACTGATTACCACCGACCATCAGATGATGCTGAAAAAGTTAATTACACAGGTCAGCTTATGATCATAAATTTTATCTACCAGATCATAGAAAAAAATAATAAATCCGGGAAGCTTGCCTTCACCCCAACCCGGGAAACAATGACTGCATCCAATTCACCCAGGATGAATGTTACAATGGGCATTATGCCTGATTATACTTTTAGCGGAACTGGCTTGAGAGTAGATGGAGTTTCAGAAAATCGACCTGCGCAGAAGGCAGGTATCAAGACCGGTGACATTATCCTGCAATTGGGCAATTACCCTGTAACTTCAATGGAGACCTACATGCAGGCATTGGGAAAATTCAACAAAGGGGATACAACAAAAGTGAAGGTCCAGAGAGGAAAGGAAACGGTTGAAACTACTGTTCAATTTTGATGATTGATGAAACTGCGACTGAATATTGACGAACTAGCCACAGACTTTTTCGAAAACACACAGCTACTTGGAATTGTTGCTCCCATCAAGCATTTTCAACTCTGCTGGCAGCTGAATCAAAGGCTAAGATTCAATTTCAGGTTAAATAATGAAATCGAGATTCAATTAAGTAAAAAAGGTCGCCAGTATTTCTTTGCGGTTTATGAATACCAGGTTCCCCATGCGTCCTGCAGCCATTATCTATACAACAATCAGTTTGATGGAGAATACTTACTTCCTGAATTTCGGCATCTGGATTATTTGTGGATGATGAAGGGTGATGACAACCTTCACCATGAGATGAAGGAAATCTCAGAATTGATAAAATCCATCAATAGCGTTCAGCTTGTTACCGAGGTTACTCCTAATATGATACGCAACAAGGCCAATCTCATTTTTTAACTTCAATTAATTACTATGTGGCAGGAAGTAAACAATTCACTATACAGAAAATTTGAATTCAAGAATTTCTCAGAAGCCTTCGCATTTATGACGAGGGTTGCACTGGAAGCTGAAAAAATGGATCATCATCCACTCTGGACGAATGTTTATAACAAGGTAGAAGTGTGGCTCTCCACGCATGATGCGGGTGATATTGTGACCGAGAAGGACAGGAAACTTGCGGGGAAAATCGATAGGCTAATTTGAGAATTTGAAAATTTGAAAATGTAGGAAAAGGGCCGTTGATCCTACGCATACAATAACTTTTATAGTTGCCCCTTCCGTGTCAATTGAACAATTGGAATTTTTTGAATGAGATTTTCAAATTTTCAAATTCTCAAATTTTCAAATCACTCTTGGGGCCTTAGCGGTTAAGCTTATATTCTTCGTTTCTTAGAAGCCCGAGATGATGCTCATTGTGGTAGATCGTAAAAAAAAGCATCTCCCGGAGAGTAAGCTTCCCAAGCAGCGGATGTGGTAGAATATGTGTGTCGAGAGTTTTTTCCTTGAACCCCGCAATTTTCTTGCAGAGCTTTTTTTTCTGTTCTGCATACAGATCCATCAACTCCTGCTTTTTAGGGAAATCAATTTCTGATGGAATGAATTGCCCCTTGGCTTTTCCACCTCCACCCAACTTCGACTTATATTTTTCTACCAGCCCCTGATAAGTTTTAGAAGGACGGTTTGCAGAACCAAACTTCCATCTTAAAATGAATGGAGGCAGGCCATAGGCAAGATTCAATGGCTTGATTGACCGAATCAGATGATCAAGATGCTGCCCGGCTGTCCATTTCCCCGGAGGGGCAAAATTGAATCCTTTCTCATCAAGCTTTCCAATAAATTGAATGAATTCAGTTACCCGCTCGTCTAGGGCCTGAATGATGGTTTGTTTATCAGAAGTATTTTCGATGGGCATATTGCAAATTAATCCAAAGCGGCAGGATAATTGTCCTGAGTTTAATAAATTGGAAGATGAAATATTATCTGGTAATACTGGCCTTCTCAATTCTGATTGCTTGCAATTCTGGCACGGATAAACAGCAGGAGGCTGAAGCAGCAGATAGCACGGAAGTTTCTTCAGATACTGTAGTAAGTTATTCAGGAGTGGACACCTCTACTGAGTTCATTCAAACTATCAGTAACGATATCAAGCCCTGGCTCATCCAAACCACGAAGGCAAGAGATTCAAGTCTATCCAAGTTCGCATATGCAGATAATTGGGTTGATGATTCCCTTATAATCAGTACACAAAAATTAGAAGGTGATTTTTTGAAGACCTATAAAACAGTCCTGGTCTATTCACCAGATCAGAAAAAGGTACTTGACCTCGGCAGTTATGGTACAATGGTTAGCAGGAATAAGAAAGGTGAAACAAAGATTGCCTCAGGAGAACCAGATAGTGAAGTTGCCGTAATTGATCTGGAAACTAACAAAAGGAGAAGGATATTCTATTCAGGTCCAGGCACCACTATCGATCATGGATTTTGGTTGAATGATTCAACGCTGGTTCTGGCAGGAAAGTCTGGTGAACAACAAGCCGATATTCCGATTCTTCTTCAAGTTTCCCTGAGAGAGAAAAGCAATTTCGTAAGACGATTTGAATATGCGAGTAGGTAAGTACTATTAAAACTACCAAGATCCAAATATCAATTTCCAAAGAAAGAAGAGAAAATATTAAATGGGATGAATTGAAAATTTATAATGCAAAATGTAAAATGAAGATTTTTCCCTGCGGATTCTCTGCGTGCTCTTATTCTCTGCGGTAAAAATATTTCACGCTAAGAATCCTGGCGTTCCCTCGCGTCTTTGTTTTCTTGCGGTTGAATTCTTATTTTATTTGGTGTTTGGATCTTGAGATTTACCCCCACTACCCATTCATGCTGGCAAGAAACTCATAATTGTCCTTCGTTCCTCTCATGCGTTTAAGCATTTCGCTCATTGCTTCTTCAGGATTCATATCGGCAAGGAAATTTCTTAGCACATAAACTCTTGTGAGTACTTCTTTCTCTAACAGAAGATCATCTCTCCTGGTTGAAGAAGAAACTACATCAACAGCTGGGAACACGCGCCTGTTTGCAAGGCGTCTGTCGAGAAGTAATTCCATATTACCTGTACCCTTAAACTCCTCAAATATTACTTCATCCATCTTGGATCCAGTTTCAATCAGCGCGGTAGCGAGGATAGTAAGTGATCCGCCATTTTCTATTTTTCTGGCAGCTCCAAAAAATTGTTTTGGTTTCTGCATCGCGTTAGCTTCAACACCACCACTCAATACTTTTCCGCTCGCAGGTGCAACGGTATTGTGTGCGCGGGCGAGACGTGTAATTGAATCCAACAGGATCATTACATCATGACCGCATTCAACCAGGCGTTTTGCTTTCTGCAACGCAATGGCTGAAACCTTTACGTGTTTTTCGGCCGGTTCATCAAATGTTGAGGCAATAACTTCCGCTCTGACGCTTCTTTCCATATCAGTTACCTCTTCTGGACGCTCATCAATAAGAACGACCATCAGATAAACCTCTGGATGGTTTGCGGCAATTGCATTGGCAACCTCTTTCAACAAAACTGTTTTACCAACTTTTGGTTGGGCAACTATCAATCCACGCTGGCCTTTACCTATAGGGGTAAATAGATCCATAATGCGGGTTGAGTAATTGTCAGGAGTTGTAAAGAGATTCAATTTCTCATATGGAAAGAGAGGGGTGAGATAATCAAATGGCACACGATCTCTTACTTCTTCCGGTGATTTGCCATTGATTGTTTCAACCTTCAGTAATGCAAAATATTTTTCGCCTTCTTTTGGAGGACGTACTGCCCCATATACTGTATCTCCAGTTTTCAGTCCAAACAATTTGATCTGAGAAGGAGAAACATAAACATCATCTGGCGAAGAAAGATAGTTGTAATCGCTGCTGCGAAGGAATCCATAACCATCCGGCATCATTTCCAAAACACCTTCAGCAAGTATTACTCCATCGAATTCAATATTGAAAACATCATTACGACGGGGTGGATATTGCTTTGGTGTTTCCTGGAATCCAGGTCCCTGAGGATGTTCCTTTTGTTCAGCCACCTGTTCTTTTTCTGCAGGAATCTGTTGCGCCTGACCATCTTGTTCGTCTTCTTCATCTTCCTCAGACTCGTTTGTATCTACCGAAACAGGAAGTTCAGTTGCTTGATCAGATTCTTTTTTCCTTCCCCGTTTTGCAGGAATTGGCTTCTCTGGTGGTTTGCGGGTATCAGGTCTTTTAGCTTCCACTTTTCTAGGCTTTTCTTCAGTATCACCACTTTCAACCACGGCTTCTTCGGTTGAGTTGGAGGTTGTAGTTTTTACAATTCTTTTCTTGCGGCCTTTGTCATCTGCAGGTGCGCTATTCTTGACAGCACTCGCTAACACGGCCTGTCGGTCCAGGATCTTATAAACCAGGTCCTGCTTGTCTAATTTTTTGGAGTTAGGGATTTTGAGTTGATCTGCTATATCAAGCAGTTCAGGAACGAGCATGTCGTTCAATTGGAGGATATCGTACATAAAAAAACTTGTGGGTTATTCATCAATTCTAAACCGGTCCGGGAAACTGTAAATTTTGATTTGTGATAATTGGTGACGGAACCTTGAAAGTCCTGATGAGCTTAGATGGGATCTGACGTTAAGTCTTATTCCATCGCAATAATACGGCAAAAACAGAATAATCAAAAATTATTTTGGCTTGGGATTGTTGTCTGATTTGGTTTTTAACAACTGATACTAAAATCAGTATGATCCACGAAAATCAGCCCGGTACTTATCTTTGCCGCTCTTAACATCAAGACATGTTCAATAAACGAACCAGGATTAAGGAATTGCTGGCTTCAGATCCGGTGGGTCAGGAAGTAGTTTTAATGGGATGGGTACGAACGTTCAGGAATAACCAGTTTATTGCCATTAATGATGGATCTACCAATACCAATCTGCAGGTTGTAATTGAACTTGACCAATTTGATCCAGATTTTGTTAAACGCATCACCCACAGTGCTTCACTGAAGGTAACTGGCATTCTTGTGGCCTCCCAGGGTAAGGGTCAGCGTTCGGAAGTCAAAGCTTCTTCAGTTGAGATCCTTGGCGATAGTGATCCTGCCAGTTATCCTCTTCAGCTAAAGAACAGGCCTACTTTAGAATATCTCAGGGAAATTGCCCATCTCCGTTTTCGGACAAATACTTTCGGTTCTGTTTTCAGGGTTCGGCATACGCTTGCATTTGCCATTCATAAGTTCTTCAATGAAAAAGGATTTATCTACCTACACACTCCTATTATTACCGGGAGCGATGCCGAAGGAGCGGGAGAAATGTTCCATGTTACCACCCTTCCTCTTGATAACCCTCCCAAAAACAGTGAAGGTGCAATAGATTTTAAAGAAGATTTTTTTGGCAAGAGCACCAATCTTACGGTGAGTGGACAGCTGGAAGGCGAATTGGGCGCCACAGCTCTTAGTGATATTTATACTTTTGGTCCAACATTCAGAGCTGAGAATAGCAATACTGCCAGGCACCTTGCTGAATTCTGGATGATAGAACCCGAAATGGCATTTCATGATCTTGAAGACAATATGAACCTGGCCGAAGAATTCATTAAGTACATTATTCAGCATGCAATAGAGAGTAATAAGGAGGACCTTGAATTCCTTGCACAAAGGTTGGCGGAGGAAGAGAAGCAATTACCTCAGGAGAAGAGGAGTGAAATGGGTCTTTTAGAAAAATTGGATTTTGTAATCAAGAACGACTTTCAGCGCTTAACATATACTGAAGCGATTGACATCCTTAAAGAGAGCGGTCATAATAAGAAGAAAAAATTTCAATACCCGATCACTGGCTGGGGAATGGATCTTCAAAGTGAACATGAGCGTTACCTGGTAGAAAAACATTTCAAGAAACCTGTGATACTGTACAACTATCCCAAGCAGATAAAGGCATTTTATATGCGCCAAAATGAGGATGATAAAACTGTAGCTGCTATGGATATACTTGCTCCGGGCATTGGGGAAATTGTTGGAGGCTCGCAACGTGAAGAGAGACTAGAAAAACTTGAATCCAGGATGAAAGAAATGAATATTCCAGTTGATGAACTCTGGTGGTATCTTGATACTCGCCGTTTCGGAACCGTTCCTCATGCGGGTTTCGGTCTTGGCTTTGAAAGAATGGTCCAGTTTGTGACTGGAATGACCAACATCAGAGATGTAATCCCCTTTCCAAGAACACCGGGGAATGCGGAGTTTTAGACGAAAGTGAGAAGTCCGAAGTCGGAGGTAAGTGGTCAGTAATCAGAAGTTAGAGAAGATATTTTTTCATGCAAAGTCGCCAAGTTTGCAAAGACGCAAACATAGGTTGACTCTTTGCGCCTTTGCTTCCTTTGTTTCTTTGCGTGAAATATTTCAGACTCACGATTAAATCTCCTTTTTTATGGAATAGCATTGGTCTTGTGTCACATTTATATTCCATTCATTCCAAAATAATTTAATTATGGCAGAGCTCAATCAAGAGTCCGGCAATGACCGGCGTGCCGTAGGCGTACCCCGATCCAAGAAGCGCTCAACAAAAATCGACCTTACTCCAATGGTTGATCTTGGGTTCTTACTAGTTACCTTTTTTATGCTTTGCGCCACATGGAGCAAGCCAAGCGAGATGAGTATGTTGCTTCCTGCAGGAAAGGCCAGGGACACTAAGGTTGGAGATAATGTTGCATTAACTATTATTCCTCTTAATGATAACACGATCTTTTATTATCATGGGGAATTTGAGAAAGCCATCAAAGAAAAAAAATATGGAAGCGAGAATTATAATTCGCGAACAGGAATTGGAAGGTTGATCAGAGAAAAAAAGCTTTCCTTACGGAATGGAAAAAAATTCAAGGCAGAGGATTTGATGCTGATAATAAAGCCTGTCATGGAATCGAAATACAGGAATATTGTTGATGCCCTGGATGAAATATTAATCCATGAATTGAAACACTATGCTTTCGATGACATCAGTGAGGCTGAATTAAGTTTTCTTAAGGAGAATGGGATCCTGAAGTGAATAGTAAGTAATCAGAAGTTAACGAAGTTAGGCTTGTTATTCTTGTCACGCAAAGGAGCCAAGTTTGCAAAGACGCAAATATAAATTAACTCTTTGCGCCTTTGCTTCCTTTGTTTCTTTGCGAGAAATATTTCACACTCACGATTCACGATTCACGACTCACGTTTTTATCCTTTCCGCCTGCTCAATGGCGTTCTTGCGGATCATTTCAGTAAAGGTTTGCTCAAGCTTTCGGATCCTTACATACAGCCTCAACACAACGAACCAGAATAAAATAATGCTTATATAAAATATTAGATCCGCACCCCTTCCAACGCCCAGCTTCTTTGCAATTGTATTAGTTAGATCGGGCCAAATCACGAAGACTATTGCCGCTGCAGACATAATAAACATCAAAACAAGGTCAAGCAATCTTTTCCTTAGTCTGATCACAAAATAAAAAGCAACAAATAGAATACCTGTCAGCAACAGGATTTGGATATCGGTCATCTGAAAAGTTTATGCAAAACTAGATCAATAAATATTCCGAGGCTATCCATTCCTTTTTGTCCCTTTCGCCTGGAGTAATCTGTATAATAAACATTCACCGGGATTTCCAAAAATCTCAGATTATGTTTCCTGATCTGGAAAAGAATTTCTGAAGCGTGCGCCATCCTGTTTTCATCCAGTCTGATTTTGGTCAATGCAAACCGGTTAAGTGCCCTTGCGCCATTATGAGCATCTGTTAGCCAAAGTCCGGTGAAGAGATAGTTTATAAATCTTGCGATATGCAATAAGCCCTTTCTCCTGGACGAGATTGAAGTTTTTGATCGTGTCAAAAACCTGGATCCAAGGACTATGTCTGCTGAATTTTCAAGAAGTGGATTAATTAGAGATGGCAGATCATTTACATCATGCTGGCCATCTGCATCAATCGTTATTAATATATCAGGGTTGAATTGCTTCGCGAAATCAAATCCTGTTTGGAGTGCAGCCCCCTGACCGAGATTAACAGAATGCCGAAGATAATATACCGGAAGACCATCAATGGCTGCACGAACATCTGCTGAAGAACCGTCATCAACAATTATTATATTCTTAAATCCTGATTGAGTCAATGAATTGACAACAGAACTAATTGTTGCATGATCTTCATAGACAGGGATTACCACAAAAATCTTGTTATCTGTCACAGGATGGAACATAGTACTCGTAAAAATAGAAATCATTTACCACTGCACTCCTTCTAACATCTTTTCTTCCTAGAAAATCATTATAAAGTGACTCATGACCTTTTTTAATCCGAAATAATAACAACTTAGGCTGATCACTGCAGATAGGAATCGAGTTTAATTCGAGAGGGTTGATCATCACCCCTAAATTATGAATGCCACCATATGCCTTGTAGTCCAGGTTTCGCCCGGCAAGCAAGAGTTGCACTTTTTCATTTTTTGCCCGTTCACGCATCTTGTCCAGGAATAAAATAGTCTCTTTCCAGTTAGTCTGATTTGCCATCTTGATGGCTGTCCCATTAATAATTTTTGCAGAAAACCAAAAGCCATGAAGAGTTTGCAGGCAAATGACCAGCAAAAAGGCAGTTCTGAATATTTTTAAAACTGTGGAAGTTGAAGCATACTTTCTTCCAAAAAGTTGCCAGCAAATAAACATGAAGATGAAGAGTTGAACAACCAGCATATAACGTGGCTCCTCTATGTATGACCATTCTCCACCTACTGAACCGAAGACACGACGATGATTTACGACTGTAACATAGGCCAGGCTTAATAGTACTCCGATTGCAAGAATGCCCGAAGCAAGATGGAACCAATATGCAACACCCTGTTCTTTGATGTCTCTTCTTTGTTTTCTTAAATAATAAACCAACCAGATCAGAATTCCTCCAAACAAAAAGAAATTAATAGACCTCAATAAACGTTCCCAGAATAGATATGGCACCCCTGTTCCAATGCTTAATTGTGATAGCAAAAAATTAATGTCGAAAAAACTTGCCCATACCACAGGGCCAAAATAGAGAAGGTTATACCAATACCACCCATGGTTCGCATTCACAGTATAATACAGGTACCCAGAATTAGCATAATTAAATAATAACAATGCAGCTACACTTATGATAGCTGACAAGGAAAGCAAGGCAGCTACCTTTATGATAGGTTTGCCTGTTTCATTCTTACTTGTGATCCATATAAATAACATTAATGCAGGCAACACAAAGGTCACAGGCATGTACGCATAGCGGAACCAGGGAATAAGGGCGTTAAGAATGATCATTACCCATAGGAATGTTCTGCTCTGCGTTTTCATAAAATGGGCAAAGGAATAAATAACTACCATCCAGAGTGAAACCCCAAGCAGGTCCGTGGGATTTGAGTATATGACGTAGTCGTTTATCTCCACGCCTTTATATAATAGCAATAATAATCGCAACCAATATGGTATGTTGAGCAGCTTCAGAACCAGGTAAAAGATTGAAAGGAAAAACAGGGCGACTATCATATCAATAATGAAACAACTCAGATCTACATCATACCCCGTCATCTTCAGTATGGGGACAAGCGCCAATGAATAAACCGGAGGCCATTGAATCAAGTGAGTATGAATTACAGAATCTATATTGGCTGCTCTGACTCCAGGAGTTGTATATCCTTCGCCTCTGATGAGGCTGAAGGCTGCGCTAACCTGTGACAATTTATCTGAATCAACAACGAGAAAATTATATGCAATTAATGATCGCAGAAAAAAGGCGACTGCGAAAACCGATATAGTTAAAATGAGCTTGTTTCTTTTACTTAGCCTTGATAAAAACACGATAAAATTTAAATTGGTCTGTTGAATAAATAAGTTTTACCTCTTCCCTCCTGATAAATTCCGTCATCCATTTTTTATCCTTCTCATATATTAAGACAAGTAATTCCGCATCCACCCGGGAAGAAGGAAGTGAAGAGTTGAGTGAGAACGCATCGTAGAATGAAGAAATCCCGTTCCAGTTCGACACATAACAGGGAAGTTTATTCAGCCCCGAAACTATAAGCCTATTTTGATTCCCGCTCCTTTTATGTTCATTAATATAGTCGCGAAGATATTTTACTTCTTTGTCCTTGAATGGTATATCCACAATCGGAGTCAGTTGATTCAAATTCTTAATGATAAAATAAAATCCATGCGCCATGAAAATAGTTATGAAAAGGAACATGAGGTACATTCCAATTTTTTCAAAAATCAATCGCTTAGGTTTACTAACCAGCCACCACCAACAGATTATTTGAATGATGATTACTGGAAATGCAAAATATCTTCCAGCTTTAACAAAGGTCCATGATACAAGGGGCGGACCAACATCACTATCAAAAACCAATGAGAATAAGAAAAGCAGCAACACTGTTGCTGATGCAAATACTCCGGCAATTAAAAAGAATAAACTGGTTGCATTGGTGATTCGAGCCCTGGTTTTCCAAATCCACCTGCCAAATAGGAATGCGAGTCCCACCAGCAGGAAAAAGGAAATCAGAATAAAGAAATTAAATACACCAGAATAGGAAACGTTCAGCGCGCTGCTGGATTGAATTGCATAAAAATTTACATCTATGAACGTACTTAATACGAAAGGATTGGTGTTCATGAGATTCTGCGGGAAGAATCCGCGTTCTGCAGGAAAGGGATAATCACCTGCACCGGGCCGGGAAATGAAATATATTATTACAACCAGAATAATTAAGAGATTTATTACTGTGATCAATAGACTTCTTCGGATCCATTGCCTGTTCCTGTTTAGAATTCCGAGGATGATCATGAAAACGCCTCCGCCTAAAACAACTGGCACGTATTGATATCGGGTTATTGCAGCGAGAGATAGGAAAAGGATCGCCAGCACGGCCGTGGATCTATTGAATTGCTTCTCGTACAACAGTCTGCACGCCTGATAAATTCCGCTCATTAAATAAACCATCCCCAGATAATCTGTTGGATTAACTGTTCTAACATATTCCCCGATATAAGTGCCCTGGAAAATGAGGAATAGATTTATTGACCAGGCAGGGAGATTAATGAATTGAAGAAGATTTCTTAATTGCCAAAGAAATATCACGGAAGCGAAGACGAGCACCAGGAAAATTGTCAATGCGTAGTTCTCTTCGAAGAAAAAGATCAATGGGGCAAGGTGAAAATTAATCCCGGGTGGCCAACCTACATAAGGAATATATTCTGTTATCGATAAATCCGAAGTAGGGGCGCTAGCAATACTAAGACCGCGTCCTTGCAACCAATTCTTCGTAGTGGCAAGCATAACCATTGAATCGTTACCAATGCTTAGAAAAATTCTGATCATTCCTAGCTTCGCGAGCAGGGCGAGCATGAAACAAAGAATAGACGCGGTTGAAGTAGAAAGATATTTTTTGAAAAGATCGATCATCGAACGGGAATAGTTGAAGATTTATAGGCTGAAATTCTCTCTCGCATATTCTGTCTGATGTTGAGATAAAATAGATTTATATCTCCGATATGGTAATTCTTTGCCCGATATAAAAAACTGCCAGGAAATCTTGGTCGCTTCGCCCACAAAATATTATTGTGTATTTCAGCATCGGTCACCTGGGGATATACTTTATTGAAATTTCTTAGCACTGCCCCAATATTCAAACTTGCAGGCGCCAGTTCAGGTCCTGTTGTCCAGGACAAGGGATTGGTAAGATAGGAATGAAAATATCTTGGTAGCATGAATGGCTCATGTCCTCTTTTGAAAGTTCTCCATCCGCAAAAGCAAGCTGTCTGTTTCGGTTCTGAACAAAGCTTGATTTCATGAAAAGCATTCTGTGGAATATTCATACCCGGCAGGTAAGCAACTACCATTTTTTCCATCAACGGTTTTTGATCGAAATAATCTTGTAATAACCTGATGCCATGTGAAGAACCCTGGCTATGCGCAGCAATTACTATCGGATGACCCTGGTTGAAATGTGTAAGATAATATTCAAATGCGGTCTTGATGTCCTGATAGGCCATTTCAAAAGCCTGCTGAGATGAAATTGTATCAGCTGAAAAATATGCTTTGAGATTCGCCTGTCTGTACCTGGGTGCAAAAACTCTTGCTTCATTGAACGCGCTTGCCTGAAACAGAATTGATGTATAATCAGTTTTTGCGTTCAGTTCAGCCGCATTAATATCTGCATTCCAAAGCAATTGTTCTTGATCTGTAAAAGTGGTAGGATGAATAAAGAAAACATCAACAGAAGAATCATATCTGTATTCTGAAATAATTGGATGTGGTATGCTGTCTGAAGGATCTCGTTTGGCAGGATGTGCAGCCCAGTAATTCAATGATGAATAATCGGGAATACCATTATTTGAAAATTGATAATTTCGTGAGAGCTGTTTATACGCTGGTCGGCACGCAATTAGAAGCAGGAAGAGAAAAACCAGAGTAGATTGCCGATGCATTAAAATTGTATTTTCGCCGGTAAATCTAAACCGAAATTTATAACCGCCTTAAACGCTTGTTATGTCTATCCCCGTTGTAGATCTTGCCGAATTTCTGAGTGGTGATCCAGTTAAGAAAAAAAAGTTCGTGAACGAATTAGGAAAGGCTTATGAAGATGTTGGATTTGTATCAGTAAAAAATCACGGAATTCCTGATGAACTCATTGGAGATCTTTACAAATATGTTCAGCAATTTTTTGCGATGCCTTCTGACATAAAGAAGAGATATGAAGTGCCTGGACTTGCAGGACAGAGAGGATATACATCTTTCGGCAAAGAACATGCTAAAGGAAGCGATGCTCCCGATCTCAAGGAATTTTTTCAGTATGGACAAACAGTTGATGACAATGATCCCATCAAATCTGAATACCCCGACAATGTAACTATCAAGGAAGTTGTTCCATTCACTCCAACGCTTCAAAAAGCTTACAGGGCTTTCGAAAAATCCGGGAAGGCATTACTGCAGGCAATTGCTTTATACCTGGGATTAGATGAGCATTATTTTGATGACCAGATCCACAATGGCAATTCAATTTTACGAGCAATACATTATCCGCCTATTACTTCAGAACCCAAATCAGCAATAAGAGCTGAACAACATGAGGACATTAACCTAATAACTTTATTGGTTGGTGCGTCTGCAGACGGATTACAAATTCTTACGAAGCAGAACGAGTGGGTTGGTGTGACTTCTCTCCCCGAACAAATTGTTGTGAATGTTGGGGATATGCTTCAAAGACTGACCAATAATAAATTGAAATCCACGACACACCGTGTGGTTAATCCAGCTCGCGAGATGTGGCACACTTCAAGGTTTTCTATTCCATTCTTCCTCCATCCAAAGAGCAAAATGGATCTCACCTGCTTAGATAATTGTATTGATGAAAAACATCCCAAGGCATATTCAGATGCTACAGCAGGGGAATACCTGGACGAACGGCTCCGGGAAATTGGCCTAAAAAAGTGAGGTGGGATAGTGAATCGTCAGTCGTGGGTCGTGAGTGGTAAATTATAACCACCAGGGCGCCAAGACGCAAGGTTTTGACAGGAATTCTTTTCCGATTAATGGCCTCCGACCTTAGATTTTAGACTTCCGATATCAGACTTCAGATTTCAGGCCTCGTCCATCCTCTACTTTTTACCGCTCATCAAAACTTGCTAACTCCAAAATTAGGCATTTTATCTCCTGAAATGCAGTCTGGACGCGGTTCTCAGTCTTAACCCGTTATCTTTCATAGAAAGTTACCTGCAAGAGATTAGTACTTTGTGTTGCATAGTACTAAAATATTCCACTATATTTGTGTCGTCAAGTTACCATGATAAATAAAAACCCCGGTCGAAGCCCTTCTCCTCCTGCTAGTGCAGGACGAGAAGGGATAAGACTGGCAAAAGCAAAAATTCTTTATGAACATTGAGAACACACAAAGCCAGATGCGAAAGGGGATACTGGAATTCTGTATCCTTTCGATCATTCGCAGGGGGGAGGCGTACCCAAGTGATATCGTGGAAGAAATGAGAGGCGCCAACCTGAACATCCTCGAAGGAACACTTTACCCCTTATTGACCAGACTGAAGAATGCCGACATGCTAACCTATCGTTGGGTTGAAAGCAATTCAGGACCGCCACGCAAATATTTTTCACTCACTGATATAGGGATGCAATTCTACCACGAGTTGGAATCAACATGGAATGAACTTGCTAATGCAGTCAACACGCTTGCGGCAAAGAAAGATTCCCTTGCCACGGTACCTGGAAATAATAATAATATAGACAACCAATAAAACTTCAACCAACTAATAAAAATTAATCATGAAAAAGGTCATAAACATAAATTTCCAGGGTCGGGTGATCCCGATAGAGGAAACTGCTTATGAAATTTTGCAGCAGTATATAGAGAGTCTTCGAAAGTATTTCTCAAATGAGGAAGGAAGAGATGAGATCATCAATGATATTGAAGGTCGTATAGCTGAACTCTTTTCAGACAGACTGAAAAAAGGGGTCACCTGTATCACTGATGAAGATGTGAATGCTGTAATTACTTCAATGGGCAGACCTGAAGATTTTGAAAAAGCAGAAGAGACAGCCGGCTTTCAGCAGGCATCTGCAGATACCTCTAAAAAGCAAACACATACAGGTAGCTCTCATCAACAAGTTCCACCTGCGGAAGCCCGAAGATTGTATCGTTCAGAAAACGACAGGATCCTGGGTGGCGTTTGCTCAGGGCTTGCAAACTATTTGCGGATCGATCCTGCAATTGTGAGAATTGTGTTTGCGCTGATAACGCTCGGTGGTTTTGGACTTGGATTCATAATCTATATCCTGATGTGGATCATACTTCCTTCAAATATTACGCATGACGCAGCAAGGAAAAGATTATACAGAAATCCTGAAAATAAGGTGATAGGTGGTGTGGCCAGTGGTCTGGCCGCATACTTCAGAATAGATGTATGGATTCCCCGATTGATTTTCGCTGCGCCATTATTAGTGAGCGTGATCGTATCTATCTTTCGCAATGCCTGGTTTGATTTTGATCCGGGACCGGTCTTCGTAACCGGAGGATTTGGTGGAACTCTCTTCATAACATATATCATTTTGTGGATCGTTCTTCCGGAAGCAAATACTGCTTCGGAGAAATTAGAAATGAGGGGAGAGCGAGTTGACCTCCAATCAATCAAGAACACAGTAAAGGGTGACCTAGAAAATTTTAAGACAAAAGCCCATGCATGGGGCCAGGAAGTGAAGGAAACCGCACAACATTACGCGAATCAGGCCGGACCAGCCGCACGCTCTTTTGCTTCGGAAGCAGGACCTGTGGTAAGAAGAACCGGTAGTGGAATAGGACATGCCATAGGCGTACTTTTTAAAGCTTTCTTTCTATTCATTTCCGGAATGCTCGCGTTCGCAATGCTAATGGCATTGATAGGCCTTCTCCTTGGTGGATTTGCGTTTTTTCCTTTTAAAGATTTCTTATTAGATGGATTCTGGCAGAATTTCTTTGCCTGGTCCACCCTGATATTCTTCCTCGGTATTCCAATCATTGCTTTTCTAACATGGTTAGTACGCAGGATCATTGGAGTAAAAACCAAGACACATTATCTGGGTTATGTCTTCGGAACCTTGTGGGTATTCGGATTGGTGAGCCTGATAATACTTGGTGGAATGATCGCACGAAATTTCAAAACCAAGGCCAGCGTAAAAACAGATATCGCAATTACACAGCCAACATCAGGTAAGCTCACGTTTGACGTGACGGATGAAAGGGTTAAATATTATGGCGATGATTGGTTTGGTTTTGATAATTCAGACTGGCCATTTTACAGCATGAGCGAAGACAGTATTTTAATGAATACCATTCGCCTCAGAATTGTAAGAAGTCCCGACAGCAGTTTTCACGTGTATGAAGTAAAATTCAGCAATGGAAATAATCCTGGATTGGCGCAGAGACTTGCATCTGAAATAAGGTTCGACGTAACACAAAGAGACAGTCTAATATATCTCCCTAAAGGCTTCACCATTAATAAGGGCCAGAAATTCAGGAATCAACAGGTAATGTTGGTTGTTGAGGTTCCTCTAGGAAAAAGAGTTCAGATCGATCGTAATGTTGATCAGTATGAATGGTTCAATGTGAATTTTGGAAGAAGAAGAGGATGGAATATTGAATGGGATAACAATTGGGATAATTCATTCTACTATAATACAGATGTTGAATATAGAATGACGCCTGAAGGTCTTGAAAGAACTGACAAAAAAGATAAGGAAGAAGAAGGGTCTGCTGAGGAACAACAAAAGATTCGCGCGGCAGAGGATGAAAAAAAGGGGAAACCCACCTACAAATACAAAGGAACAGACTCAACCCAACAAAAGAAAGATACCTTAAAACAAACAGCAGAACTCCTATCTGATCCTGCAGAAGATGAAACACCTTATCCTGCTTTCATCTATATGCTCAGTCGAATAGCCAGATGATCCAATCCCGCCGCCCCCTCGCTTATGCGATGGTCGCGGGGTTGAAGTTGGAACAGGGCCCCCTGTGTCTTCAGGGGGCCTTATTTTAAACGAGGGCCGAAGTCGGAAGCCCGAAGACGAGGTCGGCGGTTTGAGGTCAGATGTCGGATTTCTCTTCGGTATAGAAATTCATAATAAAAATTAAAGTCTTCATTCTTTTATTTCTGACTTCAGACATCTGACTTCCGACCTCCGATCATAATCAACTAACAGTTATCCTCAAAGTATAGTCATGAAACGCATATTCAAAGCTGCAGCCTGGATCTTGTCGATCACTGCGGGTATATTGGCAATTGTTTATTTACTGGCGTGGAAGTCGCCGCCCTATTATGAGGTAATGAATTGTAGTGCCCCTTCAATAATTCCATTTTCCAAATACGCCACCATCATTGATCATCCACGGCCAATGATTATTAAGAATGAAAAATATATCGTGTTTGGTTCTACTCATACAAGGGATCCAAAACATCCTGAGATCAAGCAAATAGAAACCGAGTGGAAAAATTTTCAACCAACTGTAGCACTTGTTGAAGGAAGACTTGGATTTCTTCTTCCAGGATTTATGGACCCAGTAAAAAACCTGGGAGAAGGTGGCAAGCTGAAATCCCTAGCCAAGTCCTGGAATGTAAAATTGTATAACTGGGATCTTTCAAAGAAAGAATTAGCCACCCAACTTCAGAAAAAATTTACAGCAGAACAGATTGCACTTGCGCAGGTATTGAATCCGTACTTCAGTAGTCTTAGGTTTGGAAAGCCAACAAACACTGAAGAGTTCATCAATGAATTCCTTCCAAGAGCTGCCTTTGTGGGCAAGCAATCCCACTTCAAATCACTCACTGATGTTGACCGAATCTGGATCAAACATTTCCCTAACGGGCCCGACTGGAGAACAGTTTCCGATGAAGGTCCTTTACCAGGTTTTCTTTCCGACATGATGTTCGTCACCAATGATCTGCGGAACCAGCAGTTGTTTTGCGCAATCAACAATCTTGTAAAAAAGGGTGAGCGCGTGTTCGTTCTTTGCGGATCCAGTCATGCAGCATGTGTAGAGCCGGCTTTGAAATAGCTTTGCAGGGATTGGAGGATGCCTCTGCTGCAAAAAAGCAATATGGCATACATTTGCAGCCTTCAATCTCTGTTTCGATAAGAGCTATATCATGAAAAAAACTCCTTTTACACATAAGCACCAGGCACTCAACGCAAAGTTGGCAGAATTTGCAGGCTACGAAATGCCGATTTCCTATTCGGGAATTATAGAAGAGCATCAGGCCGTGCGTAATAATGCAGGAATTTTTGACGTAAGTCATATGGGAGAATTCATTCTCAAAGGAGAAGGAGCCCTTGACCTTATTCAGCGAGTCACAACTAACGATGCATCCAAATTAACAGCAGGCAAGGCGCAGTATAGCTGTCTTCCAAATGAAACCGGTGGCATTGTTGATGATCTCCTGGTTTATTGCATCGAAGAAAACAAGGTTTACATGCTTGTTGTAAATGCATCGAACATTGAAAAGGATTGGAATTGGATCAGCAGATTCAATACCGGTAAGGTTGAGATGCATAATGTTTCTGACAAGACTTGTCTTCTTGCTATCCAGGGACCAAATGCCACAAAGATCCTACAGCCATTAACTGAAATGGATATTCTCAACCTCAAGTATTACACTTTTGTCAAAGGAAAATTTGCAGGAATTGATAACGTGCTCGTAAGTGCTACAGGTTATACAGGATCAGGAGGTGTTGAAATTTATTTCGAGGATAAGGATGGTGCCGCAGACAAGATCTGGGATAAGATCATGGAGGTGGGTATCCCCCAGGGTTTAAAGCCCATTGGACTTGCAGCCAGGGATACACTTAGATTGGAGATGGGTTATTGTTTGTATGGGAATGATATTGATGATGGAACTTCTCCATTAGAAGCCGGACTTGGCTGGATCACTAAATTCAATAAAGATTTTGTAGCCAAGAATATAATTCTCGCTCAGAAAGAAAAAGGCGCAGCAAAAAAACTTGTGGGATTTGAGATGATTGAAAAGGGAATACCCCGCCACGGATATGAGATCAAGGATTTCAGTGGTGATCCGATAGGAAATGTGACATCAGGAACACAAGCGCCAAGTCTCGGAAAGGCAGTTGGATTAGGGTATGTCCGGACTTCTTTTGCAAATTTGGATAACAGCATTTACATCAGAGTCAGGGATAAACTATTACAAGCAAGAATTGTAAAGGTTCCTTTTCAATGATACTCTGGCTCGATTTTTTCGACTCCAATGTCCTAGAAAATGCCAACCATTCATCTTACAACTTTTATCGCCGCTCCCGTCGAACTGGTATTCGATCTTGCAAGGAGCATCGACCTTCATAAAAAATCTTTAAGTCATACTAAAGAAGAACCAGTGGCTGGTGTTCGTACAGGATTAATAAACCTTGATGAAACAGTTACATGGAAAGCAAAGCATCTTGGTAAGTCAAGAATCCTGAAATCTAAAATAGTAGTACTTGAACATCCAATTCTATTCATAGATGAAATGATGGAAGGTGATTTCAAAAGTCTCAGGCACGAGCATCATTTCAAAAAGGTTGAAAATGGAACACTCATGATTGATATTTTCAATTATGAGTCCCCCTACGGCACTCTTGGACGTTTATTTAACAAGGTATATCTCACGACCTATCTTCGCAAATTGATTGATCACCATAATAGGCTGATCAAGGAATATGCGGAATCGGACAAGTGGAGACAATTGCTAAATAAATAATTTCATGAGTAAGGATAAACCCACTCTTCATACTGCTTTCTCACCTTCATTGTTGCATCTCTATGATATGAACAACAGCATTGTTGTGATTATCGATGTACTTCGGGCCACGTCCACCATTGCTACTGCTCTGTTTAATGGCGCAAAGACTGTCATACCAGTTGATAGCGTGAGCAGATGCATCGAGCTGGGAAGACAAATGGAATGTTATACTGCAGGCGAACGTGATGGGAAAGTTGCTGAAGGTTTGAAATATGGTAATTCCCCTTTCGAATATCCAAGAGAATTTATCCAAGGCAAGACGCTGGTTCTAACCACAACAAACGGAACAAGGCTTTTGCATATGGCACTTGAAAAAGGAGCATCAACTATTATTACTGGCTCTTTTCCAAATCTTGCAGCAGTTAGCGCATATCTTATAAAAGAGAGCAGACCCGTTATTCTTGCATGCGCCGCCTGGAAAGACCGGATTAATATGGAAGATGCATTGTTTGCAGGAGCGGTTATTGAAAACGTTAAAAATCATTTCAGCATTAATTGCGATTCTTCCCGAATGGCCGAGAATCTTTATCAACTCGCTAAGAAAGACCTGTTTGAGTTCCTGAAAGAAAATGACGCATCGCATTATCACCGGTTGGCAGGCTTTGGATTGGAGAAGGATATCAGATATTGCCTCACTACCGGCGTTGCCAATGTGCTTCCGTTTTACGAAGACGGGAAATTAAACGTCCACAAATGGGAGTTATAACTTCCTCAAATCGTAAGGCATAACAGACTCAGCGTCTTATTTTTGCAGGCTGAAGTAGTTTGAAGAACAGAACAATCCATATAGCTCTAGTTGGTAACCCCAATAGCGGTAAAAGCTCGCTTTTCAATTCCCTCACCGGACTTAATCAAAAAGTTGGAAATTTTCCTGGTGTTACTGTTGACAAAAAGATCGGGTCATGCTCCATTAGCAACGATTTGAATGCTTCGATTGTAGACCTTCCAGGAACTTACAGTTTGTACCCGAGGAGAGAGGATGAGTGGGTGGCTTATCGTGTCCTTATGCAACAGGATGTTTCAGTTCAACCTGAAATAGTGGTGCTGATTGCGGATGGCAGTAACCTCAAGAGAAATCTTTTGTTTGCATCGCAGATCATTGATCTGAAAATTCCAGTGGTGGTGGCATTGACAATGCTGGATCTTTCCAGAAAAAAAGGAATTCATGTTGATATTTCAGAGCTTGAACGTGAGCTGGGAGTGCCGGTAGTTGCCATCAATCCAAGAAAGAATAAAGGAATACCACAATTGAAGAAGGCGATTGAGTTAACTGCCGACGAACATTATAAGATCCCGGCAAGGAATTTCATAGAAGTCCCTGCATTTTCCGAAACTGCTGTATCGGGTCTTAAACAACTCTTCCCCTCTTTTAGCGATTATCGGGCGATTCATTATCTCATCAATCACGAATCTTTTGCCCTGGATCAATCGACGCAGAAAAAAATTGAGGCTATTGAAGAAAATACCGGATTTAACCATACCAAGACACAGGCCGAGGAAATTCTGCAGCGATACCATCGCATCAACCAGGTGATGAAACATTCGGTATCGGAACCTGATCCAACTCAGAAAAAATTAATCACTGATAAAATAGATGATGTTCTGCTGCACAGGACATGGGGTTATCTGATACTTCTTGCTGTTCTCTTTCTATTGTTCCAATCAATTTTCTGGTTGGCTGAATACCCAATGCAATTAATTGAATGGGTATTTGCGGAGGCTCAAAGTTTTTTTGGAAAAATAATGGCTGATACTTGGTTCAGTGACCTATTCATCAATGGAATTCTGGCGGGTCTGAGTGGCATCCTTGTTTTTGTGCCTCAGATCATGATATTGTTCGGATTAATAACCTTGCTTGAGGATACAGGTTATATGGCGAGAGTCAGTTTTCTAAGCGATAAATTAATGAGAAAGGTGGGTCTCAATGGTAAGAGTGTGATGCCAATGATCAGTGGTTTCGCCTGCGCTGTTCCAGCAATAATGAGCGCAAGAAATATTGAAAATAAGAAAGAAAGACTTCTCACCATACTCGTGACTCCTTTAATGAGTTGCAGTGCACGCCTTCCGGTGTATACAATCTTGATCGGGCTTGTGATCCCAAAGCAAATCTACCTTGGCGTCTTAAGTCTGCAGGGTATGGTTATGATGGCCCTCTATCTCCTTGGTCTAATCTTCGCGCTGTTGGTAGCCTATGTCGCTAAATCATTTATTAAAATCAAAGAGAGAAGCATATTTATCCTGGAGTTACCCATTTATAGGTCACCCCGCTGGAAAAACGTTCTTGTAACAATGGTTGAAAAGGCAAGGATCTTTGTTTTTGAGGCTGGAAAAGTGATCATGGTAATCAGCCTCATTCTTTGGGGACTCAGCACCTTTGGTCCGAAAGATAGGATGGCAGCGGTCGCTTCCAGTTATGATAGTTCAATAGCTCGCAATCCTGGCCAGTCACTACAATTATCTCAGGAGAAAAAGACCGCCCTACTTCAAAATTCTTATGCAGGCATCCTTGGCAAAACAATAGAACCGGTCATCCAACCATTAGGGTTTGATTGGAAGATCGGCATCGCCCTGATCACCTCATTTGCCGCAAGGGAAGTGTTTGTTGGCACAATGGCCACACTTTATAGTGTTGAGGAAGATGATTCTAATCAGCCAAAAAAACTCAGGGAGAAGATGAGGGAAGCAAAAAAACCTGATGGCAGCAAGGTGTATACCCTGGCAACCGGGCTTTCCCTAATGATATTTTATGTTTTCGCCATGCAATGTATGAGCACTTTAGCCATCGTTAAAAGAGAGACCGGGACCTGGAAATGGCCTATTATTCAGCTCATTTATATGACAGGACTTGCATATGTTTTAAGTCTTCTGACTTACAATCTATTCAACTGAAAATAATTTGCTCTTTTTCCCGTTTTCAGATTGACCCAATATCCAACCCATGAAAGCCCTTGTCCTTGCTTGTATCCTGCTAAGCTATCTTCAATCTTCAGCCCAGAATGAATGGTTTTATTTTCCCGATGAAGTATACTTCGTGAAAGAGGTTTCTGTAAAGGAATTCCGTGGAAAGACTTTCAAATATCAGGTGGCGGTTGACGCTCGCGCTTCCGATACTTTTTCCAAGGTTAGGATCAATGGGGTTGGAGTTGGAAAGGGGAACGATGACTTTCTCAATAACTCTGCCTTCACAAAAAATACGCATAAAGAGAATGGGTGGACTATTCATACCATCACCGGACAGGTGCCTCAGGAAGCATGGAAACTCTGGTTTTATAATGCTGTAAATGGAAATGGGGAATACTTCTTTGATAATGTAAGGATCCTCATTGAAGAAAATGGAGAGTGGATTGAATTAGAGCTGTCAAACGGATCGTTTGAAAATAAGTCGAGAAATATTTTTGATGGATACTATGTAAGCACGAGAAAATCTTCACATCTCAAAGCTGAACTCACCAACAATCATTCCTTTCATGGGGAGCAGTCACTGCATATTAGCACCTTTGGTTTATTACCAACATCACCAAAATCATTGAGCAAGCAATAATTCTGAATATACCTAGAAATAAATAACCTCCTTTGGAAAATCACAAAATCCAAAACCCAAGATCCAAAGAAATTTTAATAAGAACCACGAATCAAACTAATTTTAGCGAAATGCTTTGCGCCTTTGCTCACTTTGCCTCTTTGCGTGAAATATTTTACCGCAGAGAATAAGAGAACGCAGAGTATTCGCAGAGAAAATCTTACCGGGTTACCTCATTTTGCTTTTTTGGATGAAATTCTTCATTTTACATTTTGCATTTTTACTTTTTCATTAGAATTTTCTCTGCTTTCTTTGGAATTTGGGTTTTGGTTCTTGAGATTTTGCCTAATAAAAACAGCCCCGCAAAACCGGAGCTGCTTCAATTTACCTATAACCGTCCAACAATGGATAATTTGAGTGGTAGCAGACTACCAACGTGAAGCGGTTTCCAGCCTGCTTCGTAACTGTGAGTACACACGCTCGTATAATTCATCAACTATTGCGGATTCATCAACATAAGCAAACCTGCTATTATTAACGAGTGTGAGATCATACCCACTTAGTGCCCTTGAATCGCCTGTATATGTTGCGTATTCAACATTGTAATTCAGATAAGCAGGAATACGGTTCCATTCAATATTTTCTCTTTCCTGCACATCCTGGATCCTGTATTCCATTTCACCTCTTGCGTCAATGTTTTTCCGGGTTACATACAGCGTGGCGGTAACTGTTTGATAGATCGGTTTGCCATTCGCATCCTTTCCAGTTTCAATTTGTTTGGAAACATTCCTTGAGGTTGAATTAGAATTGATTGGAGATATGTACATGTTTGACCAAACCAGATCAACAACCCAATCTGGCTGGACCTTCTTGCTTCTTGCATCCCAATCAGTATAAAATTTTGCACCAGAATAATTATTTCCAAAATCACCCCCGAGATCACGGACAAGATTCCTTTGGAAATTATCTGCCGTAAATGACATCCTGCCATACATATATCCGCGACTCTCTACTGGATTTATCACAATATGAAGAATACCTTTTTCCTCCGCTTTCTTTAATAAAGAAGTAGCATCCTTATAATTTGGGTAGATACGATTTACCGCCTGGAAGGCTTTATATGCTTTTCGCGCATCATCCCTGCTATCAGATTGAAGAAATTCAATCCCCATATCATAATACTCCTCTGCTCCATTTTTACGAGCATCCGTAATAGCCCCGCTATAGTTCTGTGGAGTTACAAGTTTTGCGCTTGCCGGAGAGGAATTGATCGCGGCGTATATCTTTTGAAGCGCTTCCAACTCGGCAATGATATTCTGCCACCTTTCCGGATCAGTAGAATTCTTATACTCTGCTATTTTATTTTCATGCCGTTGAACTGTCTCCTGATAAAGTGAAGGCAAATCTTTTGTGGCTTCGGCATTATTTGATTTTTCTATCGCCTGAATAGCTCCAAAAAGATCCTTATCCTGCTTTGAAGATTGGGCAAGTTTTGAAGTGCTGCAGGATGTTATTAAGACCACCCCAAGAAACGCGGTTAAGAGGGTTAATTTGGGTCTCATGTTATCTCCCTTTTCCAGAAATAAACGCAAAAGGAATACCTACAGTTGGTTTTGAAAAGTTAAAGCATTCTGTTCCAAAAGGTTTTAACAAACCTCTTAATACCTCCAGAGGGATTCGAAATTCTACACCTCTACACCTAATTTTTGGAGTTCTCTATTGAATTGATCGGGCGATTGAAAATGAATGGTTTTGAAGCCTAATTCGGAAGCTGGAAAGAGATTGCGCTGGTTATCGTCAGTATAGACCGCAGTATTAGGATTAATGCTAAACCGGTTTATCAGCAATTCATAAATCTGCCTGCTTGGTTTTTTTATTTTTTCTTCTCCAGAAACCAATCGTCCATCAAACCAATGGAGAAAGTCGAACATCATCAATGCAACTGGAAAAGTTTCATGGCTCCAGTTAGTAAGTGCATACAATTTGTATTTTCCACTCTGCTTCAATTTTTTAAAAATCTCAACAGTTCCCTGAATTGGGCCTCCCAACATCTCTATCCAGCGATCATAATACGCCCTGATATTCGCTTCATGCTCTGGAAACTTGTCGACCAGGAGCTTAGTGCCTTCCGCCAGTGTTCGGCCTCCATCCTGTTCTTCGTTCCAATCTGGAGTACATATGTTACTATAGAACCATCGCATTTTCTCCTCGTCGTTATTAAAGATCTTGCGATATACGTGATCGGGGTTCCAGTCTATAAGTACATTCCCCAGGTCGAAAACAATTGTATCAATTTTTTGCATAGCCCACGAAATTAAAGAGTAGATATCAAGTCTTTTACATTTGATCTAATAAGATCTCGCACCTTATTGAATTCATCTGCTGGAAGTTCTTTTGGATCAGGAATCTGCCAATCAACAAATCTTTTCGCGGGCATCCAGGGACAGGCATCACCGCAACCCATTGTAACAACTACATCGAAAGGTGCATTTTCCCGCACATCCTCCAGTGATTTCGATCTATGAATTGTTAGATCATAATTCAATTCTTTCATCGACCTGATTGCTTTTGGATTCACGCTTCCGGAAGGTTTAGAACCAGCACTATAACCCATAACCTTACCATCTCCAAGCATTCCTGCGAAGGCTTCTGCCATCTGACTTCGGTTACTATTCTCGACGCAAACAAATAAAACCTTTTTCATACTCTTCAAAAAAACTTGTACTAATAATAGGGGTAAAAGAGACTTGCTGTGTCAAATGGTACATCAACAAAATTGTAAACTTAAAGACCATTTTTATGAAAGCTGTAGTTTTTTATTTTCTCATTTCTAGTTCGCTACTTCTGGGAGCCTGTCAGGGCGAAACTGATGCTACCACATTAAGAAAATCAACAGAACAAAAAATCCTGGGCAAATGGAAGTTGGTAAAGGCTATTGAAGAAGAATACATGCCATTGAATACCCTCAGGTATATGGATGAATACATTGGAACAACCGGAGATTCTGTGGTGTTCAGTGAAAACAATATTGTTTACACATATTCTCCTGTATCCGGCGATATTGAGGAGGAATATTCAGTTGTCAATGGTCAACAAATTGTGATTGAGTCCGAAGTGTGGTGGATCCAAACACTTACCGATAAGGAATTCATCCTCAAGTCCGAAGAAAACGATGCTTCACAGAATACCAGGTATGTACAAAAGATCATTATGGCCAGATAGTGCCTCCTGGAATGCCTTCCTCTGTTAATCACAACTTGATACTTCTGAAATACTTTTGAGATGAATAAGGGTTTTTATGAATTAGCGTGTCCTGTTATTGCGGACCTTTCTTTTATAAATGCTTCGTTCACTAATGAGAAACATCTACCTATAGTGGAAGAATTGTTCAATCAATGCTACCATGATCATTTCAATAATCTCTGCGGTTATGCTTTTACTATAGTTAAGGATAATGACGAGGCAAAGGATATTGTTCAATCAGCCTTCATAAAACTTTGGCTAAAGCGAAATGAAGTCAACATTCGAACGTCCGCCAAATCATACTTGTTTACCTCTGTATACCACTCTTCGCTGAATGCGGTGAGGGATAAAAAAACAAAAGAGAAACATACAAGAAGTCTCTCTCAATTTGAATTATTGGAATCTTCATCAGGATTGGAAGGAAAAGAAGCCTTGAAAAGAATTTTGTCAGCTATTGAATCGCTGCCACCAAGATGTAAAGAAGTGTTTCGCAAGAGCCGGTTTGAAGAATTAAAATATGCAGAAATAGCAACGGAAATGAATATTTCGGTAAAAACAGTAGAGGTTCAAATGGGAAAGGCTTTAAAGACATTAAGAGAAACCCTGGCGGATATGATTATCCTCTTGGGAATCATTTTCTCTTCTGATTATTTAACTATCAACTTATGAAAATGCAAACAGATACTACAAATGTTGAGCTGATAGTGAAATACCTGGCAGGAGAATGCACACCCGATGAGGCGATGGCCCTGCATGATTGGATGGCAATTCCTGAAAACAAGAGGCAATTCGAAGAACTGAAAAGGTTATGGGAATTGATTCCCCCACATCAGGCGTTTGAGACAAGAGATTCAAAAGTTGGATGGCAGGAGCTACAGCAATCTCTTTCTGCAGCTAAAAAGGGAAAAATTGTAAAAATGAAATGGCTTGCCATTGCTGCGACCTTCGCCGGTCTTATAATTACGATTTCCATCTTCTTGTTTCAAAACAATTCTACACCATTTCCGAGCCTCAGTAAAAGTTCCGCTGATTCAATAATGCAGTATACACTACCTGATGGATCTGCTGCTGTACTCAATAAGAAAAGCACGCTTGTTCACACGGAAAACTTTAGTCAAATAGATCGCGCCATCGAATTAAGGGGAGAAGCTTTTTTTGATGTGGTCCCCGACAAGAAAAAACCTTTTATTATTTCAATTGATGATTTAAAAATACAAGTGGTTGGCACCTCATTTAATGTAAAGGAGATTGATACCACAAGCATCGAAGTAAGTGTTCAATCGGGGATCGTAAAAATGTACACGAAAAAGAATACACTCCTGATCAAGAAAGGTCAAACAGGAATTTATTATAAAGAGGGAGGTGAACTAAGGTTATTGGATACTCTGGATGTAAATAGCCTTAGTTATGCAACAAAGACTTTTACATTCAATGATGTTTCTCTCAACATTGTTTGCCGAAACCTTGAGAAAGCTTTTGGCACAACCATAGTTGAAGACAAAATGAAACTTTCTGATTGCAGACTGACTGCAAATTTTGAAAAAAAGTCACTTGAATATATCCTGGAAGTTATCTGCGCAACCCTTGGAACTAATTATAGAAAGGAACAAAACATTATTTATCTGACGGGCAACGGTTGCCAATAATATTAGAATTTTATGAAATTGTACGAATGGATAAAGGTGTTGGTCTGTGCCTTTGCAATAAACTTGTTTGTTCTGCGGGTTAATGCGCAGGCCGATGGTAAAGATAAAATCATAGAAATCAGAGGTGAGACTGTTCGGATTGATTCCCTTTTGAAAATCTTCTCCCGACAAACCAACTTCGAGTTCTCATTCAACTCGATTAAGATTAGTCCTTCCGGATTAATTTCTGTTCCTAAAAACAGGATGAATATTTTTCAGTGGCTTGATCAGCTGGACCGTTCTATGGGCATCGGGTATAAAAGGATAGGCAATCATATTATTCTAATTGATAAGAGCCAGAACAAGACCGTTGTTAAAAAGACAAGCCCTATAGAGCGTGTGGCGAAGTCAAAGCCAGCGAGGAAAGTTAATATGGCCGTTTCCGTACCAGCAAAGAATGAGGATTCAATATTTGCCGATGAAGTCCAACTCTCGGGTAGTCTTCCATTTAGTCGGGTGAGCTATGTTTCTGACCTGAACCCAGCTTCCACTTATCCAATGGAATTTGCGATGAAAAATTCTGCCATCCTCCTGTTAGCTAACCGTGCCGGGATCAACAAAGAACCAAATACCAACCTGGGTGATGGCCAAAATCGCACGTCTGTGAATCCTGCAGTATCACAGGAATTGGTTCCACTTACAAAGCTGCAGTTAGGATTTCATGGAGTTGGCATTAGTTTCCAGCGGCGCATGGGAAGAAAGTGGACCATAGATCTTGCAACCGGCTTTGGGGGTGGTTATTCAACCTCTTACAATGACTTCAAATATCTCTTGCGGGTTAGTAAGCCTGTGGTGTACATATCGTTGAATCCCAGACTGTATTATAATTTGGAAAAGCGGGCAGCAAAAGGAAAAAACACGTCGATGAATGCAGGGAATTATTTTGGGTTCAAGGTGAATTATACTACAAGAAATATTATTGGCGAAGCAGAGGTTTGGGATGTCGTTCTTTTCAATTTACATTGGGGGATGCAGCGTTCAATTAGCAAGAGATGGAGCGTCAATGGACACGTTGGTGTGGGCTATGCAATGGATGCAGTTGATTTCTCGCACATTTATAACAGCTTTTTTTATCCTGCTTTGGATCTGCGATTTTCGTATAGGCTCAATAGGATCAGAAACTAGGTGATTAATGGAAAATGTAAAAGGCAAAATGAAAAATTAAGAATAAGATGTTTTACCGCAGAGAACATGAGAACGCGGAGTTTCGCAGAGAAAGAATTTTTTGCGTCTTTGCTTACTTTCTAGCTTTGCGTGAAATCTTAATTTTTCACTGCAGAGAACATGAGAATGCAGAGGTGAATCTCTTCATTTTACATTTTTAATTTTAAATTTTTCATTCCCTTAATTGATTCCAACCAGCTTACTCCTTCTCTCCATCATTACCGTTGTCTTCCATTTTCCATTGAGCTTGGCAATACGTTCACGGAAACCAATTATTCTGAACCCGGTTTTTTCATGCAGACGAATGCTTATAGCATTTTCTTCATGAATTACACTTAAGAGACTCCATATCCCGTTTTTTTCACTCTCAAGAATCAGTTCTTCCATTAATGCCTTTCCAATACCCTGGCCAGTTTCATTTAGGTCAACATAGATTGTGACCTCGCCAACGCCACTGTAGCAAGGTCGTTGCGAAGCTGCTGAAAGCACTGCCCAGCCAACTGGTTTTGAGTTTTTGAGTGCAACTAATCTTGAGTGAGGTAAAAATTTCTGATCAAACTTCTCCCAGGTAGGAGCCTCAGTTTCAAATGTTGCGCTGCCGGTATCAATTCCCTGTTGATAAATTTCAAGGACAGCAGCCGCATGTTCGATGCTCATCGGTTTAATCTCAATCATCGTTTTGAGTATTAGGACTTAACCGCCAAGACGCAATGACGCAAGGTATCGCCAGGATTCTTTGCGAACCTTAGCGTCCCTCGCGTCTTTGCGGTTAAAATTGACTAGCAACAACCTGTTCCAGATGGTTCAATGCAACAATCTGAACCGGGAGTGCAACAACCAGGATCTGCCTGGAATTGAATGGATGCTTTCATAACTGTAGTATTTAAGGTTAAAAAATAAAAATTAACAACAGGCTTTTTCGTTCTTTACTTTCAACGAAGTGAACAAAGAATCGAAATCTGTTTTGAACTTTTCGAATGCCTTCCAATTGATACAATAGCAGCTTCGCGGACCATCGATCGTCCCTTCAATCAATCCTGCATTTTTCAATTCTTTCAAATGTTGCGAAACGGTTGATTGAGCAAGCGGAAGCATGTCAACCAATTCCCCGCAAATACATTCGTTGTTTTGTGCAAGCTGTTTAAGGATTGCAATTCTTGCAGGATGGGCGATTGCTTTCGCAAATGCTGCTAATTCTTGCTCCCGTTGAGTAAATTCTTCCTTCTTGTGAAGAGCCATTCTTTAAATCTTATATCGCAAATATACGATAAAGAAAATACGGGCAAAGTTTTTATTAGTTAATTTTTGGAGTCCGTCTTTTATACAATGAAATAATCAATCCGCTGAGGATAATAAGTAGAATACCAGCCAACGTAAGTCCATCAGGAAATTTATCTCCCAGCATAAGGCCGAGCAGTACTGAAAATATAATACTGGAATAACTAATAGCTGAAACAATCCCGGCCCGATCGCTTCCATAGGCCCTGGTCACAAAATACTGACCGAATAATGCGGTCAACCCCATCATCAAAATATAGATCCATTCCTCGCCCACCGGCGACTTCCATGAAATAATAAATAATCCATCAGCATGGATGCCTGTAATGTAGTGTAGCATCATTGATAGAAGCGGAAAGACAAAACCGCTGAGAAGAAACGATAAAACAATTATTCGGGGGTCGTAATATTTGGATAACCGGCCAACTGTTAGATACGCAATGGCTGAAGCAATTCCAGATATTAATCCTGCAAAATGGTAAGGTACCGGCAGGTGCATATTTGGTCGGTAGATCAATACCATCCCGATAAAGCCAAGGAGAACGGCAATGATTACGCGCAAACCATTGTATTCACCAAATATTAGGAAGGAAAAGAGCGCGATCCAGATTGTAGAAGAAATGTTATAAGTCATGGCTGTGCCAAGAGGCATGTGAAGAATGGAAAAGAGAAGCGTGTATAGTGCGATTGTGCCCATCAATCCGCGGAAAACCAACGCGGGCAACTTACCACCCTTGCTTTCAGGAGACTTCAAAGAAAAACTAATCAAGATAGCCGCCAGACCAACAGCATTCCTGTAAAAAACAAGTTGACCAGCATTGAACGATCCTTTTAGCATCTTCGCTGCCGCTCCCATCAAACTAAAACCAATTGCGGCCAGCAGCATGTAGAAGATGCCCTGAAACCGGGCATCAAACTTCATTATATAGAATTATTCGATCCATTTCATCATGATTACCATTCCACGATAATCTGGTTTCATCAGAGGATAATCCAATTCTAAAGTTCCTTTTTTCTCTAACCCCATCTTTTCATAGAAGCTGACGGCTTCACTGGTAATCATCGCCTTCTGCCAAATAATTTGTTTTCCTTGTTCTTTCGCAAAGCTGAAGCAGAATTCCATGGCCCTTCGTCCGTAACCCTTTCCTGTGGAGGATTGAACCAAATAGATCCGCTCAAGTTCCACTGAATTATATTCCTCCATTCCATTTAATGGATGGTCGATAACGATCTTCATGAAGCCAACATCCATTCCGTTTTCAATCAACAGGAGATACCTGGAATTCTGGAGCTGTAAATCTTTCGTAATTACTTCCTCTGTAAAATTATTTTCGATATATCCTTCGCCCTTGTCTGACCAGTAGTCTAAATAGAAATCAGAATATGCCCTTCTCGCAATCAAGGCAATTCGGTCTGCATCTGTTGCGGAACATTCTACTATCTGAAATTCGCTTTCGTCACCCATCATACGCTTATCAGTTTTTCAACTGCCGCCTCCAGGGTTTCTTTCCTTTTTGCAAAACAAAATCTCAATACCTTATCATCCTTTTTATCCTGGTAAAAGACGGATAGAGGGATTGTCGCAACCTTTCTTTCTTTGGTTAGTCTGATTGCAAATTCTGTATCAGATTCCTCAGTAATTTCTTTGTATGAAGCGCAAATAAAATAGCTACCCTTACTATCCAGTATTTTAAACCGGGTTTGTTTCATAAGACTGATAAAATAATCTCTTTTTTCCTGCATGAAACTTCCTAAGGATAAATATGCCTCGCGGTTTCTCAAGAATTTTCCGAGGGCTACCTGCGATGGAGAATGGCAACTGAAACAATTGAACTGGTGAACTTTTCGAAACTCTTTCATTAGTGGCTCGGGCGCGATGCAATACCCAAGTTTCCACCCAGTGCAGTTATAGACCTTCCCGAAAGAAAAACATACAAAACTCCTCTTAAAAAGATCGGGGTAGCGAAGAATACTTTGATGTGGAATATCATCAAAAATCAAATGCTCATATACCTCATCGCTAACAATAAAAATGTTCGTGTTTTCAGTAATCGATCTTAATTCTGAAATATCATGTTCGCTTAAGACGCTTCCCGTAGGATTGTGTGGCGAATTGATGAGTATGGCCTTTGTCTTGCCAGAAATCTTTTCTTTTACTGCTTCCCAGTTAATTCTAAAATCAGGGAATTGAAGGTCGATGAGTACAGCAATAGCACCGTTAATCTCGATGTTGGGAATATAGCTATCGTATGCTGGTTCAAAAACAATTACTTCATCTCCAGGCTGAAGTATGGTTGTAAGCGCAGTATAAATGGCATAAGTGCCCCCGGGGGTGATGGTGATTTCAGAATTTGGGTCTGTCTTAAGTTGGTAGAGAAAATCTACTTTCTCAGAGATGGCTTCTTTAAGAGGAAGCCAGCCAGGCATAGGTACATACTGATTAAAGTCTGCTCTCATGGCTTCATCCACCAGGCCGATGAGCTCCTGGTTCATCGGAAAGTCTGGAAAGCCTTGACCAAGATTCACAGCTTTGTACTCAGTAGCAAGCCCGCTCATTATTGTGAAAATGGTAACTCCAGCATTCGGGAGTTTAGATTGTATTTGCAATGGAAAATTATTGAAGTGGAAATGAAGGTAAAAATAGATGGATTTCCATAAATCAACCTTCGATACCGAGGCTGATTATCTTTACACAAATTTTTAGAATGGCTGAGTTCAGACCTGGGGGTATTCAGATATTACCATTAATAGTAAAAAACCTTCTCATAGTTAATGGCCTTGTTTACTTAGCACAAATAACTTTTGATCCAACTGGCTACGGTTGGGTATCAAATACATTTGCGCTCCACGATGTGCATTCGGTCTATTTCAAGCCCCATCAGTTAGTGACGCATTTATTCATGCATGGGGGCTTTGGCCATTTATTTTCAAACATGTTTGCCTTATGGATGTTTGGCAGCACTCTCGAAAATGTTTGGGGGGCCAAGCGATTTCTAACATTCTATATAATATGCGGACTGGGAGCGGCTCTCCTTCACCTTGGCACATTGTATTTCCAAAATGAGGAAGTAATGGCAATGTTCAGATACCTGCCGCTGGAAAAACAACAGGAACTTCTGTATCATCCGGATTTTAAAGTGAATACTTCCACTGTAGGAGCTTCGGGTGCTGTGTTTGGGTGCCTTGCTGCATTTGGTTATCTATTTCCCAACAGCCTCATTTACCTCTACTTTTTTGTTCCAATGAAAGCAAAATGGTTTGTTATTATTTATGCTGCTCTGGAATTTTGGATGGGAATTAAAAATAGCGCGGGAGATAATGTTGCTCATTGGGCTCACCTTGGCGGAGCTTTAGTAGGATTTTTACTTGTCCTGTATTGGAATAAATCTAACAAAAAGAGATTCTACTAACTTATGTGAGATTGATACCAACAGCTGCAAGATTTCCGTTTTACCTTTGTATTTCATCCAAAATCAGATTGCCTGGCCTTTGAAGAACGATACAAGAAGAGAATGATCCTGGGACAAGATGGAAACCACCTGGTAAACCTGATTGTGCTCATCGCGATTGTATTTGTACTATTCTCATTTATATATGTGATCTATCGCATGAGCGATATCTCAAAAGAGGTCTACATGGAATCCGTATTCCGGCCATTTATTTTACCCGCAGACCTCTCAGTTCTTCTCACAAAACCATGGACTTTGTTCACCTATATGTGGATGCACTTTAGTGTATGGCATGTTCTGGGGAACCTTTTATGGTTATGGGCTTTTGGATTTATTCTGCAGGATCTGGCAGGCAATGGCAAAATCATCCCTCTCTTCCTGTACGGAGGATTTGCTGGAGGGATCATATTCTTACTTGCTTATAATTTGATCCCGTTACTAATAAGAGATATGCCCGCTTCCACCCTGGAAGGCGCTTCTGCTGGGGTTATGTCGGTTGCACTTGCGACTACCACCCTTGCTCCCAAATACAGAATTCTTCCCATGCTCAATGGTGGTATTCCACTTTGGGTGTTCACCGCCATTTTTGTAGTCATTGATTTTGCGAGCATACCAACCAGCAATACTGGAGGCCACCTGGCACATCTTGCCGGTGCTCTTGTGGGGTTTATTTATGTGCTTCAGCTGAAAAAAGGGAGAGATCCAGGTGCCTGGTTAAATCGGTTTTTTGATTGGTGCATCAATCTTTTCAACCCAAGTCGCCCCGCAAAGAAAATAAGGCAAAAGCATTTTTATAAGGTGGGCGCTACCAAGCCTTTCAACAAAGTGCCTAATATAACTCAGCAGCGGATAGACACACTTCTTGACAAGATCAATCAGAAAGGTTATAATTCTCTTACTTCGGAGGAAAAAGAGATTTTGAAACGTGCTGCACAGGACGACAATTTGTAATTTCGGACATGGCCGGCCTCTTTAGGAAAGTAACAAAGCGATTCTTTATTGTTACAAATATCACTATTGCTGTATTCTTCCTGCTTGCTTGTGCTAATTCCTTTCTTTCCCCAAAACAATTCTGGTTCATTGCCTTATTAGGACTTGTCTTCCCGGTTTTATTGATTCTAATGATCGGTTTCCTGGTATTCTGGACCATATTAAGATCCAAATGGGCATTCCTGTGTTTATTCTTACTGGTTTTTGCCTGGTTTCACATAAATGCTTTTTATGCCTTCAATATTTCGCCAGGATTTTCAGAGTCCAAAAAACCCGGTGCTGTAAGAGTTATCACATGGAATGTGCACTACCTAGATCAGATGTATCGCCCAAAAATGCAAAAACAAAGTCAGCGCGAACCAATCATCAATTTTCTGAAACAACAGGATGCAGACATTATTTGCCTGCAGGAATTTTTTGAATCCAGCAAGCCGCAGTTCACGGCTAATATCGAGTTTATGAAAAAGGAGCTCGGAACTCCTTTTCATTATTTTGTTGACGACTACAGGCACCCAATTTACCAGGTAGGACCCGTAATTTTTTCCCAATTCCCATCATTAATACCGGGCGGAACGAATATTCACCCACGTCAAAGGCAGTTGAAAGTCTCATTCACGCAGACATCAACATAAATGGAGATACTGTGTGGAGTTTATACCACCCATCTTCAGTCAGTCCTTTTCAGGAAAAAAGAATTCCGCGATCTTGAAAAGATCAAAAATGTAGAAGATAGTCTGCTTGATGCTTCCATGTCGATCGCAAATAAGCTCAGACAGGCGTATCGTTTTCGCGGAGAACAGGCGAGACTAGTCAGAGCAGAAATAAAAACCGCACCCTTCCCTTTGATCATGTGCGGAGATTTTAATGACGTCCCAAATTCATATACTTATTTTCAGATTAAAGGCGATCTGCAGGATGCGTTCCTTAAGAGAGGTTTTGGGATCGGTAGGACCTTTGCCAGCCTGTCCCCAACTCTCAGGATCGATTATATGTTTGCGACCGATAACCTTAAGGTATTGCAATGTAAAAAGGTTGAACTTCCATATTCAGATCATTATCCTGTGATCGCAGATTTCATGATTAATAGTAAGTAAACATTCACAATCTTCCCATTAGTGCAGATCACCTAAATTTGCGAAACTCAATTATTGATTTGAAGGCATGGCTTCGTTGAAAGTTTTGAATTCTTATTCCAGGAAGAAAGAAGTTTTTGAACCTATTACACCAGGGCATGTAGGCATGTATGTGTGCGGTCCCACGGTTAGCGGAGAAAGTCATCTTGGACATGCGAGGCCCTATATCACTTTTGATGTGGTATTACCGGTATTTTTTATATCTGGGGTAACAAAGTCAGATATGTACGTAATATAACTGATGCGGGACACTTTGAGGAGGAAGGAAGGGAGGCTGAGGATAAGATCTCTAAGAAAGCGGTTCTTGAAAAACTGGAGCCAATGGAGCTGGTTCAAAAATATACCAATCTCTATCATTGGGCCATGCACCAGTTCAATTGCCTGGATCCTACGATTGAACCAACAGCCACTGGTCATATTGTTGAGCAAATTGGAATGATCAATAAGATCATTGAGAATGGTCTTGCTTATGTTGTGAATGGTTCAGTTTATTTCGATGTAAAGAAATATTCAGAGTCGCACGACTACGGTAAACTAAGTGGACGGATCATAGAAGATCTGCTAGTCACAACAAGAGATCTTGAAGGTCAGGAAGAGAAGCGCAACAAAGCTGACTTTGCACTTTGGAAAAAAGCACCTCCCGAACATATTATGAGATGGGCGAGTCCATGGGGCGATGGTTTCCCTGGCTGGCATATTGAATGCTCTGCAATGAGCACTAAATATTTAGGTGCAAGATTTGACATCCATGGAGGCGGAATGGATCTATTATTCCCCCATCACGAAAGCGAAATAGCCCAGAGTACGGTTTGCAATCACGTGCAACCCGCTACCTATTGGTTGCATAATAATATGATAACGATCAATGGGAAGAAGATGGGAAAGAGTTATAATAACGTGATCCGTCTGACTGAAATGTTCAGTGGCAATCATCCAATGCTTGCACAGGCCTACACGCCCATGACGATCCGCTTTTTTATTTTACAAACTCATTACCGAAGCACTCTTGATTTTAGCAACGACGCTCTGCAGGCCGCGGAAAAGGGACTAAAGAGGCTGATGGAAGGATATGAAAATTTGATCAGAATTCAGCAATTAAACCATGTGGAATTCAGTGGCAGCAATACTGAATTGAATGAAAAAGTAAACGGACTTTTAAAGCAGCTTGATGAATTCATAGAAGATGACTTTAATACTGCAAGAGTTCTTGCAACATTATTTGACCTGTTGCCGATCATAAATTCTATCAAAGACAAGCATATTTCCATTGGAGAATTGACTGCTGAAACCTTAGGGCAACTATCCACCAAATTCAAGGTCTACATTGAAGATATCCTTGGTCTCAGGTATGAACCAACAGGCAATGCACTTTTAAATGGCACAATTCAATTGTTGATTGAAATCCGCAAAGAGTCAAAGGCCAGGAAAGATTATGCTACATCAGACAGGATTCGTCTTCAGTTAAAAGAGATGGGAATTCAATTGAAGGATGAAAAAGATGGTAGCATCAGTTGGACTCTTGAAAAAACATAACCCATCTGCGGTTGTATAGGTCCGTTAGACCGGGTTATCTTCCCATAAATACCATCAGGATTTGCACATCGCTTGGATTAACTCCACTTATCCGGCTTGCCTGCCCGAGCGTTCGGGGTTTTATTTTTTTGAATTTTTGAAGTGCTTCTGCTGAAAGTGCGTTTATCTTTTCGTAATTGAAATTATCCGGTATCTCGAGCTCTTCCAACTGGCTCATTTTTCGCACGATCTCTTTTTCTTTTTGAATATACGACTCGTACTTAATTTGAATTTCCGCCTGCTCCAGGGCTTCGGTAGAAAACCCACTGAGTTCCTGCTCTAAAGAAGGAAGATGAGACATCATACCCTTGATATCAACCGAGGGGCGCATTAATAGTTGAATTGCCTTTTGCTTTTGAACCATCGATGCAGAACTAAGATCTTCTAAATATTTATCCGCTTCAGATGGATCTACTGAAAATGATTTAAGTACCGATGTTATGTCATTGACCATCTGCTTCTTTTGCTTCACCTTCTCCATTCTCTCCTGGCTGGCCAAACCGATCTTATAGCTCAATTCGGTTAACCTAAGATCTGCATTGTCCTGTCGCAATAGGGTTCGGAACTCTGCCCGACTTGTAAACATTCTGTAAGGCTCTTCGGTGCCCTTACTGATCAGGTCGTCAATTAAAACACCTATATATGCTTCACTTCTCTTAAGTATAACGGGCTGTAGATCAAGTGCCTTCTGGTGAGCATTGATCCCTGCCATCAGTCCCTGACAAGCGGCCTCTTCGTATCCTGTAGTGCCATTGATCTGCCCTGCGAAAAATAAGTTTTGAATATTCTTGGTTTCCAGGCTGTGCTTTAATTGAGTTGGAGGGAAATAATCATATTCAATGGCATATCCTGGCCGGAACATCTTAGCCTTTTCGAAACCAGGGACTAATCTAAGTGCCTCATACTGAATTTCTTCGGGCAAGGAAGTAGAGAATCCGTTTATGTAAATTTCAACTGTATTCCACCCTTCCGGCTCAACAAATAATTGGTGTCGATCGCGTTCTGCAAACCTGTTTATTTTATCCTCGATACTGGGACAATAGCGAGGCCCTACTCCATCGATCCTTCCAGCAAACATTGGACTTCGATCAAAACCCGTTTTCAGGATGTCATGAACAGCCTGATTTGTATAGGTAATCCAACAGCTCTTCTGCAGTTTCGGTTTAGGTGTATCGAGGAATGAAAATCCTACAATTTCTTCGTCCCCCTTCTGCTCTTCCATTTTGGAATAGTCCAGGCTTCTCCCATCAATTCTTGGAGGTGTTCCGGTTTTAAGTCGGTCCGTTTCGAATCCGAACTGAACAAGTTGTTCTGTGAGACCGGTTGCTGGCTTTTCGGCCATACGCCCGCCCCCAAAACTCTTTTCGCCTATATGGATCAGCCCGTTGAGAAAGGTCCCATTTGTCAAGACAACAGTCCTGGAATATATCTGGTGACCCAGGCCTGTTACTACGCCTTGGACCACTCCGTCCTTGATAATCAACTCCTTCACCATATCCTGATAGAAATCCACCAGCTCTGTAGCTTCAAGCATCTCTCTCCAGGTTGTTGAGAAAAGCGCCCTGTCATTTTGAGTTCTGGGACTCCACATGGCAGGACCTTTGGAACGGTTGAGCATCCGAAACTGAATCAAACTCTTATCACTCACGATACCGGAATACCCACCCATTGCGTCAATTTCCCTAACGATTTGGCCTTTTGCGATCCCACCCATTGCTGGATTACAGCTCATTTGAGCAATGGTTTGAAGATTCATGGTAACCAAGAGCGTTCGGCTGCCCATATTAGCCGCTGCCGCTGCTGCTTCACAACCAGCATGGCCGGCGCCAACAACAATTACATCATACTTTGAAAACATCCCGGCAAAATTAAGCAAGCCCGGAAACCATCAGGATATTAGTTTCGTTCCACGTGGAATAGAATCATTTTGTTTCACGTGAAACCATTCTGTCGAATGCTTTGAGGTATTTGTCCTCTTCAGTTCGCATGCGTGCCAGGTCCGCGGAGGTCTTATCCTTCAGTCCGGCGAGATGAAGCACACCATGCAGGGCCACACGTACCAATTCGCGCTGAATTCTTGTATCAAAAGACTTTGCATTTTCCCTGATTCGATCAATGCTGATATAAATTTCCCCCTGAACCTTTCCTTGAACTTCACTCCATTCAAAGGTTATAATATCAGTGTAATCGTCATGATTCAGGAACTCCTGGTTGATTTCCAACAAATACTTATCGGAACAAAAGATGATATCAAGCGAAACCAACATCAATCCCGCAGCGCTAAGCACTTTTGCTAAAAGCTTCTTTATAATACGGCGATGCCGAATTGAGACAGGAACCAAATAATGAAAACGAATGGATTCGGCGGAGGAAACCGGCATTTCCAAAATTCGTAATGCAAAAGGATGCTACAAAACTACTTTTGCAGTGCATGAAGAAGTTGCGCGACTTGAAACAAGGACAGACGGCCATAATCCATTCGATCACTGATCCAGACCTATTTCTCAAACTCCTTGAGATGGGATGTATTCCTGGTGAGAAAATCAAAGTGGAAAAAATAGCTCCTCTTGGCGACCCGATTTCAGTCCTTGTAGCTGGCTACAACTTAAGTTTGCGACTGAATGAAGCAGAAGCGATCTATGTAGAAGAGGCAGCACCACAACGTATTGATAATCAATGAATATTGGCTTATTTTTCGGCTCATTTAACCCCATTCATACGGGGCACTTGATTATTGCAAATCACCTGCGGCAGCAATCAACTCTGGATCAGGTCTGGTTTGTAGTCTCTCCTCAAAATCCGTTTAAGCAAGAAGGTCTTTTAAATGAGTATCACCGATTTGCGTTAGTCCAATTGGGAATAGGCGATGAGCCGGGTTTGAGGGCTATGGATATAGAGTTTCGATTGCCTAAACCCTCCTATACAATTGACACGCTCACTTATCTGCAGGAAAAATATCCGGAAAATAAGTTTGTAGTAATAATGGGAGGAGATAGTTATTCTAATCTTCCCAAATGGAAAAATTTCGATCGGTTAATTGCAAATTGGGATCTCATCGTTTATCCAAGGCCAGGATTTTCTTCACAAGAACCCCATCCTAATTCTAGAACACTCTTCGCAAAAGCTCCATTCCTGGAGATATCGGCAACGCACATACGCAAATTAATTCAGGAAGGAAAATCAATAAGATTTCTTGTTCCCGACAATGTAAAGGATGAGATAGAAAAAAATGGTTACTACAAATAATTTATTTGACGCCTTGTTTTGTTGAAGAAATGCTGGGGTAGTCCATTACCAGGTTACAGAAAGCTTTTACTCCTGTGACAAATCCGCCTTCATCAAGAATAAAGTCGGGAGTATGATGAGGAAAAGAAGAAATAGAATTTTTCCCCTTGGCCATTCCTCCAAGGTAAAAGAAAACAGACGGGACTTTCTGGGCAAAGAATGAAAAATCTTCAGCTCCCATCACCGGATTCATTTCCATTACATTTTCGCTTCCTGCTGCTTTTTTTAATATGGGAAGGATATTTTTCATTAACTCGGGGTCATTATAGGTTACCAGAGTCTTATTATCGATCACTACTTCTGCAGTGGCACCCGAAGCTTCGGCTATCTTGGTTGCTGTTTCTGCAATCCTTTTTTTCACGTCCGTCTGCATAAGCGTATCGAGTGTCCTTATGGTCCCCGTTAATTGAATTTCCTCAGGGATGATATTCGCCCGAACCCCACCTTGAATTATGCAAACCGAAATGACCACAGGATTACGGGTAAGATCAGATTGTCTGCTTACTATAGTTTGTAATCCATTTATGATCTGCGCCCCCACCACTACAGGATCAACAGCCATCCAGGGCTGCGAACCATGTGAACCCTTTCCCTTAACCTTGATAGTAAACCAATCAGAAGCTGCCATTATTCCGCCAGACCGGTATTTAATCAAGCCTATTTCGGTTTGAGAATTGATATGAAGTCCAAACAAAACATCCACCTTGGGGTTTTCCAACACCCCTTCTTTGATCATGAGGGGCGCTCCTCCCTCTTCTCCTTCAGGGGGGCCTTCTTCTGCTGGCTGAAAAATAAACTTGACAGTACCTCTAATATCATTCTTCATCCCAGAAAGCACTTCCGCAACGGCCATCAACATCGCTATATGTGAATCGTGACCGCAGGCGTGCATCACACCTACCTCCTGATCATTGTAAGTTGATTTAACCCTCGAGGCAAATGGTAACCCAGTTCTCTCAACAATAGGAAGAGCATCCATGTCTGCTCTTAACCCAATACATGGTCCGGGCTTTCCTCCTTTCAGCAAAGCCACAACGCCTGTTTTCGCGACTCCATCTTTTACTTCAAGACCAAGTGATCGCAAATGATCGCTGATGATCTTTGCTGTTCTTGTTTCCCGATTGCTTAGTTCAGGGTGTTCGTGAAAATCTCTTCTCCATGAAATCATCTTCGATTCAATCTTAGTTACAGCAATTGAAATGCGATCCTGAAAATTCTGAACCTGGCTAAATAAAAATGAAACACAAAGATTAAAGAGGACCAGTAGTAAATTCTTTTTCATTTCCCTAAGTTAAGAATTGAGCGATGACGGAACTCTATCGAAAATGACTTTGCTCGTGACTACAACAATGATTAATTTGTTAGGAATTCCCCCCGTTTTACTCGATGGTTTTAATAAGGCATATCCCCTTTTTGCGCTCTGTTTTTCTTCACAGCATCACCGCTTTCGGCGGACCTCAGGGTCATTTTGGTATGATGCTGAAAACCTTTGTTGAAAGAAGAAGGGATGTTACCAAAGAAGAGTTGCTTGAGTATAATTCATTTTGCCAGTTGTTGCCAGGAGCCTCGTCTACACAACTTCTTACACTCATCGGCTACAAGCGAGGTGGTGTACCATTGGCCGTCATTAGTCTGATTATTTGGATTTTGCCGGCTTGCATCTTAATGGGTGCGTTTTCTTTTTTCCTGGAATTCATCGATCAAAAAGCCCTCAATAAGAATGTATTTAGATTTATCCCTCCGATGGCCGTTGGCTTTTTGTTATTCGCAGCGGTGAAGGGTTTGCGGATTGCTATTCGCAATACGATTACCTATGTGATTCTCCTTGTAAGCACTATAGCAACTTATCTCCTATTCACTACTCCATGGATCTTTCCTATTCTAATTTTATTGGGAGGATTTATCACAAATCTTAGCGATAGGCGCATTCCAGAGAAAGAGCAGCGACCAAAAAAAATCAAGTGGTGGAATATCTGGCTCTTTGCATTCATATTTATTGCCGCTGGGGTCACAAGTGAACTTGCGAGGAAAAACAATTGGCCCAATCGCAGGCCTATCAATCTATTTGAAAATACTTTCAGGTTTGGTAGCCTTGTTTTTGGCGGGGGTCAGGTGCTTATTCCAATCATGTACGAACAATTTGTAGCCCGACCTCAATCTCAGAAGTTATTACAAAGAAACCCCAATGTCATAAAGATCCAAAAGGACGATTTCTATAATGGAGCGGGCATCGTTCGGGCAATTCCCGGTCCGGTATTTTCCATTGCATCATTTGCTGGAGGGATGGCAATGAAAGACATGGGGTGGCATTTTCAATTGCTAGGTTGCCTCATCGGAGCGGTTGCAATCTTTCTCCCAAGCGCGTTAATGGTTTTGTTCTTTTTTCCAATCTGGCATAATCTTAAAAAATACGTTGTTGTCTATCGCGCAATTGAAGGCATCAACGCGGTTGTTGTAGGGATTATGTTTGCCGCCAGCTTCTATATGATGCGAGATGTTTCCCTAATTGGCATGACATCAATCAGCCTTCTCAATCTGGCTATTGTCATTGCTACAACCCTTCTTCTACTCCTCACCAGGCTTCCCGCTCCCGTAATTGTTGCGGCCTGTTTACTCGCAGCTTGGCTGTTCTAAAAAATTAGGAAGCATCCTTTTTTACTTGGCGGCTTGGGGAGCCCCCTTTTCGTGAAGTTTGAATTTTTCGACCTTGTGTTTGATTGGCGTTAAGGTTCTTATATAAGTGTAGATAGCAGAAAGATCTTCATCGGTCATTCCCGCATACATTCCCCAGGGCATTATAGTATTATACTCCTTGAGGAAGTCTACCTTCTGGTGCATTTTAGCACTATCCCGGTACTCGCGGAATTTATTGAGGAACATTTCCCTGGTCCAGTTTCCAATTCCTGTTTCTGGATCTGGGGTAATGTTAGCAGAGGTTAAAACACCCGCAGGCATTCCAAATACTCTACCCCCCGCAAACGAAAACTTCTCGTCGTATTTTCCTTTCTCAAATGGAGTGTGGCAATCGAAACAGGAGGAGGCCGTCACAAGATATTTTCCATATGCATTTACATCTGTAGCTGGCGGACGTGCACTAAGTTTCGCTTTTTCAGGAATCGTATTTATTATAAAATTCATTGGAAAATCAGATTCTGATACTGGCACCTTGTTGTTAATAGGTTTCAATGAGCGCACATATGCAATTACTGACTTAATATCTTCTTCATCCAACTGCCCATAGTTTTTATATGGCATCACAGGAAATATTGGTTTGCCATTCTTGCGAACCCCGGTGGTGATTGCGCGAAAAATTTCTCCGTCGGTCCAGCTACCAATACCCGCAGGAGTAATGTTCGCTGCATAATAAGTCCCTGGGAAGCCCATCTTTTGATCAAACACATCACCACCCATTCCATGAGTTTCTTCCAGCGGCGGGCCCGTTAATTCATTCCAATTTCTTGTGCTATGACAGTCCATACAAACCATCACATGATTTGCAAGATATTTTCCGCGCTCAATTCGTTCGGGTGTTGCCTCTACTTTCAATTGGGGTGGAGCTCCCACACTAGGGAGGGCCCACATAACATAAGAAGCGATGCCTGCTACGGCAAGTACAATTATGAGCAGGAGGATGCCAATGACCTTGAATGCCTTTCTCATGGAGGTTGTTTTAAGGTTGTAGTGATAAAAGAGAACCGCCCCAGCGATCCCCAATTCTTCTCAAAAAGATATAAAATTTTCTTGTATTAGAAACAGTGGTTGGGCTATAATGAACATCTGATTATTTCCTCACAGATGGAAGATAGCTGGAAATTAACCTGCGCAATTTCACAGCATCCCTGGGGGCGTTGACATCAATATCGTTATTGAAATAGCAAAAAACCTCTTTAGGTTCAGGATTTTTGGCAATTACTCTTATTATCTCTTCAAGGTCTTCGACTGAATACGGGCTTTTGTATAATTGCGTAGCTCCATGCAATCGGTAATACACCAGGTGGTTATTAATAATTATATCCTTTGGCAATTTAGGGTGGCTGATTCCACAAAATGTGATATTCTTCCTTGAAAGAATTTCATAAACCTTATCATTCCACCAGCTTATGTGCCTGAATTCAATAACATTCGGAAATACTGTGTCAAGAGAATTGATGATTTGTTCCAGCTTTTCTTCATTATATGCCAGGCCAGGAGGCAATTGGAATAGTATACATCCTAGTTTCTCTTTCATCCCCTCTTTCACTGTTTCATAAAATGTATTGAGTAACTCAGATGAACCCGTAAATTTTTGGAAGTGTGTGATTGTTCGGGGAGCTTTTACAGCAAATTTGAATTCTTCCGGACTGCGATCATACCAGCTTTTCAGAAAAGAAAGTTGAGGGAATCGATAGAAAGTAACGTTCAATTCTACTGTATTAAAATGCTGACAATAATATTCAAACCACTTTGTGCTTGAGAGGCCCTTGGGGTAGAACACATCCCGCCAGTGTTTGTAACTAAATCCTGAGCATCCTATCCAATATTTCACGCTACTTTTTATTGAAGCATCAAAAGAAGCGTGCCAGTACATTAAATTTTAGAGAAAATTACTTTTGCAGTGTGAGAGTCTCCTTTAGTTCAGCCATTCTTTTTTCAAACCGCGAGAGTAAACTATAGCTGGAATTTCGATCGTTCAAAGACATCTTACCTGTAATTACATATTGTCTGACATAGTCATTGTCAAAAAAATAGGCAGCTCCTTTTTTCACTTCATCTGTATATACTGATAAGTAAGGCACTTCATATTGCTCCATGCAAATGAGGCTACCTTTGTCAGTATAATATATCTCACTGTATTCCGCTGAATCAAGTACATATTTAACCTCAAAGATCACAAGCTTACCCTTGTTCATAGTGTAATACCAGGTTTCCTTCACTGGTCTATCCGTTCCAATAAATTTATTCAGGTAAAATACTTTCTGGGATTTAAGTGAAAGACTATCTGCCAGTTGAACTTTTTCATCTATCCTGGATCTCCAGTCATTCCTTTGGGCTAGTGATTGTTTCGAGGTAATAAATACCAGCAGAATAGGAAGAATAAGCTTCTTTAAAAATATGGATGATAAAAATTTATGTGGGGCCATCTTACGCACAATTCAGTTCAACTAAATTAATGAAATTTTCACCAGCTTAAACACAAAGGCATCTTAATTATAGGCCTGCCTGTTTGCTGATCTCAAGCATCCTTTCTATGGGTTTTCTAGCCTTGATCCTGATCTCTTCATCCATTTGAATTTCAGGATCTTCATACTCCATGCAGAGGTATAATTTTTCAAGGGTGTTCAATTTCATATGTGGGCAGTCGTTGCAGGCACAGCTGTTATTGGGTGGTGCGGGAATGAATGTTTTATGAGGCGCAGACTTCTGCATTTGATGGATGATCCCCGTTTCTGTAGCCACAATGTATTCCTGGGATGAATCCTGCAAACTGTATTTCAATAAGCCAGTTGTTGATCCAATAAAATCCGCCAATTCAAGAACGGATTGTTCGCATTCAGGATGTGCAATTACCTTGGCTTTGGGGTGACGGATCTTTAGTTTGGTAATTTTTTCTCGGCTGAATATTTCATGAACCATGCAGCTACCGTTCCACAGCAGCATATCACGACCCGTTTTTTTTATGAGGTATGCTCCAAGGTTTTTATCCGGAGCAAAAATGATAGGCTGATTTTTTGGAACACTTTCAACGATGAAGGGTGCATTGCTGCTTGTGCAAATGATATCGCTGAGAGCCTTGATCCCCGCCGAACAATTGATGTAGGAAATAACCACATGATCAGGATGTTTGTCTTTGAAAGCTTTGAAAAGTGGGGGAGGTGCAGAATCGGAAAGTGAGCAACCTGCTCGCAGATCAGGGATCACCACTTTTTTGGTTGGATTCAGGATCTTGGCTGTTTCCGCCATGAAGTGAACCCCTGCAAAAACGATCATGTCTGCATTGGTACTTTCCGCCTGTTGTGCCAGTCCCAAACTATCCCCAATGTAATCGGCAACGTCCTGTATATCTGGCTCCTGGTAGTAGTGGGCAAGTATGATCGCATTTTTTTCCTTTTTCAGTTTTTCAATCTCGTGGAAGAGGTCCAAGGTAGGATCAATTTCAACATCGAGAAAACCTTTTCTCATCGATTCTTTCTTTGCTATTGCGATGTTGATATCCTGCATAGTAGTTTTAATAATTAATATTATTTAAAATAAACTATTACTATTACGGATGTGAATTTGGGAATAAAAGACCTTCCCTGATTTTTGGCAAAGTTACTGGTAGTAGTTTGTACACACTCATTCACCATCATTTCCCCAGGCCATATGCACGACCGAGTTAGGTTTCCTATGCTTATTCACTTTGCTGTATAGTTGTATTCACGGGATAACTTTATGTGACAATTCTAAATTTTAGTGTTAACTCGAATCTAATAAACAGCACATTGCCAACACTAACACTCATTAGTATGGAGTTTGAAATAATCTTACCCCGATCCTTTCCCCGATTTGCGAAGGAGGACAACGATCCTTTCCCACAGAAAAAAGATTTTACCACCAGCTAATTGTGGATTGTAAATTATGGTAGCTCAGACAGCTTTTTCGAATTTATTGAATCAATATTTTTTTTGCCGATCGTATAATATTAACAGCATGAAATCCGCTACAGAAGGTAGCTTCATGCCCTTTTCCACAATTTGTTGATAAGGGCTTTAACTCCTATTTTTGCCGCCTGTTTTTAAAATTATAAAAAGACTATGTCTCTTATTCAGCGGATTCGCGACAAGGCTGCCTGGTTGATTATTGGTGCGATTGCCCTTGCGATGATTGGGTTTATAGTTACCGATGCATTCCAGCAGCGCGGAAGGTCTAATTCCGGAAAGACGACCTATGGGAAGGTAGACGGTGAGAAAATTGACTATGTAGAGTTCCAGAAGAGGGTTAAAACCCAGGAGGACCAATATGCAGCGGCGGGATATCCGATGAGCGATGCGCTTCATCAAAGCGTGCAGAACAGCCTTTGGGAACAAACCGTCGAGGAAATAGTGCTGGATAAGCAATATAGTAAGCTTGGAATTGAAATAAGTGATAAGGAAATTGGAGACCTCTTATACGGACCAAATCCACCGGAAGAGCTTAAAAGGCAATTCGTAAGCCCGGAAACAGGTCAATATGATGCAATGGCTGCTCATAACGCCATCCGTGGATTGAAAAAGGGATCAGTTCAATACAATAGTTTCTGGGGTGAATTTGTACCTGCTCTGAAAAAAAACAGGCAACGGGAAAAATATACCTCCCTTCTTGCCAACAGTGTCTATGTTCCGAAATGGATGGTAGAGAAATTTAATTCCGATAATAGTTTGATAGCAAGCATGTCCTATGTATTAACTCCGTATACCAGCATACCAGACAGCTCGGTCAAGGTAACCGATGAGGATATTAATGCTTTCACCGCAACACGCAAGGATCAATACAAGCAGGAAAATTCAAGAGGGATAGCCTATGTGCTATTCAGCTATGCACCAAGCGCAGAAGATTCTGCCGAAGTGATCCAAAAACTTAATAATCTAAAAAGCGAGTTTTCCTCAACAGAGGATATTACTGGTTTCCTGGCCAGGTCAGCTAGTGAAATTCCCTATTATAATGCCTTTCTCGGAAAAAGTCGTTTGCAGTTACCAAACATTGATTCAATTGTCAAAACTCCGGTAGGTGGAATCTATGGTCCCTATCTTGATCAAAATAACTATGTACTGGCCAGAATTGTAGGGCAGCGTCAAATGCCGGATACGGTGAAGGTTCGTCATATCCTGATCGCCACCCAGCAACAGAATCCTCAAACGGGCCAGGCCATGAGGCTTAGGGATGATAGCACGGCAAAAAAAATAGTTGACAGTGTACAGGATGCAATCAGGAAAGGGACAAGTTTCGATACGCTTCTTTTGAAGTATTCTGATGACCCTGGAAGTAAGGATAAGGGAGGTGTTTACGATAGTATTCCTTCTGGAAAAATGGTTCCAGAATTCAATGATTTTATCTTCACCAATCCTCCGGGCTCGAAAGGCATAGTCAAAACTGATTTTGGATACCACTACATAGAAGTACTAAACCATAAGGGAAATGACCCCGGGTATAAGATTGCATATCTGGCACTTCCAATCATCGCAAGTCAGGCTACTGAAAGCAACGCCAACGGTCAGGCGAGTCAATTTGCGGGAGAAAGCAGGACAGCAAAGAAATTTGACGAAAACGTAACCAGGCTGGGACTACAGAAATATTTTGCCGACAACGTTAGACCAGCAGATGCTTCCATACCAAATATTGGAAGCAATAGATCATTCGTTAAATGGATCAATGAAGCTGACCTGGGTGATGTTTCAGAGCCGATTGCTGTGGAGGATAAATATGTAGTAGCTGTTGTTACGGAAATCAATAAGGAAGGAGTGATGACCGCCAATAAAGCCAGGCCGCTCGTGGAAGTCCTTGTTCGCAACCAAAAGAAAGCAGAACAGGTGATCAAGAAGATCGGCAACGCCAGCACGCTGGAAGCAGTAGCTGCTGCTACAAAACAAGTTGTACAAAAAGCTGATTCTGTTGAATTCGGACAGGCGATGATCCCTAATGTTGGAAGAGAGTTTGAAGTTGTTGGAGCAGCATTCAATAAGCAATGGCAGGGCAAGATTACACCCCCTATTGAAGGAACTCAAGGTGTTTTTGTGGTGAAGCCCGAAGGAATTTCTGCAAAACCAAACCCCGCATCAAATATTGAGCAGCAAAGAATTATGCTCGGCGATCAACTGAAATCAATGGCACCTCGCGCTATTGAATCTTTAAAAAAGTCGGCAACCGTCAAAGATTATCGAGGGGAGTTTTAATAACTTTTCGAAAGCAGCTCACCTGGGCTGCTTTTTTGTTTAACATCATTTGCAATCTCCCGTTCTTACCTTTACAAAATGAGCAACGAGATTGTAAATAAGGTGGCGGAGAGCGGACTTGTTACTCTTGATATGGAACAGTTTATTCCAAAAGAAGTAAAGCTGTTTGATCTGAAAGAGTATTTGTTCATGGGCCTTATTTTGAAAGAAAAAGATTTTCGCGCAGCACTTCTGCAACAGGACTGGAGTCAATACCAGGATAAGTTTGTAGCGGTAACCTGTACAGCCGATGCTGTAATTCCTGTTTGGGCATATATGCTTATAGCCTCATACCTCCAGCCCGTAGCTAAGGAGATTGTTTGGGGAAACGAAGAGGATCTCAGAAAACAGGTGTTGCTTCAAAGCCTTTTGCAACTTGATCTGTCATCGTATACTGATAAGAGAATTGTGGTCAAGGGATGCGGGGAAGTGCCGATTGGAGATTGGGCCTACCTGGAGATAACTAAGAAATTAAGGCCCATTGCGAAGAGCATTATGTATGGAGAGCCTTGCAGTACTGTTCCTATTTATAAGAAACCTTCGGCTCCGAAACAATGATCTAAAACCATCCTCTCCTCTTAAATATCCAGAGCATCATTACGGGAATAAAAAGCATAAACCCAACAGCGGTATAAAAGCCCCATTCCTTGTGCGCCGTAGGTATCACATCAAAATTCATCCCGAATACACCCCCAATTACAGCAGCTGGCGCAAGAAGGCAGGTCACAATCGCCATAACCTTCATTACCTCATTCAACTTGAGGTTTACATTGCTTAAGTAGAGGTCCTGCAGATTCATCATCATGTCGCGATAGTTATCGCTAAGGTCATTCGCCTGCACTATGTGATCATGTACGTCTTTGAAATATTTTGTTGTCCTGTCGTCCAAAAGTTCACTTTCACTTCTTATAAAGCCATTCACCAGGTCTCGTACCGGCGCCATATTTCTTTTCAAAACGATCAATTCCTTTCTGAGTTGATTGATTTTCGCAAGACTTCTTTTATTACTATATCGGATCACCTCCTCTTCCAGGTGTTCTATCTTATCACCCAGTTTCTCCATTACGGCGAAATAGTTATCAACTATCAAGTCCAGCATTGAATAGGCCAGATAATCCGCAGTCCTTTGACGAACCTTGCTGATGGGTAGGCGGAGCTTTTCTCTCAGGGGATTGAATACATCTCTCTCGGGATCCTCCTGGAAGGAGATGACGAAATTTTTTCCAAGGACAATACTGATTTGCTCCTGCTCTACTTCACTTTTTGTTTCATCGAAATAGAGCATATTCAGGAGACAATAGAGAATGTTCTCTATCTCGTCCATCTTCGGACGTTGTCCGATACTAAGAATGTCTTCAATGATCAGAGGATGTATCTCAAAACGGGTGCAGATTGATTCTATATCCTTTTTGCGCAACCCATCAATATTGATCCATTTAATAAAATCACCATTTTCAACCAGGGGATAACATCCCTCCACCTTATCAAACTTATATTCCCGAACCTCAGTTGAATTATATTCAAAAACAAATACCTGGATTTCCTGGGCTTCCACCCGGGTTACGGGCGTGACAGGGTTAACGGCAAAAATCTCTTTTGTCCGTTGAACGTTGAAGATCGGGAGTAGAAGATTTAGATATTTCTGAGGGCGCATCTGGTTATCCAGGAAAATTAGCGAATCTGCTTTAAGTAGCAAATCTATGCACGCCCGTCACAAAGTATTATAGTAAGATATCAATCGCGCAAAATGGTAATCATCCTTCCCATTGAGGCTATTCGCCTGGATGAATTTCGTCAATTGATCTTTTCGTGCAGAAAGGATAGAAGGAATCTCGGAGAATTTTTTTACCCGAACCCATTGGTCATTTAGAAGGAGGTAATAAACATTGGTGGTGGATATCCTCTGTTCGTAAGTGGCAGATCCGTACGGGCGAATCTCTGTCAAATGTTTCTTGTGGAATTTGTAAACTGCTGTTTTACCATCGGCCAGCAACTGAAGCCATGTGTTAGGCTTAAGATCCGGATTCGCGGGAAGAAAATTTGATGATTGAAATATATATCTCAACTTTTGAATACTATCAGTCAAAACCACTTGCCTGATCGGCATATTGCAGGTCATTTCCTGTCCATTATTATCACGAAACTCAAGGGTCCGGTCAAATATATTTACCCGCATCAGGATTTTTTCATAGTGCTTATCCTCTATTACTACCGAACCTAGCATCCAGTTATTTTCAAAATATGGAGAGCCCTCTACAAGTCTTGTGAACTTTGCCCGAATTACAGGATCACCCCCCACATTATTAAAGAAAGCAAGAGCATTTCCATCGTATTTATCAACGTCAATTGCTCGCTGAGAGAATAACGATTGACTGGAAAGTATTAGGAGAAAAAGGAGTACTCGCTGCATGTCAAAACTTTTTTTTAAGATAAGACTATTACGGCAAATGATTGATGGTCGATGGCCAAAGAAAACCCCCGGCGGGAACGCCAGGGGGCACCTTAAGTAACCATGAAAATCAACTAGTTTCTACCTCCGCCTCTTCTAGGACGCAATAGCTCTTCAATCTGATCTTTCCAGATCTTGTATTGATCAGCTGTTAGGATAGCTTGTAATTTTTTATCTCTTTCATCAGCCAAAGGCTGCATTTTTTCTCTCATTGCCTGAAAATCCTGACTACCACTAGCCATCAATTCTTCTCTTAATTTATCCTGAGCTCTATAATAGACTGCAAATACAGAGTCTGCTTCAGTGATCTTGGCTTTTTCAAGCTTGAATGCACTGTCCAATTTCTGGTGAGCGGCCTGTACGCGCTCTTCTACTGTACGCCTTTGCTGACCACCTTGAGCCTGAACCGCAACTGCGCCAGAGACTGCTAATACTACTAGGACCATCAATATTTTCTTCATAGAAATTTTTTTTTGTTTCGATAAATTAGAAGCTATAAAATGAAGTTTCTTGCGGGTCTGGAAAACTTTAAGGTTTGTCCGATTTCAAACTGTCGGCCTTTTGTTTGTCCCTTTTAGCCAGACCAATCATTCTTCTGACTGCCTTTTGCAATAGCGAATCAAGCTTAGGCCGCTGTTCGCTGGTTGAGAGTTGCCGAATGCTCTGAAAATGACTGAATGTTCTCAGGTCTATGGCTTTTTGCTTCTCGCCTACCTGGGTAGTTATAGAATCCACGAGGGAATATGGAACGTCTGGTTGATTAAGAAGTTTATATAAGGATTCCTTTGTCTTTTTTAAGTCATCGAAAAGCGGCTTGATCTGTTTCATATGCTCTGCAGCCATTTTCTCGAAAGAAGCCATCTGATCCTGGTTGAAACCAACCTCTTTTTGAAGGGCATCTGACATAAAGGATCCTCTTCTCTCGGGTTTCCTTTCAGGATCTTTTGTAACAAAAAAGATCACCATTGCCAGGTTCGATAGCAAGAGAATGCCAATTACAAAAAGTAAGATTTTATTACGTGCTGCTGGAGCCATTATGGTTCGGGATTTTCTTCTTCGTACAGTCCAGATTCGGTACCTGCATATTCATCTACAATACCTGCCTGGCTGTATTGTTCGGCTATGGGGCTGACGGGAGTATCCCGCATCATAACAGTAAGATTCGTTAATAAAACAATCGAAAGCAACATTATAGCAAATGCTGGCTTGCCGGTGAGGCTGGCCACCTGGTCCCAGGCGCTTCGTTTTGACTGAAGCCTTGCCTGGATTCTTGTAAAAATAAAGGGGTTAGCAGCGGCTCTCCGGATATTATCCAGAGAATCCATTGTTTCCTCTACTTTCTTTTCTATGTTGTTCCTTTTGTCCATTTGCCGATAGGTTTGACGCAAAATGTAAGAAAAACCTGTGCTAATTGCCCGGGTCTTCGTAAAAAGTCTTTAGTTGTTTCCTCAGGTTTGTTTTGGCCCTATGCAGAAGGGATTCAACAGCGGAAACCGTTGTGTCCATAACCTGACTGATTTCCTGGTAGCTTAATCCTTCTACTTTATTGAGTACGAATGCCGTTTTCTGGTTTTCAGGCAACTGAGCCATTGCCCGAAACAAGACAGCGGCTTTTTCCTTATTATCTAATGTCACTCCCGGGTGATGAAAGTCGGGAGGATTTACAACAATCTCGTTATCTGATCCAAATAAGCTCTTCACAAATGCAAACCTTTTCTTTCTTTTCTTCCTGCGCTCATGGTCCATCGCCTTGCTCAAGGTGATTCGGTATAGCCAGGTTGAGAACTTTGATTCGCCCTTAAAAGTATTTATTGACTGATACACCTGTACGAAAGCCTCCTGTGTAACATCTTCTGCATCTTCTTCCTGCTGAACAATTGCAAGCGCAGTATTGTAAACCATATCTCTCCAGGTATCAACAATGAACTTAAAGGCTCCTTGGTCGCCCTGCTTCAACTGTTCAATTAAAGTCCATTCATTCAAAACTTAATAATTGGTCTAAATCGGAAAAATTACAGTTTTATTTTAAACCTTTTACACCTTCTTAAATAAAAAAACCAGGGCATCTGTCAGACGCTCCTGGTTGTGCAATTCCTTTCTCTATTATTTTGATTCAAGGTTCAAGGAGGGTTTCACCTGACCTCTATGACAGGTTGTGCAATTCACAATAGGATTGGGACCCGTAAGACCCGTGATTTCTTTAAGCAATTCGTTATTTATTTTTCCAGTCATCTTGCCCATTGACCTGGTTATATCCTTTTGCTTTTTTTCATCGGAAGCCCAGTCTTGTGTATTATGACAGTGCCCGCAACTTACGCCTAGCGCTCTGCTCCAACCCATATCCATAATACGGACAAGGTTTTCTGCGGGCATTCCTTTAAATATTTTTAAATTTTTGAAAACAGAATCTACAGGAAGTTTTTCCTTCCCCTTAATGAGTTCCATTACCGAAGCAACGTGTTTCGCTTTATCAGCATCGATGGAATCATTGAATCTTCGTTCAGCATAAGAAATCGAATTAGGCCCAACACCTGAAATCATTACGACAGATAGAACGAAGAGAAATAAAATGACGAGCTTTTTCATACTGATGGAGTTAAGGAAATAAAAATTAAATTATTAAGCTGAGCATCGAAAACCATTCATCCCATTTCTTTGGAACGAGGTTTGCCGAATTCAATATATCTTGCATGCCCTTTAAAATTTGGATAAATGGAGTACGTAAAAATCATAGCAGTTACCGGAATGCCGGGTTTATATGAGATGTTGAGCAATAAAGGCGATGGCGCAATTGTAAAATCTCTGGATGACCATTCTACAAAGTTTGTTTCGGGAAGAGTGCACAATTTTACGCACCTGGAAAGCATAGAAGTTTACACACAGAGAGAAAATGTGAACCTTTCGGTTGTATTGAATGCTATGAAGGATAGCGGGGAAAAGCTGCCAGACGAACGGGATAACAAAGCGCTGCAAGCATATTTCAAAAAAGTTTATCCTGAGCTGGATTTTGATCGCGTCTATGCTAGTGATATGAAGAAAATGGTAAAATGGCTATCGGTACTGCAGAAAAATGATGTTGATATCAAATTATCAGAGCCTGAACCAGAGGAAGAAGAACCAGCAGAGGTTGAGGAAGTGGCTCCCGTAGTAAAAGAGGTTGCACCCAAGCCCGCCAAAAAAGCAAAAGCCAAAGAGGAAGTTGTAAAAGAAAAAGAAGAACCTCCTGTCAAGGCAAAGGCTGCGAAACCTAAGCAGAGTGCAGAAAAGCCAGCCAAGCCCAAGGAAAAAGAAGCGGCGGCTCCAAAGAAAAAAGCAGCTCCTAAAAAAGCAAAATAGAAACCCCACCAAGAAAACCCCGAAATTCCGGGGCTTTCTGTTTATAGCAAAAAATCTACGAATAATGGAACATAGTGCGGATATCAAGAAGCTGGAAAGACATTTACTTCCGGAGGATTTTACTGTTACAACCTGGGAAGAACTTGAGCCTTACTTTAGAGAATTAGAAGAGCGCGTTATCAATTCAAGAACAGACCTGGAGAGGTGGCTGAAAGATATCAGCGAACTTGAAGCTGTACTAAGCGAAGACGCCTCCTGGCGACAGATCAGGATGACTTGCGATACTGAAAGCAAGGAACTGCAAAACCACTTTGCATATTTCATGATGGAGATTCAACCTAAGATCCAGCCAATAGCGGATAGATTGAATCGTAAGTTGGTGGAGAATCCTTTCCTGAAGGAATTGGATGCCGACAAGTTTTTCACTTATATACGAAGTGTCAAAAAAAGTATCGATCTATTTAGAGATGAGAACGTACCAATTCAGGCAGAGCTTTCTGTAATGCAACAACAGTTTGGTCAGATCTCGGGTAAAATGTCTGTAGAAATAAATGGTAAAGAATACACGCTGCAACAAGCATCTAAATTCCTTGAAAGTCCCGACAGGAATCTCCGTGAATCAGTTTACAGGAAAGTGAACGAAAGAAGGCTGCAGGACAAATCGGAATTGAATCATTTATTTACGCAGCTGGTTGAGAGAAGAGATAAAATTTCAAAGAATGCTGGCTTTTCAAATTACCGGGACTATAAGTTCGTGGAGCTAGGACGATTTGATTATGGAAAAGAGGATTGCTACAAATTTCATGAAGCTGTTAAGGAATATGCCTTGCCGTTGGTTAATTCAATTAATCAGCGAAAAAAAGAAAAGCTAGGGCTTGATACATTAAGACCCTGGGACCTGGAAGCAGAGCCTGAAAACATAGTTCCATTGCGTCCATTTGAAACAGGAGAACAATTGCTGGGGAAATCCATTGATTGTTTCGAAAGGCTGAATCCATTCTTCGCTGATTGTCTGAGAAAAATGCGAAGCATGAATCAGCTGGACCTTGATAGCAGGAAAGGAAAGGCTCCAGGTGGATATAATTGCCCATTAACTGAAACTGGCGCTCCATTTATTTTTATGAATGCCGCAGGGCAAATGCATGATGTAACAACTATGCTTCATGAAGGGGGTCATGCAGTTCACTCATTTCTTGCACATAATCTTGAACTATCAGCTTTCAAGGAATATCCAATGGAAATTGCAGAAGTTGCAAGCATGGCTATGGAGCTTTTCACGATGGATCATTGGGAGATGTTCTTTGATAAAGAAGAAGATCTACGAAGGGCAAAGGAGCAACAGCTTGAAAGAGTAATAACAATTTTCCCCTGGGTAGCAACCATTGACAAATTCCAACATTGGATTTACGAGAATCCAAATCATTCAGAAGAAGAAAGAGCTGAAAACTGGTTCAGGATCCTGAATGAATTTACCTCACCAGTAATTGATTTTAGCGGGTTAGAAGAATTTCGTCGTTACGGATGGCAACGGCAGTTACATTTATTTGAAGTTCCCTTTTATTATATTGAATATGGAATTGCACAACTTGGTGCCATTGGGCTTTGGAAGCAATACAAGGAAGATAAGGGCCAAGCGCTTAAAAATTATACGCAGGCCTTAAGCCTCGGCGCAACGAAAACTTTACCAGATCTGTATAAAGCGGCGGGATTGAAGTTTGATTTTTCCGGAGATCATATACGTACCTTAATGTCCTTTGTTGATGCAGAGTGGAAGAAGATTGCCAGGGGGAATTAAAAATACCCATATTGAGGTATAGCAGGATTGATTTGGAACATTATCTTTGTTTTATCAAACCGAAAAAATTACCATCGTAATAAATTAGCTACTAATCAGAGCCTTAACCAAAAGTCCCGGTGTTTCCACATCGGGGCTTTCTGTTTCATATGAGTTTTATTGATGATCAGAACCTGCTGAATTTATCATTTCCACTATTGATCTTTGCACTCTTTGCATACTCCCGTCACTACCATTTCATGATGCTCAGGAGTAAATCCTTTGGGTAATTTTACTTCGGGCACTGTTACATCATCAAGACAAATTGTTTTTTCGCAATTGCTGCAAATAAAGTGAACGTGATTATCGTGATGATGTCCCTGCTCACAATCATCCTTGCAGAGTGCATAGCGTATTGAATTATCTGCAGTGGGAATACTATGAATAATTCCTTTTTCTACAAAGGTCTGAAGTGTTCGATACACAGTTACCCTGTCAAATTTTTCCCCTGCCTTTGCTCAATATCAGCATGCGCAAGGGCTCCATTGTTAGTAAGAAATAATTCAAGAATTTTTTTCCTGCTACCAGTGACACTCAACTGATTTCTTTTTAAAATACCGTCGATTCCTTCTCTCATAGACCCTAATTAATGTAAAATGCAAAATTTAAAATTTAAAATAAAAATTTCACGCAAAGAAGCAAAGTAAGCAAAGACGCAAAAATCTTCTCTGCGAAACTCCGTGTTCTCTTATTCTCTGCGGTAAAAAAATTAGGGTTAAAAACCAAAACCCAGATAACAATTACCAAAGAATAGGCATGAAAAATCAAATACCAAACAACAAGAGCAAAAAATAGGAACAAATAATTGAGAGATAAAATAAACCTTCCTATTGGCTATTGAAGTTTCTGTGAGATTTGGAATTTGAGATTTGTTTTTTGTCTGTTATTGTCATTTGGAACTTGAGATTTTAATACCTGGTTCTTTCAAAAGATCAGCAATGTCCTCTCTCATGCGATCTAATTCCTTTTTTTGTAAACCATCATAAATCTTCCTTACCTGTCCTCCCTTGTCTACGAGCGCAAAGAATTGTGTGTGCAGAAATTGTTCCTCAATAGGGATCCTGCTGTTTTGAGGATCATCAAGAAGGTAACTCTGGCGGGCGGATGTATATAAACTATCTTTTTCTCCAGTCAGAAACCACCAATTTGAGGGATCAGCCTTTAAGGAATCAGCATACCATTTCAGTCTGCCGACACTATCGGTTTCCGGGTCAACAGTATGAGATAAAATCCGGAAATCTGGTTCGTCCTTAAACTGCTGATAGATATCCTGCATATTCCGGTTCATCTTTGGACATATGCCTTTGCAGGTGGTAAAAAAGTATTCTGCTACATAGACTTTGCCTTCAACATCGGCCTGAGATATCTTCTTACCTTCCTGATTTATAAAGGAAAATGGCTGAACAGAACTTAGAACCGGCAACTTTACCTTCCCGAATTCCGGAAGCAGCCTGGTCAGCGAAAAATAGAATCCCACAATCAGAACCCCGAAAAATGCAATGTAAAACCAGGCTTTCTTGCTCATTCCTCAAAATTAAGCACAGCTGAAATCTAAAAGAATGTAAAAAAAGCCAAACAATCCTTTTGCAACAGCGTTGCACTTAATATATTTGCATGGATGCTACGAAAGGTCAATTGGGATGCGTTAGGAGTAGGTACCTCTGTTGCTTGTGCAATCCATTGTGCCCTCTTACCCCTCTTTCTTTCAAGTTTGCCAGTTTTGGGAATTGAGCTAATTGACAACGTTTCGTTTGAATACACAATGATCTTTCTTGCCCTTGGAATTGGATCATATTCATTGTGGCATGGATATAAGCGTCATCATCACAGCCTTATCCCTTTGTTAATGTTTAGCTTAGGTATTCTTCTTTTGTTTGCGAAACAAGTCTGGCATCAATATCAGTACTACATACTTCCGTTTGCCGTTTTACTCATAATTGCGGCCCATTTCTTGAACTATCGTTCATGCAGGGTTCACAACCATGCTCATTCAGAAGATTGCGACCATTGAGCTTTTCCCGATTTCAGAAACCAGCTCAACTCGCGATTGCTTATTTTTGTAACATAATTTTTGTACTATGATCAAGACAGGAAATCCGGTAATAAGTATCTATACTGAAATGACACCGAATCCGGAGACTATGAAATTTGTGGCAAATAAACTACTCTATCCAGGGAAGAGCGTTGATTTTCCAGATGTATCATCTGCAAAACCCTCACCCCTTGCGATTGAGATATTTGGCTTTCCATTCATAAGAAGCGTATTCATCGCCAGCAATTTTATTACACTTACAAAAACACAGGAAACTGATTGGCAGGATGTAATCCCTACGATCCGTCAGTTTTTGAAAGAATATCTTGAAGAAGGCAAGCCTGTTGTCAACGAAGAGGAAATACTTGCGATGAAGCAGGAATCAAGCAATGATATCTTGGCCGATGATGATGACGTGGTTAAAAGAATTAAAGAATTACTTGATAACTATGTTAAGCCTGCAGTTGAAATGGATGGTGGGGCTATTCAATTCAAAAGCTATGAAGAAGGAGTGGTTAACCTGATGCTCCAGGGTAGCTGTAGCGGTTGTCCATCATCGATGATTACATTAAAGGCTGGAATAGAAGGGATGATGAAAAGAATGATACCTGAAGTGAAAGAAGTTGTAGCAGAAGCAGAATAATTATTTTTATTTTTTCTTCACATAATATTAAACCTTCCATAACATGGGAGGTCTTTTTTTTACCCCAAATGTTGATACAACCCGGTTGTATCCCCCTCTTGATGTAGACCAGAAGCTTGAGAAAATGTGCTGATTTTTTTTTGATTCTTATTTATTAATTAAAAACCGAAGTATGAAAACAACAATCATTGGATTGATTGCGGGAACAACCATGCTTATCTCTTCGCAATCGAATGCGCAGGTCAGTCTTGGCGCAGTATCATCCACAAGCATCAAATCTGCCACGAATTTTGGAACGCCTTCTTTAAGGCAGACACTCTCTAATACGGGAGCGGGCGTGAGAAATCTTAGAGATAAGGGAATTGAGAAAACTCGTAGAACAACTGAAACAATTCAGAAGAAGGGTGCATCCGTTACAGAAAAGTCGCTGAGCTCAACAAGTCAAACCAGTACAAATTCTGAATTGAATCTTGCCAGTTCATCTGAAGCAGGATCCAATCTTGAGTTGAAATCAGGCTTGCAAATGAACGAGGCCATTGGAGCCAATGCCAACGGTAAGGGAGTAACCACAGGTGAAAAGGATGTTGCAGAGACAATTTCTGAAAGCAAAACAGCCGTCTCTGAGAAAGTCTCCTCCACCTCAACAAGAACAAAAAACAAACTCAAAAAAACCAAAAGCTCAGTCAAGCAAAAATTGTCAGATATAAAAGCAATAGAAGCCGAAGCTGAATTAAGATCAGAATCGAATGTAAATACCCAAAATAAGTAGTCACAATTATCCCGCCCCTGAAACATTGGGGCGGGATTAATAATTCTTGTACCATGAAAACAATCATTCCTCTCTTGATTATCATCCTTCCTTTTGCAAAAGGGAAGGCTCAGGATACCTCAGAAGTCCGAGCGGTAAACTTTTCTGCAGGGATTTCATATAGCTCCACTTTGAATTATTATGGAAGAACGGATAGTATTAGAATGCAAGGGATAATTCCAACAATCGGGCTGGCCTTTAGAAATGGGATCTATATAAATGGGAGCGGCATATTTACCATTGACGCAAGGAATTCAAATTATGCAGGACTTTCAGTTGAAGCTGGATATGATTTCAAAATGGGAAACGAAAACTGGACTGGAGGAATTTTTCTTGCAAAATATTTTTTTGAAAAAGAAATCAGGCTTGTCCAATCAGCAATAAATCTCTCTGCAGGATTCAAGATTTCAAATCTCAATAAGGTCTGTAATCTTAGCACAGGAGTGGAAATTAAATTCGGGGACAATACTGACTTTGTTGGGTATGCTGGATTGGATCATCTATTCAAGTTCTCTGGTCTGCAGAAAGGAAATCTATTCTTTGACCCATCACTGTATGTTTATGCTGGAACACAAAACTCAACCAGGGAATACTATGTAAAAAGGAACATTCTCTTTATTCCAACTGGTGAGGAAACCGAAGTAAAACAATTCAGAAAGTTGAATGTTCTCTCATATGAGGCTAGTGCACCAATATTATATTCAATAGGCAAACTAACGCTTGGGGTTAGCCCAACTTTTGCGATTCCACAAAATCTAATAACTCAAAACGAGCGGGAGACTACTCAAAATGGACAACAATTGTTTTATGTGACCGTCTTTGGACGAATAAGCCTTTGACCAATCTTCAAAAGGGGTTTGTTGTTTTCTGTGAGATGCAGTAAATTCCATTAAACTGCAGTCCATGATCGTATTATACATCCTTGGGGGTCTTATTTTACTATTGTTGTTGATTGCAGCCTTCTCGCCAAATAAATACAATCTTGAAAAGTCGATCATCATACGAAGCCCTCAATCCGAGGTCCTGGACCGCGTCGGCAATCTAAATCATTTCAAAGAGTGGAACCCCTGGCAAAGAATGGAACCTTCAGCAACGGCAACTATCAGCGGCGAACCTAAAACGGCAGGTCATCAATATGAATGGAATGGAAAAAAAATAGGAGCTGGTTCACTTACCATCAGGGATATCGACAATCGTCATATTCATTTTGATTTGCAATTTCTGCGACCATGGAAATCACAAGCGAGAGATAATTGGCTGTTTGAAGATTGGGGGACAAATGAAACAAAAGTAACCTGGCAAAATGCGGGCAATCTGCCTTTTCCAATGGCTCGCCTGATGTGGCCAATGATAAATAAGAATCTCAATCACCAATTTGTAGAAGGACTGAACAACCTTAAAAAACTCTGTGAGAAAAGTTGAAACTTGTCAAGAACAGGATCCGAATTGAATTGCATCCAGATCCTGTTATCGCTTTTTTGATCAGAAGAAAAATGTTTCCTTCACTATTTTTCCATCTCTCGTTTCATAAACTGCAACTTCTTCCATTTTCTGGCGACCCATTCCTTTGAAGGTTGCATCCATGATCATTCCGAGAGTAATAAATTTACCAACCACAATTGGGTCAGTTATCTGTCCACCATGGACCGCTTCAAGCATTTGCTGGAACTCCTCACCTTTCTTCTTAATGGCACTAAGACCTTTTACGGTTTTTAATCCCGGAGCATGCGCAGGTTCAATACTTTCGGCATCCTCGCTAAAGAGTTCATTCTGGGCTTCCTCATACATTCCACTTCGGCAAAGCTCAACAAGGCGATTGGCGATTTCCTGTGTTGTCATTACAGCTTCTTGGGTTGACATACAATTTGATTTATGGTGAATAAAAGGACGAATAAGCTAAGCAGAATTTGTAACAAAATGGATTAAATATTTATGAATTGGGTTGTGGGAAGGATAAACGTGCAGAATCGGCAAAAACCCAAAGGATATATTTGTACAAATTTGAACACTTGCAATTCATCGAAGATTTCCTCAGTGGGATCAGGCAAACCAGTCTCCTGGAATACATCGCCGTGTTTGCCGGGATTGCAAGTGTTTGGTTCAGCAGAAAAGAGAACATCCTTGTTTATCCTGTCGGTCTGATCAATACCATAATCTATATCTATATCAGTTTAGATGCGCAGTTAATCGGCGAAGCTTCTGTAAATCTTTACTACACAATTGTCAGCATTTATGGTTGGGCACTGTGGATGAAGAAAGATAAACATCAGGGAAAACTTGTCCGGATCCGTTTTTCAACAAAAGGAGAGTTGTGGCAGGAAGTAGGATTCTTCGTGGGCTGCTATATTGTTCTGTACTTTCTATTAGCCTATTTAAAAAATAATTTCTATCCAAACGCAATTCCCTGGGCAGACGCGTTTGCATCCGCTACCGCTTTTACTGGAATGTGGTTAATGGCGCGCAAGAAGGTTGAAAGCTGGTATTGGTGGATAGCAACAAACATTGCTTCCATTCCTCTGTATGCTGTTAAGGATCTTGAGTTTACCAGTGTATATTATCTTGTGCTCCTTACTATGGCCTTTTTTGGGTTGAAGGAATGGAAGGTCCGTGCGCGCAAAAATGAATTGGTCAACCATTCAACAGGAAGGGAATGACAAAAAAAATTGTGATCATCGGACCGGAATCAACTGGGAAAAGCACGCTCTGCAAACAACTTGCCGATCATTACAAGACCGACTGGGTGCCTGAATTTGCAAGAGAATACCTGGGCAAAAGAGGAATGGGATATACCTATGATGATTTACTGGAGATATCGAAAGGACAGGTTGAGCTGGAAGAACAATACTTATTGAAGAGAAAGAATGATAAACTTAAAACTTCAACTTCACGGAATCTGCTTTTTATTGACACAGATATGTACGTGATGAAGGTGTGGAGCGAATTTGTTTTTAATAATTGCCATTTGTGGATCATAGATCAGATCGTCAAGAGAAAGTACGACCTGTATCTTTTATGTAACATAGACTTACCATGGTCGGCGGATCCCTTGCGCGAATATCCCGATCCAGAACCTCGCGAGAAATTATACAGGATATATAAAGACATATTGATCAATCAAACAGTTCCATGGGTGGAAATAAGCGGAGATTATCGCCAGCGATTAAATATGGCAATTGAAGGCATAGAAAAAAATTAAAGTCAATTTCATTTACAACCTTGATTTCCTGATAAATTGAAACAGTTTTTAATAAGAAATCACAAGCAGGTATTCTTTCTGACCTGGCTATTCCTCAACCTTATTCAGGCCACGGCTACTGAATTATTTGATGATGAGGCATATTATTGGGTGTATTCTAATTTTCTTGATTATGGATATTTTGATCACCCTGCAATGATCGCCATCCTTATAAAACTTGGATACTACTTAATTCCCACTGAGCTCGGCCTTCGATTATTGATCCTTCTTATGAGTACGGCAACTCTCTGGATGATTGAAAAATTATTGAAAGAGAAGGACGACCCGCTTTTCTATTGCATAGCCATTTCGATGGGCATTCTTCAAATAGGTGGGATAATAGCAGTGCCAGACATCCCGCTCTTATTTTTTTCTACTCTATTTTTTCTTTTATACCGAAGGCTTCTTGAAAAAAAGAATATCAGCAACAGCATTTTTCTGGGTGTATGCATTGCCCTGATGTGTTATAGTAAGTATCATGGAGTTCTGATTGTGCTTTTTACAATTGCATCCAATCCTCGCTTATTGACCAGTTATCATATTTACCTGGCTGGTTTGGTGAGCCTGATACTTTTCTTTCCTCATCTTTATTGGCAGTACCGAAATGATTTTCCATCTGTTCAGTATCACCTCTTCGAACGCAATCCAACATCTTATAGTTTTTCATATACCACAGATTACATCCTCGTCCAACTTCTGGTATTGGGTCCACTCGCAGGAATTCCACTTTTATGGGCCACGGTAAAAAAACGGCCGGCCGATCTTACAGAGAAGGCTCTACGCACCACAACCATAGGGATCTTATTGTTTTTTCTTTTAACAACATTGAAAGGAAGAGTTGAAGCAAATTGGACCTTTCCCGCTATTACAGGCATCATAGTTCTGAGCCATCAATATATTTTCTTCAATAACAGGATGCGCAGGCTTATGTTCTATATGGCTGCTCTCACACTTCCTTTAGTTCTGGTATGCAGGATATTTATGGTGGGAGGCATTCCAACCTTTTGGGTTAAATCAGAGGAAATACTTGGAAACAAGGAATGGGTGAATTCAATTCGTACAAAAGCAAATGGACTGCCTGTATTTTTTTCTGATTCTTATCAGTTTGCATCTAAATACTGGTTCTACACAGGTCAGCCTACATTTTCACTGAACAGTGTTTACTACAGGCGGAATAATTATAATTACTGGCCAATTGATGATTCATTTCTCGGACAAAAAGCATTCAATGTCTATAAAGGCAGGTATAAGGAATTTTACCGCGATTCACTTATGACTTCCAAGGGAAGATTTTATACAGCAGTTATACCTCAATATTTTTCGTTCCAATCAATAAGGGTCAATTGCAAATCTGAGCTGAAGGGGAAAAAGGATGAGCAGCTCTCCATAACTCTTGATATAAGAACCAACCAAGACATGCTTGCTCGGTCAGACAAAGGATATGACACTGCACATATCTGGATTGCGATCTTCGAAAACATGAAAGACCCTCCTTTTAGATTGATGACCAACCTCACACTCGCTGATATTAAATCAGAAAAACAGCAATTACTCGCAAAAATTCAGTTGAGTATTCCTCCTGGTGAGTATGTCGCACGATTTGGAATTACATCCTGCATTGAAAACTGGCCTGGCCTCAATAGCAGTACAACCCGGATGAAGGTGGAATGATCACTGCAAAAGTTTCTGAATATCCGGATCATTCTGAAGATTATTCATTTGCCGAATGATCCAACTACATCTATTGCCAGCATTTGCAGGCCGGTACTTTTTAGGATTGGGCAAGCAGGCTGCAATGCAGGCGGCCTCCATCCGGGTCAATTTCTTAGCAGATTTATTGTAGTATTTACGGCCGGCGGCCTCGATACCAAAAATTCCATCGCCCATCTCCACAACATTCAAATACATCTCCAGAATTCTTTTCTTACCCCATATCAACTCGATCATGAAGGTGAAATAAACTTCAAGGGCTTTTCTAAACCAGCTCCTTCCTTGCCATAGAAAAACATTTTTTGCTACCTGTTGACTCAGCGTACTTGCACCATGTAGAGATTTATTTTTCTTGTTATGCTTCATTGCTTTTTCTATCGACTTAAAATCAAAACCATTGTGATCAGGAAACAATTGGTCTTCAGAAGCAATGACAGCAAGTTTTGTGTAGGGGGACATTTCTTTCAGAGAAACATAATCTCTTTTAAGACCGTGGCCTGAAAAATAACTTGAAAGCTGAGTAAGAGTGAAAGGAGGATCTACCCACTTAAGCAGAAGGATATACAGCAATTGAAGAATGAAGAGGATTATGAATAGCCTTTTGATAAATCTCCAAATCCGCCTTGGCAATCCCTCTTTGGTAGTTGGCATCAGTGAACTTTGATTGCAATTTATTGCCGAACGAATTAACGCAGATCCAACTTAAGTATTTTGAATCGGTATTTTTTTCCCTGCCCATAACGCCTGGTTGCCTTTCGCATGAGAAGAACACCCAAGCCTGATAATACTCCAGCCGAAATATAAGATGAGGCCTTATACCAATTCTTTGGCGGATCTCCCCGGTATAGACCATTTACTGCGCCCAATACCATTACGCCACCACCGGCAATAAGTAGAAGTTTCCCTTTGGAACTATTATTAGTAGAGCGCTTGCGCGAAAAGAGGCCACCAATGTCTTTGACGTGAATAGCAGTGGTGTAACGAAAAGAAGTATCAAAATAAACACCCCCATATTCAGTAATGCTTTTTTGAATATCGAAGTGTCGTATATAAACCGAATCTGATGTTATCCTTGTTATAAGGCCTTCAGCATAATTTTTATGCACTGTCTCAAGTGAAATGAACTTTCCGGCATAATAAGTCTGAACTGTCTTATTCTTCTTTTGTAACAAGAGGATATTATTTTGCGCGATGGAAGGAAGCGAAGCGGCGCAATAAAGGAAGAAGAATAAAATTCTCACCATCTATGAAATTGGTTCAAACATACAAAGTGCAGGGGTAAATAAAAGTTAATTCGAAGCAAGTCTGTCAGAAAGAAATATAATACCGTAAAGAAGCGCAAACGCAAATCCGATCAGAATCGTTCCCGATACTTTATTAATAATAGAGAGATTCCGAATCGTCAGTTTCTGCCGGAGCCTCCCAGCCAGCAAAACCTTTACCGAATCAGCAATAATATTTACTATTATGCAGGTGGAGAAAACCAGGATACGCTGCTGGAAATTATATGCAATAGCAAAGGCGGTGGCATTCACGAGCCAGAAAAGGATCACGCTGGGGTTTAAAGTATTGATCAGGAAACCAGACATGAATATTTTGGCGAAGTCGCGCTTTCTGAAACGAATTGTCATTCCTTCCGCATCCTTGCGGAGACTTACCTTCTTGAAGAACACGAAAAATATTCCCATACCGAGCAGGAAAACACTTCCCGTATAGCCAATAATTTTTTTATACTGCAATGCCGTACTCACCAGTTCGGAAAATACATTGCTGAGAACAACAAGGACTATGTCGCTGATCCAAACGCCGGCAACAAAGCTGAATCCGCCTTCCCTTCCATTATTCAAACTCTGTTTAATGATGGTGAAAATTACAGGACCGACAGAGAGAGCTAGATAGAAACCAAGAAGTAGTCCTTTCACCAATGCATCAGTCATGAGCAATTTTTTCTGCCTAATTCTTCCGGTACTAAATCAGACCGAGCCGGTCTCCAGATATCTGATCCAATCCTGATACATCTTACCCTTGAGCACGCGGGGAAACTTATGTTGTCCGCCAACCTTGCCCTTCAATTCCAGGAAATGCAGGAATTTGTTTTCGCTGAGTTTTTGCAGATGCACCTCTTTGAGTGCGCTGTCTCTTTCAACGGCGTAATCGTCGTTTAGCTCCCTTAACCTGCCATCGATCTTATCGCGAAGAACATCAGAATCAACCGCATCATCGCAGGCAACATACCATTGGTGCGAGAAGAAAGTGCCATGAGGTAGGCCCGCAACGGTGTATTCGGGAATGCAAATGTTCAATTCTTCGCTAACAAGTTCAACAGCGCGATTCATATTATCAACACTGAGATGTTCGCCTACCAGGGACAAATAATGTTTGGTGCGACCGGTAATCCGGATCTCATTTTTCTTTTTATCAATAAACCGTATTGTATCCCCTATCAGATATCTCCACGCTCCTGAATTTGTGCTAAGCAGGATCGCATAATCCTTATCCTCCTCTACGTTCGGAAGAATGAGCGTTTCAGGATGATCAACCATGTTCCCATCTAAATCAAAATTCTTACTATCGAAAGGAACAAATTCAAGGAAGATGTTATTATTCAGGATCAGGTGCATGCCCTGTGCGTGTTGCCTGTTTTTGAAGGCGATAAATCCCTCACTTGCCAGATAGTTTTCGATATATACAATGGGCTTTGCAAGAAGTTTCTCAAATCCTTTTTTATATGGCTCGAAGGCAACTCCGCCATGAATGAAAAACCCAAAGTTTGGCCAGATGTCATGAATGCTGTTAAGCTTGTGGTGTTCGATGATCATCTCCATGCACATCTGGCACCACGCAGGAACTCCTACTATAAAACCAATGTCCCAGTCAGGAGCCTTCTCAACAATCTCATGAAGCTTTTCATTCCAGTCTTTCACCTTGGCAATTTTGCCGCCCGGTTTATAAAATGTCTGAAACCAGAATGGGCGATTCTTTGCGAGGATCCCACTCAGGTCTCCTGCAAACCATCCTGCTTTTCCTTTTTGCAGATCTGTTGTTCCTCCCAGCATAAGGAAACCTTTGCCCAAGGCTCCTCTTGGAAGTTCATCGTATGATGCAAGGGAGATAAGTTGCCGTACGTAGTTGATAGTGTTGCTTCTGAGCATGTCCTTCGTCACCGGGATGTATTTACTTGCAGCCTCGCTGGTTCCGCTGCTCAGAGCGTAGTATTTTATTTTGCCTGGCCAGGTAACATCGGGAATCCCTTCAAGAGTTTTCTTCCACCAATTCTGGTAGATCTTATTATAGTCGTGAACAGGAACGAGTTGCTGGAATTGAGTTACAGGATCGCGACTTAGAAGAATCTCATCAAAGCGGAATTGCTGCCCAAATTCAGTAAACCTCGCCTTTCTCAATAGCTTTTTTAACACCCGCAACTGTTGTCGAGGAGGTGAATTGCGCGATAGACGCAACGCGTCGGCCACAGGTTTCGGAAGTTTAAGGTCTATCAGTGCCATTAAGCAATCGCCTTTAGATGCAAGGCGTTTCAAAATTAAGGTATTGGGTGCAAAGGAGAACCTGATCTGAACTCTCAGACAGGCGGAAGCTCAATGGCAATGCCCTGGCCCTCCCTATCTGCGCTTCCTACAATGGAGCTGCTTCCAGATGAATGGATGAGGTTTGTCTTTCGGCCCTCACTATTCTCAATCTCCCCGATAATTCTGCCAAATGAAAAATCAGCTCCTTCACATAGGATGGCGAGAGTGGAGATAGGTGATTCCTCAAGGTTTTTACCAACTTTGCTCAACCGGGTTCTTAATTTTTGAACGGAAGTTGAATCACCCTTTAATGCAACATGATTTATTGAATTCGGGGAATTAGCCTCCTTCAACTTAGAGCTTGCTATCAAACTCCGAAGGAAAATCCCGGCTTTCATCATACCAATTGAAAGGCCTGGGGTTGATCCTTTGTAATGCTTATCAAGATATTGCACCATGGCGGCGTAAAAATTCTTTACATACTTACGATCCCGGATAGTACTCTCACCCTTAAAGTGAATGATCGTTTTTTCCCCCAGGTAGAAGTTTGCAAATCCTGCTTCCATGATACGCTTACTAAGATCAATATCCTCAGCATACATGAAAAAACGTTCGTCGAACCCACCTGTCACCTCCAGGGCATCCTTTCTAACCAACATGCATGCTCCCACAAGAGATTCTACCTGATGAGTTTTTCTTTCATCAAGATGACCCAGGTTATAACCTGCAAAAAGTTTGGTTTTAGGGAAGATTGACGATAGTCCGCTCAGTTTACTGAACGAGCGCCAGGCAGTTGGAAATCCTCTTTTTGATTCGGGAAGAAATTTTCCTGCCCCATCGATCATCCTGATTCCAAGTCCCCCTGCTTTGGGATGGGATTCCATAAACTCGATCATGACAGAGAATATGTCTTCAGGAAGGATCGTATCGGGATTCAGGAAGAGAATATACTTACCCCTCGCATGGGCAAGAGCCTGGTTATTCGCTTTTGCAAAACCCAGGTTTTCTTTGTTTTGAATGAAATGTACTGATGAAAATTTCGGAGCTAAATAATCAAGACTATTGTCCGGAGATGCATTGTCCACGACAATCACCTCCATCTCCGCAGGTTTATATAATGCTTTTTGAACAGAGAACAGGCATTGTTCAAGAAAGCACCTGACATTGTAATTAACTATGATCACAGATAGCATCATATCAATCGGCCAAAACTAGAATCTAATCATCAATTTTAGAGATGCAATCTGAAACCCTCTTATCTATCTTTGCGCAATGCTAAAATCAACTCTCATCAGGGCTGCACAGGCAGGCGCAGGAGTCATACAGGAATTTTTTGAAAAGGAGTTACGTATCAGCAACAAAGAAGGAGTGAATAATCTGGTGACGGAAGCTGACCATGCTTCGGAAAAAACAGTCATCGACATTATTAAGACAGATTTTCCTGACCATTTAATCCTGAGTGAAGAAATTGGAGAATTGGGTACATTATCGGAATACCGATGGATAATCGATCCTATTGACGGCACTGTGAATTTCGCGAACAAGATTCCAATCTGTTGCATATCAATTGCCCTTGAGCATAATCATGAGATCATAATGGGCGTGGTTTATAATCCTTTCATGCAGGAATTTTTCTTTGCCCAAAAAGGCCAGGGAGCATACCTCAACGATAAGCGTATCCAGGTCAGCAGTAAGGCAGAGGTTCTGCATTCATGCCTGGTTACCGGCTTTCCTTACACTTATCTGGACATGCCTAATGGACCGCTTCAGATTTTTGAAAGGTTTATTAGAAAAGGAATACCTGTAAGAAGGCTAGGTTCAGCCGCAATAGATCTTTGTTGGGTTGCTGCCGGCAGATTCGATGGATTCTATGAAATGAATCTCCAGGCCTGGGATAGCGCGGCCGGATTTCACATTGTGGAAGAAGCCGGCGGCAGGGTCACTGATTTTAAAGGGAACAAATTCTCACCCCATCAGACCTTTGTGGTTGCTACGAACGGACATATTCATGATGAAATGCTTCAGTGGATTCACGGAAGTGTTGGAGCTAATAAATAGAGCGACGAAAATCATTCTGATTCGAATTTTGAAATAGAAATTAATGGATTCCAGAACTGAAATATCTTCTTTAGGTGAATTTGGGTTGATCAGTCATCTTACCCGTAATATCGAATTTCAGAATGTGTCATCCATTCTTGGAGTTGGTGATGATGCGGCTGTGATCGATCACTATGGCAAACAATCAGTCATTTCCACTGATCTTCTGATTGAGGGAATTCATTTTGATCTTATGTATACCCCTCTTAAGCATTTAGGCTATAAGAGTGTGGTCGTGAACCTCAGTGATATTTACGCTATGAATGCAATTCCTACACAGATTGTTGTTGGGATGGCTTTCAGTAACAGGTTCAGCCTGGAATCTATGGATGAATTTTATGAAGGGATCTACCTGGCCTGCAAGAATTATGGAGTTGACCTGGTAGGTGGAGATACATCTGCCTCACAAAAGGGGTTGATCATTTCTATTACTGCAATTGGTGAAGTTCCACCTGGCAAATATGTACAGCGAAGCACCGCAAAAAAAGGTGATCTTATTTGTTGCTCGGGCGACCTTGGAGCAGCCTATCTTGGACTGTTGTTCCTGGAGCGTGAAAAAAAAATCTTCCTGGAGAGCCCGGAGATTCAACCCGATCTTGAGGGCGAGGACTATGTTGTTGGTAGACTTTTGAAGCCAGAAGCCAGGAAGGATATCATTGAATTCTTTGCTGAGAAAAACATTATTCCTTCGGCCATGATGGATATAAGTGATGGCTTGAGTTCCGAACTGCTTCATATTTGCCAGCAAAGTGGTTTAGGCTGTAGGATATATGAAGAAAAATTGCCGGTTGATGAAGCCACTAAGAAAGCAGCATTTAAATTTGAACTTGATCCTACTGCCTGTGCTCTTAGTGGCGGCGAGGATTACGAATTATTATTCACGATTCCCCAGGCCGATCATGAAAAATTGGTTTTGAATGAGGAGATAAGTGTAATTGGTTATATGACGGAATCTGAGGAAGGAAGCAAGATCATTACTAAAGGGGGAAGTCTGCACACCATCACAGCTCAGGGTTGGAATGCATTTAAATAGAAACCTGAACGGAGGAACCACAAGCTTATGAGGAAAAGGACCAAGAGATCAATCAGTATTGGCGTTCTATTATTGATTGTTACGTTGATCACTGGGTGCTCCGCCTCCAGGAAAAATTTTTCTCCACAAAAGAAGTATTCAATCCAAACACTGCAAGAAGATTATTCTTTATTCAGATCTATTCTGGAAGATTCTCACCCAAGTATCTACTGGTACACTTCCAAAGACAGCATGGACAGGTACTTTGATGAAGGATTTACAAGTATCCGCGATTCAATGACCGAACCACAATTCCGGACCTTGCTGAGTTATATAATCGCAAAAATAAATTGCGGCCATACCTCTACCAGGTCTTCAAAACAATACTCGAAATACCTTGAAGGGGCCAGGCTCAAAACTTTTCCATTGAGCGTTAAGATCTGGCCGGATACCATGGTTGTTACAGCCAACCTTAACCGCAGGGATTCAATTCTTCGACGGGGAACTGTAATACTCTCAATCAATGGAAAGTCGCAGGCCTTGATTGTGGATTCATTGAAAAAGTTCCTTGCTACGGACGGCTATAATGATCTGGCCAGGTATCAGCAACTTAGCAATAGAGGAAATTTTGGAGGTTGGTATCGAAGTGTATTTGGTCTTACTGATACTCTTGAAATTGGATACATTGACAGCAATGGCAGGCAATCGTTGACGAGGATTCCTGTTTATGATCCATTGAAGGATACGGGATCGCGAGCTTCCGCCAGGCCGCAGGTAAGATTTTCAAAAAAGGAGATTCGCAGACAACAATTATTTGTCACCAGAAATCTTCAGATCGATACAACGTTAAGTACCGGATTCATGACATTGAATTCCTTTAGTCGGGGGAATTATCTTTCGTCTTTCTTTAAACGCTCATTCAAATTATTAAAGGAGCGAAATATCAGGCATCTGGTAATTGATGTGCGAGGTAATGGGGGAGGAGATGCTTCACTCTCTACGCTTCTTACCCGGTACATGATCCAAAAAAAATTCAAGATCGCCGATTCATTGTATGCCATCAGAAGATCTAGTCCTTATGGAAAGTTTATTGAGAAGCAATGGTTGTATTGGATAGGAATGCATTTCGTAACAAAAAAGCGAAATGATGGCAGGTTTCATTTCGGTTATTTTGAAAAACATTGGTTTCAACCAAAGTTGCAGGAACATTTTGATGGAAATGTCTACATCTTAATTGGCGGGAATTCTTTTTCTGCTACTACTTTATTTGCTGGTGCTTTGAAAGGACAAAGAAATGTTACGCTTGTGGGCGAAGAAACCGGTGGCGGCGAATATGGAAATACAGCATGGATGATACCTGATGCGAGATTACCTAATACAGGAATTGGATTCAGGGTGCCCAAGTTCAGATTGGTAATTGATAAAAATCTTCCAAAGACGGGTAGAGGAATTCTTCCAGATCTTTATTCTGGTCCAACTGCGGAAGCTGTGAAAAACGGTGTTGATTTTAAAGTTGAAAAAGTGAAAGAATTAATCCGCGGGAAAAGTTCTAATTAAATCGATGTAAGGCGCCATTCGTGAAAACACCTCTTAACTTCAATTCTCTTGAAAGCCAGACAAGATCTGCACGATATCCTTCTTTGATTTTACCAAGACTACCATCTTTTCCAATTGCTCTTGCAGGATACAATGAGGCCATCCTCAAGCTTTCTTCAAGTGGGATGCCCACCTGGTGAATACAATTCTTAACTGCTTTCAGGAGTGTTAAAGATGAACCGGACAAGGTTCCATCGGCCACTACATATTTGTCGCCATCTAATCGATGCTGGTAATAACCTTCTTTATTTTCTGTTACCGCATCTGTGATAAGAAAGAGTCGCTTTCCCATGATCTTTTTTGCGATTCGGATTGCTGGATAATCCACATGGTATCCGTCTGCAACAATGCTTGCCATGGCCTTGTCGGAATCAAATATGGCGCCCACCATCCCTGGAGCACGATGGCCCAACCCTGACATGGCATTATAAAGATGAGTTGCAAGAGATAAATCATTTGCGAATGACTGGCTCGCCTGTTCATAGCTGGCATTGCTATGTCCCGCAGAAACTACAACATTATGTTCCTTTAGGTATTTGATCATTCTTCGTTCACAGACTTCAGGAGCAAGGGTCATCATTTTTATTACTCCTTTGCCTTCCCGCAGCAACTCCTTGATTTCTTCAATGTTTGGTGTTTGAATAAACTCCTCAATATGGGCTCCCTTCTTCTTTGGATTTATATAAGGACCTTCCAGATGCAGGCCCAATACTCCCGGCAAGTTCTGATCCCAATACTCTCTAACGGATTTGATAGCAGCACTCATGACCTCGCGCGAATTTGTACCAACGGTTGGCATAATATAAGCGCTGCCACCTGCTAAGGAGTATTCATGGGTAGCTTTTAAAGAATCAACGGAAGGATGCTCTCCAAACAATAATCCGTTACCACCATAAAGTTGAATGTCGATGAATGCAGGAACCAGGTATCCTCCTTCCAGATCAATTCCATTTCCAGGTACTTCATCACTTCTATCTAATATTTCTCGTATCAATCCATCCTTCACAACAACTACAGAATCCTGAAGCATTTTTTTTCCTGTGAAAACTAATCCGTTGAAAAAAGCTGTCTTCATTGTTTCAAATTCCTTTGTATTAAGAGAAAACTATATCATTGATTCACCATTCCCACGAGGGAGATTCAAAAGTTGAAAATCATCTGCATCCTTCCAGAAGGGAAACTTCGTTCTCACTTCTTCCAGTCTGGCCTTTGATAAAGTGTGAGTGTAAACTTCCTCTTTTCCAGATCCCTGGTATAGTATCTCCCCGGCAGGATCTATGATCATTGACTCCCCTGCATAATGATTACCATTTCCATCATCTCCAACACGATTCACACCTATAACGAAGGATTGATTTTCGATCGCTCTTGCCTGAAGCAAAGTTCTCCAGGCATAGCTCCTTTTATCTGGCCAGTTCGCGACATAGATTAGTACATCATATTCCAGCTCCTGATTTAATTCTTTCCTGGAAGAACGCTGCTGTCTTGCCCAAACTGGAAATCTTAGATCATAGCAGATCAGTAAATTGATCTTCCATCCTTTTACGGAAGCGATCATTCTCTTGTTGCCTGCGGCGAAATGATCGTCCTCACCGGCATAAGCAAACCGGTGGCGCTTATCATAATGACCCATTTGTCCGTTGGGAAGCATCCAGATAAGGCGATTGAAATATTGATCGGCATCCTGAATGATTAAACTACCCGCAAGTATGATTTTTTTTTCTGCTGAGATTTTTTTCATCCAATCAACTGAAGAGCCATCCATTTTTTCTGCGAGTTCTACCGGCTTCATGCTAAAACCTGTACTGAACATCTCAGGTAGAATTACCAGTTCAGTTTTCTGATCGATCGATAATATTTTCTTCCCGAGTATCTCAAGATTCTCAGCCTTAGCCTCCCATTTAAGATCAGATTGTATGATTGTAACTGTGAGAGTTGACATTCGCCCGAATGATTTCCTGCAAAATATCAATTAAAGCGATAGGCAAGGGCAATGATCGCATATCTTTCATTCTTGATCATGCTGCTCGCTTCCTTCGTTTTGTATGCACCTGCTATCTGCACCGATGATCTTCCCTCCGCATATTGAATTCCAATTCGGTGTTGATACATGATGGGTTCAAGAGGGCAAGTGACAGGTCCTTTGTCCTTTATGAATAGGCCGCCCTGGACGGTAGCGTTATACAATTGCCCAACTAATTCAGGCTGAAAGAATAGAAACACCTCGGCCTTATGAAAATAGGGAGATCCATTTCTGTTTAACCGACTTCCCCAAGCTGCAGATTCAGAGTTTTTTTCCGCCAACCCAAGACGCAGCATGAACCCTGCAGACAAATTCGTAAACGCATTCCCAAGATTCATCTTCTGGAAACTTGAAAGATTGACGATTGATCGACTGAATAATTTTGGAAATAATGGCTGAACATATAAAGCAGATAAATTGATGCTGGGCTCATCCTTCAATTGATATGGCCAACCCCGAACCTTGTATATACTGATAAGATTATGATAGCTTCTTTGCACGGTTTCAGCACCAGAGGACTTTCCGATGGTCCCGATAGCCATTCCAAGCTGAAGCAAACCATCGTTATTAAAATATCCTGTGCGGCTGAATTTACCATATAAATACCCCGCAAAAGGGCGGTCCATTTTCGCAGGATCAATCACTTTGTATGAAGATGGGTTGAAAATCATCTGCCCAATTTCATATTGGTAAATAACTTTTAACTCATTTCTCCTGGGTCTCATTCCAATATGACGAAGACTTAAAACAGCTCCATTTGTGTAATAACCGTCATGCATCCCCAGTAGATAATTATCATTTTCCGAGATGAGGCTAAATTCGTTTCTATATGATCTTTTTGATTGGGAAAAGGAGGATACGGTTGCCAACAATGAAATAATGGCCAGAAGAAAATGTTGGAGTTGTTTAAATGTTCTGAGGTTCATGAAACAGTTTCCCGTAAACTATTTAGTTGAATGGCCACGAGCTGAGATTCATACCCTTTCTGAAGCATATAGTCCCGGGTTTTTCGAAGCCTCAGAAATATATTGGATTCTGTCTTGAGGCTCCGCCATTTTTTCTCCGTCAACTTTTCCATCGTGGACTGGTATGCATCGCTGGGAATTTCAGCGAGTGCCTGATTAATGCAATACTCACTCACTCTCTTTTCTTTCATCGCCTGCCTGATTTTTACCTTGCCCCATTTATTGACCCGGAATTTTCCACCTGCGAATGCAATTGCAAACCTCGATTCATTCAGGTAATCTTCTTCAATCAGGGTAGCTATGCAAAGTTCAACATCCTGTTTACGCAGTCCAAGGCTATATAGTTTTTCCCTAACCTCAAAATGCGATCTCTCCTGGTACGCACAATAGTGACGTAGCTTCTGCATTGCCTGTTCAACACCAATAATCTTTCTCTGAAGCATATGTAAACCTAATACGAAAAACCAAGCCTTATGCAGGGAAATTCCAAATTCTAAATAGCAAATTCCAAAGAAACTCCAATCATCAATTTTAAAAATTTCGTTTTTATCTTATTCTTTGTTCTTGTTATTTGGTTCTTGGTTATTTACCGCAGAGAACATGAGAAGCAGAGATTCGCAGAAAAAAATTTTGCGTCTTTGCTTACTTTGCCTCTTTGCGTGAAATCACACAGAGGAAAATTCCAAATTCCAAATAGCAAATTCCAAAGCACCTCCAATCATCAATTTTAAAAATTTCGTTTTTTTCTTATTCTTTGGTTCTTGTTATTTGGTTCTTGGTTATTGGTTTTTTACCGCAGAGAACATGAGAAGCAGAGTTAACGCAGAGAAAAACCACAACTATTATTTTACATTTTAAATTTTGCATTTTACATTAATCAGCGTTAGCCGACCTACCGAATATTCCCAATTGAATTCTTCACCGTATCATGCCTGGTCTTTATCCTACTCGTTATAGTGGCTACATAAATAATACCATCCAGCTCGATCTCGCATTCAAAGGTGCACTTGCCATTGCTGCATTGGATATTCCGTTGATTCTTGATATTGGAACGTGAAGTATTTACAATCTTCTGGCTATTCCCGATTTCGTCATCTCCAGCTCCTCCCACATATTGTCTCTTAATATTATCACGTGTAGTGTTCACTGTTTTCAGATTTGGGTCATCATTGTTGTTGTCCTGATTAGTCATCAGTACCTGGGTCTGCATGGTTTGTTTTACTCCGGAAGTTGCTTTTTCAACAAGCTTGCTTGCAGAATCTTTTTGTTTCAAGCCCGAAACCTCCGACTCGTAATAACCATCTTCATTCAGGTCTCCAATACTGACCCTGGTTTGCAACGAAGTAAATGATTTACTTAAATTGTTCGCATCGGCTGAATTCTGTTTCGAGAAAATAAATCCGTCTTCAAGTCCATCCTCATCCAGATCGCCCACCCTTGAAATTTTCCAGACATACACATCTTCCTTGCTCGCCATTCTTTTTCCACTAGACTGACCAGAGGCAACATCCTTGGGACTTTTTACTTCGTACATAGCTTCCATTTCTCCATCGCCATCAAGATCGGCTTCGAGTAGAATGCTCTGCTTAATTGTAAATGATTCCACCTTACTTCTTTTGCCACTAGACTGTCCGGTGGCTACATCACGGGGTGATTTAATTTCATGATTTAATGAGGCGATAAGCCAATCACCCTGTCCATCACCATCAAGATCTCCTACAAAATACGGCTTGTGCTGACGCTTTCCAGTTGCAAGTCCGGATGCGCCTGCATCATTGGTTTGCATGCGAACCGGCTTGTGCGTGCGCTTGCCAGTTGCAAGGCCGCTTGAACCTAACTCAGTTGTTTTTACATATGGCTTGTGTTGACGTTTTCCAGTTGACTGTCCGGTGGCCATATCACGTTTTTGCTGCTCCCAACTATCTTCATGCATGATCCCACCATCTACGAATTTTAATTTCTCTTCTCCATTTGATTTTAATATGTAGTCGTTGAAGCCATCACCATCCACATCACCTGCAGAAACATAGCTACCCCAGGTTTGATCAGTATCATCAGTAAATGATTTTGCAGCAATATCGCGATGTATGATATTATTCGATCTTAACATAAAGTCTGCTTTTCCATCTCCGTCGAGATCACCTGCAGATACTATCACATAACTCCGCCTGCCACTAGATTGTCCGGTTGAAACATCTCTTTTTGCATTTCCAGCATCTTCAATAATGATCTTTGTTTGCCGAGAATTAAATGACTTACTCAGGTTATTTGCCTCAGCTGAATTCTGCTTGGAGAAAATAAATCCATCTTCCTGTCCATCCGCATCCATGTCAGCGAACCTTGATATTTTCCAGACATATACATCTTCTTTGCTCGCCATTCTTTTTCCACTGGATTGACCTGTGGCAACATCCCTCGGACTTTTTATTGTATGAAAGGCTTCATATTCTCCATCTCCATCAAGATCAGCCTCCAGTATGATACCTTGTTTAATTGTAAACGACTCCACCTTGCTTCTTTTTCCACTGGACTGGCCAGTAGCTATATCTCGTGGCGATTTAATTTCATGATTCGAAGTAGCGATAAGCCAATCACCCTGGCCGTCACCATCAAGATCTCCTACAAAGAATGGCTTGTGCTGGCGCTTTCCACTAGACTGTCCTGTAGCCCTGTCGCGGTTTTGTTGCGTGTCCCAGCTATCTTCATGCATGATCCCACCATCTACAAGTTTTAAGTTCTCTTCTCCATTCGATTTCAAGATATAGTCGTTGAAGCCATCACCATTAACATCTCCAGCAGAAACATAATTACCCCAGGTTTGATCATTATTCTCTTCAAATGATTTTGCAGCAATATCACGATGCACAATGTTATTTGATCGTAACATAAAGTCTGCTCTTCCATCTCCATCAAGATCACCGGCTGATACAATTACATAACTACGCCTGCCACTTGATTGCCCTGTGGCAACATCTCGGTTTGATTTACTAACATTTCCGGCCTTTCCAGTAACATGTACAGTTACCCTGCCATCTTCAAAAGAAAGTACTTCTGCAATATCAAGATCAACAGGAAGGAAGGCGAAAACTTTTTGTCCATCAGCTTTGGTAATAACCATTCCCTTGGACCCTGATTCGTTTGGAATAGTTCTCCTGTCTTTGGCACCATATAAGGGATTGTATTGATGCTTTGTTTCGCCTTTGTATAACGGGTTGCTGACTATGGATTTCTCATCATTCTGTGTCACATTCATCATAGGCTTGTGTTGCCTCTTTCCACTGGCGAGGCCAGAAGCCTTATCTCTTTTTTCAAACAATGGCTGATAAGTACTAAGAAATCTCTGGGCTTCGTCAACAGTTCCGAATTGAATCTCCACTACATGAGTTTCCATTTCTTCCGCATCCATGAGTTTGTTTTCACAATTGCAACTGTCTCCAGGTTGCTTTTCGTTCTTGTCATTCTTTGCTGCCCATTCACCTTCTTCACTTTGCGTAGCTGAACGGAATGGCTTGTGCTGCCGCTTTCCTGAGGCAAGTCCTGATGCGGCATCTCTTGGACTGCTGATATTGTAAGTGAGCTTGACTCCCGTATTTAAAAATCCTGCTTGCTCGGTGATCTGTTTTCCAACTCTTCCTGCACCACGGGCCATATCAAAATTTGTAAGATCATTTTTAGTGGTAAAATAATCTGCATTCACTCCTACATTCAACTTCCTTGTTATTCCATAATCAATGCTCAATCCTGCAGACAATGCCAGGTTGCTGGATTGTTCAAACACATTTTTGTAGTAAACAATATCCTGTGCACCCCTTTCTGTGACTGAGATTGAAGAAGCAGGTTTGTTGAATACTCCAGCCATTAGGTTGCTCTGAATTGTCCATTTGCTGAAGCTGGATTGAAATGCGGGCCCCGACATCAGGTAAAAACCCCTGTAAGAATCATTCACCATTTGCGAACGATCAGGAACAGCCTTCCTTGTTTGTGCAAATTCGCTTAGCGAATTCTTATCAACAGAATTCGAAAAATATCCAACCCTTGCACCTAATCCGATAGTGTTCCAAAAGTAATTTCCCTGAATTGCAGAATGAAGTCCGCCCTGAAGAAAGTAAACCGAATCGGCTCGGCTATTCTGAACAAAACTATTCAGTCCATTTTGCACGGATAACTTGATCTGATTTTGACTTAACGGGAATGATGCGTTTTGTGCATAAACATTGGCAGTTAGACTGGCCGATACCAGTCCCAGGAGGAAGGCAAGTTTTTTCATGATTGGATATTGAAGTGATGATCCCTGATAAACTACACCTATCCATGATTGGGATCAATATTGGAAAACGCTTATTTCAAACCGTTAGTATTTTGTCTGAAATACACACTAGTATGGATTTTCACCGCAGAGAGCAGAAGGCAGAGAGAATACGCAGAGCGATTATCATTCCTCCAGTACATCAATGCAGCCGTATTCAGTTGTGAGTATGTGGTCATATTCGGCTGCTTTTTTGAACAGGTCGCGAAACAATGGGAGGCCGGTTTCCTTATTTATATCAAGATCATAAATGATCCTGGATAGGATGATATTTTGATTCACACAGCTGAGTACCAGGCCGTTCATATTGTAATTCTCATGAAGAAGGAAATTGTAGAGTGGTACAATCCTGGTGCTATCACCGGGCAACTGGCAGAGATAAGCATCGCCGGCGATAAAATAATTCTCGGGATTATAATGGATCTTGATCTTTGCCGTACCTTCTTTTACTTCCCATCTATTCAAGCCATTTCGCGCCAGTTTTACATCTTTTCCCAATCCCTTTAAAATCTCTTCCAGCATTTTGCCTACACCAACAGGCTCGGGTTCCCTTTCAGGCAGCTTTGGAAGTTTAACCTCTGTTCCGCAGGAAGGGCAATATTTATCTGAATCGATATTTGAGGGAAGAACCAGTGTCTCGCAACTTGGGCATCGCACAGAAGGCTGTCCATAATGGGGAGCATAAATTTCAAGTGCCGATCGAAGATAATTTACCGGTAAAGCAAAGCCGAGATTATCCCCGCCCTTTATGATGAAAGAATTTACTCCCAGCACCTCACCCTTTTCGTTGACCAGGGGGCCCCCACTATTTCCAGGATTTATGGCAGCATCCACCTGTATGTATTTCAGGCCTCCTCTGATACGGTCTTCCTTTGAGATCACTCCTTGCGTAGCAGTATATATCAGGTCAAATGGGTGACCAAGAGCCACTACTTCATCGCCTTGTTGCACACCTTCGTAAACTCCTAACTTAATTTCAGGAAGATCCACATCTTTTGGAGGCTCAATAAAGGCCAGATCATGTTTTCGGTCAGTATACCACACTCTTGCCAGTCTCTTTTCGAAAAGTTTTCCGGCAATTGACACTTCTGCATTTTTATCTACAACGTGATCATTTGTTACTATGAGATTAAATTCTTTAATGTAGAAACCCGTACCGGTTCCCGTGAGGGTAGCTAACTGGATGATAGCAGGCTCATAACTTTCTATGATGTTTCTAAAATCCATCTCTTATTCAAATTTCAGATTGGTCATTTCTCTGGTGAAGCTGTAATCGAAGTTTAACATGCTGTCATACTTGAGAGACTGAATATTAAAATCCAATCTCGGATACTTTCCTCTCCAAAAATTGATGATCTGCTGGATTCTTTCTTCTATAACTTCTTTGTTGAATTCTTTTCTCTCAGGATCGTATAATTTATCTGTGAATCCCAGGGCATTATAATAGGCTCCATAATTTATCTGCATGAAAAGAGCGAAGAGTTCTGACAAAGCCCTTGGAAGACTGTATGAATATTGGCAATATGCAAATCCATATTCAATTACCTGACGAGCAATGAATGGATAATTATTATCGCGATACCAAATCATGTTCTGATGCGATCCCTTAATTGCATCAACGATGGTCTTATAGTTTTGGGGAGTTACAATTGCAAAAGTGTGGTGCGACCTGAAGAGAAATGGAAAGATCTCATCTCTTGTTTTTGTCTGAAGCTTATGAAATGCCTCAATCATTGATCGATTTTTTTCTTCCGTCGGCTTATTATCTTTCTTAAAGTAGATATCAGGGATTCCTTCTAGCTCATTCATGAGTGGCCCTTCAGGGACCACCAGGTAATCTATCTTGTAAACAAGAGAAAGCAGGAGATATGCGATCGCGCCGGCAAACTTATCCGGATCAAGGGTATTGATATATTCAAGTGTCTCCCGGATCCATTGCTGCATGTAGTCGAACTTGATTTCTTTTTCTTCCGATGGGACAGGTACCAGGTGATCAATGTCAGACTTTTGAAGAGTAGTAAAATTCTGTACAAGCAGGTCATCCTGTTTGTCAGCCTTAGTGGCCAGTTCCTTCAATCCATAATATAATTTATTGGGAGTGGCAGTGCCCATGTCTGTATCAAACCGCATGCAGAGGCGGTCCTCATCCATTGCATACCTGCTGTAAAAAAGATTGAAATTCATTTCAAGCAACCGACGCATTACAGGTACGCTTGGCTTTGGCATACGAGCCAGGGTAACTTCTGCTTTGAGGTTGTTATCATCGTACTGCCCGCGAACAATTTTCGAACCCTGGTATAGTTCGAATCTTCCTTTTTGATCAACTCGTTCATGAATTACATTCTCTTCTTCTTCATCTTTGAGATAGTCAAAGAAAGCATCCATACTTTCCATCCGCTTTGCTTCCTTGAATAGCTTTTCTGCTTCTGTCCACCTGGAGATCTTGTAAACAGTTTTGTTGTTGTCAGAATAACGCCCAAACTTGATATCGGGGAGTGCAGGATCTTTTTTACGCAACCACCCAAACAGCTTTCCTAACATGAACATTCATTTGCTAGCCAATCAAAAATGTCTTAAGAGGCAAGATACAAATTCTAGACTGGGATAAAGTCTGAAGAGATCCATATCCATCTTTCAGCGCTATTCATTTCAGCAGTTCTTTTGACTTGATCAATTATGGTGTATTTTTCAAACCAGGTTCATGGCAAAACAAAAACTCCTATACCAGACAAGCCGGACGGCGGGCATTCTACTTATTCTCGCAACAATTCCTCATGCAACTCTTGGGACAGCTGAGGTCCTTACCGGAATCAAGGTAGGAAGTATACGAGAGGACATGGTCCATGTAGTTAAGAACATCTGGGTGTTCAGCAGCATTATGCTGCCGCTTTCAGGGATATGGGTTTTATTTCTTTCGAAAGAATTGCGGCAATTAAAGAGAAAGGCCTGGTGGCAGGCTATTCTAATTGGCTTGGGTTATGCGGCTGGTTCAATTCTCGCGATGGTCTGGACCGGTATTCAAATTCACCTGATCGCCTTTTGCATGATCGGACTTCTGCTCTTAATTCCCTGCCTGAGATGGGCGACTTCCTTCAGTTCCACAGGAAATCCACCAGCATCCTGATTTGGTTGGCTGTACCATAAAAATCCTTAGTTTCGCCACCAACCTACAATCATCCCACTGGCATATGAAGTTTATTGTTTCCTCATCAGTTTTACTCAAACAACTGCAGCAGATTAGCGGGGTCATCAATGCAAATACAGTACTTCCTATTCTTGAAGATTTTCTTTTCGAAGTTGAAAAGAACAGACTCACTGTTGTTGCTACGGACCTGGAAACAGTTATGAAAGTCCAGCTGGATGTTGAAGCCAAGGACAGTGGGAAGGTTTGCATTCCAGCCAAGATCCTGATGGATTCACTGAAGAACATTCCTGATCAGCCCCTTACATTCAACATTGATAAACATTTTGCCATTGAGATCACATCTGACAATGGTAAGTACAAGGTGATGGGGGAGAATCCGGACAATTTTCCAAAAGAACCGGTAGCGGATGATACTACTTCTTTCACCATCACTTCTTCAGCTCTTGTGACGGCGATCAACAAAACTTTGTTTGCTGTTAGCAATGATGATCTTCGCCCTGCGATGACTGGAGTTTATTTTGAAATGGATAAGAAGGGAGTTCAATTCGTGGCAACAGATGCGCACAGACTTGTAAGATTCAAGAGGACTGATGTAAGCTGCCCTAAGACAGATTCAGTCATCGTTCCGAAAAAACCATTGAATCTTCTAAAATCTGCGCTGCCTAATAATGATGACGAGCTCACTGTGAATTATAATAGCAATCATTTGTTTGTTACTCACGGAACAACCCAAATGAGTTGCCGGTTGATAGATGCGCGATTCCCAGATTATAAAGTGGTGATTCCTGCGGACAATCCATACAAGCTCACGGTTAACAGAGTCGATTTCCAGGGAGCCTTGCGTCGCGTAAGTGTATTCAGCAACAAGAGCACCAACCAGGTTGTATTAAATATAACTGGAAGTGAATTGCAACTGGCCGCACAGGATGTGGATTTCAGTTTTGAAGGAACTGAAAGAATGAAATGTCAATATGATGGAGAAGATCTTCAGATCGCCTTCAATGCGAGGTTCCTGATTGAAATGCTGAATGCAACTGATAGCGATGAAGTGCGGATCGAATTATCAACTTCTACCAAGGCAGGAATTATCAAACCAGTTGATCAGGATGAGAACGAAGATCTGCTGATGCTGGTGATGCCTCTAATGCTGAATGCCTGATCATTATTTATTATTCCCTACTATCTATCTTCACTGAGTGAATACTGATTCATCCTACGTCCCCATCCGGACCTTCGACAATTACATCTACGCAAATATTCTTTTACTGCGCTTAAAGGAAGAAGGAATTGATTGCTATATCAAGGATGAGAACACCATTACTATCGATCCATTGCTTAGCCCTGCTATCGGGGGAATGAAACTCATGGTTAGATCAGAAGATTTGAACAGGGTTAATATGATGTTGGATGAGTTTGAATCAGAATTTCTGAAGACCTTGCCATGTCCAAATTGCAAAAAAACTTCCATGCAGAGATTGGTGAGGTCAAGCAAGCCTGCAACTATTTTGGGAGTACTTTTCAATAGATTTCTTACCGGCAGCAATGAACAGACCAGGGCGGAATATCGATGTACAAATTGTGGCTATACCGCTGATAATCTTTCATCTATTGAACTGCCTGCTGATTAGCGCCAACCCACATTAATTTGTAACTTGTTGAAGGCATAACGAATTGAAGATGCAATTCCTGGTTGATTTTTTCGAAAACGTTTCTCCGATCGCCCGTTCCTTTATACTTGCAGGTGGACTTTTGCTATTCTGGATGCTCGAAGGCATCTTTCCTCTTTTCAGAATGAAGTTTAAGCGTTATCGTCATGCAGGATTGAATCTCTTCTTCACAGCAACTACCATATTGGTGAACTTTTTATTTGCTGTTGCGATATTTGAAACTAGTCGGTGGGCAGTAAATAACAATTTTGGAATATTACATCTTTGGACACTTCCCCTTTGGTTATATATTTTATTGGGCCTGATGTTGCTTGATCTCATCAGCGCTTACTGGATACATTATATTCAGCATAAGGTAAAATGGATGTGGAAGTTTCATCTAGTGCATCATACTGACACATGGGTGGATACCACAACTGCAAACCGACATCATCCTGGTGAAAGTGTTTTCAGGGCTGTGTTTACCTTGCTGGCTGTGTTGATTACGGGAGCTCCTGCCTGGTTGTTCCTGCTTTACCAGACCTTGTCTGCAGCCCTTTCCCAATTTAATCACGCAAACATCAGACTTCCCAACTGGCTGGACAACGCTATTAGCTGGATCATCGTCTCACCTAATATGCATAAGGTTCATCATCATTATACGCAACCACTCACAGATACTAACTATGGTAATATATTTTCAATCTGGGACAGGATTTTTGGAACCTTTGCAAAAGTGAAAGAAGTTTCAAGTCTCAGATACGGAATCGATACCCACCAGAAAGAGGAAGAGCATAATAGCATGGCCAATCTTTTGCAAGTACCTTTTCAGGAATATCGTGCGCCCATTGGCAGTAAATTCAGCGATAGCAATCCGCAACCAGAAAACTAAAAAAATGAAAACGAGTACAGTTCTTATTATTCTTTTGCTTGGACTACAATCATTTGGTCAGCAGTTCATTAAATCAGCAGATTCCATTCGCCGGATGAGAAGCATACCCGCGATTGCCTATATCGTGTTTAGTTCCGATAGTATTTTGCAGTCCGGCGTTAGCGGAGTAAGAAAAGTGAAAACCCGTGATTCAGTGTCAACCTCTGATCGATTTCACATTGGCACAAATACCTTTGCATTTACATCCTGGCTCGCAGCTAAAATGGTTGAGTCAGGGAAAATAAGCTGGAACACAACCTTCGCCAGTATTTATCCGCAGTTTAAAGCCCGACTTCTCCCCGAATACAAGAACATCGACCTGAAAGGACTTTTATCAAATTCAACGGGACTTGCAGCTTATAGCACAATCAAAGATTTTCAGGCAATGCCTTTTTTCGAATCTGACATTCGGACTCAGAGGAGGGAATTTGCAAATTGGGTTTTGCAACAACCAACACCAGGCGGAGCAGGGAAAGCAAAAAATATTGAATCACTTGCGGGTTACGCAATTGCTGCTTCTATGTTGGAAAAGGTTTCTGGCCTTAGCTGGGAAAAAATGGTAGAGGACTATATTAATAAGCCGCTTGGAATTCAGGCCAGGTTTGGTTGGCCAGCTAAGATTTCTGCTCAACAACCGTTGGGGCATTCATCATCATATGGTTCATTGACTGCTGAATCCGCGGATACATGGTTAAAGCCCTACCCGCCAATAGCGGCTGCTGTTGATATTAATATTTCGATCGCAGATTATGCAACCTTTATGCAGGAACACCTCAAGGGTTTGCGTGGTGAGCCGGCATATTTCAGCAGCAAGACTTTTGAAGTGATGCACTTTGGTGTTCTTGACTATGCATTTGGATGGAATAATGGAGTGTTGGGGAAAGACAGGTTATCCTTCCATGCAAGCAATTTTCTAATCTTCAGTTCATATGTTGAACTAATACCGGAGCGTAACCTGGGAATTATTGTTTTGTCCAATAATGGTGATAGCGATGGAAAGAGCGGAGTGGTTAATCTTGGTAGGATCATTCGAAATTATTATCTGTCCCGATGAGAATCAATATTATTACCGCGAGATCATTTGAGAAATAATCCAGAATCATTTCATGCAAAAATCTTCTGTAGTTGCATTGATACCTGCCCGTTACAACGCCACCAGGTTTCATGGAAAATTAATGGCGAAGCTGGGTGGGAAATCAGTTATTGCCAGAACATATGAAGCTACTGTAGCAACAGGTTTGTTTGACGAAGTTGTGGTAGTTACCGATAGTGATATTATTTATGATGAGATCATAGGTTCCGGGGGCAAGTCGGTAAAGAGTATCAAAGAACACGAATCCGGAACAGACCGTATAGCAGAAGCGGCGTCCATGATGGAAATGGATATAGTGGTAAATGTTCAGGGGGACACTCCATTTATAAAAAGAGAGCCACTTCAATTATTATTGGATCAATTCAAGGATGAACAAGTGCGAGTGGGATCACTGATGCAGGAATTGAAGGAACAGGAATACATTGATGATCCCAATTATGTAAAGGTGGTGATTGACAAGAACAGGAATGCTTTATTTTTCAGCAGATCTGTAATTCCTTATCCGAGGAACAGGGAAATCAAGCTTGTTTATTACGAGCATATTGGTGTATATGCGTTTCGCAAGGATGCGTTGATAGAATTTACTACCTGGCCTGTTTCTCCATTGGAAGATGCTGAAAAAATTGAATGTCTCCGCTACCTTGAAAATGGCATTCCCATCAGAATGGTCGTCACAGATTATATGGGCGTTGAGATTGACACGCTTGAAGATCTTGGCAAGGCAGAGAAGTTGCTTTAATATTCTTCCCACCCTGTAAGCGGTGGCAGCGAAGCGAAGACCCTGACAGGGTGGAGTTTGATATTCGGAAAGAGTAGACCCTGACAGGGTGGTTAGGCTAGGTTATTTGTTGAGCCAAATGTATATCCTAAAGGATGGTATGAGGATGTCGGTTTTTTGGAGACCCTGACAGGGTGGTATTTGATCGAGATATACAAGAGGGAATATGATCCATGGTTTTCTATGGACCCTGACAGGGTGGTTAACTGAAGGGTGCTGAATTTCTTTCTATTTTCGCGACTATGAAATTCAGAAACTTTAAAATGATCGGGTATGTTGTCTACGGGCGGGGGAGTTTTGATCAACTTGAAGAAATTATTCGCCCGCATCGCCTGGAAAACGCTCCAATGATCTTTCTGATCGATCATTTTTTCAGAGGAAAATCATTAGAGTCGCGAGTGCCACAGGAAGGAAAGGACAAAATCATCTACGTTGATGTAACCAGTGAACCCAAAACCACCTACGTTGATTCATTGGCCGATCAATTAAAGAAAGAATTTGGAACAGTTAGTGGAATTATTGGAATCGGTGGAGGAAGTACAATGGACCTCGCAAAGGCTGTATCCTTAATGATGACCAATCCAGGATGTGCTTCCGATTATCAGGGATGGGATCTCGTAAAAAAACCCGGGGTTTACAAAGTTGGGATTCCCACACTCAGCGGTACAGGTGCAGAGGTGAGTCGCACAACGGTTCTCACGGGTCCAACCAGGAAGCTGGGCATGAACTCAGATTTCACTCCATTCGATCAGATTGTCCTTGACCCGTCACTTACAGCCAATGCACCGGTAAATCAACGATTCTATACAGGCATGGATTGTTATATCCATTGCATTGAAAGTCTGCAGGGAACTTTTCTCAACGAATTCAGCAAGAGCTATGGTGAGAAAGCGCTTCAGTTATGCAGAGAAGTTTTTCTGAATAAACCTTCATGGGATGATGAAAGCGATGACCAACTCATGATGGCTTCCTATGCAGGAGGAATGAGCATCGCATATTCTCAGGTGGGCGTAGCACACGCAGTGAGTTATGGACTTAGTTATTTATTAGGTACAAAGCATGGAATCGGAAATTGTATTGTAATGAATCAAATTGAAGAATTCTATCCTGAGGGTGTCGAAGAATTCAGAAAGATGGTGGAGAAGAACAAGATCGATATTCCAAAAAATATATGCAAGGGTTTGACTGATCAACAATTTGATATCATGATCAATGTTTCTCTTGGAATGAAACCTCTTTGGGAGAATGCCCTGGGAAAGAATTGGGAAACTATCATGACCAGGGATAAATTGAGAGCTCTATACGAAAGACTTTAATTGATTTGATCTTGTTTTAAACGTTGATCGTTGTTCGATTGACGATCATTCCTTCAGACCTCCGACTTCCGACTTCCGACCTCGTTCAAGAGCTTGTCCAAAAAAGCTCTGTCTTCTCAGCTTTGGAAAAAATTCCCATCGTTGGAAATCCTTTAATTGAATCAGTCTTATAGCATTCAGCAACTCAGATGTTTATAAACTGGCATCTATTTGGAGTTAATGGGATGGCCTTCTTAGATAAATGAATCACTGCCAGGATTTACAAGAAGGTGGCCGCAACCGAACCTTATGAACATCGCAACCCTTAAAAAACTTTTTAGTCTGATCATCCTGACAACAGGAATGGTTACTGCTAATGCACAAATCTGCAATAATCCCTCAACATTTATTTACGGATTGACCGCCAGCGGAATGATCCACCGTATAAATGTTACATCAGGCAGTGTGGGCACCGCATTAACTCCAGCTTACACTGGAAATGCTCCAAGTTATTCAAATGCCCTGGGGTACAATAACGTTAATGGTAAATTCTATTACTTTAAAAGGAATAGTGTTTTGGCTCCTCAGGAGTTTGTTTCATTTGATCCAGCTACCAATACAGTTGTAATATTAGCTAGCAGCCCTGCCGGAACAACCACCATCATTAATCTTGGTTGCGTAACAGCAGACGGCCTGGGATATTATTGCATTGATGCCTATGGCAAACTATTCTATTACCACATTGCTACAAATACATGGACCACCGTAACCACACAGTTGTATGATCAGTTTGGCACAAACCTGATTCCAATCTTTAATGCGAGAATATATGGGGATATAGCTATTGATGGAACTGGAAGTCTTTGGATTCTTCCTGCGAGTGCAACACAATATGGACTTTATAAACTTACGGGTCCTTTACCAACCACTCCGGTAGCAAGCATCACGGTTCAGAAAATTGTTGATCCAACAACCGCAACTCCAAACGGTGCTACAATTGGTGGAATTGCATTTACAAACACGGGCGTATTTTATGTGTCAACAAATACTCCCGATAATAAATTATTCAGGCTGAATGCAAATTTTAGTTGGACTTTATTAGGCACCATGACCGTTGACGGTATCGGAAACGACCTCACTTCATGCAATTTTCCCATTAGTATTCTTCCAGTTTCCTGGGAAGATTTTGGTGTAGAGTTAAAGAACCGTCAGGATGCTGAAATAACCTGGACAATTTCTGCGCAAGTCAACAATAAAGGCTTTTATGTTGAGCACAGCCTTGATGGAAGCAATTGGAAAAGCATTGCATTTATTGAAGCCAGAAATGGAAACGGCGCACAAAAATATTCATACCTGCAAACGGACCTTCTTTCAGGAAAGAATTACTACAGAATTAAGCAGGTTGACCATGACGGAAAATTTAATTATTCTTCAATAAAAACACTTGAAATCAAAGCAGGAATAAATGTGAAAATGGGTCCAAACCCAACACTTGACGTACTGAATATTCAACTGTCAAGCAACAGTGAATCATTCACAGGACAGGTGTTCGATCTTTCAGGTCAGAATGTATTGCAGATGAAACTGCATCCCGGACAGAATGCCGTTAGCTTGAATGCTCTTGGATCAGGAAATTATATTGTTCGGATATTAGATAAGACAGGTAACAATCCGTACACACAGAAAATTACAAAACGATAACCATGATAGACAAAATCCTAACCCAGATGGATCTTAGCGAAATTATTATGCAACTATCGCAGTGGCTTCTATCTCCACAAGGTACTCCGGCTGAATTAAACCACTTACTTCTACCATTGAAGTGCAGGGCTTGATCTCCCGAAAAAATTCACCATGCGCCTTCCCGTATTCTTCCCAACGGGAAATATCTGTAACATAAATTCTTGTCCGAATAACGTGTTCTAGTCCTGCACCAGCACGTTTCAGGACTTTTTCAATTTTCTGAATAATGAACTTGGTTTGTTCATAAGCACTATCTCCTCCCACCAGATCATTGTTTTCATCCACCGCAACAGTGCCTGTTATCTCTATGATGTTTCCCATTCTCACTGCTCTGCTATATCCCACTATATCTTCCCATTTCGCTCCGGAGGAATAATTGATTCGGTCCATTAGTGTTGATTTTTGATAGCTACAAAGTACAATAATATTCTTCCTATCCTCTTTGCAGATTCCTGACCCCCTTGTATTATCTGTAAAATTATCCAACCCGTTTTCGACCTCACCCCTGACCCCTCTCCAAAGGAGAGGGGAACAAGAACAAAAAAACTGAACTTCCCCTTCCGTTACATTTTACTCACCCTGAAAACTGAATAGTGAAAATTGTTTGTTGAACATTCATTGATCTCTTAAACTATCCCCTCACCCGTCTCGCTTCGCGAGCCACCCTCTCCACGAAGTGGAGAGGGAAGAATTCATTTGATGGTTGAGTGCAGTCGAATTAAAGAAGATAATTCTCAATTCTCAATGTTCAAGTGGTGCCCTCACCCGTCTCGCTTCGCGAGCCACCCTCTCCACTTCGTGGAGAGGGAAGGCTTCATTTGATGGTTGAGTGCGGTCGAATTAAAGAAGATAATTCTCAATTCTCAATGTTCAAGTGGTGCCCTCACCCGTCTCGCTTCGCGAGCCACCCTCTCCACTTCGTGGAGAGAGAAAATTCATTTGATGGTTGAGTGCAGTCGAATTGAAGAAGATAATTCTCAATTCTCAATGTTCAAGTGGTGCCCTCACCCGTCACGCTTCGCGAGCCACCCTCTCCACGAAATGGAGAGGGAAGAATTCATTTGATGGTTGAGTGCAGTCGAATTAAAGAAGATAATTCTCAATGCTCAACACTTGAAACTTGAACATTGAAAAATGTTTGTTGAACATTTCACTGATTTCTTGAACTATCCCCTCACCCGTCTCGCATTGCGGAGAGGGAAAAGAAACATTATGGCTCCCTCTCCACGAGTGGAGAGGGAAGAATTCATTTGATGGTTGAGTGCCGTCGAATTAAAGAAGATAATTCTCAATGCTCAACACCTGAAACTTGAACATTGAAAATTGTTTGTTGAACATTTCACTGATTTCTTGAACTCTCCCCTCACCCGTCTCGCTTCGCGGAGAGGGAAAAGAAACATTATGGCTCCCTCTCCACGAAGTGGAGAGGGTTGGGGTGAGGTCGCTCCTGGCGCATCTGCGGTTAAACTCCTAATCCTTATACTCTATATTTTCTTCTTTTATAAGCTCTTCCCCATTCATCCTGATATAAACCTGCGCAACAGTCACAACATCTTTCTGACAATAGGTTACAATTCGTCCCAGATTTTTTTCTTTCCAGTAAACATCACCCACCATGCTTCCATCAATATCATCCTTGGGGGTTGGAATTCCTAATGTGTTCGCCAATAAATTAAGCGAGGTAAAATTTTTATAGTCGCCGAATTTCCAAAGTTCCATTGTATCAAGATGCGTAACCTCCCAGGGTTTTTTTCCTGCAATATTTAGAATAGAAGGGATCTTGAGATTATTTACTACCATGCGACGACACAAAAAAGGAAAATCGAATTCCTTACCGTTATGAGCACAAAGAAATCTGGATGCATCAGGCGACCACTTAGTGAGCATTTCAGAAAATTGCTTCAGCAGATCTTTTTCTTCTTCGCAACAGAATGATTTTATAATCAGCTTTTTCTCACTTCCATATCCCTGTATGATGCCACAGCTGATGCAAATGATCCTTCCGAATTCTGCATAAATTCCAGCACGGTTGTAGAGTGATTCCGGCGTTCCCTCAGCATGGTATCGCATCAGAAGATCGGCCTTCGACTTCCACAGCTTTTGCCAGTTTTCCGGAGCAGTGTTGTAAGAATCGTGCTGTGATACCGTTTCAATATCCAGGAATAAAATATTATTCAGGCCGATCATATCCTTTATTATCGATTTGAAATTGAAGGTAAGTTGCTTACCTAAGCGATGCCGAAATTCTCAACACAAACACTGTTATGAAATGAGTATTTGACAAAAGAAGAATTTACCGATGAAGCCATTTGTGGCGAGAATCCAGGTTCACAAATTAAAGAAATTTGTCTCCCTTATTTCGTTTAACGTCTGCCACATAATCCTTTATTTCCTGTTCTTTTTCCCGCTTGCAAATGAGGAGAACATCCTTTGTATCTACTACTATGCAGTCGTCCAAACCCTGGACCAGAACAAGTTTTTCGTCTGGTGCGTGAACCATACATCGGGCTGCATCTACAATGATCACGTTATCGCCAGCAATAGCATTGCCGCGACTATCCTTCTCATAATTTTCGAATGCACTGTTCCATGTTCCTAAATCGCTCCAACCAAATGAAGAAGGAATAACATAAACGTTATCCGCTTTTTCCATGATGCCGAAATCGATTGAAATATTTGTACACTGAGGATATATTCTTTGTATCGCTGATTTTTCTTCTGGAGTATTGAACTTGTCGCGTTCAGCATCAAACACTTCAAAAATCTCAGGAAGATATTTTTCGAAAGCAGTTAGGATGTTTTTTACTTTCCACACAAAGATCCCCGCGTTCCATAAAAAGTCACCACTAGCCATGAAACTCTTTGCTATTTCCAGGGTTGGTTTTTCTGTAAAAGTTTTCACCTTGTTGACATTCGGCGCAACCTCCAGCTGCTCATGCTGGATATAGCCATAGCCAGTGTTTGGATAAGTTGGTTTCATGCCCAGCGTTATGAAGGCATTGATATGATTTACAAAATCAAGGGCCTGCTTACAAACTTTATGGAATTGATCAACATCCAGGATTAAATGATCTGCAGGTGCAACAATTAAGGAAGCCTCCGGATCTTTCTGGAAGATCTTAAATGATACGTACGCAATGCAAGGGGCAGTATTCTTTCTTGCCGGCTCTGAAAGAATATTTTCTTTAGGAAGCTGCGGCAATTGTTGGGAAACAATGCTGGAATATTCATCAGAGGTTACAACGATAATATTTTCAGGAGGTACAAGTGAAGAATATCTGTCGTAGGTCCACTGGATAAGAGTCTTCCCGGTATTTAGAATATCCAGGAATTGCTTGGGAAAATTTTGTCTGCTATATGGCCAGAACCTGCTCCCGATCCCACCAGCCATTATCGCTACATATGTGTGTTTCGTCATCTTGAAAAATAAAAGATGTAAAAAAAGGGTAAGGGTTTACAAAAAGTTGTTCAACATAAATCCAATCTTGAAAATCAAGCGCACTAAATCAATCCTTCCCTTATCAAATCATGCAAATGTATTATGCCAAGGTATTTATTCCCGTTTGTAACCAGGAGAAGTGAAATATCCGACTTCCTCATCAGATCCAGTGCTTCTACAGCCAGTTCATCCGGTTCAATTGTCTTTGGGTTTTTTGTCATGATATCACTTGCAAGCAGGTTTGCTGATAGTCCTTCTTTCTCCAGCATTCTCCTCAGATCACCATCAGTTATGATACCAAGCAATTCTTCTTTATCATTAATAACTGCTGTTGCCCCTAATCGTTTTGCAGAAATCTCAACAATCAATTCTTTAATAGCCGCATCTCCATTTACTTTCGGCGCTTCATTATGAATGTAAAGATCAGCAACGCGCAAATATAGCTTCTTCCCAAGGGAACCTCCGGGATGGAACTTTGCGAAATCTTCAGTTCCAAATCCTTTTAATTCCATAAGCACAACAGCAATTGCATCGCCCATTACAAGCTGTGCAGTAGTGCTGCTTGTGGGTGCAAGATTATTCGGACAAGCCTCCTGGCTTACTGTTGTATTCAGAAAAATATCGGCTTGCTTGGTGAGGAAGGATTCATCGTTCCCCGTCATAGCGATCAGGATATTTCCGAAATTCTTAATCAGAGGAACCAATAACCTGATCTCGGGGCTTTCGCCGCTCTTGCTGATGATCATGACTACATCATCTTGCTGCACCATGCCGAGGTCACCATGAATTGCATCAGCAGCATGCATGAAAATACTGGGAGAACCAGTTGAATTTAAGGTTGCTACAATTTTTTGCGCGATGATCCCGCTCTTTCCAATCCCACTGATAACCAATCTTCCTTTACATGCGCGGATGACTTCAATTGCTTTTTCAAAGTCGGCATTGACAAACTGACGTAATTGGCTGATAGATTCTGATTCTGCCGTTATCGTTCGAAGGGCAATTTCCTGAATGGTTCCGGGTTTCATGCAGGGGGCAAAATTAGGGTTTTCCTGTAGGGGCCTCTAGCATTTTTTTAACAAACAGCCCCTGTCCCGCCCCCTGTTTTTTGTTAACTTCGCCTACCTTCAAAAAACCGGAGCCTTCCGTTGGTTCAGCTTGCATCTCTTCACGAGAAAACTTAAAAGGTCTCCTGAAATTGAAGTCCATTTAACCAGCCTTGATTTTTTCAATCATTGTGCAGAAGGAAAATTATTGAAGATGCCAAGTGTAAAATCAACACGTTCAACGGCGAAAGCCAGTACTAAGACCAGTAAAGACCGGCCATCCAATGGCTCGGGATCAAAACTCAATCTTCTACAAGCAGTCCGCGACAATTTCGGATTTGATGGTTTTAAGGATACTCAGCAGGAAATCATCCAGACCGTTTTAGATGGTAAGGATACGTTTGTGATCATGCCAACTGGCGGAGGAAAAAGCCTTTGCTATCAACTACCTGCAATAATAAGTGATGGAGTTGCCATTATCGTTTCCCCGCTTATAGCTTTAATGAAAAACCAGGTTGACCTGGTAAGAAGTTATAGCAGTAAGGACGATGTGGCGCATTTTCTGAATTCAACGCTTACAAAAAAAGAGATTCGCGAAGTACATGATGATCTTACAACAGGAAAAACAAAGATGTTGTATGTGGCGCCTGAAACCCTGACAAAGCAGGAAAACCTCGACTTCTTTAGCGACCTGAAAATTTCATTCTTTGCAGTTGACGAAGCGCATTGTATTTCTGAATGGGGACACGACTTCAGACCAGAGTACAGGAGATTAAGGGAGATGATGAATCAGATCAATCCTGATATTCCTGTTATTGCGCTCACAGCTACAGCCACTCCAAAAGTTCAAAGCGATATTGTCAAGAATCTCTCATTGAAGAATGCGCAGATCTTCATTTCTTCTTTTAATCGCGCCAATTTATACTATGAAATTCGTCCTAAGATCAAAAAGGACGATACGCTCAAGGATATGGTGCGTTTCATTTTGCAGCATAAGAACAAGAGTGGAATAATTTATACCCTCAATAGAAAAACAACTGAAGAGCTGGCAGATATGCTGATGGCGAATGGAGTGAAGGCAGTTGCCTATCATGCAGGATTGGATAGCAGGTTGAGGGCTGACAGACAAGATCTTTTTTTGAACGAAGATGTACAGGTCATCGTTGCCACCATTGCATTTGGTATGGGGATCGATAAGCCGGATATCAGGTTTGTGATCCACTATAATATTCCGAAATCGATAGAAAATTATTACCAGGAAACAGGGCGTGCAGGTCGCGATGGGTTAGAGGGGAAATGTATCCTGTACTATTCACATAAAGATGTTTCGAAGCTGGAGCATTTGATGCGCGACAAGCCTTTGAGTGAAAGAGAAGTGGGTGCCCAGTTGATCAATGAAACCGTTGCTTATGCTGAGAGTGGGGTTTGCAGAAGAAAGACCCTGATGAGTTATTTTGGCGAAGAGTACAAAGAAAAAAATTGCGGCAACTGCGACAATTGCAAAAATCCTAAAGAAGCTGTGGAAGCAAAGGATGGAGTTGTGATCGCATTGAAAGCAGTAAAGGCACTCGACGAAAGATTTGCAACAGACTACACTGTCAACATTATTTTAGGGAGGTTAACGCCACAGATACAGATGTACCGGCATGAGGGCTTGAGTGCATATGCAAGCGGGAATGAACAGCCGGATCATTATTGGAATTCTTTGATTCGTCAGATGTTATTGGAGGGTTTATTAAGTAAGGATATTGAAGACTATGGAGTTTTGAAGATTACAAAAAAGGGCGATGAATTTCTCAAGAAACCGAAGTCGTTCAAGATGATCCTCAACAATCTATTTGAAGAAGCAAATGCCGATGACGAAGAAGGTGGTGAAACAGCAGTGGCTGGAAGTGCGACAGATGATAAGTTATTTGAGATGTTGAAAGAGGTAAGACAAAAAGAGGCAAAGAAGAAAAGTCTGCCATCATTTGTGATCTTCCTCGAGAATTCATTGCAGGATATGGCAACACTATATCCAACCACATTGGAGGAGCTTGAAAAATGCCAGGGAGTTAGCAAGGGAAAGGCGATTCGTTATGGAAAGCCATTTATTGATCTGATAAAAAGATATGTAGAGGATAATAATATCGAAAGGCCAGATGATTTTGTGATGAGGAGTGTGGTGAATAAGAGCGGGAATAAGGTTTATATCATTCAGCAGGTCGATAAGAAAATTCCACTGGACACCATTGCAAAGAACAAAGACCTGCGATTAGATACGCTGTTGGAAGAAATGGAGACAATTGCTGCTAGTGGAACCAGGCTCAATCTTGACTATGCCATTTCCGAAATGCTGGATGAATATGAGCAGGCCGACATCATTGATTACTTCAAGAGCTGCGAAACCTCATCTCTGCAAGTAGCTCAGCAAGAACTCAGCGATAATGAATTCACCTGGGAGCAGTTGAAGATCATGCGGATTAAGTTTTTGAGTGTTTACGGGAATTAGGCTGTAAGTCTTAACCGCAAAGGCGCTAGGGTGTATTCAAAAAGAGTGGTTCTCAACATAAGCGCACATTACATACAACCATAGTAAACATGCTAAGCCAGAAAATGTGGTACAATTTTGTTTCTCCAAAAATGAAATAAAGTTCCTATCGGCCTTACCAGTTCTCTAGAAAATCTGGGTAATGAAATGAAAAAAGGGATGTTGTTACCACCCCTTTATGCTCTTTTATTGAATTTCGTAGTCGTACTCTTATTCATCAACCTACGAAAACAACCTAATCAAAAAAACTATGATATTCTCAATACTTCGTTGGAAAATCAAAACGACAAGGATCCATAAAAATGGATGAGTGTCGATATTTAACGATCCGTTACCGTAAATTTTTACAATTACAAAAGGAAGATCGAATTTCCAACCATCGCGTTTAAAAGACTTCCAAAGTTTTTTGGGATTTGGTAACCACTTCAACTTTTTCATGTTGACTTGCCTTTTTGTCGCTATATCTCTGCTAAGCACCTAAAACCGATTAGCTTTAGGTCGAGTACTTTATCAAAGAGCTGTTGAAATGGTACTTGTAATTTAATAAAAACTACTCAAATATCCTCACTTCGATCTTCTATGACTATTCCAGCTCATCCGCATCTCTAACTACCTAAAGATTAGAGATTGTTACTTATTTTTTAGGTTTATTAATTTTACCCACCCCCCAAAAAGGCATGAGGACCTTTAATCATAACCCTATGGCTTTCATCTTGGTTGGGGGCAGGATTCTTTCCTTGAATGGGTTACGCAGGCTGTAAGCAGCCGACACAAGGATTTTCAGTCATAAAATCAATGGGCTTACTTCATCCTCAAGTCATTTCATTATTACCAACCAGGCTCGGCATACTAATTAACCTCTCAATTGTAAAAAAGATTTGCGAAGCCGAACGGCTGCGCATATATTTGCAACCGATCAGCTGCGCAAAAAAACTTTAAGTAAAATGAGACGAGACGTTTTCCAGGCAATAGCCGACCCGACAAGGCGGGCGATTATTACTTTAATTGCATTGCAGGCGATGACACCTAATGCCATTGCCTACAACTTCAACATTACCCGACAATCTGTATCCAAACATCTGCGCATACTTACAGAATGCAAATTGGCTAAACCCGAACAACAAGGAAGGGAAATATATTATTCACTCGAAATTGAAAAAATGAAAGAGATCGATATATGGATAAACCAATTCAGAAAAATCTGGGAGATGCAGTTCAATCAACTTGACAAAGTATTATCAACAATGAAAAAACAGATAAAATGAAAAATGATTTACTATTTGATTTTACCGTTGACAAAGCAGCGAAAACCGTATTCATAACAAGAGAATTTGATGCTGATTTGTCGCTGGTATGGGATGCCTTTACCAAAGCAGAACTACTTGACCAGTGGGTTGCACCTAAACCCTGGACATCGAGAACAAAATTTATGGATTTCAGAGTTGGTGGGCGAAGATTCTATGCAATGGTGAGCCCGGAAGGGCAAGAGCGTTGGGCAATTCAGAAATACACTTCCATTAGCCCAAAAACCAATTTCAAAATGTTTAATGCTTTTGCAGACGAAGATGAAAACCCTCAGTTGCCGGGTTCTGATTGGGATTACACTTTTAGCGAACAAAATGGAATCACAAAAGTGAGCATAACTATTTATAATGAATCGCTTGCACGTATGGAGAGAATGATTGAAATGGGCTTCACAGAAGGATTTAAAATGTCAATGAACAATTTGGAAAACCTGTTGGCATCCCTAGAGCTATCAGAATAAAAAATCTGAGCTGATGAACGCGTCCCGCAGGCAGGGAACCGCAAGTTTTACTTTTCAACAAATCAACTAATCAACGGTTCAACTCATTTAAAGTATCCTACAAATAAAAAAGACCCCATTCGAGGTCTCTTTGTGGTGTGGGGCGGGATCGAACCGCCGACACAAGGATTTTCAGTCCTTTGCTCTACCGACTGAGCTACCGCACCAATTTTGAATCGCCAACTTTTCAGGAGGCCTTTCTCTATGCTCTATCCCGATTTCGCTTCGCTCATCGGGACCTTGAAAATGTGTTCCGATAAATCGGAACCATTTTACTACGGCCGACTGAGCTACCGCACCAATTTTGAATCGCCAACTTTTCAGGAGGCCTTTCTCTATGCTCTATCCCGATTTCGCTTCGCTCATCGGGACCTTGAAAATGTGTTCCGATAAATCGGAACCATTTTACTACGGCCGACTGAGCTACCGCACCATCCTTGTCCACCGAAGCTTTAGCGAAGGTGGACTCTCGGTTTTAAGGACGGCAAAAATAGGAGTTTCGCCTAAATTTCCCAATTCTAAAGCACTCCAACCTTGCGATCCTTACTGATGGTAAATTCATCAATGGGGAAGAAAGTCTATTTTACCCTTTAATTAAACTCGACCTCGCTTGATTTCTACCATGCATAAAGCTATTGTTGTAAGGGCAATACTCAATCTTTTCTTATGGGGACTATTCATCGCATGTAAAGATCAACCAGTAGTCGGTTCAGTCGTTGGAACTGCTGTTCAAATGGATAATCAGGAGAAATTAATTCCCGATGAAGGAAGCCAGGTGTATCTATTGAAAATGGAGGATACAACTATTTCGTACCGTACTATTTGCAATAAAATGGGTCAGTTTTCCTTTTCCAATATTCCTGTAGGGAATTATTTGGTAACAGCTATCTCAAATAATTCAAAGACTTCACATCACTCTACCTCTGAACATTATATTAGGATTCGAGAGGAATTGAGGCAGATGGGTTATTTACAACAACCACAGAGGCAGATATTGACAAATACATAAGTCTTAATGATTCCATGCAATATTACGGGAACCATATGCCTCACAACAGCACTTCAATCACTACAATGAGGCTTAATAGGAAAGTGCAACTTACAACTATGGAGAAATTATACCGCCTTCAAATGGCGGCCGATTCCCTAGCTAAATTGTTTACAATTGATATTGAAACACAAATAGGGAAAATTGGTTTTGCTAAAGACCACTTCAGAATATTTGAAGTAATAGAAATTGAAACGAACAAAATAGGTACGGTCCACTTTCGCTTCCCCCGTTAAAACCTTTACGTCGCACTTGCATGATATCGTCAAGTTTCGCGAAGCTTCCTCGCGCTCCTTCGCGTCCTTGCGTTAAGCAAAAAACACCAAAAATTAACGTAAGACCTCAATTATCCCCCGATATCTGCTTGGTCGCAGGTACCCGCACTTCCTTCTTCCCAATTTTATAGCTCAGGTTGAATTTGAAAAACCGGTAAATATTTCTGGTTTTTGTTTGCTGAAAGAAGAGTTCATTAGCAGTTTCTTCAGTTATGAACTGGTAAGGAGTAAAGAAGTTATCCAGTCTGATGGCAGCATTGATCTTTCCATTTTTGTAGTTCTTACTCAAAATAATATTATACCAATATGTCGCACTGCTGAAACCCTGCAAATTGATACTCCTTGAATTCAAACTTGTAAAACTGGTGAGCGTATAACCATTTTTGAATTTGTAAGAGAAGTATCCACCATTTGAAAACATCAATCCTCTCTTCTCTGGGAATGCACCATTCGAGTTAAAGTACACTGATCTCAATGTGTTATTGAGCCGGAATGAAAAACGTTTTCCCTGCCAGGAAAGATTAAATGTGGCACCATACACAGTATTGCTGGAAATATTGAACCAACTGCTTTCTGTTACTCCACTCGTCTTGATCATTCGCACATATTCAATATTATTCGCAGATCGCGTTGCAAATAGCGATCCGTCAATCAAAACATTTCTTTTCTGGTAAACATAACTAAGCGAGTAGTTGTGAATGATAACAGGCTTCAGGTTTGGATTACCGTACTCGATATTCAGTGAATCCATATAGTTGACAACAGGATTCAGATAAACGGTGTAAGGCCTCTGTATTCTTTTTGAATAGGCAGCAGTGATAGTATGAGTTTTATTGAACGTCCGACTAACAAGCAGATTAGGCAGGAGGTTGTTATACGCTGGAGTAGTAATCCCGGTATTATTAGCTGTCAATGCCAGGTAAGTATTTTCATACCGAATACCTGTCCTTAATTTATACTTCCCCAAATTGAATCCATAGCTACCATACAGTGCGGAGACCGCGATTCGCTGACCAAATGTGCTGGAACGTTGATGGTCGCGGTTAAACTTTCCTGTTCGATAATCCAGCACATCGAAATTGTTTTCATTATTCAGTTTTTTATAACTGAACCGCAATCCTGTTTCAAAGTTTGCATTTTTGAATTCTCTTGAATAGTCAGCCTGGATCACCACTTCACGAACCAGCATTTCATTGTTATTCTCCTCCCTATATGTTTCAATGTTTGTCTTTTCTTCGCGCAAAAAATACCTGTTTGTGAAAGGGTTTTGAGTTCCCAGCAATAAGAGGTGAAAGTCAGCCTTCTTATCCCGCGACTTCCTTGAATAACCACCCGTCAGATTATGCGCCCATCTGAGAATAGGATTTTCAGTAATCCTGGTAAAAGCATCAGTCGACGAGCCTGTTTGAAGACTGTAATCATTTGTGTGATGGAAATTATCGTGGTACCAGGTTGCACGATAACCAAGATGATATGAAGTGAGAGAATCTGCGAGGTATATAAATCTCAGACCGCCATATTCATTATTTCTATTGACCTCTGAAAATCGTTCCTGGTGCAAACGAATGTCTGATAAACTACCTAGTCCATTGCGATTGGTAATGGAGAGCACATTAATATTAAGATTATAATGTCCGACATCCGTACTAATGATCCAGTTTTTCCGGCGCATCAGCAGATTAGCATTTATGTTGCTATTTCTGGGAGCAACCATCGCATTTATGTTGCCTGATGTTCCATTTTGCAATGGCCGTATTGTTTCGATCTTAATTACTCCATCAACTCCTTCTCCTTCATATTTAGCTGAAGGGTGTGTGATGATCTCCATACTTGCTATATTTTCTGAAGACACCTGTCGCAATGCATCCGCGATGCTGGCTGCGTAAACCTCGGAGGGCTTCCCGTCAATAAATACTTTAATGCGACTACTTCCCCTCATTGATGGCACTCCATCAGGACTCACCATTACACCTGGAAGTTTTCTCAAGACATCAGATGCAGTTTCTCCTGCCACCGGAATATCATTTCTTGCGTTGTACAAGAAGCCATCTATTTTCGGACTAACCAAGGACCTTTCTGTGGATACAATAACTTCTGATAATTCTTTGTAGAAAGTCGACAAAAAATAATCTGGCAGTAGAATCTTCGCACTATCCCTCACAGAAAATGCAGGTGTAACAAATCCCCTGAAACCAGTCATGGTAAACCGCAATGAATATTCCCCTGGTTTCACCGCACTGAATGCATATGATCCAGCGCTGTCTGAAATCATACTTTGAATAAGTGATTTTTTTTGATTAAACAGCGATACTGTCACCAAGCTCATTGGCGCGCGGGTAAGAGAATCAAGAATCCTTCCGGAGATTTGAGCAGTTTGCGCCTTTGAAAATGCGACAATACACAATAGGCCGGTCATTATAATGAGCGCTTTTATTTTTACCGGCATTAACTACAGTTGAAGAAGTCAATAATGATTTTCGTCACCTTAAATATGTTCCGTAAAATGGTAGTATTTGATGAAAGATTATTTCCTTTTACACCATCTGCAGGCCTCGCTTGATAAAATGAATTTAGAAGCAGGATGGCATGGCTAAGATTCGAAATAAAAAAAAGCCGGAGACTATCCCCGGCTTCATATTCTTAATTGCGAATGTTTATTGCTTGATCAACTTAATTGTCTGTGACCGATCGGCTGTTGTCAGCTTCAAATAATAGCTGCCTTGTATATACTTGCTTCCATCAATAGTAAATCTGTTATTTCCCTTTTGTAAGGAGACAGATTTCCTATACACTTCTCTTCCCATCACATCAATCATGCTCAGGCTTGCATTTTCATTTTTATTTGAACCAACCGTAACCTGAATCGAATTCATGAATGGATTCGGTGCAACAGCAATATTAGCCGTGATAAGCTGGATGTTTTGCTCAGTTGCTCCAATAGTTGTGGTCTTTGCTGAACCTGAGCCACCAACTACCGCATCTTCAAATTTTTCACAGATTGGCGCCCATGAAGCAGAAGAGAAGTTGATTTTTACATGATAGGTTCCTGCAGATAAGGAAGGAATATTCACAACATCCGGGGAATTGGTAAATGTCTGGTTGAAAACAGTTGCCCAACTACCATTAAAAATCTGAATTGATATCACGGGTGCAATTAGTCCTCTCAACTGAAGCGATCCAGCACCAGGAACTATCGATATCGTAGCACAATTTGGATTTCCTCCAGGTGGTGGTGGTGGTGGCGGTGGATTATTTGAGACCACCGCATCTTGCGATTTATCGCATATTAATGACCATGATGAAGTATATAAAGTCACCTTAACATGGTAAGTTCCTTGAGCTAACGAAGGAATATTTACTGTGCCGGGTGAATTGGTAAATGTTTGATTGTATATAGAGGCCCAGTTATTATTAAATACCTGGATGGTCACAACTGGACCAGAAATGCCCGTCAGATTAATGCTACCAGCCGCAGGAGTTATCGTCACACTGCTGCAACCTCCCGAAGGTGGAGGTGGAGGCGGATTGCTGCTTTGTACAATCGCATCCTGTGATTTATCACATACAGGTACCCAGGAAGCAGTATAAAAACTAACCTTCACATGATACGTTCCTGGAGTTAATGATGGAACATTTACTGTGCCTGGCGAATTGGTGAATGTTTGATTGTATATAGTGGCCCAACTATTATTAAATACCTGGATGGACACAACCGGACCGGTTATTCCTGTCAGGTTAATACTTCCTGTAGCTGGTGTAATTGTCACGCTGCTACAATTCCCTGAAGGAGGAGGCGGAGGCGGTGGAGGTGGAGGTGCACCAGTGCCATATAGGAAAATAGGCGCTCCAGTCAGCGAAATATTTGTTGAAGCAGTGCTGCCAGTTGTTCCAGTGTTTGAATAATCCCAATCTCTTTTGTTCAATTGAGCAGCTACCAGGCCAGCAGGAAAACTGTATGTGCCACTAGCGGTTTCAGACTGATCGGTAGTGGTCTTTGCCCACAGGACATACATATAATTGCCTGCATCATCTTTGAAAGCTCCACCTCCAATATTCGAAGGCAATGCCATAGCTGATGTTCTCGTGGCATCATAGCGTTTAGTCAATAATAAATCAGAAGTTGTTTTATATGCAATGCCTGATTCATTGTACTGCTGGTTGTAAACTCCACCATTGAGTAGCGGTCCTTTACCTACCAGATTTTTATATAAGCCAAGAAAACTGAGTTCACTTGCCGTTGGATCATAAGTTTCTTTATCATCACCCAGGACAAATACATAGTATTGGTCGATATTATTCTTCTGACTTTCAACAAGGGCTTTTATAACATAATTTCTTTGTGCATCCTGAGAGCCTATCCACGGACCAATGGATCCCTGGACCGACTTATTCGGAATATTGTTCTCAGTAGTGATGATATGTTTTGCAGGGAATGTAGTCCCATTATAGCCGCGGGCAGCAAGCGTATTGACAAATTTGTTTTTGTGTTCTATATACTTGTTTACTGCAGCATCGGAATGGCGGGAAAAAGCAAATCCCATTATTGAATTATCCCATTGGTGTAAATGATAGATAGGATACATATGAATGCTCAACGCATCAAAATATGCTCCGCCCTTTAATGGGAATGCAGCACTAACAGCTCCATTTGATGGGTTATCGGTATTGCGAAGAATAGCATCAAGGAAACCAGGTTTGCCTAGTCCACCTGGTGAAACGTATGCTGTTGGATCTACAAATTTCACAACCTCGTATCCAATACGCAATGCACGTATGTAATTGAAAATTGGCGCGTATAAATTAGGAAGTGAACAAGGAGGAGGATTATTTTCAAACCAGTTTCCTGGCTGACCTGGATCGCCATCACCCAAAATTCCGTATTCGAGATCGGGTTCATTGATGATCTCCCAATACTTGACGTGTTGTTTGTAGATGGTTACAGTCTTATAGATATATAGGGCCAGGTAGTTGTTGTCATTTACCGGGGTGCCATTTGCTCCACCATCCCAGATAGGCTCGTACATATTCTTAAAAAGCCTTGAAGATTGCTGGCAACCATAATTCGTATTATCCCGATGATCTGACTTAGGGTCCTCAAGGAAAACAGTATTTTCTTTGATGCCAAGCGATGCATAGTGATTGAACATATCAACCCTAACATCGTATGCCCAGGATTCCAGGAAAACTTCCGGAAGAGGTAGGTGAAGAGATTTTACACCAGCTCCTTTTACATTCTTAGCTGGATTGCCAGCCCCAATGTCAGCCAATGTTTTGTCGTCCCAGGTAGGACCATAATACCCCATATTGGCTCCGTATTGGAAATAGCCAGTGAAAGCCGGTACCCGACCGAAATCATTGGCGGAGTAGTTGATCTGAGAGGAAGCCGACAGAAAAAGGATAAGCAGCAAGGGCAGGAAGAATAGAGATTTTTTCATAACAGCGCCTTATTCATTAGTAATTGCAGACGGCCTGCATTAACAATTATATTGCCAGATTTGGTTGTGTGGGTGTTATTAGCGGAATTTAATTAACCGCAACGACAGAAAGGCGCAAAGTTCTTCAAGGAAACTTCTTTACTTTCTTAGTTAACTATAAATAAACATAGAATTGGATTTGTTTGTGCAGCGGTTTTTTGAAGTGCATTGTCATTATCAGCATTGGTTCCTGACGAACCAAACAACACCAAGTATCAAACCGCTCCCTATGGGGGCGGTTGTTTCATTTCGGGAATTGTTGAGATTCTAATTTAACCGCGAAGACGCAAAGACACCATGGCTCGCAAGGAAAATCAAATCTGAAATTTCTTAACTTCAGCTTACCCCAAAAATCTTCCTGATTTTATTCTAAACTCTAAATTGTAGAACGTGAATTATTTTCATCGTCTAAGCAAATCCATTCTGGTTAAAATGATATAAGATTAACCGCAGAGAACATGAGATGCAGAGGGAACGCAGAGGGAAGATTTTTCTCTGCGTTTTCTCATTTTCTCTCCCTTTCTGCGGCAAAAAATCATAATAATCCACTTATTCTCTTCTTAGCGCATTCACTGGTGTTGCGATTGCAGCTTTGATCGCTTGAAAACTAACTGTTACTAAAGTGATAAACAAAGCGGTAACAGCTGCAATAAGAAAGATCCACCAACTGATCTCAATTCGGTAATCATATTTCTGAAGCCATTCACGCATAAACCAAAACGCCAGTGGCGAAGCTATTAAGCAGGCTATTGTAACAAGTATCATAAATTCCCTGGACAATAACATCCATAGATTCGGAACAGAGGCCCCCAACACTTTCCGGATGCTAATTTCTCTGGATCTGCGTTCAGCCATAAACATTGCCAAACCATATAACCCAAGACAAGATATAAAAATGGTCAAAATTGCGAATATGCCTGAAAGCTTTGCAGCTTGATTTTCGGTGGCGAATTTTTTGCCGAACTCTTGATCCGCAAAAGTGTATTCAAACGGAAGGGCAGGATTGTGTTTATCGAAAATGGGCTGCATCGCGGCAAGACTTTTTCTGAGATCAGCATCATCTTTCAACCGCAGCATAATAACATTCACCTGATCAGGAACAAATATTATGACTCCAGGTGAAACAGGCTTGAAAGGATCTCTCATCACCACATTCTCAATAATACCAATGATCGTAAATTCATCGTCTCCAATCTTTATCTTTTTGCCAATCGGGTCTTTATATCCAACTATACTCAAGGCTGCTTGATTCAAGATCATTCCACTTGAATCGGTTTTATATTCCCTTGAAAAGGGACGGCCAGCTATAAATTTTAATTTTCCGACTTTTTCATAATCCCATTCAGTCATTACAACATCCATTACCATATCGGTATTTGGATCTTTTCCTTCCCAACTGAAATCGGACCAACTGTTATAAACGCCTGTCAAAGGACTGGATGCCTTGGTTACTGCTTCAATATTTCCGGTATTTAAAAGATCCTGTTTTAAAACAGCAAAATTTTTCACCAAATCCTCACTTGCTCCGACAGTAATGACATTATCCGGATCATAACCAATTGAGCGATTCCTGGCATGGTTGATTTGCTGGAATACGATTACAGTACCTATTATGAGACCGATGGAAATGACGAATTGCGAAACAACCAGAACCTTTCTGAAATTAACTGCGCCTCTTCCTTGTTTCATTATTCCTTTCAATACTTTAATGGGCATAAATGAAGACAAATAAAGAGCAGGGTAGCTACCAGCAAATAATCCAGTGATTATAGAAACACCAAAAACCGAAGCCATCAAACCAAGATTATTGAAATCGAAACGAATGTTTTCAAAGCCAAGATCCTTGAGATAGGGAATTAATATCTGGATCAAAACCAATGAGAGTAAAAATGCAAGAAATGAAGTGAACAGGGATTCAGTTAAGAATTGTGCAATGAGTTGCCCTCGTTGCGATCCAACTGCTTTTCGTATCCCCACCTCTTTGGCGCGTTTTTCTGATCGAGCAGTAGCGAGGTTCATAAAGTTTATACATGCAATCAATAAAACAAATATTCCTATGATTCCAAACAACCTCACATACTCTATCCTGCCTCCAGAATTTTTCCAGTCTTTGAATTCATCATACAGATGCATCTCCTTCATTGGCTGAAGAAATAAAGTTTGGTTTTTTATCTTATTATCTTTTTGTCCAATTAGAGGTCCAATTTTTTTAGATAATGCATCCATGGAAGCTCCTTCCTTTAATTCCACCATATTAGCTAGAAAGTTATTTCCCCAGGAATCTTTGGCATTCCTCACGTAATCGAAGTTCATCACTTTAAACTCAAAAGGCGCCAGGAATTCGAAATTTATAGATGAATTTTTCGGTGCATCTTTTACAACGGCAGTGACATGTACATTGTATTTATTATCGAGCTTTATATATTTTCCTAGGGGATTTGCATCTTTGAACAAGGTTTTTGCAAGTGATTCTGTAAGCACAATAGAGTTTGGGTCCTTCAACGCAGTCTGAACACTTCCTTTTACTAATCCGAATGAGTACATCTCCAAAAAATCGGGATCCACGTACAAGCCTTTTTTATTGAACTTGTCTTTTCCAACCATGAGGCTATGTGAGTTTCCCCAGTCAATTCGCGTTGCTCTCTTTACTTCGGGATATTTATTTTTTAGCTCATCATAAAGCGGAAGCATTATGCCAACTTGTGTATTTTTATTATTGTTGAATAAGGTATGTTTTCTCACAAGTGCTAATCGTTCGATATTTTTATGAAACCTATCAAAACTGGTTTCAAACTGGATCCAGAGTCCGATCAGCATCGCGAAAGCCATTCCAATGGCCAGACCGAAAATATTGATGAAGGATAGCGTCTTGTTTTGAAAAAGATTGCGCCATGCTACTTTGAAGTAATTTCTCAACATACAATCAGATTGATTAATGAAGATCAGTTAATAGTAATTGGGGAATGGTTGATCATTTCGCCCAATTTGAATGCCATTTGTGTATATATTGGGTTACAATGTTTTAGTTGAGCTTTAATCACGATTTGTTCGCTTTCGATACATGATTTGTCCGGTAATATTACAAGCAATAGAAAAATACTTAGCATTTGCGGTTTCTCTGCTTCTCATGTTCTCTGCGGTAAAAAAATATGAAAAATCCAGCCGGCACTGAAGTTTCAACTCATATTCAGAAACTCGATCCATCAATCAGGAGTGTAGTTGAGGCAATTCGAAAAATCATTCTCAGCTCGCATATTGAAATTGGAGAGCGAATCAAATGGAACAATCCAAGTTTTTATTATACCGGTGAAATGAAGGCGTTCGATCCAAAAGAATATAAAAGAGATATTGCTGTCTTTAATCTTTTTAAAGAAAGAATAATGCTTGTCTTTCCAAACGGAGCAAAGCTGAACGATAAATCTGGTTTGCTGGAAGGCGACTATAAGGATGGCAGGCGAACGGTCACATTCAAAGACATACATGATGTTGAAGCCAGGGGAAAATCATTGCTTACCGTCATACAGACCTGGATTGATTTGGTGGACAAATAAAATTGAATTGGTAGGCTTGTTTAACAGAATAATTTGCGATATTAACATACTCCTTTTTGACTTCTGAACCCTTTGATTCATTAGGCAGAATTCCCTCCTGAGCCAGAAGTGTAAAGCAAAATTGTTTTCAAATTTCAAATCAATTGCTATGGAACAAATTACAATGACCGACAAGATCTTGAACCTTCTGGAAGCAATAGAAGAGTTGAGAAAAAAATTAGATGGTGATTTGCTTCAGCCCGGGGATGAAGGGTACGATGAGGCGAGACTCATCTGGAATGGTATGATCAACAAGCGTCCTGCACTTATCGCCAGATGCAAGAGTACCGCGGATGTAATTAATGCTGTGAATTTTGCAAGGACGCATAAGCTTGTGATCTCAATTAAGGCAGGTGGTCATAACGTAACGGGAAATGCTGTTTGTGATGATGGTCTTATGATCGATCTATCGCTAATGAGAAAAGTAGTCGTAGAACCTGAGTCGAGGATCGCCATTAGCGAAGCAGGTGCAACCTGGGGTGATTTTGATAGAGCTACTCAGGAGCATGGACTTGCCACGACCGGAGGATTGATTTCTTCAACCGGTGTCGCAGGACTTACGATCGGAGGAGGAGTTGGATGGTTAGTTCGTAAACACGGATTGAGTTGTGACAATTTGCTGGAGGCTGAAATAGTTACTGCTGATGGGTTGAGGTTGGTGGCCAATACATCCCAACATGCAGAACTCTTCTGGGGTATTCGAGGTGGAGCAGGAAATTTTGGTGTAGTGACCTCGATGAAATTTCAATTACATCCAGTTGATACCATTTTAGGTGGTATGATCATTCATCCACAGGACAAGTCCAGGGAGGTCCTACAGTTTTATAGAGAATTCATGAAGACTGCTCCAGAGGAATTAACGCTGTATGCCAGCATGCTCACAACACCTGATGGAGTTCCCGCGATCGCGCTGATTGGTTGCTATTGCGGTGATCTGGAAAAAGGCGAATCAGCTTTAAAAGAATTGCGTTCTTTCGGCCAACCACTTGTTGACCTGATGCAACCAATGCCATATACACTCTTACAAACTATGCTGGATCCTGCTTTCCCTCACGGAAATCGGTTTTATTGGAAATCCTGTTTTCTTAAGTCTTTGTCTGATGAGGCCATCGATACAATTATATCAAATGTGAAAGAGGTCCCATCACCTATCTCTGCTGCCATACTTGAGCTTTACGGAGGGGCGGCTAGTCGGGAGCCGAATGGTGGTGCTGCATATCCTCATCGACAAAATGAATTTGATCTGGTAATCATCTCACACTGGGTCAATAAAGAGGACGATGAGAAAAATATTAGCTGGGCAAGAAAGCTATACGATGATATGCAGGAATTTTCCAGTCACAGAGTTTATGTAAATCTCCTGGGAATTGAAGGAGAAGAACGGATAAAAGAAGCGTTTGGAAAGAACTATCAACGACTTTCAGACTTGAAGGCAATTTACGATCCCGAAAATCTATTCAGGATGAATCAGAATATTTCAAAGTAGTAAACGCTCCGCACTGGTAGAAATATTTTTTTTCAATTTAGATAAAGACCTCGGTGAGGTCTTTTTTAATTCTGAAATTCCTTACCTTCAAATATGGTTGATTAGCAAAGTACCTTTCACAAGTTCACTTCATCCCAACTAGAATTCCTCTCAATCTATTCCCTGATTACTCACCATTCATTTGGCCCTGGTTCATTAGATAGTTTTTGAGTTGTTGAACACTAAACCCATTCAGCATGAAAAATTCATTTAGGGCATTCCTATTTTCTATTCTTTGGTTATTAATTGCCTTCGGTTCCTGGAATTGCAACAAGATCCAGGATTTTGTTCAGGGCTTGCCCGATTGCCTGGTTCAGCAATATTCCGTATCGAATCTCGGGACCTCACCCTACCTATTTAAGAAAACATATGACAAGTCTGGCAAGTTTGTAGAGGAGATCGATCTCTGTTTTTATGGATTTCAACCTCGAATTCTCCAGAGTTTGATATTGAAGAGTAATCAAAAAAAACTATGGCTTGTTTATAAAAGTCATCCTTTAGATACGGCTTTTGTAATCACATTTAACAATGCAGGTCGACCTGCAACGATCACTTCAAATACGTCAACTCCTGGATTTCAAACAACATTTACTTATTTAAATAACAGGCTCGATTCAGTAAAACATATGGGTGATTTTGGAAAATTCAAATGTTTCTATGATCAGAACGGAAATATCTTGTCGATGAAAAAATTTGAGCCTGATCTCGGCGTGTATTCCGGGTCATTCTATGAGTATGACTACAGCAAGCGAATAAAAACCCAGGTTTATTTCGATGAACTTATAGGATTTTCGAAAGAGGGGATGACGCTTCTGCAATACCTGGATTTCTTTCCCGAATTGAATCCCAGAAATATTAGAATACGAACCAGGGCTGGGCTGGAGACTCATTATTTTCTTGGAAATTATGGCTTGGTAAATCACCAGGTTGATGGCGAAGGGAAATTGATTTCATATCAGCTGATTCCTGATATTGGGCCTTCATTTTCGCAACAGGGAATTATATGGAAATGCGGAAAAACAAATCCGCAGCATTAGGATTAAGAACTTTCACCAAGCGCACCACTTCTGTCTTGACTAGGATCAACAATCTATGAAACCGTATATTAAAATCCATCATAATGAGTTCTTATTACAGGAAACTCCGGGTTGCGGAGTTCACAAACGATTAAACTGTATTGCTATGACTAACCGAAACCTTACCTGGAATCCTTCTTCTTCACGATTTCGTGTAAATGAACAGGGAGTTACATATGAACTTCCTTTGTACCTCGGACTTCTCCTTAGAGAGCAACTGAGGTCACAACCCCTTCAAACACATATACATAACTGGGTTAAGGAACTTCCTCCTGAGGACAAAAGGGAAGTATATATCCAAGGAGACACTTCAAGATGACCTCATAGGTAGGTACGAATCCACGCTTTTTTGCGTTTTTAAAACTGAAGGATCATTCGGCTGGGTGTTCTATGAAATAACGCCAAGCTCCTGATCCTAAAGACTAATATCCAAATCCATGAAAAAGCAATTCTTCATTTGCTGCTTAATATTCTCTTCCATATCCGCCTTAGCGCAGAAATCTGATTACGTACATCCAACTGGTATTCAGGTCTTCTATTCTGTTTCGGATTTTAAGGATCCATCCATTTTTTCAGGCATTTCAACCGGATTTCCTGGAATTGGGTTGGCATACACGCGCGGTCTTCAGCGAAAATTTGACTGGTCTGCAAAAGTAAATGTGACACAGGCCGATAGCGTAATGAAAATAGAAAGAGCATTTGGGTCAAAGCAGATCATGGTTGAAGTAGATCTATCCATTCGTTGGAGATTAATGCAACCAAGAAAAATAATTCAACCATATTTTACAGTTGGAATGGGAGCCTCATCTATCAAAACCTATCTGGGCCATTATGTTTTTGCAGGTGGAGGATTGCAAATAAATGTTTCACATCGTGTAGTTCCTGTTTTCAACGTTGAACGCAGACTGCGATTGAGCAACACACTTACAAATCATTATTTCTATAGCGCTGGATTGGCTGTGAATTTTGGAAAAAACAAGAAAACCAAAACAGTAAAACCACCCAAGGTTACTCCTGCTCCTAAAAGTAATCCAGATCGTGATCTTGATGGAGTTGAAGATGCACAGGATCAGTGTCCAGACCTCGCGGGATTGAAATCAATGAACGGATGTCCTGATGCAGATGCAGATGGCATCACCGATAAACAAGATAAATGTCCTGGCGTAGCTGGAATTAAGAAGTACGATGGATGTCCGATTCCTGATACAGATGGGGATGGAATCAATGATGAACTGGATGCATGTATTTCCCAGGCAGGGACAAAGGAATTGAACGGATGTCCTCCGGTTAAAAAGGAAGTTCGTCAGGCAGTTGACATGGCAGCTAAAAAAATTCTATTCAAAACAGCAAGCTTCGAATTACTTCCAGAATCTTATTTGGCACTTGGAGCAATTGTCAATATTCTAAGGCACAATCCCGATTTGAAGTTGAGTATCGATGGGCACACAGATAACGAAGGAACTCCAGAGAGAAACAAGTTATTGAGCGAAAGACGTGCGAATTCAGTATTGACTTTTCTCGTAAGCAGAGGAGTTTCTTCAAGCAGGATTATTGCGAAAGGATTTGGACAAGACAGTCCGATCGATTCAAATGAAACTGAAGCTGGGAGAGCTAAGAATCGTAGAGTTGAATTGCGGTTGAATTATTGATAACACGAATTCTATCGAATTACACGAATTGTTCTTTGCGCAAGGTTGCGCAGGGAGCCTTCGCGGTTAAGCCGTCAAGAATTCCCATACATTTTATATACGGGTTCGCGAATTGCAAGTCCTGCTTCACTGCAAATAAACGAGATCAGATTTGCAATTTCTTCTGCCTTTACCCAGTTGGCTGGATCTATGTCGGGCATGCTCTCGCGGTTCTGTGGCGTATCAATTGTGCTTGGAACAATCACCGAAGTAACAACATTCTTCCCCTTCGCATCGGCATTCAAAAATTCGGCAGTCCTGAATAATAAAGATTTCGAAAGAGAATACGCAAACATTCCTTTCCCTTGCTCAGGCTTCATTGCGGGCCTGGCTCCAATTAGGATGATCCTTCCATAATCACGCTCCCGCATATGCAGATAAATAGGTTTTGCGAGATAAAATGCAGTAGAAAAATTCAACGTGATCATCTTTTCAATATCAGCACCGGTGGTTTTGTCGATTCCTCCCATCGCAAATCCCCCGACAAGCAATACAGCCGCATGAATAGTTTGATACTTTTTGATGATTTCATAAGCAAAATCTGAGGCTTTATCTTCCCTCGCAAGATCCACATTTTGAAATGAAAATTTATTATTCGATTTGGCAAACTGAAGTTTGGAATCTGAACCATCAACAGCTATTACTCTATAACCTTCCTCAAGAAATTTTTTGACTGTTGCTGTTCCAAGATTTCCATTTGCTCCAGTAATAAGGACTGTGGCATCCATGAGAAAATGTTTAGCCCTAAATTAGACATTATCAATTACACAGATCTTCCATTGCGAAACCTGGCGGAACCTTGCAAGTCCTGAGCGGAGTCGAAGGGGGCGCCTTGGCGGTTAAGATTCAACCATTCAACTATTCAACAAATCAACCCTCCCTCACCGACCGCAACATTTCTTGCTTGCGAATGGGTCCGGGAAGATTCCCATTGCATATGCAAAGGTTCTATATTTATGATTTCAACAGATAGCATGGATCATATAATACATCTTTCAAAAGATCGGAAACTCAAAAAGGTTTTGGAATCTACAAAACCGTACAGACTTACCAAGAGGAAAAATGTTTGTTTAAGACTTTGCTCTTCGATCATGAGCCAGCAACTTTCTACAAAAGTGGCAGAAGTGATCTTCAGAAGATTTCTCGAATTGTACGGTGGGGATGAACCCACGCCTCAGCAAATTCTTGATACACCATTTGAAACTCTCAGAGGCATTGGTTTATCCAACGCCAAAGTAGGATATGTTCAGAATGTTGCAAGGTTTGCGCTTGAACAGGGAATGGATGGCAAAAAGTTAAGTAAAATGACGAATGAAGAGTTGATCACTTATCTCACAGCAATAAAAGGCGTAGGACAATGGACGGTGGAAATGCTGCTGATGTTTACTCTTGGAAGGCCAGATGTATTTGCTGCCGACGACCTGGGAATTCAGACAGCCATGATCAAACTTTACAAATTAGACAAGGAAAACAAAAAGCAATTGAGACAGGACATGCTTGATATTTCTTCGCGGTGGTCTCCGTATAGAACATATGCTTGTCTTTATTTATGGCGATGGAAGGATGAAGTGAAGTAGCCACAATCTTAACCGCCAGGAAACAAAGACGCCAGGAAACGCGAAGACTCATTGCGAAACCTGGCGTCCTGGCGACTTAGCGGTTAAATATATTAGAGAACCAAGACTCCCTTCGCAACGAAGATGATCTCTTTCTTAGGCTCTTTTATTTTCTCGATTTCTTCTTTGCTTTTGCCGGCATCCTCAGCATAGTGGCGCAATTGCTTTACAGAAGTTTCCTTGACAGAAGCTTCTCCGTCCAGAACAACTTCCTTGCCCACGATATTCTTTGGCATGAAGAATCCATAATCTTTAAACTTCACCATCATCGGTTCGCCATTTTCTCTTTCAACCTTCATCCAGCACCCTTTCTCAAGACAAACAGTGAGTACTTTGGCTTTTACCTTGCCATTGTATTTTGCGTCTGCATTAATTTTTGAAACGGCTTCATTGATAGCAACAGCACCATCGGCAGTTGTGCCGGCGCCGTATGTAACACCTTTTTCAGCCGACTTCGGCTCTTGTGCAAAACTGACGGCTGCTATATATAGAGACGCAACTAGTAAGAATATCCTTTTCATATCTGAATTTGATGCAAAAATGCATCAACCTTTCCGTTTTTCAAAGAATGACCATAAACTACCTTAATGTGGTATTGACTTTAGTATTTTATTGGCAGAAATTGCATTCATTAATCCGGTTTACAGCAATCGACGATTTTCTCATGCATCCCTCCGCTTTCGGGGGGATTTTTTTCTACCCGGTTAGCCAAAAAGATTAGTCGAATAACTACTAAATAAATTAGTGTTGATAAGATAATTTTGGCTACATTTGTCAATCACTAATTTTGGTCGACTCCACTTTAAATAATTAAAAAACCACCAATCTTAAATCTAATTATATGTCAACCCCAGAAAAACTAAAGGCGCTGAAGCTCACGATTGATAAGATCGACAAGGACTATGGAAAAGGTAGTGTGATGATGATGAATGAAAAAGGCGATGATGCGATGGAGGTCATTTCTACAGGTTCAATTGGTCTTGATGTAGCTCTTGGTATCGGAGGAATTCCCCGTGGTCGCGTTATCGAAATTTATGGTCCGGAATCTTCAGGTAAGACAACCATTGCTACTCATATCATTGCAGAAGCGCAGAAGAAAGGAGGCATGTGTGCGATAATTGATGCAGAGCATGCCTTTGACAGCAATTATGCCCAGAAACTAGGGGTGGACGTTGACAACCTTTTGATCTCTCAACCGGATTATGGCGAACAGGCTCTTGAGATAGCTGATAGATTGATTCTTTCAGGTGCACTTGATGTAGTGGTGATAGATTCAGTTGCAGCTCTTGTTCCCAAAAGTGAGCTTGAAGGTGAAATGGGTGATAGCAAGATGGGACTTCATGCAAGGCTAATGAGCCAGGCTCTCAGGAAGTTGACAGCTACCATCAGTAAAACAAATACGGTTTGCATCTTTATCAACCAGCTTCGGGAAAAGATTGGAGTCATGTTTGGCAATCCTGAGACTACCACCGGTGGAAATGCACTTAAATTCTACGCTTCGGTTAGACTTGATATCCGAAGGACTGCTCAGATAAAGGATGGCGAGGAAGCTGTAGGGAATCGTGTAAAGGTAAAAGTGGTTAAGAACAAGGTTGCTCCTCCATTCAGAAGTGCTGAATTCGATATCATATTTGGAGAAGGAATCTCCAAGACAGGAGAGATCATTGATATGGGTGTTGAGCTAAGCGTTATCCAGAAAAGCGGAAGTTGGTATAGCTATAACACTGACAAACTGGGCCAGGGAAGAGATGCCGTGAAGCAATTGCTGATGGATAATCCAGGTTTGGCTGCAGATATCGAGGCAAAGATCAGGGCGAAGATTGCTGAGACTGCCCAATAGTGATAGTTCTTTAAGAGACAATCCCGCTTAGGCGGGATTTTGTTTTTTAGGTCAATTACCTAAAATAAAAAAGGGGTCTGAATAGACATTCAACCCCGTTTTTAAAATCCAATATCCTATGAAAAACCGAGGTAAAGATATAGGTTAGAATTTAATCCAACAATAGCAGTTTCTGTTATTTTTATTCACATTTACTAGTTCTTTATGAATTTTTCTGCCTGTTGTTGGCCTGTAGTCTTATTGGTAACTCTTAGTAAATACACGCCTTTTTCTAAACCCGAAACATCGATTATACTTGGTTTAGTTCCTATTGAGCGGGCAATTCTTTGCTTACCAAAGCCATCGGTCACCGCCATTTCTGAAGCGGACTCTGCACGTATAATTAGAACATTATCGACTGGATTAGGATAAAAGCTAAAAAAGGATAGGCCTACCTGTTGCAATGAAGCCGAATCGGAATATGTGTGAGAACCATCTTTATCAGTATAACGAATCCGGTAAAGCGAACTTCCCTGGAAGGGTACGTCATCAGTAAATTCGTATCTCTTTTGTTTTCCCATGATCTTGAGAACACCTATTGTTTCAAAGATCTTTGCATTTGTGGTTCGTTCGATTGTAAAAAAATCTCCTGCCTGAGCATCAGGGGCAGTCCAAAAGAGTAATACCTTTTTATTAATTAGCTGCTGGAGCTGAAAAGAAGAAAAGTTGAATGAATTGGTATTCGTATTGGTTGTTTCCTGCTGTGAGCCGCTATCTATCTTCTGAGAATAGATACGTGAACAGCAAAAAAGAATCAGCAGGAAGACCTGTCCGATCTGTTTTGTCATAAAACTGGGTTAGTAAGGCTTGTGCATCAGCAAATTATATGCCTTAAACGAGGTTGATATGAATGAAGTATGGGCAATCCGTTAAGATAGATTTAAAGAATTCCTTTTGTTTTCGTCAGTATTAAAAGAAAAATCAGCATGGAAACCATCCGTCTTTTACAAAAAAGAAAGCGAATAGCCCTGGTGGCACACGACAATAAGAAGAAGGATCTCATTGAATGGTGCGTCTATAATAAAACTGTTTTGAGGGAGCATGAGCTGTTGGCAACCGGCACCACTGGAAATCTGATTGAAGAAAAACTGGATCAGCCAATAAAGAAATTACTAAGCGGTCCGTTGGGTGGTGACCAGCAGATTGGTTCATTGATAGCGGCAGGCGAGATCGATATTTTGATTTTCTTCTGGGACCCGATGGAAGCACAACCTCACGATAGTGATGTAAAAGCACTGCTCCGGGTGGCCATTGCATGGAATTGTATTGTAGCCTGTGACCGGGCGACCGCTGACTTTGTACTGACCTCGCCATTACTGGACCATCAGTATGAACTTGTCATTCCTGACTACATCAATTATCTAAAACGTCGACTTTAGGTTCCTTTTCGGACAACGGCCAACGAACATCGACCAACGCTCAACGCCCAACGATCATCATCCATCGCCTAATTTTGCACCCATATGTCGTTTAAAATTAATTCAAGTTTTGAACCTGCAGGCGATCAGCCGGAAGCAATTCAGCAATTGACCGATGGGATCCTTCATGGGGAGAGATATCAAACCTTATTAGGAGTAACGGGTTCTGGCAAAACCTTTACCATTGCGAATCTTATTCAAAATGTTCAGAGACCAACCCTTGTGCTTACTCACAACAAGACCCTGGTTGCCCAACTATATGGTGAGTTCCGTCAATTCTTTCCGGACAATGCTGTGGGATATTTTGTAAGCTATTACGATTACTACCAGCCCGAAGCCTACATGCCTGTGAGCGATACTTACATTGAAAAGGATCTTGCAATTAATGAAGAACTGGACAAGTTGAGATTGCAGGCAACAGCACAACTTCTGACTGGGCGAAGGGATATTATTGTTGTGGCATCGGTGAGCTGCATCTATGGAATCGGAAATCCAAAGGAATTTGAAAATGGCGTTATACGAATCAAAAAAGGTCAGGTAATATCAAGGCAATCCTTTCTTCATTCATTGGTTAATTCACTTTACAACCGGACTACTATTGATTTCAATCGTGGTCAGTTCAGGGTAAAAGGAGATACGGTTGATATCAATCTTCCCTATGCCGACTATGCGTATCGCGTTACTTTTTTTGGCGATGAGATAGAAGAGATAGAAAGCATGGAGATCCAAACGGGCAAGCGAATTGGAAAAGTTGAGAATGCAGCCATTTTCCCCGCGAATCTTTACCTGGCGCCCAGAGATATGATGCAACAGATCCTTTATGAAATCCAGGATGAATTAGGAGGGCAAACTGATTATTTCAAAACCACAGGAAAATACATCGAAGCACAACGGTTGAGTGAGAGAGTCAATTACGATATTGAAATGATCAGGGAGCTGGGATACTGCAATGGAGTAGAGAATTATTCAAGGTTTTTCGACAGGCGCGATCCTGGGACACGACCATTCTGTCTGCTTGATTATTTTCCAAAAGATTTTTTATGTGTTATCGATGAAAGCCACCAGACGATTCCGCAGGTGAGTGGAATGTATGGAGGCGATAGGAGCCGCAAATTGATCCTGGTGGATTATGGTTTCAGATTACCCTCGGCGCTCGATAATCGTCCATTAAATTTTCATGAATTTGAGTCGATGCTTAACCAGGTGGTCTTCGTTTCAGCTACACCGGGCGATTTTGAATTAGAGAAAACAGGTGGAGTAGTTGTTGAGCAGGTGGTTCGGCCAACGGGTCTTCTGGATCCTCCCATCGAAATCAGGCCATCGGTTAACCAGATAGATGATTTGCTGAACGAGATTGATAAGCGTGTTCTGAAAGGGGATCGGATCCTTGTAACGACTCTAACAAAGCGGATGGCTGAAGAGTTAGATAAATACCTCCATCGGATCAATGTGAAATCAAAATATATCCATAGTGAAGTTGATACGCTTGAACGGGTTGAGATACTCAGACAACTTCGTCTGGGAGAGATTGACGTACTTGTAGGCGTGAATTTGTTGCGGGAAGGTCTCGATCTTCCTGAAGTCTCACTCGTAGCAATTCTTGATGCAGATAAGGAAGGATTTTTGCGGAATGAAAGATCCTTGACGCAGACTGCCGGAAGAGCTGCGAGAAATGTTGATGGACTGGTGATCTTCTATGCAGATATCATGACAGAGAGTATGCAAAGGACTATTGACGAAACCAATCGCAGAAGAGAAAAGCAAGTCGCGTTTAATATTGAGCACGGCATTACTCCAAGGACTATCATAAAATCGAAGCAACAAGTCTTTGCTCAAACTTCTGTCCTGGACATCAAAGGATATGATCCCGAAGCTCCCTACGCCATTGCAGCTGATGAAGGCCTGGTGACAAGAGCTGCTGATGAGCAGGAAGTTTATCAGACAATCCCTCAAATAGAAAAGGCGATTTTAAGAACCAAGAAAGAAATGGAAAAAGCTGCACGGGACCTTGATTTCATGGAAGCTGCCAGGCTAAGGGATGAAATGTTCAGCATGCAAAAGAAACTTGAAGGACTACGGAAGGGTTAATTGGTTGATTAGTTGAGTTGATGGTTAGGAGGAATTAGAATTGGTAATTTGGAGTTAGGGGGATTGATGATTGGTTGATTAGTAACAACTCGAAACTCCAAACCTGAAACCCGAAATTGAAATAATTCCCAATCAGGGAAATATATTTTGACGTACAGCGTTAATGGGTCTGAAAATCCAAACTATGAGAAGGAAACACCGCCGGTTGTTCAACCTCGCTGCCCTAATTTTTCTCGGCTATGCCATTTATTTTAGCTTTTTCTCTGCTGATGATTCAATACAGCCTCAGGCAATGACACATCAACAGCTCAGTCACAAATAGTATATAATAGGTGAAGCCACCCATTCAGGTGGCTTCGGTCTTAACCCATCTTGGGGTCTAGGAATTAATATTCAGGTTTATTGTACAATAAACCTTTGCTTTATTTCACTTCCATTCATCACAAGGTGCAACACATAGAGTCCGGCCGGCAGCTGATTGGTCTGAACCCGGAATTCATTATCCCCTTCGATCAATTTCACTTTTCCCTGTAATATTGATTGGAACTTGGTATTATAAATTATGTATCTGCCACGATCATCAGCACTCGCATTCTTAACTTCCACTCGCAATAATTCATTCACCGGATTTGGGCTCAGGCGAACAATCATTTTTCCTGTAAGGTGAATTCTCTGGATCGCCGTGTAAGATTCTTTACCGCTCTTTTCTACTGATTTAACCCGATAATAATTCCAGCCATTATTTGCATTTAAATCTTCGAAATTGTAAGTGGCAGTAGGCGTTCCTTGGCACTTAACAGTTGTTACGGTTGCAAATGAAATACCATCCTTGCTTCTCTCAACAATGAATTTTTCGCAATCCATATCCTCAGAAGTTTTCCAGTTGAGCAATACAGCATTTTCATTTTGGGTTGCACGTACGGAGAAGGAATTGAATTTGACGGGCACCGAGAGATTAACTGTCCTCACAAATTCATAAGAAGCCAGCTCAAATTCATTTCCATTATTATCCACTTCATATGCTGTAAGCCTGATTGTAATCTGGTTTCCTCCAATATCAGTTACTTCAACAAATCCATATTGTCCCCAGGTTGAATTTCGGTTAGCATGAGGACCAAGTTCACTATACGTTCCGCCCTTTGTAGATCCATTTTGGTTCAGGCCTGCCGCTGCCAGCACCGGATAATCATAAGGGTTATTATTACCAGTTGAAAAATCATGATTGGTGCCATTATCAATTGCTGCCATATGCGCATCCCCACTCATGATGAACATATTTCTAATTCCATTATCTCGGAAGAAATTTGAAAGCTCTGTGCGTTCAGACGTGAATCCGCCCCAATTATCTGATATATTTCCTCCAAATGAAACAGAGGTCATCCAGGCAATGATCAGATTATTATCTCTGGCATAAAGGCATTGCTGCTTGAACCATGCTTTCTGTAAATCACCCATCATGGTTGGTGTTCTTCTTGAAGATCGAAGATCACTTAGTATGAAATGAATTCTGCCTATAGTAAATGACTGGTAAATTGGTCCGTTTGTTCCTGGGACTTCGGTACCTAAAGTATAATGCGGTACATATTCACGATATGCTCTTCTCGCATTTGCCTTTCCAACCGCAGTGGAATCACTATCATTTCCAGAGAAGTCATGATCATCCCATACATATGCAATTGGATAATTCTGAAACACTGCTTTGTAATTTGATTTTGAAAGCAGATTTGTTTCATAAGGATTACGATGGACATTCACATCCGTTGAAGAGTTTGGATTATCGTAATGAAAATCACCCATCGACAAAAAGAACAAAGGATTTTTATCGGATATCCTATTGAATACAGGGTGATTTGTATTTGAATTCAAACATGATCCAATCGTGAATTTGTATGAGAATGGCAAATTATTAGGTGTGGTGAAAGTTCCAACGTCATCTGCTGAATTGTCAACTATTCCATCTGCTTCTATCGCATAATAGTATTTTGTATTTGGGGCAAGTCCTGTAATACTCATAGCCGCCACTAGATTATTACCTGCATCAGCAATTACATAAGGGCCATATATTGGAGATGATAAAGTGGCGCTGGTGCTTACTAGCAAACGAGCCTGGGTAGTTGCAATAGTAAGCTTGGCATTAACCTTCGCCTCTGTTGGACGAATTGCACCCGACCAGTAATAAACCACTTCGTTTGCCGGAACTATAAACTGTCCCTGAATTTGCATATTCATACCAAGGTCAGAACTTGTAGAATTGACCTGATGTATTTCAACTGCTATTGTATTAACCCCATCATGGAAAGCGGATGAAGGAATGAATGATGAAACAAATGCTGTTGTCTCATTAGTTCCATCTGTAAGAGCAGATGAGAAGGTGTTGTATTGAATTGTTCCTCCTGGCATATTCGTTCGCCAGACTTCGACACCATTCACATAGACCACGGCCCCATCATCGCGAATCAGATTTATAAGATATCCTGCATATGCATCCGCATCAACGAGATTGATAGTTGTCCGGAAATAAATCGTTGTGAATTTTCCATCGCAGTTTCCAGGCAAGCAAACACTACCACCGCCTGTAATACAACCAGCGGGAATGCAGGTTGCTTCTCCATCTCCTCCGAATCCGAACTTTGAAACACCAGTTGCCCAGGTACCATCGTTGAAAACTTCGTTCTTCCAGCTTGCTGCAGGTGCATTTGCTTCTGTATTCGCCCAATATTTCCAGCTGGCTCCATAATTCAGGACATTCGTTGCAGCACTGCCTGTCAATTCTAAATTGAACGAAAGATCTGAACTGGTATTGACGTTCTGGTGTATTTCAACAGCTATAACATTATTACCGCTAACAAATCCTGTCAATCCCAGATTCACAGTATGTACTTGTCCTTCTGTTCCTCCATCAGCAGTTAATGCTGCAGTGGCATATGTAATAGACGCAGGAGAGGCTGGCATATTAGTTCTCCAGACTTCTACTCCATTTACATAAACAACAGCGCCATCATCGCGGATCAGGTTTAAAGTAAATCCTGTATAACCTGCAACGTTTGCGATGTAGATGGTCTTTCTGAAATAAGTCGTCATGAATTTTGTAGCGCAGCTTCCCGGACTACAAACGCTTCCTCCGGACGAGATACAGCCTCCTGGGATACAAGTTGCTTCACCCCCATCTCCAAAACCAATTTCTGTTATGGCTTGCGTCCAATTGCTTTCATCATATGCTCCTCCGCCTTTCCAGTTTGCCGTTGGTGCATTCGCCTGAGTGTTTGCCCAATATTTCCATGAAGCGCCGAATGGAATTAAACTATTGACCGGTACAAATGGCTGACCCATCAACTGAAGGTCTAATCCAAGATCAGAGCTAATATTGTTCAATTGATGCACTTCAACTGCAATCGTATTTACTCCATTTTGAAAAACCGAAGGTGATATGAGGGGCGATGTAAAAACAGTCATTTCATTTTGTCCATCGCTCTGCGCCACGGGATCTGTTACGGCAAAGGTGGAATAAGTAATAGGACCTTCAGGCATGCCTGTTCTCCAGACTTCTACTCCGTTTACATAAATGATGGCACCATCGTCACGTGTAATGTTTATAAAAAACCCACTATAGGCATTCACATTCGGAATATTCACAGTGGTTCTGAAATAGGTAGTATTAAATTTAGTGGCACAGTTACCTGGAGTACATCCCGTACCACATCCTGCAGGTATACAGGTTACTTCTCCATCGTCTCCAAAACCAAGTCGGCCTGGTCCTGAAGGCCAGCCACTGTCGTCAAAAACTCCTCCACCTTTCCAATTTGAAGAAGGGGCGTTTACTTCTAGATCTGCCCAATATTTCCAGGTTGCTCCAAAATTCAGAAGTGTATTAGAGTTTGAAAGTTGACCAATCAGCTGAAGATTAAATCCGAGATCTGAACTTGTATTATTTACCTGGTGAATTTCTACTGCAATTACATTTGTCCCAACCATGAAGGCAGTGTTGGGAATCACCGGAGAATTAAAATAGGTGAATTCATCCGCTGGAACATCACCCACCGTACTGGATGCAAGAGTAGAATGAGCAATTGTTCCAGCTGGCATGTTGGACCTAAAGACTTCAATGCCATTTACGTATACTACAGCACCATCATCTCTAAGAAGCCGCACTAAAAATCCAGTGTAAGATGTGGGATCTAATATTGTGAAAGTTTTGCGAAAATAAGTTGTGATAAATTTTGGTCCACAATTCCCCGGAGTACATCCTGAACCACATCCTGCAGGAACACAAGTGACCTCTCCTTCAGCTCCAAAGCCAAATTTTGCGGGCCCTGAAGGCCATCCACTATCGTCAAATGCGGCTCCACCCTTCCAATTGGCGGAAGGTGCCGAACTTTGTGCCAGATATTTCCAGGTGCTGCCTGAATCAATAACTATGGCATTTTGGGAATAAGCTTTCTCAAAACAGCTTAGAAGGATTGATAAGCACAATGCACAGATAAGCAGTATCCTTTTCATAAACAATTGTTTTATAATTATGAAAGGAATATTGGGGAGGTGAATTCTGAGGATGGATGTGGCTTAACAAAGGCAGAGGTGTTCCAAAATAAAAATTAATTCTGGAAAAAGGAAGTCGCCCCATTAGAAATTCATCCAAAAAGAATCAAAATTTTTTAGCTGGCACCATCTTTTTATCACTTAATAAGATGCAATACAAGAAGTTCAGAAGAATAGCCTTAAAGGTGCTTATTGGTACTATTTCCCTCATCCTTTTATGCTGGATTGCTGTTTATGTGATCTTCCAGATAAAAAAAGAATCCATCAGAAAAGAACTTTCTGCCGAAATAAGTAACAGAATCCAGGGAAGCTTTACTACTCGTGATATCGGGATCAATTTTCTGAGCCTTTTTCCAAATGTATCCCTTAGCCTTAAAGATGTTGAGATTCGTGATTCCACATGGGACAAGCACCACAAGAGTTTTCTAAAAGCTGGTAGCATTTACTTAAGAGTCAATCCATTTTATCTTATCTCAGGTAATGTTCGCATTACTAAGATCCTGATGGAGGATGCCACAATAAATAGTTTTACTGATACTCTTGGATTTACTAACGATTATCTTTTTTCACCCAAGAGCACACCAGGTCAGGAAAAGAAAGGTTTCCACCTGGAGAAAATCGCACTTAAGAACGTAAGATTTATTCGCAGCGATTCATCGAAAAATAAAGCATATGACTTCAGCATTGCAAAACTGAAAGGAGAATTGGATAAAACCAGGGATGTAATGGAGATCGATGTTAATCTCGATGCAATCGTGAATTCCCTGGCTTTCGATACAAGGAAAGGAAGTTATATAAAAGGAAAAAGAATACGTGGCGACTTTTTCCTTCATTTTAATCAGGTTCAGAAAGCATTGGATTTTCAGAACATAAAAATGCAGATCAATGAACACCCTTATGTGTTGTCTGGCTTATTCAACTTCCTGCAGAATAAATTTGAGCTGGCTATATCCACAAAAAAAATATCGTACGACAAAGCATTGGCTGTTCTTCCGGCCCAGCTTTCAAAAAAACTTTCCAGATTTTCTCTTGATAAGACATTTGATATAAAAGCAACTATTGAAGGCGGATTGGGATACGGGGCATTGCCAAAGTTGAGCGTTGAGTCTGACATTACTAACGGGAAGGTTCATACTCCAGCAGGTGACTTCCTGGCATCTACATTCAAAGGCAGATATTATAATTCTGTGAATGACAGCTTACCGTACACTGATGAAAATTCCCAACTCCTGGTGAATAATCTTACAACAACCTGGGAAGGCATACCGATCAAATCAGAAAGATTAACGATCAATAATTTGGCGAATCCTTTCCTGAGCGCTGATCTTAAAGCCGAGACAAAACTTACCTCACTCAATGAACTCCTTAATAGCTCTTCTTTTGATTTTGTTTCGGGAAAATTAGATGCAAGGGGAGTGTATGGAACTTCTCTTGTAAAGGATAGCGGAACAAGTTTTAATGGTAAGCTCATAATCATGAATGGAGCATTAACCTATGAACCGCGACAAATAAAATTGGATAAGATTGACGGCACCTTATATTTTAAGGGTACGGATGTAGAGTTAAAAGACCTGGAGGCAGAAGCGCAGGGAAATAAAGTGAAGATCAATGCGGTGATAAAGAATATGCTTGAGCTTCTGATGAAAGATCCTTCTAAATTATCCCTTGTTGCAGAGGTCACAAGCCCCTCATTGGACCTGTATGCCTTTAGAACGATGATGCGAACCAGAAAAGCAAAAAGAAAGAGTACAAAGGGGAAATTTGCACTTCTCGCTGATAAGATTGATCAGTTTATGGATGCGACAAGCATAACTACGCGCCTCAGAGCTTCTAAACTCAAATACAAAAATTTTAATGCTGAGAATGTAGATGCTTCCATAATGATGAATACTGATAATTGGAACTTGAAGAATATTTCCCTTTCGCACGGAGGTGGCACTATTGACTTGAGCGGAACTCTCACATCAAGGAAAGAAAATTATAATGAAATGACCTTTGATGCCAATATGGTAAATGTTGACATCTCGAAAGTCTTCACTTCGTTTAACAACTTTGGACTGGAATCTCTTCATGCTGAAAATCTCAAAGGAGTTTTGAATGCAAACATTCATTTATCTGGCGTGTTGGATGATGAAAGTGAAATGATCCCTTCTCTCCTGAATGGAACAGCTCATGTAATTGTCAGGAATGGAGAATTGATTGATTTCGAACCCTTGCAGAACATGTCTGTCTTTGTATTGAAGAAGAGAGATTTTTCAAGACTGGAATTTGCAGAGATCATGAACACCTTCACAATTAATGGTTCGCTCATTACGATTAACAAGATGGAAATTCAATCCAATGTCTTAGGCTTTTTTCTTGAAGGGATATATGATGTGAAAGGAAAGAATACTGACCTGGTGGTACAGGTCCCAATTAAATACCTCAAAAAACGGGATCCATCTTATACTCCTCATAACGCTGGGGTGGATGCAAAAAAAGGCATCAGCATATACGTGCGTGCAACCAACGGAGCAAATGGCCAGATTGATTTTAAGTATGGTCTTTTCAAAAAGAAATCTGTTCTTGAAAAAGCTACTACTAGTACTTCCGGTCTAAATAGCAATCTCAGTACGAATCGTTAATTTCTATTCTTCTATGTGACTATGTTACTATGTGTCTATGTGTTTTCTATTCATAAGAACCAAGGATAACACATAGGCACATAGGTATACATATCTTCCACCCATGCGCAATGAAAACATAGGCACATAGCGCTCTTATTCCTTCTCCGCGTTAACTCTGCGGCCTCTCTTTCTCTGCGGTAAAAAAAATTAACCGCAGAGAACAAGAGGGGAAAGAGCATCGCAGAGAGGATTTCTGAATTGACATTCTCTCAAGCTGCTTGAGAACCCGCCATTTTTTTAATATCTTAATCCCCGATGTCAGTTATCAGATCGATACTACTGGTGTTGATAGCGATTTTGATTGGCCAATTATTTCTTTTCTACTATCCAGGTGATACCAGGGAAGTAATTGCGCGAAGATCATTCCTTAAGAACGTGGATTCCCTCCGTGCTTCAGTTGTGCAATTGCAGCAGTTAACTCCAACTGCTGGTCAACAGAAACTCAAAGATCAATTCAAGAAATGCAGGCTTGCCTATAAGCGATGTGAAGCACTTCTTGCATTTTATTCTCCATTGACAGAAGCAGCTCTAAATGAACCGGCAGTTGCTTCCGTAGAAGATCCAAACTTCCCAGAGCCTGAATCACCTCATGGCTTCCAGGTAATGGAAGAGGTTCTTTTTGCTTCTGATGATCCTGACCGGGACAAATTAAATGACGAAACGAACAGGATGCTGATCAATATCGATCAATTTCTGGGATTCAACGATGTATTCATTTTTACACCTGCATATGTAATAGATGCACAGAAGCAACAATTGATAAGAATCAGTTGCCTGAGCGTGGCAGGATATGATTCTCCGATTGCAGCATATTCTCTGAATGAATCCGCAACCGCTCTGTCTGAAATGGAATCTCTGATCAAAATCTATTTTCCAGCAAGAGATTCATTATTAAGAAAAAAGGGAGAAGTAATTCTTAGAAAGGGGGTTCAGCAACTTTTATCTGCCCGGTCATTCAACGAGTTTGACAGAATCGCATTTACTAAAAACTTCGCAATTCCTTTATTCCAATGGTTTAATGAAGTAAGCAGGATATGGAAAATCACTCCTTTCAAGTCTAACAGTAATTTCAGTTTTAATGCATCAAGTTTTTGGTCGGCCGATTTCTTCTCTAAAAAGGATCAAGCCACTGGTAAAAAAGATCAAATAGCGCTTGGCAGAAAACTATTTTTTGATCCGATCATTTCTGGAAATAGAGTAAGAAGTTGCGCTTTTTGCCATAATCCATCAAGTGGTCTTGCAGATGGACTCGCAAAGCCCGTCAATATGGATGGAAAAACTACAGGGCGCCGCAACACTCCAACTCTGTGGAATGCATCACTGCAGCCATTTCAGTTTATTGACATGCGCGCTAAATCCCTGGAGGATCAATTGGATTCCGTCCTGAACAATCATGCTGAACTAGGATCTTCGATGGACACTCTTCTAGTCAGGCTTTCAACTTCTGATGAATACAGAAAATTATTTGATCGGGTATTTGATAAAAGCGAAGGATTGAATTCCCTGAATATTAGAAAATCATTCGCTGCTTATCTTGAAACGCTGGTGAGCTTTTCTTCCACCTTCGATGAATTCATGCAGGGGAAGAGAAAGAGGATTGCTCCTGAGGTCTATCGCGGATTCAATTTATTTATGGGAAAAGCTAAATGTGGCACCTGCCATTTTCCACCTTTATTCACCGGGGTCTTACCTCCAAGGTTCAATAAAATGGAATCTGAAATAATTGGAGTGCCTGAATCAGGGGATAGTGTTTCAAAGCTCGACCCGGACCCTGGAAGATTTGGGCATCTTGCTATTGGGATCCTGAAGAATTCGTTCAAAACCACGACGTTGAAAAATATTGCACTTACTGCTCCCTACATGCATAATGGTGTTTTCAGGACTTTGGAAGAAGTGATCAATTTTTATGATAAGGGTGGTGGTAAGGGCATTGGCATTAACGTGGAAAATCAAACTCTTCCATCGGATAAATTAAATCTGAAGGAATCCGAAAAAAAGGACCTGCTTATGTTCCTTCATTCACTTACTGATACCGTCTCCACTCGGAAATTATTCAATTGAAATCTTCCCCTGAGGTTAAGTAAATTGCCCGTTCTATAAGTCAATAATTTAGCAAGATGGGGCAGAAATTATTTTTACTGGATGCACTGGCATTGGTTTTCCGGGCTTACTATGCGTTGATCAGAAACCCAAGATTTACAAGTAAGGGCCGAAATACCAATGCGCAATTTGGATTTACTACAACCCTGGTTGATCTTATCAATAATCAGAAGCCTACTCATATGGCTGTTTGCTTTGATACTGAGGCTCCAACTGAACGGCATACAGATTTTGTAGATTATAAAGCAAACAGGCAAGAGGCACCAGAAGATCTGTTGAGCGCCTTACCAGATATTAAAAGGATAATTGCAGGATTCAATATACCCGTCATCGAGCTTGATGGCTATGAAGCTGATGACGTGATCGGAACTCTCTCCAAGCAAGCTGCAGCAGAAGGCTTTGATGTGTACATGGTAACTCCTGATAAGGATTATGGACAACTTGTTAGCGATAAAATAAAAATATACAAGCCTCCATATCAGGGAGGCAATGCAGAGATCCTTGGTCCCAAGGAAGTTTGTGAAAAATGGAATATAAAAGATGTGATGCAGGTTATAGATATTCTTGGTTTAATGGGCGATGCGGTTGATAACATTCCCGGAATTCCTGGAGTTGGAGAAAAAACTGCCGCAAAGCTTTTGGCAGAGTATACAACCATCGAAAGTGTGATCGCAAATGCTGACAAAATAAAAGGTGCACTTGGAGAAAAGATCAGGGCAGGAAAGGATTCAGCGATAATCAGCAAAAAACTTGCAACGATTATCACACATGTACCGGTGAAATTTCATGAAGAAGATTTCAAATTGAAAAGCTGGAATAATGAGGCACTCACGGAAGTTTTTACTGAACTTGAATTTAAAACACTAGGGAAAAGAATTTTAGGCGACAACTTCAATGCGTTTGAAGGGAATAAAGAAAAGAAAACGGTAGCCGATGGAGTTCAGCAGGATCTATTTGGTGAACCGGTAACTTGTGATGTGCCTGCAGAAACTGTTCTTCCACAGCCGTTGGATATTACCGCAGGTCTCATTGCGGAATTTAATATAAACAATGTCCCACACGATTATAAGGTTGTGGAATCAGACGAACAGATTGAGAACCTGGTCAAGTTGCTTCAGGGACAAAAGGAGATCAGCTTTGATACTGAAACCACATGCCTGGATGCAAATGATGCTGAATTGGTAGGATTGAGCTTTTGTATTAAAGCTCATGATGGATACTATGTTCCCTGTCCGCCAGACCAGGAACGGGCGAACCAGATCCTTGCAGCCTTTCAACCACTTTTTCGTGATCCAGGCATAACCTGGGTAGGACAGAATATTAAGTACGATCTGCTTGTGTTGAAATGGTACAATATCGAATTTGCCGGACCAGTTTTTGATACCATGCTCGCTCATTATGTTATTGAACCTGATGGAAAGAGAAGCATGGACCTTTTAAGTGCTCAATTCCTGAAATATGAACCAGTACACATCGAAGAACTGATTGGGAAAAAGGGAAAGACCCAGGGGAACATGAGAGATGTGCCAATTGAGAAAATAAAAGAGTATGCTGCAGAGGATGCAGACATTACACTCCAGTTGAAAACTGCCTTTGTGCCTCAGTTAGGAAACAGACAAGTTGAGAGAGTGTTCAATGAAGTAGAAAATCCACTTGTCAAAGTATTAACTGATATGGAGTTTGAAGGCATCAAGGTTGACGTAGATTTTCTGAATGCTTATTCAGTGGAATTAGATAGGGAAGCCAAGGTGAGTGAACAAAACGTGTATGCACAGGCTGGAGTTCGATTTAACCTGTCTTCTCCAAAGCAGTTAGGTGAAGTACTGTTTGAAAAATTGCAGTTAGATCCTAAAGCAAAAAAAACAAAGACTGGTCAGTATGCAACCGGAGAAGATGTCCTGATGAAATTGGCGGTGCAAAATAAAATAGCAGATGATATTCTTGCATACAGGCAATTGACCAAGCTCAAATCTACCTATGTTGATGCTCTGCCGGAGATGATCAATAGAAAAACAGGAAGAGTTCATACATGCTACGGACAGGCAGTTGCAGTTACAGGCAGATTAGCAAGCAACAATCCCAACCTTCAGAATATTCCAGTAAGAACTGAAAGAGGAAGAGAGATCAGGAAAGCATTTGTTCCGCGAGATAAGGACCATGTACTTGTAAGTGCTGATTATTCCCAGATCGAATTAAGAATAGTGGCCGCGATCAGTGGAGATCCCGCCATGTGCGAAGCATTCAAGCAAAACAAAGACATTCATACTGCAACAGCCGCCAAGGTTTATAGTGTAGAGGAGGCCGATGTAACCAAGGAACAGCGATATAAGGCGAAGAGCGTAAATTTTGGGATCATCTACGGACAAGGTGCATTTGGTCTTGCCGACAATCTTGGAATTACACGTACAGAAGCAAAACAGATCATTGACAACTACAAAAAGCAATTTGCCAATATTCAGAAGTATATGGATGACACCATAAATTTTGCACGTGAATATGGATTTGTGCAAACACTTATGGGACGCAAACGCTGGCTAAAGGATATCAATAGCGCTAATTTCACTGTTCGTGGATTTGCTGAGCGTAATGCTATTAATTCACCTATCCAGGGAACTGCAGCAGATATGATCAAGCTGGCGATGGTGAAAATTCATGATGCTTTCCGAAAGAATAAATTCAGGTCGAAAATGGTTTTGCAGGTACATGATGAACTGGTATTTGATGCATTGAGAGAAGAAGTGGAAGCCATCAAGCCTGTAATCATTGACTGTATGCAGATTGCTTTGCCGCTGCCTAATGAAGTTCCTGTAGTTGCAGAAGTTGGAGTAGGTGAGAACTGGCTTGAAGCACACTGAGACGAAGGCTGAAGTCAGAGGTCGGAAGTCAAACTTTTTTAACCGCCAAGACGCAAGGACACGAAGGAGCGCAAAGAATCTTCGCGAAACCTGGCGTCTTTGTTTCCTGGCGGTAAAATTTTAGAAAAAAAAGCAATTGAATGAATCTTATTTATTGCTACGACGCTTATTGTGGATGGTGCTATGGATTTAGCCCGGTGATCAAGAAGATTGCAGCAGAATATGAAAAGCAGTTGGCAATAGAAGTGCTATCAGGTGGAATGATCATTACTGATGATCCAGTCCCTATCAGTGCAACTGCAGGGTATATTGAAAAAGCATATAAGAATGTTGAAGAACTAACGGGCATTAAATTCGGGGAAGACTATTTATGGCATATAAGAAACCCGGATAAGAGTGATTGGTTTCCCAACTCTGAGAAGCCGGCAATCGCGCTATGTGTATTCAAGGAAATATTCCCGCAAAAGCAGGTGCAATTCGCAACAGACCTTCAGTATGCATTGCATTATGAGGGGCGAGATCTTACTGATGACGAGGCGTACAGGCACCTGCTGGTTAAATATGGGATTGCACCTGAAGGTTTCTATTCCCGACTTAAGAGTGATGAATTCCGCGAGATGGCATACTATGAATTTGCACTTGTTAAACAACTCCAGGTCTCAGGCTTCCCAACCGTTCTTATGCAGGTGAGCGAATCGAAATTTTATCTTGTTGGAAGAGGGTATACGCCTTATGAGACACTTAAAAGGAATATTGAATCGGTTCGGCAAAATGAAGAGGAAGGGAAGGCTGTTAAAGAATGATAAATGGTTTTTCAATTCCTGCAACACTTGCTATGTTTAATCACATGTAGTTTCAACCTACCTAATAATTCATATGAAAATAGCTTTCGTCAGCCTTATTATTCTGAGTTCCCTGGCAGCATCCGCCCAAACGGCAAAGATGGATTTTGAAAAATATGAACCCGCTTCAACACTAAAAGTATCTGAGCATAAAAAGGAAAGGTCGAAATTTCCTTTCATTGATGTTCATAATCATCAATCCCAAATGGGAACTCAGGACCTTTCAAAACTAATTCAGGCTATGGATAGCCTTAATATGAAGGTGATGGTGAATCTTAGTGGTAGAGGCGGTGAGGAGTTGAAAAAAATGATAACGAATGTGAAAGGGAACTATCCAAAACGATTCATAGTTTTTACAAATATCGATTTTGGCGGTATTGGTGATGAAGGATGGGAGGCGAAGGCGATTCAACAACTTGCAACAGATGTACAGAATGGAGCGAATGGATTGAAAATATTCAAGAACCTTGGCTTTTCGATCAAGGACAAAAGTGGAAACCGAGTGACTGTGGATGATCCGCGACTGGATGGAATATGGAAAAAATGCGGGGAGTTAAAAATACCTGTTCTCATTCATACCGCTGACCCTAAATCATTCTGGGATCCAATGGACGAGAACAATGAACGGTGGCTTGAGCTGGCCACGCATCCCAATCGTAGAAGAGGAAACGACAACCCGGTTCCATTTGAACAGTTAATAAGCGAGCAACATAGGATGTTCAGAAAGCATCCAAATACTACATTCATTGCTGCACATTTCGGATGGTATCCAAATGATCTGGGAAAATTATCCGGACTAATGGATGAAATGAAAAATGTGAATGTTGAATTCGGGGCAGTGATTGCGGAATTAGGCAGACAACCGAGAGCTGCAAGAGCTTTTTTTGAGAAGTATCAGGATAGGATTCTTTTTGGAAAAGACAGTTGGGTGCCGGAAGAATATGCTACATATTTCAGGGTCCTTGAAACCGAGGATGAATATTTCCCCTATCATAAAAAGTATCATGCATTTTGGAGAATGTATGGTATTGGACTGCCAGATAATATTCTGAAAAAAGTATATTATAAAAATGCTCTGAGGATTATTCCAAACATTGACAAATCAGGTTTTCCGGATTAAGATTTAACCGCCAGGACGCTAAGGCGCAAAGTTACGCAATGCTCCTTGCGAAACCTGGCGTCTTTGTTTCTTTGCGGTTAAACAATAGGGACGTTTAATAGATTTGAGATTGCAATAGAAAAACCAGTGCTCCCGAGAGATAACCAATCAAAGCAAGCCACCCAATCTTTTTCAGATACCAGAAAAATTCAATTTTTTCTATTCCCATTGCAGCTACTCCAGCAGCAGAACCAATAATTAAAATGCTTCCTCCTGTACCTGTACAATATGCCAGGAATTGCCAGAAACTGTGATCAGTTGGGAATTGATCAAGAGTGTACATTCCCATAGCTGCCGCCACCAGCGGAACATTATCAACAATAGATGAAAGAAATCCAATGGTTAACACGATCAAACGATCGTCTTTGAGATTCTGATCCAGAAAATTTGAAAGCTCCTTTAGACTGCCCACGGATTCAAGGGCCGCTATGCTGGCAAGAATTCCAAGAAAGAATAATATGCTTGGTGTATCTATTTTCCTCATTGCATATTGAACCGATAAAGTATTCTTATCCTCGACATCTTTTTTCCAATGGAGAAATTCAGTAATGATCCAGATAATGCCCAGTCCCAACATCATTCCCATGAATGGTGGAAGGTGCGTAATGGTCTTGAACACCGGTATCAATAATAATACTCCAATTCCTGAAAAAAATATCAGGTTTCTATCCTTTGTTGAAAATGCAGAATTGGTTTTTGTTATTCGTTCGGATTCCTGAGGCCCAATCACTCCTTTGAATTTGATGCTGGTTATAATTAAAGGAATAATGAGGCAGGCAATTGATGCAAGAAAGGTATTGATAATGATGTTAGGCGTGGTAATCCTCTCCCCGATCCAGAGCATGGTTGTTGTAACATCCCCAATTGGAGACCAGGCTCCACCTGCATTAGCTGCAATAATGACCATTCCCACCATGAATAATCTTGTATCCTTGTCTGCAATGAGTTTTCGAAGCAAAGAAACCATCACAATTGCCGTAGTAAGATTGTCAAGAACTGCAGACAGAAAAAAGGCGATCAAGGCAATTAGCCACAACAATTTTCTTTTACTTGTGGTGTTGATGCGGGAAGTAATGATATCGAACCCATCATGCGCATCAATCAGTTCGACAATCGTCATCGCACCCAACAAAAAAAACAATATGCCAGAGATCTCTCCAAGATGACCAAGGAGATTTTGATTTACAACCTCGTTATCGCTATTAATAATATAAACAGTCCAGCAAAGGACTCCTGTTATTAGTGCAGAGGCAGCCTTATTGATACGAATGAATTGTTCTGTGGCTATTGCTATGTAACCGAGAATAAAAATTATGATGATCGCGGCAGTCATAGATCAATTCAGGGAATGTAAAATGCAAAATTTAAAATGGAAAATAAAAATTTCACGCAAAGAAGCAAAGTAAGCAAAGACGCAAAGATCTTCTCTGCGAAACTCTTTGTTCTCTTGTTCTCTGCGGTAAAAATATTTCACGAAACGCAATGCCCTCGCGCAACTTTGCGCCCTGGCGTCTTTGCGGTTAAATCCTAAATCCAATCAGGTATTCAACCCCCCACAAACACTGATCACCTGTCCAGTTATATAAGAGCTCAAGTCTGAAGAAAGGAAAAGAGTTGTGTTGGCAATTTCTTCGCTGGACCCGAACCTTCCAAGAGGAATTTTTTCAAGAAAAGCCTTAGCCGCCTCTCCTTCCTTAAGGTAATGGGTCATATCAGTTTCAACAAAGCCTGGCGCAATTGCATTTGATCGGATATTCCTGGAACCTAACTCTAACGCAACTGATTTGGTAAATCCGATGATACCAGCTTTTGATGCCGCATAACTGGTTTGTCCTGCATTTCCTCTCATGCCGATAATTGAACTCATATTTATGATCGATCCTTTTTTTGCCTTCATCATGGGCCTGATAACCTGCTTGGTCATATTGAAAACGCTTTTCAGGTTTACATTTATCACATCATCCCATTGCTCGGGAGTAAGTCGGAGTAATAAATTGTCTTTTGATATTCCAGCGTTGTTGACACAAATATCTATTGTCCCGAATTCCTTAGTTACTTCAGTTACGAAACTTTCTGCTTCCTGGAAATTAGCCGCATTACTCCGCCATGCTTTGCCCTTAACTCCAAAACCATTGATCTTTTCTTCCAGGGCTTTTGCTTTTTCATCACTGCTTTCACTCACATATGTAAAAGCCACATTTGCTCCATGCTCGGATAATTTAAGTGCAATTGCTTCTCCAATTCCGCGGGCAGCGCCAGTTACAATTGCAGTCTTCCCTTCCAGTAATTTCATGATCGAGTAAGATTTTGAATGAATAAAATGCTAAGAAAAGAATCCAAATATAAGGTCATGATTTCTGTTGATCAGTAAAGGAAAGAATTTCATCAAGGTACTTCCGGTCGTTGCTTAACCTTGGCACTTTGTGTTGTCCGCCCAACTTCCCTTTTGTCTTTAACCATGAACTAAATACTCCTTTTTCAAGCCTTCTGACAAGAGGCATTCTCAATGCGATACCTTTATAGCGTTTAGCTTCATAATCGCTGTTCAGACTTTTGAGTGCATCATCCAATTCCTCTGTGAACTTATTGAGGTCCACTGGTTCTTTTTCAAACTCAATCAACCATTCATGTGCTCCATTTGATCCTTCGGAAAAATAGACAGGCGCCGCGGTATAATCATTTACAATGGAAGAAGTGCGGTCAGAAGCAATGGCGATGGCCTTATCGCTATTATCAACTATGACCTCTTCTCCAAAAGCATTGATATAATGTTTGAGGCGACCGCTAACCTTGATCCTGTAAGGGACCAACGATGTAAACTGAATAGTGTCACCCAGCAGGTATCGCCACATGCCACCATTTGTGCTAATGATTAGCGCATAATTCTTATTTTTCTCTACATCCCTGAGGCCAATTGTTCGGGGCTCATCTTTTCCATATTCTTCAACTGGCATGAACTCCATAAATATGCCATGATCAGTGAAGAGTAACATACCATCTTCTGATGGATTATCCTGGGCTGCAAAAAATCCTTCACTTGCGTTATACATCTCCAGGTAGTTAACCTTTCCGCCTATCAATTGCTGAAACTGATCACGATAAGGGGTAAATGAAACTCCGCCATGAAGGTATAGTTCAAATTGAGGCCAGACCTCTTTCAAGGTTTTCTTTCCAGTCATTTCAAGGATTCTTCTTAATAATACGAGTGTCCATGTTGGTACACCGGAGATGGAAGTAACATTTTCATTGATGGTATTTTTTGCCAGGTGCTCAATCTTATTCTCCCATTCATCCATCAGGGCTATGCGAAGGTCTGGTGTACGGATCCAGTTGCTCCAGAACGGAGTATTCTGCAAGAGCACCGCACTAAGATCGCCATAATGTGCATCCTCATTCAGCTGATGAATAGTATGACTTCCGCCAATTACCAAGCCCTTTCCTGTCAGCAGGTTTGAATCAGGATGGTGGTTATAGTAAAGAGTCAATACATCCTTTGCAGCTTTATAATGACAATCTTCGAGGCTTTCTTCACTTACAGGGATGAATTTGCTTTTTTCGCTGGTGGTCCCGCTGCTTTTAGCGAACCAGTGGATAGGAGTGTTCCAAAGAATATTCTCCTCCCCATTCATTACTCGTTCTATATATGGTTTCAGATCATCGTATTCGTGGATTGGAACTGCTTTTTTGAACGCACGGATGGTGAAGAGTTTTGAGAATTCATATTTCCGTCCAAATTCGGTGTATTGAGCCGAGGTGACTATGTCTTGTAATACTTCACGTTGAGCCTGGATCGGATGTTTGATCCAACTATCTATGCGCCACATGCGCAAACGGGCAAGCGTTGATATGGCAGGGCTGAGGAATTTCATCCAGCGGCAAAATACAGAAACTAAAACAATGAGTCTTAATTAAGAGGGAGGCATCATTGATTAGAAGGCTCTTTGGCTTCCTCGTGGAGATAATCCTTGCGTTTTAATTCGAAATTTCTTCCGAGATAGAGTTTTCTGACCTGTTCGTCTTCTGCAAGTTCTTCTGCAGTTCCATGTTTGAAAATCTTACCCTCAATCAACAGGTAGGCCCTGTCACAAATGGAAAGGGTTTCGTTTACATTATGATCAGTTATAAGGATGCCTATGTTTTTATGCTTCAGACGCGCCACCACGGTCTGAATATCTTCAACTGCAATGGGATCTACCCCTGCAAATGGTTCATCAAGCAACATGAATTTGGGATCTACTGCAAGTGCTCGGGCAATTTCAGTCCTTCGTCTTTCGCCACCGCTAAGTGAATCTCCATTATTCTTTCTTACATGGTGTAGCCTGAATTCATCTAACAAGGCCTCAAGTTTAATTTTTCTTTCTTTTCTGGAAAGTTTCGTCATTTCCAGAACGGCCAATATATTATCCTCCACACTGAGCTTTCTGAACACTGATGCCTCCTGGGGAAGATATCCAATGCCAAGCTGCGCACGTTTGTACATCGGCAATTTGGTTATTTCTTCAGTATCAAGAAAAACCTGTCCTTCATCGGGCTTGATCAATCCAACAACCATATAAAAAGTGGTGGTTTTGCCAGCCCCGTTTGGGCCCAGCAATCCAACGATCTCACCCTCACTTACATCTATAGATACATGATCTACAACTGTCCTGTTTCGATAGCTTTTGACCAGATCCTTTGTATAAATCCTGATTGACAATTGCGATGATTTTCGCAAAAATACCGGAAGAAAATCTAAACAACCCTCTGGAAACTATGTTTAACAGCCTATTTGACTTTCCATGTTGCTGAAGTATGTTTGCAGCTTATGAAAGTAATAGACCATATAGGACAGGCAAAGAACACGCTTATCTCTTTTGAAATCCTGCCCCCGCTGAAAGGAAAAACGATCAATTTGATATACGATCACCTTGACCCGCTCATGGAGTTCAAGCCTTCATATATTAATGTTACCTATCATCGTGCTGAACATGTCTTCAAAAAAAAGGCTGATGGAACCTTTGAGAAGGTTGAGGTTAGAAAACGCCCTGGAACTGTAGGAATTTGCGCAGCAATCATGAACCATTATAAGGTTGATGCTGTTCCCCATCTGATCTGCGGTGGATTTACCAAACGCGAAACAGAAGATGCCCTCATCGATCTTAATTTTATTGGGGTTGACAACGTCCTCGTACTCAGAGGCGATGCTGCAAAGAATGAAACTTTCTTTGAACCTGACCCTCAAGGCCACAGGTTTGCAATTGATCTCCTTAAACAGGTGATCAACCTTAACAATGGTATTTATTTGGAGGAGGACATCCGTGATGGCTTCCGAACAAAATTCAGTGTGGGTGCAGCAGGCTACCCGGAAAAACATTTTGAAGCTCCAAATATGGAAACAGACCTTGCTTACCTGAAAGCAAAAGTGGAAGCCGGGGCTGATTATATCGTTACTCAAATGTTCTTTGAGAATAAGAAATATTTTGAATTCGTAAAGAGATGTCGCGAGCATGACATCAATATTCCAATCATACCAGGTCTTAAACCTATCACCTCAAAAAAACAATTGTCTGTTATTCCAAGAACATTCAATGTTGATATCCCAACTGAATTGAGTGAAGAGATCATGAGATGTAAAGAAGACAAGGATGTTGAATTGGTAGGGACCGAATGGTTACTACAGCAGTCAAGGGAGTTAAAAGCAGGGGGTGTGCCCGTACTGCATTATTATACTCTAGGCAAGCCGCACGTGATTTGTAATGTTGTGAAGGAAATTGTCTAAAGGCGCAAATCCAAATACCAAGTTCCCAACAATGGAAAATGTAAAATTCAAAATGTAAAATAAAGAGGCTTTGAAGCTTTTTTGTCTCTTGTGATTTTATTCTTTACTCACTTTCCCTCTTCGCATAAAATATTTTTGCTGCAGAGAACAAAGAACGCAGAGTATTCGCTGGAAAATAACAAGAACCAAAAGACGAGCACCAAACAAATTTCAATAAGAATAAAAATTCAGATAAAACTTTGCGCCTTTGCTCAATTTGCGTCTTTGCGTGAAATATTTTTTTTACCGCAGAGAACAAGAAAACGCAGAGTATTCGCCGTAAAGCATCTTCGATCTATTTCCCCTTTGAGTGAATTTTTAATTTTGCATTTTGAATTTCCAATTTTTCATTGAAAATTCTCTCTTCTTTATTTGGATCTTGTTTTTTGGTTCTTGGATATTTCTTCTTTACAATTTAACGCCTACAGAAAAACTCAGCACCCTGTGCTTGTTGCGATCGTCATTTGAACTATTTGATCCTGATTGAAGTTTCGCAAGGCCCAGTCCGTAGTTCACACCCAGAACAACTTTGTTAAGCTCAAGACCAGCTGTACCGTTCAATCCATAATCGAAACGTTTCAAAATTCCAAAACCAGCACCTTCTTCAAAATCAAGAGTGGTAGGATCGTCATTGCTAAAATCAATGTCTTCCTTGTTTTCAAATCGGTTCCCCAAAAAATTTCCTTCAGTTTTATTTTTTCCAGCAATACCTACAGCAATGTAGGGACCGGCACCGAAGAATAATTTAGAATCACTTGTGATTGGAAGTTTGAATACCAGGTTGGCTGGCACTTCAAGATAGAATGGATTTGAAGTGGCTTTGAAATAGTTTGGATCGGTTTCATTACCTGTTTGAGTCTTGGATCCTTTACCTGTTGCTACTATTCCTAACTGGAACGAAAGGATTTTTGCAATTGCAAAATCTCCGATAAGGCCTACATGAAAACTTGCTAGTGATTTAGCTTCGTCAACTCTGCCGTCATCTGTGATAGATACATTTGCGAGGTTTAGACCCCCTTTTAGAATTGCGCTGCTCTTTTGTGCATTTGCCATATATGCGGCACTGCTGCATGCTAATAGCATTAGAAAGATCTTCTTCATAATGGTCTCAGATTTTAGTACATAGTCGTCAAAACCATGCCATTTTGAGACCCATAAGGCTGAAAAAAGGTTTAATAGCTATTTAGTGAGTGATTTTACTATAGCCTCATTCATCTTGATGGGGTATTTTTTCTTCAGTTGATTGATCCAGGCTTCTTCTAAATACACCTGGTAGTCATTAATTACATACCCTCTTGCATCTTCGAAATTTCGCTGAGATCGCTCCGGGTAATGATTTTGAATGTAAATGAATGAAATGGTTGTATCTACCTGATTTTTCAGTGATGGAGAAAAAGTATTCAATTTGATTGTATAATCTTCAGGAAATGAAAGCTGGTCAACTTCAAATCTTCCTGAGTCTGCAATTACATTTCCTTCAAATGATTCAATTATTTGACGCCAGTTTGCAATGCTATCCCTGAGTCTCTCTCTCACTTTTGTTGCGATAGCCTGATTTGCTGCAGTGAATAAGATTCCGGAAAGACTATTCTCCCACCAATAATTATTTTTATGCGCATTGAAATATTTCTTCAATCCAACACTGTCCGATGAAGCTTTGTCCCAGATCCTCGTTTGCATGATCTCAAAAAGAAGATTCCCATCTTTAAATTCTTTGAGTTGAAATGCGAATTCGGGATTGAATTCCTCTAAGTGTTTTTTATAATATTCCAATGCTGCCAATTCAGTATAATACTCGAGAAGTTGTGGTTGAGTCTTACCCACGATGATGCGATCAACTTCATTAACAGATCTGCGGAATGCCAGCCAATCCTTAACGGTTATGTTTTGTTTTGCAAATGAGAATAATAAGGTGTTGGGTCTAATGGTTGTTTTTGCAGGTACGGGTTTGTCATTGAGAGTACTGTCTGAATAAGCCCAGAGTTGGTTGGCATCAAATACTGCCTTCTTGTATCCAATTGTCTTGAGAATTTTTTGAGTCATCAATCTTTTTGAAACCTCCATCCTGTCGTCATTCATCACTTGTTGACGCAACTGCTCTTTTTGTTCCGCATTGATATCTGATCCAATTTCAGTCCTCGATAATCTTTTTATGATATGGAATCCATAATCTGTTCTTAAGGGCTTACTTATATCACCATCCTTTTTTAGTTCAAACGCAGCATTTTCGAATTCCATTGAATATCGACCAACACCAAATTCGGGTATTTCACCTTTCATCTGAAGTGAAAAATTGTCTCCACTATATAATTCAACAAGGGTGGGAAAGTCTGCTCCCTTCAATAGAGCCCCATAAATTGAATCCGCGCTTAACTTCACCGAGTTCATTACTTTTTCATCTGCATCGGGAGGATAGGTAAGAAGGATCTGACCAACTTTTATCTTACCGAGAGCTTTCCTCTCGTCAGTTTTTTTGAAAATATGATAACCTGCCTTGCTATGGAATACGGGTGAGAATTTTCCAAGTGGTGTTTTATATGCAAGATTCTCTAATTCATAAGGAAGCAAGAAGACAGTGATAAATCCAAGGTCTCCATTATTCTTTTTAACTGATGAATCTGCAGAAAACAAAAGTGCGACCTCTCCAAAATCTTTTCCTTGCTGTAGTTGTTTATATGCCTCTTCAATCTGCCTTGATGCTTTTTGGGCCAGGGCTGGAGAATCACTCCTGGCAGGAATGAAAATGTGGGAGAGCCTAATATCTTTTTGACTTCTGGCATTTGCCTCGTTCACAAGTTCATTTAAACTATTATCGTCATTCAGATAAGTTTGAATGATTTGACTTCTGAAACTTTGCAATTCTGCTTTTTGAGTAGCGAGGGTGTCCATCCGGAGATCGTAGGCTGCCTGAACTTTTAGCTTGAACCTGCTATACAGGTCCAGGTATTCCTTTAAAGAATTCTCATCGGGTTTATCGCTGGTATTATTCTTATTGTATGCTTTCAGAAATTCATTCTTGCTTACAGCTTTGGTGCCATATGTAAATAAGGTTTGAGAATTAGCCGATCCCGCAAGGATACAGGTAAACAGGAAAAGGCCGAAAAAGCTTTTCATATTATTGGTTCTGTTTTTTTCTTTTGATGTTCATTACTTCGTCAACCTGCTGATAACTTAATTTTTTTGCGATGATTCGTTTTTCCTTATCCAGTAAATACAGGATGGGAGTTTGGTAAACATCATAAAGCTGCCGATAATTAGGTCGATTTGCTTTAGAATCAGCATCACGTTGCGCATCGGTTTGATAAACGTGTATCCAATCTTTCAGATTGTTTTCATGAATAAACTTTAGCCAGGCATCCCTTGTTCCATCAACCTTTACACCAAATAATTTCACGTTCTGGTTCTTCCATTTTGCCTTGTAGATTGAATCCAGTTTCGGAACAACTTCTTTACAATGGCTGCATTCCGGATCCCAAAAACAAACTATAGTAAACTCGGCCTGTACATCATATAATTGCACTTGCTTGCCTGCTGAATCCACCATGTCAAGATTTGATGCCGGATTCCCAATAAGATTTGCCATTAGACTATAAGCCCGATCCGACATGATCTTTTTATACTGTTCTGTGAAAAACTCTGCCTGACCGGTATTGATGTACTTCTCGAATAGATGCACAAACACTGCATCCTGTCCCATATATTCAGGGTTAATATATTTCTGAACAAAGAAGACCATTAAATACTTAAACATTTCAGGACTGGTCCTGGACATTAGCAACATATGATCTACTTCGCGATTGATAGAATCAGGATCAGGAGCTACCAGGTCCTTATAATATTTTTCAAGCTTCTGCTCAAAGATTGGAGTTCTTATCATCCTGTCATCAGTGAAAGAAATCCCATTCCAATAGTTTGTCTTAAAATACCGGTAGGCAAAATTGGAATCATATTTTCCTCCCGGATGCGCTGAAGCTGGAGGAACAATTGGTTCTTTCATTCCCTTGAATAAAGCGGTGAGGATTGAATTCGGGTTTTTCTTTTCTATGCTATCGCGATATTTGGAAATAACATTATTGAGGTTCACTAATTTATTCTGTAATGCTTTTTTTTCCGATGGGTCAGTTGAATTTCTGAAGGCCTGCTGAGTTTCGGTTACCTGCAATCCGAGATCATTAATGTGAAGCGTATATCCATAGAAAAGACTGTTGTCTGATGAGCCGGTAAACTTTACTCCCGTGGGTAAATTAATTGTGTCTGCAACAATTGAAAAATCCTGCTGCTTGTCTATCAATAACTCAAAAAGAATTTGCTTTTTAGGCGATACGAGGAAATAAATGCCACCACCTAATGCCTTGGTCCCTTTAAAGAGGCCATTACTGTTCGCATCCAGGAGAGCTGAGTCGGCCAGGGCCTTTCTCTTACCGTAATGATATCCCAGGTAAACGTATTCGATTCTTGAAAGGCTTGATATTTACCTTAATGTTATAACCATTTTGGGCAAAAAGGGAAGCTGTTGCAAAGACCAGTAATAGCAGGATCGGGAGAAATCTTTTCATATGTTTCAGACGGTTCCCGGCCTCGGCCGGTTGTTAGCCCGTGCAAGATAATTGACAAAATTCTATCTTCTTAGCTATAAGGGTGATTATAAGGTTAAAACAGGGGTTATTTAGTACTCCTTAGCGCCCCTTTGCGTCTCTTGTTCCTTTGCGGTTAAAATTCTACTATGCTATTCCCTCGACTTCGCTCGGGACCAGGATACTTACCTTTGCCACTTGAAAAAAAAGCCTGAAATATTAAGGGAAGTACTTGTAGAAAATTATGCTGCTGAAGGCAAAAGCCTGGCAAGAGTGAACGGGAAGGTGATCTTTATTGAAAAAGCGGTGCCGGGCGATGTGGTGACTGTGCGGCTTATAAAAAATAAAAAAGATTGGGCAGAAGGTCAACTCATCTCCATTGACAAATATTCTTCAGAAAGAGTTATTCCATTCTGTCCTCACTTTGGAGTTTGCGGCGGCTGCCAGTGGCAGATGCTGCCTTATGAAAAGCAACTACAGTTTAAGGAACAACAAGTGAGAGATAATCTGGAACGAATTGGAAGAATTACACTTCCACCTATTCAACCGATCCTGGGGGCATCCGCTACGAGATATTATCGCAACAAGATTGAATACACCTTCAGCAATAAGAAATATTTATTACCAGAACAACTGCACGACGAAAGGTTTTCATCGGAAGAAAATGTTGCAGGTTATCACGCAAAAGGTTTTTTTGATAAGGTTGTTGACATCGAAACTTGTTTTCTGCAGGAAGAGCCTACAAATAAACTCAGAAAACTTATCAAGGAATTTGCGGTAAAACACGACTATAGTTTTCACGATATCAGGAAGCACGCAGGCTTTATGCGAAATCTTCAATTAAGAATTTGCCGGTCTGGTGAAATCATGGCGAATATTGTTTTTGGGAATGAAGACCAGGAAAAACGTTCTGCTTTGCTTGATCATGTTCTTGAAAATGTTTCCTGAGCTTACAACCCTGCTTTACACAATCAATACCAAATGGAATGATAGCCTGACAGATCTTATTCCACAAACCTATTTTGGTCCCGGTTATGTTACTGAAACCCTTGAAGATTTTCAGTTCAGGATTGGACCTAAATCATTTTTTCAAACAAATACCGAGCAAGGCGAAAGGCTTTATAAGATCACAAGAGAGTTTGCAGAATTGACCGGCAATGAAATAGTCTATGATCTTTATTGTGGAACCGGAAGCATTGGTATTTTTCTTAGCAGAGAGGCTAAAAAAATTATTGGAGTTGAAACGATATCTGAAGCAATTGCAGATGCAAAAATCAATGCTCAGTTGAATGGCATAAGCCATGCTGAGTTTTTTGAAGGCGATGTGAGTGTAGTTTGTAATGACGAATTCTTTTCAATCCATGGAAAAGCAGATGTTATCATAACTGATCCACCAAGAGCGGGAATGCATGAAAAACTTGTGAAAAAGATCCTTGATATTGAAGCTCCGGTTGTGGTGTATGTGAGTTGTAATCCTGCAACCCAGGCACGAGACCTTAATTGGTTAGATGAGAAATATGAAGTGAAAAAAATTCAGCCGGTTGATATGTTTCCGCATACGCATCATATTGAAAATGTTGTACATTATATTGAGTCCGGATGGATTGGATTGTGAATGGTTAAAGTAACTATTCCCGCTGCGTCCTGGCGTCTTTGCGGTTAAATAAAAATATTAACTCTTGGATTTCTCCTTAAATCTTGCAATGGCATTTTTCGTGAAATCACTCAACACTAATCTTCCGCTGATAGCTGCGCGTTCCAATAATAGGGTATCCCAGTTCTCGGTTCCTCGCCAGAGTATTTTTTTCAATTCGGTCATTGCAACTGGACTCGAGTGAGCAAGTGCTGTAGCTAATCTTCGGATTGATTCATCCATGGTCTCGATTGAATCATGTACTTCGCTAAACAATCCTTTTCTTTTTGCCCAGTCCGGACTTCTCCAAAGAGTTGCATCAATTGCTAATTGCCCAAATGCTGAATTCCCTAATTTTCTCTCAACGGCTGGTCCAACAACAAATGGTCCAATGCCAATGGCCAGTTCACTTAATTTGATCTCGGCTTTTTCTGTTGCAATGCAATAATCCGCTGCCGCTGCCAGTCCTACTCCTCCTCCAACACATTTGCCCTGAACTCTTGCAATAATGAACTTGGGGCATTTTTGATTTCGTTGATCACGTGTGCAAATCCACTAAAGAAGTCTTTTCCTTCAGTTTCAGTTTTTATTGCGGCCAATTCTTCAAATGAAGCTCCGGCACAAAATGTGGCTTCGCCTGCAGAACTAAGGATAATCACATTCGTATCCTGATCATTGCCTGCACTATGAATTTCCTTTGCTAAAATCTCGAGTAATTTCCCGGGCAGTGAGTTACTCTGCGGATGAAAAAATTCAATAGTTGTTACTGTGTTATGAATCTCCGATTTTACGTACCCCTCTTTTACCTGGCTGATCATAAAAGGTATTTAAGAATTTAAGCAGGCTTTTTCCTGACCATGGTAAGAATCGTTGCAATCGCAACATGCTCATTGGTTTCATCTTTGACTTCCACCAGCCATTTTACAATTCCTTTCGGGATATCACTTTCATCTTTCGTTTCCTGGTCTATCTTCTCCTTGCAGGTGAGCTGCACTCCAATTGTGCTACCGGCATATACTGGTTTCATGAATCTGCATTCTTCAAGACCATAGTTAAGAAGCACTGGTCCTTTGCGGGATCAACAAATAAACCGGCTGCTGCACTTAGAATAAAATATCCATGTGCAACTGGTTTTTCAAATACTGTCCCCTCTAATGATGTGTGATCAGTATGAGCATAGAAATGATCCCAGCTAACATTTGCAAAATTCACTATGTCCGCTTCGGTTACTGTTCTTTTATGAGTGATCAACGAATCACCGATCTGGAGTTCTTCAAAAAATTTCTGGAACGGATGCTTTGCATCTTCCTCCACCTTTCCACCCTGGTGGTACACATTAGTGATCTGAGTTAACATGTAGGAGAGCCCTGCACTGCAACTCGCTGCATATAATGCTTTACCCCTCTTACCCCACCCATTTCTTCACCTCCACCTGCTCTTCCCGGTCCGCCATGAACCAGCAATGGAAGAGGCGAACCATGCCCTGTACTTTCTTTTGCGCATTCACTATTCAAAACGAGAATTCGGCCATGATGTGTAGCAGCTCCAATTACATATTCTTTTGCCAGTACTTCACTTGATGTCACGATGGTACTGCACAACGAACCCTTTCCTCTTTTTGATAACTCTATTGCTTCTTCGCTGTTCCTATATGGCATTATCGTGCTGACAGGACCGAAGGCCTCAACGGTGTGGACTTCTGTTGATTGAAGAGGATTATCATTCTTTAATAATATGGGACTGATGAATGCTCCTTTCACAGGATCAGCATCAACAACCTCCACACTGTCCAATGAACCATAAATTATCTGTGATGAAGCAAGTAGTTTCTGCACTTGTGCCTTGACCTCTTCCCGCTGACCCTTTCCTGCAAGTGATCCCATCCTCACTTTTTCATTTAACGGGTTTCCAATAACTGTTTGTTTCAGTGCTGCGGTTATAGCTTTCCAAACATCCTCCATTTTATTTTCAGGAACAATGATTCTTCGGATAGCAGTACATTTTTGACCCGCCTTTACCGTGATTTCGCTTCTGACTTGTTTGATGAATAAATCCCATTCAGGTGATCAGGGAACCACATCTTCACCCAAAACGAAGCATTCAAAGAATCTGCTTCCATAGTAAATTGACATTCCTGAATTATTTTTGGATTTGTTTTTAATTTAATTCCTGTTGCAGCCGAACCTGTAAATGTTATTACATCCTGACTATCGACCGTATCAAATATGTTTCTGGCCGTACCGCAAATCAATTGTAATGCGCCTTCAGGCAATATATTAGAAGCTATAATTTCCTTTACAACCTTCTGTTAAATAAGCAGTTACGGGTGCTGGTAAAACCACCGCTGGGATTCCCGCCATCCAGTTTACCGCACATTTTTCGAGCATTCCCCATATCGGGAAATTGAACGCATTGATGTGAATGGCAACGCCTTTTTTTGGTACCAAAATATGGTGCGCCATAAAACGGCCATCTTTTATAAATTATTGCATCCCCTTCACGTCATATGATTGATTAGGGAAATTTTCGCTAAGGGAAGCATATGCAAATAAATTCCCGAACCCTCCTTCAATGTCAATCCAGCTATCGACTCTGGTCGCACCGGTTCGATAACTTACTTCATAGAATTGTTCCTTCCTTTCTGGAAATAAATCGCCAGACTTTTAACATTTTACCACGTTCCTGAAAAGTCATTTTTCTTAAGGCAGGATTTCCAACTCTTCTTGCGTATTCCAGAATGGAAGAAAAGTCAAGCCCCTTGGTTGTGGCCCGGGCGATTTCTGATCCGGTCACTGCATTATATAAAACATCTCCTTCTCCATCACCGGGGATCCATTTTCCCGTTACATAATTTTCAAGTTTTTGCATCTGGTGAGGAGACAAGTTGAATAGTTAATTAGTTGAGATGTTGAGTTGTAAAGATAGTATTAGCAAGAAAGCTACGAAGACGCGAGGGTTCGCGAGGATAGTTTCGGGTAAATGATTAATTATTTTTGGCGAACTCTATGCTCTTTCTCCTTAATTGCTTCGATCTGATTAGTAAGTGCTCTAAAAATATCGTCTACTGATCCCTCTCCTTTAACCGGAACAACCTTACCAAGTTTTTGATAATGGCCCGCGACGGGTGCAGTCTTGTTTTCATATTCTGTTATGCGCGCCCTGATCACCTCCTCATTATCATCAGTTCTTCCGCTGGTTTTTCCACGGTTGACAAGTCTCTTCACCAATTCCTCCCACCAACATTTAATGCAAGGACAAGTGATATCTCGCTCCCCCTTTCGTTCAATTTTCGTCAAGCTTTTCAGCCTGCACAACGGTCCGGGGAAAGCCATCAAACAAAAAGCCATTGGCATGTACGTTTGCATCGAGGGCACAGGCATGATTCCCTGGACTACTTCATCAGGAACAAGTTGACCCTTATCCATGAAACTCTTGGCGGTTAACCCAAGGTCGGTTGAGTTAGCGATCTCTTCCCTTAGTAAGTTTCCCGTGGATAAATGTATAAGGCCATATTTCTCAACCAGTTTTTCGGACTGGTACCTTTGCCGCTGCCAGGAGGGCCAAACAAAATCAGGTTAAACATTGCTTAGAGTCCTTGTGCAAGCCTTCCGCCATGTGTTGGTTAAAAATGAGTCATAAATATAATCTACCGAACTGATAAAACCTGAAATCCACAGACCACAGAAAAACATCTTAAACTGTTAAGGTATACAGAAGGTCTTTCCTTTGACAATCTGACTGAGCAAGCAATCCGTAAATTTGGGAAATGATTTCTATGTTGCATAAACTGATAAGATTTTCAGGTGTTTTATTGCTGGCTTTTGGCCTTCAACAATGCAGCTATTCTCAATCATCATCTCCCAAACAAGCAAAAATGGATTCATCAAGTAAAAAGAACCCGATGTATTCCCGAACGGATACAAGTAAGTTGAACATCTCTGAAGAGGAATGGAGAAAAATTCTTCCAGAGGAAGTATATAGTGTGGCCAGGATGAAGGAAACTCGAGTGTCCATGGACAAGTAAGTTTGAGAAATTTGATGAGATTGGAACATATTATTGTGCAGCTTGTGGCAATGCATTATTCAAGAGCAATACCAAGTTCGAGAGCGATGTGCATGGCCAAGCTTCTATCAGCCAATTAGTAAAACAAGTATCATCTATACTCCAGATAATACTCTTGGAATGCAAAGGACCGAAGTAGAATGTGGAAGATGCAAATCACACCTCGGACATGTTTTTGAAGATGGTCCTCCACCTACGGGATTAAGGTATTGTATCAATGGAGTGGTATTGGATTTTGAAAAGGCGAAAGAAGCTGAGAAGAAGTTTGAAGCGAAGAAGAGTGATTAGTTGAGTGGTTGATTTGTTGATTAGTAGGAATTGGGAATTAGGAATTAAGAAATTGTAATTTGGAATTGGTGGGAGGATTGTTGAATTGTTGAATAGGTCTTTGGAATTTTTTGCCCCGTAGGGGCTACATGTCGGTAGAAAGGCCAAGTCCAATGCAATCATGCCCCGTAGGGAGGACACACTCACTTGCTGATTTATGGATTAGTTTATTGGGAGGAATTTGGGAATTTGTAATTAGGGATGAATCGAAGTCTGAAGTGAGAAGTCAGAAGTAATTCTTGCGTAATCTGGCGTCCTGGCGGCTTTGCGGTTAAATTCTTAAACCCTAAACTCTAAACCCGTAACTCCTCGATCTTTGGTCGGGGTATTTTTATTTTAGGCCGATGGTGCCCCTGCTTTTACTTTTGCTTAAAGAAGTGAATTCTCATAACCTAAAAGAAGCAGAAGTGAAACTTTCTTATTTATCTGAAACCCTGATCGGATCGGAGATCGTGAAATTAGGGGAGAGATCCGCGAAAAATCCGAAAAGGGGGAGAAGATCTATAATTTCACTGTTGGAGATTTTGATCCTTCGATTTTTCCAATCCCAAAAGCACTGGAAGAATTAGTTATAGAAGCCTATAGAAATCATTTTACAAATTATCCAGCCGCGGAAGGCAACCTTGATCTTCGGGAATCCATTTCAGAATTTATTGAATATAGGGAAGGATTGACTTATGATTCTTCTGAAGTGCTGGTTGCCGCTGGGGGTCGACCACTTAAATCCTATTCTCTTTTCAGAGCTATCTGTGATAAGGGCGATAAAGTCATCTACGCCGTTCCTTCATGGAATAACAATCACTATGTTCATTTTGTTGGAGCAGAACACGTGGTGGTGGAAGCAAGACCAGAAAATAATTTCATGCTGACAGCAGCAGACATCAAACCACATCTGAAAGGAGCAGTACTTCTGTCTCTCTGTTCGCCACAAAATCCTACCGGTACAACTTTTAGCAAAGAGGAGCTGGGCGCAATCTGCGAAATGATATTGGAGGAAAATGCAACAAGAAAGGAAGGCGAGAAAAAATTATATGTGATGTATGACCAGATGTATTGGCATCTCACATTTGGAAACATTAAGCATTACAATCCCGTATCTCTCAATCCTGCGATGAGAGAATATACCATCCTGATTGATGCGATAAGCAAGGTGTTTGCTGCAACCGGTGTTCGCGTGGGTTGGAGCATGGGCCCGATCAACGTGATCAATAAGATGAAGGCAATACTTACACACGTAGGTGCCTGGGCACCAATGGCAGAACAAAAAGCAGTTTCAAAATTTCTATTGGAGCATGAGGCTGTGGATGATTTTCTTGTTCGTTTCAAAAGTGAAATAGAAATCAGACTTAGGGAAATCCATAAAGGCTTTATGAAATTGAAGGCGGAAGGATTTGCAGTAGATGCTATTGCACCTCAAGCCGCGATATACCTAACAATCAAACTTGATCTGAAAGGAAAAACAACCAAAGAAGGGGAAGTATTGCAAACCCAGGCCGAGGTAACAGCCTATATACTTAATGAAGCCAAACTTGCTGTTGTACCTTTTTATGCATTTGGAGCTTCTAATAAATTCCCTGGTATCGATTGAGTGTTGGCACTTGCAAGAGAGAAGAAATTGAAGAGATGTTTTCGAAGTTGAAAACCGCTCTTGAATTCCTAAAATAAAAAAGCCTGTCGGTAAGACAGGCCTCTAATTTTATTTTGAATTAATTAATTCTTATTGCAGGCAAACTGAAATGGTTTCAGCACTTTGTTTTTCATACACTCCTTAACCACAATCGGATTTTCAATAACCTTTCCCTTGTTCATATCAAATACCTCGTGCGCAACTGCGATAGTGTCGAGAGTTTCGAACTTATAAAGCAGTCGGTTTAATCTTTTGTAATTCACGCTCCATAATATATTCATTATGGAATTCGTCTTTGACAAGTACAAGCAAATCGCGATTGGGCGTTTTCATCTATTTTAGGATTTTAATAACCTATAAAGCCTTTGTTCAAACCACAACCACATCCTTTTTTATGATGCGATTTCCTGAACTACAACTACCAATCGTAACTGCAATGCTAAGGACAAATGTAAAATAAATCAATAAGCGCTTAACCTTCATACATTCCGTATTCTAATTAAAACTATATTCCCCCTAAATTATTTCCTCGCTTTGCCTTCCGTGCACAAAATTAACAGCATTTATGGGTAAAAGCCACTTGTCCTATCTCGCCTCTGGACTGGGGATTTGGTCATACAATTCGTTGTGTACCAATCATCCAAGCTTTTCTAAACAGAAATTGTTCTGTAATCGTCGCTTGTAATGATGTTCAGGCTCACCTCTCCACACTTAATTTCCGGTAATAAAGGTCTTGCATTTAGATGGTTACAACCTGAGATATTCTGTAAACGGCTGGTTAACGGGGATGAGAATAATCCTTCAAATCCCCAAAATATTGATCTCAATCAAGAGGGAAAATCAATGGTTAAACAGCTTTTTGGCTAAAAACAATGTAGATCCCGTGATTTCAGATAACAGATATGGCTTTCGAAGTAAGCGAATTCATTCAGTTTTTATATCACATCAATTGAACATAAAAAATCCCATCAGCAGATTTTTCAATTCTTTGTTGAAGAAAATGAACTACAATTTCATAGAAAAGTTCAACGAATGCTGGATACCGGATTATGCATCCACCAATAATCTTGCCGGGGAACTTTCGCATCCTGAACCATTACCTGATACCCAGGTTAAATATATCGGAGCATTTCCAGGTTCGAGGGAAAGAAAATTCCGAGCACCTGGAAATATAAATTTCTGGTGATCCTTTCCGGGCCCGAACCACAAAGAACTTTATTCGAGAAAATGATCATTCATCAATTACCAGTGTTAAATGAAAACATAGTAATCGTTCGGGGGTTGCCTTCGGAAAAGACTGAAATGAAACCATCGGAAAGGACAGTTTATTTCAATCATTTGCCTTCAACGGAATTGAACAATTAATGGATGAATCGGAATTCATTATAAGCAGGTCAGGTTATACAACGATAATGGACATTATCGCTTTAGAAAAAAAAGGATTCTGATTCCAACGCCTGGTCAGAGTGAACAGGAATATCTGGGTGAATACCTGATGAGCAAGAGAATCTGCCTCACTATTTCTCAGAATGATTTTCAAATAAAAAAGGCATTGACCTTAGCCAACGCCTTTAAATATGTGAGTACGGAATTTAATATGGACGACTATATTTCAGCAATCGATTCTGCCATTGATAGAATTCAAGGAAAATAATTTCTCTCCCACTATCAAGACTTATTCAATTGTTATCTTCTTGGCAGTCGTAATATCATCTCCAATAATTTGAACAAGGTATACGCCCTTTTGTAAGGATGAAACATCCAATTGATGTTCTGATATACCTGCCCTCAATTGTCTATCAAGTTGTCTCAACATCCTTCCATTCAAATCAAACAATCGTATCGATACGCGTTGACCTCTTTGAACATTCAGGTAAACTGAAAGAAGTCCATCGTTAACTGGGTTAGGTATGATAACACGTTCTGTCCAACGACTCAGAATATTAATACTCTTGATCGGGAAATCTCTTCTTTGCCATCCAGGTTTTTTAAAACAAGTCTGTAAAGACTAGCTCCCGGAAGCGGATTATCATCAACCAATGAATACTTTTTCTCTACTCCAGAACTGCCGGCGGCCGGTACTCGGAATACATCTTTAAAAGAACCGGTAGAAGTTGAACGTTGTATAACGAATTCTTTGGTGTTGAATTCTTCGGTTGTAGTCCATTCCAGTAATACTTTACCAGCATCAACTCTCGCTCTCCAATCTTTCAACTTAACAGGCACAAGTGCATTTTGGGAGAATTGGATCATCCATTGGTAAATGTTCATACCATTCACAGTGTAAGCCTGATCATATGTCTGGTTCCACGCATAATGATTAGTTGCATTTGGGCCTTCTGTATCACAAGCAAATGTTGCATAGCTAAATTGAGCATAACCAGGCATTTGAGAATTGAGGGAGCTTACCCAGTTCTGAATATATTGTTTAGGACAGAGCTTGTCATTTGCAATGATACTCCCCAGATATGAACCCTGCCTTGAGCCAGATGTGAAATTTGCTGATCGTACCATGGATTACCTACATTTGCAGGAAAGCAATTTGCAACAGGAACCACAGCAGCAATTCGACTTGCGGCATATACGCTTCCAGTGACATAACCCATAAGGTTATCAGTTCCGCGACTCATTCCGGTTAGGTAAATTGGCCAGATCGATTTTTCCTGCATACGCCTGAAGTGCGTAATCTATCATGGCACCAGGATCAACCGAGTATTGTTGTTCCCATGCTGTCACAAACGGCATCAACACCAGGTAGGAGAAGGTTTGGCCTGTATTATTATCGGTAACTGTGTTTGGGAAATTACCATTGTTCATATGCCAGGGCATTGAGTAATTAAGCACCTGGCAGAGGTCCTGATCAGTGCCACCGGGTTGTTGGAACATTTCACCAGTTCCACCCAAGTAGATTAATAGCGCATATTTCTTGGTAGGATTTGTAAGCCAGTCTACCGGCTTAAATTCCATATAGGACTTAATAGTAGAAGAAACATTTGCGGTGATTTTCTTTATCCTTGGATTGATGGTACATGACTGGGCTTCTAGAATGGAACTGAATGCCAAGAGGAAAAGCAGGGAGAAGCATAGCATAGCGTACGGGAGCTTAAGCTTCCATGAGCCGGAAATCAAGAATTGCATAAATACAGGTTTGTAGAATTAATCCAAATGAAATATTTAGGTTAATGGATGAACTATCTACAAGCAACATGAATGCCATCAAGAAAATAGTCCATTTGGTGCTTTTCCTAAATCGGAGGAGGGTTGTCCTTGGGGGGTCTGGTTTCAGAATCTACGTGAAGTAGTTTTTCTGGTTGGTAAGTCATTAGGTTAATCAAGTATGGCAGCTCGATATTGGAATTTGAAGTTTTGAGGGTCGAAGATAAATATTTTTTGAATTTTAATGTTAGGTCATTGAAGATTTAACCGCCAAGACGGAAAGGCGCCAGGGTTCGCAAAGAGTGGTAAACCCTCAATGTTTCCCCAGGATGGGGTCTCAAAAAAACAGGCGGAGGTCCGCCTGTTTGATATTTTGAAGGAAACTGGTCTTATTAGTTGATTGTTATTTTCTTTGAAATCGAAAAATCATCACTCCTCACCCGGACCACATAAACTCCTGCTGCCAGCGAGGATACATCCAAAGTATGCTGGGAAATTCCAGGATTGAAACCTTTCTGGAGTGTTCTTAGTTGTCTTCCATTAAGGTCAACAAGGTCGATGGTCACCCTGGTTGATCTCTGGAGATTGAAATAAACCTGGAGCTGACCCTTGATTGGACTTGCAACAAAGGCTTTTGCTCCCCACTGGGTTGGAATAGTTACCCTTTTTGTTTCGAAGTATTCAGTGCGACCATCCTTATCAACTGAAACCAATCTATAAAGACTGCTTCCGCCAAAAGGCTGATCATCTGTAATGCTATATTTTTTATCGACCGATGAATTCCCTGCGGCAGTAACTGTTGATATCTTCTCAAATGCCTGCCCGGGCAGGGACCTTTCAATGGTAAACCGATCTACATTTGATTCCTGGTGTGGTTGTCCACTCAACAATAACCTTGCTCTTATCTATTCTTGCGCGATAGTCCTTGATCTTGGCGGGAAGTGTGAAGTTGCTAGAGAATTGGAACAACCCACTCATATATATCCAATCCACCTTCTTCATAAAATAGATTGTAAACATTACTCCAAATATCATGGTTGTCAGGTTGACAAGGAGAAAAGGGTGTGAACTTGGCCTGATTTGGATGATCCTCATTAATCTCATCCACATAGTCTATAAGCCATTGTGTGAAACAAGTGCTTCCCGGTCCGTCGCCAGGACACTGCAAGCCCCAAAGATCAACACTTGAAGCCGCAAGATTATCCGCCCTGGTCTGGTCAGAAAATGAAACAGTTGGCTACCGGTGCAATGGCGGCCAATTTTCTAGCATATTGGTTTCCTGTGGATGCATAATCCATTAATAAGTATGAACCGAAGCTAAATCCGGTCATATAAATTTTTTGTGTATTTACTTTGTAACTAGTTATTGCATGAGTCAGGATGGCATCTATATCTGCGAGTTGGATATCTATTGCTGGGATTGAATTGGTATGGATTATCTATATAAGGGAGCAATTACAATTATACTCCTTGGGTTTGCAGGAAATCCACCTTGATTTATTAAGGTAGGGAATTGTATTAGAGAGGAGAGTACAAAAAATGAAACCTATCTGACCTTGTCCAGACCAAAAACATCAATAAAAGGGTATTTTTTTCCAGGTGGCGCGGTATTATAATCTGCTGGCAAAATAAAGCATGAATCCAGGAGTATAGAAGGCCAAACTGATGTGTGATATTAAAACAATCGGGTTTGGATCATTAATAGTGCGATTGAGCATTTTGTTTTTCCAAAACCATCAACGTCATTATTACAAGCAAAAATGGATAGGAAGAATAGCAGTCCTAAGAATTGATCGCGTCGTGAACAGAAATTTAATCATATCAATAAATTTAAAGTGCCGGAAATGGGGCAAGCGGCAAAGTCTTTCAATTGGATCAGTTCCTAAAACTGTGCGCTGGGAGGTTTTAAAAATAAGGAATTGACCAATACAATCAGCGAGTTAACACAAAAAATATATAGCTGAGGGCGGCAAGAAATCAATCCTAATCCTGTTCATTCTTAGGGAAGTCAAAAAACCAAAACTCTTTTTCTGCTCTTCGAAATCCTTCCATTCTAAAATATTGGCTCGTACTGCGAAAATGCCTGCGGTAGGCATGTTATCGATCCGGGTTGATGTAAGCTCATTGGCAAAATCTGTTATGCCCGGATTGTGAGAAAAGATGGCAACAGTATTCCATTGATTATCCAGTTTTGCAATTACTGAAGCGATAGAGGCGTCTGAAGGCTCGTATAATTTGCTTTATAAATAATCTTATCCTTGTTTATATCGAAAACTTTACAAAAACTTCAGCTGTTTTGGAAGCACGCTTAGCAGGACTTGATACAAATGCATCAATAGGAATTTTTTTTGCAACCAATCTTTCCGCCATTTCAGGAGCGGCTTTTTTTCCGCGGTAATTGAGCGATCTGTAAAATCCTTTATTGAAAAATTCTTCCAACTGCTTTTTGCATGTCTTACGAGAAGGATCGATTTCATATTATCAAAGCTTTAGAAATAAACATCAAGAACCAAATCAGAAGAGAAAGTACCAAGAACCAAATCACAAATTCCAAAGAAATTATAAACCTGAAGAACAAATATTAAATATAAGAAAGATTTGAATTTGAAATTTAGTTTTCATTCTTTGGTTATTGTTTTTTGAGATTTGAGATTTACAACTTAACCGCAAAGAAACACTGACGCAAAGTAACGCAAGGAATTTTTGCGATACTTTGCGCCTTGTCGTCTTTGCGGTTAAATTTTATATCTAATCGAAATGGACATAAAATTAAAAGGGATAAATAATCTATCCCGATTAAAAAGTTACAACTTGTAATTTGAACAGGCCTGTTCAGAGAATAGGTTTCTCACAGGAAAGCATAAAACGGTCGGCATCAAGTTATTAGCAAAAATTTTGCCAAAGACCGTGTTTTTACTAACAATTTTAATAGGTTGATCAAATTTAATATCCTCGAATGTCTCTTCCTTCAATATAATTCATGAAGGCCTTATTCACTACTCGGTTTCCGCCGGGTGTGGGATAATTGCCGGTAAAGTACCAGTCACCTGTATTAGTAGGGCAAGCCTTGTGAAGGATTCAATAGTTTGAAAAATTACCTGTACGGTAACTTCAATCCTTTGGGGTGATGAGTTCTGCGATCTTGTCTGATATTTCTTCAGTAGTGAAGGGTTTATATATATGCCTCACGAGATTCTCCGTATGCAGTTGATCCCGTCCTTGAAGTTCCTTGCACTGATCATATAGTTCGTCATGCAAATCTTCCCCGGTTTCATTCAGTAGTTCCATAGCAGCACTTGAAGGCTATAAAATCGCCCAATTTACTCATATCAATTCCATAACAATCCGGATACCGGATCTGAGGGGCCGAAGAAACAATGATGATCTTTTTTGGTGTAAGCCTCGATAACATCCTGACAATACTTTCTTTAAAGTGGTTCCTCTTACGATGGAATCATCAATTACCACGAGTGTATCTACATCCTTTTCACGGTTCCATAGGTTATATCATAAACGTGCTGTACCATTTCGTTCCGGCCTGCATCTTCAGTAATGAACGTCCGCATCTTTACATCCTTAATGGCAATCTTTTCAATCCTGATCCTGCGGGTGATCATCTCACCAGTTTTTCTTCATCGAAATCCTTATCCCAGGCCATGATCCGTTGAATTTTGATCTTGTTAAGGTAGTCTTCCATTCCTTTCAACAAGCCATAAAATGCCACTTCAGCAGTATTTGGAATGAAGGAAAATATAGTATTCTTTAGATCGTATTTACTGCGTTTAAAATCTGTTCACTGAGATTATAGCCAAGTGCAGTTCGTTCTTTATAAATTTTTTCATCACTTCCGCGTGAAAAATATATTCGTTCGAAACTGCAGGCCCGTCTTTCTTTTGGTTCGAGGATCTCTTCTATCCTATAGCTTCCGTCTGCCTTCACTATCAAGTCCATTCCCGGGCATTAGTTCCTGCACTTCATTTTCACCCACATTAAAAGCTGTTCTTATTGCTGCGCGTTCTGAGGCTGCTACAATCACTTCATCATTTATATAATAGTAAGATGGCCGGATACCATGAACATCGCGAAAAACAAATGCATCGCCATTTCCGATCAATCCACCTACTGGATATCCACCATCAAATAATTTTACTGATTTTCTAGCACTTGGCGATGTTTCGATTTCCGGGATTTTCCTCGTCCGCCTGAATCAAGAAATGATGAATCGTCTCCATCATTGCGGCCAGGTCACTCTGACTCTGAAATTCACCGGGTTCAATATTGATCAGTCCAAAAAGTTCTTCTGTATTTACAAGGTTAAAATTTCCAGCGAGGGCAAGATTTCTTGCAGGAATGGTATTCCTCTTAATGAAAGGATGGCAAAATTCCACGTTATTCTTTCCCTGCGTACCATATCGGAAGTGACCCAGGAGCAATTCACCCAGAAAGCAGATATGTCCTTTCATTAGTCCAGGGTGTTTTGTGATGTCTGGTTGATATTTTTCCAGTTCCTTAATTTCCTTTCCGATCTGTGAGAAAAATCAGCGATGGGTTGATTAGCGTTGCTGCGGAGGCGGTGCAGAAATGGGTGTCCGGGTTCAACATTCAATTTTACTGCCGCCTACTCCTGCTCCATCCTGCCCACGGTTATGTTGCTTCTCCATCAGCAGGTATAGCTTGTTGAGCCCATAGATAACAGAGCCATATTGCTGCAAATAGTAAGAGAAAGGTTTCCTAAGCCGGAGAAAGCGAGGCCGCATTCGTGTTTTATCGCATCGCTCATAAAGAAGGCGCAAAGCTAACCCAAATTCTATTGCCGATGAAGATGTGGAAAGAACTTATGGGGAGATGTGCAAAAAGAAAAAACCCGGCGTTTTCATAGGCACCGGGATTAGTTCATTCATAGGTTGGACTTAACTTCCTTTTACAAGAACGGTTGGTTTTTCAGGACTGGATCAGTTTGGTTCACTTGGATTTGGATTGTTGGTTTTGGATTTGGATCTTGGTTGTTTTCAATGGATTTGCTTCTGTAAATATCTGACTCTTATCTGAGTGCTCAAAGCCTTTGGAGGCCCTATGTTTTGACTATTTACACATTAGTCTAACATGATCTTATAAGTTTCCTCTTATAAACGATATTTCACTCGTAATCACCCTAGTAAGAACACTAACTTCTTCTATAAATTCTTGATACTGATCAAGGCAAGTCAACCGCATAGGTGTTTATATAGTTCACCAGGGCAGCTGAATTCTTAAGGCTAAGTTTTTTTAGGATGTTATGCCTGTGCACTTCAACTGTTTTCAAAGAAATATTCAATTGTGCTGAAATCTCCTTTGATGAAAATACCTTCCTTTATAAGTTTCACTATCTGCATTTCCCTTTCAGAAAGAGCATTGATGCCCTGTGAAGGATTATCGTCCATGATCTGTTCAGATATGATATTCTTCACTTCCTCGCAGATATATCGATTGCCCAGAGAAACTTCCATGATGGCTTTGAACATTTCTTCACGGGAAGAATTTTTAGTTACATAACCTTTTGCTCCGATCTGCAACATTTTCTTGGCATACGCAGGTTGAGAATGCATAGAAACGCCAATGATCTTTGAGCCTGGGGAAACTTTTCTGATCTGTTTTGTGGCCTCCAGTCCTGAAACAGGAGTCATATTTATGTCCATCAGAACTATCTGGGGTCGCTTGGTCTTTGCCGCTCAACGGCCTCCGCTCCATTGCTACACTCAGCAACTACCCTGAATCGGGTATCAGTATTAAGAATAAAACTCCAGGTGTCACGAATTAACTTGTGGTCGTCGGCGATAAGAATCGAAATGGCTTCCATGGTAAGTGTTTTAATTGATGAGGGGAATTTTGACTTGAGACTGCATCCTTTTTTTGGCGCTGTTACAATTTCTACATGCCCGTTAAATAGTTCTGCTCGATTAATAATATTTGTAAGTCCAACTCCTTTTTTAGTCTTCGCAAGATTGAATCCTTCCCCATCATCTGTTATTTTCAGGGTAACATTTCCTTTTAATACACGAAGGTGAATTTTCACGTGCCGGGCCTTAGCATGTTTGATGATGTTATTTGTTTGTTCCTGAATTATACGGAACAGCATTAACTTCTGGTTGTCGGCAATTTGGTTCTCTTTGATGTTCTTATGTTGAAAATCTACTGTAAAGGCGTTGGTGTTGACGAAGTTTTCGCAAAGGTCTTTGATCGATTCAATCAGCCCCAGATCCCCTAGGGTAGGGGGAACAAGGGCGCGCGATAATTTCCTGATCTCATTAATTGCCTCCATGATATTTCTTGAACTCACTCCTATCATTTCAGAAGTTACTCCTTCAGAAGTTGTGTGTGCCAGGTCAAGATAAAGCTTGGTTGTACTTAGTATCTGATTGATATTATCATGCAATTCTTTTCCAATTTCTTTTCGTTCTTTTTCCTGTCCGTCAATTGTTGCCTGAGTAAGCAGCTTTTGTTTACCGACTTCCTGTTCCAGAAGTTTCTGTTCGAGTTCTCGCCTCCTGTTATGTCCTGCATAGATCCGATCAACCGAATTGGATTGCCGTCTTTGTCCTGGATCAGATAAGCCTTGTCCAGCACATAGGCATAACTGCCATCCGCTTTTTTGTAACGATACTCATCCTCCCATTTGGTCCTTGTTTTTTTTTGCAAGAAGGATTTCAATGATTTTTTTATTCGGTCTGTATCTCCGGGATGAATTCTGTCCTGAGAATCTGTGAGTGATCCATGTACAACCTCTGGGTCATATCCCAAAGAGTGTATTATATCCTTCTGCCCAATAATATTGTTTGATAATAGGTCCAGATCCCAGATTGCCTCATTCGTTGCCTTTGTTACAAAATGGTACCGTTCATTTGAAAAGCCGGATTTGTTCTGCGGCCTTTTTATTTTCCAGGATTACCCGAAGTATGTCCGATGCTCTTTCAATGGCCTTGATTTCGTGTTCCAGTGGTTCTTTGGGTTGCCTGTAATAGATCGCAAGACTTCCTGCAATATCTTCCTTGCCAGTGATGATGGGAATTGACCAGCATGCACCAAGATCAAATTCCGCTGCCAGCTCTCTAAACTCTTTCCCAAAGGATCAGTTTGAATATTGGTAACATAAACCGCTTTCTTCAGAAACATTGCAGTCCCGCATGATCCTGCTTTTGGTCCAATTGGTGTCCAGTCAATGGCCTTTGAATATTCTTTTGGAATGCTGGGGGATGAAAGTGGCTTGATGTGTTGTTTATCTTCTCTCAAAAGGATGACAGAACAGAGCATTCCCGGGTAGATATTTTCAATCCCCTTCAAAAAATGATCAACCGTCAAGTCTAGTGAACTTTCAGGAAGGGCATTCATCTCCAATACTTCTTTTTCCAGTCTCAGGGTCATTTCCTGACGTTTTCTTTCGGTAATATCCCTGAAGTATATGGTAAGGCCATTTCCCAATGGATATATTTCTCCTTCGAACCAGGCGCTTAAACGGGGATAGTATTCAGAGAACGAAACCATCTTACGCTTCTCCAATGCTTTCTCCAGATAAGGGAAACTAAATTCACTCTTATTATTATTTCCTAATGTCAGCAAATGATAAATTTCATCCTTCCCTTTCCAATAAAATGTTTCCTCTTAACCTCAAGCAATTCTTCTGCTGATCGGTTCATATACTGAACGGTAAAATCATTCTTCAGGATAAACATGCCATCGCTGATAGTTTCCATTATACTCGTCAGCTGCTCCGCTGTTTGTTTGATCTTTTCTTCAGCTGATTTTTTAGACGTGACATCAGCAATTGAAAGACAAATTCCTTCCACTACATTATTTGCAATTACCGGTTCCGCCTGAACCTGGCACCAGACAGCACCTCCATTTATTTCAACTGCAATTTCATAACTAATGCTCTGACCATTCAAAACGGTCATCATTTGATTTTCAAAATTTGGCCTGCGGTCTGGCCTTATTATTTCCAGAACAGAAGTACCCGTTACCAGATCGTTATTTGAGTTGGAATAACTCTGAAAAAGTTTTGATGCAACCTTATTATAGGATTTGATTACAAGGTCTTTGTCGAGTAGATAGAATGCATCCTTGGTACTTGAGAAGATCGCTTTCAGATTTCTTTCTGATGATCGCAACGCTTCTTCAGCCCTGGTTTTGGAAGTGATGTCTATTGCAACGCATCCAACAATTCTTCTTCCTTTCTTTTCTTCAAATTGAATTGGGAAGAGGTAAACCAGGATCGTTCCAGTAGTGCCGTTCTTGAATGGTACATTCTCAATTGTTTCGGCAGGCTTGTTCATCATCAATACAGAAAGATTGTTCTGATGAAAAGAAGCCGCTACTTCTTTCGGGAAGAGAGCAAAAATATTTTTTCCGATATCATCGTATTCTACAGGTAAGGTTTCAATTGAAGTCTTGTTCAGATACATCAAAATGCCATCTTCATCAGCGATCCAGGAACAGGCCGGACTATTATTCATGAAGGCGCGGAACCTTGTCTCACTGGCTACCAGTTGTTTTTCAATTTCTTTCTGAAGAGTGATATCGCGGGCAACGCAAAATGCAATTCGTTCTTTTTCGTACCAATAAGCCGACCATTCAAGAAATACATGTGTTCCATCTTTTCTTCTGAATCGATTTTCAAAATTGGTAGAAACTGATTCACCGCCTTTCATAAGACCAACCAGGTCTGAGGCATTTTCGAAGTCATCCTTAGGAATGAAGTCAGTGATCTTTTTCCCAATCACCTCATCTGCCTTGTATCCCCAAACTTTTTCAGAGGCTGCACTCACCTGTATGAATTCGCCATTCTCATTGAATGAGCAGATCACGTCCATGGAGTAATCCATGATCTTGCTCAGGTCATTGACAGCATTTGCCAGTTTTATGTTTGTTGCAGAAAGATTTGCTTCGTTCTTTCTTCTTTGAATTGCCCCGCCCAATGAAGATGCAAATGCCCTGAGGATATCAATCTCCCAGGTCGTCCATTGACGTTCATAATGGCATTCGTCAAAACCCACAAATCCCCAGACTTCTCCATGCATTAAAATGGGGAGGATCAGCAATGAACTAATATGCTGCTCCTGCCACCGTTGGCGCAATTGGGGGTCTTTAAGCTCACTGAATACTGCACTGAAGAATTTATTTTTTCTAAGAGGCTCGATATAAAACATGTAATCCGCCTCAGTGCGATTCTCGTTTTCTCCTTGCTGGGAAGCAATATCGGGCGCACACCATTCATGTGATAGTTGTGCATTCACTGCTTCGCCACTACCTGTGGAATTTTCAAAAACATAAACCCTGTCTGCGTGAACAATTTTACCAATCAGTTGAAGGGAGTATTCAATCGCAGTATCAATTTCTTCCTCGAGCAGAAGTCTGTATGATGCTTCAGCAATAGCAGAAAGGATCAATTCCCGTTTCTTTACTTCTTCCTCAGTTTCCTTCTGCCTTGTAATATCTCGTACGATTGTGCTATGAAATGACCGACCTTCTGAATCCTGGAATAAAACTGAAGACACCTCACATGCTATCCGCCTTCCTGTCTTGTGAATCAGCAATAGTTCACCTTTGAATGTTCCATTAGAATCAGAATCAGAAGTTGTGAGAGAATCCAAATCATTGAATTCAAAAATATCCCATCGTTTTTTGCGAAGCACTTCTTCCTCTGTATACCCAAGTAATTCGCAGATGGCAGGATTTGCTGATCTTACTGTTCCTCCCGCCTGTGTAAGCAGAATTCCATCAATACTTGATTGGAACAAAGAACTAAATCTACTTTCACTATTGACCAACGCAAGCTGTGCTCTCCTAATGCTTGTTACATTTTGAACAGTAATTCTAAGAGTAGGCTCTATTTCATTGTCCAGATATCCAATTGCCTGGATTACTCTTTCTCCGGATAACGGGAAATTAACCTTGAATTCCTGATGGATGTTTCCACCCTTTTTCAAAGCTCTTCTAAAATCCAGCTTTACCCGGTCCCGGTCCGAGGAGGGAATCAAAGAGAAGAATTTATTTATGTCTGCGGGCAATTCATCCGGGCTCGTTTCAAGTCGTTCACCTAATTCAGCAGAATACAAAATTCTTCCGTCCCGGATTTTAACTTCTATGTAGCTGAGACCTGCAATTTCATGGGCTGTTCTAAGGTGTGCCTCACTAACTTTCAAATCATCCTCCGCCTGCTTGCGCAAGGTATCATCATGGAAATAGATCACCACACCCTTTACATATTGGTTGTTCAAGAGATTATGACCACGGATCATACACCACAACCAACCACCATTCTTTTTAGGTAATCTGCTTACTATGAACTTGAGCTTAGGGGTATTATTCAATTCATTGGTAAACGCATCAAGAGCAATCTCCCTATCATCGGGATGAATTATTCCTACCGCATTCATTCCAATTAATTCTTCAACTTCAAAACCAAGGACTTTTGATATGGAAGGCGCTACAAAGGTGATGGTCCCATCTCCGTCAGTGATGATAATTCCATCTAAAGAATCACCGATCAGGTTTCTGTAGAAAAGCTCACTTTGCTGAAGCTGTTGTTCTGCGATCTTTCTTTCACTAATATCTCTGGCCATACTGAGATAGCCGGTACATTTTCCAGTTCGATCACTAATGGAGGAACTTGTTATGAGGAGGTATTTGGTATTACCCTTTTTGTCGACGAATGAAACTTCACCTTTCCATAATCTGTTATTCCGAAGTTCATGGGTGATTTGATCCCTGGTGATAGGAGCAAAATCGAATTGTATAATTGTGGGAAAAGTATTTCCAATTGCATCCTTTGCAGAAACACCATAAATATCTTCAGCTGCCTTATTCCATGAAACGATGTTGAAATCGCAATCTGTAGATATTACGATGTCTGAAACATTTTCAAGAATATTTGCTTGTTCACGTAATACATCTTCAATTAGTTTTTGATCGTGAATATCAACTACTGTTCCGATGTAACCCAGGAAACTACCGTCCTCCAGTATTCTTGGAGTACTCATGTCCATTACCCATCTGTATTCGCCATTCTTATTCCTGAGGCGATAGAACATTTTTACTGGCTCTCTCCTCACGAAATGTTCATTGAAAAGGTTGGTGCCTTCTTCAGCATCCGCAGGGTGTACAAAGGTGTTCCATCCCTTCTGAAACAATTCTTCTTCGCATCCTCCTGTAAAATCCTTCCAGAATTTATTTACATAAGTAGTTTTATTATCTGCACTGCACATCCATATCATTACGGGAGCTGAATCAGCTACAAGGCGGAATCTTTCTTCACTTTCTTTCATCCGCAATTCAGCCACTTTTCTTTCAGAGATATCAGTTCCTCCTATGATGTATCCGGTAATTTTGTCGTTCTGATCTTTTACAGCGATAAAGTTGATTAGAATAGTTGTGGGCTTCTGATCAGTGAATCGCCTGAAATGCATTTCTCCTCTCCATTCACCTTCGATTGCCAGTGCATTCCGAACCGCTTCGCGATTAGTATTATTATAGCTGATGTCGAGAAATTCCGCAGGGTTTTTTCCATATACCTGCTCCAGTGTCAAACCGTAAATTTTTTCAGCTGCTTTATTTAACGTAATCACCTTGAATTCTGCATCAGCTGATGTAAGAATATCAGTTGTGTTTTCAACTAGGCTGGCGAGATGGCGGATCTTCTCTTCTGCAATTTTTTTATATCCTTCTTCATTTGCCTTGAGGAATTCTCCAGTCAGCTCTTCATGCTGGGTTTTACCTGACCCGATCTCAAAACCTATCCATTGGATTTTTGAAGAGCGTTCTTCATAAACCTCGACAAGATTCAGTTCCCATCTTATGGAGATAGCGTGGCCGGAAACTAAGTTGTGAAGTAACTCCACAGAAAAAGGAACGCCAGGTTCTGCTTCTGCCTCGCGAAGCGTGCTAAGGGCTTTATCTCTATCTGGGGAATAAATGGTATCAATTAAAGAAATGCCTGGTAACTCAGTTGAATCAGGAGAGAACCTTTGTTTGAAATGCTGGTTGACGTGGATGAAAATACCTTCCGGATCAGTTGTTAGGTAATAGAACTGACGGGAATGCTGTAAAAGCTTCGCCATGTTTTGAGCATAGGATATCATCACGTCTTCTTACTAGGAATTGATTTTGAAAGGAATTTTCAGGGGTGCGGTAGGCTATAACGATAAAATTAGGATTAAAGCATAAACATGTAACCCTATTCAAGGAAAAAGATCAAGCACTTAATGGTAAACCCTTATTAGTTATTCTTTGCCACTGTAAGCCAGGTTCCTAATGCTCTGCAAGACCTGTAATCATCATCGATCATGATGTAATAGGTAGGTATCTTCTTCATGAACCAATTTTCAAGCGACTGTTCCTTCTTGATCTCCAAAGCTCTCTGAGAGATCCTATTGTAATCATCCTTCATGTTTTCACGATGGGGTTCAGTCCTTGATTTCAGATATGCGATCCGCACACCTTTTCTGCCTCGTTCATCAGTATATGGTGTTGGCTGAGAGTATTCGCCAACGGAAAGATTTTTCAAAAGCAAAACAGCTTCTTTATCGAGCTCATCAATTGTACAATAGTTTCCATTCTTACATTGACGAAGTCCGCCAGTGAATTTTGCAGTTTCGTCTCCACTGAATTTCGCAACTGCTTCCCCAAATCCAATTGTTCCGGCAATAAGTTTTGCACGAACGGAATCAAGTTGCTTCATTGCATCGGTAACTTCGGTTTCTGTAACAGTTGGGATCTTAAGAATGTGTCTAACAACAGCATCATCACCTGCTCTGCTCACCATTTGTATGATATGGTAACCAAATTTGGATTTGATCACCGGTGAAATCTGACCTTCTTTAAGCCGAAATGCAGCAGAAAGAAAGGTAGGATCCCAGGTCTTCTCATTTCTGTTGATACTGTATTCACCACCCTGGTCTTTACTTCCCGGATCATCAGAATACAATCTGGCAAGACCATCAAACTTTCTTGATCCGGATTCAACCTGTTTTTTAAGATCGGTCAGCTCATCAATGGCCAGCTTTTCAATATCCCGACTTGCTTTTGGAAACACCACTATTTCTCCCAATTCGATCTCAGACTCATAAAATGGAAGGCTGTCCTTATTTAGTTTATCGAAATATTCCTTGACTTCATTCGGAGTTATCTTGACCGATTCTACAATCTTACTTCTCATCATTTCAGCCTGCTTCCTTTCCCGGAAGGATTGGCGGAAGTCTTCTTTCAACTGGTAGATCGTTCTTCCCGCAATCTGCTCCAATGACTCTTTTGAACCATATGCCTGTATAAAACCCCTGATTTGGTTATCAAGCAAAGCCTCTATTTCTTCCTCTGAAACTATTAATGAATCTTTTTCTGCCTGCAAGACGAGAGCTTTTTGTGCCAGGGCTTGTTGCATCACAATACAATTTGCATCATCAGGAACATCCTGTCCCTGCCTTTTTGCATCAGCAATTGCATTGGTGACGTCAGATTTCAGAATGATCTTATCCCCTACAATTCCAATTATTTTATCTGCTACCACAGGACGTTGGCCAATAGCAAGATTAACCATGATCATCGTCAACAAGACTGCGAATAGTTTTTTCATACAGAGTTATTCCTTCAAATGTATTTTAATCAGGCGGTAGGTTCAGCCAATGGGTTAGGGTTTAACAATCCTTAAGGCATTTCACCGCTAAGACACTGAGTTTCCCAGTAATTTCTGATAAGAACCAAGAATCAAATCACAAATTCCAAATAATTGGAAACTAAGAACTAATTACCAATTAATTGAAAATTGAAATTTGGTTTTCTTTCTTTGGTTATTGTTATTTGTTTTTGATTTTTTTATGTCTTAAAGTGTTCTTTTTACTTCTTCCAATTCAAAGGCTTCAACGATATCCCCCTCTTTCAAGTCATTGTAGTTCTTGATCGTCAAACCGCATTCCATTCCAGCTGAAACTTCCTTCACATCATCCTTGAAACGTTTTAGTGAACCAAGTTCAGTGGAAGCTCCTTCACCAGCAGGGTATGTAACGATGCCATCCCGTATGATGCGGATCTTGTTATTGCGACTGATCTTTCCATCAAGCACATAGCAACCTGCAACTGTAGCCTTATCAAATTTGAATACATTCCGAACTTCCACATTGGCAACGATCTTTTCTTGGATCTTCGGTTCCAGCATACCTTCCATCGCACTCTTGATCTCTTCGATGGCATTGTAGATAATGGAATAGAGTTTTATTTCTACGCCTTCATTTTCCGCGAGTTTGTTTGCCTGTCCTGAAGGACGAACATTAAATCCAACAATAACCGCATCCGAGGCAGTTGCAAGCAGTACATCACTTTCAGTGATGGCTCCCACAGCCTTATGTACAACACTAACGGCAATTTCTTCGGTCGAAAGTTTTTGCAATGAATCACTCAGTGCCTCAACTGATCCATCCACATCCCCCTTAATGATCAGGTTCAATTGCTTGAAGTTTCCTAGCGCAAGTCGGCGACCAATTTCATCGAGTGTAATATGTTTCTTGGTTCTGATACCCTGTTCACGAAGGATTTGAGCTCTTCTGTTTGCCACTTCTTTCGCTTCTGCTTCATCATCATAAACCCTGAATTTTTCTCCGGCTTGCGGAGCACCATTCAATCCAAGGATCACGGCTGGAGAAGCTGGGGGAACGCCTTCAATCCTTTGCTGGCGTTCATTAAACATGGCTTTAACGCGACCAAAGTTCTGGCCGGACACCACGAGGTCACCAATCTGTAGGGTTCCGTTTTGAACCAGCAGGGTGGCAACAAATCCGCGGCCCTTATCCAGTGATGCTTCTATGATTGTTCCTGAGGCTTCCCTCGAAGGGTTTGCCTTCAGGTTCAAAAGTTCTGCCTCTAATAATATTTTTTCAAGTAACTGGTCAACATTCAAACCCTGTTTGGCTGATATTTCCTGGCTTTGATATTTACCACCCCATGATTCAACCAGCAGATTCATTCCGGCCAATTGTTCATAGATCTTTGCAGAATTTGCACCATCCTTATCAATCTTATTAATTGCAAAGATCATCGGCACACCAGCAGCTTGTGCGTGACTGATCGCCTCCTTGGTTTGAGGCATCACCGCGTCATCCGCGGCAATTACAATTACTGCAATATCAGTAACCTTGGCTCCACGGGCACGCATCGCTGTAAATGCTTCGTGACCGGGTGTATCGAGGAAGGTGACTCCTTTGCCTGTTGGCAATTCCACCTGATAGGCGCCAACGTGTTGGGTAATTCCTCCAGCCTCACCTGCCACAACATTGGCACTACGGATGTAATCCAGTAATGAGGTTTTACCATGGTCAACGTGACCCATGATGGTTACAATCGGAGAACGAGGTTGAAGTTCATCTTCATTATCTTCTTCCACTTCCTCTTCCATCTCCGTTTGTTTCTCCATATCAATGAACTCAACCTGGAAGCCAAACTCATTCGCCACTAATTCAATTACTTCAGCATCCAGACGTTGGTTAATAGAGACCATGAGCCCAAGCCCCATACACTTACCTATAACCTCGGCATAACTAACATCCATCAGGTTTGCCAGTTCACTCACGCTAATAAATTCTGTCAATTGCAGAGTGTTATCCTGCATGTCCTCAGAACCTTGTTCAGCCATTTCTTCTCTTCTGGCTCTTCTATGCTTTGCCTTAAGACTTTTTCCTCTTCCGCCGGCTCCTGCAAGCTTTGCCTGAGTTTCACGGATCTTATTTTGAATTTCTTTCTGATCAATTTCTTTGTCAACAACCTTACGTTGGTCGGTCCTATTGGCCGGTCTGAACGTAGGTCTTGGTCCTGTTCGTGGCGGAGGTTGCCCTTCTCTTCTAAATCCTCCCTGCTGACCTTGCCCCTGTCCCTGTCCTTGGCCCTGGCGGTTATCACGATTGAAGATTGGTTTCCCCTCAGATTGTTTCTTTTCGATAGGGATACGTTTTCTCTTTCTTTTTTCCTCGTTAGGCTTTGGTCTTGTGTCGTTGTCTGCAGGTAATTGAATCTTACCGAGAATTTTTGGTCCTTCCAGTTTATCTGCCTTGATATTTTCGATCATTGGCAGTTCTGTCTCTTCCTGTAATTCAACAACAGGTTCTTCTGCTACCTGCTCAACTACTGGTTCTTCTTCCTTGACTTTTGGTTTCTTCGGCTTTTCTTCCTTTTGCTTCTTAACTGATTTCTTCGGACGGGTTGATGAGTCAATGCTTGTAAGATCTATTTTGGAAACTACCTTGGGTCCTTCAATCTCTGGTGCATCTATCTTCACTATTACTTCTGGCTGAGGTTCTGGTTCTTTCACCTCGGGTTGCGGTTCAGCCGGTTCAATCACCGGTTCTGGTTCTGGCTGTTTTACCTCTGGTGGCGGAGCTGGTTGAGGAGTTTCAGCCGCTGGCTTGCGGGTATCCTTCTTGAATAGGATTGCTTCATCTTCCTTTCTCTTCCTTGTCTCGGGACTGCTCCCTTTTGGAAGGTCAATTTGGTCGCTCTTAAGTTTCGCAACCTTGTCGCTCTGGAACTCCTGCTGCAGCGCACGATACATATCGTCCGTGAGCTTGGCCGTAGGCTTCAGATCATCGCGGCTAAATCCCTTGCCCGCCAAAAAATCAACCAGGGTGTCTTTCCCGATGTTGAATTCTTTAGCTGCGGCCATCAATCTGGGTGTGGTAGTTTCTGCCATTAATTGGTTTTATAAACAAACTTTATTCGACGTCAGTCGTCAGTCGTGAGTCGGGAGTTACTTGGTTGATCGCTAATAGATCTCACGATTCACGACTCACGTCCCTCATTCTTTCTCAAATTCTGCCTGAAGCACTTTTCTAAGTTCTGCAATTGTCTCTTTTTCCAGATCGGTCCTTCTCTCTAACTCTTCAGGAGTCAGATCAAGAACACTTCTTGCCGTGTCACATCCAATACGTTTCAATTCATCGATGATCCATGTTTCAATTTCATCGCTGAATTCATCAAGACTAATATCAAAGTCATCATCTTCTCCTTCATTATCCCTGAACACATCAATAGAGTATCCAGTTAATTCCTGTGCCAGCTTTATATTAACTCCTTTTCTTCCTATGGCAAGAGAAACCTGGTCAGGTTTCAGGTACACATCGGCATGTTTCTCTTCATTTTCCAATTCCATGTTTGTGATCTTGGCCGGAGTAAGCGAGCGCTGAATAAGCAGCTGGATATTGTTCGTCCAATTGATCACATCTATGTTCTCATTCTTTAGTTCCCTCACAATTCCATGAATACGACTACCCTTCATACCAACACATGCCCCAACCGGGTCAATCCTATCGTCATATGACTCAACAGCCACTTTTGCTCTTTCACCCGGATCACGTACGATCTTGCGAATGACGATCAAACCGTCAAATATTTCAGGGACTTCAATTTCCAATAGCTTGGAAAGAAAATCGGGAGATGTTCTTGATAAAATGATCACCGGACTATTATTCTTGAGCTCTACTTTCTTTACAACGGCTCTTATATTTTCTCCCTTTTTGAAGTAATCCTGCGGAATCTGTTCAGATTTTGGGAGGATCAATTCGCTTCCTTCTTCATCGAGCAATAAAATTTCTTTTTTCCATACCTGATAAACCTCAGCACTCACAATTTCACCAACGCGATCGCCATATTTCTTGACCAGTACGTTCTTTTTAAGATCACTGATGCGACTTGCAAGTGTTTGTTTGGCTGCAAGAATGGCCCGGCGGCCAAAGTCCATAATATCTATTTCTTCATACAGGTCCTCTCCTACTTCAAAGTCTGGTTCAATCTTAACGGCATCATTATAGGCTATCTCTGCCAATGGATCATTTACTTCTCCATCCTCAACGATGGTCCTGCGACGCATGATCTCAAGGTCACCTTTCTCTGCATTAACGATGACGTCAAAATTCTCGTCACTACCGTATTTCTTTCTCAGAAGGGTCTTGAATACATCTTCTACCACCTTCATCATGGTTGGACGGTCAATATTTTCAGCTTCCTTAAAATCCTGGAAAGCTTCAATAAGGTTGATACTTGCCATATACTTTTTTTTACCGTTCCGCCTTGGCGGGTTTAATTAAAAAACTACCTGAATTTTTGTTGATTTGATATTATCGAATAGGATGGTATGCATAACCACCTCCTTTTTCTTGTTTTTCCCTCTGGTTTCCTCAATTATGATACCATCATCACCTACTTCCACCAGTTTGCCTTCATTCTTTGAGCCGTCATTGGAAATGACTTCCACAGTCCTGCCAATGTTCTTCTTATACTGACGATGGAGCTTCAGAGGTTCATCGGTGCCGGGGGAGGAAACCTCCAGAGAAAATTCACCGGCCGGGAATAGCCCTTCCTCTTCTATCTTTCTGTATAATAAGCGGTTATAAGCTACGCACTTGTCAATAGAAACCCCACTGTCTGCATCCAGGACCACCTTGATATTATTTCCGGGCCTAAGCTTAACCTCAACCAGGAAGTAATCAGGATTGGCAGTCAATATCTCAGTAACCAATTCCTTTACCTTTTGCTGCGAATTCGTGAGTTCCATTTTGAGAAATAAAGAAGGGAACGATTTCGTTCCCTTCATCAGTTTCATTTGTCCGGCACGAAGGTAATGAAAAACAGAAATTGCTTCCAAACGTTTTTGAACTCCAGGTAATTTTTCTCTTATATTATTATTAACAGGCCTGAGCCCTGGCCTATATTATCTTAGTAGTATGGGAATAGTCATAGGGTTGATAGCAGCCTTTCTTATCTACAAGATATTGTTCGGTTTTATCATTCCTGTATACCGCGCAAGCCGGGTTATGCGTCGCAAATTCAATGAAATGCAGGAAAGGATGAATCAGGATCATCAATCTGAGCCTTCAGGTTCCAATCCCTCGCGCACTCAAAATAAGAGACCAGCCTCTGAGTACATCGAGTTTGAAGATGTGAAGTAGAATTTTGAAATTTTGGAATTGGGAGATTTTGAGATTTATTAATAAATACTCTGCTTCTCATGTTCTCTGCGGTGAAAATTTAAATTACTCAGCTTTAGAAACTGCTGTCTTTGCAGATACACCATTTTCATTAATTGCTTCTATAGAAAAATAATACGTCTTCAACTTATCCATGGATTTATAATAATGTTCATTAGCTCCATGGACCATGATGCAATTGTATAATTTATCAGGAGAGGTGCCGGTATAGATATTATAGGCGTACGCATTATCAACGGGTCTCCATTTCAACCAGGCAGACCTCTTATCTTTTTCGGTCCTTAATACCACGAAATTTTGAACTGCTGAAGGCTTGGCACCATTTCCATTTCCAAACACTCTTAAACCACTAATTGCAAATTTGCCAGTTGGCATATGAATATTTTCTAATTTCATGAATCTTGTTTGAACCGGATTGTCCAATTGTACATAGTCATGAGGAACATCTCGTTGGTTCTTGCTTTTATCGATCAATAAAATCCATTTTTTTCCATCAACTGAATGATGGATTTTATACTGATGATAAATATTGGTTTGCTTTCCCAGAAATTCAGCATCCTGATCAGCATAATTAATTTGTATTGCGTTCACAGTACTTAACTGACCAAGATCAGTTTGAATCCATTCACCTGCATTGCCTGTTGCAGCACTCCAATATGTTTTAATGCTTTCATCTACTGCCAGATTAGGAAGATAATTGCCAAGCGAAGAGGAAACCTGCACAGGCTTATTATAATTAAGTAGCATCCAACCTGTAAATCCACCATCTCCAGTTGGAGAATAATTATCTGCCTTAGGTCCGGAAGGAAGATAATGCGGATAGTCGCCGAAACTGGTATTGGAATACATCACCCCGTCCTTATCAAAACCTGCCGGCCAGATCCCATTTCTTCTTTCGAAATTATTTTTCACACAAATCGCGATAGTAGAAATATGCCAGTAGTTATTCCATTTATCCTGATAGGTACTTCCATGTCCTGCGCCTCTTGCGAATCCGCCAGGTTTGAAACTCACCGGATCAGATTGAGGAGTGAAAGGACCCAAGGGTCCGTCGCCTACAATCACGCCATCGGCATAACCACTAAACTCAGTACCGGGCGCACCATATTGTAAATAATATTTGCCGTTATGTTTCGTCATCCATGCTCCTTCAATAAAAGGATCAAGGAAAGTATTATCAAGATATTCTCCGAACCGATGCCACCCATACCTCCAATCCTCCAGGAAATACATTTCTCTTCTTGCAGTTTTAGGCTGAAAGGTTTTTCTGTCGAGCTCTACTCCATAGAGAGGATAACGATTGCTGCTACCATTGTACATGTATAACCTTCCATCGTCATCCAGAAAAAAAGCGGGATCCCATCCTCCAATTGCAAATGAATCGATCGCTTCTTTCCAATCATTTCCTTTTGGGTTTGTGCTCATCCAGATCGGGAAATTGGAAGAATAGGTAGATCCGAATACCAGCATCGTATCTCCCATTACCCAAATTCCAGGTGCGCATAATTCATCATACACCTTATGCCAGGGCTTAAGAAATTTTCTGGAAACGAAATTCCAATTGAGCATATCGCTGCTCCACCAATAACCCCATTGATTTGTTGAGAATAAATAGTAGTCACCTTTGTAAGTAACAATCACAGGATCTGCTGTGGTTCTATGTTTGCCCCATTCAGTGAAATTTGGGATGGGACAATAGCCATAATCCAGATTGATGGGGTTGCAGTAAGTGTTCTGCTTTGATTGACCAAAAATTTGCGAAACACTTATTATACTAATAAAGAACAGAACCACAGGTTTCATATCAAAGAATTTTTAACCGCCAGGACGCAAGGGCGCAAAGGTTCGCGAGGAATTCTTTGCGTTACTTGGCGCCTTGGCGACTTTGCGGTTAAATTCCTAAAAATCTATTTCACCCAGGTTATCTTACCTGATTTAACATCCCGGGAATTCCCGCCGATCATGATTGTAAAATCACCTGCTTCCCAATCATACTTCAGATCATAATTATAAAATTTCAAATCATTAGGTGTGATTTGAAAACTGATTGTTTTGGTTTCTCCACTCTTTAAGTAGACCTTCTGGAATCCTTTTAATTCTTTAACTGGTCGGGTGGTGGTTCCCACCAGGTCCCTGATATATAGTTGCACTACTTCTGCACCATCAAATTTACCATTATTCCTAAGTTCAATGCTGGCGGTGAGCTGCTGATTTCCTCTGAGAGAATTGCTACTCAATCTTAAATCGCCATATTGGAAGTTGGTGTAGCTAAGTCCAAAACCAAAGGGGTAGAGCGGTTCATTAGAAACGTCCAGATAATTCGAGCGAAATTTTTGAAACCATTTTCCTTCAGGAAGTGGTCTGCCTGTATTTTTATGGTTGTAGTAGATTGGAACTTGTCCGATGTTCTGCGGAAAAGTGGCGGTAAGTTTTCCCGATGGATTCACATCGCCAAAAAGTACGTCTGCAATTGCTGATCCAGCTTCACTCCCACCAAACCAAACATTAAGGATTGCCGGAACGTTTTCTTCCTCCCATTTCAACGCCAATGGTCTTCCCGTGAAAAGAACAAGAACAACAGGCTTGCCCGTCTTCAACAAAGCCTCCAGAAGTCTTCTTTGCACAGGAGGAATTTCCAGGTTGGAAACACTTGAAGCTTCGCCCGTCATTTCAGCTCCCTCACCCAATGCTGCAACAATTACATCTGAAACGTTAGCTACCTCAATCGCTTCTTTTAAAATTACTTCTTCAGAACGTGTATCACGACGAATGGCCTTCCCAAACATGGTTGCTCTCTGTTCAAGCAAACTATCTGATGAAAGATTCGAACCTTTAGCATATAAAATTTTTGCATTGCTTCCTGCTGCGGATTGCAAGCCTGCTAAAACCGAAGTTGCTTTTGAAAAATCTGCGGCTACACTCCAGGTGCCAGGCATATTTTCTTTTGCATCGGCAAGTGGACCAATTAGAGCTACTGTGCCAGATCTCTTTAAGGGCAAAACATTGTTAGCATTTTTCAGCAACACAAAACTTTGAGAAGCTATTTCACGGGCAGCTTTTCTGTTTGATTCAGTAAATATTTCTGTTTTTGCGCGTTCAGGATTACAATACCTATATGGATCATCAAATAGACCTAGTTTGTATTTCGCTTCAAGAATTCTTCTGCAGGCCACATCAATTTGAGCGGTTGTCACTTTCCCTTCCTGCAATGATTTCTTGAGCGTAGAAAGAAATCCTTCGCCCACCATATCCATATCTACTCCAGCTTTCAGGGAGAGACCCGAAACTGTTTGAAGATCACCAATTCCGTGATCGATCATTTCGTTAATTGATGTATAGTCGGTCACGACAAATCCTTTAAATCCCCACTGCTTTCTTAAAAGATCCATTAGCAACCATTTGTTTGCACTGGCCGGTATTCCATCAATTTCATTGAATGATGTCATGATACTTCCGGCTCCAGCATCAAGAGCGGCTTTATAGGGCGCCAGGTATTCATTGTACATTCTCACCCTGCTCATGTCTGTTGTATTGTAGTCTCTTCCAGCTTCCGATGCGCCATAGAGAGCGAAATGTTTTACGCATGCCATGATAGTATTTCCTTTTGAGAAATCCTCACCCTGATAGCCTTTCACCATTGCCTTTGCTATTTCCGAACCCAGATAGGGATCTTCTCCACTTCCTTCTGCAATGCGTCCCCAGCGTGGGTCGCGAGCAATATCGACCATCGGGGAAAACGTCCAGCAAATTCCATCAGCGCTTGCCTCGATGGCAGCGATCCTTGCTGATCTTTCAATTGCTTGCATGTCCCAAGTAGAAGATAGTCCGAGAGGAATTGGAAATATGGTTTGGTATCCGTGAATCACATCCATTCCAAAGAGCAGAGGAATTTTTAATCTGCTACTCTCAACAGCAACTTTTTGAACATCTCTGATTTTCTCAACAGACTTAATGTTGAAGAGACCACCCACCTTGCCGTCTTTTATTTTTTGGGCAATCCCAGAACTTGATGCCTGACCTGTCACAATATCACCGGCACCAGGGAGGTTTAATTGCCCCAGTTTCTCGTCCAGGGTCATCTTACTCATCAGATTAGTAATGAATGAATTCATTTTCTGTTCTGATGCAGTAGAGGGTTTGACCTGGGCCCTGATAGCGAGAGTAGATAATAAAAACGCAAACGCGAGCAGAGTTGATTTCATCTTATTATTTTTCATTTTATTAAGAGAGGTTGAAGTTTTTTCTGCCAGATGGCATAACCCATTTTATTCATGTGCAGGTTATCCTCGGTAAAAAGTTCTTTGATCGCTTTGCCATCTGGTCCAAGCATTGGAGTGAAGACATCCACAAAAGCCGCATTTTGTTGCCTTTCCAGGAAGGTTTGAATTAGCGCATTCGCGAATTTGACTTTACTGAAAATTCTTTCTCTTGAGGGACTAGGTTTAATTGAAACAAAGAGAATATTTGCATTAGGAAGATGTGTTCGTATTCCCTGGAATAGAATTTTAAATCGATCATAGACCATTACTGCAGATACTGTGTCGGAAGCAGCAAGATCGTTTTCACCACAATATATTATTACCTGCTTTGGATTATACCGATAAATTGTCTGATCGGCAAACCTGATAACATCAGGAAATGAAGATCCCCCAAAACCCCTATTGATAATTGTATATCCCGGGAAATCTGTAGATAGATCAGACCACAACCTGAATGAAGAACTTCCTACAAATAGAATTGCATTGGAAGGTGGCATTGAAATGGAATCCTGTTTTCTGAACGTTTCTATTTCGCCAGCAAAAGGTTGACCGATTGCAGTTGCGGTTAAGAAAACTAAAAGCAAAAGATTAAAGTAGCGTGATTTCAATTTATTCATCTTCTGAAATTTCAATTTTGGGGAAATAAAAATACTTCAGATCAAATGCCGATTTTCTTATTTTTTCGATATAGCGCCTTATCTAGGCTCCAGGCACCTGGTCCGGTAAATATGAACACCATCGCAAGCAAAACAAAAAGGAAAGGATGTTGATCTTCATACCAAACCCTTCCGTTGCCAACAAAAACACTGATATATAACATGGTTCCTGCAATCATTAATGCGGCTGGTCTTGTCAATAACCCAAGAGTAAGCATTGCGCCGGCAACCAGTTCAGCCACCTTCCCAAGGTAAACCATGAATGCTGGGGATGAATATCCTTTAAAGCTATTCCAGGTTGTATACTCTTGCATCTTCGCGGGATCAAAAACTTCCCATCCATGATATACCATAAAAAGACCTACGATAATTCTGATTAATGCAATTCCCTCGTTTTGCGCTATAGGTCCTGCAGATAAAAATTTCTTCATTAGATAAAATTTAGGATGAAAACTTTCCACTAAACCGTTCTCCGATCTTCAGGATTCTATAAGTCTGGCTGGCTAAAGATGCTTCCCTTTCAAAATCCCCTGGATCTGCAGTGTTAAAAGCAAACATATCATAGTGACAAGGAATAACCATTCCTGCATGAATTTCTTTTGAAAGTCTTACAGCCTCAGTTCCATTCAAATTACCTGCAACGCCCCTGACTGGATCATCTCCATTGATTGGAAGAAGGGCGATATCGGGCTTAAATGGCCTGAGTATTTTCACAAGATCATCAAACCACAATGTATCTCCGCTATGATATATTTTCTCTCCACCGAATTCAATAATATAACCCATGAATTTTGAATTACCATTTTCATCACGTTCAATTTCATTATGTTTTGCGGGTATGCCATGAAAAGCAAACTCATTGATTTTTTTGGATTCACCATCTGTCAATCCTATGAAAAAATCCTGACTGCATTGCAAGCGAGTGGCAGCAAACTCTCTATTCGCTTCTGGAATAATGAACCTGATGCCTGGATTATTTGCAATCACTGGCTGCAAGGTTTCAGCATCAAGGTGGTCTGTATGATTATGGCTTGAGGTGACAATTGAAATATTCTTTAGCATTCCTGGTTCAATTACACGCTCACTGATTCTTATATGAGGCTTATCGGTCCCGGCATATTTCCTTGTGAGAGAATCGGAGAGATATGGATCAATAAGTATCCGATGATTTTTCCATTGAAGCAGGAACCCGCTCTGGCCTAGCCACCAAAGGTGGTAATGATCCTGGTCATCCAATAACGAATCCATTTCCAAAATAAGATCCTCATTCTTCTTTATGGGCTGAATTAGTTGCATTGCTTTCTGGCGAAACATTCGCGCCTTTGTTCCTTTGCGGTTAAAATTCTTTTATAGACTCTCCCGAACCTTCTTCGCCCCCAGGACAAGGTTGATCAGCTTTTGCCTTGCTGCCCACCTTGCTGTTTGACTCAAACCGCAGTCGGGAGCCACAGATAGTTTTTCTGCAGGAATATATTTAAGGCATCTGTTTATTCGCTCAGCAACATCATCCAGAGTTTCGATATAATAATTTTTGACATCTATAATTCCGACAGCAACATTCATTCTTTCAGCAAAGACCTGGAGAAGTTCTATCTCCGCAAATTCACGGTTTGCCATTTCGATATGAATTTCATCAACCTTCATCTCAAGAAAATCTGGAAGCATTGGCTTGATGCTTCGAAACCCGACCGGTCGGCCTTTGAAGTTTCCAAAACAAAGATGAGTGCTGAGTGTACATCTACCTACCACGGGTTCAACTGTTCTATTGAAAATATCTACTAACCGCTTTGTGTCCTCCTTGTATGCATAACAGCTCATTGAAGGTTCGTCCACTGTTATTTTCTGTGCAGCCAGCATCAGCCAGGGCTACAAGTTCCTTACTAACGATAGGAATGAGTGCTTCGGTGATAGCATAACGATCCTTGTATTGATCATTTGGCATTAGTCGGCCGCTTAATGTATAAGGTCCGGGAACACTTGTTTTCAAAACCGGTCCCGCAGGAGCGAATTTTTGTAACCTCGAAAATTCTTTGACAGCACCCAACCCATCTGGGGCTGCCAGTTTTTTAGAAATATTGTATTTACCTCGCTGATCATGGGCAGGCGGACCAAATTTTCTGGTTTTTGATTCATTGTTTTCAATCCCATCAATATAACCGTAAAAAGAAAGGTTGAAGTCGAACCGGGTTTGTTCTCCATCGGTAATTACGTCCAGTCCTGCAGTCACCTGGTCATGAATTGCAGCGATGACTGCATCCTCGATCATTTCTTCGATATCCGCAGGCCCGAATTTTTCAAGATTTTGCGAACTGAATTCAAGCCAGCCAGGGAAGGGATAGCTGCCAACAACAGTTGTTCGGATGGGATGCATTTTTGTGTTTTTTTTATTTGACCCTGTCGGGGTCTGGCCCTGTCAGGGTCCGACCCTTTCAGGGTGCTCGATATCTTCAAGAACTCAGACCCTGTCGGGGTTTGGCCCTGTCAGGGTCTTCGACCATCACCTAGGAATTACCAAACAAATACACCCTGTCGGGGTTCAACCCTGTCAGGGTGATCCTTTTTGATTGAATCTTCAAGAACTCAGACCCTGTCGGGGTTTGGCCCTGTCGGGGTCTTCGACCATCACCTAGGAATTACCAAACAAATAGACCTTGTCGGGGTTCAACCCTGTCAGGGTGATCCTTTTGATCGAATCTTCAAGAACTCAGACCCTGTCGGGGTTTGGCCCTGTCAGGGTCCTTCCTAATCGGATCTTCCACCGCTTACAGGGTCCGGTATAATTCTGCCATACGATGGGCATGCTCATCATAAGCTGCCTCAAACAAAATCTTCGCTTTTTCTTCTCCCACAATTGCTGGTGCTGTTAACACCTTTGGAGGTTGACCAGCTTCAGTCAATATTGTAGCTACTTCGGCCTTTATACTATTCACGATCATTATTCCTCCTACTGTAGAACCAGGTGAGACTGGAGTATCCAATCCCTCGATTTTTATCATTGAATCACCAACAGGAGCTCCCGTATCTAAAACCAGATCAGCAAAATCAGACAACTTCTTTCCATCTTCTCTCTTACTCTTACTTCCGTGAGAATGGTCCCTCGTAATTAATGCAACCACACGAATATTATTTTTCTTGAATAACTCGGCCATTTCAACCGGAACCAAATTGGTTCCACTGGAAGAAATGATAAAAGCAGTGTCGAGATTTGATAATCCAAAATTTCTCAGGATCCTTTCTGCCAGACCTGGAACATTTTCCAGAAACATTGCCTGGCGTTGTCCATTTGCACCCACCACATTATTATGATAGGTGAGAGAAAGTTCAACGATCGGATTAAACCCAGGAAAAGATCCATATCTCGGCCAAAGCTCTTCCACCATGATCCTGCTATGTCCAGTCCCAAAAACATGAACCACTCTTCCAGCCAGAATGGATTTAGCAAACCAGTCCGCAGCTGTAAGAATCAATTTTTGCTGTGCTTTTACTTTTTCAATAATCTCCTCACACTTCTCCAGATATTTTTCTGTCAGGCTCATTATTATAATTGATTCAATTGTTTAGTTGCTTTTCAAGTGCAAAGCAGGCTGCGCCAATTGCGCCTGCCAATTCCTGATGTTTGGCCCTGGTTATTTTTACTCTACCGCCAGCCCGCCATTCATAATTACTAATATATTCTTCAAGTGGCTCGAAAAGATCTTTTCCTGCTTCAGCGATGCCTCCTCCAATGACAATCAATTCAGGCGACAAAATATTTGTAATTGATGCCAGTCCGATCGCCAACTTTTTTACAGACAAAAGCCAAACCTCTTTCGCAAATGCATCATCCTTCCTATAAGCTTTTAATAAATCCTGCGTGGAGCTGAATCTGCCATTTGATCTTTCTCCTATCGTTGCATTGCCAATCGCATCTTCAAGGCTGCCAGGCATTCCACAAATATCAGGTGCAGCTTCATCATTGATCACCATATGACCGAAATGACCTGCCTTCTGAAATTTTCCCTGGTACAATTCACCATTGATAAGTATTGCACCTCCTACGCCCGTACCTAGAGTGAGCATTACAACATTCCTCATACCTTTTGCAGATCCAAATCTTGCTTCGGCCAGCATGGCGGCAAGGGCATCATTTACCACCCAGGTTTTCATTCCAAGCAAATCTGTCCAATTCAGATTAATCAAGCCTCTTAATCTCTCTGGCAAATGTGCAATTACAGAATTTTTCTCGTCAGGCAAACCGGGTGCTGCCAAACCAATTCCAAATTGCTGATCACCAAATTTGCCTTTCAATTTCTTAACAGTATGCATGACAGATTCCTTCCAGGAGTTTTCATGACCATCATGAGAAATCTGTTCTTCCTTTTGCAATATGTTTCCCGAACCATCAATGGCAACGGCTTTAATAAAACTTCCTCCAAGATCAATTCCAATTCCGATTGGTTCCATCAGTTTTCTATTTTCCTTCGCTGATGCTCCATCCACCATCAACAGCGATCAATTGGCCGGTTGTGAATTTTGAATAGTCCGACATAAAATAAATAGCAATTCCATCAACATCTTCTGGCAATCCAATTCGACCACCATCCAATGGTTGCTTCTTTTTTATGAACGATAATATATTTTCATCTCCTGCAGCCCTTTTGGCCATTGGTGTTTCTATCAATGCAGGTGCAATTACATTAACGCGAATATCATTTTTTGCATAATACGATGCTACTGATTTACTGAAGCCGACAACTGCTGATTTTGCAGCAGCGTAAGCATGTGTTGAGAAGAATTCCGGCGAAGGAGAGTATGCGAGGACAGATGCCATGTTCAGGATTGTACCTCCGGTTTTCTGAATCAAGAATTGTTTGACTGCCGCCTGGTTTGAAAACATCAGGGATGTGAGATTAATTTCGAAGGTTTTATTCCACCCTTCCAGGGTTAATTCGTGCAGTGGACCATCTCCAAATTTTCTGCCACTTCCACCCGCAACATGATACAAGCCATCGAACCCTTGAAATTTCTGAAGGCAATAAGTAATTGCATCAGATGCTGTATTTTCAATTACTGCATCTCCAATTAGAAATTCAACATTTTTCCCAACTTGTTTTTTTGCCTCTTCAATCTTGGCCGAATCTTTCCCAACTGCCACAACCCTGGCACCCTGTTCCCTAAAAGCCTTTACGGCGGAAAGGCCCAAACCTGATGTCCCTCCGATGACCACAATTCGTTTATTATTTAATAGAGAAGACATTGATTCTTTAGATTGATTTTGTCCAAGTCGATTCGGTATTGCGAATGTACAAGGTCGTAACATTCTATTACGAACTGTGCCATTATCTTCTCAGCTGATATTAGGGCGCAGGGCAACTGAAGTTTTCCCTAATTTTGTCGGCCGTAGAAAATCGGTGTGTAGCATGAGCACCAGATTTTCAAGGTCCCGATGAGCTAAGCGATATCGGGATTAGAATGAGAGGGATGACACATAAAGTATAAAAATATTATCCCATGTAAGTGGGATTGGACCCTTAGCTCAGTTGGCCGTAGAAAATCGGTGCGAAGCATGTGCACCAGATTTTCAAGGTCCCGATGAGCGGAGCGATATCGGGATTAGAATGAGAGGGATGACACATAAAGTATAAAAATATTATCCCATGTAAGTGGGATTGGACCCTTAGCTCAGTTGGTTAGAGCATCTGACTCATAATCAGAGGGTCGCTGGTTCAAGCCCAGCAGGGTCCACGTTAATTTGAAAATTTGAGAATTTGAAAATGAGGGCTAGAAAATTTAACCGCAAAGGAACGAAGACGCAAGGAAACGCTAGGACAATTGGCGAAACTTAGCGCTATTGCGTCTTAGCGGTTAATCATCAATGACGGATCTCAAAGAATTATCTTAACCTTTTCTTAACCCCTTCGAAAATACATTTGCCAATTAGTGAGATTATGAAAAAAATTCTCCTCCTTTCATTCATACTACCGGCTTTTTATCTTGCCAACGCACAGGTTGATTCAACAGTTGCGGTTCCCAAGAAGACCCCGCGTAGCCAGGTTGACCTTTCAAACCGTGCCGGCGATCATTTCCTATTTCAGATCGGTTTCGACAACTGGGCGGGAAAACCCGATAGCATTCATACAAAAGGTTTTTCCAGGAGTTTTAATTTTTACCTGATGTTTGATTTCCCTTTCAAAACAGACCCTCGCTGGAGCGTTGGGATCGGGTTAGGTGTGGGAACAAGTAATATTTATTTCGACAAACAACTTGTTGAAGTGGCTGGCTCAACCCAAACTTTGCGTTTCAGAAATGTTGCCGATACAAACAATTTTAAGAAATATAAATTGGCTACTGCCTATCTGGAAGCTCCTGTGGAATTAAGATTTACCGCAGACCCATTGCATTCTGGAAAAAGCTTTAAGGTGGCGATTGGAGCAAAAGTAGGTTTCCTCGCGAATGCCCACACCAAGGCAAAAACTTTAAGAAATAAATCTGGCGGCGTAATTACTAATTATGTCGAAAAGATCAATTCTAAAAAGTATTTCAATGGGAACAGACTTGTTGTAACTGGTCGCGTTGGGTACGGTAGTATTAGTCTCTTTGGAACTTACCAGGTGAATAATTTCCTCAAGGAAGGAGTAGGACCCAATATCAAACCCTACAGTATCGGGCTTACCCTGAGTGGGCTCTAGGTATTCTGTTCCAGAAATGCATATTTTTCTACAATCACCAATTTTTCGGTGATTTTTTTTCCATTATATCTAACATCAGCATTGGCCTTATCTAAAATTAATGCAGATTGATTTCAGACTTCTGTTGAGATATCATACTGGCTATCTACTTTTGGGTTAGAGGCACTTTTGTTGCATTCAGACATAACATGATAGAAAAGAAAAGAATCATTCAGGAGGAGGAGAAGGCAGTTCTGGTAGGATTGGTTCATAAGGAACAGACAGAACATCAGGTAAAAGATTACCTGGCGGAGTTGGCTTTCCTTGCAGAAACAGCAGGCGCAAAGAGCGTCAAAAAGTTCATGCAGAAACTTTCACATCCTGACAGCAGAACTTTTGTTGGAAAAGGAAAGTTGGAAGAGATTAAGAATTACCTGGTTGGAAAGGATATCAATATTGTAATCTTCGATGACGAGCTTAGTGGATCCCAGATCAGCAATATCGAAAAAGTGCTGGATACTAAAACCATTGATCGATCGGATTTGATCCTTGATATTTTTGCGAGGCGGGCTAAAACTGCACAGGCAAAGGCTCAGGTTGAATTAGCCCAATATCAATACCTGCTTCCCAGATTGCGTGGTATGTGGAAACACTTGGAGAGATTAGGTGGTGGAATTGGTACAAGAGGTCCGGGGGAAACTGAAATTGAAACTGACCGTCGTATCGTTCGAGATAAGATCTCCTTACTAAGAAAGCGGCTGGCGGAAATCGATAAGCAGGCATTCACACAACGAAAGGATAGGGGTGAGTTTATTAGAGTTGCACTCGTTGGATACACTAATGTAGGAAAGTCAACCATTATGACCTTGCTCAGCAAGAGCGAGGTCTTTGCAGAGGATAAATTGTTCGCAACGCTGGATACAACCACACGAAAGGTTGTTTTTGAAAACACTCCATTTTTGTTAAGCGATACGGTTGGTTTCATCCGAAAATTGCCGCACCATCTGGTGGAAAGCTTTAAGAGTACATTGGATGAAGTGCGCGAAGCAGATATTCTCCTGCATGTTGTTGATACATCGCATCCAAATTATGAAGACCAGATTGGCGTTGTCAACAGCACGCTCCAGGACATAAAAGCATTTGAAAAGCCAATCATTACTATTTTTAATAAAATGGATCTATACGAGAAAAATACATTCGATCCATGGCTGGAAGAAGAAGTGCGGGCTGAGTTGTTAAGTGAATTGAGAGAAAAATGGAATAGAGAAACAAATAATCATGCAGTTTTTATTTCTGCGACAGAGAAGATGAATATCCCTGAACTCCGCGAAACAATTCTAAATAAAGTAAGAAGTGCGTACAAGGTTAGATATCCTTATAGGTCGGAACATTTCTAGGGGTAGAGTCTGAGATTTAACCGCCCCTTCGACTCCGCTCAGGACTCGCGATAACGCAAAGGTTCGCCAGGAATTACACTAGTTAACAATTCAACCAATCAACTAACAGCTTTCTCGGCGCCTAAGGTTTTTAAGGATTCCAGGCGTTCAGATTCAAGCATGGGTTTTAGAAGATTATATTTTTCTATTGCTGTTTCTGCCAGGTTAAGGAGTTCTTCGAGATTTGTTTCACCGGAGGAATTAATTTCAATCTGGTTCATCAGGGCAAAAAGCTCTTTTGCCTGAATAAGTCCAAGACTGCTCTTCAACTTGTGTGATTTTTCATAGGCCTCTTTCCATTCTTCATTGGAAATCGCTTCACGTATAGCTAATAATGCATTGGGTGTTTCTTCCAGTATAATTCCCAACACATGTGCGATCACTTCCGGTTTTTTCTTTACAGATATGAAATCGAGGCTATAAGGAGTATCCTTAGCGCTTGCAAATAATTTCTTCTCTACCACCTTTCCATTCAAATACATTTCCAGAACTCTGTAAAGGTCCTCAGGAGCAAAAGGTTTTGAGAGATATTCATTCATTCCCAGTTCATAGCACTTCGCTTCTTCATTTTTCAAAGCGCTTGCGGTCATTGCAATAATTGGAATATCGAGCTGCAGCTTTTGACGAATATATGCTGTTGCCTGGAAGCCATTCATCACAGGCATTTGAAGATCCATAATGATGAGATCAAATCGTTTACCATCTTCCAATAACTCAACCGCTTCTTTGCCATCATTAACCATGGTTGTAATGATTCCAATTGGATCCAAATGATAGCCAATCACTTTTTTATTTACTTCATTGTCTTCAATCACCAAAACAGTCTTTCCAGGAAAAGAAAGCTCTTCTAAGGTTTCAATTTCCGCTGGTATGATTTCCTGTCTTGCTGGCTGGTCTACCTTTTCATAAGGAATCTCAAATGTGACAGTAGTTCCACTTCCAGACTGGCTATCAACTCCAATATTTCCACCTTGCAACTCTACCAGTTGTTTGGTGATTGTAAGTCCGAGCCCTGTGCCTCCAAATTTCCTGGTAATATCTTCTCCACCCTGAGAAAAGCTTTCGAATATTAAGGCGAGTTTGTCTTCTGCAATCCCGATTCCTGTATCCTTAATGCGGAATTTCATTCCGGTATGATCCTTTGATAAGTTTCTGCACGAAATTTCAATTCTGATATATCCAGCCTGAGTGAATTTGATCGCATTGCTAAGCAGATTGGAGAGGATCTGATTCAATCTGTATGGGTCACCAAGGCATAATCTTGGCACCTCATCATGAAAAAATATCAACAGACCGATATCTTTCTCTTTTGCTTTTTGCTGAAGGGTACTCACAGCTTTCTGGACGATGTCGAAAATATTGAATTCGATCTTTTCAATATTCAGCTTGCCAGCTTTGATCTTTGAAAAATCAAGAATGTCATTAATCAGTACAAGAAGATTGTCCGAAGAGAACTTAATAATATTGACAAATTCTTTCTGGTCTTCGGATAGATTGGTCTTTTGGATAAGGTTCGCCATTCCGATAATACCGTTAAGCGGCGTTCTGATCTCATGACTGATATTCGCCAAAAATTGTTCCTGTAATTTCTCCGCGCTTTCGGCTTTTTTTCTTGCTTCGATCAAAAGTTGCCTTGACTTCTCCAGATCAGTAATATCTCTGGAAACAACACAAATACCTATGATTTTATCTCCTTCTCTTACGGGGAGGACACTTATGAAGAATGATCTCTTCTTACCATCCATTATATAGGTCTGTTCATATTCGATCGATTCTCCCTCAAATACTCTTGCAAAAATCTGAAGTAATCCTTCTTTACGTTCCGGCACTACAAGTTCATGGAGCTTATCGCCAATCTCAGCATCCTTTCCAGTACTAAATTTTGCAATCTTTCTGCCGGCTTCATTGATAAGAATGAGTTGGTAGTCGCGATCAATCATAAAAAATCCTTCATTCGTGCTGCTAAGAAGCGCACGCATTTTTTGTTCTGAGCTTTGCAGCAAGTGTGCAGCTTCCATTCTCTCAGTAACATCAAAACCAAATCCACCCACAGCAAAAGGTTCACCTGAAGGATCAAGGAGAGGAAATTTTACATAATGAAAATGATATTGCTTGTTCTTTAGCATCACGGTTTCATTAACATCGACTGGTTGTTTAGTTTTGATAGCGAGGTTGTCTGTCCTTTCGTATTCTTCCGCTTCAGAAGGCTCCACATTGTGATCAGTTTTTCCAAGAAGCATTTCATCAGTATATGAGAAAGTGTCCTTTAGTTTTTTATTGATAAGAAGATATCTTCCCTGCAGATCCTTAATCTGAATCATTAGTGGAATATTGTCAAGAATTGATTGAAGCAAGTATTGAGTATTTCGAACTTCCTTCTCTGCTTTTTTTCTTCTTTGGATATCAGTATTCAATTGCCAGAGAATGATACCTATAAATACAAGAGCTGTAAGTGTCCCAACGAGAGTAGTAACAAAGCCCCTTTGTACATAGTCCTTATTCCTTATTGTACGTTCATTAAGTAATTGGTTCTCCCGGCCCCACATCACTTGAAGAATATTATTGATGGAGTCCATCAGCGCCTTTCCCCGCAGGGGGCTGTATTCCATGATCGTGCCTTGTAAAGAATCCAGCTTGAGTTGAGAGAGATGATGATGAGTCTTTTGTTCCAGCAGAGGCTTGAGCTTTTGGAGATTTTTTGTTTGGTTTTGGTTATCGGCCAATAATTCATCCAAATCCTTTGCTGATCGGTCAACAATATCACGATTATCATTCGCTGCCTTTGCAAAGCGTTGGTCGCGGGTCACTAGATATCCACGACTATTTGATTCCATCTGTGTTACGGAGAGTGAGATCTGGTCAATCTTGTCCATGACAAGGTGGCTATGATCCACCCATTCCTGCAGGGCTTCAGCCGTCCTTGAATTCTGAAAGGTATTCCAGATAAAGTAGGCAAGGGCGAAGAACGCAAGTAACCCGACTAATATGATTTTGGATTGAGACTTCATAGGCAAGGGGTTCAAATCTAAAGATTTGTTACTTCTTGCAGAAACATTCAGTCTTCAAAAGAGCGCGGCAACCCCGGAAAGTGCAAGAATTGTGCGGGGTTTTCAAAAAAAGGAGGAAAGCGAGGTCTTCAGTAAAAAACTTGAGCGAAGTCGAGAAGACGACCCTGAGCGAAGTCGAGAAGACGACCCTGAGCGAAGTCGAAGGGTTATCGTTCCAGATCGAGCGAAGTCGAGAGATGGAATTTGAAAACGAATCCTTGAGTGGAGGAAGAATCGAATGTTGAATGTCCGAGGACCCTGAGTGAAGTCGAGAAGACGACCCTGAGCGAAGTCGAAGGGTTATTGTTCCAGATCGAGCGAAGTCGAGAGATGGAATACGGTAACGAATCTCTGAACGAAATCGAAGAAATAAAGTTCCTAATATTTAAATCGAAGTTCTGCCACCACCGGCAAATGATCAGAAGCATATTTTTCATCAATCACCTTATGGCTTATAACGTTGAAAGCAGCTGCAGGACTGAAAGCGATATAGTCAATTGTCTTTGTCGGATTGATGACTGGGATAGTAAAACCACAATTTGCGATGCAGGTCCTCGTGAAACGACTATCCAGCTTATTAATAACCTTGTCTGATGGGGTCGCGTTAAAATCTCCTGCAATGATCACCGGTTTGCTTTCTTTACCAAGAATTTCTATGATCTTATTTATCTGTAAAACCCGATTTGTGTCGTTTCCCTGAGCATCTAGGTGAGTGCATGCAAATACCAGGTTTTTCCCATTTGGAAGTTTTACGGTTGCAACAGCCAGGGTCCTTAATTCACCTCCGGTGCCACCTGCAGTGGGAAGTGGATGATTCATCGAACGCTCGATGGGAAACCGCGACAAGATCGCAACTCCGTATTCTCCTTCAGCATAATCAATTGCCTTAGCAAAGAAAAAGTTCATTCCTGTGAGTCTGGCTAATTCTGCTGCCTGGTTTAATGATTTACCTGATCGGATTGTGTGTACATCTAATTCCTGCAGTGCTACGAGATCAGGTTGATAGGATTTGATAACGTTGGCAATTGCCTTGATATCGATGAGGTTTGGAACTGATGGTGGGTTTGCGTGATGAATATTATAGGCCATCACACGAATTGACCCATCATGATTTCCGGCCTCGGCCCTAGGGTTCTGATTGATTTTAGGAGAACAGTAAACTGAGAAAAAAATGATAAGAAGAATAACCAATCTGAATGCAAGCATGGACAAATTTATAGACTGAGGCTGACTTTGCTACACTAAAAAACCTGATTTACTGAATGTGCTAAGGGTTATCCCATAGAATGATTTTATTAAAAAGTTCAGTTGGCAATATCTTCATCAATAGACAGTTTGCAGAGATGAAATAATTGTCTAATGAATAAATTCAGAAAACTCATCCGGATTACCATATCTGTGGTGGTTGTGGTGCTTATCCTAAACTGTTTGGGGCTTTACTACATATCCCTGAAGTCAGACGAAAATGAAGCCAGGGAAAATCTTGAGAAATTATCTGAGAGTCAGCAAAAGATCAGCCTCAGTATTTCAAAGCAATTATTTGTATTCGCAAGTGAGATTGAAGACCATCCAGAAAATACTACAATTGGTAAGGACCTGGCAGGTCTTCTAAGTAAATTCAAAGAACAGCAGTCCAACATAGAGAAGGAAATTCCTGAATACTCTTTTTCTACTGATGTTCTTAAGATCCACTTTGATGCGGGTACTCCATATTTTACTACGATCAACCAGATTGCTTACCAAATATTAGAAAAAACATCATTCTCAGATAAAATGCATTTTGATCTCATTCATGATTTGAGTGAAAATCAGGGTCTCTACCAGAATAAGATGGAGCTGGTTACCCAGAACCTGAGAGAAAGTGAAGACCAATTGAGCAATAGTATTTACCTGATGAATTTATTGATCCTGGGGTCCCTGGTTATTTCATTGATTATACTGGCCCTTATGGTGATAAGTCCGGTCCTTAAGAATGGAGTAAAAAATTTTACAGAATTGCAGGTTTCTCTGAATGACGTGAGAAGATCAGAAGATGCATTGCAAAAAAAGGATCGATTACTCCAGGGAGTAGCTTTCGCTACTCAGGAGTTGATTTCCAATAAAGACTTTCATAGTGCAATTGGAGAAGCGGTTAAGCGGTTTGGAAATACCATACTTGCTGATGAAGTAAGTATTCAGAAAAATGAGACAGACCAGTATGGTGTATTGTATTCGAAGCAATTCGTATGTTTTAAAGATATTGACGAGAACGTGGACTACTACAATCCCGAATACCAGCATGTTCCTTTTGATTACATGCCCTGGACGGTTGAGGAATTGAAGGAGAAAAGAATTTTTCATAGCGCAGTAAAGGATTTGAAAGACTCTTCACGCCATTGGTTTGAGGGGAAGAACATTCTTTCCATTGTGACATTACCAATATTTGTTTCCGGGCAGTTTTGGGGTTTTATCAATATTTATGATTCCAAAGAAGTCCGCATGTGGCAGCAAACAGAAGTATACATATTGCAATCACTTGCAACTACTTTAGGAGCTGTTATTGAGAGAAACCAACTGCAGGAAAGTCTTTTGCTGGCCAAAGAGGTAGCCGAGGCTTCCAGTAAAGCAAAAAGCGAGTTCATGTCCAATATGAGCCATGAACTAAGAACTCCAATGAACGGCATCATTGGGTTTACAGATCTGATACTTACGACGGAACTCAAACCTCATCAAAAGGAGTATCTCAATAATGTCAGTAAATCAGGTAATAACCTGCTTAATTTAATTAATGATATCCTCGACTTTTCAAAGATAGAAGCTGAAAAGCTACAGTTGGATCCAATGCCTTTCAAACTAAACGAACTAGTGGAAGAGACAGCACAAATGTTGTCCCTGAAAGCAGTGGAAAAGGGATTAGAAATCATTTGCATGATTGATCCTTCACTTCCCTCAGAGTTTATGGGGGATTCCGCCAGGATCAGGCAAATACTCGTTAATCTCGTTGGAAATGCTATAAAGTTTACTAAAAAAGGTGAAGTCGTCTTAGAGGTGAAAGTAGATGGAGCAGTCTACCTTCAAAACAATTCCAGGTATCTTAATTTAAATATTATAATAAGTGATACCGGGATTGGTATTCCGGCTGAGAAATTACATCACGTATTTGAAAATTTTACACAGGTTGATTCTTCCACCACAAGAAAATATGGTGGCACAGGATTAGGCCTTACCATCTCAAGGGGACTTGCACAACTGATGTCAGGATCTCTGGATGTACATAGTACTTTAGGAAAAGGAAGTTCATTCATTCTTAAACTTCCATTGATAGTATTGAATGAGTCACCTGAAGTGAGATTTGCAGTTAAGCCTCTATTGAAGCATGTTCTGGTCATTGATGACAATTTCACAAACTGTACCTTGATGAAAGGTGTTTTTGAACATCTGAAAATACCCTGTACCATTTGTTTCAGCGGGCAGGAAGCACTTGACCTAATGGAAAAATCCAGATCTGGAGGTCAGGTATATGATCTGATAATAACAGACCATCAAATGCCCGGGATGGATGGGATTACCATGGTTAAAACCATGAAGAGCCAATTGAATGGAGGTGTGGCCCCCTTTATCTTGATGTTATCTTCTTTAGACCAATCCTTATACCAGCGCGAGGCCGAAAACATCGGAATAGATAAATTTCTCTCAAAACCCGTGAAAATTGCACAGTTAAGTGAAATCATTTCAAAAATATTCGATAAGCCAGTCAATGTTGACACCGAATTGTCTGAGACAATCATACCTGAAATGATAAGCTCGGGAGGTAAGATCATGATTGTGGAAGACGAGCCCATGAATATGTTTCTGATTTCGGCAATTTTAAAATCGATGGGAATTAGTGTTATCGAGTCGGTCAGTGGCAAGCATGCGATGGAGATGTTGGAGATCTATTCTCCTTCAATGATTTTTATGGATGTCAATATGCCTGAGGTTGATGGATTGGACGCTACCCGAATGATACGAAGACTAAACGGACCAAAGTCCAGGATACCCATAGTTGCACTGACAGCTGATGCCATGAAGGAAGACAAGCAACGTTGCCTGGACTCAGGAATGAATGATTATATTTCTAAACCCTTCCGTCGAGAGGAAATCGATTTGGCTTTAGATAAATATTATGATAGGACTCAGCAAAGAGCCTAATCAACAGAGGCTATTCTAAGTAATCCGGACAAGCAAATTGATTTCACATTTAATGCATTATCCCTATGAAAACATTTAGCACAAAAGCTGTTCTGCCTTTATTTATGTGCTGCATAATTAATTTTCTTTCTTACAGTGTTTCCCGGGCGCAGGTTAAATTGGAGATGGATGAATATTTACAGGAATTCTTCCTGGCCGAAACGGTATTTTCTCAGGAGAAAAATGAAGTTCAATTTACGCTGAAGCCATTATTCACAAAGAGCCGGTACAGACAGTTATCTATTCCATTCTCGGTTGAATATGGTATTACAGATCGTTTGCAATTAGAGTTGGAAGTTCCATATATTATTTCGACTTTTTCGAAACAGGAAACCATCAGGGGCTTTGGTAATTCAGAAGTTGGCATACTGTATAATATCATTAAGGCTAATCGTCCTTTTTCTTTATCTGCAGGATTGGGGATTCCTTTAAAAACATCTTCCAGAATAATTCGCCCCTACATTTCTGAAACTTCATGGGAAGCTTTTGTAGTTGCCGCAAGACAGTTCGGACATATCCAGATACACACAAACCTGCAATCAGAATTTTCGGAAGGAGAAATTGTATTGAACTATGGAGTTGCTTCAGTTTTTAACTTCGGCAGATTCAGTGCGACTTTTGAGATCACTTCAGAGAAGGAAGAAGAGAGGATATTCAATTTCACCCCCGGCCTCATTTGGAGCAAGCCCAATGGATTTGAGTTTGGTCTTGCGGTTTCAAAAAGCCTGAATAGTTCCTATAACGACTGGGGTGTAGTAGCGATGATGACTTACGAGTTTTCCCTAAATAGAGATTAATTCCTAAACATTGAGAAATGCAAAATGTAAAATGAAGAATTCTTTGTATTTCTCTAACTTCTTAACTCCTCAACTTCTTCCATTCTAATTTTTTGTAACACAAGGATCAAAGAGATCACGCAAAGCGCGTTAAGAAACTATTGGTAATTTCTAATTCTATCTTGATTTTTTTTCACCGCAGAGAAAGGGAGGTAAGAGAGTTACGCAGAGAATGGATTTTTTGATGCTGCCCGGAGGAAAATCCTGGTCTTCATTGCGTTCTTTGCTAATTCATGGCGTTCTCTGCGATACTAATTAATAGAGACGTTTAAATGAAAAATGTAAAATGCAAATTGAAGAGTTCTTTTTTAATTCTCAAACTTCTTACTCCTCAAATTCTTCCATTCTATTTTTTTGTAACGCAAAGATCACAGAGGCCACGCAAAGGTCGCGAAGGAAAATTGACTTATTGATGATTCTTCATTGCGTTCTTTGCGAATTCATGGCGTTTTCTGCGATACTAATTCTCTAACTTCTTAACTTCTCAACTTCTTCCATTCTAATTTTTTAACACAAAGACCACGCAAAATCTCTATTACTAGTGCAATTGAGCCTACCGGAGGATTAATAATCTGATTTGCTTTTTTATTCAGCAATGGGATTGTATTTTGGTCCGCCAAACTCTTGTTTAATGAGAAATATAGTGGCCGTTGTATGTGCTGCGATTTTAGTGTTTTCTTGCTCCAGGGAAAATATCTATCCCAAACCACAAGCTGATCCTCTTCTAAAACGCACCGTTCAGAGGGATGTTTCAGGTGCCATTATTCGTGTTTCATATTATAACGAATTTGAGCTTGTGACCTTTGATACCACCTTCCTAACAGGAACGCAAAATGCTGGGATGATAAATGTGAGTACCTATAATTCCAAAGGAAAACGCTTAAGATTAGAAAATACCATCCCTGTATTATATACTTCTGGATACTATTGGGCTTTCCAGGATCAATATCAGGATGATACGCTCCCAACAGTTTCATATCGTTATCTCAAAGGGAACCAGGTTGCGCAGATTACTCTTTTTACAATGCTGCGAAACAACTTATAAAGGATTCTACCTACCATACTCCGAATTACGGAACCTTCACCTACATTGACAATTTTAAGTATGATGCACCTGGGCGACTTATCAGTTCAACCAAGCTCAATCACAACCGGGACACAACTGAACATGTAACCTATCAATATATTTCTAATAGGGTTGAAAAGTCGATTCTGAATATCAACCAAGATCTTGGATTCAGGAGTTATGGATTTGCTGTTACAGAATACACGGCAGCGGGTAAAATCTCATCTGAAAAACAGTATGTTGCTCCGAATGCGCCAGTAGTTACACAAACTGATTATACGTATGATGCAGCCGGCCGTCTATTAAGCAAAATCACCATGCCAACAGGCTCCCCCTCACAGGAGGAACGTTACGTTTATAACAGTCTCACAGGAAAGACTGAGAAAATGGAATATTATGTGAATAATCAACTTGGGCGCGTTACGACTTATTATTATGAATAGGTTTTCTGAACCCATTGAAAAGCTGGTCGGTGTTAAAGGCAAATAGATCAACATTCATATTACAGAAATTTAAGGACCTGCCTCGTAGTTTTTAACGGCAGAGGTATTAATTTTTTAGCAGGTCTTTTCTCCCTAAAATTTTGCCGGGACCGTAAAATCTCTAAATTTGCACCCCATTCCTCCTTATTTGGAATGGTAAGCAAGAAATATTCCTCCTTAGCTCAGTTGGCCGTAGAAAATCGCTGCGAGGAACGAGCAGGAGATTTTCAAGGTCCCGATGAGCGAAGCGATATCGGGATTTGGGATGGACGGGACAAAAATATTCCTCCTTAGCTCAGTTGGTTAGAGCATCTGACTGTTAATCAGAGGGTCTCTGGTTCAAGTCCAGAAGGGGGAGCAGGAGGTCGACAGAGGTCGGCCTTTTTTTATGTTTAGCTATACGCTTCAAGTGTTTAAAACCTTCTCGCAAAGAAGCAAAGTGAGCAAAGGCGCAAAAATATATAAGACTCTTCGCGATCCTTTGCGTCCTTGTGCCTTAGCGGTTAAGCTCCGGAACTCTGGGCATTAAAGAATTTCAAAGTAGGTTTCCCGAGTCCAAACAAAAATGAAAAAACTTGCGATAGGCATAAATTGGCATTTTTTTTTAACCGCAGAGACGCCAGGGCACCAAGGTTCGCAAAGTGTCTTTGAGTGTCTTCGCGTTCTTGCGGGTAACGCATGAAATCGAGATAAACTTTCCTACCTTCCATTTCACCCACCCTAATCTCCTCTCTTTCCTAATTGTTAAACCTGAGAATATGAAACCTTTCCATGCGGGTAAGAAGGCCTTTCAAATCATCTTTCTTTCTTTGATTTTATCCAGTTGTAAAAAACAATTGTCCGAATCTGAAGGGCAAGAGCAAATTTACTCAGCACCGATAATCAATCATGGATGTCGAGCCACAGTTCTTGGCCTCTATGTTGAATGGCATAATGGCATCCGGGATTGGCAAACACTTATGCAACGATGGTACGGTCCCGATGGCAAGCTCGCTTATCTGAAAGCATATCTTGGTCCATTCCCCGATGTTTCACACAATGAATATGAATTAGATCTTGAGTACGGGCAATTGATCTACCACAATAAAAAGCAAGTTTCTCTGAGGGACGTTTTATATAACAAAACCGTTATGCGGGTCACTCTCGATGATCTTCAAAACCCAATTGCAACTTATAGTGACCTGGATTCAGAACATCCTGAGGTACATGGGGGGATGATTGACACCAGCTACTATTACTATACTAATAAGCGGCTTGATTCATTAGTTAGTATTTTTCATGTAACCCCTGGAGGTAATAACGCATTTCGCAAATACCGGTTCCATTATGATAGTTACGGTAACCTTAATCAGGTCGACAGCGATGAAGAGTTTCGTATGCACTTGGAATACGATTATGATTTGCCCGTTACAGATATGATTCCCTCACACTTTTTGACATCTCAGTTGCGACTATTGGAGTATATGGATCTTTTTCGCTTTCCAATCCATCACCAATTGAAAAATGTGGTGATCGGTTTTTACTTTCCTGGGCCTCAGTATCCTTATCAAATTTATCCAATAAGATCCTGGCAATATCAGGAATACAACATACTCAATAACGGATTGGTTTATTCATATCGAGATGCTCAGTCGAACATTAATAGAAAAACATACTATACTGGCTGGGATTGTGGGTCATCTGATATAACATCGAATGCAAAAATTCTAAGCATTAAAGAATTTCAAAGTAGGTTTCCCGAGTCCAAGCAAAAAGGAAAGAACTTGCGCTAAACATTTTTTTAACCGCCAGGTCGCCAGGGCGTAAAGTACCGCAAGGCTCTTTGCGCTTCTTCGCTCCTTTGTGTCTTGGCGGTCAAGCGCAGGAAATGCTCACGCCTCGACTGGATTCTTTAAATTATTTTTCTAAAATTGCAAGATTTTTCTTCGCATTGGTATTATTAGGATTCAGCATAAGGGATCGTTGGTAAGCACGAATGGCTTCTTTTTTCTTACCTGTGAACATCAGCACATCACCATAACTATCAAATGCATTCGCCGACCTATATAATAAGATATTTATTTTCATCACTTCGAGAGCATAGTCATTATGCCGCTCAAAATTTCCTTTGAAATGCAGATCATAACCGAGTGAATTCATCGCTAGTTCATTCATATAATAGTTAGCTGTATCTGCCATTAAAGCGTTCAGGGTTAACGCAGCCTGATCTATGCCCTCGTTCACTAAAACCTTTGCATATGCGTCCACCACCGATTTTTTCTTTCCCGTTTTTAGTATTTGAAGTGCAGGCTGTCCATTTAATATATTCGAGATGGAATAAATCTTTTGAAAGAAACCAGGGGAAGTTGCATTCGTATACCATAGGATGGTTTGATCCTTCGTAAGATTTTTATAAAGGATACTATTGACGCCGGGAATATTACCATCATGAAAAACCACCGTATCTCCATATTGATTATACAATATATTCCATCCTAACCCATAAGTATGTTTACTTGGCCCAAGAAATACTTCTCCATTATTACGAACCGGTGGCTGCCATGCCTGGCGAAGTACCGCAAGAGATAAAAGTTTTCCCTTTGAAAGCGCCTGGTCAAAGGCATATAGGTCCTGCAGTGTAGAGATAATATTACCCGGGCCCAACATTCCCCCTAAATTATAATAAGTATCATAGCGAGTTGGATCCAATGAGTCAACAGAAACATAGCCACTGTACCATGCAGCAGGAATAATATAGCGCGACGTATTTGGCTGGTCAGGTCTTCGTACATAAGTTCTTTTCATGCCTGCAGGAACAAAAATATTTTTCTTCATGTATTCCAGGTAAGAAAGCCCGGAGATCTTTTCTATAACGATCGCCAGCAAAACATAATTCATATTATTATACCCAAACCGATCTCCCGGTCGGCTGCTTAAGCTGTCTTTCCGCTGCAGCATGTGTTCATACAGTTTTGCATTTGTAAGTACTTCTTCCGGGTGTTCCCGCTTGTATTGTTGTTCAAAATCTTCTGCCCGGGGCAGTCCTGAAAAATGGGAGAGTAAATGCCTGATCTTTATTTCTGAATATGGAAATGAAGTGATATAGCTGCTTACCGGCGAATCAAGGTTGATCTTTCTTTTTTCTACCAGTTGCAAGATTGCTACCGAAGTAAATGCTTTCGAAACCGAAGCAATGTTTTGCAATGTGGTATCGGTATTGGGAATTTTGGTTTCCATAACAGCATACCCGGCTGAACGTTTATAGATCACCTTCCCTTTTTCCGAGATGAGCACAGAGCCGTTAAACAGATCATTAGCTTCCAAATATGTGAAAAGAGAATCCAGACGTTCCCTGCGTATACCGGAAAGAGAGCCCACACTTTGGGACATGGCCGATATATGTGAAAGAATAAATAATACTCCGAAAATTTTTGACAATAATGACATAGCTATTTTTTAAATTTTAATTATTAAGGCTCATATGCTTTGAGTATGGCAGGTGGGCTGTCCTTGATGCTTAAAATAAATTTGCTGTAAATCATTTTCATACTAAAAGGTTTATTGATGAAATTATAACCTAGGAATTGATTCCTAGGACAAAAATATATAAACCTAGGAAATGTTTCCTACCATTGAACAATCATTTTATACCGCCCGGCATTTTAAGTAATAGAATTGACGCCAGTCTAGGAATCCATTCCTATCTTTAAAAAATGAAGAATAATATGAAAGATATTCCGGCAGCTGAGCCCTCTAAATCAGAGCTTGAGATCTTGCAGGTGCTTTGGGATAACGGACCCTCATCGGTGCGTACTGTAAATGAACATCTGAATAAGAAAGTAAGAGAGGTTCAATATAGCTCCACCTTGAAGACAATGCAGATTATGGCGGATAAGGGGTTAGTAATACGTGATGAAAGCCAGATGCAGCATATTTACAGCGCAGCCGCTGATGAAGCAAAAACCAAGAGGCAGATCCTTCATCGTTTTGTTGATACTATTTATAAGGGCTCTTCGGCTAATCTGATGATGCAATTGCTGGGATCAAAAAAACCATCAGCAATCGAAATTGACCAAATAAGGAATCTTCTTAAGAAACTCGATAAGAAATAACACCATGCAGATACTTACCACGCTCCAACTGATATCTGCAGAATTGATCAGATCCTTATGCTGGACATTAATCCACTCGCTGTGGCAAGGTCTGATTGCAGCAGTGATTGCAGGAGTTATTGTTTTTTACACAAAGCACGCCCGCTCCAGGTTACGCTATAATCTGCTGTCTGCACTTTTCATCCTCATTCTTTTGGGTGCGGGGCTCACATTTTACATGGAATATAATTTATTCATTCCTCAAGATATGCCCAGCGACCAGGCTATGCTTCTTCGCCTTGAGTCCAGTGACCATAATTACCAGAGTACTACAATTATAACTGAAGAATCAAGCTTTGATATCACAGGCATAATAAATTTCTTAAATCGAAACGCTTCATTCGTAGTACTACTCTGGTTCATATTTTTTCTTGCCAAATGCATAAATGTCATTATGGGAATATACAAGGTCAACCGTATCAGGACCCTGTATATTCATCAACCTTCTGTTACATGGATAAACAAGCTGGAAGAATTGAAGAACAAACTCGGAATTACTAAGAAGGTACTCCTCTTTGAATCGATGCTGGTTAAAACCCCTGTTACAGTGGGATATTTAAAGGCTTTAATTCTTGTACCCATTGGACTCCTGGCCAATCTGCCCGCAGATCAGGTAGAATCCATTCTATTGCATGAACTGGCTCACATACGACGCAAAGATTACATAGTTAACTTTCTCCAAAGTTTGGCAGAGGCTGTGCTATTCTTCAATCCGGCAGTCTTATGGATTTCCACCCTTATTCGAGAGGAAAGAGAAAATTGCTGTGATGATATAGTTGTTGCAAACATGCCGGATAAAAGGAATTACCTGGATGCGTTGGTTTCTTTCCATGAATATACAATGAATAAGAGCTATGCAATTGGCTTTGCAGGACAAAGAAATTACATCCTTGACAGGGTAAAAAGACTAGTCTACAACGAAAACAAAAAACTAAACATTATAGAACGCACGATTCTTGTATTGGGTGTAATCATCTTATCTGCATGTGGATTTATTATAAAGACTAAGGCTGAAAAGGAAGTATACAAAATTCCTCAGAGCACTTTGATAATGCCCCAGGATACCAAATTACTAAACAATGAAACTTTTATTTCAGCTAACGAAACTGATACATTTCCTGACAAAAAAAGGACAACGATAAAATCATCTGTTAGCAACAATGTATTTATAAGTTTAAGATTTGATAAAACAAATGATCCCAGGGATCCAATTCATACATATGAAATAATAGACAATAATGCAACAACGTTTAGAGTGACCAGAACAAATAATCAAATGATAGCTCTGTCTGTTAACGGTCAATCCATCCCGGCTAACCAGCTAAGCAATTACCAGAATATTTTTATTAAGGCTGAAGATTTTATTCAGGAACGGTATAAGAAGAAAGCTCTTATGCTTGGTCACAGGTTGGACGATAAGAAGAATAGCGAGTCCGTAAGAAACATTTCACCTAAAAAAGAAAAACTGATGCCTGGCAGTAAATTGGTTGTAAAAGATGGAAAAACAAAGCCAGGTGTAGATAAATTAAGTAACCAGTCAGTATCTGAAAATATTAAAATAAAAAAGGAGACTGCAGAAAATGCGGACTGGCAAAAAGATGCCCAAAGAATCAAGGATGTTATTCAGGAACTAGTACAGGCAGGTGTTGTTGAAAATGCTGCTTCGGTAGACTGGTTTGCAATTAATGAAAGTAAAATGATGGTCAATGACAAAGAGATCAATCAGGCGCTGCATGAAAAATTAAAAAGTAAGTATGGCATAAAAACAAATTATGGATTGTTCTACGGTCTGACCAAAATGAGTGGAAGTGGAATTTATTATGATAAAAAAGACCTCCAGAGTTTCATCGGTAAGGAATAGTTCCTCCTATTATAATTCAATACTTTTCGAGCCCTTCGCGAACCCTCGCGTCCTTGCGCCCTAGCGGTTAAACTTTTCTCCATTATTTATTTCCCCACCTTCGGTGTAACCCTTACCCGAATGATGTAATCAATAACTACTATTCCACCGTATTTATTCGGTCTGGCCATTGTAGCGGTCACTTTCAATTTCTTTCGTCCATCAGATGGATCTTCCACTATAACACCAGGCTCAGTGGATCTCCAACCCTTTCCAGAATAATAAATTTCTCTACTACCATCCCATAACTGTTGTTGCTCTTTCAGTAATCTAATGTCAACAGCACCTTTCTCAGCTCCAGCGTATGCATTAGCAGGGAGGTCAAGGTAAAAAGTAGTGGTCCGGTCTTTTTTCAAATAGTCATGGCCATTTATCCGATGGTATCCCGAGTTGGCAAAAAAAGCTACACGCCATCTAACATATGATTGTGCCCAGCCCTGTTCACCATATTTGGCGGAGTAAACACTTCCGTCCTCATCCATTGCGAAGGCCATTCCATCCAATGGATGAATTTCTGCTTTCTTCATGTAAACCTTTTTGGCGACTACGTCAACCCCGTAATGTTCCTTGTCATTCACATAAGCACCCTGTAGATAAACCCGGCCACCTCTCAATCTTGAATTGTTGGTGTAATTTTTTTCTTCGCTTTGTACTCGTGTCGAATGCAGGCCGAATTCCCAGGCAGGATGTCTGCTGCCTGATTTGAAAAGAAGTAAGGGTAGAGTGAAATCTGCCGGATAGAATTTTTCATCTCCAATGTGGTTTGAATATTTATCCAAAACCATTATTTCAGAGTAAATGGTACTGAAATCTACCTTGTGATAAACGCCACTGCTCGTCAGGTAATCACTGAGTATATCTTTATCTTCTCTTTTTAAAGCGATATAAACATGCCAATCAGCTTCATCATCACCTCCTCCATGAAAGAGTGAAACTTTCGTCACTAATCCATCTAAAAGGATTTGTCCTGGCTCACGGGAGGGTGAAATAAATGCAGGAGGAACACGAAGTCTTGGGTAATCAGGCGGTGGGCCGAGAGAGATCAGAAATAGAGGAATGAAGAATGCGGTTCTTTGAATACTGCGCTTCAATGAAAGGCAATTGAGAAAGATCGAGATCTTCATTTATAGGAGTTTAAGGTTTAATTAAAGCCACAATTCTCAAGGAAAGAATTACCTGGAATGACGAATCCCATTTGAACAAAAATCCTATCTGAATTTATGAAAAAAACATTTCATTTAATCGTGAGTCCTCAGTCGTAAGAATTTTCACGCAAAGAAGCAAAGGGAGCAAAGAGCGCAAAGTGATACTCCGTTGCGTCTTGACAAACTTGGCGTCTTTGCGTGAAATAAAATAGGCTCAATCGTAAGCTGTTAGTATCGCAGGGGAAGTAATGAATGCACAATGGACGCCATGCTCTCCGTTCACAACTCACGTCTCACGATTCACGACCGACGATCGAGCATGTCGATATTATAAGCTAGAGTTCCTGATTTTTTTTACATTTGACGTCACATCAACTAGCATGCTTGCAATTTCAGAAATAGATAAACTGGTCAACAGGATCGTGCTTTACGATGATGTGATTGCCTACAAGGAATTGTTTCTATTATATCACTCCAGACTTATTAGTTTTTCTTCCAGTTTCACACGTTCAAAAGAATCAGCTGAGGAAGTGGTTTCAGATGTGTTTGTCAAGCTTTGGAACGGCAGGCACTCGTTGGCAAGGGTGGAAAATCTGCATCTATACATCTATATCATAACAAAGAATCTTTCGATAAACCGGTTTTTGAAGGAAAAGAAAATGATGGTATATTCTCTGGATGAGGCCGTTGTTGAGGTCAACAGCATTTATCCTGATCCTGAACAATTGATGATTTCCTCTGAAATGATCAAAAAAATTGACAAGGCCATCAAGGATCTTCCACCAAGATGCCAGCTCATTTTCAAATTGATCAAAGAAGACGGGTTTAAATATTCGGAGGTGGCTAACCTTCTTAACCTCTCCATCAAAACAGTAGAAAATCAGATGACCATCGCTATTAAGAAAATAGGAAGTTCCATTCAATTCAACCTTGTAAGTCCAGCCTTAAATTAATTTCAGTCCTTCTTGGGGGTAAATGATGCTATTTCCTGTCCTTAAAGGATAAGCCTGCAGATGTCTAATACCCGGTTCTGGAATTTGCTGTCAAAAAAACTTTCTGGCGAGGCCCTGCCTTCAGAGCTTGAAGAGCTTGAACAATTGATAAGCGAGTATCCCGAATTGGCTTATTCAGCCAGGCAATTGGAGAATCTATGGAAGCAGGGTTCACAGGAATCGGCGAATCTGGATGCTGAAACAGCCTTTGAATTACACCTTGAAAAATTAAAGAAGAGCAAAAGCGGCTTCACAGGCCTGGAAATTGCTGCAGATATATATAAGCCATTCGACTCAGTTAATCCTACCTTAAAAAGAAAACGAGTTTTACTTTTTTCCCTTTCGATAGTCTGCGTCCTCATTTTTTCGGCAATCCTATGGAGATATTCAGGTAGTAATTCCGAGGAACCTCCCGTTCCGGACAAAAGTTTTACTGGTGAAGTATCAACCACCATGGGCAACAGAACCAGGTTATTGTTGCCAGATAGCAGTGAGGTATGGTTGAACGCCAACAGTAAACTAACCTACGATAAGCAATTTGGTATCAAAAACCGAAATACAACATTAACGGGTGAGGCTTTTTTTGAAGTAAGAAAAGGTTCGCTGCCCTTTCAAATTAAGGCCAGGGGAGTGCAGGTAAAGGTGATGGGCACCGCCTTTAATATCAAATCTTATCCCGACGAAAAGACAACTGTGACCAGTTTAATCAGGGGTAAGGTTGAAATTACTATCGATAAAAGACCAGGAGAAACATTTGTATTGAACCCTGATGAAAAACTGATTGTGGCTGATGAGCAGCAGGAGGTGAGTAAAAAAGGTCTTAAGAAAGGAGATCTTGTAGTTCTAAGTCAATTAACCCACAACAACGACGATATCATTATAGAGACTTCATGGGTGGACAACAAACTTGTTTTCGAAAATGAATCGTTTGCTGAGCTAGCAGAAAAAATGGAAAGATGGTATGCAGTGAGCATTGAATTTCGTGATGATGAAATTGCAAACCAGCGACTGAGCGGAACCTTCACTAATGAATCAATCCAGGAGGCTCTTGAAGAACTCCAGATGACAACACGTTTTCACTATACTATTAAATCCAATTCCATTATAATAATGAAATAATCATGTTCGCACTCATCAAAACAACTGAAATCTGGAATTTATAATCAATATTAAAAGCTGCAGTTATGGAGAAAAAGAAAATCAGAAGTGTTTTTTACAGGCTTCTTCATTTAAATGATATCAGGAGGGTGAAATTGACTTTCATTTTCGCAATGCTTGCGTGCCTCCAGGTGTCAGCGAAAACCTATTCCCAGGATAAGATCACTTTGAACATTCAATCTACGGATCTGAAAAAAGCATTGAATGCCATTGAGAAAAAAACGAATTACCACTTCATGTACAATGAAGCTGTAATTGCAAACAAGCCAAAAGTTGATTTGAATGTAAAGGATGTAGCCATAGCAGATCTGTTGCAGGTATTATTAGTTAAGAATGGTATTAGTTATCGCATTCTGGATAACAACCTGATTGTTCTGAAAGAGGGAACCAGCGATGTAAATGAAGGAGAATTGGCCGAAGTGCGCGTTTCAGGGAAGGTATCAGGTCCTGATGGAAACCCAATGGCTGATGTGTCTGTAACTATCAAAGGCACAACTGTAGGGACTACCACCAGCGCAACCGGTAACTACTCAATCACAGTTCCTGATGAAAATTCAACTCTGGTTTTTAGCTATGTTGGATTCAATACTCAGGAAATTGCTGTTGGAGGAAGAACCTCTATCGATGTTTCATTGATTGCTTCAACCTCGCAATTGGATCAGATTGTAGTGGTTGGTTATGGTACCCAGAAAAAAAGAGATGTAACAGGTTCCATCACTTCAATTAAAGGTGATGAACTTGCAAAAATGCCAAATACCAATCCTGTTTCCTCCTTGCAGGGAAAGGTTGCGGGACTTACCGTCGTGAATAGTGGCAGGGCAGGAGCTTCTCCAACAGTAAGGATTCGTGGAGTCAACAGTACTAATAATGCAGATCCGCTTTTTGTTGTGGACGGGGTTTTTCAAACCAATATCGACTACCTCAATCCAGCAGATATTGAGAACATAGAAATATTAAGAGATCCATCCTCTATTGCCATTTTCGGTTTGCAGGGTGGAAATGGAGTTATCATCGTTACTACGAAAAGAGCTGCAAAAGGACAAACCAGGGTAAGCTTCCAAAGTATCGTTGGGGTACAGAAGGTAAACAACAAGATTGATGTGGTTGATGCTGCGGGCTTCAAAAAATTATACAATGCCCAACTTGCTAATTTGAATGCTGCAGCTTTTGATTATACCAATTATAATGCAGATATAGATTGGCAGGATGAGATCTTCCAGACTGCATTGATCAATAATAATTCTATCAGTATTTCTAATAGCGGCGAAAAAGGTTCAACCTTATTCAGCCTTGGATACAATGTGCAGGAAGGTGTGTTGAAATTCGACAAGTTCCAGAAGTATGTCGCGAGATTCAACCAGGAAATTAGAGTTACGAAGGGTATCAGGATCGGAGGAGATATTACTGGGTTCCATTTCATCCAAAATAATCCAGGTGCAGATCTGAATAATGCACTCTGGGCAGCTCCCATTATTCCAATCAAGGCAGGTGAAGGACTTTACTATAGCACTCCTTCTTTTCAAAGAGCCCAGGTGAGTAATCCTGTTTCAAGGTTAGATCAGAACACTGACAATTCTATTAATAAAGGATATCGTGTTATAGGAAGTATTTTCGGTGAATTCAAATTCCTTCAGAATTTTACCTGGAGATCAGCCTTCTATACAGATCTCGGATTTAACAACAGCAGAAGTTATACTCCTTTGCCATTTAGAGTTGTGAACCTTGGAGAAGGAGCTGCAAGAACTGATACAACTTTCAATACAGCAGCAAGAACCGGAGTCGGCCAAAGCCAGGCAGAGTTCCGTAAGTTCCAGCAGGATCATACTCTTACCTGGGACAAAACCATCAATAGCGTTCATAAAATAACTGCCCTTGCTGGTTTCACAACTCTCTTTCAAGGCACTTCGGCCATATCAGGGAACAGAACCGACACAACGATCAATATACCTGATGATCCCAACTTCTGGTACCTGGGCGTTGTTAATGCAAACAACCCGACTACCAACGGTGGCAGCGGAGGAGAAGAATCCTATATCTCCATGTTTGGAAGGATCAACTATGCATTTGATAATAAGTATCTGGCCAACCTTACATTCAGAAGAGACGGCAGCTCGAAATTTTCACCAGATAACAGATGGGGAAATTTTGGAAGCATTGGTCTTGGATGGGTTGTGAGTGAAGAAGAATTTTTCGGAAATGTAAAATCTTTCGATTTTCTAAAACTACGTGGTGCCTGGGGTACTGTAGGAAGTGGACTGGGCCTTCCATCCAATCTTTATCTACCTGGATTGAACACAGCAAATGTTGGAGTATTTGGTGACAACGTTTACGGATCTGTTGCTCCGGCATATGTTCCCGATCCAAATTTACATTGGGAAGTTGTGAGAGGTATTGATATTGGAATTGATGCAAGAAACTTTGGAAACAGACTAACATCTGAAATCACTTTTTACGACAGGACCACAAGAGATATCCTCACGACACTCACGCTTCCAGGTACAGCAGGTAGTTATTCATACCGCACAAATCTTGGAACAATTACAAATAAGGGTATTGAGGTGAGCCTTGGCTGGAATGACAGAATTGGAGGAGATTTTACTTACCGACTTGGAGCCAACTTTAGCTATAATAAAAATGAAGTGGAATCAATTGGAGATAATATCAGCTTCCAGATACTTGGAAACGGTGGAGTCAACAAAACTGAAACCGGTCAGTCAATAGGTTATTTTTATGGTTACAGACAGGTAGGTGTTTACCAGGTTGTAGCTGATCTCGACAAGCGAGCCGGCTTCTCTAATTCATTGCCCGGAGATATCGCGTTTGAAGATATTAATGGTGATGGCATTATTGATTCCAAGGACAGAACATATCTGGGCACGCCATTCCCTACCTATAATTTTGGAGCTAGTATATCATTAGGTTATAAAGGCTTCGATTTCTTAATTGAAGGTCAGGGTGTTGCTGGTAACAAGATTTATACTCAAAGACGTACTGCAACATTTGCCGTGTTGAATTATGAAACCAATCGGCTGAACGCGTGGACAGGTGCAGGTACTTCGAACGTAGAGCCAATCCTGGATAATACTCGTGGAAATAATTTCTTATTCAGCTCTTATTTCCTTGAGCCAGGAGATTATTTCAGACTTCGCACCGCACAGATCGGGTATAATTTTTCATCCCGCATTTTAGGTAGTTCAGGAATTAAGCAGTTGCGGCTTTATTTCAGTGGACAGAATATTGCAACCTTTAGCAGGACTACCGGCTATACACCGGAAGCATCTATTGGAAATCCCACAGCAAGTGGAGCAGATAATGGAACATATCCTGTCCCTGCTGTTTATTCACTGGGAGTCAACATAACCTTTTAATTCATTCTAATTTTTAAGCAATGAAACTTCATAGCAAAACCCTTGGAAATCTGCGATTGGTCCTTCTGGTCCTTGCAGTAATTTCTGTTTCTGCATCCTGTAAAAGGAACTTCCTGGATAGAGCACCCCAGGGACAGTACACACAGGAAACCTATCCTTATCCTGGTGGATCTGGTCCATACGACACCTATTTGTTTGGAGCATATTCCGAGTTAAGGTCTTTCAATGTACATAGTCAATCATTCATTGCAGCTACAAGCATACGCAGTGATGATGCCGACAAAGGAAGCACGCCCGCAGATGGAGGAGCTGATGCGATAGATAGTGACAATTTCCCTGTCTCTCCAAGTAACGGGTACACCAATACATTATGGACAGGATATTTCAACATGATCAATAAATGCAACATTGTTCTGGATCAGATCAAGAATAATAAGGACATAGTTGCGACACCTGAGCAACAATCAGTGGCGGAGGGAGAAGCAAAATTCATACGGGCTTATAGTTATTTTATGCTCGTTCGTTTATTTGGTCGGGTACCTCTGGTGGATTCTGTTTTTACTAATTCTGCTTCTCAGAGTAATGTTCCACAAAGTAGTGCTGCGGCAATTTATGTGTCTATTGAAAACGATCTCAAATTTGCTGCTGGTGTGTTGCCATTTAGTTGGGATATAAAATTTGTAGGACGTGCAACTAGAGGTGCTGCCAATGGCCTTCTTGCGAAAGTTTACCTGACACAAAAGAAATGGGCCGAAGCAATGGCAGCTGCTGGTCTTGTCATCTCTTCAAATCAATATAACTTATCCACTACATACGATAAGATCTTCAGGGAAGAAGGAGAGAATAGTCCAGAGTCAGTATTTGAAGTTCAGGCAACGGCAAACAGTACTACTCCTCAGGCAAACGGCGTGCAATATGCGCAAATTCAGGGTGTAAGGGGAGCGGGTCTATGGGATCTTGGTTGGGGCTGGAATACTCCAAGCACACAATTGGAAGCGGCCTATGAAGCAAATGATCCAAGGAAGGCGAGGACGATTTTATATACAAGTACACCTACAACAACCTTCACAACCATTTATGGTGAAAACATTCCTGTAGGTCTACCGAATCCTCGATATAATAATAAGGTCTATTCTAATCCTTCACTCCGGTCATCTATTGGGAACAGATTTGGTTATTGGATGAACGTAAGGATTTTGCGATATGCAGATGTTTTATTGATGTATGCAGAAGCTGCTAACGAAATCGGAAATACAGGTGAGGCACTTGCAAAATTGGAAATGGTAAGATTAAGAGCAAGAGCGGGGAACGCTTCTGTTCTTCCTGCAGTAACAACCACAGACCAGGCACTATTGAGAGATGCAATCCGCAGGGAGCGCAGAATTGAACTTGCAATGGAACATGATCGCTTTTTCGATCTTGTTCGGTGGGGAGTTGCCGCTACTGTGCTAAATGCCGCAGGCAAAACCAATTTCAACAATACAAGAGATGTGTTGTTGCCGATACCTCAGGCACAGATTGATTTAAGCAAGGGTGTGTTGACGCAGAATCCAGGATATTGATCTTAAAAATTTAAATAATAAAAAATGAATCGTTTAAAAATATATACTGGCAAAGTGGGTTGTTTTGCGATGATTGTTGCGCTGGCCATCTCTTGCAAGAAGGATGGGAATCCAAACAATCTGCCGGATGTTTCTCCTGCGGATTACGCTGGTACCATCGATGGGTATAACAGCTCGGACGAAATTTTTCCGAGCAAACTGGTAGCGTACTGGACTTTTGACGATACCAAGAATGAAACAAAAAGCAATACAGCACCTGGCCAATCAGCCAATGATGCATTTGTAGCAGGTGGCGTTAAAGGAAAAGCGTTAAGTCTGACATCAGGCTACTTATATTATCCTACTCAGTTTTCGGCATTCAAAACTGATTCGCTCAAGAGTTTTTCAATCAGCGTTTGGATCAAGATCCTGAATAATGGGTCTAAGAGAACGATGCTTTTTCAAATCGCAAGACCCGGCATGTTTAATGGAAATATCAATTTTGCATTGAATACAAACTCTTTTCCAGCCACAAACACTGATATATTGAGGATCCAACCAACATTTTTAACGGTAGGCGGAGGTACGCAGGATAATCTGAACAACAACCTGTCCCCCAAAATTGGCATGGATAAATGGACCCATATCGTGCTTACCTATAATGGTTCAACAGGTGTCTTTGATATTTGGGCAGATGGAGTTAAGGTGGGCGGATTTCCAAACAGAGGCACAGGTAATAGTCTTTTCAAATCCTATGAGCCTAGTGAGGTCATAATAGGATCTAACTACAATGGAATACCTGGGAAGGCGGTCAATGCTGATGTTAGTTTTGCACCCATGACTGGTCAGATAGATGAATTAAGGGTTTTCAATATTCCTCTTCCTGACGCACATATCAAGTCACTTTACAATCTCGGTAAGGCAAATAAATAAATCATTGATCAGGATGTAACCATATCCACAGATACAAGTATCAAAAAGTCTGTGGATATGGTCTATCTTTTATTATTCAGAAAATGAGTTCGAATTCATTTCTTTCTGTCGCATCGCTTTTCCTGCTCCTCTCCTGTGCAACAGCACAAAAGAACTCTCGTCAGTCAGTAAAATTATCAGGAGAAGATAAAAACATATTTCTCGAAGTGCAGCGACAAACCTTCCAGTATTTCTGGGATGGAGCCGAACCTGTGAGTGGACTTGCAAGGGAGCGTTTTCACGCAGACAATATCTATCCTCAGAACGATAAGAATGTAGTCACAAGTGGAGGCGCAGGATTTGGCGTGATGGCGATACTTGTTGGAATTCAAAATGGATTTATAACAAGAGAGCAGGGAAGAGTGCGGTTAGAAAAAATTGTTCGTTTCCTTGAAACAGCTGATCGCTTTCATGGTGCCTGGCCACATTGGTGGAATGGTGAAACGGGTAAAGTAAAACCATTCAGCAGACGTGATGATGGTGGTGATCTTGTTGAATCCTCATTCATGATCCAGGGTTTACTCTGCGTGAGACAGTATTTTCAAAAGGGAAGCCAGGAAGAAAAAAATCTAGCTGCGAGAATTGATAAGCTTTGGAAAGAAGTTGAATTTGATTGGTACAGGAATGGTAAGAATGTTTTGTACTGGCATTGGAGTCCCAATTATAATTGGGAGATGAATTTTCCAGTACGTGGATACAACGAATGCCTCATCATGTATATCCTGGCTGCTTCCTCTCCTACGCATGGAGTGCCTCCTGAGGTTTATCATGAAGGCTGGGCAGAAAATGGAAAAATAAAAGAGAATCCCCCATCCTATGGCGGGTATAAAATGCAAATGCGCCAGCAGGGTAATGCTGTGAATGGGGGACCACTCTTCTGGGCACACTACTCCTATCTGGGATTAGACCCAAGGGGACTTGTGGATCAATACGCGAATTATTGGGAACATAATAAAAACCATGCATTGATCAATTACCAATGGTGCGTTGACAATCCCAAAAAATATAAGGGCTATGGTCCTGACAGCTGGGGTCTTACTTCAAGTTATTCTATGAGAGGATATGCTGGACATGCTCCTTCAAACAAGGGAGACTTCGGAGTTATTTCACCGACAGCTGCACTCTCATCCTTCCCTTATACACCTGGTCAATCCATGGCGGCAATGAAGCACTGGTACAAGGATATGAAGGATAGCTTATACGGCATCTATGGATTTTATGATGCTTTCAGCGAACAATTTAATTGGTTTGCCAAGAAATATCTTGCTATTGATCAAGGTCCGATAGTGGTGATGATGGAAAATTATCGGACTGGTATGCTATGGGATCTTTTTATGAGCTGTCCCGAGATTCAAAGCGGTTTGAAAAAATTAGGATTCAGAAGTCCCCATATAAAATAGTGTATGATGAATTATCTCTGGAGTGGATTTGTTTTCCTGATGCTCTGCTCCTGCAATGCCACGAAGCACCAGGCAAGGATTGTTCTATTACCCGATACTCAAACCTATGCTGAAAAATATCCTGAGATCCTTCATGCGCAGGTAGATTGGATCGCAAAATCTGCAAAGGATATTACTCTGGTGCTGCAGCAGGGAGATCTTACACAAAATAATAGCGATAAAGAATGGAAGAATGTTCAGGATGCTTTTTCTAAACTGAATAACAAAGTTCCATACGTTCTTGCGGTGGGCAACCATGATATGGGAAGTGCTCCGGGAAAGTACGCTGATATAAGAAACTCTAAGGTATATGGTCAATATTTTCCGTATTCCCAGATGTCTGCATTGCCCGGGTTTGGTGGTGTCTTTGAAGAAGGCAAACTGGATAATGCTTATTATTTCATCCAAACCGGTAAAGTAAAATGGGTTATTATCACTCTTGAGTTCGGACCAAGAAATTCAGTTTTGAAATGGGCCGGAGAAATTGCAGACAGGTATTCTGACAGGATTATTATTCTTAATACTCACTCATATCTATACTCTGATAGCACAAGACAAGGTCCTGGAGATAACTGGCGTCCTCAGAACTATGGAGTTGGAAAAGACAGGGGAGATAGTAGTGTAAACGATGGAGAAGAAATCTGGACAAAACTTGTCAGATCTCATCCCAACATCAGGTTTGTTTTTTCTGGTCACGTTCTAAACGGTGGATTGGGCACACTGGTAAGCATCAATGACCAAGGCTATTATGTTTATCAAATGCTCGCGAATTACCAGGAAGGTGTGAAGGGATCAGTCAATGGGGGTAACGGAATGCTTCGAATTCTGGATATGGACTTCAAGAAAAGGACGCTGAAGGTAAGTACCTGGTCACCGCATACTAATCAATCACATCAGGAAGAAGGGCAGAATTTTACCATTCGTGAAGTCTTATATAGTCCGGGGAGGTAAGAATTTAACCGCCAGGAAACAAAGGCGCAAGGGAACGCCAAGACTCTTTGCGAAACCTTGCGTCATGGCGCCATTGCGGTTAAACATTTTACTTAATAAAATTATTATCTTCAGATTCCTATGCCAATTTACATGGACGTTCACATTGTGCCGGGTGTCACGGCAAAGGGTGTTGCAGAAGCACATCGTTTGGATCTGATGCATCAGGGAGAGCATAATTGTAAATGCATGACGTACTGGATAGATGAAGAACGGGAAAGTATATTTTGTCTTATAGAAGCTCCCGAGAAACTAGCAGTGGAGGAAATGCATAGACGCGCGCACGGACTTGTTCCTAATAAAATAATTGAAGTAAGCAGTACGGTTGTTGAATCCTTTCTAGGCAGGATCTATGATCCGGAGAAAGTTGAGACTACTGATGATGGGTTGAAGATTTTTAGCGACCCTTCTTTTCGAATTTTACTCGTAACCAAGAGTACCGATCCCGTACTCTTACTAAACAATCTTGGCAGCGAAAAAGCAAATGAATTACTGACCCGGCATAATAGCATTGTTAGAAAGAACCTGGCGCAGTATGGTGGAAGAGAAGTTGAACAGGGAGGCGTGGGATTTATTATTTCATTTTCTTCTGCGACGAATGCGGTATCCTGCGCGTTGGCCATTCAAAAAGAATTGGGAGTAGCTGATGCTGAAATCCTCGGCTTTAAGATAGGTATCAATGCAGGTGAACCAATTGAAAAGAGTAATAAATTATTTGGCGACACGATGCAATTAGCGGAGCACATGTGCGCCATCGCTAAAAGCTCCCAGATAGCAATTTCTCCAATGATACAAGACCTGGTTTCCAAGGATCATTTTCATAATAAGGGGAATAATTTCTTGTTCATATCTCCACAGGATGAAGCATTGCTTCAGTTGTTATTCAGTAAGCTGGACGAAAATTGGCAAGAACCCGATTTTGATATAACAAATTATTGCCAGGCTGTAGCAATGAGCAAATCACAACTGTACCGGAAAACAATTGCACTTACTGGGCTATCTCCTAATCTGCTTTTGAAAGAGTTTAGACTTGAGAAAGCAAAGGAACTTATGAAGAAGCAGCGATATAATATTGCCCAAATAACTTTTGATTCCGGATTCACCGATCCTTCCTATTTCACCAAATGCTTCAAGAAGAAATATGGTCTTTTGCCTATGGCCTATCTCGACCTCCTCCATTGATTGAATTTCCCGCGATTCATTTTTACCATTTATTGAACGATTTCTACCAGATCAATTACCATTTATTGAATGATTTGTCATAGCACTTGGCTCTTTCGCGATACTATCTTTAATCATCATCTAACAATTAAAATTAAAATCATGAAACTCTTACTAATCGCAGCTATGACAGTTATAGGCTTCACGGCAGCGGCTCAGAATTCATCAGTAACTAAGAATGAAAAAACAGCAAACATGAAAGAATTAAAGACTTACCTGATTGAAAGGGAAATTCCCAACGCCGGTAAATTAACTCCCGAACAACTCAAAGGAATTTCACAGACTTCCTGTTCAGTGCTTAAAGAATTAGGACCAAAAATTCAATGGATTCATAGTTACGTAACAGGTAACAAAATATACTGTATTTACAAATCTGAAAGCGAAGAACTGATCAGGGAACACGCTAAAAAGGGTGGATTTCCTGCCAATACTATTGTTGAAATAGGAAGTGTGATTAGTCCTGCTACAGCTAATTGATTACACGAATTTTATCGAATTACACGAATTGTTTTTTGCATTGCATTCCTCTTTTAGCTCTGCTTCTCTGCGGTGAAAAAAATATCAGGCAGTTGAGATCAAGAGTTACAGAGCTATGTAGGTAAAAAGCAATTCGTGTAATCGTTCGTGTAATTCGTCTTAATTCGTGTAATAATTCTAGGGCACCACTTTAATAAGTTCATCTATCAAATCCTGGTATCCTTCCTTAGTAAGAGGTTTGGCCATTACAAGTGCAGCTCCCGAGGCCATGCTTTTTTGTGTGAGATTTTCGTCAGCGTAGGTGGAATAGACCATCACAGGAATATGAGCATATCGCTTCGATTTTTTTAGGATTGAAAGAGTCTGGAGCCCGTTCAGTTTGGGCATGTTTTGATCAAGGATAATAGCATCTGGCAGCCCCCCATCGTTAACGGACTTTTTAAGGTATTCGAGGAGTTCTTCCCCATTCTCAACAGCCGGAAGAAGAACAATGTCCTTTCGGTTGTTAAGGAATTCAATGAAGAACTTCTGATCGTCTCCATCGTCTTCCGCCAATAAAATTCTTTTAGACTTCATTTTACTGTTCTTGTTCTACCGGTAATAAAAGCAGAAATTCTGCACCTTCTCCGAGCCTGCTTTTAGCGGTTATCAATCCCTGATGTTTCTCAATGATTTTTTTTGTGATCGCCAATCCGATACCTGTACCCTCGTATACGTCCTTTGAATGTAAGCGTTCAAATAGCGCAAAAATATTAGACAGGTATTTTTCTTCGAATCCAATTCCATTATCCTTGATGTCTATCAGGCAATAAGGTCCATTCAACTCGTCAGGGCTTTCAAATGATTTTGCTTGCAAACGTTTTGCACTAATTTGAATAATCGGAGGTTTATCCTTTTGACAAAATTTCAGGGCATTTGAAATAATGTTCTGGAAAACCTGACGGATCTGTCCGCGGTTTGCTACTATAGTTGGAAGATTTCCAAGAACAGAAACCACAGCCCTCTTTTCATGAATAATCAGATCAAAATCTTCCAACAGATCATTCACCACTGTATTAAGGTTGATGCTTTCAAAAACTTTATTTCGCGCTGATAATTTAGAATAATTCAATACATCGATGATGAGAGTTCTCATTCTTCCGGCAGATTCAATGATCTTTTCAAGATAATTCCTGGACTCCGAAGTCAACCTCTTATTCATTCGGTCCCTTAGAAGATTGGAAAAGATCTGAATCTTTCGCAATGGTTCCTGGAGGTCATGTGATGCGACAGATGCGAATTGTTGAAGATCATGATTGCTGGCTTCCAGAGCATGGTTCATCTCTTCCAATTCACGGTTATTATCTTCCAATAGCAATTGGGTTTTCTTAACCGCGCTGAGATCAGTTAGGATAATACTCAATGCTTTGCCTTCCTGCAGAGGTAGAGGAGTAAGGGAAAGCTGAACCGGCAACGTGCCAGCTCCAGCCTTCATGCAGAGTTCCTCTTTCTGATCCTTTTTCCATCCTTTCTGAAACAATTTTCGGTAAATCTCTTTATCTGATTCATCAACAAATTCCTGAAATGGTTGTCCAATCACATTTGATAATGGTTGTGATACCATTGAGGCAAACTGAGAATTGCAATACAAAATGACTCCTTCTTTATTCAGGGTTACGGCTCCTTCTGTCATTTTCTCGATGAAGACACGATAGGCCTGATCCGCAGAATTCAAAGTATAGAGTTGGTGTCCGTTCCCATCATCCAATACCAATGCATCTACTTGCCCCGTTCGAATAGCTTCAATAGTATCATTGGCCTCATTCAGTTGAATTCTCAACTCCTCCAGCTCCAACATCAATTCTTCCCTGGTATGTGCTCTTACTTCCGGCATACTAAAAATTTAACCCAAGTCCATTCAAAACTTTGTCAGTATTTGAGAGGTCACCAATTAATCTTCGCTCCGGTAGGGGGAATTTTTTTATAAGCAGTGGCAAGGCAATGATCTGTTCCTTGGCCACCAGTGCTCCTTGTTGATACACATCTATGATCTCTAGTGAATACCTGCCCTTCAACCGGGATTCGCAAATCAGTTTCAGATTTGAAATTGCCCTGGCTGAATTAGGTGAAGCTCCGGTAATAAATAGACGAAGGACATATTCAAATTCCTTTGCTGATTTTTTTCCTTTCTCTGCAACCTCAGTTTCTTTTTTGCGCATGTTATTTTAGTGGCTTTATGTTGAGACCCACAAGCACTTTTTCTTCATTGGATAAATCACCAATAATCTTTCTTATTGGTACAGGAACTTTGCGAACAAGAGTAGGGATTGCAAGGATCTGATCGCCTGCGGCAAGCTGTGGTTGAACCAAGAGATCAATTACTTCCAACGTGTACTTATCGAGTAAATGTTCTTCACAATACCTTCTCAAATTGGCAAGCGCCGTCATAGACTTAGGAGTATTCCCAGCGATGTATAATCGCAACTCCCATTTGGCCTCCCTAGGCTTGGCCTTTTTCTTCTTTATAGGTTTACTTCCTTTTGCCATTTTCCGAATTATTGGATCTTTTTTTAGAAGATTGGTTTTGGTTCTTCTCCATGATCTGCTTACGCAAGTCATCTTCCAAATAAGATTTGTTTAAGTCTTCTTGAACCGAATCGAACTCCTCCTGCAATGAAGCGATTTTTGCCTCCAAAACCTTGCGCTTGCGGCCAATTTCTCTGTCTGTCCGTGAGAGTGCATAGGTTCGCAATTCTACTCCGGTGGCCTCATTCAATTGTTGTGCTTCACGGGCCGATCCTGTCAGGATTCCCTCTGGACCTCGGTAAATATCAACAAGACTCAATCCTTTATTAGTAATTAAGAACTCCCGAACCTGGTTGGAATGTTTCATTCCTCTCGACTTCATTATGTATAAACCACGATTACGTTCTCCATTCGATTCAATATCCCTTACCTGGATCCAGGCATCAACCAGGGAAGAAACGCCTTCATCGGTTTGCTCATTTACTACATTATTAAAGCTCAGGGCAGTAAACATCACAGTGATGCCTTCAGCCTGGAGAAAATCTATCAGTCGTACCAATATCGATTTTACTTCAGATACCAGGCCAATGGATATGAGATTTGTAATAGGATCAATTACTACTGTTTTGGGTTTAAACTCTTTGATTTTTTTATGAATATTGACCAGGTGTAATTCCAAGCCATAAATGGATGGTCTTGAGGCACTAAACTGGAGCATTCCTGAATCTATATGTGCCTGAAGATTCAACCCAATTGATTTCATATTCCGAACAATCTGCTGGGGTGATTCCTCAAAAGCAAAGAACATACATCTCTCATTTCGTTTGCACGTAGCATCTGCAAAACTTGCTGCAATACTTGTCTTACCGGTTCCTGCCGTGCCTGATACCAGGATCGAACTTCCCCTGTAAAAACCTTTATCATCCAACATTTTGTCAAGCCCTTCTATTCCTGTTAAGATCCGCTGAGAGGAAACTTCTGTGTTGAGTTGGAGTGAGGTTATGGGAAGGACAGAAATACCATCTTCGTCAATAAGAAAGGGATATTCATTTGTACCATGAACGGACCCTCTGTATTTAACCACTCTTAATCTGCGTGTAGATATTTGATTTATTACTCTATGATCCAAGAGGATCACACAATCCGATACATATTCTTCCAATCCATGACGGGTCAGGCTGCCTTCACCTTTTTCAGCGGTAATAATGGCCGTTACTCCCCTGGATTTTAGCCATGTAAAAAGCCTTCGCAATTCAGCCCTCAGGATGCCCTCGTTTGTAAGGCCGCCAAAGAGGTTTTCAATAGTATCCAACATTACCCGTTTAGCCCCAATGCTCTTAATTGCATATTCCAGTCGAATGAAGAGACCGTCCAGATCATATTCTCCTGTTTCCTCAATCTCGTTTCTCTGCACATGAACATGGTCAACCCTGATGAGGTTATCCTTCTGAAGTTTCTTTAGGTTAAACCCAAGTGAGTCAACGTTCATCTCCAGGTCTTCCACATTCTCTTCAAAGACCATGATCACACCCGGCTCGCCAAATTCCAGGGCGCCTCTAACGATGAATTCAATTGAGAAAACTGTTTTCCCTGCCCCCGCTCCTCCGCAAATAAGAGTTGGTCTGCCTTGAGGCAATCCGCCACCAGTGATTTCGTCCAGGCCGGTAATGCCTGTAGGGGTCTTTTGTAAGCTTGATTTAGCTGAAGGTTTCTTTGATTTGAGGGGCATAAGAACGCTAGATTTAAATTTGTTGGGTCAATGTATTTAAGTAAAGGGGGCCGGAACCATGAAGCTGATTCAGCAATTAAAATGCCGTGAAATATGCGCCTGGCTGTAGAAATTCATCGCCATCTAATTGTTAGACTGGGGATTTTCCTGAATCAGCAATAAGTGAGCAGGTCAACCGCGATCTTTTCCATAAAGGCGACATTATCTGGCTTTACAACCAGTTGAACTCCCCGGTTTGCAAAATGGGTCTTATCGCGGGGATTCTTGCTATTTGTCAAAACAACTATCGGGATGTTCTCAAGGTGAGGATCAGATTTTATTCGGTCAAGGGTTTCCTTCCCGTCCAGCATCGGCATATTAATATCAAGGACTATCAGACAGGGGAGACCCTCTCCGGAATCTTTCGCTCTATTCAGATAATTCATGGCTTCAACTCCATTTTCAGCTCCTATTACAATTACCTCGGTGGTTACATCACCAATAGCTTCAGTTAGGAACAATCTGTCATCAAAATCATCATCAACGCACAATATCTTTTTCTGGGATTTCTGCATGGAGAATAAAGATAATTGTTCTCTCTTGTTATTTAACCTGGCGGTTTGGTCATAAATCTCAAAACACAAGACACAATAACCAAAGAAAGAAAAGCAAATTTCAATTTTCAATAAATTGGTATTTGATTCTTAAATTCCTATTCTTTGGAATTTGTGATTTGGTTCTTGCTTATTTCCAAAATTAAGCCGCCAAGAAACAAGGACGCCCAGTAACGCAAGGAATCTTTGCGCAACCTTGCGAGTCCTGAGCGGAGTCGAAGGGGCGCCTTGGCGGTTAGGTCTTAAATCTCAAAAGCCAAGCAACAATAAACAAAGAATGAAAGCAAATTTCAATTTTCAATAAATTGGTAATTGATTCTTAAATTCCTATTCTTTGGAATTTGTGATTTGGTTCTTGGTGATTGTATCAATACCCTGGTCAAAAGGCAGAAGTATCGTTACAATGGCCCCCTGCCCTGGCTTGGTATCGAGCGTGATCCTTCCTTGATGATTTTCCACTATTTTTTTACAAAGCGAGAGACCGATTCCGATTCCACTTTTCTCATGTAACCTTTTGAAAAGATCAAATACCTGATGCTTATATTCAGATTCAAATCCAACACCCTTATCAATCACTTGTAATTGCAGATACTCTCGGTATTTGTATTTTCCTTTTACGTTCGTGAAAAGGTTTTTTTGAATTCGGGTAGAGGTAATCCTGACAATTGCGTTTTCATTTTGCTTTCTGAAGCGGATCGCATTGCTCAGGAGTTGATATATCAGTAAGTGTATTTGTCCCTGATCTGCCTGAATGGGTGGAATATTTTCAACTTCAAGTTCTAAATTCTCACCCGGAAAATCCTTCTCCAATTTTTGTTGTGCCTGAAGAATTATTGAATTGAAATCTATGGTTGTCGGATTATTATCCTGTGATGTTAACCATATGTAGTTTTGCAAGCCGGTAATTACCGACCGCATTTGATCTGCAGTCTTCAATAGTTTCGCGATAACAGATTTTTCATCTCCAAAGGCAGGGTTGCCCTCGAGGAGCAGGTTACTGAATATTGAGAGTTTTCGAAGAGGCTCCTGTAGATTGTGCGTTACAACCTGGTTGAATTGCTGCAGTTCTTCATTCTGTTTATTTATCAGACTCAGATGCTCGTCCAGTTCCTCCAGGTGTTGTTGTAAAGATTCCTTTGCCTTTGTGAGTTCAGTGTTTTCCCGCAAGGCAGCTTCGGCGGTCTTCTTCGCAGCTACTAATTCATCCTCAAATTTTTTTCTGTTGTGGACGATGATACCAAAATATTGGATGATCGTCTTTTCCTGATCTTCTTTTCTTTCAACATTTAGAATTAAAGGAAGTTCTCCTTCTTCTTTTTTCTTAAGAGTAATAAAGATTTCTTCGGCAGTCCCCTGCATTTTTAAAAGGGGGAATAGGTGAGTTTGATAAAATATCCTGGTTGCAATGGGAAAGATGAGATCTACTTTCTTACCAATCAATTCTTCTTTTTTATAACCAAGCTTTGAGCAAAGTCGTTGGTTGGCCTCTATGATCAGTCCATCATCTCCAGTGAGCAGGAAACAACAAAATGCCGTATCCAGGTTTGATTCCATCAGGCGGCAGTTGCCAGGTAGTTCTTGATTATTGAGATTGTTTCATCAGGAGCGCTCATATGAGGACAATGACCAGTTGCAGTCATAACCTTCAAAGTACTATTTGGAACATGGGTCACCATGTACTCTCCGATTTCCATCGGAGCTATAATATCATCTGTACACTGAAGAATGAGCGATGGGATTTTTAGTTTGTTTAGATCGTTTCGGTTATCCGAAAAAAATGTTGTTTCAGCAAACTGTCTGGCGATAATGGGATCTGTGGAGCAAAAACTTTCGGCAAGTTCGCTACCCAGCTCCGGACGCTCTTTATTACCCATGATATTGGGAGCAAGAAAATTTGCCCAGCCGATATAGTTTTTCTCCATAGTATCCAACAAACCTTCAATATCCTTTCTTTCGAACCCGCCCACATAATTTTCATCATTTATATACCTGGGTGAAGGACCAACCATGATCAATTTTTGAAAGTAATCCGGTCTCTCAATAGCGGCAAGCAGTCCTACCATTGAGCTTACCGAATGACCAACAAAAATCACTTCTTCAAGATTCAATTCTTCGCAGATCTCTAAAACATCCTGTGCATATCCTTCAAGAGACGCATATCGCTCCTTGTTATAGCTGGTTATCTCAGATTTTCCTGCTCCAACGTAATCGAAGAGAATTATTTTATAATCATTCTCAAAAGCAGGAGTGATAAACCGCCACATATTCTGATCGCAGCCAAATCCGTGAGCAAAGAGCATTGGCTGTTTGCCTTTTCCAAATACCCGAACGTTGTTTCTCTTTATGATTGAGGTATCCATCCTGATTTTTTAGTGGTTGCGAAGATAATATTTTGCTCTGCGATAACTCTGCTTCTCTGCTTCTCTCCGGTTTGTTTTTAATCAGGGACCCTGACAGGGTCCGACCCTGTCAGGGTCTTAGAAATAGATTTAATCGTTTACGTGAATTTAGAGGGCAAAGAGTTTTCGCAGAGAAAGCCATTTTTCACACTTTTGCTCCGTTCCTAATAAATTAGTTTGTCTCCTAATGGATTAGTAGTATATTGCTTTAAAATCAGAATAATGATCAAATTGGCTAAGAGAGAAGAGCAGATCATGCAGGTGTTTTGGGAATTGGAAAAAGCCTTTATTAAGGAGATCATCCCACATTTGCCCGATCCGAAACCACACTATAATAGTGTAGCCACCATGGTGAAGATCCTGGAAGAAAAAGGATTTTTAGATCACGAGCAGGTTGGTAATCTCTATCAATATTTTCCATTGGTCAAGAAAGAAGATTATCAGAAGCACGCGATGAAAGACATCGTAAGCCAGTACTTCGACAATTCATACCCACGCATGCTTGCATATTTTGCAAAACAGCAAAATTTGTCTGAAGCTGAATTGAATGAAATTCTTCACATCATTAAAACCAACAGGAAATGATGCCGTATATAATTAATGTCGCATTGATCCTGGCAGGATGCCTGGCATTTTACAAAGTACTCCTGCAGAAGGAAACCTTCTATAAGCTGAACAGGTATGTTCTTATGATCTGCCTGATGGTTTCATTCAGCCTGCCGTTGCTGCCTGTTCCTCAACAATGGTCGCTTAGGAAAACCGAAGCACCAGCTTTACATCAACCAATTCAGGTCACGCCTGTTAATCAGGTCAAGGATAAAATTGTGTCGCCTGATCCTGGTGTTGAATCGCCGCTAGCCCGACAAGCTGGGACAACTGAAACCACCAACTGGTTTTCATTATCCAGAGTAATGTCGTGGGCGATTTATTTGTATTGGTTTGGAGTGATAGTCTTTGGATTGAGTTTTCTGGTGCAGGTTGTTGTATTGATCTATCGTTCTTACACCAATCCGAGGATCAGGGACGGCAAATTTTGGATCATTGAGGTCAGTGGTGATAAAGCACCTTGTTCTTTTGTAAATAATATTTATATCAATCCAGCGAAATACGATTGGGAGACTTACAACCAGATCCTTCAGCATGAGAAAGTGCATATTCAGCAAGGACATAGTCTTGATCTGCTGTTATCTGAATTGGTTCTGATCTTCCAATGGTTTAATCCATTTGCCTGGATCTATCGCAAGGAAGTAGAAAATAATCTTGAATTTCTTACCGATGATCAAATGGTGGATAAGGAAGCAGTGGAGGTAACATCCTATCAAATGAGTTTGCTTAAGGTAACAGCACCGCATATGCCGCTGAGCGTTACCACTAATTACAACCAGTCTTTACTTAAAAAACGTATAGCCATGATGAACGCAAAAAAATCGAACATGCACACTGCATGGAAGTATTTCTTCCTGCTTCCTTTGCTGGTGTTATTTGCCAGTCTCTTAAATGAACCTGTAGTCTACGGTCAGTCGGACAAGAATGCTGAGAATAAAAAAAATGAAGTAACCAAAAAGGATCGTGGTATTCAAACCGAAGGATATTGGTTTGCCACTATCAGGGGAGAAAAGGTTCAGATCCAATTCAAACAGGATGAGGAAGATCATAATTCATACAATGGATCAGATTTCTTATTAAGTGAACTTGGCACCTTGCCCAGAGATGCCAAGGGTGATTTTAAACTTACCCGTGAAGCAGGTGTCATGCAATTCAACGGAAAGTTTGATGGCAACCAGGGAATGGGCAGATACAAATTTGTTCCAAACAAAGATTTCGGCAGTTATATGAAAGCTGAAGGAGTTGGCGACCTGGATGATGAAGACCTGATGACCTTCTTCTTTGTGAACGTTACAAAGAATTATGTTCAGGTTTTGAAGGAAGAAGGATATAAAGGATTCGATAAGGATGAATTAATACCGCTGGCTGCTTTGAAAGTTGACAAGGCATTTATTCGAGGTGTTAAAGAGAACGGATACAAGGATGTTAGTCTGCAAGATCTAATTCCTCTCAAGGCGCTCGATATTACTGGGGCATATATCAGTGAAATTCGCGGTGCTGGTTATAAAGATATTAGTGTACAACAATTGATCAGTTTCAAATCCCAGGGGATTGATAAGAATTATTTAGCGAAGGTTCCAAAGCTGGTTGATAAGAAGGGAAATGATAAAGATGTTGTAGATGCAGATGATGTGATCGCATTGAAAGCGATGAATATTGATGAAGATTTTGCCACCTCATTCAAATCCGTTGGTCTTACTGACATCAATCAAAACAATCTGATCGCAATGAAATCATTAGGTGTCACTGCTGAATTTGTGAAATCCTTCCATGCAGCAGGATTCAAGGATATAGAACCTGATCAGTTAATCTCTTTGAAGTCGCAGAATATTACTCCAGAGTTTTTAAAAGAATTTGGAAGTGTGGGTTACAAGGATTTGTCTATTGAAAACATTATTTCAATGAAGGCAGTTGGTGTAACAACTGAATATATTAAGTCCTGGCAGGCTGCAGGTTTTAAAAATATTGATGCTCAGGAATTAATTGGATTGAGGTCTCAGAATATATCACCTGATTATGGAAAAGAATTTGAGGCGATGGGGTATAAGAATATTGATCCTGAGGACATGGTCTCATTGAAGGCAACAGGTGTAAAACCTGATTTCATTAAAGGATTCAAGGATAAAGGATATGCAAATATTTCTTTGGAGGATGCGATTGCTTTGAAATCTATGAACATCACTTTTGAATATATTAAAAGTTTCGAGGCAGTTGGGTTTACCAATATTCCGCTTCATGATGTGATTGCATTGAAATCAATGCGCATTACTCCGGAGTGGATCAAGGATATGAAGGTGAAGGGGTTCAACTACGACAGGATTCACAAGTATATTACTTTAAGGAGTATCGAGTAAAAAAATTTAACCGCTAGGACGCGAGGATACGCAAGGCTTTCTTAGCGAATCCTTGCGCCTTTGTTTCCCTGCCTGACTGCGTCACGCAGGCAGGTTTGCGGTTAAGCTTTTTGATTGTCACCTCACCCGGCCCGCGTTGCGAGCCACCCTCTCCACCAGATGGAGAGGGTTAAAGCATCGAAAAAGAAGGCAGTTTTCATACAAAAAATTAAACCCGGAATTTGTCCGGGTTTCTTATGTCTTGTCTTTGCGTCTTTGCGTGAAATTCTTAACTATCACAAAGAGGTTGAATCAGTTTTCTAAGTGTTCTTTTTATCTCAAGATGAGAATGAGGTTTTGTGACCAGGTCGGCACCATAGGTTTTACAGAAAAGCGCGTCAGTCCCTGATGAAGAAGTAGTAAATACGATAACAGGAATTTCTTGTAAGGCCGGATCTTTCTTGATTGCTACAAGAGTTTGTTTCCCATCCATGACAGGCATATTGAGATCCAGCAGGATCAGGCAAGGGAGATAATGTTTCTCTTTCTGCCTTTCCAGGTATTTGAGAGCATCGAGTCCATTAGACATGGAAACGATGATGAGGTCAGATTCCATTTCAGCAACGGTCTCCTCAATCCAGGCAACATCGTCCGGATCGTCCTCAATGCATAGCAATAATTTGGGGGCATCGGTCATAACAGCTCCTTTGGTATTTAGAATTGGGGTGCTTTTCTAAATCAGACCCAACATTAAGAATAAAAATGAATCTATTCAACAATGTTGATTGATTAAATTAAGGTTAAGGCTGTTAGATAGAATTATTGGACGGTTCGTTGTATCGGGCTGTAAAAATAGTTTAATTCGGACAAGTTTAATTGTAAGATTTGTGTCATTTGGACACTTATCGAACCAGGGATTTAACCGCCCCTTCGACTCCGCTCAGGACTCGCCAGGGCGCAAAGTTTCGCGAAGGATCTTGGCGTTCCCTTGCGTCTTTGTGTCTTGGCGGTTAAGTTCTTACTCCAAAATCAACTATTTTCCCCTTCCTAAAATCAAGAATATGCTAGCTGATTCACGTGTGATGGCTTTGATTGCAATTTTGATAATTCCATCTTTGCTTGTTGCGCAAAAGAGAATGATAAGTCTGCCGTTTGAATTCGAAAAAGGTAGGCAGGCCGCTTCAGAACACGATGCTTTTTTTCTGAGCAATGATGCTGATTCCAATTTTGCACTTATTCTGAAGGATAATAAGAAAGCTGGTTACGTATTGCTCGATAAGAATTTCAAGATCGTTTCAAAGATCGATGCCGATATAAAATCGACGGTTTTTAAGGAGGATATTACAGATTACAGGGGTGGTGCCACAAATGGTAGCTTATTTCATTTTATTTACGAAGACAAGGACCGCAAATCCGGGACAAACTTCAAATTGGAGACTGTTGATTTCAAATCGAAATCAATTATTCATACAAGTCTTTTTCAAATCCCTAAGGATGAAAAGGTATTATCCTCCTTTTCGGACAATAATTTTTATTTCACGCTCACGGCAGATGATAAGGCGGGGGAATTGGTATTGTATAGTGTCAATCATCTTGCAGTATTTAAACAGCAGCGAATTCCATTTACCATTCCTGCAAATGCCGGAAAGAAACGTGATAAGGTTTCAGAATACCTTTCCAATCTGGAAGTGATGAAGACAAGTGAAGAACCTGACCTTTCTGCTGCGGTTTCTACAGCAAAGATTTTCAGCAGCCCCGGAAAACTTGATCTGGTCATAAATGAGGAAGACCACCCGGTTCACCTGTTTAGTCTTCAGACTGCAGACTTTAAAATGGAAGAAAAATTTATCGACTTCAAAAATTTTAGCTCAGGCTCAAAGGAGAAGTTATATATCAACTCTTTCATCAAGAATGGCAAATTGTTCTCACTCGTATTGAATAAAAAAAGTATTCGGATCGCGGTCCACGACATTGTTTCCTCTAAACTTTTGAATCAGTATGAGATCAATGAGGAGACGAACTATGGCACGTTCGCAAGTTTCCCGGTGAGTGAAAGGAGAATGGGTAAAAAGTCGGAGGAGAAGGATGTTGACGATATTAAGAAGCTCATTAAGGCTTTGGAACGTGGAACAGAAGGTATCATGATCACAGAAAATAAAAAGGGGCAATTAATTGTTACTATAGGGACTTATAATTTAGTACCCATTTCAACTGGTGGGAGCGGTGGAAGCTATTCAGGTCCTGATCTGGTGCGCTCCTCGATCCCGACTACGCCTGGAATTAGCAACAATGGAGCAACAAGATCTGCAATAACTTATTATAATAACAAACAGTATTGGCGGCCGGGCACTCCGAGCTACACAACAACTTCTGCCAGGTATTACGTTACCACTTATTTTAAACTACTGATGGATCCAACAGGCAGTAAAATTGAAAAGGGCAGGGCGAATATGCCTGTTGCCGACCAGATCAAAGATTATATGGAAGGTGTTGATCCAAAGGCCAGGGCTACAAACCAATTTAATATTGGCGAAAGGCAATTCTATGGCTTTTATGATCGGGATGCTGCGGCTTATGTTGTAGAGGAGATAAGGATTAGAAAGTGATTGCTATTTATCCTTGCGCACCCTTGCGCCATGTGTCTTGGCGGTTAAATTCCTAAAGCCCAATTGGAAATCTATTGATGCTGCCAAGTACGGGAACGCTCGCTATCGCGGTTAAATCTTACAAATCCCAAAATCTCGTATCTTCTATCTCCAACCATCTAACCATGAAGTCAATTCGCAAACTGATATCAATTCTGGCTTTTGCTACTTCATTCTCTTCTCTCAACGCCCAAAAGTCCAAACCCCTCTCCAAACCCGATCAACTAAAACAAGAACTCATCAAAACCATTGATGGAAAATCAAAAGATGCCCAGGTTATGGTGGACATGGTCTTCAGTTTTTCTGAATTGGGATTTCAAGAAATAGAGACATCAGCCTATCTCACTGGCATACTGGAGAAAAATGGATTCACAATTGAAAAAGGAATTTCAGGAATGCCAACAGCCTGGCTGGCGAAATGGGGAAGTGGAAAACCTGTGATCGCATTGGGAAGTGATATCGATTGCATACCAAAGGCTTCGCAGAAACCCGGAGTTGCTTATAAAGAACCAATTGTAGATGGGGCACCCGGACATGGAGAAGGTCACAACTCAGGATTACCTCTCGTGATCCTCTCCGCGATTGAAGTCAAGAAAGTCATGGAGCGGGAAAAGCTTCCGGGGACATTGATTATCTGGCCTGGTGTTGCAGAAGAACTTCTTGGATCAAAGGCCTGGTATATCCGTGATGGCATTTTCAAAAATGTGGATGCCTGCATCTTCACCCACGTTGGAAATAATCTTGGGGTAAGCTATGGAGATGCCGGGTATAACGCCATTGTATCTGTTGAATTTAAATTTGAAGGCGCGGCAGCACATTCTGCCGGAGCACCATGGAGAGGTAAGAGCGCCCTCGATGCAGTTGAACTGATGAACGTTGCCTGGAATTTCAAACGCGAACATCTTAAACCAACATGCACGTTCTCATTATGTAATCACAGATGGAGGCGATCAGCCCAATGTTGTCCCTTCCAAGGCCGCAGTTTGGTATTTCTTACGCGAAAGAAATTACGAAGACACCAAGATCATGTATGATGATGCCATCCTCTATGCTAATTCGGTGGCAAATATGACAGGAACCAGGATGACTCATCGACTCCTTGGCACTGCATGGGCAGGACATTTTAATAAGCCTATCGCGGAAGCAATGTATCAAAACATAAAAGCAGTTGGACTGCCGACCTGGGATACATTGGATCAGCAACTGGCAAGAGCCGTTCAGAAATTAGTAGATGCGCCCAAGAAAGATTTTTATGGACGACCAATTGATGGCCTCGCAAAAAAACTGGATACCCTGACAGGGTCAGTTCAATTTTCCTGGGGCGCCGGAAGCGATGACATCGGAGATATAGCCTGGAATGTTCCAACAGTTGTGCTGCGTTACCCATCAAATATTCCTGGTACGCCTGGACATAGTTGGTCGGATGGAATTGCGATGGCAACACCGATAGCTCACAAAGGAGTTGTTGCAGGATCGAAAGTGTTGGCATCAACGCTAATTGACATGCTTACAAATCCGAAAGTTATTGGGGACGCCTGGGATTATTTCAAGAACGTTCAGACTAAGGACACAAAGTATATTCCCTTCCTTGATCCCAAGTCAGCACCGCCGACTCATCTCAACACAAATATTATGAATCAGTTCCGGCCGGAGTTGAAGAAGTTTTATTATGATCCTTCCAGGTATGGAAGCTACCTGGAGCAGCTTGGGATTAAGTATCCGCAGTTGGATAAGAAAGCGTTTTGAGATTTTTTTCTTAACCGCCAGGGCGCGAAGGCGCAAGGGAGCGCCAGGAATGCCTTGGGTACCTTGGCGTCTTTGTTTCCCTGCCTGACTGCGCCACGCAGGCAGGTTTGCGGTGAAAAATAAAATCAACGTTTCACTACCTCAAATAATTTTTATGCTTCGTTGTTTTATATTCTCATTTGTAATTCTGATAGGATCACTGCAATCCTTTTCGCAAAAAATAAATGAAACATATTCGAAGGCTGTCCGACTTCAATCAATCATGGACCAATATGCTGGTTACGGAATTCCTGGGATCGCAATGGCTGTTCACACCTCCGAAGGATACTGGGCTGGTGCCGCTGGCTACGCAAGGTTAGAAGATTCAACTCGAATGAATAACCAGCACCTTCAATACACACAAAGTGTAGCTAAATCATATATGGCTGTTGCGATTATGCAATTGAAAGAAATGGGGAAGATAAAATTAGACACAGCCATCACAGCATATCTACCAAAAAAATACAGCGATCTACTCCCTTATGCAAAAAACATAACTGTCCGGATGCTGCTCACCCACACCTCGGGCATTCCAGATTATGCGACCCATCCATCCTTTGTCTCGTATGTAATATTAAATCCGCAAAAGGAATATGATCTCATGGTTCCATTTAAATGTATTCAAGGAGTGCCGCTCCTATTCAATCCCGGAAGTAATTATTCATACAGTAACATTAACTACCTCATACTCGCACTGATTGGAGATGCCCTAACTGGAGACCATGCGGTATTCATCAGTAAACATATCCTTGAACCCCTCCAGCTCGCGCATACTTTCTATCGCAACAATATCGGATTTCTAAAAAAGAAAGAGGTCGTGGATTCGTATTGGGATGTTCTCGACTCCGGAAAACCTGCGAATATTTCTGCGATGCAAAAGACAAATGTTGTTTCAATGATCGGTGATGATGGGATGGTTGCCACACCCCTTGAGGCTAGTTATTTTTCTGAAGGGCCTAATGGAAGGGAAGCTTGTTTCATCAACCTCACTTGTTGAAATGAAGACTTGGATAAAGGACGATAAAGGAAGAAACCGATATGGATTAGGGTCTTATTCCTTTTGATCTCGGAGACGGAGTGGAAGGCATCGGACATGGAGGTGGTGGTTTGGGCGCGGGCTGCTTATTAGTATATGTCCCTTCGAAAAATTCTTATGTTTTTTTGGCTGTCAATCTTGGGAGTTCTTGCTGAGTGCAACCTTGTGAGAAAGGTGGATGAGATGCGGAATGAAATATTAAAGATTCTCTTAGAGTAGAAGGAATTTAACCGCCAAGACGCAAGGCCGCAAGGTTTCGCGAGGAAATCTTAGCGTCACTTCGTGCCTTGCGGCTTCGCAAGTAGACATTCAATCCTTCGACTACGCTCAGTCTTGAATGTAATATCCCTCGACTTCGCTCGGGACTTATTCCTCCCCCAGACTAAAAATGATCGGCTGCTTTCTGGAAGATTTTACAGGCTTGCCATTCTGTTGAGCAGGAATCCAATCAGGAGATGATTTGATAAGTCGGACTGCCTCCTGATCCAGAAGTGGATCGACAGAATGGAGCACTTCAACATTTGTAACCTTTCCATCCTTATCAATGATGAACTGAACTACTACCTCTCCTTCAATTTTTTTCTTACGTGCTTGCTTCGGATAACGAATATTGTCCTGGAGAAATTGAATCCATGCTCTGCGTCCACTAGGAAACTCAGATTCTACTTCCACCATTTCATAAATTACTTGCCTTGGTATGTATCCTGGAAAATGCTTTTCTTCGATGACCTTATTTTCAGCCATCAAATTCTTCCATAAAGTATCTCCTGATTTATTAAAGCCCGCTCTAATTCCATCCAGACTTCCATCCTTATAGCATCGGATTTCTTCTCTCCATCCATGCGCTTGATTATAGATTTCGTGGCAAAATAATTTCGTTTTAAAATTCGTGTCGGAATAATAACCTCTCACAATCAGGGTATTGTTCCAGTTATAATCATATGCAAGCCATGCGCTGTCTTTTGTTTGAATTGCCTTGCGTATGTATTTTCCATTCGGATCTTTTACTGTATTAAATGGATTGGATAATTTAAAGTAGAGGGTATCCTGTGCCTGACTGGCGAGGCTTGATGTTATTAGAATAATTATCAGTGATATTCTCATGCTTCCAAATAACAAATTTTTTTGAATTCTTTCAAGAATTTTACCGCCCCCCTTCGACTCCGCTCAGGACTCGCGAGGACGCAAGGTTTCGCAAGGGATCTTAGCGTTCGACTTCGCCCAGGATTAAATAACTTTAAATCGTTCGAAAAATTAAACGCTATGAATGATCGCCGTAAATTTTTTCATCAATCCTCCTTATTAATAGGGGGAGCTGCGCTTATGTCTGCTTTTGATAAACCCGGATTCAATATCCTGAAGAATGGATTTTCGGCCTTAAACCAGGTAAGGATTGGAGCTATTGGCATCAACGGCATGGGCTGGTCCAATGTAAAAGCCGCATTGAAAGTAGCGGATGTTAACCTGGCCGCAATATGTGATGTAGACAGCGATGTTATCGATAAACGAATGAAGGAGCTTTCAACTCTAAATGTGGATGCATCAAAAGTCAGGACTTACGGTGATTACCGGAAACTTCTTGAACAGAAAGATATAGATGCAGTCATAATTGGCACTCCTGACCACTGGCATGCACTCATCATGACCGAAGCATGCGCTCAGGGAAAGGATGTATATGTTGAGAAACCAGTTGGAAATTCAATTGAAGAATGCAGGACGATGGTGGCTGCGCAACAGAAATACAATCGGGTGGTGCAGGCTGGCCAATGGCAAAGAAGTCAAAAGCATTTCCAGGATGCAGTGGATTTTGTCCACTCAGGACAACTTGGAAATATCCGTACAGTAAAAGTGTGGTGTTATCAAGGATGGATGAAACCCATGAACGTGCAACCTGATTCTGCCCCACCTCCCGGACTTGATTATAAAATGTGGCTTGGTCCGGCGCCTGCGAGGCCCTTCAATGCAAGCCGGTCACATTTTCATTTTCGCTGGTTCTGGGATTATGCAGGCGGATTGATGACAGACTGGGGTGTTCATCTGCTCGACTATGGGTTGCTTGGGATGAAGGCCGATCTTCCCAAAACAGTGGTATCCCTGGGTGGAAAATTCGCATATCCAGAGTTGGCAGAGGAAACTCCGGATACACTAACCTCCTTATATGAGTTCGATGGATTCAACCTGGTTTGGGACCATGCCATGGGCATTGATAACGGCTCCTATGGAAGGGACCATGGCATCGCCTTCATTGGTAATAATGCCACCCTTGTAGTGGATCGGGGAGGATGGGAAGTGATTGAAGAAAGACAAAGCAAAAATAAAGTGGCAAAACCCCGACAGAAACCTTCTGATAATGGACTGGACAGGCATTGGGAGAATTTTATTTCAGTAGTGCGCTCAAGAAAAATGAGTGATCTTAAATGTTCCATTCAGGCGGGTTCTCATGTTGCCAGTGTAGCCCAACTCGGCAACATAAGCTTCCGATCCGGACAGCGTGTGGTTTGGGATAGAAAGAGAGAAAGGTTCACTGATGAGAAGTTAAATTCAACTTATCTGGGAAAGAAGTATGAGAATGGGTGGAAATTAAAAGTATAAGTTGTGACCACGATCCTGAAAACTGAAACTGCTGAGATTAATTTAATAATACTTCATCCACGAATAACCACGCAGGCTTGCCCTTTTCCTTATGCCAGGAAGGAAGCTTTTTCACCGGCCTTGCCTTTATTTTCAAATATGTTACCGAAGTAGGTTTGAAGCTGACCTCCACCAAATCGATCTTTGCCCTATCTCCTTTTTTTGGTTGACTGGGTTTTGTTGCAAACAACAATTTCAAATCATTCTTATCATCACCTCCCCACAGCTCAAGAGATTCTGGAGGAAAGATCCAGGGACCAGTATTGAGCATGAATCTCAATCCGAGCTTGCTAATGGTGGCTGGCTTTTTAAATTCAAACAACACTTCCATATCCTTTTCACGAAACGCAATCCATTTTTCAGTATTAAGATCGAAATCACCTGTCATGTGATTTGTAAAAGTGGCAGAACCTGCGCCGAGATATTTTTCATTTGGATTGGACAAGAGATATGATGAATCAGGCTTGATGGTTGATCTGAGAAACTGAATCTTTAATGAATCACTCCCAAGCCAACCTTCCTTAAACGCCCTGGCCTGAACAATTGTGTTCTCTGTAAAAACTGTGTCCTGGTTAAACAATGGCGACTTCAAACTATCAGGTCGCTGATTGTCTTTTGAGTAACGGATTTGAACACCTTTGATCGGGTGCTCTAGATGAAGAGACAAATTTTGCCCAACGAAAACTAGTGAACCCGGATCCACTTTGTTTGGCATCCTGGGAGGATTCAGTTGTATCCTGGTAGTATCATTTCTGTACCCGAGCTCCATTTCCAGAACCGGATTTATTTTTTTTAATTCCGAAACTCCAGCTTCGTCAATGCCTGTATTCCAGATCGCCAGTTTCGATAATGCCTGCATACGCACGATCTTGCTTAGGTCGATAGCATTCAACTTTAGTTCCCGATAATGAAAGTGATTTCAAATGCTGAAGGTTGAGAAGTTCATTCAAACCTCCTGCAGTTATATCAGTGAAATTGAGATTGAGCTTACGCAGATTTTTGAACTGAGATATGATTTTCAAATCCTCGTCCTTTACCGGCAGTTTATTAAGGTCAAGGGAAACAACCTGGTCCTTTACAGGCAATAATTCTTTTATTAAATCTGATTTATAAACAGCCCTGTTATACAAACTCACAGTGAGTGCTGGTGATTCACTGGCCACAGGTGCCACCGCGCGGTAATTGTTATTCAGTTTAAGTATCAATTCTTCATCTGCAGCCGCAAAATCATAGAGTTCATCCATCCCAGGATATAATATGCTTGTCGCAATTAATCTAAATGAATCAGCCACAGGCAGATCAACCAGTCTTTTGTTGAATAGCATTCCTCCCTTTACCCATTGTTCCAGTAATGCAACTTCTTCTTCCGTCAATTGCGGCTTGCCGGAAGGAGGCATGTGTTTCTTATGTTCCAATGGGAGATGGATCCTCCTCAGCATGAGGCCTAATGATGAATCACCAGTCTCAAATAATTTTCCAGACCGGCCACCTTTGACAATAAATGTTGAATCAATAAGAATCAACTCACCCTTATTTTTTTCTTCATTATGACAACCGGTACATTTTTGTTCGAACAGTGGCCTGATAACATGATCAAACACCAGCACCTGATCCACCGGGACTCTGGCAACTTCTCCACTGCTCATGGGCGCAAGAATAAAATTTTCTCCATGCGTTAAGACAGAACCAAAATGCGCAGCAAATACAACACAGACAAGAGAAAAAACAGCAGCAACCTTGCCAGCAAATTTCTTATACCAATCTGCACTCCTGTTCCAGTAAACAAGAGAAGCAAGAAAAACAATCCCTACACCTGAAATTTTATGCCATTGTAATACACTTCCTTCATATCCACCTTCCTTCGAGAGTAATAATCCCATAATAGCGGTAACACCAGAACTCAATGCTCCCACCAGGAGTAGGCCGTCAACGAATAAATGATAAAATCTTTCTTCTTTGTATTTATCCCGAAAGTTGAAAAACTCCAGAACCATTGCAAGCATTAGGATCACGATAGGAAAATGCAAAAGCATCGGATGCATTCTTCCAACAGGCTGCAACCAGGAGGGGACAAGGACTCGGTCACCAGCTACCAATAAAAAGACGATGAATATATTCAGCGCAAACAAAACATTCTCCGCAATTCTGACCAGCTTACTTTTCATATGAGGAATGATCGTATTGAGCTATCACACGCGACTGAATTTATAAGGATAAACTTTCCCGGAAGCCCATTGAGCCACATAGATATTCTCATCATTGTCCACGCAAACATCGTGGGGATGATTTAAAATTTTTTCGACTTGAGACATTGGCTGCAAAACACCATCCTTGTAAACAGGTTCACTGCCTCCCAGGTTGGAGACAACCTTGTTATCTTTATTTAATATGGTAATGAAACCAGTGCCAGCCTTGCTCAGGTCAGGAGACCTAAGAACAGCAGCATAAAGATTGTCTTTTCTTATCACCGGTCTGCATACGCATGCTCCAGGTAACTTGATCACTTCAATTAATTGTCCATCTGTACTGAATCTCTTGAAACAATTGCGGGTTCGATCAGTAATCAGGAGGGTAGGTGTTGCAGTTCTTCGATCAAAACAAATGCCATGTGCGTTATCAAGTTTATGATCGCCTTCGCCTCTTCCTCCAAAATATTTTTTCAATTTTCCATCCTTATCATAATGAAGGATGTATTGAGCACCATAACCATCAGCGATGAAAAAATCTCCATTCGTATCCACGGCTACTTCTGTAGGAACGAATTCTTTCTCATTCTTATAGATCCCTATGTCCATCGGTGGGTTAATTGTTAGCAATACACGTCCATCCATTGTTGTTTTGTAGACCTGATGCTTGTTGGTATCGGTGATGAATAAAAACTGACTTCCATTTTCATCAGCCAGTGTGAGACCATGTGCACCGGGGAATTCATGTCCCCATGAACTGAGGAGCTTTCCGGATTTATTATAAATGAGAATATTGTTTTTCGTTTCGTTAGTCAGTAAAATGATCCTCCCCTTTGCATCCTGAACCATTTCATGGCAGTCATTTACTGGGTGAGTTTCAGGATTGAGCTTTCCCCAGTTTACATCCATTCGATATCGCATCTTTCCATGACCATAGACCGGACCTTTTTTATTTGCGAATAAGTCTCTGCTTATAAAAAAGCTTGCAGATGCCAGGGTTCCTTGTTGTAAAAAGTCTCTTCTTTTCATATTGTTTTTTTTACCGCAGAGAACGGGAGAAGCAGAGAATCTCTGCGAAACCTCTATTTTCTCTTATTCTCTGCGGTTATTTTTTTTTAACACATATTCACATAGCTAAGAAAATAGTCACATAGTTAAGAGAACAAGAAAAACAAAGCATAAAATAACTTCTTCTATGTGTCTATGTTTCTATGTGTTTAATTCTCCCCTTCATGCATTTTTTACCTCTGCGAAAACTCTGCGTCCTCTTATACTCTGCGGTTATTTCTTTATTTTTTTACCGCAGAGAACGAGAGAAGCAGAGAATGTGTAGTTAATTTCTTATGCAATCAAATCTTTAATCACTTTCCCATGTACATCCGTCAACCTATACCTTCTCCCAAGATGTTTAAAAATTAATTTCTCATGGTCAAGTCCCATCTGGTGTAGAACAGTTGCCTGAAAGTCGTGGACATGCACCGGATCTTTTACGATGTTGTATCCGAATTCATCAGTTTCACCGTAAACTATTCCAGGCTTAACTCCGCCACCCGCCATCCAAATGCTGAAACAACGTGGATGATGATCCCGACCATAATTGTCTTTCTTGAATTCGCCCTGGCTGTAATTGGTCCTGCCGAATTCGCCACCCCAGATTACCAAAGTTTCATCAAGCAATCCTCTTTGTTTTAGATCAGTGATGAGAGCTGCAGATGCTCTGTCAACATCTTTTGCCTGACCAGCCATTTCGTTTGGAAGATTGCCATGCTGATCCCAACCCTGGTGATAGAGTTGCACAAATCGAACACCATTCTCAGATAACTTTCTTGCAAGCAAACAATTGGCTGCAAATGTACCAGGCACCAAACATTCGGGTCCGTATAATTTTACAATGTCTTCAGGTTCCTTACTCACGTCCATAATATCTGGTACTGCAGTCTGCATGCGATAGGCCATTTCATATTGCTGCACCTTTGTATTGATCTCGGGATCACCAAATTCATCATATGAAATTTGGTTCAGTTCAGATAATTTATCAAGCATTTTTCTTCTGTCGGTGCTGTTCATTCCATCTGGGTCATTCAGGTAAAGAACAGGACTCTCACCACTGCTGAACTGTACGCCCTGGTGAATTGAATCAAGGAATCCATTCGTCCATAATTTAGAATATACTCCCTGTCCATTTCCTTTTCCTCTTGAGAGTAAAACCAGGAAGGCAGGAAGATTTTTGTTTTCACTTCCCAATCCATAACTCAGCCATGCGCCCATGCTAGGACGATTTCCCTGTTGTGCGCCGGTTTGTACGAATGTCAATGCAGGATCATGATTGATGGCTTCAGTATGCATCGAACGTACGATACATATATCGTCAACAATTTTTGCAGTATGAGGAAATAGATCACTGATCCAGGCTCTTGAATCACCGTATTGTTTGAAATCATAAAAGGATCCGATCAACGGAAATTTTTTCTGTCCGGAAGTCATACCAGTGAGTCGCTGCCCCATTCGAATAGAAGCAGGCAGCTCCTGCCCCATCATCTCTCTCAACTTTGGTTTATAATCGAAGGATTCAAGTTGTGAAGGAGCACCATTCTGAAAGAGATAAATAATTCTTTTTGCTTTTGGCGGAAACTGTGGTACACCGGGAATGAAACTCAATTCCTCTTCACCACCGATGCCGGAAAAAAGATCAGGGATCAGTAAGGATCCCAGCGCTACACTTCCCAATCCTAAACTCAGTCGGGATAAAAATCTGCGACGATTTTGATTGAGACCATATTCAAGCAATTCCTTCTTCATCAATCAGGATTTAGTAATGCTTTCTTCCATATTAAATATAGTCATCAGCACCTGCATCATTGCTGCTGTCCTTACCTTATCAACCGAAGCAGGCATAGGGTATTCTCCGTGACTTAATAATTTCCCTGCTTCAGCTTTTCGTTCAGAGAAACTTCTAAGTTGCTCATCGAAATAATTCTTTAATAACTGCATCTCCTTGTCCATTGGCTTTCTGCAGACGATCAAACGAAAACCTCTATAGATCTTTTCTTCAATCGATGAGTTTTCTTCCAATGATCTCGTTGCCATGACACGTGCTGCTTCCAAAACAGTTGGATCATTCATCATAACCAGTGCCTGTAGAGGAGTATTGGTTTTCAGTCTGTTTATTTCACATTGATCGCGATTGCTTGCGTCGAAAATGCCCATGACCGGAGGTGGAACTGTTCGTTTTATGAAGCTATACATCCCGCGGCGGTACAGGCTTTCACCATGGTCCTGTCTATAAGTTGCTAATTGTCCGCGGCCCGATGTAGCCAATTCCCAAAGACCGGCAGGTTGATACGGCTTAACACTTGGTCCGCCAATTTTTCTGACTAATAACCCACTTGAGGACATTACGATATCACGAACAAATTCTGCCTTGAGTCTTATGCGAGGAGAGTGAGAGAGTAAAATGTTCTCAGGGTCAGAACTAAGTTTTTCACGACTCACAACTGACGATTGACGATATGTTGCAGACATTACAATCTGTTTCACAAATCGCTTGATATCCCATCCATGTTCCATTACATCAACTGCCAGCCAATCCAGCAATTCGGGATGGGAAGGTAATTCGCCCTGCATACCAAAATCACCGCTGGTTTTTACAATTCCTCTTCCAAAAAACTCCTGCCATATCTGATTGACAAATACTCTTGCAGTAAGTGGGTTTCTTCTATCAAACAACCATTTTGAAAGACCAAGCCTGTTTTTAGGATATTTTGGATCGAAAGGAAGCAGGGCGGCTGGAGTACCAGGCTCTACTTCTTCTCCCGGCGCATCGTAAGCACCTCTCTTCAATAGATATGTTTTCCTTGCTGTATCAACATCTCCCATTACCGATACAATCAATTTATTGGTATCAGGCTTATTGATAAATGTCAAAATCGATTTTACATCTTCATTGGTGATTTCGATCAATGGCTTTTTGGCATAGGTCTCAGGACCACCAACCGTTGATTCAATCCCAACTTCTTTCACACTATTGAAAAATGAATACAATTGATAGTGTTCCTTTTGAGTGAATGGATCATATTTATGATCATGACAGTGTGCGCATTCCATCGTAACGCCAAGGAGCGCCTTGCTGAAGGTATTGGTGCGGTCTGTGACATATTCAACCCGGTATTCTTCATCTATTACACCTCCTTCCTCGGTAATCTTATGATTTCTGTTGAAACAGGTTGCAATTAGTTTTTCCTTACTGGAATCCGGCATCAGATCACCAGCCAACTGCCAACTGACAAATTTTTCGTACGAATAATTATTGTTGAAGGCATGGATTACCCAATCCCGCCATGGCCAATGGGAGCGATAGTTATCATCCTGGTATCCATGTGAATCAGCATAGCGCGCGATGTCGAGCCAGTAAACCGCCATCTTCTCTCCATATGCAGGGCTCTTGAGTAACTCATCAACTATTTTTTCATATGCGTTAGGGTCCTTATCAGCAAGGAATTTATCCATCATCTTCAGATCCGGTGGAAGACCAGTTAGATCAAGGCTTACTCTTTTTAAAAGACGTTCTTTATCTGCTTCTGCATTTGGAATGAGATTCTTGCGATCAAGCTTTTGAAGAATGAAGTAATCAATTTCATTCTTTACCCATTTTTCATCATTGACTTTTGGAATAGCAGGTTTGACTGGAGCCGTGAATGCCCAATGCTTTTCATATTTTCCACCCTGCGCGATCCATTTTTTTATAAGAGTGATTTCCTGTTGCGATAATCTGAGATTTGATTCTGGAGGCGGCATCATCAGGGAAGAATCCACTGAGGAGATTCGGAGGTATACCTGGGATGAATCAGGTTTGCCGGGGATGATGGCATGGGCACCTGGATGTTCTTTCAATGCTGCATAAGCGCTTGATTCGAGATCAAGACGGAGTCCTGCTTGTCGCTTGTTGGCGTCAGGGCCGTGGCAGGCAAAGCATTTATCTGAGAGAATTGGGCGAATATCAAAGTTGTAGCTGATGCGTTCATCAGATTCTCTGTGACTCTTGCACGATTCAATTAGAGTAAACAAACCTGCTCCTGCAAGGATTATATATAGGCAAGCCCGAAGCATAGTCAAACTTACAGTTTATTGAACTAAAATTAACCGCCAAGACGCTAGGGCGCAAGGTTTCGCAAGGAATACCTAGCGTTCCTTTACGTCCTTGTTCCTTGGCGGTTAAATTCTTGACTTATCCAATACTTCGACTTCGCTCGGAATTTCCTCTGCGACTTCTCTGCGTTCTCTTATCCTCTGCGGTAATTCTTTACGAAACTTGGCGTCCTTGTTCCTTGGCGGTTAAATTCTTGACTTATCCAATACTTCGACTTCGCTCGGAATTTCCTCTGCGACTTCTCTGCGTTCTCTTATCCTCTGCGGTAATTCTTTGGGAAACTTGGCGTCCTGGTGCCTTGGCGGTTAAATTCTTGACTTATCCAATACTTCGACTTCGCTCGGAATTTCCTCTGCGACTTCTCTGCGTTCTCTTATCCTCTGCGGTAATTCTTTGGGAAACTTGGCGTCCTGGAGCCTTGGCGGTTAAATTCTTGACTTATCCAATACTTCGACTTCGCTCGGAATTTCCTCTGCTACTTCTCTGCGTTCTCTTATCCTCTGCGGTAATTCTTTGCGAAACTTGGCGTCCTGGTGCCTTGGCGGTTAAATTCTTGACTTATCCAATACTTCGACTTCGCTCGGGACTTACAGCCTGATCTTAATCCCCCCATTCACCACAAATCCATCTACCGGGGCATAAATATCCCTGAAGACAGGATTGTTAATTGGCCCGGAGAAGATATTGTCGAACCTGGTCTGCCTTGTATCAGTGAAGTTTTCGAAGTTGATATAAACAGAAATTTTCTCCCAGATTTTCTCTGCCATGAATCCAAGGATCCAATACGATCTTCCAAAACTCCCATCAGATAATTTCTGCTTGCTGAAATAGTATCCTTCCAATCCAAGCTTCCATTTGTCTTCCTGTTCATACATCAATACGTTGTTCACCCGGTGGCGCGGTGTCAATGGGAACCATAATTTCTCATCCTTGAAATGGCTCTTGACATCGGCATAGGTGTACCCGACAAAAAGTTTGAAATCATGGTATGTGAACCGGAGATTGGTTTCCAGGCCGCGGGTGTCTATATGTCCATCTGCATTCACAAATTGAGCAGTTGATCCGGAATATGATAATACAAGCGGTCTGTCGAGTTGTGTGTAGAAGAACAATTGATTGATCGTGAAACCAACACCTCCAATATTCGTCCTGTAATTAAGATCGAAATTACCACCAGCTGAACGTTCATTCTTTACTCGGAGCTGATCGATCGGCAGAATATTTTGAAACTGGATCTTCTCCGATTCTTCATTAAAAACAGTTGGAGCCTTATAGCCAAATCCACCTCCAATCCTCAGCGTGATCTGATTTTTCAATTTAAACATTGCAGAGATTCTGGGTAGTAGTTCGAATCCGAATTCATTCACCTGATCACCCCTCAACCCGGTTTCCAAACTAAAATTTTCAGTTGGCTTCCAGGAATTCTGAACGAACAAACCGAGGGTGTTAATGTGATAATCTCTGGGAGTAAAAGTATTTCGTTTTTCCTGTAGATCATCGGTCAAATAATTTACTCCTGCTATCCAAAATGATCTTTCATCACCAGTAGTAAAATTTATTTCAGAATAAGATGACTGCTGCACTGCTTCAAATGCATAAGCAGGAATTGTAATTGATCTATCAAGAGTACTATAGCTGTTCCTGATGTTGATACTGGCATTCTTACCAATCTTTCTTCTCAGATCAAATTGTGTTGTAAATCTTCTCGTCTCATTTTTTTCAAAATAACCCTGAGATCCATTGTTGATGTAACCCATACTGCCTCCCAGGCGGTCTTCCCAAACATAATTCAGACCTATATTGAGGTCGGTCTTTTCGCCATAAAAAAATATCCTTGGATGTATTGTATATCTGCTGAATTTAGGAATGGCGGTAAGGCCAATATCAGCAGGATCATATGCCTTACCTCCGTTGCTGGATCCGAAAATAGTAAGTCCGATTTTTTCAAATCGCTGGCTGTAAAATCCACTTAGGTCCAGGCCGCGGGCAGAAGTGCCATTCGCAAGAAAATTCAATTCCCGCTTCTCTCCTGGAGTTTTTGAGACAAGGTTCACTAATCCAGCTATCGCTCCTCCACCATAAAGTGTGGATGCAGCTCCTTTTATCACTTCAACCTGTTTCAAATCCAGCGGTGCGATCTGCATGATGCTAAGTCCACCGGAAAATCCGGCATAAAGCGGGAAACCATCTCTAAGCAATTGAGTGTACCGACCATCCAATCCCTGAATTCTTATGCTGGAATTATATGAAGTGGCTGAGGTTTGTTGGGTTTGAATGCCAGTGCTTTCACTCAATAGCATTCGGATATCTCCAGGCTTCATATTTGCCTTCTCTCCTAATTCTTCGCCCGAAATTATTTCTACTCTTGTTGGAATGTCACGGATTAGGCGACTGGTACGTGTTGCATTCACGATCACCTCTTCTTCATCCTCCTCTTCTTCTGTCAGCAAAACTTCAGCTTCATTTTCCTGAGGAAGGGTAATTGAGACCGAAGTTTGCTGAAAACCTACATAGGAAATAGTCACTAGGTATTTCCCAGGTGGAAGATCTGAAAAAACAATTTTCCCAAGGCTGTCCGAAGCCTGGATTTTTTGAAGAGTGATTATCCTGGCCGTTGCACCTTCAAGAGGTTGATTTCCTTCAGAGGTTTTTAATGAAATTCTTATTGAATATTGGGAATATGAGTTTGATGCGATAAAAAAGATCAGGAAAACAAATAGGTACTTCATTTATAAAAATATTTTCACCGCAGAGAACATGAGAAAGAGAGATTCGCAGAGTTTCAAATCTCAAAATCTCCCTCCCGCCTTGGCGGGACAAAATTTCAAAATCAGTTTGGTTTAGTTCTTTTCTTCACCATCCTATCCACTCTCCACATCAACCAGAGTGCAATTAATGTAATCCCTACTATTAAATAGCCAAGAGTATTATAATGTTCTATTGGACTGAAATTGGTTTTCTGAACTACGATCATTCCTGCCACCGCAGCAGCCACTCCACCAGCAATTTGTTGCAGAGATGCATTGACGCTCATGAAGGCCCCACGATCCTGCATGTCTGGGATCGCTGTTGTAAGTACAGTTGCAGGAACCATTCTTCCAAAGAGTCCAGCCATCATTACAACGTTGAAAACCATGACAAGCCATAAGGGTTGTGGACCCAGGTTGGTGTAAATCACTACAAATACCATCATATAAAAAGAGGCGATGGCAAACAGGCGGAATTTGTCCATTTTATCACTCAGTTTCCCGATCAGGGGCATAATAATCAGCGAGCCGATCCCTGCCACCATGAATAATAATGGCAATTGGGCAGGAGTGATCTTAAGATTATTTATTGCGAATGCGCTACCGAAAGGCATCATCATAAATCCGCCAATCGACAGCAGGGCAGTAGCTGTAAAACCAATCCGATAATCTCGCTTTGCTACTGTATGTAAAAGGTGCGCAAGTGCAGTGCGATCATGCTGCACTGACAAATGACGGTTAACGGGTTGAAGTTTGACCAGAATAATAACCACGATAATTATGGCTACACCTACAATCATTAGGAAAGGAGATTGCCATCCCCAAACATGTGCCAGGTATAATCCGATCGGGATCCCTAAAACCTGACTGGCGGCAAATCCCATTTGCATGAAGCCCATTACTCTTCCACGCTGTTCAATAGGAAATAAGTCAGTAACAATAGCCATTGAAATAGACCCGATCACCCCACCAAACAAACCAGTAATTAATCTTGCTGCCAGAAGAAGTGGATATGAATTGGCAAGTCCACAAAAGAGTGTGCCGAGAATAAACCCAACATAAAAAAAGACGAGTAATTTTTTTCGGTCGAAACGATCCGCAAATCCTGCTGTCAGAAGGCCAGAGGCCCCGGCACTAAATGCATAGACAGAAACCACAATCCCAAATTGTTTCGGTTTGAGAGCCAGATCCTTCATTAGAAAATCACCCAGGGGTGACATTACCATAAAATCCAGGATAACTGTGAATTGAGTCAAGGCCAATAGGGTAATGACTAATTTTTGATAAGGCGTAAAAGTGATGGGCTGATTCATAGCAGATAAAGGTCGTGCTAAATGAGATTCATTCCTCAGCGCTTTCTCATTTACCTCTTTTTCTCTGCGGTAAAAAATTTGAAAAATTAACCGCCAGCAAACAAGGACGCCAGGTCCGCAAGGAAATCTTTCCCTCTTGCACACCATTGCACATATGAGATTTGCCTATTATTTTTGCCCGAATCTATACCTGCATGAAAAAACTTTTATTCTTCGTCTTGCTGCTGCTTTTGACTTGTGAATTTCTCTCAGCACAATATTCTCCAGGTTGGAAAAGGGGCCTCCAAAGCCATGGTTATACTGCTGCTATAAAACCTACACCTGATAAAGGATTTATATCAACCTTCAATTCCTGGGGAGGTTATTCTGGCGGAATTTGTGGGTCCTGTGATCGTACTGCAACGGGTTATAATTCCATTCTGATTGTGAAAATGGACAGTATCGGGAAGATCGAGTGGTCACATTGCTTGACAGGAAAAAATAACACATTCGCTAGTGACCTGCTTGTGTCAAATGATGGAACTATCATTTTGACGGGAGCAAATAGTTCTGATAATGGATTCTTCACAGACATTCCGTCCAAATCTTTCTGGAATATATTCCTGGTAAAGTTCAGTGCGACCGGAGATGTGTTGTGGAAGAAGAACATCGACAATCTTCACAATGAGGTTCCTGCAAAAATCCTTGCCTCACAAGAGGGTGGATTTCTGGTCGGCGCATCATCGGACAATCCCATTAACTATCCTGGAACATCCTATATCACTGGAACCGGTGAATTCTATCTTTTGAAATTTGATGATAACGGAAATATTCAATGGAATAAACGATATGGCGGAAGTGCACAGGATCAATTGAATTCTGTTCAACAAGATCTACAGGGAAATTATACAGCCATAGGGTGGACAAGGTCAAATAATGGAATGGTAACCGGGAACCCAACTCAAAATTCAAATACCTGGATGATGCAGGTGGATCAGTCGGGCAACCTGGTGAAGCAAAAAGTTTTGGACCTCTCAGTCAAGACCACGGCAAATGACCTGCTGATAGATCCTCTAGGTAGTTTTGTTCTTGCAGGTACCCAGGAAAAAGGTTCAATCGTAATTACTACAGATGTTTGGGCATTGAAGCTTTCACAAGACTGGAATACAACGATCTGGGAAAAGGTTTGGTCGCCCTCGAATAATGCCTATGGAAATAAACTGGTATATACAAAAGAAGGTAGGTATCTGCTGGCAGCAACTACCAATGCCAACATAAAAAATCTGATTACTAATTACCAGCCCAATCGCGATTGGTGGTTGATGGAATTGGACTCTGCTTCAGGAAACGTCAATTGGGATAGGTCTTATGGAGGGCATTCTAATTACTATAATATAAGTGTTGAGCCTGTAGGAAATTCAGACAGACTTATTCTTTTTGGAAGCGCAAATGGAAATCCTGGAGCCACTGATTTCTGGGGAGACATTTATTATTGGCATAATGGGATCACGGACATGAACAATTTTGCCGTGGCCGGATACCAGCTGTTGTATAAGGACGGTACACCACCACCAGTGCTTCCAACGATAGTAAAGGACACTGTCAGTTTTAATAAAACTCAATGTGGGCCTCCTTATCTGCATTCAGATGGACAATACTATTATAGAGATACCAGCTTTATCACATTAAGACAGGATGGAGCGGTATATAAGGTATATGAAAAACTGGATTTGAAATTTGCCCCTCCTCTTATTCATAAAATAATTGACACAACAGTTTGTTATGCAGCTGTAGTAAATAATGTTGTTTTCACAACAAATGGTACTACAAATATTTACTTTAAGAGTCAGGCTGATTGCGATTCCTTACGCCTTCAATACAATGTTCATGTTTTACCTGATATAAAATATGAATATAGAGATAGCAGTATTTGTCGGGGGACCATGTTTATTGATACTGTGCTAACAGAAGGTGACAAAGCGGTAATCATAAAAACGGTCAAGAACTATTTGCAATGTGATTCACTTCGGATCACATATAATGTTGGCATTCGTGATTCATATGACACTGCTTCGGTTAAAGATACAACGGTATGTTACGGTGGACTTTTCAGAGGTGTAAATCTTTATAACGATACGATAGTTGTTGATACCGTTAGCACCAGCCTTAATTGTGGCAACGTACCATTGCAATATTTTCTCAGAATCGATGTGCGTCCCAAGCTTGTGATTAATCTTGGAAGAGATACTTCTATTTGTACAGGAAGATCAATCATACTATCCCCTCAGACTTCAGAGCCAAATTTGTATTATCAATGGAGTACGGGTTCACTTGATCCATCCATTTCTGTAAACACAATTGGCACTTATTGGGTTCGCGCCATGAACGCTTATGGGTGCAAGACTGAGGATACAATTGTGATCAGTTTGAAAACAGATCCTCCTGTGATGGCAGCAACCGGTGATACCGTGATCTGTCGCGGCGGCACAGCTACCCTCAAGGTTGCAGGTGGGAAAAGCTATTCGTGGAGCCCGGGTATTGGTCTTGATTGTGACACCTGCTCAACAGTAATTGCCAAACCAAGTATCACAACTACCTATATCGTTTTGATAAATGGAAATTGCAGACAGGCTGTTGATACCATCACTGTGGCAATTGATCAGCCATTTGTTGATGCAACATCCCATAGAAAAATATTTGTTGGAGATACTGTTCATCTCCAGGCTTTCGGAAATGGGGTGTCATATAGCTGGCAACCCGCAACTGGCCTTAGTTGTACCAATTGTCATAATCCAATTGCAAAGCCTCTCAAAACAACCTTGTATACTGTGACGATGACAACCGCAGCTGGTTGCATTGCCACAGATACAGTAAGCATAGAGGTATCGGATGAGAATGGAATTATTTTGAAAAGCATTCTAACTCCCGATGGGGACGGAAGAGACGATGTGGTGAAGCCGCCAAGTCCATTCCTGAATCAATTCAAAATGGAAGTCTACGACAGCAATGGACAACCGATATTTTCAACCAATGATCCTTCGCGTGGATGGGATGGAAGCATCGGTAGGTATAATGGAACCAAGGTGATGACAGGAATTTATTATTATGTGCTTCAGTATGTAGCCACCAATGGGAGGGCCATACGGACTAGCGGACGAATATTAGTGATTCGGTGATGAGGAAAAAGTTTAACCGCAAAGGCGCCAGAGCGCAAAGGTGCGCGAGGAATTCTTTGCGAAACCTTGCGTCCTTGTTCCTTGGCGGTTAAAATTTTAATGAGCCAACCTTAGAGACATCCCGCTTCGTTTGCCCGTTGGCTTCGAATCATCAACTACCAGCTCTCCATTCACGAGAACGAAGCTGAATCCAACTGAATATTGATGTGGTTTATCGTAGGTAGAGAGGTCACTCACTTTGAGCTCGTCAAAGATTACAATGTCGGCGGCCATTCCTTCTTTTATCAAGCCGCGATCCCTTAGCTGAAATTTTTGCGCAGGAAGAGAAGTCATTCTTCTGATAGCTTCTTCAAGCGTGATGACTTTTTCATCTCTTACATATTTTCCAAGTACTCTTGCATTGGTTCCATAGCCTCGTGGATGTGGCGCTCCCTGTCCAAAAGCCCGAATGCCCGCATCAGAAGCAAACATATTGAAGGGGTATTGCATGATTCGTTTTACATCGCCTTCACTCATCCCATGAAACACCATGCTGGCACCGCCATTTAGCACCAGGTCCATGATTGTTTCCGTTTCTGCTTTTGCTTTGTGTTTTCTTCCTTTGAGTTGATTGATCTCCTCGATGCTTTTTCCATTATAAGTGGTATCTGCCCGATGGTAAGCCACTACCGCATAACTATAGTGTTTTAATTTTCGTTTTTTGAGATTCTTAAGCAATTCTTTAGTTACAAATTTTCTTACCTCGGGTCTCTTTAATCTTGCTCTTATTGAATCCTGTCCGTCAGATAATATTTCCTCCGGTAATAAGGTTCCCAGGTTGGTACTGCTTGCAGTGTATGGGTATTGATCGATGGTGACATCAATGCCTTCTTTTCTCGCCGTTTCAATCAGGGGCACTGTCTCTTTACTCCGACCCCAGTTTTGTTGTCCACTTAATTTGAAATGTGAAATCTGAACTGGTAATTTGGCCTCGCGCCCGATGGTTATGGCTTCCTCGATTGCCTGAGCAACACTATCACCTTCGTTTCGCATATGAGATGCATAAACACCATGTTGGGCAGCTACAACCTTCGCTAATCGCACGATTTCCGGAGTTCTTGAGTAGGTACCTGGAATGTAGATCAAGCCAGTTGACATTCCTACTGCTCCATTTTTCATTGCTTCCAAAACAAGGGCTTCCATCTTTTGCAATTCATCTTCTGTTGGATCACGATTTACAGTTCCCATTACCCTGGAGCGAACACTATTATGCCCGATGAGCGTTGCAATATTGATTGATGTCTTTAATGAATCAATGAAATTGAAATAACGCTTGAGGTCCACATTAGAGGAACCACAATTGCCCGTCACTACACTGGTCACTCCATCCAGAATAAAATTATCTGCAGTGGGTGTTCGTAATTCATCGCCTTCGATATGTGTATGCACATCAATGAAGCCGGGCGCAACAATCTTATTTGCTGCGTCAATAATTCTGGTCGCGGAATAATTTTCAAGTTTACCAATTGCGATGACCTTGCCATTTTTAATTGCGAGATCAGCATAGTACCATGAATTACCGGTTCCATCTATGATGCGGCCATTCTTAATGAGTATGTCTGCAGATACCTGGCCGAATGAAATTGATGAGACCAGAAGCAGGGAGAATAAAATTCGATGCATGGACTAATTTAAGTTGAATTCCCGATTTGGGTGTTCATGAACTTAAGGAGAGAGAGAATTTAACCGCAAAGGCGCGAGGGCGCCAGGGATCGCAAGGAATTCTTGAGTCTTTGTTTCGGCGGTAAACCTATGGTCTCAAAGCCATTTCGTAATTTTCCTGACGAGAATTTCCCATGGACAGAAAAGATTTTCTAAAATCATTGGCCGTTGCACCATTGCTTAGTCTCAGTCTCAGGAGCAAATCAGAAAACTTTGGAGTGCTCGCATGCAGAACTCAATCGGATGCTGAAGGTCCATTCTACAAAGCCAATTCTCCCGAGCGCAATATCATTAAAGCAGAAGGTTCACCTTTGCGCATTGAAGGAAAGGTTCTCCGTGCGGATGATTGCAAAACTCCGGTTGCGAAAGCTGTGATTGAGATCTGGCATTGCGATAACAATGGTGATTATGATATGCAAGGATTTAATTGCAGGGCGAATTTCCAATCAGGCTTAGATGGAAAGTTTGATTTTTCAACTATCCTTCCTCCTTCATATGGTTCGCGTCCCAGACATATTCATTTTAAAATTAAGGCCGAGGGTTTTCCTGCATTGACTACACAATTATATTTTGAGGGTGATCCTAATATTAAGAACGACTTCGCCAGAAGAGCTGAAAAAGATCGCGTGATCTCGCTTGTGAAAGAAGGCAACTTGCAGAAAGGCAGCTTTAATATTTTTCTTTAAAACAGTTTAACCGCTAAGGCGCCAGGCCAGGCCTGCACACATATACAATACTGACTTAATGTTCAGACAACACCATAGTGTTTATACTTTTCTTGTGCGCTAATTGAAAATCGAAATTTTCCTCCCCTCTCCTTTGGAGAGGGGACGGGGGTGAGGTCTATCAATCGGAATTTTTTCTTCGCGATTCTTAGCGAAGCTTTGCGTCTTTGCGTCCTCGCGGTTAATTCTTCGTGAAAGTAATTACTAAATTATTTAGTAATTAGATTACTTTTACAATGGAGGGTTTGTAATGTACCTGAACTGTAAAACTTACTTCAGTTTCAGATGGGGCACCTATGCAACTGCGGAGCTGGTAAATGATGCAGCGGAGGCGGGGGCCAGCTCAATTGCATTAACCAATATCAACTCCACCTGTGATGCATGGGACTTCGTTCAGTTTTGTGAGCAGCAGCATATCAAACCAATACTTGGTGCGGAGATTCGAAACGGTGATCAGTTTTTATATATCCTGATCGCAAAAAATAACCAAGGCTTTACATGGATCAATCAATTTATTTCAAAGCATCTTCAGCAGGATCTGCCATTCCCGGCTACTTCTGAAACCAAACATTTCTTCATAGATCCTGCTGATGGCTTTGTGATTTATCCATTGAATGGTAAAGCACCAGATAAACTCTTGCTGAATGAATACATCGGTATTCTACCAACAGAAGTTAATAAACTCTTTAGCTGGAATGGTCAACCATATAAAGACAAATTAGTAGTACGGCAACCTGTTAGTTTTAAGAATAAAAGAACATATAACCTTCACAGATTGCTTCGCGCAATTGATAAGAATGAACTTTTATCAAAACTATCGCCTGAATCCACTGGAACTCCTCATGAATTCTTCCTTGCTCCCAGCAAGATCATAGAGGCTTTCAAACAATATCCCTTTATCATCACAAACACTTACCGGTTGATGGATGTCTGTGGAATACATATGGATTTCAAAGTGGATAAAAACAAAAAGATATTTAGCGCAAGTAAAAAGGACGATGCCGATCTTTTGCGCAAGCTTGCACTAGAAGGTTTTCAATCGCGATATGGGAAAAAAAACCGAAAAGCGAAGGAACGGGTAGAGAAAGAACTTGAGATCATTGATCGACTTGGATTCAATTCATATTTTCTTATGACCTGGGATATTATTCGATACGCCCAGAATCGTGGATTTTATTATGTCGGAAGGGGAAGTGGTGCAAATTCCATTGTTGCTTATTGTCTCCGGATTACAGATGTGGATCCAATTGAACTGGATCTGTATTTCGAAAGATTTTTAAATCCCTATCGTACCTCACCTCCTGATTTTGATATTGATTTTTCCTGGCTTGATCGCGATGAAGTGATCGATTATGTATTTAAAAGATATGGAGAAGACCATGTATCTCTCCTGGGTTCCTACTCAACTTTTCAATTCAATGCTATTGTACGAGAACTCGGGAAAGTCTTTGGGTTACCTAAAGGAGAGATCGATGAACTGGGTGAGAAAGGATATTATTATGGCGAAAGCAGGATGCAGAATTTCATTAAACGGGATAAGCCCGACAGCATTCATCAGTATATTCTTCACTATGGGAAAATGATGAATAATTTTCCTCACCATTTAAGCATTCATGCCGGAGGAATGCTGATCAGCGAAGAGCCTATTCATTCTTACACAGCAACCTTTCTCCCGCCCAAGAATTTTGTGACTTCACAGATTGATATGTATCTGGCAGAGAATATCGGCTTGTCGAAACTTGATATTCTCAGTCAGAGAGGTCTCGGGCATATCAAGGAAACCTTGCGATTGGTAAAGGAAAATCAAAACATTGATGTTGATATCACGCAGGTAGAAAAATTCAAGGTTGATCCAGTTGTTCGGGAGCAGATCAGGAATGTGAATACCATTGGCTGTTTTTATGTTGAGTCACCGGCCATGCGGCAGTTATTGAAAAAGCTGGAATGCAATGATTATCTCATGCTCGTAGCGGCAAGTTCGATTATTCGTCCGGGAGTTGCCAGTAGTGGCATGATGAAGGAATATATTTTTCGGTTTCATAATCCTGATAAATTTCAATACCTGCATCCAATCATGGAAGAGCTGCTGAAAGAAACTTTCGGAGTGATGGTTTACCAGGAAGACGTGATCAAGGTGGCGCATTATTTTGGAGGCTTGGATATGGGCGAGGCAGATGTGCTTCGCAGGGCGATGAGTGGGAAGTACAGATCCAACAATCGCTTTGCATTAATGAAGGAGAAATTTTTCATCAATTGCAGGGATAAAGGATATACTGATGAATTAAGCACGGAGGTATGGCGACAAATGGAATCCTTTGCAGGTTACTCTTTTTCAAAAGCACATTCTGCTTCTTTTGCAGTTGAAAGTTTCCAGGACCTGTTTCTCAAGGCTAACTACCCTATGGAATTCATGGTTGGTGTGATCAATAATTTTGGAGGGTTTTACCAAACCTCACTTTATTTCTATGAGTTGATGAAAACCGGTGCAAGGATCCATCTGCCTTGCGTTAACAGGAGCGAATACCTTACCAATATCAGTAAAACTGATGTGCATGTTGGGCTCATTCATATTAAGGAACTGGAAAAAAACCTGGCAGAGAGAATCATTGATGAACGATGCAGGAGTGGAAACTATTTACATCTGCAGGATTTTATTGAACGAACAGAAGTCACATTAGAACAATTGAATATCCTCATCAGCATTGGCACATTCCGATTTACCGGGAAAAATAAAAAGCAGCTTCTCTGGGAAGCAAACTTTTTGCAGAAGAAAAACAAAACTCATGTGCCGGCACGTAACTCGTTGTTCCAGGAGAAACCTCTTGTATTCACACTGCCAGAGCTAACTGATAATCCCCTGGATGATATCTATGATGAGATGGAGATACTTGGGTTTGCCCTGAGGAATCCATTTGAACTGGTTGATGATGATCCTTCGAACTATATCCTTGCCACAGAGATAGCCGCACATCTGGGGAAAGAAGTAAAAATGCTGATGTATTTCGTGACTGATAAGATCGTTCCAACAAAAAATAATACAACCATGTCATTCGGAACTTTTCTTGATGCTAATCTGAATTGGATCGATACAGTTCATTTTCCTGAGGCATATAAAAATTTTCCAATGCAGGGAAGAGGCTTTTATAGAGTAGAAGGGAAAGTTGTTGAAGATTTCGGATTTCATAGTGTGGAAGTCAGGCGAATGATCAAGGTGGGATATAAAGCAAGAAAGTATGCGAATTTGTAAATAAGAACTAACCGCAGAGAATCAGAGTCAACAGAGATTCGCAGAGAGCCTCTGCGTAACTCTGCATCTCTTTTCTCTGCGGTAAAAAAAGATCATGATATTAAATGCTGACAGACATATCGCCCATTTTGACCTGGATGCATTTTTTGTATCCGTGGAATGCCTGCGTAATACGCAGCTTAAAGGCAAACCCCTCATTGTTGGTGGAAGCAGCGACAGAGGCGTAGTTGCGGCATGCAGTTATGAAGCACGAAAGTTTGGGATCCATTCCGCCATGCCTATGCGCATTGCAAGGCGACTGTGTCCGCAGGCGATTACTGTGAGAGGCGACTATGAAGTGTACACGTATTATTCCAAACTGGTCACTGAAATAATCAAAGAATCCGTCCCAATTTTTGAGAAATCATCTATTGACGAATTCTATATCGATCTCAGCGGAATGGATAAATTTTTTGGTTGCAGTTTGTTTGCATCAGATGTCAAGAAAAAAGTCTGCAAAGAATCAGGCTTGCCTGTATCATATGGTCTGGCAAGTAATAAGCTGATAAGCAAAGTAGCAACGAATGAGATCAAGCCAGATGGAAAATTGGAAATACCCTTCGGACATGAGAAAGGTTTTCTTGCGCCACTGAGCATTGTGAAAATACCGGGTGTTGGGAAGGAGACTGCACTATTACTATTACGGATGGGAGTAGAGACCGTGAGGATCCTCAGTGAAATTCCCGTTGAAATGCTGCAAAATCTTCTTGGCAGAAATGGAAGTGAACTCTGGAGAAGAGCGAATGGCATTGACGAAACTCCTGTTATTCCCTATCACGAACAAAAATCTATTTCTACTGAAAATACATTTGAATCGGACACCATTGATATGAATTTCATGTATGGAGAACTTAGCCGAATGGTAGAAAAGATCGCTTTTCAATTGAGGGAGCAAAACAGACTTACGGGTTGTGTAACTGTAAAGCTCCGATATTCAAATTTTGAAACCTTCACCAAGCAATTATCCATTCCTTATACAAATGCAGATCATATCCTGATCAAAACAGCAAGGCAGCTTTTTAATAGTATTTATGAAAGAAGATTACTGGTGCGCTTATTAGGGATTCGGTTTACACATCTGATTCCCGGTAATTACCAGATCAGTTTGTTCGATGATACAGAAGAGAGCATCAACCTTTATCAGGCAATTGATAGTGTGAAGCACCGGTTTGGAGAACAGTTAGTGATGCGGGCGAGAGGGGTGAAGGCAGACGTCTAAAGATTTAACGCTAAGACGCAATGGCGCGAGGTTACGCCAGAAAATTTCTTTTCGATCCTTGGCGTCCTGGCGCCTTTGCGGTCAAATTTTACAAAACTATCCCGGAAAGTTTCTCATTAACTGACTGCAGTGCAGCAACAGGAGATTCAAATAATCTTGGATTACCATCAGTATCAATCATTAATTCTCCTGGATGAGCACCAGGCTCCTGCAGGTAATATCGCGCGGTAAAATATTCTGTGGGGATCACCCTGGGATTTTCTCTATTGACCGGATGCGCTTCAATTTCCAACCAGACGTCACGACCATTTATGTTTTGCTTTTCTATCATCGCAGCTTTTTTGAATTAGCTGCAAAGTTGAAGCCAAGCCATATTTAGGCACTCTCCTTCTTACCTCTGCATCTCCTTTCTCTGCGGTAAAAAAAAATTCTAACCGCAGAGAACAGGAGTTAATAGAGAAAAGCGCAGAGGACTTTCATGATCTAAAATCCCTTTAACCCCTGAGCTCGTCTATCTTCAAAAGGAGGCCTTTTGTGAAGCACCCTGGGTTGATTCTTGACTAATTTCAAAGCTTCCTCAACTGCTCTCATCAATTGCGGGTCATTGCCCTTTGCCAGCTGAGCTGGGTCATCCCAAATTTCAACTTCGGGTTTGATACCGTAACCTTCCGCAAACCATTTTCCATCTGCTCCATAAAGTCTTGCATCAGGAACGGTAATAAATCCGCCATCAATTAACGCATGTCCTGTAGCAGGTCCAACAAGAATTCCGAGAGTTCTTTCACCTACTATGGGTCCAAGTTTCAATTGTTGAAAGGCCCACGGAAATGCATCTCCACCAGATCCAGCCCATCCGTTGATCAACATAACTTTCGGTGCATTATTTCCCTTGACCGGCCATACTGTTACATCAGCGTTTCTCCAGGCTATATTGTACAACACAGGTCGATTCAACATTTCAATAAAGCGGTCTGCGAGTTGACCTCCGGCATTGAAACGTTCGTCAATGATAAATCCTTCTTTGTCTATCTGAGCATAAAACTGACGCATCAATTCAGTTTGTCCTTGCGTGCCGGTATTTGGCATATACATATACCCAAGCTTGCCGCCTGATAATTCTTCAACTTTTTTTCTGTTTGATTCGATCCATTCAAGATGTCGTAGCCTCGATTCTTCGCCTGGGGTTAGTGTCTTGATGATAACTTCTCTTGAACCTTCCATTGTAGGTTTGCTATTTACTTTCAATGCAACAGCTTTTCCTGACAAACCTTCAAACACAGAATAAGGATCGATGTTGGGCTCGATCTTTCTGCCATTCACGGCGAGAATGTAATCGCCTTCTTTCACATTCACACCTGAAAGATCAAGCGGTGAACGTACTTCATTATCCCATTTTCCACCTCTTACAATTCTCTTGACTTTATAACCATTATTATCTCCTGCCCAATCTATTCCAAGGAAACCATGCGTACGATTTCTTGATTGCTCGATATCTCCGCCACCTGCATAAGTATGTCCGGCACTCAGTTCTGAGATCATTTCCTGCTGAATATTATTTACATCCCATCTCGTGATCGCATCTTCCACCAGGTCACCATACTGTTTGCGGATTGCATTCCAGTTTACCTGGTGCATGGATGGATCGTAAAAGAAATCACGATATCTTCTCCAGGTATCATTGAAGATCTGTTTCCATTCTTCTTTTGGATGAAGTATCATTTCCATATCTGCGGTGGGCAATACTTTATCGATCCTCTGATCAGGATTGGGTCTCACGATCCCAAAGCCTCTTGCTTCCCTTACAAGAATAGATTTTCCATCTTTTGAAAAAGCAAAGGCAGTTCCATTTGCAAGCAGGGTTTTTTCTTCTCTTTTTTCAAAATCATAAACATAGATGGTGGAAGGTCCCTGACCTGCACCTGTATTGGGAAATCTCTGATAAATAAGCTTACCCTCAGCGGCATGAATTCTACCATAATTTCCGGCTGGTACTGGGAGAACCTCAATCCTTGCTTCAAAATTTTCTGGATTGATCTTAGAACCTGGCTTAACAGGTGGTGCTTTCTTGGCGGTATCTGCAGGTTCTGTCTTTTTAGGAGCCGCAGCCGAAGCAGAATCCGGAGGAAGTTTTACATCATCATTTCTCGCATACAAAAGTGATGGTATCGAAGCATCCAGTGTTGCATACGCAAGCTGCGTTGTATTAGGATAGATCCATGTTGCATCCATCCCACTATAAGAAGGATTAAAACTTCTGTCAGTTGTAAAAAACAGGTATTTACCAGAGGGATCGAATACAGGACTGTTATCATTGTAATAACCTGAGGTTACCTGGTTAACTTTTTTCTGATCAACATTGTATAAATAGATTGCTTCGTTTTGATTGGTAAGTCCTTTTGAATAAGCAATCCATTTTCCATCCGGAGACCAGTTCATTTCAAAACCCTGCAATGCGCCAAATGTATTGGTGGTTGTTTTATCAATGTTTTCGATTTCTCCTGTCGCAACTGTCAGAAGATTTATATTCTGCCGATCGTCTATGTATGCAATTTTTTTATTGTCGGGCGACCAATGCAATCTCCATCCCATTCCCTTGCCAAATGAAGTTACCTTCCTGGTGGTACCTGTGCTGGTCTCACGCAGATAGATCTCATTTTCTCCAGACTGATCGCTCCAATAGGCCAGCCATTTTCCATTTGGCGACCAGGAAGGCAGACGGTCGAATGCGCCACTTGAGTTGGTCATGTTGATGATCACTCCGTATTCAGCAGGCAAACTGAAAAGCTCACCCCTTGCTTCAAAAACCACTCGCTTCGCATCAGGGGATAGGTCAAAACTGTTGATGCTATTAGCAACATTTACTGTTCTGGGCATTAACGTAGCAACATCCGTGACCACGTTAACCTTGACTTCTGCATATTTATTATTAGAGAGATTGAGCAGGTGCAATCTTCCACCAGCTTCAAAAACCAATTCATCTGGTCCGGCAGACATTGAATTAATATCAACATCATCAAAAGTGGTCAGCTGATCTTTCTGCTTTTTTGTATTATCATAAACCCAGATATTTCTGCGTCTGTTTGAACCAGCATCGGAAACGAAATAGATCTTGTTTTTATACCAGGCAGGTTTTCCTTCTGTTGCAGGACTCTTTGTTATATTCTCGGCAGTGCGATTTTTCAGGTCGAAGACTAGTACGTCTGATGCAAGTCCCCCAAGATATCTTTTGAAGGGATAATTCTCAGTGATGCGTGTCACATAGGCAAGACTTTGTCCGTCAGGTGAAAAACTGGCTAGTTCACCATAAGGAACTGGAAGTTTTTCTGGCAGGCCACCCTTGGTGGAAAGCAGGTAGAATTGTCGAAAAGCCTGGCTTCCGCTTTCACGTTGTGAGGCAATGAGAATTTTAGTACCGTCAGGATGCCATTCAACAACCCGATCAGGCATTGCATGCCAGGTTAGTCTTACAGGAACACCTCCCGTAACTGGCATCGTGTAAACATCAGTATTCCCATCATATGTTGCACTAAAGGCGAGTGTTTTCCCATCAGGTGAAAACCTTGGATAGGATTCTTCACCAGTTGAAGAAGTAAGGCGAAAGGCAGTTCCACCTGTTTTTGGAGCAATCCAAATATCACCACCATACACAAAACAGATTTGCGTCTGCGACACGTCCGGAAACCGGAATAGTCGGGCGTCTATCTGGGCATATATGATTGTGGAGCTTATTGCTAGAAATGCAATCAGGAGTATTCGTTTCATAAACAGTTTTTTTGAAGAAAAAGAAAGGGACTAAATATAAATCATTTAGTAAATGATCTACAAGAAAATTGATGACTGGGAGTTAAGAACTCTGCGCTCCTCTGCCTCTCTATTTCTCTGCGGTTAGTTCTTATTTTTTACCGCAGAGAACATGAGTAAAAAGAGTGAGGAAGGACAAAAAAACCGCAAAGACACCAAGGAACAAGGTAACGCAAGGAATATCCTTGCGAACCTTGGTCTTAGCGACTTTGCGGTAAATAAAAATCTCTAAAGCTATTTATCCATTATACTGGCTGCCCTCTGTATTTGGATTCGCCTTGCTTGAAGGCATGAACTGATCTAAAAATTTCTTTCCTTTCGCTTTCAGATTGCCTACCAGGTCCCTTTTCTGTTCCGGACTCATCTTGGAATATTTATAGTAAGCAAAAGCAGCAAGGCCTGCAATCAAAAGACCTCCAGGGCCTCTTCCACGTAACATGTTTGCACCACGTAGCATAATTATAAGTTTTAAGTTTTAAAATTTTAAAAATAAATTTCAAGACTATGTCAACAATCCCCAGTTCTGTTTTCAGCAAGGTGTATTGTAACATGGTTCAGTATTGCCTAAAGAAATATTGTACCAGTTTTTCTTAAAGCAGGTTGAACTATTTTCTACTCAAATGGGGGATTCCTGACTGAAATTTTTGTAGATGTTGCAACTTGGGAACTCAAACTCTACGTTGCGTGTAATGCATTCCACAAATTTGATTTCCATCTGAAATTTTTCAGCCTTTGAATTATTGGTATGTAAGTTGAAATAATACTATTGAACATTTACCAGGCAACTAATGGATGGCATCCATGAAAAATAATTCAAACTAAAAGATGCCTTTTTCAAATAAGTAGCCGGTTTAAGATAAGAGAGATTGGATTTTTATTCAATCTCTTTTTTTTACACGAATTGCACGAATTAGGACGAATTGCACGAAACTTATTCACCACACAGAACATGAGTACACAGAGAGCTGCGTTTGCGTCTTTGCTTACTTTGTTGCTTTGCGTGAAATATTTTTCATTTTTAAGTCACGAAATAGAGCGAACTGCACGAAACTCTAAACTCGAAACCCGAAACTCTTCCTGGCGTAGCTTCGCGCCTTCGCGCCCTTGCGGTTAGACTCTTCTATGCAAACACTTTCTGAAAAGATTCTTCACTTCTACCAGATTTTGAAACCCCCTGAGGTTCCTCTAAACATTGACGTACTTCATCCCCAACGAGACCCTGCAGTGATGGAAGTCAACAAAAAATTTTATCAGAAATATTATGCTGATGAAAAACCACGTGAACTACTGTTCGGCATAAATCCCGGAAGGTTTGGAGCTGGCACAACCGGAATCAACTTCACGGCTCCCCGCCAATTAACTCAAATATTGAATATCGAACATGATTTCAAAGATCAATCCGAACTCTCCGCTGAATTTATTTATGCTGTCATAGACCGATATGGTGGTCCCGAGAAATTTTATGGAGATTTCTTTCTCACAGCAATTAGTCCTTTAGGTTTTACAAAAGGCGGAACAAACATGAATTATTATGACGATAAAGAATTGGAAAAGCTTGTAACACCTTATGTTATTAGAAGCATTCAGGATCAGGTTGAGATCTTCCGTCCATCCAGAACTGCCATCTGTATTGGTGGCGCTAAGAATTTTTCTTTTTTTCAATTCATAAATCAGTCGCATAGTTTTTTCGATAAGATCATTCCACTTGCGCATCCACGTTTTATCATGCAATACCGTCGGAAACAGATGGACAAATTCATCGGAGAATATTTATCTGCCCTCACCGAATTGAAAAGATAAAAATCCCTATTTTTGTTTTTCTTCAAGTTTTGAATATGAAAATCTTCACGCTGCCCATTTTCTAAGCAGGGCAATTGGTTTCACTCAACAGGGATGGTACTTCCATCTCAATTTACTATTCACTTATTTTAATTAGTTTCAATCATGTCGAATAAACCCGTCACATCCAACAGGATTTATTATGTGTTTGATTTGATTTCCAGGGCAATTAAAGGAGAGCAGCAGGATTATACCAAAGGCAGTATTCGCAGGGCAGTTTTCATGCTTTCGATCCCAATGATCCTTGAGATGGGAATGGAAAGTGTTTTTGCCATTGTGGATCTTTATTTCGTAGGAAGACTGGAAGATGCCAGCCACTCTATTCAAACAGTTGGACTTACTGAATCAGTTTTAACCATCATCTATTCATTGGCGATCGGAATAAGTATGGCTGCCACTGCATTGGTGGCAAGAAGAATTGGCGAGAAAGATCCGGAAGCTGCAGCTAATGCCGGCATACAATCATTGATCCTCTCCCTGATGATTACGATCGTGATCAGCATTCTTGGAGTTATTTATGCAGGAGACATTCTCCGTTTAATGGGTGCACAGCCTGAAACCATTGCGCTGGGAATTAATTATACCAGGATCATGATGGGAGGAAGCCTTGTGATCATGCTATTGTTTCTTATCAACGGAATTTTCCGGGGTGCAGGAGATGCGGCTATGGCCATGAAAAGTTTGTGGCTCGCAAATATTTGCAATATCATTCTATGCCCAACCCTGATCTATGGTTTGGGCCCAATACCGGCTTTTGGATTGACAGGAGCGGCTTTGGCAACAACTATTGGAAGAGGCATTGGAGTGATTTACCAACTGTATCACCTCTTTGGAGGCAAAGGAATTATCAAATTCAAGAAGATCAATATTAGTCCGGATTGGCCATTGATAAAATCGGTCATCAATATTGCTTCGCCTGGAATACTGCAATTCATCATCGGATCCTGTAGCTGGATCTTTCTTGCGCAATTGGTTGCAACCACTGGTAAGGATGCAGCCTCTGCGGGTTATCAGACTGCGATCAGGATCGTGATATTTTTTATTCTTCCAGCCTGGGGGATGAGCAATGCTGCAGCAACCCTGGTAGGACAAAACCTTGGTGCATTGCAACCTGAAAGGGCTGAGATCTCGGTTAAAAGGACGGCAACCTACAGTGCAGTATTTATGGGCATTGTATCACTCCTATTTCTACTTGGTGCAGAATGGATCGTATCATTTTTCACAAAGGATCTGGAAGTAATATCATATGCTGTGGATGCACTTCGCATTATCAGTACGGGATATGTTTTTTATGGAATAGGAATGGTGATGATCAGTGCGTTCAATGGCGCTGGCGATACCTGGACGCCAACATGGATCAATCTTTTTGGATTCTGGGCTATACAAATTCCCCTGGCATATTTGCTGGCGAAAACTTTTTCACTTGGTCCCTTGGGTGTATTTATAGCCATCCCAGTGGCTGAAACGCTCATCACGATCACGGCATATATACTTTTTGTTAGAGGAAAATGGAAGCTGGTTAAGATATAAATGGATATTTAAACGTTCCTTCGACTCCGCTCAGGAATCGCAGTGGACACCAAGTTCGCTATGTATCTTCGCGGAACTTAGTCTCTATATAATTTTAATAAATGAACAAGATTTCGGCGAATGTCATCCGGCAAATACTCTTGCTGACAGCTATAGTGTTGTTGGGAGTTGTTCTTTTCCGCGAGATGAAATTCTTTATCCCTGCGATGCTGGGCGCTTATACACTTTATGTCGTGCTCAGAAAATATATGTTCATTCTCACTGGAAGATATAAATGGAAAAAAGGGTGGACAGCAGCCTTCCTGATGCTACTTTCTTTTCTCATCATTCTATTGCCGATAATGATGCTCATCAATATGATGGGTAGTAAGGTGACATATGCAATTGATCATTCATCACAGGTTTTAACCAAAATCCAGCAATTCATTCAGCAGTACGAATCCAAATGGGGTTTTGAAATCATGACTGAACAAAATATCCAGAAGATCACAAACTATGGAGCGACCCGACTGCCATTGATTCTGAATGCTACTTTAAATACGTTGAGTACTGTGGCCATGATGTATTTCGTATTATTCTTCATGCTGGTGAATGGAAGAAGCATGGAAACCGGCATCTATCAATGGATGCCCGTTAAAGATGAGAATGTGGTCCTGATCAGAAAGGATCTGGGTAATATGGTCATATCAAATGCGGTTGGTATTCCGGTGATCGCGCTTTTGCAAGGGTTGGTCGGACTTTTAGGTTATGTCATTATCGGCGTTGATGAACCCATATTTTGGTTTGTGGTAACTGCTATTACTGCCTTATTACCTGTTGTTGGAGCAGCTCTGGCGTATGTGCCTCTAAGTCTATTGCTATTTGCAAGCGGAGATTCAGGTAAAGGAGTGCTTGTTTTGTTGTATGGGTTTATAATAATTGGACTTGTTGATAATGTCTTCAGATTTTGGTTCAATAAAAAGTTCGGCGATATCCATCCATTGATCACTGTTTTTGGAGTTATCATCGGTGTGAGCGTGTTTGGATTTATAGGAATAATTTTTGGACCGATATTAATCTCGTTATTTCTGATGTTATTGAAGATATATGCCAGCGAATACAGCGATAAATCGAAAAATATCGACGAAATTCCCCCTCCTAAGGCAAGCTCATGAATACCCTTATCGTAACAAAATTTTAGGGCTCCAACACAATAAAAAAGGCTAGAATTTCGGACATTTGCCTATCGATTCCCATACTATTATTTAACCTGTGCTCGTTATTGAAAGCGAGCACCTTATGAAAAAATCCAAATTCAACATGCCTATCCTACGACGTATAATTTCCCTGATACTTTTGATAGTTGTTTTCTTCATGGCTCCAGCAATTTTTGCGGCCGATAAAGCTGCCTTAGCGGGCACAGCAGATAGTGAAATCGCTGTAAAGGCTGCCGACCTCTCTTCCTTCACTATTGAAACAGAAGCAGAGGCTACAGTCTTGTATGAAGAAATGAGCTTGTCTGAGCTAGGACTTTCAAAAACTGCATTTGACTACGCTTATAAAGGGTTTAAAGCATTATTGAATAAAGGTGTAGTTTCTAAAGAAAGCATTCTTTCAGTTGTAGATTTCAGCCAATCTTCCAACAATAAGAGATTATACATCATTGATGTTGAGAATAAGGATATTATTAAGAATACATATGTAGCGCACGGTAAAAATTCTGGTAACGAATTCGCTAATAATTTCTCTAACAAATTATCATCCCTGAAGAGCAGCCTTGGTTTTTATGTCACCAAGGGAACATACTATGGCGAGCACGGCCTTTCTCTTAAAATTGAGGGAATGGAAAAAGGAATCAATGATAATGCAGAGCGTCGAGCTGTTGTTGTTCATGGAGCAGATTATTTGGGAGATAACTATCTCAACAGGAAAGATGTAAGCGGCAGAAGCTGGGGTTGCCCTGCAGTGCCATCAAATGAAAGTCAGGAAATTATTAATACTATTAAGGATGGTTCAGTTATGTTTATTTACCATCCATCAACTCAATATCTGAAAAGGTCACGCATTATAAACGGCTAGCGTGGACGTATACTTCAGATGGTTTGAAGGTGAAAATGCTCAATATAGGTTTCGTACCCTATGATTGGGCTTTTCTTTTTTTATGACACGAATTGCACGAATAAAGACACGAATTACACAAACTCAGAACTCGAAGTCAGAATTCAGAGGTCCGAAGTCAGAAGTCAGAAAGAAAAGAAATAGACTTCCTTCCGACTTCCGACCTCCGACTTCTGACATCGTCATTGTGTCACGCCTTGCTGAGCAAGAACTTTCCTGATTGCTGAAACAATTTTTTCTCCCTTTTCGTTGATCTGCTGTTCTGTCCACGATAAACTAATAGCAGTTGATATGCAACGACACATAACCTGGTCGCTTGGAGTAAAATCTTTATTTACCTGTTCTATCAGGCCTTGTTTCTGTGCAGGATGTAATGCATTTAATGTTAGAGATTCTTTTAAATGATCCCATTTGCGGATATAGTGCCAGTTATTATCATACCAATAAAAATTTCCAGCAAGAACATTCTGTACGCGTAATTCATTTACCACAGCTCTTGTAATTTCTTCTGTTGGCAGGAACCAGCTAAGGAAGGTGCAACTGTCGCCTTCTGGATCAGGAATTGTTCTGAAACTGATTTCTGGAACCTCCGCAAGAATTTTTTTCAACTGAGCATGATTGCGTTTCTGGATTTCCAGAAAGGTATGGAGCTTCCTGATCTGCGCCAATCCTACAGCAGCGTGCAATTCTGAGATGCGGTAATTGTATCCAATAAATGGATGCAGATCAGCTCCACGGTCTACTCCCTTGTGATCATGCCCATGGTCAGTATATCCATCGCATTTTTGATAAATATCTTCATTGTTCGTCATCACAACTCCCCCTTCGCCGCAAGTAATAGTCTTTACAAAATCAAAAGAAAAAGTTCCAGCATCTCCTATAGTTCCTACGTATTGGTCTTTGAATTTAGCACCGATACTCTGACACGCATCTTCCAATAGCAAAAGATCGTTTTCCCTGCAGATGGTCATTAGAGCATCCAGGTCGGCCATGCTGCCACACATGTGAACTGGCATGATACATTTGGTGCGATGAGTAATCGCATTCCTCACAGCATCAGGATTCAAGGTGAGACTTTCATCAACGTCAACCATTACCGGGGTTGCTCCCACGCTCATAACAGCTTCGAAGCTCGCAACAAAGGTGAAACTCGGCATGATGATCTCATCTCCAGCCCCAATACCAAGCGCAGCCATGGCCGTGGTTAGAGCAGATGTGCCACTCGAGGTCAATTGGGCATATTTAGATCCAAAGGTTTGACAAATCGCTTTCTCCAGCTCGAGTGATTTATGAATGCCTTTCCTGGGACCTTCAAATCCATAACGCATGAGGATACCAGTTTGCAGAACGTCATTTACTTCTTTTCTTTCTTCATCTCCCCACATTTCAAATCCGGGCATATATTAGTAGTTTATTGATGAAGGCCAAAGATAATTCAGTTTCGGGTTTAGAGTTGGAGGCCCGTTGGCCGCTGTCCGCTGTCCGTTGGGCGTTGGCAGATGACAGTTGACAGTTGACCGAAATTCCCAATTCTTCCTAATCAACAACACAACTAATTAACCATTCAACTATTCAACAATTCAACATTCCACCCAATTCCTAATTACAAATTCCTTCTAATCAACAACTCAACCAATTAACCATTCAACAAATCAACCAATCACCTTCCCCAGCGGTACCACGATCCAACCATTCTTCGTATTCCGCAGAAGAAATTGATTTGATTGTTCACTTTCGATATTGGTTTGGCTTATGGTGGAAATACTTATTTGTATCTCATTTACCTGAGGCAACTCTCCTTCGGAGATTATTATTGAACGCCGATTTGTAGAAGGCACTCCAATAATTTTCAGAATGTTAGAATTACTGGCTGTTGAATAATAAACACAATATGCCTTAATATCATTCAGGTGGTATTCATCATTCAGTTGAAAACTGAATTGCTTCACATTTCCAACATAGTCAAACCCGGCAAGTGAAATTCGTGGCTTGTAAGGCTTTGTAGTATCCATCCATTCCATCGGGGGAATCAGTGCAGGATTTTTATAATAATTATTTCGCAGGCTATCGTTCCACCCATTTGGATTTTTAAGAAATGACTTACTGCTGAAATAAATTGCGCCTTGAACGTTTGGAGTATTTCGGATTGCCTGCAATTGTCTTGTCAATAATGTAGAATCTTTCCAGGGCGCAGGAATAACATTTCCGGCTGCCCTGTAAATCCCAAGTCCGATATAACAATGTTTGCCATAAGTATGTTTGCTCCACCAGTCCAATAGTGTCTGAAACGGAGCTGCAGGATGAGTAAACTCCCAATATAATTGAGGGGCTACATAGTCGATCCAACCTTTCTTCAGCCACAAAAGAATATCTGCATAGAGGTCATCGTAATTTGTTTGGCCAGCTCTTGTGTCGCTTCCTTCGGGATCCTTGTTTTTATTTCGCCAGACGCCAAATGGCGATATGCCGAACCTACAGTTCTTATTCTCGTCTTTGATTGCATCCCTTAAATAAAGAATGATAGAATCAACATTGCTTCTTCTCCAATCCTCTCTTGACAATCCCTTGCCATACCTGACCCAGGTGAGAGAATCTCCAAATTCCTTACCAGCAATTCTGTACGGATAAAAATAATCATCGAAATGAATTGCATCCACCTGATAACGGCTCACAACATCGCGAATAACACGAACTACAAATTGTTGTGCTTCCTTATTTCCCGGATCGAAGTATCGTTTGTCGCCATAAGTAAGAAACCATTCGGGATGTATTTTTGTAATATGGGTGGGCGCAATCGAAGATTTGTTAAGTGTGAATTCCGCCCTGTAAGGATTGCACCACGCATGAAATTCCATTCCCCGTTTATGGGTTTCGCGGATCATGAAATCTAAAGGATCATAATAGGCAACGGGAGGTTTGCCCTGTACTCCGTTTAGCCATTCGCTCCAGGGTTCATATTGGGAAGGATAGAATGCATCTGTAGCTGGACGGATCTGAACAATTACTGCATTCAGACCATTCCTCTTGTGCATTTCCAGCAGATTGATGAATTCTACTTTTTGACTATCAACGCTGAGACCTTTCCGTGACGGCCAATCAATATTATCTACGCTCGCCACCCAGGCTGCGCGGAATTCATGTTTTGATTGGGAATAACAGCAGGATGTAATTAATATGAAAAAGATTGCTAGAAGTGAAAATCTACTCATTAAACAGAGTTTCGGATTTTATCGAGGAGTTGATTCAGCTGACGGGCTTCGGTTTCGTCCACATTCTTAATGATCCCATCTAATTCGCCCTGCATTTCGTCTAGTCTGTCAAGAAGTTTAAGTCCTTTATCAGTAATGGAAACATCCACCAGTCGGCGGTCCGCTTTACAAATCACTTTTTTTGAAAGACCTTTTTTGATCAGGCGGTCAACAATTCTACTTGTATCACTCATTTTATCAAGCATCCTCTGCCTGATCTGTAGAGTTGAAAGAGGCTCGCCGGCGCCTCTTAGTATCCGAAGAATATTAAATTGCTGAGGGGTCAAATCGGCCTGTTCAAAAAAAAGTTTCATTTTTTCCGTCATCCAGTTATGGGTATAGATCAGGTTGATCATCGCCTTCTGAAATTCATTGGTGAATTTCCTCTGAGAAATATCTTTTTCAATACTCATAATAAGGCAGAAAGTTATTATTATTTAGCCCGTCCTTTCACGGACATTCAGCAATTTAAATATAGTGAATATGTGATGAGCTTCGTGCAGTAAAAAGAATTCCGTCCATTGTGAAATATTCATTTCACCATATACGGTATGACCGCCTGTTTTCATAAGTTCATCAGTTGACAATTCCTTAATATAATTCTCGATTAGTGATCTTTTACTCTTGAGTTGCCATACTAATTCCTGTAGTGTTTTGCTCACACATTCATAGAATGCAGGATCTTCTTCGGCGATATATCTTGAGAATTGAGGGTTATCTTCTCTTGCGATTCGGTTCAGTCTTTCAATAAACCGAGGTTGGTATGCAGCCAGGTGTGCAAGATTTTCATAAGCACTCCATTTTCCATTAGGTGGCCTGGTACGAAGATTCTCCTCATTCAATCCTTCGATCAATTCCAGTAATGTCTCGTGCTGATGTTTAAGGCGAGTTTGTTGAGATAGTGAGAGCATTAGTCCAAATGATTTGCAATCGATCCAACCATGAATTACACTTAGTAATCCCAGACCTTAGTTCCTTCAGAGCAGTTAGCGCAAATGTCAATGTTTTTCCTGCTATTTGTCAGGTCCTTTCGAAAGGTTTTGAACTGTTTATCCTGCCAGATTTCTTTAAAGGATTTTTCCTTGAGGTCACCCATTCGGTGAAGTGCGTCTTTGTCAAAGCAACAAGGCACAACCAATCCATCCCAGGTAATCACTGGCGAATGCCATAGTCTCCAGCAATGGTTTTGTAAAGAATTCTTGAATTGAAAACCATTTCCGGATTTACGGTAGCGACTATACCTTTCATTTTGGGGAATAAGATTGTTTGGATCATTTTGATAATCATAAACCTGAGCTGTCTTAAACCAAACATCATCCACTCCGATCTCTTTTGCAAGTTGCTTTACATCCTCCAGCTGATGTTCATTGGGCTTAACTACCAGGAATTGAAAAATCACAAATGGGGTTTTCTTTTTAAGATCTTTTTTCCATTTAACAATATTTCTGGCTCCTTCCAGGACCTTGTCAAGCTGTCCTCCTACTCTGTACTGCTTGTAAACTTCCTGGGTGGTTCCATCAATCGAAATAATTAACCGGTCTAACCCACTTTCAACAGTCTTTCGGGCGATCTTATCAGTTAAATAATGTGCATTTGTAGAGGTAGCGGTATAGATCTTCTTTTCAGATGCATAATTCACCATTTCTAAAAACTCGGGATTGAGAAAGGGCTCCCCCTGAAAATAAAAAGTGAGATACCAGAGCTCTTTTGAAAGCTGGTCAATTGTATCGCGAAAAAAATTTCTTTGCAACATTCCCGTTGGACGAGTAAATGCCCTAAGGCCACTTGGACATTCCGGGCAACGAAGGTTACAGGAAGTTGTTGGTTCAAAGGAAATTGAGATCGGTTGCCCCCATTGAACTGGTTTTTTGGTCCATTTGCTCAAAAAATAGCTGGTTAGCACCTTTCCTGCATTCAAAATCCTGCGTATAGTCAACTTGGATAGCAGGTTTAAAGCATCCTGACGGTGAAAACTGCCCATTTTGCTAAATTAGGTCCAATCCCCCATAGGGCAATGATTTTGCAGGATGTTACGTTTTAGACTTTCCAACTTGAATCAATTTCAAGCATATATTCTATGAATAGATATTTACTTTTTTTCATATTGCTTCCTTTTTCAGGCCTGGCACAGGTGCAGGAGTATCAAAAACAGCTTTCCGCCATCTCCGCAATGGAAGGAAAAGCAGCAGCCGGCGCTTTGGAAAAAAGTGGAGTTTCTGCCGCTTCCAATAATTTCGATGTACAGTATTATAGATGCGAATGGACCGTGGATCCTCGAGTGAGGTATATAACAGGTAAGGTAACCGCAAAGTTCACCATAACCACCTCAGGAAACACCATCACGTTTGACCTTTCGAATCAATTGGTTGTTGACAGTGTGTTGTACCATAACAATAAGATTAGCTTTCAACTTGATGGAACCAGTAGCCTTTCCTTACAATTGCCTTCTACACTTTCGGCAGGAGTAAAGGATTCAGTACATATTTTTTACCAGGGGGTTCCACCTACAGGAGGAGGATTCTGGCAAATGTTTTTCAGACGCGACTATGGTATATGGACCTTATCAGAACCCTATGGAGCCAGGGATTGGTGGCCATGCAAGAACGGTTTGGACCGATAAGGCAGATTCAATTGATATGATCTGTATCACTCCCGACCCATTATATTGCTCCTCAAACGGAATTCTTGTTGAAGAAACAGCTTAACGGTTGGAATAAAAACAAGTCATTATAGTCATCGCTATCCAATTGCTACCTATCTGGTTGCATTTGCTGTAACCACTTATCAAGTTTCAATCGTTACAGTGTTTGTCGACGGTAAGCAATTGCCTATTTCTGTTATTACTATCCGGCACACTATGCGGATTTCAAAAATTGAACAACATGCGAAAGAATTACCTCCAGTGTTTTCAGCAAGTTGTTTGGACATGTATCCATTTGTGAATGAGAAGTATGCTCAAACACAATGGGGCTTGGATGGCGGGATGGAACATCAGACGAATAGTTTTATCACTGAGCGCTGGGCCTAACTGGAAGCGCATGAATTGGGGCATCAATGGTTTGGAGATAAAGTTACCTGCGGCAAGCTGGGAGGACATATGGCTGAATGAAGGATTTGCTACCTATTGCACGCCACTTACCATGGAATATATCTGATACCGATTTCTTCTAGCCACATTTTCAAACTTTAATCAATCATATTACCGTCATTGCCCGGTGGATCCGTTTATGTTCCGGATGATACAATCAATGTTGCCGTCTTTTCAGCAATAGGCTTACCTATAATAAGGGCATCTATGTAGTTCATATGCTTCGGTGGATATTGGGAGACGATTATTTTTTCAAAGGAGTTCGGCAATATCTGGAAGACCCAAAAATTAAACATGGATTTGCCCGAACAGCGGATCTCCAACGCAACCTTGAACAGGTTAGTGGAAAAAATCTCTCTACTTTTTTTCAGAAATGGATCTATGGAGAAGGGTATGCTAACTATTCCGCTACATGGCGGCAAAACAGTAACAATTGGGCAAAAGTGAAATTAAACCAGACGACTTCACATAATTCTGTATCATTTTACGAGATGCCAGTTGAATTGGTGTTCGTTGCTGGAACGCAGCGTAAATCATTTGTTGTTGACCATCGGTATAGTGGACAGGACTTCTGGCTTGATGTAGGATTTGTGGCAGACACTATGATGATTGATCCAAATATTTGGATACTGGCAAAGAACAAAACTGCAGTGAAGGAATCTGTGAATCCCGGTAAATCTGATGAATTATTGGTATTCCCGAATCCATCACCTGGAAACGGAAATATTTTGCTGAAAAATCCAACTGGTAAACTTCTATCAGTTCAACTCTTCAATTCAGTAGGCCAACTTATCTATTCCAAAAGCTGGCAGACATTAGGAAGTGATGAATTATTCACCGTTCCAATGGCTAATCTTCCAAGAGGCGGATATCTCCTGAGTATTAGAAACGACAAGGACCTCAAGGTCATGAAGAAAATCATTCACTAAGAAGGTTTGAAAGTTTGAATGTTTCATGAAGAGAATTAGTTCTCACGATTCACGACTCACGATTGACGACCTATTGCCGATATTTGTCATTCAATGGCAGGAAAAAAGAAAAGAAGCCCTGGATGGAAGATCATTCTCTTTGTTACTATTGCTGCGGTAGCTGTACTCCTCACTTTTGTTGGTTATGAATGGTGGCTGGAAAGGAAATCCAGATTTGTAAAATATTCTGCCTTCGGGATTGAAATACCCATCAATTATTCTATACACGGCATAGATGTTTCCAAATATCAGCGAGTGATCCATTGGCCTAGCGTTTCCGAAATGGAGGTAATGGATATCCGAATAAGTTTTGCTTTTATGAAAGCAACTGAAGGACTCAATAATGAGGATGCATATTTCAACAGAAACTGGAGAAAATCAAAAGAAGCAAACCTCGTCCGCGGGGCATATCATTTTTTTCTAGCGACCAAGAGTGGAAAGAAGCAAGCCGAGAATTTTATAAGGAAGGTGGAGCTTGAGCCGGGAGACCTGCCACCTGTACTTGATATTGAACAGACATATGGAGTTTCCCCAGACAAATTAAGAGAGCGCGCAAAAGAATGGTTGGAAACTGTTGAATCCTATTATGGAGTGAAGCCAATAATTTATACAAGTGCTGATTTTTATCGTTCATATTTAAAGGATGATTTTGATTCATATCCACTTTGGGTTGCGCATTATCTGCAACGTGAGCGGCCAAGAATTCATAGGGATTGGTCGTTCTGGCAGCATAACGAAACCGGAAGGATCAATGGAATTCCTGGTTATGTAGATTTCAATGTATTCAATGGAGATTCAACGGCCTTCAGTGGGTTGCTGATTCCTGGAAGATGAATTGAAAAATGTAAAATGAAATTTCACGCAAAGAAAGCAAAAAGGAATGCAAAAGTTAAAATGTAAAATGAAAAATAATAATCCTAAACTCTAACCCCGAGTATGTCAATGGAACCAGATGCCCGAGATTTTTTGAAGCGAGTACTTGCTTCGCTCAGTGCCGGTTTGATCTGGTTGATCATCAACATGACCTTTGGGATTTATTTTGAGTGGCTGTTCTTTGGAAACTCCATGACAATTGGGAATTATATTTTTTATTCCTTCATGATACTAAGTCTTGGCGCTTTGATTTGGTATAACATTAAGCTCTGGAGGTAGTATACAGTTTTACCGCAGAGAAAGAGAGATGCAGAGTTTACGCAGAGATAAAAAAATGTATGAAGAGGAGAATTAAACACATAGCTATGTGACTATGTGTTAAAAAAATAAACCGCAGAGAAAAGAGAAAATAGGGGTTTCGCAGAGATTTTCTGCTTCTCCCGTTCTCTGCGGTGAAAGAACGTAAGAGGAAATAATTAAACATATAGAAACATAGAGGAAATTGTTTAGTGTGTTTTCCTTACTATGTGGCTATTTTCTTAGCTATGTGACTATGTGTTAAAAAAATTAACCGCAGGGAATTAGAGTACGCAGAGTTTATGCAGAGAGGAAACTCTTATTTTTTCATTTTAAATTTTACATTTTGCATTAGATCTAACTACTATGATCAGAAATAATAACCCACTCACCATTTATTTTTCTGAAAATAAGGGTAAAAAATCCGCTGGCATCGCCGATTGTTCTCTTCAGGAAGTACTTTCCAAGCACAAAGAAGTATTCATTTGACAATTGTTTTAATTCGAGAAGTTCGAATGATAGCTCTCCCATAATTGTGGTATCGCTGTAATTCTTTTTATAGTTGGCGAGTGTCCCTGAATATCCATACGTGATTCCAGATCTGCCGATGAATTTGAGCGAATCGTTCCTCCAATAACCATTCATGAATTTTTCGAGGTTGCCACGGTTCCAGGCTTGTGTTTGGTTCTTCAGTATCAATCGAACAGATTCCTCATCCTTATTCTGCCCGTAAGATGGTCCTAGTATCATGACCAGGACGATCAACAAGAAATTTGCTTTCATAATAATTTTTTGGAGCGAACAAAAAAATGTCAGGGGAAACCTGACATAGATAACATCATTTAACCGCTAAAGAAGCAAGGACGCAAAGGTTCGCAAAGAGGATCAAATTCTATTTGATCAAGCGAAGGCCTTGTCTCCTTTCTTATATGGCATGCATCCTTCAAACCTTCCTGGCACAGGAACATATCTTAGAGCTTGTGTGGCACCTATTTCAGAAGTAAAATATCCAAGCAAAGTTAATTCCTTCATCATTCTGAAATAATGCGGAGGCATATCGTTGGTCTTGTAATTCTTGTCTGCTTTAGCCTTATCACTCTCAGCACGATTATGTTCACTTCTTTTTTTCTGATAATCTTTTGCCTCTTTGTCCAGTTCAACCAGTAAATCGTGGCGTTGCTGAGGAGTTGCCTTCATGAAGGATGCATCATTCTTTTTCTTACTGGCATCATTGAGCTTATCCAGGCCTTCGTGAAATGCTTTCTGATCGGTCTCGCTATAGCAATCATTGACCATCACCGTCATAAACGTCCCAACTTTGGCTGCCTTTGCACCCGGAGTATCTGTAGTAGGGATTATGGTTTCAGCCACTTCATCCAGGTAGGCAATATCCTCAGTGCTGAAGGCTTGTCCGGATCCTTGCTTCTCTTCGTTCTTGCAACCAGACAGAAATATTTCAGATCCTACGATTGTGCCCCCAAGAATAATTCCCACACGTTGTAAGGCTTCTCTACGTTGCATAAATGATCATTTAGATGTTGAAAATTAAATATTTTTCTTTTTTAATTCCTCCACCGCATGAGCCGTAGCTCTTGCCGTGAGTGCCATATATGTTAATGAAGGATTCTGGCAAGCCGATGAGGTCATGCAAGCTCCATCAGTAACGAAAACATTTTTTGCGTCCCATACCTGGTTCCATTTATTAAGAACCGAAGTTTTAGGATCCTTTCCCATTCTCGCCGTACCCATCTCGTGAATGCCATGGCCAATTGCATGCCCATTGTCCCACTTGTTGATGTCTTTCACTCCTGCAACTTCAAACATTGCTGTAGCTTCTTCAACAATGGCTTTACGCATTTTGAGTTCATTATCCCTTAACTCGCAATCCATCGACAAGATTGGTAGTCCCCATTTGTCCTTTCCATCCTTATCGAGTGTGATTTTATTCTCATGATCAGGAAGTATCTCGCCAAATCCTGTCATCCCGATATTCCAGCTTCCTGGTTCAGTTATATTTTCCTTGAAACCTGCACCGATCTGCAATTCTGCAACCTCCCGACTCCAACCACCTCTACCTGCTCCTCCCTGATATCCGAAACCACGCAGAAAGTCTCGCTTGTCTCCAAACAAATTTGCGAACCTCGGGATATAAAATCCATTCGGTCTTCGCCCATAATAATATTTGTCTTCAAATCCCTCCACTCTTCCTGAGGCTCCAAGATTATAGTGATGATCCATCACGTTATGACCTAATTCACCACTGCTGCTTCCCAATCCACCCGGCCAAACATCAGTTGCTGAATTGAAAAGGATCCACGTAGAATTCAAAGCTGATGCACAAAGAAAAACAAGATCACTTGTGAATTCATAAGTCTTGTTAGTTTCTGCATCCAATACTTCAACTCCTTTTGCCTTTTTGGAATCCTTATCATACATCACTCTCTTCACAATTGAAAAAGGACGAACCGTTAATTTGCCCGTTTTCATAGCGGCTGGCAAAGTAGAAGATTGAGTACTGAAGTAACCTCCAAACGGACAACCTTCCCAGCATCGATTCCGGAATTGGCAATTGGTTCTACCGGGAAGAGGAACTGTTAGATTGGCAACTCTTCCGATGATCAAATGTCTGTTTCCGTTATAATGTGACTTGAGCCTTTGCGCTACATCTTTCTCTACACAATTCAAATCCATCGGCGGAAGAAATTTTCCATCAGGCAAATGAGGAATATTTTCTATCGATCCACTAATACCCGCGAATTTCTCAACATGATCATACCAGGGTGCGATTTCCTGATATCTGATTGGCCAATCGATGGCCACTCCTTCTTTTGCATTCGCCTCAAAATCCAGATCGCTTAACCTATAACTCTGACGACCCCATAATATAGATCTTCCTCCAAGCTGGTAAGAACGCCACCATGTAAATGGTTTTACTTCTTTGTATGGACTATCCTTTTCATTCGTCCAATAGTCCATGACTGCTTCACTTGCTGCCCATCCGCGATGAATGACCGGATAATTTTCTCGTTGCTCAACGGTTGTTCTGCCGTGATGTTTGAATTCCCAGGGTGGCAGGTTTGCAGTCTTATAATCTTTGATGTGTTCGAAATTCCTTCCCCTTTCAAGTAATAGAACAGAAAGTCCGCGTTCAGTTAATTCCTTCGCTGCCCAGCCGCCGCTAATGCCTGAACCCACCACGATAACATCGTAGGCATTCTGCTTTGCAGCTTTTGTATTGAGATTAATATTTGTTGAATCTTGAGGCATGACTATTCATAAAACAGAGACGAATGCTTTATTGAAAGTTTGAGTGTTTGAACGTTTGAATGTTTGATAGTTGAGTACCGAATGGGTTGTTTTCAAAAATCTAAAGATCCAATTCTCAAATTTTCAAATTCTCAAATTTTCTCAAATGTTATTCTTCTTCAATTCATCCACAGCATAATCCGCTGCTCTTGCAGTAAGGGCCATATAAGTAAGCGATGGATTAACGCAAGCACCAGAAACCATGCAAGCACCATCAGTTACAAATACATTTGGAGCATCCCAAACCTGGTTGTGCCCATTCAGCACCGAGGTCTTGGGATCCTTACCCATTCTTGCCGTTCCCATTTCATGAATGCCCTGCCCCATGAAGTAACCTGAATCAAAAGTGTTTACATTCTTAACACCACATGCTTCAAGCATTTCCTTGGCATCATCCATCATGTCCTTGCGCATCTTCAATTCATTTTCCTTGATCTCGCAATTGAAGGAAAGAACTGGAATCCCCACTTATCTTTTTTCTCTTTATCAAGTGCAATGAAATTATCATGATAAGGAAGTATTTCTCCGAAAGCCGTTGCTCCGATATTCCATCCACCTGGCTCTGTCAATGCATTTTTCAATTCTGCACCGATGCTGAGTTCAGCAATTTCTCTTCCCCATCCACTTCTTCCCGCGCCTCCCTGATACCCAAATCCGCGAACATAGTCTCTCTTATCGCTGCCAACATTCCTGAACCTGGGGATATAGAAACCTGTAGGACGTTTTCCGTAGAAATATTTATCATCAAACCCTTCAACCTGTCCATTTGCACCGCAGCGGAAATGGTGATCCATTACGTTATGTCCCAATTCACCACTGGAACTTCCCAATCCTCCAGGCCAAACATCAGTAGCTGAATTCATTAATACCCAGGCTGTGTTCAACGCTGAAGCGCAGAGGAAAACTATTTTGGAATTGAATGTGTAAGTCTGGTTAGTTTCTGCATCCAGCACTTCAACACCTGAAGCTCTTTTCTTATCCTTATCGTATACCACCTTGGTCACAATTGAGAATGGTCTCAATGTAAGCTTGCCTGTTTTCATGGCCGCCGGAAGCGTAGATGATTGTGTACTGAAATATGCTCCGAAAGGACAACCAAGCCAGCACTTGTTCCTGTATTGACAATTGGTTCTTCCTGGAAGTGGTACGGTGATATTTGCAACTCTTCCGATGATTAACCGGCGTTGATCATTGTAATGCTTTCTGAGGCGATCAGCCACATCTTTCTCCACGCAGTTCAATTCCATTGGTGGTTGGAATTGTCCATCAGGAAGAACAGCAAGTCCTTCTTTACTTCCACTTATTCCTGCGAATTTTTCCACGTAATCATACCAGGGTGCAATGTCTTTATATCTGATAGGCCAATCGACTCCAATTCCTTCCTTACCATTTGCTTCAAAGTCAATATCTCCATGGCGATAAGATTGACGACCCCACATGAGCGAACGTCCACCTACATGGTATCCCCTGAACCAATCAAATCTCTTAGGCTCAGTATATGGTGATTCACTATCCTTTACCCAATAATCGAGGTTTGTTTCATTCAACGGATAATCCCTCTTCAAGACCGGGTAATCCTTGATCATTTGTTGGGTACGACCACCTCTATGCGGAAATTCCCAGGAATTCTTATTGGCATTTACATATCCTTTGATATGTTCGATATTCCTGCCTCTTTCCAGCAACAGAACGTTCAATCCTTTTTCGGTCAATTCTTTGGCAGCCCAGCCACCACTGATCCCTGAACCAACCACAATCGCGTCATAATTATTCTCAGCCATATAGATGAGTTTGTGTTTTTATTTAATTGGCGGTTTATTAGAAAATGTAAAATGAAAAATTAAAAATGTAAAATAATAGTGACCCGAAACTGATCATACATCACATATCTCTATCGCTTTCTTCAATGCTAATATTTTATCTGGCGTTTCCTTTGCAGTCGGAATAAATTCCTGCGCAACATATCCTTTAAAGCCTGTTTCTACAATTGCCCGCATGATCGCAGGATAATATAATTCCTGTGATTCGTCAATTTCATGTCTACCTGGTACACCAGCGGTATGGTAATGCCCAATATATTCATGACTCTTTTTGATAGTTGCGATCACGTCTCCTTCGTCAACCTGCATATGATATATGTCATACAGCAACTTAAAATTTCCAGAACCCAGTCTCTTGCACAATTCAACTCCCCAGGGTGTCTTATCGCACATGTAATCTTTATGATTCACCTTGCTGTTGAGCAGTTCCATCTGGATGATGATGCCGTTCTTTTCTGCGAGGGGAAGAATCTTCTTCAAGCCTTCGGTACAATTCTTCAAACCAGTTTCGTCATCCATGCCATTGCGGTTACCGCTAAAGCAAATCAGATTCTTGTATCCAGCCTTCACCATCAAGGGTATTACTTCTTCATAATCCTTAACAAGTTGATCATGGAATTTTGGATTATTCCATCCCTCAGTAAGACTCACTTTTCCTGCTATATAGCACATGGAAGAATAGATGCCGTACTTCTGCAGGATTGGCCAGTCCTTTGGTCCAATAAGATCAATAGCGTTGAATCCAATCTCTTTAACAGCCTTGCACAATTCTTCCAATGAAATAAAATTGTATGTCCATTGGCAAACAGAGTGATTGACTTTTCCTTTCATGGTTAAACCCATTGATTTTTTTTGTGACCATGAAATATTTGCGGCACCCGCCAAGAGGGATCCTCCGACCATCAAGTCTTTAATTACCTTCCTCCGATTCTGATTTTGTGCCATATCGTTCAATTGATATGTTGAATTGTGAATGGCTAATTAGCCCTAATCAACCATCATCTTTCTAACACTTATTAAGATGCAAAATCCTATACCGCCACAACAGGATCTACTTCGGGTTTTGCAATTACTTTATTGTCTTTAAATAACAATACAAACAATACCAGGACTACTGCTGCAATTCCTGCCGGCACCATCCATACTTCTCTCCATCCAACAACATCGTTCACTGTATAATAGTCCTTTACATAGCCTGATAACAGGGTTCCCAGTCCCATTCCAATTCCATATGTTGCCATCGTGATCATTCCCTGGGCAGAACTCTGGATCTTCAATCCTGCCTTGCTATCAGTGTATATCTGGCCGGTTACAAAAAAGAAATCGAAACAGATACCATGAAGGATGATTCCAGCATATAACATCCAGATCCCAGAGTCGGCGTTTCCGTATCCAAAGAAGAGAAAACGCAATGACCATGCAATCATTCCTACTGCGATCATCCATTTCACCCCTAATCGTCTGAAACAAAACGGTATCAATAAGATAAAGAGAGCTTCTGAGAATTGACCAAATGTCATATTACTGGTGGCATTTGCCATACCAGCTTCTGTAAGGAATAGATTAGTAAGACTATAATAAAAAGAAAGTGGAATACATATTAAAATGGAGGCAATAAAGAAAACCAAAAATGACCGATCCTTAAAAAGCACAAATGCATCGGCTCCAAGAATCTGTGCAAATGTTGTTTTGGTTCCCTTTGCCTTAGGGGGTGTATTGGGTAATCCAAAACTGAGCAAACCCAGAGCAACAGCTGCAATTGCAGCCATCTTAAATGTAAATGCTAACTGGTTAGCTTCAATTTTAAAAACCTTATCGATCAACCAACCTGTAGCGATCCATCCAAGAGTTCCCAGAACCCTGATCCCCGCAAATTCCTTGGTAGTATCCTTCATTTGCCTGAAGGCAACTGAATTTACAAGTGCGAGAGTTGGAGCATACGTCAGGGAATAAAGAAGTATGATCCAATAAAAAGAACTGGGGTTATCAACGGTTGTCACATAATACAGCAGTCCGGCTCCTATCAGATGTAGTACACCAAGAACTTTTTCTGCTGAAAAAAATCTGTCAGCTATCATGCCAACAAAGAATGGAGAAAAGATGGTGGCAATAGCCATGGCGAAGTAGGCGGCTCCTACCTGAACTCCTGAAGCACCCAGAACTTTATCGAGATAAGTACCCATGGTCACATACCAGGAACCCCAGATAAAGAACTCAAGAAACATCATTATAGAAAGCTGTAACCTGGTGGTGGATTTCATGAGCAGGCTTCGTTAGACTAAAAATGGTTAAACGTTGAAAGTGGAAATTACGAAAATGGATAAGTTCAGGAACTAAATTTTTTTCAAAGGAAAATTTAAGTTCTCGCCCGGTAAAAAAGATCAAACGGTAGCACTTGGCGTTGGCATCAGCCTATCGGCTTTCTTTCTGCCGCGCATGTAAATAACCAATCCCGCAAAGGCAACGATCAGGAATAGTGGAATGGCCATTGTTGTGTTAATGATAGCCGGGCCTGCAGCTCTCTTTGCATCAGCCAGCGCAATTGCCATCTGGCTTCCGGCAGTGGCTTCAGTATATACTTTAAGATCGGCTCCGGAAGGAAGTTTTTCGGCCAGAAGCGTATCATAATGTTTACCCATGAAGATCATATACAAAGAAACTGCGAACATTCCGGCTCCTCCCATAAGATTCAATCCCACTGCTCCTGTTTTTGGAAGATTTTCAGCTACGAAGCCCAACATGGTTGGCCAGAAATAGCAGACTCCCATTCCAAAGACGAGGGCTCCAAAAAATAGCATATTACCTTCTGTGTTGCCAAGCATATATAGTCCCACACTTGCAAGTATTGCTGACATCAGCAAAACTCCCTGGGGAGAAAAGCGATGTACAACGGGTTCAGCCAATCCTCTTCCTATTACCATTACTCCCGTAGTTAAGGTCAATACAAGCAATGCATTATCTGTAACACTTCTCAATAAGACGTCGATCCATTGACCGGTAAATAATTCTGTGATGGCAGTTCCAAACATGCAGATTATCATAAACAGGAAAAGCGGATTCAAGAGAGACTTGTACATCTCTCCAGTAGAAACTCCAGCAGCTACGCGCTCCGTAACAGGGAATTTCAATTTTGAAAACAGGTAACCATAAATAAGAGTAGGGATGATCATAGTTGCCATCTGAATCTGCCAGGGCTCAAAACCTCCCAAAGGCCCAATCCCTGCTTTGTTATAACCGTAAACTATGAGTGTGCCAATCACGATTCCACCTGGAAACCATAAATGAAAGTGATTGAGCTTGGTGGTCTTATTTTCAGGATAAATAGCTGTGACTAATGGATTGCAGGCTGCTTCAACGGTTCCATTTGCGATTCCAACCAGAAGTGTAGAGATGAATAATGACCAGTAACCACTTGCATAAATGGTAAGGATAATACCGGCAAGGTGAAATATGAAAGCCAGAACTAAAAGTCGTTTCATCCCAAGAGAATCCACGATCATTCCACCGATAATTACAGCAAGGGGAAATCCCCAGAAGGCTGTGGCCGCGATAGTACCAAGTTCGCTTTTGTTTAGACCAAATTGAGTTCCAAGAGTATCAAGAATTCCCGCGCGTATTCCGAAAGACAAAGAAGTGACAAGCAATGCAAGACAGGATGCAACAAATAGTTTATTACGGTCGATGTTGGCTGGCATATCGTTGGCAGGGTTGGTTAAGCAGTAAATCTAATTTTTTTTTCGATATATATAACATTCTTCGCGGCACCTTGCGTCTTTGTGTCCTGGCGGTTAAGTCTAATTTCCAAATCTCGAAATTTCAAAATCCCAAAATTTCAAAATCCACTATATTTAGTTTCTCTTTTTAATAAACTGCAAATGGGAAATCTCCAGGTAAAGGTTCAACCAAAAAAATACGACGCGATCATTGTGGGTTCTGGTGCAGGTGGTGGAATGGCTGCATTTGTTCTGGCAAATGCCGGATTGAAAGTTTGTTTGCTCGAAGCCGGGCCAATGTATGATCCGCGAACAAATGTGACTCAATTCAAAAATCCATGGGAATCACCACGAAGGGGAGCCAGCACCAAATTCCGACCATTCGGAGATTTTGATGCATGCTATTGGGGATGGGATATTGATGGTGAGCCTTATACTCAGGGTGGAGAAACCAAATGGGATTGGTGGCGTGCGAGAATGCTTGGTGGAAGAACCAACCATTGGGGAAGGATCTCGCTTCGGTTTGGTCCGAGAGATTTTAAAAGAAGAAGTATCGATGGATTGGGGGATGACTGGCCAATTGGATATGAAGATGTCAAACCTTATTATGACCGGATCGATAAGACTGCTCGGAGTTTTTGGCTCAATGGAAGGATTCGAAAATGAACCTGATGGAATTTTTCTTCCTCCACCCAAGCCACGACTTCATGAACTGTTCATAAAGAAAGCTGCCACGGGAATGCTGGGGTTCCGGTGATTCCTTCGCGACTTTCCATTCTCACCAAAAAAATTAAATGATGCCAAGATAGAGGCGAATGTATTTTTTGTGGACAATGCGGTCGTGCATGCAGTGTTGCTTATGCTGATTTCTCGTCATCCTCAGTACTCATTAATCCTGCAATTAAAACTGGCAATGTAGATGTGATCACCAACGCGATGGCGCGCGAAGTGATCACCAATAATGAAGGACTGGCAACGGGTGTTTCATATGTAAATAAAGATGATATGATGGAGTACCAGGTGAATGGTAAAAGTGTGATGCTTGCTGCCAGTGCCTGCGAAAGTGCAAGGCTGATGTTGAATTCGAAATCATCCCGTCATCCAAATGGAATTGCCAACTCAAGCAATGTCGTTGGAAAATATTTGCATGATTCTACTGGTGCTGCGATGGGTGGCGTTCTTCCACAGTTGTTCGGAAGAAAAAGATACAATGAAGATGGTGTTGGCGGGATGCATGTTTATACTCCGTGGTGGCTGGATAATAAAAAACTGGATTTTCCACGTGGATATCATATTGAATATTGGGGCGGCATGGGCCAGCCTTCATATGGTTTTGGATTTGGAATTGAAAATCAAAATGGAAAATACCTCGTCAAGGGAAACAGAAAGAAGCAGGGGGCTATGGCGCATCATTGAAAGAAGACTACCGGTATTTCTATGGAGCTGGAGTGGGTATGGCAGGAAGAGGTGAAGCCATTGCTTATGAACACAATCTTTGTGAAATTGATCCGAACGTGGTAGATAAATATGGAATTCCTGTGCTTCGCTTCAATGTTAAATGGAGTGATCATGAGATCAAGCAGGCGAAGCACATGAAGGAAACCTTCAAAGAGATCATGCATGAAATGGGAGCCAGTGATCACCTGGGGTGATGATGACCGAAAAGAATAATTATGGTCTTGAAAATCCCGGCAAGATCATTCATGAAGCAGGAACAGTACGCATGGGAAATGATCCAAAGAAATCAGCACTGAATAAATGGAATCAGGCGCACGATTGCAAAAATCTCTTTGTTGTTGATGGAGGTCCGTTTGTTTCCCAGGCCGATAAGAATATCACCTGGACGATCCTTGCGCTTTCATTAAGGGCGACCGAACACATTGTTGACGAGCTGAAGAAAAATAACATTAAATCCGCATAATTCAAATTAGGAACGTAATTCATATACGTGGTAAAAAATAATTTATGGACAGAAGGAAATCGATAAAAGCCTTAGCAATTGGAAGCATTTCTGCCGGCATGCTGGTAGAAGCTTGTAAAAATCCTGACAAAAAAAGTGATGCTGATGTGAAAAAGGAAGCCAGTCCGATGAATACTCTTGACCGTCAGTTGAGGAAAAAGGGAGGGATGAGAAGTTAATGGCTGATAAATTTTTCACTGAACATGAAATGGCTACGATCGCAATTTTGAGTGACATTATTATTCCTAAGGATGAAGTTTCTGGTAGTGCCACTGATGCCAAGGTTCCTGATTTTATTGAATTCATCGTGAAGGATATGCCACAGCATCAAACTCCAATGAGAGGTGGGCTCAGATGGCTGGATATTCAATGTATGAAGCAATATGAGAAGTCTTTCAAGGATTGTGATGAGAAACAACGCATCGCAATGGTTGATCAAATCGCATATCCCAAAAAAGCGAAACCGGAATTGGGACAAGGCGTTGCATTTTTTAGTCTGATGAGAAATCTTACCGCAACCGGATTCTATACTTCAGAGATTGGGGTTAAAGACCTTGGGTATGTTGGAAACCGACCAAATAAATGGAATGGTGTTCCCGATGACGTGTTGAAACAATACGGTCAGGCCTATACTGAAAAAGATCTTAAGGAATGCATCAGCTTTTGATCGGGAATCTTCCATGAAACATTTAATTTGATCTTAAAGAATTAAGAGAAAAAATCTTTTCAACATTCGTGTCTAAAAATTAGAGTATGAGAAAATTAAGAATGGGTATGATCGGTGGGGGTAAAGATGCGTTCATCGGTGCCATTCATCGGCATGCCGCAAATCTTGATGGGTTGGTAGAATTGAGTTGCGGTGCATTAAGCATCAATCCTGAAATAGCAAAGGATTCCGCCAGGTCGTTATTCCTTCCCGAAGACAGAACATATCTTACTTATGATGAAATGATAAAGAAGGAGAGCGAATTATCCGCAGATAAACGAATTGATTTCGTGACTATCGTAACACCAAATTTTGCACACTTTGCCCCGGCCGTGATGGCCCTTGACCATGGTTTCAATGTTGTGATCGAGAAGCCAATCACATTTACTCTGGACGAAGCAAAGCAACTCAAGAAAAAAGTGGATGAAACAGGACTGGTTCTTTGCCTTACTCATACTTATTCAGGTTATCCATTGGTAAAGCAAGCCAGGGCAATGGTGCAGGGAGGTGCATTGGGAAAGGTTCGCAAGATCTATGTTGAATACCCACAAGGTTGGCTTAGTAAGTTGACAGAGAGAGAAGGCAACGCACAAGCTGCCTGGAGAACAGATCCGAAGAAAAGCGGGAAGAGTGGATGCATGGGAGATATCGGTACGCATGCAGCTCACATTGCAGAATATATTTCAGGTTTGAAAATAACAAAGCTTTGCGCAGATCTTAATATTGTTGTAGAAGGCCGTGCATTGGATGATGATGGTGGTGTGTTATTGAAATTCGACAATGGTGCTTCAGGAGTTTTGATGGCGAGCCAGATTGCTGCAGGTGAAGAAAATGCCTTGAAGATCCGGGTGTATGGTGAGAAAGGAGGATTGGAGTGGGCTCAACATGAACCGAATACTTTAATCGTAAAATGGTTGGATCAACCTACTCAGATATTGAGAGCAGGAGGAAATTACGGCGACAGGCTTTCCTCATTCGCTACACATAATTGCAGAACACCGGGTGGTCATCCTGAAGGTTACCTTGAAGCATTTGGAAATATCTACCGAAATTTTGCATTGACAATTATGTCGAAAATGGATGGCAAAGAGCCAACAAAAGAGATGCTTGATTTTCCAAGAGTTGAAGAAGGCATCAGAGGTATGGCATTCATCGAAAATGTTGTGGCGTCTTCTCAATCAGATAAGAAATGGACAGAATACCAGGTATAGAAATTTCGAAATTTGGGTTCTATTACATTTTCCCTGCTTGACTGCGTAGCGAGTAAGAAATTTTCAAATTTTCAAATTGCCTAATTTTTAAATTTCTCAGGAACTATGACTACACTAAAGGGCCCAGGTATTTTCTTAGCACAATTCTTGGGAGACCAACCTCCGTTTAATGATCTCTCTTCTATTTGTAAATGGGCGAAGAGCCTTGGATTTACTGGAGTTCAGATTCCCACCTGGGACAGTCGGTGTATTGATCTGAAAAAAGCTGCAGAGAGCCGTGGATATGCTGATGAGTTAAGCGGGATTGTAAAATCCGCTGGTCTCCAGATCACAGAATTGTCAACCCATCTTCAGGGACAACTAGTAGCGGTACACCCAGCTTACGATACATTATTTGACGGCTTTGCACCTGAGAATGTGAGAGGGAACAGCAAGGCAAGAACAGAGTGGGCGGTACAGCAATTAAAATGGGCTGCGAAGGCATCAGAAAATCTGGGACTAAATGCTCATGCTACTTTCAGTGGGGCATTGCTTTGGCATACTGTTTACCCATGGCCACAGCGTCCTGCCGGTTTGGTTGAGACAGGATTTACAGAATTGGCCAATAGATGGCTTCCAATCTTAAATGCGTTTGAAGAATCGGGGGTCGACCTCTGTTATGAAATTCATCCAGGAGAAGATCTCCATGATGGAGTTAGCTACGAAATGTTTTTAGAGAAAGTGGATAATCATTCCAGAGCCTGTCTATTGTATGATCCATCACATTTTGTATTGCAGTGTCTCGACTACCTTCAATACATTGACCATTATCACGAAAGAATAAAGATGTTCCATGTAAAAGACGCTGAGTTTAATCCAACAGGAAAACAAGGAGTATATGGGGGTTACCAGGGTTGGTTGCAGAGAGCAGGCAGATTCCGTTCGTTAGGTGATGGCCAGGCGGATTTCAAAGCCATCTTCAGTAAGCTTGCTGCTTACAACTACAAAGGTTGGGCAGTACTGGAATGGGAATGCTGTATCAAGCATCCTGAACAAGGTGCGAAGGAAGGCGCGATATTTATAAGGGATCATATTATACCGGTAACAGAAAAAGCTTTTGATGATTTTGCAGGAGGTGGAAGTAATGAGAAATTAAATCAAAGCATCTTAGGGCTGAATTAAAGAGCGATATTTATACCTGAAAAAACATACATCATGAAGAAAATCTTTATTGTAATGGCAATGGGAATTGCGATTGCCTGCAACAGTGGATCGGACGAAAAAAAGCCCGGGAATGATGCAGATACACCAAAGACTGAAGATTCAGCAAGTACAAGCGGTCTGCCATCAGGAATCAGCCAGGAAGAATATGACAAGGCACTCCAATTGATTGCTGGTTCAGATTGCCTGACCTGCCATCAGATTGAGCAGAAAACTACAGGTCCGGCCTATAGGGAAGTAGCCAATAAATATGAATCCACAGATGCAAACATTGCAATGCTGGCAGATAAGATAATGAAGGGTGGAACTGGTAATTGGGGCGCCGTTCCAATGACTCCCCATCCTGACATCAACGAAGCGGATGCCAAGGTGATGGCAAAATATATTCTATCATTAAAAAATAACAAATAAAATGAGTAAAATGATCTTGAGTGTAAGTTTATTTGCACTAATGGCATGTAACAATTCAAATACAGACGGTGGCGGAAGTGACAGCACTTCAAATCAAACTGATTCGTCTTCTGTTTCCGGTAGTACCACTTCCGAGTGGACTTCATTGTTTGATGGCAATAGCCTCAATAGCTGGCACGCATATGGAAAAAGCGGAATAGGAAGCTCTTGGAAAGTGGATAGTGGCACAATTCATTTTGTGAAGGGTGATAGCATTAATGGAGGCGACATAGTCACCAATGAGGAGTTTGAAAATTTTCATTTGAAATTGGATTGGAAGATCTCACCAAAAGGAAATAGTGGGATCATGTTTTTAGTGAAAGAGGATACCGCTTATCAAAGAACTTATCATACTGGTCCAGAGATGCAGGTTCTCGACAATAATGGCCATGCTGATGCCAAGATTCCTAAACATCGGGCAGGAGACCTATATGATTTGATAGCGTCCAGCAAGGAAACAGTGAAGCCCGTTGGAGAATGGAATCATGTGGAGATCGTGCTCAATAAAGGAAAACTCGATTTCTTTTTAAATGGAGAGAATATAGTTTCTACAACCATGTGGGATGATAATTGGAACAAAATGGTTGCTGGAAGTAAATTCAAAGAAATGCCTGGATTTGCAAAATTCCGCTCAGGCAGAATTGCGTTGCAGGATCATGGAGATGAGGTGTGGTATAAGGATATATCGATCAAGAAACTCTAATAAAATAAAGGCGGAATCAACATTCCGCCTTTTTCTTTTCTATGCCAGATTGGCTTTTATATAATCATAGCTCTTTTTGATACTGGCCATTGGATCTGTTGAAATATCCTGCTCAACAAAGAAATTCACCATTCCTGATTTCTTAGCACTCGCAAAAATCTTTTTGAAATCAATCACACCATTTCCTACTTCAGTGAATGATTTTTTTTCAGTCTTGTCCATGTCTTTTACATGCCACAAACAGAATCTTTTTGGATGTGCGTTGAACAATTGAACAGGATCGCGATTTGCCTTTGCAACCCAGTAAATGTCCATTTCAAATTTCACCAGTTTTTTATCGGTTTCATTGAGAAGTACATCCATTCCATTTTGACCATTGAAATCTATGAACTCAAAGTCGTGGTTATGATAGGCGAATTGAAGACCAGCTTTTTTGCATTTTTCCCCTAAGGTGTTGAATGTTGCTGCGTGGCGTTTATAATCATCAATGCTTTTTCTTTCAGCATCTACCAGGTAGGCAATAACCATAAATTTTTGTCCGGCTTTTACAGCATCTTCGATAGCCTGGTCCCAGGCAGGAACATTATTCAATCCATAGTGGCCACTTGGGTGACCAAGATTATTTTGCTTCAATGTTTCAGCAATCTCAGTGGCGGTCATTCCAAAGAATTTGCCGGCATTGTACCCAAATGATTCAACCTCGTTGTATCCAAGAGCAGCAACCTGTGCCAATGTTCCCTTTGGATCTTTAAAAATCAGATTCCGTAATGTATAAAGCTGAACTCCTATGGGGTGATTTTTTTTGAAAACCTCTGACGGGTTAATCATGAAAGCTGCGGCCGCCAGGGATGATTGTTGGATAAAACTGCGTCTGGTAGTGTGTTGCATAGTAATTGTTGAGAATGAAATTTACAAAGTTTCGCCGAAGGCGATGAAAATTTAATGGACCATGGCGGATTTGGTGATTTGTTGAATGGTTGATTAGTTGAGTTGGTGATTAGAGGAATTAGGAATTTGTATTTAGGAATTGGGAGGGGATACGAAGTTTAACCGCCAGGGCGCAAGGACGCAAAGTTTCGCAAAGATTCCTGGCGCATCCTTGCGTCTTTGTTTCTTGGCGGTTAAAATTCCTTACGGGTATTGGGAAAATGGGAAAATATGTTGTTTGAATGGCTATTTGTGAATAGGTGTTTGGAATTCTTTGCCCCGTAGGTGCTACCCTCTCAATAGTTGAATAGTTAATTAGTTGAGTTGGTGATTAGAGGAATTAGGAATTTGTAATTAGGAATTGGGAGGGAGATACGAAGTTTAACCGCCAGGGCGCGAGGACGCAAAGATTCCTGGCGCATCCTTGCGTCTTTGTTTCTTGGCGGTTAAAAATTCCTTAAGGGTATTGGGAAATTGGGAACATATGTTGTTTCAATGACTATTTGTGAATAGGGCTTTGGAAATCTTTGCACCGTTAGGGGCTGCCCCTCATCCTTCATTCAATTCATCAACAAGAATTCTTAGTTTCTGGATATGCTCACCGTAAAGCTTTCTGACATACCATTTATTAAGTAAATAAACGAGGAGTGTAGTAAGGCCAATAAATCCAATCCATGCCAGGGCTGATTGCCAAAAGGGATAGGTTCCTCCAGGGAAAAATAATGGGATTGGCTTCTGTGGAAATTTGATATAGACCAACCAGCTAAAAAATATTATAGTAAAGGGGACCAGAAGGGTGCCTGCAATAAGATAGAATCTTACATATTTCTCGAGTATCCTGATTTGTGTTTGCAAATTTGATTTCACCTGGCAAGTCACACATTCCATTTGTTTAAGCAGCTTTTTCTTTCTGAAATAGTACAAAAAGAATAATACAGCTATGGCTATCATGAACCATGAAGCTTCCTGCATTTTTCCACGGAAAGCCTGGAAATAATAGATCACAGAAGCACCATATAGCACGAGTACCGCAACCAATTCCAGGTTTAGATTTCGTCTCATCTTGGATATTGGATTATTTGATCGCTTGCCAAGGAATGAACTCAGCTCCTGCCTATTTTCATTTGGCAATTGTTCGTGTTTCCAGATATCTCTTAGCTGCTCTAATTCCATATCATTTCTGGTTAATGAGTTTTCTTAATTTTTCTTTTATTCTGTTCATCTTCACCCTAAGATTATTTTGATTTATCCCAAGTACATCTTCCATCTCATCATAGGATTTATCTTCCAGGTACAACATGATCAGGGCTCTTTCAATCTCTGATAGTTTTCTGATCGCGGCATACATCTGCCCAAGTTGAATTTCAGATTCGATATTGTATGCCTCATACTGTATTTCTGTTGGCAATTCTTCTGGTTGAATCGAGGAAACATTGGTCTTTTTCTTTCGCAAACCTGAAATCGCAGTGTTCAGGGCAATGCGGTATAACCAGGTGCTCAATTTAGATTCTCCTCTAAACCTTGGATAAGCATTCCAAAGCTGCACTACTATTTCCTGAAAAAGATCTTCTCTGTCAGAAAGGGTATGTCCATACAGGTTGCATACCTTATGGATCAGCAAGCGGTGTTGGTCCAGCTGCTGCAAAAATTCATGTTGTCGGTCATTATTTTGCAATGCTTTATTAATAGTCGGAGAATAAGAGTAAAAATTACATAGTCGGCCGTTACTTATTGTAAAAATTAGGAATTTACCGCAGAGAGCGGAGAAGCAGAGATATCGCAGAGAAGAAAAACATTCAAACCCTCAAACATTCAAACTTCATCGTTTAACAATTTTATTAGGATTATGATTTGTATATGATTTTTAAATCTCCGTAACTTAATATTAAACATGGGTTATGAGAAAAGTTTTACCAATTCTACTGCTATCCTGCCTGTCTTTTTTTTCAACTTATTCCCAAATAGCCGCACATTACGATTTCTCGATTCCCATTGGGGAAATGGGAACAAGGATCAACCAGGTTCATGGTTTGATACTGAGCATGGAAAGTCCAATAAAGAAACTTCCACTTTCCATAGGAGGTGAGGTTGGTTTCAATTTTTACGGGATGAAAACCCTTGAGCAGGAACTTCCATTCCACAATGGATATATCACAAAAACTGATGTCCATTATACTACAAGCTTTACAACTTATGCCGGGACCCTCAAATTCCAAAAACGTTCCGAAAACAATATTCAGCCATATGCAATGGTGAAAGCAGGAGTCCTGCATTTTCACAGCAATATGACGATTGATGATCCCGAGGACCCACTTGGCTGCGAGGCGCTTGATAAAAAAGTTTTGTTAAAGGATTTTACCTGGATGGCTTCGTTAGGCGCTGGAACTTCCATGAATTGGCAGGTTTTCAAGAAAAGTTCCACTTCAAGTATTGTATTGAACCTCGGGGCCTTTTACACAGTTGGCGGCCCCGCGGATTATTTGAAAATGAGTAAGAGTGGCGATCCCGTTGATCCTAAAGGGAAATTGTACTATGTGAGGTTTGAACACGTACCTACCGGGGAGGTTCATGAACATTCTATCGGGAAGGTTTACAATAGTGTCACAAATCTTCTGACTCTGAGGCTGGGGGTAACTTTTAAATTGAATTGATGCCATCCAACGGATGTAAAATGCGCTCTTTCAGGCGCATTTTTTTTGCGCCCTGCAAACCCGTTGGAGTTAATTATTGTCTATACTTTTGCGACTTAATTTTTATTTCTATAAACTCTCACCAAATGATAAAACTATTATTAACAGGATTGTTTGCTATGTCCTGCCTGGTTGTAACGGCACAGAAATTTTCAACCTTGGATAAGTCTCCCATGGATGCGAGCTATTATCCTGTCAATTACCCAATTCTTAAAATTCAGGATAAGGCAACCGAACCCTTGCTTGCGAGGGTGATTTATAGTCGGCCACAAAAGAACGGACGTGTGGTTTTTGGCGAACTAGTGGAGTTTGGAAAGATCTGGAGGATGGGAGCAAATGAAGCAACCGAAATTGAATTTTTTAAAGATGTAAAGCTTGGTGGGAAGAAGGTAAAAAAAGGCAGGTACACTATTTATGCTCTGGTGAACCAGGATAAATGGACTGTTATTTTCAATTCTGATAATGATATCTGGGGTGCATTTAAATATGATCCTAAGAAAGATGTGGCCCGAGTTGATGTACCGATTCAAAGGAATACCGAGAATCTCGAAGCTCTGAGTATTCAGTTTGAAAAGCAGAATGGCGGGTTTGCAATGGTTGTGGGCTGGGATGATATAATGATAAGGCTACCTATTACACTTTAATTCATCTGATCAAAACTAAAGAATTTGCATCCTCCCTTCCGGGAGGATTTCTTTTTATAATTCGATATTTACAAAATGTGTGGCATTGCAGGAATAATTTCTACCGGTCAAGCTGATTTAAAAGTCGATTTGGATCGAATGATTGCGAAAATTTCCCATCGCGGCCCAGATGGTGAATATGTGTGGACGAGTAGTGATGGTTTAGTTTCTCTCGGTCATCAGAGACTAGCTATAATAGACCTTTCTGATTGCGGAATCCAACCCATGCATTTTCTTAATAGATATTCCATCGTTCATAATGGGGAGATTTATAATTATAAGGAGTTAAGAACTGAGCTTCAGGGTAGCGGGTATCAATTCAAATCTCAATCAGACACTGAAGTCATATTGGCCGCCTATGATAAATGGAAGGAAGAATGTCTAAGCAGACTAGATGGAATGTTTGCCTTTGCAATCTGGGATCAAAGGGAAAAAAAATTATTTGCAGCCCGAGACAGATTTGGACAAAAACCATTTTACTATCACATCAGGCAAAACATCTTCTATTTTGCATCGGAAATAAAATCAATCCGATCAGTAATTTCTTCCGTTGAGATCAATGAACCACTGTTATTGCTTTTTCTGGGCGAGGGATCAAGTATTCTTCCTGCGGATCCTGCCGCTACATTCTATTCATCCATTCTCCAACTTCCACCTGCAAGTTGTTTGACTTTTGAGCCATTGACGAAAATGGATAATCTGAAAGTTTGGAATTACTGGAAGATCAACAAGGACGTTCAGAATCAGGTTACCTCTGAAATTGCTATTGCAGAGTTTAGAAATATTTTAGAGAATTCCGTCTCAAGATGTTTTCGATCTGATATTTCAGTTGGAACATCTTTATCGGGCGGACTTGATAGCAGTTCAATTACTGCAATTGCTAGTTCGGGAAACTTTGATAAGAATAGTTACAAAGCTTTTACTGCTGCGTTCCCGGGCTTCTCTAAAGATGAATCTGAATTTGCAACAAGAGTTGCGACAGAATTCAAACTGGAACATTTCAGATTGACACCTGAAGCCAATGAACTATCAGTGGAGCTAGATGAATTTCTGATACATCAGGATGAGCCAGTAAGTTCTGCCAGCGTGTATGCGCAATACAAGGTTTATCAGTTGGCCTCGCGACAAGGCATTAAGGTTTTACTTGATGGACAGGGTGCCGATGAAATTCTGGCAGGTTATCCAAAGTATATGCATTGGTATTTACAGGAATTATTCAGGAGCCATAAATCAGAATTCCAACGTGAGAGAAAGGTCTTACAGGAAAATTCAATACAGGCTCATTGGAACATCACGAATGAGCTTGCCGCCAGATTTCCTGATTTTGCAAGAACGTTTCTGGAAAAGCGTGCAATAAGAAAAATCAAATCAAACATTCACCTTGACAGTGATTTCCTGGAATCAAATCTCCGGGCAGACCTCATTCAAAAACCTGTTGTAAGAACGCTTAATGATATTCTGCATTTCAATACACACAAAGGGGGACTACAGCAGCTCCTGCGATATGCTGATCGCAACTCGATGGCCCACGGGTGCGAAGTGAGATTGCCCTTCCTGGATCATCGACTTGCAGAATTTGTTTTCTCACTCCCTTCAACATTTAAAATACATGATGGGTACACCAAGTGGATCCTGCGTAAATCTGTAGAAAACAAATTGCCTTCGGAAATAGTTTGGCGAAAGGATAAAGTTGGATTTGAGCCTCCGCAAAAAAAATGGATGGAAAATCCCAATATCCAGGAAATGATAAGGAATAGCAAAGAGATCCTGGTTAAGAAAAAAATTCTTTCACCTTCAGTCCTGCACAAAAAAATTCAGCCGCATGATGCACACGCGGCTGAAAGTTTTGATTGGCGATACCTGGTTGCAGGTCGCTGGATAGTTATTTAATTATCCTTTGTTGAATTTTTCACGAACATGCATGTTACCATTCTGGTCAGCTTTTACAATCACCCAAGTTTTTTCATCTTCAAGGGTAACAAAATAAGCAACTTCAGAACCTGCGGTCAATTCAGTAACGCCGAATACTGATTTCTTTGGATATTTTTTCTTGATCTGAGTCAATACAGAAAGAGGAAGCATTTCTTCTTTGTAATAACGAAGAGAGCTCAGGAAATTTCCGTCCTTATCATACCTGACTTCAGTTTGTGTCCCGTTCTGGCGGAAGGATGCGGAATAATACTCACTGTATTCTTTCCATTTTACTTCCGTTACAAGGGAAAAGGTGTTTTCAAATGCACTAAGAACTTTTGCGTTCACTTCTTCAGGCATCGGATCTACTTTGGCGAAAGATGCAGAAGCAAGCATGATTACGCTGGCTGCTAAAACAATTACTTTTTTCATGGTTATACTTTTTACTTTTTGTTTTTATCAAGATGACGATGTAAATGTATACTTGCCAAACGCACTTGTCAATGTAATATTGACCGATGGTAGATGTATATTTCAGAACTACGAATTATTTCGGACATTAACATTATTGTGCAGGTGTGTTGTCCCTTGAAACCCTTGCTGGGCGTGGCCTGGAGCATTGTTGCATAATGTTATCACAATGCGGTTAAGTTTTTGTTAAACTGGAGCGAGTACTTAAGCAGGGTTTTCCGCTACTGAATCGGTTGTCAATTAGATTCAAACTGCATGCTTCTTATTATTGCTAGGATATATTTCACATCTTTGCCCCTTCTTTGAATCATTTAATTTTTTATTCACACATGAAACTTGCATCAAAATTTGTACACGCAGGCACAGAGCCAGATCCATCTACTGGTGCTATTATGACTCCTATCTATCAAACCTCAACTTATGTACAGGAGGCACCTGGTAAAAACAAGGGATATGAATACGCGAGGTCCCAAAACCCAACAAGAACAGCTTTGGAGAATGCATTAGCGATAATTGAGAATGGGAAATTTGCACTGGCTTTTGCAAGTGGAGTAGCTGCCACTGACGCAGTGATCAAATTATTGAAACCAGGGGATGAAGTAATTGCAGCAAATGATATGTATGGTGGGACATATAGACTATTCACCAAGCTGTACGAAAAGTTTGGGGTGAAATTTCATTATGTAAACATGCAGAATGCAGAGAATATAAATCCCTACATAAATAAGAATACGAAACTTATATGGCTCGAAACTCCAACTAACCCACTACTTAATATCGTTGATATTTCTGCTGTATCTGCAATTGCAAAACAGCAGGGAGCATTGGTAGCCGTTGACAATACTTTTGCTACCCCTTATCTGCAAAACCCCCTGGATCATGGCGCTGATATTGTAATGCATTCAGTGACAAAATTCATAGGGGGACATAGCGATGTCATTCAGGGTTGTCTGGTGATGAATGATCCGGCTCTCAGGGAGCAGTTATATTTCATTCAGAAAAGTTCTGGCGCAGTTCCCGGTCCCATGGATTGTTTTCTTGTTTTGCGAGGAATCAAGACCCTTCATGTAAGGATGGATCGACATTGCGAAAACGGAAAGAAAGTTGCAGATTTCCTAAGGACCCATCCAAAAGTTGCCCATGTTTACTGGTGCGGTTTTGAAGATCATCCAAACTACCAGATTGCAAGAAAACAGATGCGGGGTTTTGGCAGCATGATGAGCTTTGAGTTGAAGAATGATAAAATTGAGGAAGCAAACAGAGTGCTATCTGCAACAGAACTTTTTTCACTTGCTGAAAGTTTGGGTGGAGTGGAATCTCTCATAAATCATCCAGCATCAATGACGCATGCTTCAATTCCGAAGGCGGAAAGAGAAAAGAATGGATTGAAAGACTCTTTAATCAGACTAAGCGTAGGGATCGAAGACGCAGAGGATCTTATTAAAGATTTGGACAAAGCCATTGGATAAACTCCGGTTCTATGGGAGAAAACAAGCTGAAGGATTTTTTTGATAAAAAAGTTAACGCATACAATCAAACATCCTTTATTGAGACAGATCCCATTTCAATTCCCCATTTATTTTCGAAGAAACAGGACATTGAGATTGCAGGATTCTTTTCTGCTGTATTCTCCTGGGGGAATCGCAGAACAATCATTGACAAGTCGAGGCAGTTGATGGAATTGATGGACATGTCTCCTTATCAATTTTGTCTGCAGCATAAAGAAACAGATCTGAAGAAGCTAATTCACTTCAAGCATCGCACCTTCAATTCAACTGATCTGCTTTACTTCATCCAGTTCTTCAAGCATCATTATTCCCGGCATAAGACTTTGGAAACAGCTTTTCTTAAAGGCATGCATCCGGGTGATGCAAACATTGAAAATGGCCTGAATGGATTTTATGATTATTTTTTTTCACTTGAGGACGTACCGGGAAGAACGCGTAAACACATCGCCACGCCTTTGAAGAAATCCACCTGCAAGCGAATCAATATGTTTCTCAGATGGATGGTGAGGCAAGACAAGAAGGGAGTAGATTTTGGTATATGGAAAAATATCAGGCCACCAGAATTAATTTGTCCCATTGATGTGCATGTTGCAAGAGTTGCAAGAAGGTTCAGACTGATGGAGCGAAAGCAGATCGATTGGTTTGCCGCTGTTGAATTGACTGAACAATTGAAAAAGATGGATCCCATCGATCCGGTGCGGTATGACTTTGCTCTTTTCGGACTGGGAGTAATGGAAAAATATTAGAGATAGATCTACTCAGGTTTAACCGCAAAAGCGCAAAGTTTCGCAAGGATTCTTCGCGTTACCTCGCGTCCTTGCGTCCTGGCGGTTTAGTCTTCACCTAGAACATTAATTCCTTCACCTTTTCCTTGTCTTCCTTTTCGCATTTCATTTTTGCCTACCGGCAGTCTTACTTTTTTTCTTGACAAAAAAAGTAAGCAAAAAAGTCAAGGCAAAACCTATCCCTCCGGAGGTTTTGCCAGGCCATCGCACAAAAGGTCAAATTGGTTTGATGAATTTGATTTACCATCTCCACAAAGTGGAGAGGTGGATCGCGAAGCGAACCGGGTGAGGTAATTGGCTATAACAAAAAAACTTTGCGAGTAATCCTAGCGAAACCTAGCCCCGTGGCGTCCTGGCGGTTAAGTCTTCGCCTAGAACATTAATTCCTTCACCTTTTCCTTGTCTTCCTTTTCCTTACTAAGCTGAAACATAGTTCCAAAAACCCTGTCCCAAATAGTAGTGCTTACACCAAAACCCCGATGATCATCTTTGTAGTGATGGAGGTGATGATTCCGCCAAAGAGGTTTCATCCATTTGAAAGGTGGATTCCATGCATGAATTGCATAATGCATGCTACCGTAGATCAGGTAGCCAAGAATAAATCCGGGAAAGAAAATAAAGGCATTCCTGCTCATTAGGAGATACATAATCCCAAAAATGAGAGAAGAAATTATTAGACTCGGAACCGGAGGCATGAATAATCTCTCACGATCCCTCGGAAAGTGGTGATGGTTACCATGCATAACATATACTATCTTTTTTGCACGCTCATTTTCCGCGACCCAATGGAACACGTACCTATGCATAATATATTCAAAGAATGTCCAGAACAGCATCCCAGCAAGGAAGACTCCCGCAATCGTTAATCCACTATAACCAAACTTCATATAGGCATAAATAGGAAATCCAATAAAGGCTGGAGAATACAAAGCCCAAATGACCAGGGGATGAGTCTTGGTCAGCATTTCCAGGTATTGATTTTGAAATAGCTGGGCCTGACCCTTATTATGTATTTTTTCGAACTCCATTACCGGACAAAAATACGGATTGATTGGGGAATCATGAAAATGCAAGCTCGAAGTCAAAATGTAAAATGTAAAATGAAAAATAAAGTTCTCTTTTTGCAAACACTCTGTTGGCTTTCATAGTCTTGCAATACTTTAACGTAAAATTCACCCTTAGCTTTAGCGAAGGTGGTCACAAGGAAGTTTGAATGTTTGATTGTTTGAATGTTTGAGAGGGTGTTGATAGATTCCTTCTATGCCTTTAAACTCAATCCAGAAATTATTGCAATACAATGAAAGTCACCTTTTTTGCATAAGTGGGGCTTTATTTTTCATTTTACATTACTTAAAAGCGTTGGAATTGTCACAAATTCGTACCCTCGTTTCTTCAACAAGGCAATCACGTCTGGCAATCTCTCATAAAACTTATCAGATCTCCCGGGTCCGGCACCAATATGCATCAGTAACATAAATCCATTCAGGCCATTCAAACGGGACTGCTCATAATCAGTGATTGATTCAAAGATCTTTTCACTACTCCTATAGTTCTTATCAGAAGAATTGGTGTAATCAGTATGGCTTAATGTACCTGGAGTATTAATTACGAGGGATAAGCCCATTTTCTTTGTCCATGAGGCAATTGAATCATTGTACCATTCAAATGGGGGAAGAAGAAAAGGAGAATTCCTTTTAGTTCTACCAAACTTTTCCATTGCCTGATAATTCAGAGTCAGGTCCCGGGAAAAACTATCCTGGCTCACCAGCAGGCTATCTCGCTTTCTCCAATCGCAATACAAAAGATGCTGGTCTGAATGTGGACCCAGGTAGTGATTGCTCTTGATTAATTCTCTTATTGTTTTTTGAAAAGAAGGGTTCCGATAGAATCTCCCGGTAAGAAAAAAAGATGCCTTAATTTTCGCAGAGTCAAGTGCTCGAAGAATATAATTTCCTCCTTCGCCAAATTCATCACCGGTAAAGACAAGTGCAATTTTCTTTTGAGTAGAATCGCCCCGTATAATTGCACCTCTGAATTCAGTCAGGGCTTTTTTTTTACAGGTATGGGTTTTTTCCCTTCTCTTGATGCCAATAGGTAGATGAGTGATGCAGTACCATCCATTGTAGGTTCATTCGTGGAGTAATCACCGTAATCATCATGATAAACTACTAGGGCGCTTTGAAACTCCGCGTATTCGTCAGGTTGATATAGAGTTATTCCTATCAGGTTCTTGTAAATATTCCCATAGACTGGTCCATCAACCAATCCACCATCGATACGATGTTTTCCTATGCGGGTAAAAGCGGAATGAGGATCTGAAGGATTATCCCCCCAAGATGGCAATCCATAAACCATACTTGTCCCCCAGGGATTACAGCCAAACAGCCAATCGAAATTCGATTGCTCAAGATGGGAGTATGAATTGTCGCCAGTCAACTGCCTGTACCAATAACATTGAATGGCAAAGGATGTAGTTAGATTATTGCTGCACCAGATAAAAGGAACACCTCTATAAAAGGCATTTTGCTTTGCCTTATTCCACACGAGTTCTATCCCCTTTTTATAAAACGCAACTACGGTATCTTTTTTCTTTCCCTCTAATCTTTTCGCAAGTTCATAATGACCCAGGTTGATGAATGGATACCATTGGTAATGCCTTGCAGTATCAGCTCCAAGCCAGGGCGTTGTTGGTTCCTGCTTCGCAAATCCCAGAGCGCTTGTTAAATAGTTATTTCTATCAGAACTCTTGACTGCTGACCCTTTAACCCAGAATTTATCAGAAATGCTTGCGAGCGCTGAAGCTGCCAATTCCATATCATCCACCCAATTGGATTCTTCATATATATAAGGCGAGCGAACCGAAGCTGTTTGTGAAAATCCGGGCTTTTTCATTGCATAAGCATAAGCGGAAAAAGCCTTTGCTGTTAACCGATCCCGATATGCAGCTTCATTTTGAAATAATTCTGCGCCGAGTGCAAAAGCACTTGAAAATTTGCCTGCAATCGAAGAAGTTCCAGTGGTGATGTTTTTGAATTTTCCTCTTTGCTGTATTTCTCCACTTACAAAATATACCGGCCTTTGAAAACCTCTGCCATAAAAAGTATCCTGTTTTGGCATCCGCATTCCCATATGATCCCGATCATCTGCAATCTGATTGAACATCCAATCCTCCCTGGGGTGCATTTTTAGTAACCAATCCAACCCCCATCTCGCCTCATCCAAAATATCGGGAACACCATTCTTCCCATCCAATCCATTGTACGCTTTGGAATCAATGAATGCCGATGGAAAATCACGCCAGGCCATCAGCAAATGATAGGTTGCATTAGCAGAGGTTGTTGAATATTGGAGATAGTCTGAAGCATCATGCCATCCGCCAACTACATCTATTTTGGTGCTGTCAGGCATTGGACCGTAGAGAGTATATCCATCATGGGTATGACAACTGTCATTTAAGAAAGGATTGAAGCCTGTTCTTTGCTGACGCATATACCGCAAACAAAATTCAGCAGAACCCTTGTACACATCTTCTCCTATGGTAAACTCCGGCGAAGAGCCAGAGCCTGCCCGGATCAAATATTTACCTGGCTTCTTAAATGCAGAAAAATCCAAACGATAAGTTTGAATGAATGGACCATAAGCTCCAAATGGCTTTCCAGCATTGCCCTTGAATACAATTTTTCCTGTTGCCACGTCCACTAAGTCAAATGATGAAATGTTTGAAGCTCCTTTAGACCCCCAGACCGCAATCTTTATTGATGATGGCTGATATCCCAGGAGATTAATTCTCACATATGATTTTATTTCAGAACGGATGATATTATAGGAGTATAGGAAGATGGTGAATCCGAGAATGAGTCCTAAAGTCAGCAGGTTCTTTTTCATCAATGATCTTGCTTGTAATTGATAATAAATTTATCAAGATTTGGTTTGTGCTTCCTTTTTCTCTCCAATTCATAACCGTAAAGAATTTCTCCTACCTCACGGAAGTATGGCCACCCAATAGTTTCATATTCGTATTTATCATCATTGAGAACCCCATCGCTGTTCACATAGATCATTCCACTAAGCATGAATTCAACTTTATTCTTAAAGTCAACGATGTAGGCCGCATCAGTTAAGAATCCATATGACCATCCAGGTTTGTTGAAACTGCGAATATGATCTGGGATCTTATTCTTTCCCGCCCTGAAAAAAAAGAATTTGCAATAGCTATCGTAATACTTGACCGTGTCATAATTTGGAAACTTGCTTTCTGATGGATACTCAGACATATATCGGTAAAGAAATTCAAAGTCTTCTGGCTTTAGATTAAATCTCTGTTTGAGTGGAACCGACTCAGGGAAAATCACTGACTGCAATATTTGTTGCAAATCTTCTAGTGGAAAATTATTATGGTTGGTGAAATCCATTGGTGATTGAATAAGTGAATCATCCCGATTAAGATGAGCATTACCTACAAGCAGTCTCTTGCTGAAATCAAATTGGAAATTGCTTCGGACGGGAGCCTGTTCAAAAACCAGGTTTTGTTCTTTGAAGAACCTGATCCGGTTGGTGTGACGATTCTGTTCCTCATTCATTGTTACAAACCTTCTCGTAATCCTGGTTCGGGGATATCCTTTCTGACTCAGCCTTTCATTGATATATTGCTGACCAAGGAATTCATACAGCCTGCTGTATGCATCATTATCGCTAACAAGGAAAATTTTCTTTATGTAGTGGCCGATGGATGGAAGTTTATTTTCAGAAGTTGAATCGATATTTACCCGGGTTTGTCTTTCAAATGAACTATCAATAAACATTGCACTTGTTCGATCAAGGCCCGCAACATTCAACTCATTCAGTTTTTCAAGTGCAAGAAAAGCAAGCGGCATTTTTACAGTGGAGGCAGGATTATAATACCTATTGGCATCCACATTGAGGTAATAATGCCTGAACTGAGGGCGATTGTTCTTATCGCGGTCAATCTTTGTGTATATCAGTTGGTATTGAAACGAATCAGGCTTGTTGAGTATATTCAGAAGAGAAGCAGAAGCATGCTGTCTCAAATATTCTCCGAGCCACCTATCATTTTTTTCCTGGGCAAATCCTCCAGGGGCGGAGCATTGAAGAACAATAAAGATTATGACAAGATTTTTCATACAGCTAAGAGAATGGTTAAGATAATTTATTCCTCCTAATTTTGGCCACTTAATAAAAGAGAAATGAAATTGCTTTCTTACCTCAAGGATGGACACGATCAGTTAGGTATTGTTGTTGATAATATCGTTTTTGATGCAGATGATATTCATCCTGAATTGCCTACAGGAATGAGCATGTTCCTGAATTATTGGGAATCGGCACTTCCCATGCTTAAGGCCGGGGAGGATGCGATCCGCGAAGGAAGGATTGGCAGGCAAAGGGGGATAAATCTTGAGGATATTCAACTCCTATCACCCGTGCCGTTCCCTTCTTCATGCCGGGATGCATATGCGTTTCGTCAGCATGTAGCAGCAGCACGCAGAAATCGAAAGGTGGAGATGATCCCCGAATTTGATCAATTCCCTGTATTCTATTTCACGAACCATCATAGTGTTCAGGGGGCAGGCCCAGTCCAATGTATGACAGATCATTTTGAGAGATTGGATTTTGAGCTTGAAGTTGCAATTGTAATAGCGAAACATGGCAGAAATATAAGGGCTGAATTTGCGGATCAATATATTGGCGGACTGATGATCATGAATGATTTCAGTGCACGTACGCTTCAGCTTGAAGAAATGCTTCTAAATCTTGGTCCTGCAAAAGGAAAAGATTTTGCTACATCGGTTGGGCCGTTTCTGGTGACCCTGGATGAACTTGAACAATTTGAAATTCCTTCTAAAGAAAACCATATCGGGAAATGTTGGAATTTAAGGATGCAATGTTTTGTAAATGGTGTTCAGGTGAGTGATGGAAATCTGGGTGATATGGATTGGACCTTTGCAGAAATTATTGAGCGTGCATCATACGGCGCTGATCTTTATCCTGGTGATATCATCGGGAGCGGCACAGTTGGAACAGGATGCTTCCTTGAGCTGAATGGGACAGGCAAACTGAATGATCCTAATTACCAGGAGCAATGGTTGAAGGAAGGGGATGTAGTGGAGCTTGTGGTTGATCAACTTGGGACATTGTCTAATACCATAACGAGAGAGGAGGATGACTTTTCTTTAATTAAACTAAAAAAATAAACCAATTAGTTTTTTCTCAATTATGCCGTTTTTTTTCCAATTGGCTTTCTAAAATTTAGTGTGAGGTTGTGCTTAAAATCAAAATATGAAGCCAACCGCAGAGAAGAGAGAAGCAGAGGAAGACGCAGAGAATTCAAATTACGATCTTTACCACGTCCTTGGGGGAATTATTCTGGATTCGGCAATAACAGTGCATCGGGAGTTAGGTCCGGGATTATTAGAATCTGCATATGAACTGGCAATGACAAGAGAGTTAAGGTCAAGAGGATTAAACCTAAAAACACAGGTGCCTGTTGAGTTATTTTATAAAGATGCTTCTCTTGGGAAAGTTTATGTTATTGATATTCTTGTTGAAGATTTGATAATTATCGAAGTAAAGTCAGTCGATGCCTTGATTCCGATTTTCGAAGCTCAATTGATAACATATCTCAAACTAGCTGATATGCATTTAGGATATTTAATCAATTTTAATGTTGAATTAGTTAAGAACGGATTCAGGAGAATTGTATATAATTTTTAACTCTGTCTTTTCTCTTTTAACTCTTGTTCTCCGCGGTGAAAAAAATCTCAAAAGAAAGTTGGAGCTTTAATCATTGAAAACTTAGCGCAACTTTGCGCCCTTGCGGTAAAAAAAAAATTATCATCTGGATGGTCCTTCAATTATCGGATTTATCAATTCCTCTTCGTCAAAACTATCTGCAACATGCGATAGCCCCGAGGCCCATCTGCTTTGCTAGCACCATCGATAAAGATGGAAGACCAAACCTAAGCCCCTTTAGTTTTTTCAACCTCTTCTCTGTAAATCCTCCCATCGTCATATTTTCTCCCTCACGTAGAGGAAGAGATGGCACAACAAAACATACCTACGAAAATTTACTCCAGGTGCCGGAGGTAGTAATCAATATTGTTGACTATGACATGGTTCAGCAAACCAGCCTTGCAAGCTGTGAGTTCCCCAGAGACACTAATGAATTTATCAAGGCTGGATTTACAGAACAACCCGCCACACTTGTAAAGCCATCCATGGTAAAAGAATCAAAAGTGAAACTGGAATGCAAGGTGATTGAAATCAAACCTCTTGGAACAGAAGGGGGAGCAGGCAATCTTATCATCTGCGAAGTGCTGCTTATGCATATCGATGATTCAATTCTTGATGAACATAAAATGATCGATCATAAAAAACTTCAACACGTTGCCAGGATGGGCGCCGATTGGTATTGCAAAGTTGATGAATCGAATCTTTTCCAGGTTCAGAAACCCAATGTGCAGCTGGGAATAGGTTTCGATGCCCTGCCTGATGGAGTTAGGAACAGTAAGATATTTTCTGGAAATCAACTCGGCCAGTTGGCAAATGTTCATTCCATTCCTTTAATCGATCCTTCATTTAATGACGACCACCTCCGGCAGATCATTCATTATTTCAGTATCAATCCTGAAGAAATGGAAAAGGAGATTCATCGATACGCACAGGAGTTGCTTGAAAAGGGAAGGGTCAATGACGCATGGCAGGTGCTGCTATACACTAATTAGTAATAAGGAATTTAACCGCCAGGACGCAAGGACGCCAAGGAACTGGTGGAAACTTTATTTCTTAATTCTATCTATGTGACTATGTTGCTATGATTCTATGTCGTAAAAAAATTAAAACATAGGCACATAGAATAAGAATGAGTCACATAGGGAGGTCAATTGAAATTGCTTTACACCAATTAATAAAGAAGAGCTTAACCGCCAAGACGTGCGTCGCAGTTGAATAGTTAATTAGTTGAGTTGTTGATTAGGAGGAATTAGGAATTTGTAGTTTGGAATTGGGATTAACTTTCATCATTCCACTGTCAACTGCTAACGCTTAACGACGAACGGACATCAGCCAACAATAACAATAACCCTAAACTCTAAACCTTAAACTCGAAATCCCGGTGCGTCCTTGCGGTTAAACTAAATTCTACTTCCAAAAACTTTTTTCAGGATTTCTGTTGTCCTTGCAACAGGGTTCTCGCGAATATTTGCTTCTTCAATCGCAATCTGGTCGAAGAGGGCGTCAACTGCTTTACCTGTTACATAAGACGGAAGATCTGGATTCAACTTATTGAAGGTTGTAGGTAGCTTGTTATAAGCGCTGATCATCTCTCCATAGTGCCTAGTTGCTTCTGTTCTGTCAAGTGCCTGTTTGATTACGGGAGAAAAAGCCGCAATTAACTGCTGGGTTGTTCTGTCCTTGAAATATTGAGTTGCGGCATCTCTTCCACCTCTAACAATATTGATAGCATCGGAAATTGTAATATCTCTTATGGCATCAACAAAAATTGGTTTTGCTCGTCCCACCGCATCCTCAGCTGCACGGTTGATCTGGAGAATGGCACGATCCACAATCTTTCCAAGTCCGATATCGCGAAGCGTACCTTCTATACGACTGGCATCAGGAGGTAGTAACAACTTGTAGGCATTATTGCCAAAGAATCCGTCCTGCTTATTCAAATTGAAAATAGCTGTGGAAGTTCCTTGAGTAAGTGCTTCCCGAATCCCCATGGCGGCCTCATTTTGAGAAACGCCACCGGCGCCAGGAAGACTGGAAAGGGTTGCGCACCCGGTTCCTAGAATTACGAATGAAGCAATAGCGAGTAAAGACTGTTTCATAAATCGAATTTCATTACCACAAACGAAAATCAGGCCATTGACCCGGATGTTTGTAAATGAAATGGTAAATCGGGATTGTTGATTTTTTGTTTAACCGTCAAGGCGCTAGGACGCCATGTTACGCTAGGCCTCGCGATCCTTTGCGTCATGGCGTCTTTGCGGTTAATTGCCCGACCCGAAACCCAAAACACTCTTTACCTTTGCTCCACTTTAAAAATGAGCATTGTAATGAATTTGCCACATCTATCAGAACAGGAATTAATCAGACGAGAAAAATTAAAGGAATTGCTGGAGTTGGGCATCGATCCCTACCCTGCTGCACTCTATCCCGTTAATACCACCAGTACATTCATCAAGGAAAATTATAAAGGAGAAGAGAATAAGGAGGCTTTTACGGATGTTTCTATTGCAGGTCGCATTATGAGTGTTCGTGACATGGGCAAGGCAAGCTTCGCAGTTTTGCAGGACTCGATTGGAAAAATTCAGCTCTACGTAAAAAGAGATGATATCACTACACCAGATGACACTAAGCTTTATGACAAGATCTGGAAATATCTGATTGATATTGGTGACATCGTGGGCGTAAAAGGTTTTGTGTTCACAACAAGGACTGGTGAAATATCAATTCATGTTAAGGAACTAACACTTCTCACAAAATCATTGAAGCCTCTTCCAATTGTAAAGGAAAAAGAAGGCGAGGTATATGATGCAGTGACGGATCCGGAATTCCGCTACAGACAACGCTATGCCGACCTAGTAGTGAACCCCCACGTGAAAGATGTTTTTGTAAAGCGTACAAAGATGATCAACACCATGCGGGAATTTCTAAATGAAAAAGGCGCCCTGGAAGTTGATACCCCAGTTTTACAATCTATTCCCGGCGGAGCAGCAGCCAGACCATTTATTACTCACCACAATGCACTTGACATTCCATTTTACCTGCGTATTGCAAATGAATTATTTCTTAAGAGATTAATTGTTGGCGGATTTGACTGGGTGTATGAATTCAGTCGCAATTTCAGAAATGAAGGAATGGACAGGACCCACAATCCGGAATTTACAATCCTTGAATGGTACACAGCTTACAAGGATTATTTCTGGATGATGGAGATCACAGAGCAACTCCTTGAGGCCATCGCACTGGCATTACATGGGACTACTGAGGTTCCTGTAGGAGAAGGAACCATTAGTTTCAAGACCCCGTTTAAAAGGATTAGTCTTTATGATGCAATCAAGGAGCGCACAGGAATTGATATCAGTGACATGAATGAAGAACAATTAAGAAGTGTATGCAAGCAATTGAGTATTCATGCGGATAACACGATGGGGAAAGGAAAGCTTGTAGATGAGATCTTCAGTGCAACGAGCGAAAAATATTTTATCCAACCCACCTTCATAATTGATTATCCTGTTGAGATGAGTCCTCTCACTAAAAAACACCGGAGCAAGGAAGGACTTGTAGAGAGATTTGAATTGATGATCAATGGCAAGGAAATCGCAAACGCGTATAGTGAATTGAATGATCCTATTGACCAGCGTGAAAGATTTGAGGAACAACTGAAATTAATGGAGAGAGGTGATGATGAAGCAATGTTTATAGACTATGATTTTCTTCGGGCACTTGAATATGGTATGCCACCAACTTCCGGAATTGGAATAGGAATTGACAGGCTTTGCATGCTCATGACCAATCAGGCTTCCATCCAGGATGTGTTATTGTTCCCTCAAATGAGACCGGAAAGGCCGTTGCAGGAAGGGGAGGATAATTTGAAAATTTGAGAATTTGAAAATGGAGTTTAGCTCTGAGCAAATCATTTTATCTCACATTTTCTTCTCTTAATTTTCAAATTCTCAAATTCTCAAATTCTCTTGATGTCCGCTCCTAACTGTTGCAATCTCGTATCGATATTTTGATACCCCCTATCAATCTGTTCTATATTCTGAATCACACTTTTCCCTTCCGCACTTAGAGCTGCAATTAACAATGCCACACCCGCCCTGATATCCGGGCTGCTCATACTAATTCCGCGAAGTGGATTTTGTCTCGCCAGTCCTATGACGGCTGCGCGATGAGGATCACAAAGTATTATTTGCGCACCCATATCAATCAGTTTGTCAACAAAGAACAATCTGCTTTCAAACATTTTCTGATGCACCAAAACACTTCCTTTAGCTTGAGTTGCCACAACCAATACGATGCTTAAAAGATCTGGTGTGAATCCTGGCCAGGGATGATCATAAATGGTGAGGACCGATCCATCCAGAAAGGTCTGCACTTCATAAATTTCCTGTTCAGGTATCAGAATATCATCGCCTTCAAAATGGAGATCAATTCCCAATTGCCTGAATTTTTCTGGTATGATCCCGAGATGGTCCAGGCCAGCATTCTGGATCCTGATATTACTTTGAGTCATTGCTGCAAGACCAATGAATGATCCCACTTCAATCATATCAGGAAGTAATTTATGTGTGGTGCCGCCCAGGTAACTTACTCCTTCAATTACCAACAGGTTACTCCCGATTCCCCGAATATTTCCACCCATTCCATTCAACATTCTGCATAACTGCTGAACATATGGCTCACAAGCAGCATTATAAATTGTTGTAGTGCCTTTTGCCATCACTGCTGCCATGATCATATTGGCCGTACCCGTGACGGAAGGTTCGTCCAGCATTAGATAAGTGCCTTTCAGATTTGCAGCGTCCAGGTGGAAGAGACCATCTTCTGGATGATAAGTAAATTCTGCACCTAATTTTTCAAATCCAATGATGTGAGTATCCAGTCTTCTTCTACCGATCTTGTCTCCTCCAGGCTTAGGAATAAAAGCTTTTCTAAATCTTGAAAGCATTGGGCCTGCAATCATAACAGATCCTCTGAGCCTTCCACTTTTTTTTCTGAAAACTTCATCGTGGAGGTAGTCAGTATTGATATCATTAGCCTGGAAAATACAGGTATGCCTGTCGGGCCGTTCAATCTTCACTCCCATTTCTCCTAATAATTCGATTAGAAGATTCACATCAAGAATGTCAGGGATATTTGTGACGGTAACTTTTTCCGGCGTTAGTAAAACTGCACTGATGATTTGTAATGCTTCATTCTTGGCACCCTGAGGAACGATTGTGCCTGACAGTTTATTCCCACCTATAACTTCAAAGGAGTTCAAATTTTATTGGGAGAGTAATGGAATCTAATTTTCAAATTTCAAATTCCCAGATTAGTAATTGCTACTTGTATCTCTTTTTATTAAACTTTCCACCTCCGCTTCTGTCGTTTCGGCCACCGCCACCACCACCACCTCCACCATCTCTTCTTCCCTGATGCTGGAATTTCTGGTTGCGTTTATTGCGGTAATCGCCATAACCACCACGATCTCTTCCCTCATTCTGTCTGAAAGGAGTGGCTGCTCTTACATATGGAGTATTGGTAAATTCCAACTGACCTTCAGTTATTCCGGAAAGTTCGCTTTGAATGGCATCATCATGCACTGTTTCCTTATGCCAATTACTATAAGCGAGCTTCATATAGTAAGCTACCGAGTTGGCGAATCCTAAACGCTTATCAGGATTTTCTTCCTTCAAAGCTTTGTTGATAACCAGCTCAAGATTTTTACCCAGGTGCGAAAACCTTGGATATCTTTTTGGATATGGCAAGGGTTCTGGCTTGGCCTTTAGTGTTTCCCTTGTTGGAATTGGATAGGGAGATTTTACATCAAGTTTGAAATCAGAAATAAGGAATAAATGATCCCAGAGCATATGCCTGAAATCCTCAACATTCTTTAAATGTGGATTCAGAAATCCCATCAATTCAATCAGGGCCTGTGCATTGCGTTGACGCTTTTCTGCATCTTCCAATGTCAACAGGTATTCTATCATTTTTTGAATATGTCTACCGTATTCCCGCATCTCCAGGCCGTTTCGGGTGGTATTATATTCCATTGAATCTACGTCCAGCAAATTTTAATTTTTAGGGTCTAAAGATAAGATTCTCGGTTTACATGCCTGCTGAAGAAGCAGATTTTTCTTGGTCTGACCTATCATTTCTCAATATGCTAACTAAAAAAGGCCTTAAAGGCCTTTTTTAGAGAGTTGGTCGGTTTTTCAAAGGTTGCTATACTATTGCAAAAATATCTTTTGGACCATGTTTTCGTTTGTCTTCAGGTTTTTGATGCGGAGATAATAACTACCCGGACTCGTATTCTGTTCCAGCCGAAGTTCCATCTGGGACTGTGCTGTCAAACTATGAGTTTTGCTATAGATAGCTTGTCCGAGATTATTAACGATCTCTACTCTCAGGTCACCGGTTTGCATGCGTGGAAATGTGATAACCATCTTCCTGATGATTGGATTTGGATAGATGCTAATAGTGTTCTCTTTTCCATTTCCATATTCTACAAACCTGATTGATGAGAGGGAAATTCCTCCACCTGGGTTCAATTGCTTAATCCTGAAATAGATCCTTCCTTCAAAACCATCCTTGGCCTTATAGTAATATTCATAAGCAGATGAATTATTTGATTTGCTTACCCTGATAGCTGAAGCTTCTATTTTATTGAAATTTTTCCCGTCTACGCTAACCTGCATCTCATATCGTGCATCAGCTACCTCATTTTCCGCCATCCATTGTAATAATACTTTGGAATCTTTCCTGGTTGCATTGAAATTCTTCAAACCGTTTGCAAGCGTTGCTGCGGCACAATAGTAATAGTTGAGGCGGAAATCTCCGGAGGCAAAAGTGCTTACCGTGGCCTGGTAATTATTACTTCCCTGCAACAACAAAGTGCTACCAGTATTGGTAAAATTGACGGTGACATTACCCGTCCCCAAATATGGAGCAACGTTGGTAATGGTCCTTGTAAGAATTTTGTCCTTGAAAAGCGTGTCCGGACCATAGTGAACTGAATCACCAGGTAATCCATACTCAGATAGACTAGTTGGACCATACGTCCTGGTAGTGGTTGCATTGTTAGACAATCCACCCGGACCTGAAAATCCGATTGCCTGAGTGTAAAGGAATTCATAGTCTCTTGGCAGTGAATCACGGTTTCGGATCGCAAGCTCCGCTACGGCTGTCATTGTGCTCGTAAGCCTTAAACAGTTTAGCGTGCCTAGTGTTGGATTGAACTGAGGAAATGTTATTGGTGTGCTGAAATCAGAAGTTGGGGCTAAGGTGAATGTGTAAACCACTGAATCGGGAGTTGCCCCGTTGGCACAGGTACATTGCGCGTTAGTGTCCGGAACTGCTGCAAAACAACCACCAATTGCAAATAGAATTGTGTAGAGTTGTTTGTTCATAGGTACTGTTTTACTGATAGGATTTGGATTCACTCAAAATTATAATCCCTTTACAAGGGCTCAAAAGTGTAAGTACTCTAAATTCGACCACCGTATTTTCCGCATTTCTTGCTCAGATTGACGAATTCTGAAAATCTGCTCCTCCTAACTTTGGCATTGATGCGAATAATTCTAGAGATTGATCAAAAAGATGATTTGCTCACTAAAAATGAGCGATTTTTCTTTAATAAGAGCTTTCAGTTATTGGCCGAAACTCATCCGGAACTAGTGCTAATTGATTCCAAGGATCTGGAAACCAGTGGTTTTAGTCGCATTATCCCCCAAAGGCTCGCCAAAGCCATATCAACACGTAGAAGTAAGGCAGATTTGATTATCTCATCCCACCCAAGAGGCAAATTCTTGATTGGGAACAAGGGATTTATACTCTATTGCGGACAGGAATTGGATTATTGGAAGTATAGAAAGTTGTTGAAATTGGCAAGTTGCATAATCACCAATTCTACGGGTGTGCGTGACAAAATAATCAGAGAGTGCAGAATTGACCCGTGGAATGTGCAGGTTGTGACCGCAGCACCAGATGAGGGAATTGTCAGGATTGATTGGCAGAATGGTTTTACACTCAAAGAAAAATATTCGGAAGGAAAAGATTTCTTTCTCTACACTCAGCCGATCACTGAAAAAGGAAATTGGGAAAAACTTTTTCGTGCATTTTCGATTTTTAAGAAATGGCAGCAGACGGATGTTCGTCTTGTAATCTCAGGTGAAATTGAACGCTCTTTCAAAAGCCAATTTTACAAACGGCTTGCGCAATATAAGTACCGGGCGGATCTGAGCATACTGGAATTATCTAATACTGAAATCAAGAATTTACTTCCTGTTGCATATGGGCTCATCGCTGCAGAGCGTGATGAAACAGGACTTGATATCCTGAATGCATTTAAAGCCGAGACGCCGGTGATTGCATCCAGAGAAAATATCACTAAGGACGCTTTTGAAGGATGTGTTTTGCCATTCACACCGGAGCCCGATGAACTGTCAAGGCAGATCATCAATTTATATCGTGATGAAAGACTCAGGGACAGTCTCATTGAAAAAGGAAGAGATGCCCTTAATCTTTTCTCCTGGACTCAAACAGTTAAGTCTTTGAAGAATGTGATCGATCAACACCAAAATTGAATTGGATTACCTTTGGCACTCAAATTTTTTTCATGCCGAAATCAACGATCAGGATTGATGTGACCCTTGACGAGCAAAAAATGCCCGAGAAGATTAGCTGGAATGCAACCGATACACTAACCGAGGAAGACAGGTCCGCAAAAGCATGTTTACTTTCATTCTGGGATGGGCAGGATCGAACAGCCTTGCGAATTGATCTATGGACAAAGGATATGATGGTAGATGAGATGGCTGATTTTTTCTTTCAGACCATGATGAGCATGGCAGATACCTATCATCGTGCAACGAGGCATCATGAGGCATCTAATGAAATGAAAACCTTCGCTAAAGATTTTTATAAGAAATTCCAGGACCAGCATTTGAAGGAACAGGGAAAATGAGAGCGGAGAGCGGAGTGCGTGGTCAGAAGTCTGAAGTCGGAGGTCAGAAGCGAGTCCGAAGAGCGTGATGCGAAGACGGAAGGCAGTGTTCAGAAATTAATGAAATTAGTTAAAGAATAAACTCACGATTCACGACTGACGATTCACGATCAACCCTTGCGTTACTTTGCGCCCTAGCGACTTTGCGGTTCAATATTTAAAAATTTGAGTTATGAATTTAGAAGAAAAAGTAATGTCACAGATGAAAGATGCAATGAAGTCCAAGAATGAAGGACTGTTGCGTGGACTAAGAGCGATCAAGGCTGCGATCATACTCGCGAAGACTGCAGAAGGTGCAGGTGGCCAGCTTAAGGAAGAAGATGAAGTAAAGATGTTGCAGAAATTGGTAAAGCAAAGAAAGGATTCACTCGAAATATTTGAGAAGCAGGGTCGCGAGGATCTTTCTAAAAAAGAAATAGAAGAGATCGAAGTGATAGAACAATTCCTTCCAAAGCAACTAAGCCAGGAAGAATTGAAGGAGATCATTGCAGGCATCATTGAAAAAACCGGTGCCAGTTCTCCCGCAGACATTGGTAAAGTAATGGGAGCCGCTACAAAAGAATTGGCAGGAAAGGCTGATGGCAAGACTATCAGTTCAATTGCGAAAGAGCTTCTCACCAAATAATAATGAAATAATAATGTTGTTTAAAATAGATGCTGATTGATATAATCTTCCTGGTTTTAATGGTAATTGCTCTTTTCAAGGGCCTAAGCAGAGGTTTTATTGTTGCTATATTTTCACTCCTTGCATTTTTTATTGGACTGGCCGCGGCTATTAAATTATCAGCCATTGTATCTGTCAGATTACAGGAGAATATCAACCTGTCTAATAAATGGCTTCCAATAATTTCATTCCTGTTGGTTTTCTTTCTCGTTGCTTTTCTGGTTCGCTTCGGTGCAAGATGGATCGAGAAAACCGTGGAATTTGTATGGTTGGGTTGGCTGAACAGATTGCTGGGAGTACTTCTCTATTTTCTCCTCTATATTACTCTCTTCAGCATCTTTCTCTTTTATACCGTCCAGGTTAACCTGGTAAAACAAGAAACCATTGCAGGTTCATATGTATATGAATACATACAGTCCATGGGGACCCTATGCCATGAATGCATTCGGCAAATTGGTGCCCTGGTTCCGCGACATGTTTGTTCAGATCGAAATTTTTTTCGGGAATTTTCAGCAAAAACTTTGAAATAGCTGCTTCGCTTTTAGGCAGTTGGTGTGATTACTGCTACTATAATATTTGAGCTAAATCAACTATTTTAGCGAATAATTGAAAGTTATAAAATTTTGAACAGGCTCTGATGCAGTACGAGATCAAACAACAGGAAAAATTCAGATTCATTGAAGAAGGAAATGGCGAGCCCCTGGTCCTGTTGCATGGTTTATTTGGAGCTTTGAGCAATTTCAATGGCTCATCGAGTATTTCCGTAATCATTACAGAGTTGTTGTTCCGGTGCTTCCATTGCTTGACCTTGATCTTCTGCATACCAGTGTTGGCGGACTGGAAAAATTCGTATATAAGTTCATAGAAGCCAGGGGTTATCAAGGATGTTCATTTGATGGGAAATTCCCTGGGAGGGCACGTAGCACTTGTGATGTTCTTAAACATCCTGAAAAGATCCGAATCACTGATACTGACCGGCAGCTCAGGTCTATTTGAAAATGGGATGGGTGACACCTACCCAAAGAGAGGTGATTACGAGTACATCAAAAAGAAGATCGAGATCACTTTCTACGATCCCAATACTGCCAGTAAAGAACTTGGTGGATGAGGTATATGAAATCGTAAACAATCGATTGAAAGTCATCAAGATCATTGCGCTGGCAAAAGCGCCATCAGAAATAATCTAGGCGAAGAACTCAATCAAATCAAGCAACCTACGTTATTGGTATGGGGGAATAATGATACCATCACTCCGCCATTTGTTGGCCGGGAATTTAACCGGCTGATCCCTAATAGTGAGTTGCACTTTGTTGATAAATGCGGACATGCCCCAATGATGGAAGTTCCAACTGAGTTCAACCAGATTCTTCATAAATTTTTGACAAAACTGAAACAACCAGCAGCAGTTGTCTGAGAATTGTCGTCTTTATTAAGAAAAACCCTGAATCCGTGTTAAACAAAGACGTAATATCTGCTTCTATTCCCACACTTGAACCTGAATGATTCAGTTTCTCAGGCATTACAGCTCATGGCGGAATTTCATGTAGAACACCTTGCAGTTGTGGCAGATGATAAACTGATCGGTTTAGTTTATGAAGATGATCTTTTGAATGTATCCGACGACAAATCACTCTCCGACGCTCCAACCAGTTTTTTCAAAACTTGCAGTCCACGCAGAAACACATTTCATAGAAGCAGTTCAACTGGTAAATGAGTATGGTCTTACAGTGATCCCAGTGATTGAGGGCGAAATGGAATTCATTGGAGTAATTCATCAGCCAGATCTTTTTAAACAACTCGCAAAATTGATCGGTGCAAATGAGCCGGGAGCGATCATTGTGCTTGAAGTGGAAAAGACGCGGTTATTCTTTTTCCGAAATCAGCAAACTGGTTGAGACAAACGATGCCCAGATCACTCAACTTAACTCCTTTTATGATAGCAATTCAGAGATCTTCTTCGTAACACTTAAAGTAAACAAGTTCGAAATTTCCGATATTGTTGCAACCTTCCAGCGATACGAATACGATATTAAATACTACTTCGGCGAGGAATTGTATGAAAATGAATTGCGTCCAACTACGACCATCTGATGAACTATCTGAATATGTAAGAACTTTACTCATAAATTCAATTCCTTAATTTTTGCAGCGTTTAAATGATCTATGCGGAAGCTGAGGGTATACATCCTGGTTCTCATATTCATTGCTTGCCTTTCCGCAGGGAAATTGTATTCACAAGAAGTATCATCAAACACTCCTCCTGAAATATTTGCAAATCAATATCAGATTCCACTCCTTATCGTCCCTTTGTTATCAACGACATCCTGATCACAGGAAATAAGAAAACCAAACCTTATATCATTGAAAGAGAATTGCCATTTCATCGGGGTGATTCAGTTAGCCTTGCGAACTCGTTCAGAAATTTGAACGCGCAAAGGAATTATTAATGAACACTGCTCTCTTTCATGAAGTGATCGTTTCACTTAAAAATTCCAGGGATATCTGGTTTATATTTCTATCGAAGTAAAAGAGCGTTGGTACATTTTTCCAGTTCCTTATTTCAAACCTGTTGATCAGCAATCTTTCTGAATGGGCCAAGCAAGGATATGGATTCGATCGAGTTAATTATGGACTGAAACTTAGCTATAACAATTTTACTGGAAGAAATGATAAATTGAAAGTCTGGCTCATCACAGGATATACAAGCAGATACAATTTCAATATGATCAACCTTATGTTGACAAGGCACTGAAGCATGGAATGAAACTGAATTTCAGTTATTCAACTAACAGGGAAATTAATTATGCAACCCTCACCGATCAGCAGCAGTTCATAAAGGATAGTGTGAATGATCGTACCCTGAGCGAATTATAATGGCCGGAATTGAATTTACCTATCGGCCATATATCAAGACAAAGAACACACTCAAGCTTGGATTTGTTCGTAATAAAATTGATACCTCTATTCTGAATCGCAATCCAAACTATTTTGGCATTCGAGGCAATGTCCTCTCTTATCCTGAACTACTTTAAAGTGGAATACATCAACGTGGATTATATACCCTTTCCTCAAAAAGGATTAATGGGTGAGATGGTTGCTTAAGAAGAGGTGGAATAAGAACATGAATCTTGGATGCTCAGTTATAAAGGCAGCAAGGGTTTTCCTCTTGGAAAAAAATTTTCATATACATTTCAATCCTCTGGCATCCTGAAATTGCCTTTTGATCAGCCATTCATGAATCAACGCATGTTTGGATATGGTGACCTTTATCTGCGCGGGCTTGAAAATTATGTAATAGATGGAGTTGGCGGATTTCTGGTGAGGAATACTTTGCGCCGGCAAGTGGTCAACATAGTTGCAATCTCCTTTCAATCTTGCCTATAATAAACTTCCTCTTAGGATCTTTGTAAAAACATTTTCAGATTTCGGCTATGCTGATAACAAGTATACATTAACAACAATCTGGTGAACCGCATGCTTTATACTGCAGGATCGGGAGTGGATGTGATTAGATTTACGATCTTGTGTTGCGGTTTGAATACAGCTTTAACCAGTTGGGGAGAACGGATTCTTTTTCCATATAAAAAATGATTTTTAATCCTTGCGACTTATCTTTAAATCTTCCTCAGCAAGCTGATCTTGTCTCAAAAAAATTTACCGCCTTATGCAAGTGGCTATTTACAGCCGGGTTATAGATTCTGAACGGCCATTGGAAGTACAGGAATTATTCACCGAACTCATAAAACACAATATCAAGCCGGTTCTTTTCAAACCTTTTTTGAACAGATCAGAAATCCCATTCAGTTGCCTGCCGACATTCAGGTTTTCAATGATTCCAAAGACCTCGATGATTCAATTGATTTTCTGATCAGTTTGGGCGGAGATGGCACCCTGCTGGATACCAGTCACTCTTGTCAGGAATAAAAACATACCTATCATGGGTATCAATTTCGGAAGGCTTGGGTTTCTGGCCAGCATCGGAAAGGAGGAATTATCAACTGCGGTTGCTGCGCTTGAAAGCATCGAACATTTCTTAATCGATAAAAGATCACTGGTCCATCTTGATGCCAACCAGCCATTGTTCGGCGATGTGCCTTATGGACTTGAATGAATTTGCAATTCATAAGACGGATACTTCGCCAATGATCAAGATCCATACTTATCTGAATGGAGAATTTTTAAATACTTATTGGGCAGATGGATTTATTGTGGCAACGCCAACAGGGTCCACAGGCTATTCCCTGAGTTGCGACGGTCCTGTGGTTTTTCCCGATTCTTGCAAGTTTTGTAATTACACCCGTTGCCCCACACAACCTGAACTTCGGCCAATCGTAGTTCCAGATAACAATATCATTTCATTTGAAGTGGAAGGCAGAAACGATCAGTTCATTTGTGTGTTGGACAGCCGCAAAGAAATTGTTGATAGAACAAGTTCAGCTCGCCGTAAACGCGAAAAGTTCACTGTCAGTCTTGTCAGGTTAAATGAAAACAACTTCCTGCAGACTTTCGCGGACTAAACTTTCCTGGGGATTGGACGCCAGGAACTATTAAGAAATCATTGGCTTGCGGCTAGTAAATAAATTGGAGTATTTTTCGTTAACCTCCAATTCAAACTTATTATATTGCGGCTATGAAGTGTTTTTCCCGGCTTTTCCTCTGTCTGCTTTGACTTTTAATACTCAACGTGCAAAGCTCAATACGAAAGCATTGTGCAGGAAGGTGAATTTGGAATTTCTGCCGGGGCTGCTCATTATTTTGGCGATTTGAATACTACTGCACAGGTCAATCGCCCGAAAATTGCACTTGGTGCTTTTTTCAGAAAACAATTCGGCAATTATATTGCCTTAAGGGTGGGTGCACACTTTGCACAGCTCGGATATTCTGATATCTATAATACTAAAATGAATATCAGATCGTCGGAACCTGAGTTTCAACAGCAACATCTGGGAGCTGGCAATTCAGGGAGATTTCAATTTCTTCAAGTTTGTTCCTGGGAGATCCTGATCAAGGTTTACTCCATATGTTACTTTGGGTGTTGGTATATTTAGCTATGATCCTTATGCATTATTACCAGGGTCAAAAGGTTTTCTTGCGTCCATTGGGGACTGAAGGTCAGGGACTTGCGGCTTATCCTGAACGTAAACCTTATGGAACAATGGCATTTTGTTTTCCGTTCGGGGTTGGTGTGAAATATAACTGGAACGACAGGATGAACATTGGATTTGAAATAGTTCACGCTTTACAAATACTGATTATCTGGATGATGTGAGTCAGACTTATATCGGCGCGAGATAAATTCCCTCCGCTTCCCGACGGATCTCCATCACTTGCGTTTTTGTTGCAGGATCGATCTTATGAAACCGGTCGATGCCATTGGAATTGAAGGCCGTCAAAGGGGATATCCAAAGCAAAAAGATCAATATGTGATGGCTGAGATCACGATCTCCTTCAACCTTACTTCTTATAAGTGTCCGCCAACTAAATAGTCTTCCCAAATTCACCATTTTATCTTACCTTCGTGCCCCTAAGAAAGGAGCTATGGAATCGCTGAAAGACCAGATAGATCTTCAACATCTTCCCAGACATATCGCTATCATCATGGACGGCAATGGCCGCTGGGCAAAAGAACAGGGCCAGGATCGCTTGTATGGTCATTTCCATGGAGTTGAAAGTGTCCGCAATATTGTTGAAGGCTGTGGGGAGTTGGGTGTTCAATACCTCACGCTTTATGCCTTTTCCACTGAAAATTGGGAAAGACCGGAATATGAGGTTGTGGGTCTTATGGAACTCCTGGTAAATACTATTCAGAAAGAATTAAGCAGTTTAAATAAGAATAATATCAAGCTTCATGTGATTGGAGATCTTGAATATGCTGCCTGATTATGCAAGAGAAGAATTGAATGACGCCTTGAACAAACAGAAGGGAATACAGGCCTTAACCTGATCATGGCATTGAGTTATAGCGGAAGATGGGAATTGTTAATGCCGTGAAGAACATCGCTCATGATGTGAAAAAGGGAAAAATAAACGTGGAGGAAATTGATCAGCATACCCTTCAACAATACCTATGTACCAATGAACTTCCCTGATCCTGAATTGATGATCCGGACCAGTGGAGAATACCGTATCAGTAACTTTCTTCTTATACCAACTGGCATATGCAGAGTTGTATTTTACGAATGTTAGATGGCCCGATTTCAGAAAGGAAAATCTATACGAAGCGATCATTGATTTTCAGAACAGTGAAAGAAGATTTGGCAAAACCAGTGATCAGCTTAACAAAGAAGGAGCACTAAATGGCAGGTAATAGATATTTTTCCTCTTTAGATATCTCTAAAATACATCCGCAGACCCGCTTCAGACGCGGCTTGCTAAACGCCTTTTTAACAAAGAGTTTCAACTAATCCCGTTAATTTGCCCATCCAAAAATCAGGCTCAAACCAGACTGAATGCAAAAAAGAATTACACTGTTTTCCTGCCTAATATTGCTTTCCTTATTAGTTGCTATTCATACGAATGCGCAGGTGCAGTCAGATACTACCCCTGTTTCCATAGATCCGGCCTTAGAAGAATTGGTCAAATCCAGCATTCCCCGGGAATATACAATTTCGGCTATTACGATTAGCGGCACCAAATATCTTGATCAGCAATTACTGGTATCTATTTCAGGATTGGCAGTGGGTGATAAGGTCATGATACCTGGAGGAGATAATTTCAGTAAGGCGATAATGAACCTCTGGAAGCAGAACCTCTTTTCAAACGTGCAAATCCTTATTACTAAAATTCAGGGTAACAGTATATGCGATTGATATCAATGTGGTTGAACGCCCCCGGTTATCTAATATCTCTTATAAGGGTATCAGGAAATCTGAAGCCGATGAATTGGGTGGAAAAACCGGACTTGTAAAAGGTCAGGTTGTTACAGAGAACAGGAAAAGGAATGCTGTTGAAGCAATAGAAAAGTTTTATGCAGAGAAGGGTTTTAGAAATGCCACCACTAGAATTGAAGAGCAGGTAGATAAGGCTCTTGCAAACTCTGTTGCGCTTACGCTTCATGTTGATAAGGGTAGAAAGGTACGTGTTAATGAGATCAATTTTTACGGTAATGAATCAATTAGCGATACGCGACTTAAAAAACAACTGAAGGGAACCAAGGAGATGACAAAGCTCACGCTCTATCCCTCCGAGGAAACAGGTCCTTATGGTGTAAATACTAAGATGAGTTTCGGCGATTTCCTTAGCAAGAAGGGATATCTTGTCTTTAAGCGGATTCAAAGAATTCCTTGATCCTTATTTCAGGTTTAAATTATTTAGCTCTGCAAAATTCAATGGTACCAAATACAGTGATGATAAGGATAAGGTCCTCGAATATTATAACTCGCTTGGTTATCGTGATGCTGCTATCATTGCAGATACGCAGTATTATACCGAAAGTGGAAATCTAAATGTTGATTTAAAAGTTTCGGAAGGAAGAAAATATTATTTCGGGAACATCGCCTGGAAGGGAAATACAAAGTATTCTGATTCCCTCCTGAATGCACTCTTGGGGATCAATAAAGGCGATATCTATAACATCAATACTCTAAATAAAAAATTAGGTAAGGAATTATCTCCTGAAGGAGGTGATATCAGTGGTTTGTATATGGACGACGGTTATCTTTTTTTCCGTGTTGATCCTGTTGAAACTGCAGTCTACAATGATACAATTGACTTTGAGATCAGGATGGTAGAAGGCCCGCAGGCTACAATCAAGAGATATTACCATTACCGGAAATGAGAAAACCAAGGAACACGTGATCAGAAGGGAATTGAGGACAGTTCCGGGTGAAAAATTCAGTCGCGCTGACCTAATCCGTTCACAGCGCGAGATCGCGAACCTGAATTATTTTAACCAGGAAAAGATCGGTATCAACCCAATTCCAAACCAGGAAGATGGTACTGTTGATATTCATTATTCAGTTGAAGAAAAATCCAGCGATCAGTTGGAACTTTCAGCAGGCTGGGGTGGAGGTATCGGACTTACTGGTACTCTAGGTGTTTCGTTTAATAATTTTTCGATCAATAATATTTTTAAGAAAGAAGCCTGGCAACCATTACCAACAGGAGACGGCCAAAAGTTAAGTCTTCGAATTCAGTCGAATGGTAAGGCTTATCAATCTTATAACTTCTCATTTACTGAACCCTGGCTGGGCGGAAAGAAAAGAAATTCTTTTACGGTAAGCTTGTATAAAAGTATTTTCAGAACAGGGGGTTATGATGGTAACGGAAGATATTTCTTCAGTGACAGTCAATCTTTGAAAAACCTTGGTGCTTCCATTGCCCTTGGTAAACAATTGAAATGGCCTGATGATTATTTCACACTCACATATGCATTGAATTTCACTCAGTATAAACTGAAGGATTATCCGGCAGCATATTTTGGGTTTACACGTGGGACATCAAATAATTTAAGTTTGAAATTGGCGCTTAACAGGTATTCACTTGACCAGCCAATTTTCCCAAGGAGTGGATCGAATTTCATGCTGAGTGCACAGATTACTCCGCCATATTCATTATTTAATAAGAGTATTACAAGAGAGGATAGCTATAAGCTTCCTGAATTCCATAAGTGGCGCTTCACAGGAGAAACTTATATCCCGATAGGAAAACCGTTGGGTGCGGATAAGAGCCGGCAGTTTGTATTGAAAGCATCCGTGAAGTATGGATTTATGGGCCGTTACAATAAGGAGCTGGATTATTCACCATTTGAACGATTCCAGGTTGGTGATGCCGGGCTTACAAATAATTTCGGACTTCTTGGATATGACATCATCGCGCATCGCGGCTATCCGGTTTATGATAATTCAAATCCTAAAGTCAATCCTGATCAGCAACAGGCGAGTAATTTCTTTACAATTTTCAATAAGTATACACTTGAGTTAAGATTTCCATTCAGTACCAATCCCAGTAGCACTATTTACGGGCTCACATTTTTTGAGGCTGCGAATGGCTGGTTTAATTATAAGGACTACAATCCATTCCGCCTCCGCAGAAGCGCTGGTGTGGGCATGAGGTTCTTCCTTCCGATGTTCGGATTACTTGGATTTGACTATGGAGTAGGATTCGACAGGTTGAAACCCAACGGTCGTTTAAGAGATGCCGCTAAATTCACATTTATGCTTGGCTTTGAGCCGGAATAAAATCATCTTCCTAACTAAATAAAGAGCTATGAAAAAGATTTATCTCCTCGCCATTACTCTTGCACTCTTCGGTTTTGGAGCTACCGCTCAACGATATGCGATTGTTGACAGTAAATACATCCTGGACAAGATGCAGGATTACAAGGATGCTCAGAAAAAACTTGACCAGGTGAGTGATGACTGGCAAAAGGAAATCGACCATAAGCAGTCGAATCTTGAAAGAATGTACAAAGAATACGAGGCTGAACAGGTAATGTTAACCGATGAATTAAAGAAGAAAAGAGAAGATCAGCTGTTCAATCTTGAGAAAGATCTTAGGGACCTTCAGCGTAAGCGCTTTGGTTTTGAAGGGGACTTGTTCAAGAAAAGGCAGGAACTGATCAAACCCATACAGGACAAGGTTTACAATGCCATTCAAAAGCTGGCGGTTCAGCGTTCTTACGATTTTATTTTGGATAAAAGTGAGGGAATTACCGTTATCTTTGCCGACCCTAAATTGGACAAGAGCGAAGATATTCTAAGAGAACTAGGTGTTAAATAAAAGCAAAAGGGACGCTCTCTAAACAACGTAAAATCCTGATTTATCAACTTATAAAAACTAGACATGACCGGTTAAACCAGCCGGCGTTCAAACCAAAAATTGCAAGATGAAAAAGTTATTTACAATTGTTCTCGCCTCAGCCGTTCTTTTTCTTGCTGGTTCAACCAGTACAAATGCACAAATAAAGATTGGCTATATCAGCACACAGGAACTGGTGGCTGCAATGCCGGAATACAAGAAAGCTGATACTTCATTGGCTGATTACCAGAATGCCCTGAATCAACAGTATGCTGAAAAGATTCAGGATTTTAATTATAGAGATAGCATATTAAACACTAAGGATACCCTGAAGTTTACAAAGGCTCAATTGGAAGTAAAACGCCAGGACCTTGGAAAGATATATGTGGAGTTGCAACAGTGGAATCAGAGAGCGCAGCAATTGTACCAGGCTAAGGAAGATGAAACCATGAAGCCAATTCTTGAGAAAGCCCGTAAGGCAATCCAGGATGTAGCTAAAGAAAACGGGTTTACCTATGTCTTTACAAAGGAGCAGCTGCTTGTTTTCCCACCGGGGGACGATATGCTGGCCCTGGTCAAGAAGAAATTGAATTTAAAATGATTGATCATAGTCAATTGAAAAGGTCGCCTCTTGAGGTGACCTTTTTTTATACTTAAACTCTGGTATTGCCAAAAGCGAAATCTATTAATATCTTGGTGTTCAAATTGACAAGTATGAAACCCCTACTATTGTTGCTGCTCACCTCAGCTAGTCTCGTCCTGCAAGCCCAGGATTATGTCAAGAATGCAAATGAATGTTATGATAAGAAGGACTACGGATGTGCGTCTGACAATTATAAAGCGGCATTGAATAATGCCGGCTCTTACAATGAGAAAGACCTTGCGAACATCCTTCACAGGATAGGTTATTCGCAATTAAAATTGAAAAATTATACTGAAGCAGAAAATTATTTGATGCGTTCAATATCAACTGACGCAACTTATAAATATCCATATTGGGACCTTGGAGCAGTATATTATAATACCAAGAAGTATGATAAGGGTGCAGAATATTATGGTAAGGCAATGAATTATTATACTGATGATAAGTCATTAAGTGATTTATATTATTGGAGAGGGAAATGCAACAACCTCGCAGCAAAATATCGCCCCGCTATTGATGATATAAACAAAGCCTTGAGCCTTGATCCTAATGATAAGGATGCTTATTGGGAATTGGCGAGCGCTTATTACAACTACAAAATTTATGACAGCGCTATTATGTTTTATAGTAAGGCAATTCCTTTATATGAACCAACAGCCCCTGAAGATGCTGCACTTCTAAATTATTGGGTTGGTCAATCTTATTACAGGCAGGCAAAATACAGTGAGGCAATTGAGCCGTATAAAAAATCTCTGCAGTTAAATCCAAAAGATCGCTATGCATATTCAGGATTAGGCGATGTGTATTATTATAGTAAGGATTATAAAAATGCGTATGAGTATTATTCCAAGGCTATACCAATGTACTTGTCTGAGTCTGACTCTGTCGCAATTTCATCAGTAATTTATTTCAGAGGATTAACCAGTTACAATTCCCTGGATTATAAAAAGTCATTGCCTGATTTTGAAAAGGCATATGCATACAATCCTACTAATTCAAACCGCCCTGCAGCTCTTGGTGATGCGCATAGGCAGTTGAAGAATTATGCTGCTGCAGTAGATTATTACACAAGGGCAGCGGCTATCCCAAACATAACCGCAGAAAATAAGAGTCTTTATCTGTTCTGGAGAGGAAGGTGCTACCAGTTGAATAATAAACCTACAGAAGCATTTAAGGATTATGAAGAGGCATATACTCTAAGCACCAAATGGATCGACATTTCAAAGGAACTTGGGCCATATTATTTTGATAAGAAAGATTATAAAAAAGCGGAGACACATTTTTCACGAGTTTCAACCAGTCCTGTATATAAAGACAGTGCCAAGCTGGTGGCTCAGGCATATTATAAACTTGGCGTGATTAACGGATATAATAAATATTACTATCTGGCAGTTGGGAATTTCAAAAAGGCTCTTGAAAAAGATGCTGGAATGAAGGACGCAGTTTGGGGCATTGCAGAGGCCTCATATCTTAATTCCAATTATGATTCGCTTTTGAAATATACCAGTCAGGCAATTCCTTTATATAAAGGAGATGCTGCAAAACTTTTCGATATCTACCAGTATCGTGGTGCTGCTCAATACCAGAAGAAAAATTACGATGAAGCCATCGCAGAGTTTTCCGTGAATGTAAAAGCAAAGCCTTCCGCACCTGAACCATATAGCTGGATCGGGAATAGTTATTTTGAGAAAAAAGAATTCCAAAAGTCGGTTGATAATTTCGCGCTTGCACTTAAGTACATGCGTCCAGACAATACAAAAGAAATTGGCGACATATATTATAAGAGAGGTCGTTCATATTACGAACTCGGAGACAAAGTAAAGGCCCAGGCTGATTTTGCAAAAGCTGTTGAATTAGCGCCAGATCATAAAGAAGCCAAACAATGGCTGAATTATGTGAAGACAGGAAGCAATTAGGATTTTGACCACCTATGCTAAAGCTTCGGTGGTTGAAAGATTTTGAGATTGAGCCTCGCACTCTGCTCTCGTTTTGCGTTGTTCTTACTTGAATGATCATTGCATATGAGATTGAGCCTCGCTCTGCGTTACTTCTTACTTGAGAATTGAACATTGAAAATTGCTCATTGAGAATTACAAGAAATGATCAACTCTCAATGTTCAACGCTCAATGATCATTTTGGCCAACCAGGGCAAATTAGTCGGATAATCTATTTAATGAGCCGGTCATACTTACGACCGGCTCACTATTTTTGCCTATGGCAGAATCTCATCCGATTGGCGTCTTCGATTCAGGATATGGTGGCTTGACCGTCCTGAAAGAAATAGTAAATAAACTTCCGCAGTACGACTATCTCTATATTGGTGATAACGCGAGGGCTCCTTACGGCGGTCGTTCATTCGAAACAGTGTATCGATATACTCTGCAGTGCGTGAAGGAATTTTTTGAAAGAGGATGTAAACTTGTGATCCTTGCCTGCAATACAGCTTCTGCAAAAGCGCTTAGAACCATTCAGCAAAACGACCTTCCGAAAATGGAACCGGGTTTAAGGGTACTTGGAGTGATCAGGCCCACAACGGAAATAATCGGAAGATTGTCCCTCACCGGGCATGTCGGAATACTGGGAACAAAGGGCACAGTTGGTTCTGAATCCTACCCCTTAGAAATACAGAAGTTCTTTCCGCAATTGATGGTCAGCCAGCATGCTTGTCCAATGTGGGTTCCCCTGGTTGAGAACAATGAATTTAATGCAGAAGGGGCTGATTATTTCATCCGCAAGGACATTAGAGATCTTCTGGATGATGATCCGGAGATTGATGTCATTTTGCTTGCATGTACGCACTATCCTCTTCTAATGGATAAGATCCGCAAGTATGCACCATCCTATATTCGCCTTATTTCACAAGGAAGCCTGGTTGCGGATAGTCTCGCTGAGTATTTGATAAGGCATCCTGAAATTGAGCAATCCATCACAAGAGACGGGAGCAGGAATTTTTATACGACTGATTCGACGACGGACTTTGATCAACATGCTTCGCTCTTTTATGGTCAGGAAATTGAATCCAGGCATCTTGACATTGGGGAAAGGAAAGAATGACCTGCCCTTTTGAAGAAAGTACATTTATTTAACTGCCAGGACGTGGGTGAGAATGGAGAATGTAAAATGAAAAATGAAGAATGGTTGATTGAGGAGGGAGAAAAACCCTACAATTTTAGGTATTGATGTTTTTTATTTGCAAAGGCAGTGTGCCACAGTTCATTATGTTATCTCCGGCCCTTATAAAGGGGCGAACGTAAGGTGGATGAAAGTGTTCAGAAAATATTAATATCAGCCATAATTCTTCTGCTTCAGCTTGGCTGGAACAGTGAATCCTCTTACCTTTGCCGTCCTTCATCTGAATCTCGTTGTATCAGAAGAAAAAGGGGATTAAGAGGATTTAGGACAGATTATTAAAAGATTGAACCGGTTCTTTGCCGGTTGAGATCAAAGTCCGCAAAAAGCGGGTAAACGTGAAAAAGTTAGGATCATGAAACGTACATTTCAACCGCATCGCCGTCGCCGTAAATCGGTTCATGGTTTCCGCAAAAGAATGGAAACTGCGAATGGCCGTAAGGTTTTGGCTTCTCGTCGTAGGAAAGGACGCAGGAAGCTGACAGTGTCTGACGAAAGAAAATTAAAATAGCCCAATTCTGATCGGGCGATAGCCTTCCTGCTTTGGCTGGAGGGCTATTTTTGTTTACTCCTATGACAGCCTTTTCACCAATTTTCATTGATTACCTTCAGATAAACTTCAACTATTCAACCAGGATATACTTTAGGAAAACAAGAGAGAATAAAGAGCACCAAAGAGATTGAGGCCTTATTCAAATCGGGTAAGAACTTCAATTCAACTCCCTTCCGGATCTATTATGCCCTCGGTAAGAAATCAGAAATATTCCCTGTTCAGGCGGGATTTGGAGTATCCGCCCGCGTTTTCAAAAAAGCAGTTGACAGGAATCGTATCAAGCGTTTAACACGAGAAGCATACAGGGTGCGAAAAAATGAATTGTACGAGATTCTCAAACAAAAAGGATTGGGAATGAAGCTTTTCCTCATTTATGCAGGAAAGGAACTTCCTGAATTTAAATTAGTGGAGGAGAGGCTGGCCGTAATTTTGAACAGATTGATAAAAACCATCAATGAAATCCCTACTCAGGATACTTAGTCTACCATTTATTTGGTTGATAAAACTATATCAATGGGGAATTTCTCCCATCCTCGGACCTAAATGCAGGTATACCCCAACCTGTTCCCATTACGCATTGGAAGCTTTAAAAAAATATGGTCTGTTCAAGGGTTTTTGGTTGAGTGTAAAAAGGATTGTCCGCTGCCATCCCTGGGGAGGGCATGGGTATGATCCGGTTCCTTGATAATTTTGAAATTTGGTTTCTTCGCTTCGCTCAGGATTGGGAAATTGGGAAAATTGGGGAGGGAAGTTGAATTGTTGATTGGTTGAATAGTTAATTAGTTGAGTTGTTGATTAGCAGGAATTAGAGTCTGCTGTCATCGGTCAACTGTCAACTACCAACTAGCAATTAACTCGAAACTCAAAACTCGAAACCCGAAACTACTTCTGCATTCTCTTCTCCAGGTCTGACAAAGATTCTCTCTGTTGCTTATTTGTAAAAAACTTGTAAACCTCAGGAGCTTTTCCTGAAGCATCTACATCAACAGAATATGGAATGCCCTTGTAAGGTCCCACTACTCTTACTGAGGTGGCGACAGATATTTTCTTTATAGAATTTGGTACAATGAAGTAAGTTTTCTTTTCATCACTTGCATTTCTTCCTTCAATCAATTGCTTGGTGCTATCCACCATGTTACTGAATTGTTCAATTGATAAGGATGCTGGTCGGCCCTGGTCCCCATATTTCACGATACCACCGCTGAGGGTATCAAATTTCAGATTGAGTACATAACTACCTGCATCAGGAACATCGAAAGTTTTTTTGCCTTCGGGTGTTTCCACTGTAAGTGTGACTTTATCTCCGGTCCTGAATTCCAGTTCCTGTTCGGTGTGACTATTACTGGGATCTAGTTTTATGTAGGTTTTACTTTCATCCAACGTGAATTTTCCATTGGAAATAACGAATACTTTTTTTACCTGATCTCCGGATGAGCAGGAGCTTAATATCAAAACCAAAATCAGAAAGAAGATTGATTTATTCATATTCATTAATTAATTGTGCTGCCAGGAATTAGGGATTAGTAATTTGGGATTAGGTATAAAATGAGTTGAAGAGTTGAATAGTTGAAATGTTGAGTAGTAATTTATGATCTACCAACTCCAAACTCAAAACACGAAACCCGAAACTATTTCCCCTTGCTGAAATGCTCTTCAACTTTTTTCCAATTCACCACATTCCAAAAAGCATTCAGGTAATCTGCCCGCTTATTTTGATATTTCAGATAATACGCATGTTCCCAAACATCCACTCCAAGTATTGGATGACCCTTTACTTCTGCTACATCCATCAGCGGATTGTCCTGGTTAGGAGTAGAGCTGACCTCAAGTTTTCCATCTTTCACCAGCAACCATGCCCAGCCGGAACCAAATCTGGTCATGCCTGCATTATTTAATTTTTCTTTCAGAGAATCAAACGAACCAAAGGCGCTATTAATGGCATCTGCTACTTTTCCAGAAGGCTGTCCGCCAGCATTAGGTCCAAGGATTTCCCAGAAGAAACTATGATTCCAATGTCCTCCACCGTTATTGCGAACTGCCGGGCTGATGCTTCCAGCGATTTTCACAAGTTCTTCGAGAGATTTGTTTTCGTTTGGAGTTCCTGCAATTGCTTTATTAAGATTGTCAACATATGCCTGATGGTGTTTACCATGATGGATCTGCATCGTTTGCGCATCGATATGTGGCTCTAAAGCACTATGATCGTAAGGGAGAGAAGGAAGTGTGAATGCCATATAAAAAGATTTAGTTATTGATTATTCAGTATGAATAATGGAATGCAAATTTACTGGCGAATTATTTAATGCGTGCAAACTCTTATTTCGAGAAGAGGAATTAATTTGATATTCAACTTCCACGTACCGGAGAATCATTAAATTGAATTCCCAATTTCATCTCAAATCTCGTATATGAAAAAAATGATCAGCCTGCCAGGGATTGCTCTCGGTCTTGCATATGTGTTTATGCTTTCCGCCTTTGTTTTCAAGGAAAAGGACAATACCCTAACCAAGAAGGAAAAGAAAGCCGGTTGGCAGCTTCTGTTTGATGGGAATTCCACCTCTGGCTGGAGAACATTCAAAAATCAGCCAGGCTCGTGGCAAATTGTGGGAGGTGAATTGCTATGCCCAAAGGAGGCAAAGGATCATGCTGATCTTATAACTGAGGAACAATATGAAAATTTTGATTTATCAGTTGATTGGAAAGTAACAAAAGGAGCGAATAGCGGTATTATTTATCATTCTCTTGAGTCCCGCAACGCATCTTATGAAACAGGTCCGGAATATCAGATCATTGACGATAATGGCTATAGCCATGAATTGACTAAAGATCAGAAAAGCGGAGCTGATTATGCAATGTATGGCCCATCAGAACTTGCTGCAAAGCCTGTGGGCGAATTCAATCGTACAAGGATTATTTTCGATAAAGGTCATGTAGAACATTGGCTGAACGGAAAAAAAGTAGCAGATTTCCAGGCATGGTCTCCTGAATGGGAAAAACTTAAATCCACAGGGAAATGGAAGGATTATCCAGACTACGGCAAGGCCCAGAAAGGACATATTGTGCTACAGGATCACGGTGGAGGGGTAAGCTTTAAGAATATCAAGATCCGGAAATTATGATCTAATCGAGGGGCAGTTTCATCATTTTTTTAATTTGTGAAGTTTCTTACCGCCCCTGGTAAATACTTCAATAGCGCCCTTTGCGTGAAGATCATGCTTGATGGTGACCGCATACCATCCAACTGATTTTTCAAATTTGATCTTATTTGATTTCAGATAATCATTTATTCCATCTACTAATTCAGTAAAGGTTAATTCCTTGCCTTTAAGAGTGTGACGAATTGCTTTGTTGAATAGATTCCAGATCTCGGCATCAATATTCATTTTCCCTCCTGTGTTGGGGTTCAGGCATTCCACCTTGGAAGTGGCGACTTGTTGTTTTACAGCCATAATTCTTTTTTTAATGATGATGAATACTCAACGTTTGTTTCGGAAAAATGTCTTCATGAGTTCAGCACATTCTCTTTTCATAATTCCATGCACTAATTCGGTCTTTGGATGAAAAGGCCAGTTGAAGCCAGTAATTTTCTTGTATCCATTTTTTTCATCTTCAGCTCCATACACCACTCTTTTGATCTTGCTCCAATAGAGAGCACCGGCACACATCAGGCAGGGTTCTACGGTGATATAGATACTTGCATCTACAAGGTATTTGGAACCCAGGAAATTAAAAGCAGATGTAAGTGCAATGACTTCAGCATGTGCAGTGGGATCGTTCAACATTTCTACCTGGTTGGAACCCCTTCCTATGATGCGCTCATTCAAAACAACAATTGCTCCTACAGGGACTTCTCCTTCATCATAAGCTTTCCGCGCTTCTTTAAGCGCAAGCATCATATAGTATTCGTCTGTCATTTGAACTTGGTGAGAAGTTTTCTTATTGTAAGGTAATCAAGTTTCCGATTTGGAGTTTCGAGTTTCGGGTTTGGAGTTGGAAGTTTAACCGCAAGGACGCGAAGGCGCAAGGGGACGCCAGGACACTCACGACTCACGATTCACGATTCACGAATAAGTCTTCGGAAGGCACTTCTAACTTGCATAATCTTTATCTTTCAGGTCAATTATCAAGGAGGGTTTGCAATGCCCAATTTCATAACATCAGTAAGGTCATGAACAGGAAGGCCCTATATTCTTTTCTCATTGCATTCATTTTATTGATTGCGGTTACTATAATTTACAGAAAGAGTTTTAGTACGATGCAGGATTACACAATAAGAGTGGATCAAAGCCACCGTGTGATCAACTTACTGGAAGAGTTATCCAACAATTTCAAAAGCGCGCAGATCTATTCTGAAAAATTTGCGCCAGCAGAAAAAGACTTTTACCAGTTATATAAAGAGCAGGCAAACCGGATCCGGACTGGTATTATTGAGTTGAAAGAATTGACAAAATCAAATCCTGAACAGAATAGAAGGATGGATACCGTGACTGGCATAATTAATGAGCAGCTGGACACACTGATGAAGTATAATATCGTTGAACTGATCCAGGTTGGGCAGGGAGATAGATTGCGGAAGCTTTATGAAGTTCACACTCTCATTAACAGGGGAATTGAATCCGAACAAAAATTACTGCAAGCTCAGAAAATTGAATTGGAATCCTCAACAACTGAAACTGCCTGGCTGACCTTTGGATTTACCATCATTGCGGTTTCTCTCATACTCATCACATTTTTCTCCAATGTCTTCAATGTGCGGAAAAGACGATGGCTTGAAGGATTTCTTGAATCTGTTCTTAACACCTCGCAAAATGGAATTGTTAGTTATAAAGCGATAAGAGAAAAAGGCAAGATCGTTGACTTCAAAATTGAATTTGTAAATAAGGGACTGGAAAAATTATTGGAATTAAAAACTGAGGATGTGATCGGAAAGAGACTTTCAGAAATTCCATCCTATATCAGAAATTCTGGCATTTATGAAAAATACGTCGAAGTAGTTGAAACAGGTAGACAACTATCATTCGAAACTCTCTATACGCGTGGAAATGTCCAAAGATGGATGTACGCGCTACTAGCCAAAAGGGAGGATGGACTTACTGTAAGTTTTCATGATATATCTCCTTTAAAAAAATATGAGGAAGACTTAAAGGAGAATATTCGCAAGCTTGAATCATCCAATGCAGAACTTGAGCAATACGCCTATGCAGCCAGCCATGATCTGCAGGAACCTCTTCGGAAAATCCGGATTTACACTTCCCATTTGCAGGATAAACAAAACGACCGGATTGGTGAAGGCGGAAGGCAGGATATTGAACGAATATTAAATGCTGCGGAACGAATGTCAGTTCTTATCAGCGACCTGCTTGCTTTTTCCAGTATCAAAAAAGAAAGTGGCTATACTGAGACCGATCTCAACCAGGTCTTGAAAAATGTTATGGAGGATCTGGAACTCGTTATTCAACAAAAGCAGGCGATCATCGAAAATGGGATACTTCCTAAACTTGAAGCGATTCCATTACAAATGAATCAACTCTTCTATAATTTATTGAACAATGCATTGAAGTTTTCAAGAAGCGATGCTTCGCCTCGGATCAGGATCGAAGCCAGGCAATTGAAAGCAGAAGAGGTGCGTGCAAATGAGGCATTGCTTCCTAATCAGACCTATTACGAGATCGCATTTATTGATAACGGACTTGGGTTTGATAATACATATGCTGAACAGATATTCGTCATCTTCAAACGTCTCACCGACAAACAAATGTTCCCCGGCTCAGGAATTGGTCTTGCTCTCTGCAGGAAAGTAGTGGAAAACCATAACGGCTTTATTTATGCAACCGGAGAAGAGAATAAAGGAGCAACATTTTATGTTCTACTTCCTCAACAACAACCAGGAGAAGCCCCCGATCCAGCAACTAGAGGGAATTAGTTGAATGGTTGATTTGTTGATTAGGGAACCCCTTGCGATCCTTCGCGCCCTGGCGTCTTTGCGGTTAAGCCTCATAACCCTAAACCCCACTGGCACAGAAATTTAAGCCTATTGCTTTTCAAAATACAAATCATGCAGAACACTGAAACGATCCTTGAAGGCTACAGCGATTTAGAAAAAGGCGCATATCTGGGAGCTATTGCCTCATTGGCTACAGCAGACAAGGAAGCCTCAGAAGAAGAGCTGGAATATATTTCCCAATTGGCCGATTCGGCCAGTCTATCCGAAGAACAAAAAACAGTTGTGTTGAACGCTGCAACAGAAATATCTGGAGACGAACTTTCCAGCTGTCTGGAAATTCTTAAAAAAAGCGAGCTTAAGTATTCACTGGTTGCAGATCTGATGGCTTTTGCCAAATCAGATCAGAATTATAGCGAGGAAGAACAACAAAGCGTACATAAAATTGCACAAGCACTAAATCTGGATCAACAACAGTTTGCACTCCTTGATCAATTTGCAGAAAAAACTTCTGCACAGGAAATCCCAACTGATCAGAAGGAACAGTCCGGTTTTCTCTCCTCACTTGGACTAAAAGAAAAACTTGAGAAGGCAGGCATTAATCCGGGTAATCTCATGAAAGGTTTAATTGGAATTGCCGGACCAATGATTTTAGCAGGAATAATGAGAGGTGGATTTGGAAAACGAGGAGGATCGGGAGGAATGTTCAATAGTGGCGGGATGTTAGGTGGTGGCGGATTGGGTTCGCTAATTGGTATGCTAAGTGGTGGCCGAGGACTTGGGAGTGCAGGTGGACTTCTGGGCAGGGTTCTTGGAGGTAGGTTTTAAGAATAATTTTTCTCAATCAATAAAAACAAACAATGAAAAAATTAGTATTTCGGTTATTGATGGCATCATCAGTAGTCGTTGCGGGTCTGGGAATCACATCATGTAAGGATAAGAAAAAAGATCCCGAGGTTGTCAATTCCACAACTACAGATTCTACAACCACTGCTCCAGTAGTAGTTTCAGGTGACGATGCTATACAAAACGGTCTTCGTGATGCAACTAAAGATTATCCTGAAGTGACTGCCACTGTAAGTAATGGTGAAGTCACACTTACTGGAAGTATTGAAAGAGACAGGCTTCCCAAATTGATTGAATCAGTCAATCATCTAAATCCAAAAAAGGTAAATAACCAGTTAACTATTAAATAATTTTTTATGGCAGTACAGCAAAAATATACTGAACTCATAGATGCTGCGAAACAGGCAGGAATAAACAACCTACAGGTTCGTGAGCAGAATAATGTATTATATATTGATGGGGAAGCTCCATCCGGCCAGATAAAAGATAATTTGTGGGATATATACAATCGAATCGATCCTGATTTTCGGTCGGGAGATCTTGTTCTTGATGTAAGAACTTCTCCACTAGCACCCGGATCCAGGGCCAAGGTTGATACAGAAACTTCTAACCTGAATATTCGCAAAGGTCCTGGTACTGACCAGCCAATTGTTGGAAAAGCAGCTCACCACGAATTGGTAACGGTAGTGAATCAGACCAATGATGAATGGACATTGATCCGTACGGATCAGGGTGAGGAAGGCTATGTGTATAATCGTTATCTCGCTAAGCAATAAGATCTGCCCCGTTTACCGGGGCTTTTTTTATCTATATAAACATTCAAACACTCAAAGATTCAAACTTTCCAATTATTCTGTATATTTCGCTTGGTATACTTCTTACTTCTCCAACGATTGATTGCCTTAACTAATCTGAAGTATGAACGGTCATTTGTTAAAGGCATACCAGGCTTCTCCATCGGTATGGGACGAAATGTTTGACGCCAGCTCCATCAGGCCGGCTTACAAAAATTTTGTTGCCGCGATAGAGGACATTTCTTCGGATGAAATGAACAGAAAGGATGAACTGGCAAAGAAATTATTCATGAGCCAGGGTATCACATTTACAGTCTATAATAGTGGTGAAGGCATCGAGAAAATTTTTCCTTTCGATATTATTCCCCGCATCATCAGAGCGGCGGAATGGAAACGCATCGAGAAAGGGATCAAGCAGCGCTTAAAAGCATTGAATGTATTTCTCAAGGATATTTATCATGAACAATTCATCATAAAAGATGGGATCATACCTGCAGACCTGATCTATTCCTGCCCAAACTTCCTGAGGGAAATGATGAATGTGAATGTGCCTTATAACATTTACACCCATATTTCAGGCATCGATCTTATCAGAGATCATGATGGCGAATTTTATGTACTTGAGGATAATTTAAGAACTCCTTCTGGTGTTTCATATATGCTGGAAAACAGGAGCATCACTTATCGAATATTCCCTGACCTTCTCCCAAAAAACTCAGTGAAGAGTGTAAAGGACTATCCTGATCTTTTATTGAAAAATTTAATGGCCCTGGCTGATTCACAATCAAGTGAACCTTGCGTGGTATTGTTGACACCAGGTATTTATAATTCGGCCTATTTCGAGCATACCACGCTCGCACGACTTATGGGTATAGAACTTGTTGAGGGGAGTGATCTTGTTGTAGACAACCACAAGGTTTATATGAAAACAACCATCGGCCTCAAAAAAGTGGATGTGATCTACAGAAGAGTGGATGATGAATTTCTTGATCCTTTGGTTTTTAGATCTGATAGCACCCTGGGAGTTCCTGGAATATATGCGGCCTACAGAAAAGGAAATGTAGCAATCGTCAATGCGATGGGTAATGGAGTAGCAGACGATAAAGCTGTATATGCTTATGTTCCGGAGATGATACGCTACTATCTGAATGAAGAACCGGTCTTAAAGAATGTGCCAACCTATCCTATGGCAGAACCTGAAAACCGTAAACTGGTCTTTGAGAAAATGGACCAGATGGTAATTAAAAAAACTAATGAATCCGGAGGTTATGGAATGCTGATCGGGAACACAGCAACTGAGCATCAAATGGAGGCCTTTAAAAAAGCCATCGAAGAAGACCCGAGAAGTTTCATAGCTCAACCAATTATCAGTTTGTCGTCGGTCCCTTGTTATATCAATGGACTACTTCAACCAAGGAGGGTAGATCTCCGTCCATTTGCATTGTATGGTCCAAATGGTATTGATATTGTTCCTGGAGGACTTACTCGTGTTGCCCTTCGGGAGGGATCATTGGTTGTAAATTCATCGCAGGGTGGAGGAAGCAAGGATACCTGGGTGGTAAGCTGAGCCTGATGATAGATTATTAAGATCGATTTTTCTGAAGTAAACCAAATTCAAGCTGCTGGATGTTAAGTCGTGTTGCAAACTCAATATTTTGGATGTCGCGTTATATCGAGCGCACAAATGGAATGCTTCGGTTGTTGCGCACGAATTATATTTCTTCACAGGATGAGGTAAATAATTTTAAATGGGGGTCAGTCCTTCGGCTCTATAGTGACCTGCCTACCTGGCAAACAGAACAGATTGAACAATCTTCATCCAGGGTATTAGACCACTTGCTCCTGGATGTAAACAATACATTTTCAGTAAGCAATAATATTTATCGCGCCAGGGAAAATGCCAGAAGTGTTCAGGATCACATCAGCAAGGAGGTCTGGCAATGTCTGAACGATTACCATCATATGGTGAGAGATCAGCAGATCCATAACCAGGTTAAGTATGGAGATCCTGTTACTGCCTTTGATGCCTTACTTCGGCACGGCATGTTATACTATGGTACAGCAGATATCACAATGTCCAGAGGGGAAGGGTTCAATTATTTATACATCGGCCGTTATCTTGAAAGAGCGATACTTTCAACTGATATGCTGAATGCAAGACTCACTGAGCTGGGATACAATCTTCGGCAACCTGTGGAGGCTCCTGCATTACGGTATTTGCTATATACATTGGCGGGTTACGAACTTTACCTGAAGACATATAGGGCCAAGCTGGAAACTGAGCATGTGGTAGAACAGATCATTTATAATCTGAATTTCCCGCATTCTGTTTTATACTGCCTTCAGCAAGTGAATCGGTACTTTGAATGGCTAAAGACGGAAAGTCTGCCAGATAATTATCGACAGGTTGAATTTACAATAGGAAGAGCTATGAATAATGTTAGATACAGCAGTGTTCAGAAAACTGATGCTGTAAATCTCAAGCAATTTCTGGAGAGGACGAGGAGCGAAATTTTCGGTATTGCAGATGCATTTGATAAATATTATTTTGGAAACAGTTGAAGTAAAAATTAAGAATGGCACATTACAGGATCAAGCATCTCACTAAATACACATATACCAATCAGGTAACTGATAGCGCAAACCAGATCATGCTTTACCCAGTTGACGATGCGCTGCAAGAGGTGAAGGACCATAAGATCATCATTACTAGCAATCCGGTGGTAGAAATATTTACAGATTATTATGGCAACCGGAAAGGAATGTTTACAGTAATCAAGCCTCATGATGAACTTAGTATCACCTCGGAAATTGAAGTAGTCACAAGTCCGGTTGAATTGCCCGCAGAAGATGTACCGGCTGAAGAACAATGGAAGAATCTTAGAATGATGTGCAGCCAATTTCCATACATGGATTTTCTGTCTGCAGAAGCTTTCAATGCAACTGATGGGTTGAAGAGTGAAGTCTCGAGGATCCTGGATGAATCAAATCGTCCACTGGAAGTTTCGAAGGTGCTTGCGGATTTTGTTTATAATAATTTCAAATACAAAAAAGGAATCACCACCGTAGAAACGAGCATTGATGAGGTCTGGGATTTGAAAGCAGGAGTTTGCCAGGACTTTGCTCATATTTTATTGCTCATGCTCAGGATGGCTGGAATTCCGGCCAGGTATGTAAGTGGGTATATCTGCCCGATAAATCATGAATTGCGAGGCGAAGGTGCTACCCATGCCTGGGTGGATGCTTATATTCCTTATTATGGTTGGCTCGGTTTAGATCCTACGAATAATTGCATTGTAAGTGACCGGCACGTAAGATTAGCGATCGGTAGGAATTTTTCAGATTGTACTCCCGTCAAAGGAACGTATAAAGGTTCAGCAGAACATACGCTTGAAGTCTCGGTCTCGATTGAGAATGGAACAGAAAAACCAAAAACAGATTTTGAGCTGGTACCGTCCTTTTCATACCACGTGAAAAATCCAGCATTGGAAGGGAATTCGTACAGGAGATTCCTGGAGATGCAACAACAGCAGTAAGAATTTTGGAATTTGGTTTCTTCGCTTTGCTCAGGATTTGGAAATTGGGAAAAATGCATGGGTTGAATTGTTGAATAGTTGAAAAGGGAATTTGTAATTGGGAATTAGGAAGGATGTTGGAATGTTGATTTGTTGAAGAGTTGATTTGGATTTTGTAATTCGGGAATAAGAATTGTGTGATAGGTCGATTTGTTGAATACGTCTTTGGAATTCTTTGCCCCGTTAGAGGCTACATGTCGGTAGCAAAACCGACCAAAGCAATCATGCCCCGTAGGGGCTACACTCTAACTAGGTTGATTGGTGATCGGTTGATAAGTGGGAATTAGGAATTGGGTCTATAGTTGAATGGTTAATTAGTTGAGTTGTTGATTAGTAAGAATTGGGAATTTCGGTCAACTGTCAACAGTCAACTGTCATCTGCCAACGCCCAACGGACATCTGCCAACGAGCATCCAACTCGAAACTCTAAACCTGTTCATATCTACAATCCCCCGTTTGGTGTAACGTTTTTTTCCCCGGCCTTTCATAACGCTACGTTTGCCCTACTAAAAACTGCGTTATGCGAATACTTATCTTTCTCTTATCTACCCAACTAATATTCTCTGGCCTTAATGCCCAGGTTTCCGGCCTGATCAAGGACGAACAGGGTGTGGCCGTGAAAGGCGCTACAATCAGCCTTGTCAAGGCTTCGGATTCCGGACTCGTGAAATTGGCAGCTTCCAACCAGGAAGGTGCTTTTGTTTTTTCAGGTATAAAGGAGGGTAGCTACAAGGTAAAGGCCACTTTTATCGGCCATAAACCTGCGTTCACAACTTCATTCACCTATTCGAATTCTGAATTGAGTTTGCCAGCGATCGTTATTACAAAACTTGCCGGCAATATGAAGGAAGTGGTAGTTACAGGATCCAGACCCATGATAGAAATGAAGGCTGATAAAACGATCCTGAATGTTGAGGGGACAATCAATGCAGTAGGATCCGATATGTTGGAACTGCTAAGGAAATCGCCTGGAGTGATGGTAGATAAAGATGATAATCTCAGCATGAGTGGAAAGAATGGCGTTCAGGTTTATATTGATGGCCGTCCATCACCTCTGGCAGGAGCCGACCTCGCCAATTATCTGAAATCGATCCAATCATCGCAGGTTGAGGCGATAGAGCTGATCACAAATCCTTCAGCAAAATATGAAGCTGCCGGGAATGCAGGCATTATCAATATTCGACTTAAAAAGAATAAATCCCTCGGTACAAATGGATCAGTTAATGCAGGTTGGAACATCGGAAGCTTTGCTAAATACAATGGCGGACTATCACTCAACCACCGGAATGCAAAAGTGAACATCTTCGGAACTTATTCAGCTAACCGCGCTATCAATAATAATAATATTTCTATCTATCGCACCGTGCTCGATTCAATTTTTGATCAGAACGGGAATATGAGAATGAAACAACGTGCCCATAATTTCAAAACAGGATTGGATTATTTCATTAATAAGAAGTCAACTCTTGGCGTAATCATCAATGGGAATTTTTCAGATCCAACCTTCAGCAATTTTAGCCACATGGAAATCTCAAATGCAAGGACAGGAATTGTGGACAGAGTGCTGATAGCGGACAACCGGAATAAAATGGAAAGGGACAATATCAATTTCAACCTGAATTATACCTATAATAACCCCAACGGAAGAAGCCTGACTCTTAATGCCGACCATGGATTTTATAATCTCAACAGTGACCAATACCAGCCAAATGATTATTACAATTCAACTGGCGAAGTAAAAACATCCAGTGTTATTTACCAGATGCTTGCTCCTACCAAAATTGATATCTATTCCTTTAAAGCTGATTACGAACAGAACTTTATGAAGGGGAAACTGGGTTACGGTGGCAAACTAGGTTATGTACAGACTGATAATGATTTTCAGCGCTACAATGTTTTTCCTTCGGGCAGACAGCTAGATAAGGACCGCAGCAACAGGTTCAAGTACGAAGAAAATATAAATGCAGGGTATGTGAACTACAACCGTTCTTTCAAAGGATTTATGATACAGGCAGGCCTTCGTATTGAGAATACCAACCTTGAAGGAATTTCGACTGGTTTGAAAAAATCAGGTAACGATTACACAGCCTACGACTCAGGGTTCAAAAGAAACTATACCAACTTTTTTCCAAGTGCAGCCATCACCTTCAATAAAAATCCAAAGAGCCAGTTAAGCTTGACCTATAGCAGAAGGATTGATCGGCCGGCTTATCAGGATCTAAATCCATTTGAAATGAAGTTGGACGAGTATACGTTCATGAAAGGTAATATCAATCTGCGCCCGCAATACACAAATAGTTTTGGTTTGACACACACTTACAAATTCAAACTGAATACTACTTTAAACTATAGTCACGTAAATGATATGTTCGCGCAGTTGGTTGATACTGCAGAAGGATCAAAGGCATTTGTTTCCAAAAGGAACCTGGCTACTCAGGATATTATAAGTCTTAACATCAGCTATCCTTTTCAGTACAAAACATTTTCTTCTTTAATAAATGTGAATACAAACTATTCCATGTATGAAGCGAATTTTGGAGAAGGAAGGACTATTGATATTAAAGTTCCTGCCTTCAGGTTATTTAGTCAGAATAGCCTGAAATTCAGAAAAACCTGGACAGCAGAAGTAACAGGATTTTACAATGCACCTACTGTAACCATGGGAACATTTAAGGTCAAGGGCATGTGGAATATTGATATTGGATTGCAAAAACAAATTCTTAAGGGAAATGGTACAATAAAGACTTCACTGAGTGATGTTTTCCGCACTATGCAATTCAGAGGAAGTACAACTTTTGCCGGACAGGAAACTAGAAATTCTTTCCGATTCGAGAGCAGACAATTCAAATTGAATTTTGTGTATCGTTTTGGAAACAGCCAGGTTAAGGCGGCCAGGCAGAGAACAACAGGTACAGAAGAAGAAAATAAACGGGTCCAGTCAGGTGGTAACACCGGAATTGGCCAATAAAAATGTGCGTGAACCAATGCGAAGTACGGGGCAGCAAAAAGAGAATGCTTAACCCCGTACTTATTTTTCATTCAATCGTTTCTGTTTAAGAGCGCAATTCGTACTTTGAAACAATATCAAAACGCCCATGTCATTTAAGCGATTTACATATTGGAAGGTCTTTTGGGTTGTTCTTAGCTGCTATGTACTGATCCTGTTGTTGGGAGTTATCGCAACAGCTACATCGCAGGAGGAAATCGATTTGCGATCATTTTTCAAACCCTGGCATCTCATAAGCCAGTTCATTAATGTAGTTGTTGACTCCCTATTCTTTTTCTTCAGTTTAAATATATATCACAGCTACTGCGTCAATAAAAAGAATTTCACCAGCTACCTGCGGATTTCATTCCTGTTAATTATACCATATGTGGCTTATTTGATAGCGAAGCATAAATGGTTTCCATCAACATACGGAACCCATAAGATGACAGCAAGTATGCTGACTTTTTATTTTACAATGTTCATTCTGATCAGGATTGGACTAAGCCTGCTAATAGCATACTTTAATTATCTGCGTGATGAGAAGAAGCAACAAAAAGTACTGGAAGGACAAAAGATGCAACTTGAAATTGAAAAATCAAGTGCAAACCTGAATTTCCTGAAAGCACAGATCAATCCGCACTTTCTTCATAATACTTTGAATTTCCTGTATGCAAAATCACTTCCTTATTCTCCTGAATTGTCAGAGGGTATATTGACACTAAGTGACATCATGAGGTATGCATTAAGTGAACCCAATGCCCGGGATGGAAAGGCACCGCTTAAAGACGAGATTGAGCATGTTTGGAATGTTATAAAGATCAACCAGCTTAGGTTCAGTAATAAACTGAATGTAGACCTCCAGGTTAATGGTATTGTAAACGGTATTCACATTATTCCTTTTGTCCTGATCACTATCGTTGAAAACGCATTCAAGCATGGTGATCTCAAAAGCCAGGAGTATCCAATTGAGATCAGGATAAATATTGAAAAAGACCGACTGCAATTTTACTGCAGGAACAGGAAAAAGACTGGCCCAAAAGAATTGTCAACCGGGGTAGGACTTGATAATATCAAAAAAAGACTTGAGCTTGCATATGGAGAAAACTACCATTTAGACATACAGGACGAACAGGAATTTTACAGTACGAATTTAACCATCGACAAACTATGATCAATTGTATAGTTGTTGACGATGAACAGCATGCTATCGATATTCTGATGCATTATATTGCCCAAACGCCGATGCTTCACCTGGTTCATTCTGGTACTAATCCAATGGAAGCACTGCAAGTCATCGCTACACAAAAAGTTGACCTCGTATTTCTCGATATCCAAATGCCTGAATTATCCGGGATCGATTTTATTAAGGCGGTGAATGGCAAATCCATGGTGATACTCACTACTGCTTATAGTGAATTTGCATTAGAAGGATATGAATTGGATGTGGTTGATTATCTTTTAAAGCCAATCAGATTTCCGAGGTTTCTTGCAGCAGTTCAAAAAGCTGCTAAATCAATGAGCGAAGAATCTGCTCAGGTTGTAGATGATGATTACATTTTTGTGAAGACAGAATCGAAGGGAAAGCTGCTAAAAATTAATCTGTCTGAGATAGATTATGTGGAAGGCATGAAGAATTATGTGGCAATACACAACGCTGGTACACGCACTATTGTTTATGCCAGCATGAAAGAAATTGAAGACCGACTTCCCGCAAAACATTTTCTAAGAATTCACAAGTCTTATATTATCAGAATTGACAGGCTCACAGGAATCGAAGGCAACAGAGTTTTGTTGAAAGGCGTCAAAGCAGATGTGTTCATTGGCGAGAGTTACAAGGAAGAGTTGATGGAGCGGGTCCGGGGAAGCTTCTCTAATAGCTTTGCTTAACCGCCAAGGCGCGATGACACAAAGTTTCGCGAAGACAACACCAAATCCTCAAAAAAATTTTCACACTTGCTTCGGTGGCAAGGCAAAAGCAATTGCCTCATGTTCAAAATGCCCTTTGTGTGAAGCATCACAAAAAGGCTTGTTGTTGGAGCGTCCACAGCGACAAAGAGAAACAGCTGTCCTTCCTCCCAGATCATACGGGTTACCATTTTTATCTACAATTTCAAAATCACCTTCTATTTTCAGAGAACCATTATTCATTACTGTTATTCTTGTTGCTGCCATGTTTTCTGTTTGCACAAATGTAACAACTCCTTTTCACCTCTGCTATTTCTCTGCTACTCTAGTTCTCTGCGGTGAATTTTCAGTCCTGGCGTTCCTTCGCGTCATGGCGTCTTGGCGGTTAAACTAGGATGATAAACCTTAACAGCCTTCCGCAAAACTTCCTCCTTATCAAGAGTCATAGATTTCAATTGATGATTTTGAAACATTTGCATCTGATCCTTGAAATGTGGAGAGGAAGGATCTGAAGATGAACCAAAAGTGTTGACGGTCTCGATGATGGGCAAACCATTCTTTGGATATCGCACAAATGCTATATATGCATCACCAGAGGAAATTTTCCTCATGCCCTTTTGATATGGAACCGTATATGCTGCTGTTAGAACATCTGGTAGTCCTGAAGCCGGACTAGCTTCATTTCCACGAACAAGTTTTTGAATATCCCCCAGCACTAAATCAGTTTTTCCGAAATTCTTTATCATGTAATCATGCGCATACTGAAAGGTTTCAATTGCCTCATCCTTTCTGATCTGTCTTGCAGCTTGTCCTGCTAATTTCTTCGAAAGGAAATCAAAGGCGAGGAGAAAAACAGCAGCGCCTTTACTATCAGCTGTTCCCTTTCGATCCCAATTTTGAAGGGTGTTGATGGTGGTTTGAAGTGTTGGGTAATCGCCCGCTTTTAACGTAAGCATTGTATCAATGCTGTAGGTATATCTCAGCAGCCTTGGAAGTTGTTGGTCAAATTTGATTTGTTTGAATCTAGTGTAATCAATCTTTCCCGAGGTGGCTATCAATTCAGTAAACCTTTGAGAGCGATTATTATGGTGGATCTCATATCCATCCTTCGGATCGTAATTACGGGGGTTAAGATTATCTTTTGGATCCGAAGCAATGAAGGGTGAATGATTGGTATTATACAAATACCCGGAAGCCGGGTTGATGTATTGGGGTAACTCGGCTATTGTTTTGAATTCTGTCCACAAAGTGGCCCTGGTATTTCCGGGCAAAGTACTTCTCCATTTGTAATCAGAATTGGGATTTCTTCTTGGCATCTTGCCATTAGAAACATAGAAGATGGTATCGTACTTATCTGCATAGACAATATTGAACATTGGCAGACTTGTCATGCTGAGTGCCGTATAGAACTCTGTAAAATTCCTTGCTTTGTTCATCCGGTACCATTGTTCCAATGCTTTAATATCCATATTGGCAGGCAACCGAATTGAGAATACACCTTTTTTTGTTTTAACTGTTGCGCCATACTTACTCCAATACACTTTCTTGCCAATTCTAACAGGCACGCCTTTTACTTTCAACCTGGCTTTTCTTTGTTCAAGTTTAAGCCACTCGCCATCAAACTTGTATTGATTTTTTTTGTCAGGATTCATTTGCAGTTGGTAAATATCAATCTTATCCTGATAATTCACTGTATGCGCCCAGCCTAATGATTCATTTGTTCCATGAAATATGAGGCAACCTCCAGCAAGTAACCCACCCAACATATTCCAGCCCTGTTCACTTTGAACATGTGCTTCATAGAAAGCGGTGGGCCCTTCCAGAGGTTGATGAGCGTTAATAGCAAGAAAGGCTTCGCCAGTGGTTGTGCGCGAAGGATGAATTGCAAATGCATTTGAACCTTCCGATCCAAAGCCGGGAATAGTTGCGATCCTTCCTCCTAAAATCGCTGGAAGCGTTCTGTCCAGGCCACAGAAGATGCTGATTGAGAATACTACACCGGTCAAATATTCTTTCTCATTAAAAGGAAATGCTCTCTTATAATTTACTTTGGAGGGATAGGCTTTCGCGAATGCGTTCAATCCTTCTACATATCCTTTTATCAGAGAAACAAAATCAGGACTGAGAAGGTTCCATTGATCTTCTACAAGTTGTCGGCATCGTAAAAGATTCACAACGTAATCTGCCTGAGCTCCCTGCTTTCCAATTGCTGTGCCAAGTCTGGCCTTACCAGAAAGGATAACCATCTGCAGGCTTTTAAAATCATCTTCAGCGTGCGCCCATGCAAGTCCGTACGCAACCTCAGGATCTGTAGGAGCAAAAATGTGCGGCACTCCAAAAGAATCTCTTGCAATGGTTATTCGGGAAGCATCTATCTGTCCCAAGGACGATAGTGAGAGAAGGCACAGGGCGAACAGCAGGAATTTCATCATCGGAAATTACAATGAAAAATTAACCGTAAAGAAACAAAGGCGCAAAGGAACGCAAAGTCTCTTTGCGAATCCTGGAGTCTTAGCGTCTTTGCGGTTAAAACCAATCAAATTCCTACCTTACTCAATCATATTTTCATTATGAGTTCTACACTGATTCCCATGAAGAAATTTTTCGAAAGCGGCTCCACGCGATCATATTCATTCCGGAAGGATCAATTACTAAAGCTGAAGGCGGCCGTTCTGAAATATGAGGAAGAATTACACCAGGCCCTTTATAATGATTTGAAAAAAAGCCCTGAAGAATCCTGGGTGACAGAAACCGGTTTTCTGATCAGCGAGATCAATGCAACATTAAAAAATCTGAAGCAGTGGATGCAGCCTGAAGGAGTAAGTACCAATTTGCTGAACCTTCCTTCTTCAAGTTATATCATGAGGGAGCCGCTTGGAATAGTATTGATCATAGGTCCATGGAATTATCCTTTGCAATTATTGTTCACGCCTCTTGTAGGTGCAATCGCGGCAGGAAATTGTGTAATGCTAAAAGCATCTGAGTTTGCAGTATCAACCGCTTCAGTCATGGAAAAGATCATCGCGGAAACATTTGCACCAGAGTACATTCAACTAATTACGGGGGATGGCGCCAAGGTTGTTCCTGAGATGATGAAGGATTTCCGTTTCGACCATATTTTTTATACTGGCAGCACAACGGTCGGCAAGATCATCTACAAGATGGCAGCGGAACAGTTGATACCTGTTACCCTGGAGTTGGGAGGCAAAAGCCCATGTGTGATTGAGAAGGATGCTGATATTAAAGTAGCAGCAAGAAGGGTGGCTATAACTAAATTCTCGAACGCAGGACAGATGTGTGTGGCTCCTGATTATATACTAGTGCATGAGTCCATAAAGGAGAATTTTATAGAATCATTGAAAAAGGCTATTGAAAAATTTTTCAGTAAAGAACCCTCGGGCAGCTACAGTTACGGGAAGATCATTAACACCCGGCAATTTGACCGGGTAGTTGAATATATCAATCAGGGTGAACTTGTCTATGGCGGTACACATGATCGCAATAAACTATTTATCGGTCCCACTATTATTCAGAATGTGAAGGAAGATTCGGCGGTAATGAGTGAAGAAATCTTCGGACCAGTTTTGCCAATCATTCCATTCAAAACAAGAGAGGAAGCAAAAAAGGTCATCGAACGAAATCCGAATCCGCTGGCATTCTACATTTTTACAAATGACACTAAGAGCGAAAAGAAATGGCTTGAAGAGATCTCATTCGGCGGCGGTTGTGTTAACAATGCCTCATGGCATCTTACCAATCATTATCTCCCGTTTGGAGGAAGAGGGAATAGCGGAATAGGAAATTATCATGGTAAAAATTCCTTTGAAACCTTTAGCCATCGCAAGGCCATCATGAAAACTCCCACCTGGTTTGACCCAAATATCAAGTACCCACCATTTAAAGGGAAGTTGAAGTTGTTTAAAATGATAATTAGATGAAGAGCGAGAGTTAAGAGCGATTCTGTTAACTATGTGACCATTTTCTTAGCTATGTGACTATGTGTTAAAAAAATTACCGCAGAGAATAAGAGAAAAAAGAGTTTCGCAGCGTCTTGATAAAAATTGGCGTCTTTGCGTGAAATAAAAGTCGAGAATCGTGAGTCGTTAGTGATTGAATGTCTGGACTCTATCATGGCTTTTTTCTTTCAGACTTCCGACCTCTGACCTCCGACATCGTTCCTTTACCAGTCCTTTTCAGGTTTATTCGGAGAAGCCACCTTCACCTGATTGAGTTTGTTACTCACTTCCTTTTCTTTTTGCTGAAGCGCTCTCAATAGCTGTTCTACCCTCTGCTGTGATAATTTAGATTGTGGTTTTTGAGGCTGCTCCTTTTCTTTATCTTTCTTTTGCTGATCTTTCTTTTGATCTTGTTTATCTTTTTTCTGCTTTTGCTCCTGTTCTTGCTTCTTTTTCAATTCTCTTAAAGCCTTTTCAAGATTTTCCCGACTGTCTTTATCAGTAGGTTCTAATTTCAAAGCTTCTTTCCATGCCTCGATGGACTCCTCCAGTTTTTGCTGACGCGCCATTGCAACTCCCTTATTATAGTAAGCCTGTTGCTGCAATTTTTTGTCTTCCGCAGAGGTGATGATATTATCAAACGAAGCAGCAGCATCCTCAAATTTTTTCTGCCTGTAACTGCTGTTGCCCAGATTATAAGCAGCCTTTATTTCTCCTGGATTCTTGGAAAGTGCCTTCTTGTATTCGACTTCAGCTCTATCAAATTGTTGCTTTTTATAAAACTCATTGCCATTATAGATCTCCTTATCGGCTTTTTGAGCCGAAGCAAGCATTGAGATAAATAATCCCAGGGACAAGAATATTATTTGAATCTTTCTCTTCAAACTGCAAGTTTTTTTCGTTCAGGAATAAATAGTTCAAGGGCTAGCATAAATAAAGCAATACCTACAAACCATTGAAAAAACGTTTTATAATTAAAATATGATACATCCTGAAGGGATTTCTGTTCTATAGTTTTCAATTGTGAAAGAATCCTTCCGGCGGCTTCATCTGCATCTTCAAGCTTGGTGTATACACCATTTGAAGTTTTTGCGAGTTCCTGCAACACTGTCTCATTCATTTTGGTGATAACTGTATTGCCTTGTGCATCCTTTTTTGTGATCCCAGTTTCCGGATCAATAATAATACTTCCTTCAGTTGAACCTATGCCAATTGTATTAATCATTACACCATTCTTCGTCAGTTCCTTTGCCACTTCCACAGCCTGAACATCATGATCCTCTCCATCGGAAATAAGGATAATGGTTTTGAATTTTTTTTCCTGGCTATTGAAAGCTGTATTAGCCATTTTCAGAGCTTCCGAAATCACAGTTCCCTGCGTTGGGACCGCAGCAGGCGAAGCATTTTGGATAAATAACCTGGCAGCAGAATGGTCATAGGTGAGTGGCATTTGCATATATGCTCTTCCTGCAAACAGCACAAGGCCAATGCGGTCATTCGGCATCTTGTCCATCAATCTTGTCATTAATTGTTTTGCCTTTTCCAAACGATTTGGTTTATAGTCTTCCGCAAGCATACTCTTGCTTACATCTAAAACCATCATCACATCAACACCTTTTCTGCTGATGTTATCTCCTTCGCCGGGTTTCTGTAGGTTGGCTGCTGCAACTATGGTGGCAATCAAAGCAATCAGAATAATGACAAACCTGAGTAAGAAAAGTTTGGAGGAATAATTTTTTGTTAGCTCTTTAACCAGCCTGGGTTCACCAATTTTGGCAACAGTTGCCCTCTTCCATCTGATCAAAAAGAAAAACAGAAGCACCAGGATTGGAAGGACAGCCAATGCATATAAATACTCAATATGTTCAAATCTAAAGTCCAAGCCTTAACTAATTATTTCTTTGCAAAGATGCAGATCAATTGCCAATAGAGAGGTTAGGAGTTTGCAAAAGAATGAGAATTCGGCATTTAGAAATTCCCTCTGCGTCTACTCTTTAACTCTCGTTCTCTGCGGTTTTTTTTTACCGCAGAGGGCAGGAGGTCTCAGAGTTTACGCAGAGGCTTGTCCGTCAAAGGTTGACACGTCATTTTTTCCCTTCGAAGAACCCGTATTGTTTCAATATCGACTTCAAAATGCCGAGCCTAGCACTGGTAATATTTGCATTGGGGTCCGGGGATTGTACCTGCAGGGCAAAAAAATATGGGTGCCGGTTCTCTTCAATCCATCCAATGATCCAGCCGATGGTATTTCCTTTTTCATCGTGTCCCCATCCAGTCTTGTAGCTGAGTTTGTAGTTCGCGTTATCTTCCATCAGCATCATCGATTTCACTATTCTTTGTGTACGATGCTGGAAGGGAAGCTGGAGAAAATATAATCTCTTCACCAATCCAAGCTGTTCATCCGCAGTAACCTTTACTGAATTATCGAGCCAGAAAGTATCAATTTTTTTTACGACAGGTTTGGTGTATCTCTGTCCATAACCCAACGTGTCCAGCCAGCGCTGCATAGTATCCAATCCAATTCTTACCGCCAATTGCTGAAACCATGGAACGCAGGAATATCTGAACGCCTTATACATGGGAAGATCTGCATTACATTCTTCAACCACCGGCCAACGCCTTCCATTCCATGGAATGACGGCGCTATCATCCTTTGCCTTCCCTGTTTCAATCCCTATAAGTGAATTAACGATCTTGAAAGTTGATGCAGGTAAATAAGCACTATCCTTATACCTGTCCAGGTCAAAAATTGTGAACCTGGCCCTGGCATTATCAAACATACCAAACGAGCCTACGAGTTTATGTTGATCGAAGTAAATTTTAACAGAATCATCTCTATCAATATTATTTGATGAACAAGACACGAGCAAGCTAATTATTGAAATGATCACCAGGGAATTAAGAAAGCGCATTTACAAAATTTGGCCAAAGGTAATTGTGGATTTGTGACACTGGTCATATTACTATATTATCAACAGCAATTTTTGGGGGCTTCCTTTCGTTTGAATTGAAATCTATACCATGGGAACCCGCCAACTTTTATTTTTTGTAAGCATTGTCCTCTTTGTTGCTTGCAAAAAAGAAAATACCAACAGCGAAGCGAGACTGATATTCAAATTCAGATTTGATTCCACACAGGCAAGATTGAATAATATTGGACAACCCGCTCCCATTGAATCAGGAAATGCTGCTCAAAGCCCGGTTTTCAATAAAATGAGCGCACACTATATTGAACTTACAAGTACAGCCCTGGTTCCACTTGGACAGGGAGCCGTTGTCTATCGCGCAACTGAGTCTTCAGCGGGAGGGGCAGTTGCTATTGATTTTTCCAAGGCTTCATTTGCAGGAAATAAGGAGATTTTCTATTCTCTTCCATTAAAAGATGTTCCGAAAGGTGACTACGAATGGATCAGGATATCCCTGGCCTATCAAAATGCTGACATTTACTACAGAATAGATACAACCATCAACGGCATAACAATTAACCAGGATTTTAAGGGAACTCTCGCTGGTTTCATTGGATTCAATACCTACATTCAGAATTTCACTATCAAAGAACAAACACTGCCCATCAATGGCAACCGAAAGCAAGGATTTTGGGGATTTGAAACGGTGGTAAATGTTGCTGGCTTCACTCTTCCTTTTGTAACCTCCGGACAGGCACCTGAAGGCGCAACAACAGTGGTGAATCCAATCTTTGCAACCTCACCCATTCCTCAGGGATCTTGTGTTGTTACTGCTGCATTTAAACCAGGGAAGTTGACCATCACGGGAAATGAATCCAGGGATATTATCATTGAAGCATCATTCTCAACCAATAAAAGCTTTGAATGGCAGGAAGTGATAGCTGATGGTAAATGGGAGCCTTCCAAAGGGGAGAAGATGGTTGATATGGGTATCAGGGGGTTAATTCCTACTATTAAATAAGAATTTAACCACCAAGACGCAAGGACGCAAAAAACCGCGAGGATTTATTTCGGTAATCCATACATGCTTATCAATTTGAGCAGCACTCCATTGGTCCAGCCAAAGCCGTCCTGAGAAGGATATTCTCCTCCTCCTGCATCCAGGTTAAGATCCATTACATTATACTTCTCCATCAATTTTCCTGTGCGATTGTAAACATCCACATTCAATTTAATCCACCTGGTGGAAATTTCTTTTGCCAGATCATCGAACTGATAGTTCAACAAACCCCGTATGGCCAGCCATTCAAGAGGAGGCCATCCGTTAGGAGCATCCCATTGCTCACCAGTCTTGTGGATCGTAGTATTTAGTCCACCAGGTTGAAGAAATTTAGTCTTGATCACATTCATCACGCTTTTAGCTTGCGATGCCGTAGCAATGTCAAAGAAAAGAGGGGCCATTCCATTCAAAATAAGATATGGGCTTGGCTTTTTCGTGCGAAGATTGTAGTCAGTAAAAAAACCTGCAGCAGGCGACCAGCAATATTTCAGAATTGATTTTTTTCTCCTTTCCGCGAGCTGCCGGTAATAACTTTCTTTCACAATATTTCCACGCTCTTTCTGGGCTTCCGAGAGCACCATTTCTAGATTGTATAACAAACAATTGAGGTCCACAGGAATGAAATTGGTAGTCTCAATAGTGCTTAGATTTTTACCATCTCTAAACCATCTGCTGCTGAAATCAATTCCACTTTCCGCACTGGAGCGGAGGTGTCTATAAATAGCTTTTTTATCAGGCGAAGAAGATGCTTTAGCAGTTTGTTCATCTTCAAGAAAAGATTCCTGTCGTGGACGGTCCGACTGATCCCAATATTTATTAAGGATACTTCCGTCGGGCATTTTCACCACATGCTTTGTGGGTGCTGTCTTATCCATCCAATACCCATATTCCTTCTCCAACGCGTCCAGGTAGATTGCATAAACTGATCTGCCTTTTTTTTCCGCTAATAATTTTACCATGCAAGCAAAGTAGGGAGGTTGTGACCTGCTCAAATAATATGTGCGATTTCCGTTAGGTATATGACCATACTCATTAATGAGGAATGCAAAATTCTTGATCATATTTTCTACCATCACATCTTCTCCGCTTTCCAGCAATCCAAGCATGGTAAAATATGAATCCCAATAATATATTTCCCGAAATCTTCCTCCAGGAACGATGTATGGATATGGAAGCGGTAACAATGAACTTCCTTCAACGGCTGTATCGGCTTCACGTCTTAGTATCTTCCAAAGAGATTTGATATGAGTTACCACATCTTCATTCTTTGGAACTTCAACATTCTTTTCTTGAGGGATTATGAAGTTGGCCTCGACAAATAACTTCAGGCTGAATTTAACAGCAGGATTATTTTTTATAGAAAGGTAATTGGCCACAATTTCTTTCGGATCCTTTTTAGGGATACAATCCACAAAGGTCTTTCCATCGGAAAATACTTTTGACCGCTGCACATCTTCAAATAATACTCCATAGATCTTATCTGGAGGTTGTGCTTTCTGAGAAATTGCAGGAATGAATGGGATAAGGAGGCAGACCAAAAAAAACAGCCGTTTCATGCTTCAGGTTTTCTTCAGTCGAAAGTATGAAATAAAAAAACGGGGGTAAGAATTTAACCGCAAAGACGCCATGGGCGCAAGGTTGCGCAAAGTTTCCTGGCGTTCCCTTGTGTCATTGTTTCCTAGCGTTTAAATCTCTTCTAAGATTTACAGCTTAATTGCCACAGTAACATACACGTTTCGCCCATCACTGGGCCAGATTCCAGGACCCGGATAAAAAGTAGGTCTCTTTGTGAAATATTGGGTATCAAAAATATTATTAACACCGGTTCTGATGGTAAAGAGATGTCCGGCTTTTATAGATGCATTGAAATCCCAGATAGAATATGCCGGAGTGAATCCTCTTGCACCACTTGCAGGAGGATCAACTGTATTCAAAGCATCAGAAAATGAAGAAGACGTATAGTTATAAAGTAGAGTGCAACTCAAACCTTTGTATAAAACATCCAACCCCCATCTGCTGATCAGATCAGGAACAGCTTCCACCTTGTTTCCTACGATGGATTTATTTGATGTCCCGTTGGACACTTGGCCGGTTTTGAATTTTGCCTTCATGTAAGAAGTAGATGTAAAGAATCCCGCATAAAGGTTATTGGATATTGGAATTTTATATTGAACAAATAATTCCATCCCCCTGGTGATACTATTTCCGATATTGGTTTTGTAGGTATAAGATGAGCCGAGGTTATCCTGTAAAACAACAGTGCCCATTCTGTTCTTATATGAAAGACTAAACAGACTTATATCGTATTGAAGATGATTCAGAATTTTTCCTCTTATACCAGCTTCAATATTGTAACCACTTGCATCTTTCAGGTTTTTATCGATCTGTTCATATGTAGAAGCAGGAACGATGTCTTTAAATATTACTGGCCGATATGCCTGTGATACTCCTGCGTACAAGGTATTTTCCCTGTTCACGGAATACTGTGAATTAATGCCTAATAATGCAAAGCGATGGTCGATGGTGGTTGGTAATTCGTTGACGGTATAGTATTTTATAAGACCATTCATTTTTGAACTGCCGTTCTCAAGTCTGATTCCTGGTGAAATGCTCCATCGTGAATTAATTTTGAAAGAATTTTCCGCAAAAAAGGAAATGTTGTTTGTGCGAAAATGAATATCCCTTCCAAATCCAGGTTCAACAAGGGCAAGATCATAATCAGATCCAGTTGTTCCCTTCCCTAATTGCCGCCGATGCAGATCATTGTTCATATATACAATCCCTGCTGCCAATTTGCTCTTCATATTTCCAATATGATAATCATGAACTATGCGGCTTTCTAATGTTCGGCTTTTGAATCCATCGATATCAACCTGCCGATTCCTGAATTGTCCGGTTGATGGTTCGATAAGATCAGGCACATTGGCAAACGCATCCAACTGCACTGAACTTCTATCCCCGAAAACTCCGGATGCTGTGACAATCATTCTAGTCTGGGATGTAAGTTTCCAGTTCAGCGTAAGTGAGGGAACGTATATATCAGGGCTAAAATAATTCCGGGCTCTCGTACTCATTCTTGGATCAGCATTAAACATGCTGTCGGTAAGAGGACCTGGAATCTGGTAAAGATATTTAGACCTTCCCAATTCTGCTTTCAGGGAAACCTTGTCACAAAATTGGTATTGGAGTTGAATAAATTGGGCATCTGCATCTGAGCGACTGTTCTTCCTGTATCCATCAGAATGTCTGCGATAATAATAGGCGTAATAGCTAAACTTTTTTATTGTTCCGCTAATGGCGTTATATGAACTAAGCAACCCAAATGAACCAGCTGTATTGATGCTTTCGAAAGCAAATTCAGCTGTATCTGGTTTCTTGGTTATATAGTTGACCATCCCGCCGAATTGGGCGCCATATTGCAATGCTCCGGTTCCCCTGACCAAATCAATTTTTTCAAAGCTTTCCATCGGGGCACTGTAATGACTGGCAGGATATCCATACATATCTGAATTGATGATAACAGAATTCTGCCTGATATTAAACTCCCAACTGCGATGGGGATCGAGCCCGCGGGTTGCAATATTTATCTGGTTGCCGCCTCCATCCATATCGTAGACGAATACGCCAGGCACCTTAGAGAATAGCTGCCGCCCGGTTTTTATTGCAATGTTCGCATTCGTTCCACTGAGGGTGATGGATTCATTTTTCTTTCCGTTATAGAGGTATCCATTTTCTTCATCGCTTAAATGGGTAATATCCTTTCTCATCCAGGCTTTGATAATAACTTCCCGGAGTTCCTTTGCTTTAGTGGTATCACCCTTAATTTGACCAAAAGAAAAACTAAAAGAAAAAGATAGGGTACTAAGAATAAATAACTTTTTCATAACCACAATTCCTCTTTGAAAGAAAAAGAAGGTAAGCACGACTTCGAAACTATGCTCAGTCAAAAAATAATTTAATCAGCTCCATCTGTTTTAGCTCTTTGGATCGCAAAGCCTGCAATATTTTTTCCGACCTGCAAGCCAACTTCACAATCGCTCCGGAAATGGATACCCCCATACATTCTGGACAGAGAAGCTTCTGTTGCCATTTCCAGATAGACAGAAGCCTTCTCAGGATTCAAATGAGCAAGCACGGCTGCTGCAGCGCCACTAAATGTTGAATGTCCTGAAATGTAAGCTGGGAAATTAGGAATCCCTGTAATTGTCTTGATCCTTTCATCCATTTGTGTTGGCCTTGGATTGAAATAGAAATTTTTGGTATCCCAACACACAATGGCTGCGTCCATCAGTGCCATATTTAGCAAGGCCATATTGCGGGCCCAACGTACTTCACTGTAGTTCTTCTTAATGAAATCTTCCGCCGCAATTGCATCCCAATGTCCGGGAGGAGTATACGTACCAACTCCATCTGCCCAAAAATGCACGATCCGGGTATTTTCTCTTGAAGGATTCTTTACGAACTCATAGATTTCAGCAGTTTCCTTTTTCATCTGATCGCTATGAACTGAAGGAGGAGGTCCTGGGCGAAGTGATACCGCAGTTAGAGAATCAAAAAGAAATGTTCTAACCTTCCCGAATACTGGAAGCATGGGTGGACGTTTTGGAGATTCCAAACTGATCCATGGAATTTCATTCTTATCGATGCAATTCTGTGCAAGCTTTGCCCAATCAGCAGGGGTGCCAATAGCCGCACCCGCGCGATCTGCCCTGGCGCGTGCAGCAAATTTCACAGCAACAGCTTTCCCGATGGATTCTCCGGCTTCCATTTCGCTACGAACATTAGCACCCGCCATGATCCTCGCCCTCCTGTGTTCCTCTGCTTTTTCTTGTATGAAGCTCTGATCTCCCGGAAAGAGAAGCTTAAGCATTTCAACAGTTACACCAATTACAGTTGCATCTTCTGAAGGATATGACGGAAGATCCGATTTTGGAATTAATGCTTTTACTGTTGTATCAATTTTGTAAGGGGCAGAACGATTGTATAAGTTTTTATAATGCCAGGCTGATACAAGGGCATCATACTGTGCCGCACTTACATATGCATAGGCTCTTGCCGCATATGGTGGATTTGCAAATGGAAACTGCGGATAGGCAAGAGGGTTAGTGCCGCTTGGAGCTGGATACGTACCATCAGGATTTTGGTAAGGCGGAAGATTATGCTTCGCAACAAGCTCACGCAAAATCTCATTCCACCGCAGGATTGCTCCGGCGCTCCAGTATTTTATGATTTCTCTGTCCTCGTCCGTTAACCGCGATTGCCAATCCTTGATCTCATTTATCTGTGCTATATAATCAGGATTGTTAGTAGCAACAGGTGCCGCCAGGCTAACCTCTGTAGGGGAAGTGAGAAGAACTGTCTTCCAGGTTCCAGCATTGATGTCAGATTTTGCAGGCACAAGCGGACCTATATCATCTGTTCTTTCTGAGATCTTCTTGGAACAGGAAATTTGTACAAGCCAGATGCTAATGCCTACAAGAATGAAATAAATTATCTTTTTCATATTAATGCATTGTATGGTTCATTATTCTTTGTGGTTGATATTGAAAATGTAAAAGACTCCACCATAAACAGCAGTAGACTTTCCTACATTCCGTCCAGCCACAGTAAAATCTGCTCCTCCATGAAGAGTGAAATTCTTGATGGACTTCGGTCTCCATTTGAAACTTGGACCAACAGTTGTCATATTCATTTTGTTACTGGGGAAGGGCATATTATTACGCGTGATATCAAATCCACCAAGAGTTGTCCAATTATTCATGATAGCCTCAACTATCAAGGTCTTTGTACGATAGCCAGCCCTGAAATTGAATGTTGCCGCATTAGGCATTTCAACCTCGTTGGTGTAATGCATTTCCGTGGTATAATAAGAAGTCCTGTCAATCTTGATATTATTGCGATAAACATATGCTGCAGATGCAGTAGCAGAGAATTTATTTAAGTTATAATCCACTATTACTCGCCCTGACAAATTCCTGCTCCTTAATCCTATCGATAATGGTAAAAAGTCTGCAGCATAATTTGTAAGTGGCGTTGAATAGCCAGCAACACCAATCACGCTAAGTTTTCCCTTGGCGATGTCTTTCTTGAGCGCCATCCATTTTAGAAAAAGGCTCAGATCCTGAAAGCCCTTCATACCAGTAAGCGTTCCTGCTGATGCCTTGGTTTTTACATAAGGAATGTTGAATAGAATATTCAGCTTTTTAGAAATTCCATAATTTCCCATTAGGCCAACCATGTGTTTTGAAACAACTCCAAGGTTTTCATTTGTTCTATTGAGTTTGCCTTCCCAGTAATGGTCCCATCTATCATAGCTGTAGGTAAGGCCGGTACAAAAAAGTCCCTTTGCCATCATATCAAAATCATTGTCGGTTTGCGCTGAGGCAAATTGAATGCTGAATACCAGCAAAAGTGCAGTACTTATTCGCTTAAGCAGTTTGTTTTGGTACATAAACAGTTATTAATTCTTGAATGAATAGATCAAAAACGGAAGTTGATACCAATATTCACCAGGTAATCGGCAAAGGCAGCATCTCCATGTGCATATTGGCCAGTTAAAGCAGTTCTTGTTTTATCAGCATAACTGCGAGTGCGACTCCTCTTCAAAGCGTAAGGAGCGTATGCATATGCAGAAAATTTACTTTCGTTATAAGTAATTCCCGGCTCGAAAGAAATAATGTAGCCAGGGCGACGGAAACCGCTGCTCTCGCCAATCAAGTCTTTAGCGGGAAGGCATTCATCCCTTACACCTGCTGAGAAAACAAATTTGTTGACAGTCAAATTAACGCCTGCACGAATCATGTATTGATCCGGAACGCTCATCGTACTGCTGCCATATAATAAAGCTGTTGTGGATAGAGCGGCACCTCTGGCTGTAGAAGTTCCATTCTGATCTCTCGGGCTGAAGAGGTAGAAGAAGTTGCCGTACACTCCAATAGTCCTGTTCACATTATAAAAGGCATTCATTTCTGTAGTGAAGCCAGTTCCGCCATCACCCAATTGAATCGACTGATCTACGGGGCCTAACACTTTTACGCTATCGCTCTTAAAGAAAAAATCCTGGTACTTGTAATCTCCTGTTGGTAATTTCAATCCAAGTCCTAATTGAATATTTCCTCTGTTAGATGTTGCAGGATCCAACATCCAACGATAAGCTGAAAATCGAATATCGCCCAGTCCGAATGAATGTGTACTATGTCGTGTCTTCCCATCATGCTCATACAATGAAGAGCGTGCGTTGGAAATAATAGGAACGTCCAGACTAAGAGACCAACGGGAATTCAGATTCCTCGTCAACACTACATCCAGCGTATATGAATAGTTGATCACTTCGGTTTTCTTTTCAACACGCTCGTGCTGGTCTGCGGTTCCTACGAAATGTTTGTATGATTTGAAGTAACGGTTATTCAATGTTACATTCCAGGCAGAGGGTTTGCTATGATCGGAACCAGCAGTGCAAAAACTGCCCCCGCTTCTTATTGCAACACACCCCTGCGAATATGCATTCCCTATTGAAAGGGAAAGGACCATTAAAAGAAAAAGAAACTGTCTCATAAAGTTTGTTTGGTTTGGTTCGTTAATTAGTTAGTCGCCAATTTTTTTTTGGTGCTGTCACGCATTTGAATTCTACTTACTATAAATTCTCCCAATTTTTTCCCTGCAACATTTCCATTGTCGAGGTCAAATCTGTAATGGATTCCACCATATAACCTGGAATTGCTTGCTTCAAGTGCTGCTTTCCTGAATGACTCTACTTTACGGCTCTTGATTCCAAATTCAAGGAGAGATGTATCGGTGAACGATAAATTGTCTCCAAAGAAATGGGTCATTGCCTCTGCAGCAGCAGCGCTTACAACTGAATGTCCGCTTGGATATGAAGGGAAAGGAGGAGTTTGAATACGAGGCCTCCAATCAGGAGAAAGGAATTTATTTATCACCGTTTCAGGCCTGATCACGTTGGAGCGATACTTCTCATCCCAGCAACTGATGAAGGCATCAAAGATGCTGATGGAAGTGAGCGTGTAGGCTGCGATCGTAGTGTTGAAATCTGCTTTTGCCGCCCTGGCTCCAATCCCTACAATATTCATCCAATGTCCGGGAGGAGAAAACTTTTTAGTTGCAAACATCACATGGCCTGTAACATTCATCTTAAATGGATTGTCGTCCCAGAAATCAGCAATATGAGTCTCTTCTTGAGTAAGGCTATCACCAATATTCTTTACCTCCAACATTGCCTTGTAAAAGGCACTATTAGAATCTTTGACGTTATACGTGGGAGGCGCAGGATATTTGAATTGTTTACAGCTATCAATAGCAAGTGTTCTTATTTCCATCCAATGGGGCTCAACTGCCTGGGCATAACTTGGAGGAGTTGGGATCCATCGGCCATCTTCATTAATAACTGTGTATTTAGAAGCTGTCCTTGTTTGTGCGTAATTATCTTTTTTGCTCCAGGCGAGTACATGGGCTGCAACACTATCCGCAAATCTTTGCGATGCCTCCATTACCTCAGATGGCATGCCTGCACTGTCTGCATTATGCTTTATTTTATCAACGTATGATTGCATGCTGCCTTCAGGAAAGGTTACAGCTTCTCCAACCTTACAGAAAGCCAATATTGCAGCAAAATGGAAATCAACATTTGTTGTGTCCAAAGTTTTCAAAGGAGGCAAATGTCTGATCTGCCCTGCAAGACTTTTGTACGATGAATCTGCCGCCGCCATTACCTCATAAGCAGCAATGTTTGCATATGCATAATTGCGGGATGCAATCATTGGTGGAAAATTATTTTCCAGCACCACATTGTTCAGCTGCTTTACTGTTTTGCAGTAAAGATTTGGATCGTTTGTATATTTTTTATAGTCGCCCTCTTGCCTGCAAGAAAAAAGAAGTACGGAAACGCAGGCGCACATTAACATGCTACGCATAAACCTTTTTTGATTTGATGGAAATAAGGAAATCCGAAATAATGTAGAGGGCTATGCCTGTGGTGGTCGGTCCTTTGTATCAGAAACCCTGGAGGAAATAATGTCTGAATAGTTGGAATGATGCGCCAGTAGATCTTCATCCTGACGCAGGTTGACTGCATTCTCTTTTAGCAGGTAGTCGCTAACGACTGTCTTGCCTGAATAATCTTTGGAAGAATTAGATTTCTTGCTTCCTTGTTGGAGGTCATTTATCTGTTTGAAATATTCAGCTTTTGCTGTTTGAAGCTCATTCTTTTTTTCATTTGGAATGCAGAGAAGGATGAGTGTATCGTTGACAAGTTTACGCTTGACGAAATTATAATGCACACCATCTATTTCTGTTTCACCGGCATAATCTTCAAAATCGGACGAGTTAGATGTATAAGGCATGTTCAGAACGAATCGAAATTCCCTTAAACCTGACTCCTCGTAATTACGTTTATCAAGCTCTGCCTGAAGTGCAGCAGTTTCACGCTCTTCAATAAAATCAATGAATAGCCGGTAACCCAGCCAGTTAAAGGCAAGTAGGGCAATCAATAATATGGCAGCTAGTTTCTTCAAAAATTGAGGTTTAAAGATAGGAAATTGGACGAGAACACCAATTTCGTCAACGGAATTTCCATTGATCCGTACCATTCGGCAACAGCAGTTAAAGATTGAAAATCAGCAGAGTTAGATTAAAAGGGTTTCAAATTCCCAGGTACCCTTTTTGCCCAATTATTCAACATTTCTTTACAAGGTGGTGACGAATGCACACAATTTGTGGAATCAACACTTAGAACTGACAGTTGAAATCGCTGATTTCAAATGGCAAGATAATTGAAACCTAAAGGTTGGAATATGAAGCTGCACTGGATATCGTAATCATTAAACCTGTTCTAAAATGAAAAAGTTCATTCTTCCCCTTGGCTTTGTTTTGATTCTTGCGGCTTGTGGAGATGGTGGCGGTACTGTTAGTTCTGGAGACAGCACAACCACGAGTGATACAACTGGCTTACACTTGAATCCGGCTACGGAAGATCCTAACTCTAACATGGCCGATACAATGAAGATGAAGGATAGTCTTAGGGTTCAGGATACAACAGTCAAGAAACAGTGATCTTTCAATTTGCTGCATAGGCAGGCAACTGCCTTCTATATATATAGAATGTAATCGTGAGGTTGAGCCGGTTCCCTGAACCGGTCTTTTTTTTAAACAAATCCCTTGACCCTGTAAGCGGTCGAAGCGCAGCGAAGACCCTGACAGGGTCAGATAGACGAAGACCCTGACAGGGGCGTACCCTGACAGGGTCATATAACCGTAAAACAAAAAAAGGGGATATTCTGAGAGCGGGAGAACTCTGCCAAGGTCATGGCTTCTGACAGGGTCGAATAAACGCAGGCCCTGACAGGGGCGTACCCTGACAGGGTCCCCAGATAAAGAGCCTTGAAAAAGGAAAAAACTGCAGAGCTTGCACGAATATTGCATTACAAACTCGGTGATAATTCAAAAAAATTCATTGTTATGAAGTCGAAACTCTTGATCCTTTTGTTGATGCCATTCATATTATTCTCCTGCGTCAGCACTAAGAAGTACAGATTAATCCAGGTTCGAAACACAGAACTTGATTCCTTGAATGCAGGACTTACTTCGAGACTGCAAAATTGTGAGGATCGGGTGGCCGAAGCAGGGCGGGAAGCAGCACGACTCAAATCCCTGTCAGATCTTGAAATTGCGAATCTCAATAAGCAGATTCAATTTCTCAAGGAAAATAATACTACCACGCTCAGACAATTACAGGATCTATCAGTCATCACTGGAGCGCAGGCGGAGAGCATAAAGAAATCCCTCGAGAATATCGGTGCAAAGGATCTCTATATACAGGATCTTCAAAAGTCGATGGCAAGAAAAGACTCTTTAAATATGGTGCTGGTGATGAATTTGAAAGGCGCCGTAGGAAGTCTTGACGATCAGGATATAAATATTAAGGTTGATAAAGGTGTTGTCTACATTGACATTTCTGACCGATTACTATTTAAAAGCGGGAGCTATGACATAACTACTCGTGCAAAGGAAGTTCTGGGAAAAGTCGCTGCCGTAGTAAGGAATCAGCCTGATATGGAATTCATGGTTGAAGGCCATACAGATAATGTTGCATTCAAGAGAGGAGTTCTAGTTGATAATTGGGATCTGAGCGTAAAAAGAGCAACAGCAATTGTGCGCATTCTTCAGAATGAATATGGACTTGATCCTGCAAGGATGTCTGCAGCAGGACGCGGAGAATTTAAACCAATTGCATCTAACGATACGCCTGAAGGAAAGGCAACGAACCGCAGGACCAGGATCATTATTCTGCCGCAATTGGATCAGTTCTTCAAATTGTTAGAGAAGAAGGAGCAGTAAAATTTGCGTACAAGGCTGAACTGGGTTCTTTTTAGTGACCGGTAGCCGGGCATGGCGTGCTTTTTATATTTCTATATTTTAAATCTTGAGTTATGTTATGGCAAGGCAGAAGAGAAAGTGGTAATGTAGAAGACCGTCGTGGGATATCTGGTGGTGGATTAGCGATTGGGGGAGGAATATTAGGAACAATCTTTCTCATAGTTCAGTATTTTCTCGGAGGTGGAGATCCGGCAAATCTTCCTGCGCAAATTCCCCAGGCTGAGACACGGCAATTATCTCCAGAAGAAGAAGCGGCTGATAATGAACGGGCAAAATTTGTAAAGACTATCCTCGCCGAAACAGAAGATGTTTGGAACGAAGTTTTCCAGAAACAGGGTAAGGATTACCCAGAGCCCACTCTTGTCTTATTTCGCGAGGCTACACAGTCGGCCTGTGGCTATGCAAGTTCAGCAACCGGTCCTTTTTACTGCCCTGGCGATTACAAATTATATATAGATCTTTCATTTTACCAGGAACTACAGGAACGATTCAAGGCGCCGGGAGATTTTGCGATGGCTTATGTCGTTGCTCATGAAGTAGGACATCACATACAAACCATGCTCGGTACTTCAGAAAAAATGGCGAGGCTCCGCCAGCAGGTTAGTGAAACGGAATACAATAAGTATTCTGTGATGATGGAATTGCAGGCAGATTTTTAGCCGGAGTCTGGGCACGGCATGAACAAGGCAAGAATATATTGGAGGCTGGTGATATTGAAGAAGCCCTGAAGGCTGCAGAAGCAATTGGAGATGATAGATTGCAGAAGCAATCGCAGGGATATGTTGTACCGGAATCTTTCACTCACGGAACTTCCCAACAAAGAATTTATTGGTTTAAGAAAGGTTTTGAAACGGGGGATATAAGTCAGGGCGATACTTTCAATGATCCAAGTTTGAAATAAGACTTTACCGCCAGGACGCAAGGACGCAAAGGAGCGCAAGGAGGGCCCGATAAATGTAAGAATCGGACAGCCTTAACATTCTTTAACTCCATTCATCTCTCCCCTTGTCTCCTTGTAAATAACAGGTTAGAAAGCATTTAGTTTTTTCAAACTTTTGGGCAAATGTTTGAAATGAAAAGATTTTTGCCCCTGATACTTCTTTCGATCCTTACCCATTTTGCAAGCGCCCAGAATCCAACAAAGGGCAAACTGAGTGTGGTTATTGTGAACGATGAGCTTGCACTTGAAAATGCTACAGTGCAACTTTTGAAATCAAAAGATTCTTCCCTGGTCAAGGCTGCAATTACAGATAAAGGAGGGCTGGCAGAGTTTGAAAATATTGGATTCGGAACTTATCTGCTAAAAGTTTCCATGGTAAATTTTGTTTCGAAATTTTCCCCTTCATTTAACTTATCTCCCGAACAAACATCTCTCCAGCTTGACAAAATTTCCCTGGTCAGAGTTAGTAGTGAAATGAAAGAAGTTATAGTTGAAGCGAGAAAACCTTTCATTCAAAAACTCACTGACAGAATTGTGGTAAACGTAGACAACAGCATTGTGAATGCCGGTAGCTCTGCCTTTGATGTTTTGGAAAGATCCCCAGGTGTGCAAATAGATCCGAATGATAATATCAGTCTGAGGGGTAGACAGGGAGTAATTATCATGATCGACGGAAAAATAACTCCAATGACAGGAGCTGATCTTGTGAACATGCTCAGAGGATTATCTTCTAACAGTATTGAAAGCATTCACATCATAACCAATCCTTCTGCGAAATATGATGCCGCTGGGAATTCTGGCATCATTGACATAAAAATGAAGAAAGATCAGAGAATGGGCGCTAACGGAACATTCACTGCAGGTTATGGACAGGGCGTGTATCCTAAAGCAAATGCAGGAGCAACCATCAACTACAGGAACAAAAAGGTAAATGTGTTTGGGAACTATAATTATTCTTACAGAGTAGGATTGAATCACCTGATCCTGGACAGGAACTTTTATAATAATGGTGTATTTAACGGACAGGATCTGAAGGACAATTATTCCAAAAGCCCATTCTATTCGCAAACAACAAGACTTGGCGCAGACTTTTTCCCTAATAAGAAAACCATTATAGGCTTTGTTGTAAATGGAAATTTCAACCATTTTGACAGGATCAATAATAATAATTCAATTGTGATTGATCAGGCAAAACAACCTGCATTCACATTTAAAACAAGAGCAACAAATGACGATAACTTCAGTAATGTGGTTGGGAATATTAATCTGAAACATCGTTTTGATAGCACAGGTAAAGAATTGACAGCCGATGTTGATTATGGGGTTTATAAGAATAATTCACTCTCTACAACAGGTACCAAGTATTATAGACTGGATGGCAGCCCACAACAGTCTGACTATATATTGAATGGCGATCAGGATGGAAAGCTTACTCTAAAAACAGCAAAGATTGATTACGTGAATCCTCTGAAGGGTGGTGCAAAATTCGAAGCTGGATTCAAAACAAGTTATGTGTCCAGTGATAATGATGCAAAATTCCTTGACATGAGTTCCGGAACTCCTGTGGATGATGTAAATAAGACAAACAGGTTTTTCTATGATGAATATAACAATGCAGCTTATTTGAATTACAGCAAGGAATACAAAAAATTCAGTCTCCAATTTGGATTAAGGGGTGAGAATACAAATGTGAAAACAGAACAGGCAAAAGGAAATATCAAATGGGATTCAAGTTACTTCCAGCTATTCCCATCAGCTTTTTTCAACTATCATTTGAAGAAGGATCAAACACTTGGTATTTCTGTGAGCAGGAGGATTGACAGGCCTGGTTATTCCCAACTAAATCCTTTCCTGTTTCTAATTGATGTTACCACCTATGCCACTGGAAGTCCAGGCTTACTTCCGCAGATCACATGGTCATATGAACTAAGCTACACTCTCAAGAGTTTGAATTTTACACTTGGATACAGTCATACCAAGGACGTACAAAACATTGTGATTGCCCGGTTCAAGGATGTTTTCCCAAATATTCCGTCAGAGGATAATGTTACAGTTCAGATCCCTGTCAACCTTAATTCTTCGGATTATGTTGGTCTCTCAATTTCTGTACCTGTGCGCATCAATAAATGGTGGAATATGATCAATAACGGCGACATTTATTACAATCACTTCGATGGTAATCTTGCTGGCACAGCTTTGAATAATGGAGCAGCAGCCATAAGTGTTAGAACCAATAATAATTTTACACTTAAGAATGGCTGGGCACTTGAGTTGAATGCCAATTTTAATTCTGGTGGTCGTTATGGTTATATGGTATTAGATCCGCAATGGGGACTTGCTGCGGGAGTGCAGAAATCTGTGATGAATAAGAAAGGCACGATTCGCTTCAACATCACTGATATATTCTGGACCAATCTTCCGAAAGCAGTCATAACTTATAATAATTATATCGAAAAATGGCATGCCTTCCGTGAAACGAGAGTCGCTAATCTGAGCTTCACGTATCGTTTCGGAAAAAATACCGTGGCGGCGGCAAGAAGAAGAGCTACTGGTTCGGAGGAGGAAAGGCAGAGAGCAGGAAATTGAAGTCTGAAGTCTGAGGTCTGAAGTCAGGATCGTTATTAATAACTCACGATTCACGATTCACAACTCACGGTTCTTCAATAAGCCCAGCAATTTCAAATGAGGCTGAAGTGCATTTAAGGTTTCTTTCTTCATGAATTGCCTGAGATGCTTATAGAAATGGCTGTGATCGTAGTAGCCATAGATTGAATAGTGGAAAGTTTGAGGATCGTTTGCAAGATGGGATGCAGCTTTCCTGATGCGCATTATCTGCAGCGCCTTCTTACTACTGGTGCCAATACTCATCTCGAAATAACGCTGAAGTGTGCGAGGAGATATCTTATTTTTTTCAGCCAATTTCTCCACTGGGATTGAAAAATTATTATCGAGATTAGATTGATCAAGAATTTCTATAACAATATCGACCGGCTGAAGAGATCCCGAGTATTTTGTAATAATTGTGGTATAATAAGTCGAAAGAATATTTACTCTCTTTTCAAAAGATGCTGCTTTTTTTACCTTGTCTATGATCTTTTGATCCAGCAGATAGCTTAATGGGAAAATATACTCGCGGTATTCTGAAAAGTTTATCTTTTTTTCAAAGATCACCGGCGATATCCGGAATTTGATGCCGAAAATCTTATTTCCTTGTTGGTGATAGCACTCTATACTAGTGGGTCTTGGCAGAAATCCATCGCCTTTCATTTCAAAGCTTTCCTCATCCAGTTGCATTGTATAGGGCGTACCAAGATTAATCAGGTACGTATAACCTATGTTGGGAAATAACGCATCGGAAAATCCTTCTGGATATTTTGTCCAGAGTGAATCAAAATCCGTTTCCCAGAAATAATCGATGAATCGGCTGAGCGGGCCGCTGACATATACCCGGTGATAGCGGTTCTCAAAATGATCCTTATGGAAAAATTCTACATGCTGCACCATCTCAAGATAAGCAGGCATTCAGAGCTGCAAGTGCTGCATTGGATGAATTAAGGGCTTTGCAGTATAAGCGGTGGCGAAGACAGTTTGAATGTTTGATTGTTTGAATGTTTGACCGTCTCTAAACCTATGGTAGTTGCAAAGCCTTAGTAAATTTCAGATTTGTTTTTTGGATCAATCATTTTACAAAAGATGAAGCCTGACTTATAGGCGATTCCAACACTTAAACTCTGGAACTTTCGAACTCCCAAACTCTCGCCTACCTTTGCAGGATGCAATTGTATTGCGAATCTCTCAATAATTACCGTCGACTGAAGACACTGGAAGTAAGGGTTGGAGACCTCTTGCTGGGGAACGACCATCCAGTGAGAATACAGACCATGACCACAACTGATTCAATGGATACCCAAGCTACAGTTGCGCAAAGCATAAGATGCATTGAGGCTGGTTCCGAGCTTGTAAGAATCACTGCGCCGAGTAAAAATGAAGCTGAAAACCTTTTAGTTATCAAGAATGAATTGCGAAAAAGAGGATACAATACGCCACTGGTTGCAGATATTCATTTTACACCAAATGCAGCAGAGATCGCAGCCAGGATTGTAGAAAAAGTGCGAGTAAATCCGGGAAATTATGTCGATAAGAAAAAATTTGAATTCATTGAGTATACAGATTTGAATTATCATGATGAAATTCTTAGGATTCGGGATCGATTCAGACCATTAGTGAAAATTTGTAAAGAGTATGGAACAGCTATGCGCATTGGCACCAATCATGGTTCATTAAGCGATCGGATCATGAGCCGATATGGAGATACACCAATGGGCATGGTTGAGAGCGCGATGGAATTTTTGAGAATTGCAAGGGATGAGAATTATCACAACATCGTTCTGAGCATGAAGAGCAGTAATCCAGGTGTAATGGTACACGCATACCGATTACTGATCCAAACAATGATGAATGAATTCAATGCATGTTATCCGTTGCATCTGGGCGTTACAGAGGCTGGCGATGGTGAAGATGGACGGATCAAATCCGCTATAGGAATAGGAACACTCATGGAAGATGGCATTGGAGATACTATCAGAGTTTCCCTTACTGAGGATCCAGAATTTGAAATACCGGTCTGCCGTGATCTTGTAAACAGGTATGAAAAAATTCAGTCTGAAATCCTGGATAATGATCTGAATGAATCAATAGAGATCCTTCCGTATTCTCCATATGAGTTCAGCAGACGCAAAACATATGGAATTGCAAATATTGGAGATCATCATGTTCCAGTTGTGATCTCAGATTTTATGGAGAATGAAAGGATTTCTCGCCAGGACCTTGAATTGATTGGGTATAAATATGATCCCACGCTTGATAAATGGAACATCAGCGATTTAGCACCAGACTTTATCTACTCCGGAGATAAGACAATTGATTTCCCAATCCCAGGCACCTTAAAAATCATTACCAATTATGCTGTTTGGCAGAAGAGTAATGAGAAAGAAAAATCATATCCTCTTCTCAAGGTTGAGGAATATATCGGGGAAACTGAAAAATCATTACAGTTGAACTTCATCGTCATCAATACTAATGATCAGAATTTTTCTAAGGCTGATCTATTTGAGAAAATTAAGGGCGATAAGTCCGTCATTCTTTGCCTCTTGTCTTCGTGCCCTCACGCCATGCCTTCAGTAAGAAAGTTCATTATTGAACTTATACGTGAAGGCATTGAAAGTCCAATTATACTGGCAATCGAAAGTGATGATAAGACCATTGATGAACAATTGATTCATTTTTCTGCTGAAGCGGGAGCGCTATTATTGGATGGTATGGGTGATGGCATTTGGCTGATGAACGATCCCAAAAAAATCATCAACCAAAAAGTAAGTGGACGTACATATTTAGATGCTAAGAATAATCACCAGTTTCTGAATAACACATCATTTTCAATTCTGCAGGGGACAAGAACAAGAATATCAAAAACAGAATATATTTCCTGTCCTTCATGTGGACGAACTCTTTTCGACTTGCAGGAAACCACCGCGAGGATCCGCGCAGTGACCAATCATTTGAAAGGAGTAAAGATTGCAATAATGGGTTGCATCGTGAATGGCCCGGGTGAAATGGCTGATGCTGATTTTGGATATGTGGGAAGCGGCCCTGGCAAGATCACATTGTATCGTGGAAAAGAAGTTGTGAAGAGAAATGTCGATAGCAGTATTGCTGTTCAGGAATTGGTGGAACTTCTCAGGCAAAGTGAAGTTTGGATAGATCCTTAGGAATTAACCGCCAGGGCATTAAAATTATTTCATGCTTAACTCTGCGACACCTCTGTTTCTCACTTTCTCTGTGGTAAAAAATTTTAAAAAATTCAACCGCAGACAACAAGAGTAAAAAGAGTTAAGAAGGAGAAATAAAATAGATACGCAGAGTTTTCTCGTCTTTGCGGTTAAGAAAAATCATTTTACAGTAAAAGTTTTCCTCCCGGGACCTACGCCAGTGATCGTAAGACTCTTCCAGTTTTTAGGCAAGGTAGATTTCAATTGAACAATCCCTTGCGGACTAATGTCCAGGCCTCCGAAGCCCATGAGCACACTTTGAATAATTCCCCCAGCTCCAGTAGCAAAATATGGATTGGTGCCGCCTTTTGTTTCCGCGATTACCCTGAATGGAGGAAGCAGGTTAGGCTCAAATGCATCTTTGAAAAAATGATAGGCTTTTTCTCCATTACCAAGACGGGCATAGAGCAATGTAAAAATAGCCTGGGTCATAGCTGGAGTTCCTTCATTTGGAACCCTTGTCTCATAATATTCAAGGTCCTTTCTTACCTGCTCTTTGTCTGTAATTTCCTTAAGAGGATAAGAAAGTAGATTTACATCAGCCTGTTTGATTCCTTCTCCTTTGTATGTGGCATGTTCCCTGGTTACGCCATTTTCCATTTTCAGGATTGGAATATTTTTCGCTACATGAGTCCAGTCTGAATCAGTTTTTATTCCCAAGATTCTTCCTGCTTCAATTGCATACTGAAGATTAGCCTTTGCAGCTGCATTTGTAAATGCATTATTATCTACGTTTTCCGCCCACTCATCAGCGGCCACTACATTCTTGATATCATATTTCCCCGGACCGTTTCTCTCGACTCTGCTTGCCCAAAAATCAGCAGTCGCTGAAAGTATTGGCCAGCCTCTTTCTCTCAACCAATTTTTATCCTGAGTAACTGCATAATAATTCCAGGCGGCCAGTGCAACGTCCGCAGTGATATGATGTTCAAACGGACCACTTAGGGCCCAGACAGGAGTTTCCTCTACACCTGAATCCGCACTTTCCCAGGGGAACATTGCACCCTTATATCCATGGGCAAAAGCATTTTTTCTTGCAGGTTCAAGTCGCTGATATCTGTATTCCACAAGAGATTTTGCAATCCCCGGTTGCATCACAAGAATAGCTGGAAACATCCATAATTCTGTATCCCAGAAAACATGGCCATTGTAACCTAAACCACTCAATCCCATCGGTGAAGGTGAAAGTGATGTTCCTTCACGGGAGAATGAATACAGGTGATACAGCATACTATGAATATCCTGTTGTGATTGAGGGTCACCTTCTATAGTGATATCAGATTTCCATAATTCATCCCAGGCTCCAGTATGAAAACGTATTAATCTTTCTCGTCCTTCAAGCTTGGCAAAAATTGTCAGTCGCTCAGCTTCATTCAAAGGATCATCGTGATGTGCTGAAGTAATTGAAGAACCTGCAATGGAAAACCTATATGTTTCGCCTGCCTTTATTTTCTTATTGAATTTCATCAGATGCATATTGTTATCCCACATCTCATGAATTACCCGTGGTTCCTGTCCATGTTCTTCGCTAAAAAGAAAAGTATTTGAGGCACACATAAGCAATTTTCCTGTTGGACTTTTTGCTTTTGAAGTAAGCAGGCTGATAACAACATGTGGTCGGTCAATCTCATTGTAATAATTCTCTACATCCTTCAATGCATCCGGAGCTTCCATTACTGATGCGCTATTGATATTAATATCCTTTTTTGCTGTGATGGTGATGTCCATAAGGACCGTGAATGGGAGATGTCGCAAAGAATAATATGTATAGCTCACCGTTGCCTTGTCTCCCTGATCAAATGAAGTGGTGAAGCCTGCCTGTCGCATATTCAACTCCTGCTTCATGTTGGCGATACTCTTGCCATCAATTCGCTTTCCATCTATTTCCAGGTACATATTGAGGAGATTGAAACTCCTTAAGAAATTACTTACTCGTCCTCTTCCATAAAGATCATATGCACCGGCAAGCACCACATCTTTTACCCTGAAGGGCTCTGGTGAGGAAACTATTCCTATCATCCCATTGGCAACTGTTACCCCATAATAATTATTTGGATCCACTTTTGAAACCGAGATCTTCCATGGGTCCTGCGAGAATGCTATGTTGAAGAAGAAATTGAGCAGACAGGTAAGCAAAACAAGTTTCATGTATCTGAATTTGGATGGTCAATTTAGAGTTTTTACCTGAGCATGTGGCACCGGATTAGTTCAACAGCTGAAAGTTGAACATTGAAAATTGTTTGTTGAGCATTTCTCAATTGATTACCTCAGTGTTCGCTTCGCGAGTCACCCTCTCCATTGTGCGGAGAAGAAAGAACATTTTTGCTTCCTCTCCACGAAGTAGAATGGGCTGGGGTGAGGCAGTTCAGAAGTAATACTTAAGGCTCAATGTTCAGCGCTCATTTGTAGAGTCAAACCCTATTTCTTTCAGCTGCTACTATACTTTTTGCGATTATAGAAATCAATTCTTCGGTTTCTTGGCTACAATCATCAACTAAAGTGATCTTCACAATAAGTCCTTTTTTCCTGATGATTTTTAGTATGATTCTGCACTCTTTAAGTTCTTTCAATACAATTCGCAGCTTATGAATGAAATGCTGCTTGCACCTCTCCATAATTTAAAGCAGGCGAATTACAGCATCTAATGAGCTGAGCAGCTATATATTTCCCCACCCTTGTTTCAGGTAATATTGGACGACCTCAATCATCCTACAGGAAAAGTCTACTAACCTGTCCTCCAAATCATATTTTATACTCATAGAATAGTGAACAATTTAAAGCAGATACCGTGATCTAATTCTGCTACAAGCACAGAAAAATCATGGTTTTTTACCGTTGGAATTGGGAAAATTCACCATTTAATGTACGCACACTAACTTGAGCATTGAAAGTTGAGAGTTGAACATTGTGAATTTCTTCAAACGCTCAATTAGCAATGCTCAATGTTCAACTTTCAATTAAGCTGTGACCATATGGCCTTACGTTGATTTCATTACCTTTGTCAACTAACAATTGTTAGTCTAGAAATGTCATACACTCCAACGAATAAGGTCCGCATTGTTACTGCCGCTTCGCTTTTTGACGGCCATGATGCTGCGATCAATATCATGAGAAGGATCATGCAAAGCAAGGGTGCGGAGATCATTCACCTTGGACACAACAGGTCAGTTCATGAGATCGTTGAAACTGCTATTGAGGAAGATGCTCATGGAATTGCAATTACTTCCTACCAGGGTGGGCACGTTGAATTCTTTAAATACATGAAGGACCTGCTTGATCAGAATGGGTGCGGACATATTAAAATATTCGGAGGAGGTGGTGGAACGATCTTGCCTCAGGAAATTCAGGAGCTGCACAACTATGGCATCACCAAAATTTATAGTCCTGATGATGGCCGAAGATTGGGATTAGAAGGGATGATTGAGGAACTTATCAAAACCTGCGACTTCCCGGTGAATGGTGATCCAAATGCATTCAAGGGCAAAATGAATCTGGGTGAAGTGCGGGATATAAGAAAAATTGCAAGGGCCATTACCAATGCTGAAAACGGGAATAAAAAAGAGGAAGCGGAAGGTCAAAAGAAAGATGTTATCACAATCCCTGTACTTGGGATTACAGGCACTGGAGGTGCAGGTAAGTCTTCGGTGACCGATGAGATAGTTCGCAGATTTCTGAATTTTTATCAGGATAAAACTGTCGCTGTAATTTCAGTCGATCCTTCAAAGAAAAAGACTGGCGGAGCTTTATTGGGAGACCGGATTCGAATGAATTCCATCTCAAATCCAAGAGCATATATGCGATCTCTGGCTACCAGGGAATCCGACAGAGCATTAAGTGAGCATGTTCAGGAAGCGATTGATATTGTGAAAGAGGCTGCGTATGATTTTATTATCCTGGAATCAGCCGGCGTAGGCCAGAGTGATGCATCTATCCTGGATTATTGCGATGTAAGCCTTTATGTGATGACGCCGGAATATGGCGCGGCTTCACAATTGGAAAAAATCAATATGCTTGATTTTGCAGATGTGGTAGCCATCAACAAATTTGATAAGGCCGGTGCATTGGATGCATTGATGGAAGTAAAAAAACAGTACAAACGCAATCATGGTCTTTGGACGGCGAAGGATGGAGAACTTCCTATTATTGGGACCATTGCATCCCAATTCAACCATGCTGGAGTCAATGAACTTTTTGAAAGGTTGATGGCTGTTATTGAAAAGAAAACCACGCAGCCTTTTGGTAAGATTGAACAACACGCACATCTTAAAGAGACTTCCAACAAATCTCAGATCATTCCTCCTTCGAGAGTTAGATATCTCAGCGAGATCACTGAAGCTATCCGGGAATATGATAAGCAGATTGAAGAACAGGCAGCCATCGCTACACAATTATATCAGATCACAGGGGCGATTGCAGCACTCAATAATTCAAATGCAAAGTCAGGGATTGATGAACTGCAGCAATTGAAGAAGAGTCTGGAAGAACAAATGAATCCCGTATACAGGGAGTTGTTACATAAATGGCCGGACAAGTTGAAAGCATATCTTGCTGATACCTATGAATATCACATAAGAGATAAGGTAATCAAGCAACCACTTTTTTTTACAAGTCTTTCAGGCACCAGGATTCCCAGGGTAATACTTCCCAGGTACAAAGATTGGGGTGATATTTTGAAATGGGAAGCGCAGGAAAATGCGCCGGGGTTATTTCCATTTACAGCAGGTGTATTCCCACTTAAGAGAGAAGGCGAAGATCCAACAAGGATGTTTGCAGGAGAAGGTGCTCCAGAAAGAACTAATAAACGTTTTCATTATGTATCCATAGGTCAACCTGCAAAGCGTTTGTCAACTGCATTTGATAGTGTCACACTCTATGGGGAGGATCCAGATCATCGCCCCGATATATTTGGAAAAGTTGGTAATAGCGGAGCGAGTATTGCAACCGTGGACGATGCTAAGAAACTTTATAGCGGGTTTGATTTATGTGATCCCAAAACCTCAGTAAGCATGACCATCAACGGTCCTGCTCCAATTTTGTTGGCTTTCTTCATGAATGCAGCAATTGATCAGCAGTGCGAAAAATATATCGCGGCTAATTCTTTGGAAGCCGAGCTTGAGTCAAGGCGAAATGCTAAATACAAATCAGGTTCTCAACCATCGTATTATGACCCCGGATCTCCAGAAAGATTACCAGAAGGGAATAATGGCTTGGGTTTGAAACTGCTGGGCATGAGTGGCGATGAAGTCCTGCCAAAGGAAGTATATGAGAAAATTAAGGCGGAAGCCTTATCCCAGGTAAGGGGAACAGTACAGGCTGATATTCTGAAAGAGGACCAGGCGCAGAACACCTGTATTTTTTCAACTGAATTTGCGCTGAAGCTGATGGGAGATGTGCAGGAGTATTTTATCAATAATCAGGTAAGAAATTTTTACAGTGTATCCATTAGTGGCTATCACATTGCGGAAGCAGGTGCAAATCCAATCACGCAACTGGCATTCACACTATCAAACGGGTTTACCTATGTTGAATATTATTTAAGCAGAGGAATGAGTATCGATGAATTTGCTCCCAATCTTTCCTTTTTCTTCAGCAATGGAATGGATGCAGAATACAGTGTAATTGGCAGGGTAGCAAGGCGTATCTGGGCAAAGGCAATGAAATTTAAGTACAAGGCAAATAAGCGCAGCCAGATGCTGAAGTATCATATTCAGACTTCAGGGAGAAGCCTCCACGCACAGGAAATAGATTTTAATGATATAAGAACTACACTTCAGGCTTTGTATGCCATTTATGACAACTGCAATTCGTTGCACACAAATGCATATGATGAAGCGATCACTACTCCCACAGAAGAAAGTGTGAGAAGAGCGATGGCGATTCAATTGATCATCAACAGAGAATTGGGAACTGCAAAAAATGAAAATCCCAATCAGGGTTCCTTCCTGATTGAAGAACTGACTGATCTTGTTGAAGAAGCTGTGATGGCTGAATTTGACCGCATCACTGAGAGCGGCGGAGTATTGGGGGCAATGGAAAGAATGTATCAGCGAAATAAGATCCAGGAAGAAAGTTTGCACTACGAACATTTGAAACACACTGGTGAATTGCCAATTGTTGGGGTAAATACTTTTCTTGACAGAAAAGGATCACCAACAATTCTTCCAAATGAAGTGATACGCAGCACCAATGATGAAAAAGAACAACAGATCTCCAACCTGAGATCATTCCATAAACGCAACCAGGATAAAAGTCTGGAAATGCTGAAGCGTCTCCAGGAAGTTGCCATCACCAATGGTAATCTGTTTCAGGAACTGATGGAAACGGTGAAGTATTGTTCATTGGGACAAATCACGCATGCTCTGTATGAAGTCGGAGGCCAATACCGGAGGAGTATGTAGTTGGTTATTCGTAATTAGGAATTGGGAAAGAAGGTTGAATTGTTGATTTATTGACTAGGTTTCAACCATTTTATTCTCCATAGTTCATTTCTGAATTCCTTCATCCAAATTCCTAATTCCATATTCCCAATTCCTTCCAATCAACCAACCAACAAATCAACCAATCACCTATCTTTCATTCCTGCATGAAAATATTCAGGAACCTCACATTTTGGGTGCTTACGGCCATCACTGCCGGAATATTCCTGGGCCATTTCGCGCCAGCTACTGCCGTTAAGATGCAACCCCTGGGAACATATTTTATTACCATAGTCAAGGAGTTTATTAACCCCATTATTTTTATTACAATTTCCCTCGGCATTAGTGGCATGGGCAATCTAAAAAAAGTGGGCAGAGTTGGAGGAAAGGCACTTTTATATTTTGAGATTGTTACCACACTTGCACTTATCATAGGTATTATTGTTGCCGAACTTATCCGCCCGGGCAGCGGAGTAAATACCTCTGCTGTTGCAGGTGGTGACATATCTAACTATAAAAAAGGAGCAGACACGTTTAGCTGGTGGCAATTTTTCAAGGACAACATAACCATCCAGGTACTATTCATCTCGATTGCGTTTGGTATTTTTCTGAGTAAGTATGCAAATAGACAGTCCATTATAAATTTCCTAACTGAAGTTTCCAAAATCCTTTTTCGTTTATTGCACCTGGTGATGATCCTTGCACCGATTGGTGCTTTTGGTGGAATGGCGTTCACTATTGGCAAGTATGGATTGCAAACATTAGTTCCTCTGGGGAAACTGATGATCACGGTCTATACTACGATGGCTATTTTTATTTTCCTGGTGTTGGGATTGTTAATGCGGTACTACAAAGTGAATCTGTGGAAATTTCTCAAGTACATACGTGAGGAGCTGCTGATAGTTTTGGGAACTTCTTCTTCCGAAGCGGGCCTTCCATCACTCATGGAAAAACTGGAGAGGATGGGATGCTCCAAATCAGTTGTTGGATTAGTAGTTCCTGCGGGATATTCATTTAACCTTGACGGAACTACAATTTATCTATCAATGGCTACTATTTTTCTCTCGCAAGTGTACAATGTTCACCTGGGCATAAGTGAGATGCTTACGATCATTGGAATACTGATGGTTACTTCAAAAGGAGCGGCTGGTGTAACGGGAAGTGGATTTGTGGTGCTTGCTTCTACTTTAACTGCTGTGAAGGTCATACCATTGGAGGGTTTAGCATTATTATTGGGAGTTGATCGGTTCATGTCTGAGGCCCGATCAATTACAAACTTCATCGGGAATGGTGTTGCTACTATCTTTCTCGCAAATAATGAGAAAGAATTCGACAGGAAAAAAATGGCAGTCGCTTTTGCCAGTGTGCCCAAAACTGAGGATATGGTGGTAGATAATCTGGAATACGAGCAAGAAAGGATGCAGGAGTAAATCTATTTTTTTTTACCGCAGAGAACAGGAGATGCAGAGTTTGCGCAGAGAAGAACTCTCACATTTTTCCATTTTTCATTTTACATTTTCCATTACCTAATTGCGACTTCGGTTAATTCGATTCTTTGCGCAACCTTGCGTCATGGCGTCTTTGAGGTTAAACTAATAGCACCATTAAAATCGCTGATTTGAATATCCAGGACTTCTTTTTCCGCCGGATGTTTTACAGAATAGTAGAGACAACCTCCATAGTGCATCTTCAAATACCTTGCTGTCTTCTCGAAGGGATGCTCGAAACCCAGTGGTATTTGGCGGTCAGAACCCGTAGCAATTACAAACAAGCTCTTGCCTTGCAAATTTCTACCCATTGGTTTGGCGATCGTAATCAGGTCTGTTAATCGATCAAAAAAAGTTTTCATAAGTGCGCTCATTGCGTACCAGTAAACAGGTGTTGCAAGAACTATCACTTCTTCTTCTAAAATTTTTTCAACTAAAGGAATGAATTGATCTGCGGGAGGATATGTGTGTGCATAATTATAATGAGCAATAGGGTGATCCAGGAGATCGATTAGTTGATGGTCAACATCTTTAAATACCATCTCAACAAACTTCCTTGTTTCACTTTCTTTTCTTGCACTTCCTATTAGTATCAACGGAGATTTCGCCATATCATCATTCCCGGGGCAATTTACAATTTCAATTCAATGCTTCTGTGAATTCTTACTTCCTCGTGCTGAGAAGATTAACCGCAGAGAATAAGAAAAGCAGAGATAGGAAAGAGATTGCCTCTGCGAAATGATGTGAGTCGTGAGTCGTGAGGTAGGCAAAGACGCAATGTGAGATCATATCTGCGTTCCTCTTTTTCTCCTGTTCTCGGCGGTGAAAACGATTCTAAGGACTCTTACGGTAAATTTTTTAGTGGCGGCGTGAGGCATGGACTTATCGAAAATAAAAAAAGGGCCAGGATAGAAATCCAGCCCCGTTTAAAATCCAATATCCTATGAAAAACCGATAAGGTAAATGCAAACGGCGTTCCAATGCAATTCTAAACGGGAAACCAGATTGGCATGGCCGATTTCTTCCCAAATCAGGAAATATTTTTTCAGTCAGGGAAGTCATGATGGCGGAAGTGCCTAAAATGCAAGTCCGCGATTTGAGGAAACACTCTCGATCCATGCTTTTACTTCCTGTCTGCTTTTCTGCAATTTCTTCTCTAGTCGCGAAAGCAATTCTTCTTCCTGTCCCGGAGAATAGTCAAGATCTTCGTCTGTCAGGCGAATGTCTGCTTCCTTAAGTTGCTCCTTAACATCGGCCCAGGGAGCTGATAGTTTCAGGCGATCTGTTAACATGGTCTCTATTTTTATTATTGACGACAATATTCACGCCAGCTAGAGCAGTTCTGAAAATTCTAACTGACCTTCTTTTTCAATACTTTAATTTTACGCCTTCAATTTACGATGATGGCAAAAGTAAAAGTGGGAATAGTGCAAATGAGCTGCGTGGATGACAAGCAGTTAAATCTCCAGAAAGCTGTTGCACGCATCAGGGAGGCCGCTGCTAAAGGAGCAGAGATCATTTGTTTACAGGAGTTATTTACCTCCTTATATTTCTGTGATGTTGAGGATTATGAAAAGTTCAAATTGGCAGAACCCATTCCTGGCCCTTCAACAGAAGTCCTTGGGAAATTGGCTGGTGAGTTGGGTGTCGTGATCATTGCTTCGCTTTTTGAAAAAAGAGCACAGGGAATTTATCATAATACCACGGCTGTCTTGGATGCTGATGGAGCATACCTGGGGAAGTACCGGAAGATGCATATACCTGATGATCCAGCTTATTATGAAAAATTTTACTTCACTCCCGGTGACATAGGCTACAGGATCTTCAGAACTAGATTTGCAAATTTCGGTGTCCTCATTTGTTGGGATCAATGGTATCCGGAGCCCGCAAGAATAACTGCCCTCATGGGAGCGGAGATTTTATTTTATCCAACTGCCATAGGATGGGCAACGTCACAAGATGAGGCTACAAATAAAGAGCAGCATGGAGCATGGCAAACTATACAGCGGTCGCATGCAGTTGCAAATGGCATTCATGTAGTAAGTGTCAATCGGGTAGGTCTTGAGCAGGATGGTGCGATGAAATTCTGGGGAGGATCATTCGTTTCGAATCCATTTGGAACGGTTCTCTACGAGGCTCCTCATGATAAGGAGGTTGTTGAAGTAGTTGAATTGGATTTGAGCAAGACAGATCGCTATCGCACACACTGGCCATTTCTCAGAGATAGAAGGATTGATTCTTATGACCAGATCTCAAAACGATACATTGATGAGGGGATCTAAAATTCACCTCCAGCCTTGCAAGCCATATTTCAATTATCATCTATACATTTTCAAACTTTCAGTTGATCATGAATAATGGCTTTCCTACACCTAAAAAATTAGGTTATTATTTTCCCGCCGAATTTGCGCCTCATGAAGCTACCTGGTTAAGTTGGCCACACAAAGAGGCTTCATGGCCGGGCAAGATCCAAACTATTTTCCCTGCTTATAGTGCATTCGTTAAGGAACTCGCGAGAAGTGAAAAAGTATTCATCAATGTGAATGATGAATCAATGAAAATATTTGCGATTGATTGTCTCCAAAAAGCAGGAGCTGATCTCTCAGCAATTAAATTTTATTTTCATCCTACAAATGATGCCTGGTGCCGGGATCATGGACCTGCTTTTCTGATCAATCCTGATGCGGAAATAAAAAAAGTAGTGGTTGACTGGAATTATAATGCTTGGGGTGGAAAATATCCTCCATTTGATTTGGATGATGTTATTCCAACCAGTGTAGCCAACTATTACCAGATCCCAGTTTATAATCCAGGAATTATCATGGAGGGAGGATCAGTTGATTTTAACGGCAATGGAACGCTGATCACATCTACCGCCTGCTTGTTAAACCCAAATAGAAACCCCAATCTGAATCAACGTGATATTGAAAACTTCCTTATCCAGTTCTATGGGGTTGAACAGGTTCTTTGGGTTGATGAGGGAATTGAAGGTGATGACACTGATGGCCATATAGACGATACAGTAAGATTTGTAAATGCGGATACGGTGGTAACTGTTATTGAAGAAAATAAAGCGGATGAGAATTACGAATTGCTTCAAACAAATCTGGCTCAATTGAGAAAAATGCGACTTATAAATGGTCGTCAACTGAATATTATAGAATTGCCCATGCCGGATCCTGTTATTCATGAAGACCAACGTCTCCCCGCATCCTACGCTAATTTTTATATCGCAAATACTGCTGTGATCGTTCCTACCTACAGGAGCAAGAAAGATGAGCACGTGATTCGAATTCTGGAAGATTGTTTTCCTACCAGGAAAATTATTGGCATTGATTCTACCGATCTGATCTGGGGACTAGGAAGTTTTCATTGCTTAAGTCAGCAAGAACCAGCGGTCTGAAGTCAGTAACTTGGCGTTCCCTTGCGTCTTCGCGTCCTGGCGGTTAAAATCCTCACTCCAAAAAAAAGAGCCTCCATAAAGGAGGCTCCCAGAATCTTTCTGCTTCCCTTCGCCGGCATTACCCGGATCAGGTTCAATGGGTATATCTCAGCTTATAAAAGTGAAGCACCCCTATTGCAGAAAGATCTTCGTAATAAGTATAGTCTAAATATCGTACCAAATTTTTCTTTGGAATATCTAAAACATCCTCAGCTGTACGGATTTATTTTTTCGACTTTGAGGTTTTTCTTCACCAAAAACAGTCTTGCCTCCATATTTCCAGGAATTTTCTCTTTCCTTTTTTATTAGTTCATCAAAATCGCCAGAAGGATTAAAGTCTTTCTCAGCCCGTTGCGCGATGGCAGTCAACTTTTTGATGGCTTCGTTTTTATCAGTTTGTCCCAACTTCGCTTTATCCACCGCTGACCTTAGAATATTAATGGTTTCATCATACACCTTCGTTGGTACTGGAAAAGGATGTCCATCCTTTCCGCCATGAGCAAAAGAAAACCTTGCTGGATCAGAAAATCTTGAGGCAGTGCCATGAATCACCTCACTAACCAACGTAAGAGATTGTAAGGTTCTTGGGCCGACACCTTCTAGTAATAACAAGTCTTCGAATTTTCCCGGATTTTTTTCCTGGGCAAGCCACAAAATACTTCCGAGTCTTTTTAGATCGATATCTTTTGGTCTTAAATCATGATGCGACGGCATCATCAGATGACGGGTTTGCTGCAGAATCTTATTGGGCTCTTCATGAACAATAGAAATGATCCCTCTTCTTGCATCAGATGCCTCCGGACTTACAAGGTTCAAAATCTGGCCTTGATTTTCTCCGCAAATTGCTGTGTGAGGTTCGTTAACGAAGGAAGAGAGTGAAGCAGAATGCCAATGATACCTTCTTGCTGTGCCGGTTAAATCATTCATTCCTTGTTGAATTACACTCCAGTCTCCCTCTCTGCTCAGAACAAAATTATGCAAGTACAATTGAAATCCATCCTGGATTGCGGTGTTATCAACTTTTGCACTCAGCTTGCTGCTGCGAACAAGTTCATCTCCATTCAGTCCGGTAAGATTAGCGACTATAAGTAATTCTTCGGGAGTTTTTCTGGACTGGGTTCCTTTTCCCCCACAGAAATATAATCCCAATTCTTTCGAGTATGGATTGATAGCTCTTTTCAATGCCCCCATGACAGAGGTTGTGATACCAGACGAATGCCAATCCATCCCCATGACAGCCCCAAAACTCTGGAACCAAAATGGATCGCTCAATTTCTGCAAGAAACTTTTACATCCATACTCAACAAGAATCGCTTCGGTAATCGCAAGTCCAAGTTTGGCCATTCTTTCAGCCAGCCATTTAGGAACATGTCCGCCGTGCAGCGGCAAATCTGCAGAACCAGATCGCTTCATTTTTCAAAGATAATTCTTTGACTCGCATCCTTTCAGCGGACGATCACCCTAACAGGGTCGACGATAACTCCTCTTCTAAATATCTGTCAGGGTTAGGTATCAAGATTTTTTAATTACGCCCTGTCAGGGTCTTCCCTTCGCTCCGACCGCTTACAGGGCGGAGTGAAAAACCTTGTTAAAAATATCCAGCAGGATGCCTTTTAGATTTTTGCCAACTTTAAATCGAGGAAATTGTGATTCTAAAACAGGAGACTCGAGGATGAAGAATTTAATGATGAGCATACTGCTGATATTCCTTGCTTTTTTTGGCAATGGCCAGAGCAAACAGCAGCTGATTTATCTACATACAGTTTCATCTGAAGCCAATAAGCCAATTGGCCAGACAACTGAATTACTTGAAGCACAAGAAATCACGGATGCTATAATGGAGGCTATTGGCCTTCGTGCAAATTTTGAAGTTAAGGCCGCTCGAATTCCTAACGCGGCCGCAGTGATGTACAGAAGCAAGAGATATATACTTTATAATCCGATTTTCATTGAAGCACTTATCAGAAGAACTGGAAATGAATGGGCAGCAGTTAGTGTGCTCGCACATGAGATTGGACATCATTTGAGCGGGCATACACTGGATACCAACGGAAGCACTCCGCCTCAAGAACTGGAGGCAGATGAATTTTCTGGATTTGTTTTGAAAAAGATGGGAGCTAGTCTTGAAGAAGCCCAATTGGCAATGCGAGTGCTTGCCGGCAGAAAAGAAACTGCTACTCACCCTGCTCAAACTGACAGACTCATCGCAATTGAGAGAGGATGGATAAGTGCAGAAGAAGATGCAGATAATACCGGTGTTGCAATAAATCGAAGGTTTCGAGCAATACCATCACCTCAAATACTGGCGACCGAGGAATCGGTTCTTGCCGAACAATTCATTGCAGCGAATGTTCATTTCAATTCAGATGCTGCAGGGAAATATTATGTTACAACGAAACTAAACCTGGTAAAAGTTCAAAATAATCAACTGTTGCTAATCGGGAAATTGAGTCCGCTTAAAAGCAACAAGTATCCATTCCTGATACACGATGAGGAAAACCACCAATTGCTCATTGATGCTTCCGGAAGTATTGTGAACTCGAGTGGAAACAAGGTTGGGTACTTGAAGAGCCGTGAGAAGGGGTAGAATTTCGTGTTTCGGGTTTCCAGTCACATTTGATACCATAAATCATTACTTACGATTCACTATTTCACCGCCAAGACGCGAAGGTGCAAAGTTTCGTAAGGAGTAAGAATTAGGCATACAATTCCTGGCAATTGTTACAGTAAAAAGTTCTGCGGTTTGTTTTGCCCAGGTAGTTTTTGTTCAAAGGAATTTTACATCTGGGGCAGGTCTTTTTTGTATGAGCCAGCCAATGCTTTTTCAATACAAAATTCCTTTTCCATTCCAGGAAATCAAAGCTATAAGCACGCGCTTCTTTGATTAAGGCATTCAACTGTTTCAAGGGAAGCTTGCCGACCTTACTCTCAGGATGCACCTTGATCCGGAACAAGACTTCATTTTTTATGATGTTTCCAACGCCCGCAAAAATGTTCTGGTCTAATAAGGCATCGCATACAAGCATTGATGGTTGTGCTTTCAATTTCTTCTTTGCACCTGCAGGATCCCAATCATCATTCATTACATCTGCTGACCAATCATAAATTTCATCGGGATCTTCTTCCAACAATTTAACTGAACAAGCATAAAAATTAAGTTCACCATTTTCAAATTTGAGGCTAAGCCTGGCCGGACTGTCCTTCTTTTCATTAATTCGATATGAACCAAAAAGCATAAAATGAATCCTCACTGTTATTCCCTTAAAACATATTAGAAAATGCTTTCCCCAACTTTTGAAATCCTTTATCTTCTTTCCTGCAAGAGAGGATACATCCAATCTCGTGTTCCCTCCCACTTTGAGGACCTTACTCCCGTGGAAATTTCCTACAGCTTCTTTCAAAAGGACAATTGAAGGACCTTCAGGCATGGGAAAAGTTTGAATGTCTGAGAGTTTGAAAGTTCAAAGACCGAGAGTCTTCCTTCAACTTTGAATTTTCGAACCCTAATTAAGTCTTCAAAAATTAAACCACTGACCGGAAATTTTAAGAATGACCTAAAATATCAACTTTCAAACAATCAAACTTTCGAACTCTCAAACTTTCTTAGTTTTGCTTTTTCAAAAATTGCATCATGAACGATAAGCTTGTCAATAGGATTGCCGCCGAACTTGAAGAGATCAAATCTGCTGGTTTGTTCAAAACTGAAAGGATCATCTCATCTCCTCAGGGAGCAGAGATTGTTGTAAATAATAGGACAGTTCTAAACTTCTGTGCAAATAACTACCTGGGACTTTCATCACATCCTGAAGTGATAAGTATGGCACATAAGACCATTGACTATCGCGGATACGGCTTAAGCAGTGTTCGATTTATTTGCGGAACGCAGGACATTCATAAAGAACTCGAAGTAAAGCTTTCAAAATTTCTCGGGACTGAGGACACCATATTATATGTTGCTGCCTTTGATGCAAACGGTGGAGTATTCGAACCTCTCTTCAATGATCAGGATGCAATCATTTCGGATGAATTGAATCACGCATCCATTATTGATGGAGTCAGGTTATGCAAAGCCCAACGATTGAGGTATAAGCATAATAATATGGATGATCTTGAAGAGAAATTAAAAGAATCTTCTTCTGCCCGAAGCAGGATCATTGTAACCGATGGATCTTTCAGCATGGATGGAACCATTGCTCAATTGGACAAGATCTGCGACCTGGCCGATGAGTATGATGCATGTGTCATGATCGACGAATCGCATTCTAGTGGATTTATCGGGAAAACTGGTCGGGGTACGCACGAATACAGAGATGTCGTAGGGAGGATCGATATAATTACCGGCACTTTGGGTAAAGCATTGGGAGGGGCTTCAGGTGGTTTTACAAGTGGAAGAAAAGAGATCATTGAAATGCTTCGTCAACGTTCGCGACCATACCTTTTTTCAAATACGCTTGCACCAAGCATTGTTGGTGGAAGCATTGCGGTTCTTGACATGATCAGTCAGAGTACTGAATTAAGAGACAAGCTTGAATACAATACAAGGTATTTCAGATCTAAAATGACCGAGGCAGGATTCGACATACGACCTGGTGATCATCCAATAGTTCCAATCATGCTATATGACGCGGTTGTTGCTCAAAATTTTGCTGCCCGCCTCCTTGAACTAGGAATTTATGTGATCGGTTTCTTTTACCCCGTAGTTGCAAAAGGGCAGGCAAGAATCCGCGTTCAACTCAGTGCAGCTCATAAACAGGAGCACCTGGATAAGGCCATCGAGGCCTTTACCAAAGTGGGAGAGGAACTAGGTGTTTTGAAGGCTAGTTTAAAGGTTTGAATGTTTGATTGTTTGAAAAACCTGGCGAATCCTTGCGCCTTTGTTTCCTTGCGGTTAAATTTTTTTCAACGTCAAACTATTTCGCTGCAATCATACTGATCTCGACATTCACGTTCTTTGGCAAGCCTTTTACGGCAACAGTTTCGCGGGCAGGAAAATCGCCATGAAAATATTTTCCATAGACCTCATTCACTGTTGAGAAGAGCGACATATCGCTCAAAAAAATAGTTGTTTTAACTACCCTGTGAAAATCCATTCCTGCTTCTGCTAATATCGCTTTCAGATTATGCATGACCTGGTGAGTTTCACCAACAACATCAGTCGCTTCAATATTACCACTGGCTGGGTTGATTGCGATCTGACCTGAAATAAACAACAGGTTTCCAGCTAAAACAGCCTGATTATAGGGACCTATTGGCGCAGGAGCATTATTTGTATTGACAATAATATTTTCCATTTGGCAAAATAATTTCCTTTTGATGAGAAAGCCAATTCAATTTCACAGGAATTTGAACCGTATGTTTGTGCCCTAACTATCGATATGAAATTGGCAATTCTGGCAGATCAACACCAACAGGAGGAATGGCAGGCCAGGAAGACAAATGAAGTGGTCGCAATTTCCTGGTGTCATGATTTTGAGGAGTTGCTAAAAACCAAGGCTGATGTTTACCTAGACCTCAGAATCCATCATCAAACGAGCGAAATTGAAAACTTGCTTAGTACGGGTGGATTATTGTTCATTAATTCCGTCATTCAACCTTTAGATGGATTTTCATTGACAAGGGGTGATTCTAAGCTAGTGCGAATAAATGCCTGGCCGGGCTTTCTAAAACGTGATCTTACGGAACTGGCAATTGCAAATGAAAAACTGAGATCAGAAATAGGACTTGTATTCGATACTCTGGGATGGAAGTTTCAACTGGTTCCAGACATTCCGGGAATGATTACCCCCAGGATTGTATCCATGATCATTAACGAAGCTTATTTTACTCTCCAGGATGAAGTAAGTACAAAAGAAGAAATTGACCTCGCGATGAAATTAGGTACCAATTATCCCATGGGGCCTTTTGAATGGGGAGAAAAAATAGGATTGTCGAATGTGTATGAACTTCTTCTCGAGCTCAGTGAGATCGATCCGGTATATAAACCTTGTCCACGAATGGAGATAGAGATTAAATAGTAGCAGATGGCTCTTATTCTGAATATCGATACAGCAACTGAAGTGGCAAGCATCTGCTTGTCAGAAAAAAATAAGGTTTTATCTCTGATGATCAATAAGGATCAGAAAGATCATGCCGCCTGGATACATAACGCAATTGCGGATATACTTTTAAAGTCAGGAAAGAAAATAAAAGAACTGGATGCAGTGTCTGTTACAGGCGGCCCAGGGTCATATACTGGATTGAGAGTTGGAATGGCAACTGCAAAAGGTATTTGCTTTACGCTCAATAAACCCCTGATCATTGAAAACACGCTTATGGTGATGGCAGAGGCAGGGAAGAGATGGATGAATTCAAAAGAGAAACCTGAGGTTTGGAATGGATTTTTGTTGAGTCCAATGATTGATGCGAGAAGAATGGAAGTTTATACAGCCATATACAATCTGTCTCTGGATGAAATTGTTACTCCTACGGCAATGAATCTTGACGCATTTCTTTCAATTATTGATGGAAGATCGCAATACCTGGTTTTCGGCAATGGGAGTGAAAAACTGAAGCAACTAAATATTCCGGAAGGAATTATTATTGAATCTATATATCATGACTCCAGTTGTTTGTCTCCGCTTTCATATCAAAGTTTCTGTGAAAACCGGTTTGCTGACCTTGCCTATTCAGAACCTGCTTATTTAAAGGAATTTTATTCACCAGCTAAAAAAAACACCGAAGTATCAATTAAAAAAGATCAGTGATTATTTTTGGAAGGATTGCTTATACATTTGTCATGCCTCCCCAACCCCTTATTATGAATACTGTGAACAATTACGCGCTGATTTTGAATGCTGACTCGGAGGCCGTGAAGGTCGATCTGATCAATCTAAAGAAGGCTGCTGTTATACTACGGGCTATCAACCATAAACTACGGCAGCAGATGCTCCGCCTTATAGATGAGCAAAAGAAGCTAACAGTCACCGAACTATATATTCGCCTCAGGCTTGAACAATCAGTTGCTTCCCAGCACCTGGCAATTCTCCGACGAGCTGGTTTTGTTAAGACTGAAAGGGATGGAAAGTTTATCTATTATATGGTTAATACAGAGAGGATTGCAGCTCTAAATTCCTTCATCGGGGATCTCTTGAAATAACAAAGAATTTAACCGCCAGGGCGCCAGGGCGCTAAGTTACCATCGCGAAACCTTGCGCCTTTGTTTCTTTGCGGTTAAAATTTTTAAACCCAGTTTCATACCCGAAACTCTGAATTATCTTTGCACCATAAAAAACACGAATGTTCATTAAGCAACTATATACAAATTGTCTAAGTGAAGCTGCATATTATGTTGAGAGTGAGGGAGAGGCAGCGGTAATTGATCCTTTGCGGGATATTGATAGCTATTTGCAATTGGCAAATGAGCGCAATGCCCGCATCAAATACATATTTGAAACCCATTTTCATGCAGATTTTGTAAGCGGTCATATTGATCTGAGCAAGGCAGCAGGTGCCCCTATTATCTATGGGCCCAGGACAGAAACGAATTTTCCTGTGGTAGTGGCAAAAGATGGTGAGATTTTCAAATTGGGTGCGATAAAGTTTGAGGTACTGCATACCCCTGGTCATACAGTTGAGTCAACTTGCTATTTGCTGAAAGATGAAAATGATAAACCAAATGCGATTTTCACCGGGGATACTTTATTTGTTGGTGATGTTGGTCGACCAGACCTAAGCAGCGGAGATCTAACCAAGGAAGCATTGGCCTCCTTGTTATATGATTCGATCCATACAAAAATTGCTGGACTTCCAGACGAGGTGATTGTGTATCCCGCCCATGGTCCGGGCAGCTCATGCGGAAAAAACTTAGGTCCAGCCACTCATTCCACCATTGGAAGTGAGAAGGCGACGAATTATGCATTGAAAGCCCAAACCAGAGAAGAATTTATCAGTTCAGTTACAGAAGGACTTGAGGAACCTCCTCAATATTTTCCAATCAATGCCAAGATCAATAAGGAAGGATATGAAAGCCTTGACAAATTAATGGCTGAATTCAAACCGCTTGATGTAAAGAGTTTTAAAGAGGAGGCGACAAAGGATGGCATTATCATTTTAGATACGAGAAGAGCTCCTGAATTCACGCAGGGATTTGTTCCCGGATCCATTAGTATTGGATTGGAAGGTCGATTTGCAGAATGGGCTGGAAGTCTTCTCCCATTTGACAAGGATATTATCCTGGTTACTGATGAAGGAAAGGAAAAGGAAAGCCTTGTGCGATTGGCAAGGGTGGGCTTTGACAAGATCAGGGCTTACCTGGAAGGTGGTTTCAATACGTGGAAAGAAGCAGGTGAGGAAGTTGATATGATTATTAATGTTGAACCTGATGAGATGATGATGGATATTCCTTTCGATCCTCATATGGTGGTGATGGATGTAAGGAGAGAAACTGAATATGCAGATGGTCACGTGGCAGGAGCTGTGAATATGCCACTAAATGGATTGAACGATCCCGGCTCAATGGCAAATATCAACGACACAGACAATGTATATGTTCATTGCGCGAGTGGATACAGGAGCGTGATCGCTTCTTCATTGTTGAAGAGAGAAGGAATTCACAACCTGCGGAATGTTGAAGGCGGTTGGGACAAAATAAAGGAGCAGGAAAAAGTGGAGATAGTAAAAGAGAAAAGCGTTTTGAATTAATTCATCGATAAAAGAGATCCTATCTCTAAGAATCATATCAGGATTTACCCACCTCAATCGGTGGGTTTTCCATTCCTACCCAAAGCTTTTTGTATTCTGGTTTCCAAACCCTCTTCCATCTCCTATGGCTCCAGAGCCACATGTCGGGCTGTTCCCGGATGACGTTCTCGAGGTATCGTATGTACCGTCTCGTTAGTTCGCCCTCAGGTAATTTTCTCGGTTCCTCTTCAGCCAGAGTGAAGTGGACCTGGTAGTGTCCTCTCTTCCATTTTGTAATATGTGCAAATACAACCGGGATATTTCCGATCCTTGCTCCCCTTTCGGGACCTCTGATGAATGGCGTGGGCTTGCCAAAGAAATTTAACCAGTAAGCATTTGATGCATCTCCTGGAACCTGATCAGCAACAAGCGTCAATATATACTTCTTATCTCTGAAAGGAAGCAATGCAGTTCTCATATCAGTTGCTGGTAACAACACTGATCCAGTCCTGGTTCGCAAATGCATAAACAGGCGATCAAATATTTTGTTCTTGATAGGCATGTACACTACAATGAAAATATAATTGAAGTACAAGACCATCCCTGTATTTGCGATTTCCCAATTGAAATTATGGCCAAGATGAATTTGGGAACGTTTGCCCTTTCGTTGTAATTCGTCGAAAATGGAAGGATCAGCGATGAATCGTTGCTTAATCCATTTCTTGCTTGCGGAGATCAACTTGATCGTTTCAATGAATGTATCAACAAAGTTGTGGTAGAATCTTTTGGCTATGCGTTTTCTTTCTTCTTCAGTCTTATCAGGAAATGCGATGAGAAGGTTTTGCATTACTACCTTTTTCCTGTATCCAAGGATATAGTACACAAGGCCATAAACGCCATCCCCAAAAATATAAAGTGCCCGGATAGGCAGGAGTGAAATCAGGTATAAAATGCCAAAGACGATACGATACATTCTATTTTATTGAAATTTTACCGCCATGAAACAAAGGCGCAAGGGTACGCAAGGATCCTTCGCGTCCTGGCGCCTTTGCGGTTAAATTTTTTCATTCGTTGACCCAGTTCTTCGCCTCCTGTTCCACATGGTTTAATTCAACTTTAACTGCGAACTTATTCTTTAAATGCCTCGTCAAAGCCTCAGCAGCATAAACACTCCTATGTTGACCACCAGTACAGCCAAAGCTTACTACCAGGTCACTAAAGCCGCGCCGGATATATTCTTCTACTGTTATATCAACTATATCAAAGACGCTGTTCAAAAATTCTATCATCCTCGTCCTTTGTTCAAGGAAATCCTTCACTGACTTGTCTCTTCCATGAAAAGATTTGTATTCGTCAAAGCGGCCAGGATTTAGAATTCCGCGACAATCAAACACAAATCCTCCTCCATTGCCGCATGTATCTGTAGGAATTCCTTTTCTGTAACTAAAGCTATTTATCCGTACCAGCAATGGTGTTTCTTCATTCGCTTTCAGAGGTGTGAATCTTTCAATTATTTCATCAGATACACAGATCTCAAGTACTCGGCGGAATTCTGGTACAGAGATCCCAACATTTTGGTGCCCAATAAAATCCTTAAGATTTTTCAAAGCCATTGGAATACTTATGAGAAAATGTGCTTTACGTTCAAATAACCCTCTGAACCCATAAGCTCCCATTACCTGCAAAAGCCGGATCAATACATAACCATTAAACTGACTTTGAAAAATATTCCGATCCACTGATTGTCCGATCACTTCTTCAAATGAATGTATATAATCGTTCAATAGTTTATTCTTCCATTCGTCAGGAAGGTTTGCCTTTGCCTGCCACAACAAACTGGCAACATCATATTGAGGCGCTCCCTTCATTCCTCCCTGGTAATCGATGAAATGAACGCTATTGTCTTTCTTAACCATTATGTTTCGGCTTTGAAAATCCCGAAACATGAAATATTTGTATTCCGTATGTGTGAGGTAATTGCTCAGAGCTTCAAAATCATCGATCAGATTCTGTTTATCATATGGCTTGCGTAATGCGTCAAGGAAATAATATTTGAAATACAAGAGATCGGCCATGATGGCCTGCTTACCAAATTCTTTATTGGTCAGACATCTGCTGTAGTCCAGTCCTTCATTTCCCAATACATGTAGTCTTGCAAGTTCTTTTAGGCTCTTTGCAAATAATCCATAAACCTCTTCAGTATAGCCTTCTGCTTCCAGTCGGTTTAATAGTGATACATCGCCGAAATCTTCCTGTAAGTAAATAGTCTTGTCTTCATTCAGTGCAAAAATTCTTGCTGTTTGAAGTCCTTGCTCATAGAAGTGATTAGAAAAATAAATAAAGGTTTCATTTTCCTTTATGTTTAATCCGTGCGTTGCAATGAGCGATCCATCTGGAGTAATCACCCTGAAATAAAGACGATCTGAGCCAGATTGTGGAAGTGGCTCAACCACAGGGGGTTCCTTCCCACTCCATTCTACATACAATTTTTTTATCGAATCAATGATGGTCACCATCATAACTAACTCTGTTTATTTAAATAAATCTTCGGCCAGTGCGATTGCTTCTGGCTTGCCAACATCAACAAATTTGTCGCCGGTATGGTCCATTGCAAGTATTTTATGTTTTTCAGCAAGGTCCAGGTAAACATCCACAAGTGAAAACTTTCCTTCCTGGGCAATGAGCGAAAAAATCTCAGGTTGAAAAACAACTACGCAGCTGTAGGCTTTTGGAATTAAAGATTGAGTTGAGGAGCTTAACCTTTCCTCACCTGTCTTCACATTTTTCCAGCCTCGCAACCTGAGATCCTCGTCAAAGAGAAAATATCTTGATGTCTTCCGATCCGTGACTCCAAATGAAATAAGTGGTTTATGCTCCTGGTGAAACTGAATGAGATTATTAAGATTGAGATCGGTAAGAATATCAACATTCAAAGACAGAAATGGTTCTCTGCTGTCAAAAAATGATTTTGCTCTTTTTAAACCACCTCCTGTTTCAAGCACCTCGCCGCTTTCATCGCTGATGATGATCTTGCTGCCCCACCCCTTGTTCTCTGATATTGCCTGAATAATCTGCTCGGGAAAGTGATGCACATTTACAACCACTTCATTAATTCCATATTCCTGCAGGTATCGTACATTTCTTTCAAGCAAAGATTTCCCATTCACCAATGCTAATGCCTTTGGATGTTTATCTGTCCATGGTTTAAATCTTGTTCCCAGTCCCGCAGCAAATATCATTGCCTTCATTATTCGTGAATTGAGTTATGATCTATGAATACCTATGATGTTTTTTTCTGAATGAGCAGCCGCAAATTAGAGCCAGTATTTATTATCCCTTCTCAAAGCACGATATTCTGAGCCTTTTCACTTTTATAAGGATAGTCAGTATTGAAATGTAGTCCCCTGCTTTCATGTCTGAACTGCGCACATTTTATGATCAGGTATCCAACCGAAATCATATTTCTTAGTTCACATAATTGGGGCGAAAGTGTGGTGGTCTGATACAATGCTTCGGTTTCTTCCCAAAGGAGATCAATTCTTTTCATAGCTCTGCCCAGACGAACATTTGTTCTGACGATCCCAACGTAATCGCTCATAGCCTGCTGAAGTTCTTTAAGACTTTGAGTGATCAGGATCATTTCTTTAGGATCAGTTGTCCCGGCAGCATTCCAATCTGGTATTTCACTGGCTTTAGGTCCATCCCATTTGACATCAGAATTCAAATTTTTAACTGCATCTATAAAGCATCGATGAGCAAAGACCATGGCTTCGAGAAGAGAATTGCTGGCAAGTCGGTTTGCTCCATGTAATCCAGTGCTTGCGCATTCGCCACAGGAATATAAATTCCGAATAGAGGTATGTCCCCATTCATCAGTCTTGATTCCTCCGCAGCTGTAATGGGCTGCGGGCGCAACTGGTATCATATGTTTTGAAACATCTACTCCAATCGATTTGCACTTCTCATATATATTAGGGAAATGTTCAATGAATTTTTCCTGATCCATATGACGACAATCGAGGAATACATGCTCGGTCCCATTGATCTTCATCTCACTATCTATTGCTCTTGCGACTATGTCACGAGGCGCCAGATCTTTCCTGGCATCATACCGCTCCATGAAAGCTTCACCATACTTATTTCTTAATATGGCACCATCACCTCTTACTGCCTCAGTAATTAAAAATGATTGACCTCGTATTCCAGGTTCATATAATGCTGTTGGATGGAATTGTATGAATTCCATATTCTCGATCCTGCCCTTTGCTCTATACACCATTGCAACACCGTCGCCGGTTGCAATAGCAGGATTGGTTGTTGATCTGTATACCTGTCCATTTCCACCAGTTGCAAGCAGTGTTACTTTCGAAATTATCTTTTCAATCTGTTGTGTTTGTTGATTTAAAACATACACACCATAACATTCAATGTCCTGTGTGGCTCTGGTGACGAGAAAACCAAGATGATGCTGGGTGATCAGGTCTACAACGAAGCAATGCTTAATGATCTCAATATTTTTGAACTCTCCAACTTTATCCACCAGCGCCCGCTCCATTTCCTTGCCAGTAACATCCTTATGATGCAGGATCCGGAATTCACTATGGCCTCCCTCTCTTCCCAGTTTGTAATCACCATCGGCTTCTTTATCGAATTCTGCTCCCCATTCAATGAGTTCCTGGATCCGGTCAACACCTTCTGTAACAACTATCTCAACTATTTTAGGATTGCACAATCCATCTCCAGCAATAAGCGTATCCTCAATATGCTTTTGGAAACTGTCTTTCGAAAAATCCGTGACACCTGCAATGCCACCCTGGGCATATTTTGTATTTGTTTCATCGGTGGCAGCCTTGGTAAGAATCAAAACTTTCTTATCAGGAAACTGCCTGGCTGTTTTCACGGCAAAGGTCAATCCTGCAATTCCCGATCCGATAACTAGAAAATCCGTTTCTATCATAGGAAGCAATGAGCGGCAAAATTAGGGATTGTTGATTTGTTGAAGATTTAACCGCAAAGGAACAAAGGCGCAAGGGTCCGGAGTCTCGGAGTGGATATTTGTTGATCGTTGGCTGCGACCGTTGGCAGTGGATCCCAATTCCTAATTCCTTGTAGTCAAACATTCAACCTTTACAGAGTGTAGCCCCTACGGGGCAAAGAATTCCAACACCTAATCAACAACTCAACCAATCAACTATTCAACCTTTCTCCTAATTCCATTTCCAAATTTTTTTCTCTTCCGACATCTGACTTCCGACCTCCGATTTTCTTCGCGGTTAAACATATGTCCAGAAGGATTAAATTGCCTGTTCAAAATTGAAAGATGAAACCACTTAAACTTTTATTTGTTGTATTGAGCTGTGTATGGTTTACTTCCTGCCTTGAAATAAATGAAGAGGTGGAGATCAAAGCCAATGGAAGCGGCAGTTTATCTACCACTACGGATCTGAGCCAACTTATTGATATGATGTCGGCTTTTGGGGGAGAAGAATTCGATAAGAAGAAGGATGAAAAAATGGATACTACGTTTTCAATGAAGGCCCTGATAGATACTTCAACCAAATTTACATCAGCTCAAAAGGCACTTTTGAAGGATGGAATGATGAGTATCAAGATGGACATGGCAGCAAAGCAATTCAACTTTAAGATGCGAGTGCCCTTTCAAAGTCTGGAAAATTATCAGCAATTGAGTGCCTTGCTCAGTGATGGAATAGGTGGCATGGGTACTGTAATGCAGGGAATGATGGGGGGAAAAAACCCTGGGAAGGGAATTGAGACAGAAAAGGACAGTGTTGGCATAATCGATCAGCCAGCCCCAATACCAAGCCCGGATCTGGACAAGATCACTTCAGTATATGATTTTAACGTGAGTGATGGCCTGATCAAAAAAACAGTAAACCAGGAAAAGTATAAGAAGCTTTTAGAAAATCCACAGATGAAGGAGTTGGAGCAAGGAGCTGGGATGGGAATTGAGCTATTGTATAATACAACATACAAACTACCAAGGCCGGTTAAGAAGGTCAGCAATCCTGCCCTCAAAATCTCAGACGACAAAAAAACTATCACCATGAGATTTAATTTGCTGGAAATATTTGCAACTCCTGAAAAGTTCGAGTATTCGATCGAATATTAAACGCAAAGGCCTTACGTAACTTTGCGTCTTAGCGCCTTGACGGTTAGGCCTTCCAAATCTCAACCTGATAATACACCCTAAACGTCCTAGACATCCCAGGGCTTAAAACCACCAAGCCCATTTTGTTATTAAAACAATCCGGAGCTCCGCTAAGGTTTTCAATAGCGATGCTTGTTCTGTCAGGAGGAATGAAAAGCTGCAGATAAGGATAACTGGTGTCAGGAAAAAAATTAATTCCCAATCCATTTGCCGGATTGCGAAGTATACAGGCTGCAACATTCGGCTGCTCATCCAATAGAAAACAATTATCCAGTTCAATATTTCCTATTAGTTTGAATTGGATGAAGTCATTATAGGGAAGGAGACGACCTGTAGGAACAAGCCGATCGTCAAATTCTATTTTGCTACTGGCTTGAAATTGGAGCTCCCAGTCGTCAACCCTTCCTCCTAATTGAAAATATGGATGCCAACCATCTGCAATGGGAATCTCATCCTGACTAAGATTGGTTACGGTCGTTTCTACTTCCAATATATGATCAGGGTGGAGTGCAAATCTGACCTCACAATTGTATTCAAATGGATATCCCTCGTCTTCGGGTAAGTAATGATGCCTTAGTCGAACCGAAGCCGTTTGATCATCAGCAAACTCTTCCACGATCTTAAATGGCTGGTCATATAACAATCCGTGAAGCGCACTCCCATCCTTAAATAGTTTAGAAAGATGGAAACCATGTTCGCTGAACTTATAAGCACCATCGGGAATCCTGCAGGGCCAAGGAGATAGTTTAACTCCCTTAAACCATTCATTGGATTCTGCGAGTAGTTCTTGATTGGAAATGCTATTTATAAAGTTGAATGCATTTCCTGGCTCAATGATCTTCAACTCATGAAGCATGGCACCTCTTGATGGTATGATGGTTGCTGTGAAATTTTCATCATCCTTCAGGCTAAGGAAGGTGTGGTTGTTAATTTCCGATCTGTGAATCTGAAATGCCATAGACTTTCAAAAAACGATGTTAATGATAAATCCTAATTTCCCCGAATGATCTTTCGACTCAATCAAAAATTTAATGAGCTATTTGGCGAACAACCGCTGATATACGCTGCGCCAGGAAGGGTTAATTTAATTGGAGAACATACCGATTATAACGAAGGCTTTGTATTACCTGGGGCTGTTGATAAGTGTATTTATGTCGCCATCTTGAAGAATGAAAGCCAAACCCTGAATGTTTATGCAAACCAATTCCAGGAAAAGATCGAGGTTCCACTTGATCAGCTTAAGCCAACAAAGAACTGGTTTACATATCTGGCCGGAGTGATGTATCATTTGCGAAATGACGGTCATGCACTTTCGGGAGTGGATGTTATTATTGATGGTGATGTACCCGTAGGTGCAGGCATGAGCTCTTCTGCCGCCATCTGCTCTTCCTTTGGATTTGCCCTGAATGAAATATTTTCTTTGGGATTGAGCAGAATGCAACTAGCTCTTCTTGGTCAGAAAACAGAACATACGTTTGCAGGCGTGAAATGTGGGATCATGGATCAGTTTGCCAGTCTGCATGGGAAGGCGGGGCATGTTATCAAGCTAGACTGTCGTAGCCTGGAATACGAATACATACCATTTGATTTTCCTGATTACAAGATCGTGCTCGCCAATTCAATGGTAAGTCACTCGCTGGCATCAACGGAATATAATGTTCGAAGACAGCAATGCGAGGAAGGTGTAAGGATATTAAAAGAGTTCCTGCCAAAGATCAAATCTCTTCGCGATGTTTCCATTGAAGAACTGGAGAAGCACAAATCGGATTTATCTCGAGTTGTTTATTCCAGGTGTCATTATGTAGTTACTGAAAACCTCCGACTTCTAAAAGGGTGTTCCTTACTCGAAAAAGGAGATATCTCAGGGTTTGGAAAATTAATGTTTGAAACACATCAGGGATTGAGCAAGGAATATGAAGTCAGTTGCGAAGAATTAGACTTCCTGGTAGAAAAAGCAAAATCCTTTGAAGGAGTTGCAGGTTCCAGGATGATGGGTGGAGGATTTGGAGGCTGCACAATCAATCTTGTGAAATCAGAAGTGGTTGATTCTTTTGAAGCTGCGATCAAGAAAAATTATGAGGAGAAATTTGGGAAAGTGCCAGAAACATATGTTACTCAGATAGAGGATGGGGCAAGAAGGATAACTACGAATCAGTGATGTAAATCGTGAGACGTGAGTCGTGAATTCAACATTCAAACTTTTCAACACTCAAACTCTCAAACTTTCCTACGTCGCTGCAATAAACTGTTTTAGAAATCTCACATCATTTTCGCTGAACAGGCGAATATCATTGATCCCATATTTCAAAAGTGCAGGTCGTTCAATTCCCATCCCGAAGGCAAAGCCAGTATATTTATTTGAATCTATTTTGCAATTTTCAAGAACGGCAGGATGTACCATCCCGCATCCCAGGATCTCAAGCCAACCGGTTCTCTTGCACACTGCGCATCCTTCCCCCTTGCATAAAAGACAACTGATATCCATTTCAGCACTTGGCTCTGTGAAAGGAAAATAACTGGGGCGGAATCGAACTTTGATATCCTTGCCATACATCTCCTGAACAAAAAAATACAAGGTCTGTTTAAGGTCGGCAAATGAAACATTTTCTTCTATATACAGACCTTCTACCTGGTGGAAGAAGCAATGTGATCTTGCGCTGATAGTTTCATTCCTGTAAACCCGGCCGGGACAAATAATTCTCAAAGGCAGTTTGCCTTTTTCCATTTCCCGGATCTGAATATTGCTGGTATGTGTACGGAGAAGCCAGTCAGGATTCTGCTGGATATAAAAAGTGTCCTGCATATCGCGGGCAGGGTGGTTCTCCAATATATTTAGTGCGGTGAAATTATGCCAGTCGTCTTCGATCTCGGGTCCTTCAGCTACTGAAAAACCCAGGCGCTGAAAAATGGAAATGATCCGGTTCTTCATTAGACTGATGGGATGCCTGCTTCCCAGTGGTAGTGGATCCCCGGGAAGGGTAAGATCAATATCAGAGCTTTGGACTTGCTGGCCGTTGGAAGTGGATAGCTTCCATTCTTCATACTTCCCTTCAGCAAATTGCTTGAATTCATTTAAGACCTGCCCAAAAATTTTCTTTTGTTCACCAGGCACATTTTTCATCTCAGTGAACAGATTCTTTAGAATACCCTTGCTGCCAAGAAACCTGATGCGATACTCTTCAAGTGCCTTCGCATTATCTACCTGCAATTGCTCAATTTCGCGCCGGTAATTATCAATTTGTTCTGTCAATTGCTCCATGAGGCAAATATAAGACGGATGCTGGAAGTCGGAGAACGGAGGGCAGAAGTCAGAGGTCGGAAGACGGATGTCTGAGGCGCAATGCGGAGAGCGTGGTTCGTGGAGCGAGGAAATCAATGAAATGCTCAACAAACAATGTTCAATGCTCAATTTTCAGGTATTAGGTATTTACATTGAGCATTGCGTATTGAACATTGAGAATTGAAAATTTTCTTCCTTTCCGACCTCACCCCTAACCCCTCTCCAAAGGAGAGGGGAACAAGAAGAAAAATCTGTATTGTTCTTTGCGGTATCCTTCGAATTTCCTCACCCGTCTCGCTTCGCGATCCACCCTCTCCGCTTTGCGGAGATGGAAAGAATCATTATTGCTCCCTCTCCACGAAGTGGAGAGGGTTGGGGTGAGGTCTATAACTGAGATCTCAAGTCTGAGATCCTTTCCACTCTGCGCCTCCACCTCGAACTTCCGACTTCGTCAACAACTTCTTAAATTGCGGACATGAGTGATTTGAGCAATCTCACGGATTTCCTGAACCCCATCGACTACAAATTCATTTCTCAGAATGATGGATACAAAAACAGCCAGGTTGGAAAAGTGATTGATATTTTTCAGGATGAATTACCAGATCTGGATGTAGCAGATATTGTGTTGATCGGTTGTGATGAAGGTCGCGGACAAAACCTTGCAGCGGTAAATAGCGGAGCTGCAGACCTTATCAGGAGGGAATTTTACAGCATGTATTATTGGCACCAGGATACACGCATCGCGGACGCAGGAAATGTAAAGACAGGAGAATCTATCAACGACACTTATGCTGCATTGAAAATGGTCATTGGGGAACTTGTTAGCATCGGAAAGACTGTTATCATCCTTGGTGGTTCCCATGATCTAACCATGGCTCAGTATCAAACCTATTCAGGCCATAAGAAAATAGTAGAGGCAGCTGTTGTAGATGCCCTGATAGACCTGGACATTGATTCAATAAACAGGAGTGATAATTTCCTGATGGAAATGCTAACAGGTGAACCAAATTTTATTAGGCACTATAATCATATCGGTTTTCAAAGCTATTATGTGCAGCCCCACATGCTGGAAACGATGGATAAATTAAGATTTGACTGTTTCAGGCTGGGTCACGTTAAAGATAATATTGAAGAAATGGAGCCGGTAATAAGGAATGCCCAACTTTTGAGTTTTGATATTTCTGCAATTGCAAATGCTTATTCGCCCGCCAGCACTTGTTCACCAAATGGACTTACAGGGGAAGAAGCATGCACCCTGATGCGATATGCCGGACTAAGTCCCAATATAAATACGGTTGGAATTTATGGATATCAGCCTGATAAGGATCCTCATCAACTAAGTGCAAAACAAATCAGCCAGATGCTTTGGTACTTTCTGGATGGAAGAAACCGCGGTAAAAAAGAATCAGACCTTAATGAGAAGGATTCTTTCAATGAATATCATATTGCCTTTGCAGAGATTGAAACAATTTTCCTTCAAAGCAAAAAGACTGGAAGGTGGTGGATGCAGTTGCCCGATAAGAAATTCATCGCCTGTTCACACAATGATTACCTCGTGGCAAGCAGTAATGAAATCCCTGAGCGGTGGTTGCGTGCTCAGGAAAGAGGATAGGATAATTTGAAAATTTCTTGCCTAACACAGTCAAGCAGGGAAAATTTGAAAATGAATAAGAATCTATCAGGGAGTCGCTAGCTGTCAACCGTGAACTGTCAACTTTTTTGCTTAGAAGATCGTACATTAAGTACCCAACAATTGTAATTCACTATGCGCTGGAGAATTCCTTTACTTCTATCCTTGCTTATTGCAGGCTGCTCTCCTGGGGCTTTCATTCGTAAGCAAGCGAAGGATTCACTATTCAATGCAGTTGACCTTAAGCAAGCGCATATCGGCATTACAATATCAGATGCATCCAACGGAGCAAACTTATTCAATTATCAGGGCGACAAAAATTATGTTCCTGCATCGAACGTAAAACTTTTCAGTTGTTATGCGGCAATGAAGTATTTGGGCGATACACTGGCAGGAATATTTTATACCGAAGATGATACTGCCATTTACCTGATTCCCTCTGGGGATCCGAGTTTCTTACATCCACTCTATCCTAATCAACCCGTCGTTCAATTTTTGAAAAAGACTTCCAAGAATTTATATCTGCAGGATGAAAATTGGAAGGATAATGCTCTTGGTTTTGGTTGGTCATGGGACGATTATAATAGTTATTATATGGCAGAACGTTCTGCGTTGCCTGTGTATGGGAATGTAATTAAATGGATTCAGGAACGTGATACAACCATCAAGGTTGGAACCAACGAGTTTGATAATTCAATTTCGATCTATTCCATACCTGAAATAAACTGGAAGGTTAGATTCAACCCTGACAACAAGACTAAGGCGTTCTTTGTGAGAAGAGAAAGATTTGAGAATGCATACTTGGTTACTCAAGGCATTGAGGCAAAAAAAGAACAGGAGATTCCATTTCTTACCAAAGGAGTTGCATCTGCATTGGAGTTGTTGTCTGATACAATTGGAAGAACCATTGTAAAAAGAGACCAGCCACTTGTTGCGAAGACAAACATCAAAACAATTTTTTCTCAACCTCTCGATTCGCTACTTGTACCGATGATGCATCAATCGGACAACTTCTTTGCTGAGCAGTTATTGCTCATGGTGAGTCAGAAAATATTGGGCATAATGAATGCATCGCAAATCATAGATACCTTATTAAAAACTGAATTGAAAGATCTTCCGCAGAAACCCAGATGGGTGGATGGGAGTGGACTAAGTCGGTATAATTTAATCAGTACAAATGATTTTGTTTCACTTTTAACCAAGATGCAGAATGAATTTGGGATTGAAAGAATCAAACGCATTTTGCCAACTGGAGGCGAAGGAACTCTCAGGAATTTTTATTTGACCGAGAAAGACGTTCTATTCGCAAAAACTGGTTCACTTTCAAATCATCTGGCCCTGAGTGGATTTCTTTATACAAAGAAAAACCAGCTTTTAATTTTTTCCGTCATTGTAAACAATCACAATGGTTCACCAACAAATATTCGTAAGCATGTAGAATCCTTTCTGACTTCTATTCGCAAGAAATATTGATTCTGAATTTTCTCGTCCTCTCAGGCTAGGGATGAGGGTTAGTTTCTTCCCGAGAATGAAAATCCATTGTTGATCCTCAAGCCTTCTTTCAACTATTCATCTTTTTTCCCCAACCTCTTCTTCTCCCCTGGCGTAAACATGCTGTTAGCCTTTGCCGGCAAAATCAACACCATTTTGCTGTGAACACCGATACCTTATTAAAAAACTTGTTATACTCTTAAAACCAACTTAGTATGAAGAAGGTAATCTACTTTCTGTCGCTTCTCTGGTCCTGTGCTTACCTCTTACCTCTGCATGCACAGAATGCTCCCTGCAAGGCTGATTTCGATTATCAGGTGAATGGAAACACTGTTTACCTTAAATCGTATAACACAACCAACCACGCGCAGTTTCATTATTGGTCGTTTGGTGATGGACAATCTTCAGATAATCCCAACCCAACCCATAGTTACCAGGTACCAGGCCAATACCGTGTGCTCCATTTCGTAAAGGACTCGTTGGAAAATTGCCATGATAGTGTTTCAAAAATTATCACCATTGGAAGTCCAAATTGTACAATTGAAGCATCATTTGTTGCAGTGAGGGATTCCCTGGATTGCCGGAAAGTTTATTTTAAAAACACATCTACACCTATCTCACCAAACGCACATTTTGTTTGGAAGTTTGGCGATGGAACAACCTCAAATGAAGTAAGTCCTACACATGTTTATGTTACCGATGGAAATTATACTGCCTGCCTGGTTATAGAATCCGGTGCCTGCAGAAAGGAGAATTGTAAGTTAATTGAGATAAGATGCAGCACACCTCCACCATGCAATTTTGAAGTAAAATTCAACTGGAAGTTCGACGAACAAAATCCTTTAAAGGTTTGGTTTGCTGATCAAACTGGAATTCCGCCTGGTACTGCAAAATATAAATGGAGTTTTGGGGACGGTACTTCTTCAGAAGATCAAAATCCTGTTCACCAATATTTACAACCGGGCACCTACACTGTTTGTCTCAAGGTTTATTCAAACAATAATTGTATAAAGGATCTGTGTAAGACCATTGTGGTTTTATCTGTTTGTAATCTTCAGGCCGGTTTTGAATGGAGGAAAGATTCCATTCAGTCAAATAAGATTTATTTCAAGAGTCATGTACCCCCTACAACAGTGGCAGTGCACTACAAATGGAGTTTTGGGGATGGAACTGGTTCGGAAGACGCCAATCCTGCGCATGTGTATGTTAATCCTGGAATTTATACTGTTTGCCTTGTAGTAACTATTTCAAATACATGCAAAGTTGAAGTGTGCAAGCAGGTGGAAGTGAGATTTGAGAATTGTAATCTTGAACCTAAGTTTAGCTGGAAGTCTGATCCGGATCATCAAAGAAAAATTCAATTCAGTAATCATACTATAGTTCCTTCTGCAAACGTGCGATATGAATGGAAGTTTGGCGATGGCACTTATTCGCATGAAAAAGACCCATCACATTTGTATGAGCGTGCCGGGGAATATGAGGTTTGTCTTACAGTTTGGATAGGAGAAAATTGCAAAAAAACCTTCTGTCAAAAACTGGTGATCCGTGAATGTGAAATTCGTGTAAAATATGAATGGAAAAAGGATGCGTCTCTTTGGAATAAGATATGGTTCCAAAACCTGACCCAGCCTGTTGGTAACATCTGGCGTACGTGGTGGAGTTATGGTGACGGCACAACATCTCAGGACTTCAATAGCATGCACACCTATCAACAACCGGGCAAATATTACGTTTGTCTTAAGGTTCAAAGTCTTCAGGGCTGTATTGAAAGTTACTGTGATTCTGTGATCGTTAAGAAACCGGATACCTGCGAGAACCGTTCTGATTTCCGTTTCGAACCAACACCAGGCTCACCTTTATCCATCAGGTTCAAACCTGCTCATATCAATCTTGGCTGGAAGTATTATTGGAGTTTTGGCGATGGATCTACTTCCGTTGCAGTTGCTCCTCTGCACAAATACAATCAAGCTGGGCTATATAAAGTTTGCCTGACGGTGGTTACAAATAACAACTGCAGAACTACCACATGTAAGGAGATAAGGATTGGTAATGCGGCTGTTAACTGTGATTCGGTTAAAGTGAAATTTGAGTACAAGCGCCATCCCGAGAAGCCCAACCAGATCCGTTTTTATGCCCTGGGTAGTTCTCCCATTTCAAAGCAGAAGTGGACAATTACCAGACTTTCCCTTTCTGCCAACCCATTTGTGGTTATTGAGCAGAATAACCCAACCTATACTTTTAGGGATACGGGTTCATACCTGGTTTGCCTGTATGCCACTACTGCTCAGGGTTGCAATAAGTTATACTGGGAAAGGATAATGATAGATAAGGTGGTAGGGGGTACAATAATAGGTGGCGCTGCCGTCTATCCAAACCCTGTACTATCCATGGCACGTATAGAATATTTATCAGAGGTGACGGCAAAAACTAATATTCGGGTTTTGGACGCTTCCGGCATGGTAAAACTGGAGCTAAGTACATCGTCCCGGACTGGCAATAATTATATAAATATACCCGTTGACAAACTGAATAATGGACTCTACCTGGTGGAGATCCGTTATGCTGACAAACTGAAATTGGTTAAATTTCAGAAAAGCTAAAACCGTATACGAATTTGGGAGGTACCCTGACCGATATAGAGTTAATCAAAGGTTGCATCGTCAATGATCGCCGGGCCCAGGAACAGTTGTATAAACAGTTTCATGGGCCTATGGCGTCTATTTGTGTGAGGTATACGCGGAATGAACACGATGCCATTGAGGTATTGCACAATGGTTTCCTGAAGGTGTACAAAAACATGAGCAGGTTTGACAGTTCTAAGGCCTCACTTTACACCTGGATCAGGACAATTATGGTAAATACCGCTATTGATTTTCTTCGGCAGAAACCTAAATGGTATACTTCACATGGTGAGCTTGAAAAAGTGGAAGAAGGTGGAGTTGAGGCCGATGCAGTTCAGAAATTATCTGTCCAGGAGCTTTTAAGACTTGTACAGAATTTACCGCCTGCAACCCAGACCGTGTTTAATTTATATGTAGTGGAAGGGTACACTCATAAAGAAATTGGAAATCTTCTGGGAATAAGCGATGGGACCAGCAAGTGGCACCTCAGTGAAGCCAGGAGATTAATGCAATCATATCTTTCTAAACTTGCTAATGTAGTGTAATGAACAATTTACGACCATACGAAAAACACCTTGCCGATAAGCTTCGGCAGGTCCCCATTCCCGATAAGGAACAGGGGTGGCAGCAGATGAAGAAATTACTCGACCGTGATGGGCGGGAAGGCGGAGCTGGCTGGGCCGGTAACCGAAAATGGTGGTGGATGGGAATCACTGTCGGCATTATTATGACCGGAGTTTGGCTGAGCCAATATTTCAGTGAACAAACTGGTAACCAGGTTGCTTCAGCTCAGGAAAATACATCTACCTCATCTAAAACAGAAAGCGATAAGATCAACTCTACTAAAACTTCAGAAAAAAGTGCTGCTGAGGTCAAATCAGCAACTATAGAGTCCAACGAAAAAGAGATATCTGCAATTCCCCTTTCAAAGGATAATGCGGAGTCTAAGGATGTCGGCAATGCTGAAAAAAATAAGTCAACCTTATCTGGGGATCAACTGGATCAGAAATCCAGTGAAATTGCTCCCACTTCCATTAGCAGGTCTTTGAGTAAGAAAGGTGAATTGGAAAAAGGGGAGGGGAATAACCTTGATAAATCAAATGTTCAAAAGAATTCAGGAATCAGGAATGCCGGAAATAAACTGAAGGATGATGAACAAGTTTCGCAGAAGCAAACTAATAATTCTACCCGGTCAGGAGTTTTGATACCTAATACAAAAGTGACTGAGGCAGATAATAATTCTATCAAAGCCGACATAGCAGGAGAGAGTGAAAATTCTGAAAGCGAACTGGATTTGGCAGTTATTAGCAAGCTCTCAAATCTTGAACCTGGTTACAAAAACCCAATGGAGGATTTTACCTCTGTATCTGAAGAAGATGGGTTGAAAATAATCGCAGGAAAAACTGATCGGGCTTTTCTAAAAGAAATGCGCCAAAAATCGATAGAGAAAGATGGCAGGAAGATCAGTGGAAGAAGAATGCGTGGAAATATGGGAGAAAAAGATAGAGAATTGACATTCGCCGCTGGTCTTGCACTACCCCAATCTGTTGCCGTAGGAAGTCAGCAATCCCCTGCCTATGGTGTGAATGCTAAGTCAGGACGGTTGGGAGATTATCTACCAGTCCCATTTTTTCAGTACCATTTAAACTCTAAGTTGTTTCTTCAAACTGAATTGCATTTCCAGTCTCCTCAGTTCACTAACAGGCTGTTGATGTCTTATTCAATGACCGCCCAAACAAACGTCCAGGAAAAAAGTGTGTACCTGGAGAAGTTATATTATTTCAATATTCCTTTCAATTTGTATTTCAGCCCAGCTAAAAACTTGTACATAGGAAGCGGACTTCAATATTCATCTCTTCTTAGTGGAGTTGCCAGCTTTAATGAACGCACTTCTACTGGTGGAACAACTATCAGTTCAATTTCTAAAGTACAGAGGTTTAAGGATGATTCGCTTGCCTCAAAATTATCACCTAGTGAATGGAGGTATCAATTCGACGCCAGTTATTATCTGAAAAGATTTACAATCGGCCTCCGTTACAACGAGGCGATGAAGGATTTTGTAAATCTTCGGGTAGCCACTCCCTTGCCCGCTACACAGGCAAGGAACAAATCCTTCCTTCTTTATTTGAGATTTAATATCTGGGAAGAGAGGAAGAAGAGTAGTTATTATACAGCGGGTAATTGGTAGGTTGGTTTGAGTCGTGAGTCGTGAGTCGTGAGAGTCTCGCAAAGAACTCAAAGGTCTTATTTCTTTGCGTCTTGATAAAAATTTGCGTCTTTGCGTGAAATATTTTGTTTCTCAAGTTTAAGCCCCAAACATTTTCTTCAAATACTCCATCTTAAATTCAACAAAGGTGGGGTGTCCGGAAGCTGTGGCATTAGGCTGCCTGCAAATAAAGAGTGAGTTAATTAATCTCTTCATTTCAGTTTCAGAGAGAATTGTTCCAGCTTTCACGGCGTATTGTCTTGACATTGACCTGATGAGCATTTCTCTTCTGGAAAGTTTCATATCAGAATTGAAGTGCTTGTATTCATCCAGCAATTGCTCAACGGCATTCTTTTCATTACCCTGGAGGATGTCTGCTGGCACACCCTGAACAATGAAACTGTCTTTTCCAAAATTTTCTAATTGGTATCCCAGCATCTTGAGATCTGGCAATAGCTCCTGTAAAAGCACTGCATCTGATGAAGAAAGTGTGAGCGTAACAGGAAAAAGGCTTTGCTGCGAAGGCATTGTCTGTCCATCACTTGCATCAAGAAATTGTTCATAGAGAATTCTTTCATGAGCAAGTTGCTGGTGTATGAGTACGAAACCACGATTTGTGGAAGCAATCATGAAGGTGTTGTGTACTTGAAATAAAGCCGCATCTTCCAGCAATTCAAAATTTCTGGAAGGAATATTTTGTTTGAAATTTTCTGATTGACTAACAAGATCAATAGTAGAAGTTGAAGCGCGATCATAGAAATCACGCCAATGTTTCAATTCTGATCTTTCAGTTGGCTCTATGATATGAGCCTGGTGTTTCTGAGTGAAGGTGCGGTAGAGATTTGAAGCTGCAGCTGCTTCCTTTTTTTCTTCGGTGAAAGGATTATTGATTGCATCCAATTGCTGGATTGAAGCATCCAATTCAAAATCAAGAGTGGGAGTAATACTAAATTGAGCTAGAGCATGCTTTACAGCAGCTTGAACAAATGCGTAAACAATTTTTTCGTCTTCAAATTTGATTTCTTGTTTTGTTGGATGCACATTGATATCAATTTGTGCCGGATCCAGATCAATAAAAAGAACATAAAGCGGGAAGCTGTCTGATGAAATCATATCCTGGTATGCATTCATCACTGCATGGTGCAGGTAACCGCTGCGTATGAATCGGTTGTTTACGAAGAAAAACTGATCGCCTCTTGTTTTCCTTGAGGTCTCGGGCTTTCCAACGAATCCAATGATGTTGAGATAATCAGTGTTTTCCTGTACAGTCACCAATTTTGACTGATACTGATTCCCAAGGAGCTGAATAATCCTTTGCTTTAAAGATCCTTTCTCCAGGTGAAAGATCTGTTGGCCATTAGTAGTCAATGAAAAAAAGAGTTCAGGAAATGCCATGGAAACCCTGATGAATTCATCCACCACATGCCTGAGTTCCGCAGCATTGCTCTTAAGAAAATTCCTTCTTGCCGGTACATTGAAGAAGACATTCTTCATGCTAATACTTGTACCTACGGGTGAGGCGACCGGTTCCTGTTTTGTAACCAGACTATTTTCAATCTCTATATAAGTTCCTATTTCGTCTTCTGATCTTCTTGTTTTGAGTTCTACCTGGGCAACTGCTGCAATGGAAGCAAGTGCTTCACCCCGAAATCCCATGGTACGTATACGAAATAGATCTTCAATTGTATTGATCTTGGAAGTTGCATGTCTTTCAAAGCTCATCCTTGCATCTGTTTCACTCATTCCCCGGCCATTGTCAATTACCTGCACAAGTGATTTTCCAGCATCATTTATTATGAGTTTGATTTCTGTTGCTCCTGCATCAACAGCGTTTTCAAGCAATTCTTTCACCGCACTTGCCGGACGTTGTATTACCTCTCCCGCGGCTATCTGGTTCGCTATATTGTCAGGCAGAAGCTGAATGATATCCATCTCATCAAAGATATTACACGAATAGTTGGATGCGAAGATTTATATGCCGGATAAATAAGATTTAACCGCTAAGACGCAAGGGCGCAAGGTTTCGCGAAGAATTTCTGGCGCTGCTTTGCGTCTTGGCGTCCTGGCGGTTAATTTTTTTCTGCAGAAATTCCAGTAATTCAACCGATCAACAAATTCCGAGTTTGAAAAAATGGTTTATAACCTAATTTTACGGATTGCGTTTCAGAGAGTTAATTCTTGCCAATCCATTTCATCCATCAATAAATGTGTGACTAAAATGTTTCATAAATCTCTATTAGGTCTCATTGCAACCATGATCAGCGTTTTTTCCATGGCGCAAAAATCTTCCCAACTTTCTGCGAATGCATGGGTGGACAGTGTTTTCAAAACACTTAGTGCGGATGAGAAGATTGCGCAGTTGATGGTTGTGCGCGGTTCCGGTTTTGCCCCTCAGACAAGAAGGCCATTGCTTTATTGGAAGGAGACAGAGGAAGCTGTACGAAAATACAATGTTGGCGGTATCTGCATGTTCCAGGGAGGACCATTGAGTCAGGCAAATTTCATCAATCGCATGCAAGGATTTGCAAAGACTCCAATTCTCATTTGTATCGATGGAGAAAATGGTTTAGGAATGAGAATGGATAGCGTTATGCCATTGCCAAGACAGATGATGATGGGTGCCATGAAGGATTCTTCGATTGTTTATGAATATGGCCGGTTAGTTGGAGAGCAATGCAAGCGCATGGGCATACAGGTGAATTATGCTCCGGTGGTGGATGTAAATAATAATCCCCTGAACCCGGTAATTAATGACAGATCTTTTGGCGAAGACAAATTCAAGGTTGCGGAATTTGGCGTTCAGTATATGAAAGGGATGCAGGATGTGGGAACAATGGCAACTGCGAAACATTTTCCCGGACATGGTGATGTTTCTGTTGATTCTCATTTTGATCTTCCGGTGATCAACAAATCAAAACCTCAGTTGCAAGACCTCGAATTGTATCCTTTCAAGAGATTGTTTGAAGCTGGAGTAGGAAGCGTCATGATCGCCCATCTTTACATACCCGTAATCGATAAGACCGCAAACCGGGCAACATCCCTTTCATATAACAATGTGACAAAGCTTTTGCGAAACGAAATGAAGTACGATGGGCTTACGTTTACTGACGCGCTTGAAATGCAGGGGGTCACTAAATTCTTTCCAGGTGGTCAGGCTTCCGCTGAATCTCTCATCGCAGGAAATGATATGCTTTGCCTTCCTGGAAATATTCCAGCTGCCATCGCTAGTATCAAGGATGCAATCAAGAATAAAAAGTTGAAATGGAAGGATATTGATAAGCGTGTTAAAAAGATTTTGTACGCGAAATATCAGTATGGGCTTGCTAATGTTCGCCCTGTTTCAACCTCAAACCTGTTAAAGGATTTGAATAAAGGAATCCCGGAAATGCGAAGAAAGGTTGCTGAACAAGCCATCAGTTTATTACGAAGAAATGAAGGTGCAGTTTTTCCATTGATGCCAAGGCAGTTCGAGAAAGTTGCTTATGTGGGTTTAGGCTTGCGCAATGACAACACTTTTTCAGGAAGAATGCGGAATGATTACGGGGCGCATGTTTATTATTTTGACTATGGTCTTTCAGAACAGCAAGCACAGGCCACGCTTGATTTGATAAAGAACCGGTATGATATTGTGATCATTGGACTTCACAACTACAATCGGTTTCCAGCGAATAATCATGGGATCACTCCATCTGCAATGAAATTGCTTCAACAACTACAGTCTGAAAACCGGACAATAATGCTCGCTTTTGGCAATCCTTACATACTTGGTAAATTTTGCGATACCAAAACACTTGTCGCCTGTTATGAAGATGATGCCATCACCCAGGATGTTGCTGCAGATGTTCTTGAGGGAAAAATATATCCTAAAGGGACACTTCCTGTTACTATTTGTCCTGAGTTGAAATTTGGGCATGGAATCACAAACCTTGCATTGCTCCCATCTATTCAACCCTCAGCTGTTGGGTTCAATGAAACTAAATTAAACATCATTGATTCAATTGTGCAGGACGGGATTATCCAACAGGCATACCCTGGTGCTGTTGTACTTGTTGCAAAGGATGGGCGAATTGTTTATGAAAAAGCATTTGGACAAATGGCATGGACCAATCCAAAGCCGATGACCACTGAAACAATTTTTGACCTGGCCTCTGTTACCAAGATCGTTGCTACCAATATTTCAGTGATGAAATTATATGATGAAGGAAGGTTGGATCTGAATAAGACTATTGGTGATTATCTTCCATGGGTGAGGGGCAGCGACAAGGAAAATATTAAGTTATGGGATGTTATCCTTCACCAGGGAGGACTAAGGTCTTTCATTCCATTTTACCGCGAAACCATCGATTCGGCGAATGGAAATATTGCTTCCCCTCTGTATTATAGCAGCTCTTCTGACGATAGTCATAGTTTTCGCGTAGCAGAAAATCTATATCTCAGAAATGACTGGATTGATACGATGAATAAGAGAATTCTGCTGAGTCCAATGGGTTCTTCAGAAAGATATGTTTATAGCGATAACGATTTCATCTTCCTGGGCAAGATCGTTGAAGCGATTTCAGGACAGCCACTTGATCAATACGCTAGAAAAACATTTTATGAGCCTTTAGGAATGACCACCACGGGTTTCAAGCCACGGGAACGATTTCCATTGGAACGAATCGCTCCCACTGAGGACGAAACTTATTTCCGCAAACAATTAATTCAAGGAGATGTACATGATCCCGGAGCTGCAATGATGGGAGGTGTGGCCGGGCATGCCGGATTATTTAGCGCTGTAGAAGATCTTGCGAAGATGACACAGCTCTTGCTGAATAAAGGCACTCTTAACGGAATGAAATTCTTCAAGCCTGAAACGGTAGATTATTTTACTGCATACAATAGTGATATTAGCAGAAGAGGGTTGGGTTTTGATAAGCCAGAAAAAGATAATTACAATCGCCCGGAACCCTATCCCGCGTTATCTGCTTCTCCCTTGACTTATGGTCATACCGGATTTACTGGCATTGGCTGGTGGGTAGATCCCAAATCCAATCTTGTGTTTATTTTTCTTTCGAATCGGGTGAATTCTTCAGGAGCGAACTTTAATAAGTTGGGTAGTATGAATATTCGCGGAAAGGTTCATGAAGCGATCTATGAGGCGCTGCGGAAGTAAACTTCTATTTTTTTTACCGCAAGGACGCTAAGGCGCAAGGTTTCGCGAGGTTGAAGAATTTACAGCAGAGAACATTCAAACATTCAAACAATCAAACATTTTTTCCACCGCAAGGACGCTAAGGCGCAAGGTTTACTCACGTCTCACGACTCACGACTCACGTCTCACGATTCCGCAATGTACCGTCTCTTTTTACTCTGCTGATATTTTTCAGAGATGACCTTGCTCATGGTTTTGTTATACACCTTGCCTTCTACCCAGGAAATGATATCGAGGTATGCGAATGCGCGGGTTTCAAAACGACTTTTTTCAAATTGCTTGATCTTTTGCAGAAATTTTTCTAATTCCTGTTTCAATTCGTGACCTTGAAAAATGAAATGAATGCCTGAGAAAGCGAAATATCTCTTCTTCTACAACAGTTAAGATTATTCATTTTCGCCATGAAGCGATAGACTGATTTGGTCAGAGATTCCATGAGCTCAACATTCCCCAGTTCATAATGTGCAATAAGATGAAGTAATCGCGCATAGCATTGCAGATCATAACGGAGATCTACGTTATCATTGATGATCCTTTGCAGATAGTCGATACAGGTAGCGTGGTCACCGCTTCCAAAATAAAGCGTGGCCATCTTATAATTCAGTACCATTACCCGATGGCGATCGATGAATAGAGAGTATTCATCCAATTTCTTTTCAATATCTTTCACCAGAGAAAGTCCTTCCTTGAAAGTGCCCAGCATGAAATGCTGATTGATCTTGGCCTGTGTGATATAAATGAATGACTGTATTCTAAAGTTATCATGATCCTGAACCCTGGCAGTTTTCGCAAATGTTTCAAATCTTTTCAGATCAATCTCGAATTTCTCGTAATTGCGCAGATCAAAATGAGCGTTCAGCAAGTTGTGAAGTCCTTTAATGTAGTGACCTGTCTCTACTCGGATCAATAGTGGATCAGCATGAAAAAGATCTACCCATTTTTGAGTATAACGATAGTATTGCAAAAAGTCCTGGCGAATAAATGCATACCAGCTATAACTCTGGAACAAATAAAGCTGTTCATAAAAACCAGTTTGTTCATGGGCATCAGGAGGCAGGTTTTTTTTCATGAATGACTTCACCCCCTTTTCATCTTCCTCATTTCGCGCATGACCATTTTTAATGTACCAGCTATTCAACTGCAATGCAAGATTTGATAACCGCGAAACCATATCGATATGCCTGCTCACCTCAACTGCTTCTGCAGATAACCGTTCTGCTTTGTCTTCAAGGCTTCTTGTGATATGCAGGCTTTCAATTCTTTTTTCAAGTGCGATTGCCTGCGTTAAGAAATTAAATTTCTGATGGGCTCTCGCAATTTCTTTTGCTCGCTCCACAATGCGGAGGCTTTGAAGAAATAATCCTTTCTTATAAAGGATATGGGCATAGTCGAATTGTTCGTTCAATTGAAGGTCAATGCTGTCGGCGCTTTTCAGGAGCCTGAGACTCGCCAATAGTTGTTTATATAGATGTGTCTTAAGATTTGAAAGCTGAGGTTTTTCTATTCCTTCCAGTTTTTTGAGCAATAGTTTCTCATCATAATCCTTCAGCTTGTCAATGCATCGAAGAGCTGAACTATTTTAAGGTTTTCCTTTGCAGAACTCCGTTTGATATATAGTTTGAAATGTCTTTTTTCTGCCTTTTCTAATGAGTGGATCAATTGGAATAATATGTCAGCAGAGCGGTTGGGCATAATGAAAAAATTGGGCTGGAATGCAATGGCAGCAAGCGCTTCAGCCTATGGCCGATCCTTTTGGCGTAATTAAAACCCCCATAATTTGACCGGTTTAAACTAAAAACTCATTCTATATTTGATCTCAGAATGAGTTTATTCTAAATAAAGCAGGCAATCGTTAGAGTAAGCAATCGATGAGGCCGATTTTCGAATAAGCGCCGTGAAGTTAGAATAATTGGGTATATAATAAGCAGTTAGTCAAAGTTTTTTTTATATGGCAAGCAATCGTTAGAGGCCGTCCTGTTTCTACAGGAGGGCTTTTTTCTTTTTAATATTCCATATGAAGTTTTATTGTAGATCTGGTCTCATGCCAGAGATAAAAATACTCTCATTAATTTGAGCCAATCTCGCTCAATGCAGACATGATTAACGGTCAAATTGTCCACGTCTTGCAAAACATTGCTTTTCAACTAATCTTGTTTTAAGTATCTGACTATCAGGGCATATTATTAAAGTGTTAACCTTTGTTATGTTAAGAGTGTGGCAAAGTATTTGCAATAACTTGCAAAAAGCTGAAATGTTTGCATAATTTCGCAGGACATCTGAAAATGCTTAAAGAAGAAAGACATCATCATATTCTTGAATGGCTTCAAAAAGAGAAAAGAGTTCTCTTGCCGCAGTTGAGTAAAGAGCTGCGGGTGAGTGAAGACACGATCAGGCGTGATATAAAAGAACTCTCTGCGCAAAAGTTATTGCAGGAAGTAAGAGGTGGGGCGATCCCACACGCTCCGGGTCCACATGATCTGAAAGAGCGTGCGAATTTTGCGAGCAGACAGAAACAATTAATGGCTAAAAAATCAATTCAGTTAATAAAGGAGAAGCAGGTTATCGTTTTAGATAGCGGGACCTCAACACTTGCAGTGGCGAGTCTGTTACCGAAAAACCTTGGCCTTACAATTTTCACAAATAGCTTTCCGATCGTGATCATGCTTGAAGAAAGGAATGACATTGAGGTGTTTTTTGCAGGTGGAAGATTTTTCAGAAGCAGCATGATCACTTCAGGTCCGGATACAGTTCAGTTCTTTCAATCCATCAGGGCAGACCTTTGTTTCCTGGGAATTTGCAGTATTGATCTTGAGTTGGGGATCACTGGTCATCATTATGAAGAATCAGCTGTAAAAAAAGCAATGATAAAATCCTGTGGACAGGTGGTTGCGCTTTCAACACCAGAAAAATTGAATACAGCTGAAGCATTTCATATTTCAACAATTCAATCATTATCTGGAATTATTACTTCTTCACCTGAATCAGATCTTTTTAAGCCATATAAGAAAGCGGGTATCAGAATTATCTAACTCATTAAAAAATATTATATGGCAACTCAAATAAATAAAAACCGGGATTATATAAACGTTGGAATGATTGCTGAAGGAATGAATACAGATCATTTTACTCAGCATCAGTCAGAGAATTTTAATGTAAAGAAAATCCAGACGCAGGACAGGGTCACTGCTAATCTAGCCCTTGCAACTTATCCAGAAGTGGAAATAGTTGATGATATCAACTCCATCTTTGCGGATGCATCAATAGAACTTGTAATTGTTTCTACATCTGCGGTCAGGGATTCCCAACTACTACAGTTTGCGTTGGAGGCAGGCAAACAGGTTCGGATTATTTAATAGACTTTGTATTGCCTGGCGATTTGCACTTTTAAGATAGATTTTGGACACTGTGCGTTTTCGCAGACAGGTATTTTATTATCAAACATGAACATTATGAATTCAAATACAATGAGCATCGCCAAAAGAATTGCCATTATCGCTCACGAGAGTAAAAAGACTGAATTGATTGAATGGTCTTATTATAACAGAGACTTATTGAACCAGCATGAGGTGATTGCTACAGGGGCGGCCGGAAATATTCTTGAGGGAACTCTTAATCAACCTGTGGTCAAGTTGCCATCCGGTCCTATTGGGGGCGACCAGCAATTAGTTGGGATGATCTATGAAGGAAGGATCGATATAATCATTTTCCTGAATGGCCCGTCAAACACTCATCCTGATGATAGTGATGTTGATCTGCTGTTGACTACGGCCATTCATGCTAACATCATCATCGCTGGAAATAGCAAAACGGCAGATTATGTGCTGACTTCAGCCATGCTGAATAGATCAACTACAAATGAACCTTATCAGGCCTATGTAAATAAAAGTGCGATTTAGGGGATTTGTGGCCAGGAAACAAAGGCGCAAGGTTACGCAAAATCTTCTGGCGTTCCTGGCGTCTTGGTGTCTTCGCGGTTTAGTTTTATTCTCGACTTCGCTGGGGGGATTTACTTTTTCAGATACTTGTACATTTCACTTCCAGTAAGCAGGAAGGCACCTACGCCATAGACTTCGGTGCTGTTCGCATCTGATTGCCCAGGCGCAGCTCCAATAGCCTGGACATATCCCAGCATTCCATCAGGGTGAACAGATTCTGTTAGTGCTTTCCATCCCTTTTCAATCACTGGCCAGTATTTTTTCTTTTTCAATATTCCTTTGTTCAGCCCCCAAAGAAGTGAGTAAGTAAAAAATCCTGTTCCACTTGTTTCTTTATTGGTATAGGAAGCAGGATCAAGGAGGGATGCATGCCAGCTTCCATCAGGTTGCTGCAAACCTGCAACGCGTTCAGCCATTTCCTTATAGAGTTTCAAGAATTTTTTTCTTTCAGGATGGTTAGATGGAATATTGTCCAGAACCCTTACCAGCCCAGCGATTACCCATCCATTGCCTCTTGACCAAAAAACTTCTTTTCCATTTTTTTCGCGCTTGTCAAAGAAAGTCTGGTCCCGGAAATACAATTTCTCTTCTTTATCATAGAGATAGTCTGTAGTCTTCCACCAGAGTTTTGTAGCAATATCAAGATATTTTGGATCGCCAGTGGCTGTTGATAAATATGCCAGGGCAGTTGGTCCCATAAACAAGGCATCACACCAGGCCCATTCTCTTTCAGCAATCCTGTTCTTCCATTCCAGTGATTCATCATGCGGCATGGCTGCAATACTATCAGCAAGCTTTTGGAAAGCCGCGATCATTTTTGGATTCTTGTGGATGAAGTAAAGATTGCAAAAAGTCTGTGCCACGCAATAGTCGTCCGCATGAAATCTTCTGCGGCCAGTGTTCCAGTCAAGACTATCGCCAATAGTAAATACAAAATTCTCATACTTTTTGTCTTTACTGATCTTGGCCAATTCCATTATGCCCGTATAACAAGCTGCATTTGTCCAATCCCAGCGAGGACGTTTATATCCATCCTTATTGTAGGAATTGATCTGCCAGTCGGCCACTCTATGCATGATTGAGAGAACTCCCTCTTTGGTAGAAGGTGCTTCGTTTGAGTTCTGAGCGAAACTAAATGCACCCGTTAAGAAGGCGAGCAGAAATGGAAAAATCTTCTTCATAAGCTAAATCGTTAGTGGAATTGGTCTAAAAGTATTAAAACCTCGGCATATTTGATTCTTCCCCACCCTGTAAGCGGTTGAGCGAAGCGAGACCCTGACAGGGTCGCTTATCAATTTTTCCTGGCGCCAGGATATTTCGTTACAAGTTCCAGTTCGTACTCGTGCTTTTTCTTAAGCTTTTTAATGAAATCATGCAATTCGGCAGAATCCTCAGGATCGGCATACACCTGATCATGTGCTAGTATTACGAGATGCTCCACCACCTTGGTCCTGCCTTTTAGAAATAAGCTGTCGATCATATTCAGGAATTCATCATTCTTATTTTTCAACTTAAGCTCCTTGTGTTCGTATTGCCACTCCAGATCCCATCCTATTACAATGAACCCTGCCTGTTGCACCGAATCGATGGCTGTCTTACTTTTCTTCAAATCTGTACATTGAAGAGTATCAATTCTCCAGCTATTCCGCCCCGGAGTTCGTACAATATTATTGTCCAGTTTTAGGCTGTCATGACATCGCTGAAAATCATTCACCACTGAATCGGGCTGTTCGTAAAATCTGTCAAACCTGTTATGCCAGGCATGAGTATAACTGTGGTTGCAAATGTCAACAACAGAATCGTCCATTAATTGAAGACTGTCCCAGAGTATTTGCTGCATTTGGCTTGCGTCAGTATGTTCACCAATGACGAAGAAACTGACAGGCACCTGTTCTTCTTCCACTATCCTCATAACATTGCGTGTGCCCTTATTCGGGCCATCGTCAAACGTGAGGTAAATTTTCTTCTTCTTTTTTTTGATGTCAGGCTTTACTGCGGGAACTGGTTTCTCAGAAACTGGTTCCGAAACTACCAGCTCAAAAACCGATTTTTCCTTTGCAGGATCACTGCATGCAAGCATTGCAATAAATACAAGAAGTGATCGGGTTATGCGGGAAGTGTCTTGCTCACCTTCCTCAGAAGAGGATTCCATATTGGCGAAGAGATTAGGATGTGAATATATATTGCAGCAAGAGGTGATTACAAATTCTGTTGGTTAAAGATTATTTAAATGCCCTGACAGGGTATCACCCTGTCAGGGCAACACCCTGTCAGGGCAACACCCTGTCAGGGCAACACCCTGTCAGGGCAACACCCTGTCAGGGCAACACCCTGTCAGGGTGTTGCTTCGCTCAACCGCTTACAGGGTGGTTATTCAGCAGGCAGCACAACGAAGAAACTTGCGCCTTCATTTTCCCTGCCCTCGGCGAAGATGAATCCATTATGCCTTTGTACGATTTTTCTTGCCAGTGCCAGGCCAAGACCGGTTCCTTCATACCTATCCTTTGAATTCAACCGAGTGAAGATGTTGAAGATTCTTTCTGTGTCTGAAATTTCAAATCCAATTCCATTGTCTTTAACCACTATTTCAACATAGTCTGATTCTGGTCTAAGAGGGAGTTTACTGCTTCCGCTTCCAGACATCAGAAATCTGGATGTGATGGTTATTTCTGGAGTTATATCTGACTTTGAAAATTTGAGTGCATTATTGAGAAGATTATAGAAAAGCTGATGAAAGAGAATCGGTATTCCGGGAATAGTAGGCAGTTGGTCAAAAGTAATTTTGGCCTGCTTTTGCTGAATTGATAATTCCAGATCATTTAGTATCCCATTCATAACTTCGTTAAGGTTTACAGCCTCGAACGTTTGCACTTTTTCACTTAGAAGAGAATAATTGAGAATCCCCTCAATCATTTTGGACATTCGCCCTGCAGAATTCTCAACTTTTTCCAGGTAAAGCTTGCCGGCCGAGGGTAGCACATCGTTGTATTCCCTATGTACACGATTGCTGAAGATCTGGATTTTTCGAAGGGGTTCTTTCAAATCGTGGCTGGCAATATGCGCGAATTGGCGGAGATCATCATTTGATCGCTCCAACTCCACTGTTCTTTCTCGCACAAGTTCTTCCAATTGATCACTGATCACTTGTGTCTCATGAATATCAGTGATGGTACCAAACCATTTGAGGATTTTTCCATCCTTGTCTTTAACAGGTAAGGCACGGACAAGAAACCATCTAAAATGATTTGCCTTTCTATCCAGCAGACGGTATTTAAGGTGAAATGGCATTCCGGTTTCAACTGAAGATCTCCAGCTATTTGTTGCAACGGCAATGTCATCAGGATGCACCACTTTTAATCTTTGTGTGCGGTCGGAGTCTTTTTCCAAACCAGTGTATTCATACCATCGGGTATTATAATAGATTGGCTGACCATCCTGGCCAGCAGTCCAAATCATCTGGGGCATAAATTCAGCCAATTGCATGAATTCTTCTTTCCTTTCTAAATTCTCCTTCATTAGCTGCTTGAGGTTGGCCTCCATCTGAAGAATCGCATTTGTTAGTGTGTCATCCTTACTTCTTGGTTGGAGTTGAACATCAAAGTTCCCTTTTCCGATGGCCGCTGCTGCTTCGGCCACCATAGTTTGATTCTCGTCTATTTTGGAAATTGAATGCGCAAGACTTCCAATAGCATCCTGTGGAATTGATTTGATGTGATGGCCGTTCGCGCCTTCCGCAATCCTTAACGCAGAGGTTTTCAATTCCTTCAGCATCTGATTAATTACATTGATTGTATAAACCACAATAGCAATTACCACTGCAATGGATACGATCAAAAAAATCAATGTTTGTTGCTTTGCTTTCCGCTCTCTCGTGTAAACAGCATTTGTTTTATCTTCTGCTGTTTTTAATATGGATTGCTGGAAATGACGAAGTTGTTCTATGGCATTGCTGGAAACTCTGTTCCATGAAGTATAATCGTATGTGCTATCGAATGAAAATTTCTTAAAGACGGTATCCAGGTATTCCGTTGCTGGCTTCAGATCAGTTTGATCTCTAATGCTTCGATATTGTGTCAATACAGCGGAATCAGCTTTTAATAAAAACTCTTCATCATATGTTTTGTAAACCTGGTAAACGCCATAGCTTCCTACCAGGGTTTCAATCATGTATTGCCTTGTATACAGAACATTGTAAACATTGGCACACAGAATTCCCAAATAGGTTATCATTTCCGATAATATCTTCTGCGATGTGAGGTCCCGATAGATATTTTCCAGATAAATATTTCCGACGGGCGGATTTCCATTTAGTGTATTAAGCCGGAAGATACTATTGCTGTAAAAATGCATCACCTGGTTAGCTGGGTACTTTCCACTATCGGTCTTGCTTCTTACATCATTTAAGTCTTTCAGAAATGTATATTTTTTGAAATCAGCGAGGTTATCGTCATGATTGGTTTCAAGAAAATGAATAATAGAATCAGTAACAGGACGCTGTCTCATCATTTCAGCCTTGAAATCTTTTCTCAGGGCATAGTCGTAACTGTATTTACGCTCCGACTGCAATTCATCGATCAATCGCGTAATGGCATTTGATTGATGGATGCTTGAAATATAGCTTCCCAGCAGATCAATCTTCTGCGTTTTTTCAACATACAATTGTATAGCAATGGAGATTAGTAGCAACAAAGGCACAAGGCCAATCAGCATTAGTTTCAGCGCTAAAGGAAGAAGCCTGAAGAACCTGTTCATTTACTCAGTTGATTGCAGTTTAGAAAGGGACAGTCTGTTGGGGGTCAATCCTCTAATTTAGGGGGAATTGTTGATTAGTTGATTAGGAGGAATTAGGAATTCGTAATTAGAAATTGGGATCAACTACAATGGTCAACTGCCAACGTCAAAAGTGTGTTTAACTCTAAACCCGAAACTCCAAACTCGAAACTAATTACATTTTGCAGGGATTCCCTCATCAATGATTGCCTTAAGATCAAGATAGAAATTCTTGTCAGGTGGATTTTTGAGACCATTGGTTAAGACAACCAGGGTATAACCACGGCAGATATCTACAATTGGCCATGTACCAGAAAGGCTTGGTGATGTTGCAGCCGTAGTATTTCCTTTTGCATCCTGCTCTATTATCCAGGCTCCATTTGTGTATGTAAATCCCTCTACAGGCTTTGGGACATTCTTGAGTGGTCCCGGACTTTGCATATTCAAAATGGTATTCACAGAAGCTTCTGTAAGAATTTGTTTATTATTAAAAACCCCCTTGTTAAGGAGCATGGTTAGAAAATTTGTAAGATCATTTGCGGTTGAACGGCCACCCATAAATGGATCAATAGCGGCGTTGAAATCTTCGTTTGTAAAATTTGATCCCCGCATTCCGAGAGGTCTTAATATCCTATCCGCCATGATCCTTTCAAATCCTTTCTTTGAAATGATCTCGAGCACCCGGCCTGCAAGTGCAAATCCAATATTACTATACTTGAATTCAGTACCTGGATTTGTTTCAATCTCCCTTTTACTTGCAAATGCCAATGCTTCCTCTTCCAGCGTTTTGAATTTGCTTTTTTGAAATAGCTTGCTGATGTTGAAGTCTGATTCTATCCCTGTGGCATGAGTAAGGCAGTGCCTGATTGTGATGTAACCTTTGCTATATTTTGAATATTCTGGTATGAACTGACTGACCTTGCTGTCCAGAGAAAGTTTGCCTTCCTGAACATAGGTCATAACCAATGCAGCGGTCAGCCATTGACTGGTTGCTCCGATATTTTGCTGAGCCTTTACTGTAAATTCAGGAGTATCCTTTTTATAAAGGACCTTACCATTTTTAAAGATGAGGCAAACCACATTTTTGCTTAATTCTTTGTTCTCACGAAGTTTGGCGGAAATAGCAGCTGTATCGAGCTGCCCTTGTGAAATCAAAAACGATAATAAAAATCCACAGAGAAACTTTAGGCGCATGGGATGAGTTTGGAACAAACAAAGATGACTGAATTTGGTCAATGCTTATAGTGACTTGCGTTTTTTTAGGATTTTTTATCTTTCATTGCTTCATTGAGCCTTATTTTTCCCAATTTATCATTACCAAAATTGCACTTTTGATTCACTCGCCTTATTATCTTGTTGTAAATTCGCAAACCTCCGTCCGTGTTGAATCCGGACTTTATAAAAGTTTTCCAAAATGAACCGTAAACAAGAAGTTCTTCTAGACGTAGTGATCAAATTTGCCGGGGATAGTGGCGACGGTATGCAGCTTACAGGATCCCAATTCACCAATAATACAGCGTTGCTTGGCATTGATCTGGCCACATTCCCAGATTTTCCTGCCGAGATCCGGGCACCTCAGGGCACTCTGCCAGGTGTTAGCGGATATCAGCTCAGGTTTTCTTCAGACCATATTTTTACTCCGGGTGATGAATGTGACGTCCTCGTAGCAATGAATGCAGCTGCTCTCAAAACCAATCTGAAGGGTTTGAAGAAGGGTGGGAAGATCATTGCAAACACTGATGGTTTTGATAGTAAGAATCTCAGACTGGCGAACTATCCTGATGGTGTGAATCCATTGGATGATGGCAGCCTTGATAATTATGAAGTGATCCGTATGGATGTCACCCGAATGACCCGTGAAGCGTTGAAGGAAATTACAATGGGTACAAAGGAAAAGGACCGGGCAAAGAACATGTTCGTCCTGGGCTTCCTTTATTGGATGTATAATCGGACGATGGAGAACACAATTAAATTCTTCCAGGATAAGTTTGGTAAGAAACCAGAGATACTGGAGAGTAATATTAAAGCACTGCAGGCCGGTTATAATTATGGAGATACCACTGAAACCTTTACTACAACTTATAAGGTTGAAAAGGCGAAAATGATTCCTGGTGTATACCGGAGCATCATGGGAAATCAGGCGGTTGCCTATGGTTTGATTGCCGCTTCACAGAAAAGCGGGCTTCAACTCTTCCTGGGTTCCTATCCAATTACTCCAGCTTCTGATATTTTGCACGAATTAAGCAGGTATAAAAATTTTGGTATCAAGACTTTCCAGGCTGAAGATGAAATTGCCGGTATCTGTGCGGCCATTGGCGCCAGTTATGGAGGAAGTCTGGGTGTCACAACCACTTCCGGTCCGGGAATGGCATTAAAAGCTGAAGCGATGGGCCTGGCCGTCATGCTTGAAATACCATTGCTTATTTGCGACATTCAGAGAGGCGGGCCTTCAACTGGTCTGCCTACTAAAACAGAACAGAGTGATCTGCTTCAGGCATATTATGGAAGGAATGGAGAATGTCCCATGCCGATTGTTTCAGCTTCCACTCCCAGTGATTGTTTCGATGCCGTTTATGAAGCAGTCAGGATTTCTGTTCAGCATATGACGCCTGTAATTTTCCTGAGCGATGGATATATCGCTAACGGTGCTGAACCCTGGAGATTTCCAAAGACTGAGGATCTACCATCTATTACAGTAAACTTCAAGACAGAATTAAAGGTTGACGAAGAACAGTTTTTCCCTTATCTGAGGGACGAAAAGCTGGTGCGACCATGGGCTATCCCAGGAACTGCTGGACTTGAGCATCGGATCGGAGGGTTGGAAAAACAAAATGTTACAGGGAACATCAGTTATGATCCCGATAACCACCAGTTGATGGTAAAAATTCGGCAGGAAAAAGTAGATAAGATTGCAGACTACATTCCGGAACAGAAGATCGATAATGGTCCTGAAAAAGGTAAGCTACTAATTCTGGGATGGGGCAGTACTTATGGTGCCATTAAAAGCGCAGTTGTTGATTTGTTGGCAGAAGGATATTCAGTAGCACATGCTCATCTGCGTTATGTTCGGCCTTTCCCGAAAAATCTTGGACAGATCATCAGAGATTTTGATACAGTCCTAATTCCTGAAATTAATAACGGTCAATTGATAAAGATCATTCGCGATCAATACATGGTGGATGCAAAAGGTTACAATAAGATCATGGGCGTTCCTATTACCAAGACCGAGTTATTAATGAAGGTGAAAGAAATGTTTGGTCAGGCGAATTAATTTGAAAAGTAGATAATTTGAGAATTTGAAAATGAGCACTCAAACATTCAAACATTCAAACTTTCAAACTCTCGAACTCTCGAACTTTCAAACTTCCTCATAATGAAACACTCCCTCTTCCTCCTTGCTTGCCTCGGACTATTTCAACTTGCCTGCGCACAGTCCAACATAACCAAAGAAAAATTTCATTGGGGATCAGCTGAGAAACAAGATACCTCGGCTGGCTATACCCAGGCAATTAAGGTGGATAATGTTCTATACATATCCGGGACTGTTTCAAGGGGCGATGCCGCAACTGCACTGAAAAATATTTATACCAATCTTGAAAGAACACTTAAGCACTTCGGCGCAAGTTTCCAGAATGTAGTGAAGGAGAATTTATTTACCACGGACATCGAAGCTGTGAAGCAGGCCAATCATGTCAGGAAACCTTTTTATAAGAATGATTTTCCTGCTGCAACCTGGGTGCAGATAAGTAGGCTATATATGGCGGAGGTGAGTATAGAGATAGAATTGATTGCTCATTTGCCGAAGTAGAGATTAAATATCTAACCGCCCCTTCGACTTCGCTCAGGACTCGCCAAGATAGAAAGGTGCGCCAGGATTTTACCGCAGAGAAAAAGAGAAGCAGAGAAATACGCAAAGAAGGAATCGAACAATCAAACATTCAAACACTCTTCCTATATCTTCAACGCATACAATTCAACGTCATCCTTCTTTCCTTTCAATTCAATTTTTCCAAGGCTTTCAGATTGCCATTCCTTCAAGTCAATAAGGTCAATGAAATCTTTTGATACTATGAACTTTTGATTTAGCTCGCTACATGCAGAGCGAATTCTTGCGGTGGTATTCATGGTATCGCCGCTCATCGCAAGATCTTTTTTGATCACACCAATTTCTCCAATCGTCACGTCTCCAACGTGAATGCCCGCACGAAACTCCGGAACGATATCATATTTTCTTCTGAAGCGATGTCCGTTTTTCTGAAGCAGCCTTCTCGCCTCAATCAGGGCAGCCATGCACTTTTTAATATTTACAAGACTATATCTCCATGAAACTACCACTTCATCCCCAACATATTGATAGATCCTCCCATCGAACTCTATCATGGCAATCGAAACATAGTTAATGAAATCTCTAATGAACATGAAGTATTCATTATGTCCAAGCTTCTCTGCAATTGGCGTTGAATCTTTCAGATCAATGAACATCACAATCCTCCGTTCGTTTTGAGGCTGAACATATTTACCGAAAAAAATATCCCTGAAAATTCCGGGAGAATATTTTTCACTGATCGCAATTAACAACTGAACAAAGAGGGAGATCATGACCCAGTTAGGAATCTTGGCAAGTAACCATTGAGTGTAAAATGCATCATGCACAAATTCGTTGAGAGCATTGGGCAATGAAAGCTTTGAAATTGCCATCATGTAGGTGATATGGATGACAAAATTCATCGTAAACACCACCACCAAAAGACTAATGGTTTTTAGCATGAAGCTCTTCCACAATGCCATTTCAACTCCATTCTGTCTAAATCTTGCAGTAAGGAGGTAGCCAATAATGCCACTGAATATGAAGATTATTATAGCCCTGTATAAGATCGCGCGACTATCATTATACTCAAATAATAAAAACTTTGTAACGTAACCTACTACCCTGTATTTTAGAATTATATAAAGCGTATCCAAAAATGTCCAGGTGAGAGCGATCACCAGCATCAGCTTGTAACGATATTGCCTGCGTACTGGTAAGCCACCTGGCGATGTTATGTTTTGACCCACGCTCATCTATGTTCGTCTTGTTTTAGTAAGGTGCGTTTGCAGAATTGGCCGAGGGAAGGCTTCCTGTTGTTTGAAGTATAACAGCCAGTGCAAAGGCGAGAACAGAACTTATTATTCCAATCATAAAGACTATATAGGCAATCCTTAGCAACCGGTATTTTCTTCCCAGAACAACTCCAAGCTGATGTATGTCTTTAATCAGGGTCCCATACAGATAGTCCTGATCACGCATCATCTGGCTCATTCCCCATTCATACTCTTCCAAAGAAGCCTTATGGAAATTCCCAAAGAATAAGAGATTCGTTTTCCTGTTCATTATATCTTCTCTGCTAAATACGCCCTGGCTTATCTTGGGTCGTGTAGCAAGAATGGCCAGTACAATAGTGACCACTGAAGATGTAAGAAATATTATGGTTGGAATTATAAGATGGGTATCAACCTCAAGCCTTCGAACCAAAACCGTAAGTATCACTGAAATAATAATTGAATTCACGGATATCAGGATGTTTGCTTTACCATCCGCCATATTACTTAACTCCAGATGATTGTCAGAAGTTAACCGTAACATGGTCTGAATACCTCTGCTCAATAAAGTATTCTTTTGCTTTCCATCTTTTTCATTCTTAGGAGTATCTCCAAACAAACCTGTGGATTGAGCAATGTTTATAGGCTCCCCTCCTGAATCGTTTATCTTTTTCCGCAGCTTTTCGATATTTTCTTGCTTTCCCTTTTCCAATTTTTTTGCGGCATAGTCAGTAAAATAGTGATGAGATTCCATGAAATTCAAAGTTCCTCTCTGCCAACCTTCAGCAGGCTCTGGAACATTTCTGAGGGAATACTCCTTCTTCAATTGTTTATTGGTTGATTTGAATTCTTTCGTACCCAGGTGATAAGTATCTGCATCGCAAATAATTTCCTGTAGCTGGTTATGCGGATTTCTTGGTAGCCTGGTAGCCAGAATGCAGTCGCCGATCTCCTTTATGATATCCTCACCAACTCCCAATTTGGTAAGAAATTCTTTCATGATCTCTACACTTCTTATTTCATGTTTTGCCGGATCAGTGAAAAGATGTCCAACATCATGAAACCATGCGGCCGCGTAAAGAATGAATTGATCCTTTTCATCAAGTTGATAATTAGCAGAGATCTCTTTTGCGTGGTCCACTACATTTTCAGTATGTTCCAGAGTATGAAAGTGCAGGTTGCCAGTCTGGTTTTTCTCATACAATTCTCTAACGAAACTTTCAACCTTTTTATAAATATTGTGATACTCCATGTACTGCAATTAGAATGTGAGATTCAGTTTTGTTGCTATTGAAAAATTAAAAAGTCTTTGTTCTTCGGAAAATCCAACTGTTGCGGATACGATGACCATATTGAATGGAACATAATAACATCCGCCTCCAAATGCTGTATGCCATCTCTTGGATGATTCACCATGGTACCAAACTCGTCCCATGTCTCCAAATCCTACCAATCCAAATTCTCCGGGAATGATGTACCATTTTGAATTGAATAATTTTTGTCTCACTTCCAGACTTGTATAGAAAAGTGAGTTACCACTAAATCTATTTTTTCTGAAACCTCTCAGGAAATTATTCGCTCCCAGGTTTAGCGCCTGGAAATATTCAAATTTCTTATTGAAGATGTGTCCACCTCCAACTTTAAGGATCATCACAGTATTGGCCGGCTGCGCCATGCTGGCATATACAACCATGTCGGAAGTAATTTTTGTTAGTGCTCCACTTTTATCAGTCATTCCGGCAAGAAATGAGAATTGCGTATTCCATGTAATGCCTCTGGTTGGAAACATTTCGTTATTCAGGTTGTTAAGGTCAATTCCCAATTTTCCACCCAGATATGTTTTATTGGTGTATACACTGAGGGAATCCAATTGAACTAATGAAGGTTGGCCAAGGATCTTATCATTATTGTCCTCATAGCGGTTCCAATAATGAAATAAGGTGGGTCCGGCATAATAGCTCACCATTCCTCCAAACGTTCTTTTACGAACCAGGATATCCGCTTCCATGAATCTGTATCGAACCCTATAGAATTCAATAGGCACATCTTTCTTTTGTTCCGTGTTATTCCCAAGTCCATAAAAATTATTGAGAACAGGATTTACAATCTGAGCGTTGATCAGCAGGTCTTTATTACGGATCACGTGATTGAATACCCCAGAATAATTTATCTGGTATGCGCCACGGTTCACAGCAAAAAATGTAGCAAGTCGCTGATCAGTTGCAAAAGGTTCTTTTCTGAATCCATAAGTTCTTCTCCATAATCCAGGACCAAAAAAGAATCCATCCTCCTGGTTGTACCCTATGTTCAATTTTGGAAATCTACTCTGTTTATATTTGAACTCAATCCTTTCGTAATCATTCACGTGGACGTCAGGGGAGAAAAAATTCCTTGTTCTCCTGCCTGCAGACAGGGAATTCTGTTCAGCCGTATAATCGTAAATATAATTCGCGACACTGCCTTTTACCGAGAAGCTATCGTTTCCTTTGCCACCAATGATCCTCAATCGCATTTTCCCATCTGCAGAAGGGTCAACATCAAACACATCATTTCCATTTAACCCATAAAGTCGAAGTTCTTTCGTAATTCTGGAAACAAAGCTGCGCTCGTACATTTTGAAACTGGTATCACTCTTCTCGGTCATAGCGTATACACGAACCAGCAGTCCACTATCTGTACCAGTGATTTTGAAATACTCAGGTTTATTGCTGCCGATGATGTTCACATATTTTGATATGAACCGATAATATCGCATTCCCTGTTTTTGCAAATAAGCTCTTCGGCTGATTAATTTTTTCCCGATGGTCTCACCATGAATGGGATAGATCTCAGGCGGATATTTTCTCATTGCTTCCCAGACAGCGGAGTCAGTAAAGTCTTTCTGAAATTGGACAATGACTTCGTTCCAGGCACTGGCGTCAAGCTGATTTAAAAAGATCCGATCGAAATCTCTGGAAGTGAAACCAAGCCAATTAATGCGTGGAATATTATATCGTAATCCTTTCAAGAAAGGAAGTCGGTTTCTTGTGATGTATTTCATGAATAAACCATCAGAGTAGAAATAAGCCTGGTCGCGATCCTTTGGAATCACAGTATAGATCTTCCCTTTTCCTGTATCTGACTCACTGAACCTCCATTGGTCAAAATGCCTGTCATAATCCGCGATCATTATATCCAATAATCTTGCTCTTAATACTGCTTTCTGATCCACTAAGTGATCATTATCTTCCACCATTTTATCCAATACCTTTTGTGTGCTCTTGGTTTCTACTCCGGTGGGTATTGGCTCTTTTTCTTCCAAAAAGCACACTGTATTTGCAAAAAGAGGTCTGTAATATCCGAAGGCAGGATCATCAGGAACGAAAAATACTTCCGGAGTTGCCTGAACAACACCTGTTGCTTTAGCAAGGGTAGGAACTGTAAGCGGAGCATATGGGTTTGCTGCGGAAATGAGGTCCTGCACAATGTCCTGAGCAATCGAATTTCTTAAGTTCTCAGGTATTGCTTTTTCAGGATCCTTGTCAATTGTTCTCAATGCCCATTCCCTTCCATTCTTGTCAATCAATTTTAAGGACTTCGTTTGTTTTCCTCCTCCAAGGCTGAGGATCTTAAATCCTCCCTTTTCTTTCTGGATGTTGAACATCTTCATAGCTACTGGCGTACCCCAATCCCTTCTATAATTTTTACCAAGGATCAACTTCTTTCCGGCGCTCGCATTTTTATATTTTGAACTAGCTGCTACCAAGACATTGTCCTTCCATTCTGCCACGGGCTTAGTAGTGTCCTTTGGCAATTCAGGCAGCTTGGAGAAATTCAGAAGATTAGTAGTGTAGGCTTCTTTTGTACTATCAGGTCCAGTGGTATAAAAAGTAATATTTACATTCTTATTCGTTGAAACTTCAAGAACTGCATAACCATGTTCAGGTGTTGCAAACAATGTTCTCTTTGATTTGGAGACACGAGTAGAGTTATATGCGCTTCCGCTAACCACATAGTATTGTCCGGTATCTTTTATAAGTTGTAAACTATGCTCATGGCCGGAAGCATAGATTAGATTTGGATGGTTCTTGGTCACCTGTTCAATATCACGAATCATATTCTGATAGATAGGATGTTTTAAATCCTGAATGTTACCAAATACGCCTCTTGAGATTGGATATATTGACCCAATTACAGGCATTGGAATAAAGAGATTTGGTCTGAGGTCAGTGAATGGGAAAACATGTTGCTTGAACCCGTAGTATCCACCATGCGTTCCATAAGTTCTGAATGGATGATGGGTTGCAAGTATGACCAGCTTCTTATAATTCTTAGTAAGGATATCCTGCAATTGTGCAAGCACTTCATCCTTTGTCTTATATGGACAATCTGATTCAACACCAGGTTTGTCATAAGGATGCAGCCACCACTGGCTATCCATCGCTACAATCACCACTTCATCATTTACTGCAATTTCAACCGGACCAGGACAACCCGCCTCCGGGAAGAATTTCACATTCTTACTATCAAGCAAATCAACATACAATTGTTCTCTAAGAATTGCATCATAACCACCGGGTCCACCATTGTTCCAATCATGATTTCCGGGAATCATATAAACCTTTGTGGCCGTTCCTCTAACAATTGAAACCTGGGAATCCAGGACTACCCTTGCTTCATTATAACCCACATAAGAGTCATCGGGCAAACCAATCTTGTAAATGTTGTCACCCAGGTAAAGGATAGTAGTTTTCGCATTAAGGGGCACCTTATTTTTGATCGCCTGCACAACAGGTTGTTGCCCATTGATCAAGGCTCCGCCATCTCCAATCAGTACAATTCTACTGAGGATGGTATCTTTTTGCTGCGCAAAACAAGAGCAGGAAATGGTCAAACCCAGAATAACAATCAGCCAATTTTTCATTGTTTTGCTCTTTCTCTGTATTTAAATAATAAAATATTGGGTGCACCCAGGTCACCCGCCTCATTTGAAATATAGAGGTCGCCTTCAGGAGAAAAAGTTAGTCCTTCCGGTTGCTTAAACATCTTGCCATCAAGGGCAAATGCATCTTCCACCTTTCCATTCCTATCTATTATTACCAACAATTTATTTATTGATGATATTATGAATAGCTCTCCAGATTTGGGATTGATCGCTGCCGCAGAAGGCTTGAATTTCGATATCTTATCTCCAACAGCCTTTTCTATATCCAATACATCAATTATAAATACAGGAGAGTCAATGAACTTCCTTTCTGTAAGGCTAAAACCAAAAGCACCGGCAGTGTTCTTCGCATCAGCCTCACAATCCTTGCAGATGGAAATTAATTGTCCCCTTGAGCTATCATAGTATAAGGTTTCAAATTCTTTCTTTGGGTGTTTAGGAAGTCGGTAGATCTGTTCGGTTACCTCAATGGCACTTAAGAATCTAAAAGCCACCAGATTGCCGTTACTCTTCAAAGCATAGAAAGTACTGTCAACCATGGTTATATCTTCAAAGTCTGCGCCACGAGTGTATTTCCATTTCTCTATTTTGATTTCATCTCCTAAGGTGAGTTTATAAAGCCACCCTCTTTCGTCATGGATCGCGAAGATTGATCCGTCTTTCTCATAATACTCCAAACCCGAGATCTCATCCAATTCGGGGGGTAACTTATAGACAATGGGCCTGTTCAGGTCGTACCCATCAGGCGTAGGATAGATCACGGCTTGCTTATCGGAACAGGATCCCAGGAATAGGATCATTGATAAGAAGAAGAGAGTGCAAGGCCTTGCGGAAGCAAGCCTAATTGAAAAATTTCCATCAAACATTCAGACAAAAGGATTTTTGGTGCTCTATATGGAAAATCATAAAACTATGCCCGTCTAAGAGGATGGTTTATTACGGTCAAGGCTACACTATGACACTAAATTCAGGAAAATAGTGGAAATAATTCTACAACTCCGAGGGATTAAATTGGAGTTTTCTCGATCCTTCCTGTAATGGGGATGGTATGGGATCAGGCATTTGGTCGAAATTGACGGAGACCCTGAGGCCTTTTAACCCGCTAATTCCTTGCAATTCTTCCAGGTCATATTTTTCAATTTCATCCTTGAGCATGTTTCGGCTCTGCAGAAATTCAATATATCCAATATATTCCTGTGCCTCTTTGGGATGGGAATATACAATGGCAACCGTTCCAGGTTGGGTAAGTCGTTCATTACTGTCCTTCAATCTCACCTTATCAATCCTCTTCTTCATTATTTCGTATCTGATATTATATGCTCCATCAACATCAAATTTCCTTTCCGCCGTCCTAAAACTAATAGAGATCGAATTATTATGTGCAAGTATGAGTTGTGTGGTTTTCAAAGGAAGTGGCAATTCCTTTTCAAGTCGATGTGTCAATTGTGCTGTTCTTACCAAGGTGGAGAGTTGCCACATCTTTAAGTTTTTCAAATAGAACTCATCGAAAGCAATTGTTGGCGATATGCTTTGTCCGATGTATATATTGAAATCTAACCCATCCGTTACAAATCTTTCAAAGTAATGGGGATATATGCTTTGAGCTTCACCCTGTTCTCCATCAATAAACGCAGCTACTTCGTTGTTGATCCTTGAAATGCTTTCTTCATATTCTTTCCGATGGTGATACAACATCTTCACCGGTGAATCTATCGAAGAGAGGTATTGATTAACCTTCTTCTCAATGGCAGGGATTACCTGCGCAAGATGCTTCAGTATACCAATCAATTCTACCGACAAAAAATTATGAATAGCAGTTTCTTCTTCCGCAAACAGGATGTTTGAAACAGAATCCCGATATCTTCCGATTCTGAATAGTAGTTCTTCCAACAAGGGATATGCAACCTGGTTGTGTGCCGATCTGATAATCTCGCCAGCCATCTCTAGCTGTTCTAGTAAATCTGATTGGATGGCGTTGTTTCTTTCAACTGAAGAATTGCGAATATCCACTGCACCATAAAGAGGAAATACTTCATCAAATATTATGGGCTCTATTTTATTCTGTTCCCCTCTCGCCAAACGGGTAAGGTGACTCAGCGCAGCTTCAGTGAATTTCCATTCAACAGCTGGTTGGACTGCTGTAAACTGTTCCCTGATCACTTTATCAACCTGGTGGTCCAACTGCTCCTGGCTCTTTTCCAATGCCAATGCAAAAAGTGGAATAGCAGGTTCAATTCTGGCAATGTGTTCCTTTGTGAACGTTTCAGTTCTGTGCGCGATGATCAATAATCCAAGCAGGTTCTTGTCATCATTGAAAAGCGGACAAAGAATAACACTCTTGAAGCGATGCTCATGTAGAATGTATAGGAAAGGGTACTTATAAAGCGCTTCTTCATTAATATCATTCACCAGCAATGCTTCCTTGCGCTCGGAAAAATTTGCAAGTATATTCTTATACAATTCATATTGCTTATGATCAGGTATTGGGTATTTTTTGGCGGTTGTGTTAGTTGTTAGAATCTCTGACAATACCAGGTGATTGTTAACCTTGAAGAATGGCTTAATAGCCGTGTGAAGGTTGTGAACATACAGCAGGTTTTGCATCTGATATTCGAGGTCATCGAATACTTTTTCATCCGCGAAAGAATGAATATGCAACAGACTATTCTTGATCTTGTTGATGATCTCTCTGTCTGTAACCTCTCTAATGTATAGAACCACCATTCCTTCATAAATAAAATCCTGATAACGGATATTTTCATGAAGGGTCTTGTTATTCATTATATCCGTCACTCTAAAGCACCCCACACATTCAGTTGGTAAACTCGGTAAATCATACTTAGCATATACATCAATGAAACGTGTATCGATCTCAAGCTCCATGAATTTGTCCAGTCCAGAAATTGGGCATTTGTAAGGATGTACCGAAGTAATTTTCCCTTCAACCTTCACATTGTATAATCTGTTTAGAATAAGCTGGTAGGCTCCTGCTATTTTTTCGTCTAAAAGTCTTTTTGCCGTTTCTGCATCCGGCATGCGTATCATATGATTTTCATCCAGGAATTGGTGTTTGAAAATCTTTGAGGAATAAATGACTTTGTATTGAAAGGGGAGACTGATTGCAAACAGGTCCTGTTCCTCGCTAAGCGTTACAGGAAATACGGTGCTCATCATCCTGTTGATAAGACCTTCGTGTTTAACGAACAATGATTCATCGGCGATTGGAACCAGCAATTCCGGAAAAGCCGAAACCTCATCGAGCAGTTGCTGGTATAATTCCCGGTTTCCCTCTCTGCCACCATCAATCACTTTTTTCCATGATCTTATCAATGGAGCAAAGGAGAAACGACTTTCAAAATTATCAAGTGTATTAGTATCTGTACCCATCACATTAGCATTTAAGACTGAAATATTCAAATTGGGTACGAGCAAACAATACGCAAATCTAACCTATTTAGATTCCGGAGGTAAGCTAAAGCGGTATGAAGTGCGGGGATTACAGTTCCAATTGTTAGTTTCGTCTTCCCCTGTTAATAATTACACCCAATTTCAAATTGAAACTGAAGTATGCATCCTTATTGGCTGGATTTCCACGGATGGCTCCCGGTTGAGTATGATGGAATAGAATAAGTTCTCCCTGCCTGTCGGCCAGCCTCTCTGCCTGGAGGGCATTGAATTGAGAATAATATCTGGAGAAAACTGAGGGGTCAATATATTGTGTACTGATATCATCCAGATAATCAGTGAAAAGAATACGATAGATAAATTCAAATCTTGCCATCAACCTGGCTGAAATCTCTATCTTAATACCTGTTCCGGTTACCAAACAGGGTTGTTCAAGTTTGTACTCCTTTCTTTCTCCATACTCCCTGAATCCCTGGCCTTCAGTATGAAGAGGTTGAAGATCCATCCATCTATCGTTTAGCAATGCACGTGGGTTGAATTTGAATATTCCAGCTCCAGCAAGTAAATATGGAGATAAGGGAGGAACGTTTCGAATCTGTCTAAAGAAGAATGGATGAAATTGGAGGATAAGAGAAAATTCGGAAATCCTGCTTTTGAAATGCAGATTTCTCAGATATCTGTTACGACCCTCTGATCTGTCCTTATGAAGTATGCTGTCCGCTGCGCTAATTGTTCCGCCATTCCATGCTAATTCAATTGTAATCTTATCAAGGTGAGTGAAAGAAGTATAAATTCCTCCACATCCATGTGAAGAATTCCAATTGATGTCTTTGATGAATTTTGTACCTGTTCCCTTACCTCCACCTAAATCTGTGAGACAATTCATGAGGCCGAACGATATTCCGGCTTCCCATCTCCATTGCGGTTCCAGGTGGTTTGCTTCAGAAAAATAGAATTGAGACTTTGTTTCCAGGGCTCCGCAGATAAGCATGAACCAGCAGCAGATTCTTTGCATCGATCAATATTGAATAGGAGGGAATGAGGAATTCTAAATGCCTGATAAATCTACCTTGCTGAAAGTGCTAAAGTCTAGTGCGGAAGGGCAGAAATTGGAGGATTATTCTGCTATGTTCTGTTGAAAATAACGGCAGGCAGGCCTTAGTCCGCAAGCTTCGCAACGCGGGGTTCTGGCAATGCAGATATATCTTCCATGAAGTATGAGCCAATGGTGGGCTTTATGAACCAATTCTTTTGGGGTAAACTCAAGCAATTGTTTTTCTGTTGCCAGAGGAGTTTTGGCATTCTTGGTTAATCCGATGCGTGCCGATACTCTGAAAACATGTGTATCCACAGCCATGTTTGGTTGCTGGTCAATAACAGAAGTAATAACATTGGCTGTCTTTCTTCCCACACCTGGTAAACTCATTAGTTCTTCCACGGTCATTGGAATACGGCCATTGAATTTTTCCATGACCATTTTGGCCATTCCAACAAGATGTTTCGACTTGTTATTGGGATAAGAAATGCTTTTGATCAGGGGGAGAACTTCTTCGGGGCTGGATCTTGAAAGTGATTCAACGTCAGGATACTTTTCGAAGATGAAGGGGGTGGTCATATTAACCCTCTTATCGGTGCATTGTGCAGACAGAATAACTGCTACCAATAGTTCATAGGGAGTATCGTAGAGCAGTTCAGTTTCTGCTTCGGGGTTGTTGTGAAGAAAATATTCGTAAACAAATCGAAATCTCTCTTTTCTTGTCATCCAATAAAATTGAATGACCGAAAATAGAACAGTGAACGCAAAATTGCATTCAGACCGATTCTGTTTCTGTTTGTTTAGCGTAATTCATCACACGCAGGATAACTTCAGTGCGAGGGGAAGAGATAGGCTCAAGTTCCAGATCGATTACTGATTCTCTGAGAACTTCAAGTTTTTCACGTAGGCTCCAGTCGCTTTGCAGGGCTAATTCAATAGCAGCTGTTTTTTCGGGAGAGGTCTCATTGTACATAAACATGACAAGATCCTCCAGTGTAAAGAGTGTCATAGGCAAACCATTATTGTCCTTAATTGTCCTAAAAATAATTCCGAATCCATCATTCGGAAATGTCCGTCCGAGAATATAAACGGTAACAAAGTCACCTTATTGTAAACCCCTGTAAATTATTCACTCAAACCGGAGGTAAGATAATAACTGCGTGGTTACGAGAGGTATAGTAAAAGTACCCGATTATTGTCCGGGTATAATATAGAGGTCTTCATTATCCCTTTTCATAAGGTATTTTTCGCGTGCATATTTTTCCAATGTTGCAGCATCGTTTTTCAATTGGTCCAGTTCAGCCCTGGTTATGGCTATTTCCAACTCATATGACTTCTTGCTTTTTTCCAGTCCGATCAACTCGCTCCGGTGCTGGAAATTGGTGATCAGGTCACGATCGTCAAAAAATAAGAGGAATGCAAGGAATATGGCCGATGAAATCAGGTATTTATTCCGCAGCCAGGCGGGGATATGGGAGAGTAGTTTCATGAATTGGTTTTGTATGTTTTAACCGTCAGAATTCCTTGCGAACCTTCGCGCCATTGTTTCTTGGCGGTTAACTTTTCAAAAATCAAAAAACAAATTACAATAATCAAAGAAAGAAAGCCAAATTCCAAAATTCAATTATTTGGTAATTGGTTCTTAGTTGCCTATTATTTGGAATTTGTGATTTGGTTCTTGATTCTTACCAAAAATCCTTGCGAAACCTGGTGTTTTTCGGTTAAGCAAAATTTCTAGCTTGAAATTACTGAAATAATCCACTCATTTTCCAAACTTCAATTTTCCTTTTGGATAGACTCCTGTGCTGCCAAGCATTTCTTCAATTCGAAGCAATTGATTGTATTTAGCCATCCTGTCTGTTCTTGAAGCTGATCCTGTTTTGATCTGACCACAGTTAAGCGCAACCGCCAGGTCTGCGATTGTGGTGTCTTCAGTTTCACCTGAACGATGACTCATGATTGTGTTATAGCCATTGTGTTGAGCCAGCGTAACTGCATTAATAGTTTCAGTTATGGTTCCGATCTGATTTACTTTAACCAGCAAACCATTACCGATTCCTCTTTCAATGCCTTGTTGCAGTCTTTTCACATTTGTTACAAAGAGATCATCTCCTACCAGCTGGCACCTCTTACCGATGGTTTCTGTAAGATTTTTCCATCCATCCCAATCATCCTCCGCCATCCCATCTTCAATGGAAATGATTGGATATTGATTCACCCAACTCTCCCAGTATTTAACCAACTGATCACTTGTCATTTCCTTTCCATCACTTTTATGAAACACATATTTTTTCTTGTCTGCCTTCCATAATTCGCTATTAGCTGCGTCCATGGCTATTGAAACCTGTGTTCCTGTTTTGTAGCCCGCAGCTTCAATTGCAATGAGCACTGTTTCAATTGCTTCTTCATTGCTCTGAATATTGGGTGCAAATCCACCTTCATCACCCACATTGGTACTGTATCCTTTTTTCTTTAATACCGATTTTAGAGCATGAAAAATTTCAACACCCCACCGCAGCCCTTCGCTAAAATCATTTGCCCCGATTGGCATCACCATAAATTCCTGAAAGTCGATCTTGTTATCAGCATGAGCTCCTCCATTGAGGATATTCATCATCGGAATAGGAAGTGTCCTTGCATTTGCTCCCCCTATATAACGATAAAGTGGAAGGGCGGATTCTTCTGCAGCCGCTTTCGCAACGGCCATGCTTACCGCAAGTATTGCGTTTGCGCCTAAATTTCCTTTGTTTTCAGATCCATCCAAATCTATCATCGCCTGATCTATTCCTGCCTGATCTGCCACATCCCAACCAATAAGTTTTGGAGTGATGGTTTCTTTCACGTTGGAGACAGCCTTTAATACTCCTTTACCAACGTAAACTTTTTTGTTGTCGTCTCTCAATTCAACCGCCTCGTGTATCCCAGTACTCGCGCCACTCGGTACCGCTGCTCTTCCCATCGCTCCCTCATCTGTGATCACATCCACTTCAACTGTTGGGTTACCGCGACTATCCAAAATTTGTCTTGCTAAAATTTCCGCAATGAAACTCATGATGATTATTTGTTGTTGATTGTTTTTGATTGATTCAATTCATCCATTTGGGGTGTTGTACCAGTAAGAGAACGGAAAATTTCTTCCAGGCTCTGACTCTCGCTTTGCAAAGAAACGATGTTGAGGTTTTCATGTAATGCGAGTTGCAGAATTTGTTTCCTGACTGCTTCAGGATCATCTGTCTCCAGCAGCCAGCTATTCGATTCTATTTGTCTTGAACTGGTGAGTCCAGTGATATCCTTCAGCCAATTCAATTGCAAGGGTTCCTTAAAAGTAACTCTCACAACGTTTGAGCTTCCTTTGCCCTGGAGGTTCTTCAAATTATCGTCAGCTACAATTTTTCCTTTGTTGATAATTATTACTCGATCACAGATAGCTTCCACTTCCTGCAAAATATGCGATGAAAACAAAACTGTCTTGTTATTACCTTGTTCACGGATCACTTCACGGATCTCGATGATCTGGTTGGGATCAAGTCCGCTTGTTGGCTCATCTAGGATCAACACCTCAGGTTGATGTATCAATGCTGCCGCAAGACCAACCCTTTGCTTATAACCTTTAGAAAGTTGCGCGATTCTCTTCTTTTGTTCTGATTGAAGTCCCGTAAGCTGAATGGAATGCTGAATGGAAGATCTTGCATTTTTTATTTTATGTATGTCTGCAATGAATTCAAGGTATTCCCTGACATACATATCTGAATAAAGCGCGTTCGATTCGGGTAGATAGCCAATCTTTTTTTTGATTTCAAGTGGATTGGTGGCAACATCAAGACCACAAACTTCTGCAGTTCCTCCTTCGGGTTGTAAAAAACCAGTGATAATTTTCATGGTGGTGGATTTTCCAGCTCCGTTTGGACCGAGAAATCCAACTATTTCACCTCTTCCAATTTCAAAGGAAATATCATTGACCGCCTTTTGTTCCCCATAGACTTTCAATAACTTTTTAGCTACGATCGACATGGCTGCAAACGTACGAATAGAAGTTTGAATGTTTAAGAAGTTTGAGTGTTTGAGTGTTTGAGTGTTTGAGTGTTTGAAAGTTGGGATATTACATATATCAGGTTCTGAATAAAGAATAAAACATTCAAACTTTTCAAACATTCAAACTTATTCCTTCACCGCAACAGCAATCTTAGAATCTGCTGTTCCATAATAAATAAACCATTTGCCCTTGAATTGTACTATCCCTTCTAGAAAACAAACATGGTTCACCTGCCCTTCAATTTCATATTGCTTGTCAGGTTTCATAAAATAACTATCTGAACGTTTAAGAACACTTGAAGGATCATCTTTATTCAAAAGTATCTGCGCGGCCGCATAAGTTCCTTCAGCTAGAGATGTATCACCCTTTGTTGGAACGTTCCTGCTATTATAAATAAGAAGAATGCCATCATCCCGTAACATGGCAGCAGGGCCAGGTTCAACAAGATCACTATCAAATTTTCCCTTCCTCGGACCAAAGACGGATTTTAGAACAGAATCCTTCTCCTCAACCGGACTCCAATTAATGAGGTCATCGGAGCTTGCCAGGAAAATGTCTGTATCACCCCAGTACATCCAATATTTTCCATTTACCTTTTTTGCAACAGGGCTTCCATTTTCATAAGATGCTACAATGGCACCTGACTTACTCCAGGTGTCCACATATCTACCATTAAATGCTTTTGCAAAGGCATGCCCATGCTTGGTCCAATTGTAAAGGTCAGAAGATGTTGCTATGAGAAGCCTGGCCTTGTCACCATCATAACCCGTGTAAGTAAGAATATATGTACCCTTATCATCCTGAACTATCCTTGGATCTTCTGAACCCCCTTCCCATTCATATTTTTTGACAGCGTCGTTATCAGGATATAATACTGGAAGTGGGTGTCTTGTAAAATGTAAGCCATCGGTACTAAACGCAAGCCCGATTCTTGACGTCCCCGCATATTTACCAACCGTATCCTCAGCTCTGTATAGAAGGAATACCGTATCATTTCTTACCAGTGCTGCAGGATTAAAAACGTCCTTGGCTTCCCATCTTAACTCTTTTTTCCAAACAGGGCAGAAGAAGGTAGAGGTAGAACTCGGTAATAAGATTGGATTGACTGAGTCCACCTTGGTGAAAGGCACCAGTTGCCATTCTGGTTCAGCTGCTGTATTTGGTTGATCGTCACAGCCAATAATTGCCGAGAATAGGGTGAAAAGAGTGAAAAATTTAATAGAAGTCATTAAATAAAGATAAAGAACCAACCGCAGAGAAATAGAGAAACAGAGTTAAGAGGGAGACTCTGCGAAACTCCAAAATCTCTCTTCTCTGGGGTAAAAATTCCTAAATAATCATAAATCATCATATTCATACAAAGCATCAATATGAGTTCCGGATTTCATTTCATAGACTGGCTTGATCAGTCCGTCTTTCAATCCATACACCCATCCGTGGAGGTCTGGCCTATTCTCTTGTTTCCAGGCTCGTTGAATGATAGAAGTTTTTGCGAGGTTATAAACCTGCTCCTGAACATTTAGTTCAACAAGTCGGTCACAACGTGTTTCTTCATCCTTGATACCATCCAATTCAGGCTGATGAAGTCGGTATACATCCTTTATATTCCTAAGCCACATGTTTAGAACAGGCTTGAAATCGGTTTTGGTAGTTGCTGCCTTGATACCTCCGCATCCATAGTGCCCGCAAACTATCACATGTCTAACTTTGAGATGGTTCACTGCATAATCCAGGACGCTCAGGAGGTTTACATCGGTATTAATTACCAGGTTTGCAACATTGCGGTGGACAAAGATCTCACCTGGCTGGGTGCCAGTGATTTCATTTGCGGGAACCCGGCTATCGCTGCATCCGATCCATAAGAATTCAGGAGTTTGAAGGCCGGCTAATAATTTAAAATAATTTGGATCATCAGCAATTTTCTTCTTCGCCCACTCCTTATTATCCTTCAGTAATACCTCATAAGGTTTCATACATATAAAAGTTGAGTTTTGAATTTCTTTTTAACGTTTTGCATATTTTGGAATACTTGCCTATCATTTGGTTGCGTTATTACAAAATTATGATGAAGCCCAGGAAATTTATCCCGGGACGGTTTGGTGCTAAAAGTGTAATGTATTAATTTGCGGCAGTTTAAATGAAAAGAAATCGACACTTATACTCTACTGGTCAACTTGCATCCACCGTCTTCATGATGTTGGCTCTCCTCTGGCTTACGATCAGTATTCCCTTCGTATATGATTGTCAACAGAAACTAAGTAAGAATACTAATTTTTCTGAGGGCTATACAATTCTTCCCGGTACTGAGGAAGAAACCACTAACCCCTTTGGCAATAGCACAGAGGAAAAAGCCCAGGGTAATACTTCTTTTTCAGAAGAATACCTCCATCATCATCTCACGCACGATTATGTTCTTTCCATAGCGTCGCAAATACATGCTTCTCAAAATTGCGGCACCTATAACGCATTTCACGGCGAAGTGCATGTGCCCCCACCCAATCTAGCTTAACATTCCCATCCAATTTAATTCAAGGGCCCATCGTGGCTCCAATCATCGATTGCTTCCATAACATTTTTCCAGCTGCTGTCATGTCATGACCGCAAGAAAATATTTATATGAAAAAAAAGAATTCGAAAGAATTCCTGGAAAAGCTTACGCCTTACCAGGGATATGAAATGTTAGTCGAAGGCAATAAAAGATTCATCAGCAACCTCAAGGCTGATCACGATCATTTGGAAATGATCAATGAAACGCGGGAGGGCCAATATCCTTTTGCAGTGATCCTGAGTTGCATGGATTCCCGCACTTCAGTGGAATTAATATTTGATCAGGGACTGGGTGAACTTTTCAGCGTACGCGTTGCGGGTAATGTTGTAAATAATGATATCCTCGCGAGTATTGAATATGCCATCAAATATGTTGGATCAAAAGTCTTAATGGTATTAGGACATACTGAATGTGGAGCAATCAGAAGCGCTAAAGATGGCGTGAGCGATGGCCACATCACAGACCTTCTCAAACGCATTCAACCATCCATAAGCAAGGCACTCTTAAAAGATGAACAGGATTATCTGTTTGATGATAAGGTTGCCTATGCCAATGTTGAGAACAGCCTTGAGGAGATCCTCATCAGAAGCAAGATCGTGAAGGAAATGTTTCAGAGAGGAGAAATTGGAATCGTTGGCGGAGTCTACAATATCGAAAACGGTCAGGTAGACTTTTTTAAAAATCTAACCCGAAAGGATAAGAGGATTAAAACGCATTCCACTTTGGAAGGATGAATCATTTTACAAATTCTCAAAGAAAAAAAATGAAGCCAATTACAAAATATTTAAAATCAGATATACTCTCGGGGATGGTTGTGTTCCTGGTTGCATTACCGCTTTGTTTGGGTATTGCTGTTGCAAGCGGTGCTCCTCCATTTGCAGGAATTATTACAGGAATTATAGGAGGCATCATCGTTGGAAGTTTGAGTGGTTCAAATGTGAGTGTTTCCGGACCAGCAGCCGGCCTGATTGCGATAATCCTGGTAGCAATTACAGATTTAGGATACGAGATTTTTCTTGGTGCAGTAATCATAGCAGGCTTGATTCAATTGATCCTCGGATTTATTAAAGCGGGTACAATCTCAAGTTATTTTCCTTCAGGGGTGATTGAAGGAATGCTGGCTGCTATTGGCATCATTATCATCAAGAAAGAATTACCTCATGCCATCGGATATGACAAGGCGCATGAAGGTGATTTCTTTGCATTTGAAAAAGGTTCCGAGACTGGGTTTTTCACTGAAATAATTAATGCAATTAATTATGCTCACCTGGGAGCAATCATTGTTACAGTAGTTTCCCTGGCTATTTTAGTTGCTTTCAACAAGTTTTCATTTCTCAAAAAGATAAAAATAATTCCGGGGGCGCTCATTGTTGTGATCGTCGGGATTATCATAAACGAAGTGTTCAAATCTACCGGTTCAGATCTTTATATTTCCCAGGAACATCTGGTCTCATTACCAACAGCATCATCTTTAAATGAGTTTATTGGACAATTCACGAGTCCTGATCTGTCTGCCTTTACCAATTCCAAAGTCTGGATCGTTGGTGCAACCATTGCCATCGTAGCGAGTATTGAAACTTTGTTATGCCTGGAGGCGGGGGATAAAATGGATCCTCTCAAGCGTTACTCAAGTGCCAATACGGAATTGAAAGCGCAGGGAGTTGGTAATATGTTATCTGGTTTAATTGGAGGATTGCCGATGACCTCTGTAATTGTAAGAACAACTGCTAATATTAATGCAGGTGCCAAAACAAAATTGTCTGCAATTGCTCATGGATGTTTTCTGGTACTTGCGGTAGTTCTTATTCCTGGATTATTGAATAAAATCCCAATGGCATGTCTTGCTGCCATCCTCATTATGATTGGGCTTAGGCTTGCAAGTCCTAAAGTTTTCAAGCATATGTGGAAGGCAGGGAAATACCAGTTCATACCGTTCCTGGCTACAGTTGTTGCAGTGGTGTTGACAGATCTATTAAAAGGTGTGGGAATTGGATTGGCGATAAGCTTACTTTTTATTCTGAAAGGAAATATGAAGCTGGCTTACTTTTTCAAGAAGAAAGAGCATCATGAGGGTGAAACCATCCATATTGATCTTGCACAGGAAGTATCCTTCTTAAATAAGGCAGCTATAAAACAAACGCTTGCGCATTTACCTCCTAATAGTAAAGTCATAATTGATGCAGCAAATACCGTCTATATTGATTATGATGTGCTGGAACTGATCAGGGACTTTGTCAATTTCGGATCAAAGGATAAGAATATTGCAATCAGGTTGAAGAATTTCAAAAAGGCATATAGAATGGAGGACGCAGTTCACGTGCATTCTGAGAATGACGCCATACTGTTCAGCAATGAAAAGGAAAATATATTAAAACCTCAAAATGTCTAAATGAAAACCGCAATAAATACAGTTGAAGACGTCCTGCATGTGAAGGACCCACATGCAGAAAACCATCAGCAGGGCTTTTCTGAGAAGCATGTTTTGCATGAGCTTAGGCATTATTTGCCTACTCAAACACCACTGAAGGATTTTATTCATCATAATTCGCTTCATGCATTTCAACATATGAAGTTTTATGATGCCATTTTCAAAGCATCTAAAATCTTTGGTTACCAGGTAACACTTCAACTGACTGAATTCAGGGATTTGTATAAGATAGGGAGGATCAGGAAAGAGGTTCTTGATTCCATCATTTCTGAACGGAAAGGAATTGAAAACCTTGAACACTGGATGCATAATTTATTGCAGAAAAATTATGATTGTTCCAATTCTCCCAGAATTGGTCTTTTGAGAGCCCATTGGAAAAAACATTATCAGGTTGACCTCGATAATCTTGTTCAACCACTTCTTTTCAGAATACTATGCAGTTATCTGGATCAGGGTATTTCAATTTGGAAATTTCCTTTATCGGAAAAAGGTTTTCTGGAATCGATAAGGAATCTTGAAAGGAATAGTCTGACCAGTTTTTTCAAGAAGCCCAGGGCAAGAAAGCTATTGTTGGATGATCAAATTGAGATCGCACAACTTCTGAAGATCCTGGTGGGGGACGAGTTTCATTTTGAGCAGTATCTCTTTGATCAACAGTTTAGCCATCGGGGATGGTCAGGCATGGTTGCAACCGTGGAGACTCAGCCGCACACACTCCTTGATCCAAAGAAAATTTCACTTCGCGAACTGATTATTTTTGAATTATTGTTAGAGATAGATGCATTGGATTCGCAATTAGGGAAGAATTGGGAGCCTCTATGCAATCGCACCAAGGTTAAACCGGTGAAATTGCTTGCAGATGTTCCTGTCAATGAATTGAGGGAGGTGTTTGCAATTTGGCAGGATGCTTTTGAGTGGAGTTATTATGATGAGGTTTTATCAGGGTTAACATCAGGAGCAATCCCTAATTCCAGTAATCAATCACCCAAAACATTCCAGGCCCTTTTTTGCATTGACGAACGTGAGTGTTCCATAAGAAGGCACATTGAATTTATTGATAAGAATTGCGAAACCTTTGGAACCCCTGGTTTTTTTGGGGTTGAATTTTATTTTCAACCGGAGAATGGGAAATTTTACGACAAGTTATGTCCGGCTCCAGTCACACCTAAGTATCTTATCAAAGAGCAAAAAGTGCAGGGTAAAAGAGGACATGAAATTCTTTATTCTCCCAAAACAAATGGTTTAATCAGTGGTGCTCTAAGTAGCCTTACGCTTGGTTTTTACGCAGGCCTCAGGCTGATTCAAAACCTGTTTCAGCCCACTATGAGTCCTGCCATTTCAAATGCATTTGCACACATGGGTCGTGCTGGTGTTCTTACAATCGAAAACAAAAAACCGGAGGACAGGGAGAATGACCTCCAGATTGGATTCACTGTTGTGGAAATGGCGAACCGGGTAGAAGGATTATTGAGAAGTATTGGACTGGTTAAGGACTTTGCTCCGATTGTTTACGCCATTGCGCATGGATCAAGCAGTGCTAATAACCCACATCATGGAGCCCACGATTGTGGTGCATGTAGTGGAAGACCTGGTTCTGTAAATTCAAGGGTTTTTGCCCATATGGCCAATCACCCGGAAGTGAGAAAAGTCTTAAGGGAAAGGGGTATTCATATTCCGGATGAAACTTTCTTTTTGGGTGGATTACACGATACAGCGGCTGATCAGATAGAGTTTTATGATCAGGAAATCTTGAATGATAAAAAAAGACTTCAGCATGACAACCATTGTGCATCTTTTGAAAAAGCCCTTGACCTGAATGCAAAAGAGCGATCAAGAAGATTTGCATCGATCAGCACAAATGGCAGCCTGAAAAAAATAAGAAAGGCAATCCTGGACAGGTCTGTTTCTATGTTTGAACCAAGACCAGAATTGGGACATGGCACCAATACACTTTGTGTTATAGGAAGACGCGAACTCACGAAGGGATTATTTCTTGACCGAAGAGCATTCCTGAATTCATATGATTACAGGAATGACCCGGAGGGTAAACTTCTCACTGGTATTATGAGGCCGATAGGGCCGGTATGCGGAGGAATTAATCTGGAATATTATTTCTCGCGGGTGGATAATTATAAGCTGGGAGCAGGAACCAAGTTGCCCCACAATGTAATGGGCTTGATTGGAGTTGCCAATAGCAGTGACGGTGATCTCAGGCCTGGACTTCCGCTGCAAATGATCGAGGTGCACGATCCGGTTCGACTTCTGGTTATCGTGGAGCAATTTCCAGAAATCGTTCTGAAAACAATTCAATCTGCTCCTGAAATGTATGAATGGTACTTGAATGAATGGGTACACATCATTGCTATTTCACCTGAAAACAGGGAGCTCTATTTCTTCAGGAATGGTTCATTTGAACGATATCTCCCCATTACAACTTCCATTCCTGCAATTACTGATCTGCATGCCATGGTGGAAGGTGCAAAGGAAATGGAGACCAATAATATCGTGGATGCCACAAAGGAGAATTTGCCAGTTTATTTAATTAATTAAATCAAGAGATGTCACAACTACTTCAGATATTTATTTTGTTGCCTTTACTGGGATGTGTTGCAACTGTATTGATTCCGGCAAAGAGAGAGCGCAGTATCTCTATGCTTTCAGTTTCACTTGTTAGCTGCTTCCTCGCTGCAATTACAGCCTTTATTCTTTATTGGGTGATAAATGGAGCACCTAACCTGGACATAAAACATATTACATTCTTCGAGGCGGGGAATATCGAAATTTTTATCGACCTGTATTTCGATAAAACTACTGCGGTATTTACTTTTGTTGGTGGTTTGATCACTTTATTGGTGATTGTATTTAGTCGCTTCTATTTGCACCGCGATCATGGATTCAAAAGGTTTTTCACGACAACTCTCTTGTTCTTTTTTGCCTACAACCTCGTGATCTTCTCAGGCAATTTTGAAACCATGTTTATTGGATGGGAGATATTGGGAATCTGTTCCTTCTTATTGATTGCTTTTTATCGCGATCGATACCTTCCTGTAAAAAATGGGCTCAAGGTAATTTCAGTTTATCGCCTCGGAGATATTTGCCTGATCCTGGTAATGTGGATGAGCCATCACCTCTGGCACAAGAACATAACCTTCGCTCAGTTCAATGATTCAATTCTGATAAGTGAGCATATTCAGCAATACGGAGGATATGCAATTTTTCTAGCTATGGCAATTGTTATAGCGGCTGCAGTGAAATCTGCTCAGCTACCATTTTTTTCATGGTTACCCAGAGCGATGGAAGGACCCACGAGTTCGAGCGCAATTTTTTATGGTTCACTATCAGTTCATTTAGGTGTATTTCTTTTAATAAGGACCTATCCTTACTGGGAGAGCATCGCTATTATTAAATGGATCATAATCGGCATTGGAATAACTACAAGTGTTATTGGATTTCTTATTGCGTCAGTTCAGGCAACGGTCAAAACCCAAATTGCTTATGCCTCCATCACACAGATTGGATTAATGTTTGTTGAAGTTGCTCTCGGCTTTCATACGCTGGCGTTGATACATTTTGCAGGTAATGCCCTTCTTCGTACATACCAACTTTTGGTTTCACCTTCCGTATTGAGTTACCTGATCCATGATATGGTTTTTAGTTACAAGCCGCCAAAAGCCACCAGGTCTGAATCTACGCTGGGAAAACTTCGCAATTCGCTGTATATGCTAGGAGTGAAGGAATGGAATTCCGATACATTTTTATTCCGCTATGCCTGGAATCCATTTAAAATACTTGGAAGAGTCCTGACGGTTTTTAAGCCAGTCTTGATTGCCTTGATGCTTACAATTCTTTTCCTGGCCGGAATGTATTCACTCGTTTTTGCAGGGGATGCATTTAATGAAATAAATAATTATCTACCTATCCTTTTTTCTATCATCTGCCTGCTGCTTGTGTTAAGATCATTTTCTGAGAGACAGAATGCTACCCGTGCATGGATACTCGTGATTGGCGCCCAGTTATTCATTACCCTCTCGATCGCTCTTTCAGACGAAAATTTTAATTCCAGGTACATCCTGATTTACCTCAGTGGAATAGCAGTTTGTGCTCTTATTGGTTATTGGGCCCTGAGAAGAATTCGATTGACAGAAGGAACATCTGATTTGAATAGATTTTATGGACATTCATATGAGTATCCGGGGCTATCCTTTGTTTTCCTGATAGCCTGTCTTGGCTTTGCCGGACTTCCATTTACTCCAACTTTTATCGGGATGGACCTGTTATTTAACCATATTCAGAAGGATGACTATTTATTGATCGTTACAACTTCTTTAAGTTTCTTGTTCATGGAGCTCGCGGTTTTGAGAATCTATGCGAGGATTTTTCTTGGGCAGCATAAGAAAGAGTACCATCCTATTGCGTATAGATCGTCATAAGGTCTTCGACCTCGCCCCTTGCCCCTCTCCAAAGGAGAGGGGAATAGGAATGAAATGCTCAATGATCAATTTTCAAGTGCTGAGTATTTCATTGAGCATTGAGAATTGAAAATTATCCTGACCTCAAACTTCAGCCTTGCGTTATAGACCTCACCCCTAACCCGTCTCCGAAGGAGAGGGGAATAAAGAACATTAAAATGGAAAATTATCTTCTTCCTTCCGCCCTCGGACTTCAGACTTCCGACTTTCTTTATGGGCCTCACCCCAGCCCTCTCCACTTCGTGAAGAGGGAGCAATAATGATTCTCTTCCCTCTCCGCAAAGCGGAGAGGGCGGTTCGCGAAGCGAGACCGGTGAGGTCAAAGTGCTAATAAAAACTTTCTACTTGTAAGTAACGGTTTCGCGTTAAACCCGAAACTCCAAACCCGAAATTTTACAATTCTTCTGACTTCGTTGGAATTCGGTCGTACTCTCCCTTCAATGCATAGTAGCCGAAGATGATCAAGCCTATTGCAATAGGAATGAAAACAACTACAAACACACCCCATTGAATGATGGTGTCAGTCGTTGGTTTTTTTTCTATTTCTTCACTGGCAGTCTTAATGAGAAAAAAGATTGCGGCGGGACCCATAATCAACCAGACAATACCAAGTATTCTTTTGAATTGATTCATAATATTTTTTTACTGCGATGATCAAACTATAAGATCAATCCCCAACATCCTTATCAATTTTATTATTGATATAAACAAGACCTATGATACTGCAAACTCCTGCGATGATGATTGGATACCACAACCCGAATAAATGATCCGCACCTGCTTTAGTAGTTAGCAGCAGGGCTATAAAAGGAGTAAGGCCCCCGAATACTCCATTTCCTATGTGGTATGGTAATGACATCGAAGTGTACCTGATCCTCGTTGGGAATAATTCAACCAGGAAAGCTGCGATCGGGCCATATACCATGGTAACGTAAATGACCATTATGAAAATGATACCTACCATTTTCCAATACCCCTCCTGTCCCAGATTTTTTGAAATGACTGAAACAGGCTTGACCGTCTGTCGCCCAGAAATATATGCTGTGTCCGTTTTTATTTCCTGCACTCTAAGTCCACTTTCGAAATAATTCCGGGTTGTTGTAGTTCTCAAATGATTTTCAGATCCTATAATGGGTGAAATATTTGTATGGACTTCCCGCTTATCTACCAATTCAGTTGCAACTTTTGGATCTGAAATGACTACGAGCTGGTTAAATAGAGGTCGATATGTAAGGACCGCGAGAATCATTCCAGTCATCATAATCCATTTCCTTCCGATTTTATCACTCCAACTTCCAAAGACAATAAAAAATGGCGTGGCAAATAAAATAGACCACAAAAGAATTGTTCTTGATTGCTCGAAATCGATTCGGCAAACATTTTCAATGAAGGATTGCGCATAAAATTGTCCCGTATACCAGACCACTCCCTGTCCCATGGTTGCACCGAACAACGCGAGCAAAACCATTTTGAGGTTGGAACGATGAGCAAAACTTTCCTTTAGAGGGTTCACAGATGTTTTGCCTTCCGACTTGAGTTTTGAGAACATCGGAGATTCCTTCATCTTCAACCTTATGTAAATCGAAACTACTACCAAGACTATAGAAACCCAGAATGGAATTCGCCAACCCCAACTATTAAATTCCCTGATCGAGCTTTCTGCATCAGCTCCAAGGCTGTTGCGTGTAATGAGAATAATCCCCAGAGAAAGAAATAATCCAAGTGTTGCGGTTGTTTGAATCCAACTGGTATAAAATCCTCTTCGGTTTGGTGGCGAGTGCTCTGCGACATAGGTTGCTGCTCCTCCATACTCGCCTCCAAGTGCAAGTCCCTGCAATAGTCGAAGTATAAGGACAAGGATTGGGGCAGCAAAGCCTATTCGTTCATAGCCCGGCACTAATCCGATGGCGAAAGTGGAACCACCCATGATCACCAGCGTGAGCAGGAAGGTGTATTTGCGGCCAACAATATCGCCAATTCTACCAAAGACCAATGCTCCAAAAGGTCGAACGATAAACCCTGCTGCAAAAGTTGCCAGTGTTGAGAGCAGGGCAGCCGTGGGGTTTGTCTTTGGAAAAAATTGACTCGCAATAATAGGCGCCAGGCTTCCGAAAATGTAGAAGTCATACCATTCAATCAGGGTGCCGACTGAAGATGCTGAAATTACTTTCCAGATACCTCGTTTGGGATCGGGGCTCAAATTCATGGGATTAAATTACATATTTGATCAGGGATATGATTACATCAGTAATTTTAAAAATCCAATCGATAAAAATACCCATGTCGTTTCCTTACCAGATCAAATCATTTGAGGAGTACAAACTGGCCCATTCAAAGAGTGTGGACGAGCCTGAAGAATTTTGGGCAGACATCGCCAGCCATTTTCATTGGCGGAGAAAATGGGATAGGGTTTTGGAGTGGAATTTTACAGAACCGTCAATAAAATGGTTTCAGGGAGCGAAACTCAATATCACAGAGAATTGTCTTGACCGGCACCTTGATAAACTTGGAAATACTCCTGCGATCATTTGGGAGCCAAATGATCCTGAGGAACATCATCGCGTTCTAACCTATCACGATCTCTACACCAAGGTTTGCCAATTTGGAAATGTTCTGAGGAATAATGGGGTTAAAAAAGGTGACCGTGTTTGCATTTACATGGGCATGATCCCGGAATTGGCCATTGCAATTCTTTCATGTGCCAGGATTGGTGCCATTCACTCAGTGATATTCGGCGGCTTCAGTGCACAAAGCATTGCAGATCGTCTGCAGGACGCAAAAGCAGAATTTGTAATAACCTGTGATGGGGCATTTCGCGGGGCAAAAGATATCCCATTGAAAACAGTGATAGATGATGCTTTAGTCGCCTGCCCTTTTGTGAAGAGGGTGATCGTGTGCACGCGAACCAGGAGACCAGTGAGTATGATTAAAGGCAGAGATGTATGGTGGGAAGATGAAGTGAGAAAAATTGAGACAATGGGTTTGAAGGATTGTGAAGTTGAAGTGATGGATGCAGAGGATATGCTCTTCATACTCTACACTTCCGGTTCAACAGGTAAGCCCAAGGGAGTTGTGCATACCTGCGCAGGCTACATGGTGTATACCAATTATAGTTTTTTGAATGTCTTTCAATATAAACCAGGTGAAGTTCATTTCTGCACCGCAGATATTGGGTGGATCACTGGTCATAGTTACATCGTTTATGGACCATTGTCGGCAGGTGCTACTTCATTGATGTTTGAAGGGGTGCCAACCTGGCCAGCAGCAGATAGGTTTTGGAGTATCATTGATAAATACAAGGTGAACATTCTTTACACTGCTCCAACTGCCATCCGTTCACTGATTGGATTTGGTATGGATCCATTAAAAGACAAGGATCTTTCATCACTGAGAATACTTGGCACAGTAGGAGAACCTATTAATGAAGAAGCATGGCATTGGTATGATGAGAATATTGGTAAGAAACGCTGCCCCATTGTTGATACCTGGTGGCAAACGGAAACAGGAGGCATATTAATTTCCAATCTGGCTGGCGTTACTCCTGCCAAGCCAAGTTTTGCAACCCTGCCCTTCCCCGGAGTTCAGCCTGTACTGGTTGATGAAAACGGAAAAGAGATCCATGGAAATAATGTAACGGGCAATCTATGCATTAAGGCACCATGGCCTTCAATACTTCGGACAACTTATGGAGATCATGAGCGATGCAGGAAAAATTATTTTTCAACTTATCCCGGTTTGTATTTCACAGGAGATGGCGCACTAAGAGATGAGCAAGGATTTTATAGAATAACCGGGCGGGTTGACGATGTGCTGAATGTAAGTGGGCACAGGATCGGTACGGCTGAAGTTGAGAATGCTATCAATATGCACGCAGGTGTAGTGGAAAGTGCGGTGGTTGGGTATCCTCATGAAATAAAAGGACAAGGCATCTATGCTTTTGTGATTTACAATGGTACGGATGAAGGAGAAGATGAGTTGAGGAGAAAGGATATACATGTAACAGTAGGTCGCATCATCGGTCCGATAGCCAGGCCTGACAAAATTCAATTTGTATCAGGTTTGCCGAAGACCAGAAGTGGAAAGATCATGCGTAGAATATTAAGAAAGATAGCGGAGGGGGAAACTGAGAACTTAGGGGATACAAGTACGCTGCTTGATCCGGGCATTGTGGAAGAAATCAAGAATGGAAAACTTGTTTAGATTTTGAAATTTGGTTTCTTCGTTTCACTCAGGATTGGGAAATTGGGAAAATTGAGTTCTCTAAAGAGATTTCAAAATTTCCCAATTTCAAAATTCCAAAATTCATTCTATTGTCTAATGATTACTCGGGTCCCAACTCTGGCAAAGGCATATATTTCATCCACATCGGACCGTTTCATTGAAATGCATCCATTGGTCCAATTCTGATAATAATCTACTGCACCATCATCCCTTGGCCATGTGCCATGAATTCCAATACCGCCTCCAATCCTTGCAGTTTGCGGAATAAGCCCCTGTGCTTTGCGTCGGTTAAACTTTTCCACATCTGCTTTTGTTGGATAATTTAACATCAGGATCTTCTGCCAGTTTTGATGCGGCCTCTTGGCAACGATGCTGAAATTCCCTTCGGGAGTTCGTCGGTCCCCTTCCATCATCTTATCTGTTAAGGTCTTATTCCCGAACACTACGGGATAAGTTGCATACCAACCTTCGTCATCATACACCTTAAGCTCGTACCTGGATTTTTCAATGATGATAGTTATGTTTCCATTGGGAAGGGAGTTGAAAAAACTTTTTAAACCCGAACGGTTTTTATGTTCGGAAAAGGAAAGAAATGTGATTGCCATCACGGCCAGCAGCAAAGTGGAAGGGGCTTTCATTTTTTCAATTTTTAACTGGTGAGTAAATGCCAGTAAAAACCTTTTCATGTATGATTCGCTTTCCAGGTTGGGTGGGATTAGGGATTGCTGCATTGCACAGCAAGTATATCAAATGAACGGGTAGCATGGAAATAATATTTTCGCTGGGGATAACTATTAACGAATCTTTCAGTGCGTGTTAAGAAATGCAAAATCGAGAGCCTGGGAAGTTTACGAGGAGTCTTACAGTTAAAAGAAAATGTAACAGGTGCAGTGACGGATTTGGATAATTTTTTTCCTACCCTCTCCATAAATTGGAGAGAGTCCCAAAGCGGTGTGAGGGAATAAAAAAGGCCGCTCTAGAAGCGGCCTTAAACTTTGAACTATCACATGAGAGAGAGATTACCAATTGCTGAACCGTATTCCTACGTTATAAGGAGTCAACTCAAGTCCCTTCTCAAACATACTTTCCTTTGCAAGAGAGCCGTAAAATTTCACTGGACCTAATTGTAATTCTCCGATATAAGATATTTTCCATTTGCGAAGGTCAAAATCGTTATGCTCTTTTTCCTTTTTGCCTTCTCCACCTTTGAATTTCTGACGGGCAGAATATAGAAATCCCGCGCTGGCTCCTACGCTGAATCCGAATCCATCTTCTCTACGGGGAGTAAAATTAAAATTGAGCATGAATGGAACTGTTGCATAATCGGCCGCTAGTTTGTTTTTGTTATGATCTACCGGATCAATTATTACCCGGGTCGGATTTTTTTGAAACTTCACATTGTCATCGAAACGGTAATTATTCAACTCTAGGCCAAATCCATATTTCAGGTTAACAACATGTTCGATGAGGTTCAGCCTTTGCATGAAGATCCAGACATTAACATTCACTGACTTCCCAGTCCGAAGATCAAATTGGTCTGGGCCAATTGTTGGATCAACAAACCCAATGGATCTGGCATTTGCATAGTTGGTTTCATCCTTCCAGTTTGCAAACCCAAGGTCAAAAATGAACCAATTGGTGCTCACGTTGGAGGGTTTGTAATCCCGCCTGCGGCGATGAATTCTTACTGTGTCCTCGTCATTGTCATTATCCCTTCCACCTTTTCCTTTCTTGATGATGACCATGTTTCCTATGCGTATGGTATCTGCATCATTTCTTTTTCCTGTTAAATCAGTCTGAGCCATTGAGGTTAAGGCAAAACAACTTCCAGCCAGGAGTAAAAACATCCTTTTCATAACTCTTTTTTTGATTGTGTTGATTTATTTTAATGCGATTTCAATATTCCCGATCAGCAGTGATTTATCCCCAGGTATGTTAGTGGTTTTTCCTACAACCCTTGACACCTTCCGAAAGAAACCGCGAAGTGTATTCTTGGTTTGAATAGGACCTATTGCAATATCATCTTTTTCATTAGAGACATAATAACTTTCCACTGGTTGTTTTTCAGCAGGATAAGGTTCATCAATAATCAGAACTTTATTCCCATAATCCACCACCGGTGCCTGTTCAGTTTTTTCCAGTTTCGCGATAGCAGAAGGCTTAACAACTGCATCCAGGGATTCTACTGGTTCATTTATCACGAGAGCTGGTGGATCTACTTTTTCATTCTTCAATTCAACAGGCGTATTTGATTTTATCTTCTTGTCGTTATTCCGGTTTTCTCTAACACTTTGATTTGTTTCAGCTAACTGCTGCTTGCTTTCTTCAGGAAGAATAATGTTATCCTTTGGTGATTCTTCTTTAACGGTTTCTTTTTTCTCAGGCTCAACCTCAGTCTTAGCGATCTCAGGTGGTAAGACTTTACTATCATTCTGGTTTATCACCCAGAAAATTCCAAGTGCAAGCAAAATCATCGCCGCCACTGCAACAATCCTCCACGTTGAGAAATAATAAACAGCACGAACTTTTTCTTTCCTATACAAAACATCCTTATCAGCAAAAACTACATTAAGGTCAGGATGAATTCGTGTTTGCAACATCAATCCAAGTTCTTCCAGTTTGCCTGCATGAGAGGCTGCGAATGTTTCAACTTCCCTTCTTAACTCAGGATTCAGTTCTTCGTCTACATACAGAACAAAGAATTCCTCATAATTGTTCAGATTCACTTCCTGCGCTTTTTCAGCTTTGTAGAGGAAATCCTTATTTTCTAAAACCAATGAATGATCTGTCTTAAGCTTTGATTGCTTTAGCATGATGAACTCTTCCTCCAGGTCCGGATTGGAGACAACAAATGCTTCAACCGCATTTCGTTCCTCTTTACTGAGTTCATTATCCAGATAGAGTAAAAAGAATTCTTCGTAATTATATCTGTTGATGTCCATTTCTTTCTAGTTTGATAAACCTTCAGCTAAATAACATTTTCCGGTCTCACCAGGTAGTTCTTCAACTGTACTCTTGCACGGTGGAGGTAAACTTTCACCTGACTTCCGCTCAGTCCTGTTATTTCGCCAATTTCCTCATATGAATAACCCTCATAATCCTTCAACATTACCAATGATCTCTGGGTATCGCTTAATTTTCCAAGGGCTTCCTCAAGTATTTTCTTTGCATTGTGCATTGGTCGATCGTAAACCCTTGTTTCCTCCGCAAACTCATCCTTCAATTTTATCCTCTTTACCTTTCTAATATGATCAATCATCTGGTGGTAAGCAACTGTGAAGAGGTAAGATTTGCATTTTTCATACTCGATCTCATTCCTGTTCCTCCACATTTTTTCGAAAGCAGTCTGCACTACGTCTCTGGAATCTTCCTCATGGCGAAGATTCTTTAGGATAAATCGAAAGACATTATCCGCATAGTCAGTGACACATTGGTTATATTCTTTTTCAGTCATAAACAGTTCAAATCCTGGTTAAAATTAGTATCAAAGCCAATCATTTAATAGAAGTAGTACGGATGAACAATCAAAAGGTTACAGTTCTAATCCATTTCGGGCCAGCACCAGCGGTCATTTATCACCCCATAAAACCTTATTAAATGGAATGGTTTTGTTATATATTGAAAATCAATGCATAAAAAAAGCCTCCTGATTCTTCCAGAAGGCCTAACCTGTATTTATTCTTATGTTACCTCGAAAAAAATGACCTGGTCAGGAATTCCAGGAAAAACTCACTTTGAACCTTTTCTTCATCCGGACAGGCCTGTTCTGTACAGTCATCATTACTCATTCCAGCAGATCGGTTTGTCCTCGTTGCAGCGAATACAGCCAGCGCAGCGCTGATGATCACAGCAAGGAACAATACCCTCATTAATGTTTGCTTTTTCATACCCTATTTAAAAAGTTAAACGAAGTTAGAATTTTAATGTTACTGAATTCTTAAATTCAGCATAAGGAGTCGCCTTAATGACGTAAAGACTTGAATAATGTTGCACCTGTTTATTCAACATAGCTTATCCGCGAAATTTTTTTTAAAGCGATGAAACCAGGTCATAAAAGATGCGCAAAGAGCTGGTTGTCATAACTTAGCTTTCAAACCCAAACATGCTGGCAAGGCGTTTTTACCCGATACAAACCTTCATTATTAGCGTATTTCTAATTGCATGCGCTGCTGGTCCTTATTCAAAGACCAATAAAGTCCATAAGAAACAGCTCAAGAGCCTGGCAAAAACGATTCGTAAGATACCTCCAGGTGATTCATTGAGCCAGATTCGGGAATGGGTAGGAACTACCAATTTTGGATTGCGAAAACCAAATTTTGTCATCATCCATCATACCGCCCAGAATAGCTGTGATCAGACTCTAAGAACATTTACCCTTACCAGGACCAGGGTTAGCGCACACTATGTCATCTGTAAAGACGGATCAATTTTTCACATGTTGAATGATTATTTGAGGGCATGGCATGCAGGAGTAAGCAAATGGGGAAACAATAATGATATTAATAGCAGCAGCATCGGGATCGAACTGGATAATAATGGCTTTGAAACCTTTCCTGATGCACAGATGAATAGTCTTCTTCTATTGCTAAATAATCTTAAGAAAGGATACGATATACCTAACGCTAATTTTATTGGTCACGGAGACATTGCTCCTACCCGGAAGAATGATCCAAACTGGAGATTTTCATGGAAGCAATTGGCAGATCTGGGATTTGGAATTTGGTATGACGATACTACGAATGTCATTGTTCCAGATTATTTTGATCAGCTTCAGGCTCTCCGTATTATTGGTTATGATTTGAAAGATACTATTGCTGCCACGATTGCATTTAAAAGACATTTTTTGCAGGATACCACAAGAAATCTTAGTGAATCAGATAGAAAAGTGTTGTTTGCAGTATCTAATAAATTCCTTCGGTAATAGTATGCGCGCAAGAATTTGTGCAGAGCCTGTTTTGAAATCGTGAGTCGTGAATCGTGAGTCGTGAGGACTTTGCGTTTCTTTGTTAGTCCTGTTCTCTGCGGTGAACCATGGAATGCTTATTCTTAAGATTCATACCCTCGCTCATTGGTATTAGATCTTTATTCAAGAATACCGCAATTCCAACCTAGTTCGTATTTAATGGGTGGATTTCCAGGTGAAGGATTCACAGCTTCGTATCGCAGAAGCTTTCCATCATTATCAAACACATGGTTTTGAAGCGTTGCATCATAAGCCATGTAATTGTTGCCCCACCAAACCTTTGTGATTGTGCGTACCTGTGTAGGATTCAACTCTGGAAAATATCCAAGATATTGTAATAAGGTGAAGCTGTTCCAACTGAATCGTCTGGGTTCATCCAGATAAAATTGCCTACTGGCTTTTTTGTTGCTGTATTCGTAAACTACTTTTCCGGGAACTGATATTCCAGGAGATGGCATGTCTTCAATCGCAGTACAATTTCCTTTTCCATCGTATTTGAAAACTGAAGATTCTGTTCGATCTCCAATACTTACTTGCATAGAAGTGATGCTACTATTGTTGTATTGAAAATACATTGAGGGGAATTGTGGATCGGGTTTATTTCCTGCAACAATCTTTTCAATTTTATCGAGATCATTCAGCTGCGCAGCCAAAACTGTATCACCTGGATTTGAAACATCGGTGAAAAATATTGATTTACCAACGTAACTAATATTGAATGTAGCTGTTGTATTGATCGCCCCGCCACTAAAAACCCCAGCATCCACCCGGATTGCCTGACCTGAAATTCGATAAACTGTAAAAATTGTCTGATCGGTGGAAATTGTTGAAAAACTGAATGAGTTTAGATCACACTGAATTTGATTTTGCTTTGCAGGCTTATCGCTAAATTCTTCATTCAGGTTATTTACTTTCTGGCAGCTAAATATCAGGGTTGCTCCCATAAGCATGCCTGGGTACCAAAGATTTCTTATCATAGAGTTGTGTTTGAGAGGTAATTGTTATTTATGGTTCTAAAAGCAAGCCAAACAATAATCTGCGTAAATGAGCAGTGATTGTCGCTGGAAATCTGGAATTGTTGGGGAAACTAAATGGGGTTTGTGGTAATTAATCAGCAGAGATTGTTCAAATAAAGGGCAAACTCCAAGATCCAAGAACCAAATAAAAATCAATAAGAGCAAGATTAACCGTTCTTCTACTGTTGACTGGAATCAAAAAAGACACATGGAATCATTTCTTTGAATCCTTGTGTCTTTAAAACTGAAATCTTTTAATTCCATTGCGGTTTCTTCGTTCTCTCTGCAATGGAGAAATGTAACGCAAAGAACGCAGGGATTACGCAAAAGGCGCGGAGAATACATCAATCTCAAAATCCCGAAATCTCAAAATCTCAAAATCTCAAAATTCAGGGATCCTAACCTTCTAATTAGTTTTTGGGAAACGCCTTTGCTTGCTGTCCAGTTCTCTGATCTTCCCATTTACAATTTTTGCATCATCCATGAAGAAAGATGAATCAGTCTTTCCGTCTTTTCCAACCCACTTAGCCTTATACCAGATACTTACCCAATCTTCATTATTGTCTTTCCCATGAACTGTTTCCCAATCATTCATTTCGACTGTCATGCTTTGCATCGTCTCCCAATCTTTACGGAAAATATTCAACAGACTGTCCCTCTTTCCATGGAAGTAGACGTAATCTGCCGAAAATTCTACACTGTCAGCAAAGTATTGATTCAACTCATCCAATTTCCCGGTTTCAAATGCCTTCAGAGCATTTAATAGGATTGCCACATTGGCGGGGTTGCCAATTTCCCAATTTGGTTTGTTTCGGGTAGTGTAAGCATACGCTATATCAGCCGTTGCCGAATCCGATTTTTCGTCTTTTACTGTTGTTGACTCACTATTGTTACATGCAACTAAGAGGAATAGACATACTACGATTGGAATTAATCTTCTCATGATAGTTTTTTTAAGATGAATAATAGAATGATGTTATTCCAGAAGGTAAGTGAGAGAAAGATACCAAGAAGATAAATAAAAACTTTTTATCTTTCGAAAGAGGTGACTGAACCAGCGTGGTTAAAACCCCAATTCAACCGATATGAGCTTAGTATCTGCGGCACCTGTCGCACAGGAAGAACGTATCAGCATAATTGATTCGATAAGAGGATTTGCACTCCTTGGAATTCTCTTAATGAACATTCCCTTTTTCAGCGATGCGTATCAGGTTTATTTTAATCTGGACTTGAGAAATGAATACAGCGGACCGAATTATTATACCTGGTGGGCGGTCAATGGATTATTTGAAGGAACCATGCGTGCTTTATTCTCAATCCTATTTGGTGCTGGCAGCCTGTTGCTCCTTAAAAGACTGGAAAAGAAAAAGATGGAGATTACCCCTGCTGATTTTTACTATCGCCGGATGATCTGGTTATTGGTGTTTGGCGTATTCAACGCTTTTTTACTCTTGTGGCCCGGTGACATCTTATATACTTACGCCATCTGCGGACTTTTCCTGTATCCACTAAGAAATCTAAAACCAAAGCATTTATTTCTTCTCGCGTTGCTACTTATGCTGATCGCTAATTTAAGAGCAACCTTAAGTATGTACGACAGTAAGAGCACGAGAATAAAAGGAGAACGAGCGCTTGCGCTTGAGAAAAATAAAAAGACGCTTACTGAGGATCAACAGGAAGACAAGAAGAAATGGGAAGGATACCTGGAGAAGCATAAAAAGGAAGCGGTGATGAAAGAAGTTGAAAAGGAACGGGCTGCTTATAGTAAAGGATATTTCTCTCTGATGGGGCATCTTAAAGAAATCAATGTAAAGATCCAAAGCGTAATGTTTTATGACGAATTATTCTGGGATGCGCTTTCTTTCCTGATTCTTGGAATGGCCCTGTTCAAACTTGGAATACTGACAGGGGAGCGATCAATAAGTTTTTATTGGATTTTGTTGATTGTGGGGTATGGTTTAGGATTGACGATGTCATATTTCAATCTCTCCTCAGCACTCCAGGTTAAATTCGATTATACCAGGATTGCCGATAAGGTAATTGTGAATATTTACCAGGAGCGAAGACTCTTACTTGCATTAGGTCATCTTTCAGTACTCATGCTGCTTTATAAATACAAGATTTTGAAATTTCTTTTGCGATGGCTTGCAAATGTTGGCCAGATGGCTTTCAGCAACTACCTGATGCAATCGATCATTTGCGGGATAATATTTTACGGTTACGGTTTTGGATTGTATGGAAAGCTTGAGCGATATGAACAATATTTCGTAGTCCTCGGAGTCTGGATCTTTCAGATCATATTCAGCCAGGTCTGGCTTAAGTATTTTAGATATGGACCTTTTGAATGGGTTTGGAGAAGTCTCACTTATTGGAAACTGCAGCCGTTCAGGAAGCCGACAGCAGGAGGTCTGAGGTCTGAAGTCTGAGGTCTGAAGTCTGAGGGCGGAGGTCTGAGAACGGGATTGAGAACTCTCTTTCTGACTTCTGACATCCGAACTCTGACTTCGTATTTAGAACTTCGTCATTAAGCCACAACTATGGAATTTGGTCGAATTGCCCCAAATCAGTTGAAAAAAGCAGATCTAAAACTGCCTGAAGATCCAAAGGAGAATTTGAAAGTGCTGAAAGGAAAAAGGAAAAAAGATCTCAAGGTTTATCTCGGATGTGCAAAATGGGGAAGGAAGGAATGGATAGGTAAGATCTATCCCAAAGGCACAAAAGAAAAAGAATTTCTGGACCATTATGTTCAACACTATAATTCTATTGAACTAAATGCCACGCATTATAAAATCTATCCTCCTTCCACCATTGAAAAATGGGCTGTAAAGGGAAGAGGAAAGGATTTTAAGTTTTGTCCTAAAGTCGCAAAGAATATCAGTCATTTTGGATCGTTAACCAACAAGCAGCTTCAGACAGATAAATTTCTTGAGGGTGTACTGACCTTCGGAGACAACCTCGGTCCAATCTTTCTTCAATTGCACGACAGGTTTTCACCAAACAGAAAAGATGAGTTATTCCAATTCCTGAAATCATTACCAAAAGATCTCAGTTTTTTTGTTGAAGTGAGACATCCGGAATGGTTTTCCGATTTGTCAATCCGTAAAGAATTCTTTGATACTTTAAGGTCTTTGAAAATAGGAGCTGTAATTACTGATGCTGCTGGAAGAAGGGATTGCTGTCACATGCATCTAACAACTCCAACTACATTCATCAGGTTTGTAGGAAATAGTCTTCACGAATCTGATTATTCGCGGTGCAAGGATTGGGTTAAAAGGATCAAATATTGGATCGATCATGGCATTCGGGAAGTCTATTTTTTCATGCACATGCATGACGAAGCAAAATCTCCAGAACTAACCGCTTATCTTGTTGATTTACTGAATGCTAGCTGTGGTCTTAAGATTATTACTCCCGACCTGATCAAGAAGAAAAAACCACCTGGTAAGGGATTGAAGCGATAGTTCCAACCATTCATAAGCATTTTTGAACCATTTACACTCGATTGTCACGAAATCGTCACGATCAGCGTAAATTTGCGCCTCTTAACGCATCAAACATGAAAAAGTTTCTATTAACCTTATTTGGTTTTGCTATCACTGCTATTGTTATCGGGCAGGATATAAATGGAGTTGTAAAGGACGAACAGGGAAAATCTCTGGCCAATGCTACGGTTGTCCTGAAAAAAGCGAAAGATTCTGGAAATGTAAAATTTGCAGTTACTGCTGCTGATGGGAAATTTCAATTCGTCAATATACAGCCCGGCAATTATTTTGTAAATGTCACGCATGTTGGATATTCAACTCGTAATTCTGACAAATTTGAACTGAGTGGCGGCGGAGCAATTGACATCCCATCTCTTCAATTGTCTAAAGGTTCTGGAAATCTGAAAGAAGTGGTTGTGACCACCAGGAAGCCTGTGATTGAAGTGAGAGCAGACAAGACAATCTTGAATGTGGAAGGAAGCATAAATGCTGTTGGGCAGGATGCGCTGGAACTTTTAAGAAAATCTCCGGGTGTTCTTATTGATAAGGATGATAATATTAGCCTGAGTGGTAAGAACGGAGTTCAGATCTACATCGATGGTAGACCAACACCTATTGCTGGGAAGGACCTTTCGGAATACCTGAAGACACTTCAATCTTCACAGATCGAAGCTATTGAGATCATAACCAACCCATCTGCTAAATATGATGCAGCGGGTAATGCCGGCATCATTAATATAAGGTTGAAAAAGAACAAGAGTTTTGGGACTAATGGTTCTCTGAACACCGGTTATAACGTAGGCATTTTTCCAAAATATAATGGTGGCCTATCGTTGAACCATCGTAATAGACGCATCAATGCCTTTGCCACGTACAATGCGAATAAGAACAGGGGAGAAGCTTTTATGGCGTTTACCCGCAAACAATTGGATACACTCTTTGATCAAAAAACTGTGATGAGTTTCCGAAACCGCGGTCAGGGTTTCAAAGCAGGGATGGATTATTTTGTCAACAACAGGCAAACTGTTGGCGTGATGGTAAATGGTAATTTTTCTAACAGCAACTTGAGTAGTTATAGCCGGACTCCCATTTCATATATTCCATCGGGTGTTGTAGATAGGATACTTGTTGCTGACAACAGTAGCCGTTCAAAGAGGCATAATTTGAATTTCAATGCGAATTATCGTTATGCTGACTCCACTGGGAAGGAATTGAATATAGACGGAGATTATGGATTTTTCAGATTGAGAAGCGACCAGGATCAACCTAATTATTATTATGATCCTTCTGAAACAGTTCTTCGCGAAAGCAGGATCTATAACATGCTTGCGCCGACTAATATTGATATCTATACATTGAAGTCCGATTATGAGCAAAACTGGAAAAAAGGCAGATTGGGAATAGGTGGCAAAGTCTCCTATGTTGAGAGTGGAAATGATTTCCAGCGCTTCAATGTAGTTACCTCGGTAAAACGACTGGATACTCTTCGCAGCAATGCATTTAATTACAAGGAAAATATCAATGCTGCTTATTTGAATTACAACAAGCAGTTCAAAGGCTTTATGATCCAGTTTGGACTTCGGGTTGAGAACACAAATGCTAAAGGAATTTCAAATGGTTTCAGGCAGGTAGGAGGTAATTATATAGTTTATGATTCTTCTTTCACAAGAAATTATACTGATGTATTTCCAAGTGGTAGCATTACGTTTAATAAGAAGCCAACCAATCAATGGGGCATTACTTACAGCAGGAGAATTGACAGGCCTGCATACCAGGATCTAAATCCATTCGAATTTAAATTGGATGAATACACTTATCAGAAAGGTAACACAGACTTAAGGCCTCAGTATACGAACAGCATCGCTATTACAAACACATATAAGTATAAACTAACAACCACGCTTAATTATAGCCATGTGAACGATGTGTTCACACAATTGATTGATACTGCTGAAAAGTCGAAGAGCTTCATTACAAAAAAGAACCTGGCTACTCAGGATATAGTTAGTTTGAATGTGAGCTATCCTTTCCAGAAAAAATGGTACAGCTTTTTCGGAAACTTGAATACCTATTATTCCCACTATAAGGCAAATTTTGGAACCGGCAGAACAGTAGATCTGGATGTTTATGCCTTCAATTTCTATGCACAGAACAGCTTCAAGCTTTCCAAAGTATTCACCGCGGAATTAAGTGGCTGGTATAATTCACCATCAATTTGGCAAGGAACATTTAAGAGCATAGCTATGTGGTCAATTGATGCAGGAATTTTGAAAACTATTTTCAAAGGCAAGGGAAATATAAAGGCATCCGTGAGTGATATTTTCCAAACTATGCGTTGGGGCGGTGTAAGTAATTTTGCCGGACAGTATATGAAAGCAAGTGGAGGATTTGAGAGCAGGCAATTCAAGTTAAATCTTACATATCGTTTTGGCAGCAATCAGGTTAAAGCTGCAAGACAGCGTAAAACAGGATTGGAGGATGAGAACAAACGCGTTGGAAGCCAGGGTGGCGGTATTTCGAATTAAAATAATTTAAGTACGTTTCAACCGTAAAGAAGTTATGACGCAAGGTTTCGCAAGGAGCCTTGCGTTTTTTTAACTATGCGCTTTTGCGGTTGATTTTTGGTGTTGTTCGCTTTCCATATATTTCAAATGCCGGTCAATTGCATCGAAGATTGAGGCCATCAACATAGTAACATCTTCAATGTGTTTACTGAAAACAGGTGCTTTCACGATTTGCCATTTCTCACCTTTCTTCTTTTTCGGCAATTTTTCGATGAATAATTTTCTGTCGGGATTATTCAGTCCGAAGACGACAAATCTTAAGAGCTTATCAGTCTCGTAAACCTGCTCCACCTTCATCCGGAATTGCTGTTCACGTAATATGACTTGTATCTCGAATGTATTTACCGGTTTCATATAACAAGTGCTGGAAGTTCTGAATAAACACATTCCTCAGTTGGCACTTCCCTGTTAAGAAAATCTTTATTAATGGTTCTGGCTTCCATTTGGGATCCTGGAAATTGAAAACTTGCTATTTCACTAATGCGTTCCTCACTCAACCCATCCTGAATCCATTCATATGCGAGGTCTTCGTTGAGAATTGTGGGCATGCGTAACTTTGAATTATGAACCTGCTGCATCAGTGAATTGGCGTTAGTTGTTAGCAAAGCACAAGAGTTGATCATTTCTCCAGTTTCTCTATCGGTCCAGGGTTGCCAGATACCCGCAATAAAAAAATATTCACGTTCTTTCACCTTAACATGGTATGGAAATTTTTCGGTTGCTTTCAGCACCTGCCCTTTCTTGCCTGTCTTAGCTACATGTCGCCATTCATAAAAGCCAAAGGAAATAAATAAGCATCTTCTTTTCAGTGCCGCATCCCGGAACATTTTCCCTGGCTTAAGTAATTCTTCCGAAACAGCATTCAAGGTTGTTTTAGGGGGCACAAATTCTCCATTCTCTTTTTTATATCCTCTGCGGAATTTTTCTACTTCCTCACGAGTAGGCAGATAAGAGGGAATAAATCCCCATTCCATTTCTACAACATCAATGTCCTTACCACCATTTACGGGAACTACTACAGGCCAGTCATCATAATCAAATCCGCTTTGCACCGGCTTGTCATGCAATTCCATGATCTTTTTCTCCAGGTTTTTCAACCTGATGAACTCGAGTCTGGTAACTAACTGGCCATTATAGTAGCACATTCATCTTTGAATTAGTTGTGAATTAATTCCTGAATAAGCACCAAGAACCAAATATCTAGTTCCAATTATAGAAGAGGAAACACCAAATCTAAAATTTCATTTTAATTGTTCTTATTTCTTTATTGAAATTTATGGTATTTGTGATTCCTCAAGATACTTCTATGCACTAAAGAATAAGAACTAACCGCAGAGAAAAAGAGAATCAGAGGAATGCAGAGTGGATTGCAGTTTTTTTATCCCTCCTCACTCTTTTAACTCTTGTTCTCTGCGGTAAAAAAAATAAAGAACCTAACCGCAACGGAAATAAGAATCAGAGGAACGCAGAGTTACTCCTTTTTCTAGTTTCCTTTTATCTAACCAATTTTAGTTCATTCCACCTCGTTGTAAATCTTCCCGAAATCAAATCTTGTCGCATTTTCCAATTTCGCTTCAAACCAGAGGCAACATATTTTACTGCATCATCTCTCATGCTATAATTGATATTGTCCATGGCTTTCATTAAAAGTGGACTGGCATTTTCTCGTTCCCCAGCAAACAGACTTGCCTGAATGGTAGAATCGGGTACCAGCCTGCTTAAAATAACACCAGCTTTCAGGTATCTCGAACCGGGGCTATATAGTTTATCAACCAATGGAACTGCCTGGTTTATCAGTTCGCCAGTGATGGAGGTTGCTATCTCTAATTGTACAGACCGATTAATTGTTTGAGGCATGTACCTGTATTCATTTTCATAATCATTTGTAACCACAAAAACATTAATGAAGGCTGCAGCAGAATACTGCCTTCTTAATTTTTCCGCGGCTCTGGCAGTATAGGTAGCAACTGCTTCTTTCAAATCATTCAATTCAGTTACAGGCTTTCCAAACATTCTGGTGGACGCGATCATGATCTTGTCTTCAAGAGGGTCCTTCATTGAAAGACAAGGCACACCTTTCAATTCCTTGATCAATCGTACACCAACCACACCTCCTAAATTTTTAGATGCCCAGTTTTCGTTCATCCTACTAAGCTGACGAGCGTTTTCGATACCCCAATTATCCTTGAGCTTTGTTGCATATCTTCTTCCTACTCCCCATATGTCTTCAACGGGTGTTCTCCCAAGAGCTTCTGATATTTTTTCTTCAGTATCAAGGACCAGCACCGCAGGTTTTGTCCTCATTTTTTTTATTAGCCTGTTTGCCAGTTTTGCGAGGACTTTCGTTGGGCCTACACCAATTGAGACCTTTATTCCAGTCCATTCTTCAACTGTTGCAAGCATTTCTTCGCCAGCTTCCTTAAGAGATTCAACTGGAATTGAACCCATGTCCACAAATGCTTCATCAATTGAATAAACCTCAACCTTTTCCTTTCCAGCGATATATTTCAAAGTATCCATTACCCGACGGCTCAGGTCTCCATATAAATTGTAGTTAGAGGAGAAAACTGTCACTTTGTTTTTTTCCAGAATCTCTCTATGCTTATAAAAGGGAGCTGCCATTGTTATTCCCAGATCTTTTGTCTCACTGCTTAAAGCAATTATACAACCGTCATTGTTGCTCAAAACAACAACTGGTTTGTTATCCAGGTCTGGCCTGAATACCCGTTCGCAGGAACAATAAAAACTATTGCAGTCTACAATGGCTATCATAATTAATACTAATAACTATTCAAACATCTAACTCTCGCATTTTTCAACCACCATAGCTTTAGCGATGGTGGTCAAACATTCCTAGACCGCATGTATTACATATGTGACCACTCCCCAAATTGAAAATTCGCAGGCAGAGGTATCAACTTCTATTGTTGACAATCGATCCGTTTCGGGAATGAGCTTGATCCTGTTAAATGTTTTTTCCAATCTTCTTACCAGCATCTCACCATTAAGAACTGCAACAATTACTTTTCCGCTAACTGCTTTTACGGATCTGTCAACAATCAATACGTCACCATTATAGATGCCGGCATTAATCATTGCCTCACCCGTGACTCTAAGAAAAAATGTAGCGGGCTTGTTCCTGATAAGTTGTTCATTGAGATCAATACCTCTTTCCGAATAATCGTCAGCAGCGGCACCAAAACCCGTGGCGTTAGCTGTATGAATATCCCATTGAGTAAGTTTTTTCGAGCCTTTATAGGCGGCTCCCTGCCAGCTTTCCCCATCCATAAAAATATATTTTGTTTCAGCTAAATTATTTAGTAAATTTATACTAAGATTGTTATTTGAGCTTATTTTTTTATGGATGGGTTAGTAAACAAGGCTTCTTTGTCTCCTTACATGAACCGGGTGGTTTTAGGGGAGTATTTGCTGGTAGCGCAGCCAGACGAGAGAGTGCAGTTAAGGATAAGAGAAGAAAGTCAATCTCTTGACCTGCGCTACCAGCCAAAGATTGCCTCAGCGTTCGATACCTGCATTCCGATTGCAAGTTTCAATGCGTCTGAAGAAATGGAGGGCACCCTTACGCGTTGGCTTGAGCGGATTTGTAAACTGGAAACGAGTTTTGAGGTTACTTTAAACAACTACAGCGGATATCCCCCTGGATTAATCTATTTAAGAATCTTCGATCATCAACCATTTCACAATTCAATTGCAAGGTTAGATCCTATCAATGAATATGTAAGGTCGAACGGCCTTCCAGCCATTAAGCGCTATCATAGACCTTATCTCCCTGTACTCTTGCTTCCCGATCTTGTTGCATATGATGATTGTCTTCCAGCATATGCGCAACGAGAATTCCATGAAAGCTTTTTGCTTACCAGGATATTATTATTAAAACGTCCCAATCGATTTGAGGAGGTATTCCGGGTTAATGTATTCAACCTTTATCCACCGGATACTAACATTAATGGATATGTGGCATAAAATTTTTCTGAATCACAAAAAGAAAAGGCATGAAAACGATTATCAATACAATTCCAGGCTACAGGCAATGCGAATATTTGCTTGTGCTGGACCCGCATGAAGAGTTGAGGAATCGAATAAAAGGCATTAGGAAGGAATTTGCAGAACAGTACAAATCAGCAAACATTCCTGGTCTTAAACCACATCTAACACTCGCACTTTTTCAGCAATATGAAATGATGGAAGAGCGAATCGTTAATAGGCTAAAAACGATTGCTATGGGGTATCATCCTTTCAAAGTTGAATTAAAAGACTTTGGAAGTTTTCCCACCCACACCATCTACATCAATGTCATCAGCAAGCTTCCTATTCAAAGCCTTGTAAGGCAGGTGAGAGATGGGCAGTCTCTGATGAAAATAAATAGAGAGAACAAGCCTCATTTTATTGAGGAGCCTAATTTCACAATCGCACGAAAGTTATTGCCCTGGCAATATGAAAAAGCATGGTTGGAATACAGCCACAAGCATTTTACAGGCAGGTTCATCGCTGATTCCATGCTGCTTTTAAAGAGACGTGAAGGTGATCGTGCCTACCAGATCGTTCAACGCTTCGAGTTTCAGAATTTGCCAGTTACAACTAGGCAAGGCGAATTGTTTGCATAGGTATAAAACCGTCCAGAACAGGACCAGGTTAGAACCTGACAATACTCGTATTGAAAAATACCTGGACGGTGCTGTTTTAAATTATAGAATATGTCTGAGGAAGTTGAACAGGAGAATAAAGAAACTTATATCAAGGGTCGGGGAGCGCAATTCAATACTAAAAACAAATTTGCCAAGAATGAACGAACCAAAGAATTCATTGAGGCAATTGATGATTGGACTGAACCAAATGTACTGACTAATTACATCGAGGATGTGGCTAAGGGTATTGTTAATAAGGTTGACAGTCCGGATGTAGGAATGTGGTACAGTATGAATCCTTATCAGGGTTGTGAGCATGGTTGCATCTATTGTTATGCGCGAAACTCTTTTGAATACTGGGGTTATAGTGCAGGGCTGGATTTCGAAACAAAGATCATTGTCAAAAAGAATGCCCCTGACCTCCTTCGAAAATTCTTAATGAACCCTAAGTGGGAATGCGTTCCAATTGGCCTCAGTGGAAATACAGATTGTTATCAACCTGCAGAAAAGAAATTTAGGATTACAAGGCAATTACTTGAAGTGTGCAATGAATTCAACCAACCAGTTGGGATGATCACTAAGAATGCAGGGATGTTGAGAGATAAGGATATTCTGCAGGAAATGGCAAGAAAGAACCTGGTGTCAATTCTGGTTTCTGTTACGTCGCTGGATGAGAATTTAAGGAGGGCGATGGAGCCAAGGACGACTACCGGAAAACAAAGACTCAAGCTTATCAATGAAATGAGCAAGGCGGGAGTCAGAATGGGAGTGATGTTGGGACCCATGATACCCGGATTGAATGATCATGAAATGCATAATATTATTAGGGATGCGAGTGAAGCCGGTGCCACTTTTTCTGCTTATACGTATATACGATTGAATGGGGCTATTAAATTTTTATTCCATGATTGGTTATACAAAAATTTTCCAGACAGGGCTGATAAAGTTTGGCATTTGATTGAAGGGAGTCATGATGGTAAAGTGAACGATAGCAGGTGGGGAGTACGAATGCGGGGTGAAGGAAATGTTGCTGAAATGGTAGCGATGCAATACAGAAAGTATACAATGAAGTACGGTTTGAATCATGAACGTATGGAATTGGATTGTACGCAGTTCAGGAGGCCTGGGGAGCAGGGGAAGCTTTTTTGAGTTTAAGATCTTAAGGAATATTTGTCCGCCAAGGCGCGAGGATGCAAGGTTACGCAGGAGATGAGTGAGAATGAAAAATGTAAAGTGAAAAAATGGAAAAAGAAAATTAGTTGATTTAGGAGAAGAAGTATAAATTTTACATTTTTGTAACCGGGAAACAAGAGTTCTTTACTTACCTCACGATTCACGACTCACGTCTCACGACTCACGTCTCACGTATTTAACCGCCAGGGCGCGAGGACGCAAGGTTACGCCAGGAGATGAGTGAGAATGAAAAATGTAAAGTGAAAAAATGGAAAAAGAAGATTAGTTGATTTAGGAGAAGAAGTATAAATTTTACATTTTTGTAACCGGGAAACAAGAGTTCTTTACTTACCTCACGATTCACGATTCACGTCTCACGATTCCACCGCCGAGAACATGAGAAATAGAGTTATGCAGAGATGATTTTGTTCTGCTTCTGCGTTTACCTCACGACTCACGATTCACGTCTCACGATCCCACCGCAGAGAACAGGAGAAATAGAGTTACGCAGAGATGATTTTATTTTGCTTCTCCCTTGCATTATGATGCTCAACTCACGACTCACGACTCACGATTCACGTCTCACGATCCCACCGCAGAGAACAGGAGAAATAGAGTTACGCAGAGATGATTTTGTTCTGCTTCTGGGTTTACCTCACGACTCACGATTCACGTCTCACGATTCCACCGCAGAGAACATGAGAAATAGAGTTATGCAGAGATGATTTTGTTCTGCTTCTGCGTTTACCTCACGACTCTCGATTCACGTCTCACGATTCCACCGCAGAGAACATGAGAAATAGAGTTATGCAGAGATGATTTTGTTCTGCTTCTGCGTTTACCTCACGACTCACGATTCACGTCTCACGTATTTAACCGCCAAGGCACAAAGGCGCCAGGTTGCGCAAGGAGATTATCTTGCCGAAAAGATCGCCAACCAATCAACAATTCAACCAGTCAACCAATCAACCAATCAACCAGTCAACAAACCAATCAATCAACAACTCTTGATTGAACACTCAAACGATATTAAATCCCCATATCTGAATATTGGTGATGAACCATTGTCCTTGTTCTTTATTAAATACGAATCCGACCGACCAGTTTCCATTCTTGACTGAACTTCGCTCCCTGACCATTAAGACCACCTCATAAGTTCCTGCAACCACACATTTATCAGCATTTATTTTACAATCTTTCGCCTGTAATTGGACAGGTACTATCTGATCATATTCATTTCTGAATTTTGAAATCAGGAATTTGAGTTCTGGTCTGGATAATTCTTTGTGGTTGTTGAATCGAATCGTGTTTGCAAACCGATGGTCATGATATTGATCCTTGCTTAGTATGTAACTGATACATTCATCCACTGCGATCCTGGTGTTTTCATACGCATGATCAGGATGGAACTCATCATATATAAACCAGGTGACAAGGCCTGGCGCGGAAACGTTGTCAGTTTCAATGTCAAATAACTCTTCGGTTGAAAAACGATATAGTTCCCGTGCAGAAACATTAGGACTGCAGACACCCAATTCTATCCCGTGCTGCTGCATATATTCATACAAACTGAACCAGGCTTTTTCAATCTCATGATCCGGTATTTCTTTGACGGGCAGGAAATGCGAGGGACTTCCAATCTTGGCAAATACCTTGATCCTTCCTGCCAACTCAAACTGCCGCTCAAATTCGATCACGTGTTTGAGAAAATCATTTTCAAGCTCAGGTGGCAGTTCTTCCGAATTGCCAAACTTTGCCCCATGTTCCAGCATCATTTTCATCTTCAGAAAATCATTTTCTGCGCGTAACTCTTCATGTCGGTTCAAATCATCGAGGTACTCAAGCATGGTCTAATTTTTAGAAAGATAATATTGGAGGGGTTGGAATTCAAAGGGGAAAAAAGCATCTTTCAGAGTGAATTTTCACGAATGGAGTGGGGATTAACCGATGAGGCGCTATGGCGCAAAGTATCGCAAGGCTTTCTTCGCGTATCCTTGCGTCTTCGTTCCTTTGCGGTTAAATTCTTAATTACCTGAAACGCGTATGTCGAAACTTAAACTTAGAGGCAAGGATCTTAGAAACATTGGATATCCGGAGGGACCTGTGATCAGCATCGCCATGAATATTATAGAGCGGAATTTCAAAAAACTTTCTTTGGAGGACGCTCTTGAAGTATTGCGGTCAATTCTGCAAAGTCCGAATGAGTATGCAAACGATCCTGTCCTTGGTAAAATCTCTCAGTCCTTGTTGCCAAAACCCAGTTTAGAAGGAACCGAGATTTCTTTGAATCGTGAGGGGATCCATTTCAATGTATTTGGTTCAGAGTTTATTGAACAGGGCGCAATGAACCAGATGCACCAGGCAGCCCGGCTTCCTATCTCTTTTGCCGGGGCTTTGATGCCAGATGCACATGCAGGATATGGCTTACCTATCGGAGGTGTTCTGGCTACCGAAAACGCTGTGATCCCGTATGGGGTTGGGGTAGATATTGGATGCAGGATGTGCCTTTCCATCTTCGATATTAATCCCGATGAACTTGCAACGCGTGAGAAATATTTTACCAGAGAATTAAATGAAGCCACCTTGTTTGGAAGCGGTAAAGAATTCGATGGAAACAGCTACCATGAAGTAATGGACAGGAAGGAATTCGATGAGATCTCTCTCTTGAAAGGTCTGCAGGGAAAGGCCGCCAAACAATTAGGATCTTCTGGGTCGGGAAATCATTTCGTAGAATTTGGCGTTGTCGAAATTCAACGACAGGATGAAATACTGGGCGTTGAGCCTGGGAAATACCTTGCGTTATTATCACATTCCGGGTCAAGAGGATTGGGGGCTAATATCGCGAACCATTTTACCAAGATTGCCAAGGATAAAAGAAGATTGCCGGGTGAAGCATCTAATCTAGCTTGGCTTCATCTGAATGAACAGGAAGGAATAGAATATTGGCTGTCAATGAATCTGGCAGGAGATTATGCATCTGCTTGTCATCATATAATTCATGCTAAAATTGCAAGACAACTAGGAAGAGAACCAATGAAAATGGTTGAGAACCATCACAATTTTGCTTGGAAGGAAATTCACAATGGAAAAGAAGTTATTGTTCATAGAAAGGGAGCTACTCCCGCGGGAAAGGATGTTCTGGGTATCATTCCTGGATCAATGATCGCTCCTGGTTTCATAGTAAAAGGAAGAGGAGAAGAAGCTTCACTTTTTTCTGCTTCGCATGGAGCAGGAAGAAAGATGAGCAGAACTGCTGCATTGAATTCAATCACACATACAGCATTGAATAATGCACTGGATAAACATGGTGTTAAATTGATTGGCGGAGGTCTTGATGAAGCGCCCTTTGCCTACAAGGACATTCATGAAGTGATGAACGCCCAGAAACAATTGGTAGAAACTGTTGGATTATTCTATCCTAAAATTGTGCGAATGGATGGTAGTAGTCCCAAACAATGGAGGAAAAAGAATAAAAACGAGATTGTGGGAGAGTAATTCCATTTAGTATTTCAGATTTGGAATTTCCTCAGTTCATAGATTCAGCTTTCTTTGAACTAAGTTGCTCAAAAATATATCCGAGTGAAGATGATTCCAGAACAGAGCGTTTGGACTGACCTTCAGATTCTTCCCATTTAATCAATCTGATCTCTCCCTCGCTCATCTCAATTCCAGTTATATCACCATCTGAGAAACAACAGCAACCTGTATTGAAATAGGAGGGAATTACCATTGTTTTGATGAATTGCTTGCCTGCATATTCCGCCTTTCTCTTGTCGAGTTGCGCAGATAATATCTTAATCAACTCTAGATTGTTTTGCTCTTTTGCAAGTGCTAATTCCTTCGTGAGCCTTTCAACATGATCTAAAGAAGCAAATACCGGTTTATGCGTATGACCGGAAATAAATATCAGCTTATCCTGTTCTGCCGACCATTGATACATAATTATATTGTGCTTATCCACAAGTTCAATTGATTCCGAAACAGTATTAATGCTGATTTCAAGAAAACGTTGTATTGGAGTCCAGATGGCAGCCACGACCCATTTACTAAATCCATTTCCATCGGACCGCTTGTCTCCCTGGTGTCCGTGAGTCAAAAAAATTGAATATGCATTTCCATTGAAACTTGTATTCAGAACCATTCCCTCGCAGATGGTAAGCTTCTGGCCATATACAGGTTTTAAATATAGCATCCGGGGGAAATCATATTTCCATTCCAGGTCATGGTTGCCGTAGATCCGGTGATATCTGTCGGAATTTAAAAATCTACTTTCAGACTCAAAACAGAGGGAATTCTTTTTCATCAATATGTCTGGTTCATTTTCCCAAAGCTCTTCACAATCCCCCAGACAAATAAGTGTATAGCCCTTTTCATAATAGTATTGAAGGGCAGACATGTAATTCTTTTCTGACAATCTGAAATCATCCGCAAGGTCACGAGCACCCTTATGCTGATCAGAAAAAATAATAAACTTGTCACTCTCCAGTGAGAAAGGAACAATTGACCCCCGCTTCTTTTTTTTGATAATATCATCCAAGAGGCTAGTCAGCGATTTGAATACAGCCTGTTTTTTTGGAGCAGAAGACAGCCTTTCTGCCAATCTGGTTACAGGGTTTCTCAACATGCGCTGCAAGAACTTTCGCATAAGGCCGTTTGTTTTGTTTTACTAACTTTAATATAAAGTTGCATTTAACTGTTCAACTTCCAAAACAGACCTCATGAATGTTTCGCCTCCGGGTCGATCGAGATTGCAGTTCTGGTTCTGGACCCTTCTTCTAGTGAATCTTTGCTTTATCATTGGTTCCAAAATATATCTTAATCCATTAACCAGCGGTGAAATTGTTCGATTTGAGATTGCCAAAACTCCAGGTAAGGCTCGGGCTATTATTGATGATTGGAAGAAGACTGAGAAATTTGAAAAGGCAAAGGAAAGCATCTGGATCGATTATATTTTCATACTGCTATATGTTGCGGGCCTTATGACCGCAGTCCTATTTATTTCAGACACCACACACCATCCTTTACTCATTCGCTCGGGACGATTTTTCCGGTGGCTACTTCCTGCCGCAGGCATTTGCGATATCCTGGAGAATATTTTTATGATGCAATCACTCCGCGGCGACGTCAATCCTTTCAATGTAATGTTAGCTTATGATATGGCCGTGGCAAAGTTCTCTGTCCTCATCCTCACATTTCTGTTTCTCATTATTTGCTTGTTTTTTTGGGCCTTGCGTAAGATGTTTCCTGCGGATTGAGAAATGTAAAATTCAAAATTGAAAATGTAAAATGAAAAGAAAAGCTTCTGTATCTACATAACTCTGTTTCTCCTATATTCTCTGCGGTGAAAACGTGAATCGTGAGTCGTGAGGTAAACGCAGAAGCAGAACAAAATCATCTCTGCATAACTCTATTTCTCATGTTCTCTGCGGTGGAATCGTGAGACGTCAATCGTGAGTCGTGAGGTAGGTAAAGCACTCTTATTTCCCGGTTACAAAAATGTAAAATCTATACTTCTTCTCCTACATCAACTAATCTTTATTTTTCATTTTACATTTTTCATTCTCACTCATCACCTTGCGCCCTGGCGTCTTTGCGGTTAAATCTTAAATCTAAACCTTGATGTAAATTTTCTTCTTATCCATCCACCAGCAAATGAACCACATCAACAATATCACCGCCACTGCATACAAAAACGACCCAATCTCAGGTATCCCGGGAGTATGTATCAAAACCCGGTCATACAGCCAGCTCCATGGATTTGTGTATCTCGTATCACCACTACTATTTACCCCAGCAGGGATTCGAATGAGAGAAAGTGTTTTTGGAAGGAAGGCACTTAGAGCAAATACGAAAAGCGCATTCTTACCAAAGACATCAAAGAATCTGCTCCAGCTACCTTTCATTTCTTTGAATTCAATCAGGTAGATCAATATTCCCAAAACCATTGTCGCTAGTCCGCTTGTATATAATACATACGAACTAGTCCAGATCTTTTTATTAATAGGAAAGACAAGGTCCCAGCAAAGTCCTGCAAAAATCAGGATTGCACCAGCTACAAAAAGGTTAGAAAGCATTTCATAGGTCTTTCCTTTTTGCCTGATATAATTTCCTATCATATATCCAAAGATTACTTCCACAATAGCAGGCAATGTGCTCATCAATCCTTCGGGATCGAAGGGAAATCCTTCACCACGGTACAGATGCGAAATTCCAAGAACTTTGTTATCCACTTCGTTCCCGAAAAATCCATGAATACTGAAAGGATCTGAATGGTCCCCAAGCCAAATCGAAAGCAACCAATAGAGCATCAGAATGATAAAGCTGAGAACAAAGGCCCCTCTCAACTTTAAATAATATATAATTACAGATGCGAAGAAGTAACAGAGAGCGATCCTCTGCAATACCCCAAGTATCCTCACTCCAATTACATCCCCCTGTCTATTGACATATTCCCATGGTCTGAATATTAATTCGCCACCCTGCCATCTTACAAATGGGTACCAGTTCAGGAATAATCCTATGAGAAAGATAAGTGCAGTACGTTTGAGCACCTTTGACCAGAACATTCCATCACCGCCTGCTTCCAGTCTTGGCATTACAAATGCCATAGCATTTCCTACTGCAAATAGGAAGAATGGAAATACCAGATCGGTTGGCGTACATCCATGCCATGGAGCATGGCCTAGAGGTGAAAAAATGTGCGACCAGGATCCGGGATTATTTACCATGATCATAAAAGCCACAGTAGCACCACGGAAAACGTCGAGTGAGTAATAACGTTGATTCAAGCAATTCGTGTTTGTTATTTAAAGATAGTAGTTCAGGGTTTTAGAACGCAATGGGTATTGGTAATTGATAATTTAGAGTAAAGGATAGTATATAGAATACACTTGCCTAACCTGCGTCATATAAGTTAGGGGGATCCGATCCATACCTACCAGTTTCACAGTTCAAGCAATTCCCTTCGTTTCATCTGAGCAAAAGATTCAACAAAAGTGCCTTTATTCGACATCAAGCGCAAGGATGGCAAGGCTTGAATGAATGGAAGTCGGCTCATGTAAATGTTTCACTACCTCTTGATTTTTAGGATAATAAGAATAGCCAAGATGGTTAATTCTGTTCTGTAAATTATCCCTGAAGGTTTCAACTCACAAATAGAAGTCAGTGCTTATATAATAACGATGCAGGGAATTAATAGATAAGTGCAGAATCCTGCATGGAATTTTGATTTCTAAACTTTCCATTTTCGCTTGTTTTATCCCCTGAAATACCCCTCATTCTTACACTGATAATCTCCTATATTTGCAGCGCAACTGTTTAATGGTCTGGCTATTTTACAGTTTTTTCAATGGAAGGGTTAAACAAGTATGTGTTCTCTGATTCTGAAGGGTTCTAATCCCTTAAACCATTATGCAAATACTGTGAAAACGAGTTTGAGCGAAAACCACGCGATCGTCATTTATTGAAGGGTATAAACTTGATTCTAGCGAATCCGGTTATACCCTTCTCTTTTATATAGGCTTTCTACTTGGTCTTTTCAAAAAAGGAATGTGACTGAGGTGGCGAAGCCCTGCTTATTCATAAATTGTGCAGTCATTCATAAACCTGTTCATGGCTGAGGAAATGAAGAAATGGTACGCGGTCTATACTAAGCCCAGGTGGGAGAAGAAAGTAAACCGTATCCTGGCCGAGAAAGGTGTGGAAACATATTGTCCACTCAACCGCGTACGGAAGAAATGGAGTGACCGTATTAAAATGGTGGAAGAACCTTTGTTTAAATCCTATGTATTCGTACACATTGATGAGAAGGATAACCAGCGAGTGAGAATGACTAATGGGGTGCTGAACTATGTTTATTGGAACGGCAAACCTGCCATCATCAGAAATCATGAGATCGAAACGATCAGGAAATTCATGAATGAATATGATAACGTGCAGGTCTTACCAGGCATCCTTGAACCCAATCAGCGTGTGATCATTGACAGAGGTTTGCTTATGCAAAAGGAGGGAGTGGTTCAAAGGGTGAGGCACAATAAAGTAGAGGTAGCCATTGAAAGTCTTGGGTATACACTTGTTGCCACGTTCGACAAAAAAAATGTTCAGCCTGTATAACAGCAATAAATCTATGAAAAGACCAGCAGGGATTTTCCCTCTCTTCTTAATTGCAATTGTTGCAATTACGTCTTCATGCGGAAACGTTCGCCAACTGCAGTATCTCCAGGGACAGTTTGATACGGCAAAACTTAGCCAGGTTAAGTATCCGGAGCCTATAATTCAAAAAAATGAGTTGATCAGCATTACGGTCTATAGTGATAATCCATTGGCCTCAGCTTATTATAACCTACCCTCTCAGACAAATGTGGCTAATACCGGCGCTGTAACTTCCTTAAATCCCAGTGCAAGCATCGCCCCGGCTTCAACGTATTTAGTGGATGAGCAGGGAAATATCCAGTTTCCAGGTTTGGGGTTGTTGACAGTTGCGGGTCTAACTAAGGCCGAGGTATATAAATTGATTGATTCAAGGCTAAAGGATAAACTTCAGAATCCTTACTACATCATCAGGCTAAGCAGTTATAAGATCACGATGATAGGAGAAGTTTCGAAGCCTGGACAGTTTACAATTCCTAATGAGCGTGTGTCGCTGCTCGAGGCAATTGCCTTAGCAGGTGATCTGACTGCATACGGAAGGAGAGACAATATTCTTATCATTCGTGAAATAAATGGTGAACGGAAGTTTCAAAGAGTGGATATTAGAAATCCTGAAATCTTGAATTCCCCTTTTTTCCATCTGCAACCAAATGATGTAGTGGTTGTTGATCTAAACAAGAACAAGGCAGCAGCCAGCGATCAGGCAACTGTTAGAAATATTTCACTCGCCACCAGTGTAATCTCGGTATTGGCAGTACTAATAAGTCTTTTAAGATAAAAAAATGGAATCTAACGGCTTACCTATAAAAGAAAACCTAAAGCAGGTAACTTCTCCCAGGGAATTTATCTTTCGATATCTCAAATACCTTCCCTGGATTTTCCTATCATTGGCAGTAGCCTTAATCCTTGCGAAGATCAAACTGCGCTATGCAGTTCCGTTTTATAAATCCGAGGCAAGGCTCCTGATCAAGAAGGAAACTCCTTATGGTAGGTCAAACGATAAATTTGACGACATATTCACGGGAGGAAATGTCCAGAATGTCTACAATGAAATTGAGATACTTAAAAGTCGTCCCCTGGCTGCGAAAGTGGTACAGGCTCTAAAACTCCAGACGGTCTGCTACAACAAAGGAAAGATCAGGAGCACATTGCTGTATAATGAAACTCCAATTGCAATTGTGCCGGTAGATTCTACAGAAGCAGTCGCAATTCAATTGAGTATTACAGATAATGATCACTTCAGAATAAATGAAGATCCAAAAAGCTATTCATTTGGTCAATTGATCACTAATAATGGAGTGGACTTTAGAATTATTAAGCTCTTTCCTCAAGTATATAACATAAATGCCACGAATGATTATGTTATCAGCAGGAGCTCTTTAATGGATGCTGCAGATGCCATGGTTAGTGGATTAAATGTATCCCTTGGTGACAATTTCAGTCAGATAGTAACGCTGAGCTTTGAATCAGAAAATACAAGACTGGCAGTAGATATCCTGAATACGTTGATGGCAGTCTACAAGGAGTCAAATATTGAGGACAAAAGACTCATGAGGATATCAACCTTGGAATTCATTGATGAAAGATTAGATAGCCTCAGAAATGAACTTGGTATCGTTGAAAAAGATCTTACAAGGTATATTGAAACTCACAAAGCTTTCCAGTTAGATAAACAATCAGATTTATACCTCGATAAGTTAAGTTCTGAATCCACCAACCTTGCGCAACAGGAAATAAAATTATCAATCATAAATTGGTTGATCCGATACCTTAATACAAATCAATACGATGTTGTGCCGGTTGAATTAGGAACTCAAGAGCCGACCTTACTCCCGCTTATCACACAGTACAATCAATTACAGCTTGAAAGACGAAATGCCCTGGCAAGCATGCCGGCCACAAATCCATTTATTCAACAAAACCTGGATCCAAGAATTGCAAAGATTAGAGAAGACATTCTTGAAGGGTTACAAAGCGTGAGGCAGTCTTACAATATTGCAAAAGGAAGTATTGAAAGGCAAAATAGTGAGATTGAGGGCAAACTACAATCAATTCCATCAAAAGGCAGAGAACTTGCAGAGCGTCAACGCCAGCAAAAGATAAAGGAAGAGTTATACTTATTCCTCTTACAGAAAAGAGAAGAAACCGCAATTGCTTCGGCTTCCACAGTATCAGATAGCAAGATTGTTGAACCTGCACGGTTTAACGATATTCCTATAAGACCCAATCATCGCTCAACCTATATACTTGCCCTCTTTCTTGGGCTTGCTGTGCCTGCAGGTATTATCTTATTGAAAGAATATCTCAATGATAAAGTGAATGGAAGAGCTGACATAGAAAAAATGACCGATGCTCCTTTCATAGGTGAAGTAGGCCATTCGGAAAATGCGGGGGCCCTGGTTGTGACACATAACAGCAGGCAGTTCATTTCTGAACAATTCAGAATCATCCGCACAAGTCTACAATTTGTATTGAACAAAATTGAAAAGCCAGTTATTCTTGTTACTTCTTCCTTTAGTGGCGAAGGCAAATCATTTGTTAGTACAAATATGGGAGCTGTTATGGCGCTCACCGGTAAACGTACTGTGATCATTGAACTTGATATCCGCAAGCCGAAGATCGTTTCCAATCTGGAGTTAACAAGGCAGGCAGGTGTCACCAATTTCATAGTCGGGAAAGCATCTATTGAAGAAATCATCTTACCAGTTCCTAACATTGAAAATTTATTTGTTATTCCTTGTGGACCGGTCCCACCCAATCCTGCAGAGATGCTGCTTGATCCCAAACTTTTGGAATTGTTCACTTATGTCAGAAAACATTTTGACTTTATAATTGTTGATACTGCTCCTGTCGGACTTGTGAGCGATGCCATCGTATTAGGTGATCGCGCAGATTGTACCCTCTACATCCTTCGTCAAGGGTATACTTATAAGAAGCAGATTGGTCTTATCGATGAAATATATAAATCAAAAAAACTTCCAAGGCTTTCACTCTTATTGAATGATGTGAAAGCAGGTCCTGGTTATGGCAGTTATTATGGCGGATATGGATATGGGTATGGATATGGATATGGTTACGGGTATGGATCAGGATATTTCGATGAGGATAAAAGAAAGAAAAAGAAAAATTTCTTACGCAGAGTAATGCGTGGTTTTAGAATATGGTAGTGCTTCAATTCAGATTATCAGATGATCGCCTTATCTGAACCCAATCTCTCAGGCAATGAGTGGATATATATTAAGGATTGCCTGGACACCAATTGGGTTTCATCAGTAGGAAAGTATGTAAACCAGTTTGAGACTCTCGCTGCAGAATTTTGCGGGAGTAAATATGCTGTAGCTACCTCGAATGGGACCCTGGCCTTGCATATGAGTTTGCTTGTTGCAGGGGTTCAATCAGGAGATCTTGTGATTGCTCCCAATATCACATTTGTGGCATCCCTCAATTCAATAAAATACACAGGTGCAGAACCTATCCTGATTGATATTTCTGAGGATAGTTGGCAAATGGATTTGAGCATTTTGGAAAAATTTCTTGCCAATGATTGCAAGTTAAGTGACGGTCAATGTATTCATGGAAAGACTGGTAGACGAATAAGAGCAATCATGCCTGTTCATGTTCTGGGGAATATGTGCGATATGGAACGCCTTCTACAACTGGCAAAAGATTTCAAACTGGTTGTGGTTGAAGATTCAACTGAGGCGCTTGGTTCCTACTATAAGAACCAACACGCGGGGAGCTTCGGACTTTTAGGATGTTTGAGTTTTAATGGTAATAAGATCATCACCACTGGAGGTGGGGGTATGATTCTTACCAATGATGAATCTTTAGCTAAAAGAGCGAAACACCTTACAACACAGGCAAAATCGCATCCCACAGAATATTTTCATGATGAAGTTGGATATAATTACCGGATGGTAAACATCCTGGCCGCAATGGGTGTTGCCCAGATGGAACAATTGCCCACATTCCTGGAACAGAAAAGTAGGATCAATTCATTTTATGATTCTCAATTTGAAAACATACCTGGAATTTGTGTTCAAAAAGTTAGCAGTGAAGTAAAAAGCAATCATTGGCTATACACAATTAAAGTACCGGATCAACCCGGGTTAAGAAAATATCTCCGCGAAAACCAGGTTGATGCCCGTCCTTTTTGGGTACCAATGAATCAATTACCTGCTTATAAAAATTCCTTCTACGTTCATGAGCAGAATGTCTCCGATCGGATATATCATGAATGCCTGAGTCTTCCCTGCTCTACTAACATAACCGAAGCAGATCTGAATACTGTGGCTTCATTGGTTCAGCGGTTTTATCATGATTAAGAAAATAGTTCTCATAGGGGCAGGAGGACATGGAAAATCCTGTGTAGAGGCAATTGAATCATCCAATGAATATGTGGTGGAAGGGTTTATAGATTCAAACCCTGACCTAAAAGAAATATCAGGTTATCCTGTTCTTGGTCCAGACGAAAGGATCGGGCAACTTGCTGCTGAAAAAGACATTTTCTTTCTCATTTCTGTAGGACAAATAAAATCTTCCGAGCAAAGAAAAAAGATATACGATCACATCGTACGCGCAGGGGGCAAATTTGCTACTGTAATCTCCAGTAATGCCATTGTTTCTCAACGAAGCACTATTGGAGAAGGCAGCATAATTATGCAACAGGCTTTAATAAACGCCGGAAGTTCAATTGGAAAGAATACAATCATAAATAATAAGTGCCTTATTGAACATGATTGCATCATTGGCGATCATAATCATATTTCAACAGGTGCTATCATAAATGGCAATTGCCAATTAGGAAACAACGTATTTGTTGGCAGTGGATCGGTTTTGAAAAATGGGATCAGCATAGGTGAAGGAGTGATCATAGGGGCAGGGACTGTGGTCAATACCTCAATCGAAATGCCTGGCATTTATTTGGGAAACCCCGCAAGGAAATTAGAGGAAAAGTGAAAAGGACTTTAATTATTGCAGAAGCCGGGGTTAACCACAATGGTAACATTGATCTTGCAAAAAAGCTTGTGGAAGCAGCTGCTGAGTCCGGGGTAGATTATGTAAAATTCCAAACCTTCAAGGCGGAGAATCTTGTTACAAGGAGTGCTGCAATGGCAGCTTACCAACAAGCGAATGTGAAGGACGACAATTCTCAATTCGCGATGTTGAAAAAGCTGGAACTATCTGACCAGGACCATATATATCTTTCACGCTATTGCTCTGAATGCAGGGTAAGTTTTCTATCAACTCCTTTTGATCTAGATAGTATTGAGTTATTAAAAGGACTGGGAATTACATTGGGAAAAATTCCTTCAGGAGAGATTACTAACCTCCCCTTTCTGCGAAGAATGGCAGAGAGTTTTTCTGAATTGATTCTTTCAACAGGCATGAGTACAATTGATGAAGTGCAGGAGGCTTTGGATGTACTGCTCTCAGCTGGTGCAAAGAGGGAAAATATCACAGTATTGCACTGTAATACTGAATATCCAACGCCCTATTCAGACGTGAACTTGTTGGCAATGCAAACTCTTGGAAAACAATTCAACATTAAGTACGGCTATTCTGATCACACGCTGGGAATTGAGGTACCAATCGCAGCTGTTGCATTGGGAGCCTGCGTAATTGAGAAACATTTTACGCTGGATAGAAGCATGGATGGTCCTGATCATAAGTCTTCATTAGAGCCAGGTGAACTAACTGCAATGGTTAAGTCGATCCGGAACATAGAAGAATCTCTGGGTTCAGCGGATAAACAACCCTCCCAGTCCGAATTAAAAAATAAATCAATAGCCAGGAAAAGTATTGTGGCTGCCCGGCAAATTTCAGCAGGAGAAATATTTACTTCTGAAAATATTACAGTTAAGAGACCCGGTTCCGGTCTAAGTCCGATGAGATGGGATGAGGTCATTGGTAGAATGGCCAACCGGAATTTCGCTGAGGATGAGTTGATCGATCTATGAAAAAGAATCAACTGAAAATATGTGTGGTGACAGGTTCCAGAGCTGAGTATGGATTGTTGTTACCACTTTTGAAATTGATCAGGGACGATGCATCACTGGTAATGCAAATTATTGTAACCGGCATGCACCTTTCTCCTGAATTTGGATTGACGTATCGCGAGATTGAAAAGGACGGCTTTCCTATTAATGAAAAAATTGAAATGCTTTTATCAGGGGATACTGATGTTTCAATTGCAAAATCAACAGGGATAGGAGTAATTGGATTTGCGGAAGCATTTGAAAGATTGAGGCCTGATTGGATCATTCTGCTAGGTGATAGATTTGAAACATTTTCTGCTGCCACTTCTGCTCATTTACTCAAGATCCCTATTGCCCATCTGCATGGGGGCGAGTTAACAGAAGGAGCCACTGATGATGCTTTTCGACATGCCATAACAAAAATGGCGTGGTTGCATTTCACTTCGACAAATGATTATCGCCAACGGGTGATCCAACTCGGGGAAAACCCAAAGAGAGTTTTTAATACTGGGGCCATTGGATTGGATAACATCAAATCCTTTTCATTACTTTCAAAAAAAGAATTGGAATATCAATTGGAATTTGAGTCAATTGATAAGGCAGTATTGGTAACATACCATCCAGTAACCCTTGAAAAAAAATCTGCTGAACAACAGATAAATGATTTAATAGCGGCTTTGGATCAGTTCACTTCTCTGCGTTTGATATTTACGTTTCCAAATGCGGATGCAGATGGAAGAGTGATCAAACAATTAATTGAAAATTATGTTGCAAAGAATCCGGATCGTGCAAAGGCTTTTGCAAGCCTGGGTCAATTGAAATATTTATCGCTATTGAAATATGTGAGGGCCATGGTTGGGAATTCGTCCAGTGGAATTATTGAGGCTGCATCATTTAATCTACCGGTTGTAAATATTGGAAACAGGCAAGATGGACGAATCAAACCTGAATCAGTGATCGATAGCGCGGCCTCCAAAAAGGAAATTCAGCATGCAATAGAAAAAGCTTTTTCAGAAACATTCAGGAAAAAGTCTAAGAAAATTGTAAATCCATATGGGAATGGCAATGCTGCAGTAAAAGTATTGAAGCAAATTAAAAACATCGGGAAGCTTGACACAACAAAAAAGAAATTCTACGACCTTAAACCAGAGTAGCTGGCAAAACAGGATCGTTCCAAATCATGCTTCAATCAAGCAGGCCTTGGCAATTCTTGATGAAATTGGAGTCTTGTCCAATGTATTATTTGTAGTGAATGAAAAAAATGAACTTCTGGGATCTGTTACAGATGGAGATATACGCAGGGGCTTTCTTAATGACGCTTCTGTTAAGGATCCAATTACCTCTGTTATGAATTCCCGCTGCGTCAGGGCAAAATCAACAGAGATCGACAATCAATTCATTCAATGGTGCAGGCAGAAAGGCATCAATTATTTGCCCATAGTCAATGAACAAAATAGTATAATTGAGGTTGTATCGGTAAATGATTATAGAGAAATTATCTCGGTGGATGCAGTGATCATGGCGGGAGGGAAAGGTGAACGATTATTGCCGTTGACCAAGGATACCCCAAAGCCAATGCTCAAAATTGCTGGCAAGCCAATCATCGAGCATAATATAAATCGCTTGCAAAAATTTGGAGTCCGAAAATTTTATATCACCATAAATTATCTCGGACATATCATCCGCGATTATTTTGAGTCTGGGGACCACAGTAGCCAGATTTCATTCATTGAGGAAACTAAGCCATTAGGGACGGCAGGATCAGTTTCCCTGATAGAGGATATTCAGCATGATGTAATTCTCATCATGAACTCTGATCTGTTGACGAATATTGACTATAGTGATTTCTACCGTGAGTTTTGCAATTCTGATGCTGCAATGGCAGTAGCTACAATTCCTCACTCCATTGATCTTCCTTACGCGATCCTTGAACTGGAGGCGGCCGAAGTGAAGTCATTAAAGGAGAAACCGAAGTATACTTATTTCGCGAATGCTGGTATATATCTTGTCAAGAAATCAGAACTCAGCATAATTCCAAAAGGTGGTTTTTATAATGCTACGGATTTGATGCAGTCACTGATCGACCAGGGAAAAAAAGTAATCCAGTTCCCAATTCTCGGATATTGGTTGGACATTGGCCGAATGACGGATTTTCTTAAAGCCCAGGAAGACTATAAGCATATCAACTTTTAATGAATTTACTGATCACCTTGTGTGCGAGGGGCGGTTCAAAGGGGATAAAGGGAAAAAATATTAAGCTTTTGAATGGAAAGCCGTTGATCGGTTATTCTATTGATATAGCTAAAAAAATCTCTAAAGCTTTTAATGGAGAAATTGGTTTGTCCACTGATGATGCATCCATCAAACAAACTGCTGCAGAAATGGGGCTTGGAACGGAATACACTCGTCCAGATTATCTGGCAACAGACCAGGCAGGAAAAATCGAAACCATCGCGGATCTTTTGAGTTACCACGAGAACCTGACTGATCGGAAATTTGATTATGTTCTTGATCTTGATGTCACCTCCCCGCTAAGAACAGTAAGTGATATTGTGGGTGCATTCGAAATATTTTATGCTGATAAAAATGCTTTGAATCTTTTTTCTGTCAGTCCGGCTTCAAGAAACCCATATTTTAATATGGTTGAGAAAAAGGAAAATGGCTACTACGGATTGGTAAAAAAAGGAGAATTTCTAACTCGTCAATCAGCCCCCGACGTTTTCGAGTTGAACGCTTCATTTTATTTTTACCGAAGAACTTTTTTCGAAGGCCCAGTAAGTTCAACTATTACCGAGCGTTCATTGATATACAAAATGCCCCATATCTGTTTTGATCTTGATCACGAGGTAGATTTTGAGTTTATGGAATTTTTGCTTCAGAATAATAAGCTTGGATTTGAATTATGAAGGTGCTGATCGTGGGGCTGGGATCAATTGCTAAAAAACATATTGCCGCCCTAAGACAATTGGTGCCTGAAGTGAAGTTCATGGCTTTGCGCTCAAGTAATGACAACCAGTATGAGGGCATAATAAATTTTTCAAATTGGAGTGATATCCATGAACCGGATTTTATTATTATTTCGAATCCTACTAATTGTCACGCTGAAACTATACAAAAGGCCTTGGCCTTTGATCGGCCGCTATTTATTGAGAAGCCTGTTGTTTCTAAACATAGTGAGATAGAGTTTTTAGAGAGGTTACTAAGGGAAAAGAAAGTAGTTACTTATGTTGCCTGTAATCTCAGGTTCCATAAGGCTCTTGAAATGATTAAAGAAATAATTCCTTCTTTATCAATTCTCGAAGTAAATGTCTATTGCGGGTCTAACCTTTCCCAATGGAGGCCAGGCGCAAACTATGCAGCTTCTTATAGTGCGAAACGTGAGATGGGCGGAGGCGTTCATCTTGATCTGATTCATGAAATTGATTATTGCTATTGGTTGTTTGGAAAACCTGATAAGGTCATAAGTACAAAGAGAAAGGTATCATCTTTGAATATTGATTCCGATGATTTTGCCTCATTTCAATTAGTGTATGAGAAGTTTACAATTAATATTCTCCTTAATTACTACAGGAAAGTACCCAAACGCAGTCTTGAAATTGTAGCCGAACAAAAGATCATTAATGTGGATTTATTGAATTGCGAAATAATTACTGATGATGGTAGCGTAGAGCTAAATGAAGATTTTTCAATTTCGGATACATATGCTTTGCAAATGCAGTATTTCCTGGATTGTTTGAAAAGAAATTTGAGGCCAATGAATGATTTTGATGAAGCTGCTGAAGTGCTCAGAATTGCATTAACCTAATGAGATTAAAAGATAAAGTCATATTTGTTACCGGAGGCCAGGGGTTATTGGGACGAAGTATTTGTGAGAAAGCAACTTCCGAGGGGGCCATTTGTATTGCAGGAGAAAAAACTATTGACAAAAGCTGGCAAGGAAGATCAATTGAATGCGATGTGACCTCGGTAGATTCTATAAAGCAGGCAGTGAATCAGATTCATGATGAATTTGGGAGAATCGATGGACTTGTGAATGCTGCTTATCCCCGGACTAAAGATTGGGGAAAAAAGTTTGAGGATATTGAACCCTCATCCTGGAATGAGAACGTAAACCTGCAGATGAACAGTGTTTTTTTGGTATGTCAACAGGTACTTTCAATAATGAAGAAGCAAAAAAAAGGATCAATTGTAAACCTTGCTTCAATTTATGGTTCCGTTGGTCCTGATTTCTCTGTTTATGAAGGAACAGAAATGACCATGCCCGCAGCATATTCGGCAATAAAAGGCGGCATTATTAATTTCACCAAATACCTGGCTTCCTATTACGGAAATGACCAGGTTCGGGTTAATTGTGTTTCACCTGGTGGAATTTTTGATAACCAGGTGCAATCATTCGTCAAAAAATATGAGAGCAAGGTCCCTCTTAAAAGGATGGGAAATCCTGCGGATATCGCTTCTCCGGTCTGCTTTCTTTTATCTGATGAGTCCTCCTATATAACCGGTCACAATTTGATTGTGGATGGAGGATGGAGTATAATATAATATGGGAAATGTTCGTGTAATCAGCCGACTTGATATTAAGGGTCCTAACCTGGTAAAAGGCATTCATCTCGAAGGACTGCGAGTACTTGGAAAGCCCGAGGATTTTGCCAGGTATTATTATGAGAATGGAGCCGATGAGCTATTTTACCAGGATGTTGTGGCAAGTTTGTATGAAAGGAATAGTCTCCATGCAATAGTTTCGAAAACTGCCGAAAAGAGTTTCATCCCTCTTACAGTTGGTGGCGGCATTCGAACAATTGCCGACATAAGGGAGGTTTTGAGAGTTGGCGCCGACAAAGTAGCAATCAATACCGCAGCAATCAGAAATCCGGATTTCATAAAAGAAGCTGCAAAAAAATTTGGTTCATCAACAATAGTTGTGGCAATTGAAGCGATCAAGCAGCAGGATGGAAAGTATTTTGCTTTTATTGATAATGGTCGTGAACACACAAATATGGAAGTTGTCGAATGGGCCAAGGAAGCTGAGAAATTGGGAGCAGGAGAAATCGTGATTACTTCTGTTGATCGGGAGGGGACAGGACAAGGATATGATATTGAACTTACGAGATCAATCTCTGAAGCGGTTACCATTCCCGTGATTGCACATGGAGGACCCGGAAGCCAGGAACACTTCTGCGAGGTGATTCAGGAAGGTAAAGCTGACGCACTTGCAGTTGCATCCGTTATTCACTATGATTTTATTTCCAATCAGCGGAGCAATATGAATAGCAGAACTGAAGGAAATATTTCATTTCTCAATAGCGGACGAACCAGTTTTAATAAAGTAAAACCTTGCAGTCTCATTGATATAAAAAGACAATTAAGTAATTGCGGAATTAAATGCAGAATTTGATGAATCCAGTAAACCAGAAGCAAATTGCTATAATTGATTACCAGCTTGGAAACCTTTTTAGTGTTAAGCAAGCCTGTGAATATTTGGGCTATAAATCCATTATTACTTCAGATAAGGAAGTTTTATTGAATTCAGATTATGCCATTCTTCCTGGTGTGGGCGCTTTTGGAGATGCAATGAAGAGCCTGAATGATCTGGATCTGGTAGAACCCATGAAGGATTTCATAAATGCAGGTAAGCCTTTTATGGGAGTTTGTCTGGGATTACAGCTTTTGTTTTCGGAAAGTGAGGAATTTGGCAGCTACAAGGGACTAGGTATTATTTCAGGTACAGTGAAGAAATTTTCAACTTCTGGGAAGGAGGGAGAAAAGGTCAAGGTCCCTCAAATTGAATGGAATCAAATTTATAAGTCGGGCGCTATTGATTGGGAACAGACTCCTTTGAAAAATTGTCAGGAAGGAGATTACATGTACTTTGTTCATTCTTATTTTGTTGAGCCCGAGGATGAAAACTCCTGGCTCTCGAAGACCACTTATGGTGGAAATACTTATTGCAGCTCTGTGATTAGAAAAAATGTTTTTGCATCTCAATTCCATCCTGAAAAAAGTGGATTGGAGGGGATCAGTATTTATAAAAATTGGTTTGATAATGGAAACAACTAAAGCTCAACAATTGGACGTAAAATACGGTTTGCCTCGTCATGTAGAATTTTGCAGCAGGTGTGTAATGAGCAACCAGCGCCCGGTTTCTGAAATTGAATTCAAGCATACGATCGACACAAAGAAACGTACGCTTGCCTTTGATGATGCTAAAATCTGTGACGCCTGCCGAGCCAACGAGCAGAAAGAAAAGATAGATTGGGCAAAAAGAGAGGAAGAGCTTTATGCGCTACTCGATAAATACAGAAGCAAGGATGGGTCTTACGATTGTTTGGTTCCAGGAAGCGGAGGGAAGGACAGTGCATTTCAAGCACATGTATTGAAGTATAAATATGGAATGCATCCGCTCACGGTAACCTGGCCTCCAATCATGTACACAGATTATGGATATGAGAATTGGAAGAACTGGATTGATGTAGGTGGTTTTGATAACATTTCATTCAGAAGGAATGGGAGAGTAATGAAACTTCTGACAAGATTGGCCATTGAAAACTTGCTGCACCCATTTCAAACTTTTATTCTTGGACAGAAAAACCTGGGACCTAAGATGGCTGCAAAATTTGGCATTCCATTGGTCTTCTATGGCGAAAATGAAGCTGAATATGGCAACCCGATAGCTGACAATTCCAGCTCCTTACGTGATAAATCGTTTCATACATTCAATAATATTGATGAACTGTATTTGGGAGGAGTTTCAGTGAGGGAGTTGAAACAAAAGTATAATGTTCAGTTAAGTGACTTGCTTGCATTCTTGCCGGCACCAGCTGAAGAATTGGAAAAAGCGAATATTCAAGTCCATTACCTTGGTTATTATTTAAGGTGGACACCTCAGGAAGTTTATTATTACGCAACAGAAAATACCAATTTTAAAGCCAGACCTTTCAGGACCCAGGGAACATATAGCAAGTACAATAGCATCGATGATAAGATTGATGATCTTCATTACTACACAACCTTTATAAAATTTGGAATTGGAAGAGCTACTTATGATGCTTCCCAGGAGATCAGAAATCATCATCTCACAAGGGAAGAAGGATGTGCCCTGGTAAAAAAATTTGATGGGGAGTTTCCAGATAATTATTTCAAGGAGATTATGGAGTATATAGAACTGGATCCCGAGAAATTCCATCAACTATGCGTTGAATTCCGTTCTCCTCACTTATGGAAGAACTCAAATGGAGAATGGAAATTGAGACACACTGTCAATAAGGACGGCACTGATGATTAGCCCAGATCCTGGACAAATTCTGAATTCAATGTTCAGCTAAGAGATGCTTTTTAACTCCTTTGAGTTTATAGTCTTTTTCCCGCTGGTTACCCTCATTTATTTTATGATCCCTCATAAATATAGATGGGCTCATCTCCTATTTGTAAGCTGCATTTTTTATATGGCATTCATTCCTGCCTATATTTTGATCCTGGCATTTACCATTGTAATAGACTATGTAGCAGGAATTCTAATTGAAAACAGTACAGGTAAAAGACGCAAGTATTTTTTGATAATGAGCATAGTTGCAAATGTTGCCGTGCTTTGTGTATTTAAATACTATAATTTTTTTATCGATAATGTAAATGACTTACTGGCATCGCTAAATATTCATACCAAACCCCTGCCTTATCTGGCAATCATCCTACCCATTGGCCTGTCCTTTCACACTTTCCAGGCAATGAGCTATACCATAGAAGTGTATAGGGGAAACCAAAAAGCTGAAAGGCATTTTGGCATTTATGCTTTATATGTCATGTATTACCCGCAGCTGGTTGCTGGTCCAATAGAAAGACCTCAACATATTCTTCATCAATTAAAGGAGCCACAGAAATTTGAGTACGACCGGGTGGTAGATGGACTGAAACAAATGGCCTGGGGGATGTTTAAGAAAGTTGTAATAGCTGATAATCTTGCTGGAATTGTAAACATGTACTATTCCAGTCCGGAAAGTTTCAACGGCTTTTCTGCATTTCTTGCAGTTATCTTCTTTTCATTCCAGATATACTGTGATTTTTCTGGGTATTCCGATATAGCAATAGGTGCATCGAAGGTTATGGGAATAAATCTCATGAAGAATTTCAATCAACCTTATCTTGCCAATTCTATTTCTAACTTTTGGAAGCGATGGCATATTTCCTTATCCTCATGGTTTAGAGATTATTTATATATTCCTCTCGGCGGAAACAAGGTCCCGGTTCCAAGGATGTACCTGAACTTGATGATCGTTTTTGTTATAAGCGGGTTTTGGCATGGCGCCAACTGGACTTTCATATTATGGGGTGCTCTTCATGGATTTTATCTGATCATTGGACTTATGATTTCTGGCAGGAGTAAAAATCAGAAACTTCCTGAAAAGAAACCCGCCGCCTTACCATATTTAGGAACCATCCTTTTGACCTTTCTATTGGTTACTTTTTCCTGGATATTTTTTCGGGCAAACAGTGTATCAGAGGCAGGCTACATAATAAAACAGCTTTCCACAACCACATTTTCATTTTCCCAGATTAAGGAAACTTTACTGCAGTTGAATATCAGTATTCCTTTTTTTATTACAATTTCTCTTCTTATATGCTTATTGATATTTTCTGATTGGCTGCAGGAACGTGCTGGGATTATTCAATTTGTAAATAGGCGAAGTGTTGCCATAAGGTGGTCGGTATATTTCGCTGTTGTGGGTATGATCATGTTTTTTGGAGTTTGGGGTAACCAGCAGTTCATATATTTTCAATTTTGAGTAACATGCGGAAACTTTTCCGGAAACTTCTGATACTTGGTTTTCCATTTCTCATTCTTTTGTCGGTACCAGGCCTGGTATTATTTTCTTCCAGGGAATTGGTCTCTTTTAAGACCATCACCAGGATTCATAATAGTAATGAAGATCTGCTGATCGGTCCTGCTTACAGCAATCCAGATAAATACATGAAGCTGAATAGTACTCTGGAGCGCAAGCCTAAAGTACTTGCTCTTGGATCTTCGCGAATCATGCAGGTAAGGAGCAGGTTTTTTAAAGATTCAACTCAGTTCTACAATGCAGGAGGGGGAATCGAGAAAATCCGTCAGTTCAATTTTTTCATCAATAAACTGAAGACAGAGGATCAGCCTGAAATTCTTATTATCGGCCTTGATCAATACTTTTTCAATTCAAGCTTTGACGACCTCTCGCAGAAAAATTTTGAATCAGATTACAAGGATAATTCTTCCCCTCTGTCCTATCTGTTTGATAATTGCTTTTCGATTTGGGGGAGAGTAATCAAAAACAAGATTTCAGTATTCGGAATTTTTGAACGAAATGATAAATCTGTGGGGTTAAATGCGATACTTAATGAGAATGGTTTTAACCACGATGGAAGTTATTACTACGGGACGAGGTACACTCATCCAGAAGAGTTTATTGATTATGGGTTTAAGGATACCTACCAAAGAATACAGACCGGAGTAAAAAGGTTTCAGTATGGTACGCAAGTCAATGAAAATGCAATTGCGTCCTTAAATGAATTCTTAAAGAATTGCAAGGAAAGAAAAATTCATGTCATTGCATTTCTCCCACCTTATGCGCCTTCCATAGTCCATAAGATGCGTGGATTAGAGAGTAAGTATTCCTACATAGATAAAATAGGAACCAGGTGTAGGCCTTATTTCGCAGACAAAGATTTTAAGATCCTGGACTTCACGGATATGAGCTTTCTTGGTATGAGTGATGAAAATTACATTGATGGATTTCATGGATCTGACAAAGTATATCTCCGGATTCTAATGGAATTAGCAAAGGCTGATGAAAAACTCTCCGCTTATTGCGATCAACGCTACCTGGATAGTTTGTATTCTCACTCAAGATCACAATTGCAAGTTTTTTAATCGGGACAATGGATATTCTAAATTTTGAATTCCCTAACATTGATCGGGATCTGCATATTGTCACGCCAGTAAATCTTTATTTAAGGAAATATTTCGGACTAAAAATAAAGACGAAAAATCTCCACAATGCGCTCTTCTACGTATTAATCTACAGGCCCAAGTTGGTTTATATTTCGAATGCCCACGGAGATGAATCGACTTTCAAACTGATCAGGTTTCTTCATACGATAAACGTGAATGTAGTAACACTAGTGACAGAAGGAAATTTTCAAGAATCATTCATTCATGGATATTTATGGGGATGGAATACAGATTTCAAACTTTATCAAAGGGCAATGATTTTGTGGAATGAACATAGCAGAAACGCAATTCTTAAATTTCATCCTGAGCTTAAGCCACAACTTGAAGTTTCTGGAGCAACCGGATTTGACCGGTACTTTTTTCTGAAATTCAATTCAAAGCAGGAGTTTTTGGAGAAACAAAATCTACCGTTCAAAAAAGTCATAGGAATTGCAGGTTTTGGATTATTTGATCATCTGGATAATTATAAATTACTGAAAACAGTCATTCCTGATATCTCACTTGAGGCTTTTGAGTTATTTAAAGAGGATCTGATTAAACTTAGGAAGATCTATAAAGAACTGATTGAGCAAAATCCTGATATTCTATTCATCTTAAGAATGCATCCTCAATTGGTATCTAAGTTGCATCGTTCAGAGTTTTCAGAATGCGTTGGCCTGAAGAATATTTTCATTTCCAGCACCTTTGAGGAACTCCCGAATATTGCCGATGCAATCAACGTTTCAGACCTTTGGATAGGTTACGAATCAACTACCAGTATTGAGGCCTGGCTGCTTAAGAAAATGGTGGTGTATATTAATCCCACAACAGCTGATTTTCAAAGGGAAAACCATTATAAGGGATGCCTGATAGTTAAGGATGTTCCAGAATTGCAAAATCTTATTGATAAGTTCTACCTCGAAGGAATTCCAAATGAGTATCACAACCTTGCCCAAATAAGATCTGACATAATTAAAACGCTTATTGAGCATGATGATGGATTAAACCATAAACGTGCTGCCGAGATAATCTATAAATTCTATCGAGAGAGTAAACGACCCACCTTATCCAGTTTGTTTCGAATTCTAAGAGAGATCAGATGGATTGAGGTAGTGAGATTTTATTTGTACGGTACAAAATGGTATTTCAAATTAAGGCGGAATCTCTCCAGGCCTGACTCCATGTATCCCCGGCAAAAGGATCAATCAAAGCAATACGAGAGTCTGTATGAACAGTATATCTAAATTCTGAATTATTGAAGAAGCTGCTGATAAATGTTACGATCTACTCAATCATACCACAGCTTCCCAGAGTGGCAAGTTTTTTTTTGCTTCCCTTGTATACAAAATTCCTTACGTCTTACGACTATGGAGTTTCCGGCCTTATCTATTCCGTTACGGGGCTTTTTATGGGTTTGGGAGATCTGGGATTGCACATCAGGCTTGCGAATTCATTTTTCAAAAGTGATAAAGGCTGGATTAATACATGGAGGCGCATCTATACTCTTTTGCACGCCTGGTCCGCAGTGCTTTCGCTTGTCCAGTCATTTGTACTTTACTTTATTCTCCCGGCGGAAGTGCTGGAGTCCGAAAAATGGATCATATGTTTGATTTATTTTATTTGCAATACTTTTTTTTCTACCACAATTAATTTTTGTACCAGGTATTACCAATACATCGAAAGTCCCAAAGTAATTGTATCCAGCTCTGCTTTCATCAGCATTTTTTCGCTTGTATTCAATTTTATTTTCATAGTGTATTTTAAAATGGGATTCATGGCATGGGTGTACACTCACTTGATAAGTACCTTCCTGAACTTCTTGTTGGCATTTCATTATTTCAATCGCAAGCTTAATTTTAAACCACTATCAGATTTCGGAAAGAAATGGATGAAGTCTAATTTCAAATTATCATTGCCGCTCATTCCCCACAACTATGCGTCATACCTTCTTGATGCTTCTGACAGACTAGTCTTAAAGGTTTTGGGAGTTTCAGTAAATAAGATTGGAGAATACAATTTTGCCTATGTTTTTGGAAGCTATTTTGATTTTCTTGTGACTGCGATCAGTCTTGCCATATCTCCCGGTTTCGCGAAGGATTACTTTAAATCAAAAAAGAATCGGGATGTAATTCTTCTTAGAAAAATCGTTTTTGTTCAATGCCTGCTTGTTGTGATGGCAATGATCGGCACAATTTGGCTTAAGGAAATATTTTCATTTATTGTTGATAAGAATAATCCACTGAAGTATACATATGACATTGCAATCATAATTATATGGGCTTATTCATTTCGTCCTATATATTGGCTGGTGAACTGTATCCTTACATTTAATAATTCAACAGGTTCTCTGTGGAAAGTGACCTTTACCGCGGGTATTGGTTCCATCATTCTGAATTTCCTATTGATCCCATTTTTAGGAATATATGGGGCCGCCTGGACAACTTTTATTTCAATGATCATCATGTCAGTAGTTGGTTGCTTTTTTAGTTCATTCCTGAGAAATTTTACAATTAAGGTCGGCAGATTTGCCATCGCTTCTGTTATCATTGCAACGGGCCTTGCATTTTTTTCATTGTGGATGGCAGAGCAGGCAATTTTGGCCAAGTTTTATTTTTCAGTCATTATTCTGATCGCGGTAGCAACCTACATGTGGATGAAGCGACACAAGCTTAATACGATTTTTTCACCAGTGCGTGCATGATTGCCATTCTTGATTATGGGATAGGAAATGTTTCCTCGATTTTTAATATGCTAAAAAAAATCGGGCAGCAGTCTGTAATTACCCGGGATAAGGGGGTGATATCTGAAGCTTCTAAAATCATACTTCCCGGCATTGGAGCTTTCGATCATTGCATGCAACAATTTAATGCTTCAGGATTAAGATCAATAATTGAGGATAAAGTGGTTGCCCAACGGGTGCCGCTCCTTGGGGTTTGTGTTGGTTGCCAGATGCTGGTAGAGCAAAGCGAGGAAGGAATTGAAAAGGGATTAGGATGGATTAGGGGAAAGGTTGTGAGATTTAGAAAGGAAGCATTACCGGCAGATTACAAAATACCACACATGAGTTGGAGCGATGTATCACCGGTTCATGACCAGCCTTTATATAGAGGCATAAGTGATCCCCGTTTTTATTTTGTTCATTCTTTTCATGTGCAAACAGAAAATGTCAGTGAAATCACAGCTACCGCAAATTACGGTTACGAGTTTACAGCTTCGATCGGTAATTCACATATCCAGGGTGTTCAATTCCATCCGGAAAAAAGCCATAAGTTCGGTATGAAGTTGTATGAGAATTTTGCAAATAATTTTTAGAGAAACTTGAAACGGATTCGGGTAATACCAGTTTTGTTAATAAAAGGAAATGGATTGGTGAAGTCAATTCAATTCAAGAAGCACAAGTACGTTGGCGATCCTATCAATGCTGTCAAGATTTTCAATGACAAGGAAGTTGACGAATTGGCTATTTTGGATATTTCCGCTTCTGTAGAAAACAGACCTCCTGATATTGGCAGGATTGCAAATATTGCAAGTGAGGCCTTTATGCCAGTTTCATATGGTGGTGGCATTACCACTTTTGAGCAGGTAAAAGAAATACTCTTCAACGGGATAGAAAAAGTGGTTATAAATAAATCTGCACATACCAATCCGTCACTCATAGGCAGTATTGCAGAGGCGTTTGGATCACAAAGTATGGTTGTTAGTATTGATGTTAAGAAGAATTGGTTGGGACGATATAAGATTTATATCGATAACGGCACCGTGAACACCAATGCTGATCCAGTAGAATTTGCAAGGGTCTGTGAAAAGCATGGAGCTGGAGAAATTTTACTTAATAGTATAGAACGAGATGGTACTTACCAGGGTTACGATCTTGAGTTAACTAAAGCAGTAAGTAATGCCATTAATATTCCAGTTGTAGCCTGCGGGGGAGCAGCAAGTCTAAAAGATTTCAATGACGCAGTGAAGGTGGCAGGCGCTTCAGCAGTTTCCGCAGGAAGTATGTTTGTTTTTCAGCGTCCGCTCAACGCTGTGCTCATCAGTTATCCTTCACAATCTGATTTGAAGGAAAAATTGTATTCAAGTATCTGAACCAGGGGACATAATCAATTATGGGTATGGAGGCAGCAATAAGGATCACAGCAAATAATGGTAAAGATTCAGAGGGAAATTTAAGCTCCGATCAAAACTCTTATCGTCAGTGTTCTATAACTGTAATGGATAACATAATGGATCCTGACATAGTATTTGACGAAAAAGGAATTTGTAATTATTATCATGAATATAAGAAGGCCGCAGAAGAGGGCCTTCTTCCACTTCCTGAACGGGCTGCAGCTCTTGAAAGTTTAATTGCTGATATTAAACAAGCAGGCAAAAATAAAGAGTATGATTGCCTGATCGGTGTTAGCGGTGGAGTCGACAGCACGTATGTTGCCTGGCTTACAAAAAAATGGGGCTTGCGTCCTCTTGCAGTTCATTTGGATAATGGATGGAATTCTGAACTGGCAGTTAAGAATATTGAGAATACCGTAAATAAGCTGGGAATAAACCTATTCACCCTGGTCGTAAATTGGGAAGAGTTTAGAGACATACAGCTTGCATATTTAAAGGCGTCAGTTGTAGATATTGAAGTGGTTTCAGATCACGCGATCTTCGCCACCATGTACAGGCTGGCAAATAAGTATAAGATTCCCTATGTTTTGAGTGGGACAAATATCGTTACCGAGTTCATAATGCCCCCAAGCTGGTTGTACGTTAAAATGGATTATGCAAATCTTAAGCACATCCATGATTCGTATGGGAAAATCAAAAGAAACACGTATCCTACTTATAGTTTTTTGAAGCATGTTTTTCTTAACTCGCTTATGAGATTGAAATCTATCTCCATTCTCAATTATATTGATTACAATAAGGCTGAGGCAAAAGAAACAATCATGCGTGAATTAGGGTGGCGAGATTATGGGGGTAAACATTACGAGTCAGTATTTACCAAGTTTTACCAGGCATATATTCTTCCGGAGAAATTCAAGATTGACAAACGAAAAGCACATTATTCTACCCTCATATGCTCCGGCCAGATGACAAAAGAGGAGGCCTTATCAGAATTAAAGAAACCTCTATATACTCCTGATGAACTATTGGCAGAGAAGGAATATGTGCTTAAAAAACTTGGAATATCCGATGCGGAATTTGAAGTAATTATGAAAACCCCCCGAAGGGATCATAGAGAATTCAGATCCGACGTGAAATTGAAAAAGGCATATATGGATTTTCTTATTAAAACAGCTTCTCTAAGACAACTTTTTAAAAAAACCGGATGATCTCTTTTGGTGTAATTGGTTGCGGTCGTATTGGGCAACGCCATCTTGAACACATTCACAAGCAGGGAAAACTTGTGGCTGTCTGCGATATTGATTCGCAGAAAGCGATGGCCGCTGGAAAACAATACAATGTCCCTTACTATGTGGAGGTTGATCAATTTCTTGCAAATGAAAAGCAGATGCAAGTGGTCTCCGTCTGCTCTCCTAATGGTTTGCATGCCGGGCATACCATAAAATCATTAAAGGCAGGGTTTCATGTTCTTTGTGAAAAGCCCATGGCGCTGAACGTTCATGATTGCGGTGAAATGATCAATACAGCGGAGAAAACCAATAAACGCCTTTTTGTAGTTAAGCAAAATCGTTTTAATCCCCCTGTTTCAGCGCTCAAAAAAGTAATTGAGGAAGGAAGATTAGGGAATATCTACAGTGTTCAGCTTAATTGCTTTTGGAACAGGAATGAGGATTATTATAAGAATTCCTGGAAGGGCACGTTGGATATGGATGGCGGTACTTTATTCACTCAATTTTCGCATTTCATTGATCTTCTGTATTGGCTGATAGGTGATATAAAGGAAGTAGCTGGATTTAAGGGCAACCTGGGTCATCAAAACATAATTGAATTTGAGGATACCGGTTGTCTTGCTGTCAGGTTTCACAATGGAGCTATAGGGACAATTAATTATACTGTCAACAGTTATGCAAAGAACATGGAGGGCAGTTTTACAGTCTTTGCAGAAAAAGGAACGGTGAAGATCGGAGGCCAGTATTTGAACGAACTTGAATACCAGCAGATAGAAGGTTATGAAATAAAAGATTTGCCTTTAGGAAATCCTGCCAATAACTATGGACAATACCAGGGCTCAATGTCAAACCATGATAAGGTTTATGAAAATGTAATTGATGTATTGTCACACGGAGGGGTTATTGCAACCAATGGATTTGAAGGATTAAAAACCGTGGAGATCATAGAGAAAATATATTCAGGTTCAAAGTCTCATCAGTGACGCCAACATTAAAAGAAATATCCATCAGATCCGATGTGGTTTTCGGAAAGGATGTAACCCTGATACTACCCGTAAACCTTTACGGCTGTTCCATAGGAGATAATACATTCATCGGCCCATTTGTTGAAATACAAAAGTCAGTTTCAATTGGAAAGCGATGCAAGATCCAGTCCCACAGTTTTATCTGTGAACTCGTCACTATTGGAGATGATTGTTTTATTGGACATGGTGTGATGTTTATCAATGACCTGTTTGACAATGGAAAGCCCGCGGGCGGAGATAAATCAAAGTGGAAGAATACATTCATCGGCAATTCAGTCTCCATTGGATCGAATGCAACTATTCTACCGGTTTCAATTTGCGATAATGTTGTGATCGGAGCAGGATCAGTTGTCACAAAAGACATTAATCATCCAGGCATATATGCAGGCAACCCAGCAAAACTTCTCAGAAAAGATAATGAGCGATAAGGGATTCAAGATCCCATTTGTTGATCTGTCGGCTCAGTATTTAAGTATTAAGCAGGCTATTGACGAGGCCATTGCAAATGTCATCAGGGACACAGCCTTCATTGGCGGGACCTATGTAAAAAAATTCGAAAAGGAATTTGCTGAACTATATGGAGTAAAACATATGATTCCTTGCGGCAATGGCACTGACTCTCTATATATAATTATGAGAATGTTAGGCATAGGAGTGGGCGATGAGGTTATAACAGTTGCAAATAGCTGGATTTCAAGTTCAGAAACAATTACCCAGACCGGAGCAAAACCAGTATTTGTTGATGTTGATGAGACTTATCACAATATGGATGTTGAGAAACTGCAAAACGCAATTACTGGTCGTACCAAAGCAGTTATTGCAGTTCATCTCCAGGGACAAATGTGTGCTATCGATAAGATTAAAGAGATCTGTGACAGCCAGGGAGTTTATTTAATTGAAGATTGTGCGCAATCACATTTTTCATCTTTAAACAACATAAGAGCAGGCAAGTTTGGCATTGCTGCTTCATTTAGTTTTTATCCTGGAAAAAATCTTGGAGCATATGGGGATGCAGGCTGCATAGTTACCAATCAAGATGAACTTGCTGAAAGATGCAGGATGTTTGCCAATCACGGAGCTTTAAAAAAGCCAAACCATCTAATGGAAGGTATTAACAGCAGGATGGATGGATTGCATGCGGCAATTCTATCAGCCAAATTACCTTACATACTTGAATGGACAGACGCCCGGATCAGGAATGCAGAACTCTATTCTAAGCTGCTGTCGGACATCAAAGAGATTAGACTTCCATCAGTCAGGCCGGGATCAGTACATACTTTTCATCTCTATGTGATACTTGCACCAAGAAGGGATGAGCTGATGGTGTATTTAAAAGATAAAGGAATCGAAACAGCAATACATTATCCTATCCCTCTGCCTTTTTTGCCGGCATATTCTTATCTAAACCATACTGCTAAGGATTTTCCAATTGCCTCTGCCTTGCAGGACAAGATACTTTCACTTCCAATGTATCCAGAACTGGATGAGGACAAGCTTACTTATATCGCGTCCTGCATCAGAGATTTTTATTGTGAAGGGTAAGAAGATACTTCTTATATCACCGCAGACATGGGGAAAGATGTTTGTTGCAAAACATCACTATGCAGTTGAATTATCAAGGGAAGGAAATGAAGTATTTTTTTTGAATCCTCCCTCAGACGACTTAGCAAATTCTTTGGAAGTAAAACCAGTTGAAGAGTACCCAGGTTTGTATATTATTTCCCATCGTTTGAAGGTTCCTGATCTACTGCGCTTCAAGGTTAGGTGGCTGTATGATAAGTTGATGAAAATTCATATTAGCAATCTTCTACGGAGAATAAAAATTCAGTTCGATCTTGTTTGGTGTTTTGACTGCAACCTTTATTCCGACCTAAATTGGTTTAAGGCGCCCAGGCAAATTTATCATCCTGTGGATGAATTGTTTTATGATTATCAAATATGGCCGGGTAAAAATGCTGACCTCATCATTTCTGTAACAAAAGAAATCTTATCCAGATTTCCATTCGGAGATGAGAAGAAGCTATTTATCAATCATGGAATTTCCAGGGAATTCGCTGAAGCTGTGGGAAAATCTGCCTGGACAAAAAAGGATAAGATCAGAATCGGCTATTCAGGGAATTTACTAAGGCCTGATATTGATTTTGAAACGCTCAAAATTTGCATTAGCAAGTTTCCTGAAGTACAGTTTATCTTTTGGGGTAATTATAAAACCAAGGGCGGAAACTTACCATCAAATATTTCGGAAGAGGCAGCATCCTTCATTGACTTCCTGCAAAAAGCAAACAATGTGGAGTTGAAAGGACAATTGTCGGCAAATCAATTGCCGGGTGAATATAGCATGGCTGATATTTTTCTCATATGCTATGATATAAAAAAGGACCAGAGTTCCGGGACTAACTATCATAAGGCGATGGAATTTCTGAGTACCGGAAAAATTATATTGTCCAATAATGTCACTACATACCAGGGCACAGGTTTGATGGAGATGTGCACTTCAAGAGAAAATAATAAAGAGTTCCCGGGTTTATTAGAGAAGGTGATAAATAATATCGATCAGTTCAACTCTGAAGTATTGCAATTGCAGCGCAAAGACTACGCGCTGGATAATACTTATGAGAAGCATCTTGCATTTATAAGCAGCAGGCTGGGATCTGACTGAATTTACAAATGTACTTTTCGAATAACTATAGAGTTAAATCTGCCTAAACGTCTAAAGGATGGAATCAATATTTAAAAGGATCAAGTGGAATAGAGATATACGATCCTATGCAAAAGTGCAATATGTTATTTCTTCCCTTATCCGCACTAAAGAATTTTTTGTTCCGAAAAAGAAAATAAGCCAAAGAAAAATGTTGAATGTTGGATGTGGCCCAAATCCACATCCTGATTTTATCAATCTTGATTATCATTGGGGGAGTGGGGTTGATATATGTTGGGATATTACAAAGAAAAAATATCCATTGGAAGATGACAGTCTTGATGCGATTTATACCGAACACTGCCTGGAGCATATATCTTTTGACGCCTTTAGAAAGAATATCGGTGAATTCTACAGGATGCTGCGCCCGGGTGGAGTTTTGCGATTAATAATGCCCGACGGAGAAGTGTATCTCGATATTTATCAAAGAAGGAAATTGGGCGAGAATGTAAAAATGCCTCATGAGGAAGGCTACATTTCACCAATGGCGAGGATCAATGGTATTTTTCGTGGGCATGGGCATCAGTTTATTTATGATTTTGATACAGTCCGTAAAATTCTTGAGGATGCCGGATTTAAAAATATTGTAAAGGAAACTTTCTGCCACGGTCGTGATAAGAGATTATTGCTGGACGCTGAATGGAGATCGGATGAGTCTTTGTACGTTGAGGCAAACAAGTAATACGATTGTGCAATCTGTTCCCAATCATAGGTCATCAAACAAAACCTTTGAAGCTGAAGACGAATGAAGATCATTATTATTAATTCTCACCCTATTCAATACTTTGCTCCATTATATAAATATCTCACAGAGAATGGTATTGATCTCGAGGTTTGGTACTGTTCCGACTTCAGTATTAAGGGGAAAACAGATGAAGAATTCGGAGTGAATGTTAAATGGGACATCCCATTGCTTGAAGGCTATTCATATCGGTTCTTTAAAAATTACTCTCGCCGGTCATCAGTAGGTACAAGTTTTTTTGGACTTGTTAATTGGGGTATCATAAAGGCTCTTTGGAAACACCCTGAAGCAATTGTTGTGGTTCCAGGCTGGCTTTTTTTTCCGTATATACTTTCAATTTATTTTGGCCACTTTTTCAAGCATCACGTTTGCTTAAGAAGTGAGACGCCACTTAATCAGGAAAAATTAAAAAAATCAACCGCAAACAAGCTCAAGTTGTTCTTCCTTAGAAGAATTTTGTTTCCATCGATCAAGACATTCCTCTATGTAGGCATACAAAACAAGGCATTTTACCGGTTTCTGGGTGTTAAGGATGAACAACTGATTTATTCTCCCTATGCAGTTGACAATAACAGGTTCAGAGCAGAGTATGTAAAAATGATGTATAAGAAGGATGAGATAAGGAATTCACTAGGAATTGATGTAAATGCAAAGGTTTTGCTTTACTCTGGAAAATACATCGCAAAAAAAAATCCGCTTGATCTTCTGGAAGCCTTTCGGGTTCTCAATTTACCAGATAAATACTTGATCATGCTTGGGGAAGGGGCTTTGCGAAGAGAAATGGAAGAATTCATCGCGAAGCATGGATTGAAGGAAAAAGTTTTGCTGACCGGTTTTGTTAATCAGAGTGAAATTGGCAGGTATTATTCCTGCGCCGATGCCTTCGTGATGTGTTCCAGTAGTGGGGAGACCTGGGGCCTTTCAGTTAATGAAGCAATGAATTTTAGTTTGCCTGTGGTGGTCAGCGATCTTACAGGATGTGCTGTGGACCTTGTAGAAGATGGTAAGAACGGCTATAAATTTGAAACAGGTAATATAGAAATGCTGGCTAATAGGATTGAAGCATTATTCACGAGTGATTTCTATAAGGAAGCCGGAAATTATTCATTTAGGAAAATTCAGCATTTTTCTTTCAGAGAGGTTCTTCATGGTTACAGAGAATTAGCTGTCCGATATCATACCGCCTCCTGATTGTCAGTTTTTAATATGGGTATTGTATTATGCAGACTTCCAAAAACAGGGTTGGGAAATCAATTGTTTCCTCTATTGAAGGCCTTCGTATTTGGAGAGTTAAACAACCTTCCTGTTGTGGTGCGGGATTATAATCAATTTAAGATCGGCCCCTATTTAAGAAATGAAAGATCAAAACGTAATTATACAAAGTATTTTACTTTCCAAAAGTCGCTGCTTGGCGAATTGATAGACAAAGTGAAAGGAAAAAGCTATGATAAATACACACTCGTCGCCGAGCCACCATTAGAAATCCTGCCTGCAAATAATGAAAACATCCGCTATCTATTTACTGATACACCACATTGGAGTGATTATTTTTATCAATTGAAGGAGCATCGGCCGAGAGTCATAAAAATTCTGCACAACTTATTGGATCCTGAGATCAGGAAGAAATTATCTTCTCTGGATATACCCTGCATTGGGGTTCATATACGTATGGGAGATTTCAGAAAACTCAGACAAGGAGAAGATTTTAAGAAAGTCGGCGCTGTTAGAACGCCTGAAGAATATTTTATTGATGTGATACACAGGCTCAGGGAAATCCATGGTACTGAATTGCCTGTTGCAGTTTTTACTGATGGATATGAAAATGAATTGACTTCCCTTTTCAAAATTGGAAATATAAAAATGGTGAAGGGTAATCCCGATATCGTGGATCTTTTATTGCTTAGCAGAAGCAGGGTTATTGTCACCTCTGCTGGAAGTACTTTCAGTTATTGGGCTGGATTCTTATCAGACGCACCCCTCATTATGCATCCTGATCATATTCATAATTCAATCAGACCTGCCGAGTTAGGAAACGAGATCTATGAGGGGCCAATTTCATTGTCTCCAGTTCTTATTGATAATATTAAAAGTATTGATCTTAATGAAAGGGCAAACTGATATTGTTTCTTCTGAAATCGCAATTGTTATAGATGAATAAATCCATCCTCAATAAATACTTTAGAAAATTTGGTTTTGAAGTCCATGGACTTGGCTATCTGGAGAAGCTGAAGAAGTCTGAGTTTGCTTCTGACCCATTCCTTAAGCAAAAGGAATTCCTGAAGACTGTATCGCCTGTAATTATAGATGCAGGCGCCAATCGAGGCGAAGTATCTCAAACTTATCTTGATCTGTTTCCGGCTGCAAAGATTTATGCCTTTGAACCTTTCGAAGAGACATATCAGCAGTACCGACAAAGATTTTTAGGCAGGGGTAATATTAAGATTGAAAATCTCGCATTGACGGAGACATCAGGGAGCCAAACATTTTACATTAACAAAAGCGTGGATACGAATTCCTTACTTAAGAGTACTAAGATCGGAGTGAAAACTGCGGATTCGAGTTGCGAAAATGTTGGCGAGACTGTCGTTAAGACTATTTCATTAGACGAATATTGCGAATTGAATAATATACCAGCTGTTGATATTCTTAAACTTGATGTGCAGGGTGGGGAATTTGGAATATTGAAGGGAGCAACACAACTGCTGAGTAAAAACCGGATTCAGTTGATTTATTCTGAGATTTATTTCAAGCCACAGTATGAAGGCCATTCGCTTTTTCATGAGATTATGCAGTTATTGTACAAGTATAAGTTCTCCCTTCAGGATATTTATAATCCTTATTACAGCGGCACGCAAATACTATGGGCCGATGCGTTATTCATAAGAGAAGGCTCTGAATTTTGATAATTCTTTCCCTTTTACATTCTTTATGATCAATACATTTTTTGCTGAACATTTCCCATTTCTCGGTAAGTTCAAACGATATGGGGTGGCCTGGTATCAGAGTATAGCTTCAGGAAAAAGCACCTATTCTCAACATTCGGAGGATAAATTTATTTGGGAATATCTGAAACAATTTGATTTGTCTGACTCAGTTTATGTTGATGTAGGCGCCAACCATCCAAGTTCTATTTCCAACACCTATCTGCTTTACAGAAACGGTTTGCATGGGATCATCATTGAACCTAATGAAGAACTTGTTCGCCTTTTCCAGAAATTCAGGAAAAGAGATACCGCACTTGCAATGGGTTGCGGAAATTCAAATACAGTTCTAAAATTCAATATATCAAAAACGCCTGTGATAAGTTCTTTTGCCGGTGAAAGAGATGTGAATGTCTATAGATCAGTGCATGTACCCGTGATGCGACTGGATGATATTATGGCGAATTTTTCTTTCAGATTCATAAGTTTTCTCAGTATTGACGTGGAAGGATTAAATCATGCTGTGCTGGAAGGAGCAAAGGAAACTTTGAAAAAGAGCCTATTGGTATGTTTTGAATATGAAACTGAGGAGGAAAAGCAAGCTTGCCTATCCCTTTTTGATCCTGGTTTTCACCAGGTCCAAACATTTGGTTGCAATATCATTCTGGAAAATATTTCTTTAAAGCAAAGTCTGTCAAAGTCTGGAAAATAGTAAAATGAAAATCCTGATTGTAAGTGATTCCAGTATTTACGCTGTTGCGCACTCTTTCACTGCTGCATTGAAAAGAATGGGGCATGAAGTGGAGAGTTTTGACCCATATAAAGCAATCGCCAAATATGTAAGATTGAATAAAGCTGGTAAGATCTTGCACACTTTCGTACCTGTAGAAGCCTGGACAAGGAAGGGCAATCGTGAACTCGCGGTATTTTTTCAAAAATATCGACCCGATAAGGTGATGGTGTTTGGTAATGCTCCGGTTTTATTCGGGACCCTGGCCTTTATGAAATCCATCAGTGAATCTCAGATCATTTTATTCTGGCCAGATACTTTGATGAACCTTGGGCAGGACCAACTAAACAACTCCAGGTTATATGATCTGCTTGCAACTTATAGCAGTAATAGTATCGAGGTATTCAAAAAGCTTGGATACAGGAATGTTAAATGGCTTCCTTTCGCAGGAGATTCTGATTTTCTTGGGGGCGCAAATAAGTCGACTGAATTCCTGTATGATATTTCATTTGCAGGTGGATGGCGACCAGAGAGAGAAAAAACTATTACTGCCATACTCGATGCATTTCCCTCGATTAAATTTTCTGTAGCTGGAACAGAATGGGGAAAGAATTGCAAGGACAAACGAATTTTAAAGAACTTTCGGCATAAGCCTTTATATGGAAAGGCATTCGGTGATTTTCTTCGCCAATCCCGCATCTCATTAAACGTGATTGATAATACAAATTACCCTGCAGCAAACATGCGGTTTTTTGAAATTCCTGCTGCCGGAGGATTGCAATTGTGTTCTGCATGTCCTGAACAAGCAGGCATTTTTAAAGACCGGGAAACGATTCTGTATTTCAACAATGATAAGGAAGCCATCGAACAAGTGAAATTTGTGTTCGCCAATGAGCAGGCTGCAGCCGCGATCCGGGCTAAATCATACGAGCTAATTCAGCAAGCGCATACTTATGAGTCCCGTCTCAAAGAAATTTTCAGTTGACAGTATTAATTGGTATTTATAATCCGCCAGAATTATATCCTCCTACTTTGTGGGCTATCCAGGAGCTTGAAAAATTATCTGATAAGATCATTATAGTAACTCGCAATATTAAAGTAGAGCCATGGAATTTTTCTGCGAAAGTGGTGGTGCATCGTATTGGAAAAAAAGTTGAATTGAATGCGCCGGCATCTACACCCAGGAAGATCTCAAACTTCTTACAATTTTGTAAGGAAATGTTTCGTCTTGTTAAGAAAGAGAAGCCCGCAATTTGGCTTGCTTATGATAGTATTCCTCTTCTTGCATTTTATATACTTCGAAGATTTTCAGCTTGCCAAAGCAGGATCTTTTGGTATCACAACCATGATGTAAGTGAATTGAAGCAAGTAAGAAAATTTTCCGTTGGTTGGTTAGCTGCCCGATTTGAAAATAAGGCTATACAAAAAACGAATCTCTTCACCTTACCCTCAATGGACAGACTAAAATTTTTTAAGTTGGAGGATTACCAGGGTAAGATTATTATACTTCCTAATTATCCATCAAAAAAGTTTCTGGAGAGTTTTAAAACAAATAATGATGAAGATGGATCAATCAAACTGATCTACCAGGGTAGCATTTCTCCCGGGCATTGCCTGGAAGAGGTGATTGGAGTACTAAATCGTAGGATTAATAACAAGACTTTGCAGTTGACGTTAATTGGTTGGATAAGTCCCTCTTATAAGGAAAACCTTTCCAGGATCGCGTCCAGGAACGGAGTGGAAAAGCAAGTGCATTTCCGGGAGCCAGTTCCTTATAACCAACTTTTTAGTATTACAGCTTCACATCATATTGGTCTGGCAGTGCATAAGCCTCAAAACATCATTTACTCTACGGGAGGTACAGCCTCAAACAAGATTTACGAGTATGCCGCGATGGGCTTGCCAGTGATACTATATGATAATGACCACTTTAGAAAGTATTGTGGCGGATATAAATGGGCTACTTTTATCGATGGGTCAAGTGAATCAATAAGGAATGCGATTGAACAAATAATGACGAATTATAGTGTTTACACAAAAGAGGCAAAAAATGATTTTTTGAATGCGCTCAATTTTGAAATTGGATTTGAACCCGTATTGAAAACTGGAATTGCATGATGGTTTTTATAGAAATAACTAAACCAATCGCGGAATGAGAGCCTTATTCTTTTTCCTTGCATTGGTCCTTTACTTCGCACTCATCGGGTTGACCTCTTTTACCGTTTATGAGTCATTGTCCTGCGTGCTCTTCATGTATTTTCTTTTCAATTTTATCAATGATTTGGGGAGCAGGCTGGTTATCCTGGATATACTAATACTTATCTCGATATTTATCTGTCTATGCATGCCAATTGTGGGCTATCATTGGTTCAACAACAGGAACCAACTTGCTACGCTTTGGAATAATTACATGAGGGTCACATCAGAGGAATATTTCTCCTTCATGTTGCCTGCAACTGTTGCAATGATCATTGGACTGAAACTGCCCATATTTTTCAGAAAGCAAACATTCAAGAATCATGAGCAATACATGATCAATGCGAAGAATTATCTCAGCGGTATGAAATGGCAGGGATTGATCATGGTAATTGTAGGTTTGATAGCTTCTCTGCTTGAGGGCTATGTTCCGGATGTGATTGGGTACATACTCTTCCTTTTGAAATATTTGATGTTCGTGGGGGTATTTTATTGTCTCTATTCAACCTTCCCCAATAAACGAACAATCATGATTTTCGTGTTCGGGTTGCTCATATTCCGTTCTATTTATGGAGGAATGTTTGGTGAGATGGTGTATATGGGGGTAATGACGGTGATCCTTGTACTGCTAGGTAATAAAACCCTTTTCATTACCAAGTTCTCTATTATGATTGCCGGCGTTTTTTGCCTCCTGATTTTGCAATCTGTAAAACCAGCCTACCGAAACCAGATCTGGAAAAAAGAAATCGAAGGGCAAAAAGTATCGCTCTTCTCAGATATGATGCTTGAAAAGGCATCCAGTCCATTGGAGTTATTCAAAGATGAGAGAACGCTTTTTTTATTTTATACAAGATTCAATCAGGGCCAAATAGTTTCGCGAGTATTGGAATCAGTCCCGCATAGGTTTTCGTACGCAGACGGTGAAACAATTTATCTTTCTCTTGCGGCTTCTATTGTCCCCCGATTTCTATGGCAGGATAAGCCCGAGTCCGGAGGTCTTTACAATTTTAAGAGGTTCCTCGGTGTGACTTTAAGAGGATATAGCATCGGGTTAAGTCCCTTTGGCGAAGCCTGGGGAAATTTTGGGAAAAGCGGAGGAATATTTTTTATGTTATGTTTTGGACTCCTCTTCAATTTCTTTTTTCAGTTGTTGCTTAAAATAAGTGTAAAAGTTCCTTCACTTATACTTTGGTTTCCATTTTTGTTTTTTTATGCTGTTCAGGTAGAATCCGATTTGGTGACCATGTTGAACTCCTTTACAAAGGCGGGAATATTTGCCTTCTTCGTTTACAAGACCTTTCCTACCATTTTTAAATTTAGGATCTGAGCTATTGTCAGAAAAGATGAGAAAAGTTGCTTTGATTACCGGGATTACCGGTCAGGATGGAGCTTACCTCAGTAGGTTATTGTTGAGCAAAAATTATGAGGTGATAGGTCTGGTAAGATCCATGACTGGAGCCAATCTCAACAAATTAAAATATTTAGGCATCGCGGAGAAGGTCCAGCTTACGGAATGTGATCTTTTGGATCTTTCGCAAGTCATCGGAATATTAGATCAATCACGTCCGGATGAGATTTACAATCTGGCTGCACAAAGCTCTGTTGGACTTTCATTTCAGCAACCGATCGGCACTATTCAATTCAACATTAATTCAGTGCTGAATATTTTGGAATCAATTCGCATGCTGAAACTGGATACAAGGTTTTATCAGGCTTCTACCAGCGAGATGTTTGGCAAAATAGAAGAACTGCCAATAACAGAAGAATCGAAATTTCACCCACTAAGCCCATACGCCATTTCAAAAGTTGCAGCCCATCACATAACCATCAATTATCGGGAATCCTATCAGTTGTTTGCATGTTGTGGCATCCTGTTCAACCACGAGTCCTATCTGCGAGGCGAGAATTTTTTTGTGAAGAAAGTAATCAGGGCTGGCTTAGCAATAAAGAATGGAAAACAGGATATACTAGAAGTTGGGAATCTTAATATCAAGAGAGATTTTGGCTGGTCCGAAAAATATGTTGAAGCCATGTGGTTGATGCTTCAACAGGATAAACCCAGGGATTATGTAATATCATCCGGGAGATCTGTCTGGTTGAAGGATGTAGTTGAATATGTTTTTGACAAATTGAATCTGGACAAGTCAAAAATTCATATCAATCAACAATTGTTTCGCCCAATTGATATTGAAGATATTTATGGCTGCAGCAAGGAAGCTAAAGAAAAATTGGGATGGAATTATGATTCAGATTTTTTTGCAGTGTTGGACAGAATAATAAGTGAAGAAGAGAGGAATTATGCAAGCCAATACTAGGAAGCTGCCCGTTACTTTTTTCCATCGCAAGCCAAGGTCAGTCGGGAACTACAGCGTGGAATTTATTTTTGAGGATGTCCGGAATCGTTTGAATGGAAAAATTGATTCGAAGGTTGCTTATTCCAGATATGAAAGCACAGGAGTTTTCAAGAGGATCTACAATTGCATTGAAGCAGCTTTCCGTCAGGCAAGGGTCAATCACATTACCGGAGATATCAATTACCTCGGGTTATTATTGTCCCGAAAACGGACCATCAATACCATCCTCGACTGTGTCCATCTTACCAGTTCCTCAGGCATGAAGTATAAGTTTCTGAGATTATTCTGGCTTGCTATTCCAGCAAAGAGATCAAAATATCTTACAGCAATTTCTACTTCTACAAAAAATGAAATACTGAAGCATGTTTCCTGTGATCCTGCCAAGATCAAAGTGATCTATGTAGCCATTTCTGAGAAATTCAAAAGAAAGGACAAAGCATTTAATAAGAAGCAACCCCGGATCCTTCAGATCGGTGCTGCTCACAATAAAAACATTCCCCGGCTAATCGAGGCGTTGGAAGGAATTCCATGCTTGCTTGAAATTGTCGGTAAGCAAAACCTGGAGTATGAAAATATGTTGCGCGAAAGGAAAATCCAGTATGAATATAAATGGGGATTGAATGATGAAGAAATAATCAGGTGCTATGAAGAAGCCGATATCGTTGCCCTTGCTTCAACTTATGAAGGATTTGGAATGCCAATCCTCGAAGCACAGGCGGTTGGAAGAGCGGTTGTCACTACCGAACTTTATTCTATGCCAGAAGTTGCAGGGAATGCAGCCTGTCTGGTTGATCCATTTAATGTTGATTCAATTCGGACTGGGATTTTAAAAATTATCAATGATGATGAGTATAGAGAAGGTTTGATTACCCGCGGGTTTGAAAATGTAAAAAGATTCGATCCTAATGTGATTGCGGGACAGTATTTTGATTTATACAAGGAAATAGCTGAACAATAATGTGTGGTCTTTCCGGCATATTAAATTTGAAACGCCAGCCAGTTGATCCAGCAATTATAAAAAGGATGTCTGATTGTATGGCTCATCGCGGTCCTGATGCCGACGGGTTTTACATTCAGGATGAAATAACGCTGGGTCATCGGAGACTTTCAATTATTGATCTCTCGACTGCCGCCAATCAACCTCAGTTTGATGTAAGTGGAAGATATGCGCTCGTATTCAACGGCGAAATGTATAATTACCTTGACGTCAGGAAAAAATTGCCGGAATATCCTTATCGAACTAACAGTGATTCGGAAGTGATCCTTGCTGCTTATGCAAAATGGGGACCTGATTGCCTTAGGCATTTCGTGGGAATGTTCGTGTTCATCATCTGGGATCTTCAACTCAAAGAACTTTTTATCGCGAGAGATAGGATGGGTGTGAAGCCTCTGTATTATTATCTGGACGATGATCATTTAGTCTTTGCTTCTGAGGTTAGGGCTATTCTAAATTCGGGTTTAGTAAAACCTCAGTTAAACCGCAAAGCTGTGGATGATTTCCTCCAGTTTCAATCGGTCGGTTTTCCTCATTCAATTATTAAAGATGTTTTGCAGTTGGAAGCTGGTTGCTATTTGAAGGCATCCAATGGATCTGTCGAAATCAAAAAGTATTGGGACATCACTAAATCAAGAGTAAACTTTGATTTTACTCATAAGCAAGAAGTTCAAGGCCGACTCCTCGAATTACTGCAACAAGCAGTTCATCGAAGGTTAATAAGTGATGTTCCATTAGGAGCATTTCTTTCCGGAGGGATCGATTCAAGTGCGGTAGTGGCGCTAATGGCTCAGGCAACCACAAAGCCAGTCAATACTTTTAATATTGGTTTCAATGAGCAGGAATTCGATGAGAGCAGATATGCAAACCTGATTGCAAAGAAATTCAATACAAATCATACAGCAGTCACCTTAGATTCAAAGATATTTTTGGAGGAATTGGAGAATGCTCTTGACAGCATGGACACTCCTACGGGAGACGGTGTAAATACTTACGTGGTTTCGAAAAAGATAAAACAGAGTGGACTAACTGTTGCGCTCTCGGGCGTAGGTGGAGATGAACTTTTCGCGGGGTATCCATTCTTTAATCAATACTATAAACTTCGGCAACGAAAAAATATATGGAAGATGTCCAGACCAATCAGGTCGCTGGTTGCGTCATTGATTCCGCGAAACGGGAGCGTGAAAAAGGACAGGATCAAACAGCTTCTGCATGCCGATGCCTCAATTGAGGATTGCTACCCTGTGTTCAGGCAAATTCTTTCACCGCGGCTCATCAAAAATCTCACTAGTGGAAATGATTCTATAAATAATGTTGTAAGTGAATTAGGCTCAAGACATGCTGAGATCGAAGGATTTCCTGCCCTGAGCCAGGTTTCAATAGCAGAATATCTTGGATACACTCAACACACCTTGTTGAAGGATACTGATCAAATGGCGATGGCTGTATCCCTGGAAGTGAGGGAACCATATTTCGATCATGAACTCGTTGAGTTTGTTTTGAACATACCGGATCAGATCAAAAATCCCACCTACCCAAAAAGTTTATTAGTGGAATCTCTTGGTGATTTGATACCCTCGGAGATCGTTCATCGGAAAAAACAAGGCTTTCTTTTTCCCTGGAATATCTGGATGAAGAGCGAACTCAGATCTTTCTGCGAGGAAAGAATCAATAGGATCAGCGAACGGGATTTTATCAATGGAGTCGCATTAAAAGACAGGTGGAATACCTTTTTAAAAGGTGATCCTTCCGTTCGATGGATGGAGCCATGGCTTTTTGTAATCCTGGAGCATTGGTTGGAAAAGAACAATGTCGGCTAAAAAAAAAGTACTCATTCTCGCCGACTGGTTCGAACCCGGATTCAGGGCGGGTGGACCGATCAGGTCCTGCGTAAATTTTGCGCAGAGTTTGAAGAATGAACTGGAGATCTTTGTGCTAACTACTGATCGTGATCTTGGAGATAAGGCGCCCTATAAAAACATTCCTCAAAATAAATGGCATGAATTCGCTCCTCTTATCAACGTATTCTATGCATCCCCAGATTGGCTTTCGTTTGCCTCAATAAAAAGAGAAATAAATATTCTCCGCCCTGACATTATTTACCTGAACAGCATGTATTCAAAATACTTTTCTATTTATCCAATATTGATGAAAAGGACAGGGAGCGTGAATACAAAAATTATTATCTCTCCCAGGGGTATGCTGAAACAAAGCGCTGTTGCGTTTAAAAAAAATAAGAAACATTTTTTTCTGAGGTTGATGCGATTAACCGGGATGTATAATAATATTTCATTTCATTGTACAGACCAGACAGAGCAAAAAGATGTTCAGAAATATTTTGATAAGGCCAGAACCTTTGTCCTTCCCAATTTGCCTGGCGTTCAGGAACCTCTGAGGGCAATCCAAAAAATTGAAGGGACATTAAGGATGCTTTTTGTTGGAAGGATACATCCAATAAAGAATTTCCATTTTCTCTTAAACGCTCTCAAGAACGTAAAGGCAAGCGTGGTTCTAACCGTAATTGCTTCTATTGAGGACCCGGAGTATTGGCAGGAATGCAAGGTCCTGATGGACTCATTGCCTGGAAATATTGAAATTAATTTCATTGGCGAACTGCCAAATCATGAAGTGCGCGAGATAATAATTGCCAACCATATTTTTGCCCTGCCAACTAAAGGCGAAAATTTTGGGCATGCAATAGTTGAGGCCCTGTCTGCTGGCCGTCCAGTCTTGATAAGTGATCAAACTCCATGGATTGGACTTGCCGATCACAAAGCTGGCTGGGATTTACCCCTTGAAGAAAAAAAGTTTATTAGGGCCATTGAAATTGCAGCTGCAATGAATCAGATTGAGATGGATGAATGGTGCCTTGGTGCATGGAATTTTTGCATGCATTATTTTGATTCATCTGACCTAAAGGATCAATATTTGAAAGTGTTCAATTAATCAGCCTATAAAAATCCATTCATGGAAAAAGTATTAATCACTGGGGGAGCAGGAAATGTTGGCAGTTCGCTGGCAAAAAAACTTGCGTCCACCCGAAATTATAAAGTAACAGTAGTAGATAATCTATCCACAGGAAGTATCCATAAGCTTAAGAGTGCTTTGGGATCGATAGAATTCATCAAGGCAGATGTGAATTCGCTCAGCGATATATCAGCAATTATGCTGTCACACTCCTTCGATTATGTTTTCCATTATGCTGCGATCGTTGGAGTGAAACGGACCCTGGAAAACCCGATCCTTGTATTACACGATATTGAGGGAATTAAGAATATTCTTTCACTTTCCAAGAATACCGGTGTAAAACGTGTTTTCTATTCTTCTTCCTCAGAGGTTTATGGCGAACCGGTTGAATTCCCGCAGAATGAAGAAACAACTCCATTGAATTCCAGGTTACCTTATGCGATTGTGAAGAATGTAGGGGAGTCTTTCTTCAAATCATATTATCGGGAGTTTGGATTGAATTATACAATTTTTCGTTTTTTCAATACTTATGGACCCGATCAAAGTGAAGATTTTGTAGTTCCAAGGTTTTTGAAACTTGCAAAGGCCAATGCTGATATAACTCTTTACGGCGATGGAAAGCAGACAAGAACGTTTTGTCATGTGAGTGATAATGTGGAGACTATTAGTAATATTCTTGAAGGGGAATATTGCGTGAATGAAGTCATCAATATCGGCAACGATAATGAAATGTCAATTCTTGAATTGGCCCAACTAATAATAAGGCTTACCGGTTCCTCATCACGTATTATTCACCTGCCACCTTTGAAGGAAGGCGATATGAGCAGAAGGCTGCCGGATATTTCAAAAATGAAATCGATACTCAAAAGAGAACTTACACCAATTGAAGAGGGTATCCAAAGCTTGTTGGAACTGACTCCCATCAATTCTTAATTTTCAAAATGTACATACTAGGACTCAACGCCTATCATGCAGATTCTTCTGCTGCTATTTTCAAAGATGGGGTCATGATTGCAGCTACGGAAGAGGAACGGTTCAGACGTGTTAAACACTGGGCGGGCTTTCCCTCAATGGCAGTGGAATTTTGTTTGAGAGAAGCTGGGATCAGTTTGAAGGAATTGGATCACATCGCAATTGGAAGAGATCCTAAAGCTAAACTGGATAAGAAAATATTGTTTCTGCTGAGAAATCCCGGAGGTGGTTGGAATGCCGTATTGGATCGCATCAAAAATGCAAAGAAAGTTTCCTCACTGGAAGAAGAATTCCATAAGATTGATCCGTCTGTAACAAAGGAATTAATAAAAGCGAAAATTACGCAGGTTGAACATCACCGTTCACATCTGGCTTCAGCTTTCTTCGCATCTCCATTTAAGGAGGCTGCCCTGCTTTCAATTGATGGTTCGGGAGACTTCACTACAACTATGATCGGCATTGGCAGAGACAACAAGATCGAGGTCATGGATTCAGTTGATTTTCCTCATTCAGTAGGAATTTTTTATACAGCCTTTACTCAATTGCTTGGATTCCCTCATTATGGTGATGAATATAAAGTGATGGGACTTGCACCTTATGGTGAGCCCAAGTACGTAAACCAGTTGAAGGAAGTTCTTGAATTTACTGACAATGGCCTTTTTAAATTAAACCTGAAATTCTTTCGGTCCGCAAAAAGTGGAATTATTTCATATGGAGAGGACCACATGCCAAGAGTTGCGCCTTTATATACTGCGCTTATGGAGCAGAAGTTTGGTAAGGCCAGGACGAAGGAGGAAAGTCTTACACAATACCACAAGGACCTTGCTGCTTCGGTTCAAAGGATTACAGAAGAATTGGTATTTCATATTCTAACCCATCTTCAGAAAAGAACGGGTTTGCAGAATATTTGTGTTGCAGGAGGAGTGGCCCAGAATTCAGTAGCTAACGGAAAAATCACCAGGAATACTCCATTCAAAAATGTTTATATCCCATCTGCCGGCCATGATGCAGGTATTTCGATGGGTGCTGCACTCTATGTGTACAACCAGGTATTGGATCAACCGCGTTCCAATCCAGTTTGGTCCGCCTACACTGGCAGTCGGTTTACAAATGATGACATTGAAACCTACCTGAAATCTGAAAATATTAATTATACAAAGTATTCTGATGAAGAATTGTATGATCGCGTGTCTGATAGGCTGATCAATGCCGGGGTTGTTGGCTGGTTCAATGGCCGGGCTGAATTTGGACCGAGAGCTCTGGGAGCCAGGTCCATCATTGCAGATCCCAGGAGAATGGATGCAAAGGATCTGCTCAACGCAAAGATCAAGAGGCGGGAAAGCTTTCGCCCTTTTGCACCTTCTATACTCAAAGAGTACGTAGATGAATACTTCGAGGTAATGGATGAAGTTCCATTTATGGAAAAAGTCTTTCCGATAAGGAAAGAAAAACGCGGAACGATTCCAGCGGTCACACACGCAGACGGAACCGGGCGGCTACAAACTGTAGATAAAAATATTACGCCGCGATATTATCTGTTGATTGATGCATTCAGAAAAAAAACCGGAGTTCCGGTCTTACTCAATACTTCGTTCAATGAAAATGAACCCATAGTTAATTCTCCAAAGGAAGCTCTGGATTGTTTCCTGCGAACTAATATGGATATGCTGGTATTGGAGAATTGTGTGATTGAGCGGGATCAGAAATGAGAAATGAAAACTAGAATGTAAAATGAAAAAGGTAAAATGAAGAATGAAAGACTGTAGTTTAATTATTTCTCGCAAAGAGGCAAAGGTAGCAAAGACGCAAAGCTAAGGATGAGGAGTATATAATGAAAAGGTAAAATGAAGCCAAGAATGAAAATGCCAAATGAAAAAGGTAAAATTAGGATGCAAAAATATAATATCTACAGATAGCCAGTTTCATTTCATAGTTCTTTAACTTCTTAACTGCTCAACTTCTTCCATTCTTTATTTTACATTTTAAATTTTGCAGTTTGAATTTAAGTGTCATCGATGAAAGTCTCCATAATAACAGTCACGTTCAATAGCGCTTCGACACTTGAAACTACCCTGGACAGCGTACGTGCCCAGGATTATATGAATATTGAACACATCCTTGTTGACGGTGCCTCTACAGATGGAACAGTAGAAATGATACGGTCCTACCCAAATGTTACAAAGTTCGTGAGTGAGAAAGACAATGGGCTGTATGATGCAATCAATAAAGGCATCAGGATGAGTACCGGAGAAATTGTTGGAATTTTGAATTCAGACGATTTCTTCCCGAATACTAAAGTAGTCTCTAAAATTGTTGCGGCTTTCCAGGATCAGAACCTCGATGCAGTCTATGGTGATATAGCTTTTGTAAGACCTGACAATCTGAAGAGAGTAGTTAGATATTATTCATCCGGAAATTTCAAGCCAAAGAAATTTGCATATGGGTATATGCCAGCCCATCCATCATTCTATGTGAAGAGAAAATATTATGAGAAATACGGGCTTTACAAACTCGACTATAAGATCGCTGCAGACTATGAGCTTCTGATGCGATTCATGCATACCAATCACTTAAGAGCAGGGTATCTGCCAGAAGTCCTGGTTAATATGAGGACAGGTGGAGTGAGTAATAAAAATTTCTTTAGTCGCTATGTTCTCAATAAAGAGATCATCAAGGCCTGCAAAGAAAATGGTGTTAACACAAATATGTTCCTTATATCGCTGAAATATATTTTCAAGATTTTTGAATATATCAAACCAGCAGTCAGGAGAAATGCAGCATGAGGATCTTAGTTACCGGAGCCAGGGGTTTTATAGGTGCCCGCTTCGTTCAATACAATGAAGGCCGGTATCAAATTCATACCTCTTCACTTAGAGAATCAATTCCAACAGGCACGGACTTGCAGGGAATTGATGTTATCGTCCATTTTGCAGGCAAAGCACATGATATGAGAAATCCGGGCGGTCCTGAGTATTATCATGTGAATGTGGGACTGACAATGGAACTTGCGAGAAAAGCTAAAGAGCAAGGAATTCAGCAATTCATTTATATAAGCAGTGTCAAAGTCTATGATGACTCGAAGGATGAAGTGTTCTATGACGATTCCGCTTGCTCCCCAACTGATGATTATGGAAAAAGCAAATTGGAAGCGGAAAAACTACTTAGAGCTTTAGAGACGGAGAATTTAAAGATAGCAATCGTTCGGCCGCCTCTGGTGTATGGTCCCGGAGTTAAAGGAAATATGTTACGGATTTTAAAGCTTGCTTCAAAAGGTTATCGTCTTCCTTTAGGAAATACTGGCAACAAGAGGAGTATGGTTTTCCTGGATAATCTGATTGAACTTATCAATCGCATAATTGATAACAAAGCATCGGGTATTTTCATAGCAGGCGATGAGCGGCCCCTTGGTACAGATGAATTAATAGCAGGCATCAGAAATGCCATGGACAAGAAACCCGGACTGGTAAACATTCCGGACAGTCTTCGAGGCATACTCAAGAAAACAAAGCCAGGCTTGTATAAAAGATTGTTTGGTTCTTTTGTAATCGATAACTATAATACCAACAAAGTTTTGAAATTTGTTCCGCCTTATTCAAGTGAGCATGGTATCGCAAAAATGGTTGAATGGTATCTGAAAGAAAATAGATAGAGTTAATTCTTGCAGGAATGAAAGGATTATTTAATATAGAGAAATTCATCAGGGAAAAAATTACCGGTAGGACCGAGAGCCTTCTGGCGAACGATATCGTTGCAAATAATAAAACTCTTTTAGATAAGATAGAAGGCAAAAAAGTTTTAGTGATTGGAGGGGCCGGTACAATCGGGTCTTCCTATATTAAGGCAATGCTACCTTTTAATCCGGGAAAATTGGTTGTGGTTGATATCAATGAAAATGGACTCACTGAATTTGTTAGAGATTGCAGAAGCAGGGAGGATATAAAACTTCCGATGGATTTCAAATCCTACCCCATCAACTTTGGAGATCAGGTTTTCAGGAAAATATTCTCAAGTGAAGGCCCTTTTGATATCGTTGCAAACTTCGCGGCACATAAACATGTGAGATCTGAAAAGGATGTTTATTCCATTGAGGCAATGATCGAGAATAATGTCATTCGCGCCAAGAAATTTCTTGACGCATTATTGGTTGCACCACCTGAGCATTTCTTCTGTGTGTCTACTGATAAAGCCGCTAATCCGGTAAACATCATGGGGGCAAGCAAGAAATTAATGGAGGAAGTCATACTTGCATATTCTGATGACATAAAAATTACGACCGCGAGATTTGCAAATGTTGCATTTTCCAATGGAAGTTTGCTTGCAGGATTTATCGAGAGGTTACTTAAGCAACAACCATTCTCCTGCCCCTCTGATGTGAAAAGATATTTTGTTTCCCCTGCGGAATCCGGACAGATCTGTTTGTTGGCATGTATGTTAGGAAATTCAGGTGAAATTATTTTTCCAAAACTTGATCTTGAAAAGGACCTGGTTTCGTTCAAACATATTGCAACGGAATTTCTTCATGAGTTGGGATATGAAGTGGATTCTTGCGCTTCCGAAACCGATGCCCGGCTTAAAGCTGCCTCGTTCAACGGCAAAAACTATCCTGTTTACTTTTTTGAATCAGACACTTCGGGCGAGAAGCTGTATGAAGAATTTTATACTGAAGATGAGGAATTGGATCTCCAAAGATTTCACGCGTTAGGAGTTATTATGAATCCTGCAAAGAAGGAGAAAAGAGAGTTGGATACGGTAATTAGTGATCTTGAGGAATTGTTTAGTAAGAATTCTTCCAAGGATGAAGTTGTGCGGACATTGAATAAACTGTTGCCTACTTTTCAGCATATCGAGACAGGGTTGAATTTAGACCAAAAAATGTGAGCAACTTAGCCGCCAAGACGCAAAGTCGCGAAGGAACGCAAGGAGCATTTAGCGATCCCTCGCGTCCTGGCGCCATCGCGGTGAAATCTTCTTTCTATCAATATGTAAAACGATTCTTTGATATCTTGATTTCCATTGTTGTTATACTTGTTCTTAGTCCGCTGCTGGTCCCCATTATTATCGGATTGAAATTAACTGGTGAGGGATACATATTCTACTATCAGAAAAGAATAGGATATCTAAACAGGTATTTTAATATCATCAAGTTTGCAACGATGCTCAAGAATAGCCCCAATATTGGAACTGGGCTTATAACATTGAGAAACGATCCCAGAGTAACTCCAATGGGAGGGTTTTTGCGAAAAACAAAGATCAATGAACTACCTCAGGTATTCAATGTACTTCTTGGGGATATGAGTCTTGTGGGACCTCGTCCATTGGTTGATAAAACATTCAACGCATATCCTGAAAGCATTCGATTCGAGATTTATAATTGCAAGCCTGGAATTACAGGAATTGGCTCTGTGGTTTTTCGTGATGAAGAAGAACTGATGACAAACACCAGGATACCGCCTGCAGAATTTTATGAAACTCAAATCGCTCCTTATAAAGGAGAATTGGAGATTTGGTATCAGCGTCGGCAATCTTTCTTTGTTGATCTCACGATTATTTTCCTGACCATTTGGGTGGTGATATTTCCAAAGAGTCAATTGATGTATAAGGTTTTTAAAGATTTACCTAAAAGAACGATTAACGTATGAGCAAGATCGCTTTAATTACAGGGGTAACCGGGCAAGATGGAGCCTACCTTGCTGAACTTTTGTTGAGCAAGGGTTACCAGGTTCATGGTATCAAGAGAAGATCCTCCTTATTTAATACTGAAAGGATCGATCATCTCTACCAGGATCCTCATGAAAGGAACATCCATTTTACCCTTCATTACGGGGACCTTACAGATTCAACCAACCTAATACGGATCATCCAGGAAGTTCAGCCCGATGAGATTTATAATTTGGCAGCTCAAAGCCATGTGAAGGTCAGTTTTGAAACTCCTGAGTACACAGGAAATGCAGATGGTCTGGGTATGCTCAGAATTCTGGAGGCAGTGCGGTTGCTTGGTCTTACAAAAAAAACGAAGATCTATCAGGCCTCAACTTCTGAGCTCTATGGAATGGTGCAGGAAGTTCCGCAATCAGAAAAAACTCCATTTTATCCTCGTTCCCCTTATGCAGTTGCTAAACTGTATGCATACTGGATAACTGTAAACTATAGAGAGGCATATAATATGTATGCAGTGAACGGTATCCTTTTCAATCATGAATCTCCATTGAGAGGTGAAACCTTTGTAACCAGAAAAATTACGCGCGGGGTTGCAAAGATTGGACTTGGATTACAGGAAAAGATTTTCCTGGGCAATATTGATGCTAAGAGAGATTGGGGACATGCAAAAGATTATGTTGAAGCTATGTGGCTTATCCTTCAGCAAAAAGAACCGGAAGATTATGTAATTGCAACTGGAATTACTACTTCAGTTCGCGACTTCATTCGTATGGCGTTTGCTGAAATAGGCATCGAATTGGAATTTAAAGGAAGGGAAGAAAATGAGATTGCTGTTGTAGCTGCAAGCAATAATCCGGATTACCAGGTTGAAATTGGCAAAACCGTTGTGGCAGTTGACCCTAAATATTATAGACCAACGGAGGTTGACTTGCTAATTGGTGATCCATCAAAGGCTCAGACAAAGCTTGGATGGAAACCTAAATACACTCTTGGAATGCTGGTTAAGGAAATGGTGGAGTCAGATATTGATTTGTTCAGACGAGAAAAGATTCTCAAGGAATCTGGGTTTGTGATCAAGAATCAGTTCGAGTAGATGAGAATGCAAAAGTTAAAATGTAAAATGTAAAATAAATCTTGCTTCTTTACCTTCTTAACTCCTCAAGTTCTTCTCTTCTCGTTGTTATTTTTCATTTTAAATTTTTCATTTTGAATTAACTCATGCTACCTAAGAATAAAATTTACATCGCTGGCCATCGCGGAATGGTTGGCTCAGCTCTTGTGAGAAAATTGAAGTCGAAGGGCTTCAATAATATAGTAGTGCGCACGTCTGATCAATTGGATCTGCGTCAGCAAACCCCGGTCAATGAATTTTTTAATGAAGAGAAACCTGAATATGTTTTTCTCGCAGCTGCCAAGGTGGGTGGTATCCTGGCCAACGATACTTATCGTGGGGAATTTATTTATGAGAATCTGATGATCCAGAATAATGTGATCCATGCATCGTACATGAATAATGTAAAAAAACTCATGTTCCTGGGCTCTTCATGCATTTATCCTAAAATGGCTCCGCAACCTCTTAAGGAGGAGTATTTCCTGACCGGACCTCTTGAGGAAACTAATAAGCCCTATGCTATTGCTAAGATCGCCGGTATAGAAACCTGTGATGCGTACAGATCTCAATACGGATGCGATTTTATATCTGTTATGCCTACAAATCTGTACGGCCCTAACGATAATTACGATCTCAATAAATCCCATGTGTTACCTGCGTTGATCAGAAAATTTCATGAAGCCAAAGTTGAAAATAAACCCTCTGTGGTTTTATGGGGAACAGGAACTCCCAGACGGGAATTCCTGCATGCTGATGATCTTGCTGATGCTTGTTTTTTCCTGATGCAAAACTATAGTGAGCCTGGACTGATCAATATCGGGATCGGTGATGATATTCAAATCAAGGACCTGGCACTCCTGATCAAGAGTATAGTTGGATATCAAGGAGAAATTGTTCACGATACTTCCAGACCAGACGGAACTCCAAGAAAATTACTCGACGTAAGCAAGCTTCACGCTTTAGGTTGGACAGCCTCGATCCCATTGGAAGAAGGCATTCGATCAGTTTATAACCTTTACCGTGAAACTGCCATGACCGAAAACAATAAGAGTATCACCTAGCGCCCCTTTGCGCCCTGGCGGTTAAATCTTCCCATGTTCTCCATATTTAAAAAATCGAAATCAGTCGCAACAGATCTGAGTGGCCTGGTCACTGATATGCATTCTCATTTGCTGCCAGGGATTGACGATGGGTCTCCAGATGTCGAAACATCTGACATACTCATTAAAGGCTTATTGGATTTAGGATATAAAAAACTGATCACGACGCCCCATGTCATGTCTGACTTATATCCTAATACTGAATCAACAATTGATTCTTCATTCAAGAATTTAAAACAACACTCCTCGGTTTCACGAGTTTCTTTCCCACTTCAGTATGCTGCTGAGTATTTTCTGGACGAACATTTTGACAAGCTCTTAAAGGATGGAAAGGAGTTACTCTGCATTACTAATAAAGTGGTGTTGGTGGAATTCTCATTTGTTGCGCCACCCGGTGATTACAAATCAAAAATTTTCGAACTGCAGATTCAGGGTTATCAACCTGTACTCGCTCATCCCGAGAGATACCTCTATTTCGCGGGTAACAAACTGATCTTTGATGAACTGAAAACAATTGGTTGTCGCTTTGCAGTGAACCTGCTTTCATTTACGGGGTATTATGGTAAGCCTGCAGCTGATCTCGCAAATTATTTTATCAAGAAAAATTACATTGACCTGGTTGGAACTGATCTGCACCATCCCCGCCATCTCGATTCCCTTCGCAATGCGCCGCAATTAGAATCTGTAGTCAAGGGTTTATTGGACAAAGGAAATTTAATGAACCCCAAACTGTAGTCGCCTTGTTTTTTTATTTACCGCAGAGAAATGAGAACGCAGAGTTTCGCAGAAAGTCTCTGCGCTATCTCGCTTTCTATCGTTCTCTGCGGTTGATTTCTACTGTATGAACGAATTTAGCATCAGAGATCTCGAGAACTTATCAGGAATTAAAGCCCACACCATTCGCATTTGGGAGCAACGATATTCATTCCTGAAACCCAAGCGAACCGGAACAAATATTCGCTTCTATACTGGTGAAGAATTGCGAACACTTCTCAATATTTCCCTCCTCAATAAATTTGGCTTCAAGATCTCGCATATTGATAGAATGAATCCTGTTGAGGTGAATGAACGCATACTTTCTCTCACCCAGGCAGAAGCACTGCAGGAAAAAATTGTAAATGACCTGATACTATTCATGGTTCATCTGGATATGGATGAATTTGAAGCACTCCTGGATAATTGTATTCGCAGGCGTGAAATAGACCAAACAATCCGGCAAATTATATTTCCTTTTCTCGAGAGGATTGGTATACTCTGGCAAACCAATCATATTAATCCTGCCCAGGAGCATCTCGTCAGTAACATCATCAGACAAAAGATCTTACTGGGGATTGAAGATGCAAAACCGAAACAAAAGACCAAAAGACAGGCGATCCTTTTTCTTCCAGAAGGTGAGTACCATGAGCTGGGACTTCTATACGCCTATTACCTTCTTAAATCAAAAGGAGTTAAAGTACTTTATCTTGGAGCAAACCTGCCAATGAAAGACCTGGATTTTGTATTTCGGTTGAAAAATCCTGATTTTCTATACACTCACCTGACATCTCCACGCAATTTTAAATTCGAAACATTTCTTCAGAATTTTAAACGATTCATGCCCTCTGCCTCCCTGGTACTCTCAGGGAAACTCCTTCAAACATATAAGAAACGACTTCCTGAATCCGTACATTTCAAAAAATCCCTGGAAGACCTTACTACGTTTATCGCAAATCTCTGAGCCCTCATGCTGGATTGCTAAATAAATTCTGTTTAAGTAATGGGATTGAACTTTTAAACATTTTTGTTTAAGTTTGCTAATAAATAATTAAACAAAAGTTAAGGACCATATTTGATTTTCCCTGGATTTTTTCAAATTGAAAAGGGTTGTTATCATAGGAAGTGGATTTGCTGGCTTATCAGCCGCGGCATTCATGGGCAAAGCTGGTTGGGAAGTTCATGTAATTGAAAAGCATGAAACGCCAGGTGGAAGAGCCAGACAACTGAAGAGCTCTGGCTTTACTTTCGACATGGGCCCATCTTGGTATTGGATGCCTGAAGTGTTTGAAAAGTATTTTGCATCTTTTGGAAAAAAGGTCACTGACTATTATCAGTTGAAGCGCCTTGATCCTTCTTACAGGATTTATTGGAATGATGGCTTCCTGGATATTCCCGCGGATATTTCAGAGCTCAAAAAGCTCTTGAACTCTATCGAGGTGGGTGCGGGTGAAAAACTTGATGTATTCCTGCAGGAAGCTGAATTCAAATACAAACTGGGCATTGGAAAATTGGTCTATAAACCTGGGTTATCATTTACTGAATACCTGGATTGGCAAATTCTAAAGGGGATTTTCAAGCTTGATGTTTTCACCTCCATGCAATCACACATAAGAAAATATTTTAGGCACCCCAGGATCAGGCAAATAATGGAGTTCCCAATACTTTTCCTGGGTGCACTAGCTCAGAATACTCCTGCCTTATACAGCCTGATGAATTATGCTGATATTGTGAAAGGAACCTGGTATCCTGAGGGCGGAATGTATTCCGTAGTAATGGGGATGTATCAACTGGCACTTGAACTAGGTGTTCAGTTTCATTTTTCTGAGAGTGTGCATGAAATCCTGATCGACAATAAGTCGGCAAAAAAAGTATTCACCGACAAGAATGAATACAGGGCGGATGCAGTAATAGGTGGCGCAGATTATCAGTATATCGAAAACAATCTTTTACCTGTAGAACTTCGTACATATTCAAACCAGTATTGGGATAAAAAATTGATGGCGCCCTCCTGCCTTTTATACTATGTGGGATTGAATAAAAAGCTGACAAATATTCGTCATCACTCACTCTTTTTTGATGTTCCATTCGATCAGCATTCAAAGGATATTTACGTGGATAAGCAGTGGCCCAGAGATCCATTGTTTTATGTAAGTACTTCAAGCGTAACTGATCCAGCTGCAGCCCCGGATGGTTGCGAGAATCTGGTGTTTCTGATTCCTGTAGCTGCCGGACTTAAAAATGATGATGCTCAGTTAAGAGGTGAATATTTTGATAAAATTGTCAGGAGGTTGGAAAATCATATAGGAGAGGAAATAAGGTCTCATATCGTGTATAAAGAATCTTTTGGCCTGAGTGATTTTATTTCGGAATATAATTCCTTCAAAGGCAATGCCTATGGGCTGGCAAATACAATATTTCAAACAGCAGTCTTTCGTCCAAGTTGCCGAAGCAAAAAAGTTAAAAACTTATTTTATGCCGGACAACTTACTGTGCCCGGACCAGGAGTGCCCCCTTGTATAATTAGTGGAGAGGTTGTTGCGAAGCAGGTAGTAAAATATTATGGTAGCTGATCAAAATTTTTTGAAGCATGATGCATCTTTTTTATCAGGTAAGCCAGGAGTGCAGTCGTATTACCACTGAACGATACAGCACTTCGTTCGCCTCTGCAATTCAATTATTGCACCGCGATCTTCGAAAACCGATCTACAATATTTACGGGTTTGTAAGATTTGCAGATGAGATTGTAGATAGTTTCCATGGACATAATAAAAAATTGTTACTGGAAGAATTCAGGATTGAAACATTTGCTGCTATCGACAGAAGGCTTAGTCTCAATCCAATTCTCAATAGTTTCCAAATGGTAGTGAATGACTTCAGCATTTCCCATGACCTGATTCATTCTTTTTTCAAGAGCATGGAGATGGACCTTACAAACCAGAGGTACGCAGATGAAAACTACCAGGAATATATTTATGGAAGCGCCGAAGTCGTAGGTTTGATGTGTCTCACAGTATTTTGTGAAGGTGATCTTAAAGCTTATGAAACACTTAAGCCACATGCGCGTTCCCTGGGAGCAGCATTTCAGAAAGTCAATTTCCTGCGAGACATCAGGTCAGATTTCCATGAGTTGAACCGGACCTACTTCCCCGGAATAGATTTCAGCAATTTCACAAAGGCGATGAAAGACCGCATCGAAGCTGAAATATCAAAAGACTTTCGGCATGCATATGAAGGAATCTTGAAATTACCCTGGAAAGCCAGGTTTGGTGTGTATGTTGCTTATAAATATTACATGTCACTATTTAACAGGATAAGGAATACTACTTCTTCAAGGATTATGGAACAGAGGATCAGGATCCCGAATTATCGAAAAGCAATGATCGTAATGCGGGCCGGCCTTAAGAACCAACTAAACCTGATTTAGAAATATGAGTGAGAAAGTAATCTTAGTAAATGAAAAGGATGAAGTGATTGGCAGTATGGAAAAAATGCAGGCTCACCAGGAAGGGCTGCTGCATCGGGCATTCAGCATATTTATCCTGGATGGTCAGGGGAGAATGCTGTTGCAGCAACGGGCATTAACGAAGTATCACTCTGCGGGACTTTGGACTAATGCATGTTGTAGTCATCCAAGGCCAGGGGAGGAAACTCTTTCCGCAGCAAATCGAAGGTTAAAGGAGGAGTTGGGATTTCAAACAGAATTGAAACACGTATTCACCTTCACCTATGAAACTAATTTTGAGAATGGATTGACAGAACATGAATTGGACCATGTATTCTTTGGCGAGTATAATGGAGAATTGTCTCCGGATCCGATGGAAGTAATGGATTCGCGTCTTGAAACTCCGGAGAATATCAGGAAGGAATTGATTAAGGATCCAAATAGTTTTACTTCCTGGTTCCGAATTGCTTTTCCAAAAGTTGAGGAATGGATAAACCATCATCAAAATCAATTCAGTCATGATTAGCTGGCTGGTATATATAGCGATAGTACTCGGGACATTTATTACCATGGAAGCAATTACATGGCTAACTCACAGATTTGTAATGCATGGTTTCCTCTGGCATTTGCATGAGGATCATCACAAACCAAAGCCCGGATTTTTTGAGAAAAATGATACTTTCTTCATAATCTTTGCTATCCCCAGTTTTTTGTGTATCCTGTTTGGCACTCTCAATTCAACCTATTGGTTGCAAGCGATAGGATTTGGAATAATGGCATATGGGTTTGCATATTTCCTGGTGCATGATGTGATCATTCACCAACGGTTTAAATGGTTTACCAGGTCAGGGAATACATATGTAAGAGCTATTCGCTGGGCTCATAAGATGCATCATCGGCATCTTGAGAAGGAGGAGGGGGAATCTTTCGGCATGTTGTATGTCCATAAAAAATATTGGGAGAAGGTGAAAAAGGATAGGAAGGGATTAACCGCCAAGCCGCAAAGACGCTAAGATTCGCAAGGACACTTCGCGCAACCTTGCGTCCTTGCGGTTAAACACGTAAAATGACATCATCGTACGACTACATCATTGCAGGTGGGGGCTGTGCAGGACTTTCCCTGGCCATGAGGATGATTCATAATGAACAGCTTTCTCAAAAGAAAATACTTATTGTAGATAAGGAAATCAAAAGCAAGAATGACCGCACCTGGTGTTACTGGGAAGCTGGTCCGGGTTATTTTGAGAATCTTGTTCATAGATCCTGGAAACAGGTCTGGTTTCACTGCAATGAATTTTCAAGATTGCTGGAGATTGCACCCTATCAATATAAAATGATAAGAGGGGTAGATTTTTATTCGCATTGTTTGAAAATTCTACGAGAGCATCCTAATGTTGAATTCAGATTGGGAAATATTGAGTCGATTGACAACGAAGCTGGTAGTCTACGGATTGAAGGAAATGAAATCAATGCCAGTCTGATATTTAATAGTATAATTTTTGAGAAACCTAAAAAAGATAATCGCACTTATTTATTGTTGCAGCATTTCAAGGGTTGGGTGATCCGTACACCAACCCCTCAATTCGATCCTGAAAATGCTACACTTATGGATTTCCGAGTGCCTCAGAATAATGGAACTACTTTCTGTTATGTATTACCACTGAGTGAAACGACTGCTCTCGTTGAATTTACTTTGTTCAGCGAAGAGATCCTAAGTAGCGGGAGTTATGACATCGGCCTAAAATATTATCTGAATGAGGTTCTTTATATAGAAGACTATGAAATTCTGGAAGAAGAGTTTGGAGTAATTCCTATGACAAATCATAAGTTTACTCGAAAATCAGGAAAAGTTGTCAATCTCGGAACTGCTGGTGGGATGACTAAATCTTCAAGCGGGTATACTTTCTACTTTATTCAAAAGCATTCTGACTGGCTGGTTGAAAACCTTGCAAGAACAGGACAGCCGCCAACTAATCATATATTTCAAAAAAAATTCTCCTACTTCGATTCAGTCTTACTGAATGTACTTTCTTCAGGTAAACTTTCGGGAGAAAAAATATTTTCTTCCCTATTCAAAAAAAATGATCCCGTAAATATTCTTCAATTTTTGAATAACGAAAGTTCTCCCCTCACTGATCTCAGGATCATTTCATCTCTTCCCACCATTCCCTTTTTGAAAGCAGGTTTACAGCAATTGTAGAGTTTGAGAGTTCGAAAGTTCGAGAGTTTGAATGTTTGAATGTTTGAGTGTTTGAAATTCTATTAGACTCACGACTCACGACTCACGATTCACGATCCCTTCTCACCACAAAGGCTTAGACTGATAATAATCCAGGACCTTCATCCGGAGAACATAATCGTATTTAGCAGACACGAGGTTTAAGTTTGCAGCATCCAGATTATTTTTCGCCACCAGATAATCCACTGATGTACCTACTCCTGCATTGAATCTTACTTCCGCTGCCTTGAAGGATTCTGTGAATGCATTCACCTGGTCTAATAAAACCTTGAACCTTCCTTCTGCAGCCTTCATATTAAAGAAAGCCTGTTCAACTCCCTGTTTCAATTGAATCTTCGTACTCTCAGAAGTGTATTGCGCATTCTTATGATTGATCTTTGCCAATGCCACCTGGTTTCTCACAAAGAATGAATTAAGGATTGGTATCCTCAATCCGAGACTTACCGAGGTGTTATAATTGTTTTTGAACTGGTCACTAAAGCCAATCTTTTGGGAATTGAAGTTTCCCTGTTGGGTGAAAACATTCACCTTATTCCCGTTCACTATAACATAATCATCAGTAGGAACATCAATTGTATTAATGAAAATATCCCTTCTTGCTGCACTGGAATAATTAGTGCTGTAGTTTCCACTAAGGAAAAGAGTGGGAGAGTATCCACCTCTTGCAACCTGAACTGCCTTCTGAGCGCTTTTTTCCCGAAGATCTACAGCCTTCACAATGGCAAGCTGCTGCAGAGCTGATTGAAAAATACTTTCGACATCACCCTGGTACCCCGCAATCAACTGCTCAGTAGTAATTGGTTCAACCTGGAGGTTCCTGTCAAAAGGAATATTTAATAGTTGTGATAAGGTGAGCTTTCCTGCATCCAATGCATTTTGAGTATTGATGATGCCCAATTCATCGCTTGCCAATTGCCCGCGCAGATCATAGAGTAAGGCTGGTGCAATGGCGCCAACATTATGGAGTATCTCCAATCTCTCTACTTGTTTCCTGCTTAATGCTGCCTGGTTGTTGGATTGATTCAACAATTCCTGGTTATTCAGAATTTGCAGGTATGCAAGAATAACGCTCAAGGTTATATTGTCCTTCTGCTGTTGAAGTTCCATCTTGGTTGCATCATACGTCAGGGAATTTTGTCTGATCGCATTCAACAACTGAAATCCACTGAATAGCACCACGCTGCTGCTCAGGTTATAGTTGGCAAAATTTATTTGCTGATTGGAGTAGCTGTTTGTAAATGGATCAATGCTTCGCCCCTGGTTAATACCATGGCTGATATTTCCAAATAGATCCGGTAGCAAATTCGCTTTGGCTTGTCGCAGATTAACGCCTGCGGTTTGTTGAAGCAAATCACTCTGCTTCACATTCAGGTTATTGGTTATGGCCGTTTCAACTGCCTGCTTCAGGGTAAGCACCCCTGCTGGCGACTGTGAAAAAACTGATGACTTTAGTGATAACAACAAAATCAAACTGCACCATACTGATTTTCTTACTGACATAGCTTCACTTGAGTTTTTGTTTTATAATGCGATGGGATTGGTTGATCTTTCAATTCTTCCATCAAGCAAATGAATAATGTGAGATCCATATGAAGCATTCTTGTCGGAATGCGTCACCTGGATGATCGTAACACCATCCTCCTCATTGATCTTCTTAAATAATTCCATGATCTCTTCACCTTGTTTGGAATTCAGGTTGCCGGTAGGTTCATCGGCAAGTAATAATTTTGGTTTTGCTATCAATGCGCGAGCGATGCCAACCAATTGTTGCTGCCCACCTGAAAGCTGAGTGGGAAACAGATCTTTTTTGCCGACCATTTGAAACCTGTCGAGGATGTCCGCAACCATTGCTTTTCTTTCTCCGGATTTAATATCCTGGTATATGAGTGGTGTCTCGATATTTTCATAAACGGTCAGTTCATCTATCAGATGATATGCCTGGAAAACAAAGCCGATATGTTGCTTATACAATTGCGACCTCTGCTTTTCCTTAAGCGAGTGCACTGCTTTATCCATAAAAAAATATTCTCCCTCGGACGGCTCATCCAACATCCCGATGATATTAAGTAGGGTAGACTTGCCAGAACCTGATGGTCCCATGATAGAAATAAACTGGCCTTCTGCAACACGCAGATTAATGTCTTTCAAAATGAAGGTCCTTGCCGCCCCTATGTTGTACCACTTCGAAATGCGCTGGAGTTCTAGCATATGGTTGATTTATTTATGTTATAGTCGTGAATCGTGAATCGCGAGGCGTGAATTAATTTAATTTTCAAATCTTCAAATTATCAAATTACTATTCGCTCCTCAAACTCTCCACGGGGTTTGCAGCCGCCACTTTGTAAATTCTAAGTCCGATCGTCAGCATCGCAATTGAAATTATTCCCGCCAGACCTATCAACTGTAATCCCACATCCAGCCCGATCCTGTTCGCGAACATATTCAGAAAGAACCAGGAACAAACGTAGCTGATTGGGATTGCGAGAAGGCCGGCAATCACTATTAGCTTTACAAAATCCTTTCCTACCAGGGTCATTATAGTTCCAATATTTGCGCCCATTATTTTTCGGATCCCTATTTCCTTTCTTCTGGTTTCTGTTGTATAGATCACCATACCTAAGAGACCCATACAAGCGATGGTAATAGCCATAAATGCAAGAAATCCTAAGAATGATACTGTACTTCTTGCACCCTGACGGGCATATAATTGTTCATCCAGCCAGTCGGCTGAAAAATCAAAACCGGGGTTATAAGTTTTCCAGATCGCTTCAATATTTCCAAGAAGTGAATTTGGATAAACATCAGATGTTCGCACATTCACCAACCTGAACTCTTCAGGTTTATTCCGAAGGATCAATGGAGTATAGGGCATTTCCAATCCCTGATAATAAAAATTGCTAACTACTCCTGCTACCTGAACCTGGAGAGAATCCTCAATGGTTATTTTCTTTCCAATTGAAGCGGAAGGGTTTCCTAGTTGTAAAGCCTCAACTGCTCTCTCGTTAAGTATTACTGAAGTCTCCTGATTATTTGCAGAAGGTATAAAAGTTGTACCGGCGAGTAACTTCAAATCGAAATTCCTGATAAACTCCGGACTTAAGAACAGGTGATCTATAAGATAAGGTTCTTTAGCAAAATCTGTTTTCATCCTGCTCCGCCCTGAAGCGCCACGTCCAGGTACATTCGAGCTTGCCGAAACCGATACAATTCCATTAAGTTGGGATATGTCCTGAGCCAGAAGTTTATAATCTGCATTACCAATCGGAATATTTAAAATGTGTTCTCGTTGAAAGCCTGGATCTTTTGTCGCCATATACTCAAACTGCTTCGCGAAGACCATTGTGAAAGTAGTGGTGATCAAGGCAAGCGCAAACTGGACAACGATGAGCGATTTTCTGAATCCATTTCCGAAAAATAATTTGATGTTGGTAAGGTTCTTCAAAACCTCCACCGCTTTGAATGAAGAGAGTGCCCAAGCAGGTAGAGATCCCGCCAGCAAACCTGTGAATAAACTAAAGGCAAAGAACCAAAGCACCAGTGAAAAATCAAGTGTCACTCCGGCAGGGAGCATTTCATCTCCAAAAGGAGCATGATCAATCATCAACTGAAGCATCACGCAAGCCAGGCCAAGTGCAAGGATAGCCATGATGGTGGATTCAAGGATGAATTGCAGAAACACCTGGGATCTTCCTGCACCGGAAACTTTTCGTATACCAACTTCTTTTCCTCTTTTTAGTGACCGCGCGATGGAAAGATTGGTATAATTAAAACAGGCGCTTAGTAAGATGATCAATCCGATTCCTATCTCGGCCCAGACCTTGCTCATCGTTCCTACATTACCAATGCTCTGCATGAGCTCTTCCCCAAGTATGATATCATCAAAAGCTTGAGCCCGAAATACCAGGTTTTCCTTACCCTTTAACTTTACATCTCGCAAAACTTCCATTGAAATTTTTCCAATTGCATTCGATAGTTGGCTCCGGGTCGCATTTGGACGAAGTCTGATATAGGTGTATGTATTTTTTCCAATGTCCCAGTTATTCAATACCGAATTTAGCTTTCCTGACTTTTCAAGTACCGGAAGAGAACTTAGAGATGTATAAGCCTCGTATTCAATATGTGATTTCCCGATAGGTTTTTCAAGAAGGCCCGTGACTATAAATTCTCCAAAATCCTTGAATTTTATTATTTGCCCGATCGGATCCTGCTCACCGAAGAATTTTGTTGCAGTCTCCTCAGATAGAATGATGCTGTTTGGATTATCTAATGAAGTAGAAGGATTTCCATTTTTTAATTTAAATCCGAAAATCTTAAAAAAGCCTCCATCTGTAAAGGCCATTCGCAAATCAAATTCTCTCTTGCTGATGCTAGCCTTTTTTGTGTTTACTGGATATAGTCTGGTGCTGGCTTCAACGAGTTCATAATCTTTTTCAAGTTTGTCTGCGATCGGTAATGGGCTGCTTGCAAATCTGAATTTATCTCCAACTGGATTTCTTACCTCACTGATGATTCTGTAAACTCTATCTGAATGGGGATGGAAATTGTCATAACTGGTCTGGTCCTTCAAACGCATGAGGACCAGCAGGCAGATAGACATGCTCAGAGCAAGCCCAAAAACATTGATGAAGGAAAACAGTTTGTGCCTGAATAGGTTCCTGATGGCTATTTTTAAGTAATTTCTAATCATGAGGTTAAGACCCTTGATGGACTTTGTTTTTTATTCCAGGCATTCCCAGAGACGAGGTAGCAAACCCCTCCCTCTCCGGGGACGGTAAACATACCGCTTACTCTTCAATCACATGCCAGAATACAAGGATAGTGATTAGCAAGGTACTATACAGGAATTATATACGAAGCAGTTCGTTTTTGATACAGAGGGTGTTCGGTTTTGATACACTCCTGGAAATTTTGAAATTTGGTTTCTTCGCTTCCCTCAGGATTGCCGTGCCGCAGGCTAGCCTTCCGGCGGCCGCAGGGGAAAATGGGAAAAGGGAATTTAGTAATTAGGTATTAGGAATGGGGGAGGATAGTTGATTTGTGAATAGTTAATTAGTTGAATTGTTGATCATAAGGAATTTGTAATTGCGGCTGGGTTCAACTGTCAACTGTCAGCGGTCAACGCCCAACGATCTACGATAATAACCCGGAACCCGAAATCTGTCGCGTGGCTTTTTCAAACAGACTGTTAGAAAGATAAACAAGAGTAATTAAATTTGATTCGATGAAACCAAATATTCTTAATCGCTACTTTGTAATAGCCATGGTCATGTTTTCATGGGGATGCAACCGGTATTTGGATTCTGCACATTCTGGCAAGAGGAAAGTGGACGAAGGTTATCTTGAGTTTTTCAAGGATAACAATGTGTTGGTCTATAAATCCAACCTTATAGTGAATAGAGACCAGCAAAAGAGTTATCCCAAAGCATTTCATACAGTACTGCCAAAAGGGATAAAATTTTATGTAATTGATGTACCGTTTGATTTGGTATTCTATTACCCTAAAAAGCAAGCTATATTAATAACATTGGATATTGACAGCGAAAGTCCTCCAAAAGATACCGCGTACATTCCTACTGGAGAACAGATTGATACCTTTATTACTAAGTTTCACTCGCTGCAAAACAAGAGATTTGACCTGAAGAGAATTGAAAGTAAAAGTAGAAGCAATACAATTTTAACTAAGGGGTTCTCAACTATTTTGCTATTTAATATCTTAGATGAAAACGATTCCAAATTCACTAATTACCTTAAAAGTTTTACTTTTTTGTAATAAAATACATTGCGAATCTTTCAGTAATTTGCTGAAAGATTCGCATTTATCTTCAGGAGAAATCCGTTGAGACTTACTCTGTCTTATCTCCTGAACTGAATTCAACTGATCGGATAATAGGTCTCGGTCTTCATCCCTTGCCATCCAAAACCCACTCCATCCAAGAAGCTGTCATGGTTTTGGGCTGCGGTCAGTCGCCATCGTCCGCTGCCCTCTGCCCATTTCCAATACCCCAATCCTTATCATGGTCAGCGCAGCCCCTTCATCGTCCGCCGCAGGGGAAATTGAACTCGAAACTCCAAACCCGAAATTTTGATATTTTGAAATTTGGTTTCTTCGCTTCCCTCAGGATTGCCGTGCCGCAGGCTAGCCTTCCGGCGGCCGCAGGGGAAAATGGGAAAATTTAAAACAGTGCTTCAATTTCCCATTTCCAAAATTTCAAAATTATTCCGTCCTTAAGGCCTTCACCGGATTCGACACTGCTGCCTTCATGGCCTGTATGCCAACTGTTGCCAGGGCAATTAAAACAGCGACCGCACCGGCCGTTATGAATATCCAAAGTGTGATATTGATCCGGTATGCAAAATCCTGAAGCCATTGATTCATTAAATACCAGGCAATGGGAGAGGCAATGACAAATGCAATGATCACCAACTTCAGAAAATCGCGGGACACCAATCCAACAATACCTGAAACAGAAGCTCCAAGCACTTTTCGAATGCCTATTTCTTTTGTCCGGTTTATAACTGTCAGGGCAGCCAATCCCAACAACCCAAGGCACGCAAGAAATATAGAGATACCCCCGGCCCAGCCTACAATATTGCTCCACTTTTCTTCTGACTTATAGAACCTGTCAATATCCTCATCAAGGAAGCTATATCTGAATGGCAGATCAGGAACAAAGGATTTCCATGTTGCCTGAAGCTTTGCAAGCGTGGTTGATGGATCTCCTTCTTTAATTCGGATGAAAAATTTTCGCGGTGAATAATCTGCAAATTCATGGAATAACTGAGGTTGAACTTTTTCTCTAAAGGGTCTATAATTAAAATTTTTAACCACTCCAATTACCTCAGGTATTAACCGCTCACTATATCCTACCAGTTTCTGACCTACCGCAGACTCCAGCGTCCATCCAAAATCTTTGACCATCTCTTCATTTACAATAACTGAGGTGACCGAATCAGAAGCAATGGTAGAATTGAAATTTCTGCCTGCTAACAACTGAATTCCCATTAAGGAGAGATATTCCGGATCAATGTAATATTCATAAACATCCTTGTGTTTTCCCTTGTAATCAAATCCAGACCGACTCCATCCTGTTCCTTCACCCAGACCCAATTCAGAACTTGCAATGCCAACAACATCAGGATATTTTTTTGCGTCTTCCTTGAATAGAGGATAGACCTTTTTTGAGTCGATACCATCCGCGTCCACTACTAGAACATTCTCTTTAGTGAATCCCGGATTCTTGGATCGCATATAAGATAGTTGCTGCAAAATCACCATCGTTGAGATAATTAACCCAACAGAAATTACAAATTGAAATGTAACCAGCGATTTAGTAAACAGGTTTGAACCACCAACTTTTATTTTTTGCTTGAGAACATTGATCGGGTTAAATCCTGACAAAACAAGTGCAGGATAGCTACCGGCCAATACTCCAACTATCAACACAAGTCCGGCCAAAAGCCACGTCATTTCTGGATATTGGGTCAAAGAAAAAACGAGTTCTCTGCCTGACAATTGATTGAAATACGGCAGCAACAATCTTCCAAGAGCCAATCCAATAATAGTAGAGATGATTGCCAGTAGTAAGGCCTCCAGAAGGAATTGGGCAATCAATTCTTTTCTTCTTCCACCAACTACTTTCCTGATCCCTATTTCCTTTGACCTCCCTGCAGACCTGCCAATTGCGAGTGTAGTAAAATTGATGCAAGCGATCAAGAGCAAACCTGCCGCAATCGCAACCAGGATCCAAACTGTCTTTGGTTCAATTGGCTCTACTGATCCACCCCAAACTTTCGTATCGGTATGAATGGATTTGAGGGATTGAAATCCAAAAGACACAGGAACACCCTTGCCTTTCCAATATCCGGCGGTTCTTAATTCTGATTCCTCGTTGGGATAATATTTTTTCCTGAAAACTTCCAGTCTCTTTTTATCCTTTGGTAAGATGCTTCCTTCTTTTAATTGAACATATGTTTGGAATGAAGAGCGGAACCAATTATTATCACTCCGCTTACCCTGACCTGTATTCAGGAGAAATTGAAAATTCCCCAAGGAAGTAAATTGTATTGATGAATTGGCAGGTAAGTTTTTTACGATACCTGTAACAACAAAGGGTTCGAAATCTTTTTCTAATTGAATCTCGATTGTCTTGCCAATTGGGTCTATAGAACCAAAATATTTTTTTGCAGTTTCTTCAGTGAGGACGAGGCTTCGAGGATCACTCAAAACAGTCGCAGGATTTCCTTTCACAAAGGGGAATGAAAAAACGGTAAAGAAAGAAGGATCTGCAAAGGAGGCTGCAAGTCTCGTTACTACTCCATTTACTTTTGCAAAATTCTCTCCCCAAGCTTCCTGCATGCGAACGAATCCAGTGACATCAGGAATATCCTGTTTCAGTGCAGGTCCCAATGGCATTGGCATATATGTATCACCCGAAGCTTTGTCCTCGCCCATTGCTTCTGTCCAGCGGTAAACACGATAAATATTATCAGCTTTTTTGTGAAAGCGGTCGAAGCTAAACTCATTCACTGCGTACAATAGAAATAAGCTGAAACATGCCAATCCTATTGAAAGTCCGAGAATGTTGATAGTCGTAAGACCTTTTTGCTTCAAAAGATTGCGAAACGCGATCTTGAAATATTGCTTTATCATGGCTGTAGCTTTTATGACGAATGCGATTTCAGTTCGAGAGTTCCAGAGTTCGAAGGTTTGAATGTTTGATTGTTTGAATGTTAGATTGTTGATATCGTCGCGTTTATAATTTCATCTTCCACCTCCACCTCTCGAACTCTCAAACAATCAAACTTTTCAAACATTCAAACCTCTACTTCAACTCGAGTGTGATACGTCCACTTCCCGCATTAACTGTTATCGGAATACCTCCTCCATTCAATTTCCCATTAATATTATCTTCTTCCATTTTTCCGCTGAAGTTATTCAGTTTGTCAGTTTTTATTCTGTCAGCAGACAACCGAAGATCAACTCCCTTGTTAGGAATAGTCAGGTTGATATTTCCTGCCGAATTGCTCAGTTTCACATAACCATTCAGTTCACTCATTTCTACTGAAATATTTCCGCCGCTTGTTGATGCATCCAAACTGCAGGTGAGATTTTCAAGTGATACATTTCCACCAGAAGTATGGGCAGAAAGTTGCCCGTTGATATCATGTCCATTTACACTTCCGCCACTGGTAGTAGCCTTGATGTCACCTTTAAGATCGCTAAGGTTCAGGCTTCCTCCTGATGTAGACAATCGAAGTCTGCCGGTGCAATTTTTGGCCTGAATGCTTCCACCACTTGTTGACAGATCAATGTCTTCAGTAGAATTTGAAACATTAATACTTCCACCAGATGTTCTTCCAACTATTTTCCCTGAAAGCTTCTCCAGATTCAGACTTCCTCCACTCGTTGCAAAATCTTGTGTCCCGGTAATATTTTTAAGGTTGATACTTCCACCGCTGGTTGCGAGATCAGTAGATACATTTTGCTGAACATAAATTTTATAGGAGATGCTGACTGCTTCTTTCCAATTCATGTTCCGGTGCTTTTGTTTGGCAATGGCAGTAAGTTTATTGTTACTCACAGACACTTCCAGGTCATAATTTTCATCCAATCTTTTTTGCAATTCATCTTTGGAAATCACATCAGAGGAACGGAAATTATTTGGGCGAACAAATACTTCAATTCTTGAATTGCCTGTCCCTCCCTCCACTGTAATACTCCCTCCGGAAGTTTCGGCCCTTATACTATTGATTGTTTCGCTGGTCAATGACTTTGTAAGAAATGGTTCCTTGTCCGGCTGAAACTGTGCATTGACACTTAATGCCAGCAGACCGGCCAGAGCAGAGAGAATGTATTTTTTCATATTTGCTTTTTTAGAATTTAGGTAATATCAATTTTTTGTTTAACCGCAAAGGAACAAAGGCGCCAGGTTACGCAAGGATTTTTCATTTTCCCTGCTTGACTGCGTCAGCAGGCAAGAAATTTTCAAATTCTCAAATTGACTTATTCCGTCCTCAAACTTTTCACCGGGTTAGCTATTCCTGCCTTAATTGTCTGAAATGTAATTAGGAGCGCTATCAATCCTCCAAGTACCGCAATTGAAGACAGAAAAGGAAGAGCAGTCAGATCGATCCTATATGCATAATCATTCAGCCAACCCTTCACTATAAAGTATGCAAGTGGACTGGCAACAACTGCAGCGATCAAGACCACATACATGAACTCTTTCATGAATAATCCTATTATACTGCTTACAGAAGATCCCAGCACTTTCCTGATTCCTATTTCCTTAGTGCGTTTTCTGATGTTTAGCGATATTAATCCCAACACTCCCAACAGAACAATGATCAGGGTAAGTGCGGAAGCAGTGTACGATGCTTTCCTGATTTGTAATTCTGTCATATATAATCTCTTCAAGCTATCATCCATAAAACTGTATTCGAATGAAGATCCAGGCAACAATGCTGCCCATTTCTTCTCGATGGATTCAATTGTTTCTCCCATGTTCCCCGGCTTCACCTTTAATGCCATGAAACGATAAGCATTTGCAATCCTTAAATGAAAAATGATCATTGGTTGGATCTTTTCCTGCATTGTTGTGAAATGAAAATCATTGATCACTCCCTGTACCGAAAAAACAACACTGCTTCCCGGCATTCTTACCTGCTTGCCAATTGCTTCCTCAGGTGAATTCCATCCCAACGCTTTTACAGCATTTTCATTAAGAACTATTTTCGATGAATCGATAGGCTCGCGCTGATTAAAATATGATCCAGCTTTCAGTGGAAGCTGAAAAGTTGAGGCATAATATCCATCCGTAACCATCGATTGCATTGCAATAGCTGAAGAGGAGTCCGTTCCAAATTTGTAAACAGGCGGTTGTCCGCCATTCATTCCATTTGGGATCTCATATGCCACGCTTGCCTGGCTGATCACTGGCATTGCAGCAAATTGATCTCTGATCTGCTCAATTTTTCTTACACCAGCCGGCGACCAATCCCTGGGCAACTGTGCGGAGACAATAAATTCTTTATTAAATCCCAGACTCTTACTGAAAAAATATGCTACCTGTTGAGTCACCACAATTGCAATGATCAACACTACCAGTGCAATCCCAAATTGAACTCCGACGAGCGATTTTCTCAAGAATGCATTTTCTCTTATCGTCTTCAGTTTTCCTTTGAGGGAATCCACAGATTTAAGAGAGGAGAGTATCCATGCTGGATATGAGCCTGCCAGCAATCCAACAATGAGGACAAGTAATAAAGGCATGAGAGCGAAATAAACAGGGAAATCACCGAGTGATGGAATGCTTTTTCCTACCATTTCATTAAACAGCGGTTGACAGATCGGGAACAATACCAGGGCAAATAAGGTTGAAAACAAGACCAGTAAAATTGATTCTGTAAAGAATTGAATCATTAATTGTTTTCTTAATCCTCCCAATACTTTTCTGATGCCGATCTCGCGCAATCGCGATGAAGAACTACTGATCGTAATATTAATGAAGTTGATGATCGCCATTAATAGTATGAACAATCCAACATATGAAAGATTGTACAACATTCGCTTGATGAGTCCCCTGTTATATCCGAGATAGAATTCCGATAAAAGAACAGGGTTCACTTTAAGAGTGCTTTTGATGATATCGGAAGCATTCTGATCGAGCAGTTGTCGGATTGGTTTTTCCAGGTCGGACGGTTTTACACCCTTTTGTAATTCAATATAAGATGGAGTCCAAATATTCGCCCAGGATTCAGATCCAGCCCTGCCGAAAAAAGTCATCGCTGAAATTGGGATGAAGAGATTGTTGTGGTTATCTGCATTGATCTGGGTAACAGAATTAGGAGGCAGATCTTTCAATACGCCAGTTATTGCAAATTCCTGTTTAGTGCCTGAAAAACTCTGGATGGTTAATGTCTGTCCTACAACATCTGATTTACCAAAGTATTTAATGGCTGTCTGTTTTGTAATAACTACAGATGTAGGACCATTTAGAGCAGTTCGTTTATCTCCATGAAGCAATTCGAATCCATACATGGAAAGAAGCGTACTATCACCAAGCTGAATTCCCTCGCGAAGATGCTTATCGCCTTTAGAAACGACAGAAGTAATCCCATCCCACCGATAATAATTTGCTACAAGGTTGGGATAATCTTCTTTCAATCTTCTTCCCAGGGGTGCAAGAGTGGTTATATCTGCTCCCTGGTTTGGGTCCTTCCATTCGCTCATGAGGAAATACTGGCGATCTGCATTTCGCAATGTCTTGTTGACCCTTAATTCTCCCCAAACAAAAGCGCCAATCAACAACGCAAAAACGATACCAGCGGAAAGGCCAATAATATTCACCATTGAATAGAATGGATGTCTTCTAATGTTTCTCCAAGCTATCTTGATGTAGTTTCTTAACATAGTATGCTGTTTATTCGTGAGACGTGAGACGTGAGTCGTGAGGAATAAGATCGTCTTTAGCCCTGGTTTCTAAATACATAACTGCCGACTCACGATTCACGACTCACGATCATTACTCGGTTCTTAAATTCTTCACCGGATTGGTCAATGCCGCTCTTACTGCCTGGAAACTTATCGTTGCCAATGAAATCACTAATATCAGCAAGCCTGCTACCAGGAAAATCCACCAACCGATCTCTATCCTGTATGGAAAATCTTCTAGCCACTTACTGACTGCATAATATCCGGCGGGTACGGCAATCAGGAAGGCGATGATCACAAGCCATAAAAAATCCTTCGAAATGAGTAAGAAGATCCTTGATATAGCAGCTCCCAACACTTTCCTGATTCCAATTTCCTTTGTCCTTTGTTCAATGGACAGAAGGACTAAGCCAAAGAGTCCTATACATGAAATGAAAATGAAAAGCGTAGCAGCGATTCCGATGATCTCCTTCCATTTTTTCTCCGACTTATAATTTTCAGCATTCATAGCATCTATAAACTGGTAATCATAAGGGAATAAAGGATTGATCTTTTTATAAATGGTTTCTATGGAAGCAAGGGATCGTGGAATATTATCCTGCTTAATTTTCACCCAAACCTGGCCAAAACTGCTGTGTGGATCCATCGAGAACAATTGAGGAGTGATCTTTGTTTTTAAAGATCGATAGTGATAATCCCTGATAACACCTATGATGGTATGGTTCACTTTCGCCTCATTAAATCGAACAGGCTTTCCAATCGCTGTTTCATTTGTCCAGCCTGCAGCTTTCACAAATGCCTCATTTACGATTACAGCAGAATTAGTATCTGAAGGATGGGCTGGAGAAAAGTTCCTTCCTGCTTTTAGAGGTATTCTGAAAGTTTTAAAAAAGTGTTCATCAATCTTGTTAAGGTCTATCTCCAATTGCTTTCCTCCAGCTTTTATGCCGGTGATATTAACTCCTCCATTTCGCAAAGCAACATCGGTCACGAAGCTTTGCTTTGAAAGTTCATATCTGAGTGCAGAAGCACCCCGGTCTTCGCCGAAATACGGAAGTTGGATTCGAACAAGATTTTTACTATCGTATCCCAGATCACGCTTGGATAGAAAGTTCAGTTGAGAATTTACTGCCAGCGTGCCAATGATCAAAAAAACTGCCAGGGCAAATTGTAGTACCACAAGCCCCTTCGTCAACCAATTTCTGCCCATCAGCTTCTGACGACTATATAATACTTTGACCGGTTGAAATGCCGATAGAACAAGAGATGGATAAAACCCTGCTATAAATGCCGTAACTAATAAAAGCAAGAAATATCCGGCATAAAGTGAAAAGTCAGATAAGTATGATAAACTTAGTTTCTTGTTTGCAAGTTCATTAAAGAAAGGAAGCACAGTAATTACAAGGAGAATTGCGATGGCGAATGCAATAGCCGACACTACTAGTGATTCCATTAGAAATTGCTTGATCAATTGTGCACGACTTCCACCAACAACCTTTCGAACCCCAATTTCTTTGCTGCGCTTTAATGATTGTGCAAGAGCGAGGTTGATAAAATTGATACAGGCAATAATCAGGATAAAAACCGCTATATAACTAAGAATATATGAATAAATAGGGGAGCTTTTATCTGCCAACCCATTATCTGTTCCAAAATCTTTATTCAGATGAACGTCATGTAGTGGCTGGAGACCCAGGGTAATCTTCAGAGAAAGGCCTTGTTTCTCCCTGGCCTCGTCTATCTCTGTCTTTGTGTGCCTGTCAAATAATTCCTGCATTTTCTTTTCAGCAATTGCAGGCGATGCCTTTGGGGCGAGCAACGCAAACGTAGTAAGACTTCCGCCGATCCATCCATTTTGTCCGATCCTCCTCCAATATTCGAAAGGAAGTAAAAAAGAATATTTAATCGTTGAATTCTCAGGAGCGTCCTTTGCAAGACCGGTTACAACGAAATTTTCGAACTTGTCCTGCAGCTTGATCTCCATCAACTTTCCAATCACATCCATTGTACCGAAATACTTTTTTGCAGATTCTTTGGTAAGGACTACGGAATTTAAATCCTTTAGAGCTGTCGTGGGATCACCGCTAATTAAATCAAAAGAAAACATTTGGAAGAAATTCCAGTCAACAGCCATTGGTCTTTCTGAGAAAACATCTTTTCCTTTTTTCACTGTTACAGATGTTCCGTTTACCCGTACAAACTCCTGGATCTCCGGGATCGACTTTTGAAATTCTTCTCCCAAAATGGCATTTGTTATTCCCAATTTTGCAGGCTCATCTTTTCCCATTTCCCAGGTTTGCGTGATGCGGTACAACCTGGAAATATTAGCATGGAAGCGATCATAACTTACTTCATCTTTAGTATAGAGCATGATCAGGATACAAACCATTAATCCAAGGCTAAGGCCTGTTATCTTAATGATGGAGAATATTTTGTTTCTCAACAGATTTCTCCAGGCGATGGTTATATAATTTTTGAACATGGCTATTAAGATTTAAGAATGCAAAATGAAAAATGTAAAATCAATACTCTTATAACACTCAAACACTCAAACTTTCAAACTCATTCCGTCCTCAAGCTCTTCACCGGGTTTCTCCAGGCCGCCTTGATTGCCTGGAATCCTACGGTTACCCATGCAATCAATAATGCAATGAATCCTGCAAGAGCAAATACCCACCATTCTATAGTAACGCGATAGGCGAAATCTTCCAGCCAATTATTCATTGCCCACCATGAAATCGGGAAAGCTATCACAGAGGCAACCACCACCAGTTTGAGAAAATCTTTTGATAACATGGATACGATGCTGCTAACACTGGCACCCAGAACTTTTCTGATACCAATTTCCTTGATCCTTTGTGCTGCTGCATATGTGGCAAGACCAAATAAGCCCAGGCAGGCGATAAGGATCGTCATTAGCGCTACCCCCATGAATATCACTTGTCGTTTTTGATCTTCCCTGTAGAATATTTCCCATTGCTTATCCAAAAAGTTGAATTCAAAAAGATGGGCGGCGTCGATCTTAGTAAGAACAGATTCCATCTGGCTTAGCAAGTGCGGAACATTTCCTGTATTTATTCTTGCAACGAAATAATCAATGTTATGAATAGGGTTTCTCTGCCAGGCAATAACCATAGGAGAGATGCGCTCCCGTAGCGACTGGAAATTAAAATCTTTCACGATGCCGATCACCCTTGCCTTGAAAGGTTCTGAAAGTACAGATGCATTGCCACTGAACTGAACACTTGGGATCTCTATCAATTGCTCTGAAGGCGAAGTAATCCCCAAAATCTTTGCTGCTGTCTCATTGAGCACAATTGCAGTTGAATCTGCCACTGAAGCTGTAAAATTTCTTCCAGCCACCAGCTTGATCTGGAATGTCTCAAAAAACTTGTTATCAACTCCTATATAATACATGTCTTCACCTTCCTGTCCTGCATTATTTGATCCGCGAACTTTAACCTTAGGCATGACCTTCCACTCACCCGGAACTCTTGAAGTAACGCTCACACTTTGAACACCCGCGAGCTTTGAGTATTCAGATTTGATAGTTTCTGCGGACCTTCTCACATAGCCGCTATTGATATCAACCACCAGTAACTGTTCCTTATTAAAACCCATATCCTTGGTGTCAACATATCTCAACTGCTGATAAACTACAACGGTTGCGACAATCATGATGATCGACAGGGAAAACTGGAATACAACCAATCCTTTGCGAATTGATAATTGACCCTTACTGGTAGTGATTTTATTTTTGAGCAGCAAATAAGGCTTGAGCCTTGCCTGGAAAAATGCAGGATATATACCGGAGACCAAACCGGCGATTATAGAAATGATCACAATACCAATCCAAATGCGGTAATCAGTATTCATTCCCAACGACAAATTCTTTTCAGTAAAAGCATTGAAGGCCGGAAGGACAAGATTCACTGTGATCAATGCAAGAATCAGAGAAATTAAAGTAACAAGTAATGACTCTGATAGGAATTGACTTATCAGATTTTTTTGTTCTGCTCCCGCTACTTTGCGAATTGCAATTTCTTTTGATCTCCCCGAATAACGTGCTGTAGTTAAATTCATGTAGTTAATGCAGGCAATCAATAGGACAAAAAGTGCGACTATCCCAAAAACATACATGTGCATCAAATTTCCCTGACTTCCAAAATCTCCTTCCATGCCCTGGGAATGGAAATGGATATCCTTGAGAGGTTGTAAATAGAAGCTGCTCTTGACTGGTTTGTCGTCCTTTCTGTTCGCAAGAGCGAGTTGGCCAATTTTTGTAGCAGTTTGATAAGGTTGTTGATTAGGTAGGAAAAGGTATGTAACGAAGGTATTTGAACTCCAATCGTTACTAAGGAAGTCCATGAACCGCTGAGAGGAATATAGGGATGCTTCTGAAAATAAGAGATTGAACTTAAGATGTGAATTATTTGGAACTTCTACAACTGCAGTGATCTTGTAAGGGATGGTATCTCTGTCAGTATTGATCGTTTTTCCAATTACGTTCTTATGACCAAAGATTTTGATCGCTGTTTCATCTGTAATTGCCACAGAAAAGGGCTGACTCAATGCAGAATTCCTATCCCCTGCGAGCATTGGAAAATCAAAAACCTTAAGGAATGTTTCATCACCTATAAAATAGGTTTCATAGAACACCTTTGTGTTTTCATCGTTGGAAATATTTGAGCGACCAAGTGCACTAAAGCGCGTGGAAAGTTTGATCTCAGGAATTTCCTTTTCACCCCTCTTGGAAAGATTGTATGCAACCGATATTACCTTGGATTCTTTACCCTCTACTGAGGTCTTGGTCTCCACTAATCTGTAAATGGAATCGGCCTTCTTATGGAATGAATCATAGGTCAGCTCGTCGAAAATATAAAGTGAGATAAGCAAAAAGCAAGTCAATCCAACAGCCAATCCAAAAATATTGATGAAGGAATAGATCTTGTTTTTCCTGATGCTGCGGAAGGCAATTTTCAGATAGTTTGTAAACATGGCTATGAAGAATTAAAAATGTAAAATGCAAAAATGTAAAATCAGTAGTCTAAATATTTTCAAACATTCAAACTCTCAAACATTCAAACTCTCGAACTTTCTTCACTCTGTTCTTAAGCTTTTCACCGGGTTTGCAAGCGCTGCCTTGATTGCCTGAAAACTAATTGTTCCCAATGCAATCAGTATAGAAACTCCTGCTGCGGCGGCATATACCCACCAACCGATGCTTACACGATAGGCGAAGTCTTTTAGCCAATCGCTAAGGAACCACCAGGCCAATGGAAATGCTATAACTGCTGCGATGATAATTAGCTTTACAAATTCTTTCGACAGAAGTGCAACAATATTTCCTACTGTTGCTCCCATCACCTTTCGTATGCCGATCTCTTTTGTTCTTCTAACAACAGCCAGGGTTGCAAGTCCAAATAGACCCATGCATGCGATAAAAATCGAGATCGATGATGCAAGCTTTACAATTGTATTGGTTCTCTTCTCCTGCTCATATTGTGCAGCAAGGGATTCGTCAAGGAATACATATTCAAAATCCTGATTGGGAGCTACCTTTTTCCATGCAGCTTTTAGAACTTCGATATTGTTTGAAAGGGATCCGCCTTTTAATCTCACCGACAGGCGGGGACGGGCAGGAGCGTTCATATTAATATTTTCCGTTCTTCTAAACACAGAATCTGGTTTCATGGTCAACATGAGCGGCCTGATCTTATTATGAAGTGACTGGAAATTGAAATCTTTCACTACACCAACAATCTGCTGATCAAATCTGCCAGGTAGTTTTTTTCCTATCGGATCTTTCAAACCAAATTCTTTCACAAACGCTTCATTCACTACAGCCGCTGAATTAAGGTCGCCCTGATTATTTGGCTGAAAACTTCTTCCCTGAACCATTCTAAGTCCCATCGCCTTGATGAAATTTGCATCGATGGTATTATACTGCATGCTCTTGTAAACTTTCTTCTCATCGGTGAAACCTAATTCAACCCATGAATCCTGGGCAAAAGTGTAGAGTGAAATCGCAACGTCGGCTACCTGCGGATGCGTCAACAATTCCGTCCTGTATAATTCAGCAAGAGGATAACCTTCTGCTCTGCTCTTATTTGTAGGCACAATGACCAATTGTTGTTTATTATAGCCGAGATCTTTGGTCTTGAGATATCCCATTTGCTCACCAATAACAATTGTGCAGATGATCATTCCGATAGATGCCACAAATTGTCCTACAATGAGGCTTTGACGCAACCAGCCTGTGTTACTTTTCATTTTTAACTTGCCCTTCAGAACTTCGACTGGATTGAAACGCGATAGGATGAGGGCCGGATACATTCCTGCGATCAATGCGATAAGTCCAATCAACAACAAACAGAATAGAATGAAAGTTGGATCAAATTGGATGCTGAGGTTTCTACTGATCAATTGATTAAAAGGTTTGACCAGGAGCGCTGCTATAGCTAATCCAATTATCACAGAGATCAGCGTAAGTAAGAAGGCCTCACCCCAGAATTGCCTGATCAATTGCGTCCGTTCAGCTCCTAAGGCTTTTCTTACTCCTACTTCCATTGCCCTGGTTGCAGAACGACCAATGGAGAGAGTAATGAAATTGATACAGGCAACCAACAGCAACAAGAGACCGATTGTTGCGAGTATGTATGAATATTTAGGATTGCTTACTGGTTCAATACCGGCTGGGACATCTGTATTTAGATGAATGTCAGTAATGGGTTGCATATGAACTAAGAAACCACCTTCCACATAATCCTCTCCCAATTCCTGCTTCATCATTGAGGGAAATTTTCCTTCCAAAACTTTGGGATCGATCTTATCCTTTGTTAAAATATAGGTTTCGTTGTAAATCGTAAACCAGCTACGATGTGCGTTCGGACTAAAAATAAACTTGCTGTTGCTATAAGGCAGCAGCATATTATATTTTATACTTGATGCTTCTGGGGATGGCTTCACAATGCCGGCAACAGTGAAGAGTAATTTCTCATTACCTAATTGCAACTCAACATTCTTTCCCATGGGATCAGCCTGGCCAAAGAATTTTTTTGCTATTTGCGGCGTGATCACGATGGAATTGCTGTTCGGAAATGGATTGTTTCTATCACCCCTTATAAGCTCAAAATCGAACATGCGGAAAAAAGTGGAATCCACCATTCTTGCCTCTTCAGCAAAAGTGTTTTGCGAAATTTTTACCATTGGATAAAAAGGATAGATTCTGCAGGTTGCTTCCACTTCAGGATAATTGCTCTGAAGAGCGCCGGCCATCCTGAGTGGCGTGATTGAATTGATAAAATCCTGATCCTGGTATTTCTCATGTTCCCACATCCGATACAGACGATCAGACTTAGAATGAAATTTATCATAACTCAATTCGCTTCTCACAAATAACATTATCAATACGCAACAGGTTATCCCGACTGCCAGGCCAAGTATATTGATAATACTATAGCCCTTATGGCGAACCAAATAGCGATACGCTACCTTAAGATAATTTCTTAGCATGTGGAATAATTAAAGATGATATTTTCAAATTTTCAAATTGCCTAATTTTCAAATTATTCAGTTCTAAGGGATTTCACAGGGTTTGCCATTGCTGAACGAATTGTTTGAATGCTTAGAATGGCCAGCGCAATCAGTATCATCATCGATCCACTCAGCACAAAAATCCACCAACTGATATTTGTCCGATATGCAAAACTTTGCAACCAGTCGTTCATTGCCCACCATGCAATAGGTGCAGCAATCACAAATGCAAGGATGACCAAACTCAAAAAGTCTTTGGATATCAGCGAAACGATCTGACCCACTGTTGCACCTAATACCTTCCTTACTCCAATTTCTTTCCTTCGCTGGTTGGTTGTGTATATTGCCAGGCCAAGCAAACCAAGACAACTGATGAATATCGAAAGCCCGGTGCACCAATTCAACAGGCTTGCTGTGTCCTGCTCCTTTTTGTAAAATCTGGCAATGCTATCATCAAAGAATGTATAGTTGAATGTTTCTTCGGGATAAACCTCTTTCCATGCGACTTCAATCTTTTTCAAAGTAGATTTCCAGTTATCGGTATTTGTTCCGGTTCTGCTCAGTCCCACATGGAAATAAAAATGCCTCTCTGCCATGGAAGTGTATGCCAGGGGTTGAATTGTTTCATGGAGAGACTTACTATTTATATCTGCAAGTACACCTACGATGGGTGTATTACCCTCACCATGCAACATGGATTTTCCTACAATGTCACCTGGATTCCGGAACCCGAGGAATCGGGCATATGCTTCATTGACCAGGTATTCCCGTACTGTATCGCTTTGTTGCAGATTGCGGCCGGCAACGAGTTTCATATTATACACATTGATATAACTGGTATCGGCAAATTTTATCTCTACGGTAGTTTCAATCTCCTTTCCATCCTTGTTGAATTTCATTGTTTGCACGCTCACGTTAGATGAAGCTGGAGGTGGGCCTGCAAGGCTCAATTGTTCTATTTCAGGAATAGCCTTGATCTTTTGTTGCAGCACAAATTGTTTTCCATCTGGTTTTTGGCGATTATAAGGAGCGCTGAAATTTATGATTGCATCTTTCCTGAAACCCAGGTCTTTGTTCAGACTAAACTGGATTTGTTTGCCAACGATCATGGTAGCAATGATGAAGAATTGTGCGATCATAAATTGTGACACGATCAGGGTTTTTCTGATCCAAACCCTCCGGCTCTTCGATGAATTTGCATAGGCAAAATTCTTTAAGACCAGAACAGGTTTATATTTTGAAAGCACCATTGATGGATAGAGTCCAGAGATCATGCTTACTACAAGGATGAGCAAGGTTATGAAGAGTAGAATGTGCGGTTGATCACTTAAGCTGAATTGCAGTCCTTCGGGTATGTAATCTGAAAATATTTTCAGGATCCAGGGAGTTAATAGAACAGAAACCAAGGTTGCAATTAAAGTCAATAAAATTGTTTCGATAAGAAATTGCACGATGAGTGTAGATCGCGAACTGCCCATTGTCTTCCTGATGCCTATTTCCTTTGCACGGCTTGAAGATTGTGCAGTAGTTAGGTTGATGAAATTGATACAGCCAAGCAATAATAAGAAACCTGCAACTGCAAGAAGACCATAGAGTGTTGGTTTGTGTCCCTGCCTTTGTCCGAATACGTCAAAATCCTGGTTAAAATGAATATCTGCGAGGGGTTGAAGAAAATGATCCGTGACCATGTAATCATTTTCCTTATTGTGTTTTTTACGGAGAGCAGGAAGCGCCGCATCGATCTTTTTGGGGTTGACACCCTCCTTCAATTTTATATAGAATTGCGATGATGAGCTCAGACTTCCCCAATCGCCCCAGCTATTTTCTTTTTTTAATCTGTTTTCGACAGTTGCTAATGACACGAATTCCTTGAATGTAAAATGTGTGATCTCATCCAGATCCTTCACAACTCCTGAAACGATTGCCCTGATGGAATCTTCATAAAGAAGTGTTTTTCCTAAAGATTCTCTTGCGTCGGTGCTGGGGAAGTAGATTCTGGCTCTGCTTTCTGTGAGGACTACCTTGTTTGGTTCAGAGAGCGCAGTTTCTGATGATCCGGCAAGCCACTGGTATTTGAATAATTTGAAATATTGGTCATCTGCAAAAATGACTTCTGGTTGTCTTTTGAAATTTTTCTCTTTTCCATTATCCGAGATCGTTGTTTTTTCCGGGCTTCGAGTCCAGAAAACAGATGATTGTTCAATTCCTGGAATTTCAGCTCGCATGACTGGCGCCAATGGTCCAGGTATTCCGGCATTCTTGAATTCCTGATCAGGGAAATGCATATTCGAAACCACGCGATAGATCCTTTCCTTGTCCTGATGAAATTTTTCATAGCTCATCTCATTATGAACAATCAGGTATATGACTAGGGCAGCGCTGATTCCAATTGCCAGGCCAAGAATATTAATAGCGGAAAACAATTTATGTTTCCATAAAGTCCTGAGGGCAAGCTTTAGGTAATTCCTAATCATCGTAATTATTTTGGTTCTTAAATCTTCATTTCAATCTTTAAGAAAGAAAAATGTAAAATGAAAAATGAAAAAATCAATTCCTTCCTTTGTAACTCTCGAACTTTCAAACACTCAAACATTCCTATTCTGTTCTCAAACTTTTCACGGGGTTTTCCACTACGGCCTTCATCACCTGCATACTAATAGTAATAAATGCAATCAACAGAGACGCAAAGCCCGCCAACGCAAAAACCCACCATTGAATATTTATTCGGTATGCAAAATCCTGCAGCCACACATACATCACATACCATCCCACCGGGATTGCCAGGATCAGAGCAATAACAATCAGTTTCAGGAAATCTGTAGAGAGCAGTAAGAGGATGCTTTGAACAGATGCGCCAAGAACTTTTCTGATTCCAATTTCTTTGGCTCGTTGCAATACGTTATATGCGGACAATCCTAATAGTCCAAAGCACGCAATAAGGATTGCAAGGAAGGCAAACACTGCAAATACTTTCCCAAACAACTGATCGGACTTGTATTGTTGGTTGAAAGTCTCATCCAGGAAAAAATAATTAATTGGATCAGCAGGAAAATATTTATTCCATGACTTGCTTATGCTTGCGATGGTCTGTTTTACTTCTGCTGTCTTAATTTTAACTGAATAGAAGTTCCTGATATCTGGTGTCAACAGAAAGATCATTGGGTCAATGGTTTTCTGAAGTCCCTGGTGATGGTAATTAGATACCACTCCCGCAATTGTAAGTGTGTCTCTGCCTCTTTTGATCTTTCCGTTGATGGCACTTGTGGGATTTTTGAATCCAAGAAGACTCACCGCTTTTTCATTTAATAGCGCAGCTTTCTCATCTGTTTTAAATTCTCTTGAGAAATTTCTACCTGCAAGGAGTTTGACTTCATAGGCTGAAATAAAATCGTAATCCACGCCCATGTGGTATAGAGTGACTGCGGTTTCATTCTCAACTCCAAGTCTTGTGATGCCACTTGTCCAGTAAATTTCTCTTCCCATGACATTGCTGGAAGATGTTACACTCTGAATAGCCGGCTGTTGAAGCAATTCAGTTTTGAAAGGTTGAAATACATTTTCGTAGGTCGAGTCCTGCAAAGATTGAGCACCTTCCAGCACTAAAGTCTGATTAATATTTACTCCCAATTGCTGATTCCTCATATACCGCACCTGCTGATAAACCACTATCGTTCCCGCAATAAGAATAACTGATATTATAAATTGTGCAACTATCAAACCCTTTCTGAGGTTAATTCCTCCGGCAGTGTTTTTGAAAATTCCTTTTAATACTGTGATCGGACGAAAGCCGGAAAGCACAAAGGCGGGATATATTCCTGATAGGAAAGTGCCAACAACAAATAGTATTGCAAACATTTGCCAATACCAACTACTTAGCGTGAAATCTGTAAACCGATCCCTTCCTATAAATTGGTCGAAGGCAGGCAGGAGTATTCTGAATAAAGCGAGTGCAAGTAGAAATCCAACGAGATTTAGCAACAGGCTTTCTACCATAAACTGTCTGATAAGATCAGATCGAACCGCACCCATTACTTTTCGCATTCCTACTTCTCTTGCTCTTTCAATTGAACGCGCTGTTGCAAGATTGATATAATTGATCCAGGCAATTCCAATAATGAAGACAGCAATCAGGAAGAGAAATCCAACTGCCTGGCCATTTCCGTTAACCTCAGCCTCCTGGTTGTAATTAGAATAGAGATGGATATCTGAGACTGGCATAAGGTAAAGCTCTGCCCGATTATTATTCTTTTTATACCACTCCTGGCTATTGATATATCTGTCGCAAAAGGCAGCAAGTTTTTTCTCAAATTTTTTCCACTCAGTTCCAGGTCTTAGTTCCAGATAGGAATAGAAATCATACCAACCGAAACTTGTTTCTGTCGCATTACTTGTATCACCCAGGGCACGTAAATACTTTCCTAGGGTAGAATAGGAAATCAGGTATTCAACAATCAGGTGTGAGTTGCTCGGATATTCTTTAAATGTGCCAGTCACTTCATAAGTCTGAAGGAGTCTTGGTTCCCGCATCAGTAGTTTTTTACCAATGGGATCGGCGCTTCCAAAATATTTCCTTGCCATTGCTTCAGAAATAATCATCTTATCAGGCCCATCAAGTGCAGTGGAGGGATTACCCTTCGTCAATTTCAAATCGAACATCTGGATGAAGGAGGGATCAGCATAATATCCTTTTGTCTCGCTGAATTTTAAGGCATTATTTTCCGTGGAGAATAATAATTCTGCGTCATAAATACGGGCAAAATTCACAACCTCTGGATAATCCTTCTTAAGAGTAGGAGCTATTGCTGGATAGATGGTGGCCGACTGCCAGGCAAGTTGTCCTTTCTGATAATTATCGAGCCTTAACCTGACAACGCTTTTTGATTTCGGAATAAAGTCATCATAGCTCTTCTCGTAGGATACATAATGAAATATGAGAAGGCAACAACACATTCCTATTGTCAATCCTACAATATTCAGAATGGCGTAGCCTTTTCTTTTCTGAAGGTTACGGAAGGCTATCTTGAGATAATTTGTTATCATGGCTAAGTCAGAATTAAAAATGTAAAATGAAAAATGTAAAATCTATATACTCAATAATCTAACTCTCAAACTCTCAAACTATTCTGTCCTTAAACTCTTCACCGGATTAGATACTGCCGCCCGGATCGCCTGAAAACTCACAGTTAGCAGAGCAATTACCATTGCAGTGATTCCCGCAAGGATAAACACCCACCAGCTTATGTCGATTCTATAAGCAAAATCCTGAAGCCATTTATTCAATGCAAACCATGCTATTGGCCATGCAATGAGATTTGCAATCAGAACAAGCTTGAGAAAATCTTTAGAAAGAAGCGTAACTACATTTTCCACTGTAGCGCCTAATACTTTTCTGATACCTATTTCCTTGATCCGTCTTTCAGCAGAATATGATGCCAGACCAAAAAGGCCAAGGCAGGAAATAATAATTGCCAGGGTGGCTAGCATTCCAACAATCTTGCTTACCTGCTTATCTGATTTATATAATTCCGTGAAATGATTATCCAGGAAACTGTATTCAAAAACTTCATCATTTACGATTTTCTTCCAAGATGCCTGGATTCCTGCAACTGAACTGGAAACATCATTTCCTTTTATTCTTATCGACATTTCATCAAATCCCCATTCTACCTGGTTGACAATAGAAAGAGTTTCAATTTTGTGGTGAAGAGAATTGAAGTTGAAATCCTTTGCAACACCTATGATACTTGCAGCTGAATCGTCCCAACTGAATCCAAACCTTTTTCCGATCAGGGATTGGACTGAGGCTTTTTCATTTCCTCTGAGCAGTTCCCGAGCCATGGTTTCGTTGATGATGTATGCTTTACCATTTTCATTCTTGTTTTTACTATCAAAGTTCCTTCCTGCAATGAGTGGTATTTGATAAAGCTTCAAAAAGTCAGGATCTACAACTACTTGTGAAGAGGTTAACTCCCGTTTTCCGCTATCACTGTAAAAATTCACAGAAGTTTGGTGAAGATTATTCCCCAGGCGTTGGCCAGACGCTGAAACAGTTGCAACAAATGAATACTTCAGAAATTCTTCCTTAAGAGCGTCAAACTTTCTGTACGTTTTAGAATTCAGTGGTATGAGCAAAACGTGTTCACGGTTGAACCCTGGATCTTTACTCTGCATGAAATTCAACTGCCGCATCGCAAACACTGTAGAAATGATCAGGAAAACAGCGATGGTAAATTGTATCACCACTAATACGTTTCTAAAGGAGGCTTTGTTTTTTCCAGTTTGCACAGAGCCTTTTAAGACCTTGCTTGGTTGAAATGAGGAAAGATATATTGCTGGATATACTCCAGCTATGAGGCCTGTTAAGACTGTAGCACCAATCAAAATTCCCATGAGACCGAAATCTCCGAATATTGGCAATGCAAGTTCACGTTGGCTCAGATCATTAATAAAAGGAAGCGAGACTTTTACAAGTCCTATAGAAAGTATTAGAGCGATTATACAGAGGAGTACTGACTCGCCCTGGAATTGAGTCCATAATTGAAAACGTTCTGCACCAACTGACTTTCTAATTCCAACTTCCCTTGCCCTGGCTGCAGATTGGGCAGTAGAAAGGTTCATAAAATTAATACAAGCAATCACCAGCACAATTATGGCGATCACTGAGAAAATATATGTTATGTTCTTATCGAATTTCTGAAAATTGAGATAATCATGGGTAATATTCACAGAGTTGCTATGTACTTCTCCCAGTGGCTGAAGGAATAGTTGATAGTTCTTCCAGTTGTCATCACTCATATGCCTTTTGAGATAGGCTGGGAATTTTTTCTCGAGTGATGCAATATTTGTTTTATCTGCAAGCTCCAGATAGGTAATAAGCCAGTTTCCTCCCCAATTGTTCATGTTTTCAGCCGTTGTGACCGTACTGAATGAGATCAGCCCTTCAAATTGAAGATGAGAATTTGGAGGTACGTTCTCGAGAATGCCATTCACAATGAAACTAAGAGTGTCTCTTCCATAGTAGTTGACGGTCTTGCCCATTGGATCGGCAGATCCAAAGATCTTCGTAGCACTTTCCTGGGTTAATAACATGCTGCCAGGTTTCATCAGGGCAGATTTGCGATCACCTTTAATCAGTTTGAAATTGAATAGTTCAAGAAAATTTGAATCTGCAAAGAACAATTGGGGCATCATGAATTTCTTGTTCTCGTAGTTGAGCGTCACTTTAGCGAATGAATTGACCCTGGTGAAAGTCTTGATCTCCGGAAATTCATTTTTTAAAGTAGGACCCATCGGATACATGGATAGGGCAACATTTTGCGGAGCCACCATTCCTTCGAACTTCTGCACCTCATTCAGGCGATAGAGATTCTTGGTATGTTGCTTATCAAAGCTTCTTTCGTAAAAAACAAAAAGCATGATAATAATACAGGCGGCCATTCCAATGGCCAGTCCGACTATATTAATCGCAGAAAAGAATTTGTTTTTCCACAAATTTCTCCAGGCCGTCTTCAAATAGTTTCTAAACATGAGGTTTGTTTTATGGTAATGGAAGTCTAACCGCCAGGAAACAAAGACGCAAGGTTTCGCAAAGGCTTTCCCGAAACTTAGCGCCCTTGCGCCTTTGCGGTTAAATCTTCATTTTCAAATTTTCAAATTTTCAAATTTTCAAATTGACTCATTCGGTTCTTAAGCTCTTCACGGGATTTGCCAATGCCGCCCGAATAGCCTGAAAACTCACAGTCAAAATTGTTATCGCCAACGCACCACCTGCCGCTAATACAAATACCCACCATGAAATATTAGTTCGATATTCATATTTCTCAAGCCAGTTATTCAGAAAATACCAGGCAATTGGAATCGCGATAAAACAGGAGATTACTACAAGCACAACAAAATCTTTAGACATCATTCTCCATAGATTAAGGACAGATGCTCCCAGCACTTTCCGCACACCGATTTCCTTGGTCCTTTGTTCGGCTACAAATGATGCCAATCCAAAGAGCCCAAGGCAGGAAATGAATATTGCAAGAATGGCAAATACGGTGGCCAGGTTGCCAATACGTTCTTCATCTGAAAACTTCTGTGCATATTCCTCATCAGTGAATTTGTATTCGAAGGGACTTCCTGGATCAATCTTCTTAAAGACTGGAGTGATCTTGGCTATTGCATCTCTCACAGGCATTGATGGCTTTATTCTTATCGTAATAACATTTGCCCATCCATAATCCAGGAAAAAGATAGTTGGCTTGACAGGTGTATATGGTGACTCCATCACCATGTCCTTCACGATCCCTGTTACTTTATGATCATCTCCATTCCATTTAATAGTTTCGCCAACGGGATTTTTTAGTCCTGTTAATTTCACTGCAGCTTCGTTCAGTATTAATGAAGTGGAGTCGGTAGTGAATTCTCTGGAATAATCACGTCCCTCCTTGATCTCCCAACCAATAGTCTTTCCAAAATCGTGAGTGACAGCAACTATTCCGAAGAGGGGAACAGAACTTGGATCTTTCCCTTTCCACTCAAATCCAATTTGATTGCTCCAGACATTTGTAGAAGGACTGGAAGATTCTGCCATGTTTTCAACTGCACCTGTTTTCAAGAGGTCATCCCTGAGAGTATTATACTTGCCTCTAATCTCCGGTGTGGTCATCATTATCTGAATAAGCCCTTCCCTGGTGTATCCAACAGGACGATTTTTTGCATACTGGATCTGTTGAAAAACTATTATTGTTCCAATGATCAATGCCACAGAGACTGTAAACTGCACTACAACCAATACTCTTCTTGGAAGTGAAGCAAAGCGTCCTGCCCTGAAGGTGCCTTTTAATACTTTTATTGGTTCAAAACCTGACAGATAAAAAGCAGGATAACTGCCAGATACCAGGCCAGTACAAATAGTAAATCCGATGGTCAACAACCAGAATATCGGATTGCCCCATGGTATTGACATTTGCTTCCCTGAAATCTCGTTGAAGAAGGAGATCGACAATTGTAAAAGTCCGATTGAGACAAGTAAAGCTAATAATGCAACAAGAACGGATTCGCTTAGGAATTGACCGATCAATTGCTTTCTTAAGGAACCTACTGTTTTCCTGATACCAACTTCTTTCGCTCTTTTTTCACTTCTGGCTGTGGACAGATTCATGAAGTTGATACAGGCAAGTAATAACACAAATATCCCAATGATGCCAAACAGCCAGACAAATTGTATGCGACCCCCAGCTATTTTACCATTTTTAAATTCGCTGTAAAGGTGCCATTTGCTCATGGGGTGGAGTAAGGCTGATTCATCACCCTCCTTCACATGCTGCTTCGCGAGGTTCTTAATTTTCTCTGTGGCTTTCTTGAAATCAACTTTGTCGTTGATCTGCACGAACAACTGAAAGGAATGATTATCCCATTGCGTTGAAGCTCTCTTTAACCACTCTTGTATGGTCGTATATTTATCCCATGACAGCAATAATTTAGTTTCGTAAAAGCTTGTATTTCGTGGAAGGTCTTCATACACGCCGGCCACTTTTAAATCTGTGTTGTTGTCTAATTTGATAACCTTGTTCATTGGATCATCCTTACCAAAAAGAGCCGTAGCAACTGATTGAGCTATCAAAATAGATGAAGGATCCATTAAGCCTTTGTGAGTTCCCTTGATCATTTTCAAGGATAGCATTGCAGGAAACTCGGGCTGTACCCACATTCCAGACTGTGATATTTTCTTATCTCCAACGGCCAGGATGTGGCCAAAATTCCAGGATGCTAAGGTCACTTCCTTGAAATCATTACGGTATTTGGTTCGAAGCTCAATACCAAGGGGAATTGAAACCGCTGGACCGGTACCTGTTTCATTATTAAAAGTCTGTGTAGTCATCACCTGTGCCAGGCGATCATAGTTCTTATGGTATTTATCATAAGAAACTTCATCCCATATCCAGAGACCTATAAGTAATGCGACGGCCATCCCTGTTGCAAGGCCCAGGATATTCAGGAAGGAGTATACCTTGCTTCGCATTAAGTTCCGCATAGCAATCTTGAAATAATTCTTTAGCATATACTTTTATTTTTTTACCGCCAAGGCGCAATGACGCAAGGTTTCGCCAAGTATCATTGCGTAACCTCGCGTCTTGGCGTCTTTGCGGTTAAGTCTATAAATTCAAATCATTCCGTTCTCAAACTTTTCACCGGGTTGGCCATCGCCGCCTTTATTGCCTGGAAGCTAATGGTGATCAATGCAATTACCAATGCAGCAAGTCCCGCCAATGCAAACACCCACCAGTCCAGATTTACCCTGTATGCAAAATCCTGCAACCACTTATTCATTACAAACCATGCGATTGGGGATGCAATTATTATTGCTATAATTATCAGCTTGATAAAATCCCTCGAAAGCATGGTTGTTATATCCATCATGGAAGCACCCAGGACTTTCCTGATGCCAATTTCTTTGATGCGCTGACTAGCAGTGTAGGCTGAAAGTCCAAACAACCCAAGACAACCAATAACAATTGCCAGGAATGCAAATCCGGTAAATAACTTTCCGAATTTCCTTTCATTTTCATACTGCCTGTTGAAGAAATCATCCAGGAAGAAATATTCAAATGGGTTACCCGGAAATGCCTTCGCCCATGATTGACGCACTTGTTGTAAAGTTTCAGCCAGGTTTGCTGTCTTCACTCTCATTGAGTAGAATTCACCTCCATGAATCGTGCAGAAGAAAATGGTGGGATCCATTACTTTCTTAAGTGAAACCTGGTGATAATCATTAACCACTCCAACTATTATTGGACGCCAGCCGCCGAAGTCCGGAACGTATAATGCCTTTCCTATTGCTTCTTCAGGATTCTTAAATCCCAATAACCTGACACCCGTTTCTGTTATGATTACTGAGGTGTCTTCGTCCTTTGGAAAATCAGGAGAAAAATTTCTGCCTGCAACCAATTTCATCTTAAAGGTTTCAAGGAATTCATAATCCATGCTGTTCACCCGCATGATTGTTGAATCACTTCCAGGTATGTTATTCTTTTTGATCGTTCCTTTGTATTCTCGTTGTTTACCCGGTACGGTCAGGGAGGCTGAAACAGCGGAGATGGATGGATCCTTTTTTATTTCATTTCTGAATACATCAATTGAAGAGTTGTAAACGACGCGATTGGTATCGGAGATCGCGGGCCTTTCCGTTACGAGCACCTGATCGATATTCATACCTAAGTCGCGGCGCATCATAAAGTTCAATTGCCGGTACACGATTATTGTTCCTGAGATAAGTGCGATGGATGCCATAAACTGCATTACAACCAGACCTCTTCTCAAGAGCACACCACCACTTGTATTCTTTAATTTTCCTTTAAGTACTGTGACTGGTTTGAATGACGACATTACTATTGCTGGATAGAATCCCGATAGGAGGGTTCCTCCAATCCACAAAAGCAAGATCATTACTATAAACCAGGTTTGGTTCAGATAACTGATATTGAGAGATAATCCCGAAAGAGAATTGAAATAGGATAATGATAGTAACACAAGGACCCATGCAATGATTACTGACAAAAGATTTACGAGTGCTGACTCCACAAGAAACTGAATAATGATTTGTCGCTTAAAAGCACCCACCACTTTCCGAACGCCCACTTCTTTTGCGCGTTCCAATGCTCTTGCAGTAGAAAGATTCACATAATTGATCCATGCGATCACAAGTACGAAAACTCCAATCAGCGTCATGAATAGAACAATTCTTGCATTTCCATTGGCCTCGGGTTCTTCTGCTAGTTCAGAATAGAGATGTATGCTTTTCAGCGGTTGAAGACTTAGAATATCTCTATTGCTTGTTCCTGCCAGTTCAGGTTTGTATTTATTTACGATTGAAGGAAGCTTGGATTCCAGCGTTTTTGGATCAGTGCCAGGACGAACTTGTACAAAAACATACATATCCTTTCTACCCCATCCCTGATCGTACCTGCGTGGTGCCCATTCACCTCTTCCCAATAAAGTTTTATATGAATATAGGACGTCGAACTTAAGATGTGTATTGGAAGGAAGATCTTTGAACACACCAGTGACCCTGGCCTGTTCATTATTGAAATCATCATCCTGCAGGTGTAAGGTTTTTCCAATAGGGTCCTCGTTGGGAAAATATATTTTGGCAATGCTTTCAGAGATTACTGTAGTAAGCGGTTCTGCCAATGCGGTTGCTGCATTTCCCTTGAGCATTTCATATCCCATCATTGGGAGAAATGCAGAATCGGCATATAGGAATTTATGTTGCTTGATTGCGACAGGATCAGATTTACCCCTGTAGGTGATCACCACATTATTCTTGTATCCCATATTATATAAGCGCGCAAAGCTGACCACCTCTGGCAATTCCAGTTTAAGAGCAGGGCCAACTCCAGGGTAATTCTCCGCACTTGATAAAATTGATTCTCCATTCCTGAAACTTTCCAGTTTTACCCTGTAGATATTCTCTGCACCCGGGATGAAATTCTCATAGCTCTTTTCAAATTTCACGTACTGGGCGATCAATAAGAATACGGCCATGCCGAGCGCAAGGCCCAGGATATTTAGCCCGGAAAAGAATTTACTCTTTCCGAGATTCCGGAAGGCTGTTAGCAAAAGGTTCCTTATCATACAATCAAGGGTTTTTTAGTCTTGAAATTTAACCGCCAGGGCGCCATGACGCAAAGTTTCGCAAGGCAGGTTAAACCCTCATTTTCAAATTTTCAAATTCTCAAATTGTCAATTACTCCGTCCTCATACTCTTCACCGGATTTGCCAGCGCTGCTTTAATAGCCTGCAGGCAAATTGTTATTAATGCGATCAATAAAGCCGAGATGCCTGCCAACGCAAACACCCACCACTCTATATTTATCCTGTAAGCAAAATCCTGAAGCCATTTATTTGTGGCATACCATGCGATAGGAGCAGCTATGATGATCGCGATGAATACCAGTAAAAGAAAATCCTTGGACAAGAGTGCAATGATGTTGCCAATATTTGCTCCAAGAATCTTTCGGATTCCGATTTCTTTTGTTCTCTGTACAATTGCATATGCAGTCAGCCCAAATAATCCCAGGCAGGCCAATAAGATCGCCAATGTTGAAAAAGCGCTGAAGATGCCTGCGGTTCTTTGTTCATTCTTATAAAGACTTGCATAGTCTTCATCAAGAAAGTGATATTCAAAAGGCCGGTGGGTAACCCTAGTTTTCCAGACGTCATTCAATTTCTTGATTGTGCTGGAAATATTTTGTCCATCAATCTTTACAAATATTTTCTGTGCCATTCTTTTATCCAGGAAGATCACAAGGGGTGTGATAGGATTATGGAATGACTTAAAATGAAAATCCTTTATTACTGCCTTCACGGTTCCTTCTCTTCCTTTCGATATAGTTTTTCCAATTGCTTCTTCGGGTTTCCATCCAATAGCTTTCACAGCAGATTCGTTGAGCATATAGGAATATCGAAGGTTGGCTCCCTGATTGGAAGTGTCCATTTGCTTAACATCAGTCAACGTATAGTCAGTTCCAGCAACCAACTTAATTCCCATGGTCTTTACAAAATCTTCATCCACAGGAATCGCATTCACTGTAATTCCGGGCCCTGTTCCATTCGCTCCTGTGCTGATCCCATCGCCCCAGCCAATGTCCACCGGTTCTTCATATGCTGCACTTACACTTGTTACATTGGATTGCGAGAGGAAAGCATTCTTTAGATCATCGTATCCTGCCTGCATTGTAAAATCAAAAGGCAAAACCACTATATGTTCCTTATCATACCCAAGATCTTTGTTCCGTATGTATGAAAGTTGTTGTAATACAACAATAGTAGAAATGATGAGGAAGATCGAGATCACGAACTGTAAAACGATCAATGACTTTCTTAATCCATTTCCACTTGAAGTGAAACTGAATCCAGACTTAAGTATGTTGATGATCCTGAGATTCGCCAGCATCAGGGCTGGGTAAATGCCAGCAGCCAGACTTACAACGATTCCTATGATTATAAGAGTTATCCAACTAGCAGGTTGAAAGAGTGCATCGGTGCTTAATTCCTTTCCTGATAGCTGATTGAAAAATGGTAAAAGAAAATAAGCAGCAACAAATGCAAGTATGATGGCAATGCAGGTAATGAAAACAGATTCGCCGATGAATTGCCGGAAGACTTGAAATTTCTGCGCGCCAAGAACCTTCCTGATTCCTATTTCTCCGGTTCTTGATGCAGATTGTGCAGTTGCAAGATTGGTATAATTTACAGAGGCAATCAGGAGGATCAGGATACCCACAACTCCCAGTATATAGATGTATGTGATGCTATTGTTTGGTTCAAAACCTGGTAATTCTGATCCCAGGTGAACTGAAGTAAGCGGCTCAAGATTGTATGTCAGATAATTCCCGCCTTCCATTTTTAACTCATTCTTGCTAACTGTCGCCAGATAGGAGGAAACGCTTTTTTGCAAAGCAGGAAGTTGTGTTCCCGGATTCAATAGCAAATAGGTCACGTAATTCGCTTCCCACCATTTTTCTTCTTTTGATGCATTAAGGGCAGTGAAGGCGGCAACAAAATCAAATTGTATCTGAGAGTTGTCGGGTGGATCCTGGACAATACCAGAGATAATAAAATCTTTCACTCCAACTTTCACCATTTTTCCCAGCGGCTCATCAGATCCAAAATATTTTTTTGCAGAAGAGGCAGTGAGGACAATCTTGTTTGGGGCATCCAGAACATCTTCAGGATTTCCTGAAAGAAGAGGAAAGGAAAACATTCCAAAGAATGCAGAATCGGCATATAGGAAGTTTTCTTCTTCGAATGATTTATCATGGTAAATTATGACTCTTGGATACTTGAGGGTTCGAACATAAGTAACAACTTCTGGAAAAGTCCTCTGAAATTGAGGGCCAACCTTAGTCCCAGTGTTCGAAGTCTTGTTCAGCGCATCACCTGAATTATATTCCATCGTGACACGGACTATTCTATCCGAATTTGCGTGGAACTTATCATAACTTAATTCGTGGAGGACATATATTCCAATCAACAGGCAGCTTCCGATACCAATTGTCAAACCAGCAATGTTCAACAATGCGTACAATCTGTTCTTTCGTAAGTTTCTGAATGCAATCTTGAAATAATTTCTAAACATGGTTTTTAAGATTTAACCGCAAGGGCGCAAAGACGCCAGGTTGCGCAAAAACTGATTTTGAATTATGTCACTCACTTCTGAGGCTTTTCACAGGATTTGAAATTGCCGCTTTGATGGCCTGGAAACTCACTGTTGCAAGAGCGATGAATAACGCTATGCCTGCTGTGATCACAAATACCTGCCAACCGATCGTTGTGCGATATGCAAAATCCTCTAGCCACCTATTCATTGTAAACCACGCGATAGGTGACGCAATCACAATTGCTATACCCACCAGCTTTAAAAAGTCTTTAGATAAAAGTGAAACGATATTAGAGACATTTGCTCCCAAAACTTTTCTTACTCCAATTTCCTTGATCCGTTGTTCGGCGCTGAATGCTGCTAAACCAAATAGTCCCAGACATGAAATAAGAATAGCGACAATCGTGAAATATGTCACAATGGATGATAGCCTTTCCTCAGCCTGGTAGTTCTTATGAAAATCCTGGTCAAGAAAGCTGTACTCAAAAGGCTCATTTGGATTGAGTTTCTTCCAAATGCCCTCGATCGATTTGAGAGTCCCACCCATATCTGTTGTCTTTGCATGAGCAACCAGATAATTATATTGAGGCGAGTTGTTAAGCTGAAATCCATATGGTTCAATAGCAAGATGGAGGTCCTTGAAATGAAAATCTTTTACTACACCGATGATATCCCAGCTATAAGTTTCTCCTCTCCAATCAATCTTGACTTTCTTTCCAATTGATTCCTGTGCGTTCTTGAATCCTAGTTGCTTAACACCTTCTTCATTCACAACCATCTTGAAGCTTGTATCAGCAGGAAATTCTTTTGAAAATATTCTTCCCGCAACTGGCTTGATTCCAAGCGTTTCAAGAAAACTATTGTCAACCCAATTCATGAAGAATCTTTTTGACTCATTCTGGGTTTTTCCTTCTGGATAAAGGGGCATATCACTTGGATTCATGATCCCAGGATAATAAAGCGTTGCACCTACTGAAGTTATCTGGGGTTGCCTGGAGAGCTCATTCTTCAATGAACTGTAAATACCTTTTGCAGTTCCGCTTCTCATAGGGATAATAATCTGTTGATCCTTTGCAAACCCAAGGTCTTTGGACCTTAGATATCGCATCTGATCTGCAATTACCACAGAAGCCACGATCAATACAACTGATATTACAAATTGAAATACTACAAGACCTTTCCTAAGAGAAACTGCCGCCAGTGTGTTTGAAATTTTACCCTTCAGTACCTTAACGGGCTTAAAGGATGAAAGATAAAATGCAGGATAGCTTCCGCTAAGCAAACCAGTAACAATGGCTAATACTAAGAATCCACCCAGTAAAAGCGCATGTTGTTCAAGCGAAAATGAGAATTCCTTTCCTGCGACTGCTGAAAAAAGTGGAAGTAACAATTGTGTGATCCCAAGTGCAAAAAGAAATGCGATCAATGACATCAATAGAGATTCACCAAGGAATTGGCGGACAAGCGACCCTTTTTCAGCTCCGAGCACTTTTCGTACTCCCACTTCTGCAGATCTTTTGGAGGAGCGAGCAGTTGAAAGGTTCATGAAGTTTATGCATGCAATAAGCAATGTGAAAACTGCTATTGAAACAAGGATATATAAATAAGTAAGACTTCCGCCAGCAGTTACATTGCTGGTTGTGTTTGCATATAGATGAATATCTTTTACAGGAGTGAGGAATTGCTTCTTGTAGAATCCCATTGCCTTAAGGTCCTTTCCTGCATATTTGTCAATGAAGGCGGGAAATTTTGCTTCCAGTTTCTTTGCATCACCTCCGGGCTTCAACACAAAATAGGTGTAGAACATATTATTGGAAGCCAAATCCGTAGCCCTTCTTATATACTGATCCATGCCTCCACCAGCGATAGACATGAAAAATCTTGCATCAATATGAGTTGGATGTTTTGAAGGAGTAAATACACCCGTTACTTTAAAATCAAAATCACCATTGGTACTACTGCTGATGTGAATGATTTTATTAAGAGCAGATTCCTTACCAAAAATCTTTTGCGCGATTTCCTCAGACAATACAAGTGAATTCGGATTTAATAAGGCAGTTTCAGGATTCCCTTCTTTGAAGTTGTAGGTGATCACTCTAAAAAAAGCTGAATCTGCCAGGTACCCACTTGTTTCATAAAAGGATTTTCTTTGGCCATTTACCGAATTGTATTGCAGCAGAGTTTTATCATCAGAGAAGGCCTTAAGAAGTCGCGCACTCATCTCTATTTCCGGGAACTCCTGTTGCATGGCCTTTGCCATCGGTGCAGGAGTATTGGCAGTCCTGTCTTCCTTTCCCTCTTTCACGAAAATGGTCCCCAGCTGGTATAATTGCTTGAGGTTTTTATGATGTGAGTCATAGCTCAGTTCATGATACACATACAGAGTTATGAGCATGCAGCATGCAAGTCCAATCGCCAGACCAAAGATGTTGATGAAAGAGAATATCTTATTCTTCATCAGGTTCCGCCACGCGATCTTTAGGTAGTTCCTTATCATAGCTAGCTTGTTTTATCGTGAATCGTGAGTCGTGAATTGATTCTTCATTTTCAAATTTTCAAATTCTCAAATTCTTTATTCACTCCTCAAACTTTTTACCGGGTTTGTCAATGCTGCCCGTATCGCCTGGAAACTCACAGTAATCAATGCAATCAGTAAAGCAATCAAGGCCGCAACTCCGAAGATCCACCAGCTCATATTGATGCGGAATGCAAAGTTTTGCAGCCACATATTCATTAGCCACCAGGCAAATGGAAATGCGATCAATGCGCCGATCAATACCAGCTTGAGAAAATCCTTGGAAAGCATGGTGGTGATATTCTGCACTGTTGCGCCCAACACCTTTCTCACCCCAATCTCTTTTATTCTTTGTTCTGCCATGTAGGTAGCCAGACCAAATAATCCAAGGCAGGCAATCAGAATGGCAAGGATAGAAAATGCGATCGCAAGCTTCCCAACCCGTTGTTCAGAGCGATACATATTATCAAAGGCCTCATCCAGGAAAAAATAACTGAATGGGAGACCTGTTGACATCGACTTCCATTTTGCTTCTATGTTTTTTACGAGCGATTGAACATCGGTTGTAGCCACCTTGAATGAGGTAGCCCATTTGCTGGGGCCCAATGTCATGCATAGCGGCCCGATATTAGTTTTCAATGATTCGAAATGAAAATTTCTAACAACACCAATAATGGTATAGGAGATATTTTGATTTGCACTGTTGCCGTCAGAGGTATATATCTTTTTTCCGATAGGATTTTCATACCCTAAAATTTTAGCCGTTGATTCATTTATAAGAATACCTGAGGAATCACCTCCGAATTCCCTTGAAAAATTCCTGCCTTTAATGACCTCCATTCCAAGTGTGGGGATGTAATCATAATCAACCCTCCATACCTGCATGTTGAAGCCGTTCTTGGCATCCATTACAGCCTCTTTTGAAAAAGTATTATCGTTCCTTGCCGAGTTAGAAACTGGCAAATATCCAGTGAATGCAGATCCTTTCACACCGCTCATCTTGGCAACTTCATTTCGAAAAGCATCTGTATTGGTTCTCAACGCACCTGTTCCATTTACCACCAGCACCTGGTCCTTATTAAATCCAAGTTTCTTGGTTTGGATGTAATCCAACTGTCTGTACACTACGATCGTTCCAATAATGATTACAATAGAGAATAAAAACTGAAGGACCACAAGTCCGCTTCTCAAGAGGCTTTTTTTGAACCCTGCATTTATTTTTCCCTTCAACACCTGGATGGGTTGAAATGAAGAAAGATAAAAAGCAGGGTAACTTCCTGCAAGAGCTCCGACAACAATTGGTATGAGCAAGAGGATAAATAAATATTTTCTGCTGATGAATTCACGGGCTGAAATTTCTTTCGCGGAAACGTCATTAAAAAATGGAAGGATCAGCAAAGCGATGATTATTGCCAGGATGAGACCTATGAATGCCATGAGAGTAGACTCTGTAAGAAATTGTCCAATGAGATAGCGTCTGTCAGTTCCCAACACCTTCCGAATTCCTACTTCCTTGGCCCTATTGGCTGAACGTGCAGTGGAGAGATTCATGAAATTGATACATGCTATCAGCAAGATGAAGATGGCCACGGCCGAGAACACATAAACATTTTGAACACTTCCATTTGTCCCCAACTCAGGAAATCTTTCTGAACGGAGATGAATATCTGTCAAAGGCATAAGAGAATATTCAAGCTTATTCCCAGCCTTTTCAAAATCATCCATCGACTTAATCTCCATGAATTGTTTTGCCTGAGGCATTATGTATTTGGAGATAACCTGGTCGAAATTCTTTTCGAATTCCTTGTAATCCGTACCAGGCTTAAGGACGATGTAGGTTTGAAAATTATGGCTGAGATAATTCCCGAATCCATATTCTACATTATCCATTGAAAAGATAAAATCGAGATTAAAATGAGAATTGCGGGGCATATCTCTGATCACAGCGGTGATCTTGAATAAATTATTCTCTCTGTTATTGGTCTCTATTGTTTTACCGATAACATTGGTGGATCCGAAATATTTCTTTGCGGTTGATTCTGTAATTACAACTGTGTTAGGCTCATTCAATGCGGTTTTCACATCTCCTGCAATAGCAGGCAGCGTGAATACATTGAATATTGTGGAATCCGCATGTGCAACTCTTTCTTCTTCGATAAATTCGTTGCCTTTCTTGATCAGTTTGGATCCATTAGAATTATAGATTCGGACATACTCCTCCACTTGCGGATAATCCCTTTTTAATGTTGCGCCCATCGGATCAGAGCAAACTGCAAGTTTCAGATCAGTGCCACCAAACCTGATATCAGAATTCACGCGATAGATACGATTGGCTTTCTCATTGTACTTGTCGTAGCTCAATTCATCGATCACATACATCGATATCAATAGAAAACAGGCTAGTCCAATTGCCAGTCCCAATATGTTAATTATCGAGAAAGTCTTGTTTTTTATGAGATTTCTCCAGGCAGTCTTTAGAAAATTCTTGAGCATCGCTGATTGTTTTATCGTGAATCGTGAATCGTGAATTAATTCTTCATTTTCAAATCTTCAAATTCTCAAATTTTCAAATCGCCTATTCAGTTCTCAAACTTTTCACTGGATTGGCTATCGCTGCACGTATTGCCTGGAAACTCACTGTGATCATTGCAATAAGAAGCGCAGCCGCTCCAGCCAGCAGAAATACCCACAATCCTATATCTATTCTATATGCGAAATCTGCCAACCAATTATTCATGAAATACCAGGAAAGTGGTGTCGCAATAAGGAATGCAACTAGAACCAGTTTCAGGAAATCCTTCGATAGCAATCCTACAATTCCCGTTACGCTTGCTCCAAGTACTTTTCTCACTCCGATCTCTTTCACCTTCCGTTTTACAACAAATGTTGATAGCCCGAACAATCCAAGACAGGCAATTAATAATGATAGACCTGCGAAAGCATAGAAGATTCCTTCCATTTTCTGTTCATTCCCATACTGTTTGGCAACACTTTCGTCAACAAATGAATATTCCAATGGAATGTTGGGGACAATTGTTTTCCATTTCTTCTCTATATGCGCAATGGCTTCGTTCACATGAGAAGCGTCCAATTTCACCGATATTCTGCTTCCTCTTTGTGCAAAACCCATCATCAGTGCTTCCACTGGTTTGTGAAGTTTTTCAAAATTGAAATCCTTCACTACGCCAATGACATACCTCGTTTGATCACCTTTGCCAAATTTTTTGCCGATGGCATTTTCTGGTTTTTGCCAGCCAAAGGTTCTTACTGCAGCTTCGTTAACTAAGACGGCTTTTGTTGTATCGGTTGGAAAGTCTTTTGAAAAAAACCTGCCTGCGGCAAGTTGCATGTCGTATGTTTTCAGATATGAAGAGTCAACATTGAGGTTATACAAGCTGGTAGATATTTCATCTCCCTTAAGATTTTCTGTTGTAGTCCAGCCATTTCCAAGTCCGCCAACCACATTCTGTCCATGTTTGCTCATTTCAAGAATGTAAGGACTGCTTAAGATCTCTGACCTGATAGACTTATACTGATCGATGACTTTGCCTTCTCCATTAAAATTGATCTCCAATACCGCACGGCCATTGTATCCAAGAGATTTACTCCTGATATAGTTCATTTGCTGACTTATGATTAGTATGGAGGATACTAATGCAATGGTGATGGTGAATTGAAATACCACTAACGTCTTGCGGATCAAATTTCCTCTTGGACTTTGTGTGAAATTTCCCTTGAGACTTGTTGCAGGATCAAAGGAGGATAGAATACTTGCAGGATATAGTCCGGCAATTGTAGAAATAAAGAGTATGAAACCCAGTATTATCAGGATATTGACAATACTGAATGGAAAATTATAGGGTTGTCCGGTCCAGGTTGAAAAGGCTGGTAGAATGAGCTTGAGCAATAAAACTCCAACAATCACCGCGATCGAGCAAATGATCAAGGTCTCAAAGAAGAATTGACGGATCAGCTGAAATTTCAGGGCACCGACAACTTTTCTGACTGCTGTTTCTTTAGCCCGACGAATTGCACCTGCTGTAGTCAGATTAATATAATTAATGCAGGCAAGGAGAAGTATAATGATCCCAACTATCGAAAATACCTTAACCCTGGCGAGACTTCCGTTATTTTTTGCATCGTATCGAAGTTGAGATTTAAGATGTACATCCTGTATAGGTTGGAGATGGTATTTATAGGACATCTTATTCTCCTTCCATTCTTTTTCAGAAAATTTTGCAGCCACCCGATTGATCGCAATTTCGGCTTCCTTCCATTTCCCCTCATCATTCAGTTGAATATAGGTATGTGGCCAGCCGCCAACCCAGAAATTGTCGATGTCAAACTTCCATTGTTCATTTGCGATCTTTCTCAGAAAAGAATACGAAAGCAAGAAGTCGAACTGAATTTGTGAATTGACGAGAGCATCCTTTGCAACTCCAGTTACCACCATGGGGTAGTCCCCATCTACAATCAAGGTCTTACCAATAGGATTCTGTTTTCCGAAATATTTAGCGGCCATCTTTTCTGTCAGCACGAGTTGATTTGGTGCATTCAACACAGATTTAGGATCACCCTTCATAAGTTCAAAACCGAAAAAAGTAAAGAAGTTAGAATCAACTATAACCATCCCTGATTCAAAGAATTCATTATCGCCATACTCAATTTTGTATTTATCGTAAAATAGTCTGCATGCTGATTTCACTGCAGGCAATTGTTTTGGAAGCTGGGCACCAAATGCGGGTCCTGAAGGGGCTTGTGAGAAAGATTCACTCTCACTTTTGAAAGTGTTTGACAAGCGAAAAATTTGCTTCCCATTGGGATGGAAGTTGTCGAAACTTAACTCTCTCTGCAACCAAATTCCAATAACAAGGCATACAGTCATTCCGATTGCAAGTCCTGTCACGTTCAAAATGGTACTCGCCTTGTTCTTGATAAGGTTACGCCATGCGATTAAGAAGAAATTCTTTAGCATAATATTTAGATGAATGCAAAATGAAAAATGTAAAATGAAAAATTATTTTTTACCATAAACAATCAAACAATCAAACATTCAAACTCTCGAACTATTCTGTTCTGAGGCTCTTCACCGGATTCATTACTGCTGCCTTGACAGCCTGAAAACTCACAGTTAAAAGAGCAATAACCAGGGCCAGCACACCTGCAACAATAAATATCCACCAGCTGATTTTGACTCTATATGCAAAATCCTGTAACCAACTATTCATTGCCCAATACGCCAATGGAAATGCAATCACAGACGCAATACCAACCAACCGAAGGAAATCTTTTGATAATAGACCAATTACATTTCCAATAGAAGCACCAAGCACTTTTCTAATTCCAATTTCTTTTGTACGGCGTTCTGCTGTGTACGCAGCCAGTCCGAATAATCCAAGGCATGAGATAAGAATCGTGAGGAAAGCAAATAGTCTTGAAAGTTTTCCAATAAGCATTTCACTTTTGAATAAATTGTTGAATTCTTCATCCATGAATTTGTATTCGAAGGGATATCCAGGAGCATGTTTCTTAACTATGCCTTCAACCTTCGCGAGGGCATTCCTGGCATCCTTGGTTTCCTTTAGTCTTACCAGGAGAATATTCACAGAGCTGGGCTGACAAAACAGGATCAGGGGTTCCGGTTTCTTGTACATATCGTTATAAATAAAATCCTTCACCATGCCAACGATCTGGAGCTGTCTGTTGTCGTCTCTTTTAAGCCAATGACCGACGGGATTTTCTTTGCCCATGATCCTGGCAAAGGTTTCATTCACGATCACGTTTGTAGAATCGATAACCCCATCGGTATAAAAATCACGACCAGCCTTCAACTGCATCTTCATTGTTGAAATATATTCTGGACTCACCCATTCTGTGGTAACCAATACCTGTGAGGAAGGATTTTTTCCCTGCCAGCTAAAATCGGCGGAACTACTACCTAATTCAAGTACCCTGCTGTTTGAAACTGCTGCATTTTCAACCACACCTGAACTGAGCAGATCCTGCCTGATCGCCGCAAAATGCTTATCCATGTCACCACGAAGTCCGCTATAAATGATCTGGTCTTTGTCGAATCCAAGCTGGCGATCCTTGACATGCTGGATTTGACGATAGATGATTATAGTGCTTATGATCAGAACAATGGAAATCACAAATTGAATTACAACCAATCCTTTTCTTATATAGGTTACGGAAGAATTCTTGCCTATTCTTAATCCCTTGAACACCGTTGTTGGATTGAAAGAGGAGAGGTAGATGGAAGGATAACTACCGGCAAGAGTTCCACACACCAGAGCAATTAATGGCAATCCAAGCCAGATTACCTGATTATTGAAATCAAATGCTAATTTTTTCTCTACCAGATTATTAAATGCAGGAAGAACAAGAAAGACGATCAGGCCTGCAAGAATCATCGCTGCAAAGGACATCACGATTGATTCGCCAAAAAATTGTTTCATAAGGACTCCTCGTCCTGCTCCCATAACTTTTCTTACACCTACTTCTTTTGCACGCTGTTCTGATCTTGCTGTAGCAAGGTTCATGAAATTGATGCAGGCAATTACGATGATCATTAGGGCAATGATGCTGAAAAGACGAACGTATTCTATTCTTCCGCCTACCTGCTTGCCTTCTTCAAAATTGCCGCGGAGTCTCCAATCATCTACAGAAAACAAAAATGGACGAGCAACAGCACTTGTGTCCTTGCTTTGAATGAAGGAATAAAATTTCTTATTGACTTTAGAAATATCTGTCCCTGGCTTAAGCTGCACAAAAGTTTGAATACCGTTATTTCCCCATGACTCCAACCATTGATTCCGCTCGACATAGGATTTGAAGGTTGTTAACCAGGAAAATCTTAAACTGCTGTTTGTTGGTGGTTGTTTTACAACACCGGTGATCGTATAAAGTTTATCGTTATTTACCTTGAGTGTTTTGCCAATTGGATCCTGCTTTCCGAAGAATTTTTCCGCCATTACATCTGTGATCACAATGGAGGTTGGATCAAGCAATTGCTTTTCTGCCTGTCCTTTAATGAGAGGGAAGGAGAACATCTTCAGAAAATCCGGGTCTGCATAGTGTCCCACTTCATAGATGGATTTTTCTCCCAGCGTAAACAAAGCCCGAGTACCCCAGTCGGTACGGGCTGCATATTGTATTTCAGGAAGCTCCTGTTTAACAGCAGGTCCAAAACCTCCCGGCATCGCTGCAAAAGTGAACTTCTTTCCATCATAGGATTGGGTTTCCAACACCTGATAAAGGTCAGAATAGTTCTTGTGAAACTTGTTATACTGAATTTCATCGTTGACCCAAATAAGAATCAGGATAGCGCATGCCATGCCAAGAGACAATCCAATCATGTTAATGAAGGAATATCCTTTATTCTTTTTCAGATGACGAAAAGCGACCTTCAAAAAATTTGCTATCATGACTTTGGTGATTAGTACAATTTAATTTAACCGCCAAGACGCTATGGCGCCAGGCATCGCAAGGAAACCTAGCGTAACTTTGCGCCCTTGCGCCTTTGCGGTTAAAATCTTCATTTTCAAATTTTCAAATTTTCAAATTGTTCATTCCGTCCTCAAACTTTTCACCGGATTTGCAGTCGCAGCCCTGATTGATTGATAACTTATTGTGATCAAAGCAATCAAGAGGGCAATCGCAATAGCAAGTCCAAAAACCCACCATTCAATCTTTATTCTGTAAACAAATACTTCGAGCCATTTATTCATGGAAACCCATGCAAGTGGAATCGCGATCAGGGCTCCAAGGAGAACTAATTTGACGAAGTCCTTTGCAAGCAGTCCTACTAATCCTTCAACACTAGCTCCAAGTACTTTTCTCACTCCAATTTCCTTGATCCTTCTTTCGGCAGTAAACATTGCCAATCCGAAGAGACCAAGGCAGGCAACAAAAATCGAAAGCATTGTAAACAGGCTGAATACAGCACCCATCCGTTGATCGGATTTGTACATCGCATCAAATTCTTCATCCAGGAAGCTGTAATCAAAAGGCAGATCGGGGGCAAATGATTTCCATTTCGACTTCAACTTTTCAATTGTATTCCTCAAATCGGCTGAATTTGCTTTTGCAACAATAAAAGAGGTACCAAGTTGATAGGTCTGTGAGGTATGGTGAAATAATGCAAATGGGAGGATGGCATTTCGGAAGGATTCGAAATTAAAATCCTTTACCACTCCAATCACCATGAATCGCTGATTTCCATTTCCTGGATATTGCATCCATTTCCCTATTGGATCTTTCCATCCAATTTCTTTCGCCGCTGTTTCATTAATTATTATTGAAGTAGAATCATTGAAATCTTTAGAGAAATTTCTGCCCTTCAGTAATTTCAGTTCAAGCGTAGGAATGAATTTTTCATCAGTGAGAAAAGAGGCCAGCATAATTTCTTTTACTACATCTTCTTTATCCGTAGCCTCTGGTTCATAGCGGTCTCCAAACCAATTCTTGGTAGGAATGCTTGAGGTAGTTGTTGCGTCAGCGATTTCTGAGAATTGGCTAATCTCCTGTCTGAATGCTTCCTCATTTTTCAGAAGTCGGTTTGAATTTGCAATAACAATGCTGTTTTCTTTGTTCAATCCCAGGTCGGTTTTTCGAATGAATTCTAGTTGCTGGGAGACAATTATTGTACAAATGATTAGCCCTGTGGATACAGTGAATTGAAATATCACCATTCCATTTCTTATTAGAAGATTACCAAGATTTGTACGTTCTATTTTTCCTTTTAATACAGATACTGGCTTGAACTTGCTTAAATAGAAGGCTGGATAACTGGCCGCCAATAAACTTGTAATGACGATCAGTGAAAGAAAATATAACCAGAATTGCATTTCAGTCAGTAATCCAAAAGAAAGCTGCTTACCAGAGAGCTCATTAAAAGGATTGAGGAACAATATGACGATCGCGATGGCGATAAAAGCCGAGATCAGGACAAAAATTAATGCTTCCCCGAAGAATTGGCGGATCAATTGTCCTTTCACGGATCCTAATACTTTTCGGATTCCTACTTCCTTGGCTCGTTTTGTTGATTGTGCCGTGGAAAGGTTCATGAAATTCACACATGCCAGGATAATTATAAATACAGCGATTACTGAGAAGATTTTTACATATTTGATATCTCCGAGAGTTCTCATTCTTGAGCCAACATCCGCAGAGTGAAGATGCACTTTGGTAAATGGCATGAGTTCCAAATTCCATTTGCCACCTTTCTTTTGCAATTCTTCCAGCGACATACCAACCCTTCTGAAAGCTGTTGCGCCCTGCTTCGTAACCATGGCTGGGAATTTTGCTTCCAGTTTTTTAACGGATTCAACACCTGCAATGTCATCCCTTAGTTTTACATAGGTTGCAACCTGCAGCCAAACCCAACTCCAATGAAATCTTTTAACTACAGGGTAGGAAGACATGGGACGTAATATGTCGAATTGGAAAGATGAGTGCGGGGGTATATCCTTAAGGATTGCAGTTATTTTGAAAGGCTTTTTCTCGTTGCCAAATAAAAGTGTTTGTCCGAGGGCCGGCTGATTACCAAAATATTTTTTTGCCACTGTTTCAGTAATAACAACAGCTTCTGGTTGTAAAAGACAGGTTGTTGGTGAGCCTTCCAGCAATTTAAAAGAAAAGAGTTCCAGGAAGTTGGAATCAACTCCAAGTATACTTGTCTCTGTAAAGTAATTATCTGACCTATTCTTATTCTCTGACCGAACAATTGCATCACCCGGCCTGTAAACTCTTGCGTATGATTGAACTTCAGGAAATGCTTTCGTAAGTTCTTCTCCTATTGGAGGAGGGGTATTCGCAGTGTGAAATTCCTCGCCTGAGAAATTGGCATCCAGGTTTACCTGGTAGATCTGACTTGATTTGTCAAGAAATTTATCAAATTTTATTTCATCCTGAACATAGAGGAAGATAAAAATCGCAGAAGCCAAACCAATGCCCAGACCTGAGATATTAATAAAGCTGTTGACTTTATTTCTCTGGATGTTTCTCCACGCTAGTTTGAAATAATTTCTGAGCATAGTTTGATGTATGATTGTTAATCACTAACCTTTGATCGTGAGTCGTGAGTCGTGAATCGTGAGTTGGTCAAACCCTAAACTCGAAACTCATTCAGTTCTCAGACTCTTCACAGGATTTGCCATCGCTGCTGCAATTGCCCGAAAGCTGATAGTTATAACAGCAATCGATACAGCCAATAGTCCCGCTAACCCAAATACCCACATTGGAATAGTTATTCTAAATGCAAACTCCTGCAGCCAGGTATTCATGAGCCACCAGGCTACCGGAGAAGCGATAATCAATGCGATCCCAACTAGCTTCAAAAAATCTTTTGAAAGCAGTACAGTTATTCCTGAAACTGAAGCTCCAAGCACTTTCCGCACGCCAATCTCTTTGGTACGGTGTGCAACAGCTACCATCACCAATCCCAAAAGACCGAGACAGGAAATGAAAATGGTTAGCATGGAAAATATTATCGATAAGTTGGTTAGTCGTTGTTCCGTCTGATATTGTTTGTCATAATCCTCATCAACAAAAAAGTATTCAAAAGGATGACTTGGAAACATTTTTGTCCAGCTGCTCTGCAATCCCCCGATAATCTGCCTTGTATTTGAAGTGTTGACCCTCACAGAAACATAATCATACCAATTGGTGCCAAGAAGATGCATCACAACAGGCATTACTTTTTGCTGTAAAGAGTTGAAGTGAAAATCCTGTACTACGCCTATAATTTTCCCTTCCTTTCCAAGTCCCCAGTTGAAACCTTTTCCAATTGCATTTTGAGGGGAACCCCAACCCAATTCTTTTACCGCGGTTTCGTTGAGTATAAAAACTGATGAATCATTAAAATTTGAAGAAAAGGCTCTCCCTGCTGTAATCTTCAATTTATAAGTTTCAATAAAATCATAATCAATGGCCAGTGTGTTCATAGTTTGAATATGATCCGCTGGAACTCCTTCCGGAAGCACCGTGATATTGCTAAGTCTTTTTCCCGGGGTAGATGATGAGGAGGTTGCCTGACTTACGCCACTGATCTTCCTGAATTCTTCCTTGATGGTTTCCTTTGCAAGAGCCTCAGCCTGGTTTCGTAATGGGAATGCAATTACCTGCTCCTTATCAAATCCAAGATTCTGCGATTGCATATATCGCAATTGCTTTAAAGCAACAATTGTCGCGATGATCAAAATGATAGATAGACTGAATTGTGAAACCACAAGCACTTGTCGCAATGAAAATGATCCCTTATGTTTTTCCGTTATTTTCTTTAATGCCTTCACAGGACGAACACCTGCGAGATAAGCGGCAGGGTATAGGCCCGAAACAATTCCTAAAAGAATTGCAAATGCAATTAAGATGACTATGACTTCTAATGACAGATGGCTACTTAAAGAAATTGAAGAACCGGCAATCTGATTAAAAAATGGTAAGCATAATTGTGATAATCCGAGTGCTATGATCAGGGCTGTTAATGTTATAAGAACCGATTCAATGAGGAATTGAGAAAACAATTGAGAGAAAACTGCTCCTGAAACTTTTCTCATACCAATTTCCTTGGCTCTTCTGAAAGAGATTGCAGTAGTCAGATTGATATAGTTGATGCAGGCAACCACTAACAGGAAAATCCCAATACCGATAAATATCTTAAGGGTGCTCATTTTGCCATTAGGTTCCAATTCTGCGCGCAGGTCTGACTTGAGATGAATGCTTTTCAGAGGCTGCAAGAAATGAAGGCCTCTCAAACCAATTTCCTTGTTCTGCTTCGCATTGTATTTATCCATGATGGTTGCAATCTTTGATTGCAGGGAAGAGGCAGACCTGGCATCTTTTAATAATATATAGGTGTAATAGCTATCGTTCCACCAACCCTGGAGTGAATTGGGGCTTAAACGTGTAATTGAAGCCACAGCATCAAAATGGAAATGGTTATTGGAAGGAAGATCTTTTGCAACACCTGTGACATTAAGCAAGGTGGTATCATTACTTGTGATGGTTTTACCAACTGCATTCTCAACAGTTCCAAATAACTTTTTGGCAATGGTTTCAGTAAGGACAACCGCATTAGTTCCCTTCAATACTGATCGGGCATCACCTTGCAGAAGGGTATAACCAAAAACTTCAAAAAAGTTATCATCCGCGAAGAATATTTTATCAGTAAAGAAATGTTCCTGCTCATGCCCGATCAAAACACTTGAACGAGCAATCCGGACTGCTTTTTCAATCTCTGGAAAATCCTGCACCAGTACAGGGGCCAGCATAGGAGATGTGACAGCAAATTCTTTGTTTGGCTGGTTGGCGGCTTCAAGAATCAAACTCACGCGGTGTACACGATCAGCGTTTGAAGCTGCGGTATCATAATTCAATTCGTCTTTGACCCAGAAGAAGATCATCAGGCAAACGCATAGGCTGATGGTGAGTCCGCCAAGATTCAGTGCTGTGAAGGTTTTATTCTTCCATAAGTTCCGCCACGCGATCTTGAAGTAGTTCCTGAGCATAGTTTGATGTATGATTGTTAATCACTAATCTTTGATCGTGAGTCGTGAATCGTGAGTTGGTCAAACCCTAAACTCGAAACACTAAACCCGAAACTCATTCAGTTCTCAGACTCTTCACAGGATTTGCCATCGCTGCTCGTATTGCCCTGTATCCAACTGTTATCCACGCGATGAAAATGGAAAACAGTATCGCTACCAGAAAAACCCCGATTCCCAGGTCCACTTTATAAGTAAAATTCTCCAACCACTTATGCATGAAATAATAAGCAAGTGGACTTGCTATTACAAAAGCAATGGCTATCAACAGAGTAAATTCTTTCGAAAAAAGATAGATGATGCTACCGGCACCCGCTCCCAACACTTTCCTGATACCTACTTCCTTGGTGCGCTGAACTGCCATGAAAGAAACCAGGCCGTACAGCCCGAGGCAGGATATAAAAATGGCAATGCCTGCAAAAATTTTATAGAGTTGTGAAAGTTGATTTTCCTGCCTGTAAAAATTGGCAATTGTTTCATCCAGAAATTCAAAGGAATAAACATAATCAGGGAAGGCTGCATTCCAGGTTTTTTCCACAGAAGCAAGTACAGTTTTTTCTTTACCAGGCTGGATGCGAATATTGAGTGTTTGATATACATCTTTCCAGCTTCCTAATACCACAGGTGCCATTGGTTCCCGAAGAGAATAAGAATTGAAATCGCGGATCACTCCAACTATTTGGGCTACTTTATTCCCATCCCAGAAATCCAATTGCTTTCCAATTGCATCCTGCGGATTTGTTATTCCTAGTCTCTTTAATAAAGTTTCATTCACTACAAACTCCCGAACGGTATCACTCTTATTATATGGCCTTCCCGCAACAAATGGAATATTGTAAGTTTTGAAATAATCCGCATCAGCCCATTTAAGATTTGCACTGAAGTTTGTATTCTTGGGAGAATGGTTGAATTTAAAATCGCTATTCCAATTACCATCAGAGGAGGGTGCAGCATAACTGTAACTAACAAGGAGAATGTCGGGATTCTGTAACAGCTGGTCTTTAACATGATCAAACTTGATCTGACTTACACTATCGCCAGGTACAGGCACATTTACAATTGAAGCTTTTTCAAATCCCAGTGACGCTCTTCTGAAATAGTCCATCTGGCTAACCACAATCAAGGTTCCGATGATGAGTACGTGTGCAATGGCGAACTGGAGAACAACCAGACCTCTTCTCAATGAAATTCCTCCAACCATCCTTGGAGTTAATTTACTTTTCAAAGCTGTTATAGGGTTGAATCCGGAAAGTATCATTGCTGGATAGAGTCCGGACAATAGTGTAACAACAATTCCAATTCCAAGTAACAGGAAGGGAATGACTGGATTCTCTGCAAGGTTCATGCTCATCTTAACTTCCAGCAATTTATTCAGAAAGGGAAGTGCGATAAATGCAATTGCTACTGCAACAACAATCGAGGTAAAAATTATGAGGGCTGTTTCACTCAGGAATTGGAATGCAAGTTGACGCCTGTTGCTTCCTAAGACTTTTCTCACACCAACTTCTTTTGAGCGATTCACAGCCTGGGCTGTCGCCAGGTTGATGAAATTCACACAAGCGATGACCAAGAGAAATAATGCAATCAGAGATAAGGCTTTCACCAGGGATTTACTGAATGTATGTCCACGGTAATTTCCAAACTCATCATCATAATGAATTTCCATTAGTGGCTGGGCAACAAATACGTCTTTTACATATTCACCAGGTCTATGCCTTTTTGCGAAAGCTATGAGGTCTTTATTAAATTTTTCTGCTGTGAGATTTTCAGGGAATTGAACAAAAGTGGATGCTCCTCCAAATGTACTCACCCAATCTTCCATATTTCTTCCAATGCCCATAGTCTTCAGGGTGGAATAAGAAACAACAATACCCAATGGGAAATCACTATTGGCAGGTATGTCCTTGAGTATACCTGCAACTTTATAAACGTCTTTATTTTCCCTGATGAAAGTCTTGCCTATCGCATTTTTCCAATCGCCGAAATATTTCTTTGCAAGCTCCTGAGTGAGTCCAACAGAATTTGGTTCGGATAGTGCTTTAGAGGGATCACCTGCTATCCATGGAAAATCGAACAATTTAAAAAATTCAGGCTCTGCATAGTAAATGGCTTCCGTAAACTTCTTTGGTTGATTGGTCGCGGGATCTATCACAGTTATTTGATCTCCTCCACGTCTAAAAATAGAAGCCACAATTTTCAATTGTGGAAAATCAATTCTCATTGCCGGACCTGCAGGAAAAGAAATGCCTGCGGAATATGAAATTCCATCATCGTTTACGAACTGACTTCCGATCCTGTATATGCTATCCCTCTTGCTGTGAAATTTATCAAAGCTTGTTTCAAACTGGATCACCAGGAATATAAGCAGACAGGCAGCAATACCTACAGCAAGTCCCAGTACGTTTATTAACGCATAGGTCTTATTTCTTTTTAAATTCCTGATTGCTGTCTTGAAAAAGTTCTTGATCATATTTATTTTTTTTACCGCAAAGGCGCTATGACGCCACGTATCGCAAGGAAACCTGGCGTAGCCTTGCGTCTTTGTGTCTTAGCGGTTAAATTCTTCATTTTCAAATTTTCAAATCTTCAAATTGCCTCATTCTGTTCTGAGACTCTTCACTGGATTCGTCAAGGCCGCTCTTATCGCCTGGAAACTCACTGTTAGTAACGCAATGAACAATGCCACTCCGCCGGCCAGGGCAAAAACCCACCAGCTTATATTTATTCTGTATGCAAAATCCTGCAACCATTTGTTCATGAAATACCAGGCGATGGGCGAAGCAACTATCAATGCAACAAGCACCAGCCTTAAGAAATCTTTAGAGAGTAAGAGTACAATGCCATTAACACTCGCTCCTAATACTTTCCTGATACCTATCTCCTTTGTTCTTCTTTCCGCGGCATAAGCTGCCAGGCCAAATAAACCAAGGCATCCTACAAAGACTGCAATGGCAGTGAAAATCCAGAGTAGGGATCTCAATTTATCTTCCGAGGTGTACATCACTTCGAAATTCTCATCAAGAAATTTGTATTCGATAGGAAATTCTGTTGAAAATTTTGTCCAGGTGGTCTTTACATGGGCAAGCGCATTTCCTAAATCAGCTGATTTCATTTTAACAGCAACTTTCCAGGCTGCATCCGGGAAAATTTGAAGTACTGCAGAGCCGACCTTGTCATACAAACTTTTAAAATGAAAATCCTTTACGATGCCAATCACTCGCCCTTTTTTCAAAGAGTCAGGATTGGAAGCTCCCCACGGGTGCCACATCAATGGTTTGCCAATTGCTTTTTCAGCAGTGCCGAATCCCAGTTCTTTAACTGCAGTTTCGTTAATGATGAAAGCTTCGTCTTTATCAGTTCGGATGTCTCTTGAAAAATCTCTTCCCGCGATCATCTGTAATCCCAGGGTGGAGATGTAATCTTCATCTACCATCAATTGAGTAACAGATTGAGTAACCTGCTGACCATCTTTAATGATGATGATTTCATCACCTGCAACAGCATCGCCGGGAAATCCGTATCCTATGCTCACCGATGATATGGACGGGGATTGTTTTAATTCGGTCTTGAATGTTCTAAAATCATTGAACATCTTATCTCCCCTCATCGGGAAGAACATTATCTGTTCTTTATTGAACCCAAGATTTTTATTGTGGAGGTAGTTGACTTGCTGGTAAACAACAATCGCGCTGATAATCAGCAAAGCAGATAAGGCAAATTGAATAACGACAAGTCCCTTTCTCAACCATTGACCTTTTCCTGCGCCAGCATTGCCACCAATTGAACTTTTAAGAACCTTAATTGGCTGAAATCCTGACAAGACAAGAGCTGGATAAAAACCGGCCAGCAATCCTACTAAGAGTGCAGAAGCAAAAAGCAAGAGTAAGAGTAATGGGTTTGCGAATAATTGCAAACTGATCTCTTTACTTGTGAATTCATTAAGTTTCGGAAGTAAAAGAACAACAAGACCAATAGAGATAAGAATACTGATGATGGTGAGTACAACTGTTTCTCCCGTGAATTGCAACATCAGTTGCTGCCTGCTTGCGCCAATGGATTTCCTTACACCTACTTCTTTTGCCCGTTGAAGTGATTTTGCTGTGGCGAGGTTAATAAAATTGAAACAAGCAATCAGCAGGATAAAGATTGCAATTATCGTTAGCGCTTTTACGTATGTAATATTTCCCTTGACCGCATTGTCGTATTTAAAGCTGGATGAATAAAGATGTATGTCGTGCAATGGCTGAATGAAGGGCATGTATGTAAATCCTCCCTCCTTTGTGATAGGATGCGCTTTCTTGACTATTAGATCCTGGAATTTTTTCTCCAACCTGGCAGGATCAGCATTGTCCTTAATCGAGAAATATGTAAAAAATTGCTGCCATTGCCAGCTTTCCATTCTTTCCTTTGGAAGACTAAACGAACTGAAAGGCAGGATATAATTGAAGGAGAGATGAAATTTGGAAACCTTTTGCAGAACGCCCTTCACTCTGTAATTCTCCTTATCAATCATTATATCCTTATTTACAGGATTAATGTCACCGAAATATTTCTTTGATAATTCTTCACTAATAACAATAGATTTTGGGTCCTCAAGAACTTTTTTTGAAGAGCCATACTTCATCGGCAATGGAAACATTTCAAAAAAGCCTTCCTCTGTATAGAGACTGTTTTCTTCATAAATTTTTTTATCTCCCACCTCAAACAACCTCTTGGGATTGGTCATCATTATCCTGAAGCTGTTTTTCACCTCAGGAAATTCTGACTTGAGAGCAGTTGAAAACATTGGAGGTGTATTTGCATACTTCGATACCTCACCTGGCTCCATCCTTTCATTATATATCCTGAATACTTTGTCGCCATCAGGAATAGATTTATCGTATTGTTTTTCGTCCCAAACAAAAAGGCCTATCAATAAGCAGGCTGTAAGACCAAGAGTGAGACCTGCAATATTTATTGCACTGAAGGAAGCATGCCTTCTTAAATTCCTGATTGCAATCTTGAAATAGTTCCGAATCATTTTGTTTTTTATTTTTTAACCCCAAAGACGCAAAGCCTTCGCGTAACCTTGCGCCTTCGTTCCTTTGCGGTTAAATACTTTATTCATTCCTCAAGCTTTTCACAGGATTTGATAACCCTGCTCTGATTGATTGATAACTCACCGTCATCAAAGCAATCAGAATGGATAATATACCAGCGGATGCAAAGACCCACCACTGAATACTCACTCTGTATGGAAAATCCTGCAACCAGTTATACATAGCCCACCATGCTAATGGTGTTGCCAAAATCATTGAAATGATAACCAGTTTCAGGAAGTCTTTAGAAAGTAGTCTGGTGATATTAATCACCGATGCCCCCAATACTTTTCTTACACCAATTTCTTTTATTCTGTTTTCTGCCATGTATGTGGCAAGGCCAAACAATCCCAGGCAGGAGATGAAGATTGTAAGTCCGGCGAATAATGAGGCTAGTGTCGCGGTTCTTTTTTCATCCTGGAATTTCTTTGCATATTCTTCATCCACAAAACGATAATTGAAAGGATATTCAGGATTATATTTTTTGAAGATCTTCTCTGCCAGTTTTAGATTTTTTTCTGTCGAATTGTTTGCATTCAGTTTGATGTGCATCACATTGAACCAACCCTTAGGACCACCTATTACCATTCCTCTCATAGGTTGATAAGGAGATTGTAGAATAAAATCATTTATCACTCCTACAACATGCCAGTCCGTTTCATTATACTTTACGATCTGTCCAATTGGATTTTTGAATCCCATTAATTCTACTGCAGTTTCATTTAGGAGAATGGCAGTGGAGTCTGTGAGATGTTTCCTGATATCTATATCACGACCTTCTTTCAATTTCAAACCAACTGTTTTCACCAGATCAGACTCCGTATAGTACGTATTGAAATCAATTTTTGCATTCGGATCCTTTCCTTGCCATTCGTATCCCCAACTATCACTCCAGCCTTCAGTTACAGGAGCACTGTTCTTACAGACCGAACTTGCTATTCCAGTGTTGAGCAATTCATTCCTGACCAGTTCATAATTTTTTTCAAGGTCGCCCTCAAGGAAATGATACACGAGATTTTCCCTGTCATAACCAGTTTCTCTATCACGCGCGTGTTCTAATTGTTGAATAACAATTATTGTACAGATGATCAAGGCTATTGCAAATGTGAACTGGATTACAACCAATACTTTTCTCGGGGTTACCAGCGCATGCGCAGCCTTGAATGTTCCCTTCAATACCTTAACTGGCCTGAATGACGATAAAAAGAAAGCTGGATAGCTTCCTGCAATAACGCCAGTAATGAGTATGAATAGAAGTCCAACCGACCAGAAGTATGGATTACTATAACCTATTTCAAGTTGTTTGTCAGTGAGGCGGTTAAATCCTGCAAGTGATATCTGAACAATTGCCAGGGCAAGAATTCCTGCAAGGAGTGCCACCAGAATTGATTCACCGAGGAACTGGCCAACCAATGATTTTTTTTCTGCTCCAACTACTTTACGGATGCCAACTTCTTTTGCTCTTTTTTCAGAGCGGGCGGTACTCAGATTCATGAAATTTATGCATGCAATAAGCAGAATAAAAGCTGCAATGAATCCAAATAATCTTACAACTTCTATTTTTCCACCCGAGATCTTTCCGTTCTCAAACTTTGAGTAAAGTCTCCATTTATCTATGGGGTGAGTAAACACTTCAATTTTCTCTTCACCATTTGTATGTTCCTTGGTAATATTTTGGATCTTCTTATCAAATGCCGAAATGCTTGCGTTGGGCTTCAGTAAGATGTAGGTGCTGGTTGAATTATTTCCCCAACTCTTGTCGTCTGCCCCAAGTTTTGTCATGTATTCCCAGGGAAGAAGGAATTCAAAGGTCTGGAACTTGCTATTGTTTGGAAGGTCTTTAAGTACACCAGTGACGGTAAAATTATCCTTGTTGTCGATCCTGACCACTTTGCCCATTGGTTCTTCTTTGCCAAATAGTTTGTTGGCCAACTTTTCAGTAATAACAATTGAAGAGACATTGGCAAGTGCGTTTCGAATATCTCCCTTCACCAGAGGAAAGCTGAAAATTGTGAGAAATCCAGGATCCACCATTGTACCGCGGACAGTTAGTCTTTTATCTCCGATGCTGAATAATATATCGTTCGCCCAATTGACCCTGCTTGTTTCCTCTACCTCTGGATAGTCTGATTTCAATGTAGGTGCCAGGATCTTGGGAGTGGTGCTCCATGACTGAAGTTTTCCATCAAATACTGAACGGTTCCATGCCTGGTAAATGCGATCGCCTTTCTCATGAAATCGATCATAACTCATTTCATTCTGAATCCAAAGCAGGATGAGAATAGCGCTTGCCATCCCAACCGCAAGACCGGAAATATTGATAATGGAAAAAAACCTGTTTCGCAGCAGGTTCCTAAAAGCAACCTTGAGGTAATTCCTGATCATAGCTTATACTTTGACGAACTAAGAACTTAGAGGTTAGAAGTCAGAGGTCGGATGTCGGAAGTCGGAAGTCAGAGGTCGGAAAGAAGAGGTCAGTAGTCAGAAGTTAGAGAAGTTAATGGGTGCTCATTCTTATGATTCACGACTCACGTCTCACGATGCTCTCCTCATTCCGATCTTAAACTTTTCACAGGATTGGCTGTAGCTGCTTTCAAGGCCTGGAAACTTATTGTTAGAAGCGCAACCAGGCTCGCAATAATACCTGCCGCGATGAAAACCCACCAAGGCATGCTTATTCGATATGCAAAATCTTCTAACCATGTTTTCATAGCAAATCCCGCAGCCAGAAAAGCGATGAAGGATGCGATAACAACGAGTTTCATGAAGTCAGCAGATAGCATATAGATGATGGTACTGATATTGGCACCAAGAACCTTTCTTATCCCTATCTCTTTAAAGCGCTGACTAATTGTAAAGGCAGAAAGTCCAAGTAGACCCAGACATGCAATAAAAATGGCGAGACCTGAGAATATACTAAACAGCGTTTTTTGTCTTTCTTCTGCCTGGTATAACCTCGCAAAATTTTCGTCGAGGAAATTGTACTGATATGGAGTTTCTGGAAGGAATTTTTTCCAAGTTGTTTCAATATGCGCAAGGGCTGCTGGAACAGAACCACTAATTTTCATCGAAATGCCTCCGTAACCATTCGGAGTTCTTGGAACGAAAATAACAAGTGGAACAATCCGCTGGTGTAATGATTCAAAATGAAAATCATTAAATACACCAATTACTTTTCCATTTCTTCTTCCGTAACCAAAATCTTTTCCAATGGCATCACCACTTTGTTTGAAGCCAAGCACCCCAGCCGCGGCTTCATTTATTAGAAAACCTGAAGTATCGGTGCTGAAATCTTTTGAAAAACCCCTTCCGGCAACCATTTTTACTCCATATGTAGGTAGGAACTCCTGATCTGCTGATACATATTTTATATCGACCGTAACAGGAGCCATGGTATCGCCCGATTTCATCCTTGATCCCATTGCATCCAGAAGTCTTCCAGTTGGTATGCGGGATGATCTGCCTGCATTCTTAATATTTGAATTGGAAAGCAATGCTGTTCTGAAAGCGTCATAGCTCTCATTCAATTCGGTACTATAAGGAATGTTGACTATTTGTTCTTTATCAAATCCCAGGGACTTGGTCTGCATGTAGCGCATCTGGCTGAACACTACTCCAGTGCAAATGATCAAAATAATTCCGATCGCAAATTGCAAGGTCACCAACACTTTTCTAAAAGAAATATTTCCTCCTCCAACTTTCAAAAATCCTTTAAGAGTTTTTACCGGCTGAAAAGAAGACATAAAAAGAGCAGGATAGATCCCGGAAACGAGTCCGACTATAAATGGAACCAGGATCACGGGTAATATGATATTCCATTTCAGTAGTGTTTGCATATTCAATTCCTGTCCTGAAATTTTATTAAGCCAGGGAAGTAATACCCAGGTCAGCGCAAAGGCAAGTAACATGGCTATCCATGCAACGAGAATAGATTCGCTCAGGAATTGCGCCATGATTTCTTTTCTCTGCGCACCCACTACTTTTCTGATGCCAATTTCTCTTGCTCTTAAGGTTGATCGCGCAGTGGACAGATTCATATAATTAATGCAAGCGATCAGGAGTATGAATAGAGCGATTGCAGAAAATATATATACTCGTTTAATATCACCATTTTCTTCCGCTTCATAATCAGTGTGCGAGCGTAGGTGTATATCAGTAAGCTTTTGCAATGCAAGTTGAGTTCCTTGCGATGGCTTGAATTTGCCGCCTTGCGGCATGTGACGATTTATGAAGGCGGGAAACTGGGTTTCCATCTTCTTTGGGTCATAAAGATTCGGAAGCCGGATGTATGTAAAGAAGGAATTATTTCCAAAGTTTGTTCTAAGATTTTCAGCTCCGTAAATGAGTGTATCATTAAGCGTATTGAATGATAACATCATTTGTGGATGGAAGTGCGTATTGGATGGAAGTGGCTTATAAATCCCTGTTACTTTGAAATCAAAGTATTGGCCGAAGTTTAGCCTCAACACTTTATTCATAGGATCATCCTTGCCAAAATATTTGCTTGCCATCTTATCAGTAAGCATAATACTGTAAGGGTCCTTCAATGCGTTCGCTGGATTGCCTTTTAATACATCAACTTTAAAAAACTCAAAAAATTTGTCATCAGCGAAATAGACATCGTCTTCATTAAACATCTTTTCCTCATACCGAATGGCAGTCTGCCCGTTCGATAAAAGCCTTGTCATGCTTTCTATTTCCCGAAAATCATTTTGAAGCAATGGTCCAAACGGAGGAGCTACTGTGCTTAGGTTTAATGAGGATGCACCTGTTTCAGGATTGTTGAAACTGCGCGTGACACGATATACTCGATCCGCGTTGGGCTGATACTTATCATAGCTGGTCTCATGAATTATATAATTCAGAATAAGAAAACAGCAGGTAAGTCCAATGGTTAGACCAAAGATGTTTATAAAAGAAATGAACCTGTATTTCTTCAGGTTCCTGATTGCGATCTTCAGATAATTGTAGATCATGGCTATACTTTAAGGCTAATTCAGTTTCGGGTTTGGAGTTTCGCGTTTCGAGTTTATAGTTGAGGCTTTTAGATTGATCACTAAACCAACCCGAAACACGAAACCCGAAACTCGGAACTATCAGACCATTATGTTCTCAAGCACTGTCTGTCCATCAAGCATGCGAATGATTCGATGGCTGTAGCGTGCATCATGTTCAGAGTGCGTAACCATTACGATTGTTGTACCCTGTTCATTGAGGTCAGTTAGAAGTTGCATCACCTCGTTACCGTTGCTGGAATCAAGGTTTCCTGTAGGCTCATCCGCCAGGATTAATTTTGGGCGATTTACCACCGCTCTTGCTACAGCAACACGCTGTTGCTGACCGCCCGAAAGTTGTTGAGGATAGTGATTACGGCGATGCATGATCTGCATCTTGTCAAGAACCTCTTCAACCCTTGTTTTTCTGTCAGCTGCTTTTACACCTGTATATATTAATGGGAGTTCAACATTTTCAAACACTGTAAGTTCATCAATCAAATTGAAGCTCTGGAAAACGAATCCGATGTTGCGCTTACGGAGATCAGCTCTTTTCCGTTCGTTGAAACCTGCAACTTCAATTCCATTGAATTTGAAACTACCGGCATCAGGATCATCTAATAAGCCGAGAATATTAAGCAAGGTGGACTTGCCACAACCGGAAGGTCCCATCACAGCTACAAACTCTCCTTCCTTAACTTCCATTGTAAGCTTGTTAAGAGCGACTGTTTCCACTTCTTCGGTGCGATAGATTTTTTCGAGGTCGGTGATCTTGATCATGTTGAAAATGTTTGATTTAATTGAACGGTTTAGATACTGAGGATTGAAGTATGAATTATTGAAATCTCCAGGTCCCCTGTAAAAGGAGTAAATTTTTCTTTTTTTGTTGCATTACATGGTGAAGTATGGGTATTTGTTTTTGCAACTGAAAACAGAAGGCAAAAGCAAATGGCCATTCCTAAATAAAGAGATTTGTTTTTCATGACTAATAGTTTAACGGTGATCATTCTTTCTTAAGGACCAGCTCCTGCATGTTTCCATAGTTTTCATAGCTGGACGTAACGACTTTGTCGCCTGGCTGCAATCCCTTAAGCACTTCGTAGTGATCAGGGTTTTGCCTACCTAATTGTATATCTACTTTATAAGCAGTTTTGCCATTGTCGCTTACCTTAAAGATCCAGTTACCTCCAGTCTGCTGATAAAATCCACCTTTTGCAAGCAGCACAGCTTGTGTTTCATCGCTTAAGGCAAGTCCGATCTGTAATGTTTGTCCTCTGCGGATTCCCTGGGGCACTTTTCCTTCGAACTCCATATCAACCTGGAACCTTCCGTTGGTAACCTGTGTGTACACTTTCCTGATCACCAGTTTATAGCTTTCATTTGCAAAGGTGAAATCACCCATCAGGCCTGGAAATATTCTTGAAATATAATGTTCGTCGATATCTACACGCACTTTATAGCCACTTAGCACATCGATCTGCCCGAGGCGTTCTCCTTTATTTTTAGATTGACCTATTTCAGCATCAAGAGAGGTTAATTGACCGTCAACAGGTGCTCTTACTATCAGATCGCCAACTTTCTTGCGCATCACATTCAATGCATTTTGGGATCCTTCATACGACTGTCTTGCCTGAAGAAGTTGCTGCTGGTTGCTGGTAGAATCCTGGAGCATGATCTGGTCAGTCAGCCTTTTCTTCTGCATCAGGTAATTATAATTGTTCTCTGATTGCTTGAATTCCTGAAGGCCAATTGCTTTTTGTTCGTATAAATGTTTATTAAGCTTGTAAACACGTTCAGCTTCTTTCACAAGGCTTTCAACATCAGTCATTTGATTAAGCTTATTGACTGTATTCTGTTGAGCAGCATTTCTGGAAATCTGCATCTGGGTAAGAAGGTTATAAACGTTTGTTTGTTGGGTAACTAATCCAAGTTCAAGGTCCGTATTCGAAAGACGAAGGATCGGCTGGCCTTTGACCATCACGGCTCCATCCTCAACATACTTTTCTTCAACCCTTCCACCTTCCATGGCATCCAGGTAGATTGTGGTGAGGGGAAGAACTACGCCATTAACCGGGATGAACTCCTTAAACGCTCCTTTAGAGATCGAACTAATTGTAATTCTTTCAGTATCAACGTTTAATCTGCTCTTACCGGATGTGAAATAATAACTTGCCGCTATTAATACAACGATACCGGTAATCCCGGCAATTGTCAGAATTCTCTTTGAGGTCCATCTCTTTTTCGCGATTACTCTATCCATTGTTGAGGTTCAGTTTAAAAAAGCCATCTGCCCAGCGTCCGGACAGATGACTTAAAACACATGAGAAAACTTTAGATCATGACTGGTCTACATCAACCGCAACAACATGCCAAAAATGACCCTTCTGATTCTTAGGATGTTACAACGCCACTAATCTACGAAGATGTTCGTTTACGGACAATAACTGTTCGGTTTTGATACAGTTTATTAGAGGTATTTGAGCGAATTAGTGGTAAAAAATTAATTGTCATGCCCTTGCATTAATGGTATCATTGTGGGTAGAGTATGCTCGTCCGGGGGATTTTATAATTTCAGACCTTCGATCTTCCACCATCCCTGGCAGTAATTTCATTGAACATGCAATTGAAGAACGCAAGCATTTTAGTAATAGATGATGATACAGATGTGCTCACGGCTGTAAAGCTCCTGGTGAAGACCGAAGCAAAAGACGTTATCACAGAAAAAAATCCCGAGAACATAAGAGCACTATTGGCCAAGCAGCCTTTTGACGTGATCCTGCTAGACATGAACTTCAATAGTTCGATAAATACAGGTAACGAGGGTTTTTTCTGGCTGAGAAAAATCAAGGAATTTGGTTCAGATGCTGCGGTAATAATGATAACGGCCTATGGTGGTATTGATCTGGCAGTTCGTTCTCTCAAAGAAGGCGCTGCTGATTTTGTAGTAAAACCCTGGCATAACGAGAGGCTCATCGTCACTATCAAGGAAGCATTGAACAAGCGGGATTCAGGAAAGACTTCTCCTGGATTTTCAACGCAGGATTCAGTTATTGGAAAGGAGTTGCTTGGTGAATCCGAAGTGATGCACGATATTTTTTTTAAGATCGAAAAGGTAGCTCCAACCGATGCCAATATTTTGATTCTGGGGGAAAATGGAACAGGTAAGGACCTGATCGCAAAAGCGATTCATCAAAAATCATTGCGAGCCAAGCAGCCATTTATTAAGGTGGATGTAGGTGCTCTAACAGAAACTCTTTTTGAGAGTGAATTGTTTGGCCATAAAAAAGGTGCGTTCACAGATGCAAGGGAAGATAGGATCGGTCGATTTGAGGCTGCTCAGGGCGGAACGGTCTTCCTGGATGAAATTGGGAATATTTCACTTCAACAGCAATCAAAATTATTGAGTGTTCTGCAAAATCGACAAGTGATGCGTGTAGGAACCAACCAACCCATACCTATCGATATTCGCCTGATATGCGCTACCAATCTACCTCTGACAGAACTTGCCAATGAAACAAAATTCCGGAAGGACTTAATATACAGGATCAATACGGTTGAAATCACGGTGCCGCCCCTGAGGAAGAGGGAAGAAGACATTGTATTACTCGCAAAACATTTTGCAAATATTTATTCATCCAAATATCTGAAGCCCACCATGGCGTTCAGCAAGGATGCAATGGAAAAATTGAAGCAATATCATTACCCTGGCAATGTTAGAGAACTTCAATACACTATTGAGCGAGCTATCATCATGGCAGATAGTGACATTCTTCGCAATGATGATCTGATCTTTTCGCCAATTGAATCTGTGAAATCAGTTGACCACGAACCACAACAGCTTCATCTTGGTACGATTGAAAAAAATGCGATACTCAGGGTTATTGAAAAGCATAACGGTAACATCAGCAAGGCAGCAAAAGAATTAGGGTTAACGAGGACAGCGCTTTACCGGAGGTTGAGTAAATACGACATTTGATAATTTGATAATTTGGAAATTTGAAAATGAGAGTATGTGTTGATTTGTTGAAAGGTTGAGTTGTGAAGAATTTGGGTTTTGGAAATTGGATTTTCTTTGCCACGTAGTGGCTACCTGTCGGTAGCAAATGAGTCCTTCAGCTCTTATGCTCCGTAGGTGCTACCCACCTAAGAATTTCGGAATTTTGAGATTTAAAGAATGAAATAATCTTTGCGCTCTTTGCGAGCCATTGCGTTCTTTGCGTTACGTTTTTTTAGAATTTTTTTGAACATTGTAATATTGATTATTGTTTGTTATTTGTTATTTGGAATTTCTACTCCATGATTTGGAGTTTGTGTTTTGAGATTTACCTATTTGGGTTGGAAATTGAAAAAGAGAACTTCTAGTATTTATGTTTAAGAACTATCGTTGGCAGATCTTATGGCGTGTTTTCCTGATGTTCGGGACTCTTTTTCTTGCAGCCCTTCTTCTCGTGAGAGGCTGGTATTTATATGAAGTCTTTGTGGTTCCAATTATCATTTTCCAGGTCGCAGATTTTTATCGATTTCATAAAAAAGCCCAGGAGGAAGTTGAACAGTTTGTTGAATCGGTTCACTACCGTGATTTCTCCAGGTATTTTGATGTGAAGCATGCCCCTCTTGAGCTGCAGCCACTGCGAAAAGGGTTTAACGAGATCAACACAACATTCAAAGTAATCAGTAAGGAAAAAGAAACGCAATACCAGTATTTACAAAGGATCCTGGAATTGGTTGATACAGGAATTCTCTCTTATGAACACGCAACTGGTGAGATAGGGTGGATGAATGAATCATTCAAAAGATTATTAGGCATTCCGTACCTCAAGACTATCCATTCTCTGGAAAAGCGTGATGACAGATTATATAAGGAAGTTCTGGCATTAAGACCTGGTGAGCACAAGGTGGTTGATGTAACTCATGACCGTACATCCTTTAAACTTTTATTGACAGCAACAGGCTTTCAAACGAGTGGCCGGATCTATAAACTCGTAGCATTTCAAAATGTGAGTGAGGCTATTGATGAAACGGAATCAAAAGCATGGCAGAAATTATTAAGTGTAATGACGCATGAGATCATGAATTCCGTTGCGCCGATTTCTTCACTTGCTGAAACACTTAAGAACAGATTAAAGCATTCTGTTGCTGCATTTGGTGAAAGACCGGATGGATTGGAGGACCTGGAATTAGGAATCGATACTATCAAAAGAAGAAGTGAAGGGTTGTTGAAGTTTGCTGAAACTTATCGGAACCTGAATAAGATAACCACACCCAATCTAAAAAAGGTTTATGTGCGTGATCTTTTTGAAAATCTTCATCAATTGATGCAACCAACACTTCAACAGAAGCATATTGAAATTGAGATCATCTTAAAAGATCCGGAGCTCTCAGTTGAAGCAGATACGAATCTGATTGAGCAAGTACTAATTAATTTATTGGTGAACGCAATGGAAGCGGTGAAAGATAAAAAGGATGCACGAATTGCGCTCTCTGCGTATAACACTGCGGGTAATCGCGTAATAATTAAAGTTGCTGATAATGGACAAGGGATGTCTACAGAAGTTCTTGATAAGATCTTTATTCCTTTCTTCAGTACAAAAAAGAGTGGGAGTGGAATTGGTCTGAGCCTTTGCAAGCAAATAATGATGCTACACAGAGGAAATGTCCAAGTTCAATCAGCGGAAGGACAAGGAAGTGCCTTTATGTTGCAATTCTGATTAACCTGAGGATTTTCGCTTGCCAGAATAAAATCGATCGGATTCGTCATGCGGTTCTATACCGAACTCATCATCATCCGCTGTTTCTTTTCTCCTGACAATTTCTTGCTGTAGTTCGAGTATATCCTTTCGTATTCGATAAAATTCCCCATCTACTCCGCCATTCGTATGCAGGTGGCTATATTGAAGGGTGCAATCGCTGAGTTTCTCAAGTAAATCATTCAAGGTAAGCTGCTCAAATTTTCTTCTCATCTCAGATTGTTAAGTCGCACAGTGAAGAATAATGCATTAAGTATCAAAGAATCGTACCAAATAGTGGCCGAATGGGCATTTTAAGGCTTGCTGGCATGTTTTTATCGGTCTATTATTATATGAAACCATTTTCCATCGGGGTTAAGATAGAGGATAAGTATATGGAAATCCTTGTCCAGGAGTTTACTGTAAACAGCTCAAAGCATTTTCAGTGTACCGTTGGAAATTCCATAATTTTTTGGGTTGAGCAGGATCAGTCAGGCAAATGGATCCAAATTGATGGAACCACCTGTGTATTAGTAAGGACAATTGGTGAGAAAATTCAACAATTCAAGGAAAGAGTTGCTGGTGTAGATTCTTGAGTTAGGTAAGCGTCTCGACCTAAATTCCAAATAACAAATTCCAAATCACAAAGAATAATCAATCTCAAAATCTCAAAATCTCAAAATAGTTCCATAATTCCCAAACACAAAATAATCCCTACTGTTCCTCCTACAACGCTTGCTACTGCATCCATGAAATCGTAACGGCCCCAACCAGTAATGAGGGAAAAAAGTTCAAATCCATAACTGATAGCTATTACCATGGTTGATGCAATGACAATTGCGAGGGTTAAATTAGGCTGAACCACAAGGAATGCCAGAACCTGCAGGATGCATCCCATTGGAATCCCTACCAGGAAATGTTTCCATTTATCGGGAGCAATGCCTCGTAACATAAAAAGTATTTTTTCCCGATTTCTTAAAATGAAATTTCGAATTCAGTGAAATCTCAAAGAAGGGATTATCTCATCGGCTAAAAAAACAGGAATCTATTTTCCTTGTTTGGTCATTCCTGCCAGTAAGCCTTTTGCATATCCAATGGTTTCTGCTACTTCAGGGAATGGATCATCAGGAGAACGTTCATATTCAAAACTCAGGAGATATGGATATTTTATCTTGATGAGTGCAGCAATTATTGATTTAAGGTTCAGAACACCACGCCCCGCCTGAATTGTTCCGCCCTTTGGTTCAGTTGAATCAATATCCTTGAGATGAAGATCGTACAACCTCTCTTTGCATTTCACAATGGCTTCTGCAGGATCAACCTTGGCCCTTGCTGTGTGGCCAACATCAATACATAATCCCATTCTCTTATCAAACTTTTCAACTGCTTTCCACGCATCGTATGGTGAGGGGAAGCGCTTATCTTCCGGACCATGATTGTGGATTGCAATTTTGATATTGAATTCTTTCACCATCCTGTCAAGCAATGGCATTGAATCAGGATGAGGACTGCAAACAATTGTTGGAATTCCGCAATCACGTGCGTACTCGAAGGCCTGTCTCACATTTGCTTCGTCATTTTCCATTGTAATATTTCCGCAGCTCAAAGGAGTAATGCCTGCAGTTTTCAGTTGTTGAACGGCTGCTTTTCTTTCTTCTGCAGTACTCTTCAGGGAGAGATGAAAGTCCTTTATTGAAATGTATTTGAGATCCAGTCTCTGCATTAATTTAATAGTTTCTTCCAGCTTAAACTTCCTGAATGTGTATGAAGCAATTCCTGCCTTGAATCCCATCCAAGGATCAGGTCCTTCAGCTGTAGATTGATGGGTTCCGGAAAATGCATCAATTGTGATGGTTGATCCAATGGCGGCAACCAACCCTGATTTGATCAAAGTTCTTCGAGAATAATTATTTGACATTGCAGAAATTTTGCAAGAAGTTAAACTAATTCTTCGAAAGCTGAATACTGCCTTCGATGCAAATTTAATTTATCACAAATGGCAGTTTGTATATCGGTTTGTTTTTGTCAGACTTATCTTTCGACAGGTCCTTGTCGAACAATCTGTTCAGATTATTCCCGGCAAGGTCTTCCAATTTCGCTTCGATCTCAACAAAATATTTCCCTTTGATCCATTTAGTTTCCGGAATGAAATTAAGAATGGATTCATTGCTTTGTAATGAGAATTCGCCTTTCAATGGGGATGAATTTTCATTTAGAATGCGGATCGAATTTTTCAATACTGCATAATCAAGGGACTCTTGCAAATCAATTGTCAATATTTCTTTACTTCCGTGCGAAGGATGGTTCATTGTCCATTTTTCTGGTTGCGGAGAATTCGTGTCGCGGTTAGCTACGATAATATTTTTCAGATATTGTTTAGATAGATTAATTCCTTTCTGATCCCTCCATCCTGTATCAACCACTATCTGATAATGTCCGCCCTCAACCAGGGGTGGACCCATCTGCTGGTTTGGTTGGAGATCACGTTTGATCCTGCCTGGATCCAACCAAAGAGTTAATAAATTTCTCTTTTCGTTCCAGAGTTCTGGTTGCAAATCAAGAAAGGCTGATGAAATAGTGTCTCCATCCTTGATGAGGTTAATATAATCGAGTGCAATTCCTTCCTGCATGGGGCTCGAAAATTCAAGGTATATCTTCAGCAGGTTCTCGGGAACTGTGTCCTTTCCCGGGTATATCGCAAGAACGAGAGGCTGAACTTCGCTTGTTGGTGAAGGCAATTGAACTTCACCTATAAGTTTCTTTTCATATCGAACTTCATATCTCAATCCGGCTGTTAATGAGACCAGGGGTGTGAAAAGTATATCATTTTCCTTCACAGTAATTTCTCCGAGGACTGGAACATCACGACCAGCCAGGTAAACCTGAAGATTGTTTTTTATTGAATCTTTATTAGTTGCTGGAATAATTTTCTTCGGGATCAATAGAGCAATTCCCTTTTCATTTTCCCATTGAATTGAAATCTGGTCCTCCTTAACATCAAGACATGCTATAAATGAAAGGATCAGGCCTGTGAGTATACAATGCCTGATCCGGTAAGATATTTTAACGATGATGGTTCTCAGATCCATCTGTCCTGACGGGCTGTCCAAAGGTCAAGGTCACCATTGCCTCTTCTCTGCAGAACGACCACTTGTGTATCATCAAGTTTGTCCATTTGAATCACGTTCACAACAGGAAGATTTACAAAATCAACACCTGCAGTTTGATAACTTTCTTTGATAGGTTCAGTCAACGTCCCCGCATAAGTTTCAATATTCTTGTATTTGACCCTCATTACCGGACGATTGCTATTCGCCATAAAAAGATAGGAATCGCTTCCATTCTTCAATGTTATAAGATCGATGGGTGAATTCCCCGCACCAAATTCTGCCACTGTTCTTCCCTTTACATGTTTTCCTGCCTTCATTTCATCAAGTGGAAAAAGCACCAGGGGAGTACAGGTGTAGCTTGCTACTAAATATTTTTTTCCATTCAGATCAGCTGTGGTGAAAGTTCTGATAGGTGCATTGGTTTCATATTTGCCATGAGCGGCGTGATAAATTTCTAACGAAGATTGTTCTTGCTTATCTCCAAATGGAAAAGGGATCTTCCGGAATGTTGAACTGAATTCCTGATTTGACAAACCACTAACCATTACACTTCCATCGGAGAAGCCAAGGTCTGAAATCACAGATTCTCTCAGTGATCTTCCGCCGCGATCCTTATCAGCTTCACCTGGAACATTCGCTATTGAAACGGTACTAAAGGGAACATCCTTAAGATCTACTGCCTGAACGTTTTGACCATCCAGAGAAAGCAATACTGCTTTACCATCCAGTGTCTGAACGGCAAAATATACTTTTTTAGAAATGGGGTTCACGGCAATATCCTTGATGTTGATATTCTTTACTTCTGTGCCAAGAGCTGCAGCTATCTTTTGATCAATGTTTTTTACCTCAACAGCAGCGGATTTATCTACGGCAGCTTTATCTCTGGTATCAATCGCAAACACGGTGGCCGATTTGGAATCTCCAACAAAGAGAATTCCATCTGGTCCAAATGCGAGTGCACTGATTGATTTTATTTCAGGATTTCCAGCTTGCAGACCATAGGGATTTTTTGCTGGATGATTTGCAGCTATCAGTAATAGAAAGACTGCAATAGATGCGAGAAAGAAAGAAGGCTTTTTCATAAACTGAAGTTGATTTGATCAATAATGTTCGGTAGGGTATGTAATTTAAGAAATACCCAAGTCCTAAACTCAGATTTTTCCGATGTCGACCCACCCCTAATCCCTCTCCGAAGCCTGCCCTCGCCGTTCGGAAGTGGAGAGGTGAAGAATAGTTCAGTATTAGTCTTGCAAAATCTCTACTTCATTTTTCTGCCTACCGGCAGTCTTACTTTTTTTCTTGACAAAAAAAGTAAGCAAAAAAGTCAAGGCAAAACCTATCCCTCCGGAGGTTTTGCCGGCCTGCGCACATATTGGGAACTGACCTGAAGATCAGATCCCACCAGGGTGTATACGTTCTTGTTGTGTGTTGGCTTGGCTGACCCTCTGTGATGTCTAAGGAAGCAATTCCCTCTCCAAAGGAGAGGGGAATAGGTAGGAATTAGCCACATCGGGGCTAAAGGTAGGTAGCAGTAAAAAATAACATTTACAAGATGCCGCGTAGCGGGATTACAATTGGAGTCTGAGGAAGCTAAGATGTCTTCTTCCCTCTCAGCAAAGCGGAAAGGTTGCTTCGCAAGCGAGACGGGTGAGGGTATTTTCTTTTCGACCTCACCCCTAACCCCTCTCCAAAGGAGAGGGGAATAGGAATGAGTTAGCCCCATCGGGGCTAAAGGTGGGTAGCAGTAAAAAATAACATTTACAAGATGCCGTGTAGCGGGATTACAATTGGAGTCTGAGGAAGCTAAGATGTCTTATTCCCTCTCAGCAAAGCGGAAAGGTTGCTTCGCAAGCGAGACGGGTGAGGGTATTTTCTTTTCGACCTCACCCCTAACCCCTCTCCAAAGGAGAGGGGAATAGGAATGAGTTAGCCCCATCGGGGCTAAAGGTGGGTAGCAGTAAAAAATAACATTTACAAGATGCCGCGTAGCGGGATTACAATTGGAGTCTGAGGAAGCTAAGATGTCTTCTTCCCTCTCAGCAAAGCGGAAAGGTTGCTTCGCAAGCGAGACGGGTGAGGGTATTTTCTTTTCGACCTCACCCCTAACCCCTCTCCAAAGGAGAGGGGAATAGGAATGAGTTAGCCCCATCGGGGCTAAAGGTGGGTAGCAGTAAAAAATAACATTTACAAGATGCCGTGTAGCGGGATTACAATTGGAGTCTAAGGAAGCTAAGATGTCTTATTCCCTCTCAGCAAAGCGGAAAGGTTGCTTCGCAAGCGAGACGGGTGAGGGTATTTTCTTTTCCACCTCACCCCTAACCCCTCTCCGAAGGAGAGGGGAATAGGAATAAGTTAGCCCCATCGGGGCTAAAGGTGGGTAGCAGTAAAAAATAACATTTACAAGATGCCGCGTAGCGGGATTACAATTGGAGTCTGAGGAAGCTAAGATGTCTTATTCCCTCTCATCAAAGCGGAAAGGTTGCTTCGCAAGCGAGACGGGTGAGGGTATCTTCTTTTCGACCTCACCCCTAACCCCTCTCCAAAGGAGAGGGGAATAGGAATGAGTTAGCCCCATCGGGGCTAAAGGTGGGTAGCAGTAAAAAATAACATTTACAAGATGCCGCGTAGCGGGATTACAATTCGAGTCTGAGGAAGCTAAGATGTCTTCTTCCCTCTCAGCAAAACGGAGAGGTGGCTTTGCAAGCGAGACGGGTGAGGTCGAATATCAAGGCAAGAAGAGCTTTTTGCCCTTCCCTTTGGAGAGGAGCAGGAGTGAGGTCGAATTAGGTGAAACCCTCTGAAATTCCGATGAATAGGATATGATTTAAGGGGTATTTGACGTTATAAAGGGACTAAATCCAGGCCTTTGAAAAATATTCTACTCATTCTGCTCATTTTGGGCACAGCTAACTTGTCAATCGGTCAGACTTCCATTGATACTTCTGTAAAGCTGAAGCAGCAAAAGGATAATATTATATCCTCGAACACCATCTTAAAAATTGAAAATCTTGGTTTTAGGGTCAATAGTGAATTGGCCGAACTAAGACCAACTGTCTCAGCAGATGGGAATCTCCTGTTCTTCATATGCGAGAATCATCCGGAAAACACTAAATACCGTTCCATTCCAAACTCACAAGACATCTGGTATTCCGTCCGGGATAGTGCTGGAAAATGGAGAGATGCTATGCACCTTGGATATCCTTTAAATACAATGCATTATAACGCAGTCTATTGGATATCACCTGATAATAACAGGATTCTTATAAGGGGAGCATTTATTGATGGATCATATAATGGAAAGGGTGTTAGTATGAGCTACCTGACCCGAAAAGGAAATTGGAGTCAACCCAATGCTTTGCTAATTAAGGACTATTCTCAATATGATCGAGGTCTGCAATCAGGTGCAACAATGGCAAATGATGGCAAGACGCTATTAATATATATGACACCAGAAAAAGGTGGCCGAAACAATGACATCTTCGTATCATTTCTTGAGAAAGATGGGAGATGGTCGGAGCCAAAGAGTCTTGGAAAAAAGATAAACCTACCAGAAACAGATGAAATGACTCCATACCTGGCATCGGATGGTCTAACGCTTTACTTCAGCAGCAATAGGGCAGGCGGGCTTGGAGACAATGACATCTGGATGTGCAAACGTCTTGATAAATCATGGCAGAAATGGAGCGAACCGGTGAACCTGGGAAGTCCGATCAACACAGAAGATTGGGATGCATTTTTTACCCTGGATGCAGGTGGCGAATATGCTTATCTCACAACCAGCAGGAATACCCTGGGGGCAAGTGATATTGTTCGGGTTAAGTTATTGGAGAGAGAAAAACCTGATCCTGTAGTGTTGGTTACGGGTAATGTTTATAATCAGAAAACTAAGGAGCCGCTTACTGCATCGCTCATTTATGAGACACTTCCTGACGGACTTGAGGCAGGTAACGGAGTATCAAGTGAACTTGATGGTTCATTCAAAATCGTGCTGCCATATGATAAAAATTATAGCATACGGGCAACTGCTGATAAATTCTTTGCTGTTTCAGAAAATCTCAACCTTGATTCACTTGTAAAAGCTGGATACAAAGAGATTCATAAGGATCTATACCTGGTTCCAATTGAAATTGGCCAGGTAGTGCGATTGAACAATGTGTTTTTTGATTTCGACAAATGGGATCTCCGGCCTGAATCATTTGTAGAATTGGATAGGGTTGTGACGCTACTCAAAGACAATCCGGCAATTGAAATTGAAATGAGTGCGCATACTGATAGCAAGGGTTCTGACGAGTATAACTTCAAGCTCAGTGACGAACGAGCAAGATCTGTCAGAGAATATATTCTATCTAAGGGAGTTCCTGCAACCAGGATCATCTCCCAGGGCTATGGCGAAACAAAACCCGTTGTTGCCAACGATACGGACGATAACAGGCAGTTGAATAGAAGGGTGGAGTTTAAGATCCTTAAAAACTGAGGTTCTTAATCGTGAGTCGTGAGTCGTGAATCGTGAGTCGGGAGGAGGAGCATCTAATAGCTTCTCTAACTTCTGACTACTGACTACTTCTTCTGACCTCCGACTTCGGCCTCTGGCTTCGAAAATAATTGGTAGTTTTCAACGTTTAGGAGGAACAATATCCTCTAAAACCAATTCCATGACGAAGCTGGGATGCCTGCTTATTTTGTTTTTTTCCACTCTATTTACAACGAGCGCACAGTTACGGGTTGCCTTTGCAGGAGGTGCTCATGTTGCTTCTGTGCCGGGAAGTTCCAATCCGGGCTGGGATACCATCAGTTATGATTATTCTTCCAGGAGAGGATATCATCTTGGCTTGATCGCTGATGTTCCGTTCAAAACTCATTCAAAATTTTATTTTCAAACAGGAATGTCCTTCAGCAATAAGGGAAGGAGTTTTTCCAGGACTTACGATACTTCTATTAGCCCTGTTTCCAAAGTGAATGCCGTTCAATTTATTAATTACATGGAAATTCCAGCTAACCTGGTTCTCAAATTGAACCTCGGCAAAAAGGTAAAATTCATGATTGGAGGTGGGCCATATCTTGCCTTCTTATATAATGGAAAAGAGAGGAAAGAAACTCAGTATAAAAATGGATCTGTTTCAGCCACTGAAAATAAAGATCTCAAATCAGCAACACCAAATGGTGATTATGCAAATTTTGAATATGGGGTAAACGGTCTTGTTGGCTTTGAAGCAGGAAGATTCTTATTGACCGGGAATTACAGCCAGGGATTGACCGATTTCTATAAGGCTACAAATTCCGATGCCAGTTTCAGGCACCAGGTAGCTGGTGTAACCCTTGGAATTTATTTTACCAATCCGAAAGTAAAATCGATCAAACTTAAAGACCGCGACAAAGACGGAGTTGCGGATTCTGAAGATAAATGTCCGGGAGAGAAAGGTTCTTTAATAACCGAAGGCTGTCCAGATAAAGATGGTGATGGCGTAAGTGATATGGAGGATAGATGTCCGGAAATAGCAGGGCAAGCAAAATATGGTGGATGTCTTCCAACAGATACAGATAAAGATGGGATTATTGACGAAGAAGACAAATGTCCAGATGTAGCTGGAACAATCAAGTATTCAGGCTGTCCAATTCCTGATACAGATAAAGACGGGGTAAATGATGAAGAAGATAAATGTATTGGAACGGCGGGATCGAAAAAATACAATGGTTGCCCTATACCCGATACTGATAAAGATGGAGTGAACGATGAAGAAGACAAATGCCCATCTGTAAAAGGATTACGCACTAATAGCGGTTGTCCCGAAATCAAAAAGGAACTCAAACAAAAAGTTGATAAGGCTGCAAGAAAGATTCAATTCAATTATAAGAGTACAACCCTAACAACTTACTCAAAGATTGAGTTGAACGCAGTAGCAAGAGTATTAAGAGCGAATCCAGACTTGAAACTTAAGATAGAAGGTCATACCAGTAGCGATGGAAATCCAAAGAACCACATGAAACTTTCAACCGCGAGAGCTGAAAGTGTCAAGAAATTCCTTGAAGCCTGGGGTATTGACCCATCAAGATTAAAGGCTGAAGGCTTTGGAGCGTCTAAGCCACTGACTCAAGGCAAGTCTCAAACTCAATTGGCGAAAAACAGGAGAGTAGAACTTAAGCTGACTAATTTTTAGACTTTTACCGCCAAGGCGCTAAGACGCAAAGCGCGAGGAGATCGGAAGTCGGAGGTCAGAGGTCGGAATAATTTTCAATGCTCAACGCTCAATGTTCAGTGCTAAAAAAATTAAAGCTGAAAATCGAACATTGAAAATTGTTTGTTGAGCATTCAATTGATTTCAGCAATATTCCCTATCCTTCGCGTGTGCCAGAAATCATGAGTCTTGACTCGTGAAACAACGCGAAACCCGAAACTCCAAACCCGAAACCCGAAACTCCAAACCCGAAACTCGAAACAATTTGAGCGGTTAAATTCATTTTAACGTATCAACACAACTGCTTCTTTTCTCACCATCCTGTTTCCCCTGTAATCAACCGCATGCGCAACGGCAACGTAGGTCCCCGAGCCCAACGGTCTGCCGTTCAAAGTTCCATCCCATCCTTTATTTTGCTCGGTTGTTCTGAAAATAACCTGTCCATCTCTGTTATATACAATGAAGACATCAAATTTCTTAATACCGACTGCAAATGGTCTCAGGACATCATTTGAACCATCGCCATTTGGAGTAAATGCGTTAGGTATATAAATATCAGGTCCTTTATATCGTTTTATGAAAATCTTGCTATGACTATCGCAGCCTTCTTGAGTAATTGCATCCATATGGTATAGCTGGTCCCGATCTAAAGTAGCTACGGGGTTTGCTATATGCGGATCATTCAATCCTGCGGCTGGCGACCATATATATTGAGTTCCCGGATAACCATTTGCATTCAATTGCACTGGTTCATCTTTCGCAACAATTGTATCTCTTCCCGCAAAGGCAATATTATCATAAATCCTGAATGGTCTTACTAATGTATCCTTACAGCCTTTAGGTGTTTCAGCAATTATTGTAAATGGATTATCTCCCTTGCGGAGGAATGATTTTGACAATGAAGGGTTGCCTTTATAAAATCCATTTCCAAAATTCCAATACCAATTATTGGCAAGGCTTAAGGAATCATTTGCCAGATATTTAATCTCTCTCTGCACGCAAGAGTCGGTAATCTGAAGCACAATGCCAGGCTTGGGATGTATCTGAAAAGGACTCTCAACCTCTATACTTCTACAACCAAAATTTGTTTCAACAACCAGTCGCACTTTATATGGTCCCGCTGTCAAATACGTGGATGGATCACTAACAGAGAATATTACATTGGTATCAAGTTGCCAATTCCATTTTACAATTGATTCTCCGGAAGCTGTTGATGGCAAGGAGGATAAATTCTTAAAGTTTAAGATTTCATTATTACACATTGGAGTTCCTAAGCTGAAGGAAGCAGTTGGTCGGTATCTCACAGTCAATGTAGTAATATTTGTATCCGAGAAACATCCTTCAGCCGTACCAACAACCTGTCTTATCCGCAATGGACCCGGATCACCTGCGATAAATGAATTTGGGTTTTGAGTGTTTAAAATTGTTCCACCAAAATCCCACCACCATTTGTTCACGGCTGAAGCTCCTCCTGGTACTGTTGATTTATCAATAACTGCTATTGGAGTTTGGTCTTCGCACACAATTGCAGGATGATTAAATGCAGCGATCGGCTTTGGAACCAGGGTTATTGGATATGACTTTTCTGATGAACATGTTCCACCGTTAACAACCTTCAGTTTTACTGTGAGATTACCAATTGTGTCATATGTAAATCTCATTATTGAATCAGAAGCTGATGAATGACCTTTCCCATTTCCAAAATCCCAGATGAAAACAGAATTGTAACGGTTGGTGGATGTGCTCGTGAAAATAAACTGGTTATTATTCTGGCATTGTCGGTCATTATTTATCTGAAAAGATGCCACAGGTGTTGGAAGAACATTCACAGTTATTTTCTTTCGGAAACTTTCACATCCAAAAAGGACTTTCTGAGATACATAATATATAAAGGTCCCCGGACTTGAGGTTGGAGGGATTGGGGCAACTCTGGAACCTATTCCACCCGTGGGAGAAGTATACCAAAACAATTCACTTCCGGACATTGGTTGGGCCGTTAATGCTCCAGTGACCTGGAACTGACAGAGAGTAAGAATGGATTTGGCTGTAGGAGTATCAGGGACCGGGAGGGGTTTCACAATTGCCTGAAAAGTGTCCCGACAACCATAGCCTGGATATGGGATGACATCAACATTATAAGTTCCGGTGATTGCAGGAGGCGGACTAAGAGTGATTGATTGTTTATTCCCAACTATGGCAGAAAAATCCTGCGTATACCAGGTATAGGTTTGAAATCCATAAGGCGCATTTAATATAAGAGAGTTGGTCTCTATGCAGTAAGGGGCAGTAGCTAATATATTAGAACACGCAGCTCCAACATCAAGGTATGCATAACCAAAATGTCCGCTAAGTGTGCAATCAGCAGTTTTGAATTCTAACCTGACTTTTCTTCCTTTCATTCCGGCGAATTGCAAGGAAGCAGGAGTCCAGTTTTTGAAAAGAACCCCTGGCCGAATTTTGGAAACTTCAAAGCCTGGAATTCCTCCACCCGAAACATAATCATAGGAGGCGCAGTTGACGATCTCTCCTGTTTCTACATCGTAAGCCGTTACAAAGAAGCGCGGCTGTTCATAATGGTTATGGTTTGGATCCTCGAAAACAACTGCATAGAAATAGGTAAAGGTGAAGGTATCAAGTAGAACAGGAACAGTGAAAGTGTATGAAAGTCCTTCTGCCTGGGCGCCGGTAAAATCATTTCCAAGTTTTACTGAATGACCACCACCATAGGGGCAGAGTTGAGGAAAATTTCCGTAATAATCCATTTCTGGTGTTGCGGTAGGGGAAATAATTTCGTGCCTTCCCGGAATTGGGAGGGAAGGGGTCAGCGTAATCACATTTTTGCCTCCAACCACTGAGGTGAAACCTGTGAAACATTCCCAATTGGAAAGGTCGCCATTCTCAAAATCAATATTTGGCGGGCAGGTCTGGGAGAAACAAATTGAAAACGATCCTAAATAAAAACATAAGGCCAATAGGCACCTAATTACCATCCGGTTTAGTCCATTAATACTTACTAATTGGGGGTTAGTGCCGACAAAATAGGGTTTTTAGTTTAAGAATGAAATAGATCGGGAGAAAATTCGACTATTAACTGCAAGGGTCTCTTTGCGTGACCTCGCGCCATGGCGTCCTGCCGGTAAAAAAAAATCCCTTTACTTCTTAGGAACAGTATATTCCAGGCCGAAGAATTTCGCATAATCCTCCAAACGCCCCAATCCCATTTTGGCCCTTCTTGCATTTACATTAGGTTCATCCTCAATAGGAAAGAATTCAAGTTTTCCAGTAGTTTGATTTCTTCTGAGCTGACTTCCATAAAGCTGTTTTTTGCCCTGGCTGGTCAATACCCGATCCTCAAGGAGCGCCAGGTTGCTGGCTGAGGCCTTCCCTTTTTCAACAGCTTCTCTCATGAGAGGAAGATAAGTTGCCTGGGTTAGGGAATCTGAATGTTGGATGACTAAAAAGATGGTTGATGCTCCTTGTTGTCCAACTTCGTCTGGACCAACCCATCCATGCTTTTCGATGATTGATTTAACCTTTATTTGATTAAGAGAATCATTATCGTGAATGATCTTCCATAAGGAATCCAATTGCGGGGAATCGAATCCATACTTCTTTTCGAGCAAATTGATCTTCATTCTCTCATCCTGGTCCTTGCGGTAGATTGTATCCAGAATGGCAACAAGCGGCTTATTAAGATTTGCATTCACTGAATCTTCATTTACTTTTACCATTTTCATAAGTGGATCCCATCGCCCATCTGAATGCAAACTTTGCAAATCCGAATCAGTCATTGTATGGGAAAGAAAAGACCATTTGTCTTTTACAACAACCTCATTCAAATAATGAAAAGCCTTGTCTTTATTCCCAGCCAGTGCCCAGGAGCAAGCGGCATTATATTTATCTACTCGAAGACCAGTTCCCTTGTACAGAATAAACAGGGAATCGAATGAACTTCCTGACAATGCATATTTTTTCTCTGCGTAATATCCATTCGCTCTTGAAGAATGGATCATATATTTTTCGTCAGGTTTAAAATTTTCCTGAGAGAAGGATGAGTTTGCAAAAAGAAACAACGCAATGAAAGCAAGAGTTTTTCTCATTAGTTTTTACTTTATAAGCCTGGAAAGAATCAAAACTATTCATTGATTCATGCAAAATGCAGACCGCTACTGGCGCTTCTTTGCGTCTTGGCGCCTTTGCGGTTAAACTTATTCCTACATTAGCTTATTAAACAGACCTATATGAAGAAGCCGATTCTCTTACTACTTCTAATTCCAATTCTGTCCTTCGCTCAGACCGGTAAGGTGTTCGACAACTTAGTGGTAAAAAGTAAGATCCTAAATATGGATCGAAAGTTTGCCATCTATCTACCTCCAGATTATGAAACATCACAAAGAAGTTATCCTGTGCTCTATCTCCTTCATGGAGGTGGAGATGATCAAACAGGATGGGTACAATTTGGCGAGGTCTTGCATATTGCAGATAAAGCAATTAAGGAAGGGAATGCTACTGCGATGATCATTGTTATGCCCGATGCGAATACTGGCAGAAGAGGATATTTTAATGATATCAGGGGTGATTGGAAATATGAAGATTTCTTTTTCCAGGAACTGATGCCTTATGTTGAAAAAACATATCGTATCAAGGGTGAAAAGCGGTATCGTGCTATCAGCGGATTATCTATGGGTGGAGGCGGGACTTTGATGTACACACTTCATCATCCCGAACTTTTTTCATCTGCTTGTCCATTGAGTGCTTCAGTTGGTCCGCTTTCGTTAGAAGAAGCAAAAAGAAATTACACACGCAACAATACGGTAATTGCAGATTCCACAATTGCAGCTTATTACCCTCGACATAATGCGATATCGTTAGTGAATAACATGCCTGATAGTTTAAAGCGATCCGTGAGATGGTATATAGATTGTGGAGACGATGATTTTTTATATGAAGGGAATGCAATGCTTCATATTGCGATGAAGAAGAAGGAGATCCCGCATGAATTTCGCGTTAGGGATGGTGTACATAGCTGGACTTATTGGCGAGCTTCATTGCCTGTGGTACTGGAGTTTGTGTCAATGGGATTCCATCAATTCTGAGACAATAATTACACGAATTTTTAAAACCCGAATTACACAAATTTTAAAAACACGAATTACACGAATTTTAGCGAAGGGCTTTGCGTCTTTGCTTACTTTGCTTCTTGGCGTGAAATTCTTTTATGCATTTTTTCACCGCAGAGAAAAAGAGACCACAGAGTTTCGCAGAGTAATATGCTTTGCAGGTTGAAATATTCTTCATTTTACATTTTTAATTTTTCATTTTACATTCCTAACGCATGACGCTGAATCTAAATGAACTCCTGACAATCACCTTCACACTTTTTGCCGTGATTGACATCATTGGTGCAGCGCCATTATTGATCTCACTAAAAGAGAAAGTTGGAGGTATTAGAGAATTGCGGGCAACGCTGGTCTCAGGCATTCTGATGATTGCATTTCTTTTCCTTGGCGAAAAATTATTACATGTATTTGGAGTTGACGTAAAGGCATTTGCTGTTGCGGGTTCAATTGTAATATTCATTCTGGGTCTTGAAATGGTTCTTGGAATCGAATTCTTCAAGCCCGATGCAGATCCAAGATCAAGCACCCTGGTACCGATTGCCTTTCCTCTGATTGCTGGTTCGGGAACCCTGACGACTATTATTTCTTTGAGAGCGAACTATGAAGAAATCCCAATTCTTATTGCGATACTCATCAACCTGGTATTTGTATTCATTGTTTTAAAATCCTTGAACTACATTGCGCGATTGTTGGGTCCGGGCGGACTGATAGCCGTCCGAAAATTTTTTGGCGTAGTTTTGCTGGCTATTGCGGTTAAGATCTTTGCCACTAATGCACCAGGACTCATTTAGGGAAGTCGAAAGGGAGATTGGGAAAAGGAGGAATGGGCATCTTGAAAAGGATAACGTTTCGATAATTTTGTACGTCACATCATTTTCCCAATTGCACTTTTCAAAATTCCAAAATTATCATCGGTCCCGTAGTACAATGGATAGTATGCAAGTCTCCGGAACTTGATATACAGGTTCGATTCCTGTCGGGACTACTAGTTTCATTTTTGATATATTAGTAATCAACAGTTTGCAATGAGAAATTGTCCTCGGGGTACGTGTTGGGGTATATTACAATGAAAGGAAGATTATGCGTCAACGATTCTGCTGATAAAGTATCAGAATCTGACACCTTATCGATAATGTCCACTAACTGACTGGCAAATTAATTTTTGTCACCTTCATCTGGCTGGCTGTTGAACGGCGGCAGATCCTTCTACACTTTTCAGAACATCAGCAATTTCGTCCTCTTCTACGCCACTTTTCCGGGCGATTAGCGCCAACATATCCAGCTTCGCTTTCTGATATTTTGCAACTGCGGGATACTGTATTTTGCTTTTGTGAGATAAATGATCCCGACAAAAAGTGCTACGGACACTATCAAAATCACAAAAGGATCCGAATTCTTTAAAATATACATGTTTGAAATTTTTAGGGATAATAGGAAATATTCGCCTTAGTCACTCGGGTGGGTTTTTGTAGAAAGGCAATGGTTTTATAGACTTCATCAAAAAAAAGAATCTGCTTTTTGCAAGTGCATCAGTAAATTTGGATCATGAAAAAAATTATACTAGTTGCTGCCTTTATTATCGGCAGTCAGGCCGTGTTTGCACAAAAATCGTTTGGCTTAAAAGCTGGTCTTAATCTTTCCACGATTACAAACTATGATGGTAAGATAAAGCCTGGATTTCATGTGGGCGGACTTGCTCATCTGCATATATCCCCCACCTTTTCAGTGCAGCCTGAGGTTATGTTTTCCACTCAGGGCACGAAGCAAAAGAACGTTCCGGGAGTGAATCTAAGCTATATCAATGTTCCTGTTTTGCTGCAATACAATTTCGATAATGGATTCAGATTGCAAGGCGGTCCGCAAATAGGATTTCGCACCAGTGCGAAAAGGAAAATTAATGATGTTGAAGATGATATTTCTGATTTGGTGAAGTCAGTTGATATTTCCATTCCTCTTGGATTTAGCTATCTGAGTAAAACGGGTTTTGGTGTAGATGCCCGTTACAATTTTGGCATTCCTACTATTTTTGAACACCTTTCAGAGACTTACCGTAACAGCGTTATACAGGTCGGCATTTTTTATTTGCTGAATCACAAACACAAAAGCGTTTCTAAATAGTTGAAGAATTTTTGGGTTGGATTACCGGATTACCGGTATCAGCTATTTAGCCAAGTTTCTAGTCCTTACTATTGGAGTTTGGAGGACCAGTCTCTCGCCTCCCCTGGAACTTGGGTACTAGAATACGAAAAGGTTTTCCATGAAGCAATCGAAGAGCATGGGCACTAAATCCAGTCTAGCAATTTCTTCTGTCCCTGATCTGGGTTTTCCGGTCCTGCAACTTCTGACTTTTGGGGGTTAATGAATAAGTGTGGTACTTAAAATTAATCCTAACTGTCAGATTAAATATTGACTAGTACAGATAAAGATTTCATACTGACCAGCGTGAGTAAATATTCGTCGAGATTCTTCATGCTACTTGCAATTCCTTTCTCATAGCCCAGGGCGATGAACTGTTCAAGTTCTGCAAGACTCGCCATCTTTTTGGCAATTCGAACGGTTGTTTTTTCGCCCTCGGCTGTGAATGAGTTCTTGGTCAGCGAGGAGGTAAAGGCAGTATTGATGGGTTTTCCATTTTCATCCGAAAAGGAATTCTTTGTGGTGAAACTAGACTTGGGTTGGATCTCGATAAACTCCGCCAAACTCCAGCCGACGGGGACATTATCGGGCGAGACCATAGCATACAACCAACGACCACCTTCACGGAAATCCATTTCCTTTGTTTGAACGCGCCACGGTTTAGGGCCCATCCACTGGTCCAGAATTTCCGCTTTTGTAAAGGCGTCCCAGACTAGATCGAGGTCTGCAGCGAATTCCCGGGTAACGTAAATGGTTGAAGTGGCCTTGTCAACAGTGAAATCAAATAGGAGATTCATTTTTTCTTGTTTTTTATATTGTATAATACTTCATCGAGTTGTTGGAACCTTTCTTGCGTAAGCTTCCGGAACTGTGCCAGCCAGATATCGATTTCTTTCATCTTATCGATTTTCAGTTCATAAAAGATTTCTCTACCATCTTGTTTTTGGTCCAGGAGGTCGCATTCGGTAAGGATGCGTAAATGTTTGGATATGGACTGGCGGGTGATGTCGAAGTGCTCCGCAATGGCATTGGGCGTCATTGCCTGTACGGCTATCAGGACGAGGATCGCTCGTCGGGTGGGGTCCGCAATAGCTTGAAAAATGTCGCGTCTCATAAAGTTTAGATAAGAAGCCGAACGGTTGCAAATATACATGCAACCAATCGGCTTCGCAAATTTTTTTTTATTTTGGAATTTATCCGGCCTAATCGGGCATACTCGACTTTATAAGCAAGGATTCTGCGCGGCACTACCACATCACTAAGCTTAGGCGAAGGTGCTCATCGTCCACCGAAGTACCGAATTGCGTGTAGGTGGACTGCGTCCATTTATAGTGTACGGCCTTTGCTATTGGACAACTTTTTATTTCGTCAATTATAGGATTGGAAAGAAATCTATCTCTGCACCTGCACTGTTTCCAGTTTCATTTTTTTCTTCCAGAAAACATAAGACAGGATACCCGGAACAATCCATATTAACATGAACGACATCATTGGATCTACCGTCCCTGATAATGCAATACCAGAATATATTACTGCAGCTAGGTCGAAAAACAAACCCGCATACGCCCACTCTTTTATTGTTTTTAATCCAGGAATTAGAATAACAATTGCTCCAATCAATTTAGCGAAACCGGTGAACGGAATAAAATATACCGGATACCCAAGTTGGTCGTGTATCAGTTTCTTTGCATCGTCGTTTACAATTATGCTCCCATAAGATGAGAATATCATAAGTCCAGCAAATAAAATAGTAAACACCCAGTATAGAATATTGATGGTTTTTGGTTGCATGATTGTTAGGTTGATTTAAAATTAAAAATAGGAAACTTAAGGTCGGCTATAAAATGATTCGAAAATTTGTCTATCGGAGACTTACTTATTTCAGTTCAAGCCTTTTTACTCCTGCCACAGACTAGTTATTGCCGTTTACCATCTGGTTAGTTAATTCCCAACTGAATATTCCATTAGGTTTAGAAATCCATTCCAGACTTATCGGATTGGTAGGAAAGATTCTGTTAGGACAATAGGTTGCGGCCTCAATTCTATTATGCATCTACTTATTATTACATTATTGCTGAGACTTCTGGCGATCAACGGAACTAATGATCTCCATCATTCAGCCAAGAATTGTGCGGACATAGCCCAAGATAAAAATGCGATTGACTACCCGGGCCAAAAGCCTCCGGGAATGACAGCCAGAATCTTCGCTCCAGGAATAGTAAGTTCCAACTTAAGTGAGCATAGTTCTCCAACATTCTCCCCAGATGGAAAGCTGGTACTATGGACAGTGATGGATAAATCTTATCGAGGTTACTTATTGGAAATGGAATTCGAGAATGGCTCATGGTCAAAACCCCGAAGGCCATCATTCTCAGATTCAACAGCAGATCATTACTATCCCTCATTTTCAATAGATGGGAAGAAATTATTTTTTAGCTCAAGGAGAAAGGTGCCAGCAGGTTATGGGGAAGGAAAAGATATAAGGATCTGGGAAGTTGAAAAAAAGGCTGAGGGCTGGGGAACTCCTAAACCTTTTGATACGATAATTTCTAAAGGCCAGGACTTCGCACATTCCATTACAAAAAATGGAACACTTTATTTCTCTTCTTCACTTGGAGGAGGAACAGGCTTTAATATCCGTAAGGCAGAAAAAGCTGGTGGGCGTTATTTAAAACCAGAGTTGCTCCCATTCAGCATAAATAGTGTGGATTATGAGGAAGGTCCATTTATAGCCCCGGATGAAAGCTATCTCATTTTTGAATCTCAAAGACCAGAAGGCATTAACGGTAGCCTTGATTTATACATTTCATTCAGGAATAAAGATGGTCGCTGGGGGATGCCAATCAATATGGGCACTAAAATAAATTCCGGAGCTGGGGAACGGTTTGCTAGAGTTTCTCCGGATGGCAAGTATTTATTCTTTGGAAGCACCCGAAACATGTCTGCTGATAATTGGGGAATGGACATTTACTGGATTGATGCTAGTGTGATAGATGAATTAAAAAATGATGAAATCTCTAAAACGGTAATTGAAAGGCGTCTTGGAAATGAGTTGATAGAGGCACTAAATATGAATGATGTAAAAAGATCTTCGCAACTGTTAGATGAATGGGTCAGTAAATATTCTTTCAGTTTGGATGGCATTGTTGTTTATAGCTCTATGCTGCGAAAGCAGAAGTATTATTGGAAAGCACAACAACTACTTATTGGCAATGGGTCTCAATGGAAAAATAATGCAACTAGTATCTGTGAAATGGCCCTGGTAAGTTTTGGTCTGAACAAGGATGATGAAGCACGCAAATTATTAGCTCCCCTCCTTGAGCCGGGAGATCAATTACGGGAAAGATTTATCTATTTATCCAACTCACTACTTGATATGGGTATGCTAAATGCAAGTGATGAATATTTTGAGAAAGCAATGGCCTTAGGAGCGGGAAGTGTTCCCTATTACAATCGGGCCGGGGCGCTAGCTCTTATAGGTGAGAAAGACAGAGCATTCGCAGCTTTGAACAAAGCGGTAGAGTTGGGAGGGTATAATCTGAAAAGGAATTATAAAAGCGATCCTTCCCTTGATTCATTGAAATCGGATCCAAGGTGGAAAACACTTCTGGAGAAATTAAAGTAAAAAATAATACTCCGATGGTACTACCCAACAATCATACAACAGCGAGAAGCGAAAAAAGTTACATATATGTCGCGGCGATTTGTGCCTTGCTGACAGGCTTCACCACAATTGCCATTCACCAGATCAATATTCCACAGGTTAGTTTTGAAGAGAGAGTTCAACTCTATAAGAGTAGTGCATATCTCTGGCTTAACTGGATCATTCTTTTTCATTGCCTTCTTGTATTGATTTCAATGCTGGGAATGGCATTGGTAATTGCGAAAATATCAAGACCAATTGCCATCCTTGGCTTTCTATTATTTGCCTTGTTTGTTTTTACTGAATGGGAAAGAACCTTGGGAACTCTTTGGCATATCAATGGACTCCGTAAAAGATATGTAACCGAAACTGATATAAGCGCTCTTCAATTTTTGAAATACGAAATACAGCACAGGCTTTATCAATCCAATGTTCATTTCTTATTGTTTACTGTTGGTTTTACATTGGGAAATGCCTGTTATGGATTGGCACTTGTTAATGGCAAAAGGTTCGATAACTGGCTTGGCGGTGGTTTATTGGTGTGGGCTTGCTGTACTTCGATGGCTTTCACTGATGATTTCTATCAGGCAAAATGGATGAGTAGTATTATAGATGCCTGTAATAAATATTATCAACCTCTTATCAGGTTCGCAATTTGTTTTTGGCTGTTTCAAAAGGCGCGGGAGATCAAAAATTTAACCGCCATGGCGCAAGGACGCTAGGGTACGCAAGGGAATCAAGGAAGTGCCCGTTTACCACCCTCATCAATTGCACTATTTCATATTAACATTGCAACTTTTGGAATGCTAATTGTGAATAAATTATTCCACTCAAACCGAATGCATAAAAATAAATTTGAGCAACCAAATAGTTGCATGTATATTTGCAACTGATCGGTTGCTTAAAACCGGTATGATATATGAGACGTGATGTTTTCCAGGCTATCGCTGATCCAACCAGGAGATCAATCTTAAGTCTGCTGGCTAATAATGCGATGACCCCAAATGCCCTTGCTGAAAATTTTGACAGTAGTAGACAAGCTATCTCAAAGCATATTAAAATACTTTCTGAATGCCAGTTGATAAAACAGGAATCTTCCGGAAGAGAGATCTATTATTACTTCAATTCTAAAAAACTTAAAGAAGTGGACAAATGGCTTGAGCAGTTCCGGGCACAGTGGGAGACAAGGTTCACACAGTTGGATACTTTATTAAAAAACATCAAAAACAAAAAATCATGATTGGTACTAAAGAAACAATCTACTCGAAAGATGCAACTAACAAAAAGCTTTCAGTAGAACGGGAATTTGATGCTCCTGTTGACCAGGTATGGAAAGCCTGGACAGAAAGTAATTTATTGGACCAGTGGTGGGCACCCAAACCCTGGAAGGCAGTTACCAAGTCGATGGATTTCCGCGATGGTGGTGTATGGCTTTATTATATGCAAGGTCCCGAAGGTGAGCGCCACTATTGCCGGGTCGATTATCATACAATCGTAGCAAATAAATCATTTACGGGAATAGATGCCTTTTGCGACGAAAACGGTAACCCCTCCACAGAAGCTCCAAGTATGCATTGGAACGTTGTTTTTACTCCTTCAGGAAATGGAACAAAAGTGAGTGTTGAAGTTACCTTCAAGAGTGAAGAAGATATGGAGACTATAATCAAGATGGGCTTCAAGGAAGGATTTGCTGCGGCGCATGACAACCTTGACGAGTTATTAGCGAGGCAGTAAAGAATTTCGAGTTAAGATTTAACCGCCAAGACGCTAAGACGCCAAGTTTCGCAAGGACTGGCGGGACTTTGCGTCTTGGCGATTAAATCTTGACATTAAACCAATCATCCCCAGCCAACACTACAGAAGTTTCAATCTGTCGCTCTGGTATTGTCCAGTATTTCCGTAATAGTTTATTTTTTTCTTCCTGGGGTAAGAGACGAAAACCGTGTTTCTCATAGAAAGCGATTGCCCAGGTAGCGTCTGCCCAGGTACCTATCAGGACGGGAGTTGTTGCAATCTTATTCAAATGCTTCAGCAACTTACTGCCGATCCCTTTATTTCGTTTTAATGTTCGGGTATAAGCGTGGCGTATCAATGTAACATCAGTTTTGAATTGAATTCCCATTACACCTCCGATTTCCCCTTCATCCTTATAACACCAGAATTGAACTCCATCTTCCATTTGCCTTTTTAATTCTCCCTTACTCATATAAGGCTCATGCCATCTGTCTGCTGGTATAATTCCACGGTATGCACTCGCACCATCATTGATGATCTCATAAATCGCATTGAAATCTCCTTGTTCGCATTTAGATATCATAAAATTTTTTTTAACCGCGATGACGCAAGGACGCCAGGTTTAGCAAGGACTCGCGTTACTTTGCGCCATTGCGCCTTGGCGGTTAAGCTTTATTACTTCTCACAAATTCTCAATCACATCCCTATACCCTCTCCCAATGGGAATGGAAATACCATTCACCTCCACCATTTCAGCCGTGTAAGATTCGATCTTGCTCATTGAAACTATATATGACCGGTGAATCCTTTTAAAAAGGTTCGCAGGTAAGAGCTCCTCAATCTCCTGAGTACCCATTTTAGAGAGGTATTCGCCCTTCGTTGTGACTATCTTGATATACTCTCGTTGACTTTCGATGTAGACAATTTCAGAAAATAATATTTTTACTTTCTTCTTCTGCACATTCAGAAACAGGTAGTCTTTCAATTCCTGACTCTCATCTTGTTTCTGTTTTTCTTTCTGCGATAATTTTACTTTTGTTACTGCAACTAAAAATCGTTCGAACTCAAAAGGCTTCAATAAATAATCAGTCACATTCAGGTTGAAACCTTCAACCGCGTATTGATGGTAAGCAGTTGTAATAATTATTGATGGGGGACTGGTAAGCGTTTTCAAAAAGGCCATGCCTTTTAACTTAGGCAGGTGTATATCCAAAAAAATCAGATCTACACTTTGTTCTCGCAAAAATTCAGTTGCAAGAATAGCATCCTTAAATGTTCCTTTTAATTCAAGGAAGGGTACCTGCAAAATATAATCAGACAATACTTTTGCCGCCAGTGGCTCATCTTCTACAATGATGCATTTTATTTTAGACATGGCTTGCAAGATTGATTTTCAGAGTTGCAATAAAAGCAGTTTCCTCCGGTTTGATCGTGAGATCATAATCTGTATAAAGTAATTCAAGTTGCCGCCGGAGGTTGGAAAGGCCAATGTTTTCTATTACAGGTTGTTGCTCAGACGATGTTTCAATAGAATTTTTTACAACGAACAGCAATCGACGCTGGTTGACCGAAAGATGGATATCCACATAGGGCATGCCCCTTGTTTCCGAGACACCATGTTTAAAGGCATTCTCAACAAGTGGGATCAGCAAAAGTGGAGGTATAGCCTGTTTCATGTCTTCAATATCATAATTAAGATTCACCCTCAATGAGTCATCATATCGCAAACGTTCAAGGGCGAGGTAGTCAGTCATAATTTTCAATTCCTGTTCTATGGCGATATACTGACCACTGGTTTCATACAGCATGAACCTTAAAATTTTTGACAGTCGCAGGATTGATTCAGGTGCCAGGTCAGATTTGTCCCTGGCAAGAGAATAGATATTATTAAGAGTATTGAATAAGAAATGAGGATTGGTTTGTGATTTCAAATAATTTAATTCAGCCTCCTGTTTTTGAATTCGCAATTGCTGTGCTGCTTCTTTTAGTTTTCTGAAATCATGGGTATACTTGATCACTCCAAAAAAGAATATGGAGAAAAAACTATATGGAACATGGTACTCCACACCTTTGTATAGTGTAGGGTGTACTCTTAGTTCAAAATAAATATGCATTAAAATTCCAAGGCTTCGCCATCCGTAAAACCCAAAGGAATACAGCATGAGCATTACAAATAACAGTATTGGCGCAAGCAGCATTCTTTGCCATCGGAGCTTTATAAAAGGGATGACATATTCAAATAAAATGTAGTTGAGAACTACGAGGTAAATAACAAGCCAGATATTATTAACCAAGCGCTGGAAGAAGGTCTCAGTATTACTGAATAAATCCCTGAACAGCCAAAGTGCCAAGAACGCAAGACCAATCGCTAAGTATAATTTAATCTTGTTTCTCTCGAGTGATATCCTCATTTATTACTTTGAGTGATAAATGTCGGCAAAACTTTCGCTATTCATTTGGATTGCTATAGAATTGACTTTGTAGTCGACGAACAACCAGGTAGAGTCTATCAATCATTTTGGGATGATGCATCTTCAGATAGTGATTTCTATAATTTTTTTCTCCTTTCAATTTCTGCGATTAGCGTATTCAAGTAGTTAGTATACCCAAATCTGTCGTCTGTTGACGAGGCTTTCAGTGTTTTCTTTATTTGGATATTCTTGTTCTAAATAACACATTTATATGAAAAAAATAATATCAATTCTGTTAGTAGTTCTGTTCATCACTTCAAATTTATTAGCGCAGAGCGAACCCGATGCAGGCAAATGGAAAACCTGGTTTATCACATCGGTCAAGACATTCCGCTTACCGGCACCAGCATCATATAAAGAAGAAATTGCGGAGGTGCTTGCCATTCAAAAAAACCTGGATTCAACAGGAAGGCAACAAATTGTTTACTGGAATGCCGGTTCTCCGGGTTACCGCTGGCAGGAACTGATGGATAAACTATGGATGACAGATACAAGTACTAGAGGAATGTTGGCTAACATGTTGCTCGCCGTGAGTATTTACGATGCAACTGTTGCTGCATGGGACACGAAGTATTCAGTAAAACGCCCTCGGCCTTTTGAGGCAGATAACAGAATAAAAGCATTAGTGCCCAAGGCTGAAAGTCCTTCATATCCATGTGAACATTCTGTTGCAGCTGGTGTGGCAACAACTATTTTTAGTCATTTTTTTCCTTCCCTGAAGGACTCTGTTAATCGCATGGCTCAGCGGCTGATGAGTTCAAGAATTGCAGCGGGAGCTTCATTTCCAAGTGATACCCGTGCAGGTTTTGACCTCGGAAAAAGAATTGCAGAAAAAGAAATCGAGCACACCAAGGATTTTAGAGCCACTGGTACTTGGGATGGAAAGGTCCCGGAAGGACCAGGTTACTGGAAAGGAAAATTTGCTTTGTATCCCCTGGGCGGACAGAGCAAAACAGTTGTGCTGCAGAGTGGAAGCCAGGTCCGTCCAGGCCCGCCACCAGATTTTGCAAAAGAGATGGCAGAGATGAAAAATTTCAAACAGAGTTTTCGCTCAATGTCCAATGCTTTATTTTATGCTAACCAGCCTTTTTGGCAAGACTTGCTGAACAAAAAAGTTTTTGAGCATAACCTTCATCTTAATCCTCCTCAGGCGGCTAAAATTTATGCGGTAGCAGCCATAGGAACCTATGATGGATTTGTTGCCTGCTGGGACGCTAAGTTTACTTATTGGGGAATTCGTCCATCTCAGTACGATACTACTTACAAACCTCTTGTTCCAACTCCTCCCTTTCCTGGATATCCTTCAGGTCATGCAGCAATCAGCAGCGTGATGGCTGAGGTGTATTCCTATTTCTTTCCAGCAGACAGGGCCTATTTCGTCGCCAGAGCTAAGGATGTTGCAGAATCTCGTTTCCAGGCTGGAATACATTTCCGTACTGACAATGACGTAGCATTAGAACTTGGTAAAAAAGTTGGTGTTGCTGTTATTGAGAAAGTCAAAGCAGATTCGATCAATGATCGACAATAATAGGCGCTTGAAAAATGAATTGAAAAATTTTCTCTGTGTTTAGTGTTTTTCGGAAATGAAAAAGGGGACTTGTTTTCACTTGACCCCTTTTTCATTTTATTTACCGTACTTATTATTTTTTCAACTTTTGATAGACTTCCACAGTCCTTGAACTATCAACGTGCTTATGTGTTTGTCTGAATCCATCTTTTCCGAGCAGTTCAATATCAATATCAAAATCATGTCCCGTTACATCGGCATAAGTTGAAGCGATCATTGATTCCTTTACCTTATTATCACCGCTCATTGTAAACTTACCATAACCGATGCCCGTATGAATTTTATTCAGGGAATCCTTCCATGCATTGCCCCAGATGCAATGGCCTTGGAAGTAGGTTTTGTATTGAGTTCCCAGGACTGGTGATCGTGTTGTGTCAGTACCTTTTATCCAATAGAGTTCAGACATTTTCCAGGCACCATCAAGTGGAGTTGAAGTCCCGGTACCAACAGATTGATAGTCCTCTGTGAGGTTGAATTTTGTCCCATCTCTATTGTCTACCATGCCAGCTATCAATTGCTTATATCCGCTATCAGTCTTTGTTATCGCAAGCTTGTAAATTTCTGGCTTATCACTGGCTACAGTATCGCTAGAACTGTAAATCACTGTTTCTGTTATTGTGTCTTTATCCACTGTATAGGTTCCTATCCCAAAACCACCGACTGAATCAGCAGGATTGACTGTGGCATACATCATATAATCGCCTGTATAAATTTTCATCTGCCTAGGATCCAGGTAGACAGTATCAAGTTTGTCTGTTTTGACATTTACTGAAAGCATTTTGTACGTTCCAGTGATATCGGTGGACGCTTTATCGTCTGCTTCTTTGCAACCAATAATTAAGAATAAAAGTGCGATGAAACTAAATCTCATGTTGTTTGGGGTTTATAAGATGATTTAAATAAAAGGGCGGAATAGATCAGAGGGTATAACAGGGAGGTTTAACCTAAAATACAGCTATTAATTGAATTTGAATGAAGGAACTGGTTTCACCTCTGCGGAACTCTGCGTCCTATTGTTCTCTGCGGTGATACCTTGCGAAACCTTGCGCCTTGGCCGGGACGACCTCACCCCTGCCCCTCTCCAAAGGAGAGGGGTAAAGAGAAACTCTTTGCGTCTTTGCTTACTTATTTGCTTTGCGTGAAATAATTTTCTCAGGAAGACCTAGAAATAAGTCGCCAATCCAAACTGGATCCCTGCCAATTTGGAAGGTGGATTGCCTAGCAAATCGGCTTGCCAATTGTAGCGGTAGTTCAGTCTTAAGACCGTTTGAGTGTTTGGTCTCCAACTGATTGCAGGAACTATTGAATACACGTGATCTGAGATATTTCCACCAGTCGATTTAAACACTCCCTTGTTCCAGTCAACGTATTCAAGTCTGACTGCAAGATTTAAACTTGCATTTTCAAAGCCGAACATTGATCTTTTCAGAACCGGTTGAACAAAGTCAATAAACCCTCCCTGCTGTTTTCTGCCAAATTGCTCTGAATAAGTATCAGAGATATCCACATTAACCCAGGCCCACTCACCAGTGATGAAAGTCTTTGTTGGAAGTGTTGTATTGAAATCAACTGCGAATACTTTCGCCAACCGTTTCTTGTCAAGAATTAATCCGTCATCTTCAAACTTATTATAAGCTCCCCCCATGTATGACAAGCCCAGCTCTCCAATCTTGCTGTGCCTGATTGCGACTTTCCCGGTAAACAACATACTCCCGTTAAAACTTTCTTCAAATCTCTCCGGATCTGCCTTGGTGGCGGGCAGGAAAGTTTTGTTTTCAGTATTCTCAATGATTTTATCATTAAAGCCATTGGTTAAATATGCTTCGTATGCATATACCCAATTCTCAGAATATTTTTTTCCGAACACACCAAAGCCCACATTACTAAAAGTTGCCGGTAACAATTGTGTTGCCGATATGGGTCTGTCTACGAATTCCCATTTGGGACCATCGTGGTTTTGGTTAAACGAACCGATGGGATTCATTATGACTCCACCTCTGAAATTAAGAAGTGGTGCAAATTCAAAATCAACTGATGCAAATTCGATATTGATCTCTTTCGTTCCGTCCTCAAATTCAATCTCAGTAAGAAATTTAATGCGTTTCGAAATAGAGGATGAAACAAATAGAGTAAGTCTACGCATTTGAAACTGATGACCTTCCGAAATACCATCCTGACCCAGGTATTGATAATTCGCTTCAACATATCCACCCAGGGCAACTGGCAATTTCCCAACCTTGATAAATGGCCGATCATAAACCGCATCCATATTTAACTTAAGGGTTCCTGTATCGCTTTGGGGTTTGCGGAGAAGATCTGGATCTATTTGTGCACTAGCTCCTGCGAGGAAAAATGATGATATAATTATTAAGACAAACCCTTTCATGATTGTTTCCTCAAATCAATAAATAATTCACTGTTGTTAATTGTAATGGGAAATGTTCTGAGATTTGACCCCGCAGGTCCGTTAGTTACTACACCCTTATTATTGAATTCACTTCCGTGGGCCGGACATTGAAGTACATCTCCTGAGGCTTGCAGTTCGGTTCCCTGGTGGGTGCATTTCATCCAGATAGCTGCATATTCTTCTTCATTAAATCGGTAAACACAAATTGGGTATTGCAGAGAATCATTGCGTACAATAATAAATGAGCTGTACGCCATCCCACCTTTCTGCTTAATCTGAAATTCTTCTTTCTTAATTATCAATCCATCCTTCGATAGATTTCCGGAAATGTATTTTGTGGTTGCACAACTGCTTACAAAGGCTGAAAGGAAAGTTGCAGACAGGCAGGCAGTGCAGCTGTTTTTTATGAAATCTCTTCTCTCCATCTTATAAGGACTCTAAAAATTTAATGATTTTGGCTTTGTCAGATGGCGACAATTGTTGAAATGAGTCCTTACTTTGACTGGCTTCTCCACCATGAAGTGTAATTGCCTGTTCGATGCTCCTGGCTCTTCCATCATGCAGGAGAAAATATCCTCCACCCTGTGAGTTCTTTGATAAACCCAGTCCCCATAGTGGTGGAGTCCGCCATTCAGCAGGCATTGCGGTGCCTTCTGTATAGCCATCATTCAAGCCTGGGCCCATATCGTGCAACAAGAAATCACTAAAGGGAAAGAATGTTTTGTTAGAAAGTGCAGCAATTGGAAAACTCCCGGTTTGCATTTGAGGAGTATGACATTTACCACAATTTATATTTAGAAAGATCTGCTTTCCTGATTGAACATCTGCATCATTCTGTATTCTTTGAACGGGAGCCTTCAAGGTTTGTAAATAGAAAACCACATTCAGAACTGTTTGATTAGTCACCTCAGGATCTGAATCCTGTCCGTTGTAGGTACTGTAATGTTCATAGGTTGAATTAACACCCATATCCTGGTTATAAGCATTCACAGTCTGTTGCAATAAGTCATAGACAGCCGCTTTCTTCCCGAACCTGCCAATGTATTTCCCATTCCTATGAATTGTACTTGCTCGTTCGGTGCAGTATTGCGGAAGATTGATCCAGTTGGGACGACCTGAAATTCCATCACCGTTTGCGTCATTTTCGTCTGCAAGCGCAAGGAGAGTGGCATCTGATACGGCATCCAAAAATCCCAGGCCTGTATTTGCCGGAGGAGTAAAGCTCGAAGAGGTGGCACCCCCGGGAATAGATTCGGGTTGAAATCCTGGAATGGCACGATGTTGTAATTGCGGTCCTCCCAAGTGTAAGAACCTATTGCTGAGTGTATCACTTTGTCCAAATCTGGTTAGTGTTGAAAAAGGATGTCCCTTACCATCCCCTGCGTGGCAACTCCCACATGAAGTGGCCACGAATACTGGTCCCAGTCCGGTTTCTTTAGTAAAGATTTCATCATTAAAAGCGATATCCCCATCAAGAAACATCCTGTTTTGCTCTCCTGTTAGTCCTTCAATCGGGCCGTCAAGTATTTCATCCTCTTTAGGGGCACCAGGCAGTATCTTGTTGCATGAGAGATAAATCATCATGCAGAAAACCAAGCCACATAAGATGAGTATTTTTTTGTTCATGGTGAAGGTCAAAGATAGCTGAAGTTGGTAAATACAAAATAAATTTATTTGGTTGACCAAATTTCATGTTTTGGTCAAACCTTGTACATTTGAGCTATGCAGCATTTTGTTCATCATTCGGAAGAAAATTACCTGAAGACACTTTTCAAATTGGAAAATCAGCAGATTAAGAAGGTGAATAATGTGGCCCTCTCTAAAGCTCTTGATCTGAATCCTGCAACAGTGTTGGAAATGGTCCGGAAAATGAATGAGCGTAAGTTAGTGGAGGTGCTGGCCGACAAGACTATACAACTCACAGAGAAAGGGAAAAAGCTGGCTTTACAGATCATCAGGAGGCACCGGATCTGGGAGGTTTTCCTTGTTGATAAGCTTAATTATAAATGGAATGAAGTGCACGACCTTGCAGAACAGTTGGAGCATATTGAATCTGATGACATCATAAAAAGGCTCGAAGCCTTCCTGGGTTATCCTTCTGTGGATCCTCACGGTGATCCAATCCCGGATGAGAATGGCAAGATGAAGAAGATCAAAACTCAACCATTGACCGAGGCACCTATAAAGAAGAAATTATCAATTATTGCACTGGGCAATTCCTCAGATGAGTTCCTGAAATACCTGGACAAGATCGGATTGTCAATTGGCGACACCATCGAGGTAACTGAGGTTGAAGATTTTGATAAGTCAGTAACATTATCGCACAAAAAAAACTCAATTACGTTGAGCAATGAAGCTGCAGGATATTTGTTAGTGAAGATTTAGTAGTTCGAAATGAAATATTCTCTATTAGTTACAAAAGCCGACGCACATCGTTTTTGTACCTTTTGTATTCTTCTCCATGCTGTTCTTCCAAATGAGCTTCTTCCAGCCTGATTGTAACCTGAAGTATAAGGTAAGCAGCAAACAAAATAGCAAGTGTGAGCGCGTTTGGAATAATTAAGAATAGTCCTATCAAGGCAACAATAAGGAATAAGTAGATTGGATTTCTGGATATTCTAAATAAACCAATTGTTATTAGCCTGGTCTTGTTTTGGTAATCAATTCCAATACGCCAGGAGTGTTTCATCTGCCATTGTGCAATCATAATTCCAGCAACAGCTAAATGTCCTAGTGCAAGTCCAATAATCTTAAGATTGCTCGTCTCCAGGTAAGAAATTGGTCCCAGGAAATTATAGACGGCATCTGAAAAGGAATAGACAAGAACAACGACCAGGATTAGTATTATAAAGACCTTCATGGATGCTCCGACATAATCATGTGCCTTGTCGTGATTGGTAATAAACCTAAATGGATTGATACCTGTCTCTCGATTAACTTTTATAGAGGGAACTACAAATACCAGAATTATGAAAGCAATTATGAATAGAGGGAGATAAATTTTAAGGAAAGGTTCCATTGAAGAATTATTTATAATTAGGAGGAATTTTTATGGATGGCAAGATAGATTTGGAAGTAGAGAGATACAAATCAATGATTGTATCATGGTTGCAAGAAAGGATCTCTTTGAGATTTTTCAATCTCCATCGCATTCATTAGATATAAGAAGACTCCGCTTTTCAACCAAATAAGCTGGCTATCGGCAGCAGTTCGGGACTTTTTTGTCTTGATACAAAAAAGTCCCACAAAAAAAATCAAGGCAAAACCTATCGCTCCGCAGGTTTTGCCATAGCCACGCACAGCAAGGACGTATAAGAACACGTCCTTAACGGCGTTCGCTGTTTGAATACTTAATAAAGATATTTTCTCTCAATTTGACGAGAGGGTCGCGAAACCGGGTGAGGTTACATATTCGCCAAGGCATAAAGGGCAGTAAGTACTACCACACACTTCCAACAGGTAAGAACAGTAAACTTTTTCATTTCAACAATTTGGGAATTATGATCAATAAGCTGACCAGTATTTATAAAAGAAATCATAATATCCGGAGCTTCACTTTCAGGCAACAAACTGTTTCGCAACACGGTAGCAGAAATATCGAGTTTCACGAAGCCTGTCTTAACTGTAAACAGCAAAATGACGCAAAACACCCTCTTATTTTCGTTCCTTACCTCCTTATATTTCTAAAACTCAGGCTAATTTGCATGACCAATTTAATCTCAACTACTAATTTTTAAACAAAGGAAAAATGGAAACAGGAACAGCAACAAAAGTCACTGTCGAGACCACGGTGAATGCACCAGTTGAAAAAGTATGGAAATATTGGAGCGAACCTCAGCACATAACTAAATGGAGTAACGCCTCGGAAGATTGGCATACACCATTTGCAGAGAACGATCTAAGGACTGGAGGAAAATTTACCTCACGAATGGAAGCTAAAGATGGAAGCTTCGGGTTTGATTTTGGAGGAGTGTATGACAACGTCAAAGAACATGAATTGATTGAATATACTCTTGGTGATGGAAGAAAAGTGATCATAAACTTCTCTTCTGATGGAAATAAAACCAAGGTGATTGAGACGTTTGAGGCTGAGGGCACTAATCCAGTCGAGATGCAAAAAAGCGGCTGGCAATCCATCATGGACAATTTTAAGAAGTACGTTGAGTCCAACTAATTGACATAAATTCCATTTGACGCATTTATTTTCTAACTATAAAATCATTTACTATGATCATTGTCCACGATATTTTCGTTTGTAAACCAGGGAATGCATCCAAGGTTGCTAAATTATTCAAGGAAGTAATGGCCGATAATAATGAGCTCGAACACATCCTAACCGATATGACAGGTCAATACAATCGTGTAATCATGGTGAGCAAGTTCGAAAACCTGACTGCCTACGAGCAAAGCTGGGAAAAGTATAAACAGGATACTGAGACTTTGAAGAAAATGAATGAGAAGATGAAGGGGTACCATGAAATGTACCTCACAGGATCAAGAGAGATCTACCAGGTTTGGTAAATTAGGTAAAACCCACCCTGACAGGGTCTGACCCTGTCAGGGTCCCCAATCATTTTCCTACCTTTAATATTCACTAACACTCCATACTATGGCAATCAAGAAAATTCTTCCCCTTGCCCTGGTGATCTTCCTAAGTTTTGCATTCAAACCTCTGCATCATGGATGGGCAAATTATGATCAGGAAAAAACCCTCGATTATAAAGGGATAATTCAGGACATAGTTTACGAGAATCCGCATGCGATAGCCAAGGTCAAACACGACAAAATGATCTGGACAGTTTACCTCGCTCCAGTTACCCGAATGGAGGCTCGTGGAGTAAGAGAAGATATGTTGCTTAAAGGAAAGGAGATAAGAGTTGTGGGATATCCTCATAAGGAAATTAAGGATGAGATGAGAGCAGAAAGGATCTTCATTGATGATAAAAAATTTGAACTCCGTTAATCACCAGGAATTTCATCCAAGATGATGCATACAATGCTGGAGTGGCTGGAGAACAGTTCCCTGGCATCAGGTATTCGTCAATCAAACTGGTCTTATCCTGCCATTGAAATTGTTCATATTCTTGGAATAATCATATTGGTTGGTCCTGCATTTCTCTTCGACCTGAGATTGCTGGGATGGGCCAGGCATCTCCCAATTTCAGGGCTGAAAAAACACCTTTTGACCTGGTCCATGCGTGGACTCATCCTCATTATTCCCTCTGGCATATTGTTATTCATGACTAACGCAACCACCATCGGTTATGATCCAGTTTTCTGGTTGAAAATGGCATTGATAGGAGTAGGAGGGATCAATGCTTTTATATTTCGGCAAATGAAAATTGATTCACCAAATGCAATGGGTAATATGCCGTTGAAAGTAAAGGCTATTGCGATAGTTTCCATGGTCGTCTGGATTTGCGTTGTTGCATGTGGAAGATTATTGGCTTATTGATTGTAGGATTAACCGCCAGGACGCAAGAGCACGAAGATTCGCAAAGTGTATGAAAGAAACTCGGGCTCATCAAAAGCATAAATAATGCAAAACAGAGGGCTAATTTTTATTCCTGATATCAGTGGCTTTACGCGTTTCATCTCTGAGGGAGAGATTGATCACAGTCGCCTGATCATCCAGGAATTGTTGGAGCAATTGATCAACTCAAATGAAATCGGGCTCGAGATTTCAGAAATTGAAGGCGATGCAATCTTATTTTACAAATTTGGTGAACGTCCTGATTTGGAGCAGCTCTACAAACAGGTAGAGAAAATGTTCTGTTCATTTCATAAAAACCTGTTCTCGTACAACGTTCGTAAGTATTGCCAGTGCAAGGCATGTACCTCTGCTATTGATCTTACTTTGAAAGTAGTCACTCATTATGGTGAGTTTACAAATTATAATGTGAAGCAATTCAATAAACTTATCGGAAAAGATATAATTGTGGCACATCAGCTTCTCAAGAATGATATTGAACTGCACGAATATTGGCTAGTTACTGATTCGCTCCTTGAGAAAGATGGGAAGGAAGGAATTCCAGGGTGGATGAATTGGAGCAAGAGTGCTAAAATTACAGAGATAGGAGAAATCGAATTCGAGTACGCACAATTGACTCAGCTCAAGAGTGAAATCTCACCAGATCAGCCTCCACCACCAGAATTCTCTGACAAGTCAAAAATTTTCTCAGTTTCCAGGACATTTGATACAGATATCATCACCTTATTTCATGCCGTTGGAGATTTTAATTTCAGACACCTATGGCTTGAGGGTGTCGAGAAAGCAGAAGAAGTTGATCACTATCTTCCACGCATAGGCATGAGGTGCAGATACAAAATGAAAACCGGCGAATCGATACTCTATTCCAGCAGTTATTCTTATACTGATGAAAGGATCGAGTTCAGCGAAACTGAAGAAAGAACAAAAGCCCTGACCTATTATGTTCTTGAAAAAATCACGGATAATCAAACTGAGTTAACGCTCGATTATTATGTACCGAAGAGCCTGGGCTCAATCATCTCTCGTGCATTCTCGAAAAAAAGAAATATTAATGAGCGGTATATAAAATCACTTGTAAATCTTGGAAGCTTCTTGAAAGATTTTAAGATTATTACTTAAGATTTAACCGCAAAGGAGCCAGGACGCAAAGTTTCGCAAGGACGTCTTCGCGTAGCCTTGCGTCTTGGCGCCTTTGAGGTTAAAATAGAAAATGTAAAATGAAGCATATTTTTCATTTTGCATTTTCCATTTTACATTCATTTTGACAACTTAATCAGAGCGAAACTCCCACTCCCAGCCACACACTTCTTCCCAGAGTACTAAACCCATTGATCTCAACATATTTCTTATTGAGGATATTATTCAATTGGAATTGGAGGTTAAGATTTTTATTCGCTTTGAAAAATGCTGCAAGATTGAAAAGGCTAAAACCATCCACAGTATTTCTTGCCAATGCGCCAAAAGGTCCCTTACCTGGGTCATAAAATACATCTGGTCTTGAGCCCACAGATCGGGAATCAAGATGAAAACTCCATTCACTTGTTGGTTTGAAAATCAAACCAAGGTTCACAATGGAAGAAGGCCTCCTGGCAAATTGTTTCTGGATGCTTGCCTCAGTCAAAAATGCGCCATTATTGTACACCTGCACATGATGACCTCCTGTTTTTTGCTGATTAATTGAAGAAGGCTCGTATTTTAATTTGCCGATATTGATACTAATGTTTGCACTCGCTTCAATTTTCTTTGATAAAAAGAAATGCGTTCCAAGTTCAAATCCCTGACTCTCCATTTTTCCGAGGTTCAGGTATGTATCGCCTTTATAATCATTAAACCCAAGATTACTGGTCGGTTTTGATTTTTCCCAGAGATAAACATAGTCGATGAAATCTTTAACCTCTGACTTATAAATACTCAGGTTCATCAGAACCACATTTTCAATCAGGGACCGAAATCCAAATTCTGTGGTGAATGATTTTTCAGGATTTAGTTTGGAATTTCCTCTGCTGATTCCGGAACTGAAATCTGTCTCCGGAGCATATTGCTGATAAAGTGAAGGTGCATTAAATCCCCTTGAGAAATTTGCAAACACCAGCGTATTTGCTGAGGCTTTAAAGGACGGATTGATTTCAAAACTCAGAAAATCTCCAAATTGGTTATGGTTGCTGTATCTCAGTCCTCCCGCCAGATTGAATGATGTTTTGTTATCAAACTCAACCCTCCAATCACCTCTTGCATAAAAAAAACCAGTCGTGGCCTTTATTCCAAGTGAGTCATAATCTGATTCACTTGTATAATTGAAAGCCCGGGAAAAAATGGCAGAACTAACATTCATTTTTTCTCCGGTGAATCCTGCCCCTGCAATAAGTGTAACCCTGTTCAATTCCCAATCTGCCTGGACCTCGTTTGAAAGGTATTTTCCATTATATCGACTTTTGAACGTTGAAGCATCATAGGTAATAGGATTGGATGAGATCAGTGAAGAATCATCATCTGCTTTTCTGTCAGTATTTGTATATCCTCCAAAAAATTGAATAGAAAAGCCCTCATTTAGTTTCTTGCTTATTCCATAGCTATAAAGTTCCCGATCATAATTCACGACATAATTCTCATCATCCTTATAAGCACCATCATCAATATCATTTTCCTGTTTAACCTTTCGGTAACCGGCATAGATATCCCATCCATTTTTAGTGAATCCGGTTTTTGTTGCCACATCCTGCTTATAAAAATGATCTCGTTCATTTCCCTGGAATCCAAAAGCATTGGTGCCATTGTTGGTGGTAGCATTCAAACCATTACTAAAGCTGTTCAGATACTCGCCATTTATATACCAACCTGATTTTGCGGTGTATCCAAGGCCTGCACTATTGGTCGAAGCAATTGTTTTCTTTCCAAAGTTTCCCGTCTTTGATTTGAGATTACCAGTGAATCCAGCCTTTCGTCCTTTCCTGGTGATGATATTGATCGAACCGCCAATTGCAGAGGAACCATATAAAGTGCCTTGTGATCCTCTCACGATCTCGATCCTTTCAACATTCGCAAGGGAAAGCTCACTTAGATCAAGGCTGTTATCCGGGGTTGCCGCATCACTCATTTTCACACCATCCATCATGATGAGTGTGTGCCTTGCATCAGCTCCGCGAAGGAACAGATACTGAAGAGAACCCGGGGTCTGGAATGTGCCTGTTGCAAAGATTCCTTCGCTCCTTGAAAGAAGATCCGCAACGTTCTGGTAAGGGAGACTTTCAATATCCTTTGAAGTAAAGACAGTAACAGATTTAGGAACTTCTGAAAGCTTCTTTTCAGTTCTGGTTCCTATAACCGTTACCACGTTCAGATTTTTGAACCCGGTAGAATCAGGTTCCTGGGCTTTGATAAAACTGTTGACGAACAATTGGCTGCCGATGAATACCGCAGCCACAAACGAATTTTTCTTTTTCATAAAAAAATTTTTTTGTGACTGCTTCCGAGAAAACGTTTGTGCAATACAAACAATGGCGAAGAAGGTAAACTTTGTTAAGGTTTACATTCCGTGCTTTTCACCCGAAAGCTGTAAAGAATGTTGTGGTGATCCTGGCAGGTCTTCTGGCTTGGCATTATCGCTGATTACCTTCCCGTTCTTTCGGAACAGTGGTTTGAAGATCAGCTGTGACGAACCCTTTAAATCAGCGGTCGCTAATCGTGATTCGTCAGTCGTGAGTCGGTAGTTGTTATTTGAGAAGTAGAAAAATGAGATTCGAAAACTGAACTCAGGTTTCACGTCTCACGATTCACGCGTCACGATTTGGGTTTACGTCTTGCCTTACAGCTACGGGGATAGCGTCGGATTCCCACCGACTTCCCTTTTCATCCCGCTAAGCGGGAACCAAAATCTGGGCAAATGTAATAGTAAATCCTTCCGGTAAATCTTTATTTTTTTTAAGGGTGGTGGACAAATATCTGGTTCTTTAATAATTCAGCTCCCAGGCAATTCCTCCATAATAATTCCTTAAGGCTGCGGGGTTGTAATATCGTCCACCTGCGGCATTAATATCATTGCCAAGACTGTACGTTTGGTTCATCAAATTATCAGAACCAACATAAAAATTCAATCGTGCTTTTTTGGACAGAAGCTTATATCCAAGACGAATTCCAAGCAATGAATAGTCATCTGCAGAAATAGTATTGGCATCATTCATAAATATTTTCGAAGCAAAATAAAAAGTCGAATTCAAATAAATTCCATTCCGGAGTTGAAGATCAGCAAGAATTGAAATTGTATTTTCCGGAACTCCTGGAAGGCGCTTCCCTCCGAATTCCGTGGTTTCTTTTCTATAAGACCCGAATCGATAATTTGATAGGGTATACGCAAGGCTTGTCATTAAAGTTCTGAATACCGAGGTTGGTGAAAAACCTTTGAAGTAAGATGAACTCAATTCAATACCTTTTTGCTTCGTGTTACCTGCGTTTACAAAAAAATCTGCATTGCTGCTATCCTTCCTTCCAACCAGGGCATCGTTAAGTCGAAAGTAATATCCATTAAGTTCAATTTGAAAACCTCTTGATGCCCACTTGGCTCCTATTTCATAGTTGGTTCCGGATTCTGCTTCAAGAAATGTGCTGATAACTCCTGTTGATGGTAATAATTCAGATATAGTTGGAGGTGAAAAGCCCTTGGTGATCGTAGCATAAACTGAAATCTGATCACCCAATTTTCGTAAAATTGAAATCCTGGGCGACCATTCACTATTATACTCGCGACTTTGTTTTATGACAGGATATTTATTCAATCTTAAAATCGAAACATCGGAACGATTCAGGCTAAGTCCTCCTGTTAGAATCCAGTTCCTCAATTCGGCATCTGCCTGAAAAAAAATACTCATGTTGTTAAATCGGACATCATCATTTGTTTGCAGGGTATCAGGAATCCCCTGTCGGTTCCTTGATACTTGGGTATTGAAGAACGCGTGTTGAATTTCAATTCCGGAAACCAGGGTTATCTTCTTTTCGTCAGTTTTTTTGGTATAACTAAAAACCGATCTGCCGCCAAAACTGGGTTCAATCCGTCTTTCATAATTACGGAACGTTGGGTTTTTGATTTCCGCGAATGAACCGTAAAGAACAGTAGTATTTCTGATCGAATGATTGAATGAATAAATATGACTCAGGCCTGCAAGAAAATTTTTCTGAAATATTGCGGCCTTTGCTCCATCAGCAGAAGGAAATCCACCGGCTGCAGGCCGAGCTGATTTAGGATTAGCATTAAACTCAGTCAACGTCAGTCCACCCGGAGTTTCATAAAATAGATTATTAAAAAGAATGCTTGCCTTTATTTGTTGCTTTTCTGAGATCTTATTCTCGGTCACAAAAGTTGCATTATCTCTTTTCATCCTGCTGTGATCACGGTACCCATTCCCTTCATGATGGGAATAAGTTATTAGAGAGTGATTATCCTTATTGCCAAATGAGGTACTCAATAGAATATTATGTAAACCCCAATTCCCCACAACGTATTCTGCTTTTACGGAAGGCTTCCAGGAAGATTCAAAACTTTGCATCAATATAAGTCCGCCTGTCCCGGCACCATACATACTGCTAACCGGACCTTTGTAAACCTCCAGGAAGGAAAAGTTGTTGTAAGCAAATTGGTTAAAATATGAATTACCGCTTGGATCAGTTACTGGAAGATCATTCCAGTAAATCTTTATATTTCTCACTCCAAATGGAGATCGAAGTGCACTACCCCGGATATTGATCCTGTAACTGGCGGGAGATCGTTCTTCCATTCGTACCCCGGCAACGGAATTAAAGCCTGCTATAAAAGAACCTTTATTGCTCCTGTCAGCATTGCTGAAATTTAATCGCGTAATGGCAAATCCAGATTGTTTGGTACTCCTGTTCTGTTCGAAAGCAGTTACTACAACCTTATCAAGTACTGCCGCAGAATCCTCATTAACCTGCGCGATGGAGGATTGCACGATAAGAAGAAGAATTATAGAACCAAAGATTTTTTGCATCGATGAGGATGTAACTCAAAGGTAAAGACTGGGATTCTTTATCTTCATTCCATGACCAACAGACCAAAACTAAACCTCTTCGATCTGACCATGATCGTGATAGGACTGGTTATTGGCATGGGTATTTTCAGAACTTCCAGGGACGCGGCAAACGCAGCCTTGACTCCTTCAATTTATTTTACTGCCTGGATCGTTGGCGGACTGGTCGCTCTCTGTGGTGCGTTGACCTATGCAGAAATTGGGTCCAGATATCCTGTAACGGGCGGCTACTACAAGGTCTTTTCATATGCTTATCATCCCTCCATAGCATTTGCATTAAACTGCAGCATCCTGATTTCGAACGCTGCCTCCATTTCAGGGGTAGCCCTCATTGGTGCAGGATATATTACGAATGTGTTCATGGAAACTCCTAGTCAGGGGATAACTCAAATCATTGCAATATTTGCGATTCTTCTTTTTTATGGGGTAAATATTATTGGACTTAAGATGAGTTCAAAAACTCAGAATGTACTAATGATCATCAAGATTTCTATGGTTTTGCTGTTGATCATGTCTTTATTTTATCCTGCAGCCCATGCCACCAGTAATGTGCCGCTCATGCAACCGGTAAATGGCAGCTGGAATGAGATCATTACTTCTTTCGGATTATGTCTTGTTGCCGTTTCCTTTACCTATGGCGGATACCAGCAGACGATCAATTTTGGAAGTGAGGTCAATCAACCGTCAAAAAATATCCCAAGAGGTATTTTTATCGCAATAACTATCATCATTCTCCTTTACCTGCTTGCAAACGTTGCATATTATAATGTGATAGGATTTAATGAACTCAAGGCTAAGAGTGATATTCCCATAGCTTCCATAGTAGTTTCAAAAATGTTTGGCCAGGATGGCGCGAATGCCTTCTCTGTTATGCTTTTCCTTTCAGTCCTCGCGTATGTGAATGTTTCGTTGCTAAGTAATCCACGTGTTATGTATGCAATGAGCGAGGATGGAGTACTGCCAAGCATCTTCCAGAAGAAATCTGTAAGCAAAGGGGTTTATGTAGTTGCGCTTACGGTTTTTGCATCTATTGCGATGGTGGTTGTTTTTTTTGCTGAAACCTTTGACAAAATCCTCAGTTTTAGCATATTCCTGGATTCATTTGGTATGGCTACTTCTGCCGCCACTCTTTTCATCCTTCGCAAACGGACGAAGCATCTTGATGGGAAGGGCATTTATAAGATGAAGTTATTCCCTCTGATGACCATTATTTTTATCCTGGCTTATGTATTTGTATCAGCCAGTATTGCAATTAATACACCGATGATCGCCCTGACTGGGACTTGCGTATTGATCGGCTTTACCTTATTATATTTTCTGATTGTTCGAACCAAACCAAAAGTACCTGATGTCTCATGACCTCTCCTATATTTTAAATGAACTTGGTGAAGAAAGGGAGCAATATTTCAACGCCATTGCACCGCCCATTATTCAAACAAGCAATTTTGCATTCAACAAGGTTGATGATCTCAAATCAGCATTTGAAGATGAAATGGGTGGTTACTTGTACAGCCGGGGTATCAATCCAACAGTTGACATCCTTCGCAAAAAACTTGCTGCGCTTGATGGAGCGGAAGACTGTCTCATTTTCAACAGCGGGGCTGCAGCAATTTTTGCCGGGGTTTTTGCCAATGTGAAGTCAGGTGATCATATTGTCTCTGTTAAGAAACCTTATACCTGGGCACAGAGAATTTTTGACGTGATCCTTCCAAGGTTTGGTATCGCCACCACCTATATTGATGGAACGCAGATCGAGAACTTTGAAAAGGCAATTTTGCCGAATACCTCACTTATCTATCTTGAATCTCCCAATTCATGGGACTTTGCTATGCAGGACTTACCGGCCGTAGCCGAGCTTGCAAAAGCTGAGGGAATCATCACATATTGCGATAATAGCTATTGCAGTCCCCTATATCAGAAACCAATAGAGATGGGGATCGATCTTTCCATGCAAACCGCCACTAAGTATATAAGTGGACATAGTGATACGCTGGGTGGAGTATTGAGCGGCTCAAAAGCTATGATCAGGAAGATTTTTGACAGTGAATATCTCAGTGTGGGAAGCGGGATCCAACCCTTCAATGCGTGGCTTCTTTTAAGGGGCCTAAGAACACTGCCGGCAAGGTTTGAAAAGATCTCAGGAACCACCGAAAAATTAGTGGAGTTCCTAAGCAAGCATCCAGCAGTTGAGGAATTGCTCTTTCCTCTTGACCCTTCATTTCCTCAGTATGAACTGGCAACAAAACAAATGAAAGGGGCCTGTGGATTGATCACTATAGTAATGAAGGCAGAAAGACGTGAACAGATCGTAACATTCTGCGAGGCCTTGCGTCACATAAAGATGGCTGTCAGCTGGGGAGGCCACGAAAGTCTTGTTATACCCAGGTGTGCACCTTTACGCCCTGACCAATTCAATCCCCGATACCGTGAACACAAAATGATCCGATTCTATTTTGGACTGGAAGAGGCCGATTACCTGATCAAGGACATTGAACAGGCATTTGCGGCTGTGAATTAATAAAACATTAGTTTAAACGGCATATTTTGAAAATCCCTAATCAATATCTTCGTCCGCCTGAGGCTGCATGGATAATTTTGAAACATGATTTTCATGCGAATAATTTTGCACTATGATGAGAAAACTATTACTGGTCGCGAGCATCTTCATTGCATTAGCGACAACTTCACACGCCCAACAGAAATGGAATTTGCGATCGTTGGTGGAGTATGCTCTTACCAATAATATTTCTGTAAGGCAGGCTGATGTTCAGAAACGATTCGATGAGCTGCAATTGAACCAATCAAGACTTTCTCAATATCCAACCGCCATGTTCAATACTAATTCAGGCTGGGGTTGGGGACGTGCACGTGATTTTGCAACGCAGAATATCATTTCACAAAGCACTTTCAGTAATTCTTTTTCCCTCAATTCCAATGTTGATATATTCAACTGGTTTAGCAAACGCAATACGATCAAGGCGGATGAATTTGAAGCTGAAGCATCACGTTTGAATGTCGATAAGATAAAGAATGACGTTGCCCTCAATATTGCCGCCTCCTATCTTACAATTTTGCTTTCAAAAGAACAGGTGAACATTGCAGGTGTCCAGATTGGCCTCACTGCTGCGCAATTAGAAAATACAAGGAAGCAGGTGTCTGCAGGATCTCTGCCCGAATTGAACGCTGCGCAATTTGAATCACAACTTGCTATTGATAGTTCAAACTATATCACGGCCGTTTCCAATTTCGATCAAAACATTATTCTGCTGAAGGCTTTGCTCAACTTGGACGTTGCTGCTCCTTTTGACCTGGAAACCCCACCGGCAGATCAGGTACCTATTGAACCCATTGCAGAACTTCAACCTGAAGCTGTCTACAGCCTTGCGGTTGCCAATCTACCACAGCAGAAGGTTAATGAACTCCGGATCAAGGCGGCTGAGAAGAGAGTAGATGCTGCAAAGGGTTTTATGTATCCATCCCTAACAGCTGGAGCAAGCATAGGAAGTCAGTATTTCAATCTTTATAGAGATGTTGATCCGGTAACAGGGCAGATCAAACGAGTTTCTTATTTCAGACAGATAGACCTGAACCTTGGCCAAAATGTTGGAATTGGACTGAACATTCCGATATTCAATGGAGGAAGCCTGAGGACAAATTTCGAGCGATCAAAACTTAATGTGAAGAACCTCCAATTAATAAGGGAGGCGGATGTTTACAGGATCAAACAGGATATCTATACAGCCTACAGCACAGCCCTCGCGGCACTTGAGAAATTCAAGGCCTCGCAAAAAGCAGTAGAAACTTCTCAACGAGCATTTGATTTTGCAAATAAAAGGTACAGCATAGGTTTGCTCAATACTATTGATCTTATCACCAGCCAATCCAACTTATTCCGTGCAAAGATCGATTTGGTATCGGCTCAATATGATTATGTATTCAAAATGAAAGTCCTTGAATTCTATAAAGGACAAGGCATCAAATTATAACCAAACCAATTTGTCCGGAGTAGGTACCGGCATAAAGCTGAAAAAATTTCTATATGAAGAAGAAGTTGCTTTGGATCATTATCAGTTTAGTGGTCGTCATCATAACCCTGGTAGCATTAAAGGCCGGAGGTGCTCTCGGCAAAGAGGAAGGGCTTAAAGTATCTTCCGAGAAAGTGAGTCGCCGCACCATTATTGAGACGGTCACCGCCAGTGGAAAGATATTTCCTGAGATCGAAGTGAAGGTCAGTCCGGATATTTCCGGAGAGATCGTAGAGCTCATGGTTCAGGAAGGCGATAGCGTGAAGAAAGGACAATTGCTGGCCAGGATCTATGCTGATATTTATTCAACCGAAAAAGATCAGGCCGCAGCACTGGTTGCACAACAACAAGCGAATGTTGATAATAGTTCCGCCCAGCTTGAAGCACTGAAAAGCACCATGAATCAAGCACAAAATACCTACAACCGTCAGAAGAAATTACTTGATGACAAAGTCATCTCACAGGCTGAATTTGAACAGGCCGAAGTTGCTTTTCGGACTTCCCAGGCTAATTATAATGCCGCTCTCCAGAGTATTCGTTCCGGACAGGCGGGAGTGCAGAGTGCTCAGGCCAATCTAACAAGAGCTAATAAAGACCTGGGACGTACAACAATTGTTGCTCCCATGAATGGAGTGATATCCCTTCTAAGTGTGAAAAAGGGAGAACGTGTAGCGGGAAACAGTTTCAACGTAGGAACAGAAATGATGCGTGTTGCTGACATGAGTGTTATGGAAGTAAGAGTAGATGTAGGAGAAAATGATGTTCCGAAAGTTCATCTTGGTGATTCCGCACTCGTAGAAGTGGATGCATACAATAACAGAAAATTTAAGGGGATTGTAACGCAGATCGCGAGCAGCAATAAAGGAGCTGGAACTACTCAGGCAGCTCTAACCAACGATGTTACTAATTATGAGGTCAGAATTCGATTGTTGCAGAGTTCATACAAAGATCTTATCGATCCAACCAAGCCAAAGAATTTTCCTTTTCGTCCGGGCATGAACGCCAGTGCTGATATTCAAACAAAACGACATGAGAATGTTTTGTCTGTTCCAATCAATGCCGTTACGACCAGAGAAAAAGGAAGCGATAAAGCAGTAAATAGTGAGAAAAGCAGCTTCGATAAAAAAGAAGAAAATACAGATGGTGATCAATCAGAATCCAAGAATTCTTCTTCAGATCTGGAGGAAGTAGTTTTTGTATTGCAGACGGATAGTAAGGTCAAGAAGATCATCGTTAAAACTGATATCCAGGACATCAATCATATTGAAGTGATCAATGGATTGAAAGAAGGCGATGAAATAATTGTTGGTCCATATAGTACTGTCAGCAAAACATTAAAAGATGGAACGAAGGTGAAAGTTGTTCCGAAAGATCAGTTGTTTGACAAGAAATAAAACAAATTTGAGAATTTGAAAATTTGAAGATTTGAAAATGAAGAGGATTGATTTCTGGCGAAACTTTGCGTCCTCGCGCCTTTGCGGTTAAATTACGTCTGTATGAAGATCGGTATCATCGGCAGCGGGAGTTGGGCCACGGCTTTAGCAAAGATCATAACGGACAATCAGATCTCTCTTAACTGGTGGGTGAGGAATGAGAGTATCAGTCAGCACATTCGCTCCAGGCATCACAATCCTAATTATTTAAGCTCAGTATATTTTGATACATCCCTTCTCTTTCTTAGTAGTGATGTGAATGAAATAGTAGAAAAATCTGATTGCATAATTATAGCGGTCCCCTCTGCATATATTACTGATACTTTGAATTCACTTGGCCCCGAAAGTTTGACAGGAAAGAAAATCGTTTCTGCAGTCAAAGGAATTCTTCCAGAAAATAATCTGCTTCTGAATGATTACCTCAAGAATGAATTTGGGGTGCCACTCGAAAATTATTTTACGATTATGGGTCCCTGCCATGCAGAGGAAGTAGCCGCAGAGAAATTATCCTATCTCACTTTTTCAGGTATTGATGAAGAAACATGTTCAGGCATCGCAAAATCTTTTGCTTCAGCTTACATCAATACAATTGTCAATACTGATGTTTATGGTGTTCAGTATGCGGCCGTTCTTAAAAATATTTACGCGTTGGGAGCAGGTATCGCTCATGGTCTGGAATACGGTGATAATTTCCTTAGTGTATTGATTGCAAACAGTGCGGATGAAATGGCTGGCTTTCTTCGAAAACTCGGAGTTGGACGAATTGAGGTTGGAATACATGAAATTGAAGATCCGGTCACTCACCGGAAAAATGCAAACTATGCCGCCTCGGTCTACCTCGGGGATCTCCTGGTGACTTGCTATTCCCTGTACAGCAGAAACCGCACGTTCGGGAATATGGTTGGAAAAGGATACTCTGTCAAGGCTATTCAGCTTGAAATGAACATGGTAGCAGAAGGTTATAATGCCAGCAGGTGTATTTACCTAATCAATAAAGAAGTGAAAGCTGAGATGCCTATAGCGGAAACGGTCTATAAAATTCTCTGGCAAAATGTTAAACATTCAGAAGCCATTAACCATTTGGAGCAATTCCTCGTCTAATAGTTAAAGTGGTAGTTCTGAATGGTGAACTTGAATAGCTTTGATTACCAACTAAACTCCCGCTTCGAACCTAAAAAATGTATGCCCCTCTCTTACCAAAATATCGGATTCACTTTTATCCTCCTGATGGTGGGCTGCCTAATGGTTAATGAGCTGGTGAAATACCTGAAGGAACACTTCGGAAAATCAAAAAGAATCTCAGATTAAGCTTAACCGCCCCTTCGACTCCGCTCAGGACTCGCAATGACGCTAGGTTCTTCCATTTTCAAATTATCAAATCTTCAAATTTTCAAATTAAAAAGAGTTCTGCTGCAATTCCATCCGCCAGGAATTTCCCCTGATTTGTCAATCTAATTTTATTATCATTTTGCTCTACAAGTCCATTGGACAAATATCGTCCTGAATTCGCTACAAGTTTAATTGCGAATTCTTCTCCAAATTCTTTCTTAATATAATTCAGATCTATTCCTTCTGCTGTTCTCAGTGAAACCATGATATATTCATTAAGCTTTTGGACAGGAGTGAGCGTCTCTATTTCAAATGGTAATTCCTCGTTTGCTATTGATTGGATGTATTTAGGATTATTGGAAATATTCCATTGACGTGAAAAGCCGTTGAAGGAATGAGCGGAGGGTCCAAGTCCGAGATATTTTTTCTGTTGCCAGTAGGAGGTATTATGACGGCTCCGCAAACCCGGTTTTGCAAAGTTTGAGATCTCATAATGATCATAGCCTTCTTTTGCACTCCATTCCTGCAGCATCAGAAACTGGCGCGCCTGGTCTTCGCTATTTACATCCTGCATCTGATTCTTCACTATCAAATGGTGAAGGGCTGTTTGTGGCTCAACCGTCAACGCATAGCAGGAAAGGTGTGGAATACCCATCTCTCCCGCAATTCTCAGGTTTTCCATCCAATTCTGATCAGTAAGTTGAGGCGAGCCATATATCAGATCGACTGAAAGGTTATTGAATCCAGCCTCCTTTATTTGCATCAAACTTTTTAAAGACTGATCCGCGGTATGGGCGCGGTTCATCCAAAGGAGATCATTGCCAAAAAAGGATTGTACGCCAATACTGAGGCGGTTAATCCCAGCCAGGCGCCAACCACTTGCTTTTTCACTTGTGATATCATCAGGATTTGCCTCAAGCGTCATCTCTGCATCCCGAGATATTTTGAAATGATCACGCAATTTGGAAAGAATTGAATCTAATTCAGCCAAAGAAAGAAGGCTGGGCGTACCTCCTCCCAAATAAATCGTTTCAATTTCCTCACCTTCCAGATAATTCTTCTGAAGTTCAATCTCCCTCAATAAAGCCTTTACAAACTCGTTCTTAAGGTTCAATGAAGTTGAAAAATGAAAATTGCAATACAGGCAGGACTGTTTACAAAATGGAACATGTATATATATGCCTGCCATTCGTGAAATTTGTGGAATAGATTGTTGAGTGCCGCAAATGGATTTTCTATACCAGGCAAACGTAAAGGCCTTTGAACCAAACTAATTTCCTGAAGAACGGATGTCAAAATTAAGACTATATCATCTTTACCTTATAATTGGCTGTATCCACTTCTCTCTTTCTCCTGCCCATGCTCAATTTTCATTAAGAATAATTCCTGTTGATAAGGATAGTAGTTTCATAAAAACCCTGAAACTTCAGACCAATTTCAGGACACAGGATGAGCTTGGAAGATATGTTGAGAATTTGCCAGTGCAGATGCAAGGCAAAGGTTATGCAACAGCCTCCATCGACAGCATTTCATATACAACTGACACTACTACTATTCACCTTTTTTCAGGCGAACCTTTCCAATGGGCAAGATTGAGTACATCAGGGATAGAGAAAAAGGTGCTTGCACTAGTAGCCTGGGATGATGAACATTTCCTTAATAAGCCACTCAATCTTGATCAGTACCAGGCGATCCAGGAAAAAATTCTTAGTTATTATGAAAACAATGGATATCCTTTTGCAAAGGTCTATATCGATAGTATCAGTTTGACAGGAGAAAACGAAATGAGCGGAATATTAAAGGCAGAGATAGGACCAAAGTACAAGATCGACAGCATCAGGATTTACGGAAATGCCAGAATCTCCAACCAATTCCTTCAGCAATATCTTGATCTGCCCAATGGTGGGTTTTATCAGAAAGAAAAATTACAGAAGATAAGCGCAAGGATCAGAGAATTGCCATATCTGCAAGAACAACAACCCTGGACGCTATCAATGCTGGGCACCGGATCTGTTTTGAATTTGCATCTGCAACAGAAAAAAAGCAGTCAGGTGAACGTCCTTGTAGGATTGCTTCCTTCAAATGAGCAGTCTGGTAAATTACTCGTGACAGGTGAAGCCAATATCAATTTGAAAAATGCTATCGGCAATGGGGAGTCCATCGGTTTAAACTGGCAACAATTCCTGCCCAAATCACCCAGGCTCAATATTTCTTTTCAGCAACCATATTTATTCAAGACACTCTTCGGCATCAATACTTCTTTTGATCTGTACAAGAAGGATTCTTCCTATGTGAATGTGAACATGATTTTAGGCATACAGTATAACGCTACATCCTTCCAAACTGCGAGCATCTATTTACAAAACCAGAAAACAAATGTGTTGAATCTTGATACGGTCCAGGTGTTGATCACCAGGAAACTTCCTGATGTTGCTGATATTAGTTCAGTCAATTTTGGAGTCTCTTACAATTTTGTAAAAACTGATTACAGATTTAATCCCACGAAAGGAAATGAGTTATTGATCCATGCAACCGCCGGAACAAGGAATGTCAAAAAAAGTCCCGCAATCCTGAAATTGCGCAATCCCAGTGATCCGAGCTTCCAGTATGAAAGCCTTTATGATTCCATCAAAGCAAAAAGCTATCAATTCCGTGTTCGAATGACGGCCGCCCACTATTTCCCTTTGACGAGAGTATCAACCTTTAAGACCGGGGTAGAGCTGGGATGGTTTCAAAGCCCTGGCATCTTTCGGAATGAATTATTTCAGATCGGAGGCTATAAACTCCTGAGAGGTTTTGATGAAGAAAGCATTTTTGTGTCAAGCTTTGTTGTACTGACAGGTGAGTACAGATATCTTATCGGTACAAATTCTTTTCTTTTCAGCTTTATTGACCTGGGATTGTCGGGAAATAAACAGAATTCAACAAGTACGAAAAACAATTACCTGGGAGCAGGATTAGGACTTGCATTTGAAACAAAGGCTGGGATATTCAACATATCCTATGCTGCTGGAAAACGCAATGATGTTAAGTTCGATCTTCGGCAATCGAAAATCCATTTGGGATTCGTAACACTGTTCTAGAATCAAAACTATTTTCTTGAAATATCAGTCCAGACTATTTTTGCACTGCAACCACCAAAATTTGTGAACAAAGCTTTAGCGACCTTAATCCTATTTTTCCTCAATTATCTAATCACTTATTCCCAGGTTGAACCGGATACATCAGCAAAAGTTCAAGACAGTCTGCCTATTGTCTCAACCTCTCAGGATACTTCAAACCTGGTTTTACCTGATTCTCTTGCTCCCGTCGCGAAAATTGTAATTCTGGATTCAGGGTTGAAGGTTTCACCATTTAACGTAGCAGGGGAATTCTTCGCTCATAATCTGGCGGCCATGTTGCAGGAAAATGCTCATTTCAATTTTTTGGGAAACGCACAACGAAGAAGAGAGCTTAGACGAATTGCCCCCGATACTGACCCTTATTTCTATGTGATACTTGGACTTTTCTTTTATTTCGGAATTATAAGGACAATCTTCAGCAGGTATGTAAACAATCTATTTGCAATTTTTTTGAGGATCACCTTGAAACAACAGCAACTTCGGGAACAAGTCCTTCAGGCCCCTTTGCCATCAATTTTGCTGAACATTTTGTTTCTTTTGACTGGCGGATTTTACACAAGCCTGTTATTGGACTTTTATGGAGTAAATGCCGTTAAGGATTTCTGGATTCAGACTTCCTACTGCGTCTTACTTCTGGCAGTTGTTTATCTGGGCAAGCTGGTTTTCCTCAAAGCAATAGGATGGACCTTTGGAATAACAAAGGCTACAGACACCTACATTTTCGTGGTGTTTCTTGTTAATAAGATGTTAGGCATCTTTCTCCTTCCTTTTCTGGTATTGATAGTTTTTCAACCTAGCGGGATGAAGCAAGTCTTTGTCACTCTATCACTTATAGTAATTCTCGTCTTGTTCTTTTATCGGTTTGTATTCACCTATAAGCCTATGAGAACTGAAATAAAAATCAACTTTCTACACTTTTTTCTCTACATTTGTGCCTTCGAAATAGCACCTCTTCTTTTGATTTACAAGGTGTTATTACGGATGGTGGAAACGAGTAATTAATTTAGCGAAAACTTAGCCAGATCATTATGGTTAAACATGGGGTTAACGGCGCGAACCACTCAAAAAAAATCCTGATTACCCAGCCCAGACCGGATACGGATAAGTCGCCGTATTTTGAATTGGCGAAAAGGTATAATGTTGAATTATCCTTTCATCCGTTCATCAGGTTAGAGCCTATTCCTTCCAAGGAGTTCCGCAAACAAAAGGTCGAAATACAAAATTTTTCAGCTGTCATTTTCACCAGCAGGAATGCAATTGATCATTTCTTCCGGACCTGCGAGGAAATGAAGGTTAGCATTTCCCAGGACACAAAATACTTCTGTATAACTGAGGCTGTTGCCCTTTATCTCCAAAAATTTATCCTGTATAGAAAGAGAAAGGTTTTCTATGGAGCAGACGGGACAAATAAGAGCATGCTTGATGTGATCAACAAGCATAAGGAGAATGAAAAGTTCCTCTACCCATGTTCTGAAAATCAGCAGGACAATGAAATTGTGAACTGGCTTAAGAATAATAAGTGCGAGTACGCCACACCATTTATGTATCGCACCATCAGTAATGATGTAAAACCGATTTTCACGGGCCACGACTTTGATATCATCTGCTTTTTCACTCCCAGTGGAGTGAGAAGCCTCTTTGACAATTTCCCCAAGTTCAAGCAGAACGGCACTATCATCGGCGCGTTTGGGAACAACACTTCCAAAGCGGTTGAGGATGCTGGTTTGACTCTCGCGATTAAGGCTCCGCAACCTCAAACTCCTTCCATGGTTGCTGCGCTCGAGCAATATCTCGGCCCAAAGAAAAAATAATCCATCTTCGCTCCCCACTTGCTGGTTTGATTTTTAATAAGGACTACATTAGTAGCAATCCTTCTATGCCGCACAAGTTTACCAATCACCTCGTTCATGAATCAAGTCCGTATCTTCTTCAGCATGCCCATAATCCAGTAGAATGGTATCCCTGGGGTGAAGAAGCGCTTCAAAAAGCTAAGAAAGAAGATAAGCCCATCCTTGTCAGCATCGGGTATGCTGCCTGTCATTGGTGCCATGTAATGGAACGGGAAAGTTTTGAAGATGAGGCCACAGCTAGTCTCATGAACAAGCATTACGTTAATATCAAAATAGACCGTGAGGAAAGGCCAGACCTCGATCATATTTATATGGATGCCGTTCAGGCAATCAGTGGAAGTGGAGGATGGCCCTTAAATGTATTTCTTACTCCTGAAGGAAAGCCCTTTTACGGAGGTACATATTTTCCACCATCCAGGGCATTCAATAGACCCTCATGGAAAGAGATCCTGCTCTCAATTTCACAGGCATATAATGAGAAGAAAGATGAATTGTATTCACAGGCTGAGACATTAACCAGGCACATTTTTGAGTCTAACCAATTTGGAATCCGAAAAGGGGAGACAAAGGAAATGGAGGAGGGAACACTAACCACCCTGGCTGAAAACCTGATGAAGAACGCAGATAAGACAGATGGTGGTTTTGGTAAGGCTCCAAAATTCCCACAAACATTTTCAATACAACTTTTGTTGCGTGATTATTATTACCGGAAGGATGAGAAAAGCCTGGAACATGCACTTCTTAGTCTGGATAAGATGATCCAGGGAGGAATTTATGATCAATTGGGGGGAGGGTTTGCCAGATATTCAACCGACAGTGAATGGTTAGCCCCGCATTTCGAAAAAATGTTATATGACAATGCTTTATTGATAATTACGCTTAGTGAAGCCTTCCAATTAACCGGGAGAAAGCGGTACCGGGAAGTCATATATGAAACGGTTGACTTTATCGAAAGGGAATTAATGTCACCTGAAGATGGATTTTACAGTGCCCTGGATGCTGATAGCGAAGGAGTGGAGGGAAAGTTTTATGTCTGGGATCATGATGAGGTCAATAGACTGCTTGGACCTGATGCTGCTCTTTTTAATAGTTATTATGATATCCGTCCAGGAGGAAATTGGGAGCATAAAACTATTCTTCGTGTTTTGAAACCGGAAGAAGAATTCATCCAGGAAAAGAATATTAGTCAGCATGAGTTCAAAGCAGTGATTTCCAGAGGAAAACAGGTTCTTTTTGAAGAAAGATCAAAGAGGATCCGGCCTCTATTAGATGATAAGATTCTTTTGGGCTGGAATGCATTAATGAACCAGGCATGCAGTAAGGCATTCATGGCAACTGGCGATGATCGATTTCTTAGGTTGGCAGAACGGAACATGGAATTTATACTGAAAGCTTTCAAGGGCGAGGATGGGATAACCTGGTTCCATACTTATAAGGAGGGAAAGGCGAAATACCCGGCCTTCCTGGACGATCTTTCATACCTGGTTTCTGCCTTGATTAGTCTACAGGAGATAACAGGCAAGGAGGAATATTTGCAAAAAGCCAATGGGATTACTGAGTTGATCATTCAATTTTTTGGCGAAGAAGAAAGTGGATATTTTTTTTATACGAATGAACAACAATCTGACGTTATAGTCAGGAAGAAAGAAGTGTATGATGGCGCGATACCTTCGGGTAATGCGATAATGGCACACAACCTCCTTTATTTATCAATCGTATTTGATAAACCGGAATGGAGGGAACGATCGCTGGAAATGGTGCGTGGTTTGGAACATGTGATTGTGAGTTATCCAACATCGTTTGGGGTCTGGGCATCGTTATTGCAATCGATCATCAAACAGGTTCCTGAAATCGTTCTAACAGGCAAGAAAATTAGGGATTTACGGAATCAAATTTTATTTATCTTCATTCCGCACAGAGTATTCCAATCCGCTGAAGAGCCAAATGATTTCTTCCCTTTATTAAGAGGAAAAACTGTAGCCCTGCAACCGCTTATCTTCCTATGTAAAAATTACAATTGTCTTCACCCTTCAAGCGATTTTTCCAGTTTTGTCCGACTATTGGAAACTGCATGAAACTTTGCATTTCGTTATACAATAATAACTTGTAGGGTAGCGTTTAAAATTCTGCCTTCAGACGCTTTGACTTTTAGAAAATAAACTTTAAACTTGTGTTAGAGATGTTGTCAAAACAGTATTTTTGCCCAATACCCTTTAATAATATGAAAATGAAAAACCTATCCACTCTGATGGCCTTTGCGGCGATGTTCATCGTGGCAGGTTGCGGAAAACTTGGAAAGTCATCCAAGGGATTACCCAACGATGGTCAACTCCACGGAGTAGCTCCTGGAAACAAGTACAACCTTACAAAACCGCCTGGTATGATCTACATTCCACCGGGAACCTTTCATATGGGTCCCAGCGATGAGGATGTGAATTATGCTTACACGGCCCGCAACAAGCAGATTTCCATTAACGGATTCTGGATGGATGCCACCGAAATTACCAACAACGAGTATCGTCAGTTCACCAATTGGGTTCGCGATTCAATCGCAGCTACCCAGATGAGCTATGGTAAAGAAGTGGACGGCCAATTCAGGGTTGACTGGAAGAAGGCACAAACAATCAAATGGTCTGACAAAGCAACGATCGAAAAGATCGATGCCATGATCGTGACTCCTGAAAACCGAATCTTCGGAAGAAAGGAATTAGATCCTGAAAAGCTTGTTTACCATTCTGAGACCTTCAACCTTAAGGAAGCTGCAAAACTTGAAAACAAGTCAAAGCCCCGCTCACAATTTATCGTTAAGAAAGATATCAGGATTTACCCAGACACCCTGGTGTGGATTCGCGACTTCTCCTATTCTTACAATGAGCCAATGGCAAAACGTTACTTCACTCACCCTGCATTTGGAAATTATCCAGTGGTTGGGGTGAACTGGACACAAGCCACTGCGTTCTGCGAATGGAGAACACAATATTTAAATGCATTCCTGGAATCAAAGAAGAGAACAACCGAATCTGATTTCCGTCTGCCAACTGAGGCTGAGTGGGAATATGCAGCAAGAGGCGGTCGTTCACAATCAATGTTCCCATGGGGTAACTACTACCTGCGTAATAAGAAAGGCTGCTTATTAGCCAACTTCAAACCTGGTCGTGGTAACTATCCTGAAGATGGAGGATTCTACACAGTTCGTGCTGATGCTTACTGGCCAAATGATTTCGGTCTGTATTGCATGGCAGGAAACGTTGCAGAATGGACTTCATCGCTCTTCTATGAAGGTGCATACAACTTCCAACATGATATGAATCCAGACATTCGTTACAATGCAAAGGACCAGGATCCTCCGCGCATGAAACGTAAGGTTATTCGTGGTGGCAGCTGGCAGTCTGTAGGATATTACCTGCAAACCAGCACCCGTAACTACGAGTACCAGGATACATCTAAATCTTATATCGGTTTCCGCAGTGTAATCGATTTACCACCATCACAAGGAAAACGCAGATAATTTAGGCCTATAGCAAAATTTTTAAAAGAAAAGTAGCGTTATTGATTTGATTCATGTAAATCATTAACGCTATTTTTTATCTGATACCCTTTAAAACCAATTTCTAAACTTTTTAAACTTTGAACAATGGCTGGAGTTTCTAAATCAACCGAAAGAATCGTTAACATAATCGTGTGCGTAGGTGCAGCGATCGTAATCTTTGGAGCATGGCAGAAGATCACCCACCAACCATGGGCTGACTTTTTTCTAACCGCAGGTCTTATTACTGAAGCTATCATCTTTATGGTGTATGCCTTCTTACCACCTCCCGGACATGAAATGGCTGCTCTTGCTGAAGCCCTTCCTAAAATGGCTGGAACTTCAGGCAATCCTGCTCTTACCAAGATGGAAGACATGTTGAAAGAAGCAGATATTACTCCTGCTAACCTTGGTCGTTTGAGTGAGAATTTCAAGAAATTAGGAACTTCTGTTGATAAAATTGCTGATGTAAGTGAAGCTGTAAACGCAACCAATGATTATACAGCCAAAACAAAAGAAGCATCCAGTGCTCTTAATACAATGAAGGATGCCTATAACAACGCAACCACTACTATTGGTCATTTTAATAGTGCTGCTAATAGCACAAAGCAATTCCATGAGCAGGTTCAGGTTCTTACAAAGAATCTCGGTTCATTGAATGCGATCTATGAACTTGAATTGCAGGATACGAACAATCACCTGAAGGCTATGAATAGTTTTTATAGCAATCTGGTAACTGCTTCAGAAACCATGCAGGGAAGTGTAGATGATGCTAAGAAAGCACAACAACAAATTGCCGCTCTTGCCAATAACCTGAGCAACCTGAATAAGGTGTATGGTAATATGTTGACTGCTATGCAAGGTCGCTAAGCATTCAAAAGGGGGGATTGGAATCCCATATCCGTACCGATTGAAACGTGAAAAACCTAATTTGAAAATTATGAATACCCCTTATTATGAGTTTACCTAAAGAGCCCCGGCAAAAGATGATCAATATGATGTACCTGGTGTTAACAGCCTTGTTAGCGCTCAACGTATCATCAGAAATCCTCAATGCCTTCAAAACTGTAAACAACAGTATAACTACTTCTAATACCATCATTACAGCAAAAAATGATGGAGTTTATAAATCTTTTGAAGCAAAACTTAAAGAGCCACAAACACAGGCAAATGCCGCAAAGTGGAAGCCTAAAGCAGATGCAGTTCAGAAGCTTTCAAATGATATGTATATATATCTTGACACTCTTAAGCATAAGCTGAAAGTGGAAGCTGATCTTGAAATCAAAGATGGTATTGAAAGCTTCAGGGAAGATAACCTGGATGCCACAACCCGTTTGATGGATAAGAATGGAGAGGGACCGAAATTATATGCGAAACTTGGTGCATTCAAGACGCAAATGCTCAACCTTCTTAATCCGGCTGAATATGCTAATGAGCCCGAGCTTCAGAAAGATATAACTAAAGCAAGAGCTGATTTTCTCAAATCGTTGCCAATTAACCTGGAAGTTCCTAAATCACAAACAGGAAATCAACTTTCCAACGATGCGAAAGGTTGGACCACCAACTATTTCCACATGACTCCTACTGTTGCAGGTCTTACCATTCTTAGCAAGTTTCAGAACGACGTTAAGAATTCAGAATCTCAATTAGTAGATTACTTCCACAAGAAAATTGGTGAAGTAGTTGTAGTGTATGATAAATTTCAGGCCCTGGCAATTGCAAATGCAAATTATGTAATGCCTGGTGATGAAATTGAAGTAACTGCAGGAGTTGGATCATTCAGCGCCGCAGCCAAACCAACTATTACTATTAATGGTGCAGTTACACCTCTGAATGCGGATGGTGCTGCTGTATATAAAACAACAGCATCAGGTACAGGAGAAAGATCAATCTCTGTAATGATTGAGTTCACCAAACCTGATGGAACAAAAGAAAGAGTTCATCAAGACAATTAAATACACGATCGGTACTCCTTCCGGGGCATCAGTATTCCTTGAAAAAATGAACGTAATTTATGTAGGAGTTGAAAACCCTATGACCATTTCAGGTGGTAGTGTTGGAGCCGAAAAAGTACAGGTGCGTTTTCCTGGAGGAAATATCACTAGAGCAAGTGGCGACAGGTATATAGCCAAGCCAAGTGCAACCGGACTTTCAGAAATTCAGGTAATTGCCGATGGCAAAACTTATAAATTCCCAATGCGTTTGAAATCACTTCCATTACCTGCAGGTTTCATTGCAGGGAAGAAAGGCGGAAAGATCGCTGCTGCCACTATTAAGGCGCAGGGTGGTTTGATCGCCAAGTTAGAAGATTCTGATTTTGAAGCCCCTTTCCAGGTTGTTAGTTATGTGCTTGGTGCAAACGGAGGTTCAATCCCGATGTATCAGCAGGCAAGCAACGAAGGAAACAGATGGAGCGGAACTGCACAGGCCTTGGTAAGCAAAGCAAGCGCAGGTACCACTTTATTCTTTGACCAGATCATGGTGATAGGTCCGGATGGAAAGGTTCGTGAGATCACTCCAATGGTATTTCAGTTACAATAATATAAGATTAGAAAATGAAAAGCCGTTTGTAAGGTTGTGTTTGTTGATGGCGGTGGCTAGGCTTAACTGCTGATGCAGCCTATTCTCAGGCGCCAAAAAGGACAACTCGAAAAGAGGACTCCACCAAAAAAGACAAATACAGTAAAGAATAACGCAACGAATAATGCACAGGTCCTCGCAAAGGATACTGCCAAGCCATGCGTAGCAGCACCTGAACCACAGCTCAAATTAGATACGATCCGCAAATCATTGCGGAACGATAACGCGATTGAGCGCAACCTGGTTAAGGAACGCAATCCTTTGATGTATGAACACATCAGAGAGGACGATGCGGTTTACCGCCAGCGTTTGTGGAGAGAAATTGATGTTCATGAAAAAATGAACCTGCCATTTGTTTACAAAGCAGATGATGATAACGGCAACCAACGATTCCTCAACATTATTTTGAATTCTATCAAATCTGGTGAAATAACTGCCTTTAATGCTACAGTGGATGATCGCTTTACCACTCCTATGCCATTAAAGGATATCACTACTGAATTGGTTGGAAAGGTTGTAACGATTCAAGTGCCTGATTGGGCTAAGGATCCGGATGGTTCTAAAGGAATCATGAAGGACTCTACCATCATGCCTGAATACAATGCAGATGTGGTTGAAAAATTCTGGATCAAGGAAGATGTAGTGTTTGATAAAGAATCCTCACGCTTGTATGTGAGAATTCTTGGGATTGCACCGGTTAAAACTATTAAGAATGCCGATGGGTCTTTCAGAGCTGCTACCCCAATTTTCTGGGTGTACTATCCAGATCTTCGTCCACTTCTTGCAAGATATGAGGCTTACAATGGTAAGAACTACGGTGCAAGACTGAGCTGGGAAGAACTGTTTGAAAGTCGCATGTTTGCAAGCCGTATAATCAAATCAACTATTGAAAATCCATTCGATCTGTTTATCGAATCTTATATTAAAGACCCGATCCTTAAATTACTTGAAGGTGAAAACATTAAGGAGAAGATCTTTAACTATGAGCAGGACCTATGGTCTTATTAATCAAAGCTTATTGCATATATAACCTTAAGGGCACCGTGAGTAGCGGTGCCCTTTTGATTTGTCGCTATACTTCGTATTTTTTACATAATAAAACAGGAGTTTTCACAATAAAAAATACCGGAAGCGGGTATTGTTTAATAGAATTGTTTCACTATTTTTACCATGGTTTTTCATAGGATATTGGATTTTAAAAACGGGGCTGGATTTCTATCCTGGCCCCTTTTTTTTACGAAAAGTTTGATTGTTTGAATGTTTGATTGTTGTGAATCTCATAATTCATAACTCACGACTCACGATTCACGTTCCCGCCCCGGCGCCTTGGCGGTTAAACTTCTGAATCCTTACCATGGAAGTACTTCCAGATAATACTCGCCCTAGACTTACCAACGCTCGCGGCTAAATCAGCTTCACTCATCTCCCTGATCCTTTGCACCGATTTGAATTGCTTCAGTAGATTTTCAGCTGTTGATTTTCCTATTCCCTTAATATTCTCCAATTCGTTTTGAAAGGTGCCCTTGCTTCTTTGTTGACGGTGGAAACTGATCCCAAAACGATGAACCTCATCCCTGATCCTCCTGATAAGCCGTAAACTCTCACTATTATAAGGCAGCTTGATGGATTGCTTGTCGCCCGGATAGAAAATCTCCTCTTCATTTTTTGCCAGTCCGATCAATGTCAACTTCCCTTCCAATGAAAGTTCATGTATTGCTTCTAAAGCAGCGCTTAATTGACCTTTCCCTCCATCGATGATAACAAGGTCAGGAAGCGGAAGGCCCTCGGCGGAAAGGCGTCTATATCGACGATACACCACCTCCTTCATAGTCGCGAAATCATTGATCCCTTCAACTGTCTTCACCTTGAAATGGCGATAGTCTTTTTTGCTTTTCTCACCGTCCCGGAAACAAACCATGGCAGAAACAGGATAACTCCCCTGAAAATTCGAGTTATCGAAGCATTCAATGTAGGAAGGGACAGAAGGTAATTGAAGATCCAGTTTCAATTGTTGCAATACATTGTCGCGTTCCTGAAAAGTCTTTCCCTCCAGGTGAAGCATTTTCTTCCTTCTCAATTCTTCCTTGAAGTATTCAACATTCTTGATTGAAAGGTCGAGCAGCTTCTTTTTATCGCCACCCTTAGGGACAGTAAGGTTTACTCCTTCTTCAGGATAATCAATCTCAAAAGGAATAATGATCTCTGATGCAAGACTATTAAACCTGCTTCTTAATTGTGCAATCACCTGCGGGAGAACTTCCTCCGCACTTTCTTCCAGATGGGTTTCTACTTCAGTAGTATGTGTTTGCACAATTGTTCCATTATACACCATCAGGTAATTCACATAAGCACCTTCACCATCCTTTTCAATGGTGAATACATCGGCATTGGTAACATGACTGCTAACAACAACTGATTTTGATTGATAATTCTCAACATGCTGAATTTTCTTGTGGATCAATTCAGCTTTTTCAAATTGCATCCCCTCGGCATATTGCTTCATTTCTTTTTTGAAATGGTTAATGACAGGAGCAAGATTTCCTTTCAGGATGTTCCTGATCTGCTGTAATCCTTCTTCATAATCTGCGACTGTTTGCAAGCCTTCACAAGGCCCCTTGCAATTTCCGAGGTGATATTCGAGACAAACCTTGAATTTTCCTTTTGCGATATTTTTTTCTGTGAGGTTGAGTTTGCAGGTTCGTAACTGGATATTGGCCCTAATAAAATTCAAAAGTTCCCTGACTTTTCCAACCGATGTAAATGGACCCAGGTATTCAGATCCATCGTTGATCTTGGATCTCGTTAAGAAAACACGAGGAAAAGGCTCATTCTTTATAACGATAAATGGATAGCTCTTATCGTCTTTTAAGTTGATGTTGAACTTCGGTTGAAATTCTTTTATTAATGCATTTTCCAAAAGAAATGCATCCTGTTCTGAATTGACGATTGTGAATTCGATCCTTCTGATGCGGTTCACCAGTTCATGCGTCTTATAGTTGGTATAGGTCTTAGAAAAATAGGACCCTACCCGCTTCCGCAGACTCTTTGCTTTTCCTACATAGACCAGTTGATTCTCCTCATCATAATATTTGTAGATCCCTGCTTCTGTAGGTATAGTGTGTGATATAATTTGATATTCTTGCTGAGTCATTTGAATTTGGAATTTGGTTTCTTCGCTTCGCTCAGGATTGCCGTGCCTGCAGGCTAGCCTTTCGGCGGCCTCAGGGGAAAATGGGGAATTTGGGTGACGTATTTCAATTTCAAAATTTCCCTCCCGCCTTGGCGGGACAAAATTCCAAAATGGTCAATAATCTTCAGGATTCCAGATAACCTGTAAATGTTCAACTATAGCTGGAGAATCTTTATATGTAGTTTCTTTTCTAATCCAAAAATTGCTGTTGGATTTCCAATACAACTTTTCATGAATGGAAGAGTCAGCCTTCATGTATCGTTTCTCCATGTAGATGGTTTTCACACTGGCTGTGATTGCACCTGGCTTCGCCATTAGATCAATCCTGGTCACAACGGATTTTTCACTTCGAGGCTCATACGTAAAGGTTATATAGCCAGTCGATTCATCAGCGAAAGAACTTTCGGAATAATTCTGCGCAAACGAGTTCTTTTCCAGGGATGAGTCAAGAAAAGCATTTGCAAGGCGATTGAATTCCGCTGGCTGAATGAACCCGGAATCAAGCTTGTTATTGATTGTATGTTTTTTTAGGATTCCAACCGGAAGGGAGTCTACCGTCCGGATTTCTCCAAGCAGATATTCCTGGATAGGAAAATATTCAGTCTTTTCTTCGGGCGCATCGTTCTTTTTTTCCTTAACCTCATTTCTGCAAGCGATGAATGTGAGGCCTATCAACGAGACCACAATAATCAATTTCATTCAGCAAAATTAAGTATCGAACTATTAAAAAAAAGAAGCTGCTGTATTATGCAGCAGCTTTTTAATATGCAGTTAGTACTGGTTCTAGCGAATAGTCTTGCTAACGCCGATCTTGAATCCGTATTCCATCAGGTATTCCTTAATGGGATACTTGTTTACGTAGCTAGATAACATCTGGTAGCGGAACTGTGGTCCCAATTGCCAACGGACTGTTCCGGTATTGTAGGCAATGTAGGTTTCAAGTCCAGCGTTCACATTCCACCTTCTTACCAATGAAGGTTCTCTTGTATAGTTCTTGTAGTCTGTAGTAATTAGATAAGAATTTCCGTTCAGCAGATAAGTAGGCTGAATTGTTCCAGCAACATTTAATTGCAACTTTTCATTTCCTAAAACTCTGAACTCAAGGCCCACAGGAACTGAAACCTGGAAGTATTGGTTGGTCAACTCCTGTTGCTTTACACCACTCATGTTCCTTACATTGGTGTAGGAAACAATGGTATCTGCGTTCCAATTTGCATTAAGTGCTATCGTAGCTTTTTCAGGATGTGATGAATAGGCTTCGATATTATATCTTGAATAATTGAATTGAACTCCAGCTTTGAAATGTACGCGTTTAGAGGCGCGATACAACAATGAAGTACCTAGTTCAAATCCAACTGCCGGCTTGTGATTCACAAACTGATCAACTTCGCCACTGAAGTTCATGGCAAGTGGAACAGATTGTATTTCGGATCCATAAACATATCCAGCTCCGTTGCCCGTCAATTTGCGATAATTGATCGTTGGTGAAAAATGAAGCAGCCAACTAAGTTTGGTAGACTTTGGAGCAGATAACTTGTAAACTGCGTACTCCTGCAGCCAGTTTAATCCACCGGCCAACTCTAATTTCTCAGCTTCTGATTGTGAAAGTTCAGCAGAGACTTTAGATTCTATCTCCGCATTTGTAATGGACGATAATTCTTTGTCAATTCCTTTTTCCCGGTTCAGGTGAAAATCCGTACTGCCAGATACAACATTCACACCTTCTGAACCGAATTCCTTGTTTGAAGGAATTGTAGAGAAGAGTATTCTTTCCTCAGTAACAGGGAGAAGAACTGAAGTTCTATTTGATGCTACAGATGCTGTATTAGACTGATTATTTGCGGGTATATCATTGATTTTGGGAGAAACACCAGCCTGTTTGTCAACAACTCCTGCTTCCTGTATTGCAGTCAAATTTGCCTGAAGGTTGGTGGCAAGCTCCTGGCTGGACCTGCTTGTAAACAGGTATTCAGTAGTGAACAAACTAATTCCAACCAATAAAACAGCCATTCCAGCCCAGTACCATCTTCTTCGTCCGTGGAGGGCATTATGTATTCCTTTCCACACATGATCAGATGGGTACATTTTGTATTGGTCGGCTTTTTGTCGAATCAGCTTCTCAAATTCATCCGTGTAAAAATTACGATCCATAGTCGGCCATTTTGGGTACGTTCAAATAAGGGTATATAGCAAAAATCTAGTTCTGGTTGTTTATCTTCCCGACGCCACTAGCCAATCCACTTTTTCTTTCGGCTTTTGGATGATCTTTTTCTTCAAGAGAATCTCTTCCAGCATTTGCTTAGCCCTTGTGTATTGGGACCTGCTCGTGCTTTCCTCTATATCCAGCATTCCAGAGATCTCTTTATGCGAATAACCTTCAATTGCGTAAAGGTTAAGAACTGTTCGGTAACCGATTGGCAAAAGCCTGATGCACTCAACTACCTGTTTTGCCTGCACAATTGAAGGAACTGATTCCTCCCTCACCTGGATCCCACTTGCATGGATAATATCCACGCTTTCATTGAACCTCTTATTTTTCTTGAGATGGTTGATACAGGTATGAACAATGATCCGCCTGATCCACCCCTCAAATGCACCTTTGTTCTGAAAAGTGTGCATCTGCGAAAACACCTTAATAAATCCCTCCTGCAACATGTCCTCTGCGTCTTCGCGATTGTGGGCAAACCTATAACACACGGCCAGCATCTTTGGACTGAACCTATTGTACAACTCCCGCTGAGCGACGGGTTGATTTTGTAAACAGCCTTGTAAAATGGCTTCTTCGGTCATATATACATTAACCGTTTGGAATGCCCTGTAATTTAGACAATTTTCCATACGTGGCGCTGCTTCCAGCATAAAAAAAAGATTTCAAAAAATGATAAAAAACCACTGAGAGGCGAGGTGTTTCTACCGAAATCACGAGGTGGCATTCAAAGGTTGCCACCAGTCTTTATAAAATATCGAATTGAGCTCCGATTGTTAAAATGCCAAAATGCAGCCGATCGGTCCTGATTCAGTGGTCCGGAGACTGCATTTTGGATCAACAAATTACCGAGATTTCCTACTTTCTCAGAGACTCGTCCGTAGGGCAATTACAAAATTCCTCCCTGCTGCAGAAAAGCCTGAAGCGAAATACCTGTAATTCCTATCAAAAATATTCTCAACTCCAACCTGTAACTGGATGTGATCATTGATGTTAGTCTTGGTTCTCAGGTTAAGGGTGAACCAGCCGGGCATGCCATCCACAGTGGCGTATTGCTGGTTGTCCTCACCATCCGGATTGTAATCATCAAGTTTCTTCCAGCCGTTATACATCGCATAAAGTTCAGCTCCAAAAACTTTTCCCTGGTACTGTGCCGAAGTTTTGCCAAACAAAGGTGGAATATGATCCATCGGTTTTTCGGAAACATTCCTCGGAACCAGCAAATAGGTACCATTTGATTGCTTCTCGAAAATGTTTGTGGTTTTCTTTGGATCGAACTTATACCTACCATGAGTATAGTTGATCGTTGTGCTGAACATCCAGTTGTTTACCACAGCGCTCAAGGCAGCATGAAATCCATATAGAGCTGCTTTGTTGACATTCTGATTTGCAACTACACCAGATTTAACCCCATTGTAAACAATAGAATCCTGTCCATTCAATTGAAATGGAGCAAGAGCCATCGCATTCCGGAAGATGGTATAAAAAGCACCTGCCTCAATGGAGAATTTCTGATTCATTGTATGAGTAATCCCCAGATCAAATCCGTATGTATATTCGGGTTTGACGTCAGGATTAGGTATTACAACTGTCCTTAAAGCCGTGCTGGATTCGAAAACTCTTGCCAGGTCATCAATATCAGGCGCTCTGAATCCTGATGAAATTCCAAATGAGAGTTTGGTAGTAGTCACGGGCAAGAATACAAGTCCAAGGTTTCCCGTTACTGCAAAAGGACTTTGCTTGATATCAGTCACCGGAAGGTTAAAGAATGAATTGTCGCTGATGGTGGAATGCAGGCTCACTGTTTGGAACCTTATGCCGTCATTCAATACCCATTTGCCACCCGCCATCTTTAAAACATGTTGGGCGTAAATAGCGTAATGATTCATCTTATTCGCACCGTTAGGATATCTTGTATCAAGAGGTGTGACTGCTCCCGTACTTAGATTGGTCCTGTCCGCAACCGAGGTCAGATCATTCAACTGGGCATCAGCGCCAAAAGTGAGTTCATTATTTCCAAAATTCTTCCTCGCATCTACAACAAATCCCCAAACTTTTATATGCTCTCTTCTGCTATCGAAACGGTCATATCTGCGGAGGTCTCTTGTCTGACGACTTTCTTCGATATCCTGATAGCTGACAACAGCTCTGAAAATATCAATGGAGCCTCCTGGATTTGATACCGTGAAATTGTAAGAGAACATATTTCGTTTCTGCGGCCCGTAAAACCAATCTCCGTAACGCAAAGTACCGGTGCGGATATCCTGCAACCGATCATATCGTGGAATATTACTGGAATTTGAAAGCTGGATATTCAGTAAGTGTGAGACCTTTTCACTTGGTTGAAATAAGACCTTTTGCAAAAGATCATATTGCTTATATCCTGAATAGCGCTGTATTCGGTCATCACTGTTAGCAACAACAGAATCTACAAATGAGTTGTTGATGTGCGTAACATACACACTCCTTCTTCCAAAATCCGGGTATTTGTCAGGATAATTATCACCCATTTTCATATCTCCAAAATTTGAGAATGTTAAGGATGTAAGAAACCCGAACTTTTTATATCCAAGATTGATATCCGCATGTGCGGTCTTCTCATCGTTTGCTGAACTATACCTAAAGAGAGCATTTGTTTTTGTAAATACTGATTGACCATCAGATGCGAGTCTCACGGGTTTTGTGATCATATGGACCATTCCACCCAATGCATCGCTTCCATACAAGGTAGAAGAGGGACCATACATTACCTCTACTCTTTCAAGCATGTTTTGATCAACAGTTATTACATTCTGCAAATGACCTGCACGATATATTGCGTTGTTCATACGCACGCCATCCACCACAAGAAGTACGCGACTCGCTTCAAAGCCTCTGATGACCGGACTGCTTCCACCCTGTTGGCTTTTTTGGACGAATACATTTCCTGTGTTGATGAGGAGGTCGCCCGTATTCTGGGCATTGACATGAGCTATATACCGATTTGAGATAACATCAATTTTCTGAACAATATTTCTTTTTCTTTCTTCAAATTTATTTGCCGAGAATACAACTTCATCCAGGGTAGTGACTTTAATAGAGGTATCACGATCGGATTGAGCAATTGTATCAATAGCAATACATAAAAAAATTAGTCCTATAATTTTTTTCATATTAATCCATTGTAATGAATAATAGAAATTCCAAATTCTAATGGAACATCATAACAAATATGGAGACTCGAATTTGGGGGGAGGAGTGGTCTGCCTGATTGCTCTGGTGATCAGATCTTCGGATCGCGAAAAATATTTTGTGGATCTCACCTCTGAAAACAAAGGGGTAAGAAATAATTCTGATTGAAGAAAATTGAACTTCGATAGTAATTGAAATAAGTTAGAGTCAGACTTGTTTCGTTTTTCATGGGCGGCCATCTTCTTATGGATCTCCTTTTCTTCTTCATCATAGAGACCTTCAAAGATCACATACACTCCATCATTCTTCCAGCTCTTAACATCAAAAAAGCGCTGGCCAATCATGATCTCTTTGTTCTTTTTCACCCATTGAAATGATGAGCGATGGATTTTAAGAGTTTTCAATTCCTCTTCCTCCAGTTTTTCTTCCATTCGCCATCTCACAAATTGCCTTCTTGCCTGGAGGAATACAGTAAAACAAGTTGGTAAACTTACCAGGATCATCAACCCCAACACAAAAACAATTCTTATTTTCTTCCCTGATAGCATTAAGGATTTATTAGTTGGTTACCTGTCATTTCAACTGGTATTGGCAAACCCATCCATCTTAATATGGTAGGCGCTATATCACCAAGTTTTCCAGATTTCACTTCGCCTCTAAAATCTCGGTCAATCACAAAGAGTGGCACTGGATTCAAAGTATGTGCAGTATTGGGTGTTCCATCCTCATTGATCATATAATCAGCGTTACCATGATCCGCGGTCAGGAAAATAGTGTATCCATGCTCAAGACCAGCCGTCACAAGTCGCGCTATACAGCTATCCACAGTTTGAACAGCCTGGATCGCAGCCTGCCATATGCCTGTATGTCCAACCATATCTGCATTTGCATAGTTAATGCAAATAAATTCTGCAGTTTCATTTTCAACTTCCGGGATCACTGCATCAGTCAATTCATAAGCACTCATCTCAGGTTTTAGATCATAGGTTGCAACTTTTGCAGAAGGAATAAGATATCCTTCTCTCACCCTGGAAAGGAATTTCTCTTCCACCACTAAAGAAGAAAGTAACATGGGGATATTTTTCAGTTTCGGCCATCCTGATTTGTTTCAGTCCGGCTTCTGAGATTATTTCACCAATTGTATTATTGAGATTATCATTTTCAAAAATGATCTTCACATTTTGAAACGTTTGATCATATTCCGTCATAGTACAATAGTAAATATCAAGTTTACTCATATTGTACTCATGCAGGTCGGTTTGAGTTAACACCTGCGATATTTCACGACATCTGTCTGTGCGAAAATTGAAACAAAGTGCTACATCACCATTTGATATGGTTGCAAGTGGCTGTTGGGATTCATCTACAATTACTGTTGGAAGTATGAATTCATCCGAAGTCAATTTTTCATACGATTGTTCAACTGCAGATATTGCATCAGAAGCTTTTTCGCCAAGCCCATTCACCAATGCGTTATATGCAAGCTTTACGCGTTCCCATCGCTTATCACGATCCATTGCATAATAGCGGCCACAAACCGTTGCTATTTTACCTGTCCGTTGATTGAGATGAGACTGTAGATCAGTAATGAATCCTAGTCCGCTTTTTGGATCGGTATCACGACCATCTGTGAATGCATGGATAAAAACATCTTTAAGTCCGGAGGCGTGACAAACATCAATGATTGCTTTGAGATGGTTGATATGGGAATGAACGCCACCATCACTAACCAATCCCAGAAGATGGAGAGGCTTCTTGTTCAGCTTTGCAAATTCTATAGTGTCCAAAAGAGTTCTGTTCTTCTGAAATGAACCATCCCTGATTGCCACATTTATTCTCTGTAATTCCTGATAAACTATTCTGCCAGCTCCTAGGTTAAGATGTCCGACTTCGCTATTACCCATCTGCCCATCAGGCAGGCCAACAGCCTCCCCGCAGGTTGTTAAAGTTGTATGCGGAAATTTATGATAAAGGGATGTTACGAATGGGACATTGGCATTCTGAATAGCGTCACTGGATTTCACCTTTCCAAGTCCCCAGCCGTCCATGATTACCAGCATGGTCTTTTTGTTCTGCATCGGTAAATAACAAATAGTTAGCTAAAATTCTAAAGGGTAAAGTTAGCTAAACGACTGGGTTTGAGGTTTTTTAGCTTTTGCATCGTTCTTTGGCATGTTTTTGGGAAATTTAGGGTGGATAAAACTTTACAAATGAAAAAACTTACAGGATTTGCGATACTGGCAGTATCTATTATCCTATTCTCTTTTAAGCCGTCCTACAGCATCGATGAAGTTGTTGCCGCTATGCGATCGGGCAATTCTTCTGATCTCTCAAGGTATTTTGACGATCGGGTTGACATCTCGCTACCTGAAAAGAGCGATACGTATAGTAAGACACAGGCGCAGATGATCATTCGGGATTTCTTTGCCAATAAGGGCGTTACTGGTTTTGAGGTAAAGCACAAAGGGGAACAGGGAGGCGCACAGTTTTGTGTTGGTGAATTGAAAACAAAACAAGGATCCTATAGAACTAACCTGTTTATGCGCCAAAGAGGTGAAAGACAGGTATTGCAGGAAATCAGATTCCAGGCAGTTCAGTAAAAAGCATATTTAATCAGTGTAAACCCTGGCAGTTGCCGGGGTTTTTTTATTTTAATATCAATACTTAGCGCATACCATTTGTAAATCCCTCTTACTTAGTTTTGCCCAATGATCCATTTTGATGAGCAGCTATTCAAACTAATAACTCAGGCACTTACTGAAGATATTGGTGACGGAGATCATTCAACTCTTTCATGCATTCCTGCTGACGCAAAAGGGAGAGCAGTTCTCAAGATAAAACAGAAGGGTATTCTTGCAGGAGTTGAGGTCGCAGATAAAATATTCAGGTTTGTTGAACCGGCTTCAAATATCTCGATTAATAAAAAAGATGGACAGTTAATGGAGCCAGGTGAAATTGCTTTTGAAGTGCAGGCGCATGTTCATACCATTCTAAAATGCGAACGACTTGTTCTTAATTGCATGCAAAGAATGAGTGGTATTGCAACCCTTACAAAAACGTATGTCGACAAATTGAAAGGATATAAAACACAGTTACTTGATACGCGTAAGACCACACCCAATTTTCGGTTGCTGGAAAAGGAGGCAGTTAGAATTGGAGGAGGTGTAAATCATCGGTTCGGATTATTTGACATGATCATGCTGAAGGATAATCATATTGATTATGCAGGAGGACTTCAGGCAGGAATAGAAAAAGCTCATCAATATGTTGAATCAATAAAACCAAATCTGAAAATCGAAGTTGAGACGCGATCCATTGAAGAAGTGAAAAAAGTAATTTCAATAGGTAAGGAAAAAGTATTTCGCATCATGCTGGATAATTTTAACCCATCGCAGGTTGCGGAAGCAGTTAAGTTGATCAATGGCGAATTCGAAACAGAAGCAAGCGGAGGGATCAATCTCGATAATATACAAGACTATGCTGCAACCGGAGTTGATTACGTAAGTGTAGGTGCCTTAATTCACCAGGCAGCGAGTCTGGACTTAAGCTTAAAGGCTGTTGTGAATCGTTGATCGTTGTTCGTTGTTCGCATGAAGTTGACAGATGGCAGTTGAGAAATATGAATCTTAAGGTAGAGAAAAAAAGACGGAACACAATTTGAAAATTTCCCAATTTCAAAATTCCAAAATTCAAGAAGTTGAAGAAAAATAAGCCAGACACAAGAGGATTTGTCTACAGCACAGATCCGAATTTTCGTTTTGAAGAAGACGAGAAAAGGTTTGAAACTATTTCGCCCGATAAACAAAAACTGAAGATCCGTCTGGAAACTAAACACCGGGGAGGAAAAGCAGTTACACTTGTTGAAGGATTTATCGGTAAGAATGAGGACCTCGAAGATCTCGGGAAAAAACTTAAGAATTTTTGTGGCACAGGTGGTTCTGCCAAAGAAGGAGAGATCATTGTTCAGGGCGATCAGCGGGATAAAGTCTTGCAATGGCTGATCAAGAATGGGTTTAAGAATTCAAGGAAAATTTGAAAATTTGAGAATTTGAAGATTTGAAAATTGTTAACCTCACAGTTTCTTCATTTTCAAATTCTCAAATTATTATTGACCCTGTGCAAGAGAATACCCCTTCCTGTCTCCCCACTGATTTAGAAGTTCCAATGAACATATCTTGAAATTTCCACTAAGACTCACATACAACCCAATTACATCCTGTTGATTTAATGGTTCATTATCCAGGCTTTCGAATCGTGCATTATAAAGATTTATCAGGTTGGTGTAAACTGAACCTGTCGGCCAAACCTGTGTGCCGCGGTTACTGATGCTGACGAGCTTAAACTTTACTCCCGCATGACGTTGACATCTTTTCGCGATTTCAGCTGGCTGTTGATCGCTTTCAATGAACATATCAACTCCAAGGATGGTCTCAATTTCTGTCTCTTTCGAGATCATCATTGAGTTTTGCTCGAGCTTGAATGGAGTAGGTGTACCAGGTTTGTTCGGAATGATTGGCTTGGCATTCACCTTTGGCAGCTTTCCGAAATTTGAAATAATTGCATTTGCAAATTCAGTAGTATTTACAGCAGGTATTGATTTGTCACCAAAATCTCCAGTATGAATTCCGCTTTCCAAAGTATACAAGAGAGCATTTTCAATGATCCCTGCATTCTCAGTTAAACCAACATGTCGCAGCATGGCAAACCCGCTAAGCAGGAGTGCAGTTGGATTGGCGATATTTTTTCCAGCAATGTCGGGAGCTGTTCCATGCACTGCTTCAAAAATTGAAATATGATCGCCGATGTTAGCCGAAGGCGCGAAACCTAATCCGCCTACCAGTCCGGCGCAAAGGTCAGAAACGATATCACCTTGCAGATTGGTGAGCACTACAACATCAAAACTGTCTGGCCTCGTGACCAATTTCATACAGAGATCATCAACAATTACATCATCAGACTTCAATTCCGGATAGTCTTTCGCTACTTCATAGAAGCATTCCAGGAACAGGCCGTCCGTAAGCTTCATGATATTCGCCTTATGTCCACATGTAATTCTTTTTGCCTTTTGAAGTCGGGCCATCTCAAATGCATATTTGATGAGCTGAAGACTTCCCGGTCTTGTAATGAATCGTCTGCTCAATGCTACATCATGCGTAAGCATGTGTTCAATTCCGCCATAAGTATCTTCAATATTCTCTCGCACAACTGTAATATTGATTATGATACCAGCCTTTGTAAAAACTGTTTCTACACCATGGAGAGTTTGAAAAACACGTTTGTTGGCGTAAGTATTCCAGGTTTTTCTGGCCGTAACATTCACACTCTTAACACCCTTGCCTTTTGGAGTCTCCATGGGGCCTTTAAATAACAAACCCAGACTCTCAATGCTTTTTTGAGCTTCGGGGGTCATGCCATTGGAGAAGCCTTTATCAAATACCCATTTTCCCATGTCAACGAACTCGTATTCTAAAGGAACTTTGTTGGCGTTAAAGATCATTAACACAGCATCCATGATTTCCGGACCGATACCATCTCCTTTTGCAACTGCTATTCTCATAATTAGATTTTCAAATTCAAAATCGCCAAGATCGCTTATGCTCAAATGGTTAGGCAGTCCATTTGGCTATTTTGCGGTAAAATTAGGCATCTTAATAAATCTTTGAGCGGTATTAGAATGGCAGTCATTTTTGACTAACTTTATCCAAACTCGCCGAATGTCGTTCATCATATCAGAGGGTGTTCATATAAATGTTGAGACGTTTTATCAGCCTGATTATTCCAATCCACAGGCGAGTGAATACATGTTCGCATATCGCATCACGCTGGAGAATCATAATAACTACGCTGTAAAACTTCATCGCCGCCACTGGCATATTTTTGACAGCAATGGATCACATCGTGAAGTTGAAGGTGAAGGCGTGGTAGGTGTTCAACCCACACTACAGCCAGGTGAACGTTATCAGTATGTAAGTGGTTGTAATCTACGCACAGAGATGGGCAAGATGTATGGGACCTATCTCATGGAAAATCTTACCAATAAGAAACACTTCGATGTAGCCATCCCCGAGTTCGAGATGGTTGTTCCTTTTAAAATGAACTAGAAGAACTTAACCGCCAAGGCGCCAGGACGCTAAGGTTCGCCAGGCTTCCCTTGCGCCTTTGTTTCTTGGCGGTTAAATCTTAAACTCTAAAGTTGTTTCGTCTTTTTCATCCCCACCCTGTACAGTATGAATCCCAGCAATGCAAAGAAGACTACACCCAGAAGGAAATAACCTTTCTCACCGAACGATTCAGTAAGAGCATGTTCTGTACTTATCTTTTGAAGCTTGGTATTTACCGAATCACTGGCCTGCATAAAAGCAACGGCCACACCTGCTAAGGCTCCACCTGCAACTAAGCCTGTCGCAAAGAGGTTGCCTTTTCGCAAATCCTCCTCTTCTGCAACTTCCTGTTTCGGGCCCTTGTTATGATGCCTGTCAATTAATCCACGAATTGCTCCTCCAATGAAAATTGGAAGTGTGGTCGAAATTGGGAGATAAATACCAATCGCAAAACTCAATGCTTTGATTCCGCAAAGTTCCATAACGACAGCAATAAAAACTCCCACAAGAACAAATTGCCAATCCAGATTAAATGAAAGAATACCCTTGATGAGTGTTGCCATCAGCGTTGCTTGCGGAGCAGAATATTTATCAGTTCCGATAGCGTGCATAATGCCTTGCTGCATCATTTCGGTTGTGGGCGTATCAAGAACTTTAATAGTAAATCCGATTGCTATGGAAGAAACGATGGCTCCAATGAACAATGCGATCTGTTGATATTTGGGCGTCGCCCCAACAATATATCCCGTCTTTAAATCCTGGGATGTTGCACCGGCATTTGCGGCGGCAATACAGATCATACCACCAACGACGAGCGCCATTGGTTCATAAACTTTGCCAGTCCAGCCTATCGAAATAAAAACAAGGCAGGTACCCATGATGGTAGCGATTGTCATACCTGAGATTGGGTTGTTGGAAGAACCGATCAAACCCACAATTCTAGAAGAAACGGTAACGAAGAAGGCGCCGAATATAACTACCAGGATCCCCAATAATAATTTACCACCAACACTGTCGCCAGGAACATTTGGAAGTATCGTCATCAACAAGATCAATCCAAGGCTTCCAAACCCTACGATCTTGATCGAAAGATCTCTGTCAGTTCTTTTCACATTCTGACGGGCTTCCTTTCCACCTTTTATTGAACCCACACTCCCGCGAAATGAAGAAATAATAGTTGGTATGGTCTTAAAAAGAGTAATAAATCCACCAGCTGCAACTGCACCTGCACCTATCTGTCGTACGTAAGCACGATAGATGGCTGTTGCATAATCTGAAAAAGTATGCGTGACCGGATCCCAACTTCCCGTACTTGCTCCACCGGCCGTAGCCAAATCCTTGAGATATCCAAGTTTGACAAGTTGTGCAGCAATCATATCAGATGGCACAAGGGAGGCTAATAGGGGATTGAATACAAACCATGTAAGAACACTACCGGCAACGAGTACCCCAGCAATCTTTGGTCCGATGATGTAGCCCACACCCAAATATTCAGGAGTGATTTCACCACTGATTCTTGCAGAAGGGAAAAATTTATTCGCCTGCTTCGTCATGAAGTAGGGCGTTTCGGCAATTACATGCAGAACCTTTTGTAAGAATGCATATCCTACTGCTACACCAAGACCAAGAAATGCGGTCTTTGCAAAGTCGCCTCCTTTTTCTCCTGCTTTTAATACCGATGCGCAGGCTGTTCCTTCAGGATAAGGCAATACTCCATGTTCTTTTACTATGAGTGCCTTTCGCAAAGGGATCATCATTAGTGTCCCAAGTATTCCACCAAAAATCGCGAGCGTGAAAATGGTTAAATAATCAAAATATTTTGCATTACCTGGATCGCTAAGGAAGAGAAATCCGGGCAGTGTGAATACTACTCCAGCTGCAATACTTTCTCCTGCACTTCCCGTAGTTTGAATAATATTATTTTCAAGGATTGTAGTTCGTAAGAACAATTTACTCATGGCAATTGCCATCACAGCAATTGGAATAGATGCTGAAACAGTTAAACCAGCCTTCAATGCTAGATAGACCGTAGCAGCACCAAAGATGATACCGAATGCAGCTCCAAACAATACTGATTTAATAGTGAATTCAGCCATCCGGGTTTCCGGCGCCACAAAGGGGTGGAAAGTCTTTTCTGACATAGAAGTTGGGTGATTTAATTTGAATTAATCCGGGCGAATAATTTTTCTATTTATACTTAACGCACGTCTCCCATCTTTTTTTCCATCCAGTAAGTCAAAACAAATAAAAGTACCGCAGCCACACCACTCATAACCACAAATACCATAAAGAAGTCATACAAATTGGTTATTTGGTATCCGACGATTTGTGTAGGCCCTTCGCCTGGATACAATGCACCCAAGGTGCCGGCGAATTTGTTTGCAGTTGCATTAGACAAAAACCAAACTCCCATCAAAATTGAAGCGAATCTTGCAGGCGCCAATTTATTTACGAGGGATAATCCAATTGGAGATAAGCAAAGTTCACCAACTGTATGAAGGAAATAGAGCGCGACAAGCCACATCATGCTTACATTATCTGAAACGTCCTTTACTCCTATGGCAATCACCAGATATCCTAATGATAACAGTAGCAGCCCAAAGCTTTGTTTTTTTGGTGATGAAGGTTCTGAATTCCTTTTCCCGAGAAATACCCACAACTGTGACATCAATGGAGCCAGAAGCAGAATGAACAAGGCGTTTACGCTGTTAAACCAGGATGCTGGAACTGCAGGTAAATCATAAGGAGTTCCTTTCACATAGTGATAAATAGCATACACGAGAGCGAATGCCGCAAGACCCCCAAATACAGTTTTTAATTCCTTGGGAACATCCATAATTTTTTGAAGCAAATAATACAGCAGTAGTCCAACACCAAGGATAAATAATACTGCACTACCCATGGTGGTATGAAGATTTACTGTCCTGTTAGTATTTCTCTCCGCAAACAATGTTAAAGATGATCCTGCCTGCTCAAAAGCTGCCCAGAAAAAAATGACAAAAAAGGCTGAGAGAAAAATTACTATCACCCGCCCACGCTCTGCCTTGGAAAGAGAGGAATCAGTGATGATCAGGCCAGAAACTGCAATCGCTACACCAAAGATGAACGACCCGATCCAATCCAGGTCAACAACATATTTGAAAAGGAAAATCAAGCCGAGGCCAATAACAGCCCAAATTCCTACACTTCGAAAAGAAGTACGAGTTGTTTCCCGCTTTTCATCACCTTTCCTGACAGTCATCTTGTTTGGTAAGATGCCAAGACCCGTTCCATCAGGAGAAACCACATATTTATCCTTTAGCCAAATAAAAGATAGGGTACCAAGTATCATTGCAATACCCGCAGCAAGAAAACCCCAGCGGAAAGCATCCCTTACTGGAGCGCCGGCCGTATCATATTGTTCGCCCAGTCCACCGCAAACCAATGGAGCGATAAAAGCTCCAAGATTTACACCCATATAAAATATAGTATAGGCAGCATCGAGACGTTTATCACCCTGAGGGTAAAGTTGTCCCACCATGGTAGAAATATTTGGCTTGAAATAGCCATTACCTACAATTAGAACCAGGAGACCAGCCCACATCAGCGTATGGGCCATGTTGGTATTTTCATACATCGAGGCACTTATGAACATAAGTATCTGCCCAATTGCCATTAAAAAACCACCGGTTATAATACACCTTCTGTTACCCCAGATCCTGTCAGCGAAATAACCCCCTAAAAGTGGGGTCAAATACACCAGGCCCGTATAACTTCCATAAACTCCATCGTTAGCGTAGGAATCACTCATCATCAGTCCATTCGTCACATAGAGAACGAGAATGGCTCTCATGCCATAATAACTAAACCTTTCCCACATTTCGGTAAAAAACAATACGAATAAGCCTTGGGGATGCTTACCAGATATGGTTTGATTCATGCCTAATGTTTTAGCAATCGGTTTTGGGAAACTTAAAGCCGTAAAATACTCAATTTTAATATCGGTCCTATAAAATTGATTTTGGAGTCTGGGTTAAAATTCGAACTTCGCAATCCACAATCCTTTGTAATAACCACGTAATAAAATAATGAACATCTTAGTCCTTGGGTCTGGCGGTCGTGAACATGCGCTGGCATGGAAAATCAAACAAAGCCCACTCTGCTCTAAACTATTTATTGCCCCCGGTAACGCCGGTACGGCCTCCTGCGGTGAAAATGTTGATCTCTCTTATTCTGATTTTCCTCTCTTAAGCAATTTTTGCCAGGAGCAGAAAATAGAGATGATCGTAGTCGGTCCTGAAGAACCCCTGGTGAAAGGGATTTACGACCATTTTCGCAATTCAGGCATCAAGGTTATCGGGCCTTCAAAAGAAGGAGCGCAGCTCGAGGGAAGTAAAGCCTTCGCCAAGCACTTCATGCAGCGCCACGGAATTCCCACAGCTGCATATAAAGAATTCGATTCTACCAATTACACGGAAGGAGTTTCATATCTCCAGCAACATTCTACTCCAATTGTTTTGAAAGCGGATGGACTTGCCGCTGGTAAAGGCGTAGTGATTTGCCAGCATGCAGGAGAGGCAATTGCGGAGTTCGAACTCATGATCCAACAGTCCAAATTTGGAGAGGCCAGCAAAAAAGTGGTAGTCGAAGAATTCCTTGAAGGCATTGAATTGAGTGTGTTCGTTCTTACCGATGGTAAGGATTATGTCCTGTTTCCTGAAGCTAAAGACTACAAGCGTGTTGGAGAAGGAGATACAGGCTTAAACACAGGTGGTATGGGCGCAATCAGCCCCGTACCATTTGCCGATGTCGCATTCATGGAAAAAGTAGAGAAGCAGATAATCATCCCAACAATTGAAGGACTTAAGAAGGAGAATATAGAATATAAAGGCTTTGTATTTATTGGGGTTATCAAAGTGGGCGAAGAACCTTACGTGATTGAATATAATTGTCGACTTGGTGATCCTGAAACAGAGGTTGTACTTCCCCGACTTAAAAATGATCTTGTCGAACTTTTCGTTGCAACTGCTAACCAGGAGTTATCAGGAGTAACTATCGAAATTGATGAACGCTCCGCATGCACCATTGTACTTGTAAGTTTTGGCTATCCCGGCAGCTACGAGAAAGGAAAAGTAATTGATGGCCTCCATATGAAAATGAAGAACACTATGATTTTTCATTCTGGTACCAAAGTGGAAGATGATGTTGTAGTAAGTAGCGGAGGCAGGGTGCTTTGCATCACAACAATTGCTATAAACCTGGAAGAAGCCATCCATCAATCACTTGATATGATAGATGTGGTAACTTTTGAAGGGATGTATTATAGGAAGGATATTGGATACGAGTTCCTGTAGCACGAATTAGATCGAATTAATTAGTGGCTTAGAAATGAAAAATGCAAAATGTAAAATGAAAAATGTAAAATAAAGAATTGCCGCAAGGAAAAATGTGATACAGTAAGTACCAGGAACCAAATAGCAAGTTCCAAACAAAGAAGATCAAATATAAAATCTAAAATTTTACTTTATTCTTATTGAAATTTATTTGGTGCTTGTCTTTTGGTTCTTGTGATTTTAAGATCTTTCTCTACGAAACTCTGCGTTATCTTGGTCTCTGTGGTGAAAATCGTGAGTCGTGAATCGTGAATCGTGAGGTGAGTTAAAATGGCTGACTCTTTCTCTGCGAAACTCTGCGTTGTTTCGCTCTCTGCGGTGAAAATCGTGAGTCGTGAGTCGTGAGTCGTGAGGTGAGTTGTGGGGTAAAAAAATTTCACGCAAAGACCCAAAAGCTTTCGCCAAAATTCGTGTAATTCGTGTTTCATGCATTATAGTAGCTATCTGCAGCTTGAAAATCTGCTTCAATCACAATCACCGGAAAGTGATAAAAAGGGCTCTCCCGCGCATGATGAAATGCTATTCATCATCATTCACCAAACCTATGAGCTTTGGTTCAAGCAACTCCTTCATGAGGTAAATAGCATAGTTGAAATAATGAAGAAGCCTGCACTGAATGATAATTCACCGGAATTGCAAACAGTGGTGCATCGGTTGAGCAGGATGGTGACAATTATTAGGGTTCTTGTCCACCAGATTGATGTAATGGAGACGATGACTCCAATGGATTTTCTGGACTTCAGGGATATACTCCGTCCTGCTTCAGGATTCCAAAGTGTACAATTCAAAACGCTGGAAGCCGTACTAGGACTGCGTTTCCAGGATAGGCATGGGCAGGATCATTATGTTTCACAATTGAAACCACAAGAAGTTGAAAATGTAAGGAAGGGCGAAGCTTCAAATTCACTCTTACTGTTGGTGAATGAATGGCTGGAGCGAATGCCTTTCTTTAATGAGGATGAGAATTGGAAAGGTTTTACAAATTCGGATAAGGAAATTGAACACCCTTCAACCTTTTCCCATCCATTTTGGAATTACTATCGGGCTTCATATATACAAAGTCTATCCGATGTTGAAAAAGGAAACCTGGAAGTTTTCGACCAGATCTTTTTCGGAACTGAGGTTAAGGAATCACTTGTTCCAAAAGGAGTTTTAAGTGCGGCTGCTTCAAGGGCAGCATTATTCATCATGCTCTACCGGGGTTATCCAATTCTGCAATTGCCGTTTCAACTTTTGAATAACCTTCTTGAAATTGACGAGCAATTAAGCACCTGGCGCTATCGACATATGAATATGGTGCATCGGATGATAGGTACCAGGATTGGCACAGGCGGCAGTTCTGGTAAAGAATACCTTCGATCTGCATTAGAAAAGCATTATATATTTCGGGAGATTGCCCAGCTTACAAGTTTCCTCATCGAAAGGAAAAAACTCCCGGCTCTTACAAGCGAAATGGAAAGAAGACTCGGGTTTCATAGCTAGGTCAAACTGAGTTGCTATGCCTTCCTAATTCTCCATTAATAAACTTAAAGTAGACGATCACTGCTAGTCCGGCAATGCCAGTCAGGGCAAACGTATATGTGGAACCGAAGCCCGTCCATATAGCTCCCGCAATCAAACTGGCGAGGAGAGCACAAATACTTTCGCATGAAGTATAAAATCCAATAGCTGTGGCTGTGTTTTTTTCGTGTGCAAGGTTTGTGATCCATGCTTTCGCGATCCCTTCTGTTGCCGCAGCAAACAATCCATACAAAACAAACAAGGAATAGATCATCCAGGGTTGGTCGGCAAATGCAAAACCACCATAAACAATAACGAAGACAGCCAGGCCCGCGACAAAAATTTTCCGGATACCAAATTTATCCGCTAAAATTCCCATTGGAAAGGAGCTAATAGCATAGACAAAATTGTAGATTATGTAGGCAATGATCGTTGTGGCATCACTCCCGGTAACTTCCCTGGTACGCAACAGTAGAAATACATCTGAACTATTGAATAAGGCGAGTATCAACAGTCCTATCACAAGTTTTTTATAGGAAGGGGATGCCTGGTTCCAGTACTTGAAGAATGAAAAAAAATTCCCTTTGGGAAGTGTAGACGTAGGATGTTTTTTTTCTCTCAGGAAAAATATCATTGCTACAGATAATAAACCTGGTATAAAGGCCAGATAAAAAATAGTTTTGAAGTCGGCCTGATAATATTGAAGCAGGAAGAGTGAGACCAACGGTCCGATCATTGCGCCGAACGTGTCCCAACCCCGATGAAAGCTGAATACCCTTGCTTTTGTATCTTTTGTAGCCTGTTCTGAGAGAAGTGCATCCCTGGCAGCGGTTCTGATGCCTTTTCCAAGTCGATCCAGGGTCCTTGCAAAAAATATCCAGAGCGGGAAGGTAAAGATGGCCAGCATCGGCTTAGAGATAGCGCTAAAGAAATAGCCTGTTTTCACAAATGGTAACCTAATTCCTTTTTCATCACTTAACTTACCGAAGTATCCCTTGCTGATTCCGGCAGTGAAATTCGCAAGACCTTCCAAAATGCCTATCCAGAGAACTGAAAAACCTATCTGTTTTAGATAGACAGGTATCACAGGATAGAGCATTTCACTGGCAACATCTGCAAACATACTTACCAGTGAAAGAATCCAGACGGTTCTGGTTATGATCTTCATTAAAGTAAATGTAGGAAATCAAATACCACAGAGGGGGAAATGACGTTGATGATGTTTTCAGGCAGATGAAAATTGAATCAGAAAATGTTGAAGAAGAAAAGATGTTGTTCACCAAAGATTAACACTATTGAGATCGATTTATAAAATATTGATCTGCCAAGAGTTTGACTTTGATATTTCCATTTATTTGCATCAAATTTGCAAGCAATAAAAATCTAATACCACCTCATGGGTCTATTCAATTGGTTCACACAGGATATTGCCATTGACCTGGGAACTGCCAACACCCTAATCATCCACAACGACGAAATTGTAGTGAACGAGCCAAGTATCGTAGCACTTGACCGTAATAATCCCAAGAATGTAATTGCAGTAGGCAAGCGAGCGCTGATGATGCATGAAAAAACCCATGAAAGTATCCGCACAGTTCGTCCTCTTAAGGATGGTGTAATTGCCGATTTTAATGCAGCAGAACTAATGATCAGGGAAATGATCAAGATGATCTATCCCAAAAAACCCTTATTCCCTCCCAGCTGGAGGATGATGATCTGTATTCCAAGCAGCATTACAGAGGTTGAAAAACGTGCGGTTCGGGATAGTGCAGAACAGGCCGGTGCCAAGGAAGTTTACCTTCTTCATGAACCTATGGCTGCTGCCCTGGGAATTGGGATCGACGTAGAAGAACCGGTGGGAAACATGATCATTGACATTGGAGGAGGTACAACTGGTATTACAGTAATTGCCCTTGCCGGGATAGTGTGTGATCAAAGTATCAGGATTGCAGGTGATGAGTTTACTGCCGATATCATGGAAGCTCTTAGAAGGTATCATAGCCTGCTGATAGGAGAAAGGACAGCCGAACAAATTAAAATAAATATCGGGGCGGCAATGAAGGATCTTGAAACTCCACCCGATGACATACCTGTGAATGGTCGTGATCTGGTTACAGGAATCCCAAAACAGATCATGGTAAGTTACCAGGAGATTGCCGAAGCCCTCGATAAAAGCATATTTAAAATTGAAGAGGCTATATTAAAAGCCCTTGAAAGTACACCTCCTGAATTGGCGGCGGATATATATCGCCGTGGACTATACCTCACCGGAGGTGGTGCATTGTTAAGAGGCCTTGACAAAAGATTAAGCCAAAAAATCAAATTACCCGTGCATGTTGCCGATGACCCATTGAAAAGTGTTGTTCGTGGTACAGGACTTGCTTTGAAAAATTACGATAGGTATCCTTTTGTTATGAGATAGCAGTATCTAATGCAAAATGAAAAATGCAAAATGAAAAATAAAGAAGTTGGAGGACCGGAGATCTGGTTAAATTTTACATTTTAAATTTTACATTTTTCATTATCTCCATCCCCTCTTATGCGCAATATTTTTCTTTTCATCCGGAGATATTTGAACTTTCTCTTCTTCCTGTTGCTGCAGTTTCTTGCGCTTTACATTCTTTTCAGATATAACAAATTTCACGAGGCGGTTTTTTCAAATGTTGCAAAGGAGGTTACTGGTGGGGTCTACGATAAGGTGAGTAATGCTGAATACTATTTTCACCTCAAACGGACCAATGATTCCTTAATAAAGGAGAATGAAAGATTGAGGAATATGTTGACTTCAAATTTTGAGGTACCAGATACATCTGCTGTAAGAGTCCTGGATACAATACCAATTGATACCGTAGGTAATTTGAGAAAATTTATATGGAGGTCTGCGAGAGTATCTAACAATTCAACTTCTACCCAGAATAATTATATAACAATTCACCGTGGATCAAACCAGGGAATACGCGCAGATATGGGAGTTATCAGTGCAAATGGAGTTGTCGGTACTGTAATCAATACCAGCGCAAATTATGCTACTGTTATGAGCCTTCTCCATCGGCAAAGCAGGTTAAGCGCTTCTTTGAAAAAAACAGGCGAAACAGGAACAATTCAATGGGAAGGAGATACTCCATTATTTCTAACTCTTATTAATATTCCAAGAAGTGCGAAGATCGCTATGGGAGATACCATTCTAACGAGTCAATATGCAAACCGGTTCCCAACTACGATGATAGGCACAATTCATAGTATTGTAGAAGACCAGAGTACTAATTTTTATACGTTGCGAATTAAACCTGCTACAAATTTTTTCAGCCTTCAGTATGTGTATGTTGTAGAAAATTTGCAGGCTCTCGAACAAAAGCAATTGGAAGATGCCACAAAGAAAATAGTGCAATGAGCAGCTTTGTCAAAAATATTATTCGTTTTGTTTTTTTCATCCTCATTCAGGCGCTTGTTCTGCATCATATTCCATTCCTGCACCAGTCCATTACGCCATACCTGTATTATTTATATATCATTTGGTTACCCTTTAACCTGGGGAGAGGATGGTTAACCCTGACTGGATTTGTTTTTGGTTTGTCGCTGGATTATTTTCTTGACACACCAGGCCTACACGCAGCCGCGTGTACCTTAATTGCCTACATACGTCCGTTTCTTGTAAATCTGCTGATCCCACAGGAAGGTGCTGAGGCCAGTTATGCTTCACCATCCATCAGGAGTATGGGTTGGGCTCCATATTTCACCTTAGTGCTGATCCTTACAATTCTGCATCATTCCTACCTCGTATTCCTTGAATGGCTACAGGTGGGTTCTCTCTGGTACTTTATATCAAAGGTCCTGGCATCAACTGGGATTAGTCTGTTGATGGTGTTCCTGGTTGAGATGCTTTTCGTAAGAAAGGAGAGATACAGGACGAATAAAGCTTAAGCCAGAAATAACCTTCAGTTTTGCATCAATAGGAATTTATAAATTCTTTTTCTACTGCACTAAGGGAAAGTCTCTCACCGTTTATGATATTTGCAATCACTAAGCTTGTGCGAAATCGTCCATCGTACCACTTACCTCGGACTTCATCAATATGTCGGTATTTAATCAGAGCAGGAGTACAATAATACGGTTGATCTTTATCGGGATGTTCCTGGTGATAGTGTTGCAATTGTTCAACCTCCAGATCATTTCCAGCAAATACACTGAGCTCGCAAGGGAAAATGCACTTTTTCCAAAGCGGGTTTATCCAACCAGGGGAATCATTTATGACCGAAAAGGCAAAGCGATACTGGATAATACGATCATGTACGACCTGGTTGTAATTCCTGCCGAGGTTAAAAACATTGATACTGTTGATCTTTGCAGATTACTTGAGATTGACACAACAGAATTCAAGGAAAGGATCATTGCTGCAATAATCAAGAATACGAGGGTAAGACCATCCATCTTCGAAGATCTGCTTCCTCCAGCCCTACATGCCCGATTGGAAGAAAATCTCTGGAAGTTCAAAGGTTTCTATCTGCAAGACCGACCTGTCAGAACTTATCCTTTTAATGCTGGAGCGCATATCATGGGATATATTGGAGAAGTAGATTCTGCCATCCTCAAACGTTCAAATTATTTTTATCAGCTTGGAGATTATGTTGGGCGAAGCGGTCTTGAGCAATATTATGAATCTGTCCTGATGGGAAAGAGAGGTGTAGAGTACAGGATCAAGGATAACAAAAACAGATTGGTTGGAAGATATGAGAACGGAAAATTTGATACACCGGCCGTAGCTGGGAGAAATCTCAGAACTTTTATTGATATAGATGTACAGCAATTGGCTGAAAAGCTAATGACAAATAAGGTGGGAGCTGTAGTGGCATTAGACCCTAAAACCGGTGGAGTTATCGCAATGGCATCTGGTCCAACTTTTAATCCGAACGATCTCACCGGTCCGAATAAGCAAAAGAATTATCAGAAACTTGTATTAGACGTAGCGGGTCCACTCTTGAACCGGGGGATTAAGGGTCTTTATCCCCCTGGCTCAGCCTTCAAACCAGTAGGGGCCCTCATCGCTCTTGATGAAGGCATCATTACTTCTTCATATGGCTTTGATTGCAGAGGACGATATTATGGATGTGGACATGGAAAACCTGCCTGTACGCACGAGAATCCCGGACACGCTGCCAATCTCAGACTCTCAATCGCTAATTCCTGCAACGCATATTACGCTCATGTTTATCGGATGACAGTTGACAATCCAAAATATGCGAATGTGAAAGATGGATATGCAAGATGGAAACAGTATACAAGTGATTTTGGCCTGGGACATAAATTAGGAATTGACCTTCCCAGCGAGGATAACGGGCTGGTTCCAGACACTGCCAGGTATAACAGGGTTTATCGCAACAGCTGGAATTCCTGTACTAATCTTACTCTGGGAATTGGACAGGACATGATGCTGGGTACTCCTTTGCAGTTGGCAAATGCAATGTGCATCATCGCTAATAAAGGATATTATTATGTGCCGCATTTTGTAGAAAAAATAGATTCTCAGAATGACTCTGATACCCTCCTCAATCAATTTCAAAAAAAACATGAGGTGTTGACAGGCATATCGGATGAGGACTATGAAACAGTTATTGGCGGAATGCAGGATGTTGTGGACAGAGGAACTGCTATGGCCGCCCGAATACCTGGAATTAATATCTGCGCGAAGACTGGTACAGCTGAAAATAAACGAGTCCTGGATGGAAGGGTAGTGCAGTTGAAAGATAATTCCGTCTTCGTTTGTTTTGCTCCAAGAGAGAATCCAAGAATTGCAATCGCAGTTGTGGTAGAAAACGCTGGATTTGGTGCCACCTGGGCAGCCCCAATAGCTTCATTAATGATGGAGAAATATTTGACAGATAGTTTGCGCGCGGATCGGGTTAAGGAAGTGGAACGAATTGCAGCGGCAAACCTGATGCCTGAATACCTTGACAGATTGCAATACATCGCTGACTCAACTCGTGCAGCCTTCTTTGCAAATCTTACCAAGGACAGCACCATATACAGAAGATATTTAAGAGGAGAGGATCCTAAAAAGGATACCGCCCCAGTTGATAATCCAAATAAAGATCGCAGAACCGGTGCTGCAATTCTTGAAGCTGATAGAAAAAGAATTCGCCAGGTATGAGTCAAAGAAATTCTGTCATATCGAAAGGAGTGGATTGGAGCCTGGTTTGGATCTACCTAATCCTATGCCTCGTAGGCATCATGAGTATTTTTGCTGCAACCTATCGCGAAGGTGATAATGTGCTGCAGGGATTTCTTTCATTGAAAACTGATTATAGCCGTCAATCGCTCTATTTCATAATTGCATCCTTTCTTGGAGTTTTTATCCTGGTCACTGACAGTAAATTTTTTACAGCCACGGCCAATCTCTGGTATGTATTTGGTCTGCTGCTTCTCTTACTTGTGTTCCCCTTTCACAGTAAGGTAAAAGGAACCGAGTCAATCATAAGATTTGGAACAGCTTTTCAATTGCAACCTGCTGAATTATGTAAGGTGTTCGTGAATCTGGCGCTTGCAAAGTATTTGTCAAGGGTTGATACTAATTTTTCAAAATCCCGTGCCCAACTTATAGCCTCAGCAATAGTCCTGGTTCCTGCGATCCTTGCAATTCTCCAAAGTGAGACTGGTTTGGCGCTTGTATATTTTTCGTTCTTTATTGTAATGTTTAGAGAAGGATTGCCTGCAGGTTATCTGATCATCGGATTTTCTATAGCAGTTCTTGTTGTAGCGACCTTGCTGGTTGAAAAGTATACACTTGCAATGATCCTTACGGGAATCGGGATCCTGATAGCCTATTTTCAATGGCGACAGATCAGAAGAAAGAGACAGGTCTTGTTTTACATTGTTATCCTTTGGGCTATGAGCGTTGGAACCGTGTTATTTGTAGTTCCATATATTTTTGATCATGTTCTGAAACCATATCAAACCAAGAGGATCTATGATACGATAGGCAAGGAGTATATTCCAAAGGATGCAGCTGCTGTAGTTGAGATTGAACAGAGCGTTAGAAAAAAAGACAGGGATGAAGGCGACTATAACGTTCGGCAAAGCAAGATTGCGATTGGTAGCGGTGGATTTATGGGAAAAGGATTATTGAAGGGTACACAAACCAGGTATGATTTTGTTCCAGAGCAAAGAACCGATTTCATATTCTGCACCATCGGAGAGGGCTTCGGTTTTTTAGGAAGCGTAATCTTTTTAGGAATTTACCTGATCTTGCTATTACGGATTGTGACCATTGCTGAGCGACAGCGAAGTGTTTTTAGTCGATGTTATGCATATGGCGTAGCCTCTGTAATTTTTTTCCATATCGCGATCAATATATGCATGACCATTGGTCTTGCACCAGTAATTGGAATTCCTCTTCCTTTTATCAGCTATGGCGGTACCTCACTGCTTACGTTCTCAATCTTATTATTTATTCTGATCAGACTCGATGCGGACAGGCAGATGGTGTTGCGGTAATTTGAAAAATTTGAGAATTTGAAAATTTCTTGCCTGCTGCGCAGTCAAGCAGGGAAAATGAAGAATTTAACCGCTAAGTCGCAAGGGCGCAAAGTTTCGCAAGGTTCCCTACGTCTTCGTTTCTTTACGATTAAATTCATCTAACCTTTGACCATACATCCACTTTCAGAAGGCTCATTTACTGTTGATAAAACCAAGCTCTTTGTTCCATTTGATGAAACAACCGATGAATTACAAGGAAGACCAGCAGGAAGTTTGTTAGTAGAGATTCAGCCATTTGTGGTTATTACATCTGAAGATGTTCTATTATTGGACACAGGCCTCGGATTTGAAAAAGATGGTGTACTCCAGCTTCACAAAAATTTAATGGATACCGGCATTAATCCCTCTGAAGTTACAAAGGTGCTTTTATCACATCTTCATAAAGATCATGCTGGAGGAATAAGTCGAGAGTTAGACGGGCAACGTCAATTGAATTTCCCCAACGCAACCTATTACCTCCAGGGGAAGGAACTTGATTTTGCATTAACAAAAGGATTTCCGTCTTTCATTCCAGAGGAAGTTGAACCGCTAAAAAACAGTTCAAATGTTGTGTTACTTGATGGAAATGGCGTGCTGGATGGGTATATAAAATATGAAGTCACAGCAGCGCATAGTCCTTATCATCAGGTTTTTTGGATTGTAGATGGGGGCGAAACTGTTTTTTTTGGTGGCGATGATGCTCCTCAACTTCAGCAAATGAGAACAAAGTTCATAGCCAAGTATGATTATGATGGGAAGAAGTGCATGCAACTAAGACAGGAATGGTGGGAAAAGGGGAAGAAGGAAGGATGGAAGTTTCTATTTTACCATGATATTAAAACTCCAGTATCAGAATTTTGAAATTTTGGAATTGGGAAAATGAGATCCAATATTTTCAAATTTTCAAATTGGGAAATTTTCAAATTAAAAAGGCCTGCCCTGGAAAGAGCCGGCCGTTGCTAACCTATGAAAAACACCGAGTTTAATCAATTTTGAATTTGGTTCCTTCCCTTCGCTCAGGATTGGGAAATTGGGAAAATGAGTTTTTTATAGTTTTCAAAATTTCCCAATTCCACTTTTCCCAATTACCTACTGCTTCAACCCGCGCCGGTCTTGTTTTAATTGCCGGCGTTCCTGAATTTCTTTACGGATCACATCTCTGAATTCATTGTCTGCCTTGAATACCCTGTTAGCACGTTCTTTGTTGAGGACCTTAGAGAATTCTTCGAAATATTTTTTCCGAACATCTACTACTTTTTGGTCTTTGTCAACTTCATCCAGATTCTTTCCGTCCATACGGATTCTTCTAAGTTCATCCTGGTACTGATTAAAAACAGGCCAAAAGCGTTGCGCTTCTTCCGGTTTAAGGTTTAATTTCTGGGTAAGGAAAGCTATTTGTAAAGCCTTAATTCTTCCCCCATCCCCTTTTTCACCATCCTGTGCCATCCCCGAGAGGGCGCACGTCAGGGTAAGTCCAAGTATTACTAATAACTTTTTCATGAGTGTCAAATTAATTCGATAGAGTATTATTTAGATCTGTGTTTTCGACTGCAAAATTTTCCAGTTCTTCATCAGATACATTGGCAAGCATTGTTTTCATATCTGTTTCATCCATTTCTTCAGCTCCATTGAATCCGGATTCAGCTACAACATCCGTTTCATTGTTTTCAAGGAAACGAATGATCTCGTCGTCGCCAATCTGCTTAACCGTTGATTCAATTCCGGCCGTAGACGGAGTTGCAGGAGAGAAATACAACCAACCTGCGATAGCTAAAAATCCAATTACCATTGCAGCGGCTGCATATTGCATTATTCTTTTTCCAAGACCAATGGACACCACTTTAGCAGGTCGACTGGTTTTAGCGGCAGCCAGGATAATTTCCGGTAAGGAGTCAAAATAACCAGCAGGAACTTCATACACTGATTTTGATTTAAGATCATTCATCAGCGGAGAAAGGTTCTCCAATTCAACATTCACGAATTCAATAGCCTTCAAACCTTCAACTGCCTGTTCACTCAATTCCTCGAAATACCCAGCCGGAACTTCAAAAGGCACCTTTTTAGCAATGCTATTTAGAAGTGGTGAAAGGGATTGCAATTCATCCTTCGCAGAAATTGACTCAGCCTTTAAAAGCAGCATCATCTTGCCTGCAAAACCTTCAAAATAGCCATCAGGAACCTGGAAAGGGTTTGCCTGTCCGACCCCAGCCACTATTGGACTGATCTGCTGAACTTCCTGTAATATGGTAATATTCGGTTCCATGACTCATTTCGGACTGAAATTCCTTACCTAAGTTTAATGATTGATGATGTAATCCTCAATTTTCTTGACCGCGTGGTGATAGGATGCCTTTAAAGCCCCCTCTGAGGTTTCAAGTACCCTGCTCATCTCTTCATATGGCATTTCGTCATAATATCTCAGGCTGAATACAACTCGCTGCTTTTCAGGAAGTTGCTGAATGGCTAACTGGAGTTTCCATTCTAATTTATTGGCATCGAAATGTTTATCTGCTTTGATCTTATTGCTAAGGCCAGATTCAACAGAACTTAATGAAACAGAGGCTCTTTTCTTTTGCTGCTCTATAAAAGTGAGGGATTCATTCGTTGCGATCCGGTATAACCAGGTATATAATTGAGCGTCCTCCCGAAAATTCTCAAGTCCGTTCCAGACTCTTATGAAGACGTTTTGAAGAACATCATTTGTGTCCTCATGGTCAACAATCATTCTCCTGATATGCCAGTAAAGTTTCTCCTGATACTTCCTGATTATGGAGGTAAAGGCTTTTTCTTTGGTGTTGGGGTTACGGAATTCTATTAGCAATTCGCTATCGTGGGTTGTAACCGACATTCAGTATTAGGTTAGCATTTAAAAAAGGTATTTGATCGAAATAATCAACAAAGGTTTAATCGGTGATACGAACAAAAAGATCAAACCGCTGGGTTAAAACGATTTTTTCTGATCATAAAGTATAGATGGATCAGGCTTGCCTTCTTGCGATCACCTTTTGAACGGCCTTGACAATATTGGGAGAATCCAACCCGTATTTCTTCAACAAATCTCCGGGAGTACCACTTTCGCCGAATGTGTCCTGGGTACCTATATATTCAATTGGAATGGGAAGATTTTTTGCGGCTACCTGTGCTATACTATCACCAAGTCCACCAATCACGTTGTGTTCTTCCGCAGTTACCGCACATTTTGTTTTGGTGATAGATTTAATTACTGCTTCAACATCCAGGGGTTTTATAGTGTGAATATTGATCACCTCAACACTCAATCCTTGTTCTTCGAGGATCTTACCTGCTTCAATGGCTTTCCAAACCAAGTGCCCGCAAGCAAATATTGAAACGTCAGTTCCTTCTGACAATATCTGGGCCTTTCCAATTTGGAATGATTGATCCTCTGCAGTGAAGTTTGGCCATTTTGGTCTGCCAAATCTTAGATAGACTGGCCCAACATAATCAGCAATGGCAATTGTTGCAGCTCTTGTCTGATTGAAATCGCATGGAACGATCACCGTCATTCCTGGTAACATCTTCATCATTCCGATATCCTCAAGGATCTGGTGAGTGGCACCATCTTCTCCTAACGTAACTCCAGCATGGGAAGCGCAGATCTTTACATTTTTTCCGGAATACGCTATTGATTGACGGATCTGATCATAAACCCGGCCAGTAGAAAAATTAGCAAATGTTGTTGTAAATGGAATCTTGCCCCCAATAGTAAGTCCGGCAGCGATCCCCATCATATTTGCCTCGGCTATGCCACATTGAATAAAACGGTCTGGGAAATCTTTAATGAATTGGTTGAGTTTTAATGAGCCCGCCAGGTCGGCAGTAAGAGCAACCACATTTGGATTTTTCTTTCCTAATTCGTAGATGCCTTCTCCAAAACCTCCGCGGGTTTCTTTTTCATTCAACACCTGTATATCCTTAAGCATTTGTTTTATTTGGTGGGGCAAAGGTAGGGGGAGAGGGTTAATGGGCAAGGGAGATGGGCAGTTGATTTGTCGACTGGTTGAATTGTTTATTGGTTGAATTGTTGAGTTGTAAAATTTAATAGATAAGAACAATGACTAATTAACCAATCAACAACTCAACTAATTAAGGTCAGCCGGCTTTTTAGAATAGAATGCCTCATCAGCCTTTATCTTTTGTTCCCATTTCCAGGCGGTACTCATCATATCCTCCAATGAATATTTAGGATTCCAGCCTAATTCAGTCTTAGCATAGTCATTATTTGCATAGATCGCGATCACATCGCCAGGACGTCTCGGTCCCAATGCATAATTCAGCTTAACGCCTGAAACTTTTTCGAATGCCTTAATGGCTTCCAAAACTGTTACGCCATTCCCTGTTCCAAGATTGAACACTTCGCATTTCTTCAATTGCTTTTGTGCAACCAGGTAGTCCATTGATAATGTGTGAGCGCTTGCAATGTCCGATACATGAACGAAGTCGCGAATACAGGAACCATCCCGCGTTGGATAATCTGTTCCATAAACTTTCATCTGTGGTAATTTCCCTATTGCAGTTTGAGTGATTGCCGGAACCAGGTTCGCAGGTTTCCCAATTGGCAATTCACCAATGAAGGCTGTTGGATGCGCCCCTACCGGATTAAAATATCTGAGTAGGACGCATTTTGTATGCGGAGTTGATTTGGCATATTCATTTATGATCTGTTCTCCCATTTGTTTTGTGTAACCATATGGAGATTCTGCAGGCTTGGGTGGAGTAAATTCAGTTACCGGAATATGATCCGGGTTACCATACACAGTGCAGGAAGAAGAAAAAACGAAATATGGAATTTGAAATTCCTGCACGCATTTAAGAAGATTTATCAAAGATGTAAGATTGTTTTCAAAGTACATCAATGGTTGTTCAACTGATTCTCCCACGGCTTTGAATGCGGCAAAATGAATGATACCTGCGATGTCTTCATTTTCCTGGAAGATGGCAAAAGTGTCGTCGAAATTGCAGAGATCAACTTTATAATTCTTAATTTTTTTTCCTGTTATTTTTTCGACCCCTTCAAGGATCCTCGGATTGGATCTTGAGTTGTTATCTACAGAAATTACATCATATCCATTTTCAACGAGGTCTACTATTGTATGTGATCCAATATATCCGCATCCGCCTGTGACAAGTATTTTACTCATGTTTCCTATTGGTGTTGATTATTGCAATTGTTTCATCAGGTACGTACCATATCCGCTTTTCAACAGAGGTTTTGCCAACTCAGTCAGTTGGTCCTTGCTTATGAAACCTTTCCTGAAAGCTATTTCTTCAATACAAGCAATCTTAATGCCCTGTCTTTGTTCGATTACCTGTACAAATTGTGAAGCCTGCATCAGGGAATCAAAAGTCCCCGTATCAAGCCAGGCAGTTCCTCTGTCCAAAACAGACACGTTTAACTGGCCTCTTCGAAGGTATTCCTTATTTACATCGGTAATTTCGTATTCACCTCTCGGGCTAGGCTTCAGATTTTTTGCTATTTGAACTACATCGTTATTGTAAAAATAAAGTCCTGGTACAGCATAATTGCTCCGGGGTGTTGCTGGTTTCTCTTCGATTGATATCGCCCGCATATCGCTGTCAAATTCCACAACTCCATATCGCTCCGGATCTGAAACATGGTATGCATAGATAATTCCACCAGAAGGTCTTGTATTTCTTTCTAAGGTTTTACCGAGTCCAACACCATAAAATATATTGTCCCCCAGTACAAGCGCAACGTCATCTTTTCCGATGAAATCTTCGCCTATTACAAAAGCTTGTGCTAACCCGTTAGGTTCTTTTTGTTCTGAATAACTAAACTTTAAACCGAATTTTTCGCCCGTGCCAAGAAGTCGCTGAAATTGGGGCAGATCATATGGTGTAGAGATGACGAGTATTTCCCGGATCCCTGCCAGCATAAGTGTTGATAGGGGATAATAAATCATGGGCTTATCATAGATAGGCATGATTTGCTTGCTGATTGCAAAGGTTATTGGATGCAACCTTGTTCCCGAACCACCTGCCAGAATAATTCCTTTCATGTTTTAGAAAATTTGCTTTTCAAAGGTCCTTGCATTGTTATGATAAGCGGATTAGCGCCGCCAAAATATGAACATTTTTTTATGATTTCAGGAATTGTCGCAATTACTACAACGGTAATATATAAAGGTTGATTGAATCAATCTTTCATATCGTGAAAGATCTCAAAATAAAATCAGGTGAAGAGACTTACTATATAATAGAAGATTGCAGCAAGAAGTGCACTTACTGGAATGGTCAGGATCCATGCCCAAAGAAGGTTGATAGTAACCCCCCATCGAACTGCAGAAAGTCTCTTGGTTGCTCCTACACCAATTATGGAACCGGCAATAGTATGGGTGGTGCTGACTGGAATTCCAAGATGTTCTGCAAGATACAGAGTTGCGGCACCTGCAGTTTCAGCACTGACTCCTTCCAGTGGGGTAACCTTTGTGATTCGGGTACCCATTGTCTTTACGATTTTCCATCCACCACTCATGGTACCAAGGGCAATCGCAGTGAAACTGGCGACAGGAACCCACATATAGTCGTTCACAAATTCACCAAAACTCATATCATTTCCTCTTCCTTTTTCATAAAATATGATAGCGGCTCCAATGATTCCCATTACTTTTTGAGCATCGTTACCACCATGCCCCAAACTGAATAATGCAGATGAAACAAGTTGCAGTCGGCGGAACCAGCTGTCCGCTTTGTATGGGTTCGTCCGCTTACAAATATTCACAATAAAGACGGTGATGAAGAATGCCATGATCATTCCGATCAAGGGGGCAATAAATATGAAAAGAAAGGTAGGGATCACCTTTATATAATTGATAACATGAATTCCTCCTTCAGAAATACCGCCAGCATGAGCAAGCGCTGCACCCATAAATCCGCCAAGAAGGGTATGCGAGGAGCTGGATGGAATTCCAAACCACCACGTAAGAAGATTCCAGCAGATGGCTGCCAGGAGACCAGCAAAAATTACCTCGAGCGTAATAAAATTCTCGTGTACCGATTTCGCAATTGTATTTCCGATCTTGAATTCCCCGATTATGTATTTGGAAACGAAAAAAGCGGCAAAATTGAAAACTGCTGCCCAAAGGACTGCCTGGAAAGGTGTCAAAACCTTTGTAGAAACAATGGTTGCAATTGAATTGGCAGAATCATGAAAACCGTTAATGTAGTCGAAGATCAGAGCGAGTATTATGATGACAATCAGGAAACTGGACATAAGGATGATTATTCGTAAATCAATTATTGCCTGGGAACCAAATGGCAGGTGATTTACGATTCAACAAATTATGAGTATTTAATAATGATGGATTCTATCACATTGGCCGCATCTTCACATTTATCAGTCACAATTTCCATAACCTGGTAGATCTCTCTTTTCTTGATTACTTCTTTTGCATCAGGCTCAGTTTCAAATAATCGGTCGATTGACATGTCGAATACATCATCAGCCTGATTTTCGATGCTATTGACCTTAACCAAGGCTTCTGTGAGCTGGCGCATATTGCTCATATTGCGGAGCTGGGTTACAGCAATGCTGATGTGTTCGCTACTTTGTTCGATCATATCGGCCAGTTTCTGAATGCCGGTATCATTTGGATTGACCTTATAAAAATTGATCTTTTTTGCAGAAGCGAAGATGTAATCACAAATATCGTCTAATGCACTTGCGAGGTAATGTATGTCCTCCCTATCGAATGGAGTTATGAAATTCCTGCCTAATTCAGTGAAAATTCGATGGGTAAGATCATCATTTACATGCTCCAGATCTTCAATCTTTGAAATGAAGGAAGCTCTTTTGTCAAAATCTGGTTCAGAAACTACCTGCTTCAGAGTTCTGGCCCATCAAAGCAACATTCTGCGCTACCTCCTCAAACAGGGTATAGAAGACCCTGTCTTTCGGCATAAAAATCTTCATGATGGAATTAAGACCCATAGCTTCAGAATTTCGGCAAAAATAGAATTAATATGACTGGATCGAATTTAGCAGGACTTGGTAATAATTTCTTAACATACAACAAAATCGTGCCTATAACTTTGACGGATAATTTTTGAATGACAAGGCTATCCTTTCTTCTTCGTGCTCTATTGGTGGTGAATATCGTCTTTTTTTCTTTCCAACCAGTGAAAGCACAATTCATCATGGATATGATTGACACTACCAAGGACCTAGGTCAGGGGTTGCTATCTATCTATAGAAAATTTGATCACCTGCGCATTGGGGGGTACATCCAACCGCAATTCCAATTAGCAACTAGTAAGGGAGCAAGTTCCTTTATTGGTGGAGATTTTCCTGAGCATGTCAACAATCGTTTCCTGCTGAGGAGAGGAAGGTTGAGAGTGGAATATGCAAAATTCAACGAAGCAAACAAACCGACAGTCCATTTTGTTTTTCAATTTGATGGAACGGAACGAGGTGTTTTTATCAGGGATTTTTGGGGAAGAGTATTCGAAAACAAATGGGAAGCGTTCTCCTTCACAGGGGGAATGTTCGCCCGGCCTTTTGGATATGAGGTAAACCTTTCCTCTCAAGACCGTGAATCTCCAGAACGCGGCAGAATGTCTCAAATATTAATGAAGACAGAAAGGGATCTTGGAGCGATGGTATCCTTTGAACCCCGCAACAGAAAAAATCTATGGAGACAGCTTAAAATCGATGCTGGATTATTCAACGGACAAGGATTAACCTCCCCAGGAGACTTCGACAGCTATAAGGATTTTATTATGAGAGCCGGCCTGAAACCACTTCGTCTAAGTAAGAAATTTCTTGCATCGGCCGCAGTTTCGTATTTAAGGGGCGGGTTTCTCCAAAATAATAAACAGGTTTTTCATGCTTATCAAATTCCAATTTTGTTGGATTCCTCCATTTCTAATGTAGGTAAGAAAGCACCTCGCATCTATCATGGGGCAGATCTTCAACTTAAGTGGAATCATTCCTGGGGTTCCTCAGAATTTCGGGCTGAATACTGGTGGGGTACTCAAACATCTACTGCCAATAATACAGAAACACCAACATCACTTTTGACAGAGCCATATTACAGGAGGAAGTTCAATGGAGCATTCTTATATTTCCTTCAGAATATCGCCAATACTCATCATCAGATCGGGGTCAAGTATGATTGGTATGATCCCAATGATGTGATTTCAGGCAAAGAGATTGGGACCCGAGTTGGGTTTACGCCGGCAGATATCAAGTATTCGACCCTTGGAATAGGTTATCTAAACTATATCAACGAAAACCTGAAGCTGGTTCTATGGTATGACATTGTGAGGAATGAAATAACTAACCACCCCGAATTTTCCAGAGACTTAAAGGATAACGTATTTACATGCAGAATGCAATTCCGTTTTTAGGAATTCAACTGTTGCAAAGGTCTGAATCCAAAGGTGAGAAACCATTGGTCGTCCTTCTCCTTGAGGGATTTATCATCTAGGTGGCTATAGATGCTCCAGAATAAATCACTGATATTCTTTTGCTGAAGGACATTTTTAGTTTCTTGAAGCAGACCGTCCATTTCCTCTTCCAGCAAATTGTGGTAGGAATTCATGAATTCCTCGCGTTCCTTAACGGGTAAATTCTGGAAGGATTCACTTGCCATGTAATCTTCAAATATTTGAAAATCGCGTATCATACTGGAAAACTTAATTCAAGTTTAATACCAATTCACAAATGACGCCCCTTATTAACGACTGATTATGAAATCTCTGGCTCCTGGTCCAAGGCTACACCTCCATTCTTGACCAGAGGGTTCCGTGACCCAAACCCTAACTATCGACATAGCCTTAATTAAGTACGGGCGTAAACCATGGAACAGCTGTTTGTTACACTTCACCGGGTTCATCATTGAATGCCAACCATATCCTTCGATATGTATAGCAGACAGGATGGCATAGATAATAGTTTACGTTAAGGTACAACTTGGTAAGAAATTCCGAGGGTGGGAGCAAACATTTTAAGCGCAATGTCAGATTTATTTGCAAAGGAAGACTACTTAATTTGTATTAATCAGAATCATTGATGGTAAACGAATTTGTTGATTTTCCTATTGAAATTGATTGGGTTTCAGGGCTTCAATTTGGAGTCTGTCCGTTTTATAGCTTACAGATGCGGATATCTTGGCATTTGAATAATTCATTAACTTAAATGAAAATATCAAGGTGAACAGGATTTCCTGGTTGATATTGTTAGCACTTGTTGCAACCATCTTTCCTCTTTACTCATGGATCTGCTGGACAATAGTTTACCAATCAGACAAATATCTTTATCAGGCGCAGCGACAAGAGGCATTTCTGAAGTATTTCCCCTCTTCAATCCAGGATATAAATACAATTACCACCATTAATCTTACTTCACTGCTGATCGCACTAATGCTTTCATTTCTTGCAGCCAGGCGTTCTGCTGGCAGGCAACGGTCAGTTTCAATTATTGTTTTTACAATTGCTGGAGTACTTACTGCACTGACGCTACTCGCATAGACACAAGAGTAAGTACCAAGAACCCCAAAAGAATTACAAAACGAAGTCCGAAGTCGGAAGAGAAAAATCTCAAAATCTAAATCAGAAATCAGAAATAATAAAGTGAAAGCACCAAGAACCAAGCATCAAATCACAAATAAATTCCAATAGGAAACGCTAAGAACCAAAAATAAATCTCTATGAAATTTGAATTTGAAATTTGCTCCTATTCTTTGGTTTTTGTTATTTGAATTTTGAAATTTCTTTGATTATTGTTATTTGGCTTTTGAGATTTTCTTAAAAAAAACCGCCTCTATTGAAGCGGCTTATGTTTTCAAGGTCGAGAGTATAAAAAAGCTTATTAGTATAAGCTAAAAAATCATGCCACCCCTGGTTTTATTTATCTTGCGACGAACCGCTGCTATGAGGCTCTTCACCTTTCTTGTCTTTATACTTGTATTAAGCGCATGCAATTCCAAAAGGAATGCTCTTGTATTCCAAACCGATTTTGGTTTAAAGGATGGTGCAGTGAATGCAATGAAGGGCGTTGTCTTTAGTGTGGACGATAAACTTCCAGTCTTCGACCTTACACATGAAATTCCAGCCTATGAGGTTTGGGAGGCAAGCTACCGACTATATCAGGCTATCTCATTTTGGCCAGAAGGAACTGTTTTCGTTTCTGTTGTAGATCCAGGAGTTGGTACAAGCCGAAAGTCAATAGTTGCAAAAACCGGCAGTGGTCATTATATAGTTACACCTGATAACGGCACCCTCACGCTTGTTCAAGATCTATTTGGAATTGAATCTGTAAGATTAATTGATGAAAAATTAAACAGAAGAGCGGGCTCGGACAGTTCTTATACTTTTCATGGCCGGGATGTGTATGCTTATACAGGAGCAAGACTTGCTTCTGGCCTCATCAGTTTTGAAGAGGTTGGCCCGGCATTCACAGATCCAATTTCAAGACTTGAATATCAAAAGCCAATACTTGCAGGCGATAGCATCAAAGGGAATATTCCAGTTCTTGACATACAATATGGGAACATCTGGACTAATATTCATGATTCGCTATTTCGAAAACTAAATATTGGTTATGGAAACAATTTAATTGTTACAATACTTAAAGGAGAAGAGATTGTGTATATGAGAGAAATGCCATTTGTGAAAACATTCGGAGATGTTGCTGCCGGACAGCCTATGTCTTACATCAATAGCCTAATGAATTTTTCCATTGCATTGAACATGGGAAATTTTGCTGATTCATTTGGGATCAGAAGCGGCAGCCATTCAAACATAGTTGTGAGGAAGGCCAGTAAATAAACAGTTGCCTTAAGTTTTCCATAAAAATATAGGGTACGGATTTGTCGCCTAACGTTACAAGAATCGTGCGAAAAAAAATAAAATTATCAACACCGTATTTTTACCAAAAGCAGATTTTAGTAATTCTACCAAAAATTAATATTGATTTGTTTCGTCGTTTCCGTTTGCATTATCTTCCATTAAGTTTTTATTCAAATCCTAAATGAAATAACAATGAGTGGCCTCAACCCGCCTGTGAATACCCATGAGTCTTCGACATACAAAAGGCTCGGAGAATTGTACATTGAAAGTGTAGAAGACTTTATGATTGCACTCCGAAATAATTCCGCACTCGAGGAACTTATGCAAAAATCAGCAGGGATATCTGACTTGCTTAGTCGAATTGAAGCCTCCAATCTTCGTAGGTTTACGAATGTAGAAGAGGGTGGTGATCGGTGAATGGTAATTGGTAATTAGGAATTGGGTAGGCTGGTTGAATGGTTGAGTTGTTGATTAGTTGAAAGCATTGATTCCAATTTCCTTTGCGTTTCCTGGCGTCTTCGTTTTTTTGCGGTTAAATTCTTAAGCATTAAAAGCCATTCTAACTTTCTGAAGGAACGCCAAAATTTTTTGCTTAGGATCACCAGGCCCAAGCGTTTCAATTGGAACATAACCCCTGTATTTAGACGCCTTGATAATACCCAGAATTTTTTCTATGTCGGCCGGCTGCTCAGAACCATTGACAAATATATTTTCCTTTAATTGCCAGTTAACTGCAAATCTAATGGTTTCCTGAATTTGCGCATAGGGGTCACCGCTTCTATAGCTTCCTGTATCCAATATCAATCCGAACCAGTCTGAATTATACTTTGCAAAAATCTTTTTGACATCATCCGCAGTTTTAATGAAGTCGTTATGATTTTGCAATCCAACCACTACTCCATACTTCTTTCCATAATCTACACATTCAGCAATGTCTTTAATCATCCATTCAGCCACCTGATCCCACGTAAAGCCGGATGGATTTTGTGTTCCGGCAAAAATTCTGATAACTGGAGCGCCCAATTTAGATGCACATTCAATCCATTTTTTTACAAGCTGAACGCTTACTTTTCTTTTTTCTGCATCTGGCTCAGTAAAATCATTTCGCACACCTGTACCACTAATTCCAACCCCCAGACGGAATGCGTGCTGCTTAATGTGATAAATGTAATCATCCGGCGGAACTGCAGGGTAACCCGGAAAATAGTAGCCAGTAAGATCTGCACCACTAATACCGTTATCAGAACAAAATTGCAAAAGATCATCGAGGGTCATGGAACCATTGACCAATGATTGGTTGAATGAATAAGCATTCAAACTAAGCTTTAGATAATGTGCTTGTTCAGAAGATTGCGAAACTGAACTCTTTGCTTTCGCAAAAAAACCTAAAGGACCAAGTACTGGAAGAACGGCCATTGTTTGGAGAAGTCTCCGGCGATTGTTTTGCATATTCAAACATCAAGTTGTGATACCGTTAAAGACTTATCGTAAGGGTGAATGTGGAGGCTGATCTTTATCTCTTTTTTTCTTTAACCTCAAAACAACTATGGTGCCGAGAAGAACCACGATTATACTTATGATGATAAACTTCTCCATATCAAAAGTTACTAAAATTCCTCAAAATTATTCCGACTTCCGCCCTCAGACTTCAGTTTTCGACCTCACCCCTAACCCCTCTCCAAAGGAGAGGGGAATAAGAATCAGTTTTTAGTTGTTGAGCTTCCATTGAGCATTGAGCATTGAAAATTATCTCTTTCTTTCCGCTCTCCGACTTCCGCCCTCAGACTTCAGTTTTCGACCTCACCCCTAACCCCTCTCCAAAGGAGAGGGGAATAAGAATCAGTTTTTAGTTGTTGAGCTTCCATTGAGCATTGAAAATTATCTCTTTCTTTCCGCTCTCCGACTTCCGCCCTCAGACTTCAGTTTTCGACCTCACCCCTAACCCCTCTCCAAAGGAGAGGGGAATAAGAATCAATTTTCAGTTGTTGAGCTTCCATTGAGCATTGAAAATTATCTCTTTCTTTCCGCTCTCAGACTTCCGACCTCTAACCTCCCACTTCCTTCAATTCAAAAGCCCCGGCGAATGCCAGGGCTTTGAAATTAATTATCGTTCAAATTAACGATTCAACCAATCAACTACTCAACTTATCAGAATCCCTTCTTCTCTTTGCTCTTACTGATCTCATCCAGCATTTCCTTCACTGCTCTTTCCAACTGTTGATCTTTACCAGCCAGAAGAGATTTGAAATCGTTTGGAACTTTGATATCTGGTTCCAATTGCAAATTCTCAACCGGGCGACCTTCTTTTCCAATAAATGCAACCATTGGAATACCGAATACAAGTGTTGGATCGATCTGGGTTTCCCACCAAACTGCCGTTCCGGTTCCTGCTACTGGCATACCTATTAATTTTCCTACACCCAGTGCATTGTATGCATATGGAAAGAGATGAGCGTCAGAATAATTGCTCTCACTCATTAAAACCACAGATGGATTACTCCATCTTCCACGAGGTTCACTAGATCCTAGTCGAACGCTCTGTGGAGCAAACTCCATATATTTTTTTCCACTTAGGAAAGTCACCAGGTCCTCGTGAAGGTTTCCACCACCATTGAAACGGGTGTCTACGATCAGCGCATCTTTAGTGATGGATTTTCCCAGCACATCTTCCCATACTGTACGGTAACTAGCATCGTTCATTCCCTGCACATGTATGTATCCAACCTTGCCACCTGAAAGCTCTTCAACTCTTTTCCTGTTATTTCTAACCCAACGGTCATACAAGAGTGTTTGTTCTTCTCCAGGAGTAATAGGTTTGGTTACTTCATCCCATCTTGTTTTTGTTTCGGGATCATATAAGCTAAGCAAAGTATTTTTTCCTGCTCTGCGATTCAATAGTCTTGACCAATCCATTTCATCAGTAATGCTCACTCCATCTATCTTTTCTATAACTATTCCTTTTTTGATCTTGGTGACAGCATTGGTCAGTGGTCCGGCTTCAAGAACTTCCATCACCTTTAAGCCTGGTCCGGCAAACATCTCATCATATAACAATCCAAGGCTGGCTGTAACATCGGTATTAAGCTGAGGTGGAGCATAACGTCCACCAGTATGTGAGGCATTTAATTCGCCCAATAATTCACTTAGCAATTCCTGGAAATCGTAATTGTTATTGATATGGGGAAGAAATTTTTCATAATTATCATGGAACCCTTTCCAATTTATGCCATGGATTTTTGGATCATAGAATTTTTTGGTAACCTGTCTCCATGCATGATCAAAAATGTATTTCCTTTCCTCATTGGCTTTCAAAACCATTTCTCCATTCACTATTACCGGGGATGGTCTGCCGCTTTCTGCATCAACTTTCATTATTCGACCGTCACTAACAACATAGATGCTCTTGCCATCTTTTGAAAGATCCATACCTGCAGGACCTCCATCCAGTTTTGCGACAAGTCTTGTTTCCTTGGTGCGTGGATTGGTCATCCAGAGATCATATCCCTTATCCATCCTGGCAAGGAAGAACAATTTCTCGCCATCTGCACTCATCGTATAATCAGAAATATTTATTGAATTAATTGAAAGGCGCAGCTTGCGATTATCGATTCCAGTGAAATTTGGTTCCCAGCCTTTTGGCGGTGGAGGTATCTTGTTTGCCGTATCTTTTTTAGCTTCTGCTTTATCTTTTTCTTCTTTTTCTTTCAGGAGTGTGAATTCATCTTTTGTAAGCTTGAATCTGTCAAAAGCATCCTGATCAAAAAACATCGCATAGATGTCCAATTCCCTTGCACCTTGTAAGGCGAGAGGTTTTTTACCGTCGCGATCAGATACCCAAAGCATTGCTTTTCCTCCGAAAGCCCATGATGCACCTCCATCGAAGAACCCACTCTGAGTAAGATTTCTTCTCTCGCCGCTTCCATCAGCTTTCATCACCGCAACTTCTGAAGGCCCATATCTTCCTTCCTGAGAATTGAATGCGATCCATTTTCCATCCGGAGACCAGTTAAAGGATTGATCACCATCGGCATAGGAAAAATTGATTCCTTTAGGTACAATTACCCTGCTTTTCTTTCCTGCCAGGTTATATACTTTAAGAATATTTCTTTCTTCTAGGTAAGCGATCTCTTTTCCATCAGGAGATACTACAGGCTGAAATTCTTCAGTCTCTGTAGCGATCAAAGGTTCTTCCTTAACAACAGTTGATGCATAGAAATAAGGTTCTTCCTTCCTTTCTATATAAGCCCGATAAATATCCCAGCTATCACCTCTTTCTGTTGCATAATAAAGCGAACGGCCATCAGAGCTGAAGGCCACTGTTCTTTCTTGCTCAGGAGTGTTGGTGATACGTTTTGTAAGTCCGCCTTCAACTGATGTTACAAACACCTCACCACGAACGACAAATGCAATCTCTTTTCCATTTGGCGAAAGTGAAGTTTGAGTTACACCGGTGTTGATAGGCAGGATCTTTTCATCATTACCCCTGGTGTCGGTATTAATAGCAACCTTCACTTTTGAAGGAGTACCATTATCTTTCATAGTAAACACTTCACCATTATAAGTGAAACAAAGAGTTCCGTCATTTGCTCTTGTCAGATTCCTGACGGGATGTTCTTTCAACCTGGTTACTGGGACAGCTTCTTTGGATGTGAGCGATGCCTTGTAAATATTCTGGCTGCCGTCTTTTTCGCTCAGATAATAGAATGAATTGTCATCAGTTCCCCAGATCGGTTCCCTGTCTTCTCCATTGAATGATGAAACCTGTGTGTACTCATCTTTTTTTGTATCGTAAACCCAAATGTCTCGGGTCACCGCAGATGTATGATGCTTGCGATATGCATCTTCAAATCCCTTGCGGTCCTGGAAGATTAGTTTATCACCCTTAGAATTGAATCGTGCAAATTCAGAACCGGCAGAGAGATACATTACTGACCTGCCACCTGTTACTGGTACCTGATAAAGTTTTTGAAACAGGCCGCGTTGTGGAAATCTTGCAGAAGTATAAATGTCATTCCTGTTAGTTCCAAAAAGAACAGTTTTATTGTCGGGGCTGAAATCGTATGGATAATCTGGTGCAGAATGATAGGTGAGCCTTTTAGCTTCCCCGCCTGAAGAAGGCATAACGTAAACATCCATATTCCCGTAACGATCACTTGCAAAAGCGATCCATTTCCCGTCATGGCTCCAGACAGGCATTTGGTCAAATGCCTCATGAATGGTTAGTGGGATTGCCTCCCCGCCAGAGGACGGAACTTTGTACAAATCTCCTTTATACCCGAAAACGATAGTTTTGCCATCTGGTGAGATGGCGGGATTGCGCAACCATAATGCATTATTTTGCGCTGTCAATGGCAAGGCTGAGATTGCCATTGCAATGAAGCATACAATCTTTCTCATTGAATGAGTTTTTAGTTAGTGGGACTAAAGATAAGGAAGCAGGAAATGCAGGAGCAACATGGTTTCTATTGCAAGGCAAATAAATATATGAACGGTTATTTTATAAAATCAAAGCAATGAAATATTGGATCACTTTATTATTTATGGCATTTTTTTACATGTGTTCCCTGGGCCAGGAACCACTCAATGTAATGACTTTCAATATTCGTTTGAATACTCCAAACGATAGTCTAAATGCCTGGCCTCATCGCAAGGATTTTGCCGCCAGTCAGGTTTTATTTTATGAAACACATCTCCTTGGAGTACAGGAAGCCCTGCACGACCAAATGATGGATCTGCAGGAACGATTGCCAAACTTTGCGTATGTAGGAGGAGCCAGGGACGATGGTAAGCAGAAAGGGGAATACTCTGCTATTTTTTATGATAAGAACAGGTTACAGCTTCTTGAAACAAAAACCTTCTGGCTTTCTGAGCAACCTGAGGTGCCTGGAAGCAAGGGCTGGGATGCGCAGATCACTAGGATAGTCACCTGGGCGAAATTCCGGGACAAGAAAACAAAAAAGACTTTCTACCATTTCAATACTCACTTTGATCATATAGGAAAAATAGCCCGAAGAGAAAGTGCTGCAATGTTGATTAAGAAGGTTCAGGAGATAGCTGGTAAATCTCAAGTAATTGTAACAGGTGATTTCAATTCCAAACCCTCGGATGAACCTATCCAGGTTATTGTGAATGCTGAAGTACCCTTTAAGCTCATTGATACAAAGGGGATTTCCGCCATGCCGCATTATGGACCAAATAGTACGTTCAGTGCATTTAGAGCCATGGAGTCGGGCAACGATCCGATAGATTATATATTCGTGAAGAATGGAGTCAAGGTGCTGAAACATGCAACACTTTCAGAAGCAAGACAGGGAAGATTTTCTTCTGATCATTTTCCGGTAATTGCAAGAGTAGTATTATAATTATTAGAGGAAAGTAAAAACTGAATATTTTAAAAATGTTCGGAGACCAGGATTATGAGAACACGATTAGGAAATATTCTTAGAAAATATCAACACGAATTTCATAGCGTTGTTCCCTTTAATCCCAAAAAGGATAAGATAATAGGATTGGATCTGACAGCTGCAAATGGAGAAATGACTGAGGAGATTTTCAACGAAACTGATAAATTTTCAGAGTATATCGATAAGGCGCGAAAGAATGCCAAAGCAAAATACCTGATTGGTGGATACAATGAACTAAGAGCGGTTTATTCAAGAAGTGAATTATTTAATGGAACTCGACCCACTATCCTAAAGACAGGAGCCAAAGAGCCTGAACCTAGGCGACTACATTTGGGAGTTGATATCTGGGGAGAAGTTGGAACTATCGTGTATGCACCTTTAGGGGGGATGGTTCATAGTTTTGCATTCAACAACCACTATGGCGACTATGGATCAACCATAATTCTTCTTCATCAATTGGATGGAATACCTTTTTACACCTTGTATGGTCATCTTAGCCTGGAAGATCTTACCACACTCCAGGAAGGAAAATATGTAAGCAGGGGAGATGTGATTGGTCATTTTGGAAAACCAAATGAAAACGGACACTGGCCACCGCATCTTCACTTCCAGGTTATAGAGGATGTTGAATTAAATGAAGGTGATTATCCAGGCGTTTGCAAGTATTCCGAACGAGAGAGATATTTAGAGAATTGCCCTGATCCTGATCTGATTTTGCGTATGCAACAATATTTGATTTAACCGCAAAGGCGCCAGGAAACAAGGTAACGCAAGGATTTCTTGGCGAACTTTGCGTCTTTGTTTCTTCGCGGATAAATTCCTTTCAGCCTCTCAGTAATTTAAATGCATGATTCCACTTGTTGGAATTGATACCCGGGATACACCAGAGAATGCAAAGAGGCTCAATAGCCCGCGCAGATTCCACGAAGCCCATGTCTTCAGTTTCCCACCCAAAATCAGAAAGTATTGCCGTAACGGTTTTTTTTGCTTCTTCATCATTTCCACAGATGAACATGGTAGGCTTTCCACCCTGTAAAACTGGCTTATACATGTACGAATTTCCAACGCTGTTGAATGCTTTTACAACGCGCGCTTCGGGAATTTTATCCTGGATCATTTCCATGAGTGAATGCTCGAGGGTAGTGAAAAATTTTAATACACCTTTTACAGGAGCCTCCATGGCAAGGGGGTTAGTAGCGTCTATCACTATCTTTCCCGAGAAGTTTTCTTTTCCTCCCATTTCAATTGCTGATAATATTGCGCTGCCGGAAGTAGCAAGAACAATGAGATCGGCAAATATTGCTGTTTGTTCAAATGTGCCTGCCTCTGAACCAGGATTTTCTCCCTTCCATTTGACAATCTGATCTTTTGAAGGATCTCTGGTACCAATCATCACGGGATGACCTTCTTTTAGAAAGGCAGATGCCAATACCTGTCCAACGATACCAGATCCCAGAACTCCAATTTTTAATTGCTTTGAATACATAGAAGAAAGTTAAGGAATTTACCTATGGAAAGAACCAAGTACCAAGCAACAAAAGCCAAACAAAAAGAAGAAATTATCAAAAAGACTGGTCGCTTAAAATCACCATACTATCAAATTTGGTGATTATGAATTGCCTCTTCTTTTTTGAGATTTGTTTTTTGATATTTGGATCTTTATTGGTAGCCTCATTGAATCGTTTTACGTTTGTAGAACTCTATGTCCAACCTAAATCTGAATTCAGAAAAAGCAACGCTTACATCGGCGGAGAAGGAGTTTGAGAATACAATCCGGCCGTCAATCATTAGTGAATTTGCAGGTCAGCTCCAGATCATTGATAATCTCAAGATTTTTATTCGTGCGGCCAAGATGCGAGGCGAAGCTCTAGACCATGTTCTTTTTCATGGCCCTCCTGGTTTGGGTAAGACTACACTAAGCAGAATTGTTGCCAACGAACTAGGTGTAAATATTCGCGAAACATCAGGACCCGTAATTGAAAAACCTGGTGATCTGGCAGGCTTACTAACCAATCTTGAACCTAATGATGTTCTCTTTATAGATGAGATTCACCGCTTAAGCACTGTTGTTGAAGAATATTTGTATGCTGCAATGGAAGATTACCGAATTGATATCATGATAGATACCGGACCCAATGCCCGAAGTATACAATTGAACCTGAATCCATTTACTTTAATTGGGGCAACTACCAGGAGTGGCTTATTAACTGCTCCATTATTATCACGATTTGCAATTAAGTCAAGGTTGGAATATTACAATGCAGAAACATTAAACAGCATTATCCTTCGCTCGGCCAAGATCCTTGGAACGCGCGTAACCTCTGATGCCGCTGCAGAAATAGGAAGACGAAGCAGGGGCACACCTAGGATTGCAAATGGTTTATTAAGAAGGGTGAGAGATTTTGCGCAGGTTATTGGAACAGGAGTTATTGATCTCGGAATTACGCAGCATTCCCTTCGTGCACTAAATGTTGATGAGCATGGCCTGGATGAGATGGACAACAAAATACTTACAACCATCATTGATAAATTCAAGGGAGGACCTGTGGGCATTACAACTATTGCCACAGCTGTAGGTGAAGAATCGGGTACATTGGAAGAAGTTTATGAACCTTTTCTTATCCAGGAAGGTTTTCTGCAAAGAACACCGCGGGGAAGAGAAGTCACATCCAAGGCTTATGAGCATTTGAAAAGAAGACCTCTGAACAAACCAGGCGAAAATTTATCTCTCGGCCTGTAGTATTCAGTCCAATGAAATAAACAGGAATTCGTCTCAAGAAAGGATTTCTTCTTCGATCATAATTATTTCAAAACCAACATATATGATTCGATCTTTCCTGCGTGTGGTTTTTGTTCAAATTTTATTGATCTGTGGTTTTCATGTTTCCTCCAATGGGAATACTTACAGAGCCGCAGATGCTAATGCTTTTAATCAACTTTCACAACAATTGAAGGCAGGCGACTCCATCATCCTCTTAAATGGAATTTGGAAAGATGCTGTCCTTGTTATAACTGCCAGTGGTACCGAATCCGATCCAATCATAATAGTTGCCGAAACTCCGGGTAAATTGACTCTCGAAGGAACTTCATGCTTGCGATTAGGTGGAAATTATATTGAAGTTTCAGGTTTGATGTTCAGGAATGGATATACCCCCGGATCAGCCGTAATTGAATTCCGGACTGATGCTACCCATCTTGCAAACCATTGCCGGGTTTATGATTGCGTTGTTTATGATTACAATAATCCAAATCGCATGAAAGATGATGTGTGGGTCCTGTTGTATGGAAGATACAACCAGGTGGATCACAATTATTTTTCAGACAAGAAAAACCTGGGGCCGGTATTGGTAGTTGAATTGAACAATGAATTGAATCAGAAAAATTTTCATCATATCCACCATAACTTCTTTGGTACGAGACCCAGAATGGGAGGAAATGGAGGTGAGACCATCCGTCTTGCGAATGCAACTTTTTCACTGACTTCATCTAATACTATAATAGAGAATAATTTTTTCTATCACTGCGATGGTGAAGCGGAAGTGGTATCAATCAAGGCATCAGATAACATCATTAAAGGAAATACTTTTTATGAGAGTGAGGGCAGTCTTGTTTTAAGACATGGTAACCGAAATCTTGTTGAAGGGAATTTCTTCATTGGTAATAACAAACCATTCACGGGTGGACTACGCATCATCAACTATGGGCATAAGATTATCGGCAATTATTTTTATAAACTGAAAGGTGAACGATTCAGAGCTGCTATGATCGTTATGAATGGTGTTCCCAATTCTCCTTTGATCAGATACGAGCCCGTTAAAGATGTTCTAATTGCAAACAATGATTTCATTGATTGCGATAATATCGAGCTCAGCGCTGGAAAGGACTATGAGAGGACAGCAGTTCCGAAAAATGTCAGAATGGAAGGAAATATTTTTTTTCAGTCCAGGAAATCGTCAATGGTAAAAGTGTACGATGACATTTCAGGATTTAGTTTTAAAGAGAATTGGAGCAATACTCCACAATTGACAACGGTATTGAATACTGGATTGAAGCTTCGCAATGATCAAGGCAATGAATGGCCCTCTGTCTATGCCGTGAAAAAAAATGAACCAGCTCGCAGGTATACTAGTGCGGATGTGACCGGAGCTTCATGGTTTGATAAAAAACATTTTTCAGTAGGTAAGAAAGTCGAAGGAAGAACCATTCATGTACCAGTTGCAATGAATAGTTTATTTGATGCAGCAGTGAAGGCAGGACCGAATGATATCCTGGTTTTGGAAGAAGGAACTTATCGCTTATCCAAAACAATTGAGGTAAACCTTCCATTGACAATTCAAAGCCCAACAAAATCCATAATACAATTTGATGGAGAAAGGGGAGGTTTTGCATTTTTCAGTATTGGAAATGGAGGCAGCTTGCAATTGTCAGGTCTTCATTTTGATGGCACTTCACCAAACGGAGTAGCAGAAACAATTATTCGGACTGCCCGTCAATCTCTAATTGAACATTATAACCTCAAAGTTGATAATTGCGTATTTACTAATGTTAGCGGCGGAAGGGCTTTCACTGCCTATGCTGGAACATTTGCTGATTCTATAATATTCAGGAATTGTTTGTTCAACGATCTGAGCGGTAATGTTATTAGTCTGGCTGCAGAAAAAGAAGACAGAGGCTATTATAATGTGGAGAATATTGTTTTTGAAAATTGTGTATTCAATAAGATCTTATATGGCGCTATTGATATTTACCGAGGCGGAATTGATGAAAGTTCATTAGGGCCATTCGTAACAATGGATCATTGCACATTTAATAATGTGGGGAATGCAGAGTTAGGATTTGCGGTTCGCCTGCATGGAGTCCAGCATTCGGACCTTAAAAACCTTCTTTTCAATAATAGCGGTAAGAGTGGAAGAGCTATCTGGTTTGAAGATTTCGGATGGACCAAGAATAGCATACGCGCCATCAATCTATATGAATCTGGGAGAATTGAGTCTTTCTATAATAATATTCTGAAAGGAAATCCGCTGAATGTAAAACCGGTTTTTGTAAACGAAGCAAAACTGAATTTTCAACTTTCACCCGGTTCAAGCTTGAGTAATAAGGGAACTGATGGAAAGGCCTTAGGAATTACATCGATGAAATAAGTTAGGATTTAACCGCAAAGGCACGAAGGCGCAAGGGTGCGCAAGGAATATCCTGGCGTTGCTTTGCGTCCTGGCGTCTTTGCGGTTAAGAATTCTTAAGTTGACGCTGCTGGAGTAGGAGCGACTAACCGGAATCCATTTCCATGGATATTCACGATCTCAATGTTAGGATCATCTTTCAGATACTTCCTGAGTTTAGCAATATATACGTCCATGCTTCGACCATTAAAGTAAGTATCACTACCCCAAATCTTTTTGAGTGCTTTATCTCTGGGTAGAAGGTCATTCAAATGCTCACTTAGCATTTTAAGCAATTCATTTTCCTTGGGAGAAAGTGTTTGGGTCTTACCGCCATGGCTTAACTCACGAAGCTTTGGATTAAAATGGTAGCTGGCGAGATCAAATTCACGGTTTTCTGATTCTTTATTAAGCTCTTCATTTCTCTTTAAAATAGCCTTTATCTTAAGTAATAAAACTTCGCTATCAAATGGTTTAGTGATATAATCATCTGCTCCAAGCTTATAACCCTGGATGATGTCTTCTTTCATTGTCTTTGCACTTAGGAAGAACAGGGGAATGTCGGGATCAACATCACGAATTTCTTCTGCCAGAGTGAACCCATCCATATTCGGCATCATTATATCCAATAAGCATAGATCGAATTTTTCCCTTTGAAAGGCTGCTAATCCAAGTCTACCATCTCGTTCAAGGGTAACGTCAAAATCATTCAATTCAAGATAATTCTTCAATACCATTCCAAGATTCTGATCATCTTCACACAATAAGATTTTTGCTTTCTTGACTTCCATATTTATTCTTTTTTAAGGTTGATGTTCTGCGTTAGACGTACAAATAAAATTAAAGCATTTGCGACACTTTGTCGGGGGGGAATAATATTTTGTTAAAGCAGATTGAGTTAGCTCTCTCAGATTGCATTCTTCTTAAGGTCTTTAGTAGAAGTTTTATGTTCAAAAAGGAACATGATCCGCAATCGTCAATGGCAGGGCAAACTGCCTCATCCCTTAGTACATTTGCAGCAAAGATTCGGCCATGCATGTAACGAATGATAATCGACTTAAAAAGTTGATTGTAATAGGTGACAGGGTACTTATTCGTCCATCGAAACCCGATGAGCGGACGGAAACAGGCCTATATCTTCCACCTGGAGTTCAGGAGAAAGAGAAAGTGCAGCAAGGCTTTATCATCAAAACCGGCCCGGGATACGCCATTCCAATGCCTCCCGAAAATGAGCCATGGAAAACAGATGAGGAGCAAATAAAGTATGTACCTCTTCAGGCAAGAGAAGGAGATCTGGCAATTTTCCTGGTTGGAGGAGCAACTGAAGTTTTATATGCTGGAGAAAAGTATTTTATAGTGCCTCAAAGCGCTATACTAATGCTGGAGAGGGATGAAGATTTATGAAATCCGTTGCTCATAATGGTTATGGAATTGTCTCAATGCCTTGGCTAACCCCCCCCCATTTTCAAATTCTCAAATTCTCAAATTTTCAAATTGCCTACCGTTTACGTGAAATTCCATAATTAGCATATTTGTACATTAATTTATCTTTCAAAAAAAATTTAATGGCGGATACACTCGCATTCGAAGAGCTAATTAAGAGTGGGTACACCTTCAAAGGAGAATCTCTGGAATTAGGCAGCGCTATGATCAATGGAGAAGTAGTTGCCGGAGCTAAGGTGAGGTTGCCACTCAAAACTATGAACCGTCATGGATTGATTGCTGGAGCAACTGGAACAGGAAAGACCAAGAGTCTGCAACTCATCAGTGAAGCTCTGAGTGACGCAAGTGTTCCAGTACTTTTAATGGATATCAAAGGCGACTTGAGTGGAATTGCTGAAGCCGGTTCTGCAAATGAAAAGATACAGGAGCGAACTCAAAAATTGGGAATTGAATATAAACCATCCTCCTATCCAGTTGAGTTGCTGACATTGAGTAATGAAAAGGGCGTTCGGCTTCGTGCAACGGTAAGTGAATTTGGACCTGTATTATTAAGTAAGATCCTGGGATTGAATGATACCCAGGGAGGACTTGTTGCTATTTTATTCAAGTATTGCGATGATAATAAACTCCCTTTATTGGATCTAAAGGATTTTATTAAAGTACTTCAGTTTGCTGGAAACGAAGGAAAAACCGAATTGGAAAAATCCTATGGTAAAATATCCACTACATCTGTTGGTACAATACTCAGGAAAGTAATTGAGTTGCAACAGCAGGGCGCGGATATTTTTTTTGGCGAAAGAAGTTTTGAGATAGATGACCTGATGCGCGTAAGCGATGACGGACGTGGTGTGATTTCAATTTTGCGGGTTACCGATCTTCAGGACAGACCAAAACTTTTTTCAACCTTCATGCTTCAACTGCTTGCCGAGTTATATGCATCATCTCCGGAAGAAGGTGATCTTGACAAACCGAAGCTGGTCATTTTTATCGATGAGGCGCATTTGATTTTCCAGGAAGCGAGTTCCGCCCTGCTTCAGCAAATTGAAACAGTGATCAAGCTTATTCGCTCAAAAGGAATTGGAATATTTTTCTGTACTCAAAATCCGATGGATATTCCCGCCTCTGTTCTTGCGCAATTAGGATTGAAACTACAGCATGCGCTCAGGGCATTTACAGCTGCGGATAGAAAGCTGATAAAACAAACTTCAGAAAATTACCCGGAAACAAAATTCTATGTAACTGAAACGCTGATTACTGAATTGGGCATTGGAGAAGCGCTTATCACCATGCTAAATGAAAAAGGAATTCCAACTCCATTGGTTCATACGATGCTGAGACCTCCCTCTTCACGAATGGATATTCTAAGTCCGACTGAAATTGATTCAATAGTTGGAGGATCGAAACTGGTCCCTAAATACAACCATTCTATTGACAGCAAAAGTGCATATGAAATCCTGAATGAAAAACTGGAGGCTGCTGCAGAAAAATCCAGTGATAAAGAACCTACACGCACAACTGGAGGCAGACAGAAAAAAGAAGAAGGATTTTTTGATAGTCCTGTAATAAAGCAGGCAGGCCGGACAGCGGCAAGTATCATCACACGAAGTTTACTGGGGGCATTGGGCGTAAGCAGTTCCACAAGAAGACGCAAGAAAACAAGTTGGTTTTAGAGTTTGGAGTTTCGAGTTTGGAGTTTGTGAATTTAACCGCAAGGACATAAGGACGCCAAGGTGCGCTAGGTTACCAACTCACGACTCACGATTCACGACTCACGATCAAGGGTTTCGTGTTTAGAGTTTGGAGTTTAAGAATTTAACCGCAAAGACGCTAAGGCGCAAAGTTTCGCGGATTGTTGGTCAATCTTCATACTATTATTCACTATAAAACACAAACAATGAAAAAGCTTTTTCTAATGATGTCAGCGGCAACACTTCTTCTTACCGCCTGCAATAATGAAGCAACAACAACAACTGATGGAAAGACTGATTCCACGTCAACTGCTGTTAATGACGAAGAATCCAAAGAAGAAAGAAACAAAAAAGTGGTAATGGCAAGTATGGAGGGGGTAAATAGTCATGATCCTGATAAGGTTTTCAAGGATGCTGCAGATGGGGTTAGTGACCACAATGATGGAAGCTGGCCTGTTACGAAAGGAAGGGATAGCGTGATTGCTGGTTTTAAGACTTGGCTGTCAGCATTTCCTGATGTAAAAGGTGACAATCTGAAATACGTTGCGGATGGTGACTGGGTAATGGTTTGGGGAGATTGGAGTGGAACATGGAAGGGCGATTTCATGGGACAAAAAGCCACAGGAAAATCATGGAAGGCTAAGGACGTTGATATATTTAAGTTGGATGAAAATGGTAAGATACTTGAACACCATAACGTGCAATCACCAATGACGACAGCTTCGCAGGTGGGGATGAAGATGGAGAAGTAATCAACTGTTTAGGGTTTAGAGTTTAGGGTTTCGAGTTGTTTCTCACGACTCACGACTCACGATTCACGGCTCACGATTTCCGATATGGTTTCACGCAAAGACGCAAATTTTATCAAGGCGCGAAGATTAAAGAATTTTTGCGCCTTTGCTCCCTTTGCATCTTTGCGAGAAATCTTATCAAAACTCACGATTCACATTTATTTCTTCCTGATCCAACCATCAATATCAACTTCAATTTTATTTTCGGCCTGGAGGAGATCAATGACCTTCCAGGCTTTTTCTTTTTTGACTCCTGCCAATTCCTTTATGACATCCTTAGAATGCAATGGACGTTGAAGTAATTTCAATAGTCGCATGTGGATATCAACAAATTCTGTTTCATTCAATTTGGAAGACTTTTTTTCCAGGCAGATATCACAAATTCCACAGTCCTTCATTTGCTGATCTCCAAAATATTTTCCGATCGAACTGCTTCGGCATTTAGATTTTTCATTTACATAATCTACCATTGTTTGCACTCTTTGTTGGTAAGACCGTTTCCTTTCTTCGATCCTCTTTAAATTAAGCACCAGTTCATTTGTTCTAACACGGTTGGTGAAACAATAGATCTGCGGCTTGTCTTTCTTTGGATTATAATCGATGAGGCGACTGCTATGGAGAAATTCCAGATGCTTGATGACCAAATCCTGTTGAATATTACAGAGCGATGCAAGAAATTTCTCATTTACTGCCACTGGGAAATCAAAAATTCCTTCGTAGGTGCGAAGCAGGGCTTTAATGATTGGATCAAGGATGGGATGGTCATTCTCAAATTGATACAATGCTTCTTTTGAAGTAGTAAATTGGATTGTAGAAGGAAGGAAGACTTGTTCGTTCAATCCAATCACACCATCCTGCTCAAGAATTTTCAGGCTATTCAGAACAAGTTTGATATCAAAGGAAAATCGGGTGGTAAATTCCTTCAGATCAAAATCATAATAATTTTCTCTTCCAGAACCCTCAGGCAACTGTAAGTAATTCATGAGCGATTGATAGATCTCCCGGATTTTTTCAATCGGTGGGAAATGTGATTCAGGCAATTGCTTGAGCTCGATGATTTCCTGAGCATGGTATAGCAAAACAGCATAAGATCGTTTTCCATCGCGACCTGCTCTTCCGGCCTCCTGGTAATAATTCTCCAGGCAATCCGGCACATCAATATGTACAACAGAACGAACATCAGGTTTATCGATCCCCATTCCAAACGCATTGGTACAAACCATCACTCTGGTTGTTCCATTGATCCATGCCTGTTGCTTCTGATTTCTTTCTTCCTGAGGAAGTCCCGCATGATAATGTGATGCATCCACATTATTTAATTGTAGCAGTTGAGAAATTTCTTTGGTGTGTTTCCTGCTGCTGCAGTACACGATGCTGGTTCCTGGAACGTTGTTTAAAATTTCAAGCAGCTTATTGATCTTGGAGTCAACTTTGAAAACTGAATAAGAGAGATTGGGACGTTCAAAGGATTGCCTGAATATGTTTGGAATCTTAAATAGTAATTTCTCGCAAATGTCATTTTGGACTTCCGGAGTAGCAGAAGCGGATAACGCAAGGATTGGAACTCCTGGTAATTCTTCTCTTAGTTTTGCGATTTGCAGATAGGATGGTCTGAAATCATAACCCCACTGAGAAATGCAATGAGCTTCATCTACTGCAATAAGATTTACCCCGAGAGAAGGAAGGTATTCAAGGAACAAAGAGGTTTGCAATCTTTCCGGTGAAACATAGAGGAATTTGCAATTACTGTTGGAGGCAATCTTCAGGCTTGCGATAACTTCCTTTCGGCTCATCCCACTATGAATGCTGAGTGCTGTGATTCCCTTTTTTCTCAGGTTCTCAACCTGGTCCTTCATGAGGGCAATCAAGGGACTTACCACTAGGCATACGCCATCCATAGCAAGAGCGGGAACCTGGAAGCAAATTGATTTGCCACCTCCTGTCGGTAAAATTGCCAGGGTGTCTTTCTTTTCTAAAACAGATTGAATTATTTCTTCCTGCAAAGGGCGGAATGATTGGAATTTCCAATGGTTACGTAGTATGGAAAGCACTTCTGTCATGTGGGATTTCAAAGATAACTAAGTTGGGTGCCTGGTGAGGAAACAGAATTCTGTTTGGGGAAAAAGTTAGAATGGGGAAGAGGAATTTTAAAGTTGCCGCACTCTAAAAAGGCAATCTTTCATTTATGAAACTCAAGGCGCGGCATTTTCTGAAAAAATATAATGTGGCGTATATTTAAGTGTTGTGCATCATGCTATAAAACCTTCACCATCTAAATCATAAACCATGAAACTCCTATTTTTCCTATTATTCACTCTAGCTATTGTAGAAACTACAAAAAGTCAAGAGATTGGCGTTATTGAGGGTATTACTCCTCAAGACTTGCAAATCGGTGACGGTTTTTCTTATGATAATTTAAGTAGCAATCCACGATTGTTCAATGAAAGTGTCAAGACTACGTCAATTCCCCGCTCTGGTTTTTCGTTAACTTTTCGGTACATTGGTAATCGTTCGAGTTTGAGAAAAACATTCACACTAAATGCAGTCATAAATTACAAATCAATAGGAACAAGTTTTGAAAATAGCTTTGGCTTTAATACTGATGAAATAATTGACAATAATAACATCACAATTTGCCTAATAGGAACTAGTGTGGATAGTATCAGATTATTGCCAAGACGTGTTCAAAAATCAGATATAGACCAAGATGTTTTAGGGGTTTATGATAGCAATCCTTACTCATTTTATAAAGACTATGGCGACAATTACATCAAGTCAATAAAATACGGTTCCAAAATCTGTGTCTTTCTAACTATAAAAAATTCAAGTAACAGTCAATTTAGACAATTGGGCAATAACGCTGACATCAAATATGGAGCACTTAATGCAAACCTTTCATTGAAAGACGAATACCAAAGTAAGGCAGCCAGTAACGATATTTCTATTCAAGTTTCAGCGTTAGGCTTTTCGACAAATAATTTAGATTTCTCAAAACTATTGAATTATAAGAATAGTATGGACATTGATAGTTTTTTCAATGCAACATTAAGCGACCTTGTTTCTACAAAAGTAACAGAACAGAAAAATCCTGTTCCCATAAGTTTTGAGATAGCTCCCTTAAAACTTATTATGCCTAAAATTCCACCAGCAAAAATCAATGTTGATGAAATTAAAATGAGAGATTATCTTGACGCATATTATCAATACGATTTAGACAAACAAAACATTACTACTTTAAAGAAAAATTCGACCTTATTGGATTTAGATGTTAGCGAAACTAACCAGTTAAATAGCCTATATGGAAAATTAACGGATGAAATCGCTAAGGTTGCCGTAATAAACAATAAGTGTTTTGAAAGTAAGACCGCTTGCCCAACTTATGTAAAGAAAGAAATAGCTTTAGAAAATCCTACTTACTATAATAATGTTTATAAAATAATCCCTTTACATATAGCTCCTTATGTAAAAGGTGTCCCAACTACTCCGCAAACTCCACTCTTTAATGATGTTTGGACAATTAGACCTTCAATACTCAAATTGATTAAAGGAAAAGAAATTATGTTTGAATTAGAAGGAGATATAAAAAGTGCCGAGCAAACCTTGACTAATCCTTATTTTCAAACAACATTATCGGTAACAGGATTAAAGGATACGGCAAATGATTTTCAAGTTGCTGGAGCAGTAAAGCATTTTTATGTTTTGAAACCTGTGAAAGTTCCTGATGACGGAATAATAAGAATTAGTTTAATGAATTTCAACAGTTGGGATGGAACTACTGAAAGACATTTATTGAGATTAATGCCATATAACTTTCACCTCTATTACTTTTTGAAAGAAACACCAAATTCAATTTTTTTACAGAATAAAGAACAGTTGACTGGCAAATAGACAAGCACGAACGCACAACATTCGGTTTTGGCAGACCAATAACACTGAGCGACAAAATAAACAATGAGCTTTTATTTTTAAATTTAGCTGCGGTTGCGGGCTGACGATTTTCAAATGCCGCCACATCGCCAAGCCGTGTCCGTTGGCTGTAACCTTACCGGCTAACTTCAGTTTACCGTCTTCCTCTGTCTTTTCCACATCTCTGATTGTAGTATAAGGTATTGCGGCATTGCTCGTAGCTTGCCGCCAGGCTAAACGGCAGTGTGGCTTGAATTAAGAAAAGATAAGCCACACTGCCACAACATTATTTTTGTAATTTGTTATGGCCCGGCGGCAAGCCGTGGACGTTGGCTGCAAATTTATGGACACCTCTACAATCATAGATGCAATTCAAAAGAGCCGAAAACCGACAAGTAAGGTTATTTCGCTGACAGATTATTCCGGACTTTATTGCTTCTTTTTAAATGGCAAATCCTCATTGGACATATTTGGAAAGGATAAGCAAGCAATTTATGTAGGTATTTCAGTTAATTTGAATGGACGTGAATTAAAACAACATTTAAAATCTGGTGAGACCGGATGGTCATCTTTTAGAAGGTCTATTGGAGCGATTTTAAAAAAGCAGCTAAAGTTAGAAGCAACACACAGAGATTTAAATCCTAAAAAACTTCGTGCTGACAAGTACAAATTTAAGGGCGACGGTGAAGCAAGGTTGACAAACTGGATACTTGAAAATACCGAATTGGGTTATTGGACAATGAATACAAAACTTGGAAAAAATCATTTGGAACTTTTGGAAACGGAAGTTATAAAGATTTTAAAGCCAACCTTGGACTTACATAAAGCAACTAAACATTTAAATCCATTAGCGACACAGTTAGACAAATTGAGAGAAGTATGTCGGAATGAAGTTAAATCTGCAGCCAACAAAAGTATTGCTGCAAGTGGGGCAGGACGTTGAAACTTCGGCTGTTTGCATCGTTGTACTTTAGTTCAGGCTGACGAATATCTATTTGGCTTTTTGTTGTTAACTTCAACCTTATATTTTCAATTGGGCAGCGGGTCCGGGCTGGATGTTATAAAATATCCCACCTGCAGCAATACCTGACGGTTGGCTGCAATGCGAAAGAACCTTAATGTGAGAATAATCTTTATTTCCAAAAGCAGGTTTAATCAAGAGACAATTACGAATAATTTAAAAGAACTTTCTGAACAGGATAGTATTGCATTCTTTTACTCGTACGAAGACACTCAAGATTTTATCAGCAACAACATAATCAATAATAAAATTCCTGTTGACCTTATTATCAGTGAAAACAATATTGGATTTAAAAAAGCAACTGATTTCTTTGAAGTGGTTACGAAAGACAGAGAGCGTACTTACTCAAACTGTGATTTTAAATTTTGCGAATTACCAATAGTATTGATTGTGGATGTTTGGGAAAATCGTGACGCTTTTGCAAATTATGGTTTTGCAGAAGTTATAGATAATATAGGACTTGAAAAGCTACACCTATTCATTTCAACATTTCAAAGTGCTGTAAAAACATGGAGAAGAAAGGTTCTTGATGAACTTGACAACATAGGCATAAAATATAATTCAGGAATTATTGACTACTCCTACTATTTTTCAGAGCAACGAAAAAGAAATGTTACTACTAAAATACTTTCTGAAAATTTCAAAAGATTTCCACGTAAGTTATATTACGAGTGGCTTGAAAATAATGAGATACAAATTGAAATTGCAATAGACGAATACGTCAAAGAGCTTAAAAAAATTACACGACTGAATAACAAGAAGGAAGAAAAAAAGTTTCATAAGATATTCAACAAATACCCGTTTCTACTAAAGAGAGATAATTACAGCAAGCATTGGTATGAGCCGAGACTGTATTATAATGAGAGTGAGTACTACGAGCCTGATTATAGCTTGCAACCAAATTTTAATCAAAGAACTGATTTAAGTGTATTAGAAGTCAAGTTACCTAATGAAGCATTTCTGAAATCGAAAACTTTTCATCAAAGCCCCTATAATAGAATTTTAGAACACATCTTTCAAGTGAGCGATTACAAAGATTATTTGGAAAGTGATGAATATCAATCTGAAATAGAAAAAGTTTTTGGCTTCGTTCCGAATAACATTGAGTACAATATCTTAGTGGGAAGATTAGACGATAAAACCGAAGGTTTTAAGTTATTCAATAAAAGGATGAAGCAAATTAACTCTACTTACATAAACTTCATTACCTACGACGAATTATTGCATTATCAAGTACAATACTTAGAGCGGATAAAAATGCTGAAAGTCCTATAGCAACAGCACTGCGGCCAACAAGGGTATTTGCAATAGCAGGGCTGCACGTTGGAACAATCAGCAGCAAATCTTTAATCAACTTTAGTTCGGGCTGGACGTTAATAATTAAGCTGCAAATGTTATCTTCAACAAAAATTTTTCAATCAGGCTTTTGTACCGGCTTGACGTTCATGAATGCCCTGCCATCGCAAATACCTGTTCGTTAGCTGTAACCTTACCCGGGCTAACTTTAGTTTACAATTTTGCCTTGTCTTTCAAATCTTAAATTTTTGCAAGAACTATTGGGACTCCTGTTTTTATTATTGAAGAGTGAAGGTCGGAGCTAATCAGATCAGCAGAAGGGTGTACAGCTAACAATCAGCTTGCCGCCAGCCCAGACGGCAGTGTGGCTTAAAGTAAGAAAAGATAAGCCACACTGCCGCAACATTATTTTCGTAATTTGATTAGGCCCGGCGGCAAGCCGTGGACGTTGGTGGCAACCCTGCTGGACACACCCTGCTAACTCAATGCAAAACTTTATATGGATAATAAGAAAGGCTCAATTTGGAGTAAATGGGACTTACATATTCACAGCCCATTGACAAATCTTAATTGTAAATACAACTGTGACATAGACCAATTCACAAAGACAATTATTCAAAAGGGAGTTTCCGTTATTGGATTAACCAACTATTTTATAATTCATGAGGAAGAATACAATCAAACGGTTTCAAAACTTGGAAAATGATGTTTTAGTAATTCCAAATATTGAATTCAGAACCAACGATAGGAATGCGGACAATGATTTTATAAACATCCATGTACTATTTAATCCAGACACTACTTCAATAAAACAAATTAATGAGTGGCTCTCAAGAATTGAGGTAAATAATATTGCTTCTTCAACATCTGTTTATTGCACAAAGGAAAACCTTGAAACAATCGGCTTTGCAAATGTTACAATTTCATTAGACAGATTGATTGAGCAATTAAAAAAGGATTTTACTTTAAGAGATTATGTAGTTGCAGGTGTACCAAATGGCTATGGCGGCTTTCATCCAGATAATAAACCAAGAAGCATTGAACTTGCAAAAAAGATAGACGAGCTTTCTAATATTATGTTTGGCAGAATTGAAGACAGAGAGTTCTTTTTGAGTACGGACAATGCATAGAGCTAAACTTGGTTATAAACCTAAACCAAATTTTGTTTGTAGCGACGCTCATACAATTGGAGACATTGGAACAAAATCAACTTGGGTAAAAAGTGAGCCTTCGTTTGAAGGTTTGAAACAAACGCTTGTAGAACCAAACTATAGGCTTAAATGCAATGAGACTATTAGAAAACCTTACAGGTTTCTTGAAAGTCTAAAATTTACTTCTCCCAAAAACACCCAACTAAAAAATTTCAAACAAATACCTTTCAACCTTTTTGTTTAACCGAACTAAATCAGGAAATACATTTCAGCCCTTATTTCACATGTATTATTGGAGGACGTGGTGCTGGAAAAAGTACAATAATTAATATCATCGCTGAAACTCTTGGCGAAAAGACAGGTTTTTTTCAAGAAAATAAAATCATAGTTGAAGGGTAAAGTTGATGTTTTAAAAGACTACACGAAAGACCATATCACCATACAAGGTACAAATGAAATTGAATTTATTAGCCAAGGAAAAGTTGAAGAATTATCACAAGGCTCACACCTTACTGATTTAGTTTTCACCGAAAGAATTAAAGCAGTTGGAAACGAATACGACAATAAAGAAAAAGAACTTGAAAACAAATTTAAAATAATAGTTGATAGTATTGCTATTATTAAAGAATTGGACGGCTTAAGAAATGAATTGTTCCTTGAAACAGCATCGCTTGAAAATGATAAAAAAATTATAGCTTCAATTGAAAATGAAAATTACAAGAAACTATCAACAGAAATTAATGATGTAACAAACAAAATTACCAGCCTAACAAATGCCAAAGGTAATTACTCGTGTCATACTAAACGACATTGTAGTTTATTGCAAAAATACCAAACCACGACCAACCAAGACGAGTATTCAATTAGGTAATCTGAAATAAAAGAGTACATAGAGAAATTAGAAGAAATAAATAAGGCAGATGAGAAATACTCGGCTGATAGAAAAGGATTTCTTCAAAACAGACAAATTGATTGAGGAATTACAAACAGATCTGTCAAATTTGAAGCAACAATTAGTAGATTACTTTACGTCTATTGGTACTACACAAGATAGTATTGCCGATGTTGATAGAGCCACTTCCAATATTGCAAGTTTAGAAAGTAGCATCAATGAAGTAAATCTCCTTATTAAATCACAACAAGAACAGTTTCAAAAAAATCTTTTTTCGACTGCGGATTTAAATGTGTTAGCATCTGAATGCAACACAATTATTTCTCAAAGACTAGGTAAAATAAATGGGGATTTGGACATTGAAAATGAAAATGTGGAAAAGATTAAGTTTGAGTTTAGCTTTGATAATTCAAAGTATGAACATAGGTTGTTTTCAAATTTTATGAGCAATTTAAATCTTATCACAAAACCAATTGTCTTGGGATAATATTATTGGGGTTTACGGCTAATTAAACCTGATGAATAACTTTTTAAAACTTACCACAAAGAATATCTTGGAGCCAAGTTGAAAAGAAACCGTTTGACAGGAATTTACTTTATTGCAAAGTTTTTCTATGAGATAATATTCATTGAAAGCAATTTTGAAATCTACAAGCTCTTAGTTAAAAAGACACCTTTACGACATTTCAAATACAATTGAAATAATCGGTTATTATGGTAATTCACCTTTGACATCTTGCTCATTCGGACAAAGATGTACAGCAGTTGTAGTTACATTACTTATGACCGGTATGAAACCACTTTTAATTGATGAACCAGAAGCTCACCTTGACAATAAACTTATAGCCGAGTATTTAGTAAACTTATTAAAGGAAAAGAAAAATGAAAGGCAAATCATTTTCGCCACTCACAACGCAAATTTTGTTGTAAACGGAGACGCAGAATTAATCCATATTTTAGATATTCCAAAAGGTAAAGTATATACAGAAATCATCTCTACAACAATTGAGAATTTAGACCATCGCATAAGTTTATTGAAATTAGAAGGAGGCGAAGAGGCTTTTAGGAAACGAGACCAAAAACTATTAGCAAGCTACATGTAGACAAGAAGGGCTGCCACCGACATGGGTATTGCTGCAATTTGGACTGGACGTTGCAAGCATCGGCAGCAGTAAAAAATTCAGCTGCGGTTTCGGCTGGACATTATAAATTTGGCTAATTAACAAAACATCAGCAACAGTACAGTCATCAGGAGCAGTTTCGGCGTGACGAATTTCAAATGCCCAAACTGCAGCAATACCTATTCGTTGGCTGTAACCTTACCGGCTAACTTCAGTTTACAATCTTCCTGTGTCTTTTCCATATCTCTGATTATAGTAAAAAGGTATTGCGGCAATGCCCGTATAAATTGAAGAACAAAGGCCGAAATTCATTTATATCCGCAGAAAGGTCTACAGCCAACAATCGGTTTGCCGCCAGGCTGACGGCAGTGTGGCTTGAGTGAAGAAAAAGATAAGCCACACTGCCGCAACATTATTTTCGTAATTTGATTAGGTCCGTCGGCACGCCGTAGCCGTTATAAGCTATGTAAAACGACTGCTAAATATGACCGAAAATAACAACCTGAAAAATTAATTTAAAACGAATAATTAGTATTATGAAAAAGTTACAATTCAAAGTAAGCATCAATGCACCTGTGACCAAGGTATATGATTTTATGCTTGGCATTAACAGTAAATCAACTTATGAGCAATGGACTTCTTTGTTTAACCCGACATCTACCTATGAAGGAAGTTGGGACAAGGGAAATAAAATTCTATTTATTGGAGTAGATGAGAAAGGAGAAAAGGGAGGTATGGTTTCCAGGATAGCTGAAAACATTCCCAACCGATTTGTTTCGATTCAACATTATGGTCTTTTAAAAGCTGACAAGGAAATTACAGAAGGACCAGAAGTGGAAAAATGGGCAAACGGATTTGAAAACTATACTTTCGAAGAAAACAATGGCGACTACAACCGTTACTGTTGACTTAGATACCACGGAAGATTTTTTAGATTATATGAACCAGACCTACCCAAAAGCACTCGACAAGTTGAAAGAACTTTGTGAAAAATAACAATTTCAAGTAGCTAATCCCATTATTTAATTGAAGAATAAAAGTTGAGTGATTAACCTTAGCAGAAAGGTCTGCAGCTATTTTGTTTACCGCCGAACTACACGACGGTGTGTCTTGAATGAAGGGAAAAGCAAACCACACCGCCCCGAGAAACCTTCGGTTGTAGCGGTCATTCTAACAGTCGACAACATAAGCTAACAGTCCGACAAACTCATCTATCTGCTTCTGAATTCGCTAGCTAGCACAGTACAAATTATTGGAATTTTAAGGCAGGATGAATTATTACTCAAAAAAATAGTTTTTTTTGAATTAAAATATATTTTTATTGATTATCAATAATTTTTTATTATGTTTGTGCCCATAATTTAAACTTTTCAGATTTATGTCAAAAAGAAACAACTTCCTATTTATAGGCTTACATATTGTTGCGTGGCTCATCTTCGTTGGCTTGTGCATAGAAGCCGGTGGTTTGATAGTCAATTTTGTATTTAGTATTTACAGACCTGAATTTGTCCAAAACCTGTATCAAAAGTTGGACTTAAGTGAAATGTATAATCGTAGCAAATCGGGCTTTCTTCGGAATGTATAGTTTTATCCTGGTCGTCGCACTTTTGAAAGTATACTTATTTTATATAGTTGCCATGCTTATGCACAAAATAGATTTATCAAAACCATTCAACAACTTCGTTTCAGAACAGATTACAAAAATATCTTACTGCACTTTTTCCATAGGTATATTAAGTTATATAGCCCGACAAACAGCCAAAAATTTACAACACCACGGATATGCTATTGACAACCTAAACCAGTTTTGGGCAGACAGTCAGGCATTTATCTTGATGGCGGCTGTAATCTATGTTATTGCGACTATTTTTAAAAAGGGAGTTGAGATCCAAAACGAAAACGATCTAACTGTTTAGCTATGCCAATCATTGTAAACTTAGATGTGATGATGGCAAAACGTAAAATTTCTCTGAATGAACTTTCTGAAAGAGTTGGTTTGACATTATCTAATCTTTCCATCTTAAAGACGGGAAAGGCAAAAGCAATTCGTTTTAGCACTTTAGATTCAATTTGTAAAGCATTAGACTGTCAACCTAGTGACATTTTAGAGTACGTTAATGACAACGAAAGAACAACGAACCGCTAACAGGCGTTTGGCAAAAATGGGGGTTCAGTGCTTAAATGAAGCTTTGTGCTTCGTATCAAGTTCAGTGTTGGCAGAAAGTTTAGTACTTCGAAATCTGCTACTTCGCCAAGGGCCAAAACGTTAGCGGTCATTGCATATACAACCTCACTACAAACCATACATAACAATTAAGTAGATGATTAAGAAGTATTCTGTTTTGATATGCATAGTTATTTCTGTGATTTTAATGGTAATAGCAACCTTAGTTTATCCTGGCGGCTCATTGCTTGACAAAAATTCTACAGGGTTTGTCTGGTCAAAAAATTTTATAAGCAATTTGTTTGAAACAAAGGCTATAAATGGTTCAGAAAACCCTTCCAGAATTTGGGCACTCATCGGAATGGCTATCCATTCAGTTGGTTATGGAATTTTTTTTATCAACTCGTCAAAAAAAATGCCTTCAAGACATGCTTCCAAAGTCTTAAAATATATAGGCGCAGCCAACATTCTATTTAATTTCTTAATTGTAACACCCTTACATGACTTAATGGTAACCATATCAAGCACTCTGTTCTTGTTGGGTCTCTTTTATCTTACTGTATTTATTCTAATGACAAGGCTTCATTTGCTCAAATTCTCCTGTATCATTTGCTTATTGATTTTCTACTATTCCCTATACTTATATGGTTCAGGCAATTTGGGTGTATTAGCTATAATGCAGAAGGTATCCTTCATCAGTTCAATGCTATTAGTTTTAGGAATAGAGTATTTTACCCAAATGGAAGACTTTAAACAAATTAAATCAAGCGGAAAGAAAATGCAAGCAACAAACCGCTAACAGGCGGTTTGGCAATCCCGCACAAGCGGGACAAGTTATGCGGGTCGACGAAAATATTCTCAGCTTTTCACTCAACAATCGCTTGCCGCCAGGCTATACCGCAGTGTAGCTTGAATGTAGAAAAAGATAAGCCAACTGCCTCCAACAACAATTTCGTAATTTTCTTTATGGCCCGGCGGCAAGGCGTGCACGTTAGCGGTCATACTTAATGACCCTCTCACATAACCAACAAACACAGAAATTTAAAACCATTGATGTTTGAGGAATTAAATAAATACGAGCAACACGACCATTTCTTTTTGAAACCCCAAGACAGTTTAAGAGAAGTTTGCAACGCTCCGACTGATAAAAGCGGAATTTATATAGTTTACGCTTTGAAGAAAGGGAAAATTGAACTTATATACATAGGTCGATCAGGAAAAGTTGGAGCAGACAGTTCAATGTTCATCCGCAAGGCAGGCCTGGGTGGCATCAAGGATAGAATTGTAAATGGTCATCAGTTTGGAAAGATACCAAGACGTATATCATGGATAAACCAAATTAATAAGGAAAGCATTGAAGCATTAGATATTTATTGGTATGCGACACATAATGAAGTATATTCTGATTGCCCAAGAATTTTAGAAAATAAGTTATTGCAAAAATATCTTGACGTTTACGGAAGACTTCCTAAATGGAACAATGCGTCATAAATTATAGCCATGGCAGCAGCCTTTCACTACGCAGTTAAAGTTAATTTCATTCGCTACGAACCTATAGACAATTTTGATTTCATTGCATTATAAATTAGTTATGGTGTACAATATTTTAAACGGCGACTCCCTTGCTTACAGTTTTCCAGACGCAAAAATTGAAGGGGAGATTATTGTTGTTAGAGAAGGTCTTATTGACGGAGATTTATCAGGCGATAACCTCCATGACTTTTGGCAATCAAGAGCCAAATACCTGAGAATAACAGAAACTGAATACAATAATTCTGTTGTAAAGGAATTTGAAAAAATATTGAATGCGCCTGATACTTCAGAGTTTAATCTTTGGTTTGAGTATGACTTGTTTTGTCAGGTAAATATGTGGTTTGTTATTTCAATTATCAATAGTTTGTCAATTAAGAAAAAAGTCTTTGCCGTTTTTACTTCTCACTTGGACAAAACCAGTAAACAGTTTTGGAATGGCTTTGGGCCAGCAAAGTCAGATGAACTAAAAATTTGTTATGCAGATAGAATCCTTTTAAGTGAAGCAGATTTAAATTTCGGAGAAGAGTTATGGAAAGCATACAAAAATGCCAACTTTGAAGAGTTGACAGATCTCTCAAAGCATCAATCTTCAGCTTTCCCGTATCTGCAAGAAGTAGTAAAGGCGCATGTCGAGCGCTTTCCAAAAGATGGGACCAAAGGAAGACCTGAAAAAGTTATTGAGGACATCATAAAAAATATTTCTACTGATTTTCATAAAGTGTTCGAAGAATTTTGGAAACGCGAAAGCATTTATGGCTTTGGTGATATTCAATTAAAAAGTCTGTATGACAAATCAATGCACTACCGCTAGCATTGGTTTGGTGCTAAGGCGGCTTAACGATCATGAACTTATCATCCAGTCAGGCATTCAGCTTCCTTGCCTGACTGCGTCACGCAGGCAGGGCTTCCCCCTGACGAATTCCCGGAAGGCGGGCACAGGTAGAGCCGAGCGACAGAATATTACATCAACTGTATTAATTTTATCCAGGCGCCTTGCTCTGGACACGGTAGCCAGCCGCTCGGGCTGACGAATCACGCCCGCCTGACCGACTTCAGTCAGGCAGGGAATATCAGCACAGCAAAAAGCCCTGGCATTTGCCGGCAAGCGTAATACGAGCATCAATGACCATAGGATTAAAAATATTAGCCATTTGCTTTCTCCCCGCACTTACTATGGGGCAGAGAGTCAGATCTGAAGTGGAATCTCTAGTTGATAGTATTGCCAAATATGACAGATTAGACGGGTTATATATCGGTTATCCTGGTATTAAGTCAAAGCAATATGACCGTTTAAATAGATTGACCGAATTTTCTTCATCAAAAGAACTTTTGGATTTGACAGCGAGCAAGAATACAACAATCAAGTGTGCTGCCTTTCAATCTCTTTGCTCAAAAGACAGTGTCGATATTATTCCAATCGTTATGTTTCATCTTTATGATACAAGCCTTGTTTCCATACAGCAAGGCTGCATTGTTTCACAACAGATGACCGGCGACTATTTTCTACGGACGTTTAACTTTTATCTTGCAACTAAGGACAGTGCCTATTATGTAAATAACTATTCAAGGATTGTAAAAGTTGACAGTATATTATTTTACGATCCTAACATTCGTCTTGCACACAAGGAAGGCAGAATTAAAGACATCAACGGCGACTCCTTATATTACGAAAGAATAAGGGATATAGCTTTAAATGAAAGAATTCCTGTTTCAGTTTTAGCATTAGCAAAATATAAAAGGCAACAGGATAAAGAAATTATTGCAAGTTATTTCTCTGATGATAAAACTCAATATTATGCAATTTGGGCAGTTAAAGAATTTCCCGATACAACGTTTTATCCATTCCTGATTAAAGTATTTGAAAAAGAATGGAAGGACAAATACTATGACTATACCAAATGGAGAATACTTTATCAGGCATTGGCAAAGTATCCTAACGCTAAGACCTTGGCGTTATTTGATAAAACCATTAATACAAGAAACAAGTTTAGACGGCAGACTTTGGGAAGATATTTAACAATTGCGGTTACTAAATATCCAAACCCATTATTCGACAATTATAAAAATAAAGTTGAGATAGACAACTTACATAAAGAGTTCTTAGGGGAGGAAGCCAATGTGGAAAATTGAGGGCCGTAGCGAACGCCAGCAGGCAACAGGCCCTTTGACAATATCGCGAGGCAATAGCCGGCGGTACCGGCCATGACACACCTGTCTGACCGACGTCACAGGGACCAGGAATACGGCCACAACTTGTCCCGCTTATGCGGGAGCGTCAAGCCGTGACCATTTCAAACAATCTTATGACACCCTCTAAAAATCTATTCATCCTTATTATTGAACTTCTGCTTTTCAGTTGCAACGAGACGACACAAGTAAAAGTGCAAGACGTGAAATTGACAGAAGTTAAAGACGACAGGACTAAAGAGCCACTAATACCGCCTGCACCAACGGGACTTAACGTATCAGCTTATTTAATCTATAAAGACAGTACAACTTCAACCTTTGACGTTCTAAATGATAAGACAATAGCCTTATGGAATACAATTATTGGAGCAGGTGACGCAGGACAACCATCCGAGCGGACAAAAGTAAAGTTAACAGGTAAGCTTGACAACCTTAGAGTGACGATCTATAATGGTAAAAGAAATGTAGAAAATCAGAATTTACCGAACTTTAGCGGCGATTACGAATTCATTATTAATCACACGGGCTGTGATCAAGTAAAGGTGATTGTCACAAAGTTTGACAAAGTGGTTTATAAAGGAACAATTCCATTTAAGTGCGGCGAATAAAATGATTCGCATTTAATTTTTCATCCAGGTGAACGAAAAACTGGTTGCAAAAGGAGGTTTGCTGCTAAAAGATCTGGTCAGCGGATCAGGGATTGGACGCTCAACGATTGCCGCTACAGCCAGCAAGCCCTGTTCTTTACAAGCAACAGTAAGTTCATTCAACTAGAAAGTAAGCGGACGATTATTTAAGATCAGAATTATTTGTTTAATGTCTCGCATAAACAAACCAAAAGATTGATATGAAACTCTCTTCAAAAGCAGAAAACATCTTGGGTCAAATCAATAGTAAAACTAAGCTGGGTGACTTACGGAAAATTGCTAAGGATATCAAAAAGGATCACGAACTGGCTATGGAACTATGGTCAACCGGGAAATTTTTGCCCAGGCAATTGGCCATCTTGATTATGGACAATAAGCTTCTTTCACAAGATCTGATTAATAAGCTTGATAAGGATATGCAGGCTCACCCATTTGATGAGCGAAATCAACTAATGGACTGGTTAATGGCAAACCAACTTTCTAAAGACAAGAAAACAATAGCGCTGATGGAATCGTGGGAAAATAGTCCTTCTTCACTTCAAAGACGAATTTTTTGGTATTACCAGGCTCGTTTGCGTTGGCTAGGACAAACACCTCCTCCAAACACCGAAGAATTACTAACTGCGATTGAAGAACAAATAGAAAACGAAGAACCTGAAGTTCAATGGGCAATGAATTTCACCGCAGGCTGGATTGGAGTTTATGATAAAAAGTATCGAACACGCTGTATTGAAGTTGGGAAGAAAACGGGTCTTTATAAAGGTGAAATGGTATCAAAAGGGTGTACTCCCAATTATTTGCCAGAGTTCATTGCGATTGAAAGCAACAAAAGAAATTTATAATTAAGTGTGAGAACAGAATGATTTTCGGGAACAACAACTTGCAACGCGGGTTTTGCGTCTACTCTTGTATAAACGAGGAATGCGATGCGTAAAATAATTGCCGGATTTGCCATCAGTCTAGACGGATATATTGAAGGTCCGCACGGGGAATATGACTGGATAAAAATGGACAAAGATTTTGACTTCGCCGGGCATATGAAAAGATTTGACACATTCTTTTTTGGAAGAAAATCATATGACAAACTTAGGCAAGCTGGTAACGTTTCCTTTCCAGGAATTAAGAATTATGTTTTTTCAAATTCCCTTGATTTAGTTGAGAAAGATTTTACTCTGCTAAAAGGAGACATTCACAATTTAGTGACGACTATTAAAGAACAAGATGGAAAAGATATTGCTGTTTACGGCGGCGCAAATTTGTTGTCCTCGCTATTAGACCTCAATCTTATTGACGAATTAAATATGTCGGTCATTCCTGTATTGCTGGGAGAAGGAAAACCTATGGTCAATTCCTTGAAACAGAGAGTTCATTTAACGCTTATAGAGACGAAGAAATTTTTAAGTGGGACAGTTCAGTTGATTTATCAGGTCAAACAAAATAAAAATAGCCGCTAGCAAATGCATTTGCAAAAGCAGAGCTGGACATTGTAAGATCAAGCTATGTACAAGTATCCGCAGCAGTACCCGGCTCGCAAATTTGCAACAAGGAAATCCCCTCAGCATATCCCGATGCCTATCCGAAAATCCTTCCTACATCATTATATTCTAGAGATGAAAATGTAGTCAATACTAAAATATTCCCTTCCTCGCTCTCCTTTGAAGAGGCTTATTCCCCTCTCCTTTGGAGAGGGGTTAGGGGTGAGGTCGAAAAACAGAAATAAATTCTCACTTCCATTGGCAAGGGGCAAGGTCGAAACATCTTGCTCCATCCTTCGACTACGCTCAGGATATGGAGCTAAATCCCTCGACTTCGCTCGGGATTATTTCATATAATAAACCTCAATTTCCGAAATCAACGAAGAAGATTTCTGAACTTCAATCTCAAGTGAAATTTTATGCATGGATATTTCATCAAATCTGATAATTCTCTTTCTTCCAATAGTAGTACCATGTATTTCCTTTAGAAGTTGATTTTTATCGTCCATCAACAGCAGCTTGTATTGTTTTACTTTCTGACCTTTTCTTAAGTCTTCTCTTAGGACCACGCAATTAATTTTTTCTTGTCTGCTGAACTCCAGGCCCAGTGATTGAAGATTGGGAAGAGAGATGGTTGATAGCGTGGCAGGATTTGCATCATTAATTGATGGCTGGGCTTTTTTTACATTATGCTGGATCTGGTATCCTTTTGCCTTTATGGCAAGATTCGACCGGAAACTTTGATCTCTCAATTTCTTAAATTCAACAAGAGCAGCGGAATCATTCTCGTGTATTCTTCCTCTTCTGTCCGGAGGAACATTTAATAAAAGATTTGCCCCCCTGCCAACTGATTTGAGATAGAGATCAAATAATTGATTTCGATTCTTCACCTTGTCATCTTCTTCTGAATGGTAAAACCATCCTGGTCTGATGCTAACGTCACATTCCGCGGGAAGCCAATGAGCTCCATTTTCGTTTCCCTGCATGAGAGTATCATTCGGTGGTGCACCGATTCCTCTTTTGAAGCCAATTGTGTCCAGATAATTCCAGTTTGTTTCAGCTGCAAAACCTTTTTCATTTCCAACCCATCTAATATCTGGGCCGATATCACTGAAGATGATAGTTGAGGGAGAAATTTTTCGCACAAGGTTTTCAAATTTTTTCCAATCATATTCCTGTCGCTTTCCATTTGGACCCTCTCCATTAGCACCATCCCACCATAGTTCCCAGATCGGCCCGTAGTTCGTAAATAATTCTTTCATCATATTTACAAACACATCGTTATAGGCAGCTGTTCCATAAGTCGGATGGTTCCTGTCCCAGGGGGAAATATAGAGTCCGAATTTTAAATTATATTTTTTGCAAGAGGTTGAAAGATCTTTCAATACATCACCCTTCCCATTTTTCCATTTGCTTTCACGCACTGTATGAGTGGAGTACTTACTTGGCCAAAGACAAAACCCATCGTGATGTTTGGCAGTAATAATAACACCCTTGGCACCAGCAGTTTTCGCGATACGGCACCATTGATCAGTGTCCAAGTCCGTGGGATTGAAAATTGCGGAAGGTTCATCGCCTTCACCCCATTCCTTATTTGTAAAAGTGTTGGGTCCAAAATGAAAGAATAAGTAAAACTCCATCTCATGCCATTTGGATTGAGATGTAGTGGGAATCTGGCCAGTGCAAGTCAAACTGATAGTGAAGACAAGAATTATCAATGTTTGTTTCATTGTTGAAATTTCAGCTAAGGCAACCGTTCAAAGTTTGTATTTAACCGCAATGACGCTAAGGCGCTAAGTTAACGCGAAGACTCCTAGCGTTCCCTTGCCTCTTTTGCGATACGATTTAAATCCGGGTAAAAGGTAACGCAGAGAGCGCAATGGATTCGCAGAGTTCGCAAAGAAAGAATATAACTTCAGAATGAGTCTTTGCGTTCATTGCGAAACCTTTGCGACCTTTGCGATACTCTTGATTCTTAGTTCTATAACTTCTGTCTTCTGACTACTTATTCCTTGCGTCCTCGCGAGTCCTGAGCGAAGTCGAAGGGGCGGTTAAACATTACAGACTTCACCTTCAAACCCATTTCGTGCTACCTTTGCCGACGAAAAAACCAAGGTTATTGTATGGAATTCAGGATTGAGAAAGACACAATGGGGGAAGTAGGAGTTCCCGCCGATGCATATTATGGAGCCCAAACCCAGCGCAGCATCGAAAATTTCAAAATTGCGCAGGATACTGACAGGATGCCCAAAGAAATCATTCGTGCGTTTGCATATTTGAAAAAGGCGGCTGCCATTACCAATTATGAAGCTGGTCTTTTGCCAAAGGAAAAATCAGATTTGATAGGCCGTGTCTGCGATGAGATCCTGGAAGGGAAATTGGATGAATATTTTCCGCTGGTGGTATGGCAAACGGGTAGTGGCACTCAATCGAACATGAATGTGAACGAAGTAATTGCCTATAGAGGACATGTATTGAACGGAGGAAAATTGAGCGATAAAGAAAAATTCCTGCATCCGAACGATGATGTAAATAAATCGCAATCATCAAATGATACTTTTCCAACGGCGATGCATATCGCGGCTTATAAAACTCTGATTGAAACCACGATCCCTGGGATTGAGAAATTACGAAATACGCTGGAATCAAAAAGCAAATCGTTCCGTGATATTGTGAAGATCGGTCGAACTCATTTCATGGATGCAACCCCACTAACACTGGGACAGGAGTTCAGCGGCTATGTTTCCCAACTAAATCATGGATTAAAAGCCATTCAGAATTCGCTTGACCATCTTTCCGAACTCGCGCTTGGAGGTACCGCAGTTGGAACCGGTATCAACACACCACCAGGTTATTCCGAGAACGTCGCAAGTCATATCTCTGAATTAACCGGTCTTCCATTCAGGACTGCAGAAAATAAATTTGAAGCCCTGGCCGCGCATGATGCCATCGTTGGTTCACATGGAGCTTTGAAAACAGTGGCTGTTAGTTTGATGAAAATTGCCAATGATATCAGGATGCTTTCTTCCGGTCCGAGAAGCGGGATTGGCGAATTATTCATTCCTGACAACGAACCCGGTTCCTCCATCATGCCCGGGAAGGTCAATCCTACCCAATGCGAGGCGATTACTATGATCGCTGCTCAGGTAATGGGTGGGGATGTAGTCATTAATATCGGGGGTTCAAATGGTCATTTTGAGCTGAATGTTTACAAGCCCGTTATTATTTACAATTTCCTGCACAGTGCAAGGTTGATAGGTGAAGGATGTGTAAGCTTCAATGATAAGTGTGCTGCTGGGATAGAACCTATTGAAGAGAATATCAGGAAGCATGTAGACAATTCATTGATGCTAGTCACGGCCTTGAACACTAAGATCGGTTATTACAAAGCTGCGGAGATCGCACAGAAGGCACATAAGGAAGGAACAACGTTGAAAGACATGGCAGTGAAGTTAGGCTATGTTACTGCTGAAGAATTTGACCAGTGGGTGGTGCCTGGGAATATGGTAGGGAAGATCTGAGAATTTTGGATTTTGGAATTTCGAGATTTAACCGCAAAGGAACAAAGGCGCAAGGGTACGCCAAGAATCCCTAGCGAACCGTGGCGACTTAGCGTCTTGGTGGTTAAATAGTAGGAAATATCCAAGGACCAAATCACAAATTCCAAAGAAATTCCGAAGCACCAAGTAACAATTACCAAAAATTGGAATTTGAAATTTGTTCTTATTCTTTGGTTATTGTTTTTTGGGTTTTGAGATTTATTTGATAGAAAAAAACCCTCTTTCAGGAGGGTCATTTTCTTTTAATCACAATAGCTTTTTATGGACATTTATATTTTAATCCAATTCGAACATCGGTGAAATAATAATTTCCATCTCCAGTGATCTTGAAACTTCTCACATATGGATTCGTTCCCGAATCAATCACATAAGTATCATAATTGGTCACTTGCGTTTGCACATTGCCGGCACCATCTGTGTATTTCACCGTTTCTTTCTTTATAGCGTTTTGCGATGACTTCCCGGCGTTGATTGCAGATTGGAAATAAATTATCTCGAATGAAGGAATGAAATAGAGGAAGTTTTTGGCAACATTCGTATGGTATTCATAGAGTGTTTCAATCTTGCCAGCTGCAGGAAGCGCAGGATCATTTTCAGTGATCTTGGTAAGATTACCACCAGTGTATTCAAAAATGCCTTGCCATCTTATTACTCCAGGCGTGTCAGCATATTCAAATGTGTACTTGTTCATGTACCCATTGGCATCATATGTATACTTGATGATCACTTTATCTGAAGTATTATCAGTTGGATCGAAGAAGCCACGGAATTCAGTTACTCTGCCACTTCCATCAAGATTAAAGGATTGATTATTGTCGATCTGAATTTTTCCTGCTGAATAAGTAAGCACAAAATTGTTGATGACTTGATTTGATAGGCTATCGATCAATTGCACATTGGTCACCTGTCCTCCTGCATTATACACCGCATGAATGCCGGCAACAGGAACATTCGTTGCCAGGTCGTAAAAACCAATATCACTGATCTTGCAATTAGTCGGAGGTTGAGGAACAAAAGAAACCTCCTGGGAAACACACTGGTTTGCAACAATGGTAACGGATCCGCTTGTTGAATCAGTGGATCCGCAATAAGCCGTCCATGCATAGGTTCCTGGCGGCAGAATGAAACTAGCATTTCCAGATCCTCCGCAAGCAGTTGGGGCAGTTGGGACAAATGAAGTGATTGTTCCGGTTTGGGTATTATTCACCTTCACAAGGATCGCCGGATTGGCGCCGGTACAACCTGCTTTTGCCCAAAAAACAACTCCGCCGGAACCAACAGGAGGTGGGTTAACTACGTTATTTTTTAATTTTGCCGTGAATTTACCTTCAGTCACGGTTTTCGAAGCTCCTGAAGAGTCCTTTACCTTACCGGTAAAGGTTGCTGATATACTTACTGAATCTATCTTGGTAACAACAAGGGTAAAATCGCCTGCAGCACTCAAATCACTTTCATAAAGGGAGGTCCTGCTGTTAAGATATGTAAATAAGACGTTTGGAGAGCGATAAGTGCCTGGTGCACTGGAGTTAAGGCCGATAACCTGGATAGCTAATAACTCCTGGCCGTCAGACGAAGTACCCGTCAGAAACAGTGTATTTATTGAGGTGCCAAAATCATCGAGGAAGGCGGTATCTACCTTTCCCTTATAAACCTTATTTTCCTTGAATTCCCATTCGGTATTGAGTGTATTAGTTCCCCCACTCTCAAAACTCTTTTCCTTCTTACAGGCAATGAGCAGGGCGATGCTCATTAAGGTTAACAATGTACCACGGATCGATTTCATGATTTGGGATGTGTTTTTTAAAGATAGCCAATAAATTATGACACCTGTACCGTATCATTTACGGCGGAATTTGTTTCAACGGTTGGGTGAATTTCTGATTCCGGCTTCTTTTTGAAAAAACGCTTTTGGAAGAGAAGAATTGCGATGACCCCCACTGAAATGGCGGCATCGGCAATATTAAAGATGGGTGAGAAGAATGTGAACCGTTCACCTCCCCAGATTGGCACCCATTCAGGCAGTAATTTATCCTCAATTATCGGGAAATATAGCATATCTACCACCCTGCCGTGGAGAAACCCGGCATATCCGCCTCCAGGTGGGAAAAGGGCAGAATAGGTCACTTTTTCACTATCGTTAAAGACCAATCCATAAAACATGCTGTCAATCAGGTTACCTAATGCCCCGGCGAAAATCAGCGCCACACACACTAAAAATCCCCTTGAATGTGGTTTTCTAAGCAGGTTTCTGATGTAGAATACTCCGAAGATCACGGCAATCAATCTAAAAAGAGTCAGTATCATCTTACCCCATTCTCCTCCAAATTTCCATCCCCAGGCCATTCCCTCATTTTCTATGAAATACATCCGAAACCAGGGATTGATCACTGGAAATTGTTCGCCTAGCTGCATATGGGTCTTTACCCAAATCTTCAATGCCTGATCAGCGGCCAGGATAAGGATGATGATCAATACAATGGTACGTGCCTTCAATCTTCAATTTTTAAGTGAACAAATATAGGAGAAATATGCTCGACCCTGTAAGCGGTCGCAGCGTAGCGAAGACCCTGACAGGGTCGCCTAAAAGATATTTCATCATACCTTCTATTCCTGAAAGTAAATTCTTCTCACTCTTTGTGAAACACCAGTCAGGATTTCGTAAGGAATAGTATTAGCCCAGGCAGCAACCTTGTTTACTGATAAATTCTCACCAAATACTTCTACTTCATCACCCACTTCAACTTCATCAATTCCGCTTATGTCAATCATGGTCATGTCCATGCAAATTGTTCCGATGATGGGAGCAAGTTTTCCATTGACTAACATCTTTCCAATCCCGTTACTCAATATTCTTGGGTATCCATCGGCATAACCAATACGGACTGTTGCAATCACCGCATCCTTCTCTGCAATTCCCATTCTGCCATAACTAACAGTTTCACCTTTTTTGATATTCCTGATTTGTGAAATGGTGGTCTTTAGTGTGGATACTTCCTGCAATTCCAGCTTTCCGGATCCTGTATTAATGCCGTACAACCCAATTCCCAATCGAACCATATCCATTTGTAATTGCGGATAAAGTTGGACTGCAGCAGTATTGGCGATGTGCTTTAAAAATGGATATGAAATCCCATTTTGTAATTCTTTACAGAGATCGATAAAAATACCTGACTGGGAAATTGTGAATGCTTCCTGGTTTGGATCTTCGCTTGCGGCAAGATGTGTAAACACCGATTGAATCTTAAATTCATTTGAATTTATTTGACCAAGCACCTCAACAACCTGACTGGGTTCAAATCCAAGCCTGTTCATCCCTGTATTAAATTCAAGGTGAACAGGAAATCCCACCTGTTCTTTCTTCTTTCAAAAATAATTTCAAATCTTCCAGAATTTCTAAGGAATACAAAACAGGCTCAAGGTTGAATTCAACCAAAACCCTGTATGAATCTGCTTCTGTATTCATCACCATTATTGGTAATCTGATTCCGGCTTTTCTTAAGGCCACGGCTTCATCAGCATATGCAACTCCCAGGTAATCTACTTTATGGAATTGCAGAACATTCGCTATCTCGTGACTTCCACTTCCGTAGGCAAAAGCCTTCACCATCGCCATTATTTTGCATTGCGGTTCAAGAATTCGCTTGAATGCTGTGAGGTTATGTGCAAGTGCATTGAGGTTGATCTCAAAGATTGTGTGATGGAGTTTTTCTGCCAATAGCTGATCAATTCTCTCAAACTCAAAAACCCTTGCGCCTTTCAGCAGGATGGCCTCATTATGAACTTGTATTTCTTTAAAATGTTCAAAGAAATGATCTGGCGAATCAAAAAAAAGACACTCTCTAATTCCTGCAAATTTATTTTTCTCACTTGCTATTGTCTCACCAATCCCGATCACTCGATCTACTTCATGAGTTTTCAATAAGCTAGCTATTTCCGAATAAAGTCTCTCTTGATTCATTCCACTCTGAAGAAAATCTGAAAGGATTGCTGTTTTTTTGGGATGTTGTTGCTGGGCAGTTAAAAAATCCAGGGCAATTTTTAAGGAGCTTAAGTCTGCACTATAACTGTCATTAATAATGGAACAATGATTTATTCCCTTTTTTAATTCAAGGCGCATTGAAACTGGCCTTAATCTAAGCATTCGCTCTTCAATCTGATTCTGGGGAATTTCAAAATACAACAGGGTCAGCCAGCATGTAATGGCGTTCTGGATTGAAGCTTCATCAGTGAATGGGAGCCTGATACTGATATTTTTTTCACGATAAATTGCCGATATTTCTGAATGGTCTGATTCCTTTGAAATCCCTTTTATCTGAAGAACTGCCCCGGCCTGATAACCCCAATCAAAAATCTTTTTTTGAATTTCATTGTCCGAATTATTATTCTTCAGAAATGTGAATTCCTTTTTTAGATCATTTGAATCTGAACAATAGATGATGGTTGTTGAATTTTCAAATAACCTGGCCTTCTCATGTATTTTTTCCTGGATGTTTTTGAATCCTTCACTATGAGCTTCACCAATATTTGTAAAGATGCCGATGGAAGGTTGAATGATACGCTCAAGTTTTTCCATCTCACCTGGCTGGGAAATACCTGCTTCAAAAATGCCTAAATCGCATTCGTTATTTAATTGCCAAATGCTTAAGGGAACTCCAATTTGGGAGTTATAGCTTTTAGGGCTTCTTACAATCACATACTCATCAGCCAATAATTGGTTCAGCCATTCTTTCACGATGGTTTTGCCGTTACTGCCTGTTATTCCGATGACAGGAATACTGAATTGCCGTCGGTGCCAGCTGGCCAGGGTCTGAAGAGCAGCAAGTGAATCATTAACCAGGATTATATTGGAATGGGGGAATCGGCTTCCATCAACTGATTTGCTAAGAACAAAATTTCTTACTCCTTTTTCAAAGGCTTCCACCAGGAATTCATGTCCATCTCTTGATGGTCCTGTCAATGCAAAGAATAGAGAAGTTTCAGGCAGACTGATCCTTCGGCTATCCAATACCAAATGTTCAATTTTAGCTGTGCCGTTTGTCTGAAGGATCTTACCATTTATGATGCCCGCAATATGAGTAAAATCGTATTTCATCATTTGGAGTCTTCAGGCAAGTTGATATCCTCCTTGGTATCTTCTCCCGCAGTGCTAATGGAATAGACAATGGAACCAGCTATGCAAACAAGAATAACGATAAGTGAAATGTAAACAGGGATGTGAATATCGAACCATTCAACCAACATTTTTAAGCCAATGAAAACAAGTACAATTGCGATGCCTTGTTGTAAATGTGCAAATTTGTTAACGGCCCCCTGCAAAAGGAAGAAAAGTGATCTCAATCCAAGAACTGCAAAAATGTTGGAAGTGTAGATGACAAGTTTTTTCTGCGATATCGCAAATACGGCAGGTATGGAATCTAGCGCAAAGACAAGATCTGTTGTGGCCAGCATGACGATCACCACAAAAATGCTGGTGTAATATTTCTTTTTGCCAATCATCAGGGTAAGTTTACCATTATTATCCTTTGTGGTCAATGGCACAATCCTTTTTAAAAGGCTATAAACTTTATTTTTCTCAAGATCAACTATTTCATTGCTTCGCGTAGTAAAGATCTTCACTCCGGTATATACCAGGAATGCACCGAAAATGTAGAGAATCCAATGAAATCTCTCTACCAACACAATTCCAACCGTTATGAATATCACTCTGAAGATGATGGCCATTAGAATACCGATCAACAAAACGCGGGCATAATAATCCTCCTTGACTTTGAAAAAAGTGAAGATCATTATAAAAACAAAAATGTTGTCTATACTTAGACTCCATTCCATGAGGTAAGCACTTACATATTCAAGTGCGATGACGTGACCATCCTGGAACCACAGGTAAACAAAGAATGAAATGGCGAGGGCAACCCAGAATAGGGTTTGCCAAACCGCCTTGCGAATGGTTATATGAGAATGTTTCTTGCTTAGTAGACCGAGGTCAAATGCCAGAGCCAGCAGAAGGAGAACACCAAATACCAAATACGTAAGCTGATCCTGAGTCATTAAGCCTGTTTAAGTTGACAAAGATAAACGGTGGAGGATGATCTGGCCCTTCGGACAAGGTTTTAATCAAATCATTGCAGCTGATATTTTCTTTTCCTTATGAAGGAAAATATTGATCCAAACACCACAATGATCAAAATTGGCAGAAGAATATTGATGAGCTGCCATTTGGTTTTTTCCGCCTCTACTTTACGGGTGTCCAGCAGGCGCAGCGTATAATCCTTCGAACGGGTTTCCAATATTCCTGATCCATTTGTCAGGTATTCCAGGCAGTTCAGAAAAAAATCCTTGTTGGCATACTGATATTTATTGAATTGATTCATTCCCATATAGAGTGGTCCTTCATTTTGAGTCACAACATTTACCACGATATCTGCGTCACTGATCACGATCATCTTATTCTCTAAATGTGAAGCCTGCATGAAAGGATAATTATACCTTTCAAACGAATCAATTCGCGCTTGTGAAATACGGTTTGCATAAAGTGAATTGAATTTTCCTTCAAGTAAAACTGCAACCGGTATTTGTCGCCTTGAATAAGTTTCCCTGTTTTCTTCAATTTTCACCGTATTCCAACTTACAATAGCCGGGGTACTCAATGTTTTTGAATTATCTGATGTAGCCAGGAGTACTGTTTTTCTGATGCCCGGACTGCTTACTGTATCAATAGAATTGGGGAAGACTGATAATACATGGTCCATGTTTTTTGCGACAGGATGGTTTGTGTATGATGTAAGCAAGGGGAAATAAGGAAAGGGAAGAAAATCTACCTGGGGTTGGGTCCCCATATTTCCAACAACCAAAGGTACTTTTTCGCACTGAAGATCAAGGACCAGGTCTGGATTAATTCGAACTCCATATCTGAAAAGAATATCCTCAAGATTTAGTCCGCGATCAAATGCAATGAAATCAGATTTTGTTCTTTGAAGGCTGTCCATTTCGGCATAGAGTTGATCAATCAGCCAGATGATCCTGCCTCCATGCATTACATACTGATCAAGTTTTACTTTTTGTTCGTCAGTAAATTTGATAGTGGGTTTAACAATTATCAACGCTTCTAATGCTGGACTGATCAATGGAAAACTGTCGATCTGTATAAAGCGAAATCGATAGTCTGGTACCAGTGTTCGTTCTATGAGATCATATACATTGTATGTAAGTGGCTGCCCATTTCCCACCAGGTATCCTACCAATGGAAGAGAATCGGTGGTTGCTTTTTGGATTGCGTTTGCAAATTTATATTCCAGTAAAGCCTCAGCTTTATTCAAGGAATTTAGTCCCCCTTCATAGCTCTGGCCCTTCAACAGGTCAATTCCGACAGTTCGACCTTCTGAATGAATAAGAGCTCCGGGATATACATATTGCTCCTGCTGGGATTCACCCGCCTTGATCTGCGCCTTTACATTTGTTGGGCTAATCCCAAATGAATACAAGGAATCGATAACTGTAGCCTTGGTGGAATCGTCCAGGCCTTCTCCTGGCTTTTCAAAATTAAATTCAAGCTTTGTGCCCGCGATCTCCCTGAATTCGTCCAGTAGTTCTTCTGCAGATTCCGATAATTTTCTGAATCCAGCGGGCATGTCCCCAGAAAGAAATACAGTGATTTTAACAGGATTCTTGAGACCCTTAAGTAATCTTTTTGTTGGAGCAGAAATAGTATATCTTTTTTCCTGTGTGAGATCGATCCTGAAATGCGCGATTGAAGCAAAATAATTTATGCCGATTAGAATCACCAATAACAAGAACCAGGAATATTTAGAAACCGCAGGTTTTTTCATGTTCTATCAGCGCTTTTGCAGGTTATTGTTGGTAATTACCAGAAATAAAATGATTAGCGAAAGGAAATAAATAATATCCCTGCTGTCCACAACTCCCCGACTAATACTCTTATAATGAAAATCAATACCAAGCATTTCTATGTAATAATCAATCCCCGATGATAAGGAGGATATTTGACTGACGCCTGCAAATCCGTTATACAAAAGAAAACAAGCAAATGCTGATATGAGGAAAGCCACAACAGCATTGTTTGTAAAACTGCTGCAACAAATACCGATTGCAGTGAAAACTGCTGAAAGGAAAATCAGTCCCAGGTATGATCCTGTTGTTCCACCCGGGTCAATCCCTCCCTCTGCAGAGAGTTGTTGCAAGCTATAGATATATATAACGGTAGGAAGAAGGGAACAAAGAATAACGATCAGGCTACCGAAATATTTCCCAGTTACAATTTGCCAGGAAGTCAGAGGCCTTGTGCCAAGAATTTCAAATGTTCCCGTTTTGAACTCTTCGGCAAAACTCCGCATGGTAATGGCAGGAACCAGCAAAAGCAAGATCCAGGGCGCCAGATCAAAAAATTTATCAGCAGTGGCATATCCATAGTCGAGCAAGCTTGTATCGGGAAATACAAAAAGGAACAATCCATTCAATAGAAGAAAAACAATGATCGCGATATATGCCGTTAAGCTGCTAAAAAACTGTCCTAATTCTTTTTTACAAACTGCCCACATGCCGGATATTAAGATTGTTGATTGAGATTAATTAAAAGGCAAAATACGAAATGCGCTTGAGAAAGTTTTTTGATAAGGCAGCAGATAGGGAGAATTGATTGTCTATATTCTTCAAAGGTGAAATTTGCCATCCGTATTACCTTCTTATTCCACCTTACCATGACCAAATTTTCCGTATATACCTCCCTGCGACTGCGGGGGCCAAAACCAACTGCCTTGAATAGTCCCGCCTTTCGGCGGGATTTTTTGTTGAGAATATAGAGAAATTAAGGAGTTAGAGAACAGAGAAGAAGGTTAATATACACTGGATTCATTGCGTCCTTTGCGATACTTTTTTGTAAATCCGAAAGGTCGAAAGTCACCTCAAAAAAAAATCCTTTGTTCAGGGAACAAAGGATCTCGAATCTGGTTTGAAATATCAAACAGCGAAACTTTCGCCACATCCGCACGACCGACTTGCATTGGGATTTGTGAAATAAAATCCCTTACCATTCAGGCCATCGGAAAAATCCAGCGTTGTATTCACCAAATAAAGAAAACTTTTTAGATCAGTGACCACTTTAAGTCCATTATCCTCAAACACCTGATCCATTGGCTTGGTTTCATTATCGAAGTCGAGCTTATAACTAAGGCCTGAGCATCCTCCACCTACAACACTTACCCGAAGGAAATAATTAGGATCAGTGGAAATACCTGCATCGGACATTAGTTTATTGACCTTTTCCTTTGCCTTATCGCTTACAAAAATTGCATTATCAAATGCCACACTCATAAATATTTGTTTATGATTGTTTGATCAGTTGACTAAAATTCAACTGCGTTTCCAGACCGCCCTAATGAACAATCCTTTCCTCAAACTTGATTTCTTCCAATCCGTTTTTCTTGCGGTAATCATTGATCGCCGCCTTGATTGCATCTTCAGCAAGAACTGAACAATGTATCTTGACAGGAGGAAGATTCAATTCTTCAACGATGTCCATGTTATCGATCTTGAGGGCTTCATCCACCGTTCTGCCTTTTAGCCATTCAGTGGCCAAAGAAGAAGATGCAATTGCTGATCCGCAACCAAAGGTTTTGAATTTTGCATCCTTGATAAGTCCAGTGGAATCATCAACCTCAATTTGCAAACGCATTACATCACCGCATTCAGGTGCTCCCACAAGACCAGTTCCCACGTTTTTATTTCCTTTATCAAGTGTCCCCACATTCTTTGGATTGGTGTAGTGGTCGATCACTTTTTCTGAGTATGCCATATTATTAATTTGAGAATTTGAAAATTTAATAATTTGAAAATGTCTCCATTTCTGGAATTTGATTATTTGAATTGATCTCGCCGCTCGTCATTTTCAAATTTTCAAATTCCCACATTTTCAAATTAATGTGCTTGCCATTCTACCGAATTCATATCAACACCCTCTTTATACATTTCCCATAGCGGGCTCATCTCCCTCAGACGGATCACTGTTTTTGAAACCTGTTCAATTGTATAATCAATTTGCTCTTCCGTTGTGAACCTTCCCAATCCAAATCTGAGCGAACTATGTGCCAGATCATCTCCTAATCCTAAAGCTTTCAAAACATAGCTTGGTTCCAGGGAAGCCGAAGTACAGGCTGATCCTGAAGACAAAGCAATGTTTTTATTGAAACCCATCAATAATCCTTCACCCTCAACATATTTAAATGAAATATTAGTCACATGTGGTAACCTGCTTTCCTTAGCATTGTTCAGATACGCTTCTTCAATAGAAAGCAATGCATTTTCCAGCTTATCTCTAAGTTTACTTAGCCTTTTAGCATCTTCATCCATTTCAAGTCTGGCTAATTCACAAGCCTTACCAAACCCCACGATACCTGGAACATTCAAAGTGCCAGAACGCATTCCTCGTTCATGGCCCCCACCATCGATCTGTGCAGTGACTTTAACCCGGGGGTTACGCCTCCTGACATACAAGGCACCTATTCCTTTCGGACCATACATTTTGTGAGCAGTGATAGCCATAAGATCGATACCATCCTTATTTACATCTACCGGGATCTTGCCTACGGCCTGGGTAGCATCAGTAAATAAAAGAACGCCATGTTTTCTGGCAATCTTGCTTATTTCAGGAATGGGGTGAACTGTGCCGGTCTCGTTATTCGCATACATGATTGCAATCAAAATTGTTGTAGGTCTGATGGCAGCTTCTAACTGCTCCAGATCCAACATTCCATAACGATCCACAGGGATATAGGTTATTTCAGCGCCTTCCTTTTCAACGTGCTTGCAGGTATCAAGAACGGCTTTATGTTCTGTAGTACAGGTAATAATATGATTGCCCTTGGTCGCATACATTTCAAACACACCTTTAATAGCAAGGTTGTCGCTTTCCGTAGCTCCTGAAGTGAAGATCACTTCTTTAGGATCGGCGCCAATTAACTTGGCTACCTGCTCCCGGGCGTAGTCAACAGCCTCTTCACCTTCCCATCCAAAAGGATGGTTGCGACTTGCTGCATTTCCAAACTTTTCAGAGAAGTAGGGTATCATAGCTTCTACCACCCGTGGGTCGCAGGGAGTGGTAGCATTGTGATCCAAATAGACAGGTAATTTCAACATAGAATTCTCAAATTTTCAATCAGAATGCAAATTTAACCTATATGCGCGACAATTGGGAAGGTGTAGTGGCCCATACTGGCTAATTCCGTATCTCGTAAACCTGAGTTACGCCTTCTGAAACTGTATTTTTACAAAAAGTTAATATGCACAAATTAGAGCATATAGGCATTGCTGTAAAGAGTTTGGCAGAATCTATACCATTGTTTGAAAAACTGTTAAATAGTCAGTGTTATAAAACAGAAAAGGTAGAATCCGAGAAAGTAACCACGGCTTTCTTCAGAAAGGGTGAATCAAAGATTGAACTCCTCGAAAGCACAGAAAAAGGCGGGGTTATCGAAAAATTCATAGATAAAAGGGGAGAGGGCATTCATCACCTGGCATTTGAAGTAGCAGATATTCAGGCTGAGATGAATAGATTAAAGTCGGAGGGATTTATCCTGCTCCAGGATTCACCAATGGCAGGGGCTGACAATAAGCTGGTTTGCTTCCTCCATCCAAAATCAACCAATAGCGTGCTCATTGAGTTATGTATGGAGAAGATCTGAGGATTGTTTGAATGTTTGAGTGTTTGAATGTTCGAGAGTTCGAAAGTTTGAGAGTTTGAACACTTCGTGCAATTCGTCCTACTTCGTGTAATTCGTGTTTCTAATTCGTGTAATTGGTGTAAAAAAAAAGACCCCTTGTTGCCACACAAGGGGTTCTGATCATCATCCTTATGAAAACTAGTTCAGAATAATTTTTTTGCTATCGCTGTTGTTTTCACTATCAGTAATCTGAACAACATACAATCCTTTATCACTATCATTCATCTTCACTGAAAAGGAATTACCGGTATTGGCGATAGTCTGTTGCTTTACAATCTGGCCGTTCATATTCATGATCTTCATAACAACATTCTGTTTTGGCTGCTCGAATTTCACAGTGACCATTTTGCCTGATGTGGCGAAGATTTGCGTATTTGATCTAATGTCATCTGCAGATTTCAAAGTCTTTACAGCAGTATACTTAGATTGTCCATCATTGTCAACCTGCTTAACGCGATAATAAACAGCAGGTGAAGTAACATTCTTGTCAGTATATGAATAAGAACTGATCGAAGTTGATGTTCCTGCAGAAAGAACCATTGCAATTACATTCCAGTTGGTTCCATCTAAGCTTCTTTCAACTTCAAAGCGATTGTTATTTATCTCAGTTGAAGTTGCCCAGCTAATGCGAATATCACTATTGATCCTGGCTACATTGAAGTTTACAAAAGTTACAGGAAGCAGTGCAAGTGATCTGAATCCAAGTGGTGATACACCAGTTGAATTATCGGCAACTGAAGGACCATTTTTAAGTTTGTCTTTATTGCCATCATATTTGACAGTAGATCCGATATTTATTTTTTGACTTGAGGAAGTCGCATCGATCTTACCACTTGTTACCAGTTCAATCGAAGAGTTGTTGGTCAAGTTAATAGTTGTGTTGGAAGCCAGCTTAAGGGTTCCTGAAACATGAATCTGCATATCGCCCAAACCCATCGAGTTGACTCCATTGTCAGCCGTAATAGTATATGATGCTGGGATTATTACTTTATTCTTAGATACACCATCAATTCTTGGAGTGATCGTCCAAACGGACATGTCATTCCATACACCATTTTTCTTTGCAGTAAAGACGCTGTAACTCTGGGCAATGCTCGCCGTGGCAAGGGCAAGGATTGTGATTGTTAAGTAAACTTGTTTCATAAGGTATTTTTTAGGATGATTAGATACATTACCTATAAGGCAAGCCACGTACCTAACTGTGCCAGGAGAAGCGGCCATCTCAGATTGAATCATCGCATATGGCTGAATTACAACACTCTGCAGGGGAGATTTTTCAGAAATTTTGTTCTATAAAATCGAGTGAAAGAAAGTTGAAGGCAGAAAATTTTCCAATTGCGGGAAGCTTATTTTCAAATATGGAAGGTCTCCATAATCAGGAAGTTATTCTTCAACCCCGATTTCCGGCTTGTTAAGCCCCAATTTATCCAGGGCAAGTTGGGCGGCGATCTGGGAGGCGTCTTTCTTATTAAAGGCTTTTCCCTGCGAAATCAATTCACCATCAACTACAGCAGCAACGGTAAACAACCTCCTACCACTTTCTATTCGTTCATCAATGGTCTCAAATTCCAGGTTCTTTCCATTTTTATTAGCCCAACCATAGAGTCTGTTCTTATGATTGATCTCAAGCAGTTCAAGATCATCCATAAATAAGTGTGGCATTATGATCTGCCTAATCACCCATTTTTTTGTTTTCTTAAATCCTTTGTCCAGGTAAACTGCTCCCACAATCGCCTCAAGGGTATTGCCGAAGATCTGGCTCATCTTGAGTGAATTATCAAACTTATTATAATAGGTGATTTTCTTAAGTCCCATCTTGATGGCCAATTCATTCAATTGATTTCGGTTCACCATCTTGCTTCTCATTTCAGTGAGAAAACCTTCTTCTTTATAGGGATACTTCTTGAAGAGGAAATCGGCGATTATTCCGCTAAGGATCGCATCCCCGAGGTATTCCAGTCGTTCATTATTCTCATCTGCGCTATCGCGAACAGAACGATGAGTAAGGGCTGTCTTATATAATGGAATCTTTGAAGGGCGAAAACCCAAAACATTTTCTAACTGTTTCCTGAAGGAAGCTTCGGCAGATGATTTTACAAAACGGTCCAGGATTCCCACGACTTCAAGCTACAAATTTTTTGATGAGGTGAAAAAAATTAAAGTGGAAGTTGCATCTAACAGGTACGATCACTGTTGAAATTTTTTTACGATGACACATGCATTGTGGCCACCGAAGCCGAATGTATTACTCAATGCTGCACGTACCAGCCGTTTTTGAGGCTTCCAGAATGTAAAATTCAAATTAGAATCCAATTCCGGATCGTCGGTAAAATGATTGATTGTTGGAGGTACTATATCTTCCATCACACTCATAATACAGGCCACCGCTTCCACCACACCTGCTGCCCCTAGGCAATGGCCCGTCATTGACTTAGTGGAACTGATATTGAGATTATATGCGTGTTCTTTAAATACATCAACTATTGCTTTTGTTTCGGCTATATCACCCAGAGGTGTTGAGGTTCCGTGAGTGTTTATATAATCAATGTCCGATGGTTGCATGCCAGCATCAGAAAGTGCTTCCAGCATTACATTTTTTGCACCCAATCCTTCGGGATGTGGTGCCGTAATATGATGCGCGTCAGCAGTGGCGCCAGCGCCAGCTATTTCACAATAGATCTTAGCCCCACGCTTCAAAGCATGTTCGAGGTCTTCAACTACAACTACGCCTGCAGCTTCACCCATTACAAAGCCATCCCTTTCTTTATCATAAGGGCGACTGGCAGTTTTAGGATCATCATTCCTTTCGCTAAGAGCCTTCATGGCATTAAACCCAGCAACACCAGCTTCACAAATGACACTCTCTGCCCCACCTGTTAGAATTGCATCAGCTTTCCCTAGTCTTATCAGGTTTACTGCTTCCATCATTGCATTAGTAGAGGAAGCGCAGGCACTCACGACCGCAAAATTGGGCCCGCGAAATCCATGACGCATGGATATATGTCCTGCCGCAATGTCAAGAATCATTTTTGGGATAAAAAACGGGTTGAACCTTGGTGTACCATCACCCTTGGCGAAATTCATGACCTCCTCCTGGAAGGTTATCAATCCACCAATTCCACTTGCAAGCACAACACCAATCCTGTCAGTATTGATATTTTCCCCCTTGAGTCCAGAATCTATTACCGCCTGGTCACTAGCTATTAGTGCGACTTGAGAGAACCTGTCGATTTTCCTTGCTTCTTTCTTATCAAGAAAATTAAGGGGATCGAAATCTTTAAGCTCGCAAGCAAAGCGTGTCTTGAATTTTGAAGCATCAAACTGAGTTATAGGAGCAGCACCTGACACACCATTCAATAAGCCACTCCAGTAATCCTTCAGGGAATTACCCAGGGGCGTCAGTGTTCCGATACCAGTTACTACTACTCTTTTAAGCTCCATATTGGATATCCGGATGTTTTGAAGTAAGAAATCCGCCTTCGAAGCTGAACTGCTTTTGAGAGGCGGATCAAGAAATTGATGTGGGGATGAAAACGCAGCTTATTTTGCGTGTTCTTCCAGATATGCGATGGCCTGGCCAACAGTTGTGATAGTTTCAGCCTGTTCATCAGGGATAGAGATGTTGAATTCTTTCTCAAATTCCATAATCAATTCCACGGTGTCCAGAGAATCGGCACCTAAATCATTTGTAAACGAAGCCTCATTATTTACTTCCGCTTCTTCTACACCAAGCTTGTCAACTATTATCTTTTTTACTCTGGTTGCGATGTCAGACATTTTAGTAAAGTTTTGTTATGGCTGCAAAAATATGGTTTTTGAATAAATCACCATTTTTTTCTGAAACCCTGATTTATGCATTTTAGTTGTCGTTTTTCTATACTATTCGGCGCAAAAAATAGGTTGCGGTCTTTATAAAAATAAGGTGTAAAAAGCCAAAATCGTATATTGCAATATGGCGTTGAAGATCATTGATCACGGCACTAAAGAGTACATGCAAATGGTGAATTTGCGCCATAACATCCTGCGTAAACCGTTGGGGCTGAATTTTAGCGATGAAGAGTTAGCAAAAGAGAAAGATGAGGTCCTTATTGCCGCATTTGAAGATGATATCATGCTGGGCTGTTGTATGCTTGTGCGACAGGATGAAAAAGTTGTTCGCCTAAGACAAATGGCAGTTCTGAACAATTTACAGGGAAAAGGGGTAGGCAGAGCACTTATGACCTTTGCGGAAAACATTAGCCGTGACCTGGGATATAAGAAAATTATGATGCATGCCCGGAAGAATGTAGTGGGATACTACGAAAAGTTTGGTTACAATGTTTGCAGTGATGAATTTGAAGAGATCACAGTTCCTCACTTCGAAATGGAGAAACCGCTTTAGAGGAAGAGTGAAGTCTGAAGTCCGGAGTCGAAGTCAGAGGTCGGAAGAAGAAAATTTCTCAACGCGTTACTCCTCACCTAATCATATGCATTCTTTTCGTTGAAAATTGCAGATGAACATTGCTCATTGAGCATTTTCATTCCAATCCTTATTCTTGAATATTAGTCATTAGACACCTGCAATTCAGGTTAATTGTTTTTGCTTGTGGAGAACGGCCGCATGCATTTTTTCCAGGAAGAAGAGAAATTCCTTCATATTCTTCACCGGCTGAACTACCAGTAGAAATAATTTTCCTGTCTGTTTAAGCCTTGCCTTATTGGTTGCGGTTTGGATATAGGCCAGAATATTATGAAATACTTCTGATTCAAAATATGGAGAATCAGGTTTGTTAATAAAGTAACATTTTAATATATCATCCTTCAATAACATTTTTTCAAATCCTAATTCCACTGCAAATTTTCTGCATCGGACCATGTCGAACAGATCTTTTACCTGGTGTGGAAGCGAACCAAACCTGTCTTCCAATTCAACCGCAAAATGATTGTAATTCTTCTTCGCTTTCACAGTTGTCAAGCCTGGTGTATAGCGATAATCTCTCAGTAATACTCTCTACATATTCATCAGGGATAAGAATTTCCAGGTCAGTATCGATCGTACAATCCTGCACGAAATCATCCTGCTTTGATATTTCTTCCTTAAATAGTTCTTTAAAGGATGTACGCTTCAATTCACGAATTGCTTCTTCCAGAACTTTCTGGTACATCTCGAATCCTATTTCTGCCATGAATCCACTCTGCTCTCCGCCTAACAGATTTCCCGCACCGCGAATGTCAAGGTCACGCATAGCGATCTGAAACCCACTTCCCAGGTCACTATGTTGCTCCAGTGTTTGAAGCGTTTCTTTGAATCATTTGGAAGCGTACTCAACGAAGGCGCGAGCAGGTAACAAAATGCTTTACGGTTACTTCGTCCCACTCTTCCTCTTAGCTGATGAAGATCACTCAAGCCGAATTGGTGCGCATTATTCACGATGATCGTATTCACATTGGGAATGTCAACCCCGCTTTCAACAATATTTGTGCAAACCAGTACATCATATTTTTTATCGATGAAGTCCATGATTCTTTCTTCAAGTTCATGTCCTTCCATTTGTCCATGAGCATACCCGACGCTTAGGTCAGGACAAAGTCCCTGAATGATTCCTGCCATTTCCGGCAAACCCTGGACCCTATTATGAATAAAGAAAACCTGTCCTCCTCTCTCTGCTTCATAATAGATGGCTTCGCGAATAAAATCCTCATTGTAAAGCTGAACTTCTGTTTGGATCGGCTGTCGGTTTGGAGGCGGGGTGTTCATGATTGAAAGATCGCGTGCACCCATCAGGCTAAATTGCAAAGTTCGCGGAATGGGTGTTGCAGTAAGAGTAAGTGAATCCACTGTAGTCTTAATTGTCTTGATCTTTTCCTTATGTCCCACTCCGAATTTTTGCTCTTCATCTACAACAAGTAATCCCAGATCTTTAAATTTTACATCCTTTCCTAATAATGCATGCGTTCCAATAATGATATCGATCTTTCCTTCTTCCACTTTTTTATAAGTTTCCTTTTTGTCCTTAGATGATTTGAAGCGATTCACATAGTCCACAGTCACAGGAAAATCCTTTAGTCGGTCACTGAACGTTTTGTAGTGTTGAAAAGCAAGGATGGTCGTAGGCACCAGGATAGCTGCCTGTTTGCCATCAACACATGTCTTAAACGCAGCCCTGATTGCAATTTCAGTTTTTCCGAATCCAACATCGCCACAAACCAATCTGTCCATGGGCGAGGGAGATTCCATATCCTTTTTTACATCGGCTGTAGCCTTTCCCTGGTCTGGTGTGTCCTCATAAATGAATGAAGCTTCCAACTCAGTCTGCATATAATTATCCGGACTATGCTTAAATCCTTGCTGTGCCTTTCGTTGAGCATATAGTTTAATAAGATCAAATGCCAGTTCTTTTACCTTGATCTTGGTTTTCTCCTTTAACCTTTGCCATACATCACTTCCCAGCTTATTGATCTTTGGAACAGCACCGTCCTTACCCGTGTACTTTGCAATCTTATGAAGTGAATTGATGTTCACATAGAGAATATCGCTATCCTTATAAATGATACGTACTGCCTCCTGAAGTTTTCCATTCGCTTCAATCTTCTGAAGTCCGCTATAAACTCCTACACCATGATCAATATGGGTAACATAATCACCTGGCTGCAATTCGCGAAGGGTGCGAAGAGTTAAAGCCTTATTCTTATTATAAGCCTGCTTAATCCTGTATTTGTGATATCGCTGGAAGATCTGGTGATCAGTGTAGCAAACCACCTTCAGATCTTCATCTATAAATCCTTCATGAATTGCAACGGCCAGAGGAGTGAAGTGAATCTCAGCCTTAAGGTCTTCAAATATGCTTTGCAGTCTTTCAAGTTGCCGTGGATTTTCTGCAAAGAGAAACAGGTTGTAACCTTTCTGCTCCCATTGTTTCAGGTCTTTGATAAGCATATCAAATCTCCTGTTGAATGCTGGCTGTTCTTTTGTTTTGAATTCGATTTCAAATTCTTCCTGAATGGTAGACCGATGACCGAATTCAATAATATGCCGGTTGACCAAATGCCTTTCCATCTCTGATGGATGAATGAAGTCAACCTCCCTAATGTTTGCCTTAAGTTCGCGATTGTCGTCGTCCTGAACCTTGTTGCTGTCCTCACGGAGTTGAAGGAACAAGTGCAGATCTTCTTCCTGAGTTAACAGCCTTTCTTTGGTTAATTCAAAATCCTGGAACCAATAGATCGTATTCTCCGGGAGAAACTCAAACAAGCTTATTTTTTCATCGCTCTCAAACTGGGTTTCAACATTGGGAATTATGTTTACCTGAAGTAATTTTCTTTCACTCAATTGAGTTTCCGGATCAAAAAGCCGAATGGAATCAACATCGTTACCAAACAATTCAACCCTGTAAGGTTTTTCATTACCGAAAGAATAGATATCCAAAATTCCACCCCTGAGCGCAAACTGTCCCGGCTCATATACAAAATCAGTTCTTGTAAATCCATAATTAACGAACTTCTCCATGAGTCCGTTAACATCCAATGCATCACCGGCCTTTATCCTGATAAGATTTGAAGAAATGATTCCAGGAGGAACTACTTTTTCGAACAAGGCTTCAGGATATGTAACAATTATTTTCTTATTGATTCCCTGCGCACCTGTTGTACCAGGGCTGATCTTCATGAGTGTTTCGGTCCTCAACATCAAATGACTGCTATTCAGAAGCCTGAAATTCTTTCGGTTTTTAAAAGAGGAGGGAAAATAGAACAGGTCAAGGGCTTCTGTCAGGCTTTCGAGGTTGTTATGAAAATACGCCGCGGTTTCTGCATCCTCACAAACCACTACATGGTTCAATTGGCTACAGAATTCCTGTTTAAAGATGGCGCTTATAATAAAAGGAGGAGAGCTTCCCTGTAAATTGCTAAGATAGATACGTTGAGGTGTGGCAAGGGTCAGCCTGTCCGCCAGGGAAAAAAGGCGGGGGTTATTCTTGTAAGCATCCAGCAACATCTGCAAATTCATAATTTCACCTGCCACTGCCATGAAATGCAAAGATAAGCGGGGAGTTTTTATTTTGAATGTTCCTCCCAGAAGCCAACTGGAAATACTGTTTCCTCGTATTTCTACAGTATAATATTAATTTGACACTAAAGTTTGTTGGCCAGCACGCCCTGGAGCAAAGAATCCAGGAAGCACCAAATAACAAATCTCAAATAATAGAAATCAAAGCGCCAATAACCAATTAATTGAATATTTGAAATTTGGTCTCATTTCTTTGGTTCTTGTTATTTGTTTTTTGAAATCTTAATCCTCTATTTATAGTCCTTATTTAATTAAATTGCTAATCGCTTGATCTAATCTATACAGATGAAAAGAAACTTTAGTGTCCTCGCTTTGTTTGTGATTGCCATTGCCGCGGCTGGATTATTTTATTACAGCAAGACTTCTTTTCCCGAATCTCATCTTATTGAAGAAGAGGAAGAAGAACAGGACGAGAAAACAAGAGCTGTGTTTACAAGACTTCGTTGGCAACATGAATTTGATATGATCAAGGATCCTGTTCTAAACAGGGTACCTGAGAACATGGTAAGGAACGAGATCCTTGAGGCACAATCCATCCCTCTTAAACAAAATGAAATAAGGTCGTTCATTCCGGGATCTCCCGGAGGTGTAGACGATAATAATACATATCAAGCCGTTGGGCCTAATAACATTGGAGGCAGAACGAGGGTAGTTGCCTTTGATAAGCGTACTAACCAGGTAATCATTGCCGGTTGTATCAGTGGAGGGATTTATCGTTCAGCTGATGGAGGCAATAACTGGACTCGCGTTACTCCCGATGCGAATCTTCATAATTTCAGCAGCCTGGCTCAGGATCCACGTGCAGGTTTTGAAGATACCTGGTATGCGGGTGGAGGAGAACCTATTGCGAATTCGGCTGCTGCCCCCGGAGCTTTTTATCTGAGCGAATCAGTCTGGAAGTCTACCAATAATGGACTTACATGGGCCAAAACAACAGAAACCATCACAGGACTTGCTAATGGTACCCGCGAAGGATTTGATCACCCTTTTGACATTATTCACCGCATTGCAGTCAATCCAACCAATGGACACGTTTATGTAGCTGGACATCGCAGATTTATCAGATCAACTGATGGAGGCAATTCCTGGGAAATTGCTTTCAACACTTCATTGGCCGCAGGTTCTGCTACTGGCCAAATGGATGTAGCAGTGAACTCAGCAGGTAGGGTTTTTCTGGCTGTCAATGGAGCTATGCCGGATGTTGCATCAAGAGGAGTATGGGTATCAAATACCGGGATAGCCCCCTGGACAAGAATTGCAGGTGGAAGTATTCTAAATGTTGATTCCGTTAGTAATTGGAGAGGGAATGATCCAACTGGTGGCGGCAAAAGAATCCTGCTGACAGTTGCTCCTTCTAATCAAAATCTTTTATACGTTTTATATGAGAATGGGTTGAGTCAATCAGGAGCAACACCATCTCCGGAAGTTGACATGTACAGACTGGATGTAAGTGGCGGCAGTACTGTCTGGACAAATCTTAGCGCGAACATGCCTGATTTTCCAACGGGCAACAGGGAAGGTGTTGATCCCATTGCAATTCAAGGTGGATATGATATGATGGTCCATGTGAAACCCGATGACGCCAATGTTGTTTTTGTTGGAGGAACCTGTTTGTACAGATCAACAAATGGTTTCACAAGCACAGGTGCAACGTCGTGGATCGGAGGATATGGGAATACATTACCAACCTTAACTATTTATCCAAATAGTCATCCTGATATTCATTTCCTTGCTTTTGATCCTACTAATCCTTCAAGGGCTCTTTGCGGAAACGATGGGGGATTGCAAGTCACTGCAAATATCCTTGCCAACACTACCCCTACAGAACCAGTTACCTGGTCCATGGTGAGAAATTATCAGACGATGCAGTATTATCACGTAGGGATGGATCCTATAAGTGGGAGAAATAATTTTCTCGGAGGCTCTCAGGATAATGGAACTCATGTAAGGCTTGATGGTAATAATGATCATATCCGAATTGTAGGTGGTGATGGTGGAGCGGTGGGAATGCATAAACCTAATGGAGCTACCCAAATATCATTTGGTTCATACCAGCTGGGAAATATTTTCAGAGGGACCCTTACAGGAGGAACGCTCACAAATTATACTGAGATCACGCCGACTGGCTTAACAAGAAATCCGGATTATAGTACAGGATTTGGTGATTTTGTGACTTATTTCAAAGTTGACTTCGACAATCCAGATCATCTATATTATGTAAACTACAATCGTCTTTTTAGAACTACGGCTTCAGCTACTGTTACCTCAGGTGGATGGACAGAGCTAACTGGAGTTTCGAGTTCAGTCAACCCGGGAAATCCAACGGCCGGAACAAATGTTTCCATAAGTGCACTTGAACTAACACGAGGGGACTATTTCCCAAGTCATGCTCTTTATATAGGAACCAGTAGTGGAAGGTTATTTAGGTTGGATAATCCTGCAAATACTAGTCCTTCAACTTCAGCTTCAGATATTACTCCGACCAGCTTACCTGCAGGATCATATATTTCAGATATCGCAGCTAACCCTAATAATGATGAAGAGGTCTTGATGGTAGTGTCAAATTATTCAGTAAACAACAATGTGGCCATTAATATCTGGTGGACAAATAATGCAAAGAGTTCATCACCCACATGGAGGCTTGCAGAAGGAAATTTGCAGCTTCCATCAATCAGGAGCGCAATGATTGTAGTTAAGAAAGATGCGTCTAATAATCCTGTAACTGAATATTACCTTGGAACATCGGTTGGATTATACAGCGCTATTAATATTGGTCCCACACTTACAGCAAACAATCAGCCTACATGGACGAGAGAGGGTGCCACGGTGCTGAATTTTGCTGTAGTTCCATCTTTGGATTACAGACCACAGGATAATATTTTATTAGTTGGCACACATGGGAATGGTCTATATTTTGCGAGTACGGGGACAACAAATTTTACACCTAATCTTAATACTGGTATCAATGATCCGGTGAGGAACGATAAGAAATTTATTCAGCTTGCTTATCCAACAATTACTAAATCCAGGATTTATTTTACAATTGGAAATATGTTTACCATTCCAAGGATTGTAATTCAGGTTTATTCCAGCAATGGACAATTGATGTTAAGGAGAGAAGATCTTTACCAAAGTGGTAATCTGGACGTGAGCAAGCTCGCCGCAGGATCATATATTCTCACCATAACAAGCAGGGACTACAAGCAACAATTTGTGCAGTCATTTGTGAAAGATTAATTAAACTTCGGGTTATCCTGGAGGAAACCTTCTCGTTTCAAGGGTTTCTCTTGCAACTGAACTAAACTGGATGGCAATCTTCCAGTCGAAACAATTACTATGAAGAGTATTTTACAAATTATCGCACTGATGGTTCTTCCATCTCTCCTGTTTGCACAGAAAAGCAAGAAGGTCAAATTGTATGGCTATCAACAGCCAGTATTACAGGGCACCCAAAGAAAGACAGTTGATGAATCAGGACAAACAAAGGAATTGCCTGCAAAGACATCCGCTAATTACCTTCTTTATTTAGATGTTCCTGCCAACATTAAAGTGGATCCAAAACACATTTGGATAAAAGGGAAATTATATGGGGTCAAAACTGAATTAGTGAATTCTCCTGTGGTGATTAAGAATACAGTTATAACTGGCAAAAAAACAGATACGCTGGTGAAGTCGAGTTCAGGTTCAGTGCTGCTAATGACCTTACTCCCATTGGATACTCAGCCTTCAACTTCTAATTCTGTGCGAAAGAAAATCAAGGCAAATGAAATAGCCCTCCATACGATTGAAAATGGCAGGAATTGCTATTATTATCTTCCGGCTCTAAAGGTTCTGGATCCTGTTGCACTGCAATAAAAAATACATATTTCTGATTTAGGGATTTAGAGATTTTGAGATATGGCTTATTTACCAAATCTCTAAATCACAAAATCTCTAAATTAGGATTCGTGATGTATTTTTAGCAAAACTCACTCATGGCATTACAACCCTGGAGAAAGGCAATTGTTACCCGAATTGAAGACGGAGCTGACGGCACCAAACGATTCTGGATGAAAGTTCCGGAAACCGAAAATTTTGACTTCAAGCCCGGCCAATTTGTAACTCTTGATCTCCCAATTCACGAAAAAGTAAATAAGAGATGGCGTAGCTATTCCATCGCATCCTGGCCCAATGGATCTAATGAAATTGAGTTGGTAATAGTTCTTCTGGAAGGGGGAGCAGGCACAACATATCTATTCAATGAAATAGGTATTGGATCTGAATTAACGTTTCGAGGACCTCAGGGTGTATTTACCTTGCCAGATAAAATCGAGAAAGATCTTTTTTTCATCTGTACAGGAACCGGAATTGCTCCATTCAGGAGTATGCTGAATTATATAGCTGAGCATAATGTCCCTCATAAGAATCTGTATCTCATTTTTGGATGCAGGAAAAAATGCAATCTGTTGTACTATGACGAATTGAAAGGTCTTGAAAGCCAGATTGAAAATTTTTATTACATACCCACATTATCAAGAGAAGAATGGGAAGGAAGAAAGGGATATGTACATTCGATATATGAAGAGTTTGCTTCAGAAAAACAACCTGCAGACTTCATGCTGTGCGGATGGAAAAATATGATTGATGAAGCTAAAAAAAGGATTCAGGAACTGGGATATGACAGGAAATCAATTCACCAGGAATTGTATGGGTGATCAGGACTGATTGCCTACGGACTTCCCCATTAATTTTTTTCGAAGAGCAACATCCTGCTGGTCAACCGCGATTTCTTTTGAAGTAATAGGAATTACAGGTACTGCACTATTTTTCACCTTTTCCTGTAATTGAATGTTTTCCTTTTGAAGTGAAAGTATTTCGGCGTGATTTTGAACCATCTCCCTCTCAAGTTCCCCAATTCGCTTATTTAATTTCTGAATTTGTACACTTCGAAATGCAAATCCAAAAAGAGCAAAGGAAATAGAGAGGACAGGTAGCCATAAAAGGTTTAGGGTGACATCTATTCCAAGCAACATGTCTAGAGGTAATTTAATGGTTTATCAACAAATATTATTCCATCAGGTTTTTCAGGATCGTGAAGCTTTTCAAAGGGGTAGGCGCAAAGTAGGCGATTTGAATTATGTCATAAAATTTGTTTATACACCAAATCTTTTACTTTTTCAACAGGCACCCGTTCTTGTTCCATGGAATCCCTGTGGCGAATTGTAACCATATTATCTTCCTTCGTTTGATGATCAATGGTGACACAAAAAGGTGTGCCAATAGCATCCATTCTCCTATACCGCTTGCCAATGGTGTCCTTCTCTTCATAGAAGCAACGGAAATCATTTTTGCAATCGTCCATAAGTTTTCTTGCAATTTCTGGCAACCCGTCTTTTTTCATAAGGGGCAGAATGGCGAGTTTAACCGGAGCAAGTTTTGCAGGAAATCTAAGGACAGTCCTGCTATCTTTTTTTTCATCAGTGCTTAGATCCTGTTCCTGGTAGGCTTCACTCAAAAGCATAAGTACAGTTCTATCAAGACCAATGGATGTTTCTATTACGTATGGAATGTAATTTTGGTTGATTTCGGGATCAAAATATTGCATCTTTTTCTTACTGAACTGCTGATGATTCCTAAGATCAAAATCACCTCGGGAATGTATTCCCTCAACTTCTTTGAACCCAATTGGAAATTCATACTCTATATCACATGCCGCAATAGCATAGTGGGCAAGCTTTGGATGGTCGTGAAACCTGTATTTTTCTTTTCCAATTCCCAGTCCAAGGTGCCATTTCATCCTCTCCTTTTTCCAGTATTCATACCATTCTTTCTCACTTCCCGGACGAATGAAAAACTGCATTTCCATCTGCTCAAACTCCCTCATCCTGAAGATGAATTGCCTGGCTACGATCTCGTTCCTGAAAGCTTTCCCAATTTGTGCAATTCCAAAAGGAATTTTCATCCTTCCGGTTTTTTGAACATTTAGGAAATTGACAAAAATGCCCTGGGCCGTTTCCGGTCTCAGGTAAATGACGTCAGACTCCTCAGTTACACTTCCAATTCGGGTTGAGAACATCAGGTTGAACTGTCGCACATCGGTCCAGTTTGCAGTTCCGCTCACGGTGCACTTGATCCTTTGAGATTCGATCAGTTTTTTCAGTCCATCAAAATCATCGGTTGAGAGGAGACCATTCATTTCATTTAACAATGCATCAGCCTCTTGTTGCTTGCCACCTTCTTCCAATTCCTGCACCCTTGCTTCTATCAGGTGATCTACCCTATACCTTTTCTTGCTGTCCTTGTTATCAATCATGGGGTCGTTGAAATTGTCAACATGACCACTGGCCTTCCAGGTAGTTGGGTGCATGAAAATTGATGCATCAATACCCACAATATTTTCATGTAATTGGGTCATGGACTTCCACCAATGGTCCCTGATATTTTTCTTTAACTCACTCCCCCATTGACCATAATCGTAGACGGCACTCAGACCGTCATAAATCTCACTGGATGGGAAAATGAAACCGTACTCTTTGCAATGAGAGATAATGGATTGAAACCTGTTGCTATCTGCTGCCATAGGCCGCAAAAGTAAGGAGGCAAAGGAGATTGAGAAATTTTGGTATTCTCAGAGATCGATAATCACCATTTTATCCTGGAAAATCTAACGTAGAAAGTCATTAACCAAAAAAAGCTCAGCGGGTATGACTAGGTCACCTTTACATTATCACCGGTAACCTCATTTTCATGTTTTTTCTCCTGTTCAATTTTCTTCAGGGATCCTTTTTCTGCCTCAACTTCCACTTGTTTTATCCAGACAGCATAATCATTGGGATGAATCGGTCTCCCGAAATGAGCTGCATACGCCTTAGTAAACTCTGCTCCGAAGAAAAGAATGACTGATGAATAATAGACCCATATCAACAGGACTACCAGCGAACCCGCAGTTCCATAGGTAGTCCCAACATCTGTGCTGCCAATGTAAAATGTGATCCCAAACTTGCCCAACATGAAAAGAATTGAAGTTGACATGGCGCCTACAAATACATCCCTCCACCGGATTTTAGCATCGGGCAGCACCTTGAATATAATCGCGAAGAGCAAGGTGATCACACCAAAAGTGATAATCAGGTTTATGATGTAAATGATGGTTACCGCCAGATCTGGGAACATGGCCTTTAATCTTCCCATTAATGCCTCAAGGAGACCATTTATAATAAGCGAAACAAGGAGTAAGAATCCGAGGCTCGCTACAACCGAGAATGATAAAAGCCGGTTCTTTAGCATTTTCAGCCAACCTTTTTTTGGTTTGGCTTTCAAGCCCCAAATCATATTTATTGAATCCTGAATTTCAGCAAATACGCCGGTAGCACCTATGAGTAGGGTTATGAAACCAAGGATAGCCGTGAAATTTCCTTTCAGACTTAGCGATGAATTCCTGATCATCTCCTGGATCTGAATGGCCGCTGAGCTACCAACAAGACCATTTATTTGTCCATAGATTGTTCCTTCAATGGCCTCCCGACCCCAAAAAATATCTGCCATGAAAATAACAACAATGATCATTGGTCCTAGTGAGAAAACTGTATAATACGCAAGAGCTGCACTTAGCTTTAGCACGCTATGATCCCAAAAGCCATTGGCAGCTTCCTTCATTAATTTCCAGACCCCTTTCAGTGATAATTTCTTCATTCCAGGCTTTTTATGGCTGATACAAATTAATTGCCAAGCGGTTGAAAAGTTGATTAGTTGAATTGTTGAATAGTTGAATTGGAAGGGGCAACCTAACAGCTGAGAAAATTGAGAACCAATCAACTAATCAACCAATTAACAATTTAACCAATCAGTCCCCCTGCAACTTCGGATTATTTCTGTGTCTCTCAGCATCACGGTTATTTTTCTTATCGAAATTATTTCGAACTGCCTCAGTAAGATCGACCCCTGTTTGATTAGCTATGCAGACAAGAACCCAGAAAACATCCGCTATTTCGTCTGCCAGATCCTTTTGAGTTTCTGAAGCCTTGAATGACTGGTCGCCAAATTTCCTTGCCATGATCCGGGCAAGTTCGCCTACTTCCTCAGTGAGAATTGCCATATTTGTTAATTCGCTGAAATATCTCACTCCTTTTGTGCGGATCCACTGGTCCACCTCTTGCTGCGTCTCCTGGATGGTCATGATTTATAATTTTATTGACCTCTAAATAAGAACAGATTCTTCGTTGAACATTTATTCCTTCGCCTTTGTATCGATTATTATAGTCACGGGTCCATCATTGAGCAATCCAACCTTCATATCAGCACCAAATTCTCCAGTATGAATATCTTTTCCCAAATCAGTTTGTAATTGCTTTATCATTTGCTCATAAAGAGGAATTGCAAATTCTGGTTTTGATGCCCGGCTGTATGATGGGCGATTGCCTTTTTTTGTAGATGCATGCAGTGTAAACTGACTCACGAGCAAAATATCTCCTTCCATTTCTTTTAAGGAAATGTTCATCACGCCTTGAACATCGTCAAATATCCTCATCTGTACAATTTTCCCACTCAACCAGGTAACATCATCCCTCGTGTCTGAGTCTTCAATCCCAAGAAAAATCAATAAGCCAATTCCTATTTCAGATTTGACCTTGCCTTCAATTGTAACACTTGCATTTTTTACCCGCTGAATAACAGCACGCATATTTTTTGATTTGGCCATTATGAAGTATCCTGGGCGTTCAAAGACCGCTGAACAACGAAATAACTGAGTTTTAACACCTAAGCAGTAAATTTAGAGGGATTTTTCCTGCCAACTCCGGCTACCGGATCAACGTATCTGTATGGTAGATGTATCCAAAGAAATCAGGTTTCAAACAAGTCGCTCGGGCGGCAAGGGCGGCCAGAACGTTAACAAGGTGGAAACCAGCGTTGAAGCTTATTTTGCCGTGGATTCCTCACAGATATTAAACGCTGAGCAAAAAGCGTTAATCAATGAGAAGCTTTCCTGGCGGATTAATTCAGAAGGATTTCTACAGGTGAGATCCCAGACACATAGAACACAACTTGCAAATAAAGATGAAGCAGTAAGGAAAATGAATGATTTGATTGAAAAGGCATTGAAGAAGGTAAAGAAGAGGATCGCGACAAAACCTTCCAAGGCGGCCAGGCAAAAAAGGATAGAAAATAAAGTGAAACAGGCAGAGAAAAAACAAGGACGTCAGAGACTGTCTCGAGATAATTACTGATTGATGTATGGAACGGATTGTTAGAATGAAAAAGAGAAAATTTTCGGGCCTGGTATTACCAGCCTTTATTCTGTTGATGATTTCCTGTCAGAAGAGCATCATGTTTGCTGATGGGGATAATGCTGATCACCCGGTAACCATTCAATTCAATGCAATGGTAGATGGTGAACCACTAGTGATTGGCAATAACTACAAAAATTCCTCGAACGAAGACTACTCAGTTTCAAATTTTAAATTCTATATCAGCCAGGCGGAGATGGTAAATACTGCTACTGGGAATAGGAAAAAACTTAATGGAGTTGATTATATCCTTGTAGATTTTGCAGACCTCAGTTCAACCAGGATTGTGTTAAGAACTGTTTCGTCAAAATATAATCAGATTTCTTTCCTCCTCGGAGTGGATAGCATCAGAAATGTAAGTGGTGCCCAGACAGGTGCACTGGATCCTGCAAAAGGCATGTTCTGGACCTGGAATAGTGGATATATTATGGCGAAGCTGGAAGGTAATTCACCAGTCTCTTCCCAGCCAAACCGCGTCTTCGAATATCATATAGGGGGGTTTAGCGGATTAGAAAATGTATTGAGAAAGATAGAGCTTAGGTTTCCACTCAGGCAGGAAGTTAATTTTGAAACAGGAAAAAGTACAACCCTAACCATTACAGCCAATGTCAATTCCTGGTTCGAAGGTTCCAGCCGGCTGTCAATTGCAAGTACTCCTGTATGTACAACACCAGGTCCGCTTGCTACTACCATTGCGCATAACTATTATCATATGTTCAATCTTGTTGAAATCATCAGTGAATAATTGAAAAGAGTCATTATCATATTAGCAGTATTCCTCTCATTTTTCAACCTTGTTTTCATTGGGTGCAAAAAATCGGGAGATAAGCCAGGCAATACCCCGGTTTCATTTCCAATACCCGCAGGATTTCCTGCTATCAAGGCTGATCTTAATGCCAATCCATTAACCAAGGAAGGAATCGAACTTGGGCGTCATTTGTTTTATGATGGCATTCTTTCGAAGGATGGAAATTTTCCTTGTGCATCCTGTCATCAGCAATTTGCCGGGTTTGCCACTTATGATCATGACCTGAGTCATGGTTTCAATAATCAATTCACAACCAGAAATGCACCTGGGTTATTCAATCTTGCCTGGCAGTCAAATTTTCATTGGGATGGCGGTATTAATAACCTGGAGGTTCAACCTCTTGCTCCTATTACGGCTGCAAATGAAATGGCGGAGGATATTAATAATGTAGTTGCAAAACTGAAAAATGATTCAGCGTACAAATTGCGATTTAAGTTGGCATTCGGAAATGAAGAGGTTAACAGCCAGCGCATGCTGAAAGCATTGAGTCAATTTATGATCACAATGGTATCAGCCAATTCAAAATACGATAAGGTAAAAAGAGGTGAGGCAAGCTTTACTTCGGCTGAGCAGGCTGGTTATATTCTCTTCCAGTCCAAATGTACTTCCTGCCATGCTGAACCACTCTTCAGCGATTTTACTTTTAGAAATAATGGACTTGGAGTAAATACCTTCTTAAAGGATTATGGAAGAATGCGGGTCACAAACAAAAAAGAGGATTCACTTAAGTTTAAAGTTCCAAGCCTTAGGAATATTTATCTGACCTATCCATACATGCATGACGGAAGATTCTGGAATTTGACAGCAGTCCTGGATCATTATTCTACCGGGATTCAAAATAGCAGCACCCTTGATCCTCTTCTTCAAAATAAGATTCCACTAACAGCTACAGACAAGTATAATCTCATTCAGTTTCTCGGTGCGCTAAGCGATACAAGTTTCACCAAGAGCAAAAAGTTTGAGCAGCCTAATTAAAGAAGAACTACATCAGCTTAATTAATTTTTCCTCTTGGCCCGAAGGTTTTCAAGTATTCTTCTTTGATTCTCTATTTCCTGTTTCTGCTTTTCTACATCCTTCTTGTTTTCTTCAATATTATCCTGAAGTTTCTTCAATCGCTTTTCCAGGTCTTTGCCATCATCAATCAGGTTGTCATGCTTTTTTTCAGCCTTTTTCACGGCTTCTTCCTGTCCGGAGATCTCAACTTCCAGGTTATGTGCTTCAACTGAAGGCAACATGTTTCTAAGAAAGCTTTTGGCACCTTCCAATCCATACGTATCACCGGGAACCCTGTTGGCGGGACTTTCATTTTCCTTGGTCACAAAGAGATACACAATAGAGGCATCTCTTTCCTTCCTGCTTTTTCTTTCAACTTTAAAGTATAGATCGGAGTTATCGGAATCAAGGTCGTTGAGTTTTGTTCCCTTATACAGTTGAACGCCCCTTGTAGAATTACCCTTTACTCCCTTCTTGTTCAAGTATTCCTTGATGGCATTTTCAACTACGTCAGGCGGATAAGGTAATTCGATGATAGCGGCAGGTTGATCTTTTTTCTGAAATTCTACCTTCCCCTCTACCGGATCTTGTGCAATGAGGCTGAAAGTGCTAAAAAGAATCAGAATAAGAAGTAGAACTCTTTTCATGACCAAGTTTTTTCCAAAGATATAACGCTCTGCGGGATGTTTGAATGTTTGAGTGTTTGAGCGTTTGAATATCACAAACAATCCCAGCTCTCAACTCTCAATTTACCATCTGGATTCGTCCGCGAAGCATCCGAAAAGGGGTTTAACACTCAAACAATCAAACATTCAAACTCCCAAACTTACTCCTCGCGGAGCAAGTCCCGCTATCTTGACTATTTTTGTTGAAACAAGATATCCTTTGAGCATTAAGAAATTGGCCGGACAAACACTCTGGTATGGTATCCCAAAAATTGTTAGTCGCTTTCTCAACTACGGTTTAACCCTCCTCGGGTTTCAGCTTTTTAATGCGGTTGAAACCAGCAATCTTACCCAGATCTATGCAGTGATTCCCTTTCTTACCATCGCATTCACGTATGGTTTAGAAACCAGTTTTTTCAGATTCGGGCAGGACCATGATCGTCAAAAGCTTTATAATACGCTTAGTGTTTCCATAATAGTGAGCACAATTGTTTTATGTTTTGTCCTATTGCTCTTTCACGACCCCCTCACAAGTTTCCTGGAGATGGAGGACAATCCGGAATATGTAACCTGGATGATTGGTATTCTTCTATTTGACACTCTCGCCGTAATTCCATTAGCCAAATTGCGACTTGAAGAAAGACCACGCAAGTATGCGTTTGTGAATGTCGCCACCATCTTTGTAAATATCGCCCTGGTATTCTTCTTCTTTTTCATTGCTAAGCCCAGGTACGAAGCGGACAAAAATGATATATGGAGAATTATATACAGTCCGGATGTAGGAGTTGGTTATTTCATCATCGCGAATCTTATAGCAAGTGCTATATCGCTTCTGTTTTTGTATAAGGAGTTCGCAGCCTTCAAATGGATCTTTGATGGAAAACTTTGGAGAAAAGTGATGGATTATTCCTGGCCCTTACTGATCGTTGGTTTTGGAGGGATGATCAATGAGATGTTGAGCAGGCTGGTATATAGGAAAGTATTGGTGCTTGATGAGATAACAGAGAAGCGTGAGCTGGGCATATTTGGGGCGAATTATAAGCTCGCTGTGCTCATAACAATTCTCATTCAGATATTTCGGCTTGCCGCCGAACCATTTTTTTTCAATCAATCAAAAAATGAGGATGCGAAGAAGATTTATTCAAGGGTAATGAAATTCTTTGTGATTGCCTGCAGCCTGATGTTCCTTGGAATTGCCCTCTTCCTGGATGTCTGGAAGGGATTGATTGCTGGAACACATAAAGAGTATGCCGAAGGAATACATATAGTACCTATTCTGGCGATGGCCAACATCTTCCTGGGGATCTATTATAATCTTTCAGTTTGGTATAAACTAACCAACCGGAATATGATTGGCGCATACATCACCATTATTGGAGCGGTTATAACCCTTCTGCTGAATATCTGGTGGATTCCTAAATTCCACTATGAAGGAGCAGCGTGGGCAACTTTTGTCTGTTATGGATTCATGATGGTAGCAAGTTATGTCCAGGGCCAACGGTACTATTCCATACCATATGCCTGGAAAAAGTTACTGGCTTATCTGGTAATCGTAGTGCTCATTTACCTGTTGCACAAGTTCATTATTGGCTACATACCTAAGCTCAAATGGCTGCATTTTGTAATAGCATTTGTACTCATCGGTCTTTTCGGCTGGTTTATTCTCAAAATTGAAAAGAAGGAATTTGTCAGGCTGCCATTTATCGGGAAATATATTCACAGATTTGCATGACGAATCGTGAGACGTGAATCGTGAGTCGTGAGTAAGGTGTTACTTACGTAGGTAACAAAGGTCAAAACAGAGAATTTCTTTGCGTCTTGATAAAATTGGCGTCTTTGCGTGAAATAATTCTGGGTGGAAACCAAAGATTCTTCGATTAAGGTTGTCGACTTGCATCTCACGCCTCACGTCTCACGATCTACTACTGCAGAAAGGGATTGTTCTTCTTCTCATAGCCAATAGTAGTTGAAGGTCCATGTCCAGGGTAAACAACCACATTATCAGGCAGTGTAAAGATTTTCTCCCGGATGTTTTTGATCAGAGTATTGTGGTCCCCACCTGGCAGATCAGTTCGACCAATACTTTGTCGAAATAAGACATCCCCTCCCAGCAGGAAATTCTGAGCTTCACAATAGAAACAGATATGGCCGGGAGAATGTCCGGGGGCTTCAATTACTTTTAATATATCGTCACCCAACCTCACCAGATCGCCTTCCGTTAAGTAGTTAAGCTCTCCCTCATATCCATCGAAAGGAAGGTTCCACTGAAGACCTGACATCGGAGCCAGTTCTAACATGCGCTTTTCATTCTTGTGGATATATGGTATAAGGTCGAATTGTTCGTGAATGAATTTATTTCCGAAGACGTGATCGAGGTGGCAGTGGGTATTTAACAAATATTTAGCCTGAAGTCCAAGCCCTGCTATAAAATCTTTCAATTCATTGCGTTCATTACTGGAATAGCAGCCGGGATCAACAATGCAGCAATCTAACCCTTCGTTGTAAACGACGTATGTGTTCTCTTCAATTGGGCTGAATACAAATTCTTTTACCTCCAGCATGATCGATAATGATATTAAAAATGGATTTTCCCGCTTATGGGCAATTAGTTAATTTTAAAAACTCAAAGATAGAATATGGGATTTCACAAGGCTCGTTGGATGATGGCAGGAAGGATTATGGGTTCTGTATTGATCGCTCTCATGCTTTCCCTCACTTCTTTTTCACAGGTCAATACGGTCGAGTTCGGGAAAAACAGGGTTCAATATAAAAAATTCAAGTGGCAATATTACCAGACCGACAACTTCAACGCATACTTTGAAGAGAACGGAATGCCTCTTGGCAAATATGTGGTGCAGGTCGCTGAGCAGGAACTTTCTTCAATTGAACAATTCGTTGAATATGGCCTTCAACGCCGGGCAAACATTATTATATATAACCATTTTAATGACCTCGAGCAATCAAATATCGGGTTAAATACTGACTGGCAAACAACAGGCGGTAACACAAAGCTGGTTAATAATAAGATGATCGTTTATTACAATGGCGATCATAATAATCTTAAGAGACAGATCCGTGAAGGCCTGGCGAGAATTCTTGTTGACAATATTTTATTTGGTGACGACCTTGGTGAATTTGCTGCGAACCAGGCCTTGCTTGACCTACCCAAATGGTTGGTTGATGGATATGTTGAATATGCGGCCGAACCTTGGAGCACAGAGTTGGACGATCAATTGAAATCTGCTTTGCTTTCTGGCAGGTACAAGAATTTTTACCAGTTTGCCTACGAACGTCCAACGCTGGCCGGACATGGATTGTGGCATTACATTGCAGAGAAATACAAAAAAGAAAACGTTACCTATTTCTTATACCTGGCCAGGGTTTATCGAAATTTAAACAGTGCTTCAAACCGCATCACCAAGAAAAAATTCAAGGTGCTTGTCAGGGAATTCATGGAGGAGGAGGAAGCCAGATATGGCAGGGATATTCGCGGAAGAAGAAATTTTCCAAGAGGAACGGTTTCTGTAGTAGAGGAAGTTTCTCCAACAAGGGATTTCCTTCGGTTTACGGCTAATCCAGCTCCACGTAGTCAGACATATGCTGTAGTTGAATATATCAAAGGGCAACATTGCGTTGTGCTATATGAGAATTTCATCAACAGGAAGGTGTTATTAAAATATGGAGTTCGGACACAGGAAGGGGAGATCAATCCAAATTATCCTCAATTGGCATGGGATGGAAAAGGCACCAGGCTTTCAATACTCTACTGGCATGAAGGAAAGATAAAGTTGTTCATATATGACATGGTGGGAAAATTCAAGAGAGTAATTCAGGAATTGCCGCAATTCGATCAGATTCAGAGTATGCAATTCATGTTGGATGCAAACACTCTCTTGTTTACAGGAGTCAGAAAAGGACAATCTGATGTTTTTGTTTATAAGATCGATAAGAACACAGTTGATCAGATCACCAATGATATTTATGATGAACTGGATGCCTCATTTGTAGCCTTTCCAAATAAGACCGGAATTATTTTTGCATCCAACCGGCCGACTTCAAACGCAGTTTCTGCGGACACAGTTCTACCCAATCACCGGTATAATATTTTTCTGGTCGATAACTGGACTAATAACGATTTCAAGAATATTTCGCAACTCACCTTCATGAAGTTTGGTGATGCCAGGTATCCGATGCAATACAATACTTCGCATTTCACCTTTGTGAGTGATGAAAATGGGATTGCCAATCGCTATGCTGGCTTCTTTCAGACAGATCGTGCCGGGCTGGATACGATCTTCCTCGTTGGCGATTTGTTTCTTAGGAATCCAGATCCACTTGAGCTGGATTCAACTTTAAAGGCTTACGAAAAAACACAACCTGATTCAGTGTTCATGATTTCTATCACAAGCGATTCCGCCTATGTTTTTCCGATCACTAACTATCAAAGCGGATTGAAAGAAACCAAGATTGCAGGTGATGGAGGACAGGTGAGCGAAGTGCGACAGGAAGGTGATCTAAAATTCCTTTACAAATTAAGAGTTGATGAAAACGCACTCAAGAGAAGGAATATTAATGCAAGACCAACTGATTTCAGGAAAAAAGTGATGATGGAGGCTCAACTAGAGAGCGGACGTGCGCTTGAGTTTAACCAGGGTCAGGGAAAAGATTCACTGCAGAACCGAAATGATTTTTTTGAAAGTGAATTTGATAAGGAAAGAAGGGATTCAGTGCGGGCAGCAAGAATTGTAAGCGCGGAGGAAGCGGCGCAGGAAACAGTACTGGGCAAGGCCCGACTATTTGATTATAGGTTGAAATTCTCTGTCGATAATTTTTCTGGCAACCTGTTCAACAATGACATTCTCATAAACCGGTACGAACCTTTTACCAATTCATTGCCGATAAGCCTTACAAGCAGCGGCGGATTTAATGGTATGCTGAAAGCATCGGTGTTCGATTTGTTTGAAGACATTAGGTTTACTGGTGCTTTGCGACTTCCATTCTTCAATGGACAAGGCAGTGGTGCTGCTATTGGAACCGGTGGAAGTTCCGTCTTCGTTTCCAATAATTCTTCTCTTTTTGATGGGGGTGGAGAGTGGTTTGGCAGGGTAGATTATTTGAAGAGAAGAATGGATTATTCCATGATCTATTATAGGAAAACAGAAGTTGGAGATGTCCAGTTGACTGGTGGAGTTGTTGTTGGTGGAAAGCAATTCAGCAATCTCTATCAAGGTGTAATTAAATATCCATTAGATAAGGTCAAGAGCATCAGATTATCATTTGGTGTTAGAACTGATAAACTAGTATTGCGTCCTGGAAATGATCCAAGATTTGATACAATTGTTTTGAAAGCTCCTGATCAGAATAAGCAGACTTACGGCTTGTTGAGATTAGAATATATATATGATAATGCAATAACGAAGTCGTTGAATATTCTCAACGGGCTTCGGTATAAGGTGTATGTTGATTGGAATGGACGTATCAACAAGGTTGGGACAACTGAAGGCAGGTTTACATTCAACGCCGGGTTTGATGGAAGATATTATTATCCAATCTTCAGGAATTTCATCTGGGCTGCAAGGGCTGCCGGTGACTTCTCATGGGGAAATAGGAAAATCATTTATTATCTCGGTGGTGTAGATGGCTGGTTGTTTCCAAAGTATAATGAATTCCCACTGCCACAGGATGCTGATTATGCATTCCAGTCGCTCGCTGTTAACCTGCGTGGATTCAGGCAGAATACAGCAAACGGGAATAATGCACTTGTGATCAATAGTGAATTCAGATTTCCTGTTTTCACAACTTTATTTAGTAAGCCAATCAATAATGCACTGCTCCGCAACTTCCAGCTTGTTCAATTCTTTGATCTGGGAGCAGCCTGGAACGGTTCGTATAGTAAAATTGAAAGGCCAAGTGTTTCATATGGTACTTTCCCGTTGAGTGTCTTGATCAAAGCAGGAGGTCTGGGACCGTTTGCCGGAGGTTATGGCTTTGGAGCCAGAAGCACCTTGCTCGGTTACTTTCTGAGGATCGATGCGGGCTGGGAAATGAATCGATTCTTCAAAGGAAAGCCAATGTGGCATTTCGCGATGGGAGTTGATTTTTAAAAAATTTGAGAATTTGAATATTTGAGAATTTGAAAATTGGTAATAAAACATTAATTCCTGGTCATATTTCATTTTCAAATTTTCAAATTTTCAAATTGACTTGCGTCTTGGCGGTTAATCCCTTTATATAAACACTCTATTCAATTTTTTCACTGTAACATACATCAGCGTCATCAGCAGCGAAAAACAAAGGATCATTCCCCAGGCATATTTATTTTGAAATGGATGTATGAGGATGTTTGATATATCGGCAATTAGCTGAAATGGATTACTTATTACATCCCAACTATTGAAGCGCAGAAACCGCCCTACATAAACACCCAGTGCATTTAACCACATTACCGGGTACACGAAGAACAGTTCGTTTCTGACCCCCAATTTTTCCTCAATAATCTTTTCCATTTGTCTTACAGAAACAATTCCAAGAATTAATCCATTCCAGGCAAATGAAAGAAGAAGTGCAAGGTCATACCAGATAGGCACACCTTCGAACCAACGAAGATGGAACAGATCAGTAATAATGTAGAACGAATTTGGAATAAATAAGATCCAGCCCAGAAAAGCAAGGATGAATCGAAATGAATTCTTCTTCCATCGATCATTAAACTCAAGTGAGCAGGTGATCATATAGGGAATAAAGGCAAGGAAAAGATTCCAGTTAAGCCAAACGAAATGAAAGGACCCTGAGTAAATAATCCGGGCTACACTTAAAAGAAAACTAAATAAAATTGAAGCAACCAGCCATTTTTGAATTGGGTTCTTCAATAATATGGTGGTTACCGGATTGAGATAAAGCGAAATAGTTTTCATTGATGAATAATTTTCGGAATGAATACGAGGGCACCAATTACAAAAGCAGTTATAGCTGCAACCAATACCGCAGCAGCGGCCAGATCTTTCACAGCAGCAATTCTTGGACTTTGTTCTTCTGAAACATAGTCCATTAGTTTTTCGATTGCCGTATTGAACAATTCCGCCATCCACACAAACGCAATTGCAAATACTAGTAGCGAAGCTTCAAACAAGGTTACTTTCAAAATGAGTGATAGCCCAGCCGCAAGAATTGTTGCAGCAAGATGAAGCCAGGCATTATGTTCAGTCCTGAATAGTCTCTTCAGTCCAGCTAAAGCATAATTAAAACTTCTCAGCCTCTTATTCCAGGAGAATTTTTCAGACCGTAGATAAGCATTTTCAAGTTTCATATTTGTACGTATTGAATTAATAATATTTATTCTTTGTCTTCATTTCAAATTGTTGGGAAAGATTTTTCAATCCATTTCGGCTCCAGTAAACACTGATCGAAATAGAAATTGCTATTGCCGCAATTGACATTTGAAATACTTCATCGTTGAAAAACGGGTCGCCTGTTAACATTCCAATACCGAAGTAGAAAGAACACGCCAGTAAAATCAGACAAAAGGTTAACCAGGTTCTCTTGCCAGGACCACTGTAAGGGATTGCAACAGAAAATTTTATCAGATAATAAATTATGAAAAGCAATGGAGCAGTAACCACCAGAGATCCAAAGAAAACGAAGAATGTAATAAGGAAACTTTGGAAGTAATTGCCCTCATACAGCAACACGAATAACAAAAGGAAAGTATTCATAAATATTGTACGAATCCATATCCACAAAGTCACACGTGATAAAAGCGAGAAATTCATTTTGCGCTAAGCTTGGTTCTTTCTTTAAGGTATCTCTGTACAGCTGCATCAGCAAGATTGTATGATAGCCAGGTGTATTTTTTTTGGTCCACTGCAAACTCTTCCTTCCTCTTCTTTAAAATATCATCTACACAATTGTAGCAAGGCATAGAAATAAAACCGAGTTCGCTTTGTTTTTTCAACTGTTCTTTCAGTACAGCTGTATTCTGATCCAGGATAGGAATTGCTTTATTAGATAGTGTAAGCATATATTCCACCGGCATAAAGATCTTATCCTTTCTTTTGATATTATAGGAGGCAATGGCTTCATCCCAATTCACAATGGTTGAGCCGATCAGGACGATGATCACTGCCCATGCATTGACTCGAAATAGATAATAGGTAGTTTTCTTTCGATATATTTTCCAGAAAACTGAGGCCAGGCCAATCAACACAAGCAATAAGTAAAAAAGAACACCAATTCGTTTGTAGGCTAGTCCGGTTAGATTGATATAATAATAATCCCTTAACAGAACGGAAACTACCAGTATACAATTCTGAATGATCCAGGCGTAAGCACCATATTTAAGCCATTTGTTATTCCTGTAAAAATTCAGATTACCGCGAAAGAAAATAATGAGAACTGCTATTGCGAGCAGGATCGATATGATGAGAAGATCAGTCCCCTGATGAATGATTTTGTACAAGTCCACATCTCTGGTGTATTCAAATCCAAACCAGATGTAGGTTACATCGATGATATTAATGATCAAAAGCATCAGGTTAAGGACCACCAGGCTTATTAGACCTACAGTATTCATATTCTTCAGTCCCATCGTTCCATTTGCCAGTTTTCCCATCACTCCCTCACTTAAGTTGTGCAGTGGATCCTTCCTTTTCTCATGAATTGTTTTTCTTTTGCGTTTGAGTTCATCCTCGCACTTTTTTTCCTTATTCTCAAAAAAATTAAGCTTACATCTTAGGATGAGCCAGGCAGTCAGGTATAGGCCTGCCACCAGGAATAATAATCTCTGCCACGACATGAGTGCGAATATGTCCGAAAAAGTTTTGTTTATAGACTCCCCGAGGCTGGATACTAATTCTGAAAAAACTGAATTTGCTGAGGAGTAGATGAAGTAAAATATGACGGCTAATATTATTGGTATTATAGCAAGCCTGATGAATTTCCCATAAGGTTTAGCGACCCTTTTCTTTTTGGATGGAGCAGGAAAAGAATCTATAAAGGAAGCCGATGCGAAAATTCCATTTAATAACATCGATCCTCCTGCATACCATGCAGATCTGTGGATGTATTCAATAAATCCTATCAATAGAGACAGGGTTACCAGGAATCCAAGTTTACTAAGAACTGAATTATGAATAATGATCATAGCCAGGCAGATGAGATGGCCGAGCGTTAGCCATCTCACCGTTGAAACTCGCCTGGCTTCAGGGTAAAAAATAAAAAGTGTGGTCAGAAGGAATGTATCATATAGAATAGTGTTCAACGCCAGTTTTTCTTGCCAGAAAATAAAGTTGAACAGGATAGCCCCGGCCAATACAGCCAGGATCTTGATGCGCTCTTTTTTCATTTGAGATGTTTTAGTTGCAATTCTCACCTATAAGATAAAAAAACAAAATGAGTAAGCACAGGCCGCTGATAATTATTAAGGATAGGTTGCTCCATCGTTTTTGAGCATTGATCTTTATTCCTACTTCAGATGTGGTTGATTTCCAATCCAACATTAGAATACTACTTAGATTCAAAAGAAGAGCAATCAAAGGACCGAAAGCAATCAGGAAGTTGATATTAAATCCCAACCCATTTTTCAGTCCAAGTGTGATCAATAGAGGCTCGGAAGCACTATACAATCCAGGTAGTTCCATCTCATTCAAAATATTAATGAAGAGGAAAAAGGCCGATGGAAGAATAAGCAATAATCCGAGGGCGAAGCTTAATGGAGGTTTTAAAACTTGTGTAGTCATAATTATTGATTTAAAATGAAGAATTATTGAATCAATTCTTTAAAGTGGTTATTTGATAACACTTTAGTTATTTGTTCGTCGAGCTTTTTCTTACTGGCTGCCGTTACATTGATCAAGGAGTATTCTGGTCCACCAGTTAAAACGTCGGTTCTCCAGGAAAGCTGGGCAGTGGTGCGACGAACCCCATTGTCGTACCACCAGGCAGTGTATAGCACATCATTTTTGTTTTGAAGACGGGCCATAAAAACTGGGACACCATTAATGCTTTTTTCCAGAACATGATTGAAAACATATCCGCTCCCTTTCCAGCAAACCATAGGGTGATGATCTGCGTGGTAGAAACTGGGAATATGTTTTATATAAATAAGAGAGTGCTCGTTCTCGAGCTTTACAACTTCTGCAGAGATTCGCTGAGCTGAATAGCCTTCCAATTGCTGTAGTTTCCCGCTGTTATGGAATCCTCCATCTGCGCGTCTCATAATTAGAAAGGAGGCAAGAGAGATGTGCACAATTATGATTGAATTCCAGATTATGGCCTTCCTTGCCAGAGCTATGGCAGGTACCTGACTATTCAATTCAGCTTCGGCTTTGCCATAACGACGTACAAGAAAACTTGCAAGCCAGGCGCCAGGAATAATGATATATATGAGAAGTGAAATAAGCCCAATTATTTCATGCTCGCTAGTTCCTGGAGCAATTGCAAATTGCACCAGGATTATAATTCTTATCAGGTTGCCAAGAATATTTGCAAGTAGGATCAAAAGAAAATAGAGTACGAATTGTAAGACACTGATGTGTCTATCATATTTGTTTATGTAGTGGCTGATCAAAATTACTCCTATTAAAAGAGAGGTTACCAGCATGCTGAGGCCCATGCATTCGGGATCAACTGCAAATTCACTCTCGTTATAATTGATAATATTTCCACTGACAGTTACTTTAGCCCCTATTATTGAAAAGATACTGCCTGCCCATTGAGTAAGCTGGAACCGGATTGGGAAACTGAATACATCAGCTGCATATTTAAAAATAGGCGATGCAAATCCAAGGGCTATTAGAGGCAGGATGTTGGCAAGCCTACCTAATAAATTTTCGATCAGGAAGAAGAATGCTATTCCAATTGCAAAATAAATTGCTGTAGTAACAGGAGCCAATAATGAAAGCAGAGCTATAAAAATTGCCAGGTATGCATACCGGTTTGAATTGGAGCCCTTCCGGATCTTTATGGCAGAAGCTATTGCAATGATCCCCAGAATGAAATTAACTGACCCAATGTTTAAGAAACCACTAAGGCATATCGCTGCAAGCACCACATAGGCTGCTGTCAATATGAAGAACAATTTGTAGGGACCAGTTAACTTCTGAAAGTATTGCATATCGGAATGATGTTATTTTACCAGGGTTTGAATTTTAGATAGACGAGTACCAATAACCCAATTCCAATAAGGACCCATTCATGTGGTTCTGGAACAGACCCGATAGAATGAAATCCAGCATTTTGCAAACTGTTGGGAGTCTTTTTGATTTCAAACCGGTCATAATCCATTTGTGATTCCAGAACAACCAAACTGGAAACCGGCGTTACGATATGCGCTTTTTTAGCTTCATCAACCAGCGATACATTGTTTGAGTCTGTAGTGAGCATCGTGCATCCAATCTGCTGTAAGATGTGATTATACGTAAAGAGGCGCATCAGATGATCGGGAGCATTTGCAACTGAATTTCCATCTGATTGAGTAATTGCAATTTGTGAGTTGTCAATTACCACCAGGTTTTCACTTTCCAGATACCGGGAAAATTTTTCTGAGGAGATTAAGGCTTCCAGGTCCTTGGTAGTACCATGCTCAAATTTGAATATCCTGTATTCCTTTAGACTTTTTAGAAATGGAGAAAGATGATCACCCAGATTGAAAAGATGTATTCTTCTATCGCAAGTGATTACATTCTTGAGTTCATCCAGGAACCTACTGTCTTTAAGATCTTTCAGGTTTGGGGATACTTCATTGCTCTTACTCACAAGCAACGAGGTTTCAGGATCAGCAATCTGATGGATTGGGAAAAGACTAAATTGATTTTTCTTCAGTTCATTGAATAGGTAGCCTCTGTTTTCATTAGTCAGCTGAACAATCTTCTGATTGTAAACATAGATATGTTTATCAGCGAATAGTTTGCACACTTTCTCAAACTCTTCATTGGTCCAGGAACGGTTAACATCGAGAAAGATTTTTTGGAATATTATTCTTTCCCTTTGTAACTGATAAGGTCTAACGTTGTATAATTTGCCATCGAAACTAAATCCTTCGGTGGATAAAGATTCCTCAGCCATTTCAATCTTCCACTCGGGATCATACGCTCCTGAGCGCCTGTAAGTTTCCCCTTTTTCGGAGGTGAATACCGCAGCTTGAATGAGCTCCTTTGGTTTTTTTTCATATTGCACAACAACATCTTCAGTTGCTTGGTTTATAGAAGGACCATCAAAAGGTATATTCTCATACAGCATCTTTCCGGATTTCTTTACCAGGGGAGATGTGATCCCAATTTTGAAATTCCTGCTCTGTCCTGCTATGACTGGAAAAACCCTAACCGATACAGTATTACCTTCCTGCCAATGTACCAGCGATGGATCTCTACTTTCGATCCCAACAATTATCTTGTATGAACGATCTGCTTTTTCTTTGGTGGTTAAGATGCCTTTTGATTCTCTGCCTTCTATCCAAAGTGATAGTGATGAAATCACTCCGCCTTCTGGCAAGTAAAAAGTATAAATGGCTTCTTGCTGGTTACGCCAACGTCGGGTAGTAGCTTTATTGGTGACAGTTAACAGTTTCTCGGTGTATGCGAGTCCAAACTGGGGCCATATTTTGACTGTTGATTTGATATGTTCAGTGAATAAGTTCCTGCCAGACCATAATTGCTCCTGTGCCTCGTGCCTTGCATCATAGATTGACTCAAGTATCTTTATCTTCTCCTCTTCCAAAAGATTTGACTTACCCGCGAATAAAGATGCAATCATTACAAGAGGATCATGTTTACCTTCTTCACCAAAATTCCTGTTTGGCATTCTCCAAAAAAATGACTCTTGAGATGGAGCAGGGGTGCTATAAACAATACCAGTCTTAAGAATTTTTTCAGAAACCCAGTTGCGCTCTATTGTTCTTGCAACTGATACCCAGCCGGGCAAACCATCATGTTCCCCAGCAAGACTCCTCCGGTAAGTATTATTAATGGTATTAATTGTGGAAATCCATTGTGTCACAAAAACAACAGTGAAAATTACAACTGAAGCAATCCCCGTTGAGAAGCTGTACCATCCGGTTTGTGATTCCCGATTTAGCCTTCTTACCAGGATTATTGTATAAATGCAAAAAAGTAACGGCACAAAACTGTGTAACGAAATACCAAAAAGAAAAAAACCAGCAAAACTCACTGCATACATTGGCAACATGTAAATCGCCAGATAAGAAAACGTTATAAAGGAGATTCCCAACACCAGGTTCCTTACCTGTGCAATCCATCGCGGTGGCTGCGAGATGCACGCGATTGCAACATAGTTGATGCAACAAATTGCAAGCAGCACCCGGAACCATTTTACTGAAGTTTCAAATACTGAGAATTCCCGATTCAGTGAATATGCACTGATGAGAAACAGGATTAGAAATAGAAAGAAAGGATGCAAGCCATTTCTTCCTTTCTTTAGTCGGCCCTTTCCTAATAAAATGAAGAAATAAGTTGCCGTGATTCCAAAATTCAGAAGAAACAGTCCGAAGTAATTATCCAACTGGCTCTCTATCAATTGGGGCAAACTGAATATCGCCAGAGATACAAAAATGAGTACGATCCCCAGAATGTACATTTTGTCTTTAGTTGTTGTTTGGGAGATTTTCATGGCTTTACTTTTTTAGAAAATGTTTTGGTCATAATGCAGTATTCTTTGCTTCAGAGAGTGCAGATAAAAACAACTTGATCTTCATGGCTATACTTAGGGTATGATAATTATATCATACTTGTTTTAATACGCGAGGTTGGCAAGGTGTATATAGACTTTTCATAGGTCAACTGGACTATTTTCCTGTAGCAGGGCCACAAAACTGCAAACCCTATAAGACCGAAAGAGCAATCGATCAATCTCCAGCCGATAGGTATTCCGCGGAAGTGTCCCGCAACAAACGCAAATGGAATAATCAGGAAGCATGCGATTAGCCCAAACTGGATCACCCAGATGTTTTTTACTGGATCCGTATAAGGCCCAACGAATAGAATTGCAAGGACAAAATGCGCGAAAGCAAGCCAGTCATACCCATAGAGCAAAAAGGGGTGGAGATGAAATACCTCGCGGTAAGCAGCTAATACCTTACTGATCCAAAATCCAATGTCTGATCCAACTGGAATGAAGGAGAGCAGGAATTCAAGCTCCGGAGCAATAGGTATAGCAGTTAGCCCACTTAAAAAGAGACAAACAATGAATACCAGGAGAAGAATTCTGACCTGCCTGAGAGATTTTGAAGTTTTCATGATGATGTATTATTTGAGACCCTACGATTCAAAAAGTGCTTTCTATTTCAAAGTGTAAGCCCAAAAAAAAACTATTTCATTCCTTTAATCATTTGTTCCAATGCTTCGATATGTTCTTTAAATGCTTTTTCACCTGCCTTAGTGATTGAATATGTTGTATTGGTCTTTCGTCCGATAAATCCTTTGTGCACTTTGATGTATCCATTTTCTTCAAGGTTTACGAGGTGTGTTGCGAGATTTCCATCAGTAACCTGGAGTGTCTGCTTGAGATCATTAAAGCTCATTTCAGCATTCACCATCAGACTGCTCATCACACCCAGCCTGATGCGACTTTCAAATACTTTATTCAGGTTTCCGATCGGATTCATAGTTAATTCCTCAACTTCTCAAAGGGACTAATTTTCTTTTTGCTCATACTTCAACCACATCACCAGTCCGTACACGATATGTAGAACTCCAAATCCCGCCGCCCAGAAATATAGACCGTAACCGGTATACCAGAGATTTATGATCCCAAGGATCAATTGCCCATAACCAAGATATCTTATTTCCCCAAGCGTATACTTACTTGCATTGACAAGTGCAAGACCATAAAAAAGGAGGCAGGCGGGTGCAACAAGGTTATAGAAACCAAGTTCCATCATTCGAAAAATAAATAGACCACCTATTGCCATTGGAATACTCACATTGATCATGAGTCTTCTGGCAGTATGCCCCCAGATCGGTACACCAGTTTTCCTGCTTCTCAACCAGGTAAAGAGAAAGGCAAGCATTAGAGCAAGTCCAAATGTGACCGCCGCAATGAGCAAGAGGGTTGATTGGTAGTTATTCCCATGATCATCAACCAGCCTATCAAACTTACAATCCCCCCTTTTCCAGCATTCAATCCTGGTAGTGGTATACCAGGCCGCAATCATCGCACAGGTTCCTGCCGCCACCCCACTCCAACCACTTAAACTGATGAAGCGACTGCTTCTCTCCATCATGCTTTTTATATCATGAAGGGTTGATTCAATTTCCTGGTTTTTATCAATCATAAAAAGCACTTTGTCTGACAAAGTAAATAGCAAAAACCCAATTATTCAAATTTTTTTTCAAAAAATCTTATTGTTATCATGCCCAAACCGAATTCTACGGCATAACGTATTTTTGACGTATGACGAAAGAAAGATGCCGGATAGCCAGGCTAGTGATATTTTCATTATTTATTTTGATAGGAAACCACGCAACCTCACAATCAAAACTCATAAGGGGCATCATTAAGGATCAGCATAGTGATGAGAGAATACCCTTCGCTTCCATTCATTTTATCAAATCAGGTTCTGGCAAACTCGCCGATTCATCAGGGGCCTTTGCTTTCCGATTCGACCAATGGCCAGAAGACACTCTTGAAATTACCTATGTAGGTTACAAGGATTATAAGTTCCATATTGACCCTTCACAAATAAAAGGGGATTCCATCAACCTGGTGGTAAGCATGGAAAGAGGGAAATACGCTGCAGAGGTTATTGTAAAACGCAAGATCGACAGGGGCTTTTTGATGTGGAAACGCATCGTAAAGAGAAAGCCTATGAACGACAGGTACAGGTTCAGCAATTTCTCGTATGAATTGTATAATAAGCTTGAGTTAGACCTTAAGAATCTGAATAAGGAGAAATTAGGGGAGATAAAATTATTGAGACCGTTCAAATTCTTACTGAACAACGTTGATACTACCGAGGGATTTCCTTTTCTCCCCGTCTATCTTACTGAAGCCATCTCTGATTATTATTATCAGAAGAATCCTCTTAAGAGGAGAGAGGTTTTCAAAGCAATCAAGACAATAGGAGTCAATAATGAGAGTGTGGCAAAACTGCTGGGAGGAATGGACCAGAACGTGAATTTCTATTCCAATTTCATTCCAGTTTTTGATAAGTTGTTTGTGAGCCCAATCAGCGACAATGGGGATACTTACTACAACTACAAGGTTACGGATACACAATATGTAGCTGGCAGGAGAGTGATCCACTTCTTTTTTACCCCCAGGAGAAAAGGTGAGAACACCTTCGAGGGCGATTGCTGGGTGCATGATACCACATTTGCGATTCAGAAAATGAACCTCCGACTTTCCAAGGAAGCAAATATCAATTTTGTTGATAATCTTAGTCTCATCCAGGAATACCAATTGATAAATGATTCCACCTGGTTTTTGTCAAAGGATAAATTCATTGTTGACATTTCACCACTGGGAAGTTCAAAGCTTTCATTCATAGGAAGGAAAACAACCACCTACCGCGAAACTGTAGTCAATGATACCTCGGTCTTGAGGGAGCTTGCAAAAAATAAATTGATGGAGGAAACCATCCTCCCCGATACCGCAAAAGAGAAAACTGACGAATACTGGACGGAGTTCAGGCATGAGGAGCTCAATAAGAACGAGAAGGCGGTATACCACATGATTGATACTCTCATGAAGATGCCGATTTTCAGAAAGTACACCAATACCATCAATTTTATTGCTACAGGATACCTGAACATCGGGAATTACCAGATTGGTCCATGGCAGAATTGGATCTTTTCAAATGTTGTAGAAGGTTTTCGTTTGAGGTTTGATCTTGGAACGAATCGTTTTTTCAATAAGAACGCCATTTTTCATGGATACATGGCGTACGGATTCACTGATAAAAAATGGAAGGGAGAGATTGATGGGATGTATCTTTTCAATCGTCAGCCACGTTCATATGTATATGCATCGTTTGTTCATGATTTTGATTATGGGCAGAATTATTTCGATGAGATCAGCGCTGACAACATTTTTGCACTTGCCATTCGTAAGCCTGGAGTTCCCATTAAATTCATCAAACTAAAAGAAGAACGTCTGGATTTTTTTGCAGAAACAAGATCCGGATTCTCAGCCCTTATTTCAACTCGGCATAAGCAGTATGAACCCATCAGGAATCTTCCTCCAAAAGAATTATTTCCGATGAAGGATGGATCGGCCTTCACTGCTTTTGAATCTTCCATCCGTCTGCGTTTTGCCTTCCTTGAAAAATTTGTTGAGAATACATTTTATAGAGCAAGCCTTGGAAGCCCATATCCAATTGTCGAATTAAAATATACAAAAGGCTTGTCTGGAGTCTTTAATAGCAGTTATGATTATTCAAAACTTTCGGGTGCTATTAGTAATTACAGGAAGATCCCACCCTTTGGAAATATATACTTCAACATTTTTGCTGGCAAAACTTTTGGAACCCTGCCTTATATGTTACTTGATGTAGCTCCTGGAAATGAAATATATTACTATAACAGGTATGCATATTCAATGATCAATAAGTATGAGTTCATACATGATAGATATGGTGGATTTAACGTGGAACATAATTTCGGGAATGGGCTCTTCCGCTTTATCCCTTTTACCAGAAAATTAGGTTTCAGACAGCTCTGGACTGCGAAAGGATTATGGGGAAGTCTCAGCGAACAGAATAAGCAAGTAAATTTTGTGAATGGGCATGCATTTAAAGCGCTTGATGGTAGGACTTATCTTGAACTCGGAACAGGGGTTGACAATATCTTAAAAGTGTTGCGACTTGATTTCGTCTGGCGAGTATTGCCTTCCCCTCGTCCCCAAAAGCAAAGTGAAAGATTTGGTGTGTTTGGAAGTTTTCGCCTTACCTTCTGATTGCTGACCATAATATCTCACAAATCATCTTTCAATTGAATGGTAAAAACGCCCTGGATCATAAAGAAGATCTTCAACAAACTCGTTTGGGATATTCCTTCAACCGAAAAAGTTCTCTATTTAACTTTTGATGATGGTCCGCATCTTGAGGCAACAACTTTTGTGTTAGATGAATTGCGGAGATATGGTGCAAAGGCAAGCTTCTTTTGCCTGGGAAAAAATGTAGTTGCTCACCCAGACATCTATCGCCAAATATTGTCAGAAGGTCATCTGACAGGCAACCATACTTTCAATCACTTGAATGGATGGAAAGTTGATGACCAGGCCTATTTTACTGATGTGCTCGAAGCGGAAAAATTTATTGAGTCCTACCTGTTCCGTCCGCCATATGGAAAGATCACACCTTTCCAGGTAAAACACTTAAGCAATGCTCCTTTAAATTTCAAGATCATAATGTGGGATGTGCTTAGCAAGGACTATGATGTTAGCTTAACCCACGAAGACTGCACTTTTAATGTGGTCAGATATTCAAAGCCGGGTTCAATAATCGTATTTCATGATAGCGAGAAAGCATTTCCAAGGTTGAAGCAAACTTTGCCGGCCATTTTGAAATATTTCTCGGATAAGGGCTACCGTTTTGATTCTATTAACGGTTTGGGAACACCTTTAATTCAAAAAGAAGAGGATCTGGGAGGGTTATAAACAATTTGGGCCTGGGTAGACACCCTGGCCCGTTTTTAATCCGTACCCTATGAAAACTGGCTTAAAGGTATAAACTTTTTGAATTAGTGCAAACTTATTTCACGCACCACCCCATTGATGGTGATCGTAGCTTTTGCATCGCAAGTTCCAGAGCCATAATCCAGTATTGCAACATCTGAATTACTTCTGCGCATTGCAATTTTTCCTTTGACCAACCAACGGCAATTAAATCTTTTGATTATCGGATTGTCCGCTACTGATCTTGCTCCCCACTGAAAGAAGATTGCATCTCTCTTCACAGATCCATTGGCTTCACCTTTTATGCTGAAGATATCGTCCAAAGCAATGTTCGAGGTTAGATTGCCTTCTATTTGGGTAATCGTCTTAGTGCTATTCCATTGGGAATAGTTTCCGTTGGGTTTGCTGAGCTTTGCATTGGAGACCTTTACCTCGAATACCCAATTGTTAGATGTACTCTTGTTCTCGACTCGATGAGTTCCCTCTACGTGAACATCATTCAGGTAGTATCCATCAAAAACAGTTTCAGCCACACTTCCCGGGTTAACCAATCTTCCTGTATAGACAGTAATGATCTTTCCTTTCCTCATTCTTCCATCTCTGCCAAGACAACCAGTTCCAAAATCAACCACCACTCTTAATGGAAATAAGCTTGTATTTATACTCGTTATAGTTACTTTAAAACATGGATTGATCACACTGTCAGGATCGTTAGTCCCTGATATGATCTCCTCGCCGGGAAGGCGATTGGCTTGACCAAATACCCCTGTTCCTCCAATTCCCACCTGGGCATTTACCCCCATGACATTATCAAAAACATCATCAAAAGTTGTTTCTGCTTCAGCATCTGCTTCGGAACTTGCCTCTGCAAACTGCTCATTTTCTGCCTGGCTGGTGTTGCTGCCTTCCTTCTGGCAGGAAACTACCATCAGGAGAACAGTGACCATAATGCAAGTCAGGAGACGGGGTACGTTGAGGAGAAACTTCATAATTAGGGTGGTTTTGTTAAGATTATATAACGTTTCTGTGACTTGACTCATTTTGCATAGTTTAAAGTAATCTTAATTTTTTTTGACCTTTGATATTTAATGCGTTACGATGAAATTGATCGATACTCACTGCCATCTATACCTGTCGGAGATGAAAAATGACCTCCCTGAGATGATTCTTCGGGCAAATAGGGCTGGAGTGAAGCAGTTTTACCTTCCAGCGATCGACAGCTCCGAGCATGAGGCAATGCTTCAAACTGAGGAACAATTCCCCGGAGCATTGCGTTCAATGATGGGACTTCATCCATGTTCTGTCAAGGATAATTACCGGGAAGAACTACTTCTCGTTAGAAGTTGGCTTGAAAAGCGAAGTTTTGCGGCAATCGGAGAGATAGGTCTCGACTACTATTGGGATACCAGTTTTAAGGAACAACAGTTAGAAGCGTTTGGCCAACAAATTGAACTTGCAGTTACTCACAAACTGCCAATTGCTATCCACTCAAGGAATTCACTGGATGATTGTATTTCAATGGTGGAAAAACATAAGGGTAAACTGAATGGTGTGTTTCATTGCTTCTCTGGATCCAAAGAACAAGCCGAGAAAATTATTGACCTGGGCTTTTATTTGGGAATTGGAGGAGTTCTTACTTACAAGAATTCTGGTTTGTCGGAAGTTGTTCAGGACCTCCCGTTGGAGAGTATGGTATTAGAAACGGATTCTCCATATCTGGCTCCCGTTCCTTTCAGGGGAAAACGCAATGAGAGCAGTTACATCATTCATATTGCGCAGAAGCTTGCAGAAATAAAAAATGTTTCTCTTGAAGAAGTCGCAGCTACCACAACATCAAATGCAGGACATTTGTTTCGTTCTAATCAGGATTAAGCAAGCCCGTTTATGTCTTAGTTGGGTAAATATGTCTTTCTGTTCTTAAGACTTTTTAAAAGTTTCAAATAATCAAGGATCAGATTTTTTATCCCAACAGGAAAAATAATTAGATGTATAGCCAGGAGAAATAAAACTATTGGATAGGAAATTGCTGAATGAAGGATCAATGATATTGGAAGAAATACCTGGTAAAAAGTGCTAAGCAAAATATGCCATGATTTCCCAACAGGTGGAATAATTGCAATAAGTCTGACATCCATCTTCACTGCGTAGCCAACAATTAATATGAGGTATCCGGCGAGTGCAATAAATGGCAAGAGTTTTCCTATATAAACAAGCATCACAAGCAAAGCAATGATTTCTATTGTAAGAATGATAATTGACTTACTTCTAAAATTGGATGGATCCTGTGACAATGCAAAAGTTCTCAGCTGTATTGATTTGTCAAATTCGCGATCAGAAAATTGATGCCAGAGAATTCCTCTCAAACCATACATCAAGGACCATAATCCTACTGCAACAAACCAAATTGGATCCTTTTGAATATTAAGAAAATGTGCTGTACCGCATGCAATAAACAGGCTTGGGAAAAGATGAGCCCCGCAGGCATCTGCCATTACGCCTGCGAATCCTTTTTTCTTAAAGCGAAAAGGTGGGATTGAATATAGACTGAAAGCAAGATAGGAGAGAATGAAGAAACTAAATGTCCATAGGTCAACCGAAAGAAAATATCCGCAAATTATTCCTGGTATTAATGTAGCGATCAGGATTAACCAGCGCTGGGTGGAATTAAATTTAATAAGCCTGTTCTTTTTCCCGCTTGCCACGTCTTCATCAAGATCTGTAAAATCATTGATGACGCTTACATAAGCAGCACCCGAAACCAAACTTAGAAGAAGAAATGCCAGCCAGGGTGCGAGGTCAAGAATATTCAGATCTGCCTGAACTGCCATAGCATAGCCAATGGCGATAAGAGTGGGCAATTTATATTCCCACCATTCAGATGCCCGGATGACTTTCAAGAGGTTCATATTTCTGATATCCTCCTTCGCTGCCTTGTAAATTGACGCTTAATTGCTCCTGACATTAAATTAAAGAATATCCTGATGGAGAAGAGCGGGTTAGTGAACAAAGCACGTTTCGCAAGGCGCAACGCGTCCTTCATGTTTGAATACGTGAATGCGCTATGGGTAGCACTTCTAATTAAATTTCTCAAATATCGCTTCTCAATAGACTTGTATTCCTCTTTCGTCAATGCATGAGCGAATCTTGACATCATCACCCCCAGATCCTCAACGTACAAAAGCCGGTTTACCTCTTTGTGATCTCTTCCGTCATAAACATTATTGTGATTGACATGTTTCCACCATAGTGTCTCAAGGGTAAATGCGGCTTTGCAAGGGCGGCTCATTATCAGATCAAGCAACATGCACCAGTCATCCCCGATATTCATTTTTTCATTCCATCCATGCTCGAGTGAGGACGCATTCATCAATAGTGAAGATGATGGAGAAGGGCATCCCTGAATATAGAGTTTGTGAAGATCTTCCGGACCTAAGATCACCCAGGAATCTTTTAGGCGTGGTAAATATTCGGTGAGCAATGGATCACTACTTAGAAAGTCAAAAGTCCCGCCTTCTTTCCTCTCCTGGTCCCAGTTCGCGAATACAAAATCCAGTTGATGCTGTTCAATAAAATTGACGCATCGCTCCAGAAAATCACGATGCCAAATATCGTCTGAATCCAGCGTGGCAATATATTTTCCTCTAGCATGTTGCTTTCCTTTATTCCTCGCCGCAGCCTGTCTCTCATGTGGCTGAAGAATATATTTTACTTGAGGAAATGCTTTAACCACGGTGGCAGTATCATCAGTTGATCCGTCATCTACCACAAGTACCTCAATGTTAGTATATGTTTGATCAAGGGCACTCTTGATAGCACGGCCAATTATTGCTGCGCGATTATAAGTTGGAATAATTATGGATACGAGTGGATTAACGCTCATGCAAAATTTTGGTTAGTTGTTTTGCAAAATCAATTTCGGGCGATTTTGGAATATACTCAACGGCATGATCGAATGCCTTTTTCCCCATCTCCTCCCAGTCTCGACGTAAGGTCCATGCCTTTTCCAGGGTTGATTCGAAAGACTCAAGATTAGACTCACCAATAAATCCAGTTACACCATCCTTAATTATTTCCTGTGTTCCTCCAGCCCTTGTCGCAATTACTGTTCTTCCTGCGCACATAGCCTCCAACACAACAAGAGGTAGCCCTTCACTTCTGGAAGGAAGTACAAGAGCGTGATGAGATTTCCAAACTTCTTGCATATCCTGCACATGCCCTTTAAATTCAACGTTGGTAACATTTAGTAATGCTGCCAGAGCTTTCAGTGGCTCCTCATCCTTACCTGATCCAATGAAGGAAATGCTGATGGGGCGATCACGCCATTTCTGCATGGCCATGATCCGCAATAAAATATCCTGTCCTTTATCTATGATAAAAAGCCTACCGACACACGCAAGCCGCACTTGGTCCTCAGTTGGGTAATCTAATTTTTGAAGTGGGATCCTTAGTGGATTGGATATGATCTCAGCATTTGAAAATCTAAATCCAAACTGTTCCTCCGTGAGATCTTTATTCTGCTGTGAAACAAAGAAGCATTTTTTGGCATTCTGCAGAACTCTCGTCATGTAAGTTCGTTCATTTGGTGGAGGCCAATAAAATTCTACAGCCTTCTGACTTACTATTACATAAGGAATATTCAATCTGAGACAAACATCAGCATACAGAAGTCCATCAAAATTTATTCCCTGAGAGATCAATACAAGATTCGGTTGTTGGGTGCGAAGGAATTTCCCGAACCTTTCTTTCAGAGGATTTTCAATTCTCTTTATTTTTTTCCAACCTTTCAAGAGTAACCTCACAGGATGAGAGTATCGTGAAAGGATATCGAGGTCTTCTAAAAAAACTCCTTTGCTTGCGAGATCAATATACCGAGGGTGTGCTCTATTGATTCTATCCTTTATGACAAATACACGGGCACCTGCCTTTTGCAAATGAGAAATGCTCATTCCCCAAAGCTCTTCACTGCCTCCCCAATCATCGCAACAAAGTGAGACAATAGCAAGTTTCTTTTGCCCAGTGACATTCTTTGCTGTATGTTTTGAAACGCTCATCAGTAACAATCAATTCCTCTCGATTCTAAATTACAATGCTTGTTTTCTTGAATAGTCGTGAATAATCACCAGGAACTGAGATCAGTTCTTCATGTGTTCCCTCCTGGCTAATTTTTCCTTCAGCCATTACATAGATGTAATCGGCATGTTTCACTGCTGACAAACGATGACTAATGATCAACACTCCTTTTGTCCCGATCTTTTTGCGAAAAGCCTCAAAGAGGTCCTGTTCAGCTTTTGCATCAAGGGCACTTGTTGCCTCATCCAGTATCAGAAATGAAGAATTGCTATAGAAGGCCCTCGCGATTGCGATCTTCTGCCATTGTCCCAGACTCACCTCTCTCCCTTCCTCGAAAACCCGACCCATTATTGTTTCATAGCCGTTCGGAAATTTACTGATGAAGTCTTCGGCTCCCGATCTTATTGCAGCTTCCTTTACCTGGTCATCGCTTCCCTGTCTTTGTATGTCACCAAATCGTATATTCTCCCTCACAGTCAGATTATATCTTCCGAAATCCTGGAAAACGACACTGACCTGCGTTCTGAATTCATCACTCCTGAATTTTCTTATGTCGATTCCACCCAATGCAATTCTCCCTGCAGTAGGATCATAGAGTCGGGTTATCAATTTGGTCAATGTAGTTTTTCCAGCCCCATTCAAACCCACGATTGCGATAATTTTCCCTGCAGGAATTGTTAGCCCGATGTTTGTCAATGCTTCTTCCTTCGCATGAGGATATGTAAAACTCAACCCTTCAATTGAAAGATCTGATTTGGTATTTTTTGTAATAGACTCTGGATCTTCTGGTTCGGAAAGAGATGGTTTGAGGTCAAATAGTTCATAGAGATTGCTTATGAATATATTGTTCTGGTAGAGTGTAGAGATACCCGTTGCCAATATATTCATCAAGTTGAACAATTGTGGGAATACGATCAGAAATAAAGTAACATCACCAATTGTTGAAGCTCCCTTCAATGTCCTAATGCAAATAAATGCGATGCAGGCAAAGAGTCCCAGTGTCGCAAGAACCGTTGTAATGATCTCATTGATTGTTGTCTTGCGGGTGATTGTCAATCTTTCTGATACCAGTTGTCTCCTGATTTTCAAATAAAGTTGACGAAGATGATCTCCAAGATTATAAGCCCTTATTTCCTTTGCCGCGGTATCGCCAGTTATCAGGGAACTGAGATAAGATGATTTTCTGTCAAGTGGTGTTTGCTTTCTTCGCCATTGATATAAGCGATCCGCAAAATTGATCCTGACAAGGAGAGTCGGAATTACAAATAGTGCAAGAAGAGGAAGGAGAAGCCAGCTAATGCTGACGAGGATCGAACCCATTACCAACAGCATCAATCCATTCTTAGCAATATCAACGAGGTTTATGAGAATGGCATTAGGTCTCTCAGGCCCTGCGTCTCTAGCCCTTTTCATCGTATCAAAATATGCCGGGCTTTCATAAAAAGAGAGATCCAACTTGACAGCTGCAGCATGGATATTGTCATCGATATGCTCACTGACCTTTGAAGCTTGAATTTCAGTAAGGAAGGAGCTGAGGGATCTCATTATAACATAAAGGACAGTAACCGATCCTGCTATAATCAAATACTTAATAACAAATGCTGATTTCTGTTCCTGGTCTAATCCAGGTTGCGCTATTAAATCAATGAGGAGCCTGAAAATATAGAAAGACGTAAAGAATAGGGCGCTTTCTATTATGATTATGATCACCGTGAGTGAAGCCCATCCTTTTGTAACAGACCAGATTAACCGGAGTGTTCTCTTCAGATGAAGATTACTCGTGAATTTTTTCGCCTTATTTTTTATGCCATGAATCATGCTAAATCTTTTATTGGCATTTTTGAAGGTCGATTTAATACGGTCAGACTTCCCAGTCCCCGGAAATGTTGCGACGGAAAATAAGAAGGTTTTGTTTTTTCCTGAATTATCAGGTCAGGAAGCCTGTTGAGAAGCAATTTAATAGCATATTTCGCCTCAATTCTTGCCATGCCTACGCCCAGGCAATAGTGATAGCCACCGCCAAATGCAAAATGTTTCTTGACGGGTCTATCAAACAATATCTCCGATGGTTTCTCGAATTGCACTGGATCCCGATTAGCAGCAGCTAGGCTAAGCATGACTGTTGCACCTGCAGGAATTTTTTTATTTCCCAATTCAACCTCTTTTGTGGTAATTCTTTTAAGATCTGCTTCGGGTGATTCTAATCGCAAGCATTCCTCAATGAATTTTCCGATAAGCTCAGGATCCTTAATTAATTTCATTTTTAACTCAGGATCATTTGCGATCATATATGCCGCATTGCTCAACAGCATACTGGTTGTTGTCATTCCGGCGATCCATAATAATCGCATTAAACTCACTGCACCTTCAAAACTTATTTTACCATCATCATAGGCAGAGAGCAGGATAGAAGCAGCACTATTATCTTTTACCCTGGGTTTTTCCTTCAGGTGCTGTGAAAAATATATTCTAAGATTTTCCAGGTATTCCATCGCATAAACATGTCCAGTGATGCCTTTACTCAATAAGCTGGTCTCATTATCAGTCAATCCCATAAATCTGGCCACCACGGCCTGTGCCAAAGGCAAGGAGAATTCCTCAACTAAGTTGAACTCACGGTCTTCTACCTGATCCAGTAATTTATTTCCGTACTCAATGGTAAATGCTCCCAGTGAACTAAACACCTCAGGTGAAAAAAGAGGCTGCACTAGCGAACGAACAAGCGTATGTGAAGGTGGATCCGCTCCCACCAGCGCTTCATCGAAAGTTTTATGGATTGTGCTTGAAAAAAGTTCAGGATGCTTCAGCACATATTCGACATCGTTATAATTTAATACCATCCACAAATCATGTTTTGGCAGAAAGTGAACGCTTCCTTCTCTTCGCAGGTATTCCAGGTATGAATATGGATTTTCCTGGAAATGACTATTTGCGAAACTAAAATGTGGAAGGAAGTTGTCCAATCCCTTTAAATCCTCTGCTCTCTTTACATAAGTTGGATGGAATTTCCAGGCCCTGAGCTGGCTAGCTGTGGTGTTAAAGATGCCGATATCAGATTCGCCCTTGCGCATTGTATCTAATAATTCAACATTCTTCCCTCCACCTGGAATGCTTCTGATCATTTGTCCCTTAAGAAATGCCGGCGATCCAATATTTACCAAAATGTTCCCTCCATCCTGAAAAACCTTTTGTAAAGCAGTGTGGGTCAGCAAAGGTTTTCTTGCCATATCGAACCAAAAAGTATCATGGGCAACAGAGTTCGCAGGTAAGACACTTCCGGTCATACAGGAGTAAAAATCACATTGCAAGGGTTGCACACTGGTATTATCTGAAACACCACATAGCAAATCTTTGTGCCTTTCCATGTGGAAAGTATGATATGGGAAGATTGAATTATAATGGGGTATAGACCATTGAATTCCTTGTTCCGTCAAAAATTTTCCAATGGCTTCCTTATTTTTCTGAGAAGCAAGAGCCAGGATACCCTGGTCGCTTACTTCAAAGATGGGAGAAATGAAAACCGGTGCTATTTTGCAAATATTCTCTGCCTTTGACATTCCTGTCTGCAGATAGATTGGTATGAACTCTCTTTTTTCAAGCTTGCTCATTCTTACCATGCTATTGCAAACCCACAAAGTATCTCTTCTGTTTAATCCACCAGCAGCATAAAATGCACCCATTTCTCCAAGGCTCACACCCATGACGGCATTAGGCAGAATTCCCTTTGATTTAAATAGATCGAAGATGGCCATCTGCAAGCTGGTAAGAGTGAAAATAAAAAGTGATTCATCTTCAAAGAAAGTTTCATCAACCGTTCCTTCAAAATTTGGCAAAATGCTTAAGCCACCTAATTCGCGGATAATTTCATCTGATTGCCGGATGGATTCTCGAAACACAGGCTCGGAGGCATAATACTCCTTTCCTATTCCTGCCCAGATTTGAGTTCTTCCGCCAAAGACAAATACCAATTTCTTTTTCCCTGGAAATAGTTTGCCAGCCTTTCTAATGGCTGCATGCTTGTAAGGTCGAAGTAAGTTTTTTACGAGAGATAGCACTGTCCGTTTACCCATACATCAAATTCAATTCTGCAATTTCAAGGCTGATCAACCGATAGAATTCCCGGGATATGGAATCAGGGAGTAATGTTGGAGAGCAAAATAGAACTTTTTCTCTTTTATGCAAAGGTTGGCCAAGGAAAACATTAAGAATCAACAGATTATTTTATTGTCTGATTAAAACGCGAGAGTGCTTCGAGGCAAAATGCTGTTGTTAATTCTTCGCAGCCGTAGCCTGCCAATTTTTTTGGACCCCCGTAATAGAAAAGCCAGCGTTCCCATTCACCGGTATCGCCCTGATTTGAGATAAGAAAGTTTATTGACTTTTCTAATTGCGGATCATTGTAATTGAGGTTAAAGAGCGAGCATATACCAAGAGCAGTATCTAAAACAGAATTTCCCAATCTGCCATCTGGTTTTAGGGTTGACAATATCCGTTCTATGATCGGCTGCCTCACGGCCTCAAGTTTAGCGATCCCCGCAAACAGGTTTCGTGAAATAAAATAATATACACTAAAGGGATTGCGGTACCATTTATCGCAATCGAATTCCTGTTTTTCTTCTATTATTCTGATTAGGTGCTTAATGACCTTCCCTGTTTCTTCAATATCTCCCAAATAGTAAAGAACATTGGCATTTACTACAGTATCTAAATCATATCGACCTGCCTCATGTTTCCAGAAATAGAAACTTTTTATAGGGTGTTTTAATTCTCTCAAGGCAAGCAACCAATAAGTGGAATTACGATGCCATCTCGGTCGGAACGTGAACCAGGTGTAAAACAATCCATCGGAATTTCTATTATCACAAATAAGCTTTTTATTGGCCGATTGCTTAAAATAAGGAAATCGCCTAACCAGGAACGATGACACACAAACAGTGTCATCCAGATCATAGGGACATGACTCCCATATTACGCTGGTATTTGTAAAATGATTCCAGACTGCCCCACGGCCAATCTGGTTTAGAAGAAATGATGCACTTCTTGCAAGCATAGCTTCAGTTTCAGGTTGATCTTGAAGAAACTGCAGTGAGTGAGAAATAAGTGCAGTCGGAAAAATCATACTCATTGGAATTATCCATCCTTTCATTGGATCGTCTTCTGAAAAATATCCAACGAACTCTCCATTTGGAAGTTGATGTTCATGCAAGAATTCCATCCCCTTGCGGATGGCCTGATTTACTGATGATGGTTGCAAGTCAGACATTTTCAACTCCAGATGTAATTGTATAAGGTATCAGTTAATATTCCACTTGAGATTGGTTCTGCAAAAATAATCCTGGAGATTCCAATGCACAATGGAAAGGGCAAGCCAAATAGAATTTTGTAACTTAATACAAACTTGTCACAATGTCTACAAGCGGCTTACTTTTCATCCCAGACATCTCAGGCTTTACGCGCTTTGTTGAGAAGACTGATATCCAGCATAGCCAGATGATCATAAAAAAGCTTCTTGAGTCATTGATCAATTGTAACCAGATGCAGCTTCAGGTTTCAGAGGTTGAAGGAGATGCAATTCTTTTTTACAGATTTGGGAATCCCCCAACAATGGAAGAAATGTACAGGCAGGTGGAGAAAATGTTTTGCAATTTTCATCACCTTTTACGAAGCATATCGGTTCGTCGCTTATGTCAATGTGGGGCCTGCAAGGAAGCTGAACATCTTTCACTCAAGATTATTACGCATGAGGGCGAATTTGCCAATTATAATATCAATGAATTTAAAAAATTGATAGGTAAGGACGTCATAAGGGCCCATCAATTATTAAAGAACGATATCAACGAACATGAATACTGGCTGGTAACAGACAAGCTTTACAGTCGTGACTACAAAAAAGAGGAAATGCCTGGTTGGATGGAGTGGAAGGAAGGATCAAAGGCTATTGAGAGTGATGATATTCATTACCAGTATGCATTTCTTAGCCCGCTGAAGGAACAAATACCTGAGGAATCTGCTTTTCCCGACGCTGAAATGCTTGGCATGAAAAAAGTTTTGGATGTTTCAATGGAAGTTGAAGCAGACTACATGCAATTATTCTATCTCGTCATCAATCTGGAATTTAGACCGAAATGGATGGAGGGCGTCAAGGCAATAGATATTATGGGACATCAGAATAATATGGTAGGAGTTCCACACACCTGCATTTTTGAAAAAGGAAAACAGGTCCTTATTACCAGTTATATAAAAGCAACAGATTCGAACATTACTTTTGAAGAGACTTCAGAGAAAAAGGATATGACCCTCCGGTATTATTTTCTAAATGCCCGACACAACAAAACAATTGTTTCGGTTTCCATTTACATTAAGCCAAACCTAATGAAGCAACTGGGTTTTTCGTTCTTCATGAAAAAGAAAATGAAAAAAGAAATCCAGAGATCTCTCAAGCGACTTTCAGATCTCTATCAAACAAAACCAGCGGGGTTCCATCATCACTGAGAAATTGTAGAAGATTTTCTCTAAAGGATGCAATTCTGGTTGATCTACTTTACTCCTTTTTTCTCCAGGTTCATGAAAGCCTGTTTCATTAGCAGTTCTGCATCTTTCACGGATTGTACCATCAGCAGTATAAACTCCCTATCCATTTTTTTTCCTGCTGATGTTTTAGAAAATCGCAAGAGATCATCTATTTCAGGCTCACTGAAATTTCTCCTGTATAAGTTCACCATACAATTGTCAATTAATTTAGCAGTCTTGCCTGAAGTGAAATCTGCAGTTAATTGATTGTAGAATTCTTTGGAATGAACAGTATCCTTCTCCCGTTCTTCAGCAATTTTGATCCCAATAATGGTCTCGATTGTAAAACCACCCTTTTCCTTTCTCAATAGTCTTATTTTTCTTGTTAGTTCATCCTCTGGTACAGTTGCAGTATCTACTTTTAATGTTATTGCAGTGTCCAGGGACTTTAGCTTCGCGATAAAGGCAGTGTCAACCTGTGAAAATCCAACGAGGTGGAAAATAGAGGCGACTGCTAAAAGAATCAAAAGTTTCATGGAAATATTATTTAATCAGGATTGTGGTTAGGATTCTGCCAACTCTTTTACTTTATCTAGTGCTTTAGGAAATTTCTCCTTAAAATACTCTTCAAATTCCTCGGTGATATCCATTTCTACGGTGAGAGTTGTATTATCACCATTCTGTTTCAAACGATAGTTCTCCATCGCTCCAGACCATTTTCTGGTTTCATCGTCCAGAGGTTGTTCCACTCCATTTTTTACAACTCCAAGATGCTTGAATGACATGAATTCATTTTCATTCTTTTTCTCAATCTGGCTATACATTCCACCACCATCTGCTGAAAGAAACAACACTTTACCGCCTTCCTTCCAGTCCGTCTTTGCATAAGAGCCTTCGCTAAAGACAGATGTCCATGCCCGATAGGAGGCATCGTCCCAGAGTACATTCCAAACTTTTTCCCTGTTTGCGTGGATCTCTTTTGTGAGTTGTAGTTTTTTCATCGCCAAGATTTGAAAGTTTAATAATGTGTGGGCAAAGATCGGATTCTTTGATTTGCTACATCAAATTGAGTATATAAGAATTTAGACATTGAAACTAAGTTTAACAACTGTTTGCCGCCCACGTTTCCTAATTACTATTTAAAAATCCTCATTTATAATGAGAATCAATCAAATCAAACTTATGTAGTATTGCATTACCAAAACAAGCTCATCATGAAAAAATTAATCTTAATTATTACCTGTGTTTTCTTAGTCGCGTCTGCATTTTCCCAAATAAAAAAAGGCGATAAAATGGTCGGTGTGGGGTTAGGTTCTATCAGTTATACCAACAGTAAAAGTCAAACCACTTACAGCAATACTCCTACTGTTTATAATAGCGATGGAAGTGCTTTCTCTATCAGTGTAAATCCTAACGTAGCGTGGTTTGTTCAGGATAACCTGGCAGTAGGAGGCGGGGTAAGTGTTTCTTTTTATACATCTAAAAGTGAAAGCAGCAATACCAGTTCATCAACAACCAGCGAAAGCAAGGCTACACAGCCAGCATTCTATATCGGACCATTGGCTCGTTATTATTTTGGCGGAAGTCCAAAAGGCTATCCATTTGCCCAGGCCAATCTGCAATTTGGATTTGCTGGAGGTAAATCTGAAAGCAAAACAAGTTCTGGAGCCAGCAGTGAAACCAAGACTAAACCCAAAAGCGACTGGAACTTTGGAATTGCGTTCGGATATGAACATTTTGTGGTGCCGAATGTTGGCATCTACGGTTCTATCGGGTTCAATTATGGAAAAAGCGTGACTGAATACATTTACAGACCATCAAGTGGAAATGGATATGATTATAAAAGTGATTACAGTCGCTTTTATATACCAGTTAACGTAGGCTTGCAAGTACATATTCTTAGCGGGGATGTGAAGAAAACAAAATAGATATTTAACCGCCAGGAAACAAAGGCGCAAGGTTTCGCAAGGTCCATTGCGTCACATCAAAATTTGCGTCTTGCACAAAATAATACCGAATTGCTCAAACAGCATTGTATTTCACGGCCAGCTTGATAAGGCTGGCTGTATTTTTTACGTTGAACTTAGCCAATAAATTTTTACGGTGGGAATCTACAGTATGCAAGCTGATGAAAAGCTGTTGGGCTATTTGAGGATTGGTCAGACCATCGGCAATTAATTGAAGGATTTCTTTTTCACGAGTTGTAAGGATCGGAAGTTCGGAAACGGCAGATTGATCGTGTGTCAATGAGTTAATATCGAGGCTTAAATACAATCTCCCCTCATGGGCAGTAAGAATTGCTTCTGCAATTTCTTCTTTGGAAGCGCTTTTCACAAGGTATCCTGAGGCGCCCACCTGGATCATTTGTGATATATAGCTCCTTTCTTTAAAGGTGCTCATTGCCAGAACCTGAACTTCCGGGTATTCCTGTTTTATTTTTTTCGTCAATTCTATGCCGCTTATTTCAGGAAGATTAATATCTACAATGGCAATACGTACCGGGGTTTGCTTTAAAATTTCGATTGCTTCAAATGCATTCGAAGCCGCGCCAGCAACCTCAACGTAGCTTAACCCTGCAAGCAGAGCTTTCATTCCTTCCAATACCATGGGATGGTCATCCACAATGAGTACCGATATTTTATCCATTTCTGTCATTTCTACTATTCGGGAAAGGAGCAATCAATATGAATAGATGTTCTACCTGGCGCAGATTGAATATCCATAACTCCTTTTAAATATTCAACTCTGGAGCGCACATTATTTAATCCAGCACCTTTTACATGCTTTAGTCCGGCAACATCAAAACCTTTTCCATTGTCTTCAATGGTAATATTCAAATTGTTTTCATGTCGCATTACTTGCATAAGAATTTCAGATGCTGAAGCGTGTTTTACTGCATTGTTTACCAACTCCTGAACTATTCGGTACACTACCATTTCCGTTGCTGCATCCAGTCTTTTTTCCAATCCATAGAATTGGCAATTCAGTCTTACCTGTTGGGCCTCATTCAGGTTATCACAATAATCCTGGAGGGCTTGCTGGAGGCCCAATCGCACGAGTGCTTCGGGCATCAGGTTATGTGCAACCCTTCGCATTTCACCAATTGAATTATCCAATTGATCCAGGGCCTTGCTAAAAAGCCTTGTACTGTCTTCTGAAAGAATCATATTTCCTTTCATGGCGCCTAAGGATAGTTTTACACCGCTTAACATGCCTCCCAATCCATCATGAAGGTCTTTCGCCATTCTACTCCGTTCTTCTTCCTGCCCCTTCAATAAGGCATTATAGGCAATCAATTGCTTCTCTTGCTCCAATTCTCTGATGCGTTGGGCTTGCAATTCAGCGGTCTGGTGAGATAATTTTTGTTTATTTCGAAAGTTGCGGACCAATAAGAGTACAATTAGCAAGAGCAATGCAAGTCCTGCTATTAATATATAATTCAATGTAGATTTCTGGCGAATAGAGAGTTTCTGGATCTCCTTGTCCTTTTGCAACTGAATTATGTCTTTTTTCTTTGCTTCTGATTGATATTTGGCTTCAAGCTCTGCAACTTTCCCTTTTAATTCATCCTGTTTTGTGCTGGCTGTTATGTCCTGATATTTTCTCAGGTACAGATAGGCATTCTTAAAGTCGGGTTTCTTTTCAAAGATTTTAGATAGAAGCTCATATAAGTACACCTTCTCCTTTACGAAATTATTTGCATCAGTAACCTGGAGTGATTGCAATCCGAACATTTCTGCCTGGCTGATATTTCCTTCAAAATAATATGCCGCTGCAACTTGCCTGGAGAGAGCAGCCTGATTGAAAATATCATTAATGTTCTTAGCCTCATTATATGCAAGGGTGTAGAACTTTATTGCCGTTTTCCAGTCTTTGATTGTCTTATAAAATGCGCCCGTCTTTCCATAGTATTCAATATTTACCGAGGGCTTATTTAATGCATTTACGTAAGGCAAAGCTTTTTTGAAATACAGTTGAGCAGAATCAAATTGCTTCAGCATAGAAAAATCTGAGGCTGCAAATATGTAAGCGAAGGCAATGGATTCATTATCCCCACGCTGAATATGAAATGGAATGGCTTTTACATCATATTCAAGGCATTTTTCAAATTGCTGGATGGCATAGTATAAAGTAGCAATGTTATTGTAGCAGGTGCCTATCTTACCAAACCTATCAGGATGATCAGATGATTCATACATCCTCAAACCTTCGAGGTAATATTTGATGCCCTCCTCATTTCTCCCCATTGTTGCATAGGTTGCTCCAATGTCGGCAGTTACTACCGCACGCTGAAATTCTGCTTCTTTTTTAGTCTTCGTATCTCCTGATTCCCTGACTTCATCATAGTTCTCCATCGAAGAGTCTGCAAGGAGCAGTGAAAGGTCATAATGGCCTCTGTTGAAGACAATTTGGGATTTTGCCTGATAGAAATAACCCCGGTTATAATTCCATTTCTTATTCCGCAGAAGGTTCTCTGCCTTTTGCAAGGATTGATCACTCTTAAGTGTATCGTATCCGAAATAATTTGATGCCAGTTCTATATAGGCAAGTGATTTTATGGAGTCACTTGTTGCGGAAGAAACGATCTTATTTAAACTATCAATGATCTTGTTTTGGGAAAGCGTAAAGGAAACTTGCAGAATGAATAACAGGATAAGAAGACTTATTCTATAGCTGGCGAATCCTTTCATGAATAATTTTTAAAAAACGCAGATTAAAGATTATCCATCTCAAGCACATAGGCAAACAATTTCAAAAAATCCCCTTTTCAGGGGATATAAAATTCAGTGGTAAGGGGGATTGACTCGCCTATTATAATGACGAACATTTGTAGTTCATTTTTCAATTGCTTAGACATCATAAATAACAGGTATGAAAAAAATTATTTCTCTAATATTGATAACTCTCCCATTTTTGTCTTTTTCTCAAATTGGATTGAAGGCTGGGGTCAATTTTGCCAATGTATCAAATGCTGCCTCCATCAACACAAGCAACCATACAGGATTTATGATCGGAGCTTTTCTCGCTCCGACATCAAGGGGAATAATCAGTTCACGTACTGAGATCATTTTCTCGAAACAGGGTTATAATTATGCCTCCAGTAAGGCGGGCGAGGTGAATTTGAATTATATCATGCTTCCTCAGCTTATGGGTATCAACATAACAAAATATTTACAGCTCCAATTAGGAGCGCAAATGGCTTATCTGATCAACGCAAAGGTTGACAGCAGCAATGGATCCAGCGGTGGTAGTAAAATACTTGATCTGTATAACCGCTTCGATTATGGATATGCTCTTGGTATCGAAGTACATCCTATGAAGCAAATGCTTATTGGTGTACGCTATAATGTTAGTCTGGGCAAGGTCTATAAATCCATTCAATCGGGTCAAAACCCATCCTTTACCAGTCAGGATGCGAAGAATAACGTAGTCCAGTTATTTGCAGGTTGGCGTTTTGGTAAATAAATTCTTAAATCATAATCAATGAAAAGGTTTCTTGTTTTATCAATCTTCACAGGATTTCTTAGTTATGTCCAGGCTCAAGTAATGGATAGTGTTGATAATATTATCCTGAAAATTCCTGCCTCATGGAAGGTTGATAAAAATGCAACGTTTACCCAAATGACTCTTTTTGATAAACAGAAGAAGAGCTTTTGCCAGCTTGCTGTTTATCAGCAACAGCCTGCCTCAGGTGATCCCAGGGCTGATTTCAAAAAAGAATGGAATGATCTGGTATTAGTGTATTTCAAAACTGATGCAGTAATCAATCCTGTTCCAATGAAATCAACGAAAGGGGCTAAATATTTATCATTTGGATCTGTTGCGACAAACGTTGCTGATGGAAAACCTTATTACGTTCAACTAAATATGTATGATTGCGGTAAGGCAGTTCAAAGTATTATGATGATATCAGGAACCAGGAAGCTTCTGCAAAGCTTCGACTCTTCCTGGCAATCCCTGATTGTTGCAGTAAAAAAGAACAGTGAGTATTCAACAGTTGCAAGCACTTCAACTACTAATCCTGCCTCAATTGATAAGCAACTTTTGGGGCTTTGGGGTAAAAGCCAGAGCAGTCCTCCGCAGTACAGAAATGGGGTACTTGTTAATCTTACAAACAATGGATATTATAAATCTCAATATGATCTGAAAGCCGATGGAACCTACAGCTTACATGGGGAAAGCTGGGGAGGTCAGATTAATTCGAATGAATTGATCCTGATTGACGAAAGCGGCACTTTTGAAATTAAGGGCGATCAATTTATTCTATCTCCATTGAAAAGCAAAGCCACCACAGTTGACAGAGGAAATGGAAATATAAAGAAGACAGAAAACCTGGCTGCTGTCAAAAGAGTTTACAGTTGGCAATTGTATCATTTTGAAGGTATCAATGAAACGCAATTGGTACTCAAGGCCAATAAAGAAAACAGGTTCGATGGCGGATTTGCTTCTAATGAAGCTTTTCCAAACTCATTTCTTTTCAGCAAGCAGTATAAACCCGAATGGAAATGGCTGCTGAAATAGTGATCTGAACAAATTGACAATTCATGAAGACTAAATTCTTATACTTAGAAACTCAAAGCAAATTGTGCAATCTTTTTTGCCGGGGTCTTGTAATACTTGTTTTATGCTATAGCAATTCGATTGCAGCTCAGCAACCTTCCCAGCAAGAAATAGAAAAATTGCTGCGTGAGGCTAAAGAACAATTAAAAGGTCTCACCGGAGATTCAATAGCTACGCAAAAATTGAAGGAGCTTGAAGGGAATGAAAAACAATTAAAGGATATATTAAAGAATAATCCCACCGCCAATGCTCCGGCCAAGCTCACAAAATTTCCCGCCCGGCAATCGAAATTATTAAGCACACTTCCAAAGAAAATACTAATGCGGCAGGAGGTTCAGTCATTTGCTTCAAGTTTATTTAACGAGCTAAAAAAATATTTTAAGGTTACTACTATTCAATCTGCTGAAAAAATTATCGCCAAACTAAATAAGGATCCATTTAAAATAAGTGAGGCTGCAATTTTCTGCTGGTACAAGAATGCACCTGAACAATCCACCTTGTTAGCAGTCTATGCAGCCGCCATAAACCAGGACGATAACATATTAAATAATTGCGGTGCAGTCTTGAATCTTGGCGGACTTGAGGCAAAAGCTCTTCCCATCCTGAAATCTGCACTTCCCGAAAATCCGAAGAATAGTACGCTATTAAATAATATCGGTCAGGCCTTTGCCGGTCTGGGTGAAAAGGATTCTGCCATGGTTTATTTAATGTCTTGTATGGTTCAATCACCCAACCATCCTGATGCTTGTGCAACTGCTGCTTATATAGAAAGAGAAAAAGGCAATATCGAGAAAGCAAAAGAATATCTCAAGAAATCATTGGAAGCTGCCTACAATGAACCAAGCAGACGCACGGTAAAGTTTCTTGATCCAGAGTTTAAATTAAGTCGCTTTGCAAAACCCAGGGTAAAGGTCCCTGAGTATTTTAATATTCACAAATACCTTCCTTTTCCAATGCCGTGCAATAGCGTGGAAGACGTACCGAGAGCCAAGGCAGAGTATAAAGAATACGTAGCCATGCTTGATGAAGCTATTGCAAAATTCAAAAAAATGGAAAGGGAATCCTCGGTACCTCTGGCGGAAATGAGTTCTAAAATAACCACTGGATACGCGGTTCAGGGTGGTATTATGCGCACACCATTCTACAAATTCTTTACGGAAATGAATGCTGGCGTGATACAGGAACAAGGCGAACTGGCGATGCGATACAATGAGGAAGCAGGGCGCATCAAGGCTGAAATGAAAAAGCTTGACGAGCAGTATGCAAAGGAAATCGCAGCGATCAACAAACTAACCAGGGATAGAATTAATGAGGGTTGCTGTGGGGAAGGGAATACTTCCTGTTGTATTGATTATGAAATTCACTGCACCAAGTTGAAGGCTGTCGCAAATAAGTATTTGCCAAAGTATGCTGTGCTTACACGCGACTTGCAACTAAAAGTGCTCCATCCTCTGCAAAATTTTAATGAGATAGCTTTTTGGAATTATTTGACCTATTCACCTGTTCCTCCCAAGCCAATGGGGATGTACACTTTTCGAGCGGCATTTTACGGCATGGCAATAGGATATTTGGGAACACTAAGAAGTGTAGCACAAACAAAACTCCTTATACCCTGTAAGGAACCTCCTGTAACAACCGCTGATAAGAGAGTGGGGGGCGAGCTCAAAGAACCCGAATGTCCCCTGGATATCAGTATTCCTTTTATAGTGGGTAAAATGAAATTGAATTGCGAAGCTTTCGATCTGGAATTGAACCTGGGAACTTTTGCATTGGATATTGAAAAGGGTTTCGAAGGAAGACCATCAACCCTTGCAATTGGTGTTGGAATTATTCAAAAGATCCCTGTGATCATTAAAGGGGGTTTGCAGGAACAACTCTTTATCACCTTCGATGGTAATAATAATATTAGTGATTTTGGGATTCAGCAGGTTGCAAAAGTGAATGTTCCTTTTGTGGTTGATGAGAAAGCTGGATGGAAATTAGGCGTCAACTCGGGTTGGGATTTTAACGAGGGACCATTCAAGGCTATTGCTGATAAAATGTTTGGAATTCAGGCTGAAGCCGGTGGTAATAAGAACTTGAACAGTTATAAACCTAAAAGCTGATGCGGCGACCTCTATTCATATTATTCTTTTTGGCTTCGAAACTTTCCATTTTCGCACAACCTCGGGGAATAGATGATTCTATCATGAGTATCAAAACACAATGGAAGAAAGGAGAGAATTTTGTTAATGCTTATGATCCCGCTTTGCAATCGAAACAATTTAATCTTGTTTACAAGAAGGTAGATTCCATTGCTTCTTATTTTAAACAAGCATATCCTAATCCTACCGGCGGAATCGCTACATGGCATGCATCCATCTCCGGTAAACCAGTAATTGAAGGTGGACCTTCTCCCTACTCATTTACAGCCTGGTTGAATTATTATTATTACAACCGCAATTCCAAAAAAGTAATGCCGATTGGAGAAACAGGAATATGGGGATATGTATTTGCAAATGGGTTTGGCTGGCTGATGAATTATAGTGGAGTTGATGTAAATATGAATGAGGCAAGCAATAAGGTCTGGGAATTATCTCCTGAAACCGGAGAATGGAAAGGATATTCTGTATTTGAGCCATTCAGTTTCACTCCAAACGTAAAAGTTGTTGTAGTTACTCGTAGTGGCATGATGCCCTGGAAGTCTGTAAGTCAGCAACAATATTTATTGGGATTGAGAAATAAGTTAGAGGCGGAGAAAACAAAGATGATCAATGGCTACGTCGATGGGATTAATAAGAATAGAAAAATGATTGATGACATCAGGAATAAAAAAGACATCGCTCCTGATACAAAAACCAAAATGATTGCAATTGCACAGGAGCAGGCGGATAAACAAATCAGTTCGAGGGAAACATTTGAGAGGAACACCTCAAATTTTTTTGCTGAAAGATTTAAAGTAATTGATGATTACTTGAGTTCTCATAGAGGAGAAGAACTATCGCAACCTGCCATAATAAATACCTATAAGGATTTTATTATCCAGAAAAAATTCGAGGATCCTGCAACAAAAGGTGCCCGGAAACTGATTGCGATTGACCTGGCATATTTCGATAAAGCATTGCCATCTTATGCACCTCAATTTTTTACATTCATGTGGAGATGGGAAGTGAACAGTCCGGGCTTATACTACAAAAATCAGGTTGAAAACAATTTTCCAATTGAGAAATTGAAGGCGATGATTGCGACGGGGAAATCCTTACGACCTCTTCCACTTAAAGACAGAATTACCAATGAAGTCAACACTATTCTTAATTCGGCCGTGGGCCAACCGAATAACTTTGATACCTGGAAATCTGTCGAAAGCAGGATTAGGAATTTGCTTGAATTGAAATGGAAGGAGGGGCAGTTGAGAGGAATTATTGCAGATGAAGCGTTCTACATAAATATTGGGACCTCATCCATGACAGCGGCGGAAATACAGCAAGGAAAGCTAGTAGTCATGATAGGCCTTGCGATGAAAAAGCCTGCGGAATTTGAGGTGTTGAGGTTTGAGAGGCTATTGTGATGGGAAGGATTTAAGAATTTAACCGCAAGGGCGCCAGGACGCTAGATTACGCTAGGAAGATCGCGAATTAATGTCCTGGCGTTCCTTTGCGCCTTTGTGTCTTTGCGGTTAAAATCTTAGCCCGAAGCCCTCCTACGCTCTTCGACTGCCATAGCCGAAGGCGAAGGCAGTAAAGCTTCGGTGGGCGATGGCGGAGGAGGAGGGATTCGAACCCTCGATAGGATCACTCCTATACACACTTTCCAGGCGTGCCAGTTCAACCACTCCTGCACCCCTCCGTAAAAGAAGGCCACAAAAATAGAGTATCATTGCTATACCTCGCCAGATTTCATTGGCAATTTTAGTATGCGCCGAAAAGAACTACTTCTTATTGTTGAAGAAAGATTCGAGCAATTCTCGGTTCTCCTGCCGGGTATTCATCAACTTGCTCCCGAAGCTCTCCATGAATGGCGCGTAGAATTTAAGAAACTTAGAGCCCTGGTAAGATTGATGAAGACCTTTAATCATAAGGCTGCCATCCATTCCTCATTGAAAGATTTGTATAAACATTGCGGGTTTGTTCGGGATCGACAGGTTCATCTGCAAATGATCAGTGACTACGTGACCCAAGGCATTCCCAATCCTATTTCCTATCTCGCAATAATAAATGAAGAACTTTCGGAGGATGCCGACAAAGTAATTACTCTAACCGGGAATGATGCAATACTCGAAATTTCAAAGCACCAACTCTGTATTGAAATTCCATTAAAGATCTCCAAAAAGCAAATCCAGGAATACCTGCATCTTCAATTGATACTTGCAAGAGACATTCTCTGGCTCATTTACAAAAAGGATGCATACCTGCATGAAGTCAGAAAGCGACTCAAAGACGTTCAGTATATTTTGGAAATGATGGTTCCGACTTATTTACCTGAAGTGAAAATTGAAGGGATGCCTGAAATAGACCAACTAAAACTCGCAACCCGTGAACTCGGAAATTTCAATGACCTATGCGTTTCAGTTCGATTCCTAAACTCTTCTTATCTCAACAGGTTGCCTTTAGCAGAGAAAAAGTCACTAAGTGTTCTGGCTGAAGAAGTTCGCAAACAAAAAACAAAAACAAAGAGTAACGTTATAGCAGCATTAGAAACTTCATTCAAGGACCTTCTCCATTTGCATGCTTCTTGAACCTTTGACAAGAAGATATGCATCATTAAATTTCTGTTGTCTCAACCAATCCGCAGCCCCTTTTGAATTTTCGAACCGATGATATGGATGATCAATCTTCATGAAATCTCCTCCCACTAGCACCACATCTCTCCACTTGAATTTATTGATCAGGTCTACAATGGCCTTGTGTTCATTCAAACTTTCAGAACCCAATTCCGCCATTCCACCCAATAATAAGATCTTGTTCGCCTCATTCATCCGTGCGAAATTTTCAATTGCGAGTTTCATGCTGCTCGGATTTGCATTGTAGGCGTCCAGTATGATATTATTTCCGTTCTGCTTCATTAATTGGGAACGACTATTCGATGGAACATAGTTCTCGATCTCTTGTATAATTTTTTTATCCGGAACATTGAAATATTTACCAGCCGCGATGGAAGCAAGCACATTAGGCAAATTATATTCTCCAACAAGCTGGGTATCGATCTGCTGTTTTTCTATTCCTTTTTCAATATCAATTTTCAGGAATGGTTCTGCACTCCTGATCTTTCCCACGATTTCTCCATCAAGAGTTCCATAGCGAAACACTTCTATTCCTTTACTCATTTCCCGGAGATAGTCATAATCCCACATTACAAAGGCAGTTCCTCTGTTTGATCTCAGGAAATCAAATAGCTCGCCCTTTCCTTTCTTAACTCCTTCGATCCCACCAAAGCCTTCCAGGTGCGCCTTGCCACAGTTGGTAATGATACCATGTGTTGGCTTTGTATACTGACAATATGAAGCAATTTCACCCAGATGATTAGCTCCCATTTCTATTACGGCCATCTCTGCATCTTTCTCTATTCTCAATATGGTCAATGGAATTCCAATATGGTTGTTGAGATTCCCTTCCGTTGTATATGTTGTGAGTGAAGATGAAAGCACTGCATGCACAAGTTCTTTGGTTGTAGTCTTTCCATTGCTGCCAGTAATTGCAAGGAATGGGATATTAAATTGTTGGCGATGAAAACCAGCAAGGGCTTGCAAAGTTTTCAAAACATCGGTAACCAGAATTGTCTTCTCACTTGTTGCGTATTCCTTTTCGTCTACTATGGCATATGCGGCACCGGACTTAATCGCTTGCTCTGCGAATAGGTTGCCATTGAAATTCGGTCCTTTGAGCGCGAAAAAAAGATCCCCTGATCTTAATTTCCTGGTATCTGTCTGAATAGATGGATACTGCAGGAAGAGTTCATATAAACTGCCAAGATTCATACTGTAAAAATAGAAAGGCTTAGAGTATGTATAACAAAAAAGCCATTCCGTGAAGAATGGCTTATACTCAATTTAGTTTTTCATTTATTTCTTTCTTGAATTCTGTCTGCGCTTTGGATAATCGATACCGGTTTTACGGCCATTACCTTCAGGGCTACCCACACGATCCATTGCACAACGGAATCCGATAGTTGATGCTGCCTGATCTTCCTCAAGGAATCTGCGTGTGCCAGGTCCAAGCCAGTATGCGCGGTCGTTCCAGCTTCCACCTTTAATTACTCTGGATTTATCCGAGATCAAAGTTGTAAGTCCATAACCTGTGCTTCCTGCCTCACGATTCTTTTGGATGTCAGCTGTACCATAATTAACACCGCTGATAAGAGAGTCCCCATCCAGATAGTTGATCACATTACCTTTTTGGTAGTTGCGACGATTAATACTTTCTGAATCAGTAACACTGCGGTATTTGATACGGCCAAGACTATCTCTTTCTGCTTTGCCAGTGGACATATCCATTGTTTGGAAATAGTTACCACGGAAAGGAGATACATCATCAACGTCAACAGGAGAAAGGGGACGATAAACATCACCAACCCACTCGCTAACGTTACCAGACATATTATAAAGTCCAAAACCATTAGGATAGAAAGATGTAACAGGAGCAGTATAAACCGCGCGATCATTCAAACCACCGGCAACACCCATGTTGTCACCACTTCCACGTTTGAAGTTTGCAAGGAATGAACCCTGCCAGCTTCCACGACGGCTATCACGCAAGCCATTTACATTTTGGCTCCAGCTATAAACTTGTTTGTTTGCAATCAACTCTTCACCTTTCTTGCCTTCCTTGCGGCTAGGCTGAGGGTTTTGGTTGATATAACCAAGTGCTGCATATTCCCACTCTGCTTCTGTAGGCAGACGGTAATTCGGTAAAAGAATTCCATCTTCGAAAGTCACCTGGGTACGTGGTGTACCATTTGGATTCTTTAAAGGATTCTTTTTTGATTTAGCACCTGGACCTGGGGTTGTTTGAAACTCACCCAGCAAATAAGATTTAGTATTGAAATTTTCCTGGCCAAGACCCTGGATATTTTTCAAGGTATTTTTATTAACAAGGCCTCTTTTTACCAATTCAAGCTCATTTACCCTGTCTGATCTCCACAAGCAAAAATCATTCGCCTGTCTCCAGGTCACACCAACTACAGGATAATAATTATAAGATGGATGGCGGAAATAATATTCAACCAGCGGCTCATTGTAGGCTAGCTCAGAACGCCAAACAAGGGTATCAGGCATTGCTCCATTACGAACGGCAAGGTATTCATCACCGTCAAAAACAGAGTTGAGCCAGTATAGATATTCACGATAGTGAACGTTGGCTACTTCGGTCTTATCAATGTAGAATGAGTTTACTGTTACACGACGGGGGATATTGTTCCAATCTCCCATTACATCCTCTTCGGCCGCTCCCATCTGGAATGTACCACCCTGAACAAAGATGAGGCCGGGACCGGTACGCTGCTCTTTTTCACTTGAAACCTGGTAACCTCCCTGGTTCTTATCATTGTAATTCCACCCTGTTATGTCAGAAGATTCTTTCTTCTTATTGAACAGTTTCATGTTTTTACAGGAGGCCACTAAAGCTGCACAGCAAACTAAGAATAGAAGGTTTTTCAAATTCATGATCAACAACTTTTAGCTGGTTTAACTAAGCTTAAACGGGGACAAGTTCAAAATATTGTACCGATAAAAGGCTGTTTTATACACATTTGAACCGGATGGCGAATATAGTATTTTTAACATCTGATTCTTCCGCCCTCTGGCCAAATATTGCGTTGGGAATATGTTATTTTTGATTGATACGATTATGAGAACCAGGTGGATGCTTTGCATATTGTGCCTCGGCCTTTTCAGCCAATCTTTTTCCCAACGTTCCTATAAATCCAGCTCGGTACTTTCTTCAGGTGAATGGTACAAGCTTGCCGTAGATGGACCAGGTGTGTACCGGATTGACCTGCCCTTTTTGAAGAAGCTGGGAATCAATAATAATTCCATTCCTTCAAGCTCAATCCGAATGTTTGGAAATGGCGGCGAAATGCTTTCTGAAGCTTGCTCAGCTCCATTGAAAGATGATCTTCTTGAATTGGCAATTTGGATCCAGGATGGAGGGGACGGAAGTCTGAATGGAAACGACTACATCCTCTTTTACGCCCCCGGTCCTCATCATTGGCTGAAGGACAGCCTGAATCGGAGCTTTACCCATCAAAAAAATTTATATAGTGAATCCTCCTTTTATTATCTGACACTTGGAGGTGCGGGGAAAAGGATTTTGCAGTCTCCTCCCGGAACCGTCGCGAATACCATCGTTTCGGCCTTTGATGAAAGATATTTTCATGAATTGGATACCATTAATTTTCTGGGAAGTGGGAAAAGATGGTACGGAGAAGAATTCGCTAATAGCCCTGGTCGCGTCACGAACCGGTCCTTCAATCCCGGACTAGCTGGAATTATTCCTGGTCAGACTGTACGATTGAAGGCAGAATTTATAGCGAGGTCGGTTGGTTCTTCAAGTCGCTTTAATTTGAGGATAAACGGACAGGGGAATTTGCAAATCGATGTTCCGGCTACCGGCAACCTTGGAACCGATCCTTTTGCAAAATCAGCCAAAGGTGAAACTTTCATAACGCTTTCTCAATCAGCTTTAAATATTGGGATCGATTTTACTCCGGGCGGCTTTAATGCTCAGGGCTGGTTAGATTGGTTCGAGGTTTTTTTGAGAAGAAATCTGGATATCCAGGGTTCAAGGCAGTTACATTTCCGGGATTGGAATTCCGTAGGCCCGGGAAACGTAGCCGAATTCAGAATTCAAAATGCGGCCCCTGCCATGGTCTGGGAAGTCACTGAACTTTCGGAACCAAGGTGGATGAGATCAACTACTGCAGGTACTCAGTTAAATTTTGTCAACGATTGCCAACGCCTGAGAGAATATGTCGCATTTAATTCTGATTCAGCCTTGCAGCCTTCAGCCATTGGCAAAATCATCAACCAGAATCTTCATAGTGCTGTTCAATCTGAAATGCTGATCATAACGGCTCCCTCTCTGGTTCCAGAAGCAAACCGACTTGCACTGCATCATTTACAAAAAGACAATCTTCGTTCTTTAGTCGTGGTTGCCGACCAGGTATTTAATGAGTTCTCCTCTGGTAATCCTGATCCCTCAGCCATTCGCGATTTTGTAAAAATGTATTACGATCGGGCAGGAGTAGACACAACTAAAAGACCACAATATCTGCTCTTGTTTGGTGATGGTTCCTTTGATCCCAAAAACCGAATTGAAGGAAATACGAACCTGGTTCCTGTGTATGAAAGTGAGAATTCACTCGACCCCCTACTTACCTATACATCAGATGATTTTTTTGGTTACCTGGATGATTCCGATGATATCAACGATGGCAACCGCATCAATCTGCTGGATATTGGAATAGGGCGAATACCTGCAAAAACTCAGGCACAAGCAAAAGCATTCGTTGATAAGCTAATTGCTTATACCTCTACTGCAGGGCTGGGTCCCTGGCGTAATAATCTCAATTTTATTGCAGATGATGAGGATTTCAATCTTCATCTCCATGATGCAGAAATCATAACTGAAACTGTAAAGTCAACCAATTCAAATTTCGATCCCAATAAGATTTATCTGGATGCATACCAGCAAGTGAGCGAAGCGGGAGGTACCAGATATCCGAAGGTGAATCAACTGCTTCAGGAAGAGCTTTACAATGGGATGTTGGTTTTAAATTATACGGGACATGGAGGATTTCGTCGGTTAGCAGAGGAAGTAGTTTTAGATCAGGAAATAATCAATGCCTTCAACAATGCTTTCAAACTACCGCTCTTCGTAACTGCGACCTGTGACTTTGCACCTTACGATGATCCAAGGATTCATTCTATTGGAGAGGACGTTCTCTTGCGCCCTAAAACAGGGGCAATAGCCTTAATGACAACAACCAGGTTGGTATTTGCATTTTCTAATAGGATAATGAATCAGAATTATCTCCAGACTGCAATGATGCCAAAGGCAGATGGTAGTTACAATACCCTGGGTGAGGCAGTTAAGCTCGCCAAGAATTATACATATCAAACTTTCGGAGACATCGTCAACAATAGAAAATTTACTTTGCTGGGCGACCCTGCTCTCAGAATTGCATTCCCGATTTATAGAGTAAATACTCTTACAATTAATGGCAAACCCGTCTCGACCTCAGATACTTTGCAGGCACTTGAGGAGTACGAGGTTGAGGGTGTTATTACTGATGGAACCGGAGCCATACAAAATTCTTTCAATGGTAATCTTCACGTTTCAGTTTACGATAAGGAGCAATCTGTTTCTACACTGGCAAATGATGCTGATAGCTACAAGGAATCTTTCCGGGTTCAAAGAAACCTTGTATTCAAAGGCAAGGCCAAGGTGAGTAATGGAAAATTCATTTTCAATTTCATTGTTCCAAAGGATATCAACTACCAATTTGGGGCAGGTAAGATTTATTATTATGCTGAGAATGGAGCAGTTGACGGCAATGGTAGTTTCAGCGAGTTTGTGGTTGGAGGTTCAGGCTCCGCATCTTTGGATAATGAAGGTCCTGATATCAAGGCCTACCTTAACAATGAAACCTTTATAAATGGAAGCGAAACAAATGAGTCACCCGTTCTAATTCTGAAGTTGCAGGATTCTTCAGGAATAAATATTCTGGGAACAGGTATTGGACATGATCTTATTGCAACGCTTGACAATGAGCCTGACAAAAGTTTTATTTTGAATCGGTTTTATGAATCAGATCTGGACAATTACAGGAAGGGGAATGTTCGATATCAATTACCAAAAATTTCAGAGGGAAATCATGTTTTGAAAATAAAAGCATGGGATGTTGCAAACAATTCCAATGAGATGATGTTGGAATTCCTGGTCCGGAAAAAGGAGGATCTGAGTTTATCAAGGGTTCTCAATTATCCCAATCCTTTCACTACAAAGACAAGTTTTTGGTTTGAACATAATCACCCTTTTGAACAATTAAAGATCCATATTCAGGTTTTCACCGTAAGTGGGAAACTGGTTAAAACCCTCAGCAAATCCATTTTTTCGGAAGGAACAAGGGTAACAGACCTTGAGTGGGATGGTACTGATGACTTTGGCGACAAGCTTGCAAGAGGAGTTTATATCTACATACTCAGAGTCCGAACCTCAGATGGTAAGCAGACAGAAAAAATCGAAAAATTGGTGATTCTATAGATTATTTATTTAAAATCATTATTTTAGCGACTCTAAAAATCTTGATTACTGCTCACAATTTTACTCTGATTTAACGTTTATAGTACGTTCCGTCAACAGGATCACCGCAATAATTCAACTTTTGCGTTCACTAAGTTATCCATAAAAGTTGCACGGCTTTTTCAAATACAAACCAGACAACATGAAAAGAATGACCTTGAAACTGACTGCTGTATTGTTTTTCATTTCAGGAGGCCTGTCACTGAAAGCCCAGTCTGACACCATTAATGTTGTCACTACTGCGGTTCCATTCCTCAGAATTTCCCCAGATGCCCGAGCGGGTGGAATGGGAGATGTAGGAGTGGCTACCTCTGCGGACGCAAACTCTGGTTTTTGGAATCTTGCCAAAACTCCATTCGCGAAAAATCCTGTTGCAATAGGGTTGACTTATACTCCCTGGTTGAAAGATCTTGGCCTAAATGATGTGTATCTGTTGTCTGCAGCGGGTTACTATAAATTTAGCGACTTACAAGCCCTTTCGGCTTCTGTTCGATATTTTAGTTTGGGTAATATTCAGTTCACCGATGATAATGGAACCAATTTGCAAGAGGGCAGACCCAGGGAATTTGGCATTGATGTTGGCTATTCAAGAAAACTTGGAACCAACCTGGGACTAGGTGTTGCCTTGAGGTACATTCATTCAAACCTGGCGGGTGGATTTTCTCAAAACGGTACTAATTATAAGGCGGGTAATGCTGTTGCGGCTGATCTGTCTTTTTATTATGATGGAGCAGACGAAACAAAAGGTGGTTGGAATTTCGGTGCTGTACTTAGTAACCTGGGTACAAAGATTGGGTATACAAATGACGCCAGACAAAAGGATTACATTCCTGCTAACTTAGGGCTTGGCGTTTCACATACAACGATGTTTGATGAAACCAACAAATTGACATTCGCTCTTGATGTTCATAAATTACTTGTACCTACACCCCCGCAATTCACTGGAGATCCAACACAGGATTCAATTAGGATTGCTGAATACCGGGACAAAAGCGTAATAGGGAGCTGGGCCAGTTCACTAGGTGATGCTCCAGGCGGATTTGGTGAAGAATTGAGAGAATTCCAACTGTCGCTAGGTGCAGAATACTGGTACAATAATGAGTTTGCATTCAGAGCTGGATACTTTTGGGAAGATAAGACCAAAGGAAACAGAAAATATTTTACTGTGGGCGTAGGAGTTAAGTACAATGTATTTGGATTTAATTTTTCTTACCTGGTTCCTTCCGGTAGCGGAACAAACCGTAATCCACTTTCGAACACTTTAAGGTTCGGATTAGTTTTTGACCTCGATACCAACAGTACTACCAGCGACTCTAAATGATCTTCTAATTCACAAAATCTTTGAAGCGTCTCAACTGAGACGCTTTCTTTTTATATAATGGGTACTGTTAGCAATTGATTTAATTCCCCGAATTTTATACTCTCTGTAATTTGAAAATATTATGAGTTTTAGGATTGGATTTGGGATTGACTTTCATCAGTTGGTCAAGGGTCGCGAACTCTGGATCGGTGGGGTAAAGATTCCATTTGAGAAAGGCGCGATGGGACATAGCGATGCTGATGTTTTGCTCCATGCTATTTGTGATGGACTGCTGGGTGCTGCTGCTCTTGGTGATATAGGCCAGCATTTTCCCAACAATGATCCGGAATACAAAAACATTGATAGTAAGATCCTCCTTAAAAAAACATACGGTCTAATAAAAGAACAGCAATTCAAAGTAATTAATATCGATTGCACTGTTTGCCTTGAGAATCCAAAGATCATGGACCATGCTGGAGAAATGCGAAGGATAATTGGTGAAATAGTTGAGGTAGGAGCTAATGTAATATCTATAAAAGCTACAACAACCGAGCAGATGGGATCTATAGGAAGGGGCGAAGGTTTAGCGGCGTATGCGAGTGTGCTTCTTGAAAAGAAAGAAGGATAATCGAAGTACGATGATCGATGTCCGTTGTTCGATGTTCGTTGTTCGCTATTCTCATTCAACGCCCAACGATCAACGCCCAACGCCCAACGCCCAACGACCAACGAGCGTAACCTGTATCTTTGCGCGATGTCAAAATTAAAAGTCCGGATCATAAATCAATCGGCCAACCCTCTTCCGGAATATGCTACGGAGGGGGCTGCAGGGATGGACTTGAGAGCAAACACTTCTGAAGTAATTTCATTTGTGCCTCTGGAGAGAAAATTGGTCCCCACTGGATTATTTGTTGAACTTCCGGAAGGCTATGAAGGACAGGTCAGGCCAAGGAGCGGACTCGCGATCAAACAAGGGATAACATGTCTGAATTCTCCCGGTACAATTGATTCGGATTATAGAGGTGAAATAAAGGTGATCCTGATAAATTTATCACAAGAAATTCAAGCCGTACAACCAGGGGATCGCATCGCCCAACTAATCATAAACAGGGTTGAAAAGGTAAAATGGAAGCAGGTGGAGGTGATAGAAGAGACTAAGAGAAATGATGGAGGATTTGGTCATACCGGTAAATCATAACCAATGAAATTAATTTATTACATATTTTCTATTATTCTTCTTGCAGGCATGAGTGCTTGTAGATCCACTAAGAAGATTCAAACTGCTATTTCCAAAAAGGATACCGTGCAGGTAGTTATGGTGAATCCAACGAAATTTGACTCAGCCAGCTTCATTAAGAGTATTATTTCCAGTTTGGATAGGAACCACATTTCATTCAATACATTTTCAGCCAAGATAAAGGTGGATTACCGAAGCAGCCAGGGTAAGAGCCACGATTTTAACGCCTTTCTCAGGATGCAAAAGGATAGTGCTATCTGGGTTTCCATAAACGCAGCTCTTGGGATCGAAGCATTCCGGATACTTATTACACCAGATAGCGTTAAGATGTTGAATAAGCTGGAAAAGGTGGCACAACTTAGATCCCTTAGTTATCTGCAGGAAATCACCCAACTGCCTTTTGATTTTCATACCCTCCAGGAGCTTATTATTGGCAATCCTGTATATCTTGATAATAAGAATGTCATATCCTTCAAAAAAGAAGAGGAAAGTATTTCATTGACGAGCATTGGTGATATTTTCAAGCATTTCATTACTGTGAGTAATAATGAATATCTGGTGCAAAACAGTAAGCTTGATGATCGTGAGGTGGGTAGATCCAGAACTGCCGTATTGGTTTATGAAGACTATGTCAATAAAGGAGATATCAAATTTTCAACTAAAAGGAAGATCTCGGTGGCTGAAAAGTCCACTTTGGATATTACTCTTGATTTCAAACAATTCGACTTTAACGAAAACTTAAACTTTCCTTTTTCCGTCCCTAAAAATTATCGGAGGGATTAAGCGTTAAAGGAACTGAGCATTGTGACCGGTGCGAACAGCCAACAAAACTCAAGCATTTAAAATCAATCTGATGGTCAGACAATTTTCTTTAATCCTCTTATTCATCTGTGCGACATGCATTGCAAATGCGCAAAACCAGTCCAGGGCAGAACTTGAAAAGGAAAGGTCAGATATTCAGCGCCAGATTGAATCAGTAAGAAGGACGCTGGATGAAACAAAGAAGAACAGGAAAGAAACTTTAGGTCAGCTCGCACTACTGCAGAGGAAATTAAAGTTAAGAGAACAGGCTATCAGGAATATCAATCAGCAGATCAATGTGATTGATGCTGAAATGAATCAATCCTGGAGAGATATTCTCAGACTTAGAAAGGAACTGGACACTTTGAAATATCAATACGAGAAGAGTATTGTGTATGCATATAAGAATCGAAGCAACTATGATTTCCTCAATTTTATTTTTTCTGCTACCAACTTCAATGATGCATTAAGAAGAGTTGCCTACCTCAAATCATACCGCGCCTATCGCGAGCAGCAGGCAGATAATATCAAGCATGCACAGGATCAATTGAACGAGAGATTGACTGGTTTGAAAGTCCACCGGGATAAAAAGAACCTTGCTTTGAAAGAGGAAAATCAGCAAAAGGTTGTTTTAGTTGTTGAAAAGAAAGAAAAGGATGCAGTCGCATCCAAGCTTCGTTCAAGAGAAAAGGAATTGAACAAAGACCTTGCGGCCAAGCAAAAACAGGATACAAAGATTAAGAGCGCAATCACTGCTGCCATCAGAAGAGAGATTGAAGCAGAACGAAAGAGACAGGAAGCAATTGCAAAGACAGAAGCAGCTAAGAACGTAACAACTCCAAATACGAATACAGAAACTGCTGTTGTAAAGAAAGAGACGAAGACAAAATCGATGAGTGTGTTTGATGCCAGTCCTTCAGACAAACTTGCATCAGACAATTTCGAAAAGAATAAGAATAAGTTACCATGGCCAGTGGAAGAAGGCAATGTTGCGATGGAATTTGGTAACCAGAAGGTGCTGGAGGGTTCAGCAATAACATACAATAATCAGGGATTGACTTTTGAAACAAAGGTTGGTACTCCGGTGAAGGTTATTTTCGATGGAGAGGTATCATCTATTTTCAATGTTGGGGATGTAACGGCCATTATTGTAAGACATGGAAAATACTTCACTTCCTATAGCGGGCTTTCATCAACTAGTGTCACGAAAGGACAACAGGTAAAGACTGGCCAGACAATTGGCCGGATAGCTGAGAAAAGTGATAATCTTGGTGAACTTGAGTTTATCATCATGAATGACAAACTTGTTAACCTCAGTCCGAGGCAGTGGTTGAGGTAATAAGGACTTAACCGCCATGGCGCAATGACGCAAAGTAACGCAAGGGAACGCAAAGGATCCTGAGCGAAGTAACGAGGCAGGATCCTGAGCGAAGTCGAAGGATCATTCTTTGTGAAGATCGAGCGAAGTCGAGATCGAACAATTATTATCAGACGCTTCACACGCATACATCCGCTTATATAAGTCATTCAAAGAATTATCATGATAATTTTATGAATGATCTATGGTGAATTGCTTCAGGAATTCTACTTCATCTATATTCTTCGCTGTTCCGACAATTCATATTATACCGGATTAACCGACGATTTACTTCGACGATTATCAGAGCATCATCAGGGATTGTATTCTGGCTGCTACACCTATCTAAGAAGGCCTCTATTTTTAGAATATTTTGAGACTATTCCAATACTCGAAGATGCAATTGAGAGAGAGATACAAATAAAAAAATGGTACCGAAGAAAGAAAGTTGCATTGATCAATCGCGATTATCACAGATTAAAATTGTTCGCCGAATGCCTCAACTTAAGACATCGTAAGTATGAGAAGGAATTGAAGGAAAGGAAGAATTTTGAAGGTTGAGTAGATAGGTGCTTTGTTCCTTTATCAGATTCCATCTCTCGACTTCGCTCGATCTGGAAGATTACCCTTCGACTTCGCTCAGGGTTCCTTTATCAGATTCCATCTCTCGATTTCACTCGATCTGGAAGGTTAAGCCCTTTGACTTCGCTCAGGGTTCCTTTATCAGATTCCATCTCTCGACTTCGCTCGATCTGGAAGATTAAACCCTTTGACTTCGCTCAGGGTTCCTTTATCAGATTCCATCTCTCGACTTCGCTCGATCTGGAAGGTTAAACCCTTTGACTTCGCTCAGGGTTCCTTTATCAGATTCCATCTCTCGACTTCGCTCGATCCGGAAGGTTAAACCCTTCGACTTCGCTCAGGGTTCCTTTATCAGATTCCATCTCTCGACTTCGCTCGATCTGGAAGATTAAACCCTTCGACTTCGCTCAGGGTTCCTTTATCAGATTCCATCTCTCGACTTCGCTCGATCTGGAAGATTAAACCCTTCGACTTCGTTCAGGGTTCCTTTATCAGATTCCATCTCTCGGCTTCGCTCGATCTGGAAGATTAAACCCTTCGACTTCGCTCAGGGTTCCTTTATCAGATTCCATCTCTCGACTTCGCTCGATCTGGAAGGTTAAACCCTTCGACTTCGCTCGGGGAGCCACACTTAACCCTTCTCAACTACCGCACTAGGCACGACCTTCTGCTTCACCAGGAAACGATCATAAAGAGCTTCGTATTGGGGAATTATATTTTGGATATCGAAACGATCTGCCTGATCAGCGGCGCTTTTCTTAAACTGTTTTAGTAAATTCTCATTTTCAAGAATAAGGATTGCATTACTGGCCATTTCTTTTACATTTCCAACATCACTCAAAAAGCCAGTCACTCCGTGAATATTTATCTCAGGCAAGCCACCTGCATTTGATGAGATCACGGGTACACCCGCAGCCATCGCCTCTAGCGCAGCAAGACCAAAACTTTCATAATCGGACGGAAGTAAAAATAGATCCGAGATCGCAAGAATTTCCTCAATCTGTTCCTGCCTTCCAACAAATCTTACATCATCGCAAATTCCAAGATCACGGCACATGCTTTCAGCAGTCGGACGCTCAGGACCATCTCCCACAAACAAAAGCTTGCTGGGTATTGCGCGATTGATTTCGGCAAAAATTCTTACAACATCATCCACCCTTTTTAGTTTTCTGAAATTGGAAGCATGTGTGATGATCTTTTCATTATTTGGCGCAATCACTTTTCTGAATGCATCTATCGGCTTCTTACGGAACCTGCTTACATCAACGAAATTCTGAATTACCTCTATGTTCTTCTTAATAGGAAAATTCTTATAGGTCTCCTCTCTTAAGTTGGATGAAACAGCAGTGATCCCATCACTCTGATTGATTGAAAAAGTTACAACCGGGGCGTATGTCTTGTCTCTGCCCACAAGTGTTATATCAGTCCCATGCAGTGTAGTAATTACAGGAATTTTTTTTCCTTCCTCCTCCAGGATCTTTTTCGCCATATATGCTGCGGAAGCATGAGGGATCGCATAGTGAACATGAAGAAGTTCAATCTGATTATTTTGGATAACATCTACCATTGCACTTGCGAGCGCAGTTTCATATGGGGGATAATCGAAGAGAGGATACGTGGGTACTCTTACTTCATGATAAAAGATATTTGCATTGAATTCATTAAGTCTCACGGGTTGTTGGTAGGTTATGAAATGGACCAGGTGTCCCTTATCTGCTAATGCCTTACCTAATTCTGTTGCAAGAACACCACTTCCGCCAAAGGTTGGATAACATACAATTCCTATACGCATATGAAGAAAAAGATTATCGACGAAGGTATATCAAAATTAATTTGGCGTAATTCGCCCCTTATCCATTCATCACAAACCTTGGTTAACTTTAATGAATTAATTTGATCATGCACATGAAAAATTTTCTTCTATACTCTTTCCTCTTTTTCACTCAAATCGCACAGGCACAATCTGATGATTCACTAATGATAAGACGGATCGCGGATGAAATATTGACCAATGGAAAGGCTTATTCTAACCTTCATGAACTTACCAAAAAGGTTGGCAAAAGACTGGCAGGATCACCGGCTTCATACAAGGCAGAATTATGGGGGATGAATGCTTTGAAGAATGCCGGGGCAGATAGCATTTACCTCCAACCCTGCATGGTACCCAAATGGAATCGGGATGGACAGGCCGAGGCCAGATATACCATTGGAAAATCAAACCGTTCGATGGATGTTCTGGAATTGGGTAATTCTGTGGGAACGGGTTCGAGCGGGATTCTTGCTCCTGTGATGCTTATTGACTCCTTTCAGCAACTCGAGGATAGGAAGGACGAAGTAAAAGGGAAGATCGTTTTTTACAATTATAAATTCAATCCAACTTTTGTAGGAACGTTTAATTCTTACCGCGATGCAGTTAGGTATAGAGGGCAAGGGCCAAGCAGGGCGGCGAAGTATGGGGCTGTTGCCGTACTTGTTCGTTCGATGACCCATGCTACGGATAACAATCCCCATACAGGAGGGCTTAACTACAATGATAGCTTTCCTAAAATTCCTTCAATGGCTGTAGGTCTGATGGATGCGGATAAACTTGCAACCGCAATTACTAATAGTAAAGAAGTGAAACTGTACATGAAATCGAGAGCAAAAATGCTGGCAGATACCACCGGCAATAATGTAATCGGTGAGCTTCGCGGTTCGGTTTTTCCCGATCAAATCATCACAGTAGGAGGGCATCTTGATTCCTGGGACGTTGGTGAAGGTGCTCATGATGATGGGGCAGGTTGTGTTCATTCGATTGAAGTCTTGCGAGCCTTGAAGGCTATTGGTTACAAACCCAGACACACTATAAGAATTGTATTGTTTGCAAATGAGGAAAATGGTTTGAAAGGCGGCAATAAATATGCTGAAGAAGCAAAAAGAAAAGATGAAAAACATTTATTTGCATTGGAGAGCGATGCCGGTGGATTCACTCCTCGCGGTTTTGGTTTCACTCTTCCAACTGAAAAATTTGAAGCCGTAAAAAAATGGTTGCCATTGTTTGAGCCATATCTTGTGAGAGAGTTCAATGTAGGATCGGGGGGAGCGGACATAGGGCCTTTGAACAAATTACTCGGTACGCCGGTCGCAGGATTTCAACCAGACTCACAACGATATTTTGACATTCATCACTCGAGATCTGATGTGTTCGAGAATGTAAATAAACGTGAATTGGAACTTGGGGCGATCAATATGGCTGCTCTAATTTATCTGGTCGATAAATATGGATTGTAATTCAGGATTATGAAAGGATTTCTATGGAAGGCGATTGTTATTTTACTGCTTCTCGGAGCGGGTCTTGTGTACTGGTTTTATTTTAATCCATACAGTGAAGGTGAACGAAAAGGAACTCTTATCAAGGTTACAAGAAAAGGAAATGTTTTTAAGACTGTTGAAGGAGAAATGTGGCTTAGTTGCAGGCAAATGATGAATGCTGAGAAATTCTTTTTTTCGATAACTGACAAATTACTCGCGGACTCACTAATGAATTTACAAGATGAATGTCTCCAACTCACGTACCGACAATTCAGGCAGCCCTTGGCATGGAGAGGCGATAGCAAGTATATTGTTGTAGGGTTTAAGAGGGTGAGGTGACTATTCTTATAATGTAAAATGCAAAATGAAGGGTTCTTCATACTTCTCTAACTTCTTAACCCCTCAACTTCTTCCATTCTTTTTTTTACATTTTTACTTTTAAATTTTGCATTCATTACCCAAATGTAAAATGCAAAATGAAGGGTTCTTCATACTTCTCTAACTTCTTAACCCCTCAACTTCTTCCATTCTTATTTTTTAAATTTTTACTTTTAAATTTTTCATTCATTACCTATAATGTAAAGTGCAAAATGAAGAGTTCTTCATACTTCTCTAACTTCTTAACCCCTCAACTTCTTCCATTCTTTTTTTTACATTTTTACTTTTAGATTTTGCATTCATTACCCAAATGTAAAATGCAAAATGAAAGGTTCTTCATACTTCTCTAACTTCTTAACCCCTCAACTTCTTCCATTCTTATTTTTTAAATTTTTACTTTTAAATTTTGCATTCATTACCCAAATGTAAAATGCAAAATGAAGAGTTCTTCATACTTCTCTAACTTCTTAACTCCTTAACTTCTTCCATTCTTTTTTTTACATTTTTACTTTTAAATTTTGCATCCATCAACTACGCAAGCAGGCAGAAGATCACCGGCTTCTTATGAAGGTCCGGTAATGATTTTTTCCACTCCAGGGTTTGTTTGGTTTCGATTTTTTCTTCTTTACCGGTCAGGTTAACTGCAATACAAAGCAAAGTCGTTGGTGTACATGTTTTTAGGATCGATGCAAGGAGTTGGTTATTGCGATAGGGTGTTTCAATGAATATCTGCGTGCACTTTTTTCTTTTCGATTCATTCTCCATTTCCCTAATGGACTTTATTCTTTGATCTTCCTCGATAGGCAGATAGCCGAGGAATTGAAATTGTTGACCGTTCAGGCCACTTCCCATTAACGCCAGAAGTATTGAGCTTGGTCCAACCAGCGGTTTCACAATAGCATTATGCTGATGGGCAAGTAATACCAGGTCCTGACCCGGATCTGCAATGCCAGGACAACCCGCCTCACTGATAATGCCAATGGTCAGAGCCTCCTTCAATTTCTGAAGAAAAATATCTCTTGTGGACTTAAGCTGTTTATCGATGGTGTGCCACTCGAAACTATCTATCACAATTTCTTTTTCCAGTTTCTTTAAGAACCGCCTGCTGGTCCTCTCGTTCTCCACAAATAAAACCTTGCATTCTTTTACTGCATTTAGTATGTAGCCAGGAATGGTTTCAATGGCCTCTTCTGAAAGTAAAGAAGGGATCATGTAAACCAAGCCAGGGGATAAAGACATTATTCGGGATTTGTATTTGCAAATGCTGTTTCATTCTGGTGATATAGGCTGAGCGTGGCGGCAATAACAGCATAGGCCGGAGCCAGGATCCATCCTATAATTGGAAGGGCATGCATGAGGTAGAATACCAGTCCATTCCCTATGGCAAGTCCTTTTCGCTTTCCAATAAACTCAATACTTTCTGAGGGCGAAAGTTTATGACGCTCACAACTGTAATCTAGCATGGAAAATCCATAGTAGTAACATTCAATGAACATGGATATGATCGGAGTTACCCAGCCTATTATTGGAAATAAGGATAACAACAAAATCGAAACTGAATACACTGTTTGCCACATCGCGTTGCGCAATGCCAGTTTTACCCCACGAACTGAATCTTTAAGTAATTGAGAAAAACTGAAGGGGTAATCTTTACCTTCTATCAGGGCCTCTGTTTTTTCACTCAGGTATGCAAACAGGGGGGAACCGATGATCAGGAAAATATATTTGAAAAGAGAGAAATAAAAGAAAACCATGATCAGGCGTACCATCATGCCAGCCAGGATAAAGAAGAAACTCAAGACAGAGCTTTGTTGCGCCCTCAGCCATTTTTCAATCCCGAACAATTCACTCAGGTAAGAAACAGCTCCATCGGCCGAACGCCAGAAGAAATATATACCAACGACGAAGAGAATAGCGTATAACAAGCCCGGGATTAATATCCATTTCCACAACCGATGCTTACTTATGAATTGATGAGCCTTGAAGTATGATTGAATGGCAATGACGATTTCTTTTAGCAAGGCTCCTTAGTTTATGGTTCGTGACGATCTCAATTGGCACTCACCTGATTGTCTGCTTCGTACATTTGTCACCCTCTATGTCAAACTTAGGAAATATTTTGCTGGAGAATGGTTATCAGGTATTACCACGCTCCTTTTACAATCGTAAGGATGTTGTTAGAATAGCCCGGGACCTTATCGGTAAAATTCTGTTTACATTTTTCGATGAACGGTTTACTGCTGGTAGGATTGTAGAAACAGAAGCTTACAATGGTGCTGTCGATAGAGCATCGCATGCATATGGAAACAGAAGGACTGCACGAACAGAGGTGATGTTCGGTCAGCCAGGCACTGCCTATGTATATCTATGCTATGGAATTCATCATTTATTCAATGTGGTGACAAACAGTTCCGGCACACCTCATGCTATTCTCATAAGGGCAGTAGAACCGCTGGTTGGAGTGGAAATAATGCAGGAGAGGACCAGGAAGCAATTATTGGATAACACTATTACAAGAGGGCCTGGAAATGTTTCAAAAGCACTTGGGATCTTTACCGGTCATTCAGGTCTTGATCTTATCAATAGCGAAATAAGAATTGCGGAGGATGGCTTTCGTTATTCGAGAAAATCTATTTCAATCACTACCAGGATAGGAGTGGATTATGCAGGACCTGATGCCCTATTGCCATATAGATTCATAGTCAAAGACAACTTGTATGTAAGTGGGAGAAAGTCGTAGTTAATAAAAAAAATGACCAGATTAATTGGGACCTGATTAATATTTTGGACACGGAATTCTAGGCCTGCCATCTGGTGGTCTCTTGGTGTAGATAAGAGAAAGCTCGATCCCACCACGACGAAGCGAGGCAGCATTCAAACTTGAAACATTCACATCGTAAGATGCACCCAATCTGAATTCGCCAAACTCCAATCCCATATAAGGAATGATTGCATCATTGAAACGCAGCCAGCTTCCAAAATATACATTGGTTGGGTTTTCTTCCATATCATTATTCAGGTTGAAAGAAACAGCACCTCCAATTACAGTATTGACCGCGCCTGCCTGCCTGCTGTGCAAGCTGCTGAGATGCACCATGGCATTGGTTGAAACAGGAAAGTATCCACCTGCATGAATCGTTACACGTGGATTTAGAATGTAAAAACCATCGCCCATGAAGCTTTCCTTAGGGCGATTAATATGATACATGGAAGCCCCGAAATAAAAATTATTATAGCCGTTAGTGGATCCATTATATAGAACACCGGCTGTAAAATCGAGATAATTGACATTCACCTGACGGTCATTTACAGGTTCAGTAGTAGGATTGGTCCATCCACCGAATTGATCAAGTTCTTCTTCAAAATTAAGTTTGGTGCCGTCCAGTCTTTTAGAAGCATATGTGCCCTGGAAACCTACCCCTATCTGGTGCAATCCATCAACATCAAGTCCCTTATGATAGGCTGTAGTGAATGCAAAATAATTACTGCTTAAGATACCATTAGCTGTTTTATCTGTCATGGCCATGAAGCCCACACCCCAGGTGTCAAGTTCTGAAATTCTGCCCGGCATAACGCCAAAATCAACAGAGGCTGTGGAAGTAATAAATGCATTGCTTATTGTTGGCCATTGGTTTCTGTAATTTCCGGCCACCCTGAATGTTCCATTGAATTTACCAGTCAGCGCAGGATTGAGACTCAATGGAGAAGCGAAGAATTGGGAGAAATTCGGATCCTGAGCAGTAGCATTCAAAAGGGAGAAGCCCATTATCACCAGCAGTGCAAATTTCTTCATCTGGATTAAATAGTTAGAATTGGAAAGGTAAAATACAAAAATTGCTGTGCCTGTACTTGTTAATTTTTAATACGGTCCTATTTACCTGACCGTTGCCGATACCAGTACGCTGCTTCAGCTGAATTACATCTGGGTCTTGGTTCCAAAAGCTAGATCCCCGGCATCCCCCAGGCCTGGCACAATGTACCCCTTAGCGGTTAGTTCATCGTCTATATCGCCACACCAAATGGTTACGCTGGGCTCTTCACGTTTAAGATACTCAATACCAACCGTACAGGCAATAGCTGTAACAATATGAATATGTAGAGGTGGGCCCTCGTCCTTGAGATATTGAATCGTTTTGACCAGCGAGGAACCTGTTGCAAGCATAGGATCACACAGGATAAGAATCCTTCCATCCAGATCAGGACAGGAGATATATTCAAGATTTATCTCAAAAGTTCCATCCCGGTGATGCTTGCGATAAGCTGAAATAAAGGCGTTATCTGCCTTGTCGAAGTAGTTTAATAATCCCTGGTGCAATGGAACTCCAGCACGAAGAATAGTACCAAGTACGGGTTGTTTCTTGAGGACTCTGCAAACTGCCGTTCCAAGGGGAGTTTCAATGTCCTTTTCCTCAAATTCCATCGTTTTGCTAATCTCAATTGCCGCAACCTCACCAATGCGTTCAAGATTTCTCCGAAATCGCATTCGGTCCCTTTGCACAGCCTCGTCCCTTAGTTCACTCACCCAATCGCAAAGAAGTGAATAATGGTCACTCAAGTTGACAACCATTCCCGTTTTTGACTGTAGATTTTCAGTTGCAGATTTCATAAACACTTACCACCCCAATACCTATTTTTGAACAAATCTAAAGTCCCCTATTGACGGCAAAAAATATATTTTCAGGAAGAAGCTTTTAATAAATTTTCAAGAAAAATCTATTGTTGGCAATGGTTTACCGCGTAATCGGTCTCATGAGCGGAAGTTCGCTGGATGGTCTCGACATTTGTTATGCTCACCTCCAGGAAATATCTGGAAAATGGAACTATGAAATCGTTCATGCAAATTGCTATCCTTATTCCAGCGAATGGCAAAAGAGGCTTTCCAACGCAACACAGCTTAGTGCAAGAGACTATCTGCTATTACATTCAGACTATGGCCATTATATAGGTAAGGAGGTAAATAGATTTATCAGTGAGAAAAAGATCGAGTACCAGGTTCAATTGATAGGATCGCATGGTCATACCACCTTCCATATGCCACCTCAAAAAATGACCGCTCAGTTAGGAGATGGTGCTGCCATAGCCGCGGAAACAGGAATCAACACAGTGACAGATCTCAGAGCCCTGGATGTGGCCCTCAATGGACAAGGTGCGCCTATCGTTCCAATTGGAGAAAGACTTCTCCTCCCCGGATTTGATTATTTCTTAAATCTTGGTGGAATTGCAAATCTGTCAGCAAATATTACTGGTCTGGATAATCTTCCATCAAAGATTGCTTTTGATGTTTCTCCTGCAAACCGGGTGTTAAACCTGCTTGTTGCCCAGGATGGAGATGAATTTGATGAAGGCGGAAGAAAAGCATCACAAGGGAATGTTGATCAGAAGTTATTGGATCAACTAAATTCCTATGATTATTATGAACAACCTTTTCCCAAGTCCCTGGCCAATGATTTCGGTACAGAGATCATATACCCGGCGATCAAGAATTCCGGCCTGGAAGTCAGAGATGCATTAAGAACAATGGTGGAACATATCGTTTTCCAGATAAAGCAATCCATAGATAAAGTTAGAAAAATTCAAAATGCTGGTTCTGATGTTCAAAGTAATCTCCTGATAACCGGAGGAGGCGCTTTCAATGATTTTGTTGTTGAAAGACTTCGCCAGGAATTGCAATCTATCAACGTTGAAGTTGTAGTTGCTGAAAAGAATCTCGTCCAATACAAAGAAGCCTTGATCATGGGTTTGATTGGGGTCCTCAGATGGAGGGAAGAGAACAATTTATTGGGCTCAGTCACTGGAGCCAGGCGTGACAGCATCGGTGGTGCTGTTTGGATTGGTCAGAGCTGAGATTTTGAAGTTTTGGAATTGGGAAATTTTGAAATTTAATCTCTACTCTGCGCTATCTCATTTTCTCTGCTTCTCTGCGGTGAATTCTTATTTATATTATTCAATCAAAGAAAAATTGTCTCCGTCAAAAAGCCCTTTATCGCTCAGTTTCAAATGCGGGATTACCAGTAGGGCCATGAATGAAAGTGTCATGAAAGGGGATGATAATTTACTCCCCGCATCTTTTGCAGCTTTATCAATATAGGAATACAATTCTGCCACTTTGTAGCCATCCTCGGTACTCATCAAACCACCCACAGGCAAGGGCACAATCATTTCAAGATTTTCTTTCACACATGAAATTCCTCCTTTATGATCAATGATAAGATTAACCGCCCTAGATAGACTTTCGTCATCTGTTCCAACCGCTACTATGTTATGCGAATCATGAGCAACAGAAGAAGCAAGTGCACCTTGCGAAAGTCCGAAATTTTTGATAAAGGCTTTTGTAATTGGTGCATCTCCATACCGGTTTATGACTACTATTTTCAATAGATCATTTTCCGTATCAGATACTAATAATCCATCTTCAAGTTTGGGATTAAGAAATATTTTATTTGTGATGAGTTGACCATCCAATGCTTCTATAACCGGGAATTCTGGAGTCAATTTACCATCGATGGCCCTGTACTCAAATTCACCGATTGATTTCTTCTTGCATTTGAAATTGTTTATGACGGATGAAGTTTGATGGTCGATTCTTGTTTCTCCATTCTCTGCTACTAAGATCCCGTTGATGTGTGTTTTAATTACTTCGAAATCTTTTAAATCCTTAACAACTATCAGATCTGCAGGGTCACCCACTTTTAAAAGTCCAACATCAAGATTATAATGAAAGACCGGGTTAAGACAAGCCGCCTTGAGAACATTGAATACGTCGATTCCTTTGGCAACGGACCTTGCACAAAGAATATTGATATGACCTTCAACAAGGCTATCAGGATGTTTGTCATCACTGCAAAACATTATGTGGTCAGGGTAATCGTTCAAGAGATCAACCAATGCTTCAAAATTGCGGGCAGCACTTCCTTCACGGATGATGATCTTCATTCCATACTTGAGTTTATCCAAAGCTTCTTCCCTGGTAAAACATTCGTGATCCGTACTGATCACAACCTCTCCAGATCCTCTTCCCGCTTCTATATATGTCTTGGCCAAATTACCAGTCAGACCAGGAGCATGTCCATCGATTGGCTTATTGGCGGCAATGGCCGATCCAATCTTTTCCATTACCACTGGATCTGCATTTAAAACGCCTGGAAAATTCATCATCTCACTAAGGTATTTTACCTCTTTGCGCTTCATCAGGTTCTCAACATCGGAAGCATTCAGCCTCCCGCCAGCAGTTTCAAATTCAGTCGCCGGAACACAGCTTGGTGCGCCGAAATAGAATTTAAAAGGAACCTTTTTTCCGTTCTTCATCATGTAATCAACCCCTTCCAGTCCGCATACGTTCGCAATTTCATGTGGATCACTTACTGTAGCAACAGTTCCATGTACAACTGCAAGGCGAGCGAATTCGCTTGGGACAAGCATGGAACTTTCAATATGTACATGTGAATCGATAAATCCAGGCAGAATATAGCCCTGGTCTTCAGGATTTAGATTTAAATTATTTTCAAACCGATGAATGTTGCGGATGAACCCGTTTTCAATAAAAACCTCTGCAGGATAAATTTCCCGTTGAAGAATATCTATTAAATTTCCCCTAATACTGAACTTCATCTCAATTCTTTTTGTAAAACATATTATTAACCTAAATCTATAAACCCCATCCTTCATTCTGTGATTGCGGACCTATATTTGTGATCCTTTTCAACCAAGGGTATTTAATCAAGAAGAATTACTCTTCGCACAAGATACCGAGTATCAAAATGTTTTCTTTTTATCCAACAAAAAAATAAAAAATGCAGATTATCAGAACAGTTCTTGTTACAATAGCTATGGCCGGATCAATCAGTACTCAGGCCCAAACGGTTGAGGAAGTTATTGGGAAATATGTCCAAGCAATCGGCGGTAAAGATGTTGTTACAAGTATAAAAAGCCAGATTACAGATGCTGAACTTTCTGTTATGGGTTCCACCCTGGAGAGTAAAACCACAATTCTGGTAGGAAAAGGCTTTCATAACAAAGCAACTTTTAATGGTCAGGATATTATTCAGGTTGTAACTCCAACCGGGGGCTGGATGATAAATCCGCTTGCAGGTGTGAGCGATGCACAACCATTACCAGAAGATCAGGTGAAAGCTGCGCAATCCTCTTTTGACATGGGTGGAGATCTATTTAACTATGCGGAGAAAGGTAGCAAGGTAGAGTTGAATGGAAAAGAGAAAGTTGAGGGAGTTGATGCTATTAAGATCAAGCTTACAAATAAGGATGGAAAGAACATCTTTTATTTTCTTGATCCTACTACTTATTATTTGCTTAAGAGAGAAAGTACGACCAACATTAATGGACAGGAAGTAACATCGGTTGCAACGTTCTCAAACTACAAGAAAACTGATGTGGGATATGTAATACCATATACCACAGTTACAAATCAGGGTTTTGAAATCACAATTAATGTTACAAAGGTTGAATTCAATAAGGAAATAGATCCGAAGATCTTTGATATGCCAAAATCATAATATCTCTTCTAACCTAATAAATTGCGGCCATCTTCAATTCTGACGATGGCCTTTTTATTTCCACAAACCAGGACTAGCGAGTCGCGAACTATCTTTGGCTAATGAAAATTGATATCATCTCTGTCCTTCCTGAATTACTGGAAAGTCCATTGGGGCATTCAATAATGAAACGTGCCCGCGAGAAGGGTCTGCTGGATGTGCATATTCACCAGCTTCGAAAATGGGCAGTAAATGATTATGGACAGGTGGATGATTATCAATTCGGGGGAGGAGCAGGGATGGTGATGATGTGCGAACCTCTTGCCAATGCGATCGACGAACTTTCTACCGAAAATAAATTTGACGAAATAATCTTTTTGACCCGGATGGGGATTTGTTCGATCAAAAAATGGCCAACCAATTATCACTCAAGAAAAATATTTTATTGATCTGCGGACATTATAAAGGAATTGATGAGCGAATCCGCGAGCATTTTGTTACAAGGGAAATTTCTATTGGCGATTATGTTCTAAGCGGTGGGGAACTTGCTGCTGCTGTGCTGGTGGATGCAATAGGAAGATTGATCCCTGGCGTTCTTAACGATGAAACCTCTGCCTTGTTCGATTCCTTTCAGGATAATATCCTCGCCCCTCCTGTTTATACGAGACCTGCGGAATTTCGCGGATGGAAAGTTCCGGAAATTTTGTTATCCGGCGATCCCAAAAAAATTGAAGACTGGCGGCATGAGCAGTCATTACTCAGAACAACAGAGAGAAGACCAGATTTGATAAAGGGGGAGGATTAAGAATTTTTACTGCCAGGGCGCCAGGTTTCCAGACTTTTCAGATCTCGACTTCGCTCGATCTGAATAGCCAACCCTTCGACTTCGCTCAGGGCTTACCTTAAAAAAAAGTCCCGCTTTGCGGCGGGACATTTTCATGTGTAAAACGAAACGCATTATCTATCTACGTTTAACTACTCTTTCGCTGATGACCTTATCATTATAGATCAATCTAACAACATAAATTCCTGCTGCATATGGACTCAGATCTATCGACATCATTGACTGTGCATTCCCGTTGAAATTTCTGCTGAACACAGTTTGTCCTGATGAAGTCAGAACCTGTATTCCGCGAAGTGTTGTTGGCTTTATATGATGCTGGATGCTAAATGAAGTATTGAACGGATTTGGTGTAATGAGGTATCCATTCTGTTTCAATTTAGCAGGCAGCGTCTTCGTGGTGATGTTTATATCATCAAGTAATAAAGTATTTCCAAAATTGCCTTTCGCACGGAATATCAATTGAGCCGAACCCGAGGCACCGAAGAATTGTGTAAGATCAACGGTCTCTTTACGCCATTGGCTGGATACTCTTGGTACAAACAGGTCAGTGAAAGGAGCATTCGGATCATTTACAGTCTGGAGATCTTCACCCCACTTACCGTAAACAGGGATCAGCGTAGTGCCACAATCTTTTGTTACGTAGATCCACAAGCTGTCTAACGGCAGGCCAGTGCTTCCAGGATACAAATAGGTTGCATGAGCCAATTCAAAAGTCAGGAATGCAGAATCAATTCCGGTGAATGAAACAATAGGACTCCACAGATCATCATTTGTTCCCTTTGCATCATAATTATAATTATCAATCACTGCGGATGCAGCACCTGATTTACTTGCTGCGGTTGTCCTAAACCATGTTCCTTGTCCATCCTGGTTTGTAACTGCCCAATTTGGCGGAGGGAAGGTAGCATTCTCAAACCCTTCAAATATTGGCGCAGGAGTTGGACCGAATACAACAAAGCTGACCCGAATTGTATCGTTAGATAAAACCTGATCAGGTAATCCGTTTGGATCTGAAGTATAAACAGTAAGAACATGGGTTCCTGCTGGAATATTTGTTATCTGACCCAAGGCTACTGTGGCAGTTTGTCCTTTTATAATTGAACCTGTCCAGGTCACTGATGAAGGTGTTCCGTTATCAAGCCTGAAATTCACTTTAACGCTTGTCAAAGGATCTAATCCATTTGATCCAAAGGTTACCGATGGATTAATGCTTCCGCCGGCACAAATAAATGCAGGCACATTCAAAATAGATATTGGTGCAGCATCCCTGCGCAGAAGGTTAACTGCCGAAACACTTATATCGTCCAGGTATGTATTGTTTCCAAAGGCATTTACATTCCTGAATTTTATGATCATCGACTGACCAGGAACAATATAAGGAGTTAGGCTAATAGATTCCTTTCTCCACTTTGTTTGATCCAACAATGGGCTGAAAGAAGAACTCGTTATCCCTGGTACAGTTTGTAATTCATTAGAAGTTTTCTTGTAAACCAGGGTGTAACTATATCCTCCATCTCCAGATACCAATACTTCAAGTCCATCCCAGTCATAAGTATTATTGCTATAACGACCATGCGCAACCTGGAATGTGAGCGCGGAACTGTCGAAAATTCCAAAATTGATTGGAGGAGTGATAAGTTCATCAAGTTGGCCAGGCCCATTATAATTGTAATTGGCTACAGTTGCCGCACCAGCGGCTGTAAAACCAGCAGTTGTGGTACGGGTCCAGGTAGCGCTTTGAGGATTATTCAGCAACCAATTCGCAGGAGGCATTGATGCTGTTCCAAAGGACTCAGTAAACGGTGCTGAGATAGGAGCACCAGTAATTGTTACCCTGGAACTAAGAGTATCGTTATTCAAAAAATTATCAGTGCCACTATTTGGCGAAGAAACATAAATTGTTATCAGATGATTTCCTGCTGTAATACTGATATTTGGCAGTAACAGTGTTGTGTCCTGTCCGGGTGCAAGATTATTCAACGTAAAAACTGTGGATGTTGCAGCACCTGCATCTACCACCACATTTAACCTTACAGACGAAAGGTTAGTAGTTCCATAATTTCTGATAGTAGCCCTTAATGGACTATTGTTCACCATGATCGCCCTGGTATCACATTTTCCAAAAGGTGTTAATGACACCAGATAGGCATCAGTTATTGCTGATGGGGGAGTTCCTCCATTGGTTGTTTTTAAACTTGCGCGATACAGATCGATCGTTTGAATTACTCGTTCTTTTTGATTTTTTGAAAAACCAAAGGTTGATCTGTCATCAAAATAGTTCATGTAATTCATGTACATAATGCCAGGTGCAGCGGGTGTGCAATTATCTCCATATATGCCGCTGATGTTACCCCATAAGCTTGAGGTTCCGCCTGTTTCATCTGGGGTATCGTCTACTATCGCAAGACCCGTTAAAGGCCATCCTGTTTGCAGTCTGAAATCAACATCTCCGCAAGCTCCACCATCATCACTCCATGCATGCCACAAATAAAAGAAATGACCCAGCTCGTGCGACAAACTCTTGCCCTCATCATATAATGGATCGTAAGTGATACAGGTATTTCCTCCAAGGGTGACCAGGTCAATCGCAACTCCCTGGTTGCTTACTGGAGTCATAAAAGGAAAGGTTGCCTGTCCGAGCAAGCCATCTGAGAATGTTGCGCACCAAACATTCACGTACTTGGTATTGTCCCAAGAATCAAGGCCCCCTGTGGCATTAGTCTTTAGATCATTAACGGTTCCGGAAGTGAATGTTTGCGTTGTTACCCTTCTTTCAATTCCTGATGTAAGATTTCCTGCAGGATCCCGACGCGCCAAAACAAATCTTACAGGAATATCAGCAATCAGTGCAGCCATTGTTGGCGACATGACGTTCTTAAAGTGAGCAGCTTTTTTTCCTGCGAAATCTATATTAAGTATTTCAAGCTGATTGTAAATATCCCGGTCTGGAATGGAATTAAGTGTGGCTGAGCTGCCCACCAGATGAAATACAATTGGTATCATGATTTCGCCTGCAGTTGGACCCTGTTGCTCTCCTCCAACGACTCTATCCTGGGCTGCCTTGAAAAGTCGTTCACCTTCCAGACGCCATTGCTCAACCAAACCCGGATTATCACGGATCATTTTATCAAGCACTTCCATCGTTCGGCAGGACTTGTCCGGAACAGCACGTTTCTGAGCATTCACGGCAACAGTCAAAAAGAGAAATATACCTGCAAATGCAGATGAGAGGGTAGAATTTCTCAAAACAGTGAGTTTTTGGTTAAATAATATGGTAAATAAGCAGTATCAAAAACAACTATGGGCCCATCCCGATAAGCGAATTCGCAAATTAGTCCTGATCCAGGGTTGTAATCCTAAACTAATATAGCAAATTAAAGGCTAGGGCCGAAATCCGCCGAACCGCCCAAGTAAAATGCGATAAAATCTTTCTGAAATGAAGAATCCGCTTTGACCGTGGAGCTACATATTTTCTGATTGCTGATTTTGTGATGTAGAGATTTATGCCTCTAAATTTCAAAATCACCAAATCTCAAAATCAGAATTAAAGAACTATGCAGGTATTTCTGATTGCTGATTTAGAAATTTTGAGATTTCGATGCATATATCCCTAAATCCCTACATGTCAAAATCAGAAATAAAAAAACTATTCTTTTTTTAACCCAATGGCTGGTAATGACTTTTCCCTGATCATTTGATTGAGACGTGATATATCTTCCTCTTTTATCTTCTTAAGTTTTGCGAGGGCAACATCTGTTTGTTTACTCAAATCTGCAAACACGTCCTTTACTTGTTTGCTTGGAGCCTGGATCCCACTATTGGCAGCATCATAAACTCCACTGATCTTATCATTCAAGCGAATAGGGAAATTCAATACATCCTGGCCGCTCTTTGCCTTAGTCTGATAGAGTGTTTCCTCAATAGTTGTCATTTGTTTATTGATGGAATCCGTCAACTGTTTCACTTCCTTCGGAATATCTTTTCCAGAGATTGAAACAAAATCATTTATCTGAGTTCGTAACGCACGTATGTCTTTAATACTCTTTTGGATTTCGTTGAATTTATCACGTGCCATCACCAGGAAATTCAATTGCTCATCATAATCAGCCTGCGAGATGCTATAATTGGGATCGGCCTTAATGGTGAATGGCATTTCGGAGGAATCCGATCCAACTTTTATCCTTGCGGTGTAGGATCCAGGAGCTGCCATCAGGCCTGAAGGCTGTCCATTCCATAAAATCATTCCGTCAATTCTGTCTGCATCAGTATACATCATATTCCATACAAACTGATTCATCCCCTTATTGATCTCAAACTTGGTATTATTCTCCTTGGAATCAGTTGTATATGTTTTAATTATTTTCTTATTCTTATCAAAAATGGTCACCGAACCTTTGGTGGAATCAGTCACATTGTTCAACCAATAATTGATGAGCGTGCCATTCGGTGGATTCTGACCTGCATTTCTGGATACACCACCAAAGCCTCCAAAACCTCTCGGCTGCATTCGATAAGAATCATTAATTGGAAAAAGATGAAAGCTTTTAGTAGCAACTTCTTTATTTAGTCCCTGGATGGTGCTTAAATCATCGATTACCCAAAATGATCTTCCCTGTGTAGCTACTACGAGATCATTATTTTTTATCGTGAGGTCGGTTATGGGAACAACAGGAAGATTTAGTTGAAATGGTTTCCAGTTTCCGCCATCATCATAGCTGATATACATTCCGAATTCCGTTCCCGCATATAGAAGACCAGGTCGTTTCTGGTCAGCTCTTAATGCGCGTGTAAAATGCATTTTGTTGATTCCATTCACAATCAGCTTCCAGCTTTTGCCATAATCTTCTGTCTTGTAGATATAGGGTGCGTAGTCATCACTCTTATATCTTGTTCCAACAAAATATGCAACTCCTTTTTTAAATGGATCTGATTCAACGCAATTCCACATGATCCATTTTGGAGCATCTTTTGGTGTTACATTTTCCCAATTTTTTCCTCCATCCTTGCTGACATGTATCAATCCATCATCACTTCCAGTCCATAAAAGATCTTTTTCAAGAGGTGATTCACCCGCTGTGAAAATGGTGCAATAATATTCAACTGATGTGTTATCCTTGGTAATTGGACCACCGCAGAGACCTGCCTGCTTTTATCATTGGTAGTCAGATCTGGTGACAGACTGCTCCCAACTCTGCCCTTCATTTTCAGTTGCAAATAAAGCATTTGCAGCTGCGTATAATTTTTTTGGATTATGAGGAGAAAAGAAGATCGGGAAATTCCATTGAAACCTGTACTTCAACACATCTGCACCGGCACCAATTGGATTATCGGGCCAAACACTAATCGCCCTGTTTTCACCCGTCTTATGATCAAGCCTTGATAAATAACCGCCATAATTTCCACCATAAACAATATCAGGATTGAGAGGATCAGCCACCACATAGCCGCTTTCAGATCCCGCTGTCGATTCCCAATCGCGGTCTGTAATTGCGGACCCATAAGTGCGGCTTTTGATTCTGACCGTGCTGTTGTCCTGTTGTGCTCCAAGTATTCGGTATGGGAAAGAGTTATCTGTTGAAACTCTGTAGAACTGGGCTGTTGGCTGATTTTGATAAGTGCTCCAGTTAGTGCCCCCATCAAATGATACCTGTGCTCCGCCATCGTCTGCAACTATCATCCGGTTTCCATCCTCAGGATCGATCCAGAGATCATGGTGATCACCATGTGGTGTATTGACACTCTGGAAGGTCTTTCCTCCATCCCGGCTTCTCATGAATCCAACATTTGGTGCATAAACCAGGTTCTCATTCTTTGGATCAACATAGACTTTTGTATAATACCAAGCACGTTGACGGATATTGTTATCGCTGCTGGTGAGCGTCCAGGTTTCCCCGGCATCATTGCTCATGAACATTCCGCCTGATGGATTCTCAACAATTGCATATACACGATCGGTATTTGAAGGAGCGACTGCAACGCCAACTATCCCCCAGGTTCCTTTTGGAAAGCCTTTCTTGGTCGTGATATTTGTCCAGGTCTCTCCTCCATCTATACTCTTGTAAAGACCGCTACCTTCACCTCCACTTTCGAGGCTGTAAGGAGTTCTGATCAATCTCCACATTCCTGCATATAATGTAGAAGGATTACCAGGCTCCATGACCAGATCACTGCAACCTGTTTGATTGTTGACATACAAAACTCTTTTCCAGTTTTTTCCTCCATCGATCGTTTTGAAAATGCCTCGCTCTTCATTTGGTCCGAAAAGATGTCCCATAGATGCCACCCACACGATATCTGGGTTTTTTGGATGCACCACAATGCGGATAATATGTCGACTATCTTTTAATCCAATATTTTTCCAGGTCCTTCCTCCATCATCGCTCCGCCACATGCCACCAAGTCCTTCACTCACATTTCCACGCATTGTATTCTCCCCCTCACCCACGTACAGTATCGTTTCATCAGAAGGGGCGACAGCCACAGCCCCAATGGACCCTCCGAAAAATTTATCTGAAATATTTTTCCAGTTGCTTCCACCGTCTGCAGTTTTCCAAACACCGCCACCAGTGGCTCCAAAATAAAATGTGTTTTTGGATTTGAAGCTTCCTGCAACTGCTCCGCTTCTGCCTCCACGCCATGGACCAACAAGCCGGTAATTAACCTTGGCAAGCAATAGCGAATCAGCATTATTCGAGGGTTGAGTAACAACAGTGGATTTCTTCTGGCCTTGTACAAATAGAGGTGTGCAGGCCAACAGTAACAGCAATTTTCTCATACAAGCAAATTAGGGGATGGAAAGTACAAAATCTATAGAAGATGATTGTCAGGCACCTTGCGCAACCTTGCGAAACTTGGCGTCTTATCGTCTTGGCGGTTAAAAGATTATTCCAAAAAATCATCCATTTCTCTTCTTTGCTTCTTACTTGGCCGGCCGATCTTACTCAGTCTCTTACCGGTATGAAAAGATTCACTTTGAAATTTCATCCTTTCAATTTCTTCCGCCGGAGTGATATCGATATAACTATTTATGGCTTCAGAATATGCCACACGGTTATACAAAAGGCCAGCAACTTTTATTCTCCATCTTTTAGCCTCGGTCTTCACTTCATACTCTTCACCAACCACAACATTTTTTGAAGGTTTGACCTGAACCCCATTCCATTTTACCTTACCGGATTCACAGGCTGCCGTTGCAAGGCTTCTTGTTTTAAAAAGGCGGATCGCCCAGAGATATTTATCTATTCGGAGTTTTTCTTTTTCGGCCAATTGGAAATGAATAATTAAAAATGAAAAATTTAAAATGTAAAATTCAAAATCAAAGATACCTTAAGAATCAAACCTACTTCTATTCTTCAGTTTACCTACATTTTACATTCTACATTTTCCATTTTGCATTTTAGATTTCGAATCACCCTTCTGCAAAATACTTGTGGAAATAAGGAATGGTTTCAATTCCCTTATAATAATTCCTCAATTCAAATTTCTCATTTGGAGAGTGGAGATTATCGCTGTCCAGCCCAAAGCCCATGAACACGATCTTCACACCCAATTCCCTTTCAAGGATTGAACAGATTGGAATACTGCCACCACCCCTAACCGGGATCGGTTGTTTCCCAAAGGTTGTTTCTACGGCTTTTTCAGCGGCCTTGTATCCTTTGCTGGTAATAGGAGTCATATAAGGTTCACCTCCATGATGTTCAAAAGCATTGACAGTTACTGAAGGGGGAGCAATACTCCTGAAATAATTCAGAAGTAATTCTGTGACCCTTGTGGAGGATTGATTGGGCACCAGTCGGGCAGAAATTTTTGCCGTGGCTTTTGACGGAAGAACGGTTTTCGCTCCTTCTCCCATATATCCGCCCCAGATCCCATTCAGTTCAATTGTTGGCCGGATTCCAGTCCTCTCGATGGTAGTGTAACCCTTTTCGCCCCAAAGTTCTTTCACCCCTAATTCAGCTTTATATTCTGCCTCATTGAAGGGCATCCTGTTCATTAACTCTCTTTCTTCTTTACTTGATTCTACAACGCCATCATAGAATCCCGGAATGGTGATATGATTGTTTTCATCGTGACAGCTCGCGATCATCTTTGCAAGAATCGTGATTGGATTGGCAACTGCACCTCCATATGTTCCGCTATGAAGGTCCCTGTTGGGACCTGTAACTTCCACTTCAATATAACTGAGTCCACGAACACCAATATCGAGAGAAGGATTGTCCATGCTCAGCATCGCGCTATCACTGATGAGTATCACATCTGCTTTCAAAAGTTCTTTATTGGCTCCTACAAATTTCCCAAGATTAGGAGAGCCAACTTCTTCTTCGCCTTCAATGAGAAATTTGATATTGGTGCTCATGCTGTTTGTTTGCACCAGAGTTTCCAGGGCCTTTACATGCATGTAAAACTGACCCTTGTCATCAGCTGAACCTCTGGCATAAATTTTCCCATCCTTAATAGTTGGTTCAAAAGGGCCGCTCTTCCAAAGTTCAAGTGGCTCTGCAGGCTGAACATCATAGTGTCCATATACCAGGACAGTAGGCTTTGACGCGTCAATAATCTTTTCACCAAAAACCACAGGATGGCCATTTGTAGCCATGACTTCTGCGCGATCACAACCTGAAGAAAGTAATCGCTCCTTTACCAGATCAGCACATCGCAACATATCATTCTTATGCTCACTCTTTGCACTTACTGATGGAATTTTTAAGAGCTCAAGCATCTCAGACAAAAAGCGCTCTTTGTTTTTTTCCTGGTAATCTTTCCAAGGGATCATAATAATTTGAAAATTTTAAAATTTGAAAATTTTGTTAGCATGATATATTCCGAATCTGACCTCCGACTTCGGACTTCGGAATTCGGGCCTCGTCTCGCGGCAATGTACTAACATTATTCATGGAAGCTTATGCTTTTGGTTCGACAATACATTCTCCAAAGTCCACTCAATCCTTTTTTCAAACGGTCTTCTACGAACAGGGCAATCCATCTTATTACAAAGACTGCAGGAAAACTCCAGGCAGGCATCTGTATGAATGAAAAATTCCAGTGATTCGCCATATTTATTTCGAATGAGGTGGATCAATTCATCGATTTCTGCATGCGCTTCGTTTACATTCAGATACCATGGAACTGTCAGATGTGAATCGAGATGAAGGACTCCGCCGAATTTGATGACCCTTAGGTTGTGCAGGTCGATCCAATTCACGCGCTTGTGTTCATTCAGGTATTTAACAAGTGAGTTGAGCAATTCGATATCTGCTTCATCCATTATGCCCGCGAGGGATGACCGGATGATCCTATAGCCTGTGAAAATGATTATCAATGCGAATAAAATTGCAATTGCACTGTCCAGCCACATTTCTCCGGTAAAATAAATCAGTGCAACTCCAATCATCACACCCAGGGTTGAGTAGGTGTCTGATTGAAGATGTTTACCACTTGCAATAAGAGCAAGTGAATTATTCCGCCTTCCTTTTTTTAGACTGATATAGCCTACTACAAAATTGATAATAGCAGTAGAGGCAATCAGGATCAATCCATAATTGAGTTGGTATAGTTTTCCAGGATGGATGAAATTGTTGACTGCTTTATAAATTATTATTGCTCCAGCTATTACAATCAGGGTGCCTTCAATTGCGGCCGAAACAAATTCTGCTTTTCCATGTCCATAAGGATGGTCTATATCTCTAGGCTTTGATGAAACATATAAACTATACCATCCAATCAATGCAGCAACTACATTGACGGTACTCTCGAAAGCGTCAGTCAGAATGGAGATGGAATTTGTAACGAAATATGCGATCACCTTAATGGAAAAGAGAACGAGGGCCGTGATTACTACCCATCTTTGAATACGCAAATTTTCTCTACGTGGATCCATTTTTTGCTATGGTAGTACTTAACCGCCAAGTCGCCAGGACGCAGAGTTTCGCAAGGAACCTGGCGCGCCTTTACGTCTTTGTTCCTTTGCGGTTAAGACTTCATTCGTGCAATTCGATAAAATTCGTGTAATTATTCGTGTAATAGGTTATACAATGGCTTCGAATCTCTTCTGCACAAAATCCCAATTCACAATGTTCCACCAGTTGTCTATATAATCTGCACGTTTATTCTGGTATTTCAAATAGTATGCATGTTCCCAAACATCCAGTCCAAGCAATGGAATGCCTTTTACATCACTCACATCCATCAATGGATTATCCTGGTTTGGTGTTGAAGTTATAGTGAGCTTCTTATTAGGACCGGATACAAGCCAGGCCCAGCCACTTCCGAATCGATTCCGGGCAGCTTCTGAAAATGCCATTTTGAAATTTCCAAAGGAACCAAAATCGGTTTCTATAGCATTTGATAAAGCCCCAGCTGCGCGATTATCGTTCAACCTTGTGCGCATGCTCTTCCAGAAAAGTTCATGATTATAATGACCACCGGCATTGTTTCTCATTTTTGCCGAGTAGCGGGAGATATTTGTCAAAATATTTTCTAAGGGCTTTGATGTGTTCACTCCCGCCGCCTGTGCTTCCTGCTGGAGATTCGTTGCGTAAGCTGCTGCGTGCTTGCTGTAATGTATATCCATGGTCATGGAGTCAATCACAGGTTCCAACGCATTGTAAGAATAAGGGAGTGATGTTTGCTGAAAGGAAGTACTGAATGGTCCTGATCCAGTGGTTGATCTGGAGCTACCACAGGAGACAAGACTTCCACCTACACCTGATGCAATCCCTATCGCCAATCCGGCCTTTGCAGAATCTATCAAAAATTTTCGCCTGCTGTTTATTGAATTGTTTGCTTCTTTCATTCTTCAATGTTTAATGGTCTGTGAAGTTAGTGAATGATTCATTTTCAAATTGATGGCCTCGCTCTGGGACGAATACGGCGAAAGAAGCGGTAGTAAAATTCTTTATTGAAGAGTTGGGAATCATGCATCGCTTTATAGACGAAGAAAATTCCAACGGGAAGGAGTATCAAGGTTGCCAGCCACATTCCGTAGAGTGGTAGCAATACATCTTCTTTTACAAACTTCTTTCCAAAATTATTTATAAGAAAAAAGAGGACGAAGAAAATTACAGCAAATACAAGGGGTGTTCCAATTCCTCCCTTTCGAATGATGGACCCAAGTGGTGCGCCAATAAGAAACAGGACAATGCAAGCGATTGCCATGGTGAATTTCTCATGCCAGGCTATTAGGTGAAAACGAAGGTCTCTTCTCTGCGTTTCAAAGATGAGGGCATTGCTTTCCATATTTGCTTTCACTGAATTAACAGCAGTGATAGCTTTTTCCAGGACCTGTCTTCTTGCTGTATCTGGCAGGAATTCGGCAAAAGTTTTTGTTGCGGGTTTGACAACTTTCTGAACTTTCCAGGGTGAATCAAGATATCGAGCTATATCAATGAATGATTTGACTTCTTCTGCCGTCCTTTTTTTGTAATTCTCATTTACCAGATCGAGAGAATCAATAGCCTTATTAAGTTGACGAATGCTAAGCATCTGCCAGTTATTCTTGAAAAGGCTATCATCGGTCCTGCTTAATGCAAATGAGCTCAGATCAAGGATCTTTTTATATTCTTTAAATCCTAACCTGATGAATTCTGTATTTGTCGTCAATCTATTCCCATTCTCTGAATACCGCCATCCATTGTGAAGATTCAATTCAAGAAATCTCTTGTCTGGAGTTATACGCATCACCCCACTTTCTGCCACCAACACATTATCCTGCAGTCCATAATTCTGTTCATAGATAACAACTCTTCTGATGGTTGAGTCATCCTTTTCCTTCTTTCCAATTTTAATTACATATCCTTCGATCTTATCATAAAATACTCCTTCCTTAATATCAAATGCCGGCTTTGTAACAATGATATCATACTTGAGTGTTTGCATTTTAAGGTTGGCAACAGGGATCACATTGTTATTGAAAAGAAATGCCAGGCCACTCAGGAAAATGCTTACCACAAAAAGAGGGCGCATAAATCTAAGCAATGGAATACCTGCGGATTTAATAGCCACCAATTCAAAAGATTCACCGAGGTTTCCGAAAGTCATAATGGACGAAAGAAGTATCGCCAAGGGCAATGCGAGAGGAACCACAGTAGCTCCTACATAGGTAATGAGTTTTGCAATTGTGATGAGGTCTACTCCCTTCCCAACAATATCATCGATATAGAGCCAGAAAAATTGCAGGACCAGGACGAAGAGCGTGATGAAGAAGGTTGCAATGAATGGACCTACGAAGGCGCGGAGGATCAGTTTGTCAAGCTTCTTGATCACGGGAGTTTCTTGATGAATATATCTTTATGCAATGCAAGCATCAAAAATAATGCTTTCCGAAGAGGAATTAATCCTGGTCAGGAACAGCGATTGGATTTTAACAAAGAACCGCATCATTGAAAAAATAATTTCCGTTTTTGCTGACCTCTCGGAGTATTCAAAATCCCTGGTCAATAAATACGAATCATTATTACCAGAAGAAACTTCCCGCATTCCTCCAAAAATTTCCCGGGGTGAACAACACCATGGATTACCATATGTCATTCTCGATTATCCAAGACTGTTTAGCAGGGAAGATGTGTTTGCGATCCGCACTTTTTTCTGGTGGGGTAAATTCTTCAGTCTCACTTTGCATCTTAAAGGAAAGTATCTGGCACTGTTTGAAAATGCATTGTATTCCAATGCTGAAAAATTATCGGGGAAGGGCTTTCATGTTAGTATATCTGATGACGAATGGAGGCAGGATTTTGATCCTGATAATTATTCTCCTGTTTCTATTTCGGAGGAAATTATCAAAGCAAATAATTCAGAGCAAAAATTCCTGAAGCTTGCTGTAAACTGGCCCCTTGATAATACAATTACTGTAATTCCACTGATAGAAGAGACATATGAGTTTTTAATGGGAGTGTTAACGAAGGTCAATTACCCAGACGATGGAATAATTCCTTGACCTGGTAATTCCACAATTGACTTTGGTCGGCTATTTCTTTTTTTTCTGCAAAATCTTTTACTATAAGAATAGTAATGTTACTTACTTCGGATTTTTCAATTGTGAATTCGAAGAACTCTTCCTTTGGTGCCTCGAGCCAATGGAACCTGATGAATTTATCTTCTTCGTTTTCCAGAACTTCAGCGCGTTCTATAGAGCCATTCCATGAAAAACTGAATACGTTATCCCGTTCATCAACTTTATCGGCAAACCATTCCTGTAAACCTGCCGGGGTACTGAGAAATTCATATAAGATAGAGGGCGAGCATCTTACCGGGAATTCTAAAGTAAACAGTTGTTTCTTACTCATCAAAAGGGTCTAATTATCAAATTTCGAATTGCTGCAATAATAGAAAATTAATCAACGCATCAAAATTTTTTCTTTCTTATGATCATCGCAGAATTAGATGATGTTATCAATGAGAATCATTTTTGATGTTAGCTGAGTACCAGCTATTTACACAATTTTTATTTTGGTAACATTACATAAAATGTTAAATTGCTGGTAAACCTCTTAAAATATTAATCTTCAAGGCAGGAACAAGAAAATAGCCGATTCTACGTTTTTTAGCACGACAACCTCTTAAACAACTTAACCTTAGAAACCCCTTAAAATGGACCGCCTATGAGTATGCGACAACTCAAGATCACGAAGTCTATTACGAATCGTGAATCTCAGAGTCTTGAAAAGTACTTGCAGGAAATCGGTAAAGTGGAGCTAATTAGTCCCGATGAAGAAGTGCAGTTAGCCGGCCGAATCAAGCAAGGAGACCAGGCAGCATTGGATAAGCTTACAAAAGCGAATCTTCGATTTGTGGTATCAGTAGCGAAACAATACCAGAATCAGGGTTTATCTCTTCCTGACCTGATCAACGAAGGAAACCTTGGACTTATCAAAGCTGCTCAACGTTTTGATGAAACAAGAGGATTTAAATTTATTTCCTATGCAGTTTGGTGGATTCGTCAAAGCATACTTCAGGCTTTAGCAGAACAATCAAGGATAGTTCGGTTACCATTAAATAAAGTTGGACTTACTAACCGCATTCAGAAAGCATATTCTCAATTGGAGCAGGAATACGAACGTGAACCTTCGCCGGAAGAACTGGCAGAAGTCCTGGAATTGGAGATCGAAGAAATATCAGCAACACTCGGAATTGGAGCAAGACACATTAGCATGGACACTCCCTTAGCAGAAGGTGAAGAGAACACGCTCATTGATGTTATGGAAAATCCGAATGCTGAAAGAGCCGAGCAGAATATTGAGCATAAGGAATCTTTGAAACAGGAAATCGACCGTTCTTTAAGAACACTTACAGAACGCCAGAAAGAAGTTATCTGTTTCTTCTTCGGTATCGGTGTTGATCACGCAATGAGTCTTGAAGATATTGGAGCCAGGTATAACCTTACCAGGGAACGTGTTAGACAGATCAAGGACAAGGCCATCACCAAGCTGAAGACCAACACAAGATCAAAAGCATTAAGAACATATTTAGGAGTCTAAAAACAATTTTGCCTATAACCCAAGTTTACTCTTACAACAACCCGAAAAAAGGACTGTCTAGTGCAGTCCTTTTTCATTTTACGCAAACCCCGCATGGAATTATATTTGCAGCCCGTGTGACGAGGGCCGAAGTCGGAGGTCAGAAGCCTGAGGTCGGAAGGAAGTAGTCAGGATTCAGAAGTTAAAGAAGTTATTAAATACTGAATTTCACAACTCACGACTCACGATTCGCAACAAGATTGAATTTAAATTAAAGTAAACATGTTCGAAAGCTTAAGTGATAAACTTGAATCAGCGTTCAAGCAGATTAAAGGCGAGGGTAAGATTACCGAACTCAATATCGCAGCTACCCTAAAAGAGATCCGGCGTGCCCTGGTGGATGCGGATGTAAATTATAAGATCGCGAAGGAGTTCACTGATACAGTGAAGGATGAAGCGCTCGGTCAGAAAGTTCTTACGGCAATTAGTCCCGGCCAATTGATGATCAAGATCGTCAAAGATGAATTGGTGAAACTAATGGGAGGTGAAGCCAGCGAATTAAATGCAAAAGGAAATCCTGCTGTGATCCTGATTGCAGGTTTACAGGGAAGTGGTAAAACAACTTTCAGTGCAAAACTTGCTCAGCATCTAAAAAATAAAAAAGGTTTGTCGCCCATGCTTGTAGCGGCTGATATCTATCGTCCTGCCGCGATTGACCAACTGAAGGTCCTGGGTGAGCAAATAGGAATTGAGGTCTACAGTGAGCCTGAGAACAAGGATGCGGTTCAGATTGCAGGCAATGCAATGAAAGAAGCACGAAGCAGGAACAAGAATGTTATCATCATCGATACAGCAGGAAGGCTTGCAATTGATGAAGTAATGATGACTGAGGTCTCCAATATCAAATCTGCAGTAAATCCAAACGAGATCCTTTTTGTCGTAGATAGTATGACTGGGCAGGATGCGGTAAATACAGCCAAGACCTTCAATGAAAAACTGGATTTTACTGGTGTTGTCCTAACCAAGCTTGATGGAGATACAAGAGGTGGTGCAGCGCTGTCAATAAAATATACTGTTCAAAAACCTATCAAATTCATCAGCAGTGGCGAAAAACTCGATACGCTTGATATTTTTTACCCTGAGAGGATGGCTCAGCGTATCCTTGGGATGGGCGATATCACAACGCTTGTGGAAAAAGCCCAGGCTCAGTTTGACGATGAGCAGGCAAAGAAGCTTGAGAAAAAGATTCGCAAAAACCAGTTTGACCTAGAAGATTTCAAGCAGCAGCTTCACCAGATCAAGAATATGGGTAATCTGAAAGATTTGCTCGGTATGATTCCCGGGCTTGGAAAATCCATCAAGGATATTGACATAAGTGATGATGCTTTTAAGGGAGTGGAAGCCATAATCAATTCAATGACACCCTTTGAGCGTTCAAATCCCGATGTTTTGGATCAAAACAGGAGAAAGAGGATTGCATCAGGTTGCGGAAAGGAAATAACCGATGTGAACAGCTTTATGAAGCAGTTTGAACAAATGAAGGAAATGATGAAGATGATGAACAAAATGCCGATGGGTGCTCGTCTAGGGATGGGAAAAAAGGGAATATTTTAACGAATCGTTGCACAAACCCCGCAGTATTTTTAAATTTGGCTAATTCACCCTGATTGCTATTTTTGCAATCCCTATAACAACATTTTTTAACCGCATTTAAATTTCTATTTAAAATGCCAGTCAAGATCCGCTTACAGCGACATGGGTCGAAAAAACGACCATTTTATTTCATCGTAGTAGCTGATGCTAGAGCCCCTCGCGATGGAAAATTCATTCAAAAGATCGGTACGTACAATCCACTTACAGTTCCTGCTTCCATTCAACTGGACAGACAACGTGCATTGGATTGGCTCCACAAAGGTGCTCAGCCAACTGATACTGTTCGCCGAATTCTTTCTTTTAAGGGAGTTTTATATCTGAAACATTTATTGCGCGGCGTAAAGCTCGGATTGTTCGATGAAGCTACTGCAATGGATAAATTCCAAAAGTGGCATTCAGAGCATGAAACGCAAATAAAGAAAAGACAGGAAGCAAACAGGGACAGAAGAGGCGGAAGTGGTGGTGCCCGCAGACCGGGAGCTCCTATGCGCAGGCCTGAAAGAAAACCTGAAGGTGAAGGTTCAGAAGGGTAGTCCTAACATAATAATTTTGATCCCGATGTAGAACCATCGGGATTTTTTTTGCTCGGCAATGAAAGAATATAAAAGCATCGGTAAAATTGTTTCCTCTTTTGGAGTAAAGGGTGAAATGGTATTGCAACATCATCTTGGAAAGCGCACATCGCTCAAAGGACTTGAAGTAATTTTTATTGAAAAGCTCAAGGATGAATTATTACCTTACTTCATAACATCCGCGAGAATGAAATCCGATACAGAGGTTTTTATCCAATTGGAAGGAATAGATGCGAAAGAGAGCAGCAAACCATTTCTTCAAAAACAGGTCTGGCTAAGCCAGGAGGATTTCGAAAAATATGTAGCCAAATCGTCTTCCATCTCATTACTCGGTTTTCACGTTATCAATGAAGAAAAAGATTTAGGTGAGATCCTGGAAGTGATTGAACAACCCCACCAATTGATCTGCAAGATCTTGCTAAATGAAAAAGAAGCACTCATACCCTTGCATGATGAAACCATCCTAAAGATCGATAAGAAAAAAAAGCAGGTGATTGTTGAACTGCCTGATGGGCTGTTGGAGATCTACCAATAGAGGGTTGATTGTTTGAATGTTTGATTGTTTGAAAGTTTGAATGTTTGATTGTTTGATAGTTCGATTTTTTGATCTTGTAGAATAAGAATTAGGATTTGGGATTAGGAATTATGGAAGAATACAGGATGGGGTCTTTGGATTTCTTTGCCCCGTTAGGGGCTACCTGTTGGTAGAAAGAATAATTAGGATGATCCATGCTCCGTAGGAGCTACCCTCTTGGGGATGTAAGAATGGATTGAAAGTTCGAATGTTATTTATTACTCACGACTCACGACTCACGATTCACGAGTAGCCTTTGCGGTTAAATCCCTGGTCCTGATCTAATAAAATCCGCCAATAATTTCAATCTGAAATAAAGATTACTCATCATCAGAGGAATATTATTCTTTACATCCTTCAAACTCCCTCCGTTTAATTTTTTAATATTCTTCAGTTCAACAATTTTCTCATCAATTTTATCTATCAGTTTTTCAGCTGTCCAGTTTTGGTATTTCTTGTTCCTCTCTTCATCAACATGTTCGGGAAGGATCACTCCACCTTTTAATTTGCGAAAGGCAAAATTTTGTTTAACGGCTTCTTGAATTGCAGCGTTGCTCAACAGATCGATAACATTATCATAAGGGGTATTGTTCAAAAAACCATTCCTAAAAATATTCAGGTTATCGCGCAGTTCCATGAGGATCTGCTTTTTGAGAATATCATTTGTCTGTGATTTTTTGTTGAGGAAGGCAATGAGATCTTTCAGCGGAGCTATCCCGGTTTTTATCCATTCCATGTTCATCAGATAAAATTAAGAGTTTCGAGTTTGGTGTTTCGAGTTTGGAGTTATTCTCGTTGTTCGTTGTCAGTTGGTCGGTGGACGTTGACAGCCGACAGTGGTGCCATATTACATTTGCAAATTTCTAATTCCTGCCAATCAACGATTCAACTAATTAACTAATCAACTCAGTTAATTTTGCAGTTATTATGGCAGACGTCCAAAGAATCATAGCCCATTTTGACCTGGATGCATTCTTCGTTTCAGTTGAATGCCTGAATGATCCTTCTCTTAAAGGCAAGCCTTTAATTGTAGGTGGCCACAATGAAAGAGGCGTGGTGGCAGCCTGCAGTTATGAAGCTAGAAAATATGGTGTTCATTCAGCCATGCCAATGAAGACTGCGATGAGACTTTGTCCACATGCCATTGTTGTAAGTGGCACACGAGGAGAATATAGTAAGTATTCCAGAATGGTTACAGAGATCATCGCCAGTAAAGCCCCCTTGTTTGAAAAGGCCTCCATCGATGAGTTTTATCTTGATCTTACCGGGATGGATAGATTTTTCGATCCATATCAATGGACTATTGAATTAAGGGAAGAAATCATTTCAAAGACTCATCTTCCCATCTCATTTGCAATGGCATCCAACAAATTTGTAGCAAAAGTTGCTACGGATCAGGCAAAGCCGAATGGTTATATCCAGGTACCGCCAGGCAGAGAACAGGCATTTCTTGCGCCCCTGAAGGTGGGTAAAATTCCAGGTGTTGGAGAGCAAACTACAGTTGCACTGAATGAACTTGGGATTATAACTATTCAGGACCTCAGCGAGCAATCAATAGAGTTTCTTGAACAGAGGTTTGGTAAATATGGAGTCGATCTTTGGAACAAGTCTCGGGGAATTCACGTTGGTGAAGTAGAACCATACCATGAAGCGAAATCCATCTCAACTGAAAATACCTTTGATGAGAACATAAGTAATCCCGAAGAGTTACTGACTGAACTTGTTAAGATGACAGAACGTGTTGGATATGAATTGCGGCAGGAAAATAAAATGGCCGGATGTGTTGCCATAAAAATCAGGTATCCCGATTTTGAAACCACTTCACGTCAATCGAGCGTTGCTTATACATTTTATGATGATGAACTGATCCCCCAGGCCATGCAGCTATTTCACAAACTTTGGAGAAAAGGGGAGCCAGTTCGTTTGTTGGGAGTGAGGTTAAGCGAACTAACTGATGAAGCAGTTCAAACCAACCTTTTTGCTGATGTTCAAAAAAAATCTGAACTGTATAAAGCGATAGATGAGGTGAAGAACAGGTTCGGGACAGATTCATTAACCAAGGCGAGGGGGAAATAAGAAAACTTAACCGCAAAGGCGCAAAGACGCAACGATATTTAGGTGATTGAAGATTTCGCTACATCGATAATCATATTGAAAACTGCTCTCAACAAGCAAGCAAATTCAAAAAATTTTGATTGTTAGTGTAATCCCGCTACGCGGCATTTCAATTGTCATACTGTTCTGCTACCGACCTTTCGCCCCGATGGGGCGAGGAAGCTGGTGTCAAGATATGGTCAAGTACGAAAATTCTGATACCCCGTAGGGGTAACAGGTTGGTAGCGAAATCCATCTCTCTAATATCTTCCTCTGCTTTTTCAGATGGGTTTCAATAAGATTATTCGTTATGGCGAGATCTGCAGTCACCTAGCGTCTTTGCGGTTAAACTCAGTGTAATCCCGCTACGCGGCATTTCAATTGTCATATTGTTCTGCTACCGACCTTTCGCCCCGATGGGGCGAGGAAGCTGGTGTCAAGATATGGTCAAGTACGAAAATTCTGATACCCCGTAGGGGTAACAGGTTGGTAGCGAAATCCATCTCTCTAATATCTTCCTCTGCTTTTTCAGATGGGTTTCAATAAGATTATTCCTTATGGCGAGATCTGCAGTCACCTAGCGTCTTTGCGGTTAAACTCAGTGTAATCCCGCTACGCGGCATTTCAATTGTCATACTGTTCTGCTACCGACCTTTCGCCCCGATGGGGCGAGGAAGCTGGTGTCAAGATATGGTCAAGTACGAAAATTCTGATACCCCGTAGGAGTAACAGGTTGGTAGCGAAATCCATCTCTCTAATATCTTGCTCCGTTAGGAGCAAAACAATTTTTTTTAGAGGAGTTTAACCGGCAAGACGCAAGGGTTCGCAAGGGGACAATGGTGGATAAAATAAACCATTATCTTCGCTCTCCAACCAGGATTATCCAACCTTTAAATTATTCATTATGAGTTTACGCTTAGGTGACATTGCACCCAATTTCCAGGCGAAAACATCCGCAGGGGAAATAGATTTTTACGAATACCTGGGAAACAACTGGGGTATTCTTTTTTCACATCCCGCAGACTACACTCCTGTTTGTACAACAGAGTTGGGTAAGACCGCCCTTTTGAAAGATGAATTTGCAAAACGTAATGTCAAAGTTCTTGCTGTTAGTGTTGATCCTCTCGATAAACATATGGGTTGGATCAATGACATCAATGAAACTCAGAATTGCGAAGTAAACTTCCCGATTATTGCCGATGAAGACAGGACGGTTTCTAACCTTTATGGTATGATCCATCCAAATGCTTCTGAAACATTTACTGTTCGTTCGCTTTTTGTGATCGGACCTGATAAAAAAGTGAAGCTGATGATCACATATCCTGCTTCAACTGGAAGAAATTTCATAGAAGTGCTAAGGGTAATTGATTCTCTGCAACTAACAGCAAATCATAGTGTGGCCACTCCTGCTGATTGGAAACATGGTGAAGATGTGATTGTGGTTCCCGCTGTTTCAACAGAAGATGCTATAAAGAAATTCCCTAAGGGAGTAAAGGTGGTGAAGCCATATCTGAGATATACTCCTCAGCCAAATATTGAAACAAACTGATATAGGAATTTTTTAAATACAGTTCAACTTAAACACACGATTTGAGTAGAGGCTTCGGCCTCTTTTTTTGTTTCAAGATCTTAACTGCAAGGACGAAGAACATGAGTCGTGAGTCGTGAATCGTGAGTAATAAAAAACAATCAAACAATCAAACATTCAAACTCTCAAACTCTCACCCTTTCTTCCACTTTCTCAGTTGCTTCAAAAGCGCCGACATATCCTTCGGTAAAGGAACCTCCAACTGATAGGATTTATCTTCAGGGCCGGTGAAATTTAATTTCACCGCATGCAGCGCAAGTCTTTTTAGTATGGGACGTTCTTCCTCCTGGTCCTGGGCAAGCTTGAAATTTCTTTTTATAGAGGAGATAAGAAATGGACGGCCATCGCCATACATTTCGTCACAAACAATTGGGTGACCCAGGTGCTGCATATGCACTCGTATCTGGTGTGTTCTGCCGGTATGAATATTAAATTCAACCAGTGAATATTTTCCAAACTCTTCTTTCACATCGAAAGCAGTTGAAGAAGGCTTGCCATTCCTGACAATTCTCATCATCCCTTTTTTTGAAGGATGCTCTGCAATGGGTTCATCAATTGTTCCCTTTTTTTCATCAAGCTGACCCATTACTAATCCCAGGTATATTTTTTCGATAGTTCGTTCTTCAAATTGCTGGGATAAATATTTATGTGCTTCTGCGTTTTTCGCAAAGAGTATAATCCCACTTGTATCACGATCGAGGCGATGCACAGTGAATATCTCACCATACTTTTCCTGCAACAAACGTTTGAGTGAAATTTCAATACCCTTTCGATCGGGAATGCTTAACAATCCCGCAGGCTTGTTCAATGCGATCCAGTTTTCTGTTTCCTGAATGGTCTCTGCCTGCATCAAGGATTATTTAGGAGTAACGATGAATGATAAATTGCTTCCAATGTGCAGGTTCCTGTTCATGATCTTGCTCATTATTGAAGAATTTGATACGGGATCTTTCCTGCTGTAACTGAAATAATCCAGGATTTTGAAATTATTCTCTTTCAGGAATTTCTTCATGCTCTTAAGTGTAGGTTCAAACAAATGATCTGGTGTTCTTGTTGGATCAGACCATGCATCAGAAAATTGCTTCTTGAGTCCAAGCTTTACGAACAAATGCTGCATCCTAAAGCTGAGTGAGAATTTATTCGGAACGTTTATAACGAGAATTCCATCAGGTGCCAACATCTCCTTTGCCTTCTCAAGCCAGGTGCCAGGGTTTGGTACATGTTCAATGACATGGCTCATGTGAATGAGCGAGAATTTCTTTGAGTATTGAAAATCTTCGAATTGTTTAAGATAGACCTTTACTCCCAACTGTTTTTCTACAAAGGCTCCCATCTCCGCGGAAACATCAAGTCCAACTGCTTCTTTATAATGAGGTTTTGCAGCATGCAGGAAGGTACCCATTCCACTTCCGATGTCAAGCACTGCTGTTTTTTTCTTATCGAATTTCAAAAGATGCGCAACTTCCTTTTTGAACATCTCAACCGAAGATTGCGGCACATCAGGGTTCTTGCTAAGGTCAAGGCTTTCTGTGAACTGATAATAGGAGGCATAGGCAGCGTCAATAAATTCCTGGTTGTACTTTGGCCTGGGTGATTGGTAAACCAGTTTGCAATCCTTGCAAATCACATATGTAAATTGAAGTTCGCTTCCAAATCGTTCATAAAGAGTAGAATCGTCAGAAGCGCAAAAAGGACAGTTCACCCGTTCCCATTCAGTGGGTTTGTAGATGTTTGAGTGCGCCTTAGTGCTCATGTTGTTTGTGAAGATTTTCGGGTAGAAGCATTCAGATATTTCAGAAGTCGTACTTCCTTCTCCGAAAGAAATCTCCATTTGCCCCGGTCTACATTTTTCTTGGTAAGGTTAGCATACATCACCCGGTCCAGATTTTTCACATCATATCCAAGCTGTTCAAATATTCTCCTGACAATTCTGTTCCTTCCACTGTGAATTTCAATTCCAATTATTGATTTATCCTTTGCATCTGGATAAGCAAGTGCGTCCGGAGCAACAAAACCATCCTCAAGTGTAACTCCCTGAATGATTTGATCAAAATCCTTTTTAGTAACGGGACGATCAAGCCGCACTTCGTAAACCTTTTTTATTTCGTATTTGGGGTGAGAAAGCTTCTGTGCAAGCTCACCATCATTGGTAAGCAAGAGAACGCCAGTGGTGTTTCTATCAAGCCTCCCGATGGGATAAACCCTTTCCGGTGTGGCGTGTTTAACTAACTCCAGAACTGTATGGCGGCCTTCAGGATCTGCGGTAGTGGTAATAAAGTCTTTCGGTTTGTTCAGCAGGATATACACGAGATTTTTCTGAATGCTGATCTTCTTTCCATTCACCTTAACATCTTCGCCATGTTTTACTTTGAATCCGGGTTCCAGTAACCACTTTTCCATTCACCAGCACCTTGCCGCTTTTCACAAGTTCTGCCGCATCTCTACGACTGCATATTCCGGAATGGGCGATGAATTTATTGAGTGGAATTTCACCAACGATGGGAACATTTGCAATGGAATTTGCTTCAGGATTTGGTGATCCACTTTTTGCAATCCTCTTTTTTTCAAACTTCTTATCAATAGCTGCAGCTCGCTCTTTCTTCCATTCTTTTTTTTCTTTCTTGTATCCTTCTTTTACTGCGCTATTTCTTTTTTTCTGAATAAACTTGTCAAAATTTCCTTTCTGTTTCATAAATAATAATTGCTGTTTTTCAACAGTAGTGATGGTTCGGACAGCATGTTGCTGGTTCCGAAGGCATCAAAAATACAAAAGGCAGCTCAATAGCTGCCTTTCTCATTCATCAAACTAAAACTTATTTAGCTGAACGATTTCTGCGTTCCTTATGCATTTGCTCCAGTTTTTCAAGTTGTTCCTTGTTTAAAATGGATTTAGTCTCATCCTTCTGCTGCTTTGCCAATGATTTAAACTGCTCTTTCTTTTGTTCACTTGAAAGCGATTGATTTTCACGAATCGCCTTCATTTTGGATGCAAATGATTCATGGGAAGATTTCATCTTGGTGACCTGCTCATCAGAGAGGTTAAGTGATGTTTTCATACGTTCAACTCCGGCCTTTCTGCTTCCTTTCCTCTTTTCTGATCTCACCTGCTTCATTTTTTCCAATTGGGTCTTTTGTTCTGCTGTAAGTAAACCCTGGATTTTTTCACCGTGTTGTTTACGAAGCGTTTCCTTTCTAGTCCTGTATTCCTTTACTGTGATCTCGTCTTGTTTTTCCAATTGTTTCATTTGCTCCCTGAAGCTTGTGTTGGCATCCTTCATTTGTTTCTTCTGATCTTCAGTGAAATTCAATTTCTGATCGATCATACCATTTTTGCCATGCTTGCGGTGATGTATTTTGACATCTTTATCCTGTGCACTTGCCACAGTTGCGATCAGCATCAATGCCATCAGCGCCTTTAACATTTTTTTCATAATTATATTTATTTAGTAGCCTCATAGACGACCATCGATGAGTGAGGTTTAACGGAAGTGAGAATTTATTCGTAGATGGCAAATAAGAGTGAAGAGCGGAAGAGCGAAGGAAGAAGAGAAGTAGTCAGAAGTTAAAAGAAATTTTCTCACGACTCATGATCACTATCCCGATTTCACGTTAAGACGCCAATATTATCAAGGAGCAAAGATCTAAGGCTTTGCGTTCTTTGCTGCCTTTGCTTCTTTGCGAGAAATTCTTCCTTTAACTCACGTCTCACGATTCACGATTCACGATTGGCCAATTGCCCGCAAGCTGCATCAATATCTTTACCGCGGCTTCTTCTAAGCCTCGCATTTACCCTGTTCTTTTCAAGATAATTCATGAATGCTTCGATACTTATGTTCCTCTGGTTTGCTGAACTGCGCAAACTCGATCGGATTGTATTCGATAATATTTACGAGATCGGCAGGCACCTGTCGGTAAATCTTGATCAGGTCATCCGCATCCTTTTCGCTGTCGTTGAAATTGTTAAATAAGAATGTATTCGAAAGTGATCTCATTTTGTGTTTGCTTGTAAAAATAATTCAGCGCCTCTATGAGTGATTTGAGATTGTTGGTTTCATTGATCGGCATGATCTCATTGCGCTTCTTATCATTGGCCGCGTGAAGAGAAACTGCGAGCTTGAATTTTACTCTATCATCACCCAGTTGTCTGATCATTTTTGCAACACCTGCGGTTGAAACGGTGATCCTGCGCGGCGACATCCCCAATCCATCGGGTGAAGTGATCCTTTCGATGGCCCGCAACACATTTTTATAATTCAACAACGGTTCGCCCATGCCCATGAATACTATATTGGATAATTTTTTTGCATGAATACGTTCAGATTGCTGGTTGATCAGAACCACTTGATCATAGATCTCATCAAATTGAAGGTTTCTTTTTTTTTCCATGTACCCCGTTGCGCAAAAGCGGCAGCTGAGGCTGCAGCCGATCTGGACGAAACACAGGCTGTTTGGCGCTTTTCTGTAGGTATTAGCACCCCTTCTACCAGATGTCCATCAAATGTTTTAAATCGGCTCTTAATGGTGCCGTCGGCAGAATATTGCGTGGCATCGATTGTTAATGCAGGCAGACCGAATTCCTCGCTCAGTTTCAGACGCAACTCTTTGCTTAGGTTGGTCATGGCCTCAAAGGAATGGGCATGCTTTTGCCACAGCCATTCATATACCTGTTTGGCCCGGAATTTCTTTTCTCCAATGTTTTCAAGGTAAAGAGTGATATCCTCAAGGGTTAAAGTCCTGATATTTTTCTTTGAGTCAGAATTCATGGGCGCAAAGGTAACGTTCAATGGCCGGATGGGTGGTGAAAGGAAGGTGAAAGTGCTGAGGATGGGGGATCGTGAGTCGTTGATATTTTGAAATTTGGGTTCTTCGCTACGCTTAGGATTGGGAAATTGGGAAAATTGGGAGGGATAGTTGATTAGTTGAGTTGTTGATAAGAAGGAATTAGAATTGCGAATTTGGTATTGGGGCGATAGGTGTTGAATTGTGCTTAGCATTTGGAATTCTTTGCCCCGTAGGGGCTACCCTCTAAATAGTTGAATTGTTAATTAGTTCATTTGTTAACCAGGACGAATTAAGATTTTGTAATTCGGAATAGGGGACCAGTGCCATCTGTCAACTTCTTCGGTAAACGGGTATGAAAGGAAGGTGAAAGAAACAAACGCGCAAGGCAACCCCATGATTCTTTGCGAAACTTAGCGTACTGGCGGTTAAACAACTAAATGCTAATCCCGAAACTCGTTAATTTGTGCGCTTTATGCAAACAGCTTATATCATTGATGCAGTTCGAACGCCAATTGGGAAGTATGCCGGCACGCTTAGTTCCATCAGACCTGATGATCTACTAGCCATAGTTATCAAGGCATTATTAAAAAGAAATCCATCGATAGACCTAAATGCAATCGAAGATGTGATTGCCGGGGACGCCAACCAGGCTGGGGAGGATAATAGGAATGTGGCAAGAATGTCTGCTTTATTGGCTGGATTGCCTGTTACTGTGGCTGGAAATACTGTAAACCGACTTTGTGCTTCAGGCTTACAGGCCATCATGGATGCTTCGAGAGCCATCATGTGTGGAGAAGGTGAATTATATATTGCTGGCGGTGTTGAAAGTATGACTCGTGCCCCTTTGTAATGTCAAAGTCTTCATCTCCCTGGAATCGAAGCCCGGAAGTAGTTGATTCTACCATCGGATGGAGATTTATCAATAAGAAAATGGCAGAACTGCATCATCCATATTCAATGGGAGAAACCGCCGAAAATGTAGCCAGGCAAAAGAATATTTCCAGGGAAGAGCAGGATGAATTTGCACTTGGATCGCAGCAGAAATATTTTAAAGCTTTGAAGGAAGGAAAGTGGAAAGATGAGATTATTGGAGTTGAAATATTAGGAGGAAAGGATGAAAAGATCTTTTTTGAAAAGGATGAGCATCCCCGTGAAACCTCAATGGAGAAACTTGCAGGCTTGAAACCCGCATTCTCAAAAGATGGATCAGTTACCGCAGGACTTTCATCGGGCATTAATGATGGAGCTGCAGGATGCTCCTTGCAAGTGAATCCGCAGTAGACAAATACCAACTGAAACCTATTGCAAAAATCATTTCCATGGCGGTTGCCGGCAGTAGATCCTGCAGTGATGGGACTTGGGCCAATCCCAGCAACAAGGAAAGCACTTGACAGAGCTAACCTCTCAATTGATGATATCGACCTTATTGAACTTAATGAAGCATTTGCTTCCCAGTCACTGGCATGCATCAATGATCTGCATATAGAAGAAGACGGCGTAAATGTAAATGGGGGATCCATCGCAATTGGGCATCCACTTGGGTGCAGCGGCGTCAGGATTTCAACCACCCTACTTCATGAAATGAAAAGAAGAAATGCCAGGTATGGATTGGCGACTATGTGCGTTGGGGTTGGGCAGGGTGCAGCGATTGTTTATGAACTCGTACTTAAAAGAAAATTCCAAGAACCAAAAAACAAATCACAAAGAATTTTCATTTATCAATCTTAATAAATTTATTTCTATTGATTATTTTTTCTTATTCTTTGGTTATTGTTATTTGATTTTTGGATTTTACTATAGTTTATACACTTCTTTTGATCATCCTGTAGTTACTATAGGCCCTTATCACCGATTAGCCCAACTCCTAAAACAAGAACTGACCAATGTATAAAAGGCGAGATACTTGTGTTCATGGCAGAGGTGAGTTTATAAAAGAAATATTGGAAGATGGATGTAAGTATCAGGGCTATGATGACGATGCTGGTATAGATTGGAATCCATCTGCCTGCCACGGTTCTGGTCAACCATCCGGGTGCATATCCTAACATTAATAATAATTGAAGATTATCACGACTCTTTGCGATTATCAATTGTAAGTAGAATGAGAAAAGCATAAGAGCAAGAACAATCACAAGCAATCCGAAGAATCCTAACCCGCTCACAACTATCTGCAGAATATTCTTTACTCTTCCAAATTTTACATTCTCCTTATTTACCCGATAATTGTGACCATCGATATATCGGAGTAGCTCTGGGTTATTCGCATCCTTTGTTTTGATGTAGAGACGGGATGCCTTGAT
>CAWFMT010000004.1:0-98283 GCA_963817075.1 uncultured Chitinophagaceae bacterium | reverse complement strand
GCAATCTTTCAAAATCATTAGTCGAGGATATCATGATCTTTCCAGCAGATAATGCCTGGAACCTTGATATAAGTAAGGCTACTATCGATCCATTAAGTGATTCAATCATTAGGAGAATTTCAACAAATTTTATTAAGGCTGATTTTGGTTCAGGCACCTGGGAAGGTGCTCCAATTGGAATTCCATTTGTAGTGGTTTGCGGGTCGCAACCAAAGGTTGCTGTTGATTTATTTGATTGGCCTGAACAAAGCGATCCCGGTCCTTATGCTATTCCTGCCAACGCACCCATTGAAGGGAATGGCGTAGGAGATGCACACGTTATTGCTGTCGACAAAGACAATGGAATTTTGTATGAGTTGTTCAATTCAGAATACAAAAATGGTCAATGGCATGCATCAGCGGGTGCTATATTCAACCTTAGATCAAATCAGCTTCGGCCTCTGGGCTGGACCTCAGCAGATGCAGCAGGTCTGCCAATATTTCCAGGCCTGGTGAGATATGACGAAGTATTGAAAGGTGAGATTGATCATCCAATTCGTTTTACACTCTCAAGCAGTAATATTAAACCTGCATTTATTCATCCGGCCAGACATAAAGTGAATAGTTCAGGTGGACAGTATTCTTTACCAATGGGAGCAAGGATTCGCTTGAAGAATAGCGTTGATATTTCAACCTATCCCCGAAAAGTCCAGGTAATCTTAAGGGCGATGAAAAAGTATGGATTGATCCTGGCAGACATCGGCAGTAATCTATATATAACTGGTGCTCCGGATGAGCGATGGAATAATGATGAATTGAATCAGTTGAAGAAAATAAAGGGATCGGACTTCGAAGTGATTCGTTTTAACCAATAGGGATTTAAGAATTAACCGCCAGGGCAGCAATGGCGCAAAGTTACGCGGAGGATCCTTGCGGACCCCTGCGTCTTGGCGTCTTTGCGGTTAAACTCTCCAGAGACATTACATGCTCGAATGAAGATAATCCTTCAGCTGGCTGATAGTTTCCTGTTGAGTGGCTATCGTTTCTTTGACAACGTCGTTGATAGATATGATCCCGGAAAGTTTTTCATCATCGAAAACCGGCAGGTAGCGTATGTTTTTTTCCGACATCAATTGCATGCATTGTTCGATGGTATCGGTAGGAGTAACTCTTGGAAAATCCGTAGACATAATCTCATTGACCTGGGTATCTGTTGAAGATTTGCCTTTTAGGATCACTTTTCTTGAATAATCTCTTTCTGTCATAATCCCCTGAAGCCGCCATCTTCCAAAACCACCACAGATCCGATATTTTGCTCGGCCATGATTTTTAATACGTCCAATACTGTTGTAGTTGGTGAAACTGAAGTAACTGCGCTTCCCTTGCGACCGAGGATGTCCTTAACCTTTTTCATAAGCCTTGTTTAATTGAGCAATCGTGTTTGGTAATTTACAAAATTCCGGGCAGCTTAAGATAGGATAATTGCGATTAAATGGCGGGCATGATTGATTTCCAGAGGAATAGTTCGAAAGTTCGAAAGTTCGAGGGTTTGAATGTTTGAATGTTTGAATGTCTGAAAGTTTGAGTGTTTGAGTGTTTTGCATCAGGTCTCACGTCTCACGACTCACGACTCACGTCTCACGATATGGGTTTACCACACAAAGGTTCCAATTGCGCCACCATCTAATGAAGCTGTGACTCGGCGACCACTAAAATTTATATTAAAGGTTTGAGAAAAACTGCCATCATTTTCCACAATCAATACTTTCTTTCCATCAGGGCGCTTAAACGCGACGTTGAATTAAACTTGAAGTATTATTACTTGCTACCCTGTAAGATCCAGGTGGTACAAATTTGGATGCATGAGCCACAATGTAATAGCCTACATTTCTCGTAACTCCTGAAATAATAGTAATAGCCCCTTTGCATGTGGTGCAGCCACCGGGAGTATGAATTGAATAATAAGGATCGCTTGCGAGGGTTCCATTCCAAGAGCATTACGACTCCAGTTACGCATCGAACCGATAATCAACATTTTTCAGATGCCATTTCAGGTCGCCTGCAAAATCGCCTGTAGAAGAGGTGTATTGCTCAGTGAAATAAATGTTTTTTGAAGGATATGCATTGTGCACGGTGGATCAGTGCACTTATATCGCCTCCATATAAATGAAATGCCGAACCATCTACAAAAGGTCTTGCTCCGGCATCATCTAATATAGTCAATGGGATAGTCTGGGCGGTCGGCATTATGATCATAAGCAATGATCTTAGTGCTTAGGGATGCGGCCTGTAATGCAGGCCCTAAATGATTCTTAATAAACGTTGCCTGTTCCGTGGCTGTCATCAACATGCTTGGGTTATTACCACCATGAGAGAAGGTTCATTCTGAGGTGTGATGGCATCAATGGTAATTCCTTCAGCCTTCATTGCCTGAATGTACTTAACGAAATAGGTTGCGTACACGCCATAGTATTGTGTCAAAAGACTCCCGCCAACAGAGTTATTGTTGCTTTTCATCCAGGTAGGCGCAGTCCAGGGGAACCTAAAATTTTAATATTGGGGTTGATGGCCAGGATCAGCTTTTAAGTATTTGGGATAACACTGCTTTGATCTTTGCGAAGGTTGAAATTTTGCAAGGTCACATCTGTTTGACCAGCAGGCATATCATCATATGTGTAAACCGACGCACTTAAATCAGACGCACCGATGCTCACGCGCAAATAACTAATAGAAATAGAAGTACTGTCAGAACCAAACAATTCTTTCAGCAAATCATTTTGCATGGAAGATGGCAACGATGAAATGAGCGAAGCGCTACCATCTGTAAGAGTAAACCCAAAACCATCAACCGTCTGATAGGTTTGTGCTGTATCAACTAATATATCGGGATATCCATTGGAGGCAGTCGTAAATACAAGGCTGGTGCTTTGCTTCTGTAATAAAGAAGTCTGATTGCCCGTAGTTAAATAAAATTCGACCTCTGATTTAGCTGGTGGAGGATTTCCGGCCCCGGGCCTCCGACATTGCCTGAAGTTTTTTTGCTGCAATCTGCGAAGCAAAAAAGTGTTATACAGCAGCAGCATAAGATTAAGTTCCTGCTTCGAAAAAAAGGTTTCATTATTTGAATTTTGCTGCTCATTTCGTTTAACAATCTGAAACTTTAAAACACCAGGGTGCTTATGGAATGGGGTAAACTGTTTGTGGCAGCAACCTTGCCCTTCATATAAATTTCGTAATCTATCTTTTTATCGCTTCCGTTCATCACCACAACAACTACACTGCCATCTGTATTTTTAAAAGCCGTTGTCAATAACCCGCTACGATTGCTGGAAGCATTGATGCGTTTTGCTCCTGGACGAATAAACTTCGAAAAATGGCCGATATAATAAAAGGAATTAGTGTACTGTAATCCTTTTGTAGGTTCGAAATGGACTGGTGCAAAACAAAAATTCCCAACATGATTTGGCCCACCTTTTTCATCAAGCAGAATATTCCAATCTGTCCAACCCACGGTGCCGGAATTAAAATCATTAATCATTGAACGACCATACTTCTCGCCCAGGCTCCACTCATTCATACGACTGCCATCAAAGCTTTCTGCGCAACCTTCTGTAAAAATTAAATTCTTATCTGGAAAATTTTCATTCACCATTTTCACATTGTTGAACTGCATATCTCCTCCAGTCCAAGTTTCGTACCAATGGTAACCAATGCCCCATACGTATTTGGCGGCTGCAGCATCGCCCAGAATAGTATTGGCGCGCTGATAAACAAAGTCACGGTTATGATCCCATGCAATCAGTTTCTTTGAACTCATTCCATTTTTTTGCAAGGTAGGGCCAAGAAAATTTTTGATAAAATCACGTTCCTCTTCTCCTGTAAAAACACAGGATTCCCATCGCTGAACTGCCAATGGTTCATTCTGAACTGACAATCCCCATACAGGTATGCCGCGTTTCTCATATTCTTTAATATATTTCACATAGAAATTAGCCCAGGCCTGGTTGTATTGAGGAAGAAGTTTGCCACCCTGAAGCATATTATTGTTGTCCTTCATCCAGGCAGGTGGTGACCAGGGGCTCACATATAAAGTAAGCTTTCCAGCAATTGCCATTGCCTGCTTAATGAAAGGAATGCGAAATTTCTCATCCTGGGTTATGCTAAAGGTTTTGAGATCCTTATCATTCTCTTTTACATAACTATAACTGCCACTCGAAAAATCACAACTCTGCATATTAGTACGCGCCAGGGTATAACCAATGCCATTTTTGGGATCAAAATAGGCTCTTAATAATTCTTTCTGTTGCTCCGGGGAAAGCCTTGCAAATGTCTCTGCTGAAGCATCAGTAATTGCACCCCCAATACCTAGCATGGTTTGGAAGCTGCGGCTGTCATCCACAAAAACAAAAACCTTTCGTTCAACCATCGCTTCCGGATCCTCAAAATGAATGTCTTCAACAGGAGTTAGTCGGTATGAGGTGTTTAATGCGGTTATATATACCTTAACAGAATTATCATTTTTTGTCTTTGATATCTTGCTCTTTGCGGACTGTCCGTTTGCTAACGAAATAAATAAGAGAGCGAGATTGACAAACAAAAGCCTGATAAAGTATCTCTTCTTTATAGAAATTATTTTCATTTGATTAGTTTGAGGAGCCAGCAGAATTGAATTGCAATTTTTTTTCTCGAGTCGTATGATCGTTTCTGAATTCTTAAATTCCCGACTTCAAATTTTTATTGAAAAACCCTTACGTAGTCAACAATCATTCTTTGAGGGAAACTGGTAGTTCCGTCAGGACTTCCCGGCCAGTTACCACCGACAGCTACATTGAAAATGAAAAAGAATGGAGCATTGAAAGGGTAGGGGGTTGACCCTAAATCGGATTTATTCACAAGAAGCAAGAGATTATTGTCTACATAAATCTTAATCTGGTCCAGTTTCCATTCCATCGAAAAAACGTGAAACTGATCGTAAAAAGTGCCGCTGCTTAGAGTAAGGGAATTTCCCTTTGATCCGTGCGTAGCCGTTGAGGTGCCGTAGTGTAAGGTGGCGTGTGTTTTATTTGTTTCGTGACCCAGGTATTCCATTATATCAATCTCTCCGCAGGCGGGCCATCCGATGCTGTTAATATTATTGCCAAGCATCCACAAGGCTGGCCAAATTCCTTTTCCTCTTGGGAGCTTTGCCCTTATATCTACCCTTCCATACGTGAATGATTTTTTGTTTTGAGTGGTCAATCGCGCAGACGAATAATTAAAACCGCTGATTGATTCTTTACGTGCTTCAATAATTAAATTTCCATTTGATACAAAAACATTCTTTGGGCTGTTGGTGTAATATTCCAGTTCATTGTTTCCCCAGCCACCAGAACCATTACCAATCTCGTAATTCCAGGCATTTGCGTCAAGAGTTGTCCCAGCGAAATCATCAGCCCACACAAGGCTTAAACCCGGATAAGTAGAGGGAGTGCTAAAACCAGTATTATCAGTCGTGAAATTCAACCCATCCTCTGTTATGATTGTTCCTTTTGCTGAGCTTGTGCCAATTGTGCATCCTTTTGGATTGCTTAATTGAACATTGAATGAAAGATTGTCCTGGCGCGTATCCGTAGGATCGCCCTTGATTTGAACTGTGACTTCTGCGTTTGACTGGTTAGCAGGTAGAGTAATGGTTCCTGATGCAGTGGTGTAATCTTTTGGGGCAGTTGCTGTTCCGTCCTGCAATGAATAATCAACGGATACAGGGACACTGGTTGTTTTATCCAGGGTGATACTAAAATGCATGGTGCTTGCTGTTGTTGTCCTGATAACAGATGCATTTTCAATTTTCAAGGTTGGTACAACGGCCGGAGGGCTATTATTCTCCTTCTTGCTGCACGAGATGACAGCAAAACTCAAAAAAATCAATAACCAACGATTAGAGATCTTTTGAAACATGCCCACTCTGTTTATTAATATTCTGTTCATTGCATTTCGATAAATACGCTCACTGAAATAAGCACAGGGCTTTAAAGGCCCCATGCTTTTTGCTATTGGTTGCTATATGAAAGATTCTGAAAATTCAATGAAGACAAAATTTTTATTAGTTGGATTTAAGTTTTAAATACCAGCTATTGCCTGTTTCAGTTCCCTGAACTCGCAAATACAAGGATGTTGGTGTGATAGATAATATCTCATATTCTTTTAATACAGCTCCATACCCAATAAAGGTGTTGCTGCCGCTTAAAAGAATAGCTGTTTTGGTAGATGGAGTTGAAGAAGCAATGCCTGAACTTGATGGAACAAATGAGAATGATGATGTTCCGCCACCATAACTATAGCATGCTTCACCTCCTGTTGATGGAATACCTGGTAGTCCACCTGCAAGGTCACCCGTTTTTGTGAAAGCACCATCAGGTGTAGCAGTTGTTAGAGTATAACCTGTTGGAGTTTTGGTAAAGGTGAAAGAGGCTGAATAAAAACAATTGCAGCAGCCAACTTTTTCATTAACAGCAGCAGACCACCATTCGGGGGTTGCAGAAGTTGCACTCCATGGTCCTACTCCAAAATGTGAGGGTATGTCTTTATCAACCTTCCAGGTTTTTGAGCCTGTTCCAGTAAGGTTTGTAACGATAGCAGGAGCCGGAGTGAAATCACTGCGCACCTGTATGTCTTTAGTGACCGTTGTGGCAGAACCGCCGGGGCCATATGCTAATACAGTTACCCTATAAGTATTTAAGCCAATCTTAGTATACTTCCTTGTTGTCTTTCCATTGGCAAGAAATTGCAAATCTATCCCATCAGACGCATCGTAATCTATTTTATAGGAAAGCACATTCTTACCAGTAAGGCTGATCTGAACATCGCCCGACCCATCTCCGTTTGGATGAGTAGCATCAGTGCCTACAATAGTTGTATTGATGGTGACATCTGAAGGAGCTGAAAGATCTCCCATGCTATAGTCCTTCTTCTTGCAACTGCCAATCAACAGCAGCGTAATTGCTAAACAAAGAGTTGTGAACTGCTTCATATTAATTTTTTTAATTGGATTGTCTGAAATTATCTACATAAATAACAGCGCCTGCACCGTCTACGCCATCATTAAAGCGTAAAACAAGCTGCTTGAATTTTTCGGTGGAAGGGATGTTAGCGATTGTTCCAAAATCAAAGACCAATTCTTCCCATGCACCGGATGTAGTAAAAGCTGTTTTTAAAACAGCAACACCATTTGCAAGTGTGGAACCGGCTTCCAGCTCTACGTTTAATCTTTTGCCGATCAGGGCCGCATCAGGGTTATAGGCTAACACTCTTATTTTTTTGCCAAGTGACATGTCAATCGCCATATCCAATGGACTATAAGTTCCGCTCCATGACTGATGTCCGCGAGTGAACTTGCCAACCTTTGCGCTGGTGTTCAAACCAGAGGCATTGGGATTTGCGACTACAGTGAATTGCTGGTTATCTCCAAAAGTTCCGAAGAAATCATTGACGGTTGATAAATCGAACGTAATAGGAAGACCAAAAGCATCGTAAATAGTGATGGGAGTGGTCTTTTCAGTTTTTGCAGCACCACCGCTTAGTGCAACCACTTTTACATTGTAAGTTCCCGCTGTTGTATAATTATGTGATACTTCACCACCAGTAGTTAGGGGAGTGCCTGTTTCATTTGCTACATCGCCAAAATATACAAGGTAAGAAGCAGCATAAAGTGCAGTTGCTTTCACTTTCAATGTATGAACACTTTGGCTAGTTGTTACTGTTACATTTTCAGGTGCCCGGTAAGTTACCTGCAAAGGATAATCTGCTGATGATTCAATTCCGGAAGCACTTTTTGAAACAATGCTCACAGTATAACTTCCTTCTGGATAAGCGTGGGTGGCACTAAAGCCAGGCATTACGTTTGCCTGTGCTGCTGCACCGGCGCCATGTCCAAACTTTACTATGAAGGAAGAGGCACCCTGGGCGGTAGGTGTAATTTTTACATTTCCAGAATTATCGTTACTGATATCGAAGATCTTACCCGCATTTGTTGTTGTTGCAGTGGTCAGGAAAGATGTATCATCATCAATTCCATCTTTTTCACAACCTGTTCCCCCAACAAGGAAAACAAAAAGACCAAAAACTATTATTGTTTTTTTCATGTTAGTTTATTTTTAATAACCAGGATTTTGAACAAGTTTGGTTCCTTGTAATTCCTGGGAGGGAATCGGAAAAATTTCATTTTTGCCAGCTTTAAAACCTCTGCCGGATAATTTAGTAGCTGCATCGCCCCAACGCACAAGATCAAAGAAGCGATGTCCTTCACCAGCCAATTCAAGTCTGCGTTCTGTCTTAATTGCATCCATTGAAACAGGAACAGAAGTCAATCCAGCTCTTGTTCGTACAGCATCCAATAATGCCTGCGCTCTTGCGCCAGTGCCTCCCAATGCTTCTGCTTCCAATAGATATGTATCGGCTAAGACGAATGATGTAATCATTTTGTTGAAAATTCAGTTCAACGGCACCGCCACCTGTGCGAATATCAGAGCGCATTGGTATTAACTTGCGAAGGAAGTAACCAGTATTCTGGTAGCCTTCGATATACGTAGCCTGACCAGCGGCTGCAAGTGCTTTCACATCAAGGACAGTGGAATTAAAACGGGGATCACTTTTGATGAGATCATAAAAATCTTGCGTCCACACATTAAAGCTCCATCCTGAAGGATAGATATCAGGAGCATTTGGACCTACCTTATTATAACTTCTTGGTCCTACCATTTGGGCTGCTGAATTTCCCTCATCGGCACTGCTTCCCCAAAATCCCCAATCAGCATTGGATTGATTTGTATGAACTCCCTCTAATAATGACTCGCTATTGAATTTATTAGTGAATACCCAGAGATCGGCAAAATTTGGCAGCAACCTGTTACCATATTGATTTGCCTGTCCAGGAGTACCATTTACCTGCGCCAACATTGAGGCCGCTTCGGTTTTTTTATTGTTATAGAGATACACTTTGCCGAGGATGGCCTGGGCTGCTACTTTCGTAAACCGACCGGCTTCAGTAGATAAAACAACGCTGCTTGGAAGATTTGTTATAGCCTCGTTCAGATCTTTTTCAATCTGTGTATAGACCTCTGCAGGATTAGCCTGGGTAACATTATAAATGTCGGTTGTGTTCAATGGCTCAAGTAAGAGCGGAATATTTTTGAACATTCTTACCAGGTTGAAATAATACAATGCACGCAAGGCTTTTGCTTCTGCTGCAAAGCGAGACTTTTCGCCAGCATCCATTGGCACACCAGGTAGTTTTGCCAACAAAATATTTGCGCGGAAAATTCCCTGGTAATGATCGCTCCAAAAACTGCGGGGTACAATATTTGGATTCAAGGTATAGTTGGAGAATCCCTGTATGCCTGCGCCATCTGTTGCACCACCGCCGCCGGCGAAATTATCATCAGATCCCGCATTCATCATAGTGATCATGTTTTCAAAACCACCTGCATTTTTTCGCATTACATCATAGGCTGCTACAAGACCTGTATAGGCTTGATCCCTGTTAGAATAATAGTTCTGCTGAGAAATTGTCCCTTAGGTTCAAGGTCGATAAAACTTTTTTTGCATGATCCCAGCATTGCCAGAACCGTGATTGCAAAAAATGTCGTTTTAATTTGAATGAGCTTCATATTAAACAAGGTTAATGAGTTAAAAAGAAAGTTGAAGTCCACCAAGAATAGTACGTGCCTGTGGATATTGGCCTCTGTCGATACCAAATATTCCACCGCCTACTTCAGGATCATAACCTGTATAGTTCGTAAGCGTAACAGGTTTTCAGCAGTTACGTATACTCTTAGCCGTGAGACTCCAAATTTGCTGAACAATCTGTTTGGCAACGTATAACCCAATTGTACCACTTTCAAGCGCAGGTAATCGCCCTTCTCCAGATAGAAATCAGACATGTTGCTGAAATTGCCATTGGGATCAGATTGGTCAACCTTGGAAAATCAGTTGAAGTACCTTCTCCATGCCAGCGACCCAAAGCACGAGTTGAATAATTCCCAGATAAGATATCCAGTCGGCGCAGACCCTGGAAGATCTTACTTCCTGCTACCCCTTGCGCAAACAGCATAAAATCAAATCCTTTATAATCCATATTGACAGTGAAGCCAAATGTATATTTTGGAATTGAACTGCCCAGGAAGGTCTTATCAAGATCGCCACTCGTGATGCTTCCATCCCCATTGAGATCAGCCCACTTAAAATCCCCCGGGCGTGCATTGGGTTGTATAAGACCGCCATTCTTGTTTTTGTAATCAAGGATCTCCTGTTCATTTTGAAATATGCCCAGTCTTTGATAACCCAAAAAGCTATTATATGATTGTCCTACCTGAATACGTGTAATTGTGCCCATTGATTGGAAGCCAGCATCGCCACCAATGAAGTTTGTATCTGCTGCTACATAGGTCACAGTATTCTTGAGAGTAGAACCGTTGGCATTAATTGAGAAATTAAAATCACCCAACCTTTTGCGATAGCCCAATTCAACTTCAATACCGGTATTCTTCATGTCTGCAACGTTATCCCATGGATTGGCAGAAACACCAACATATCCAGGAATTACCACCGGACGAAGGATGCCCGTTGTTTTTTTATTGAACCAATTCACTGTTAGATTGAAATCATTAAATACTTGTGCTTCAAAACCGATGTCGGCTGATGCTGTTTCTTCCCAATGCAGGTTAGGATTATCCAGTGTTTGCGGAGCATATCCAGTTGTTACAGTTCCGGAATTGCCAATTGAGTAATTATAACCGCCAACAATAGTTGAGAGGTAGCGGAAATCATCGAGGGCATCATTTCCTACGACACCATATCCGCCTCTAATCTTTAATGAGCTCACAACATCATTACTCGGCCAAAAATCCTCGTTAGTGACATTCCAGCCTGCAGAGAAAGATGGGAAAACACCATATTTATTATCAGCTCCAAAACGTGTAGATCCATCGCGGCGCATAATACCTGTAAAAAGATATTTATCCATATATGCATAATTCAAACGGCTGAATAAGGAAATGACACGGTGCTCAATAAAGTCACCGGCATAGCCGTCTCTGTTGGCAAGTCCAACATCAAACCTGAAGGAAGCATCCTTATAACTGGAGATAGGTAAATTGTAAAATGTCATACCAGTGTTTCCACCAATATTCTCTACATATGTACCCTGTCCTAAGAGGAGCGTAATATCATGTTCTCCGAACTTACGGTTGTAATTTATTGTGTTCTCAATGTTCCAGTTGAACGCCCTGTTTTCACCTTTACTATAACTGTTTTTGTTTGAAGAAACTGTGGAGCTCAGGTAAAATACAGGTGTGAAACCGATATTTCCCCAATATGCTTTTTTCACCCCAACAGTAGAGCGGATGCGCAATCCTTTTATTGGCGTAGCCTCCAGGTAAGCATTGCCTACAATGTCATCAGACCAATTATACTGACCCAGTCTTGTTTGAATGTAGGCCAGTGGATTGGTCATTTCCTGTCCTACATAATTAGATATCCCATAAGGAATACCATTAGGATCCAGGATAATGCCAGTATTGTTGTAAATATTGGCATTGGGTTGTGAAGCCCGGTCGGTAACCACCAGAGGCGTGATCGGATCCAGGTTAATGGCAGAACTCAAAGGACCACCAAATTCACTATTTGTATTTCCAAGTCCTGTGCTCTTTTGATTAGTGTATCCTAGAGTTTGACCAAAAGAGAAAATGTTGGAAATCTTATGAGTGGAATTGAGGCGGAAATTTATTTTTTTATACTTGGAAATGTCGGTAGCAACTATTCCTTGTTGCTCTTGAATACCTGCCGAAACGTAAAAAGTGGATCTCTCACTGCCTCCACTAAGACTTATTTCATGCAGATATCTACGTGCTGAATTGTTGAAGATTGCTTTTTGCCAATCTGTACCTTTTCCAAGCGAAGCGATATCGGGGAAAAGTACATTTCCGCCCGCTGCCACTGAACTTTCGTTGCGGAGAAGAGCATATTGGGTAGCATTTACAAGGTCGAGCATTTTAGCAGGAGCTGAAGTCCCGTAAAACCCATTATAGCTCACAACAGCTTTTCCTGATCTTCCTTTTTTTGTAGTGACCAGGATAACCCCGGTAGCAGCGCGTGTACCATAAATAGCTGAGGAAGCGGCATCTTTTAGAACTTCGATAGATTCAATATCTGATTGATTCAGATAACCGATCCCCCCTGCATCCACAACCACACCATCAACAACCCAGAGTGGATTATTATTATTAAAAGTGGTGATACCTCTTACCCTGATGGTGGAACTGGAACCAGGCTGACCGGAGTTTTGCAAAATGGTGACACCAGATACGCGGCCCTGTAAAGCCTGTTCAATACGTCCATTAGGAACGTTTTCAAGATCTTTTGCCTTAACACTAGAAATGGCGCCAGTGAGGGTGGCTCTCCGCTGGGTACCATAACCTACAACCACCACCTCGTTTAAGGAACCAGATTTTGTATCCAATTGAACATTGTAAACGGTTGTGCCGGATTTGAGTGGGATTTCCTGATCAACCATCCCTACACTTGTTATAACGAGTGTGGCACCTAATGAAGGAACATTAATCGAGAAATTTCCGTTGGCATCCGTCTGGGCGGCTGATTGTCCGTCTTTAATCCTGACAGTAGCGCCCGCTAAAGGTTCTCCAATCTTGTCAGTTACCTTTCCGGTAACTATAACACCCTGGGCATATAACTGTAGGGAAAATAGACAAGCAATGATGCTCAGCAGCAAAGCAGTTTTTAATTTCATACGCAGCAATTGTTTGATTATTTGAAATTCCTTTTCAGGAATGTGAATTTAGCGATCACCCATCACTCTGAAGAGTTAGCTACTACAACACCACTACAACAATGTCATATTAAAGTTGATTTTGATTCTTTTCTGCTACATCATTACTACATCAACGATTTTTTTTTACTTTCACATTGCAAAACTTGAAATGAGGACGATTGTTATTGCTTTATTTCTGGCCATCTCTGTAGAAGCTTTTAACCAGAATACTATTGGCTTACCCGAGATCATTAATTATTCGAAACAGACCTATAATGCAGGTGCCCAGAACTGGGATATCAAACAAGGCCAGGATGGGGTTTTATATTTTGGTAATCTTGAGGGCCTTTTGAGTTTTGATGGCACATTTTGGAAATCATATCCTCTTCCTAACCAAACCATTGTCAGGTCCCTCGAAATCTCAAAAGATCAGAAGATCTATACAGGCGGCCAAAATGAAATAGGTTATTTCACTCCAGATGAAAAGGGGCTTCTCTTCTTCCATTCTATTATGGACTTGATCCCTCCGCAGGATCGGTCTTTTGATGATGTTTGGAATATTTGCACCTACGGCAACGATATTTTCTTCAGGACCAACAAACGGATCTTTCAATTAACTAATAATAAGATAACGGTTTATCCCACTAATTCGGAGTGGCGGTTCCTGGGATCTTGCAATAATCAACTGATAGCCGAAGATTTAGAAAGTGGCGCCTTTATATTTCAAAATGGCGCGTGGGTGCCGTTTTTGAGAAATACAGACCTGCCTGCCAGCGCATTAATTACCTCTTTTGTTGCGCTTGACTCAAATCGTTCATTGATTGCCACCCTCAAAGACGGACTATTTATCTGGGACGGAAAGAGCCTTGCCCAGATAGTATCAACAAACCTGGAAAAGCTTAGCAAGAAAATGACCTACAAGGCCATAGTGGTTGATAAAAACCGGATTGCCCTGGCCACAATTTTTGAAGGCTGCCATATCATTGACGAAGAGGGTAATCTTATTCAAAGTCTCGCCCAGCAGGAAGGTCTGCAGAACAACAACATTCGCAGTATCTATTCAGACCGCGACCGTAACCTTTGGTTAGGTCTTGATAATGGAATAGACTTCGTTGCCTTTAATAACTCTATAAAACATATTAATCCCCAAAACCGGAATATTGGTGCGGGATACTCAACACTTCTTTTTAGAGAGCACCTATACCTGGGAACTTCTAACGGATTGTACAAAGTAGCTCTAGATAATTCTCAAAACCTGAGTTTTATCAAAAACAAACTTCAGACAATAGATAATACTGAAGGTGAGGTTTGGAATGTTTCAATCGTTAATGATCGACTTTTGATAGGTCACCATAATGGAGCATATCTAATTGAAAATAATACAGCTGTACCATTGGATCCTTCCAGCGGGTTCTGGACTTTTTTGCCCGTTTCAAATGTCTTTCCGTCTTCTCTCATGGTGGCTGGAAATTACCAGGGACTGAGTTTTTATAATTTCAGTAATGGCAGCTTTTTCAAAAGCAAAACCAATAATTTACAATTCGAATCTGCAAGGTTTGTAGTGGTAGAGAATGAACGCAGAATCTGGGTTGCCCATCCTTATAAAGGGATCTACAAAATTGAGATCAAGCCTGATAAATCCACAACAATAAAGCTCTATAATCATCTCAAAGGACTCCTTTCGGCTAACAACAATTATGTATTCAAAATCAAAAATAGAATTGTAGTAGCAACTGAAAATGGGTTGTACGAATACAATGAACAACGAGATGTTTTCGAAATTTCTTCTTATTTCCAAAGTATCCTGAATAAAAAGAACATTCGTTATCTGAAAGAAGATCCATCCGGAAATATCTGGTTCGTGCAAAATAAAGAATTGGGCGTTGTTGATTTATCAACAGCCAACCCAAAAATTATTTACTTCACTGAGTTAAATAACAAATTAATCAGTGGGTTTGAAAACATTTATCCCTTTGATGAGCACAACATCATCATTGGAGGCGAAAAAGGATTTTATCATGTTGATTTTGAAAAATACAAGCAGAATCGAACCGTACTTGAAACGCAGGTAAGAATTGCCCGTTCGATAGGAAAAATTGACAGCGTTTTATACGGCGGCTATTTATCCCAGGCAAAAACGGAATTGCCATATGGAATGAATTCGCTTCATTTTGAATATTCAGCCATACTTTATGGACAGCAGACGAATATTGAATACAGCTACTACCTGAAAGGATTTGATAAGGGCTGGTCAAGCTGGTCTGGCAAGCCAGAGAAAGAATATACAAACCTGCCCACAGGCATCTATGTATTTCAGGTTAAATCCAGGAACAACCTGGGGAATGAATCAGAGATATGTAATTACGCATTCACTATTCTACCACCCTGGTATGAAACTCCAATTGCTTATTTTGTTTATGTCCTACTTTTTCTTACGCTGATTTATTTTCTCAACCGACATCAACGAAAAAAGTTTCTCGGGCAAAAAGAACAATACGAAGAGCAGCAACAACAACTCCAGTATTTGCATCAACTGGAGCTTGAGAAAAACGAGAAGGAAATTGTGAAATTGAAAAATGAAAAGCTTGAGACCGAAATAGGGCATAAGAATTCAGAATTGGCCAACTCAACAATGCACTTGGTTCAGAAAAGGGAGATGCTTGGAAAAATCAGAAATGACCTCAACTCTTTAATGAAGAAAATTGATGATGAGAATGTTTCGAATGATTTTAAGAAGGTCTTAAAAATATTAGGCGAGGATAACAAAATAGATGAGAATTGGGAACATTTTGCACACCATTTTGATAAAGTGCATACTGACTTTTTAGTAATACTTAAATCCCGCTATCCTGCCTTAACAGCCAACGAACTCAAACTCTGCGCATACTTGCGAATGAACCTTTCAAATAAGGAGATCGCGCAACTTGTTAATATCTCTACGCGCGGAGTTGAAATTGCCAGGTATCGGCTGCGCAAGAAGCTTGGACTTGCCAAAGATGTTAATCTCTTTGACTTTTTATTGAAAGAACAAACTGCATCAATTGCTGAGATTTGACGGGTTAAATTTTCGAAATCTCAAATCTCAAATAACAAGATCCAAAGAATTAAAACCAAATCTCAAAAAATCAAATATTTGATAGTTGGTGATTAGCTCTTATTCTTTGGAATTTGTTATTTGGTTCTTGGTTATTATAGTGTGGACTTAACCGCAAAGAAACAAAGACGCAAAGGAACGCAAGGATTTCTTTGCGTAACCTTGCGCCTTCGGGTCTTGGCGGTTAAGTTTTCAAAATCTCAAATCTCAAATAACAAGGTCCAAAGAATTAAAACCAAATCTCAAAAAATCAAATATTTGGTAGTTGGTTATTTTATCCATGACTCGCATGAAAAATTCGCAGTGATTCTAGTTCTAAAAATCTTAAATTGATATGGCGGTAATGTTATCAGCCCATAGTTGATAGTTTCTTTAACCAATAAGCTGCTGCCATGCGATTTAAGCTTTCATTGCAAACACAACGAGGTTCTCTCCTTCCTTTTAACTACCAGTATCCGCTTTCGTCAGCCATTTATAAGATCATACAAAGGGCTGACAGTGAATTTGCGGCCTTCCTGCATGATACCGGTTATGGGGAGGGACATAAGAGCTTCAAATTATTTACCTTTTCCGATATACGAACCCCTTTTGTGCGCAAGGGCGACAGGATGCAATTAGGAACTGGCGAAGCGGAATTAACGGTCTGCTTTTATTTGCCACTGGCCGCCGAAAATTTTATCAAGGGTTTATTTATGAACCAGCAATTGGAAGTGGCCGACAGGTTAAGCAAAGTGGTCTTTCAGATTTCGCAGGTAGAATTCCTGGCTGAACAGATAGTTCGTGAAACAGGTGTGATACTGCAACCACTTTCACCTGTTGTAGTGGGACGCAAAAATGAAAGAGGTCACTATGACTACCGCAGCCCTGAAGATGCGGACTTTGCTGAATGCCTCTATTATAACTGGATGGAGAAATGTGCGGCGGTAGGATTGCCGGTGGCCGTGGGTGATGAGGAGCCGGAAGTAAGTATTGATGTTTTGTTCTTTCACCATCGGCCACAGCAACGGTTAATTACGATTAAAGCTGGCACAGAAGCAGAAACGAAGATCAGGGGCTATACGAAGTTTCGGTTGGAGGTGAGTGCGCCGAAGGAAATGCTGGAAGTGGCATTAGGGGCTGGGCTAGGATTGCATAATGCACAAGGGATGGGGTGTGTGGGATGTCTGGACCAGGATTTTTGTGATTAAGATTAGAAGATTTATTTATTTGAATATAAAGTATGCGATTGTATTTACAACTAACAAGGAACAGAGAAACCATTCCCTTCAATTACCAACCTTACTTGACTGGAGCTATTCACAAATGGCTAGGAAAAGACAATGCGGAACACGATGGCCTAAGCCTGTATTCTTTCTCGTGGTTGCAAAACGTCATTACTAAAAAATCTGGCCTTGACCTAGTACGCGATTCTTATTTTTTTATTAGTGCTCATAATGATGAGTTGGTAAAACGATTGCTAAAAGGCATCATGCAATACCCAGAAGTTTGTTCCGGCAGTTCAATTTCAGAGGTGCAGATAGTCGATGCACCTGCTTTTCAAACAGGGCAGACTTTTTTTACTGCTAGTCCGGTTTTTGTCAAACGAAGGGTTGACAACAACGAAAAACACATTACATATGAAGATGCATCCAGTGGTTTATATTTAACGGAAACGCTGAAAAAAAAGTTACAAGCCGCTAACCTTTCATCAGAAGGAGTAACAATAAAATTTGATGCCACATATGCAACCCCCCGAACAAAAATTATTCGCTACAATGAAATCGGCAACAGGGTAAGTGTTTGCCCAGTGGTCATTGAAGGAACAACCGAACAATTGCAATTTGCCTGGCATGTAGGTGTGGGAAATAGTACAGGAATTGGTTTTGGTGCTTTAAAATGAAACATATGAATTACTATGTTGTAAAATATTCTGGTCCATTCGGTTTTATTAAGCCATGGACGGCAGTACGAGATAGCGAAACATTTAGTCAGCAGTTTTTGACAGAGAGCATTCTCACTGGCATTGAGCGCAAACTCTTCCCCGAGCTTTTGAAAAAGCCCCCTGGTATTTATTACATAAAATCTTATCGACTTTCTTACGATCAGATCAGCGGGCAGCAGGAACAAATTCAGACAAGGGGATGGAACTCAACAAGGCAAAAGGATTCCAAAGCAATGTTGTTTGAACGTCCTACGGCCATCATAATACGTGGGATAATGATAAACCCCGTACTTCTAGTGGCATTCGAGGATAAAGAATTGGCTGAGGAGGCTATTAAGCAACATGTTTGTCTTTGCCGTAACGAGGACATTTTGTTTCCGGAGGAAATAATTGAGGTTGGTCAGGACGAATACGAGTCAGACATCGGGCGATTTGCTGGTTTTGAATTGGTATTTGAGAAGAATGAAAAATCATTCTTGACAGGATATAACAGGCAAAAAAACAATGAGCCAATGTACGGTTGGCTAAAGATAGTAGGAACTCCTGTGAAACAAATGTAAGCATGGAAACTATATATGCAAAGTCGGGGCCTGACTGGACAACGCTGATACAGCATACAGAGCATGTTTTGCAAAGCGTTGTTCGCTTTGCTCGTCATTTAAGAATTGATGAAACAATTGCTCGCTATGGTGCTATCCTGCACGACTTAGGAAAAGCACATGATTTATTTCAACAAAAACTGAAAGGCAAAAAAAACAGATACCGCCATGAAATAGGTTCACTGTTTTTTCTATCGCTTTTTGACATTGCTATCTATCCACAACTTATAGAAATGGTTGTAGGACACCATAAGTCAGTAAAGTATGATGCCGGTGAAAACGGTTTGCTGGATTTGATAGAATTTGATGATGTTGAAAATAATCATATTGGAAAGTGGGAGGAGTGGTCCCCCAAAGCAATAGAAATAGCCGGGGCTTTTGGTATATCGACCAAAATCATTTCACGAGAAGAAGCAATTGGCAATCTTCAATCAGCTATTACTTATTGCGAAAGTTGTATTAAGCGCGGAGGCTATTCGACATGGCGAGGCTTATTAATGGCAGGTGATCATTTTGCCTCGTCGCTTAATCACGAAACAACAAAGAATCTTAACCGGACATTTAAAGTGCCAAGCCTTAAATTTTTTGATCGGACCAATGCTTCGTATCCTCTTTCCTTAAAGCCTGCTAGTTCACTCCGACCTCATACTATGGTCGTAGCCTGCACGAGTGCCGGCAAAACAGACTACCTATTTCGCCGATGTAAGCAAAGGGTGTTTTATTGCCTTCCCTTCCAAGCTTCTATCAATGCTATGTTCCGACGGTTGTTGCACGATCTATCAGATGATAATCCTAACCTTGATATTCGTGTTCTGCATGCGGCATCGAGGCTTATTAAACGTAACTGTGAAGAAGAAGAAACAGTGCTGCAACCGCTTTTTGGCTCAGCCATCAAAGTGTTAACGCCGCATCAACTGGCAGCTATTGCTTTCGGTATAAAAGGTTATGAAGCTATAGCGTTAGATCTGCAAGGCGAAGATGTGATTCTTGATGAAATACACACCTATACTGGTGTTTCCCAGGCCATCGTACTAAAGTTGGTGAGCATTCTTACTTCGCTGAATTGTAAGCTTCATATTGGTACTGCCACCATGCCTTCAATATTATACACCAAAGTTATGGATCTGTTAGGCAGGGATAATGTGCTGGAAGTAAAACTGGAACCCGATGAACTGGATTCCTATGATCGCCATATCGTTCACAAACTGGAAAATCAAGCTGCATCTTGGAATATTATTGACTATGCAGTTCAAAACCGTCAAAAGGTTTTGCTGGTTTGCAATACGGTAGAAAGGTCGCAGAACTTATATAGAGAAATAGATGTTAGATATTCAAACATTGACAAGCTTTTATTGCATAGTCGCTTTCGCCGATGTGATAGAAATGAAAAAGAAAAGCTATTAATAGGACTTGATGAAAACGGCAAACCAACCGGAACATTCAACACATCGAAGGAAGCCTGCATCGTCGTTTCCACGCAAATAGTAGAAGTAAGCCTTGATATCAACTTTGATGTAATGATCTCGGAATCCGCCCCACTTGATGCCCTGATACAACGCTTTGGAAGAATCAACAGAAAGCGATTGGTCCAAAGTGTTTTAAAACCGGTGTATGTGATTGCCCCACCGGAAAGTGAGGATGAAGCTAAACCTTATGAACTTAGTGTGTTGCAGCGAACGTTTTCTGTGCTGCCTAACGCTGATGTTTTGCACGAGCGGTATTTGCAGGAAAAAATAGACCTCGTATTTCCGAAAATTGATTTTTTGGACATAGAAGAACATGCACACTTCAAACAGGACGGGAGCTTTTCGTTGGGAATGCTGACGCATAAGAATAAGTCGTACCTACTGGACGTATTAGAAATCGATTCCGCAGTGTGTATTCTGGAGACGGATAAAGATAATTACTACAATGGCGACTTTGAGGAAAGGATGCAGATCGAAATCCCAATGCGTTATTGGACAGTAAAAAACATGGATCAGATAAAAGACAAAGGGAACAAACCTTTCATAGTACCGGACGCAGCTTACTCGGTCGACTTAGGACTAAACAAAGAAAAAGTAAAAAGACAGTTTTATAAGAGCTCCTATCAAATAATATAAGTATGATCGCATCTGTAATTGGAAGAACATTTTTAAATGCATTCAACAAAAAAGATGGCTTAGCATTGAGTGCTAAAGAATTTTTTGAAGGACATTATTTTATACTGTTTTACAATCACTCAAAGTACATGCAGTGGATTACGAACTCGCCCTTTGTGCAAATGAAGACGGGACAAAAACCACACCTACTTAATGCTGATGAACGTCGGGAAAAACTGACAAACCTGCATACAAAAGTTGTGGCTGGAAGACCTGAAGCCAGTATCGCGATCGGATTTCCCGCATCAGAAGAAAGTGAATTTGCAAGCACCTCCGGCCTTGTTTCTGATATTGCCATTCCCACGAATGAAGAAGAAGTGTATCTGTCGTGGATAGGCAGCGGATTGGGTTTAGGGGTGGCTGGCGGCTATTCCATTTTCTTCGACCAGCCAGATATACTGCTAAAAATATTTGAAGGATGGCAGGTGTATAGGCGCTTTTTAAACGAGCCAACATTAGAAAAGCTTCGGGGTAACCAAATCAATACTTGGAATGGACAATGGCTCTCTTTTGTTTATGGTAAAGACTACAAAGAGCCTTTTGATTATGCTTATTTAGAGCAACAGGGAATTTTTCAGTCAACTAGTGATGGCGTTGAAGCCACTACTATTAATTGGACGGATCTCTTTTTCAGTATTTCCCGTCAAATGCCTAAAGCTGTTTCTACTGGCTATGTGTATTCATTGGGACAAACCAACAAGACTATTGGCTTTATTCCTTTTCAGTTTCAATCAGGCACACGCTTGATTGAAGTGTACCGAAAGCTTTTTATTGGAGAACAACGGATTGACGTCAAACGTTTGGAATCCCTTTTTGGTCTGCATATCAAGAGAGCTTGCGAGTTAGGAAGTATTGGCCTGCAAGCGTTACGCCCAGAGAAGTTGAAAAGCTATTTCCACAATTCATCAAACCTGTCATTTAAAAAAGAAGAAGACACTCTATCATTTCATGCTTATAAAACGTGGCTTATAACTATGCTATCAAAAAACAAAGAAGAAATCACCGACTATACTGAAGGTGTAGCGGCAGCCCTAAATCGCTTTAGGGCGGCAGGCACAAAAACAGACCGGAACAATCTGCTGGAAAACGAAATATTTCCGGCAAAAACTAAGAAAGTATTTCTCGACGGTCTTGTGCAGGTGATTAAAGATGTTTCAGATGTTGACTTGCAACTATTTAAACAACTACGTGATGAAATACATCTTATGACCAATGAAGAATTTGGCTATTTCGTTACGCTGTTAAAATTTGATTATGCCTATCAAAATAGAAATTCAAAAAATAACCTTCTAAAATAACACATCAATGAGCACCATCTACATTCGTACGCTGAAGCGTGCGGAACACACGGTTTTCTGCGTAGCTGAAGGACAGAAATATTACTACGATACACAGTTTAACCGCCGCATTCCTTATTCAAGCGGGCAACAAGTAAAGCGATCTATTCTCGAATCACTTTGTGAGAATTTAGGAATGGCGCTGTCACCCACTACATTTCTTTTTGATGTTACGAAAGATAAAACCCTGAAGGAAGGAGAAGTTTTCGGCACCTGCGACCCCTCTTATCCCGACCAGCTTTTTGGTGGTTGGATGAAGGCAGCTAAAGGTGGCAAGGATCGAACGCTAAAGCGTAGAAGTCCGCTATCCATATCTGCAATGCGTGGCTTGCATCCGTTGTTAGCAGGACTTGATTCAGAGAATATTTCATTTGACCGGAGCGACCGTGTTAACAATGCCGTTATTGTACGTGATGAAAAAGGTAATGTACTGAACAAGGATGCAATAGTGAACTTTTTAGAGGGGAAGGACAGAAGCCTAAGTCGCAAGTGGATTCCTAACAATTCACGGGCCTCAGGCCTATTTGTAATGGACGTTGCTATTGACCTTCGCCGATTGTTTACTGTAAGCCTGAATTCATTTGAGCCTGAGATGGCGGCCGAAACCGTAGAAAAGCTAAAAGCAAATGGATGGGCAGAGGGGAAAAATGTTTTTGGCCCTTGTTTAATTACACCAAAAGAACTACAAATTAAGTGGATGAAAGCATTGGCAAAAGCTATCATTAACTGGCGCATCACATCTAACCAAGCGAGAACTTTTAGTCTGATGGAGACATTAGCCCTTGGCATTAGTGAGAATGCAAATCTCATTGCCGGGTGTATCCGCGCAAAACTGTCTGAGGAAGATTCTAATAAAGCGTTGCCAATTGTACAGGAAGGTCTCAAAGGGGTTGATATATTCATCACGCTAAATGCAGGTGGATACATTCAGACTGCTGGCGAAAAAGCAGATGCATTGGAGCAGGCTGAAGATAAATTAGGCGACCTGATAGAAAAGTACTCTTTATCCAGCTAATATCAGTAAGGCCGGATATTGTTCGGCCTTATTTATCATGCACCTCACCGCCACGCATATCAACTACTTCTTCATCTGCCACCGCAAGCTGTGGGTGTTTTCCAATGGCATCCGCATGGAGCATACTTCCGATACGGTTTACGAAGGAAAATGATCGGTGAAACCACTTACCCGCAACGGCCCCAGAAATACACGGAAGTAGAAATAGGCGGCAGCAAGATTAAAACTGCCTCATTCCGTGAAGGAGGAATTGTCGGCTTTTACTTGTACCAAAGAGGAATTGAAACCTGATCGTATTGTTTGCATATGGTTTACGACCGCCTTTTAATTGTACCAAAGAGGAATTGAAACCTGTTTACAAATACCACATTTGTAGTTCTGCATCACTTTTAATTGTACCATAGAGGAATTGAAACTTGCTAAGGAAACACTTGAGGAAAATTTAGAGACACTTTTAATTGTACCATAGAGGAATTGAAACTTGATGGCCATAACGCCCTTTCTCGGCGACGTCTCTGCTTTTAATTGTACCATAGAGGAATTGAAACACGTTTCTTCGCGAGAGGACTCTGACGGTGTAGCTCTTTTAATTGTACCATAGAGGAATTGAAACTTTAGCAATGCCGACGAACATCTTCTTAAGGCATGCTTTTAATTGTACCATAGAGGAATTGAAACTTTTAAGGGGATAAAACATTGAAAACTATTTACTTCTTTTAATTGTACCATAGAGGAATTGAAACATATCATTCACCAGGAGAGCTGCGATTGCCGCTATCTTTTAATTGTACCATAGAGGAATTGAAACAAACGGCCCATTTGTTCAGAGAAAAATCCGTCAACTTTTAATTGTACCATAGAGGAATTGAAACTAATTTGTATGCATCGATTGCCTGATCATTTATGACTTTTAATTGTACCATAGAGGAATTGAAACCACATAACAGGGCACGCAACAGAATTTCTAACGACATTGTTAATTGTACCATAGAGGAATTGAAACAACTCCTCCGGGTGAGACAAGATGTCTACGTCTTCTTTTAATTGTACCGTAGAGGAATTGAAACATTTCTTCTTGTTTATTTGCATAGTAGTTTTTGTACTTTTTAATTGTACCATTGAGGAATTGAAACTATCGAGAACACAGGTGATTATCTCCAATAGCTCCACTTTTAATTGTACCATAGAGGAATTGAAACTTCAAGGATGCATAGCCACTTGGGATTCCTTTGTTCTTTTAATTGTACCATAGAGGAATTGAAACTAGGAACTGCAACTCCATTCCCGATTAGTCTATATCTTTTAATTGTACCATAGAGGAATTGAAACAATGGTGTTCTGTTCATTTCCAATACCTCGGCAATACTTTTAATTGTACCATAGAGGAATTGAAACTGCAGAAGCAGGGAGATCCACTGGAGAAGCCTGGCTTTTAATTGTACCATAGAGGAATTGAAACAGTCAAACAGGGCACCCAACAGAATTTCTAACGACATTGTTAATTGTACCATAGAGGAATTGAAACGAGTCAGAAGGTGTGCAGTACTTCACCAATGCGAGGCTTTTAATTGTACCATGGAGGAATGGAAACATATTCAACCAGGTTGATTCCTAAGATGAATACTGCTTTTAATTGTACCATAGAGGAATTGAAACAACTCCTCCGGGTGAGACAAGATGTCTACGTCTTCTTTTAATTGTACCATAGAGGAATTGAAACATTTAGGTACGACTCACCACTTATGGAATTTTTTTTCTTTTAATTGTACCATAGAGGAATTGAAACAAAATCGGAAAGAAGGGTCAGGTTCTTAAAGAAACACTTTTAATTGTACCACAGAGGAATTGAAACAGGTTCTGAGCGGGCGCAATGAGTTTGATGTGTTGCTTTTAATTGTACCATAGAGGAATTGAAACAATTGATCGGTGGTGCAGGTGACGAGGTAGAGGGGCCTTTTAATTGTACCATAGAGGAATTGAAACCACGGTACTGCACAAAACACCACCTTGAATATTACACCTTTAATTGTACCATAGAGAAATTGAAACACGAGATTGAAATTAAGAGACAGACCTAAACTGAAACTTTTAATTGTACCTTAAAGGAATTGAAACAATGGATAATATTTAACCCCTGTTAACGTAGTTAAACTTTTAATTGTACCATAGAGGAATTGAAACTGACTAGAGGAACAAAATAAACCTTTAAAAAGGAATGCTTTTAATTGTACCATAGAGGAATTGAAACCTTATTACTTCTTCCTTGTTCATAAAAAAAGTGTTTCTTTTAATTGTACCATAGAGGAATTGAAACAGAATAATCCTGCGAAGGAACTTATTCGAAAGGGCTTTTAATTGTACCATAGAGGAATTGAAACTAGTCAAAGAAGCAGACTTCTTTGTAACTGGGTATCTTTTAATTGTACCATAGAGGAATTGAAACTATCGAGAACACAGGTGATTATCTCCAATAGCTCCACTTTTAATTGTACCATAGAGGAATTGAAACTAATTTGTATGCATCGATTGCCTGATCATTTATGACTTTTAATTGTACCATAGAGGAATTGAAACCCCCTATACCTCTCTTCAAATTCTGAGGATACTTTTCTTTTAATTGTACCATAGAGGAATTTAAACTCCTTCAAGGTTTTGAGTTATGGTTTGTGAATTGCCTTTTAATTGTACCAAAGAGGAATTGAAACTTGTTTATGTAGAGTACGATCCTGAAGATAATTCTCCTTTTAATCGATAAGAATCCCCAGGAGGTGCTCCTTGGAGCCTAAGATCTACGTCACAAAATCTCAAATAATAGATCCAGAGAATGAAACCAAATTTTAAAATTACTTGATTGTTGGGGTTTAGTCCTTATTCTTTGGAATTTGTTATTTGGTTCTTGGTTATTATAGTGTGGACTTAACCGCCAAGACGCCAGGACGCGAAGTTCCGCGAAGAATCTTTGCGAAACCTTGCGTCTTTGTTTCTTTGCGGTTAAATCCTTACCAAACTCAATAACCTTGATTTTGCACCAGATATCCCGGTAAATTAGATGCTCCGTCAATTGCAGTTTGAGGAATTGGGAATACCCTTTTCAGTTTATCAGTACTTGATTTTTCAGTCCATGTGCCCTCATATTTCCCAAAACGTATCATATCTGTTCTGCGCACCATTTCCCAATAAAGTTCGAATCCTCTTTCACGAAATAAAAGATCCAGGGTCATTGATGTCAAAGGTGGAGGAGGAGTTGAAGATGTACGCGATGCTCTAACAGCATTTACATCAGCTAAAGCTCCTGCTGCATCACCTTTTCTCAGTTTTGCTTCGGCACGCATTAAGTATACATCAGCAAGGCGCAAGATTATAATATCGTGATCACCAAAATTCCTTCCACTAACTGAAGTTTTGCTGAATTCGTATTTCTCTACTCGATAGCCAGTGCTATAATCACTGCCGGCAATTGTATAATCAATCTGTTCGGTGAAGTTCACTGGTGAATTAGGTCGGTTTCGGGTAACACTAAATAATTTTCCTACCCTCATATTTCCATTCGCACATTTCAAAAATTGTCCGTTCACTCTCAGCAAGCCATATTGTTGGCCTCTCAATATTCCGCGATCAATATTGAAGTTAGCAGCTGGTATGCATGAATCAGCAGGGATCACCATGTTCTGCTTATAAAACCGTCCGTCAACTAATGCTGGATCCACCGGAGCGTAGGCATTAACCCAGGTACGATAAAATTCAGGTGTTATTCCAGGACCATCCGTCCCATTTGCACTTGGATAGGCTGGAAGCGGAAACTGGTCACCCGATAAAGAAAAGTATGCCATCCTGTTATGTCCGTTTCCAAGATCGGCACGCTGATCAACAGCAAAAATTAATTCTTTGTTCGTATGGTTGTTGTCATTAAAAATTGAGAAGTAATCTGCTGAAAGTGCGTATGTATTGGAGCTGATGATCCTGTTGCAATAATCTATCACTTTATCCATGTCGCCAGTCGCGAATGTAAACGAGGCAGCATATCGATCTTTGTAAACTGCAGCATTCAGATGCAACCTGGCAAGCAAACCCCAAACGCCTCCTTTTGTCATACGACCCGGGCCAGTAGTAGTTTCTAACGTTGGTTCAACAGCCACCAGTTCCGACTCAATATAATTGATAGCATCTTCACCACGTAAAATAGTAGAGATATCATCTGGACTCTCCTTCACGAATATTAATCCATACAGATCCAGCATCAATAAAGAATAATACGCCTTCATAGCTCTTGCTTCTGCAAGAAATAGTTTCGCATCTGTATACGTATTTGTAGGAAGCGAATTCATTGCAGTTACTGCCCTTGACACACCAATCAAAATATGATTCCAGGTATTTCTCACGTTCACATCGGAACTGATGTTTTCATGTTTATGCAACTGAACATAGATGCCATTATCACCCCAATCCGTGCCACCGCGGAAAGGCAGGATTGCCTCGTCAGTGGAAATTTCCTGGAGGGCGAAGTAATTAGTATGCATGAAGACATCTGTCAGCTTAGCATAAACTGGTGCAATGATACCTTCGGCTTGTTGCTTGTCAGTAAGACCGGAAACCGAAGATTCATCCAGCACCTTCTCATTTAATTTTGTACAGCTATTAATGAACGCAACGCTCATTACGATCAATAGCAGCGTTATAATTCTTTTACTCATTTTTTCTATTTTAAAATGTGAAGTTCAAACCGAAAATGTATGATTTAGCCCTTGGATAGGTGAGAAAATCGATGCCATACGAAGAAACCCCTGAAATAGATCTGTCAATATTAACCTCAGGATCATAGCCATTGTACTTAGTGCTTACAAAAATATTCTGAGCTGTTGCAAAAATACGTATTGACGATACCCAATTTTGAATTCGCAGGCTTCTCAGATTCACATTATACCCAAGAGAGATATTATTCAACCGCAGATATGCGCCATCCCTGAGATATCTCGTTGTGACCGGTGTTGCATTATTTATGGATTCTCTTGGATCGGCAATTGCGGACCTGGTTGTATTCACATTTTTAGCCAGTCTCAATTTTGAAAAGCTCACATTCTCCGTGTAGTTATAGATCTTATTTCCTGATACGCCATCGAAATTAATATTCACATCAAAATTTCTGTAGGAAGCGCCTCCATAAAAACTGTAAAATATATTCGGCAACGCAGTTCCCGCTGATATCCTATCCTTGTCTGTAATGATGTTATCACCATCCAGATCGCGATAGGTACTTAAACCGTTGGCGTCAAATCCTGTAAATTCTTTAAGGAAGAAAGTACCGATTGGCTGGCCATTTACATAACCATTAATTGTAGATGATGTGATACCTGCACCGGATACTGAACCAGCAGGGATAACTGTATAAGGAGAATTTTCTACCCTATTTTTCATATAGGTAAAATTGCCACCCACATTAAATCCAATTCCTCCTTGAGAGGCCCTGCGGCGGTATTCCAATTCTAACTCAATTCCCTGGTTTGTGATCTCCATATCCTTTACATTAGTCCACACATCAGTTGCAGGCTGAACCGGATCTGCTGGAATTACCTGGAGGAGAATATTATTGGTAGTCTTTCTGAAATAATCTATCGTACCTGATAGTGCTCCGCTCCATAAACCGAAATCAAGACCAATGTCTGTTTGTTCAGAAGACTCCCATTGTATGTCGGGGTTAGCCAATCTTGTATAGGCATATCCAGCTGGATAATTTCCGGCAGCAGGATAGAGGGGATAACTTGCTGATCCAAGTGATTGGAACAGGGATTGTGTAATTTTTGGTGGAATTTCCTGGTTACCTGTCAATCCCCAACCAGCCCTGAGTTTTAAAAGACTGATCAGAGAAGTATTGAAGAATTCTTCGTCAGATATTTTCCAACCTGCAGAGAAAGATGGGAAATATCCATATTTATTATTCTCACCAAATTTTGAAGATCCGTCTGCTCTGAAGTTTACGGTAAGGAGATACTTATTGTTGTATTGATAAGTAACCCTTCCGAAAAATGACTGCAGTTCATTAGTAAATGCAAAACCTCCTGGTCGATTATTTAATAATGTAAGATCCTGTCCAACGCCGGGATTATATACCGGATCTATGCCACCCACAACAAACCTGTTAATGCTGCTGTTTCGCTGCTGCACAAATATCTTTTGGTATGAATGTCCTGCAAGTGCGGATATATTGTGTATTGGATTACTCCAGGTGTATGTGAGATAATTCTCAACCAGGGTGTTCCTATTCCAGTTGTAAATTTCTTCAAGCCTTCCTTCGCGAAAAGGCAATACAAAAGGCAGCGCTACAACATCACGCACTGCATTAGAGTTATCAATACCGAAGTTGAGTTTATAAGTAAGTCCTTTTACGATTTTGAGGGAAGGTGAGATATTACCAATCACGCGGTTGATGGTTGTGACTTCCCTGTCAAGATCAAAATACAGCAATGGGTTACTGAAATTCTGGTAGATGGCGGGTTTGCCATTTGCATCATAAGGCGCATAAGTTGGATTATTTATAAGCACATCGCCCACTATGGTAGTGATGGGTGGACGCTGTTGTTTTGTATTTGCGACATTTAAATTCAGATCGACCACTAACCTGTCATCAGGTAAAAACTTTTGAGTAACATTGAATCTGCCAGAATACCTGTTGAGATCATTCTTCTTTATAATGCCTTCCTGCTTTTGCGCACCAAGTGAAGCAAAATAGGTGAGCTTACTTGTGCCACCACTCAGGTTGAGATTATAATTCTGAGTTAAGGCTGTTCTGGTGACTTCTTCCTGCCAGTCTGTATTTCCGCCTTTATCATCTAATACACCTCCCGCTTTCGCCACCTCTACACGAAACTCAGAAGCTGAAAGGACAGGGATTTTATTTGCCAATTTCGAAATACCAAGGGTCGAAGAAAATCCAAGCGTTGACACTCCGGCCTTTCCTTTTTTAGTAGTTATGATGATTACACCATTCGCACCCCTTGAACCATAAATGGCACTGGCAGATGCATCTTTCAACACATCGATAGATTCTATATCCTGTGGATTAATGAAATTTAATGGGTCACCACCACCGGTACTTGAATTATCAAGTGGCAAACCATCCACCACAAATAATGGCGTGCTTCCTGTTCTTACACCGCCCGGCCCACGAATGGTAATACCAATAGGTGCTCCAGGCTCTCCACTTGAGGAAGTCACCGTTACACCTGGAACTTTACCCTGCAAAAGTTGTTGAGGCGAATTGATAATTCCACGGTTGAAGCCATCACTCTTTAATGATTTGACCGAACCTGTTACGTCCTTTTTATTTTGGGTGCCATAACCAACTACTACAACTTGCCCTAGTTCGCCTGTGGTTGTAGCCAGGGAAATATCAAAACTGTTGCGATTTCCCACATTTATTTCCTGAGTGGTATAGCCAACATAACTAATAACAAGTATGCCGTCCTTACCAATTCCTGAAATTGTAAAATTTCCTCTGGCATCGGTAACACTTGATTGAGAGGTACCTTTTACAGTTACTGTTGCTCCGGAGAGAGGCTGGTTATTAGCATCCCGTACAGTTCCACTGACGGTCTGCTGCGCAAAAGTTTTTCCTGGAAGCAAAAAGCAAAAGCAAGTAATTAAAACAGCGAGAAAGCATCGCAGGTAGCGATGCGAAATGCAGATGTTGCACATGTGTGTGGTTAGTTTTGATTATAAAAAAACTGGCACGGATGTCTGGTCATCGAATTATTAAAGTGTAACGAAATCTAAAATGTCTCCTGCAAAAATATTTCTTAGAGCTCCACCTGATATTTACAACAGGTTACTTTATCATTAAGAGATTGTTCTTTTAAAACTTCAATGTTTGCGGAAGATATTTTGCGACAAGTTTTTCGTAATAAGGTTTTAGTTTATTCCAGTCTGGGGGCTCTGGGTTCTTCGAATAAAGGTCGTATGGATTGAATAATTCCACCCATTTCAGCATTTCCCTGTCATGATCGTCCAGCAGGTATTGATATTCTCCTTCACGGTGCCAGGAATAGAATGAATGATAGCGAAGCATATACAGGCCACTCTCCGGCAAATGGTCTTTCAACATCTGGTAAACATATTCATCATGTCCCCACGACATTGTAACATTCCTCAACCCACAACCTTTTTCATAAACACCATACTGTGTTTGGTATTCAGGGTTGGAATAGTCAGGGTTCAGTTTGAAAAACTCAGGATAAACAATTTTATCTGAATAAGGACAGCCTACTGGGAATGTATCACCTACAACCGCCCATTGAGGCTCGCCAAATAGACAAAGGACCTTACCCATATCATGCATGAGTCCTGTAAGCACCATCCAATCTGGATGTCCGTCTCTGCGGATCGCCTCGGATGTCTGAAGAAGATGCTGAAACTGTGAAAGGTCGGTATCTGGATCGGAATCATCAACCAATTGGTTGAGGAACTGGAAAGCATCCCATACAGGCATCGACTTCTTATCGAACTTCAAATAGTTGGAACGTTTTTGCTGCACGAATTCGAAAGTCTGATAAGTGTGATTTAGCCTGTAAAATTGTTTTACTGTATCCCTTGCAGGATCCTCGTAATTACGATACTCATCGGTTGTTTTTGCTGTGGCAATGGTGCCTGGTTCGGGGTAGCGCTGTAAAACATCGTCTTCCCATTCATCCAGACTGCTTAAAGGATTGTTTTCTATAGAACTTAAGTTCGGGACTATTTCCATGGCAAGTGTATTAGTGAGAGATAGCAAATCGCTGTTCTAAATTGAAGTTTTTTAGGTTGGTTTTTGCAGATTCACTTAGCTTTATTTACGAAACCGGTTTCGTGATCGTATTGAATATTCAACAGGTTCCTGTAACCCATGGCACATATTAACATCAGAGAGCTTGCCAAAGCCCTGAGCCTATCTGTCTCAACCGTCTCCAAAGCTTTAAATAACAGCCATGAAATAAGCGATGAAACCAGGCTACGCGTATTGGAAACAGCGGCGAGGCTTAACTACATTCCAAACCCCTACGCCAGCAGTTTAAGAGGAAGGAAGAGTAAAAACATCGGAGTTGTGATACCCGAGGTTGCAGACAGCTTTTTCTCCCTGGCCATCAATGGGATTGAATCTGTAGCGAAAGAAAAAGGATATCATGTGCTTATTTGCCTTACACATGAAAGTTTCGAAAATGAAAAAATTATTTTAAAAGAATTCCAGGGACGAAGGGTTGATGGAGTATTGATATCTGTTTCGAGTGAAACCTCCCAAAGCAATCATATTAACGATTTAATTTCTAATGGGGTACCTGTGGTTTTTTTTGACCGGGTTTGCGAAGATGTAGAGACCCCTAAAATAACTACAGACGACTTCGAAAGTAGCTACAGGGCAACCAGGCACCTGATTCAAAAAGGCTGTAACAACATCGCGTTTTTAAGCATCTCAAACATCCTGTCTATTTGCAACAAAAGACAGGAGGGTTATTTACAGGCACATGCAGATCACAAGCTGAAAGCGCCTGATCAGAACATTGTCCTTTGTTCGAACGATGCCAGGAAGAACTATTCCCTGATAAAAAAACTGCTGTCGCGAAAGAACAGGCCGGATGGAATTCTTGTATCCGTGGAGAAATTAACTACAATCATTTATGAAGTTTGCGAAGGGCTGAAATTGAAAATACCGAAAGATGTGAAGCTTGTCTGTTTTTCGAATCTTGATACCGCTTCAATTCTTAATCCTTCACTAACTACGGTAACACAGCCGGCTTTTGAGATGGGCAGAGCGGCGGCAATGATCTTATTCAAAGCCCTGCAAAAAAAGAATTCTAATTTAAAGAGAGAAAACATAGTCATCCCATCCTCGCTGATTGTAAGAAATTCCACCAGGTAGCTCTCTAAATTTTCGAAGATTTACCCTCGCTCATTCTTTTTATGTAGTCGAAGGCAGATTCTCAATCTGGAACTCCAGTGCTACCCAACTTGTAATTCCTTTTGGACGTTTATCATATAGAATAGTTGGAGATGACTACTGGATTAGCAATAGTTATTCAAAACTTCTTAACATGAAAGTAATAAGCCAGGGAGTTTTAATATTGATATCGCTTTCATTTGTATTTGCGGGTTGTCCGAAAGAAATCCCTCCAAATCCCAATGAATATGTATTTACTATCAATGCAAAGCTCAGCGATACCTCAGAGACAATAAATTTAGGGGATACCCTGACACTGGAAGTCCAGTTTCCTGATACAGTTACTGCTAAAAACTATTTGAACCAGGTAAGAACTGAAAAAGTGGATGTGCTGCAAAAGGCTGCTTTTTCTTATTCACTTTTTTTCGCGGATACTGTTGCCCGGATAGACCATTATTTAACATTCAGCAAGCCAGAATATAATGTAAGCCAATATTTCAAGATTTATTTAAGTGCCGGCACGACCCAATATGAACCTTATACTCCATTTATGCAGACCATTGCCCGACCATACAATGCAGTCTTGCACATGATTCCTAAAGTGCGCGGTATATTTTACCTACAAATTGGAGCCAATACATCTTTCCAGATCAATCAGAACTTCAGCGGGAAGTTTATAGTTCACCTGCCATCAACAAATCATATCCATATTGTCAATAGAAATATTGACAGCTACTATTGGCTGCAGTCGGTGGAAATCAACCGCACGAAAGGAAGAGAGACCTATGCTTTTCGGGTAAAATAAATAATAGTTTCATCTTAGAAATCTTAACCGCCAAGACGCCAGGGCGCGAAGTTTCGCAGAGACTCTTTGCGGACCCTTGCGTCTTAGCGCCTTTGCGGTTAAGAAACGATCTACAAACAACATCAACTCTACATTCTTTATTATCTTACAAAATTTTCCTGCAGGTTCATGCTTATTACTTTAAGAATCATAATTTATGAAAGGATTTTATACGATAGGGCTGCTCATACTGTCGAACATCTTCATGACAGTGGCATGGTATGGACATTTGAGATTCAAAGAAATGAATTCGTTTAAAAATTTAGGGTTACCGGCTATAATCCTGATTAGCTGGGGAATTGCGCTATTGGAGTATTCATTTCAAGTACCAGCAAATAGAATTGGATACACTGAGAATGGTGGACCATTTAATTTATGGCAGCTTAAAGTAATTCAGGAGGTCATAACTCTGATTGTGTTTGCCTTTTTTACCATCGTTGTTTTTAAGAATGAAACCTTTCGCCTTAATCATGTGATTGGGTTTTGCCTTCTTGTGCTGGCGGTGTATTTTATTTTTAAGAAGTAAAAAAACTTTGGATCGCAAGAATCATATCGGTGCGAAAGCCTTATAAAGTTATGGCGGGATTTGTAATAGGAAATAATACCGATAAAATACAACCCCGGCCAGGTCGGGAAACAAAATCAGCCGTTCCATTATATGATGCTGCCCGGCTTTTGACATTGACTATTCCGATCCCTTTCTGTTTTTGGCTTGTATCAAAACCAACACCATTATCTGAAATGGAAAGAACAATGGTTCTTTTAATTTGAGTAAGGCTGAGGATAACCTTAGTTGCTTTAGCATGTTTTAAGATATTATTCAATTGTTCCTGTACGATTCTGAAAACATTCAGCTTAAATTTATTACCGACAGAATGTTCATCAAAACCCTTGAGTGTTAAGAATATTTTTACAGGGTTTACTTCCATTGTGTCCCGGGAAATATTTTCAATTGCTTTGCAAAGTCCAAGGTCATTAATGGTATCTGTTGTCAGTCCTTTGCTTAATTTCCTGATCTCTTCAATGGCCGTATTTGTATATTCGGAAGAACGGCTTAAATACATTTCGCTGGTTTCTCCTCCCTGCTTTGCCATATCAAGATATAGCCTAGAGGCACTCAGCAACTGGTTTACATTATCATGCAGTTCCTTTCCTATATCCGATCTTTCAGCCTCTCTCGCGTCTTCTGTTGCTTCCTCAATCTGTTTCTCTTTTAATTTAATTTCCTGCTCCAGCTTTTCTTCCAGCACTTTTCGTTTACTTGCATCCTGCATATACCCTAACACTCGGTAAGCTTTTCCAGCACCATTTCTCAGGATAATGCAACTGCTTAATACCTCGGCGACTGAATCATCGGCTCTCAAAAAACGATAATCATATTTCCACTCAATGTCTTCAGACACCAGCGTCCTGAGATAGTCCTGCTTTAGAGCTTCTCTATCCTCAGGATGGACATGGCTAAGCCAATCCTCTGCTGGCGTCATCTGATTGGTTATTTCATAGCCGAAGTCCTTTTCATACGCATCACTTATTATTACTTTATTGGTTACTAAATCACTATCAAAAAATACATCAGATGATGTATTAAATATGAATTTAAAACTATCGATATGCTCTGTAATTAATTTCCCCTTTGTTGCAATTTCATTATCAAGTTTTTCTTCCAATTCCTTTTGTCGGCTTAGATCGTGTACGACTCCTATCATGCGGCGGGCTTTTCCATCGGCCTGCCTGATAATAGTGGCCCTGCCAAATACATTAGCTATAGAGCCATCGGCCCTGACGAACCGGTATGCATGTTCCCAGCGTGAATCGTTTGAAGCAATGGCATCCTTTAATCCTTTTTCAACAGCTTCCTTATCATCCGGGTGGAGGTGCTTATTCCATTCCGACATATTGCCGCCAGTGTTTTCAATAGCATACCCAAACAATTCGTGAAATCCTTCGCCTAAAAAAAATTCATTAGTCAGGATATTCCAGTCCCATATTCCATCATAAGAAAGTTTAGCAGCCATTTGGAATACTTCATCGTGTTCTTTCCTAATAGTCGTTTGTTCCAGTAATATCTTTTCCAGTTCCTGTAACCTGCTTACATCTTTTATGGCTCCTATCAGGTGTATGGCATTCCCCTCCTCATCTCTTATAATTTTTGCCCTGCTGGTGGTAACCGCGAAAGAACCATCCTTGCGTTTGAACATAAATGAATCTTCCCAGCTTTTGCTATTGGAGGAAAGTGTTTTCCATAGTTTTTCTTCAACGGTGTCTTTTTCTCCTGGGAGAAGGCAACGGCTAAAATCCGTGAAATTCACTGTATTATTCTTCACCTTATAGCCAAACACCTCTTCAATACTATCACCTACATAAATTTGCCCGGTAGCTTTATTCCAGTCCCACATTACATCGTACGATGTTTTGCCTATATATTTTATCCATTCGTTTATTTCTGCTAGCCTCGTGTCTGATTTTGACTGAGCCCGTTTAAAATTGTCTCCCACTATCTTTTCCTTTCTAAGGTCAATTTCTTTTTGCCTGTACCTGGCAAGAGCAATATCGTCGGCAACTATTTTTTCTTTTTTAATATCAATCTTTTTTTGCTTTGACTTAGCAAGAATAATATTCCCAGCAACTATTTTTTCTTTTTTGATATCAATTTCTATTTGCTTGATTTTAGCTACAACAATATCATCGGCAACTATCTTTTCTTTTTCGGTATCAATATTTTTTTGGTTCAGAATCCTTTGGCTGATATCCGCAATAGTGGTGATTGCTTTTTCAATACCATCTTCATCCACAAAAACCGCAGAAGTGATTTCGCATGGAATTAGTTTGCCGCTTTTTTGTACAACAGTTACAAGACCTACAGATTGTCCCTCGGCGGTTCTCTGTTTCAACATCTTCTTAAAACTGCTTTCATTTATATTAAAAATAGCTGTCCTGCTTTTGGTCAATAATATTTTTTTAGAATAACCAAAAAGTTTGCACGCAGCGCTGTTGGCTGTTATTATTTTTCCGTTAGGGTGGGGCTGGGTGATGATAATGGGTTGTAAAGAACTATCAAACGCAAGATGATGAAGATTGTCTTTGGTTGCGAGGCCTATGGATCTTTTGGAAATGTCGGGATGTTTTTTTTTGTGTCTTTCGAAATTGTACCCATTAACTGTAGATAAAGGAATAATTGCAGTATTATTCGTTGCGAAAGTCTTTAAACATTCTAAGAGCGCAAGTCGTCGCGCCGACAAAAGCCGAAATAGCTGTTTTCAATGACGATGAACTTATCTGAAATATATTGGGAGAATGAATGCTATAAGCAGACAGGTAATTAGCTGTAACTCTCAATGCATTAGGGGTAAAAATTGACCGCGAGTAATCTACGGTCATGCCTTACCCGCCTCTTCTAATCATAAAAAATCAAAGCTGTGCAATAGATTTCTTATAGATGCTCTCCCGGCCATTGCAGATTTTTCTCCTGCTGTCTTTTGGGCGACAACAAGCAGTCGATAAAATCTAAAAAATTGCAGGTATTTTATTTAATGATGCGTCGATAAAGAATGAACCTGTTTGATTTACCCGAAATTAAGAGCCGCATGTCTGTGCGGGTCTTAAAAAGGAATACAATTTTCCGTTTCCCCGAAATGAAGAATAGATACATCTATTTTCTAAGTGAAGGCTTTATAAAAATAGCTGTTACCAATGAGGAAGGTAAAGAAGTGATCAAGTACCTGGTGAAGCCCGGCTATCTTTTTGGAGGGATAACACTACTGGACGAATATGAAAACCCTGAAGACTATGCTGTCGTCCTGGAAGATGCTACCATCCATTTTGTTGTAGCAGAAGAGATGAAACAATGGATGAATATACATCATGATCTGCGAAGGGAGGTGAACAAACAATTCTGTAACCGCATCAGGAAAATAGAGAACCGGTTGCTGTCTATAATATTCAAAGATGCAAAGATCAGGATCAGCGAATTTCTTGCTGACTTTGCAATTGAGCTAGGGAAAAAAACAGAGGATGGTTTCGAAGTAAAGAATATCCTCACGCATAATGATATTGCTAACTTGACTGCTACCAGTAGACAAACAGTAAGCAGTACGCTTAATGATTTACGGAAGCGAAGACTCATTGAATATAACTCCAGGACGATCAGGATACCTTTTTCATCAATGCTTTTGGAGAATAAATAAAAGCAATTATAGCAATCAATTATCATACTGAATACCTGCCTGTAACAATTGTCGTTTTTTAGATTTAGCCGGCAGAAATACCACCGCTGGGTGGAATTAAACTGAAAGATTCTTACAGGGCAAACCTGATAATTGTTCTACTTTTGTTTTGATTTGCTATACAACATATGCCAGGGCTTAGAAAAAGTGGGATTGATGTATTGGGAGAAATACCCTGGGGCTCGCATTTCTGCAGCTTTTACGAAACTAAACGAGATCTACTAGACACACTTGTTCCCTATTTCAAGGCTGGATTGGAAAGTAAAGAATTCTGCATGTGGGTTGTGTCGAACTCAGATTTAATTACCATAGAAGAAGCCAAACAAGCGTTGGAACAAGCAGTTCCCAATTTGAACCAACACATATCCGAAGGGAACATTGAAATCTTTAAAGAAAATGACTGGTATCTCAAAGAAAGTGAATTTAATTTAGAGAGAATGTCAAAAGCCTGGGACACAAAACTCGACCGGGCATTGGCACTTGGATACGAAGGAATGCGTGTTTCAGGCGATACCTTTTGGCTGGAAGAAAATGATTGGAAAGATTTTAATAGCTATGAAAAACAGCTCAACGATTCCATTATTGGTAAGAGTATGACAGTTTTATGTACCTATTCTTTGTCGAAGAGCCGAGCTGTTGAGGTCCTTGAGGTTGTGCATGCCCACCAGTTTGCATTAGCAAGAAGGCAGGGCGAATGGGAAGTTGTTGAGTCTCCGGAGTTAATACAGGCAAAGGCTGAAGTAAAGAAACTTAATGAAGAATTGGAGCAGAGAGTCGCTGAACGAACCCGTCAGCTTGCAAAAGCCAATAATGAATTACGGTACCAGGTTGCAGAACGCAAAAAAGCAGAAGATGAATTGCGATTGGCTTACCAGCGCTTATCCTATCATTTCGAAAACACGCCACTTGGGGTTATCGAACTGGACAAAGACCTGTTTATTAAACGATGGTCAAAGCGTGCCGAAGCTATTTTTGGCTGGAAGGAATCAGAAGCTCTTGGGAAAAATATGAACGACGCTGACTTTCCTATCATTTATAAAGAAGATATACGGGCAGTGGGCACAATTAGCGAACAACTGATAAAAGGAGTTGTGAACAGCAACCTGAGTCTGAATCGTAATTACACCAAGGGAGGCAAGGTAATTTATTGCGAGTGGTATAATTCTATTTTGAAAGATGAGCAAGGGAATGTAATCACTATATTATCGTTTGTACACAATGTAACGGAAAAGAAAATTACTGAAGAAAAGATAACACAGAGTGAAGCTCATTTGGCCGAAGCACAGCGACTGGCAAAGCTGGGAAGTTGGGATTTTGATATTAAAACCGATAAGCTTACCTGGTCAGAAGAATTATACAATGTTTTCGGCACTAACAAGCGAACATTCAGAGAAACGCATGATTCTTTATTAAACCTGATAGACGAAGAGGACAAGGAATTTGCGTTGCAAACCAGCAGGCATACCCAACAAACAGGAGAACCCTTCACTATCGAGTATCACATCACCACACCCAAAGGTGAAAAGCGGATCATCCAGGAGCATGGATATGGACAGACAGATGACAATGGAAAGGTTGTTCGCTTGTTTGGTACTGCCCAGGATATTACGGAACGCAAAAAAGCTGAAGAAAGACTGCGCCAGTCCTATGAAGAGATAAGGCGATTGACCGAACATCTTCAGAAGATTCGTGAAGAAGAGCGAAAAAGTATCGCAAGAGAAATTCATGATGAATTGGGGCAACAGCTTACTGCTATTAAAATGGATATAGCCTGGATTGATAAAAAAACACCCGAAGATGCAATTGACATAAAAAGAAAACTTAAAAATATTATAGTATTACTGGATGGAAGCAATCAAGCTATAAGAAGAATATTGAGCGAGCTAAGGTCCCAGACTTTAGATGATCATGGTTTGCTGGATGCTATAGAATGGCTGGCCAGGCAATTTTCTGAGACAACAGGCATACCTGTTAAATTTACAATCAAAGGGAAGGAAATTAAGGTCCCCGAGCAAGTTGCAACCTCTATTTTCCGGGTGTGCCAGGAGGCATTCACCAATATTACCCGGCATGCTCTTGCAAAAAATGTTTTGGTTTCAATAAATATTAGTGAAGAAAATATTCTACTTATTATTGAAGATGATGGAATAGGATTTGATACCTCATCTGTTCAAAATAAAAAGTCATTTGGTATTTTGGGCATGAAAGAAAGAGTTCTTTCGCTAGGTGGGAAATTTGAATTGAATTCTTCGCCAGGAAATGGAACAAAAATTATCGTCAGCCTGCCTTACAAGTCATAAATAAAACTGGTTAACTGTTCAACACAAATGCAATCCGAAAAAAATCGAAAGGACAGAGGAAAAAATGAAACGAATTATTTTAGCCGATGACCACAGCTTTATACGTTTAGGGCTTATTCAGATTCTTGAAGACGAATATCCATCTGTAGAAATAAAAGAAGTTAGCGATGGTGAGTCACTCATTAAAGAAGTCGCACAGAATGATTGGGATTTAGTGATATCTGATCTTGACATGCCCGGGAGAAGTGGACTGGAAGCATTAAAACAAATTAAGCTGATCAAACCTAATTTACCTGTATTAATCCTCAGCATTTATACCGAGGATTTATATGCCGTAAGAGTGTTAAAAGCAGGTGCATCCGGTTACATGAATAAAAACGCTGCTCCTTATGAGTTAATTACTGCTGTAAAGCGTATTCTTTTAGGAAAAAAATATATAACTCCGGACATTGCAGAAAAATTATTGACAAATCCTGATACCGTTAAAAAACCACATGAATTACTTAGCAACAGGGAATTTGAAATTTTTAAGCTTCTTGCTTTGGGGAAGACGATCTCCCAGATTGCAGGTTCACTTTCATTAGCACTGACAACGGTTAGTACTCATCGTAGCAAAATAATGGAAAAACTTAATTTATCTACCAATTCTGAGCTCACCCGCTATGCCATCGCCCATCATATAATTTCCGATATAGACCAATAAAACCATAGCCGGTTTTTTCTTCTCTTTTGGCGTATAGTATAACTACTACCCTCATTAGTCCCACAACTTCTATTAAAAGAAGGACGATACTGCTATTAATCAACATCTTTTACTATTCGTTCTTTGCAAAATGCAAATCTTAAATGTAGATAACCCTGTCTGGAGAATTGAATGATTAAAATATGAACCTGTGCGATCTACCGGATTTTAAAAACCGCATGTCTGTGAGGATCTTCAAGAAGAATACAGTTTTCCGTTTCCCCGAAATGAAGAACAAGTATGTCTATTTTCTTAAAGAGGGCTTTATGAAAATAGCTGTTATGAATGCCCAAGGCAAGGAAGTGATCAAATACCTGGTGAAACCAGGCAATCTTTTTGGTGAGATCACCCTACTGGATGAATATGAAAACCCCGAAGACTATGCCATCGCCCTGGAAGATGTTGTCATCCATTTTCTTGCGGCAGAAAAAATGAAACAATGGATGGACGCACATTCCGATCTGCGCACAGAGGTGAACAGACAGTTTTGTAATCGCATCAGGAAAATAGAGAACCGCCTGCTATCCATAGTATTCAAAGATGCAAAGATCAGGATCAGTGAATTTCTTGTGGACTTTGCGATTGAGTTAGGAAAAAAAACAGAGCTGGGTTTTGAAGTAAAAAATATTCTAACACATGATGATATTGCCAACCTCACAGCTACCAGCAGGCAAACAGTAAGCAGTACGCTTAGTGAATTACGGAATAAAAAACTGATCGAATATAATTCAAGGAGGATCATGATTCCTATTCCCTCAAAACTTATGGGACAAAATAAAGAACATACACCGAGGTAATTATTTCCTGAATATGGCCCTCAAGAATATTTGATGCAAGGCAGATGAGTTATCAGGAAGAAAAGAAATATTTAGTTCTTTTTATTGGTTCCTGCTTAAAAAATGCCACCCTTATCCCAATCAGCTAAGATCGGTTCAATTGGTAAAGAAATAAGTGATGTCAATCGAACACTTAATACCATTTTTGACATTTTTGAATGGTTTAAATAAATAATTGTCTATAAAAGGTTCGATGCGCTAAAGTCTTTTGTCTCCCCTTTATTTATTCTTTATCCGTTGCAAAAACATTTGGATTTTAAATAAAAGGGCTTGTCTGGATTCGCCCCTCAATTTGTCGTTTTTGCACTGTATAGAAACATAAAATGCTTCCGACCTTTGTATAGTCACTAACAATCAAACTAAATTGGGTTACTTTATGAAAACATATTAAACCTAAAATATCTTAATAAATTATTCATAATCGCAATCAATATGACTGTAGCGTTTTCATCAAATGAGCAACAAATTAAACCTGGAGTCAGTGCAGATCAGGGTACCGCTCTTGCTGCAATACGCAAAGAACGCCGATTAGAACTGGCGCTTCGCAGTGAAAGATTGCATGAATTATATAAGGTTGAATCTGCCCGTAAGTGCAGGAGCATGGGATTCCAGAAAAATTCGATTTCAGATCCTGGACAATGACCAAAATGGAAATCCAGAGAATTACATTCAATTAAAATTGAAACAATACAATCACCATGAGGAAAAAGTTGTTTTTACGGGTATTGCTGCTGATATTTTTGATTCAAACCCTGCCTGTCGAAAAATTAAGCGCCCAAAAACCGCCGAATGTCAGTGCATGGCCAAGAGGCATCACTTATGAGATCTTTGTACTGGCGTTTGCTGATTCAGATGGAGATGGAAAAGGAGATATCAAGGGAATGACCTCAAAACTAGACTATCTTAAAGATCTTGGGGTAGAAGGCATTTGGTTGATGCCCATGAACCCATCGCCTTCTTATCACAAATACGATGTATCTGATTATTACAGCATTCATCCAGATTATGGTACCATGGATGATTTCAGGAAATTCATAGACGAATCACACAAGAGAAACATCAAAGTAATAATGGATATGGTGCTGAACCATTCCGGCAGTCAGAATGAATGGTTCAAAGATGCCTTTGCAAATCCTAACAGTCCTTACAGAGATTATTACGTGTGGACACATAAGAACGATCCTCAAACGCAAACTCCGGGCAGGATCATAGCCGGTGACTCAGGAAATAGAAACCGATGGAATAGAGTGGACAGCTCTGACTACATGTATTACTCCTATTTCGGACGCAACATGCCCGATCTGAACTTCGATAATCCCAAATTGCGGGAAGAAGTTTTTAAGATCGGGAGATTCTGGATTGGTGATGTGAAAGTAGATGGGTTTCGACTGGATGCTGCTCGACACATTTTTCCTGATGACAGGCCTAAAGACAACCACAGATGGTGGGTTTATTTTCGCAATGAGATGCAAAAGGTGAACAAGGATGTTTATCTCGTTGGAGAGGTATGGGCACCAGCTGAAATAGTAGGTCCATACATGCAAGGATTGCCTGCCTTATTCAATTTTGATATGGGCGGCGCCATTATAAAGGCATTGAATACAGAACGGGGAGATTCACTTACGCTCAATCATAAAAAAATCCGAGATTTTTATAAAACGATCAATCCCGAGTATGTTGATGCCACCTTTCTAACCAATCATGATCAGGTTCGAATCATGAGTGCAGTAAACAACAATATAGACAAAGCGAAGATGGCAGCTTCATTGTTGCTGACTCTTCCCGGTTCGCCTTATTTATATTACGGAGAAGAAATAGGTATGCAGGGCAAAAAGCCTGACCAGTATATCAGGGAGCCATTCCTCTGGGATCTAAAAGCGCAGGATAAATCGCGTACTACCTGGATTGCTCCAAGATATAGTGCAGACTCCTCTATAATTCCCGCAGCGCAACAAATAAAAGATAAGAATTCAATCTACAATCATTACAAGACTTTTATTCAACTGCGTAACACCAGTAAGGCATTAACTTATGGGGAAGTGGAACCTGTAAGTCTGACCAATAAAGAACTTTGCGCATTTGTACGATCTACAGATGACGAGTCGGTACTGGTGTTGCACAATCTGTCTCAGGCTGGTGTGAGTACTAACCTGCCAGCCAATCTCAGTGAGTACAATAAAGTAGTTTTTAAGAATAAGGATGCAAGTATAAAAGCTGGTGCAGTAACGATGCCTTCTTATAGCACGCTTATTTTAAAAAAGTAATTGAGCTCTGCAGAGGGTTACATCTGTTGTTACAACTAGCAGGAGTTGGTAATGTATTACGATTGAGTTTAAAATACGACTATGAAGGTTAATAAGTCCGCGATCAACGTTCTTAGATTTTATTTACTCATTGCAATCCTTATGGGTACAGCATCTCAATCAAATGCACAACAAATCAAACCTAACGACAGGGGCTACGCGCCAGCTAATGGTACCAAGGTTTATTACGAAGTATACGGCGAGGGTAAGCCGATCGTTTTACTGCATGGTGCTTATTATACAATTGAGATGAATTGGGGACAATTAATACCTGAATTGGCAAAAACAAGAAAAGTAATCGCTCTAGAATTGCAAGGTCATGGACATACACCTTTTTCAGATAGAAAATTATCCCGGACCACTTTAGCCAGTGATGTGGAGAAAGTAATGGATCACCTGAAAATTGACAGCGCGGACATAGTAGGATACAGTTTTGGAGGTCAGGTTGCGTACCAGTTTGCAATACAAAGTCCTAAACGGCTGAGAAAACTAGTCATCATTTCGTCAGTTTATAAAAGTGATGGTTGGGTAAGCGGAATAACAGAAATATTTAAGACCATGAAGCCAGAGCATTTTGCGAATTCGCCACTGCAAGCCGCCTATGATGCTGTAGCGCCCGATAAAACAAAATGGACTAAGTTCCTGGAACAGATGATTGCCTTGGGTGGAGAGCCATATAATATGGGCGACGACAAAATTGCAAAAATCACTGCACCTGTATTAATCATATCAGGTGACAATGATGGCATGGATAAAATCGAATTGGCAAAAACATACAAATTGTTGGGAGGTGGTGTTGCTGCTGGCTTGCAACCAATGCCAAAATCACACCTGGCCATTATCCCCAATCAGGACCATGTTAGCCTGATGAATCAAACGAAAACAATATTCGGTTATTTGGATAGTTTTTTACAATAAACTAAGAAATCGGATATTGATCATTCTACGGAATATTTGGCCGTTGTTGGTGGGGGCGTCAATTCATGAAATGTCATCCGCTTCCCTCATGACTATTGTTCTTCTTTAGACTTTTGCAAGCAAGCTTACAACGCTAAGAAACAAAAATGCCCCTTTTGGGCTTTGTTTGTTTGCGGACTTTGTTCGCCGAAGCCCACTAGCAATAGATGGGCTTCTCAAAAAAGCAGAGCCCACCTACGCTAAGCTTCGGTGGGCGAAGGCGGAGAGAGGGATTCTGCACAGCATCTTGAGAGAACGCCCGGACCTGTGACAGTCAACGGTTTTTCCACGGGATCCTGCGGACAAGACCGCCGCAAGAATCTTTCTTATTGATATTGTCATTTATTCTTTATCTAAATTCTGCAAGTAACGGATATGGAAACTATTTCTCGTCTGAATTCGTATCAAAATTTTCTTAATAGATCAAATTCCTCCATTTACTGGTGCGAAGGATTTAGTCATCGAAATCTAAACAGAAATATAGAACGATTCAAGAATCAGATTAGCAACTCTTTTCGATTCGGTCCAATTTCCACAAGCTTCTGGACTTAGGCAAATTATGATCTGATCGGCATTGTTCGACTCTTCATTCAACCATTCCCCAAACCCTCTAATAAAACTATCATGATACATTTGGTACAGATGGTCGCCTATTCTTGTAAAAAAATAGTCAACATCAATATTGAAAATCCATCGATCACTACTTAAATCTTCCTTGAACAACTGATAAATCTCTAACTCCTTATACCTTCCAGCTTGCCATACTAATTCGCCTTGTTTTTGGGTAACAAATAATCCAAATTCAATAACTGATGGGTTCAGAATGTTGAATAAGTGAATGTAATTATCCCATCGAATAAACTGAAAATGGTGATTTTCTGTATTTCCAGTATGACTAGTAATGGCATTAATTGGTTCTATTTTCCAGTTAATGGCTTTTATATGTGCATCAACGTTCGTGCAAGGTATGAGATCATAATGCCTGTCAACGTGAAGTAGATTATAGGATTTGTGCAAATCTAACTGATGAAATGTCCAAAAGGCAGCCAAGTGATTGTCTATCACATACAATTTGCCATGTCTTGCAACATAATTTAGATGTATTGCATGTGAAGGATTTTCCCCTAAATCGAGTAATATCTCTAAAGTTAAATTTTCTTCATTTGTCATTTTGTGCACTCATTCATGAAATGTCATTCGCTTCGCTCGCCTATTGTTCTTTTTTAGACTTTTGCAAGCAAGCTTGCAACGCTTAGAAACAAAAATGCCCCTTGTTTTTTGCGGACTTTGTTCGCCGAAGCCCACTAGCAATAGATGGGCTTCTCAAAAAAGCAGAGCCCACCTACGCTAAGCTTCGGTGGGCGAAGGCGGAGAGAGAGGGATTCGAACCCCCGGACCTGTGACAGTCAACGGTTTTCAAGACCGCCGCTTTAAACCGCTCAGCCATCTCTCCGGCGCAAAAATAGGGGTGGAGGTCAAAACCAGCAAAAGGATTTTAATGTGATGAGTTTCAGGGTTATTTCAATAAAATGATCAGGATCAGGGATACTGAATTCAGAATAAAAAAAACAGGATACAAGCCATTAAGACTTATATCCTGTATAAATATATTCCGACTAGTTTACTTGCCGGAAATGATATCAATAATTACAGTTCTGTTGTAAAAGCGTTCTTCAGGAAGTTTATTTTCAAATGGCGCCATGCCATCGTCTTCCCCAAACCCATTGGTTTCGAATTTAACTCCTTTCTTGCCCGCCTTCGCCAGTGCAAGCTGAATGATTTGCTGAACACCTTTTGCCCGATCGTCAGATAGGGTATGGTTATATTTTTCATCACCGATAATATCAGTATGACCATGAATAATGACCGTTCCGTTCTCAGAGATAAGTGGCACTACATATTCAACCAGGAATTTTTCATAGCTGGCAATAGTTTTTGATTTATCAAAATCAAACAGGATGCTGTAACGCAATCCTTCCTGAATTGGATCCTTGATCTTCGTAAGATGCACATTAGTCTCTTCCTTGATGAATTGACCTGTAGTGGTTTCTCCAATCATCACGATTTTATAATCGCCCTGCACATTATTTCCCAAAATTGTTTTTCCGGGAATAGATGCCTGGTCCTTTGAATACGGGCCGTAACGTTGCACATTTCCTTGTGCATCGGTAACTTCTACTGACCACGACTTGAGCAATTCATTGGCTCCTGCTGCATTAAAAATCACATGGCTATCCATGGGATCGGCCTGCACCGCTGTTATTTGTACAGGTTTGAAGAAACCCGAATTTGTTCCTCCTACCTGTAATAGTAGTTCCGGAGAATTGCTTTCAATATCAACCCTGCGGTCTCCTTCATGCAGCAATACAAGATCTTTTGTAGCTCCTGGTTGCTCAGATGGAACAAGAGGCTTATCTCTTCCTGCGGTAGTTATCCTTGAAGGATTAATTCCAAAAACACTAATTAAATATTGCCTGATATTTTCCGCCATCAATTTTCCTTCTGATGGATTCTTATCTGAAGATCCAGTCAATTTAATAGCGCTAGCTGGATTAGATCGCAGGCGACTGCCCACTATGTTCAAAATGTTATGATATACTGCAAGCTGCCTTGATGATCTGCCAAAACTCAAATTGTTCGGCTGGTTCTGCTGCAATTGCTCCTCTTTAAAGGAGTTTGCCTGCGAGTTACTCAACTTGATGTAACGTGAAGGTATTTCCGCTGATCCCAAATCAAAAAACACAGAATTGCGAAGTGGAAATGTTTCTTTCACATTACGGTTGTCAGCAACCGCTTTTGGTGCACGTACTGAAAACTTTACTCCAGCAGATGGTACAATTGCCGGATCAGTTATTGGTACTGCCTTTAGGGCTGGCTTGCGGACCGTCCCGAATTTTATTGCAATGCCAGTACGGACAGTATAGAACGACCATGATTCCACTGTACGTGGCTCATGGATAAAGTCTGTCTGAAAGGAAACAAATGGAGAAATTGTCGTTTGTGTAGCGCTGGCCGGTGCAGAAATCGGAATATCTATTCCGGCACCTGCCTGGGCGGAAATCCTTGTCTTTTTTATATCACTCCAGTCCCCCTTTTTATCGGTTTGCTTTTCCTGCGTATAAATAAATGCACTTGATTTATTAAAGCTGATTGTCGGTCCAGCAAATAAGTAAAATGCCGAAGCGAATGGGGCATATCTAATACTTGGCTCAATAGCGATGTAGCTGATATTGGTAGACAAGGTAGCCTCGCAATCACAGGGCGCCACTACATTATCAAACTTACCGCCGCGATTATCATATGCTATGTTCAGCATTCCTCCCCACCTTTTATTCGGGCGATATTCAGTTAACAAAGAGAAATAAGGTTTCACGCCATCTCCCTTGTGAAATGCCGCGGGAACCGTTACCTCATTGTTGAGTTTTTGAGTAGTGCCTCTGTAGAAATTAAAATTAGCTGCACCAGATCCGCCAAACCACCATGTGGGTTGCGTGCGTACAGCCTTCTGTGCCTGGCTAGTAATACCTGAAAAGATCAGAATGAATACCAGAAGCACAAATTTTTGTTGACGTTTATGAAATAATAACATAATGCTTTTTTAGAATTATCTATTGAATATTAATAGTTGTATTTGCAAGTGTAACAGAGGCATTCAGCGAAATTGCCCTGCCGTTAAGAACTGTTTGAACAGTATTTCCCACGGTAGAGAAAGTAACTCCTGCTGAAGAAATGATAGTCCCTGTCATAACACCGCCTCCGGCTCCGTTTATGGTAGCTGCACTGCCTACATACCAGTAGACATTCTTAGCTTGGGCGCCGTTGATCAGTTTTACACTACGAGCGCCTGCGGGACCTGCAATGCCTACCGTTAGGCCGGCTGCTGTCTGGAAAATCCATTCTGCATTCGGATCACCCATCGCATCCAGTGTAAGATCTCCGTTCGTTATATTAAATGTGCCGCTAGCTGATTTATAAATACCGGGAGAAAGAGTCAATCCACCAAGTTCGCCAGCACCTGGGTCAATGCCACCAGGTCTTGATGCCGGAGAAATGCTGTTATAAGCATTGATCGCATCCATCAACGCATTTGTAGCAATTACAAATGAAATAGCCGTTCCTGGTGCAGGTGGGGCTGTGTGTATTCTACCCGTTACGTTCCCAACGTTAAGTGGAGTTTCGGTATATATATCGCCAGTTGTGCCGTCATGAAAACCAGTTATCAAAGTAGAGGCAGCGGTGGTACCGATACTTCCATTATTGATTACGGTATTCAATCCATCATTTGTTATTCCTGCACTTCCTCCAAACACGCCAAATTGTGCAGCTGTTCCAAGAAACACCGAGGGCGCTAGTTCAGTTGTAGTAAAGGTCCAGACGTAATTGTTTGCCAGAGCGTTTCCACCAACATCCTGAGCTCCCGTTGTAATGGTAGCTGTGTAAGTAGTTCCGGAGAAAAAGTTAACTGCAGGAGTAAAAACTGCGGTGCTTCCTGAATAAGTTACCAGACCGAGTACCGGTGTTGCTCCTTGTTTAATTGTAAATGTTAGGTCGTTAATAGTAGATTGGTTCATCACCTCACTGAATGTGGCCCCGATTATTTTATTAACCTCCACATTATTGTCAGCGTTAGCGGGATCCGTTGACATTACAGTTGGCGCTATTATATCAGATGTATTCTCAGTAGTAAAGCTCCAGACGGAATCACCTGCCATTGCGTTCCCGGCAAGATCTTGCACACCTGTGGTAATGGTAACAGTATAAACTGTATTAGAACTAAGAGCTACCAGTGGAGAAAATACAGCCGTACTATCTGCATATGTTACTCCGCCAGCCACCAGAGTTAATCCCTGTCTTATAATAAACGTTGTCTCGTTAATGGTTAAAGAATTCATTGGTTCACTAAAACCGGCGCTAATTATTTTGCTTAGCACAACATCAACAGCCAAATGGACCGGATCTGTAGAAATAATTGTGGGTCGTGTAACATCAGGTGCAACACCTGTTGTAAAACTCCATACATGATCATTTATCATCGCATTTCCTGCAGGATCTTTAACACCTTTTGAAATCATTGCAGTGAATGTGGTATTCGCCTGTAGATTGGCAGAAGGAGTGAAAATAGCAGTAACACCACTGTAGCTAACTGAACCCAGCACAGGTGTGGTTCCCTGCATCAATGTAAACGATGTACTGGTGATAGATGATGGGTCCATAACCTCATTGAAAGTTGCATCGATCATTGTATTGATGCTCACATTTACTGCATTGTTGTCCGGACTGGTTGCAGAGATAATTGGACAAACGCCAATCATTCCCTGTTCTTCATTCACTTTTTTACAGCCTGACGCAAAAGCGGTCAGCAGTAATAAGAGCAGCCATTTGTTATTAAATAATCTTGAAAACCTCATGGAGGTACGCACGGGAATGCCCGACGTGGATAATGGATTTTGTTTCATACTTAGTTTTAATGAAAAATGTAGAAGCTGAACAGCTTTTCGAGGCGATCAGTGTAACCGGCCTGTTCTTTTGTAGAAATTATCAGGAGTATTACGGTGTTAAACTAGATTAATGGATTCGTAAAACACAATAATGAGAAAGTATTACACACTAATTGACTGTTACACATAGGTTATGGTAGGTGTTTAACCCTAGTAGGTTGCGTTTAGGCCCATTTGCAGACACCCTGGCGTTACTTTGCGTCTTTGTTTCCCTGCCTGATCGCGTCAGCAGACAGGTTTGCGGTTAATCTTTTATTTCTGAAAATGATAATTATTCGAATTTCCCCTGAGTACCCCGTTTCTTATGAGTAAGCTGAATTTAATCCTGACCCGATGTTACAATTCCTCTCCCAAATCATAAATGAACTGCACAAACATTTCGGACCTAGGCCAACCACGCCCAAATCTTACGATAATTAAATTTTTTCCTGGATTCACATAAATTATCTGCTTCAATAAACCGAGTGCACTGAATGCATCGGCAGGAGATGGTAACTGGTAACTGTTGCGCACCTGCTGAACTAATGAATTGCCTTTTCTTTCGTTCAATGAAATCGCATTAACTGAATCAATGAGAGATTGGGTGACTCTTCTATTCCACCACTGACTCTTATATCCTTCATATCTGTCCATGGTATCAGCATTCGCAATGCCTTCAATCCAAGCCGTGCTGATTATCTGTTTATTTTCCAGTTTACCCTTCTTAATATACAGGCGTCCCAGTTTTGCAAAATCTACAGCAGTTGCATTTATACCCGCTGAAGTAATCAAATGTTTTCTTTTTTTGCTGTCGACATTCCAATTGGCCTCATATTCTGTCCCTATCGGCTTCCAGAGTTTCTCTTCAAAATAATCCTGCAATTTTCTAGCTGTCGCCCGTTCAATGATAATTCCCAGAAGCATGGTATTTATGCTCTGGTATTTGAAGTTTCCTGGCGGTTCTGCGATTTTCGCTCGTAAAAAAATATGTTTTTTGAGATTGGGTCGAAATCCAAGTCTTACTGCATCATCCTTAAGATTATAAGAACCCTCATTGAAATCAAATCCTGATCGCATATCCAGCAAGTGACGGATAGTAATATTTGCGAATCGGGGATCTTTCTTTATCAATTCAGGGAGATAATTAGTTATAGGATCCAAATCTGATTTGATCTTGTGCTCATCTATCGCGATTCCTACCAATGTACTTACAAATGATTTGGCCATTGACTGCGATGGAAGTAATGAATTTTCGGAAAACCCCATCGAGTATCGGTCATAGATAATACTATCATTTCTAATTACCAGGAAAGCTGCGGTCTGAGTGTTGATGAGACAAGAATCAAGTTGGATCTTAAGTTTCTCATTTGCACCCTGATTTACCGCATTAATAAATCGGAATGGCTGGTCTGATTTTGCAATGGTGATTGAGGGTAATTTTTGGGGATCGGTCAATCGCATTTTCCGAACCTTGTACGCACGGAGCATCCAGCATGATGAGAGAGACAGTATAAGAAAGATCGAAAATAGACGCATCAATAAACCATTAATTTTTGCTGGGCCTGTTTCTTAAAGGTATACTGTTGGAATTTGATTGGACAAAGTAAAATAACTAGAATGAAAAATTAAAAATGTAAAATGAAGATTACTGCAGGAATTGCAAATATTGCTACTTACTTCTTTAACTTCTTAACTCCTCAACTTCTTCTATACTATTTTTTAATTTTACATTTTGCATTTCCTTGCCTTGCATGGCGTCCTGGCAGTTAAGTTTCGGTCACTCCTGCAACTGCTTCTCCCGGATCTTGTATTCATCGAGGTCAATCAATGAGAGATATTTTCGAATGAGTTCTTCGTCAAATTCAGCCCGCTGATTCATCGCAATGAGAAGTTTTCGCTGATGCTCCAATAATTCCAAATAAACTTGTTGGTGATCCTTTTTGGAACTGCTCTTCGGATTATCAGGATTCTCCAGTTCCTGTTCAAACAAGGTCGAATCAAGTTTCAACCGCGCGTGGAGGTTCTGTATATACTTATTTTGTAGCAAAGCTTCACTATAATTTTCATCGAGATATTGAAGAGAATATTGCGCGAGTTTTTTTTGAATGATAATCTCCTGTTTGTATTTTGAAATAGGACTGAATCTATCTTCTAAATTCAGTTTTCGTATCAACCAGGGAAGTGTTAATCCCTGACCTACAAGAGTTACAATAATCACAATAAAGGTTATAAAGAGAATGAGGTTGCGGTAGGGGAACGGCTCTCCTTCATTTATATATAGAGGTATGGAAAGTGCCGCCGCCAATGACACAACACCACGCATTCCAGCCCAGCCTGCAACCAGTGGTGCCTTCCAGCCAGGATTCGGATCGGCGACTGTAATAAAATTGCTCATCAATCTGGTAAATAATGCAGCTCCATATGTACATGCCAAGCGGGTTAGAATGAGCAGCAAAGAAATTGCCAATCCATACCAAATCGCTGTTACTAAGCCGATATCTCCTAGTTGGCTTGCTATGGAAGGTAATTGAAGTCCGATGAGCAAAAAGATTAACCCATTCATCACGAATACAAGATTCGTCCAGACATTGACACCTTCAATTCGGCTCCTATAATTTAACATGCTTTGGCGCTTGCTTGACAAAAGCAATCCACCGCTAACCACTGCGAGAACACCCGAGAAATGAAAAGCTTCCGCAGCATAATACATGCAATAAGGCGTAACTATTGTCAAAACTATTTCAATGCTTGGGGTTGTTGGAAGCCAGCGATGAATAGCGTAAAAGATGAATCCAACTAAAAGACCGATTGCTATTCCCATCACGATAACGAGTAAGAAGCTCATGCTCGCCTTTCCAAAATCAAACTGGCCAGTAATCACGGCAACTAATGCGAATCGAAACACAATCAAAGAGGAAGCATCATTAAGCAGGCTTTCACCTTCAATAATACTCACAAGGGATTTTGGTGCTTTAACCTTGCGCATTATCGTAGTAGCAGAAATCGCATCAGGTGGTGAGATGATACCTCCCAAAAGAAAGCCAAGCGCAAGAGTAAATCCAGGAATGAATGCCCTGGATGCGAATGCAATCACGCAGGAGGTAATTATTACAATCGGAAAGGCAAAGCTGGTGATAACTCTCCTCCATCTCCAGAATTCTTTCCATGAAGTTTGCCAGGCAGCTTCATAAAGAAGGGGAGGTAGAAAAATAAAAAAAACCACTTCCGGGTCAATGGTCACCTCAGAAAAAGTAGCGGTTAAACTAAGTGCCAACCCACTTAGCACCAGGACAATGGGATATGCAACCTTAAGTTTATTGGCAATCATTACCACCCCAAGGATAATCAGGATCAGGTAAACATATTCGATGAAGTGGCTTTGCATCAGGAGTATAATTCTGATAAAAATAACGAAAGCTATAGACTGCAGCTTTGGTCAAGGATTACTTCACGTACCTTTTCCTTCTTACTTCAGCTTCGATCTCGTGTGAGATCGATTCTGCTAGGTTGACAAATTACTTTAGTATGGAATCATGGTATCAATTGGATCCCGAAGAAATTCTGGCAAAACTGAAGACTTCTCCCTCCGGATTGAGTGAAGATTTCATCGCAGCACATCAAAAGCAATTTGGAAAAAATGTTTTAGAGGAAGCTAAGCATAGAAGTAAATTATCGATACTCATAGCCCAGTTTGCGGATGTAATGATCCTGATACTAATGATTGCTGTCTTCATTTCTTTTGTTGTAGGAGAAAAGACCGATGCCTTCGTTATTCTTGCTATCATTATCGCAAACGCCTGGATGGGTTATTCCCAGGAATATAATGCGGAACAATCCGTAAGAATGCTTCAGAAAATGTCCGCTCAATATGCATTGGTGATTCGTAATAATAATCCTGTTAAGCTTGAAGCAAGTGAATTGGTGCCGGGCGATATCATTCTATTAGAAGTTGGTGATATTGTTCCCGCGGACGCAAGATTAATTGAAGTGAGTTCTTTAAAAACAGATGAAGCTTCACTGACCGGAGAAAGTCATTCTATAGAAAAGAAAACAGAAAAGATTGATGATGAAAACCTTGTTCCCGGAGATCAGCTTAATATGGTTTTCAAGGGCACCATCGTGAGCAATGGTTCTGCAAAAGCCGTAGTAACTGCTACTGGCATGAACACTGAATTAGGTAAGATTGCTGGAATGATGGAGACGGGTTCTCAAAAAACACCACTCCAACAACGACTTGCCAAATTCAGCAAACAACTCGCGATTATTGTCATATTGATCTGCGCCTTCGTTTTTGGTTTTGGCTTATTGCAAGGAGAACCGCCTTTGAAGATGTTTCTTACTGCACTTTCCTTGGCGGTGGCTGCATTGCCAGAAGCACTTCCTGCGGTAATTACAATTGCTTTAGCTCAAGGTGCGCGGAGAATGGTAAAGCAAAAGGCCTTGATGCGAAAGTTACCAGCTGTGGAAACATTAGGGTCTGTGACGTATATCTGCAGCGACAAAACAGGAACCCTTACACAAAATGTGATGACTGTTGAGAAACTACAGGCAGAACCTGGCTGTGAGGAATTATTGAAATATGCAATGGTGCTGAATAATGAAGTGAAGTTTTCAAAGGAGAATGAATTGCTGGGTGATTCAACAGAAATCGCCTTGGTAAATTATGGGCTCCAAAATGGTCTTACAAAGGAGGAGTCAGACGTGAAATTTCCATTATTGGGCAAACTGCCATTCGATTCAGAAAGAATGCGGATGAGCACTTTGCATCAGGATGGAGATAAATGGATATTATTCGTGAAAGGAGCACCAGGAAAGATGGTTGAAGTGTTATCCGCAAAATACAAGGATCGAGCGTCTGAACTGCTTGATAAAAATAGGGAATGGGCCGCCGATGGGTTGCGGGTACTCTTCTTTGGCTACAAAATCTTTGACAAGAAGCCTGAGGAAATAAAAATAAACATCGAAAACGATCTTGATTTTTTGGGAATGACAGCCATGATCGATCCACCAAGAGAGGAAGTAATAGAATCAATCGAAGAATGCAAAACTGCAGGAATTAAAACTGTGATGATCACAGGCGATCAGCCACTCACTGCGATTGCCATTGCAGAACGCCTGGGAATGATTGGAAAAGGATCCGGTGAAGTAAAAAGTGGAGCTGAGCTGGATAAAATGACTGAAGAAGATTTTCGCCAGGTCACTAAAAATACCCAGGTATATGCGAGGGTATCCCCCGAACAAAAATTGAACATTGTAAAAGCTTTACAAGCTAATGGAGAATTTGTGGCTATGACTGGTGATGGTGTCAATGATGCTCCTTCTTTGAAACAGGCTGATATAGGTGTGGCAATGGGAATAACAGGTACTGATGTAGCAAAGGAGTCAGCCGATATGATATTGTTGGATGATAATTTCGCTACCATAGTAAAGGCGGTCCGCGAAGGCAGAAGAATTTATGAGAACATCAAAAAATTCATCCTCTATGTACTGTCATGCAACCTTGCGGAAATATTTACTATTTTCTTTGCACCAATACTTGGCTTTGCCATTCCTCTGCTCCCTATTCATATTCTTTGGATCAATTTGGTTACAGATGGTTTACCTGGATTGGCACTTGTTTCAGAACCCGCAGAAAAAGACATTATGAAGCGTCCGCCCCATCCCCCTAAAGAAGCTTTATTTGCCGGGGGATTTGTTCCAAGGATCTTGACAACGGGCATAATCATGGCTGGAGCCACAATATTCATTCAAGCATGGACCGCACAACAAGGGTATGATATAACGACCCAGCAAACTGCAGTATTTACAACACTGTGCTTTGTGCAGCTAGGTAATGCTCTTTCCACCCGTTCAGTTTTTCATTCCATGTTCTCATTAAAAATATTTGCAAATAGTGGAATGTGGGGAGCGATCTTACTTACCATAATACTTCAAGTTTTGATAGTATATACACCTTTCTTACATCCTATTTTTAAAACAACATCTCTAAGTTGGAATGTGATAGGAATGATTTTATTGATAACGCTTGGTTGTGTACTCTGCATCGAGTTTATTAAGTTTTTGAATAAGAAAAAACATTTTAAATATTAAACCCTATGTGACTATGTGTTTTTTCTTGCTCTCTGATAAGAAATATTAACACATAGACACATAGAAAGACATAGAATCATAGAAGTCCTATGTGCCTATGTGTTTTCTCTTTTGATGTTATAAAAAATTAACCGCAGAGAAAAAGAGAAAACGGAGGAAACGCGGAGAATGGTTTATTATAGAGCCTTGTCGCCTTTTTTTAACACATAGTAACATAGTAGGAACATAGCACATAGGGCAAATGCTATGTGTCTATGTGTTTTTCAAACCTCGACAGGATGGAAATATGAATTTTCTATGTTCCTATGTGTTTTTCTTGCCCTCTGATAAGAAATATTAACACATAGACACATAGAAAGACATAGAATCATAGAAGTCCTATGTGCCTATGTGTTTTTCTTTTCCGGTCCAGGTTAGAAAAAGTAATTATCGATTTAACCTTTCGGGGCCCGCTATTTGATCCATTATACTAAATAAACAGAATGTCAGAAAAAATTAAAAAGCAATTCGGAGTTTGGATGGATTCGCAGAATGCAACTGTGGTAGGAAGAGAAAACCTTGAAACAGGCAATTTTGTCATATTGGCTCACGAAAAATCGGTGGGGCATGAGAATAATTCAAACGAAAATGCAGCGAATAACTCAGCCAAAGGCTCGCTTCAGAAATTATTCAAGCAAATAACTTCCCATATGCAGAATGTGGATGAGGTACATGTTACCGGAACTGGGATTGCGCAGGAGCAGTTTATTAAGTATATGGCCCAAACGCCTCAATTTAAGAATGCGGTGACTAAAGAAAGTACCACCGTGAAGATGAGTGATGAAAAATTAATTGAATTTGTCTCTGCACAATTCAATTAGGATCTACATCTGATCGACCTCACCCCTAACCCCTCTCCAAAGGAGAGGGGAAATTCACTATTATTTTATCTCCTTGCGCAACCTTGCGTCCTCGCGTCTTGGCAGTTAAACCTCTTAAAATCTTTCAATCATTTTGGTCCCATGCAGGATGACTTTGGTACTTTTCTTTTTCAAATCATATAAGACCACCTTATTTTCCTCCTCAGAAATTACATAAACAAATAAGCCCGCATTTGCATTGTATTCAGCCGCATCAGATGGTATGCTTGCAATCATCTGTCGATTACTGCCATCGATATTCATCTTCATAAGCATTGAAGGCGACTGCGTATAAGCGATCGTCTTATCGTCCAACCAGGACGGAAAATAATTGTGCGTTGACGTATCGTTAGTCAGGTTGGTATGAAAACTTCCCTCCGGATCAGTCAACCATATCTGGTCGCGGCCATCTCCTTTTTCGAGATAGTATACTATTTTCTTACCGTCTGGCGACCACACAGGACTATAACTCTTGTCCTTTCCGCTATTGGTGATTTGTTTAGTTTGCTTAGTCGCAAGATCCAAAACAAAAATTTCAACTCCTGATGAACGAGTTTTGAGACCGAGGGTTGAATTGTACAGCAATTTTTTCCCATCTGGCGACAATTTCATGGCGCCCTTGTCCAATGTATCAGTTGCAATTAAAGTTTCTTGATTTGAATTCAAGTTGTATATGTAAACATCTTTTCGTTTTGGCACATCCCTTTTCAAAAACATTATTGACTTTCCATCCGGGGTTGGATTGATACTGCTTCCATTATCAAACAATGGAGTCAACCTTGTAGTTGCAATATCATAAGAGAAGACCCTGGAGAAGAATGGCGCATCACGTTTTGTCTTATGAAATTTTACAACCGCCAGAAGAAGTGATTTACCATCCTCCATCCATTCCGCAGATGTGATTCTAGTTGCATAATTGGTATCTGTTATTGAGGATTGTGCCGGGAGATTGAGCCACCCTACTATTGCAAAGAATAGGATAGATAGACCTTTCATAGCTGAGTTTTTTACAAAGCAAGAATTTCATTTCCTTTTTGATATAGGATTTAGACGAAAGGAAGGGAATAATTGACGAAAAGGAGTAAATAGTTCAAGTTTAAACCTTTGATATGAAAAATGGCTAGCAATACTTGGCAGATTTTGATTGTGTTTTACACGGTAAAAATTACCGTGTTTTACCGGTAGAATAATCATTAATTCCAGTTTATATTCGGATAACCTAAAACTAACTCTCATGGCTAAAAGTAGAAATTCCAGAAGATCTGATCTAAGGCGTACCAGCCGACATGATATCCGTATCGAGTTGGATGATCTTGTTCGGGACATAGAATACTGCAGATTGGAAAACATCAGATTCGAACCCGACTACAATTATTTTCAATTTAGGGATGGCATTTGGTTCGCTGATTACAACAATTTTCCTATCGACGATGATGAGATCCTGGATATAATGATAATTGTTACCGGTAATACAGGAACAAATCCGATTATGAGGGTAAGAATTGATAACAGGCCCCCAAGAGATTACCCGGCCTACGAACCTTTTTCAGAGAACGGAAGAACCTTTTTTTCAAATAATATACCGGTTTGAAATGAGATATAAAATATTCTTGGGAATGTTAATATTTCTGGGATTCAATGCCCGAGGCCAAAATATTATTCAGGACAACAAAGGCCAAACTTCTCTAAGCTTAAATCCCGGCAGTAACAAAAGTGATAAGGATAGTGCAAAATTGGAAACACCGGCTTTTAACTTAGGTCAAATAAAAATTGCAACTGCTGAGAAAAAACTTGAACTGAACCACTATCAGTATTTTCGAAAAAATAGAAAACCACCTTCATTTCTTGGAATATCTGTAGCTGGTAAAATTGAGAACAGTTTGACTTCCCTATTTGCCTCTGGTGATATTGCACCAGGAACAGATATCAAGATAAAATATGGTGTGCGCTTGTTTAAGAGGAAGATTGCTGATTATGATTCTTGGGAGAGTGAGTTTATCAGGAAGCACGGTCGAAAACCTACAGGCGCAGAACAGGCAGTTTTTTCTAGAGGGTTCTCTACGGCTTCTGATTTGTGGTTCGTAACAAATGCTGGTTTTGTGGGATCAAAGTTCAAATTGTTTCATGCTGATTCATCATATGGCAAGCAATTGGAAAAAGTCAACTTTTCCTCCCCTCAATTGCACATAGGATTGAATTTCTGGACCTCGGATATATTCAACTGTGTCACGCTGGTAGGAACCACCATCGGTATAAAAACTAGTAATAATTTTGACGACCTCACTGAATCCACTTCCGAAGAGGTAACTGTTCGAACCAATCCAGGGGATAGCAGTACCAGGAAGATAACCGAGAAAAATACAATTTTCAAAGGGGCGTATAAAGAGACTACTTGTTATCCGCTAAACTTGGACATTTATTTTAAACCTCACAAATTTGAGAATGTGGCCTTTCTGCTTTTTGCGCATCATGAGATATTTAAAAATGAAAAGCCCCAGTCAAGAATTGGTGGTGGATTTTATTTTCTCCGAAAGAATAATTTATTTGATCCGGTTTTTGGCATCAATGTGGATTTTAAAGATGTATTTAACAATGATGTTTCGGATAATAGTAAGAGGGATTTCTCCAAATTAAGCATTGGAATTGTGACTGATCTTAATACTTTACTATTTCAAAAAAGAAAATAAAATTTTCATTTAAAGAGATCGAAAACCTTTTGCTAACCTGCCAGACGGGTCCCCTTCATGTCGTTTTAAAGAGGCTAAAGCCCTTACCGCGACCCGGACGCAGGTTTGCCGACATATCTTTGGCACCCCAATCTCCCTAAAATTCTATTTTAGTTCTTGAAAAGCATTTCGATTTTGCAAAATCGAAATACAAAAATTATTTCAACATGAAACGAGTAGGATTTAAAATGCAATTATCGAAAGGAAAAGAAGAGGAATATCTGAAAAGGCATGATGAGATCTGGCCGGATCTTGTGACTTTATTAAAAGATTCTGGCATTCAGGATTATTCTATTTTTCTGGATGCCTCAACCAATGCCCTGTTTGGCATTCTTACAATTTCAGATCCGGGAAATTTGGATAACTTACCTAAGCATGAAGTAATGCAAAGGTGGTGGAAGTACATGTCGGACATCATGGAAACTAATGAAGACAACTCTCCTGTGAGTATTCCACTAAAGGAAGTATTTTATTTACACTAACGAGTAGTTATATGGTTATCACCAAGAATCAAATTCAGGAGGCGAATGAAAATATAGCCAGGAAGCACGACCAAGGTTTTAAATTCCTTGCGTCCTCTGGTATTGATGCTGAAGGAATATTGAAACTCCTTATAGATTTCCAGATTGCAATTCCAAGTTGGGCATTGGGAGCAGGAGGCACAAGATTCGGCCGTTTTTCCATTGGTGGCGAACCAGGAAACCTTGAGGAAAAAATTGAAGATATTGGACTGCTTCATGCTTTAAATCGATCAAGCGGTGCTATTTCATTGCATATTCCCTGGGATATTCCTGATAATACAAACGCAATAAAGGTCCTGGCCAGTCAGCATGGATTAAGATTCGATGCAGTCAATTCCAATACATTTCAGGATCAGAAGGACCAGCAGCATAGTTATAAGTTCGGATCATTACAACATGTTGACAAACGTGCACGCAAGCAGGCAATTGAGCATAATATCGAAGTGATCAGGCATGGGGTAGAATTAGGTTCAGAATCATTGACGGTTTGGCTGTCTGATGGTTCCTGCTTTCCAGGGCAGTTGAATTTTCGCAAGGCATTCGAAAATACATTGGAGGGTTTAAGAGAAATCTATTCTGCTCTTCCTTCAAACTGGAAAATGTTTGTTGAGTACAAAGCCTTCGAACCAAATTTTTATTCGATGACTGTGGGTGATTGGGGACAATCGCTTCTTTATGCTTCCAAACTTGGCGATAAAGCCTATACACTGGTTGATTTGGGACATCATCTTCCAAACGCCAATATCGAACAAATTGTTTCTCTTCTTTTGATGGAAGGGAAATTAGGCGGATTTCATTTTAATGATTCCAAGTATGGTGATGATGATCTTACGGTGGGATCAATAAACCCTTATCAGTTATTCTTAATATTCAATGAACTCGTGGAGGGAATGGATGCAAGGAGTATGAACCATGCATCTGACCTGGGATGGATGATTGATGCATCCCATAATGTGAAAGATCCTCTTGAAGATCTGCTGCAATCGATCGAAGCTATTAAGATCGCTTACGCACAGGCATTACTGGTGGATCAGAAATTGCTGGAGAATGCCAGGAAAAATAATGATGTTGTGAAAGCACAGGAAATTTTGCAGGCCGCATTTAGAACCGATGTAAGACCATTGGTGGCTGAAGCAAGATTCCGTGCAGGCGGTGCTATTGATCCATTGGAAGTTTACCGGCAATTTAATGTAAGAGAAAACCTGGTTAGGGAAAGAGGATTGAAAACCATTGCAACCGGTCTATAGGCATGAAGGCTAAACCTGTTATTGCTGTTATAGATGTTGGGAAGACTAATAAAAAGTTATTACTCTTTGATCAGGAATATAAGATCGCCTATGAATCTTCTTCCAAATTTGATGAGATACTTGATGAAGATGGTTTCCCATGCGAAGACCTTCATAAACTTCAAGCCTTCGTCCTTGATTCCCTTAAATCAATTTTGAACGATACGGATTTCAATATTAAGGCAGTTAACTTCTCTGCCTATGGCGCTTCATTTGTAAACATCGATGAAGCTGGAAATCCGGTAACACCACTTTACAATTATTTGAAACCTTACCCAGAGGAATTGAAGGAACAATTCTATGCGAACTATGGGGGAGAGGCGCAATTTTCATCAATCACTGCATCGCCTGTGTTGGGAAATTTGAATTCAGGAATGCAGCTCTATCGGTTGAAATATGAAAAGCCAGAGATATTTAGAAGATTAAAATATGCCCTGCATTTACCCCAATACCTGAGCTTATTATTAACTGGAAGAGCTTCTTCGGATCTAACAAGCATTGGATGCCACACCAATCTTTGGGATTTTGTGAGGAATGAATATCATTCATGGGTGGGTAATGAATCAATAGATGAAAAACTTGGGCCCATAGAAACCTATGACACAGTAACGACAACCAAATTTTCAGATCAATCTTTTTTGACAGGGATTGGACTTCACGATAGCTCTGCTGCTCTTATTCCGTATATCTTAAATTTTAATGAGCCATTTGTTTTGATATCCAGTGGAACATGGTGCATCAGTCTTAATCCATTTAATAGTTCTCCATTAACACCGGATGAACTCAAAAATGACTGTCTATGTTATTTGCAGTACAGGGGCCAACCAGTAAAGGCTTCACGATTGTTTGCAGGCAAACAGCATGAGGAAGGTGTTAAGAGAATAGCTGCCCATTTTAACCAGCAGACTAATAAATATTCAAATATTGATTTCGACCAGACATTAGTTAAGAACGAAGATATCAGGCACGGGATCTTCCAAACTGATTCTGGAATAACAAACCTTTCAGTTTTCAAAAATGATCTGGAGGCATATCATTCCCTGGTAAGAAACATCATTGAACAACAGGTGATATCCACACAATTTGTTTTGAATAATTCACCAGTAAAGCGGTTATTCGTTGACGGTGGATTCAGCGCAAATAAAGTCTATATGAATTTGTTAGCTGCTGCATTTCCTGAAATGGAAGTTTATGCGGCTTCTGTTTCGCAATCCACTGCGCTTGGTGCAGCTCTTGCTATTCATGATTCATGGAATGAGCTGCCCGTCTCGAATACTCTGGTAAATCTTCAGTATTACGGAAATCCTGGCAAGATGGTTTAGCGTTTAACCGCCAAGACGCTGTGACGCAAGGTTTCGCGAGGAATCTTTGTGAATCTTCGCGCCCTGGCGACTTTGCGGTTAAACTGATTATCTTTAAAGACACTCACCCTCAAAACTTCACATATGCTCCGCTATTCCTTCCTTCTATGTCTGGCAGTTCTGAGTTTATTCGTCGCTTCCGCTCAGCGAAATCTTGAAACCGTAAGAGATGCTGTTAATGGTCAGGCTCAGACAGTAAAGTATAATGGTAAGATATTAATCGCAGGTGATCATGATGGGTTTATGTTGAGCTATGATGACGTGGCATTTACCACGCTCACCTATCCAACAGTTGGTGGAACTACTTTAGAATTTCACACCATCAAAAATCCATTGACAATATATAATTCGGCAGTATTCTTTAGTCTGAAGCCCACAACTTCAGGCAGTCTGGAGTCTTACCTTTTCAGATATAATGGATTTACATTCACCCGCATAACAATTCCCGGAAATATCATTAGTAGCTGCATTGTTTTCGCAGATAATCTTTTTTTTATTTCCAGGGTGGGAACCACTGCAAAATTGTTCAGGTTTAATGGAACAGTTTCCGAAGTTGGAGGTGGCACTCTTCCATCTTCAGCGGGTTATGAATTAAATTCCTCCGGAGGGTTTTTATATATATCCGGCATTCAGAGTACAACTCCTGGTTCAGGGACTGTCAATTTCATAAAACGATATAATGGGAGCAGTTTTTTTACAATTCCTTATACCGGACCGGCTACCAACATTGATGAAATCTTTTCAGTACCTGGAACTTTTAGAGTTTATTTTACCAGCCATGAAAGAATTGTTTATTACGATGGATCTACGGTTAGACAGGTGTATTTCAATACAGGAGAAGTTGTAAGAGGTAAAATGTGGAGGAACAATTTGTATTTCACAACTGGAATAGGACCCAGTGAAACCCGGACTACGCATTTATTTCGTTTGGTTGGCTCCACTTTGACTGAATTAATAGTACCATCAGGCGCCAAAATTGCTCCTGTTCCCCATTCAAATCCAGAAGTTTATGCAGATCAGTTGTATGTAGGTGTTCAAAATACCGATGGTACAATTGGTGTACTTCGATATAATGGCGCTCTCTTTTTTCCTTTTTTCACAACTACGGGACCGGCCGGCTCAGGAATTTTTCTATTTGTACGTGAAGGAAATTTGATGATACACCCAAATTTTGTAAATGGAAGAAATGCTTTTGAATTCAACGGATCTTCCTTTACTGAGATCATAGCACCACCAGGACGCATCTTATTTCCATATCTCAGAAGTACAGATTGCAATCATTTATGGCTGAATTATTATTCTGATGCAGGTGGCATTCATTGGGCATATGCGAAAGAGAAAAAAGATTGTCCTCCTCCGCCACCACCTCCTGGAGCACCAGTTATACCTGATCATTTCAGAGACTATGAAAGATTTGAATTCGGAGCTTACGGCCCTGAAAGAGGATGGTGCTGGTCAGAGATAATCATTGATTGGGTGATCGTTCCGATCTGTCAGATCCCTCCATGTCCCGAACCCAATTATGAAACCATTCTTTCAGATGAAAAGAATTCATGGGTTTCAAAATTTACCAAGCCCACCAAGCTTAGTGTTCCATTGCCAGACGACCATGGTTTTAAGACAGTTCTTGCCACCCCAGATAATGGGCAAAAAGACCTGATAGTATTTGAGAGCAACCTGGTTGAAAAAGGAATTGCGTCCCTCACAGTAAGCATGAAGCCGAAACAGAATAACTTATTGCTCTCAGCTACTACAAGGAAGAATGTGACCGTGCCTTTGAAAGTTGAGCTTTTAAATGCTCAAGGAGCTATTCTTTGGACGCAAACATTTAAGGCACCCTTCTCGCAAGAGATCAAGGCGCTTGTGAAAGAGCCTGGGCAGCAGTTGAGGTTTTCTATACCAGTACAATAACATTATTTTCTCTTAACCGCAAAGGCGCAAAGACGCAATGTTTTCCCAGGGGACCTGGCGAAACCTTGCGTCTTCGTTTCCTGGCGGTAAAAATTTCTCCTAAATTCGGGCATGAAAAAATTATTTGTTCTCGCCATTGTCGCATCTCTACTTCTGAATGCATGCAGCTCAACCCGTCAGGCATCATCTTACAAGCCTGATTCCGGATTGCTTCAGACAATTGAAAAAAATTTTGCAGATGCAGCCGATCAATATAAAATATTGATGAAGAATGTTCCTGCAGATAAATTCCCGAAGACTTATTTTCCTCAGACAGGGAAGTATGAATTCAGCAATTCGAGTTGGTGGTGTAGTGGCTTCTATCCCGGGACACTTTTGTATCTCTATCAGGAGACAAAAGATCCGGCACTATATACAGAAGCTTTGAGAATATTGGAACCTTTGAAAAAAGAGCAATTCAATAAAGGAACGCACGATCTTGGATTCATGATGTTTTGCAGTTTTGGAAATGCCAATAGAATTCAACCAAAGGCTGAGTATAATGAGATTCTTGTCAATAGTGCAAAATCTCTTTCGACTCGTTTCAGTCCAACTACTGGTTGTATAAGATCATGGAATTCCCAAACAGATGATTTCCTGGTGATCATTGACAATATGATGAACCTTGATCTTTTATTCTGGGCAACAAAATATACCGGGGATTCTTCTTTTTATAAGATTGCGACAACACACGCTAATACAACTATTAAGAATCATTTCAGGCCCGACAACAGTTCTATTCACGTAATTAATTATGACGTAAAAACAGGAGCGGTAAAGGAAAGAAAAACACATCAGGGTGCAGCGGATGGTTCTGCCTGGGCTAGAGGTCAGGTATGGGGCCTGTATGGTTATGTTGCAACTTATAGGGAAACAAAAGATCAGCGGTACCTGGATATGGCAAAGAAAATTGCTGATTTCGTTCTTAATCATCCTAATCTTCCTGCAGACAAAATTCCATACTGGGATTTCAATGCGCCGGGCATTCCGAATGCAAAGAGAGACGCATCAGCGGCCTCCATTCTTGCAGCGGGTTTGCTTGAATTGAGCACTTATGTAGATGCTAAAACTGCCGCGAATTATTTATCGAATGTTGAAACGATTTTGAAATCTCTTTCAAGTCCTGAATACAAAGCTGCAAAAGGAACTAATGGTGGATTCCTGATTCAACATGGGGTGGGGCATATGCCTGCAGGGACTGAAATTGATGTACCTCTTTCTTACGGGGACTATTACTTTGTTGAGGCGATGATTCGTTATAGGGATCTTGGGAAAAAAGGCTAGAAACGTTTAACTGCAAAGTCGCAAGACGCAAGAGAATCTGAGGTCAGAAGTGGGAGGTCAGAAGTCAGATTTTGATAGAATCGTCAATTATGAATAGGGAATTCTAGTAAATATTTCACGCAAAGACGCAAAGTGAGCAAAGAATGATAAGCATCGCTTTGCCTCTTCATAAACTTGGCGACTTTGCGTGAAACATTTAAACCCTAAACTCCAAACACTTGGGGGTAAAATATTTATTTTCTAATGCCTCTGCTTGCAGTTGCATCATTTCCCACAACTATATTGGCCAATAATCTTCCTTCAGGAATTTCCTTGGAAGAATAGATCAATTGTAAAGCACCACTGCTTTTTACATTCTTCGCGCTACTGATCTCGTTTGACTTAAAGCTCATACCTGTGTTTTTACCAGTAGCTTCAGCAAACTGAAAGCTTTTTACTGTACGATTTTGACCATCTTTAATCGTGATGGCTCTTCCCTTTCCAATCTGACCGCAATGACTGTAGTAGACTTCAATTTCGTCATTGGCTGAGGCCGGATCGAGTTGAAAACTTTTAACGGAGGTCTGATTAGTGACATAATCTTTCAATACCAGCTTGTTGTTGATGAATATTTGGTAGCTATCAGCTCCAAAATTTCCGGAGAAGGAAAATAATCCAACTGATAGGGCGACAAGCGCAAGCATTCTACCCGCGATTGATCTTTTGGTTTTCAGTATCATAATTCAAATTTTTTTGGTGATAAAACACAAAAGAACCGCTTCCGTAGGCCTGGAAATAATTTCTTTGACGTAATGTATCCCAAGCTTGATAAGAAGCAATTTCGAGTTTCGGGTTTGGAGTTTCGGGTTTACGGGTATTTTACATTTTGCATTTTAAATTTTACATTTTCAACTTGAAATAAAAATCATGCTGGATTCCAAAACAATCGAGCTGGCCCGGAAACTATGGGACTATCACAAACTGAACCATTGCCTTACTAAATCTGATTGCATCCTGGCATTGGGTAGTCATGATTTAAGAGTGGCAGAAAGAGCTGCTGAACTTTACCTTGAAGGCTGGGCACCAGTCCTGATTTTTTCGGGTGGACTGGGAAACCTAACACAGGAAATATGGACCGAACCCGAGGCCGACAAATTCAGCAAGATTGCGATTGAGATGGGCGTACCGGCTGATTCCATTCTCATCGAAAATCGCTCTACGAATACAGGAGAGAATATCTTATATACACAGAAATTATTGTCTGAAACATCGCTCAACCCGCAGAGCTTTATCGTTGTTCAGAAGCCTTACATGGAGCGAAGAAGTTATGCAACATTCAAAAAGCATTGGCCAGATAAAAACCTCATAGTGACATCCCCTCAATTAACTATGGAGGATTATCCAAACGAAGAAATAAGTCTCATCAAGGTCATTAATATAATGGTGGGTGATCTTCAAAGAATTCGAATTTACCCTGAGAAAGGTTTCCAGATCTACCAGTTTATTCCTGATGATGTTTGGAAGGCATTTGAGGAGCTTGTCAAACTTGGATTCGACAAGCACCTTGTCCATGATAATGCAACTGGCGAAAATAAACCATGAAGTGAGAATTGAAGAAGCGATGTTGGGAGATATTGTTTAATATCGAATTAGAATTAACTCCTATAATTTCTAACATGCCTGCTTTAAAAAAAAATCGACTTGTCTGGTTGGTATTATTGCATTTTGCATTTAGTGGATGTGATCTTTATGAAAAATATCATGGGAAGAAAGACAAAAAATATGAAAAAGGGACCTATGGGTATGATGTTGCATTTCTAAAAAAGCACAGTACGAAATTGATTGAGTTAACTGGCAAAGACGGAAAGGCCAGGTTACTAATTTCACCGGATTATCAGGGACGGGTATTTACAAGTTCAGCCACAGGTAATGAGGGATTAAGTTATGGTTGGATCAATTATGATCTAATCTCATCACGACAAAAAAAACTTCAATTTAATCCAGTAGGAGGGGAAGAGCGTTTTTGGCTGGGACCAGAAGGAGGTCAGTTTTCAATCTATTTTTCACAAGGTGACAGCTTCAATTTCGAAAAATGGCAGGTCCCTGGTATAATTGACACCGCAGTCTACGATCTTGTCACAACCTCGGATACAGAAGCATTGTTTAGAAAAAAAGGGGGCCTTAACAATTACAGCGGAAGCAGGTTTGATTTTGAAATTGAAAGAAAGATCAAGCTGCTCAATAATTCTGAAATCAATTCCCATTTAAATGCTCAACTTAACGATAGCCTAAACATCATTGCTTACGAAACTGTTAATACAATAAGGAACATCGGGACTAACGACTGGACTAAGGAGCAAGGATTGTTATCTATCTGGTTATTGGGAATGTTTACTCCTTCGCCTCAGACAAAAGTCATTATTCCATTTCATCCTGGTCCTGATTCACGCAAGCAGATCACCGATAATTATTTTGGAAAAATTCCTTCCGATCGGCTGGAAATCTCGGATAGCATTTTATATTTTACCTGTGATGGAAAGTACCGGAGCAAGATTGGACTATCTCCTTCCATTGCAAAACCGCTTGCTGCCAGTTACGATTTTCAAAATAATGTTCTCACACTCGTAATTCCCGAAATTCACAAGAACGCTCCTTATGTAAATTCCAAATGGGAATTGCAAAAGGAACCATTTAAGGGAGATGTAATAAATTCTTACAATGATGGCCCATTGGCCGATGGATCGCAGATGGGTCCATTTTACGAAATAGAATCGTCTTCACCGGCTCTGGAAGTTAAGAAGGGGGAGGCTGCATCTTACCGACAAATAACAATGCATTTGCAAGGCAGTTATTCAGTACTACAGGGACTCGTAAAAAAAATTTTGGGAGTTGATCTGGATAGAATAAAAAAATAATTCTCTCATATGCATCTTTATAAAACCACGAAGGGCAATTTGATGATTATTGAAGGCGATTCTTTTCTACTGCCTGGGGATTGGGATGAATTGATAAATCGTGATGGTCTTTATGAATTTCTTGCAAGCAAGAATCAAGAGACTGATAAACTTAGCAAACAGGAAGCTGATGAAATCATTTTAAATCATCTTTTGCCACCAATAGGAAAACAGGAAGTCTGGGCTGCAGGGGTGACATATCTAAGAAGCAGGGATGCCAGGATGGAAGAATCAAAAGATGCAGGAGCATCAGATTGTTACCAAAAAGTATATGAGGCAGAACGACCTGAATTATTTTTTAAAGCCTTGCCGGAAAGAGTTTCAGGACATGGGCAATCAGTCAATATTCGCAAGGATTCAACGTGGAATGTTCCCGAACCGGAGCTTGCGCTTTTCATTAATACTTCAGGTTTAATACAAGGTTATACTATTGGAAATGATATGAGCTCAAGGAGTATCGAAGGCGAAAATCCTCTCTATCTTCCGCAAGCCAAGATGTATGAAAAAAGCGCAGCACTTGGACCCTGTCTGCATGTAACTGATAAACCCATATCATCAGAAACTCTGATTGAACTGGAAATTTCTCGCAATGGCAAAATAGTTTTTGAGGGTTCAGCTTCAATTAATAGGATGAAGCGTTCGCTCACTGAATTAGCGGGTTGGCTGTATAAGGAATTCGATTTTAGATATGGATGCTTCTTAATGACGGGTACATGCATCGTTCCTCCTGATCATTTTACTTTGATTGTGGGTGATGAGGTAAGGATTAGTATTGGTGGTATCGGGACGATGGTGAATACTGTTGGGGTGAAAATGTAAGATTAGGATCAATTAAAAATGTAAAATGTAAAAGGTAAAATGAAGAGTTTCTCGCAAAGCAAGAAAAGTAAGCAAAGACGCAAAGAAATTCATCTCTGCGTTTTCTCTTGTTACTCTTGTTCTCTGCGGTAAAAAAATTAGCTTAAAATCAACAACATGAATAAACTGCTATTCACCTTGTTTGCAATGGGAAGTTTTCATATCCTGATTGCACAGAAGCCTGTTCTTTACAATGGACTTGATAATAACCTCGGGAATCTGTTCAGGTTATCTGATGCCAAAACCCGATCTATCAGTCCTGAAAATTTCAATGGTGAAAAAGGAAAGGGAGGAATGGCTACCACGGGAACAGGAAGTAATGCATCAAGAGATCTTGGTCAGGGATGGAAAGTGAGTCCAAGTGTGAGGATCAAATCAAAAACAATTTTTACTATCGCTGAAATTACCGGACCTGGCGCTATCCAGCACATTTGGATGACTCCAACTGGCAACTGGAGATATTCTATCATTCGATTTTATTGGGACGATGAAACAACTCCTTCAGTTGAAGTGCCTGTCGGTGATTTTTTCGGAATGGGATGGGGCCAATATGCACATTTGAATTCATTGGCAGTAACTGTCAATCCGGGAAGCGCATTCAATTGCTATTGGACCATGCCATTCAGAAAAAAGTGCAGGATAACTATGGAGAATATTGATGAATCAGATATGGTTTTATATTACCAGGTTGACTATGCACTGACCGAAGTGCCATCGGATGCTGCCTATTTTCATGCTCAGTTTCGTCGCACTAATCCCATTCCATTTAAGCAGAATTATGTTCTTGTTGATAGTATAAAAGGAAAAGGGCAGTATGTAGGAACCTATATTGCCTGGGGCGTTCATAATAATGGATGGTGGGGTGAAGGAGAGATCAAATTTTTCATGGATGGAGATACTGATTTCCCTACGATCTGCGGAACAGGAACAGAAGATTATTTCTGCGGTTCATATGATTTTGATACAAGGAAGAAAAATGCCGCGGGAGTGGATGTTGTGGACTATACTGAATTTTCGACGGCATATGCTGGTCTTCATCAGGTAATTCGTGGAGATGGACACTATAGCGTATCTCAACGTTTTGGAATGTATCGATGGCATATAACAGACCCGATCAGGTTTGATAAAGATCTCAGAGTAACCATTCAAGCATTGGGATGGAGGAGTGGAGGCCGATATCTGCCGCTGCAGGATGATATTTCTTCTGTGGTTTTCTGGTACCAGGCGGAGCCTCATGGAGCTTTTCCAGTTTTGCCTGTCAAGGATAGATTGGAGGTAAACTGAAGAAGAACCAAGAACCAAATCACAAATTCCAAATAATAGAAAGCAAGAATCAATTATCAATTAATTGATTTTTGAAATTTTGTTTAAATAAGAACTAAGAACCAAACAACAAATCTCAAATAATAGAAAGCAAAGCACCAACAACCAATTAATTGAATATTGAAATTTGATTTTCTTTCTTTGGTTCTTGTTATTTGTTTTTTGAGATTTTTAAAAAATGGTGAGATGTACAAATATTTACTGAGCTTTTTGTTCTTGTTTTCATTAAAAGTATCCGCAATAAATCCTGAGAACCTAACATGTGAATACATCCAGAATCCCCTGGGTATTGACATTCGCAAGCCAAGGTTGAGTTGGAATTTTACTGCAACTGGAAAAAATCAATTTCAGTCTGCATATGAAATCATTTTGAGCGATAACGAAAAAGATATTCAACAACTGAAGGGAACAACCTGGTCAACTGGGAAAATGAATTCTTCTCAGTCGATTCACATTGAATATTCAGGTGATGAATTGAAATCCTTTACTCGCTATTACTGGAAAATCCGCGCATATGATCAGGACGGAAAGGTTTCTCCATGGAGCACGACAGCATGGTTTGAGACAGCTATGCTAAATGCATCTGATTGGAAGGCTGTTTGGATCAGCGATGGCAGCAGCAATCCCTCTAAAGATGAAGATTATTACGAGAATGATCCAATGCCATTGATAAGAAAGAAATTTTCCACTTCGAAAAAAATAATTACTGCAAGACTGTTTATCTCAGGCCTTGGTTATTATGAAGCTTACCTAAATGGTAAGAAGATATCTGATCATGTTTTAGATCCGGGGTTCACCACATATAGCAAACAGGTTTTGTATTCAGTCCATGATATCACGCCCATGGTTGAACGCGGAAACAATACAATTGGATTCATGTTGGGAAATGGCTGGTTCAATCCTCTTCCGCTCCGGTTATTTGGAAGAATTGATCTAAGGGAATATCATGAAACTGGTCGTCCATGCGTGAAAGCGGAAATTCATATTAGATACTCTGATGGGAGCAAACAAATGATCGCAACGGATGAGAGTTGGGAATCAGCTCCTGGTCCGATCGTTCGGAATAATGTTTACCTCGGTGAAGTATATGACTCACGGCTGGAAATAATGAACTGGGCTTCCAGATCTGATATCACCGATAATCGTTGGAAAAAAGTTGCAATAGTAAAGGGCCCTTCGGGCGAATTAAATGTTCAGATGCAACCTCCCATCCGAATCACTACTGAACTCAAACCCATCGCACTAAATGAAACAGGTAAGGATACTTTCATTGTTGATATGGGACAAAATTTTGCTGGAGTTGCGAGAATAAAAGTTAGTGGACCAGCTGGCACGAAGATCAATCTTCGATATGGTGAAGCGATCTATAGCAATGGTCGGCTCAATGTCATGACCTCTGTATGCACGCAAATAAAAAAAGGCGGATTAAAGGGTGGGCCCGGTGCACCGGAAACTGCCTGGCAGGAGGACAACTATATAATGAAGGGACAGGGATTTGAAACCTGGAGTCCCAGATTCACCTTCCATGGTTTCAGATATGTTGAAATCACGGGATGGCCAGGGACTCCAACACTGAATGATATTACTGGCCTAAGGATGAATACAGATCTTCAGCAAGTAGGAAATTTTTCAAGTTCCAATCAGACCTTCAATCGCCTCCATGATGTTGTTCAATGGACCTTCCTTAGTAATGTTTTCAGTCTGCAATCTGATTGTCCTGCCAGAGAGAAAATGGGTTATGGAGCCGATATTGTTGTTGCTGCAAATGCATATCAGTTCAATTACGACATGGCGAATTTTTACAGGAAGGCAGTAAAAGATTTTGCAAATGATCAACAACCCGATGGAGGAATTACAGAAACTGCACCCTTTATGGGAATTGCAGACAAGGGATATGGTGGCGAATCAGGTCCACTGGGTTGGCAACTTGTTTTTCCATACGTACAAAAGCAGCTATATGATTTTTACGGAGACATACGAGTGATTGAAGAATTTTACGAACCCTTTATGAAGCAGATGGCTTTCCTGCAATCAAAAGCGAAGGATGGATTGTTTCACTGGGACATCAGTGATCATGAAGCGCTCGATCCAAAGCCTGAAGCTTTTTCAGCAGCCGTGTTTTACTATCATCATGCAAAGCTTGCAACAGAATTTGCAGCGTTTTTAGGCAAGAAGGAAGATTCAGTTCGATTTGCAAAACTCTCTGGAAATATCAGGAATGCCATCGTAAGAAAATATTATGTTCCAAAGTCCGGAAGGTTTGACAATGCAACTCAAAGTGCGCAACTCTTCGCTCTCTGGTATGATTTGTCGCCGGAAAAAAATCTTTCATTCAAAGTTTTGATTGATGAATTCGAACGACATAAAATGCATGTGTCGTCTGGAATCTTTGGCGTTAAAATGATGTTCGATGTGCTTCGGCAAATGGACAGGAATGACCTCGCTTATCAGATCGCCAATCAACCTGATTATCCTGGCTGGGCATACATGCTTTCAAAAGGTGCGACTACTTTATGGGAGACCTGGGCATATCCCGAAAATTCTCCATCGCAAAACCACCCGATGTTTGGTTCTATTGATGAATGGTTTTACAGATCATTACTTGGCATTAATCCTGGGTCGGCAGGATTCGAAAAAATTATAATAAAGCCACAACCAGTTAATGGTCTTGATTGGGCGAAAGGAAATTATAAATCCGTGAGAGGGTTGATAAATGTTGACTGGAAGCGATCAGATGAGACCTTTTCAATGAAAGTCTCAATACCGGTAAATACTAAAGCGCAGATCTGGATTCCGGCTTCAATTGGGTCTGAGGTGATGGAAGGAGAAAAGAAACTGGAAGTGAAAAGATATGAGAACGGCTATGCTGTGATTGAAACTGGATCGGGGGAATATTACTTTAATTCCAAAGCTCATTTTAAATTTTGAAACTTCGTTTCTTCGCTTTGCTTAGGATTGGGAAATTGGGAAATTGAACTCGAAACACTAAACGCGAAACTCGAAACAGTTTTTTATAATTTTTGGTACACATTTTAGGGTATATCTATCGGTGTCTTCTGTAAAGGGTCCCTTGAACCCTTGTTGACAGGCATCGCCCCAGTTCAAAAATTCAAAACTGTCCTTAAACCAATCTATTGAACCAATCGATAGTTGTGTCAATCATTCCTCGTTTTGTAGAAATGACACCCCATTTCTGCAAGGAGATTCTTTTGCCCACAACCAAAATTTATTCCCTCTTAAAACTTTTCTATGAGCAAGAAGCATTCTAATGGTGCTGCCCTCTCGTCGCCTGTTGCAAAAAAGCCCAGGTCATCAGAGAAAAATGTTGCTGTCCAAAAGAAATCCGCAACTAGCCAGAATGAGAACGGCGAGGCACCCCATTCAAATGGCAATGGAAATGGGAACGGCCATCCTCCGGATTTCACAGATTTTATCAACAGTCGGGATCTTTTGCGTGTATTGACAGAAGTGAAGAATGGAAATTTCAGTGTACGTATGCCCATTGATCAGGTGGGAGTGAGTGGTAAGATCTGCGACACCCTAAATGAAATAATAGCGATCAACGACAAATTAATGTCCGAGCTGACGAAGGCCGGAAATACAATTGGTAAGCAAGGGAAACTTAACCATCGTGTTGAACTACCATATGCAAAGGGTGCATGGAACACAGGTGTGGAATCGATAAATGGTCTCATTTCCGATCTGGTGCATCCAACAATTGAAATAGCGCACGTAATAAGTTCGGTGGCCAAGGGAAATCTATCCCAGGAAATGCCATTACAGATAGGTGATAATGTTCTTCAGGGTGAGTTCTCCAGGATTGCGAAAGAAGTGAATGACATGGTGAAGCAGCTTAACATGTTTACCATGGAAGTGACCCGTGTTGCCCGTGAGGTGGGTTCGGAAGGAAAACTTGGAGGACAGGCAAAAGTAAAAGGAGTAGCAGGGGTATGGAAGGATTTGACTGACTCAGTGAACTCCATGGCGGGAAATCTGACTGCCCAGGTGAGAAACATTGCGGAAGTAACAACAGCGGTGGCGAAGGGTGACCTTTCAAAGAAAATCACTGTGGATGTAAAAGGAGAAATTCTCGAGCTGAAAAATACGATCAATACGATGGTGGATCAGCTGAACTCTTTCTCATCAGAGGTAACGCGTGTGGCACTTGAAGTAGGTACAGAAGGAAAACTCGGTGGACAAGCACAGGTAAAAGGGGTTGCAGGAACCTGGAAAGATTTGACCGATTCGGTGAACCAGATGGCCTCTAATCTTACCGGTCAGGTGAGAAACATCGCGGAAGTAACGACCGCGGTTGCGAAGGGTGACCTTTCAAGAAAGATCACAGTGGATGTAAAAGGAGAAATCCTTGAGTTGAAAAATACCATGAACACGATGGTGGATCAGCTTAATTCATTCTCCGCTGAGGTTACCCGTGTTGCGAGAGAGGTTGGTTCTGAAGGTAAACTCGGTGGACAGGCGAAAGTGAAAGGTGTCGCTGGTGTATGGAAGGATCTTACCGATTCAGTAAACCAGATGGGATCAAACCTTACGGCCCAGGTGCGTAACATCGCCGAGGTGACTACAGCGGTTGCGAAAGGTGACTTGTCGAGGAAGATCACGGTGGATGTAAAAGGAGAAATTCTTGAGTTAAAAAATACGATCAACACGATGGTGGATCAGCTGAACTCATTCGGTTCAGAGGTTACCCGTGTTGCGAGAGAAGTTGGATCTGAAGGAAAACTTGGAGGTCAGGCCACAGTGGAAGGAGTTGGTGGTGTTTGGAAAGATCTTACTGATTCAGTGAACCAGATGGCCTCGAACCTGACAGCCCAGGTGCGTAATATTGCCGAGGTAACAACAGCGGTTGCGAACGGTGACCTTTCGAAAAAAATTACGGTGGATGTACAGGGAGAAATCCTTGAATTGAAGAATACGATCAACACGATGGTGGATCAGTTGAACTCCTTCGGTTCAGAGGTAACCCGTGTTGCGAGAGAAGTAGGTTCTGAAGGAAAACTTGGTGGACAGGCAACGGTGAAAGGAGTGGGAGGTGTTTGGAAGGATCTGACAGAATCAGTAAACCAGATGGCCTCTAATCTTACGGCCCAGGTGCGAAATATTGCAGAGGTAACGACAGCGGTTGCGAATGGTGACCTTTCGAAAAAAATTACCGTTGCGGTTGAAGGTGAAATTCTTGAGTTGAAGAATACCATCAACACGATGGTGGATCAGTTGAACTCCTTCGCTTCCGAAGTAACGCGTGTGGCACTTGAAGTAGGAACAGAAGGAAAACTTGGTGGACAGGCGAAGGTGAAAGGAGTAGGAGGTGTTTGGAAAGACCTGACCGATTCCGTGAACCAGATGGCTTCTAACCTTACGGCCCAGGTACGTAACATCGCTGAGGTAACAACAGCGGTTGCAAATGGTGACCTTTCAAAAAAGATCACGGTGGATGTGGAAGGAGAAATTCTTGAGTTGAAGAAAACCATCAATACGATGGTGGATCAGCTAAACTCATTCGCATCGGAAGTAACCCGTGTGGCGCTTGAAGTAGGAACAGAAGGAAAACTTGGCGGACAAGCGAAGGTGCAGGGAGTAGGTGGTACCTGGAAGGATTTGACCGATTCCGTAAATCAAATGGCATCTAACCTTACCGGTCAGGTGCGAAATATCGCGGAGGTAACTACAGCCGTGGCCAAGGGTGACCTTTCAAGAAAGATCACGGTGGATGTGCGAGGAGAGATCCTTGAGTTGAAGAACACGATCAATACGATGGTGGATCAGTTGAATTCATTTGGTTCCGAGGTAACGCGTGTTGCGCGTGAGGTGGGATCTGAAGGTAAGTTGGGCGGACAGGCAGACGTACCGGGAGTTGCAGGAACATGGAAAGATTTGACTGACTCTGTAAATAAAATGGCATCGAATCTTACGGCCCAGGTGCGAAACATCGCCGAGGTAACAACAGCGGTGGCGAATGGTGACCTTTCGCGTAAGATTGAGGTGGATGTAAAAGGTGAGATCCTTGAATTGAAGAACACCATCAATACGATGGTGGAACAGCTCAGGGCGTTCGCATCAGAAGTAACACGTGTTGCCCGTGAGGTGGGAACCGAAGGAAAACTTGGGGGGCAGGCAAACGTGCCTGGAGTTGCGGGAACATGGAAGGATTTGACTGACTCAGTAAACCAGATGGCTGGTAACCTTACCGCCCAGGTAAGGAATATCGCCGACGTGGCCATTGCGGTTGCGAACGGTGACATGTCAAGAAAAATCACGGTGGACGTTCGCGGGGAAATCCTTCAGCTTAAAGAAACCTTGAACACGATGGTGGATCAGTTGAGGGCATTTGCATCGGAAGTAACGCGTGTTGCCCGAGAGGTGGGAACCGATGGTAAACTGGGAGGACAGGCGTTTGTGCCAGGTGTCGCTGGTACATGGAAGGATTTAACTGACTCTGTAAATCAGATGACGGGTAACCTTACTCTACAGGTACGTAACATCGCCGAAGTAACGAAGGCGGTGGCATCTGGTGACCTTTCTAAGAAAGTAACCATTGACGTTAAAGGTGAAATTCTGGATTTGAAAAATACCATCAACACGATGGTGGATCAGCTTAACTCATTCGCGTTTGAGGTAACCCGTGTTGCGCGTGAGGTAGGAACCGAAGGAAAATTGGGAGGACAAGCGGAAGTACAGGGTGTGGCTGGTACATGGAAAGATTTGACAGACTCGGTGAATATGATGGCCTCCAACCTCACTAACCAGGTGCGTGGAATCGCGAAGGTTGTGACCGCGGTTGCAACAGGAAATCTTAAACAAAAACTTTCGATCGTTTCACGAGGCGAGGTTGCGCAATTGACGGAAACGATCAATGAAATGATTGATACGCTTGCAGTATTTGCCGACCAGGTAACTACCGTGGCACGTGAGGTAGGAGTTGAAGGAAGATTAGGTGGACAGGCCTCTGTGCCAGGTGCCTCTGGAATCTGGAAGAATCTTACGGAAAACGTGAACCAGCTGGCTGAAAACCTAACGACGCAGGTGCGTGCGATCTCTGAAGTTGCGTCTGCGGTAACGAAGGGTGACCTTACTCGTATGATCCGCGTGGATGCGAAAGGTGAGGTGGAAGAATTGAAGGATACCATCAACCAGATGATCGCAAATCTGAAAGAAACTACGTTGCGCAACCAGGAACAGGACTGGCTCAAGTCAAACCTTGCCAAGTTCACGCAGATGTTGCAGGGGCAGAAGGATCTTAACACGGTAACAAGACGTATTCTTTCCGAGTTGGCACAGGTGGTAAATGCTCAGCAGGGTATGTTCTATATTCTTGAACAGGACGAGAACCAGGAGAACCAGAAATTAAAATTATTCTCTGCCTATGCATACAAGGACGAATTGAACCTTACAAAAGAATTCAACCTTGGAGAAGGATTGGTTGGTCAGTGCGCACTGGAAAAAGAAAGGATCCTTCTAAGTAATGTTCCTAAGGATTACATCAAGATCGGTTCAGGCCTGGGAGAAGCTGCACCAGTGAATCTCATTGTATTACCAGTGTTGTTTGAGACTGAAATTAAAGCGGTAATCGAGCTGGCTTCGTTTGATGCGTTTGGTGAAACCCACCTTGACTTCTTGAGTCAGCTAACAGAAAGTATCGGTATCGTATTGAATACAATCGAGGCCAACTCCAGAACGGAAGATCTTCTTGAGCAGTCACAATCACTTGCGGACGAGCTCAGAAGAACTAACGAGGAATTGCAGGATAAAGCGCATCTTCTTGTTAAGCAAAAAGAAGAAGTGGAAGCAAAGAATAAAGAGGTGGAAGAAGCAAGAAGATCATTGGAAGAAAAAGCAGAGCAGCTGCAGCTGACATCGAAATACAAATCGGAGTTCCTTGCGAACATGTCACACGAGTTGAGAACTCCATTGAATTCACTTCTGATCCTGGCGCAGCAGTTATATGAAAACCATGAAGGTAATCTTACTGAAAAGCAGATCAGATATGCGAAGACCATTCATAGCTGCGGTGATGACCTGATCCAACTGATCAATGATATCCTGGATCTTTCCAAGATCGAATCAGGTTATATTTCTACAGACTTTATTAATGTTCGTTTCCATGAGATCACATCATTTGTGGAAACAACCTTCAAACACATCTCGGAAAATAAGAACCTCAAGTTCAGCATCGAGATGGATGATCATTTGCCAGAGGCACTTGAAACAGACATTCAACGTCTCAACCAGATCCTCAAGAATCTTCTGTCAAATGCCTTCAAGTTTACAGAAAAAGGCGAGGTCAAACTTAAGATCTACGAGGCCAATCATAACTGGAGGCAGAGTACGGCAGGATTGGATAATGCAAGTAAGGTAGTAGCATTTGAGATTAGGGATACTGGTATCGGAATTTCGAAAGACAAACAGAACATAATCTTCGAAGCCTTCCAGCAAGCTGAAGGTTCAACGAGCCGTAAGTATGGAGGTACCGGTCTCGGTCTTTCAATCAGTCGCGGTCTTGCTGAATTGCTAGGTGGTTCCATTGAACTAGAGAGTGAACCAACAGTAGGAAGTGCATTTACGTTATTCCTGCCAATTGAATACAATCCAACACACGTTAAGAAGGAAAAACAAACATCCTCATTGAGAGAGTATGATCTCACCCAGAATAACGAAAACCTGGATATTCAATCAGTGACTTCCGGTGTTGTGATTTCAAAGATGCCTGAAAGAGATATGGAAGGAGTGAACGAGATCATCAATGAAGCGGGAGATGATCGCAATACCATTCTGCCACATGATAAGGTTGTGCTGGTGGTTGAGGATGATCTAAGGTTTGCCAAGATCATGATCGAGAAGGCACACGAGCTGGAGCTGAAAGCAGTAGTTGCAGCAAGCTTTGGTGAAACTCTTGAACTGGCGAATAAGTACAATCCAATTGCAGTCACACTAGATGTGAAATTGCCTGATGCAAGTGGTTGGAAAATACTTGACCTGTTCAAGAGCGATGTGAACTTCAGGCATATCCCAGTGCATCTCATCTCTGGTGAAGAGAATCGTCTGTTGTCAATGCAGCGAGGAGCGAGGAGTTTTAATTTGAAACCATTGAAGAATGAAGCATTGACAGTTCTTTTCCATGACATCGTTGATTTTAATGAAAGAAAATCGAAAGAACTGCTGATCGTTGAGGATAATGAACTCGATTCTTCTCAGATCGCGAAAATGCTTGAGAACGGTAATCTGATCAATATCACAATTGCACAATCCGGTGAAGAAGGACTTCAGTTGATCAGGGAACGAGTATTCGATAGCATCATCGTGGATTATATGTTGCCAGATATTCCGGGACTTGAATTTGTTACCGAGATCAACAACATAACTAAGTTGCAGATGACACCAGTGCTCATCTATTCAGCCAAGGATTTTAGTCCAAAAGAAAAAACACAGTTAAAACAGTATGCAAACCGCATTCTGCTGAAAGATGTAAATTCTTTGGAACTATTATTGGAAGAAACTGTGATGCATTTGCATCTCAATCAGCGAGAATTATTGCCTGAAAAGAGAAAGATAATTGAGAACCTGAGGTCAAGAGAGGATGTATTGGTAGGCAAGAATATCCTGATCGTGGATGATGATGTCAGAAATCTCTTTGCTCTAACGACAGCTTTTGAAAGACATAATATTAAGGCGATAACTGCTGAAAGCGGTCAGGAAGCGATCAACATCCTTGGTGAAAATAATGGAATTGATATGGTGCTGATGGATATCATGATGCCTGAAATGGATGGATATGAAACAACACAAAAGATCAGAAGGGAGCATAAGAATAATAATCTTCCGATCATTGCAGTAACGGCCAAGGCGATGAAGGGTGACCGGGAAAAATGTATAGAAGCAGGAGCCTCAGATTATATTACCAAGCCTGTTAAGATAGACCAGTTGATGTCATTGATGAGAGTATGGTTGTATAAATAACTCTGGATGGATTTGAAGCAAAAAATAGTTTTCAATAATAAACCTGAGATCAAGCTATTGATAGTGGACGATCGGGAAGATAACCTCTTCTCGATCGAGTCCATTCTTGAAAAGGATGGGTATTCAATCAGGAAGGCTAATTCCGGACGCGCTGCATTGAAAGTATTGTTGAAGGAACAGGATTTTACGCTCATTTTGATGGACGTACAGATGCCGGATCTGAATGGATTTGAAACGGCAACCATGATCTACGACCGTGAGAAGCTCCGTCATATTCCAATCATTTTTATCACTGCACACGACCATAGTGAAGAAAACATTTTCCGTGGATACCAGATGGGAGGTGTTGACTACATCTATAAGCCTATTAATCCTGACCTGATGCGGGCTAAGGTGAGTGTATTTGTGGATCTGTATAAGAAAACCCATCAGTTGATCGCACAGGAACAGAGATTAAAATCTGTCAATCAAAATCTGGAAAGAGAGATCCAGGAAAGAATTCTTTCTGAGCAGAAAGTGAATCTCCTGAATCAGCAGTTGATGGAAAATATCCTCCAGCTGAAAGCAACCAATGAAGAACTGGATCGGTTTGCATACGTAGCATCACATGATCTGCAGGAGCCACTTCGTAAGATCATGATCTTCGGAGATCGTTTGGCAAACAAGTATAACGAGGTATTGGGTGATGATGCCAAAGAGTATCTGGAAAGAATGCGTAAGGCATCTGAAAGGATGCAGATGCTTATTAATAATCTGCTGGACTTTTCAAAATTCTCTGCTACGTCGCAATCATTTGAGGAGACAAGCCTGAATAGATTGATTGATGATGTACTGTCTGATCTTGAAATTGAGATTGAAAGAAAGAAGGCAACAATCATGATCGACCAGCTTCCTTCACTCTGGGTTATTCCGGGACAGGTCAGACAATTGTTTCAGAACCTTCTTAGCAATTCCCTGAAATTCTGCAAAAAGGATGTAGCGCCTCAGATTGTAATTCAGGCTGAAAAATTAAAAGGAATGCAGATCCAGGGTCTTCCACTTTCCAATCCCAATGAAGATTATTGTCGTATTTATATAAAAGACAACGGAATTGGATTTGATGAAGAATATGCTGAGAAAATATTCGTGATCTTCCAACGACTCCATAGCAATCATTCGTTCGAAGGAACTGGCATTGGGTTATCCATCTGTAAGAAAATTGTTGAAAAACATAATGGGCTCATCGCTGCAACTAGCCAGCCAGACAAAGGTTCAACGTTCATGATCACGCTTCCCTTCAGGCAAATTGCCATCAACGGATCTCCCACCTCTACTCCTTCAGCCATCTACAATTATTTCATCAAGGATAGGAACTAGTTTCGAGTTTAGGGTTTCGAGTTAAGTGCCGGTTGTTCGTTGGGCGTTGGCAGATGACCGGGGACAGTTGATCCCAATTCCTAATTACAAATTCCTAATTTCTCCCTAGTCAACCATTCAACTAATCAACCAATCACCTACCCAGCCTTACCTTCGCATGAATGAAACATCTCAGGGTACTGAATAAATATTTCTGGAAGTATCGCAACAGGCTGGCCCTGGGAATTGTTTTCATAATTGCATCCAATTATTTTGCTGTACTGGCTCCACAAATAACAGGATATGTTTTTGATCTTCTCAAAAACTATTTGAATCCGACCGAAGTTGTTTCAACTCATAAAGATTACGATTGGTTGGTCCAGGTTATCATCGCCAATATTGGAAGTAATTTTTCAAACTACACAACGGTCATCGCTCTTTGTGGTACAACCATCCTTGTGCTTGCATTAATAAGTGGGTTGTTCATGTTCCTTATGCGGCAGACGATCATCGTAATGAGCAGGCATATTGAATTCGATCAAAAAAATGAAGTATTTGAGCACTATCTGAAATTGGACGTGAATTTTTATAAGACCCATAGTACGGGCGACCTAATGAGCCGGATGGCTGAAGATGTTAGTCGGGTGAGAATGTATACCGGTCCTGCCATTATGTATTTTATCAACCTGCTGGCAAGGATAACACTTTGTGTTTACTATATGTTGCAGAAAGATCCATTGCTTACTCTTTATGTTCTATCTCCCTTGCCAGTTCTGGCATTTACAATCTATTTGGTTAACACAATCATTCACAAAAGGAGTGAAAGGATTCAGTCGCTGCTCGCTTCTTTAACCACCAATGCGCAGGAATCATATTCGGGGATCAGGGTTATCAAATCGTTTGTCCAGGAAAAAGCCATGCTGAATTTCTTTACAAAAAACAGTGACGATTATAAGGTTAATGCGATTGGCCTTGCAAAAGTGGAAGCGCTCTATTTCCCTTCAATGGCGCTACTAATTGGACTTAGTACATTATTGACAATCATGATCGGAGGTTTGTACTCAATTAGGGGAGATAGTAATGTGACTGTAGGAACAATTGCAGAATTTGTTATGTATATAAATCTGCTGAGCTTTCCCGTTAGTGCAATTGGCTGGACAGCCAGTATGATCCAACGAGCCGCTGCCTCGCAAAAAAGATTAAATGAATTTCTGCATACAGAACCGGTCATTGAGAGTCCTGCAGTTGTTATTGAGAAAAAGATCCAGGGAAATATAAAATTCAACCACATCAATTTTATATACCCTAATACTGGTATCCAGGCATTAAAAGATTTTTCGTTGCAGATTGCTGCTGGACAAAAAGTGGCTATTATTGGCAGGACCGGAAGCGGTAAGACCACAATCGCCCAATTGTTATTGCGATTTTATGATCCCCAGGAAGGAAACATTGAAATTGATGGTACTGACATTAGGAAAATAGAACTTCAATCATTGAGACAGCAGATAAGTTACGTACCTCAGGACATGTTCCTCTTCAGCGATACTGTAGCGGCAAATATCAGGTTTTCGGAAGCTGGCGAAGCAAAACGGGATATTGTGGATGCGGCCAGGTACGCAAGCATTGATAAGGAAATCGAAGGATTTTCTCATAAGTATGATACCATGGTGGGGGAGAGAGGGGTAACATTAAGTGGGGGACAAAAGCAGCGGATTTCCATAGCCCGGGCTTTAATAAAAAACTCAAGAGTGGTTGTTTTTGATGATTGCCTGAGTGCAGTGGACGCCAATACTGAAAAGGAAATTATAGGAAATCTATACCGATTCCTGGATCAAAAAACTGCTATCATTATTACCCACCGGATCTTTTCTTTATTCGACTTTGACAATATACTTGTTTTGGATGAAGGCAGGATAGTGGAGCAGGGTACGCACCAGCAATTAATGGAGGCCAAGGGCTACTATGCTTTCCTCTACCGCCAGCAGCAGGAAGGGGAGAGGGCAGGACACCGCCGGAATGATTCTGTTTGAAGGATTTAGAACTTTTACTCGATTTTGCCGTTTCGAAAACAATCATATATTTGTAACTACCTATTTTTAAATCGAAAATTGTCTAACTGCTAAAAAGAACTACAAGTGGCGTACGAAAACAATGAAAAAAGAATGGACAGCATCTACAGCAAACGGATTCGTGCCGGAAAAAGACGGACTTATTTTTTTGATGTAAGGGCTACCAGAGGAAATGATTATTATCTAACCATTACAGAAAGCCGGAAGAAATTTAATGCTGATGGTTATGACAGGCACAAGATTTTCCTTTACAAAGAAGACTTCAACAAGTTTATAAAAGCGCTGAACGAAGCCGTTGATTATGTAAAGACTGATCTAATGCCCGATTTTGATTTCGACGCGTACAATCACGACCAACCAGAAACAGAGTCTGAAGATGTAACGGCGGAAGTTGCTGCATCTGCAACAGCTGAAACTGATGGAATTTCATCTTCAAGTTCACCTTCCACTGATCATACAGAGGAAGTGGATAAATGGTAGTGATTACCTTTTATTGATTAAGATTTTGTAACCTATCATACAAATGCCCCTCATTGAGGGGCATTTATCATTTATGAAAATTCCATTATTCCACTTTTATTTTTTCCGATTTAATAACACGGTTTTGCTCGTCATAAACAGTGAGATGATAAACGCCCGAGCTCCATCCTTCAATATTCAGGCTGATATTTTGCCGAATTTGAGATAGTTGAACTGTTTTTGAAATCATTTCCTGGCCAAGATTATTTCTAAGTTTGACCAAATATTTTCCTGCAAGCTGTGAATTGATCTGAATAATCAGATTCTGCCTGGCAGGATTTGGATAGACTCTTACATTCAATTTGTCATTTCTTTTGAGGAGTATTGTTTTAGAGAATTCCTTTGATCCGTCAAGATTTTCTACAGCAAGGCGATAATAATTATTAGTGACAAAGGGCTTGTGATCCTCAATTTCTCCAATCTTCGGAATAAGTGTCTTAGTAACATCGGCAATTTTTTCAAATTCAATACCGTTGGAACTTCTTTCTAAAAACATGGATCTCACATCCTTCACAAAATCAATTTTCCATCTGAGTTGATTGTATGTATCCAGAACATCTCCGGTAAACTCACTAATGTTAATTGGAAGAGCACTGCCTGTAAAAGTCACTGTGAAACTGGCTTTAGTATTTTCCTGACCTCCGAGATACATCAGGTAATTAGTGTTCGCAGTAAGGCCTGTTATGTTCGCTAAAGCTCCATTCCCAGTAAATGTTCGGCAAGCAACAGGCGCCGGGAATGATTGGGCAGTAGGGCAGGAATTGACCTGATAAATGGCAAGTCTGACCCCTGTGATAAACACTCCACCATATGGAGTAGTACAACTGGCAATAGCAGCGGGAGTTGTTGTATAGCCTGAAATATTGAGCGTCACAATCCCTCCTACATTATTTGTCCGAAACACATAGTATGCATTAGTGGTGACGTCCGTACCTCCTCCATCACAACGGATTTGGTTAAAAGCAGGATCAACGAGTCGATTACTTGTGCTATGAGCGAGGTCGAAAGTGACAGATGTATTTCTTAATGTATTAGAAACAGGAAAAGTAAGGGGGCATTCATTTTTTACTTCCAATGTTTTGGTCAGGACGATCATTTCTGTGGCACATCCGCCGAATGTGTAACCACCAGGTGTGATTGCATAATCTGCACCTGCCTTTGCAGATTGATCTGGAGAAATTCTTCTTAATCCTGCACCGCCGGGTATTGCAAAATGCATAAGCTTTTGCGGATTAATTTCATCGAGGAAAGCGGGCATACCGGCCTGATAATTATCTACAATGTGTTCAAGATTGATAGCATGCCCTAATTCATGCAGAACAACAGTTTCCAGATCCACTTCACTAGCATCAGTGCTATTTGGGGGACAAGGTCCATTAGTGAAAATACCGGAACCAGTAGAAAATCCGGGCTGCCTGATCACAATGTCGAACCCTGACCGGAAAACCTGATTTGATAGGTTACCGCAAAACCCAAAATAAGAATAGCAAACAGCTAGAGTCCCATCACCTAATGGAGGATTGCCGGTAGACGCATTATCAAGCATAATGATGTTTAATCCATCATTGGCCACAGTATTAGTGGCAGTCGAAGTTGGATTCTCTGTAATATTATGACCAGCAATCTCTTTCCAGGTAGTCAATGCGCGTTGAAAAGTAGCCTTGGATGGCGATGAGTTGATATTATTATTATAAACAATCGTGTATCCTCCCAAACCATTTAAATTGGCATTTCTAACTTCTTTTGGAAAATAGGTCACCATGTCGGCAGTGAGTTCTACACTCATTACTCCAAAAAACACTTCCAGTGAAGATGGCGATGTGGTAACCACGCCTGCTGCATTAATAACCTCAAATACACCTGTACCTGCCCCGCCCGGAACATAAAGTATGATTTGCGCATCTGACCAGGAAATCATGTATCCGCTATTGTATTCCACTGCCAATGTGGGAGTTGAGGAGGCATCGTCTGCCGAGTTGAACTCAACAGCAGCCAATCCGCCAGGTGCCCCGAAACCACTTCCATTAATGGTTAATATACTTGCAGTATTCAGGATCGCGCCTGCCCAAACTGATGCAGGAGAAAAGCCTGATATCGCTGCTATCTGCTCTGGACCATTGGTATGTTTAGTCTCTAAATCAAATTCCTTCTTAGTAACATAAGATCGACCAATCTTCCCTTGCAATTGAATATATAAATCATTTTTTATCGACGTGAATTCCTCTAATGCATCTGCAGCAGTTTGAGTTTGAAGGTCATATTTTATAAATCCCTGAGAACTGCTATACACATCAAACAAGTGCGAATTTGTAATAGGTGATTTGAGATTAACAGAATTAGGGAAGCAGAGAAAAATTCCGATATCATTCTTTCGTAGCGACAGTTGATGAGAAGCCTTTATGATCTGATTTCCAACCTGGCCCCCAACTGTCAGAACTTCTATCATAGGGTTATCGGCTGTTCCCTTAAACACCTTATATACCTCAATTGTATTTGAAGTATAGATCATTTTCTTTGCATCATTCCAGAAACTCCTTTGAGAGATAACCTTGCCTTCAACAATCAAAGAAGATTGGCTGACCTTCTTATCAAGGCTAACCTTATACAAACCTTGATTAAAGGCGATTGATGAAATTAGAAAGCATAGAATTGATAAGCAGAGTTTAGCAGTTAGTTTATTCATTTGGCTTTTAGATTTTGGAAAATACTAAGGTACAAACCTCAATTGAAGCAAGATGTGCAATTGGTCTTTTATTTTTCAACTTTATTTCAATAAACGTGAACAACCCTTCTATATTTTTTAATCCTTTCCCTTCAAATTCTTGGCCCATAACCTTATCTTGTGTACTGCCAAAAACTGAATATGAGAAAATTCTACCTTTTCCTCACATGCATTTTATTGTCTGCATCCATCATCACCTATCTCTTTTATAGCTCTAAATCTGAACTGGTTATTAGTGAAGAAGAAGAGGAAAAAGGCGAAGGATACGATGGTCCCGCTCAACGTGATAGCCTGAATTTTGTGAAGATGATCGATCCTGCTCTTGGACATGTTCCAACGCATCGAATCATCCCTGCGATCGAATTCACCCAAAATCTGAAATATTCTTTTCAAAACGGAACCCGTGCTCCACTATTATGGATTGAACGCGGACCAGTTTATGATTCCGTAGGTCCCAGCAATGGTAACGGCCGTGCTGGAAGTTCCTACACCTCCGGAAGAATGCGGGGCATTTTGATTGATACTCTAAATGACCCAACTGGCAACACTGTTTTTGCAGGCGGGGTTGCGGGCGGACTTTGGAGATGTACTAATTTTCTTTCTCCGTTTCCAAATTGGGTTCCGCTGAACGATTTTTTTGACAACCTCGCAATTTCATCTGTTTGCCAGGATCCTACCAATCCATCCATTATGTACTTCTCCACTGGTGAAGCCACCAGCAATGCAGATGCTGTGTATGGAGGAGGCCTATGGAAGTCTACAGATAAAGGTTTGAATTGGACAAGACTTGCTTCAACTACTAATTTCATCAGGACTTTCAAAATAGCATGTGACGCGGCAGGAAATGTATACATAGCTGCGCGGCCAACTACTACACCAGTAGTTCAGGCAAATGGTTTAAGCAGATCCAAGGATAAAGGACTGACCTGGACCAATATTACCCCCACCGGCCTAACAACAAACGCCATTTGTACGGATATTGAGATCAGCAGCACTGGAAAATTGCACGCCAGTTTTGGATACCTGGGTACAGTTGTGAATCATCGGTTTACTTCTGATCCTGCAAATGTTACTTCAGCAACATGGAGCGCTGGAACAGGGATTCGTACTACCGCTGTTTCTGCTTTGAGATTGGAATTAGCTGCCTTAGCAGATACCTTATATGCCATTACAATCAACCCTTCTTACAATACTGATAGTTGCTATAAATCAGTTGATGGAGGTGCCACCTGGACCAAACAAAATACTACTGTTTTACCTGCGGGATTAGGAAGTCAACAGGGATGGTACAACCTTACACTTGCTATCAATCCAACTAATTCTGCAGAAATAATTGCAGGTGGGCTTGATGCATATCGTTCAACTAACAGCGGACTAACTATGACACGACTCACCAATTGGGTGAACGCACTACCTTATGTTCATGCTGACCATCATTTCTTGCAGTGGTCCTTATTTGGAAGTGAGAGTCGCCTCGTGATTGGTTGTGATGGAGGCATCTTTATTTCGAGGGATGCCGGTGTCAATTGGAGCGATAGGAATAAAGGACTTGGGTTGAAACAATTTTACGGTGGTGCTATCCATCCATCTGCAGGAAGCGACTATCTTCTTGCTGGTGCGCAGGACAATGGAGTTCATCAGTTGAAAAATCCTGGATTGACTTATTCAATAGAAGTAACTGGTGGTGATGGTTGTTTTGTGCATATTAACCAGGCAAACCCTCAAGTTCAATTTGGAAGCTATGTATATAATCAATACCGGCGTTCTACAAATGGCGGAGCATCCTGGTCATCCGTGAATCTTAGTACTACAGCAGGAATGTTCGTAAATCCTTTTGATTATGATGATTCAAAAAACATCATGTATGCATGCTGGGCGTCTAATCAAATCGTGCGATGGGTTAATGCGAATACTTCCACTACAGCAAATTTATTGACACTTACCGGCCTTGGAACCCCTTCATCTTTCAAGGTTTCTCCCAATACACCCGATCGTGTATTTATCGGAAGCAATACTGGAAGACTTTACCGACTTGATAAAGCTGATACTGTTACGACAGCCGGATTAACAGGAAATCTCACCAATATTTCCGGTGCGGGGTTTCCTGCTGGGTTCCTTAATTGTGTAAACGTGGGTACGTCTGATAATTTTCTTGTAGCAGTATTCACAAACTACGGCGTTAGTAATATTTGGTATAGCGATAATGCAGGAACTTCATGGACAGCAATTGATGGAAATCTTCCTGATATGCCTGTGCGCTGGGCGATGTTCATGCCTGGACAGGACAATCAGATGATGATTGCAACTGAAACGGGTGTTTGGACAACAGATGCCATAAATGGAGGTACTACTGTATGGGCACCGAATCCGGGCTTTCCGACAGTTCGTACTGACATGCTGAAATTGAGAACCAGTGATAATACAATTGTTGCTGCAACTCACGGACGTGGATTATTCACAGCGACGGTACCTTCCTCTACTTCACCTGAAATCCGTTTTATTACACCTTCATCTTCTCTTGTTGAAGAAAATTCAGCCCCAACTGCCTGTCCCAGGTATAAGGACTACATAATTAGTACAGGTATCAATATTCCCCCTGCAGGAGATGCTGTTGTCTCATATAGTGTTCAGGCAGGAAATACTGCGATTCGTGGAGTTGATTTTGACTTCACAACAAATGGAAATTTCACAACTCCATCCGACCAACACACATTCCTGAGTGGTTCCATAGGATCCAAAAATCTCACTCTGAGAATTTATGATGATGCTGAAGTTGAGCCAGTAGAATCCTTTGTGATATCGTTCAACATTACTGGAGGATCTAATGCGGCGGCTGGGTTGTCACAGCATTCGGTCACTATTAATGATAATGACCAGGCACCATCGCTTTCACAAAACCTGACTGCAACATTTGGTTCTAACAATACACCATTGACGCAGCCATTCAGAGGGCAGTTTTCCGATTCACGTACGCAGATGGTGTACCTGGCATCTGAATTGACTGCGGCTGGATTTAAAGCTGGGAATATCACAGCCCTTGGATTTAATGTACTGACAAAGGCAAGTACTGCTCCATATAATGGGTTTACTATTAAAATGAAGAATTCAAGTACGACTACTCTTGCGGGTGGAGCATTTGAATCCGGAGCTGTTACGGTGTATGGACCGGTTGATTATTCTACCGTTGCTGGCGCAAATAATTTCACGCTTACTACTCCATTCTTCTGGAATGGCACCTCTAATATCATTGTAGATATTTGTTACGATAATGCAGCAGGAACAGCAACTGATAATGTTGCTGGGACTGGTGGACTAGCACGTTCACATTTCGACCGGATTGACGGAGCAGCAGGTTGTAGCCTTACAACTGGGGCCTTTGTATTTGCCGGCGGCGGAAGACCGGATATCAGTTTCTCTATCACTACTATCCAGACCCCGATTGCAACACTGGTAAATACAACCAGCACTGAACATCTTAATGCAACCAATGATTTGTATTTCTATTCTTCTGCAGGTGAAATCCTGGGTAGGGTCAGGAATCAGTCAAATCATAATTATGGTTGTACGCAGTTTATGATTGATAGTGCAGGTACAGGATCCTCGCAGTTCTGGAATTTCAGCCCAGAGAATTATTTGATGCAAAAGACATATCGGATTATTCCAACAACCAATAACACTTCTGGAAAATATGAAGTAACCTTCTATTATACAAAGCAAGAGAAGGAGGGTTGGGAAGCTGCAACAGGGCAGTCATGGAATAATATTCAACTGATAAAAGTTCCAAGTGCAATCAATAATGTGAGTCCTACGAATGCGCAGCCTGATGGTCCGAATACAGTCCAGATCGTTGTTCCAACAAGAGGGACATTTGGTACGGGCTACACCTTAACGGGAACTTTTGAAACTGGCTTCGGTGGATTTGGTGCGGGAATACCAGGAAGAATCAATACAGTCCTGACTTTAACAGGTGCACTTCAGAATAATGAAATTGCTCTTACATGGACTACTTCCGCAGAGGTAAACAGCACAAGATTTGAAGTTGAGAAATCTTATGATGGTGTGAGTTTCCGTAAGATTGGTATTTCTGTGAATGCATCTGGAACCAAGTATTCTACCACTACTTATACATTTGCGGATAACGATAGAGCACAGGTGAATTACTATAGGGTAAGGATGTTTCACTCCGATGGACTGATTTTATTGAGTAACACTATCCAGGTAAGAATTGACAATATTCCACAATCACTTATAGTATTAACGAATCCATTCAATAATGATGTGAGAGTTAGGTTTACCAGGATTCCGAGTGGCAGATTAGTTTTCTCACTCTATGACGCAGGCGGAAAATTGGTGAAGAGATTCAATGCTGACGGAAATAATACCCAGGTCATCTTTGCATTTGGAGTACCAAATGTTGCAAGCCAGGGAATATATACTCTTGATGCAATTGTTGGAGGGAAACACTATACTGTAAGGTTAATGAGGAGATAGTTATAGTTTAACCGCAAAGGCGCCAAGACGCAAAGGTTCGCCAGGTATTCTTTGCGAAACATTGCGCCCTCGCGTCTTTGCGGTTAATCTTTTCTCATGGATTTATACATGTTGATCAAACCATTCGTGGATCCATCATGAGATGAAACAGGTGCATCATCTTTGATTTCCTCAAGGATCTTATTCGCAAGTTGTTTTCCCAGTTCAACCCCCCATTGATCAAAACTGTAAATATTCCAGATAACTCCCTGAACAAATATCTTATGCTCATACAAAGCAATTAATTGCCCGAGAGTGAAAGGCGTTATTTTTTTTATGAGTATGGAATTGGTAGGACGATTCCCGGTGAACGTTCGGAAGGGGATGAGTTCCGGAGGAGTATTTTCCTTTTTAAGTTCTTCCGCATTCTTGCCTTTCATAAGTGCTTCGGTCTGTGCGAAAAAATTCGACAGCAGTTTAACATGGTGATCCCCCAATTGATTATGACTAACTGCAGGAGCAATAAAATCGCATGGGATAAAACCAGTTCCCTGATGTATCAACTGGTAAAACGCATGCTGGCCATTAGTCCCGGGCTCTCCCCAAACTACAGGACCTGTAGAATATGAAACCGGTTTACCAGTTCTATCAACAGATTTCCCATTACTTTCCATATTCCCTTGCTGAAAGTAAGCGGCAAAGCGATGCAAATATTGATCGTAGGGAAGGATCGCCTCTGTTTCTGCATTTAAGAAATTTACATACCAAATGCCTATTAGACCCATGATCACAGGCAGATTCTTATCCATGGAAGAATGCCGAAAATGGCTATCAGTTTCATGCGCTCCCTTTAGCAATTCTTCAAAATTCTCATAACCAATAGTAAGCGCAATAGATAATCCAATTGCGCTCCACAATGAATATCGTCCGCCAACCCAATCCCAGAATTCAAACATGTTTTGCTTGTCTATTCCAAACTTCACCACCTCTTTTTCATTAGTGGAGAGAGCTACAAAATGTTTTGCTATCTGCTGTTCATTCTTAGCATGACGCAGGAACCATTCCCTTGCGGTATGAGCATTGGTCATGGTTTCCTGAGTAGTGAAAGTTTTGGATGCGATCAGGAATAAGGTCTCTTCGGGATTGATTAGTTTTAGCGTTTCCGCTATATGAGTGCCATCAACATTACTTACAAAATATGTTTCGATTCCGGCAATCTTATATGGCATTAATGCTTCCGTAACCATCACTGGTCCGAGGTCGCTTCCGCCAATTCCTATGTTTACAATTTTCTTAATTGTTTTGCCAGTGAATCCTTTCCATTCTCCAGAATGTATCCTGCTGCAAAAGTTTTTCATTTGATTTTGGACTTTCCGGACCTGGTCCATGACATTCACTCCATCCAGAATAATTGCTTCGTCAGAAAAATTCCTGAGAGCTGTATGTAGTACCGCCCGGTTTTCAGTTTCGTTTATTTTTTCGCCATTGAACATTGCCTCAATCGCCGGTTTCAATTTGCATTCCTCTGCAAGTTTGAATAGCAATTGAAGTGTTCGATCAGTGATAAGGTTTTTAGAATAGTCGAAAAGAATATCATTTAACTCAATGGAGTAACTGGAAAACCGGTTTGCATCAGACTCAAAGAGACTGCTCATATTCAGCTTGTCAATTTCAGTTCTATGAGCAAGCAGTTCCTTCCATGAATTAGTTGTTACCGGGTCTATTTTTGGGAACATTTATCGCATTATTTGTGTTAAAAATTTTACTGGGTATACGTAAAAGGGCCAATCAAAAATAATGCAGACAAGCATAGAGCTTTCAAAAACCTTTTAATTTGTATTTCTTCCTCTAGGATGAAAAAATTAAACACATAGACACATAGGAACATAGAAACATAGAAGAGCTCTTTTCTATGTGCCTATGTGTTTTTTCTCTGGGTGGGAATAAGCACTATGTGCCTATGTGTTTAATTCCACTTAATTATTATTTGACCTGTATGTCCTGGAATTGAAACACTATCCAAATACAGAGATAAGTCTAATAAGTAAAAACCCCTAAATACATCAAAATTCAAAGTAAATACTGGCAGCACCCACATATGAAGGGTATTTTTCGCAATGATTACTGCAGGTCTGAACCTGATCTTTAATCAAACCAAACCCTATGAAAAAACTTGTACTCTGCACACTTATTTTCTCATTTCTCGTCAATTTCCAGGTTACAGCAAAGGTCATTTCTCCATTTGGCCAGAACAATCTGACCGTAAAATCCTTTTATGCAAAGCAGGATGGAAACTCTGTTCGATTGAGCTGGGAACTGGAGACTGAGCATCAGGATCTTTCCGGGCATCTGGAGAGAAGCGACGATGGAAGCAATTTCAAACGCGTATATAATTTTGAGATCAAGTCGGGGAGAACTGATGATGCGTTTGTATACATGGACAATTCACTTAAGAGTGGTAAATATTTTTATCGGCTGATAATAACCAAGAATTTGTATGACCCATTTATATCTCATATTGTTTCAGTCGCTTTCTCGAAAGATGAATCCAGCGGTAATTATTATGCCATTACGCAGGGTGACATGCTGATCAATCTGCGATTCAATACGATTGGAAGGTTTGTTGCAAATGTGACCGATATTCAGGGCAGGATCAAATGGCGAAATGTGTTTGCGGATCAAAATAAGATAAGCATCGCAACCAGTACACTTAGTAATGGTATTTACATACTTAGAATTTATGAGGCTGAATCAAAGAAATCTGTATTAACCCGCTTCATGTATAAATTTTAATTTTTTTCTCATTGTTCGAAGTTAGTTTAAGGAGTTTCTGATTAGTGGGGCCGGCTTCTGCCGGCCTTTTTTGCTGGGAGGGTTTGAATGTTTGATTGTTTGAGAGTTCGAAAATTCGAGAAATTGATTTCTTCTCTGCGAAATCTCTGCTACTCTGTATCTCTGCGGTAAATTCTTTATTCCTGGCGTACAATTGCGGTTAGCGCCCTTGCGGTTAAATCTTAATTTATTCTTTCTAATACTTCTAGAATTCTGTTGACCATATCCCTGGTAATCCCGAGATGAACCACCATTCTCACCTGGGTTGCTGACATCGGAAGACAAAGTATATCATACTCCTTGAATTGTTGAACTATCTGTCCAGGAGTTTTGCCATCTTTAATTTCAAAAACAATGATATTGGTTTCCACTGGAAGTATCTTACCAATATAAGCTTTTTCCTCCAGCGCCTTGCCGATCATCTTTGCGTGCTCATGGTCTTCAGCCAGGCGGGTGATATGATTGTCCAACGCATAGATGCCTGTGGCTGCCATATATCCAGCCTGACGCATGCCACCTCCGAATATCTTTCGTATTCTTCTGCATCTCCTAATGTATTCTTTAGTGCCAATCAAAATGCTTCCAATAGGACAACCAAGTCCTTTATTCAGGCAGATCGAAATACTATGAAATAATTTTCCATACTCAAGAGATGATTGATTTTTCGCAACCAGAGCATTGAATAATCGGGCACCATCAAGATGAAGTTTCAGATCATGCTCATCGCAGACTTTCCTGATATCCTGAATGGCTGAGATCTCATAACAACTACCACCACCTCTATTAGCAGTATTTTCAAGTGATACAAGGGATGTGCGCGGTTTATGGACATCATCAGGATTGATTGCTGCATCAACCTGTTCTGCATTAAGTTTTCCAAGGTTCCCGTCAATTAAACTAACAGACGCGCTGGAATTGAACGCAATGCCACCTCCTTCATATTGATAAACATGTGAAGTTCTTTCGCAAATAACTTCATCACCTGGTTGTGTATGCGCTTTAATTGCAACCTGATTGGACATCGTTCCAGTTGGCATATATAGTGCCGCCTCCATTCCAAACATTTGTGCTGCCTTTTCTTCCAATTGATTCACTGAAGGATCTTCCACAAATACATCATCACCCACTTTTGCCTCAATCATCGCTCTCAGCATTAAAGGTGTAGGTAGCGTAAAAGTATCAGATCTAAGGTCTATCAGCATAAATTCTTGTTTAAATATGAGGTTGGGCATTACCAGACATAATTCCCATTTTGAAACTACGGCCTCAAAGTAAATGAAAACCAATGGTTGCAGGCCTATAGCCAAATATTTTTTAAAACTGATTAAACTCTTCCCATCATATCAGTTCCAATTCCACTGTAAACAAATTCGCAAGACCCTAAAAGTATAGTCATGAAATCAACAAAATCAACAACGCCTAAGAAAGGCCTTCAACTCTCAGTCGCTGCCTTCTTATTCCTTATCGCTGTGATGCTGTTCTCCTGTCAAAAAGAGAATAGTCCTGCAACAACTCCTGTTAATGACGAAGAAGCTGCAACTATTTCGCAGGAAAACGTGGAAGCAGAGGGTGAATTCGAAGAAATTTCCGAGATCGGTTTTTCTGCTGATGCAGATCTTGAAGCTTCTGCAAATGGTGAAACAGAGATCAGCGGTTCGCCTAATGATGGTGGAATAGGTGTAGGAGCAAGGGTGTATGAAAACCTATCATTTCGGCTCGGATCATGTGTAAAAATTACTGTAACACCAGACGACAATACCTTTCCAAAAACAGTAGTTATTGATTTTGGCGATGGTTGTGTTTGTAGAGATGGTAAATTCCGGAAGGGTGCAATTGTACTTCACTACACTGGCCCACTCCGCAGACCGGGCTCTGTGCTTACTATTAATCTCAGGAATTATTACGTTAACCGTGCGCACATTCAAGGCACCAAGACAATCAAAAACCTTTCTGAAGGTGGTGTTCACAAATACGCTGTTGCAGTTACTGATGGCGCTGTCACATGGCCAAATGGAAGAGGGTTCAAATATGAAAAAGTAAAAGTTGTTACCCAGGTTCGTGGAATGGAAACAAGACGTGTGGGTGATGATGTTTATTCGATCGAAGGCAGATCCAAAACATCCTATGCAAATGGAACAACCGTTGTTCTGAATACCGAGACTCCTTTGATTAAACCAGTTGATTGCAAATGGATCGTGAAAGGGATATTAAAAATCAAGATCAACGAAAGAACTCTATTTCTCAACTTCGGCAATGGCGACTGTGATAACAAAGCAATCCTCAGCTGGGGTGATCATAGAAGAGAAATTACACTTCCTTAATCCTATATCCTGATGATGAATTAATAACTCGTTTAATTTCCTCCAGTTAAACGTACCCCGTAAAAGCTCTCTGCCCAGGCAGGGGGCTTTCACGTTTTAGGGGGTTCATCAGTTTAACCGACATGATTTTCTTGACCTCACCCCAACCCTCTCTACTTCGTGGAGAGGGAGTAAGAGGATTTTTTCCCTCTCCACGAAGTGGAGAGGGTTGATCGCGCAGCGAGACGGGTGACGTAAAAACAAAAGGCGCCAGGGCTCGCAGAGTATTTTTCTTCAAATCCTTCGTTTTTTGTTGAGTGATAACAGGAGAAATGAGTCAATAGAAATGTACATAACATAGA
>CAWFMT010000003.1:0-1383265 GCA_963817075.1 uncultured Chitinophagaceae bacterium | reverse complement strand
GAGCTGTCGCTGGGCTTGGGTAGGGACAATACCCGGTTCCTCCGTCGGGTCGAATTCGGCGCGCGATACCGCTTCCGCGTCTGGAAGGCTGCCGTGCGATGCGTACCAGATACGGGGTCGGCGCTGTCGCGGCGCTTGCCGTTTTCACTCTCATCGCCGCGCCCGCAGAAGGCGCTCCAAAGCCGAAGATCACGGTCCTCTCGAACCGCGCCGACCTGATCTCCGGTGGCGACGCCCTGGTCGAGATCAACGCGCCGAAGGGCGAGGCGGCCAAGAAGCGCCGGATGATCCTCAACGGCAAACCCGTCAAGAAGCGGTTCGCCAAGCGCGCTAACGGCCGCTTCCAGGGAATCGTGCGCGGGATCGAGAACGGCAAGCAACGTCCTCACCGCGAGGGCGCCCGGCGGCCGGCGGCGAAGGTGAAGATCCTCAACCATCCGAACGGCAGCCCGGTCTTCGCGGGCCTGCAGGTCCAGCCGTGGGAGTGCCAGGACGGGGCCGTCGACGAGCAATGCAACCAGCCGCCGAGTTCACCTACCTCTACCAGCCGCAAGGCCGGAGGCGGGACTCGAGCCGGACAACGTCGCGAGCCCGCCCGGTGACGTCGCGATGACGACCACCGACGACGGCAAGACCGTGCCCTTCATCGTCCGCCTCGAGACCGGCTACGCCGATCGCGACCAGTACAAGATCGCGACGCTCTTCCGAGCCCGGCGAGCCGTGGAAGCCCTGGGCCGCCGCAGCACGGCTGGAACGGCAAGCTCGGATCACCCACGGCTTTGGCTGCGGCGTGAGCTATGGGGCCGGCAGTGCTCCGGCGGTGGACGACGACGTTGGCCAGACGGCGCTCGCGCGCGGGCTTCGCCGTCGGCTCCACCGCGCTCGACAACAACTCCCACAACTGCAACATCGCGCTTCCAGGCCGAGTCGCTCGTGATGTTGAAGGAGCACCTGGTCGAGACCTGCGGACCGCTCCGCTACACGATCGCGAGCGGCTGTTCGGGTGGTTCGGTGGTGCAGCAGCAGGTCGCGAACGCCTACCCGGGTATCTACCAGGGGCTGACGCCGCAGTGCTCCTATCCGGACACCTTCTGCCCGGGACGCAGTTCGCCGACTACCACATGCTGCGCCTCTACTTCGAGGACTCCGTCGCGCTGGGGCCCAGGGGTGTTCTGGTTGCCGACGCAGTGGGCGGAGGTCGAGGGCCACGTCGCATTCGTCAACGCGATCACCGCCGACGAGGGCCTGTTCAAGAGCGCGATCAACCCTCAGAACGCCTGCCACGCGACTCACCGACGAGCCCCGCTTCAACCCGGCGACGAACCCGGGCGGCGTTCGCTGCGACGCGCTCGCGGACATGATCAACGTGCTCGGCCCGCGTCCGCCCGAGGTCTGGACGCCGCGTCGAGCAGTAGATCGGCCGCGGCTTCGCCGGCGTGCCGTTCGGCAACGTCGGCGTCCAGTACGGCCTCGCCGCGCTGCAGGCGGGCTCGATCTCGCACGCACAGTTCGTCGACCTGAACGCCAACATCGGCGGCCTCCGACTGATGACCTCGAGCCGGCGCCGCAGCGCCTTCCGGGCGATCTCGCCGCGCTCGCCAACGCCTATCGAAGCGGCGCCTTGAACCAGGCGAACAACCTCGACCAGGTCGCGATCATCAACCTCGGCGGGCCTGACCGGGCCTCGCCCACGACTACAGCCACGCCTGGTTCATGCGGGCTCGCCTCGAGCGCGAGCAGGGCCATCTCGGCAACTACGTCATGTGGTTCGGCCTCATCCCGATCGTCGGCGACTTCAACTTCGCCGCCGAGGCCGTGCTTCGCGATGGACCGCTGGCTCGCCGTGGTGGAGGCCGACCACCGCAAGATCCCGCTCTCGCCGAAGATCATCGAGAACCGGCCGGCCGACATCCGCAACCAGTGCGAGGCGGCCCTCGGGCTGCCGCTGCCGTCGACCGTCTGCGACCTCCCCCTCGCGCAGACGCGGTTCGGTACGCCGCGCACCGTTGCCGGCGACTCCATCGCCTCGACATCGGCGCCTGCACGCTGAAGCCGCTGCGCCGCGCCGACTACTACCCGATCAACTTCACCGACGCCCAGTGGGCGACGCTCCAGGCCGCGTTCCCGACGGGCGTCTGCGACTGGGCCCAGCCGGGCCGCGGCCAGCAGGACACGATCTCCTGGCTCACCTACCGGACCGAAAGGGCAAGGTCGTCTACGGCGGCAAGCGCTGGCGCGCGGCCCAGAAGCGCCTCCGGCCTCGGTTGGACGAGCCCGGCATTCGCCGGCTGGATCCCGGGGGAGTAGCCTCCGAAAGCGCCTGAGAAGGCGCTGATCCTCGCGCCAGGCTCGCCGCCCGGGCCGGTAGCTCAGTTGGTAGAGCAGCGGACTCATAATCCGTAGGGCGATGGTTCGAATCCATCCCGGCCCACTGGCAACGTGGCGAATAGCGCCCCTCGATCCACTAAGCCGCCGTTGAGCGGTTGACGACGAGTTTCTCGGGCTCGCCAAATCGCGAGATACTGCGAGCGATGTTGGAGAAGACCATGGCGCAGCCTGTGACCCTGAGCTCGCGTGTTGGATGTGCACCTGACGAGCGGTTAGCCCTGCGGTCTCCCCGCGCCCCCGCGCACGTCGCCCGCGCGATCTGGCGACTGCCTCCGCGCAGCTGGATCAGGCGGAAGCTTCTCGGTCGCGCGGTGCGCTTGGGGTTTGAGGCGACGAACCGCGGCGACCAGGAGGCGTGTTTCATGCTCTACCACCCCGACGTCGAGTCGATCTGGCCTCCGGAGATCGTCGCGCTCGGGTTTGATCCTCCGGATCGCGGACGCAGAGGACGGATCGAAGCTCAACGGCGGTGGGGTCGCCGAGTGGGAAGCGTTGCGGTTCGTACCCGAGGAGCTCACCGACCTTGGCGACCGCGCGCTGGTCGTGGGCCGCATCTCGAGGGCAGCGGCCTAAATAGTGGAGCCGCTGTCGAATTGAATGACTGGGCCGTCCTCTACACGTTCTCGGAGGGGCAGGTGGTCCGCGAACAGATCTACGTGGCTAAAGCCGAGGCCCTCGCAGCGGCGGGTGTTACGGGGTGAGTACCCATGACGTGTCATCGAACTCGATCGCGGCTCCGCGGAACCGCTACGTCATCGAGGCGCCCGAGGCGGGATCAGCGGCAATAGACGGGCTGGCGAAGGTCCGAGCCAGCGACACGGAAGTCGACGATCGCCGCGGACGCACATAAGTCACGTCACCACGGGGAAAGCGGCGAGGACGCCTTCGAACGTCCCCGCGTACGCCGTACAGCGCCCGAAATTGGACGTTCGGCCACCGGGCGCGCGCGACGGGGCGAAAACCGCTCGTGTGGGACGGAACGGCGCCCCGAGGGTTTCCTGGATCCCGCAAGGCCCTGGAAGCCGCCGGCTTGTCCGAGTAGCGTCGGACGACCGGTGCCGCCCGTCAGGCCGACTTGACGACTTTCCAGTAGGAGTCCTTGCGGAGGATCTTCCCGTCGCGCAGCTCGAACAGGTCACAGCCCTGGACCTCGACCTTCGATCCCGAAGTGTCGGTGCCGGTGATCGTCCACTCCGAGACGCCGCGATCTCCGCAGACCCAGTGACGATCCTGGCCGTAGTGGATGTCCGGGATACCGGCGAAGCGGGCTTCGATGCCGGTTCGGACCTCCTGCTTTGCCTGTCAGGCGCTTGCCCCACGGATCAGGCCCCTCGCGGCGTATCCATCACGCAATCGTCGGTGAAGAACTCCATGACGGCCTCGGCGTCATGGTTGTTGAACGCCGTTAGAAACGCTTCGAGTGTGTTGGTGTCGGTCGGTGACATCACCCTCCTTCGATGACCGGGAACCGGGTCGCTGGCGAACGTATCGGGTGCGAGCAAGTCGCCGCACGGACGCGCGACCTGAGCCTTACTCGTCGACGAGAGGGAGCAGCGATGGGCACACTCGGCGACCGATACAGATCTGAGTGGCGTCGACCTTGCGGTTCCGCTCGTCGGGACGCCGGCCCGCCGTACGAGTTGTTCGAGGCGATGCAGCGCGACGCGCGGGCGCATTTCAGCCCCCAGAGCAACATGCCGATGAGGGTGGCTTTTGGTCGATCACCCGCCACGAGGACGTGCGAGCGCTGACGCGCGACTTCAAGGTTTTCTCCTCGGCGTGGCCGTGTTGGGCGCTGTTGCGGCGGGTGGCGGAGCGCCTGGAGCGGCGCGTGGTAGGTCAGTGAGGAGCGCGGTGCTCAGTTCTTCGGGCGATAGGCGAGATAGAGATGCTGTGGTCGAACGCCTGACTCTTCGAAAGCTCGAGGTCGCCGGGCGCTGCGTCCGGCGGAAACAGCCTCGGGCCATCGCCGCGGGTGAGCGGATACAAGCAACAGGTGGAGCTCGTCGACGAGCCCGTCATCCAGCATGGCGCGGACCAGCGTGGTGCTGCCGCTGACGTAGAGGTTGCCGACCTCGTCCTTGAGCTTGCGGATCCGGTCGGGGTCGTACGTGCCGATTACCTCCGAATTCCGCCAGGTCGGATCCGGTCGAGCGTTCCGAGACGACGTACTTGGTCGTGTCGTTGAAGAACGGCGCGCCCGGGCTCGTCCTCGACCGTCCGCGTCGACCAGGCCGGCTCGAACATCTCGTACGTCTTGCGCCCGACGCTCTACTGCTCCCGCAGTTGTCCGTGAGCGCGCGCTCAGCGCGTCGATCATCTCGGGGCAGGAACTCGTAGTCGAACGACCAGGTCGGCGTGTAACCGCCGACGCCGTCCAGGGTCACGAACTCGTGTACGTGGATCTCTCCCATGGTCTACCTCCGTCTCTGCTCCAGCCCCCGACGGCGCTGCAAGCTAGCCTACAGTTGCAGGGTTCGGCGATGGCTGTGAAGCTCCACCGCTGCCCGGTGATGTTCGCGAAGATGGACGGTCATCCGTGCTGGAGGGTCCAGCACGCGCTCGACGAGGCCGGGGTTGAGTACGAAATCGTCAAGCAGCCGCTCCTTCGCTGGTCCCGCAAGGAGTACAAGGAGCGGACCGGGACCAACCTCGTGCCGGCGATCGAGTTCGAGAACGGGACGATCCTGCGCGAGGAGTTGGCCGAGCTGGCCGCGCGGATCAGCGAGGGCCGTCTCCAAGGCCCCGGCGTAACCCCCGCCGCCTAGAGATTCCGGGCGGCGCGCCCGACCGCGTCGAGCAGAGCCCGAGTCGAGGGACGCGCGGCGTCGGAGCTGCGCGTCGCCGCGAACACCGAGCGGCTCACCGGGCGCTCCGCGATCGAGCGCGTTGCGATGCCCGGGCGGCGCTCGGGAAGCGGCAGGTCGGGGAGCATCGTCACGGCGAGCCCGCGAGCGACCATGGCGAGCGCCACGGTCGCGTCGTCGACTCGATGGCGGATGTCGGGCTCGAAGCCGCCGAGCTCGCGGCACGTACGCCGGACCGTCCCCTCCCATGCCATGCCCGGGCGGCCGCCGACCCACGTCGCATCGGCGAGCTCGGTGAGCGGAGCCGTGCTCCCCGCCCCGCCGGGCCAGCGGGTGCCGAGGCAGGGAGGATGACGTTGACCGGGTCCTCGAACAGCTCGTGCCGCTCGACCCCCGTCCGGAAGCCGGACCCGGCTGATGCTCGCCACTCGTCGCCGAGGACGAGGTCGAGGTCGCCGAGGGCAAGCGCCGGAAGCGCCTGCTCCGGTTCCCCCTTGATCAGCTCGCACCGAAGGCCCCGGTGCGTCGCGCTCGAGGGCCTCGACTGCGGGGCAGCACCAGGCGGGTTAGCGCCGACTGGAAGCCGGCGATCTGTCCCCCTTCCGGCAACGGTTCCCGAGGCTGCGGCGAGTTCCCCGCCCGGCAGCGCCTCGGCGTGATCGGCGAGGACGAATGCCGCGTCGGTGAGGCGGACGCCGCGGCCCGCGCGTTCCCCAGCAAGGGCACGCCCGCCTCGCGCTCGAGCGCCCGCGAGCTGTTGTGAGACGGCCGAGGGGGTGAGCCAGGAGCGCGTCGGCGACGGCCGCGATCGTCCCCCGGTCACGCAGCTCGCGTAGGAGGCGCAGGCGGCGGAGCTCGAGCATATGTTTCCTGAAGCAAGTCTAATGTATTACGGATAGCAATCAGAATCGCTCTTGAAGAGTTCCTCCGCGAGGATGCGGCGCGATGAGACTCTCCGGGAGCAGCGAGGTGCCTCGGCTCCCCGGCGCCGCCTTCGGGGGCGATGGCGGTGTTCGGCAAGCTCGCCTACGAGGGTGGCGCGACGGTCGGCACCCTGCTCTCGGTCCGGTTCGCCCTCGGCGCGGCGATTTTCTGGGCGCTGATCGCGGCCTCGCGCGGCGCCGCCGCCGCGATCCGATCGCTCTCCGCGCGCGACGCGCTCACCGGGCTCGCTCTCGGCGCCGTCGGGTACACGGCGCAGTTGTCGTTGGAGAGGACGTCGAAGGTCACGCCAACCCCGGTCACGCCGTCGAGCGCGGACGTTCTGAGCGGCGCGCGACGGCGACCCGAAGTGATTGCGGATCGGGCAGCCGGCCGTGGTCAGCGAGACGATCACGTCGACCTGCCCGGAGTCGGCGATCTCGATCGAGCGCACCATGCCGAGGTCGACGATCGACCGCCGAAGCTCGGGGTCGATAACCGCCCGCAGGGCGTCGTCGACCTGGTCCTTGGTGGGGAGGGGCATGAAGGGGATTCTAGGGAGGGCGTGCCGGGTTCCCGCCAGGGCGCCGACCTGAGCGGTCTCCGCTAGCCGGATTGAGGCTGGGTAGGGAGGGGCGTCTGTGGGCGCTTCGGCGAGGTGGACGCTTTGGTACCCCATGCCGTACCAAAACGTCCAACCGCCGAAGATCGCCCTCCCTCAGTGCCCCGCGAGCAGGCGCATCCCAGGGTCAGGGGCGTCGGTGCGGCACGCCCCCGGCCCGGGCTGGGATCGCGCGCCCCCAAACAAAGACCGGCGGGCCCAAATGCCCGCCGGTCGGGGAGGAGAGGTTGCTGTTCTGCCCGCGAGGTATGTGTGCGGACAATCCTTGGAGGGCCACCTCTCAGGGCCGTCCCGGGGTAAGCGCGCTTGCAGGGTACCAGCGGGCGGAGCGCCCTCCCACGGTCGTCCTAGCTCGGAGCCCGTCCTGGCCTCTTCTGCGCTCCCCAGGCGTGACCGCCCGGGGTTTTCTTACTGGGGTTCTACGGAGCTACGACGCTGCTTGACCTCGCGCTCGACCCGGTTACGGGTCTGGCGGGCGCGCTCGTGGCCTTGCGGCGGGCGGTGCCGCCACGACGCTCGACCTTGTTGAGCTCGCGCCCGAGCTGGTCCGGACGCTCTTCAGCTCGGTCTCGCGGCCCTCGGTGTGGCGAGGCTCGACGACCTCGGTCACGCGCTCGGCGGCGGTGAGGGCGGCACCGACGGGAACGTCGACGGCGGTCTCGGTGCCCGACGGTCTGAATCCGCGCTCGCCGTTAGCGCCCTCGTGACGCCCTCACGGTCCTGGGCGGGATTGCGGCGCGTGGTCGTCCTCTACTTCGCGGTCGTGGTCTTGCTGGTGGTGTTGCTTGTTGGTCTTGGTAGCGGTGGTAGCCATGTTCTCAACCCCTGGTTTGTGGGTCGCTTCACTTTATCATCCCGAATGATCATTTCAGGCGTATCAACTACACCCGAACACCTGTTCTTACACGCCCTTCGCGGATCGTTACGAACCCGTTGTGGCGGGGGCGCCGAAGCACTAGCGGCGATCCGCGCTAGCCAGGCCCCCGGCTCGAACTGCCCTCGGCGAGCTGGGGCAGGGTGTCGGGGCCACCCCAGGCGCCGTTGAGCGCCGCGATTCCACCGAGCTCGACGACCCCGTCGCAGAAGCGTCTTGCCCGTCCCGGTACTGGCGCAGCTTCAGCTCCATGCCGAGCAGCCGCCGAGCAGGCGCGTCTCCAGCGGCCCGCGGCTCCGACCGGCGGCTCCATGCTGCCGCGCAGCTCCGCCGACGCCCGGGCACGAGCTCCGCCGCGGCGGCGTCCATGACGTGCTCGGCGTAGCCCTCGATCGCCGCCATCGCGGCCTGCATCCGCTCGAGCAGTCGGCCTGCCCGCGGGCCGGCGCCAGCAGCCTTAGCGGGTCGCCGCTGCAGGAGCGTTGAGACAGGCGCCGCGGATGTCGCGCACCGGGGCGGCCGCGACGCAGCTCGGCGAGGCCGACGCCGAGCCGGCGCCCTGCGAGCAGCTCGCGGACCAGCCCGCCGAGGTGCTCGCGCAGCCAGGGCGCGGCGGCGATGGAGCGCGTGCGTGATCTCGTGCAGTGCCACCCAGCGCAGCGAACGCGTCGAGGCCGCCCTCGAGCTCGCGCCGCGCGTCGCCGACGTTGGGGGCGACGAAGAGCAGGCGCGGCGGCCGCTCGGGGCCGAGCGACCGGGAACTCGTACTGGCCGAGGACCCGGCGCGAGGCGTAGCCCGAGGGCCAGGCCGATCTCGGCGCCCGTCGCCGTCACGACCGACCGGCGATGCCGCCCAGCGGGCCCGGGCAGCGCGACGCCTCGAGCCGCTGCTCGAGCGGAGCTCGGCGGTCAGCTCGCAGGGACCCGAGGTTGATCCTGCGGCCCACTCGCGCCGGTCGACCCACTCGGCCGGCGGGATCGGCGCCCTCGGGATCGAGCCCGGTAGTAGGGCGCGATCAGACCGCCCTGCCTCGGCGCACGGCGCCGGGGCTCGAGCTCGGCCGGGCGCGCAGGCCGCGTTCGGGCTGTCGGCGGCGGCGCCCGGCGACCCGCGCGCGCGATCCCGCTCGACGAGGCCCCCAGTCGACCAGCTGAGCTCACGACGGCCCTGGCGGGCTGCGGCCGAGCGCCTGGACGCGGCGCAGCGGTCGCCAGGCTCTCGGCGTCGAGGGCGGCGCCACGGGGTAGCGGGCGTCGAGGCCGAGGCTGCGCGTCCGGGCGTCCAGGCCGCCGAACTCCACCACGGCGCCGGCCTCGCGGCGATCAGCTGCGCGGCAGCGCGTCGACGGAGCGGCAGGCGCGGCCGGAGAGCATCGCGTCGAAGCGGCCCGGCGGCGACGCAGCTCAGCGTGATCGCGATCGAGCCGACGACGCGCATCCGGTAGGCCTTGCCCTCGAGCGCGCGCGATCGGCGGCCCGACCCGCCCGGGCTCGGCGCGCCTCCAGCGCCGACCACCTCGAGGCCGTAGCCGGGGGCCCTGGCGTCGAGCGGCTCGCCGTCGAGCGTGGCGCCCTCGCCGCGCCCGGCGGCGAACTCCTCGCCGGCGCCGAAGTCGTGGACGATAGCCGAAGCTCGACGTCCGCCATCGACCGGCCCGTCGGCGACGGCGATGCGAGAGCGAGTGGCGGGGATCGTGCGGCGGACGTTCAGCGAGCCGTCGATCGGGTCGATCACGACGCGGGTCGGGTCGGAGCGGTCGCCGAACGCGACCTCGCCGCGCTCCTCGCTGACGGCGATGAACGAGGCCCTCGGCGTGGAGCCGGTCGAGCTCCTCGAAGACGATGTCCTCGCAGCGGCGGTCGAGCACGAGGCGTCATGTCGCCGCCCTCGCCGCGCCCCTCGTAGCCGGTGCGGCCCTGGCGATCGTGGCGTCGGCGGCGAAGAGCTCGCGCTGCGCGGCGACGATCGCCGGCAGATGCCGATCCAGTCGACGATTGTCGGCCATCGTAGTGCGAGGCTAGCCCGCTAGCTTCGTCCATGGAATGCGAGGCGTACCGCGACCCGCGCCCCAGAGCACGGGTCGCCGAGCACGCCGGGGGGGCGCTGCTCGTCCTCGGCGCGCCGGCTCGGGCCGGACCGAGGTGATCGCCGCGCCTGCGCGCGCTCGTCGACCGGCGGGGTGACGCGGCCGAGCGCGTGCTCGTGCTCACGGCCCCGCGCCGCCGCCACCGCGCCTGCGCGACCGGGTCGAGACGCTGCTCGACGGCCCCTTCGAGGAGCTCTGGGTCAGACCTACGAGGACTCGCCGAGCGGCTGCTGCGCGACTACGCGCTCGAGGCGGGCCTCGACCCCTTCTTCGAGGCCGTCGGCGCCGCCGACCGGCTCGCGATCCTGCTCGACCGCCTCGACGAGCTGCCGCTGCGCCGCCACGAGATCCGCGGCAACCCGGCGGGCCTGCTCGCCCGCCTGCTCGAGCGGATCGACGCTGCTCAAGGCGCGAGGGCGTGACCCGCGACGCGCTGCGCCGGGCCGCTGGTCGCGAGGCGCGAGCGTCGAGGCCGCGGCGGCGGCCGCGCCGAGCGCGAGCCGCGCCGGCGCGAGCTCGAGTTCGCCGAGCTCTTCGACCGCCACGACGCGATCCTGCTCGAGGGCGGCAGCCTCGACGAGGGCGACCTGCTGCTCGAGCTCGGGCGGCTGCTGAGCGCCGCGCCGGACGTCTCGCGCGCGCGTCGCGGAGCGCTTCACCGAGGTGATGGTCGACGAGCTCGAGGACGCCGGCGCCGCCGCACCGCGGCTGCTGGCGCTGCTCGCCGCCGACGCGGGCGACCTGGTCGCCACCTGCGACCCGCGCCAGGGCGCTCCGGCCGCTTCCGGGCGGGGCCGAGGCCGCCTCGGTCGCCTGTTCGCGGAGCGCCTACCCCGCCGCCGAGCGCGAGGTCGCGCTGACGAGGCCCGCAGTGCGCTTGCGGCGGCGGCGCATCGCGCCCGCGGCCGCCGCCGAGCGCCGGGGGCGGGCGAGAGCCGCGGCCGGCGCCGACGGCGAGGCGGCCCGGCGACGGTGCGCTTCTGGCGCTGCGGCAACGAGCGCGCCCAGGCCCAGGCGGCCGCGCGCGAGATCGAGCAGCTGCTCGCCACGGGGGAGTTCGCAGCCCGAGCGACATCTGCATCGTCACCGGCCCGGCCTGGCGCGAGGGCCGGCTCGTCGCCGCGGCGCTCGAGGAGCGCAACGTCCCGTTCCGCAGCGCCGGCTCCGCCGCCTTCTTCCGCCGCCCCGAGGTCCGCGACGCGATCGCCTGGCTGCGGGCGCTCGCCGACCCCAACGACTCCGCCGCGGTCGTCCGCGCGCTGACCCGGCCGCCGGTCGAGCTGCGCTCGGTCGACCTCGCGCGCTGCACGACGATCGCCCGCCGCCGCAAGCTCGACATGATCTCGGCGCTCGAGGCGGCGCTCGAGAGCCCGCAGCTGCCGCCGCCAGGCCCGCGACCGGATCCGCGCCTTCCTGAAGCTCTACCGGGCGGCCGCCGCGCGCGCTCGAGCGAGCTGCGCGCCGACGTCTTCGTCCGCCGCCTGATCGAGCGCGATCGGCTTCCGCCGCCACGGCCTCTTCGCGGCCAGCCCCGAGACGGCGGAGCGGCTCGTCAACCTCTCGCCGGCTCGCCGACCTCGCCGCCGCCTGGACCCGCCGCCGCCCGGACGGCTCGACCCGCGACTTCGTCCGCTACCTGAGCGCCGTCGCCGAGGCCGGCGAGCGCTTCAGCGAGCGCCGATCGACGCGCCGCCGCCGCGGCGCCGTGCTGCTCGCCGAGCCCGAGCAGGCTCAAGGGCCTGGAGTTCGACCGCGTCTACCTGCTCGGCCTCGAGCGCGGCGCCATCGGCGGCGGCGCCGAGCGCGCCGACTGGATCCCCGACGGATGCTCCCGCGCGCGAGCGCCCGACCCGCCGCGGCGATCGGCGGTCCGACGCGCTCCGCGCCCGGCGCGCCTACGTCGCGATGACGCGCGCGCGGCGCTCCGGCTGGTGCTCTCGTCCCGGCAGAGACCGCGCGACGGCGCCGTGCGCCCGTCGCCGCATCTACGAGGCGGTGCGCGCCGGGCGCTCGGCGCCGAGGAGACGCCACGAGGAGGAGCTGTTCGGCCCCGCCGAGGGCCTGCACTCGACCTACCGGATGGTCCGCGACGAGGTGCTCGAGGCGTCGTGGCGCGCCGGCGCCGCGCTCGAGCGAGATGCGCCTCGACACCGCCGACGACGTCAACCGCGCCGTCGCCCGCTTCCTCGAGCTGCTCAAGCTCGCGGCGCTGATCCAGCGGCCCGGCGAGGAGTCCGAGCGCGAGGCGCTCGCCGCCGCTCAACGAGCTGATCGGCCGGGTCGCCACGCCCGAGCAGCGCGCGGAGCTCGAGCGTCGGCGCTCGACTCCTACCTGCTCGAGGAGGCGAAGGACCGCGCCCGCCGCCGCGAGCATCTGGCGCGCGAGCGCGGAGCCGAGCCCTCGCTGGAGGCGTTCATGCCGCGGCGCGGACGGCGGCCTCGGCCTCTCGGCCTCCGACATCGACCTCTACCGGACCTGCCCGCTCAAGTACAAGTTCGCCCGCGTCTTCGCGATCCCGCAGGAGCCGACGATCAACCAGCGCTTCGGGATCCTCGTCCACCAGCGTGCTCGAGCGCTACCACTCCGAGGAGATGCGCAGCGGCGACGGCCGGCGAGGGAGGGACGCGATCCGGCGGCCTCGACCGGCTGCTCGCTGTTCGAGGCGGGCTGGCGGCGCACGGGCTTCGGCTCACTCCGACGACGAGCTGCAGTACCGCGACCGCGCCGTCGCCGCGCTGACCCGCTACTACGAGCGCCACACCGCTCGCCGGCGAGCCCGGTCTGGCTCGAGCGCGGCTTCAACTTCAGATCGGCGACCACCACCTGCGCGGCCGCATCGACCGCGTCGACCGAGCTCCCGACGGCGGCTACGAGCTGATCGACTACAAGACCGGCGCCCCGACGTCGCCGACGGGCCCTCCGACGACCTCCAGATCGCGCTCTACCGGATCGGCGCGCGCGAGGCCTGGGACATCGACGCCGCCGGCGGCAGCTACTGGTACGTGCTCGACGACGAGAAGGTCCAGGTCGCCGGCGCAGCCCGACGACCTCGAGCGCGTCGAGCGCACGGTCCTCGAGGTCGCCGACGGCATCCAGGGCCAGGACTTCGAGCCGCGCCCGTCGTACGAGGTCTGCTCGTGGTGCGACTACCGGATCTGCCCGTCGACGTGCCCGGGCGTCCGGGAGGCCCCTGCATCGGCCGCTAGCCGCGGGCTCGGTTCCCGGGTCCGAGCGCTGGCGCAGGAAGCGCTGGAAGTCGCTGGCGATCGCGTCGCCCGAGGGGACGTCGACGTCCTCGTCGAGCTCGACGACTCCGCCTGCTCCTCCTCGAGGCGCTCGACGAGCTCCTGGATCTCGGGGTTCGCGCCGACCGCCCGGTCGACCTGCTCCTCGAAGCGCTCCGCAGCCTCCTCGAGCTCGGAGGCCTCGACCGCGATCCCGGTCAGGCCCTCGAGCGCGGCGCAGCAGCGCCAGCGCGGCCTTCGGGTTGGGGACCGCGGCGACGTAGTGGGGGACGGCGGCCCAGAGGCTCGCGGAGGTGATCCCGCGCTGGCGCGGCAGGCGTCGTGGAGCGACGCCGACGATCCCGGTCGGGCCCTCGTAGTTGGAGCGGTCGAAGCCGAGGCGCTCGACCAGCTCGGGGTCGGAGGCGAGGCCCGTGATCGGCACCGGCCGCGTGTGGGCGACGTCGGCGATCAGCGCGCCGAGCGTGACGACCATCTCGACGCCCAGCGCTCGGCGGCGTCGACGATCGCGTCGGAGAAGGTGCGCCAGCGGAGGCTCGGCTCGGTGCCGCTGAACAGCAGCAGGTCGCGCTCGGCGCGCGGGGCCTCGGCCGGCGACGAGCGAGGTTCTGCGGGCCACTCGATCGCGGCGCGTCTGGCCCTCGGTCAGCCGGATCGTCGGCCGGTTGGCCTGGAAGTCGAAGAACTCCTCCGGGTCGATGCGCGCGACCGAGCTCGGTGTCGAGCGACGTCGGCGGCTGCCTCGAGCGCGGTCGTGGCGGCGCTGGCGGCGTCGTTCCAGCCCTGGAACGCGGCGACGAGCGATCGGCGAACGCAGCTCGGGAGCCTCCCGCTTCCCAGACGAGCGGATCCATCGTGCCGAGACTACCGCGCCGGCGGTCCGGCGCGGATCGCACCGGGCGCAGAGTCCGGTCCGCCTTCGAATCGTGCGTGGAAGCAGCCTCAATCGACCTCCGAGCAGGCACGGCGCAGCCGCCGAGCTCGCGGCCGTTCCCGGCGCGCGGCCCGGCGGTCGCCGAGCTGCGCGCCGGGCAGCGCTTCGCGGGCGCTACGCCTGCGTGCGCAAGGACCGCATGACGCGCGCAACGGCTCGCCGTATCTCGCCGTGGAGCTGCGCGACCGCACCGGCTCGATCCCGGCGCGGGTCTTCCGCGAGCCGGACCGGCTCGGCGCGCGCTTCGAGCGCGGCGACGCGGTGCGGTCGCGCGGCAAGGTCGAGCGCTTCCGCGGCGAGCTGCAGCCGAGATCGACGACGTCCGCGCGGCTCGAGCCGCGGAGCACTTCGACCCCGAGGAGTTCCTGCCCGCCGCCTACCGCTCGGTCGAGGAGCTCGACGGCTTCCTCGAGCACCTGACGCGCGAGATCTACGACCCGGCGCTGCGCGGCGTCGTCGAGCGGGTGCTCGTCGACCGAGCCGGTCGCGACCGAGTTCCGCCGCGCGCCGTGCACGCGCGGCGGCCACCACGCCTACCTCGGCGGCCTGCTCGAGCACACGGTCGCCGTCGGCGACGCTGGTCGGCGAGCTCTGCCAGCTGCACCCGCGGCTCGACTCCGACCTGCTGATGGCGGCGGCGCTGCTGCACGACGTCGGCAAGACGCGCGAGTTCACCTACGGCGCCGAGTTCGGCATCAGCGAGGAGGGCCGGCTGCTCGGCCACCTCGCGATCGGCGCCGAGATCATCGGCGCCGCCGCCGGCGACGCTGCCCGACGAGCGGCGGCTGGCGCTGCTCAACTGCGTGCTCTCCCACCACGGCCCCGAGGCCGCGCGGCCGGCTCGCGCCGGCGGCTCGGCCCGCAGCGGCTTCGCCTCGCCCGAGGCGCTGCGCTCTACCGCCTCAACGCGCTCGACGCCCGGGTCAAGGGCGCGCTCGAGCACGGGGTCTCGCGGCTAACTGCGCTGGGTAGCCGGGTCGGCGGTCGGCGGCCGGCAGTGCGCTGGCCGCTTGCGCTGCCGCGTTGCCCCTTCGTCCGTCCGAGCCGCCGCGCTCGCTTCGCCGCTCGGCGCTCGCGGCCGGGTCGCGCCGGCGCGCGCTTCGGCGCGCCGCAGCGCCGCGCGGCCGAGCTTCGGTCCTGGAGGCGCTCCAGCGCCAGCTCGCGGTTGCGCGCCTGGCTGCGCGCGTCCTGGGCGACGGCGGTGACCCGCGGCCCGAGCGCGCCGTGAGGCGGTCCCTGTCGGCGGCGCCGAGAGCCTGTGACGCGTCGACGTCGAAGACGGCCTCGATCCGCGACGCGGTGACGTTCGCGTGCTGGCCACCGGGTCCCGAGGAGCGGCTCGCCCGCATCTCGACCTCGGACAGCGGGATCGCGATCGCCGCGGCCCGACCGGCATCGGGTCATCCATCGCCTGCGGCCTTCGGAGTGGGCGTCCGCGGGGCGCGGAGCACGAGCCGGATCGCGATGAAGACGACGAGCGCGGCGAAGGCGAGCTCCAGCGCGCGCTCGGAGACCTCGTTGGCGAGCAGCACGCCGGCGACGACGCCGAGCGAGCGACAGCAGCCCCCACCAGGAGCCCGTCGCGAAGGCGCGACGTTGCCGTAGCCGTGCTGGCGCCAGGCGCCGACGACGGCGACGAAGACGATCGCGAGCAGCGAGGTCGATTCGGCCTCGAGCTGCGACTGGTCGAGGAAGAGCGCCAGCGCCGGGACGAAGAGGACTCCGCCGCCGACCCCGATCAGACCGCCGACCATCCCGCCCGCGAAGCCGAGCGCGAGCGGCGGCGAGGATCTCCACGGCGAGGCGTCCATCAGACGATCACCAGCTCCACCGCGATGACGATCAGCAGCAGCGGCGAACATCAGCGAGATCGTGCGCTCCGGGAGGCGCTGCTGGAGCGCCGTCCCGACGACGACGCCGCCGAGCGCGGGAACTCCGACGAGCAGCGCGCCTCGCGCGGGTCGACGTTGCCGTAGAGCGCCCTGGAGCGCCGCCGCCAGGATCGCGATGACGATGATCGCCAGGAGGCTCGTCCCGGTCGCCAGGCGCTCGCCGAAGCCGAACCAGAGGATCAGCAGCGGGACGATCACCGTGCCGCCCCCGACCCCGAAGAGGCCGCTGAACGCGCCCGCCGCGGTGCCGATCGCGGCCAGCTTGAGGATCCGGTCCGCGGCCACGGCGCGATACTAGGTTCTACGCCGTGTACCAAGCGACAAGATGCTTTCCATGATCCTGGCATTATAGGTTTTTTGTCCTTCTGCATTCCGCCACACATGTATGTTGATGAATCCTCTGTCGGGACCAGTCTCCACAACATTATTTGCCACTCTATGGAAATGTTTTAGATAATATGGCAGATCCAAATCTTCATCCGCAAAATCAGAAGGTTTTATTCTCGAAAGGTCTGCAGGTGGAACTGGTTTCCATGATTGGGCAATCAAAAGATTGCATGAGAATTGGAATAGAACAATAAGCAAAAGAGATAGGCATTTATTTTTCACAGCAAGTATTTTATTCGGTGGTATCATAGAGGGAAGGATACTGGTTTCCCGGTTTGGGTGGATTTATATATCGCGGAAAATAACTCCACGGTTTTCTTTCCATCAAGTCCAGTCACAAGTGGATCACGATCATCAATCACTGCCTGGATAAAATCTTCTTGTTGTTTGCGTATATAGAATTCGATTGGATCGATTGTGGAGAAGAAATCTGAATCTTCTTTTTCCCATCTGGATGGAAAATTTTCCTCTCCTGGTATTGTCCAGATATCAATCTTCGGAGGGTCAACAATTGATGAAACTCCTGCAATGAACATTGCGCCTCCATCTGTTTGAACACCTATGGATGCCCCATTTGACCCATGAATATGAACCTTTCCATAGATGCCAGGCTTTTGTGAATTACTCACAACTATATTAGCAATCGCTCCATTCCTGAATTTAATTATTCCCACCGCTGTATCCTCAACTTCTATATAAGGATGATTGATATTTTTCCATACCCCATACACTTCCTCAATCTCACCACCCATATACCAGAGCAATAAATCCAGTTGATGCGGTGCCTGATTCACCAATACGCCTCCACCTTCCTTCTCCCATGATCCTCTCCACGGATCGCTTGCATAATATTTTTCATCTCTCCATCCAAGCATATAGACTGTTCCAAGCATTGGGGTTCCTATTCTTCCTTCGTCAATTGCCTGTCTTATTCTAAGAGATGGTGGATAGAATCTTCGTTGACTTATAACGCCCAATTTTTTTTTGTGGACTTCAGCAACCCTAATCATTTCATTACAATCACTAAGGCTGGCTGCCAATGGCTTTTCAACCAATACGTTTGCTCCGGCTACCAGGGCGGGGAGAGTTACTTCAAGGTGATAAGGGTGCGGTGTGCAAACAATGACCACATCAATTTTTTCCTTTCGCACCATGGTTCCTATATCGGCATAAGCACTCACACTATATTCCTTCGCGAACTGTTGGGACTTTTCAATACTCCTGCTGGAAACCGCTGTGAATTCTATATTAGGAATATTCTTAAGTGACCTGGCATGCATTCCAGCGGCCTTGCCCGTTCCTGCCAATGCAACCCTGATCTTTTTTTCCATCCTATGGTTTTAAAATGACTTTCATCAAGCCCTTTTCCTGCTGATACAATCTGTTGAACCATATTGGCCCTTCATCAAGTGGAACTTCTGCCGATAAAATAGCGGTTACATTTAATTTTCCATTTGCAATCAGTTCAAGGATTTCTGGATACTCTCCATTAATAGCACAGGATCCCTGGAGACGCAATTGTCTTGTGACGATTTTCTGCAATGGCAGATCAATTGATGGAGAGAGATTTCCAACTACAATTATAGAAGCACCTTTTCTCACCATATCTATTGCCTTATGCATTGTGGCGCTTATCCCGACAACTTCAAAAGCTATATCCGCCCCTCTTCCTTCAGTGAGTTTTGAAATTTGTTCTTCTAACCTGGGATCATCCGGCCTGAATGCAAAATCAGCTCCAAGCGATGTGGCAAGTTTGAGCCGATTTTCTTCGAGATCAACTGCTATTACATTCCGGCACCCCTTGATTTTTAATAATTGTATTACGAACATCCCGACCATTCCAGCACCAAATACCGTTACTACATCATCCTTCTGTAGAGGAGAGAGTTGGATAGCATGCAATGCCACAGCTGCAGGTTCTACCAGTGCGGCCTCGGTAAAACTCACTGTTGCAGGTATTTTATATAAAATGTGTTCGGGAATCGCGACGTATTCTGCAAAAGCGCCTTGTCGCCTGAATTCATTACATGAAACGCCAAGCACCATCCTCCCGTCACTCAGGTTGTACATCGAATTCTTGCTATACCAATCCTCCGGATTGTAAATCGTAGAATCAAAGGTTACCCTATCACCCACCTGCCAATTACCTACCAATCCACCCTTTTTTTCAATAATGCCGGAAGCTTCATGGCCCATTATAATTGGAGGTATCCTCCTTCCGGTGGAACCGTCCAAACCGTGGACATCACTCCCGCAAATTCCCACAGCTTCTACTTTTATGAGGACTTCATGCTCCCCGATTTCAGGAACAGGGACCTCCTTCAGCTGAAGGTTCATGTATTCTTCCAATACCATCGCTTTCATCATTAAATTTAAGAACTATTAGTTTTTAAAACCGAAGATGTGCAACCATCGGAATAATTTGAATATATCGTTCAATAAAAGGTCGAAAAGAGACAATCAGTATATTCATTCTCACAATTGCTAATTTCATTGCTTGAAAAATCTATTCATTCTTATTATCCTCGGTTTTACCACCATGACTACGCTGGCCCAATTGCCTGACAAGTTCCCAATGCGTGTTGCAGTTGCTGGGACAACCCATGGTCATGTGTCCTGGATACTTGGCAGAAAAAACAAATCAGACATTCAGATCGTTGGTGTCTATGAAACAAATAAAGAGCTCGTAAATGCTCAAGCGGTTCGTTATGGGTTTGATACCAAACTTATCTATAATGATCTTAGAAAAATGTTGGCTGAGGTTAAGCCGGAAGCGGTACTTGCATTTGGTTCAATTCATGAACACCTCGCGGTTGTTGAGGCATGTGCACCACTTGGTATTCACGTAATGGTGGAAAAACCATTGGCGATTAACAATGAGGAGGCAAATAAAATGGAATCGCTGGCAAGAAAATATAAGATCCACTTGCTTACAAATTACGAAACCTCCTGGTATCGTACTACTGAGTTCTCCTATCAATTTTTGAACGATAGCAATTCGATCGGAAAATTAAGGAAGGCGGTATTTCATCATGGTCATCAGGGACCAAAGGAAATCGGAGTGAGCAAAGAATTTTTTCAATGGCTCACTGACCCTGTTCAAAATGGAGGAGGTGCCTTGATTGATTTTGGCTGCTACGGTGCAAATATTATGACCTACCTGGCAAAGGGAGCAAAACCAATTTCCGTAACTGCTACAACCCGCCAATTCAAGCCTGCTATTTATCCCAGGGTGGATGATGAAGCAACAATTATTGTGGACTATCCGGGATATCAGGGAATCATTCAGGCATCCTGGAATTGGCCATTCGGCCGAAAGGATATGGAAATTTATGGAGATTCCGGGTATATCATTTCAAAAAACAGTACAGATATCCTGATAAGAAATTCAAATCATAAGGAAGAAATTTCCAGGCGATTGACTGATCAGGAGGTAAAGGTTTATACAGATCCATTTGTCTATCTTCTAGATGTTATCCGGGGAAGGATTCAGGTGCGAACACATGATCTTTATTCACTGGAAAATAATATGATGGTCGTCAAGATACTTGATGCAGCAAGGGAATCCGCACTCACAGGAAAGAAAGTCACGATCCAATGATAAATTTCAAACGTCAAATAAAAATGTATAGAGTAAGTTTTATTCTGCTACATGTGTTCTTTTTCAATGTATCAATTGCTGCTGCACAACAGAAGCTTGATAGCATATTTCCTGTTAGAGGTTTTGCAATTGGAGCACCCGAACCAAAAATGGTGGATTCATTTATCACATTTATTCAGCAGGAACTTGCACCCTTAGGAATCAATACGCTGCTGATCAGGGTAGACTATGGATATCAGTATAAAAAACGTCCTGAGCTTGTGGGAGGAAGTGCTTTATCAGAAGCCGAAGTAAAAAAAATAGTGAATGCCTGTAAGACAAATAAAATAAGGATCATTCCACAGATCAATTTATTGGGACACCAATCCTGGGCGGGAAGGATTGGAAAATTGCTTGAAGTCTATCCTCAATTTGATGAAACCCCACACGTGAAAATGCCGGAGAAATATGTCTGGCCAAATCCGGACGGTCTGTATTGCAAGAGCTATTGTCCTCTGCATCCTGATGTACATAAAGTAGTTTTTGACCTTGTAGATGAGATCTGCGATGTGTTTGAAGCAGATGCTTTTCATGCGGGAATGGACGAGGTGTTTTATATTGGAGATGATAAATGTCCGCGATGTTCAGGAAAGGATAAAGGTGTTTTGTTTGCAGATGAAGTCCGATTGATCAGGGATCATCTGGCTGAAAAAAAGCGGGAATTCTGGATCTGGGGTGACAGACTTCTTGATGGAAAACTAACAGGTCTGGGAATGTGGGAGGCCAGTATGAATTTCACAGAGGGTGCGGTTGATCTGATCCCCAAGGATGTTGTGATCTGTGATTGGCATTATGAGCGTGCCGACAATACAGCAGTGTATTTTGCGATGAAGGGTCTTAGGGTAATCACCTGCCCCTGGAGGAAGCCCGAAGTAACCATTGCACAGGTTGCGGATATGGCTACTTTCAGGAAACAGTCTACCACAGCTATGAAGAGTAAGTTTTACGGTATGATGCAAACTGTATGGTCCGGAGCAGGAAATTTTATAAGAGATTATTATAAGAACAAAGGAACACCGGTTTCAGGTGAAGTGCTTTCTGTTGATGGTTCTTTCCGGGCGATGTGCCAGGAAATGAAAAGATTTTCGGAATAAAATATTTATTGATGGTTAATTTTTAACGACAGAGAACGGGAGATGCAGAGAATCTCTGCGAAAACTCATGTAACTTTTTCCTCTGCGGTCAGTTCCTTGTAAATTAAAAACTCTCACTATGCACCTGGTAGCTTATTTATTTGGCATTAGTATCTTAATGACCTTGTTTAATAATCATAATAAAATGAAGGACGAAGCAATTCAAATGTGGAGTATTGAGAGAATTGATCCGCTGCTCGATTCTATTATTAACGATGATGTCAATGTAGAGATCATTGCTGAAGGATTTGACTGGACCGAGGGACCAATCTGGATCGAAGAGAAAAAAATGTTACTGTTTTCCGATATCCCCAAGAACTCCATTTATAAATGGACGGAAGCAAAAGGAACTGAAGTCTATCTCACTCCTTCAGGCTATACTAGTTCAGTTCCAAGAGGTGGGGAAACCGGTTCGAATGCATTGTTATTGAACAAAAAGGGACAGCTTGTACTTTGTCAGCATGGAGATAGAAGAATGGCGGTAATGATTGCTCCCATTGACAAACCGAAACCAGAGTTTAAATCCATCGCTGATAGTTTTAAAGGGAAAAAATTCAATAGTCCAAACGATGCCGTTTTTCACAGCAATGGCGACCTTTTTTTCACTGATCCTCCTTATGGCCTGGAGAAGAACATGAACGATCCATTGAAAGAGATTCCATTTCAAGGTGTATATAGAGTCAAGCCGTCTGGGGAAGTAATCCTGGTTGCGGATTCTATTACACGACCAAATGGAATTGGGCTCACTATCGATGAGAAGACGTTGATCGTTGCAAATTCAGATGGAAAAAATCCATATTGGTATGCAATTGATCTTCTTGCCGACGGTTCACATAGCAAACCAAGAATTTTCTACGATGCAACTGAAGCTGCACGTTTGGAAAGAGGAGGTCTTGATGGATTTAAGATTGGGCGTAATGGAACTATGTATGCAACCGGGCCGGGAGGGATATGGATCCTGGATAAGAATGCTAAGGTCCTGGGGAAGATAAAATGGAAAGGTGCAACTTCCAACATAGCACTTTCTCCGGACGAGAAAACACTCTATGTTACAGCAGACATGTATGTTCTAAGGATAAAAATGCGATAATCCCAGGGGTATCGCATAAAATGCTGACCTTGGGAACATATCTTACCTGTTATGAAACCATTTGTGGCACGCGACTCGATCGTGCGAAAGATCTGGGGTAAATCAGATACAATACTCTTCATTTTTTCTGGTGCTGCAGCCGAATTTGCGCTAAACAAAGCAGTTGACTGGTTGTACTTCACTGGCAGGTTGCCGGCTGATCCTATCGGGCGATTATTTTCCACTGTTAGTTATGCAAGAGTAATTGTCTTTGCCCCTGAAGAAAAGGCATTGAGCGCCATAGATGCGATGCGGAATATCCATTCAGCTGTTGAAAAAAATCGTGGGGCTTCCATTCCGGACTGGGCATACCGTGATGTGCTGTTTATGCTGATCTATTATTCAATTTCTGCTTTTGAGCTTTTGGAGAGAAAGCTAACAACCCCTGAGAAGGAAGAAGTATTTGATGTATTCTTTCGGGTAGGAGACAGGATGGGTATCAAGGATCTACCCAAAACATATGAAGAATGGCTGATCATGAGAGGTACCCATCTGAAGGAAAATCTATTTAAGAGCGATTTCAGTCTGGACCTCTTCAAACAATATCGCAAGCATCTTGGAGCTGTGAGATATGAAATTTTGATAGAGAGCCAGAAACTGGTTGTGCCGGAAGAAGTGAGGAAATTATTGGGTTTCAAAAAGTTTTCCTGGCTTCGGGGCTTCGTTCCTTTATATAAACTGAGCAGGTTCCTCCGGCTGGATTCTATTATCAAATCCATTATCTTACCGGTGAACTACCAAAAACAGATTCGCCAACTGGATATTCAGGAGAAAGATTAAGAATGGGAAAAATGACGGATCGCCTATGAAAAACTAGCTTTTGACGATTGGTGATTCAAAAACTTCGTAAGATTCTTTTTGATTGCACGATGGACATTACAGTAAATCCTTATCTTTAAAAGCCATAAAACAATACACATGGACAAAAATCAGGGAACAGTAAAATTTTTCAATTCAGAAAAAGGTTTTGGCTTTATAAAGCATGATGATGGAGGAAAGGAAACTTTTGTTCATTCTAGTGGTCTTATTGACCAGGTAAAAGAAGGCGACAGAGTGGAATTTGACTTACAACCGGGGAAGAAAGGAATGAATGCGGTGAATGTTAAGGTTGTGAGATAGACTTCAGGTTAAATCAGGCAACGGATAATTTAGTGAATTCGGCTCCATTGAATATGCGGGCAAGATTCAGATCCCTGGACTTCTCCCAGTTACCGATGTTTGATTCTGCTACAACTCTCCAGAAGTTTTTGGATTTCAGGTAATCAAAATCGGAGCTTGTAATAAAGACACCGGTAATTGTATTGCGTGTCTTAAACTGAATTTTGATTGATTGTTTGGCAAGACGCTCTGGTGTCAAAAACTTTTCAATCTCTTCGTTTGACATGTAATATTTTTTGGAAAGATAATTGATTTCACTACATCCGTTCTGTAAATATAGCGTCATACCGGTCAATACTCAAACCTCAAATAACAAGATCCAAAGAAAGAAAAACAATTTCCAAAAATCAATTAGTTCATAGTTGGTGCTTAGTTCTAATTCTTTGGAATTTGTGATTTGGTTCTTGATGCTTGTTTGAAATGTTTTACCGCAAAGATGCCAAGACGCAAAGTTGCGCCAAGAATCCTTGCGTTCCTTTTGCGCCTTTGTTTCTTGGCGGTTAAGTCAAGGCACCAAAAACTCCAGACCATGATGCAGCATGGTGATTTCCATTTCAGAATTTTTCTCCATATCCACTAGCTGGTCGTCAACATGTATTTTTTCACCATTCCAACTCATCACAATTTTTTTTGCTTTGATTGTCTGAAAAATAAAAGGTGAATCAATCCCCTTGATCTTATCTTGAACATAGGATGCCAGTGGCTCCTGCTGCTCTTCAGAAACCAGCACCAGCTCAAATACACCATCACCGGGATCACTTAATGGCGCCAAAGAAAGGTTTGGTCCAAATGAATGAGTATTCATGATTTCAGCCATAATATATTTCCCGGATAGATCTTTACCATCAGCTATGATCCTGCACTGAGAAGCGTGATATGAATGGATGATCTCATACAGCACCTCCAGTGAGTAATTCAATTTTATTTCTGGCGTGTCTCCCTCAGATTCTTCAACTTTTTTCATTTTTTTCATGAGTAAAGGGAAAACGCCGAATCCGACAGATTCCAGGAAGAAGTTTGGTTCTTCTAAACCTTTCACAAGTCCGAGATCAAATTTCTTTATATTCTTCTTTTTCCAACTGGCTACAATTTGGGATACATCGCCTTCAATACCCAATGAACTTGAAATATTGTTAGCCGTTCCGCAGGGTATTAATGCAATGGGACGATCCTTAATTGCATTTTTCTTCAAAAGCTTTTCAATGAGTTTCCTGATTGTTCCATCACCCCCGGCTACAATGATAAAATCCGTTTCCTCTTTGATTTTTCTCCAACCCTTCTCTTTTGTAGATGAATATCTACATCGAAAGCCCTCAGATTCAATCGCTGAAATCAAGTGATCCTTGTCGTGTTGTTCATCTCCTGCCGTTGGATTGTGAAGCAGGGCTGCCTGTTCCATAGTTAATAATTTATTTTATTTAAATAAAAACCAGGCCCTTAAGGTTTGGCACGAAAATGTCAATCATAATAGTGTGAGAATACTGATCACCAATGATGACGGCATTTACAGCCCAGGCTTAGCTGCACTTGCGAAAATTGCAAGCAGGTTCGGAGAAGTCATGGTGATGGCACCAGATGTGGAACAATCTTCAATGGGGCATGCCGTTACTCATTCCAGACCTCTTTATTATAAAAAATCTCCTATAAATTTTGAAGGAATTGAAGCCTACCGCGTCAATGGTACTCCGGCGGATTGCGTTGCCCTTGGGACACATCTCTGGTCAAAAACGGATGTGGTTTTATCAGGAATAAACATGGGACCGAATCTCGGAAATTCCATGTGGCATTCAGGAACACTTGCCGGGGCTAAACAAGGGGTTTTATTCGGCATAAGAGGAATTGCTTTGAGTACACCAGTAGTAAAATCTGAACCCGATTTTCAAAAATTAGAACCTTTTGTTGAACGTACCCTTGAACTTTTATTGCAGGATAAAAGTCTTTGTCTTTTCAACGTTAATTTCCCACCTGAACCTACTGATATTCGGTGGACCAGGCAATCAGTGAGACTCTACGATGGGAAAATTGTTCCCGGCATTGACCCTCTGGGAAGGAAGTATTATTGGTTCACAGTTATGCCACTTGAACCAGCTGAGGAAGGCACTGACCGATGGGCTGTCGAAAATGGATTTGTTTCCATCACTCCACTCAGACTTGACCTTACAGATGAAGGCAGACTCCAACAAATGCAGCAGCAATTACCTCTTGCTGAAGAAACTCACTAAGAACAAGAATTTTACCGCGAAGACTCAAGGACGCAAAGGTTCGCAAGGTATTCCTGGCGTTTCTTGGCGTCTTTGTTTCTTTGCGGTTAAACTATTACATCTTAGCAAAAGAAAACCGTTCTTCAATGCAAAACACTAAAGAACGGTTTTTTTCAATTCAGGGAATTATTGCTAAACAGGTCTATTACCACCTATCAATTTCACTAAGAATAAAATCACTGCGATCACAAGGAGTACGTGAATAAAAGCGCCTGCATTGAATGCAAACATTCCAAGCAGCCATCCTACCAGGAGAATCACTGCCACTACATATAACAAGTTACCCATAACATAAAATTTTTAGTTGTTTACAATCATTACACCTTGTATAAACAAAATCCCATGCCAACCCACAGTCACTATTGTAAAACAGACTCATGTGCAGTTCATTATTGTGGTCTTGGCATTTAGTTTGTCACAGAGAAAGTATGTATACGATAGAACTCACATCAAAAGACTTCAAAGACAAAATTTTTGATTTTGAAACCGAGACGGAATGGAAATACAAGGGTAGTCTACCCGCAATTGTTGACTTCTATGCTGATTGGTGTGGACCTTGCCGGGTAGTATCTCCAATCCTTGAAGATCTTGCGAAGCAATATTTCGGCAAATTGAATATCTATAAAATTGATACTGATAAGGAAGAAGAATTATCAGCACTTTTTGGAATTCAAAGTATACCAACCTTGCTTTTCATACCTATTGAAGGAAGCCTGATGATACAAAAAGGTGCATTACCTAAAAATCTACTTGATCAGATCATTCGGGAACGTCTTCTTCAACCATCGGAATCTTCAAAAGTCTTGAGTCCTTAGCAAAATCCCGTTAAAGTTTTCAGAGAAATACTGATATACAGACAATAGATGCGAACTCTTCTTTTCTAGCAAGGAATTTGCTGAAGATGCGATGAAATTCACAGCTATTCGTCTAACGTCAAAACTTCGTTCAAATGAAGAAAATTATTCTGTTCTTCCTTTCCACTCTAACTTTTACGTCTACTTATTCTCAACTCAAACCAAAGGTGCAATGCCCAACTTTTGTTGTGGATATCCTGGATGGAAAAGTAAATGGCTTGAAAGCAAATGCACAGGACTATGATGTAAAATCTGCTCTTCCCTGCTTCACCTCAGTGGAAGCAGATGGCAGCAATGCAAAATGTGGAGGAGTAATTTATTATAAGGAGCAGGATATCTATTTTTTTACTGAAAGAGATTACGTTGAAATAGGTGAAAAGTTCAAAGGGAAACTTAATGTTCCTCTTATGGGTGGCAAAAGGAATACGTTCTTCCAGACATTAGGAAATCCTAAAATGAAGGATGCAGGATGGGATGCTTTTCAAATGTCGTATGGGACACTGGTGCTGCATTACAATTCTGCTGGTAAGGTCAATAAGATTCAGTTCAGCACTAACGGCACGGATTTGTTGAGCCTTTGTGAGTAGGAATTAACCTCAAAGACGCAAAGGCGCATTCCGTGAGTCGTGAGTCGTGAGATAAGTAACTATTGAACATTCAAACTCTCAAACTCTCAAACTTTCTTCGCCATGCAACCTTTTATCTACATACATCATCATATGGTGTTGAAAAAGAAATTATCGAAATGAACAAAAGACAACCTTCACTTATTTTCTGCATCCTGATGGACCTCATCGGATATGCTACCTATTCTGTCCCGTTCCTGGGAGAATTGGGTGACATTCTCTGGGCTCCTGTGTCTGGATTGATCTTCTTCCTGAGTTTTGGTGGATGGAGAGGCAGTATTGGAGGAATGTTTAACATGATCGAAGAAATACTTCCAGGAACCGACTTCATTCCAAGTTTCACGATCATGTGGTTTTTCAGAAGCTGGAAAAGCGAAAAAACTACTCCGATTAAGATCAGGTAGTCTTTCCTGATTTTCTCCATCGCATCAAACCAAATACAAGGGTTAGTACTCCAATTGCAAGAACAGCGTATCTCCAGACTTCTGGTCGTTCTAGGTCAATAGCATTTGATTTGCCAGTAAGAATTGCTGCCGACCAATAATAAGGAAGTCTGTATTCACCCTTAGCATTCTCGATGAACTCTTTTTTTGCGGACTGCAGCGCAAGATCGATGGGCTTTCCATCAGTCAGATATTTATAGAAAAGTTCAGTTAGTTTGTACGTTGATTCATTTTCAACCTGCCAAAGATTGGAGATAGAAGATGGAATGCCAAGTGCAGCAAACCCCCGGTTGAAACTGAATACTCCCTCACCCTGGTAAAGGTTTCCCGATCCGGACTCACAAGCAGAGATAACGATCAATTCTGTCAATGGCTTGTTTTCATAAATCAAATCAGATAAGAGCAAGGCAGAATCAGCAAAAAATAGGGTAGGCTGTTTGTTGAATCCTGTTTCACTTCCGTGGGTGTATAATTGGATGACCTTATATCTGAAGAAACGTTGGGTGAAGTTTGCCCTTGATGCCTGGTCCTGTTTCAGGTTGTCTCCCTGCCAGAACCTTGATTGCACTCTGTCCAGCGATCTATCACTTCCCACAAGAGGAGATAGTCGCATCATTGGCGAAAATGAAACAGGGGCAATTCCAATGAAATTTCTGGGCTGGACCGAATTGTTTCTTCGAAAATTGTTAAGTAGGTATCTGGCCGAATAAGTATAACTGATTGCATGGTCTTCTATGAAATATGAAGGAGCTTTATCCAGGTTTACAGCCAACGCTTCAAATGGAAAATATTTTCCAGCAGGAGAAATAATAATTCTCCCCTGCGGTGGAGGAGAGTTATTGAAGAGTAGTTTGTAAAGGCCGTTTGAGATCTCAACAAATTTTCTATACTCTTTGTTGAGAAATTCAGCGTTGGAAATACGAGCTGTAAATTCAGACGTGATATTGTCGAAGGCTTTCTTGTCAATTCTGGAGATGGTTGAATTGTTCTTTGTGATCATAATGGAATAGACGGCGCTATCTCCTGAAAAATATTCTATCAAAGCATCATGATCATTTAGCAACCTATTTCGGACTACCTCAATGGTGAGAAGGTTGGTATCAATAAAACTCTGATAATAAAGAGGATTATTATTCCTGATGTTTTGCTCGAGTAGTTCCAGTTGTTGCTTTTGCTTGAAAATCTCATCTTCCAGACCTTTCAAGGATGTCTGACTTCTCGCTTCACTTCGGATTTCTGACTTCCGAACTCCGACCTCGTTCTGCAACTGAAGTATTTTCTTCTTAACCTGTGAAAGCTTAATGATATCATCTTCCCCTACCAATCTTTGAATACTTAGTTCATCGCTTAGGAGTACGGCCCTGCTTTTTTCAAAGAAATAGAAAGCAGCCTCGGGTTCAGAGCCAAGGTAGCATGCGTTGATTGCCTGTTCGTACAATCTTTTTGAATCGCTTCTCCAGAATAGGGTTGACTCAGCATCTGATGAGTGCAGTTTTATCTTGTCGAGAAGTTTATCAGTGATCTTATAAATTGAGATACTTTGCTCCAGGAAGTTTTTTTCGCCCGTCTCTTTATATTTCAATTGGAAAGCATCTCCTTTGTCCAGTAGGAGGTAGGTGATATAATGGATCTTCTTGAATTGTTTTATATCCTCTGGACTTGTATTCAGAATTTGATTTTCATTCATCCCCGGTCTGATCATCTGAAATGCCAACGCATAATACCTGAACGCAGAATCAATTTTTTTTAAATGGACGAAGGCAGTTCCGATATTGGCAAGTAAACTCACTGACTCAATCGAGTCTGATCTTTGAAGATTTGGATCTTTATTCAACTGTCCCAGGGCAATTCTGAATATCTCTATAGCCTTGATGGGGTCTTTTAAATGCTTTAGATATATCTCGAAACCCAGGACATTTAACGTCTGTTTATAATTGTAAATAAACCCCGCTGCTTTTTCATATTTGAGTTCCTCATTTAGATAAGAACTTGCTTTATCAAAATTTCCTTTGTCCATCTGAACCTGTGCAAGCTGTCCATAGATCAATCCCAAATAGTTATGTAATCCTCTTTTACTGTAATCCTCAATCTTCCCATTCAGCAATTCTTCTGCCTGTCCGAAATCCTTTAATTCCAGCAAACTCATAACCTGCCAACCGAGAGCATTCGATGCAAAGTTCTTTGCCCTGACTGGATCCTGACTTGTATAATCCCAGGCAGATTTTTCGTAAATTTTTGCGTATGAAACGCAATTGCTGTAATCGCCAATGTCATATAGATATTGCACCTTAGCGTAGAGAGAATATAGGCAGGCGATATCAGAGGTAGAAATATATCTGAGAGCAATCGAAATGCAACTATCCACTGCCCGCATGCGATGGTTCACGTTCTTTAGCGAGTCATAGAAAACCGATAGATAGAAGTAATTAAGAATATTTTGCTTCTGATTGAATCCGGACCTTTTGGATTGCTCAGTCACGCTCTTAATCGAACGATTTACGTATTCAATTGCTTTCAGATATTCTGACTGTCTGTAATAACTCATCCCTATTCTCTGGAGGAGAAAACTATTGACTGAATCATTTGAATATCCACAACTTACTATTAAGTCTTCGATCTTTTTTAACTCTTTCAGTTTGTCTGTTGGCGAAAGTTTTAGATTATCCCTTAAGGAAACAATTCTTGCCCAAACAGAATCCTTTCCCACGCATTGCGCAACAGAATGTTTGGTTGAGACCAACAACGATACGATGAGAATTAAAAAGGTTTTTATCAACGACTTAATTTAGGATGATTGTTCTCTGAATTTACCCCGTTAACCTTCAAAAATTTAGGTAAATACTTCATTATTTTTTTCAAATCTGGCATAATTCCGATCTTGTCTTTAATTATTCCTTCTCTGGAAGCAGTACCAAAATCTTCATTACTCAACAGATTACGCATCAGTCTTGGAGAAAGTCTACAACCAAAATTTATTTCTGCAATGCTCTGTACTGATATTGCAACTCCAGCAATGATCGCGCTGGCACTTGAAGTGCCTGAGAATTGATTTGTGTAGGTATTGGTTGCCCACCCTGAAATACCTGGCAAATTGCCGCAAGTGAAAACATTCTCGCCCCAGGCATAGCAATCAATCCGGCTGCCAAAATTTGAATATTTCATTCTCTCATGAGGAACATGTGACGTTGCACCTGCAACCATGATTGATCCACTATCTCTGAAATACCTGTTACCTTTCTGGAAAATATTCCTGTTTCCCAGCTTGAATCTATCAAGATCATTTCCTTTATTATTCTCCTGGTGGCCATTCCCAGCAGCTTCAATCACAATAATTCCAAGAGCGGTTGCAAGCCTGACTAAAAGATAAATTACTTCCTGTGTTTCTATCGGCCAGAACTTTCCAGTTGTGGAATCTATCTCTTGCGTTTCAATCAAGATGATATCGCCAAATTTTAGTTGTGTTATTGCGGCCAGTAGGGCATCAGCAGTATTGATGGTTCCATTGGACCTGCACAAGGAAACGACGAATCCATTCGCAAGAGGAACAATTCCGGATTTTCCATTTCCATTTGGCTTCATCAAAATTACTCCCATAACCGCCGCACCATGGTCTTGCGAGGAGTAATGATTTTTACCAGATTCCCGCAGCGATTTAAGATCAAGATCCTTGTGATGGAATAGCCAACCTTTTTCGATGTCAACCAATTTCACAGAACCAGAGCCTTTGCCGCCTTTTAATTTCCATGCATCGTTCACACTTATGCCCAGAGGTGCAGGTTCAAGATAGCCCTGACTTATTGAAGTGGAATTATGGACCTTGTTGTGGCGAGGGGATGAAAGTTCATTTTGGAGGTAGACTAATTTAACTCGCGTTTCCTTCCTCAGTCTATTGATGATGTCAAAAGCATCAGTGCTCTCTCGGCAATGAATAGCGAAATACGAATGGAAGGAAATTGGTTTATAGGTAGAATCCCTCAGTTCTGCCAACCGTTGAAGGTTTGAAATCTTTCGTAATAATGAAGGTGAAAATAAACTGCAAATGAAAATACCTGTATAGTCTGAAAGAATTTTTCTAACAGACGATTCTTGCACTCCAATTTCTTTATTTGAATGGGAGGAACCAGAAAATGCAAACAGGTCTTCAGACGATCTGAGGATAATACTTGAACTAAATCCAGATTCCCAGGTTCGCATCTTCTGGCTTTTTATTTTGAAACATATTATTCCATAGGTGGAGGAGGAGGTGGTGGTGGTGTTGGAGGATCAGTCTTTCCTGTGGCAAATGCTGTACCGTCATCACTCAGGGGCTGAAGGGCAGGAGGGGTGATGAGGATTTCAACACTTTTATTTGCCTTGCCCCAATTGAAAAACACCGCGTAATCCCTGGAATTATTTCGAACCTCTTTCTCGTAATAATAAAGGTAACCTGCAACAAACCATTCGTATGTTCTTCGGCCCCGGGCGGTAAGAGGAGTTTTCAAATCGATTTTTGCGAGCCAAACTCCATATTTCTTGATCGGAGAAGGTTTTCCAACAGGTGAAGGCAATGGTTTTTCCTCTACCTCGAGAAAAGAAGCAGCGCGACTTTCTGTCGAAACGCTGTCAGCGATAATCTCCTTCTTTAATTTGACGATTCTCATGGTGAAATTTTTGGGTGATAAAATAGGTTTAGAACTATTTTTTCAGCCATTCATCAGCGGTTTCTTTTCCTTCCAGATCATTTGCTACTACCTGCTTTAAAAGCTGTGTTGCTCGTTCCTGATCGCCTTCGTCATTTCGTTTTAATAGGGTCAACGCCTGGTAGAACAGTCCTGGATTTGAAAAGACATCCTTGTGATTCGCAAGGTTCTCAAAGTACCTAAGTGCTTTATCATAATCACCCAGCCTAAGGGAAGCAATTCCTGCATACTTTTTCGCGGTCAAAGATGAAGGATCAGATTTACTGATCTCCTCAAATATGGCCTGTGCTTCACTTAACCTCCCTTCGTTGAACAACCTTGATCCTTTCTGCAGGCTATCTTCAGTTGGACTCATCTTTACAGAGAGCAACTGCAAATTGCTTTTTATATAATCATCGGCAAGCTGTTGTTCCGATCCCGGGTTATACAAATACCAGCCAAGAGCAATTACTCCAAGGACTGCAGCAGCAGCGGCATATCCCCAAATCTTTCTTAACGGTCTCATTATTGCACGACCCTGATTTGGACGATCTGTCCTGTATATTTCCCTGAATCGCTTTTTCTTTGATTCCTCTTGTTTTTCCTTTAAGGCCTTTTTGGCCGAAAGGTAGAACGCAACGTCTTCTGCAAATGCCGGATCGCTAATCACCCGTTGTTCAAATTCTTTGATTTCAGCAGTTAGCGGTTTTCCCTGGAAATAATCATCAATGTATTCCAAATTATCCTTCATAAATGCGGTTAAGTGATTTTATACAACTTTCTAAGTTTTTCAAGGCATCTTAACCGGCTTGTCTTAACTACATCTGCTGTTTTGTAATCAAGGTCTGCTGCAATTTCTTTGTCGCTAATGCCTTCTGCCCATTGCAAAAGGATCTCACGACAGCTATCACCTATATGGTTTAATTTTTCTCTGATCAGATCGCGATCTGCTTTATCCATTAATTGCTGGACAATCGAACGTGCTGAATCAGTAACTTCTAACATAAGATCAGTCATGGACAAGGTCCGGTGTATGCTGCTCTTATTTGTCGTGCTTTTGCGGATAAGGTCAACACATCTGTTCTGAAAAATCTGAAAAAGCCAGGTTTTAAGTATTGCCCGTCCTTCAAAGGCATTTTCTCTTATCTTATTAATAGCTGCCAGAATGGTGTCTGAATAGGCATCAAATGCCTGATCTTCTGTAATGGAGTACTTAAGGATTCCTTCTCTTATAAAATATTCATAGCGACTGAACAGCTGTTCTTCGAATTTTCTCCCTTCCCGTCCGGTTTGCATTAAACCGTCTATTATTTCCTGATCAGCAATATTGCGAAGGATTCTCGGTGAGTTCAATGCAGTTGGTTCTATTTCTAAGTTAACGAAAGAAAGTTTAAAAAAATTAAGTGAAAGTTGTTTCCTTCTTTCCTGTTGTCCCGACCAATTAAAGGAACAGGATTAAAACTCCGCACCAAAAGTTCTTCTCAATCTAATTCAAATCGCAGGTATGTCACATGCATTTAATATTTACCCCGCACTTTTCATCTTGAGACCGATTCAAGCTGATACAAGCACTAATCCTGAGATTCTTGATGACGATAAAGGCAAGAATGATTTTCAAATCTCCGCTAACTCAAGTAAGCCAAACACTTTTTACGGTCGCTGCTCACTGAATAACAATCGCAATCAGATACTGTTACTCTTTCAGGAGCTCGACAGGAACTATGACGTAAATGGTCAACTATTGAATGAGCTTAAGGTGGAAGCGTTTGAAGGGAAAAAATACTTCCTTATTTATATACCAGTCAATAATTAAATCAAAAATCAAAATCTATCACATTTAAAAATTTCAATTATGAAAAAGATGTCGATCTCAGGCAGTATCCTGCTGGCATCATTGATTCTTGTGAATACAGGAGCTTCAGCTCAAAAGTCCCTTCCTTTTAAAATTGGGATTGCTGAGCTTAACAATGAATCAGCAGCAGCCACCAGCAGCAGTTCAAGCGAAAAAGTAATGAAGGCCTTTAACAGCATGTACCAGGATGCCACTAAGATCCATTGGACAAGCGAACGCAAACTAGAGAGAGTCTATTTTGAAAGAGATGGAAAGGCTACAAGGGCAGTATTCACTAAAAGCGGCAAGTTTCTTCATTCAGTCACAACTTACACTGAAGAATATTTGCCAAAGGATGTATTACTTGCAATAAAGAACGCTTACTACGGAAAAAAAATCTTTGGAGTTACAGAAGTATCCGCAATGGGAAAATCCGCCTACCTGGTTACCCTTCAGGACAAAACATCATGGTTGTACATCAAGGTGCTCGACAACGAAGTGACTGAAGAAAAGGTAATGTTGAGAGCAGATCATTAAAAATTTTCAGGTTTTTACCTCTAAGACTTTTTGATGGCAGTTACGACTGCCATTTTTTTCATTTTAACACCGGGTTTGCCGTTTGTTGATTTTTTTTGCCATACGAGGTTTCTCTTTTCACCGAGTAATCAATTCTTTGTAAGTTTAAACCTTGCACAATGCTAGATCTATGGCGAATCCTGTACTAAAGCTGAAATTGATTTTTTCGGGCCTGCTCTTGCAGGCTCTCCTTTTAGGAAATACAACATCGGCTCAGACACATCTTAGCGATTCAGCGTATTATCAACGAATGGTGGGCTCAGTGTCCAGTTTATTTAAGGAAATCATGAGAGAAAATCTTCCCCTTTATAATGGGAGAGAATATTTGGGTTATGTAAAACGACCGACGGGCCATCCTTTCCTGGATAAAGAAACCATGCAGCTTGCGACTATTGAATATGATGGAGCATTCTACGAAGATTCAATTCTGTATGACCTGGAGAATGACGAAGTGATCATTAAAGATTATACTGGTAATTACAGCTTGACTGTAACTAAAGAAAAAATCAACTTTTTTCAGATCAGCAATAGAGAATTTGTGCGGATCAGCCAGGACTCATCTGAAATGCTGGGTCTTGAGCCAGGTTTTTATGAACGGATATACAACGAAGGGCTTGTTGTCCTGGTCAAAAGAAAGAAGCAAGTTTATTCTATCACGGGCAGAGAAGAAGTGGTCTCAAGATACATGCAATACAATTCATTTTATTTAAGGAATAAAGAAGGCTGGCATCAGGTGGTCGATAAGAATTCTCTCATACAGGCATTGCAGGATAAGAAAAATGAAATGCGCGAATTCCTGCAGGGGAGCAATTCCGAATTCAGGAGGTCTATGGAAAAAGCTATTATCAAAGCTGCAAGGCACTATGACGAACTAAAAAAATGAAGATGCGAATTATCTTGTTGGGGTGTTGTTTGTTAATTATGGTATCCCTTACAAAGGGGCAGGACAAGAAAAAGATCAATGCCGATTTTGACAATTTCCCATTTCCCGCATTTGTTGAACGGGTTGAGGCGCTCACAGGCGTTCATTTTTACTTTAACCCTTCAGAACTGGATAGCCTCAAGATCACAATTAAAGAAAACTCCATTAGTCTTCAGGATCTATTGTCAAAGGTGTTTGCAAATACTTCATTCAATTATTCAATTGACCGGTCAGACAATGTATTTGTATTTAACAAGAGGTCTGTGATCCTTACCGACCTTCCTCTCTCCTCAGGAGAAAAATTAAGGAATGATACTGCAATTGCAATAGTTGATCCTCCTGTTGATCTGCCCAGGCAAACCCTTCAATCTTCCATTGAGAACAAATTATTTGAAATAGGTACTCGAACTACAAACCTCTCAGGAAAAGCAACCCTGGCGGGTTATGTACGAGATGCGAGAAATGGTGAACCCCTGGCTGGAGCATCGGTTTATACTGACTCTCTTGCTATTGGCGCGATCACAGATCAGTTTGGGTATTTCTCACTGACCCTGGGTAAAGGAAGGCACATATTAAATATATCCAGTTCAGGAATGAAGAGCACCAAACGTCAAATCTTTCTTTCGGCTGATGGTAAATTAAATGTTGAAATGTATGATGATGTGCCAACCCTCAAGGCAGTTGTTGTGATTTCTGAGCGGAATTCCAATATCAGAAGGATGCAGATGGGTATTGAGCGACTGAGTATAAAGGTCATGAAAAAGGTACCGGTCCTTTTGGGCGAAACAGATATACTCAGGGTTGTTTTAACCCTGCCTGGTGTTACTTCAGTTGGTGAAGCCAGTACTGGATTCCAGGTGAGGGGTGGATCAGCGGACCAGAATTTAATACTATATAATGATGCCACTATTTATAATCCCTCGCATCTTTTTGGATTCTTTTCTGCCTTTAATCCTGATGTTGTTAAATCTGTTGAGCTATATAAAAGTTCGATCCCGGAAAAATATGGAGGTCGACTTTCCTCGGTGCTTGATGTCACTGCAAAGAATGGTAATAGTAAGAAGATCTCGGGTACAGGTGGAATTGGATTGCTCACCAGCAGATTGACTATTGAAGGCCCGATTGTAAAAGATAAAACTTCGTTTGTTGTTGGTGGAAGGACTACTTATTCAAATTGGCTATTGAAAGAAATTCCCAATGTTCAGTATCAGAACAGTAAAGCCTCTTTTTATGATATTGATTTGCATTTAAATCATACCATAAACCAAAAGAATAATCTCTTTCTGTCAGCTTATACCAGTAATGATCAATTCAGATTGAATAATGATACCACCTACAAATATGGAAACAGAAATATTGTTCTGAAATGGAAACATATATTTAATAATAAGCTCTATGCGAGTTTTACCGGCGGATTAGACCATTACCAATATAATGTTTCCGGGGAAAGGAATACTATCAATGCCTTTAAACTTGGCTTCAGCATTGATCAGGCAAATTTCCGTGCTGATGCAAGCTATACTGCTAACTATCGTCACAGTTTTGAATTTGGATTGAATTCGGTAAGGTATAAGTTGAAGCCCGGTACTTACGAATCTTTAGGTGCTTCGCTCGTAAAAGAAGATCGGGTTCCTACGGAGCAAGGTCTTGAATCCGCGATCTACGCCGGCCATCGGTTCAATATAAGTTCAAAAGTTTCACTGAATAGTGGAATCCGGTATTCTCTATATAATTATCTGGGGCCTCAAGATGTTTATCAATTTATACCAGGTGTTCCAAGAGAAACAACCTCAATATCAGATACTTTAAATTATGAGAAAGGAAAGTTCATCAATACTTATCATGGTCCGGAAGTGAGACTTGCTCTGAGGTATAGTATAAATGACAGCTCCTCCATTAAGTTGAGTTATAACACACTTCGTCAGTATATACATCTGTTATCAAACACTGCGGCAATTTCTCCTACGGATGTTTGGAAATTAAGTGACCCGAATATTCGGCCGCAACTCGGAGAACAGTTCTCAATTGGATTTTACAGGAATTTCCGATCCAATACAATTGAAGCATCACTCGAATTTTATTTCAAGAGGATGAAGCAATTCCTGGATTATAAAAGTGGAGCAACACTTCTCCTGAATCATCATATCGAAACGGACGTGATCAATACCCGGGGGAAGCTTACGGAGGAGAACTTCTCATTAAAAAGATGTCGGGTAAACTTAATGGCTGGATTGGATACACTTACACGAAGACCAGACTGAAAATGGACGATCCCATAGCGGGCCAATTGATCAACAAGGGAAATTTTTATCCCTCCAATGCAGATAGGCCTCACAATCTGAACCTAATTACTAATTATAATTTTTCCCATCGATATAGTATTTCAATGAATGTTATTTATACAACCGGCCGGCCGATAACATTGCCAATTGCAATCTTTAACATGGCAGGATCACAGAGGGTTTATTATTCAGAAAGAAATCAATTCAGAATCCCTGATTATTTCAGGATCGATATCTCAGGCAATATCGAGGGTAACCATAAAGTCAAAAAGCTCACTCATAATTCCTGGTCGTTTGGTTTGTACAATGCTACTGCCAGAAAAAATCCTTACTCAATATATTTCACTGAAGAGGGAGGAAGCATCAAGGGCTATAAACTTTCGGTGATCGGTACGATGATTCCTTATGTAACTTTTAATTTCAAATTCTGATGATAAAAAAATCTCACATCCTATATTTATTCTGCACCCTGGTTGTGGTCAGCTGGTGCTGCAAGGAGCCTTACGACCTGCCTGTAGTTCTCAAGAACACCAATTTTTTAGTTGTAGAAGGATTAATTACCCCCGACACAACAACAATTGCATTGTCACGAACAAGAAATCTCGGAGATACTACCAGTCTGATCCCTGAATTGAATGCTACAGTTTTGATTCAGGCAGAGCGGGGCGGCTTTTATACTTTGCAGCGCAGGAATGATGGTATTTATTCAATTGGGGCATTGCCACTCAATCTTACAGACAGATATAGGGTGAAGATCCTTTCTTCCAATTTTGAATATCAATCTGAATACGTTTCAATCAAACAGACACCACCAATTGATAGCATCACCTGGACCTATGATCACGATATAAGTATTTATGTAAGTACACACGATCCCTCAAACAGCACCAGGTATTACAGGTGGGAGTATGAAGAAGTCTGGGAATATCGAGCCTTTTATGAATCAATCCTGGGCTATGCAAATGGGCAGCTCTATTTCAGGGATTCTACACAATCACTCTATACTTGCTGGAACAAATTGGTCTCTAATGATATTATTCTCGGATCTTCTGCATCACTTGGAGAAGACCGCATTGAAAAGGTATTCCTAACGGGAATTCCAAATGGTTTGGAGAAAGTGAGTCAATTGTACAGTATCCTGGTAAAGCAAACCGGATTAACTAAGGAAGCATATGAATTCTGGCAGCTACTTAGAAAAAATACCAAGAATCTGGGAACACTTTTCGATGCACAGCCCTCTGAGCTTTTGGGGAACATTCAAAATGTAACAAATCCAAATGAACCGGTGATCGGATATGTGAGCGCAGCAGTTACACAACAAAAGCGATTGTTCATAAGAAGAGGCCAATTAAATGGTTGGTTCGATAAGATTCCTTTTTCATGTCCGGTAAAAACATTTCCAAATGTTCCGGACTCAGTTCAGTTTTACCTCTCCGACACAACACTCGCTCCTGCATATTCGACATCTGGTGGGGGATTGGCAATTTCCAAAAACGTATGTGTTGACTGTCGGCGCAGAGGAGGAACAACTACCAAACCATCGTTTTGGCCTTAAGGATCAATTTCAAAAAAGTGGAAGATCAAATGAGTAATAAGAAGACAAGAAGATTAATTATTTCATCGATTATAGCCCTGACCATTCAATTGAATCTTTTTGCCCAACAGGATCAACTGGATCAACTTCTGAATTCCTTCGATCAATACAGGGCTACACATTTTTCTGAGAAAGTTTATCTGCATACAGATAAGAGTTTTTATCTCAGCGGAGAAATTATCTGGTTCAAGGCCTATAATGTTGATGCAAGTTTCAACCGGCCAATTGATATGAGTAAGATCGTATATGTGGAATTAATGAGCCGGGAGGATAAAGCAATTCTTCAAGCCAAGGTTGAAATGATAAATGGGACTGGCACAGGATCATTAATAATTCCCGCCTCCATCGGTTCAGGCAATTATACATTGAGAGCATATACTGCCTGGATGAAGAATTCGGGCCCGAATCTTTTTTACCATAAATCTTTGGGAATAATAAATCCCTCCAGGTATACCACACCCACGATGCATCCTGCAGAAACTTCTTCTTTCATTCTTAAATTATTTCCTGAGGGAGGCAATCTGGTTTATGATTTAGAAAGCCGGATCGCTTTTAAAGTAACAAATCAATATGGCCAACCGGTTGATGGAAGAGGCGTTGTAATTAATCAACGGAATGATACAATTGCAAGATTCAACACATTGAAATTCGGTTTGGGAAATTTCATTCTGAAGCCGAAGTCTGGGGATAGTTATCGAGTGCAGGTCATTACTTCCGCAGGCTCGGTGGTTACATCAGAACTTCCAGGAATCTTTGATGCGGGTCATACAATGCAACTTAAGGAAGAGGGCAATGAAAATCTGTTGGTATCAGTTAATGTGAAAGGCTTGCAGGCAGAAAAGTTGGTATATCTAATTGTTCATAGCCGAAATTCCATAAGATTAGCAAAAGTTCAGAATTTGCAAAACGGCATTGCCACTTTTGCTTTGAACCGGAATGAATTAAAAGGCGGAATTTCACATTTCACCATCTTCAATTCAAATAAACAGGCAGTCTGCGAACGGGTTTATTTTAAGCGCCCGGATTTATTGCAATTTTCTTTAAAAACAAATCAATCTGTTTATGATCTAAGACAGAAAGTGGAGGTTCAGGCAGACGCGCATAATCTCGATGGAAAATTGAATCTTTCTACGGCTGTATACCTTTTGGATTCCATTCAGCGTATTCCGGATTCTGATATAGCTGGAACTTTTTGGTTGGCTTCCGACCTTGTTGGAAAGATTGATTCTATTTCATACTACATGTATGCAGAGGGTCCGGAATTAAAAGAGGCAACAGACAATCTTATGCTCACTCATGGCTGGAGAAGATTCAAATGGGAGGAGGTATTGAGCAGAAAAAATCAGGAATTTGATTTCACGCCTGAATTGGGAGGACATATAGTCTCAGCAAGAGTAGTAAACAAATCCACCGGTCTTCCAGTTTCTGGCATCACAGCCTACATATCAGTACCGGCAGAAAGATATCATTTCAATAATGCGTTAAGTGATAAGAATGGTGTCGTGAAATTCAATATGAATAATTTTTATGGCGCGAATGAAATCGTGGTCTCAACAAATCCATTAAAGGATAGTATGTATAGGGTCGATATTCTTAACCCCTTCTCAGATAAGATTTCAAAGCCCTATTCATCTTCAAACTCAGTGCTGAATCAAAATGCAGATCAGTTGCTCAGGCGATATGTTGGAGTCCAGGTTGAAACAGTGTTCTCTGGCGACAAACGAAACCAGTTTACATTGAACCGCATTCCTGACAGCACTGCTTTTTATGGTTTGCCAACGCACAAATATTTTCTTGATGATTACACAAGATTTAGTACGATGGATGAGGTCTTAAGAGAATATGTTGCGGAAGTGCAGGTAAAGAAGTCGCAGGACGACTATGTGCTTCGGGCACTGAATTTGCCATACAAGGTCTTCTTCCAGAATAATCCTCTCGTTTTAATTGATGGAGTGCCATTATTCGATATGACGAAAGTTCTTAGCATCGATCCACTCAAAATTAAAAAGCTGGAAGTAGTTGCAAATAAGTACTACCTGGGAGGCGCCACCTATAGTGGAATTGTGAGTTATTCCACCTATAATGGAGACCTCGGCGGTTTTCAATTAGATCCTGGTTCAATCATACTTTCTTATGAAGGCATGCAATTGCAAAGAGAATTTTATTCCCCTGTCTATAGTACAACTGCTGAAAAGCAAAGTCGCTTGCCTGATTTTAGAAATACCTTATACTGGTCAGGAAACTTACTTCCAGATCAAGAAGGAAAAACAAGATTTAATTTTTTTACTTCTGATCTTCCAGGCAGGTATGCTGTAGTTGTGGAAGGGCTTAGTTCTGATGGCAAAGCCGGGAGTGGCATTGTGACCTTTGAGGTGAAAAAGAAAGATTAACCGCCAAGAAACAAAGACGCAAGGTTTCGCCAGGAATACTTTGCGCACCTTTGCGTCCTTTTTTTATTTTTTTGGAAGCGAAGAATACAATGAGTTTACATAAGTCCTTTGGCCTTCATGGAATATATTACAACAATTGAAATTGATCAGAATTCCTTTTGGTTTTTCTAGAAGTTTCATATAGGTTAATAATTGTGCTTCATAGACCGGAATGATCCCCAATACGCTTTTTAATTCTACTGCAATAAGATCTTCAACCAGAAGATCAAGTCTCAATTCGGTGTCTATCAGATAACCCTTGTACGAAATTGGTGCAGGCAAGTGTGCTTGAACAATTAATCCTCTATTATTCAACTCGTGTGCAATGCAGCGATGGTACACACTTTCCAATAACCCCGGTCCAAGTTCTTTGTGAACTTCAATTGCACATCCTATAATTTGATAGGTTAGTTCATCCAGATATTGCTGCGTAATCATATTCCTGGATAGTTAAATTGTTGTTCGTTCGTGTTAAAGAGGTTTTCCTGAAACTACATGGGTTTTTTCCTAAAACTTTTGTGCATTTGCTCCTGTTTGAATTCCGATAGAAAAATAAACACATAGGCACATAGGGCATTTACATTTTATCTTTCTATGTGACTTTGTTGTTATCATTTATGATTTGAAGAAATAAACCACATAGGCATATAGAGGCTCTGTTTTCCTATGTGTTAAATATTCCTTGCTTTTTGCTTAGAATCCTGTGCAACTTCGCGACTTTGCGGTTAAACTCTCAAACATTCAAACATTCAAACTTTCAAACTCTGGAACTCTCGTTATCTTGCCGTCTTTAAAAAGTGACTTAATGAATGAAGAACGCAGCCTGAATTTTCTCGAAGAAATAATAGAAGAGGACCTCAAAAACAAAAAATACTCCCAGATCGTAACCAGGTTTCCTCCTGAGCCAAATGGTTATTTACATATAGGGCATGCAAAAAGCATTTGCCTGAATTTTGGATTAACGCAGAAGTATCCTGGTTATACAAATCTCAGGTTTGATGATACAAATCCAGTAACAGAAGAAACTGAATATGTTGACAGCATTAAGGATGATATCCAATGGCTGGGTTTCAAATGGAAAAATGAATTGTATGCTTCAGATTATTTTGATCAGTTATATGAATTCGCGAGAACCTTAATAAAAAAAGGTCTTGCGTACGTGGATGATTCCACTTCTGAAGAGATCGCCAAAATGAAAGGTACTCCCACTGAACCAGGGCAGAATAGTCCTTACCGGGATCGTAGTCCGGAGGAGAACCTTGAATTGTTTGCCAAAATGAAAGCTGGTGAGTTTCCAGATGGAAGCAGGACACTTCGTGCTAAAGTAGATATGGCTTCTCCCAACATGCTGATGAGAGATCCGCTCATATATCGTATCAAGCATGCAAACCATCATCGGACAGGGGATAAATGGTGCATTTACCCGATGTATGATTTTGCTCACGGGCAAAGCGACAGCATCGAGAAAATAACTCATTCCATTTGCACGCTGGAATTTGTTTCACACCGGGAGTTGTACGATTGGTTCATTGAAAAGCTTGAAATTTTTCCTTCCCATCAATATGAATTTGCACGCTTGAACCTCACGTATACAATTATGAGCAAGCGCAAACTTCTTCAGCTTGTAAACGATAAGCATGTTGAAAGTTGGGACGATCCCAGGATGCCAACGATCAGTGGATTCAGACGAAGAGGTTACACACCTGAAAGTATTCGTGATTTCTGCGAGCGGATCGGTGTTGCCAGGAGAGAAAATCTGATCGACGTAAGTCTCCTTGAATTTTGCATCAGGGAACAACTAAATAAAGTTGCATTGAGACGAATGGTTGTATTCGATCCATTGAAAATTGTTCTTACGAATTTTCCTGAGAATCATGTAGAAACTGTTATTAGTGAAAATAATCCTGAGGACAAGGAAGCCGGTAGCAGGGAATTGCCTTTTTCTCGTGAACTATATATTGAACGTGAGGATTTCATGGAAAATCCACCGAAAAAATTCTTTAGACTGGCGGTTGGACAAATGGTGAGGCTGAAGTCGGCATACATTATCCGATGCGATGAAGTTGTCAAAGACGAGAATGGCATTATTTATGAACTGCGCTGTAGTTATCTTCCCGAGAGTAAAAGTGGTAACGATACTTCGGGGATTAGTGTGAAAGGCACTTTGCATTGGGTAAGTACCAGTCATGCTACAACAATTGAAATAAGACTTTACGATCGTTTATTTAAGGTGGAAGACCCTTCTTCTGCAGAAGGAGATTTTAAAGAGTATATTAATCCCGATTCCTTAACAGTTATCAAAACTGCGTACGCAGAACGAACGCTTGGTACAGCAAAATTTGATGAGCGATACCAGTTTCTGCGAAAGGGATATTTCACTTTGGACAAAGACACAAGCCCAAGTCGGATTGTGTTCAACCGTACCGTGACCTTAAAAGATACCTGGGCAAAAGAGCAGAAGAAAGTTTAGGGTTTCGGGTTTGGAGTTTCGAGTTGTGATTGTCTTTCATTTTCCCAATTTCCCAATCCTGAGCGTAGCGAAGGAACCAAATTCCAAAATATTTCACAGGACCTGCTTGCCCATTTTGTCAAGGAATTTTCTTCTGATCACAGATTGAACTGCAACATTGCTGATCTTACTTTCCAGCCATGATATTACATCAAGGTAGAAGAATGCCCGGGTAGCATATGGATTCTCCTGTTGCTGCTTTAATTTATGTAGGAGATTTTCAAATTCTTTTTTCAATTGAGCATTTGGGATCTTAACTGAACGACGAAGAAATTTGAAGATCTCTTCTTCAACCATATTCAGGTTTTCCATCTTGGCCATAAACCTGTAAACAGATTTAGCGAGGTATTCAAGAAGATCAAAATTTCCAAGTTCATAATGTGCGATAAGATGCAGTAATCTCGAATATCCCTGAAGGTCAGTTCGCAGATCAACCTTCCAGTTGATGATCTTATTCAGATAATCGATGGCTTTATCAAACTCGCCTGCACCGAAATACAGAGATGCGATCTTGTAGTAAAATACAAGTACCCTATGCCTGTCGAGATAAGGTTCAAACTCTTTGAGTTTTTCTTCGATGTAGGGAACAAGCTTAAGGCCCTCTGTAAAATGTCCCTCCATGAAATATTTATTGATCCGGGCAGTGTTTAGATAGACGAAAGTTTGGAGACGATTGTTTTGATTTTGTCTCGATACATCGGAGTTTGCAAACACCTCAAATTCTTCCAGGACTTCATTGAACTTCTTATAGTTCTGCAGATCAAATTGTGCACTCAAAAGATTATGCAATCCTTTTATATAATGCGAGGTCTCAACCTCCTTCATGATCGGATTCTGTGTAAACACATCAACCCACTTTTGGGTATTCCGGTAGTATTGCAGGAAATCCTGTCTAATGAATGAATACCAGCAATAGCTCTGGTGCAGGTATAATCTTTCGTAAAAGCCTTTGAATTCATCAGCATTTGGAGGAATCTGCCTGAGAAAAAAATCTTCAACTGCCTTTCCTTCCTCCTCATTTCTTGCATGGCCATTTTTGATATACCAACTGTAGAGCTGGAGCGCAAGATTTGAAAGTCTGCTGATCATTGAAAGTCGATGGTCTACTTCATCTGCTTCCGAAGCCAGTTCATCGGCCCGACTTTGAATAGACCTTGTTATATAGAGTGCCTCTATTTTTTTCTCAAAAAAAAGGACCTGTTGTAGGTGGGTGACCTGATTATAACTTCTGGCTGTTTCTTTTAATCTGTCCAGGACCTTGAGACTTTGGAGGTACAAGCCTTTATTATAAAGAATTCTGGCATGCGCCATTTGTTCATTCAGCGAGATGTCGGTATTGCTTTCATCACTGATGAGTCTGAGGCTGGAGAGGATTTGCCTGTACAGATGGGCTTTCAGATTAGAAAGCTGTTGCTTTTTCAGCCATTTATTGCGCTTGAGAAGGGAATCCTCGTCATATTCCGACATTTTATCGAGGGCATCAAAGAGTTTAGTGATCTTAAGGTCTTCTGTATTGCTATTTCTCTGCACATAAAGCTTAAAGTTTCGCTTTTCAGACTTTTCCATGGATCTGATCAATTGAAATAGGCTATCGGCTGAACGGTTGGGCATCGTATTTCAAAAACGGTTAAATGCAGTCCCAGACTGCGTTTTAACGAAATTAGGTCAATTTAAGCGGTGTAGAATGCAACTACATTTGATTTTATGACCCCGCTTAAGTCTGATAATTTCGGTTAGCAGGTTGTCTTACAAACATATAGCAAGCAACACAAACTTAAGCAGCCTGCTTTCTTTCTCCTCCATAATCTGGTTTATGTCTGATAAAAAGGTCTTCATTTTCGACACAACGCTCCGTGATGGAGAGCAGGTTCCCGGTTGTAAGCTTAATACTAAGGAAAAGATCGAGATCGCTCTTGAGCTAGAGGCCTTGGGTGTGGACATTATTGAAGCCGGGTTTCCAATCTCTTCGCCTGGCGATTTTCAAAGCGTAAACAAGATTGCCACTGTAATAAAGAATGCAATTGTTTGCGCATTAAGCCGTGCAGTTCATAAGGATATAGAAGTAGCGGCCCAGGCATTGAAGTATGCAAAACGTCCCAGGATTCATACAGGGATCGGCACTTCAGATTATCACATCAAATCTAAATTCAATTCTACCAGAGAAGAGATCCTTGAGAGAGCAATTCAGTGTGTGAAATGGGCAAGAAATTTTACTGATGATGTTGAGTTTTATGCCGAAGATGCCGGACGTACAGATAACGATTACCTGGCAAAAGTTGTTGAAGCAGTGATTGCGGCCGGAGCAAAGACTGTCAATATTCCTGATACCACTGGATATTGCCTTCCTCATCAATACGGTGAGAAAATAGCCTACCTAATAAATAATGTTCCAAATATTGATAAAGCGATCATTTCCTGTCATTGCCACAATGACCTTGGATTGGCAACTGCCAATTCTATTTCAGGAGTGATACATGGAGCTCGTCAAATTGAGTGTACAATCAACGGTTTGGGAGAACGGGCCGGCAATACTTCATTGGAGGAAGTAGTAATGATCATTAAACAGCATCATGCCCTTGGATTTTACACTGATATCAAAGCAAAACATTTGAATCCATTGAGCCGTCTCGTGGCCGATACAATGCGCATGCCAGTTCAGCCTAATAAAGCCATTGTTGGAAGTAATGCTTTTGCGCATTCTTCTGGTATCCACCAGGATGGTTTCCTGAAAGACGCTCTGACATATGAAATCATAAACCCTGAAGAAGTTGGTGCTGATGGATCAAGGATCGTTTTGACCGCCAGGAGCGGTCGTTCCGCCCTTGCACATCGTTTCCAAAAACTGGGTTTCCAGTATACCCGGAATGATATTGATGTGCTGTACAACCAATTTTTAAAAATAGCAGACAGAAAGAAGGAAGTCGAGGATGGTGACCTCCGTGATCTGGCTGGTAAATACCAGCCGGCGGCTGTGATTGCTTAAGTCGGTTTTCTCATAATCATGTAGTTTTTGTTAGTAGGCGTGGTGCTTCTGCACCATGCTTTTTTCTCGACGAAACAAAAACAATAAAAAACTGAATGAACCAGGAGAATAAAAATATCACAATTGCAAAACCAGATACTGCAAAAAAGCATAAATCCTTATTTGACAAGATCTGGGAAAAGCATGTAGTGAAACAGATTGAAGGTGGGCCAGCTGTACTATACGTGGATAAGCATTTTATTCATGAAGTAACCAGTCCGCAGGCTTTTACAGGATTGAATAAAAGAGGCATAAAGGTTCTTCGCCCTGCGCAAACTGTAGCAACTGCAGATCATAATGTTCCTACTCTTAATCAGCATTTACCGATCAAAGAAGAATTGAGTCGTTTGCAGGTTGATGCTCTAAAGAAAAACTGCGCCGAACATGGAATTGAATTGTATGGCCTTGGTCATCCATTCCAGGGGATTGTTCATGTTATTGGACCAGAACTAGGTTTCACTCAACCGGGAATGACTATTGTTTGCGGGGATAGTCACACTTCTACTCACGGTGCATTTGGAGCAATAGCTTTTGGTATCGGCACAAGTGAAGTGGAGATGGTACTCGCTACACAATGCCTGATGCAAACAAGGCCCAAACTTATGCGTATCAATGTTGAAGGTGAGTTGAACAATGGTGTGGTATCGAAGGATATCATTCTTTATATCATATCGCTTATCTCAGCAAGTGGCGCTACTGGATACTTTGTAGAGTATGCAGGTTCGGCGATCCGCTCGCTTTCTATGGAGGCGAGAATGACAATTTGCAACATGAGTATTGAAATGGGAGCGAGGGGAGGATTCATTGCACCTGATGAAACCACTTTCGATTATCTGAAAGGAAGGTTGTTTGCACCAGAGGGTGAACAATGGAATATAAAGCTTGCGGAATGGAAGCAATTATATTCTGATGAAGATGCTGTCTTCGACAAAGAAATAAATATCAATGCTCAGGATATTGAACCGATGATCACCTACGGCACTAACCCCGGAATGGGAGTTAGCGTGAATGGTATGATCCCAGGTCTTGAGCAGATTGATGAAAAAGAAAAAGCCTCATTCCAAAAATCACTTGCATATATGGGACTGCAGGCAGGCAGCAAGATGAAAGGAAGAAAGGTTGATTATGTTTTCATAGGTAGTTGCACCAATTCCAGGATTGAAGACCTGCGAATGGTTGCATCCTTCGTAAAAGGAAAAAAGAAAGCTGATGATGTGGAAGTTTGGATCGTTCCAGGAAGTAAGCAGGTAGAAAAACAAGCGATACAGGAAGGAATTGATAAAGTTTTTGAAGAAGCAGGATTTATTCTCCGCCAGCCTGGATGTTCTGCTTGTCTTGGCATGAACGAAGACAAAATTCCGGCAGGGAAATATTGCATCTCCACTTCAAACAGAAATTTCGAAGGCAGACAAGGACCCAATGCAAGAACTCTCCTTGCAAGTCCATTGACTGCTGCATTAGCGGCTATCACTGGCGAAGTTGGCGATGTAAGAGAATATTTAAATGATATAAAAAATTAACCGCCAGGACGAGAAGATTCGCAAAGATATCCTTGCGTAACCTAGCGCCTTAGCGTCTTTTCGGTTAAGAAAAAATAATAATGAGTGAAAGGATAAGCATAATAAGGTCAACAATTGTTCCGCTTTCGATTGAGAATATCGATACGGACCAGATCATTCCAGCCCGCTTTTTAAAAGCAACCAACAGGGAAGGATTTGGAAAGAATCTATTCAGGGACTGGAGATATCTCAACGATGATGAATCCACGCCAAAGCAGGATTTTATTTTGAATAATCCTGTATATAAAGGAAAGATACTGGTTGCGGGAAAAAATTTCGGTTGTGGTTCCAGTCGCGAACATGCCGCCTGGGCAATCAAGGATTACGGATTTGATGTTGTGGTAAGCAGTTTTTTTGCCGATATATTCAAGAACAACGCTCTTAATAATTTCCTGTTGCCAGTAACGGTAAGTGATGATTTTTTACAGACGATATTCGAAGCTTCACAAGATCCCGCTCTTGAGCTGGAAGTGAATCTTCCTGAACAATTGATCAAGATTCTTGGGTCTGAAAACCAGGAACATTTTGAGATCAATGCTTACAAAAAAGAATGCCTGTTGAATGGCTATGATGATATTGATTATTTGATCAATCTGAAACCAGTTATTGAAGAATTTGAACATTCTAAACATTGACCCCATGGAAAAAAACATTGCAGTTATTGAAGGAGATGGGATCGGACCAGAAGTAACAAGACAAGCAGTGAAGGTGCTGAATGCAATTGCTGAACAATTCGGTCATGAGTTCAATTATACTTATTGTTTGATGGGTGCTGTCGCTATCGATCAAACCGGAACGCCATTACCAGATGAAACCATTGCTGTTTGTTTAAATAGTGATGCGATTCTCTTTGGAGCTATTGGACATCCCAAGTATGATAATGACCCATCGGCCAAAATAAGACCTGAGCAGGGTCTTCTCAAACTCAGAAAATCATTACAATTATTTGCGAATATCCGTCCGATCAATACTTACCCATCATTACAACATTTGTCTCCATTAAAGAGTAAGAATATTGAAGGAGTGGATTTCGTGATTTTCAGGGAATTGACGGGAGGAATTTATTTCGGCAAGAAGCAGGTTGATGAGAACGGAACACAGGCATCTGATGACTGTGTATATACAAGAGAAGAAATTGAAAGAATTTCACATCTCGCATTTCAGTATGCGCAGAAAAGAAGAAAGAAGCTTACGCTTGTAGATAAGGCCAATGTACTTGAGACTTCAAGATTATGGAGAAAGGTGGTGCAGGAAATTTCTAATGAATATAGTGATGTCGCGGTAGATTTTCTATTTGTGGACAATGCAGCCATGCAGATAATTCTGAACCCAAAACAGTTTGACGTCCTTCTTACTGAAAATATGTTTGGCGATATACTCAGTGATGAGGCGAGTGTGATCAGTGGATCGCTTGGGCTTCTGCCTTCCGCATCAGTAGGAAGCGGTTCTGCTTTGTTCGAGCCGATTCATGGTTCCTATCCGCAGGCTGCAGGTAAGGATATAGCAAATCCATTGGGATCTATATTGTCGGCTGCTTTGTTGCTGGATCATTTTGGGCTTAAACGCGAAGGAGACCTGGTAAGGGAAGCTGTTGAATGGACCCTTGCGAATGGTTTTGTTACGAGAGATATTGATTCGATCAATTTTTATTTCACCTCAACCATTGGCGAATTGATCAGTGATTATATCAGTAATAAAATACCGGCTGGAGTAAATAAAGAGAACATAGAATTGAGAAAGTCAACTATTATATAAATTTTAGATTTTGAGATTGGGAGATTTAGTTTCCCAATTTCGAAATTTCAAAATTCCAAAATTCAAGGATGTATTATAACGAAAATACCGTCATTTTTCTCGATGGAGAATTCATTAAGGCTACCGAAGGAAGCATTAGTCTTTACAGCCAATCACTTCATTACGGCTATTCCGTGTTTGAAGGCATTAGGGCATATAAAACTATTTCCGGAGAGACCAGGATTTTCAAGGCAGTTGAACATTTCCAACGTCTGAAAGAATCTGCAGAGGCGCTTAATATTCCTCTATCATATTCAGTTGATGAAATGATAAGTATTACATACGATCTACTTGAGAAGAATGATCTTCAGGATGCCTATATCCGTCCATTGGTTTATGCGCCGGCAAACATGGGATTCGTTAAGAACAAGACATCTCATTTTTTTATTGCGGTTTGGACCATGGCTCCTTTCTTTGGAGAGAACCTGATGCGGGTAATGACATCTTCATTTCAAAGGCCCAATCCAAAATCATTTAAGATTCAGGCGAAGGCAGCAGGTCATTATGTAAACTCAATCCTTGCCAGCCAGGAAGCAAAAGAGAAAGGATATGATGAAGCGCTTTTGAATGATATGAATGGTTTTGTGGCAGAAGGAACCGGAGCAAATATATTTTTTGAAAAGGGAGGTAAACTAATAACTCCACCATTAGGAAATATTCTTACCGGAATTACAAGGTCAGTTGTATTTGAAATCTGTGAAGAACTCAACATCGAAATAGAAGAAAAGTTTTTTGAGACCGAAGAAATAAAACAAGCTGATGCTGTTTTCTTCTGTGGAACTGCGGCTGAGATAGTTGGATGGGAATCACTGGACGATGTAAAATTCAGGAAGCCGTGGAATGAATCATTGGGGAAAATTATTCAAATCGCTTATAAGAACAGGGTGATTGAGCAACCCTTTTTGCTTGAACCCAACAGAGTAGCTGAATTGTCTGTCGTTTAGAATAAAGATTGTTTTAAGCAGGAAAAATTTTTAATGCAGGAACTTAATAAATATTCAAAGACCATCACACAAGATCCCACGCAGCCCGCTGCCCAGGCAATGCTGTATGGTATAGGGTTAACTGATGAAGATCTGAAGAAACCGCAGGTTGGAATTGTTAGTATGGGTTATGATGGCAATACATGCAACATGCATCTGAACAGTCTTGCAACTCTTGTGAAGCAGGGTGTTTGGGATAATGATCTGGTAGGATTAATTTTTAATACCATCGGCGTAAGTGATGGCATCAGTAATGGAACTGAAGGCATGCGATATTCACTGGTCAGCCGGGATATAATTGCCGATTCAATTGAAACAGTTTGCGGCGCTCAATATTATGATGCCTTGATCGCTCTGCCAGGTTGCGATAAGAATATGCCGGGCTCCGTTATGGCAATGGGAAGATTAAATCGTCCATCCATAATGGTGTATGGAGGAACAATTGCACCCGGACATTACAATGGGCAGGATCTTAATATTATTTCTGCATTCGAGGCGCTTGGACAGAAGATCGCCGGCACCATCACTGAAGAAGATTTCAGATGTATCGTGAAAGCTTCTTGTCCCAGCGCAGGAGCCTGTGGTGGTATGTACACTGCAAATACTATGGCTGCCGCCATCGAAGCTCTTGGAATGAGTCTTCCATTTTCTTCTTCAAATCCAGCATTAAGTGAAGAAAAGCAGGAAGAATGCAGGAATGCAGGTAAGGCAATCAGGTTATTGATTGAAAAAGATATCAAGCCAAAAGATATAATGACCCGCAAGGCATTTGAAAATGCAATTGTTACCATTATGGTGTTGGGCGGAAGTACAAATGCAGTTCTGCACCTCATCGCAATGGCAAAGAGCGTGGATGTTGCCATCACACAGGATGATTTTCAAACAGTAAGCGATAGAATTCCTGTTCTGGCTGATTTCAAACCAAGTGGTAAATACCTCATGCAGGATCTTCATCAGCATGGAGGATTGCCTTCCCTGATGAAATACTTATGGAAAAATAATTTATTACATGGCGATTGCCTGACAGTTACTGGAAAAACAATTGCAGAAAACCTTGTAGCAATTCCTGATCTGGATTTTGATACACAAAAAATCATCTATCCCCTTGATCGTCCATTGAAAGCGACAGGTCATTTACAGATATTGTATGGTAACCTGGCTGAAGAAGGAAGCGTTGCAAAGATCAGTGGCAAGGAAGGTGAAAGATTTGAAGGACCCGCTCGTGTGTTTGACGGTGAATTTGAATTGATCGCAGGGATTCAGAATGGTCGGGTTAAATCAGGTGATGTGGTAGTGATAAGATATGTTGGACCTAAAGGAGCACCAGGAATGCCTGAGATGCTTAAGCCTACTTCAGCAATTATTGGTGCAGGACTTGGAAAGAATGTGGCTCTTGTTACTGACGGCAGGTTTAGTGGCGGCACACATGGGTTTGTAGTTGGACATATAACTCCTGAAGCTTACGAAGGGGGTTTGATTGCCTTGGTGCAGGATGGAGATATTATTGAGATTGATGCAACAAATAATAAGATTGTTCTGAAAGCATCTGAAGATGAAATTAATCAGAGAAGAAAAAATTGGAAACAGCCTCCCTTGAAAGCAAAGAAGGGGGTTCTATTTAAATATGCAAAGGTTGTTAAGAATGCAGCGGCAGGTTGTGTAACCGATGAAGATTAGAATGAAGTGGCTGAGGTGCTGAAACAAAACTGAAAAAAAGATTTATGGATACTTTGGAATTGAAAGCTAAAAAGACATCAGTTGCTGAAAGAAAACTGCCTGCCCAGGTCAGTGGTTCTGTATCAGTACTCGAAGGTCTGATAGCAGAAGAGGTAGAAACAATTTTTGGATACCCTGGTGGTGCGATCATGCCTATCTACGACGCTCTTTATGACTACCAGGAAAAACTTATACATATTCTGGTGCGTCATGAGCAAGGTGCAATACATGCTGCGCAAGGGTATGCAAGGACCTCCGGCAAAACGGGAGTTGTATTTGCTACAAGTGGCCCGGGTGCTACGAATCTGGTAACAGGGCTTGCTGATGCAATGATCGATAGTACACCAGTAGTCTGCATTACAGGTCAGGTGTTCGCCCATTTGTTGGGAACTGATGCATTCCAGGAAACAGATGTGATCAATATCACCACGCCAGTTACCAAATGGAATTACCAGGTAACAGACGCTACTGAAATTCCAGCGGTTCTGGCAAAGGCATTTTATATCGCTGGAAGTGGAAGACCTGGACCCGTGTTGATTGATATTACAAAGAATGCCCAATTACAAAAATTTGATTATTCTGGATATACCAGGTGTGAGCATATCAGATCGTATCGACCCAAACCAATTGTAAGAAAAAGTTTTGTTGAAGAAGCTGCTAAACTGATCAATGAAGCTGAACGGCCTTTTGTGATTTTTGGCCAGGGAGTCATTCTGGGAAAGGCGGAAAATGATCTCAAAAAATTTCTTGAAAAATCAGGAATACCTGCCGCATCCACTATTCTTGGACTTAGTGCAATTCCAACCGATCACCCATTAAATGTTGGTATGCTTGGAATGCACGGCAATTACGGCCCGAATGTTCTTACCAATGAATGTGATGTGCTAATAGCAATAGGAATGCGTTTTGACGACCGGGTGACGGGACGGTTAGACAAATATGCCAAACAGGCGAAGGTGATCCACCTTGACATTGACCCTGCAGAAATTGATAAAAATGTAAAATCAACGGTGCCAGTTTGGGGGGATTGTAAAGAAACACTTCCAATTCTGACTGAACTTGTCAATCAACGGACGCACCCACAATGGCTGCAACGGTTCAACGAATTTCAGAAGGAAGAAGAAGTGACTTGTATTTATGATGAGCTCAACCCCACTTCTGAAGAACTGACAATGGGAGAGGTGATCAGGATCCTGAACGAACTAACTAATGACGATGCAGTAATTGTTACTGATGTGGGTCAGCATCAGATGGTGGCCTGCAGGTACGCGAGGTTTACACAATCAAAAAGCAATATTACTTCTGGTGGTCTGGGCACTATGGGTTTTGCATTGCCGGCTGCCATTGGGGCAAAATTCGGGGCACCTGATAGAACTGTGGTTGCAATCATTGGTGATGGTGGAATTCAGATGACCATTCAGGAATTGGGAACCATCATGCAGTCAGGAGTGAATGTGAAGATCCTTATTCTGAACAATCAATTCCTTGGTATGGTTCGCCAATGGCAACAACTTTTCCATGACAAGCGATATTCATTTGTTGATATAGTTAGTCCTGATTATGTGCAGGTAGCTAAAGGCTACTCAATACCCGGTGAGAAAATTGACAAGCGTGAAAATCTTGAAAATGGATTAAAGAAGATGCTTGATCATGATGGGGCGTATTTACTGGAAGTCATGGTGGGAAAAGAAAACAACGTTTTCCCGATGGTGCCACAGGGGTGCAGTGTGGCGGAGATTAGGCTAAAATAAAATCATCAAATAACAAAAATCAAGATCCAAAGAATAAGAACAAATGAGTGAATCGAGGAAAAAAACACAAAACTGGGGAAAGTTTTCAAGCAATTAATATGTAGTTCAGGGCTTCTATAAATTAGTTTATCGGAAACTGAACTATTGGAACAAAACAACAAAGTATTTGATTTGGAGGAACGGACGACTCTTTTTGCAGAACGTGTAAGAAATTATTGTTGAGTCTTCCAAAGAATGTAGCAAATTTTGAATATTCATCACAATTGATAAGATCGAGCGGTTCAACGGGAGCAAATTATATTGAAGCGAATGAGAGTTTGGGATCTAAAGATTTTAAGATGAAAATTAAGACTTGCAGAAGAGAAGCTAAGGAGGCTGGATACTGGTTAAGATTATCACTGCCAGCATCACAAGAATTGCAACAAGAACGAGAATACTTGAGAACGGAGGCCAGGGAGTTAGTATTAATCTTTTCCGCTATACTCAGGAAAACCTCCTAAGTGATTATTGAGATTTTATATTTTAATATTTTTTGGTTCTTGGGATTTGAGATTTGGAATTTAGTTTAAAATGAATAGTTACCCAATGGTATTGAAATAATTAACCGCCAAGACGCCAGGACGCGAAGATTCGCAAAGAGGTCCTCGCGTAACCTTGCGCCCTTGCGGTTAAGAAAAAAATAGAATATGCTCAAACAAGAATATACGATCACGGTCTACACAGAAAACCAAATTGGTTTGCTAAACCGCATTGCGATCATCTTCTCCAGAAGAAAGATCAATATAGAAAGTTTGAATACTTCTCCTTCAGAAGTGGATTCAGTTCATAGGTTCACTATAGTGATCAATGAAACCGAAGAAGTAGTCCGCAAACTTTGCAGGCAGATTGAAAAACAGGTGGAAGTCCTGAAGGCATATTATAATACAGGTGAGGAGATCGTTTGGCAGGAACTCGCATTATATAAAGTGCCAACAGATGAAATAGCTGAAAAAGTAAAGGTAGAAAGACTGCTTCGCGAATATGGCGCAAGAGCGGTAGTGATTCGGAAGGACTATACCATTTTTGAGACGACTGGTCATCGTGAGGAAACTGATCGACTTGTAAAGGTTTTAGAACCCTACGGTTTGATTGAGTTCGTGAGAAGTGCAAGGGTTGCGATCATAAAGGATAGTACAGGCTTCCATGAAAAACTTAAAGAGTTTGAAGAAACAGAGCCCGGCGAAGAATTGATTGAAAATGAATTTCTGAATAAACAGGAAGAAGTCTTTACCATGTAGTCTTGATCCAAAAATGGTAAGGTTCATTAAAGAAATAAACAATAAATAAAACAACATGGCAAAATTAAATTTCGGCGGAGTGGAAGAAAACGTAGTAACGCGTGAAGAATTTCCACTATCAAAGGCGCAGGAAGTTTTGAAGGATGAAGTGGTTGCAGTGATCGGGTACGGTGTTCAGGGACCGGGTCAGGCGCTTAATCAAAAAGAAAATGGTATCAATGTGATCATTGGCCAGCGAAAAAATTCAAAAAGTTGGGAGAAGGCAGTTCGTGATGGATTTGTTCCGGGCGAATCTCTTTTCGATATTGAAGAAGCATTACAGAGAGGCACCATCATTTGCTATTTACTTAGCGATGCGGCACAAATTCAACTTTGGCCTACCGTTAAGAAACATTTGACAAAAGGCAAGGCATTGTATTTCTCACACGGATTTGGTATTACTTATAAAAGTCAGACAGGAATTGAACCTCCGGCTGATGTAGATGTTTTCCTGGTTGCTCCAAAGGGCTCCGGTACCTCACTTCGCAGAATGTTTCTGCAGGGTCGGGGATTGAACAGTAGCTATGCAATTTTCCAGGACGCAACCGGTCGTGCATTTGAAAGAGTAGTTGCATTAGGGATCGCCATTGGAAGCGGTTATTTGTTCGAAACTGATTTCAAAAAAGAAGTATACTCTGACCTCACCGGAGAACGTGGAACTTTGATGGGCGCTATTCAAGGAATTTTTGCAGCCCAGTTTGAAGTACTTCGTAAGAAAGGTCACTCACCTTCAGAAGCCTTTAATGAAACTGTTGAGGAGCTTACACAATCACTCATGCCACTTGTTGCAGAAAATGGAATGGATTGGATGTATGCCAATTGTTCAACTACTGCTCAAAGAGGAGCCCTGGACTGGTGGAAGAAATTTAGAGATGCAACTTTGCCTGTTTTCACTGAACTATACGAAAGCGTTGCAGCAGGTAAAGAAGCAGCCCGTTCAATTGAGAGCAATAGTAAAACTGACTATCGAGAAAAACTTGAAGGAGAATTGAAAGAACTTCGCGAAAGTGAATTGTGGCAGGCAGGTAAAACGGTCAGGAGCCTAAGGCCGGAAAATCAGAAGCCGGCTGAAGAAGTGTTGAAAGAAAAGAAAGTAACAGAAAAAGTATAGAATCTTAAATCGCTGTGAGGATCAGAAAAGTTCATAGCATTTAAGTATCCCATTCAAACTAATATGATGGAGACCTCCACTCAAACACGTCCGCTGGAATTTCATAAGGCAGTTATGAGATTGAGAAAGGTGGTTAATAGAACACCACTTACCTATAACCACAATCTTTCCAGGAAGTATAATTGTAATATTTTCCTGAAGCGTGAAGACCTCCAGGTGGTGAGGTCATACAAACTGAGAGGCGCATACAATATGATGAGCAGTCTGCCTTCTGATCAGCTCCAGCGCGGATTAGTTTGTGCCAGTGCCGGAAATCATGCCCAGGGATTTGCTTATTCCTGCAAAAAACTAAATGTTAAGGGGGTGGTGTTCATGCCAATTATCACACCTAATCAAAAAGTGAATCAGACCAAGATGTTTGGTGAATCCAATATTGAAGTAAAATTAGTTGGAGATACATACGATGATTGTGCGATTGCTGCTAAAAAATTCACGGAAGAAAAGGGAATGACATTTATCCCGCCATTCGATGATCACCGCATCATTGAAGGTCAGGGAACAGTTGGGGCAGAAATATTGGAGGATCAGTCAGAAGTTGATTTTCTATTTATTCCAGTTGGTGGGGGAGGTTTGTCGGCAGGAGTTGGTTCATATTTCAAAACTTATTCACCAAAGACAAAGATCATTGGTGTTGAACCAGAAGGTGCTCCTTCAATGGTGGAAGCACTAAAGGCCGGCAAACCTGTAACTCTTGAAAATATTGACCAGTTTGTAGATGGAGCAGCAGTCAAGCGGGTAGGGGATATCACTTTCTCTATCTGCAAAGAAGTACTGGACGACATGCATCTCGCCAATGAGGGTAAGGTTTGTTCCACCATCCTAAAATTATATAACGAGGATGCAATTGTAGTCGAGCCTGCAGGTGCTCTCTCCATCGCGGCTCTGGACCATTATGCAACTGAGCTGGTAGGTAAGAATGTTGTTTGCATAATAAGTGGAAGCAATAATGATATTGATCGTATGCAGGAGATCAAAGAACGCTCACTGCAGTTCGAAGGATTAAAACATTATTTCCTTGTAAGGTTCGCACAGCGTCCGGGTGCTCTGAAAGAATTTGTCAACCATGTCCTTGGCCCCAATGATGATATTACCAGGTTTGAATACATTCAGAAACACAACAAGGAAACTGGCCCTGCATTAGTAGGGATTGAATTAAAGAGCCGGAAAGATTATGAAGTTTTGGTGCGGAATATGGACAAATTCCATGTCAGTTATACTGAGTTGAATAAGAACGACAATCTATATGGCTATGTGGTTTAACTTATCTGATCACTAATTGTTCAACAAAATTTTCATTGTTCTTTCGGTCCTGAACTTTAATGAAGTAAAAACCTTTCGGCAGTCCAAGATCAAGTCTGGCAATAATTGAATTGTTGAAGAATAGAGTGTTTACAATTTGCCCGGAGCTATTCATCACATCTATTTTCCAATCACTCCTCTTGCTCTTATTCAATAAAATATTGAATTTTCCATTTGACGGGTTAGGATAGATCTGGATTCCAGCGTCAGAATCTTTTGAATCTATATCTACAATTCTTATCTGAGAATATTTAATATTTCCATCACTATCCACCTGCTTTACCCGAAATACAATCTTGCGATTGTCCCCTGCCATGATGCTATATGAATGATTGTATTTTGTTCCGGCCGCTGTAGAAATGAAGGATGTATAACGCTGAACCGGGCTGAAATTTTTTCCATCTGAACTTTTTTCAAGAATATAATATCGGTTCAATTGTTCACTGAGGTTGGTCCAGGAGATGTTTATTTTTTTATCGGCTGACTTCTTAGCTGTGAAATAAGATAGATCTGCTGCAAGTAAGAAAGTAGAACAATAAACATATGTGAGACTGAAATGAAGAGTATCCTGTGCAGTTCCATTATAATTATAATTCACGCTGCCAAATACAATTGAATAGGTGGCTCCGAAATAGTCAAAATCTACTGTACCGGTTCCAAGATAATCAGCAGTATTCGTTACTACCTGATTTAGTTCAACATGATCCATAACGTACATTGGACCCTCTGCCCGGTAGTCAGTTCCTGAGCCAGCATTCCCATCGGCAGCGCTAAGTTGATAAGGTCCATACGTCTTAAGATAATTATTCACGATTGGTTGAAGCAAACTACTGCTTGTAACCTCATCTTCTCTAACCACTCTTACCCTGTAATTGTTTATGGGAATGGTCTCTTTATTTTCCAGGTGAAATTGATAATTAAGTGTAACGATTGGATTGATCCTGACCTCAAGTAGTGTTCCCAGAGTTGGGTTAAATTTTGGAAACGTAAGGGTGTGAAATGAATTTCCGGATCCGGTGACTATTGTGTCATATGAAAGGGTCCTTAAGGAATCTGCACATTGTGCCTTCATCCAAAAAGGCATGAATAGGAGGATAATTCCCGCAATGATCTGTTCCGCGATTTTCATGGTTTGGATTTCTCTAAGCCTAACTAAAGAATACCATTAATAAATATGCGGCTTCGAGGGTATTTTGGTCTGGTAAGTGGTTACTAGTATGCCATAAGAAATTTTACCGCTAAGACGGAAGGATGCAAAGTATCGCAAGGATACCTGGCGGAACTTGGCGTCAAGGCACCCTGGCGGTGTAATTCTTTATTGCATGAGAACGGTTATTGCCTGCTGAAGAGTAGGCAATCACCTAACCAATTGTTTTTTAATTGTTATCAGATCGGTCTCCCTATTGCAGGATTTCAGGCTTTTTCTATTTTTGTTGTCTCTATGACTAAAAACCCCAAGAATCCGGAAAGAGTCGATGTCCTGAAAAAAGTCCTTCAGCCAGAAATGTTAGTATGGCTTGTAGGTGCTCTTTTACTAGTAACAGTTTTCAGGATCCTTTACTTCTATTAATTCAGAGCAGCGCTTACCTCGCTCTGTGCTTCAGGACCGAGGCATGGCATTGTCATTTTAAGACGTGAAGAAAAGTCAGAGGGCGGAAGTCAGGTGTCGATGTTAGAAAGAAATTTTGACCGCAATGAAACAAAGACGCAAGGTTTCGGAAAGAATCATCGCGTTACTTAGCGTCAATGCGTCTTGGCGGTTAAATTCCTGAATTGTAGAATTGCATAACTCGAAACTCGCATCGACTTTAAGCTGTTAATTGCTGATCTTAGTTGCATGAAGAAAATCTTTCGATTTCAAATTCTGTTCTCAAGTTTCTTCCTTGTAGGTTGCAAAAAAGCCGATCCGGCTAGTCTTCCTCCGTTTGAGAATGCCCCTTCTTTATTCGTTGTATTGCCTGGTGTTGTTGATGAAGCTTCCGGAATTGCAGACAGCTATTCTATTCCTGGATATCTGTGGATTCATGAAGACAGTGGAAATCCACCCCAATTGCATTTAATGGAACATAATGGAGCTCATGGGAAAAAAATATATCTAAAGGGAGCATCAAATCGTGACTGGGAGGATATGGCAATTGCAGGTGGTCCCATAGCATCCAAACGTTACCTCTACATTGCAGAAACAGGTGATAATTCGCAGACTTATGACCAATACAGTATCTACAGATTTGAGGAACCAACAAAGTCAATGGATACTGTACTCAATTTCGACCAGATATTATTTAAGTATCCAGATGGTTCTCATGATGCGGAAGCGATATTGGTAGATCAGTCAAAGAATATTTTCATTATCACGAAGAGAGATTTGAAGTCGAGGGTGTATAAGCTTTCCTATCCGCAAACTGTTAACTCGGTCAATAATGCGGAATTAGTTATGGAGCTTCCGTACAATGGAGTAGTGAGTGCAGCCATTTCAACAGATCAAAACGAAATCCTGGTCAAGACATATTCATCCATCTATTATTATAGAGGTAATTCTCTGTCTGTGGAAAACATGCTAAAAAAGGCATACGAAACCATACCGTACCAGGTGGAAATTCAAGGAGAGGCAATTGCTTTCAGGAATGACAATAGCGGCTTCTATACCTTAAGCGAGAAGAACATGATACCTTCAGTAAAGCTGAATTTTTATAAGAGAAAATGATCAGGCTTCAGCCTGTTCCAGGATTTCCTTTAGGGAAATACCGAGATGGCTTTCATCATAAACACATTTCTCGTTCTTTATGACCAGCACCTGTGGGGATTCATGATAGACGTCAAATTCGTCCGCAACTTCATTTGAAAGCTGTTTATATCTTATCAGATCCAGGTAATAAAAATCAAACTGTTCTGATGGTTGCCATTTTTCAAGTCTGCCTTTGGCAACTGAACTAATCCCGCAACGTGTACTATGCTTAAAAATAACCTGGGGTTTTTCATTGGACCGATCCTTAATGGCCTTAAGTTGTTCCTCGTTTGTCAGTTCATTCCATTTCATATTCATCTTTAAGTCATTAAATCAAAAAGGTTACCAAACTTGGTAACCTCAATATCTTAAATGGAAATGGCATCCTAACGATTGCCGTATCCAATGTATCCCTGGTTCAGGTGGCATCCCCCTTTTTGTGAACGGCCCCCAGCAGCGCATGAAGTAAATGCTACGGCTGTTGCAATCACAATGGACAAAATAACAAGTGTTCTTTTCATTTTTGTGGTATTTATGTGAATCAAATGACCTGGTTGACTAAAAGGGTTTGAAACGATAACCAGGTGATTCAGAGGTATACGGATGCGAATGGGATTAAACATTCTTTGAAACCGGACTCCAAAATAACTACAAATTTTCTGCCCTGCAAACGACTGGCCCTTAATATCGAAAAACTTTTTGTTACGACATTGGGCTTAAATACTTTAGCGCAAATTAATAAACTGCATGAAGGCCCATTTTATTGCAATAGGGGGAAGTGTGATGCACCAATTGGCCATTGCATTGTTGAAAAAAGGCTACGAAATCACCGGAAGTGATGATGAGATCTTTGAGCCTGCCAGGACTAATCTTCAAAAAGTGGGGATTCTTCCGGAGCAGGAAGGCTGGTTTCCAGATAGAATTGGACCTGATCTGGACGCAATAATCCTGGGCATGCATGCAAAAGGGGATAACCCTGAACTTTTGAGGGCAAAAGAGCTGAATTTGCCCATTTATTCATTTCCTGAATATATTTTCCAGGAAAGTAAGTCAAAGAAGAGGATCGTGGTAGGGGGTAGTCATGGCAAGACCACAACGACCTCCATGATCATGCATGTGCTGAGGAAAGCTGGAAAAGAATTTGATTACCTGGTTGGGGCCAGGTTGGAAGGATTTGAACAATCGGTTCAAATAACAAATGCTCCCCTAATAATTTGCGAAGGCGATGAATACCCGGCCAGTGTATTGGAAAGACGGCCTAAATTTCATTTTCTCTTTCCTCATGTTGCAATTATAACTGGAATTGCATGGGATCATATCAATGTATTTCCAACATTCGAATTCTACCTTGATCAATTCAGAATTTTTCTGGAAAAAATAGAACCTGCTGGTGTTGTTATTTATAATTCCACCGATCCCATCTTGAAAAAACTTGTTGAGGAGTTTCCGTCTGCATCAATAAGAAAAATTCCATATGGCATTCCTGAGCACAGAATTGTTTCAGGTAAGACCTTGATCACATTTGATAAACAAGAAACAGAGCTTAAAGTATTTGGTGACCATAATCTAATGAACCTTCATGCAGCTTTACTTGCTTCAAGGGAAGTTGGAATTGAAACTAGGACCTTTTTAAGAGCGATCTCTGATTTCACTGGTGCTTCAAAGAGGCTTGAACTATTGGCCGGTAATAAGACGACAAATATTTATCGGGATTTTGCACATGCACCTTCCAAAGTGAAAGCAACAATTGAGGCAGTTAAGCAACAGTTTCCAGAAAGAAAATTAATAGCGGTGATTGAATTGCATACATTCAGTAGTTTGAATGAGGCGTTTATGCAGGAATATTCTGGAGTAATGGATCAGGCAGATGAAGCAGCCGTATTTTATTCAAAACATGCACTGGAATTAAAACGAATGCCAGATTTGTCAAAAGAAAAGGTTGAGTCGGGCTTTGCTAAGAGTGGATTAAAGATATTTAACGACAAGAAGGATTTAGAGAATTGGCTGGCAGGACAAAATTACGAGCAGGCAAATCTTCTTTTGATGAGTTCAGGCAATTATGATGGGATAGATGTTACTACATTTGCGAACCGGATAGCTAACCAACAATTATAGAATAACAATACCAGATGTCCCTGCAACTAAGAAAACCCCTCGCATTTATCGATCTTGAAACCACTGGAACAAATCTTGCCTGCGACCGCATAGTTGAAATCGCCGTAGTTCGGGTCAATCCTGATCTCACCAAGCAGGTTAAAAGAAAATTGATTAACCCTGAGATTCCAATTCCTAGCGGAGCAAGCGATGTGCACGGCATCACAGATGAGATGGTAAAGGAAGCGCCAGTGTTTAAGCAAGTTGCAAATGAGATCAAACAGTTCCTTGAGAATTGCGACCTGGGTGGCTATAATTCCAACAGGTTTGATATTCCATTATTGGTTGAAGAATTTCTAAGGGCAGGATTGGAGTTTGAAATCACAACCAGGAAATTGCTGGACGTGCAGAAAATTTATCACCAGATGGAGCAACGCACCTTAGGAGCGGCTTATAAATTCTATTGCAATAAAATCCTTGAAGGCGCGCATGGCGCCGAAGTAGATGCGGCAGCCACCAGCGAGATCCTTGAGGCCCAACTTGAAAAATATCCTCAACTTGGCGAATCCGTGGATATCAATTCTAAATTTTCTAGGCGAAGAGCAGATCGTTGATCTGGCCAGAAGGTTTATTATGGAAAAAGGTGTTGAGGTATTTAACTTTGGAAAGCATAAAGGAAAGGCTGTAGCTGATGTATTAAAGTCTGAACCCCAGTATTACGACTGGATGATGAAAGGTGAATTTCCCCTTCATACTAAACAGAAACTCACAGAGATTTTCAATCGCACCATGTTAAAAAAGGGGTAAATACGGATGGTGGAATTATCAGAATTTTAAGGCTCCCGTAAACGTGTAATTTCGTAGTTTCATACTCCATTCCATTGGAAAAGATCGTTATCATACCAACCTTCAACGAAAAGGAGAATATTGCCAATATTGTCAAGGCTATATTTTCTTTGAATCAGGGTTTTCATATTCTTGTAATTGATGATGGGTCACCTGATGGAACAGCTAAAATCGTACGGGAACTTCAACCACTATTTCCTTCCCAATTATTTCTTCAGGAGCGTATTGGTAAACTTGGATTAGGAACAGCCTATCTGCACGGATTTAAATGGGCACTTGAAAAAGGGTATCAATACATTTTTGAGATGGATGCCGACTTCTCTCATAATCCAAAAGATCTTGACAATTTATATGATGCCTGTAAATACCAGGGAGCTGATGTTGCTGTTGGTTCACGCTATGTGAAAGGTGGAGGTAATGTGAATTGGCCCTGGGACAGGGTGGCACTTTCCAAAGGAGGTTCATTTTATACAAGAATGATAACCTGGATGCCTGTAAAGGATCCTACTGCTGGATTTGTTTGCTATAGAAGAGAAGTCCTGGAATCAATAAACCTTGATGAGATTCGATTTGTTGGGTATGCATTCCAAATCGAAATGAAATTTGCTGCCTGGAAACTAGGCTATAAAATAAAAGAAGTTCCAATCATTTTTGCTGATCGAAAATATGGTTCCTCAAAAATGAATAAAGGCATCGTGAAAGAAGGTATCCTTGGTGTTCTCAACCTAAGGTGGCAAAGCCTCTTCAAAGATTATCGCAGCAGAGTAAAAAGCCCTGCCGAAAGAACAAATGCTTCATTCGATCATTCGAAAAACGAAGTCTTTGCCAAGTCGGAATAATCCACGCATTGCTGTTCCTTATATTTCTGTTCCACACTTACTAATTCTTGGCTAATACAAATTGCTCCCGTTAAGTAAGTTTCATTTCTATTTCCAAATTTTCAAATTATTCTACCCGATCTTCGGGTCTGATCGATTTTGTCGTGATATGAAAAAGGCATTCATCCAGCTTCATTTTGCAATTCTTTTGGCTGGCTTTACAGGAATACTTGGAAAGCTGATTACGCTGAAGGAAGGTTGGCTGGTATGGTATAGAATGCTCATTACATCTGTTGCATTATTTCTCCTATTTTATTTTACGGGCAGATTGAAAAGAATTTCACGTCAGGATTACATGAAGATCTTTGGAGTGGGTACGATACTCGCGATGCACTGGGTGACTTTTTACGGTAGTATCAATTATTCAAATGTTTCTGTGGCCCTCGTATGTTTTTCAGCCACAGGTTTCTTCACAGCCATTTTTGAACCGATATTAGAAAAGAGGAGAGAATCATGGCAGGAATTATTATTGGGATTCATGGTGATCATCGGTATTTATATTATTTTTCATTTCGATCCTCAATACAAAACAGGAATTATCCTGGGAATTATTTCTGCTTCACTGGCTGCACTTTTTCCAATCTTTAACGGACAATTTCTGAAGAAACATAGTCCCGAAACAGTTACTTTTTATGAATTATCCGGAGGCTTTATTGCACTAAGCATATTGATGCCCATTTACATTCGATTTTTTCCATCTGAGCGATTTATCCCAAACACATCTGATTTCCTGTGGCTATTGGTATTGGCATTATTCTGCACAGTCCTTGCATTTCAGCTTTCCTTGGCGGCTCTCAAAAAGATCTCAGCCTTTACAGTAAACCTTAGCTATAACCTGGAACCTGTATATGGAATTCTCCTGGCGTTTCTGGTGTACAGGGAAAATGAGAAACTGAACAATTCATTTTATATCGGACTTGGGATCATTCTGTTATCTGTGGGGTTACAAACATGGAGAGTGTCCCGCAGTCGTAAAGTTTAACCGCCAGGAAACAAAGACGCCAGGTTACGCCAGGATATCTTTGCGATCCTTGCGCCTTCGTTCCTTTGCGGTTAAATTCCTCAAAAATCAAGTATTTTACAGCATTAAAATATCACTGAGAATGAGAAAACAAATATTGCTTCTTGCCGTCCTGATCATGTCATCAAGTGCAGGCTTTGCACAGAAAAAGCCTCTTGATCATTCAGTTTACGATGCCTGGCAAACAATAGGGGAAAGAGCCATCAGCAATAATGGCAAATTTGTTGCTTACGCGATCAATCCACAAGAGGGTGACGGGTCACTGGTAATTCAATCAACCGATAATTCTTATAAACGAGAAATCCCTCGCGGATACAATGCAGCGATAAGTGAGGATAATAATTATGTGATATTTCGCATCCGCCCTCTTTTCAAGGATACCCGTGATGCGAGAATCAAAAAGAAAAGACCTGATGATATGCCCAAGGATAGTCTTGGAATACTCTGGCTGGGAAAAGATAGTCTTCTCAAAATCCCGAGGGTAAAAAGTTATAAAATCCCAGAGAAAGCAGCTGGCTGGGTAGCTTATCATTTGGAGAAAGCCTTACCTGAACCGCCAAAGCCAAAGACTCAACCAGACTCAGTTACCCAGATCAATAATCTGGTGAAAATGGTAGATAGCCTAACAAGAATTGCGGACAGCCTGAGAAATAAACTTAATGAAGCAAAAACAAAAGGCATAGCAACTCTTCAACCACCTAAAAGAGAGGACAGGAAAACCCCAAGGATGCAAGATCCAGTTGAAGAAGGTACTGACCTTGTTTTAAGAAATCTTAGCACGGGGGAAGAGAAAAGATTTAAGCTGGCTAGTGATTATCTATTCAGTGAAACAGCGAATGCATTCATTGTAGAAACCACAAGAAAGAATGGTGACACTCTTTCAAAAGCCGCGGTGCTTTGGTTAAATACGGGGAACAGTAAAGTGGATACTATATTCAAAGGATTTATGGATGCCAAGAGTTATGCATTTGATAATGCTGGCTCACAATTGGCATTCGTAGCAGAACGCGATAGTGTAGCAAAGGCGTTGAGAAAGTTTTACAAACTTTATTATTATACTGTTGGTTTGGATAGCGCTCAACTCCGGGTGGACAGAAATACCCCTGGTGTAACATCAGGAATGACGGTAAATGATTTTGCAAATATTTCGTTCAGCAAGAATGGTAAGAAGCTATTTTTTCAGTTGATGCCTGTTAGAGCGATAAGAGATACTACGCTGGTTGATTTTGAAACTGCCAGACTTGATATCTGGCATTATAATGACGATTACCTCCAGCCACAACAACTTAGACAATTAGACCAGGAATTAAGAAGAGGATATACAACGGTTCTCGAAAAAGGAAGTAACAAGGTTGTCCAGCTAGGAGCCGAAGATGCAGAAAACATAACTCTGGTAGATGAAGGAAATGCTGATTTTGTTCTTGCAACCTCAAGTAAGGATAGTCGCATTGCTCTTCAATGGCAGGGATTTATTACTCAATCTGCCTGGATCATTTCCACTGCTGATGGCAGCAGAAAACCTATCGCAAAAAATATTAGAGGTTCATTTAGCGCATCGCCTTCAGGAAATTTTGTAGTCTGGTACGATTGGATAAAGAAACAATGGTTCACCTACCAGGTTGCGAATGGATCGATCGCATCGCTTACCAAAGATCTCAAAATTGCTTTCTGGGATGAAGATGATGATCAACCTGATGATCCACCACCACATGGATTAATGCGTTGGGCAGAGAATGATAAATATGTTTACCTCTACGACAAATACGACATATGGAAATTTGATCCCTTGGGTAAAGAAGCTCCTGTAAATTTTACAGCCGGTTATGGCAGAAAAAATAAACTGACTTATCGATATGTTTCCGTTGACAGGGAAGAACGATTTATCAAGCCTGATCAACTAATTCACCTAAGGGTATTTAACGAAGTGAATAAGGAAGCTGGATACGCTTTATTCGATCAGAAGAAAAAATCCTTTCCTCAATTTGAACATACTGGTCCATTTGCAATTGGATTTCAATTCCTGAAAGCAAAAGACAGCGATAAATATCTCTACACAAAAGAAAGTCCGAGCGAATCTGCAAATCTATATGCATCAGATTTCAAATCTCAACCAGTTGCAGAAGTCAAATTATCATCCATCAATCCGCAGCAATCCAAATACAATTGGTATACTGTTGATCTTGTAAAATGGAAAATGTTCGATGGAAAAATGGCGGAAGGCTTACTATACAAGCCTGAGAATTTTGATAGTACCAAGAAATACCCCGTGATATTTTATTTCTATGAGAAGAATTCAGATACCAGGTACAACTATAAGAATCCATCGCCTAGTGCTTCCACGGTCAACATTCCATATTTTGTAAGCAATGGATATCTTGTTTTCGATCCCAATATTTATTATAAAGATGGACAACCGGGAGAAAGCGCTTACAATTCCGTGGTATCGGCCGCGAGAAACCTGAGTAAGAATAAATGGGTTGACAGCACTAAAATGGCCATTCAGGGGCAGAGTTGGGGTGGATATCAGGTTGCTTATCTGGTGACAAGAACCAAGATGTTCGCAGCTGCGGGGGCAGGTGCACCGGTTGCAAACATGACGAGTGCATATGGAGGGATCCGGTGGGGAACAGGAATCAACAGGCAATTCCAATATGAGAGGTCTCAAAGCCGAATTGGTGGCACACTTTGGGAAAAACCAGAGCTATACATTAAGAACTCTCCGCTATTTAAAGCAGATAAGATCAATACACCATTGCTCATCACACATAATGATGCAGATGGTGCTGTGCCCTGGTACCAGGGAATTGAATTGTACACCGCATTGCGCAGACTGGGAAAGAAAGTTTGGTTGTTGGAGTATAATGGTGAAGATCATAACCTGGTGGAAAGGAGAAACAGGAAAGATTTATCAATCAGGTTGGGTCAATTCTTCGATTATCATTTGAAAGGTGCAGCACCGGCAAAATGGATCAAGGATGGAGTTCCTGCTACTCTGAAAGGGATTGATTGGGGAACGACAGTTGAAACCGAACCTAAGAAGGCGTTTTAATTTTGAAATTTGGTTTCTTCGCTTCGCTCAGGATTGGGAAATTGGGAAAATGGGAGGAAAGTTGAATTGTTGATTGGTGATTAGGAGGAATTAGGAATTTGCAATCAGGAATTGGAGAGAAAGTTGAATGTTGATTAGGAATTTGGAATTCTTTGCCCCGTAGGGGCTATACTCTGAACGGCTTAAAACGTTGATTTGCTGGTATTGGTAATTTGTGATTAGGAATTGAGGAGGATAGTTGAATGGTTGCTAGTTAAATACTTAATGCTGTCACTGTGAACTGTCAACCCTAAACACTAACTCGAAACCCGGTGCGCCTTTGCGGTTAAGAATAATCTCTAGGCCGCATTGATGCTGATGTATCTCACCAGGCTTCTCTTTGCAATAGGCAGAATCGTTTCATCAACGGGATAGGTGAGCGTTGTCTCGATGGAGTAAACCGCAGGGTTGGGAAGATCACTTTTCTTTCGTATTAGCTCAGCCTTGATATTTTCATAGCTGTTCACGATATTTCTTTCCCACCTGTCAATGTATTCAGTTTTTATGCTACGGTATTTTTCATCATGCTTTTCAAAAATACTCAGTCGATACTGATAGACTCTTGTATCTCTCCCATAACCCTGGCTCAGAAAAAAATAACCTTCATTGTGGTCTAATGGCAATAAGCCAATTGGAAAAATGTTCAGTTTGTCTTCTACAAATTCATAGATTTCAGTACCGCTGCTGATGGTTCGCTTCATTTTCCCGCTCGCAAAATTGATGATCTCTTCCAATTCCGCCATGAGCTCATCGTCTTCGATCATTTGCTCATAAAGAAGTTCAAGTTTTTCCAGCTGCACTCCTGAAAACTTTTTTGGAAAATGTTCTTGTAGGTATCTCTTATTCTCCCTGAAAGCGATAAGATTATTGTAGTGAAAAATAATATCAGAAAGTTGAGGATAGAGTTTATTCTCATTGAAGCATTTGTCAATTTCCTGCAGGTAGGCTAGCAGAGTATACTTCTTTAATTCAAAATCTATGTAGCCGTCTGCAAACCAGGTTTCTGATAACGTTTTCATGATTTTGGGTTTATTAGCCTAATTTATACAAAAGACGCAGACTCTGGATTATGAGTTTATCCTATATTGTTAAAAAATTATACCAGATGAAATCAGTTTTTTTCCTTATAGCTCTTGCCTTATCCATAACGTCCTGTGCTCAGACATATTATATTGTAAGGCATGCTGAAAAGGCTACTGCAACTGATAATCAAACAATGATGGCAAATGATCCTCCGCTTAGCCCTGGAGGTGAGGAACGCGCGAATGCATTGAAGGATAGATTGAAAGATGAACAGATAAAATATATTTTCTCCACAAACACCATTCGAACCAGGACAACTGCTCTTCCTCTAAGCAAATTAGTCGGACTTGAGATTGTGACCTACAAACCACTGCCTGATTCCTCTTTCTTTCAGAAATTAAGAGCCCTGGATGGAAATGTGGTGATCGTCGGTCATAGCAATACGGTAGATGATATAGTAAATGGACTGGTTGGGGAAGCACTATTATCAGATCTTCAGGATAACGAATATGACAACTTGTTCATTGTAACCAAAAAGAACGGGAAGTTTCATCTGGAGAAGAAGAAGTTCGGAAAGCTTGTGGGTCAATAATTTTTTACCGCAGAGAACATGAGAAACAGAGATCAGGAGCTCCACTCTTTTCTTGACTCTATTTCCTCTTTTTCTCTGCGGTAAAATTCCTTCTTAAATCTCCCGTGAAGAATTAAAATTTTCAAGCTCTTTTGCAACTGCCGTAAGAAATGTTGCTCCCAGTGCTCCATCAATGATTCGATGATCATATGACATGGAGAGATACATCATGTGCCGGATGGCAATACTATCTCCTTGTTCAGTTTCAATAACAACCGGACGTTTTTTAATAGCTCCAACTGCAAGGATCGCAACCTGCGGCTGATTAATAATTGGGGTACCCATTATACTTCCAAAAGATCCAACATTGGTTAGTGTAAAAGTCCCACCACTTGTATCATCTGGCCTTAACTTGTTACTTCTTGCTGCATTTGCCAGGTTGTTAACCTGTCGGGAAAGGCCTACGAGGTTTAATTGGTCGGCATTCTTAATTACTGGTACGATAAGATTGCCGGAAGGCAGGGCCGTGGCCATTCCAATATTTATATCCTTTTTCACGATAAGCCTTTCACCATCCAGGCTGCTGTTAAGCCAGGGATATTTCTTTATGCATTTTACAACTGCTTCTATAAATAAAGGAGTAAATGTGATTTTTTCACCTTCTCGCTTTTCAAAATCTTTTTTGACCCTTTCTCTCCATAAGACCATATTGGTAACGTCCGCCTCAGCAAAACTCGTCACATGTGGACTGGTGCGTTTACTTTCTACCATGTGCTTTGCAATAAGCTTTCGCATCCTATCCATCTCAATGATCTCAACATTTCCAGTATAGGTTACAGGTGTCTGGTAAGTCACAGGTTGTGAATCTTCCCGACTTTCATGAACTTGCCGATCATTCGTTGCAGGCTGTGAACTAAAGGGTCTTTGTCCGCCCGACTTGTTGTTGGCAACATATTGCAGAATGTCCTTTTTAGTGACCCTGCCATCGTTTCCTGTGCCTTGAATTTTTTCGAGTTCACTCAGGCTTACTCCTTCACTGGCCGCAATATTCAAAACCAGTGGAGAATAGAATTTATTTCCGTTTGAAGATGGCCTTGAGGTAGCGCGTTCAGTAAACTCTGATTTTACTTCCTGTACTGGAGTGTAGATGTGTTCCGATCTGTCTTCAGAAGATGGATTCACAGGCTTACTTCCGTTCGTGACCTGTGCATCTGTTTTGATTTTGGCGATTACGGCACCAACGGGTACAACATCATTCACCTTAAACAGCAGTTCTTCAATTACGCCGGCTGAAGTTGCCGGTACTTCACTATCAACCTTATCAGTAGCAATTTCTAAAACCGTTTCATCCATATTCACGGTATCACCTGGCTGCTTGTGCCATTTAAGAATGGTCGCTTCCATGATACTTTCTCCCAACTTTGGCATGACCAGGTCAACAGTAGGCATTGTCAGATCGAAGATTAATAGTTTAAAAACCGTTCAAAGGTAAGGATAACTACGAAGTCGGAGGTCGGAGGTCAGATGTCAGAAAGGAAGACTTATTTTTTCCGATGTCTGACATCCGACTTCTGACATCAGACTTCGTCTTCCATAATAAGTTTTCTCAAGAGATTCAGGGCATTCATTGCCGTGAGTTCAATATTTCTGGTTCGATCAAAACGAAAATTGAACTCGCGGGTTACGATCTTGTCTTTGCTCCCTGCTGCAATCCATACCATGCCTACAGGTTTATGTTCGGATCCACCGTCTGGACCCATTATGCCTGAAGTTGCGACTGCAAAATCCGTTTTGAGCACCTTCAATGCTCCTTCAACCATTTGCCTTACTACAGGCTCACTGACTGCTCCAAGTTCATTCACAATTTTTTCGTCCACATTCAATACATCGAACTTCACCTGGTTATCATAACTGACGATACTTCCTTTGAAGTTGCTTGAAGCTCCTGGATCCTTAGTCAATAAATGAGCAATATATCCCCCTGTACAGCTTTCAGCAGTGCCAACAGTTTGTTTTCTTTCTTTGAGCAATTTTGCGACAACCTGGGGCATTGTTAGATCCTCATCAATAACCAGCCATTCTTTGATCAAGGGTTTTAGAAGTGTCAACTGTGTTTCGATATCCTCTTCGAGTTTGTTCCTATCCTCTCCGATACCGGTCAACCTCAACCGAACCATACCATAAGATGGGAGATAAGCCAACTTGATATCTGATGGAAGCGCCGATTCCCAATCCTTGATTCGATCTGCGAGCATGGATTCTCCTGCCCCAAATGTGAGAACAACCTGGTGCACGATTGCTGGCAAATTAAATCTCTCCTTGAGTTTGGGAATTACCTGGTCTGTCATCAAACCCTGCATTTCGTGTGGGACACCGGGCATGGCAACAAATATTTTTCCGTCTTTTTCAAACCACATCCCAGGAGCAGTGCCACGACTGTTATGTACCACTTTACAAACATCAGGAACCTCAGCTTGCCTGCGATTAACCTCAAGGAGGGGACCTGGACGGCGATATATTTTTTCAAACAGAAATTTTACATGTGACAATACATCTTCATTCAGGATCATCTTGCCACCAAAGTATTCGCAGAGGACTGGCTTGGTAATATCGTCGGCAGTAGGTCCAAGGCCTCCGGTAATTAAGATAATATCAGAAGAGGCTGATTCTTCTTTAAGGGCTTTCATGATTTGATCCTTATCATCGCCCACAGCCACTCTTCGAGTGACCCATATACCAGTTTTATTCAACTCTCGTGCTATCCAGGCACTATTGGTATCCATTACCTGACCAATCAATAATTCATCTCCAATTGTAATAATCGTTGCATTGATCATATTTCTTCCCATCTTTTTCTTTGTTCTTCTTAACCGCCAAGCCGCCAGGACGCTAAGGATCGCAAGGATTCTTTGCGTTACTTCGTTTCTTTGCGCCTTTGCGGTTAAACATTTAAGATTACCATAACTAAAACTTTGCAAATGTAAATCCAGATGCAGTTCGCAAAAATTTATCTATGAAAAAGTCGATTTTGTCAAATGTAAAAACAAAACTCTTCCAGAAAGAATTGTTAATCTCTGCACTTATACACAGGTGTTTGGAATGATGTTTGGTTGAAGGTAAAATAATTAGAATCTTTACTCCGTTAACGCAGCTTGTAAGGACGTTGGAACAAAACACAAATTTTCTGGAGTTGTTTTTTTGGTTCGTGAGGATCGCTGTTCGTGTTCCGCAACCTGATTAAAGAATTAAGCGAATGAAAAGAATACTCTTATTCCCGATCGTACTCCTTTCAGCCCATCTTTCCTTTTCACAGCAAACAAGAAATTATACTGATCCGCAATCTACATTTCACCTCGCCAAGGAGTATTATCAAAAGGAGAATTACAGTCTTGCTTACCCGCTATTTAAAGAATTGGAATTGAAGTTGAGGGAATCAGATCGTACCAACCAGGCTTTGAATTCCCAGGAAATACGTTATTACACCATCGTTTGCGGGCTGAAGCAAAATGAAGGATCCGCCGTTGAGAAAGCAAAAGAGTACATAGACCTTGAGGATAATTCGGCAAGGGTGGAGATGATGAATTTCCACTTGGCAGAGTATTATTTCAGGAACCAGGATTTTTCCCAGGCACTTTATATTTATAGCAGCGTAAGCCAGGATAACCTCAGTAATCGTGAGATAGCCGATATGAAATTCCATGAAGGCTATTCATACTTCACATTGCAGAATTTCAACCAGGCTAAACCACTATTTGATGCCATCCGTCAGCTTCCCACTGATCCAAATTATATTGACGCCAATTATTATTATGGTTTCATTTCCTTTTATGAAAAGAGATATGGGGATGCTCAAAAATCCTTTGCTGTTGTACAGGACCATCCTAGCTATGTGAATGTTGTACCATATTATATTGCCAATATCTATCTGATACAAGGTGAGAAAGACAAAGCAATTGAATATGCGGAATCAAGGATCAAGAAAGGAGGCCAGTATTATGATCTACAACTCCGGCAGCTTGTTGGACATGGTTATTTCGAAAAAGGACAGTTTGAAAAAGCACTCCCATATCTTGAACAATATGTTCAGCAATCGAAGAAAATTACACGTGAAGATACTTATGAATTATCCTATAGCTACTATGTAGCAAAGAACTACAATAAAGCCATTGAAGGATTTAAACAATTAGGCGGTGGACAGGATTCACTTTCTCAAAATGCAATGTATTTGTTGGGTGATTCCTATTTGAAAACAGGACAAAAAGCAAATGCCAGGAATGCTTTCTCATTCAGTGCATCAAATAGCAGTAATGCTCAACAGAAAGAAATTTCATCTTTCAATTATGCAAAGCTTTCTTATGAGCTCGGTTACCAGGATGTAGCTCTGACCGAGTTACAAAAATTCTTGCAGACATATCCCTCATCCACATATAATAACGAAGCCACAGAATTGCTTGTAAATGTTCTCGCCAATACAAATAATTTCAAGGATGCCTTGATCCTCGTGGACGGATTGAAAAATCCAACCGCAAATTCCTCAAGGATGTATGCGAGAATTTTATATGGCAGAGCTACGGAATACATTAATGATGGAATGCTGGTAACTGCCAATGAACTTCTTGATAGGGCGCTGAAAGATCAATATAATGCTCCCATCCTTCCTCTAATCAATTTTTGGAAGGGCGAGATCTCATACCGATTGGGAAGACTTGATGATGCGATCAGGTTCTTATTTGAATATCTCAAAACTCCTGTCACCAATGGTGAAGTAAACCCAACGAATGCCAAATATGATCTTGGATATGCTTTTTTCAAGAAAGAAAACTACAGACAGGCTCTAGGATTTTTCGAACAGCTTGTAAAAACACCACAGATCAACAGCATTCCTCTTGAGCAGGACGCATATATCCGCATTGCGGATTGCTACTACATGATGAAGGATTATAAGAAAGCTCTTTCCATGTATGATGTTGCCCTAAAATTCTCATGGCCTTCTGAAGACTATGCATTGTTTCAAAAGGCAATGGTCACAGGCGTAACGAGCAATAGTGAAAAGATCAACCTGATGAAGACGATTGACCGTCGGTTCCCAACTTCTCCTTTGATACCCGATGCAAATATGGAGATCGCTAACAGTTATTTGGCAGAGGCAAGATATCGTGATGCCTTGCCTTTTCTGAAGAATGTGACAACGGCAGTTAATGGTGACGCGCTTAAGCCCAAGGCTTATCTTCTGGGCGGGATTTCTTATTATAATCTGAATAATAATAAAGAGGCCTTGAACCAATACACCACCCTCTTGAAAGAATTTCCTAATTCACCGGAGGCAGAAGAAGGTTTGGATAATGCTAGGGTGATATATATTGAAGAAGGACGAACCTCAGAGTATGTGTCATTTGCAAAATCACTAGGAAAGGAGATTTCAACCAGCACAGAAGATTCCTTATCATATGCAGAGGCAGAAGTTCAGTTCAGCAATGGAAACTTCAATGGTGCATTGACCAAATTCGAACAATACATTCAAAGATTCCCCGAAGGAAAATACTCACTCGAAGCAAATTATTACAAGAGTGAAATTTATTTCAACCGAAAAGATTGGGCGAAAGCCGCACCTGGATATGAAGCGATTGCTGACAAGGCACCAAATAAATTTGGAGAGAAATCTCTTCTGCAGGCTGCCCGTATGAATTTCTTCGATCTGAAAAATTATGAAAAGGCAGAGAAATATTTTGCAAGGTTGATTGATTTTGCTTCTACCCAGGAGACCAAGATGGAAGCAATGCGCGGACTTCTTCGAAGTCAGTATCAACTTCAGAAATGGCCTGAAGCGGTTGAGAATGCAAAGAATCTCCTGACACAGAAAAATATCAGCAATGATGATAAGATACTTGCGAACCTGACGATAGCAAGATCTTTCGTTCTCAATAATCAATGCGATCAGGCAATCACTCATTTAAGAACTGTTGCCACCTTGAGTAAAGCAGCTTATGGTGCAGAAGCAAGATTTGAAATTGCAAACTGTTATTTCAAGCAGGGACAATTCAAGGATGCTGAGAAGGCTGCTTTCGAAGTGATCAATAAGTCAGGATCTTATGAGGAATGGGTGACCAGGTCGTACATCTTATTAGGGGATGTTTATTTGCAGCAGAAAGACTTTTTCAATGCGAAAGCAACTTATCAAAGTGTGATCGACAATGCCAAGATCGAAACCTTGAGAACAGAAGCCAGAGCAAGATTGGAGAAACTTGAAGAAGAAGAAAGAAAGGAGGGAAAGGTCAATGGATAAGCATTTCAAACCAAAGTCAGTAAGTATGGTTCATTTGATGAATTCTCACCAACAAATGAAATTGACGAAATCCGGGAAAATGAATATTTGGGCGATAAGATCGATTCTCTGCTTGTCCACGCTATTTATGTTTGGCTTCATAGCAGAGGCCCAGGATTCTACACGCAAGAAGACCATCGATATTACTTCCAGTTTCAAACCTGTATTGAAAGAAACTGCGAAGATCAATTTCACTGCTTCAGGTCCTGCAGTTGATACTAGTAAGCCAAGGTTGAATTACAATATACCTGTGCAGAACCTTGTCTTTGCCTATCAACCCGCAGAATTGAAGCCAGTGGCGCTGCAAGTAGATTCACTTAGCGCATGGGAATACAGCAATTACATTAAGGCAGGAATTGGAACAGTTCATCAGCCATTTATCCAGGCGGGTTTCAGTTTTGGAAATGATAAGAATTCATATTTCAATGCATTTGCCAATCATTATACTTCGAAAGGAGATCTGCCATTTCAAAAAAATAGTCATACCAGCGTTGGTTTAAATGGAACAGTTTCTTTGCCTAATAGCAATGAGCTGAATGCAAAACTCGGTTTCAAGACTGAAGATTATTATTACTATGGCTTCAGGCCACAATCTTTAACCTTTAATAAACAGCAATTGCTGCAAAGGTTTCAAACTTTTGAAGCAAGAGGAAATTTCAGGAACATCATTCCAACAGAGTTCGGACTTACTTACAATCCCAATTTATATATTTCAGTATTTGGCAATAATGCCACACCAAAGGCCACAGAAGCCAACACAATTCTGAACCTGCCGCTCGAAAAAACTTTCGGTAGAAGCTTTGGATTCAAGCTTGAACTAGGAGCTGATCTTACGAACTATCGTCCGGCAGGTTCCACTATTAATTCACAGACCAATAATCTATATGTAATTAAGCCTGCGCTTCTTTTGAAAACACCGAATGCATTTGTCCATGCGGGCATCATGCCCTCCTGGGATCAGCGCTCGTTTACGTTACTTCCAAATGTGTTTGCTGAAATCACTACAACTGATCAGCGTTTTACTATCCAGGCAGGTTGGACAGGTTACTATGATAAAGGCTCCTATCAGCGCTATGCAGGTATGAACCCATGGATCGCATTGCCCGATTCATTAAGGAATACAAGAGTACAGGAGCGATATGCAGGTTTCAAAGGTTCAGTTGACAATCACCTGAATTATTCTGCAAAGATTGGATTCAACATCTATCGTAACATGGCCTTGTTTGTGAATGATACAACTGATGGAAAAACTTTCAGGACCATTTATGAACCAAGTATGGAAGCATTGCAGTTTCATGCTGAAGTTGCGTATACTTTAGGCGAGGTCTTTAGTGCTACAGCAAAATTGGATTTCAATCAGTTTACTAAACTTCAGAGAGAAAAGAAAGCATACGGACTTATTCCACTTGAACTCAATGCAGGATTAAAGTGGAGATTATTGAAGGACCTCTGGCTTCGGACAGATCTGTTTGCCTGGGATGGACCGCGTTATCGCACCAAGGGTGGAGAAGCTTTTAAAGGAACTACAGGCTTTGATCTGAGCACAGGCGTTGAATTCCGCATAACAAAACAGTTTAACCTTTGGCTGCAGCTTAATAACATCTTCAACAACAAATACGAAAGATGGCATCAGTACCAGGCTTATGGGTTTAATATCCTTGGTGGTATTGTGTATCAGTTTGGACAGAAGAAATAAGAGAGCTTAACCGCAAGGGCGCCATGACGCAAAGTTTCGCTAGGAGGCACATTTTTTTTCACCGCAGAGAACCAGAGGTAGCAGAGTGTCGCAGAGATAAATTCGTGTAATTCGATAAAATTCGTGTATAGATTTTAAGATTTTAACCGCCAGGGCGCCAGGCATTCTAAATAAAGAATAATGGTTGAACAGTTGAATCGTTAAATGGTTGAATTGTTGAATAGGTGCGATTGGAATTGGAAGAGATACTAATCTTGAATTATACAAAAATTTTCATTTTTCCTACTCAACAACTTAACAAATCAACAAATCAACAACTCAACCATTCCAATCTTTAAAATTCTTTTCGTTACGACTGAGGCGCTTTAGATTTCAACTTCATGGCAGGGGAGACCACTGCAACCATCATTATACTTACAGAAAATAACATCAGGTAAATACCAACTTGCTTGACTGGACAAATACCGTTATAGCAGGATGTGAAAACAATAAGATTCTTGGCCGCGTAGGCAACAATAAGGCCCACTACCATAAGGTTTGCACGCTTCGCCCATATTCTTGGCAATATGAAAAATGTTATCGCGGGGATTGTAAGCATCAGGAAAAACTTCCCGGGTTTTCCATAATAATTTTCTCTGGAGTAAAACCCTGTAAAGTATTCCTGCAGATCAGGGTGAAAGGTCCAGGGCAGAAAACAGCTGATGATCAATAAGACCCCAGCCGCAAGTCCAATTATGTTTGAATATTTCATTCCGCTTATAAGAACTAATCATGAAAGAATTAAAAAAACCTATAAGGCGGCCACTTTGAAGTGAAATCTTGCCTTATAGGTTCACCAGAGGTTCTAACTTTCTGAGGTACCGAGCAGATTCGAACTGCTGTAAAAGGTTTTGCAGACCTCTGCCTAGCCACTCGGCCACGGTACCAATTGAAAAAACGAACGGTTGCAAATGTACATTTTCAGCCTAATTGGTCCAAACTATTTCAATGTATATTGCAATATTGGTAAACAGTTCACATTAATGCAAAGGATCGCAGAATCAGAATTAATCATTAACAAGCGAGGTGCAATTTATCATCTTGATGTAAGACCAGATGAACTGGGGGAGACAATTATTACTGTAGGTGATCCTTCCAGGGTTGATTCTGTCAGCAGATATCTCGATAGGGTTGAATGCACTTGCAATCACCGGGAATTTATTACACATACTGGTTTTCTTGGAAAAAAAAGAATATCCGTAGTGTCAACTGGCATCGGAACAGACAATATTGATATTGTACTCCAGGAACTCGACGCACTTGTGAATATCAATTTGGAATCCAGGACAATCAATTCCACTTTAAAACACCTTGATATCATTCGCATTGGAACTTCCGGGGCTTTGCAGGCAGATATCCTAGTAGATTCTTTTGTTGCTTCATCCCATGGTTTGGGCATCGACAATCTCCTGAATTTCTACAGGAACGATCAAAACGACGAGGAAAAGCAATTGCTACAATCTTTTACAACGCATACTCAATTACATCACACGATTTCACATCCATATATCACGGGAGCAAGCCCAAGAATGCTTAAACATTTCGTGGGAGGTTTTCACCAGGGAATTACTGTAACCTGCCCCGGATTTTATGGACCACAGGGAAGGGTGCTTAGACTGGGTTTGAATAATCCTCAGCTTATTGACCGTTTATCAGACTTTCGATTTGGTCAACACCGGATTACCAATTTCGAGATGGAAACTTCGGGTATTTATGGTCTTAGTAAATTGTTGGGACATCATGCAATTTCACTTAGCGCCATCGTCGCAAATCGTGTTTCGAAGCAATTCTCAAATGATGTACATCGGACTGTTGACAATCTGATAAAAAAAGTTTTGGAAACTATTGAAGGAATTTAACGCAAAACTTCTTCGCGCACCTTTGCGTCATTGCGCCCTGGCGGTTAATTCTTCCCCACTCAGGCTGCAATAATCAACTTCGCAATACCAAAAGCACAACTCGCAGCAATTGCCCCAATTAATGTAACACGAATAGCTCCTGCTAAAGGATTAACCCCGGTGATCTTACTTTTAAAATATCCGAAGATGAAGAGGCAGACAATCGTAATTGCAGCCGATATCTTAAGTCCCTCGAGATTTGTTGAGACAAAGAAATATGGAGACAAGGGGATTAGTCCACCTACTACATACGAGAATCCAATATTAAATGCACTTTTTCGCGCTCGCTGGGGGTCCGGCTTTTCGAGACCTAATTCATGCTTCATCATGAATTCAACCCATTTGTCTTTGTCCTTGGTCATTTCAGATACGGCCTGTTCCTGTACTTCTTCACTCAATCCCAGTTTTGAAAAGAATTCTTTTACCTCCATTCTTTCACGTTCCGGAACTTTTTCAACCTCTTCGTATTCTCTTCTTAATTCAGACTTATAATGGTCGATTTCAGTCTTACCTGCCAGGTAACCTCCCAGTCCCATCGCAATGGATCCTGCGGCCACTTCTGCAAGTCCTGCTATAACGATCAAATTTGTAGATTCAACTGCTCCACTTAATCCCGCAGCTAATGCAAAGGGAACTGTCAAACCATCTGACATTCCAATAACAATATCTCGCAGAAAATCTGAACTATGCAAATGCTCCTCCTTATGGGAGTGAGAGTGAGAGTGAGAGGGAGAGTGAGGGTGTTGCATTGGCTATCTTATTAAGATCAAACTTCCTTTTGCATTCCTTTCAATCTGTCCGGTGAATTGATAAATGCAATACCAGGTAAATGTGTTTGATCCTTGTTCTGTTCCTTTATATTTTCCATCCCATGCCTGCATTGGATCATTTGTTTCGAAGATCTTTTTGCCCCAGCGATCGTAAATAAGAAATCTATACTTATCCATTTGCCCCTTGATTACCGGTCTGTAACTTGAATTAGCCTGACCAGTTGGAGAAAATGCATTGGGAAAATGAATGGATTGCGGACACTGCTTTGCACTTACTATGATATTTTCTCTGTTTGTACAACCTGCATCATCCGTTACTTCCAGCCAATAATTTCCGATGGATGAAATTAGTGTAGTTGGACCAGTACTTCCCGTTGACCATTTGTATTTGCTGAAATTTCCTATTGCAGAAATTGTTATTTTATCATACGTACAGATCTCGGCAAATGGATCGACAAATCCTTTTGGAGCAGATTTAAGGCCGGTAATTTCAATCGTGTCAGAATTAAAACAGCCTTTATCATCCCTGACTCTTACCCAGTATTCACCTGGAACTGATGCTACGAAATTTCTCTGGGTTGATCTATCCTGCCATTGGTAGCTAACAAACTGTCCCGGATTAAATGTCACCGAACCAAACTCGCAGATCATCGTGTCTGTTCCAAGGTTTACCACAGGAAGTGGAAAGATAGATTTGACATTGATAGTGTCCAATGAATAGCAGTCATTCGCATAGACAGCAATGACAGAATATCGACCAATATCTCTCACAACCAGGGTCTGTCCAGTATCACCAGTGTTCCAGGTATATCTTATGAAGCCAGCATTAGCAGTGATCATTGCGCTATCATTCTTACAAAAGCTTAAATCAGCTCCAAGGTCTACAGGAGGTGAGATATTTACTACCACATTTAAAGTGTCAAATGCAACGCATCCACTCGAATGCTCTGCTTTTACCATATAACTGGTATCCACAGCTGGCCATAAATGAACAATTTCACTTGCAGAGGTATCGATATTATAATTTGTCGACCATTGATAATTTGAAAAATCGCTGGGAAGCGAAATTATGAGAGTATCGGTACTGCACTTGTTGAGATCAGATCCAAGATCCAACGGGAAATTGCAGGTATCAGCAGTATTTGAGCACGGGCTGAAATAACATGCTTCTTGTGCATTTATAGTAAGAGGGACGTTAAAAAATGAACTTATGTCAAGAGTATTGAAGTTATATGAACTAACGCCTGCCCAGTTGAAATTGCTGCTATTGAAAGGAAGATTGGGATAGAATTGATCAGAGATCAGGAACTCGCAACCTAGAGTTGAACCAACAACATCAGTGCGAGCATGCAAGATCTTATAATCGGTTTCAGAATTACCTAGAAATGAATAAGAGCTTATAAATCCCCCGGATCCCGACTCAGAAACATTCACAGCAAAATGATCAGATACATTAGGCAAACCAGACCTATATTCGGCTTGCCACTGCATATTGTTTGAGCTGGAACGCTTATGCAGGTACAACCCTGAATTATCAGCAGTACTTGTTATGAAGCCACCATCAGATGTAGCTGAAGTGTAACTAAAAATGCTATAATCATTTGGCGCGAATTTTCCAGCAAACAATGGAGTAAGATTATTGTCCATCCTCAAAACCCCTTGCTGTTTGTTGTTATAATAGTTGTCTGAGATTAAGTGAACGCTCGCCAGGTAACCATTTCCTGATTTGGAAACTCTTACGGAAAAATTACTCCTATTGTCAAAATTGAACCTTTTGGCGTTCTGCATAGTTCCTAAAACCTTATCCATTTTGAAGACAATACCGTCATAAAACTGATTGGCCTGTATCCATGTTCCACCACCTGCTATAAGTGTATTACCATCTTCAATTATCGAATGAATATCAACACCCTCATTCAATGCGAGTTCCTTTGTCCACACGATACTTCCATCAACATTTAATTTTACAACCAATCCGCGGGCATTAGGAGGAGAAGGGTTAATAGTTGCAGTAAATACAAAGTGACCATCAGATAGTTCTATGATATCGAAACCCAGTTCAGAATTTTTTGAAGGATCAGTAAATTTCTTTGCCCAAATAGTATTTCCCAGATTATCTAATCTCACTATATAAATCCCAACATCATTAGATGAGCTGGTGCTGCCAATTCCTATAAAACCTTTATCTGCTGTTTCCCTGACAATTCTAAAAAAATCCAATTTGTCGGAACCCATCTTTCTTGCCCATTCAACTTTACCCGAAGCATTCAATTTCAAAATGAAGGCATCGTATTGTGTAACTGGATCTAGAATTTCTCCGGCGATGATCGATCCATTATCAGAAGTCGCAAGGTTCCAGTGAGCCTCCAGGCTGCCATTGGCGCTATAGATTTTCTGGTATGCAGTCGGCGAACAGGTATCAGGTTGTGATTGTGCAAGGACAAAATTTTCTGCAAGGAAATAAAGTAAAAGGAATAAGGTTACAGACTTCATCATATGCAGTTGGTCCTGGGAGAGGGGTAATTTGTCCGAAAAATAGTAAAACCCCTTGGAATTCGCCAGTTTTCAGCCTTTATTCAAGAACAGACAGACTTTTGCCAATTATCACAACACAATCATTGATTTGCGATTGGGAAATGACCAATGGTGGGGCAAGTCTAATCTTATCGCCATGCGTAGGTTTAGCCAATATGCCATTCTCTTTTAATTCCAAGCATAAGAGCCATGCTGCTTCGGGATTACCATGCTGAATTACAATGGCATTCAAAAGGCCCTTACCCCTGATAATATTTATGCGATCAGATCTCAAGTCTTCAATTCCCTCTCGCAACTGTACTCCCCGGACTTCTGCATTCTCAGAAAGTTTTTCTTCGATGAGCACTTTAAGTGCTTCGATTGCAATGCTAGCGCCCAGTGGATTTCCTCCGTAGGTGCTTCCATGTTCTCCTGCTTTGATGGTAAGCATGATCTCGTCATCTGCAAGAACAGCAGATACAGGAATCATTCCACCGCTCAATGCTTTTCCGAGAATCAAAATATCTGGTCTTACATCTTCATGATCGCAGCATAACATCTTACCTGTTCTGCATAAACCGGTTTGGATCTCGTCTGCGATAAATAAGACTCCCGCCATTTCACAATATTGTTTTGCCTTTCTCAGATAGTCCTGATCTGGAACAATTACACCTGCCTCGCCCTGTATAGGTTCAACAAGAAATCCTGCTATATTCTTATTCTCAAGTGCAAGAGACAATGCATTCAGATCATTATATGGAATGCGAATAAAGCCTGGCATGTATGGACCAAAATTGGTATAGGCAGATGGATCACTGCTAAAAGAAATCACTGTGCTGGTTCGCCCATGAAAATTACCATCGCATACAAGTATCCTCGCCTGATGCGCTGGAATTCCTTTGACTTCATATGCCCATTTTCTGCAGAGTTTTATAGCAGTTTCTACTGCCTCTACTCCGGTATTCATCGGCAGTACCTTATCATAGCCAAACAAGGAAGTAACGAATTTTTCATACTCACCAAGTTGGTCGTTATGAAATGCTCTTGAGGTAAGTGTGAGTCGTTGCGCCTGCTCGATAAAACATTCAACTAAACGAGGATGACAGTGCCCCTGGTTCACAGCTGAATATCCACTGAGAAAGTCATAATATTTTTTATCGTCAACATCCCATAAAAAAACGCCCTTACCTTTTTGCAATACTACGGGCAAGGGATGGTAATTATGAGCTCCATACTGCTCTTCCAGTTGAAGATAATATTGTGTCTTATCAGAGATTGCATGAATAGAATTCATATTGCGAAAATTGTAATTAGGAAAAAATAGAATGAGAATAAAAGGTCTGCAAATGCAATATGATTAGCCTCGATGATTTAGAAAATCAAGGTTGCGACCCAGGAAAGAAAATATGTGAGATGATGATTTGATAGCTGAAATTTGATGCAAAATACAATTTTAAATTCTAAAAAAGAAACGATGTCTTATACTGTACCAGCGGCAACAACTATTGGACATGTGCATCTCAAGGTGTCTAACCTGGATCGGGCGCTTGGCTTTTACCGCGACCTGCTTGGTTTTGAAGTGATGCAGTTGTATGGCGATAATGCTGTATTTCTTTCAGCGGGAGGATATCATCATCATATCGGCTTAAATACATGGTACAGCAAGGATGCGCCTCCTGCTCCGGTAAGAGCAGCAGGATTATTTCATGTTGCGATTTTGTATCCTACACGAAAAGACCTTGCACAAATTCTTAAAAGATTGGGTGATGCAGGATACCCACTTACTGGTGCATCGGATCATGGGGTTTCTCAGGCTTTATATTTAAATGACCCGGACAATAATGGTGTGGAATTATATTGGGATAGACCCAGGAATGAATGGCCGGTGGATGATAAGGGGAATCTCCGGATGGTAACTGAGGCTCTGGATTTGCAGGATTTACTTGCTGAGCTATAAATTTTACCGCCAGGAAACAAAGGCGCAAAGGAATGCCAGGCCTTGCGAAACTTCGCGTCTTTGCGGTTAAGTCTTAACTCCCATCGTAAATGACTCCCGTAGTAGGAGTTTCATAGAGTTCAACCCGACTAAGCAAGGGCAGAAGCGGCTTGATTTGATCCCAGATCCAGATTGTAATATTTTCTGCAGTGGGATTTTCTAATCCACTTACATCATTTATCAATTTATGATCAAGTCTGTCTATAACTGGCAGCACTGCATCTTTCAGATCTTTAAAATCCATGATCCATCCCAGGTGTGGGTCTGATTCGCCTTTCAAAACAACTTTCAAGCGATAAGTATGGCCGTGCATGTATTTGCACTTGTGGCCTTCCGGCACATTGGGAAGGAAGTGCGCGGAATCAAATGAAAATTCCTTGTATATCTCCATAAGAACTGCAAAAGTAGAGGGATAGTTTGAATGTTTGAGTGTTGAATGTTTGATAAGTTAACCTCCTGGCGAACCTTCGCGCCCTTGCGACTTTGCGGGTAAGCTTTAAATCACAAATTGTCTAATGAAATAATCTGCAGGGAAATTAGAACTAACAGGTTCATTAAACAACCCAAAGACGCTAGACCCACTACCACTCAATGAAGCATAAACTGCCCCTTGGTTATAAAGCTCTGTTTTGATCAATTCGATCTCAGGATATTTCTCAAACACAGGTTTCTCAAAATCATTTGTCATTGTTTCTTTCCATGTTTCAATAGGCCGTTGAATGAGTTCTTTTAAAGAGGGCGACCTTGAACTATCAGGAGCGATCTGTGAAAAAGCCCAGGACGTGTTGATATGCAGTCCGGGGTTCACCAACGCCAGCACCCGCTTACCTAATTGCCCTACTTCAATTTTCTCCAGGATCTCACCACGACCCGTGGCGTAGGAGGGTTTATTCAGAATAAAAAATGGGCAGTCACTCCCTAGTTGTGCTGCAAGGTCAATCATTTCGAAAATAGAAAGCTTCAGATCGAATTTCCTATTCAGCAATTGAATTGTAAAAGCTGCATCGGCCGATCCACCTCCTAATCCTGCTCCAATAGGTATACCCTTATGAAGGTGAAAACTCAAGTTTGGTAAATCATACTTCGATCCCAACAATTCATATGCCTTTTGACAGAGATTATTTTGTTCGAAAATTTCTAATTCGATTCCGCTGTATGCAAATGAAGTTTGGTTTTCTGAATGAACTGCTTCCAGGGCATCTGTAAGTGGAATGGGAAATAAAATTGTTTCGAGGTCATGATAACCATCACTCCTTTTCCGAAGAATTCTAAGACCCAGGTTGATTTTACAGTTAGGGAAAACAATCATATCAAAGCCGGGGATTTGAGGAAAGAAAGAATTGGTAGTCTCTCACTCTTTTTTTTGGGCTCTCCTAACCCAGATAGAAATAAAACACATAGACACATAGAAAACATAGACACATAGAGGTTAGAAGAAAGCTCATCAACATTCAGATATTTCTTTCCGACCTCTTACTTTCGACTTCGGACTTCAGACTTCAATGTCTATTTCTTTCTCCTGCTATTTATCTCATCCCTGATGGCAATGGCCCGGATATAATCCTCTTGTTCAAGAACGTCATTGAGAAGTGTATTCAGTTCTTCGATGCTCAGGGCTTTTAGGTCGTCCGGGGCTCCGGGCTCCTTTTCAGTTGTGACAGTGGCTCCTGTTTTTTTCTTTTTTGTGGAAGTATCCTCCATTAGGATGCCAGCACTTTCCAGGATATGTTCGTAAGTATAGATCGGGCAGCCGAAACGAACGGCGAGGGCAAGTGCATCTGAAGTCCTTGAATCAATTTCTACTGTGTCATTTTCACTAATGCAAACAAGCTTCGAATAAAAAATGCCTTCCTGGAGATCGCAAATGATGATCTCCTGCATATCAATGCTGAAGGCGTTCATGAAATTCTTCATGAGATCGTGGGTGAGGGGCCGACTTGGATGCATTTTTTCGAGGGCAACAGCAATTGCCTGTGCTTCGAATCCCCCAATTACAATCGGTAAGCGGCGCAAACCATTCACTTCGCCCAACACCACAGCATACGAATGCGTCTGCGTTATACTGTGCGATAAAGCAACTATTTCTAACTCTATCTTCTTCATAAACTATGTGCGAAAGTACAGGAAAATATGTTCGAAATCCGGCAAAGAAACAATAAAAAACCGCAGCAAAAACTGCGGTTAGTATAAAATATTTTCGTAAGAATCAGCTTACTCCTTTTAGCTTTTTTACAGCAGAAATCATCTTGGGTACTACTTCAAATGCATCTCCTACGATTCCGTAATCCGCTGCTTTGAAGAATGGTGCTTCAGGGTCTTTATTGATCACTACAATAACCTTGCTTCGGTTAACACCAGCCAGATGTTGAATTGCGCCTGAGATCCCGATGGCCAGGTATAAATTTGGAGCAACGGCCAGTCCCGTTTGTCCAACGTGCTCGTGATGCGGGCGCCAGTGGGCATCGGCAACAGCACGGCTACAGGCAGTAGCAGCTCCAAGCAATTTTGCAAGTTCCTCAATCATTCCCCAATTTTCAGGGCCTTTCAATCCACGCCCCGCACTTACTACAAGTTCGGCTTCACTTAAAGGGATTTCTCCAGTCACTTTGTTGGTGGCGGTTACTTTTACTTTCGGGACATCAATTGAATCTACTACTTCTACAACTTCTGCCACACCCTCAACTTCCTTTACCTGGAAGGAATTAGGGTTTAGAGCGATTATCCTGGTAGGAGTTTGAATGGAGACATTCGCAAAAGCCTTACCTGAGAATACATTCTTTTTTACTACGAATCCATTTGAAGTGTCAGGAAGTGCAACGGCACCTGTGACCAGACCAGCCTTAAGACGAACTGAAAGTCGGGGAGCGATCGCCTTTCCATCAACATTATTGGAGAAAACAATTACTGTTGCTCCTGTCGCATTCGCTGTTGATGCTATCACACTGGCGAATATCTGGGAGTCCAGTTCCTTCAGCGTATCATTCTTTACGTAGTGTATCTTTTTCACTCCATACTTTCCAAGTGTGGATAGATCATCGCCTACCGGACCCAGAACAATACCTTCTGCGTTTACTCCTAACTGTGCTGCAAGGGCTGATCCATAGCTAAGTGCCTCGAAGGAAGCTTTCTTGATTTGTCCATGTGACTGATCAACGTATATAAGAACAGACATAAGTAAATTTCTAAAATTTGAAAATCAATTTCCTTAATTATATAACTCTGGCTTCTTCATGTAATAACCTCATCAATTCTTCTGGTTGATCAGCAGGAACTAATTTTACACCGGCCTTTGCAGGAGGAAGCTCAAAATTGACAATGTTCGTGAGTGAGTCAACAGCAACTGGTTCCAGGACTTTTAATGGTTTCGATCTGGCGGCCATGATCCCGCGCATATTTGGAATCCTCGCCTCAGCTACACCTTTCTGACAACTGATCACTAAAGGGAGCCCAACTTCGCAGGTTTCTTCACCACCTTCAATTTCCCTATTGACTACGGCAGTGGAACCATTAATGTCAATTTTAGTTGCAAGAGCTATATAGGGCATGTTTAAGAGCTCGGCCACCATGGCACCAATGGAGGAACCATTATAGTCTATTGTTTCTTTTCCTGTCAGGATTAAATCATATCCTCCTGTTTTTGCAACTTCTGCGATTTGAGAAGCGACATAATAACTATCAGAAATAGTAGCGTTCACCCTGAAAGCTTCATCACCACCTAGCGCCAGCGCCTTCCTTATGATAGGTTCTCCGTCTGCACCTCCAACATTCACCAAATGAATGACCGTTGCAGCATCTTTTTCTTTTAATTCTATTGCCCGGACCAACGCATACCATTCATCGTAGGGATTAATTATCCATTGTACACCTGCTTCTGCGAATTTCGTGTTGTTATCAGTGAAGGCTATTTTTGCCGTGGTATCGGGTGTTTTAGTAATGCAAACAAGAATCTTCATACTTAATATTTGAAAGTTGTTTATGCAACTATAAGCTGGTTGCAAATATAAGTGGCGCAAAGATAGGCGTGAAAGATTTTGTAATTCTTTTTTGATAATGGATGGACGTATACAAAAGATCCAGGAATTCTTAAAAAATTCTCCCGAAGATTCTTTTCTTCAGCATGCTCTGGCGTTGGAGTATATCAAACTTGGAGATGATGAGAAAGGCAGGGAGCTTTTTGAGCAAATCCTGCAACGACAACCAGATTACATTGGCACATATTATCATCTTGCAAAACTCTTAGAAAGGATTGGAGAGGATGAAGAGGCTATAAAGGTGTATACAAAAGGAATGGAAGAGGCAAAGAAGGTTGGCGATAATCATGCATTGAGTGAGTTGAGATCTGCTTATGAAGAATTGACATTCTAAGGAAGAATTAAGTCACTGATAAAAATGTTAGCTGCTATGTGTCTTTGTGATCGACCTCACCCCTAACCCATCTCCAAAGGAGAGGGTGCTAAGAATAATATAGGAAAGTTCAATCTCGGACAAGTATGCAGAATGCTTTTGGTGGGACTATACTGGTGCAAATTAAATTAGCCCCAGAGGGGCTACAGGTGGGTAGTGAAAAGAAATAAAATTCTCAGATGCCGCGTAGTGGGATTACTTACGATGTTTAGCACCTACGGTGCAAGATATTTACTAAGCCAATTATCCTACCAACCTTTTACCCCTTCGGGGAAATGCAGACAACCGAGAACCTTCCTGCTTCGCAGCGTGAAGAGATGGATAACGTAGCGAGATGAGTGAGTGAATCTAATTCCCCTCCTTTGACTTTTTTGCGCCTTTGCTCACTTTGCTTCCCTGCCTGACTGCGTCACGCGGGCAGGTTTGCGTGAAAATATTTTTACCGCAGAGAAAAGGAGAAGGCAGAGATCCGCAGAGAAAAATCTTCATTTTACATTTTTAATTTTAAATTTTCCATTTATTCAAGGTCTGAAAGACTAATCCGACCTCTGACCTCAGAATTCCGACTTCGTTTTTTTTCTTGTCCCAGGATGTGAAATATTAAACACATAGTAACATAGATAACAAAGTCACATAGAGTAAGAAGAAACAAATCCATACCAGGTATCTCTTTCCGACCTCTGACTTCTGACTTCCGACCTCTGGCTTCTGACCACTGACCTCCGACTTCGTTTCAGAAATACATCGTTTCTTTGTCGCAACATGCATTTAGCAGAACAATTCAGAGATTATATCAGAAAACAGTCCCTATTTGCCACAGCTGATCAACTGATCATTGCGGTTAGTGGGGGAGTGGATTCTATTGTACTATGTGAATTGTGTTCTTTGTCAGGATTTTCATTTGCAATTGCGCATTGCAATTTCCAATTGAGAGGGGAAGAGAGTGAGGCTGATGAAAAATTTGTAAAAGAAATTTCAGAAAAATATCAAGCGATTCTTTATTCAAAAAGATTCGATACTAATGCTTACGCTGCTGAGAAAAAGGTTTCGATCCAGGTTGCCGCGCGTGAACTCAGGTATTCCTGGTTCGAAGAATTGCTCAACGAACAATCCCAGAAAGGAACTTCATTTATATTGACAGCTCACCATCTTGATGATAATATTGAGACGCTTCTGATGAATTTTTTTAAAGGAACCGGAATTGCAGGTCTCAGAGGAATGCTTCCCAAAAACAAGAAAATTATCCGTCCATTATTGTTTGCGAGGAAGGAAGAGATCGAAGAATTTGCCTTGCAGAATAATTTAAAATGGAGGGAGGATAGTTCTAATAAGGACGATAAGTATTCACGTAACTATATCAGACGGCAACTTATTCCGGTGATCAGTCAGATCTATCCATCCGCTTTGGAAAATATCGGGCAAAACCTTGAACGGTTTCGGGATATTGAAACCATATACCATCGATCCATTGATCAGCAGATCACGAAGCTGGTTGAACACAAAGGAAACGAGATTCATATTCCAGTTTTGAAATTGAAAAAGCTTGAGGCTTTGCCGACCGTCATTTTTGAGATTATCAAAAAGTATGGTTTTAAGTCATCGCAAGTCCAGGAAGTAATTAATCTGTTGGAAAGTGAATCAGGAAAATATATTTTGTCCGACACGCACCGCATCCTAAAGAACCGAAACTGGATCATCATTGCAGCGAAGGATAAGCAATTGCAGGAAAATATTCTAATCGAAGAGAATGATAAAATTATCAGGTTTGAAGCTGGTGAACTTAGAATTGAGATCCTGCCTGGTCAGGACATTTCAAAACTTGATTTTAATGATTCAATTGCTTTCCTGGATGTAACTGAAATTGAATTCCCGGTCTTGTTGAGGAAATGGAAGCCCGGTGATTATTTCTATCCATTGGGAATGAAAAAGAAAAAGAAACTCGCACGGTTCTTTATCGATCATAAGCTTTCACTCCTGGAAAAAGAGCAAACCTGGGTGATTGAAATAAATAAAAAGATCGTTTGGATTGTTGGTAAGAGAATTGATGACCGAGTTAAAGTGACGGATTATACGAAGTCGATTCTTAAGATTCAGTTTACTTCCTCCGCATAGGTTCTTATTACACGAATTAGAGCGAATTACACGAATTCATCTCTGCGAAACTCTGGCACCTCTGGTTCTCTGCGGTGGAAGAAATTACGACCTCTTGGCGAAACTTTGAGTCCTGGCGCCCTTGCGGTTAAATTCTTAAATCTATTACACGAATTGGAGCGAATTACACGAATTGTTATTGCATTGCATTTCTCTTTTACTCTTGTTCTCTGCGGTGAAAAAAATATTCAAATATTAGAGAGTTAGAGTTACTGAGCTGACCAGGCTAATAGAAATCGTGTAATGGGATAAAATTTGTGTGATTAATTCCCTTTTATCGCCCGGATTAAGTTTGTTACCACATCATAGTCAGCAAAGACCTTGCAGACGATGATCGTATAAACAAGTCCGAAGATCGCACCGGTAATATGTGCTCCATGTCCAATATTATCTTTTCCCCTTTTTGCGAGATAAGTTGAAAGAACAAGAAACGCCAGTCCAAAGATCCAGCCTGGGATATCAAATGGTATAAAGAAGAAGCGGAGGGGAATGGTCGGTTCGAGGGCGATGCTTGCAAAAATAACTGCAGATACGGCTCCCGATGCACCGAGGGCGCGATATGCATAATTACTTCTGTTTTTGAAATAGTCAGGGATTACAGAAACAATTATCGCAAGCACATATAATGCGATATAGACGAATTTGCCTTTTTCCAAAAAGATGGTCGCATAGGTAGTGTAAACATTGAAATATTGTTCAAGAAACTGCCCAAACGACCAAAGGGAGATCATGTTGAAAGCAAGGTGCATGTAATCAGCATGAATGAACCCATATGTGAAAAATCTGTACGACTGACGAGGAGTATTCATTGCCGCCGGCCAGAATATCAGGTCATCTGTAACTTTTTGATTACTGAATGCGGCAACAGATACCAGGCAGGTGACGATTATTATGGTGAGGGTAATAGTAAGCATATTGAAATTTGATTAAAGATAAGATGTGAGGATTTAACCCCGAAGGCGCGAAATCACCTCACCCCAACCCTCTCCACTTCGTGGAGAGGGAGATTAAGAGAATCAGCATACCGTTGCTTATTGTTAAATGTGAGATTAAATGTTTTCTTCCCTCTCCGCAAAGCGGAGAGGGTGGCTCGCGCAGCGAGACGGGTGAGGTATTAAGCACAAAGACGCCAAGGAACGCGCGGAATCTTTGCGAAACTTTGCGAGTCCTGAGCGAAGTCGAAGGGGCGTCCTGGCGGTTAAATTCTTACTGAGATTGTAAGTCCGTAAGTCAAAGGCTGCCCCAGGTGTATCGCCCCGAAGTCATACGCATACAGGATATATTTCTTATCCCCAAGATTTCTCCCCCACAGCATAATTGAAACATTTCTCATCTCCATCCCGAGTTTTCCATTCAAAATGCTATACGGAGATTGCTGAAGCGTATTTGCAAGATCAAAATACTGACGGCCCAGGTATCTCCATTCACCTCTGACAATAACAATGAATTGATTCTTCTTGCTCAGATCAAGATTGTATTGACCCGCTAAAAAGGAAGTCACCTCAGGAGTGAAAATTTGTCGCTTTCCTTTGAGATCAATTGCGGAATTATTCTGGGAGACTTTGAGCTCATCAAACCTGGCATTTGTGTAACCCAGCGACCAGTTCAACTCGAAGCCTTTCATGGGAATTGCGTTCAACTCTAATTCTAATCCTTTACTGGAAAGTTTGCCAGTGTTTCTTGTGATGGTGACCGCATCGGGCAATACCAGCGTCGGGACTTGTACATCAGATACAGTAGTATAAAAAGTCGCAAGGTTTATAGAGAGTTTTTTATTTGCCAGCGTATTTTTTATACCGGCTTCAAAATTATGGCTGGTCTCTGGTTTGTATGCATAGAGAGGAGGTTGCGATGGATCTGCAGACAAAGGAGTCAAGCCACCTGCTCTGAACCCATCGCTATAAATAATGAAGAATGTTTGGTTTGAAGACGGAAGATAGCTGAGACTGATTTTTGGAGAGAATGCATGAAAGTTTGCAGATGCTGAAGTATCTGGTCTGAAATCAAATTGAGGAGTTGGATCTGGATCCTTCTGATACTCGCCCAGGATATTTTGTTTTTTCTTCCCAAGATCGAAACGCAATCCTCCACCCAGTTGAAATTTTCCAAATGAATAAGTTCCGTTTCCAAATAAAGCAAGCCCTGAATTTTTTGCGATAGTAGAATTGATAAGTGAGAAATTGTTCTCGGGTGCACCCGTGAGCGTTGCGTCATCTCCAAAAAGTGTGGTCTGTTTCACCGGACTTTTCTGATGGAATAAGTATGCTCCTGCCAGCCATTTGAATCGATTCGTTGAAGAAGCTGGAGAAGAGAATCTCAGTTCCTGTGTAATGACATTTACCTTATTCCAGTCCTTCCCATAATTATTTTGGATGGATACCGCATCAAGAGGTGAAAAATCGGCGTCGATTGGCTGTTCATAAAACCTGTAATTCGATTGGATACTGGTCTGAGAACTGAAGCTGAATTTATTTCCATTGTAGACAGCGGAAACTGAACCATTCATAATATTATCCTCCATTCTTGTAACTGCATTCTGGTTTAGTATGAATGGTCGCTGAAATGATTCATCAATTCCAAAGGTCAAAGGGAAGGGTCCACGATTTCGGTTATTGGCATGTTTAAGATTCATTGTGAACGACCAGGGTGTATTTGCTGCATAGCGGATATAGTAATTAGCAGTGAGAGAATTTTTCTTGTCGTACCGGGTGTTATTGAATTCATTTTCATAGAAACCATTATCCACCTCATACATGGCTGCAACCCCTGCGAATAATTTATTGGCAATGATTGGAAATCTAAGTCCGGCAGCAATTCTTGTTTGTCCATAATTCGCAAGAGATACTTCGCCAAATGCTGCCAGTTTATTAGTTGGTTTCCTTGTAATTATATTAATGACACCACCCATTGCATTTCGTCCGTATAAATTTCCCTGTGGCCCACGAAGCAGTTCAATTCTTTCAATATCGAAAAGTTGAGAGATATAAGTATCCAGACCAAATTGGTTAACACCATCGATATACGTCGCGACGGCCTGCTCATAGGAGGTACTAACTATTCCCCTAATGGATGTCACATTGCGTTTATCCCCCGATTCTGCTGACGTAAGATTTGGAGCGATGGCAGTTAGATCAGTCGTGCTCCATATTCTATATTGCTCCACTTCTCTTGATGACAAAGAGGTGATACTGGCTGCAGCTTTCTGATGAATTTCATCTGTTTTCTGTGCACTGATGGTTACTTGTCCTAGTTCTCTGAACGATGGACGAAGAACCTCTCCAATATTCAAGTTTGTATTTGCGTTGATCTCTGTGCTCAGACTTGCAAAACCAAAAGCAGAAAACTCGATAATATAAATCCCCCTTGGAATTTTATCAAATTCAAATTCTCCAGTCTTGTTGGTAGTCGTTGACCAGGATGTATTAAGAAGATGAACTGATACGCCGGAAATTGGAATTGATTTTTCGTCGGTGATCTTGCCGGTGATGGAGACTTGGGCATGAGAAAATGAATAGCAGATGAAAATCAGTAGGAAGGCAAGCAAATAGCGTTTCTTCATATGAGGAATGGAGAATTTCTTGCAATATTAACGGAGGCCAAAGATACTCGTGGCGTGATGTTTTAAATTTTTATTTTTCAATACAGTCAAGGTTTTCGCGGGATTGCCATTTCCCCCTGAAGAATAATTTGTCCGAGAAATCACTGTACTAAAGAAACTGGGAGATGGCTCTCATATTCGGTGATTTTTTAGTGTATATTGAATTATGGAACAAATTAAAATTTACGATTATTACTCTTTTGGATATAATTATAGGTTACTACTTAGTGAAAGCAATGAATCTACAAATTTTCAGTGTTATGATTCATTAAAAAGATATTCCGAATTGATTAAAAAGCTTGATTTGCGCGTGACAATATCCTCTATTAGGTTAGTGGGCCTTATACCTGACTTGGAAAAAATTGAGAAATTGGGGACGAATAAAAAGACTAAGAACCTACAAATTGATGATGCATTTTGGCAAGTTATTGTGGGTAAGCTCAAAAAAATTGATATGACACTAGATGCTGAGTTAAATACTAAGATAGCTTACTTACTTGATGAGAAACGTCACAGCAATGAAATTTTACTTCTACGCATTCAACATCTTTTTTCTAAGGAAACATTTATTCTTCTGCCGTCAATAGCAAAAATAGACTTCGAAGAAAGCGGTAAATGTTTAGCTTTTGACAGGTACACAGCTTGTTCATTTCATGCACTTCGTGGTACAGAAGACGTTCTTAAAATGTATTATGAAAAACTCTTTGCATGTTCTTCAACAGAAAAAGATACTTGGGGTACGTTTGAAACCGCAATTACCAAGGGAATAGGTGCTGGCACATTGACTCCAGCGCCTGATGAGCAATTAGTCATTAATATTGGGAGTTTACGTAAATTTTACCGAAATAAGACACAGCATCCACAAAATACGTATAGTAGTGATGAAGCACAAGATTTGTTGTCTCTCTGCATTAAGACGGTCAATGAAATTGTTTTTGATCTTAAGAAAAGGGGACTGATATAACTCACAGTGCTGCTGAAAGTAACAACTTTTTCACTTTTGAATTATTGGGGCAAGCATATGGGAATGTTTTTGCATAAATAAAAGTATTCTTATTTCTTTGAATTTTATTGCACGTTACGATCGGCATGACACATGTGTCCTAAAATGTGCTCAAGGGGATATTCCATTTTTGTATAAACTTGCAAACAAATGCGCACGGAAGTAAACATTAACTCAAAGATTCTTAAATGGGCAATTGCACGTGCGGGATTTAATATGCAAGATTTCATTTCGAAAATGCCCAAGATAGAGAAATGGATTCGAGGCGAGAAAAGGCCAACGGTCAAGCAACTTGAAGACTTTTCAAAAAAAGTGCATCTTCCATTTGGGTACCTTTTATTGTCCGAACCACCAATAGAAAAATTGCCAATACCATTTTTCCGTACTAATAGTAATAAAACCAACGAAGTAAGTTTAAATGTTTATGATACTATTTTGCTTATTCAACAAAGGCAAAATTGGTTAAGCGATTATCTAAAAGAAATTGATTTGGAACCATTGCCCTTTGTTGGAAAATTCAACGGTAAATTCTCCGTTGATCAAATTGTGTCAGACATTAGATCCACCTTAAGCCTAGCTGAAGATTGGGCAAGTATATTTGATAAATGGGAAGAGGCCTTAAATCACCTTACTCAAAAAATTGAAGAATTGCGAATTATTATGGTCTTCAATGGAGTGGTTGAAAACAATACACATCGCCCGATTTTGGTTGAAGAGTGCCGTGGATTCGTATTAGTTGATGAAATGGCTCCTTTTATGTTTGTTAATAATTCCGATGGAAAAGCAGCTCAAATGTTTACCATTGTACATGAATTGGCACATATTTGGACTGGGCATAGTGCTGGATTTGATTTTCGTAAACTCCAACCTGCAAACGATACTATAGAAATACTTTGTGATAAGGTCGCTGCAGAATTCTTGGTTCCCCAAAGTCTATTTATTAAAGTATGGGGCGCAAATTCCAACATCAAATTAGTCGCTCGGTATTTTAAGGTTAGTGAAATTGTGATTGCAAGAAGAGCTTTGGATACGGGCAAGATCTCCAGAAAGGATTTTTTTGAATTTTACGATGAGTATGTAAATAGAGAAGCCCATAAACGAGCAAAAAGTTCGGGAGGTGATTTTTATGCCACGACTAGGAAACGATTGAGTATGACATTTGCTGCTCACGTAAATAATGCTGTCAAATCAGGGAAACTATTATATCGGGATGCTTATCGACTCACAAGTTTGAGAGGTGATACATTTCAAAACTTTTTTAGCCAGCATTTTATGTAAATGGACATTTATGTAGTTGATAGCAATTTTTTTATAGAGGCTCACAGAGTAACCTACCCGCTAGATGTCGCAGAGAGTTTTTGGAAGAAAGTCAAACAATTAGCGAATGAGCAAAAAATCATTAGTATTGATAAGGTCAAAAAAGAAATTTATGACCATGAAGATGCTTTAAGGCACTGGTGCATTACAAATCTCCCAGTCGATTTTTTTAAAGATACCTCAACTATAATTGACTCCTATTCTCAGATAGTAAATTGGGCAAGTTCGAAAGTCGAGCACTATTTGCCAAATGCTATCAGTGAGTTTTTACATGCTGATGAAGCTGATGCGTTCATAATTGGATTTGTCTTGGATGATTCAATAAATCGAGTGCTGGTGACTCAGGAAATTAGTGAACCTAGTAGAAAAAGTAAAATTAAGATTCCAGACGTGTGTATTGCCAAGGATGTTCGTTATTGTAATACGGTCGAAATGTTTAGGAGACTCGGCGAAACCTTTTAGGAAGCAGATGGCACTCGGTAGAAAGGTTTTTTTTGCTTCAATTTGATAGATTAAAGCGTATATCCCTCCTAAGGGTGCATGGAGTCAGACTTTTTGCATACTCACTTCGATCACATTTCGATTATGAAATTGCAAATTCAAAAATCATGAAACGAAGAACCTTCCTTAAGAATTCCTCATTAACAGCCTTTGGCGTTGGTGCCATTGGTATTATGAACTCTCAGGGTAGAGTTTTTGGCCTCAGTAATCTGAAAGTAAGCGAAGAACGCATTGCAAATCGCATCCTGGAGTTGGCCAAATTTGGCAGGAATGAAAAGGGACAAGGATATAGAGTTGCCTACACTAAAGGTGACATCGAAGGTCGGGCATGGTTTAGCGAGTTAATGAAGAAGGCGGGTCTTGAAGTAAGCACTGATACCGGCGGAAATATTATAGGAAAAAGAAAAGGAAAAAATCCATCGCTCAAACCTATTGCCATTGGTTCGCATATCGATATGGTGCCAGATGGAGGAAACTACGATGGCACCCTTGGTTCAATTAGCGCACTCGAAGTAATCGAAGTGTTGAATGACAATAAAGCCATCACAAACCATCCTCTTGAAGTAATTATTTTTGGAAATGAGGAAGGTGGGACTGTTGGCAGTAAAGCAATGGCGGGCCGAATTACTCCTGAAGAATTAAAACAAGTCAGCCCAAGTGGATTAACCAACGGGGAAGGCATCAGAGCAATTGGTGGAAATCCTGACGACATTCAATCCTGCATTCGTCAAAAAGGAGATTTTCACTCGTTCATAGAATTGCATATTGAACAAGGTGGTATTCTTGAGCTTGAAAACATACAGGTTGGCGTTGTTACTGGAATAATTGGCAGGATGGCCTGGGATATTACGGTGGAAGGTGTTGCCAACCATGCGGGTTCTACACCTATGAACCTGCGACAGGATGCTTTGTTAGCGGCTTCGAAATTAGTCGTGGCAGTAAATGAAGTCGTCACCAGCACAAAAGGCAACCACGTAGGCACCATCGGCAAGATCAATGCTTTTCCGGGTGCTTATAATGTTATACCTGGCAAGGCTACTCTTGGATTAGAAATCCGTGATCTTTCTTTTGAAAAAATTGAAATGCTATTTGCTGAGATTGAAAAAAGAGCTGCAATCATTTCCAAGGAGTCGAAAACGAAAATTAATTTTCAGAAACAGGCTATCGTCCTAAATCCTGCATTTACCAATAAAGCACTTCAGCAAACAATCAATACATCTGCCAAAGGGTTGGGCTTTCGCACCAGGTTTATGCAGAGCGGACCATATCATGATTCATCTCAAATGTCATTGATTGCACCTATGGCTATGATCTTCGTTCCAAGTGTAGGTGGGATCAGTCATTCGCCTAAGGAGTTTACTAAAACAGTTGACATGACCAACGGAGCGAATGTGCTGTTGCAAACGATACTGGCCGTTGATAAGGGATAAAAGCATTTAAGGCAAAACCCAAATGGGTTTTCTATTGTGGGTATACTTGTTAGTGAAATAAAAAATTTTAAAAGATATTTCTTCAACTACTTACCTGAAAACTGTTCACCGAATATTCTATGCCCAGCTCAAAACTTCCAATCTGGTTTTTATTTTCGATCCTATTATCCTGCGATACTGAGCAGAGGAGTCCTTATGTAAACTTGCTTGTGGGCGATTGGACTTTAATTAAGAATGACAGTTCCAAAGTTACTCAGAGGCATAAGGAAGGCTACTCGTTTCTTGACAATGGCGTTTGTCATAATAAACTAGGATACTTCCGGGAGACCCAAACCCGGATTCCGGGAATGGAGAAAGCCACTGGGAATAGCATAGAGGAGACAAATATTTCTTATTTAGGTACTGAGACACGCTATAAAATAAAGGGAGACAGTTTACTGGTCTTTAATTTAAATGATATCGCCTGGGAAGGAAGAAGAATTCTAAGACTGGCAAATGATACCTTAGTCCTGCAGTCAAGCAACCAAGCTATATCTACCTTTACCCGGTCCCAATTGAAACTTGATACAACTACCTTATTTGATGAGTTGGTCGTGTCAAGTGTAACTAATAAAACTATCATTAAACAATCCGGGGAAGCTATTTATTTTGGATTAGACCATAATAACAGCAGAGGGTCATTTTCCTTTTCAATCACAAAAGCAGAATTCAAACAAATAGAGTCCAGCTTTAAGCTTGCCCGCATAGATAGCTTGAAAAATGAGTATTCCTCTGATTGGACAGATCAACATGAGATTACGATGACCTTCATCAAAGAAGGCAAAATCATTAAAAATATAAGAGATTATGGTAGTGTCGCTTCAACTGAATTATATTGGGCATATATGCCTGTATATAATATGTATCAACTAAAAAAGCTTGATTCACTAGAGGTTGTTCATTCTATCTTTAAAGATCCAACGACCATAATGATTCATTTCCAATTGGGCTTAGGCTTTTCCAGATCAGAAACTTTCTATTTATGGAACCTACTTAGACAAGCTAGGGAATCAAAAAATCTTCCTTCTAAAGCGAACGAAATTGACCTATACGGAACAGGAAATATTAGGATAAGTCGAACAGATGGACGCCTCTACCGATTTGTAACATCAGACGGGAGTGATAAAACCTTTGATATCGGATTCAATTTTTTTGACCGAAACGGGTTGACTGGAAATCTTAAACCAAATGAGATAATTAAGAAGTGGGAAGAAATCCGAAAAAATCATGGTGCGTCCATATCGACATCGAATAAGGAAGAGTGAACTTTTAAGTTTCAAACAGCGGTTACCGCTCATTCTCCAGTGGCGACCGCTAATATTAATGCGAAGTTTATTCTCAAATGAGGCTTAAGCTATAACCAATTAGTAGATTACTCCATGAAGAAATCAATTCTAATTACTTTATTAATTTTTTTCTCGCTTGCTTTTCATCAAGAACTTCATGCTCAAACTTGCGGTACACGGCAGCTTGATCCGCGAGTTGCAGGATTTCTGAAGATGATCGGACATACAGACTTTACAATTGAGCAACTTCGCAATATACCTATCGAACAAATTTCCTGCTGCTGTAAATGATAGTTACAATGCTTTTAAGTGGATATCCCAACATGGTAGTGAATATGGGGGGGATACAAGTCGGATTGCAATGATAGGAAACAGTGCTGGGGCAAATTTGGTGACTGTGATAACACATCGGGCAAAAAAAGAAGGAATTAGTAAAAGAATAAAACTTCAGGTATTGAACGGACTTCCCATTGATTTGAGTCCTCAGAATATGGAGACATCTCGCTCATACCAGGAAAATGCAAAAGGATATTTTCAAACTAAGGCGCTCACATATTTTGCTGTAGAAACCTATGCACCTGGCCAATATAAAAATCCTGAGGTATCACCCATTCTTACTGAAGATTTAAGAGACTTGCCACCAGCAGTGATCATCAATGCTGAATTTGACCCATTAAGGGATGACGGAATATTGTACGCAAATAGATTAAGGCAGTCAGGGGTAAAGGTTTGGGAAAAATGCTTCGCCGGGCAAATTCATTGCCTGATAGGACTCCCTGCAAACGCAGAAGAGTTAAAGGAATTCGCAAACCTTGTAAAAGCCGCGATGAAAGAATCGTTTCATAAGTAACTGCTCGGTTAATTGTGTTCTACTCAGGAATGTTGATGATATCAGGAATAAATTGGCGACTATTGCATTCAAGCATTCATATGAGGAAACGCATTGCATGGCCAGCGATTTTAATCGTTGCAGGACTGTTTACTAATCTCCACTCATTTGCCGGGGTAAATAAAAATATTTCTGCCTCAATACTTAATCATGAAATAAATGAGGAAAAGTTTGTTGTGATTAACGGCATTGAGCAATGGGTAACGATAAAGGGTGAAAGATCAAAGCCTGCAATATTATTTTTGCACGGGGGTCCGGGTAGCCCGATCAGTCCTTATTCTGAAAATCTATACAAAGAATTTGAAAAGGATTTTATAATAGTCCAATGGGATCAACGAGGAACGGGTAAGACATTTGGTCGCAAGGCTCCCCCTGAATTAACCCCTGAATATCTAAAATTAAATCCCCTGACTGTTGAGCAGATGGTGCTTGATGGAATTGCGTTGTCAATTTACCTGACTAAACACCTGGGCAAAGAGAAAATAATTCTTTTCGGAACTTCCTGGGGTTCTGTTCTAGGAGTTCAAATGGCTGCAAAACGACCAGAGCTCTTTTATGCCTACGTAGGCCATTCTCAAATCGTCAATCCGTCTGATCATGAATTGACACTTTACAACAAAGTTGTTGAGATTGCAAGTGAGAAAAATGACAAGGACGCACTGGATATTCTAAATGCGATAGGTAAGCCGCCTTATGATAGAGCAAGAGATGCGGGTCAGTTATTTAGAGTTGTGAAGAAGTATGAACGACAAAATTCCATTGCCCCTCCGGATGCATGGTTCGTCGAATCTCTGAAGTACGAGAACGTGACAGATAGTCAACACAGGGCAGATGGGGATGACTATTCATTCGTAAATTATGTAGGAGATAAAAGGTTAGGAGTTGAACCTATGCGGTCAAAGATCAACATGCTGAAAGAATTTCTTGTTTTTAAAATTCCTGTTTACCTGATCCAGGGTGACGAAGATCTATTAACACCCAAGGAACTTACCAAAGATTACTTCGAAAAGCTCCAGGCACCCAAAAAAGAATACTTCTTGTTACCAAAAACTGCGCACGGATTTAATGAGGCAGTTTTGGAAACTCAGCTCAAGATATTCAGAAAGATAAAAGTTGATGAACGATTGGAATGATCGTCTTCAAAATCCGACCTCACCCCTAACCCCTCTCCGAAGGAGAGGGGAATAAAATATTTACTCATCCGTCTCGCTTTGCGATCTACCTGCTCCGCGTTGCAGCGAGGGAAAAGAATCATTATTGCTCCCTCTCCACAAAGTGGAGAGGGTTGGGGTGAGGTTGAAGAAAGATGAATGTTCGATGCTCCATTCTCAGTTCAATATTCCACATACGTCGCGCTCCACCCTCACTCTTCTGTGAGGGGGTGAGGTCGAAAAGTTCAACATTTTCCCTCACCCGTCTCGCCTCGCGATCCACCCTCTCCGCGTTGCGGAGAGGGAAAAGAATCATTATGCTCCCTCTCCACAAAGTGGAGAGGGTTGGGGTGAGGTCGAAGAAAGATTCTATATTCTCAATGTTCAATATTCCACATACCTCGCACTCCACGCTCCAGCTCTCCGCTCTTCTGTGAGGGGTGAGGTCGTAGCTGAGAATAATTTTCAATTCACAGCGCTAAATTTCAACAATTGAAAAAAGTGTTTTAATATTCTTTCCACCCGTCTCCCCGTCCGAACGGGTAGGCCAGTCGGGCTTCAATACTTAGTTCATCTATTTCTATTACCCCATAGGGGTAAAAGGTCGGTAGGAGAATTGGCCTGGGGAGTTTCTTGCACCGTAGGTGCAAAACATCGTGTGTATTCAGCTAAGCGCCATTTGAGAATTATTTCCCTCAGCGTCTCGCTTCGCGACTCATGTGCGATTCATAATTTGATAATTGTTTGAGCGTCCAGTAACTTCCATAATTCAGCTGACCAGAATGAAATCTAACCGCAAAGACACAAAGACGCAAGGTTACGCAAAGAAATCCTGGCGTTCCCTTGCGCACTGGCGACTTGGCGGTTAAGTTTTAGAAATGATAGTATAAAACAAAACAAACCCACAATAATGGAAAATCAAACTAATCAACCCTCTCCGGCAGGCATTATGCAAATCGGCACCGGTTTCTGGGCATCAAAAATTCTTCTATCGGCGATTAAATTTGGACTGTTCACCAAACTTGCTGAACAAAAAGGGATGTCGGCCAGGGAGATTAAAAGTTTTTTAAATCTAAAATGCTCTGATAGGAATGTCTATGATTTTTTGGATGCATTGACAGGGTTTAAATTTCTCAATAGAGAAGGTTTGCTAGAGACTGCAGTTTATTCTAACACACCTGATACCGAAGCCTTCCTGGATAAGAAGAAGCCAACTTACATTGGGGGAATGCTTGAAATGCTGAATAATCGGCTGTATACATTTTGGGGTAACCTTGAAGAAGGATTATTAACGGGTCTTCCTCAAAACGAAGCGAAAAAAAGCGAGGATTTCTTTGGATTAATTTATCAGGATCCTAATAAACTGAAAGAGTTTATTGACGCCATGTCCGGTATTCAAATGGGCAACTTTATGACATTCGCCCAGAAATTTGATTTTTCGAAGTATAAGTCCCTGGTAGATGTTGGTGGCTCTGCTGGGCTTTTATCCCTAATGGTGGCAAAGCATAATCCTCATATGAATTGTACCAGTTGGGACCTTCCTGCTGTGGAACCAATTGCAACGCAAACCATACAACGCTTTCAATTGTCGGAGAGGGTGAAGGCCGCAAGCGGTGATTTTTTTACCGATCCATTTCCCAGGGCAGATGTTATAACAATGGGGAATATCCTGCATGATTGGGATCAAGAGAAGAAATTAATGCTGATGAAAAAAGCATATGAAGCATTACCGGAAGGCGGCGCATTCGTAGCTCTTGAAGCAATCATCGATGATGAAAGAAAGCAAAATGTTTTCGGATTGATGATGAGTTTAAATATGCTAATTGAGACCGGGACTGGGTTTGACTACACCTTTGCTGAATTCACCGAATGGGCAAAAAAAGTAGGATTCAAATCAACATCCCTGATCCCACTTGCAGGACCTTCAAGTGCAGCAATAGCATATAAGTAGGAGATGTGAGGCCTCTGAACTTTCACCAAACATATATGTGTAATCAAATAGGTTACTGTTTGAAATTCAAGCCCAGGCTTGGCCAGTTCATTCTGTGATATCAACAAGTGGTACAGTTTCGGGAGAACGCAGACTACCAAACTTAGTAAATTGACTATGCAGCCTATAGCTAATTTTTAATCAAAACAAAATGTTATGAGAAAAGACATATTCATGTCCTTATTGTTTGGATTTGGAATAATGATGAATTCCTGTTCTGAAAATGAAGGGCCAAAAGAATCACAAGCGAATGCAAGCACTACTAAAGAGACATTTTCCATCAGCAATCTCGTAGAGGAAAATAAGCAGGTCCCTGACTCAATTATCGCCGGGTTGAATGCACAGCATCACCAACTCAAAGTGTTAGAAAGACGCTCGGTACCAGGTAGTTTCACTCCACCCGGCATGAAATATTTTTCAGATCATGCAGTAACGCTGGATAAGCTTCCAGTTATTAATCCGGGTCCTGGGGAGTATGTGCATGTCATGGAAGGACAAAGACATGGCTATAAGAATTTAACAATAGGCATTACAGAAACTTTTCCAGGGGGCGCGCCTCCAATGCATTCTCATGAAGGGGAGGAGTCGCATGTTTTGCTGGAAGGAGATATTCTATATGCCTTAGGCGACACGATGTTCACCATCAAAGGACCTTATATGGTCAATATTCCTCCGGGAGTTCCACACGCGTTTAAGAATATCGGTAAGAAAACAGCGAACCTCGTTGTTATTTTTCCAACTAATATTTGGAAATACGATGTGCTTGATTATTTTCCATTTGACAAGGACACAACCAAATCAGTTTCCAGATTTACCCAGTTTAAGAATAAGCAGCTTGCAATGAAAAAGTAATAGGTTAGGTTAAGGCTGCATGAATATTTGAAATCTTTGAAACTAGTAATGAACCTATCTCAGCAAATAGCAAAGCATTTCAGGGATGTCCATTTTGGTGGAAACTGGACATCAGTGAACCTTAAAAATACTTTGGGGAATGTAACATGGGAACAAGCCACAACAAAAGTTGATTCATTAAACACGATTGTCGCCCTTGTTTTCCATATGAATTATTATGTGAACGCTATTCTGCAAGTCCTCGAGGGCAGATCGCTCGATGCACATGATAAATATAGTTTTGACCATCCACCAATTCAGTCGCAGGATGATTGGGATAGACTCCTGGACAAAACCTGGTCGGAAGCAGAAAGGTTTGCAATCCTGGTTGAACAATTACCTGAGAGTAAACTTGGCGAGACCTTTTCAAATGAAAAATATGGCACTTATTACAGAAATCTTCTGGGTGTTACAGAGCATACTCATTACCATCTGGGCCAGGTTGTGATTATAAAGAAATTACTAGGGGAGAAGGAAGCCGAAGTCTGAGGTCGGAAGTCGGAGGTCAGAAGTCGAAGACTGATCTTTCAAGACAGAATACTTTTTTCAGCTTGCAATGCATATTTATGGATGAAGATTTAGACCAAATGAACACTGAACAGCTAATTGAAGAAGTAAAAAAGTTAAGAACTGGTATCCGGGCACATAGGGATAGCACGGGTCAGGAATTGTGCTGGCATCATCCAAAACTCTGGAATCTTCTTCCAGAAAAAATAGATCCAAAGATCTCTGTTCCTGAATGGCCGGAATTTATGAAAGGATGTATTCGATATCGAAAGTCTTTAGACTAAGGAACAAGAACCAAATCACAAACTCCAAAGAATAAGAGTTAAGAACCAATTATCAAGGGATTGATTTTTAGAAATTTGATTTTCTTCCTTTGGTCCTTGCTTCTTGTTCTTTTAGATTTTCTTTTTTATCCTTCTTCTCGATAACCTCGATACTTATTGATTTTACCCTTGGACATTCAAGTTTTAATCCTCCAACCTCAACAGTCGCGATGAGTGCTTTTCCTTTGGCCATCTTTTCAACATATATTCTGCTCGTACCCTGTCCCATGAAGATGTTACCATTGTCGAGTGACCAATTATATGTAAAAGAATAATTCTCGTAAGCTTTGTCAAAGGGTCGTACGTTAATGATAGCAGTATCGCCTTCAATGATCTTATTCTGAGGAGGACCATCCAGAATAATCGGAGGGCAGGGCAAGCTATCCGTTACCTGTGCTTGAGTACTCAGTAAACAGAACAGCGTTGTAAATAAAAGCAATGCTTTTTTCATCATCTGAAATTTAGAAATGGAGATTCATGCATTTAAATCTACTAAATTGTTCTCATTGGACTGGATCATAAACTCTGAACAGTTCTATTTGGGAACCTCTCGATCTCTCAAATACTTCAATTTTTTTCACTGCCCACTGTGATTTTTAGTGAGTGTAGTACACTAATATGAATGTGAGTACAAAAAACAGACGATATAAGTGAGCAAGAAAGAAGCATTCATATCCGCTATAAAGGAGAATGAGGCCCTGATCTATAAAGTAGCAGCTATATATACAAATGATTCTGAGGACAGGAATGATTTAGTCCAGGAGATCATTTATCAGCTTTGGAAATCATTTGATTCTTTTGATCAACGATCTGCACTAAGTACCTGGATGTATCGAGTAGCGATGAATGTCTCAATCTATCATCTAAAAATTTCTCGACGAAAGGTTTCAACAATCCCCATATCAGAGGAATTTGTTGAACTGCATAATTCAGATGAGGACATAACTGAAGAAAGATGGAAGTTGTTAAGAGAACACTTAAGTAAGCTAAATCTACTCGAAAAGGGAATTGTTATGCTATACCTGGAAGGCAGGAGTTATGAAGAAATGGGTCAAATACTGGGTATATCAACAAGTAATGTTGGGACAAAGCTTTCCCGTATTAAAGAAAAATTAAAGAAACAAATTCTTCAAAAAGAAAATCATGGAATTAGATGAGCTAAAATCTAATTGGGAGCAAATAAACTCCCAGTTAGCCAAACAGAAAAATTTAACACCTAAAGGGATCGATAAGATGACAAAAGCAAAATATCATGGAAGATTGAATAAAATAATCTATCCCGAAATAATGGGCGCAATTGTATGTGCTTTGGGTGCAATTTATATCGGTATCAGCTTTTATAAATTAGATACTCCAATTTTGCAAATTGTTGGCTTTATGACCTTATTGCTTTTATTAATTCTTCCAGTCTTGAGTTTGATAAGTTTACGGAAATTCATGATTATCGGGGATCCTAATAATTCACATGTTTATACCCTCAGGAGATTTGCAGTTCAAAAAATACGATTTAATAGGATTCAGAAAATAAGTATTACTCTTAGTTATTTGTTAATGGCTGCAATCATTATTTTATCATCAAAACTTCTCGTTGGTAAAGATATTACTCTCAGTAAATATTTCGATATACTTGCATTTTCCCTGGGATATATTTTTATACTATTCTTTTCAAAATGGGTATTAAAAAATTATAATAAGTCGTTGAGGGAAGCAGAAGAGTTATTAAATGAATTGGATTCTTAAAGAAAGTTACCGGGTATTATTACTTCTGATTAAGCAACATATTATCTGAGACAACCATGCTATTAAAGTCACGATTTAAAATGTGGATCGCAGTGATTATCGGTATGGTAGTGTTTTTATTTGTATTAGTATTCTTCATTGTCTGGTTCTATATCACAACGAATGGGCTGCCTGATTACGGAATATTTATCTTTTTTATATTTTTTGCTTTTTTCCAGATTTGGTTGATTTTCGGAGAATTCAGAACGAAGATTATTAAAGTAAAGATTGAAGGTGATAGAATTTCCTGGTCTGGCTATTGCGGGCTAGGTAAAACCAGGGAACGATTATTTAAAGAATTTAACGGTTTTAGAACATCAATTCTTCCATCGAAATACAATGAGTATGAATATTTATACCTGATGGAAGGGGAGAGGAAGCTCATTAAGATCTCAGAGTTCTATCATAAGAACTATGCTGAACTAAAGCAATACATTTCAAAGAAATCTGTATTTCTTGGTGAAGAGCAGTTTAGTTTAATAAGGGAATTCAAAGAGATATTTATTTGAAGGAACTCCATGAATTCAGTTTCTATCATCTTATGGCGAAACCATAATCATCTCTACTCACAAAGTCTTTCTATCAGGATAAATTGTTATGCTATCCTTGATAGCCCATTCGCCATCCTTGTTCTTAAAAACCCATGATGTGGTAACTCTTCTTATTCTTTGTGTTTCGTTATAGAATAAGTTCATTATGAAGTCAATTTTGGCATTGGTAACATTTGCATCTTTAGGAATTCCTTTCAATTCCTGGGATTGGGTTGCTTTTGCAGTAGTCCCAATTATGATTTCGCGGATGTCAACAGAAACCCTGGGAGCAGTGTCAGTAGCTGCCCGTTCCCATTTATCTTTCAGAACCTCGTTATGTCTTCTTTAGTGGGTGTTTGGGGAAGTGCAATATTTGAATACCCAAAACAGAATAGAAGGAACAGCCAGTATCGCATATGTAAGCTTTAAGCTTAAAAATAACGATTGCGGATGGTCTGGTCTGAAACCCTTTTGGAGAAGTAATAAATTTCTCCTATTTCGGTAAAATTTATTTAGGATTCGCTTTAATTTTGAATTTCATCCCGGCTTAGTCCGGCTGAACCTCCCCAAGGTCGTCAAGATAAACATCCCAGTTAATCAAAATCAAAACGCAATGGATTTTTATACTATTGACAGCAGAGTTGTGTTAGATAAGGAGAAAATAATAATCAAGAAACTTAAGTATGACCCCACAAAACGGTATTGGTTCGATTCGTTTTTTTTATTTGCTATATTGATTGCTTTTCAGGCTAGTGCGGCTGTTGATGGGAAGCCATATAAATGGATACTTGTCATCGCGGCTTTAACCTGGATATACCCACACCTGGAAAGAATTTATTCATATCTATTTATTAAATATTGGGGTAACAGCATTCAATTAAATAAAATAGTTGATATCACTGAACCCAAATTCATGAATGAACTGGAATCCAAAGTTGTAATAAAAATTAAATCAGGGAGAAGGAAGGAATTGATTTTTAGAGAGGCGGAGTATCAAGCAGATGGTTTCAGAAATGCGGTTAGCGAAGCAATCTCCAACTTAAGTGTAATTCCAAATATTTAGAGTAAAAATATCGATAAATAAAATCTTTCCGTCTTCTTCAACTTTGCCCCGTTGCGTGAAATATTCCCTCGTGAAAGGTCTTTCGCACGACAATCGTTCAATTAGGGCATATCTAAGGTTAGTCAAATACTGAATGCTTCTCTTCAAACATGATCAAATCTTGATTAAATTAGTCAATTCGCTAAGCACGAAAATGTTCGCGTCTATCTGTCATTTCTAAAAGTTTCAAGCTTTGAATTACAAGAGATGAACTACTTACCACCTGTTATTCTTACAATACTGTTTCTCAGTTGTCGTCCAGCAATCCGAAATCCTATTGTAAAAGATGAAAATGGTGATAGTTGGCAACTAACCAGTCGACAAATATATAAGTATACATACACAAAATTTGGCAAGAAAGACTCTGTATTTTCCATTAATTACTTTTATCCTTCAGGAAAATTTTATGATAGCTTTCCTTCTCTTGAAGTTTTACGATACAATAAAAACGGAAGGCTAGAAATGAAAAATTCCTATGAACGGCAGAAAGGTAAGTTCTCGTATGCAGGTAGAACAATCTATAGATATGATGCAAATGATAGCTTGATCATGGAAACCTTTTATATGCGCAATTCTATTTTTAGTCAAGAATTGAATAAATACAACTCAGGTGGAGAAGTTGTCGAGAGTATTCAAATATTACAAGCATTACCTGCATTGAAAAACGAAGAAGAAATAAGCAAATTTAATTCCGAAAAGGTTTCCTATGACACAGTTAAGTATTTATACCACTATGATCAGTTTGGTAACATGATTAAATCGATTGCTTCTGATCTTAAGGGTAATTTGCATAGCACAAACTATCTTTTATATGAACATAAGACATTAGTAAAAGGATATTCTTTAGGACCAAATGGGGATACAATTAGCAATACTGAAGTTGAAAGAGATGGCGACTATCTCAAAGAAATGATGTCGGACCGTTCTGAGGGTACAATTCACATTATATGGAGAAAGAATGGACGAATAGAAAAGCATGTAACTTATTATCGCGGGAAGAAGGAAAAATTTAAATCAGAATATGTATATGATTTTCAGGGAGAGCAAATAGAAGTTCTACACTTCAGATGAGCGTTTAAATTTCTTTTTTCTTTGCGATAAGAATAACTGCGTAAGATGAATCGTTAGGCATTTTATCAAATCTTTGCGTCTTTTTCAACTTTGCGCCTTTGCGTGAAATATTATCTCGAGAGAAGCCTTCCAGGCACCTTCTAATCAAACTTAACCCTGGTACACTCTGTAGGTTAGATTTCGAAGATTCTAATAAAAAACTTCACGCAAAGAAACAAAAAGGCTCAGCCAAAGATTCTCACCTTGCTTCCTCTAAAATTTGCGTCTTTGCGTGAAAAAAAAATCACACTGCCTTATTCTTTAGCAGTATCAGCAAACTCTTCCTAACTAAGGGAGGCTTCTGCTAATTGGATCTGCGGAAGTCCTATTGATTTCTCAACATTCACTTCATAGCAGTAATTTTTTGCATAGGCCCCTGCATGTTCGTCGAGAAAGTCCTGGACTTGCTGAGCATTATCTGCTTCCCAAAGACAGGTTCCTGTTTTACCATCTGTAGCAGGATAGATGCCATGAATTTTCAAATTACCTGGCAGACTTCCCGTTACTTCTTGTGCGCGTGACCAAAATCCTTCAGGATCACTGATGTGGTGATGAGCAATTACTAGCATTGTTTTGAAATTTTGAGGTTAAAAAAAGAGTTTGCGTGGTGCAACAAAGACTAAGCCATTAGGTTTTCAAAAGAGAAGGTAATAATTGTGACAGGTAGGTAAGGAGATAGGAAGCTACACTAAAAGGGTAGGTCACCAAAATAAAGATTAAGGGGAAGGATTAACCGCCAAGACGCAACGGCGCCAAGGTTCGCAAGGATTCCTAGCGTTACCTTACGTCTTTGTTTCCTTGCGGTTAAATCTTAAAAAGATTTATTGGTGATGATACTTTTCATTTTTAAGAATCGTGAAAGCCCGGTACAACTGCTCAGCCAGGATCAATCTAACAAGCTGATGTGGAAATGTAAGTTTTGATAAAGACCACTTGAAATTTGCTCGCTCTAATACTTCTTCTGATAATCCATATGCGCCTCCAATGAGGAATACAATCCTTTTAGTGCTTTCATTCCCTTTGGATTGAATAAACCCGGCAAGTTGTTCCGACGACATTTGTATTCCATTTTCGTCCAGGGCAACCAGGATATCCCTGGTATTGATCATCGGAAGTATAAGTTCTGCTTCCCGGGATTTCATTTCACTCGGATGTATGCTACCAGCTTTTTTTGTTGAGATGATAACCCATTCAACGGGGAAGTATTTATTGCATCTGGCTGTAAAATCCTGAATGGAATCCTTGAGATCTTTATCATTAGACCTGCCTACAGTCCAGAGTTGTATTTTCATTTCGATAATAATGGATAAAGAGAACTACAAGCCTGCAATCAGAGACTGAGGGACTTTTGCTTTTTTCGTATATATTTGCATCCCGAATTTAAGAGGCCCTGTAGCTCAATTGAATAGAGCATTTGACTACGGATCAAAAGGTTTCAGGTTTGAATCCTGACAGGGTCACAAATGCCCTCGCATATATGCGGGGCATTTTTATTTCGCAGCACGCAAGCTTGCTTGCAGGTGCAGAGAAATGAAAATGACCAGCAACGCGATAGCGTTGCAAGGGCTTTGGCTGAGGCCAAAGTGACAAGGATCATTAAAAATAATCCTGACAGGGTCACAAAGGAAGGTTTAACACAAGTCGCCAGTACGCAGAGTTTCGCAAGGAGACTTGGCGTAACTGGCGCCTTCGTTTCCTGGGGGTAAAATTTCAAACACTAAGCGACGGCTTTGTTCACGAGCGCCGCGGCTTCGCTTAATAATATCGCCGACTGCACCTTCAGCCCGCTTTCTTCAATGAGCTTTTTCGCTTCTTCAGCATTTGTTCCCTGCAGTCGCACAATGATAGGAACTCTAACATTTCCAATAGACTTGTATGCATCAATTACGCCTTGAGCCACTCGGTCACAGCGGACGATTCCGCCGAAGATGTTGATGAGGATGGCCTTTACCTTAGGATCCTTGAGAATGATCCTGAAGCCTGCTTCAACAGTTGTGGCATTTGCAGTACCACCAACATCCAGAAAATTGGCTGGCTCACCACCATTCAACTTGATCATATCCATGGTTGCCATGGCGAGACCCGCGCCATTCACCATAACACCCACATTACCATCAAGCTTAATAAAGTTGAGGTTGTATTTATGTGCCTCTACTTCGGTCGGGTCTTCCTCGGAAATATCTCTGAGAGCTTCAAGATCCGGGTGACGCATTAGGGCATTATCATCCAGACTCATTTTGCAATCCACCGCAATGATCTTCTCATCGCTGGTTTTAAAGAGAGGATTGATTTCCAGCATAGCACAGTCCAATCCAACATAGGCATTGTACAAATTGGTTACGAATCGAACGCAATTCTTAAAAGCTTCTCCCTTCAATCCAAAATTGAAAGCGATCTTTCTCGCCTGGAAGGATTGCAAACCACCTGAAGGATGAACCCATTCCTTGAATATTTTTTCAGGAGTTGCGTGAGCAACATCCTCAATATTCATTCCTCCTTCAGTGCTATACATGATCACATTTTGTCCCTTTGTCCTATCCAGCAAAATGGATAGATAATATTCCTTGGTTGGATTGGGGCCAGGATAATAAACATCCTGGGCAACCAGGATCCGGTTCACTAGTCTTCCAGCATCGCCGGTTTGTATCGTCACTAGTACTCCTCCAAGAATATTTGCCGCTATAGAATTGACCTCATCCGCACTCTTAGCCACAGCAACACCTCTCTGTTCTGTTCCTACGATCTTTCCTTTACCTCTTCCGCCTGCATGTATCTGTGCCTTGATAACTGCAAAACTGTTATTCGTTTGAACCTTCAATTGTCGGTATGCTTCTACAGCCTTCTCTGGTGTATCAACTGGAATTCCTTCCTGGACTGGAACATTGTATTTCTTTAGCAATTCCTTGGCCTGGTATTCATGCAGGTTCATAAAAAAAATTTCGGTGAAGATAAATAATGAATGCCTTACTTCGACGGTTGAAAGTCGGCAATGATGAAGCTTAATCGAAAAGGCGAATCGGAGGCCGAAGCAGACGTGAATCGTGAGTCGTAAGTAATGCATTTCCCTCTCCACGATCAACCCTAAACTCTAAACTCTAAACCCGGTGCGCCATGGCGGTTAAATCTTATGCCTAAATGCCAAGAGAACTAATATATGTTTTACTCCTTTCATTTGCGGGATGTACAACCGTCCGGCCAACAATTCCTGATAGAATTATCCCGGCTATGACAGGCAGTGAATTCTACAAAGCTGCAGCTTCCTTCAATTGGCAAAGACGTGACTCTTTTGCATTGGAAGAATTGCTGAATGGTAATTCACCAGCCTTCTTGAAGAGATTCATTCGCATAAATACTTCCATCCTGGATTCGGGGACGGGTAAATTAATCCGGGCAAGTTATTGGGTGAGTCCGGATTACCTCTCGATTGGTTCATCTGATGATTGGGCGAGAATCCCTTTAACTCCAATGGCTGCCCAACGTATTGCAGATTCATTCAATTGCTTTTTGCCAACCAGAAAAATCGTAGATGAAATATATTCAAATGCAAAGGTGAAACTAGAGCCTGTTCCATTGTTTGCTTATCGCGACAGCACCGTCACGATGTATCATCATCATCTGATCATTGAAGGGCAAAGAAAAAGCAGGAAAGGTTTGATCGCCGGAATCAAGAAAGATATCGTTCTCAGTGAAAAGATATCAAAAGATACACGCCCAAACCGGGTTGCCATATATGGCTGGCATTTGAAAAATGGAAAACCAATTCAACCTGTTTACACTGGTCATGTTAACTGGTATGTTGATTATAGTCATGGAGTAAGATTGGTTTATAGAAAGATTAAAGTCTCGGGCAAGTGGATGGATTATAAGGAGGTGATGAATCATCCCGTTTACAAGAGACTGTTGTGTGATGAAGCAGATTGTAGTTTTCTGCGATACTAGGATGCGAATGGAAAATGTAAAAGTAAAAATGTAAAAGAGGAATATCTCTGCGTTACCTCTATTTCTCCTTTTCTCTGCGGTAAAAAAATATTTTACATTTTACATTCTCAATTTTAAATTATTATCATCTCATTATCAAAAGCGAACCGGTGAGCGGAGGTTCTTTTGTCTTCAGATCAATTATATAATAGTAAGTACCTACTGGAAGTGGTTGTCCGTTTCGTCTACCGTCCCATGGCTTGTCATAGCCTCTACTTTGGTAAACAAGCTGTCCATACCTGTTATATACGTCCGTTATTGATTCTGGAAAAAGATCAAGGGGTTCAATTACCCATGTATCGTTGATGCCATCTCCGTTTGGAGAAAATGCATTTGGAATCGTGACTCTGTTATATACACGAACGAATACCTGGTCTGAACTTATTCCGCAACCAAAACTGGATTCCGCAGCCAGAGTATACGTGGTTGTTTCCTGCGGACTGACCATTGGCCTTAGCGTAGTACTTCCAGTTATATATTGAGTTGGTGTCCAGGAAAACCTCAAGGATGTTCCACTCATTGATCCCTCTAGCTGAACAGGAATTCCAGGCCTGGTTCTCTTATCAGGACCAGCATGAACTTTTGGTTTTTTCCAAACATGAACAGCCACTCCCTTCGTATCAGTGCAACCATAAGAATTGGTGACTGTCACGAAATATACTGTCGAGTCCTTGGGTGTGGCAATAGGATTTGGAATATCGTCCCGTGAAAGTCCCACACTCGGTCGCCAGGAATACTTAAGGCCACCATCGGCAAACAATGTTGTATTATCTCCTTCGCAAATTGCTGCAGCAGGACCAATGACCGCAGTTGCAGCAGGGTATATCACGAGATTCATTGAATCGTACCCATGGCAACCGGAAGACGTTGTCACCCTTATTTTATATTGACCAGCATCGGTAAATTGAATATTTGGCATTGTAACAGATTGCTTGTCCGATGTAAATCCATTTGGACCAGTCCAGTGATAAGTTGATCCACCTGCGGCGAATAGAACAACCTCACCGCCAAAACAACCATACACGTAATTCGTCAACTGTGCATCGGGACTTTTTTCAACCCAAATTGTTAGCGGACTCGAAAATGTGCGACATGCAGGAGTCGTGAAATTTACAGGGTCAGCAATTCCCAATCTGTAAGAATAATATCCATGCGAAGTTGGTGGCCGCGAATAGGTTAGACTGTTTGCTCCTGGAATGTCAACCCAGACACCATTGTTCTCAACCTGCCATTGAAACCTCGGATTGGAATAGGGGGCGGAGAAACTGCCTTTCAATACCAGATTGCCTGGATCATCCTCACACACCTGCAGATCTGTTGATCCAGTAAGGGAGGAAACAACAATATTAGGTCCGCAAGCACGAAAAGTTATATCATCCAGCATAAGATCATTTCCGCATCCACCGGGCGCATTATTGATTATTCGAAAAACAATTGTTGTTACTCCGAGTGGAGGTTGGAAAAACAAACCATACTGGTTCCAGGTTGGCTGCATCGTTTCAAAAATATTGCCGGTATTAAAAGTCGCAAGTTCAACGCCTGCCAGTGTCGAAATTTTAAAGGTGAGGTTTGGATCGATCCCTTCCCCATTGCAGGCAGAAGTCCTGAGCATATTCATGACCCAGGCGGAAAATTCATAACTGGTGCCCGGACAAAGGTCGGTCACGGTATCTACATAAAAAACTCCTGGTTCGATGGATGCATTTACAAGCATCATCCTTCCGCTCACGTCATTTCCAGTATGATCTGCAACCACAGTATGCCAGGTGCCATTGAAGCAATCAAATGTTATAGAGGGAAGATTATATTCTCCATCATTTGGACAACTGCCACCAGACCTATAAGTTGTATTCCCAGCAATTGAGATTACATTTTCACTACTTCCAAAACTTATATGCGCTACGGGATCACCCAAACTACCGAAACAAAGCTGTGCAGCAGTTTTCTGAAGAATAGCAGTAGTCAGCAGGATAAAAGCTATTGCAACCTTGATATAGATCCTCTTATGTTGCATTGTCAAATTTACTCTAATCACGAATTATTGAATCATCATCTGAGGATGAAAACCCAGCCCCCGATTACAGGTTCACCTATTTTTAAATCAATTACATAATAGTACGTGCCCACAGGTAAAATGGTTCCCTTGTAAGTACCATTCCATGGAGTAGTGTAACTTTTGCTACGATAAATTGCCTGACCATACCTGTTATAAACCTGAAGGTCGGCATCGGGATACGATGACAAACCTTTAATCATCCATAGGTCATTAATTCCATCACCATTTGGCGAAAAAGCATTCGGGACTTTTACATTCTTGTAGACTTTGACGAATACTTCATCGCTACTGATCCCACAGCCCTTATTTGAACTAACAATTAATGTATAGACTATATCCTCATTCGATGATGTTGTTGGATTGATTATATCTGGATGATCAAGGAAACTCGGTGGCGACCAATTAAAGTTTACATCCGTTCCAACTGCAGATCCTTCAAGTTTAATTGGAATTTCTTCTTTGGTTTTCTTATCTGGACCAGCGTTCGCAACAGGTTTTTTCCAAATGTTTATAGTGATCAATGCAGAATCAGCACAACCAAATTGATTAAACACCTTCACTTTATAGGTGGTGGTGTCTATTGGGGAAGCAAGAGGGGTTGCTGACGAAGTGTTTGATAACCCGGCAGAAGGTGACCAACTATAGGAGATCCCTCCACCAGCAAATAATTGTGTGCTGGCGCCTTCACAGAATTCTGTTGTGCCATTTACTGATGCTGTGGGCAAAGGATTAACCCGCAGATTTGTAGAATCATCTTTGCTGCATCCCTTATCGCTGATTGCTGAGAGATAATAAGTACCAGCATCGGAGGACTTCACATTTGGAATATTAACCTGGGCACTCGCCCCGGTAAAACCATTTGGACCACTCCATTGATAGGTCGCCCCCCCTGAGGCCGAAAGAGTGACTGTGGTTCCGATGCAGGATTCAGTTATCTTACTCATCTGCACAACTGGAAGTGCATTTACATAGATCGAAACCCAGTTTGAAGCAACCCTGCAACTGCTTAGGCCGATATTTCCACTCTCCGCCGTACTTAATCGATATCTGTATGTTCCTGGCGCAGCAGTTGAAAACCTGAGATAAGTCGTCTGGGTAGCGCCATTAATATCTCTCCAGGTGTTTCCATCTGTACTTACCTGCCATTGAAAAACAGGGTTGATGTATTCAGTAGTATAAGTAGCATTCAGTAGAAAACTTGAAGTATCTCCCTGGCAAATATTTGCCGTGGTATCACCGTTGACTGCCAGGGCGGCATTTACGCTTGGGCCACAGGGTCTGAAGGTAATATCATCTAAAGCAATATCGTTTCCACAACCTCCTGGTGCATTATTCGTGATCCTTACAACAACACTGGTTGTGTTAGTTGGAGTCTGAAAGAAAATTCCATATTGTTTCCAGAATGGAGTGGGACTTTCTGCAATATTTCCGGTATTGTAAGTTGCAAGTACGGTCCCTGAGCTTGTCTCGATCTTGAAAGTGAGATTAGGATCAATACCATTGAATGAACAGGCACTTGTCTTAAGAACATTCACCACCCAGGCTGCAAATTCATAGGTAGTATTTGGGCATAAGCCCCTCACGGTATCAAGAAAAAAATCACCTGGCTGATATGAAGCATTTACCAACATGAAATATCCATTTACATCATTTGGAGTATGATCCTCACTGAGATTATGCCAGCTGCTATTGAAACAATTTGTGGTTGAATTGCCAACAGTATAATACCCATCATTAGGACAATCGCCATTTATGAAACCATAAGTTGTGGTAGCCCCGGGAAGTTGAGAACCCTGGCTGCTTCCAGCACCAAAACTGATATGAACCACAGGATCACCAAGACTTCCGGTACATAGTTGTGCCCTGGAGTTAAAGCTTAGAATAAAGATCAATAAGATGAAGAATCCTGTTTTCATCGATACCATGCAATTCGGGACTTCAAATTTAACTGTTTGACCTTGGATTGTCTAGTTACAGCCAAGCTTTCCGTTTTTGATATATTTGCTTCGCTTTTAAATAAAATAAAAAGTATCATATTGAATATCACCGACAAACTAAATGAGTCTGTTGCCTTTATAAAATCGCTGTATCAACATACTCCTGTGGTAGGGATAGTGTTGGGTAGCGGCCTTGGAAATCTTATTGAGGATATCAAGGTTGAGCGGGAAATAGAATATGATGATATTCCCCATTTTCCGGTTTCTACCGTAGAGGGCCATCATGGGAAGCTCATCCTTGGGGAATTGGCAGGAAAGAAAATAGTTGCAATGGCTGGAAGGTTTCACTATTATGAAGGCTATTCTGCGGCCGATGTAGCCTATCCCATAAGAGTTTTGAAATACCTGGGAATCCGATCCTTACTTATTTCGAATGCATCGGGTGGGGTTGATCCTTCTCTAAGAGTGGGAGACCTCATGATCATCACTGATCACATAAGTTTTGCAACGGTGAACCCTCTTCTCGGTCCAAATGTCCAGGAGTTTGGTCCAAGGTTTCCAGACATGAGCGAGCCCTATAATCTTAAACTTATCAAATTAGGAAAAAGGATTGCCGCCGATTTGGGAATTGAGGTAAAAGAAGGAGTGTATTTCGGCGTCACAGGCCCAACTTTTGAAACCAGGGCGGAATATAAAATGATCCATTTGCTTGGTGGGGATGCAGTTGGTATGAGCACGGTTCAGGAAGTAATTGTCGCCAATCATATGCAAGTACCAGTTTTTGCAATGAGCGTAATAACAGATATTGGAATACGTGATGAACACAATACAATAACTCATCAGGATGTCCTGGATGCAGCGAAACAGGCAGAACCAAAACTCACGAAGATCTTTACCCAATTGCTTTCGTCTCTATGAATTCATTTAACGATCCGCTAACCCATCTCGATGTCCAATTCTTTAATTTGCCCTTCTGAAAAAGTGAGAAGAAAGTTTTACATATCTCTTTTACTCATTACCATTTTTTGCGCGTTTGAATCAAATGCACAGATTGACCGCCGACTTCCTAATCTACCGCGCCCTAATACGGGCGGATCAACAAATAGAGGTGTAACGAATTCCGCGTCGGCAAGTACTGACAGTCTCAAACACCGGACAGGCCTTGAGGATTCAATCACAATTAGATTCCGGTATCTTGATTCCAGTCGGCTCTACCAATTTGACAGCTCACTTTATGATTTTACCTACAGATTTCCTGTACCTCCAAGTTTTTATACATTAGGTAATCTTGGAAATGCTGCGAACAATTACTTATTCTCTCCAATACTGAAAAGTGGCTGGGATCCCGGGTTTCATGCTTTCGATATATACAAATTCAGCTTACATGAAACGAGGCTTTACAACACTACCAGACCATATTCTGAACTTGGCTACGTCCTCGGAAGCAAGTCGGAGCAAATGATAAACCTGATCCATTCCCAAAACATTAAACCCTACTGGAATGTTGCCTTTCAATACAGATTGATCAATTCACCCGGGTTTCTTCAGAATCATAACGCCAATCATAACAATTACAGACTTAATTCATGGTATCAGTCACCCAACAAGCGGTATAGTAACTTTTTTGTGCTGGTTGCAAACACTTTGAATTCTTCTGAGAATGGAGGTATCAGGAATGACATTCCCTATCTGGATAGTTCTGCGTTTAAAGACCGATCAGGAATACCCGTCAAACTTGGAGCACCAACTGTTAACAGCACAAATTTTTTTACTACAAGGGTGGGTACTGGAAACAAATACCGTGAAACGGAGATCTTTCTTCGACAACAGTATGATATCGGACAGAAAGACTCGCTGGTGATGGATACTGTGGTGATACCGTTGTTCTATCCCCGACTTCGACTAGAACATAGTATTAAGTATGGCCAGTACAGGTATAGGTTTGAAGATAATTCTCCAGATAGTTTTTATTACGCAAGCAATTATCAGATTGATACTACGGCAATTTTCTTTCTTCAGGATTCTTGGAAGGAGCTGTTGAATGATTTTTCTTTTTATACTTTTCCCGATAGGAAAAATCCTCAGCAATATTTAAAATTGGGTGCCTCAATTCAAAATCTCTCTGGAAGTTTCGATTCAAGTGGATCCGCTTCGAGCTGGTCTAAAAAGTATTATAATTTTTTTGGGCATGCCGAATACCGGAATAGAAGTAAGAATCAGAAATGGGATATTGAAGCTTTCGGGAGTTTATATTTTGCTGGCTTGAATGCAGGTGACTACGAGGCGTATATCAGCCTGAAAAGACTTGTGAGCAAAAAGGCGGGTTCTCTTCAAATTGGTTTCCGGAATACAAATCGAACACCCTCATTTGTATTCAACACTTCGAGTGCATTCTGGAAAGAACCAGGCACAATTTCTTTCAATAAGGAAAATCTCACGACATTATTTGCATCTATTGAGCAGCCAGGATTACAATTACGATTGACTGGGCAATACACTCTAATCAGTAATTATACATATTTCAGCAATTACAATAAGCGCTCGCAGGAAACCGGCATATTCAACATACTTCAGATTGGAGCGGAAAAAGTTACAAACCTGAGCAGGAGATGGATACTAAGATCCTGGCTAGTATTCCAACAGAAAGCAGGTTCTTCTCCTATCAATATTCCATTACTCTTTACACGGAATATGATTGGCTATGAAGGAAATCTTGGCTTCAAGAATTTGAATACTGCATTCGGGCTCGAACTTAAATACCATACTAATTTTAGACCAAATGGTTATTCACCACTGATGGGACAGTTTTTTGTTCAGGACAATCAGCTCATCACGAGGAATCTGCCTGAGATAAGCGCCTATGTCCATTTTCGGATCAAGACATTTACTGCCTATGTACGGGCAGAAAATTTAAACAGTTTAAGGATCTCTGGATCGAATTCCGGATTTACAAATAACAACCTCGTAGCCCCTGATTATCCTTCCCCAGGATTGTTGATAAGAGTTGGCATATTCTGGACTTTTGTTAATTAGGATAAATATTTTAACCGCAAAGGCGCTAAGACGCTAAGTTTCGCAAGGTTAATACGCTATTTAATTCATGTTAATATCTGACGTTAGCACCTCTATTGCTTCCTAACTGGAACTTTATGAAGTACATTTGCTCTTGATTCCAAAGGAAACCTTAGCGTACCCTTGCGCCTTTGTTTCCTTGCGGTTAAATAATAGATATGAAATTACTTTTCTTCATAGCAATCCTGATTACTTCAATCACTAGTCATGCACAGTTTAAGTCTGCTCGTTTGCAGGCCGCTGGACTTACTTGCGCCATGTGCACGAAAGCAATTCATGAAGCGCTCAAACAATTGGATGCGGTGGAGTCGGTCAAACCAGATATTAAGAACTCCGAATTTGTTATAACATTTAAGGACAATAAAAGCGTGGATCCTGACATCCTGAAGAATGCTGTGGAAGATGCTGGGTTTTCAGTTGCAAGACTGAGAATGACTGCTAATTTTAATAAGATCATGATTGAAAAAGACAGTCACATTGATATTGGAGGGAAAACTTTTCATTTCCTTAGAGCAGGTAATCAAACTCTTGAAGGTGAGAAAACAATTACACTGGTCGACAAAAATTTTACCTCGCCGAAAGAGTTTAAGAAATATGCGGCTTCCACCCAAATGAGTTGTGTTCAAACTGGTAAAGCTGCTGAATGTTGCAGGAAAGCCGACAATGAATTAGCCTCAGGCAGAATTTACCATGTTACTATATAAATGCAAAGTAATTATTGGTCACGATCTTCAAGTTTAATCTAGCCAAACCCAAAAACCAGTTCATGAAATTTTTGTGGATTATCCTTTTTAGTTTAATGTCTACATCCGCCATTGCACAACCTAAGCCTGGCGATATGGCTTCTGAAATTGCACTACCAGATACCAGGGGTTCGATTCTTCGTTTATCAGATCTGAAAGGAAAAGTAGTCTTGATAGATTTTTGGGCAAGTTGGTGTGGGCCATGCCGGAAATCCAATAAAGATCTTTCACCTGTCTATGCCCGGTATAATCAAAAAGGTTTTGAGATCCTGGGAATTAGTATTGATGAAGACAAGGAGGATTGGAGAAAGGCTATTAAGTATGATCGCGTCAAATGGCTACAGGTTATTGAATCCAATGGATGGGACAACGGTGTGGCCGCAAAATGGAAAATTGAAGAAATCCCAAATTCTTTTCTACTTGATAAAGAGGGAAGGATCGTTGCAGTTGATCCAACCAGAAAGCAGATTGAATCATATTTAAAAGACCAGTTAGGAAAATGATTAAAAGATCATTTGTTTTCATACTGGCATACCTACTCATTTCTGAATTCGCAATTAGCCAGGAATTATTTGTCTTCTCTGAGCCAGCTTCCAACATGCCTTCAAGATCTGTCGCGTTTAGAATAACTGCCAGGTATCCTGATAGTAAATTCAATAACTATTTTAAGCAGAGGTACATGCCAGAATTTATGCTGGGGTTGAATAAGAATTTGATGATGCACCTCTCAGGAACGTTTTCAGATTATTACTCATTAAAAGTTAGATGGGAATCCATTCGTGGTTATCTTAAATACAGGTTCCTTTCAAAAGACGGTCTGCATCGTCATTTTAGAATGGCAGCTTTCCTTGAAGGGTCGCATAGTCGAGGTCCATTTCTTTATGAGGAACTTTCATTGGAGGGAGATAATAGTGGGGTTCAAGGTGGGTTGATCGCTACCCAACTAGTAAACAAATTGGCTTTGTCCGGAACCTTTGGGTATACCAGGGTGTTTGCAGACCGAGGTGAGCATACCGTGCACCAGGGACATTCTTTGAACATGTTGAATTATTCCATTTCAACTGGGTATCTGCTTTTCCCGAATAATTATACAGACTATCATCAAACCAACGTAAATCTCTACCTTGAAATATTAGGCGGAAAATGTTTGGATCAAAATCACTACTCCATTGATATTGCACCTGCATTTCAGTTGATCTTCAACAGCACCACAAAAATAAATCTGGGTGCAAAATTTCAACTTTCGGGAAGTATGACCAGGGTAGGAGAGAACCTCTACCAGATATCTGCTGAACATACCTTGCTCAATGTTCTTGGGAAGAAACGCAGAAAATCCTTGTAACCCCTCTTGTATCTATAGAGTTCCCTGCCTAAAAAGATTTTCACAAAGCTTTTGCTATTTTCTTAGTTAAGAAACGTTTTATCACTACATGTGTTAACTTCCAACTGAGATTAATTGGTATAGTTTTGACTTGATTAATTTGGAATTCCGGAGAGCATGAAATTCTTATCACTTGTCATTTTTTTCATAACGATTAGTTGCCTAGCCGAAGCTCAGCACCAGCACCATGATGATCCGGTCAGGGAAAATAAAATTGTCGATTCTTTTCCCCCATCACATGCATACAGTCGGAATCTTCCAATGAGCAGGAATGGGTCAGGAACTGGCTGGGCTCCTGATGCGAGCCCAATGTATATGTACATGATGAGAACCGAGAAAGGCAGATGGATGTTTCATGGGAACATCTTCATTCGATACAACAATCAGGATTTCTTTAATAAAGGCAGCAAAGCGACATCTGATTTTGACGTTCCAAATATGTTGATGGGGATGTATAATCGTCCCATTGGAAAAAAGGGTCTTTTAAACTTTACAGCAATGATAAGCCTGGACCCACTTACACAGGGCAAGAGCGGATATCCATTGCTTTTTCAAACAGGAGAAACCTTTCAGGACCAGCGCCTGGTTGACAGACAGCATCCTCATGACTTAATCTCAGCATTAAGTGCCGCGTATACATACTCAGTCAATAAGGATATTGATATTACGGCGTATGCGGCATACCCTGGTGAACCTGCATTAGGCCCTGGGGCATTTATGCATCGGGTTTCTGCAATGAATAATCCGAATGCACCCCTGGGACATCATTGGCAGGATGCAACCCACACAAGTTTTGGTGTTTCTACTTTAGGATTGCGCTTTAGGAAACTCAAACTGGAAGGGTCTTTGTTTAATGGCAGGGAACCTGATGAAGAGCGATTTAATTTTGATCCGATCTCGTTGAATAGCTATAGTTACCGTATTTCATTCAATCCAATTTCTTCTCTTGCCTTGCAATTTTCTCAAGGGTTTCTGAAAGAACCGGAGAGATTGGAGCCAGGAGAAGATGTAGTCCGAACCACGGCCTCGATCATGCATTCACACTCCATGAGAACCATGAGCTGGTCCCAAACTGTTGTTTGGGGAATGAACCAAAAGGATAGCGATGGCAATCCTGAACATTCTTTTCTCTATGAGAATAACCTGCAATTCCGCACCCAGGCAATTTACAGCAGATTTGAAGTGGTGAACAAATCAGCCAAGGATCTCCGGCTTGATGCTCATTTCGGAGTAAGGAATTTTACTATTCAGACATTGACGGTTGGTTATAATCATCGGATCGCCCCTGCCTCACCAGTTGAGATTTCGGCAGGCCTTCAATCGACCTTCAATTTTACACCAACAGCTCTTCGGTACCTCTACGGCAAAACTCCAATCGGCCTGCAGATATATCTCCAGATCAGACCTCACCGGCATGGATAATTGAGAATTTAGTCAGAAACTTTACAGGGGAGGAATATTATCTACCTAAAAACTTATTTTCACAATTCATCTAATTCATTGAATTGAACAATCAATTACAAACCGAACAGGAAGGAGCCATTGGACTGTTGATAGCCAGTGTACATAGGGGAGAGAATAAGATCTCCGATGCGCAAATAGAAACCATCCTTCGAATCGTTGTGTTTTGTTCCAAATTTTCTGGGGCCGATATAAAGCAATTATTTGGGGTTGCATATCCGGCACATATGGCGGTCGATAAAAATACTTTCATACTTCAGGCCGCTTCACTAATTGATCCTGGATTTGCTCAAACCTTATTTGCAATGTGCTGCGAGGCGGTCTTTTCAACACGAAAATGGCAGGAATCAGACAGTGACACCCTTGCCACCATCGGCATTGCGCTGAGCCTGGAGCGGGATACCATCAAAGAAATTGTAAGGACTTATATTATCAGGAGTATGTGGAATATTGAGATTACTGGATAGAGTTTCGGGTTTAGAGTTTAAGGTTGGTAATTCACAGTTGACCGATGACAGTATAGTTGACAGCATTAAGTATTCAACTATCCTCCTCAATTCCTAATTCCTCCTAATCAACTATTCAACCAATTAACAATTCAACTTTCCCTCATTTTCCCAATTTCCTAATCCTGATCGAAGCGAAGAGACCAAATTTCATAATGTTCGGATACTTCAGTATGATTTCATAATATTTGCCTCATTTAGAGCGTTCTATAGTCTAAACAGTTGAAAATCCCTATCTTCGCTCATTCTTCTCGTTCAGTTCCTTTTGTGCATTTTTCTCTCCAGGTTAAATCTCTAAAAGTTCGATGGGTAAGATAGTACTGGGACAACATTGTTGTGATCAGTAAAAACATTGTTCATTTAAATACTAAAATTTGTCATTCGAATCATTAAGGCTAATTGAGCCAATTACAAAATCCCTGATTGAAGGTGGATACGAAGTACCCACTCCCATTCAGGTAGAAGGAATTCCTAAAGTCCTGGAAGGTCACGACCTCCTTGGATGCGCCCAAACAGGCACAGGAAAGACAGCAGCTTTCGCCATCCCTATCCTTCAATTACTCTATACCAGGAAACCAACCCAATCCACAAGCTATATCCGCTCACTGATATTGACTCCTACAAGGGAACTCGCTATACAGATCGGAGATAGTTTTCAGAAGTATGGTAAGTATACCGGAATTCCAACCGCTACTATCTATGGAGGAGTACCTCAGTCAGAGCAAGTGCGTTCACTTAGAAGAGGAGTAGATATCCTTATTGCCACTCCTGGTCGGTTGTTGGACCTTGTTCAACAGAGACATGTAAACATTTCAAATCTGGAAATATTCGTACTGGATGAAGCAGACAGAATGCTGGATATGGGATTTGTAAGAGACGTCAAGAAGATTATCAGGTTGCTTCCTCAAAAAAGGCAAACTCTTTTCTTCTCTGCAACCATGCCTCCAACAATTAAAGATCTTGCTGGATCAATCCTCACCAACCCGGTGAAGGTTGAGGTAAGTCCAACTTCTTCCACTGCAGACACTGTTACACAGAGCGTTTATTTTGTTGAGAAAAACGATAAGCGTAGTCTTTTGCTTCATATTCTTCAGGATAAAAATATTCAAACAGCCATTGTCTTTACCCGGACTAAACACGGTGCAGATAAGGTTGCAAAATACCTGCAGACATCTGGAGTAAGAGCAGAAGCCTTACACGGTGATAAGACACAATCATCGCGTCAACGAGCTCTGGCCAATTTCAAAACTCAAAGGACAAGGATCCTTGTAGCAACAGATATTGCAGCAAGAGGAATTGATATTACTTCGATTTCTCACGTTATCAATTTCGAGTTACCTAACGATCCGGAAACCTATGTTCACAGAATCGGCCGTACCGGCAGAGCTGGGGCAAGTGGAATAGCTTTATCCTTTTGTGATAGAGAGGAAAAAATGTATCTGAGAGATATTCACCGATTGATATCAAGACAGATTCCGGTGAACAACGAACATCCTTTTCCTGTGACCTTTACTCCAGTTGAAGCTCCTGCCTCACCAGGGTTACAAAAAAGAAGATCTGTAAATGTGTTTCGCTCAGGCGGAAAGGCCTGGAGCCAACGCTAAATAGTCTTATACCACATGGTATCTTGCAAAGGCAGGTCCATGTGGTTTCTTAATTCAGATCATAGGCATCGAGTGATAATTCCACGACATTATCTTCCTCTTCAAAATTGGATTGCATTTCCCGATAGTGCATTGCAAATTTATCTACTACTTCAGGTGGAAAGGTCAACTGAAGCATTCGGATAGCTTCGACAAGGACTTCGTCATTGTCTGATTTATTTTCAAAGAAGATCATCATTCCTTCCTCACGATTACTGTTGATGCGAACAATTGTCAGATATCTTCCCAATTCCCAAATGCAGATGAGAGATTTTGTAGTTTTTTTCATCTCTCTTTCAAATTCGTTTCGCACATCAAAACCAAGAAGGTGAATGTTGCGAAGCACCTTGTTGTAATTCTTTGTAATGCCGAGTGAATATTCCTGATTTATTTCATCCACTAATAATATCAGCCTATCGTGCTCATGTATATTATTGAGGAATAAAATATCATTATCAATCTTCATCCCTGATGCAGTCAAATAATTGTACCAACCACCAAAATTTGAAATTTGGTTTCCTCGCTTCGCTCAGGATTGGAAATTGGGAAAATGGAATTAGTAATTAGGCATTAGGAATTGGGGATGATAGTTGAATACTTAAGGCTGTCAACTGTGAACTGTCATCGGTCAACTGTGAATTGCCAAACCTAAACTCTAAACCCTAAACTCGAAATCGGGTCCCAAGAGCATGTGGATTGATCAATTTCCCTTATCATCTCTGCGAAGCAGGAGAACGATTGCTATGACTGCAATGACAGCAACGGCAATTCCAATTACAAGTGAAGCATTAAATGGACTGCTTGATAAACTTCCGTCTCCCTGGGCATTGGCAACAACACACATGACGATTAGAATGATCGTAATAAGGGCCCTCATGGGGCGGAAATTAAAGCGGAGTCCGGTTAACTACTTGTTAATAGAAAATATCCAATCATTATCTAAATGTGATGGATACACGAGACCAACGAAGCCGGAGATCAGAAGTCAGAAGTAGGATGAATAATCAGAAGTTAGAGAAGTCATAGATGAAATACATGCATCTGGATTATCAGATTTTATAATCTTCCCTTGCGGGCGCAAAGAAGTCAAGCACACGACAATCAGTTTTAGCAATTGCTCCATGCCTTGTGTTTGGAGGAATAACATATACAGAACCTGCTCTGAAATTATGTGTTACTCCACCAATTTGCATTTCTAATTCTCCTTCAATGATGTAGGTGATCTGTTCGTGTGGATGGTCATGGCTTGGCATAATGCATCCAGATTTGATTTCCCATGAAGCCAGGGTGGATCTTTCACCATGAAGAAATCTTCCTGTAAAACCTGATACTATTTCTTTGGCGGGCATTGATTTTATCTCTGGCATTTTATAAAATTTCAGTTTAGTAAAGGTAATCGAGATTAAAAGTTTAATCGCAAAGACGCAACGAAACGAAGGTTCGCAAAGATTCCTCCTGTACCCTTTGCGCCATTGCGCCCTTGAGGTTAAATCCTATCTTCTTTAACTCCTCTAACTTCTGACTACTGACTACTACTGGAACAGTTATTGTAACATTGCTGACAAAAAGCCCCCATGATCAAAAAATATACTGAGAGTATGGAGTTGCTAATGAACTGCGCGGCAACCTGTGAGAATTGTGTGTCTGTTTCAATCAATGATGGAAAACCATTGAGTTGTTATCCAATCTGCCTCGATTGCGCAGATGTTTGTATATTATTATTCAGGTTGGAAGCCCACAATTCCTCCTTCTTAAATCAGGTAAGAAAACTCTGTGCGGAGATTTGTGATGCATGTGCAGCCGAGTGCGAAAAGCATGCAGATTATCATCCGCAATGCAAAGCCTGCATGTATTCATGCCGCGAATGTGCTGAGAAATGCCGCGCCATGCTCAACTAAAAAAATACCGGAATTTGGAATTTGAAGTTCGCAAGTTGGAATCTGTTTGATCCCGCGTAACCAACATCAATCCCACCTTCCGGTTAGAAGTTAAATCAAGACGAGTTTTAGCCAAGCGATTTTAGCCACTTCACCAGGTCATCTTTTGCGCGACCTGTTTTCTGCTGTATTCTTCCCCACAGCTCATCTTCTTTGCCTTCTTCATATCGAAGATCGTCATCTGTCAAATCACCATGAGCTTGCTTAAGCTTGCCTCTCCACTCGTTCCATTTTCCTTTAATTTCCATTCTGTCCATAACGGTATTTTTTATTATTAGATAAAAAACTGTGCCCAATATGCATTCAACTTAGCGAACCCTGGCGTCTTGGCGACTTTGCGGTTAGGCCAGGAATCTCAAGGTTTTAAAAGAATATTTACAGCACCTTCAAGCATCTCCACTTTAACATTTTGCTCCCTGCCCAGGTATTCCCCATCGGATTGGAAGTAGGTCTTTCGTTTTGTTTTGAGCAACACGCGGCTCGTGGAGATCACTTCAAACTTTTCCGGATTGAAGGGTTTATGTAGGAAGATCATCTTAAGTATCTCAGATAAGGCCAGTTTTCTTATGACAACAACTTCAAATTTGCCATCAAAAGGATTGCCTTCAGGGTTAATGACCATCCCGGTACCATAGCGCGTAGAATTGGCAATAACAACCATGAACGCTTTACGGAAAATGGTTTGGGTATCAGTTTCAATCGATACGCGGATCTTCTGCTTCCTCCAAAGAGTTTTGAACGCCACTTTTGCGTAACCAAGCTTGCCTCTCCAGTTGCTCTCATCAAAATATTTGATCAACTGGGCATTGATTCCGATATCAGCCAGGTGAAGACTGAGATGAGCATCATTGATACGCAGAATATCCATCTTCCTTATAATCCCTTGGTCAACGATTAGGAGAGCTTCGGGAACATCCGTAGGTAGCTGCAACTCTGTAGCCAATCCATTTGCAGAACCAGCTGGAATGATTCCCATGACAATCGCGGTATTCATAATTATTCCTGCAACCAGGTTGATCGTTCCATCTCCACCCACAGCTACTATGCGATCAGGTTGAAATTCCTCAATTCGATTCCTTATAGACTCAGCATCATTTTTGCCAGTAAGTAAAAAGTATTCAAGGGAATGAGTTTTGTGTTCAAAATATTCAGAGATAGCAGATTGGTAATTTTGCTTAGATTTTCCTCCCGAAATGGGATTGATGACAAATAGTATTTTTAATGGAAACTGCGACATATAAAGAAATTGCTCATCCTAAAGAACTAAATTATCAGGCCACCCCAATTATAAGGCGAACTTCGTTTATACGTAGACTTAAATCAAACATACTTAGACTTCTTAGATTAAATGATCAGCCAACCGTGAAAGTTTATCACGGCTATGGAAGCACTGGTCACATGCTCATATTCGGTCATGTTTTGGGTCTTAGTCCTCTCCCCAGAAATAAATACAGGAATTTATTCTTTGTGAATGCATATCGCTTATTCAGTTCATTTATGGTAAGACCGATGAAGAAAGCGATAGTACGATTGAAATGGAAAGACCAATGGTTGTATTCACATTCCGAAGACGATGGATTTTTTAGATTTGAATGGCAGACCCAAGATGAAATGCAACCGGGTTGGCATCCATTCGAAGTTCAATTTGTAGAAAGCCAGGAGGCAAGTCAGCCAATCGCTACCGGGCATGGTTCCGTATTCGTTCCAAGACCAAACAGGTTGGGTTTCATTTCTGATATTGATGATACTTTTCTCATTTCTCATTCGGCCATACCTTTTAAGAAGTTTTTCACGCTAATGACAAAAAATGCTCACAGCAGAAAGCCTTTTGAAGGTGTCGTTAGGCATTATCAATTGCTTTCCATGGCCAATACCAGTCCTGATGCTCCCAATCCATTCTTTTATGTTTCCAGCAGCGAATGGAACTTATATAATTTCATCCTTGAATTTTCAAGAAAGAACAAACTTCCTGGAGGGATCTTTTTGCTTAGTCAACTAAAGAGATTTCACGAAGTTTTTAAAACAGGGGGAAATAAGCATGCAACTAAATTCATGCGTATAGTACGAATTCTGGAAACTTACCCTGAACAGCGCTTTATACTCCTGGGAGACAGTTCCCAACAAGACCCGGTAATTTATGCTTCAGTTGTCGAACATTTTCCAAAGCGCATACACGCAGTCTACATTCGGGATATTCATGAAAAAAATAAGAAAAATGTTCAGGAAATTCTTATCAAACTCGAACAATCCGGAGTTCCCTGCTGCTTTTTTAGGCATAGCAGGGATGCAATTCAACATTCACAAAAAATCGGATTAATTCCGATGGAAGTGCCTGTTAAAAAATCTTAGCAAAACTTCAAAACAAATTATTCGGTAGATGATAACACCTGAGAAAAATCTTCCTCGCCAGGAAAAAGGTAATAAAACTGATGTAGCGGAAAGTAAAGAATGTAAATCTGAGCAAGAAGCTGAGCAAGTATATAATTCTGCGAAGCAAAGGTTCCTGGATGTGAATAGGTGGGAACAAATAGCTGGATTAGGTAGTGCGGCTTTTCAGATTTTCGATAATGAGGGTAGGGAGGTCGATCGTAACGTGCTCGAAGATGATTATATAAGAATCGATGTGCCAGGGCCAGGTCCTATGGAAGGGAATGGATATGACTGGGTCAAAATTGAACAGATTAAGGATGAGAGATACGATGACAGTAATGATGAATATATCTATATGCGTGTGAGGCCTTCTTCTCCTCCGAACTCTAATGGCCCAATTGCTCATTTTTTTTCAGGTGAAGCCACAAGTAATTTTATACTTAAAAGGGAGAAAGCATTGGTTAGCGCGGCAGTTCATGGCAGAAATGAACAACCTAATACATTCACTGAAAAAGTCGTTGATAAGGCCAGAAACACGATTTTAGCAGCTGGCGCATTGGCTGGTATATCATCACTTCAGTGGACAAAACTTCTTAAAGGTTGGTTGGAGATATTTTGACGAATTGAACTAATCAACAATTCAACAAATTAACAATCCCCAGTTCCAAATTCCTTTCACGTTGCTTCCTTTTTAGGTATTCGCTTGCGCCGCCTGAAATTTTTGCTGGCAAGTGGATTCCAGGTAGGAACATCATCTCCTAATAACTGTCCCCATGGTTTAAGCTCATCGATCCTGTCAAATATTACTTTTGACATTGCTATAATAGGAATGCTCAGGAACATACCTCCGACCCCGCACAACGCCCCACCTAACAGGACTCCAATTATTGAGAAGAGCGCATTCAGTTTCACTCTTGAGCCGATAATATATGGAACAAGGAAATTATTGTCGATGAACTGAACAATAGTGTAAATCACAATTGACCAGGTCATAACTTCTACGGAACCAGTATTGGTAAAAGTCAGGAGAGCTGTAAGCAGAATGGCAAGCAGACCTCCGATATATGGAATTAAATTTAATATCGCACCAATAAGACCTAGAAGAACGGCATAGGGAGCACCTATTAAGAACAATCCCGCTATATTAAGAATAGCAACAATAGTTGTTTCACTCAACAGTCCTGTTATGTAGTGCTGGATAACATATCGTATTTCGCGAATGATCTCTTGCACTTTTTCAGAATGACGGGCGTCGAAAATCTGCATCACGAATCGGAGCAGCAAGGTTCGATAATAGAGAAAAAGAAATACATAAACCGGGATAAGTGTTAACGTAGCAATTGAAGCTGTGATAATGTTGAATGTCCCAACCGCACCAAAGCTATCAACAGTTTCAGATCTGGCCTGCTCAATTAGGGTATCCTGCTGTTTTCGAGTGAGGTGAAATGTTTCTGTGATCCAACGCTGGCATTGCTTCCATAAATCGTCAAGATTCTTATTTACTGCAGGTATATCACTTACGAAGGATGCTATTTGTGTTGAAAGAAAGGAAATGATCCCAGCCACAACGAGGATTGCAATTCCGACTGTCAATAGTATGGCAATCACTTTGGGAATTCTTAGCCTGGTTAAAACAACTTCAAGAGGTCTTAGCAATACAGCGAATAGAAACGCAAACACAATCGGGAGGAGAATATACTGCCCCAGGTAGATCCCATAGAATAATAAATAGAGAAACACCAACAGCAAAGCTAGCTTGGCATAAAGGGGCAAGGTTTGATTCATAAGTGAATATAATTTTTAAGCGCAATGGAGGTGTGGAAATCATTCCACCCGTAAACGAACACAGCAAGAAATACGCCCTTGAAATTTTCAATGGCTTAATCCTTGTACTATCGGCATCAAAAAGCATTATGAAAAAACTACATTTGAGCCTGCTGGCCTGCGTTCCGCTAGCATTTATGGCTCTCAAAAACGATAATTACCAGACCGTTGCAGAAGACTACGTTGTGAGAGATACCATCCCTATTTACATTGATCTGCATACCGGTGACACACTTGACCTCTGGTACGATTCGGTACAGCAAATCACAACCAATCGCAGAAATAACCAACGGGTATACTTTTATCTTGATCCAATGACGCTGGACACATTTTATGGTACAGGTGGATTGATAGTGAACAATTTAATTGTAAGGACACCTGATGGGAAATACTCACTGGATTCAACCAAGGTTAAAGTCGAAAACAATAAGATCAAGATTAATGACGGAGATCAGAAAGTGAAAATGAAATGGGAAGAAAATAAAATGAAAATGAAGGATAGAGAAGGAAAATACAAGTTGAAAAACAAGGGCGATAGTCTAAAGATCAAGGAAAAGAATAGCTAGAATTAAAAAGAAATAGGAAACTACAAAATTCAGGAACCAAATAAATTTCAATAGGAAAGAAGTAAATCAATTACTGGTCTATATAATTTTTCCTTCTTTCCTCATTGTTTTTTCTTGGTTCTTGATTTTTGGTTCTTGGTACTTTCAGACAAAATTTGAGGTGATGTGTAAGGGCATGGTATTTTCTCTGGTTGACTAGGAAAAGGCCAATGGCCAATTTGTTAATAAAAAATAGATCTCTATGAAAATCTTATTCTTAATTGGATCGGTTGCTTTTGGAATGATCGCATGGACTTCATGCGAATCCAGATACAGGTATGTTGATCTTGGATCGGGCGAGAAAGATTGAACTCAAGAAAGATGACAAGACTGGAAAGATGGTGGATGCGGAAACAGGAGAAACTGTACATTTTTATGTTGACACCCGCAGCAAGGATACAATCGATGGAAGAACTGGAAAGGTTGTAAATGGTAAACTTGAAAAGCGTTCATCTGGAAGTTATGTGTATATCAATGATGAAAACGATGAATTCAAGGTGAAAAGTGATGACTATAAAATGAAAGTTGAGAAGGATGGGGATATCAAGATAAAGGATGGAGATAAGAAAATAAAGATCGATGGAGAAACAGGAGAGAAAAAGGTTAAAAAAGACTAGATGAGTAAATAGCCGGCCATTGAGCCGGCTTTTATATTTGGATAATACTTAAAATTTCTTCCAGGTATTTTTGATCAGTGGTTGAAAATTCTTCAAGGTTCTCACTATCTACATCAAGTACAGCCCGCACGACTCCATCACGTATCATGGGGATAACAATCTCCGACCGGGATAAATTACTGCAAGCAATATGTCCCGGGAATTTCTCAACATCGGGTACGATCAAAGTTTTTGATTGAGCCCATGCAGCTCCGCAAACACCTTGCTTGAAGCGAATTCGGGTACATGCAATCGGACCCTGAAACGGACCGAGCACCAATTGATCCTCCTTTACAAGATAGAATCCTACCCAAAGCCAGCCAAATTGCTGCTTGATTGCCGCGGAAACATTCGCAAGGTTGGCAATAAGATCATTTTCTCCCTCAAGCAATCCTTTTATTTGAGGAAGAAGTGATTGGTATTGTTCTTGACGGGATCCTGATATAATAATTAGATCTTCTGACATAAGGTGTTTGATTGTAGCCGCAAAGTCTCAAGGATGCAAAGTAACACTAAGATTCTTTGCGGAACCTCGCGCCATTGCGTCCTAGCGGTTAAACTTCCATAAATGGGAGAAAAATAGGTTAAGCATACAGGCAATTTTTTTGCAATGAAAACGTAATATATATTGAATCCGAGTTGATTAAATTCCTATGAAAAATCCTCTCCTGTCCGCCACATTTGTGCTGCTTTTGGCATGCAATCATAAGAAGAATGGTTTTATAGCGAAGGTTGCAGGTGTCGAGGTTTCGTCATCTGACTCATCTAAGGCAACTCCCCTAAAAATCGCTACAGTTTTTACTTCTGGTCAAATTCTGGCTCAACCACAGGTCCCCATTCTTTGTTATCATAGACTTCGAGCATGGAAGGCAACTGACTCAAGGAGTATGAAGGATTACATCGTGCCAATTGAAAATTTCAAAGCGCAGTTAAGAATGCTTGCAGATAGCGGCTATCATACTATTTTACCTGATCAACTTTTGGATTATCTAAGAACCGGGGCAGCACTTCCATCCAAGCCAGTAATGTTAACTTTTGACGATTCTGAGGAAGAACATATCACTATTGCCGCTGAAGAGATGAAGAAATACGGATTTAAAGGGGTGTTCTTTCTTATGACGATCACTATGAATCGGCCAGGTTATCTTAGTAAAGAACAAATCAGGGCATTATCTGATAATGGACATACAATTGCGGCCCACAGCTGGGATCATCATAATGTAAAAAAATATCAATCACCTGATTGGGAAACACAACTTGGTAAACCTATCAGGCAAATTGAGAGCATTACCGGTAAACCGGTCAAATATTTTGCATATCCCTTCGGACTTTGGAACAAGGAAGCCTTCCCACATATCAAACAATATGGATTTGAAGCCGCATTTCAGCTAAGTGGAAAAAGAGATTCTATTGCTCCTTTATACACCATCCGCAGAATGATTGTTCCAGGTGCCTGGGATAACACAACCTTGCGTAAATGGATGAATGCAAATTTTTAGCGAGTCATCAATCAATCCAAAATCATCTTCCCATCCATTCCTTAAAAGAGCTGACGTTTTCCTGGCTGATAATTATCTCCTCGCTCACCTGCGGTTCAATTTTAAGTTGAAGTTTACTTTTCGGAAATGCTGTAATCTTTTTTATTGCAGTAAGATTGACGAGGTATTTCCTATTGACCCGATAGAAGAATGAGGGATCTACCTGCTTCTCTATTTCTGATAAGGACTCATCCAGTATGAACTTCTGTCCTTTGCTATCAACCAGGCAAACCAGCTTATGCGCCGCATAGAAATATGCAATCTCTTCAGATTTCAAACTGATATATTCCTGGCCCCTTTTTACCAGGAATCGTTTTTTGTATAACTGATTGCCAGTCTGTCCCGACCAGTTCATCAGATTTTTCATGTTGGCTTCAAAATGTTCCTTCAGTTTGTGATATTTCTGAAGGGCGGCCTCAAGCTTTTCATGCTTGACAGGTTTTAGAAGATATTCAATGCTATTATGTGTAAATGCTTCCTGCCAATATTCATCATAAGCCGTAGTAAAGATCACGGGGCATTTCAGATCAACCTGTTCGTGAATTTTGAATGACAAACCATCACTCAACTCAATATCCATAAAGATGAGTTCTGGGACAGGATTTTGATTCAGCCAGATTACACTTTCTTTTACACTTCCCAGAACACCCAGCACCTCAACCGAATTATTAAGCCGAATCAAGGATTTTCTTAATTTCTCGGCAGCAGGTTTTTCGTCTTCGATAATCAGCACTTTCATATCAGTCGATTTTAAGGAGGGGTAGGAGAACTGTAAATTCATTTTCTGTCTGCATAAAAGTGATCAAGCTATTCGTCGTAAGCTTATACCGCTCCTGAAGATTACTAAGGCCAATTTTAGATGATGGTTTAGCATCAGTTTTCCTGGAAAAATTATTTGAAACTTTTAATTGCCCATCCAAAAGTTGAATCTTAATAAGTAAAGGATGTTCGTCGGTGAATTGATTATGCTTGATAGCATTTTCCAGGAGGAGTTGCAAAGAGATTGGCGGTATAAGGTAAGTATCGAGCACTTCAGGATCAACCTCTAGTTTGAGGTCAACTGCCTTTTCAAAGCGGATCTTCAAAAGAAAAAAATACTCTTTCGCAAAATCCATTTCTTCTTTAAGTTGAACGAGGTCTCTTCCCTTGTTGTGCAAAATATACCGGTAAACGTCGGCAAGGTTGTCGTTGAATTCTCTTGCCCTGGCTGGTTTTTCTTCTATCAAATGTGAGAGGGTATTCAGGGAGTTGAATATGAAATGAGGATCGATCTGGTTTTTCAATGCCTCAAGTTCTGCTTCAGCTCTTGCCCGTTCAAGCTGGGCGTTTTTTACAATTTCTGTTTCAGAATCCCTGACCAGAAAAACTGTTTCGTAAACATGAGTAATAAAGATCACGCAGATCATGATAATAAGCGTAGCGGTAAAGACTATCTGCCAATCTATTTTACCCTTGGCGAACAGGTGGTACCAACCTGCCAACATTAGGGTACTTATCGGTATTGTATAGAATGAAATTGCCAGCAACAGTGCTCCGATCTTTTTCAAAGGCTGATTGAACCAATGAAAATAGGATCGCAAAGTGAAAAGAAGATATCTGTTGCCCTGCCAAACAACAAAAGCAATCAGGATGGTATACAGAAAGCTTAATTTGATCTCCCAATTGGAAAAATTCTTTCCATTGATCATCCCAGTAACGAGAGGTATTACAATCCCGAAAAATGGAATTAATATGAGTCTGAAACCAATATCATTCAATGTGGTTGTTGCCACATCAGCCTTGATCGGGCTTTCCTGCTTGTTTGTCGGGCGATTTTCCAATTTCGTTCACAATTAGTTTGCCGCGTAAAAATTAGAAAATAGATTCGGGATAAACATTTTTTTAACCCTTAAAACAGGAACTATGGACATGAATTCAATTAATTGGCTGGCCGTGCTTGTAGCTGGCATTTCTGCCTTTGTCTTGGGTGGAGTTTGGTATTCGCCTGCCTTATTCGGGAACGCATGGATGAAAGACAACAATTTTACTCTTGAAGATGTCAGAAAGGGAAATAAAGCGAAGATCTTTGGTTGGTCATTTATTTTATCCTTGGTCATGGCTGCAAACCTCGCGATGTTTCTTGCAGATTCTCCAGCGGGTTGTCCTGAAAATTGCGCTCAGAAAACTGATCTGGCCTGGGGAACGATTGCAGGTTTTCTTGCTGGAATTTGGCCATTTTGTGGCATAGCCATAGTAGGATTATTCGAGCATAAATCTGCCCGATATATTTTCGTAAATGGAGGCTATTTGCTTGTCGCCCTGACATTAATGGGAGCGATCATTGGATTATGGAGATAGGAGGCTTGATCTTACATTTTACATTATCCATTTTTCATTCAGAGCGCAGCGGAAATAAACCTTATGGAGTTGCCTCATTTAACCTGTCATTGCTTGTATCCCCCATCCCATAATGATTATTTTCCTCATCCTCTGAGCCGGTTTCTTCCATTGCATCATCGTCTTCGGAACCAGGAATGTCAAGGTCTGATCCTGATTTTTCAGTTCCGAAGGATTTTTCATTGAGTGGATCGCCTTCCAAATCTGTGCTGTCCATGGTTGCGGCAACCAATTTTTCTTCATCTTTAGAAGGATAGAATTCTTCTGCTGCTTCCAGCATTTCGCGATCGTCCCTTGTGATGTCTGATTCATTCCCCATCCTGATGATATCATCTTCTTCCTCTTCTTCATTGAGGCCATCAAGAAGGCCCTTTCCTTCTTCGTCATCGGAAGAAATTGTGGTATCGGCAAGTTCCCCCAGTGGGAGTACATGAACGTGCTCCTGGCCTGGAATGTCTTTTACTTCTGGTAGATCGAAAGTTGTTTCTTCTCCACGTAGTCTTTCCTGGTCCCGGACTGGATCTGTCAAGTCAGTATTGTTATTTTTTACTGGCTGCTCCAGATTCTCATTGCGATTTTCATTCTTGTCCTTGTCGCGTGGATTCATGATTGTGATTTTTATATTATTCAGAAATATTTGTGCCCGCAATTTACCCTGGTACCGTACTCTGCCTGGGCCAACTCTTGAATTAGCAGCTGATAATTTGTGACTTAGGATTTCGAAATGGGTAAGATTTTCTACTGCTAAACCAATTTATCGAACTCTAAAAAGGATATGGGGGAAAAATAGGAAATACAGAGCTGATAAATGCTCTTCAAGTTGAACAAGAGTGCAAAAGATCATGACTTCAAACAAGGATAAATCCGCTGGCTTGATAGTTGTATTTGTAAGTGATTATAAATCAAAATCGATTTTATGGAAGAAAGAAAGAATAAAAACAGCTCGGCAGACCGTGATCAATCAAGAGATGAAAATCTTCGTGAGAATGAACAAAGCACTTATGGTGCAAAAGAACAGAGAGTAAGTGATGATACTGAAGAAATCGATGAGGATACTGATCTTGAAGAAGAGGATGAACTGGTTGAAGAAGACCTCGATGATCTGGATCTGGATGATGAACCAGACACCAACAGAAGTTCATCAGATGACGAACGGGATATCACCGTTTAAAAATGAATCTTTGGTAAGAAAAGGAAATGCTGTCGTGAGGCGGCATTTTCTTTTTACTTATTTAACCGCCAAGACGCCGGGCGCGAGGTTTGGCAAAGATTCTTTGCGCATCTTCGTTTCCTGGCGCCTTTGCGGTTAAACCTTATCTACTCCAACTTTCGACCCCCGGATCTCATTTCCCCGAAAGCGCAGCATTGATTGGCGCACGATCCAGGTATTGGATTAAACGATCCACTTTTCCGGCCTCATTGAAATGCTGGTCAACATGTGTCCAGAATAATAATTTTTTCCCGTTTCTATATTTCACATCTACCTGGTACCAGGAAAGAATCCAAATGCCTTTTTGATCCGGACCTCGTTGAGGAACATTAACCTTAAGCGGAAGATGAATGTCGTTAGTCAAAACAAGGGAATCAATTACATTCTTTCTCCTGTCTTTCCAATAATTAACAATCGCTTGTTTACCAGCAATACTATCTCCGGAAGACCATTGGTAGACCGCATTGTCAGCAAATATTTCTGACCAGCCGTCAATATCGCCGTTTGCAAATAATTGTAAATTCTTTCTTCCATCCTCAATAAGTTTTGGATCGGCGAATTCAGAGGGGGGAGTTGTGGTTGAGTCTGCAGCCTTATTTGCTTCTGCAGTTGTACCGTCTTCTGCTTTCTGGTTGTTACAGGCCATAATAAAGCCTACCGCCAATAATAAGAAAATGTGCTTTCTCATATTTGTTGATTTAGTTTGATTGGATGGGCAGGGAAGTCTTAGTAGGAGGGATTGGTCTGTGATTTCGAAGCCGTCGCTTAATGTTTTGAAATTTAACCGCAAGGAAACGAAGGCGCCAAGTTACGCTAATTGTCCTTGCGAAACTTTGCGTCGTGGCGTCTTTGCGGTTAAATCTTTGCCACCCAGTCAACACTTAGTCTATTGAAAATCCCAATGCCTTTATATACCCTTTATTAGGAACGCAGTTCTTGAATTGGCAATTGATCAGTATTCCTTCGATTGCGGCTTTCACCTCGTTCATATTTGCAGGCTTTGCCTTTCTGATTTCTTCGAAATTCTTCTTAGGCGTTTCGGTATATTTTATTACCTGTTGATAATTTTCAGGGTATTTGAATTGAACAATCCCTGCATTGCTTTCCAATTTTTTATATGGCCAGAAGTGCCATCCTATCTTTTCCTCATCCAGGAGAGTTCTAAAGTTTTGCACCCATTCATCTTTGTTTTCTCCTGTTTCGCCGCAGTAGATCGGAACATTGTATTTATCACGGAAGTCGAGGTATGGTTGGATTACATCACGGGTGGTAGCTGTCCAGTATTTATGAAAAGTATATATAAGTTTATTATCGAATGGAGCTCCAAAAGGCTTGAAATTCGAGTTCCATTGAGCGCCACCTAGGAGTATAATATGATTAGGATCCACCTGGCGGATGGCAGCAACAATTTTCTTATAAAAGGGTTCGAGTCGGTGATTAAAATGTGCGGTATCAAAATAGTGTGCAATGGGTTCATTCAGGAGGTCGTACCCAAGTATAGTTTCTTCATTTTTATATCTGGCTGCAATTTTTTTCCAGATGGAGATCGTCAACTGCTGGCTTTCTTCGTCTTCAAACAGAAAGGGATAGCCGTAACCATCATCTATATTATCCCCTGTTTGTCCACCCGGAGCGCAATGCATATCGAGCATCAGGTATAAATTCTCTTTTTTACACCAGCCGATCACCTTATCAAAGAGTTGAAATCCTCTTGCTTCACCACTTCCACCCATATAATCCTCATCAGTGAACATTCTATAATTGAATGGCAAGCGCAGGGAATTCATACCGATCGATTTCAGATAGCGGATATCCTCATACGTGATATAGTTCTCCAGGAATTGTTGCCAAAAGCTTTTGGCTTTGTCCGGACCAATGAGTTCTGACAATGCCTGATTAATTAAGCGTGGAGAATTTACAATTCCGAATTTGAACATATAACCCTCCGGTACAAGCCAGTTTCCCAGATTTGTTCCCTTCATCACGAAGGGCTTACCATCGGGACCTATCACATCTTTTCCTTTTACACCAATGAATTTTTTATTCTGTCCTGATGATGTAACAGCTGTAATTAGAGCAATCGAGAGAATGATAATTCTTTTCATTTAAAATTTTGATATGGTTGTTTCAAAAATATGAGTTTAAACTTAACCGCCAAGTCGCCAGGCCGCGAAGTAACGACAGGTTTCTTTGCGCAACCTTGCGTCTTTGCGCCTTTGCGGTTAAACTCCTACTCGAGACTCGAAACCCGAAACTCCCAAGGCATTGTTTTTGTTTAAATATTCCAAATAAATAGCAATGACGCGACTCCTGATAATTGCAAGCTTAGTGTTTTTCAGTCAATATACTATTGCGCAGAAAGGAGTGGAGCCTGCATCGATTAATTTGGAGAATATCCAATATCCCTTTCCGGTTCGATACATATTTGCCCATCTTCAAAACCAGAAATTGAAAATGGGATATATGGACGTCAAGCCATCAAAACCTAATGGTAAAAATATTCTGCTTCTTCATGGAAAAAATTTTAATGGTGCTTATTGGGAATCGACGGCCAAAGAATTAAGTAAGCAAGGATGGAGGGTCATAATTCCTGACCAGGTTGGATTTGGGAAATCTACCAAACCAAAAGCATTCCAATATACATTTCAAACACTTGCCTTGCTTACAAAGAGCTTGTTGGATACTCTAAATATTTCCAGGACAATTGTAGTTGGTCATTCAATGGGTGGAATGCTTGCTACTCGTCTTACTCTCATGTATCCTGATCTGGTTGAAAAGTTGGTTTTGGAAAACCCAATTGGATTAGAAGACTGGAAACTTAAAGTTCCTTACCAGGTGGTGGACGATTGGTTCAGAAGTGAAATGAAGCAGGACTATAATTCTATAAAAAAATACCAGGTAGATAATTATTACCATGGCAACTGGAAACCAGAATACGAGAAATGGATAGTTGTGCCAGCCCGTTGGACAATGAATGCTGATTACCCTCTTATTGCGTGGAATTCAGCCCTGGTTTATGATATGATATTTACTCAACCAGTGCTTTATGAATTTGATAGGATTACAGCTCCAACACTTTTAATAATTGGGGAACTTGACCGAACTGCCTTAGGAAAGAATCTGGTTCCTGAAGCGTTGCGAAAAGAGATGGGAAATTATCTTGTCCTCGCAAAAGAAGCGGTTGCCAGAATTCCGGGCAGCAAACTTGAGCTCATTGAAAAGACTGGGCATCTTCCACATATTGAATCCTTTGATAAATTCCTGAAGGCATTGCTGGAGTTTATAAATGAATAGAGAAAGATCAACCGCAAAGACACGAAGGCGCAAGGTAACGCAAGGGGCATAGCGTAACTTCGTGAGTCCTGAGCGGAGTTGAAGGGGCGCCCTTGCGGTTAAAATAAATAGAGACTAAACAACATGTATGAACAACAAGTACTGAGAGAGCTTCGATCATGGCAGAAGAAGATGAGCCGCAAACCTTCCATCCTAAACCATCTCTCAAAATCATTACAGGTTCGCGTTAACAGGATCATTCCTGAAAAGATCCATCGGGCAATAACTGCTACTATTAAACAAATGGTTAGGGGTGTTTTATTTGGAGCTAGTTATGTAGTTCCTAAAATGGAGAAGTTTTCATCAATAAAAGAACGCGAAGAAGCTGTCTTGAAGAAGATTGATTTCTATAAGAGGACTGCTTCTGTTGAAGGTGGAATTACGGGAGCAGGTGGCATTCTATTGGGATTGGCTGATTTTCCAATTCTCCTTAGTCTGAAATTGAAAATGCTTTTTGATATCGCCACATTGTACGGCTTTGATGTAAAAGACTACAAAGAGAGGATTTACCTTCTTCACATTTTCCAACTCGCCTTCAGCAGTCAACAACATCGTCGAACTGTCTATACCCTGATAGTTGACTGGGACATGAAATCGAAGAATATGCCAGAAGATATCAATTCATTTGACTGGCGAAATTTTCAGCAGGAATATCGCGACTACATTGATCTTGCTAAACTTGCTCAGCTTATTCCGGGAATAGGAGCAGTGGTTGGCTTGATTGTGAATTACCGACTTCTTAAACAGCTTGGATATACTGCAATGAATGCATATCGAATGAGATTGGAGAAAGATCTTTATTCAGTTGAGATTCTTCAATCATGATTGGGTTGATTTTTTACCGCAAAGACGCGAAGAAACGCTAAGAATGCCTGGCGAAACTTTGCGCCCTGGCGCCTTTGCGGTTAAAATTGAATCATTAGTCTGGAAAAACTCTATTCACTTTCACAAACCTCCCGAGGTAGTACTCATTCAATTCAGTAATTGTAACCCCATATTTCTTGCCTGAAGTTGAATGTATGAATTCAAGAGGTTTATCTTCTTCATTGCTGACTACGATTCCCATATGTCCAATCACCCGAATGCTACTGTCTGTTCCGGTAAAGAGTATTAAGTCTCCGGGTTCAGCCTTAAATCGATCAACTTCTGTTCCTACGTTCGCAAATTCCACTGAAGACCTTGGTACTTCAATACCAAAGTGATTAAATGTATATGTGATGAATCCTGAGCAATCAAAACCTCGCTTGGGGTCTGTTGACCCATAACTGTAAGGAATCCCAATTAGGGTTTTTGAAAAAGAAACTAGTTGTTCAGGACTTGTCTCTCGTGCCTGAATATTGATGGTTGGTGAAGGAATAGGGTTGTTTTCAGCGGGCAAAATCACTTCCGCCTCTGGTTTAACCGTAACAACAGAGTCTGCCTGGGGGAAATATAGGTCTCTTTTGGTGGGAGATTGGTGACCACCGATCAAAAGCATCAGATTAATCAATACAAACAAGCCCTTCATACCATATCAGCGTCAAAAACTCTGCCCCGCAAGGATGGGGTTACGAGTTTGGAGTTTCGAATTTCAATCTCAAAATCTCGCAATCCCAAAATCCCAAAATGTTTTTGGTTACCATTTCTGATTCGACCATCACCTTCTTTAGCCTAGTTTTAGTTAAATGCGATTTCTTCGATGGTTTCCTGACTTCCTTTGATGAGGATCACAGCCACCTGGCTCTTGCTTTTGGCTGCAGCATGGAGTTTACTGATGAAGTTCTTGTAATTCTTATTTTGATTGCGGAGTTTGAAAATCCGGTTGGATTCCCGAAAGTGAATTTTTGCAAAACCAAGACTTGCATTTTCTGTAACTCCAGTTACGGAGATAATTATTTGCCTTTGAGTGGGAGGTTTATTCAATGACTTGGCATCCACAAGGAGGAAAAGGGCTATTAGGATGGCCAATGGTGTAATTCGAAAAATGAGTTTCGAATTCACTCCAATAAAGGAATGATAGGATGCAGGGCTTTTCAGGACCTCCATTTTAAAAGGTTTGATCAACAAAATATCTCCAAGGGGAGTGGCCAGTATTAAAGGGGTATAGAGTTGAAAAATTGAAGTTTACAGTGGGTTGGGACGATCCAGGGTTTCTAAGTTCAAAAATAGTAAAACCTACTGAAGGGAAAATACTCTTTTGTGGTAATTATTGGTTAAGAGGTTGAACTAATTGAATTTAACCACCAGGAAAGGTGCACGAGAACGCGAAGACTCCTTGCGTTTCTTACTTGCGATTAAACCCGAAACCTTACCCAATGGCATAGAAACTGCATCAATTACTATTAAACATTAGCTATGGCAGACAATATGGACCTAAGAGGTGCAGAAGACAGAAATCGGATCGCTTCCGATGAAGATTGGGAAATTGATTATATGATAGAAAAAACAGGCGCTTCAAGAAAAGAGATCGCTGATGCAATCAAGGCTGTGGGGAACAGCAGGGAAAAAGTTGAAGCCCATTTATTGAATATGAAGAAATAATTCTCATTCTACTTTTCGCCCCTGATTGTGCAAAGGCATGACCAGGGGCGATTTTTATCCTTTCAGCTGTCCGCATCGCCCGATTTCTACACCCTTTCCTGATTCGACCGGCTTCCCAGTTTGCCACAAACTTTCCGGAAAAGGGATAGAATTCGACCCTTGCCAAATATTTCTAAGCATAAATATCAGATGGAACCAAATTTGTCGTTATAGTAACGGTTTTTCATAGGATATTGGATTTTAAAACGGGGCTGGATTTCTATCCTGGCCCTTTTTTTTTTAAGATGTTTGACAGTTTAAGAGTTGGTAGAATGATCCACAAGTAAACCATTCAACCAATCAACTACTTGAGCCTTTCTTCGCTCTGGCAACGATATTGCAGCGAATCCTTCATGATAAATCTTTTATCCAATAATCGCACAGCCAGGCCTGCTGCAATAAGGGCAAGAAGGGAATGTCGTAAAAAGTTCCTCTATTATTTTCCGAAAGGATTTAAAGATCAAAAATACATCGATTGGGAGCGGGATTATAAATGGCAGGCGCACCTGGAGTGGGAGAAAAACCTAAATCAGAAAGCCTTCCGTGAATTACTCCGTTCAAAAAATTATGCAGAGATCGCTAGCCGGGCCACGAGGATCGAAACAAAAACGAATTTGTTATTCTCTTTTGAGAAGATGGCATTGCGGGATGCAGTAAAACCTGAACATGGAGCAAAGTCTTTTTCTTTGGGACTCTATGATTATGTTTATGGGAAGGATGCGCTTCGCGAAAGATTCGAGAGGTTCACTAAAACTCTTGAGGATCTACCCCGCAAACAAACGAGAGTTGTTACCTGGCCACTTCAAACGGTATTCGGATTTATTGCTAAACCAGAGGAGCATATATTTCTAAAGCCAATGGTCACAAAAAAAGCAGCAGAAAAATACCAAATGGAATTCCGGTATCAATCGCGACCTAATTGGACAACTTATCAAGACCTATTGGAATTTGCGAGGCAGATTAAGAATGATAATTCCGATCTTAAGCCCAGGGATTATATTGATCTGCAATCCTTCATTTGGGTGATGGGCTCGGATGAATATCCCGACTAAAAATCAAAAGAGGCCCGGATCCTACAAACCCGAACCTCTTCCAAATATTTAAATTTCTTTATTGAAGGATCTTTGCAATTTCCGCAACCGGTAGCGTATTTGCCATTTTGATTAGATCGTCCTGAGAATATCCTGGTGCCTTCAAGGTAATAAGATTACTGTTCAATGGTAATTGCAATTCATAGTTTACCGCAGATCCTTCACCACTCACCTTTTGAACCAGTGCTTTATACCCGTTGATCTTGATAATTTTCTGATCAGGATTATTTCCCATAAAGGGTAAAGACATAAGAGTACTTAAAGTTCCAACCAGGGGTGAATTTCCAATGATATCAACCTCAACTTTTTTGGTTTCCGGACCGAACTCACGATGAATGATTACACCAAAAAATCCCGTGGCCCCAGTCACATTGTCTTTGTCTTTATTTAAATTCTGATCCTGCATTTTCTGAGGAAGTACTTTGAGAATCTCCTTGCCAGAAAGGATATCAAGCTCCATCAGCATTTGTTGCATTGCAAACCTGCTATCGTCCAGTTTGCCAGCTCCGTAAGCAGCTTTAGCCTCAGCCAGCCTCTTATTGAACTCCTGTGCATTTACAATCAACACAGAATAAAATAGTATAGATAAAATGAAGATCTTTTTCATGATGATTATTTTTTTATCAGTTATTTCTCACCCAAATTTTTCTTGATACTCTCAATGTCAATCTCTGACGCTGCATTCATAAAATCCTGCTCAGTAGTAAAATTGACGCCTTCAAATACTACCAGTGAAGTTTGTCCAAGAGGTACACTTAACTTATATCCTGAGCGATCATTGTATTCTATTACTGCCCGGTGGCCCTTTAGTTTGGTTTGTTTCCAGTTCTGCTGATTTCCTGACTGCTGCGCGTAAGCTCCATTGGTGAGATACATATTGACTGCATTCATCCAAACAGAATTATTGGCAACTGTAAATCGCATTTGTTTGTCGCCTTGTGTGTATTCTCGGTGAATGGTCAGTCCTGCCCAACCCCAACCTGTACTTACTACCTGGTCTGCAACAGAATCCTTGGGGAGCTTTGCTACTGTGGGAGGTAACGACTTGAGAATTTTTTGTCCAATTTCCAATTCCACTCCCAGCATTGCCTGTTGAATTGCATATCTGGCATCACCATAACTTGAAGCTTTGAAGGAAGTTTCAGCAGATGTGAGATTTTCATTCACATTTGGAGGAGTAGTGATAAGCCCCTGGCCACTTTTGTTTGATGGCCTGCCGTTTGTTCCCGTCCCGGCATTGTTATCATTTCCGTTAGTCTGGTTGCCCTGAGTCTCATTGGTTTTTTTATCACCACCAGCAATACTTTCAGCCTTTTGTTTTATTTTTTTCAAAAGGCCACCCTGGGCATAAGTTGCAGATAAACTAAAGACTGCAAGCGCTATGCAAACACATGGTTGAATCCATCGCATAATATATGTTTTTAAGCAGTTACTAATAAAAAGAGTTGAGTGGGATATTGGCTTTTGCAGGAGATCAATTAGGAGGGTTGAAGGTAATAAAAAAATTTAACCGCCAGGAAACAAGGACGCCAGGGTGCGCCAAGAATCCTCGCGAACCTTTGCGTCATGGCGCCTTTGCGGTTAAATTCTTAAAATCTAAACCTCTGCATACGCTTCCGTCGGCTCACATGTACAGATTAGGTTGCGGTCTCCATGAGTGTTGTTCACCCGGCTACTGAAGGCCAGAATTTATTGTGGGTGACATAGTAAAGAGGGAAGGCTGCCATTTCCCGCGAATAAGGTCGCGACCAATTATCACTGCAAACGATCGTCTGCGTATGAGGAGCATTTTTTAGCATATTCTCTTTCTTATCCAGCTTTCCTTCTTCAATTAATGTTATCTCACGACGGATACTCAATAAGCTTCGCAAAAGCGATCCAGTTCGGCCTTGTCTTCACTTTCTGTAGGTTCAATCATGATTGTACCTGGGACAGGGAAACTCATGGTGGGCGCATGAAAACCGTAATCCATTAATCTCTTCGCAACATCTTCCGCTTCTACTTCTGCAGTTTTCTTGAATGGACGCAGATCAACGATAAATTCATGCGCACATTGACCAAAATGATTGGTATAAAGTATATCAAATGATTCCTGCAATCTTGCGCGCATATAATTAGCATTGAGGATTGCATATTCTGTTGCAGCTTTCACTCCTTTCTTTCCAAGCATTCGTATGTATGCATAGGAAATGAGCAGGATAGAAGCAGATCCATAAGGTGCGGCAGAAACTGCATTCGTGGTGGCGCCTTTGTTGATCGAAGTATGTCCAGGAAGAAATGCAGCAAGATGTTCCTTTACACAGATCGGCCCCATTCCCGGCCACCACCACCATGTGGAATAGAAAAAGTTTTATGCAGATTGAGATGACAAACATCGGCACCAATCAAACCCGGTGCAGTAAGTCCAACTTGCGCATTCATATTTGCGCCGTCCATATAAACCTGGCCGCCTTCACTATGCACGATTTCCGTGATTTCTTTGATCGTTTCCTCATACACACCGTATGTACTGGGATATGTGATCATGATACCCGCAAGCTGGTCTGAGTGTTGAGTTGCTTTAGCTTTCAGATCATCAACATCTATATAACCATTTTCCAGTGCTTTTACTACAACCACTTTCATTCCTGCCATCACTGCACTGGCAGGATTTGTGCCATGTGCTGAAATAGGGATCAGCATTACATTCCTGTGCGATTCTTCCCTGCTCTCATGATATGCGCGGATCACAAGCAATCCTGCATACTCACCTTGTGCGCCGCTGTTTGGCTGAAGACTGCAGGCATCAAATGCCGTAATCTCACATAAATATTCAGAGAGATCTTTTACAACCTGGTGATATCCTTCTGCCTGGTCTTTAGGTACAAAAGGATGAATTCTGCTCCAGTGCGGCCAACTCAATGGAATCATCTCACTGGCAGCATTCAATTTCATTGTGCATGATCCAAGAGAGATCATCGATGTATTCAGACTGAGATCTTTATTCTCAAGCATCTTGATATATCGCATCATCTGTGTTTCACTATGATGCTTATTGAAAACTTCCTGCAGGAGATATTTGGATGTACGGTTAGCGAATGCAGGTATCGCAGACTCATCGGACAGCTTAACCCTGGTTCCCTGACTGAAAAGGTTATGATCTTTTGTACATCGGCCTCTGTAGTGGTTTCGTCAAGAGAGATGCCAACAAGATTATTAGAAAAATATCGAAAATTAATTTCTGCTGCTTCCGCCTTTGCACGCAAGGAAGGAAGATCGCTAATCTTTAATAATATAGTGTCAAAGAAGGCTGAATGAACCACCTCAACCTTTGCATTTGCCAATGTATTCTTGAGTGAATTGGCGAGGTAATGTATCCGCTGTGCAATATTTCTTAATCCCTTCGGACCATGATATACCGCATACATTGCGGCGATATTTGCTAACAGAGCTTGTGCTGTACAAATATTGGAGGTTGCTTTCTCTCTTTTAATATGTTGCTCCCTTGTCTGCAGCGCCATTCTTAGTGCACGATTACCATTTGCATCCACGCTTATCCCGATTATTCTTCCCGGGATGCTGCGCTTGAATTCATCCCGAGCAGAAAAAAATGCGGCATGTGGTCCACCATATCCGAGAGGAACACCAAAACGTTGGGCAGATCCTACAGCAACATCAGCTCCCAATTCACCTGGTGGTGTCAATAAGGTTAGAGCGAGAAGGTCAGTTGCCATAACTACATATCCACCTGCATCGTGAATGCTGGTAACAAAATTTCTATAATCTTCAACTGAACCTTTATCATTAGGATACTGAACAATAGCTCCAAAAAATGATTCATCCGGAGTTACAGTTTTATAATCTCCAATCAACAGTTCAATTCCAATTGGTGCAGCCCTTGTTGCCAGAACGTCTTTCGTTTGAGGAAATACATCCTTATCAACAAAAAATTTTGGTCTGCTTATCTGATGAGAATCTCTGTTAAGAGAATTGAAGAACATAGTCATTGCTTCCGCTGCAGCTGTTGCTTCATCCAGCAGTGATGCATTTGCAATTGGTAAACCTGTGAGATCGCTCACCATGGTTTGGAAGTTCAGGAGGCTTTCCAATCTTCCTTGTGAAATTTCAGCCTGGTAAGGGGTATACTGTGTGTACCAACCTGGATTTTCAAAGACATTCCTGAGTATAACGCTTGGAATAATGGTATCATAATAACCCTGTCCAATATAAGTTTTGAAGAGCTTATTCTTTAATGAAACCTCATTGATATGATTTAGGAATTCATTCTCGCTCATTCCTTCCGGTAAATTCAATTCGTGCTGCATTCTGATCGCTGGAGGAACCGTTTTTTCAATTAATTCATCCAGGCTACCCAGTCCAATGGTATCTAACATTTCCTTCATTTCTTCTTCATCGGGACCAAGGTGACGACTGATGAATTCGCTATGTTGGGATTGGAATAAATTCATAATTGGAATAGAAAACTTTACTATTGATAGTTTGGTTAAAACGCAGCAAAGTTAAGGGGAGAACGTGCTTGTGTCAAGAGGGGTTTTTGGATCAGGAATGAGGAGTTTGGAATTGAGGAGTTGATTAGTCAATTAGTTGAATTGTTGAATAGAAGGAATTGGGGTCAAGTGTTACCGGTCATCTGTCAACTGATCTCGGTTAATGCTTAGAACTAGAAACACGATACTCGAAATTCCGTATTTTGGCCTCGTCAACGGTGTCACATGCATCCAACCAATTGCCTGAACTGTGGAACGATTCTCACAGCAGATGATAATTATTGTCCCAATTGTGGTCAAAAAACCATCATTCATCGGTTTTCCATAAAACATATATTTCACGAATTTTTTCACACTATTACTCATGCGGATAAGAGTGTGCTTTCATTACTACGTGATCTTGCTGTCAGGCCTGGAAGAATGGCGGCAGAATATATAAAGGGAAAGAGAAAGAAATATTTTAATCCATTCACATTTTTTCTTCTGTGCCTGGGAGTTTTTGTTCTGGCGAATAATCTCTTTCAGGCGTATGGTAAACCAATGGAACCAGATCCAAGAGTAATTGCACAAATACCCACCCAACAAGGACGCGAAAAATATATCTCTTTTATAGAACGCTCCCAAAATGTGAATAAGGTGGTTCAGAAGCATAGCAATATCATTTCAATGGTTGCTTTGCCAATTTTCACACTTGTAACCTGGTTATTCTTTATGCGGAGGGGATACAATTATGCTGAGATCCTGGTTGGAAATATGCTTTTTCTTGGGTTTGCGAACCTACTCAATACCATACTCATTGTTCCCTGGTTGGGTCAATTTATCGGACAACCACTTTATTTCTACGGAATCGCCATAATGCTTCTAATACAGGTTTTGTATATCGGCTGGGCCCAATATCAATTTTTCAACTTCAAAGCTCCTGCAGCTATTTTTCTTACATGGCTCGCATCACTCTTAACTGTTATCCTGTGGGCAATTCTTACTATGTTGTCAGTAATGATATACTTATTCAGGTCTGACTGGCAAAAAGCATTTAAGGCTATGTTATCTAGAATTATATCCTGAATGGTCATTTAAGATCATGATGCTTTTGGATATTGCTTCCAATGTTGTACGGAAGCTGGGGGGTTGTCCTTAACAGGTATTTCATTTTTCAAGAGATCATTTTGTTCCCTCATCTGATCACTTGTTAACCTGCTTCCATCATGGCTCCAACCTGGAGGTTTAAAAAGATAAAGAATCTTTTGCTTCCAAGTAATATCAGTTCTCCGCAGGTCCTCAATAATTCCTTTCCATTCATGAAATATGATATTAAGTGGGTTCTTGCTTTCCAGGGGTTTGGTCAGTCCATATTTTATTGGCTCATACTGTTCCAGTGGAAGTTCCTTCTGGAAACTGCCAAAAATTTTATCCCAGATAATTAAACACATTCCCATGTTCTTGTCGAGGTATCGCAAATTGGAAGCATGGTGCACTCTGTGATGAGATGGCGTCACCATAAAATACTCCAGCCAACCGAGCTTATTGATCAGTTCTGTATGGACAAACAATCCCCATATCTGCATAAATGAATACGCAAGGAAAATATCAATTGGTTTGAAGCCAAATAAGGTCAGTGGAATAAAAAATATGAAGCGATATAGTGGCTGGAACACTGAAGTTCTGAACTCAACAGAGAAATTCATATGTTCTGCAGAGTGATGCGTGACATGAGCTGCCCAGAAAACCCGGCAATAGTGCTCCAAACGATGCAGCCAATACATTAGGAAATCAATGCTTACAAAGAGAACAAGCCAATAGATCCAGTTTCTTTCAATACTTACAAACTGAATGCTGCTGAAATATATCAGTATCAGTAAATATCCTCCTCTGATCAGGAAGTCAAGACCAGCATTCAGAATGGACAGGAAAAAATTTGTTGCAGTTTCTTTTACAGAATAGAGCTTCTTGTGGTGATAGTTACTAAGAAAGATCTCGAATGCAATCACAAGGATCAAGAAAGGAGTGTTGGTTAACACCTTCAGATTTTCGAGCAAGTCCTTTGTGAAAATTACAATTAACATCGGCAAAAATTGATTCTCAGCGTAACAGATTACTTTTGGGGCTAATGGTTACAATTGATTTACATACATGGAGCAAAAAATCAGCCGAGCACCAGAAAAAGTATAAAACCCTTCTGGAAAGGGCAGATAAGCGAAAGATGTTGAGAATTTTGCCCGAACTGCACGAAGAAGCATTCCAAAAAATTGATTGCCAGACATGTGGGAACTGCTGTAAGAACCATTCTCCCCGATTTAAGACCCCAGATATCAAGAGAATTAGCAAGCACCTCAGGTTAAAAGAAAGTGAATTTATCGAAACTTATCTCAGGTTAGATGAGGATGGCGACTACGTTGTCAAATCAACGCCCTGTCCTTTTCTCGGAAATAATAATTTTTGTGGCATCTATGACGTAAGGCCATCTGACTGCGCCCGATACCCATATACTGATGAGGATGTATTCTTCAAAAGAAAAACACTTACTCTAAAAAACTCAAATGTTTGTCCCGCGGTTCACTACGTATTGGAGAAATTATTGGGGAATGTTCAATAAGATTAACCGCAAAGGCGCGATGCCGCGAAGGAACGCAAAGAATTCTTAGCGTATATAAAGTGGTCAAACTGGCGCGAGTATGCAGCATAGCTTTTGTGCGATGGGTACTCGTGCCATCGTCAAGCTATTAGCGGTTCTATGAGAATAATATCGATCAATCCCTTGCGTTCGGTATAATAATCCAAGGCGCCGCTGTATACATAATCTGGTTTTTTGGTATAGACCCTGTCGGGGTATCACCCTGTAAGGGTCACGCTAATACTCCAATTTCCGAAGTGAAGGCGCCTTAAACCACGTGGCAATAACTACCCCAACGGTCATGCAACCCCCAAAAACTACCGCCGTCACAGTTCCCATGATCTTAGCCGTTACTCCACTTTCAAATGATCCCAGTTCGTTTGAAGACATTATGAAGATGCTATTTAGGGATGCAACTCTTCCGCGCATATTATCAGGAGTCTTGAGTTGAAGAATGGTTGATCGAACTATAACACTTATGCCATCCAGTGCTCCTGATACGAAAAGCGCAAAGAAGGACAGCCAAAATATTTTTGAAATCCCGAAGAGAATAATGCACAAACCAAAACCTGCTACGCAAATAAACATGGTCCTTCCCTGATATCTCTTTAGCGGACTAAAAGTGAGGAAAAGTAAAATAATTACGGCGCCCAAAGCAGGCGCAGAACGTAAAATGCCGAGACCCTGTGGTCCAACATGCAATATGCGATCTGCATAAACAGGTAATAGGGCTGTTGCGCCTCCAAAAAGCACGGCAAAGAGATCAAGACTAAGTGCTCCTAAAACTTCTTTTGTCTTCCAAACAAACCTGAATCCCTGTTTAATACTTTCCACAATGCTTTCTTCACGCTTTTCAAACGGAACAGGCTTCCGTGCAATGAAAAACATTCCGGTAACAGCAACAGCCATTAATAAGATCATTAGGAAAAAGGTTGATGTGATACCAATTAACCCGTAAAGAAGTCCTGCCAAGGCCGGCCCGGAAACAGCAGCTATTTGCCAGGATGCGCTATGCCACATAGTAGCATTCGGTAAATGTTCGCGGGGAACCAGTTGGCTAACCAGGGCAAATGAAGTAGGCCCACTAAATGATCTCAATATGCCTGTCCCGAAAACAACAAAGAAAATAATATAGAGTATCCAATTTTGTGGATATGAAAGAATAGCAAGATTGCTTGTGATGAAACAAAGAATTGAGGTCAAAACCAGATTGCCGATAATGCTGTAGAGGAGGAGGTTTCTTTTATCACCCCGATCAATCACATGTCCGGCATAAAACGCCATCAGGAATGCTGGCACAAATTCTACCAATCCAATTAATCCGATGCTGAATGGATCACGAGTTAACTCATAAACTTTCCAGCTAATAATTGTAGCCTGCATCGTCAACACAATGATGAAGAAAAAACGCGAAATGATATAGTTCCTGAATTCAGTGTACCTGAGCGCTACGAACTGATCCTTGCTGTCTTTTCGCATCATCATGATTTAGGTCAGGAGGGTAAAGAAATATAATGTTGCCCATCCTCATATTCCTTCTCCAAAGCATCGAGAATCATCTTGAAATGTGCTTCGTTTCCAAGAAAATCGGCCTGGGCTGCATCAATAATGAGCGTTTTAAGATGGTGTTGTTTGATATATTGAGTATAAGTCTGTTGAATATTGAAGAGATAGTCATCGGCAATATTTTGTTCATACGGACGCATACGCTTCCTGATGTTTTCCTGCAATTTGCTTACTGGCGCATGCAGATAAATCAACAGGTCTGGCTGAATAAGTTGCTGGTTAATGATCTCAAACAATCGTTGATAGAGTCTGAACTCATCATCCGGCAGGTTCACCTTGGAAAATAATAAACATTTTGTAAAGAGATAATCAGAAATGGTTACTGACTGAAACATGTCTTTTTGTTGGATCAGTTCCTTCAGTTGCTTGAATCGCTCTGCCATGAAAAATAGCTCAAGAGGAAATGCGTATTGTTTTGGACTTTCATAGAATTTGGGAAGAAAGGGATTGTCGGCAAATTGTTCAAGGACAAGTCTGCCATTGAAATGTTTCGCTAATAAATGGGCAAGGGTGGTTTTGCCGGCCCCAATATTACCCTCTATCGTGATGAAATGATAATTCATAATGATCCACAATGATTAGCACAACGATTCATATCCAAACTATTCTACGTTTCTATCTAGATGATAAATCAATTACTGACCGTAAACACATAATACCATAGATAGTAACAATCAAACATTCTAACAATCAAACTCTCAAACTCTTTTCAACCACCAAAGCAGCAGCGAAGGTGGTCAAACTCGCGCTTTGCAAAACAAAAGGAATTGCAGGTAACTTAATTCATAACTTTTTCACAGTAAGTGGATCAGGGCATTCATGCAATAATTCGCTTATCGACTTTTTCAGAAGTGGATGAATAAAACCGGGTGCAATTTCATTTAATGGCTCGAGCGCAAATTTTCTAAGATGTAATTGTGGATGAGGTATGGTTAATTGGTCGCGATCCTGAACCAGGTCTCCATAGAAAAGAATATCAATATCAATTGTTCTTGCTCCATACTTTATCTCTCTCTTTCTTCCCATTTTGTTCTCTATCTCCAGTATATTCGAAAGTAGATGATCAGGATCAAGAGAAGTTTCGAATGATAAGGCCTGATTAAAGTAAGCAGGTTGATCAGAATTTCCCCAGGGAGCAGTTTCGAAAACGGAAGAGATTGACAAAATCCTACCTGTATTTTGCTCTAACATTTTCTTAGCATGATCGAGATTTATTGACCTGTTTCCGAGATTACCACCTATCAGTAAATACGTCTGATTCATATATCGCCCTGAGTTGAAGGAATCAAATATCTTTATTTTTGAAATCGTCCAAAAAATTAAACCCTAATGAGGAGCTTCTTTAAAATATTTTTTGCTTGCCTATTGGCAATAATCGCATTTTCCATTATCAGCTTTTTCTTTTTTATAGGCTGGGTATCCGCACTAACCACTTCTGACAAGGAACGGGTGGGGCAGAGGGCTGTACTGGTAGTTGATCTTTCCATTCCATATCAGGAACGTACGATTGCAAATCCTTTGGCTGCGCTTGGAGGTGATGAACAATATGATGTACCTGGATTATATGACGTGGTCCGCATGATCAGGAAAGCAACCGAAGACAGTGCAATTAAAGGACTATATATCAAATGTAACTCCAATAACAATGGATTTGGAGCAAGTGAAGAGATCAGGAACGCAATTGCTGGTTTTAAAAAGACGGGAAGATTTGTTTATGCATACGGTGATGTCATCCCTCAAAAAGCCTATTATGTTGGATCGGTAGCAGATAAGTTTTATTGCAATCCAAAAGGTGGTGTTGACTGGCGCGGATTTGCCATGCAGCTTGCATTTTTGAAAGGAACATTGGAAAAACTTGAAATAGAACCACAGATATTTTATGCAGGAAAGTTCAAGAGTGCAACAGAACCATTTCGCGAAGAGAAGATGACGGAACCAAACCGCATTCAAACAAAGGAAATACTCGAAGATATTTACCAGCACTACCTGTTCAAAATTGGGGAGTCAAGAAAAATTGATACGGCAACCCTTCGGTCATACGCTGACAATTTTACCCTGCATTTTGCAAAGGATGCTTTGAATGCCAAACTTGTGGATGGATTAAAATATGATGATGAGGTGCGCGATGAAATAAAAGCACTCCTTAAACTCAAGAAGGACGAACAGATCAATTTCCTTTCTCTTGGAAAATTTGCAAAAGCGGTAAATTTTAAGGCAATTGGAAAGGAAAGGATTGCTTTGATCTATGCTGAAGGAGATATTGTGGATGGAAAAGGTGATGAAGGCCAGATTGGCAGCAATACATACAGAACACTAATCAGGAGAGCCCGGGAAGACAATACCATTAAGGCAATTGTTTTACGTATCAATTCAGGTGGTGGAAGTTCACTCGCAAGTGAGAACATGTGGAGAGAACTTTCTCTTGCTAAAAAAGTTAAACCAGTTGTAGTTAGTTTTGGCGATGTGGCTGCGTCAGGAGGATATTATCTGGCCTGCGATGCTGATAGCATTTTTGCTCAACCCAATACCATTACAGGTTCTATTGGTGTATTTGCCCTGGTGCCTAACATGCAAAAATTCTTCAATAATAAGTTAGGTGTCACCTTCGATGCTGTGGAAACAAGTCCTGAGGCAGCATCTCTAACAGTTACAGAACCACTTTCGGAATTGCAGAAAAGATATATTCAAAACGAAGTGGATACGATCTATCACGATTTTAAGACAAGGGTTTCGCAAGGGAGAAAAATGGACATGGAGTTTGTGGACAGCATTGCTCAGGGGCGGATCTGGAGTGGTAATCGTGCTCTCAGCCTTGGATTGGTAGATAGATTGGGTGGAATACAGGATGCAATTGATTGTGCACAAAGAATGGCAAAATTGAAAGATTATCGTTTAAGAGAATATCCTGAGCCTCAATCATTCTTTGAAAAGATCTTCGGTGGCTACAAGCAAACTTATAAGAAGCAAGCCATCGCAGAGGAATTAGGTGCCGAAGGACAACAATTATATAATACTATCAAAAGAGTAAAGGCAATGGCGGGTGTAACTCAGGCCAGGCTTGCATTCGATTTCTCAATTAATTAGGTTTAGAAGAGTTTAACCGCAAAGACACAAAGACGCGAGGTTACGCCAAGAATTCCTTGCGAACCCTTGCGCCTTCGTTTCCTGGCAGTAAAAAATTTAAGAATTATTCCCACTTCTTGACCCCCATTCCCAGATTCCAAACTGGATTTTCTTATCTACCATATGACCCGACTGCTTCAGCGTTAAGAGTATCTGCCCTCGGTGGTGCGCTTCATGAGCGAGCAGGTATCCTACAAAGGCCGTGGTATGAGGCTTAAACCCTTTGATCTTTCCATCCGAGCTCTCAATTAAAGTCTCTATGGCTCTTGCAGAATCTGAAAGGCAGGTCGTAAGTATCTTCTTAGTAATTCCATTTTCTTTTTCAAGTTTGCGAAGTCCTACAAGAAGGTCGGGTCCAGCTGCATTCAACCACATTAATCTCACATTGTGGACGTGACCGAACTGCTCACCAACATTTCTTCCTTTGGAAGCGGAGAGATCTTGGAGATGTTCTTCCATAATAGCATCGAGCAGATAGAGGTTAATGTTATTATTGATCCGGAAAGTTTCGACCAATTCTTTCATATATGTTCATTTAGAGACTTTTGTTGAGGTCAATCTTAAAAATATTCAAGAGCCAATACACAAGTTCCAAAGAATAATAAGAATATTAAACCAAAAAAATTGCATGGCGTTATGTTCTTCGTTCCTATTGAAAATTATTTGGTTCCTGGATTTCATAATTTGGATTTTTACCTCCGCTTGTGAGGATTCTGGTATTGAGTTACAGCCTCAGTCCAAGGATTTTGATTGGATTTGTTGGATCTTTCTTGAAACTTTTGACCTTAGTGACATAGATTTGACCGCATTTCTATACACTCTAAAGATATTTCCATTCCCGCTATGTTAAAAAAGTATAGTCAAACCCAGGCAATGCTTTCTATTTGCAAGGCAAGTTTGAGGGCATTGATGCGCAGTCCTTCAGCAATCATTTTCAGTCTGGTATTCCCATTCATTTTCATTCTTGTATTTGGATTTATTGGAGGTAGCGGGCCAATTGTAAGAATTGCGATCGAAAATAATTCAGATACAAGCAACCCAATATTTGCGGCGCTAAAACAAATTCCGAATATCAGGATCATTAACGATGACCAAAAACGACTTTTTGAAGATCTTCAAAAAGGAAGATTGACGGCCATTCTCAATATTCGAAAAGGAAAAGACAGCACGGATTCACGATATGTTGTCCAAACCAAAACTTCAACAGCTTCAAGAGACAGGATACAGGTTTTGAATGCAATATTGAACTCCATCACAGTCAATATTGATAAAATGATATTGCCTAATTACAGAACCCTGACACGACTTGAGCCCTTTGAAACAATTCCGGGACGTGTTTACAGAACGATCGATTTCATTCTACCGGGGCAGTTAGGATTTTCCCTCTTGAGTGCAGGTGTATTCGGTATCGCCTTTATGTTTTTTCACCTGAGAGAGACCCTTGTGTTGAAACGATTCTACGCCACGCCAATAAACCGAATGAATATTGTTTTTGGTGAAGTGCTTGCAAGGACAATCTTTCAATTGGTAATTACTGCCTTCATTCTTGCTTGCGGAGTTTTCTTTTTTAATTATACGCTCATTCACGGATTTGTGACCTTCCTTGAACTGTTGTTACTGAGTTTTATAGGGCTTATTGTATTCATGGGTTTTGGATTCATCGTGAGTGGAAGAGCAAAAAGTGATAGCGCCATACCTCCATTTGCAAATCTCATCACACTTCCTCAATTTCTTCTTGGCGGAACTTTTTTTTCTGTCGAAGCTTTTCCTTCATGGTTGCAACCAATCAGCAAGGTTCTTCCTCTTACCCACTTAAATACTGCGATGCGGGATGTTGCATTCGAGGGCGCACACCTCTGGCAGGTTTGGAAAGAAATCGGAGTTCTTTTAATATGGGGCGTAGTGGTCTATGCTATTGCTGTGAAAACCTTTAAGTGGGAATAATTATGCGCTTTGTGAAACTGGGAATCATAAGTATAGTTATACTTTTTATAGTCATAACTCTTTTGTCTCTTCTCCTTCCCTCCCAGGTCCGAATATCAAGAGCAATTGATATCAATGGAAAAAAAGAAAGAATCAGCGCATATTTAAGTGACCTGAATACATGGGCTGAATGGAATACGTTTATATCAGATTCAAGCATGGTTTTTACGGATTCTTCCTCAGTTCTGCAAATGCACGCACTTCGAATTAAGCTCATCAGTTCAAGTTTAGATTCCGTCCGTACAGAATGGTTGCCTGCAAAGGCAAAGAAATTTCAGGGAAATTTTGACCTGATCCAGACAGAAAATATCACTACTGTTCAATGGTATTTTGATTTTCACCTTGAATGGTACCCCTGGCAGAAATTTCAAAGTATTATTTTTGATAAGCAAATGGGGCCATCAATGGAAGCCTCATTATTAAGATTTCGTGATATCATTCAATCTGGCCAGTAACCTATCTTTGCACATAAAACAAATGTTATGAAAATATTCTTGATGCTCGCCTTTGTTGCGTTTTTTGCAGCGCCTGCATGTGCGCAAAGAAAAAGTCCGCATGATACCGTGACAACTTCAAACATTAAACTTACCTACGGTCGTCCGTATAAAAAGGACCGCGTGGTGTTTGGAGGCTTGGAAAAATACGGTGAGGTTTGGAGAACAGGGGCTGATGAAGCTACGATGATCACCTTTGCAAAAGATGGAACCTTTGGTGGCAAGCCAGTAAAAGCTGGAAGCTATAGCTTATTCAGTATTCCTGGAGAACAGGAGTGGACAGTAATCTTGAACAGCGAGGTTGGCCAGTGGGGAACCAGATACAATAAGGATAAAGATGTACTCCAGGTAAAAGTTCCCTCAAAGAAACTGGATTCTGTAGTTGAGCAGCATACCATGCGATTCACCGATAGTGATCTCATCATAGAATGGGATAAAACGCAGGTAGCAGTACCGGTGAATTTTAAATAACCGAAATTCAAGAGCAGCCTTTGGGCTGCTTTTTTTGTCTCTTCAATTCAGATCAGTCAGCTTTTAAAATAATAATTCAAATCCTCTGAATCTACTACCCTAATAATTGAAATTGCCAACCTCGGAAATCAGGTAACCATCAACTGGCAAAACATGCTTAAGAAAGAACGACAAGCACACATTCTTCATCGTGTGAACGTACACAACCGGGTGCTTTCAGTTGATCTTTGCAATGAGATGAAGGTTTCTGAAGACACCATTCGGCGGGACCTTAATGAGCTCGCAGAACAGGGAACAATCATTAAGGTGCACGGTGGTGCATTGTCAAGGTCTTTCCATTCCTCTTTACAGCCAACAACAGTTTATTCCCAGGATAAGAAGATGACAATCGGGAAGAAAGCTGCTGAGCTTATTCACGATGGTATGTTTGTTCTTACGACAGGAGGTACAACCATCATCGAAATGGCAAGACTTCTTCCTGAATCACTAAAGGCTACATTCATAACCGGGAGCCTGCCTGCCGCGATGGAGTATATCCAGCATCCAAACATCGATGTGATCTTTATAGGCGATAAGGTTTCCAGGAATTCACAGATCACAGTTGGGGGAGAAGCAATCTGGAAAATCAGGCAGATCAAAGCAGATATTTGTCTCCTTGGTATAAATGCAATTGATATTAATAATGGAATTACTGATAGCGACTGGGAAGTTGTTCAGGTAAAAAAAGCCATGGTGGAATCATCAGAAAAGGTCGTGGCCCTTACAATCTCCGAAAAGATCAATACAGTTCAAAAGATATCAATTTGCAGCCTGAAGAAAGTTGATATGCTCATTACTGAACTTCAGTCAACGGATCCTCTCTTAGTGCCTTACAGGACTATGGGAATTGAGATTCTATGAGTTCAATAATTATTTCCAACTCCTGGACTGCAAAATTTCAATAATAGAATTATACAGTAATTGAAGGTCTTCATCAGTAATGCAATAAGGTGGCATCAGGTAAACTGTATTTCCTAAAGGACGTATGATCATTCCTTTCTCAAAGGCATTTCTTGAAAAATTTTGGGCGATCTCGTTCAGATATCCTGGGCTGGCTTCAGTTTTAATATCAAATGCAAGGATGGTTCCCAACATCCGATGATTTATTGTTCCAAGACTTGAAGAATTTGATTCGAGGTTTTCCAAAAACCTTTTGTGATTGGTATTGATGGATTCAATTCTCTCTCTGCATTCCGGCAATAACAGGAGATCCAGGCTGGCGTTGGCAGCGGCGAGGCTTAATGGATTGGCGGTATAGGAATGACCATGAAAGAAAGTCCTGGAGCGATCATCGCTCACAAAGGCATCGAATATTTCTTCAGAACAACAGGTAGCCCCCAGCGGCATCATTCCGCCCGTAATTCCTTTGCTCAAACAAATCATATCAGCAGATTTCTCTACATAATTACCAGCAAAAAGTTTACCTGTTCTATAATATCCAGTCATCACTTCATCCGCAATACAAATGATATTTTTAGCCTTGCAAATAGTTATGAGCTGATTTAATGAAGCTGAATCGTGCATAAGCATTCCACCCGCTCCCTGAATAAGAGGTTCATAAATGATGCAGGCTACTTCCGATGAAATTTTTGATACGAGGTCGGTTACCCTATCTGCATTTTCTGAAGTTGGAGCATCGATAAATACAACTTCGAAAAGATAATCACGAAAGGAATTGGTAAATACGCCTCTTTCGCTCACACTCATTGAGCCAAAAGTATCGCCATGATAGCTGTTGCAAAATGCAATGATCTTCGTTTTTGATTTATACCCGAGATTTTGCCAGTATTGAATTGCCATTTTCAAGGCAACTTCAACAGCCGTGGACCCATTATCGCTATAAAAAATCTTTGAAAACTCTCCAGGTAAAAGTGGAAGTAGTCTTTCAGCGTAATTAATTGCAGGGTGATGAGTAAACCCTGCAAATATTATATGCTCCAGTTTTTTAGCTTGTTCATAAACTTTCTCTGCCAGGTAAGGATTTGAATGACCATGAAGATTAACCCACCAACTGCTGATAGCGTCCAGGTAGCGATTCCCATCTTCATCCCATAAATATGGCCCAAGGCCTTTCACGATCGGGATAACAGGTCCGGCGTTCTTTGCCTGAGTATAAGGATGCCATATATATCGTTGATCCTTCGATGATAAGCTGCTCATTCCATTAAAAGTACAACCATTAAAAAAAATATGCTCCTATTGCAACGGATGGATGCCCAACTTTGTCAACTTTTGGAATCAACAGATGAACGAACAGCAACTGGTGAGAGAGTGCCTAAGGGGTAAGACGGAAGCATTCCGGCAATTGTACGATCAGTATTCTGAGTACATGCTTGGGGTTTGTTACCGTTATACGAAGTCGATGACAGATGCTGAAGATGTGATGCAGGAAGGATTTATCAAGGTTTATCACAACCTGCACCAATTTAAGGCCGATGGTGAACTGGGAGCCTGGATCAGAAGGATCATGGTCAATACAGCGATTAATTACTTAAAACAGAAAAGCCGATATAGGTCAGATCTTTCTTTCACCGAACTAAATCTACACCCGGTTACGGACGACAATCCGGAAATGAGCATCAGTACCAAGGAACTGGCGGAATTAATCCGTCAATTGCCTACCGGCTATCAGACCATTTTCAACTTACATGCTGTTGAAGGTTATACGCACGTGGAGATCGGGCAAATGCTCGGAATCCATGAAGGCACCTCCAGGTCGCAATACTCCAGGGCAAGAGCCTTGTTAATTGAATGGATTAAAAAAAACGAATCTGAAAATAAATTGACAATCTATGCCCAATAAGGACTTTGAGAAAAAGGTTCAGCAACAAATGCAGGACCTGCGGTTCCAGCCTTCCGAGGAAAGCTGGAAACGGATACAGTCGGGTATTGAAAAAAAGAGAGGACGGCGGCCAATTATTTTCTGGCTTATTTTTCTTGGAATAATCAGCACGGGTATAATTTATTATACCAACAGAGTTGAAAAAACAGGGCTGGCAACCAAATCAACTCCAGTTCATACTTCTGATGAAAATAAAAATGAAGCTCAAAATGAAAATAAAAAGGAGGAAATAACTGCAAGTACAAAAGCTTCTGAACCAGATATCCAAAAAACTTCCGACAAGCCAGGTTCAACTTCAACTGGTAGCACTAATCTAAGTGAAGAGAGAAAGAAGTTGGTAAGCAATTCAGATCAGAATGTGTTAGTCGCGAAAGAAAATAAAACAAATCAAATTCAAATAGTAAAAACGGCGAAAGATCAGAATCGGAATTCCAAAAAAATCTTAATCGAGAAGGATGAAGCATTAATAACTTTTGAAAATAAGAATCTTGAAACCACTAACCCGGTTGCAGAAGATATAACCAGGAAAATAGCAGCCGCAATTCCATCCTATGATCGAACCAAATTGACCACTAATGAAATCGCGGTGTTCGGTGATGATGTTCATCTCGATAGTAATTCCAACCTAATTGAGGCGATAGTAAAGCCCATCCTGCAAGTTGATCAGGATTCCGGATTAATTACATCATCCTCCCAAAAGATACTGGAAAAACAGAAAAAGATTTCATGGGCACTATCAATGGGCATGGGAATATCTGATCTTGGAATACAACTTTTTCAATCAACGAGCGTGGCCAATTATGATGCACAAACATCCCAAAGTACTGGCAGTGGAACTGTTGTTTTTGCTCCTTCCAAGGCGAAGGCAGGAACCTCATTTGCAGTTGGAGGTTTTGCATATAAACCGCTGACCAAGAAGTTGAAACTTGGAATAGGTTTATCATATCAATATTATTCGAATTTAATTCGGGTTGGGCAACGAGTTGATACTTCCAGGCTGGTTAACAATGGAGCTTTTTCACTTGAGAAAGTTGATGAATTCTACACTGTGGCTGGCACAAATCAAGGTAACCAATATGTGAGCAACCAGTATACCAATAAGTATCATTTTCTGGGAGCAGCTGTCCGTCTGAATTGGGAAATCACTAAAAACGTAAGCTGGGAGAACGGACTCAGTTACGTGTATTTGCTTAATACAAACGCTCTCCATTTCGATCGATTTACCGGAACTTATTATGAAAACAAAGAGCTTTTCAAAAGATCACAACTCTTAGCCTCCACATCTCTTCTTTATAATTTTTCGAAAGGCCGGATTTCTCTGGGACCTGAACTTCAATATGGGTTATCAGGTTTGCTGAAGTCAGACGCTCAATCCACGAAACACCTTCGATATGTTGGTTTGAGAGCATACTATTTCTTGAAGAAATAATCAAAAATCAAATATCAATATCCAAAGAATGAGAACAACTTTCAAATTCAAATTTTTTAGTTATTGATGTTTGGCTATTCTTTGGAATTTGTGATTTGTTTCTTGGTCCTTCTTGTGATCTTAACCGCCAAAAAACAAAGGCGCAAGGTTACGCAATGAATTTTACCCCTTTGCGCTTTTCCTCACCCGTCTCGCTTCGCGATCCACCCTCTCCACTTCGTGGAGAGGGAAAGAAAACATTATATCTCCCTCTCCACGAAGTGGAGAGGGTTGGGGTGAGGTGAATTAATTCTTCACACTCAAGCAACGGTGCACCCAAAGTCCTTGTCAGCCTAAAAAACGAGTATTATGAGAAAGTTCTTTACACTCACTGGTTCAATACTTTTTTGCAGTCTTTTCTTTAGTTCATGCCTGAAAGATAAATGTACTCGTACATACACACTCTTTCAGCCTGTTTATAAAACAACCGAAGAAGTAAGAGCAAACATTAAGAGCACCTCGGCGAGGAGTCTGGACCATCCTGGGAAATTATTTATCCGTGGGAATTACATATTCCTAAATGATATGGATAAAGGCATTCATATAATTGATAACAGCAATCCTTCAGCCCCAAAATCTGTTTCATTCATAGAAATTCCTGGAAATATAGATTTGGCGGTAAAAGGCAATACTCTTTATGCTGACGCATATACTGACATGGTAACGTTGGATATTACAGATCCATTGAAGGTTGTGATTAAGAAATTCACTGATAATGCATTTCCATATAGGAGATATAGCAACGGTTTCGTTGCAGATACTTCCAAGGTGATTGTGGATTGGATAAGGAAGGACACCTTGATCACTATTGATTGCGATAATCAAGGCTTTTGGTTTGGCTGTCCTGCTTGCAGCTTTGCCGTGGAATCAACGGGAGGATTTGACAAAAGTGTTAGTCCGTTCGGTTCAGGAGTGGGAGGTTCGATGGCGAGGTTTGCACTTCAGAATAATAGTTTATATGCTGTTACAATTTCAGATCTGAATGTATTTGACATCACAGTTCCTACTGATCCTCATTTCACAAAGAAGATCGGAATTGGATGGAATATCGAAACAATTTTTCCTTTCCAGGATAAGTTATTTATCGGGTCAAGGAATGGAATGTTTATCTACAACACAACAGATCCTACAACTCCAGCCAAGGTTGGCCAATTCAGCCATATCGCGAGTTGCGATCCTGTGATTGCGGATAATCAATACGCCTATGTAACACTTCGCTCAGGGACGGCTTGCCAGGGATTTACGAATCAGATGGAGGTTCTCAATATCTCCAATCTAGTTTCTCCTTATCTCGTGAAAACCTACCCAATGACAAATCCACATGGTTTATCGAAAGATGGAAATATATTATTCCTTGCCGATGGTACTGATGGTTTGAAAATTTTTGATGCTTCCAATCCAACTGATATCAAATTGATGAAACACATCAGGAATATAGAAACCTTCGATGTAATTGCGTTTAACAAACGCGCAATAGTTGTTGGAAAAGATGGTCTGCTTCAGTTTGACTATTCTGATATTAACGATATCAAGCTGCTAAGCAAGATTGGATACTAGAACTTTAATTATGCGATCATGAAAATATTTATTCTGTTTCTGTTTTTTCTCTCTTCAGTTTCTGTTCATTCTCAGTCATTGAATAAAAAATCCTGTGGATGCGGATTCAGTTCAATAAACCAATTGGGAATTGCCGCCGGTAAACTCAATGAAGCATTTCAACTCCAATCAGTTAATGGAGTTCGATTGAAAACCTGGTTTGCAGGAGTAGGGGTGGGACTGGACGATTATCGATACAGAAGTGTGCCTTTGTTTTTTTCTCTTCGAAAAAATTTGCACTTAAGGAATAACTCACCCTTTATGTATGGCGATATTGGTCTCAATTACCCGTGGGTGAAGGACAAGCAGAAATCTTTCTTTACACAATCAAATTTTGAGAAAGGGTTATACTTTGATGGCGGCATTGGATATAAGGTGGGCATAGGAAAATTTGATCTCTTAATGAGTGGCGGTTTCAGTTTGAAAAAACTTCGGGAACTGAGAAAAAATATGTTCTGTGGAATAATCCGGTGTGAGGAAAGCACTGACCGGTATGATTATACAATGAAGAGAGTGAGCTTTAAGTTAGGGGTGATTCTATAAATAGTAGAAATAAGAACCAAGAACCAATTCACAAATTACAAATAATAAAAAGCTAATAATCAATTACCAATTAATTGAAAATTGATATTTGATTTTCTTTCTTTGGTTATTGTTTTTTTGGTTTTTGAAACCTAACCGCAAAGGCGCCAGGGCTAGAAGTTTCGCCAGTGATCCTTGCGAAACCTTGCGCACTGACCTCACCCGGATCGCTTCGCGATCCACCCTCTCCGCTTTGCAGAGAGGGTAGGAAAATAATCTGCTCCCTCTCCACTTCGTGGAGAGGGTTGGGGTGAGGGAATGAGAACTTTAGCGGTTAAGGAAATTGAGATTTCGCTTAATCCCACTGAACTTGCTTCTTTTCAATGGTGAATTGCTGAAGATGGTTTTGAATGATTCTTCAGTCAGCGCTTCCCATTCTGCATTGGAAAAATTCAGGACTTCCGGTATGGGTGCAAAGCCAGTTTCTTTGGTTGGCTTGCTGAATCGATTCCATGGACAGACATCCTGGCAAACATCACAACCAAACATCCAGTTATTGAATTTGCCGCTTTGATCTTCGGGAATGAGCATTTCTTTAAGCTCAATCGTGAAATATGAAATGCATTTACTCCCATTAACCACCTTATCCTCCATGATTGCATCAGTTGGGCAGGCATCAATGCATTTTCTGCAACTGCCGCAATAATCCTTAGCAAAAGCATCATCATAAATCAATTCGATATCAGTTATCAGGGTTGCTATGAAAAAAAAAGAACCATTATTCCGGTTTATTAGATTTCCATTTTTGCCAACCCACCCAAGTCCACTTTTCACAGCCCAGCTTCTTTCAAGTACAGGAGCTGAATCCACAAAACCACGACCGTTAACTTCTCCGATCCTATCCTTCATGAAATTCAGGAGTTGCTTGAGTTTGCCACGGATCAGTTCATGGTAGTCTTCACCATAAGCATATTTGGAAATTTTTGGGCTGGTAACATTTTGTTTCTGAGATGGAAAGTAGTTTAAGAGAAGTGTAATTACAGATCGCGCGCCAGGGACAAGTTTTGTGGGATCAATTCGCAAATCAAAATGGTTTTCCATGTATTGCATCTGACCCTGAAATCCATTCTGCAACCATGACTCAAGTCTACGCGCGTCCTCATCCAGGTATTCGGCTTTTGCAATGCTGCAATGGTCAAATCCAAGTCGCAGGGATTCTTCTTTTATTAAACTGGTATGTCTCTCAATTGCCTTCATTGATCCTCTATCTTGTACAAAAATAATTCATCAAGATTTTACAGTTGTGCAACTATTTCTCTTCCATATGAAGCCGGTGAAAAAAGCGATGAATTGCAGGAGCAAGTATGATTCCAATTGTGCCAATAAATACTATTCCGCTGAATAGTGCATAGAGGGCAGAAAATACTTTGCCCCAGGGCCTCTGGATATCTGTTATAACAGGTCCCATTCCACTCAGGATCATTGATGCATTGTGAAAGGAATCTAACCAGCCGGCAGGAGCTGTGTAATGATATCCAACAACTCCAATGACCAGGCTTATCAAAAGAATAAAACAACCTACCAGGAAATTGTAAAGCAAGCGACGGTAGAAAACAGGCTTAGGTGCAAGTCTTTGGCGTTTGTGTTCATACATAAGTTCAGTTTTAATTAAAATCTATTAGAAATTCACCGCAGAGAACAAGAGAAAATGAGTTGCGCAGAGGCAAACTCCATCATACCTCTGCTTCTCTTATTCTCGGCGGTAAACCTTGTTCTTAGTTACATGTAGCAGGGAAACTAAGATCAACCACTTTCTTAATGGCGAGATAGATATCCTTTTTCTTTTCAGTTAGGAGATTCTTAGTAAAGATGATGCAGGTATAGTTTCGGCAATAGTCAACAAACGGCCAGGTTCCAAACAAACCCGGGCTGCTTACTGCAATAGTCTTTCCATCTTTATCTTTTTCCTGGATCCACAAACCGTAACCATAATCAAATCCTTCTGCAGCACCCGGAGAATATTTTATTGTTGTTCCTGCGGAAGCAGCCTCCATCATTTTTTCTACTGAAGCCTTACTCAATACACGCTTTCCTCTGAAGATCCCTTTGTTCAAAAACATGATCTGGAAATTGAGATAGTCTGAAGCAGTTGAAAAAGCGCCACCTGATGGATTAGGTACTTCAAGATTTTTTGCAAATGTGGTGGCTCCCATACCTAATGGCCTGGCAATTCTTTCCTGGAACAATTGCTCAAACCCTTTTCCACTGATCGTTTCAACAACATGTGCAGCGATATTCAAACCGGTACTTCCATATCTGAATTCAGTGCCTGGCTGTGCAACAACATCCTTCTTTTTCGCAAAATCGTTCACCTCTTCTTCCAATGTGTTGTATTTATTATTGCGGTTTATAAGTGTAAGCAATTTCACAGGCTCCTGTTCCAATCCAGCTGTATGTGAAAGAAGGTGTTTTATCCGTATGTTTCCCTTTCGGTATTTTGTGAAAATGGGAAGATATTTCCCGACAGTGTCATCCAATGAAAGTTTACCTTCATCAACAAACGTCATTACAAGTGCAGCAGTAAGCCATTTGCTTGCAGAGGCAATTCTCTCCTGACTGCTTGTTGTAAGATCGCCCAACGTGCTCTCATAAACGATTTTTCCATTCTTATAGATGAGCATGACAGCATCCCGGCCTAATGCTTGCTGATTCATCTTAAATGCCCTGTCTATTTCAGGATAATTTTTCTGAGCTGAAGCGGACTGTAAGAATAACAGAAGAAACAAACTCAGGCTGCAATAGCGACTGAGAATCTGCCTGAATGATGCCATAAATGCCGGGTTTTTAGCTTGGATTATCATTTGTGTATTATAACCAACACATTGTAGACGATGGGCAAAGTCGTAAAGATGGATAGTTAAATTTAAATGGCGTGTTAAAGAAAACGACTTATGCTTGAATCTTAACTTGAACAATATACAATATGAACTTAAATAATTTCACCATCAAGGCACAGGAAGCGATCGCCAAGGCACAACAGATCGCTTTCAATAACCAGAATCCAAATATTGAGACTGAGCATATTCTGAAAGCATTGCTGGAGGATGAGGATTCTCCTATTGACTTCCTGTTGAAGAAAAATAATGTCAATCCCAACTTTGTTGAAACCAAACTTGAGGAAAGTATCAAATCGCTTCCCAAAGTGCAAGGGGGAGAGCCAGCGCAGGCAATTGGCAGGGATGCAAACAATGCTGTTTTAAGAGCGGGTTCAATTCTAAAGAAATTTGATGATGAATTCGTAACTCCTGAACATTTATTGGTAGCAATTCTACAAGGTTCTGATAATACCGCAAAACTTCTGAAAGATGCTGGCTTAACTGAAAAAGGATTGACAACAGCAATTCAGGAATTGAGGAAGGGTGATACGGTTAAATCACAAACGCAGGAAACGCAACATAATTCACTGAGCAAATACGCCAGGAACCTGAATGAAATGGCAAGACAGGGAAAGCTTGATCCTGTAATTGGGAGGGATGAAGAGATCCGCAGAACCCTCCATATACTTTCCCGCCGATCAAAAAATAACCCAATTCTTGTTGGTGAGCCTGGGGTAGGAAAGACTGCCATTGCAGAAGGACTTGCGCACCGGATCGTGAATAGCGATGTTCCTGAAAATCTGAGATCCAAAATTATTTATGCCCTGGATATGGGACAGTTGATTGCTGGTGCAAAATACAAAGGCGAATTTGAAGAGAGACTTAAAGCAGTCATCAAAGAGGTAACCACCAGTGAAGGAGAGATCATCCTGTTCATTGATGAGATCCATACATTGGTCGGAGCCGGTGGAGGAGAGGGTGCTATGGATGCAGCTAATATTCTCAAGCCGGCATTGGCCAGAGGAGAACTGAGAGCTGTGGGTGCAACAACCTTGAGTGAGTATCAGAAATATTTCGAAAAGGATAAAGCACTTGAACGCAGATTTCAGAAAGTATTGATTAATGAGCCAAATATTGAAGATGCAATATCCATCCTTAGAGGTTTAAAGGAGCGATATGAAACACATCATCATGTGAGGATTAAGGATGAAGCAATCATTGCTGCTGTTCAATTATCTCATCGATACATAACAGACCGGTTTCTTCCTGATAAGGCGATAGACCTGATTGATGAAAGTGCCGCCAAGCTACGTTTGGAAATGAATTCCATGCCTGAAGAACTTGATGAATTGGAAAGACGCATCAGGCAATTGGAGATAGAACGCGAGGCAATCAAAAGAGAGAATGATGAACCGAAATTGAAGGAACTCAATACAGCGATCGCAAACCTTTCTGTTGAGCGGGACACATTGAAAGCAAAATGGAAACAGGAAAAGGAACTCGTTGATAAAATACAGAATGTAAAGGCTGAGATTGAAAATCTCAAATTGGAGGCAGAACGGGCAGAACGCGAAGGGGATTACGGAAAGGTTGCTGAGATCAGGTATGGTAAGATCAAAGAGCGCGAGAAGGAATTAGTAAATCTGACGGATCAACTTAAAGAGCAACATGAGCATGGCAAGCGATTATTGAAAGAGGAGGTGGACGCAGAAGATATCGCTGAGAGTGTTGCAAAGGCGACAGGAATTCCGGTAAGTAAGATGTTACAGGGGGAACGCGAGAAATTGCTGAATCTGGAAGAAGAACTTCACAATCGTGTGATTGGCCAGGACGAAGCAATCACAGCAGTAGCGGATGCAATCCGACGCAGTAGGGCGGGCCTCCAGGATCCTAAAAGGCCTATTGGATCTTTCATATTTCTCGGAACCACAGGGGTAGGTAAAACGGAGTTAGCCAAAGCCTTGGCGGAATATCTGTTTGATGATGATCACATGATGACTAGGATTGACATGAGTGAATACCAGGAAAAGCATACAGTGAGCAGACTGGTTGGGGCTCCTCCAGGGTATGTTGGCTATGATGAAGGAGGGCAACTGACTGAAGCGGTGAGGCGTAAACCTTACCAGGTGGTGCTTTTGGATGAAATCGAAAAGGCCCATCCTGATGTATGGAATGTTTTGCTTCAGGTGCTGGATGATGGTCGATTAACTGATAATAAGGGCAGGGTGGTCAATTTCAAGAATACCATCATAATAATGACCAGCAACATTGGAAGCACTATAATCCAGGCAAACTTTGAAAATGTTACAGAAGCCAATAAGGAACAGGTAGTTGAGAGAACCAGGAATGAGGTAATGGAGCATTTAAGAGAGACTATCCGCCCCGAATTTTTGAATAGGATTGATGAGATCATACTATTCCAGCCTTTGATGAAGAAGGAAATCCGGGCAATCATATCAATTCAGCTGAATGGGCTTAAAAAATTGGTTGCACAAAATGGCATCCAACTGGAATTTACCAATTATCTTGTGGACTTTTTAGCAGAGAATGGATTTGATCCACAATACGGGGCAAGACCATTGAAGAGGTTGATACAAAAGGAGATCGTAAACCAGTTATCAAAAAGGATCCTGGCAGGAGATATTGATAAATCAAAACAAGTGTTGGTAGATGTGTTTGATGGAGTTGTGGTCTTTCGGAATGATCCATCTTCCCAATCTGTTCCCACCGGGCAAGTAGAGGAGGCGATACACTAGTATTGTAATCATATTCGAATCAATTGCTTGATGCTCAATGCTTCAGAAGCAGTTGATTTTTTTTAATTATAAAGAAGGGAGATTAATTATGCCACCAAAAAATCAGGCAATTGAGATTATTCCACAGAAGTCTATCTGGAGGGGTGAGAAACAGGCGCCTGTCTCTATTGTATTGTTTGGGGATTATGAGAGTGAGGCTACCGCAAAAGCAAACCAGGTGATCAACCAATTGATGGAGATCTTTAATGGTAAGCTTCGGTATAATTATCGTCATTTTCCATTGACCCAAATCCACCAGAAAGCCCAGAAAGCTGCAGAAGCGGCTGTTGGAGCTGCTCAGGAGGGTAAGTTTTGGGAATTGCACCAGATCCTTTTTGAAAAGAAAAGGGGATTGGGAACTATTACATTGAAGGAGTATGCAAAAGAGGCAGGGGTCACCAATAAGAAATTCCTTGAAACGCTGGTGAATTCAACTTACAGCTGGGAAGTTAGAGCAGACCTGCTCGAAGGATTGGAAAAGGGTGTCAGGGACGTACCAGCAGTTTTCCTAAATGGTGAGAAGTTTGAAGGTAAACCAACTCAAGACGGTTTAAAAAAAGCCATTGAAGAATTACTTAAACCAAGGAAGATCAAAAAGGAAGAAAAGAAGAGAGCTTAGGCAATTTTCTCATAATCTTGAACCCCGCATTATAGCGGGGTTTTTTTTGGTAATAAGAAGCTTAACCGCCAAGGCGCAAGGACGCGAAGTTTCGCAAAGAGCACTGGCGCATCCTTGCGTCTTTGTTTCCTGGCGGTTAATATTTCCTTACGGGTATTCCTTTTGCATAGAAGCAGATGGTGGTTCTTTCCAGTAAATCATATCAGGATGGCGTGTAGCAGGTTGTTTATTGCTTTTTTACTAATTCCGGCTTTGGCTGGGCGGGTATATGCCCAGAATGACACCACCAAACGGCAGGGGATAGACAGCTTTTTATTAAAACAGAAAGGAATAATTGGTCAGTTAGCAGGCAATCTTCTGGCTGATTCGGCAGAGCCGGTGACGATGCATGGAGTACAAAGAACAGATGAACCATTTCAGCCATTCCGGGGAAGAATAATCCGACGCATAATAATTCTGGGGCTTGACTTTGGGGTGCCCATCGGGGATACATCCAAGCGCACAAGTAATAGGCTCACACGGTTAGCAAACAATTTTCACCATAAGACCCGCAATTATGTAATCCGCGACAATCTTTTCTTCGAGGAGAACCAAAAGCTTTCACCTTATTTAATGGGAGATAATGAACGACACCTCAGGGATCTTCCCTATTTACAAGATGCCAGAATTACTGTTCGTGCAGTACGTGGGAGTAAAGATTCTGTTGATGTTTTCATTTACACAAAAGATGTTCTATCGATTGGGGGTGGAGTGAGGATGCATAACACCAAAAGTGCTTCACTCACAGTAAAGGAGGATAATGCTTTTGGCTGGGGCGATAGGATCCAGGTTCAAACTCTTTACGACTATGACAGGAAATATCCATTTGGCTTTGGGGTGGAATATATAAAGAGAAATATTTCCAAATCTTTTATAGATGCACATATCGGTTACCAAAATTTTAAGAAGTCATATAGTAGCGGCAATGAAGAAGAGAGCGTGGTTTATTTAAGATTTTTGCGTCCACTCGTTAATCAATATATGCGATGGACCTATTCAGTAGAAACTGCCCTTCATTCAACCAAGAATATGTACGTCAATGATTCGCTGTACAATTTCGATTTCAGGTATAAGTATAAGATCCTGGACGGATGGATTGGATGGAACATGAGTGCGGATAAGATCGCGGGAAGGAATGAAGATGATCGTTTAAGAAGGCTTTTGAGCGTCAGAATAATTGAGCAGGCTTTTTCTGAAAAGCCCCAAAAGTATCATGAGCAATACTTTTATCAATATGCTGATCTCACGGCCGTACTTGCATCCGCCTCTATTTTCAAACAGAATTTTTATAAGACTCAATACATCTATGGTTTCGGAAGAAATGAAGATTTGCCTGAAGGGATCGATATTTCGCTTACAGGAGGATGGACGAGGAAGAACAACCGGGAACGCCCTTATGTAGGTTTAGATTTTCAACGATACTATTTCACGAATAATGAAACGTATTTCAGTTATACAGCCAGGATCGGAAGCTTTTTTCATAGTGGAAAACCTGAGGATGCTGATGTACTTGCGAATATTGATTATTTCAGCAGACTATACGGGATCAAATCACGATGGAAGAAAAGGATTTTTGCGAGTGCAGGATTTGGCCGGCAATTCCACAGCCTCCTGAACGAGCCACTTATGCTGGAGAGTGAATTTGGATTGCCTGGGTTCAGGAACAAAAACATAGGAGGCGACCTACGGATTACTGCCAAAGCAGAAACTGTATTTTTTAGTCCATGGTCAATCTTACTTTTTAGGATTGCCCCATTTGTATTTGGAAATGCCTCGCTTTTTCATTTCTATGAGGATATGACGATGACTAAAATGCAAAAAAAATTGTATTCGAGCATTGGCGGAGGCATCCGGACAAGGAATGAAAGCTTGATCTTTGGCACAATCGAGTTCAAAGGCTATTATTTTCCTCAGAAAAATCTCAATAATGAATATTGGAGAATCGAGGTTAATACCAATATCAGGTTTAAATATAACAGGCAGTTTCTTAAACGGCCGGAATTTGTACGTGTGAATTGATTTAAAGAGAAAATATTTCCAACGGGCTGAGCCTTGTATCCTTTTTATTAACAATGATTTTTTCAAAACATATTCCTTAATTCCCATAATTATAAACTATATTTGCACTGCTATTTTGAGTTGAGCAATTAGTAATTGAACGAATTATTCTGCTAAGAATTTCTTCTGTACGTTTAGTCTTCTTTACACTTGCTTTTCCCAGATCATTATTTAATCTTAATTAGTCAGTAAGAATGAACATTCACGTTTCTAATCTAAGCTTCAACGTTACCGATGAAGACTTAAGAGATTTTTTTGCGGAGTACGGAGAAGTATCCTCTGCTAAAGTTATCACCGACAAATACACAGGAAAATCCCGTGGATTTGGTTTTGTTGAAATGCCCGATGATGAATCCGCAAGGAAAGCCATCAGCGAATTGGACAATGGTGTTGTTGAAGGTAGGAGCATCCGTGTTTCTGAAGCCAGGCCAAGAGAAGAGCGCCCTAACAACAACGGCGGTGGCGGTGGTGGAAACCAACGCAGGAGTTTCTCTGGAAAAAGCAATTTCGGCAGGTACTAACAAGATATTCTGTTCGATATTCATCCCGCTTCATGCGGGATTTTTTTTGAGGATAAGTTCCTCCTCGCGAATCCTTGCGTCATTGCGCCCTGGCGGTTAATCATCCATATCGTTACATGATGTTGAAAAATATTATCACTAATCGCGCGTTTTTTAATGTTCTTTGCAAATTGCTAATTCATCATTAATCAAATTCAATCTCAAGTGCTGAAACCACGCTTACTCAAGATTACAAGAAACTTTTTATGGATATCGGCAGTTGGTTGCCAGTTTTCCTTTTCTGGTTGTGACCAGGCATCTGCTTCGCAGGAACAAAAATCAGATACCGCGAAAAAAGAAATTGCCACATCAGATTCATTGATCAACCCTGTTTCCACTGTTCTGGATACCGCGGCATACAACGCAAGTATGGCTCATTTTGTGAATGGCGATACTTCCGGCCTTTGGCCCGTAAAGAAGGCCCCCATGCCCCTTGCAGGTGCTGTCTTGCCTTTCAAAAGAATTATCGCTTATTACGGCAATCTCTATTCAAAGCAAATGGGAATCCTTGGTGAGTTGCCAGAAGATCAAATGGTAGCAAAACTTATGGGTGAGGTAAGGAAATGGGAGAAGGCCGACACCACAACCAAGGTGCAACCTGCTCTCCACTATATAGCAGTTACAGCTCAAGTTGCCCCTGGTGCTGCAGGCAAATACAGACTTAGAATGCCTTTCACCCAAATTGATAAGGTTCTGGCCATGGCCGCAAAAATTGATGCGATTGTATTTCTTGATATACAAGTGGGAAAAAGTACACTTCAATCAGAGGTACCTGAATTTGAAAAATACCTAAAGATGCCAAATGTTCATCTCGGAATCGATCCTGAATTTTCAATGAAGACAGGACATGCTCCGGGCAAAGTAGTAGGAACATTCGATGCAGCTGATATTAATTATACTATTGATTATCTAAAGAAAATTGTTCAGGAAAATAACATTCCTCCAAAAATTCTGATCGTTCACAGATTTACCGGACCAATGGTCACCAACTCAAGTCAAATCAAACCTCAGGCTGAAGTCCAGGTGGTAATGCATATGGACGGATGGGGCGAAGCTGAAAGAAAGATTGGCACTTATAAGCACTTCATATATCCGCAGCCTGTTCAGTTCACAGGTTTCAAAATATTTTATAAGAACGATACTAAAAAAGTGAATCGTACTGAGGTAATGCAACCGGAGCAATTGCTCAAATTGAAGCCACGTCCGCTTTATATTCAGTATCAGTAGAGAAATAATTTTACCGCCAGGGCGCTAAGACGCAAATTTTCGCCAGGAATTCATCGCGGTTCCTGGCGTCTTCGTTTCTTTGCGGTTAAGATAAATTACTAGCTATGACCCGCGAGGATCGCTTCCTTCTGAAGGCAATTGAATTATCCAGACAAGGAGTTCTGGAAAGTAAAGGAGGTCCGTTTGGATGTGTGATCGTAAAGGGCGATGAAATAGTTGGTATGGGGTGCAATGAAGTCACTTCAACAAATGATCCAACTGCTCATGCTGAAGTTGTCGCAATCAGGAATGCCTGCCAGTCTCTTGGCAATTTTCAGTTGGATGATTGTGAGGTTTATGCTTCCTGCGAACCCTGCCCAATGTGCCTGGGCGCTCTATACTGGGCCAGAGTTAAAAGAGTGGTGTATGCCAACACCAGGATGGACGCCGCAGCAATTGAGTTTGATGACAATTTTATTTACAAAGAAATCAACACCGACTTCATGGCCCGTCAAATTCCCTTCGTCCACATGCCAAAAGAAGAAGCCATGCAGGTCTTCAGGGAATGGAAACAAAAGATTGATAAATTGAAATATTAGTATTCTTCTCTGCGCAAACTCCTTTTCTCTTTCTCTCTGCGGTAAATTCTATTTTTTTTTCACCGCAGAGAACGAGAGAAGCAGAGAAATTCAATCATCGGATAACAATTTGCTTCTGCAACTTAATATCCTTACTGATAATTTCTAGGTTATAAATACCTGGCATCAATTGATGTGGGAGCACAAGAGTTTGTCCATTGGTAAAAAATATTTTCTTCATGTACAACCTTCCTGACATATCGGAAATTCTAATAGTCACTTGCTGTGCTACATCAGGTTGCCAAAGGACTCGTATCTCTTTTCCGAAAATTGGATTCGGAATGATCTCAAGAACTGAATTTCTGCTTCGGTCCACCGGAATAACCTTCGAATAAGTTTGCTTTCCATCGATGTCGATCATTCGCAGACGGTAAAAAGATTTTCCGTCCAGTGGTTTGTCATCAAACAATTCATAATGATGAATTCCGCTGGAATTTTTTGCTTTCAGATTTGCAACCAGGCTAAATGCATTTCCTGAGAGTGAACGTTCAACATCAAATGATTTTGTATTTACTTCATCTGTTGTAGTCCAATTGATCTTTACGCGATCCTTATCCGGAACGGCTTTGAAGTTCAGGAGTTTTAAAGGAACCGTCCCAGCGGTAGTAAATTCAAAAATACTACTGGTGCTGAGTATTTCTCCATCATCAATTGTCACATACCATTCATAGGCGGTGCCTGGATTTAGTCCATTCCATAAAAAGTTAGTCGAACTCCCGGAAGCAACCCCGGAATTTGTACCTAGTAACACAAATGGCTGCGTCAATTGAACGGGCAAACTAAATTCACTGTCAGCACCAGTACGAAATCCACCTGCCCCTGCATTGATAAAGGGTGAATAAGTGCGAAATGTTACAACATTCTCAGAAGGTCTGAATTGCATGATCCGCAGATATCCGTCACCGCCATTCGCCATGCTCTGATAGTCTGATAAAACAGTGTGAAGGGTTGATCCATTAAATACATCTGTTCTTCTTCCCTCACCACTCACATGGCCACAAAGCATGAAGATGAGATTTGGATTATCTTTTAATTCATCATATACTTTTTGACCTGGCCCCTGGAAAGGACCGCCTATCCCAGTTCCCATAAACCAATGTGAGGAAATAATTCCTTTTCTATTGCTATGTGTTTTCAATAATCCATCTGCCCAGTTCAGAACTGATTGTAATTCCGCCTGGTTAGCTGCTCCACTATTACTATTGTATTCGATACTTATATGAATGAAATCGATTCCGGAAGCACTGAATAGTTCATAGTGATTATCATACTTCGTCCCCTGAAATCCTCCATAATACGAGCGGGTTGAAAATCTATTTGAACCAAAATATTGGTTATAAAAATCAGTACTCGCAAATGGATCGCCAACGCCATTGCCCTGATCATGATTGCCTACGCAAATAGAATATGGAATTCCATCAGGTATTGGAACGCTTGGATTTTCGATCGTCTTCATTGCAGTATCAGCACGTTTCCATTCAATCTCGTTCAATTGTCCATTTTGTGTACAATCTCCAAGCTGAATCACAAATGCAATGTTACTGTCAATGCGACGGTCCTTGATCCACTGGGTTTGCATTTTGAAAATTGCATTATGACCTCCGCCAGCTCCTCCTGTTCCCTGGGGTTCCTGAGTATAGAATTGAGTATCGGGAAGTCCAATGATCGTAAAATTTGGTAAAGCCGCAGCTGATGATTTGGGTCGACCATAGAGTTTTACAGTCATTGGTTTTCCCTCAGGGTCTGTAACATTCATGGAAACCTGGTTGCCAGCAAAACTTGATTGTCCATTGGCAGGAGAGAGGTTGGTAGGTTGCTGTGGAGCCGCATTGTAATTGCTAGCACTCCATATCGGGCCGTTTGTTAGAGTTCCATTTATTGCAGATGCTGAACCGGTGTTTAATGCCGTAGTGCCGCAATTATCATTGAAGCTCCATCGCCCAAGAAGTCCGGATCCCGAACTGATTTCCATCGTATATCCAGCTGAAATCTCTGCTGCACTTCTTGCCAAATTCCATATCCTGACCTCATCAATTTTTCCATTGAAAAATCCTGCTGCCGTACCTCCTGAGGTTAGGGCTGAACCAACTGAAGCGTGCTGAATACTTGTATTTGCCGGTTGAAATGAGGCGCTTAATGTGAGTGTTTTATCAAGAACACCATTGATATAAAGATTCCATACTCCTGTTGAAGCATTATATGTGCAGGCAACATGTGTCCACGTATTCATCGGAATTGTTGCATTGCCAATCACAGAATGATTTAATCCTGAGGCACCTTCTTCGAAATCAGCAGCTAGTTTATTATTCACTAACCCCATGAAATAATTGGTATTGATATTCGCGGGTGATTCACCTTCTCCTCTTCCCTTTGCTACAATTGGCACAACTGCAGTAGGACCCTCAAATCCACCTCCATCGGCAGCGCTGGTAGTAGTTGTTGCACCTGTTCCCTCAATTCTGATCCAGGCTTCAAGTGTAAAAGATGTTGCATTTAGTGCAGGAGAAGCAGAACCGAAGGAAACATAATCATTGTTGCCATCAAAATCCAAAGATGTTTTTTCATTAGCAAACCCTGTGCTATTCCAGGTTGTATTCAGAAGACTTCCATTAATGCCGGTTCCGCTTCCACTATTATTGGCTGTAGTTCCTGTATTTTCATTTAGAGCCCAACGGCCTTTTAAGGCTGCAGGGGGAGAAAGGATCTCAAGATTATAATTGGAAAGGATTTCAGCATCCGTCCTCACATTATTCCAAATCCGAACCTCATCGATCTTACCATTGAAATACCCTTCATTGATATTACTTCCATTATGAGTTGACCCAATAAGGGCATTCACATTACTCAATGATTGAGGGGTGGTTGCTGCAGCAGAAAAATCAAGAGTCTTATCGAGATTCCCGTTGATATAAAGTCTCCATTCTGATAAAGAAGCATTATAAGTAACTGCAATATGCGTCCATGCACAGGCAGGTATTGCATTGGTACCAGTGACCGGATGGTTACCGGAAGTAGCATTGTCCTCAAAATCTGCAACCAATCTGAATGTGGTGAGGTCATATCCAACTATATAATTGACATCAACTGCGGCCGCTTCACTTTGTGCCCTTCCTTTTGAAATGATCGGAATTACATTTGAGAGTCCACCGCTGCCAGTACTCGTAACAACTCCTGTTCCTTCGATCTTTATCCACGCTTCAATCGTGAAATTGGTCAAATGGAGATCTGCGCCATTCCCCAGATTTATATAACTGGATGTTCCATTAAATTTTATGGCCTGGGCATATGAGATGGTTATCGACAATATAAATACTGAAATGATCAGTATACACTTTGCAATCCGCAGGTTTGGAGTGGTTCCCTTGGTCATGAACAAACATTTAGGTAAGTGAATCGAGTAGACCAATGCGGAAGTTCGTAGGAAGGGTGGCTTAATCAGGTTAAACCATGAATATAAGGAGATATGGATGTAATGAGAATATCAAAATAATAAGAAAGATCAATAATTCAAAGCCGGGAAAGCAAAAATTATTTGTGCCCAAGCCTGCTGAGCACCAGGTACGCAGCCACAATCAGCATTAGAACAATGAGTACTGATATATAGATCCATTGGTCGGATTTCCACCGAAGTTTTCTATCCCTGCGCGATTTTTTATGGTGGATATAATGATTGAGGTCTTTTTGAATCTGCTCAACGTAGGTCTCAAGCTTTTTGTGATCCTTGATCTGTTGCAGACCCTCAACCGCATCATTCATCATCTCATTTTCAGCCATCTGCTTTTCAAAATCATGTTTCTCCTGGCCGGCCAATTTTCCGCTCAGATAATCCATGAGTTTTTGATTATCGATGTCTTTGTTGCTATCGGACAATATGTTTAGTAAATCTGACATTCAGCTTATTCACAATTTTATACTTTCTTTTCCAGCATTATTTTAAGATTTCTCTTGCCATTTTGAATATGGCTTTTTACCTGCATCAGAGAAAATCCTGTTGATTCCGCAATTTCCTGGTATGATTTCTTTTCCAGGTAGAATAAAATTATGCATTGTTTTTGGTCGCCATTCAATTGTTCAAGCGCACTGGTCATCTGGTTCAATAGTTGATCTTTATTAATATGCGCCTGCAGCTCTACATCCTCTCCTGAAGTTTGACCATGTGCTTCCCGAATCTCAACTGCTTTTTTTCCATGACTGTCTCTGAGTTTCATTAGACAGTGATTTCGGGCAACCATGTATATCCAGGCTTTGAAATATTCAACCCTGTATTTCGGTAATTCAGTTATTGCCTTTAGGAAAACCTGTTGAACTGAATCTTTTGCTTCTTCTTCATTCTTAAGATATTTCATGCATACACCAAGTAATAGCAGGCTATACCTTGGAAGCAAGACCCCCAGCCATTCGGAATTACCATCCCTATAGAAATTATCCAACAATTGCTGATCCGTGAATTCGGAATAGCGTCCGGAAATACCCATATGCAAATAAGTCAATTGCAATATAGTTGAACTGTTTGGTTGATTCCGCCTATAAGATGCAGCCTTTAATTTTTTGCACAGGGTGCACCTGATTTTTGCCTTTCTTCGTGCCTCAAAATTTGCTATTCATGACCATGGTTTGTTCTGTACCTGTCAGCCCCCTGAGATCCTCTCCCTCTCACAAAAGCGAAATGGTAAGCCAACTTCTCTTTGGTGAACTGGCGAGTGTGATTGAAAGCACATCCGATAACTGGCATAGAATAGTTTGCCAATACGATAATTACGAAGGCTGGGTAACTAGTTCACACCTTCTGGAGATACGTCGTCAACTTCCTTGCAGGCATATTACCTCTGGCTGGAGCAATCAAATCTTATTCAATACTCAACCGATGCATCTTTCTTTTGGAAGTGATTTGCGTGGCATTCAAAACGGCCAGGCAGAATGGAATCAATATAACTGGAGTTATAAAGGTGATTATATGGATCCCGAAAACAATAAGAGAGACGCCAAGAATATTCTAAATGTTAGTTCCATTTTTTTAAATGTACCATATCTATGGGGTGGAAGAAGCTCGTTTGGAATTGATTGCAGTGGCTTTACCCAGCTTGTCTTCAAAGCACTCAATATTCCTTTACAAAGAGACGCATGGCAACAGTCAAACCAGGGTGAGTTAGTGGGTTTCATTCAGGAATCAAAATGTGGGGACCTGGCTTTTTTTGATAATGAAGAAGGAAGGATAGTGCATGTTGGCATTTTGTTAAACAATAATCAGATCATACATGCTGCTGGAAAGGTCCGCCTAGACCAGATCGATATTCACGGCATTATTAATGTTGATACAGGAGAGAGAACCCATCAGCTCCGAATAATTAAGAGATACTTCTAAGTTGATATACCCGCTTTGTAGCATAATCAAGATTTTTTTTTCTACAGATTACCATTAGATAAATCAAACTGTCTGTTTGATTGATAAACTTGTTTTACCCTCCTTCATGATCCTATTTTCGATCTGTCATTAGAAATCAAGTCTCATTAATCATTAAACCTATCAGACATGAACATTTTTAAAAGCTTCCTGGCAGTTCTATTGCTTATTGCTACGGTAGCTTCTTGCAAGAAAAGCAATGATTCACCTGCATCCTCCATTCAGGGATCCTGGGTTGGAGCACTCGGATATGGCTCAGACGTTCCCTCAGGATTGCTCAAGTATAACATCAAAGCTGGCAATGTTCTCGAGAGAATTGGCAGCAATGGATCAGTATCTGCTACAGGTACCTGGCAATTGAACGGTACAAGTTTCACCGGAATTTATACATATCCTTCAGGAACAATTGTGAATATAATTGGAACCCTTGATCAGGCAAAGAATAAACTTTCAGGAACCTGGGAGAATAACGGTCAGGAATCTGGTAACTGGTATGCAGATAAGAAATAATGGCACCGGTGATTCTAAATCCGATACCGAAATAGCATAGCCATTCAAACAATCAAAAACATTAATCAGTTCATTAACCATTAAACCTTTTAAAAAATGAGATCGTTGAAATTTTTATTAATCACACTGGTACTTTCCTCTGCATTTATCGCATGTAAAAAAGACAAACACGAGTCGCCACCTCAAACACAGCTTGAGGGGAAATGGGTTGGCAAATTTGGATTCGGAAATGCTGCTCCTTCTGATTTCTACAGCTTTAATATTAAACCAGGCGGAATACTGGAGGAGCTGGGTGAAACAGGTTTGAAGACCGGAGTAGGTACCTGGAAATTGGAAGGCAACATTTTTACCGGGTCTACTACCTCTGTACTTGGAACAGGCAGCAAATATTCAGTGATCGGAGCTTTTGATCAATCAAAATTAAAGCTTGACGGAAACTGGGGCTTTGATGAGAGTGTAACGAACGGTGGACTCTGGCATATGACCAGACAATAATTCTCTTCTCTTTCTTTATCAGTAATTGGCAGGAACTGGCGGCATTATCTAATGCCGCTCTTTTAAATCAATGTTATGAACGCACTATCACTTTATACAATCTACTTGGAGGCAGTCTATGAAAAATGGAACAGGGAAATCATGGCAAGAATGGATGATTCGCTCCAGGAAGATCAGGATGAAACTTTGGATGATTATGATTCCAATGAAATGGACAAACAGTTAACAGGTCAATAGAGCAAGGTTTGGAGTAAGCCCTGAATGAACTTTCATATCAGGGCTTTTTGTAATTTAAGTTAGATTCACAGCATTAGATTTCAGCTTCTGTTACCATCTAAAAATCCCTGTTTGAAAAAACACTTCCATAAAAAAATTTTGCTACTCAGTTTGTTGAGTATTTGTGAATACGGGTTTTCGCAACTTCCAGACTATCACGTTCAGCTTCTGAATGAAAACAATGGAATTCAAACTGCATATATCAATGGTCTGACTAAAGATAAAAATGGCTTTTTATGGGTTCTGTCCAATAGAATGGTTCAACGATACGATGGGCAGACTGCAAAAAGAATTGAAGTTGAAGGTGAAGAACTCTTTGATATTATCGCAGATTCGAGCAATAGGGTATGGGTTTCATCTAACACTAGCATAAAGCGATTCATAAATGATAACAAAGGATTTGTCCCGGTAACTATCCTTCGGCAGGCCAATGCCCGCTTCTACAAACTTCAGGTAACTACTGACAAGCAGGTCTGGGCAATGTCTAATATAGGAATCTTTCATTTCAATGATGCTATCAACGCCTTTGAACCATATTCAATTAAAAATCTGGAGGGAGAAACCTATGATCGTCGTATGTTATATGCTTACGGCAATCATCTATTTTTCACGAATGGCCCGATGGTGTTTTCCTTTGATACAAAAAGAAAAAATCTTCGCGAAATAGATTTTAAAAACCTCAGAAACATCATCGGACTATCAGATGACATTTATTGGCTTACGAACTGGAACCTCCAAACTTTTGAAATTAATTTGCGAACTGATTCCATGCGGGAGATTCAAATGGATCGCTTCAAACCTGCGCTCAGCTCACCATTCATTCTCATTAAAAATGTGTTTCCAGTTTCGAACGAACATTTTTTCGTGAGCACCAATCAGGGATGTTATTGCTACTATCCATCTACTGGAAACTTCATAAAGTGTTCACTCTTTCATGACGGACTCAGGCTGCACGAGGATGAAACCACATTTCCCAGCTACCTGGACGCATCAGGGATATTCTGGATGGTTTTAGAGGAAGGGATCGTCTTCTTCAATCCCAGTGTTCATACCATCGGATGGCTAAGGAGTTCAACTTTAAACAAAGCCAATTTATGGAATAATGATATCCGGGCTATGACTGAAGATGATCAACAAAATTTATGGCTGGCAACCTTGAATGGTTTCACGCGCCTGAATATTCCCACAGGGGAATCAAAATCTTTTAGACCTCTGAGCTCCTATGCTGGGTACAATTTCCCCTCTGTGAGGGGATTGGTATTTGATGGGAAGCGCTTGATTGTTGGACCCACGCATGGAGGGATCATTTTTTTTGATCCGGCTTCTGAAAAATTCTCCAGACCTGAAATTTCAGGAAGCAATGCAGATAGTGTTATGAAAGTCATGAAGACTGATTTCATTTCCGGAATCTATCCTTGTCGTAATGGAAGTTTCCTGGTTCATGCAAAGGCCGGTACTTACCTGATCCGCGAGAATAAATTGGCTTCTGTCAGGATTGGAAAAGGCAACCTGAATGTTCAGGCGGTCACAGAAGATTCAAAGGGAAATTATTGGCTGGCATGCTTCAAAGGCATCGCAAGAACTGATTCCGCGTTTAGAATTACTTATTTCGATAGCAGTTTTTCAACCTATGCATCTGCAATTGTAATAGGAAACGACAGTACTATCATCGCCGGAGGAGTAGGATTGTATAGAATCGATCTTGCAGGAGGAAATTTCAAAAAGCAATTGATTCTTCCTGAATTGCAAAATCAACGCATAAATATTCTATATAAGGATAAGTCGGGACGTATTTGGATTGGTGCTGACAACGGATTGTACCGGTATACTCTTCCGACAGGAAAATTGGAGTGGTTTGATGTTACAGATAATCTCCAGAATAAAAGATTCAATCCCGGAAGCCTTCTACTATCGAAGTCTGGATACCTGTTTCTTGGCGGGTTCAATGGGATCAACTATTTCATACCCGAGAAAATTCATCCTCGTAATGAGACCTTAAACGTGCTAGTCTCATCAGTCAGAATTAATCATGAGGACTCAGTATACCAGGCAGACGATTTTCCATTGAAACTGAATCGATCCCAAAATACTCTTCAATTTCAATTCACGACTCCCTATTTCAATAATCCAGGGAAACTGCAATACCGCTATAAATTGTCTGGATCGGACAATTCCTGGATTGATAATGGCAGAAATAATATTGCAAGATTCTCCTCACTTTCTCCTGGTGATTATTCATTTGTTGCCGCCGCAAGTCTGGATGGACTACACTGGCATGAAACAGCTTTTCCTGTTCAATTTTCTATCAAGCCTGCATTCTGGGAAACAGCCTGGTTTGCAGTATTGTGCATCTGCCTGGCAGTGTTAATTGGGTTCTTGATTCTTAGGCTGATCAAACAACGGCAATTAAGAGATGAGATGAAGAAGATGATTAACTATTTCACTATTTCAGGATATGAACATTCAACCATTGAAGAAATTATTTGGGACATTGCCAGGAATTGTGTTTCCCGACTGAGCTTTGAGGACTGTGTTATTTACCTTGTTGATAAGGAGCGAAAGGTTCTTGTTCAAACTGCCGCATACGGAAATAAAAATCCCTCAGGTACTGAAATATACAACCTGATTGAGATCCCCATTGGAAAAGGAATTGTAGGAACAGTTGCGAATACAGGCAAGGCTGAAATAATTAATGACACTTCAAAAGATTCCAGGTATGTTATTGATGATCTCCACCGCCTGTCTGAAATAACTGTTCCGATACTTCATGGAGATGAGGTTATTGGCGTGATAGATTCCGAACATTCAAAGAAGGGCTTTTTCAAGAAATCTCATCTACAGGTTTTGCAATCAGTCGCCTCCATCTGTGCGGTTAAGATTGCAAGAGTTATGGCCTTGCAGGCGGCGATGGACAAGGAATCGAAGATGAAGGAATTGAGCAGATTGATGAATGAAACCAAGCTGGCCGCACTTCAATCCCAAATGAATCCCCATTTTATTTTCAATGCCATGAATTCTATTCAGCATTTTACACTCAGACATGACATTGAAAATGCAAATAAATATATTTCCAGGTTCTCACGACTCTTGCGGATGGTCTTGCATCAGTCCGAAAAAAATACAATCTCTCTTTCTGACGAAATTGAGATGCTTAAATTATACCTGGACATCGAATCAGTTCGGATGAATGACCAACTATCATTCAGTGTTGAGGTAGATGAGGAACTTGAAACAGACGCGATAAAAATTCCCGGCATGATGGTGCAACCACTTGTGGAGAATGCCTTGGTACATGGACTTTCAAATAAGGAAGGGATGAAAAGGATTTCGATTAAATTCTATCTAAGGGACGATAGTTTCCTTAGTTGTGAAATCAGCGATAATGGGATTGGAAGATCAAAAGCAGCGGAGAGAAAGCTTCAGAATCAGAAATTGCTTAAGCATGATTCAAAAGGGATGTCCTTGATTGAAAAAAGACTTGCATTGTTCGAAAATAAAACTGTCAAGCATCTTTTTGTCAGTGATCAGTTTGATTCGGAAGGGCAACCATCTGGGACGACTGTGATCATTGACATACCCGTTCTCTAATTCTTAACAATGTTTTTTACCGCAGGGAAGCAGAGTTGCAGAGAATTCGCAGAGATCATATCAATAGCCGCAGTTATTTCTTTCTCGTTCTCCGTTTTTATATTGATTTAGTATCTTCAGCCGATGATCAAGGCGCTCATCATTGATGATGAATCGGCAGCAGCGGACGTGCTGCAGCTTATGATCAGGAAATATATTCCGGAGATTACCCTACTGGAGGTTACAACAAATACTGAAGAAGCTATCTCCCTGATCCGCGACTTTCAACCCCAACTCGTTTTTCTTGATATTGTAATGCCTGCGATGAATGGATTTGAATTGCTTGAACGCATAAGCAAGGCAAATTTTGACGTGATTTTTACAACAGCTTTTGATGAGTATGCAATCCAGGCTATCAGGTTCAGTGCATTGGATTATTTATTAAAGCCTATTGATGTTGATGAGTTGAAATCAGCGGTTCAGCGGTTTATCGAAAAGAGAAAGCTCCAATCCACGAACACGCAATTGTATCGAAATCTGATTGATAACTTGAAAGCCAGAGAGGAGAAAGATTTTCGCCTGGCAATTCCAACAAACGACGGTGCCCGTTTTGTAAGTATTGATGAACTAATCAGGTGCGAGGGTGAAAGGAACTATACCTGGTTTTATCTTACTGAAGGCAGGAAGCATCTTAGCGCCAGAACTATCAAGGACTATCAGGACATGCTGGATGAGCATGGATTCATCAGGATACATAAATCTCATCTCGTCAATAGGAAATTTATCGAATACTATCTGGGCGAAGGGGCAGTTCTGCTTAATGATAAAACTAAACTTCCCGTCTCAAGGCAACGGAAAGATCAGGTTGTGAATTTACTTTCCGATAGGTCAAAATAAAGTTCTTACCCAGCGTAACAGAACGTCATCCCATCCAAGCATTTTGAACCCTGTGTAGAATAAGATTATCGCAAATATTTTCTTCAATGTTCCCTGATCGATCTTAAGTGCAATCGTACTACCTGCAAGTCCTCCAATAATAAACCCCGTGGCAAGAATGGCTATTATCCTGAAATCAATCGGGGTGTCCATTTTCTTGCAATCGTTATAGTATTTAAGAAAGGCGAGTATTACCACAGGAAAAGTTAATACCCCAAGTGAAGTTCCCTGTGCCTGGTGCTGTGTATAGTGAAGAAAATAAACCAGAGCGGGAACCAGGATAATTCCACCACCCACTCCAACAAGTCCACTCAGCACACCCGCAGCAAGTCCAATAAGGACTACAATAATTATTTCAGTTGACATGCTTCTTTGTTTCATATTGAAAAATCAGTTCTTGAAGTTTTCCTTATAAAAGTCGATTGCATTTTGGATAATTTTTAAGGCAGTACTCTTATCTCCAAATTCCTCAACTGTTACAGTTTTATTCTCAAGCTTTTTATATTCCTGAAAGAAGTGACGAAGTTCATCAAAGAAATGCTTTGGCAGTTCTTCAATATTGTTGTAGTGATTTACTCCGGGATCTTTAGCCGCCACAGCAATTATTTTATCATCAGCATCTCCGCTGTCGATCATCTGCATCACTCCCACAACTTTTGCTTCCATCAGGCACATCGCCTGAACAGCCAGAGTTGTTATTACAAGGATGTCAAGAGGATCCTTGTCGCCACCATAGGTTTGAGGGATAAATCCATAATTGCATGGGTAGTAGAATGAGGAGTATATCACGCGATCCAATTTGAGCAAACCGCTTTCCTTATCTATTTCATATTTCGCTCTTGATCCCTGCGGGATCTCTATCACTGCATTAACTATTCTTGGGGCTCCATCTCCATAAGAAACTCCATGCCATGGGTGCGATACTGTCTTCATAAGCTTATTTTATAATGCTTGCTTTGCAAGGTAATACCCAAGAAAGGTAGCTACTAACCCCAGAATAATACTTCCGCCAAAATATGAAGTAAACATCATCCACCTTCCTTCACGAATCATATTAAAGCCTTCAAGTGAAAATGCTGAAAAGGTTGTAAAGCCACCACAAATTCCGGTCATAAGAAATAATTGCCAGTTCAGGAATTGAGGATTTCTGACGAAAAAAGCTGCGAGAACCCCAATAATGAGACTGCCAATGATATTAACCAGGAAGGTTGCGATCGGAAATCCACTCGCCTTTAATCCAAAGTAAAAAGCATATCGCGCCATTGAACCGATCATTCCGCCTGCTCCCACAATTAAAATATTCTGAAGTAACATTTGATCAATGGATATCCGAGAGATCAACTAACCATTCATCTTTCACCTTTATCACCTTAATGGTTGTTGTATCCCTTTTATATGAGTTATAAAAAGCATAGGAATATGTGGTGGAGTCCTTTAATGCCTTTATTTCAACAGGCATAATAGAAGCATCCCGATATCCCTGCTTATCTTTTTGAGGAAGATTATCATATGCCTGTTTCCATCTGTCAAGGAGGCGTACATTCAAATCAGCAGTGTCTCTGAATAAATAAAATCTCGCCTTATCATAATTGCCGTCAAGGGAAGCGCGTATAAATTCGCGGCCAGCCTCCTGTGCATCCTCCGCCTTTTCATAATGGCCCTCGTTTTTGCATGAAGAAATCAAAAACAATAACATGACCAGGTAAAGGATCTTCATTCCTGCAGTTTCGGCAAACCTAAGGAATAAGTCCGTTCGTTGTTGCGCAGAAAATAGTTCGTAACAATATTGAAAAAAAAAAGACATCCTTAAAGGATGTCGAAGATTAACGGTCGAACAAATGATTCTCCCGGGTTTTTATTTAGTATGATGATGATCGTCTCTTTCTTTTTCATTTTCCTTATGATCTTTATCATAAGCCCGAAGTATTGCTTTCACCAGTCTGTGACGAACAACATCTTCCTCATCCAGCTCAATATGTGCGATTCCATCAATATTTCTTAAAATTCTGGCAGCTTTTTCAAGCCCACTTTTTTGATTTTTCGGAAGATCGATCTGGGTTACATCTCCTGTGATGATTGCCTTTGCATTTGAACCTATCCTTGTTAAGAACATTTTTAATTGCAGGTTGGTGGCATTCTGAGCTTCATCAAGAATAATAAATGCATGATCCAGCGTTCTGCCTCGCATATAAGCAAGTGGTGCAATCTCGATGGTGCGGGTGCTCATATAATATCCAAGCTTATCGGCCGGTATCATATCATCCAGCGCATCATACAATGGGCGTAAGTAAGGGTCAATCTTTTCTTTAAGGTCTCCAGGAAGAAAGCCAAGGCTTTCTCCGGCTTCTACTGCAGGCCGGGTGAGAATGATCTTCTTGACGAGCTTATTTTTTAAGGCTCGCACCGCCATGGCAACAGCTGTATAAGTCTTACCTGTACCAGCTGGTCCAATCGCAAAAACGATATCGTTTCGCTCAGCCATTGCCACCAGTTTTTTCTGGTTTGCAGTCCTTGCGCGAACAGTTTTGCCATTTGGGCCAAAGACCAAAATGTCATTCGGGTTCTTATCTATGAAATGATCTACAGTCTCGGCATCATCCCCACCGAGGATCTGCTCGAAGTAATTTTCACTTAAGTGACCATTTCGTTCAAGATATTGCACGATGAGTTCTATCTTTTCTTTCGCGCTTTCTACCTGCTCCGGTGCACCACTCAGTTTGATCTGAGTGCCTCTCGATAATATTTTCAGCAGGGGAAATTTCTTTTTGAGGATGTCCAGCTTACCGTTGTTTACTCCAAAAAACTCAATAGGGTTAACGGTTTCAAGGTTGATAATTGTCTCTGTCAATTCTCTTCAATTTTATGGTTCTGAGTCGGCAGTGGATATTCCTGCTGACGGGAACCAGGTTCACAAAAAGTAGTATCAATTATGGGGTGCAATTCTGATACCACTAACCGACCATCTGTTTCAAATTTAATTAAACAGAATGGTAATTTTTCAAAGTTACTTATTCACAGGTTGTGGAAATGTAAACAGGCTTGTAAGAATAGGTTAAGAAACTTCATCGTATGAGCACGGCTGTTCCTTTTCTGAAGATTTGGCGCTTGCTGTCGCGGTCGACATATCGGAGAAGCCATATGTATGCGCCGTTGGCCTGTAGCTGACCTTTAAATCGTCCGTTCCATCCAACTTTCCAGTTGTTTGTTTTGAACAACAACTGCCCCCATCGGTTATAAACTGAAAACTCCAGATTCTCAGCCTTTACTGCATTTAAAGGATAGAGGAAATCATTCTTTCCATCACTATTTGGGGTGAATGCATTGGGAACATCAAGTATACAACTTGCATACACACGAATTTTCTTGCTGGCAGACAAAGAGCAACCAAAACTATCTGTAACAGTATAAACAACTGTATACGTTATGGCTCCCGAAGGCTGGACGTAGATATGAGTTGAATTCGCGACATTGCCCGTATTCCCGTCGCCAAAACTCCAATGATGTTCGGTTATCTTACCGCTTGCATTACTTGTGAATTGAACGGGTTCGTTCGGACAATTATCTTCGAACACATCAAAGGCAGCACTTAGAAAATTATCCAGCAGAATAACCTTATTCATCGTATCACTACAAAACCCATTCGATACCAAAAGCCTAACATTTTTTTGATCGAAGACTGAATAAGTTGCTGAAGGATTCTGTAAAGTGCTGGTTTGTCCATCATCAAGATTCCATCTCCATTGATTAACACCATTAGTACCAGGATGTGAATACTGGACGATATCTAATTCGCAATCATAGGTAATGTTGTAGTTGAAATCAGCATTCACTGTATCAAACACATTGAAGTTTATTGAAGAACCGATAGGAGTCTCCTGCCCGCATTCATTACGAATAGTATTTCCATCAGATCCCGTCCTAAGGCTAAGCGTGAATGTACCTGCACGTTGCAATGATTGAGAAAGAGTAATAATGATCTCTGATGTTATTGCAGGAGTACCGGCACAATTTCCATTTGCAGAACTTATTGCAACAGGGTAGGTTCCGTTCACCATGAAATCCGATCCGTCTGAAGCAATTGAAGAACAAAGAATGGGTTTGCTGAAGACAAGCCTCAGTGATTGAGGCGCGCATCTAAGCGGAGCAATGCTATCCAAAGGGGTTGGGACTTTTGGTGGAACTGTAAAGGTGATTGCTTCTGTTAGCGGAATTGCTTTGTCGCAATGATCCAGTAAGGTATTTCCATCCGAACCATTTTTTATATGAAGTGTGTAGGTTCCTGCAGGCAGGTCACGATCAAATTGCAATTGCAGAGAATCAGAGTCAAATCCCTGACTACAATTTATCCCCAGACTTGAAGTCACGACTCCTGCGGCTGGTGTAATAAAGAAATCAGATCCATCAGCCGCAATGCTTGTACACTTGATCTTTTTCTTTATGCTAAGTCGTACTAAGTTTCCATTGCAATTTGTCTCAACCTTATTAAATCCCGGATTGGTTGGATCTGTGATCACAGCTGAACCTCCACCAAATGATAGTGAATAACCACTCTGTGTGGGTGTGAAATGGCTCACCAGCAAAAGGTATTGATGCCCCTGCTGAAGGTTAGGCATGGTACTGAATGTTGGAGCATTTGCCGTTGGGTTAGAAGCGCATTGAATGAAACTAACGCCGGATGCAGATGCACCAGTGGTGCCAGAGCTACCTGACCAATTGCCAGTCACGATCAGGGATTGATTTGTAAACACCTCATTTGGGTCACGGTTGGTGATATCATACAATTGCCAATCATAATCGTCTGTGAGATCATTTGGTGTAATTACAAACGCTAGTGTTCCTGAAGTGTAGCAAGTAAACTTATACCAGTAGGGATTTTTATCACGATAAGGAGCTGTCGGAGGGCAATTAGGAACAATAAGGTCATGACTCTCGCAGATCGGTACATTATTCTGTCGAAATGTAGTGGTTCCGCACACAGGAAAGGCCGTTGATGGGGTTTGGCCATTAGTAGTGCAAGGTTGGGCCTTTGCTCCTACGGATCCAAGTACACAAAGGATTAAAACATATAGAATTCGCATGGACTGGTTCACCGCTTAAAGATAAGCTTGATCGCCAAAATGGCCTAGTCGTTGCATTGGGCATGAGGCTGGAATCATTTAACCGCAAAGGCGGGAGGGCGCAAAGGTTCGCGAGGAATCTTTGCGGAACCTTGCGTCTTCGTTTCCTGGCGGTTAAAGCTTCAGACTGTCAACATCAAAGTTCCATCCAAGTGTGGTCGGCCAGCAACTTGACAGTAGCCACGAATTTTTTGTACGGCATGGCATTACCCCATTCGGTAGGTGAAATAAGTGAGATGATATGGTTGTTGTCAGTCTTCTCGTAGAGGTAATAGATCTGGCCAATTTCGGGCTTAAAAGAAAGTTTTGCACTATAGATGAGTAGGGACAGTTCTTTTCTTTTGTGTATTTCCTGGGCCTGGACTGCCAGCAATTCAATCTGCTTCCTGATCTGATCAAGCTGCATATTGGTTTGCTCTTCCATGGCTGTAAGAGATTTATGTCTGATAACTCCTTCTTCCGTGGGTTTTATCAAAGCCCCGGCAACAGAAGCTGAGTAGGGAAGAACACTCATTTGCCGGTGATAAATCTCAGTATTTGTATAAGTTTTACCCTCCTTACTGAATCCTTGTTGGGTGATTTTGAGATATCCGTTCGGCTGAATTTCATGGACGATATGCAATACTACCTGCCCACCTTTATAAAAATGCATTTCAAAACTGATGCTATCAATAAATGAGACCTGCACCTGCTCTGCTAAGTCCAAATTTGGAAATTTCTGCATTTCATTTCCCGCCTTAATTTCAAACTCTGCAGTGAACGCCTGGTTCTGTATTGAAACCCAACTATGACTTACGACCAGTTGTTTACTATTCTCTGGAGCTTCAATTTTATAAATTCCGCTCTTAGGTCTATCTCCGGATTCATATGAACCTTTCTCTGGAAATAACTGCCAGCTCCCAAGAAAATTATATAGCTGTACCATGGGGCGCAAAGCTAAGTAAGAATAGGAAGCAGAAACGAGCTGCACAATTCTTTTGAAAATTCAACCTGATTCTGATTTTGATTTTTGCCTACTTCTTCCGAAATTCATTTATCACCAAAAATTAAAGTTTATGAGAAAGTTAATAGCACTGCTTCTCGCTATTGCCTTTATGGCAACATCTCATGCTACTGCTATCATCAATCCTTCTTCGCGTCCACTTAAGGCTTCTGAACTTATGATTCCTATTGCAACTAATAAGTTCATCAGCTTTCACGATCTGGCTTATATGAAAGTAGCCGAGTATGAAAAATTTACCGGTGAAAAAATGGGATTTTTCAAACGTCTCCAGTTCAAGATCACTCAACACAAATTCCGCAAGAGCATTAATGCAGACGGAAATATCAGCAACAAAAAGATCCAGAAAATGTTCGCTGAAGGAACTTCTGGTTTTCACCTTGGTGGATTTGCTCTTGGCTTCCTCCTTGGATTGATTGGGGTATTAATAGCCTACTTGATAAAGGATGATCTGAAACCGGCCAGGACTAAGTGGGCATGGTTCGGACTAATCGGTGCAGTTATTCTTTCAATTCTTTTCTTTATATAAGAAGTTTGAATGTTTGAGAGTTTGAACGTTTGAATGTTTGAAGAATTAGAATAGTCCTATATTTTCAAATCATCAAATTTTCAAATTCTCAAATATTTTATATTGGTTTTTCTTTTTTAATACTTCTCAGCATCATCCCGAAATCCTGCTTTCGCAAGCAGGCATTTACCGTATTTGCAATTCGCCTGGCTTTTGTCTCCTCAGTTTTTGCGGATTCAATCCATTTGATGAAGTAGCCCTGGTGGCTTATAGTAAGTTTATTAAAAAAAAGATTTGCTGTAGGTTCATCTTCCAGACATTCTACTAATTCAGGAGGTGCCACGATCTTAAATTCATCATCAGCTTCCAATACAGCGATGACTGAAGCACCCTGGCCTTTTCCAATTCCTTTTCTGAATGCCGCATTTAATGTCAATATGAAATCGCCACCACCCATCGGTAGAAGGGCACTTCCGTGAAAGGAAAACTCATCTATTTTACCTTTCACTCTGAACCCTTTTTTGTTGCCCGGCTTGAGTTTTGCCGCAATAGATGCCGGAACAGAAATATAAGTCCATCCGGTTTTTTCACCCTGCCTATCAAATCTCATTATGGTAGTCTTAAACTTTACCATCTTAGGATTTCTGATACATTCAAATTCGTTTGGTTCTCATTATATTTAAACCAAATCAAATTTAAAATGGAATCGTCAGAAATTACATATGAATGGGCAATGCAGCAGGTTGCGATTGGCAAACAGTATACCCTTGTATTCCTGAAAGCAGGTAAGACAGAAGATGAAAAAGATCTTACACAAATGCAGAAGGATCATCTCGTTTTCTTATTCAAATTGCAAAACGAGGGGAAAATTTCCGTCTTCGGTCCGCTATTAAATAATGAGCAATTAAGAGGCGTGATGGTGTTTAATACTTCAGATAAGGAAACTGTTCTAAAAGAAATGAACCAGGACCCATATATCAGGGAAGGATATTTACGAGTTGAACTGCACGAATGGTTTTCTATTCCCGGGCAAACATTAGCAGAATGATCTTATGAATCTGAAAAACGGTATCGCGCTACGAGAAATTGTTTTAATACAAAGCCCCGCCGAAGCGGGGCCTATGATTAACCAGATGGTTTGTATAGAGTCGTGATACAGTAAGGATAAGATTTTTAACTCCAGGATAATGAATTATTCAGTTCACAGGATAATGGATCATTCAGGTCATAGGCAATTGGATTAAATAAGGTCCAAATAACTACTTACCAATACATAGAAGCTAGATCCGATAAAGCCTAGCAATAAGGTCAATACGGTAATAGTTGCACCGATATTAAACTCTTCCTGAGATTCCTGCTTATTGTCTTTTCCTAGCGTGATATCGTTATTCATAATTTTTGATTTTCTTCATTATATAAAGGCAATACTATGCCAGTTTATTAGGCGTAAAGCTGTAGAATCCTGGCTTCAAAATGTAGACATTTGGGCAATTTTATCTCTAATGGGAATTAGTGTGGAATGAGCTATGAGGATGAGTCACCTCTCTTGAGTAAAATTTTCCAATTTGATAGGTATTGAATATAGGCACGATTAAATACCCATAACAGGGAAATCATAATTGTTCTGCGGTTAGAGGGTAGCCCCTATGGGGCAAAGAACTTTCCTTGTTACCGATAGGTCCATCTTGCGGGACAGAACCTTCAATCATGTAATTCTAGACGGATGGTTCAGTATGATCATTTTTTTATGCTCCAACCACTTTGCTAACCCTGGCGCCCTGGTGCCTTTGCGGTTAAATCATCGAATTAGTGTTACTGTGCCCTTTTCCATATAAACTGATCCTTTATAGTCAATGGCTTTCACTATCCAAACATAAGTTCCGGAGGTTTGAAATTTCCCGGCGATCCTTCCATCCCAACCTTGACCACTGATAGCGGAACTAAAGACAAGCTGACCCCATCTGCTATAGACATTGAAATATTCAATTTTTTTCATGCCCGCCGCAATAGGTCGAAGTATGTCATTGTGCCCGTCGGCATTTGGACTGAATGCAGACGGAACAAATACTGAAGGCCTGGTTTTGAAAACCTTTACTCTAATAAAGGCAGAATCAGCACATCCAGCTTCGTTGTAGCAAATGACCTTATAGAGAATATTATCAGTTTCAGAATTATAAATAGCAATAGGGCTCGAAATAATTGTTGATGATAGTCCAATTGGTGGGGACCAGGAATAGGCGACCCCGCCACCTGCATTCAGTTGTAATGGCTGACCTATGACAACGGTTGTATCTCTTCCTGCAGTTGCAACTATATCTGGAAGGACCTCTACAATCACTTCATCAATTCCGGGTTTTGGGCATCCTTTATTATCAAAAGAAAATAATGCATAGCTGGTGGTAACAGCAGGTTTTGCAATTGGGTTGAGAATTGTCGGATTATTGAGTCCATTTGAAGGCGTCCAAAAAAATCTGTTCCCATTAGTTTGACCATTTAGTTGGGCTTCCGTTCCATGGCATACCATGGTATCAATTCCCGCAAACGCTGTTGGATATGATATGGTTCGCACCTGTATTTGCTCCCGTGCAATGCAACTACCTATTCTCGAAGTCACCTCATATGTGGTGGTTGAATTTGTAATAGCAAAAGGTTCCTTAACACTAGGATTAATCAACTGCGAAGCTGGAGTCCATGCAAACTGAAATCCATTTGAATTTAGTCTTAATAGAATTGTGTCTGTTGCACAAATGGTAGTATCATTCATTCCCAGGAGGGAAACGTGATCAACCACTCGCACTTTCACGGAGTCGCGATTTTTACAACCATTTTCGTCCAGGTCAATAAAATATGTTGTAGTAGTGGCTGGCGAAACAACAGGCGTAGCAGAATTTGCATTTATAATATTGAAGAGGGGACTCCAGCTATATATACCTGGACTGGTTATCTGCAATTGTACAACATCCGGAAGGCATATCAAGGTATCCCTGAATGCAAGATTGATAGGAGGTTTTTCGATGATGTTAATGACTTTTGAAACAGTATCCTTACACCCTTTTGAATTACTCACAATCAGATTTACATTCTTGGTTCCTGTAGTTGGATAAGTATAAGTTGGATTTCGCAGAAGGGAAACGTCAGTCAGGGTAGTACCTTCCCCAAAATCCCAGATCCAGGAATTGACAACTCCATATGCAGTGGTACTTCGATCTGTAAAAGACGTGGCTTTTGTATAACAGATTCCGCTCAAGTCCATACTAGTTGCGAATCCAGGAAAGACAACTGCTATTGAAGAAGTTGTATCGAAACAAGGCTGTCCTTCATTAATTGAGAGTTTTATTTTATATACACCAGTGTCTGGAAAAGTATAAGATAGAGTTGGGTTGGTTGAAGTAAAAATTGTATTCCCTGAAGGTGAAATAAATTCCCAGAGATAAGTTTTGATCAGCGGACTGGTAGAAAGATTCGCAATATTTAATGTGGTTGATTCATCACATAGCATATATGACGGAAATAAAGTAGCAGCAGCAATTGTACAGGAGGCTATTTTAATTTGAAGGTCCTTCCGCTGGGTAGCTATAATAACTCCGTTCCTGATCTCTGTGACACAAACAGTCACAACATAAACACCTTCGCCGGGTGCAACTCCAGAGATGAGGCCTGAATTTGGATTTATCTGGATATGGGTACCAAGAGGTCTGTTCCCATTGAATTCTCCTGCATAATAAGGAACGGGAGAGTAGGGAGGCTCTGGTGCCGGAACTCCATTTCCACTAGAGCCACTTGCGTATGCTTCACAAAATGAATATTCGAGCTGATCGCCATCTCCATCTGTTGCAGCAAAACTATAGCTCATCGAATTATTTGCACACACAATCACCAGGTCAGATCCAGTGAAACGGGCAGATGTATTTACGGGGCCGTTAGTTGCTACATCAGTTCCAGGAATATCAGCTGTGTAGGTTGCGCCAATCGATCCATATCCAGGAGATAGGTTGCTGATCCCATTTATTCTGTAATTAACCTGGCTTGCAACTATATATCCATCCGCTGAAGGTGGAACACTTACAGAGAAGTGATAATAGGCCACTTCGTAACAAACAATTGGGGGATCAGTAATGCAGGGATTATTGGCAACCAGGCTGACCGTTTCTCTTCCTCCGATGGGAACAGTGATATCTTCTATCCGCTCATAACTACCTCGAGTAAAAACAGACATGACGGTTGGATCAGGAAACATTCGGCCACTATTACACCGCATGAAAAGCTTTAACGTCATTTCATACCTGTGTTTGCCATTAACGAATCCACCATATGTATAGAACATTTCCCCGCCAGTAATATGATCGGCTTGTGCAGGTAAGCAGAATCCACAAACAATAAAGGCAAAAACGAAAAATCTCTTCATGCGAACAGCAGCTAGGGACAGGCTTTTAAGTAGGCTTTACACAAGAACAGGAGGACTATGAATATACGCCGATTTTCCAAGATGGTTGGCATTCGGGTGTCGTGTTTAGGGTTTAGAGTTTTGAGGTTGACAGTTGACTGATGACCGATGACAGTTGATCCCAATTACTAATTACAACTCCTAATTCCATTTTCCCAATTTCCCCATCCTGAGCGAAGCGAAGAAACCAAATTTCAAAATAACACATGAGTCGCGATTACCGATTTACAACTCTGGATCTTCCTTAACTTTAATCAACAATTTGTATTTATGCGAGGACCATTCTACCTGCTTATTCTAATCCTTTTGGGCGGTCTTAATAGTTCTGCCCAACAAACGCAAAAGCCTCCTCTCCACGGTAAAAATTGGATTGCCATAACTGGTAAACCACTTGCCGCCACCGCTGGTGCTGCCATATTCCAAAAGGGAGGAAATGCAATTGATGCTGCCTGTGCCATGCTTGGTGCAACCTGCACAATGTGGGATGTGTTGAGCTGGGGTGGAGAAACGCAGGCGCTCATATACAATCCAAAAACTGGTAAGGTCATCGGCATCAATTCACTTGGAATTGCTCCAACTGGAGCAACACCTTCATTCTTTACATCAAAGGGAATGAATTTTCCACCGGAATATGGACCTCTGGCCGCAGTAACTCCGGGAACTCCTGGAGGATTATGTTACATGCTTGCTGAATATGGCACCATGAGTTTGAAAGATGTCCTTACACCTTCCATGCAATTAGCAGAGGGTTATCCAATCGAAGCTCAAACTGCCAACTCAATTGAGCGCAATAAGAAAATGATCAGTGAATGGCCATATTCAAAAAGGATATTTCTCACACATCCTGGAAAAGAACGCGAAGCTCCCGAAGCAGGAGAAATATTTCGGCAACCTGAGCTTTTACAGACACTACAAAAAATGGTTGATGCTGAGCAAGAGGCACTGAAAAAAGGAAAGACCAGGAAAGAGGCTATCTACGCGGCATATGAAAGATTCTATAAAGGTGACATCGCTAAAGAATTTGTAAGGGGTTGCCAGGAACAAGGCGGACTTATCACAATGGAAGATCTTGCCAAATGGAAACCTATCCAGGAAGAGCCATTAATGACCAATTATAAAGGCATTGATGTTTATAAATTATCCCAGTGGACTCAAGGTCCAGTAATGCTTCAGGCTCTGAATATTCTTGAAAACTTCGATCTGAAAAATATGGGATTCAATTCTGCGAAGTATATACATACAGTATATCAGGCCATGAATCTATCATTTGCAGACCGCGATTTTTATTATGGAGATCCGTATTTCCCACCTGAAGAACCCATCAAAGGGCTGCTTTCTAAAGAATATGCAAAGGAACGTGCGAAGTTGATCAGGCCAGATAAAAATGATCCCAAAGCCGGACCAGGCGATCCATATCCTTTTGAAGGAAAGTCAAATCCCTTCCTGCAGTATTTGAAACAGCGAGGTTTTGCATATAACACAACATCAGTTGATGAGGACTATAATGCCAGGCTCCGACTTGGAACTACATCAGTAGAAGCAGCAGATAAGGAAGGTTGGGTTGTTTCAATCACACCAAGTGGTGGATGGCTTCCAGCTTGCGTAGCTGGTCGCACTGGTGTTGGTATGAGCCAGCGATTACAGAGCTTCGTCCTTTCTGATTCATTGAACCCTTATAATGTTATCGCGCCGGGCAAGAGGCCGAGAGTTACATTAACACCAACAATGGCATTGAAAGATGGAAAGCCATTCCTTTCATTCGCCGTACAGGGAGGCGATACTCAGGATCAGAATTTACTTCAGTTTTTTCTGGACATGGTAGAATTCGGAATGACAGTACAGGAAGCAGTAGAAGCTCCTAACATCAATACTAATCAACTTTGGTTATCGCTGGGAGGAACAAAGATCGATGAGCGCAGACCAAAGCCTGGATCCATTCTTCTTCAAACATCCACTCCTGAATGGATCAAAAAAGAACTGCGTCAAATGGGATATACATTGACATTTGACGATAGGACCTCCGGACCGATCAATGCAATTTGGTTTGATTGGAAGCATGGATCATTTTGGGGGGGATCAAGTAATCATGGTGAGGATTATGGGATTGCCTGGTAGAGAAATTAAAAGTTTGAATGTTTAAGTGTTTGAATGTTAATAATCTTGAATTTAAGCTCCGCGAATTCTCTGCTCCTCTTTTCTCTGCGGTAAATTCTTGCTTTCCCCTTGCGCTTCTTCGTTTCCTGGCGTCCTGGCGGTTAAATTTTTCTTTAATTCAGACAACCGAAACAAATCCTTCTACGTTTCGGAAATCATAAGAAAACTTTTGCCCTTTTTTAACCTCTAGTCCTAAGCAAGTATTCCCCAAGTTTCATTCTCTTAAAAAAACCTGAGACTGGCAGTCATTACTGTCTAATGGTTTCCATTAGCATTTCATCATATCATAAAATCTAGAGTATGAAAATTAACCTACCTCAATTAGCGGTTTACCGCACACTATCCTTTTTGTTAATGACGAGCTTGTTGTTGGGAGCTTGTAAAAAAACTATTGATGATCCCATAGATGAGGAAATAATCTCTCATGGAAATAATGGGAATAAGATCAAAGACATTGATATGGTTTTGATAGAGGATGGATTTGCTTCCCCTATTGGACTGGTTGCTCCGCCGGAAGATGACAAATGGAAAGGTGACAAGAAAGGAAAAAACATTGATGACAAGAGATTATTTGTAATAGATCAGGCCGGGAAGATTTGGATACTGGATAAACAGGGCAATAAACTGAACATGCCTTTCCTGGATTTGACAGATAGGATAGTTCCTTTAACTCCTAACTATGACGAACGAGGTCTTTTAGGATTGGCCTTCCATCCAAACTTCGCAAGGAATGGCAAGTTCTACGTATACTATAATGGTCTGCCAAGAACTGGAGGACCTCAGGCTGGTGTACCATGGAATAATACGAGTGTTATTTCTGAATTCAGGGTTTCCAGCTGGGATAAAAACCAGGCGAATGCCGGATCTGAAAGAAGGCTTTTTGAAATTGATGATCCACAATCCAATCATAATGGCGGAACACTTGCATTTGGTCCCGATGGATATCTATACATCGCGATAGGTGATGGAGGTGCTGCAAACGATGTTGCTCCCGGACATGTTGAAGACTGGTATGCTGTGAATGCGGGAGGAAACGGTCAGGATGTTCGGGCGAACTTATTTGGAAATATTTTGAGAATTGATGTCGACCGCGGAAATCCATACGGCATACCATGGGATAATCCATTTGTAGGAAAGGTTGGCAGGGACGAAATCTATGCATACGGATTCCGCAATCCATTCCGATTCTCATTCGATATGGAAGGCTCGCATCAATTATTTGCTGGCGATGCAGGCCAGGTGCTTTATGAGGAAGTCAGCATTGTGAAAAAAGGTGGAAACTATGGATGGAATGTGAAAGAAGGAACACATTGTTTCAATGCGGCAAATAATAAGGTTGAATTTCCTAATTGCCCTTCTTTTGATGAATTTGGAAACAGGTTGATTGATCCGATCATTGAATTGAACAACTGGCAAAATCCTAAAGGTGGAAAAGCTACTACCATAATTGGTGGAAATGTATATCGTGGAAAAGACATCAAACAACTTGATGGTAAATATGTTTTCGGAACTTTTTCACAAAATCCAACCACAGCAAATGGTGAACTGTTTGTTGCAACACCTTCAAGAATTGGATTGTGGTCTTTCAAAGAGCTGGATCTGAAAAGTTTTCCAAACGACCTTGGATATTTTCTAAAAGGCTTTGGGCAGGACAATGATGGAGAAATTTATTTGACTGTGTCAAGTATTCTTGGCCCTACGGGAACTTCAGGGAAAATTTATAAACTCGTTGAAGCCAAGGGAAAGGATCACGATGATCATTGACAGGTTTAGGATTTAACCGCAAACACACGAAGGCGCAAGGTTTCGCAAAAGAACCTGGCGTTCCTTTGCGTCTTTGTTCCTTTGCGGTCAAATTCTTTCTAATAATTCAATCACCATCGGTGACTAGCAGTATTCCTTCCTTTGCGAAGATTATTTTCCCCTGCTTGTACAATGAGCCTGTTGTCATCTTGAAAGTTTTCTTGCTCATTCCGAAATAAGAATAAATATCTTCTGGTGCAGACTTATCATTGAATGGGAGATAACCATCCTGTTCTTGAAGAAGACGTAAGATTTTTGAAGCTTCATCTTCTACACGCTGATAGCCAGGTTTCCCAAGCACAATATCAATCTTATTGTCTTCCCTGATTGTTTTGACATATCCTTTCAACCTATCTCCAATATTTATATCTCTGTAGACTTCATTGAAATGCAGTAGACCAGTGTGCTGATGATTTATTATGACCACGAAACCAATTTCTGTTCTCCGATAAACGATCAAATCAACCATCTCCATTTTCTTCAAATCGAGATGCTCATTGGATAGTTGCTGCTCAATTTTCTCAGTCGCAGCTAGGCGGCCAGTCTTTTCGTCCAGGTACAATTTCACCAGATAATATCCTCCAACCCTCATCCCAATGAGTTGCTGCGACTTCGCAACAAAAAGATCTTTCATCAGTCCCAAATCAAGGTAAGCACCTTGTGGAGTTACCGTTACGGCTTTCAACTGAACGATCTCACCCAAAACAGCTTTTGGTTTTTGTGTTGTTGCAATGATCCGGTTCTCGGAATCGTGATATAGGAAGACCTTAATTACATCTCCAATGGCAGTATCAGGAGGCTCAAAACGTTTTGGAAGAAGAATTCCTTCTTTTTCATCGTCAAGATAAACTCCAAATTCGGTCTTTCTGATAACCTTTAATTCATTGTATTGTCCGATATGTGCCATGCGAGGCGAAGATAGGAAGCCGTTCAGGTTTGCAGGACTTTAGATTGCCAAATCATACTCTTCAAATTCTCTATTATCTCCTTTTCTCTGCGGTTTATTTTTTTACCGCAGAGAAATGGAGGACAGAGTTAGCGCGGAGTTGTGTCTTTGACTTTGATGCCAATTAGAATTTTGCCCTACTATGTGTCTATGTTTCTATGTGTTAGTCTTTTTTTTGAAGCAAGAGAAAAACACATAGGCACATAGCGATAAGTATTCGTTATCTCGGAATTAAGAAAGCAAAGGCACTTAGGGTATACGATTTCATAAAGTGAAGCAACTTAAATACCTCCAAAATGAGTATGTTAATTTGTGTAATTCGCCATAATTCGTGTAATCAGAATGCGAGACTCAATTGAAGCGCCTTCTCTTTTTTCAATTTCCTGACCGATTCGCCAATTTGAAATACCTCAGTTTCTGAATACCTTGATGCAATAATGATCTTAGTAGACTGGGCATGTAGCTTGAATAATTCTTCCACCAGGTTGGGGCAATTATTATTTTTAGACAGGTGGGACAGGAACAAATGGCTCATAAAGGATGGTCGGTGTCCCAGGAACAAATCCAGAGCCTGTTTATTTGACAAATGCCCCTTCTCTCCACGAATACGCATCTTGAGATAATAGGGGTAATTGCCATTTTGCAACATTTCCTCATCATAATTTGCTTCCAAAAATGCAGCATGGCATTGCCGAAAATACTTGATGACATGCTCACATGGCTGACCAATATCTGTAAACACTCCAACCTTGATGCCTTTGTTGGCCACAACAAAGCTATATGGGTCTGATGCATCATGGAATTTGGGAAATGCAGTAACACTGAGGCTTCCTACTCTAATTGGTTCAAAGGGCGAGAAAGACCTGATGAGCTTCAGATCAAGTTCCAGGCCTCCATGGGTAAGGGTATCATTGGTAATATAGACCGGCAGCTGAAATTTTCGGGAGAGGTTTGTAAGACCTTTAATATGGTCAGAATGCTCGTGAGAAATGAAGATTGCTTTCACCTTTTGCATCTGCAAACCCAATCTCTTCATCCTTTTTTCAATTTCACGACATGAGATGCCTGCATCCACCAGGATGGCTTCATGTTCAGTTCCCAGATAGTAACAGTTACCGTTACTTCCGGAATTAAGCGAGGTAATGAATAAAGACATAGAGAAAAAGCAAAGGAAAAGGATTTATAGGTAAAATAAATAGGTGTGGATAGAAAGTCAATTGATTCATCCCCGATCGGTAATGGACAGATGAATGTATCAATACCGAACATTGACCTGCTCGTGAAAAAATTTAAACAATTAAAATTCAACTAATTATTTTTTGGCATTTATTTGAATGCAGAAAATCATCGGGTTGATGGATTACCGCCACAGAGAAGCTTCCGTGATTTTTCAGAACCTTTAAAACATCGGACATGCTTTCATTCTATCTCCGCTCCAGCCTTCGAAATCTTAGGATCAACAAATCTTTTTCGGCGATAAATATTATTGGCTTGTCTGTAGGTATGGCTGCGGCTGTGCTGATCTTCATGTGGGCCAGCAATGAAAAACAGTTCGACAGGTTCCATCCTAATTCTGACCGGATCTACAGGATCACTTCCTATCTCAAGGAGAGTAAATGGGTATGGGAAACAACTCCCTTATCGCTTGCAGGAATTGCCGAGAAGGAAGTCCCGGAAATTGAGAAGATAACCATGCTCAGTCCGACAGGTTCTCAATCATTTCAATTAAATAGTGAAATTTTCCTTGAGGAACACTGCGCATATGTCGACAAGCAATGGTTCGATGTATTCAAGTTTGATTTTATAATGGGAAATTCCCGGAGTTTTGTCAACAACCCTTTCAGTCTGATACTCACAGAAAAGACTGCAAAAAAATACTTTGGTTCAGAGAATCCGGTGGGGAAGGTTCTTCGCAAGGACTCAATTGACTACATGGTTCGGGGTGTGATTAGAAACAATCCTTCTAATTCCAGTTTCCAGTTCGAATTGATCATGCCACTAGATGCCTATCTCTCTGATCCGGATTCCAAGAAAAATGCTTCTTCCTGGGGAAACTTTAATTTCATCACATTCGTTCTTCTCAAAGAACAAACAAAACCTGGTCCTGCGGCTTCAAAACTCAGTTCGATCCTGGTGAAAAATAAGAAGTCCGATGATGTTCAACTAGGACTGACGCCACTTCAGGACATGCATTTTGAAACAGAGCTCACTGGAAATTCCCGGATTCCGCATATGGACAGAAAGGTGGTTCAGATTTTTAGCATTCTTGGATTGGTCTTACTTACCATTGCATGCATCAACTATATAAACCTTACTACCGGTAAAGCTAGTTTGAGAGCCAGAGAAGTTAGTGTAAAAAAGATAGTTGGCGCAAGAAGAAGTCATCTGATGATGCAATTCCTATTTGACTCTCTGATAGTGAGTTTTATTTCCCTTGTGCTTTCTATCCTAATAATTTATCTTCTGATCCCTGGATTCAGCAGGGTGACAGAAAGAAATTTTGAAAACGCTTTGTCTGAATGGAGAACCTGGAAAATACTGGTTGGCACCCTCCTGGTCACTGCTATTCTTAATGGTATTTATCCAGCGATCATGTTGTCTTCATTCAAACCATTGAACATATTCAAGGGTGTCACGGTATTAAACGTGAAGGATGCTTATTTGAGAAAAGGCCTGGTTGTGGTGCAATTTGTTTTATCCGTAGTGATGGTCATCAGCACAATAGTCATTTTCCAGCAATTGAAATATATCCAGGAAAAGAAATTGGGTTACAATCATTCTCAGATTTTGAGTTTTAATTTTCCATATAAGGTATTAAAGAATCTGCCTTACGAGTCCTGGAGTGGTTATTTGAATAAGATCAAGACAGAGTTCCAATCGCAGAGTATTATAAAACAAGTGTCACTAAGCAGTGAGTCAGCAGTAAATATTGGAAGTTCCACTTCCGGTAGCGCAGATTGGGATGGTCATGATACTACATTTTCACCAACCATATTCAGAATTTCAACTGATGTTGAATACAAGGATGTGTTTGAATTAGAAATGAAGGATGGCAGATGGTTCAAGAGGGAAAATGAGGCAGATAAAAGAAATGTGGTTTTGAATGAAACAGCTGTTCAAACTCTGGGGTTACGCAAACCATACATCGGGCAGCGATTTAAACTTAATGGAGATGAAGGGCAGGTAATAGGAATTGTAAAGGATTTCCATTTTAAGAGTTTGCATGAAAAGATCCAGCCTTTAGGAATAACACATGAGGATTTTGCCGGCCTCACATTTTTCCTGAAACTGCATCCAGGTAAAAACGCGGAAGGGATCAGTCTAGCAAGTAAAGTTTTCAAGAAGCATGCACCGGGAATCGCTTTTGAATATAGTTTTGAAGATGAGAACTTTGATAATCTCTATAAGCAGGACAAAAGAATCTCATCCATTATTCTCTCATTCGCCATTCTTGCAATTATAATATCAGTGCTTGACCTTTTTGGATTGTCAGCGTTCGCAATTGATCAACGCCGAAAGGAAATTGGTATCCGCAAGGTTCTTGGTGCTACAATTGTGAGCATCCTGACTCTTCTCTCAAAGGATTTTGTAAAACTTGTGTTTGTCGGAATCGTGATCGCAGCACCTGTTTCCTGGTGGGCCATGAGTAAATGGCTTCAGGGGTTTGCGTACAGGATTGATTTGAGCGCCTGGTACTTCATTGTAGCTGGCCTATTGGCAATTTCTATTTCGATCATTACGATCTGTTCGCAAAGTCTCAGAGCTGTTTCAGCCAACCCCGTAAAATCATTAAGGACTGAGTAGCAAAAAATTTAACCGCAAAGAAACAAGGGCGCAAGGTTTCGTAAGGAGTCCTTGCGTTACTTCGCGTCTTTGCGCCTTGGCGGTTAAATAACGATATTAGTGGAATGATAAGTAGAATAGTTAAGTTAATCTCGATACTTATAATTTGGTGCTTTACTTGCAACGCACAATCTGCTGACCCATTTAAAATAAAAGAATTCAGGCAGAAAAATGAAGAGCTGTTGATGGATGAATTTGTATCCTTCCTGTCTATTCCAAACTTAGCAAGTGATAGTATTAATATTCGAAGAAATGCGGATTTCATCTCCCAGATGATGATGAAGAGAGGAATTGGCAACGTTCAACTATTGAATGGTAAAAACAGTGGATCTCCACCTGTAGTCTTTGGAGAAGTGATTGTTCCAAACGCAAAACAGACGATCATCTTCTATGCGCACTATGATGGGCAACCGGTAAATCCTGCACAATGGGCCAAGGGCCTGGAGCCATTCACGCCAAAATTATACAATGGATCAATTCTGAATGGAGGAACCAATATTCCGTTTCCGTCAAAAGGGCAATACGAAGCCGAATGGAGAATCTATGCAAGAGCAGCATCTGATGATAAAGCTGGCGTATTCACGATCCTTAATGCATACCAGGCGATAAAAGAGGCGGGTATTCTGCCAGGGTCTAATCTTAAATTTTTTTTTGAAGGAGAGGAGGAGGCTGGATCAACGCATCTTGGCGATATTCTTGAAAAACACAAAGAGCTTCTTGGTTCTGATCTTTGGATCATTTGCGATGGCCCTGTACATCAATCTGGAAAGAAGCAAATAGTATTTGGAGTTAGGGGAGATGCTCATCTTGATCTTACTGTTTTCGGACCAAAACGACCATTGCATTCTGGTCATTATGGCAACTGGGCAAGCAATCCTGCAATGCAACTTGTAAAATTGTTAGCCACAATGAAGGACGATTCAGGCAGAGTAACAATAAAAGGATTTTATGATGATGTAAAACCGCTTTCACCTGTTGAACTGAAAGCTTTGAAAGAGGTCCCAGGTGTTGAATTGCAAATGCAGGAGGAACTTGGGTTAGCCAGTTCGGAACTTCCGGGAAAATCTTTGGCGGAAGCAATTATTCTCCCTTCATTAAACATAAATGGGATTCAAAGTGGGAATGTTGGCAAACAGGCCTCTAATCAGATCCCAACATTTGCTACTGCTGTTATCGACCTTAGATTGGTATTAGGGAATGATTGGAAAAGACAACAACAGAAAGTTGTTGATCATATTATTTCTAAAGGATACCATGTCCTTGATCGCGATCCAACTGATGAAGAAAGGCGGAAGTATCCAAATCTTATTAAAGTTATACGTGGCGAGAGCTCATACAATGCACAACGCACATCTATGAGCCTTCCCATCATTGAGAAGGTTAGAAGAGCGGTGCAGAGTACTAGTATTGATCCCCTGGTATTACTTCCAACAAGTGGCGGTTCCTTACCACTCTTCTTATTTGAAAAATATTTAAATGCCAACACGATCACAGTCCCTATAGCAAATCACGATAATAATCAGCATGCAGAAAATGAAAACATTCGCATCAAAAATCTGTGGAATGGAATAGAAACCATGGCAGCAGTGATGACCATGAAATAGGACGTTGGCCGTGGTGATGCTGAATGGTTGATTAGTTAAATAGTTGAATGGTGTGATGTACATTTGCATACAATCTCTAGAATTGATGCTACTGATACACCTATAGCTTCGCGAAATGAACCATTCAACGAATTAACAATTCAATTTCACTCCCCAATCCCTAATTACAAAATCCTAATTCCAAACTAATCGTTGATCGATGTTTGTTGGGCGTGGTGATGTTGAATGGTTGATTAGTTAAATAGTTGATTGGTGTGATGAGTATTTGCATACAATCTCTGGAATTGACGCTACTGATACACCTATAGCTTCGCGAATTGAACCATTCAACAAATCAACAATTCAACTTTCTCCACCGCTAAAACGATCGCTTCGCAGGAGCATTTGAAGAAGTCCTGAATGGTTTGTCTGATTCAATGATCGTTACAGATTTAACTGAAACTGGATATGCTTCAACCACCTTGTCTTCGTCAAGAATACTTTTCGATAAAGAAGATTTGAGTGAATTGGAATAAGACATGGGTGACGGTAAGTTTTCCTTAAGACTTTTGGCTAATGGTTCAGCCTCGCTCTTATCAGTCACAATTACAATATCCATATTCTTCGTTTGCCAGTATTTTCTTATTGCATTATTAACATCTGCGAGCGTTAGTTTCTCAAGGAGTTTATCCATTTCTGCTATATAGTCCTTCCGGCCATAAAATTTAGAATCCATCAAAAAGCCCAATCGGCTTCCCTGGCTTTGTACATATAATTTGATATAGCTTCTTAAGAATTCCCTCGTGAGTTCGAAATCCTCTTGTGTCATTCCTTTTCGGATCAATTCATCCAGTTCTCTCACCACCATCCTGATCGAGTAATGAGCATGACCAATGTTGATGTCTGCCAATTCAGGATATTGTCCTTTCAATCCTTTTGCAGTTTGAACCGGACGTATCCAAAAACTGAAATAATTTGATGAACGTGGAACCCCTGAAGGTGGAAGCATATTATTTCCACCTGCTTCGTACCATTCTATATAACTATAGTCCCCATAATTCATTGATCTGGCTTCTCTCAATTTTTGATAAAGCCTGGAATAGGATTTCCTATGTTCTCCCATCCAGGAGTTGGCTACCATTAAGGCTGCGAAATCATCATTCGCCCTGGTTATGTTTATTGGAAATCCGCCGAAAATAGCAGAACCAAGAGCATCATCTTTGGAGATGATCTCAACGTTTATACCTTCAGGCATAATTGCCTTTCCGGGTATTGGTATTGAAGGTTGAGTTGCTGAAAGCCCCTGCATATCTGACTTAAGTTTCACAAGAAAATCGGCTGTATAATCCCCCGCAATACCAAGCGTAAGATTATTCCGGGTGTAGAAATTTTTATAATGCGATTTAATATCATCCAGGGATATTGATTTTACTCCTTCTGAAGTACCAGCAGAAAGATGTTGGTAATTTGATCCCCGAAACAACATATCCTCCAGAGCTTTCTTGCTAAATTCTTCATCTGAAGAAGAGCGTAAGACCTCATCAACATAGTTTTGCTGATTTGATTTTATCCGATCGAGATCCTTTTGAGTAAATGAAGGTGTGAGTAAAAGTCCTTTGACGATTGGGTAAAACTGATCAAGAAACACCCGCGGTACTTCAAATGTAAAAATTGAAACTTCCTTATCTGTAGTTGCCCAATAGTCTGCCGCCCAGGGATAGATCTTATCAGTAATTTGTTGTTGTGTCAACTGGCTTGTGCCTCCCTCCCTGACAAGATTTGTTGTGAGCATTGTCAACCCTTCTTTTCCAGCAGGATCAGTGATAGACCCGTTGCGGAACATGAATTTCAAAACAATCTTATTTGACTTAGGGATATTCAATTCAACAATTTCCTGCGCGGAAACCATGCAGGAAATAAGAAGAAGGAAAAATGTTGCTTTTATATATTTAGCCATAAATATTTATTAGATTCGAAATGGTTATTTAATATCACTGGTTTTTGCAGGTGAAATAGTGCCGATGGTCAGTCCTGAATCAACGAAGTATTTTTTCGCCACTCTCATAATGTCATCAGCCGTCACCTTATCATAAAGTGCATACAGTCTATTTAGTGATTCAGGATCTCCTGTAAGCCAAACATAATTTGACATGGTTTCTGCTATATCCGTTGGAGTGTCCAGACTCATCGCAAAGCTGTACTTCATCCGTGATTTAGTATCTGCCAGGGTTTTGGCATCAACCTTATTTGTTTTGGCAGATTCCAATGCCTTTAAGACTTCATCTTTTATATACTGCATATCCTCGGCCTTAACGAGTGAGGATGAAATGGAAAAAAGATAAGGGTCGCGAGTAAAAAAGAATCCCCCAGAAATCCCTCTTGCTTTCTGCTCATTAAGCACTAGTTTCTTATAGAGATCACTTTTTTCTGAAAATAATATTGAGGCGAGTACATCCAATGCAGGAATATCCATGTCCTTGTCACTAAATCCTGGAATTTTATAATTAAGTCTCAAAAATGGTGGAAATCCGGTTTTCTGAATATGCGCATACCTCACTTCGTTCTGTGGTGATTCGTCAACCAGCTTTGATTGGTAGTTTCCTTTTTGCCAATTCCCAAAATACTTCTGTGCTAAGGCTTCAACCTGCGCAGCCTTAACATCACCAACAACAATAATGGTTGAGTATTCTGGTCTATAGAACCGCTTGAAAAATTCCTGCGAATATTCATACTGATTGGGCATGTCAACGATATCCTTGAAATAACCCATCGTTGTGTGGGCATATGTGTGATCCTTGAAAGCTGTTTCGGAGATTTTTTCATTCAATTGAGAATAGGGACTTGCAGAATTTTTTGTGTATTCTCCTTTTACTGCACCAGCTTCTGTCTTAAAATCAGGAATTGAATACTTAAGGTTTTGAAATCTGTCAGCCTCCAGTTCAAACATTAACTCCAGCTTCGCAGCATTTCCGGTCATATGATAAACTGTACGGTCCAGCCAGGTATTTGCATTAGCTGATGCACCCGTGCTTTTTAAAGTCTCACTATACTTATCTGTAGGATACTTTTCAGTGCCCCTGAACATCATATGTTCAAAAAAATGAGCAAACCCAGTTTTACCGGGCTCTATTTCATCCCTGGATCCCGCTCTTACAACGATGTAAAAAGCAGCCAGGCCAGGGCTATTATATGGAACCGTTACAACATTTAATCCATTCGATAATTTTTTCTGGACAATGTCATAAGGAAATATTTTCTGCGAACCCCCAGTTTGAGCATTTAGAAGCCCTGGGACAAGTCCGAAGAGGGATAAAATAAATATTATTCTCATATTATTTCGAGTTAACCCGCAATTTAAACTATTCCTTAAAACACCACTCAGTGGTGTAATAATTGCATTTGTTCGGTGGAAAGCGTAAAGAAGCCGTGAGTCGTGAGTCGTGAGTAAAGGCCCTCGCTTAACGGAGAACGAGAAACGATAAGAATTCCAGAGCCGAAATCGAAACACAATTAGTTATGGCTAAAGCCGGGCCCATCATTTTGATAGAGGATGATATAGATGATCAGAATATACTTGGAGAAGCTCTGAGGGAAATTGGGGTAACTAATGAAGTGATAAGTTTTTTGAATGCGCCTGAGGCCTTTACCTACCTAAAAACTACAACTGAACAGCCTTTCATAATACTGTGCGATGTAAATCTTCCAAAGCAGAATGGAATTGATTTTAAGAGACAAATAGATTCAGATCCGCAACTCAGGAAAAAAAGTATTCCATTTCTTTTTTTTTCAACCTCCGTTGATCAGAATTCAGTAAACGAAGCATATACTGAAATGACCGTTCAGGGTTTTTTTCAGAAAAGCAATACATATAAGGATCTAAAAAAGATGGTGAAGCTAATTATAGATTATTGGATGGCCTGCAGACATCCCAACGTGAAGGCAAATGAATAAAAAGTTCGTTATTTCTGAAGTCAGGGATGCAGTTTACTCATGCTGTTTTTAAACATTCCTGTAAGTCTTTCCATCAACTGACTATTGTCAGAGCTAACCCTTATCTGATTGTTTTCAAATTGTATGTTCACTGTAGATAATTCGTTCAGCAATTCACTGTTCAGGCAATCAATAGCGTGAGCCCAGCAGATTAGTTGATTCATGAGGGTTCGGCTTTTCTTAACTTCCTCACGAAGGGCCGGGGTATCGTGAAACTTAATTATCATCCCACCACAAAAGTAAAAATCAAGGTTATTTTCAGGCGTTAACCCAGAGTTAAGTGGGGTGGCCTGCTGCTGTTTAACAAGTGGGTAACTGGGAATTTCGTGAATCGTGAGTTAGGAATTGAATACTTAACACTAAACCCGAAACGCCAGGAATATGAGCGCAACCTTGCGCCATTGCGTCTTGGCGGTTAAATTTTGGAAACTCTAAACTCGTATCTTTAATATCCCCGCTTACTTCGTTCTCAAACGCAGCATTGAAATTCAAACTCAAAGCAACAGCATGCAATTGCTTCAAACAATTTTTGTTACAGGAGCCACGGGTAACCAGGGCGGTGCAGTGGCAAGAAATCTTATTACTAAAGGATTTACTGTAAAAGCACTTACAAGGAAAGCTTCTTCGGACAAGGCAAAAAAACTCACTAGCCTCAATATAGATGTTGTTGAAGGAGATCTCGATGATCCAGGAACATTTCGTCATTATCTGGATGATGTAGATGGATTATTTAGTGTTCACGATTATTCGCAAGGCACTCAAAAGGAAATAAAGCAAGGAATCGCTCTCGCGGATGCCGCCAAAGCAGCAGGAATTGGTCATATTGTTTATTCATCAGTGATTGGTGCTGACGAGAAAACAGGAATTCCACATTGGGAGAGTAAGAATGTTATAGAGCAACATGTAAAATCCACTGGTCTTTCACATACTATTCTTAGACCAGCTTCATTGTATGAAAATTATTTGATCCCTCAAGTCAGATCCAGACTTATGAAAGGCAAACTGGCTTCACCCGTTAATAGAGGAGCAATTCAGCAGTTCATCAGTTCTGAAGATGTAGGAAAAATTGCCAGTTCAGTTTTTATGAACCCGGATGTATATAATGGTAAAACCATCACTATTGCTGCCGAACAAATGACCCTTGATGAAGCAGCTGCTATATTCACCAAGACCTTAGGCAGACCGATACAATACCAAAAGGTTCCAGGATTAATAGCCAGACTTATTATGGGCAGAGATCTGTACAAAATGTTCGATTATATCAACAAGAATGATGCAGTTTTCTTAAAGGACCTTGCTGGTTTCAGGAAAGAGCATCCTCATATGATGGGGCTGGAGCAATGGATACGGTTGTGTTTTAAATGAATTATTCTTAACCGCCAAGGCGCTATCGGATTTCGGGTTTGGAGTTTCGAGTTTTGAGTTGAATGTTAATTAGGCGTTGACGGAGGACGGTTCAATTAAATCCAACTATCCTCCCAATTCCAAATCCCTAATTACTGATTCCATTTTCCCAATCTCCCAATCCTGAGCGAAGCGAAGAAACCAAATTTCAAAATATCACTGAACCCAAACTTTCACCTACTTAATCCCCGCTCTTCTATTTGCATCTGCTACGGGTAGCGTAATCAATCTGCCAACCTGCTCATCTCCTTTGTAGGTTACAATCTTCAACATGACAGCGTCCTTTGGCCAGATGAGCGCTTCAGTGTATTTGGGATAATGTTTATCTGGAAATGAATTATCAAATGTGTAATGTATATCTATTCCCTCAGCCTCTGTGCTTAATTCAACTTTGGCCTGTTTGGTTGGCGTTGATGTTAATTTGAATACGGGTTCGTAAACACTCGGCGCATATTTTATTCCTGCAACATCATAACGGTCAAAATGCCTTTCCACCTTACCGAAAAAATTCTTCCAATTCCTTTTCTCTTTAGGTGACCAAAGTGCTTCAGATATTGCCCAGCCGCGTGGCCAGATCATATACTCTGCATGTCGCATATTATACACCTGCTCAGTCCATAAATTTCCCTGACCTCCCTTGATCAATTTAGCATCGACTCCTCCAGGAACCGGTTCAAATTGATAGGCCTTGCTCAAACGAAGAGATGCATACACCCTGGGTTCAATTGCGGGATCTCCATTCATATAATCCAGGTAGACAAAATCCGTTGGACTCATCACAACTTCATGTCCTTCCTTAGCAGCTTCGATCCCACCTTTCAATCCGCGCCAGCTCATAACTGCAGCACTTTTAGGTAAGCCCCCTTCAAGGATTTCATCCCATCCAATGAATTTCTTGCCTTTTGCAGATACTATTTTTTCAAGTCGTTTTGTAAAATAACTCTGAACCTCCATCATATTCTTCAGATTCTCTTTTTGCATTAGGGTCTTGACGGCGGGCATTTTTTCCCAAAAATTCTTGGGGCATTCGTCGCCACCCAGATGCATGTATTCAAAAGGGAATAATGCAGCCAGTTCCGTTACAACCTTATCAAGAAATTCATACACTTTCTCGTTTGCAGGACAAAGCGTGTTATCTACTAATGCAATTGGTGGATGCCCGCGCGACCAATCCATAATTTGTTCACCAGATCGCACATTATAATTTTTTGCTTCAGGAGTGCAGGATAGTTCGGGATAAGAAACTACAGCAGCAAGACTATGACCAGGCACGTCAATCTCAGGAAGTATATCAACAAATCTTTCTTTAGCATAACGAACAAGCTCCTTAATATCCTCTTGAGTGAAAAATCCACCATAGTTCTTTGGTTCGTCAGGAGTAGGGGGTGTAAAACCTCCGAAGTAGCCAACTTTCTTAACATTCCATGCACCTACCTGCGTCAGTTTCGGATATGATTTGATTTCGATCCTCCACCCTTCATCGTCTGTAAGATGCAGATGCAAAAGATTGTATTTATATCGAACCATTTTATCAATAAAATCCTTGACCTGGGCAACAGTAAAAAAATGTCGGGACACATCGAACATCAATCCCCTCCATCCAAACCTGGGATGATCAGTCACTTCAACTACAGGCGCTTCCCATCTTACATTGGAAACAACTGATTTGGATTCTATTTCTTTAGGAAATAACTGAACGAGTGATTGGGCACCATAGAATAATCCTGCTGCCTGATTCGCACGTATAATTACATTATTGGGAGTGACTGAAAGTTTATATCCTTCCTTGCCCAAGGCAGCATCATTGCTTGTATTTAAGATCAATCTGATTGCAGCATCAGGTGCCGAATTGCTCAATGCTATTTTCGAGCCCGTTGCAGCGGACAACCGGTCTTTAAGAAAGGTAGTGACAACCTTGATCTCATTTTGACTACCTGCTTCGATTGTCAGGGATTGAGGAAGATTGAATACCCCATTGCCTTTCACAATTGAAACCGGCTCGGGAATTATGGCGATGCTTTGATCATTGACCTGTGCAATGCCTGAAAAAGTAATAGAGACTGCTATTAAGATGGCAAGACCTTTTTTCATACAGCTAAGATGTTTAATCAATCGTTTGAGTTGCGTCGCAAATTATTGCATTTTGCCTGATAATCATCAGGAACCAAATATCTGGCGCCAAATATCAAGGACCAAATAACAAGATCCAAAGAAAGAAGAGAAATTATCAATCAAAAAAGCTTTTTAGAAAAAGAAGAAAAATCAATTGCTGTGGGATAAATATTCTTATATTTTTCGTATTGATATTTATTTGGTTCTTGTTATTTGGGTATTGTTTTTTTCTCAAGGATTCCACCAATAAGTAAATTTCGCAACAATGGCCCGGTTACGAACATTGATAGGAGAGGGGAAATAATTATCAGTATAAACAAGAAAGAAATCTGAGGCAGGTTTATACCTCCATTGCAACCTTGTGTTCAGGTTGATATTCTTTAACTGGTTGTTGTATTGCAAGAAAGTAGTGAAGTAAAGCTTATTTGTAAATGTCACATCTACTCTCGGGCCTATGAGCCAAAAATTGGTTGATCCCCAGGGTTTCGGCAAATCAATGTAATTGAAATTGGTGCTCAAACTCAAACTTACATATGGTTGAAATCGATATCCAAGGTCCGCTGTAAGATTTAATCTTTTTCCATCCTGATAATAACCTCCATATCGTGATGTGAAAGAGTAAGTAAATAGTCTTTGAGGTCTGGAATAAAATTCTGCACCGACTGCCTTCCAGCGATGGTTGCTGGCACGTGCAAGTGAATCCTTTCCCGAATTGGTTGGATCGAATGGATCAAGTAAATGAATAAAAACATCTCCAACCCAAAGATTAAAAATGGCCTGAGAACGAAAATTGAAGAGATATAGTAAAAGAGTTTCATTGTCCGTTCTCTTCAAGGAGGGTTTAAAAAAATAATTTGAGATCAATCTTGGGCCATGACTTAAGACTGATCCCTTCTTCTTAAAAAATAAATAGCCGATGTAAGGATTTAACCTCACATAATCCTTTCTTGGAACATATCCTGCTTCCGCCACATAGTTTTTTCCAATCACCTCCTGCTGCCAGCCGATCAACCAATTCCTGCTTGCGTACTGCAAATTAGCTGCATGAACAAAATCCTTTCCTCGAATACCAGGTGAGATCGATTTGATCATCATGAATTTTCCCGTCCATTGATTACTGGACGATGCAAGATTATATTCGATGCCAATGTTTCGGTTGTAATCTTTATAAATTGATCGTAATGAATCAACCCGGTTATCACCCCATATACTCTCTTTGTTCACCAGGAGAAAGCGCAAATTTGACCTGGAAAAAATCCTTCGCTGAAGTGCCAGCACAGCGAAATTTTGCGCCGGCAATCCAGTCTCCCTAACCCTACCAGTCTGCATATCCATCAAACCAATCCTCCAATTCTTATTGATATTGCCACTTAATCGGGCACCGGCATGAATTGGTACACCAAGTCCAATCCTTCGGGAAAAAAATGGGCGAATAGTGGCATATCCAAAGTTTGCAAACAGGTCTGCATTTTCGAGAAAGAACTGTCTTCTTTCCGGGAAGAATAATTCAAATCGATCCAGGTTGGTTACCTGCCTGTCAACTTCTACCTGCGAGAAGTCAGGATTAACTGTAAGGTCCAGATTCAGGGAAGAGCTTAGTGATATTTTAGCATCGCCTCCAATTTCTCTCGTTGATCTGGCTTTATTTTTCAGTTCATAATTTTTTGAAACTCCACCTAGCGCATATGGAATTAATGAAATATTTGCTGCACTTCCAGGTGGGGGTGAATCCCAATCCAGGTTACCGGTATAAGCCAGAGAAGCTGTAGGGAACTGTCGGGGCACGGGTGCCCAACTTGATTTTTCCGCAACTTTAATATCGAGACGACTGAAATTAACTCCCCAGGTAGATATTCCTTTTTTGTACCTGATCGATTTGAATGGTATCGAAGCTTCAAAAATGTATTTATCAGAATAGTTCCTGACAACTGAAATCCATTTACTGTCCCAGCTAAGATCCGCTGAGCCACCCTGATATAGTGTTCCATCCCATTGCGCTCCCGCGGCATTTGCGCCAAAGGTGAACCCGTTTGTCCTGTCATCGAACGGATCCAGGAAGAAAATGAAATTGTCATTCTTTCCAAATACAAAATCTCTCCTTAAGGATTCAACCATATATGGAGCCTGGATTGGAAGATAGCAGATGGCTATGATGTAAATATTCTCATTGTCGTAGGTCATCTTCACCGTGGTCCTAACCCTGGCAAAACTTGTATCCATCGGGAGTGCCATGAAAAAATTAGTAGCAGAATCCGTTGCCATCCATGCGCCATCGGCCTCCGAACCATCAATAATTATTGAAGAGATAGTTTTTTTGATTTGGAGCCGATAGTTTTCATTCTTCTTCTGACAAAAAAGAATTGCTGAAAAGGAAATGCAGGTTATTAGCGAAATAATTCGTTTCACTCAACAAGAATATGGAATTCACATCATTTAACCGCAACGATCCCTGGAAAATAAATAACGCAAAGATTCTTGCGAATCCTTGCGCCTTTGTGTCCTGGCGGTTAAATCCCACAATGCCATCATTTTTTTTCGAGTGATTTCAAAGTTTGCTGGATCCAACTCTTAGACAACCATTTCCCATTCAGTATAACACCATCAATATTGTTCGTTTGGGAAATATCAGAAAGCGGGTTTGCATTCAGGAGGACAAGATCAGCTCTTGAACCCACCTGGATCGTACCCATATCTTTTCGGTTCAAAAATTTTCCAACATTGACAGTTCCTGTCTTTAGTGCCTCAAATGGTGTAAGTCCTGAGGCAACCATATATTTTAACTCGTGATGGATGGAGTAACCAGGTACATCAAAAACCTGGGGTGCATCCGACCCAAGCAATAATCCCACACCATTCTTGTTGCATTCCCGAATCAGTTGTCGTCTCAATGAAATGAAACGATTTGTTCCAGCCGCAGAATAAGCCGGATTATTCATCAGGTTTTTTTTGCTGTTCAACCAGCCGTTCAAAACATTTGGGGCCATATAGATCATTTCAGGCTCATTTTTTAAAGAGTCCGCATCAGAAGGTGCAAACCATCTTTCCGCCAATGCCTGAGTTGGTACAACCCAGATTTTTTTATCCCGCAATTCTTTCATTAATCCTGGTATCCTGGTTGTATCAGCCTGAGAAGAAACAAAGATTGCAAAAGGTCCATTCTGTTGTTCGTTCGTGCTCTCGATGCCGGGGATTAGGGCCTCAATAAATCCATCAAGATGATCAATTGTGGCATAACCTGCATTGATGGCGCGCCATACGCCTACATCAAATGAAACGTGACCTGCGAATGGAATCTTTACCTCTTTTGCTTTTGCTGCGATGGCTGCAAAGTTTTCTTTTGTGAGGCCTGGGTGCAATTTCAAAAAATCATATCCAGCTTCCTTCTGTTGTTTTACCATTTCAGCTCCCTGTTCTGGGGTTTTAACACTGTTGCCATTGAAGGAAGGCCCTGAAGTGATGAAATGCGGTCCAAGGATTTCTCCCGTTTGAATTTTGGATCTTAACTCCAAATGTTTCTGGTGACCCAGCATACCACGAATAGTTGTGACTCCGCGTGATGCAAAAAGTAGGAGAACTTCTTTCATTGGTTCAATTTCACCAATGGGTGGTACGTGGGCATGCATTTCGGCAAGTCCGGGAATCAAATATTTGCCAGTTGCATCGATCTTAGTTGCATTCTGATCATATTTAATATCCTTTGCATCCCCAATTGCCTTGATTTTGCCATTGCTTATTACAACCACCTGGTTTCTCAAAACCTTTTCTTCATTCATGGGAATGACATTCACCGATGTAAAAACGATGTCTTTGTTTTTAGAATCGGGAATTTCCTGACCGCTGGCAGAGCAGCTGATCAGCAGCATTATTAAGTAGAATTGCCTTTTCATGATATTCTATTAAGAGAATTAAATTACTGTATCCGCAACAATTGGATGATGGTATATGGCAAATGGCCAAACAAAAACCTTGAAAGGTATATCCTGAAATGGAGAATTCCGTTACCTAAGAACAGGATATTAAGCCTAAGCCCCATTCCTCCTTTCATAATTTTAAGATATGAATTCAATTATAATCAATCTAATGAGAGTGGTATTTGCCTTGATGCTGCTGTTTTTATTTTCTGATGTAGAAGCTCAAACATCGAACCTGAAAAAAGTGGAAGGGGTTATGTTTATTAAACTTGGAAAGGACACCACAGGAGTTCAACAATTTCGGTTGAATGGAGATAGCATTTATACTCTAGTATACAGGAGACCTTCAGGCCTTCTTGTTTTCAAAGGCGAGGGAACAATCTTTCCTGATGGAACATTGAAAAGCATGCAATCAATCATATATAGTATCGGATCCAATGGGGAAAAGGAAAAGTTTGGTGAAAACAGGTTATATACAACTAGTGATTCAACCTTTATTGACATAAAGTCTAGTGACCGGAAAGTCTTTCGCTCCTATGCCGGACATTGCTTCTCTGCAAATGATATGGATTTTACAACTTTCTATGTTTTTCCTTACCTGGTATATTTTGCTCCCAAAAATGTAAATGATTCAATTGTAGGAAATCAATTTGTTCTGGGGCAATCAAGAAAATACAGCATGAAACGAATCAGCATGGATAAGATCACTGTTGGAAGTAGTATAATGGGCACACTAACTCTGCAGGTAGATAGCAGGGGAGACCTGAAGGCAATTGATGGAATTGGGTCCTCATTAAATCTTACCGGCACTGTTGAGCGAAAATTTAATATTGATTCCCTTTTCAATGCATGGGTTAAATACGAACAGACAAACGGAGCGATGGGTGCCCAGCTCGTAAGAGATACAAGCAAGGCTATTTTAAACTCAGGATCCGCAGAGATAGATTATTGGCGACCTTATATGCGAGGTAGAAAAATATTCGGTGCAGTAGTTCCCTGGAATCGTTTTTGGCGAACCGGGGCAAACCATGCCACGCAGTTGAGAATATCGAAACCAATTTATTTCTATGACCAACGACTAGATACGGGCCGATATTCAATATTTACGATGCCAACAGAAAGAGGGTGGACAATGATGATCAATAAGCAAGCAGCAATATGGGGAACTGACTATAACCCTGACTATGATGTGCTTCGTGTCCCCATGAAGATTGGAAAAACAGCAACATCAATAGAACAATTGTCTATAAAAATTCTTGCAACAGGAAATAAAGGGACTATACAAATTGAATGGGAAAATACCCGCGCTTCCATAGATTTCGAGATGCGGGATCAATAAATTCACAGGAAGGAACGCTTCATTTTTTGATCATTTGCATTCGTGCATTGTGCCTTCCTCTCATTTGCTGACTTGCGCGAAATATCCTCCTATTTTCATTTTACATTCTACATTTTTCATTCACTTTTGTACAACATGTTCGCAAATGTTGCTATTTCAATCGATGGGTGTATTATTGCTGAAATGGATGGATGCATATCTCTTCAACTCAAATAATATTAATTGGGTCAATGTTACTCCTTACCAGCATTCTGGCAGGGAAGACTTCAAGCAGGTTTGGCCTGCCTACTCTTATATTCTTTTTGATCATTGGTGTGCTGGCAGGATCTGAGGGAGTAGGCGGGATATATTTCGATGATCCACACGTTGCCGAATTCATAGGGGTGGTTGCTCTGAATTTTATTCTGTTTTCCGGGGGACTGGATACGGATTGGCAGGAAATTAAGCCAGTAGCCTGGAGAGGCATAATGCTTTCTACTATCGGAGTCTTCGTCACTGCGCTGACTGTTGGATTTTTTGTTCATTATGTTTTAGGTTTCACCTTGCTTGAAGGTTTGTTATTAGGAGCTATCGTCTCTTCAACCGATGCAGCAGCGGTATTTTCAATATTAAGGGGCAGAGGCATTAAGTTAAAAGGATCTATCGCGGGCCTTCTTGAATTTGAAAGTGGCAGTAATGACCCAATGTCTTATTTTCTTACAGTTGCGTTGACGGGCATAATTGCAACCGGGCAGGTTGAACCAGGAGCATTGATCTTTTCATTTGTCAAAGGGTTTCTCATTGGGGGAGCGATGGGATACTTGATGGGAAGGATTAGTGTATGGACTATCAATAAGATCAAATTGGAAATCGAAGGATTATACCCAGTTCTTGTACTCGGCCTGGCAATGTTTACTTATTCTGCTACACATTTTATTGGAGGAAATGGATTCCTCGCGATTTATATCTGTGCTTTAATCATGGGCAATAGCAAGTTTGTGTACAAGAGCATATTGAAAAATTTCTATGACGGGCAAGCCTGGTTAATGCAAATCGTTCTATTCCTTACTCTTGGATTGCTTGTATTCCCATCCAGGGTAATTCCAATCATGGATGTAGGTCTCCTCATTGCAGGGTTTTTGATGTTTGTAGCCAGGCCTGCTGGAGTATTCACCAGTCTGGCCTTCTCTGATGCTACCCTTAAAACTAAAATTTTCATTTCCTGGGTAGGATTAAGGGGAGCGGTGCCGATGGTTTTTGCTACTTATCCTGTGATCGCGGGCCTGGAGAAGGCCGACCTGATATTCAACCTTGTATTTTTCATATCTGTCTCCTCAGTACTACTCCAGGGAACTTCATTGGCAATTGTTGCCAGATGGTTAAAAATAATTGTACCCGAAACTAAAAAAGTTGATAAGGTAAATAAGAACCCTCCCGATAAGGCATAAAAAGGCTTCGACCAATGATGGTTGAAGCCAATACATTAATTCAGCTATGATGCGTTAGGCATGCTGAACACCATCACCTACTAACTCTGCCTTATATGTTTTAAGGACAGGTTTTTTCAGATATGAATCCTTCATTTTTGAGACCAATTCCCTGTAAACACCACTGGAATCATATGCGGTAGCATCTTCCGCTGTTTCCCATTCTGTTAATGAGACAATATCATCACCAGGTTCAATTGGTTCAAGCAATCTGATATTGAGGTTACCTTTTTGTTGGCGGACAACCGGAATTACTTCCTCCTCGAAAACTTGTCTGACTTTTTGAAGGTCCTCGGGTTTGATGCTGAGTTGAGTGATTCTGACGATCATGATGACTCCTTTTGATTTACTTTTTTTAGAAAATAGGATTGAAGGGGAATTGGAGAAGATACGTCATTTCCAGATTGAGCGGACATAAAGGAATTCGCAACCCGAATGCCTCAGATGAGGAATTGAAAAATCAGTTCATCAAAAACAATCCTGGCTTCTCATTTTAGTAAGAAATCTCTGACAAAGTCATTCTTGTGTCCAGGTGATAAACACCGAATGGAGAAATAGCATAGGTTTCTTTCAAAACAAACCAGACGTTTGGATTATACCAGATCTTATCGAAGATTTTGGCATTCTGTACCCCTTCGGAATATGTTGTGGAATAAATGTCATTCCATGCCAATATACTGTCTCCAACTGCTTTAACTGTGTAGGTTATCGCTGCTCCATTGTACCATGATGGATAAGAATCATTCACCATCGCAGGGTGCTTGGCAAGTAAATAACTGGCATTGTTTACATATTGATACAGGCCGTTAGCTTTTTCCTGAAGTGTATATACAGTTGCTCCAGCATCATTTTTGAGTACCAACCATTTTTCATTTGCAATGGTTTCCTCAGTTGCTGTCAGATTAATGAATGATTCACTACTCAGAGCACCAATACCATTGTAAGTCTTGTAATTGTAGGTCCATTTGGTGCCTGAACGTGGTTTTTCAACAACTTCAGGCTTGCTTGTTTTTTTGCAGGAAAATAGTACGAATACAGCGATTAATATGGCAAGGCTGAATTGCCATTGGACAAGTTTTCTCATGTTTCTTTTATTCAGGGTCTAAGATAATTATTTCTGTTCGTTCCTAGGCTAGTTTAAACTAATCTGTAAGTTTGAATAATGAGGTATTTGTTCATTTCTTTATTAATCAGTCTGCAATTGAATGCTCATGCTCAGGAAATTATTCCCTTATATGAAGGAGACATCCCCAATTCAAAAGATGTAAAAAATCAAGAAAAGGATGTAACAGGAGCTGATGGTAAAATCCGGGTACAGAATATCACCCGCCCTACTCTTAGAGTATTTCCAGCCCCGCAGGATAAGCGTAATGGGACAGCGGTAATCATTTGTCCGGGAGGAGGATATTCTATCATTGCCATTCAACATGAAGGATATGATGTGGCCAGGAGGTTCAATGAAATGGGTGTTACGGCCTTTGTTTTAAGGTATCGACTTCCAAATGATTCAACCATGGTTGAGAAAGAGTTTGGACCATTGCAAGATGCTCAACGCGCAATACAATTCGTTAGGGAAAATGCAGCCAAATGGGGTCTAAGCAAGAAAAAGATTGGATTGATGGGCTTTTCAGCAGGAGGACATCTTGCATCCACTGCTGCGACTCATTTTCAAAAGCCTTTCATTTCGAACAAAAGTAAAACTTCACTTAGGCCAGACTTCCTGATTCTAGGATATCCTGTCATCAGTTTTACTGATAGCCTGATGCATCAGGGATCAAGAAATAATCTCCTTGGTAAAAATCCTTCGAAAGAAAAGATCATTTATTATTCCAATGAACTACAAGTGACGAAGAAAACACCACCCAGTTTCCTGATGCATGCAAAGGATGATAAGACAGTTAAGTTTGAGAATAGTATCAGGTTTCAGGAAGAGCTTAAGAAACATCGAGTAAAATCAGAAGTTTATTTATATGATAAAGGTGGTCATGGTTTTGGGATGATCAATACAACCAGTGAAGTAAAATGGATGGACGTATTGCAAAACTGGTTGAAGGATGGAGGATGGTTAAATCCAACAAGAAAATAATATATCATGAAGCTTGAGCATGTTGCATTGAACGTAGCGGAACCTTTGCAAATGACGGAATGGTATGAAAAGCATCTCGGCTTAACAAAGATTAAGCAGATGCAGGATCCTCCATATACAACCTTTCTTGCTGATGAAAGCGGAGGTGTACTCATTGAGCTCTATAATAATCCTGTAAGCGAAGTGCCTCCTTACGCCAGGATGGATCCACTTTTACTCCACCTTGCGTTTGTATCACAAGATCCTGGAAAGGAAAAGCTGCGTTTAATTGAGGCAGGTGCAAGTTTTGTAAGTGATCAGCATTTTGCTGATGGAACTCATTTGGTAATGATGCGAGATCCCTGGGGGCTTTCCATTCAATTTTGTAAGAGAGGCGTATCTATGCTCAAGTAAGAGTTTAACCGCAAGGGCGCAAAGGAACGCAAGGCCAATTATGTTTTATTATTTCAGGAAACCGAAATCAACAACTCTTCTGAAATATTTCTTATCAACTATAACCCAGGTGACTTCATAATTTGCATCCCTATTCAAGAGATAGATGTAGACCTTATGCTTGTCGGGAGATAAATATATGCTGTTGTAGGTCTTTACGCTTCCAGAGGCATCTCTATATGTAAATGAAGGATCATAGAGATCTGAATAGGCGGTTGTAGGAACATTAATAGTATCGCCATCCAACATCACAATCACTTTATCAATTGTAGTCCTGGGTAGTTCTCCATGATGCCCAAAAAAAGGTTTGGCATCGATCTTCACCACATGCTTGTCGTAATATTGGATTTTGTGTTTTGAAATATCAAAAATCCCAGCTGTCACAATTACTTTGATATTGTTCCCGGAAAACGTTATTGAATTGTTGGAATATTCTGTGGCGGGGATATCAAATAGTTTCCCCTTCCCAATGCTCTCATCCATTCCTCCCATAGTAAATGAAGCCAGGTCGGCTCGTATGTCCTTTTCCTGCATCCTTAGGAAGGTTTCTTTCTTACTGCGGTAATCTGGGAATGCTCTGTCCTGGGCAAATAAATTCACCGCAGTCACAAGAATAAATAGACAAAAAGTCAATTGTTTCATAGTACGCAAAATAATGTAAAATGAAGAACAGAAACTTTATTTTACATTTTTACTTTTTCATTTTATTTTTTTGATTTTACTCCTTCTTTGCAATCCCTTCGATATACCCGCTATACGATATCGATTGACGTGAGTTACTGTTTACTTGCAAGTTGGCTTTCCCATTTTCAAATATGGTAAAAAAGAGTTGTCGAATGTCTGAGTTGTCCTTTGGTTTGATAAGCAAATTCCAACGACCTTTCTTTCCAGATTTTAAACTGTACTCATAGTCCTGCGAAGTAAACTGTAGAGCAGAAGAAGAAGGATCAATTGGAGCGGAAAATGCCCGGCCAATATATGGCAGATAACTGGTAAGGATGTTATCCTTAACCTTAAGGTCATATTCAGGAGTAAGTTGTCTTGCTATACCGCCCATTGGGTACATTGTTTCAGCCTTGAAAGTCCAGTTTCTTGATTCAAGCAAAGGCTTAACGGAATTATTGCTGCTGGTTTTTATTGAATCCTGAGCATGTAAGAAACCGAGAAGCAAGGTGGTCATCACAAGCAGCAAACTGCGCTTGTATATAGTAGTTTGAATTTTCATTATTATGTGATTAATATTAATATAAACCCCAAATGCTATACCAAGACGTTATTAATAATGGTTACAGTGGCCTGCCAAAAGTTAAAATGAGTAGCGTTCAGGAAGTTACCCCGGTTATTAATCTCAATGGCATTTACAGATTTTCTGAATGATTTGTTAAAGCATCCATCATGCGCATGGTTTCAACTCCCTCTTCTGGAGAACAAGGATTGGTACGCTCTCCTAAAAAATATTGTACAACTTGCTCAATCATGGGTTGCTGAACATGAGGTATGGGTTCAAATTCAATTAAGTCCTCTTTCCCATTTTTAAAAATCATGATCCCATTATTTCTGAAGACACTAAAAACAATCTTTCCCTCAGAACCGATGATCTCAATCCGATCTGTTTCTGCTTCCTTAGCTGCGGTGAATGACCAGCTCGCATTGCATACAACTCCTTTTTCAAATTCAAATATGCCAGCTACAAAATCATCTGCACCGTATAGGCCAGCCTGATTCCGAGAAATTCCTTTCATGTATCTGGGAAAACCAAAGAAATAGAGTAGTAAGTCTAATTGATGTGGAGCAAGGTCATGGAACAAACCTCCGCCGGAAATTTTGGGAATAAGTCGCCAGGCTTCTTCCGTCTTTGCAACAATACTTGTTTGAGGTGGTTGGATCAACATAAGATTCACCAATCTGATTTCCCCGAGTTGATGTTGATCTATAAATAATTTTATTTTTTTGAAAAGAGGTTGTTCTCGTCTGTAATGAGCTACGGCAAGTTTCGATCCTGTTGAGCGCGATTTTTCTAACATTTTAATTGCGCCATTCTGATTTAATGACATTGGTTTTTCAACATAGACTGGCTTACCTGCTTCAAGACTTTGAATAGTATATTCTTCGTGATAGAGGGGAGGAGTTGCTATGTAAATCGCATTAACATCAGGATCGTCAATCAACTGCTTTGCGTTATCATAATATTTAGGAACACCATGTCGCTTTGCATAATCTTCTGCTTTTTCTTTATTTCTTCTCATTACTGCAATGAGATTTGAATCAGGAACCTTATTAAATGCTGGACCGCTTTTGATTTCAGTAACATCGCCGCAGCCAATAATTCCCCATTGAATTTTTGTCATTATGCAAAGCTTGTTTCACCGCAAAGGAACAAAGGCGCAAGGTTACGCGGAGATTTTTTTGCGAAACTTTGCGTCCTGGCGTCCCTGCCTGACTGCGTCATGCAGGCAGGTTTGCGGTTAAAACAAGATTCAAATTCAGACTTAAGAATAATTCGAAACAAACATGTAGAAACTTCCAGATACAAGTGCGAGGAATAACAACACCAGTACGATCGTACCTATCATGTGGAATCCCTCATGTGATTCACCAGAACTCAGGTTTTTCATAGATGCTTTCATACAATAGAGTTTTGATCTGTTAAGAAGGTTAAAATTCGTGCCATAAATCGTCTTAAACCTTATGCAGCCTGGTTTTCAGCAGGGGTTATCAAAAAAAAAGTCAGTGCCTGGGGACAGAGTTCAACAAACATCAAAATAAATGGGAAACTCACAAATTGTTGAGGTAGGAATACTAAAAAGTTGCGAGGAAAAAGGGACGTATTATTCGATGTACAGAATAAAAAAACCCGCCAGTTGGCGGGTCAGTCAAATTGAAAATTTATTAATACCTGTAGTGTTCAGGTTTGAATGGACCATTTTTAGGAATTCCCAAATAGCTTGACTGTTCTTCATCAAGTTCTTCAAGTTCAACTCCAATTTTTGCAAGGTGAAGCCTGGCAACTTTTTCATCGAGATGCTTAGGAAGAACGTACACCTTTTGCTCATATTTATCATGATGAAGCCAGAGTTCGATTTGAGCAAGTACCTGGTTGCTGAATGAGTTACTCATCACAAACGATGGATGCCCGGTTGCACAACCCAGGTTAACCAGTCGGCCTTCAGCCAAAAGGATAATGTCATTACCATCAATGTTATAAAGATCAACTTGCGGCTTGATTGTATCCTTTGTATGGCCGTAATTGTTATTTAACCAGGCTACATCAATTTCAATATCAAAGTGGCCAATGTTGCAGACAATTGCCTTGTCCTTCATCTGGCGAAAATGTTTCTCCGTAATGAGGTCACGACATCCGCTTGCAGTTACAATTATATCAGCTTCTTTCACTGCGTCAACCATTCTTTTAACTTCAAAACCATCCATCGCTGCCTGCAATGCACAGATTGGATCGATCTCGGTCACAATTACGCGGCATCCAGATCCTTTTAATGAAGCTGCTGAACCTTTGCCTACATCTCCATATCCACCAACTACAGCCACTTTTCCAGCCATCATCACATCAGTAGCCCTGCGTATTGCATCTACCAATGATTCTTTGCAACCATACTTATTGTCGAATTTTGATTTTGTAACTGAATCGTTCACATTGATCGCAGGAACGGGTAAAGTACCCTTTGCCATTCTCTCATAGAGACGATGAACACCAGTTGTGGTTTCTTCAGAAATACCCCTGATGTGTTGAACAAGCTCAGGATATTTATCAAGAACGATATTAGTAAGGTCTCCGCCATCATCCAGAATCATATTTAATGGACGATCTGCTCCTCCGAAAAAGAGAGTTTGCTCAATGCACCAGTCAGCTTCTTCAATTGTTTGTCCTTTCCAGGCGTAGACTCCTATACCTGCAGCGGCTATAGCAGCAGCAGCATGGTCCTGGGTTGAAAATATATTACATGAGCTCCATTTTACATCGGCTCCCAGTTCAACGAGCGTCTCAATGAGAACAGCAGTCTGGATGGTCATATGAAGGCAGCCGGCAATGCGGGCACCTTTTAGAGGCTTTTGCGCACCATATTCTTTACGGATTGCCATCAGACCTGGCATCTCGGCTTCAGCGAGCCTGATCTCTTTACGTCCCCATTCGGCAAGGCTCATATCCTTTACCTTATAAGGCAGGTCAAAATTGATGTTAGAGCGGGTAATGGTTGTTGACATCTGTTATCTGTTTTATTTAGGTGCGGCAAAAGTACAATTCACCTCTGTAAAACTGAAGCGTTTATGTAAGTATTTGTTGATGCATGGGGATTGGTGTTTAATAGTTTGAATGTTTGAGGGTTTGAATGTTTGACAGTTGAAAGTCGGCCTGATACGAATCTGCAAAAAACCGGATCCTCGGGAAGTAAAGAGTTGATAACCATAGTTAATTGTCGAACCTGACACTTAAACACTCAAACATTCAAACTTTCCAAACTAATCCAACCCGCTACCTTTGCCAGAATATCCCGCTTATGCATAGTTATGATACCGTAACGGAGGCTGTATCCGGCCTTAAAAAAAGAGGGTATACGATTGATTTTAACATTGCTGAGGATTGTATTGTCTGTAAAGAACCCACTCTTTCACTTAGACCAGACGAATTCGAAATCACAGAAACTTACCGGTTTGAAGGCCCCAGCGATCCTGCTGACGAAGCAATAGTCTATGCAATTGAGTCAAAACACGGACAGAAAGGAGTACTTGTAAATGGCTATGGCCCTTCTGCCGATTCCATGAATACAGAGATGGTGAGGAAACTTTCTATGAGACATTAAGAAGTTTGAATGTTTGATTGTTTGAAAGTGAGTTCAATCCCACATAGCCGAACTTAATTCGCTCAATAATATCAGGTGTATTCATAAATGCAAGAAAGTTTGAAAGCCTGAGAATTTAGCCTCTCAAACCTTCAAACTATCGAACTCATTGAATCCAGAACTTGTTTACTTCAGCGCAAACACCACGTTCACATCAAACTTGAGTTTGATCTTCTTAAAATCCATTGCCATAGCAGGATCAGTTGCAGCTTGAGACATCTCAACATTGGACTTCATCCTTGAGTAATAATAGACGGTGGCATCTCCCGGCTCATTAATAGTTATAGCCGGACCAAGATTTTCATCAATTGCGGCAGCCAGATAGCCAGCTTTCTGCTTTGCTGCTTTAATAGCGGCAATTTTCAATTGTTCTCGGAATTCAACAATCTTAGAATGTGAGGTGCGTACGATCTGAAAATTATTAGTGGCATCGTCGTCCAAAAGATTCACCAGCTGATCCAGTTTATAAGAACTGTTAAGTTTTACCTGATAAGCGATGGATGCAAACATCTCTGGATCTTTCTTTTTCTTTTTCCACCATGGGTAACCATTGTAGCCTTCATAAGAAGCTATGCTGATAGCCGAATCAGGAATACCGATTTTTCTTGCGTTAGTAAGGAAGTCGGCTTTTATCTTATCGATTGAGACCTTACCGTCTCCTTTCTTTTGGTATTCCTTAAGATCGACCTGTACATAGATCTCATCAGGAATCACTTCCATTTCTGCACTTCCATTTACATTGATCGTCTTGGGAAACGGATTAGCGATTTGCTGTGAGAATGCCCCGAGGCTGATAGTTGAGAGAATTAGGATAAATAGTTTCTTCATAAAAGCGTTTTTGAACAGATGAATGAAAGAGAGAAAATACACATAATGGGCATGTTATTCTGATAGAGTTAACAATATTTTGAGAATCATTAAATTGCAGTCTCACCAAACGGTCTGCTAATGCCATCGTTCAGTGAACGATTGAAAAATTTCCGCTTGGCCAAGAAAATAATCTATGCCATTATAGGCGTATTTTCTTATCCTGGCCTCATGATCTTCAATCGACTGAAAATTCGAGGCACTGAGCATATTGAAAACCTCGACAGGAAAAATGTACTTTTTGTTAGCAATCATCAGACCTATTTTGCTGACGTGATTACTTTTCTGCACATTTTCACGGCAGTTACCTGGGGTAAAAGAAATCGTCTCGGAATACCATATTATCTTCTCAATCCATTCACAAATGTCTATTACGTTGCGGCAGAAGAAACAATGAAGGATAACTGGCTGACCCGCCTTTTTGCCATGGCCGGGGCTTTAACAGTTAAACGAACCTGGAAAAAAGACGGAGCAGAGGTGCGACGAGGACTGGATCCTTCTGATACACGCAAGATCGAAAGAGCCCTGCAGAAGAGCTGGGTTATCACATTTCCACAAGGAACCACAAAGCCTTATGCTCCGGGCAGAAAAGGAACAGCATTTCTCATTAAGCAGAATAGACCAATCGTGATACCCGTAGTTATCCAGGGTTTTTGGCGAGCATTCAATAAAAAAGGTTTGAAGTTCAAAAAGAAGGGAACTGAATTATCAGTAACCTTTAAGGAACCACTGCAGATTGACTATGAAGCCACCAATGAACAGATTTTACAACAGGTTATGGATGCGATTGAGCAGAGTAAAAAATTCATGATGCGTGGAGCGCACCATTGGAAGAGGGAGGAAATGGTTAATAGTTGAGTTGTTGATTAGTTGGATAGTGGAATCACGATTTGGGAATTTGGAATTTTCTTTCAACCGCAAACCTGCCTGCGTGACGCAGTCAGGCAGGGACGCCAAGGCGCGAGGTTTCGCAAAGTGCTTTTTAAGAATTAGATGTAAATATTTTTACTTTACAAACAAAGCTTTCAACTCCGAAGCATCATCAGGTTTCATCTTTCCTCCGAGAATAAGTCTTATCTGCCTACGTCTTAAAGCTCCTTCAAAAAGTTTTTGTTCATCCTCTGTTTTAGCGACAAGTTGTGGGACAACTCGTGGTTTCCCATTTGGATCAAGTGAAACAAAGGTGTAATAGGCTTCGTTACTTTTGTATTTATATTGATGCAAGGCATCTTCGCCCCAAACGTTAAGATGTACTTCCATTGATGTATTGAAAACCCTGGAAACTTTGGCTTCGATATGAACAACATTCCCAAGTTTTATTGGCGCTTCAAATGAAATATTATCGACCGAAGCAGTAACAACTGGCGCTCCACAATGTTTCATTGCCGCCAGAGCTGCAGCAATATCCATCCAATACATCAAGCGCCCTCCCATTAAATTTCCAAAGGTGTTTGTATCATTGGGTAAAACTAGTTCCGTCATTATTACCTGTGAATCCGCTGGCGTTTTTGTTTTTGTCTCCATGCGACAAAGATAGATGGGTGAGGTTATCTCAACTAATCAAGAGTCTCTTGTTATCTAAAAAACCATTATCCGATGTTTGGTAATAAGCATTTCTCAGGCTTCAACATTCTCCTAAATAACAATTAGCATAAGTCAAACAGGTCATTTCAATGTTCAAATTATTCACTTCGACTTCCAGTTTAAGATTTCGGTCTAGAGAAGTTGAATTAGATAGTTATACTCTCGCATCCATTAAGGAAGTTATCATCCACATCTGCTCCAATTCCTGGAACAGTTGGAAGCTCAAGCTTGAAACCATTGAATTTGACACCACCCACCACTGGATCTTCTTTGTGACCAAGCATGCAGGTGTCCATGTCATAAAATTTAATGTTATTACGACACCGACGCAAAATGCGCAAATGCAGTTAATGCAACCCTGCTCTCGAGCATTCCACCCATCATGCACGCAATGCCTTTCTCCTCGCATACTCTATTTATCTTTTGAGCTTCGAGTATTCCGCCCGATTTAGAAAATTTTATATTGACATATGAGCAAGCATCCTGCATCAATCAACCTTTCTGCATCATGATGATCAAAGACTGATTCATCTGCCATGATTGGGATGGGAGAGAGGCTTTTTAATTCTGGAAGTCTTAGATCTTCCCATGTAACGCATTGGCTGTTCACAAAACTGGATATTATATTGATGCATCCCTCTTAATGCGAGGATTGATTCTTCAAAACTCCATCCCTGATTTGCATCGACCCTAAGAACTATTGCATCTCCAACTTCTTCCCGGATTGCTCTTACTCTTTCAACATCTTCACTTGCCTTTTTTCCCAACTTGATCTTAATAATGCGAACTCCTCTATCTATAAAATCTCTAGCCTGTGACCGCATTTCACTTATCGATCCCAATCCAATTGTCAGATCCGTTTCCAGAGTTTTTCTTTCACCACCAAGGAATTGATATAAGGGCTGACCTGCATTTTTTGATGCCAGATCAAACAGAGCCATATCAAATGCACTTTTAACAGTGTTATTAAATGCAGTGAACGCATGAACTCATTCATTCTTTCTTCAATTTCGCTGGCATCCTTTCCTTTCCAGAGCGCTGCGAAATCCCTGGCCATCGCATAACAGGTGTTTTGTGTTTCACCAGTTATCATTGGAAAGGCTGAGCATTCGCCAACGCCAGTTAATCCCGCATCTGTAAACACCCGGATGAAAAGGTTTTGTGCGAAATTCATGGTTCCCGTCGCAATTGTAAATGGATGCATCGGTATGCTGAACTTGTAAATTGCGATCTTTTGAATTTTCATATCTGCGCAAGGTTATATAAGAAACTGCGCTGATCCAAAATTTTTCAGAGTCCTGAATAAATCTTAGTTTTCAAACATGAAAATAATTCTTGGAATCATAGGCATATTTTGGATAAACCTAACCCTTGGGCAGGAATTAACCGGCACCTGGGAGGGAGAATTCATAAAGGGTGAAGTCGGCCTTCGACAAACTTCGAAAATGAGATTGGAGCTGGTCGAGATCGAAGGGAAAGTATTTGGCATATTCAGCCTTTTTCCAATCGACACAAAGGTTAATGATGAACCTAATGTTATATACACAGTTGAAGGAACCCGGGGAAATGATCATGCAATCAAATTCGCTCTATATAAAGGAGACATAGTCGAATCATCAATTCCTGAAACTCCCAGGGATTTTTTCCAATTTACCGTCAACGTCAAAAGTCAAACTTCCGAATTGACAGGAAAATGGTATTATGAACTTGAACCTCTGAATAGTAGAGAAAGAGGTGCAGGATCATTTAAGACTCGCAAAGTCACTGATTCAGTTTCCGATCACCTTAAGAGCAAAAAGAAGGAACAGGAGATTCTCAAGAAGCTGAACCGATAGGGTATAATGGACGTCTGAGGTCGGAAGTCAGAAGTTAAGTGTGAATGTAGGATACCGGATATCCGAATTGCTGCTTCAATGCTCAAATTTCAACTCTCAATTTTCAATTACCAATATTCAGTTTTTCAGAAAGTAAATTCCCAATGACACTCTCTAGCCTCCGCCCTTTGCCACTCCGACTTCTGACTTCAGACATCTGATCTCCGCCTTCAGACCTCCTATTTATGTCCCATCATCAATATCTCGTTCACCTGCACCTCAGTTATATACCGCTTAATACCTCCCTTGTCAGTGTAACTTCGACTTACAAGCTTGCCTTCAACTGCTATTTCGGATCCTTTGTCAAGATATTTTTCTGCTAACTCTGCTGGCTTTCCCCAAGCTACGAGGTTATGCCATTGCGTGTCTTTTACTTTTTCACCTTGGGCCGACCTGTAGGTTTCATGTGTGGCAAGGCTGAATTTTGCCCATTTCTTTCCTGCTTCGGTCGACCGAACATCAGGCTTATTTCCAAGATTGCCAATTAATTGGACTTTATTTTTAAGGGAATACATAGTTTTTTATTTGTTCCTTTTCAGGAATGACATTTTTAAATCCTTAATCGATATCGTTGTCAGCTGACTCTACAAATATGATTGAAAAGATGAGCAAGAGTCGGAGGATAACCGTGTACTTCCGGAGATAATCGAAACTTAATCTACAGTATACCTTTATCACTGCGCGGCAACCTTCAGAAATTATTATACGTTGCCAGAATGATTCCTCCAATTAAAAAACTAATTAATAGTTTCATTCAATAGCGCAGATGAAAAAAATATTCCTCATACCATTAATATTTGCCCTTATGATAATTTCAGCGAAGGGTCAAGCTGTTGATAACCGTCCTTATGCCTTAATTGCTGGGGGAAGTAAAGGAATCGGTTACTCAATAGCAGAAGCACTAGGAAAACGAGGATATAATCTGGTATTGGTCGCAAGGCATCTGGATGCTCTTCAGCATGCAAAACAAAGTCTGGAATTAAAATATGGTATTCATGTTGAAATCCTCGTCAATGATCTTAGCAGGGAACAATCAGCAATTGAGATTACCAATTGGTGCAATGAGAAAAATCTTCCTTTAAAAATGTTGTGCAATGTTGCAGGAGCAGGCGGATCGAGGGACTATCTCTATCTCCCACTGGATAGCTTACGATATATGATCCGATTGAATATTGAATCCACTATGGCACTCACACATTCTTTGTTACCTCTGCTTGGAGAAAAACGCACCATCATATATTTTAAACGTGGCGAGTATGGCGGGATTTGCTCCAATTCCGCTGAAGAATATGTATTCTGCCACCAAATCGGCGGTGATTTTCTTCAGCTACTCACTCAGCTACCAATTGAAAGAAAAAGATATTAGCGTTAGTGTGCTTTGTCCCGGGCCTGTTTACACAAAACCTGAAGTTGTAAAAGAAACCAAGAAGCAACTAGGGTGGATCGGGGATAGGATGCAAGTTTCACCTCGCAGGGTTGGAGAGATTGCAGTGAAAAAAACATTGCGCGGAAAACTTGTAATAGTTCCTGGGACATTGGCGGGCATTACCTCTTTTCTACTTCGGGCACTTCCTAGACGTATTGTGACTGCCATCTATCATAAAACCGGAAAGAAGCCTGATTGATATCTCTTTTACAAATGATATAACTTGAAGTTTCATCATCTTATCTATTGAGAATGGAAAACATCAGGATTGCCACTGCCCAATTCGAACATTCAAGTGGCGATAAAGAATATAACCTTCATATTATTGATAAGCTAGCGGGCATGGCTGCCTCAGAGGGTGCAGAAGTTATTGCTTTTCACGAATGCTCCATTACAGGTTACAGTTTTGCAAGGGGACTTTCCAGAGAGCAGATGCTTGAAATTGCAGAGAATATTCCGGATGGAAAAAGTTGTGATCGGCTCAAGCAAATTGCATCCAGGCATAATATTGTAATTCTCGCCGGCCTGTTTGAAAAGGACAATCAAGACAAACTATACAAGGCATACGTATGCGTTGATAAAAATGGTCTGATCGGAAAGCATCGAAAACTGCATCCATTTATCAATCCATTTCTAATTCCTGGTGATGAGTATACTGTCTTCGATATTCATGGGTGGAAATGCGGAATCCTCATTTGCTACGATAATAATATTATTGAAAATGTGAGGGCCACAAACTTACTTGGGGCAGACATTATTTTCATGCCGCATGTAACCATGTGCACACCTTCAACCCGTCCGGGTGCAGGATTTCCAGATCCAAAACTTTGGAAAAACAAAGAAGCCGATCCAACTTCTCTCAGACTTGAATTCGATGGAATGAAGGGCCGCGCATGGCTTATGAAATGGTTACCCGCGAGGGCATATGACAACGCCATCTATGCGGTCTTCTCCAATCCCATTGGAATGGATGATGACCAATTAAAGAATGGATGCTCAATGATCATTGATCCCCATGGCGACATCATTGCAGAGTGTAGGAAATTAGGTGATGATATTGCAATTGCAACTTGCACTCCTGATAAATTAAGTCCAGGCTGGTGGTTTTCGTTATAAAAAAGCAAGACGCCCTGAACTATATAAAGATATTCTTGGTCAACCGCACAAGTCTGAACAAAAGGTAGTTTGGATGCAGGGTGAAAATCGTGAGTCGTGAGTCTAGTGTTTAACCGCTAAGTGCAAGGGCGCAAGGTTCGCAATAGAATTTGCCAATGATGAATATAAAATCCTGATAAATGTTGATTTTCCCCTTGGCTCAGGAGCCTGTTGAACTATTTTTATTTCCAACCAATTATGTTTATGCAAACAGTTCAAATCAACAGGACCTGTCTTAACATGCAAGAAAAATATAAAGGGCAGGGCAGACAAAAAATTTTGCGATGATTATTGTCGCAGCACTTACAATAACAAATTATATAACGATGCAAATCCTATCGTTCGGAATCTGAATGTGGTCTTGAAAAAGAACCGACGAATATTACAGGAATTGATGTCTTCCTCAGAAGATGCCGGAATAACATCCAAATCCCGGTTGTTGGAAAAAGGATTCAATTTCAAGTTTATTACGCATACTTATATCAATAAGAAGGGCTCGATTTATTTTTTCTGTTATGAATTTGGATATCTGCCGATGGAGGATGATCGATATCTATTGATCAGAAGGAATAATCAACAGGTATAAAAAAAAATCCCGCTTCATTTGGAAGCGGGGCAATCGCAGGTAGTTTTGGGGCTATAATGCGTTGTTTTGGTTCTGTTGTTTTGGTTCGGTGGACAAAGCAATTGTTTTTCAGTACCAATATCAAAGAAACATCCTTGCTTTGCAAATCCTTAACAATTCGATTTATGCGGATTCGAATCAAAATTTGCTGTATTGCCTCTGTTGAAGAGGCACAATTAGCTATATCGATGGGTGCTGATGCGCTTGGATTGGTCGCAAGAATGCCCAGTGGACCTGGACCTATTCCTGATGAATTGATTGCTTTCATTGCGAAGCGTATTCCGCCTCCTCTTGCAAGTTTCTTACTTAGTTGTGAGCAAACAGCTGACTCGCTGATTGATCATATTAAGAGGACAGGTACGAATACTGTCCAGATAGTTGATGAACTAACTGATCGAAATTATTTAGCAATTAGGGAGGCAATGCCTAATCTGAAGATCGTGCAGGTAATTCATGTATTAAGTGAGGAGAATATTAAGGAGGCCATAGAAATTTCCCAATTTGCTGATGCTCTCCTATTAGACAGTGGAGTGCCAAAGGCAGAAATAAAGCTATTGGGTGGCACGGGCAAAGTTCATAACTGGGAAATCAGTAGGGAGATCGTCAGGGCAGTTTCCTATCCCGGTTTTTCTGGCTGGCGGATTGAATGCTGGGAATGTAAAGAAGGCAATTGAGATCGTCAGGCCTTTTGGGGTGGATGTTTGCAGTGGAGTTAGAACCAATGGAAATCTTGATGCCAGGGAAGCTAAAATCGTTTATTGCAGAAGTAAAGGAAGCGAGCATCGCATTGAATTAGGACTACCACTCAACGATTGCATAAGCGGTATCACTGAGATAAGGGCCGCCGGGAAAAGAAGCAGTGTAATCAAGGTTTACCCAATATTGTCCGTTGCGGATATGATAGCTCAATTCATTGATTTGTTTATCTCCAAAGAGATGAACAATGGCTTCTTTCATCATCTTCAGGGATTCCTTGTCGGGACATTGCAATTCTGGATAGGCATGGGTTCTAGTGAGAACAATCCTGACAGTTCGCACCAATTGCTTTCATTGTAGAGACCATAAGAATACTATGGTCGTCACAATCTCCGCCAAGTCCGTTTGCTATTGTTTCCCTGGCCGTAGCAAAGTATTCATCCCTCAAGGCATCGTTTACATACTTGAAATTCTTATTAATGTATTTCCAAAGGGATAATATCCTAACGGTCTGTCCATATTTACTATAGTACTCATTGAACTCCTCCAGAGGAATGGGTAACTCCAAAATTCCGGACAATTGAGTCTTTGTAATTGACCTTTGTCTTCATTTGGTCACCAAGTTGCTCCAGGCGAGTCTGAAATAGATTGTTGATCATGAATAACTCTTTCTCTTTCTCGTCCTTGTGCTGCCAGTTATTCACCACCATATTCTTATAGTCCCTGATGACGTCAGGAAATGTGTAAGAATTGGCGAACATGTTATATACCAACACGGCACAGACCAGAAGGAATGCAGGAACGATCAGGGGACGAAATATTTTGATCACCCCCATAACCAAGAGAAAAGCACCAAGAATAGAGATGACCAGGTCCAAATTCCAATTTCCAACCATTACCGGAGGAAGGTATCGATTGATCAACGGGGCCAGGGGTATGATGGTTAGGAGGGCCGCAATGTTGACAAACAAATCACTAAGTCGTTTATGTCGAGGATCCATGCTTTAAACTCAGGGGTTATAACGCAAAAAACAATGCCACATTTTAGATCGACAGTGTTAAATAAATCTAGAACACGGAAGCATCGATTTTCAAATCGGTTTCTTTCAATACACTGTCGAGCAATTTCCTGACGGCCTTGGCTTCTGTTGCCTTATTCTGACTCATTAACGATTGATGAAGTCCGGTAAGTGCCCAAACATTGGAGGGATTAATTTCAAGGTCTTTTTTAAATACTAATACAGCTTCTTCCGCCATTTTTGCTTTCAGATAGGGCGTTGCCCAGGTAATGTCTTGCCGGAAGTAACCAATCCCTTGGTTCATTATAAACTAGTGCGTCCTCCAATTGAACTGCCTGGCCAAAATATTTAATCGCATCCTCAAAATTCTTCTTTTCCTCGGCAATTACGCCCATTAAAATATTTTCAGCTATCCTACTTGCAGCATGAGCGGAATTGAATGGAGTAAAAGGTTCTTTTAGGGATGAATCTCTCATCATCGCCTGCATAATTTCTAATTCCTTTTGCGCTTTATCAGTTTTAGTACTTCTTCCATAAGCAATCCCTTTTCCGAAATGAAGAAGTATGGAAGAATACTCAAGCGAATCGTTAGCTCTATTTGCCATGATTTCATCCCATTTCCCAAACCTGATCATATTAATTATTGGTGTGGAATGCAGGTATTGGATGTAATGTCCCAATGCTCCTTCAATTGAAAGAAAAGATGGATCAATGCTTTCCATCGTCTCTCGTGAGGCCACTGCTGATTTGCTGGAATTTCCGGCCATCATGTTGCAGCTTGCTTTCATATGCAGGTTATGAATTATATAGAGCGGAGAATTTTCCCTTACTGATGAAAAGACCTTTAAATATTTCTCATATCCATTTACTGCCTGTTCATTTACTCTGGCTCCCCGACTATAATTCCCTGTTCGTATATAAATATGCGAGGGCATATGCACAAGGTGAGCTACATCAGTCATAAGTTGTGGTAGTCGGTCGGCACTGGGTAAAGCCCTGCCGGGATTATCTGAAGCCTCTACTGCATGAATATAATAATGATTGGCCCCAGGATTTTGTGGATTGAGGGCCAGTGCTTTTTCAATGACGGTTACAATTTCAGGTGTCCAGGTTTTAGGCTTTCCTTTTGCATCATACAAATCCCAGGGATGTAAGACCATCAACGCATCTGCATAGAGTGCAGCGGCATCAGAATCCTCTGGCATCAGTTGAAAAACTTTCTTCATAGCTGCGGCATATTCTACATTCAACTGGGTCCTGCTTAAGTTTGAATCAGCAGAATACCTGGATCTCATTGCATTGATGAATGCTTTTTCTTTTGCAGAAACTTTTGTACTTAAATCGAAGGCTTTAATCGCGGAAGGCAGTGCGTCTGGCGGGGTGGTATATCCAAAGTCATTGATATTAGGACCAAACGCCAGGGCCTGGCCCCACCAGGCCATTGCACAAGAAGGATCAAATCTTATAGCTTTTGCAAATGAGGCCCTTGCCTCAATGATGTGGAATGCATAATACATGTTGATGCCCTGGTTAAAATAGAACTGGGCACTGTCATTAGCTTGGGTAATCTTCCATTTATAATTCCCCCAACCGGTAAGAGGAGGAATAATGTTTTCATCGTTTGAAGGATCATATGCGGGAGAGCAGCTAAATATATTTCTGCCCCTATCCGCATTGAATATTTTTTCCCGAGCACCAGAGTAGGAAGGAGGAAGAGGTGAAGTAGCAAGAACAATACAAGCCAAAAAGGGGAGGGCGTATTTTTTCATTGAAGTCAATTTGGAATTAAAAGTTACGTATCATTTCCACAAATAAAAAAGGACCCGGGTTACCGGATCCTTATAGAATTTTTTGCTCTACGATTTTTTTAATCCTCGTCTTCCTCGTAATAGGCATCCTGACTATTGTTGTATGAAGTTTCCCAAGCCCTGACAGCTTCATCACTCAACAATTCCAGGATATCATGAATTGGATCAGTTTTTCTTTTCCACTCAGTAACTAACTCCTCGCCATACTTTGATACAAATACACAATGGTCCGATTCGACGGTTACTTTAATCAGGCTGATGCCACTATCATGTTTTTCCTGTACCAGGTAATAACATCCGGCCTCGAGCAGGTCAAACGAATACATACTTACTCCTTTTTTATAGGTCAATTAATTCTTCTAATGGGCTCGCAACAGAATGTGCAATGGGTAGTTTAGAATTTAACGGGTACTAGCAAGTGGGAGCTAAAAATGCTGGTATTTTCAATTGGGACTGGATCTGATCAAAAATACGATTATTCCTTACTTACCTCAGCGGGGGTTAGAGAAATCTAATTTAATTTTTTAGGCGGGTATATAATCAATTATAAATCAGTTACATATAAAGGATAAAGGAAATTTAAATGGATGGTTCTTAACGGTTGAGAATGTCTCCTGAAACAAAAAGCCTCCAGAAATGGAGGCAATTTTTTTAAGAAAATAGGCAAGTGCGTTTGCACTCTTTTTTCTTCTTGGTGTCCTTTTTTTCAAGCTTCTGTTGGTCTTGCATCTTCTTATTTGATGATTCGAAGCTTGCAAAAGCAACAGCTCCCGCAAAGGCAACAAGTACTGTGGCTGTTACTAATTTCTTCATATCCTCAGATTTAGACATAAAAGTTACGAAGGTTTCACAATGTTTGAGATAGTTTTTTTAGCCAGGTCTTGAACCTCCTTCTGCATCATTTTCTTCATTACCATTTATACTTTCCTATCGCGAAAAAGGATCGGATTTAGAGTAGCTTTATTAGTAAAGAATCGCGTTGTGAAGGAATTGCTTTCTTTAATGCTGTATATCGTTTTTGCCTTATCCTTAAAGGCGCAACCCCGCAATTGTGTATTTAAGCCACCCCAGGTGACCATTAATTTCGGATCGGGTAATATCTCGGATATAAACACCGACTATCTTTTGTATTACGACAGGGTGGGAAGTTCTTGTCCTACGGATGGACATTATTCCTATACTTCATACACCAGCAATTGTTTTCGTGGCGATTGGCACACCATTGCAGATGATCATACTGCAGGAGACGGAGGTGACATGCTAGTCGTAAACGCTGCGCCAAACAGGGGGACATTCCTTAGTACAACTATTTATGGATTGAAGGGCAAGACTACATATGAATTCGGGGCGTGGCTAATGAATGTATGCAGACCGACTGATAAGTGCCCATTCCCTCTACTGCCAAATCTTACCATACGCATACAGACTGAGGAAGGGAAAATCATAGCACAATTTGCAACGGGTGATATAGGAAGAGTTGAAGTTCCTCGCTGGACTCAGCACAGGGCTATATTCACCACACCTTCCAACAGCGCATCTCTGAGATTAATAATGGTTAACAATAATCCCGGAGGTTGTGGAAATGATTTTGCAATGGATGATATAACATTTCGCGAATGTGAAATTCCTCCTCCCGTTGTAATTGCACCACCTAAAACAACTGTGCCGAAAAAGGAACCACCGATTGTAAAGGCGCCGCCAAAGAAAACAACTACCCCTGCAAAAAAGATTGTTGAAATAAAGAAAAGTGTACCACCTGAAAAGGAAGTGCGAAGCAGCAGCGTGACAAAACCCAAGGCGGATACTTCATCTCGTTCAATTTCAGTCTTGAAGCAGGGCAGTCAGGTCTTCCCCAAACCTCCATTGGTATTGACAACAAGGATAAATGCATTGGTCAAGCAAATCCAAACAGAAGCTGGCGAAATAAAAATTGCTCTATATGATAATGGTGAAATTGATGGCGATACGGTGAGCATCTATCATAATAATGTTTTAATCAAGTCGAGAGCCCGGTTATCTGCAACACCTATATCATTCACGATTTCAATTGATGCTTCACAGCCGCATCATGAATTGATCATGGTGGCTGAGAACCTTGGCTCAATTCCACCCAATACTTCAGTAATGATCATCACGACCAGCACTGCTCGTCATGAAGTCTTTATTTCTTCTTCTGATCAGAAAAATGCGAAAGTGATACTTGAGTTGAGGAAATGAGGTTATGCAGAGTGAATGCTTAACCGCAAAGACACGAAGACGCAAAGTTTCGCAAGGATTTCCTGGCGTACCCTTGCCCCTTTGCGACCTGTCGGTAAAACTTACTTACTAGTCTGCTCAGGTGAGCTGTCTCCGACTTTAATCTTCTGCTTGATCTGTAAACTTTCCGCTTCGGATTTTGAACTCAACACATTTGAAATTGTAAGTAAGAGCTCATTCTGATTTTTCTGATTCATCAGCAGTTTGTTATTGGAAGCGATCAATTTGTTCAGTACCACTAATACAATTACAAGTAGTAGAACACCTAGGGCTCCGAATGCCAAAATGAACGGATCTAATTCTGTTGTTACGCGCTCCATTTGTTCAATTGATTTAAGGGATTAGTAAATCCTGGTTTAGAATTTAATTGCAAAATAAAGGTAATTAAGATGCTTTAGTTTGGGCGTGTGAAGTTTGGATCTTCCTGAGTAACCAGCCTTAACCGCAAAGGCGCCCCTTCGACTCCGCTCAGGACTTGCCAAGTTTCGCAAGTAATTCTTAGCGTTCCTTTGCGCCCCGGCGTCTTGGCGGTTAAAAACAAAAAAAGAGGCTCTTAAAAAAAACCCTTTGTGACCCCGCAGTCCCGATGTCATCGGGAGAACCCTGGACCCTCCCGATCAAGATCGGGATGCTCTCTTCTTTTTGTCCTCCGCGAATCCTCTCTTTCTCTAGTTCTCTGCGGTTTATTCTGGGGCAAGGATGTTTTGCAAATGAAAAAAGGGCTTTCGCCCTTTGTGACCCCGCAGGGACTCGAACCCTGGACCCGCTGATTAAGAGTCAGCTGCTCTACCAACTGAGCTACGGAGTCAATAATTTTTATCCCGATATCGCTTCGCTCATCGGGACCTTGAAAATCTCCTGCTCGTGCCTCGCAAGGATTTTCTACGGCCAACTGAGCTACGGAGTCAATTACTTCACTTTTCTTCGGACCGCAAATTTAGTTTGCTGAATGATATCTTTTCATTCTGATTTTAGATTATTCACAAAAGTGTATAATTCAGCAATTCTTCCACTTCCGGTGTTTGCATATCTTTGCGCGAATAAAAAAGAGGCTGAGGATCAATGAGGTAACCCTTGTCCGTCTTCTATGGTCCTGGTCTGATCTCCTATGGCAGAAACAAAACAGAACCTTTTTGAATATACCGAGGAAAGTATCAAAAGCCTCGACTGGCGGGAGCATATTCGACTTCGTCCCGGCATGTACATCGGAAAACTGGGCGACGGCAGCAGCCCGGATGATGGAATTTATGTTCTCCTCAAAGAAGTGCTCGATAACTGCATTGACGAGCACATGATGGGCTACGGCAAACAAGTAGATATTACTATCGAGGAAAAAACCGTCAGCGTCCGCGATTATGGTCGAGGCATTCCGCTTGGAAAAGTGGTAGACGTTGTAAGCAAAATCAATACGGGTGCTAAATACGACAGTCGTGCATTTCAAAAAACTGTTGGTTTGAATGGCGTTGGTACAAAAGCTGTCAACGCCCTCAGCAATTTCTTCAAAGTATCGAGTGTAAGAGAAGGGAAAATTAAAGAAGCTGAATTCGAAAAAGGGATTCTTATTAAGGAATACAAAGAAAGCAAGACAACTGAATCAAATGGCACACTCGTAACCTTCATTCCTGATGATACTGTATTCAGGAACTTTCACTACGTCCAGGAATATATTGACAATCTCATTTGGAATTATTGCTATCTCAACTCAGGTCTGGTTGTAACCTTCAACGGAAAAAAATACATAAGCAAGAACGGCCTTCTTGATCTTCTCAATCGAAAAACAAATGCTGATGAAAACAGGTATCCTATCATTCATTTGAAGGGAGAAGATATCGAAGTAGCCATCACACACAATAATGATTATGGTGAGGAGATATTCAGTTTTGTCAATGGCCAGTATACCACACAGGGCGGTTCACACCACCAGGCATTTCGTGAAGCCTTCGTAAAAACCATTCGCGATTTTTATAAAAAAGATTATGATACTTCTGACATCCGTCAGAGTATTGTAGCAGCTGTTGCAGTCAGGGTGGTTGAACCTGTGTTTGAAAGTCAGACAAAAACCAAACTTGGCTCGCAAAACATCTTTGAGGGTGGTCCTTCAATGAAACAATTTATTGGCGATTTTTTTGCCAAGGAACTCGACAATTATCTCCATAAAAACCCTTCAACTGCCGATGCGATCAAGAAAAGGATCGAACAAAGTGAAAAAGAGAGAAAAGAACTTGCCGGCATCAAAAAATTAGCGAACGAGAGAGCAAAAAAGGCGAATCTCCATAATAAGAAATTGAGAGATTGTAAATATCATCTCAATGATGAACCTACAGGAAAAGAAAAAGAAGTGATCCTTGAAAAAGCCAAGGAATCAACAATTTTCATTACTGAAGGAGACTCGGCCAGCGGATCGATTACGAAAGCGAGGAGAGTAGAAACGCAGGCAGTTTTTAGTTTGAGGGGTAAGCCTCTCAACTGTTTTGGACTAACAAAGAAGATCGTTTATGAAAATGAGGAGTTCAACCTTCTTCAGCATGCATTGAATATTGAAGATGGGATGGACGGGTTGCGATATAACAACATTGTGATTGCAACGGATGCCGATGTGGATGGAATGCATATCAGACTTCTCCTGATGACGTTCTTCCTGCAGTTTTTTCCCGACCTGGTTAAGAATGGGCACGTATATGTTTTGGAAACACCATTATTCCGGGTTAGGAATAAGCAAGAGACCATCTATTGTTATGATGAAGGGGAAAAACAGGCAGCAGTGAAGAAATTGGGATCAAAACCAGAGATAACCCGCTTCAAAGGTCTTGGTGAAATTTCTCCTGACGAATTCGCGGCATTTATTGGAGAGGAAATCCGCCTGCAGCCAGTCATGGTAATGCCTGAAACCCATGTGCAACAGATCCTTGAATATTATATGGGAAAGAATACACAGGAACGACAGGAATTTATTATCGATAATCTAAAGGTGGAATTGGATATTGTGGTCGATGGAAAACCAATGGCGAATGAATAATTCCAATCAGTTTATTTATAATTCAAGATAAAAGCAAATGATTCACTTAGTTTTTAATGAGGATGACGTTTCAGTACTAAAAAAGGCAATTGAAATGGATGAGGCCTTACAAGGTGAGGTAATCCAGATCAAAGACGAATATGCAGTCGGTCCAGTGAAGGACATTTATGACATTGATGGGATTGAAAAAAGAAAAGAATGGTGGAGAGAAATTTTATCCGGCGGCGACTATGATGGCTTAGTGGACAAGAATATTGTCGACGACCACAAACTGATGGGAGATTTGGTTCAAGAAATGCGCCTCGATCCTGATGAAATCATCTGGATATGGGCAGCGCAGAACAAACATGATGTGAGTGGTTATTACTGGTGTCTTCATCATTTGAAAGAATTTCCCGGAAGAATTTATATTCTGTATTTAAACAATCTTCCTTTTATTAACGAGAAAGGACAGTTGTTTTATCCTTCCTGGCTCAATTCAATTCCACCTAAAGAATTTCTCAAAGCAAAAAAGCTTGCCCGCCCAATAACTTCCAGTGAATTTGAAGTTGATCCTGATGAGTGGATTCGACTTGGTAACGAAGAAAAAGGAGTTCGCATTCTTGAAGGTGGAAAGAAGCTAACTCAATATGATTACGATTTTTATGACGCTGATCTCACGAGATACATAACCACCGACTGGCAAAAAGCAAGTAGGATCATACATAATTTCCTGCATAAAAATATTCATACAACAGGTGACGCTTTTCTGCTCTGGAGATTGAAGCTTCTCATATCGAAAGGGGACTATGATGTAACAGGCGAATTAAAAGGAATGAAGGATTTTGAAGTAAAGCAGAAAGTTTCACAACCTGCAGTATAAATTTCTCTCTGGTGAAATGCCATATTGATAAATCAATCTCTGCGAAACTCCATTAACTCTTTTTCTCTGCGGTTATTTTTTTTTATTACCGCAGAGAATTAGAGGGCACAGAGTTAACGCAGAGAGGAATAAAGTGAAGGAGTCGTCAAATTAAATTGCATTATGCCTTCGAAGAATATAGATAGTAATTTTCATGCTAATGACCTGGGAATCCAGGGACAGTATAAAACCTGGTTCCTTGACTATGCATCTTATGTAATACTTGAACGTGCAGTTCCTGCGCTTGAAGATGGTTTGAAACCCGTGCAGAGAAGAATTTTGCACGCCATGAAAGAAATGGATGATGGTCGCTTCAACAAGGTGGCTAACATCATCGGTCAATCCATGCAATTCCACCCTCATGGAGATGCTTCCATTGGAGATGCTCTTGTGAATTTGGGGCAAAAAGAATTATTGATCGAAACGCAGGGAAACTGGGGTGACGTAAGAACCGGGGATGAGGCTGCGGCAGCTAGATACATCGAAGCAAGACTTTCAAAATTCGCCCTGGAAATCGCTTTTAATAGCAAAACAACAGAATGGCAGCTAAGCTACGACGGGAGGAAAAACGAGCCGATCACCCTTCCAATGAAATTTCCACTCTTGCTTGCTCAGGGGGCAGAAGGAATTGCGGTGGGCTTATCGACAAAAATTCTTCCTCATAACTTTTGCGAACTAATTGAAGCTTCTATAAAATACCTGAAGGGGAGGAAGTTTGAAATATTCCCTGATTTTCAAACTGGAGGATCGATCGACACAACCAATTATAACGAAGGGAAAAGAGGCGGAAAACTCAGAGTGCGGGCTTTGATTGAAGAGGTTGATAAAAAAACTCTTGCTATCCGGGATGTGCCATATGGAGTTACAACAGCCCAACTAATGGATTCCATTGTAAGGGCAAATGACCAGGGAAAGATCAAAATAAAAAAGGTTACAGATAACACTGCTCAAACAGTGGAGATCCTTATAGACCTTGCCCCAGGAATTTCACCAGACATCACCATTGACGCACTTTATGCCTTTACAGATTGCGAAGTAAGCATTTCTCCAAATGCCTGTGTCATTTCAAATCAGAAGCCAGTTTTTTTAAGTGTTCATGAACTGTTGAAACTTTCAACTGACCGGACAAAAGATCTACTCAAAAGAGAACTCGAAATAAGGTTATCCGAGCTTCAGGATAAATGGCATTACACTTCCCTTGAGAAATTATTTTTTGAAGAAAAGATCTACAAAGAGCTAGAGAAAAAGCATGATACCTGGGAGAAGGTCCTGACCGCAATTGAAAAAGCATTTGTACCCTTTCGTAAACAACTGAAAAGAGATGTAACAAGGGAAGATGTTTTAAAACTCACGGAAAAACCTGTTCGTAGAATTTATAAACTTGATATCGACGAGTTGAATGCGCAGATAAAGGCACTTGAGGCGGACATCAAACAGGTTAAACATGACCTCAATAATCTTGTTGATTTTGCTGTGACCTATTTCGAAAACCTCCTGAAAAAATATGGCAAAGGCAGAGAGCGAAAATCTGAACTTAAACTATTTGAAGCCATCCAGGCAAAACAGGTAGCTATTGCCAACACGAAGTTGTATATGAACAGGAGTGAAGGATTTATCGGCACAAGTCTGAAAAAAGATGAATTCATATGTGATTGTTCTGATCTTGACGATATCATCGTTTTTACAAAAAGAGGCACAATGAAGGTTGTTAAGGTGGGGGAGAAAGTATATATCGGAAAGGATATTCAGCATGCAGCAATCTTTAAGAAGAATGATGAGCGCACTACATATAATATGATTTACCTGGATGGAGCAAGTGGAGTGAGCTATGCGAAAAGATTTAATGTTACAGGAATCACCAGGGACAAGGATTACGATCTTACAAAGGGTCATGAGAAGAGTAAGGTTCATTATCTATCGGTCAATCCAAACGGAGAGGCGGAGGTTGTAAAGGTGATCCTTAGTCCAAATTGTTCAGCAAGAAATAAGGAATTTGATTTTTATTTTGAAGAATTGGAGATCAAGGGTCGCAGTACAATGGGAAATCAACTGACCAAGTATCCCATAAAAATTGTAAAATTCAAGGAATCAGGAAAATCAACCCTGGCAGGCAGAAAGATCTGGTTTGATGATCAATTCGGGAGATTGAATACTGATGAAAAAGGAAAATACCTTGGCATGTTTGAAGCCGATGATCGGATCATTGCCTTTTATAACGATGGCACCTATGAAATAACTGATCAGGAATTGACACAGAAGTTTGACGCTGAAAAATTATCGCTCATTGAAAAATTCAATTCAGATAAAATTGTCTCTGCTGTCTATCTCGATAATGACAAACTTCAATACAACATCAAGCGATTCAAGATTGAAACCACAACGCTTCATAATAAATTCCTTTTTATCAAAGAGGGAACTGGCAACCGCCTTCAGGCAGTAACGACACGAGAAGAGCCAATTCTGATAGTACAAACAGGCCGGGGTTCACAGGTAAGAAAAGCAAAATTCAAGGTTACGAAAGTTACAGAGGTAATGGGATGGAAGGCATTTGGTACAAAACTCGTTGACTTCACAAAGACGGTAACCATGGAGTGGGAAGAAAAAAAGCAGGATAAGCAGGCCGAATTATTTGAATAAACTTCTTTCAAAGGAATTGAAAATGCAAAATTTTACATTGGCAAGACTTATTTTCTTCGAATTCTTACAGTAGCATTTTGAGTGAGACTACTCGATAAATAGATCTCGTGTCTCAACTCTCCATCAAAGATCACCATTAAGGCAGTATTAGGCGGATACTTACCGAGGTTTTCAGCAAACATGCTAACCTCATTAACTTTTTTTGCGCTATCAAGTTTTACGTAAAGATTCAGGCCTCTGACATCAAGCTCGCGTTTGCTTAAGACAGGATCACCATTCACAAATACGGAAATACTATCACCATCGATATCACCATTATCATAGAAGCTTATTCTAACTGAATCACCCGTAACTGTGATCTCCTGCTGAATATTATTCTTTCGTGCTTCAAATTTTTCAACTAACACCTTGGCTTCATTTTTTTCGGGAATAATGATGCCAGTAATTCCATTGTTGCTATTGTCAGAATTACTGCCTTTGACCACAACAAGATCTTCAGGAAGCGGTGCCCATATTTTTTGCATCGCAACAGTTTGTCGCAAACTATCCTGGCTACGGTCATTTATATCAAGCGTATAGGTCACTCGTAAATCGGGACAGGTATATTTGTATTTGGCAGGACGGTAAAAATATCCATTCAATGTGCTCTTGGCTTTGGAGACAACCAGGGTGCCTTCAAATTCCATCGGACAATCCATCTCATTGGATGTTGCAGCCCGGAAATGAATTACCGGAACCTGTTTGATATAGACCTGGCGTGTTTTGCTGTTATAGGTACCCCGAACAAAAAAGCTTTGGTACATATTCTTGAAATAATATCCAAAAACACCTTCAACTTCATTTCCTTTTTGTTTAAGAATAAGCTCGGTGAGATAGTTATTGTGCGTTCCATCCATTACAGCATCTGCTCTTCCAAACCATGCGCCGCTAATGCTTTGCGTTTTTGCGGTAGTTATAATGCAAAGAATTAAGAGTGTCGTGAGGACCTTTTTCATTAGTTGCCTTTTCAATTGGACAGATATAATTGGAGTGTTGAAGATACCAGAAAAAATCAAGCCATTTTACTCCCGGAAGAATTACAATCGTTAAAATCACTTTATATATCTCTTCATATCTCGTTCGGTATCCCTGGCTTTTATTGTCTGTCTTTTATCATACAGCTTTTTACCCCTTCCAATGCCCACTTCTAATTTCACAAACCCTTTTTCATTGAAAAACATTTTCAGTGGAATGATAGCATAACCTTTCTCCCTGGTCTTGGCTTCAAGTTTTCGCAGCTCTTTTTTGGTCAGCAAGAGTTTTCTTTCCTGCGAAGGATCATGGTTATTTACGGTTCCGAATGAATACTCAGCAATATGTAAACTCTTGACCCAAAGCTCTCCTTTATGAAAAAAGCAATATGCATCATTGAAACTCACCTTCCCTGCTCTTACAGATTTGACTTCAGTACCCACCAGCACCATGCCGGCAATGTATTTATCTTCAAAAGCATATTCGTGATATGCTGATCTATTCCGCAACTCCATCTTGTAAAAATACTAACTCAGACAAGTTCGAGAGTCCGAAAGTTTGAGAGTTTGAGTGTTTGATCGTTTGAATGTTCATTAACTCCCGATTCAAGACTCACGATTCACGATTCAGCGTCAATAACTGCTAGTTTTTAAAGAGAGTCAATACTGTAGCTAACTTGTCCTTTAGCTCCTTCCGATGCACTATAAAGTCGAGGAAGCCGTGCTCGAGGAGAAACTCGCTTCTTTGGAAACCCTCCGGCAAGTCTTTTTTGATGGTTTCTTTGATGACCCTGGGTCCTGCAAATCCAATTAACGCTCCGGGTTCGGCGATGTTTAGATCCCCCAGCATGCCGAAAGAAGCAGAAATGCCCCCAAAGGATGGATCGGTCAATAATGAAATAAATGGAATTTTTGCTTCGCTGAGTTGCGTAAGCTTACCTGATACCTTGGCCAGTTGCATGAGAGAAAATGCACTTTCCATCATGCGGGCACCGCCTGACTTGCAAATTAAAAGGAGTGGAATTCGTTCTTTTATGCAAAGATCAATTGCCCGACAAATCCTTTCTCCCATAACACTTCCAAGTGATCCGCCAATAAATTCAAAATCCATACATCCAACAACAAGCTCGTGATCATAGACATTACCTATTGCAACCCTGATGCTATCAGTAATATCAGTTTTTGACCAGGTCTCTTCCAGGCGCTTCTTATAAGATTTCAGATCGGTAAAATCAAGAAAGTCTTTAGAACGTATGTCTTCGAAAAGGATCTCGTATTCGCCATTATTAAAAAGGATGTCGAAGTATTCTGAGCTCCCAATCCTATGGTGGTGATTGCATTTGGGACAAACAAACAGGTTCTCACGCAATTCTGTAACCGTGCAGATATAATTGCACTCAGGACATTTACTCCAAAGTCCTTCCGGAGTTTCCTTCTTTTCGGCAGTACTGGTTAGAATTCCTTTCTTGATTCTCTTGAACCAGCTTCGCTTCGTTTCTTCACTTTGACCTTCTTCCCCTGCAAGGTTCGCATCAAAATCCTCTTCTCTTGCCATAGCATGGTTTTGGGTGGCTAAGATAGCATTTTTGAAATATCAGCTTTCTTTAAGGGATTCGGTTGATTTGCGAGAATAAAAATCTTTTTTTGATTCTGCCTACGAAATAGTTCCTGTGCTATTTTTGTGCGATTTGAAAATTGCCTGGAGCCTTCGATAATCGATTCAGACACTTAGAGATGGAAACAGCATAAATCATACAAAATGAAATGGTCTGACTTCTTCACTTCTTCCATAGGCAAGAAATTAGTAATGGCTTTAACGGGTCTTTTTCTTATCTCATTCCTTGTGATTCACGCTGGACTTAATGCTTGTATCTGGGCCAATGATAATGGAGAAATGTTCAATAAGGCGGCCCATTTTATGGGAGCAACCATTGTTGTCAGAATACTTGAAGTTGGTCTTTTCATTGGATTTATCATTCACATTGTTCAGGGATATGTTTTGGAAACCAGGAATTTGACAAGAAGAGGAAAGGGATATAAGATCAATCTTGGCAACAGAGGAAGTAAATGGTATAGTCGCACGATGGGATTGCTTGGAACCCTGCTACTATTGTTTCTTATCATGCATGTCAACCATTTCTGGACTCATTCACGTCTGGGAGGTATAGGCAGCATAGATCCACTCTCACCCGTAGTTTATACAAGTAATCCAAATAAGGAATATCATGATCTCTATGCCTTAATGCTTCAGGTATTTCAGGACAACCTGGTTGTTGTGATCTTGTATGTGATCGGTTGTGTTTCTCTCGCATACCATCTAATGCATGGATTTCAAAGTTCTTTCAGAACCCTGGGAGTGCATAATAACAAATATATAAAGCTGATAAAGTTTACAGGAACAGCATTTTCAATAATTGTTCCACTCACATTTGCGATGATGCCAATAAGCATTTATTTGCGATGGATAGAGTGAAAATATTTAGTTCAGAGCCTGACCTTAGATAACATCATTAGTACATTTTGATCTTATGCTGAATTCAAAAATACCAGCCGGTCCATTAGAGAAGAAATGGGAGACTTATAAGTCAACCTGTAAACTGGTCAATCCAGCTAATAAGCGCAAGCTTGAGATCATTGTAATTGGAACAGGATTAGCAGGCGCTTCAGCAGCCGCAACGCTTGGTGAACTTGGGTATAAGGTAAAAGCATTTTGTTTTCAGGATTCTCCAAGAAGGGCCCATTCAATTGCAGCACAGGGAGGAATTAATGCTGCGAAAAATTATCAAAATGACGGAGATTCTGTATTTCGGTTATTCTACGATACAATCAAGGGAGGTGACTATCGCGCAAGAGAAGGAAATGTTTACAGACTGGCAGAAGTAAGTGTTGATATCATTGACCAGTGTGTTGCGCAGGGTGTTCCATTCGCCCGTGAATATGGAGGATTATTAAGTAACCGATCGTTTGGAGGCACCCAGGTACAAAGAACGTTTTATGCCGCCGGCCAGACAGGCCAGCAATTATTGATCGGAGCATACCAGGCACTTGAAAGGCAGATCGCTTTAGGAACTGTTGAAATGTATTCAAGGCATGAAATGCTCGATGTTGTAGTCATCGATGGCAAAGCCAGGGGCATCATTGCAAGAGACCTTATTTCCGGTAAACTTGAACGACATTTTGGTCATGCAGTTTTATTATGCAGCGGAGGATACGGGAACGTTTTTTATCTCTCCACAAATGCGATGGGCAGCAATGTAACTGCTATTTGGAAAGCTCATAAGAAAGGTGCTTTTTTTGGGAATCCTTGCTTTACGCAGATCCATCCAACATGTATTCCTGTCACAGGCGATCATCAATCAAAGTTGACGCTGATGAGTGAGTCTTTAAGAAATGATGGCAGGATCTGGGTTCCAAAAAAGCAAGGTGATACACGTAAACCAAGTGATATACCGGAAGAGGAGCGAGATTATTACCTGGAAAGAAGGTATCCTGCCTTCGGCAACCTTGTTCCTCGTGATGTTGCATCAAGAGCGGCAAAGGAAAGATGTGATGCGGGATATGGAGTTGGAAGTTCAAAACAGGCAGTCTTCCTTGATTATGCAGATGCCATTAAGAGATATGGAAGGATAGAAGCAGGTAAAAAAGGGCTGGACGCATCCGATGAAAAAGCAATCATACAATTAGGAAAAGACGTTGTAAAAGAGAAATATGGAAATCTTTTCGATATGTATGAAAAGATCACCGGTGAAAATCCATATGAAACTCCAATGAGAATTTACCCGGCCGTACATTATACGATGGGTGGACTCTGGGTTGATTATGAGTTGATGACCACTGTTCCTGGATTGTATTCAATGGGAGAAGCAAATTTCAGTGATCATGGTGCAAACAGGTTGGGTGCTTCAGCTCTCATGCAAGGATTAGCAGATGGATATTTCGAAATTCCATATACAATTGGAAATTATTTGTCAGAAGAAATTAGGACACAACCTACACCGCTTGATCATCCTGCCTTTATTGCCGCGGAAAAGAATGTGAGTGACAGGATCAACCATCTATTGAATATTAAGGGTTCGCAAACAGTTGAAAGTTTCCATAAGCGACTCGGTAAGATCATGTGGGATAAATGCGGAATGGCAAGAAATGAAGCTGGGTTAAATCAAGCGATACAGGAGATCCGCGCATTAAAAGAAGAATTTTGGAAGGATGTTCGAATACCAGGTGGAGTCAATGAGATGAATCCTGAACTTGATAAAGCAAATCGCGTTGCGGATTTTATTGAACTAGGAGAACTGATGTGCATCGATGCTTTACACAGAAAGGAAAGCTGCGGTGGTCATTTCAGAGAAGAAATGCAAACTGAAGAAGGAGAGGCAAAGCGCGATGACACCAACTTTAGTTACGTTGCTGCATGGGAGCTCAAGGCTGATCATGATTGGCAATTACATAAGGAGGAGTTGTTGTTTGAGGTGGCGCATCCGAGCCAGAGAAGTTATAAATAATTTGAGAATTTGAAAATTTGAAAATGGAAGTGTCGGAGATTGTGGATATGGTATTCGGCAATTTCCGTTTGCAGTTGAGTTTAATAAGCAAATTGTTCAATTTTTGATGTTTGATTGTAACATCAATGAACAATTTATGAGGAACGATCGTGATAACATTATTGTTAATAGGGCAATAGAATTTTCTTTGGCTGTGATGAGGTATTGTGAATTTTTGATGAAGAACCAAAAATACATTATTGCAAAGCAATTATTTCGATCAGCAACAGCTATAGGAGCTAACATACTTGAAGCGCAGAATGCCGAAAGCAAGGCTGATTTCATACATAAAATGAAGATAGCAGCAAAAGAGGCTAGTGAAACGAAATATTGGCTTACACTTTGCGAATGCAGCAAAGATTATGGTTATGAGCCCGACCTTGGAGTAAAACTTGAAGCGATAATTAGGATACTGTCTAAAATTATTTCTTCATCAAAAGGAGTTAAGATTTGATTTCATTTTCAAATTTTCAAATTCTCAAATTCTCAAATTGAATCTCAAATTTTCAAATTGATATGGAGCATTATTCAATGAACCTCACCCTGGAAGTTTGGAGACAAAAGAACGGATCCGATAAGGGAACATTTGAAACTTATGATGTAAAGGATATTTCTTCTGAAATGTCTTTTCTCGAAATGTTTGATGTACTCAATGAGCGACTCATCCTGGAAGGAAAAGATCCTATTGCTTTTGATCATGATTGCAGAGAGGGAATTTGTGGTGCTTGTTCAATGCATATTAACGGAAGACCACATGGTCCCTGGCATGCAACCACGACTTGCCAGCTCCATATGCGCGCCTTCAAAAATGGCGATAGAATAGTTGTTGAACCCTGGAGATCAAATTCATTTCCTGTCATAAAAGACCTAGTTGTTGATAGAACATCTTTTGATCGAATAATTGAAGCTGGTGGTTTTATCTCGGTAAATACCGGCAATGCAGTGGATGGAAATACAATTCCAATTGAAAAGGATAGTGCTGATGCCTCATTTGCAGCGGCAGCCTGCATCGGATGCGGCGCGTGCGTTGCAGCCTGCAAGAACAGTTCTGCCATGCTTTTCCTCTCAGCTAAAGTTGCTCACCTTGCTTTACTTCCTCAAGGGAAACCAGAAAAAAAGAGTCGCGCCCTGAACATGGTTGCTCAAATGGATAAAGAAGGATTCGGTTCCTGCACTTTCACCGGGGCTTGCGAAGCAGTTTGTCCCAAGGAAATTTCAATCACGAATATTTCAAGGCTCAATGCCGAATACCTCGTAGCGGGATTGACTGTTGAGAAATAATAGGGATTAAAATTTAACTGCAAATAAGCCAGGACGCGAAGTCTCGCAAGGGTTATGTTCATTTTCCCTGCTTGACTGCGCAGCAGGCAAGAAATTCTCAAATTCTCAAATTTTCAAATTTAAAGGGCCAACGATAATTAGCCTTTTCCAATTTATGTATTGAATTACAGGGAATTAACGGGCAATAAATCCTAAATTTAGACGCTTATAGAAAAACCGGATTTGTTGGTCAGAACCATCATAACACTTACTTCCTGCTTACTGCTTTGCCAAGTCCTTAAGGCTCAGGTCCCAAATCAAAAGAGACCGGCCTCCAATCTCAGGCAAAAATGGATTTCTACACGGTCTGATACACTCTCTCTGGATACCCTAAGCATAGTCTCCAAAACTTTTTCAATCAGGTCTATTTCGGATTCTGCCTACCATTTGGATCCGGTAAATGCAAGGCTGGTTTGGAAGTTAAAACCAAATCTTGATAGCGTCTTCGTTACCTACCGGGTATTTCCAATGAAATTAAATGCAATCGCCAGGAGGTTCGACTATGATAGTATTTCCAATTATTTTCTGGTTCAGCCTTTTGTATTCGACAATAAAGCAGAGCGGAGGGAAGATCGATTCTTCAATTTTGGGAATATCAACTATAATGGAAGTTTTGGAAGAGGGATCGCATTTGGAAATAGCCAGGATGCAGTGGTTACATCTAACCTAAACCTGCAATTGAGCGGGTTTCTGGCCGATAGTATAGAAATAGCTGCAGCCATTACTGACAATAATATTCCGATCCAGCCAGACGGTACAACTCAACAACTAAATGAATTCGACAGGATATTTCTTCAATTCAAAAAAAACAACTGGCAGTTAAATCTTGGTGATATCGACATCAGACAGAATCAGAATTATTTTTTGAACTTTTATAAAAGATTGCAGGGCGCTGCCTTCGATCACACTTCTAATATTTCAAAAACAACTACCAACCGTACATTGGTGAGTGGATCGATAGCTAAAGGAAAATTTACCCGCAACATATTTCAGGGTCAGGAAGGAAACCAGGGACCTTATCGACTGCAAGGCGCAAATAATGAATTTTTCTTTGTGGTACTCGCCGGAACGGAGCGAGTGTATATAGATGGAGAACTGCTTCAGCGAGGTGAAGACAGGGATTATATTATCAATTATAATACTGCTGAGATTACGTTCATGCCTACAAGGATGATCACGAAGGATAGAAGAATACAGGTTGAATTTGAATATGCCGACAGAAATTTTCTCAATGCCAATCTTTATCTCTATAATGAAACCAATTTCAATAACAGGTTCAAACTAAAACTTGCAGCATTCAATAACAGTGATGCAAAAAACTCACCAATAAATCAAACCCTGGATCCAAGTCAGAAAATATTCTTAAATACCATCGGGGATAGCATAAACCGTGCATTCTACCCAATTGCGGCAACCGATACATTCAGCGTTGGAAAGATCCTATATAAAAAAATAGATACCATCTATGCTGGGATAACCTCGCCGGATTCGATCTATGTATATTCTACTAATCCTGACAGCGCCATATACAGTCTTTCATTTATTGACGTAGGGCAGGGAAATGGAAATTATGTCCCTGACTTTAACGGCGCCAATGGAAAAGTTTACAGATGGGTTCAGCCAATTAATGGTCAACTCCAGGGAAGGTTTGAACCCGCAGTCTTCCTGGTCACTCCTAAGAAACAACAGATCGTTAGTCTTGGGATGGAATATGTGATGTCTAAGAATTCATTGCTCACTTCAGAATTTGCAATGAGTACTTATGATGTGAATACATTCTCCACCAGAGATAAAGGGAATGATAAAGGCTATGCTGCGAAATTTAATTTCAAGAATACAAAGCCTGTTTCACGACAGCGAAATATCATTACAGACCTGGGATATGAATTTGTTGAATCCAGCTTTAGACCGATTGAAAGACTTAGGAATGTAGAATTCACGAGAGATTGGGGCCTGCCATTAATTGTTCAACCTGCAAATGAACATATCTATACCGGTGCAGTTTCAATGTCAGGCACTAACAACAATCTGTTGAGGTATCAATTGATGGGGTATATAAGAGGGAGTGATTTCACAGGGATCCGGAATATTTTTCAACATGTGCAGAAGATAAAAACCTGGCAATTCAATAACAATGTCAGCATTTCCAACTTCAATAGTAACGTGAATAAAGGATACTTTCTTCGTCCCAGTCTGAATGTTTCAAAGATTTTTCCAAAGCTGGCGAACAATTCTCTTACTCTTAGTTATGCTCTTGAACATAACGAGGTCCGGAATAAAATAAATGATACCATATCTCCTTTAGCTTTCTCATTTAAAACCATCCAGGCCGCCTGGAAATCCAATATTAATAAGGAAAATCGCTGGGGGGTTGTTTACTTCAATCGGTCCGACCAATATCCATTTGGTAAGGATCTTGTGAAAGGGGATAGAAGTAATAATATCAACCTCTTTGTTGAATTACTCAAAAGCCCAAAACACAGATTCAGATTTAATACAACCTATCGAAACCTGGATGTGATCAGACCTGATGTGACTTCTCAGAGATCGGATAATAGTCTGCTTGGACGGGTAGAATATGAAGTGAATGAATGGAAGGGTCTTATCAATGGCAATCTTCTCTATGAAGCGGGAGCGGGCCAGGAACAAAAGAGGGACTATAGTTTCCTTGAAGTACCGGCAGGACAAGGAGAATATACCTGGATTGATTTCAATCAGGATGGGATTCAGCAATTAAACGAATTTGAGATAGCAATTTTTCAGGATCAGGCCAAGTACATCAGGATCTTTACGCCAACCAATGAATTTGTAAAAGCGAACTATAACAATTTCAATTACAGCCTCGGGTTCAATCCGCGATCCGTAATTAATTTGTCCACTGCGAAGCCTTTCCAAAAATTCGTTGCAAGAATCAATCTCCAGACTTCACTGCAAATTAATAAGAAGGAAGTGGCAAGAGGCCTTGTGCAATTCAATCCTTTTGCAACCCCACTTAATGATACATCACTAATTACTCTTAATTCAGTTTTTATCAATACGTTTTCCTTCAACCGGTTTAGTACCCGCTGGGGCTTTGATATCAATAATGCAAGAAATACTGGTAAAGCGTTGCTGACCTATGGATATGAGAGCAGAAAGCTGAATGAATGGACGATCAGAACCAGATTAAACATCAGCAAACTGATAGCATTTGATCTCACTGGGAGAAGAGGATCAAATGCTTTGAATACCTCCAATCCCAAATTTGATAACAGGAATTATAGAATTCAACAGTCATCGATTGAGCCACGTACAACTTTACCGGCGGATCGAATTTCAGATTGGTCCTTGGATATAAATTCACTGATAAGAAAAATGAAGTAGGGTTTAAAGAACATTACACTTCAAATACATTGAATTCAGAAATCAAGTACAACATTCTTCAAAGCACATCTATCCAGTCAAAATTTACCTTCAGCAATATTCGGATACAAAACTTCTGACCCCAGCAATGGTTTGAATTCAACTGTGAGTTATATAATTCTTGATGGATTACTTCCAGGAAAGAATTTTTTATGGAACCTTGATCTTACAAAGAGGCTTTCAAATAATCTCGAGATCTAATATTCAATATGAAGGACGTAAACCGGGCACTGCGAGTGTAGTTCATATTGGCAGGGCCTCAGTAAGAGCATCCTATAATTGAAATTTTGAGATTGGGAAATTTCGAAATCTAAAAACTTCTTTCACACTATTCCAAAATTTCGAAATTCCTGGAAATTCCGAAATAAAAAAAGCCCCGGTAAAAACCCGGGGCCATATATTGATAAACTTTGGTAAGCCTTAATTAGCTAAACAATCCACCTTTCTTCAAATTCCTTGTTGCTTCTCCAATCTTGAAACCATTGTGGTATACTTCGATCTTGTAAGCACCTGGCACAAATTTGCTATTCTGTTTCCAGGCAAATTCTACATGTCTTTTCTTACCTGCTTCCATATCCACTGGTAACTTTAGAAGTAAAGAACTTATCACCTTCTTCACGAGTAGTGAATGTTCCTGATCCTAGTGCTTCAACAGTTACTGGTTTTCCATCAGGACCAGTTATGGAAACAAATACTTCAGTAGAGCCTGACTGGGCAATACGATTATCAACATCAAAAGAAATGACTAGCTTATCAACGCGCTTAGCAGTTGTTGTTTCTTTTTCTTTGCCATTTCCTTTTTCATTCACAGGAAGAACATTGATGTTATTAGCATATAAAGTAGATGCTACGTCAATAGTCTTAGCCTGAGATTCTTTCACCATGTTGGCAGTATCCAACGTCTTAGAAAGAACTTCTTTATCTGCTGTTAGCTGAGTTTTTTCAACTGTCAGTTGTTGATTTTCCCCAGTTAGACGCTCAACTTCCTGCTCAAGACTGCCGATCTTTTCATTTAAGGTTGTGATCAACGTTCTTGCTCTTGTAAGCTCAGCCTGAGATGCATTCCTCTTATTAAGAATAGTGCGAATCTCTGTTTTCAACTTTGTGATTTCAGTATTACGATTTGAAAGTTTTCCTTCCAGCTCATTATTGAAACCAGTCAGTGAATCAAGACGAGCAAGCGATGCATCAAAATTCTTCTGGATATCACTCTTTTCGTCTGTTACTTTTTCAATTTGAGTTTGCTGTGTCTGAATTGTTTCAGACGTCTTGTTTTTGTCATAGAGCAAATAGCCCCATGTACCTAACAATGCTACGGCCAGCACACCGATGATGGCACCCTTATATTCCCTTCTATTGGGATCTTTTCGTGGGGCATTAGCATCATTAGCTGCTGATGGATAATTGGTAGTACTCATACAGTATTGTTTTTTTATTTAGTGAAAACTCTTTTGTTTATACAGGTAAACACCAAAAGTCCAAAACCATGCCAGAATTTCCCGATAACAAACGTTGTCCACAGTGTGCATATTGTAAGACAACTCATTAGGGGTAGAAATCTTCCTTTCTGTTAAATTGCGCCTTATATTATATGTCTGCAGAAAAGTTAATCGGAGAATGGAGAAAAAATAAGTTTAAGCCAATCTATTGGCTTGAAGGCGAAGAAGAATATTTTATAGATCAAATAATGAATTATGCAGAAAACCACATTTTAACGGAAGCGGAAGCGGGTTTTAACAAAGTAGTTTTTTATGGAAAAGACGCAAATTGGGCAGAAGTGGTGATTGCCTGCAGAAGATATCCCATGTTTGCTGAAAGACAGATAGTGCTATTGAAAGAAGCACAGCAAATGAGGGAGGTTGAGAAACTTGAACTCTATGTTGAAAATCCTCTTTCATCAACAATATTCATTGCTTCTTATAAGGAGAAAAAAGTTGATGGCAGGTCCAAGTTTGCAAAACTTTTGAAAGAGAAAGGAGAGGTCTTCACCAGTAAGAAATTATATGATAGTCAGCTTCCCGATTGGACCAATGATCTTGTAATTTCCAAAGGATATAGCATCTCACACAAAGCACTGCTTCTATTGGTTGATCATATTGGAAATGATCTGAGCAGAATATCAAACGAAATAGAAAAGATCCTTGTAAACCTGGGAGGAAGAAAGAATATCAGTGAAGATGATATTGAAAATTATGTCGGTATCAGCAAGGACTTTAATGTCTTTGAATTGCAGGAAGCCGTTGCCGGTAAGGATCTCGCAAAAGCGATTCGCATCATACAATATTTCCAGGCTAATCCAAAAGCTGCACCAATCCAACTGATACTTCCAATTCTGCATAGTTTCTTCAGTAAGGTATTCTCAGTCTTTGGGTCAGCTGAGAGATCAGAGGAAGCATTAAAGCCCTTATTTAACTATAATGTTTACTCGGCAAGACAGGGAATACTTGCAGCAAAGAATTATGGATATATCGGGATTGAGAAGATCATACTCCTTCTGCATCATTATAATCTTAGAAGCATAGGAGTTAATGATGTTGGCACCGAAGATGCCTCACTCTTAAAAGAAATGGTTGTGAAAATTATGGCTGAGTAGGAGCCAAAAACCAATATCAAAAAAACAAGATCCAAAGAATGAAGAGAAATATTCAATCTAAAAAAGATTATAGTGTTGTTATATATTGCTGATTAAGTGAAAGTAACCGTTGGTTTATTGATTTTTTATTGAAAGTTCTTTGATTCTTGGAAATTGGATTTTGGTACTTTAAATTTATTTGGAATTTGTTTTTTGGTTCTTAGAATTTGGCAACTAGGATTGATCTCCAAAAAACTCCAGAACCTCATGCTTGTCTCTGGTTATTTGCGACTTCAACTCATCCATTCCATCAAATCTGATCTCTTCCCTGAGAAACTTCTTTACGTAAACCCTCAAAACTTCACCATAGATCTCTTCATTGAAATCAAACAGATTTACTTCTATCATGAACAATCCGTCAGTAAGTGTTGGACGGATGCCAACGTTCATCATTCCCTTCAATCGTCTTCCATTTAATTCTGCCTCCACTGCATAGACGCCATTTCCAGGTATGAGTTTCTCTTTATTTTCTATTTTGAGGTTGGCTGTGGGATACCCCAATGTTCTGCCTAGTTTATTTCCTTCTATCACTCGTCCCGAAAAGAAAAAATCATATCCCAGAAGATGATTTGCTGTATCTATTCTTCCATGTGCAACCGCCTCCCGAATTTGAGTAGAACTCACTATTATGGAATCAACAAGATGTTCAGGTATTTCTTTCAATTCAAATTGAAATTCTCGGGCAGCATCCTCCATCATGTGATAATCTCCCTTTCTGTCATGTCCGAAGTGATGATCATATCCAATAATTACGGTATGAGGATTGAATTTTCCAACCAGGAAATCCCTGATATAGGAATCAGCAGAGATCTGGGCAAATTCCAATGTAAATGGCACTACGATGAGGTGGTCAATTCCTTGTTTGTCCAGTAATTCAATCTTCTCTTCGAGTGTTGTAATGAGCTTTAAAGGCTTGAACGGGGCAAGAACCTTCCTTGGATGGGGATCGAATGTTATGATCACGGACTCCCCGTGAATTAGTGCAGTTTCCTGCTTTAATTGCTCAATGATCTTCTGGTGCCCGGCATGCACCCCATCAAATGTACCAATGGTCACTGCCGCATTCTTAAAAGTCGGCAGTTGTTTCAGATCCCCGTGTACCTGCATAATTGCTGCGAAAATAAAGAAATAGACAAAGGGGTTGGAACATGAACTCTTAGTTAGTTTTGCCGCAACTCAATTTCATTATTCGATGTCGTTATATAGTCAGAGAGGCGTTTCAGCTCAAAAAGAAGATGTACATAAAGCAATTGCAAAGCTGGATCAAGGTTTATATCCCCATGCTTTTTGCAAGATTTATCCTGATCATCTTGGAAAAGACGCCAATTGGGTTAATCTGATGCATGCTGATGGAGCTGGCACAAAGAGCATTTTGGCATATCTGTACTGGAAAGAAACCGGAGATATATCAGTGTGGAAAGGAATTGCCCAGGATGCAGTAGTTATGAACCTGGATGACCTGTTATGCGTGGGGATTTATGACAATCTCTTGTTCTCATCCACTATCGACAGAAATAAAAAGCTAATTCCTGGAGAAGTGTTGGAAGTTATTATTAATGCAACGGATGAAATCTTTCATCAATTAGCGGAATTCGGTCTCAGTATTCATTTCCTGGGAGGGGAGACAGCTGATGTGGGAGATGTGGTAAGAACAATCGCGGTAAATGGTACAATGGGAGCCAGATGGCCCATCAGCAAGCTAATCTCAAATGAAAAGATTCAGGTAGGAGATGTCATCATAGGTCTTGCCAGTTCAGGACAGGCAGAATATGAGAATGAGTATAATAGTGGGATCGGAAGCAATGGTCTTACTAGCGCCAGACATGATGTTTTGAGCAAATGGTATGCTGATAATTACCCTGAAACCTTTGAACCTACCTTGCCAAGGGAGGTTACATACATTGGAAATCATAGACTTACAGACCAAATTGAACTAAATTCCAAAATAGTGAACCAGGGTGTTGGTTCAATTTCAAGGAATCTCCTGCCAGATAAAATAGAAGTTGGGAAATTGTTGCTTTCACCAACTCGCACCTATGCCCCGGTAATAAAACAACTTCTCACCCAGTATTTCGATAATATTCATGGAATAATCCACTGCAGTGGGGGTGGCCAAACCAAGTGTTTGAAGTATTTGCCGGGTAATTTCAGAATCGTAAAAGATGCTCTATTCCCCGTTCCGCCTGTGTTTGAGCTCATAAAGGAGTCATCCGGATCCGACGACCGGGAAATGTACCAGGTATTCAATATGGGTCACCGGATGGAGATATTTACGAGGGAAAATTCTGCTAATGATATCATAAATATCTCCCAGAGTTACGGGATTGATGCCAGAATAATCGGCCGAGTTGAATCATCAGAAAAAAAAGAGCTTGAAATCAAAAAAAATAATTCATCAATTATCTTTCACTGAAACCCTTTACTGGTAAGGTTTTTGAGCTATGCCTGTCATGGAATATATCTGTCTTTCAATCTATAGTAATTGACATTTTATTCCCAAGGGCTATGAAGTTTGAGGAGTGCGTTGTATTTTTGTTCAGATCAGGCATCAGTAAGATTATAACATCTTTTTTGCAACGTACCCCAAGCATTTAATGTCTCTTATTAAGTATCTACCTCGGTAGGACAATTGACCTATAGATCAATTCATTTGTATGCGGCAACTTAAGATAGCAACTCAGATAACGAACAGGGATTCTCAGGCAGTTGAGAAGTATCTCCAGGAAATTTCCAAAATTTCAATGATCACACCGGAAGAAGAAACGGTTTTGGCCCAGCGGATTAAGATGGGTGATCAGCGAGCATTGGATAAACTGGTGCAGGCGAATTTGCGCTTTGTGGTATCTGTTGCAAAACAATACCAGCACCAGGGTCTTTCTTTGAGCGATTTGATCAATGAAGGGAATTTGGGTTTGATTAAAGCGGCACAACGCTTCGACGAAACCAAGGGTTTCAAATTCATCTCTTACGCTGTTTGGTGGATTCGCCAATCCATCCTGCAAGCGTTGGCAGAGCAGGGCAGATTAGTCCGCCTGCCTCAAAACAAAATTGGCACCTACAATAAAGCGAATAAAGCATACATGGCCTTCGAGCAGGAGCACGAACGGGAGCCAAGTACTGAAGAATTAGCTGAATTGCTGGAAATGAGCGAAACAGAAATCAATAATATTTTCCAGAGCAATACCCGTCACACTTCTCTTGATGCACCCGTGCATGAGGCGGAAGATGTAGCAATGGGTGATCTCCTGGAAGGTAGTGATGATACTGATGATGATGTGATGAAGGATTCATTGCGTAACGAAATCCGCAGGGTGCTCAAATCATTGAGCCCACGTGAAGCAGAGATCGTAAATGCCTATTTTGGACTTGACGGTGAAAATGGGGTTACCATTGAGCAGATTGGTCAGAAATACGATCTTACCAAAGAACGTATTCGCCAAATCAAGGAAAGAGCCATCAAGCGTTTGCAGAAGGCACGTTACAGCAATGCATTAAAAGCATACCTGGGTTAGTAACATAGCGTTACCATCTCGAAGCCCCGGCCTCTGGTCGGGGTTTTGCCTTTTCATCCCCTGCCTGAGGCATTGATTTCATTTGCCCCTCATTAACTTTGCCAACGAATGAAAAAGATCTTCCTCTTCTTTTCAATATCCGTTATTGGTTTATCCTGTGAAAAGGCAATCAGCTTTAAGCCAAATCCAGGAACTCCTTCTATTGTTGTGGATGCATCTATCGAGAATGGTCAGCCTCCAATTGTGATCTTATCAAAAAGCGTGGATTATTTCAGCAAGATCACACCGGAAATCCTTGCAGCTTCATTTGTTCATGGAGCAGAGATCAATTTATCAAACGGACTGAAAACACATCGACTAAAAGAATATACTATCCCCAATGTAAATGGATTTGACTTGTATTACTATTCATTGGATTCATCCAACCTTGCCACAGCATTTCTGGGTGAGTTAAATACGAGTTACCAATTAACTGTTTCTACGGGAGGCACTGCATATTCTGCAACTACTACTATTCCTGCTCTTACAAAAACCATCGATTCACTATGGTGGAAGAAAGCGCCTAATAATCCGGATTCAACTAAAGTAGTTCTGATGAGCCGTGTAACTGATCCTCCAGGATTCGGAAATTATATCCGTTACTATACCAAGGTGAAGGATAGCATGTTCTTTCCAGGGATCGCATCTGTATTTGATGACCAGGTCATTGATGGAACAACATATGTTATTGAGGTAGAGAAAGGAGTTAACAGGAATGAAAAGATAGACCTTGAAAACTATTCATTTTTTAAAAGAGGAGATAGTATAACTGTAAAGTTTACCAATATCGACAAAGCGACTTATGACTTTTGGCGAACCGTAGAATTCAGTTATCAGAGCATTGGCAATCCTTTCTCATCACCAACAAAGGTTTTAGGAAATGTTAAAGGAGCCTTAGGGTATTTTGGAGGCTATGCGGTACAATTCAAAACCATCACTATTCCAAATTGAGTTTTTGCACAGTTAATTCAGACAGTTTCGCTATATCTGATTCATGTTCCCTTTCACCGTATTTTTGAAGATTCTGAAATATTTTAAACCCTGATCGATAGATGAGTGAAGTGTCAACAGAAAAAATTCATTGCCTTATCATAGGTTCTGGTCCCGCAGGTTATACTGCCGCTATTTATGCTGCCCGGGCTAATCTCAAGCCAGTTTTATATCAGGGCATTCAACCTGGCGGTCAACTAACCATAACAACAGAAGTGGAAAACTACCCTGGCTATGCTAACGGCATCCAGGGACCGGAAATGATGATCGATTTTGAAAAGCAGGCTACTCGCATGGGTGCTGATGTGAGGTTTGGTTTAGCAACAAAGGTTGACTTCTCTGAACAACCATTCAAGGTTTGGATCGACGATGAGAAATTAATTATCGCCGATGCAGTGATAATTGCAACGGGCGCTTCCGCAAAATGGCTTGGACTAGAAAGCGAACAAAGGCTGAATGGCTATGGTGTGAGCGCCTGCGCAGTTTGTGATGGCTTTTTCTTTAGAGGAAAGGAATGCGCTATTGTAGGGGCTGGAGATACTGCAGCAGAGGAAGCACTATATCTAAGCAAGCTTTGTTCAACGGTTCATATGTTCATTAGAAAAAGTGAAATGCGCGCAAGCAAGGTGATGCAGGAACGAGTGAAAAAAACTTCAAATATCAAGATCTACTGGAACACCGAAACTGATGAGATACTTGGTGAAAACAAAGTTGAAGCGGTGCGAATAAAAAATGTGCAGGACAATCAGAAGACTACAATTCCTATCAGTGGATTCTTCGTGGCAATTGGCCATCAGCCAAATTCTGAGATCTTTAAAGGATGGCTGGAGATGGACGAAGCAGGTTATGTGAAAACTGTTCCTGGCACTTCAAGAACAAATGTTGAAGGTGTATTTGCTGCAGGAGACGTCCAGGACAAGATATACCGACAAGCAGTTACTGCAGCTGGAAGCGGATGTATGGCCGCACTTGATGCTGAACGATATTTGAGCGCGCATGAATTGGCCTGATCCTCTCATTTTGCAAATTTCACATCAGAATATCTGCTCTCCTTTTTTTGTCGTTCCGGTCTGATTTCTAAATGAGTAAGAGCCATTCCTTGTGAATTTCTAATCTCACCACAATAAAATTTAACGGAGGAGATTCTATTAAATTTTTAATTTGTAAGGATCAAGGTTATGGTAACAATTCACATTAGACAGATGAAGATGCATGCTTTCCATGGTGTGTATAAGGAGGAACAAATAACAGGCAGCAACTACCTTATTGATCTGGACGTTACGTTTGAGGAAAGGCGTTCGCGGTTTGATGGATTGGATGACACTATCAGTTATGTGGAGCTGATAGCAATCATAAAAAAGAAAATGCAGGCTGCAGCAGCACTGCTGGAAACTGTGGCAGATGGAATTGTTAGAAAGATCAAGCACGAATATTCATCAGTGAGTCAGATAACACTAAGTATTTATAAACTAGATGCACCGATAGAAAATTTTGAAGGCAGAGTTGGCATAACGCTGAAGAAGAAATTTGATGACTAACCTCTTCACAAAAAGAATCTGGATCTGGTTATTTCTGATCCTCCCTCTCAGTTCTCTGGCACAGGATGTCCAATCCCTGACCAGAGAAGCTGAAAAGCTTGAATTAGCCTTTAAGGAACAGGAGGCTCTTCAGAAATATGTGGATCTTCTCAGGTTACAACCTGCAAACCTGCATGCCCTGTGCAGAGCAAGTGACCTTTGCAGCAGGATCGGGCATCGGCAAACCGATCCCCAGAAAAAAAAGGATTTTTTTAGAGCTGCAAAAACATACGCTGATATCGCCCTCCGTGTAAGCCCGCAATCTCCCGAAGCAAATTTTGTAATGTCAGTGGCAATGGGCCGAATGGCAATGATCGCCTCCGGCAGAGAAAAAATTCAGTATGTAAATGAGATTAAGAGGTATGCTGAACTAACGCTTCGATATGACCCCAATAGTTTCAAAGCATATCATGTGCTAGGAAAATGGAATTACGAAGTCAGTAATCTAAGTGCAATTGAAAGAGGAGCTGCCAAGATTCTCTTTGGAGGTTTGCCCAAGGCCTCTCTTCAGGCAGCAATTACCTATTATGAAAAAAGCAGGAATCTGGAGCCAAGTTTCGCGATCAACTATCTGGAACTCGCCAAGGCTTATCGCCGGAATAAGCAGGAAACAAAAGCTAAGGACATGCTGAAGAAACTTGAAACTATTCCCAATAGAATTGAGGATGATACAAGGATCAAGAAAGAAGGCCGTGAACTTTTGAAAGACATGAAATGAGAAATTTGTTTCGAGTTTCGGGTTTGGCGTTTCGAGTTAGATTCTCATTACGAATTGGCAGAGATGACAGTTGAAATAACTATTTAACTAATCAACCAATCAACCAATCAACTATCCCCCCAATTCCTAATCCCTAATTACTAACTCCATTCCCACAATTTCCCAATCCCGAGCGAAGCGAAGAAACCAATTTCCAAAATGTCGAAGATTTTAAGTTTAAGGTCCTAAATTTTCCTTCCCTTCCATTTTCCGCTCCAAATATACCAGAAGGAAAGACTAAATATCGAGCCCCAGTATAACCATTCAGACATCCATCCAATACTTATCGGTAGATTAAATACTTCAAGAACCAGGTACACATAACCAGAGTATAAAATGATGGTGATAAATTCAATCAGCAGTGTCACCTTACTGCTGCCAGTTCCTGTTACTGCATTTAATAATATTGTTGAAAAAGACATCATGATCAACGCTGTAGAAACAATCCTCACAATTGGAATACCCGCCTGGATAAATGCCTCGTCCTGACCATAAATAGATAAAAATGCGGTTGGAAAAATATTCAGGATCAGGCATACAACTAAAGAAATTGATGTGCTAAGTCTTACAATTTTTTTTATGCAATAGATAACTTTATCGGGCTGCCCCTGACCAAGAATATTACTTACCATCGTATTTGTGGTAGCTGCGAACGCCCAGGTAAACACCCCGAAAAAACCAAAGATATTTCTCATGGTATTTGAGACTGCCAGGTCTCTCGCTCCGTGATGTTCTATCAGAATATAAAAGAATTCCCAGCTAATGATACTAATAGCATGCTGAAAGATCAATGGGGAAGACTGCACAAGTATCAACCTGCTATTTGCAGGATCTGACCTGAAACCTCTGTAGAGAGAAAAAGTCTTGCTAATTCCTTTGTAATGAATCACTGCAAAAACTACAAGCATCCCGATAGCTTCAGCAAGGATTGAAGCAACAGCCGCTCCATTAAATCCCATTTCAGGCAGTCCAAATTTTCCGTAAATCAAGCCATAATCAAAAAAGACATTTGCAGCCGTTTCAGCCACTGTACCTGCAATGAGGAATTTGCTTTGATTGGTCCCCACAAGCAATGCATTACGCATCTGGTAGATATACAGGAATGGAAGGCCCCAGATCCTGATCTTCAGAAAATCCACGATCACAGCAACACGTCCTTCATCCTCTAATACATTACTGTAAATAGCGGGTGCCACAAAATAGGTAAGAAGGATACCAATGACTGCTATGAAGAGTGATATTCGCAAGCCCTGTCCAAAAAGTTTTCCAATTTCCTCCGGACGGTTTTCACCCGCTCTCCTTGAAATCAAGGCCTGCACTCCATTATTCAGACCAATGCCAATTGCAGCAAAAATTAAATAATATACTCCTGTGATTCCTGCTGCACCCAATTCAACAACTCCAAGGGTCCCGAGAAAAATATTGTTTGTGATAAAATTTATCTGGGGAACCAGAATGGCAAAACTAATGGGCAGGGCAATTTTCAGGATCTGCCGGTTGGTGATATTCAACCTTAAATCATATTGTGAGGGAAGTGACATGGTTAAGGGGCTGCGAAGCTACAATCTGCTGTTGAATCACGAAAATACTGGCTGCGAAAATTATAGTATTATTGCGGCCTTGATGATCAGACCTGTATTTCATACAACGTATCCGGAACGCAGCACAGAGGATTTCTCACGGTTGTTTCTCCTTCTTGAAGTAACTGAAACCTCTTTTAGCTATGCAATTCTGGATGAAGAAAATAAATTGGTAGCTGCCGCATATTATGTTTATCCCTCAGGAGAAGGCAGAAATGTTACAGACGCAATCCGAGAAATAATTTACGGCCAGGAGACACTTCAAAAGGATTTTTCAGAAGAAATAATTGTTTATAATTTCTCTGAAAGCACTCTCATCCCTGATTCTGTTTACAAACAGGAGATCAACAGGGAAGTTGTTGAAGTATTGTTTGGCAATCTTAGGAAAGGACTTGTATTAAGTGAGAAAGTAGGTGATAGTAATATTCATACGATCTACCGAATCCCCGCTTCTATTCATAACCTATTGCAACAAAAATTCACTGCTGGTAAGTATTGGCATATCTACTCTCTCTGGATTCAGACCATAAAAGAACTCCAGCCCCAGGAAGAGGAAAAAATGTATATAATTTTTGGATCGGACAAGATGATTGTCTCAATAGTTAAAAAGCAGGAACTTGTTTTATTACGCTCTTTTGCATACACAAGTCCGGAAGATGTAGTTTATCAACTATTGTATTGTTGCGAACAATTATCGCTCTCCCAGGAGAAATGTTTTGTAAGTATCAGTGGATATATTGATGAAGACTCAGCTCTTTTTAGCGAGATAAAAAAATATTTCCTCCGGTTGGAATTTGACCAGGCAGAAGTTCGTCCGGACCAAAATGATGCCGAGTACCCTCTTCATTATTTTTCCTATCTGCAGAAAATGGCAATATGCGCATTATAGGTGGTGAGCATGGAGGGAGGCGGATCAATCCTCCTACAAACATGCCTCACACGAGGCCTACTACCGACCTGGCAAAGGAAGGGCTTTTCAATATTCTTCAGAATCAGTTTGGGATTGATGGAATCAGCACTCTGGATCTCTTTGGAGGTACAGGAAGCATAACTTATGAACTTGCCTCCAGAGGAGCCGCTGAGCTTGTGATTGTTGAGAAGGATGAAAAAATGTTCAACTTCATTAACAAAACCATCGAGGAATTGGGTTTGACCAATATAAAGCCTGTCCGTTCCGATGTTTTCAGATTCATTCAGCAATGTCAGGACAAATTCGATTTCATTTTTGCCGGTCCACCTTATGCCCTGCCTAATATCAATGACCTTCCAATTATGATATTTGAAAAAGATCTTCTCAACACTGGTGGATGGTTTGTACTGGAGCATACTCCGAGAAACAGCTATAAAGATTCTCCTTCCTTTGCTGCAGAGAGAAATTATGGCACCACGGTTTTTTCTTTTTTTGTGAAAAGGGATCCAGGTAATGGTTCAGATCAATCAAATGAAGACAATTCATAAATTAAGATTCACCTATTTATGAGACCGATCTTTTTAACTGGAATAGGAACCAGCATAGGAAAAACCTTGATTGCGGCTATTCTTATTGAGGCAATGGATTTGGACTATTGGAAACCCGTTCAGGCAGGATATGAAGACGGTACCGATTCCGAATGGATAAGGAATAATATAACAAGAAAAGAATGTCGCATACATCCTGAATTATACAAACTTAGGATGCCAGTATCGCCGCATATAGCTGCAAAATCAGAGAATCTTCATATAAGCATCGATGAAATTGCTATCCGGGCCAGGGATTTTATTTCTGAAAACAAGCCATTACTGATTGAGGGGGCCGGTGGCTTATTAGTTCCACTAAACGAGAATGAATTTGTCATCGATCTGATAAAAAAACTCAACGCCCGTGTAATTTTGGTAAGCAGGAACTACCTTGGAAGTATTAACCATTCTCTTTTAACTGCTGCCATCTGCAAACAGCATGCACTGGATGTAGTTGGATGGATCTTTAACGACAGATTTGGTTCCTATGAACAGGAAATATCAGAATGGAGCGGATATCCTGTGATAGCCTCAATACCGCCCGCAGAAAGCCCTTATAAGGAATTTATATCAAAGCAGTCCATGGAATTGTCGGCAAGTTTGAAATCATTTATATGACGAAGGCAGAATTAAGAAACTTATATAAAAAGAGGAGAAGAGACCTTTCAGAACAGGAACGGTTGAAGTTGGACGACCTTGTTCTCATCCAATTTCAAAAAATGATCATGCCGGACATTCATTCATTATTGAGTTATTGGCCAATTAAATCTCATTACGAAATAAATACCCTGCCCATTACTGATTATTTACTATTCAGAATTCCTGGTCTCAGGGTGTGCTTCCCCAAGACCGATTTTACACAAACAACACTGGACGCAATAGAAGTGAACGAGGAGACTGAGTTCAACATAAATAATGCTGGAATAGGTGAACCTGCCAGCGGGGAACTCATTCCACCAACTGAATTGGATATGGTCTTTGTACCTCTACTTGCTTATGATAAAAAAGGCTATCGAGTAGGTTATGGGAAAGGATTTTATGACCGATACCTGGAACAATGCAGGAAGAATGTAATCAAGGTTGGTTTTTCATACTTTGAACCTGAAGAAGCAATCCCTGAAGTGAATGAATTTGATATACCTTTAAAACTAGCCATTACTCCCCATCGGATTTATGAATTTTAATGTCCCTCTGCTAAAGCCCATTCGTATTTTATTATTTCCTTTTTCACTTATTTACGCACTCCTGGTAATATTTAGAAATTTCCTGTACGACCGGAACATTCTGTCATCAACCACTTTTAACCTTCCCGTAATTTCTGTAGGGAACCTTTCAATAGGTGGTACTGGCAAATCCCCCATGGTCGAATTAATTGTCAGGAATCTTAAAAATGATTGGAAGATTGCAATATTGAGCAGGGGATATAAAAGGAAGACAAGAGGTTACGCGCTTGCCGGACCCGGTACTTCTGCACTTGAAATAGGAGACGAACCAATGTTGTTCTATACCAAGTTCCCTGAAATATCAATTGCGGTTGGAGAAGAAAGAATAGTAGCGATCCCTCAATTGCTCCACGATAAACCACTGACTCAAGCCATAATACTTGATGATGCATTTCAGCACCGTTCAGTGAAGGCTGGTTTCAATATTCTGCTTACTGATTTCAGCAACCTCTTTACAAGGGATTGGTATTTACCAACCGGCGATTTGAGAGACTCACATAGTTCATACAAACGTGCGCAAACTATCGTGGTAACAAAATCTCCACCAAACCTTTCCAGGGAGCAACAGTCTGCCATCAGAAAAGAAATCGATCCTCTTCCATCACAAAAGATATTCTTTACAAGTCTCAGGTATGGGCTTCCTTATCATATATCAAACCGTCAAAAAAGGAGAATAACCTCAGAAGACGAGGTCTTACTGGTAACAGGAATTGCAAATCCGGAAACTATTAAGGAATATCTGCTTGAATATTCAAAGACCTATTATGAAATGTCTTATGAAGATCATCACATATTTACAATCGATGACCTGAATGATATTAAGAAACGGCTTGCAGGCATAAACAGCGACAGAAAGATAATTATTACAACAGAAAAAGATGCAGTGCGCCTGGTAAAATTTGAACAGGAATTGAAAGAATTACCTGTATATATTTTACCAATTGAGCATGAATTCCTGAACGGTGAGGCACAATCTTTTCTCCATTTAATTGTTAACTTCATCCAGACGTATAAAAGATAAATGCATGGGTAAGAAAGATTCACAGAAAAAGAAGAAGAAAAAGCATTCGCCAACCTCCGATACATTTAATGGAACCCTGGATATAACCCGCTCAGGGGTGGGTTTTGTGATTGTAGATAAGGATTCAACCGACATCCTGGTGCGCCCGAATGATTTCAATACTGCATTACATGGCGACAAGGTAAGAGTGGAAATTGTAAATGATGGAAAACGTAGTAATAGGAAGAGGGGCGTGATCACTGATGTAATTGAAAGAAAACAGACAGATTTTATTGGTCAGCTGGATGTGAGCGAAAATTTCGCATTTTTTATCCCTGAGACTGATAAACCGATGCCGGATGTATATATTCCATTGACTAGTCTCCTGGGAGCGACAAATAAAGACAAGGTTGTAGTAAGGATCACGGTTTGGGAAAAAAATAAAAAACCTTCAGGTGAAGTCATACAGATCCTGGATGTAAGCAATGAGCATGACTTTGCGATGAAAGAGATCCTGATCGAAAATGGATTTGCAGTTAGTTTTCCAGATGATGTTATTGAGGAATCAGAAAGACTTCCTGATTTGATCTCGGAGGACGAAATTGGAAAAAGAAAGGATTGCAGGGAAATTCTAACTATCACAATTGATCCGATCGACGCCAAGGATTTTGATGATGCCATATCATTTCGGCAATTGAAAAATGACGTTGTAGAAATAGGGGTTCATATAGCTGATGTGAGTCATTATGTTATTGAAGACACCAAGCTTGACACTGAAGCTTATGAGCGTGCAACATCGGTATATCTTCCTGACAGGGTGAATCCGATGTTGCCAGAGAGGATTTCAAATGAATTGTGCTCACTAAGGCCTCATGAGGACAAGCTTACTTTTTCAGTTATATTTCAAATAACTGGAAAAGGTGAGGTTAAGCAACATTGGATTGGCAGGACCGTAATTCATTCGGATCATAGATTTTCCTATGAGGAAGTTCAGGAGATAATTGAGAAAAAGGAAGGACTGCATTCTGAAGTTATTTTACAATTAAATCAGATTTCGCAAAAATTCAGGAAGCAGCGCTTCAAGAAAGGAGCCATCAATTTTTCCTCGCAGGAAGTTAGATTCAAACTTGATGAAAATGCAAATCCCATCGGGATCATTGTGAAAGAAAGTAAGGAATCGCATCAGTTGATTGAAGAGTTTATGCTGCTTGCCAACCGCATTATAGCCGAAACTGTCGCCAAGATCAAGGTGAATAAAAAAGAAATCCCATTTGCCTACCGCATCCATGATACACCTGACGAAGAAAAACTTGCTCCCTTTGTTGAGTTTGCAAAGAAGTTCGGCCACAAATTCGATACTAAATCGCCGGAAGGAATTGCAGCATCCTTTAATCAGATGCTTGCTGATGTAAAAGGAAGGCCTGAACAACATGTTCTGGAGCAACTGGGTATTCGAACAATGGCGAAGGCCGTTTATTCAATTGATAACATCGGTCACTATGGATTAGGTTTCCAGCATTATTGTCATTTCACTTCTCCCATTCGAAGATATCCAGACGTACTGGTGCACAGGGTCCTTCAACAGGTTTTGGATAACAATATCCAGATCGATAAGAAAATGGAGAGCAAGTGTAAACACTGCAGTGAACGTGAGCGTGCGGCAATGGACTCTGAACGGGCTGCAAATAAGTACAAGCAGGTTCAATACATGCAGCAATTCCTTGGGGAAGAATTTCAAGGTGTGATCAGCGGTGTGGCTTCATTCGGATTTTGGGTTGAGACAGTAGAACATAAATGTGAAGGTCTGGTAAGTATGAGTTCTTTATTGCAGTATGATGATTTCCGGTACGTGGAGTCTGATTATAGTCTGCTGGGTAGAAGAACGGGAAGAAGATTCATGATGGGAGATAAAGTATATGTAAAAGTAGTATCAACTAATCTTACGAAGCGCCAAATAGACTATGAATGGGTCATCACTTCAAGCCTGAAGGAAAATGGACATCCTGTTGCATTCGACCGGGATGTTGAAGATCTCGATGCAATGCCGGCACCGAAAAAGAAGAAAAAGAAAAAAGCTTAACCTACCAATAACCGGAATCCATGTTCAATTTTGAAGAGCTATCCAAACTTTTCTCTGCACAATTTCCAAAACTCGTAGGTTCTTCCGGCGACAGTGTCCTGTACGATGCCGGGAATTATTTTCTGCAACTAGGTGGAAAGCGTATCAGGCCAGTGATCTGCCTGATGGGCAATGAACTTTTTAATGAGCTGAGTGCGGATGCATGGCGTGCGGCTGTCGCAATTGAGCTTTTTCACAATTTCACATTGATCCATGATGATATAATGGATAAGGCGGCCCTCAGGAGAGGACAAGCTACTGTTCATACTAAATACGGAGAACCTACTGCCTTACTTTCCGGCGATATTATATTGGTCAATGCATATGATCATCTCAATAAGATTGGAAGTGAATATTTGAAAAAGATCATCAGGTTATTCAACCGGACTGCAAAGGAAGTTTGTGAAGGTCAGCAGATGGATATGGAGTTTGAAAAAAAGGAAGAAGTCAATCTTGCCGAGTACTTAAAAATGATCGAATTAAAAACTTCTGTCCTATTGGCCGCAAGTTTGCAGATCGGGGCAATGCTTGGAGGAGCTGGCTTGGGCAATCAGGAACATCTGTACGAATTCGGCAAAAATCTTGGAATTGCTTTCCAGATACAAGATGACTACCTGGATGCATTTGGTGATCCCGACAAATTCGGAAAAGAAGTAGGCGGAGATATCAGGGCGAATAAAAAAACCTTCTTGCTGATCCATGCATTTGAAACCTGCAATCCTACTCAACGAAAGCAATTATTTAAACTACTAAACGAAAATCCAAATGATAAAGTTGAACAGGTGCTTAAGATCTTTCATGAGTGCGGCGTTGGTACCTGGGCAACTGAATTGAAAAATCAATACATGGCAACCGCCCTCCAACACCTTGAGGAGGTTGCCGTGCTTTCAAAGAGAAAGGAACCTTTGAAAGAATTAGCGCAGTTTCTTCTTCAGCGGGAAAAGTGATTGAAATTTTGAAATTTTGGAATTTTGAATTGGGAAATTGCGGTAGGGAAATTTAACCGCGAAGGCGCGAAGGAACGCCTGGACGGCAGTAGTGCAATGATGGAGATTTGGAAAAAGGATTTCTTTCTATATGACTATGTTATTCTATGTGCCTATGTGTTCATTTTTTTAGCCACATAGAATCATAGGAAACATAGACACATAGATGAATCTAAAAAGCAAAACTTCGCGTCCTGGCGAGTCCTGAGCGAAGTCGAAGGGGCGATTAAATATTCAAGGAATGATAATAATTCCCAACTCTAAACCCTAAACCGAAATTCCTTAATTTCCCCGCTTAAACAACCGGCCAACATGTCAAACTCTCTATTTAGGACAAAGTCCATAAAATCATTATTGGAAGCTGGAGAAAAGGAAGAGCATGCCGGTAGCCTCAAGCGAGTCCTAAATGTCCGAGATCTTACATTCTTTGGAATTGCTGCCATAATTGGCGCTGGAAGTTTTAGTAGCCTTGGTGGCGCAGTTTATTCAGGAGGTCCAGGTGTTGTGGTCTTATTCATCATGTGCGGGATTGCCTGTGCATTTACTGCTTTTTGTTATGCCGAGTTTGCGAGTAGAATTCCTGTTGCAGGTAGCGCATATACCTATGCGTATGTATCGTTCGGAGAATTATTTGCCTGGATAATTGGCTGGGCATTGCTGATGGAATATTCTATTGGAAATATCTATGTCGCTTTTTCATGGAGCGATTATTTCACTTCATTCCTGGAGAAGATGAACATTCATGTTCCTGATCATTTATCCACCAGCTATCAGGAGGCAAAGAAAACCTTTCTTGAATATTCCTCATTAAATGCTGTTGAGCAAAAAGATTTCCTGGTAAGTAAGGCAAATGTGGAATTGGTAAATGCATGGAATAACGCGCCGGTAATATCTGGTCTTAGATTTATCATTGACCTCCCTGCTCTTATCATAAATTTCTTGATCACTTACCTGGTATACCGCGGCATAAGAGAAAGCAGGAATTTTAGCAATGCGATGGTTGTCCTGAAGCTTGCTGTGGTGCTTCTTGTCATAGCTGTAGGAGCAGTATATATCAATCCTGATAATTTGTTTCCCGTAAATGAAGCAGGCGTAAAATCCTTCATGCCAAATGGATTTGCTGGTGTAATGGCAGCGGTTAGCAGTGTCTTTTTTGCTTATATAGGATTTGATGCGGTGAGCGTCCTGGCCGAAGAAAGTAAGAACCCGCAACGTGATCTACCAAGAGGAATGATCTGGTCGTTGATCATATGTACAGTTGTTTATATTCTCTTAACCCTTGTGCTGACCGGTACAGTATTTTATTCCAGGTTCGCAAATGTTGGAGACCCACTCGCGTTCATTTTTGAATCGGGTAACCTGGATATTGCCTGGATGCAGATCCTGGTATCCATTTGCGCAGTGATAGCTATGACAAGTGTCTTGCTGGTATTCCAGATGGGACAACCGCGAATATGGATGAGCATGAGCAGAGATGGACTACTGCCTCCAGCCTTTCAAAAGATCCATCCCAGATACAAAACACCATCATTTGCAACAATTGTTACAGGACTGGTTGTGGGAATCCCAATTTTATTTACAGATAAAACCTTTGTACTTGATTTTACAAGTATCGCAACGCTATTTGCATTTGTCCTGGTTTGTGGAGGAGTTTTGATGCTTTCAAAGCGCGAAAAAACTCCAGGACGATTTCATATGCCATTCATCAATGGGAAACTGATCTATCCTGGAATTATTCTCGGCTCATTGATCCTGATTGGTATCTTCTCCAAAACGTATTTTACTGACAATTTCAATTTTGATTTTTCAACAAACCCGGATTTCATTGCAGGCAAAGCCAGTTTTATGGACCTGGCAACTCCCAAAATCTCTCAAATCATCTTCTGGATTTTTTGCCTTGTACTTAGTGGGCTTGCTTTTTTCAGAAACTATTCCCTGATTCCTTTACTTGGATTATCAACCTGTCTCTATCTGCTAACAGGTATGACCAAGAGTAACTGGCTTTGGTTTCTTAGCTGGCTTGCTGTTGGACTGATCATTTATTTCCTCTATGGGTACCGGAAGAGTAAACTTGCGATGCCCCTTGTTCACGTGAATCGTGAGTCGTGAATCGTGAGTATTGGGCTGCTCCTGTCATCCGTCATCTGTCAACATCTGCACGGGAAAAACTCTAAACTCTAAACCCGAAACTCGTAAGGTCTTGGCGGTTAAACTTACTTTTGCACCAGAATGAAATTTCAGATAGGTGACAAAGTGCTCATATTGCACTCGAACGAGGAAGCAGAAGTGGTAGATATCATCAATGATAAAATGGTTATGGTGGATGTCAGGCGTGTGAACTTTCCGGCATATATCGATCAGCTTGATTTTCCTTACTTCAAAAGATTTAGTGAGAAGAAATTATTTCCTCCTAAAAAGGAGAAGAAATTCATCGATCAAATAAAAAAAGATAAGAGTGAGGTAAGCGACAAGAATATTCCTGAAGGGGTGTGGTTGGTGTTCCTGCCTCAGTTTGATCAGGACGAATTTGGGGATGACGTAGTTGAAAATCTGAAAATTCACCTTGTCAACCATACCGATAAGGGCTATCAATTCAATTATCAGGTAAATTATTTTGGAAAACCTGAATTTGATCTGAATAATCAGGTCTATGCCAAGCAGGATTTTTACCTGCATGACCTGCCATTTGCAGACCTGAATGACAACCCTGTGTTTAATTTCGATTTCTCGTTACTTAATCCAGAAAAGGAAAAAGCAGAGCATTATGAAGCATCAATCAAGATCCGGCCAAAACAATTATTTACTAAGATTCAGGAAATAAAGCTGAAAGGGGAGGCTACTTTTTCATTCCTGCTTTTTGAAAAATATCCCGACAAACCTTATGAGTCCTTCGATACTGAATCACTTCAGACGGCGGGTTACAAAATTTATAACGCAAAGGAAGCAAGACAACACCTTGAACCTGCTAAGCCAGAACTGGATCTTCATATTGAAAAGCTCACTTCAGACTGGCAGCACTTAAGCTCATTTGAAAAATTGAATTTACAGTTAAGGCAATTTGAAAAGTACCTTGATCTGGCAATTGCACATCATCTCCCTTCGATGATCGCTATCCATGGAGTTGGTTCCGGCAGATTGAAAGAAGACATTCATGAAATCCTGAAATATCGTAAGGATGTAAAATCCTTTATCAACCAGTACGATCCCAGGTATGGATATGGAGCAACTGAGATTTATTTTCAATATTAACTGATGGCCTCTTTCTTTCCATAAATCATCATATTCTCTGGTGTTTTCTGAATGATTTAACTCACTCCTTTGATTGGCCCGTCACTAAAGTTTATTTTTGCTGCTTAACTATCAGTCAGGCTATCGCCTCGACTTCAGGTTGAGGAGGAAAGTCCGGACAGCAAAGAGCAATGCACCGGTTAATTACCGGGTCCCTTTAATCAGGGAACAGAAAGGGCCACAGAAAATTACCGCCGTCCATGATTGTGTAACCATGATCATGGAGGTAAGGTTGAAAACGTGAGGTAAGAGCTCACGACCCGGGAGGGTAACCTTTCGGGAGGGTAAACCTTGCATGCTGAAATGCCACGTATACCAGCGTTTTAAGACTGCTCGTCTTAACCCTAACGGGTGCGCTGGAGGGTAGGCAGATAGAGTTGGTCAGTAATGCCCAACCTAGATAAATGATAGCCATCATTCACCGTTCATTCGGAGAATGAAACAGAATCCGGCTTATGACTGGTAGTTATTTTATGTTTTTTAACCGCAAAGGCGCCAGGACGCAAGGTTTCACTTCTTATTTTCGTCTATGTGTCTATGTTTACTATGATTCTATGTGTTTAAAAAAATAACACATAGGCACATAGCATAACATAGTCATATGGAAAGAACCCCTTTTCCAAATCTCAATCATGGCGCTACTTAGCGAACTGGCTTTCCTTTGCGCCTTAGTGACCTCGCGGTTAAAAATTTAGAATGGAAGTTGTCAGAAGAAAAGAAGTGATGATGGGAAAACTATGATTTTACATTTTTCATTTTACCTTCTGAATAATCTACCAAGGTACCCACCCGCCTCCATCATCCATGCAATTCCGAGGTGAACAATCAATCCACCAATAATAGTTTGAGTCTCAAAAGTTAGAACCCCCAGGATCATACCTCCAAAGTAGCTACTGATGCATTCCGGTAAGGGTTTACCAAAATGAATGACACAATAGAATGCCGCCATTGGTAAAATGGCATCTTTGCCTACAAAATGAGCGAAGGCCAAAACCAGGAAGCCCCGGAAAAAAATTTCTATCGTGACAAAGTCGAGGCCATAGGAAATTTCAAATAATAGTTTGTCATACCATTTAGGATCGGCAAGGAAATTCAGCACCTTATACTTTGGATAGGTTCCCAGAAAATCAGGACGCAAAGATGCGAGGGCGATCAATGGAATCATCAGGGCCATCAATATAAGATAGGGCCTAAGTTGAAAATTCTTCAGACTAAGTCCGCAAAAAGGATAGGCAGGTTGAATACTTTTCCAAACCAGCCAAACAGCAATCAGAACTATCAATCCCCGAATGGGATAATCAAGTAAGGTTAAATAGTATTTATTTTTAGGGAATTGAAAAAGCTTATCGAAAAGATCTCGGTGAGAATTGAATGTGACTTTCAATGCAAAGATGGCCGGGGCAATCAGCATCACTGCCAGAAATAAATAAAACTGCTTCGGATTATTTGAGCGAACAAGATTCTGAAGAAAATATGCTCCCGCAAATGCAAAAAGATAGAGAAAATAAAATCTGAAAAATCGCTCAAAGGGATTGCTGCTATTCCATATTTTGTTTTCCCAGGCGTAGCGATAGTTTGCGAATACCAGAATGCCGACAAAAATTGAAACCAGAACCAATGCCCATTTGTCGAGGTTCCTGAAATAGTCGGAGAGAAGGGAGAAGAAGTACTGCATGACGCAAGGAGAACTGGTTTGAATGTTTGAGTGTTTGAATGTTTATGGTTTCCCTGATGCGAAATTCAAATCAATCACACAACTAATTTTCACAGAAAAAACGAAGTTTAAATGTAAAGGTGACAGTATTGAACTCCGCCTAAATGATTGTAATTATTTGAAGAAAACATTCAAACACTCAAACAATTAAACATTCAAACTTTTTTGCATCACCTCAATGAGACGGCTCTGGAGCATTTTCTCTGCCAGGCCAATCATATTCTTGAAGGCAAGAGCACGTGAGATGCCGTGACCTATTATTACAGGCTTTGGAACACCGAGGACAGGCGTACCGCCATAATTTTCAAAATTGAAAAGATCAAGATACTCATGACGGATCTGCTTTTTCTGAGTTATCTCATAAATCGACTCTGCTAGTTTAAGGATGATATTACCTGTAAATCCTTCGCAAATCATCACATCAGAATGATCTAAAAAGATATCTCTTCCCTCAAGATTTCCTATGAAGTTGATCTGTTTGTTTTCTTTCAATAGGGTATAGGCAGCCTGGGCAAGGATATTGCCTTTACCTTCTTCTTCTCCAATATTGATAAGGCCTACTCTGGGTTTATCAATTCCGAGGATATGTTCAGAATACAAACTTCCAAGGATGGCAAATTGATTGAGATGTTCAGGTTTACAGTCTGCATTCAGGCCTACATCCAGGAGCAATCCCGTTTTTCCATTTTCTTTAGGAATGATGGTTGAAATTGTGGGACGAAGAACCCCTTCAATTGCCTTGATGGAGTACATGGTTCCAACAAGCATAGCGCCCGTATTACCTGCACTTATGAAAGAATCGATCTTGCCTGCAGCCAGATACTGAAAGCCTACTGAAATTGATGATTGAGGTTTTTCCTTGAGAGCCTTTGTAGGATGCTCATGCATTCCAATAACCTGGGAGGTTGGAACGATCTTGAATTCCGCTGAAAGCTTGTACTTATCAAGGAATTCCCTGATGAGCGCCTCATCGCCGAAAAGGACAACCTGTGGGCTTGAATGTTGACCTGATAAGAATAATTGCAGACCCTTCACCGCTTCTTCCGGCGCAAAATCTCCACCCATCATATCAAGGCCGATAGTCATTACAAATTGTAAAAAGCCAAACCTTGATAACCATCATGAGTTGACAAGATGGTTTTGAAGTTTGGCATTAGGTTGTGGGATGTATTATTTATTACTTTTTAATTGGCGCTTTTTCAGTCACCACCTTTCCCTTGTAGTACAATTTGCCCTCACTTACATGGGCACGGTGGCGAACATGCATTTCACCTGTTGTGCTGTCTTTGCTAAGCGTTACTGGCTCGGCCTTGTAGTGAGTTCTGCGCTTTGCGCTTCTTTGTTGTGAATGTCTTCGCTTCGGATTAGGCATAACCTAAATATTTAATTGTTCGTTCCCGTTACAGTAAACTTATCCTCAATCTGCTCCTGTGTAACCTGTAACGAATATTTACACAGCGACTCGATTCTAATTATCAAGATCCTTGAATTTCTCAAGTCCTTTCCAAACTGTTGACTGAGAATCCCTATTCTCAGCGCTCATCTTTTTCAGCACTTCACGGGCGGAAGGGTTGCAATAGGGTCCACTCATATCAGGAAAATCACAGGTCCTCTGCATTGGTATGCTCAAATTAATGAACTCATATATCCAATCAGACAGACTCAGATGACTTTCACCGCGGGAAATGTAGTAAACGTCCGGATCTTCTTCCTGCTCGTTCATCACTTCAGGGTCATCCACCAGCTTCACCACTACGTTGAATTCATCCCAAAGTTCGAGCGGAAGATCACTATTACAACGGTCACAATTCACTTCAAGCTTGCCACCCATTTCAAACTTCAACAACATAAAGCCCACCTTCTTGTCAAGCGTCACCTTTATGGCTGCCTTACAATTCTTGAAATCCTGCTGCTGAAAGGCTGTAAAGAACTTATCATCAATATTATACTCAAAATGATGCAACCCGGGTTTCAATCCAACAAAGGCGATCTCATATTCCCTGCGGCCACTCATTGACTAGTTTTTAAAGAGGTTGGCAAAGGTAGGCGTTTTGGGGTAAAAATGAAGACGAATCAGCAATATCTAACCAAAAAAGAGACTCAAATTAGAGGAAATCTTCCATTCAGGTGGAGGAATACCGGCCAACCTGTTAACTTCTGTTAAAGGCAAGTCTTTTACACAACATACCATTTCCGGTTTCACTTAATGACCTATCAACCTCTTGACCGCCTCCTTATAGTTGATCCCAACCGGTATTGTGTTCTTACCCAGCTCGATTGAGTTTCCGTAAACTGACTTGATATGCGAGATAGCCACTATAAAGGATTTATGGACCCTGATAAACTCTCCGGCAGGCAGTAATTTCTCAATCTCGTTCATGGTCTGGTGCGTGACCAGGGTGTATTCTGAAGTATGGACCTTTAGATAGTCCTTCATTCCTTCAATAAACCGGATCTCCGAGAAATTGACCTTGAAGAATTTGCTGTTCGACCTTATAAATATGTGTTCAGCTGAAGGTTTGGGAATTTCTTTTGCGGGTAAGGATAATAACCTCCCATCCATAAGTTTGCTGATTGCCTTTGAAAACCGCTCAAATGAGATTGGTTTCAATAGATAATCGATGACGTTTAACTCATAACTCTCCAAAGCATATTCTGCATAGGCGGTAGTGAGAATCACAAGCGGGGGATGTGTAAGAGATCGAAGAAAACTTATTCCATTCATCCCAGGTAGATGAATGTCAAGAAACATCAGATGAACCTCCTGTTGATTGAGCGCATCTTTGGCTTCCATGGCTGTGCGATAAACTCCAACCAACTCACAATTCTCCGTTTTCTTCAAATGACTTTGAATCACGCCCTGTGCAAGTTCTTCATCCTCTACAATAATGCATTTAATCAAGCAGCCCGGGATTTTAAGATCAATGATACGGTGAAAGCATTCTTATTTAAAATTACATCAAGGGTATAAGAATCGGGGTATAAGATTTCAAGTCGCTCCCGGGCATTTCTCATACGGAGATTGCTTTTCCTGTTTTCTTCTCTCTCAGTTTGTATAATATCAAGAGCATAGGAATCAGGATACAATAATTCAAGCAGGCTTCGACTGTTGGATATTCCTTTTCCCTGGATGCTTTTTGCCTGCAATTCAAGGTCTGTATTGCTGCTATTGATCACATTCAATACAACCTCATTCTTTGAAGTTTTTAAATTGATGTATATGAAGGGTTCAGTAAATGAATTATCGAGGGCATGCTTAAATCCATTCTCAACAAAGGATATAAACAAAAAAGGTTCAATCATGATATGGTCGGTATCTCCTTCAACAGTAAATCTGATGTCTGCCTTATGGCGGATCTTTTCGATCTCAATATAATTCTGGATGAATTCAATCTCCTTTCTAAGAGGGATCTTTTCTTCATTGCATTCATAGATCAGGTATCTCATAATATCTGCAAGCTTGACAACAACCTCAGATGTTTTCTCAGACTTCTGAAGACTAAGTGCATAAATACTGTTGAGTGTATTAAATAAGAAATGTGGATTTAGCTGTGCATGGAGATATCGTAATTTGAAAAAAGTATTCTCCTTATGCATATTTCTGAGTTCTTCCGCCTGATCATGACTATGCTTGATATGTACGATTGCAACAACAAGAATTGAATTTATTATGAACCAGATTGTTTCCCTGAGAATGGTCCAATTGGAATAAGTGAAATAAGACCTTTCCAGAGGTGAGAGTTGGAAATTCAACACGATTGAATAAATTCCATAGAGTATCAAATGAACAACTACCAAAGTAATGAGACAGACTTCTATGAAAAACCTGGTTGACCTTCCTGCAAATAAGGTAGCAAGTAAGATCCTGGAAGCAACAAAATAAATCGCAAAGAGAAAGAGATTAACCAGGAGAAGAACCCACCATATCCTTGGATCAGTTCTGAAAAATGAAATTGCAGTTATAACAGGATTTATTAGAATCAGAGCTCCCCAGTAAAGAATTTCAATTCTGGATGCTGGTTTAATCAATCGATCATTATCGTATTCCATAATTGGTTGATTGGGGTTAATCTTGTTTCCTAAATCTACTGAGAGTGATGGAAGCCTAAAATTATTTCGACCAAATAAGGCTGGGTGTAGATAAAATTCGATTGCCGGCTTAATATGGGGAAGGACTGATGCAAGACCAACCTCCATCAATAACAAGACAATGTCCCGTTATGTGCCTGGCTTCTTCGGAAACAAGAAACAAAGCGGCATTTGAAATATCAAGGGTTGTTGCAGGTCTTCCAATTGGAGTGAGACGGGACCAGGTCTCCTCGTAAGTTGGATCATTGAGAGTTCTCTCCGTAAGCGTGGCCCCTGGAGCTATGGAATTAATGTTGATATTAAATCCTGATAATTCGATCACGAGATTTCTTGCAAGCATTTCCACAGCAGCCTTACTCATCCCATAGGCTGCAAGGTCTTTGTGGGCCTGGTGCCCTGTAACAGAAGATGTAAATAAGATCGATCCGCCTTTTGATTGCAACTTCATTTGGCTGGAGGCAGATTGAGCCAGAAAAAATGTTCCTGCAAGATTCACCTGCATCACTCTCGAAAAAGCTTCAGGCGAATAAGAAAAGAAATCGCCAAACAAAGTGATGCCGGCATTTGCGATCGCAATATCAAGAGATCCAAAATCATTAACGGTCTTACTTACCATCGATCTGATAAAAGATGGATCACTTGCATCTCCAGCAAATGAAATTGCATTTCCCCCTTCTTTAACAATTTTGGAAACAGCTTCCTCCGCAAGATTTGATTCAATATCATTCAAGATCACTCTTGCTCCTTTTTTTGCCAATTCCCTGCACATTTCAAAACCAATTCCCTGACCTGCTCCTGTAACTATAGCAACCTTATCTCTGAAGTTCATATGTTCAGATTTATTACGGATCAATGGGAATCCTTAGTCACTTCACTTCCAGAACCTCCTTTCAGAAAATCAAGGTCGGCTCCAAGATGTGCCTGTTCAACATGCTCCTGGTAGAGTTTCACATATCCCCTGGATTCCATCATAAAATTATTTTTCCATTGTTTTTTTCTTTTTTCGATCTCACCCTGATCGATTTCAAGATGCAATGACCTGGCCGAAACATCCAGCGTGATCATATCACCTGTTTGAACAAGGGCAAGCATTCCACCTTTTGCTGCTTCTGGTGAAATATGAAGCACTACTGTGCCAAATCCAGTTCCACTCATTCTACCATCAGAGATTCTCACCATATCCTTGATTCCTTTCTGAAGCAATTTGGAAGGTAGTCCCATATTACCGACTTCAGGCATTCCGGGATATCCTATCGGTCCAACATTTTTTAGTACCAGAATTGAGTTTTCGTCTACATCAAGATCAGGATCATCAATTCTGTTCTTGTAATCATTTATGTCTTCAAATGCTATTGCCTTGCCGGTATGTTTCATTAAATGTGGACTTGCTGCAGATGGCTTTATCACAGCTCCGTCTTCACAGAGATTACCCTTTAGTACCACAATACCTGAAAGTGGATTGAATGGCTGGTCCAGAGTTGATACGACTTCTGCGTTGTAACAAATAGAATTCTGATAGTTTTCAACTATGGTTTTCCCATTAGCAGTAATGCAGTTTTTATTCAATTTTGGCAGAAGTTGTTTTATTACAACAGGCAATCCTCCGGCATAATACAGATCTTCCATAAAGAACAATCCTGATGGCTGAAGATTGGTTATTAATGGAATTCCAGAAGAATATTTGTCGATGTCAGAGATATCAAGTTGTACTCCGATCCTTCCCGCAATTGCCAGTAAATGGATGACGAAATTCGTTGACCCGCCGATCGCAGCATTCACCATGATCGCATTTTCAAAGGCCTGCCGGGTTAGAATTTTTGAAAGCTTTCGATCCTGCTTAACCATTTCAACTATTGCGATACCCGATAATTGCGCAAGCATTTTTCTGGTGGCATCTGCAGCAGGTATCGCTGCATTTTGAGGAAGCGAAATACCTAAGGATTCAACCATACATGCCATGGTTGATGCAGTTCCCATCACAGCACAATGGCCATCGCTTCTGCACATTCCTGCCTCGGATAGAGTTAATTCTTCTTCGCTTAAATTTCCAATTCTATAATCCTCAGTTAATCGCCATAGGTCACTTGTTCCAAGATTTTTTCCCCTGAACTTTCCCGTTAGCATCGGACCTCCTGAAACGACAATTGTAGGAAGGTCAACACTGCATGCTCCCATAACAAGAGCAGGAGTGGTCTTATCACATCCGCAAAGAAGTACAACACCATCCAATGGATTCGCCCGGATCGATTCTTCCACATCCATACTCACCAGGTTTCGATACAGCATGGCCGTTGGCTTCATCAATGTTTCACCCAATGACATAACGGGAAACTCCACTGGAAATCCACCTGCCTCGGAAATTCCTCGCTTGACAGATTCGGCAAGCTGACGAAAATGTGAATTGCATGGTGTTAATTCCGACCATGTGTTACAAATACCAATAATAGGTTTACCGGTGAATTCATAAGTAGGAATACCTAGTTTCTTCATCCATGCACGATAGACGAAACCGTCCTTACCTGAACGTCCAAACCATCCGGCGCTTCTTAAACTGTCTTTGCTCTGTTCCAAATTGAGGGTGTTTGAAGTCTTCTTAATGATGCGGCCTGTAATTACTCTCCTGATAATTTCCTCATTCTCTTTGGTCCATACCAAAGCCAAAATCCAGTGACAGTGAAAATTATCAGAGATAATCCCATCAGGCTCGTATAAAATAATTTGAAAAGATCCGGCCAGGACATTGATTTATCCAGGATACTTCCATCATGAATATGTTCAATAAAATCTGATCCTCGTTTATCAATCTGCAATAATTTTCCGTTAGTGCAATCCAATTGCAATCCCCAGTAATGATCGGCATATACAATTTTCACCATCCCTTTGTCTGGCCTAATATCAATCCGGTCCAATTTCGTAGAATGTTGCGGAGATACTGAATCATGCAAATAAGTATTGGAGAGGCTGATAAGGCTGTCAATAGACAACCATGATTCAGGGGAAGCAGAAATTCCTTTTTGTGAGCCTGGCAAAAGTCCGGTTTGCTTTTTCCATCCAAGTAACAGGCCTGTAATTGCAACAATGAAAAAGAATATAAAGAGCGCTGCTCCTGTGAAACGATGAATCTTCCTGAATACTCTTAATATTTTAGCCTGCTTCTGTCTTTTTTTTTGATTCTGCATGATGCAGTTGATTAAGGCGGTGGTTTATGATTGAAAGTTAATCAAATCAAACATAGTAGGAATCTTCTCTGCGAATCCTCTTTTCACTCTTTTTCTCTGCGGTTATTTATTTTTTTACCGCAGAGAAAGGAGGACGCAGAGTTAACGCGGAGGTCTGCTCACAATTCCTTTTCCATGATTTTCCAAATAGTCTCAGCCACTATCTTATGCCCTTCAGCAGTTGGATGAATTCCATCAGATTGATTCAGATTTGATTCCCCTCCAACTCCCTCCAGTATAAAAGGAATCAGTGGCAGCGAATTTTCTTTGGAGAGAGCAGGATAAATACCACGAAATTCTGAAGTATATGCCTGACCCATATTAGGTGGCATCATCATGCCTGCGATGATTATTTTTACTGAAGGATATTTAGATTTAACCGCATTGATTATAGACTGCAGGTTTTTTTTTGTTTCTGCCAGCGGTATTCCCCTCAAACCATCATTGGCACCTAATTCCAGGACAAATACATCAACGGGTTGACGAAGTATCCAATCAATTCTAGCATTCCCACCAGATGAAGTTTCGCCACTTACACCAGCATTCACCACTTTATATGGAAGCTTGAGGGAATCGATCTTTTTCTGGATCAGATTAGGAAAGGCTTCGGAAGGATCTATTCCATAGCCAGCAGTCAGGCTATTTCCATAAAAAACAATTGTTTTTTTAGGGGTCGATTGGGTAACTGTGTCCTTTGTTGATACTTTATCAGTTGTTTCGGTTGTGCCCCCACCACATGCCAGGAGAATGATAATATTGGTAGCAACTGAAACAATCAAGGATATTTTCTGCATAGTTGGGTTTGAAATCTTAAATCTTGGATTAATCCTTTGAGCGGCAAATTATCAATACTTAATTAAATTATTTTTATAGCCGGAGATATTATTAAAAATGGATTTCATACTTAAGGTGCAAAATGTAAGCAAGACTTACAAAAGTGCAGGTAGAACTTTAACTGTACTGGATAATATAAACTTCCTCATTGAAGCAGGATCAACAGTTTCCATTGTTGGGCCATCTGGAAGCGGAAAGACAACTCTCTTAGGACTTTGTGCAGGTCTGGATAGTGCAACTTCAGGAAGTGTTGAACTGAATAATATAAAATTGGAAAATCTCACTGAGGATCAGCGGGCACAGGTTCGCAACAGGCATGTTGGCTTTATCTTTCAAAACTTCCAGTTATTACCAACCCTTACTGCACTGGAAAATGTGATGGTGCCTCTGGAATTGAGAGGTGCAAAGAATGTAAAACCTATTGCACTGGATCTGCTCGAAAAAGTTGGATTGGCAGACAGAACACATCATTATCCTGTTCAACTAAGTGGTGGTGAGCAACAACGTGTTTCACTTGCAAGGGCATTTTGCAATAAACCCTCCATTCTTTTTGCCGATGAACCCACCGGAAACCTGGATGCCGATACAAGTGAAAGGATCGAAAACCTCCTTTTTGAATTAAATCAGGAGGCAGGTACTACCCTGGTGGTGGTTACGCACAACAGTGATCTGGCAGCACGTACAAGTCGGATCATCAGGCTCAAGGGAGGGAGGTTGATTGAGGACACAGCTGGCTTGCCAGGGAAGGATCGTGAAGTACAGGATTCGTTAATGGCTTGAATTCAAAAAAATGGATAAGACGCGAAGAATAAATTTTTCCTGGATCCTGCTAATGGCTTGGAGAGATAGCAGGAGGAACAGATCCAGACTTCTTCTATTTATTTCTTCTATTATATTGGGAATTGCTGCTCTTGTAGCCATCTACTCATTAAGCAATGTACTTCGAAAAGAAATTGATGAACAAGCGGCAAGTTTGTTGGGAGCTGACCTTGAGATTTCAGGAAATAAACCAATTCGTCAGGCTCTGGGAGCAACAGTTGATTCCCTGGGTGATCATCGCTCAGAACAAAGAAGTTTTTCATCTATGATCCTGTTTCCCAAGACAGGAGGAACGAGATTGATTGAAGTGAAAGCATTGGATGGCGACTACCCATATTATGGCACCCTTGAAACCATACCAACAAATGCCAGTCGCAGTTTCCGGACTAAACAAGAAGCTCTTGTTGATCAAACCCTCATGCTTCAGTTCAATGCCAAGCAGGGAGACACTATCAAACTTGGCAATCTCAGTTTTGTGATTGCAGGGAGTTTATTAGGAGCACCGGGTCAAACAGGTTTGTCTGCTTCAGTAGCCCCAGTTGTTTATATACCACTTTCCTATTTGCCACAGACAGGATTGGAGCAAAAAGGCAGCCGTATCAATTATCGATTTTATTTCAAATACAACAATCCTGTAAATCTGGATGAACTGGTGAAAAAAATGGAACCCAGGTTTGAAGCGGAAGGTCTTTGGTATGATACTGTAGAAACACAAAAGGAAGATACCGCCCGCTCATTTAATGATTTGAACAGATTTTTATCATTGATTGGTTTCATTGCCCTCCTTCTTGGATGTATTGGTGTTGCAAGCGCCATACATATTTATGTTCGTGAAAAGATAAATACCATTGCGGTACTCCGTTGTCTTGGAGCAAAGGCTTCACAGGCTTTTTTTATATACCTGATACAGATACTCGCGATTGGGCTCATAGGATCAATAATAGGAGCTGCGCTGGGAACCGTGATACAGCAATTCTTGCCCGTGGTATTGAAGGAATTTCTTCCCATTGATGTTACTCCTGCGCTTTCATGGAAGGCAATTGGGCAGGGAATTTTATTGGGGCTTATAGTTTCAGCTCTCTTTGCGCTCTTGCCGTTAGTCTCAATCCGAAAAATTTCTCCCCTCAACTCATTGCGAGTTTCATTTGAGCATACACACGTGAGGGATATTATGAAATGGCTTATCTATGCCCTGATCCTGGCTTTCATTCTTGTGTTCACCTATTTTCAATTAAACCGCTGGAGTGATGCGATAGTTTTCACAATAGGGGTAATCCTGGCATTCCTCATTTTACTTGGGATTGCTTCATTACTCACATGGATGGTCAGGCGCTTTTTTCCAGCCTCCTGGAGTTACATATGGAGACAAGGACTTGCCAATCTTTATCGGCCAAACAACCAGACAGGAATTCTGATCGTTTCCATCGGACTTGGTACTGCACTGATCTGCACACTTGTTTTTGTGCAAGGGATCCTGCTCAACAGGGTGACTCTATCTGCCAGTGGTAACCAACCCAATATGGTATTGTTCGATATACAATCTGCACAGCGGGAAAAAGTAATGGACCTGGCAAGGAAATCCGGACTGCCGGTAACAGGTACTGTTCCAATTGTAAACATGCGATTGGAGGCAGTCAATGACATCACAATTGAAACTTTGAAGAAGGATAGTACTATTGATATGCATCGATGGATATTCAATCGCGAGTATCGGGTGACTTATCGTGATTCCATCATCTCCAGCGAAAAAATTGTTGAAGGAAAATGGGTTGGACAGACGGATGAAAAAGGCCGAATTTTAATATCCGTTGAACAGAGATATGCAAGAAATAACAGCATCGGGATAGGAGATACCCTATCCTTTAACGTCCAGGGTTCCGTTATTCAAACAATAGTTGGAAGTCTCAGGGAAGTAGACTGGAATCGTGTTCAAACAAATTTTCTAATTGTTTTCCCAACGAGGGTTTTGGAAGATGCACCCCAGTTTCATGTGTTGATGACACATGTGCCATCGGTGGAAGTTTCTGCAAAATTTCAGCAGGAACTGGTAACTCAATACCCTAATGTTTCCATCATCGATCTAAATCTTATTCTGAACGTGCTAGATGATATTCTGGATAAGATCGGCTTTGTAATTCGTTTTATGGCCATCTTCAGTATGATCACAGGCCTGGTAGTATTGGTTGCATCGGTTCTCATCAGTAAATTTCAAAGAATACAGGAAACGGTTTTGCTTCGCACCTTAGGAAGCAGCAGGCGTCAGATCTTTGCCATCACTGCATTGGAATATTTTTTCCTTGGCGCGCTGGCTGCAATTACAGGAATTTTATTATCCCTCGGAGGAAGTTGGGCATTGGCACATTATGTATTCAAGACAAGTTTTAGTCCTGAGTTTTTGCCAGTAATTATTCTCTTCTTAATTGTTTGTAGTCTAACAGTCCTCATTGGACTTGGTAACAGCAGGTTTATCGTTTCAAGACCACCACTAGAGATTCTCAGACAAGAAGTTTAGTCGGAGAAGCTGTTCGTTGGGCGTTGATCGAATCATTATTCAATTCAACAAATCAACTATTCAACAGATAAACTCTTCCCTAATTCCAAATACTCAATTCCTAATTCCCTACCTCACTCCGGCTTTTCTTTCTTCGTAATAAAGATCATGAACAAGCCAAAGATCAGAAATACAATTCCAGTATAAATGCTAATGTTATTTCGCTCCCCGACGAATGTATTGACCAGGAGAATGATAGAAACCAGCGTGAAAAATATACCGATAACGAAGCTGAGTTGACTTAGTTTATTATACATATGCTAGAAGAAAATGAAATTAAGAAGGATAGTGACTAACAATAATAGAATGGCAATAGGGACAATCCGGTGATACCATTTTCCCGATGGATACTTAGGCTTCTCCGTTAATGAATATACAAGACCTTTTAGTTCCTCTTCTGGCTTTGGTTTAGTCATTAAACTAACAGCGATTGTTGTAAAGAAATTCACGACCCAGGAAACAGAAGCAACAATGAATGCTTGTCCCATTCCACTCTTTATTTCATACAATGGTGCGATCCATCCACCCTTTCCTTCTGCCACTGTTAAGCCATGTGTAAATGCAGCTCCAAGGGTACCCGCTACGAGTCCCCAGAATGCCCCATGCCCGGTTGTCCTCTTCCAGAACATCCCCAGCAAAAAGGTTGCGAACAAAGGCCCGTTGACAAAGCCAAAAACGAGTTGAAGGAAATCGTTGATATTATTAAAACCCTGGGCAATATATGCCGTGACTATTGATATCAAGATACCCGCAACGGTTATGAATTTTCCAAAAAAGAGGTAATGGTTGTCGGGCTTGTTCTTTACAAAATAGGCCTGATAAATATCAAAAGTGACAACAGCATTAAAAGCCGTCACATTTCCAGCCATGCCACTCATGAATGAAGCCATCAGCGCTGTGATCCCAACTCCCAACAAACCGGTAGGATAATAGTGAGCGATCAAGGAAGGAAGCGTCATGGTGTAATTAAGCTCACCGTTTGCATCAGTTGGAATACTATATCCCTTATCTGCCAATCCAGGTTGCATCAAGGCTATCGCAATAATTCCCGGCAAGACTACAATCAGAGGCATCATCATCTTTGGAATTGCGGCAATGATTGGTGTTAGTTGAGATTCCCTCATATTCTTGGCAATCATTGCGCGTTGCACTACGAGGAAATCCGTGCACCAATATCCAAACGACATTACGAATCCAAGTCCAAATATCAGAGACATAAAATGTAAACCCATTGGATTGGAATCTGCATCACCCATGTATTTCCAGGCATGCGTCATGTTTGGATGCAGCTGGGCTTTTACTGACTCCCAACCTCCTGCATCATGAAGAGCAACAATCACAAGTGGCGACAATCCCAGTACGATCAAAAAGAATTGAAGTACTTCATTATAAACAGCGCTCGTTAGTCCACCAACAAAAGTGTAGATCATTACTATTCCTGCCGCAACCCAAATCGAAACATCAAAATCCCATTTCAGGATTACTTCCAGAAGTTTTGCAAGCGCATAAAGAGAAATACCAGAAGAAAAAACAGTCATCACCGCAAATGAGATCGCGTTTAGTCCTCTTGTCTTTTCATCAAATCTCAATCTGAGGTATTCCGGAACAGATCTTGCCCGACTTCCATAATAGAAAGGCATCATGAATACTCCAAGAAACACCATTGCGAAGATGGCCCCAACCCAATAGAAATGGACTGTTGCAATTCCGTACTTGGCGCCAGAGGCAACCATTCCAATCACTTCCTGCGCACCAAGATTTGCAGAAATAAATGCCAGGCTGGTTATCCAAAGTGGAATAGATCTTCCACTAGATAAGAAATCGTTGCTGGAACGAATCTTCTTCTTAATGATAAATCCAACCGCAATAACAAAAAGGAAATAAATTATGATTACTAGGTAGTCGGCCAGGTGTAAATTCATAGCAGTCGTTAAGGGAATAGTGAGTTTTCAATATACAATATAGTTGCCTAACTGCTTTTTTCCTAAAAAAGCCTGCTGCCACTTCCGGGTTTAGGAAAAAAGCCGGACCTTTAAGACACATCATCAGTTGCAAAAACTATTATCATGAGCGATAGTCTCCATCATGAGTTTTCTTCGAAGGAAAAAAATCCTTTATCAAGCCTTGACGAATGGGAAGAAGCTGTCCTGGAGCGCTATCCCGAACCTGGTGTTACTGCTAAATCAAAAGAGGAATATCGCAATTATGTAGATCCTGCCAGGGATACAGTAAGAGAATTTTACAGACTTAATCATACATACCAGACCTACGATTTCGTAAAAGAAAAGAAATCGAATTATCTGCGATTTGATAAGAAAGAGATGCCTGTTTGGTCAGCATTTAATTTTTTGAATGAGTTAGTAGATGATTCCGATCCCGATACCGACCTGGATCAATTCCAGCATTTGCTACAGACATCTGAAACAATTCGCGCAGACGGACATCCCGATTGGATGGTGTTGACCGGTTTGATGCATGATATGGGGAAGGTGCTCTGTCTATTTGGTGAACCACAATGGGCAGTAGTAGGAGATACCTTTCCAGTTGGATGCGCATATTCAGATAAAGTGGTATATCCTGAATACTTTGAGGCTAACCCAGATTTCAAGGATCCTGAATATAATTCCAGGCTTGGAATATATAAGAAAGGTTGTGGCTTGAGAAATGTGCACATGTCCTGGGGTCATGACGAATATGTTTATCAGATGATGAAGGATTATTTGCCGGAAGAAGGATTGTATATGCTAAGGTTCCATAGTTTTTATTCATGGCATCGGGAAGGCGAATACAGTTACCTTCTGGATGATCATGATCGCGAAATGTTGAAATGGGTAAAACTTTTTAATCCATACGACCTTTATTCAAAATGCCCAACTCCTCCAGACTGGAAACAACTACGTCCGTATTATGAGGATCTAGTGGCGAAGTATTTACCCAGCACAATCAAGTTTTAGCGATTAATTTATTCTTGAGAAGCAAATACATCCGCCCTATCGATTATAGAGTTGCGTCCTGCATTTTCAAATTTTCAATTCTCAAATTTTCAAATTACAATGAGATTCTTCAATCTTTTATTAATTCTCGTGCTTCTTGCTTCAACAGCATCAGCACAACCCAGGATTGGTTTACAACTGTATAGTTTCAGAAAGGAGATCCCCAAGGATGTGCCGGGTATGTTAGAGAAAATAAGCAAAATGGGAATAACCTATTTGGAAGGCGGAGGATTATATAATCTTGATTCAAGTTTGTACAAAGATCTACTGTCGAAAAATGAATTGAAAGTGGTGAGTGTTGGAGCAAGTTTTAATGAATTAGATTCTTTCCCTGATAGAGTGCTTCAACGGGCAAAATTCTTCAATGCACAATTTGTTGTATGCACCTGGATCCCGCATTCGGGTACAGAATTTGGAATTACTGAAATCCAGGAAGCAATTGATGTTTTTAACAAGGCAGGGAAATTCTTACAGCAAAATGGATTGAGTTTTTGTTACCATCCACACGGCTATGAGTTCCGTCCATATTCAGACGGAACATTATTCGACCATCTGATAAAGAACGTTGATAAGCGCTATGTCAATTTTGAGATGGATGTATATTGGGTGAAGCATGGGGGAGTAGATCCTCTTTCACTATTGCAAAAATATCCTGATCGATTTCCACTCTTTCATTTGAAGGATCGCAGGATTGGTACCGAGGGAAATATGAATGGAACGACAGATGTTGAAACCAATGTTGTGTTGGGCGATGGCGACGTAAATATTGGTCCGCTGGTTAAATACGCCAGGAGCTTAAAAACAGTAAAATATTTTTTCCTGGAAGATGAATCCTCCCGATCGTTGGAGCAAGTTCCCAGGAGTATTTCATTTCTTCAAGACCTCAAATAGTTGTGAAAATCAATCACATAATCCTGTTGTACTACGGTTAGCAAGAAATTAACTAAATAATTTCCATAATTAATTATCGTAATTCGATAATTAGTATATATTTGCCGTAAATACATCTAAAAGATGAAAACGGTAAGGGTTGTTGCTTCTTTCTTATACCAAATAACCAAACTACTTGGTTTTTTATATCTCCTGCTGGCATTATATGGATTTGTAACTGTGATGCTATTTAAGTCAGGAGTTGGATGGGCTCCAATGAATATAAATACAGCCGGCGCAGGTACTGGTTCAATCTTTGAAATTTATTATCCCTTCACAAGATCAATCTTTCTTAGAGGTGAATACATCTCATCTTACATGATTATTTATTTTATTTCCATTCTTTTTTACGGTTTATTTCTTTTGTTCTTAAGCGGGGTTTTTAAAGCCTTCAAACAAAAGCGATTATTTACCCAAAATGGTTTCCAGCAATTGAATAGATTTTTTTGGATCAACCTCGCCGGTCCAATTCTTATATTATTAGTATATGTACTTTATGGGGAATCACTCAATGATATTCTAAAAATTACTCTCCTGCATCTGGTCATTGCACTCTTTGCATTTTTCATGGCTGCAATATTCAAGCAAGGACTGTTTCTGCAGGAAGAACAAGATTTAATCCTTTGATATGCCAATAATCATTAACCTGGATGTGATGCTTGCCAAACGAAAAATGCGGAGCAATGAATTGGCAGAAAAGATCGGACTAACAACTGTCAACCTTTCAATACTTAAAACAGGAAAAGTAAAAGCAATCAGACTTTCCACCCTTGAAGCCATTTGCAAGGCACTGGAATGCCAGCCTGCAGATATCTTGGAATACAAGGAGGAATAATTCAAAATATATATCAGATTAATTGAAAAGCCTTAACGGGTTGCAGGCGATTTTTTGCCCGAATCATTCTAATAATGCGCAGATTAAAATGAGGAGGGTAGGGATAAAATTTCAAACAAAATTCAAAAATGAAAATTATGAACACTTCAAAAAATATAAATGAATTTCAGATTCATCGCAGATTAAATCATGCGATGAAGGTCACAGCTCAGATTAGTTTAGGAAGCCGGTTAAGTATTCTATTTATTATGATTTGTATTTCTGCACAGGCCCAGATTCGCGATAGCTCTAAATTGTCAGGACCTGAAGTGAAGGTCTTTCATTCAAATATATTGGGCGAAGACAGGAGAATTGTTGTGCAGGTCCCAGCCAACATGAAAAAATTTGAAGCTTACCCGGTGCTTTATGTTCTTGACGGTGAAGCACATTCGATAATGGTTGCGGGTCAGGTTCAGTATTTATCAGAGGCATACAAGATCATACCGTCCCTGATTGTTGTAGGAATAGAAAATACAGATCGGACAAGAGATCTCACGCCTACTTTTTTTAGCCCGGGACCAGATGGAAAACCCGATACAAGTGCCAATGCATTTGGCAGGAAAAGCGGTGGAGGAGAAAAGTTTCTGCAATTCCTAAGAAACAGAATTAATTCCTTATATCGACCAGAATTATTCAACAGCACCATACAGAATTTTCTCTGGTCATTCTCTGGGAGGATTGATGGCCATACATTCCATTATTAATCATCCTGACTTGTTCAATGCATACATTGCCATCAGTCCATCCTTGCAATGGGATAATGAAGTGATGCTGCGATTGGCTGATGAAAAATTGAAGAGAAAGTAATAGGTTAGATAAGATTCTTTTCTTTTCCGATGCGAACGAAGGCGGACCTTTTCATGCGAACCAACTGAAGTTTGATTCACTTCTGAAGGCGAGAAAAATAAGTGGGCTAAAATTCAAATATGTTTCTTATCCAGATGAGTCGCACATTTCTGAGCCGGTGAAAGCCATTTATGACGGCATCAGGTTTATCTATCCAAACTGGCATCTGCCATATAATAATTCAGCATTCAAGAAAACAATGAGCAGCAAGATCATCATGGATCACTTTGATGAACTATCAAAATTTTATGGATACAAAGTGATACCCCTGCATGATGAGATCAATCAAATAGCAAGATTTCTCAGAAACGATACCAACAGGATCAAGGATGCAATCGACCTTCTAAAAATGAATGCTATTAATTATTCCAATTCACCAATTGTCCATGAAACCCTGGGAGATACATATTCAAAAGCTGGAGAATTGAAAAATGCAATCGCAGCCTATGAAAAAGCAATTCAATTGGATCCGGGCAATGAGAAAGTTCGTGCGAAAATGAACTCAATCAAAAATCAATAAATACTCTTCTAGATCCATTTCTTAAAAACATGAAAAATGAAAACGTTCTCAAAAAAGAGATTCTGGGTGTTGATCATTCTGCTCTTGATTAGTATGGTGATATTATATTATCAATTTCTCAATAAATCTGAAGAAGTAAAAAATGAAATCGTCAGGTCTGAGCGAATATTCACGGGCCATACTTCTGAAATCTGGTCTGTAAAATTTAGTCCGGATGGTCAATTACTGGCAAGTGCTGGAGTTGATAGTGCAGTAAAAATCTGGCAGAGAGAATCAGGGAAATTGATAAAGGAATTAAAACATCCAATGGGAGTGACCTATTTCAATTTTAGTCCAGATGGAAATTATATCGCCACCAGCAGCTATGATTCTAAAGTGAGATTATGGAATGTCCAGGATGGGAAAATATTAAAAGAGTTTTCAGGTCACTCAAATACGGTTTGGCATTTAGCGTATAGTCCGGACGGTACCACCCTTGCCAGCAGCGGGGAAGACTCCGCCATCAAACTTTGGAATATTGAAAGCGGTTCATTGATTCGAACATTAAAGGGACATAGGCTCACGATCTGGTCTGTAAAATTTAGTCCGGACGGAAGTAAGCTTGCAAGTGGCAGCTTCGATGCAAGTCTGAAAATTTGGGATGTGAAAACCGGAGAATTGCTGAAGAATATAACCGGACACACTGAGGCAATTGTTGATCTTGCCTATAGTCATGATGGAAAGTTGATTGCAAGTACAAGTGACGATAAGACTATCAGACTCTGGAATGCTGAAACTGGGCAGGAAGTGCGTAAAATGATGGTTCCTGAACATATTCAGGCCGTTACATTTTCTCCTGATGATAAAAGACTGATGACGGGTGGTCGGGACAAACCGATGATTGGAGAATTTTTGCAAGAAATATTTGGAGATTCTGAGATCAACAAGGGTGTTTCAGCGCGCCTATGGGATGTGCAGACAGGGGAATTGCTTCAAACTTTTTCAGATCATTCCAACGACGTGAATGATATTGCATATAGCAACGATGGTGTATGGATTGCAACTGCCGGTTCTGACAAATTAGTTCGGTTGTATAAAGTTGTGAAATAAGATTTAACCGCAATGGCGCCAAGGCGCAAGGGGACGCAAAGATCTCCTCAAGAACCTTGGCGCCTTTGTTCTTTGGCGGTTAAACTCCTGACTTGTTAAAGAACCTTTAAATCGTTGTCAATTACCGCTTTATCCCATCGAAATTTGATGAATGGTTATAGCCAATTGATCTAATATACTAGGTTCACGCCACCGAAAACACCAACTAATGCAGCGATTAAGCTTAACCATCATTCTGCTATTATTTTTCTTTGCCCTTCATGCCCAAACTCCCCAAAAAAAGCTAGTTGCTCAGAAACTTACCGGTGTTATAAAAGTGGATGGAAACCTTGATGAAACGGTATGGAAGAATGCAATCCCAGCGAAAGATTTCATAGAATACAGACCTGCAGCTTTCACTCCAGAAAATCCCGCTGTCAGGACCATAGTTTATATTTTATATGATAATAATTCCATTTACGTTGGTGGTTATTGTTATGAAAGAACAAAGGATAGCATTTCTAAAGAACTGGTGGGAAGAGATGTGATTGGAGTGAATGATTTTTTAGGGGTGATCTTCGATACTTACAATGACAAGATAAATGCGGTTGGATTTTATGTTACTCCATATGGTGAACAGTTCGATGCGAAATACTCAAATCTTATAATGGCGAGGACCCTTCCTGGAATGCGGTTTGGGACAGTGAATCAAAGATCAACAGTGATGGGTGGAGCTTTGAAATGCGAATTCCATACTCCGCACTGAGATTTTCAAACAACGATGAACAAACCTGGGGACTAAATATTACCCGCAGACGAAATAAGACAGGACAACAATACATGTGGAACCCTGTTGATCCTAAAGTCAATGGATTTGTGAATCAGGAAGGTTTGTGGACAGGAATAGGAAAAATTCAATCTCCCGTACGACTTTCTTTTTCTCCATACTTCTCTGCCTATCTAAATCATTTTCCAAACAAATCCGCCGGTATTAAAGATATCACATCATCCATCAATGGTGGGATGGATCTCAAATACGGGATCAGTGAAAGTTTTACCCTGGACATGACATTGATACCTGACTTTGGGCAGGTTCAAAGCGATAACCAGATTCTGAATCTTTCGCCTTTTGAAGTTAAATACAATGAGAACCGTTCCTTTTTTACTGAGGGCACTGAATTATTCAACAAAGGAGATTTATTCTACTCCAGAAGAATAGGAAGTCAGCCAATTCGCTATTATGATGTACAGGACACATCAGCAGACTTCAATCACATTCATTCCGGTGAACGCTTTGTAGAGAATCCACTGGAAGCAAAACTTCTTAACGCAACCAAGATTTCTGGAAGAACAAAAAAAGGACTTGGAATTGGTTTTTTCAATGCAATTACCAAAACCATGTATGCTGAAGTGGAAGACAATTTGGGAAATAAGAGAAGGATCGAGACCAACCCACTCACTAATTACAATATTGCAGTTCTTGATCAGACATTGAAAAATAATTCCTCCATTTCTCTGATCAATACCAATGTCACACGGAACGGAAGTGCTTATGATGCAAATGTCACAGCAGGACTTCTTAATCTTAATAATAAAAAGAACACCTATAATCTATTTAGCAAGGTGGCCGTAAGTCAACTCTATGGTCCCTCACAAGAAAACATAGTTGGTCATGCGCATAACATAGGAATTGCAAAAACAGGCGGTAGCTGGGTATTTCAGCTAAACCAGGATGCAGCTGATAAAAAATATGACATCAATGACATGGGCATTCTGTTCAACAATAATTTTCTTGACCATTCTTTCTGGACAGCTTATCGTTGGCAAACACCGACCTCCTGGTATAATCGTATTCAGGTAAATTATAATGCTTACTATAGCAAATTATACAGCAAGGTTGATGGACAAAAGATTGCTGACAAATTTCAAACGTTTGCTACTAACGTAAATGCAAACATGCAGCTTAAGAATTTGTGGTTTGTTGGAATGTTCTTGGGGTTTGTTCCCAAAGGGAATGATTTTTACGAACCAAGGAACACCGGCTATTCTTTCAGGACGCCGAAAAGAGTGCAGATAAATCCCTGGGTTGAAACAAACTTCGCTAAAAAGTACCAGGTCACTTTTGATTACTTTGTTGGTTTACGCAGTTTGTTTAATAGCCCGAACCATCAATTCAATCTTTCCCATAGATACAGGTTCAGTGATAAATTTGCCATTAATCATCAGTTCATGTATAACCCAACCAGGAATGATGCAGGGTTTTACAGGAATTACTATGAGAATAATAGTCTAAAGGAAATTATCTTCTCCAGAAGAGATTTGAAGACCATTCAAAATGTTCTTTCATTCAAGTACAACTTCAATAGCAAGTCCGGAATTACATTCAGAGCCCGTCACTACTGGAGCAAGGTTGAACAAAAAGGACTTTATGACTTGCAATTAGACGGAAACCTTACTCCAACTATTCACGGCGGCATTGCAATGGAAAACCGCAATATTAATTTTTTCAATATCGATGCGGTCTACACTCTTCAGTTTGCACCTGGAAGTTTTATCAACATTGTATGGAAAGACCAAAGCGTATTGTCTGATGAGGACACCCAGCGCCCTTACTTCAAGAATCTCGACCGCACCATCGCCTCTCCACAGAACAATAACCTTTCGATCAAGGTTATTTATTTCCTGGATTATCTTGATATAAAGCGATGGAAGAAGAAAGAGAAGCAATCAATTTGAAAATGTGGTAATTTGAAAATATAAGAACCCCAAATCTCTTATTCCCCATTTTCAAATTCTCAAATTTTCAAATTATCAAATTAAAACTGTACCGTATCCGCACAGTTTCCTGTCCGATAACGAACAATTTCGTAGATTTAATCTGATTTAACCAATTGGAAATCATCCAGCAAATCATTGGCATCATTATGTGGTACGATTATCCTGGTTATTTTTTCCATTCTTCAATCAGCCCAAACTATTAGTATGATTGCGCACTATTTAAAGATCGTAGCTCGCAGCCTTTGGAAGAACAAAGGATTCTCTTCCATTAATATTATCGGCCTCGCAATTGGAATGGCATGTAGCTTATTGATCTTTCTCTATATCCAGGACGAGAAGAGCTACGACCGTTTTCATAAAGATTCAGATAGGGTGCACCGTGTAGTAAAGGATTTTCTGAATGATGATGGAAGTCGTATACCAGATGCAACTACACCGGCTGCCCTTGCTCCAGCTATGATGCGCGAAATTCCAGAAGTAGAAAAGATCGCCAGGGTATTTCCATCATGGGGAGGTACCTGGCTGGTAAAATACAAGGAGAAGAAGATATCCGAAGAAAGGGTTTATCGTGTTGACAGTAGTTTTTTTGATGTATTTACATTTCCCTTTATTAAAGGAGATCCTAAATCAGCATTGAAGGATGTCAATTCAATAATCATCACGGAATCGATCGCAAAAAAATATTTCGGGAAAGAAGATCCGATGGGCAAGACACTCACTTTTGCACCGGGTGGCGACCTAATGATTACTGGCGTTATCAAGGATGTCCCTTCCAATTCACATTTCCATTTTGATTTTCTTGGCTCATTTCGGCAAATACAGGCAAATCTCGATAATAATTGGGGAGGCTATAATTTCTATACATATGTAAAGGTGAAGGAAGGCACCAACCTGGCTTCATTTACAAAAAAGATCCAGGCTCTTTATGAGCGTAGCCAGGAAGAACGATATAGTGTTTTTTATACTCAGCCTATTCAGGATATTCATCTGACAAGTAATCTTAAATGGGAGCTTGAACCAAATGGCGACCAGTTATATGTTTATGTTTTTACTGTTATTGGGATCTTTATATTGCTTATTGCAGCCATCAACTATATCAATCTTTCAACTGCAAAGTCTTCTATCAGAGCAAAAGAGATTGGAATAAGAAAAGTATCCGGGGCAATCAGGTCATCCCTGGTTAACCAATTTCTCCTGGAATCAGTTGTTACATGTTTTATTGCATCACTTCTTGCAATTGGAATTGCTCAATTGCTTGTTCCGATAGTGAATGAGATCACACAAAAAGATCTCACAGTAATTGGTAAGCCAATTGTTTTATTATATATGCTATTTGCTGCATTACTGGTTGGACTTATCGCCGGTATTTTCCCAGCACTTTACCTTTCATCGTTTAAACCAATCATGGTGTTGAAGGGATACAAATTGAATGAGCAGGGCGCATTGAACTTGAGAAAGTCGTTGGTAGTAGTTCAGTTCACGATTTCTATTATATTAATAATAGGTGCACTCATTATCGCGCAGCAGATTGGTTTTATCCAATCCGCAAAACTTGGGTTTAATAAGGATCAGGTTCTGGCAATAAGGAATGCAGGATTTTTATCGCGTTCTGACAGAACCGCACTACTGAATTCCGTTAAGCAATTACCTGGTGTAAAAAAAGCAGCTGTCTCAAGCATCATTCTTGGAGCTGGTTTCTCAACAACCAGGGTTAGTGTGAGAGGATCGGACAAGGAACAACAACTCAACTTTTCCAACGCGGGTTATGATTATATGGATGTGATGGGAATGGAAATGAAAGAAGGAAGAGGATTCACTTCTGAATATCCAGCAGATACCATGAATAACGGTATCCCTGGTGGGCCATTGGATCAACTGATTGGAGGCATCGTTATTAACGAGAGGGCAGTTAAAGAATTAGGCCTTGGATCACCCGCTATTGGAAAGCAATTGAGATGGGATAATGATGGTGACACTGTCTATTATGTGCAAATAGTTGGAGTGACAAAAGATTTTAATTTTACCTCCCTGAGAAACGAGATCAAACCTTTTGGATTTACTACTAATCCTGGCAGGGGTAATAATATTACAGTTAAACTGTCTACAAATAATATCAAGGCTACAATTGACCAACTCGAAAAAACCTGGAATCGTTTCTCCACAGAAAGACCATTTGATTATGTATTTCTTGATGAAACTTTTACGAAATTATATGCATCGGAAGAAAGATTTCAAAAGGCATTCATAAGTCTGGTGATTCTGGGAATTCTGATAGCCTGTCTTGGACTTTTAGGTCTCGCTACCTATGCAGCACAACAACGGGTTAAAGAAATCGGCATCCGCAAAACCCTTGGCGCTTCCGTAACAAATGTTGTAACGCTCCTATCAAAGGATTTCCTGAAACTTGTAGTGATTGCCCTGGTTCTAGCCATTCCAATTGCATGGTATGTTATGAGCAGGTGGCTTCAGGATTTCGCATACCGGATTTCCATTCAATGGTGGATATTCCTGGTAGCGGGTTTAGTGGCCATATTTATAGCGTTTGCTACTATCAGCATTCAAACAATTAGAGCGGCCATGGCTAACCCGGTGAAAAGCTTAAGAACAGAATAGAGCACCTTTAGTAACCATTAATATGAAAATTCCCCGAGCTTCCTGAGTCGGGGTTTTTTTCTCTCTTTTCCTTCCTCTAATTTTACATTTTTTGCTTGATCTGAAATAAGACTTTTCCCTCAGACCTGAACAAAAAAATAAAACTTAATAATATCTTAATAAAAACTTAATAAGTGGTTCAAACATTAAGTAATTTAAGGTATCGATTGGTTGCCATAGGAGAGACGTTCTTTCCTCCTCATACTACCGCGGGCTCGTTCATCTCGCCGGAACCCAATGGGGTCCGCAATCACCCGATACTGCTTAGTTCACTTCATTAAAGACCAAAACACTGCGAAATGAGAAAGTACTACTACTCGCTCCTGCTCCTTCTATTTATTGCACCCAACCTCCTTGCACAGGAAACTGTTGTAACAGGAAGGGTGGTTGGACCAGACAAGGAACCCCTTCAGGGAGTTACTGTTTCGGTTGCTGGAACCAGGAATCTCACAACAACCGACGTACAGGGAAAATTTTCAATCAATGTTCCCACCAATGCCAAAGAGCTGGTTTTCACGTTTATCAGTATGCGCACGATCACGGAAAGGATCGGCGAAAAAAGAGAAATAAATGTGGAGATGGTGCCTGAAGGAATTCAGGGCGCGGAGGTTGTAGTTGTAGGTTATGGTACCCAGAAGAAAGCAAATCTTACCGGTGCTGTAGACCAGGTAACTTCAGAAGCTCTTGAAAATCGTTCAATAACTAATCTCAACCAGGGTTTACAGGGGGTACTGCCAAATCTTAATATTAGGATGCAGGACGGTAAACCTAACCAGGCGCCCAGGTTTAATATCCGCGGTGCTACATCTATCGGACAGGGAGGAAATGCATTGGTTCTTATAGATGGGGTAGAAGGCGATCCAAGTGTTATCAACCCAAATGATATCGCTACAATTTCAATCTTGAAAGATGCTGCATCTGCCGCCATTTATGGAGCGAGGGGTGCCTTTGGTGTTGTTCTGATAACCACCAAAAATCCGGCAAAAGGAAAAACAAGTATTACCTACACAACTAACTATTCAATAAAACAACCCACCGAGGTACCCGATTTCGAAAATAACGGTTTGATATGGGCGAAAAGGTTTGCTGAATCAACAGTAGCCTGGGAAACTACGTATCCGCAGGCAGTTAATAAGACTCTTAAATTTTCTCCGGCCTATCTGGCAGAATTGGAAAGAAGATCAACTATTCCAGGACTACCTGTAGTTGAAGTGGATCCTACAACTGGAGAATATGTCTACTATGCAAGCACTGATTGGTACAAAGAATTGTATAAGCCAAATACAAGTTCGATGGAACATAACATTACTATTTCCGGTGCTGGCGAAAAAACAAGTTTCCTATTGACAGGTCGTTATTTTGGACAGGATGGGATCTTCAGGTATAATTCTGATGATTATAGCATGATGAATTTTCGGAGTAAAGGTTCGGTACAGATCTACGACTGGCTGAAACTTGAGAATAATGGTGATTATTCAAATACTAAATACCACAATCCATCTAATGTAGGAGAAGGAAGCGGAATCTTTAGAAATATAGCTGATGAAGGACATCCTCTGGCTCCAATGTTCAATCCAGATGGAACGCTTACTGCTTCAGCAGCATATTCAGTTGGTGATCTCTGGTATGGAAAGAATGGATATGATTTTGAAAAGGGCGTTTTCAGGAACAGAACTGGGGTAACGGCTTCTTTCCTGCAAGATCGTTTAAGAATTAAAGGGGATGTTACATTGCAGATAACAGAAAATCAAGAAAAGCGTAAACAGGTTCCCCTGCCTTATAGTTCCAAACCAGGTGTAATTGCATACCTGGGCACCACAACAAATGATTTACGTGAAGTGAGACAAAGAACTCAATACGTTGCTACGAATCTCTATGCTGAATTTGAAGACAATATTAAGGATGTACATTATTTCAAAGTCCTTGCTGGTTTCAATTATGAACAATCAACCTTCAAGGGTTTGAGCGCACAGAGGAATGGTTTGATCTTTGAGAATGCAAATGATATTAACCTTGCACTGGGTACATCAATTGTTACTGCAGGTGGATGGGAAGAATGGGCGATTATGGGTGGATTCTCAAGATTGAATTACTCCTTTAAAGACAAATATCTTGTTGAAGTAAATGGGAGATATGATGGCTCATCAAAATTTCCTACTGATCAACGCTACGGATTCTTTCCTTCTGTTTCGGCAGGTTGGAGAGTATCAAAAGAATCATTCTGGAAAGGTTTGGAAAACGTGATCAATGATTTCAAAATTCGTGGATCATATGGCTCTCTCGGTAATGGTAATATAGGATCCTATGTTTACCTCGAGCAATTCAACATTCAACAAATTGGGCTTATCCTAAATGGATTGAGGCCTCAATATACCAGCAGGCCAAGTGTTTTACCAGATGGACTTACATGGGAAACATCCACAACTACAAATCTTGGAGTAGATATGTCCCTGTTTTCAAATCGGCTTTCAATAGTTGCTGATGCATATGTGCGTGATACAAAAGATATGTTCACAGTTGGTGTTACTTTGCCGGCAGTATTCGGTGCCACTCCACCCCGAGGCAACTATGCTGATCTTCAAACAAAAGGTTGGGAATTAACAGTAGCCTGGAGAGATCGCCTGCAGGTAGCATCAAAGTCACTTAACTATGACATCAGGTTTTCTATAGCAGATAATAAAGCTGTAATCAAGAAATTCAACAACCCTGATAAGAGATTAAATGATTATTATGAAGGGATGACCGTTGGTGAGATCTGGGGTTATGAAACTCTTGGATTCTTTACTTCTGATGAGGATGTATTAAAACATGCTAATCAAACGATGTTCCTTTCTACTTCATCTGGGAAAGCTTTTGCCGGAGACATCAAACTTGCAGATCTGAATGGTGATGGATTTGTAAATCCAGGTAACAGCACGGTAGCAAATCCAGGTGACCGCAGAATTATTGGAAACAGCTCTCCGCGTTATACTTATGGCATCAACCTGAATGTGGATTATGGTAATTTCTTCTTCTCCGCTTTCTTGCAGGGTGTTGGCAAACAAGATTGGTATCCAAGTACTGAAGCTGGAGTTTTCTGGGGTATGTACAACAGGCCTTATAACAAACTTCCAAGATGGCATCTCGATAACCATTGGACTCCTGATAATCCAAATGCTTATTTGCCAAGGTTTGTATCACGTTTGGCTAACAGGCCTGGGGGTATCCTGATCCCTCCACAAACCAGATATCTTCAAAAAGTAAGCTATCTCCGTTTGAAAAATGTGCAGGTAGGTTATAATCTTCCAAGGAAATGGGTATCTAAGATCGGCTCAACAAACGCCAGAATCTATTGTTCTGCTGAAAACATGTTGACCTGGTCACCGCTCTATAAATTAACAAGAGACATCGACGTAGAAAATACAACTGTTTCAGACCAGCTATTTACAACTACGAACGCGGGTGATGGTTATAACTATTCCATAATGAAAGGAATCACCTTCGGTCTATCAATAACATTCTAATCTAAATAAATGAATTCTGATATGAAACAACAATATTTACTGCTTTTGATTCTTGCGCTGACCTTTATCGGTTGTAAGAAACAGCTAGAGCAGTTACCGGAAGCGACAACATCGAAGGATGCTGTTTTCAGCAGTGAAAAAGGATTGGAATTATATGCCAACTCCTTTTATCTCATATTGCCCAACGCAAATAATATTCACACTGCCGATAATGTTTCAGATTATGCAGCCAGGAGAGACGTTCCTGCCTTCCTTAGAGATGGAGGATACAGTCCAACTGTTGTAGATAATACTTCAGCTTCTGCTTATGCCCTGGTGGCACTAGGTCCAGATTGGAACTGGGGATGGGGATCGTTGAGAAACCTGAACTATTTTATCGTAAATAACGTAGACGCCAGGGTTCCTAATGATATTCGCCAACATTACCAGGGAGTAGCCAGGTTCTTCAGAGCATTCTTCTACTTCGAAAAATTAAAAAGATTTGGTGGAGTTCCTTGGATTGGCAAACCACTCGATGTGACTGATCCTGATCTGTACAAACCACGTGATACACGTACTCTAATTGTGGACTCCATTATTGCCGACCTGGATTTTGCGTATGCAAATATCAAAACTACAAATGATCCAAGCAGAACCCTGATATCAAAATGGGTAGCTGCTGCATTCAAATCAAGAGTTTGTCTCTTCGAGGGTACTTTTAGAAAGTATCACACAAATCTTAATCTTGGTGCAACTGCAAATGCGTTATTGACCTTGTCTGCTGCTGCTGCAAAAGAAGTAATGGATAAAGCAGGTTACAAAGTGTATGATGGAGCAGGCACAAGTCTTTCTTACAGAAGAGTATTTACTAATCCTGCACCAGTCCCAGAAGAGATCATGCTCTCAGCGAATCAAGATGCAGGACTTGCAATTCTTCACGCTGCTAACTGGTATATGACAAGTGCAACAACTGGAGTGCGTTTTAATTTCATTCGCTCCTTCATCAATACTTTTTTGAAGATTGATGGAACTCCTTTTACCAGTACACCCGGCTATCAGACAATGGAGTTTAAGGATGAAGTGAAGAATCGTGATAAGAGATTGGAACAAACAATCAGAATGGGACCCTATAAGAGGATCAATGGAACCACTTTAGTTGCTGCTCCACCAAGCTTCTCATATTCATATACTGGATATCATCCAATCAAATGGAGCCTGGATGATACTTATTATGATACTCGAGATCTTAATAATAATGCAGTTTCAATTTTCCGATATGCTGAAGTATTATTGAATTTTGCCGAAGCCAAGGCAGAATTAGGAACCCTGACAGATGCAGAGTGGGCATTGACAGTAGGAGCACTTCGCAAGAGAGCAGGCATCACGGGAGGATTAACAGCAAAGCCCACAGTTGTAGATCCTTATTTGCAAACAACATATTTCCCTGGGATCTCTGATCCTACAATACTTGAAGTGAGACGTGAACGTGGCATAGAATTATCCATAGAGGGCTTCCGGTTTTATGATATCATTCGCTGGAAGAGGGGAGAATTGATGACGATGCCCTGGAATGGAATGTATGTGCCTGCACTTAATACTCCAATGGATCTGAATGAGGATGGTGTTCCTGATGTGTACTTCTATAAAACTACACTTCCTCCACCGCCACGTCCAACCACGATTACTTATATTGATGTTGCAGCCACCGTAGGTGGTCAGCCAAATGCTCAAAGATTGGCAAATGATAATTCAGGTGAAATTATCTGGCTTGCAACCATTCCAAGAAAATGGGAAGAGAAAAAATATTATTATCCAATACCGGAACCAGACAGAACGGTGAATCCTGCGCTTACGCAGAACCCGGGCTGGTAATATCCTCTTGATCTTTTAACAGGAAGCCTCGCAGAAATGCGGGGCTTTCTAATTGAAGCAAGCACCAAGAACCAAATCACAAATTCCAAATAATAGGATACTAAGAACCAATTATCCATTAATTGATTCTTGAAATTTCGTTTTCATTAATTGGCTATTATTTTTTGTTTTTTGAGATTTAAAACTTAACTGCAAACCTGCCTGCGTGACGCAGTCAGGCAGGGACGCCAGGACGCGAAGTTTCGCAAGGTTCTATTTCCAGGAGCTTCAATAATTGAATACTTACGGGTGATTGAGGCTAGTAATATGATAAAAAAGCTGATATTCTCGCACAGCCAGCTTCCTATCTTCAGTCAATCAAATCATAATCTCCTGGGTTTTTATGTTGAAAATGACATGTTCGATTTTTGCGATCGTTTGTATATTCCAAAGCACTCTAGCTGGCAAAGGAAAAAATCCAGATCAAGATGGAACTGTTGAAATAAGTAAGAATGCAACCCACATCGCCAGGATTTCTAATGATACCATTTTTGTTTTAAGCGGAAGCACTTACTCCTTTACAGTAGATACTCCGGAAGGAGAGGGGCTTGTTTCAACAGGGCTGGATGTATCACAGATTCAAAGTCAACTTAGTTCTAAAAACGGGTCAATTCAAAAATATACTGTAACCGGTGCTGATGGCACTGTGAAGCAAACGGGCAACTTTTCTGAAGGCGACCGGCTGGTTGTTGCAACAAAAAATACTCAGAATACCAAGAGCTATACGATCATATTGAAGTCAATGGCAGTGAGTGGTCGATTATGGTTAGATCGCGAAGAAATGACAATAAATACCAATTGTGATCTTTCAATTTTTTTTACCGCTGGCCAAAGGACCCCTGATGCAAGCGTTAGAATATATCTGCCACCTGGGATCAATGCAACTCTTGAAAATACAACTGTGAATGTCATTGGAAGAGGTGAGGTAAAATTGAAAGACCTCAGCACCCAATCCATCGGCAGAGTAGGGAGTAAGTATTCCTATTCAAAAGTTGGTGAGGTAACTATTATCAGGGGATCAAACGGAGGATCTGTTTTGAATTTATCACATCTGGATCTTCGTCCTGCAAATGGACCGGATCTCAAAATTGTAATCAGTAACGTAAAATTGAACAGAGTAGGATCCTATCTTATAAAAGCCGTATACACTACTTCCCAACCCGAAATTCTTTCCAGTGCTGGCACAGGAAGCGAATTGGTAACCCTCACGGTAAAATCAACCATTACTGATCTTAAAAGAATCGTTGACAAAAATCTTACCTATACTGAGCTAGCGCATGGTTATTCCACCACAAGCATTGCCTGGAGCAAAGGGAATAATTCTGATGTACAACTTTTACAATCACTGGATACAGGCAAAACATGGAAGGCTTCTAATGAAAAAATTGATTTAGTAAATGCCAGAGCGAATATTTCCGGACTTCAACCAAATAAGTTATACGCTTTCAGGATCCTGGTAAAGACAGGACCAAACAAGGGGCTATCAAATACTGTTCAATATTATTCAGGCAAACTTGATCTGAAAACGATTGGGGTTGAGGGGAATGAAAAAGAGGATGCTACGGATAGAATAAATAAGGCTATCAGCTTCCTGGAAAGCATTGGTGGGGGCACACTGCTCTTTAGCAAAGGGACTTATTCTGTTCGAACCGTGCATCTGAAAACTAATGTATACCTGTATTTAGAAAAGAATGCGGTCATAAAAGCAATCAAAGGAGCAGACGCGCCCGAAGCTACATGGTTCAGTGACAAAAAATACCGCTCAGGCTTGTCGCCAACTGATACCGGACCTTATGAGAATCCTGACAACTGGTTAACAAAGCAGGATGTTGGCCATCACTATTTTAGAAATGCAATGTTTTTTGGTGAACGGCTGGACAATGTCAAAATCATTGGAAATGGTCGCATAACAGGAGATGGAAACCTTGTTACAGGTGACCGGGTGATGAATAATACTCCAGATAATCGGGCTGATAAAATGTTCAGTCTTAAGCTTTGCACAAATATTGAAATTGGAGGATTATATCGCAAGGAAGATCTGTGGTACGATTCAGCAAGAGATGAGCCGTATTATATTAAGCCAGGTAAGGCAAAGGATCCTGATGTTAGCAATATGCTACAAATTGACCGAGGTGGTCATTTCGTTTTATTAGCTACAGGCACAGATAACATTCACGTCCATAATACGTATTTCGGCAAGGAAAGTTCCTCTAACGTGCGTGACATTTATGATTTTATGGCATGCAATAATGTTATTGTAACTAATATCTATTCTAAAGTTAGCTCTGATGATATCGTCAAGCCTGGTTCAGATTGTTCTTTAGGTTTTACGCGGCCAGCAAGAAATTACAAGGTGCGAAATGTGATCGGTGATACGAATTGTAATCTCTTTCAGATCGGATCTGAAACTGCTGATGATATTATGGATATCCATGTTGATAATATTTATGTACTCGGGGCAAACAAGGCTGGTTTTTCCATTTCAACAAATGATGGAGGTCATATAAAAGACATACATCTAAATTGTGGACATACGGGTATTCTCCATTCACGTTCAAAAATGTTCCGAAGTTTTGCGCCATTTTTCATATCAATTTCTAACCGTGGAAGGGTGCTGGGTGCCGAAGTGGGAAAGTATGCATTCTCTGATAATGGCGAGAAACATAATGAGCTGCTTATTAAGAATATCAATATCGGGATCGTTGAGAACATCATTCTGAATGGGATTGATGTTTCAGAAGTTTATGCAGGAAGTTCATTTAGCGGAAACCGATGGAAAGCATATGATGGATCTCAACGAAGAGCTACACCTATAATTGCCGGGTATGGCCTTCCATCAACTGAATTTGTTGAAGGTGGTCTTGATTTCAAACTACCGAATGGCAAACATACTGGGTATATAAAAAATGTTGAGTTCAATGATGTAAATATCTTAGTCAAGGGTGGAAATCTTCTTGAAGATACAACCAGGGTTCCGCCTGAATTGGGAGTGGGCCAATATAACGCTTCCAACCTCCGGGTCCAACCTAGCTACGCTATTTGGGCTCGGCACGTAGATGGACTTACCGTAACCAATTGTTCTTTCAATTACGAAAAAAGAGACAGCAGATATGCCATCCTGTTAGACGATGTTGTCAATGCCAGCATTTCCTCTTCTACCATGGTTAAACCAATGGATAATGAATCATTACTGAAACTGAAAAATTCCTCCAATGTGAAAATTGAGAAAATCATTTACTATGAGGATGAATGGGGGAGGTCACCAACGCAATTAATTCGCGTCCTGGCGCCTTTGCGGTAAAATAACAAGCCTAGGTTTTCTCAAAAGGAATAATTGTAATAGTCCCGTCTCTCTCCAGAACCGCATACTTAATTTCTTCCATTCGTTGAAGGCCAAAGGTTAATCTTGCTGACTGCATAATATCTTCTTCATCCACATGCGTTTTGTTCATTCGCTTCTTTAATGGTTTGCCTTTATCTACAAGGACAAGAGGTGCTCCTTCTGAAATTTTTCCAAACAATGGCGACCATTTCTTCAATAATGCAAAAAGTAAATCCGTACCCATCAGCGTGCATATTAATATCGCAGTTGTAATAAGTGAATAATCTTCACCTACCAGGCCTTGTTGTGTTACTTCACTAATTATCAGAAGAAGTACAAAATCAAAGGTTGTGGTTTCGTTCAATGTTCGCTTCCCCATAATTCGAAAGATCAGGAGAAGGAATAGGTAGATCAATATGCCCCGGACAACTGGATTCATAATTATGGATATATCAGATGATTTAATTGGAAACTATCATGAGCATTTATCTTCATTACTCCCTTGATGCGCCCATATTCTTTTGGAACCAGGTAAACACTCACAATTTTATTTTGGCCTGGAAGGAAATTATATACCACCTCATTGTTAGACGTAGTATTATTAGAAGGCTCCGGAATAATACGCAACATGCGAAAGTCTTTAAGGTATTCCTGCCCCATAGAAAGAGAACTAATGTGGTCTTCTGAAGTCACGAGAATCCTCATTTCAGTTTCGTATCTGAAGTACCTTCTCGTATTCCACCTTTGCATTCCCCTTATCCTCAATTCTAGTACTAAACTGCCACTGCCAAATACTCCCAACGCTCCGGCTATTATTACGACTAAAATAAACCCCCATCCAATCCTTTGAATAATCCATCCTTTTTCATGGAGGGATAATTCTTCATTTATATCCAAATCAACCTTTGCAACCTCAACAGTATGTTTAGATCTTGCCATCTGAATCAATTATTATAATAGTAATGCAATTCTATTGCCATGGAGATCTCTGCGTTAACTCTTGCCCCCCTTTCTCTGCGGTAAAAAAAATAACCGCAGTGAAGCGGAGTAAAAGGAGGTTCGCAGAGATCTTCTTCAATATGTGACTATGTGAATTCATTCTGTACTGGTACGAAAACTTAGGTGTCTATGTACCTATGTGTTTCCCTTGTTTCTAACACAAGAGATAAAACACATAGTCACATAGAAAACATAGACACATAGAAGAATTTTGAAATAGTGAAAGTGTGATTTTCGTGCCCTTGCGTTATTATTGTACAAAGTTTGCCCATGAGAATAAAATTTGGTGCGGGAAGCAGTATTCTCCTATTGTGTTTCTTCTTTAGCCTTAATATCAATCCACTTCAAAAGAAGTACACCACTGCTAACGCGCATTCGCATAATGACTATGAACAGCAGTCACCCTTTGTAGCTGCTTATGGAAAGGAATTTGGAAGTATCGAAGTAGATGTTTTTTTGCAAACCGACACAAGTTTATTTGTAGCGCATCATCTGCAGGAACTGACTGTCAAAAAAAGAAGACTTGATTCTTTATACTTCATCCCTCTGGTGTCAGCAATACGGAAAAACAATGGGTCTGTTTATTCAGATCGCAAAAGAAATCTGCAGTTGATGATCGATCTGAAAACTGAGGCTGTTTCAACACTTAAAACCTTAATAGGATCGATCAGAAAATATCCTGAACTAATCAATACCCCAACTCTTAAGATCGTTATTTCAGGCAATAGACCTGATATTTCGGCATTCGCTTCTTATCCTTCATTCATTTGGTTCGATGGTAATCTTGGTACAGAATATTCTAAAAAGCGCTTTCCAGAATCGCAATGATGAGTGCAAATTTTAAGTCGTTCACAAATTGGGTAGGCGAGGGGACTATGAAAGAAGAGGAAAAGAATAAGATAGAGGAGAGCAGTTATGAGAGCGCATGAATTATCGAAAACAGTTCGATTTTGGAATACTCCGGATAATGAAAATACCTGGAAGATGATGATGAAATTAAACACTGATTTTATCAACACTGACAAGATCAATGAGCTGAGTGATTTTCTTTCAAACTCGAAATAATTCTATTTAGATTTTACCGCAAGGAAACAATGACGCAAAGGTTGCGCAAGGACTCGCGTTTCTTCGCGAATTGCGCCTTGCGGTTAAATCCATCTTCTTCGGATAAAATCGTTTGCAGGCAATACATAACAAATAATATTTAATATCCTAGGATTCACGCCTGAACTGGTATTCTAGCGGAATTGAACACCCTGCAAATCAGTTCGAAAAAAATTAAATAAACCTCCCATCTGTGTAGATTATTTGTCAGGAAATCTTAAGATTGCCGCAGATTTCAGGGTTTACACCAACCAAACGCCAAACTATTTTCAACAACTGCTTATGAAGAGAGTAATCTTTTATGCATTATTGGTATTAAGTATTCCACTTAATTCCTTCAGCCAAACGCGCCAAATCTCAGGAACTGTAAGCGATGAAAAAGGAAGTCCTCTGGCTTCCGTTACAGTCCAACAAAAAGGTGCAAGTAATCAAACCGTAACAGACGAGAAAGGTGTCTTCACTCTTGCAGTAACAGGAGCGAGTCCAATTCTTGTTTTTTCGTATGCTGGTCGACAATCCCAGGAGGTTGCAGTGGGTTCCTCCACTACTTACAACATAAGTCTTGGTACTTCAGGCACAATGTCTGAAGTTGTAGTGACTGCATTGGGTATAAAAAGGAATGATCGTGCATTGGGCTATTCAACACAGGAGATCAAAGGAGAGAATCTTACACTTACCAAGGAACAAAATGTTTTGGGCTCACTGGCAGGTAAGATTGCAGGTGTTCAGGTAGTTGGATCGTCAGGAGCAAGCATGGGTGGAACTCAAAAAATTAAAATTCGTGGAGTGAATTCAATTGTAGGTAACGATCAACCATTGATTGTAGTAGATGGAACTCCTATTTCAAATTCAAATTTTGCCAGTAACGATAAAGCTGACTATGGAAATATTGGTCAGGACATAAATCCTGAAGACATTGAATCAGTAAACGTTTTGAAGGGAGGTGCTGCATCAGCGCTCTATGGAATTCGCGGGCAGTATGGTGTAATCATGATAACAACTAAAAAGGGGAAAATTGGAGCGAAGAAAGTTAATGTACAGTTGAATTCAGCATGCTTCAATTGAACGTGCAGCTAATTTTTTCCCGATGCAGAATTTATATGGTGGTGGATCAAGCCAAACATGGAGAACTCTTCCTAATGGTCAGAAGTATGTTGATATGAGTGTTGATGAAAGCTGGGGTCCTATGATGGATGGAACTCCTGTGAGTCAGATATTTAGTTTTTATCCTCAGGATCCGGAATATGGACTCCTTACGCCATTCGTTGCTCACCCAACTAATATTGAAGATTACTATCGTCGCGGATCAACATTTAATAATGGATTAACAATCTCCGGTGGAAACGAGAATAGCAGCTTTCGTTTGAGTCTTAATGACACCAGGATTAAAGGTGTGGAACCCAACACCTGGTTGAGAAGAAATAATATTGGGCTAAGTGCAGGTTTTGATGTCACCAAGAAATTAAATATCACTACCAATATCAATTTTGCAACTAATTCCGCTCAACGCCCTACTCAAGGTTCAGAATATGGAGCACGATACATGGTTCAGTGGTTCCAAAGAAATGTGGACATGAAACGTTTGCAGAATTTCAAATATCCAGATGGCACGTTCCTCAATTGGAATCTTAACAGGCCAAGTGCTACAACAGGAGAAATAACCAATTTCAAACCCTTGTATTGGAATAATCCTTTTTACGAAGTATTTGAAAACCCGCTAAACGATAGCAGGGATCGTTTGTTTGGAGATATCGGACTTACCTATGAATTATTCACGGGATTTAAGTTGAGTGGTTTTATGCGGGGTGATTTTTATACTCAGAACATTGAAGAGAGAACCGCATTCGGTGGCAGAAGAGTTCCCGGATACGCCGTAGGCAAATACCAGGGCCGACAAATGAATTATGAATTCCTTGGACAGTACAATACAAACTTTGGCGATTTCTCAGTGAATGCCAACGTCGGCGGAAATTTATTCAGAAGTAATTACACCGAGATAGTTCAGGCAACCGCGGGTGGTTTGTCTGCTCCTGGTTTCTATAATATCGCCGCATCTGTAGATCGTCCATCAACTTCCAATGCATTAATCAAAAAAGAAATCCGAAGCCTTATACGCGATGGCATCGTTTGGATATAGAAATACCTATTTTATTGATGGCTCAATAAGGAATGATATTTCTTCGGCCTTGCCAATTGATAATAATTCTTATTGGTATCCTTCAATTTCGGGAAGCATGGCATTTAGTGAACTGCTCAAATGGAAAGCTCTTTCGTTTGGTAAGTTGAGGGTGAGCTACGCAAAAGCAGGATCTGACCTTAGTCCATATGAAACTTCTCCAGTGTATAGTATCGGTACAATCTATACTGGTATTGCACCAACACTTGGCAGTTCCGGACAATCTTGCCAATCCGAATATCAGACCATCATTTGCACATTCAATTGAAGCAGGGATCGATCTCCAATTCTTCAAAAATCGTTTTGGAATTGATTTTACTTACTACAAACAAAATAATAAGGATCAGATCATCCGTCTTGATGTATCAGGTACCAGCGGATATGGATCTGCAACTATCAATGCCGGCAACATAGAGAATAAGGGTGTTGAATTAACATTGACAGGAGCACCGCTCAGATACAAGAATTTTTCCTGGGATGTGGTCTTCAATGCAAGCCGTAACAGGAATATGATAATCGAACTTGGACCTGGACTTACTGTTTACACCCATGCTTCGACTACGTATTCAAGTGTTACAAGTTATTTGAACTCCTATGTGGGCAAAGGAATTCGGCAGTCTGGTTGGTCAGGCATATAAACGCGATCCTGCCACAGGCATGATTTTACTGGGAACTAATAACATGCCTTTGTTCACTGATGCTACATTCAATTTTGGAACTGTACTTCCTGATTATACTGGTGGTTTCCAGAATACATTCCGGCTGTTCGGTTTTGAATTAAGTGGAATGATCGACTTTCAATCTGGTGGACAATTCTTCAGTCGCTCCAAAATGCTTTCTGTAAGAACAGGCCAGGATCCATCTGACAGTTGCGTTGAACGATAAAGGTAAGAACGTTCGTGAAGCTGTTGCTAATGGCGGAGGAGTACGTGTGGATGGTATCTCTGATGCAACCAAGCAGCCAGTTACTGCATATGTGGATGCCCAGGCATATTATAATACGACTGTTGGAAGAAGGATTTATGAAGAATGGATCTTTGACGCATCATACATTAAACTTAGAGAGCTTCGTCTTGGATATAATCTTGGAAAAAGCAAATTAGGTCGACTTCCATTTAATAATGTTGGCATTGCACTGATTGCACGCAATCCTGCAATGATCTGGCAAAAGGCTCCGAAGGGTCTTGACCCAACCGAAATCTCCAGTGGTTCACAACCAATCAGCTGGTATGAATCCGGTACATCCAACACAGTTCGTTCATATGGCATTAACCTGGTCGTTAATTTTTAAAAACAGATCATGAATAATAAATTATATAGCATCCTGTTTTTGTCGCTCTTGTTCACCGGCTGTAAAAAATTCAGCGACGGAATAAATAAGAATCCGAATCAGCCAAGCACTGCTTCAGGAACGCAATTAATTGCGAACGCGCAATTGTCTCTCGCTGGTTTGAGTACATCACCCCTTGGTGAATTTCATGCTCAATACCTGGGAGAAACTCAATACCCGGGAGCTTCTCTTTATCCCGATGGAGGAACAAGCTTTTATTCTCTTTATCAAGGTCCTTTAATGAACCTTGAAGCTGTATTGACCTCAAAGGAATTGAGTGGTTCGGAAGGACCTGTCCCTAATCAACTGGCAGTTGCCAAGATTCTCAAAGCTTATTATTTCTGGCATATTACTGACAGATGGGGTGATGTTCCATATACAGAAGCATTGAAGGGCCAGGTTGATTTCACTCCCAAGTATGATTCACAGCAATCAATCTATGATGCTTTATTCAAGTTACTTGATGAGGCAAATGCCGAAATAGTACCTGGTAACATCTTAAATGATATCATCTATGCGGGAGATATGACCAAGTGGAAGAAGCTCGCAAATACGATTCATATGTTGATGGCATTGCGCTTGTCTGAAGTAGACCCTACAAAAGCAGCTGCAGAATTTAATAAGGCGAACAATGCCGGGATCATGACTGCTAATACTGATAATTTTGTCTTTAAGCATTTGAGTGATGCAACTAATCAGAGTTTTTGGTATGGACAGGTTGTAAATCAGAACAGGGAATGGTGGGCACTGACAGAAACACTTGTTAATTATATGCTGCCTCCTAATGATCCAAGGCTTGCTGTCTATGCAAAGAAAAACACTGCTGGCATTTACAAAGGAATTGAGTTTGGAACTACGGTTGGTTTGCCAAATACTACCGGAGTTTCCTTAATAGGTCCGGCAATCTATGCTCAGAATGCACAAATAGCACTTGTTACCTATGCTCAGGCATTGTTTGCAAGAGCTGAAGCTGCAAAAAGAGGATGGATCCCAGGTGGTGATGCAGTAGCAAAAACAAATTATGACCTGGCGATTGATCAATCAATGCGTCAATGGACTGGTGGAACAACCGGCCTTGCAGCATTCATGGCCAGTCCAGGAATTACTTATGATCCTGCAAATGCATTAAAGCAGATTGCAATGCAACGTTATGTGCATCTCTTCATGCACGGCTTTGAAGCATGGGCTGAATACAGAAGAACAGGATTTCCTGACAACCTCGTAAAACCAGGTGGACGTAATATTCCAGCCAGACATAGTTATCCTTCAAATGAAGTCTTTACTAACGAGACAAATTATCAGGAAGCTATACCAAAGGCAATTTGCCGGAAAAGATGATCTGTTTAGTAAAGTATGGTGGGATAAATAAGACTTAATCGCGAAGGCGCAAAGGAACGCTAAGAATACGTTGCGAAACCTTGCGCCCTTGCGCCTTTGCGGTTAAATTCCTTACAACCTTATTCTTTGCTCATCTGGAACTTCGGTGATGTGCCCCATTTTGCCACTACGGTATTCCTGGTATAATCTCAATATATCTTCATTAGAATCCCCAATGAACGGGCCATGCGAAACAATGTTTTCACCCTGGGGCTTTCCTGAATACAATACAAACCGTGCACCTTGTTCACCTGCAATTAATTTCAGATCACTCTCACCATTACCCCCAAACAGATCCAACCAACCTATTTGATTCTGTTCCAAGACCTTTTCCTCTTCACCAACTTTTACACTTCCTTGCAGTACGTACAAAAATGTATTGAAAGAAATGGGGATCTTCTGTGTGGTGCTTTTACCAGGTTCCAATTGAAAGCTAGCAATGATCAAGGGTACATAATTCTTGATAGGAGAGGTGAGACCAGATAATGATCCACTATAGACATTAATTTCCACTCCATTTTCTGAAAGTTTCGGAACATGATCGAAAGAAATATCCTGAACTCTTGGAGTTGCAGACTTATCTTTCTTAGGAAGGTTCAACCATAATTGCAAAAGATGCATACGCATTTTTGAATCGATGGTTTCTGTGTGAATTATCCCACTTCCAGCGGTCATGATTTGAAAATCCCCAGCTTTCATTTTGTGTGCTGAATCTCCGATCTCTCCTTCAAGCAAGAGCGTAACGGTTTCAAATCCTGCATGTGGATGTGGTCCACCAACTGGCTCGTCGTCCTTTTTATCAAGCAGATCATCCATCAGAAGAATGAATGGATCCGATTCAGAGAAATTGCTTTGAATAACTGCTCTTGCAGTATGATCGCGACCCAGAAAACCCTGATGAGGGTGGGGCGTATCGATTCTCTTTAACTTTCTACTGACTGACATAAACCTTTACTCCTTATTTTTTCTTAGATAACTACGCAGCCTCAACTAATTCAGGCTGTTTGATTAATTGTATTTCACTATTGATCTTAACGTCTTCTCCCAACACAACACCGCCTGTTTCCAAGGCAGCATTAAAATGTAACGCCCCATTCTGTACGATTAATTTTCCCTGTTATTACAAAGCCTGTTCTTTCTCCACCCCAGGGATCTTTTGTTAAAGCACTATGCTCTACAGTTAACTTAACCGGTCTGGTTATACCCTTCATGGTGAGATCACCATGGACATTGAATGTTTCATCATCTATTCTTGAGATCTTCGTCGATCTAAATTCCAGTTCAGGGTATGTCTCAACTGCAAAGAAATCAGAATTCCGAAGGTGTTCATCACGCTGCTCATTATTGGTATTGATTGAATTCATCTGAACCTTAGCATGAATCTGAGCTGTGCTGAAGTCATCCTCTTTTGTTTTCACTTCAACATTAAAATCCTTAAAATATCCAGTTACGTTGGAGATCATCAGATGTTTGATCTTAAATCCTAACTCGCTGTGTGTAGGGTCAAGCACCCATTTTGTTGTACTCATTATTTTGTTTTTATTTTATTTTATTTAGTCTTTGTTTACGATGCAAACTTACATACATTTGCTATATAAAGTATAGTACTATCCTTTTGTATAGCACTATCCTGGAGTATAGTAATAAGAATATTATGGCAGAAACCAAGAAAGCCCCTGAACACGAGTACGCTACATGCATGGGCTTGTTACTCCCGGTAAGGGATGCATTGGAAGTTTTGAATGGCAAGTGGAAACTCCCAATTATAGTAGCCTTGACATTTGGTCCCAAGCGGTTTAGGCAAATCGCGAAAGAGGTGCATGGGATAACCGATAAGATGCTCTCAAAAGAGTTGAAGGATCTTGAATTGAACAAACTGGTCACCCGAGTTGTTTATGATAGTTTCCCGCCTACGGTGGAATATTCTATAACGGAACATGGGAATTCATTAAAGAAGGTGATTAATGAGTTGAAAGATTGGGGGGTGAAACACAGGAAGAAGATTACGGGGAGGTAGGTTGGTTGAATTGTGGGAATTAGGAATTAGGAATTGTTGAAGTCCTATACTCTTCATTGCGTTACAATTTTTTGCTTTCCGACCTAACCCCTCTCCGAAGCTTGCCCGGCCTATGCTTGGGGACGGGGAGAGGGAACAAAAAGGAAGAAATCACAAATTGAACTGCTTTGCCCCGTAGGGGCTACCTCTAATATCAGGAATTGGGAATTAGGAATTTGTTGTTAGGTGTGCTGTTCTTTGCGTCGCTTTGCGCTTCATTGTGAATTTTCCTTACCCGTCTCACCTTCGGCGAGGGAAGGGAATCATTGTTGCTCCCTCTCCACGAAGTGGAGAGGGTTGGGGTGAGGTAATAATCATGAGCATTGAAAATTGTTTGTTGAGAATTTCTCTTGAAAAATGTTCAACGATCAACAACCAACGACCATCGGCCAACGCCTAATAATCACCAACTACTCCCGCCTCCTCCTCCAAATCCACCGCCGGAAAATCCTCCTCCACCACTAAAACTACCACCACTGGTTCCACTACTTCTTGGTGAGCTATAAAAAGTTGAGGACATCGTATTCATAGATCGATTTAAACTACTCATGAAATTCCCGGTATTGAAAGTGTGGTAACTCCCAGCATACCATGTTGGCGGCGGCACCTCAAGTCCTGCCAGTTTATCCTTCCAGTTATCAGCCACATTAAATACAATTGCATAAGGCAAAATCTTATCAAAATAATGTTCATCCTGTTTTAAAAATTCAGCCAATCGATCATTTTCTACTGAACGTATGAACTCCTTGAAGCCTGCTATATACTGGTATAACTCGGTCCCTTTTTTCGTTCTCTTAATCATTATCAATCCAAACCAAAAGACAAAGATGGCAGTAAGAAATAATGCAATGCTTTTCCAGGGAATTGCATAAAAACCATTCTGAATGGAGATAAAGCCAAGAATAGCAAAAACAATACTTACAACAATGAATAAACTGCCTAAGCCTCTACTCCCTTTTACGTAATACTCACTCTTTTGAATTTCAGCTTCCAATTCCTTTTTTGCTGTAGCCATTGACTTATACAAGACATTTTTCAACTGATTGAGCATTACAACTTCACCTGTCCTGAATATTCCGTTAAATAGAGTTTTTTCAAAATCCATGGCTTCCGCGGGTAACTCTTTTAATTTTGTGAACTCGTATTCTTTTATTTTGATGAGACCTAAGAGTGATTTGCTTTCTGTTTCCTTGACTCGCAAGTATCCGCCAGCTCCCCAGTAAGGAACAAGTGCGGTTAGATCTCGCTGGTTCAGTTTATCGTCAATGATATATCCGGAAATACTGGGACTTAAATTTGGGGGAGGGTAATATTCAGCTTTGACAATTACCGGTTCGTCCTTTCCCTTCCGTTTCCAAATCGTATATACTATTGGAAATAGAAGCAATGGAAGCAACAGCCATGCGACCCCTCTGAAACGGTAATCTGGCTTGATTACAAAGTCTTTTGGAAACCGTATGCCAACTGTAACTCCTTCATTATTGCTTAATTGCCTGGTTGTAATTCCAGAAAAGGTTTTATTATTTGTCCATTGTGATATCGTATTGTTTTCTTCTGACCCATAAGGACCTGTGGCCACAAAATTTTCCGGTGTATCAGAAAGAGCATCATACAATTCAACAGTAAAGTTTACAGAGTCGATGGTTGTCGCCCATCTATTTCCTACCAGATTAAAATATAGTTCGGAATGATCCTTAAAAAAATTGATGGCATTTAATATCCTGTAGTGAATTGCGTATTTCTGATCACCGTCGACTACTTTATCTGCAGATCCAATTTTTATAGACTTGTCATCGCCATCATTATTCACTTCATACTCCCAACCATCTACCTTAATATTTTCTATAATGGTGTGTGTATAACCATTTGACACCAGCTGTCTTTCAGCTTTTTCGCTGCCTTCGGAAAGTGTTAGAAGAGGATATTTGTAAGGAATGACCCTATAAATTCCATGACGATTTTCTCTGAAATGAACTGAAATTAATTCATCAATATCCAGGGATGCATCCTTGTTTACCCTGACATTTATTTTATAGCTCGTAATAGTAAAATATTCCTGTCCCAGAACAGATCCACTGGCGACGATTACGAGTAAGAGGTTTAGAAGAAGCCTTTTCAAGTTGGCCTGATTTAAAACTTTACCTGTACATTTTCTTTTTCCGAAGCATTTTCCAGTTCAAAAAATTCTCGGGCGGTGAACCCAGTCGTATTTGCGACGATCATCCCTGGAAATTGACTAATAGATGTATTGTATTCCCGAACGGTAGCATTATAATATCTACGCGAATTTCCCAGTTCGCCCTCAATGTCCTGCAATGCCTGTTGAAGTTGCATAAAATTTTGGTTGGCCTTGAGATCGGGATAGCTTTCCGCCACTGCTAGTAATCCTCTTAGTGCCCCTCCAAGAGTATCATTCGCCTGTGCTACTTTGGCGACATCGTTAGCAGGAACGGTGATCGCGGTATTTCTTGCCTGTATAACCTTTTCGAGGGTTTGACTCTCGTGAGTCGTATAACCTTTCACCGTGTTGACGAGGTTAGGTATGAGATCGAAACGTTTTTTCAGGAAAACATTGATGTCGCTCCAGCTATTGTCAATTTTTATCCTTGACTTTATAAACCCATTATACATTGCTATGCCCCAAAGAACAAGCAGGAGTACAATGCCGAGAATAATCCAAAGTACCATAGCGTTGAAGTTTAGTTATCACTAAAGATATAGGTTTCAGCCCAAGGAAAGTTGATTGGTTGAATTGTTGATTTGATGATTTGGTAAAATCCTGTCAAACGCTGTTAGCATCATGGTCAGTAATTCCAGGAGAAGCTACATCATGAAAACATATGATGCTGTTATTAACTCGTACATTTTGTTTTAACTTGATAATTCTTTAATTCTATCAAATGATGCGGGCATTTATTCTGTGGAAGATTACAATATTCATGTCACCTTTCATTTTAGCAATTGGAGGCTTTTCGCAGGAGAAAGTTGACACCAGAAAAAATAATCTGAGGGTTGGAGCTGATGGTTTCACTGGAATTTATAGAATGGTGCGGCCAAGAGCTATTAATATTAATAGTTCAGGATATGAACCTGGATACATCATTGAGTATATCACTTTTCTTCCTGGCAACGATTTGTACTGGGGACTTCCGCCTGAAGGACTACTTTATTTTGATTTGAGTACTGCGAAAAGAACGCATCCACATGATTGCGGCACCTATGAGGTAGTTGCCGATGAGATACGTATTCTTCGTGGACCTTCGAAAAAAAAATATGTAATTACTAAATCAGGAGATAAATTAATAAATCCTCCATCCCTGGGCAAAGGAAGCTTTCGGTATATTCCTCATTGCGATGGATTGAAATTGGAAGGAAATTATCGTCGAAACGAATCCGAGCCAGCCATTTCATTCTCGAAGAATGGCCAGTTCAAGGATGGTGGTGTTTTCAGGTATATTGGTAACATTAGTAAATTAGACGGAACTAGTTATCAGGATGATGGCCTTGCCGGAACTGGTACTTATCAAATCGGTCAGAATACTCTTGACCTTTCGTATTCAGATGGACGCGTGAAAAGATTTCCATTCATCGCCTTACCTGATGATCTAAAGGAAGCAGTATTAAAAAGTTTTCTGATTTTTGAAAATAGAATGACGAGATTTTGAGGTGCCGCTTCATAAAGATTGTACCGCAATCTTAAACAAAGGAACCAGAATTTTCGTAGATTAAGTTAACACAAAACATGATTATATGAAGTTGATGATTTTACTCTTAGCGATGACAATAGGTTTGAACCTGCATGCACAATTTGATGGATTGAAGAGTGCAAGTAAAAAGCTTTTGGATAAAGATCCAGTAGCCAAGATATTGAACAAGAAACCTGCCATTGCAACCAGTTTGGAACATGTGAAAATGGAAGGCGCCTTATCGGAAACATTTGCAGAGGATTCTGTCTTTTCCAATCTATTGAACCTCAAACGAACAACTGCCGGTGGCTTCATCTTACAACCTGGATTCTATGGATATCAGAGTCAGAGTTATTGCCTGAAAGCAGGTACGCATGGTCCTGGAGGAGGTGATGGTTATATGTATGCCCCGCCAATAGGACCGATGGAGGATATTGTAATGGCTGTTGTCCGCAACTCTGTGGATCATCCCGGTATAGCCCAAAGAAATGTCCAGGTCCTATTGTGGTCTATAATCGCTCATGCCAAATTTGATGACCTTCAGAACAACATTAAAGTAGTGGCTGCACAATTGCTGACCCCGAAACAAATAGTAAAACTTAACGGTGGTGCGATAGGACTAGTTCCTGATGACGTAAGGAGAAAAGGAATGGCATCGCTTCCTCAGCCAATACAAGACGTTATGGAAGCAGAAGCAAAATTGCGACAGATGTTGACCAGCACTAATTCAACCTTTGAAGAAATGGAAAGGGTTGCTGTTCTCGCAGGCGTGGCACCTATGGGCCCAGGCTCCAGAGAAATTCCAAGTGGCCGTTGGTCGCAACATCCTGACGGTTATTATGTTCGATATATCCCATCAGGTTATTCATCAACCAGAATTCAGATCTGGGTTCCGCAAGGAAGTCCGGCTGTAGGAAAAGAATTTGATCCGGCAACACATATTGCGGTTCCGGGAAATACATCGAGGCAAAGATTGATTCAATCGGGGAGGGGACAGGGCCAGCAGCAGCAGTAAGTTGTTGAATGGTTGATTGGTTGAATGGTTAAAGAGTATAACCTTGCGAAACTTTGCGCCCTTGCGTCTTGGCGGTTAAATCTTGCTCAAATAGGCCTCCACGTTGGAGGCTTCATATTTTCAAAAAATAATGATTCACACCTGCGACTTCTCTGTCTATATCCCCTCTTATATATATGAAAGCACAATCAGATGCCCAGACCGGTTGAAGATCTCATAGACTTAATGAAGCCGCACTACAACAGTGCTGTTCAGTATTGTCGGGCATTATATAACAATCGCAAAGATGCGGAAGACGGCTTGCAGGATTCGATAACCAGTGCCATTCAGCATTTCAGATCGCTTAGGGATGATTCGAAATTCAAATCCTGGTTCTTTACAATTATTACCCGAACCTTTTATAGTTCCAGGAGAAAACAAGCTACGGCATTCAAATTATTAACTCCACTTCATGAAGGTCACCACAGCTTTCCCGAAGTATATCATGATGCTGATTTGGTTGAAAGAGAGCAGATCATGCTGGAAGCCCTGAAAGTTTTGAACGAAAAGGAAAGAACCGCAATCCTGCTATTCGAGGTCGGTGGCCTTTCGCTTGAAGAGATCATGAAAGTGCAGAAAGAGAATAGCATTTCTGCTGTAAAATCCAGATTGAGTCGAACCAGGTTGAAACTGCGCAATACTATTTTAGAAATTGAAAAGATAAACTACGAACAAGGAGGTCACTATGATATTAAGACTTGCACACCAGGAAAATGATCCTGCAAATGATCCTTACTGGAATGATATGCGTAACCACGATTACAGTAAATCCTTTCCCGCCATCAAAGAATTTATTCATCAAAACTCACCTAAAATGCGAAACTATAAAAGAAAAAGAAACCGTATTGGATGGGCCCTTGCAATCTTGCTGCCATTGCTAGTCGTTTTCTCATGCAAGCGCGAAACCTATATCGAACCGCAGGGTGCAACCCTAAGCTTCATAGCCAAAGACTCGCTTGAGTCCTTCCTGGCCTTTGCTATTCAAAAATATGGCGATGATAAATGGAGAGTTGTAATGCATTCCAATGACGGCACAATGTTCAGTACCATCTATGTTCCTGCAGAGTCCTACGACAAACTAAAGGAATTTGCCGAAAAGCTGAAGCCAAATACAGGTGTAGCTGAACTCTATCTCAGTGCGGTGAGCACAAGCTTAAGAGAATCCCGATTTTCCCGTATGAGTTATAAAATTTTCAATCAGCACGTTGATGCCAAAGGTGCAACTGACGAACAGTTGAGTTCAGAAATAGAAAAAAAACTTAAGGCAATAGGCGTGAGTAACATGAAAGTGCAACTAGTAAAGGAATTTGGAAAGAAGCAGGTAAAGCTCATACCTACCGGTAAAGGCAAAGACTTCACCGTTGATATTAAACTTCAAGATGGATCCAATGTTAGTGTGATTGCGAAAAAGATATTGGCAATTGAGAAATGAAATGAGTCGTTTTAATTCTTTGCGAAACTTAGCGCCTTTGCGTCCTTGCGGTTAAATTCTGCCTCCTCGTCGGAGGCTTTTGTATACACAACCGTTACTTCATATTCCATACTTTCTCTTCACAAACGCAAACCATTGTTTTGTGAATTCCTCTTCCTCAATATTCAGAACTTTTTTGAGGTTTCCATTATTTTGAATCAGAGACTTAAGAGTTCCTGCCCCATGAGTTTCAACTATGTATTGCCCAATGAAATAACCCACCTCATAAATCTTTGGATTGGAGAGCTCATTAAGTTCCTTAATTGAAGGAGGATTTTGACTTATTAATTAGGGAAGCAAATTTGGATTCCATGGAAGATTAGCCTCATAAATAGCGACAGATTCCCAAAGCCAACGTGGGTTATTACTAATTGTGCTATTGATTTTTAAAGAAACACAGTGCGCGAATTCGTGTTTTGTATTTCTTATCATTGTCTGATAGTCCAGTTTTGGAGCGTTTGGTGAAATCATATGTATTTCGGAAACGCTGGTTGCGTGACCAACTGCCCATTTCGGAAAATTGGGAAACACTTTTATAAGGTCGCCGATATTCTCATAAAAATGAACATTTACAATTGGAAGAAACAAAAAGGTGAAACACGGCTTCCGTCCGCCCAGCTTTTGCAAATACCAATGTTAGCTGTTGTTTTTCTTGAGTTGCTATAAAAGTATAATTCCAAAATTGAATATTATTTATAATTGTTATTTGTAAAAATAATATTTGATTATATCTAATAGTATAAAAGGTTCTTATAATTGCTCCAGCATATTTTTAAGTATAATCTCAGAATCGGCTGCTATTTTATGTGATGTACTGAAAAGGGTTTCAAGAATTTCATTTTCTTTTGCTTTCACAGCTTCTTCAATTTTGATGAGTTCGTCTTTTAAACTGATTATTCCCATAAAATCGGCTTGTGGTTTTAGTGAATGTGCATTTATGCGTAGCTGCTCCCAATCTTCATTTTTGAGGTTACGTTTCATTTCCTCAAAAGTCTTTGGAGCCACATCCAAATACAACCCAATGTAGCGTTTCATTTTTTGAGCATCATTTTTTGTAAACTTTTTTAAAAAGGTTAAATCTACCATCTACACATTGGCTTTAATGAGTTGGAAAATTTCTTCAAAAGCATCCTGTCCTTTTATCACATAATGAACAGCACCATACCTGATAGTTTGCGCTGCAGTGCCATAACTTTCCTGGCTTGATAGCATAATTACCGGCAGCGCTTTGTTTTGCTTTTTTATTTCTTTCAAGATATCAATACCATTGGCTGCATCTTTTTCTTTTGAATTCAGGTAATAATCCAACACTACTGCGTCTGGTTGTTCATACAAACTTTTTAAATAGGCTTCCCCTGTTGGAAAAGATATTATGTTAAAGCCTGCATATTGCTCCTTTAAATAATCTGCTAGCATTTCAGACAATAATGGCTCATCATCTACAATGAAAACGGTTGGCTTTTTGTTATTCATGATATTTTATTTGTTAACTTATAAATTTTATTCAGCAATTCCTTTGTATCAAACGGTTTTGCAATAAAATCATTCATGCCTGCCTGGTAACACAAATCAACTTCTTCTTTAAGCACATTGGCTGTCATGGCAACGATGGGTGTATGTGCTTTTTCACTGTCGAGGTTTCTAATGGCTTTTGTGGCTTCAAATCCATTCATCACCGGCATTTGTATGTCCATGAGAATAATGTCAAAGTCAGCAAATTTTAATTGCTCTATAGCAATCAATCCATTTTCGGCAACATCTACATAAACTCCTTCAATGGCATCTTCCAGTTCTTCCTGGGCAACCACTACATTAAAAGCATTGTCTTCCACCAACAAAATTCGTATACCTGTTAGTGCAGCTGCTATATTAGAATGTACATCTTCTGCTGGTATTATTTCAGTTGTAGATGCTGCTATGGCATAAGGAATGGTACAACGAAACTGACTGCCTTTGCCTTTTTCACTTTCTACCCAAATGATTCCGTTGTGTAGTTCTACCAGTTTTTTAGAAATACTTAAGCCTAATCCGGTGCCTCCGAACTTCCGTGAAGTATCGCTGTAAGCCTGCTCGAATGACTCAAATATTTTTGTCATTCTATCTTTATCAATGCCAATTCCGGTATCTGAAACGTTGAAGTGCAGATTCAGTTTGCCTTCGGTTTTTTCTGATTGAATGGTTGTAGTTACCAAACCCTTTTCTGTAAACTTAATGGCATTGCCAATCAGGTTGATTAGAATTTGCCGCAATCTATTGGCATCGCCGATTACATTCAATTCGTCTGCCGGCATTTCTTTTTTAAGTCTCCAAGCCCTTTTTCTTCCGCCTTAAACTGCATGATGGTGTGCACGTTATTCAGCAATTCATTCACAGAAAATGGTTCATTTTCCAATTCAACTTTGCCTGCTTCTATTTTTGAAATATCCAAAATGTCATTGATAATTACAAGCAAAGAATCGGACGACTGTTTAATTCCCTCCAGGTATTCTTTTTGGTCTTCTTTAGGGTTACGTCTTATTAAAATATCCGTCATGCCTTTAATGGCATTCATAGGTGTACGAATTTCATGGCTCATATTGGCAAGAAACTGATGCTTGGCTTTTTCACTGGCTTCGGCTTTTTCTTTTTCAGCTTCTATGACTTCGTTTTTCTGCTGCAATAATTTTTGGGTTTTTCTGGTATATCTTAGCCTGGCATACAATCCCAAAGCAAGCAGCAAAGCTGAAATACCTAAAAACAGGATCCAGTTTCGGGTGGACTTTTGTTTGTTCATCTGTGTTTGAAAATCGAGTTTTGATTTTAGCTGTTGCTGCGTAAACTGATTCTCCAATTCCAAACGGGTTACTTCACTGCTATTTCTCCATGCGGTAAGCGTATCTTCAGCCTGTATATGTAATTTATAATTTTTCAAAGCATTGTTGTAGTCGCCTATGCCTTCATAAGCTTTGGCGAGTATGTCATAGTTATCAGAAACTTCTTTATTATACGTTTGTGCTGCTACTTTCACAGCCTTGATTATTTGAATGGCACTATCATATTTTTTCAACCCCAAATAAGCCCTCGCTTTTTCTGTGAAAAAAATAGGTTCAGGCTTTTGCCCCTTGCCCTCTCCATTATAAAATGCTTCTATCTCTTTCAGTTCGGTTAATGCTCCGGAATAGTTACCTGATAAATTCTTAATCCCGGCGTTTAATGTTTTTGCAGTATTATAACAAGGCTCACAGTGTTTAACGTTTTTCATGACGTACATGGCAGAATCTATAAAAAGTTGAGCTGTTGCTTCATCTTTTAATTTAATCTTTAAATTAGACTTGCCAAGATAGGAGCTACCCAGTTGAAACGTATCTTTTGCAGCATGAGCAACCTGCAGGCTTTTATCAATGTATTTTTCTGCTTCTTTATAATTTCCTATTTGGACATGAATACGTGCAATTAATTCGTTGTTTAGGGCATAAGAAATATCTCTTAATTTCAATGCATCAGATAATCGATGGCTTGCTAAAAAGTAGCTTAACGCTTTTGGAAACTTATCTTTACTTCCGTACCACATACCTAAATATGTAGTTGGTTCTCTGAGTTGTTTAAGGTAGTCAGGAGTGTTTGACAGGAAGCTTTTCAATTTATTGAATTCATAAATTATATCTTCCTCTTTCACGTTTTCATTACAATGAAAAGCTAAATTCCAGTATACCCAAAAAACAAACGGAGATTTGGAAGCATTGGCAACCCTGGCACTTTCTAAAGTCTTGTGGAGAGCAGTACACATGCAATCCGTATTGTCGGGACAAGCATCAATTGACCTCCAATAAAATAGAGGCAAGTACCCCTTTTTATCGTATTTTATAGCCAGTTCAATGGCTTCTTTAGTTTCATTTTTCCATTTCTTCCTCCAATCTGGTTTTTGATTGGGCAAGGAATCTACATCCATTCTCTCCCAAATTGCTTCTAATCTCACTGTTTCAGGTTTCGATGTATCTTTCCAAGTGGCAAAAAGCTCCTTGTCAGTTTTGGTTTGCCCGAAAAGAGTGCAGGAAAAAAGTACCCCAAAAACAACCAGCAGGCATTTTAAATGAATTTTCCTGTTATGAATTGTCATTATTTCTTGATTATATATTCCAATTACTTTTGCTTGCTCGAATGAGGGGTGCTATAAAATAACAGCTAACAGTTAATATGCGCATGTTCTTGCTCCAAATAGTATTAATTTTCAATATCAAATGAAGCAAGAAATCAAAATAAAGTATTTCAATCCAGAATTAAAAATTGGTCTGGTTTCATGGCGAGAGGCTTATCTAATTTCGGATACTTTAATACCCATGCAGATTGAAACGTATAGGGGCAGAATCATCTACAGAGAGAAAGGGTCGTCAAGAAGGATAAGTTATAATCGAGTGAAGGCGGGACTTAAAAAAAGCAATCAGGTGTTTGCTGTTGATATTCCATATTGGCAAGGCAATCAATCCCCCTTGGCGTCCCCCAAAAAGAAAAACCCTCATCAAACCTAAGCCTGATAAGGGTTTCAAAATTTACGTGTGCCCGGGACTGGAATCGAACCAGCACATCCTTGCGAACGGCAGATTTTGAGTCTGCTGCGTCTACCAATTCCGCCACCCGGGCGTTTTACATCTTCAATTTCAAAATCTCGAAATTCCAAAATCTCAAAATGCGAAGGGGTTGCAATATTACTGCATCACCCAATCTTGTCCAAAATCCGACTGAGGTATTTTTTCTTGTAGTAATAATCTTTTACCTGCAACAATTCTTTCTCGGAAGTAACGCCCTCCTTGTAATGATCAATAACTGGTTCAACAGCTTTATAAATCTCATTATTTAATTCCTCCGTTTTCTCTTTTATTCCCTGCATCGAATTCTTATCCGATGGATCAATTTCCATCAACATCTCATTCAATTCCATTACTTCCATCAGATAAGCAGGATCAAGTTGATATTTTTCCTCTTCCTCAACCAACTCCTTCAATTGCAAGATATACCGGATCGTAGCCTCCCGATCGTTAAAAGTGCGATATGCCTTGTTCACCATCGACGATAATTCTAATACTCTTGCTTGTTCTTCAGGTTCGGCATTGGAGAAAAAATCTGGATGGTATAGCCTGCTCAGCTCATAGAATTTCTTCTTGATCAAAACCGGATCCGGTTTGAACTGTACAGGTACCTCATATAATTCGAAATAATTCATCAGCAATTATTAGAAGCGTACAAAGTTAGTTGAATGAAATTATAGCGGGAATTGGGTAGACATGTGGAGTAATGATCAATTAAGAGTTTACCCGAACTAAAGTCCATGTTAGCGGTTCGTGCTTTTTGTCATTAAGTTGCTACCTATACATCACAAATCATCTCGGAGCTTTTCTCTGCAATCCAATTGCAGTTATGCAGTCTCGGAGAAAAATGCATCTTCAACAACGGGCATTAGTAGTTGGGCTTGTAGCTTGACATTATTGTTCCGCAAGGGAAAGGCTTAGACTTTAAAAAAGTAAATGTTTGAACGCCTTCATCTTTTTTAAATATTGTTGCTCCTTTACCTAAGCAAAATGGGTCAAGAAGGAAATAAAACTCATCAACCAAATTATTTTGAACCAAAGAAGAAGCAAAAGAGGCACCACCATAAACTAAAATATTCTTGCCCTTTGATTTTTTGAGTTTAAGTACCTCTTCGTTGAGGTTACCCTTAAGTACATCGGTATCTTTCCAATGATTTTGAGTTGCTGAATTTGAAAAAACAAGTTTTTGAGTTTCCGAAATTCGTTTTCCAAGAGCAAAATCTTTATGGTTTGGATTTGTGGCTACTTCATCCCAGAAGGGTATAAGTTCTTCTGCAGTTTTTCGTCCGAGTAAAATAATGTCCACATCTTTCAAATTTTCAACGCAGAATTCTATTACTTCATTGTCCCACTTAAAATCTTTTCCAGCATCTTCCATGTTGACATAATTGTCCAATGACATGTGCATTTGTAATTTTAGTTTTCGCATTTTGAATGTTTTTGTTATAAAAAATTGGATGAGTAATTGAGTTTTAAAATGTAGCTGGTTTTTCATTTAAATCAGAATCCAGGAAATCGGTTATCATCGGTACAAGCCAATCTGCCCGCTGCATCACCATCCCTACATGTGTAGTGCCCGGCAGAATGGCCAGGCGGGATTTGGGCAGCCCGTGTAAATCGCCCTGTTTTCCACCGCCCTTAGCTCGGAACAATTCTAGTGCATGTTCGTACTGTACACCGTCTGCATCGCCGATGGCCATGAATATTGGCGCCTTTATGGCTTTTACATCTTTCGTCCAATCATACCGCTTCAGATCAATACTGATAACCTTCTTCATAAATTCCGGAAAATGAGCCGGATCGTTTCCGAGGCTATCGTATTGTTTTTGTATGGCTGATCCCTTAAACATATCTGCGGTGAATGTAGCAAAACTGGCTTCTTTTTCGGGCCACCATCCATTGTGTGTATAAGGAGCTGACAATGCCACGAGCCTGCGTAACTGATCCGGATGACGCACCGCGAATTCAAAGGCAATACCGCCCCCCATGCTATACCCCAAAATGTCGGCACTATCTATTTTAAGATGCATGAGCAGACCGGATACATCATCTGCCATACCTTCATAACTAACCTCACGCGCTATATCCCTTGTGCGGCCGTGGCCTTGCATTTCCGTTACAATTACTTTCCGGTCTTTTGCTAACAGCGGTATGATGTGGGACCAATTCAAGGGTATGGTCATGTAGGAGCCATGCAGTAGTATAATGGGTTTACCAACACCGTAAACCTCATAATACATTTTTAGGCCATTTACCTCAGCATAGCCACTTTCAGCAAGTTTTATGTTCTGGTTCACAACGGTGTCTTTTAAAACCGATGCGGTTATCTGATTCTCTTTTTGTTGAGGTTGGCAAGACGTCATTATTGCTACAACAATAGCAAACGAAATTTTTGTTGCATTGTATTTATTCATGTTGTGTTGATTTGAACGTTTCAAATTTCAGCAATAATATTACTCCTTTGTAGTGTGAGTGGGACAATAACAAGGCCAAATGCGGCTATCATTAATAGAGAGGCTGGTACACATTCTTTCCCAGCTAATTAATATAAAAAACGCTACGAGGGATATGTAGCGCAAATACAAAGGGGGTTACTTATAAATTTGGCTGGTAATTTTTAGAAAGTTTATGCCGCTGTATGAAGGTGAGTCCGGGTAGTTTTAATAACTATTTTAATTTAAATCCAAATCTTCAATAAGTTGGTTCGATAAAATTCCAATGTGGGGCACGAAGCCTCCATGTTTGGAGGCTTTTTTCATTTAACATTTAACCGCCAGGACGCAAAGGCGCAAGGTGTAGGAAGCCTATTGTTCAATGCCTGATCTCTGTTGTTCCCTCACACCCATAAACAGAAACCACAACAAGGCTAGGATATATCCCAGGGAAGTGTAGATCAGGTATGAACGCACCATCAAATAGTCAACTCGTTGCAAGAGAATTGAGATGCAAGTATCCGCGACATAACCAACTCCGCCGATGATCAATAAGATTCCAATGATGCGTGGTGTGAGGCCGGAACGGACTACCAACATTCCAAAAGGAATGAAGGAGAGTCCCAGGAAAAGCTTACCCAACCCAGCTCCAACTCCATACCGTTGCATCCGCAATAAGAAATATGCAGCTTCCTGCTGCTGGGCGACATTAAAAGTTGAACGTGCCTCACCTTTGAGAACCATAAGGGCAGTGAATTCAAAGGCTTCAAATACAAATACAGCCGAGATCTGGGATACTAACATAACTATCATTAGTCTCGACAGGTGTGGATCTACCGACTTGAAGACCTTATAAAACATAAGCATCATTACCACAAAAATTATTGTTCCAGCGAGGTTGGCAAGAATCGACATGCGAAATAGGAATTCATTCGCGAGCAAATGTTCTGCCGTTGCAACAGGATCCTGTGCAACGAATATTTTCGAGACATAGGACATTCCCCAAATTGCAATGGGGATGCAGAGAAAGAAAAATAATGAAGCAGCTAACCTTGTTGTTTTTCTTTTTGCGTTGACTGTAGCTTCCATAATGTTGAGATTACATTTCAAACAAGAATATAGATTTCTGATTGATGAAAAAGCGGTAGTCAATGGACTGCGCCATGGAGTCAATTAACTACACCTGGCAGTCAACGCAAATGCCCGCCTTTACTATGGATTATTAATAACTTTCCTCTTTGTTTAAACCGATGGCAGCTACTTTCAAAAGGGACCGGTTCATTTTATATCTGGCAATAACGATAGGGTTTCTGATCCATTGGATAACCGATGATCTGGAAGCAAATCCTGGTGATTTTGCAGTAAGTCTGATCAATAATTTTTGGCAAGTCATCTTCATTGTGGGTTTAAACCTGCTATACTTCGAGTATGTATTGCCGTTTGTAACCTCCCGAAATAACTACCGGGTTCTTGCAATAGTGTCGAGCATTATCGTGCACCTCGTATTATTGGCGCTGGGACTATTCGCCTGGCGGAGTCTTGGATCCTTATTGGGTATCTACCACTCTTTCCAAAGTTTTTCTGATTCAGGTAGGGCCTTATACTCCGCTGTTCGGTTTACCCCAGGATCATTTCTTGTTTTTGCAGTGGCCAAACTTTTTTTTGATTACGCGCAATTGAAATTCGAAGGGCAACAGGTTCGGTTGGAAAAAAAACAGGCAGAACTACTTTTCTTAAAATCACAGATAAATCCGCATTTTCTTTTCAACACCTTGAATAATATCTATTCGTTATCGCAATTTCAACCCCAATTGGTGTCTGAATCTGTTCTCCGATTATCAAAGATCCTGCGCTACCTGCTTTATGAAACTGACAACGAATTCATCACCATTGAGAAAGAAATCAAAATCCTCACAGATTACATAGACCTGGAAAAACTCCGGTACAATGAGACTGTTGCAATTGATTTCAAATATGAGATAGACGACTTAGCCCAAATGATACCTCCGCTTTTGCTCATACCACTTGTCGAAAACGCCTTTAAACATGGCGTTTCTCAATCAAGAGGGAAGCGATTTGTTGATGTGAATTGTGTTCTTCGGAAAAGAACATTGAACTTCGTTGTAAAAAATTCCAGTTATTCAACCACCAACTACGACGAAACAAAAAGCAATATTGGGCTAACCAACCTGAGGCGTCGACTTGATTTGCTTTATAAACAGTTTGAGTTAGTTACCAAACAGGAAGATTCAATATTCACAGCCGAATTAACGATCAATCTTTCAAGCCATGTCTAAACTGAAATGCATCATTGTTGAAGATGAACCACTGGCAAGGCAAATGCTGGAAGGTTATATTTCAAGGGTTCCTTCTCTTGAATTAGAAGGATCATTTGAGGACGCGATCGACGCTATGGAGCATCTTAGAGATCATCATGTTGACCTCATGTTTTTAGACATTCATCTCCCGGAAATAACTGGATTATCCTTTCTAAAAACCCTGGCAAACCCACCTGAAGTAATTATTACAACTGCCTATCATGAGTATGCCCTGGAGGGTTATGAATTTAACGTCCTGGACTATCTCTTAAAGCCTTTCGAATTCGAACGTTTTCTGGCGGCTATCAATAAAGTAAAAAAACAAATGCTTCCAGAAAAGTCAATTCCTGAATGCACAAAGGATTATCTGTTTGTCAACATTCAACTTAAGAAAGTAAAAATTTTCTTCGCGGAAATCCTGTACATCGAAAGTCAGAAAGAATATATCAAGATTGTAACGCATGATAATTCTTATTTGACGAAGATGAGTACTCATGAGATTGAAAGTCTTTTGCCTGAATCACTTTTTAAGAGGATTCATCGATCTTTTATCGTTGCTGTTAATAAGATACGGTCGTTTAATTCTGAAATGGTGGAGATAAGTGGAGTTAGTATTCCGGTGGGAAGGGGGTATAAGAATGTATTGGAAAAATTAATTTAACCGCCAAGGAACAAAGGCGCGAGGTGACGCAAGGATAATTTCGAAATTTCCCAATTCCAAAATTTCAAAATGAGAAGACCTTGCTAATCCGATCGGCTATTTCACTCGCCCAATGTGTGTATTCAACTGGAGAATAATGCAGCAAGTCTGAAGTAAGATTTTGTGGTTTCATTCCATCAGCCCTGCTTCTTGCAGTAATATCCAAATAGCCAACATTATATTGGTCGCTGATTCTTTTATTCACTTCATTGAAGGAATCTATTTCTTTTGCTATTTGAACCTTATCTCTTCCTTCAGCAAAAGGAGTGGTGCCCCAGTCGGGAATTGAAACCACCATCACATGCCAGGGATGTTTACCTGTGAAACCTATTGCAAGATTAAGGAGCTTGTCGAATTCGATTTTGTAGGTGCTGAGAGATTCATTCCTGTATTGATTGTTAACTCCTATAAGGAGGGTTACAAAATCATATGAAGATTTCAGTTTGGTGCGATCAATGGCAGCTAACAATTCACTGGTTGTCCAGCCGGTCTTTGCGATCACTGTTGGAGGCGTGAAATCAATGCCGCTCTTACTTAAGATCGAGACTAATTGAAATGGAAAACTATCTTGCTGTTTTAGGTTTTCACCAATAGTATATGAATCTCCAAGAGCGAGGTAGGTAAAAGGCATGCGAGTTTCGGGTTTAGTGTTTAGGGTTTGAAGACTTAACCGCCAAGGCGCCAGGACGCAAAGGAGCGCCAGCACTCACGATTCACGACTCACGATCCTATTGTTGCACCCCCTGCATTCCACCTTGAATTCCTTCCTGCTCACCTCTAATATTCTTGCGCTTGAAGAGATTCACATCGAATTTCCCGAAGCGTAAGTTGAAGTTCAACCTGAAGATCTGTGGATCACGGCGACGAAATACATCCTGCGTAAAGAAGATCGATTCAGAATGAATATCACTCACGCGAGTTCTAAAGATATCGTTCACGCTTAATGAAAGTGAAGCCCTCTTTTCTTTCAGGAATTCAAATCTGATCGCCGCATCAATACCATAAGCAGGACGGATAAATCCCTGAGAAGTGGATTGGGACGCTCCGAAAAATCCACCGCCTCCGCCACCTCCACCGCGACCGCCGCCACCACCTCCACCGCCACTACCTCCTGGAGGTAGAATGGTTTTGGATGTATAATCACCACTTAACTGAATAGTGAAATTCTTAGGTAGTTTGAAGTTATTATTGACCTTGGCAAAAAAGCTATACAGCCTCTCTTGCTGATCAACTGTAGGATCATCAATATTGATCTTGGAAGAGAAAAGATTAAGGTTTGTATTAAGTTCCCACCACTTTGTAAGTCCATTTCTCACGGTAAGTTCAACCCCGTAAATATTGCTGGAGTTAGCATTGATGAAACTATTGATGATGCGTTGCTTTTCCGCGATCAATGTGTCGTATGCATATCTCGTGATGAGATCATTTGTATTCTTATAGTAGGCACTAAGCAAGAGACTGTTATTTCCTTTGAACATTTTCATATATGAAAATTCAAGGGAGTTAGTGAACTCAGGACTCAAGCCTGGATTTCCCTGGCTCAGGTTTAATGAATCGCTATAATCTATGAAAGGAAACAGCTGGAAGAAATTTGGGCGGTTGATCCTTCTCGTATAGTTCAACTGCAATTCCTGATCAGCTTTCAATTTTTGAGTAAGGAAAAGACTTGGGAAAAGACTGATAGGAAAACTGTTGCTGAATTCTGTAATGGAATCCTTGCCCGAAAATTTTCTACCTAATCTTCCCTGATATTCTGAACTCTCAAGTCTGAGACCCAACTGGTATCCAAAATTTTTAACCTGGTTTGAAAAAGTTGCATACCCTGCATATACCTCTTCATCATTGCTATAAGTTGAAGAGAGTGAATCACTCACTTTAAGACTGCCATCGGGCGCTCTCAAACTGATCTGATTGCTGCTTACAACCTTTCTGATACTTGCCCTTGCACCCATTTCAAACTTCGATTTTTCTTTTAATGGGTTTGAATAATCAGTTTGCAAAGTCAGGAATTGGTTGTTACCGCCACCTTCCTGAATTTGAGTATAAGAACCAAGTTGTGGCCCGCCTTTAAAAGCATATGTATTCGAGGTAACTGTATTGAAATTATTGTTGCGGCTCCTGTTATAATTGATATCCGCAGTCCATTCTTTGCCTGCCTTCGGGAAGTTGTGCTTAAAGCTCATCATCCCTCCAAAATTCCTGAAGTTCCCTTCAGTATTGGAAATCCTTCTGGAGAATGTATCTGGCGTTGAACTACCAACGCGGTTGTAGAAAAGATCGGTTTCGGTTATCGGTCTGAATTTGCCTCGAACGGCAACTCCAGAAACCGTAATCGTATTTCTGTTATCAATAAAATAATCAAGGCCAAGCCTTCCAAAAGCAAATTGGCCACGACCAATATTCTTATCCTCCTGGTGACTGATTGAATTGGGAGTAGTATTAAAAGTAACCCTGTCAGTCGTACCGTTTCCTATAGATTTTCTTTGATTGAAATTTGCATTTCCGAAGAGATTAACTTTTCCCTGACGCAGGTTGATATCACCACCGAAGTTGACGCGACCTCTGGAATCGATACCAGTACGGATGTTTCCATTGTAACCTGTCTTCCTGGTCTTCTTCAATACGATATTGATGATTCCAGAACTTCCACCGGAAGCATCAAATTTTGCCGATGGATTGGTAATTAGTTCAATACTCTGAATGGCATCTGCAGGAATTTGCTCAAGTGTTAGAGTTGATGGTCTTCCGTCAACAAAAATCTGAGGTGCATTATTCCGCAAGGTCACATTTCCATCTATGTCAACTGCTACTGATGGAACATTCCGCATAACATCAACGGCAGTTCCACCAACAGAAGTAAGATTCTTTTCTACATTAAATACTTTTCGATCAACACCTAGTTGCACCAGCGACTTGGATCCAGTTACAGTTACCTGTTCGAGAACCTTAGCATCTTCCTCAAGCTTGATATTTCCAAGATCTTTATCAATTGCAGACATCATATCTCCACCAGGCTGCATGCTGAAGGAGACCCTCTGTTCGATCATTTTATACCCTACCGTAGTGATTGCTAACCGCAGGTTGCCAAAAACCGGTACGCCTTCAAAGCTGAATTCACCTCTTCTATTGGTGAACATTCCAGCCATTACACTGTCTTTTGGCTTCTTTGTGGCCGTATCCATCTTGGATAATATCAACTGTATGGAAACCCCATCAACAGGTTTGTTTGTCTTACCGTCTACAATCTTACCGTAGAGGTGGCCGATATTCAATGATTGGCCATTTCGTTGCATTCCTGCCCTTCCGGGACCGGGCTGTTGGGCTAAAACTGAAAGCTGTGTAAGAACTAAAGCCAGAACTAATAGATTTTTCATGAGACTGTTTTGGAAAAAGTTGGGCAAAGGTGAATTCTTAAATTTTTTGTATTGGACGCCAAATTGATACGGTGCCTTCGGAAATATTTGAGTTTCTTTTTGAAATCCGTTTTAAAAGGAGGTCAATTGGAGAGAAATGGGACAGATTCGGAATTTTCTTTCTTTGAATAAAATTCAATTTCCATTATTTTTGCTCCCCTGCTGAACAGATCAATAGGGTTTATGGTGGCTGTAGCTCAGCTGGTTAGAGCATTAGATTGTGGTTCTAAGGGTCGCCGGTTCGAACCCGGTCAGTCACCCACTCACCGTCAGGTCGAAACTGTCTGCCATCCGGCATCCACAGTCAAAACTTGGCGGTTTTTTCATTTCTGATGAATATATACCTCATAACACTACAAATTTCATTCCCACGCTCCCTCAAAGCAAATTCACATTCTTCTCTGCCAGTTGTCGATTCAGAAGTTTGATTGTTTGATTGTTTGAATGTTAAATGCCATGATCGGGAAGTGGATTCAACTCTCAAACACTCAAACATTCAAACTCTAAAAAAGGGGCCTTCGTCATGTACATTTCTTTCACAGATTTTTACATCAAATTCCACTCATACAATTTGTGGCAAAGCTGTTGTTAATATTATTGTGGCGACAACAACACGCATCAATTATCGTTATTTTTGGAAGCAATGACCAAAGTCTTAAAGTATATGATTAACAAGCGCAATCTACCCGTGGTACTACTGATCCTGGCCGCCGGAATCTTCGTTGGATTTCGTACCCTTGGATTGGGTAGTGAACCAACCCCTACGAAGTATGAGAAGATTCTCCGCAATGTGGGGATCATGCTGGAGGAAATCCATTATAGCCCTAAGAAGCTTGATGATAAATTCTCGCAGGAGATTTTCAATAAATACCTGGGTGATATTGATGCTGAGAAGAATATCCTGTTGAAATCAGACATTGAAGCCCTGCGCAAATATGATTCAAGGATCGATGACGAAATAAACGGAGCGGCAATTCAGTTCTTCCCCGCCTTCGTTGAAATATACAAGAAACGCCTTGCTGAGGCCGAGAGCATCTATAAAGAAATTCTAGATAAACCATTCGATTTTACAAAAGATGAATCTATAAACCTGGACTATGAAAAAGTCCAATTTCCAGGTTCCGAAGCTGAGAGGAAAGAGGCCTGGAGAAAACGTTTGAAGTTCATGGTTTTGGAGCGCTATTCAGATTTGCTGGATGGACAGGAAACCAATAAAGGAAAAGAGGGGTTTGTTGCCAAGACCAACGAACAATTAGAAAAGGATGCAAGAGCAAGGGCAGTGAAGATCATGGAGCGCTATTTTGATCGTTTGAAGTTCAAAATGACTGATGATGACAGGTTCAATATGTTGGTGAACACCATCACGGAATCAATGGATCCGCATACAACTTTCTTCCCTCCGGTTGAAAAAAGATATTTTGATGAACAGATGAGTGGCCGGTTTTTTGGAATTGGCGCCTCTCTGCGTGATGATGATGGATCAATCAAGATCGGAACACTTTTAACTGGAAGTCCAGCATGGAAATCAGGCCAAATACAAGTTGGAGACGCTATTCAGAAAGTAGGACAGGGAGAAAAAGAACCTGTTGATCTGACCGGATATCTTGTTGAAGATGCAGTTAAGCTTATTCGTGGTTCTAAAGGAACTGAGGTTAGGTTGACAGTCAAAAAAGTAGATGGCAGCATTAAGATTGTTTCCCTTATCCGCGATGAAATAGTGCAGGATGAAACTTTTGCAAGATCTGCAGTAGTGAATTCACCTACTGGCAAAATTGGATATATTTTCCTTCCTGAATTTTATGCTGATTTCGATAACCCGCAAGGGAACAGATCGTATGTTGATGTTGCAAAAGAGGTTACCAAACTCAAAGAACAAAAGGTTGATGGAATCATTATAGACCTTCGCAATAATGGAGGTGGTTCTTTATATGATGTTGTGCAAATGGCCGGGCTTTTCATTGAAGAAGGCCCAATTGTGCAGGTTAAGGATAGAGAAGGAAAGGCGCAAATACTTCGCGACAAAGACCGTTCGGTTTTATATGATGGTCCTCTTGCAGTAATGGTAAACGAGCTGAGTGCTTCTGCTTCAGAAATATTTGCAGCTGCTATCCAGGATTACAAACGTGGTGTTGTAATTGGTAGCACTACTACATATGGAAAAGGAACTGTTCAAAGAAACATTGGTCTTGATAAGAACCTTGGATTTTTGCAGACAGATAGTGACCTTGGAACTATTAAGTTGACACTGCAGAAATTTTATCGCATAAATGGTGGCTCCACTCAGTTGAAGGGAGTTTCTTCAGATGTAATCATTCCTGATGTATTTGAATACAGCAAGATCCGTGAAAAAGACAATCCTGATGCCTTACCATGGGATGAGATCCGGAAGGCTGACTATAATCCATGGAAGGCTGATTATGATGTGAACATTGTTCGTACTCATAGCGAAGACAGGGTAAAGAATAGCGCAGCATTCAACCTGATCAGAAATAACGCAGAATGGCTTTCAAAACAAAATGATCGCCAATACTCTCTCAGTCTTTCTAAATACAAACTTGAACAAGGTCAGATTCGCCTGGCAGTGAAACAAATTGATAGTTTGAATAAACTTAGTCAACAATTATCAGTTGAAACCCTGCCTCAGGATGCAAACAAGTACAAGGATGATTCAGCTAAAGGCGAACGTTATAATAATTGGTTGAAGAATCTAAAGTCAGATATCTACCTGGGTGAAGCAGTGAAAGTAGTGGATGATATGATTACACAGAGAAACCTGGTGAAGAGAAATTAATGAATTTGAAAATTTGAAAATTTGAAAATATAGGCCGAAGCATTGCTTCGGTCTTTTTATTATTTATTTGCAATGTCGCTCTTTACGCAAAAATAATGGGCCTGGATACTTGTTTTTTAATGTAGAGGTATCGCAAAGGGCGCAAAGTATACGCTAAGAATCGCAAAGAGAGTCTGGTAAATGCTTTACCCTCATAATAACTCTCTGCGATCATTGCGATTTCATTGCGCTCTTTGCGTTACAAAAATCAGTGAATACATCCTTCCCATTCTATGAAGTATGCCAGAAGGCGCGGAGGAACGCAAGGATTCTGGCGGAACTTTGCGCCTTCGTTTCCTGGCGGTTAGTCTTCCACTACTTATCGAGCTACCACGAGTTTCTTTATGAACTTCGCATTGGGAGTTTCAAATCGAACATAATAAATACCTCCAGCCAGTTCCCTAACCATTTTCAATGGAATAGTATGTGTCCCCTTAGGGAAGGATTTTGATTGGATGATAGATTGAATCTGCTTTCCATTTGCATCAAACAATTCAAGGCTCACATTGGAAGTATTCTTCAAAGTAAATTTCACTGTGGCCTCAGCGCTGGCCGGATTTGGAGAAACAATCACCTGTAACTCTTTCTCTGTTATCCTCTTTCTAGCTGAATCCTGGTGTAGGTCAACCAACAACAGACTTTCATATAGAAATATCGGCGTTCCTGAAAGGGCAATATTTGAAGAAGAGATAGTGCTTGTAATTCCTGATACAGAATAATTCCATTCACGCTTATTGATCATTGAAGCAAGGTTCAAACCTAAAGGAAAAGAATAAGTCGATGAAGTTGCTTCCGATCCATCTATGCTGGTCGCAGCCCAAAGAACATATACATATCCACCAGTATTGTCTTTAAAGGCAGCACCCTTTGAAGTGCCTGAAAGATTAAGAAGCTGTGTACGGTTGTTATCATATGCAAAGCCACTTAATATATCAGAAGCGGTTTTGTAAGAGATTCCCATTTCATTATACTGCTGATTGTAAACTCCGCCATTGGCGAGAGGACCAATTCCCTCCAGCTTTTGATAAAGACCCATTGTTTGAAATCCATCTGATGCTTCAGCGAGTGTTTTATCATCACCAAGATTGAAAACATACAATTGCCTGATATTATTTCGCTGTGCTTCAACGATCGCTTTCAAAATATAATTTCTCTGTGCTTCAATAGACCCGATCAGGCCACCGACTGCCTTCTTGGGAATATTACTTTCTGTGCAAATCCATATTTTTTGCGGGTAGGTTGTGCCGTTATAACCGTAGTTAGATAAGACCGTCTGAAAAGTATTCTTCAGGTTTATAAATGCATTTGCCGCTGCATCTGAATGACGGGTATAAACCATTTGCATAATGCTATTATCCCAATACTTAAGATCATATGCAGGATAGGAGTGGAAGCTTAGAACATCGAAATAAGCACCACCCTTCAATGGATATTCTGCCGTTACAGAACCATCCACGGGATTATCTGTATTGCGAAGGACGGCATCCAGGAAACTTGGATAACCAATACCACCGGTTGCTACATAGGCTGTAGGATCAATTGTCTTTATCACCTCATAGCTTATGCGCAAAAGTCTTATGTAATGAAATATAGGAGCCTTTAGATTAGCGAGATCACAAGGGGCAGGATTGTTCTGCCACCAATTTCCAGGTGTTCCAACATCAGCCCAGCTCAATGCAGAATAGCTGAAGTCGGGCTCATTGATGATCTCCCAGAATTTGGTATAGGTCTTATAACGGGATACAGTTTTGTAAACGTAGAGAGCAAAATAATTGTTCTCGTTTACGGGAGTTCCATTTGCTCCCCCATCCCAAATGGGAGTGTACATGTTTTGAAAAAGATTTGATTCGTCAGCACAACCACCGTAATGGGCATTGTCTTTATGATTGGCCGCTGCAGGCAAACCCAGGAAGACAGTATTATCACGAATACCTAAAGATTGGTAATGATTGAATTCGGCTAACCGAACATCATATCCCCAACTTTCAAGGAATTCTTCATACAAAGATGGTCTTAGTGTTTTGACTCCGGCACCTCTAACATTTCTGGAAGGGTTCCCGGCTGCAATGTCTGCAAGGCTTTGATCATCCCATGAAGAATACCAGCCAAGATTAGATCCAAAAAGAAAATTCCCATTATAGGAATTCACGTGTGCGAAGTCGTTAGCGGTATAGTTTACCTGGGAGTTTGAGGCATAGGCAAGGGTTACCAATGCCAGGGTTAGCATAGGACGGATTTTCATGTACAGGAAAACGCAAGAATGCTGCCAAGATTTTACAACTCCTTAAGAAATTGATCGATCTCTATGATTTTTTTGTAAGGTATCGGTCCTTAATGATATCGATATGATGTTCTACGTGGCCCGCCAGGATATATCCAATTGCTAGTACATTGAATTCCTTACCGCTTGCAATACCTATTGAGCGAAGTTGATCATCGGAGAAGGAAGCAAACATGATCTCATTGGATGCTCTAACGGTTTTGAATTCGTCTACCAGATCATTCCATGAGCGCTGACCTGCCTGTGAATTTGCAGCCCAGTTATTTTCATCGAAACTTGGGAGAGGGCTCGCATCTTTTCTGGCGAAATTGAGCGCCCTGAATGCAAAGACTCGTTCTGCATCTATTATGTGTTGTAATAATTCTTTAATTGTCCATTTGCCTTCAGCATACGCATGATCGATCTTTTTCTTAGGTATTTTCTTTAGCAACTTGCGGAAATTTTTGGAATTCTTTTCAATTGCACTCAGCAATTCATCATCAGAGGCTTTATTAATATAGGTATGATAATATTCGGCGGCAAGAACGTCTGCTTTCCCTGGCATAAATAAATTTTTTGGAACATTAAAAGTATCAAATAAAACATCAGGAAAAAGAAAAAGCCGCCTGTTTGAAGGCGGCTTACATGTAAATATTTTATCTAACTGTTATTCCTAGCCGTTCTTCTTGTTTTTCAAGCTCGATTTGGGAAGATTCTCTTTTTTGGAAGGCTTCAAAGTTTCAGCCAGCTTCAAAGCAGCATATGCATTAACAACTCCTCCAGTTCTGCTTATCTCTGAAAGCATAACCATCTCATCTTCACTTCCAGGCAATTTTACCTTGGCAGTAAGGGGAGTGGCACTTTTTTCAATTACCCATTTCAATTGGGCAGGTGTAAGGTTAGGATAGTAAGAGAGTACTAATGCCGCAACTCCGGCAACTACCGGTGATGCCATACTTGTTCCCTGGAGATTCCGATAATTACTTCCAGGAGTAGTGGAATAAATTTTAGTTCCCGGAGCAAAAACATCAACCTGGTTCTTGCCATAATTTGAAAATGAGGCTGTAAAGCTTTTGAATCCGGATTCCGCTGTTGGATCACTGCTTGCACCAACAGAGATATAATTATTAGCTCTTACTTTAAGATATTCAAGATTTGAATTTGGATAGTTATCTGTTGTATCAATATTCTTATGATCATTACCAGCTGCATGAACAAGCAACACTCCCTTACTCTCCGCATATTTTACAGCTTCATCCACCCACTTCTTATTCGGTGAAAAATCTTTTCCAAAGCTCATATTGATGATCTTTGCACCATTGTCAACTGCATAACGTATTGCAAGCGCAATATCCTTGTCGTGTTCATCACCGTCAGGAACGGCACGCAACATCATGATCTGAACATTATCCGCAATACCATCCATTCCCTTTCCATTATTGCGTTTTGCTGCAATAATTCCAGCTACGTGAGTGCCATGCACCGGAGACTCGATATCAACCATCACATTTGAATTTCCATAGTTCTTATCATTAATATCTTCTTCATTATCCTGAACTATTTCCTGACGATAAGGTGTAGGAACTCGTTCTTTCGCTTCAGCCTTACGCTCTTCTGAACTGATGAATTCTGAGAAATCTGAAATGAACTCCTGGTTTGTTTGGTCCATTATATCATATGCCTTGAATAGATAGAGAAAGGCATTTTTGGCTGATCTCGCTTCTGGAGTACTTGCAGTGAATTCCTGCAATTCCTTTCCAGTGTATATTTCTTTGCCAATCGCCTTGCGAACTACGCTATCATTTTTGATCGCAGATTGAAGGGCTCTCTTGAAGATCATCAGATCAATGCCACCCCCGACTTCTTCGCCTTCAATTTTCTTGCGCGCTTTTAACCAAACTTCATATTCAGCTTTTGCTTCAGGACTAAGTGTAGACGGATCTATTTCCTTACCGGCATACTTTGCTTTCAGTTTATGGTATACCCTTGCTCCTTCATAAGAATCCTTGGTCACATTCCTGCCATCCTTTCCACCAAGGAAATTCCAGCCGAAAATATCATCAACATAACCATTGCCATCATCATCAATACCATTGCCGGGTATTTCCTTTGGATTACGCCAAAGGATCTCACGCAGGTCCTCGTGTAGAGTGTCGATCCCTGAATCTATTACGGCAACAATAACCGTATTGCCTTTTTTTCCTTTAACAAATTCATAAGCTTTGTCAAGGCTGACTCCATAATAACCATCCTTCTCTTTGTCCAGTGTATGCCAGCCTCTTGGAGTTTCCTTTTTCTGGCTTGTGCCCTGGGCAGAGGTGCTGGTACTACCCACCAAGGAGAGCGTGAATGCGATCAGCAGGCCGCTGATCACGCGTTTATTCATGATCATATTCTAATTGGGTTTGAAATTGGAAAAACAGTTTTCAATGTGTTCCGTTAAAAATAGTCGTTGATCTATTTAAAGACGACTAATGTTTGATAAACGGCTTTTAAGGGTCTGTTAATGTGTTTAGATCAAATTTGATGCCTTGAGCAAGGGGTAGTTGGGCAGAATAGTTAATTGTATTGGTTTGCCGCCTCATATAGACCTTCCAGGCGTCACTGCCGCTTTCCCTGCCACCGCCAGTTTCTTTTTCTCCCCCAAAAGCACCCCCAATCTCGGCTCCTGAAGTGCCAATATTAACATTTGCAATCCCACAATCGCTTCCTGAAAAGGACAGAAACTGCTCGGCCTCCCTCAGATTAAGGGTCATGATGGCTGAAGAAAGTCCCTGAGGGACATTATTTTGAATTTGGATGGCTTCCTCAAAAGTTGAGTATTTCATAAGGTAAAGGATTGGGGCAAAAGTTTCCTGCTGGACAATTTTCAAACCGGGCTCAACTTCGGCTATGCATGGTTGAACGTAACATCCGCTCTCATAACCATCGCCTTCGAGAATCTTGCCTTCAATAAGAAACTTTCCTCCCTGAGCCTTACAATCTGAAACGGCCTGTTTGTACATTTCCACAGCATGTTTATCAATAAGTGGCCCAACATGATTCTTTTCCTCAAGAGGATTGCCGATACTTAATTGTTTATATGCAGCAGATAATTTGCTCTTCATTGTATCATAGACCTTTTCATGAACAATTAGCCTACGAGTGGAGGTACACCTTTGCCCAGCCGTTCCAACAGCCCCAAAAACAGATCCTGGCAGTGCAATTTCAAGATCTGCCTGCTCTGAAATTATTATGGCGTTGTTACCACCAAGTTCAAGCAATGAACGACCAAGTCTTGCACCAACCGCTGCACCAACAGATTTTCCCATCCTGGTAGAACCTGTCGCCGAAATCAAAGGAATCCTGGGATCATTTGCCATCCATTCACCTACATCTCTACCACCTATGATAAGGTTATTAACTCCTTCTGGAACTTCATTTTTCTTGAGTACCTCCGAGACAATTTGTTGACAGGCAATTGCGCAAAGTGGTGTCTTTTCTGACGGCTTCCAGATGCATACATCGCCGCAAACCCAGCCAAGCATACTATTCCAGCTCCATACAGCTACAGGAAAATTGAAGGCCGATATAATTCCTACAAGGCCAAGTGGATGCCATTGCTCGTACATCCTGTGTCCTGGTCTTTCACTATGCATTGTTAATCCGTGTAACTGCCTGGAAAGTCCAACTGCAAAATCACAGATATCAATCATTTCCTGCACCTCCCCATATCCTTCCTGTAAGCTCTTGCCCATTTCGTATGACACGAGTTTTCCAAGCTCTTCTTTATTCTTTCTTAAAGCCTCCCCAACCTGTCGCACAACCTCACCGCGTTTAGGAGCAGGCCAGGTGCGCCATTGTGTAAATGCCGACTCAGCCTTTTTGATCACCGCTTCATAAGAATTCCTATCTGCAGCTCTTACAGATCCAATAAGTTTCCCATCAACTGGAGAGAAAGATTGTATCAATTCTCCTGTTGATTCAAGCCAATCTGTACCAGTTGAAATACCAGCATTTTCACTTTTGATTTTCAGGGCAGAAAGTGTTTTTTCCATATGAAATAATGAGGTGCAAAGATACCAGGATTGGTTGAATGGCTAAATAGTTGAAATGTTGATTTGTTGAATCGTTAAATAGGTAATAGGGATATTGAAAATCCAAATGAAGAATTTCACAAATCAACAAATGAACAATTCAACTCTTTATAAATTCCTTAACCAGCAAACATTTCAAACCATTTGTCAATGATTAAAATTCTGGACGTATGAAAATATTTATTACCCCCATTTTATTATTAGCTGGTTTGTTAAGTTTTTCCATAACCCGCGCACAGGTTTTTGTGAATGGTGAAAATATTAATGCCGATACAACCATTCAATTAATGGAAGTAGTTCATACTTCACATCCCTACTTATTCTTTGTTGAAGCCGTTGATACAGGAAAGCGCTTACCTGAAAAACAAAAATTTACTGATGCAAATGGAAAAAGGATCGAATTCAAAACAGGAATTTCTTTGATAGATCATATGAAAAAGAATGGCTGGGTAATGCTAAGGAGAGAGATAGTGATACTGCCCAACAGAACCGGATTCGACAGAACCTTTTTTTTCATAATGTTTGAGAAAGCACATTAGAGAATGTTGAGTAGTTGAATAGTTGAATAGTTAACTTGTAAACAGAATCAATATTATTTGTGATTTTGGAATTTAGTGATTCAAGATTTTTAACCGATAAGCTGCTAAATTGCGTCACTGTACAATTCAACCAATCAACCAATCAACCAATCAACCAATCAACCATTCAACCAATCAATCAACCAATCAACCAATCAACCAATCAACTAATCACTAATACTGCTCCTGCTCGTTCGGGAATTCCCTTGATTTTACATCCTTGATATAATGCTGAACAGCACCAGTGATCTGTTCGTGCATGTTGAGATATTGTCTTAGAAAACGAGGCCTGAATTCTGTATTGATACCAAGCATGTCATGCATGACAAGTACCTGACCATCGCAGAATTTACCGGCACCGATGCCGATTGTTGGTATATGCAGACTTTCTGAAACCTCTTTAGCCAGGGCAGCAGGAATTTTTTCAAGAACCAGTGCAAAACATCCCGCCTCCTGCAAAAGCTTCGCATCATTTCTTAATTTGTTTGCCTCTTCTTCTTCCTTTGCTCTCACACTGTAGGTCCCGAATTTATAAATTGATTGTGGTGTAAGTCCGAGATGACCCATCACTGGAACACCCGCCGCAATTATTCTATTAATGCTTTCAAGTACTTCTTCCCCTCCTTCAACTTTAACTGCATGCGCACCAGTTTCCTTCATGATCCTCACGGCAGAGGAAAGGGCCTCTTTTGAATTGGACTGGTATGAACCGAATGGAATATCAACCACCACGAGGCAACGCCTTACTCCACGAATTACAGCTCCAGCATGATAGATCATCTGGTCAAGCGTAATTGGCAAAGTGGTTTCATGTCCGGCTATTACATTGGAAGCAGAATCACCAACAAGTATCACATCTATTTCGGCCTCATCAAAAATCTTGGCAAATGAAAAATCATATGCTGTTATCATGGCGATCCTCTCGCCATTAGATTTCATTTTTTGGAGAGTATTGGTCGTAATGCGTTTCACTTCTTTATTGACTGACATAAATGCAAGGTAACTTTTCTTAACCGCTAGGACGCAATGACGCTGAGTTTCGCTAAGAATCCTGGCGTCCCTTGCGTCTTTGTTTCTTTGCGGTTAAATAATTTATTTTCAAACTTTCAAATTTTCAAATTTTCCCCGCAGTTCCTCATACAGATGTTGCACCAATCCATCCGCCAATCCGATCTTGGGCACATATATTTCCTGAGCATTGGCCCATCGCATGACGTTTATATATATTAATAGTGCCGGAACAATAACATCTGCCCGGTCTTCCCTGAGTTTATATAACCTGATCCTGTCTGCAAGGCTTGAATTTCCTAACTCCTTATAATAATCTTTGAGAAGTTCCAGAAAGAGAGGCTTTCCTTCTTTTCGCTTCGACAAGGAAAACACCTTGTTGATATTTCCTCCAGAGCCAATCGCGATCACATCGTTATTATGATCCTTCAATCCTTTTTTAATAAATTCCTTCATCTCATCCCATTGCTTTTCTTCCACCTGGTTTTTCAAGAGACGAATTGTACCAATATTAAATGACTCCTTGAACACCAGTTTCCCATCGGCAAAAAATGTGAGTTCTGTACTTCCACCTCCAACATCTATGTAGAGATATGAATGGTTCTTATCCATATTCTCCGCAACATGGTTCTCATAGATCATTGAGGCTTCAGTATCTCCTGAAATGACTTCAATCTCTATTCCTGTTTCAGATTTTACTCTTGCGATGATTTCATCAGCATTTTCTGCATCACGCATGGCTGAAGTGGCGCAAGCCTTTACATTAGTTACGCCATATGCCTGAAGTAAATATTTATACGACTTAATAGTATTGAGGATCATCTCTTCTTTCTCAGGAGAGATCTTTTTTTCTTCAAAAACATCAAATCCAAGACGGAGAGGAACCCTTACCAGGTTTAACTTATTGAATTCAGGCTTGCCATTGTTTTGAATCACTTCAGTGATCAACAACCTTGCTGCGTTACTTCCTATGTCAATAGCGGCAAGTCGCATGCATTCCTGGCTTAAGAGGTTTCAACAATTGCTGGCGGGGATATGGTTTCATTCGAGGTTTCTTCGAGTTGGTTGATTGTCTTTTGCTGGAGATAGTTATATATATCTATCTGCGACCGCACTTTCTTTGTTTCATTATTTCTTACGTAACGATTACTCAGCTCATTATCAAGAATACGCGCCTTCACATTATCACTCAACTGGATCTCCAAAATATGCTTGAGCACACGGCGGATATTGGCATCAATTACAGGGCAAGTTGCTTCAACACGATGATCTAAATTTCTCACCATCCAATCGGCCGAAGATATATAAACTTTCTCGTCGCCTCCATTGTGAAATATGAACACTCTTGCATGTTCCAGATATTCATCCACAATACTAATTGCCTGCACTGGAATTTTGAATTTCGGATTTTCAGAATACATGCAAAAGATCCCGCGAATTATCAGTTTAATTTCAACCCCAGCCTTTGCAGCTTCATAAAGTTCATTGATAAGTTCTTCGTCAGAAAGTGAATTCATTTTTAAGAGAATAGAAGCCTCCATATTATTCTTGGCATTCTTTATCTCACGATGGATCAATTTTATTAATTCTTTTCGTAATGCTGTAGGGCAGGGGATCAATGTTTTCATCGACTTTAATAATTCATCGCCATCCTTATTTTTCTCAAGATATAAGAAGAGACGATTCACATCTGCCATTATATTTCTGTTGGCTGTCAGCAGGCAATGATCACCATAGATTGCTGATGTCTTTTCATTGAGATTACCCGTACTTACAAATCCATAATGTATTGTACGATTATGCAATCTCTTTTTGATCATGCAGATCTTCGCATGCACTTTAAGGTTTGGCATACTTATCAGTACTCTTACACCTTCTTCTTCCAGGGCTTCTTTCCAACTCAGATTTGCTTCCTCATCAAATCTCGCGCGCAGTTCTAGCATAACTGTAACTCTTTTACCATTCCTAACGGCATTGACCAACGCGTTGATAACTCTTGAATTTGGTGCTAGTCTGTAACAGGTAATTTTTATCTCAGTTACGTCAGGATCGATAGCTGCTTCGCGCAGCATATCAATGACAGGGTTGAAGGATTGGTAAGGAAAATTCAGCATGATGTCCTTCTGAAGCACCACATCGGTTACCCTATTTGTCTTAAGAAGTAACGGATGCTTTAATGGTCTTTTGCGTTGACTCTTTTTCGCAAAAACATCTGGGAAATCCATGAAGTGACGGAAATTATGAATCCGACCTCCCGGAATCAAGGCGTCATGCTTTAGATCCAATCGTCTCATAAGATAGGTGAGAAGTCCCTGATCCACTTCCTTATCAAAAACAAATCTTACGGGTTTTCCTTTTCTCCTGTTCTTTACACCTTTCTCGATCTTCTGAATAATATTCGTTGAAATGTCATTATCAATATCCATTTCAGCATCCTTCGTCAATTTGAAGACCCACGCATCAAACCGGTCATATCCGAAATACGAAAAAATACTTTTTAGATTGAACCTGATTACATCTTCCAACAAAATGATTGAAGTCTCACCGGGGTTTGAAGGAAGTATAATAAACCTTCCGACAGCTCTACTCGGAACCTCGATGAGGGCGTACTTCCTTTTCATAGAGCCATCTTTCCTTGACAGGACAACACCGAGATAAATTGACTTGTCTCTTAGATATGGAAATTGAGGAATGCTTTCGATCATCAGGGGAATGATGTTTGGTCGAACCTCTTCCTCAAAATGATGCTGCACAAAGCGCTGCTGCTCCTTATTTAATTGTTTCTCAGTTACAATGAAGATCTTTTCTCTTTGCAACTCAGTAAAGATCTTTTCCCAGATCACATGAAAATCCGCCTGCTGTTCCAACACAATTGACTGGATCTGCTCAAGGATCTTGTCCGGGGCTTGTTCAAGATGCATATTCAGCTTCTTCTTGCCACCTATTTCAGCCATCCGGCGAAGTGTTGCCACTCTCACCCTGAAAAACTCATCCATATTATTGGAAAAAATGCCAAGGAATCTAACACGTTCCTTCAAAGGAACCGTTGGATCAGCCGCCTCTTGCAATACGCGGGCATTAAAGGATAACCAGCTTATGTCTCTAACAATTCTTTTCTTCATATAGTATCATCATCAGCCCTTTCTAATAAAATGCAGGGCTGGAAAGTTAATTAATATCATTTCAGCTGTGGTGATGTGAACTTAAAAATCAGGCCATTTGGCCTTAAAACTGAGGTTTTTGATTTTCATTCACCAAATAATACAGTTTTGGGGGAAATTTAAAGGAAAAACTATCCTAACTCTTTGATTATTCAATGGATTTTCCGCACCTTTGCGGTCCTTAAATTTAAGTCATGGCTAGAGTATGTCAGGTTACGGGGAAGGTTCCAATTACGGGTAATTCTGTTTCTCACTCAAACATTAAGACCAAACGTCGTTTTTTGCCTAACCTGCAAAAGAAGCGCTTTTACCTTCCAGAAGAAGATAAATGGATCACGTTGAAATTGTCAACTGAGGGAATAAGAACAATCAACAAGCGTGGGTTGTATAATGTGGTGAAAGAACTAAGAAAAGAGGGAATAAAAATCTAATTTTTGATTGGTTGAGTAATTCATTTACCAACCAGGAACATATCAATTTTAAGAAATGGCAAAGAAAGGAAATCGTGTTCAGGTAATCCTGGAATGTACGGAACACAAACACACTGGAAAACCTGGTACTAGCAGGTATATCTCTGAAAAAAACAAGAAAAATTCTCCTGAAAGACTGGAATTGAAAAAATACAATCCAATCCTGAAGAAGTATACTGTTCATAAGGAAATCAAGTAGAAAATCCGGTTGATTTGTTCAAGTCCACCAGTTAATAAACTAATCTTACAATAAGAATATCATGGCAAAAGCGGCAAAAACGGCCATCAAGACCAAGGATCAGAAAGCGGCAGCTGAAGCAAAGAACTGGACAAAGGTGATTCGTGCAGTTCGCAGTCCTAAAAGCGGTGCCTATACTTTCAAAGAGGCCATCGTGCACAAAGACAAGATCAAAGATTTCCTCGCACAAAAATAACCTGATGCGGTATTTAGGTAGAAGCTGTCCCGATCCTGTCGAGGCAGCTTTTGTTATTTATCAGAAGACCTGCAGAACTAATTTCAAACTAACAAAATGGGATTTTTCAATAAGATATTTGGTCAGAAAGAAAAAGAAAGCCTTGATGCTGGTCTTAAGAAAACCAAGGAAGGCTTCTTTTCTAAGATCACCAAGGCCATTGCTGGAAAGAGCATGGTGGATGAGGAAGTGCTCGATAGCCTGGAAGAAGCTCTCGTAGGAGCTGACGTAGGAATTGATACTACAATCACTATAATCGGGAATATTGAAAAGCGGGTAGCAAGAGATAAATATGTGACTTCCAGTGAATTAAACGAAATACTTCAAAATGAAATTGAAAATTTATTGGTTGATGCACCGGAGAGTTCAACCTATGCTTTTGATTCGGATCTCCCCGCAAAACCGTTTGTTATCCTGGTTGTTGGAGTGAATGGAGTTGGCAAAACAACCACTATCGGAAAGCTTGCATATAATTTTAAAAAGGCCGGAAAATCAGTTTTGCTTGGGGCGGCCGATACATTCCGGGCCGCAGCCGTAGACCAATTAACTATCTGGAGCGAGCGTGTTGGAGTGCCAATTGTTAAGCAGCCCATGGGATCTGATCCAGCTGCAGTAACCTTTGATACAATGCATAGCGGCGTGTCAAAAGGAGCAGATGTGATCATAATTGACACTGCAGGACGACTTCACAACAAGGCTTACCTCATGGAAGAATTAAGCAAGATCCGTCGCGTTGCTCAAAAAGTTATCCCTGAAGCACCTCACGAAGTTTTGTTAGTGCTTGATGGCTCTACTGGCCAGAATGCACTGGAGCAGGCTAAACAATTTACAGCTGCAACAGATGTAACCGCAATCGCAATAACCAAACTGGATGGTACAGCAAAGGGAGGCGTTGTCCTTGCCATTGCGAATCAATTCAAAATACCGGTGAAATTTATTGGTGTCGGAGAGAAGATGGAAGACCTGCTAATCTTCGACAAGCATGAATTTGTGGATAGTCTGTTTAAGCTAGAATGAAGAAGAGTTTAACCGCCAAGATCCAATCATACTAGCAATACCCAAGATCCAAATAGCAATAACCAAAGAATAAGAAATAAATTTCATTACCATTCTATTGATAATTGGTTATTTGCTTCCTATTATTTGGGATTTGGGATTTGGAATTTGACTTATTACTCAGAATTAAACCGCCAAGACGCTAAGACCCCAGGTTTCGCCAGTTTTTCCAAAATTAGAATGTGTATCGTATCCCTAGTCCGCCCCATATATCAGCATATGGATGTTCAATTATCTCGAACCATGGCTGAATATCAATACTGAGATTGATTGGCGCTCCCTTGATTTTATAATCCAATCCAAGCACCCCATCAATACCTAAGGAAAAATCACCATCATCATAACGATACGATTTATTCCCCCGACGACGTAACCACCCACCATTATACACCCCAACATGGGCTCCAGGACCAACATACCATTTCAATCCTCTAGCTCCCTGTATATCCCCATGAACTTCATATAAACCTGTAAATCTGAATCCTCTATCCCAGAAATAACCAAGGCCTTCAATTGCACGATCGGTTTTTACGAAATGCTTGATGCTTATTGCTCCTGGCCAAAATTTGACTCCCAGCGCGGTTCGATAACTCGTACCCAACGATTGCGCTGAAACTTGGGAACTAGATACCAGGATCAGCGAAAGAACCAATCCTATTAATTTTTTTTTCATCGCTTCATTTTCAGGTTAAATACAAAAGCAGCAAAAGTAAGGCCTAAGTTAAAGTCGGGCTGTCCTTTCACTCCACGGAATGGATGAAGTACCTTTGCGACTTCCATTATGAAGGCAAGGTCATTAAAACAGGATAAAGTCAATATCATCACACTGGGTTGCAGTAAGAACATGGTTGACAGTGAGGTCTTGAGCGGCCAATTGGTTGCCAATCAAATCCCGGTTGTGCATGAGAGTGATAAAAAGGATCATAACATCGTTATTGTAAATACTTGTGGATTTATTGAAAGAGCTAAAGAAGAATCGATCAATACAATTCTTGATCAGGTTGCGCTGAAACAAAAAGGCCGGCTTGATAAGGTTTATGTCACTGGATGCTTAAGCCAGCGCTATCGGGATGACCTGCAAAAAGAAATTCCAGAAGTAGATGCATGGTTTGGAACAATGGAATTGCCGCTGATCCTCAAAAGGTTTGAAGTAGATTATAAATCTGAGCTTATTGGAGAACGGTTTCTGGCCACACCTTCGCATTATGCTTATCTGAAAATCTCTGAAGGCTGCAACCGTACTTGCGCGTTTTGCGCTATTCCACTAATGCGTGGTAATCATATCAGCAGATCAATGGATGATCTGGTGAAAGAGGCAGAGTTCCTGGTTAAGCGTGGGGTAAAAGAAATCATGCTCATCGCCCAGGAATTAACTTATTACGGCCTTGACCTATACAAGAAGCGCATGATTAGTGATCTTTTGAAAAGGTTGAGCGATGTAAAAGGCCTGGAATGGATAAGACTTCACTATGCATATCCGCATAAATTCCCAATGGAATTGCTTGATGTAATGCGCGATAGACCTAACATCTGCAATTACCTTGATATGCCGCTGCAGCACGCTGCGGACAATATGCTGCAGGCTATGAGGCGACAGATCACCCGCAATGAAATGGAAGAGTTAATACTCAACATTCGTGAAAGGGTGCCTGGAATCTGCTTGCGCACTACACTCATCGCGGGCTTTCCTGGTGAGACTATTGAAGACGTGGAAGAATTAAAATCATTTCTGCGACATCAAAGATTTGACCGGGTTGGAACTTTTACTTACTCACATGAGGAAGGCACATCAGCATTTGGTCTCATTGACAATATTCCTGCTGCCGAAAAAGAAAGAAGGGCCGAAGAGATCATGGAAGTTCAGCAGGAGATAAGCTTTGAGAAAAACATGGAGAAAGTTGGAAAAACATTCAGAGTGTTGATTGACAAAAAGGAAGCTGGACGCTACCTTGGTCGAACTGAATTCGACAGTGTGGAAGTGGATAATGAAGTCATTGTTCATTCCGAAAATGTCCTTTATCCTGGAGATTTTGTGAATGTGAAGATTACGAAGGCATATGACTTTGACTTGGAAGGAGTTTTAATTTGAAAATTTGAAAATTTGAAAATAAAATCCGAGGTCAGGTGTCGGGAGTCAGAGGTCAGAAAGCCATGTCTTGTCCTGCTATAGGTTGACAGTATTACTCAATCTAAAAAGGGATAAACATGTCAAGAGATGTCAATTCGGTGATTCGGTACAGCATTAGCTTTAAGCAAAAGGTAATTAGAGAGATAGAGCAGGAAGGATTATCAGTAGCCTTGGTCAAACGTCGTTATGGGATTAAAGGGGAGGATACGATTCAGCGCTGGATGCGTAAGTTTGGCAAATCTGATTTGATAGGTAAAATCATTCGGATAGAGACTATGGAAGAAAAGGACCAGTTAAAAAAGATGGAAGCGGAGATCCGCAAATTAAAACTTGCCTTGGCCGATTCGATACTAGCTCAAAAGTGTTTGGAAACAGTAATTGATGAAGCCAACAAGGCATACAAGACAGATTTAAAAAAAAGTTTTGGGGATGCAGCATCACCAGACTCAGAGAAGAGTACGCAGTAATTGGATTGTGTAAATTTTTTGGCATCAGCCGCCAGGCATATTACAAGCATTTGGTTGTAAGACAACGAGGTTTGGTTCAAGAGGAACTGATCATAGAAATGGTACAGGTAATACGCAGGAGCAACAAGAAGATGGGGACAAGGAAGTTGTATAGTCTGCTGGCCGATCGGATCCATTTAATGGATGCTGCAATAGGTCGTGATAAGTTCTTTGATTTATTAGGTCGAAGGGAGCTATTGGTAAAACGCAGGAGAAAGTATGCAGTAACAACCCAATCGCATCACCGGTTTCACAAGTATACCAACCAGCTACTGACATTCAAGTCGAGCCAACCGCACCAGGTATGGGTTTGCGATATCACGTATGTAAGGATCAGCAGCGGGTTTGGATATTTGTTTTTGATCACTGATGGTCACAGTCGCAAGATTGTGGGCTGGGAGCTGACAGATAATCTTGGTATACAAGGAGCCATCAAGGCCTTGGGCAAGGCAATGCGGCAATGTCCAGACTGCACCGGATTGATCCATCATTCAGACCGGGGGTTTCAATACTGCTCGCATGCATATGTAAAGCGGTTAAAGTCGCGAAACATTCAAATCAGCATGGCACAAGCAGGTAATTGTTATGAAAACGCCATGGCTGAAAGGGTCAATGGAATATTAAAGCAAGAGTATGGATTGGATGAAACCTATGATGACCTTCGGCAAGCTACGAAAGCAGCCAGGGAGGGAATAAAAAGTTATAATGAACAACGACCACATTGGAGTTTACAGCTACAAATACCATCAGCCGTCCACCAAAGAACCACCGCAGTAAGCCGATCGCCTGGCTCTAAGGAAGAGCCGTCGACGTCTTACTGCTGATGCATAATAAAAATCATTCAATGAACTGTCAACTTTTTTCAGGACGTGACACCATAAGAAATGCGGTTATTATGAGTTGAAGTATATAATGATTAAAATGAGTTCAAAATTATCTTTCTCTATTCCTCATTATCAAATTTTCAAATCTTCAAATTTTCAAATTATTCATGGACTATATAGACTACTATAAAATTCTTGGCTTAGACAAAAATGCTTCAGAAGAAGATATCAAGAAGGCATATCGCAAACTCGCACGCAAACATCATCCCGATCTTAATCCTAACGACAAGAATGCTAACAAAACCTTTCAGCAGATCAATGAAGCTAATGAGGTTTTGAGTGATCCTGAAAAAAGAAAAAAGTATGACAAGTATGGTAAGGATTGGAAGAATGCGGAGCAATACGAAAAGGCCAGACAGGAATATGGAGACAGAGCAGGAGGTAGTAGGGGCGGAGGTGGATTTGGAGGATTTGGCGGAGAACAGGGTGGAGAGCAGTATTATGAATACCAGGAAGGAAGTGATTTCTCTGAATTTTTTGAATCCATGTTCGGTCGCGCTTCAGGAAGAGGAAGAAGTTCCAGTCAGGGAAAATTCAGAGGTCAGGATATTCAGGCGGAACTTCAAATAAGCCTGACTGATGCATACAATACACATCCGCAAACTTTTAATATAAATGGAAAGAATATTCGCATAACTATTCCTGCAGGAGTAGAGGATGGACAGGTAATAAAATTAAAAGGGCATGGTGGACAGGGTGTCAATGGTGGACCAGCAGGAGATCTGTATATAACATTCCGAATTCAAAACAACACAATGTTCAACAGGGTTGGTGATGACCTTTACTTGAACACTCAAATTGATCTGTACACTGCAATCCTTGGCGGAGAAGTCACCATAGACCTGCTGGACAATAGCAAACTCAAACTGAAAGTAAAGTCAGTAACCCAAAACGGAACAAAGGTTCGACTGAAGGAAAAGGGGTTCCCTGTTTATAAAAAAGAGGGGCAGTTTGGTGATCTATATGTTACCTATGAGGTTAAGCTGCCAAACTCCTTAAATGAAGAAGAGAAAAAGTTATTTGAGCAATTGAGAAACCTCTCATCTAAAAAATAAAAAATGGAAATGCAGGAACTGATACCGGCTGATACATTTTGTACCTACCACAATATCCAGGTTTCTTTTATTTCCTCATTGCAGGAAGCGGGTCTTATTTCAGTAACAACCATAGAAGGGCGTAGTTTTTTAGCACATGACCAGTTAAATGAAGTAGAGAAATTCATTCGCCTGCACTACGACCTTGATATTAATACAGAAGGCCTGGAAGCAATTGAACATATGCTTAGCAGAATGAAAAATATGCAGCAGGAAATAATGCAATTACAAGCCAAATTGAATGCGTACAGGGGTTTGTTGGGAGATATTTTTGAATGATGATCCTGAAGATATTTCTGATTTAGAGATTTTAAGATTTATGTAGGACTATTTTTTGGGAGGAAGCATTTTCTCCTCGTAAAGAGCTATCCAGTCTTTAACGCTCATTTTTCCAGCTAACTCACCTATTAGTTTCACGGGCACATCGTCCATTTTCTTAAACCGTATGCAACTCTTGCCCATGTCTAATTTGTATTTGGTGTGTTTCGGAAATTCTTTCACAAACCAATCATATAACTTTTTATCTGCGTAAACACCCATGTGATATACAGCAATGAAATTCTTTTGGGATGCCAATCCCATAAAAGGTAATGGCTGTTTAGGATCGCAATGATAACCTGCCGGGTAAATTTTATGTGGTACCGCATATCCCATCATGCCATAACCCATTTCTTCAGAAAATTTTTTGTCAATATTCTTTTTAATGGCTTTGCGTAATTCAGCCATTACTTTTTTACGGTCTTCGGGTAACGAATCAATGTAGGCATCAGGAGTTTTTTCTTCTGATCTCATAGTGCTCGTTTTTGGAAATACCAAAGTAATAAAAAAAGCTGTTTCCCTTGGTAAACTTTGGCTATTTATTCAATAATGAGTGATTCTTGAAATCGGTATCAGATTTTTCTCCGATAAATCGCCCATAATCTCTAGCCGTTTTTGTTATAGCTTTTTTCTTCGCATCACTGTAGGGAAGTAATTGGGTGATCTCTAATTCCACCTTTTTCTTTGTGAGCTTCCTCTTCCAAACTCCAATCACTTTACCATTACTTATTACAGTTGGTGCGAAAATTCCATTTGGAGTTGAGACTATCTGCTTAAGGTATTTACTGTCTATAATTGTTGAACGATCTTTATATGCAACAATATATTCATCAAACCCTGGGAGAAGAAATGTACCTGATAGGGGAGTTGTTGCACCCAAATTACCTCGCATCCAATATGACTGACCTTCAAATTTTACCTCTTGAAGAATATGCTTTAAAGATTCAACAATCCTTTTGATTTCAGACAACGGAAATCCAGACCACCATCCATAATCCTGGATAGAGGCTGGCCCATGACTTGTGAAATATCTAACCGTCAATTCTCTCATTGCCTCTTCAGGTTGGAGTGACTTAGTCATTGGCAACCATTTGTCGAGCAAGGTGAACGTGAACTCTTTTTCTTTTCTTGGTCCAAAGCAAATCAATCCGTCAGTAGCAGCTCTAAGTAGAACAAATCCCAATCTGTTCTCATTAGTCTGGAGACCTTTCTTTTGCAACAACAACCTGATTTCGTTCCTTGTCAATTGATTTCCATCTCCCAGTGCGGATACAAGTATTTTTGTTCCTTTTGAAAGCGTTTTTTGATCAAGTCCAAGATTTCTAAGATTTGATATATAAAGATTATTCAGCCTGGGTCTGAGAAGATCAAGTATCCAACGAATGTCTGAGGGATGAAGAAAATGTAGGGTGCCCCGCATGGCCCAGGTCCTCACTATTGATTTGTTTGCGATGGAATCTTCAATTTCAGATTCAGTAGTTCCATTCAATCGTAATGCGATAGACCATTTAGAGCCGGCATAATCCTGTGCCTGCATCCCACCCATCCATTTGACCACCTCGCCGGGATCAGAAAATAATTTTGAGCTGATCTGTTGATTATGAAGTCTGGTTGAAAGGAGTTCCTTAAGGTTCATTGAAACAATTTTTAACCGCCAAGACGCTAGGGCGCCAGGTTTCGCAAGGTATCCTGGCGTTCCATTGCGCCTTTGTTTCTTTGCGGTTAAACTCTAATGCCCAAATTCTTACCTTTGCAATATTAAAATCTAATCATGTCGTTACCAACCAATAATAAGAATAAAGGGAAACAAGGAAAGAATAATCCGAAGAATAATAATCAAGGATCCAAATTCATTCTGAAAACAGGAAAGGGGCCTTCAGTTACTCCAAAAACTCACAAGACCGGGGGAACGCGGGAAGCTAAGCCCAGTCCAAATTTTCAAATCTTCTTAGGATTTAACCGCAAAGACGCTAGGTCGCAAGGATACGCAAAGAATTTCCTTACGAATCCTTGCGTCTTTGTTCCTTGGCGGTTAATCTTCCTTTTCCCATTTTTCATGCTCCCGAAGCTTGCCTTCTCATTCTTTAACCCCTGTATCATAATTTAGGATTATGGAAGAGCAAGAAGCATTAAACCAGAGTGAAAGTTCAGGTTCACAAAAACTGATTGGTGAAGAACGCGTAGAGACGAAAAACATTCGCTTTGCAGTCTCCATCGTTTTTTTTCTGGCCGGACTTTGTTTTGCTTCCTGGGCAAGTCGCATTCCCGACATCAAACTCAAGTTACATTTGAGTGAAGCTGAATTGGGAAGTATTCTCTTAGCACTTCCTGCAGGATCCTGGACTGCTTTGCCATTTTCTGGAAGACTGGTTACACATTTCGGAAGTAGAAAAATGGCAAGAGTTGCTCTTCTATTGTATCCACTTGCACTTATTCATATAAGCCTGGTTGCCGAAGTATGGCACCTGGTTGTTGCCCTTTATATTTTTGGACTTTGTGGTAATATGACTAATATTTCCGTGAACACTCAGGGAGTAATGGCAGAATCTTTATTGAAGAGACCATTGATGGCCTCGTTTCATGGCGGTTGGAGCCTCGCTGGATTCACAGGTGCGGGCATTGGAATATTAATGGTTGCAAATAAGTTTTCACCTTTCGTGCATTATTCAGTTGTGGCCACATTGATAATAACCAGTATCCTGATCACACACCGCTATTTAATACCTGGCAAACCTGCGGCGGGAGACAAAAGACCCTTATTCTCCTTACCCAATAAGGGATTAATGCAACTTGGATTGATTGCCTTTTGTTGTATGGCGGCAGAGGGATGCATGTTTGATTGGAGTGGGGTCTATTTTCAAAAGGTTGTGCAGGCACCTCCCGCTCTCGTAATCCTGGGTTATGCAGCATTTATGGGAACCATGGCCTCAGGTCGGTTTATTGGTGATTACCTGGTTGCAAGATTTGGTGCCAGGGAAATTTTGCAGGCAAGCGGTGTAATGATAGCAACTGGTTTGGCCATTGCCATTGCATTTCCTTTCCTAGTTCCTGCAACAATTGGTTTCCTGATTGTGGGCTTTGGCGTTTCTTCTGTTGTGCCAACGGTTTACAGCGCAGCAGGGAAATCATCAGTGACGCCGGGAATTGCACTTGCTACTGTCTCAAGCATTAGCTTTTTTGGTTTTCTTCTTGGTCCGCCTATGATTGGTTATATAGCAGAAGCTCTTGGTCTTAGGTATTCATTTGCAGTAATCGCATTGTTGGGATTTTGCACGAGTTTGATTGCTGGAAAAGCTAAACTTATTCCTTCTCGAACTTAAGCGTGATGAACCGCATGCACATCAAAAATGATGACAATGTAAAATTTAGAATTAAAAATGTAAAATAAAGACGGTTGAAATCGTTTGGTTCCACAACATCTCTGATTTTTCCTTCTTTATTTATCATTTTACATTCATTCGTCTCCTTATCGCCCCTGACCTGCAAGCGTAACAAAAATGATTTTTTTCTGTGCCTGGCCACCACACAACAAGAACGTAAACACCTTGGTGATGTCTTCTCTTCAAATCAGTATCCTATATGTGCGCAGGCCCGGCAAAACCTCCGGAGGGATAGGTTTTGCCTTGACTTTTTTGGTTCCTTTTTGTGTCAAGACAAAAAGGAACGAACAGCCGGCTTGGCCGGCTGAGCTTCGACAAAAAAAATTGTTATGCTTGCAGTTCAGTGGAGATAAGGAGACGAGTGAGTTGTTGGAACAATCAGAGTACGAAAATGAAACTCGGAGACCGGCTATTTAAGAAAGTCATGATAGCGAGATTCAACAAGTATTTTTCTGGATCCTTTTGTTGGAAGTAGTTATTTTTCAGGTATGAAAAAAGTTTCATTGCGATCTGCATATGCACACTTGCCATCTATGGGTGCACTACGAGGTATGTACCAGACAAATTAATTCAGGCTGGAGGATTTAGTGTTTATACCGAAAGTTGGGGAGATAAAAAGAATGAAACTGTTGTACTTCTTCATGCAGGACTACAGGATCATACAATGTGGAATGAACAGGTGGAGTTCCTTAAAAAAGATTATCATGTTCTGACGCTGGATTTTCCATGGCATGGTCGAACAACAGGTCGTGATACAAATATTTATATAAAAGATATTATTAAGATTGTACTTGATTCTTTCAAAATAAAGGATGTTTTCCTGGCTGGTTTATCGATGGGATCAGTGAGTGCACAGGATTTCGCGATCGCATATCCTGATCGTGTAAAAAAATTGATCTTATTAGCTCCAGGTGTTAATGGACTTGAAAATATAAAGCCTTTAGATTCCTTAAGTATTACCTGGTATCCAAAGATGATGGCTGCCCTGGAAGAGAAGGACACAGTAGGAGCAGCGCAAGTTTTCACGAAGGCCTGGGCCGAGGGACCTTTCAGAAATGAGCAATTGAAATCTCCTGCCTCAGTTCATGTTTACAATACCACCTTATGGAACATGAAGCATCACAAACTTGAAGGTTGGCCCAGACTTGTAGATCAACCAAAAGGCGTTGAGAGAATATCTGAAATTCGTAAACCTGTATTGATCGTGCATGGCGACAAAGACCTTCCATACATCAATGTTGCAAGCTTATACCTGGAAAAAAATATTCCTTCTGCAAAGCGAATTCTATTGAAGGATGTAGCGCATATGTTTAACCTTGAAAAACCTCAGGAGGTGAATAGCATGATCCTTGAGTTCTTAAAGTCTAAGTAAGAAAATTTCAAGAACCAATAGTCAATAACCAAAGAATAGAAAATAAAATTCAATATCCAATCAATTGGTAATTGGATCTTAACCTCCTATTATTTGAAATTTGGAATTTGGGATTTGGTTCTTCGATTTAGAATTAAATCTATAGGCCTTTAATGCGAAGTTCTACATCTCCCCCTACAGGATGTCCAACACAAGTAAGTGTAAGTCCATTCGCAAGGTCTTTATCTGTTAAGACCTCATTGTAGGAAAGCCAGACAATTCCACTAACGCAAGTAGCTACACAATTTCCGCATCTTCCAGTTTCGCAACTATATGGAAGCACAATACCTTTTTTCTTCGCTGCCTGCAGGATGGTGTCTGGGTAGTGAACAGGAATATGATATTCTGAGATCCCGTAGTGGATGTTGGCAATATGAGGTTCTGTATCAGGAGGTAGTTGCTGGGGGGGAAGTATCTTATCGATAATAAAATTTTCCTTTCTGATATTTCCAGGGGGAACACTCATTTCCTGTAGAACATACGTACACATTCGCATATATGGCAGCGGTCCGCATACATAGAACAACGTCTTGCTGTGATCCGTTGTGGAATGTGTTTCCAAAAGTTTAATAAGCAATTCGCGGTACAGCCTTGCCTTTGATAGATCAGGAGCATTGCTGAAAAACCATTCTATCTGAAACCTGTCAGAAAAAGTATTCCTGAGTATTTGCAGTTCTTCGCGAAACACTGTAGTAGCCGGACTGGTATTGCTATAAAAAAGTGTTACTGCAATAGTAGGATGTAAATGCAAAACAGTTTTGATCATTGCATAAATAGGAGTGATCCCACTTCCTGCCGCGAAGAAAAAAAGTTGCCGGTAATCATTCACATTTGGAGGCAACACAAAAAATCCACCTGTCCCCGTGCTGATAAATTCATCTGCTGCCTGAGCGTGATCAACAAGCAGTCGCGAAAAAAAACCATTTGTCATTCGCTTCACGCCAATTGCAAGAGGTTCATTGAGCTCAGGAGATGAAATAATGGAATAAGACCTTCTGATCTCATTTCCGCTCAGATGATGTACAAGTGTGAGATATTGTCCGGATTTCCATGTTATACCATGCCCATCTTCAAAAACAAACGTGTTGAAGCCTTTAACCTCTTCAATCACGTTCTTAATTCGAATATTCCTATATAAACCAGTATTTTCTGGCATTTCAAAGTTGTCTTATTCGTGACTTATGAATTCAAAATGAAAAATGTAAAATGAAAAATATTCACACAAAGAAGTAAAGACTGCTCTCTGCGTCCTTATGTTCTCTGCGGTAAATAAAATTCCTGTAATTCGTCACTCATTCGTGCAATTCGTGTATTAATATTTCACGCAAAGATGCAAAGTAAGCAAAGAGGCGAAGTAAAGTCGCAATGGCTATTCTCTGCGTTACTCTGCTTCTCCTGTTCTCTGCGGTGAATAAAATTCGCGTAATTCGTCCTCATTCGTGTAATTCGTGTTTCCCCATTAAAAAAATGGACGAAATCAGGAAGTTCCTTCTATCTTATCAACAATTTTAACCAATTAGCGATCAGAGTATATGATTCACCGCTACAGGGTATTGGGAATGCTTTTTCTGCTATCAATAATTGTATACCTGGATCGGGTATGTATCTCTGTTGTAGGCAAAAGGATCAAGACCGATCTGGATCTTTCAAATGAACAATTTGGCTGGGTACTCGGTGCTTTTGCTTTGTCTTATGCTTTATTCGAAATTCCTACGGGGGTCCTTGGGGACAGGATCGGACCTAAAAAAGTCTTGATAAGGATCGTCCTCTGGTGGTCATTGTTTACTGCCTTAACCGGGCTTGCCAATGGACTGATTTTATTGATCCTGATTAGATTTTTATTCGGCGCAGGTGAAGCCGGAGCCTATCCAAACAGTTCGATTGTAATTTCGAAATGGTTTCCAAAATATGAGACAGGAAGAGCCCAGTCATTTATCTGGGCTGCAGGAAGGATTGGAGGCGCTCTCGCTCCACTGATCGTAGTTCCTATTGCTGTGTCTTTCGGATGGCGAGCATCGTTTTATATATTGGGAATAATTGGTCTCTTATGGGTGCTTGCCTGGAAACTACTTTATAAAGACCCTCCGAAAGCACTGCAAACGGTTTATAATATTGAAATCCGAAAAGAAAAGGATCATCAGGTTGCAACATCACATAAGATTCCATGGAAAGAATTTTTTCGCAACGGAAATATTCTTGCTTTGATGGGTATGTTCCATTTCTTCATGTATGGAGCTTATTTTTTTTCGGCCTGGCTTCCAACATATCTCCAGGAAGGAAGAAAATTTTCAGAAGAAGAAATGAAATTATTTGCAACCCTTCCATTTGCGTTAGGGGCCATTGGTTGTTTTACCGGTGGATTTCTTAGCGATTTTCTTACAAAGCGAAGAGGTTTGAAGTTTGGAAGAAGAAGTGTTGGTCTGCTAAGCATGGGCATCTCAAGTATAATCGTCCTAGTAGCATCACTCACGAAGGATAACCAGACAGCCGCCATTCTTTTATCGATAGGAATGTTTGTGAAGGATTTTACGCTTCCGGTTGCTTTCGCAACCTGTGTGGATATTGGCAAGACAAGATCAGGACTTGTTACAGGTGCAATGAACTTTGCCGGTCAACTGGGTGCATTCTTTCTTGCGATCCTTTTTGGAAAAGTGGTTGATATTACTGGCAATTACAATATTCCCCTGTATTTCATAGCAGCCATAATGATGGGCAGCAGCCTGCTTTGGCTGAGAATAGACCCTGAAAAATCAATCTCAGATTAGGGTAAATCCCCAAGTAGTTTTAGATTGCCAAATAACTAATAATCATTCTATGGGAAAGCTTCAATGGAAAGGTGTAATGCCGGCTTTGACTACAAAATTCACTGCCAATGATGAGCTGGATCTTCCTTTATTTGAAAAACATTTAGAATCGCAAATAGAGGCAGGAATTCATGGTATCATAATTGGCGGAAGCCTTGGTGAAGCCAGCACTTTAACTGAGAACGAAAAAGAGGTACTCACAAAATTCTCCGTGAAAAAAATAGGTGGCCGAATTCCGATTATAATGAATATAGCAGAAGGCTCAACACGTGAAGCTGTCAAACAAACCGCTCTTGCTCTGAAATGGGGAGTCGACGGGTTAATGCTGCTTCCTCCAATGAGATATAAATCAGATGAGAGGGAAACTGTTGCATATTTCCAGGCAGTTGCAGCATCTACGGATCTACCGATCATGATCTATAATAATCCTGTTGATTATAAAATAGAGGTGACAGTTGATATGTTTGCTGAACTGGCAAGTTCTCCAAATATTGCAGCAGTAAAGGAATCTACCCGGGACGTAACCAACGTAACAAGGATGCGCAACCGCTTTGGGAACAGGTTTAGCATTCTATGTGGTGTTGACACACTGGCAATGGAAGAGTTTTGTGCAGGGGCTGATGGATGGGTTGCAGGCCTTGTAAATGCTTTCCCAAAAGAGACTGTAGCCATATATGAATTGATGCAGGAGAACAGGATTGCTGAAGCCAGAGAGATCTATAGATGGTTTATGCCTCTTCTTGAATTGGATATTCACCCCAAACTTGTTCAGTATATCAAACTGGCGGAGGCTGTCACTGGCATGGGATCAGAATACGTGAGAGCACCGAGATTAAGACTGGTAGGAGAAGAACGCGAGAATATACTTTCGATCATTAACAGTGCTCTTGCAAAGCGGCCTGCAATGCATAAGAATGTTCACAGCTCAGTATAAAAGTCCCTGAATGAAGAGTGCATTTATTTTCGCTTTTATTTTTATTATAATTTCTGGCAGTTATTCTCAAGATTCATGGAAACATGGGAGGATCAAAGTGGCGCCAGGCAATCATTATCTCCAGTATGAGGATGGCGCACCCTTTTTTTGGCTTGGAGATACAGGATGGGAATTATTCCATCGGCTTAATTTGGAGGAGACTGAAACCTACCTTGAAAATCGCGCTGCTAAAGGCTTTAATCTTATCCAGGCCGTTATACTTGCAGAATTTGATGGACTAAAAACACCAAATCAATACGGTCATCTACCCTTGCATGACATGGATCCTTCAAGACCTAATGAAGATTATTTCATGCACGTGGATACAGTTGTAAAAATGGCAATGCACAAAGGGCTTGTGATGGGACTATTGCCAACCTGGGGCGATAAGGTTGCGAAATTCTGGGGGACAGGACCAGTGATCTTTAATGAAGGCAATGCATACACCTATGGAAAATGGCTCGGCAACCGCTATGCAGATTATCAAAATATCATCTGGATCTTAGGTGGTGACCGGCCCCCGAAATCAGATACACTTGACTGGATTCCTATTTGGCGGTCAATGGCAAAAGGGATCCTGGAAGGCACCAAAAACAAGGCATTGATTACATATCATCCATCGGGCGGACATTCAACTACAGAATATATTCATAATGAACCCTGGCTTCATATCAATATGATGCAATCCGGTCATGGGCGGGGCAGAGATTTTTTCGTTTGGGATTGGATCACACGTGATATAGCATTGATGCCGGCAAAACCTGTCCTGGATGCTGAACCCAATTATGATGATCATCCAATAAGTCCCTGGTCAAAATCGGATTCGATCAATAGTTATTTTAGGGAATATGATGTGAGAAAGCAAATTTACCGTTCAGTATTTGCAGGTGCATGTGGAGTCACTTATGGTCACCATGCTGTTTGGCAATTTTGGAATCCACGCGAAAGCCCAATAAATCATGTTGATAGATTCTGGACCGAAGCTATTGATCGCCCTGGGGCATTCCAGGCTGGTTATCTCAGGGCTCTAATGGAATCAAGACCTTTGAACAAGAGTATTCCTGATCAAACAATTCTAATTTCAGAAGCGGGAGAGAAGGGAAATCATTTGAGGGCAATTCGCGCAGCAGATGGAAGTTTTATGATGATCTATATACCTTCCGGAAAGGAAATTAGTATCAATACAAAATCAATTAGCGGAAGCCGAATCAATCTATGGTGGTTCAACCCAAGAAAAGGAACTGCTACCAATGCCGGCGCTAGGAGTAAGACAGAAGTTCTTTTAATTACACCTCCTGAATTAAACGGCGAGAATGATTGGGTCTTGGTTGTAGATGACGCCTCGAAAAAATTCGGACCTCCGGGAAAAAGAAAATAATCATGTACAAGGATGCAACAATTGGTGAAGTAGAAAACGCTTGCAATGAAGCCTGGAATGCATTTCAGGAGTATAAACATTCCACCCTCAAGACCAGGGCAGATTTCATGCGTACGATTGCAAGAGAGATTGAAGACCTGGGAGAAGATTTGATTAAGGTTGCCTGCCAGGAAACCAATCTACCAGAGGCAAGAATGAGGAATGAACGTGCGCGAACAATATTTCAGTTGACCAGTTATGCTGAGGCCTGCGAAAGAGGCTTATGGATGGATATTCGGATTGATACTGCTATACCCGATCGTAACCCACCGAAACCAGATCTTAGAAAGATGTTGGTTCCCCTGGGTCCTGTCGCGGTTTTTGGAGCTGCAAATTTCCCTTTTGCATATTCTACTGCCGGAGGCGATACAGCCTGCGCACTTGCAGCAGGTTGTCCGGTGATTGTAAAAGCACATCCTGCTCATGCTTCAACCTCGCAGATGGTTGCTGATGCCATCCAAATGGCTGCTCGCAAAATGAAATTCCCACTGGGAGTTTTCACACATATTCACGGAAAGGGTTTTGAGGTTGGAAAGACAGTAGTCACTCATCAGCATGTGAAAGCTGTTGGTTTCACAGGTTCATTCCTGGGTGGAAAGCAACTTTTCGATTGGGCAAATCAGCGTAAAGAGCCCATACCTGTTTTTGCGGAGATGAGCAGTATTAATCCAGTATTTATATTGCCTGAAAAACTTAATAATGAAGTTGCCGAGATATCAAAGATGTATTCAGCTTCAATTATGTTGGGTGTGGGTCAATTCTGTACTAATCCAGGGCTGATCATTGGAATACAAGGAGACCAGCTTGATTCTTTCATGCAACAACTGGCCAATGATATAAGGCAATCAACCCCCGGAACCATGCTTCACGAGGGGATTGCAAAGAATTATCTAGAAAAAAGATCTGAAGCTTTAAAGCAGGAAGATGTTGAAACAATCGCTATTGCCGACAAGCAACCCGAAAAAAATCAGGGAGTTGCTACGCTTGCATCAGCTTCTGCCAAAGCCTTTCTCAATAATCCCATTCTTCACCAGGAAGTATTTGGCCCATATTCACTAGTTGTGAAATGTATGGACATGAATGAAATGATCCAGGTTGCCGAGAAACTTGAAGGACAGCTTACCGCTACATTAATAGCAACGGAGAATGAAATAGTAGCGAACCCATTACTAGTTGATAAGGTCAGGGAACTTTGTGGTCGGTTCATTCTTAATAGTGTTCCTACCGGCGTTGAAGTTTGTCTCAGCATGCAGCATGGAGGACCATTCCCTTCAACAACTGACAGCAGGTTTACTTCAGTTGGAGCCGATGGAATCAAAAGATTCGCACGCCCCTTGTGCTTTCAGAATTGGGCAAATCATCTTTTGCCTGATGAGTTGAAGAATGAAAATCCGTTAAAGCTTTTCCGGGTGGTGAATGATGTTCCTGAAGAAGTTGTGAAGGCAAGAAAGAAGGGGCTGTAATGAATTTAACCGCCAGGAAACAAAGGCGCAAGGGTTCGCAAAGATTCCTCGCGCAACTTTGCGTCATTGCGTCTTGGCGGTTAAGAATGCCTTCTTGTTTTCCCTTTGAAAGGAAAAAACAAACCATCCGGTGATGATGGTGGAGAGAATAAAATAAACTATCAAAAAATACTTGATCTCCGGCATAAAACTGGCTGCTCCGAACCAGTCTCCCTGTTTGAATATTACTGCAAGTCCAAATAAATTCTTTACTGCTTCCCAGAAGATAGCAAGAGGATTTCGGTCCATCAGCTCTGTAAAAGCATAGACAGTTAGAAATATGAACCCTCCGTAATAAAAAATTTCAGGACTTCCAATGTTTGCAATGTTTCCAAATAGATAGCTAACAAAAAGCAGGAGCATGATTATCTGAACCCAGCTCCAGCTTTGCAATGATGCGTTAGCCTTGGGAGCGTATTTTTCGAAGTTATAAACATCCTCGATTTTAAATACAGGATACCTTTCAATTACATCAGCAGGGCGCCAACCCGTTGGCATAAACCAAATACGGAATTTATCCTTCCAGTTATTAGTTCGCCATGCATCTTTAATCAGTAACCATAAATGTTGAAAATTTATTTTGATGGGGTTCCAGGTTTGAACTGGCCTCGTAATCCCATAAACCGGAGGAACATCTTTCAATTCTTCCTGGAAGGTTCCAAATAATTTATCCCAAACAATAAAGATCTGTGAAAGGTTTTTGTCGAGGTATTCTTTGTTGATAGCATGATGCACCCGATGATGAGAAGGCGTTACAATTATATGCTCCAAAAATCCGAGTTTCCCTATATGACGAGTATGATACCAGAATTGTGCAAAAAGATGAAGAGGAGCTATAACCGCAATCACTTGTGCTGGCACTCCAAGTAAAGCTGCAGGTAACAAAAGAAAGGTAAATAGGTTCACGAAATTGGAAATACTCTGCCTTAAAGCACAGGCAAGATTAAATTCTTCACTGCTATGATGTATGATATGGAGATTCCAGAAAATATTTATGTGATGACTCCAGCGGTGCACCCAATAACCTGCAAAATCCAAAACAACAAATGCGATAATATAAGTCCAGATGGTGGATTCAATCTTGATTATTGCAAGATTGCTAACTAACCAACCATAAGTAATTATTGAGATCCCTAATCCAAGTACGTCTTTTGTAACATTTGTAATTCCGGAGCTGAGACTGCTTACCATATCCATATTCCGCACGGTGTCCTTTTTTCGGTACCAGCCATACCATTTTTCGAACAACACCAGGAATAAGAACACAGGCATCGCAATAAGCAGTATTTTGCCGTAGGCTTCCATTCTGAAAACAAGGTAAGAAATTTAAGTAGTTCCTACAGGTGAAGCAGTGAAAACATGATCTAAATTATGATTGAAATGAATGACCGGCTTTCAAAAGAGTCAACCTCTCCTTCGGGTGAAATTAAGGGCGGAACTTTTGAATGCATTGATGCTCATACTTGTGGCAATCCGGTAAGATTGGTAAAAAGCGGCGGGCCAGTGCTGGTAGGAAATACCATTGATGAAAAACGACTTCATTTTATCCGTGAATTTGACTGGATCAGAAAGGGTTTGATGTTCGAACCCAGAGGACATGACATGATGAGCGGAAGTATCTTGTATCCCCCTCATGACGAGAGAAATGATGTGGCTGTTTTATTTATTGAAACAAGCGGTTGCCTCCCAATGTGCGGACATGGAACTATCGGAACAATTACTATTGGAATTGAAGAGGGGTTGATACACCCAAGAACTCCTGGATTGATCAGACTGGAAACTCCAGCAGGATTGATCACGGCAACGTATGAAACTTCAGATTCAACAAATGATAAGAAAGGTCCATTCGTAACATCTGTCAGACTTACAAATGTGGCTTCTTTTCTCGCAGCTTCGGATCTCAAGGTTATTTGTCCAGATCTTGGGGAACTTAAGATCGATGTTTCTTATGGCGGGAATTTTTACGCGATAGTTGATATACAGGAAAATTTCAAAGGCATTGAACATTATCGAGCAGATCAATTGATCAGCTGGGGACGTGTCTTGAGAGATCGCATCAATGATGAATATGAGTTTATTCACCCTGAAAATCCAAATATTCATTCCTGCTCTCATATTCTGTGGACAGGCAAAACTCTTGATGAAAATTCAACGGCCCGGAATGCAGTCTTTTATGGAGATAAAGCAATTGATCGCTCACCCTGCGGCACGGGAACTTCAGCCCGAATGGCACAGTGGCATGCCAGAGGCAAATTGAAAAAGGATGAACTATTTATTCATGAGAGTATTATCGGCAGTAAGTTCATTGGAAGAATAGAAGAAGTAACTGATGTAAAAGGAAAAGTTGCAATTCGACCAAGTATCGAAGGATGGGCAAGGATCATCGGTTATAACAGAATAACAATCGATCCCAGGAATGATCCCTATGCATTCGGGTTCCAGGTCATATAGTCAAAATGAGAAAATTTATGCTTGCAATTAAAACTTTAATAAGGGTGAATTTGCGGATCACTCTTTGGGTACTCATTTTCTTGATTGCCTCACATCACGGAAACTCACAATCCAGGAATCTAAAGCCTGTGAATTTTTCCGACGTCAATATTGTAGACCAATTCTGGAAACCCAAGATTGAAAAAGTAGCTACCAAAACGCTGGCCGCTTGCATTTATCAGACTGAAACTGCTACGCCCCGTATTCGCAATTTTGAGAAGGTCGCACGAAAAAAAGGAGAAAAGCATGAAGGAATTTATTACGATGACAGCGATGTTTATAAAGCCCTTGAAGCCATTGCCTATGCTCTGAAAACGAGACCTGATCCGGTCTTGGAAAACAAGGCTGATGAATGGATCGATAAGATAGCTGCAGCACAACTACCCGATGGTTATCTCAATACCTATTACACATTAAATGGTTTAGATAAACGATGGTCAGATATAGAAAAGCACGAGGATTACAATGCAGGACATTTAATTGAAGCAGCCATCGCATATTTCAATACTACAGGCAAGAAAAAATTACTTGAAGTTGCTATTCGCCTCGCCAACCATATTGATTCAAATTTCAGGTTGCAGAATAAACCATGGTTCAGCGGCCACCAGGAAATTGAATTGGCATTGATGAAGCTTTACCGACTCACATCTGAAGACCGTTACCTTAAATTAGCAGACTGGTATCTCCAACAAAGGGGAAAAGGCTATTATACGTACGGCAAAAACTGGATTAGACCTGATTATTGGCAGGACCAATTTCCAGTTAAAGATCAAAAGGAAATTACAGGACATGCGGTTAGGGCCATGTACCAATTTTCCGGCGTTGCTGATGTTGCAGCCGTGACCGGAGATGAACTATACCTGGCCGCTGCAAGGCGAGTCTGGCAGGATGTTGTTTACAGGAATATGTACATAACTGGAGGTATTGGTTCCGCTGGCGACAATGAAGGTTTCTCAATTGACTATGACCTTCCAAACGAGGAAGCGTATTGTGAAACCTGTGCATCCGTGGGAATGGTTTTTTGGAATCAACGAATGAATTCACTTACTGGTGAAAGCAAGTATATCGATGTATTAGAAAAAGCTATTTACAATGGTGCACTTGATGGACTGAGTTTAAGTGGTGATAGGTTTTTTTATGATAATCCTCTTGCGTCAATGGGCCAGCATAGCAGAAGAGAATGGTTTGGAACAGCTTGTTGTCCTGCTAATATCGCAAGGTTGGTGAGTTCTGTTGGCAACTACATCTATGCAACCAGTAATGATGCTGTTTGGGTAAATCTATTCATTGCAAGCAATACGTCTATCAATCTTAATGGCATCCTCACGGGAATAAAAATGGAGACCAATTATCCATGGGATGGCAGGATAAAAATTCACTTTGATCCATCCAAGAAATCAAAATTCGGTTTGAAGGTTCGAATACCAGGCTGGACAAAAGCCTCTTATGGAGCGGAGGAACTTTATATTTCCAATGAAGCGATAAAACAAAAGCCAAAATTCTTCCTGAATGGCAAGCCGATTGATTACCGTGAAGAAAATGGATATGGTATTATCGAGAGGGAATGGAAAAGAGCTGATGTGATCGAGTTTGAATTTCCGATGCATGTCATAAAGATGAGGTCGAGATCAGAGGTGGCTGAAAATAAAGACCGAGTGGCCTTGCAATACGGACCATTGATATATTGTATCGAAGGTGCGGATAATGGCGGTAAAGCCTGGAATTTCATTTTTCCTGACTCGGCAATTTTCTCACCTTTTGAGTATAAGATACTGGATGAGCCAGTAATTGCTCTAAAGGGGATGGTGAAGGAGTTTGGCATCTCAAATGAAAGGATTGGTTTGAAAGAAACTCCTAAACAAATTATTGCGATACCATATTATACCTGGGCCAATCGTGGTGCAAACCAAATGCAGGTTTGGTTGCCAACGAGGTTGAAGGAAATTAAGGTTGAATAATGAACCAGGCGGAAAATTCTTTTCTGATCTTGTACCCATCTGAACATTGCCTAAATTGATCCCTCAAAATATACTTCATGAAACTGAATTCCCTGTTAACTATATCAATAGCAGTTTTGCTCTCGCTCTCCTGTAATAACCAGGCAGAGAATAAAAATGAAAAAAGCATGAATGATTCACTGAATAACTCACAAGATTCTAACATGGTCAGTAAACCTTATGGCAATTTTAATGGTGCTGAGGTGAAACAGTATATTCTCAAGAATAAGAATGGAATGGAGGTGCGGATACTTAATTATGGAGGCACGATTACTAACATTCTTGTCCCTTCTAAAAATGGAAATTTGGAAGATGTGGTTCTGGGCTTTGAATCATTAGAGGGATACACGCAAACGGGAAATCCATATTTCGGTTGCCTTGTAGGAAGATATGCTAACCGAATTGCCAATGCGAAATTTTCCGTGGGTGGAAAAGAATATACTCTTGCAGGAAATAATAATGGCAATTCCCTGCACGGCGGCTTGAAAGGATTTGATAAAACAGTATGGGAGGTGAAGAATAATAATGCTTCTGGGAACAATCCAACACTCGAGTTGCAGTATGTGAGTCCCGATGGCGAGGAGGGATATCCTGGAAACTTAACTGTCAATGTAAAGTATACTCTTACTTCGGATAATGAAATCAAGATCGAATACAATGCCACTACTGATAAGCCGACACCTGTGAATCTCACCAACCATTCATATTTTAATTTGTCCGGCGGAAAAGACTCTACCATCCTTGACCATGAACTAACGATCAATGCTGATAAATTCACCGAGGTTAATGACAAACTCATTCCTACTGGTAAGCTTCCCCCGGTGAAAGATGGACCAATGGATTTTACCAAGGGAAAGAAGATCGGGCAGGACATTGAAAAAGCAAAAGGATATGATCACAATTATGTCTTAAATAATAGTACTGGCGACCTCAGGTTAATTGGGAGTTTGTACCATCCCGGAAATGGAATATTTATGGAGGTGTTTACAACCCAACCCGGTGTTCAGTTTTATTCTGGAAATTTTCTAAATGGAAATCTTACCGGCAAGAATGGTAAACAGTATGTGAAGCATGCAGGCCTTTGTCTTGAAACACAGCATTTCCCTGATTCACCAAATCAGCCATCTTTCCCAAATACAATCCTTGAACCAGGACAGGTTTATAAAGAATCAACGACCTACAAGTTTTCTACGAAATAGTACCATTTAATTAGAAACGATGAGAAAAATTCTGATAACGATCCAGGTTTTATTATTAATAGGAGGGATTGATGCGCAAGTTACAAAGGCGCCCGCTTATCCGCTCATTACACATGATCCTTACTTCAGCGTTTGGTCGTTCACCGATAAACTAAATGAGAGTACAACTAAACATTGGACAGGGAAGGATCATTCCCTGATTGGACTGATAGAGGTGGACGGCAAGATTTATAAATTCATGGGCGAAGCCACGAAAGAATTTAAAGCGATCCTACCAGGAGCGGAGGATGCTGCATATACCTCTTCATATACTGAGACTGCGCCAACGGGAGATTGGACATCCATAAATTATGATGATAAAGAATGGAAGCAAGGAAAGGGAATGTATGGTTCAAAGACAACTGATTTTGGAACAGCATGGGATAGCAGGGAGATCTGGATCAGGAGAACTTTTGACTTGAAAAAAACAACCCTGAACGAACTCTACCTTCTTGCGAAGTATGATGATGACGCAGAAATATATTTGAATGGAGAGAAGATCTTTTCGACCGGATGCTGCTCTTCTGGTTATAAGGAAATTCCTTTATCAAAAGCCTTTCAGCAAAAAATTAGAACTGGGAAGAATGTACTTGCTATCCATTGCGTCAACACTGGTGGCCCGGGATTTATTGACGCTGGCTTATACGAAAGAATACCAACATTAAAATTTCTAAACGCTACTCAAAAATCCGTTGAGATCACGGCAACGCAAACAAAATATGCATTCCAATGCGGTCCAGTGGAGCTGAACCTTAATTTCTTATCGCCCCTCCTGGCAAATGACCTGGATCTCTTATCAAGACCTGTTTCATTTATTGGTTTCAGTGTAAATGCTACAGATAATAAATCCCACAAGGCTGAGATCCTGTTTTCCGTATCCGGGAATCTCGCTACCAATACCTCCAACCAGGAAGTTGAAATAAATAGTGGTTTTGAAGGAAACGAGAGTTATATCTCTGCAGGAACAAAAGAACAGGCCATTTTGAAGAAAAAGGGGGATGACCTGAGGATAGATTGGGGTAGGGTATATGTTCATGCTTCTGATACTTCAAGCATAAGTGAAAGGCAGATGGGCAGTCCCAATAACCTTGAATACTTAAAAACATTGTTAGATGAAAGGCATAGGAATTTGAAGAAATACCTTGTCGGTGGAAAAGACATTCTCTTAAATACGAGAATAAAATTTGAAAATATCGCGGGCAGAAAACAAGAGAAAATAATACTTGTAGGATATGATGATCTTTATTCGATCCAGTATTTCAATGAAAACCTGCAGCCATGGTGGAAAAAGAATTTTAAGACCATGGAAAATTTGCTTACAGCTTCTAACAAAGAATATTCTTCTATAAAATCGAAATGCGATGCCTTTGATTCGCAATTGCATAAGGACGCATTGGAAGCAGGAGGAGCAGAATATGCAAAACTTTGTGTGTTGGCTTATCGACAGTCGTTGGCGGCCCACAAACTTGTGAGAGGACAAAAGGATGAAATACTTTTCCCTTCAAAAGAAAACTTCAGCAATGGCTCAATCTGGACAGTGGATGTCACTTATCCTTCAGCTCCATTGACACTTTTATATAATCCGGATTTGCTTAAAGGAATGACAGACCCGCTTTTCTATTATAGCGAGAGTGGAAAGTGGACAAAGCCTTTCCCGGCGCATGATCTGGGTACTTATCCTATCGCGAACGGACAAACGTATCCAGAAGATATGCCTGTAGAAGAAGCTGGGAATATGATCATACTGTCCGCTGCAATTTGTAAAGCAGAAGGTAAACCGGATTATGCGAAGCAGCATTGGCCAGTACTTGGCCAATGGGTTGAATTTTTGGAAAAGGATGGATTTGACCCTGCCAATCAATTGTGCACGGATGATTTTGCCGGACACCTTGCTAGAAATGTGAACCTTTCAATGAAGGCAATTGTAGGGATTGGTTGTTATGCAATGATGGCTGATTTGCTGGGCGACAAAACCACTGCGGAAAAATATCAAACCATCGCAAAAAATTTTGCTGTGAAATGGCAGCAGATGGCGGATGATGGAGACCATTATTCGCTAACATTCGATAAAAAAAATTCATGGAGCCAGAAGTATAATTTGGTTTGGGATAAACTATTAAACCTTGGATTATTTCCAGCAACAGTTTATGAAAAGGAAATCAAATATTATCTAAAGAAACAAAACCAGTTCGGGCTTCCGCTGGATAGTAGAAAGACCTACACAAAATCAGACTGGATTGTTTGGACAGCCACGCTAGCCTCAGATAAAAAAGATTTTAATTCTTTAATTACTCCCGTCTTTAAATTCGCAACCCAAACTCCTACACGAGTTCCATTAACTGACTGGCACGAAACCATGGATGGCAAACAGGTTGGATTTCAGGCCCGCAGTGTTGTAGGTGGCTATTTTATAAAAATGCTTGAGATGAAGTGGAACAAAATCAAGAAGTAATTGGCGAATTAATTTTAATCTAACGAATTTTTTAGAATTGAAATGAGCAAAGCTGTAGTTGTAGGTGGCGGTATCATTGGTTTGAGTACTGCTTATCTATTTAAAGGAGTCTGGATGGGATGTAGACGGTGATAGATAAAGGTGATTTTCTTCATAATTGCAGCTACGGCAATGCAGGTTATATTTCTCCGTCACATTTTATTCCTCTTGCAACCCCAGGCATCGTCAAGCAGGCCTTGAAATGGATGTTCAATTCAACCAGTCCATTCTATGTTCAGCCACGTTTAAGCTGGCCATTGATAAGTTGGGGGCTTCAGTTCATGCGAATAGCAACTGACAAACATGTGCAAAGGTCATTAATCCCTTTACGCGATATTGGTTTGTTAAGCATGCATTGCTATGAAGAATGGAAAAAAAAGCCTGAATTCAATTTCTTCTATGATCATAGAGGAATTGTTGAATTGTTCCAGACAAAAGAAAAGGAACATCATTCGCATTTAACCAAGAACGCAGCAGACAAATTGGGCCTGGAAGCTGAATTGCTTAATCAGGAACAGGTTGAAAGTATGGAGCCTCATACAAAGATGAACGCAATTGGTGGTTTACATTTTAAATGTGACGCACACTGTTATCCTAACGACCTGATGAAAAACCTGATCTCTACACTTCAATCAAAGGGAGTTAAATTTAATAAAAAGCGAAAAAGTAATTGGGTTTGAAAAGAATGGGGTAAAGCTGAAAAAAGTGCATGACAGATAAAGCTGAATATCCAACCGATGCAATCATGATTGCAACAGGCGCCTGGAGCCGTGAGATCATTTCGTTGCTCGATGCGAGTATTCCATTGATGCCAGGAAGAGGGTATTCACTCACTCTTGAGGATGAAAAACTGAAAGTTGAATTATCCTTCGATTTTGCAGGAGGGAAGAGTTGCAATAACTCCGATGAATGGAAGAATGAGATTTGGGGGCACGATGGAAATTACTCCAATTAACACTCCTCCAAGAATGAACCGGGTGAAAGGAATTATTGAAGCGGTCAAAAGATTTTTCCCTGAGTTTAATATCCCCATGCCCGAAAAGGAAGATGTCTGGTATGGCTACAGTCCCTGTTCTGCTGATGGGTTGCCCTATATAGGTCGATTGAAGAAATTAGATAATGTGGTCGTCGCGACAGGCCACGCAATGGTGGGACTTACATTTGGAGCCGGAACAGGCAAATTGGTTACTGAACTATTGAACAACCAACAACCATCCATGGACCTAAGTCCATTTGCACCTGAGCGCTTCAGTTAAAATTTTTCTAATAGCAATTTATAAAAGGTTCACAGGTTTATATTTACATCCAATATGGATTGTACTTCTACTCGAATTCCTTACAGTCAGACCAATTATTTTTCAAAGATCGTCCTTGACTACATTGAGGGATCAGCAGTTCTCCATCCATTTTACAAGCATGAAGTAACCCTGAAAGGAATTGAAGCATCCATCCTGGAACGAAAGGAATTCAAGACTGACAGAAAATTATTGGTTGATGTCCTGAATGAACAGTACAAGGACATTCCCACTTCAGATAAACTTGCTCGGAATCTGAAGAGCCTCAATTCAGAAAATACATTCACGATTTGCACTGCGCATCAACCAAATATTTTCACCGGCCATCTTTATTTTATTTACAAAATTCTCCACACGGTTAAGATGGCAGAGTTTCTGTCAGAAAATTTCAAGCAATATGATTTTGTTCCCGTTTTCTATATGGGAAGCGAGGATGCAGATCTTGATGAACTCGGAAATATCTGGCTTAATGGTCAAAATATTACCTGGGATTCTGGTCAATCAGGTGCCGTTGGTCGAATGAAGACAAAAGGTCTTGAAAAGATCGTAGAAAAAATCGAAGGAGAATTAAGTGTACTTCCTTTTGGGGTAGAACTAATAACGTTACTAAAACAATGCTACCTGGAGAGTGAGGATATTCAAACAGCAACTTTTAAACTCATTAATGCATTGTTTGGAGAGTATGGTGTAGTGGTATTGATTGCAGATAATAAAAGGTTGAAGGAGAAAATGCTTCCGGTATTCGAGAAGGATATATTTGAAAGAGAACCATCCCGATTGGTGGACGCAACGATTGATCAGATGCAGGAAGCAGGTGTAAAAGTGCAGGCTAATCCGAGAGAGATCAATCTATTTTATCTGAAGGACGGTTTAAGGGAACGATTTAAACAAAATGGAAATGGATTTTATGTCCATAACACTGAACTCAAATTTAGTAACGAGGAAGTTTCGAAAGAATTGAGTGAACATCCTGAGCATTTTAGTCCGAACGTAATTTTGAGAGGGCTTTACCAGGAAACAATTCTTCCCGATGTTGCTTTCATTGGGGGAGGTGGAGAACTTGCATATTGGCTGGAACTGAAATCTCTTTTCAATCATTATAAAGTCCCATTCCCTGTCCTGGTTTTGAGAAATTCTTTCCTTTTCATTGAATCGGATTGGAAGGAGAGAATGAAAAAGCTTGAACTCAAAGAAACAGACCTTTTTCTTCCAGAACAGGATTTGTTGAATTCGTTGGTGAAAAGACATTCCCGGAATCAGCTTTCGCTTGAAAAAGAAAAAGAACAATTAAAAGAGTTTTACGGAAAGCTTCAGGACATAATTGCCAGGGTTGATAAGAGCCTGCAGCAGCATACCGCCGCGCTTCAGGCAAAAGCATTAAAAAAACTGGACGAACTGGAGAAAAAGATCTTAAGAGCCGAGAAAAGAAAATTTGGAGAGGAAGAGAAACAGCTTCATGATTTGAAAGAAGCATTGTTCCCCAATGGATCACTGCAGGAGCGTGTCAATAATTTTATGCCTTATTACGCAAAATTGGGAAGGAAGTTTCTTCACTGTATCTACGAAAACTCACCAACCATTGAGCAGGAGTTTGTAATTCTTTACGAGAGCTAGGCTTTCTTTAATTTTTCAATTTTCTTCATCACATCGTTTTCCAGGCCTTGCTTGAACTCTTCCAGTTTTTTTCCAATTGAATCGTCGAACAAACCAATAATAGTTGCGGCCAAGATGCCTGCATTTTTTGCGCCATTCAGTGCAACAGTTGCCACTGGAATTCCATTTGGCATTTGAAGAATTGAAAGAACAGAATCCCAGCCATCAATAGAATTGGATGATTTGATGGGTACACCTATAACAGGTAGAGTGGTAATGGAAGCCACCATCCCAGGCAAATGAGCAGCGCCGCCAGCCCCCGCAATGATCACTTTCAAGCCTCTGCTTTTGGCAGCAGTGGCATACTCGAACATTCGTTTTGGTGTTCTGTGAGCAGAAACGATGGTTAGTTCATATTCTATTCCAAATTCACGGAGGATATCTGCGGCAGGCTGCATAATGGGTAGGTCACTATCGCTTCCCATGATGATCCCTAACGGATATTTTTTCTTGACTCTTCATCATATTACTATTTGAAAGATAAGATTTTACCGCCAAGGCGCTAGGACGCTAAGTTTCGCAAAGAATCCTTGCGTTCCCTGGCGTCTTTGTGTCTTAGCGGTTAAATTCCTACTCACTACAAACTTTAAGCGTCCGCTTAATCAAGTGTGCCTTATAAGTAAGATCAATTCTTTCACTGTGCAGGATCGTTACATGGCCCATCTTTCTTCCCGGCTTGGTCATCTTTTTCCCATAGATATGTACGAAAACATTATCCATTTCCAGCACTTCTTCAATCCCTTCATATTTCACTTTTCCTGAAAACCCTTCTGCACCTAATAAATTAACGATAGCAGCAGGAAGGATGGGTTTTGTGTTTCCCAAAGGATAATCAAGCATAATTCGCCAAAGCATATCGAATTGCGAACTATAATTTGCTTCGATTGTATGATGTCCACTATTATGAACTCTCGGTGCAGTCTCATTCACATAAACCTCATTCTTCTTGTCGACAAATAATTCAACTGCGAAAATTCCAGGGCTATTCAGGTCTTTGACAACCTTAAGCGCTATCGCTTCAGCCTTCCACAAAACTTCCTTTGGAAGATCTGCTGGACTTATCTGATAATCCAGCAAATTTAACTGAGCATCGAAAACCATATCCACCACTGGATAAATTGCGGTTTCTCCTTTACTATTAACTGCAATAATGTGTGAAAGTTCCTTATGAATATTTACCATTTTTTCCAAAACCGAAGGGCTATCAAATCCTTTTTGAATATCGCCACTTGTTCTTATAACCTGCACACCTCTTCCGTCATATCCACCAAGACCTACCTTATGCACGGCAGGAAGAAAATCCTGTTTCTCCCAAACAGCCTGGAGGTTGCTGGTTATATGAAAAGCTGCGGTTGGAATCTGATTCTTTGCATAGAATTCTTTCTGCAGTATCTTATTTTTTATGATTCGAAGAGCTGAAGGCTTAGGATATACTTTTACTCCCTCCTGTTCCAATTTTTCAAGTGCGTCCTCATTCACCGATTCAATTTCGATCGTTATAGCAGTTAGTCCTTTCCCAAAATTGTAAACGTCATCATAATTCCTGATATCTCCTTTGGTAAAATGATGACAAAGATGAGCAGCCGGACATTCATCATCGTTCTCCATCACAAAGGTTTCAACAGGATAATTTGCTGCTGCCTGCAATAACATCCTTCCTAATTGTCCGCCCCCTAGATATTCCTACTTTATACATGGCGGCGAAGATAGAACTAAGTTCTTTTGATGAGAATAGCGCGAATTGAGATTTTGAACATATGAAAGAAGCAAATTTTACCGCAAAAGTAACAATGAGGGTAGGGATGGCCGGGCCCCTTGCGTATCTTTGCGCCTTGATTGAAATAGAAGGACTGCGCCTTTGTTTTGTGTCATTGTGGATTCAATAATCCTTTCGATTTCAACTCCAAAATTTTTGAATTAATGAACAACGAATCAAAAACAAATACTTCTTCAACAGTTGAGACAGATTTCCTTCCATTGCAAGGCACCGATTATGTAGAGTTTTATGTTGGAAATGCCCGTCAGGCTGCGCATTATTACATCACTGCGTTTGGCTTCAAGCCACTTGCCTATGCTGGTCCTGAAACGGGAGTGAAGGACCTTGCCTCGTATGCAGTTAGGCAAAACAAATTGACGCTGGTATTGACGACTCCCCTAATTCCGAAAAATGAAATTGCTGATCATGTCTATGAACATGGAGATGGAGTTAAAGCAATTGCACTTAAAGTGGAGGATGCAACCAGGGCCTGGGAAGAAACGATAAGTCGCGGTGCAACGAGTTTTTTGCAACCTGTCAAGAAAAATGATGAGAATGGAGAGGTAGTAATGAGTGGCATTAATACATATGGTGAAACCGTTCACCTCTTCATTGAGAGAAAGGATTATACCGGTGTTTTTTTACCTGGTTACGTGAATTGGAATAAAGAATATATGACCCTGGAGGAAACAGGTCTGATGTACGTAGACCATTGCGTTGGAAATGTTGGATGGAATCAGATGAACCGTTGGGTAAAATTCTATGAGGATGTAATGGGCTTCAGGAATATTCTTACGTTTGATGACAATGATATTTCAACGGAGTATTCGGCGCTCATGAGCAAGGTTATGAGCAATGGGAATGGCTTCGTAAAATTTCCAATAAATGAACCTGCTGAAGGAAAAAAGAAATCGCAGGTTGAAGAATACCTGGAATATTTCAGAGGCGAAGGTGTACAGCATGTGGCCATGGCTACAAATAATATCATTCAAACTGTGACAGCCTTACGTTCGAGAGGGGTTGAATTCCTTCAGGTTCCATCTAGCTATTACGATGAGGTGCTTGACCGGGTAGGAACAATTGATGAAGACCTCAAACCCTTAAAGGAACTGGGCATATTGGTTGACAGGGATGATGAAGGATACCTGCTACAAATCTTCACCAAGCCCGTGCAGGACAGACCAACTCTCTTCTTTGAGATCATTCAGCGTAAGGGTGCAAAGAGTTTTGGAAAAGGAAATTTCAAGGCTTTATTCGAAGCAATAGAGAGAGAACAGGCACTCAGAGGCAACTTATAAACACCTGTGGAAACTATTGTATTGAGCATCTGACCTATATCTCAGTGTCTTTGGCTTATTTTTAGGCTGCATTTTTGCTATTAACGTAAGATTTTGTTCACCTGCAAAATAAATTAGGCATACATCCGTAATATGAACATCATGTTTCAATTCCTCAAAAGATCGCCCCTCGTATTTATACTGATGCTTTTACTTAACACAGCCTACGGACAAACGTCGGCACAAGGCATCACTTTTGTCGATATTCAGAGATCTTATCCCAAGATCAACGAAGTATTGCTGAGGAAAGAAGACACACTAAAAAAACAATTTGAAGCAAAAGGTCTTAAATGGCCCGCTAAATACATTTACATCCGTTCTTTTAAATATGACAGCCAGCTTGAAGTCTGGGTGAAATATAAGGCTAATGAAAAATACAAGCTGTTCAACACCTACAGGGTTTGTGCATTGGCTGGAACATTAGGACCTAAGAGAATGCAGGGCGATTATCAGGTTCCCGAAGGATTTTATTACATCAATGAATTTAATCCAAGAAGCCTGTATCATCTTTCACTTGGATTGAATTATCCTAACGCATCGGATAGAATTCTCAGCGATTCACTCCAACCTGGCGGAGATATTTATATTCACGGAAGTTGTGTAACTACAGGTTGCATACCAGTTACCGACAAGCAGATCGAAGACATCTATGTATTGGCTATGCACGCCAAGGATGAAGGACAGGATTTTATTCCCGTACATATTTTTCCTGTTCAATTCAAATTCAAGAACAGCAACGACTATCTGAACAAATACCTTAAAGAATTTCCTGAATATGCCAACATGGTTAATAGCCTGCGGCATGCTTACAATTATTTCGATAAAACAAAGGAAATTCCATTGATACTTATCAATAGCAAGGGTGAGTACATTGTTGATGGCGTATTGCCTGATCCCAAGGAGGAGAAAGTAGCACAGCAGATCAGGAAGAGAATTCCCAAACCTGATTATCCTGATGGAAACCTGGCAAAGGTGGTGAACAAACTTCCTGTATATCCCGGCGGTGCCGAAGCATTTGCTGAATTCCTTAAGAAGGCCAATAAGGATCTGCATCAATTCCTGGAATTTGACCAGGAGAAAGCTTATATCCTAATAGAATATGTGATCGATAGCACTGGAAAACCAATTTGGGCAAAGGTTGTGAAAGGTGGAAATGATGATTTAAATGTGAAACTGGAAGAAAGGTTCGAAAAAATGCCGAATTGGGAGCCAGCAATCAGATTAGAAAAAAATGTAGGAATCAAGCTAAAACAGACTGTCGTTATCGAGAAAAATGTCCCAAACCCTTAATCTCAAGGGTAATTCTCCCAGGGGCTATTCTCCCTTTTCATTGAAAATTCCCTCAAATCAAGCCTGAGACTGGCTTTCACATCATTTTTCAGAAAAGAAAAAGGCTGCGCTGGCGTTATATATTGTCAAGACTTAAGGAGTGGTGAAGATCCCGCTAAGACTGTAAAACTGTACTGTATTGATTAAATTTTACTCCAAAGCCCTTGCTCTGATTTTAATCCTTGCCTTCCTTTCGGTGGAAAGCAAAGGGCAAAATATTTCCGGGATAGTGAATTCTTATTACCGGGTTTCGGCAATCAACTTGTCCACCAATTCTGTTACTGTTCCCTCCTCTGCAGGCCTAACACTCGGCACAAGAGTACTATTGATACAGATGAAAGGCGCTGCAGCCGATGCAAGCAATTCAGCAAATTTTGGTAACATCACTTCTATAAATAATGCGGGCAATTATGAATTCAACATCATTTGCAGCGTTGTGGGAAATGATATTCTACTCCAATATAATCTTCTAAAAACTTACGATACAGCTGGCCTGATTCAATTGGTAACGGTCCCTGTATATTCATCAGTAACGATTACGGATACCCTAAAGGCGCAACCCTGGAATGTGAACCTGGGAACTGGTGGAGTAATTGCAATTCAGGCAAGTAATACTATCACACTTTCGGCACCTATCGATGCGCAGGGTGTGGGATTCACCGGTGGTGATTATATTGATTATCTCGATCCTCCATATAGTTGTGATTGGACAACCAGTATCATGAGTTATTTTCTTGCAAACCCTCCAGCAGGAGGTGCTTCAACAGGTGGAGCAAAAGGAGAAGGGATCAACATTTATCCAGCATCTGCTGGTGCGGGCCGGGGAAAGATTGGGAATGGAGGAGGTGGTGGAAATAACCACAATACAGGAGGAGGGGGAGGAAGCAATGCTGGATCGGGTGGACAAGGTGGTCAAAGGACAAATGAAGGAGGCTTAATTGTCATGGACAGTATCCAGGCCTGGGAGGATTGTCTTTAAATAGTTATGGATATACAAATGCAAATAATCGCGTCTTTTTGGGAGGTGGTGGAGGTGCGGGACATGGAAACAATAATGTAGGTATGACGGGCGGAAATGGAGGAGGTATTGTTTTTCTTATCGCAGATGTGATCAATGGAAATAATTCATTGATACGTGCAAATGGAGCCCGGCCACACCGTGCAGGGCTTGCAGATCCTTATGTGGCGGGCGGAGATGGAGGAGCCGGAGGTGGAGGAGGTGGAGTTATTATTTTAGATGCCAATAACTATATCGGGAATCTCAATGTGGAAGCGAATGGAGGAAGAGGATCTGATGCGAGCAGTGCACCTTCGCCTGGTTGCTTTGGTCCTGGAGGTGGAGGTGGGGGCGGAATAATTTGGGTTAAGAATGCCTCTATCAATCCATTGATCAATACGTCTGTTGTTGCAGGATCAAATGGTGTCGTTAGCAATACTGCTGGTATCAGTGCATGCTGGGGTCAATCCAATAGTGCTGCTTCTGGAACTATTGGATCTGTACTAACGGATTACATTCGTCCTGTTGGTGTAGCGATGAGTTGCATTCCCTTGTCATCCCCTGACCTCTTATCCTGGAATGGAAAATACTCTGAAGGTCTGGTGCAACTTGAGTGGCGATTGAGGGATCAAAATAGATTTATTAAAATCGAAGTTGAAAGATCCAATGATCAGCTGAGATATTTTCATATAGCCACAATCATGGTGACCAATAGAATTGCATATCGTGCCACTGATAAATCTCAACCTTCCCCTGAAGTTTATTACCGCTTGAAAATGTATTCAAGAGATGGTTCTGTTAACTATTCTCATGTTATCGTCTTAAGAAAATCTATAGGAGATAGCTTCAGCTTTATAAAATCATTTCAGTCCGCAAATAAGAAAACCATTCATGTTTCACTGGAATCAACTGTTACAGAGAGTCTTGGTATAACGATCTATGACATTACTGGCAAGAGGCTAGAAACAGAGCGAAGAGAGATAGAGGTCGGATTTAACGAATTAGAGATTGAGGTTGGACACCTTAAGTCCGGGATGTATTTTCTGCGTCTGCATGACAAGAAGCAACAGGCAGTGGTAAAATTCTTTCAATACTGACTTAAATTCTTAATACACGGGAATGGAAGAACAACTTGCTACTATTTAATCAATTTTAATCTTTGTGACTTACTAAACTTTGCCTGCCGGCAGGGCTTGGGACTTTTTTGTCTTGATACAAAAGTAAAAGTCCCACAAAAAAAATCAAGGCTGCCGCCATCCCTGCCCGACTCCGTCTCGCAGGCGGGGCTCCGCGGGCGCAGCCAGGCCAGCACACAACAAGAAGGTAAACACCTTGGTGCATTCTACTCTTCAAATCAGGATCCTATATGTGCGCAGGCCAGACTAGATGAGTAAAAGGCACCAAAATGTTTACTTTTTTCCCCTCTCCTTTGTAGAGGGGTAGGGGTGAGGTCGAATTTATCAATAAAATATTTGCGCAGTTAAATGACTGCACATATATTTGCAGTCAAATAGCTGCATAATGACATCCCGAAGAGACGTTTTCCAGGCAATAGCAGACCCAACAAGAAGGGCAATTCTTACATTGCTTGCAGTGCAGGCATTAACACCAGGAGCCATCGCTGACAATTTCAAATCATCACGGCAGACAGTATCAAAACACATTCAAATACTCACTGAATGTGAATTACTCAAACAAGAACAAAACGGAAGAGAAATTTACTATCTCATCAATGCAAAAAAAATGAAAGAAGTAGCGGAGTTCATTGAACCATTCCGAAAAATATGGGAAGACAGATTTAATAAATTAGAGACTATAATGAAAAAATACGCGGCCGGCACGGAACGGAAGGGTAAATCAAATAAATAAGATAAAATGGAGCAAAAAACAAAAATTGATGCAGTAGAAGGAAAACAGGAAATAGTAATTACAAGAGAATTTGATTTGCCGTTGGAATTACTATTTAAAGCTTACGAAGAGCCGGACCTGGTTGAGCAATGGATGGGAACAAAGGTGCTGAAACTTGAAAACAAAAAACACGGCAGTTACCAATTTGAAACAACTGATCCAAAAGGAAACAAATATGGGTTTAATGGTGCAATCCATGAGTTTATTCCTAACCAGAAAATCACAAGGACATTTGAAATGGAGAATTCCCCTTTTGCAGTTCAGCTTGAATTCCTGGAGTTTGAAAGACTCTCGGACGAGACCAGTAGACTTAATATGCATATAGTATTTAAATCGGTTGCACTTAGAGATCAAATGCTGCAACTGCCTTTTGCGCAAGGCATAAATATGGCGCATAACAGACTGCAAGGCATGCTTAATAACTTAAAATAGCTGACTATGAAAATGGGAAATAAAATTATCTATTGGATCTCCACCATCTGGCTTGCGGTTGGAATGCTGTCAAGTGGAATCGTACAGTTACTCAACGTTAAAAGGGAAGTAGAATTTATTTTAGATTTAGGCTACCCTGTCTATTTTTTAAAATTATTAGGTGCATTGAAAATCTTTGCAGTTATAGTAATTCTTATTCCTAAATATCCTTTACTAAAGGAATGGGCGTATGCAGGATTTTTCTTTGCAATGACTGGAGCCATATTTTCCCATATTGCAACAAGTAATCCCATGAATGAGATATTTCCTGCATTGTTACTTCTAGTCCTAACGGGAGTATCCTGGTATTTCAGGCCTACTATTAGAAAATTGTCCCAAACCATCCAGATAAACCACGGATAGTTAATCCTTAAAAAAAATAAAATGAATCCCAAGGTTGATTTCTATTTTGATAAAGCTAAAAAGTGGCAGGAAGAATTGGATCAACTGCGAATGGTTGTTCTTGACTGTGGGTTAAATGAAGAATTGAAATGGGGTTGTCCTTGCTACACTATTCCTGCCGCATTATCCTCAAAGTCTGAGGGATTAAGAACCAGTGTGAAAACGCCCCGGAAATGCAACATAGTTCTAATACATGTGTTTAAGGATTACTGTGCTTTATTGTTTTTTAAAGGTGCATTGTTAAAAGATCCTAAGGGTATCCTTATTCAGCAAACTGAAAATGTTCAGGCTGCACGTCAGATTCGGTTCACCAATATTCGCGAGGTAGTTAAGCTGAAGCAAGTCCTAAAAGCCTATATTTTTGAAGCCATTGAAGTAGAAAAGGCGGGATTGAAAGTGCCATTGAAAAAAACAAAAGAATTCAGCATCCCTGAAGAATTCAAAAAGAAACTAGATAAAAATCCTAAGCTTAAAACTGCTTTTAAAGCATTGACGCCAGGACGGCAAAGGGGCTACCTACTTTATTTTTCTCAAGCTAAACAATCAAAAACCAGGGAATCAAGAATTGAAAAATATTTGGAACAAATTCTCAGTGGAAAAGGATTGGAGGATTAAGAATTCCCTATCGCAGATAGTGATAAGTTTTAATACTGATAAACATATTTCATTATGAAAAGTAATAAGAAAAAATTGTCGGCTGAACAAAGTGCGGGACTGATCAAAGAGTTGAAAAACCGTTTCGAGAAAAATATGAAGCGACATAAAGGTATTGAATGGCCAAAAGTTCAGGCAAGGCTGGAAGCTAATCCTGAAAAATTATGGTCGCTCGATGAAATGGAAATAACAGGCGGTGAGCCAGATGTTGTAGGTCATGATAAAAAAACCGGTGAATACATTTTTTATGATTGCTCAGCTGAAAGCCCTAAAGGACGAAGAAGTATTTGTTATGACGGCGAAGCCCTGGAATCAAGGAAGGAGCACAAGCCGCAAAACAGTGCTATGGAATTGGCAAACGAGATGGGTATAGAGATTTTGTCAGAAGATCAATACCGCGAATTGCAGGAACTTGGAGACTTTGATACAAAAACCTCGAGCTGGATACAAACTCCTGCTGCAATAAGAAAACTTGGAGGTGCATTGTTTTGCGATCGTCGGTACAACCATGTTTTCGTATATCATAATGGGGCGGAGTCTTATTATGCTGCGAGGGGGTTTCGAGGATCGCTGAAGGTTTAATTTCAACGGAAACATAATGCAATGAAAAATGTAAAATCAAAAATGTAAAAAGACTATTGATTTATCCCTTGCATCAACTTTTTTTACCGCAGAGAACATGAGAACGCAGAGTATCGCAGAGAGCAGCCTTTGCGTCTTTGCTCCCTTTGCCTCTTTGCGTGAAATAGCTCTATATTTTAAATTTTACATTTTTCATATTACATTATGACAGTTGAGTCATCAACAATTGAACAGTTTCAGGCGTTTGTTGTTTCAACACAATTTTTCTTCCTGCAGTCATCTTTTCCAATAATTCCTGCGTATAATGCCGGATGGTAAGTAGTGTCAATCCTTTTTCAGCCCGAACATTAAAAACTTCTGATGCTGCAAGGGCGAGACGTTCAATTTTATCAGGTCGATCGTCAAGACACATCATAATACTGACCGCTCCAGTTTGAATGAGATTAGGTTTTATTTTTATTTCTTCAAGCATTCCATAAAGTAAGCTTATGGGCTTTTCCCCAACGAATGAAAAATCCTGGGAATTCAATTGCAGTAGTACTTGATTTTCTTTCAATACAATGATGGGAGGGAGGCTTGCGTTCAGTTTTTCATGAATTTTTGTTCCTGAAGCGGCAGGATCGGTAAAACATTTCACGTACAATGGAATGCTTTTATTTTGAAGAGGCTTTATCGTTTTGGGATGTATGACCTGAGCGCCATAATAAGCCATCTCAATTACTTCATTATAATTCAGCATACTGATGTAGGTGGCTTCAGGGAATTGTTTTGGATCTGCATTCATTACTCCTTTTACATCTTTCCAGATAACCTGGGCTGAGGCATTGAGCATATTCGCAAAAACTGCTGCGGTATAATCACTGCCTTCACGTCCAAGGGTTGTACTTTCATTTTCGTCAGTGGCACCGATGAAGCCTTGGGTGAGGATGATGTCCGACTCTTTGAACATAGGTTCAACCTCTGTGATCACTCGTTGGCTTGTGTATTCCCAGTCAATGTTCGCATCCCGAAAATTATCATCTGTTCGTATGATATCTCTGACATCGATCCATTCATTTTCAATCCCAGCCTCGTTTAGGTAATTACTGACTATGGCAGTAGACAAAAGTTCACCGATGCATACAACCTGGTCGTAGTAATAATCATATTCTCTAACTGGTTTATCGTGAAGCAGCCATTCTATTTCAGTGAATAGATTTGGCAATTGAGAGGGTAGGTGACTTCCCAGTTGATTAGAAATTGAAAGATGGTCCTGTCGGATCTGCTCGAATAACGTTAGTGCTTCCTGAGTCATACCGGAATAAAATGCGTCCACAACCTTTTCCAACGCGTTGGTTGTTTTGCCCATGGCCGATACAACCACAAGTAGTTTCTCCTTTTTATACAATCGGAGAATTTCAGCCACGTTCCTGATCTTCTCTGAATTACTCACACTTGACCCGCCAAATTTGAAAACCTGCATCTGGATTAGTTTTGAAAGCTGTCAAAGATAATCGTGGTCAGCTGAATTTTTAGAGCAATTAGATTAACCGCAAAGGCGCCATGACGCAAAGTTTCGCAAAGAATTCCCCTTGCGTACCCTTGCGCCTTTGTTTCTTGGCGGTTAAATCTTTCTGACTGCTGGCATGAGACATCCGACCTCATTCTCTTATTTTTGCCCACTACCTAAAACTGCCATATGAATGTTAACCGCAGGATCAGTACTCTTGACGAGTTTACTATTCAACAATTACGCAATTTCCCAAAGGCCACAGGTGAACTAAGCAGCCTGTTGCGGGATATCGGTTTGGCGGCTAAGCGAGTTAATGTTGAGGTGAACAAGGCAGGACTGGTTGATATTCTGGGAGACGAAGGAACCATCAATGTCCAGGGTGAAGATGTCAAAAAGCTGGATGTGTACGCCAACAATCAATTCCTTGGTGCCTTGAGACATGGTATTGCATGCGCGGGATTAGGGAGTGAAGAACTTGATGAAATCGTTGTTTTTGATGATGAAATCAGTAATAATTCAAAGTATGTAGTCCTCATTGATCCGTTGGATGGAAGTGGAAATATTGATGTGAATGTGAGTATCGGGACTATTTTCTCGGTATACAGAAGAGTGACTCCAGTTGGCACGCCTTGCGAGCAATCTGATTTTCTGCAACCTGGCAATAAACAGGTAGCAGCGGGCTATATCGTGTATGGATCCTCTACCATGCTGGTTTACGCAACCCGAAGAGGAGTAAATGGATTTACGCTTGATCCATCGATCGGGGAATTCTGCTTGAGTCATCCAGATATCAAATGCCCGGAATCAGGAAAAATTTATTCTGTGAACCACGGCAACTTTTTTCAATACATTGAACCGGTAAGAAAGTACATTAATATCTGTCAGAATAAATCAAAAACTGATGGAGGCCCTTATACCCAACGCTACATCGGGAGCATGGTATCAGACGTGCACAGGAATCTCATAAAGGGTGGGATTTTTATGTACCCGGGAACCACTGAAAAACCAAAAGGCAAATTGAGGCTTCTCTATGAATGCAATCCATTCGCATTTATCAATGAAGTTGCAGGAGGCAAGGCAACAGATGGCAATCAACGTATACTGGATATCCAACCCACAGAACTTCACGAAAGGACTCCATTCTTTGTTGGCAGTAAGAAGATGATGGAAGAGTTGGAGTCTTGTCTAAACGAATCATAAAAAGCTTTAGACACACCTTCGCGCTTACTCTGCGTTCTCATTTCTCTGCGGTAAAAAAACCGCAGAGAACAAGAGTTAAAAGAGAGATTCGCAGAGAAGGATTAAATTTTATACAAATCGGGAAAATAACAATAGCTGATGGGAAATGTCTCAATTATAGAATACCGTGACGAGCATAAGTCTGATTTCAACAAGCTAAATCTTGAATGGCTTGATAAATACGATTTAACTGAATCGCATGACCTGATGGTACTTGATGATCCGCGTGGAACCATCATTGATAGAGGTGGGTTTATTTATCTCGCCGAGGTAGATGGCGCTATAGTTGGATCAGCAGCTATCATGAAAGAACATGAAGGTGAATATGAACTGGCGAAAATGGCTGTAAGCCCGGATTACAGGGGAAAGGGGATAAGCAAATTACTAATTGAAAAATGTCTTGAAAAAGCAAAGCAATTGGATGCACATACAATTTCACTTTATTCAAACCATCAGCTGCAGGCCGCTATATCACTATACACGAAATATGGATTCAATCATGTTGAGGTGAAAGATTCTCCATTCGTTACTGCTGATATCAGAATGGAATTGAAATTAAAAGCTTAGCCGCAAATGAACAAACAGAAGTGGAATTGGGGTGAGGAATTATTGGTTGCTCTGTTGAATGGTTAATTAGTTGAATCGTTATTATTGGGGTCAACTATCAACGCCCAACGTTCAACGAGCAACTAACATATAACTCGAAACTCTAAACCCGAAACTCGAAACTGAGTTGGGTTAAATTCTTTACTATCTTGTGTATATGGCAAATGTTATCATTTCAGTAAAAAATCTTGTAAAGAATTACGGAGAATTCCAGGCTGTCAAAGGAATCAGTTTTGAAGTATATGAAGGTGAAATATTTGGTCTTTTAGGTCCAAATGGAGCAGGCAAATCCACCACTCTGGAGATCATTGAGACTTTAAGAGAAAAAACTTCAGGTGAAGTAATTGTTGCTGGCAAAAAACTGGAAGAAGAACCATCTGAGATCAAGAAGATAATCGGTGTTCAACTCCAGACCTCTGGTTATTATCCAAATCTTACTATCACAGAATTGCTGGAATTATTCGGGGGACTATATAACCGCAAAATAAAGCCAATGGACTTCCTTGATCTTGTAAACCTCAGAGATAAGGCAAAATCCAAATACAAAGAATTAAGCGGTGGGCAGAAGCAGAGATTTTCAATTGCCACAACCATGATCCATGACCCAAGCATAATTTTCCTGGACGAACCTACAACCGGACTGGATCCACAGGCGAGAAGAAATCTTTGGGACCTTATAAAAAAAATACGGGACAAGGGAACTACGGTGATCATGACTACGCATTATATGGACGAAGCGGAAATCCTTTGCGACCGGGTTGCTATCATGGATTCAGGGAAGATCATTTCACTTGGCTCTCCCGACAAACTGATTGACGAACTTGTTGCTTCTGGATTTGAACGACCAAAAGAGGTAAAAAAAGCAAATCTTGAAGACGTGTTCATTAACCTCACTGGACATGCCTTGCGTGAAGAATAGATGATTTTTTTACCGCAGAGAAATAGAGAAGGAGAGATAGCGCAGAGGTAAAAAATCCAAAAAAGAATCTATAATTCATTCTCCGCGAATTCTCCGTTGCCTCATGTTCTTTGCGGTAAGAAAAAATTACAGGAGAGAAAGGAGAACGAAGAGGGAAGACGGAGTAAAAAGATTCAAAAGAGTGCTGTTCTGATATAGTGAATCACGGAATATCTGATATGGTATTTCGAGCTATTTTTCTGTAATCTTGTTTTGCACTCAAACTTCCACCCACTTAATTCTAAACAATGGACCCACGTTATCCTATCGGTAAATATGAACCTCAACCATTTTCTGACCATCTCAGAAAAGAATGGATTCACGATATAAGATTTCTTCCGTTGGCATTGGAAAATGCTGTTTTGAACCTGAATGAAGAACAGCTCCAGACTGCATATCGGGAGGGCGGATGGAATCTCAAACAGGTTGTACATCATGTAGCCGATAGTCACGTGAATGCATACTGCAGATTCAAACTTGGACTTACTGAAGAAAACCCGACGATCAGACCTTATGAAGAAAAATTATGGGCTGAATTACCCGATACCCATAACCTCCTTGTCAATATTTCTCTCACCTTATTACATGCATTGCATCTCAGATGGGTTGAAATCCTTGAAAATATAAAGACAGAGGATTTTGAAAAAACAGTCTTTCATCCTGAACATAAGAAAACGTTCACACTTTGGCATCTGCTGGGGATGTACTCCTGGCACGGGAGACATCATACGGCGCATATCACGATGTTGAGGGAGAAAATGGGATGGTGAATGGTTGAATAGTTGAATAGTTGAATTGTTGATATGGAAATTGGAATTTGTAATTAGGAATTAGCGACTAAAAGTCTGTCAACTGTGATCTGTAAACTGTCAATTTCTACGTTAAAATTCATACATGAAATGGAAGAAGCTCTCATCAGAATATCTTTTTAGGGACACCTGGTTCACTGTTAGAAAGGATGTTTGTGAAAAACCTGATGGCAAAATAATATCCCCCTACTATGTATATGAATTTCCTGAATGGGTCACTGCGGTAGCTCTTACCACAGAAAAAAAAGTGGTAATGGTAAGACAGTACAGACATGCTATTGAACAAACTATAATTGAAACCCCAGGAGGCTGTGTAGATCCTTCAGACAAAAATTACGAGGAAGCTATAGCGAGGGAATTACTTGAAGAGACCGGATATGAATTTGAAACTTATGAATCCCTTGGTGATATTGCTCCAAATCCATCAACGAATAGTAACTGGATGCATATGTTTCTTGCTAAAGGGGGACGGAAAGTCAAAGAGCAATCGCTGGATCACAATGAAGAGATTGAAGTGGTGCTCTTGTCAATTGATGAATTGAAACAATTAATGAAAAAGCACGAAATACTCCAGGCGATGCATGCAACGGCTATTTTCTATGCTCTTGAAAGGTTGGGAGAGCTTAAATATTAACCGGCCTTAGGTGATAGCACAACAAGGTCTTCGCAGTTAGAAAAATCAATGCTACATACTGAATAGCGACCTATTGCCCTATAGGGGCAATAGGTCGGTAGAGAAATCTATTTTTTGACATCTTGCTCCGTAGGAGCAAAACAATTTTTCGAAAATTCCTTTTCCAGAGTAATCCCGCTACGCGGCATGTGGATGTCAATTAAAAATTGCTACCAACCTTTCACCCGATGGGGTGGAGGGAGAATATTCATATTAACGACTGAAGAGTTGCGTCTAAGATTGATTCGATTTAACCGAAAGTCTAGGGCGTGAAGGAACGCCTGGGAACCAGTTATACTCTCAGCATATCCAATTCTCCAACTACAAATACACTTCCGCAAACGAGGATGAGATCCTCTTTTTTGGCGCGATCAAGTGCTGCTCTAACTGCGAGGTTAACATTTGCGAATAAGGACCCTTTCAGTTCGTAGCTCTCAGCAATCTCCTTCAGTTTTTCAGCAGCCATAGCTCGCGGAATGTTTGCCTGAGTAAAATAGTATTCCGCATTTTTTGGAAGAAGTTCAAGCATTTTTTCAACATCCTTATCTTTTACAACGCCCATTACAATGTGAAGATGCGGTGGCTCGATCAATTCCAGTTGTTTGTTAACCTCGCGAATACCATCTGCATTGTGTGCAACATCGGCGATTACAGCTGGATGAAGATGTATTAATTCCCATCGCCCATGTAATCCGGTTATTTCCTTTGTGTGGGACAGACCTTTTTTGATTTCAGGATCATGAATATTCCATCCTTTTTTCCTTAAAACCTCAATTGCAGAAAGAACGGTTACAAGGTTTTTCGCCTGGTATAAACCTGGTAAATCCATTGCATAGAAGTTCTTATCAATTGCTGCTGTTCTAGAAATCTCGATCACCAATTGATGGTCCTTATATTCCCAACCTGTAGCATGAAAAGAATCTGTTGCCTTGTGTAACGGAGCATTTTCCTTTTTCCCCTTTTCAATAAATATTTTCTCTATTTCAGCCTCCATTTCCCCAATGATCACCGGTATTCCAGCTTTGATTATTCCAGCTTTTTCAATTGCAATCTTTTCCAGAGTATCTCCCAGAATATTCATATGATCCCAGCCAATATTTGTTATGACAGACAATTCGGGATTAATAATGTTTGTACTATCGAGCCTACCCCCCAGGCCGGTCTCTATTATTGCAATCTCCACCTGGCTGGAAGTAAAGTATTCAAATGCCATTGCCACCGTGAGCTCAAAAAATGAAGGCTGAATTCCAGGAATAATCGGTGAAATGCGTTCTACAAAATCCGTCACAAAGTCCTGACGAATCATTTCTCCATTGATACGAATCCGTTCACGAAAATCCTTTAGATGAGGTGAGGTATATAATCCGGTTTTGTAACCTGCAGATTGCAGTACCGCTGCAAGCATATGACTGGTAGACCCCTTTCCATTGGTGCCGGCAATATGTATCGATTTGAATTTATGTTGTGGATTGTCAAGAAATGTGCAAAGAGATACAATGTTGGTCAGGTCAGTCTTGTATGCAGCCGAACCAATATGGCTGAACATCGGAAGTGTAGAGAACAAATAATCGATAGCCTTATCATAGGTCATGCGCAAAAGTAACGCTTAGCGGAAGTTCTTTGCGAACCTTGGCGCCCTCGCGTCCCTGCCTGACTGCGTCACGCAGGCAGGTTTGCGGTTAAATTTGAGATCTATAACTATCGCACCTTGAAGTTAAATACCACAGTTCCTTTCTGACCACCGGGAGAGGCACCCAATTTTAATTGGAAGGCAGCCCTGCGCGCAATCTCTTTATACTTTTGATCTGAAGTTGTGGATCCACGTGCCTGATAATTTGCTGAAGTAACTTTCCCTGCTTCATTCACTTCAATATCCATCGCCACTTTCGCATCCTTATCAAAATCATCTTCGAAACTTTGATTGGGTATACTTAAGACTTTTACACCAAAGTTTTTGGGAGTACCTGTATAAGATTTTCCATTTGGATCACCGCCTGGCACACCCTGATCTCCATTTCCACCAGCGACTCCCTGGTTGCCACCTTTCTTGTATGTATCCGCATCATTTCCTCCCGTTCCATCACCATTAACACCCTTAAAAACGGCCTTGGGTTTAGGAGGAGCGGGGGTAGGATTGCTCACGGGCTGAGTAACCTTTTTAGGAGTGGTCTTTGCTATATCTTTTTCTGCGATCTTTTTTGCATCCGGTTTTACTACTGCTACTTTCTTGAGAGGTGGAGCTTCTTCATCCTTATCATTCGTTTCTACATCCTTGACCTCATCATTAGCCTGAGATACTACTTTCGGAGGAGTATAAGCCTGTGCGTCTGATGGAGAAGGCTTTCCAGGAAGAAGTGGTTGATCGTCACCGAAGCCTTGTTCGCTATTTCCAAGATTTACCTCAATTCCTTCATCAGGTACAGGCAATTGAATAAGTGGCATGGACCATCGGGCAAACAAAAAGATAACTAAGAGGGAACCGCAGATAAGCAGGGTGTAGCTCCCCGCCTTCATGTTTTTTTGTGATTCGAACTGGTCTTGCATATATCCGATATTGGCCATACAAAAATAAGTTTTTTTCTTGAGTGAATTCTCCAATCAATCAGTAGATGCAAAGAACGGCCCAATTGCACACCTTAGTGAACAGCCCTTGTGAATTGAAAATTGTTTATGAAATCTTTAACCGAAGCGTTAAAGAAATTGTGAGGTTGGAGGCAGGAAGCTTAACCGCAAAGGCGCCATGACGCGATGTTCCGCAAAGAATCCTGGCGTTCCTTTGCGTCTTTGTGTCCTGGCGGTTAAATTAAGATACTTCATCCTAATCTATGATACACCCACCCTGGAACCCACTTCATAACCTGCGCAACAATCCACCATCTCCGGGTAATATAAGCCCTCCATTTTTTCTTATCGATAGCATTAACGATCTGCCGTGATGCCTTTTCTACGGAGGAAACCCAGAACTGACCATTCCCCTTTGCCATCTTTGTATTGACAAAACCTGGTTGGATATCTGTCACAAATAAGTTCGACTTCATCTTCCTTGCCTTCATATGCAGACCTTCCATATATACAGATTGAAAGGCCTTACTTGCGCTATATGCAGGTGCCCAACTGTTTCCCCTTCTTGATGCAATTGAAGAAGTTGTAACTAATTGGCCCATTTCCTGTTTTATGAAAAAATTGAAAGTAAAATTCATAATCTCTATGAAACCCTTCACATTAGTTTCATAAGTGGCCTTGTCTAATTCCCAATCCAGCTTCTTACTTACATCACCATACCCAGAATTATAGATCAGTATATCTAATCCTCCAAGTTTATCTATGAGTAGTTGCACCTGCTCAATATTTTCGGATCCTCTCACATCAAAACAGCCGCAAAAAACCTGTGAAGGATACAGCACTTCAGTTTCTTTTAATAACTCGCTTCTCCTTCCAGTCAATCCTACCAGTTCACCCCTTTTCAAATAGATTAAAGCGATTTCCTTTCCGATACCTGAAGTGGCTCCAATAATAATGATCTTCTTCTGTTTTTTTTCAACCATCTTTTTCCGCTTTTTCGAAGTCTATTTCAGGTTCATTTTTTGTTTCTGTCCTTCTTTTCTAAAAAAAGGAAGTAGACTGATCAATCCCAGGAGAGGTCCGGGAGCAAGGACGATAAACAAACCTGGCCTGGGTCCTGTTACAATCCAGAGTCGTTCAAATAAAAAGATACTTACAATTGTGATTGCAAATCCAATGCAGGTTACGATAGTTAAAGCCGTTCCCTTCTGTTGGCCGGCGTTTCCAGCCACTAGGGCTGAAAATTGCGGAGAATCTCCAGCAACAGCAATTCCCCAAATGAAAAGGAATGCAATGAAAAACACATCCTGTGAACCGATAAAGGATGGAGCCAATAAGCAACAAATAAATGAAGTAGCGAGTGCATAAAAAGCTATGCGGGCACTTCCATATTTCGTAGACAATAATCCACCGGTTATACATCCAATTGCTCCCGCAGCAATTGAAATGAAACTTATGAGTGGAATATTCAAGGATGACCTTGAATAAAAATTATGGAGTTGAATCATTGCGGGAATAAATGCCCAAAAAGTATACAACTCCCACATGTGCCCAAAATATCCAAATGCCGCAGCCCTGAATGGAGCGGGCTTAAATACTTTTATTATTGCCGATGGTTTGAAAGTGCTCCCTCTTTGTCTGAATGGTCCGGAAGGAATGAATGCAAAGACAGCAAGTCCTCCAACAAAAGCAAATATCGAAATCGTAATCATTAGTTGCTTCCATGGAAGATCAATGTTGCCGGCCTTTAGAATGTGAGGGAAGGATGTTCCCAGTACAAGTGCGCCTACGAGGTAACCGAGTGCACGGCCCAATCCTTTATCATACCAATCTGCAGCTATCTTCATACCCACGGGATATATTCCCGCAAGAAAAAAACCGGTAAGAAATCTGAGGAGAAGAAGGTTGCTTTCTGATTCCGTAAAAATCACCAAAAGATTTGAGCCTGCTGCCAGCAGACTACAAATAAAATAGACTGCTGATGGACGAAACCGGTCAGCAATGGCAAGCAATGCAAACACAAAGGTTCCAGCTATAAAACCGAATTGAACTGAAGCTGTAATGCTGCTTACTGCATTTTCATCAAGATGAAATGTCTTTTGAATTTCAGGCAGAATGGCATTGCCTGCAAACCACAATGAGGTGCCGGCAAATTGAGAAAAAATAATTACAGGAAGAAGGTGTGATGGTTTCTGAATTTCCAAGACTAACGATTAAGTATGCCCATGTATTCTTTCCAAGGTCCAACTGCCTCGCCATATTGCTTAGCCATCACTCTTACGATCTGATCAACGTGAGTGAGGTCGTGCACAACCCAGGCAGCCAGCAATTCCCTCAGACTAACTTCACCAAACGCAGGATGAATGCCTATTTTATCAAGTTCTTCTTCAGTGATGTTGGCAGCAATTAATTTTTTGATATTCTCTTTCCGCAATTGAGCAAATTCATTCAATAATTCATCTAATGATTTTCCTTCACTATTTCTAAACTGCGCGAAACGATCAAATGGAACAAAGGTTTTATCTCCTGCTTCGTCCAAAATAATTTCCATCCTGGGAATCCAGTCAGTGATCTCACCATGGATATAATGACCCACTACATCATAGGGAGACCAGGTATCGGGACCTTCATTCTGATTGATCCATTCCGCAGGAAGATTTTTTAATATTTCAGAAATTACGAGTGGCGTTCTTTCTAGTACAGGAAGAGCCTGTTCAAGATTGAATTTCATTTATGGACGATTGTCATACAAATTATGCAAAAGACTTCAGATGAGGAATGAGCCTCTTAATGCGGTAGTGTCTCAATTTCAGATTTCATAAGTAAGGTGATGAATTTATGAGTAAGAAAACAACTTGACACTTAGTGGTCATATTTTCCTCTTGTAGAAAAACACATAGACACATAGAATTTTGTGCTTCTATGTGACTATGTTTCTCCCATGTAACTATGTGTTTTAGGTTTTTATCCAAGGGCCAGTAAAACGTAATAAAAAAGGTGCAAAAAAATCCGAAGTGAAACCCCCACTTAATGAGCATAATCCAGTTCAAAATTTCCAGTGATCCTTTCGATAGGTGGATTGAAGTACCCAAATTTGAGTGCTGGAAATTCTTCGCGAATAAGATTCATAAGTTGCTTTACGCCAAGGATCTCTCCAGTTTCATATAATCCAATCTTACCGAGATACCAATCCGGATCAATATTAAAATTTCTCCATTGTATCATCGTGAGATCTGTTTCAATAATAAGTTTTCGTAATGCTTCATATTCTTCAACGGAATCTGTCACTCCAGGAAATACAAAATAATTTATGCTGGCCCAACCTCCGAAACTGCGAACAACCTTGAGACTTTCAACAATATCCTCAAACACATAATTATTGGGTCGATAATAAGGTTTGTAAATATTTTTCCGGGCTGAATTTGTACTCACCCGAATTGAATTCAATCCTGCTTCACAAAGCACCTTGACAGCATCAGGCTTGGAACCATTTGTATTGATATTGATACTTCCTTTCGGAGTATGCTTTCTGATCTCAATGATTGAATCACGAATGGTTTCCCACATCAGCAGTGGTTCGCCCTCGCATCCCTGTCCAAAGCTGATGATTGGAAATGCTGCAGATTCCAAATGAGGAACTGTGAATTCAACAATCTCTTCTGAGGTTGGTTTGAAACTAAGCCTGTCCTGTGTGGAAGGTATCGTCTCATCCAGCGGTTGAAATGATATGCACCCGATGCAATTTGCATTGCAGGCGGGGGAACTGGGCACAGGACATTCCCATCGACCCATAAAATAATTTCTTGCAGCGGGGCAGCGATAGGTTAAGGCGCAGTTTTCAGCAAGATGTTTTACAAGTCGATTGTGAGGATAGGCATTCAGAAAACGCTGAACTCCTGATTGAACGGTCTCCTCGATGTATCCCTTTGATTCCTGCCTGATATCCTGCTCTATTCTTATGGCAGGCACATAAAATTTCTGATTGGACCAGGCGGCTGCTGTATAGCAGAATAACGGAAGGGTGGGAGCTGCTTTCTCAGTTTCATATGCTGCCAGATAAAGTCCGGTGTGGGCGGGTGGTATAAAGGCTGCAACTGCCCATCCTTTTTCGCACAATCTCATCTCTCCTGTTTTCACATCCAATCCAATTCCTTTCCGGCCTGGCAACTCGTAGAGAGATCCTCCTTCAGGTAATTCGATCCAGTCTTCTATCGGAACGGGCATGGCATCCCAGCCAGAACGCCCGGTAGCTAAAAGAGACTTGTCTTCAAAAATATTTCCCTTCTTGTCAGAGTATAATAGAAATGGAGAATTCACAAGACGCATAATTCACAAATTCGTAACTATGGGAGACTTTGGTTTAACCGCCAAGATGCTATGGCGCAAAGGTTCGCAAGGAATTCCTGGCGTAACCTGGCGTCTTTGTTTCTTTACGGTAAAAATTCATCAAACTTCTCCCAAATAATGCCTGCAAAATTCGTGAATTTGATCCAGTTCGTCGAAACTGATATTATTCCTGAAATCATATTTCAGGTTCTTATTGTAGGAGGTATCAATTTGGATGGAATCGTATTGGACCTTAAGATGATTTATTTGAGACCAAAGCAAAAACTTATTTTCTGGCAGGGCAGGAATAGTAACTCCGGTATGGTGCAGGGAAACCGCTTCATCTCTGCTCAGCCTTTTTTCGCAATAAAAAAGATATAAATATAAAATGCTCAGGAGGACATGAAAAGCTCCTTGAACCCAATTTGACCCAAGGAACATCATAAGTCCGATACCGATGAAAAATATGAATTCGGCAAATCTGAAAAATGCATTCAGTCTGGGTAGATTAACAGCCAGGTTTTTTGCTGAGAAAACAAGGAGGATAATGTCAATGGCAAAAATGGTCAGACACCAAAAATAAACCGCTTTGAAGCCTTCGCCCATATGGCTGAAAGCATGCGCAATCAGGACTAATGCCGCGATAAGATGGAGAAGTCGCCCGGAATTCTTTAATTTCTCAAAAGCCGGGTGAATAACCGGAATAGAAATGGAATTCATACAGCAGCCGTTTCAGGCAAAGATGCAGAATCCCTGATTCTTCATAAAGAACCAGGATCTTTTTTTCTTAATTGCTCCTGGCAGAAATTATTGAATTCTTCTTCAGTTGCATCGTCCTCATCCTCATCATCTTCTATCTCGCGCTGTAGAAGGCGGTTATTATGGAAGTCCATCGTAAGCAGACCGTCCTTCAGCATTACATTGCTAAGTTGCGACCAATTGTATCTCTTCTTAAAAAGAGAATTAAACACAATCTGCCTCTCTGAAAATCCTATTTCCAGAGGGAATTTAACCTGATGATCAAGTAAGGCCAATAAAATAAAGACGATAAACAGCCATTCCATATAGGGCATTTTTATCCATAATAATGCAGTGATAAGGTAGGCTCTGTCGTAGAACACTTTTCTGCCTTTGAAAGACCTGTAAATATTCCAGATCACCAGTCCTATAACCAATAGAATCCCAGCAAGTAGAAAGAAATTCAACTGGTCTGCAACAAGAAATTCACTAATAAAAAATACAGAGGAAATAAGGTTCAACAGGATCCCAAATGCATTGAATTGCCGGGTTGATCTGTTCTTCAACACTACAACAAATGGGAATTTGAAATTTGAAAGCTTCATTATTTAGGGTTGCTAGCCACTAGTAGATTGCACAATTTAAATAAGACTCTTGCTCCAACGTTTGAATCCCAGCCCGATTCGCCAACGCCCACTTCGCTCAGGTCAAGGCCAATGATCCTTCTTCCACTTTCCAGGATCTTTTTCAGTAGATAATAAATTTGCTCGAGTTCAAATCCGCCGGGCACGGGCGTTCCTGAATTTGGACAAAGTTTTGGATCAAGTCCGTCAATGTCAAAACTGAGATAGATATTCTGCGGAAGCTGATTGATGATGTCTCCCACTATACTTTTCCAGGTTTCTCCCTCGTACAATCGTTCATGAAGGTTGCTTGAAAAATATGGTACAATTTTCCCATTGCTTGACTTAACATAATTCCACTCTCCATCAGAAAAATCTCTGATCCCTAGTGCAACCAGCCTGGTGATTGCTGGCACCTCCGCCAGTGCATTGTACATGATGCTTGCATGGCTGTAAACAAATCCTTCATACTTGGTTCGAAGATCAAAATGTGCATCGATCTGGAGAATGCCGAACTCTCCAAAGTGTTCTCCAATGGCTTTCAGATATCCAAGAGGAGTGCTATGATCCCCTCCAAGCAACACAACCAGTTTTCCTCTTTTCAACAGATCACTGGTTTGCTCGTACACCCAATTGTTCAAATAAAGACTTCCTTCATTTATATCCTTAAGGGATTTACACATGAAGTTGTTCTTTTCAAGGATCTCCCCTTTGGAGATATAGGCGATATATAATTCAGCTTCCTTTCTTAGATAATCGCTTTTCAGTAAAATTTTCTTATCCGGAGACCTCATGAATACACCCTGCCTCCAGCCATCATTATACTCAGGCTCAAAAAGATCTACCTGGAGACTCGCTTTAAAAATATGTTCTGCAGACCTGGCAGTTCCCCCGGTATAGCTTACTGTAACTTCCCAGGGAACGGGTAGGATGATAACTCTTGCCTCTTCCTCAGTAAAAGGAAGTCCGAAGATGTTGTTATTGGGATTCCCCGCATCATTATGATCAAAATTTGATAGGTCAGCCATTTATGTCTTCTAGTATTAAGAATTCAACGTTTATCAGCTATCTACTTTTCGTTATTTCAATTCGAAACAAAAAGCCACGCAAGTTAGCCTAAGGATGGTCAGACGCAAAAAATTTGTGAACGGTTGGCCAATCCGGACAAGCCGTTTTTCGGCAGAAGATGTTTTCAATTAACTTTGCGCAGCAAACAAGACCCAAGAGTGAAAAGAATCCATATTATAATCCTCGTTTTCATAGCTGCCGCCATAGGAGTCCTCATAAGCTTTATGGGTGATCTAACTACCTATGATACTATTGCCTCAGCCCGGTCCAAAGAAGGCAAATTTGTCCACCTTGTTGCCAAGCTGGATAAAACCAAGCCTGTTGAGTTTGATCCAGCGCGTGACCCAAACTTCTTAAGTTTTACGGCTCTGGATACTCTAGGCCATTCCACAAAGGTTGTGTACATGAAAGGAAAACCAACTGATTTTGAGTTGTCTGAACGGCTTGTGCTTACCGGCAAAATGAAAAACGGGCAGTTCGAATGCAAGGAGATATTATTGAAATGTCCTTCCAAGTACAAAGACAATCCCAAGGCAGCCCGTGAAAACATCAATCAAACTAGCTATTAAATGAATTATATAGGAGAGCAATTGTGGGCTGGGCAACTGGGCCATTTGTTCATTATACTTTCCTTTGTTTCGTCCCTGCTGGCTACCATCGCTTATTTTAAATCCACCAACGCAAAAATTCCTGAACAGGCTGCATCCTGGAAACAGTTTGCGAGAATTGCGTTTGCTATAGATGTGTTTTCAGTTTTTTCTGTTTTTGCTTTACTCTTTTATCTGGTTGCATCTCATAGATTCGAATATTTCTATGCATGGAATCATTCTGAAAGATCACTAAGTGTAAAATATCTTCTCAGTTGCATTTGGGAAGGACAGGAAGGGAGTTTCCTTCTGTGGACCATTTGGCACGCAATCCTCGGTAGTGTTCTCATCAAGACTTCTAAGCGATGGGAAGCACCTGTAATGACAGTTATTTGTTTCGCGCAGTTTTGCCTGGCTACCATGATCATGGGAATTTATTTTTTTGGTGCGAAGGTGGGCAGCAACCCGTTTTTATTGTTACGGGAAATGGGAATGTTCGATAATGTTTCTGCATTCAAAGACATAGAAACAGGCGCGCTTCGGGCAGATTATGTTGGATTGATCAGAGATGGGAACGGACTGAATCAGCTCTTACAGAATTATTGGATGGTCATACATCCCCCGATACTTTTTCTTGGATTTTCTTCAACCATTGTTCCATTTGCATATGCCATAGCAGGATTGTGGAAGAAAGATTTTTCAGGTTGGACAAGGTCCGCATTACCATGGTCTCTCTTTTCAACAGCAATACTTGGAACTGGAATAATGCTCGGCGCTATCTGGGCTTATGAATCATTGACCTTCGGTGGCTATTGGGCATGGGATCCCGTTGAAAATGCATCAATGGTTCCCTGGCTTGTATTAGTTGCAGGCCTGCATACTCAAGTGATCTATAATAGTACGGGGCATTCACTTCGTGCAACATACTTATTTTATATTCTGAGTTTTCTTTTGATCCTCTATTCAACCTTTCTTACCAGGTCAGGAATATTGGGTGATACTTCAGTTCATGCGTTCACTGATCTTGGCATGAATTTGCAATTGATTTTGTTGATGGCCGTGTTTGCCGTACCTGCCTTCTGGCTATTTTTCAATAGGTATAAGCAGATTCCACACATCAATAAAGAAGAGAGTTCTTACTCAAGAGAATTCTGGATGTTCATTGGATCTCTTGTACTTTTTCTTTCTGCTCTCTTTATTATAATAGCAACCTCTCTGCCGGTCCTCAATAAAATTTTTGGCACAAACTGGGCAATGGGCGAGGATCCGGAATTTGGATACAATAGAATTGAAATATTTGTTGCAATCATTTTGGGATTGTTAACCGCCTCGGTTCAGTATTTAAAATACAAGAATACTACAAGGGCATACTTTGGTAAGAAGATATTAATACCTCTTCTTATTTCGGTAGCCATTTCCGCCAGCATCAGTCTGTTCGGAAATATTCACTATGATAAATATGGTGCAGGATTTCTCGCAGCAATTCATCTTGCAATCTTCAGTGGGGTTTATGCAGTTGTAGCGAATGCTGCGTATATATGGATCGGACAAAAAGGAAAGCTTCGCGCTGCCGGATCTTCGGTAGCACATATAGGATTTGGATTATTTCTTGTTGGCGTACTCATCTCATCGTCAAAAAAAGAAGTGCTTTCTTTAAACACAACCGTTGCCCTTCCCTTCGATCCAAAAGGAAAAGAGAATCCAATGGAGAATCAAACCCTCTTTAAAGGGATGCGCACCGACATGGGAAGATACTGGACAACCTTCCTTGGAAGTGATTCAACAAGTTCAGATGGAAAGATCAGTTATTTCAAAATCTTGTTCGAAAACAAAAACGGGAAAGAGAATTTTACACTCTACCCTAACCTGATAAAAAATTCAAAGGGACAAGAAGGATTTTCAAATAACCCTGATGCCAAACACTATTGGAACCGGGATATTTTCTCATATATAAGCTATGCTGATGATATGGATCGATCCAATGATACCGCTCAGTATCACCCTCATGCTTTAGCAATTGGTGATACCATGTATTATTCTTCAGGATATGTTCGATTGGATTCAGTTATTGTAAATCCTCAAAATAAACGCTACCATTTCGGACGAAGCGATACAGCCCTCATGGCTGCATTAACTATTGTTAGCCGTGATAGTGTTAGATATAATGCATGGCCGCTTCTGTATGTAAAAAACAACCAGCCCCAGTTCATCAATGATACTGTGGTTGCTCAAAATTTGGCATTTCAATTTTTAAGAGTGATGGATGCTGAACGGATAGAAATGGGAGTGAAGGAATCTTCCTCGCTCGTTCCATTTGTTGCGCTTAAGGTTTACGAATTTCCCTTCATACGTCTTGTTTGGCTGGGGGTTCTGATCATGATGATAGGCTTTGTGATGAGCATTGCTAAAAGAATCCGCCAAAGGAGTGAATTAAAAGCTGTTACCTAGTGATATTTAATATTAACACAGCTTTTCGGTTACCATTCTTGTCTTGTTAGTATAAACAAGAAATTCTGGGTATTTTAGAGCTCATGTCTTTGCGCAAACCGAATATTATTTTCCTTCTCCTCCTGGGTTTTTCCTTTTCGGCCAGTCTTGATGGACTTGCTCAAAGTGGAAGAAATGATACCCTTCTTGTAGGCGCGATCATTTATCTGGGAGATACCATCCCTGCAAAGACCCTTGAATGGGTTTGGGTAGATGGAAAACTATCAAAAGCGCAGTCAAGGAAAAAAGCTGAATGGACCAGGCTTAGAAATGCGGTCTATGTTACCTATCCATATGCCAAGCGAGCAGGTGCAGTGATGAACGATATTAATGCCAGGCTCCCTTCATTTAAGTCTGAAACAAAGAGAAAAAATTATATTAAGTCAAGAGAAAAGGAATTAAAAAAAGAATTCGCAGATCCTTTATCAGACCTTTCAGTTTATCAGGGAAAGGTTTTGATGAAACTCATCAATCGTCAAACAGGAAATAACTGCTACGAAATAATCAAAGAATATAAGGGTGGGTTTACAGCACGCTTCTGGCAAACAGTAGCATTTGTTTTTGGCAGCGACCTTAGGCAAGCCTATGATCCGGCATCTAATGATAAAGAACTTGAGTCAATAGTTAAGGAAGTTGAGCGAATGTACTGGCAATAGCTCGATGAAGACTTAACCGCATACCTGCCTGCGTGACGCAGTCAGGCAGGGACGCCAGGGTGCAAAGTTTCGCTAAGACAATTCTTTTTCTTTCTGACCTCAGACTTCCGACCTCTATTTCGAGTTTCCAGCTTTTTCTATTATCGAGGTCGTACTATACCCTTCAACAATTGGATTTATGACTACTCTTCCGCCATTTGCGATCACTTCTTTTGATCCTGCAACCTGATCTATTTTATAGTCACCGCCTTTTATTAGTACATCAGGCATAAAGGATGTAATAAGTTCTAGTGGTGTGTCTTCCTCAAAGATCACAACAGCATCAACCATTATAAGCGAGGCCAATACCAGGGCCCTGGAATTTTCTTCATTGATTGGTCTTGATGGGCCTTTGAGTTTCCTGGTAGACATATCTGAATTCAAACCCACAACAAGAAAATCTGCTTCTTTTGCAGCATGTGAAAGAGAGGAAATATGCCCCTTATGAAGTATATCAAAAATGCCATTGGTGAAAGCAATGGTCTTTCCCAAAATTCTCCATTGCGAAGCGCGTTTCACAATATCGATCCTGCTGAAAATTTTATCATGTATCACTTGGGGGCGGCGCATGTTTTTTCTTATTAATGATAGGAAGAAGTACAAAACTTAATCCGCCGAAAATCACAAAAATGATAAACTGTCCCAGCCACAAGAGCCATCCAAGTGCCTGTCCAAAAGGTTCTTCGGCTATTCCATAGAGCAAGACCGTTTGCTGAATAAACCATGGATATGCACCAATCCCGCCTGGAGAAAAGATCATCCCAAGACTTCCCATAACAAGAACTGAAAAAGCCGCATCAATTCCAAGGTTACTTGTTTCCTGGAGAACCCTGAATCCGATCCATGTACTTGCAAGGTAGAGTGCCCAAATCACCAATGTATAGAAAAGGAATAATGCCTTATTCTTAACGAACCTGATACTTGTAAGTCCATGCCAGATCCCTTTCAGAATTACTTTGAATTTTTGGACAAAATTCATGTGAAGGAAACGGGTGAAAAGTAGTCTCAGTAAAATAATGACAAGAATGATCGATCCGAGGATGATCAGCAATTTGGTATATGAAAACTTGCCCTCTTTAGATCTGACTACTGAACCCAGATTTTCAGAAATGAAGGAACCAATTGTATCGAATTCCATCGCAAAAGTAATGACCGTCACCAGCACAAGCGAAAGGAGATCGAAGGCTCTTTCAGCTACAATAGTTCCAACAAGTTTATCAGCCCTGACCCGTTCGTATTTTGCGAGGACTGTACATTTTATGATCTCACCCAAACGAGGAGCTCCGAGATTTACCAGGTAACCCACCATCACTCCGCAAAATGTATTTAGTGTTGAAAGACGATATCCTAATGGCTCAATAAGCATTTTCCACCGAACAGCCCGGATCCAGTGACTAACCAGCAGCATGATGAGGACAGGAAAAAAAATCCAGAGCCTGGCATGCCCTATTGCCTCTTTAAGGTCTTCCCATTTCTCTGCATTAATATTTCTGAGACTGAGCCAAACGAAAAATCCGGCAAGGGCAATGAAGAAGAGATATTGAAGATATGCCAGTAGTCGTTTGTTCATAACGGCACAAAATAGTTTGAATGTTTGAAAGTTTGAGTGTTTGAGAGTTTGAATGTTTGAAAGGGCATTGTTTCAACCTTAAAAAGACAGTAACCGGAAGATTGGTTGGGATTGCTATCTGAAACTTCTTCGATTTTCATTCTATTAAAATTAGGAATTATCAAATTGAACTCCTCCCTACCTTTGCGCCTCTATGCAAATTGAAGTATTAAAATCGAAGATTCACCGCGTGGTCATTACTGAGGCAAATCTCAATTATGTTGGTAGCCTTACCCTCGACGAAGAACTCATGGAAGCTGCCAACCTGCTCGAATACGAGAAGGTTCAGATCGTGAATGTTAATAATGGCTCACGCATTGAAACATACCTTATCAGAGGTAAGAAAGGATCAGGCGTATGTTGCCTCAACGGCCCCGCTGCAAGAAGGGGTGCTGTGGGAGATGTAGTGATAATAATTTCTTATGCTACGATGGACTTTGAAAAGGTCAGGACCTTCAAACCATGGGTGGTTTTTCCTAAAGAAGGAAACAAGCTTTAATGGTATTCAGATCAGCTTTGGGGCCATTTTCAAATTTTCAAATTAACTAATTTTCAAATTATCTATTAGTCTTACCTGATTTAGAAATGCCGCGGCCAGGACAACAAGTTCTGTTTTACCATCCCATTTATCTACAAGATGTAAATCCTCAGCCTGTGCGATTTCAACATAATCCACTTTGAAATCTCTGCTTTGAAGAAAATCAACTGCTTCTATTTTGATCTTTGAAAGATCTCCGATTCTAAGGTTTTCCCTTATGTGATTCAATGACTGGTAGATTGCAACGGCTCGCATTCTTTCGTCTGGGCTTAACCGAAGATTGCGACTACTCATTGCCAGGCCATCCTCTTCTCGCATCGTTGGACAGATGTTGAATTGTATCTCATATTCAAGTCCCATGATTTGAATTAATCTACGGATCACCATGCACTGCTGGTAATCCTTCTGTCCCATGTAAAGTGAATCTGGCCTAACCATTATGATCAATCTTGACATAACCTGCGCCACTCCCTGGAAATGACCCGGCCTATATTTTCCTTCCAGAATGCTGTCCAAATAGCCAAGATCAAAGGTTTGCAAATCATGAAATCCACCTGGATACATTTCACTCACAGTTGGTATGAAAACCACATCAGTACCTGCCTTTTCGAGAAATTCCAGATCTTTTTCCAGCGTAACTGGATACTTCTCAAAATCTTTGGGATCGTTGAATTGAGCAGGGTTCACAAAGATGCTGCAGACCGTAACTTGGTTATTCACCCTGGAGGAATCAATCAACGAAAGATGCCCCTGGTGCAAAGCTCCCATTGTTGGAACAAAGCCTATTTTCTTCGATTCTTTTCTTGACTGACCTAACTGGTCATTCAATTCAGATGCAAGGTTTAGTATGATCATTCATCAATAGATTTCATTGCCATTCATCTCTTAAACTGCGGGCTGAAATAGGCCAAGGGTCTCATGTCCTGGTAAATTCCCTTACCTTTGCCAACTCTTTGAATTGGTAAAACCCTCTTCCAGTAATGCAAACAAAGAAAAGAATTTTATTTATTGCCAATGAAATGTCACCCTATCTGGAGTTGACAGAGTTCTCGGAAATTGTAAATCGATTGGCAATCAAGTCTAATGAGGCAGGATTTGAAGTGAGGTGCATAATGCCAAGATTTGGCATGATCAATGAAAGAAGACATCGCTTGCATGAGGTAGTTCGGTTGTCAGGTATTAATGTTTCAGTTGATAACGATGATTATCCTTTGCAGATAAAGGTGGCATCCTTACCTAATGCAAGATTACAGGTTTATTTTCTGGATAATGAGGACCTTTTCAAGAGAAAATTTGTGTTTAATGATGAAGGCGAAAAGTTTTATGAAGACAATGGCCTTCGTACCGTTTTCTTTTGCAAAGGAGCCCTTGAAACAGTAAAGAAGTTTGGATGGCCACCAGATATTATTCATTGCAGTGGCTGGATGACAGGTCTGATTCCGCTTTATTTGAAAACGATGTACAAAAAGGAACCAGTCTTTTCACATAGCAAGGTTGTGTTCACTATTGGCCAGAGCACATTCAAAGAAAAGCTGGGAGCTAATTTCAGTAAACTTGCCAGTCTCAATGGCAGTTTGAAAGAAAAGGATCTGGAATCATTAAAAGATAATAATAACCTTGCGCTACTCCGCACAGGGGCAGAATATGCAGATGCTGTAACATTCGGCACTGACAAGCCTGAAAAGAAACTTGTTGATGAATTCACCAAGGTCAGGGGTAAAAAAATCCTCGCGTACAATGCAGAATCTGATTTAACAGACTATTTACAATTGTATAGCGACCTTGCCAAATAAGCTTTTTCCGAAACCTAATGCTGATAAATTCGTGAGACGCATATCATACGTTCTGTCCCCATTATTTTTCCTTTTATTTCTTGCTTGTACTAAGATCGATACAACCACTTTAGGTAATGATCTCATTCCCGTTGTTGATAATATCAATACATTCGATACCTCTTTTGATGTAGAGACTGATCTTTTTCTTTTGAACGATAGTACCAGAGCGTTTCTGTCAGACGATCTTCCAGTTGGAGAATTAAACGATCCCGAATTTGGTAGAACTACAGCCGAGCTATATTTTAATATTAGTCCATCTGGAATTCCATTTACCACAGACCGCACAGGCACGAACCCATTCACTTCAAAGGATAGCGTTGTAAAAATTGATTCAGTGGTGCTGTCATTGGGGTATATGGGAACATATGGTGACACGAATACAATTCAAACATTCCGTGTATTTGAGATCAATCCTGCTTCAGGTTTCAAGGATTCTTCCTATTTGATCCGCAATCCTCCTTTCTCAACATTGGGCGAGTTAGGTTCTAAATCGGTGGATTTCACAAAACTCAATGATTCATCAGTTCTTATCAGAAAAAGGGACACCAGTAAGGTTGTTAATGTTTTGCGTATCCCCATTTTAAGTTCATTGGGAACCCGTTTTTCACAGTATGACACGACGAATACTGCCAATGGTGGTTATAGAAATGATTCAATATTCAAGACATTATTCAGAGGCCTTGCTATAAAAACAGATGCCTCACCAGCTAATAAAGCTCTCTCATATTTCAATTTATCTGATCCAGCCACCTCTAAATTGATAGTCTACTTTCAGGTAAAAAGGAATGGGGCGATCGATACGATTTCAGCTGAATATTATCACACATCTTTTGGCCAGGCGAGCCTTGTCAACAGGACTCCTGCAAATGGATACCTCGCAAATTTGACGAGTGCGGCCACAAATGAACAGCAACTTTATCTTCAGAGTACTCCTGGTTCTTATGCAAGCATCAGGATCCCGAATTTGGAATTGATGAATAACAGGGTGATACATCTTGCGGAGTTGATAGTTCCAAAAATCACTTCAATTCAGGAAGATATTTTTACTCATCCGAATCTCATTTTCCTTGATATGCTTAGTCCTAATAAGGACACTTCCTATACGATACAGAACGATTTTGAATTCTCTACCAACTTTGGGATCAATTTCGACCAATTTGGCGGTCGACTCCAGGATAATGCCAATTTCAAGGGTTATAGGTTTAATATTTCCAGGCATGTTCAGGGGATTGTTACAAGAAAAGAACCCAATTACATGCTCAGATTGCATGCTCCTTTTGAAGCAACCTCCGTTTACTTACCTCCCGGAAAGCTGTCAGACTTAGGTGATTACAGCAAAATTGCCCGGAGTAACATCCCTGTAGGCACACAGATAGCAAGAGGCAGGGTAGTAGTAGGTGGGGGAGCTAACACAAATCCATCCTCCCGGATGAAGCTTCGCATTATCTATTCCAAAATCTGATTTTGCCTATTATATTTGCGGCCTGAAAGAATTTACTTTCAGCAAAACCAAACGTAAACCCGAAAACATGCCTTATTTATTTACCTCTGAAAGTGTATCCGAAGGTCACCCCGATAAAGTAGCAGATCAGATCTCTGATGCGTTGATCGACAATTTTCTCGCTTTTGACCCCCAATCCAAAGTTGCCTGTGAAACTCTCGTCACAACCGGACAGGTTGTTCTTGCCGGAGAAGTAAAATCAAAAGCTTATTTGGATGTTCAGGAAATAGCGAGGCAAGTCATTCGCCGTATTGGCTATACCCGCTCTGAATACATGTTCGAGGCAAGTTCTTGCGGTATTCTATCTGCCATTCATGAACAGTCGTCAGATATAAACCAGGGGGTTGACAAAAAGAAAAAAGAAGAACAGGGAGCAGGCGACCAGGGTATGATGTTTGGCTTTGCAACCAATGAGACTGACGATTACATGCCGCTCGCATTGGACCTGGCACATAAACTCCTCCAGGAGTTGGCTGCACTAAGAAGAGAAAGTAAACAGATCAAATATCTCAGACCTGATGCCAAGAGCCAGGTTACGCTTGAATATGACGACAATAACAAGCCTGTCAGAATCGATGCTATTGTTATTTCAACCCAGCATGATGAATTTGATACAGAAGCGAAAATGTTGCAGAAGATTAAGGACGACATTATCAAGATCCTTATTCCACGTGTAAAAAGTAAGTACAAGAAATATTCAAAGATTTTCAATGATAATATCAAGTACCATATAAACCCAACCGGGAAGTTTGTTATAGGTGGACCGCATGGTGATACCGGACTTACAGGCAGAAAGATCATCGTTGATACATACGGTGGTCGCGGTGCACATGGCGGAGGAGCCTTCAGTGGAAAAGATCCATCAAAAGTGGATCGTTCTGCAGCTTATGCAACCAGGCATATCGCCAAAAACCTTGTAGCAGCAGGAGTATGTGATGAAGCGCTTGTACAGGTTTCTTATGCAATCGGAGTTGCCCAACCAATGGGCTTGTATGTAAATACAAATGGCACGGCAAAGATTGATCTGACTGATGGTGAGATCGCAGCCAAATTGGGTGACATCTTCGATATGCGACCTTACTTCATTGAGCAAAGATTAAAGCTTCGCAATCCCATCTATAGTGAAACTGCTGCTTACGGGCACATGGGCCGCAAACCAGAGATAGTTGAAAAAACCTTTACTTCACCTGAAGGAAGAGTTGTGAAAAAGAAAGTAGAATTGTTTACCTGGGAAAAGTTGGATTATGTTGGAAAAGTGAAAAAAGCGTTCGGACTTAAATAAACTTCAAAATTCATTGATCGAACCTCCTCTATGCAAGAGGAGGTTTTTATTTTCGGGTTATGAATGAAACAAAGAATCCCTGGACAATCCTCGGAGAAAAAAATATCTATGATAACAGATGGATCAAGGTGACGGAATATGATGTCATTAATCCATCAGGTGGAAAGGGCATCTATGGCAAAGTACATTTCAAGAATTTCGCGATCGGTATTCTTCCACTGGATGATGAATTGAATACTTACCTCGTAGGTCAATACAGATTCACCTTGAATGAATATAGTTGGGAAATTCCAGAGGGCGGAGGGCCACTAAATGAAGATATCCTTGAATCGGCCAAGCGAGAATTGATGGAAGAAACCGGACTTGTCGCAGAGGAGTGGTCCAAGCTTATGAACTTTCATCTCTCAAACTCAGTTTGTGATGAACATGGTGCAATTTTTCTTGCAAGGAATTTAACACAACACCAGGCCATGCCTGAAGAAACAGAAGACCTGGTAGTAAAAAAAATTCCTTTTGAGGAAGCTTATCGAATGGTTGAAGATGGAAGAATTACAGATTCACTTGCTGTTGCTGCAATCCTGAAAGTAAAGCTTATGTTGCTTGACGGTAGGATTAAGTAAATTTTGAAATTTTGTTCCTTCGCTTCGCTCAGAATTGGGAAATTGGGAAAATGTATAGTTTGAATTGTTGAATAGTTGAGTTGTTGATTAGTTGAATTCTTTGCCTCGTCCGGTTCCCTCTGTGCTCTTTGCGCAATCGTAGCGTTCTTTGCGTTACTTTTTGTATCGCAGAGAGCACGAAGATTTCGCAAAGGACGCAAAGTGGATATGATTCTTGTTAAATAGTTGATTAGGAGAATTAGGAATTTGTAATTAATAATTGGGACTGGCTTCATCTGTCAAATATTCACGTATGACAATTTCAAAATTTCCCAATTCCAAAATTTCGAAATTGAAAGGATGTCAAACAAATCTTTGATAATTGGTAGGCAACCGTTGATTGAAGCAATTCAATCTGGACAGGATATTGATAAGATACTTTTCCAGAAAAATATCAGTGGTGAATCAATCGGAGAGATCAGGGCATTGGCCAAGGCAAAAAATATTCCAATTCAACAGGTGCCGCCTGAAAAACTTCTTTCCATCACACGGGCAAATCACCAGGGAGTAATTGCATTTGCAGCATTGGTTCAATACATGGACCTGCAGCAGGTAATTGATCATGTCGTTCAATTAGGCGAGGTCCCGCTCTTTGTGATGTTGGATGGTATTACTGATGTCAGGAATATTGGTGCAATCGCGAGAAGTGCAGTCTGCTGCGGTGCACAAGCAATTATAATTCCAGATAAAGGAGTAGGAGCATTGAATGAAGAGGCGATGAAATCAAGTGCAGGTGCACTTGCCAAAATAAATATTTGTCGCGTCAACAGTCTGATGAAGGCTGTTGACCAATTACATCTTAATGGGATTAAAGCCTTCGCTTCTGATATGACCGCAGAAAAAAATCTTCATCAATTGGATCTAACAGGTCCATCTTGCCTGGTAATGGGTAGCGAGGATAAGGGCGTTTTTCCTCCCTTGATGAAGATCTGCGATGAAAAAGTGAAGATTCCTATGACTGGCAACTTCGAATCATTGAATGTATCGGTGGCATCAGGAATTATGCTTTATGAATCTATGAAACAACGATTATTTTCCCATAAGATTTAACCGCCAAGACGGAAAGGCGCGAGGTTTCGCAAGGATAGTCTGGCGAACCTTTCCGTCATGGCGTCTTGGCGGTTAAATCTTTTTTACCTGTATAATAAAATTCAACTATTCTCTTGCTCAATACGGCTTCTGATGGGGGTGTAGTCTTGAATAATATATCCCACCAGCATACACTGACCCCAAAACAAGTTTCAGGGTATTTGCAATGATGATAAATATGGAATTTGTGCAAGCGTGGAAAGAGGTAAGCAGACCACTTCTGGTGAAGAAGCCAGTGTATGCAGGTATAGCCGGCAAATCCCAGAAAAAATCCGGCCAGAATAAGTAAATAATCAAAGACCAGAATGGAAACAAGGATCAGAACTGTGCTAATGAGGACCAACAGGAATCTTTGAAGTGGTGTTACACTTATATCAGTTGGATGTGTATGATGGTGATGATGTGTTGAAGACATCTGTTTATGATTTCCCCCATCCTTATGATGCATCCAAAATCTGTGAAGGATATATTCAGTAAAGGTCCAGGTGAACCAGCCCAAAACAAATAATGCGGGATAAAATGCCCATGAGTCCTTAATAAAGAAGAACACCGTAACGAGATAGATCCCGCTAATTATCAGGAAGAGAAGAGTGCACTTGAGTTGAGTCAGGGCCTTGTTGAATCTGTCGATTGCCAATTCATAGAATTGCATATGATTGAGTTTTTGGAGTTAGGGAGTTTTAATTACTTAAGTATCATCTCGGCAGAATAGAGAGTATGATCAAATTTTACCTTTACACACACGCCATTTTCATAATAATAGGAGGAGCTGTTTCCATCAGGCAAATTGATCTTGTAACCTGCCTCCGAGATCTTGTGGACTTCCAGCATTCGCTGGAACTTATCAGAAAAAACCTTACTGTTATTTACAGGCTCCTCGAAAAACAGTGAGAGCATATTCTTTTTGAGAGTAGTGAATGTCAATCGCTGGATATCCTTTCCTTTACTCACTTCATATCCATCTCCTGTAAGACGCAGAGATTTATTTTCTTTTATATCTCCATTCATGACCCGGTATTGGGAAGCATATGTGATGATACCTGAATTAAGAGATACCTCTTCTTTTGTACTGATATTGAATTGAAGAATGAATCTTGTTTTTATTTCTGATTCGAGTTTAATGAGGATTGAATTTTCATGTCGAGTTTCATGAAGCCTGGTCCAGCCGATAGATTTTCCATTCCGAACTATATTATAGTTAAGTGAACGTTCCTGTGCACGAAGAGAAATCACCTTGAGCATCATGAGTATGAGAAACCCCGCCAGGAGAAGTGCGGATCTTGAAGTAAATGATCCAGTAAACTTCCCTTTAATCTTAGGCCAATATTTTTTCAGATATTTTCTGAAGTATAGGTAAAGCAAGGCCGGTACCATAGTTTTAAAGTTTTTATGGTGATGAAATTTTATTCGCGAAATGGGGAGATTGGTGAAGGCCTATTCCTTCAACGGATCAAACCTGATCCGGTAGGCTATTGAGATTTTCAGAAATGGATTGTCCTTAGGATTCCAGTGTAGAGCATCGGATCTTGAAGTGCCTGTTCTGATCTTTCTTGAGATGGAAAGTCCAGCTTCTTTCCAGCATAAAAATCGAGAAAGGCTCCGATTTGATTTTCATCTATTCGCCAATATCCAGAACCATTTGAGAATTTTGAAATTTTGAAATTGGGAAATTATCATACGTCCATATTTGATGGTTTACGCCAAGTCGGATCTCAATTGCTATTTCTTCTGAAGACACCCAATTTTCCCAATTTCACAATCCGAGCGGAGCGAAGAAACCAAATTCCAAAATTTAAGTAGTCCATACGCGGCAAAGAATTCCAAAGACGATTAAACAAATCAACCAGTTACCAAATCAACTATTCAAACCTCTTCCCATTTACAAATTCCCAATTCCCTTTTCAACCATTCAACTAATCAACAATTCAACAATTACGGGATCTGGCTACCAGACTCAATTGCCTTGTCCTCAGGCTTCTCTTTTTTCTTACGGAATTTTATGCGCTTGATTGTTTTTACCAGAAGATAAATAATCAAACCTGTACCAAGTAGCAATACTAAAATTGCAAGTGCTTCCGACCCGGAACATGAGAGGGAACAGGCAAGAGATGCAATTCCAAATAACAATAAGAGGGCAACGATAACAGATATGATTATCAAACCTGCTTTATCGCCGTCAGAAACATTCTTTGCCCGGTCAATGGCAATTATCTGATTTTTAATTAATCTTCTTTTTTCCTTCTTGGTCAGCTTGCTTTTATCAAGTTGTTGCAACTTTTCTTTAAAGCTGGTTATTAAAGGATGCTTCCAAAGGCTGGAATCCTTGTTGACACTTACTGTGGCACTGACATTTGAAAGAGGAAGCTTGAAGTTTGAATTTGCAGCATATATGATCATTCCAAGAGTGGCTAACCCCATTAGAAAATGACAGGAAGCGCGAAGGTAATAGCCATTCTGAATTTTGATCCCTAGTAATCCTCCTCGTCCCGGAAAAACCATCCAGACAAGAACTGCAAGTGAAGCGAATGAAATAAACCAGCTCACTGAAACCGTAGTTCCAATTTCATCTAATGATTTGCCAATGATATACCCGGTAATATTAAGCCCGAAGTAAATGCCAATAATCAGAATGCGGGTTGTCCATTTGTTACGCCTTGCCCAATGTGATAATTGTCTCATGTTGGTATGTTTTGGTTGTTAAAAGTTAGATCTTTTCGAGTTCGGGTTTGGAGTTTGGAGTTACCTGTCACTGGACGCTGAAAGCTGATAGATGACAGTTAAGCAAGTATACATTTCTCACGACTCACGATTTTACGATTTACGATTTACGATTTACGCCTGCTTCCAACTGACTTCCGCCTTCCACTTAGTTCTTCCGAACTTCTCGCGCCTTCAAATCATTTGCATTGAATCGAACATGAATACCCAGGCTTACAGAATTCTTAACCATGAAAAGTTTATCATCTGTCAGATTGGTTACATGAGTGTAACTGGTTTGGAACATCAGGTTCTTCCATCCGAACCTCATGAAAATTCCGGGCTCCCAAATAAGATGACGTGAAGAATAGTGCAGCTTTTGCAACTGTTCAGCGGAAATTGATTCCCGATCCGTCCTGAAGGTAGTATCTGTAACATTAAAATTGTTGGAGGAAAATTTTGAAACAAATACCAGCTTAAAGTTGCCCTTTGAATCCGTAAGTGCGATCGTTGGTTGTACGAAAAAGGATGAATTCTTAATGGTAGAAGAGCCGGTAAAATGCGTGTTATCAAATGAACCTGCTCCAACCCCTGCATAAGTCTCAAACTGTAAACTCTCGCTTATCTTCTGAGCGTAGCCTCCTCCAAATTCAAATTTGTTGAAAGACATAATCTCCTCTCGGGTATCCTTTCCTGATATATACCCTCCAATTAAGCCAATGTTTTTGGTCACCATGTACGCACCTTGCACGCTCGCAGCAGTATGCTGGTCACCCCCGGACCAGGTTAAGTTAACAGCAATGTCATTCTTATTCGTAAGTAGGGGTACATTCTGAACAGTCGGAGCATAGTACCTATTCTTCACCTGCCTGTCCCGAGGTACAGAGAAGGGATCATAGATCGGAATGGCGCAAGAGACAAGATTCATTAGAAATCCAAGTCCCAGGGCTGCAATAGGGGTGTGTTTTACTAATCTCATAGCCTTCGTTTTTATTGGTAATTGAAATGTTCAAATTCTCTGTCGCGACTAAGTATGGCTTAGGCTCCTTATTGGTCGGACTTTAAAAATGAATTGGAAACATACCTGTCCTCCTCCAGCTGCATTTCCCGTTCACATTTCAAAAATAATTTCCGGGAAAGGGGTTGACCAATTGAATATCGCGGCACATTTCACCCTTCTGGTGGTTTTTGCGGTAATGCAGTCGCCCCTGTTTGCCTTTTTGCATAAATTCCCCTAATTTGATAGGAAGTGACCTGCAGTTGCAATAATTGCAAAACTTAACCCCCATTCGATGCCGCAAACTATTGCTCAGCAGTACTTGTTTGATAGAATCAAGGAATTAGTGCCCCCCAGTCAGTCAGTGGTGGTGGTAGTGGCGGAAATCCTTCATATAAGTGAGGATAGCAGTTACAGGCGTATTAGGGGCGAAACGCCACTTGTTCTTGAAGAGGCCAGGGAACTTTGTATTCATTTTAAGCTTTCTCTGGACAAGCTGTTTAACCTGAACAATCAATCCACTCACTTCGAGACCATCAGGATCAATAACGAGTCCTATTCATTTGAGACTTTTCTTACCGATATCATAAAGCGACTTCATTACGTAAATAAGAGTGAGCAACCGCATATTTATTATTTAACAAAGGACATTCCTCTTTTCTATCATTTTCTTTTCAAACCTCTATTTGCATTCAGGTATTTTTTCTGGATGAAATCAATTCTCCAACATCCTGATTTTATAGACAGAAAGTTTACGGTTGATTGTCTTCCTGTGAGAGTGCAGGAACTTGGGAACTGCATACTTCAGTTATATAACCAGGTTCCATCAACTGAGATTTGGAATACAGAATCCATAAATAGCATTCTCTTTCAGATCGATTATTATAAAGCGGCTGGTTTTTTCCAGTCTTATTCTGATATTAAAGGCGTATACACTTCATTGGATGATTCAATTCTTCATATTCAGCAGCAAGCTGAATCCGGGAAAAAATGGCTGCCAAACGAAACCAGTTCTTACAAACCAGAGAATTTTTCCTTTTTTTATAACAGGATCACCCTGGGAGATAATACAATCCTTGTTACATCCACAGGAGGAAAAATGACATTTTTAAATTTTGAAGTTCTGAACTATATGTTCACCACAGATGAAGAGTTCTGCAAAGACACCTACGAAAGTTTGCAGAATTTGCTGCGCAGATCAACCATGATCAGCCAGGTGAGTGAGAAACAAAGGAATATTTTTTTCAATATTGTGAGGCATAAGATCGAGGATCGGATTCAGCATTTATAATAAACATGAGAAGATGGATGACTCCATAATTCAGCAGCAGCTTTTTGCAACGATCAAGACCAAGATACCGGAGCATGTTTCGGTTGCTGATGAAATTGCTAAGGTTTTATCCATTAGCTCCGATAGCGTTTATAGAAGAATGCGAGGTGACAAGCCGGTCACGCTGGCCGAATTGTACAAACTATGTACGCATTTCCAGATCTCCGTTGACCAGCTTATGAATATTGGTAGTGATGCTTTTCTTTTCAATGGGCGAATCATCAACAATCAAACTTTCAAGTTTGACGAATACCTGACCAATATTGTTCAGAATGTGGCATATATGAACAGCTTCAATGAAAAGCAGTTCTACTATCTCTGTAAGGATATTCCGGTATTTCACCATTACCAATTTCGGGAAGTTGCTGCCTTCAAATACTATTTCTGGATGCGCACAATCCTTCAAATGCCAGGTTTCGCAAATCAAAAAGTGGTTTTAAAGGATTATCCAGATGAGCTTTTTGCTCTTGGAAAAAAAAGTCTTGAATTATATAACAAACTCGATTCCTATGAACTCTGGAATCTGGAAAGTCTCAATAGTACAGTTAGACAAATAGATTTTTATTATGAAAGCGATCTTTTCCAATCGAAGGAGGATGTATGGATAGTATATGATTCGCTTGAGAAATTAATAGTTCACCTGGAAAAACAGGCCGAGTTGGGATATAAATTTGATCATGAGGACCCCGAAAAAAAACCGATCGGGAAATACAATATCTACTTTAATGAGGTACTCCTTCTTGATAATACACTTCATGTTGTGCTCAACAATACGAAAATTACATATGTACTGCATGGTGCCGTAAATTTTATGGTCACGCGAGATAGCAGGTATTGCGATTACATGCATAATTATATCCAGAACCTCATGCGTAAATCCACCCTTATCAGTTCTGTAAACGAAAAAGAAAGACTAAGATTCTTTAACAGGATCAAGGAAAAAATCAGGTATCGGAAGCAGCAATTGATTTGAAGCACCAATAACCAAATATCAAGGTCCAAAGAAAAGAGATAAATATTAAAATGAGAACCAATGCGGTGACTTCTTCTCTGCGCTTTCTCTACTCTTTCAATTTGCGATCATATATATCTTCATTTTCAAATTACCATATTTTCAAATTTTCAAATTGATTGACTTCAGATCATATACCAAATTCCAAATAACAAGACCCAATCAAATCTCAATAAGAAAAATTAAAAATGAGAACCGAGACAGAAATTATCTTCTCTGCGTTTCCTCTGCTTCTCTTTTTCTCTGCGGTAATTCTTATTTCTGTTTCAGGAGGCAAACTAAATTGAGACATAGCTATCGTTATCTTTGCACCGATGTCAACAGTTCATTTAGTAGAGTGCCCCCGAGATGCTATGCAGGGTTGGAAACGCATCATACCAACCCTGGACAAAATAAGATACATCAACGCATTACTTAAGGTTGGGTTTAATACGATCGATTTCGGAAGTTTTGTATCTCCTAAGCTCATTCCTCAAATGGCAGACACCAAGGAGGTATTAAGAGGGCTGAATCTTGAATCAACGAAGAGTAAGCTATTGGCCATAGTGGCAAATTTGCGAGGAGCTGAGGACGCGATCAAATTTGAGGAGATCAGCTATTTGGGTTTTCCATTTTCAATCTCAGAAACATTCCAGCAGAGAAATACAAATTCCACCATCAATGAATCGTTGGGTAGGGTAGAGGAAATTCAAAACCTCTGCATCGCTAACAACAAAAAGCTGGTCATATATATATCCATGGCATTTGGAAATCCTTATAACGATCTGTTTTCTCCAGATATCTTATTGTATTGGGTCACTCAGATTGGAAATCTCGGGATTCAAATTATTTCTCTTGCTGATACTGTGGGAGTGGCCACTCCTGAACAGGTATTTACAATTACGGATTCTATTGTTTCTCAATTTCAGGAGCATGAAATAGGAGTACACCTGCATTCATCTCCCTTAATTTGGCGAGAAAAAATAGATGGTGCCTTCAATGCAGGAAGCAGGAGATTTGATGGAGCACTGAAAGGGATTGGGGGTTGCCCAATGGCAAATGATGAACTGGTAGGGAACATGGACACAGAATCAATGATTAAATACTTTTCTGAAAAAAATGTCTTGCCGCCTCTCAATACATCTGCATTGAATGAAAGCTTAAAGATTGCTGCAGAAATTTTTAGTTAAACACTATAATCAGAAGAAGAGAAAGAATGAACTGGATGCTTGATATAAAAATGGATGGCCCCGAAAGGAAAATAAGTTACAAGGATAAGATCATGCTGATCGGGTCATGCTTTACTGAACACATTGGCTCGAAATTGCAGGAACTTAAGTTCAATATTCACCAAAATCCAAATGGAATTCTTTTTGATCCACGTTCAGTTGCTCAGAGTCTGATTAGCTATATCCAGAAAGAAAAATATAGGGAGGACGAACTTTTTCAATTTAATGAGGTTTGGCAGAGCTGGCAACACCATAGCAGGTTTTCTAATACCGACAGAACCCTTGCGTTGAGATCCATCAACGAATCACAGGCTGCTGCAAGGACATTTCTAAAAAATTCTGATTGGCTGATTATTACTTTGGGCTCGTCATTTTCTTATCAACTGACAAGCCTTGGTCATCCACATACAGGTGGAGTTGCCAATTGTCACCGTGCACCTGCCCAATGGTTTAATAAACATCTGATGACCATTGAGGAGATCAATTCACAGCTCGATGGATGTTTGCACCAGCTTTGGACATTTAATCCGAAACTGAAAACTATTTTCACAGTGAGTCCGGTACGGCATATACGTGATGGAGTAGTGGAGAACAATCGTTCGAAAGCGAGGTTGATTGAAGTAGTTCACCACCTGGTTAACAAATTTGACAACATCTATTATTTTCCCGCGTATGAATTAGTGATTGACGTGCTGCGCGACTATCGTTTTTATGATATTGATCTTGTTCATCCCAATTATCCAGCAACTGAATTCGTGCTTGAGAAATTTCAGGACCACTATTTAGATGAGGAAGCTCGTTCGTTAATGGAAGAGATGAAGAAAATAGTAACTGCCAGAAAGCACCGGCCATTTCAACCACAGACCAATGCACACCGTCAATTCCTGAAGACACACTTAATGAAGGTTAATGAATTGGCCGAAAAATACCCAGATCTCGCGCTCGAGGATGAAATCAGCTATTTCCAGGACCAATTAAAAGATCCGTCTCATTGAGCTGAGATTTTTGACGATTGCAAGAACTCTTCTAGCTTCTCAAGCAGGATTAACTGATTAAGTGCCCGGTTGAGATTTTGCTCCGGATATGTAGTCTTATAATAGATATCCTTATTTAAAAAATCTGTAATAAACCTTAGAGCCTGCATATAGGTCATGAGCAGACCACTCATATGAATCTGATTAAGTTCTTCCCCGGTAAATATGTTATCAATTCCTTTCAGATATCCATTTATAATGGCAGAATAGAAATCTTCACGGATGTCAATCTTTTCCCAATTCTTACTTTCTTCATTTTCAGTGCAGGCCATGGTACGGATCATGTCACCAATATCAGAAAAATATTTTCCCGGCATGATCGTATCAAGATCGATAGGGCATATTACCTCGTTTGAATTCTTGTCGAAAAGAATGTTTCCGATCTTGCAATCGTGGTGCATTAGCCGGACCGGAAAAGCTGGATTGTTTTTTATTCCATGATAAAAATCAACAAGATTTTTTCTTTGTCGGAGTTCGGCTATTACATGCGTCGCACGCATCGCCTTGAATAATTCCGCCCGGGATATTGCTTCTTCAAATTGTTGGTATCTGAATTCCAGGTCATGGAAATCTGCAATGATCACATACAGACGGGATATCTCAACACCTTGTAGAGATTTTATAAGGCTCCCAAAGCAAGTTGCAGTAGTGAATGCTGCGGCGGGACTGGAAACAGATCCGGGAGAAAAAGCCTCCTCAATAAAATCAGTTGCCCTCCAGGAATTTCCTTCATCATCCTTTACCAACCAATTTCCATTCCTTGCTGCAACAGGCGCCGGCACTTTGACCTCTCCATTTCTTTGAAGGTATTCGTAAACGGTGAGGTAATTATTTACAAGCGTTTCTGGCTTTGCAAAAACGTGCGTATTGATTTGCTGCAGGACAATTGGCTTTCTGTTGCCTGTCACTTTATAAGTATGATGAATGATGCCATCTCCAAGAGGTTCAATTTTTGGATCCGTAAATCCAAATTCCTGGGCTACCTGGGTTATAGTGGATGCATGTTTCATTCAGAAGAAGTTACAGAAGGTAGAGAAGTTAAAGGAGTTATAGAAGTTGAGTTATATATTAATTTCATAAGTCATTTTTGGTTGAAAGTAAAGTAGCTCTGGCATATGCATTTAGCATTCTACTGACTTCCTCCAGTTTCTCATTTAAAGATATGTCGTCCCCATAATTCAGATCTCTGGCTAATATACCATAGTATCGGCACTCCTCTAAAGAACCTTGCGAAATATTCATGAACCTTAATTTGTCCTTCTTACTTCGTTTTTTAAATCCCTCAGCCAAATTTCCGGCAATTGAAATCGCTGCTCTCCGAAATTGAGCAGTCAGAGCAAAAATTTCTCCTTTCGGAAATTTTGCAGTGTATTCATAAACATGAAGAACGTAACGATGGGCTTTTTGCCAAACCAATAATTCCTGAAAAGTCCGAGCTGGATTCATCCAAAACAGTTTTGAACCAATCAACGCAGGATAATATTTGAATTCTGGAGACTTTCCTCCGATTATTTTGGATTTTCCCCATCTTTCGAATACACCTTCTCTAACTTCTGACCCCTGACTACTTATTACTGAATTCCTCTCTCCTCAATACTCATCCGTCAATGCAAACCTTGGCTTACGATACATCCACTGTCCACCTGTGAAATCCGGAAAATCAATGGTTTCATTGCCCAGCTCAATACTCTTTTCTGTGAGAGGTGTGATCGCACTCCAGGCTGCCGCGTCGTAAACGTCCATTGGCATGGGCGATTTTCTTTTTATCGCTTCAATGAACGCATGCAGAACAAAAAAATCCATTCCACCATGACCCGCACCTTCAGTTTCTTTGCTCCATCTGGCCCATAACGGATGATCGTATTTATCAAGATAGGATTTTGCTTCTTCCCATTGATGTTCTTTACTGCTGACTCCTTCAATGTACAAGGACCGATTTAAATCCATCCAGATCCCTTTCGTTCCCTGAACACGAAATCCGAGAGAATAAGGTCGGGGTAAATTGGTATCGTGTTGAAGCAGGATAGTTTCTCCATTTGCACAACGTATCATACTGGTAACTACATCACCGAGTTTGAATTCCACCTTTGCGTTTGGATGATCAGCTCCTCCTTTCTTAACGATGTATTCATGCAAACCCCTCGCTTTACTTGCATATGAAGTGAGTGAAACAAATCGGTTCCCATAATTAATATTCAAATATTCAGCAACAGGTCCAATTCCATGCGTTGGATACAGGTCGCCGTTGCGATGAACTGAATGATTGGTCCTCCACCTTGCTTCAGAAAAGCCTTTTTCTCCAAATTCGGCTCCGCTATTGTAAGGTTCTATTCCATTGTTGAATTTGACCCCACGTAAATCGTGCTGGTAACCCGCCTGCAGGTGAATCAACTCCCCGAACATATTTTGCCTCACCATATTCAATATCGCCATAACATCTCTCCGGTAACAAACATTTTCTAGCATCATCAGGTGTCCATTGGTTCGTTCGCAGGTTTTAACCACATTCCAATGATCGTCCAGTGTAATGCCAAGACATACTTCTGTGCCCACATATTTTCCTGCTTCAAGGCTGGCGATACACATTGGTGTGTGCCATTCCCATGGGGTAGCAATGATAACTGCTTCAAGTTCTTTTAATTCAAGCATCTTCCTCCATGCATTCTCGTCGCCAGTAAAAACCTTTGGCATTGCTTTGCCAGATTTTTTTAAGATAGCATCTGAACGCTTAAGCATGCGGTCATCAATATCACATATTGCAATGACGTCCACATCCTGCCGACGCAACAAATTATCCAGGTGATTTTGTCCTCTTAACCCAACTCCAATAATTCCCACTTTCACCCTGGGAGCAAAAGATCTGTAAGAAGGCAGAATGGCAAACCCCGCAGTGGCGATTGCACTATTCCTGACAAATTCTCTTCTTTTCATTATGAATGTTTTTTTTGATCCGAATGTTTCTTTGCGAAAACTCGCGTCTTCGTTTCTTGGCGGTTAAGAATAATCAATGAATCCTATCTCCACGCAGCTCAAGTCCCTGAATAATCTCAGCCTCATACGCTAGCCATTCGCTCCATCGACTTCTTACTTCCTGCTTCTCGATGTATGTCTCGGCAAGCTCTATAAATAATGTGTAATGGCCTGCTTCTGATTCCATGAATTTTCTGTAGAAACTTCTAAGGTATTGTTCTTCCAATCCTTCACTTAATCTCTTGAATCGCTCACAGCTCCTTGCTTCAATCAATGCCATAGTGAGCATCTGATCCAGGAATCTATCTTCATTAGCACCGCCCTTTCTCTGAAAATCCAGCAGTAGATTGACATATTCATCCCTTCTCTGCTTGCCTAATTTTAGCTTTCTCTTTTGCAATTCGTACAGCACGAGACGAAAATGGCCCCATTCTTCTGTGACTATCGGGGCGAGTTCATTCACAAGCTTCTCTTTGCTTGAATATCGCTGAATGAGAGAGATACAGGATGTGGCAGCCTTTTGTTCGCAATAGGCGTGATCTGTAAGAATATCGCCCAAAGAAATACTTGCGAGATCAACCCACCTTGGATCGGTGGGCAACTGTAATCCAAGAATATTTCTGACATCCACGTTCTCCATCAATTTGTGATTACGAATGATTAAAAGGATATTTGGAGATAGCTTGCAAGCGTTCAAAGATATGCAGGAAGCATTTTTGTTGAAGAAATTGGATGAGAGAAGATCAAATGGAGCGTATCGCTCATTAAAGCTCCTGCCAGAGGGAATGATTGATTTTTGCTCCAATGATTACCTGGGTCTTGCCCGCCAGCTAATAAAAAATAATTCAAAAGATCATAACGGAAATTCCCAATCAAAATCTGGGTCAACCGGATCCCGGTTATTGACAGGAAATTATCCACTCATCCAGGAACTTGAATCCTTTCTGGCAGAATTTCATAATTCCGAATCTGCCCTGATCTTTAATTCAGGTTATGATGCAAACCTGGGCCTTTTAGGTTCAGTACCACAACGGGGCGACACAATTTTTTATGACCACCTCTCACATGCCTCTATCCGGGATGGAATCAGATTATCACATGCCACTACCATTTCATTTCAACATAACGATCTAGATGACCTTTCAAAAAAATTGCAGAGTGCCAGCGGCAATCTGTTTGTGGTTACTGAGTCAGTATTCTCAATGGATGGAGACCTTGTGCCATTGAAAGACCTTTCAAGTCTTTGCAATTCATTCAATGCAAATCTCATCATTGACGAAGCACATGCTACAGGAGTGATAGGAGAGAGAGGAGAGGGGTTGGTTCAGCACCTTGGATTGGAAAGAGAGTGCTTCGCTAGAATCCATACGTTTGGAAAAGCAGTTGGGGCACATGGGGCGGTTATCCTCGGCTCAAAGCAATTAATAGAATATCTGATAAATTTCTGCAGGGCATTTATTTATACAACAGCGCTCCCTGAGATAAGCATTGAACATATTTACCATGCTTATAGAACCTTCCCTGACATGAAAGAGGAACGGCAACACTTATCATCGCTTATATCACTCTTCCAGGATAGTAAGTCAAGATTTGAAAAACTTTCAAGTACAACCCCTATTCAAGGAGTCATCGTTCCAGGAAATTCAGATGCGCGTGATTTGGCAGATGTCCTGCAAAAGCAGAATCTTGATATACGGCCAATTCTATATCCAACTGTTCCATTGGGACGCGAGCGACTCCGGATTATTCTGCATTCTTTTAACTCATCTGAAGAGGTAGATAAAATCTTTACCATACTTGCATAAGTCTAGTACTTTGTCGAACCTCTGCGTTACCTCCGCGTACTCCATTCCTCTGCGGTAAAAAAATAACCGCAGAGAACAAGAGTGAAAAGAGAAATCGCAGAGTATCTAAGTTTTGGTTCACCTTTAAAAACATTACTTTAGCACCCGATCAATTAACCCTGAAATAGATGCGCTTTCTTCCTTTCACCATTTCATTTATCATAACCCTTGTCTTGATCATTGTCCTGAGCATGCAATTGGGTTCTGTTCCACCAATAGGAAAATTTTTAAGTCCGCAACATGGCCTTTGGCAAAACGCTGAAGCAGTGGATAAAAATCCTGATCAGGACCTTGCTTTTTTGCAATTGAAATCAAGTGCTAAAGTCTATTTCGATGAGCGGATGGTGCCGCATGTTTTTGCACAGAACGAAGAGGACCTCTATTTCGTTCAAGGGTATCTGCACGCAAAGTTTCGCCTTTGGCAAATGGAATTTCAAACCTTTGCAGCTGCTGGTAGAATCAGTGAGGTATTAGGTGCCGGTGCAAACAACCGTTATCTGAAATATGATCGAAGTATGAGAAGACTGGGGATGATCTATGCCGCTGAACAATCTCTCAAAGCTGCCGAAGAAAACCCTGCATCCAAACTCCATTTTGAATCTTATGCGGCAGGGGTAAATGCATACATCGACCAGCTAACACCCAGACAATATCCATTGGAGTACAAACTTCTCAACTATAAACCTGAACACTGGAGTCCTTTGAAAACGGCTCTATTTATAAAGTACATGAGCTATGATCTGGCAGGGAAGGATGATGATTTTGAATATACAAATGCGAGAAAAGTTTTTTCAAAGGCCGATTATGAAAGGCTATATCCATTGGCAGCTGATTCTCTTCGACCCATTGTTCCTAATAGTGCGGAATCTCCTTATCCCACTAAATCTTCACTGGATTTAAGTCTATCTACAGAAATAGATTCTCTATATTTTAATTTTAAACTGGATTCTTTTACAAAAGTAAATCCAGTTTCACCCGACAAGGATAATGGAAGCAATAACTGGGCAGTCGCGGGTAGTAAGACTAAGAGCGGTCGACCAATTCTATGCAATGATCCACACCTCGGACTCAATCTTCCATCACTTTGGTATGAAATGCAACTGAGCACACCTAACATGAATGTATATGGAGTAAGCTTTCCAGGTGTGCCTTATATTCCAATTGGTTTCAATGATGATATTGCCTGGGCCGTTACCAATGCAGGCAGGGATGTGAAGGATTATTTTGAAATGAAATTTAAAGATGAATCCCTGAATGAATATTGGCGCGATGGAGATTGGGAACCGACCACCAAACGAGTTGAGCCAATTCTAGTGAAAGGGAAAGATACCTATAATGATACTGTTGTTTATACCCATCTCGGTCCACTGATGTATGACAGAACTTTTCCCGTAGATAGTGCCGACAAACGGAATATCGTAGTAAGATGGAAGGCTCATGACCCCTCGAATGAAGGACTCACATTTCACGAATTGAATGTTGGAAAAAATTATGAGGACTATTTAAAAGCCATAAAGAATTTCACCTGTCCGGGACAGAATTTTTTATTCGCATCAAAGACTGGTGACATTGCGATCTGGCAGCAAGGCGAGTTTCCTGCAAAGTGGAGGAGGCAGGGAGATTTTGTAATGCCCCAGTCTGACGTAAATTTTGAATGGAAGGGCATGATTCCCCAGGAAGAAAATCCTCATATGAAAAACCCAGCCAGGGGTTATGCAAGCAGTGCCAACCAGCTGGCCGTGGATACTTCTTATCCATATTACCTTGGAAATTCATTTCCTGTATACAGGGGATATACTATAAACCGACGCCTGGATGAAATGAGCAATATTTCAGTAGATGATATGAAGGCGTTACAGGTGGATAATTATAACGTAAAAGCTGAATTTGCAAAAAGCATCTTATTAAGAACGCCTACGGCGAATATGAGTGCAGCGGCAAAAAAATATTTCGATATTCTGAGAGCATGGTCTTTTAAAAACGATCCCGGTGAAAGAGGCGCGACAATATTCACCCTCTGGTGGAGACAATTAGAAATTAGTATATGGGGTGATGAATTCAAGAACTCTAACTTACCTCTACCATTACCCGAAGAAAATGTGTTAGTGGAAAGCCTTTTAAAGGATTCAAGCTATTCTTTTATTGACAACATAACCACTCCCCAAAAGGAGACACTGGAAGACCAGCTAATCCTCTCCTTAGCCAAAGCCACCGAAAGCCTATCGGACCTGGAAGTTGCAGGTAAGTTGGAGTGGGGAAAGTATAAGGATACCAAGGTTCAGCATCTCATGAAACTTGATCCGTTGAGTCGTCTGCATTTACCAATTGGCGGTGGGAATGGGATTATCAATGCTACTAAAGGAGACCATGGTCCAAGTTGGAGAATGATTGTGCATTTGACTGATGAAACAGAAGCGTATGGAGTATATCCCGGAGGGCAATCCGGTAATCCGGGAAGTAAATACTATGACAGTTTTATTGATAGTTGGGCAGCGGGAAAATACTATCGTTTATGGGTGATGAAATCAACTGAGCAGAATGATAGGAGGATTATCGGAAAACTGAATTTCTCAAAATGACCTCAAGTAATATTTGAAATATATCAAATGAAATTTGTTGTTTCTATTCTCCTGATAGCCTTACTAAGTTTTGCGATAGGATTATACCTGCCCTGGTGGAGTATTGCGGTTGTAGCAATAGTTGTCTCGGTCCTGATTCATCAAAATCCTTTAAAATCATTTCTCACCGGATTTATCGCAATCTTCTTTCTTTGGGGAGGGCTGGCCTGGACTATTGATGTAGCGAATCAACATATTCTCTCAAATAAAATCGCGTTATTGCTACCCCTGGGTGGAAGCCCCGTTTTGTTGATCCTGGTTACAGCGCTTGTGGGTGGATTGGTTGCTGCTTTTGCTGCCATGACGGGGAGTTATTTCAGAAGGTTGTTATAAGATTTAACCGCCAGGGCGCTAAGACGCAAGGTTTCGCCAGGGTTCGCAAGGAAAACCCGAAACTCCAAACGCGAAACCCGGAATATTTTATCTTTGCTTCTTAGAAATTTTGTTCACCAGGCAAGTGTCCTTAAAATTTCGTCATGGCCGTCTTACACAATCGCATCTCCCAGAAGGAGCTCAAAGAACAATTATACCAGGAAACCGAAACGCGGAAAACAATCTCTTTTTACCGTTATTTTCCAATTGAAGATCCAAAGAAATTCAGGGATGACCTTTATTCGGGCTTGAAAGAACTCAATGTATTTGGGCGAATCTATGTGGCGGCTGAAGGCATTAATGCACAGATGAGCGTTCCTGAATCAAATCTAGAGGCAGTCAGAAATTATCTGGATTCTATAGAGGCGCTCAAGGGAGTTCGATTGAACATTGCGGTGGACGATGATGGCAAGTCATTTTGGGTTTTGAAGGTTAAGGTGCGCGACAAAATTGTTGCCGATGGAATCTCTGATCCGCTTTTTACTATGTCGAATCGTGGCCGATATGTTGATCCGGAACAATTTAACAAGCTTACAGATGAGCCCGACACGATCATTATTGACATGAGAAATCATTATGAATATGAAGTTGGTCATTTTGAAAATGCTTTAGAAGTTCCCAGTGATACATTCAGAGAACAGTTGCCAATGGCTGCAGAGATGCTGAATGATAAACAGGATAAGAACATCATAATGTATTGCACCGGCGGCATAAGGTGCGAAAAAGCTTCAGCTTATTTATTACATCGTGGATTTAAGAATGTTTATCACCTGGAGGGAGGGATCATTCACTATGCAAATGTTGTTAGGCAACGGCAACTTCAGAATAAATTCCTTGGAAAGAATTTCGTTTTTGATGACAGGCTGGGTGAACGAGTAGGGGATGAGATCATAGCACGCTGTCATCAATGCGGCAAACCTGCAGATAAACATGTGAATTGCATCAATAGCGCATGTCATCTTTTGTTCATTCAATGTGAGGAATGTGCGGCCCAGTTTGAGGGTACCTGCAGCAAGGCCTGCCAGGATTTCATACATCTTCCTGAGGAGGAACAAAAGGAAAGGAGAAAGGGGATTGATAAGGGTAGAAATGTCTTTAATAAATCCAAGGTCAAGCTCAAATCAATTGAGAAAAAGCTTTAAAAATCAATATAATTCGAAATCCACATTTTGGATTTTCGCAATTTAAACCTGAATTAACCCCATTTGACGATAACGTTTTGGTCGAATACCTTGACATTTGCAAATAAAAAGTTTACTTTTCAGTTCGGATCACAGCCCTAACCAATATCTGATATGAAGATTTCCTCGCAAAGGCTTTTACAGTTTTTCGAAAAATTGAAATCCACAGGGTTTACAGGAAAATTTACATTCGCTCACCAACGGTTCATTCCATCTCCTTTAAGATTCAAAAATACCGAGCAAGGCAACTCGCTTGGATACCTTCTTCAGAACATTAATCCGATTAAGTCAAAAACACAGCCCGGGAGTTTGCTTCAATCCGCAAAGAACAGGATCCTGGAGTTCCATAATAAGATCAAATCAATTGGATTTGCAGATAGCCTGGATGAATTAGGAAAAAGGAAGCTGGGAATTTTTAACCAGTTGAACTTTTTTGGATTTATTGCTGGAATCGTAGCACCAATCGCAGGGATTTTTGATAATACCAAGCTTCCAACCCTTGCATGGGTTGTTGCCTGCTCACCAGCCTTCATCAGCTTATTGGTATTTTGGATGAACCATAAAAAGAAGTATGAAACCGCAATGATTTCCTATTTCATACTTTATCCTGTCTTTACCAGTCTTGTATATGTTGGAGGCATCAACCTTGGTATTCAATTATTCTTTATTCTATATGGAATCCTTTCTGTTTTCTTTATCCCAAGGATAAGTCAGATGTTGTTCTCGATCGCATTTTCCATGGTCAGCTATTTCATGCTGGCAGTTGTGCTGAAGAATTATCAATATCAACTTGAGACAGCCAACTATTCTTTTTATCTGTTCAACCAGGCGCTAGCGATCGTCTTCATTTTTTATGGACTCTTTATCATCAAGCAGGAAAATACAGGTTACCAGTTCAGCATACTCGAAAAGAACAGAGAACTGCATAGGATCAACCTGGAAATCGAAAAGCAGAAATCTGAGATTGCTGAAAAAGCTGTATTACTTGAACAGCAGACAATTCAACTGGCTGAACTTGATTCCTTAAAAAATAAATTGTTTTCAGTGATCTCGCATGATCTGAAAACACCGATGTATGCTCTTAGAAATTTATTTCAGAATGTTCAGGAACACGACCTGCCTGCTGAAGAGATAAAAATATTGTTACCGGATGTGGTAAATGAATTGAACTATACCACTGGACTGATGGAAAATTTATTGCATTGGGCCAAAAGCCAGATGCAATCCACCGGAGTACATCCTGAAAAACTGGATATTTCAGGGCTTATCAATGAGGTTTCTCAGCTTCTTCGCATACAGGCCCAGGCAAAACAAATCAGGCTTGATTGCAAACAGGATTCACCCAGATATGTTTTTGCTGACAAGGATATGATCAACCTTGTCTTGCGAAATCTGCTTTCCAATGCCATAAAATTCACCCCTGAAAATGGGGAGATTCGGATTCGCACAGAATTAAAGAATGGACAGATTGTAATATCTATAAAGGACAACGGGATTGGCATTAGTAAGGAAAATCTTGAAAAACTCTTCAACGAATATTTCACAAGCAAAGGAACATCCAATGAATCCGGTACCGGCCTCGGATTAATGCTGTGTAAAGAATTTCTTACCAAAAACGGCGGACAAATGGAAATTCAAAGTGAAGAAGGAAAAGGAAGTGTGTTCTCTTTCACGTTGCCAGTCTCCTGGACATAACAGTTCGAAAGTTTGAATGTTTGAACCCCTCGCGTACCCTTGCGTCTTTGTTTCCTTGCGGTTAAATCTTCCTCACGATTCACCACTTACGATCCTATCTCCCCGGTATCCATTTCAAACAAACAGGACTCTGAACCGAGATTTGATCCGGCAGCGCACTAAGCTTTCCTGTTGCTTTATCAACTTTAAACACCACAATTGTATTGCTTCGCTGGTTTGCAACCAATAGAAAATTACCACTGGGATCAAGTGTAAAATTTCTTGGAGTTTGACCCAGAGTTGATTGATGGCCTACGAGAGTTAATTTTCCATCATCCTTATTAATTGAAAAAATTGCAATGGTATTTGACTCACCACGATTGGATGAATAAAGAAATTTCCCATCAGGTGAAACATGTATATCAGCCGAGCCTACTGCTCCTTTATAGTCTGTCGGAATTCCAGAAATTGTCTGAACTGGTTTTAAATTTCCATTGCCGTCATAACTATAAACTGTAATGGCGCCAGTTAATTCCTCCATCAGGAAAGCAGATTTCCCGGAAGGATGAAAAATAAAATGCCTTGGACCTGCTCCCGGGTTGGCTGCAACAAATCCTGGATTGGTTTCACCCAGTTTGCCAGTCGACTTATCGAAAGAGTATCTGACAATCTTGTCAATCCCGAGATCGGCAACAAACACAAATTTATCGTCGGGCGAAAAAACAGTTGAATGAACATGAGGTTTCTCCTGGCGGTTGGGATTTGCTCCTTTACCCTGGTGTGTAACAATTGAGCCTGGAGGTTGAAGGGTACCATCGCTATTAACCCCAAGAACTGCTGCAGTTCCGCTGCTGTAATTTCCTACAACTACCCATTTCCCTGATTTATCTGTTGCTACGTAACATGGCGATTCACCTGCAGATGACTGACTATTTATTTCTTTCAGTCCACCGGTGGTCTTATCAAAGGAATAAGAGGTTACAGCGCCAGTTTTTCCAGGGATCTCATTTGCAGAAAAAACAAATCTGTTATCAGGTGAAATAGCGAGATAAGAATGGATCAGTGGATTTAACTGAACCTGCTGGAGTCAGACTTCCAGTTTCTGAATTATATCTGTAAACATAGATGCCCTCGCTCTTACTATAAGATGTATAAGTACCCACCAATAAATACCGATCATTGACAGGTTTTTGTGAACTCTGGCAGGAAGTAAGAATGCTGAGGACGGCGATTGTTCTTAAAATATGGTTCATTGTCATGGGGCTTATTAATTAAAAATGCAAAATGAAAAATGTAATATAATATTCTGAAGACGAGGTCGGAAGTCAGAGGTCAGAAGTAAGAAAGAAGAATCTCCTAAACTTCTCAAACACTCAAACAATCAAACTCTCGTCCATATCACGAGACCGAATTATACATGCCTTTGCCTTTTTTCACCACATCCTCCAGAGAATTTACCACCCTGCTTTGCAATTCCTGTTCAGATAATTGCTCGGGTTTGAAAGGTTGACCGATGATTTTTTCATACAATTCAATATACCTTTTCGAAATGGTTTGTACCCACTCGTCGTTCATCTCTGGAACAGACTGTCCTTCTTTTCCCATGAATCCATTTGCTATCAACCACTCTCTTACAAACTCTTTACTCAATTGCTTTTGTCGTTCATTCTTTTGCTGCCTTTCCTCAAATCCCTCAGCATAAAAATATCTGGACGAATCAGGAGTATGTACTTCATCCATGAGGTAGATTATGTCACCTATCATCCCAAATTCATACTTGGTATCCACCAGGATCAAGCCTCGTTCGGCAGCAATTTCCTTTCCTCTTTCAAACAATTTCAAAGCATATTTTTCGAGCATCTTCCATTCTTCTTCCGTGGCGAGTCCAGTTTTAATGATCTCTTTCCTGGAAATATCTTCATCGTGACCAGCCGAGGCCTTTGTGGTAGGCGTAATGATAGGCTGTGTGAAGAAATCATTCTCACGCAAACCCTCGGGAAGTTTCACACCACAGATCTCACGCTTTCCGCTTGCATAAGTTCGCCAGGCATGGCCCGTTAGATTACCCCTTACCACCATTTCTATTTTGAATGGAATACATTTTAACCCGATTGAGACATTTGGTGCCGGCACTTCCATTAACCAGTTGGGACAAATGTTTGAAGTTGCGCGAAGCATATACGCAGCAATCTGGTTTAATACCTGACCTTTGAATGGAATGGGGCGTGGGAGAATAACATCAAATGCTGATATCCGATCAGAGGCAACCATAACCAGCCATTGGTCCCTGATGGTAAACACATCTCTAACCTTCCCCCGGTAGTAGGCTGTTTGTCCGGGGAATTGAAATATGCTCTCATTCATAGCCCGAATATACAGGGGTGTTAGTTAAACTGGTTTCGGAAGGTGCTGAAAATATCAACAAACGTGCAGAAAAGGCTAAGAATTATATTTTTACAGAAGCTAAAACAATATTATTTTGCCTCGTAATCTTCGCCAAAAACTACAATTATGAGAGAAAGCTCCCGCTACCTGGCTGCTTTATTGCTGCCAGTGTTTTTTTCGATTGCTGCCTTTGCCCAGACGGTTACCATTACTGGTAACGTTCGAAATAATATAAATAAAGATGTTCTTCCTGCAGTTTCTGTAGTTATTAAAGGAGCCACTGCAGGTACGTTCACAGATGAACGAGGGAATTTCAGGCTTGTCACCACCCAAAAACCTCCGTTTACCATTGTGATTTCTTCCGTGGGATACGAAAGCCAGGAATTCCAGGTTCAGAATTCTACCGATGTGATACAAATTGATCTAACTCCAGGTGCCACATTGGGTGTTGAAGTTGTAATATCAGCAAGCAGGGTTCCTGAAAGAATCCTTGAGTCTCCGGTCTCTATTGAACGCGTCAGTGCCATGAACATTCGCACTGCTCCTGCAGTGAACTATTATGACATCCTGAGAACCATAAAGGGAGTTGATGTAACGTATTCGAGTCTTACATATGCTACCCCGAGTACAAGAGGTTTTAATGGAAGCGGCAATGCCAGATTCAATCAATTGATGGATGGAATGGACAATCAGGCCCCCGGCTTGAACTTTTCCGTTGGCTCAGTGATTGGTCTAACAGAACTGGATGTTGAGAGTATGGAATTGCTGCCAGGAGCATCCTCTGCTCTATATGGTCCAGGTGGAATGAATGGAACCCTTCTCGTTAACAGTAAAAATCCTTTTAAGTATCAGGGATTGAGCTTTCAGATAAAGAATGGATTTAATCACGCAGATCGCAGGCAAACCAATGGAATCAAGCCATATTACGATTGGTCGGTAAGATGGGGACATAAGGCTTCAGAAAGATTGGCTTTCAAAATAGGTGCTCAACTTATTCATGCCGTGGACTGGATCGCCAATGATACTTCCAATTACCTGGCGGGAGATGCCTCACTGAATCAATATGGAAAAGTTATTCCGGGTGGACGAAATACAGATCCTAATTATAATGGAGTGAATGTATATGGAGATGAAACCAATACAGAGATTCGCGGTGTAGCAACAGCAGTGCAGGCTCAGATACGCGCTGGAATACTTGCAGGTGGTGGACCAGATATAGTGGCCCTACTGAATTCGTCATTACCAGCAAATGCAACTTCAGCAATGTACACTGCTTTTATTGGTGCGCTTCCGGCTTCATTACAACCCACTGTTCAGCAGCTTGTACCTTTTTACCATGGATTGAGAAACAATTTAATTCCTACCCAGCTGGTGTCTCGTACAGGATATCGCGAGTCCGATGTTGTAAATAATAACACAATCAATTTCAGATTATCTGGTGGTGTTTATTATAAACTAACTGAAAATCTTGAAGCCTCGCTCATTGGATATTTCGGTACAGGTAATACGGTGTATACAGGAAGTGACAGGTATTCTCTGAAGGATCTCAAAATGGGTCAATACAAATTAGAGCTTAAACACAAAGACTGGTTCCTGCGCGCATATACAACGCAAGAGAATTCAGGCGAATCATATAATGCCACGGTTACAACCAGATTATTCAACGAAGCCTGGAAGGCAAGTACAGCCTGGTATCCAACCTATGTTGGGACATATTCCGGGGCAAGAATGGCTGGGCTGGATGACTTCAATGCTCATCTTACCGCCAGAGCAGCAGCGGATGTTGGTAGACCCGCACCAGGCTCACAGCAATTCAGACAATTATTTGATCAGGTTAGAAAAATTCCTATTCCTCTCGGTGGGTTATTCCTTGACAGATCAGATCTGTACATGATCGATGGCCAATACAATTTTGGAAACAAATTAAAATTTGTTGACCTGCTTGTTGGCGGAAACTGGAAAAAATATGTATTGAATTCCAAGGGTACATTGTTTGCAGATTCATCTGGCCCAATTAGTATTAATGAATTGGGAGCTTATGCCCAGATTTCAAAAAGTTTATTCAATGACCGCCTGAAATTGAGTGCTGCTGGACGTTATGACCATAATGAAAATTTTCCTGGTCGTTTTACCCCAAGATTTACTGCAGTACTTAAGCTAGCTGAGAATCACAACCTGCGCGCTTCCTATCAAACAGCTTACCGGTTCCCGACAACTCAGAACCAGTGGATAAACCTGGAGATTGGTGGTGGAACCATCCTCATAGGCGGACTTCCAGAACTTCGTGATTTATATAGATTCAATCAAAATGCACCATATACATTGGAAAGTGTGCAAAAGGGAAATCCTGCCTTACTGGAGAGAGCAAATTTTGCCGAGTACAAACCAGAGACCATGCGTTCATTTGAAGCAGGCTACAAAGGCTTGTTTGCAAAAAGAGTCCTGGTTGATATTTATGGTTATTATGGCAAATATGAAAACTTCCTTGGAAGAAGGATTGTTTTGCAACCTCTTGATCCCGCAATTCCAACGCAGGTTTATAGTAATGCAACTCGCACAAGTTTTTCTGTTGCAGTTAATAGCTTAAATAAGGTAACAACTTATGGATATGGCCTGGGAGTTGATTGGCTATTGCCGAAGAACTTTGTTGCGGGCTTCAATGTCACTACAGACAAAATCAGAAATGTAGATTCCGGTTTCGTTGCTTTCTTTAATGTTCCGTCATATAGATTGAATCTTAGTTTTAGCAATACAGGTTTCGGCCATCAGAAGAGATTTGGGTTTGCAGTTACTTTGAGGAACCAGGATGATTTCTTCTATGAAAGTGATTTCCGTCAGGGACCAATCGATGGATTTACAACTGTGGATGGCCAGGTGAGCTACAAACTGCCTAACATCCGCTCATTGGTGAAATTCGGAGCAGTGAATGCTTTCAATAAATATTATAAAACAGGTTTTGGAAATCCAGAGATTGGAGGTATATACTATCTGAGCTTTGGATATAATGTGTTTTAAGATTTTTATTTAACCGCCAAGAAACAAAGACGCCAAGATTTCCTTGCGTTCCCTCGCGTCCTTGCGCCTTGGCGGTTAAATTCTTCTTCTCTCCCCACACAATCAAACATTAAACCTGAAATGCATGATGTCTCCGTCCTCAACCAGGTAATCTTTTCCCTGTATTGCTAATTTTCCGGCATCCCTGCAAGCGGCCTCAGACCCATATTTTACGAAGTCATTATACTTGATAACCTCAGCCCTTATGAAACCTTTTTCAAAATCGGTGTGTATCACGCCTGCTGCCTGAGGTGCCAGCATTCCTTTGGTGATGGTCCAGGCTCTTACTTCTTTTTCACCAGCTGTGAAATAAGTAACAAGATTTAGGATTGTATAGCTGGATGCGATAAGTCTGGTGACTCCGGATTCAGACAACCCCAGGTCTTCAAGAAAGAGTTGACGCTCTTCGAAATTTTCAAGTGTTGCAATCTCGCTTTCAATTGCTGCGCTGATAAGAAGAATTTCGGCCTTTTCGTTTTTCACAGCTTCTCTCACTGCCGCAGTATGTGCATTACCTGTTACCACAGATTTCTCATCCACATTGCAAACGTAGATGACAGGCTTCATCGTGAGCAGGAACATGTCATCAATATGCTTAGCCTTGTCTTCAATGGAGACTTGAAAACCCCTTGCATTCATTCCTTTTTCAAGGTGAGCTTTAAGGTCTGTTAGAATAGAAAGTCCGTGGGCGATATCCTTATCTGTTTTTGCAAGCTTTTCACTTTTCGAAATTTTCTTCTCAACAGTTTCCAGATCCTTCAATTGAAGTTCAATATCGATGATCTCTTTATCGCGAACCGGATTTACGTTTCCATCAACATGAATGACATTGTCATCTTCGAAACAGCGCAATACGTGAATGATCGCATCGGTGCTACGGATATTGCCCAAAAATTGGTTACCCAGGCCTTCGCCTTTGCTTGCTCCTTTCACCAGGCCGGCAATGTCAACTATCTCGACCGTGGTAGGCAGAACCCTCTGCGGCTTCACCATTTTTTCAAGTTGAATTAATCGTTCATCTGGAACTGTGATCACACCTACATTTGGTTCTATGGTGCAAAATGGAAAATTGGCAGCCTGTGCCTTTGCGTTGCTTAATGCGTTGAATAAGGTTGATTTCCCCACGTTCGGTAACCCTACGATCCCTGCTTGTAAAGCCATTATGTTTCTTTATTATAGTATCCCGCTTGATAGCCGAGGTCGGATGTCGGATGTCAGAAGTCTGGAGTCGGAGATCGAAGTCGGAAAGAATAATCTCCAGAACTCGAAACTCTAAACTCGAAATCCGAATCGGGCCGCAAAAGTAAGGCCTGCGAGTGGTTTAGGGAAATCCCGTATGAAGTGAAACAAGAATTACCAAATGTTTACCCTAAGGCTGTCTAAACGATGCATTTTGCTTCCTGGCTTTATTCCGAATGCCTCATAAAATTCAGGAATATTGACCATCGGTCCGTTTACCCGTTCTTTAGCAGGCGCATGAACATCAGTCATGACCTGGCTGGCTAGCGTCTCTTTTTTGGACTGGTACATCCAACCATAGGCGTATCCAAGGAAGTAGCGCTGAAGAGGAGTCAGGCCTCCAATCTTCTTTCCATTTTTATATTCATCAGTCTTCTTAAATGCTTCTAACCCAATCAATAACCCTCCGAGATCAGCTATGTTCTCACCTTGGGTTGCATCGCCATTGACATGAAGGGTATCGACAGGATTGAATTCGTTGTACTGACTGATTATGTTCTTAGCGCGATGTACAAATTCCCCTGAATCCTTGGTAGTCCACCAATTGGTAAGGTTTCCTTTTGCATCATATTGCCTACCCTGATCATCAAATCCATGGGTGATCTCATGTCCGATAGTAGAGGCACCTGCGTACCCATAAACAAAGGCATCATCCAGATCCTCATCCTTCATTCCAGGAACTGCAAAAATCCCTGCAGGAAGAACGATTTCATTATTGCTGGGATTATAGTAAGCATTATAAGTCTGTGGAGACATCAGCCATTCAGTTCTATCTACAGGCTTGCCAAGTTTACTCACCAGGTAATTATGCCACCACTGGTTTGCGCGTTGTCCATTTAAGACAAAAGGGCCACGATCAATTTTCAAAGCACTGAAATCTTTCCATTTATCTGGATAACCAACTTTTGAAGTAATGGTTGAAAGTTTTTCATAAGCCTTTTTCTTAGTACTATCGGTCATCCAGCTTAGTCGTGATATCCTTTCCCTGTATGCCTCACGTATTGATTCTACAAGAGCGGTATATCGCTTCTTTGCATTTTCATTGAAATACTCCTTTACAAACAACTGCCCAAGAGCTTCTCCAATAGCATCTCCTTCTTCATCCAACACTCTTTTCCAGCGTGGCCGCTGTTCGGTTTGCCCGGATAATGTTTTTATATATTCAAACAGGTTATTGTCTGTAGCCTTGTCTAATAGTGATGCATGCGCTCGTACAAGATGGAATCTGAGATAATTCTTCCAATCTTCAAGGGAGGTTTTCTTTAATTCGTTATTCAAAGCAGTGTAAAACTCTGGCTGACCTACAATCACGGTATCCAGATTCTTGATTCCTGATTTTTGCAGATAAATTGTCCAGTCAAAATTTGGTGATAGATTCTTAAGTTTTTCTGCGCTGAGCTTATTGTAATTCCCCTCAGGATCTCTTAATGCTGCCAGTTTCCTGGAAGCACTTGCAAGTCTGGTTTCCAAATCATATACCGATTTCGCATTGGCAGTAGCTGATGCACTATCGTTACCTAATTGTTTAAAGGTTTTGAAGAGATATGTTTTGTATGCTGCTCTAACACCCAGTGTTCTCTCATCGGTATTAAAATAATAATCACGGTTGGGCATGCCTAACCCACCCTGGTGCAATTGGAAAGCCATTACTTCACTATTCTTATCATCTTGAGCTATATAATCTGAGAACAAAGGATTCATTCCTTTGGTATGAAATAAAGCTGTAACACTAACGAGGTCATTTACAGTTTTTATATTATCTATCTCCTTCATATCCTGTTGAAGAGGCTGAAGTCCTGCTTTCTCAATTTCAACTGTATCCATTCCACTGTACCAGAAGTCGCCGATCTTTTGTTCAAGACTGCCATCAGATGCTTTCTTTTTCGCAGCATCTTCATTGATCTTTCTAAGTCTGAGATAAATATCCTCCTGAACCAGATGGCCAACCCCCCAACTGCTTTCTTCGCCTGGAATAGGAGTTTTTTTGATCCAGCCTCCGTTAGCGTACTGAAAAAAATCATCAGCCGGTGAAACAGATGTATCAAGATTTTTTGCAAGAAAATCCTCACCACTTGCCCGTCCCTGGTCAGAATTATTACATCCAACTATTGAGAAAATTCCTAAGCAAAAAATGAGTAGAGCGAAGCTGAATTTCATACATTGTTTTTGGGTGATCATAAAAAGGGAATCAAAATACGATAAAACAGGTTGATGAGGAAGGGAATTTGATAAATGGCGAAAGATCGCTTTAACCTACCGATTCAATATTCTTCTGACTTGTTTTTCACTGTCCAGGCCAACCTGCTTCGCTATTTGTCCATAGCCCAGATCACGGTTCTTTATCAAATTTTCTATAGTTTCCTTTCTGACGGCGGTTATATAGGAAAGCGGGCTAATTCCTGTATTTTTCTTAAACAGACGTGTAAAATTTCTTTCGCTCATGCATGCGATCTCTGCAAGCTGGGAAAGTGAATGTTTTTTCTTAAGGTTGCCAACTATGAAGTCCTGCACCTTATGAATACCGGAATGAATATGGTTGCGGAATTGCATGAAGACCGAAACCTGGTCGTTATCACCTTCCCGCCTTAAGTACACCACAAGTTCTCTGGCAATTTTGTGCGCGAAATAGCTTCCTTTAATTTTTTCGATGATGTGCAATATCAGGTCAATCCCTGAAGCAATGCCTGCACTGGAATAAATACCATTGCATTCTGTAAATAAAATATGCTCTCTGACTAAGATTTTTGGATAGAGCTTCTGCAAGTTCTGGGTTTGTTTGAAATGCGTGGTGCATTCTCTCCCATCCAGGATTCCAGTTTGTGCCAACACAAAGGCCCCGGCGCAAATGCTTACAAGGTTAACTCCTGAGCTGTAACATTGTCTAAGCCATTCAAACAACTTCTGCTGATTCTGAAATTTGTCTGACAGAAGATAATCCAATTTTGCACCCGGGATTACAAGGTAATCGCCCTCATTCACCCGGGGTCTTGAAAAATGTTTTAGTTTTTTGAATTGCAATCCTGCACTGCTCACCGGGACCACATCCAATCCAACATATTCAACCTCGAACGCTGCTCCAAAGCCGATGGCCTCTTGGATTGCCTGGTCTGGTCCTGCAAGATCCAGCAGATGCACACCTGGGAGCACGAGGAATATGAATTTGGTTTTCATTTATACTTAGTTCGGTCGGAGCTAAGGTAGAGATTATGCATTTGGAGACCATGCATAATAGTTATGCTCATCATCGAGTTGAAAAGAGGTTTTTATATAGAGGGCGTTAGCTATATCGTTTGACTTCTCTGTTTCCAGTATCAGGCCACAACTGCCAGTAGCTTCACAGAACTCTTTGGCTTTATCAATCAATTGGACGGAAACACCCTGCTTTCTATACCGTTTATCAACAAATAGATCATTCAGTAAAAGCAATAGTTTCATTCTGGTAGATGAAAAGAGATAATATATCTGGACGAAGCCCGCTATTTCGTTCTCTTCAGTGAGCGCGATAAATATTTTTGAATCCCTTGTTCTAATCCGGGATTCCAGGAACGACCTTGCACCAACTATATCAGAAGACTTAGAATAAAAGCAACGATATTGATCGAATAGAGAGGCAAGTCCATCCAGTTCATTTAACGAGGCTTCTTTTATTATCATTTCCTTCATCATTGAGGGGATAGTATTTTTCTTCTAAAATTTTCAAATGCCATCTTTGATGGCCGGGAAGAATGAATCCGATATCTGCGACTGAATACTCCCCTCTAAAACCCATGCCTTTTCTCAAGAGCGTTTCGTTATTAAAAGATTGGTAGAGGGAATGCAATGCAAGATGCGTTGTTTTCAATTCAGCAACAAGTGCTTCAATGGATCGTTCATTGGCACCGGAGGCATTTGCGTATGCATCTTCATCATAAGAATTCAATTGCTGGATTTCTCCCCTTGCGAAAGCGAGAGCTCTGTATGTAAAGATCCTTTCCGTATCTGTCAAATGTTGCAAGATTTGTTTCACAGTCCATTTGCCGGGAGCATAAGTTTTACTGCCTAACAATTTCCATTTTGCGAGTGGAAAATTTTCAAGTTCATCTATGCTTATTTGGATGGCATCCAGAAGTTCTAACTCATCGCATTGATTGATGTACCTGTCAAAATATGAGGGCAAAGGTTGGAGCTGAGATCGTCTCATTTTAATATCAGTTAATTTATACGATTGAATTAAGTTGGTCATCCAGATATGCCTGGTAATCTGGATTCCCGGGATTCATCAGTACATGACTCACCCATGCATTTCGTTCATGCCAAAGAACCGATAACTCCCACACACAAGTGATGATGCCGTTGTATGAATACAGGTTAAAACTCAAAGGATCCTTGATAGGCGCCAAGTACACAAAATGCTGAAGCATATTTTCATCCAGCCACCAATTGATCACTGCAAAGACTCCATACTTGGTCTGATGCAGGATTAGAGTAGCATATCCATAAACTTCTAAACCTGATTTGTTGGATGCCTTCAGCCAACCAGGCAATTCATACTTTGCCTGATAAATGATTGCCGCATCCACTACACTAGCCGTAGATGAAATAATATAAATTTTAACCTGCCAGTTGGGACATCTGAATATCTCATGAAACCTGACGTTTCTTGTTGCATAAGGAATGCGGAGGTTCTTCATGTTATTGTTTGACACCAGCTTTAAAATGACTCTCTAATGCTTTAGTCGCATTTAGGAATGCAGGATCATTTTTATACATCTCAATTAATTTATCGAAGCAAGACTGGGCGCGGATATCTTTCAATGTTACCATCTGAAGCAGATTATAGAAAATATCATTGGTATTATTTTCCTCCAGCGATTTTTCAAAATCCTTCTTAATTAGCAGGAACCCTTTACTTCCTTCATCTAGAGCAACTAAGGTTTGCGATGCTGCTAATCTGTGATCCCAAGTGGGAGTGGCCAATGTCCAATGTGGCAGGTGTGAGGCGTTAATATATTGTAGTGCAATTTCGGCTCCACGTTTGTCACCCAATTGTGCCAGGCCATTCAATGAACTGATGAGGCTCTGGTTTTTCCAGGAGGGTTTGTCTTTCAATTTTACCAGCAACTCAAAAGCCCTGGAAGATTTACATTTTCCAAGCGCAATCGAAGCGGTATTTACAACTCTTTCACTTTTATCTTTCAACTCATCTATAAACACTTCCGCATTTGAAGAATCTTTTGCCATTCCTAATAGACCAATCGCGCTTGCTTTTACCCAGGAAGAATCTTGACTGATGATCTGCAATAACATCTTTTTTGTGTCTGCATCAAAAACGATAGGTTTCTTACCAGCCCGCGACACCAATACATTTTGATGCCACAGCATGGCATTATATCTCAATCTCCAGTAATTGTCGCCCAAAATTGTCTTTCTGTAGGCTACATCAATCTTCTCTTTATCAGTCGAGGAAGTGGAATCACTCTTGGCATAATCAGCAAGCGCGCCCAGGGCTGAGTTCCTGGCAAGAACATCACGACTGAATTCTAATTCGAGTAATAATTCCTTCAGTGGTTTTTCAAAAGTCAGTTCTTTGATCCAGCTACTTTCAAAATCTATATTCACAAATCGCGGCTCTCCAGGGGAGTTGAAAACAAATACATTTTCCTCTTTATCTTCTATTGTAATGGTTTCAACACGATCGTCAATTTCAATTTGCATTCTACCCCTAAAGAATAAATTTTGTGGATATGCTGATAAATCCTGTTTCTGTGTTTGCCTTAAAGTCAGTATCAATTGTTGCGAATTGGCATTATATTTTCGTTTTGCTTCAAAGACAGGATGGCCTATTTTATAGATCCATTGGTCAAAAAACCAACTCATGTTTTTTCCCGTTGCAGATTGTAATGCGTTGACCAGATCTTCAGTAATTACCGTCTTTCCCTTATTTCTTTTAAGATAGAATTGTATTGATTTTCTCCAATCGTTTTCTCCCAATTCCTTTCTTAGCATGTGTAACACAAGGGCTCCCCGGGAATTAGGATAATTTCCATTGATATAAGATTGCAGATCGCTAACCACTCTTGTGACAACAGGCTGCCTGTTTCCTGCATACCAGTCATTGAAATAATTTCCCTGGTCAAAGGTCAGTTGCCATAGCAGGTATTCATCCTTTCCATTTCTATATTCATCATACAGGCACGAAAAGTATCTGCTGAATGCTTTGTTTAGCCAGTAATTGTTCCAGTTCTTGCAAGAGACCAGACTACCGAACCATTGTGAAGCCAGTGCTTCTCCCTCAAGCATGTCCCAGAGATATAGGTAATCAGCATGTGTGGGATGATCATCTATCATATTTTCAGAAAGGGTAGAAAATCCGGAGGAACTAACGCCCCAGGGAAGTTCCTGAACGAAAACCTGTGAATATATTTTATATGGAAACTGCTGGCCCGTGATCCTTGTGAAAAAATCCGTCATGTCTGGAAGTCGCTCCACAGTTGCTATCGCGGCTTCCCTTTCTACAGGATATGCATATTGATGGAGCTCCGTTTTGCCATGTAAAGTCTTTAATTGGACATACTCCCCAATCACGAAAGCAGTTTTATAATTAGGATATGGTTCATCCATTCTGTAATGAAATTTAGTTGTTCCATTGGAACTATCCTTTCTGTCAAGAAGCTTACCATTGGTAATAAGAGTCAAAGGCTTTTGAACAATTCCTGTGAATTCAGTAGTTCGCAAATCAAACTGGTTATTTGTGCAGGGATACCAGTAAGCGTTTCCATCACCTTCACCCATGCTCCATGCCTGCAGATATCGATTTGGCTCTGTGGAAGAAGGCCTGAAAAAGCGAATTCCCTTTCCATTGCTTCCCGCTATGTTGGCAGGATCAGTTGCATTTACATAATTGGTGTTATAGGAAATAACAACGGCCAGGGTTTCACCGGACCGGTAAACTCTGTCAAGCTTTATGATGATCTTATCCAATTCTTCTGAAGACCTGTAAGCATACTTAAGAGATCTCCCATTTTTTATTCTTACTGAATGAATTGATAACATTTTGCAGTCAAGGACAATTGAATCGAGTGAAACAGTAGGAGAGAAGGTAAGAATAGCATCCCCAGATGCCTGTTGTTTTATTAGATCAAACGATAAATCCAGCTGAAGATGTTTCAGGTCAATAGGTGAAATTTCAGTGGGGATACTTTCATCCGGACTTTCTTTCGCAGAGCCAGAAGAAGGACAAATTACGCCATGGATAAAAATAAAAATCGATAAAAAATAAATCTTCATAAGCTTAGCTATGAAGATAAAATTAGACAGTCAGCGACTATGGAAATGGGCAAAGAATGGACATATCCGGCCAAAGAAACAACCCAAGTTAACAATTGAATAAAAATCCTTTGCAATCGAACCTGGATTAAAAAACCGCTTTATAGGTGAGCGTCAGGTTTACTCTTTGTTTGCCACCGGTGAAAACCATGGGGCTAATTCCATTCTGACCATCATACCCAAATGCATAGAGCTGATTGTCCTCTACAACTACAACAGTGTATTGTCCCTGTGGAACATCAATCTGAAAAAAACCATCATTATCTGTGTCGACTTCTGTGATGAGGCGAGTATTGAAGCTTGTATAAAATCTATTAAAGTTTTGGGGAGTTGCCTGATCAACCTTGGTATATTCAAAGACTTTTACCTTTCTTTTAACCGGACAGGTTTTACAAGGATCTGGCGCAACGGGGTTAATGATAGGCATGCAGTTCCCTTCTGTAAAGGCAATAGTTCCCCAAATGCCATTGGCTATAGTCACTTTTTGTTCATTGGTCATATAGGTTTGCTCTATATCGCAGCTTGCTTCCTTTTTTAATTCTTTACGACAATTGAAAAAAACAATTGCGATTAACCCGAGGCACAATAGAATTTTCATATCCTTTTTTGGGCTTGACAACGGATTTGATAGGAACGTTGCGCTTGAGTAAGCTGCCGAAAGCAGGAAATTCAAAATTCTGAAGGGTTTTACCGCAAAGGCGCCAGGACGCAGAGGAACGCAAGGATCTAGCGCCTACTATTTAATAATTCTTAAGACAATTCCAACTACAGATTCCCCAATTCCCTCCAACACCGTAAATTCGGATCGTGTATAGAAACGTGCTTTGAAGAATTAAAATTTCCCACCAATCTATGCTGTTACTTGGGATCGACATTGGTACCTCGTCCATTAAGGTTTCTATAGTTGATGCAGATTCGCAGAAAATCCTGGTTTCAGCAAGTCATCCTGAGACTGAATCTGCAATTGACTCGCCTCATCCGGGCTGGGCTGAACAGTCGCCGGATACCTGGTGGCAGGATCTAAAGAAAGCAATCTCAAAAGCCCATTCAACTGGTAAATATAATCCCTCAGATATTGGTGCCATTGGAATTGCATACCAGATGCACGGACTTGTGTTGGTGGGTAAAGAGCTTAATTCAATTCGGAAATCAATTATTTGGTGCGACAGCAGGGCCGTGTCAATTGGAGACCAGGCCTTCCATAAAATTGGTGAAGAAAGATGCCTTTCCCATTTATTAAATAGTCCTGGAAATTTTACAGCTTCCAAACTTGCCTGGGTAAAAAGTAATGAACCGGAAGTTTACAAACGCATTCATAAGATCATGTTGCCAGGAGATTTTATCGCATTGAAATTAACTGGTGAAGCCACAACTTCGATTTCAGCTTTGTCGGAAGGAATTTTCTGGGATTTCAAGGAACAGAAAATAAGCGATGATATCCTTCAACATTTTCAATTCAATAAAGAGCATATTCCTCCTGTCCTTGACGTATTTGCTCATCATGGATATCTTAGCGAAAAGGTTGCAACTGAATTGAAACTTAAAAAAGGAATTCCTGTTACATATAAATCCGGCGACCAACCCAACAATGCTTTGTCATTGAATGTACTTGAGCCTGGAGAAGTTGCAGCAACGGCAGGGACTTCCGGAGTTATATATGGTGTTACTGATACTATATTTTATGACAAACAATCCAGGGTGAATACTTTCGCCCATGTGAATCACAGGTCTGGTGAAAACAGGCTTGGAGTATTGCTTTGCATCAATGGTACAGGTATAATGAACAGTTGGGCCAAGCATAATATTTCGGGTCATTTGGAATATGAAAGCATGGATGAAGAAGCGGCAAAGATCAGTATTGGTAGTAATGGCCTATTGGTACTACCGTTTGGAAATGGGGCAGAAAGAATGTTATCGAACAAAATGATTGGTGCGCATCTTCATAATATTGATCTCAACCTTCATCACAGAGGACATATTTTTCGTGCGATCCAGGAAGGCATCGCCTTCGCTTTCCGGTATGGGTTAGATATTATGAGAGAAAATGGAATGAACCCAAAAGTAATCAGAGCGGGAAGGTCAAATATGTTTCTTAGTCCCACTTTTATCGATGCCTTTGTGAATGCAACAAATACACCACTGGAACTTTATCAAACTGATGGGAGTGCGGGAGCTGCACTTGGGGCAGGAATCGGACTTGGAATATATAAGGAACCGTCTGAAGCTTTCAGCAATATGAAGGCTCTGAAACTGGTGACGCCAACCAGGGCTCAGGAATATGAATCCATTTATCAAAGGTGGCGAAATAAATTAGATATTCACCTCGCAGATCAAGGATCCTAAAATAATTATTATGTCCATTGTTACAGGAAAAACGGAATATTTCAAAGGCATTGGCAAGATCAAGTATGAAGGCCCTCAAACTGATAATCCTCTTGCATTTCGCTGGTATGATGAGAAGAAGATAGTAGCGGGCAAACCAATGAAAGATGTGCTTCGTTATGCATGCGCTTACTGGCACTCGTTCTGTAACACAGGCGGGGATCCATTTGGTGAAGGGACACATCAGTTCCCATGGTCGCAGAAAAATGATCCGGTTGAATGTGCAAAGGATAAAATGGATGCGGCCTTCGAATTCATGACCAAGATCGGCCTACCTTATTACTGCTTTCACGATGTGGATGTGGTAGAATATGGAAATGATATAAATGAAAATGAGCGTCGTCTGCACGCGATGACGGAATATGCAAAGGATAAACAAAAGGCAAGTGGAATTAAATTATTATGGGGTACCGCAAACCTGTTCTCCCATAGGAGATATATGAATGGAGCAGCCACCAATCCTGATTTTCATGTGGTGGCTCATGCAGGTGCCCAGGTGAAGGCGGCTTTGGATGCAACCATAACATTGGGTGGAGAAAATTATGTTTTCTGGGGTGGCCGGGAAGGGTATATGAGTTTATTGAATACCGATATGAAACGTGAACAGCAACACCTTGCGAAATTTTTGCATGCTGCCAAGGATTATGCCAGGAAGAATGGATTCAAAGGAACATTCTTTATCGAACCCAAGCCTTGCGAACCAACAAAACATCAATACGATTATGATGCAGCAACAGTCATAAGCTTTCTGCAGCAATATGATCTGATGAAGGATTTTAAATTAAATATCGAAGTGAATCACGCAACTCTTGCAGGTCATAGTTTCCAGCATGAGTTGCAGGTTGCAGCCGACGCCGGGTTGCTCGGATCTATCGATGCAAACCGTGGAGACTATCAAAATGGATGGGACACTGATCAATTTCCAACTAACCTGAATGAACTTGTTGAAGCGATGCTGATCATTCTGGAATCAGGTGGTCTCAAAGGAGGCGGAATAAACTTCGATGCCAAGAGGAGAAGGAATTCAACTGATGTTGAAGACCTGTTCTATGCTCATATTGGAGGCATGGATGCTTTTGCAAGAGCACTGGTTGTAGCAGATACAATTCTTGCAAAATCTGAGTACAAAAAGCTCAGGAAAGATCGCTATGCTTCTTTTGACGCTGGTGACGGCAAAAAATTTGAGGATGGCAAACTAACTCTTGAAGATCTTAGAGATTATGCTTTATCAAATGGCGAACCTGCCGTAAAAAGTGGCAAACAGGAATACTTTGAAAATTTGATTAATAGATACATTTAGAGGGAAGGGGAATCGTGAGACGTGAGACGTGAATCGTGAATGAAGAATTTCTCGCATAGAAACAAAGAAAGCAAAAAATGCAAAGCTTTAACTCTTTGCGTCTTGATGATATTTGCGTCTTTGCGTGAAATAGCTGCATTTGTAAGTCGACCTTATTCTATTTTCATCTATGAGGCTTATGTTCCTATCTAACAAATCAATAATAACACATAGGCACATAGAAGAAAACCGCATAGACACAATAGGGAATAACAGTATTTTTTCGTGAGTTGTGAATCTCTTTAACTTCTTAACTCCTCATATTCTGAGTACTCAACTAAATCTATCTTCCACTTTAAAGAATCATCATGACTAACCTCGACTATCTGGTATTTGGATTCTACTTCTTAGTTGTTGCAAGCTATGGTATCTGGATTTACAGGAGGAAAAGGTCAGCCGCCGGAGGCTCAACTGAATTTTTTTTAGCAGAAGGACAACTTACCTGGTGGGCAATTGGAGCATCCTTGATTGCATCTAATATTTCAGCAGAACAATTTATTGGAATGTCCGGCAACGGATTTCGTCTTGGTCTCGCTATCTCATCCTATGAATGGCTGGCTGCAGTTTCATTGGTGATTGTTGCAGTTTTTTTCATGCCCGTTTATCTCAAGAACAGGGTTTTTACAATGCCTCAGTTCCTGAAAACAAGATATAATGAAACTGTGGCATTGATCATGGCTGTGTTTTGGTTGTTCCTTTACATTTTTGTGAATCTCACCTCAATCCTTTATCTCGGAACGCTCGCCATCAATAATCTTACTGGCATCGATTTTCACATTATCATGGTAGCCTTGGCTCTCTTTGCTCTTATCATAACCATTGGGGGCATGAAAGTCATTGGATATACTGATGTTATCCAGGTGTTCTTTCTGATAATCGGTGGACTTGTGACAACCTATATTGCCTTAACGATGGTGAGCGAAAAATTCGGCTTTGGTAAAGATGTTCTTGCAGGAATGAACCAGATATTTAATCAGGCGCCAGAACATTTCGATATGATATTTAAGAAGCCTGCGGTTGGAGCATCACCAAGCGAGATCAGTAACTATAGCAGTCTTCCCGGACTCGCGATGCTGGCAGCAGGTATGTGGGTTGCGAATCTGAATTATTGGGGATGTAACCAGTATATCACACAACGTGCACTTGGCGCAAGCTTACCAACAGCAAGAGCGGGAATTCTATTTGCTGCTTTTTTGAAATTACTTATGCCTGTGCTGGTTGTACTTCCGGGAATTGCAGCATTTGTGCTTCATGAAAATGGAGAATTGCAACAGCAAATGCTAACAAAAGGAGAATTCAGAGAGGACAATGCATATTCAGCAATTTTGGGATTTCTCCCTGCCGGTCTCAAAGGATTATCTCTTGCGGCACTGACTGCTGCAATTGTGGCTTCACTTGCCGGCAAAGCAAATAGTATTGCGACAATCTATACTCTGGATATTTACAAGAAATATATCAATCGAATCTCAAGTGAAAAACAAATGGTTTGGATAGGAAGGGTTACGGTCTTATCCGCCATGCTGCTAGCTCTATTGATGACCTGGAATGATACACTTAGAATAGGAGGAAAGGGTGGTTTCGAATTCATTCAGAAATACACCGGCTACATTTCTCCAGCAATCTTTCCGGTCTTTCTTCTGGGATTCTTTTGGAAACGAACAACCTCAGCTGCCGCAATCGCGGGAATTCTGGGAGGAGTAGTTCTTTCAGTAATATTTGACAACTTTCTTCCAATTTGGTTCGGACCTGATACCTTCCTTTATACTGCTTACCCCAATGCCAAAGGAGTATTCGAAATTCCTTTTCTTGTAAGCATGGGTTGGGTGTTCTTCTTTACACTTCTGATCATGGTTCTTGTAAGTCTTTTTGGAAAAAGGGATGCAGCACATGGCTTATTGGTTGATCGCACTATGTTCAGCCTATCACCAGGCCAGTTGGCGGCAGTATTAATATTACTCGGACTTATCATAGCCCTCTATATAAGATTTTGGTAGACCGGTAATTGAATAATTCAGAGGGCAGCCATTAAGGAAAGACTTGATATAGATCATTTTGTCGTTTAACAAATCTTTGGCGCAAATCTTGCCATAACTTGGCTGCGATAGCGTTTTTTCAATACTTCTTTTTCCCTTCCCAACTGTGAACTCCCCTTTGACGTAATTTTGCCAGCTTGATTGGAACCTTTAAAATTTTCTTATGCGATCGATATGCTTACTGCTAATTCTGTTTCCAGTATTCTTACAGGCGCAGACCAGGTTACATGCCACTGCTTTTGTGGGGTTAGGAAATTATTATGGCGATGTGCAGGACAGACTTTTTGATTTTAGGCAATCCAGCGGAGCTTTCGGAATCGGAGCAAAGTATGACCTGGCGGAAAATTTTTCTGTAAGAACAGGTATCATGTATGCCAAGATCGGAGCAGACGACAAGAAGAACAGAGAAAACCTAAGATTTCGCAATCTGAATTTCAAGACCAGAATTCTGGAGTGGAACCTGACAGGAGAATATAGCATGTTCAACATCAATGAAGAAAGGATTACGCCTTATGTTTTTGCGGGTGTCGCCGTTTTTCATTTTGATCCTTATACTACCGATGCTAATGGTGAAAAGTTTTTTCTCCAACCCTTGAGTACAGAGGGGCAGGGACTTTCTTTATATCCAAGTCGCAAGCCTTACAAACTCACACAATTCGCCATTCCTTTTGGTGCAGGGATAAAATTCCGTGTAACTGATAATGTGGTATTGGCATATGAACTCGCTCTACGAAAAACATTTACAGACTACCTGGACGATGTAAGTACAACTTATGTAAATGCAAGTGCATTAAATGCTGCAAAGGGTGCAAAGTCAGTAGAACTTTCATACCGTACTGATGAGTTGAGAGGCGGCAGTCAGTTTTATCCTGCGGAGGGAACTGTGCGTGGTGGCCCTAAATATAAGGACTGGTATTACTACTCAGGAGTTACTGTAACAATTGGTATCAACTCAGGTTATGAATCAGGTTTTGGACTGTTCAAGCGAGGTAATAAAAACAAGCTTGATTGTCCAAAAGTTGAATAATCTTCCTCTACTTATTCCTTAGTTACCTTTGCTGGCTTAATCAGAGCTTGCGTAATGGCATTTAGAAATCTTCAACAATTCATTGATCTGCTTGAACAGTCGGGAGAACTTGTCCGTATAAAGACTTACGTCAACCCCCATCTCGAGATGGCTGAGATCATAGACCGTGTGAGCAAAAGCGGGCAGGGGGGAAAAGCACTTCTTTTCGAAAACACGGGTTATGAATTTCCAGTTTTGATGAATGCCTATGGAAGCCAGAAAAGGATGTGCCTGGCTCTTGGCGTTCGAAGCCTGGATGATATAGCAAAAGAAATCGAACAGCTATTCAAACTTCTTACAAAACCTAAGGAAAATATCCTCGGCAAACTTGCAATGCTTCCAAAACTCAGCCAATTTGCTTCTTGGATACCCGGGATAAAATCCGGTAAAGGAGAGTGCCAGGAAGTAGTGATGAAGGAGCCTGACCTAGGTAAGTTGCCTGTTATTACATGCTGGCCAAAAGATGGTGGCCCGTTTGTTACACTCCCCGTAATTCATACTAAAGATCCGAACACAGGCATCAGGAATGTTGGAATGTATCGCATGCAAGTGTACAGTAAGGACCTGACTGGAATGCATTGGCACAAACACAAAGTGAGCGCAAGACATTTTAACGAATATAAAAAACTTGGGAAGCGCATGCCAGTGGCCGTTGCCTTAGGCGGTGATCCTGTTTATGCATATTCTGCAACTGCACCATTGCCGGAAAATGTGGATGAATACATGCTTGCCGGATTTTTACGAAAGAAGAAAGTGGAGCTGGTCAAATGCATCACCCAACCTGAGATTGAAGTTCCAGCTGATTCAGATTTTATTATTGAAGGATATGTTGATCCTGATGATGAATTGATCTGGGAAGGACCATTTGGTGATCATACAGGATATTATTCACTTCCTGATTGGTATCCCCGATTCCACGTTACATGTATAACCCATCGGAAGAATGCAGTCTACCCGGCTACCATAGTTGGTATCCCACCTCAGGAAGATGCCTGGCTGGGTAAGGCAACTGAAAGGATATTTCTGGCCCCAATGAAAATGACCATGGTTCCAGAGATAATTGATATGGATATGCCAGTGGAAGGTGTGTTTCACAACCTGGTTATCGCTCAAATAAGGAAGGAATATGCCGGACAAGGACAAAAAGTGATGAATGCAATGTGGGGGGCTGGTCAGATGATGTTCAATAAGATCCTTGTTCTTGCAGACGAGGGCGTAGAGATCCAGGATTATGATGCACTGGCGAAATATGTATTCAGAAATCTGAATCCGGCCAGCGATGTCAGCTACAGCCAGGGGCCAATGGACGTGTTGGACCATAGCTGCAGCAAACTAGGATTTGGAGGAAAAATGTGTCTCGACGGAACAATGAAATACGAAGAGGAAGTCCGTGATGATTATATTCTGGATGTGGATTTTCCAGACGGAAAAGTGTTAGAAGGATTAATTCTGAATCAATTTGATGAAATCAAAAGCCTGAATTCCTCGCTCCTGGCAAATGAAATTCCAGTGCTTATTATTTCAGTAAAGAAAAATAGAAAAGACCACATAAAGGATTTGCATAATCGTATTTGTGAATTGTCAGAAATAGAGGGTATAAAATTGATTCTCTATGTTGAACATACCGTAGACGCTAATGACCTGCCGGTTTCCCTCTGGCGATTTTGCAATAATCTGGATCCGCGCAGGGATAGTCTTCTTGTTGAAAAAAAATCCAGGAAAAACCAGGGTAAGACTTTTGCATGCCTTGGATTTGATGGAACAAGAAAGACTAAGGAACATGATGGATTTCAGCGCGACTGGCCTAATATTATCGTGGCCGATGATGAAACAATAAAGAGTGTTGATGAGAAATGGTCGCAACTTGGGCTTGGAAATTTCCTGCCTTCGCCATCTTTAAAATACAAACCTCAGCTGTACGGAATCGAGGCAATCGCAAATGATTATATTTAAGAATGAAAAAAGGCTTGAAAATATTTTTCTTTATCCTGTCCGGCATAATAATTCTATGGATTGCAGCAAGTCTGACTAATACTTTCCGGTCCTATAGCAATCCAACTGTGTCAAACGAGCCAACTCTGGAGGAGGGAGGTAGATTTTTCATAAGCAATCTGAAAGATCCGGAACGATTCAGCTTTATTTGTTTTACAGCAAAGAATGAACAGAGCGGACAATCAGAATCAAGAGTCTCTAGAGTGGTGGGGATTCCCGGAGACAAAATTTCGCTTATAAATGGTGATCTCTACGTGAACGATAAACCCCAGGACCACACCTTTAATCTTCTCAAGCAATATATAGTTTCACAGGAGGAGTTCATCAAAATAGGAAAGGACTTGCCTAGAAACCGTGCTTTCAAAGGTGATAACGATTCCATGATTGTCCTCTTACCAACCAAGACTTTCAATGATCAAAAAGTAAATGGGAGAAGACTTGTCTATGATAGCACAATGGTTGACAAGCAAATCTTAAATCGATTCAAAAACAATTGGAACCAGGATAATTTCGGACCAGTGTCTGTCCCAGCTAATACATATTTTGTCCTGGGAGATAATCGCCTACAGGCACAGGACTCCCGGTACATTGGGTTTATCCCTTTCGAGCAAGTAATAGGGACAGTTCTTGGGAAGAAATGAAGGTGAGGTTTGAGTGTTTGAATGTTTGAGTGTTTGAGGCAAATTAATTAACTCCAAACCCGAAACTCGAAATTCGGAATTCGTCATTCCTTTTTAATTACAATTCTCTGTGAATTGTCCATCAGGACATCATCGAAGAATGTCTTCACTCCCTGATATTTCGCAGCAGGAATTTTTTGTTCAATAAGTTTCAGCCTGGCAACACCATAAATTGATTTTTCCTGTTCATCATACCAGTATTTGGTAGTATAGCTCGCAAATTCTGAAGTCAGATTCTTTGCCTGCGGCAGTGCATCAGGTTTATAACCTTCTGGCAACTTGAAAATAGTTGTATCTGTTTTGTCAAATGGATGAGGAAAATGAAAATCCTGTTTCCTCTTTTCTGCCTTGGGCAAATTGGAAGACCAAAGTTTATAGATCTTAGGTGCAAGGAACATTTTGCTACCTGCGACAAACTCGGGAATTTTCTGAAACGTCTGATCGAATTCAGCAACAAAACCGTCCGCAACTAACTTCTTTGTTATAGTAACCTGGTCAGCATGCTTGAATCCAAGATAGTTTACGATGAATTCCTTTTGATCATCCTGTTTTTCATCAAACAGGTAATTGATGAAATCCTGTTTGTATTCACCTGATGGAGTTATGGTCGTTTGAGACGTACCACTTCCATTTGACTCCAACTTAATTGTTGTCACTGCTGAAAATTTGTTCAACTCTGCTTTCGCGCGTGGAGTAGGAAGCAGCACCCCGCCCTTCTCTGTAACTACGAGCGCGTTCCTGTTCTCAGTGGTATTATCAAGGCTTCCAAATTCCAGGGTCTTACTGGTACATTCCAGCCATACGCTGTCCTTGTTGAAAGGCACAAACAGGATGGCATGATTGAATTCATTCATAGGAAAATCCGGATCCACAGCTTCATCATTTTCTTTTCTATTGATCAGGGCCTGGTAACTCTTAATGCCAACAACCTCCAGTGCAGCCTGCATATAATTGCTAAGACCCTTACAGTCTCCATACTTCTTTTGATCAGTGAAACTGGCAGGAAATGGTCTCCAACCGCCTATTCCAAGTTGGATACTAACGTATCTAAAATTTTTCTGCAGGTAATCAAATAGGATGCGGGCCTTTTCCTTGTCGTCCTTTGCGGATTTAACAAGTTCCCGGAAAAATTCCTTTCTACTTTCAGTTAAAACAGTCGATCCCTTTAACAGGGAAGAATACCAGTTTCCAAATTTATTCCACGAACTCATGTCACCTTCGTAATCATCCATCTTGAAAAGATTGGGAGCTAATTTTATCACTGGATAATAATTAGATCCTGAACCTTCCTCATACTCATAAGAAGGCATATTGGATGTACTCCAGGTATAGGTCTTAAACTTTTCGTCCTCCTTAATTACCGGGGGCAATTTGATATTCTTTTCTTTAAACCGGAGGTCCATCTTCCTGGAAATTTTTGCAGTGTAGGAAGAATTCTCAAGACCTTCTCCAGGCGTAAGAATATAGTAGGAAGGATAATTTAGTGTCCCGCGATAGTTTACCTGGTATTTGTATTCCACGGTGAGCGGGTATGAATTAAAAGGAACTGTAAAATAGTGTGTTTTAGAGTCGTCAATTAAACCGTCAGCAATAGCAACAGTATTGATATCTTTTCTCTTATACCTTGCAAGTGATTTTCCATCCCCATCGTAAACTTTAATTTCAACCTCATCAAGTGATCTGAATTTGTCTGAGCCAGAGACAAAGGTCAATGCGCGCTTGCCTGCTTCGCTAAAAACAGTCAAAATCTCGTGCACATTATAAGTTGCACGATCAACGTCGGTGACTTCAAATACAATATTCTCATATCGTTTTACTACTGAAGCATTTTTTTTGATCGCTTCAGGAATTGTCGAAACATCCATCGATGCAGGTTGAGAAAAAACTGTTATTGGTGAGATAAACAGTGAAATGAGAATCAATACAAATACGGTTTTCATTTAATTATTTTTTCTTGAGGACTATTGGCTCATTCAGGTATTCATACATTTTTGTGTAGAAGCTCTTAAGTGCTTCATATTCATCTGCAGGGAAAAGACTATTATTGATTTGGAACTGAACGTTTGCAGTTAACCGACCATCAGAAACGGAAGTTCGTTTCTCAAAAACCAGGGTATTGTCTGGCGTGACCATCTTAATAGGTTTTGGAAGAGCGTCAACTGCGAAGCCTTCTGGTATTGTAATCAGGATATTTAAAACCACGAACTGCCTGTATCCAAAGTTGATCCTGGAAAAGCGATTTTCCGAGATGAATGGATTCTGGCTTTCTCCAGCAAAAAGATTGAGATTTATGAATTGGTAGTCACCTGATGTGTTCAACGGAAGCTCAAAATCAAATTCCTGGGTAAGTGCTGCTGAATCGTGCTCTTCATTTTCCCATTTGAAATTGTTCACTTTCAAACCGGGTGTTTCACTCACAAATTCGTTCTCAACATATTTATTCTTGTTCCTTCGATATCTGCCAATCCTTTGAACCCTGGCGTAGGCATCGCTGTTGATGATAGTTTTCCCTTTCAGTTTGCCATCTTCAACGTCAGCATTTATGAAAATGCTTTCGAGGTATTTTAATTTTTCATCCTTGATCTCTACCAGACCACCATTTTTTCGGTTAACAATGAATCCTGTTGTATTTAAAATATTATAGGGAATAATTTTGGCGGGTGTGTAAGTATTGGTTGCATCCAGATAGTATTTCCTATCATCGATGGTCACGGCAGCATAAACAATATTGAACTGGTCAATAAATGGATAGCTTGCATTCACATGACCATGCTCTCTCTCGCTTATCAGTACTGGATTAGCATCAAGTCCTGCAGATCGGAGCATATTGACCAGGATGAGATTGATATCCCCACTTGTACCTGTTTTCTTAGACCATGCAGCTTTAACACCATCGCTGTACTTGCCGTATATGCCGTTCCAGACCATCGTGCTCTTAACATAATCGTAAACCTTTTCCATTCTCAGATTAGTCGAGGGGATAAGCTTCACAGCCTTGATGAAATCCTCAGTGCCTGGCAAATCCCTATCCAATTGGTTTCCGAAATATGGGGCATTAATTAACTCTTTTGTTCTTCAGCCCAGGAAGTCATATATTTTTGCCTGTAACCATTCCCGGTATAAACTGCAAGCTGGAAAGTGACTTTCTGCACATAATTAGTTCTTGCATCCATATATGGCTCATCCCTCAGACCGGCAATATTGTTCATTTCAAAAGTTATACTGCCATTCTTATTATCAGGTGAGATGGCGATATCATAATCAGATTTCTTGTTAACGCGGTATGCAAATTCGGCCCCAGGTATAATTGACAGTTTGTATTTACTCTTGATGACAGGTATTTCTTTTTGAAATTCCCAATCTTCCAGGCCACCATAATTCTTCATAGTGCTCCTGTATGTATAGTCAATAACGCTTCCTTCTTTTACGGCAGGAAAGGCAAACTTCACCAGGCCAAATCGCTCATTTACATTTTTAGTAAAGATGGACCTCTTATCCAGTGGAGAGGTTTCAAGATAGCCGCTGCTATTCTGATTAATTACCAGACCTTCTACCTTATCGATCGATTCAAAATCATCTTTTCTATAAAAAGGAATTGATACATCAGACCATTGTTCAATTCCTTTACTTTTCAGGATCTTGATTTTGATATGACGATAAGTTATTAATTCATATCTCGATCCATAATCAGAAAAAGCTTCATCCAGAAGAACAACCGCATTAGCAGTTTTATCAAAGGAACATTCTTTTAATTCAATTTCTTCTTTTGTGAGCGTTCCAAGTGTAATTGAAGGCTGGCCGTTAGAATAAACCACCAGCAATACAATGGTTACCAGGAGTGAAATTGTTTTCTTCATTCCCAGGATAAGGGGTAGAACTCTCATAAACGTATAATATAGTTTCGGCGCAAAAACGGTTTATCCAATTTCAAACTGAGTTAACAGCTTGTTATCGGCCATCAAAAAACAACAAATTCCCCATGAATCCAAGATTTATTGACCCTAATCAGTAGGGATAAAGACAGATGTTTAACTGTTGATTTTTCGATCGGACGCCTGGGTAGCTAGAGGGGTTTGGAATTAGGGATCGGGAATTTGGAATTAGCGTTGTAATTAGCAGAAAATGAGACCCATGTTTAATAATCGTATTTGCCCTTCCATGCTGTTAAAACTCAGCTATAAATTATCTTAAAAGATAAAGCTAAAGCCTCAAATTGAATTCAGGATTTATTTTGAATTAACTTGTGCATCCAAGAAAAAAACAAATGCAATTTTTATATAAACGATTCATCTACATAGTTTGTGGGACTATTCTTTGTGCACTCGGATATGGACAGACTAAAAAACCATTGCCCAAGGCCAAACCTACCTCCACCAAGACAACAGCCACTGTAAAAAAACCTGTAGCATCTTCAAATACCTTGCTCTGGAAGATAACGGGAAATGGACTAAAGAAGCCTTCCTATATATTCGGAACCATGCATCTACTTTGCGCTGATGATGCAAAACTGAGCCCGAATCTTAAGACTGCAATTAATGAGTCTGAGCAGATCTATTTCGAGATCGACATGGATGATTTCTCCCAGCTAATAGGTACTATCAAGTACATCAGGATGAACGATAATGTTAAGCTCTCTGATTTACTTACCAAGGAAGAATATGCAAGGATCAAGATGTATTTCGAAAAAAATCCTGCAGTGATCCCATTTGCGATGATGGAAAGATTCAAGCCATTCATGCTAACAAGTCTTTTGAGCGAATCCGGAATGGGATGTGAAAAGACCAATGGAATGGAAATGACAATTCTTGAAGAAGCAAAAAAAGGAGAGAAAGAAATAAAGGGACTTGAAACCACAGAGTTTCAGGCAAGCCTGTTCGATAGTATCCCATATGATAAACAGGCAAAAGAATTATTGAATTATATCGACAGTATTGACAAGTATAAGAAGAGCACTGAAGAGTTATTGCAGGTATATAAGAAACAGGACCTGAAAAAAATGATGGAGCTTACCACCAAGTCCGAATCAGGAATTGAAAATTATCTTGAGCTTCTTTTATATAGTAGGAACCGGCATTGGATGGGAGACCTGAATTGGATTCTACGTGCGAAACCGACCCTTATTGCTGTTGGTGCGGGACATTTGCCTGGTGAAGAGGGAATGCTAAACCTGTTGAAAAAAGCCGGGTTTACTCTAACTCCAGTTCCAAATGTGGTTCCTTAAGAATTATTAACCGCAAAGGCGCAAGGAATCTTTGCGAAACCTTGCGTCCTAGCGCCCTGGCGATTAATTCTACATCTCAAGTCCACTGAAGAAAAAATTACTTTCGATGGCTGCGTTTTCATCGCTATCACTTCCATGAATAGCATTTTCACCCACCGATGAAGCGTAAAGTTTGCGAATGGTTCCATCTTCGGCTTTAACTGGATCAGTTGCACCGATAAATTTCCGGAACTCTGCTACTGCATTATCTTTTTCCAGAATAGCAGCTATGATGGTGCCACTACTCATGAATTCAACTAATTCTCCGTAGAATGGTCTTTCCTTATGAATTTCATAGAATTCGCCAGCTTTTTCTTTACTTAATCTTGTTTGCTTCAATGCAAGAATGCGATATCCACTTTTCAGGATCCGGTCTATGATCTCACCCTGAACCTTCTTTTTCATTGCATCAGGCTTGATCATCGTGAAAGTTCTATTGCTCATATAAAATTTTTCTGGGCGCGAAGATAAAGCAATAACCAAATTTGAGAATTTGAAGATTTGAAAATTTCTTGCCTGCTGACGCAGTCAAGCAGGGAAAATTAAGAATCTCGCCCTTCACACGTCTCACGACTCACGACTCACGATTCACGACTCACGACAGACGCATAAGCTCTCAGACTAAAAATGGCTTTTTACCCCTACTTTTGCAGCCGTTTCATGAAATCCATTCAGGAAATATATCCGTTATTAGACCAGCCAAAAAAGGTTGTGATCACCATGCACCAGAAGCCTGATCCGGACGCGATGGGATCAAGCTTGGGTTTGTTTCATTTCCTGAAGCAATTCGGTCACAACTTGCAGGTGATTTCACCTACTAACTGGGCTGATTTCCTTAAATGGATGCCAGGGTGTGATCTTGTTTTAGATTTTGAGAATACGAAAGACAGGGAAAAGGTGGACGCGGCCCTTAAATCTGCTGAATGGTTGTTTTGTCTGGACTTTAACACCCTCAGCAGGACCCGTCATATGGCCGGGATGCTGAAAGCACTCAAATGCACAAAGATCCTGATCGATCACCATCAGCAACCTGAGGTCAACGCCTTTGATTACGGCATTAGCAATACATCAAAGAGTTCAACTTCAGAAATGGTTTACGATTTGATCGTTGAATCTGGCCACGATAATTTGATCGATCTGAACGTTGCCCAATGTCTTTATGCAGGGGTTATGGGAGATACTGGATCATTCAGATTCCCTTCAACCACTGATTCCGTACACAAGATGATCGCAAGCCTGAAGAGTAAAGGACTTGAGCATACTTTGATTCACGAAGCAGTGTATGATAATTTTTTGGAAACGAGGTTGAGATTTATCGGCCATGTTTTATTGAACAGGCTTGAGGTCCTTTATGAATATAATACGGCGATGATAGCAATTCCCTGGAAGGACCTCGTGAAGTATGATATCAAAACCGGGGATACTGAAGGTTTAGTAAATTACCCTCTTTCAATCCAGGGAATCAAACTTGCGGCATTGATCATTGACCGCAATGAAGAGGTTAAGCTTTCCTTCAGAAGCAAGGGCAATTTTGATGTAAATACTTTTGCAAGAAAATATTTCGATGGTGGAGGACACTTCAACGCCGCTGGGGGAAGAAGTACTGACACCCTTGAACAAACAGTTAAAAGATTCATGGACGCTATAAAAGAAAATCAATCACAGCTACAATAAAACTAAAAATGAAAAAAGTTCTAATCCCACTTCTTGCAGTACTGCTTTTTGCATCCTGCAAAAACGAAAATTACAGTAAGACAAAAAGCGGGCTATTGTATAAAATATACAGTACAAGTAAAGACTCAGTGGTAAAGCCAGGGCACGTAATCAAGCTCAATTATACCGTAAAGCTTGGAAGCAATGATTCAGTGATCAATACCTCTTATGGCAAAATGCCGGCTTTTGCAAGAGTTGAGGCGAGTCCTGGAGATATTTATAACCCTGCTGAAATATTCCCAATGTTACGCAAAGGTGATAGTGTGGTTATTGTACAATTCATAGATTCTCTTCAGAAGAAAACTCCGAGTCCCCTGCCTGCATTCCTGAAAAAAGGAGATAAGATCGTTACTACTTTCAAAGTAACGGAAGTGTTCAAAGATGAAACGCTTGCAAGAGCAGACAATGAAGCTGAAATGGCAAAAGAACAGGTTAGGCTTGAAGGTGAAATGGAAAAAGAACTGGTCAAGAGTGCAAAGGAGATGGAAGATTGGCTGAAAAGCAAAAATATCAATGCGCAAAAAACCGGGAAAGGTACATATGTGATAGTCACTGATCCAGGGACCGGACTTCAGGCTGATACAGGAAAATATGTAACAGTCAGGTATAGTGGCAAAACACTCGATGGAAAAGAGTTTGAATCTACTATGAACCCACAGTCGCAACCTTACATTTTCATTATTGGAACCAATGGAGCAATTCGTGGGTTTGACGAAGGGCTGCAACTTTTCAAAAAAGGCGGCAAGGGAACTCTTTATGTTCCTGGACCGTTGGCATATGGTCACAATCCGCCACCGAACTCAAATTTTAAGCCTAATGAGCCATTGATATTTGATATTGTCATGGTAGATGTTAGTGCTACTCCGCCAATGGATCCGAATATTCCTCAATTAGATACACCTTCAAAAAAGTAAATTATAAGAGCCTGCTGAAAAGCAGGTTTTTTTATGACTGCTTATACGCGAGGAACAATTTTACAGCTTCCTTTGCTTCTTTCACATCATGAACGCGTAAAATATTTGCTCCATTGAGCAGGGCAATTGTATGCATCACACTGCTTCCGTTCAATGCTTCAGAAGCTGGAACGCCGAGAGTCCGGTACACGGTAGATTTTCTGGATAATCCGCAAAGAATGGGATAGTCTATTATTGACAGAGAGGGGAGGGTTCTGAGCAATTGGAAATTTTGTTCGATTGTTTTGGCAAATCCAAAGCCAGGATCAATGATGATATCGTAAATGCCTGCTTGTCGGCAGATGGCGGTTTTTGCAATAAAGTAGTCAAGCACTTCCAGGCCCAGGTTCTCGTAATCAGTATGCTCCATCATAGTGGAAGGACTTCCTTTGATATGCATGCACACATATGGCACCTTTAATTCAGCAACAGTATAAAGCATGTTCTCATCAATCATTCCACCACTTACATCATTAACAATACTTGCTCCGCTATTCACAGCTGCCCTGGCAACTGCTGCATAAAAAGTATCTACAGAAAGAATCAAATCGGGAAAATTATAATGCAGGGATTCAATCACGCTTATAACTCGGTCTGATTCAGCTTCAGGGCTCAACTGTTCATTACCCGGCCTGGTACTTTGTCCACCAATATCAAGGATATCAGCTCCCTCTTTCACCATTTTTTCAGCCTGTTTCAAAACCAGGTCAATTTCAGAAAATCTGCTTCCTTCATAGAATGAATCCGGCGTAGTGTTGATGATTCCCATCACCAATGGTTTATCCACAACCAATAATCGGCCTTTGCAATTGAGTGTATACATTAATATCTCTTCGTTACTTTTGAAGCTAAGTTATTAATTGCCGGATTAGTCAGCTAAACGATTCAAACCAGAATAATTCTTATTACATGCTAGAGGAATTGGAGGCTAATCATTTATACTATGAGTGATTCAATTATTATGACCGATACCATTCAGCAATACGAGAATGCTATTGCATCCTGTAAACAAATATTTATCAATAAAACCCAGGACTATGGAACATCCTGGAGGGTATTGCGAACAATTTCGATTGCTGACCAGATCTTTATCAAAGCACAGCGAATAAGAACCATTCAGCAAATTGGAATTCAGAAAATAGGAGATGATGTAACCAGCGAGTTTAAAGGCATCGTCAATTATGGAGTGATCGGTTTGATTCAACTGGAATTAAAAGAGATTGCCATTGAGGACCTTCCTGCTCAGGAGGTTTCTGATTTGTATGATGATAAGATAGGTGGAGTGAAATCCGTGATGCTTGACAAGAACCATGATTATGGAGAAGCGTGGCGGGAAATGAGTCAGGAGAGTTTCGTTGATCTCATTTTGATGAAACTACTTCGTATCCGTCAAATAATTTCAAATGATGGCAAGACGATCATCAGCGAAGGAATCGATTCAAATTTTGTAGACATTATCAATTACGCCGTATTTGCGCTGATCCTGATTGGTGAGGAAAAACACAAGGGATAGAGTTTTAAGGCATAACCGCCAAGACGCCATGACGCAAAGTTTCGCAAAGACTCCTTGCGTTCCCTAGCGTCCTTGTTTCCTGGCGGTTAAATTTTATAAATAATTCAATGAAGCCAACACTTTTCATAGTCCGCCTGCTTGTAGGACTTCTCTTTATTTTTTCAGGATTGATCAAGGCCAATGATCCATTGGGCTTGAGCTATAAAATGCAGGAATTCTTTGAGGTTTGGGGACTTCATGGACTGAATGGCTATACCCTCATCCTTTCAATCATAATAAACAGCTTCGAAATTGTAGCCGGAGTCGCCGTCATTCTTGGTTGGAAATTCAGATTATTCAGCTGGCTTCTCCTTTTGCTAATTGTTTTTTTTACATTTCTTACTGGTTATGCAGTCCTTTCGGGCAAGATCAGGGAGTGCGGTTGTTTTGGAGATTGCATAAAGCTGACTGCAAAGGATTCATTTATAAAGGACCTTGTACTGCTTGGACTAATACTCTTTCTTTTCACATTTCGAAGAAAGGTTGAACCCATATTGGGCCGTGTGGCCAATGTTAGCATTCTTTTATTCTCAGCAGTATTCGCTGTTTCACTTCAAATCTATGTGCTTAGACATCTGCCTGTGGTTGACTGTCTGCCTTTTAAAGTAAATAACAATCTTCCAGAGAAGATGAAACTGCCTCCAGGTTCAATCCCTGATAGCACAGTCATTAATTTTGTTTACTCGAAGAATGGTAAGGAAGTAGAGTTCACTGCAGATAAATTTCCAGCTGATTTCGATGATAGTTACCAGTTCGTGAGAAGGTATGATAAGCTGATCCGAAAAGGAAATGCTGATATTCCGATTAAAGATTTTAGCCTTAAGACCATCAATGACAATGATACAACGGAAGCTCTATTGAACGAACCCGGCTTGAAGTTGATCCTCTTCCTAAAAGACAATTTCCACAAGGGGAGATGGACCAATGAGCTGATGCCCGTAATGCAAATTGCCGCCCAGAAAAATATTCCTGGATTTGTTGTGACCAATGTTTCATTTGAAGATTTACAGAAAGCTGAGATCGAAGTTCTCAAAGGATTCGTTCCATTGAGAGCGGATGTTGTTGCGATTAAGACAGCTGCCCGAACTAATCCAACACTATACCTGATTCGGCATGGGACAGTTCTGAAGAAATGGGGTGAAGCCGATATTGAATTTGCTTTGAAAGAAATGCAGAAACTTGAATCCTATCCAATCCAAAAAAATTAGTTGCTAAAAACTTTCGAAAAAAAATTAGATTGACGCGATACCTGCTCAAAAAATTCTTTTACGGACTGCTTGTCATGTTAGGCGTCATTGTGTTGGTGTTCCTTCTTTTCCAGGGGTTCGGGGATCCATCGAGATTGGTAATGGGTCAGCGCGCCGATGCTGCGACCCAGGAAAATATAAGAAAAGACCTGCATCTGGATCAACCCCGCTGGAAGCAATTCTTATTATACGTAAATGATGTTTCACCGATTGCTGTCCATTCAAAGGAAGAAATCGAAAGAAAACAATTAGAGGGCTTATTCATTGGGAACGAGACAAAGCTCGCAATTAAATTCCCATACCTAAGAAGGTCTTACCAGACCAGAAAAGATGTATGGGATATGCTTATGGCCGCACTGCCTCGCACCATGTTGCTCGCATTTGCTGCCATGGTAATCGCAGTTGTAATTGGTATTCCTCTGGGAGTCTTAGCTGCTGTAAAAAAAGGTACTTGGATGGATACAAGTGGAGTGTTCATAAGTGTGTTGGGTATTTCTGCTCCATCTTTTTTTATGGGTATTTTGATTGCATACCTTTTTGGATTTGTGTTAAGTGATTACACGGGTCTTCATATGACCGGAAGTCTTTTTGATGTTGACCCGTTCGAGGGAAAACAATTGCAGTTACAAAACCTGATTCTTCCTGCTCTTACCTTGGGAATAAGACCCATGGCCATCATTACTCAATTGACAAGAAGTTCAATGCTGGATGTATTGAATCAGGATTATATCCGCACGGCTTATGCAAAAGGTTTGAGCAAGAGGGTAGTGGTTTGGAAGCACGCTCTGAGGAACGCTCTAAATCCTGTTATAACAGCCATCACAGGATGGTTTGCTGAATTGCTTGCAGGAGCTTTTTTTGTTGAATATATTTTTGGATGGAATGGGATTGGAAAACTCACTGTTGATGCTCTTGAAAAACTTGATTTCCCGGTGGTCATGGGGTCCGTACTGATTTCGTCTTTCTTCTTTATTGTTGTGAATCTTCTGGCGGATATACTTTATGGAGTGGTGGACCCGAGAGTGAGAGTCACGAGTTAAGAGTTTGAATGTTTGATTGTTTGAATGTTGGAGTGTCTGAAAGTTTGAGAGTTAACTCACGACTCACGTCTCACGTCTATTTGATCATCACTTCCCTGATGACACCTTCTCCGAGAGCCTCGTTAACACGCTTAATGATATTTTCCTTTTGATAAACTAACTCCTGTTTGAGTGGAGCTACACTGGTAGTGATAATAAGAGTATGATGAAAGATCTTTATTGATTCAGTATAACGCGAAATGGTTTTTCCCATCAGCTTTTCCCAAACTTCTTCAATTTGCAAGGCCTGGATATCGCCTTTCAATTTACTCGTTCTCAGGAATTGCTTCATCGCCTCCTTCATCGAAAATTCACCCATACCGTGCAATTTAGAAAATCCATTTCACAATAGATATACAACCCATCACAATCACAAAAAGCAAAACCAATAATGCTAAGAAGCATCCCCAATCTTTCATGTATCCTGCTTTTTTCTCGAGATTTTGAAGTGCAAGTTTTTGTCGGGGTTCTGTTACGGGAATAATTGAAGAAATATAATCGTTCTGCGAACTGATCCACCATGGAAGTTCAGAAAAATAAATTGGTTGTGTTTCACCGTTCTCAATCCGCATTGAAGCCTTTAACAACTGCGAGGCGAGAAGTTGCAGTCCTCCTGCATTTGCCTTGATGGCTCCGTAATCGTCCGTATTATCTGTAGTAAACTGCAAATAGGCGGAGTTAGGGTCAATATTACTCTCTAACTCATCAACCAGTTGACTGAGCTTTTCCTGCATAAGAAAATTTAAAGCTGAATGATCTGGTACGACTGTTCGAGGTAAGCGAGGGCGTGATTAAGGCGGTCATTATGGGTATCGGTTAAAAAAATCTGTCCATCATTCTGGCAGCAAACGAAATCCAGGAGATTATGCATTCTGTATTCGTCTAACTTCTCAAATACATCATCCATCATTAACAAAGGTGAAAAACCTTTATGGATTTTTAAAGCCTGAAATTCGGCAAGTTTCATGGCGAATAAAAGGCTTTTTCGTTGACCTTGTGAAGCTATGCTTTTAAAAGGACTAGCATTCAAAGCTATTAAGACATCATCGCGATGCGGACCGACGTTGGTTCTTTGTGAAACGAGGTCTTTTTCCCTGCTTTCCCTGAGCATTTCCTCGAATTGACCTTCCTGCAACTGGCTCTCATACGTAATTTCAACGTTGTAAGATTCGCCAGAAATCCGTTTATAAAATAATTGAATAGAAGGTATCAATTCCTTAACAAAGGTTGTTCTGCCTTGATATATCAGATTTCCCGGTTTGCATAATTGTTCATCAAGAACATCCAGTAGATCATAATCAATATATCTTCTCTCCGCAAAGGCTTTAAGTTGACTATTCCGCTGTTGAAGTATTTTATTATAAATGATCAGTTGTTGGAGATAATCATTATCAAGCTGGGAAATAAGAGCGTCCAGATATTTTCTCCTCTCTTCGCCACCTTCAGTGATCAGTCGTATATCATCAGGCTCAATGAACACGCAAGGGTATTTACCAATATGCTGCGAAAATCTTTCATATGGCTGCCCGTTTAAAAGAAATTCCTTTTTTCCATTTTCGCGAAGGATGCAAACTGTTTGCATTTCTTCCTCATCCAGAATGAATTCACCCGCGATCCGAAATCCAGATCGGCCCTGTAGAACATTTACCTGATCTGATTTTGTAAAATAGCTTTTTGTAAAGCAGAGGTAATAAATGGCATCAAGTAAATTTGTCTTGCCCAGTCCGTTTCGTCCAGATATACCAACGATTCTTTGACTGAAATCAAAGCTTTGATTCAGATAATTCTTGAACTGAATAAGGGAAAGGTGCCTAAGGCTCAGCATAGAGTAGAAGTAGCGGGGGTCAAAACTAACCATTAACAGCTAAGACACCATAACCCCTGTATCATAAATGGATCCTTGCAAAACTTTATCCTTTGCCGCTTTGAGGTTAAATTCAATAGGCCCATTCAACTACTCAACCAATCAACAATAATTGCCCATTTACCCTTATTTTTGCCCCCGCTTTGTCCAACCCTTAAAAGGGACTACTCATTAACTCAAATTTATCAGGATTGGCTACCAAATTTTCGAAAGAAACTTATCTGTACTGGTACGAATTGATGTACTTGATTCGCCAGTTTGAGCTGAGAGCAGAAGAAAAGTACAAGATGGAGGGAAAAATCCGTGGCTTTTTCCACGCGTACATTGGACAAGAGGCTATTGCAGCCGGATGTATGACTGCAACCCGCCCTGAAGATCCATTCATCACTGCATATAGAGATCATGGATTAGCAATAGCCAAGGGAGTAGACGTCAAGGCTTGTATGGCTGAATTGTATGGAAAAGCTACTGGCGCAGCAAAGGGGAAGGGTGGAAGCATGCACTTTTTTGGCAAAGACGTGCATTTCTATGGCGGCCATGGTATTGTAGGGGCACAGATTGGAACCGGAGCAGGAATTGCATTTGCTGAGCAGTATAGAGGTACCGATAATGTTTGTCTAACATTCTTTGGGGATGGTGCTGCCAGGCAGGGTATTCTTCACGAAGTTTTCAATATGGCCATGATCTGGAAAATTCCTGTGGTTTTTATATGTGAGAATAACCATTATGCCATGGGAACATCTGTCCACAGGACCTCAAATGTGATCGATATTTATAAACTTGCCGACGCATATGAAATGCCTGCTGATTCAATTGACGGGATGTATCCTGAACCGGTTCATGAGGGAGTTTTAAGGGCAGTTAACAGAGCGAGACAGGGAGATGGTCCAACCTTACTTGAAATCAAGACTTACCGATACAAGGGTCACTCAATTTCTGACCCGCAAAAATATCGCACTAAAGAAGAAGTAGAAGAATACAAACAAAAAGACCCGATAGAACAAGTATTGAAAACAATCCGCGAGAAACATTATGCAGCGGAAGAAGAGATTGACGCAATTAACAGGCGGGTGAACGATCAGGTTGAAGAAGCAGTAAAATTCGCAGAAGAAAGTCCATTCCCGAACGATGATGAAGTGCTCAAAGATGTGTACGTTGATAAGAATTATCCATTCATCGTCGATTAAAAAAGGAAGGAAAATTCCTTTCTGATATCACTCAAATATTAATCTGAATTATTAAAATTAAAATGGCTGAAATTAGGGATACAACAAGTCAACCACAACCTCATCATCCTGCTGATAAGTCGGAACAGTTCTGGTCTAAAAACAGCAAATCATTCATCTACGGTTTGGTGGGGATACTGGCAATTGTGGGAGGATATCTGGTATACGATTCATACTTCAAAGCTCCTAAGCAAAAGGAATCTGAGGAAGCTATCTTCAAGGCGGAAGCATATTATCGAATGGATTCATTGGATAAGGCTTTGAATGGCGATGGCGTCAATGTAGGATTAATAAGGGTAATAAGCAGGTATGATGGAACAAAAGCTGGGGAAAGGGCAAAGTTCATGGCAGGCAGTATCTACCTCAGAAAAGGTGATTTCAAGAATGCTATAAAATATTTGGAAGATTTTGATACTGATGCTCCGCAGATCCAGGCCAGAGCATACGCTCTTCTGGCCGATGCATATTCCGAATCAGCAACTGCGAATAATAATAACAGCAACAAAGAAAAAGCTGCAGGGCTTTACATGAAGGCCGCAAATACATTTGATAAGGATGATGTAAATGCTTCAGAATACTTGTTCAGGGCAGGTTATCTTAATGAATCATTAGGAAAGAACAAAGAAGCCATCGAGGCATACAAAAGCCTTAAAGAGAAATATCCACAGACTCAAAGAGGATTTGAGGTAGATAAATACCTGGCGAGATTGGGTGAAATAAAATAATTCAGTTTAATGTAAGAAATGGCAGAAGTTAGCAATAGTAACTTATATGATATCTCAGCAGGCATTCTATCAAAGGATGCCTGTGTTGTTATTGTGCGGACTGAATGGAATGCAAAGATTGTGGATGAATTAGAAGAAGGATGCAGAAAAAAATTGAAGGAACTGGAAGTTTCAAATATTTCATCCATCGTGGTTCCTGGAGCCTTTGAAATTCCATTTACAGTGAAATCCTATTGGGAATCGAAGAAATATAGCGATGATAAACCTTGTGCATTCATTGCACTTGGTTGTATCATAAGAGGCGATACCCCACATTTTGATTATGTATGCAAGGCAGTTACAGAGGGTGTTTTACAATTGAATCTTAGCTTGCCCGTGCCTGTTATTTTTGGTGTTTTGACTGTTGAAGACAAACATCAGGCAAAAGAAAGAATAGGAGGGAAACATGGGCACAAAGGCGAAGAGGCGGCAGTTACAGCTGTGAAGATGATGGCATTGACCAATACTTTCAAAAAATAGTAATTCTTTTTTGAGGCAATTCCCATGAATGTTCAGCTTTTTATTCCATGCTTCGTTGACCAGCTATATCCTGAAACCGCTTTCAATATGGTGAAGGTGCTAAAAAGAGCAGGGTGTACGGTTAGTTATAATCAAAAACAAACCTGTTGCGGTCAACCTGCATTCAATGCAGGTTTTTGGGATGATTCAAAAGCAGTTTGCACCAAGTTCCTCGAGGATTTTGAAGGATCAGATTACATCGTTTCTCCCAGTGCTTCCTGCACAGGGTTTGTTCGAAATTATTATCAAAAACTTTTCGAGAACTCCTCTTTTCATAATCAGGTTAAGGCTCTCCAAACCAGGGTTTATGAATTCTCTGAATTTCTTGTGCAAGTTTTGCATATTGAAGATGTGGGGGCAAGCTTTCCTGCTAAAGCTACCTATCATGATTCCTGCGCAGCGCTGCGGGAATGTAAAGTAAAACAAGAACCCAGGAAATTACTGGCTAATGTAAAAGGTCTTGAACTTGTGGAAATGAAGGATGTGGAAACCTGCTGCGGTTTTGGTGGAACTTTTGCAGTGAAATTTGAACCGATCTCGATTGGAATGGCTGATCAAAAAGCGAACAATGCATTGGAAACCGAAGCTGAATATATTATTTCAACTGATCTCTCTTGCTTAATGCATATAGATGGATACATTAAATATAAAGGGCTTCCGCTAAAAACAATGCACCTTGCAGATGTGTTGGCTAATACTTTAGAAGATAAGCAAACATAGACATCCTGGTAATTCGATCAGGAATTTAATATCATACTATTTTTTCCTATGGCAGTTCCATCTTTTGCACAACCTGGACGGAATTTTAAGAACGCGCTACTTGCAGTCGCATTCCTTTTAGGTTCTTCCATAATGGGATACATCATGCAGGATATGCTTTCGCCCTCACAAAGCGAAACATTAATTTATTTTCTTGCGGCAGTTGCATGGCTTTTCCTTTTTCTCTCGCTCTATGTTGCAATAAGAGTTGTGTTCAAGACTTCCAAAGATCTAAAAACTAACAAATCGAGTTTGAATTATGCGGCAATTATTCTAGGTGTCCTGGTGATTGCAGCAATATTCTATGAAGTGGTCTCAAGGACTATCAATTGATTCAGTAATCTGTTGAAGACGGTCCACTGAGAGTAACATTCCCAAAGAAATAAGAATTCTTTCAAAGAAATGTGTCATGCCTTTAGAAGTGGCATGACACACGAGGCTTCCATTATAGTGCGGAAGCGCGATATGGAACGGACGAAAGGAAGGTCTAATTCTTGGGAGTAACCACGTGATCAATGACGTGAATGACACCATTGCTTTGAAATACATTCTTAGTAGTTATGGTTGCCATTCCTCCATTCTCATCTTTGAGAACGATCTTATCATCCTTCATCATAGCCCATAACTTTCCACCGGCAACTGTGGTAAATTCTGCATTGCCATTACCTTCTTTGATTTTCTGCGCGATTGATTTTGAATCAAGTCTTCCAGATACAACGTGATAAGTAAGTATTCCTGAAAGCTGAGATTTGTTTTCTGGTTTAAGCAGTGTCTCAACAAGTCCTGCAGGTAACATATTAAATGCATCGTTAGTAGGTGCGAAAACAGTAAACGGTCCATTACCCTGCAAAGTCTCCACCAACCCGGCAGCTTTTACCGCAGCAACTAGAGTGGTATGATCTTTTGAATTCACCGCATTTTCTATAATATTTTTCGAAGGATACATGGCCGCACCACCTACCATGACTGTATTTTCTTTAGTGGACTGTGCCATAACAGTGTTCATAATGACAATGGATAAGCTGAATAATAAGACTGATTTCAAACTTTTCATACAAATGAGATTAAATGTGTTTAATGATTGTAAAGTAATCCGCTACATGTAACTGAATAATCACTTACGGGGAATGGGTTGCATCAGATTTTTTAAAGACGGATTTTTTTTGCTTGACCGATGCTTAGTAACTTGCTAAAACTTGAATTTCTCTCATATATAAGATTTATTTTCTTCAAAAGAATTTTCGATGGCGTACTGGCTTGTAAAATCAGAACCTTCTTCCTACTCCTGGGAACAATTAAAAAAAGATGGAGAAACAAGGTGGGATGGAATCAGGAATTATGCTGCCCGAAATCACCTGCGTTCTATGAAAAAGGGCGACCAGGTTTTTTTCTATCATAGTAATGAGGGTTTGGAAATTGTAGGAATTGCCAAGGTTGCCAGGGAAGCATACCAGGACCCGGGAACTAAGGAAGAGGCCTGGGTGGCAGTAGATCTAAAACCATTTAAGACTTTAAAGAAACCTGTAGCTCTTACAGATATTAAGACCGATAAGAGACTCTCCGAAATGGCACTTGTCAGAATTGGACGACTCTCCGTTCAACCTGTGACTGAAAAAGAATGGAAGGCAGTCCTTGATTTAGCTGGAGAAAAATGAGGATTTAACCGCAAAGAAACAGAGACGCAAGGTTTCGCAAGGAGACCTTGCGTTTCTTTGCGCCTGGCGTCATGGCGGTTAAATTTTTATTAAAGCAGGTTACCTTCCTCCGCTTTTGGGAATGAATTCATATGCAGTCTCTAAAGATTTCAATCTACAAATATGTAATTCATTAAATCGTGCATCTCATTTTTCGTTAATCATAAATAAAATATAGTCATGAAACTATTCAAAACATTTGCACTTTGTGCAATGCTGGTAGCCCTATGTCCTTCATGCGATGAATCTCATAAAAGCGCAGGTAAATCAAAACCGGGGTACTCAACCTCAACAGATTCTCAAGTCCAATCACTCAGCAGACAGAATGATAACCCTCAGGAAGTTCTTCAATCTAAGGATTTGACCAAATTCACGTCTCCGAAGACTGTCTCTGATGGGCTGGCAGATGAAGAAGAAAAAGCAGTTTTCAATACCGAGGATTATGATAATATCGTTGAAAATGCATTTCATTCTTCCATAGAAATTCCGCTATCAACATTTTCTATTGATGTGGATGAGGCATCCTACACTAATGTCCGCAGATACTTAGTGAACGGAAATCTTCCTCCACCAGGAGCAGTCAGGATTGAAGAGATGATCAATTACTTTGATTACGAATATCCTGGACCGGTAGGAGAGGATGCATTTTCACTCAATACTGAACTCGCAGACTGCCCCTGGAACGCAAATCATAAATTATTACACATCGGACTACAAGGAAAAAAAATTCCATCGGAAAATCTTCCTGGATCGAATCTGGTATTTCTCGTTGATGTAAGCGGTTCGATGGAGGATGAGAACAAATTGCCATTAGTACAATCCTCACTGAAGTTATTGGTTGACCAACTTCGCGAGATTGATAAGGTTTCAATTGTTGTTTACGCAGGAAATGCAGGATTGGTACTTCCTTCCACCTCGGGGGCTGATAAAGCAAAAATCAAAGAGGCAATTGAGAAATTGGAAGCTGGTGGTTCAACAGCCGGAGGCGAAGGAATTCAGCTTGCTTACAAAATAGCCAGGGAAAATTTTATGACCAAGGGAAATAACAGAGTAATCCTAGCGACGGACGGCGACTTTAATGTGGGGGTTAGCAGTGATGATGAACTTGTGAGGATGATTGAAAAGGAGAGGAAATCGGGCGTCTTCCTGAGTGTCCTTGGTTTTGGAATGGGAAATTATAAAGACAATAAGATGCAGCAGTTGGCCGACAAAGGAAACGGCAACCATTCATACATTGACAATATCAATGAAGCAAAAAAAGTGCTGGTTAGAGAATTCGGCAGCACACTCTTTACAATTGCGAAGGATGTTAAGATCCAGATAGAATTCAACCCTTCAAAAGTAAAAGCATATAGACTTATTGGATATGAGAACAGAATGCTTGCGGCGGAAGATTTTAATGATGACCTGAAGGATGCCGGAGAGTTGGGATCGGGCCATACAGTAACTGCCTTATATGAAATCATACCTGCTGGAGTAAAGGATGAATACACAAAATCTATTGATAGCCTGAAGTATCAATCAAATCAAAAAAGTCTCAATAATAATTTCGCTGGTGAATTGTCTACAATAAAACTTAGGTATAAGCAGCCAGATGGTGATGTGAGCAAGCTGATAGTTCATGCTGTCAATGATTCTAAGGAAGGTTCAACTATTACCTCGGCAAATTTCAAATTCTCGGCAGCTGTTGCAGAATTTGGTATGCTATTAAGAGGTTCTGAATACAAAGGCCAATCTGATTTCAAACAAGTCCTTTCATTAGCAAGTCTCTCAATTGGGGAAGACAAAAATGGTTACAGACAGGAATTTGTTAAGCTGGTGAAGGACGCAAGTTCAATGGCAAGAAACTAAATATCAAATCACTGGAAGCCAAATCTCAAATCTCAAGAACCAATAACCAAAGAATAGAAATCAAATTCCAATTTTAATTTATTTGGTACTCAGCTTTTAGTTCTTAATTATGCCTTGGGGCTTGATTATTCTTTGGTGCTTGTTATTTGGTTCTTGGACCTTATCCCAGTATTTGATGCTTGATTATTCTCTGGTGATTGTTATTTGGTTCTTGGAATTTATCCGTGGTATTTGGTTTTTACTTTTTGTTTTTCACAGGTACCCTCCTGGTCGTATACAGCAGCGTTTTTTTTCGGCGGGAGGGTTACTTTTGTTGAATGAGTAAGGTTCGAAAAAAAATAGTTGTACTTACTGGTGCTGGCATCAGTGCTGAAAGCGGTCTTAAAACTTTTAGAGATAGTGATGGCCTCTGGGAAGGATACAATATTGAAGATGTAGCAACACCCCGGGCATGGAAAAAGGATCCTGCCTTAGTGTTAGAGTTTTACAATTTCCGTCGAAAGAGTGTTATAGAAGCGCAGCCAAATACGGCTCATTTTGGCCTGGCAGAATTAGAAAGGGATTTTGATGTTGAGATCATCACACAGAATATTGATGATCTCCATGAACGGGCTGGTTCCAGTAAAGTATTACACCTTCATGGAGAAATCCTTAGAATGAGAAGTGAAATAGATGAGAGATTCTCTTATGAAATCCGTGAAGACATTAAAATTGGAGATAAGGCGGAGGATGGTGCTCAACTTCGGCCCCAGATAGTTTGGTTTGAAGAACCAGTTCCGAAAATTGAAGAGGCCTTACCAATTGTTGCATCGGCAGACATTTTTGTGATCATCGGAACATCATTGGTTGTATATCCCGCCGCAGGTCTTATCAATTACGCGAGAAGAGATATACCAAAGTACATTGTCGACAAAAGAATTCCATATACTTCGGGAATAGATAATTTATTCTCAATAGAAAAAACGGCAGGAGAAGGTATAATTGAACTGGTGCAAAAAATCAGGCATTCCCTATGAAATCAACCTTCTCATTAAACGCAATTCCATGTTCCATCAATTCCTGTAAAACCGGATGATAGATTTCAGGCTCAATTGGAATATGCAGTCCTGATAGTTTGATCTTGTCTTCCAGGATAAGCTTTGCGGCAATACCGAGAGGAAGACCTACTGTCCTTGCCATGGCGGTGTGAATATCATCCTGACCTTTCACCACCATTGAACTCCTCGCAATCTCTTTTTTTCCTTGCAGCTCATACTCAACTTCATGGAGCATCACAACCATATCCTTGTCTTCTTGCCTGAGAGCTAGTTTTTTTTCGAGGGCGAATTGAAGAAGGTCTGCAGCACTATACCGGCCTTTCGGAACGATCGTATTTATGTCATCCATCCCCAGGAAAAAAAGTTGTTTCAGGGTGAGATTTGCCTCGTGCATCTGGTGTACAACAAGGGCTGCAGCATTTTCCTTTACATCATCAACATGTATATCATTGAGCTTGCCCTTTGAGTCAACCATCATCAACTGATCAGGGAATTCCTGCCCTTCTTCCGCGGCCTCCTCTTCAACTTCCATAAGTTGCATTAGTTTTTCAAGCATCTGTTTTGTCTGAGAAAACCTGGTGATCATTTTTTCATTCAACCAGTCAGCAAAACCATGCTTATCCAGATGTAACTTGAAAAACTCTGCCAGTTTCAAGTCTTCAACCAAATCGTATTCTGGAGATTCATCAGTAAGTTTTAAATCGATCAGATTTTTCCATCCAAACATAAAGTCAGGATGGCGGAGCGTAGTGCGAATAAAAGTATCAACTTCCTCAAGTCGGTAGATTGGTGCATAACTTACAGAATCCCGATTAGGATACCAGCAAAGGGAATCATATGGTTCAACCTGAACCTTTCTGTCAACGGTGAATAACTGTTCATAGTTGATCTTTTTGAACTGACCATTTTCCTTATAGGTCGCTCCATCTTTTCCTGCCAGGACTACATTCCTTGGATTCCAGCTTATTTTATAATGCCAGGGATTATCGTCGCTTTCGGGAGCAACCAATCCTCCACAATGCGACTTGAAAGAAGTAATCCGGCCTCCATTCCCGCGAATCCTATCAACCAACTCCATGGCACTCATATGATCAATCCCTGGATCCAGGCCCATCTCGCAAAGGAAAAGTATCTTCTTGTCGGCAACTTCATTTCTAAGATTCAAAATTCTGGAATCAACATAGGATGCTGTAAGCAGATGTTTGGAAAAATGCAGGCAATCTTGAGCTACCAAAATGTGAAGCGAGGGAGGTAGAAGAGAGATCACGATATCGGCCTCTTCTATTTTGTTTCTTCTTTCGTCCGTTTCATGAATATTAAATGATAGGGCACGGGCATTCGGAGATTGGCCAATTTTAGAGTTAACAAGTTCAGTATTCTGATCAACCACTGTCAGTAGCCATCCTTTGGAAGAGGCTGCTTTTACCAGATAATCAATCAAGGAGGTAGCGGACTTTCCAGCCCCAAATAAAAGAATCTGCTTCATGAAACTAAGGTAGCAAAAACAAAACAGCCCCGATAGGACCGGGGCATGGCTTAACCGTATATTTCAATTGATTATCGCTGTAAGCGGATCTCTCCAAGATTGGTTTCCTTACCATCATTGACCTGGACGTTTTCAAAAAGTACATCCTTGTATGGCTCCTTTGCGTCAACGATAATTTTCCAGATTCCAGTTTTTACTGATAAAGTAAATTGACCATTGGTAGGTAATGTTTTTACAGTATCTGTATTCTGAAAGGCCCATATGTAAACAGTTCCGTCTGCAGGCACAACTGTACCTCCAATAGAACCCGTTTGCATCGCTCTAAATGAATGTAATGCAGCAACTATGACAATAGTTACTGCCAATGTAATACCAGTATGTTTCATGTTTGCCAACTTTAAACCCATGAGTGACGTGACTTCGTGAGAGGTAAGACGCAAGTATTTTCTTCAATTATTATGCCATGGCGAAGGAATAAATTGGCATGGAAAACTGGGAAGCAGGATTACCAGGCCAAATAAATTTCTATAAAAATATCAATCGTTTGAGGCGTGGTATAAATGATCTTTGGAGCTTATCAGGGTGATCTTGTAATTGATCTTGTTACCACGACTGCTTTTCGGAGCGTCAACACTCAATGATGAATTCGGATCAATATCACGGAAATAAATTGTTTCTGTTTTGAAGACTTCTTTATTCACTTTCAAATATTGCAATTCCACAACCACAAGATTGACCTTGTAGTCCGATTTATTCTGCACCACCAGTTTCAATTTCGATATACCACCGAATGGTCCAACCTGGAAGTCGTTGTTTGAAATGCTGATCAGTTTACCAAGGTTTGGAGCAGCCTTTTCCGGAACTTTCTTTTCTGGTTCAATATCATCCTTTATTGCTATAATCTCGGAATCAGCCGGCTTTACCGGTGGGAGGGAAACCGAATCCGGTTTGTTATCAGATGGATTAATGGCGAGTTTCGCCTTTTGTTTAGGCGATTCTATTTTTTTGTCAGCCGAATCAATTAAACCAGAGTTGGAAGATTCAGATTCACCTGATCCAACAAGCGGGTTGAGTGAAGCTTTTCCTTCTGTATCAGACACCCTGTAAACTCGTTCTGTTTCCTGTTTTCCAGCTTCTTTTGTGACTGGCTTTTTTATGGAGATGCCAATAAATACTCCAAGTGCAATCAAACCGAGGACACCTACGCCACCACCGGCCAGGATCCACATTCTCTTATTATCAGTCTTTTTTGGGGGGAAATAAATATCTGTAGCATAAGGATCAGCTATAGCCGCTCGTTTTGCTGTTACCTGGACTTTCTCCTTAGGTTTTACCTGCACTTCTGGTTCCTTCAAAACTGGTTGCACTATTCGTGTTTGCTCTACCGGTTTCAGTTGCTCTACCGGTTTCGGTTGCTCTACAGGTTTTTGCACCTCTACCTGCTTGATCGGTTCAGAAGGAGTATTTCTTTTTTCGATAGAGGAAGGCATGGTAACTGATATCCTCTTGTATTCCCTGCTTTTCTTTGGGAGACTAGTATTTGGTTCAGCAGAAGTGGTTGTAATCTCGGGTTTGATTGGTAATTCAACCTTGGTCTCTGTCTTTACAGGTTCTATTTCTTTCTTACTTTCTTCAACTGGCCTCTTATAAAACCTATCGTAGGGTTGTTCTTCAACCGGCGGAGCGAATGATTTCAATTCGTCAATTTCACCAGGGTATCTCCAGGCGGCACTCTTCCCATCCATCCAAATAAGATCATAAGCCTTCAATCCCATTTGTTCCAATTCTTCCACAGAATATGGGCCCGTTTGCTTGTTATTCCGTAACAACAAGAATTTCTTCATACATGAATTGTTAGATCATCCCTCACCTTAGCCTAAACAACAAGTAGTTGCTGGTTTTTAGAAGGTCAACTTAAAATTAGTGAATGCTTATATCGTACCAAAAATTGGAAACCAACATTATTACAAGAACTAGTTAAATATAGGCTTTTGGTGATAGTTAGATATGGGGAGTTGGTGATTTGTTGATTAGGAGCAATTAGGGATTTTTAGAATCATTTGATTTCAATTTCGTTCGATCTCTGTTTGCGTTCGATTTTTGTTTACGTTCGATCTCGACTTCGCTCGATCTTCACTGGTGAGCGCCCTTCGACTTCGCTCAGGGCTCCTTCGACTTCGCTCAGGGTTCCAATTCTTCAATTTCTCTCAAATCAACCATTCAACTTTTCAACAATTCACCAACCTTTTTTGGGAGTAAAAATGTGCCAAAATTACCCCTTCCATTCTCAGGTTTTGACTCTTAAATCAGGTAGATTTGCAGCCTTCCCAAACACAAGTAAAACCAAGGTAAAAATCGCATGGAGAATGAACAGCAACCGCTGGAAACGAATGACTTCAATCGTATAGTTCCAATCAACATAGAAGAACAGATGAAGGCCGCTTACATCGACTACTCAATGAGTGTCATAGTGGGTCGTGCACTGCCTGATGTAAGAGATGGATTAAAGCCCGTTCACCGACGCATTTTGCATGCGATGAATGAACTGGGACTGCATTATAATCGTCCATATAAAAAATCCGCCCGTATTGTTGGGGAGGTCCTCGGTAAGTATCACCCGCATGGTGACACCGCTGTTTATGATGCAATGGTAAGAATGGCGCAGGAATGGAATATGCGGTATACCATTATCGACAAACAGGGAAATTTTGGTAATCAGGATGGAGATGGCCCGGCGGCAATGCGGTATACAGAAGCAAGACTACAGCGGCTCGCTGAATTCATGTTGATGGATATTGATAAGGATACTGTCGACTTCCAATTGAATTTTGACGATTCTGAAAGGGAACCCTCAATTCTTCCAACAAGGATCCCTCAATTGCTTGTTAATGGCTCCAGTGGCATAGCTGTAGGTATGGCTACTAATATGATGCCCCATAACCTGGGTGAGGTGATTGATGGTTGTATTGCTTTTATTGAAAACAGGGAAATTGGAATCGATGAGTTGATGCGACTAGTGAAAGGCTCCTGATTTTCCAACGGGAGGAATAATATTCGGAATGGAAGGAGTAAAAGCAGCGATGTTTCTTGGAAGGGGAAGGGTAGTGCTTCGTGGAAGAATACAGGTTGATACCAAGCCAAGTGGAAGGGAACAGGTAATCATTACTGAAGTTCCATACCAGGTAAATCGTGATGTGCTCACAAACAGAATTGGGGTATTGGTAAATGAAAAAATAATCGAAGGCATCGCGCACGTAAATAACGAATCCACAAATAAGGACGGCACCCGAATCGTAATCGATCTTAAGAGGGATGCGATTGCCAATGTAGTCATCAATCAATTGTTCAAGCATACGGAATTACAAACCAGCTACGGCATTAATAATGTCGCCTTGGTGAAAGGAAGACCAAAGACACTCAACCTGAAGGATATGATCAGCGAGTTCGTTGATTTCAGGATGGAAGTGATCGTGAGGCGTACCCAGTTTGAATTAGAGAAGCAGAGAAAAGAGCACATATATTAGAAGGATATATGATCGCGCTGGATCACCTGGATGCAGTGATCGCGATGATACGTGCCAGCAGAACTCCGGATGAAGCAAGGGAAGGTTTGATCGCAAGTTTTGGAATGTCCGAGATCCAGGCAAAAGCAGTTCTTGAATTGCGCTTGCAACGTCTTACGGGAATGGAGCGCCAAAAGATCAAGGAAGAGTTTGACGAGATCATGAAGCAGATCGCTGAGTTAAAAGAATTGCTTGCAAGTGATTCACTTCGGTTCGAAGTTATCAAGAGAGAATTGAATGAAGTAAAAGACAGGTTTGCTGATGAAAGAAGAACCGAGATCACCTACCTGGATAATGAAGTGAGAATTAAAGATCTTATTAAGGATGAAGATGTAGTCATCACTATTTCGCATCTTGGTTATATAAAAAGGACCTCAGCTACAGAATACAGGCAACAGAGGAGAGGAGGCAGGGGTGCTATTGGTGGAAAGACCCGTGAAGAAGATTTTATTGAACATTTGTTTGTAGCCTCCACGCATCACACAATGTTGTTCTTTACTGAAAAGGGGAGATGCTATTGGATGAATGTGTATGAAATTCCAGAAGGGGAGAAGAATAGTAAAGGAAGGGCGATACAAAATCTGATTCAACTTCCGCCAGACGATAAAGTAAGAGCAATCATTGATGTGAAGGATATTCAGGATAAGGAGTTTGTGAATAGCCATAGCATCGTCCTCTGTACAAAAAAAGGGATCATCAAAAAAACTCTGCTGGAAGATTTTAGTCGACCCAGACAAACCGGAGTGAATGCGATCACGATCCTTGAAGGGGACGAATTACTTGAAGCCCGCTTGACAAATGGCACTTGTGAGATCATCATGGCAATAAAATCAGGCAGGGCAATCAGGTTTCCAGAAGAGCGGGTTCGCCCTACCGGCCGGGGTGCAATTGGAGTGGCAGGAATTGAAGTTGAAAACGAGAGTGATGAAGTAGTTGGTATGATTTGTGTCAATAAAGATGATGCGTCAAAAACTGTCCTGGTAGTGAGTGAAAAAGGTTATGGCAAACGGACGCCAGTTGAAGAGTATAGGATCACTAACCGTGGAGGAAAGGGCGTTAAAACCATCAGTGTAACTGATAAGACAGGGCATCTTGTTGGAATACTTGATGTGAACGAAAAAGAGGATTTAATGATTACCTGCAGGAGTGGAGTTACTATTAGGATGCCGGTGAATGGAATTAGTGAACAGGGTAGAGCTACGCAGGGAGTCAAACTCATCAGATTGGATGATACGGATGCAATTGCAGCTATTACTAATTTGGATGAACATGTTGATAACGGTCATACCCCAATTGAACCAATAGTTCCAGAAGAAACCCCTAATGCAACCAATGACGAAACTTCTGAATCTTCGGAAGGTCAATTATAGCATTACTTCTTACTTAAATATTTAAAAATGAAACCCGTATTTCTTTTAACGATGCTTGCATTATTGTCAACAGGTCTGTATGCACAGAAGCTTGACAAGGCAAAAGACAAGCTTAAAGAGGGCAAACTGGAAGAGGCAAAAACAGAAGTCGAAGCGTTTTTAGCTATTGAAAAAAATGCCAAAAATGCTGACGCCTGGTATACAAAAGCAAAAGTTTACAATGCCATTGCGGTTGCAGATAAATCCAAGGCTCCTGAAGCTAGAGCTCAGGCCTTTGATGCCTTAAAAAAATATGTACAGTTTGATGACAAAATGTTGATCACCCTTCAGATTGATAAATACGAACCAGTTAACTCGGTATATAGTGCATGGTTCAAAGAAGGCGCTGATAATTTCAACGAAAAGAAATATGAGATTGCGTTGACAGCTTTCAAAAATGCTATTGACATCAGCAATTTCATGATCGAGAAAAAATGGCTACCAACTCCAATTGATACAACTTCCGTACTCTATGCAGGTGTTTCATCTGAGAAGCTGAATAATAATGATCAGGCCGCACAATACTATTCTATGCTGGCCGACAAAAAAATCATTAAGTACGGTGGGGATAGTCTAATTGGGATTTATCAATGGCTCGCACGTCATTATTCAGAAAAGAAAGATGCTGCCTCCACTCAGAAATACATAACACTTGGCAAGGAATTATTTCCAACAGATCCATACTGGTCAACGCTTGAATTAGAAGTTGCAAAGGCAGATCCTGATAAAAAGGTTTTGTTTGCGAAGTATGAAGACATTATCTCAAAAAATCCTGCAGACCACGCATTCCAGTATGATTATGCATACGAGTTATATAAGTTTGCTTATGATACGAGTCTGGGAAAAAGACCGCCAAATGCAAATGAGTTAATTCAAAAAGCGCTTGACAATGTGAATGGCGTAATCAAGATTAAATCAGATTTCCCACAAGCACATTTATTCGCAGGCCAGATCATATTTAACCAGGGTGTGGATCTGCTTGCAGAATCAAAGAAGATAAAGGGAACCAAGCCAGAAGATGTGAAAAAGAAAGCCGACCTGAAAGCTGAGGGTTTAAGAAATTTGACGAAGCCAGTCCATATTTTATTCAAGTGGATAACCTTCTTGGATCCAAAGGCAAACTAAAGATGGAAGATAAACAGGCTTTGAAAGAAGCATATGATTTGCTGATAACGGTATATGATCAAAAAAATCAGAAAGATAAGGTCAAGGAATACGAGGTGAAGTTTAATGATGTGGATAGGGTTCATTAATTCCTGATCACTAAGTTGTAATATTTGCCCCTTGCCAAACAGGGGGCTTTTTTTTGCTGATCATTTTTAAAGCTTAACCGCCAGGAATTCTTTGCGCAACCTGGCGTCCTAGCGACTTTGCGGTTAAGAAAAAAATACGATAACTTCTCCAACTTCTTTAACTTCTGAATATATTGCATTGAATCACATTTCTTAGTTCCAAACTTTACACATATGAGGTATCTACTTTTAATCTGCCTGACCTTTTTGACCATCGCCGGAGCTTCAGCCCAAACCGTTGAAAAAGCCAAGGATTTGTTGAAGGCAAACAAAGTGATGGAAGCCAAAACGATGATAGATGAATTCGTTCAACAGGAAAAAAACGCAAAAAATGCAGATGCCTGGTACCTGCATGCAAAAGTTTACGGAGCTATTGCGGCTGACGCCAATTTGAGTTCCCAGGTTCCTGATGCCCGGATGACAGCATTCAACTCTCTGAAGAAATATACAGAGCTTGACACCAAGATGCTCATATCGCTGCAGATCGACGGATATAAGCCCATCAATGATATCTATACAGGTTACTACCAGGAAGGAGCGAATAACTTTAATGAAAAAAAATATGATGCAGCCTTCAATGCTTTCACTAAAGCAATCATGGCCAGCAAATTCATGACTGAAAAAGGTTGGATCAGTTTGAAACTGGATACTAACTCAGTACTGTATGCTGGAGTGGCTGCTGAAAAATTAAATAAGTTCGATGACGCTGCCAAGTACTACGGAATGCTGGTAGAAAATAAAGCGAAGGGAGATGGATTTGTAGAAATTTATAAATGGGTTGCGAATCATCATTATGAAAAGAAGAATCCCCAGGAAGCCGAAAAATTTATTGCTATCGGAAAAGAAGTCTATCCAACAGATCCGTTCTGGGCGAGCCTGGAGTTAGATATGGCAAGAGAAAAAGGAAATAAGGATCAGCTTTTTTCCAAGTATGATGAAACCATTAAGGCACATCCTACAAACCATCTCTATAGATATAATTACGCTGTTGAATTATACCAGTTTGCTTATAATACTGACCTTACAAAACGACCTGCCAATTCACAGGAATTGATCGGAAAAGCAAGGACAGAAATTCGTGAGGCGCTCCGGATTCAACCAGATTATGCCAGTGCACAGTTATTTGCGGGACAGATCTCTTACAATGAAGGAGTGGATATTCTAACTAATTCCAAAGCTATCAAAGGAACAACTCCTGATGATGTAAAAAAGAAGGCTGAATTGAAGGCAGAAGCAATGAAAAAATTTGACGAGTCCACACCATATTTTCTCGAAGTAGAAAAACTTCTTAGTCCCAAAGGCAAATTGAAAATGGAAGAGAAAACCAGTTTGAAAGAAGCCTTTGATCTTCTGATCACCGTTTATGATCAGAAAGGTCAAAAGGATAAGGTCAAGGAATACGAAGTAAAATTTAATGACGTAGACAGGGTCCATTGAGTAATCAGCGTTAAGAACTAAATGGATCGGATATAATTTTCAGGAATGGGGAAGGAGGAGTTGAACCAGACAGATTCTATCATATTTGACCTGGATGGGACTTTATGGGATGCTTCCCCAGCCTGCGTTCTTGCCTGGCATAAAGCCTTGAAGGAATTCGAATTGGAAACTGATTTGATCAACGAGGATATGGTCCGGTCGGTTTCGGGATTGAGGATTGAAAAAATCCTGGATCAATATTTTGGTTTTGTACCGAAAGAAAAACTTCCCGCACTTTTAGACATTTATAAAGTCCATGAGATAGAATTAGTAGGAACCCTTGGAGGAAAATTATTTCCAGGGGTAAAAGATGCGCTCTCTGTTCTGCGGAAGAAATACAAATTATTTATCGTCAGTAATTGCCTGGTTGGATACATTGAAAATTTCATTGCATTCCATGGGCTGGAGAATACTTTTATTGATTTCGAATCATCGGGTAGAACCGGGATGTCAAAAGCTGAGAATATCAGATCGATCATTGAAAGAAATAGATTGAAAAATCCTGTTTATGTTGGTGATACCATCTGGGATAAGGATGCAGCTGAAGAAAATGATCTGAGATTTATTTATGCGGCTTATGGGTTTGGGAAGGTGGAGAATGCGGGCTGGCAGATTGAGAGTGTAGGGGAGTTAGAAGGGTTGTTGTGATTTTGTATTTATTCTATTTATTTAACCGCCAGGACGCCCCTTCGACTCGGCTCAGGACTCGCGAGGGTACGCAAGGATAGAAAAGAATTAGGTCGGACTTATGCATATTCGATCTCCGGTTTCATTAAATCCTGCTTGTTTGCAGAGCAATACAGCGTAATAATAAATTCTTCTGATTCATTTGAGGATTTTGCCTTTATACGGTATGCTTTCTGAATATTCACTTGCAATTGTTCAATGTTCTTGGTGTCAAGAATGAAAATGTTACTTTGGAATAACATTTCAGTACGAAACCTGAACAATGGAATTACTTTCCAATTAACAGAAGCGATGTCAGTTACATCTGTTTGGTCGCCAACCCAAATTGATAAATTGCTTGGATTCGAACATACAATTTCCAGTAATTCGATATTCATAATTGGGGACCCCCCCAATTCAATAAGCAATTCCCTATTGTTATAGGAAATTTCATTTTTCGCATCCAGAACCAGGGTTTTAAGGATCATAAGAAAGGTTTGAGTCCCCAATCTACCATCTTTGATCCCAAAAATCCGGGTAAATAAGTGGAACGGAGGTCACACTACAATAGAATTGGCTTCGGACCACGATAAATCATTCATGTTTCAGTAGCTCAGGGTTTGTGTATCGGAGGTTGTAAATTTTCTTCTCAAAACACCGAGCGAAAGAGGGCAAGGGTTTTAAGAAATTGTTTTTGAAAGGATAATATTTTTACTCCGAGCGGTGTGTAGCCCGGTAGGGCTTAAAAAAAGAGAAGCGGCGCAGTAGAAACTGACCGCTAGTTATTTTTAGGACTTGCGTTCGTACGGATGAAATTGCTATTGTGGTTAAATGAGCACTTTAATTTATTGAGGAAAGTCCATAACTTAAATGGCATGGCAAATGGGTACACTTGGACTCCTCCCAATGAAGTACATGATTTTGCAACTGCGGAAGAGTTGCGGCTTATACTTGAAGAAGCAAAAGAGAGAATAAGGGTTCAAACAGACGATGCCGAAAAACTCTATCAACGAAGTTTAATACTAATTTCATTTACAATTACTACACTTATTACAATTATTGGATATATAGGTATCCATCTATCTTGGGATCGAAAAAACATTTTGTTGGGGATAATTGCAATTTGCCTTCTCATCGTTTCATCTATCTTAAAAAACAATCTTATCCCAACGAAATATAGGGGAGTCGGTGTGTCTCCTGAATTGTATTTGGATAAAGATTTTTACACGGTGGGCTTAAACGAAAGGCAAACAACACAATGGTGGTTTTTGTATGATATGAATAGGGCGTATAATGATAGAATAAAACAAAATGCTACCAATAATGATAGAAGATCAGAGCGAATAAAAAAAGCAATTACATGGCTATATTATATTCCATTCTTTGTAGTAATCGCGGTTATAATCTGCGCAAGTGTGGGGATTAAGTAGACTTTTTTATATAGGGAGGTAAATCCTGTTTATGGTCTCCTGCATCATTATTGCCTCTTCCGCCTGGACGCTCTCTTATTTCTTGCGATCCTGATTGGCCTCCTTGTCCGCCTTGTGGTTTCGGTTCACTACTCTGATTTCCACCTTGACCACCTTGTTGAGTTCCTGTTCCGCCGGAACCAGAGTTACTCGAATTGGAATCGTTATCAGTCATAGTTTGAATTTACTCACTTTCTTCTTTCTTAGGAGCGAGGCTAAAAATAATTTCTTAAAACGCTCTTGCTCGTAGGTAGGGCTTACTTAACATAAAAATTTTTATCGTCTCCAAGCCATAGACTCGTGGCCTCCCTCTTATTCATTCGGATTTTTTTAGTACTTGCGAATTTGGTTTAAAAAAATCCGAATGAATAAGAGGAAAAGAGGCCACACTAAAATTGATTTGGCTTTGGACGACGATAAATCATATTATGTTTCAGTAAGTTTGCTCATTGTGTAGTGAAGGTTGTAAATTTTCTTCTCAAAACAACCGAACGAAAGAGGGCAAGGGCTTTAAGAAATTATTTTTGAAAGGATAATATTTTTACACCGGTAGGTGTTCGTATAAATGAAAAAACCCGATGCCAGTCGGGAGTAGCTCTTACAAACAGGTAAATTCATAACAGCAGTTCAAAATTATTACTAAACTGTGTAGTTATGAAACTTTTTTTCCCTGTGCAGTTTCTTCTTGGCTACTTGTCATCAGAAGAAGTTTCCAGAAACTCAATATGAGGCAATTTGGGATGGTGAAAGGTGGTTTGTTCCGCCTTCTGCCTATGAGAAACCCAATCCTAAATGCGATACTTTGTTTAATAAGAAATATGGCAATTGGTATATAATTTGTCAATGACGTATTTGCCCGTTACTTATCACTCTGTCGATGATTTCTGCTCGGTAAATTACCTCTCCCGTATCTTTTGTCTTGTCATCTATATACATGTGTGAAACAACTCCGACAATTCCACTTCTTGTATAAACGGGTCCACCGGAAAAGCCACCGGAAAAGCCAGTTGCACGTAAAACAAAGGTTGGGCACTTTATACCCTCGACTCCCAAATATTTAACTGTGGTATTAAATGTTGTTACTTTTGATCTTTGCCCCGACAACGGAAATCCAGAAACACTGCAAGTGTCGCCAATCTTCAATGAATAGTAAAGAGGAATTTCAGTGGCAAAAAAATCTATTCCTTCCTTTGGAAAAAATGGGACTGCAACAATATCACATATTGAGCCTGACTCCTTATATTCAAGCCACTTGTCTTTAACATAAAATTTGGCCGGAAAATCTCGACCAGCCTCGCTTAAATGGAAGCCAATATATTCAGGTTCTCCATTCGAATCCTGTAACTCATTTGTTTTAGCATCTCTATTTGTTAATACGTGGTATGCAGTAATAAAATAGTAGCCTTTGGGGTGCTTAACAATAAATCCACTTGCCTGCTTTTTAACCCCATTCTTATGTACAGATTGAATTAATATAGTACCTGGATCGGCAAGTGCGTAATTCCCGGTATTCGTATTCTGATTACGATCTGATTGATTGCAGCTATAAAAAAGCAACATTAATAGGAGTCGTCTCATTAGAACAGGTTTTTAGTCTCTTTAAGTTACTTCTCTTTCCTTCTTAGGAGCGAGGCTAAAAATAATTTCTTAAATCTCTCTTGCTCTTAGGTAGGGCTTACTTAACATAAAAATTTTTATCGTCTCCAAGCCATAGACTCGTGGCCTCCCTCTTATTCATTCGGATTTTTTTAGTACTTGCGAATTTGGTTTAAAAAAATCCGAATGAATAAGAGGAAAAGAGGCCACACTAAAATTGATTTGGCTTTGGACGACGATAAATCATATTATGTTTCAGTAAGTTTGCTCATCGTGAAGTGAAGGTTGTAAATTTTCTTCTCAAAACAACCGAACGAAAGAGGGCAAGGGCTTTAAGAAATTATTTTTGAAAGGATAATATTTTTACACCGTGAGGTGTTCACATAAATGAAAAAACCCGACTGCAATCGGGAATCTTCTAATAACATTTAGTGGTGAGTGGCATCACGAAATTACTAAAAAATGCCACAACTTGAGATTGTATATGTAGAAAATGTATTTGATTCAACTGAAGTTGACTACGAAGTAGGCCCTACGGTTTGGATTTTAGGAAGTTCAGAATCTCTAAAATCATCTCTTCGGTTATCGTACACATAATAGTTCTATCCATATTATGATCTTTTTTGATCTTGTCCGCATATGCTTCTTTGAATTTCCAGAAAGATTCCCAAACAATTTTTTTCATCATCTCAAGGTCTAATATGCTTAAGTTGGCTAGCTCAAAACCTTGATGTGCCTCTACATTCAAATAAACATTTTCGCTCCTTAATAAGGCATACTTCCAATTGAGTTTGAACCCTAAAATTGCTCCAGATTTTCTATCTCTAGCTCTTGATGAGGTCACATTAAGAGCTACATAATCTGCACCATCAATAGCTTGCCCTGTATAATCCCATTTATCAATTTCTATTTCATGGGCATCAATTCTAATCATAGTAAAAGCTTTAGTCTATTAAGGTACTCTGTCTTTTCTTTCTTAGGAGCGAGGCTAAAAATAATTTCTTAAATCTCTCTTGCTCTTAGGTAGGGCTTACTTAACATAATATAAATTATAAAACAAACGTATCATTGGATGCCCTCGCTAAACGACTTGGATCCTATAAATAGATAAATCGCAAAAGGAATCTTGTGTCATCAAAACAGCCGGATATGATTGAATTTAATCTCAATAAACACTTGTGAATTATTGAAAATGAAGTTGCAGCCGTAAAGAGAAATTCAAATTGATTCTTCAAAAAGAAAAACTGAAATCATCAATCCGAATTGATTTTATCCGGACTTAAAAACACGCCCACAGTTTTGAAATCATTCAATCCTCATCGCCGATCCGCCAAGGAATCAATGAATTAGGTAAAATATAAGTAATAATATTGCGTTTTATCCAATCAAATGAAGTTCAGCCTGCCTTTGAGACTGAATTAAAAAACTGCTGATGGGATTCAAACTGCGATTTACTTCTCAATTCTGGCTGAGATCACTTTTTTTCACTCTCCTGCAGCGGTTTTCCGTTATCTTTTTTGGTTTTGCCACCTCCCTGATCCTTTTCCGCCTGTTCGATAACGTTGAGATGGGAATCTGGGCGCTCTTCCTCCAAATCGTCCCAACTATCGAAACAGTCAAGGTTGGTTTACTGAGGAACGCGATGATCAAATTCCTTCACCTCAAAGAATTCTCAGAGAATAAAAAGGATGTTCAATCGGCCTCTCTTCTTATAAATATTGCATTTTCAATTGTGGTCTCTATTTTCCTGGTGATTTTTGCCGGGGTGATCTCATTGTTCCTTAAAGCACCCATGCTGACGCCCCTGCTTCAATGGAGCATACTTTGGATCCTCCTTCTCATCCCTTTTAACCACTGCGAAATAGTTCAACAAGCAAACCTTCAGTTCAGGGCTCCACTTATTGCCTACATCATCCGGCAGGCGCTCTATTTTGGAGGATTGGTGATGATGCTGTTCTTTTTTGAAGAGCATCTAAGCTTCGGCCTTCTTTTAATTCTCCAGATCGGAGCACTTCTTATCGCCACCATTTACTTTATTTCTGTCACCAAAAAATACCTGTTTAAAGAATTTCATTACAATAAAGGAGTACTTATCAAGCTTCTTCATTTTGGCAAATATGTCTTCGGAACAACCCTATTTTCAAACCTTGCCAGGTATACCGACCACTTTGTGACAGCCAACGCCATTGGCAATCCTGTGCTCGGGCAGACCTATGTTTCTTATTACAATGCAACATCCAGGATAATTGGATTTATTGACATCCCTTCCTTCGCACTAGCGGATGTTCTGTTTCCTAAAAAAGCAGAAGCCATGGAAAAAGAAGGTGTTGAAAAGATCAGGTATTATGCTGAAAAATCTCTGGGGACTAACCTGGCAGTGATCATTCCTGCCTGTACTATTATGTTTTTCCTTGCGCATTATATCGTGCTATTCCTTGCAGGTCCACGTTATCTTCCAATGGTTCCAATACTCCAAATCACCTTGCTCATATCGGTCTTAAGACCTTTTTCCTATCAATTTGGTTATACCATGGATTCCATAGGTAAACCACGATTGAATTTTTGGGTGAATACTTTTGCTCTAGGCCTCAGTATTGGGCTGACTTATTCTGCATATAAATTTTTTGACTTCGGCATTTATGCTGCTGTCTACGCCAACGTAGTTTGCTATCTTATTTTCTTTGCGATCGTATACTATTTTCTTCGAAAAGAATTGGGTGTTCGTGTTCGTCACATCGTTCATTACACTATCCAGATCTACAAAGAAATATTTAATATCTTGAAAGGATTCAGGGGCAAAACCAAGCCTGTTGCCTGATCCTTTGTTATGGATATCAAGTCTGCCTTGCTTGAAGAACATTCCAAAAAACAGTGTGAAAAGATCGTAAGCTATATCGGCAATAATAAAACCCGCTTTGCCGAATTGATGAAGCTTTTTTTTCAGGGCGAATACAGGGTTACCCAGCGAGCTGCCTGGCCAATGAGCAATTGCGTTTCACTACATCCCTCCCTCATAACTCCCTATATAAATAGATTGCTGAAAAAACTGGACGAACCAAAACAACACGAAGCTGTTGCAAGAAATATCGTAAGACTATTACAGGAAATTGATATTCCTAAAAAATACCACGGAAAAATTATGACCCTTTGTTTTGATTTTATTCAGTCAAATGATGCTGCAGTTGCTATCAAAGCACATTCTCTTACAATACTGGATCGACTTTCTAAAATATATCCAGAAATCAGGCAGGAAGTAAAAACCATTATTGAGGAAAGATGGGAACATGAAACGGCGGCTTTTCATTCAAGGGCAAGAAGGTTTATGAAGGTCTAACCGCCAGGACGCAAGGACGCGAAGTTTCGCAAAGCCTGGCGTAACCTTGCGCCATGGCGCCTTTGCGGTTAAGCTGGTCTTTTTCTCTCCCTATTAAATACTTTGAAAATGAGTCTAAGAGATTGATCGTATGTGAAATAGCTATACACCCAATTCATGAATACAAATAGTCTGTTTTTCACACCCAGGATCAAAAAAAGATGTAATGACATCCACACTAACCAGGCAAGAAATCCTCCAAGATGAAGCCTTGGCTTTGGAATATCCACAACAGCAAGATTTCTTCCAACTGTTGCCATGGATCCCTTGTCGTTGTAGTCGTACTCTTTTAGTTTTTCACCCCTGGTAATCCTTTTAAGATTTTTTGAAAGCAAGCCTGCCTGTTGAATTGCCACTGATGCCACCTGCGGGTGTCCATGAGGGTAAGCTGGTGTTTCCATATAAGCCAGATCGCCCAACACATAAATACTATCAAGTCCTTCAACTTTATTAAACCTGTCTACCTTGATCCTGTTGCCTTTTACTATCATTGTGGGATCCAATCCGGGAGGTACATTTCCGCGTACACCTGCTGCCCAGATCACCAAGGCTGAAGGGATTGTTTTGCCTTCATTGAGCAAGACAACTTCACCGTCATAATCCTTTACGATCGTATCAGTAAGAACTGTCACTCCCAGCTTCTCCAAATATTTTCTTGATTGAGCTGAAGATTTCTCACTCATCATTCCAAGAGTCTTTGAAGTCCCTTCCAACAAATAGATCTTCATCTTGCTGAAGTCTATTTCAGGATAATCTTTTGGCAAAACAAATCTTCGAAGATCGGCAACGGCCCCGCTTAACTCAACGCCTGTTGGTCCGCCCCCAACTATAACTATGTTCAGAAGTTTTTGTACTTCAGCAGGATCACGTGCTATCAATGCATCTTCAAAATTCTGTATTAATCTGTGCCGAAGTTGAATGGCTTCAACCGTGGATTTCATTGGAAATGCGGAATCCTTAAGATTATTATTGCCGAAGAAATTAGTGTCAGCTCCGGTTGCCAACACCAGAATATCATATTCTATCTCACCGATGTTTGTAACCACTTTCTTAAGAGATGGTAGCACCTCTTTCAATTCAGCAATCCGGATGCTTACATTCTTGCTTTTATGAAATGCTTTACGAAGTGGAAATGAAATATTACTCGCATCAAGTCCAGCCGTTGCTACCTGGTAAAATAATGGTTGAAACTGATGATAATTAAATCTGTCTACCAGCGTGATCTCAAATTGCGAGCGGTTGTTCAGTTCTCTTGCTAATTTCAGCCCTGCGAATCCACCACCTATTATTAATACTTTCATCAAATAACTCTTTATGCAAAATTACTTCAAGTAGAGGCAGATAAAATTGCAGGAATATGAATTGGATGAATTCACATCTTTCATTTTCAAATTTTCCCTGCTTGACTGCGCACCAGGCAAGAAATTGGTAGATTTTCAAATTAATACAACAGCCGGGTCTTAATAGTATCCTTCACATTTTTTAGAAGTTGAAACGCATGCGTGGATAGCTTCTTGTCAACATCCAACACAACATATCCTATCTCGTCATTGGTTTTCAAATATTGAGCAAGTATGTTGATGTTATTTTTAGATAATTCAGTATTGATCGCTGACAAAACACCCGGAACATTCCGATGAATATGAAGAATTCTATGGGTTCCTTCCTGTGGGGGTAAACTGAGTGGAGGAACGGAATGAGAACCAAGGGTCATTCCCATTTCTAAAAATTGAAATAGCTTGTTACTTACATCTTCTCCAATGTTCTGTTGGGCTTCCTCCGTTGATCCACCGATATGTGGGGTAAGCATAACATTAGGTAAATTCTGAAGCGGACTTAAAAAAACATCACCATTTTTTTCTGGTTCAACAGGGTATACATCTATTGCGGCTCCACTAATGTGTTCTTCCTGGATGGCCTGTTGGAGTGCTTCTAAGTCAACCACCTCTCCCCTCGCGTAATTGATCAGAATAGCGCCTTTTTTAAACTGCTTAAGTGTATTCTTATTGATAATGTTTTTTGAAGCTGAGGTATCGGGAACATGCAAGGTCACTACATCTGCCTGGTTCAATACTTCCTTGAGTGAACTGGCTGCAACCGCATTGCCTAGCGGAAGTTTGGTGATCACATCGTAAAAAATCACTTTCATTCCAAATGCTTCCGCAAGAATGCTCACTTGTGATCCAATATTTCCATATCCGATGATCCCTAAAGTCTTGCCCCTAAGTTCATAGCTTCCTTTGGATTCTTTCATCCATCTTCCTTCGTGGGCGGCCCTGTTCTTGTCGGGAATTCGCCGGATCAGCATAACTGATGCGGCAATTACAAGTTCGGCAACAGATCGAGTATTGGAATAAGGGGCATTGAATACTGTCACGCCATGCTGGGTGGCCGATTTAAGGTCAACCTGGTTCACTCCTATACAGAAACAACCAATAGCCTGAAGTTTTTTGGCAGCTTCCAGGACCGAATCTGTTATCTGGGTCTTAGATCGGATCCCTAATAAGTGGATATCCTTAATTTCTTCAAGAAGTTGCTTTTCTCCCAGAGCGCCTGTTAGCTTTCTTACTGAGGAATAACCCGCTTCCTTAAAGCGCCTTACGGCTGATTCGCTGATATTTTCAAGAAATAAAATGTTGATCTTTTCCTTGGGGTAACTGGTACTTTTTTTTGCAGCCATAATTTCAAAAAACAAGTTTCGTTTAAGAGTTGCAAAGATGTTCTAAAAAGGGTTACAGAAAAAAAATGAACGTTAGTTAGCTGAATTTGGAACAAGGTTTGCTAATTTCACTGAGTACTATAGACTTATAAAATCCTTTAATTTGAAAACTACGTTAACCTTCCTTCTATCCTTATACCTATTAAGGGCCTGCAACTACACAAGCGGTAGTGCGGACATGGCGGAGGCCTCGGATTCTTCGTCGCTCACCATCAAGAATACACTCACTAAGGGTCAAATAGCATTTTACAGGCAGGCTGCAGAGGCTTTTTTCGATAAAGCTCTTAATCGACCCTCATTCAATGGCTCCTTTTTGGTGGCAAAGAATGGACAGATCATATATGAGCAGTATCATGGTTTTGCCGATCTTAAGAAAAAGGATAGCCTAACCTCCAGGCATGCATTTCATATCGCTTCCATCTCCAAGACTTTTACGGGGATGGCTATCTTGAAATTATGGGAAGATGGTAAACTTGATTTAGACCAGGATGTATCCAGTTTCTTTCCTGATTTCCCATATAATGGGGTTACAATAAAAATGCTGCTCAACCACCGGAGTGGTCTGCCAAATTATTTGCATTATCTGGAAAAATATGGATGGGATAAGAAGAAATATGTGACCAACCAGGATGTTCTTGAGACATTATATGCCTATAAACCCCCTCTTCAATTTGCCATTGGGAAAAGATTCAGTTACTGCAATACCAACTACGCACTCCTAGCTCTTATTATCGAAAAAGTAAGTGGGGTTTCATACGGGCAATATCTCCAAACGCATTTTTTCACACCACTTCAAATGAATGACTCCTACGTATTTTCCATTGCAGATACGGCCAGGGCCCTCCCCTCTTTTGAATACAACGGTCGGAAATTCCCATTGGACTTCCTTGATTTGGTTTATGGAGATAAGAATGTTTACAGTACAGTCAGAGATCTTCTAAAATGGGATCAGGCATTGTACCCGGAGGCAGGAACTTTCAAAACTACTACCCTTGATTCTGCTTATTCTCCTTATAGTTTCGAGAAACCAGGGATAAAGAATTATGGACTTGGATGGAGGATGTTTTGTTATCCAAATGGAAAGAAAATAATTTACCACAATGGCTGGTGGCATGGAAACAATACCGTGCTAACAAGGCTGATGCAGGATAAGGCGACGATCATTGTTCTTGGCAGCAAACGCAACAATAACATCTATCGAGTTAAGCCGCTCTTTGAGGCCTTCAGTCATTACAATGGCGAAGGTGAGGAAATGGATCAATAGAAGTTTCGATGTAAGAATTTAACCGCAAAGGCGCCAGGGCACAAGGGTTCGCCAGGACTGATCTAATCAACAGATCAACCATTCAACTCCAATTCCAGATTCCTAATTACCTCCATCGTAAATTGCGCCATGCCAGTTTTAAATTCGAAGCAAATCAGGGCGTGGGAAGAATTCACAATGGAGCGTGAGCCAGTGGCATCTATTGAGCTGATGGAGCGAGCTGCATTGAGTTGCTTTTTTTGGTTAGAGAGAAATGAGTACCTGCCTCTCTCCTTCGCAATTTTTTGTGGAAAAGGGAATAATGGTGGCGATGGCCTTGCACTCGCCCGATTGCTTTCACTAGCCAACTGCAAGGTGATGGTGAACATCCTTGAGTTTGGACACAAAGGCACGGAGGATTTCCAACAAAATCTCTCACGACTTCATGAGACTACTGCTGAGATCAGATTCATTCAATCAGAAGAACATCTTTTACCAATACCTCCTGAAGACATTATCATAGACGCACTTCTTGGTTCGGGATTGAACAGGAAGTTAGAAGGATTTACCGCCAGGGTTGCGGAACACATAAATCAATCTCCTTCTGAAGTCATTGCAATAGATATTCCCTCGGGATTGTTTGTGGACCGATCGTCAAAGGATAATCTTTCTGTAAAAGCAGATCACACCCTTTCGTTTCAATGTCAAAAGCCTGCCTTCATGGTGGCTGAGAACTCTTCTTCCACAGGTGAGGTGCACATCCTGGATATTGGTTTGCATCCTGGATTTTTGGCAACCATCGTTCCACAGTTTGAATGGATAGATAAGTATCTTATCTCAACAATCTATAAACCCAGGAAAACCTTTGCCCACAAGGGAAATTTTGGGCATGCCTTGATTGTAGCAGGCAGCACCGGAAAGATGGGAGCAGCGATTCTTTGCGCAAGAGCATGCTTAAGGTCTGGATCAGGTCTTGTTACGGCACATTTACCTAAAAGCGGGCTGGATATTATGCAACTGGCAGCTCCTGAGGTCATGTGCGAGGTGGATGAAGATGAAAACATTATCAGCGAGGTAAATGCTGAATTAGAAAAATATCAAGTGATCGGCATTGGGCCAGGAATAGGAACAGAAAAAGCGACCGCAAAAGCAATTGAGAAAATATTTCAGCAAAATAAAAGGCCCATGGTGATTGATGCAGACGCTCTGAATCTCATAGCCCAGGAAAAATTTCACGATCTGATCACTCCTCAATCAATAATTACACCCCACCCAAAAGAATTCGAACGCCTGTTCGGTGAAACAAAAAATGATTTCGAAAAGATTGAGAAAGCGATTGAAAGGGCGAATGCTCTTAATGTGATAATAGTATTGAAGGGGCATCACACTTTTGTAGCTTCTCCCGGAAGAATAGGATATTTTAATTCCACCGGAAACCCAGGTATGGCAACTGCTGGAAGTGGGGACGTACTTGCAGGAATAATAACAGGATTGGTTGCTCAAGGTTACGCAACGCTCGAAGCAGCACTACTAGGGGTATTCTGGCATGGAGCTGCTGGCGATCATGCAGCACATCATCTTTCACAGGAATCAATGATCGCTTCCGACATCATCAACTCACTTGGTATAGTTATTTCTGCTGAAATAAAATATTGATGTTATCCAGACTAATAAACATTTGTGAATAAGTTCTCGGTCTCATCAATTGGTAGATTTTGGGAACATATCTACTTTAGTTGCTGATAATTCCAATTCAAATTCCGCGAAAAATTTTTACTTACTTTTTTGAAATTCAACTCTCGAAACTATAAAACGAATCTACCATGAACCATGTCTACTCACTGGGTAAGAAATCCTTTGTATTTACTATTGTCACTTTAATTACAACTTTCGTCTCCGCCGCTACTTTCACAGTTACGAACACCAATGATACTGGTCCAGGTTCCCTGCGGCAGGCGATTCTAGATGCAAATGCGACTCCTGGCGCAGATGTAATTGCCTTTAATATTACTGGAGGTGGTCCACACATAATAACACCTTCTACAGGAGGTTTGCCAAGTATTGATGAAGAAGTTACAATTAATGGCTATTCTCAACCGGGTGCAACCCAGGGTCCAATCGCAACCAGGACTATTCAAATTGTTTTGAGTGGGGCCACTGCTGGCGCAGGTGCAAGCGGTCTCTTGGTAAATGCAAATAATGTGACCATTTCAGGATTAGCAATCCATTCTTTCGTTCAGAACGGAATAAGTGTCCTCAATGGCGTGGACAATCTTTTTTTCTGGGGAAATTTTATCGGAACCACTCAGGCCGGATTGGTTGATAACGGAAATGGTAACCATGGTATCAATCTTGGTGAAGGCGGACCAGGTGGCAGCAATGCGGTGGTAGTTGGAACTAATAGTGATGGTAGTGGTGATGCAGATGAGGGTAATCTAATATCCGGGAATAATCAGGATGGAATTCTCGGTTGGACAATTACCAATTCTGTGTTCTCTGGTAATTACTTAGGTTCAGATCGGAATGGCACAGGAACTTTTGGAAACTCCCGTAATGGAATTATATTGACGGTAAATTCTAATAACAATAGGATTGGAACTGATGGAAATGGTGTCACTGATCTGCTGGAGATGAATCTAATACAATTGAATGGAGGTAGAGGTATTCACATCTTCGCCAATTCGAATAACAACTCGATAGCAGGAAATACTGTTGGATTGAATTCTGCAAATGTGGCAGCAGGCAATGGTAGTCATGGCATTGAAATATTCAATTCCAGCAATAACCGGATTGGAATTGATCCTACTCATGCAAATTCTGCGGCTGAGGTCAATGTAGTTTCCTCTAACACTGGAGCTGGCATTTTTCTGAGTGCTACTGATTTCTTTGGTTTTGATTTCAATACGGTTGGAAACATAGTTGCAGGAAATTTTATTGGTACTACCAGCGCCAATCTGAATCGCGGAAACTTTGGAGGTGGAGTCAGTCTACACGCTGCCGACGCACAATTGACAATTGACAATATCATTGGAAGTAATAATGATGGCACTGGGGACAATGCTGAAGGCAACACAATCGCGTATAATGGGGTTCTTGGAATTAGTACATTTAATTCAGTAGATATCAACGGAAATGTTTTTTCAAGGAACTCTACGTATAGTAATACAAATCTCGGAATAGACCTTGCAGGAAATGGTGTTACCCCCAATGACGATGGTGATCCTGATACAGGTCCAAATGAATTTTATAATTTTCCGGTTATCGTATCCGCAACCCGGACATTGGCAAATACATTCGTAGTTACAGGAATTACTCGTCCTGGATCATTTGTGGAATTTTATATCAACGATGGAAGCGGAGAAGGCATGACCTTTTTATTCCGCGCCCAGGAAGGAAGTGGATCGGATTTAGCTGCAGGAACTAGCCTTGCTGGTGGAATTACAGACAACAATTTCAGTTTTTCTGTTCCTACTGGGTCTATACCAACCGTCCCACCAGGAGCCAGTATAGTTGCTCTTGCCATTAAACCTGACGCGAATGATAACAGTACTTCCGAGTTCAGCGCATCCCTGGTAGTGGTTCCAATTACACTTACAACCTTCCAGGGTAATCTTTCTAATGGAGTGGTTAAGCTAAGCTGGACTACGAGTCGTGAAATCAATAGTAGTCATTTTGTAATTGAGAAAAGTGTAGATGGAATTAGTTACACAGGAATTGGTAAGATCAATACCACAGCTGCGGGAACTCAATATAGCTTCACCGATAATACACTCCTATCCAAAGTAAATTACTACCGCTTGCAGATGGTAGACATAGATGGTAAGTTCACATACAGCAAGGTGCTTACGATCAGGAATGATGGTAAGATGATTCAACTGAAGCTTACACCTAATCCTTTTGTGAGCTATTTGAACATTTCATATGAATTGACGAAGGATGAATTGATAAGAATCCGTTTGTATGATCAGATTGGCCGGGTTGTCAAATTCATGAGTATCAAAGGAAGCAAGGGACTGAATACGGTAAATCTTAGCGACCTTAGTGGTTTGGCTTCTGGTCAGTATACATTGGAATTAAATGGCGAAACAATTTCTCTACAGCAAAAAATAATCAAGCAATAGGTTGATCATCCTATAGAAATAGCCACCGGGGCTGTCGAAAGACAGCCTTTTTTTTTAGTCAATTTTCTATGCGAAACCTGGCGCCCTGGAGGTTTTATCTAAAAGCTAACAACTGAAGTTCAATTAACTTTAGTTTCACTATGAATAGTATATTAAAAGAATTAGTGGTTCTGATCGTTCTTTTTGTTTCCAGTTCACAGGCCTTCGCTCAAACTCCAAATTATACAGGAACCTGGGTTCTTAATTTCGAAAAAAGCAAATTGGAGTCGCATCGCGAAGGTTTGACAGGTAGCATATTTATCATAGAACAAGAAGGAGATAAACTTAAACTAACCAGGTATCACATTTTTGGTGAAAAAAAGAAGAAAATAAGTTTTGCGATGACAGCCGATGGGAAAATCAGGAAAGTGAAATTGCTGTTTAATGCAAAACTGGAATGGAAAAGAAATGATCTGCAAGCAACACTTTGGAGAAAGAATTTCTCGAACGTTGTTAATTACAAATTTGGAAATAATCAAGATGAATTTATTGCAGACGAAGTATTTACCGGGAATCCAAAAAACCATCATAATATTTGGGTGTTTGATAGAGACAAGTCGAAATAAATAATCTTATTTTAATATAAACTTTCCTTTAGCGATGTTGTCAACCCGACAATTTATTGCACTCATCTTTGTGCTCTCAGGCGCTACATTGTTTGGTCAAATTCCAAAGCATCTTTTCAATGGGTCTTCAGGAGAAGAGTACAATCCAAAAGATTTCTCTGTCAGAACAAAACCAGTCAATCAACGAATTGGAGTTTATCATTTCGGTGAGTCGGAGGGAGAATGGGACCTCATCGTACTTCAATATAACGATACACTGATAGTTCAAATCTGGGAGGGAACCTGGGGCAAAAACCATTACACCAAGAAAGAAACCTGGCTTCGGGATTCTAAAACATTTAATAAGGTAATGCTAGAAGGAAACAAAGTTTCTTTTGGAAAATACAGTGGCCAATTTGCTGACTGCAAGGAAGGCGACAAATGGATCAATGCTCTAATGCTTTTCTGGAACCCTATTGAAGGCAGAAACTACGGAAAAGACAGTGCAGAAGTCGGGTATCATATATCAAGTCTTGCCAGTTTTTATGGTGAGAGGGATTATGGCAAGTTATCACTTGCCGTACAACCTGAAAGCTACTTTGCAGGAAAATCAAAGTCGGAATTGAAAATAATGCGAAACACGATCTATGCAAAGTATGGACTGATATTTCAATCTGGCGGAGAAATGGAAAAGTATTTTAGAAAAAAGGAATGGTACAATCCATTTCAAAAAGATGTTTCACATTGTGTAACAGAAATTGAGAGCAGGAATATTCAAACAATTACAAGACTTGAACAACTTTGAGGTAGATTTCTTCACCGCAAGGGCACAATGACGAAAGTTTCGCAAGGATCTTAGCGTTACCTGGCGCCTTAGCGTCTTGGTGGTGACAAAAATGATTTTTTTTCTTTGCCTACCGGCAGTCTTACTTTTTTTCTTGACAAAAAAAGTAAGCAAAAAAGTCAAGGCAAAACCTATCCCTCCGGAGGTTTTGCCAGGCCTGCGCACATATAGGATACTGATTTGAAGAGCACCAAGGTGTTTACGTTCTTGTTGTGGGCTGGCCAGGCTGCGTCCGCGGAGCCCCGCCTGCGAGACGGAGTCGGGCAGGGATGGCGGCAGCCTTGATTTTTTTCTTTGCGAACCTTGGCGTCCTTGTGTCTTGGCGGTTAAAATCTTCAGCAACTACATCCCCGGCCAATATAAAATATTGAATTTGTGTCCGTCTGGATCGGAAAAAACAAAAGTATATCCCTCTCCGATTTCGTAAGGTTCAACATTTATATTTCCGCCTGCCTTTTTTACAATTTCAACCCATTGATTTACTTCTGTCTTACTTGCTGCTGAAAGACTAAAAATAATTTCAATACCATTTTTAGGATCAGAAAAATTGCTTTGAGTATTCTTCTGCAGAAACTCTTTTAGAAAGAAATTTATAATGAAATTATTTTCACCAAAGGAAATACTTGTCAACTCTTGAGCTTGCGAATTGTTAGAATTATTAACCTTAAAACCAAGGTCAGTATAGAATTTCGTTGTTCTTTCAAGATCATTTATTGCGAGATTGGCCCAAATGTGTTTAGTCTTCATAATATCATATTTTAAATTGAAATCTTTAGTGCCTAATTAGCAAATGCGAAGTTGATGATATTTGGTTAATCTCTACTGTGATTATTTCCCTGGCGAACCCATGCGCCCATCGCCAGAAATTTTTATTCCCAAAATTCACTTCTAAGAAAATTAAACACAGAGGCATATAGAACGTTTTTTATTACTGGGTTTCTATGTGACTATGTTGTTATCATTTAGGTTTTGAAGAATTAATACACATAAACACATAGCAGATTTGTTTTCCTATGCGCCTATGTGTTAAATATTTTTTGGCAACTTGCCAGGCAAAATTAGGTTCTTCATGATAAGAAGATTCCTTTCGAAACCTTGCGCCTTGCGTCCCTGCCTGACTGCGTCACGGAGGCAGGTTTGCGGTTAAGTTTTCGTCAGCGCCATCCGTAGAAATGTGATAATTAACGCTAATTGGAACAAGAACCTTCTTATATCAACTGTTGGCAGTAATTTTAGAACGACACTATGACGAAAAAAGTATTCAAAAAAATTTTGGACGACAAAGTATCCTGAGACCATACCTATTTAAATTTTCTCAATGAATAATTCTTCAATAATAAAAACTATAGGGCTTTCATATCACTATTCAAAAGACGTACAAACGTTGTTTGACATAGACCTGAATGTAGAAAGGGGAAGCATTTACGGCTTTCTTGGTCCGAACGGTTCCGGTAAAACAACAACACTGAGTTTGTTACTTGGCCTGTTGAATAACCAAAAAGGAGATATTGAAATATTTGGTGAGCACCTGCATTCAAACAGGATCAATATTTTAAAAAAGATAGGGTCATTGATTGAAACTCCTTCCTTATACGGGCATTTGACAGCCAAAGAAAACCTGGAAGTTTATAGAGAAGTTTACGGAGCATCAAAAGCAAGAATAGCTGAAGTTTTAAATATTGTTGGATTAGAATGATACAGGTAAGAAGACAGTAAAAAAGTTTTCATTGGGGATGAAGCAACGACTGGCTATTGCTCTTGCCCTTTTGCCAAATCCAGAATTGTTGATATTGGATGAACCTGCAAATGGTTTGGATCCGGCAGGTATCATTGAGCTTCGCGAATTGATCAAAACACTAAACAAAACCCATGGAATGACTATTCTCATCTCCAGTCACTTGCTGGCAGAGGTAGAAAAAATCGTTAGTCATATAGGAATCATATTTAAGGGAAAGATGCTTTTTCAAGGTACGTTGCCTGAGTTGCATGTATTCCAGCAAAAGGGCTCCCGGTTATTGATCGATACTTCAGATAATGACACGGCTATGCAGTTATTGCAGGAGTACGATCCGGAAAGTGAAGGGCAGGGATTTTCGGTTTCCCTACACGATCAAAAGCATATAGCGGCTATTCAAAGAAAACTCATTCAAAATAATCTCGACGTATATCTTTTGCAACCTAAGGGGAATGATCTTGAACAATTATTTATTGACCTAACAACTGCACAATAATGAACTTACTTATATCACTTCGGTCTGAGTTATTAAAAACAACACGAACAGCATCTTTTTATCTTACTCTAATTGGTGCGGCTGTTGGTCCGGTCATGTACCTGTTGAATGTTTTAATAGATGAAAATGAAATTGATCCATCAGAGAAGGACCCGCTGAACGCTCTTTTTAAAATACTTTCTGACATGAATGGTACAGCGCTTTTTCCCTTGTTTATAATACTGATCTGCACACTGCTGCCACAGATCGAGTACAGGAATAATACGTGGAAACAGGTATTCGCATCTCCACAAACAAAAGTCAATGTGTTTTTAGCAAAATTTATGAACGTGCATTTATTAATGCTGGTTTTCCTTATTGCCACTCATTTATTCATGTTTTTGACTATTGTAGGAGTAAACTTTATAAAACCAACTTTGAATTTATTTAAACATCCACTGAATGGAAGCACAGTATTGGTAAATGCGGCTAATGCTTATATTCTATTGCTTGCTGTTTGTGCGATACAATTCTGGATGGGACTGCGATTCAGAAATTTTATAGTTCCAATTGGAATTGGTTTTGCTTTATGGCTGATAGGCACAATCATGGCCGTACAATACAAGTCAAACCTGGTTTATTATTTTCCTTATAGTTTCCATGCTTTTCCAGTATCCACAAAATTGAAATCACAGCTAACTCAAGTTGCCTGGACTTCTTTGGGATATGCTCTCTTGTTTCTTATCGTTGGCTTTTTTGATTTTAGAAGAAGAACAGTCTCTAAATAATAATTTAGAAAATTCCTGACGATCCTTTGCGGCATTGCGACTATGCGTCTTTGAGGTTAAATTTTCAACATAAAAAAGCGGCCACTTAACTCGAATGTGTAAGCCATCTCTGCGAATCTCTCTCGCCTCCTGTTCTCTGCGGTAAAAAAATATGGCCTCTTAGCGAAACTTCGTGTCCTTGCGTCTTTGCGGTTAAATTCTTGAATATGGAAATGAAAAGCCCGCCTTCGCTAAAGCTCCGGCGGACGAAGTCGGGTAGACTGGATTCGAACCAGCGACCCCTTGCACCCCATGCAAGTACGCTACCGGGCTGCGCCACTACCCGCAATGATTTTGGAAGGGAATGCAAATTTATAGGAATAAGAAATTCTGAGGAAATTCTACTGACTGCTCAGGGATTCCATGACCTGTTCCTGAGCTTTTTCAGGAACTTTTTCTGGTGCCTTTTCAAGAGCTTTCTGTTTGACCACATACTTCTTAAGAAAATCTTCCTTCGAATCGTGATATGACGAAACAGCTCCGAGCTTGTATAAACTTAGGATATAAAGCCACGCTAAATCCAATTGATGTGGCAAAAATCCTGCACGGGCACTGGCTGGATAGAGATGATGATTATTGTGCCATTCCCCAGCAAATAAGCCGGGTCTCATTTGATTAATGGAAAGATTGCTTCTGTCAAAATCTAAACCTTCTACGTGTTTCACTTCGCCCTTGCCATGACCAGTATAATTAAAGGCTCTAACAAAGATGAACCAAAACATCGCTGCACTGAATATGGTACAGGCCAAGGCATGTCCGCCCAGGAAGTATAATGCAGTATACCAGAAGGCCCAGTTTAACAGCCAAAGAGTTACCGTATAATAAGGACTTGCGATTGATCCCCAGGTCCTATATTGTTTATAGTTGTTGATTTTTACGCCGGTGTGCTTCATGAAATGGGCAGCACGGTTATAGTCAGGTTCAGAAAGATCCTTATTGATGCTTTGATGATTTACATCCGACAGCATGCAATACATAAATCCACCTCTTGGATTATAAGGATCCCCAGGCTCATCGCTTTTCACATGATGTACATGATGTGATATAACATAGATTTCTTCAGGGAATGTTTTTATTGCAAGATTCTGAGTAACAAAGCGCCATATTGGATGGCTGAATGTAAAAGCCTTATGCGTGCAAAATCGGTGAAGCCAAACTGTAGCATGAGTACTGATAATAATCATGCTGTACACTATAAATACAATCAATAGTTGCCAAGAAAAATAATACCCAAGGAACATCACGAAGAAGGGAAGCATACACACTACCATTAACCAGCTAACAAGCGATATCCAGTTCTTCTTTGTCTTGAAAATATTAATTCGTGAAAAGGCCTCTGTATAAAGCTGTCTGAATGTCGGGACGCTCAATTCTCCTTTTTCATTCTTCCAGCCATAAGAGGGCGTTTGAAGTACATTGTCGATAAATGCCATAGAATTATTTAAAGATACTGCATACAGTCACAATAACTGAACCTAGTTTTTCCACTTAAACCAATTATCAGTTAAAAATGGCGGTTTCCCAATGACAACCCAATTTCTTCTGTTAAAATGGGCCCTTAAAAAGCCTGGTATTATCCTCCAGGAATCTGGAGCGAACTGATGATTTGACAATTACAATTCTGAGCAAACATACGGTATGCAAAATGACCGTGCTCAAGTTTTTGAAACGGTGGCCTGCAATAATGATTTTGGTCAAGAAAAACAGGGTTGTTGAACCATTCTTAATTCAAGCCCAATTCTAATTAAACAGGTATAGTTTTTTGAGATGATCGATAAATTATCCATAAGGAATTCATCAAAACAAAAACATAATTCATGGACAGTATTAATCGCCAACAACCGGAAGAAAATCATAAAGACTTGCACGGTAGAGAGGCTGGAGAAAAAATAAAGGAGTTGGCAGCAAAGAACAAGACCTGTTATTTCTGCACAGCCATAACTACGGATAGGCCAGTAACTGTGCGACCTATGTCAGTGCAAAAAATGGACGAAGAAGGTAATTTCTGGTTTCTCAGTGCAGTTGATAGTCATAAGAATCAGGAGATACTTCTTGACAACAAGGTTCAGTTACTTTTTCAAGGATCCGCACATTCTGATTTTCTAAGTGTCTACGGGGTTGCAACTATTTCTACCAATAAACAATTGATAAAAGAACTCTGGGAACCACTAATAAAAACCTGGTTTACTGAAGGTGTAAATGATCCAAGGATAACTGTTATTAAGGTGGAGAGCAGGGAAGGATACTATTGGGACAATAAGCACGGCAATGCAATAGCTCTGATCAAGATGGCAGCTGGTGCTGTAATGGGTAAAACTCTTGATGATTCAATTGAGGGAGCTTTGAAGGTCTAAGATTTAACCGCCAGGGCGCAAGGACGCGAGGTTACGCTAAAACATCTTTGCGAAACCTTGCGCCCTCGTTTCTTTGCGGTTAAATCCAAAAATGGGGAATACCCTTATCTTCGCTCAATTGTTGAAAAAATGAAGATCCTCATTCGCAAGGCTCGTATTGTAGATCCTTCCTCCCCTTTCCAAGATTCAACCCAGGACATTTTCATTCAGAACGGAAAAATTATCGAGATCGCTGAAAACATTCAGTCCGATGCCGATCAGATCATAGAACGAGATGGTCTTCATGTATCACCAGGTTGGGTGGATGTTTTTGCAAGCTTTAACGATCCCGGATTTGAATTCAAAGAAACCCTTGAAACAGGCTCGAGAGCTGCAGCAGCTGGTGGCTTCACACAGGTGTTTGTAATTCCAAATACAAAACCTGTTATTGACACAAAATCCCAGGTAGAATATATAAAGAGGAAATCTTCAGAACTCCCAGCTTCAATTCATCCAATAGGTGCTGTTAGCAAAAACGCTGAAGGGAAAGAGCTGGCCGAAATGTATGATATGTACGCCAGTGGTGCCATTGCCTTTTCGGATGGGACTAATCCCCTGCAATCAGCTGGATTAGTAGTTAAGGCCCTTCAATATGTCAAGGCATTTGATGGGATCCTTATGCAGCTTCCTGATGATATCAGTATAGGAACATATGGATTGATGAATGAGGGTGTAGTTTCCACCCGACTCGGGCTTCCTGGTAAACCAGCGATGTCGGAGGAACTAATGGTAGCCCGTGATATTAAACTTTCAAGGTATTCTAACTCCAGATTACATTTTACCGGAGTTTCATCCGCCAAATCACTTGAATATATTGGACGTGCAAAAGCTGGCGGCATTGCCGTTTCATGTTCGGTCACTCCATATCATCTTTACTTCACTGATGAAGACCTTTTAGCGGTATAATACCAATCTAAAGGTCTTCCCTCCTCTTCGATCAAGCATCTGATAAATCAGCCTTATTGGAGGCAATACACAATGGTATGGTTGATTGCATCAGCACGCATCACCAACCACAGGAATGGGATAGCAAAGAATGTGAGTTTGAATATGCGAAGGCGGGAATGATCGGACTTGAAACCTGCTTCGGAGTATTGACCTCATTGGGTATCAGCAAGGAAAAATTTGTGGAGATCGCCGCTATAAATCCAAGAAGAATATTTTCTCTTCCTGAGGTTATAGTGAAGGCTAATACCATGGCAGATCTGAGTTTGTTTTTACCAGATCAGAATTATATTTTTAGTGAATCGGATATCAGGTCGAAATCAAAAAATTCACCCTTTGTTGGCAAAGAGCTCAGAGGAAAAGTAATTGGGATTATCAATGGAGAGAAAGTATTTTTGAACCCTTAAACACCAAACATGGAAAAGAAAGCGTCATCTCACCTTGTTAAAGGATTGATCATTGGATTAATTCTCATAGTTGTTGATATAGTAGCGGGTTTCACCGGATTCAAGTATGAAATCTGGTTCAGATGGATCCCAACAATTATTATGGCCATTGCGTTTATTGTTGCCTGTATCGTGTTCGGAAAGGAAATGGAAAACAGAGTAACTTTTGGACAGGTTTTTGGTCACGGCTTCAAGACTTCCCTTGTTGTTGCATGCATCTTGATTGTCTATACACTACTTTCTATTTATCTAATTTTCCCTGATCAGAAAGAGAAAATAATTCAAATGCAATTGGAGGAATTGGACAAACAACCCAATATTACTGAAACACAAAGAGATCAGGCTATCACCATGTTCAATAAAATGTTTATCCCCATAGCTTTTCTCTCCGTAGTGATTGGAACATTGATAGTTGGAGCAGTCGCATCTTTACTTGGAGCTGCCTTCACTAAAAAAACACCCCAATCTCCCTTCCCGGTAACAAACGCTTTAATCATTTGATTGCATGGATGTATCCGATTGTTGTTCCTCTTATAGATGAAGAAGAATCCCTGCCGGACCTTTGTGCCTGGATAGTAAGGGTTGTGACCGAACACAACCTATCATACGAGATTATCCTTGATAGATGACGGCAGCAGAGATAATTCATGGCAAATCATTGAGGGCTTGCGGAAGAACAACCACAATATTAAAGGAATCAAATTCCAAAGAAATTATGGTAAGTCGGCAGCTCTAAATGAAGGATTTCGTGCCTCCAGCGGTGAAGTTGTAATAACGATGGATGCGGACCTGCAGGATAGTCCGGATGAAATTCCACCTCTCAGGAAAATGATCATTGAGGATGGAAATGACCTGGTAAGCGGATGGAAAAAAGTGAGACATGATCCCATTAGCAAGACTATTCCATCTAAATTTTTTAACTGGATCACGCTCAAAGGTTTCCAAGATCAAACTTCACGACTTCAACTGCGGATTAAAGGCATATCGGCTCAAAGTCATAAAAAGTATTGAAGTGTATGGAGAAATGCACCGGTACATACCCGTTATAGTGAAGTGGGCTGGGTTCCGGAAAATCACGGAAAAAGTTGTTGAACATAGACCACGCAAATACGGCAAAACGAAATTTGGATTGGAAAGGTTTATTTATGGGTTTCTCGACCTGGCTTCCATAGTATTTGTGGGAAAGTACGGCAAACGGCCGATGCATTTTTTTGGGGCCTGGGGAACCCTATTCTTTATCCTGGGAGCAGGATTTAGTTTATACCTGATTATTTCAAAACTGATCAATTACCAATTCCCTATTACGTCCAGGCCTATCTTTTTTCTTGCTCTAACAGCCATGATCATAGGAACCCAGTTGTTCGTCACAGGATTCCTTGCTGAACTCATTTCCCGTGTTGCTCCTGGTCGGAATAACTATCTTATTGAGAAAAAATTGGGAGTGGACTAACCATCCATCACCAGCTACCTTTGTGCTCCATGATAAAAAAAGTGATCATTATCGGCCCCGCTCATCCGTTGCGTGGTGGATTGGCCACTTTTGATCACCGTTTGGCAAGAGAATTTCTTGATGAAGGTTTTGAGTGTTCGATCTATTCTTTTTCATTGCAATATCCTTCCCTTCTATTTCCTGGTAAAACTCAATTTTCAGAAGAACCTCCACCTCCCGATATTAGAATTTTTTCGAAAATAAATTCAATTAACCCCTTCAATTGGTTCGCCATCGGTAAGGCAATCAAAGCACTAAATCCCGATCTCGTAATATCAAGATTCTGGATTCCTTTTATGGGACCTTCCCTGGGCACTATCCTCCGCCAGGTAAGAAAAAATAAGCGAACAAAAATTATTGGATTAATTGATAATATAAAGCCGCATGAAAAAAGAGCAGGTGATCATGCCCTAACAAAATATTTTCTGGGCTCAGTAGATGCATTTATCACAATGAGTGAAAAAGTGACAAATGATTTGGCATTATTTAAAACCAAAAAGCCTGTTCAACAAATTGTACACCCACTTTATGATAGTTTCGGTCAGCCAGTTGAAAAAATGGAATCGAGGAGAAAACTGGGAATTAGCGAAACAGGCAAACTGATTTTATTTTTTGGCTTTATCCGCGAATACAAGGGATTGGACATCCTATTAAATGCAATGGCAAACCCGGAAATAAAGAATTCAGGAATTAAACTGCTGATAGCTGGAGAATTCTACGAGCCAGAGGAACGATATTCGGAATTGATAAATAAACTGGGAATCAAGGACCAACTCATACTTCGAACGGAATTTATTCCTGACAATGAGGTGAGATATTATCTATCTGCCGCCGATGTGGTTGTGCAACCTTATCGTAACGCAACGCAGAGCGGGGTTACGCCTCTCGCCTATCATTTTGAAAAGCCTACGATAGTAACGAACGTAGGAGGCTTGCCTGAGTTGGTTCCTCATGAAAAAGCTGGAATTGTTTGTGAACCTAACCCGGATTCAATTGCTGGTGCGATAATTCGATTTTACGAATTAGGAGAGAATTTTTTTATTCCACACCTTCGCCTTGAAAAGCAAAAGTTTTCCTGGAAGAAAATGGTTGATAGTTTTATTGAACTGGCAGAGAAGGTCTAATTGTTTCTTAACCGCAAAGACGGAAAGGCGCAACGGTACGCAAGGAATTGAACTTAATTCAAAACAAAATACTTGATGAAGGATAAGATAAAGATCATTATCGCGGAATCTATCGATGTCAAGAAGAAAGTCCTGGCCGATCCAGTTTTATTAAAAAAGGTTGAGTCAATTGTGGAGGGAATTCTTGATGCACTGAGGAAGGGCAAAAGAATTTACTTCTGTGGAAATGGAGGAAGTGCAGCGGATGCACAGCATCTCTCAGCTGAGTTTACAGGAAGGTTTTATCTGAACCGAGATGCATTACCTGCCGAAGCGCTTCATTGCAATACTTCCTATCTCACAGCAGTTGCCAATGATTACGGCTACGATGAAGTTTACGCCCGGCTGATCAAAGGCATGTCCAATGAAGGAGATGTGCTGGTGGGACTATCAACCTCCGGGAATTCAGCCAATATTGTAAATGCATTTGCGGAAGCAAGAAAGAAAGGACTACTAACAATTGGATTTACCGGGGAGTCGGGTGGAAAAATGAAGGATCTTTGCGATCATTTATTGAATATTCCTTCCAATGACACACCCAGAATCCAGGAATCTCACATAATGCTTGGACACATTATTTGTCAATTGGTGGAGGAGAAATATTTCGAGGTTGATAATGAGAAAATATCAAGATCCAAAACCCAAGAACCAAATAATGATAAATAAGAAAAATCAATTGAATTAATGTGCTGTTATTCTTCTGCGTTTTCTTTTAATTTTTTCTTATTATTTGAAGATTAGTATTTGGTTCTTGGAGTTTTCAATCATAAATCACTTCTAATGTTGGATCTAAAGGAGATTGATCAGAATTGGACATTATTCCTGGACCGTGATGGTGTGATTAACTATGAAAAAAAAGAAGATTACATTTATTCCTATGAAGAATTCAGGTTTTACGAAGGAACTATCCAGGCGCTTCAATATCTCTCAACCAGGTTTCAAAAATTAATAATTATCACTAATCAACGAGGGGTTGGAAGATCCTTAATGACCGAACAGGACCTGAATTCAATCCATAATCAAATGGTTGCAGATATTGAAGAAGGCGGAGGCAGGATCCATAAAATTTACTATTCTACTGCAACTGATAATTCAGACCCCAGGCGTAAGCCAAATCAGGGCATGATCCAGGAAGCATTGAGGGATTTTCCGGAGATCGATCCAGGAAAGTCCATAATGATCGGTAATAACCTCTCGGATATGGAATTTGGAAGAAATGCGGGAATGCATACAGTTTTCGTTAAGACAACCAATCCCAAGCAGGCCCTTCCCCACCCCTTAATAGACATATCTTTCAATGATCTGCAGGATTTCGCAAAAGCTTTGCAAAACACATAAAATTTAGTGAAGTTTTGTACGTTCTTTCCCAGCCTGCTTCCGGGTTCGTAATTTCGGCAAATTCAAGCCTATGCTTCGCTCCAAACAATTATTGTTCTTTTTCCTATTGCTGCTCTTAGCATCAATAAATGGCTATGGCCAGCGGTGGACTAACGCGGAGAAAAAAGAATTTGCTAAGAAAGAGGATTCACTGAAAAAGCTTTCCGCCCTAATTGTTTTTGGAAAGAATCCTGCTGAAAGTCTCAGGGCAGATAGCAATTTCGTGAGGGCCTTTGTTAGGGCATTGAGGATGAAGAATTCCTTTCATTACCCATTTGATTCGGTAGCAATATCAAAACTATATGCTCCTGATAGCAGCTTTCGCATATTCACCTGGCAATGGAAAAAAGATGAGTATGTGTATCTGCAAAAAGGCGCGATCCAGGTCAAGACCCCGGATGGGTCTTTGAAACTCCTTCCCCTGTTCGATCGTTCAATGTTTACTGAAAAACCCATGGATTCAATCCGCAACAGGGAAAATTGGATTGGCGCGATATACTATAAGATCATCATGAAATCATACCAGGGAAAAAAATATTATACTCTCCTTGGTTTCGATGATTTCAGTATAGGCAGCAATAAGAAATGGATGGAGGTGTTAACTTTTAACAGTCAGGGCGAACCAGTTTTCGGCGGACCGTTTTTTTCATTTAAAGAAGATTCGGTCAGGCGTCCCGACCAGGTAAGATTTAGCATCGAATATAAAAAAGAGGCAAGAGCATTTTTTAATTATGATGAGGATAATGACATCATCGTATTCGATCATTTAATTTCAGAATCAGATGAACCCGACAGAAAGGAAACTTATATTCCGATAGGTGATTATGAAGGATTTCAATGGAAGAACGGGCAATGGGTACATATTGATAAGGTTTTCAATTTTAAGTTGAAGGAAGGTGAATTTCCGATGGAAGAAAGATTAATGGATGAATCCGGGAATTCAAATCAGGATAAGCTTAATAAATCGACAGAGAAAAACCTCAATAAGAAACCACCAGAAAAGAAAACTCCTCCCAAGAAGTCAGGTGGTGGTTAAATCGTCAGTCGTGAATCGTGAATACTTAAGTCTCCCCAGTATCCTATGTGTCTATGTTTCCTATGATCCTATGTGTTGAAAGAGAATAACACATAGACACAGTAGAAAAAAATCACATAGGCACATAGATATAGATTCTCCTCCTTGCGCCTTTGTTTCCTGGTGGTGGTTAGATTGTGATCTGACAAATAAGATTTAACCGCAAAGTCGCCAGGACGCAAGGATTCGCGAAGAGTCTTAGCGCAACTTTGCGCCTTTGTGTCTTGGCGGTAATTTTCTTGATAAACTATTCATCTAACTTTAGTACAGCAAGAAACGCCTCCTGTGGCACTTCTACATTCCCAATCTGTCTCATTCTCTTCTTACCTTCCTTTTGTTTCTCAAGCAACTTTCTCTTACGGCTAATATCACCTCCATAACATTTGGCAGTAACATCCTTCCGCAAAGCCGAGATAGTTTCTCTCGAAATGATCTTCGCTCCTATGGCCGCCTGAATCGCGATCTGGAATTGTTGTCTGGGTACCAGCTCTTTTAATTTTTCGCAAAGTTTCCTTCCAAATTCTGTGGCTCTTGAACGATGGATCAATGCGCTGAGAGCATCCACCTTATCGCCATTTAAAAGAATATCCATCTTCACAATATCACTTTCACGATAACCGATGGGATGATAATCAAAAGATGCGTAGCCTCTGGTTTGGCTTTTAAGTTTATCATAAAAATCAAAAACAATTTCAGTCAGAGGCATTTCGAACATCAACTCAACCCTTGTTTGAGTGAGATAACTTTGGTTGATAAGTATTCCCCTTTTTCCCAGGCAAAGGGTCATAATGTTTCCTATATACTCAGGTTTGGTAATTATTTGAGCCTTGATGAAGGGTTCTTCTATACGATCAAGCTGGGTTGGGTCGGGCATCTCAGCCGGATTGTTCACAATCTTTTTTTCACCCCTGGTAGTATATGCGATAAAGCTTACGTTAGGTACAGTAGTTATTACAGTCTGATTGAATTCACGCTCCAGACGTTCCTGGATGATCTCCATATGAAGCATCCCGAGAAACCCGCAGCGAAATCCGAAACCCAATGCCTGGGAGGTCTCGAGTTCATATGTGAGAGAAGCGTCATTCAGCTGAAGTTTGTCCATGCATTCTCGCAATTCCTCAAAATCATCAGTATCAATCGGGAAAATTCCTGCGAATACCATCGGTTTCACTTCCTGGAATCCCTGGATCATTTGCGGATTCGTATTGTTCCCAATGGTAATGGTATCTCCCACCTTAACCTCTTTAGCATTCTTGATACCTGTAATTATATATCCGACATCTCCTGTCCTTACCTCAGGTCTCTGCTCTAATCCTAATTTTAAGATCCCAACTTCATCAGCTTCGTATTCAATTCCTGTTGAAACAAATTTTACCTTATCGCCTTTTTTCAGCACACCATGAAGAATCCGGTAATAGACAATGATCCCGCGAAAGCTGTTGAATACACTGTCGAAGATCAGGGCCTGTAATGGCAAATCGGGACTGCCCTTTGGAGCAGGAATCCGATCCACAATAGCATCCAAAATCTCCTGCACTCCCGTTCCTGTCCTTGCACTTGCTAAAAGGATACTGTCTGGCTTGCAACCTATCAGTTCAATGATCTGGTCCTTTACCTCTTCAACCATGGCTCCATCCATGTCGATTTTATTAATCACCGGTATGATCTCAAGATCATTTTCAATGGCCAGGTATAGATTAGAAATTGTCTGCGCCTGAATACCCTGAGTGGCATCTACCAATAGCAATGCACCTTCGCATGCGGCCAGGGCCCTGCTGACTTCATAACTGAAATCCACATGACCAGGAGTGTCTATAAGATTGAGGGTATACTCCTGTTTATCGCGATGGATATAATTGATTTGGATGGCGTGACTCTTAATAGTGATGCCTTTCTCTCGTTCCAGGTCCATATCATCGAGAACCTGGTCCATCATGTCTCTTTCACTGATGGTATTGGTAAGTTGCAGGAGCCGGTCAGCCAGGGTACTTTTTCCGTGGTCTATGTGCGCGATAATGCAAAAATTGCGAATGTTCTTCATTTACTTTATGCCTCTATTTTCAAGAGCGGCAAAAGTAACGAAAACGTGCGAGCTTCTTGCTTTTGAATGACTCTTAAGCCTCCCGCGATCAGATGGGTTCTTGTTAAATTAATTCTCAGTGCTAAGAGACAAAATCCAAAGAAATAAAACAAAATTTCAAATTTTATCTCAATTGGCTTGTAGACAATTGCGCACAATGAACTTCCTAAAATCTCAAGATATATTTACGAATGTGAGAATTCACATGGCATAGTTTTTTTACTCCTCCATCTTAAAATTCATTATGCAAAATTGGTTAAGAAGCCTCATCGCTGGTTATGGTGCTTATAAATTGGGTGGCGGATGTTTTGGAACGATCATTGTCTTTGTTGTCATATACTGGTTGCTAGGCTATTGCAATTAGCTGTTTAAGTTTAATAGGTTTGGTTCCAATCGGCTTCCGCTGACTAACTGGTTGCGATTAATTTTTCCATCATGCAGCATTCCAGGTTCTGTCAGGCTCTTCCATATCCTTAAACCCTTCATGCCTGCACAACCCCATCGTACACACGAACCTTCAGCCATAAAAACAATTGCCCTTGCCACGCTGGTGGCGGGTACGCTTGATATCATCGCTGCGGTTGTGAACTACTACATAGGCGGAGGGCGTGAACCCATCAAGATATTTTATTTTATTTCCAGTGGAGTCTTCGGATACAAAGAAGCTCTTGCTGGAGGGAAACTCATGGCGATTTATGGCTTGTTGTTTCACTACATTCTCGCCTTCATCTTTTCTTTTTTTCTTTTCATAGTGTACCCATACCTGAAAAAGCTTCTTAAAAACAGTATCATTATTGGATTGCTTTATGGTTTATTCGTGTGGGTTGTTATGAATAAGATCGTACTGCCCCTAAGCAATACCCCTAAAATGCCTTTCAACTGGAACAATGCTATTATAGCAATGCTTATTCTTATGTTTATGCTCGGTCTTCCAATGGCACTGATAATGGATAAACATTATAGCAAACTTGATAATGGATCTTATCACAGATAAAATGAATAGCTGCAATTCCTGCTGATATTAAGGTATGAGACTGAGGATATTCTATTAGTCTGAAAAACGTATCTTAATACTTTAACCTTGGGATATGACCAGTCTGGCAGTTAGCCGAAACAGGATACATTCTATTGATGTACTAAGAGGAATAGTCATGGTGATCATGGCGCTCGACCATGTGAGAGACTTTTTTTATAAGGCAGATATTTCCAGTGCAGGCTCTGTAGCAACAGATCCTACAAATATGGCTACTACAAACCCCGCCTTATTTTTTACGCGTTTCATCACTCATTTCTGCGCTCCTGTTTTTGTATTTCTTACCGGCACTTCTGCTTTTCTTGTAAGTACGAGGAGATCCAAAATCGACCTGAGCACCTTCCTTATCACAAGAGGATTATGGCTGGTGATTGTAGAAACTATTTTCATCACGCTTGCCTGGACATTCGATCCTTATTATCACATGTTCATACTGCAGGTTATCTGGGCGCTTGGAGTAAGTATGATCATTCTCGGTTTATTGGTTTTTCTGCCTGCATCTGTGATTGGATTGATTGGAGCACTCATAGTGTTCGGGCATAATATGCTTGATTATCCATCAATCCATGAAGGGCTGAAAGGTGGTCAGTTAGCAGATCTGGCATACTTTGGCCAATTTAGTGTTCATAGATTATTTGGAGATCGTATTTATCTGGTGGTGTACGCCTTCCTTCCCTGGACTGGTCTGATGATGGCTGGATATGCCTTTGGAAAGTTGTATGCGAATGGATTTCCCGCCTTAAGAAGAAAAAAAATATTGATTATAATAGGAATGAGCCTGATTCTTCTATTTCTTATTCTCAGGTTCATTAATGTTTATGGAGATCCCTATCATTGGTCCGGCCAGGAACGTGGAGCTGTTTATACATTTTTATCTTTTTTAAATGTTACGAAATATCCTCCTTCCCTTTTATTTATTTGTATTACGATAGGGCCTTCTCTTATTCTCCTCGCTCTCCTTGAGAGGCCACTGAACAAATGGACATCGGTTTTCAATGTATTCGGACGAGTTCCACTATTATACTATGTGCTGCATCTCTTCCTTATCCACGTTTTGGTTGTAGTTGTGTTTTACGCAACCGGCCACGAAGCGAAGGATATTATTACACCGAATAATCCATTTCGATTCCGACCGCCAGACCTGGGCTTTGGTTTACTTGGTGTTTACCTGATCTGGATATTTGTTGTGGCAGTCCTATATCCTGTGTGCTTGCAATATGATAAGTACAAAAGCTCGCACAGAAAATGGTGGCTCAGTTATGTTTAGATTGGAAAGAGGCCAGAAGTCAGAGAAGTTGAAGAAGTTATTAGATTATCGATCAGGATTCATCATCCACTACTCACGACTCACGATTCGTTTAATTAAAAAGATGGAATACCGGCAACTTGGGAAATCTGATCTGGAAATAAGTCGCATTGGCTTCGGATGTATGTCCCTTGGATCTAACCAGCAAGAGAATGAAACATTGATACATTATGCGATTGAATCAGGAATCAATTTTTTTGATACAGCAGATTTTTATGATAAGGGCGAAAATGAAATATCTCTTGGAAAGACAGTAAAAGATATCCGGGAAAAACTAATTCTTGCTACTAAGGTTGGGAACCAATGGCGGAAAGATGGTAGCGGGTGGGATTGGAATCCCCGTAAATCATATATTCTAGCTGCTGCAGAAGAAAGTCTTAAAAGATTACAAACGGATTACATAGATCTATATCAACTTCACGGTGGAACAATTGGGGATGATATTGATGAAACGATCGATGCCTTTGAAACATTGAAAGCGCAAGGAAAGATCCGGTATTATGGCATCTCTTCCATCCGTCCGAATGTAATTCGGGAATATATTCATAGGTCGGGAATTGTTAGTGTTATGATGCAATACAGTCTTCTTGACAGAAGACCAGAGGAAAGCTGCCTTGAATTGTTGAAAAATAATCAGATAGGCGTTTTGACAAGAGGATCCCTGGCGAAAGGCTTGTTGGTAAATAAAAAACCTGCCGACTACCTTGGCCATTCTGCCGTTAATGTGGGGAAGGCTGCCGATACTATCAGCAAGATTTCAGGGAGCATCAGAACCAATTCACAAACGGCAATTCAATTTGTTTTTCAACAACCTGCAATTACGGCAGCTGTCGTAGGGATAAGGACGATGTCTCAGCTTGAGGAAATCGTAAAGGTTACAGATACGCACTCCCTAAACAAGGAGGAATATTCTCTGCTTCGGGAGAGCGTGGTGGAAAATTTTTATGATGAGCATAGATAAAACTCCTTATTTTTATTCAGACCAATCCATTGACAACCACCAACCGTTAGAAAAGAGAAAACAGTTTGAAACCCTTATTTTCGTATAAACTAAACCCTGTATGGATATGAAGCAATTGTTTGACCAAGCCGTGGCAGACAGTAAGACCCTATCTGAACGTCCCAGCAATGAAACATTACTGCAGTTATACTCACTCTATAAACAAGCCACTGAAGGCGATGCCAACGGTGAGGCTCCGAATCAATTTGATTTTGTTGCAAGAGCAAAATATGAAGCCTGGTGCGGCTTAAAAGGCAAGGCAAAAGAAACTGCCATGCAGGAATATGTTCACCTGATAGAAAAATTGCGGACCTGATTTAATCAAGCAAACAGCCCGAGTGCCTTTCCCAGGCAATCTCCAGATATGATTCTTTTCCTAAGGATATTCATGTTTGAGATCATCGAATTGTATTCCTCTTCAGTTAGGGACTCAATACGTTGACTGATCTCAAACAGATTACTTATGCAAATGCCGATCTTGTATTCTATTACAAACTCAGCTACTGCAGAATCACAATGTGTGATAATTGGAAGACCGCTTACAATATAGAGAGAGAGTTTGTGCGGGCTATTGTATCTGAGATATTCTCCTCCGCTCCCAGATAGTCCTCTAATACTATCACCATCCCAAACAAGACCGAATGATCCTTCAATAATCCCGGGTAATAAATAAGGGTCAACCACGCCTTTATACTGCACATTTGTTTGATTCGAAAGAAGTTCATCCCCACCTTCGCCATAAATATTAAATACCAGGTTGTCCTCTATTTCATTCAGGTTTTGGAGAAAAGGACTTTTCAACAGATTTCCGGCGAAGACTACTTCATGCTTTTTCATTCTGTCCCTGTTTTTTATGTCTGGGACAAGAAAATCAAAAAATTCAATTTTATTTATTACCGCTTTTATATTTTGCCCTCTTAGCCAGCTCTCCATCCTGGAATTATGAACCAGAAGGTTCTTCATCAATTTCAAATCTTTGATTTCAGCGGAAAGCAGAACAGTATCTCCTTTTCTTATTCCATTGATATCAGCAACCAGGCAAATGATCCTGATATTTCTGCGTAACTGCAGAAGGAAGATCAGGAATTTATGCATTCTGGCATATAAAGGAAACTGGAAAAATACAGTTGAGCCCTTTGGCATCGCAAGAAATCTCTTCAATAGAAATAAAGTTCTTTTAACCTTCGCCCCAAAGGAAAACTTATCTACAAAAGGAAAGATGATAGGCTGATACCCATTTCGGTCAAGAACTTTTTCTATATCTATATTGCCCACTCCTCCGTGAAAGCTATGGAGGTGTGAATATTCCCGTATGTAATACAATTTTGCTTTGGACATTCTGAAATAGGGGTTGATTAGTGGATTTGTTGATTGGTTGAATTGAGAAGTCTTAAACATTCAAACATTCAAACTCTCAAACTCTCAAACTTTCGCTTTTCTGGAAAATAGGCTTTTAATCGAAATATATACAAATGCAACGAGTTCGTTTTTCATTACTAGCTGTAAACCAAAATAAAGGATCATACAAGTCACAATCGTTAACGAAATGCTTAAGACCCCCTGTCCCCAAATGTAGCTCACCGCATATTCCATTGGAATAAACAACATACTGGCCAGGATTGCCTGTAAAACTATTTTAGGCTTGAAAAAATCCGATTTCATCTGGAGAACCCCAGAATAAACGATGTTAAGTGCAAGAACAATTGATTCACCTATTACAAGTGCCGTGGAGGCTCCAATATCATCAAAGTAAAAAGACAATAGAATGCAAAGAAGGATAAAACTGAAATTCCCGATCGCCAGGGACCTTAGTATCAGTTTTTCCTGATTATTGGGCATCATCAGCTGCCTGTCAAGAAAAAGGCCAGCTGATTTGATGATTGGAAAAATCGCCAATATCTGCAGGTCTTTAGCCAGCGGTTGGAAGCCAGGTCCAAAGAATACATTAGTCAGTGGCTCCGCAAGTATGAAAATACCAACGCCAAGAGGAATAGAAAGCGTAAGCACAAAATTCAGAGATAGAGATAATTTTCTTTTTAGTCCTTTCTCCTGCTGTTCATGTGAAAGATTCACTGTATGGGGATAAAAAACGAGGAGTGAATCGGTAACCAGGGTCGTAGCCAACCTCACCAGCTTTACCGCAAATGCGTAATAACCCACAGCAGCTGCAGTACTCACGAGTCGAAGCAACACAGTATCCAGAAAAAGCATGATGCTGTAAACAAGACTGATAAAATATGTTACCCAGGTTTTCCGGGCGTGCTTTTGCCACTGGAGATTCCGAAAGGAAACAGGCAATTGAATCAGTAAATTGATCCAATTTGAAATTATTACGGCAACAGCAGAAGCCGTAATTATGGCATAGTATAAATAGTAATCTGAGGGCTGCCTAACCAAAATAAATATACTGGCAAGGGCTGCCAATCTGATCAGGATCGACCGGATTGTGATATACCTGAAATTTTCTACCCCCCAATAATACCATTCACATGACAAGGCATTGGTGAGTAAGAAAGTAAAAGAGAAAAGTATCAGCCTAAAATCGCTGACCTTTTGCCAAAGAAAGAAAATTGTTATGCCGTAAATAAAAATTGTAATAATTGAGGTAACCAGATGGAGGAAAATAAGTTCGGAAGTGAGTTTTGCGAGTTTTAATTTATCGGACCTGACCCTGGCTACTTCCCTAACTGCATAAACTACAATCCCGAATTCTGCAATGGAAATGAAAAAATAGGTGAGCGAATCAATAAAGCTGACTTTCCCAATTCCTTCAGGATCCAGAACATGAGAAACATAAGGAATAGAAATAAGTGGTAGTAATAGCTGGCTGCCGGTTAAGATAAAATTGTAAAGAAGGTTCTTTTTAATGCTCGGCAATTGTTTGTTGATTGCGTTCTATCGCAAACATACAGATTAATGAACATCTTAATTTGCACGCTCCTTTGTCTAAAGGCGAAATTGTTACATTCGCCCTGTTTAAACAGGAATGGTCAAATATGCAGGAATCCCTGATTTCATTTTTGAGATGCCCGGTTACCAGAAGTTCATTGCATTTGCAGGTAATTTCAAATGTAATCAGAATGCTGGGTGGCAAAGAAGTTAGTACTATCCGCGAGGGGATCCTTTATGCTGAGCATGATTGGTTTTATCCAATCATAGACGGAATACCCCGACTTATTGTTGAAGCCACCCTTGAGTATTCAGGATTTTTTATGAAGAACATGCCCGAATATGAGAGGTTGAAGCAAAACCTTGAGCAAAAGTATAGTGGGCTGATCAGGCAAATTGTCAAAAAGAACAAGAGAACAAGGCAAAGTTTTTCACTTGAATGGGAATTTTATGATTACGAAAAGGATAAAACATGGAACGCGGATGGAAGTGCCATGGTGCAGAGATTTCTCAAAGAGATAGATGAAGAAGCGGACCAGCTAAATGGAAAACTGATCCTTGATGCTGGCTGTGGGAATGGATTATTAGACCAATTAGTCTCAAAGTTGGGCGCAACCATAGTCGCAATGGATTTTAGCAATAGTATCGTTCGCGCAAATGATCAAAACCAGCAGGAAAATGTTCATTTCATCCAGGGAGACATTCAATTTCCTCCACTTGCATTTCAGCAATTCGATATCGTGCAGTGCAGCGGTGTGCTTATTCACACGAGTAATAGCGAACTCAGTTTCTCCAGCATAGAGCCCTGTGTGCGGAAGCAAGGAAAAATAAGTGTCTGGCTATATCATCCACGAAGAGATCTAATACATAATTTATTCAATTTCATTCGCCGCTTTACATCCAGGCTTCCCATCAGGATTCAGTATTATCTCTACCTGCTTACTATATTTCCATTAAGTTATCTTGTTAAACGTGCAAAAGGAAATAAACAGAACCGAAGGGAAATGATGATCGATATTCTAGATTGGTTTAGCCCGCAATATCGCTGGGAGCATCGTCACGATGAAGCAGCTGCATGGTTTTATAAGAGAAACTATGATGCTGTAAAAATTACCACCAATGAAAAGTTCGGGTTCAATATTACAGGAGTAAAAAATTAGTTGCCTGATGCGAATTGGAATTTTTGAAACAACACATTTTGAAGGATCCTATCCAGTAATCAGGTTATTTGATAATGGCATAAACAGCATCACCATTTTTACATATGAAGAGTCCTACCGACAGTTTCAACATTTATTCGGCACAGATATTTCAAAGTATGAATGGGTTGTGAAAAAATCCGCGGAGTCCAAATTAGGTTTCCTGCGACGAATGATGAGGGAAGTGAAGTTGAAGAAAATTGATTTACTCTATCTAAACACGGTTGCGGATAATTTCATTTTTTATGGCTTGATGGTGCGCTTTCTCAAGAGAAAAAGAATTGTTCTGACCCTTCATGCGATCAATGGCTTTTTTCAGTTTAAGGAAACCTTTGGATTGAGAAGATCAGTGAGGAACCTTGGTAAGAAATATCTGATGAAACAGGTAAATGAATTCAATGTTGTTTCTCTCACCATGGTCCCATTTCTTCGACAAAAATTACCAATTCATAAGAAAGTTCACTGTGTTCCTGGTGCAGTATACGAAGGGAGATCCGAGGCAGTTTCCAGCCTGGGGAATGTTTTTCGAATTGTCGTACCCGGAATTATTGATAACCGCAGGAGGGATTACTCGATCGTATTTCAGTTGCTGGATAGAATGAACCAGATAGGTTGTTCTATAATTATTACTCTGCTGGGTGGTTATAACAAGGAACATGGTTTTGAGGTGATGAACCAATGCAGGAGTTATGCTTCCAGATTCAACAATTTGAAGTTTTATGAAGCTGAGGTAGTCGATCAGCCAGAATTTGATCAGGAAATGGATACTGCCCACCTTGTTTTGCTGCCATCAACCATCAACACAATGATCATGGATGGTATTCCGGAGATATATGGAATCACTATGTCATCTGGAAATCTCTTTGATGTAATTAAACACGCAAAACCTTTCATTGCTCCAATAGAATTGAAAGTTGATAGTTTCCTGGAGAATTCTTGTCTGAGATATAATAATGTGGAGGACATTGTTGAAGCCATTAGATCTATTTCTGAATCACCCGATAAATATCTTAGGTTAAAAACTGAAGCGATATCGGCATCAATGAATTACACTATTGAAGGAGTAAGAAGAAGGAATATTGACCTTTTTGGAGATCTTTTATAATCCTAGGAAACAAAGGCGCAAGCTGCGCCAAGTGCCATACCAATGCTGTTGTTTTTCCCTGCCTGATTTCATTTTTTACGATTCAGCCGGCGAAGCCGGCTGTTCGTTCCTTTTTGTCTTAAACACAATCCTTCGACTCCGCTCAGGAGGAACCAAAAAAGTCAAGGCAGAACCTATCCCTCCGGAGGTTTTGCCAGGCCTGCGCACATAAGTAGACTGACTTGAAGCGCGGACAGCACCAATGTGTTTACGCTCTTGTTGTGTGTTGGTCTTGCTGCGCCGAAAGATCCATTGTATTCAATTTTTCATTTTTCAGACCATTGTAATATTGCGACTAAGTGGTAAAATTAAATCACGATTGGCTCTGCGACACCTCTGTTTCTCTTTTTCTCTGCGGTGTAATAATCATAAGAAATCAACCGCAGAGAACATGAGTAGGAAGAGAGAGGAAAGAGAATAGAAAAGATTATTATGATATTTTTCATTGATTATTTCTCTTCATTATTTGGAATTTATTATTTGGTTCCTGGTGCTTAATCCAGTTGGTACACCTAACTCTTTAAAAGCCCTATAAACCTCAACTAGCTGAACCGAATTGATCACTTCATCATTTTTTTCTTTACTATAAAAATGTTGGTGCAAGAGCGGGCTGACTATCTTTTTCAGGAGACCATAATCATAAATCTCATTCGGACTGGTACAATTGAAAATCGCGATTGAAGGAATGCGGTATGCAAGGGCAAGATGCATTGCCAGTGTATCGCCAGAAATAATGCAGGAGCAACTTTCAACCTGCAGCATATAATCCAGAATTCGCTTCTGTTGCTCAAAGATTTTGATGGTATATCCTTCAATTTTGAGTTGATCAACCAAATCCTCATATCCACCCCATGCTTTATTTGGCCAAACTGGTCCAACTCTTTTTTCAATACCTATAGTAAGAGACTCTTTGTTTTCTAATCGCGAATTATTGATCAAATATGGTTCACCACTAAATTCCTTTCCAATCATTTTGAAAAGGAAAGATTGAAATGAATTGGTATTATTTTCCTTCATCTTGTCGGCTTCCCCTTTTCCTTTTGTGGAGACAAGACTCATGTCAAACCAGTCCTCAGTCTCTTTCGTGTATGCGATTCTGTTTTCAATCCAAAAGATTCCGATCAAATGATCTGCCTTAATTGAGCTAGCAAGTTTTGCACAGTATTCATTTTCTTCAAGAGAAATAACCAGATCGAATTTCCTATCCCCTATTTTATCACCAGCCGAATGAAGATCAATAATCTCAAGACGTGGATCATGCACAGGCAATAAATCAGCATACTCTGGATTAACCACCCAAGCTATTGACCCATCAAGAACATGGAGTAGGCTTGTTGTACGAACAACATCTCCTGCGGCTCCGGTTTTGATAATTAATATTCTTTGCACGCCCTAAAATACTCTAAAGCGCAGAAGAAAAAGGAAGTTGTAGTAAGGATTGTTATTCCCAGAATTTAATAGGGTAACTCTTGCAGGAATTGCTATGCTCCAGAGGAAAATGCACAGCTACCTTTTGAAGTTCTTCTTCAGGGATTAATTCCTGAGCTTTTTCAAATACCACCCTCTCTTCAAATCTCACATGCTGTTCCAGCAAATTTGCGAATGAAAGGAACAATTTGTGGGTAGCGCCACCATTCAAAAGGCGGGTGCTGATGTTCCTAAGTAGATCATGGTCGTTAAGGAGAGATTTGAGCAAATATTCCGGAAAATGATTTTTCCTTAAATGAGGAATCAGGTGATTTTCTTCGAGACGAAAATGCGTATCGATATCCTTTTCCCAAATATGTCTCGTAAAATCCTGGAGAATTTTAACATCAGCATTTTTCTTGACGCCTTTTTCAATCATCAGGCACGCCATCAAGGTATCGTGATGCTGCCAGGATAATGGCTGCAAACTTAGATCCCGTTTCATAAATCATGTCCTCTGGCCAACACCTGCCAAACAAATGCCATGATCTAAGAATGTGGATAATTAAACAGATTTTAGGGATTGTATAATCTGAATAAACTCTTCAGCGACCAGGGAGGCGCCCCCAACCAGTCCTCCATCTACATCAGGACTGCCGAATATCTCTTTTGCGTTGTTGGCTTTAACACTTCCTCCATAAAGGATAGGTATTTGATCAGCAATCTTTGCTGAATATTGTTTTGCCAGAACCGATCTGAGATGAGCATGCATTTCCTGAGCCTGTGCTGTACTGGCTGTTTTTCCTGTTCCAATTGCCCAAATTGGCTCATACGCAATAACGATCTTTGAAATCTGATCAGAGGAAAGATGAAAAAGTGATTCTTTTAATTGAACCTCCACATATGAATTCTCTTCACCCGCTTCTCTAATGGGCAAGGGTTCTCCGCAGCAGAAAATCGGACAAATTTCATACTCAAGACAGACATCAATTTTCCTGGCCAGCACTTCATTGGTTTCGCCAAAGTATTGCCTCCTTTCACTGTGCCCAATTATGCAATATTCGATCCTGATGGATTTAAGCATTTCTACAGAGATCTCACCTGTATATGCACCCGCACTTTTTTCATGGCAATTTTGAGCAGCTATAAAAAAGTTGGGTTCTTCCGCCACTTCGCTATTTGCCATGATCAAGTAAGGAAATGGTACAGCAAAAATCACCAGGTTATTATCGCTAACCTTAGGATGCGATTTTAATATCTTGTTGAGTAGAATCTCTCCTTGCTGGTAGGTGCAATTCATTTTCCAGTTTGCTGCCGCGATTTGTCTTCTCATTTTTATTTCTTTTTAACCTGGTCAAAAATTAATTTCAGTTGCTGAATTTCCGAATCAGAGAGATTGTGATTCTTCATTTTTTTCCAGTTGCGAATATCGTTGATAGCTTTCTCAAATTCATAGGTCTCTTCTATTCCCCAGCGAAAACTAGGTATGAACTTCGGGCTCAAACCACTTGCAAAATAATTACAACTCACACCTACAACGGTTCCGGTATTAAAAGATGTATTTATCGATGCACGGGAATAATCTCCCATCAATAAACCGCACTTTTGTCCAGCTTCAACATATCCATTTACTGATTCATTCCAAACCTTGACTATACCGCCCGTATTTTTAAGATTTGAATTTGAAGTACCAGCTCCCAGGTTACACCACTCTCCTATCACAGAATCACCCAGGTATCCATCATGGGCTTTATTTGAGAAGCCAAAAATCACTGAATTCTTTATTTCACCCCCTACAACGCAAAATGGACCTATCGTGGTAGAACCATAAATCTTCGCACCCATTTTAACAACGGCCCCTTCACAAATTGCCACCGGTCCCCGAATCATTGCTCCCTCCATGATCTCGGCGTTTCGTCCAATATAAATTGGTCCACTGCCTGCATTCAATATACAATGGCTGAGGTGAGCGCCTTCCTCAATGAACACATTGGTGCTTCTTGTGACCTGCACTGACTCAGGAATGGCTTGTGAGATCTTCCTGGAAGTAAGGAATTCGAAATCACTCCTAAGGCAGTAATCATTAAACTCGAAGATCTGCCATGGATACTCCACCCATTTGGCCTCCGGAAAGGACTCCCTGGTGATTTGTGAGCCTTCCTGAATTGATTTGACAATGTAAGAGTCAGGGATAAGATTTGCGGGAATTTTCAAACCTTCTTTGTCCTCCTCCATGGTTTGAACAGAAGATCCTGAAAGCCTTTGCCACTTTTCCCGAATCGTGAGGATCCCGAGCCTGATATCCGCTATATGACGGGTTTCTGTGAAGGGAAATAACTTTTCAGGAGATGATTCTTCTAAAACAATGGAAGCCATGGGTTAAAGCTACGTTTTTCCCCTTCACGCACCTCCCAACCCTCTCCACTTCGTGGCGAGGGAGCTTAGAAAAGTTTCTTTACTTCTCCGCTTTGTCAAAAGGATAGCACGCGAAGCGAGATGAGCGAAGTAATAAATAGAAGGTTCTCAAACCGAAACCGAATTCTCCTCAAAGCAATTTTCAATTCAAGTCCTGACCTTTACCCTTGAGAATTAAGCATTAAAACTACTCTGACTTTCGCTTACAGCCCTCATTCCTATGCAAAAAGAACCCCCCGAAGAATCGGGGGGTCAAGTATAGCCATGAAAAACAAAAAAAAGTGAATCTCTTTTTGCTTATATTATTTTTTAGCGTATTTCTTCTTGAATTTATCGATACGTCCTGCAGTATCCACCAATACATTTTGCCCGGTAAAAAATGGGTGAGACATATTAGAAATTTCCAGCTTGATCAGCGGATATTCGTTGCCATCTTCCCATTTCACGGTCTCTTTTGTTGGGGCAGATGATCGGCTGATAAAGGAGTAACCATTACTCATGTCCTTGAAAACCACAAATCTATAATTCTCCGGGTGAATGCCTTTTTTCATCTTAACTGATTGTAAATAGAGATTAAGCTACAAATATTTTTCGATCGGCGAAGTTAAGCCAAACATGCCTTATTTTCCAAAAAGTTTTATTAAGCTCCCGTTACTAACTCCTCATATTAACATACTGCATTGGGAATTCAAGTCCGGCCGCTTTGCATAGTTGGATCACCTCCTGGAGGTCATCAATTTTCTTCGCCGTGACCCTAACCAGGTCGTCCATTATCTGGGCCTGAACCTTCAATCCGGAATCCTTGATCAATTTCACCACTTTCTTTGCATCCTCCTGTTTCAGACCATTTCTGACCGGGATTTCCTTTCTGTATAATTTACCTGACTGCTGGGCATTTTTAGAAAGATCGAGAGCTAACGGGTCAATACCCTGCTTCATCGACCGGCTGATCAGCACATCAGTAAGCTGGCGCATTTTCATATCGTCCTCAGTTTCCACATCAATCTTTAAATCTTTCTTATTAAGTTCCAGAACAACATGACTGTCTTTAAAATCAAATCTGTTTGTTATTTCCTTCTTGGTAACATTAACAGCATTATCCAGAAGCTGGGGATCCACTTTACTGGTTATATCAAATGAAGGCATCGTTGAAACTGTAATTTTGGGATTTCTAAATTTGGAAATTTAAGTTAAGAAGGAATTGGCATTCGCTAAACTACAATTTTGCACATAGAATTTATCCTGGCGGACCTTTGCGTCTTTGCGCCATTGCGGTTAAACAAGTAATTATAAAAAAAATCGAGTGATTGCTACCAATCACCCGATTTCAATATTTAGATTCTTAAAATTCTATTGTTGCTGTCCTGCCCTGCTTTCTTCCTCATTTGCACCTGTGGACCTTCTTCTTGCCTGGGCTACAGTTGTTTTACCGAAGCGGTAACTGAAGCTTACAGTCAAAGCACGGTTATTCCATCTGTTGCTGATACGGACATCAATATCACTATACTTAGTACGACCAGCAAATTTTTGCCAATGGAAAGGATCGCGGAAATTAAACCTAAGTGTTGCCTTGCCTTTCATGATAGTTTTCTGTCCTCCAAGTGCCATAAAATACATTGGCTCGGATAAGGTCAAACCCTCAACACTTTTAGCACGATACCAACCGCTGATTTCTCCAGACCATTTCTTGAACGTAAAAGTGTTGGTAACATTTATCATAAAGGAAGTGTATTGAAGATCGATAGGATCATTCATGCCCTTGATCGCATTAAAGTAAACTCCTGTAAAATGGTTATTAAATACATTCAGGAAAATATTCGAATTCCACCATTTTGTAAACTTCGCCGGAGCCGTGATTCCCAGGCCAATATTTTTCAAATTGGCCACATTATCCGGTGTAAGGAATGTAGTACGTTCATTTTGTTTAAGGATCTGAGAGATCACATCGTCTGTTACCGTATAGTTCAATACTGTTGTAAATCCATTCTTGTATGAATGTCTCAATTCAAAATTATTTGAGTATTGAGGAACCAGGTAAGGATTTCCCTGTCTGTAAGTAAGTGAATCCAGGAACCAGACAAATGGATTCAAATCCTGATAATTCGGACGGTTGATCCTTCTGCCATATGATAAAGTAAATGTGTGAACCTTACTAGCCTGGTAGTTTACATACATCGTTGGAAACAGGCTTGTATAATCCCTTTTGAAAGTTGAATCATTGGTTAACTGATGACCCTTTGAAACAGTGTTCTCCATTCTTAATCCTGTCTGAGCGCTCCATTTCTTCCACTGCTTATTAATGCTTACATATGCAGCATTGATATTTTCTTCGTAGATAAAATGATTGGATCTTACAGCATCGAATACATAATCATTGCCCTGTAGTCTGCGGTATTCAACTTCATTATCATTTTGCACGAAACTTATCTTAACACCTGCATCGAAACGCATGCCTTTTTTCATTGGCTGCGTGTAATCAGATTTTAAGGAGTAGATATCAATGATACTCGGAATATTTCCTTTGAGTTCAAAATGACCGGTTTTTGGTCCGCCTGGATTTGCAAAACTTTCAGTAGTGAGAATTGAGGTTGAAGTGTTCGAATATCCTACATAGTCCAAATCCACAGTAATTTCTTTGCCAGTTGAATCAAAGGTGTGCTTATAATTCATATTGGCAGAATAGTTCGAAAAATTCAACTTGGTAAAACTGACAGATTCAAGAACTGATTCAATAGTGCCATCAGGTCTCCTCATTGTTTGATTTGTGAGATTGTGAGGACGACCAAAAAATGTGAACCCATTCAAAACAACGCCCCATGTGGTCCTTTTGTTTTGGTAAATATCAAATCCCAACTTCGCTGTATAATTGTTGTTCCTTCCGTCGAAGGTGCTGGTCTGACTACTATTCACATCCAGGTTACCATTTTTATCATACAACACTCTGTCCAGGTTCAGTTGATTCTTATTCTCGTTATAGTTATAATTCAGATTTCCAAAAACATTGAATTTTCCTTTGCGATAATTAAGATTAAGACTTTGTGAAGCCCTAACAGGGGTAAGAAGAGAATTATCTCTTTTGTAAAAAGCCATAGTTCCGCTGGCAGTATAACTTCCGTTCATTCCTTCTGTCCTACCCTTCTTTGTCTTAATATTAATTATTCCGGAATTTCCAGAAGCATCGTATTTGGCTGGTGGATTGGTCATTATTTCGATCTGATCAAGTCCGGAAGCCGGCATATTTCTAAGCACGTTTGCGAGGTCCGTTGCAGAAAGATAAGTAGGCTTTCCATCCATCATCACAATTACACCCTGCTTGCCTTTAAGGCTTATGTTTCCATCATTATCTACTGAAATACCAGGAGATTTTTCCAGTACTTCCAATGCAGTTGATCCTGCATTAGTTGGTGCAGCATCAACATTCACAACAGTCCGGTCAATTTTGTTTTCAATTAGTGGGCGTTTGCTCGTTACTGTGACCTGTTGTAAAGATTTTGCTGCCACTGTCATTTGAATTACATCCAACGCAATTGAAGGATTATCTGCAGTAATAGAGAATTTAGCAATGCTCTTTTTCTCAAATCCGGTACTCGTAATTGCGATTGTATATTCTCCTTCAGGAATTTTTTCAAATTCAAAAAAACCGGTCTTTGTGGTTACAGCAACCTTTGCAAGGCCACCATCCTTAGCACGAAGAAGTGAAACAGTTGCTCCGTCAACGGCTTTTTTATTTTCGTCTGTAATGTTCCCGGTGATTTTTCCAATCCTTGCCTGGGACCAAACTAGTGTGGTCGCCAAACATAGGAGGACGGTCAAAAAACTTTTCATGGCTGATGTTTAATTGGTTATTAGTTGCAAATTTGTTTGAATTGTCACAGAATTATAATGAAATTATGATGAACTGATACAGTGGTGTTTGAATGGTTATTCACTGGTCTCCAACCCCTTTTATATTGATAAATTCATTCTCAGATCCGGATTGTAGAAAAGGGCCTCCTTGAAAAGAAGCCCGACCAAACTAACTGCTCTGAAATGCACCTTACGGGGTACATCGTTTTATAAAAAAAAGAATCTTAATTGCCATTCCCTGCTTTCACTCGATTTTGCTCATCACTCACACCACCTGTTTTGCGATTATTCTGTGGCCCTTTAATGGGTTTACCAAACCGGTATGTGAACGAAATAGATCCCACTCTTGAATCCCTTTTGTTTTCGAAATAAGCCTGGGTCTTTTGAAAATGGATATTTCCCTTTATAAGATTTGAATAGAACATATCCCTGATGTTGAAACGAACACTACCCTTTCCTTTCAATACTTGTTTGCTTACACCTCCTGATATTTGTCCGAATGATTGGATCATTATCTGTCCCTCCACTCCCTTTGTTCTGTAGAATCCACTCAACTCAGCTCCCCATCCTTTCTCAAATTTCAATTGGTTACTTACATTAAACATGAGGTTTGATGCATCAATATCAATCTGCTCCCCATATAGTTCACCTTTGAATTTGTTGTAATTGAAATTGCTGTAAATATTCGCGCTCCACCATTTAGCAATAGTAAGCTGTGCACTGATGCTAATTCCAGTATTTTGACGAACACCAATATTACCTTGACGAACAATTGTGGCATATCCGCGATCAGCAGCTGATGTATCCTTGTTCTGCTCAAAAGTTTCATTCATGTAATCCTTAGTACTGCTATAATTCAAAGTGGTTGTAAAAAAGGATTTAAAGGTGTGACTGAATTCTACATTATTTGTATACTGAGGTCTGATGTAGGGATTTCCTGCCTGGTAAGTATAATTATCGAGGAAGAACAAGAATGGATTCAGGTCCTGATAAGCCGGCCGATCGATCCTTCTTCCTATTGATAGTCCAAACTGATGTTTCGGGTTTGCGTTGTAGCTAAAAAAGACTGTAGGAAAAAGATTGTTATAGGTTTTAGCAAAGGACGAGTCGGATTTTACAAGGTTGCCTAATTGATGGCCTTTGTAATTTGTATTCTCGATTCTCAATCCTGCCTGCACACCTAGTTTCTTGAATTGTTTACTAAGATTCAAATAGGCGGCATTAATATTTTCATCATAGAGGAAGCGATTGGTCTTATTATAATCCACTTCTGGATTTCCATTTACGAGATTGAAATATTCTGCAGCATTATCTGTATTTACATAGCTACTCTTTACTCCTGCTTCGAGTTTTAATTCTTTTCCTACTGGATGAACATAATCCACTTTGGCTGAATAGATATCGATGCCTACAGGTAAGTCACTCAATAATTCTGTTTTGCTTTTCTTTATCCAGTTTGGATCATATGATGTGTTGCTGAATTTCTGACGATTATGCGATCTGTATTTTGAAAGATCAAGATCTGCTGTCAATTCTCTTCCTGTTGAATCAAATTGATGCCTGAAGTTGAGATTCAAATTGCCATTTTTCCAGGAATCTCTCATATCCCCCGTGCTATAGACAATAGAATCAATAATGGCATTCCCATCTTTCAAAAAGGCTGTATTAAAATTTCGGAAATGTTCCGGATTTATGAATCCTGACGCAACGAATCCGATGGTTGTATTCTTTGATATGAAATAGTCCGCACCAAGTTTCAAATTGTTACTGGTATTGGAGTTGGGCATGAAAGCCACCTGTTCAAATAATGCATCAATTGTTTTCGCATCATCCTTTTTATAGGTCCTGCGAATTGTCAATTCCTGGAAAGCATTGTGCTTATTAAAACTATAATTCAGGAACGCATTGTATTTCCCGTTCCTATAGTTAAGATTTAGATTCTCGTTAGTCCTCCAATAGGCTCCTTGAGAATAACCTGCTGTAACGCTTCCGTTAAAACCACGGGCTTTATTTTTCTTGGTTCGGATATTAATTATTCCCGAATTACCAGCAGCATCATACTTAGCTGGTGGATTTGTCATTATTTCGATCTGATCGAGCTGGGTCGCCATCATGTTCTTCAGAAGATTCACAAGCTCTGCGCCTCCCAGGTAAGAGGGTTTGCCATCGATATACACCTGTACTCCTGGCTTTCCTTTAAGACTTATGTTACCGTCTTTGTCAACACTTATCCCTGGGGATTTTTCAAGAACTTCCAAAGCTGTTGCTCCAACATTTGAAACTGCCGCCTCCACATTAATTACTGTGCGGTCAATCTTTTGTTCGATCAATGGCTTTCTTCCAACAACTGCTACTTCCTTCAGATCCTTTGATTGTGGTTTAAGGCTAATCAGATCGAGTTCGATGGTTTTTATTCCATCAAATTCAAAAACCGGAGAATATGCTTTTGCATGACCTGAAGCAGTAACAAGTATCATGTATTTCCCAACTGTTGAATAATCAAATGAAAAACTCCCCTGATCATCAGAAGCGGTCATTTTAATTAAGGAAGAATCAGAAGCCTTAAGCAAATGCACCGTCGCTGCTGTAAATCCCTTACCATCACTAGTCGCAATCTTTCCTATTATATTACCTTTTGTTTGCGCTGCAAGGTTTCCAATCATCAACAGAATAAAAATTCCAATTAGTAAGCGTCTCATAAGCTGATTTAGAAAATTATACACCTGTGACGCTCTGTGATCCTGAGATGTTACAGCCAATTAACAATTTTGTTGACGATCGGTCATATACAGGTTTAAATAATCCCTGGACCACCTAACCGTGGTTCATTAACCTCCAATCCTGCTTTGTTCATCTGTTGCACTACCAGATCTTCTTTTCGGATTATTTCCGTTCATCTTGCCTTTGGTGAAGCGATAAGAAAATCCAAGCGTTACTGCCCTGCTGTCACGAGACTCACGGAATGTTGCATCAACATTGCCGTATTTACTTACCCCGCGGAATTGTTGCGAGTAGAAAATGTCACGCACATTCAATCTAAGCGTTCCATTGCTTTTCATGATTTGCTTACTCATTCCGAATGAAACTGCTCCCATAGATTTTGCGAAGATTACACCTTCAACAGCACCTGAACGGTAGAAACCACTGATCTCGGCACTTAGAGTTTTTGTTATTGTGAATTGCTGTGATCCATTCATAGTGAAGGTTGTAGCATTCACAGATACCTGAGAATTATTGACTATGCCCTCAAACTTGTTATTGAATACATTGACATAGATATTGCTCCTCCACCATTTTGCAAATTGGTTGGATGCATTTACAGACAGGCCGAATTGGCGTTGATTGGCAATATTCGCTCTCCGCACATAAGTTTCATTCTTTTCTTCATTCTGTTCAATCACCGATTGAATAATGTCAGTTGTTCTTGTATAGTTCAATGTGGTAATGAATATACTCTTGAATGTATGGATCAACTCCATATTGTGACTAAACTGGGGCTTGAGGTTTGGATTGCCTTGCTGATATGTATATCGATCGAGGAAATTTATGAATGGATTCAAACTTTGATAATCAGGTCGCCTGATCCTCCTTCCGTAATTAAGGGTAAAGCTGTTCTTCTTATTATGTGTATACTGGAGATAAGCTGTCGGAAATAACTGTGTATAATGACGGTTGAATTGTTCACCGGTTGTAAGCTGATCACCTTTTGCGTTTGTATTTTCAACTCTTAATCCTAACTGTCCACCCCATTTCTTATTGATGGGCTTATTCAGACTGGCATAGATTGCATTAATATTTTCTTCGTACACAAAATGATTGCTGCGATTAAAGTCATGTTTTAATTGACCATTCACGATACTATCATATACAGCATCATTGTCTGTTCTGACAACACTACTCTTAACACCTGCTTCAAATCTTCCACCTTTTTTAAAAGGAAACAGGTAATCTGCCTTGCCACTAAAGATTTTTATATCCTGTGGCAAACCACCCAATAAAGTATCTGGAGTGATAGTTGGATTTCCATCACCATCAAAATATGAATTGATAAGAATTGGCTGATTCCTCGAATTGTATCCTATGTAGTCAAGATCAGCAGTTAATTCTTTTCCAGAAGTATCGAGGATCTTCCGGTAATTAATATTTGTGCTGAAGTTTTTCCATTTCTGATTATTAGTTGAAGTTGCCCGGGTCTGATTAACAATAACTCCATTCTGGTCTGAAATATTGGTGGAATTTTTATTTGCTGATTCTTGGGAATTCAGAAATCCTGTAACTACAAATCCAAGAGTTGTTTTCTTGTTTACGAAGTAATCCATTCCAAGTTTCAGGTTATATGACCTGAATTCATTCCTCATCCTTGCTTCCTGCTCAAAATAAGACAAGAGGTCTTTGCTTGTTCTATCTCTGAAATATCGTTTGATATCCAGTTGTCCAAAATTGGTATTGTAATTATGGCCAAGAACAGTAAACAAATTCACTTTATTCTTCCGGTAATTAAATGTTACCGACTCATTGAATTTTGGCAAACGTCCCTGAGTATATTGAAGTGACACAGATCCATTGTATCCAAACTGTTTATTCTTCTTTGTCTTGATATTTATGATTCCTGAATTTCCCTCAGCATCATATTTGGCTGGTGGATTGGTCATAATTTCAACCTGATCCAGCTGGTTTGCATTCATCGTCCTTAGCATATTTGCCAGGTCCTGTCCACTCAAAAAGCTTTGCCTTCCATCTATAAGGATCATCACACCCTGCTTTCCTTTCAAACTTATGTTCCCGTCTTTATCAACCTGGATCCCCGGTGATTTCTCGAGCACTTCTAAAGCATTCAAGCCTGCATTTGTAATTGCCGCTTCAACGTTGATGACCATCCTGTCAACTTTTTGCTCCACGAGTGGACGACTGGCCACTACGGAAACCTCTTTCAGGTTCTTAGCCTGGGTGGGTAATTTCATTGCACTTAAGCTGATCTCCGGGTTGGCATCACTTAATTCAAAAGTTTCACTGTATGCCTTCCCAAATCCTACGGCAGTGAAAGAAAGCAAGTACCGTCCAGTCCGGTTCACTTCAAACAGATATTTTCCTGATTTATCACTAAGGGTGATCTTAACAAGTGAAGAATCTTTTGATCTTAATAGAGAAATAGTGGCGGAACCAATTCCCTGTAGCTGGGTATCGAGTACTTCACCCTTTATTTGATTGGTTTTAGATTGTGCGTATATAGTTGAATTGAAAACGATTAGAATGAGTACTAAAAGAATGCGGGTCATTTTTTAAAGATTTTTATAGTTCTTAAATTAGTTTGGTACTTTCCTTAATTGATTACAGATCAAAAGTAGGTACTTTGTAATACCAAGAACAGTGTTTAATAGGTGAATGGTCAAAAACGCGGATGTCTGGCGGAAATAGTTGATTAATCGCAGATGGTGCGATAAGAGTTTAGGATGACCTTAAGTTTTAGGTTTATGCCTGGATTCTTTTGCGTCTTCGGGCAAATAGAACGATAATACCTGATAAAACCAGGACAGCTGATATGATCTCGGCTTGAGTGGGATGAAACCCCAGGAAGTTATATGTTGTATTCACCCGGATCTTTTCTATAAGAAATCGCTCAATCCCATTAAATATTAAATACAAGGCGAAAAGTTCTCCCGGGATTTTCAATTTCTTCCTCAAGGACCAAATGACAAAGAATAATATCAGGCAGGCGATAGTCTCATAGAAAGGAGTAGGATAAACAGGGATGGGAAGTTGGTAGCAATAGTTATCGGTACATCCTGGAATTGGCGCACCTTCCTTTATTACATTGTGTGGGTAACTGTATGCAACCATCCAATCCGGAAGAAAGGAGGGAGCTTTAAGAGGGGCATGATGGACCTTGCCAATGGAATCTACATATTGTAAATAATAGTTACGGTTGGAATCAAGAATCTGGTTGAATTTATCCGCTGATGCTACTACAGATTTGCCTTCTCCTTCAGTTACGTAGGCACTATTTAGAATTCCCCAATCTCCATCACCACTTACCTGGCAACCAATCCTACCGATTGCGTAAGCAATCATTAAGGTGGGAGCCATGCAATCACCTAAGGCCCAAAATCCAATTCCATGTTTTTTTGCATAATAAGTAATTGCGAGTCCGGCACAAATCAAACCACCATAAAATGTAAGACCGCTAAAAGATAGAAGCGAACCAATAGGGTCCTTCACCAGTTCATCCCAATTTTCCAGATTATGAAAAATTTTTGCACCAAGGAAACCGAAGATGGCAGCAAAAATGATGATATCCCCTACCCTGTCGTGTGGCCAGATGCGAATCTTTCTTTGTTCTGGCTTTGCAAGTTTATGCTTATTTTTTTCCCACCATTTCAGCGAAGCAAGCAATAGTCCAAGGAGAATACCTATTGGGAGGTTTCCCTCCCGGGAGAATATGAAACTTTGCGGATCCTGCGCTAACGGGCTATCAGAAACAAAAAGTCCGATGATCTTATAACCAAGTAAGAATCCAAGGACAAAATTCAAGAGTAATTCACTCATTGTTGCCTTTCTTCCCACTACAATTGTTTCTTCCTTTGAATGCAGCAATCCTTCCTGTTCTTTTCTTTTTAATTCTTTCGTAAGGACAATGGCAGCTATTATGAATGCAAGAGCAACAAAGAATCCAAATGAATTGAATATTCTCAGCCAGGTAATCTCAACTCCAAACAGGTCCTTGAAAGCAAAATAAAGATTGGGATACATTCTACTGATTTAGATTCTTCAATGCGGGCACAATGATAAATAAAAAAGAAAGGGGAGAAAATTTATTCTAAAAACAAGAACCTCTTTCGTTTTGAAAGAGGTTCCTGCAAGGTATGTAATCAATTTGCAACTAACAGTATTGTTCAAATGCATTGATAAGATTACGGGCGATCATCTGAGCGGGCCTTCCTTCTATCTGATGCCTTTCTATCAGATGAACAAGTTGTCCATCTTTGAACAAAGCTATTGCTGGCGAAGATGGAGGATATGGCAATAAACGCTCACGCAATTTTTTTACGGCATCAAGGTCATAACCTGCAAAACTGGTGGTAAGATGATCAGGCTTCTTATTTGCGTTGTGAACCGCCATTAAAACACCAGGGCGTGCGCTACCCGCAGAACATCCGCAAACAGAATTAATCATTACAAGTGTTGTTCCGCTCTGATCCAGTTGTGATTCTACTTCTTCGGGAGTTTTCATCTCATTAAAACCATTCTCGGTTAACTCCTCTTTCATCGGTATAACGATTTCGCTTGGATACATTTTCAGTTTTTATTTTATGCTGCAAAACTAATCAAAAGTTGGCTTAAGGGAGTGCTTAATAAGTTCTGCTGAATAATTGACATAAATTTTTGAATTCGCCTGCAATTCTGGCCGCTATTGAATTCCATTTAAGTCAAAAATTCTTCAAATCTCTGATGGTACATAGTTTGACTCCTGGTGGAAGAAATTAATAATTAAAAACATAAATCGATTAATTATGACAACCGTAAAATTTGCCAGGAAGCCTCTACAGAGAGACCTGAACACTTTTTTCGATGAGATACTCAATGAATTCCCTGTAAAATGGGGAAGAGATTGGAATGGACACTCATTGCCTCCTGTGAATATTCATGAAACAGCTGATGCAATGCATATCGAACTTAACGCCCCAGGTCTAAACAAGGAAGATTTCGCTATTAATGTTGAAGACGGAACACTATCTATTAGCTTTGAGAAGAAGGAAGTAGCTGAAAGCAATGATTACAAAACTGTAAAGCGTGAATTTTCAGTTCAATCATTCCGGAGATCCTTCAACCTTGGCGAGCAGATTGAGGCTGAGAACATCCAGGCTAAATACGAAAATGGAATTCTGAAATTGCATCTTCCAAAAAAGCCCGCTGCCAAAGAAACTGTTAAACAAATTAACGTTCAATAGTTAATAGATTTCTCCAACCTTGTGAGTATTATTATCGATCCTCCTGATTTTTCGGGAGGATTTTTTATTGTCAAAATTTTAAATCTGATTCCATTAATTTCGGCCAACTTAAGAAGTTCCACTGATGGAGAGACTGCACATGAGATTCTTGATGGTTGCCGTAATTCTTTTTTGGGCAATCCCGGTCTCTTCTCAAAACTATCAGCAAGATTCAATTCCCCCTATTTCAAGTGAAGACAGCCTCAGATTACTCTCACCAGAAGACAGTGTTTTGAGGATCAGCAATGTTACTCCATTCCTCACTTTGCATGTAGATTCAACTCTTAACTATAAGCTTGAATTAAACAGAAGGGATCCTGGAAAATACTTTTGGTATCTGAAAAATTCTCCCCTGGGATTGAAGATCAATAAAGACAACGGATTACTCTCCTTCAAGGCAGATAAATCATTCTTCCTTTCTGGCAAATTGAAGTATGATCAGCACTACAATGTGTTATTGGGTGTTCAGAATCTGCAGAATCCAAAAGAACGGGTAGATACAAGTTTCACACTTGTATTTTACAACACTGAGATCATCCCATCCAGAGTGAAGCCTTCTGTAAGCTCTACGCTTTATGTGGATGAAGGAGATATTGTGAATTTTAAAGTGCAATGCGAAGTGGGCAGCTTCCCTATAGAAAACATCAATTTCTTCGCCAACATGCCATTGAAGGGATTTTCGCTGGTGAAGCATTGCGATGATGATTTTTCCTGGACTCCACCATTTGATCTGGTGAAAGAAACTGATTCCGGTAAAGTGCGCATCCTCACTTTGAATTTTATTGGTTCAACAAAGTTCATGGTAAAGGATACAGCCCAGGTTCGCATTATTGTAAAGGACGCATTGAATTATCCTCTTGCACTGCAGGAATACGCCATGGTAGTGAAGAATCTGAACAATTACATCCTTCAGCTTAAATACACCTTTCTGCAATTGGACAAACGTGTTAAGAAAGTAAAGAATACCAGGACAACCTTCGACATAACTTCTTCTACTACTGCTCTCACGGGAAGCATTCTTACTTCTTCTTCAGATCCGGCAACACAAAAGACTGGGAAGATCCTGCCAAGCATCGGGGTATCACTTGTGCCTATCAAGGAAGCAGTTGCGCCTCAAAAAATATATGACCAAAACCAGGCTTCACTCGTAAGAACCTCCATTAAGAGACTTGATTATATACTAAGGGACAATAGCCTGATTGGTGAGCGAGACCGTGAAATCACAGCGAAATCCAGCAAACTCCGTGACGAATTGAAACAAATTCAAATTCAACTGATTGATATTCCTATTGAAATTGCGACTGATATGACTGAAGAAGAATTAAATGATTATTTCAACAGTCCTAAGGTGAATAAGAAATACAGGACGAAGAGGTAGATCCGAGAATCGTGAGACGTAAATCGTGAGTCGTGAGTAATTCATCAACTTCTCTAACTTCTCTAACTTCTTTAACTTCTTTAACTTCTGACTACTTCCCTCCGACTTCGCCATTCGTCATTCGCATCTATCCTTCCGCCTCGTATCTATCAGGTATTGAATTTTCCATTCTCCCTTTAATCTCACAAGCTGAAAGGAATTTACTCCGCAGTGGAGGAATTGTCCATTGTAATAAAATTTATAAGGTGTCCAAACAATTGCAAGAGGCCCATCGATTTTGATCGTCTCAAAAATTATCTTCTCATCAGCTGCACCTTTCGCTAGACTTGAAATTGATTTTGCAAATCCGCTCACAGATTCATTAACAACCACTACCTCTCCTTGTTTGCTTCTGGAGATTGTTTGAAGTATCGCGCTGTCAGTAAAAGCAATCCGGATCATCTCTCCATTCGCATCATACATTCCTTTGAAAAGCCCGTTAACAGTCGCTTTAACAGAATCCTCCGCTGATTGAGCTTGCGAAGAGGTAAAGGAAAAAATAAATGCAGTTAACGTTATGAAAAAGTGTTTCATCAAAAATGGTTTTGTGATTCTTTGGCGTGTGAATTGGATTTTAAAGATAAATTCAGACAAAATGAGACATCGTTTTATTACATCAGCGGTTGTCCTTTTTTCAGCCTTACTGATCCTTGCCTCTTGTGGTTCGTCCAGGCCAACCACAACCAAAAGGTATCCTTATCCTGGATCTCCATATCCTGAGGATCGATATCCGCAACGATATCCATATCCAGACAGGTATCCATCAGAAAGATACCCGGATTATGGAAGCACAAGATATCCGCGAAACCTGCCTCCGGGTCATGCAAAGAAAGTTTATGGAAGTCGCTCTGCGCGTCCATATGCTAAAGGCCAGCAGAAAAAGTATGAGGGAAACAACAGAGATTATCAGAAATATGATAAGTACTCAAAGAAGAAAAGGAAGAATAGGTATGATGACGATGATGATGACAGGCGCAACCGAAAGTCTAAATAATGATTAACACTGATCCTCCAAACCGGAGGATTTTTTTTTGCCTGGAAAATAGAAATTACCCTTCGCGAAACGCGCCTTTGCATCCTGGCGGTTAAATCCCTGGGTACTGAACTACTTATATCCCAGGATTTTTAACATGCTTTGAGCAGTTTGCTCTTTCGCGTACAACCAGTCAGTGAGCTTACCATTCTTATCCTGTTCAACGATGATGTGTTTCGGTGATGGTATAAGACAATGTTTAATTCCACCATAACCGCTGATCTGATCCTGGTAGGCGCCGGTATGAAAAAATCCTACATAGAGCGGTTCTCCATTATTGATCTTAGGCAGGAATACTTCATTGATGTGTTCTTCTGAATCATAATAATCGTGGCTGTCGCAGGTTATTCCACCAAGGACCACACGTTGATACTCTGTATCCCATTTATTTACCGGCAGCATGAGAAATCTTTCTCCGATTCCCCAAGTGTCTGGCAAGGTGGTGATAAATGAAGAATCAATCATGTACCAGATCTCACGATCATTCTGCATCTTCTGTCCAACTACACTATAAATGTGCGCCATGCTCTCCCCTACTGTGTAACTTCCAAATTCCGTAAATATGTTCGGCATCGGCACTTTTGATCTTTTGCATGCAGCCTTGATATTGCCAACAATTTCATTGATCATGAATTGATAATCGTATTCAAAACCGAGGGAATGTTTTATTGGAAAACCTCCACCAATATTAATGGAGTCCAGTTCGGGACAGATCTTTTTCAACTGGCAATAGAGGTTGATGATCTTATTCAATTCGCTCCAGTAGTAAATATCATCCTTGATACCCTTGTTCAGGAATATGTGGAGCATTTTGAGCTGAAACTTATTTTCATAACCTTCAATCCGGTCAACATAAAATTCAAGAATATCTTTTGCGCGAATTCCAAGTCTTGAAGTGTAAAAAGGAAAAGTGGGTTCCTCCTCCGCCGCTACGCGAATCCCAAGTTTGAAAGGCACCCGTACTGATTTGGCATATTCCTTCAATTCGTCCTTATTATCCAGAACCGGTATTACGTTCTTGAATCCGGTATTGAGCAATTGTGCAATTCTTCTGGTATACGCCTTCTGCTTATAGCCATTGCAGATAATGAAGGTGTCTTTATTTATCCTTTTCTTATCGTACAATTTCTTTATGATCTCGATATCATATGCATAAGAAGTTTCCAGGTGGATGTCATGCTTCAATGCTTCCTCCAAAACAAATGAGAAATGACTGCTCTTGGTACAATAGCAATAAGTATACTGACCTTCATAGCGATGCTTCTTTATAGCATTCGCAAACATTTGCTTTGCTTTCCGTATCTGCATTCCAATCTTAGGCAGATATGTAAGCTTCATGGGTGTCCCGTACTTCTCAATAAGGTGCTTAAGGTCAAGCCCATTGAACTGGAGATAATTGTCTTCTACTTCAAATCCTTCCTGCGGGAAATTGAAGGTTTGCTTCACCAGGTCAGAGTAGGTGTTATTCATGTATTGGCGACTGTCTGCGATAGGTAAAGTTTTTAAGTAGTGGCAAAAATAATTTTTTGTAGATAAATCAAAATAAAAAAACCGGGCCAGAAGAGAACCCGGTTTGAATGAAGTTATTCATTTTAATTATTTGATAGACGCAACGAGGCTTTTGAATGATTCTGGTTCATTCATCGCAAGGTCTGCAAGGATCTTACGATCCACCTGGACCCCTTTTTGGGCTAAGAGATGAATGAATTCCGAATATGTCAAACCTTCTTCGCGAACTGCTGCATTGATACGTGCGATCCACAAAGTCCTGTATTCACGTTTTTTCAGCTTACGACCAACATAACGGTACTGAAGTCCTTTTTCAAGGACGTTTTTGGCAACTGTGTAAACGTTCTTACGTTTTCCGTAGAAACCTTTCGCTTGATCTAGAATTCTTTTGCGTCTGGCTCTTGAAGCAACAGCATTAACTGAACGAGGCATATGAGTAAGATTTTAAGTTTTTTGAATATGGTTTTGAAAAAATCAAAACCTAACTATTTTAATCTAAGAAGGCGTTTTACAAAATCCAGATTTGCTGCATGTACAATTCCATCTTTACTCAAGCTACGTTTCCGCTTCTTTGATTTCTTCGTCAGAATATGACGTTTGAAAGATTTCTGGTGTGTGATCTTACCGGTGCCGGTCACCTTGAACCGTTTCTTGGCACTGGAGTTTGTTTTAACCTTAGGCATTGCTGTTAAGCATTAAATTACACCCTTGAGGCGTTCCACCACATGGCAGAAACTTTGTGGGCCTCTTCAGGTAATATATCCGCCGAGGCGGATGAAGGGCTGCAAAAGTAGTGTAATTATGTGGAATAGAAGGCAATCTATTCTTCTTTTTCAGCCAGCATCTGGTTTTTGACTTATTAAAAATCCAACTTCAATCTGGTTACTGCATTTTACCTTTAAGTCTTTAATTGCCAATATGAAAAAGCATCTCTTCTGGTTCCTGATCCCAGTTTTAGCCATTTCTATCCTAAGCTGCAACCGGACACGGCCGGGTAAGCCCAGAATCCTGGTTTTCAGTAAGACAAAGGGTTTTAGACATACTTCCATTGAACCTGGAAAGCTGGGAATTCTCAAGATGGGCCAGGAAAACGATTTCCTTGTTGATACCACGGAGGATGCGGTCTATTTTAATGAGGACAGTCTGAAAAAATATGCTGCAGTAGTATTTCTAAATACAACTCTTGATGTACTAAACCAATATCAGGAAGCAGATTTTGAACGGTACATCCAGTCGGGGGGAGGTTTCGTTGGAGTACACTCGGCAACCGACACGGAATACGAATGGGGTTGGTACGGCAGGTTGGTTGGTGCTTATTTTCAGAATCATCCTAAGCCCCAACAGGCAAAACTTATTGTGTCTGATCAGTCACATTCGTCCACAAAACATCTTCCTAAGGAATGGACCAGGACCGATGAGTGGTACAATTTCAAAAAACTCAATAAAGATGTTCATGTATTGATAAGCATTGATGAAAAGAGTTACGAGGGTGGAAAAAATCCTGATGGTCACCCGATGGCATGGTATCATGAATTTGATGGAGGACGTTCATTCTATACTGAATTCGGGCACACAGATGAATCCTGGAAAGAAGAAAATTTCATCAAACACTTATTAGGCGGAATCCAGTATGCTATGGCCGATAACCAGGAATTGGATTATTCAAAAGCCAAAACTATTCGTGTGCCTGAAGAAGATCGGTTTACCAAAACAATGCTGACAGAATCAACTTTGTTTGAGCCGACTGAAATGACCATACTGCCCAATCTGGATGTACTCATCGCCCAACGAAGAGGTGAATTGATGTTATATAAACAAAAGGACAGTTCAATCAAGCAGGCAGGATTCCTGAATGTATATTGGAAGACAGAAGTACCAAATGTGAATGCAGAGGAAGGGGTGCTGGGATTACAGGCAGATCCGGATTTTGCAAAGAATCACTTTGTCTACATTTTCTATAGTCCAAAAGACAGTGCAGTGAATCGCTTATCCAGATTCAGGTTTGAGAACGATACGCTTGATCTCACATCTGAAAAAGTGATTCTCCAATTATATTCTCAACGAAATATTTGTTGTCATACCGGAGGATCGATTGCCTTCGGTGAGGGAAGAACCCTATTCGTTTCTACAGGTGATAATTCAACTCCTTTTGATGAACCCAATCAGAAATTCGTGAATCGGGGATTTGGTCCACTGGATGATCGGCCCGGGCATGAGCAATACGATGCAAGACGTTCTTCCGGAAACACAAATGATTTGCGAGGGAAAATTTTGCGGATTGTGATTAAAGAAGATGGAACCTATGAAGTTCCTGATGGAAATTTATTTGCAAAAGGACAAGTAAATACTAAACCTGAGATATACGTGATGGGCAACCGAAATCCGTACAGAATATCTGTTGATAAAAAGAATGGATTTCTCTACTGGGGTGAAGTAGGCCCAGATGCAGGCAGCGACAGTCTTGAAACACGTGGTCCGCGTGGATATGATGAAGTTAATCAGGCGAGAAAAGCTGGAAATTTTGGATGGCCCCTATTTGTAGGAAATAATTATGCATACCATAAATATAATTATGCAACTGGTACGACAGGTCCAGCTTTTGACCCAGCCAATCCGATCAATGATTCAAGGAATAACACAGGAATACAGAATCTTCCTGCAGCTCAACCTGCGTTCATTTGGTACCCTTATGATGTTTCTCCAGATTTTCCTTCTGTTGGAACTGGCGGTAGAAATGCCATGACCGGCCCGATCTTCTATTCGGAAATGTATCCAGAAAAAACCAGGCTTCCTGCTTATTACAATAACAAAGTATTTATTTATGATTGGATTCGTGGCTGGATCAAAGCAGTAACCTTGCTTCCAAATGGAGACTTTGATAAGATGGAACCATTCATGCAGAATACAAAATTCAATTCGCCTATTGATATGGAAATGGGACCGGATGGCAAGATCTATATTCTTGAATATGGGACAGGATGGTTTAGTAAGAATAAAGATGCGGGCCTTTCCAGATTAGATTACAACGGAGGCAACCGTCCTCCGAAGGTGGCTGGGATAAATGTTGATAAAACCTCAGGTACCTTGCCCTTGACTGTAAAGGCCAATATTGATGTTCGTGACCCCGAAAATGATCCATTGAAATACAGATGGCATTTTGGAAAAACTGTGAAGGAAACAAATGAACCAACAGCAGATTTCACTTTTGATAAACCAGGAGATTATGAAATCTATGCTGAGGTATTAGACAAAGCGGAAGCTACAGGTAAAAGCGAACTGGTTAGCATCTATGCGGGCAATGAAGCTCCACATGTAAATATTGATGTTGAAGGAAACCAATCATTTTATTTTCCAAATGTGCCGGTTCGATATAAAGTTTCTATTATTGATAACGATGATACAACAAAGGATAAAGACCTTACAAACCTGATAGTATCTGCAGATTATACTGAGGGAAGCGATAAAGCTGCAGCTTCAAAGGGTCATCAGGTTATGACCGAAGCAATGATTGGAAAAAATATGATGCTTTCACTTGATTGTAAAACATGCCATAAGGTTGACGAAAAATCAATTGGGCCATCCTATATGGACATAGCCACGAAATATGAAAAGGATGCAGGAGCAGAATCATATTTGGTCAATAAAATAATAAAAGGTGGTGGTGGAGTTTGGGGTGAAGTTGCAATGGCTGCACATCCTGATCTAAAAGAATCAGACGCAAGACAGATTGTGCGGTGGATAGAATCACTCAAGCAAACAGCAGTAAAAAAATCTTCACTGCCTCCAACGGGTATTGCTCCAAAACCTGACAAACCGATATCGGAAAAAACTATCCTTGTTCTTTCTGCAACTTATACTGATAAAGGGGGCAAGAATCTGAAACCACTGATTGGTAGTAATGCAATTTCACTGCAGAACAACAAACTCGGATTTAGAAGGAATACTGAAGTAAATGGATTCGGGACCTATACGTTAAATGGGACCAGGTACATGCTAACTCCGAGGGGGACTGGTTGGTTTGCTACAGACAGCGTTGATCTTAGTTCAGTGAATAGAGTTTCTCTGCGTGCAGGATGGCAAAATCCTCCAGAGTATGGTTTCACATTTGAATTGCATCTTGACAAACCGGACGGACAATTGCTAGGTCAGGTAGAATTGCCTGGAGCAGGGAAACCAAATATTGACGCAACCAATAAGAAGCCTTCTTTCCGTGAACTCTCAATGAAATTTGCAGCGGTGAATGATGGAAAGTTCCATAAGCTTTATTTAGTTAGTAAAGCAAAAGATCCCAAGGAGACAGCTCAGGTAGGGATTCAATGGATTGAGTTTTTGGTGAAATAATTTTTAGGATTTAACCGCCAAGACGCGAGGATTATCGTGAGTCGTGAGTCGAAGGAATAAAACTCTCGAACTCTCAAACATTCAAACACTCAAACTATTCTTCTCCTGTAGTAGAAGTAGTTAATGAGGAAAACGATGATGAGGATCAGAAGGCCAAAGAATTCACGGGTTTCCTCTATCCATTTTTTTCCTGGGTCCATTGCGCCAGTGATACTTTCCGTGTTATAAACCTGGATCCAATCAAGGACGCCATCCTTTTCGAAGAATTTGTAAATAGCGTAAATGGCAAAAACAAAAACCCCTGCTATACATGCGGAGGGAGAGAATTTATTTCTTGAAGCCTGAAAGCAAACCCATGTACCATACAAGTAAATCGGAATCCATATGTATGGGTCTATGTCGTTGTACTGCAAGATTGCAGAAACAAGAAAGAGTAAAGCAAAAACAAGGTTAAAGACCTGTACTGCTTTTTTCATTTTCGACTTATTAAACTTTCCTTGATTTTTTTTGGAAGCTTGGCAACAACCAGATCATAAGATTGACGCACGAATTTTTCCCACTGAGTCTTGTTAATTTTTCCTGGTTCGGTCACTAATACCCATTTTGCACGAGCCATATAAGGGGCGGGCTGAAATCCTTCTGCAACGGATAGTTCATCAAACTCATCATCTCTGACTTTAAATGCAATTTTCACTGGGGTTTCAAGTCCGGCAACACAAAACATCTTATCTGCCACAGAAAATACAAGGTCGTTTCCCCATTTGATATCAGTAGTTACTCCGGGGAGCTTGCCACAAAATTTTTCAAGAGATTCTATGTTCATGGTTTAACGAAGATAGTATGTCGAATTTGCAAATTCGACTTACATTATCCCCTATCAAAAAGTATTATAACAACAGAGCCTGCCATCATCATGAGGGTACCAATTATTTTTCTCCTGATATTTTTTTCCATGAAAAATTTATAGCCAAGATAAATACTGATGAGCATGGACAATTGAAATAGCGAGAGTGCATAACCAACATTCATTGAGCTCAGCACATAATTTGTAGCCAGTTGCATTAGGCCGATGCAGATAACGAGGAAAATGTATTTCTGTATTCGCACCATGGAAAATTCATTCTTATTTACGGACGACTTTGATTCAAACCAGACCAGGATCACCGATACAAGTGCACCAAAGAGACACCAGCTTATGAACGAAATATGAATTGAGGAGAACTCAATTACTTTCTTTATGAATACAGCTTCCGTTGCACCAAATCCCATTGCTAAGATCCGGTATTGAATATCCTTCCTTAAAAGCAATCTCCATGAAAAACGTGCACCGGCTTGATCAAGTACAAAATAACTCCCCATAGCAATAAGGCCCATTCCTACCAATCCCAGCCAACCTGGAATTTCGCCAAGCAGAAAAAACGCTATAATTAATCCGATTACTGATTTATATGAATTGATCGGTCCCAATACAGATAGTTCCCCCCTCTGGAGCGCTTTTACGAGAAAACTATTTCCAATTCCACCAAGTATTCCAACTATAAGTGAATTAATCCAAAACTCCCTTGGAAGGCTCATCCATGAAACAGAAAAACAAAACGGGATACATCCCAATGCCAAAAGCAGGTAGGTATTTCGGTTCACCAGGGCGGCGTTGACAGATCTCGCAGTTAGTTGTTTTTGAAACAAATTCGCCAGCGGGTTCGTAACAATCCGAATGAATAATGCTATGTAGATGATAAGCATGGCAAGAGAGGAAAGTTTGAATGTTTGAAAGTTTGATCTTAATACTAATGAAAGTAAATAATGTAAAACTCGAAACTCCAAACCCGAAACTCGAAACATTATCCCCTAAACAAAAAATCCCGGAGGACCGGGACTTTTTTTATTCAGCTTCTTTTTCTTTTTTCTTCTTTTGACTCTTTGGAGTAAGGATCATCAACATCCTCTTTCCTTCCAGCTTAGGTAAGCCTTCAGGAATTCCAGCATCTACAAGTCGCTCAGCAAACTTCAATAGAACCAGCTCTCCCCTCTCTTTGAATTGTATTGCTCTTCCCTTGAATTGAACATAGGCTTTCACCTTATTCCCTTCTTTCAAGAATTTTTCAGCATGCTTTGCTTTAAAATCGAAATCATGATCATCGGTTCCTGGTGTAAACCTGATCTCCTTCACTTCGGAGGCCTTACTCTTGGCCTTCATTTCCTTCTCTTTCTTTTTCTTATCGTAGAGAAATTTATTATAGTCAACAATCTTACAAACAGGTGGATCTGCATTCGGAGAAATCTCGACTAAGTCCAGTTGTTGAGCCTGCGCCAATTTCAATGCTTCCTGAGTCGGGTATACTCCAACTTCAACATTGTCTCCTACCAAGCGTATCTGAGGTGCTCTTATGAAATGATTGATGCGGTGTTCTGGTTCTTTGCGTGGAGCAAATCTTCCTTTGTATCCTCCTCTGTTAAAGGGTCTTTGCGGTAATGCCATTTAGAACTTTTAAGTGAATAATTGTTTTAATGATGAATAGATAATTTGAATTTTACCATATCAGACTGATTTTCTTTCTTCAATTTCTTCTGTTGTTTGTTGAATGAATTCCGATATTGTTTTTTGTCCGATATCTCCTGTCCCCTGTCTCCGCACTGCTACCTTACTTTCTATCATTTCCTTTTCTCCAACAACAAGCATGTAAGGAACTTTAAGCATTTCAGCATCCCTGATTTTCTTTCCGATCTTTTCGTTCCTATCGTCTACCCCGGCACGAATATCTGCATTTTTTAACTCCTGCAAAACAGTTTTGGCATAGTCCATGAACTTATCACTAATAGGTAATATTTTTACCTGCACGGGCGCAAGCCAGGTAGGAAATTTGCCCGCATAATGTTCCAGTAAAAATCCGATGAAACGCTCATGGGTCCCAAGAGGTGCCCTGTGTATGATCAGGGGTGTTTCGCCATCATTTGCCTGGGTTGTATACTCAAGTTTGAAACTCCTTCCTTGGGCAAAGTCCACCTGGTTGGTAGCCAGGGTGAATTCTCTTCCGATTGCGCTCCATATCTGTACATCAATCTTGGGTCCATAAAATGCTGCTTCATCTGGCACCTCCACAAATGGAATGTTTGATTCAATCAAAACCTTCCTAACCATTTCTTCAGTTTCTATCCAAAGCTCCGGTTCATCAACATATTTTTTTCCAAACTTGGCAGGATCATGAACCGACAACCGCATTACATATTTATCAATCCCGAAAATCTTGAAATACTTCAGGTACATTTCATTTACGCCACGGAATTCATCGGCAAACTGCTCCCGGGTGCAATAAATATGTGCATCATTCATGTGCAGGCAACGAACCCTCATCAGTCCAAATAATTCACCACTCTGCTCATATCTATAACAAGTCCCATATTCTGCCAGCCTCAATGGAAGATCCTTGTAGCTCCTGGGTTCTGCCGCAAAAATCTTATGGTGGTGCGGACAGTTCATTGCTTTCAGATAATACTTAACACCCTCAAGGGTCATTGGAGGGTACATGCTATCCTGGTAATACGGAAGATGACCACTAGTGAGGTATAAGCTTTCCTTTGCAATGTGGGGTGTCACTACCCTCTTATAGCCTGCATCCTGCTCCGTATCCTTGGCCAACCTTTCTAATTCTTCTATCACAATAGTTCCATTTGGCAACCAAAGCGCAAGTCCTGGACCAACATCATCATCAAAGGTGAAGATTCCGAGTTCCTTTCCGAGTTTCCTATGGTCTCTTTTTTTTGCCTCCTCAATCATCTTTAGATACTCATCCAAATCCTTTTGAGCCGGGAAACTGACTCCATAAAGTCGGGTAAGCTGTTTATTGTTTTCATCGCCTTTCCAATACGCACCGGCAATGTTTGTGAGTTTAATTGCCTTGATAAATCCAGTAGATGGAATATGCGGGCCCCGGCAGAGGTCAGTAAAATTTCCCTGGGTATAAAAAGTTATCTCGCCGTCCTTTAATCCTTCAAGAAGGTCCAGTTTATATTGATCTCCTTTTTCGCGGAAATAATTTACTGCTTCCTCCTTTGGTATTTCCTTTCTGCTGTATGCACTGTTCACTTTTGCTAATTCCGCCATCTTGACTTCCAGCCGGCGCAGATCTTCCTCAGAAACAGTTTTGTCTCCAAGATCCATATCATAATAGAAGCCATTATCTACCGCCGGACCTACCCAGAATTTAACACCTGGATAAAGTGATTCAACGGCTTCGGCCATAAGATGGGCTGAGGAATGCCAAAAGGTCGACTTACCATCAGCGTCGTCCCAGGTAAGCAATTTCAGACTTGAGTCATTATTAATTGGTCTGTTGGCATCCCAGACTTCCCCATTCACTTTTGCTGCAAGGACTTTTCGCGCAAGACCTTCAGAAATAGACCTGGCAATCTGAAAAGCGGTTGTGCCATTTTCAAATTCACGAACTGCACCATCTGGAAGAGTGATCTTCATCATTCTTAATTCATGATTTTAATGATGATGCAGGATACATTAGCGCTGATGCAATGGAGTAAGTCTGATTGCATCCCGGGCCTGATATCCTGCATCGTCAGAGGCGGCAAATTTAACAAAGTGTTGCCAGATTACCGTTTACGAATTAATTCCTAGAAATGAATTTTAGGGTAACTTACTTTTGTAAGAATTGCAGCGCATGAAGTATTTTTTTATCGTTTTATTGCTGATACCCTCATTGGCTTTCTCCCAGGACCTCACCGGCATTTGGAGAGGCCATTTCCAATCTAATAATAGCAGCGTTATAGAAAAAATTTATGGCATCGAGGACAAATACAAATTTGAAGTCCAGGTAGATCAAAGAAATCAAGCCTTCAGTGGCGTGACCTATTCCTACAAGACCACAGTTTTTTATGGCAAGGCAAGCTGCAAGGGTGCTGTAAATATAAAGTCAGGCAAAGTAATGCTTGAGGAACTTAAGATTGTAGAAGTGAGAATGGCCGATGGAAGTGATGCCTGCATTATGACTCTGTTCATGCATTATTCGAAAAATGGCGACGAAGAGATCATGGAAGGAACATATACAAGTATGAACATTCGTGATTCGGCTTCCTGTGGAAGAGGAACTGTTTTCCTTAGAAAGGTCATAACATCTGATTTTTATAAAGAGCCTTTCCTTATTAAGAAGGAAGAAGAAGCGCTGAAGAAAAAAAATACTCCTCCACTTGTAAAATCTGATCCCCCAAAGAAGACTACTACCACACCGCCTAAAACAACAACTCAAAAGAATACCACAACTCAAAAGAAAACCACAACTCCTCCTATCGTTAAAAAGAAAGATCCGCCTGTTACAAAGCCTGAAAAAGAAATCGTCAAAACAAATCCATCCAAAACAATTATCTCGCCCGGCAGAACCGATTCGGTCAAGACCCCTGACAGGAAAGTTACCATCCCGACTCCCAAAGTATTGGCAAACCGCCAAAACGAATTGGTGAAAACCATCATCCTGAATTCAACAGAAGTATCGGTTGACCTTTATGATAACGGCACGATCGATAATGATACTGTTTCAGTTTACCTTGACAAAAAGCTTGTGGTTTCCAAACAGCGACTAACCGATCAGCCTATCACCGTAAAATTGAAACTGGACGATGATAACGATTACCATGAATTGGTGATGGTGGCTGAGAACCTTGGCGAAATTCCTCCTAACACCTCACTTATGATCGTAAAGTCGGGTGACAAACGATTTGAAGTCAGGATTACCTCAAATGAACAGAAGAACGCGGTTGTAATATTCAAGTATGAGAAAAAATAATTACTGCCGTTCACATAAATTTTGACAGAAGGTTCGGCATTATTTTTAATTTCCCTCAATGCGATCAATGCGATTCATTTTTTTATCATTTCTCATTGTTCTAACTGTATCAGTCTTCGGTCAAAATCTCAATGGAGTTTGGCGTGGTCAGCTCACACAGGACCCCGGCGGCTGTTATCCAATTTATTATTTAGAGCTTCAGGTTAACATCGATGGCAATAATAATATAGCTGGCAACTCCTATGATTATTATGATAAGAACAGGTATGTACGACTTGATTTCAATGGCAGGTATAATGCTCAAACAAAGAGACTTGTGATTATTGAGAGCAAGGTTCTGCATTTCCAAATACCCAGAGATTGCGTGCCTTGCATAAAGACATATGATCTCATCTATAGTGTAAATGGGAAAGAAGAATTTCTTACTGGTGAATGGAAAGGATATGAAATGGAAAGGCGAGGCGCTTGCCCTCCTGGAAGAATCAGTCTACAGCGTGTGATGCAATCAGAATTCCCGGTTCAGGTAAAACAGAATGATACCCTCGCAAAGATTCAACAGGGGCTTCAGTTGAAACCAAGAGAAAAAGACGTTGTGCAGGCTTATAAGGTTGACACATCTGAAATAAAGATTGACCTATATGATAATGCTGAAATAGATGATGATACTGTTTCTATCTTTCTGAATAATACCTTCTGCTGCTATACAAAAAGAGATTGACTGATAAGGCTCTTTCCTTGCTAGTGTATGCATTCCCAGGAACCGAATATGAATTAATGATGTATGCTGATAATCTTGGACGCATTCCTCCCAATACTGCACTCATGGTAATTACGGCCGGCAAAAAAAGGTACGAGCTTAGAGTTTCTTCAACTGATCAAAAGAGTGCAGTGGTGAAGTTTGTGTATCAACCTTCCCAATAGGCTGCTTGTTACTACTGTTGTTGTTTTGAATCGTCACATGTGGAGACTAAATTTTTTAATCTGTAAAAATTTAGCCATGTTAAGAAAATTATTTCTATCTATCTGCCTGTTTGCAGGCCACAACAGTTTCAGCCAAGACATCTCTGGAACCTGGTACGGATTTCAAACTTCAAGAAACAAAGGCGAGTTTAAGGAGTACCGCATCTCTGTTGATTTTAATTCAACGGTTGGAAACGAAATTTCCGGCACAATGACTATTAAAGCTTCTGAAAAAGGAAGCATAATCAGCAAGTTTACCGGAAAGTTTGATCAAAAAAAGAAGACACTATTCATTAAGGAAAATGAAGTGGTGACTTCTGGATTGAATGAAAAAGATTTCAGTCTCTGCGAATTTGCCTTGAAGGTTGAAGACAAACGAATCAAGGGAAAAGGTCATGCCACTAACAAGGGCTACGATCACCTGGAGATCTATCTTCAACGAAACCCGAATTATTAGGAAGTTTAACCGCCAAGGAACAAAGGCGCAAAGGAACGCAAGGATTCTTTGCGAAACCTTGCGCCTTGGCGCCTTTGCGGTTAAATCTTAATTACCAGCTGTTCTTACCTCAACCGGCTTCCTTGGTAATTTCTCATCACGCATTGCAGCATTGTAAACAAATGCAGCAATAATGGTTGCAGCTTGCTTCAGATCCTCCGGTAAGAGGTGATCGAAGCTATCCATATTTGTATGATGGGTGCGCGTGTCATATTCGATATCATCCTGGATGAATTGAAACCCTGGTATGCCAACATCATGAAATGCAAGATGGTCAGTCCCTCCGGTATTCCGCAAGGTTACCGTAGTAGCTCCCAGGTCATTAAATGGTTCAAGCCATTTTGCGAAAATGGATTTTACGTTTTCATTCCCTTGCAAATAAACACCCCTGATCTTACCAGTTCCATTATCAAGATTGAAATAAACAGATACTTTTTCTCCAGCCGCATTGACTTTCTTTGTTGCAGTATCTGTAAAATGATTTTTTACATAAGTTCTCGAGATCCCAACAAACCTTGTTCTTCCCCACTCCATAGCGCTATTCTAATAGTTCTTCTCGGTTGTACCCCAAGAGTTTTCAATATGCGCACAGCTTCCAACATTACTGCACAACCTGCAGCATTATCAGTTGCACCAGTGGACCCCTGCCATGAATCAAGATGTCCGCCAAGCATAACTACTTCCTCTTTCAACTTACTGTCAGTACCTTTTATTTCGGCAATTACATTGTGAGCTGTTGCATCGGTACTATGAAATTTGGTCTTGACATCCATTTCAACCTTTACAGGAACGCCTGATTTTGCAAGCCTCAGAATACTCATATAATCTTCGAAAGCGATGACCAGATCAGTGAAATTTTCCGGAGAGGTCAACTGGTATGCACCGCCACCCTGAACGAAGAGTGTTCCATCTTTTCCTCTTGAATTAGTGCTTAAGATAGCGAGCGCACCTTCTTTCTTAGCGAATTGGCGGATAAGGTTAGCAAATGCAAACAATCCTCCCGGCCTCTGCCACCGCCCTGACGCGCAGGTGTGGTTGTCGGTGGAACATAATTCGCCATACTTTGGAGTGCAGTATCGGCCAAACGTTCTGCATCAGCTTTGAAACTTGGCTTTAGAATGGTGTCTGTGAGCCCCAGCATTATTATTTTGCCTTTCAATTTCCCCGACATTGTCATCAACTCTATGGAATCCTTTGCAGTTATCAGCAATATTTCGGCAGTTTGCAATCCTCCACTACCTGAAGTCCAGGCTTTTGGATAGGCAATAATCGGTTTATAAAAAGGGGCTGTCATTGCCAGATAGGATCTCTGTAATTCCCAGCCCTTTCCAAAATTTCCCCAAGGCTCTAATTTCGAATTTTCTAAACCCCACTTTTTCAATTCACTAATTGCCCAGTTTGCTGCTTTATAATATCCTGGTGAATTTGTAAGCCTGGGTCCGCTCTGATCTGTCAGGTGAAAGGCAATATCCATCACCTTCGAATTTTCAAGCCCTTCTTTGCGGATCTTTTGAATCATCCCCGCGTCTACTTTTTCCTCTTGAGCACTTATTTGGAACGAAAGACAAGAAAGCAATAAAACGATAAACGAAAATTTCCTCATGATTTTTGATTTATTAAACATAGACGAGAAAAGTAAAGATTTCCTTCATTCTGAACAAAAACATTCCAAATGTCTTTCCTTGCGTACCCTTGCGCCATCGCGCCTTGGCGGTAAAGCTTAGAATTTAAAATTCCAGGTAACCGCAGGAATGATCGGGAATAATGAAACCTGCCGAGCTTCCACATTCAGACTCCCATTAAATGCACTCCCTTCCTGATCGAAATATATAAAATAAGGATTAAGCCGACTGTAAACATTGTAAATACTGAATACCCAATTCTGTTTCCATTTACGTTTAGCATTTGCAGGTGGTGAATAGATTGCAGACAGATCCAAACGATGATAGGCGGGTAATCTGTATTGGTTAATTTTACTGTACTCCTGAGTCAACACTCCATTCAGAATATAAAATCTCTCCGGCAGACTGGTTGCATTTCCGGTTCCATAAACAAAGATTCCTGATAACTTCCATTTATTATTCAATTCATAGGTTGCAACCACAGAAAGATCGTGCCTCCTGTCGTATTTGGCGAAATATTTTTTGCCTTCGTTAAGCTCAGGGAATTCTCTCCATGTCCATGAAAGAGTATATCCGATCCAGCCAGTAAGTTTTCCTTTTGATTTATTGACGAATAATTCCGTCCCATAACTCCATCCCTTTCCAAATACAAATTCTTCCTCTGGATCTTTCAGAGATGGTGTATATCCTTCCCGATACTCGATCTGGTTCTCCATTGTTTTATAATATGCTTCGATGGAAGTTTCATATGTATTATCCGCGAAATTCTTAAACACACCCAGAGCGTAGAGCCAGCTTTTTTGTGGCTGCACCCTAAATGTACTTGGCACCCATAGGTCAGTTGGCAAAGTGGTTCCGGCATTGCTGACCAGATGAATGTATTGGAGATTTCTAGTGATCGCCCCCTTTACGGAAGTTTCATCATCAATAGAATACCTGAGCGTGAATCTGGGTTCTAATCCTCCATAAGATTTTACAAGTTCCCCATTCTTATATACCGTACTGTCAGTCTTATTTCCATTCACATCACGATCATATTTGCTATAAGGACCTATTTGGGAGAAACCACTCCATCTCAAACCAAGGTGCACCCTCACCTTCTCATTCAATTCCCAATCATCCTGAAAATAAATGCCCGATTCATTTGCGAATTTGATTGATTCATTCTTCGGATTGAAAATGGTTGAATCCTGTCTGCCGCTTAGAATATTAGGTGTAAATCTGTGGTATGTGAACTGTCCGCCAAATTTCAGTTTATGCAAGGGTGATGGATAAAAATCGAAATCAACCTTTCCATTCCAATCGCGGATACCTGATGCCAGACTAAGCGACAGATCCTGCTGACTTGCATTAAAAGCGAATTTGTATTTATTATAAACAAGGGTTGTATTCGCGAAAAGTTTGCGGTTGAATACATGGTTCCATCTTAGCGTGGCAGTTGCATTTCCCCATGGAATATTTGCGCTGAATGACCTTCTTGAGTTTTTAAAATCAAACACATCATTCCCAAAATAACCACTCAGGTAAATTCTGTCTTTCTCGGAAAACCGATAATTTATTTTTGTGTTCAGATCATAGAAATAATAACCAGAACCATAGAATTGGCTAGACTTTTTAATAAAGGGTTTTATAAGTGCATCGATGTAAGTTCTTCTTGCAGAAACGATGAATGAGGCCTTGTCCTTCCTGATCGGTCCCTGTACCGATAGCCGGGAAGCGATCAAACCAATTCCACCATCAACCTGCAATTGATTCATATTTCCATCCTTCATCGCGATGTCAAGAACACTTGATAGTCTTCCGCCATATTGCGCTGGCATCCCGCCCTTGATCAGAGTAGTATTCTTGATTGCATCTGCATTAAATATTGAAAAAAATCCAAACAGATGGCCAGTGTTGTAAACGATCGCGTCATCCAGCATGATCAAATTCTGATCAGGCCCACCTCCTCTTACATAAAGCCCGGTATTGCCTTCTCCTGCATTTCTGACCCCGGGTAATAATTGAATAGTTTTCAAAATGTCAATCTCGCCCAACAAAACAGGTAGAGCCTTGACCTGATTCATTGAAAGATCGAATTTTCCCATTTGAGCATTCTTCACATTTGCATCTCTTCTTCGGGAGGACACTATGACTTCAGTAAAAGTTGTCGCCTTGGGGATCAATAAAAAATCAATAGAAAAATTTCTATCAAATTTCAGATTTGTGGAGAGGGTATTATATCCAACATGGGTAACAGTTATCTCATAATTTCCTTCGGCCAGTGTAATGGAATAAAATCCATATTGGTTACTGCTGACAGCCTTACCCTGACCATTTACGGTAATTGTGGCTGAAATTATTGTTTCACTGCTCAATGAATCTTTGGCATAACCGCTCAATGTAAATTTCTGCTGGCCAAAAGAAGTCAATGAGAATCCGAAAATGCCAAGAATGATTAAATAAATCGTAAACCTTGTCGGGTATTCAACCGTGTTTCTGTGCTGCATTGCTTTTTAAGCGATCTCCTAAGGGCCAATTGTTTTCATATGATAGAAAGAAAGCTAACTCCAACAAATATTGTTAATTAATTTTTCTTGTATCCAACTGAATCTTTTATCTCACCACAGTGCAACATTGAGGATTTAAACTTGGGATGGCTATTGCCCAGATAAGGATTAACAATTTCAGAACTGTTGCTTATCCATTGTGCAGCTTCAGTTTCATTGAAGGCCATTGGACACTCCTGGTAGTACAAAACTTTTTGGTCGAAATTAACAGTTCGGACAAGATCATAGAGTGCGTTTGAGATCATATGAAACTCACGCTTTTTTTCGGTAAGATCAGTCTCTCCAACCAATGCCTTCGCAGATCCACTAATAGTTGATGCATTGTCCTTGGCCGTAGCCTTGAGTGCGCCAGTAGAATCTCCTTTTAACTCATCCAACTTGAGGGCTTCTGCTGCATCGTAAAGTTTTTTGCTGGCTGCATTTGCCTTGCTTGTATCATAAACCACAAGTGCATCCTTCAATTCCAGATAATTGCTAAGAAGCAGATCAAACGAACTATTGAAAGCATCAGAATTCTTGCTGATACCAAGCGCTTTTTGCTTGGGAACTTCAGATGTATTTTCCTTTTGCTTGAAGAAAAGCCAATAAACGACAACCAGTACAAGGATGAGCACCAATAACGCAAGGACCCTCTTTATCATGAGAAATATTTTTTGCAAAGGTAGCGCAGGATACTTCTACAGCACAAATAATCCTTCGTGTATTTAGGGATTTGGATTAGGGAATTAGGGATTAGGATGAGTTGAATAGTTGAATGGTTAATTGGTTGAAAAGGAATTAGGAAATGGGAATTGGGGAAGAAAGGGCCAAACAGTAGTTTGGAATTCTTTGCCCCGTAGGGGCTACCTGTCGGTAGCAAGCAAAATACAATGCAATCATGCCCCGTAGGGGCTACACTCTCAATAGTGGAATGGTAGATTAGTTGAGTTGTTGATTGGAAGGCATTAGGAATTTGTAATTAGGAATTAAGTAAACTGTCTGCAGTCATCTGTTAACTGTCAACTGCAATGGAATAGATTAACGTTTTCTTGATCACCAAATCCCCACTTCCCAATTCCTAATTAGCCTCATCTTTCAATAGAGACTCCCTTTTTAACGGAATTACCCGAATTTTGCGGCCATCAGAATTATTAAACTAAAATTTCCAGGTACCCATGTTGGCGGGACTCACAAATGTAACTTTCGAATTCGGGGCGAGGTCCATACTACGTGATGCAACCTGGCATATACAACCAAATGAACGGATTGGACTGATTGGATATAATGGAACTGGTAAATCAACCATCCTTAAGTTGTTGGTTGGAGAATATACCGCTTCTGAGGGCAGTGTTGAGAGAAGTCGCGCAACTACTATTGGTTATTTGCACCAGGATCTATTGAGTTTTGATACAAACGATTCCATCCTGAACGTAGCACTTGGCGCTTTTGAACGAATACTTCAATTGGAAAAAGAGATCGAAGAATTGGGAAACCGTCTTGAGGGCTCGGAAAGCTCTAATGAAACTCTTTTATTCCAATACACTGACAGACTCCATGAACTGGAAACCCTGGGAGGCTATACAATTCACCATAAGTCCGAAGAAGTTTTACAGGGACTTGGATTTTCAAACCAGGATCTTCAACGTCCATACCGTGAGTTCAGCGGAGGCTGGAGAATGCGAGTGTTGCTCGCAAAAATGATCCTTCAGCAGCCCGATCTCCTATTATTGGATGAGCCAACAAACCACCTTGACCTTCCTTCCATAGAATGGCTTGAAAAATACCTTGTGCACTACCAGGGTTCTGTTGTTATCGTTAGTCACGATAAATATTTTCTGAACAGAATGGTGACTAAAATCGTAGAGGTTTATCAGCGGGAGTTGCATGTATATAATGGCAATTATGATTTTTATGAAACAGAAAAATCACAGCGGGTAGAATTACAGCAACGCGCTTTTGAAAATCAACAGGATTTTATTCGTCAGCAAGAACGCTTCATCGAACGATTCAGGGCAAAAGCATCTAAAGCAGCAGCCGCACAAAGTGCCATGAAGAGACTTGATAAGCTGGACCGAATTGAGGATGTGGAAATTGAGCGACCTAACATCAGGATAAATTTCACAATAGATAAGATACCCGGAAAAGTACTGGTTGAATTGAATGATGTTTCAAAATCATTCGGAGACATCAAGATCATCCAGCATACCGGAGCGGAGATTAATCGTGGAGATAAGATTGCACTGATTGGAGCGAACGGAAAAGGCAAATCCACCGTGTTGCGGATTATTGCAGGTACTGAACCTTTTGAAGGAGAAAGAAGATGGGGTCACAATGTTGAGGAAGCATTCTATGCTCAACATCAATTGGAGGCACTTCAGGTCAACCATACCGTACTGGATGAATTGAAATCGGCCGGAAGCCAGAAAACTGAACTTGAATTGCGTACACTGCTTGGCTGTTTTCTTTTCAGTGGAGATGAGGTTGAAAAAAAGATCCGGGTCTTAAGTGGTGGCGAAAAGGCAAGAGTTGCATTGGCAAAGACCATGGTCAGCAAGGCAAATTTTTTGATATTGGATGAACCTACAAATCATCTGGATATTCATTCAGTGGAATTATTGATTGAAGCCCTGAAGCGATATGAAGGAAGTATAATTCTGGTTAGTCACGACCGGTATTTTATTTCCAGGGTAGCTGACAAGATCTGGGAAATAGATGACCTCAAGATCAAGGAATTTGATGGGGGATATGAAGAGCTTGTAGAGTGGAAGAAGAGAATGGCTGATACCAGGGAAAAGACCGAATCAACAAAGGAAATCACCCCTAAAGAAGATAAAAAGAAGATACAAAGGCAAAAGCAGGAAAATAGCCTCTCTCCTGCCGAACAGGCGGCCCAACGGGAATTGAAAAAGGAACTTCAGAAATATCAAAAACAATTTCAGCAGATCGAAGAAAAAATAGGCAAAGCAGCTGAAAATAAATCAAGACTAGCGGGGATGCTGTCTGATCCCTCCACCTATGCCGATAAGAACAAATTCCTCCAGGCAGAATCCGGTTTCAAAGCCGCCGAGGATGATCTATTCAAGCTAAACTCTCAGTATGAGGAACTATTTGAAAAGATCATGGATTTAGAAAAAAAGGTGCTGACTTGATTACAGATTTTATTACACGAATTTTATCGAATTACACGAATTAAATTTTGATGTTCCCGATTAAGAGCAAGTTCCTTTGCGAAGTCGAAGGGGCTATTGGGGAAGAGCGAGTGTGAGAGTGATGAGCGAGAGTGATGAGCGAGAGTGATGACCCTGAGCGAAGTCGAAGGGTTGTTGTTCCAGATCGAGCGAAGTCGAGAGATGGAATGCAAATAACGCATCCCCGAACGAAGTCGAAGGGTTGTTGTTCCAGATCGAGCGAAGTCGAGAGATGGAATGCAAATAACGCATCCCCGAACGAAGTCGAAATCTGAAACACAATTCGTGTAATTCGGTAAAATTCGTGTAATTACTTTCCGTCCTTAGCCTTCTGATTAGGATTTTGATTACCACCCTGGCGTGCAGGAGGCCTTTTAGCAGGATGCGCTTCACCATGATGGCATGAATAACAACTTACCTCCTGTACCGATTGACCAGCATCATTCTTCGCATAATCGAAATATTTCTTATTGATCTTATTAGTCATCTTCATCATTTTGCGTGCAATTCCTTTTTCACCTTTCTCATCGCTGGCAAAATCCATCTTCTTTGGGTCCTCTTTGGAATTTGCATGACAAAAATTACATTTTACCCCTAGTCCCGCAGTAAAGGACTTCATAACCGTATCCAGGTTCTCTTTTGATATATTCTTTGGAAGAACTTTCAGGTTCTTATAAATCCTTTCTGGAGGAGCCGAGAATGCTACAGACATAGCAATTAGAGCAATTATGGAAATTCCTACCGTGAAAGTCTTACTAAAGATTCTCATATAAAACAGTTTGAGAATGAAAATAATGAATTACGGGTATTAAACTTTAGCCTCCTTATTATTTATTTCATAGATATGGTTTTGTAATTTGAGGATTATTGGCCTTCTTATGAAACTCTGCCTACCACTGATTCTACTTTTTTTCCATTTTTCAATCGAAGCTCAAAATGCTTCAAGGCCTAAAATTGGCCTTACTCTGAGTGGCGGAGGAGCCAAGGGACTTGCACATATTGGAATATTGAAAGCCATCGATTCAGCAGGACTCAAGATTGATTATATCACAGGAACCAGTATGGGTGCGGTTATAGGCGGCATGTATGCAATTGGTTACAGCGGAGATTCACTGGAACGCCTGATAAAATCCACGGATTGGGATCCTCTTCTGAGTAATCAATCCACGCTTCGTTCCTTATTCATGGAAGAAAAAGAGGAGTATAATAAATACATTGTTGAACTGCCATGGATCAACAATCGCTTTCGCTTGCCCTCTGGAGTATTGGAAGGCCAGGAACTATGGCTAAAGCTTTCAGAAGCCTTTTACAGCGCCCATGACAATAAGGATTTTTCTCAATTCAATATTCCTTTTAAATGTATTGGCACCGATGTGGGAAGTGGCGAGGCTGTATTACTTGAAAAGGGAGAAATAGTTTCAGCTATACGATCCAGTATGGCTATCCCATCCTTGTTCACAGCTGTAGATTTTGATGGAAAGCGATTGGTTGATGGGGGTATCGTAAGAAACTTTCCGGTCTGGGATGTAAAAGCAATGGGTGCGGATATTGTGATCGGTAGCAACGTAGCAACCGGATTGCTTCCTTCCAACGAGGTGAGAAATGTAATCCAGGTACTCCTGCAGATTGCCTTCTTCCGCGAGGCCGAGGATAACAGGAAAGAAGTTCCACTCTGTAATATTTATATCCCTCATCAACTTGATAAGTATGCGATGGGAAGCTTTGGCCAGGCTGATGAAATATTGAAATCTGGAATTGAACTCGGCAGAACGCTTTATCCAGCTTTTAAACACCTTGCAGATTCTCTGGAATCGATATATGGACCCTCTGGCTTTAAGAAAGATCGACTTCCGGAGCCTAAACCTGTTCGTTTGACTTCAGTTGAGGTTAAAGGTATTGAGGAAACAACAGAAGCATTTTTTCTTCACACAATGGATTTTACAATTCCCAAAACGTATTCAGTCCGTCAGTTAAATACAATGGTTAGAAAGGCATTCGGGACGAGGTATTATAACAGGATTGTTTATTCGCTCATCAAACAGGACGATAGTTCCCATAAGATCATCTTTGAAGTAAATGAAAACCCTTTGACATTCGCAAAATTCGGACTGCATTATAATAGATTTACCGGGATTGGAATTATTACAAATATTACTTCGAGAAATTTCTTCATTAAGAATTCAAGAAACCTGCTGACCCTGAATATTGGAGAAAGTATCAATGTTCGGGCTGAGCATTTGCAATATCTGGGACGCAAAAAAGATTTTTCACTTCGGTTGGGAACACAATTTGATCGTTTTGATGTGACCAGTTATGATCAATATAAACAGGACGGAATTTATCGACAGAATTTTTTCAAAATGGATGGCAGGTTTCAATATTCAACTTATAGAAACCTTTCATTAGGATTAGGTACAAGGTTTGAATGGTTGAGATATACCCCTTCCATAAGACCTGATCTTTCATTTACAGGAAAGAATACTATTACAACCGGATTTATTTTTCTGAATCAAAATTCTCTCGACAGAAATATTTTTCCAAAGACGGGCGTAAAATTAGAAACAGAAATTGGAAGGGTACTTAGGCAGGATCCCAATATCAGTTTTTATCTTGATGGAAAGCCAATAAGTGATCCAGATTCCATCCTTATTGGGTCCGATCCATATAATCGGATTGTCGTTAATGCAGAACAATATTCTCCAGTGAATCGCAGAACTGTCATCTTGCAAAATCTACAGGCGGGAGTAAATTTCGATTATACTAATAATGTAATGAATGAATTTGTTATTGGTGGACTTACCAAGACTTTCCGCAATCAGATAACTTTTGCCGGACTCCAGGAAGGAACTCTTTATACGCCATCAGTGCTTGCATATCAGGCAGCCGTTAGATATGAATTATTCAACAATACTTATTTAACAGGAAGGGCAAATGTTCTCTTTACAAATTTCATCAGCAAGAGTAATTTCTTTCAAAACCCAGATTTCCTTACCGGGTATGCATTGAGTTTTGCGTATAATTTTGCCTTAGGCCCGCTTGAGATTAGTGTTACATATTCAGATCAATCCAAAAAGCTGGGGACCTATATCAACCTTGGGATAGCGTTCTAGGAGTTTAACCGCCAAGACGCCAGGGCGCAAAGGTTACGCTAGGAAATCCTGGAGAAGCTTTGCGTCTTTGTTTCCTGGCGGTTAAATTATTTTTCTTCACCGGCTTTCACAAAATCTGAAACAAGGTAGGAAATCAACTTACCTGTGAACTCATCAGTCCTTCCATTGATAAGGTTAGTTGCACCTTCGCAGATATGAAGGTAGGCAGGCTTGGAATCAATAGCTGCAAAAGTCACAAATTGTCTTGCATGAAGTGAAAGAAATCCTGAAGGAGAAGCCGCACTGGATAATACATCCTCAATACTATCAAGATCTAATTCAATTCCCGCATAAGTATCATCAACGAAGCCCGTAGCATGGGCAACAGATTGCATGAAGCTGCGCTTCTCATGTACGAAGATGTCTTCATAGGTAATACAGTCGATGAATGGATTATTTACTATGTCCATCCATACATTCTGCGGAATATAGTTTTCATGTATCCCTAATACGCAATACTTCTGCAAATAGCCATCCTCCTCTGCATACCGGAATGGATTGCCGCTATGCCGACCTTCCATCGGACGATAATCCGTATGAGCATCCAGGTTAATGCAATTGATCTGTGCAAGAGGAATTAATCCAGCCTTATGCAAACCCTTGGCACTTCCTTTAAGCATTGGATATGCATTATTATGACCCCCTCCAATTGCTATTGGGATCTTATTTGCGGCAGTGATCAATTTGACAAGCTGCTCTACCTCTTCGTCAATTGTATTAACAGCATGACGGTAAGCTTCTATTTTTTCATCGTCTGTTTGTGCATTCTTATCGATCAGGAATTGTATATCACTGAAATCAAAATGCCCGAGCAGAAGTAACTCATCGCCTGGCAAAAAATCGTTGCTCTGAATGTTGAGAAAAGATTGAAGGAAGGGAACCCAGGCCGTATCTGCGCCTGGCAATCCACCATTAGCACGAACGCCTATGTCCTCCGGAATTCCAAAAAGCACATATTTTGACACAGTATCATTCAGTGATTTCTCAATGTTATTTGAATTGTCGATAACCTGGATCATTTCACCCAACTTGGTTTCAAAGCGACGGACCCTTGTAAGAGAAAGTACATCCTGCTTATTGTAGAATTTGAAATGAACCATCGGATTTCTGCCAGTTGATTCTGAAGTTAATTTAGAACTTGGAATTTCTTTAAGTTGAGATTCTTTGTAGTTCATAAATAATCAATTAATGAATTCGCCTCTGATCATTACTTTTTCAATATTGTTTGTTCCAAAAGCATATGGAAGATAGGCAAGGGAGGGGATTTGTTTTGTAAATATCAGATTTGCGTGTTTACCCAATGTTATGCTTCCGGCAACTTTGTCAACTTCCATTGCAAACGCTCCGTTTAAAGTGGCTGCATTTATTGCCTCTTCAGGTAACATTTTCATGCCAATGCAGGCCATTGAAACAACCTGGTTCATATTTCCCGTAGGCGATGATCCAGGATTATAATCCGATGCAATTGCAATGGCACAGCCCGCATTGATCAGTTCACGGGCAGGTGGGAATTGCATGCGCAAGAAGAAAGCAGCTGTTGGTAAAAGGGTCCCAATTGTTTTTGAATGTGCCAATGCGTTTATCGTTTCGCTATCCATTGTTTCAAGATGATCCACAGAAATCGCTCCCATCTTTACTCCAGTTTGAACACCGCCTGAAAGGCTTAGCTGGTTCGCATGGATCTTTGGCTTGAGTCCATAGTACATCCCGGCCTGGCAAACCCTTTCTGTTTCCTCTGGAGAAAAAAATCCTTGTTCGCAAAACACGTCGATATAATCTGCAAGTTTTTCTCTTGCTATTACAGGCAACATCTCATTAATAATGAGGTCAAGGTAACCCTGATGGTCATCTTGATATTCTGCAGGATATGCATGGGCAGCAAGAAAACTTGATCGAATAGTAAGATTGGACCTTTGTTTCAGTCGCTTGATTATTCGCAACATTTTTAATTCTCCTTCCACTGTCAAACCATACCCACTTTTGATCTCGATAGCTCCTGTTCCTAACATCGATACTTCTTCAAGTCGTTTCCATGCATGATAGAACAATGCATCCTCAGCAGCCTCATTCATCTTTCTGGCAGAGTTTAGAATTCCTCCTCCTTTTGCTGCGATCTCAGCATAGGTTGTTCCTCGTATTTTCTCAACGAATTCTTCTTCCCTGCTTGCTGCAAATACAAGATGCGTGTGAGAATCGCACCAACATGGCAAGACAAACTGTCCCGAGGCATCGATAGAATTTCCAATTGATTTTTCAAGGTCGCCTATTGAAGTCATTTCTCCATAAGCTGCAATTTGTTCGTCTTCAATAAGGAGATAAGCGTTTTCAAGACAGGGTAATCGCGCCATCTCCTTACCACGCAACAGGTATTCATCTTCCCGAATGTTTACTAACTGACGTATGTTGGTTACGAGGATCGAGGGCATGAAATAAAGATATTAATTCATAACTTAAATCGTGGTTTAAAACTGATGGTTTAGGCTGCAAACCCCTTTAATCAATTCAAATAATTTCGGATGGCATCTAACTCTGAGGAAATTCAAAGGCAATCCGATGAAATCTTAAACGAAGGTCTTCAACACTATAGTGCAGGCGATTATAGCAAGGCAATTGAGTCGCTTAGCAGGTCGATTTCATTGTTTCCCAGTTTCAATGCATTTTATTACCGGGGATTGGCCTGGTATAATCTGGGAGATTATGACAAAGCAATCCTCGATTTTAACGAAGTGATTCTTTTGAATCCAAACTATGCGAATGCTTATTACACACGTGCCCTGGTTTTCGAATATAAAGGTGAATATGATAGAGGGATCGATGACCTGAATAAAGCCATTCAATTAAAATCTGATTTTACCGATGCCTTTATAGTGCGTGGCAATTGCTGGTATTATAAATTCGAGTTCGACAAAGCTCTGGAGGATTACAGCAAGGCAATTTCTTTGAACAGCGAGTATGCTCCCGGGTATCACAACCGTGGGCTTACCTGGTTTGGTAAGAATGAATTTGATAAGGCTATTGAGGACTTTAACCGTGCAATTAATTTACAACCTGATTATGCAGATGCTTATTTAAACCGTGGACTTGCATATTTCAACAAGAACCTCTACGATAATGCAATCAACGATTATGATACTGCTATTAAACTTCGCCCAGATTTCGTTTTAGCGTACAATAACCGTGGACTTGCATGGAACGTAAAGGGTGATGAGGAAAAAGCGCTTGCAGATTTTGGTGAAGCCTTGAAACTCTACCCTGACTATGCCCTTGTATATCGTAACCTTGGAGACCTGTATGCACAGAAGGAAGTGTTTGACAAGGCCATAGAAAATTATGAAAAAGCTATTTCCATTGATGGAAATTTCAAATGGCTTCAGACTGTTATAGATAACATCAAAGCGAAAACCGGAAGGATCTCTGAGGTTGAAAGCCCTACAAAAGGTAAACCTGAAATTGCGCTCTATTATTTGTTGAATGAAGCAAACAAATTACCTGATGCGGAGCAGGCAGCTATCAAGGAGCGGGGAGGTACATTCTTACAAGCAATCGACGAGATCATCAATCATGCATTTGCAAATAACAATGAGCCTGTTGTTCACTATACCAAATTGAAAGTGATCGACATAATATTTTGTTCAAAAGAAGAAGCCTCGCTCCGATACTACAATGTTGTATATATGAATGACCCGGAAGAGGGAAAGGTGCTCTTTGAATGCCTGGAAGACGTGGCCGATGAGGAAGATGAAACAATTGAAAAATTTTTCAATCGGGGAAGACAGGAAGAAGACAATAACATCTATCTCGGAAGCTTTCTTCCTGCCTCAGAAATAAAAAATCACGAAGATGAATTGGTGATGTGGAGAACCTATGGCAAAGATGAACTCAAGACCGAAGCGGCAGGCTGCAGCCTGGTGATCAAACCGGAATTCTTTGGAAAGAACAAGAGATACATTTTTGATGAAATGAATCACCGGTCCACTACCACTACAGGAACCAGCAAGATTGAATCCTCAACAGGTGGAACCACAACCGGAGGTACGGCCTCGGCGGAACCAGTGGGAGAAAAGGAGCGTGAGACAGAAGCATTGTACACTGTCTTATATTATGACAAACGGCAGAAAGCAATGATCGGTCATAAGGCGGAGGCGATCGATGCATCAATGCAAAAGCTTAGAGACGCCACCAATTCGTTTATTGATTTAAGAGACAAGGAGTATCAGGATGCAGAAATTAATAAAGTGATCAGTAAGATTGTCTACAGGTTTCTTTCCGAGATAAGATATCTATTCAAATCTGCTGACTATGCTTTTGAAAACGAATTAAGGGTAATTCAATTTGCCGCGCCCAGAATAGAAGAAAAAATGAATAGGGTAAAAGTTGACGACAATGGTGGTCAATTTCTTCCGAGAAGATTATTTATTGAATCAAGCAAACCAATTCGTCCTTTTATAAAAAAGATCATTCTTGGTCCTAAGGTTTCGAATCAGCATCAATGGATCTATCTTGATGCAGTCATGAAAATGAAAGGACATAAGGGAATTGAGGTGAAACTTTCTGATTGCAAATTCCAGTAGCTGAAGTTTATAGCCTTGAAGAAAGATCAAGATCGAATTTTTCCGCTGTTTCTTTTGCCAGAGTATATCCTGCATCTGCATGACGAATAACTCCAATGCCTGGATCGTTTCTTAACACGCGACTTAATCTTGCCGCTGCTTCTTCCGTTCCATCTGCAACAATCACCATTCCCGCATGAATGCTATAACCCATCCCCACTCCTCCTCCATGGTGAAGGCTAACCCATGAGGCTCCACCCGCAGTATTTACAAGAGCGTTGAGCAATGGCCAGTCGGCAACCGCATCACTTCCATCAAGCATAGCTTCGGTTTCACGATTTGGGGATGCAACACTTCCTGTGTCCAGATGATCTCGTCCAATCACAATAGGAGCTTTTACGTTACCATTCTTGACCAGATCATTAAATGCTAATCCCGCTTTTTCTCTTTCACCCTGACCTAACCAGCAAATGCGGGCAGGGAGTCCTTGAAAAGCAATTTTCTTTTGTGCAAGGTCGAGCCATCTTATCAATGAATGATTGTTAGGAAACAACTCTCGCACCACCTTATCTGTAACTGCTATATCCTCTGTATCACCACTAAGTGCGGCCCATCTGAAGGGACCTTTTCCTTCACAAAAAAGAGGACGGATGTATGCAGGAACAAAGCCAGGAAAATCAAATGCATTTGTCAGTCCTTTTTCCTTTGCACGAGCCCGGATATTATTCCCATAATCAAAAGTGATGGCTCCAGCCTTCTGAAGTTTGAGCATTAGTTCAACGTGATGATACATTGAACGATATGCATACTCAAGGTATTCATCGGGATTTTCCTGACGCAGAACCTTTGCCTGTTCATATGAAATTTCGTGGGGCCAGTACCCTATCAATGGATCATGTGCTGAAGTCTGATCCGTTAAAGTGTCCGGAATAATTTTCCTTTCAATTAATCTTTCAAGCAATGCAACAGCATTACAATGTACTCCGATACTCATTGCTTTCCCCTGGGCTTTGAATTCACAAGCCTCGTCAATAGCCACATCTATATCTTCAATGAGTAAGTCAAGATATTTTGTTTCGAGCCTTTTCTCAATCCTCCATTTTTCAACTTCTGCAATGAGGGCCACACCTTCATTCATGGTGATGGCAAGGGGTTGAGCTCCTCCCATTCCGCCCAATCCTGCAGTTACATTCAGAGTTCCTTTTAGGCTACCTCCGAAATGTTGGTTTGCTGCAGCTGCATAGGTTTCATAGGTTCCCTGTACGATACCCTGGCTGCCGATATAGATCCATGAACCGGCTGTCATTTGCCCATACATCATCAACCCTTTCTTCTCTAACTCATCAAAATGTTCCCAACTCGCCCATTTTGGTACAAGTTGAGAATTTGAAATAAGGATGCGCGGTGCATCTTTATGTGTTTTGAGAATCCCTACGGGTTTTCCGCTTTGAACCAATAATGATTCATCGTTTTCCAAAATCTTCAGTGAGGCAATGATCGCATCCAATGCTTCAAAATTACGTGCCGCCTTACCCCTGCCTCCATAGACAATCAATTCCTCTGGTCGCTCTGCCACCTGTGGGTCCAGGTTATTCAATAACATTCTCAATGCTGCTTCCTGCACCCAACCCTTACAACTTAATTGGAGTCCGGTTGGCGTTTTATATTTTATTGGATCGTAACGATTAATTGTAATAGACATAAGAATTTTTTCTAGATCGATTCTGAAGTTTATTAATTGTCAAAATCATGCATTCCTTACTGCAGATTGAAAGATGGAAAAGCATGATTCAATTCTATTCCTTTCGATGCTGCAAATTGATTCAACTTTTCAACAAATGAAAAATCTCTGATGATTGCCCTGATCCTGTTTATATCATCTGCAAATATCCTGTCCTCACGAGCAAATCCAACGAATTCTCTTACGTAATCATGTGCGAATTCCAGAATGGCGCTACTCTTTAGAGGTCTGCGAAATTCAATTGCCTGGCAGGCTGTCATTAACTCTATTGCAAGAATATATTCAAGATTATCGAGTACCGTATTCAATTTCCTCCCGCTTATACTTCCCATGCTCACATGGTCCTCCTGTCCTAGTGAAGTTGGAATACTATCAACGCTAGCCGGGAAACAAAGGGTCTTGTTCTCCGTCACGAGCGCCGCTGTAGTGTACTGCGGAATCATAAAGCCACTATTCAATCCAACATCATTCATCAATAGCATTGGCAATCCCCATTTGCCTTCAAGCAAAAGATAACAGCGACGATCAGAAATATTTCCAATCTCTGCTGCGGCTGTACAGGCATAATCCAATGGAAGAGCTAAGGGCTGTCCATGGAAATTTCCACCGCTGATTGTATCATCTTCAGAAAAAATGATAGGATTATCTGTAACGGAATTCAATTCGATCTCTGTTAGTTCTTTCAAATGAAGCCATGCATTTCTTGAGGCTCCATGCACCTGAGGCATACAACGCAACGAGTATGGATCCTGGACTCTGCCGCAATCAATATGGCTTTGCATGATGTCGGAGCCCTCCAGCAAAATTCTCAAGCGTTCTGCAACGAGTTGATTGCCTTTGAATGGTCTTAATTCATGTAGCCGGGAATCAAAGGGAGCCTTAGTACCAGTTAAGGCTTCCAGGCTCATGGCACCAATGATGTCTGAAGCTTCCAGGCAGTTATGAAGTCGCTGTACTGCTTTGACAGCAAAAGCCAGAATAAATTGGGTGCCATTGATCAACGCCAGACCCTCCTTTGGTCCGAGCTCAATTGGTGACAACCCGAACTTTTTCAAGATCTCTATTGATCTATACTTTGATCCCTGCCAATTAACTTCTCCAAGTCCAATCAATGGAAGAAATAAATGCGCGAGGGGAGCAAGATCTCCTGATGCACCAACTGATCCTTTTTCTGGAACAACAGGTATCACATCATTGTCCAGATGCCACAAGATCCTCTCTATGGTTGCAAGTTGAACTCCTGAATATCCCATTGAGAGAGCATGAACTTTTGTCAATAGCATAATTCTGGCAATCTCTGAAGGAACTTCCTTCCCAACACCAACGCTATGACTTTGAAGGATCTTTTGTTGAAGTATGACAGTATCTTCTTTTGAAATAAGCGTATTGGCAAGTATACCGAAACCAGTATTAATACCGTAAACTGTCTTATTGTTTTTAACGATTGATTGAACCTGCTCCTGCCCTTTCCGAATCCTGGCTTTTACTGAATCAGAAAGAAATCCTTCAGCTGAACCTCTTGCCAGTCCAACAGCTTCCAAGGTGGTCAATTTATCATGTCCGTACGCGAATCTTTTTTTCATATTTGCAATCTCCGCCAAAAATAATCCTTGTTGAGGTAACATCATTAGGGTTTAACCGCCAAGGCGCGATGACGCAAGGTTACGCAAAGACATCTGGCGTAACTTGACGCCCTTGTGTCTTTGCGGTTAAACTTAAAGCGACTTTTTCATTGAAAACTTTTACTACTTTCATGTCGTGAGAATCCTACTCATCATACCAGCACTAATACTCTTCCTTTCAAATATTCCATTTCAACTTGAGATGAAAATGGAAATTCCCATAATTGAGGAAGGAGATGCATGTTGCAAGAAGCAGGATTCTATGAAGGGTAGTTGTCAAAAAGCACCCAAGGAAAAAGAGGACAGGAATTGCGCCTCAAAAAAAGAAACAAGTTGTGTTTGTTTTTGTTGCTTTCAGTATGCCTCTCCATCCCAATTAGGAATCAAGTATGACTTCAGATATAATTTGTCAAATAATAATTTCAGTAAGTATCATTCAACTCCCTGGAAGGATCCTTATATCTCAGTTCCCTGGCAACCGCCGGATTTATCTCTAATCTGATCAATTAGTTTTTTCCCAGTCATTCTCAGGGTTCTTAACCCCTGGATTAATTACTCATTTATGGTTGATGAGAAAGTCATTCTCATAGCCATCAATTAAAATATATAAGAAATGAAAAAAATAATCTTCCTTGCCCTGGCGGCAATGTTGACAACTGCCAGCGTACAGGCATCATCTAACCAGGATGATAAAAAATGCAAAAGTGAATGTTGCAAGAAATGCGATCATAAATGCAAACCGGAATGTAAAGAGAAATGCAAACCAGAAAATTGCAAACAGTCAGATTCCTGCACATCCGCAGAAAAAAAAGATTGTTCTAAAAAACAATCCTAGGCATTAATAGAAAAAGGTCCCCAATGGGGACCTTTTCTTATATAAGGTGTGTACAAAGTAAATCTCAAAAGACAAATAACAAGATCCAAAGAAATAAAGCCAAGTTTCAACTCTTAACTCGCAAACTTTTTTCAACCACCGTAGCTTTCCTACCGCCACAGCGCTTTGGTAGTTGAGTAGCGAAGGTGGTCAAACTCTCGAACTGTTATTGAAACTGGTGCTCCGGTGAAGTATTGAGGAAATTGACCAATGCTGGTGTATTACGAAGTTTAAGTTTCTTAAGAATATTGTGTCTGTGCACTTCCACAGTTTTCACCTTCAGGGATAATGATTCAGCAATTCCCTTTGAGGAAAATCCTTTTGTAATATAACCTGTGATCTCCAACTCTCGGGCAGATAGGCTTTGGATATCATTTTTAGTTTCGTCCCCATCGATCATTTTTTCAAGGAAAAGGTTTTTGATTTCTGCACAAATGTATCTTCTACCAGAGGATACTTCTACGATGGCTTTGAACATTTCCTCTCTTGGAGAATTCTTGGTTACATAGCCAGATGCTCCCATTTGCATCATTTTCTTAACGTAGACAGAATTGGTATGCATTGAAATACCTAGAATCTTTGTTAATGGTGAATATTTTCGAATCTGCCCAACAGTTTCGATGCCATTCATGCCGGGTAGATTGATGTCCATTAGCACAACATTAGGCTTAAGGGTCTTTACCGCCTCAATAGCCTCTTCACCACTTCCGCAATCAGCAACCACTTGAAATCTTGGATCGCTATTTAATATATAACTCCAAACCTCTCTGATTAAGGCATGGTCATCCGTTATCAATACTTTAATAGGGTTCATTAATTTGTTTTAAGGAGTTAAGCAACCATTTTGTTTAATTCGAATGGAATAGCGACACTCAATGAACATCCCTTTCCAGGGGCTGCCTTTATCGATACTTTTCCATTATATAGCCGAGTACGTGAAAAAATGTTTTTCAAACCAATTCCTTTTGCCTTTTTGTTGGGGTCAAATCCGATCCCATCATCCCGAATGATTAGGTTGACATTAGTTTCATCTCTGGAAATTCCTACGAAAACTTGATTTGCCTGTGCATGCTTGATGATATTATTAAGTTGTTCCTGTATGATTCGAAAGAGAGTAAGCTTTAATTTACTGTCCAGGTCCCTGGCCTTGTGATCGTCTTGAAATGTTATCTTGATCTTTTTGCTCTCCATTATAGTTTCTATTAGCTCGCCTGTTGAATCTGTGAGGCAAAAGTCATTTTCACCTGGGGAAACCATGGTTTTGGAAAGTTGCCTGATCTCCTGGATGGACTCCATTAGTATATCAGTTCCTTTCCTGATAAATTCCTCACTCATTCCCTTATTGGAGAGTGCCATTTCATGATATAATTTAACTGTAGTTAGCATCTGACAAATATTATCATGAAGTTCTTTTCCAATTTCAATCTTTTCAATTTCCTGTCCATTCAGCGTTGCCTCCGCAATGTTTTTCTTCATATTTCTCTTTTCCTGATTCAATTGCACCTCAATCTCATGTTGATCGGAACAGTCATGAGCGGTGGCATAGATGAGGCCATTATTAATTGGACATGTCATGGACCAGGCAAACCATTTAACGCCCCCACTAATGGTTTTACACCTGTTAGTAAAGGAGACAGTTGCTCCCACCTTGATCCCATTCATTTTGCGTTTCGTTAATTTCAAATCATCGGCATGAACGAATTCTGCAAATTCTTTAGATATCAATTCTTCTTCCGAAAATCCTAGCAACCTGGTGAATGAGGGATTGGTATACTTGAGATAACCATCTGTTCCGGCAATACATAGGAGGCTGGTGCTGGAGTTAAAGAATCTCCATAGTTCATCAATAGAAATGATTTTATTGGATGTAATAAAATTCATATAGTCAAGAATGAAAATTTTAAATAAAATGAAAAACTGCCTTGCATGACTTTCATAGGATAATCTTTAAAATGGATTTTAAAGCAAGGACAGTTTTTCACAGGAAGTGGTTTTCATGAGTACTGGATCTAAGATTTTACGGGACAATTAGAAAGGACAGATTCCATAGGATAATTTGAATCTTCTTTAGGTTTCAGAGTTAAGCATACGGGTAACATGGTATTCATAGGAACAGTAGAAAGATGGACGAATGAAGGATTAGTTTTGGTCTGTGATGGTTTCATAAGATCGAATTCTATTGGATTATTTATTCTCATGGTGGTTGGACAAAGGAAGCAGATTCAACGTCCTAATAAAATAGAATAACAGCTGTATTTCTAGTCTTCTTTTTAATGACCCTCGTGTAGTTTATAGACGACATGAATAGAAGTTGTTGAAATTGAATGAAAAGCTTGCTTGAGGTGGGATTTCGAAAGACTATATGCCAAAGTATTAGAGGTATACACTTAGTGCCACATAACATATTGCACTTAAACATGATAGGTGGCTTTTAAAAGGTATATTTAGATAGTTAGTAATAACCTTCCTATTTGATACATCCAAGAACCTTGAAATTGCTAGGCATTATCATTTTAATGAATGCCGCATCTTTGTTTATTGCCTTCCGGCAACCAGCAACCTCTCTCTTGCCATTTTTTCTTGTGAGTATATTTTTCCTTTGGGTTATTATTTTCAGAAAAATACATTCTGACACCATAGGCTAATACAGGTCGGAGCAAAAATCATCAATATGAGAAACTTCTTATGAAAAAGCTTCTGAAAATATTAATTGTAGAGGATAATCTCCTGGATTCCGAACTCATAGAGAATTTATTAAAGAAAGAGAAACTGCATTTTGAATCCCTTGTAGTCTCTAACAGAGAGATGTTTCTAATTGCGTTGGGTCAATTTCATCCCAATATTATTCTGGCTGATAATTCATTGCCACAATTCAGCGCAATGGAAGCTCTGAATCTTTTAAAAAACCTTGGCTACATCATTCCATTTATTATGGTAACAGGAACTGTGCCTGAGGAATTTGCTACTGGCATAATCAAGGCTGGTGCAGATGACTATATCCTGAAAGACAGGTTATCCCGACTTCCTGCCGCTATTGATTCAGCATTAAAGCGCCACAAAGCAGAGATAGACAAGAAGATGGCAGTAGATGACCTTAGAAGAAGTGAAGAAAAGTATCGAACCCTGATCGAGAGAGTATCAGACTCATTTTTCGCATTTGACAATAATTGGTGTTTTACCTATCTAAACAAACACGCTGGCAAATTGGTTCAGAGGGATCCAGAAACGCTTATAGGCAAAAATGTTTGGGAGGAATTTCCTGACGTAGTAGGTTCTTCAACATACATCGCCTTAAATAAGGCAATGGATGAACAACAGTATGTAACTAACATTGATTATAACGCGGCATTGAATCTCTGGCAGGAAAATCATATTTACCCTTCAGTAGATGGATTATCTGTCTTTGTGAAAAACATTTCAGAAAAGATAAAGCACGAGGAAGAAGAAAAAAAGGAGCATAACCTGTTACGTACAGTCATCGATAATTTACCAGATTATATTTATGTAAAAGATCAGGATTCCAAGTTAATCATGGCAAATCGTGCCCTGATTGATCTTATTGGTGTTGCTTCAGAAAAAGAAATCCACGGTAAAACATTGCTGAATTTTTCAGGGATCAAATTTGACCCTATGAATTCAGAAGAAGATGCAAACATAATCTCATCCGGTGAATCCATTTTTAATCGGGACGAACCTATTACAACAAGGTCGGGCGACCAACGCTGGTTATTAACTACAAAAGTTCCCTTTAGAGATGATGAAAATTTAATTGAGGGATTAATTGGTATAAGCCGGGATATTACCAACAGGAAAAAGTCGGAGAAAGAATTGCAGGTTACGCATGATCGACTGTCTTTTGTAATTAAGAATTCACCTCTTGGTTTTATTGAATGGGATAAAGATGTAACAGTAAAATCCTGGTCAAAACAGGCAGAATTTATATTTGGCTGGAAAGACCATGACCCGAAATCCAGGAATGGATTAGCGCGGGTTTATGAAGCTGATCTTCCATTCGTTTCACCATTTTTAAAACGAATGATAAGTGGTGAATTAGAAAAATTAAGCATACAGCATAGGAATTATACTCAGGATGGTAAGGTCATTTGGTGTGAATGGTTCAATTTGGCTTTAAAAGATGCTCAAGGAGATGTCAATACAATTCTTTCACTGGTTCAGGATATCACAGAAAGGAAACTAGCTGAGGATAACGTTATACGCAGTGAAAGGAGACTAAATGAAGCCCAATCGATAGCCCAGGTTGGTAGTTGGGAAGTTGATTTTACTGAAAATACACATAGGTGGTCTGATGAATTATATAGGATTTATGGAATTAAAAGGAGTGAAGTGGAGGCTAGCACAGAACTATTTTTATCATTCATGCACCATCATGATATTGATACAGCAAGACAAAAAGTGCAACAGGCATTTGATTTAAGAAAAGGATCTTCTTTTAACTTCCGTTTCATTCGAAATGATGGGACTGTCAGATGCGGTTATACCGAATGGAAATATGAATTCGACAAAAGTGGAAAACCCCTGAGGCTTTATGGTATTATTCAGGATATAACTGAACGGAAAGAAGCCGAAGAAGAATTAAAGCAGATCAATGAGGAACTGCGCGATCTTTCATCTCATCTACAAAACGTTCGTGAAGAGGAACGTATCCAGATTGCCAGGGATATACATGATGATTTAGGGCAACAACTTACAGGATTGAAAATGGATGTGACCTGGCTAAATAAAAAAATGACTACAATTGAGCCAGACGCAAGAGAGAAAATGGCAGGTATGATTCAATTAATAGACGAAACTGTTAAGTCAGTAAGAAGAATTTCATCAAATCTTCGTCCCAGCATATTGGATGATCTGGGCCTGATCGCTGCTTTGGAATGGCATAGTGAAGAAGTGCAGAAGAGATTCGAAATCAAAGTAAATTTCAAAGCTGAGGTTGAGGAACCAGATATTCCTTTAGCAACAGCAACAGGTATTTTTAGAATTTATCAGGAGGTGCTTACAAACGCAGTCCGTCATGCAAATGCACAGGTCATATCCGCCACTTTTTATCTGGAGAATGAATATCTCATCCTTAAAATAAAAGATGATGGCAAAGGAATGGATAAGGTGGAAATTGTAACAAAGAAGACTCTTGGATTAATCGGGATTAAAGAAAGGACATTCGTAATGGGAGGAAAATACGATCTGAAAAGCGAGCCGGGCGAGGGAACCCAGATTAAAATATCAATTCCATACCAGAATAAGAAGCTGGCATAAACCCCAATATATGCTACGAATATTAATTGCCGACGACCATGAAATCATTCGAAAGGGATTAAAGCAAATATTACTCGAAGAATATCCAAGTGCGTTTATAGACGAAGTCAAAAATGCAGAAGAAGTAATTAACAAGACCATTACTCAGGAATGGGATATAATTATCTGTGATCTTTCAATGCCTGGCAGAAGCGGCCTCGATGTGGTACAGCATGTAAAGTTGAATTTTCCCAAATTGCCAGTCCTCATACTCAGCATCCATCCTGAAGAGCAATATGCAATTCGTGTACTAAGAGCAGGTGCGGCCGGTTATTTAAGTAAGGATGTTGCAACAGAAGAATTGGTTGGAGCTGTTAAACGGGTTTTGCAGGGTCGCAAATTTATTTCTCCCTCCATTGCGGAAAAAATGGCCACTGAACTTGATCAGGATACCAGCAAGCCTTTGTACGAAATATTGTCTGATCGGGAGTTTGATGTTTTTAAGATGATCGCTTCCGGACGGTCAGTATCCGAAATTGCGGAACAACTCACACTAAGCGTAACTACAGTTAGTACATACAGGGCAAGAGTGCTGGTGAAGATGAGCATGAAGACAAATGCCGATTTCACCAGGTATGCGCTTGAGAATAAACTAATCTGATCTTCCCTCCTCGTTATGACTTTTGTAGTATACATTCTACGATGGAATGTTGGTATTCACTATTTTCTACCTCTTGCAGTGGTTTTACCTTCGGTTGCACGAATCAAACAACAAAGCAATGCTGAGAATCCTCATAGCTGACGATCATGAAATTATACGGGCAGGACTGAAAGATGTATTCAAAGAGTCATTTCCGAACGCAATTATAGAAGAAGTCTGTGATGGACTAATGCTGGTGGAAAAAGCTTCAACTGGCAACTGGGATATCGTTATCTCCGATATCTCCATGCCAGGTATCAATGGAATCAAAGCGATGCGTAATATCCACGAAAAATACCCAGACCTCCCTGTTCTTATCATAAGTACAGAAGCTGAGGATGAATATGGCGCAAGAGTTTTGAAAGCTGGAGCCGCCGGATATCTTTCCAAGAATTCAGTACCTACTCAATTGGTAAATGTTGTTCGGACAATTCTAGAAAGAGGAAACCATAGACCGGATTTATTGAAGGGAAACTCCCCCGACGAGGCGAACTTGAAAATACAATCTTTTCCCCTTTAAGGCCAGAATTATTTACTTACATTTGCGGCTCCTTAAAATGCAGTTTTTTTTGAAGCATTGGTCCGGTAGCTTAACCGGATTAGTATTTTGAAAAATCGGTCCGGTAGCTCAGTTGCCTTAGAAAATCAATGCGAAGAATGAGCATTAGATTTTCAAGGTCCCGATGAACGGAGTGAATCGGGAGATCAAGCCGGAGGAAGAACTTGAAATATTGGTCCGGTAGCTCAGTTGGATAGAGCAACTGCCTTCTAAGCAGTAGGTCATTGGTTCGAATCCAATCCGGATCACTTGTATAAGGCCATTTAGAACCTAATTTTTAGTGTTTTGATGGCCTTATGCTATTAAATTTATAGGGGGTCAGGATGTTGTGCTTGTAAATTGCTTGTAAGTTTTCAGCCTTCCACATGCTCAAATTCTTCAGAGCATGGAAATAACATTCAAGTTTATTGCTGACAAAGTACATCCAAAGAAAAATTTTACATTACCTGTACGGCTTAGGCTCTATCAAGACAGGAACTACAAAGAGTATTCTTTAGGCTTTTCTGTCCTAAAAAATGATTGGAGTGAACAATTACAGCAAGTGTTACCAAGTAATGAGAATCATCTTACTTATAACACTAAAATTTCTTCAATCAAATCAAAGGTTCAAAAGTTTTTTTTGTTCAATGAGGATAAGGAGGGCCGTTTAACTGTTGAAGATGTAATAAAGCATATCAGTCAAGAAAGGAACGAGAGAACCAAACCAAAGCCTGACATTATCAGCTATGGCAAAGAGCATATTGCAAAATTGCATCTATCTGGAAATATTGGAAATGCTTTGGTCTATTCTTTGCCATTAAGAAACTAAGCACTTATGTAAGAACTAATTCATTGCCTTTTGAAGCAATTACATACAAGTTCTTGGAAAGTTTTAATGCTTCAATGCTGGCAGAGGGTATCAAAGTGAATAGTATTTCTCAATATTTTAGGAGTATTAGAGCCTTATTCAACAAAGCCATAAAAGATGGCACTTTAGAGGCCAAATTCTACCCATTTGGCAGCTTTAAGATCAAGAATGAGAAAACTATCTGCAGAGCATTAACACAGCTAGAAATGGCTAAAATTGCTTCTTGGGAGCTACCTATTAATTCTTCTATCTGGCATCAACGAAATTTGTTTTTACTATCATTCTGTCTTATTGGAATCAATCTTGCTGACCTTCTTACTTTGACTAAAGAAAACATCATAGATGGAAGGATTGTTTTTAGGAGGAAGAAAACTCATAAAGTTTACAGCATCCACATACAAGAGAAAGGGAGGCAGATTTTTGATTACTACTTCAATTCATTGCCTGAAAACGGGAAACAGTTTCTTTTGCCATTTGTCAAGCAGAAAAATAATCCTGTCCAATTAAAGAAGGATATTCAGCAAGCTATTAAAACCTGCAATAAATACTTGGAAAGATTGGCTACAGCTTGCGACATTGACAAGCCAATAACCACATATTATGCAAGATACTCTTGGGCTAATATTGCAAAATCATTAGGCTTTTCTAAAGATTTGATTGCAGAAGCATTGGGGCATGAATACGGCAACAAAGTAACTGGAATCTATTTAGACCATTATGATAATGCCACTTTGGACAAGATGAACGAGGAGGTGATTAACGCGGTATTTAAGGAGTGATAACATTTAGGTGTAGAAGAGAAATTTTTTTACACCTAAATTTTTAAGATCAAAACAAAATCTCCCGAATCCTGTTAGAGTATAATAGGTTATAATGCAAGAATTAGAAAAGCAAGAGCTAAGGTGGATTTTAAAACCACCTCAAGAAAGGGAATATGTGTAGATTATCAGTTCTTAGTTACTTAACTGGCCCTTGCTATTTTTCGTAGAGCATAATTCCTTTCTTGTAGAAGAGAATATGTTTAGCTCCTTAGATACTTTAGCTTTATTCACCGAGTTTTTAGGTCATAACCACTTAGGGAAAACTCACAGTAAGCTATTTAGGAAACTCTATCAGGACTCTGCTAGCTCTTGGATTTCTCCTCCCAATCAGGCTGATAGAAGCATTTTCTGACATGGCCTACAAAGCCATTGTCTTTATAACTTTCATTTCATCTTAGCCGTTATCAGCCCTACACTTCTGGTTATCACAATTCTGGTACACTACCGATATTATTGATCAAAGACTACATGATATACAAAGAACTTCACTCAAAGATAAGGACTGTTCAGGAATTTACCAACATTTTTAGTACCTTTTACGCTAACTTTTTTAACCAATTTGATGAGTTTTACACCTTTCTTGTATGAGGTGCTCACTAAAAAGTGAAGTTTTGAGCTCATCAACTTGATTAAACTTAAAAACTTCGAGTAAAAGGTTTCCATTTAGAAGAAAATCGATCCAAATTACATAGAACAATTTTCTTAAGAGGTTATATAAAGAAAAGACGGGGTAAATTTCCATGGATAACGTTATCAAATTCTACCAACCCTTTTTTATACCCATTAAGTACTTAAATAATGCAAAACAGCCTACTTTACTAACTGCCATTGCTTTCAAACCTAGGTTGCTTACCAAGGCCTTATATGCCAGAACACTGCGGTTATAAAATGGAAAATTAAATTAATTTCATAACCTATTCTGGATTACATTTCCAAAAATAAATAGAGTATTAATTATGACGAGAAAAGAAGAGTCTACATTAGAGGCGAAAGAAAATGTAAAGAAAAAAACAAGAAAGAAACTTCCACAAGCTGATCCTCTAACACCATTACAGGCTGAAAATTCTAAAATAATTGACATCAATTTTCTAAAAATTTGTGAACATACTGGCAATAATATTAACTGCCTTACACCGAAAGAGTGGATGAAAAATCAGTTGGGGGTATGGGAGTTTTTCTATGAGAAAAGAGATATACGAAATAAGGAACTACATCCAGCTACCTTTCCTCTTTCAATGGCTCGCAAGGTTATAGAATTATTTACACATGCAGGTGAACTCGTTCTTGATCCATTTGTTGGTAGCGGAACTACTTTAGTATCTGCACAAGATACTAATAGAAATGCTGTTGGATTTGATCTTCAACAGAAATATATTGATTTATGTAATTCGAGGTTAAGTAGTCAACAAATGTTTAACTCGTCAAAACAAATAGCTGTTGCGGAAGATGCAAGAAATATTAATCAATACATTAAACCCAAAACGGTAAAACTTATTTGGACTTCACCGCCATATGCAAATCTCTTAAATAGGAAAAGAACAAACAAATCAAGAAGAGATAGAGATAACGGGCAGCTTCATAAAGTAGAACAGTATTCACAAGACTTGCGAGATTTAGGTACATTAGAGTTGCAGAATTATGCTAAAGAAATGGGAGATATTTATGAGAGACTTTTCCCATTATTAAGAGACGATGGACATTGTGTAATCAATGTGCCTGATATGTGGTGGGAAGATAAACGAATAACAATTCATATATCTCTTATTGAAGAGTTAAGAAAAAGAGGATATGAGTTTCGTAATACTATTATTTGGGATAGGCGAAATGTGGTAAATAACATTGGTATTTTCGGCTGGCCATCCAATTACATTACTATGGGAACTACGTTTGAGTACATTCTACATTTTAAAAAAGCAAAAGATGTCAACTGAACTATTAAACATCCCTAAAGAAGAATTACTTAAAAAGCTAAAAAACATTAAAAAGCTAGGTTGGGTCCACACCAAAAGATCAAAAAACGATGGCGCTGTAGGAAATACTCTCGAAGATTTATTAGACATACCCGAAAACAATTTAGCAATTGCTAATACTGTTGATTGGGAATTAAAAGCTCAAAGAAAAAAGACGGGGTCAATGATCACTTTATTTCATCTCGATCCACACCCCAGAAAACCAGATAGCGTTGTAGCTAAACTATTATTACCTAAATATGGATGGGCACACAAAGAAGCTGGTGGGAAATATCCTGCAAATGAAATGAGTTTTCGAGCAACCTTAAACGGTATGACTTATACTGACAGAGGTATTAAACTTTCGGTTAATAGTGTCACCAGAACTGTTGATATTCTTTTAAATCCAGAATTAGCAGGAGTTAGACATAAACTGTGGCAAACTGCAGTGAAAGCGCATCATGGGGATAAAGAGAAAACAGTTGCTTCATGGCTGTTTGATGAATTACAAACAAAGTGTGTTGGTAAGATTAGAAATACCATTTATGTAGTAGCGGATTCCAAAATAGTGAAGGGACAAGAGATGTTTAAGTATGAAAAAATAGAATTATTGGAGGACTTCGCTTTCAACAATTTTTTACGTGGCTTAATTGAAGGGAATATACTTATTGATTTTGATGCAAGAACTGGGCATAACCATGGGACTAAATTCAGAATTAAGCAAAACAATTGGCCTGTTTTATTTTCAAAAATAACAGAGTTGAAATAGTATACGAACCCTTTATTTCACCTCCAGAACCTCATGATGCCCAAAAATTCGCAATTAATCTCTATTACGTAAAAGACCATACGGTGCAAGGACTAAAAGAACTTACGCCTACCATACGCGAAATTATCTGGGTTTGCCGCATGTTGGACAAACATTTTGCGAGCCAATTGGCCCAGTAAAAAGTCCCTTTTCTAACTTTCCAATTGGTCCCGAAAAGTAACCTTCATTCAAAGACCGTATTTTGTTGTTATAAATGTAATCAAGCAATTCCTTTTGTTGAGTCTGGGTGAGTTGCTGATACCAGCTTTCAAATGTTTGAATCATAGTTCGTTATTTTTTTTATTTCCGCACAGTTGGCAATTTCCCTTTTTAAACTTCCACGGCGACGAATTGCATATCGGGCAAACTATTGAATAATCCCCTGGCCTAAATTCTTTTAATGCTTCTCTATAAGTTGCCTGTTTTATTGTTTCACCAACTGACGCAAATGTGTCTAGGTCTTGATTATCAATCTCGGTAACGTATCTATAGAACCATTCCAATTGTGCATCATTCAGATCCGATAAATTATCACATTCATTGGCTACATAAACGTTATTTTTCATTCCAACTTTGTGAACGGTAATTTTATCTGTTACTTTCCAAATCATTGCCCAAACAGAAACTGCAATTAAGACTAACGAGAGAGCAAAGCTTATATAGTTAAGAAGTTTTTCTGAGTCTGTTCCCTTGGTCACATATTGAGCCATTATAAAAAGGATGGGAACAATTATTGTAAGTATTGCTACTGCACTATTAAGTAATTCGTATTTTGCTTTACTCTTTCTATGTAAAATTTTTGCGGAAATAGCATTTAGCTTGGTTTGCTCAAGCTTCTTAGTCATGGCTTCTTTGGAGTTTGGTGGATAAATGCAAAATAAGAAACATTTACGTTTCTTTAAATATCTTCATAAATTCTATCGCATTTTTCAATTTCTCCTAAACACTTGGGGGAATTGATTGATTCTCTTTTAGGGTTCATCAACTCGATTAAGGTAGTAGCTCCTTTGGAGTTACTCCTAAAGCTTCGGCTACTCTGAATAGATAAGATATAGTAAAATTAACCTGCCCAGTTTCCATTCTTGCCAATTGAAGGCAGTATTTCTGAGAAACTTTTCAAATCTCTCAATACCACAACCTACTTTACACCCCTTTTTTTATATTTTCAATACTCATAAACCACCAATATGACCACCAAAGAATTTATAGAGATATCAATGGCCATTATAATGGCAATTTCCATACTTGGCATATTTATTAGAAGTCTAATCCAAAAAAAAGGAATTGGAGCAAGAGCTATCCAATTTGTTTGCATATGTTTTTTAATTCCTTCAATAATCATTTTATCAATCGAAGGCATTTTAAAGGGCGAAACTGTCGCAACACTTATTGGAGGTTTAGCAGGTTATGTTTTGTCGGGCATTAGTAATTACGATAGCAATAAATCAGATTCGGAATAGGAAATTATTAAAGATAATAATGGTAACGAGTATTTATCCAATAGGATCAACATGGCGCAAATGGGACTTGCATGTTCATACTCCTTTATCAATGTGTTCAGAGTATGGAGGAGATTCAGATGAAGTATGGAATAAATATTTTGAACATCTTGAAGAAATATCCAAAGAAATTAAAGTTATTGGAATAAACGATTACTTATTTCTAGATGGGTATAAGAAGGTTTTGAAATATAAACAAGATGGAGGACTTAAAAATGTTGACCTAATCTTACCAGTAATAGAGTTTCGGTTAAAAGAATTTGTCGGCCATGAGAAACTCAAAAGACTTAACTATCATATAATTTTTGCCGATGAATCAACATTATCAAATTCAATAATTGAATCTCAGTTCTTATCTGGCTTCAGAGGAAAGGCTTCTCTAAACCCAGAAATCCCTTCAGACATTTCGTGGGGCGGTGTTGTAACAAAAGAAACACTCATTGACTTTGGAGAAGAGATATACCTAAGTATACCTGAAGAAAAAAGGCCTCAAAAAAAGAATTATTTAGAATTGGGGTTTAACAATATCAACTTTGAAATATCAAAAATTGAAGTGCTTCTTGGAGAAAAAGGTGAACCAAATTCTTATTTAAAGGACAAATATTTTAAGGCTATTGGGAAAAGTGAATGGGAAAGTTTTAGCTGGGATTCAGGAATTTTGGAAAAGAAAAATATTATAAACTCTACTCATTTTATTTTTGCTGCATCCCCTTCTGCCGAAGATGCAAAGAAAGCAAGAGAAAAACTAAAAAGCCAAGGCGTAAATAGTCGGCTATTACATTGCAGCGATGCTCATATGTTCGCTGAGCTAAATGAAACCAAAACTACAACTAAAGAAAAAGAGCTAGGTCACTGTTTCTCATGGATAAAGGCTGACCCTACATTTGAAGGGTTACGACAATTGCTATATGAGCCGGAGGAGAGAATAAGCCTAAGTGACCAAAACCCAACTTTTAATTTTGACAAACCAGTTTTTACGGCAATTGAAATAACATCTGAAACGAAAACATTAAATCTTGAAAAATCGAACTTAGCTTTTGATAAAGCTGTCATCCCTTTAAATAGAAATTTGGTTTCCATAATTGGTGGAAGAGGTCAGGGGAAATCAATGTTAATAAACTATGTAGCAAATAGCTTTAGCAAAGAGGTTGCAGAAAAGTTAGTTGATAAACTTACATTAAGCGAAAACATCTTTGTCAAATGGAAACAATCTTTTGATGCTGCTGAGCGAGATTATATTTTAAATGAAAAACGTGAACTACCTTTTACATTTATATACCAGAGTAAAATAAAAGAGATTGCTGACGATGCAGATAAGCTAAAAGATGAAGTGTTGGAAATACTAGGTGGCGCTGGTTATAAAAAAGCAAAGCCAAAGTATGATGAAATTGAAGTCAAAGAGAAGTTTCAAAATTATTGGAATATTAAAGAGTGGCTCAACAAAAAAGATGATAATGGAAATGCCACAAATGACATCGGTAGATTTCAGTCAAGGATTGACGCTATCAAGGAAAATATCTCACTAGCAACTGATAGAAGTAATAAGGACTTATTAGATAAGTTCATCCAAAACCTCAGTTCAATAGAAAAAAATTATTCCGACAATATAAAATTATTGGAACTTCAAAACCAATTGACAACATTTAGAACAGATATCAATAATAAATTGTCAGAATTTTCTATCACTCAAATATCTACGGATACTCAAGAACAGGAAATATTAAAGAAGATAGGTGATAATACTACAAAGAATGATGAGCTTCGTTCAGAGAATGAAAAAATTAGAACTGAAAATTTTAAAGATTTTAAGGGGGACTTGTCGCAGTTATTAAATAACATAGAAAATGACAGAAATGAAATTGCTGAACTAGAAAAATCCATTGAAAATATTAAGATAAAAGAAGTGGATTTACTAACAGCCAAATCCGAAATAAACAAAATTTTAGAGGGATACTATGAGTCATTGCTATTAGAGGCACAATCAATAGATGATATTTGGCAGAATAATATATTTAATAACCCTTCTAGGAACCAAAAGGAAAATGAATTGATAAAAAATATATTAGCTAACAGAGGAATTAAAATAGAAAGTGAAATCTTTTTCAATAAGAATTTGTTTCTAGCCAACGCAGAAAAACTAATTGATGGCAGAGTTGTAAAATCTAAAAGGGAAAAAGTACTAGAGATACTTGAAATCGGCAATAACCTTCCCCAAGAAGTATTAGATTTTACCATTGAAAAAATTGAGAGAATTACTGATAACAATAAAGGGACATTTTGGGATGGAATTGATAATGATATAGCGAACATTTTTCTCACTCAGGACATTAGAAATAAATACATTTTTGTCAGGCCTAAAATAACAGTAAATTCAAAAGAATTGGAAGACTTGTCAGCAGGACAAAAAGGAACTATATATTTATGTCTCAAATTGGCCACTCAACTTTTCAGTGGGCCATTAATATTTGACCAGCCAGAAGATGACTTGGATAATGAGTTCATCAATAATGAATTGATAAGCCTTTTTCTTGAGATAAAATTATTCAGGCAGGTAATCATAGTATCGCATAATGCTAACCTCGTAGTAAATGCAGATTCCGAGCAAGTCATCATCGCAAAAAACACTGATGAGCATTTATCATATGAAAGTGGGGCTCTGGAAAATCAAGCTATTAATCAGGGTATTTGTAGAATTCTGGAAGGAGGTCGAGAAGCTTTCGAAAAAAGAAGATGCAAGTACCAAGAAATTAGATAAGTCTTAGACGTATAAAAAATACCCTTCAAATTTTCCAGTAAAATTTCACCTCCCAAAATTTTCATAGAGATGTATGAAAAAGGCCCCCACCTCATATTCAGCACCCGTAGGTGATTGCGTAATCAAGGGGAAGTCGGGTATGTCTTTGGGGGAGATCTTAAATGATATATCTGCTTCCTTATTTTTTGATTTCAGAGAATTGAATCAGAGATGCAAAAGAGGGAAGGAGCAATTATTCAAGGTTTTCAGAGGAAAATTTCTGAAACCTTTCGTTGAGGGTTCGTCTTTAGAGTTATTATAGCATACGGCATAAAAAAACAAAATTTAGTCACCAAGCATGTGGTTGGCTTGTAAATGGATTGTAAATTACGTAGCACAATCAGTAAAAACGTTACTGGATAAGGTTTTCAAGCCTTTAAGCAACTGCCTTCTAAGCAGTAGGTCATTGGTTCGAATCCAATCCGGATCACCACAATACTCATGAAAGCCGCACTTGACGCGGCTTTTTTTGTTTTGTTAAAAGTCGGTTGTGGGAATAGTTGTGGTTTATTATGAAAAACAGCTTTAGTGGTTGCAACCAGCTCACGCGGTTTTATCATTATTGTTTAAGCCTACCGCCTAATCATCCTTGCCCTGCTTATTGATCGGAACACATTTGATTCAATATTTCGTCCATTAAATCTGGCGACGATAATATATTTATCTCCGGGCTTGACAAGAAATTTCAATAGGTTCGCAGTTCTGCATTCGAAGATCGAGAATCAGCAAATTATAAAAATTGAGCTCCTCGATAATTTAAAGCTATCGATTATCTCAGCACGCTACTTTTAATTTTGCGATAAGCAAGCGGGGTTTGTTTAAATTCTTTTTTGAAAAGTCGTATGAAAGAGCTCTGATCATCAAACCCACAAGCAGTTGCAACTAAAGAAATGGGCCTCCTTGTTTTTGTAAGAAGCTTGCATACTTCTTTCATGCGAAGACGAGTAAAGTATTGAAGTGGTGTTAGTTCGTAGGCACTCTTAAATAACCGGTGAAAATGAAAGGGTGATAGATTGGCCTTGTCCGCCAATTGTGCCAAACTAACTCCACTTTTTAAATTCTCTCTCATAAATTTAAGAGCAAGTTTTAGCTTGTTGTTCAAATCTTTTTTTGTGATTTCATTTTGGGCTTTAATTCTATTAGTCGGTTTATATTTTTCCAATTCGTACCAAGGTCTTTTCGGCCGGTTGGCCGGATATCCATATTGCTGTCGAAAGGCTTTTCGCTCTTTTGTAAAATCCCACCAATTCACGCGGTTATCAAAATGCTCAGCATAATGAATGGAAAGACGCATTTGGTCTTCAACACATGGATCAATCCAGGCACCTAATTGAAGCTCAAGTCGGTCGACAAGTTTAGCCGGGTCTTTTCCTTTGAGCTCTTGAATCGAATAATAACCCAGCGAAATAAGGTCCAGGGCAAACCGGATTCCAATGGAAGGGATGGTTTGAAATTCGGAGAGTGCTTTAAGTTCCATCGCCCGTATTTTCGAGATGCCCAAAATAGCTCGTAGATTTTCCACAGAATGCTGATGGATTTCACTCAGCTTGACCTTGTTCGCCCTCAACTTTCTTTTCTCCGAGATTAAAATGTCCAGGCGATTCGTTGAGTCATTCATCTTCTGCAAAAGTTAGCATGTAATTATTATTGTCTTTAATTGTAAACTCTGTGGCGCCATAAAATGTTTTTTCCAGTCCGTGCAAAACGGTAACCTTGTCATTTATCTTCTCAAAGAATGCACGGACATTTTTCACTTTAATATATAGCAACAAAGAACCGCCATTGCTTCTGTTAACCAGTGGTAACGTGTTTTCGATGCTGGTAAATGTTTGAAACATAAAAGTTACACTTCCGCAAGTCATCAAAACAAAGATCGGGTTCTTCTGTTCAGGCACAGCGGTTATAACCCTGAATCCAAGAATTTGATAGAATTCAACAGTAGCGTGAATGTCATTGACAAAAATGTTTGGTGAAACAGTTTCCATGGTAATTGGTTTGTTAGTTGAGTTGTTTTGAGCTGTTGATATATATCCAAGCAGTATCATTACAATTATCAAGTACTTTTTCATTTTGTCTTTTACCAAAAGTAATAGTTGCAAGCAATCGGAAATGTGCAAAACTTGCGATAATCCGGATAACACGAAACCACCACATCATTTGAAGTTATATATTGAAACAAAGTTACTTCGGCTTACCCTTGCTGATATCAGCCTGATAATAATCCAATGACTTAATTACCCCATCTGCTTCGTCCATATTCATAGTGAGAATGCTTATTGCAATTAGCGGGTTTTTTTTATGATTATTTTTTTGCCGCCAGGAAACAAGGGCGCAAGGGAATGCAAGGAAAACCCGCGAAGCGGAAAGGTCATTGGTTCCCTGTCTGACTGCGTCACGCAGACAGGAATTCAATCCGGATCGCGATAAGTTTTGTAATCTTGGGAGTTCTAGCTTCAAGGCCTTTTTTCAGCATAGATCGTATCTTGGCATATCAATGTCGACGTTTAAAATTCATACTGTTATATTCTTGTGGTTGTTGCTGACTAATCCCACTTCCTATTTTTTCAAGTATCAAACATTCGATAATTGGGAAGGACCTCACCATACACAGAATCGCATTTCTATGAAATTCTCTCCAGATTCCACCAGTATGAGAGTTCAAGTTGGGATGATAAGTTGTGATACCGCAACAACAGAAGAAATAATTGCTAACAGAGGACTACGTGTTGAATTGAAAGGATATCCCAAGGATTTCAAAATTTATTTCATGGGATTTAGTATGACTTTTATAGATCGAAATCGGGATAGTATAGCCAAAGATGTTTGGACAAATGGTCAATTCCTTTCCGCCGAGCAAATTACTTTTTTACGAAAACTCAATGGAACCGGTAAACTTATTTTTGATAAAATTCAGGTTACAGGGTTAAACTCTAAAATACGTGAATTGGATCCGTTTTCCCTTGTGATCAGAAATCAATAAAGAATCCCGCGAAGCGGGAAGGTCATTGGTTTGAATCCAATCCGGATGACAGATTATCACCCGCTTAATTAGCGGGTTTTTTTTATGATTATTTTTTACCGCAGGAAAAAATGACGCAAAGAAACGCCTGGCCTTCGCCAATCATGGGGTTTCTTTTTCTTTGCGAAACTTTGCGCCTTTGCGTCCTGGCGGTTAAGCTTATACTTAAGGATTATGTTTAACTCCTTCTCTAACTTATTTACCTTCTGACAACTTCATGACTACTCTGCCCGCAACGATTCCGCCGGTTTGATACGTATTGCCCTGATTGTTTGCGATCCTACTGTAAGCCCGGTCACCACAAGAATTAAAATACCAGCTCCTAAAAAATACCAAATGGAAAGATGGATGCGGTAAACAAAGTCATCCAGCCAATTTTTCACAACTATGTAACTGGCTGGCAATGCTACCAGGAGTGAAACGATGATTATCCTATTGAACTCAGACCATAAGAGCCAAAGTATTTTCATATTACTGGAACCAAGTACTTTCCTAATGCAAATTTCCTTGTATCGCTTTTGTACTGTGAATGCAGCAAGGCCAAATAAACCCAGACAGGAAATAATGGTCGCAATGCCCGCGAAGTACTCCGCCAACACCTTTGCCCGGTTCTCGGAGAGATATAGAGCCTGGTAATCATTGTCCAAATAGCGATATTCAAATGGAAAACCGACATTATATTTCCTGTAGACATCCTGCAGACGAGCAAGCGTTTCACGCTCTTCACCTGCCTCTATTTTTACTATGAACTTTGAATTGTTGGGACGAAGATTCAGATCAATAAAGCAGGGCTTGATATTCTCGTAAAGACTTTGGAAGTTGAAATTTTCAACCACACCAATGATCTGTTTTTCTTCACCCCAAATCCGCACTGTTTTTCCCACAGGGTTCTTAAGTCCCATTGCTGCAATAGCTGCTTCGTTGAAAATTACTTTTGAACTTTCGGCACCATATGCAGAAGAATATGTTCGACCTTCTTTCAGGCGAAATCCCATGGTCTCAATAAAATCATATCCGCCGGCTATGTCAGTAAACTCAGTCATATCATCTGGTCGCTTGTCGGACCATCGCACATCAGTCGTTCCTCCCTCTCGACCAGCAGCTATATTATGTCTGAAACTTGCGGCCGATACAATGCCTGGAATATTGCGGATCTCATTGAGGAAACTTTCATTTTCCTGTTGCATGATATCAGCTTCCTTATTCTTATTATCCGCTACTATTTCCTTGCGGGCAAAGTAAACCAGGTTGTCCCGCTTATATCCAAGATTTTTCGTCTGTATCAATTCTATTTGTTTGTAAACTACCAGCACTGAAACAATCATTATAACTGAAATAGCAAACTGGAACATCACCAATCCTTTACGGAACCACAATTCTCCGGGGGATAAAGAAATCTTTCCTTTGAATATTTTTACCGGCTTGAACCCTGATATGTAGAGTGCTGGATAACATCCTGCAATGACCCCAGTAAGAAGAGTAATTCCGAGTATTCCGATAATTAAATTACTATCAGGGTTCAGGGTTAATTGCTTTCCGGAAATTTCGTTAAAGCGTGGCAATAACAGCCATAGCGGGATAAAGGCAACGACCAGTGAAAAGAAAGCAATTAGGACAGATTCGCCTATGTATTGCAATATCAACAAACCTCGGCCTGCTCCGATTACCTTTTTAATGCCAACCTCTTTCAGTCGCGTGAATGCCCTTGCGGTGGAGAGATTCATAAAGTTTATACAGGCGATTACAAGAATAAAAATTGCAATTATTGAAAACAAACGAACATACCCAATACGGCCACCTGTTGGAACCCCATTCACATACTGGCCATGCAGGTATCTGTCGGAAAATCTTTGGATAAAGAGTGTTTCTTTCGCACCTTTTTGCTGGAGATAGCCCCCTATTTTTAAATTGAATTTTTCTGGGTCAACACCTTCCTTTAATACAATGTAAGTTGTAGGTCCACCATTCTTCCAGTTAGTTAGTTTCTCATTTTTCTTAAGGAATAGGTCGTAATTGAACAGTGCATCAAATTGAATTGTTGAATGGGCTGGAACCTTCTTAAATACACCTGCCACAATATAAGGACCGTTCATTTGCAAGCGGTTCCAATTCACTATACGACCAATGATATTTTCAGTGGTGTGAAAGAGTTTCATCGCCAATTCTTCAGATATGGCAATATTATTGACGTCTGAGAACAGGTTGTTTTGATCCCCCTGTGTTAGAGGAAAAGAAAAAACATTGAAAAAATCTTTGCTCACACAAAGATCAATAGCTTCTACCCTCTTATTATCAAACTGGAAAATTCCTTTCCTATTTTCCTTCTGTGGAGATATCACCGCCGTCGAATATTGCACTTCAGGCATTTCAGTAGGCACCACAGTAGCAAGTATGCCCGGTGTTTCATCAAAAGTTAGAATGCCATTTGGCTGCGTTGCATTCTTTAGCACTATAAAAGTCCGCTCCGCATTTTTGTGGAATTTGTCAAAGCGAAGTTCATCATTCACCCACAAATAGATCATGATAGCACAGGAAAGACCGGTAGAAAGACCAATCAAATTAATAACGAAAGAACCTTTATACCGTCTTAAGTTCCGGAATGCGAGTAGTAGAGCATGTTTGAGCATATAATGCTTTTTTACGAACACCGTTTGATAAAGGAATTACCTGTTGAGATCAAAGGAAATACAACAAGATGTTGTATATGTTGCATATTGTTTCATGCAGGAAATCAAGTTTTATCCTTTTTTTGCTTAGCTCTGGTTTAGAGCACCCCGGGAAAATTATCCTGGTTTACCTTCTCTAACTTCTTTAACTTCTGAATACTTTTTATTCTCCCATGAAAAACTTTTTTCTGTAAATTCATCGTCCCTATATTAGTTGACCTTAAATTCTGCTCGCCATGCCAAATTTTGATACCGCTCACGTTAAAAACATTGTGCTGCTTGGCCATGCCGGCAGCGGAAAAACAACTTTGGCCGAATGCATGCTCTTTGAAGCCGGCCTCATCACCAAGCGCGGAACAATAGAAGAAAGGAATACAGTCGGTGATTTCTACGAACTGGAAAAAGAACGAGGCAATACGATTTTTTCGAAATTACTTCACACCCAATGGAGAGGATTTAAGATCAACATTATCGACACACCGGGATATGATGATTTCGTTGGAGAAGTTGTTTCGGCTCTTCGTGTAGCTGATACCGGCGTCATGGTACTCAATGCAAGTTTCGGGGTTGAAGTAGGTACCGATCTAATATGGGATTATACGGAAAAGTTCAAAACCCCCATCATCTTCGCTGTCAATAAACTTGATCAGGATAAAGCAGATTTCGATAAAACAGTTTCTCAGGCTAAAGAACACTTCGGAAGAAGTGTAGTGGTGGTTCAATATCCCATTAACCAGGGATTGGAATTTGATTCAATTGTTGATGTCCTTCGGATGACCATGTACAAATTCCCGCCTGAAGGTGGCAAACCCAAAAAGTTACCGATACCCGATGAAGAAAAAGATAGAGCCGACCGCCTGCATAAAGAACTTATTGAGGCCATTGCAGAGAATGATGAAGGCCTGATGGAGAAATATTTTGACAAAGGTGAACTGGATGAGGATGAAATGAAAATGGGTCTTAAAAAAGCGATGATCAATCATGATCTTTTTCCAGTTTTTTGCATTTCGGCAAAAAAGAATATGGGTAGTGGTCGGTTAATGGGCTTCATTGATAATGTAGCGCCGAGCGCCAACGAAATGCCTCCTCAAACAACACTTGCAGGCGATAAACTGGTTTGTGATCCTAATGGTCCGGCCTGCCTTTTTATTTATAAAACGATTTCAGAACCACATATAGGAGAAACATCTTATTTCAAAATTTTTTCAGGAATTGTGAAAACAGGAATGGAATTAATAAATGAGTCCAATGGTGCAACTGAAAAACTCAATCAGTTGTTCATTGTTGAAGGAGAAAAACGCACCTCCACCAATGAACTTGTAGCGGGCGATATCGGAGCTACTATTAAGCTCAAACATACTCATGTCAATAACACATTGCATTCAAGAGGAAAGAATATTGAGTTGAAGCCTATCGAATTTCCGAATCCACTCATGACCGTTGCTATAGAATCGAGCCAGAAGGGAGATGAAGAAAAACTTTCTCTCGCTCTGCACCAGGTACAGGAGGAAGATCCAACGGTAAAAGTTGAAGTATCGCAGGAATTGAAACAAACACTTCTACACTGCCAGGGTGAATTACATCTCACAGTTATAAAGTGGAAACTTGAACATTTCGCGAAAAATCTCCATGTCAAGTTCTCTCGACCAAGAATTCCTTATCGTGAGACGATCCGAAAATCAGTTCAGTCAAATTACAGACATAAGAAACAATCCGGAGGCTCCGGCCAGTTTGGAGAGGTATACCTCCAGGTGGAACCTTTTCATGAAGGAATGCCAGATCCAAAAGGAATGAGCGTTCGCGGAAGAGATGAACATAAACTTGAATGGGGCGGAAAACTTGTCTTTCTGAATTGTATTGTGGGTGGTGCCATCGACCAACGCTTCCTCCCTTCGATCTTAAAAGGTGTAATGGAAAAAATGCACGAAGGCCCTCTAACAGGCTCACACGTGCGCGATGTACGGGTTGCGGTATACGATGGCAAAATGCATGCTGTAGATTCAAACGATATTTCTTTCAAGATTGCCGGCCTGATGGCATTCAAGCAGGCATTTCAGCAAGCAGATCCTCAAATCCTCGAACCTATTTATGATCTCAATGTTCTTTGTCCTGATGATCTGACAGGTGCCATCATCAGCGACCTGCAATCAAGACGAGCAGTAATAGAGGGCATGGACACTGAAGGACATTTTACCAAGATCTCCGTCAAGGTGCCACTTTCAGAGATGCAGGATTACTCTTCATCACTAAGGTCAATAACACAGGGAAGGGCAAAATTTCGTCTTGCATTTTCTGATTATATGCCTATGCCTTTTGAGCTTCAGCGGAAGTTGATTGATGAATATCACAAATCTGCCAAGGAAGAGTTGGTGTCCTAAGAGCTTGACGTATTTTAGCGCAAACCTCATGAATGGATGTTAAGATCGAACAGAGTTGGAAAGAACTATTGAAAGAAGAGTTCGACAAAGAATATTTCAAAGGGATCGTTGAATATCTTAAGACAGAAAAATCCCAGGGAAAAATAATATATCCTCCGGGAGGCTACATCTTCCACGCATTTGACGCTACTCCTTTCAACGAGGTGAAAATTGTATTGCTTGGACAGGATCCCTATCATGGACCATCACAAGCGCATGGACTTGCATTCTCTGTTCAAAAAGGTATTAAACCACCTCCTTCACTCGTAAATATCTTCAAGGAATTAAAGGCCGATACAGGTTTACCAATTCCTGATCATGGTAATCTTGAAAGTTGGGCGCGACAGGGAGTATTTCTATTAAATGCATCTTTATCAGTAAGAGCTGCCGAACCCAATAGCCATTCAAGGATCGGTTGGCTGGAATTCACAAATCGGGTAATAGAAAAGATCTCTAGTCTCCGAAAGAATATTGTATTTCTTCTTTGGGGAAAGAATGCTCAGGAAAAACAAGTATTGATCGATTCATCAAAACATCTTGTATTGAAAGCCGCGCACCCCTCCCCTTACAGCGCAGACCACTTTTTTGGATGCAAACATTTCTCCAAAGCGAATTCCTACCTGGTTCAGCATAAGATCGATCCGGTGGATTGGAAACTTTAAACGAAGTCTGAGGTCAGAAGTCGGAAGGAAGTACTCACGCCTCACGAAAAAATCCTTTGTATTATTGCACCACTTCAACCACGATGAAATTATTGCAAAACATTTTCGGGAGAGTATGGGCTGTCTGGGGGATGATTGCTTTTTCGAGCACTCTCCTGGTCGTTGTTATTCCAATCTGGCTGACCTATTATATAAAGGAGCCGCAGGGGACAGAAACATTTCGGCGCATTTCAAAAGTATGGATGGATGTATTTCTATTTCTCATCGGTTGCCCAGTTAGAGTTCGTGGAAAAAAGAAATTTGAAAAGGGACGAACCTATATTGTTGTTTGCAATCACAGTTCATTAATGGATGTGCCAATCACCACACCCTATATTCCTGGAGCAAATAAAACCATTGCAAAGATTGAGATGTCTCGCATACCATTATTTGGTCTGATATATTCACGCGGAGCTGTTTTAGTGGATAGGAAAAGTGATGAGAGCAGAAAGAAAAGTCTGGAAGAAATGAAACGCGTTCTAGCCAATGGAATTCATATGTGCATTTATCCAGAGGGCACTCGGAATAAAACCGGGCAGCCTTTAAAATCGTTTTATGACGGAGCGTTCAGATTGGCCTCAGATACCGGCACATCCATCATGCCCGCAATCATGAGAAATACCGCAAAAGCACTTCCAATTAATAAAAAATTTTTTCTCCGTCCTATTCCGCTCAGCATTGATTTCCTGGATCCAATTGAAGTGAATAAGGGGGATGATTCTACAAAGCTGAAAGAGATGGTGTTCAAAATAATGTGGGATGAAATTTCAAAAAAATAGTCTTTGATTCTGCTTCTCCTGTTCTCTGCGGTGAAAAAAAATAAAAATATAACTGCAGAGAAAAAGAGAAAATAGAGTTAGGAAAGAGAAAGAAAATTTCAGAATGCAGCTGAGTTTAACTACAAAGGCGCTAGGTTACGCCAGGTAATCCTTGCGAAACTTTGCGCCTTCGTTTCCTGGCGGTTAAGTCTTATTCTTTATTGATTATAGAAATACCTCGTCCTATTCACCTTGAGATCTCGCAGGAGACCAGACTTTGGATTCAACGTAATATTAAACGATCGATACAATCCCACAGGCGTAACATTTATAGAAAGCTGCCAGCAATGCATTTCCCTGGAGAGGAACATTGTCAGAGTTTGAATCTTGGAAGTGGTGAAATCATAGTATCCATTCATCCCAAGCTTCCAGCGAGGAGTAAGATTGAAGTCACCATTCCAGTTTAGGTTAGAGTAAGTCGTCGTTACAAACCCACTATAATCTGGTTTGAAATCTCTTGAAAAATTCAAGGAATATGAAAGATTCACTGACCATGGAATATTGAAATCAGCAAATTCAGCGGGGTTCTGCCGGATGTAAGCAAGCTGCGCCTGCTGTTCTTCAATGGTCATTGGCAGTAAACCATTGTCATCATCATCCATTCTATTTTTAGCGGGAGGCTCAGCGGCCTTACTTTGAAATGAAGTAGAAATAGCTATTCCCCCACTAACAAATCTTCCCAATGAAAATTTATTATCACCCTGCCACATGTATTTGTCTACACGCAAACCAAAATTATCAACCTGGTATGGATCAAGGACTGCGTTGGCAGTGATATTAATTTTTTCAAACAATGTACTCCTTGCACCAATGCTGAATTGTGACAATTGAAATGAATCTGCGAAAAAATTATAATTACCGTTAATGCTTAATCCATCGAGCAAACGAATTTTCTTGATCGCATTCTCGCCGGTATCTTTTTTTGAGCGGACCTTCATCTCAATATTATTATCAATTCCAAAACTCAGTCCGCCGAATTTTCCTTCAGTAAATGCACCTGGATACACTCCATCAAAATATGAGAATCGTTGCACCAAGCCCTCTTTGTTCACCTGTACACTATAATGGTCCTTTGCAGCGAGATCTGGTTTATAACTTATTCCAACTGTTGGACGGATCACATGCCTGATAGCTCTAATCCTGCTTTTCGCTCCAAACTTATCCAGAGTTCCAAAGATGGCCGTACTCAAACCAATTCCGAATGAAATATCATGAGCAGTATAAAATCCTTTATTAATTGAGGTGTCAACTTTTTCGAGAATTGGATTCCATGTTCGTGTGAACCTGGATGCATACCATTTTTGCTGATAGCTGATACTCGGAGATACTTGCAACGGCCCAACAGGAGGAAGCGAAAGTTGAATGGGGATACTATGTTGTGCACCCCATGTAAACGTGTCTATCAGTTGCCGAAAACTAAATAGGGAATCATAAAAACTTGCATCACCCAGAACATTGGAGGTAAGACCAATTCCAAGCTTTTCATACCATTTAGGTTCTCCGATCATCTCCTTTTTTTGAAAAGGATAAAAAGTGTTGACGGTAAAACCAACGTTAGGCAAATTCAGCGTTACGAGTCTGCTTACACTATTCTGTTGATGATTCGCACTCACAGTTAGATTGTACTGATCCCAGGTCTTTGAATAAGTGATAGATGATGATAACTGATTCGTGAAATTCCTTACTGCATTGTTTGCGACGAATTGGTTGAATTTTGTTGAACCTGCGTTAACGTTTGCAGAAAATGAAGTTCCAGGTCTGGCTTTGCTATCCTGGTTATGACTCCAGGTGATATTAAAAGTTTTAGTGGTTGTAAATGGATTCTTTGGATCCTGTCCTAAGATGCGAGTTCGCTGCAGTGTATAATTAAGCGCACCGGCATACCTGTATCGTTTGCGATAGGAAGGTGAAAGAAATACTGTCCATCCCCCATATGAATAAAGATTCGTTCGAAGCGTAACATCAAAAAAATCGTTCAGCACTTTATAATATCCCAATCCTTCCAGACCAATACCAAACTGCTCACTAGCAGTGAAGGTTGGTGGAAGTAGTCCGGAATGCCGTCCCTGGGAAATCGGAAAATATCCAAATGGAATGTAGAGTGGCACTGGCACTCCTTCAAATTCTGGATGTATCGGACCTGAAACGGCAAGCTTTTGACTCACCAGTTTTAGCCTTCGGGTGCGAAAAGCAAAATGGGGAGTGTCAAGGTTACAGGTTGTAAACCGACCATAAAGTGCAAAGTATTCAGTGGCCGAGATTTTCTTGGTCACCGCTCCATGAACAAAGATCTCGCCACTGGTCATATATGTATTCTTCGTGAGTCCTTTTTGAGACCTGGTATCAAATACAATGGTATCTGCAACAATCTTACTATCGGCATTAATAAAGACAGGCACACCCACAAACTGACCCAATGAATCCCGCATATATGTGGCGATCATTAAATGCCGCTGCTGATCTAATTCAATGCTGTATGCACTCAGATCGAGGTCTTTCTGTTTAACATTGGCCTTATTGTAAAGTATGATTTTCTTTGTGGGAATTTCGAATACAACGGAATCAGAGGCTGTATAATCTATTGGAGAATCAAGGGAATCCTTCGACATTTTAAAGTTGAAGGTGTCAGTTTTTAAACTCGGAACGCTATCCTTTGTCTTAGGTAAACTGTCTTTAACTCTGGCAGTATCCCTGGGAATTGGCCTTGAAGTATCCTGGTAGGCGGTTAATGAATTGTAAAAAAACTCTTTGTTACTATAATTACCTGAGGCACTCAACGTTAGTATCAGTAACATTGCGACGGAGAGATAAGCAGTGAGGCATTTTGGATTAATTTTGCTCCCAATAATCATACAGGCTGAATGCGGACAAAAATAGCTATTAAAAAGATTAACAATTTGTGAAGATTCTCAAGCAAGTACACCAATGAAATTGAAATCATTCCTTTCCAGCTTTCTTTCAATATCAGCCTTTGCGGCAATTGTAATCTTATCGTCCTCCACACCAGCTCCCCAACAAAAACAGGTTTTACATACTATTATCATCGATGCCGGTCATGGTGGAAGAGATCCTGGGGCAAGAGGATTGATCTCATCTGAAGCTGCAATTACCCTTGATATTTCCCTTAAACTTGGAAAGGCCATCGAAAAAGAACTTCCAGGCATTAAGGTAGTTTATACCAGAACTTCTGACATACTTCCGGGAAATTCATCCACCATTCAACAGGCATTGCGATATCGGGCAGATCTTGCCAATCAATCAAAGGGCGATTTGTTCCTGAGCATTCACTGTAATGCAAATGGGAAACCTGCTGGAGGTTATTACCTTAAGAGAGTTGTTGGTTATAAGAATAAGACAGTTTATGTAGGAAAAGGCAAAAAAAGAAGAAAGAAGACCGTAAAAAGTCCCATTTATGAAAGCTATTGGGTAAAAAACAATACGAAAGGAACAGAAACCTACATATGGGCCGCCGATCGTTCTGGTATCAAAACAGAGCATATCAACGAAACTGAGGAAATGACAGGTGAAAACGTAGAGGATAGTCTCAATGTTCTTGACCTTTCTTCACCCGAAGCTAAGATCAGGGGACAGCTCTATGAAAAATTATACTTCGCTAAAAGTGCATCCATAGCCTCATTTGTAGAGGACGAGTTCAAGAAAATTGGGAGAAAGAGTTACGGGGTAAAGCAAAGGAACCACAAAGGGATATGGGTCCTTCAAGCCACAGCAATGCCCAGCATCCTGGTTGAAACCGGCTTTGTCACCAATAAGGAAGAAGAAGAATACCTGGTAAGTGATGAAGGACAGGATGAAATAGTTGCCAACATTATAGATGCATTAAAGAAGTACAAATCAGACCTGGAATCCTCTCGCATCCTCAATACCAGGTAATTAATTGCTATGTGGGGAAGTTTCTAAACATCCCTCCTTCAACTGCACGGGTAAAGTTTTTGCTACATTTGTACTGTATTGCATAAGTATCTATTCAGATGCACGAATTAGGCGACCTGTAATTCGCTGAAAATTCGTGTTTTTCGTATATAAAACACTTGTTTTGCTGACCAAACTTTACTTGTAATGAAAATTTCCAACGAAACCAAGATCGGTGCTCTTGCCGCTGTGTCTATTGCTCTATTGATATTGGGCTTTAATTTCCTTAAAGGCAGAAGTCTATTTGAAGACAATAAAATGGTATATGCTGTTTTTGGAAAGGTTGAAGGCCTTCATAACTCCAATCCGGTAACCATTAATGGGTTGCAGGTTGGAAAGGTCGCCAAACTCCAGGAAAGGGATAAGAATATAACGGGTATCGTTGTATCCATTACTCTTACCAAGGATGTCAATATCCCAAGTAATTCACTGGTTTTTGTAAGTAAGGAACTTCTGGGAGAGCCTGCAGTTGTGATCAAAATGGGCAATAGTAACCAGTATGTAAAAGATGGCGATACCTTGCAAACAACAACCAATCCAAGCCTTCTGGAAAATGTTCAGCAGAGTATCAACCCCGCTATAAACAATCTTAATTCAGCTATTCAATCCCTTGAGCTCTTAATTGCAAACATCAATAGTGTCTTTGACCCTAACACGAAGAATAATCTCCAGAGCGTAGTGGCAAATTCTGCAGCGACAACAGCTTCTCTCAGAAACCTTTTGAATGCACAAACCGGGGCAATTACCGAATCATTGAAAAACATGAGTGCTTTTACAACGAATCTCAATAAGAATAATGAAAAGATTAACCAGACTATTGATAACATCCAAACCGCTACAGGAAAACTGGCAGCAGTGGACATTGATGGGGTTATAAAAAATTTGCAGACAGCCACAAACAATCTGAACCAGATGACAGCCAAATTAAACAGCAGGGATGGTTCACTTGGAATGCTAGTGAATGATAAAGCACTTTACAATAACCTTGACAATACAGTCCGCAGCCTTAATATACTTTTGGATGATCTTCGGGTAAACCCCAAACGTTATGTGAATATTTCATTGATTGGCAGAAAGAACAAGGGCGGCTTTCTTGAAGCACCTCTAAACGATACATTGAATAAGAAGTAGAGTTTCATGATCAATAAACAATTCTGTGTTTTCTTGCTGAGTGCATTTTGTTTTCAACTGGCCTCAGCACAGAAACCAGTTGAGACAAAACCAACTACTGATACAGTACAGGTTGTTGAGATCCTTCATGCTGACCGACTGGGTTTTTCAAAAAAGGATACGGCAAATATTATTCAGTATGGTGCAGGACACGTATCGGCCAGACAGAACAGAACCCTTTTTAATGCCGATAGTGCTGTAATAAATCAGAAATTAAAAATATTTGAAGCCTTTGGCAATGTCCACATAAATGAAGGCGATACTACGCATACTTATTCCCAATATCTACGCTATTATATCGATACCAAACTAGCAGTTCTTCAAAAAAAAGTTAGTCTCACCAATGGCAGAACAGTTCTTACTACAGAAGACCTGGACTATGATATGAACCAAAAGATCGGAACATACCGGAATGGAGGAAAAGTTGTGAATGGTTCAACTGTGCTGACAAGTGTGGAGGCTGTATATTATGATGATCTGAAGGATGTGGTGTTCAGAAAAAATGTTGTATTGACAGATCCCAAATATGTCCTGTACGCTGATTCATTACTATACAATACTACTACAGAGGTTGCAACTTTTATTGGACCAACCAGGATCATTGATAGCAGCAAAAGAGAAATTCTAACTAGTGAAGGATACTATGATACAAAGAACAGAGTTGCACAATTTGGCAAACGTTCAACCATAAAAGAAGGAAGTACAAAACTCACTGCAGAGACAATCTATAGTAATGATCTCACTGGAAAGAGAGTTGCCGAAGGCAATGCTGTTTATATAGATTCTGCTCAGGGAATTTCATTGATCGCAGGAAGATTGGAAGAAGATCAAAAGGGAAATCAGATAGTGGCAACAAAGAAACCACTCATGATCATTAAACAGGATCAGGATTCCATCTATGTTACAGCAGATACAATTCTTTCAGGAAGAATGAGAAATGCCGATTCAATTAGTGTTGCCGATACTTCTAAAATTGCTATTGGAAAAAATCAAAATGATAGTACTCTCAGATTCATGGAGGCATTCAGGAACGTCAGAATATTTTCTGATTCCCTTCAAGCAGTTTCCGACAGCTTGTATTATTCCGGCAAGGATTCAATATTTCGTTTGTATTACGATCCTGTGATCTGGGCAAGTGGAAGTCAAATTTCAGGAGATACGGTTTTTCTTTTTACCCGAAATAAAAAAGCTGACCGCTTATATGCTTTCGAAAATGGTCTTCTTGTAAATAAGACCGGACCAAATCTCTATAATCAAATCATGGGAAATACTTTGAATGGATATTTTGTTGATGGCAACATTGATTATATGCGAGCAAAAGGAAATGCAGAGAGTATCTATTACGTGAAGGATGAGGATAGTGCCTACGTTGGAGTCAACCGCACTACTTCGGATATTATTGACCTGCGATTCCTGGACAAGGAGTTGAATAAAGTAGTCTTCATAAGTGATGTGAAAGCTACAACTACTCCGTTCCGCCAGGTGAATTTCTCTGAAATGAGATTGAGGAATTTCAGGTGGCTGGAGGAGAAGAGGCCCAAAACAAAGTATGAGTTATTTGGAGATTGAAGAAAGGCTTAACCGCAAAGACGCAAGGACGCCAGGTTTCGCCAAGATTCACAACGATTAAATCCCACGCCAACCCCTCAACGAAGATGTACAACGCATAATTCTCTGTTAAAACAACCCTACACTCAAATCCTCTGGCATTATTTTCGTTCAAACAAAATAAACTACTGATATGTTATTAAGAAGGTCACTTCCCATTCTTCTGATTCTTGTAGCTGCATCTTTCTCATCTTTAAAAGCTCAGGATTATAAAGTGGCGCTTGGAATCAGACTAAGCAACTCCTCGCCTACTCTCAATAATTCAGTGAGTGTAAAATATTTTTTGAATCAGTCGAATGCTTTGGAAGGATTAATATCCTTTGGAAGTCGGTTTGGGCTTGGAGTATTATACGAAACACATAAACCCACCACTGCAGCAGGACTGAATTGGTTTCTTGGTGGAGGTGGATACGTAGGTTTTCAGAACAATAACACCTTTCTCGGACCAACAGGAATCATTGGTCTTGATTACAAATTCAACAATATTCCACTTAACCTTTCCATTGACTGGAAGCCCGAACTGGACATAATTCCGAACATCAATTTCGTCCCGGACGCCTTTGGGTTGTCCGCGAGGTTCACTTTTTAATGCGGGCAATACATAATAACTCCATTTAATATAACAGAAAGGGCCGCATTAAACGGCCCTTTCGCATATCATTACCCTGCAAATCAATCTCAAAAAAATTAAATAAAGCAGCCATCTGTGTCTTTTATTTGTCAGGAATTACTAAGATTGCCTTAGATTTCTATTATCAAAACGAGCATTATGAGTAAATTGAACCGATTGCTGGTTTCAGCAATGCTGTTATTATATGGGACCATAGGTCTGGCCCAGACACAAAGAACCATAACTGGAACAGTTTTATCAGATGATGGCAGCCCTCTTCCAGGTGTGACAGTCGCCAATCAAAATACCAACCTGCGTTCCCAAACCAACACTTCCGGAGTTTATACCATTGCTGCGCAGCAGGGCCATATCCTGGTGTTCACCTATGTTGGTTATGGAAGAAAAGAAGTTACTGTTGGTGCGGACAACACAATTAACATGCGGATGTCTGCAACCGGTGGTGAATTAAACACAGTTGAAGTTACTGCCCTTGGAATTCCAAGAAGTCGTAAGTCACTTGGCTACGCTACACAAACTGTTAAAGGAGATGATATCGCCCAATCTCAACGCGATAATTTTCTTACATCACTCGCGGGAAGAGTTGCCGGTGTAACCATCACAACTACAACAGGATTACCTGGTGCATCTTCATCCATCCTCTTGAGAGGAGCAGTTTCGATGAATGGAGACAATCAACCATTATTTGTGATCGACGGCTTGCCCGTGGATAACTCCACATTCGCACAGGGAAACATGGTTTCTGATGGACCTAATCGTAATAACGATTATTCTAATCGCCTTATAGATCTTAACCCGAATGATATTGAAAGTATAAACGTATTGAAAGGACCGGAAGCAACAGCACTGTATGGAAATGCCGGTGCATCCGGAGCAATCATCATCACAACCAGGCGTGCAAAAGCAGGAAAAGCATCTGTGAGTTATGATAATTCATTTCGGTTGGAAAAGATCACTCGTTTTCCTGAAATTCAACAAGTTTACGGAAGAGGAACTGCCGGTGTGCCTGGGTTGTTAAGCAGAACTTTTCTTGGACCTAAATATGCACCAGGAACTACCATCTACAATAATATAGAAACATTCTTCCAGACTGGTTTTACACAAAAACATAATCTGGCCGTTGAAGCTGGATCTGATAAAATTGCATACCGACTTTCAACCAATTATCTTGACCAGAAAGGGATAGTTCCAACTACTGGATTCAAACGTTTTACTGCAAGACTCACAGGTAACGCAATCATATCACCAAAGATTGATGTGCAATCCTCTTTGAGCTATAGTACATCCAAAACAAAGAAGGCAACAAAAGGACAGTTTGGATTTTTACTAAGTTTGATCACATGGCCAAGCGATGATGATATTACAAGATATTTGAACCCTGATGATTCACGTCGTGAAATCTCAGAAGGTTCCACTACAGAAATTGATAATCCATTCTGGGATGTAGAAAGGAATAAGAGCGAAGATCTCACAGATCGCTTTATTGGTAATACAACGCTTACATATAAGCCAGTAAATTGGTGGACATTAAAAGCAGCTGTAGGTGTAGATCAATACACAAACCTTGGAATGACATTTGTTCATCCTGAATCACGCACAGGTATTGCAACACTTGGTGTTATTGAAACTTTTACTGAGAACAGCAAATTGTATAGCGGACAGTTTACTAGTATCATGACGAAGAATTTCAACAAATTCCGCAATCAGTTTGTTGCTGGATTTGCATTTGACATGCGTGAATATGAGGTAAATGCTGCAAGAGGTGAAAGATTTTATATCCCTGACTATATCAGTATGAATAATACTGATCCTACAACTCAGAGATTCAAGAGTACATTAAACAGGGTAAGAAATGTAGGTTGGTTTGGACAACTTCAGACCAGTTATGATGACATCCTGTTCCTGACATTTTCAGGAAGATATGATGGTGCGTCTACTCTGGTTCGTCCAGGATTTACTTTGGAAGAAAGAACGGATGCGGCATATTTTTTCTACCCTGCTGCGAGTTTGAGTTTCAATTTCAGCGATCTGGCTGCGTTTCAAAATCTTAGCTGGTTAGAATATGGAAAGCTGCGGTTTTCTATCGGTAAAACCGGAAAGACTGCAAAGAGTCCTTATGTAACAGCATCAAGATATGTTCCTGTATCCACTACTGGTGGAGGATTTGCCCTGAGTGTATTTGCAGGTAACAGCAAGCTGACTCCAGAATTTACAGAAAATCTTGAAGTAGGTACAGAGTTGAAATTCTTCAAGAACAGATTTGGGATTGATGTTGCATACTATAATACCACGAGTATAAACCAGATCACTGCACCACGTTTGAGCTATGCTTCCGGCGCAATATTAAAATGGCTGAATGGTGGGACTGTTGTAAATAAGGGTATTGAAGTAACATTAACCGGCACACCCATAAAAAGCAAAAACGCACAATGGGATGTCATCCTGAATTTTGATAAGAACACAAATGAAATAACTAAAATGCCTGCGGAATTGCCGATTTTCTACATCTCCGATTACGACATCCTTCCATTTGGTGGAGTCAAGGCATTTTACAAAGTTGGGGGCTCCATTACGGCTCTTGGTGTTGAAGCCAGTGGAGCAACCAGCTTCCTTAGAAATAACAAGGGACAATTGCTGATAAGCCCTACTTCTGGTTTACCAATCAGGGACACAGTTCCTACCCTACTTGGCGACAGAAATCCTGATTTCAAAATGGGTTTCATCAATACAATCAGGTACAAGAATTGGAACCTGAGTATGAATTTTGACATCAGAGTTGGCGGCGATGTTTTCAACGGCAATGATCTCGCTCTGAATAATATTGGTCTGAGTAAACGCACACTTGACAGGGAAACACCTAGGGTGATTGAAGGCGTATTAAGAGACGGACTTGAAAATACGGCTACTCCAACGGCCAATACAATGCTCATCACTCCTTACTACCAGAATGGATATTATAACAATATCTATAACATAGAAGATTATTTCGAGAGAGATGTCAATTGGGTAAGACTTCGTGATGTTACTCTTGGATATAATTTCACTTCGCTCATTTCAAAAAGACAAAAATTAATTAAGATCTGGAACAATTTTCGTAACCGGTACAGATGTTTTCATGCTCACAAATTATACGGGCGTTGACCCCAATGTCAGTGCGCTGAATGCCTCTGCAGGCGGTTATGGAGGGATTGGTTTTGATTACGGAGCCCTTGCATTGCCAATTGGCATAAACTTCGGATTCCGTTTAACATTTTAAATTCAAAAAAAACAGGGTATGAAAAAATACTGCTTAATAGTTGGTTTGATGTCTATGTTGGTGATATCGGGATGTAAAAAATTCCTGGATGTAAACGAGGATCCAAGGACACCACAGCTAACTACCAGCGAAACCCTTCTACCGCATATCCAATCGTACATGGGACATGCAATTGGATTGGATGCCAGGTATACAGGAAAATACGTCCAGTTTTGGGTGAATAATGCGGCGAACGATGCAATTGAAGGACATGGTAACCCATTCCCAAATGGCGCTGAATTATGGACAAATCATTATACCAAGATGGGACTTGCCATTGATCAAATGCTGTTTGACGCCATCAGTAAACAGAAATGGGGATACGCAGGTATTGCAAAAGCCCTACGGGCATGGAGCTGGCAAATAAGCACAGACCATTTCGGAGAAATGATCCTTAAGCAAGCTTGGGAAACCGATCGTTATATTTTTGATTACGACTCACAGGAAGAGATATACGCCGAGGTTGTAAAACTATGTAACGAGGCCATCGATTATTTCGAGCGTGAAACCAGCACCGTGATCACAGCAGCAAGTGATTTCATGTTTAAGGGCAACAAAGCACAGTGGCTAAAATTTGTTTATGGTGTTTTGGCAATAAACGCTAATCATCTTTCCAATAAAGCAACCTACAACCCTGCCAAGGTTATTGAGTACGTTGACAAATCAATGTCAGACAATATTGACAACGCCCGAATTCAATATAATGGTGTAACCGGAGGAGCTGCAACTACATCAGATGCATTTGTACTGGGAGTTAAAAGGGCTAATATTACTTCGCTTGCGTATATACAATCTTCGGTTATCCTAAATCTGCTTAATGGCTACGCAAGAGGAGCAACAGTTGTGGATCCGAGAATTGGAAACATGTTACAAAAAAGTCCTGACGGATTTTATTACGGAGCCGTTCCCACATTTGGCGATCCCAATAGTGCAGTTGGAAATGTTAAACGTATTCCTGCTGTCATTGGAGGATATGCTGCACCATGGCCAGGAAGATATTTGTTCCGCGACACTTTATCTGCTACAAATGGAACCGCCGGTTGGCCGATCATGACATATTCACAATTACAATTTATCAAAGCGGAAGCTGCGTTTAAGAGTAACCAAAAAACTACTGCATATAACGCATACCGACTAGGAATAGACAAGAGCATGGATTTTGTAAGTCCGCTGGGACCCTCCCCTATTACTGCAACACAGAAATCCACATATCTTGGAAGCGCATCTGTAGCACAGAATGAGGCCAGCCTCACTCTTACTGATATAATGACTCAAAAATACATTGCGCTCTGGGGTTGGGGATTTGAAGAGACATGGGCAGATATGCGCAGGTATCATTATGATACAACAATTTTCAAAGGATATGTGATTCCAGATCTTTCCAAGCTAAGCTCAGCTAATAATGGAAAACTTGCTTATAGATTCAGGCCGCAGAATACTGAGTTCTTATACAATATTGAAGCCTTGAATAAGATCGGTGCCAATAAACAGGATTACCATACGCTTGAAATGTGGTTTACTCAACAATAAATAAAACATGATGAAGAACATACTCCTGGCTTTTGTTCTTATAGGATTATTTGCGTGTAAGAAAGAATACAAAAGCATTTACCAATTCCCAGATAGAAATGGCAAGGCCAGTATCAAAATTGTACATGCCGTTACAAATGCACTCTCCAGTCCTACTACCCAGGCAGGCCTGCAGGTGTATATTAATGATGCGAAATTGACAGGATCTGCAGTAACATTTGGTGGCGGTGTATTTCCTGGACTTGAATATGCTTTGGTTCCTTCCGGTTCAGTAAATATAAAAGCAGTTGTTCCTGCCAGTGGCACTAACCCTGAAGCTCTTATTTTCAGTGGACCGGTTACTTTAGAAGGTGGGAAAACCTATACTGCCGTGATCACGGATACTCTACCAAGTACTTCCATCTTTCTTGTAACTGAAGAATTAACAACTATCGCCGATTCTGGAAAATATTTTATTCGATTGATCAATGCTACTCCAAAATCAGTCGCATATGATCTGTATGGAGTGACTGACGCAGCAATGATATCCACAAACGTAGCTTATAAAACAGCAGGCGCATATGTCCAGATCTTTGCGGGCACCGGAGCCAGAACTTTTGCGATTAGAAAACCCGGCAACGCAACTAATATCGTGACCATCGCAATAACCCCTGTACCAGGAAGGGCGTATAACATTTTAAGTCATGGGATTGATGGCGGGACTGGTGCAAGGGCTCCAAAGCTTGCATTTTTTACTTCGCGATTTCAACAGTAGTACTTCTCAGCCCTAAATAGTAAAGGAGGAACCAAAGTGTTCCTCTTTTTTTTGTTGCACCCTAAGATCAGTCGTGAATCGTGAGTCGTGAGTTGAAAAACATTCAAACAATCAAACATTCAAACAATCAAACATTCAAACAATCAAACATTCAAACTTCCCCTCGCTAATGAAAAAATAAGTAGGCTATTGCAATCGCCGTGATTACACCCGCGAGATCCGCCAATAGAGAAGCAGGGATTGCATACCGGGTATTCTTAATACCTACAGAACCGAAGTATAAGGCAACTATATAAAATGTTGTATCCGCTGATCCCTGGAAGATACATGCAAGAATTCCAGGAAAGGAATCAGGACCATGTGTCTGCATGGCCGTTATCATCATACCGCGCGCACCACTTCCACTTAAGGGTTTCATAAGCGCTGTAGGCATGGCAGGAACAAAATCGGTATTAAATCCTAATGAAGAAACCACGTAGCTCATGCCCTGCAACATATAATCAAAGACCCCGCTGGTACGTAAAACGCTTATTGCAACAAGCATCGCAACCAGGTAGGGAATAATCCGAACTGCTGTTTCGAACCCCTTCTTGGCCCCTTCGATAAAAGTTTCAAAAACATTTACCTTCTTCCACAATGCACCAAGAATAAATACAATGAAAATAAGAAAGATGATACCGTTACTGAGAATTTTGGAGAATGTGCTTACTCCATCCCTTGTTAAATAGAAGCGCATATAAAATACGAGCAAAGCAAGTACAAGAGTGATCCCTCCGACCCACAAAATAATCGCAGGTTGAAATAAATTAATTTTTTGCTTGATGGCGACTACGGTCATTGCAGTTATTGTAGCTACAAAGGTTGTGATCAGGCAAGGAATGAAGATAGCAGTAGGATCATTGGAATTTAATATTACGCGCTGTGCTATTATAGCAACAGGTATTAGGGTTAACCCTGATGCATGAAGCACCATGAACATGATTTCAGAATTACTCGCTGTTTCCTTATTGGGATTTACTTCGTGCAAACTCTCCATTGCCTTTAGTCCGAAAGGTGTCGCTGCATTATCCAGTCCAAGAAGATTTGCAGAAAAATTCATCATCATATGACCCATGGCAGGATGATTCTTCGGCAATTCAGGAAAAAGTTTAGCGAAGAATGGTCCAACAATTCTCGAGAGAAAATTAATTGCCCCTGCCTTTTCTCCTACATTCATGAATCCAAGAAACAAGCTTAGAATTCCAACAAGTCCCAGTGAGATTTCGAATCCAGATTTTGCTGAATCAAATATTCCGTCCACAACCTGTTTGAAGATCTCTGTATCACCCAGGAAGACCAACTTAATAACTGCTACGATGAACGCAATCAGGAAAAAAGAGATCCAGATGATGTTGAGCGCCATGGAAGGATTTATAAGGAGTGAAAATAGTGCATAAGATCACAGAATGTGAATCATTTCAATTGATTCCTGGATTTATTAAGATTGATTGCTCAAGGTTGCCCAATCCTGCTGCCAACCTTCATACCTAAACCCGGCAGATCAGAATAAATAATCCTTCCCTTGTCAAATTCAATTCCTGATGCAAGATCTTCAGCCAGCAATAATGGGCCATCCATATCAACATGATCTATCAGCGGAAGCAATTGAGCGATGGCTGCTGTTCCAATAGTGCATTCATTCATACTTCCAACCATAACCTGCAAGCCTAATTTTCGGCCCTCTTTTATCATTCGTAATGCAGGAGTAATCCCACCGCACTTAGTGAGCTTTATGTTTATCCCGTGAAAATGGTGTTGACATTTTTGGACGTCTGACTCCAACACACAACTTTCATCTGCATAAAGAGGTAACTCAGATTCTTTATAGAGAATTTTCATCCCATCCCAATCATCTTTAGGAAGTGGCTGCTCAACAAATTCAACCCCCAACTTTTTCAGTAGAGGAATTTTTCTCAGTGCCTCTTCAACATTCCATCCACTGTTTGCATCCACGCGAAGGATTGAATCGGTATGTTTCCTTAAGGACTCAACAATCTCAATATCCTCATCCGTTCCCAGTTTTATCTTGTAAATCGGCCAGGGATTTTCCTTCAATTTCTCAACCATCCTGGAGATAGAATCAATTCCTATGGTATAATCAGTCAATGGATTTTTTGTGGTATCCAGTTTCCATAATTTATGCAATGGTTTTCCATTCATTTTGCCGAAGAGATCCCAGGAAGCAAGGTCCAGTGCACAAACCAGGAAATTATTCTGAGGAAAGAGGTGATGCAGGTAATGCCAATATCGATCTGGCTCAGTGAATGCATATTTTTCGACAAATTGCTTTTTTTGCTCCAGGTCCGCAATCATTTTCTCAACGGGAATATCGTAATAGCTAATGGCCGGCGCCTCGCCATAGCCTACAAATCCTAAGTGTTCAAGTGAAACAATTAAAGTAGGTTGATGAGTCTTGGTACCTCTTGAAATGGTGAAGGGATATTTGAATGGAAGTTGAAAAGATTGGAATTTAACCTTCATAAGTTGTCAATCCTGACTCGTGAATCGTGAGACGTGAATCGTGAGACTTTTAAATACTCCTACATTTTCAAATTTTCAAATTTCTAATTTTCAAATTACCCTCGTCCACCTGCTTCAACTGCATGCTTTAATTCGTGGTTGAATTCCTTTTCCTTGATCAGGTCTTCAAGGAATATATGCATCCTGTACTTCCAGAAATGTTTAGGATTTGCGGGTATGTTGATCCGCTCATCGTTGGGGTTTTCTTTTCTGAGTGTTGGACTAATGCCTAAAAGGTCCTGGATTTGAAAGATGCTCCACATTGCAGGTGAATACAAATGTTGCGAAACAATAGCCTTATTTATCCATGCTTCACAATTCTGTGGTGGTTGACCGGACTGACCCAATTCTTCATTCCAAAATTTTTGTGTTCTATTCCTATCCTCTTCCCACCATCCGCGAATTGTACTCATATCATGCGTTGAGGGGGCCACCACTGATAAATATGGAGCTTCCCTGGGATTAAAGAATTCGCGATTGGGATTTTTAGGCATGCGCTGAACCTCCAGGCTAAGGAGTCCAAGGTGTTTCATCACATCGGGAACACAATGCGGCACCATTCCGAGATCTTCCCCACAAACCAGCATATTGGTCGCTCTTTTCAAAGCTGGTAGTTTTTTCATTGCCTCCTTGTACCAGAATCCATCCTGTCTGCGATAGAAATAATTGATGTAAAGTTCTTTAAGCTGATGCTGTGTATTGCCGTCGAGATATCTGAAAGATGTTATTGATTCAATCCCTATTCTAAAATGAAATTGTTGCCCCTGTGAGCCTGGAACTTCAAAGAGAATCACATTTGAAATAAGATCAAATAATCCCTGTCTGATATTGCGATTGTCTTCTGTTTCTTCCTTATCAGCAAAGTATGTTTCAACCTGTACCTGAGTGGTGAATTCCTGCTTCAGTTTGTAATAACCATCTGCTATTGGTTCAAGATAAGTTTTGAACTTCTGATTATTGGGTCCAAACAATTCCCAGAGTACACCATCGCTAATGAATGGCTGTGTATAACGGTAATGGTCAAACCATATTCCTTTCTGATGAAACTCACTGATGTGAATTGGAATAGCAGGATCAAAATAACCCATGATCCCATCAATTGCATGCATTGGTATACTCCAGATCCTGAAAAAACCAAGTATATGATCAATACGAAATGCATCGAAGTAATCACTCATCTGTTCAAACCTTTGCCTCCACCAAAGGAACCCATCCTGTTCCATCTTGGTCCAATTGTAAGTAGGGAAGCCCCAGTTCTGTCCCTTCACAGCAAAATCATCAGGAGGTGCTCCTGCCTGCAATTCCATATGATATAAAGATGGATCCATCCACGCGTCACAACTATGGCGATAAATCCCTATGGGTATATCACCTTTTAAAACGATTCCATTTTTATGAGCATAATCAGCAGCATCTTTAAGTTGAAGATGTAAATGATATTGCGTGAAATAAACAGTTCCTATCTCATCAAAATGTTTTGCTTTTTGAGATACATATTTTTCAATGGCAGCTTTGTCGTATTTGTTATAGATCTTCCATTTGCTGAAGTCAGCAGTCTTATTTCGGTCTCTTAAATAACAGAAAGCCGCATACGGAACAAGCCAGTGTTTGTGCTGATCAAAAAATGCCTGGAAATCGGGATCTTTTAAAAACTCATCTTTCTGAGCCATATACAGTTCCCGGATCACCGAGGTCTTGAAACTAATAACCTGACCATAATCAAGATCACTTAATTCATTCAGCTGCTTTTGCTTTTTCCTTAGCGGCTTTACAAGGTCGGCCTGCTTTTTCCCCGCAACTTTTTCAAGATTGAGGTAAATGGGATGAAGTGCAAAGGCAGAGATTGCAGCATATGGATAAGAATCTTTCCAACTATGCGTGACCGTGGTATCATTAACTGGAAGGATTTGGATAAGTTGAAGTCCGGTTTTTCTTGCCCAGTCAACTAATAATTTTATATCCGTGAATTCTCCGGTTCCAAATGAATTTTTTGTTCGAAGGCTGAACACAGGGACTGCCACACCGGCTCCTTTCCATACATCATTTGGTAAATACACAAATCCATCATGGATGATCGTGATCGATTGTTCAGATCCTGATGACGATAGTTCCCGATTTCCCTCAGCTTCAAATCTCACGAATTCCTTTTCCTTGAGATTATAAACACCGTATTTATATGAAATTGGGAATTGGGCTCCGCGGAGGTTTAGTTTAACAGTCCACCAATGTCCATTTAAACTCATTGGAACCAACTCTTCAACCAACCAGTTTCCCATCACATCAGCACCACCTACCAAACAAACAACCTCATTCTTTTTTAGCAATGGAGCTTTAACCTTAAAAACATGAGTGAAATCTTTTGGAGATTTGATCTTGGAATGTGTACGATTTTCCTTTAGCAATACCTGCTGGAATGCAGTATTGTAAAAAACATTATCGAATGTGCCTGGATGATTCCAGACATCCCATACATTCAACTCTGCAGACTTCAAATGAAGATCGATCAGTCGGTCCTTACATCCTTCTTCTACAGTTGATCCATCCTTATCCTTTAAAAAATAATGATACCTCAATGTATGATGATGACCAACCTCAATATCTATTGAAACCGTCCAGTATTGATCATTCAGGTAATGCATTGGAATTGCCTTCACCTGATCATTATTTCCAAGAATATCTGCGTTTCCAGATAAATGTAGACTTTGGCCAAATTCAGTATGAAACCGCAAAAAGAACTGGATCTTCTTCATCAACAAGGATCGTATTATGAGAGCAGCGAATATATTACAAAGTGTTTCAAAAACACAATAAGTATCAAAAAAGGGACAGCTCAAAAAACTGACTATGCGTGATCCGATTTCCGACTTATCTTCGCAAAAATTCCCGGATCAAATGGAACAAACAAGAAAAAAATCGACAGCTATATACTGGGTTCTATTCCTTGCTTCTTCTGCCCTCCTTGCTTACGGAATTTTTGCCCATTGGGAATATTTAACGCTTATTCTTCCATTCCAGGTCACTTTTCTTGCAAAGGCACTTGATATCATGTAAGATTTCAGGATTTAGAGATTTGGAGATCTTAGAATGAAATCTTGCGAATCCTTATGCCTTCGCGTCTTGGCGGTTAAATAGTTTTATGCAAAAAAAACCAGCCTGAAAACCAGGCTGGCGATTGAACTAGTAATTTATTACTTCTTATTATTTCCTATTCTTTGTTATTTGAGAATTGGAATTTGTCATTTTTCTACTTGACTTCCTCAAATTCCGCATCGGTCACCGTTTCTCCACCCGGTTGTTGTTGTCCGCCATTCTGTTGTCCCTGACCTTCCGGACCGGCCTGTCCCTGAGGACCTCCTTGTTGCGATGCCTTGTAAATTTCCTCACTTGCAGCAGTCCATGCAGTGTTCAATTCTGCCATAGAAGATTCAATTGAAGATTCATCCTGCTGTTTATGCGCTTCTTTCAATTTATTCAAGGCTGTTTCAATTGGAGCTTTCTTATCAGCCGGAATCTTATCACCATATTCCTTAAGCTGTTTCTCAGTTTGGAAAATGAGACTGTCAGCCTGGTTAAGTTTTTCAACCCTTTCTTTTGCCGCCTTATCAGATGCTTCATTAACCTTGGCCTCGGTTTTCATTTTTTCAATTTCTTCCTTGCTAAGTCCACTCCCCGCCTCAATCCTGATCTTTTGTTCTTTGCCTGTCCCCTTATCTTTTGCAACCACATGAAGAATTCCATTAGCATCAATATCGAAGGTCACATCAATTTGCGGTACACCTCTTGGCGCTGGTGGCAATCCGTCAAGATTGAACACACCAAGACTCTTATTATCCTTCGCCATTGGACGCTCACCCTGTAGCACATGGATCTGTACACCAGGCTGATTATCCGAAGCAGTTGAAAAAGTTTCAGATTTCTTGGTTGGGATGGTTGTGTTGGACGGGATCAAAACTGTTGTAACTCCGCCCATGGTTTCAATACCAAGGCTAAGGGGGGTAACATCCAGTAGTAATACATCTTTCACTTCTCCTGTAAGAACAGCCCCCTGGATGGCAGCACCAATTGCAACTGCTTCATCAGGATTTACACTCTTGTTCAGTTTTTTGCCGAAGAATTTCTCAACAATTTCCTGAACTTTTGGTATGCGGGTAGAACCTCCCACAAGTATAACTTCATCAATCTGGTTTGTTGAAAGGTTTGCATCTTTTAATGCCTGCTCGCAAGGACGAAGACAGCGTTCAAATAATTTATCTGCCAGCTGCTCAAATTTTGCACGACTCAATTTCTTCACAAGATGTTTTGGAACACCATCCACCGCGGTAATGTAGGGAAGGTTGATATCAGTTTCAGAGGAAGCCGATAATTCTATCTTAGCCTTTTCAGAAGCTTCTTTCAGGCGCTGCAATGCCATAGGGTCTTTCCTCAGATCAATTCCTTCTTCCTTCTTGAATTCTTCGGCCAGCCAATCCATGATCACTTTATCAAAATCATCACCACCAAGGTGGGTATCACCATTAGTGCTTTTTACCTCAAATACTCCCTCTCCCAATTCCAGGATCGAAATATCAAATGTTCCACCTCCAAGGTCAAATACTGCAATATGATGATCGTGAGATTTTTTGTCTAATCCGTAAGCAAGTGCTGCGGCTGTAGGTTCATTGATAATTCGTCTGACATTCAGACCAGCAATTTCACCTGCTTCCTTTGTTGCCTGCCTTTGTGCGTCATTAAAATAAGCAGGAACTGTAATAACAGCCTCGCTCACTGTTTGTCCAAGATAATCCTCAGCAATTTTCTTCATTTTCTGAAGGATCATAGCCGATAACTCCTGTGGAGTATATAAACGACCGTCAATATCTATGCGAACCGTATTATTGTCACCTTTCACAACCTTATAGCTGAGGTGGCTTAGCTCCTCGGTCACTTCGTCGTGGCGACGACCCATAAGACGCTTTACACTCGTAATGGTTTTTTGTGGATTTGTGATAGCCTGTCGTTTGGCAGGATCTCCCACCTTGCGTTCCCCGTTTGGCAGGAAAGCCACTACGGAAGGGGTTGTACGACGCCCTTCCTCATTAGGTATGACCTGAACTTCACTTCCTTCCATTACAGCAACACAACTGTTGGTTGTACCTAAGTCTATACCGATAATTTTTGCCATAATTCTAATTTTATGTACCAATATTTTAACAATGATTATGCCGCCCCTGAAGGAGTGCAAAATTGGCAGACATTATTAGCCTTTTAGGTAGGGTCTATTGGAAATATCCGCCGAAACTGATAATTTGTATTACGTCTAAGCAACCTTATCCTCCCCCTTCTGAATACTTCAAGTGTTAGAGCGAGAGCGAAGAGTGAAAGAGCGAGGTCATCTCTCTTTTTTAAGACTCGGCTCGCACACGCTCTGTTCCTCACTCTGAATTGCACTTACAATTGATGCTTTTTGGAGTCTATGAATTGGGTTTGCACCTAACCATATAATTCAATCTTTTCGACACATAAAATAACGATATGCCAAATGAAAAAATCCGGGTTTCATTCGACCAAAATGAAATCGGACAAACAGGAAAGATCATTGCTGGAATCCTTTTGATTTTATTTACAGCTGCTCCGATAATTCTGATAATAGGGCTTTGGCCAGACAAGATGCCCGACGCGGGCGCTTCCCAGATCTACACGATGGAATTATTCAATGTAAGGTTAACTGATAACGCGGCAGGTTCAACCATTCACATCAACACCATTTTATTTATCCTGGCAGCACTTGCAGGATTTATGGGGAGTATGATCCACCTGGCTTCTTCATTTACTAACTATGTTGGATCAGGGAAATTCAAAAAAAGCTGGCTGCTCTGGTATTTCGTAAAGCCATTTACTGCTGCGGGGATCGGGTTGATCTTCTACCTGGTATTAAAAGCAGGTTTGCTAAACTTTGATGCAGCGGGTGGAGTAAATCCTTTCGGCATTGTAATTCTTTGCGCCCTGGCAGGACTGTTTACCGATAAGGCAACCCTAAAGCTGGAAGAAGTTTTCATGATCATATTCAAGCCAAAGGATGAACGTCCTGATAAACTCGACGAAACCAGCATTCGAATAAAGGGATTTGACCCTAAGAAATTAATAGTTCAGGGAGATAACAACATCACTATTTCTGGAGAAGGATTTGACAAGAGAAAGTTATTTGTCAAGATGAACAACGAAAATATTTCTGACCTCTCCGTTAACGCTGATTCCATAAGTTTTAAATACGTGATTCCTGATGCCTTAAAGAATGAACCAAATCTTCAATTGAGTATCGTTGATGAAACAGGTTTGATTCTATATACCGGACAATTTGAACTTGCTACAGACTTGGTATCGGGACAGGTTGAAACCATTTAAGAGTTGAATAATTTATATTAGTCGTTGCGACAATTTCATGCTGCTAAAATCAATATCAATGCTCAACCTTAAAATGAAATCCGGTAGAACATCCTTGATTCTACTGGCTTTATTGTTCACCATTGCCTGTAGAGTTACCCTGATTTCAGAATACGATGAGGTAACAGATCGTGTACTTTCTAACATGCAACAATCCACCACTGCATTTTTTGTAAAGCACGAAACCAGGCCGGAATCAGTAGATCTTTCATACTCTGCACTTGGTGATTTTTACGTTCAACTCAAGACAGATTCCAGGACATTGAGGATCAGGAATAATGCGGTTGAAAAAAACAAGATCATGATTAGTATGCTTGATCTTCTGGATGAGAATATTAATCTCATGGATTCGCTTCATCGTTCAAAACCAAACGGATTCTTAACAGCAAATGATGTTCGTTTACTTAAGAGTGCCTTTGAACAACAATATACAGCCATGTTCAAATTTATCATGGCTTTAAAGGCAAGAGCTAAATCATCGCAAAATCAATAGTGTATGGCACTTAGTATTCCAGAACTTGTAAAAGACATGCTGAACGCCAGTAAGCCAGTTTTGAAGAATTACTGGAAGGAGGTGAAACCTTTTGCAGAGAAGGAAAGCAGGAGTTTCGCCCAGAACCTGGTGATGATTGAAAAATTAAAGTTAACTGGAGATTTGACGGAGAAAGAAGCAAAACTGCATGTAAAGCTTCAGACAAATTCATTCAGGACAGTTTTATTAGCGATCGAAGGCCTGGGAATAATTGCTGTGGAGAATGCAATTAATGCTGCCATTGGAGCAATACGGAAAACAGTTAATACCTCACTTGGGTGGGCGATTTTGTAGCCTGATATAAAGACTTAACCGCAAAGACGCCAGGGCACGAGGCAACGCTAAGAAGCTTTCGAAACCTTGCGTCTTTGTTTCCTTGCGGTTAAAATCAATAGCAATTTTCGATAACAAAACTTTAGGTGCAGTTGCTATATTTGACTCAAAGCAATGGTATGGCCAATACCCTTTCACAGAAATTCAAAATTAAGGAAGGTGATAGCCTTTTAACTATCAATGAGCCGAAAGATTTCAAGAAGACACTGGAACCCTTACCCGCAAAGGTGAAAATTTCTTCAACAACAAAAGATTATCAGCAGGTGCACTGGTTTGTGTTGAATAGATCTCAGATGGAAAAAGAACTTAATGGCATCATCAAATTGGTAAAAGGGGAAGTCGTATGCTGGATCTATTACCCAAAGGGCACTTCAAAAATCCAAACTGATCTCACGCGCGACAAAGGTTGGGATGCTTTGCTAAAAAATGAACAATTCCAATGGATCAGCCTGATCTCATTTGATGAGACCTGGTCGGCTTTTGCGTTCAGGCTCAAAAATGAAGCTGATATCAAAAGAGATGCAAAGCCAAAAAACCGACCAATCTTTGACTGGATCGATCCAGTAAAAAAAACTATGCGCCTTCCTGATGATCTATCAAAAGCGCTGAAGAAAAACAAAAGGGAGGATGAGTATTTTCAGTCACTTTCCTTTACAAACAAAAAAGAATATCTTGAATGGATAGTAACAGCAAAGAGAGAAGAAACGCGTGAGGAACGAATCAATGGAACGATCGAACGATTAGGAAAAGGCTGGAAAAACCCGAGGAATATGTAGCAACCGAAGATTGTCGATAAGCGTATTTCTATCAATTCATTTAACCACTAATTTTTATCATGGAAATAGCCGGAGATATATATCAGCGCGTGATAGCAGCAAAATTGTTCATTGATTCGAATTTTGCAGAACCTATTTCCCTCACCGATGTTTCCGGCCAGGCATATCTTTCACGATTTCATTTTCACCGTCTGTTTACCAGGATATATAGAAAAACTCCCCATCAATATATAACCAGGAAGAGAATCGAAAAAGCAAAAGAGCTTTTGTCAACCAATATGCCTGTTACGGAAGTTTGCAGTGAAGTTGGATTTGAAAGCATCGGTTCTTTTAGTGCTTTATTTAAAAAGGAAATAGGATTGGCTCCTCAATTCTATCGCAACATGGCATGGCTTAAAAAACAGCAAGCCAAAGAACAGCCCAAAAAATTTATTCCTCATTGTTTTCTCGAGATGTATTGTCTCGAATCCAAATAGTTTAACCGCCAAGACGCCAGGAAGCCAAGGTTCGCGAAGATTCCTTGCATTGCTTTGCGCCATTGTGCCTTGGCGGTTAAATTCCTCACAAACATTCAAACATTCAAACTCTCAAACTTCTTCCAAGGTTAGCAAGATCGAAGAAGTGAACTACCCCACTCTTGTTTAGATTTGGAAAAACAAATAAATCATGATCACGAAACTTTCTCACGCAACGCTTTTTGTACTTGACCACGAAAAAGCATACGATTTCTACATTAACAAACTAGGATTCAAAGTACATACTGATGTCAAGATGGAAAATGGATACCGCTGGCTTACTATAGTTCCTCCGGATCAAAAAGACCTGGAAATTATCCTGATGGCAATAAGTGTTGACGGCACAGGTGGCGAGGATGGTTTTCCTGATGACGTTCGGAATGCATTCAAAATAATTCTCGAAAAAAACTTCATGGGGGCGGGTGTATTTGAAACCAATGATTGTCGGGCAACTTATGAAGAACTCAAAGCCAAGGGAGTAAACTTTAAATCAGAACCGAAAGAGCAATTCTATGGGGTTGAAGCTATAATGATGGATGGTTGCGGAAATTGGTTTAGCATGACGCAACCCAAGGCTCATTAATTTTATTCCTTTCAAAAACAGTCTGTATCTTATGAAGAAGTTCTACAACCTAAACCAACTAACATGCTACAAAATTTCCTCGCACAGGTCAATATCTGGGCAGTCCTGGTTGCAGCCGTTGCCTATTTCATGCTTGGTTCTGTATGGTTTTCTATGCTCTTTGGAAAAGTATGGTCTAAAGAAGTAGATAAGCTTGGCATTCTTATCAAGGATCCACCAAAAGGTATGATTGCTGCAAAGATGATCCAGACCTTTGTTGGCAACTCGCTTGCTGCTTTTTCGATGGCATACATAGTTTTTATATCTGGATCTTTCAATTGGATCGCAGGATTGAAACTTGGCTTGTTATGCGGGATTGGTTTCGCAGCGGTGGCAATGATCATTGCCTATACCTGGGAGAACAGATCCATGCGTCTTCAGATGATTGACACCGGCTATGCGGTAATTGGCATTACACTCTGCGGGATAATCCTCGCCGCATGGAGATAACTAGAAGTTTGAGTGTTTAAGTTTGAATGTTGGGAAGCAGCGACTCACGACTCACGGTTCACGATTCACGATTCAGGTTTGAATCCCGAATTTGAAAGCTATAATGCTTTTGTGTCAGATAACTGAAAAGCACTATGATAGTGGTGGTGATGATTTGGGCTATAACTGCATAAACCTGCCACACCTCAACAAGTAGCTTGAGCAGCCAATAGTTTATGATAAGCGAGAGAATAAAGATTACAAAATATCGAAACAGTTGAGTCCTTGCCCTGACTTTTGAATCATGAAAAACCACATACTTCATCAATAGAAACCCCAACGGAAAATTTATGCAGAAAGCTATGAAAAGTGCTGCGATATGGGGTTTGAAGGCATAGAAACCCAGGTCAAGAACCTGTTCCCGTAATATATATTTATAGGTAAGGGTATAGATAACCAATCCAAGCAGTGTATTAGTTCCCCCGCAGGCCGCATAACGGAAGGTTTGCAAGGGAATGAATTTTCTGAACGGAGGATAGAAAAAATCTATGAGTTGTATGATCCTGTCCTTCGGCATAAAAAAACTTCGCGAAGGTAGGGAATGAAGGGATGAATATCTTACCAGTTCCCCGGGATTTCATTGTTCATCCATAGGTTCTCGGGCTAAGCCTTTATTTTTGCGCAAAACCAAGAATGGCGCTATTGCATGAAATAAGAACTCTGGTATTGCAAAGCCTGGAAGAAATTTACAACCAACCCTTTACAGAAAAGGATTTCCAGATCAATGAAACCAAGCCAGAATTTGAAGGTGATTACACAGTAGTGCTATTCTCAATCGTAAAAACCATAAAAAAATCACCTGAGGTTATTGGCAATGAGCTGGGTACAAAACTTACAGAATCAAACCCGGCCCTTTTTTCAGGCTTCAATCTTATCAAAGGTTTTCTAAACCTTTCCGTGACACATTCTTATTGGCTGAAATTCCTTGACCAACAATTCTCCAATGTATTATACGGATTTAAAGAGAACACTGGTCGGAAGGGAATGGTAGAATATTCCTCCCCCAATACAAATAAGCCACTGCATCTTGGACATTTAAGAAATAATTTTTTGGGATGGAGCGTAGCGCAGATCTACAAGGCTAATGGATTTGAAATTGCAAAGACGTGCATCGTAAACGATCGCGGTATTCACATTTGCAAAAGCATGATCGCGTGGAAGAAATTTGCCAATGGAGCTACTCCTGAAACTACCGGGATGAAAGGCGATCATTTTGTTGGCGAATACTATGTGAGATTCAATGATGAGCTTAAAAAACAAATTGAAGAGTTGATTGCATCAGGCCTGACAAAGGAAGAAGCAGAAAAGCAGGCCCCGATTATGAAAGAGACACAGCAGATGCTTGTTGATTGGGAAGCAGGCAAGCTGGAGGTTATGGAATTGTGGAACCGGATGAATCAGTGGGTATATGATGGTTTTGATATAACCTATAAGCGCATCGGAACAGATTTTCAGAAGATCTATTATGAAAGTGAAACCTATCTCTTAGGAAAAAAATATGTAGATATCGGACTGGAAAAAGGGATTTTTTATAGAAAGGAAGATGGAAGTGTATGGATCGATCTTAGAGATGATGGGTTGGATGAAAAATTACTTCTAAGGAAAGATGGGACCTCAGTTTACATCACACAGGATATTGGTTTGGCAGATGTAAAGCAACTTGAGTTTGGCGCAGAACAAAGCATCTATGTGATTGCCGATGAACAGAACTATCACATGCAGGTGCTAAAACTTATTTGCGAAAAACTAGGGATCCCTTTTGCAAAGGGCATTCATCATTTATCATATGGCATGGTGGAACTTCCTACGGGAAGAATGAAAAGCAGGGAAGGAACTGTAGTAGATGCTGACGATCTGCTGGATGAAATGTACCTGATCGCAGAGAAGCACACAACAGAACTTGGGAAAGTAAAAGATTTCGAAAAAGATGAGCTTAAAGAGCTTTATAATACTATCAGCCTGGGAGCCTTAAAGTTTTTCTTACTCCGGGTTGATCCCAAAAAAAGGATGGTGTTCAATCCTGAAGAATCCATCGACTTCCATGGCTTCACAGGTCCCTTTGTGCAATATACTCATGCAAGAATCAGATCAATACTCCGAAAGGAAAAAGCTAATGCTTCCTACAACTTCAGCCAGGATCAGTTGATGCCACTGGAGAAGGATCTTTTGCTTTTAATAGAACGCTTTCCAATTATACTTGAACAGGCATTTCAGGAATACAATCCTTCAGTGATCGCGATCTATGCATTCAACTTGGCGAAGGCTTACAATGGATTTTATACCGTTCATTCTGTGATGAATGCGGAATCAGAGGATAAAAAACAATTGCGTTTGAGGTTATGTGAAATGACCGCAAATGTGATAAAATCGTCGATGGGATTGTTGGGAATAAACGTTCCGGAACGTATGTGATATTCATCTTTCTTCGACCTCACCCCAACCGTCGCCGAAGAGCGGAGAGCGGAGTGAGATGTATAGGGAGATCAGTTGAGTATATGGTCTCGACTAGCCCCATCGGGGCTAAAGGTTGGTAGAAGCAAGAAATACGAGATGCCAGATGCCGCGTAGCGGGATTACAGATAATGTTCTGCACCTACGGTCAAGGAATTTAATAAGCTAAATATCTACCGGCCTTTTACCCCTACGGGGTAATTGAAATAGATGAATTAACCATTGAAAATTATACTTAATTCAACTCTGCCCTTACCCTCGTTGATTCGATCTCACCCCCTCACTGAAGTGCGGAGAGCGGAGTGAAATGTTTGTGGAATATTGAACATTGAGAAGAGCACCGAAATCAACTATAGGCCTGCCGGCATTTCCTTCTTCTGTTTAAGATTTCTTAATGAAGGATCCATTTCAATTGCCTTATCACAAAGTAGTTGACCTTTTTCCTTCTCTCCCTTCATTTGATATGATAGGCCGATCATATAAAGTGATTTGGCGCTGGACTTGTCATAATAAAGTATGCGGTCCCAGTATTCAATTGCTTCGGTGTACTTATTGGTCTTGAAATGTACTTCAGCAATGTTCCACAAAAGGTCCATATCCGCAGGCTTTTTTTCAAGCAGCTTCTTCATGAGTTCAATTCCTTTCTCCGGTTGGCCTGCTTCAACATATGCGTTAGATAAGTTCTCAAGGACATCAGATGAGGTTTTATAACCATTTCGGATGGCCCGTTCAAAATATTTAATGGCGGTCCTGGCATCAGGTATAGCGAAATAGGTTAGTCCTGCCTCATATATCCAATTTGCTTTTGTGCTGTCAAGAATGATGGCTTCATCAAAATACTTCACCGCCATTTTATAATTACTCATATCTACAAAACTCCTGGCCTGCAGATATGGTATTTCAGCATTCTTTGGATCATCCTTGGCAGCAGCCGTGAGATATTTATAAGAGTCACCATAATTTTCCTGCTCGTAATGGCTTTTACCAAGTATGTAGTTGTACCGGTTCCCAATCTGTTTTTGTTTCATCTGTTCAGCGAACACAATTGCCTGCGGCCACTTGCGAAGTGAAAAATTTAATTCTGCAAGCTGACGGATGGCGAGGGTATCATTCTTATTCTGCTGATTCAATTTCTCAAAATGTATTTTGGCAATATCATACTTCCTAAGTTCAACTGCAGTTAATGCAGCCTCGCGCAAATAATCTGGATTGGTACCATTTAATTCAAGTGCTTTTTGAAAATCCTGATAGGCTACAAGAAATCGGCGATCGGCTTTTGCTTCTTTAGCCCTGGCAAAAAAGAAAGTGGAGCTATCGGCAAATGTATTTTGTGCTGAGGTGTTGGCTGTAATTGCAAAAATGGCTGAAATGGTTAGTACTGCGATTTTCATATTCACTGATATTGGAATGAAGGAGAATGGAACACAAATTTGATTCCATTTATTACAATCAGATTGTTAATGAAATCTCCTTCTAAAACGCTTATTAGGAAGAATTAGTTTGAATTTGCAATGGTTTTTATCCACAGATAAAGAGCCATTATGCGTAAAGTCTATTTTAAAACAATCCCGCTCAGAGCCGGCAGGTGAAGATTCAGTTCATATACCTTGTTTTCCTCATCCACCAGCTTAGCCTGGATTTCAGGATTGAAAACATCACCAGTCCCCCAATATTGTTTAAGATCACTATTGAAGATCTCTTTCCATTCTGACTTCCCACCTGTAAAAACTTTCCAGTCTCTTCGTACAATTGGAGTCATGTTTAATACTATGAGAAGGTCATCCTTCGGGTCCAAACCTTTACGTTTGTAAACTATGACACATTCATCCCGGTGGTTGAGATCAATCCACTCGAAGCCTTCCACGGAGAACTGTTTTTCATACATGGCGGGCTCTGACCTTAATAAACCATTTAAATCAACCAGGCAAGCCTTCAACTTGTTATGGGCAGGAAATTCAAGTAGATCCCATTGCAACTCACTCTTGTAATTCCATTCACTTGTTGCGCCAAATTCGCAACCCATAAATAATAATTTGGCACCCGGATGGGTCCACATATAAGTATAGAGCAACCTAAGATTTGCAAATTTTTGCCATTCATCTCCTGGCATTTTGTATAACATGGGACTTTTCCCATGGACCACTTCGTCGTGGCTAAATGGAAGCTTGAAATTCTCATCAAAGAAATAAACCATACTGAACGAGAACTTGTTCTGATGGAATTTCCTGAAGTAGGGATCCATTTTGAAATAGTCCAGCGTATCATGCATCCAACCCATCATCCATTTCATCCCAAATCCCAATCCTCCAGCATAAGTTGGTTTGCTAACCCCTGGCCAATCCGTTGCTTCCTCAGCAATCATTTGTACATCTGGGAAATCACGAAAAATGGATTCATTGAGGTCCTTCACAAATGCTATCGCCTCAAGATTTCCATCACCTCCATGTTCATTTGGTTCCCACTGACCATGAACCCTGGAATAATTTAATTTGAGCATGGAAGAAACTGCATCCACCCTTATACCGTCAATGTGGAATTTATCAAACCAAAAGCGGGCACTGCTTATTAGAAAGGACTTGACTTCTCCCCTTTTATAATTGAAGATGTAACTGTTCCAGTCAGGATGAAATCCCTTTCGCATGTCAGCATACTCATAAGTATGCGTCCCATCAAACATGAACAGACCATGAGCATCATAAGGAAAATGAGATGGTACCCAATCCAGGATTACACCAATCCCTGCCTGGTGAAAGGCATCAACGAGACACATGCATTGTTGAGGATCGCCAAATCGGGAGGTGGGTGCAAAATAACCGGTACACTGATAACCCCAGCTTCCATCAAAGGGGTGTTCCATAACTGGCATCAACTCAACATGGGTGAAACCCATTTCCTTCACGTAGGGAACCAGTCGCTCACGAATCTGATCATAGGTATTGTAAACTTCTTCATCGTTCTTATCTGGTCGCATCCAACTGGCGAGATGCACTTCATAAGTACTCCATGGAGCATCTAGAGAGTTGTTTTTGCTTCGACCCGCCATCCATTTCTCGTCCAGCCACGCATAGTCCAGCTTCCAGGTAATGGTTGCAGTCAATGGGCGCTTTTCCCAGAAATTTGCATAAGGATCCCCCTTATCTACTCTTTTGCCCTGGTAACCATGGATGTGATATTTATATACCTCTCCCTTTGGCAAATTGGGAATAAAGCCTTCCCAGATCCCGGATTTTTCAAGCCTTACAAACAGGGGATGCGATTCATTATTCCAGTCGTTGAAATTCCCAATAACTGAAACATAGGTGGCATTGGGAGCCCAAACAGCAAAATAATAGCCCGTGGTACCAAGTACCTCTACCTGGTGCGACCCAAATAATTCGTAGACGTTATAATGCGTTCCCTGCTGGAAATTGCGAATATCCTCATCAGAAAACCTGGAATAATTCCAAACCGGTCCTGTTGAATCCACGAAATGAACATCTTCATATTTCTTCTGGTCTTGTTTGTCGTTAACTTGAGATTTCATTCCTCAGGATTTTATTGAAGAGCTTTTGAAAGAATTCCGGGAGAATTCGTATGAATTATTTCAAACCGCGCATCACAATTAATCACCAGTTCGAATAATTTAAACACCTTTTAACCTATTCTTCTGATTTACATTAGTAAGTTAGAGTTTTTAGCCGGATATTCGCTCTACGAATTCCATCGTATAAAACTGCTTAATCCAAAACGAAAGACATACATGAGAAAATTGATAGTATGCCTGACAGTTCTTTTCTCCTTTCATTTTTCATATTCACAATCTGGTACGGTCAACGGCATCATCCGAGATACATCTGAACAAAAGACTCTTAGCAAGGCTGTAGTTTCTGTTTTGAGAAAAGCAGATTCAGTTCTGGTGGCATTTACCCGAACCAATGAGAATGGAGAATTCTCACTCAAAGCTTAAGCCAGGCACTTACATGTTGATGGTAAGTTATCCCAAGTTTGCTGATTATCTGGATGTCCTGAAGGTTCCTGAGAACGGCTGATCTGGCATTAGGTAGGATCAACCTGATCCGGAAAAGTGAACTTTTGAAAGAAGTGATCGTAACCCAAAAACTTGGAGCGATAAGAATGAAGGGCGATACGCTTGCATTCATGGCGGATAGCTTCCAGGTAAAGGCAGGTGCAAATGTTGAAGACCTTCTCAAGAAATTGCCGGGTATCCAGGTGAATAAGAATGGAGAGATAACTGCCCAGGGAGAAAGGGTTCAAAAAGTATTGGTCGATGGGGAAGAATTTTTCAGCGATGATCCGGCAGTTGTCACCCAAAACTTAAGAGCCGATGCTGTTAAAGAAGTACAGGTGTTCGACAAGAAAAGTGACCAGGCAACCTTCAGTGGGATTGATGATGGAGAAAAATCAAAAACGATCAATCTCAAGTTGAAGGATAATATGAAGAAAGGTTATTTCGGCAAGGCAAAAATTGCCGGAGGAACACCAGATAAATTTGAAAACGATGGTATGATCAATGCTTTCAAAGGAAAGAGAAAGTTTTCTGCCTTTGGGACCATGTCAAATACAGGTAAAGCCGGGTTGAACTGGCAGGACCAGGAGAAATTCGGAGGGGGCAGCAACATGCAGTACAACGAGGAGGAAGGATACTTCTATTCCTTCAATGAGGGAGATGAGTTCAATACCTGGGGCGGTCGTTATAATGGAGAAGGCCTCCCGACTGCCTGGACTGGAGGAATTCATGCTTCAAATAAATGGAATAGCGATAAGAATAACCTGAACATGAATTATCGCTATAACAAACTTAACCTCGGAATCAACGGACTTACCAATTCGCAATATATTCTACCAGATACCCAATATTTCAACACGCAGCGAAGAAATACATACAACCAGAATCAGCGGCATTTGTTGAATGGTTTTTACGATGTTCAGCTGGATTCTTTCTCAAGCGTAAAATTTACTATCAGTGGATCAAAAACCAGGGGACTTAGTGATGCGATGTATAATAGTGAGGCCAGAAGCGAATTCCATGAACTGGTAAATTCAAATACCCGCAAGTTGAGCTCCCTCGGTGAGAAACAGCAATTGAATTCAAGTCTTATCTGGAGAAAAAAATTCAGGAAAATAGGACGGACAATTTCAATTTCCGCCGACCAAACATATAATGAAAATGAAACTAACGGGTTATTACAGGCAACCACCAATTTCTATGACCAGTTTGGAAATATATATCGAACTGAAACTGTCGATCAGAAAAAAAATAACAAGACAAATTCACTCAGCCTTAATTCCCGCATCTCATATACTGAACCATTATCCAAGACAACATTCGTTGAAGTGAATTATGGCTTCCGTGCCACTCGAAGCGAAGCCTTGCGCAACTCGTTCAACAAAGAGCCGGGCATTGATCCAAAATATACACTTCGCGATTCTCTATTCAGCAATGACTATGATTTCAAAGTGAATACACAGAGTGGTGGAATGAATTTGCGAGTGAATAAGAAGAAGTTCGGTTATTCACTGGGTAGCAATATATCTTTCGCGGATTTCAGACAGAAAGATCTTCGCAAGGACACGTCTTATAATTACTCATATGTGAATCTATTTCCACGAGCCAGTTTCAGATATTTATTCGGACCTCAAAGCAGGCTTAATCTAAATTACAATGGGAGTACACGCCAGCCTAATCTAGAACAGCTTCAACCAATCCGGGAAAATACAGATCCCCTGAACATTCAGATCGGGAATGCAAATCTGAAACAGGAATTCAGACATAACATTAGTTTCAATTACAATAACTACAAGGTCCTCACAAGCAGAAATGTTTGGATGAGCGGAAATCTGAATATAATTGACAATGCAATTAGCAATAGCTCCACAGTTGATACTGGAGGAAGAAGGGTCAATCAGTTTGTAAATGTTACCGGCAACAGGACCTTTAATCTCTGGAGCGGGTATTGGTTTCAGTTGAAAAAATTGAAATTGAATCTTGGCTTCAACGGAGGTGTAACCTTCAGCCGCTTCAATAGTGTTCTTAACGGTCTGAAGAACGTGAACAATAACCGTAGCGTGAATGTGAATTTCAATATCAATTACGATAAAGAAAAGAAGTTCTCCTTCGGGATCAATCCTGCACTTTCATATAATTACAGCCGATCTTCATTGCGCCCTGATGTAATCACCAAGTATTTGACATCAGAGAGTAATGTGGACGCAACAGTATACCTCCCATGGAAGTTGGAGTTAAATTCTTCTGCCACTATTAGTCTGAGAGAAAAAACAGACGTATTCAACGACAATCTGAATGCAGTAAGATGGAATGCTTATCTGGGTAAAAAATTCTGGAAGAATAATGCAGGTGAGATCAGGTTCAGCGTATTTGATATTCTTGATCAGAATATAGGATTTCAGCGTTCAGCAAATAGTAATTTTATATCTGAAAATACCTACAACACCATTCGCAGGTATTGGTTGGTTGGCTTTATCTGGAATTTTACACATAATCCGGCCGGATCACCAGCTCCTGGTCAGTAAAAAAATATAGAATGAAAAAGTTTTCGCTGATAATCATCGCACTCCTTAGCATCACTTTCTGTGAAGCCCAGGTGCAATTCCTTGCAAAAGGAAAAATAGAATTCGAACGTAAGATCAATGTTCATCGTCAGGTTGAGGACAATAATGACAATGAGTTCCTAAAAACGATGATGTCAAAGATCCCGAAGATCCACACGAGTTATTTTGATCTCTATTTTAGTGATAGTAAGACGATATATAAACCAGGAAAGGAAATTCAGGCTTCTACTGCAACTCCATCATGGTTTTTGGGACCATCAAAAGACAATGTAGTGATAACAGATCTGGAGAAAGAATCTTTCACCAGTTTGAAGAAAGTGTTTGAAGACACCTATCTGATCCAGGACAGTATTAAAAAACTGGAATGGAAGATTGCAGATGAAACAAGGACAATTGCAGGATTTGAATGTCGTAAGGCCGTTGGCAAGATCTGCGATTCTGTATACGTGGTCGCTTTCTATACTGATGAAATCACAACTTCAGGAGGCCCTGAATCTTTCGCTGGCCTGCCAGGAATGATACTTGGATTAGCCATCCCAAGACTTTATACTACCTGGTTTGCCACCAAGGTAGAATTGGTTGAACCAACAGCAAACCAATTCACTCCTTCTACAAAGGGGAAGAAAACAAATGAAGCAGATTTGCAAAAAAAATTGCAGTCTTCATTGAAAGATTGGGGCAAATCCGGGCAAAGAAATATCTGGTGGATAATGCTTTAATAATTTCCTGAGAAATTTAACCGCCGAGTAATGAGATGCAGAGGTTTCGCAGAGATTAAAATTATGTGGTAATTTCCGCGCAACTCAATTTCCTCTTGTTCTCTGCGGTGAGAAATAAATTAAGGATTCTTCTATTTTCTTAACTCCATTACCAATAAATATTTCCCTCCTACATTTAAGGTTGACTGAAGTTCGAAGACGTTTCCAGTAGCAACATCATAAGCTTTCGTGAAATCCTTGATGCGTTCAGTGAAACGTTTCAGATCAATGGTAGAAGAATTTTCATTTGTATTCAGAACGCACATTACCGTTTGCGAATTATCATATCGGAAGTATACATACACTCCATTCTGCGGAATGAATTGCATCAGCTTTCCTGTTTTTAAGGCAGATGAATTTTTCCGATAAGTATTAAATGTTTTTACATAATTAAATAATTCGTTTTCCTGCGCTGTTCTTCCGGACGCTTCAAATTTATTATGTGCATCTCCCGGGAAACCTCCGGGAAAATCCCATCTGACTTCTGCATCAGTCGGGTCTTTCTTGTTCTTCATCAGGATCTCAGTTCCATAGTACAGCTGAGGAATGCCGCGTTCTGTAAGCAATAGCGCCATGCTCATTTTCATCTTCTGCATATCTTCTCCAAGAACTGAATAAATCCTATCCATATCATGGTTATCAAGAAATATGCAATTGCGCAAAGGATTCTTGTAAAGCAGATCCTGAGAAAGAGCCATGTACAATTGATTGGAACCCGACGTCCATCCAAAATTCTGGTTAACTGCATTGATCATCGCATAACAAATCGGAAAATCAGTTACCCCCTGGGCATTGTGCTTGAAAGGGGCATCAATATTATTCCTTACGAAATATGCACTTGCTGTGACAGTATTAGCCACGGCTTCGCCAAAAATCGTAATTGAGGGAAACTCTTGCTCAAGCGCCTCATTAATGCTATTCATGAAAGGCTCATAGCAATATTTGTATGTGTCAACCCTCCATCCGTCAATTCCAAATTCCTCACTGGCCCAGATCGCATTTTGAATAAGATAATTCTGTAAAAATATATTCCGAAGATTCAGATCTGGAAGGTGAGGTACAAACCATCCTCCAAGCATATTGTCTTTATCCGCGGCCGATGAATGGGGATCGATGAAAACTTCTTCCCGGTGATTAGGTCCCGTAGGTGTAGGCCATTGGTTCAGCCAATCCTTCGATGGAGGATCAAGAACAAACCAATGGTATTCGCCTACATGGTTGTAAACTGCATCCTGGATGATCTTAATGCCTTTCTGGTGAGCAGAATTAACCAGGTTCTTATATGCCTCATTGCCTCCAAATCTTTTATCTATCTGGTAGTGATCGGTGAACCAGTATCCATGATACCCTGCCATCATTCTGCCACCCTCATTCATTAATGGCATATTATTTTCAAGAACAGGTGTAAGCCAGAGTGCAGTTACTCCTAATTCATTGAAATAGCCCAACCGGTCCTGAATTCCTTTCAGGTCACCCCCATGCCGGGAAAATTTGTTAACCCTGTCCGATAATGTATCTCTCAATCCGGAGATCTTATCATTTGATACATCGCCATTCGCAAATCTATCGGGCATGATCAGATAGATCACATCTGAAGAGGTTACACCAAGCACCCTGGATCTTCCATTTCCGCCTGTTCTTGCTTTTAAAGTATAAGAGATATCCATCGGGCTTCCAGTTCCAGTGAGGCGTATATTAAATGTCCCCGGCCTTGTTGTTGGAGCTAATCTAATATCAATAAAAAGATAGTTCTTGTTCTCAACCTGGTTTACTCTCTCAATACTAACACCTGGATGTGAAACTGCAGCTCTTGTATAATTGCCAACCTTATCATGATGAATCATCAATTGAAGTTTAGGGTTCTTCATTCCAACCCACCAGTGAGTTGGATAAAGTCCCTGACCATTCACTTCTGAAATGTTAAGAGAGACGAATAATGCCAGGAAGAACAGAATTTTTTTCATGCTAATTGCAATATTTATTTAATGTCTTTCAGCTTATCTAGGTTCAATCCGTTTGAAAATGATTTTAGATTATCAAGACCGGTATTTTCCCCTTCAAGAGTGATCCAGAATCGATCTCCAGCCACAAAGCTCAGTGTATGTTCGTTGCCGCTCTTGCGGAAAGTTTCAAGCGCCTTTGATCCATTGTATGTTACCGTTTTCTGATAACCATTATCATCTTCAGTTTCCATATTCCAGCTTGTAAAATATTTCATTCCGTAAAAAGCTGAACCAGCTTCGCCCGCACAATCATAGATCATTACCTTATAATTGGTAGTATCATCCTTTTTGTATTCAGCTGTTCCCATTGCATACCCCATTGCACTGTTCACGCTGAATTGTGAACGTTTCATTCCCATCACTTCTTCAGGAAAGAATGATTTTAACTGATCATTCGTAAGGGCAGGTAGTTTTTTCAATTCATCGATACGTTTTTGAGTGTCATCTGCTGAGGTCAAAGAACTACTTGCAGTTGAAGACTCATCCTTCGCATCTTTGGATTCAGTTGAAGTAGTTTCTTTTACTTCTTCTTTTGATGCATTGTTAGAACAGGCAGCGAACAATGCTGCGCACAACAAAAAGATCAATTGCTTTTTCATATTTAGTTTTTTAGGTTATGAAATTTATGTGTTGGAAGCAAGAGGTTTTGAACTCTCTTGAGCAATCCTGACTTCCCCCGGGTCATAAACATAGATAACACTTATAGCCGCGCATATCATAAAAATACCTGATAGGATCACGGCATAGACAGGCTGGTTGTTGTAAACATTCTTAACCATCGGTCCACCGATCACACCATTTATGATCTGCGGAATAGTTATGAAAAAATTGAAAATTCCCATATAGATCCCCATTTTTCCCGGTGGGATAGAGCCAGAAAGAATTACATAGGGCATCGCCAGAATACTTGCCCAGGCAATTCCTACGCAAGCCATCGAAAAAATCAAAAATTCCTTACTGGGTGCGAAAAAGAATGAAATAAGGCCAATTCCACCAATGAGCAAGGAGAGTGCATGCGTTTTTTTACGACCCACCTTCTTCGCTATGGCAGGTAAGAATAAAGCATATGCTGCTGAAACAAGATTATAGATCCCAAAAATTACTCCTGTCCACGCCTGTGCTTCTCTATAACGTTCTGAACTCTTATCCTCAATTGGCAAACCAAAAATGTGCGTGGCAATTGAATCAGTAGTGAATACCCACATCCCAAATAATGCAAACCAACTGAAGAATTGCACAAGGCCAAGTTGTTTCATTGTCCTGGGCATTTTTGCAAAATCCCTGAATATGGAACTGAGTCCGGCATGCTGATCCTTGTTTACTCCATGGTACTTTTCATATTCTTTTGGTGGATATTCTTTGGTCTTAAGAACTGTCCAAAGAATTGATACTATGAATACTGCTGATCCTATATAAAAAGCCAGTTTTACATTTTGTCCAACTACTCCTGCAGGAGCATTTTGCTCCACTGCAAACCATTCATGCAGAATGTAAGGGAGCCATGACCCAATAACTGCCCCGATGCCTATAAGAAAAGTTTGAACAGAAAATCCAAGGGTTCTTTGTGAATCAGGAAGATTATCAGCAACAAGGGCACGAAATGGTTCCATCGCTAAATTGAAGCAGGCATCCATTATCATTAAAAAACCGGCGCCTATTAGAACCAGCGGCGCAATCGATCCTAAAATATTTGCATTGGGCATCAGAGCAAGCGCACTGGCAGAAAGGATTGCCCCTGCCAGGAAATATGGTCTTCTTCTGCCAAGTCTGTTCCATGTCCGGTCACTATAATGACCTACTATGGGTTGAACTATCATGCCTATTAATGGAGCAGCAATCCAGAACCAGGATAGATGCTCAACATCCGCTCCGTAGTTTCTCAATATTCCGCTGGCATTTGAATTCTGCAATGCAAATCCAAATTGAATTCCAAGAAAGCCGAAACTCATATTGAAAATCTGCCAGAAGGATAACCGGGGTTTTTGAGGTAGTGCGGACGAAATAGTGGAGCTAATAGTTCCTGAAGCCATGACAATTGTTTAATTGTTGATTGGTTGATCTGATGATGGATTAATCCTATGGATTATTTTTTAATTGACCTTAAGAAATAGGCATATGGAAAGATTGATGATCTGGTTGATGTAAATTTTGAATTAAATTCCACTCCCTAATTCCAAATTACTAATTCCCAATTCCTGCAGATCAACCATTCAACTAATCAACAAATCATCTCTTCAACTTATATCACAAATCCATTCGGCAGGACAGCGCCTTTTTTGACCACAACAATTCCTTCTTTCACAGTGTAAAGTGAATGATCAGAATTTTCGAGATGTGGTCCGCCATTGATTCGCACATCGTCCCCAATGCGACAGTTCTTATCAACTATAGCATTCTTGATATAACAACGATGACCAATACCTACAGTAGGAAGTCCGTGACTGCGAGCATGTTCAATTTCCTCAAGTGTTTCATAATAATCATTCCCCATCAGGTAACTGCTAACGATCGTTGTTCCATTTCCAACCCGTGTCCTGATGCCAACTACACTATGCTCAATCCTGCTTGCATTGATGATGCATCCTTCTGCGATAATTGTTTTTTCCAAAGTGGTACCACTGATCTTGGCTGGAGGCAACATACGCGCACGGGTATAGATCGATTTATTATTATCGAAGAGATTAAATTCAGGAATATCCTGCGTCAATCCAAGGTTCGCTTCAAAGAAAGAATAAATGTTTCCGATATCTGTCCAGTAACCATCATACTGATAGCTTGCAACTTTATATTTCTGTAAAGACTGAGGGATGATCTCTTTGCCAAAATCCGTTCCTTCATGAAACTCACTCTGCAAAAGATGGAACATGAGTTTCCTGTTGAAGATGTATATACCCATTGAAGCCAGGTAATTTCTCCCCTGCGCTTTCATTTCATCTCCTGTATCACTAATCCAATCAGGCAGCAAATCCACTTCTGGTTTTTCAATAAATGAAGCAATATATCCGTCATCAGTCTTCTTCATAATACCAAAATCCGATGCCTCTCTTGATGCAACAGGAATAGTGGCAATTGATATATCTGCATTCTTTTCGATGTGATTATTTACCATTGCCATTAGGTCCATCTGATACAATTGATCGCCTGAAAGGATCAGTACGTATTCACTTTCAAATGGTCCAATATGGCGCAGACTTTGGCGAACCGCGTCCGCAGTTCCCTGGTACCATGTTGGATTATCTGGAGTTTGTTCAGCAGCAAGTATGTCTACAAAAGCGGAACTAAAAGCGCTGAAGTGATAGGTATTCTTGATATGACGGTTAAGCGAGGCCGAATTGTATTGCGTTAGGACAAACATCCTGTTGATACCGGAATTGAGGCAATTTGAAATGGGAATATCAACCAACCTGTATTTACCGGCAATTGGCACGGCTGGTTTTGAACGACTGGCGGTAAGTGGATACAACCTTGTTCCGGCACCACCTCCTAGAATAACAGCAAGAATTTCCTTAGCCATATTGGTAAGTTTAAGTGTAGATCAACCCGGCTCGCGGGTTAGATTGCAGAATTACGATCCTCTTCTCACAATCTGAAATTAGAAAATCTGAATATCCAATTTATATTAAAGATTCATATAACCGAATGTATTCTTTCACGCTGGTTTCCCAACTGAAATCCAGATTCATCATTCGCTGCCGGATTTCATGTACTTTTTTGGAATCTTTAAATAATTCCACAGCCCGCCACACTGCATGTGTAATATCCCCTACTGAAGCATGCTCAAACCTGATACCATATCCATCCTTTTCTCCAAAATCAATTACCGTGTCTCTTAGCCCACCTGTATTTCTAACCATCGGTATGGTGCCGTATCGCATGGAATACATCTGGTTCAACCCACAAGGCTCAACCCTGGACGGCATTAGTAAAAAATCGCAGCCGGCGTAAACAAGGTGACTCAATCCTTCATTATAACCAATATAAACATTGTAATCACCCCAGGCCAAAGATTTAAGGCTATTGAGTTGCGACTCAACTTCAGGAAATCCACTTCCAAGGATGAAAAAATTCATTTTCCTGCCGACATAATAAAATGAATCCGCAATGGAAGCAGGAAGAATATCAGCCCCTTTCTCTCCCACAAGTCGCCCGATAAATCCGATGATGGGTTTATTGCTATCTAGTCCGAATTGTTCACACAAAAGATCTTTGTTGGCCTGTTTGCCTTCTTCCAGATTATCTATCCCATATCTGTTTTCAATGTAGGTATCTGTACGTGGATCCCAAACCTGGCTATCGATTCCATTTAATATACCCACGCATTTCCATCTCTCCGCCGCAAAAAGAGTTTCAAGTCCATTGGCAGATTGCATGAGTTCCTCGAGATAACTCCAGCTAACCGTTGTGACCTTCCAAGCATTCTTGACTCCGGAGGCCAGCGGGTTTATGCTTCCCTGCCAATCCAGTAGACCCCACTTCCAGGTATCCCATGGCGGAATGTATTTGCTTTTGTCCCAACCCATCTGGCCCTGGTATTGCGCATTGTGAATGGATATAACGGTTGGTACATTTTGCAAATGCTGAAATGCCCTGCAATGCTTTACCATGAATGGAATTAGTCCTGTATGATGGTCATGAACATGGATTATGTCAGGATGATGTTGCCAGGATGCGATCCAATCCACAACTGCAATCTGGAAAGCAGTGAATCGTTCAGCATCGTCATCGTAACCATAGATCTTTTCTCTGTCGAGGAGGCCATTAATATCAATCAGATAAAGATCGAATCCAAGTTTGTTAGTAGCTTCTCTGATCACCGTGTATTCAAACCACCACGAACCCATATTGGTTCCTCCTTTATGCACTACTTCCCACTCATTGCTATAAAGGAATTTTGTGCGATACATTGGCATCACCACCTTAGCGATATGACCCAGAAGATTCTGATACTTTGGTAATGCCCCTACTACATCTCCCAATCCACCTGCCTTTGCTACGGGGTAACACTCTGCGCTGACATGAATGATTTCCATCAAAATAGTTTGCTGATCCCTGTGAGAGTTCAGATTTCAATTTACAATCATTTTGCCTTCGGCTACAAGTAAAAAATTTTTCGCTTGACGAAATTGTTCCTATTTTCAATCGCCTAATTTTTTTCACTCAAATACTGATTGCAATATGAGTAAATCCTCGGCTGTTCCCTCCCCAACGCCTACTAACGCAGATCAACTAACCGCCCAGGATATACCAACAAATTATGGCGCACTTGGCACCCTTGTTACTGTGTTTTTTTTCTGGGGATTTATAGCTGCTTCCAATAGTATTTTCATTCCTTTTTGCAAACACTATTTCAGTTTGGACCAGTTCCAATCGCAGCTGATTGACTTTGCATTCTATCTTGCTTATTATATAGGCGCCTTATTCTTATATATCATTGGCGTCTCCCGAGGCACGGACCTTGTGGCGCATTGGGGATATAAGAAGAGTATTATTATAGGTCTTATGCTGTCGGTAGTGGGTGCAATTGGAATGGTGGTGGCTGTAAATTATAGCGGGTTTGCTGCTCTTCTGACAGCCCTTTTTGTAGTGGCATTGGGATTCTCGCTGCAACAGACCGGGGCACAACCATTTGCCATCGCCCTGGGTGATCCTGCTACGGGCTCACATAGAGTAAACCTTGGAGGTGGAGTGAATTCATTCGGTACCATGATCGGTCCAATCATAGTAGCACTGGCGCTATTTGGATCAACAACAGTCACTGATGAACAAATTAAATCTTTAGAGCTCGATACTGTTACTGTCCTTTACCTTTTTGTTGGTGGATTATTTCTTGCAGCAGCCCTCCTCTTTATTTTCTCCAAGAAATTACCAGCGGGAAGGTCAGAGGCGCTAATTGAAAAATCAAACAAGGCAACTACTTCCCTTGTTATTATAACCATTCTCCTGATTGCAGTCTTTATTCCCGTTTTTGCCAGTTACAAGGATGTACCTGCAAACATGACTGATTTGGAAAGACATACCCTTGAAATGTATCGATTGAGATGGTTGCTCGGAGCACTTGCCATTGTTGTGATTGGATTGCTGTTCTCTTATAGCAGCGCTAACAAGAATCCGCAAGGATGGGGAGCTATGCGTTATCCTCAACTGGTATTGGGAATGCTAGCCATCTTTACTTATGTTGGAGTTGAAGTAACAATCGCGAGTAATCTCGGAGAGTTATTGAAACAGGAGGAATTTGGAAGCATCCAGGCAGCACAGTCTGCTCCTTATATTAGTATGTATTGGGGAAGTTTGATGATTGGAAGATGGGCGGGGGCCATTCCTGTCTTCAATCCATCAAAATCAGTAAAGAACTTCCTGCTTGTATTGGTTCCTTTAGTTGCATTCGGAATTATCCTTGCTGTTAATTCCATCGCAAAGAATGATATGAGTCCGCTTTATTGGTATGTTGTCTGTGTAGTTGTTCAAATACTCGGATTTTTTATTACTCAGGAAAAACCAGCACAGATGCTATTGGTGTTTGGCATCTTAGGAGTAATAGCAATGGTGATCGGTCTGATGACAACAGGTATCACATCTATCTATGCTTTCTTGAGCGGCGGACTATTTTGTTCCATCATGTGGCCATGTATTTTCGCATTGTCAATTGCCGGTCTGGGAAAATATACCACTCAGGGTTCTGCTTTCCTGATCATGATGATCCTTGGAGGTGCGATCATCCCACCAATTCAGGGCAAGCTTGCTGATGTAATGGGTATTCACCAATCATATTGGATCGCAGTTGTATGTTTCGCATACCTGGCATTCTTTGCATGGGCAGTGAGAGGAATATTAAAAAAACAAGGGATTGACTTTGATACGGAAATTGCCAAAGGCGGACATTAATAATTAACTCTCAGCTGTGAAACAAAATACTTCCAATCGCGAATCCTCAGGGATGAACGCTTCTCTTCAACAACTTGCTGTAGGTATTGATATCGGCGGGACCGGAACAAAATTCGGGATCGTTGACCGCAATGGTAATATCCTTTTTTCCCATGAGATATCAACCAGAGGACATGCTGAGGTAGAAGGATTCATAAATGAACTATTCAGTCAATTGGAACCATTGATCCAAAAGGCTGGTGGCTCCGGAAGGATCAAAGGCATCGGCGTTGGAGCACCAAATGGAAATTATTACACAGGAACAATTGAATACGCTCCGAATCTTCCATGGAAGGGTATTATTCCTCTTGCTAAAATGATCGAGCACAAGTTTCAGTTACCTGTTGTACTTACCAACGATGCAAATGCCGCCGCAATTGGGGAGATGATGTATGGTGCAGCACAGGAGATGAAGGATTTCATTATGATCACGCTTGGAACTGGTGTCGGTAGTGGGATCGTAGCAAATGGAAAATTAATTTATGGACACGATGGTTTTGCGGGTGAACTTGGACATACTATCATTATTCCAGGTGGAAGAATGCATGAAGGCACTGGAAAATTCGGATCACTGGAAAGCTATGCATCTGCAACTGGAGTCAGATTAACCGCTCTCGAAGTTCTTGACAACAGCAAAGAAGAAAGTTTACTAAGAGCCATTCCTCCGGCGGAAATTGATTCTAAAAAAGTTTATGAAGCCGCAATTCAGGGCGACAAATTAGCCAAGGAAATTTTTGAATATACCGGGAAAATCCTTGGCCTTGCACTCGCAAATTTTGTAATGTTTTCAAGTCCTGAGGCGATCATACTTTTCGGCGGCCTCACAAAATCCGGTGACCTGATACTTGCACCAACCCGCCAGCACATGGAAGAAAATCTTATACAGGTTTTCCAGAATAAGGTGAAGATATTGGTGAGTCATCTTAAGGAGGCTGATGCTGCTATCCTGGGAGCTAGTGCGCTGGTTTGGGAAATGAAATAATTTTGGAATTTTGAAATTGGGAAATTTCGAAATTAAGAGATCAATCTTCAAACTTTCGAACTCTCAAACATTCAAACAATCAAACTCACCATTAATCTCGTTTAGTCCATTTAATGAGGAACACCCCCGGTACAGCTCTCTGTACTTTATCACTAGGTGATATTGTTTCTTTTCCATTTAGCAACATGCAACTGCTCCCTCCCCCATCAAGATTCAACGCTTCATGACAACCAAGGTTTTTGAGGATCTGGGCTTCCTGATCCAAGGTTGCTCCCTCTGCAATTCCCGGAAACCTTCCCTGTATAACCAGGATGATAAGCCTTCCATCTTTTGTATAACCCATGGCAGTTCTTGGATGCTTGTCATTCAAACCATTTACAAACATCTGTTCCTCACGATTTGTGATATGGATCTTTCCATTTTGCAGGAGAACCGGCCCTCCGCCAATTGCAGTGACCATTTTCCACTTCTTCCAATCATATCTTTTCAAATGTTTGATGGTTGGAATTGAGTCTCTTCCCTTAGCAACTACAGGAGAATCCTGGAAGGCGTATATTCTATTATTTGCTGAATCTGTGAATATCCATGCAACATCAGCCATCCTTTTTTTGTTGATACCGATGGCGCTTCTCGTAGGATAATAATAAAAATTACTTTCTCTCCCGGTTCCTTTTAGCGATGCCACATTATATGCTTCGATCTTTTTCTTCCTGATCAAAACATTCAGGTTTTGATTGGTTTGAAACGAAAAGAATGTGCCATTGACAATGAGGAATGGATTTCGTTGGAATTGATAATACTGGGCAGGAGTGTATCGTTTTCCGTATCCAGACTGAGTTGTGAATTCCAGATTTTTATCTTTCAGGTCTGCTTCAAGATAAAATGCAATGAATGGTTTTCCTTCCAAAGAATCCGTGGTTTTGAAAACCTTTACTGAACCGGGCAGTTTGCCGAAGGCAGAATCAACTCTTACCCAGTTGAGCTGGGAGAAGGATATGTTGCCGAACGAAAAAATGAATACCAATAAAAAGCTTGATCTCAAATCCAACATTTAGAAATCAGGTATTTTAGATGGGAATTAAAATCGTAATCCAGAATATATTACTAAATGGAGATAAGCCTAAACTTCACGTTCCCACATAGCTCGACCATAACCTGGGATGACATGCTTTTCACTATGATATGAGGACCGAACCAATGGGCCCGATTCAACATAATCAAATCCCATTTCATATCCGGCCTGACGATACTCCTTGAATTCATCAGGATGAACAAACCGATGAACTGGAAGATGTTTTTTTGTGGGTTGCAGGTACTGTCCTATCGTGATCACATCAACACCAGAATTCCTTAGGTCCTGCATTGTTTGAAGAACCTCTTCTCTTGCTTCACCAAGGCCCAGCATGATCCCACTCTTGGTTCGCATTCCACCTGTCTTTAATATTTTCAAGGTTTCCATGCTGCGCCAATATTTGGCCTGGATCCTGACTTGTCTGGTTAATCTCTCAACGGTTTCAATGTTATGGGAAACTACTTCCGGGGCGGCCTCAATTATCCGTTGAATGTTTTCAGCCTCTGCTTTGAAATCCGGTATTAGAGTTTCAAGTGTGGACTCAGGATTTAAGGTTTTCACCGCCCGGATTGTATTATTCCAGATGATGCTGCCACCATCTTTCAATTCATCGCGATCTACAGATGTGATGACAGCATGTTTGACCTTCATTAAAAATATGGCCTCTGCTACCCGTTGTGGCTCATCCCAGTCAACTGCTTCAGGTCTGCCTGTAGCAACTGCACAGAATCCACAGGACCTTGTACAGATATTTCCAAGAATCATGAATGTTGCTGTGCCTTCGCCCCAGCATTCACCCATGTTTGGACAATTACCACTTTCGCAAATAGTGTGAAGTTTATGGGTATCTACAAGTCCTCTGACATGCTTGTAACTCTCCCCAATTGGAAGCTTGACCCGGAGCCAGTCTGGTTTTTTTGCCTTAATAACATCAGGAGAAACCACCGGAAGTTCATTCATATCTAATTCCATTTCTCTAAGAATGCATCACTGAAAACTGATGCAAAAATACATTATCTCCGGCGACCCAGTAGTAGGGAGAGGTAAGCATTGAAAAACAGGCTCTTTTCTTTATTAAAAGCTACCTGGCCGATCTTGCTGCCATAATATTCAGCTGTAATTCCGACTTCCAGCCCAGTTACAGTTTCATTAAACCTGCCATAGTCAAAACGCATGGCTGCCTTGGCATGCGCACCAGGTTTTACTTTCAACTCACTCCATCCTGTTGTGATTCCGGAGGCACCCATTTCACGATAGGAGCTGTCATAAATTTTTGGATAAGTGCTTCTGAAGCGCTGACCATTATCTTCAACATCAAGAAAGTAAGGCTTGAGCAGTCCAAGTGTAATTCCCCCGGCATATATGACCGCAACCGCTACCCCATTCTTATTCCCTTTTCCTCCAATGATCCTCTGATTGCCCACTCCCGCTTTGAACTGGAAAAAATTATTCAGCTTGCCTGGTATGAATGAATTGAATTGAAATCCATTGAAATCACCTGAAACCTTGGTTTCTTTTTTATGTTTCTTCTCATTGAGTTCAAACTGTAAAAGAAAGGTATTCCTATTGGATCTGAATTTTCCAATTTCATAGGAGATTCCATATCCATCGGTTGAAGCCTTAAACCCAAATACACTTTGCTTCCTGAAGACCAATTCCCCTTCTTCCTCCATTTTCAATAGTGCGTTGACACGTTCCCTGCGTGCATCTTTCTTGTTTTTCGCTTTTGATTCCTTCTTAGGCTGATTCTGAGCAATAAGTCCGCTGGAGAGCATCGCCGCAATAGCTATCAAAAAAAGCTTCTTCACTTGTATAAATTGTTAGTTTGTAAATTTAGACCAAAATTGAATATGACTTCTTCAGTTGTTTACGAGGGCGATTTACGTACCGTTGCTACCCATACCCGATCAAAAACCATCATCGAGACCGACGCTCCACTGGACAACCAGGGAAAAGGAGAACGTTTTTCTCCTTCGGATCTTGTGGCAACAGCCTTGGGTAGCTGTATGCTTACGATCATGGGTATTAAGGCAAGAGACCTGGACGTAGACCTGAAAGGTACGAGGATAGATGTTGAGAAGATTATGAAAGCCGATCCCAGAAGGATCAGTGGCATTAATTTAACTTTTTATTTTCCAGATACCCTTGTTGCAGGTGATAAGGAAAAAGTAATTCTCGAAAGAGCTGCTCATACATGCCCAGTTATATACAGCATCCATCCAGAGATTGAATTAGGAGTTTCATTTCAATGGCCTAAAGTCAACGAGGTAAAGAGTACGGAATAATCAAAAAGCAGGATTTTGTTTCTCTGTCTTGAGCAACTTATTGCCAATTGCGCATTCAAGGCACTTTCTTGCATCGCAATATTCTTTTTTCAGGTGAAGCAATGCTTGTGAATCAGCTGCATGCTGAGGATGGATATCCAGTGACTCCCAATTTCTCATAATAGAATTCTTCTCAGCTTCGATCTCCTGCAGCCAGGATGTGGCCTTAGTCTTGAATTCATTGATTTTGTTCCATGAGCCATATGCAAATAAAATTGGAGAGATGGTGTTTACGAGAATATTATTTATCATCTCCTCTCCTAATTTCTTAGGCTTGAACTCTGACGTTTGATCGAATAAGTAATGATAACACCAGTAATCATTTGCGGTAACCTGGAGTCGTTCCCTGATCTCCCTGATATCTTGCGCTGATTTGATCAGGGAAAAAAGATGCGAGGATTGATTAATCAACATCGCCAATTGGGCAAGACGAATGGTCGGGAAATTGCCTGGACGCATTCGCAAAAGATGAATTGGATGATTCACCATTTTCAATCCATATTTTCTTTTATAAAAGAGATATTCTTTTTTCAACATGGATGGGTAATCTTCATCAAAGTCGCGGTTTAGTAATCCGGCCTGGCCGAACAGAATTGCTTCCAACTGGTGAATCTGGTTTCTGTGTTTCGCCAACAGGTTTAAAGGAATACTACGGGCGATTGCCTCAAAGCTTTCTGCATTCACCTTGTTTCCAAAATTTCTGGCTATCATCAACCAAAATACCTGCTCCCAGTGTTCATTGGAATCTCTGAGATATGATTCAATAAGAATTGATTTCTTTTCAAGTCGTTCTATTATCATGCGTTCTTTCCAGGAAGTCCAAATGATATCCGGGATTTCCCCAAGCAGGTTACTGCATGGTACAAACGAAGAACTAAACATGAGTTGCTCGTACTTATGCAGTAACAATTTTGGAACTTTATCAGACAACACGAGTGTGGGGAGATGAAAAATGGACTTTTGCGGATTCCAAAGAACGTGTAGGATCACGTTCTGATAATTGCGATCGAATTGGTGATCATGCTTTTCCCAGTCTTCAGCACTAAGGTGTAATTCAATGTTTCCAATGAGAGTTGTTTTCCCTATTCTGATCTTCGCCTCAAGAAAATCAGGACCCTGATTTGTGTTGAATTGGCCTTGTTGAATGATCTGCAACTCTTCTCCTGAAGTTGTTCTTAGATCTGTACGATTGTAATATTGGAACTGCCAGATAAATTGAAGAAGTCGTTCAGTCATAGGAACCTCGATAAAGCAGAAAAGTTACCAAGGACCCTATTAACTGAGAGGGGAAAAAACTCGTGGACGTGTGAGGATTTAACCGCCAAGACTCAAAGACGCAAGGGAAATCGAGGGACGTGAATCGTGAATCGTGAGTCGTGAGTTAACTTCTTTAACTTCTGACTACTTCATGTAGACCTTTTGACTCTGATTTCTGACTTCAGACTTCTGGTTCTCTTTGCGTCCTGGCGACTTTCCGGTTAAACTCCATTTTCAAATTTTCAAATTTTTAAATTTTCAAATTGTTTCAGCTCCCTCACCACCCTGCTCACGGGAAGTCCCATTACATTGTAAAAATCGCCATCAATACTTTCTATGCCTACTACCCCAATCCATTCCTGGATTGCATAAGCTCCGGCTTTATCATAAGGTTTATACTTTTGTACATAGAAGCGAATCTCATCGTAAGTAAGTGAATGAAAGCGAACATGTGTTATATCTGCGAATGAGATCTCGTGCGTTCCTTTAAGAATTACTACGCCTGTAATTACTGAATGCTGGTTCCCTGATAATCCAGAGAGCATTCTAACAGCATCCTCTTCATCGGTGGGTTTATTGATCACCGTATTGTTGAGTACCACAATAGTATCCGCTGCTAAAATGATTCTCTCATGACTTAAATCATCCCGCACTGCTATTGCTTTATTTCTTGCAATAAAGACAGGTACCTCTTCAACCGGCATTTCTTGAGGAAAATCTTCACTTGTTTCCCGAACAATTACATCAAATTCAATTTCGGCCCATTCCAATAATTGTTTTCGCCTTGGTGATCTGGACGCCAAAACTATTCGTTCCATCAACTATATAGTTTGAAAAATAACATCGACAAAATTCCTGTGAACATCACAAATTTGATGGAGTTGCTGATGTAATGAAAATCAGTCTTGGTCACTGCCCTGTACAATAACACCAGAATATTGATTAAAGGTATTATGATCAGCAGGAAACTATATAAAATGCTCCACCACCACCTATATTGCGATACGTAAAATTGCAGGATCACAATTGCAGCGATCAACACCACCAGCCAGACCGCTGCAAACATTTTAGATACGTTAACTCCCCAAACAACAGGCATGGTGGTGGCATTGTGCCTCAGGTCTCCATCCATGTCTTCAATATCCTTCACCACTTCTCTTACCAGTGATATGATGAACGCGAAACTGCCGTAGAGAATTGAGACCTTAAATAATCTTCCCATAGCTTCCTGAAGTCCCGGTCCTGCATTTGCAGGAAATCTCCATTCAACAACAAGGAGCACAAGAATTACCCAGGATGTGAGAAGAGAAATGATTAGGTTACCTATAAGTAGTTTTTTTTTGAAAGTTGTAGAATAAACCAGCAGAAGAAAAACACAACCTGCATTGGCAATGCCGATAGCCCAGTTATTCAATTTCCAACTGATATAGAAACTGACCAGCATCCCCAAAAATGAGAGTATCCAATGCCAAAGAATGGTCCAGCGCCTCTTGATAAATTTATCTACAACTAATTTTTCAGGCTTGTTGACCAAATCAATCTTTAAATCAAAATAATCATTGATCACATATCCGGCAGCTGCGATAAGAACAGATGAGAGAACCAGCAACCAGAAATACTTCGGCTGTACAATAAGTTCTGGCTCGTAGTCGAGATTGCGGAATAAAAAAGGAAAGATGCAATAGTAGAATAAGGCCTGTGTAAGTACAATAAAAAAAAGATTGAGCGATCTGATAAGCCTTAAAAATGCGAAAATAAGTTTCATGTAAGGAGTGTCAAAATACTTCATATTTTGATAACCCGAATTGAAGACTTCCTCAATCGCGTAAATCTCCCCTTAATAACCCAAATTTTAATTTGATATTTTGAAGGTAGGGGCATTAATTTTTACTTGCCTGGATCCTCTCTACATTTTCAAATTTTCAAATTACTCATTCTCAAATTATCATTATTTACTCTTTATGTCGGTCTCCAGTTCCCAATGGCCGTTGAGTTTTAAGACTTTTTCAATTACGTCCCTGACACAGCCCTCTCCTCCTTTGTGTGGAGAAATATAGTGAGCAGCTTGCTTGATCTCATCCACAGCGTTGGATGGTGCTGCAGACAGGCCTGCTATCTTCATTGCCTGGAGATCGGGAATATCGTCACCCATAAATAAAGTTTGTTCGGCAGTAATTTGGTTGGCGGTGAGAAATTCCTGCATGTGTTGCTGCTTTTTCTCAATATTCATGAAAACATCGTGGATACCAAGTTTGAGCAATCGAAGGATGACGGCCTCAGACTGACTGCCAGACATTACCATTACTCTATAACCCTTCTTGACAGCAAGCTGTAATGCAAACCCATCTTTGATATTCATCTTGCGTACCTGTTCTCCATCCGTAAAAACATACAGGGAGCCATCAGTGAGGACACCGTCCACATCAAAAACAAATAGTTTGATTTGTTGAAATTGTTCGAGCAGATTCATGCTGAAGTTTCGAGTTTCGAGTTTGGGGTTTGAGACTTTGGTTCTGGCCTAATTCCCAATTCCTAATTACCTATTCCAACTAATAAACAATTCAACAACTTCTATTTCTGATTATCCCTCCATTCATACACCCAACTGCTTTGGATCATTTCAAGATGTCCTTCATTACTTTCATCTCTTTTGCCGGTAAAGCCAGGGATTGCCAGGACCCATTCCAGCAATTCGGTGAACCGTATTCTGTAGATCTTTCCTTCATCAAATTGATCACCGAAGCGCTCGTAGAGCTTCATGGCAATGTCTTCATAGTCGTTCCATTTAATTGGCGGTTCAAAACTCATCTGGATTTTTTTGGCACTGACAAATTTATATTATTCTTCTCCCAAAATCACGGACTGATCAGGTACCATTACTTCAAGCATGCCGTCACCAGGTTCAGAAAGTAGAACGCACTGGCAACTTAGTCGGGAAGTCAATCGTGGATTTCTGGCCCTATCTATAAAATCTTCTTCCTTATCACTGATCTCTTCCACATAATCCTCTCCTCTCTCAAGATAAATATGGCAGGTACTGCAGGCACAAACTCCTCCACAATTGTGATGGATATCAATATCATTTTTTAGAGCCACTTCCAGAATGCTCTGATCAGGTTCAAGATTTTCGAAAACCTTCGGCTCCATTCCTTTTTGCTCAAATCTGAATCTAATACTGTACATATTCCGGTAAGTTGGCCGCAAAATTAGGGATGTTCTGCTGCAAATCGTTTTCGAATTTGGATGCATTATCCGATAACGCATTTACATAATTCTGAATCAAAATTTAATTGTTTCATTCATTGCCTTTTCCTAACTTACTAGTCAGAAGAATTCCAGCTTACCTTCCATTCAAAAACTACGCTATGAGAAGCTTTCGCTATAACTCATGGAAATATATGCTGGTCATGTTCCTGCTGATTGCCCTGTCAGTGGATGGTGATGGAAATACTGGATTACAGGGAGAGACGGATGTAAATGATAACCCCAGTTTCAAATCTGCTGCCCCTGAGGAAGAATTAATACCTGAGCCCAATAATTTTGAATAAATAATTGTGCAACCTACCCTAGTGGTGGTTTTCACAAAAAAGCCAGCCCCGTAAGGCCGGCTTTTATTTTTTCCTCGCGTTCCTTTGCGCCTTCGTGCCTTTGCGGTTAAAATTTTCCTCTGCGTTTTCTCTGCTTCTCTTTTCCTCTGCGGTTAAATTCCTTCAGATTGAATACTTCTTGTCATTAACTCATATACTTCCCGCAATTGAGGATGTCTTTCCAGGATTTCCAGATGCTTTGCAATTGTCAGATCGTCCTTACGGATCGCAGGGCCAGTCTGTGCAGCTCTAGCAGGTATCGTATGCAGTCTTTTTGCAGTTTCATTAATAAGTGGAAGCAAAAGAGTAAAATCCAGATTCTCTAGTTTACAATAATCCTGCACCAGGGCGTAAATATGATTAACAAAATTATTTACTGCCACAGCAGCAAGATGAACCTTCTGTCTTGCAGCATCGTCAGCAACCTGCACATCAGTGGAAATAGTATCCGCGAAATCTTTAATGAGGGCCAGATCATCCGGTGTATTCCCATCAACCAGAAATGGAATTTCAGGCAAATGGTCGAGGTCACGATGAAGGGATTGGAGAGGATACAGGACACCGTAATTCCTTGATACAGCACCAAGAGCATCTTTAGAGATGGAACCGGCAGTGTGAACGACCAGTTTTTTTTGAATATTGAATTGTTCATGCAATCCAAGCAATGCCTGGTCTGGAACAGCAAAGATGTAGATGTCTCCGTCAGGTCTAATCGATGCAGGATCTGTAGTAAAGGATGTCTTTAGATTATTTGCCAGATGTGCGGCATCTGTAGTGTTTCTGCCCACTATTTGCAGGATCGAATGTCCTGCTGCCAAAATCTTCGCGCCCAGGATAGTTGCCACATTCCCGCTGCCTATAATGGTTACATTCATAAATAGCCTTCCTTATTTGTCCCTTTCTGCAAAACGACAGAATTCTTTGACGAAATTTGCAAAAATGAAATTAGCACAAAAACTCGCTGTCAATTTTATAAGGGCAAGATTGAATTTACTGGCAGTAATATCCAAAGAAAGGGCCGCGGCAAGAGCATTTGAAATTTTTTGTACTCCCTTAAGCAGGTCAAGGAAAAAAAGTCCACCCATTTTTGATAAAGCTGAAAAGATAAACTTCGAATTGAATGGTAACAAGATCCGTGGATTTAGATGGAATTCACCTCAGGAAAAAAAATTGTTGATTGTACACGGGTTTGAATCTGCGGCTTATAATTTCGATCGATATGTAGCACCCTTGTTAAAGAAGGGATATGAGGTTATTGCATTCGATGCTCCTGCACATGGCTTTTCAGATGGAAAGCAAATCACCCTTCCCTTATATATTAAGACGATAGAAACAATTGATAAAATGTTCGGTCCCATTACTGCCTTTCTCGGACATTCATTTGGAGGATTAGCTATTACCCATTTTCTGGAAACAAAAACATATAAGGTTAAACCAAAGGTTGTGATGATAGCTCCGGCTACCGAAACAACTACCGCAATAGATTCATTCTTTAAATTCCTTCATCTGAATGGAGAAGTTCGCAAATCATTCGATTCATTGGTACTTAAGCTTGGAGGCAACCCGCCAGAGCATTATTCAATTCTGCGAGCGCTTAGGAACATTTCTGCTTCTGTATTGTGGATACATGATGAAGATGATGATGTAACTCCTCTCTCTGATGTGATACGTGTAAAAGAAGATGGACATGAAGACCTGGAATTGATAATCACCAAGGGCTTTGGCCATAGTAGGATTTACAGGGAAAACCAGGTGGTGAAAAAGGTTGTTGATTTCTTTTAGTCCCCGATTGGAATTAGGTATTTGGAATTGGTAATTTGGAGATAGTTAATTCCTAATTCCCTAATTCTTCTTCCCCTCAAGCATTGGAACGAAGGAAAAATTATCAAAAACTTCTTCTTTTATAGCCCCGTTCTTCAGCTTAGTGATCCGCATCATTTGTTGAATTTCACCCTCACCAAGGGGGATTACCATCATGCCGCCAGGCTTTAATTGCTCAACCAACTTCGGGGGAATGAAGGGAGCAGCAGCTGTAATAATTATTTTATCGAATGGTGCATAGGTTGGTAGTCCTTCGAAACCATCGCCATAAAAAAATTTCACTCCATGATACTTCTTGAGGAAATTAAATTTCTTGTTTTCGTCAAATAGTTTTTTTTGTCGCTCAATACTATAAACCTGAGCTCCCATCTCAGCAAGAACGATGGCCTGATACGCACTGCCTGTCCCGATCTCCAGGACCTTATCAAACTGTTTAACCTGTAAGAGCTGGGATTGATATGCCACTGTATATGGTTGCGATATGGTTTGACCTTCACCAATTGGAAAAGCCTTGTCTTCATATGCCTTCTCATCAAAGGCGGAGTCCATGAAATAGTGGCGCGGCAGATTTCCTAAGGCTTTTAGTACATTCTCATCAGTAATTCCTTTTTCACGGATACCATCAACCAGCCTTTTCCTTAAACCCTTATGTCTGTATGTATCTTCACTGCCTCTCATGAGTTGCAAGTTATTTCAATTGGGGAATGTTTGGAAATTTGGGGGGTTCGAAAGTTCGAGAGTTTGAATGTTTGATTGTTTGATTGTTTGTGTTTTGGTCTGCCACTCACGATTCACGTCTCACGACTCACGATTTTCATTGGCAGTTAAGTCCTAGAAAATCATAATTTCGAAAAGTATCAACTTCCCAACTGATCATATAATCCTGGGCACAGCCTGGCTGCTGTATTGCATTCTTCACAGTTTGTTTGCCTCCAGTCACATCAAAAATTCGGCAAAAGGTTTAATGGGAAAAAGCTTTCGGTTTTACCGACTTATCTATACTCTCTTTTCATTTTTTGGATTGGTGCTAATACTCCTTTATCAATTATATCTCACTCCTTTTCCATTATTTCTACTGCCCCATTTATTTAAGGTTGTTGGATTGATCATAGCATTTATTGGAGCATTTGGAATGGCAATGATGATCAGGAAATATTTCATAAGAATGAGCGGCATAACATGGCTTGCAACTGATAGCCCCGGCGCCAAATTGGAAATATCAGGCCTGCACAAGTATGTCAGGCATCCACTTTACCTGGGGACTTTCATTTTCATTTGGGGGATCTTTTTGGCATATCCATACCTCAGCACTCTTATCTCGAATATAATTATCACTGGTTATACACTAATTGCTTTAAAATTCGAAGAGAAAAAATTGTTGATAGAGTTTGGAGATGAATACGAAACGTACAGGAAGAATGTGCCCAGACTTATTCCGAGGTTATCTAGCAAGTAGTCAGTGGTCAGAAGTTAAAGAAGTTAAGAAGAAAAAATTCATTCAACTCACGACTCACGATTCACGATCTTACAATTTCAAATCAGAGATTATCCCCTTGATCCTTTCCTCCAATTCACTATTTACTTTATCATAATCTGCCTGATTTGGGAGGTTTGCGTTTACACTAAAATAAAATTTGATCTTAGGTTCGGTTCCACTTGGTCTTGCTGAGATCTTACTTCCATCAGCAAGTATAAATTGCAGCACGTTGCTTTTTGGTAAACTTATCTGCCACTTCTTTCCGCTCTTAAGATCTTTACCTTCTTGTTTATCATAATCCAGCAGCTGCACAACATCAGACCCGTTGATTTTCTGTGGAGGATTGGAACGATAAGTTTCCATCATATCTGCAATCTGCTTTTGTCCGTCCATTCCTTTCTTAGTTATCGAGATCAGATGCTCCTTATAAAATCCATATTGGACATACAGGTCGATAAGTTTCTGATATAACCCTCTTTTTTTATCTTTCTCATATGCCGCCATTTCACAAAGAAGGGCAACCGCACTGATTGCATCTTTGTCTCTCACCTGATCGCCAATCATTAGACCATAGCTTTCTTCTCCACCAATCACATAATTCTCTTTTCCTTCTTTCTCCTTGATCAATTCAGCGATCCATTTAAATCCAGTAAGAACATTGTAACAATTAACACCATTTTCTTTGGCGAATTGGTCGATCATATCCGTAGTTACAATTGTCTTCACTACCATGTCATTTGGTTTCGCAATTCCTTTGGCCTTCCGGGCTTCGATCATGTAATTGAATGCAAGAACTGCCGTTTGATTACCATTCACCAACATCCATTCGCCATTTTTGTCCTTCACTGCTATTCCTACTCTATCACTATCCGGATCAGTACCCAGTAAAATATCTGCGTCCAATTCCTTTGCCTTCCTCAGCCCGATGCTCATAGCTTCTGCCTCTTCGGGGTTTGGATAATGCACGGTTGGAAAATTACCGTCTGGCTTGCTTTGCTCGTCAACGATTGTTACATTGTTGAAACCAAATCGTTTCAGGATTTCAGGAACCAAAACAATACCGGTTCCATGAATAGGTGTATAAATTATTTTTAGATCTGATTGTTTTTTGATCACTTCAGGATAAACGCTCAGGCTCTGTACCATTTTTAGATATGCCTCATCAATATCTTTCCCGACAATAGATATATTGGCTTCCCCTCCGCTCCATTTCACATCATCAACGGATGCGATCTTTTCTACTTCCTTGATCACGTTTTTATCATGAGGAGGTACCAACTGACCACCATCATCCCAATATGCCTTGTAGCCGTTATACTCTTTAGGATTATGGGAGGCTGTGCAAACTACTCCCCCTTTGCATTTCAGATATCTGATTGTAAAAGACAGCTCTGGTGTTGGTCGCAAAGCTTCGAACAGGAATACTTTTATCCCGTTCGCGGCAAACACATTCGCCGTGATCTCTGCAAACTCCCTGCTGTTATTTCTGCTATCGTGAGCAATCGCAACCCTAACATCTTCATTTGGGAAACTCTGTTTTAAATAATTCGCATAGCCCTGGGTTGCCATTCCAACCGTATATCTGTTCATGCGGTTGGTGCCAACGCCCATGATCCCTCTCAATCCGCCTGTACCAAATTCAAGGTTTCGATAGAACGCATCAGCTGCTTCAGAAGGGTTCTCGGATTCCAACCTTCTAACCTGCTCCCGGGTATCATTGTCAAAATTTCCGCTAAGCCAGAGATTTACCTTTTCTTTGATCAGCGTATCCATACAATATTTATTTTTAGAGTTGAGAGGTTCAAACCTACATGATTTTTTGACAACAAAATTAGGACTGCATATGAAAAGAATTTCGATGTTAGGCTCAGGTTTCATTGGTCGGTTTTATTCTGATTCGCTACAGGGATACCGAAGCAAGGATAAGGTTGTAAGTATCTATTCGCGTCGCGAAGAATCAGCAAAAAAATTTGCAGAGGATTATGGTTGTAGTCATTGGACGACCAATATGGAAGAATCAATTGCCCATCCTGATACGGATGTGGTTTGCATTTCACTCCCTAATAATCTTCATGAAGCTGCTGTCTTGCTTTGCTGTAAATATAAAAAGGCTGTCATCTGTACCAAGCCCCTTGGACGAAATGCAGAAGAAGCCAAACGCATGCTGGAAGCTGTTGAGAAGGCAGGAATTTTTCATGGTTATCTTGAAGATCTTGTGTACACTCCAAAGTTTTTGAAAGCTCATGAATCAGTAAAAGCTGGTGCAATTGGAAGAATTCTCTGGGCTAAATCCAGAGAAACACATCCTGGGCCTCATAGTGATTGGTTCTGGGATAAGGAACAGGCTGGTGGAGGATGTATTCTTGACCTTGGTTGTCATTGCGTTGAAATTGCTAGAAGTTATATAGGCAAGGACATCAAACCTGTTGAAGTCATGTGTTGGGCAGATACGCAGGTAAAACCAATAGATGCAGAAGACCACGCAATTGGTTTGGTTAAATATGAGAATGGAGCGATTGGACAATTTGAAGTAAGCTGGACATTCAGAGGTGGATTGGATCTTCGTGATGAGGTCATGGGATCAGAAGGTACGATCTGGATCAATAGTTTTTTGAGAACCGGATTTGAGATGTTTACTACTGGTAAAAGTGCTGACTATGTTGCAGAGAAGGCAGAGAGCAATAGCGGTTGGCTGTTTCCGGTAGGCGATGAATTAAATGAACTGGGGTATAATCATATGTTCATGGATATGTTCAACTCCATGGAGCAGGGTAAACCGGCGAAAGAAACTTTTTATGACGGTTATGTTGTAAATGCCGTGCTGGATGCCGCTTATCGCTCAGCTACAACTAAGCAATGGGAGCCAGTGAAACTAGAAATCTGGAGAGGCCGAACAGGCGTAGGAAAAGATAGCCATCTCACTGAATACGACTCCGAGCATTACCTGGTGAAGGAAGAAGTCACCCACTATGGTGCAAAAAAGGTGATACTGAAGAGTAAGAAAGATGGAAAAATCTCTGAGAAGGTATTAGCATAGAATTTTTTTTAACCGCAAACCTGCCTGACTGCGTCACGCAGGCAGGGGCGCCATGTCGCCGAGTTTCGCGAAGACCGTTGCGTTGCTTTGCGTCATTGCGTCTTGGCGGTTAAACCCAAATAATGAGAAAAATCCTTTCACTCTCCTGTTTTTTTGCATTACTCATTCTCGCTGGCTGCAAGGAGTCGAAGAAGGATTACACCACATGGAACGTATATGGTGGATCAAAAGAAATGATCCGCTATTCCAGCCTGACCCAAATCGATACCAACAATGTCAATCAACTCGCGGTGGCATGGACTTTCAATTCCGGGGATGCGGATACCATAAGCAATTCCCAGATCCAGTGCAATCCAATTATCATAGACAGCACTCTTTATGGGGCTACACCCCAAATGAAATTGTTTGCCCTGGACGCAAAGACTGGCAAGGCAAGGTGGGTGTTCAATCCATTTGATACATTGGAGAGTTCGAATAAAAGATTATTCTTTATCCTGAACGTTGTCAGGGGGGTAGCGTATTGGTCAAATGGAAAAGAAGATCAGCGAATTTTTTATACAGTAGGCGCACATCTTCATTGTATCAATGCGCAAAATGGAAAACTGATAAAAGAATTTGGTACTGAAGGAAGAGTGGATCTTCATGAAGGACTTGATAGAGAAGTTTCAGAGCTATTTATTACTTCAACATCACCGGGGGTTGTTTATAAAGATCTCCTTATTATTGGTTCAAGAGTTGACGAAGGGGCTGCTGCGGCACCAGGACATATTCGCGCTTATGATGTAAGAACTGGGAAAATTCGTTGGATCTTTCATACAATCCCGCATCCTGGCGAAGTCGGCTTTGATACATGGGAGGACAGCATTGCATACAAAAAAATAGGAGGAGCAAATAGCTGGAGCGGAATGAGTGTGGATGAGAAAAGAGGAATTGTATTTGTCCCAACTGGATCGGCTTCGTTCGACTTTTATGGAGGAAAAAGAAGAGGCTCGAATTTATTTGCTGATTGTTTACTGGCACTTGATGCAAATACTGGCAAAAGGATCTGGCATTTTCAACAGATACACCATGATGTTTGGGATCGTGACCTCCCCACCCCTCCTGCCCTTGTAACCATTACCAGGGATGGAAAGAAAATTGATGCAGTTGCACAACCTACGAAGACTGGCTTTGTTTTCCTATTTGAAAGAGAAACGGGTAAGCCTCTTTTTGAAATTGAAGAAAAAGAATTTCCGCGGGAAACCGAGCTTGCCAATGAAATGATCTGGCCAACCCAACCAATTCCTGTTAAGCCTCCACCCTTTGTGAGGCAAACATTTACAGAAAATGATTTGAATGATCTGCTGCCTGATTCATCATTCCAGGAAATAAAAAAAAGATTTGCGAATTATAAGACCGGTTCCCTGTTTACTCCTCTTTCCAAACAGGGAACCATTATATTTCCGGGACTTGATGGCGGAGCAGAATGGGGAGGACCAGCATTTGATCCCCAGACAGGAATTCTCTATGTGAATGCGAATGAAATGGCTTTTCTCATAACTATGGTGGATGCAAAGATTGAGAAACCAAAAAATGAGAATTACCTGGAGGCAGGCAAAAGACTATATCAGGCCGGTTGTATGAGTTGCCACGCGCCGAACAGAGTTGGATCTGGCAATTATCCTAGTCTGATTGGCATGAGCAAAAAATATTCATTGGAACAATTTGACTCATTACTTATAACTGGGAGAAGATTGATGCCTGCTTTCCAACACTTAACAGAACAGGAAAGAATGGCAATTGCTTCATTCGTTCTTGAATTGAAAACTAATAAACAAAAGAGGTTTGTTGCGTCAGACAAACAAGTTGATAGCTTTCGCAATCTCCCTTATTCCATTACAGGGTATCATAAATTCCTGACTAAAGAAGGCCTTCCAGCCATCAAACCACCATGGGGCACTTTGAATGCAATTGATTTGAATAAAGGCGAGATAGTCTGGAAAATCCCATTGGGAGAGGATTCAGCATTTAAATCAAAAGGAGTTGCTACAGGGAGTGAAAATTATGGAGGACCTGTTGTCACTGCGGGTGGACTTGTATTCATTGCTGCCACTAAGGACAATAAAATTCGAGCTTTCAACAAGCGTGATGGAAAATTATTATGGGAACATGAATTACCTGCCTCAGGTTTTGCTACGCCGGCAGTGTTTGAGTTGGATGGAAGACAATATTTGGTAATTGCCTGCGGCGGTGGAAAATTAAAAACAAGATCCGGCGATGCATATGTTGCATTTGCACTTCCAAGCAACTAAGGAGTAACGCAAAGGGCGCAATGATCACGCAAAGAGCGCGAAGAATGGAAAACATTCAAAAATTCTCAATAAACAATTTTCAATGTTCATTTCACACTTACCTTACCCCAGCCCTCCCCACTCGTGGACAGGGAGCAACAATGTTTCTCTTCCCTTTCCGCAAAGCGGGGAGGGTGGATCGCGAAGCGAGATGGGTGAGGAAAAGAAACAATGAAGCCCTGAGAGGCAAAGAATATTGTAGTTTTTAAAATCTTATTCCCCTCTCCTTTGGAGAGGGGTTAGGGGTGAGGTCGGAAGGAGTTTTCTTCCTTCATCATTGAGCATTTGACTGGAGCATTCCCAGAAAAAATTCTCAACAAACAATTTTCAATGTTCATTTCACACTTACCTCACCCCAGCCCTCCCCACTTCGTGGACAGGGAGCAATAATGCTTCTTTTCCCTCTCCGCAAAGCGCAGAGGGTGGCTCGCGAAGCGAGACGGGTGAGGTAAATTTCCAGAACTTTAAAATTCCCAACCAATCTGTTTCCTTGCCAGAGACGTATTTTTGTTTGAACTGAAACCGAGTAAGTGCAGAAATCTTTTAAATGGCTAAGGCAATTATCCCGGAATACCTTTTTATCCATTCTTTTTTTTAGTGTTTGCTGTGCTGAAGTTTTTTCCCAGGATACCTCGTTGGTAAGAAAGACTGAAGTGGAGAGGATTGATCAGAAGGAGATTATCCGCTACCATCATTCAGCAAGTAAACAACGATTGTGGCTGGTGGCTGGAACTCATGTTGGATTTTGGACAGGATCTTATATAGCACTGAATAAGGCATGGTATGCTGATTACCCGCGGGAATCTTTCCATTTCTTCAATGATCTTAAGGAATGGAAGCAAATGGATAAGGTTGGACATATTTGGACGGCCTATCACCTGAACAGCATTTCAACCGAAATGTGGAAGTGGGCGGGTTTGAATGAAAGGAAAGCTGTTCTTTTTGGCGGACTAAGTTCTATAGCATACCAAAGTATTATTGAAATCCAGGATGCACATTCTCCTAAATGGGGATTTAGCTGGAGTGATATCGTGTCAAATTTTGCTGGGGTTGCTATTTATTCCAGCCAGCAACTTGGCTGGAAAGAGCAACGAATCCATATTAAAATGGGATTTACTCCATATAATTATTCAGGAGATGTTAAGGAACGAAGGAATGAACTTTTTGGAAAAAGTCTTCCTGAGAGAATTCTCAAGGATTATAATTCTCAAACATATTGGGCCAGCCTGAACATTCAATCAATGCTTCCGGACTCAAAACTTCCCCGGTGGTTGAATATTGCCATTGGTTATGGAGCTGATGGATTGCTTGGAGGAACCGAAAATAAATGGACCGATAAAAACGGAAATCATTTTGACCGAACCGATATAAAAAGGACCAGGCAATTTTATATTTCTCCCGATATAGATCTTTCGAAAATAAAAACCCGGAAAAGGTTTGTGAGGTCTTTATTATTTGTGGTAAATGCCTTTAAGGTTCCTGCACCTGCATTGGGATTATCAAATGGAAAGCTAAAGGGTTACTGGCTGGTTTTTTAGAGTTAAAAAAAAATAACCGCCCCTTCGACTCCGCTCAGGACTCGCAAAGGCGCAAGGGAATCGTGAATCGTGAATCGTGAGTCGTGAGTCGTGAATAACTTTTTTAACTTCTGACCACTTCCGTTCCGACTACTTCTGACCTCCGACTACCGACCTCTGACCTCGATTGTATAAGAATACTGTTGCTTCTTCGCACTGCCTTCATTTTTTGCGAGGAAGAATTGCCTGGTTAAACGAGTCTTTTCTTCCGCACTTAACCTGGGATCATCATCAAAAAGTAATTCAGTATTTAGTATACTCGTACCCCTGGAATCGAAGACCTCTAAATGGATATGCTGCGCAATATCAGTGTCAGGGTAACCCTGCGGATGAATTGTTGAGAACTCAAATTCCCCGTTTTTATTTGGTCTCAGGTAACCAAACAATCGTGCATGGATCTGAGCAGCGCTCCCGGCCTGGATCGCTGGTCCGTATATTCCTTTGTTATCGGTATGATACACATACACCAAATAATTTTCCTGTGGCTTTTGCCCTGTCAACCTACATTTAATCAGGGCAGGTACGCCCGGTTCATCAGAGGACACTAACGAAATGCGATCAGACTTTGCATTCGCGCGAATCAATTCACGGAATGGAACTTCCCCATGCACTCCCATATATTTTTTATCCTGAAGAATGTCGCTGACAGTTCTTCTCCCGGAAGTCAATTCCTGACTTGCCTGCTCGATTAATTTTCCATTATCGGATTGCCAGAAGGAGAATAGCAATAGAAAGTACTTGAGCATTGTGTATAAGTTTAGATTTTTGAATTCAACCGCAAAGACGCAAGGACGCGAAGAAGCGCAAAGATTTCCTGGCGTAACCTTGCATCCTCGTTTCTTGGCGGTTAAGCATCACATTATTTGATTTTTTCAAATCGATCCTTGACCCATTCCCAACGACCATTATCAGATACCTTATTCCATTTACCAGCTTTGAGTTCCCACAAAGCTGATGTCATTGTATTATTCAATCCTGCACCCCCATATGCAACCACCACTTTTCTCAACGGATCATAACCAAGCGATCCAAGAAAAGTAGCAGGTCCGCCATCCGCAATTTTTATCCAGCGTGAACCATCCCAACCCCAGGTATCATCAAGATAGGTCCATTGTCTGCCAGAGGTGTCAATCGATTTGTCAACTATCTTATAACCCTGACCTCCATGCAGAACAACCATTTTCAGATCATCATCATAAACCATTGAATGACCTGACCGTGGGCCAATACTTGCTGGTATTTGAATCCAACTTGACCCATCAAATTCCCAGAGGTCATACATTGTTTTCCTGTTCTGTATGCCTCCGTACAGTACAACTTTCATTCTCGTGGGGTCATAAGAGAGTCCATAATGAGCCCGCCCTCCAGGTCCGGGTATTGCCATAGACTTGTACATATTATTCTTTAATACCCATGTAAGAGTATCCTCCTTCCGATCTTCATTTTGCCCACCATACAATACGAACGCATCAAGATGGTCAGCATAAATCATTTGGTGATGGTCTCTGGTTCCAATGTTGTTTGTTTGGATCTGAGACCATTGTTTGCCATCGAAGCCCCAGGTGTCATTTTTCATATTACCATAGTTCCCTCTGCCAACTCCTCCGAACATCCAGATAACACCAGTCCTGGTATTCAATTTCCCAGAACTCAGGCTTCTCGAACCAGGGCCTTTAGCCTTCAGAATTTTCCATTCTTTACCATCCCATTTCCAAACGTTATTAGTTGGCGAGTCAGGATGGATCTGATATCCATCTATAAGCAGCAAACCCTTACTGGCGGGATGATAAATTAATTGAGCACTAACCCTTCCTTCAGGAAGTTTCATGTCTTCCTGGGCGTTTAATCCTGAGAATCTTATCAGCAGGCAGAATACAGCAATGAGTTTCCAGTATCCAAATGGGCCAATGATTGAATTTAATTTCATTCTGAGGTAAATTGAATCAACAAAATACCTTGATTATTACCCTTAGTCCTACCAATCCGATAAGGCCGGAAGTCAACTAGAGAGATTATTGTTGGAGCGAAATCCTCCGCGTTCCTTTGCGCCATCGCGTCTTTGCGGTTAAGCTTTTTCTTTCTCAATGTCCCAATCCGATAAATCTGGTATTAAACCCGTTCTTTTCGTGAGTAAGCCACGGTTTGTTTCTTATACTGTGAAGGAGTTTGTCCGGAGAATTTCTTGAAAACTTCATTGAAGGCCGATATGGAATTGAATCCCGAATCAAAAGCAATGGATGCAATTTTTAAGGCCTGTTGCCGTGGGTCAGTTAACAGGCTCTTAGCCTCCTCAACTCTCCAATAATTAATATACTCGTAGAATGATTGCTTCATTGATTCGTTAAGCACCTGAGAGAGATGATGTCTGCTGCATCCTACCAGTTCCGCGAGCCGATCAATGGTAATTTCAGGATCAAGGAAGACCTTCTTTTGCTTCATCTGGTTTTCCACCGATTGTACGATGCGTTGTTGGTGCTCCATTCCCAGATTCGAATTTGCATATTTTCTAGCAGGTCTGTGAACAAGCAGGCGTGGAAAATTACCTACCATAAATTCTTCTGAGGAATTTCCCCTGATAATGGAAAAAACTCTGGGTTGATTTAAAGCTGTGTAACTGATCCAATAGATAAAGATGGTTAGTGCTGCAAACCCAAACCTTATTGGCTGCCAGACGGGGTAATAAATTAACATCCCAAATATCAGAAGGGTAACTGCTAATGTTAGTACAAAGGAAGAAAAAATAAATTGGCGCACCCATTGCAACTGCAAATGCTGAATATTTGAAAAGGATGTTTTTAGAGATGAATTGAATTTTCGCCATTCAATGAATGCAAGGGCATGATAGACCACCAGGCTTACAATCTGTGAAATAGTCCTAAGCTTATAATCAAAAATTGGAGAAACAAGCCACCCTTCTGAAAATACCTCACTGCCTACCAAAAAGTTAATGAAAACAAGGGCAAATGGAAAGAAATGAAGAACATCAGTGGAGCGAAAGCTCTGTTTACCCAGCAATGATTTCGCAAAAAGAAAAAATAAGTGGTCCGTAGAGGAATGGTAAATAATATGATATCTGGTAGACAGTAAGAATGTTTTCCCAGAGCCAGCCTTTACTGATTAGTTTCAAGGTTATTTGCAAAATCAGGACGCTCAGATAAAGTTGCAGAAAGAGAAAACCCTGCTTGTGAAGTTTCTTGTGCAGGAAGAAAATCCCTACGAGAATTCCCTGCACTACGCCAAGCAATAAAATAAAAATAAGTATTTGCACCGCGATGATTATTGACTTAATTTCTGAAAAAGCTGAATATGAAAGAAGTCAAATAGTATGAGCGGTTGACCGGCAAGAAGGATTGAATGTTTGATTGTTTGATTGTTCCTTACGTAACCTTGCGTCCTAGCGCCTTCGCGGTTAAAAATTATTGAAGATAGGCCCCAAGTATCTTATCATCCTGTACTTCCACATAGATATGCTCCTGCAAAGTTGTAGCAACAGACAAACCAACATAGTCAGGTTGAACAGGGAATGCCTTATGGCTTCTCTCAACCAATACAAGAGTTTGTATTTTTTTGGGTGATGAATTGAGAAAGGGCTTCAATGCATATAAAAGTGTTTTGCCACTATTAGCTACGTCATCAACCAGGATGATGACCTTATTCTTGTAATCAATGTTATCGCTCACTTCTACTTTATCTGGAGCTTTTTTGTCAAGAGTAACAGTAAGCAGGATGGTATTCAGACCTCCGATCTTACCAAGCATTCCCTGAATTGCCCTGGCTATAACGCTGCCACTTTCCCTGATGCCCGCAAGTATTACTTCCTCTTCTTCGGTATTGTTTTCAATTATTTCCAGCGCCATCCTCTGCAACTTCTTGTCGGCTGCTTCGCCTGTTAGTATGTAATTTTTCATGTAGGTAAAAATACAAAGTAGAAACGAAGTCTGAAGTCGGAAGTCTGATAGCGGAGAGCGGAAAGCGAGATCGTGAGTCGTGAGTCGTGAATCGTGAGTAGATCTCCTTGCGAAACCTGGCGCCATAGCGTATTAGCGGTTAAGCTCTATAACCCTAAACCCAAAACTCGAAACTCGCTTATCTTAGCAAACAAATCAAATCTTAGATGACGCCATTGGTGCAGCAGATCTTATTTGCCCTCGCATCCATCATTGCCATTTGGCTGTTTGCAAAGAAGGCAATTGAAATCCGGAAGAACATACTATTAGGAAGGGATGAGGATTACAGCGGCAATAAACCTCTGCGATGGAAAAATGTTTTACTGCTAGCGTTGGGGCAGAAAAAAATGTTCCGGAAGCCATTGGTCGCTTTTATGCATTTTATCATTTATGCGGGATTTATAATCATAAATATTGAGGTACTGGAGATCTTTCTGGATGGCTTAGCAGGAACTCACAGACTTTTTGCCTCATCCTTGGGAGGACTATACCAAATACTTATTAATAGTTTCGAATTCCTGGCTGTGGGGGTGATTATTGTTTGCATTGCATTCCTTGCAAGAAGAAATTTTCTAAAACTCAGGCGATTTATTTCCCACGACCTTGATGGCTGGCCAAGAAGCGATGCAAACTATATCCTCATTACTGAAATCATATTGATGACTCTCTTCCTTACCCTTAATGCATCTGACACGCTTTTACAAGAGAGAGGATATGGCCACTATGGAGTACATCCCACAGGAAATTTTCTTTTTTCTCAATATCTGCATCCAATCCTCAATGGTGTTAGTGATCAGGGATTGGTAATGATTGAACGATTTGCGTGGTGGCTGCATATTCTTGGAATTTTTGCCTTCCTGAATTATCTCCCATATTCAAAACATCTGCATATTATTCTGGCATTTCCTAATGCATATTATACCAGGTTGAAATCGCAAGGAGAAATCCGCAACATGCCAGAAATTCAAAAGGAAGTCCTGTATGCAATGCAACCCGAGTTAGTTCCCGCAGATGCAACAGCACCTGCAAAATTTGGCGCCAAGGATATTCCAGATCTGAGCTGGCGTAATCTATTGGATGCATATAGTTGCACAGAGTGCGGAAGATGCAGCGCTGCCTGTCCAGCCACTTTAACGGGCAAAAAACTTTCTCCAAGAAAGATCATGATGGATACCCGGGACCGGATGGAAGAAATAGGATTGAACATAAAAAAGAACGGAGAATTCAAGGATGACGGCAAGACCCTACTACATGATTATATTACAGTAGAAGAATTAAGAGCCTGTACCAGTTGCCAGGCTTGCGTACAGGAATGCCCAGTGAGTATTCATCCCCTCGAGATCATAATTGAATTGAGAAGGTCTCTCGTCATGGAAGAAAGCAATGCGCCACAGGAATGGAATGCGATGTTCAGCAACATTGAAAATAATTATGCGCCCTGGAAATTCAGTCCGGAAGAAAGGGACCAGTGGACTAAGGGATCATAACTTTTTTTCTTAACCGCAAAGACGCAAAGGCGCGAAGTATCGCTAAGAAATTCTTTGCGTTCCCTTGCGTCCTGGCGCCTTGGCGGTTAAATCTTTCTCTAAATTATTGCCTCATCCGCCGAAGGACCATACATCCCGGGAACAGCAACATTCATCAGCCTTAGATAAACAGATAATTGCCCCCTGTGGTGATAAAGATGGTTATAAGCAAATGCGCGAACTGCCACTTTCTTGGGAAGTTCATACAATGACTTTTCTCCCATTTTAAAGGACCAGATCTTTGAAAGATCTTCTTCTTTTATTTGTCCAAGAACTGAAACAGCTTTATCAATATTATCCTGAAAAATTTTAAGCAATTCTTCTTTTGTGGAAGCCACATGGCGATTTAAACCTCTTGTTGCAATATCATATTCATCTACAAGAACAATATTGGGAATCCAGGCAGGGATCTCAGCAATATGGGTTGCAAGCCTGCCAATTGCAAATGATTTTTCATGAGGTTGCCATTCACCTTTTTCAATTGGTACACGTTCAAGAATTTTCCTGGTGCTTGTTGATTCGTGTTTCAATTCTGCAATCAATGCGTCAATCAAAGCCATAAATGGTTTTTATCAAGTTTTAAGACTGGTTTCTTTCTCCATGTTAATATCGTCTACAATTTTTTCCTGTTCGTTTGTCCTCATTTCCTCAGGATGTTCCATCTTGTGTACCACGTCTTTCTTCCTCATCATGCGCCAAAGTTGTATAAGGGCAGTAATTGCAAAAATTCCTCCTATTACCCAATTAAGTTGTTTTTGACGACTATTCAGGCTGTCTACAAGAAACCTTCCTCCAAAAATAAACAGTGCCATACCTGAAAGAGTTCCTAATCCTATTCCTGCTATGTATGCATTATAGTGATTATTCTGAGGTAGAAGAACTTTCTTACTAAATAGAACAGTACTCCATCCAAACCAAAAGGGAATTTGCATTGGATTGATTGCACTCATCATAAGTCCAAGGACAAACCGATGAAGGGTATTTGAAAGCAAAACATTTTTTTTGACAGAGGGATCAGCTGCAGCTACAAAACTTGAGACAGCGAGAGCCAGGATTATAAGGAGTGTTACCCATTCAAGTATGCGAAAGAGTCTTTGTTGTTTTCTAACCCAATCCATCGCAACAAGAGATATTCGTACGTATATTATTTCAACAATGAGAACTCCCGCAGCAAAATACAATGCAGGACGAATGCCATCTGAAACTGAAATCTGCATCGCAGCTATATTCAGAGTTCCTAACGGTAAAGTACCAAGGAAACTAATAAACAACCCTGTAATGAGAATCCGGAAAAGTCTGGGCATCTGCGAATTTAGGAAAGTCCGAATACCAATAAAGGACGCAATGCAGAAAATAATTTTGCGATATTTCGGTCAGTTTACAATTATAAAAAGCTGTCCAATTCCCGATCATACCTCTTTGAATCATTGAACATCCTTATCCCTTCACTCCAGGTCATATATCGGAATCCTTTCTTATGGTTTTGCCGGCTGATACGCCAGAGAATAATCCAATGACGCACGATTTCCTTCCATGCATAAAATAGTGAATGTTTCGGATCGTACATATGAGTAGGTTCACTTCCTGCCCCATTTACTTCCACCAAGGAAAAGTCTTTTCCTTCTTTTAATAATTCAAGACTCCGGTATCTTAGATCCAACCGACCAAAATGAAACCCCGGTATTCGCTTGCAAATCCTGTCGATTGAATCAACCAGGCGTTCATCGGCCCAATCTGAATAGTTTAAGAATAATGCTCCTCTTGCATGATTCCCATAAGGAGCAAGGATTTGAACTTCGCCAGGTCGCAATACTCTGGATAATTCTTCCCCTAATGTTGATTGAAGCGAGGGAAGTTGAAGAATATACCTTTTTTCTTTCTTCACTAATTCCTCAATAGTGGAAATTCCATCACCTTCAACTTTGAGGAAATGCTTTCCTACAATTCCACTGATCCTGCCTTTCTCTTCATTTGGATATCGGTAATAGAAAATTCCAACCTCCTCTTCGAAAACGATATAATCCTGCACCAGCATATTAAGCGGAAATTTTTTTAGATAGCTGACCAGTTCATCTTCAGATTCTATCTTTTTGACTCCCCTTCCTTTTCCTCCAATATCAGGTTTTGCGATCAGTGGATATGTAAATCCATTTTTCCGCACCCGCTCCCTCACTTCAGATTCGTCAAGTCCGGGGGGTATCAGGATTGTTTTGGGATACATATCCGCAGGCAGAATGTCATAGATTTCTTTTTTCGATTCCATCAGCATTCCGCCGTTCTTAATGGTGGGATTGGCTGCTGAAAAGAAAAAGAAGGATCTTATCCTCAGTCCTAAAACAAACCAGATTGGATAGATCCACATATAAACAGCACTAAAACTCCAGTACTCCCAATGCAACAAACGAATCAGAAATGGGCGATGTAGGAAGCGTTGCCACCAATTCATGCTTTGGAGCTTGCATGGGTTAAAGAGAATTCATCTTGAGTTTCTTCATCATGCTGTACATCAAGATATCGAACTAAGGCTGAACCAGAATTTATTAAGGCTGAAGTAACACTTACCGTAAATACTTTTCCGCGGTTCATTCGAATGTCATTATGAGCATCTCCGTCACCGCTAAATAAATGAAAATGGAGGATGTCAGTTTGAGATGGATGTGGATGTTTGGCAACCCATTCCAGAAACCATTGTTCCCTTTTCCGAACTACGCTGGGATCATACAAGGTAACCGATGACCATATGTGCGGAATATCACCTGGCAATTCTTTGAGGTGTTTTTGTACTCCATCCCATCTGGCTTCAAAGAGTCTTCCTGAATCCCAAATGACGGCTGTAAATTGTTCAATACCTCCCAGATCTACCTGGTCAAAGGTTGCAGCGGGTGATTCACTATCCAGAATATCCAATAGGATCAATCCTCTGCTTTTTTTGTATGGAGGTTGGGGATTATGACCGATGAACGCCCCGTTAAGGAAAACTACAGCATTTCCATTCTCATGCAAGGCGAACCAAGTGCCCCCTGCATCCTGGTCCTTGGGAAAGATGAGCTTGCCAGTTTTGAATTGAAAAGCTTCGGGTCCCTTTGCTTTGGAACGCCAATGTTTTTCATCCCGGTTTGAAGTAAGAAGAATATTATTCCGGCCTGGAATAAAGGTTACTGTGCACATTCCTTTCTATACTTGGTGGTAGAGGACGCAACGCCAAACTCTGCCGGTAATTCAATTGCGGCAACCTCATTGATCCCCACTCGGATCAAGGCCATATGATGTATAGTGTGCTCAAGGTTATAAGCTATTTCTCTGTAGAAATTAGTTGCGATTGTGATAGGGTCATTCGAAAGTTCATCATAGGCTGCCTCCAGGTTCAAATCCCTGTTTGGACGGTCCAAACCAGCATGGACCTCATTGAGCAGTCCCCCAGCAAAATCCTTATTATTTTCTATCTCCACATCCCTTTTCCTTTTCTCATAATTGACAAGACCAACGTCATATCCATTCTCAAGGCATTGAAATAATTCTATGATGTGACGGACGTGTTGTCCTATTGTAGCATTGAAAAGAGTTTTACAGGGTTGAACATACTGCTCCTGGCTGAGTTGATCCAGGGTGGCAGACAACTGCACAAAAACATTATTTACAGCTTGTTGTAGTTGCATCGTTCTGTTTTAATAGCTGCAAAATAGAGTATTTTTTAATTATTTTTTGGCAAATACGCTCAAATTTACGGTGAGCTCGTTAGATATGGGGCCTGATCCACCTATCTCGAAATCTTTTCGCTTGATCTTAAAGCTGCCATTGAACACATAACCCTCGTTTTGGGCGATAGCTGTAAAAGGAAATGAAATATCCTTTGATGTGGCTTTAATTGTGAGTTTTCCATAAATGATAAAGGTTCCAGATTTGTTGGTAGAAGCGATCCGGCTGGATACAAAATGAATCTTTGGATATTTCTTCGAATCAAAATAATCCTCTCCTCTCAAGTGCTCATCACGCGAATCAATGCCTGTATTGATTGATTTCACATCTATAGTAACATCAAAAGAAGATGAAGTAAGATCATTGGGATTGAATTTGATTACGCCCTGAAGTCCTCCAAGACTTCCAGATACCCCAAATCCAAAATTCTTAATAGTGAATTTAACTGAAGAACCTTCATCAACTGGTTTATAGGTTTGGGCTGAAACAATGGTTTGCACCAACAAACACAGGAGAAATAAATATGATCTCATGGTATTCTAAAAAAATTCGTAAAAAAGTTCCCAGGAATTAATGGGAAGATTGATAGCATTTGACGTAATTACCAATAAATACCTGCATTAAGCTTTGCGAAAGATCAATTGCAGGATCTTTTGCCGGTAAATGATCAATAATATTCCGCAACAAATAAAAACGATCGAGGCATAGATAAAAAGCGTAGGATCGCCATTAACCTCGATTCCTAATGATGTCAGATGAAAGAAAATTGCACCAGCCATTAAGCCAAGTCCAAGTAAAGCACCAAATACAGTTGTACGTGGAATTAATATAAGTATGGAGGCAATTAGTTCCATGACCCCTGTTCCAATCCTCCCCCATGGTTCCATTCCGAGGGCTGTAAATATTTGCACTGATTCCGGATGACCAGTAAATTTAAAATACAGGGTTTGCAGCATGATCAGGGCTGCTAAAATCCGCAGGATCCAAACAAATATTAACTGGAACTTCATAGCTGGTTGATTTAGATTGAAAATTGCAGAAATAATCTAAACATCTAATTATAATCCTCAACGGTAAGTCTTTCCCCAATTGACATCAGCTTTTTTTCTTAGACCATCTTCGTCTTTGTTCCAGTCTGTAAGCGTATTATTGAAAAATCTATTGTAGAAGAGGTATAGCTTTCCATTCACGACCTTAAATGTTTTGGGATCGATGCTTACTTTATCACCCTTTGATCCCATTGCATAAGCGCACCATCCCCCGTACTCAGGTTCATACTTCACGGGGTTCCTTCTGAACTCCTCTTTATTTTGCAAGGAAGAGAAGTAATAAGTAGCTCCCTGATGGACCAATGCAAATTCCTTTTTTCCCTTAATTGCCTTATTCTGTGTTAAATAACTTACGGGATCATAACCATCAATTGCTAATCCATCTTCAAGGTTAAAATGTTTTTTTCGAATTGCGGTGGCATCTTGAGCAAAGGCTGCATAAGATATCAATGCGAAAGTCAAAAAAAGTGCTATATGCTTCATCAAATCTGTTTTGTTGAACGAAACTATGAATTCTGATCTAAGTTAATTAGCGATGCTTCTTCCTTCTGATTCAATTCCATTAGATTTACGGAAATTTTTTTTTGATGGATGTTCCGATAATGGCTGAAACCTTTGCTGCTGGTAAATCACCCGAAGTTTTATTTTGGGTAGGTTGTGCAGGAAGTTTTGACCAGCGTGCACAAAAGATCACTAGAGCCTTCGCTTCGATCCTCGATAAATTAAAGATCGACTATGCCATTCTTGGTAAGGAAGAACTCTGCACCGGGGATCCAGCACGAAGGGCGGGGAATGAATTCATCTTCCAGATGATGGCATACCAGAATATTCAAACTCTGAATCAGTATAACATCAAGAAAATTGTTACCACCTGCCCGCATTGTTTTAACATCTTTAAAAATGAATATCCAAAACTGGGTGGAACTTATGAAGTGATTCATCATACAACCTTTCTTCAGAATCTCATTGATCAGGGAAGAATTAAAATAAGTGAAGGTGGAAGTTTTAAAGGAAAGAGGATCACCTATCATGATAGCTGCTATCTCGGACGTGCGAATGATATTTATGAAGCACCCAGGAAGCTATTAGAAACCCTGGATGCTGAATTGGTAGAAATGAAACGCTGCCGGTCAGGCGGACTTTGCTGCGGCGCAGGAGGAGCCCAGATGTGGAAAGAAGAAGAATCTGGAAGCAAGCGTATCAATTGGGAAAGAACTGATGAAGCGATCAATACCGGGGCAAGCATAATCGCATCCGCCTGCCCTTATTGTAATACAATGTTAACTGATGGTATTAAAACAAGAGAGAAAGAAGATGAAATCCAGGTAATGGACATCGCCGAATTAATTGCAAAATCTCTCTAACATTCTAAATTCTAATTTTTCATTTTGCATTTTACATTTTTCCTTCGTCTGCCTACCTTCGGGTCATGAATTTTGAATACCAATATCTCCTTCCTTCTGATTTCCACAAAAATTCCCGGGTTTGGGTTTACCAGAGCAACCGACCTTTCTTTCAGCATGAAGCTGTTGAGATCGGAGAAATGTTGGAGAATTTTTTAAAGGAATGGAATTCTCATGGTGATCCGGTCAAAGGTTTTGCAAATCTTTTCTTTGACCAATTCCTTGTTATTATTGCCGATGAAAGTTCTACAGGTGTGAGTGGTTGCAGTACTGATAGTTCTGTTCGACTTGTAAAAGAAATAGATGCAAGATTTAAAGTAAATATGTTCGACCGTGAAATGCTTGCATTCATTATAAAAGACAAAGTGCAGCCAGTTCCTCTTTCTCAATTAAAATATGCTGCCGATAATCATTTCATCTCCGCCAATACTTTATATTTTAATAATCTCGTGATGAGCAAAGACGAACTGGAAAGCCAGTGGATCATTCCTATTAAAAATAGCTGGCTGGCGAAGAGGATTAGCTTCCCTGAATCTGTGTCTTAATGTTTAGAGTTTTGGAATTTAACCGCCATGGGCGCAAGGACACAAGGAAGTCGTGAGTCGTGAATTATGAATTTAACTTCTTTAACTTCTGACGACTGACTACTTTCTTTCCGACCCCTGACTTCCGACTTCCGATTTCAAATTAGTGTCTATATTAGTAAAGAGATTCGTCACGCGGAAGTAGCTCACCTGGTAGAGCGACAGCTTCCCAAGCTGTAGGTAGCGGGTTCGAGTCCCGTCTTCCGCTCAAAGATCGCATCGTAATTATTTTTGGATCAACTTCTTCAGGTCCGTTTTCTGTTTCTGATCTTTCTTTTTATTACTGGCAGCATTATTGAAAACATATGCAAGTGTGAGTCGAATATTTTTCGTCTGAGTTGTATTAAAGCTCTCGTGGTTAAAATTGGGTCCATAAGTAAATACCCTGTTCTGTTGCTGCCGGAATGGATCGATAATATTTAGGGTAGTAACAAATCTTTTCTTCAACCATTTCTTCTGAACGCCAAGGTTCATACTAAGATTACTTCTGACAGTTCCCTGTGGATTGGCAAACCTGTTGAAGGTGATACTGCTAACAAAATTCCATACATCAGTTGGGGTAAAACTTGAATTCAGATTGGTTCCCAAAGAACCGCCGTTCCTGTATCGATTGGTAGTACGATCGTGTAGACTGTAAACATTATAAGTATAACTCGCACTAAAATTAACTCGAAGTTTTCTTGTAATTGTGTAACCGCTCCATGTGCTCATTTCATACTCGATACGATTGCTGATGTTCTGCCAGGTGATCTGTGTTTTTGAATCTGGCAATAAGGTTCTCAACTGACTAAAAATATCTTCTACCCTATTATATCCAAGTCCAAAATTTGCATAGAACTTATCTTTTGTTTTTCCCACCACAAGATCAAAATTGTGAGCCATAGAAGGCAACAGGTATGGATTTCCAAAACGAATATTATAAGGATCACCACCATCGATTGTTGGGTTCAATTCCCAAATACCCGGTCTTCTTATAGTACGACGATATGATAAAGAAAGGTTAGTCCGGTTTTTCCATGTGCGGTTGAGGTTTGCGAATGGCAGGAAATTCCAGTAGTTATTAAATATGCGGCTATGGGTTTCAAAGAGATCAAATTTTATTTCAGTGTTCTCAGCATTCACACCTGCAACAGCACTGAATCCTTCTGTGAAAACCTGCTTGAAGGAAATGCGAAGATTATTTACGCTTTGACGGAAATTGAAATCGTTGCTCAATGCATCATTTCTGATCATACTACTATCAGATTTCCTCAGGAAGGCAGCATCTACAAGAACATGACTGCGAGTAACATTGCGCAGTCCTCCAACTGAAAGAAAAGTCTTCTTGTTTCGGAACATCTTATCATAGCTCAACCTGAATGAATATCCATGATTCCAGGTATCATTCAATTGTTGTTGCGTTGAATCCTGACCTGTTTTTGTTTTATCGCTGAATAAGAATTCCTGAAAAAAATATCTGTCGTTCTGGTTATATGAATAATTAGTTGAAGCTATGAACCGGATGGTTTCACCAGGAGATTTGCCTTTATGGGTATAGGTAAAACTCAGGTTAGGACTGGCACTTTGCCCCTGGGTTCTTATCTGTCGTTGACTCAATCTATAAACCTCACCAAATCGATTGATGTTAGTATACTCAACAAGATTATTATTCCTGAATTGATTTTGATTGTATTCTGCAACCAGATTAATTGCATTACGCGTATTGAGATCGTAGTCAATGCTCAACCTCGCACTCGGCCGCATGCTTTTGTTCCTGTATGAACTAACGGTATTAAAGTGATTTGTAGAATCAGGATAGAGATTTTCTCTTTTTGAATAACCATTTCCTCTGAATATATTAAACCCCAGTCCAGTATTAAAATTAATAGCAAGACCTTTCTTGCGATAGGAGAAACTGCCACTTATACTCTCTTCACCCCTGCTGCCATAAGAAGCATTGATCCGTCCATTGATACCAACTCTTCCTTTGCGTGTAACAATATTGATGACACCACCCTGTTCCATCGCATATTGCGGCGGAGGATTGGTCATGACTTCAATTCGTTCGATCATACTGCCGCTCATTGATTCCAGCAGATTCTGTAATTGCTGCTGGTTTAGCTCTACCGGCTTATCATCAATCAGGATCTTTGGTTCTTTTCCTTTTACCAACACTTTTCCATCTGCGTCTGTAGTTACAAGCGGGACATTTTTCAGCAATTCGCTTGCAGTAGAGCCGGCACTGAGAGGTGATTCAGCAGCGTTGAAAGTGATATTGCCATCCTTACTCTGGATAAGAGGTTTCTCAGCATACACAATCACCTCCTCCATCTGTTGGCCAATGGGCGATCTCAGGACCAGATCATTAAGACTGAAATCAAATCTTTCAGCGCGGACATGAATGCTGTCAATTAGCATGGGCTGGTACCCTATATAACTTATCCTGACCTTATACCATCCGTACGGGATGTCTTTGAGAAGGAACTCCCCACTTTTATCAGTAATTGTGGATTTCTTTAAATCGGAAGAAAATGGGATCAATTGTACTGTGGCGTCACCTACCGCCTTTTTTTTCTCATCGAGAAGGTTTCCTGCGATAATGCCAGGATGAGACTGTCCCAAACTAGTGAGGGTAAACAGTTTGAGGGTCACCAGCATTAAAATGAATCTTCTCAATGGTCCAGGGATTAGTCGACAAAGATAATTATCGCGGACTGGTTATATGCCCCTTTATGACAAATGGCTCGGTCTTATTAGCTGTCAATCTGACACGAAGACTAATTTTCTTTATCTTTGCCGACCCCAAATTATTCTGAAGAATGGTGGATTTGTTGGCAAATAAACTCCTGGATCCTGGCAGTCAAAAGCATGATGAGAGACGGCAGGGGGAACCATTTGCTCCATTTTCTGAGGATCCGAACCTTTACCAGAAAAAATTCTATATCGAGAGCTATGGGTGTCAGATGAACTTCAGTGATAGCGAAATAGTTGCCTCAATATTAAATAAGGAAGGTTTTGGCGCTACAAAAAACGTGGAAGAAGCGGATTTGGTTTTATTGAATTCCTGCTCCATCCGTGAAAAGGCGGAATTAACAGTTAGAAAAAGACTGAGTGATTTCAAAAAAGTCAAACGTCGGAAACCGGGGTTGCTTGTTGGGCTATTGGGATGCATGGCTGAAAGACTCAAGTCGAAATTATTAGAAGAAGAAAAGCTTGTTGATATAGTAGTTGGGCCTGATGCTTACCGCAGTTTGCCCCTTTTGATTGCTGAAGCCGGAACCGGGCAGAAAGCAATAAATGTGTTATTGAGTCGCGACGAAACCTATTCTGATATTTCTCCAATTCGTCTGGACAGTAATGGAGTTGCTGCTTTTGTGAGTATCATGCGTGGTTGCAACAATATGTGTTCGTTCTGTGTTGTTCCTTTCACGCGGGGAAGAGAAAGAAGCAGGGATGCCTATTCCATCCTTCAAGAATGTCAGTCTTTATTTGATGATGGTTACCGCGAAGTGAATTTGCTAGGGCAAAATGTAGATAGTTATTATTGGATGGATGAACAAAAAGATGAACTGGTAAATTTCGCATCACTCCTTTCAAAGGTTGCGAAAATATCACCCTTGTTAAGAGTTCGATTTAGTACTTCACACCCAAAGGATATTACAGAGGAGGTTTTGCAAACTATTGCGGCCTACGATAATATCTGCAACTATATCCATTTGCCGGTACAAAGTGGATCCTCAAGGATTTTGCAATTGATGAATCGCACCTATACCAGGGAATGGTACCTGGCAAAAATCGACCGCATCAGGGAAGTAATTCCTGGTTGCGGAATAAGCAGTGATGTGATCACAGGTTTCTGTTCGGAAACAGAAGAAGAGCATCTTGAAACGATCCGGTTGATGGAATACTGTAAGTATGACATGAGCTATATGTTTTTCTACAGTGAAAGGCCAGGCACTCTTGCTGCGAAGAGGTACCAGGATGATATCCCGGAAGCTACAAAGAGGAGACGTCTCCACGAGATTGTCCAAGTCCAAAACCGGCTTTCATATGAAAGCAATCAACGTGACCTGGGGAAAACATTTGAAGTGTTGATAGAAGGAGATTCAAAAAAAAGCAGCAATGAATGGATGGGAAGAACAAGTCAGAATAAAGTAATAGTATTTCCCAAGGAAGGCAATTCGCTTAGGAAGGGAGATTACGTAAGTATAAAAGTCATGGGTTGCACACAGGCAACTTTATTGGGTAAGATGGAAACATCCCAGGAATAGGGATAAAGTAAAACAGGATGGTAAATGGAAATTCAATCAATAAAAAATCGATTTGGAATAATAGGCAATTCGCCAGCTTTGAATTTTGCTCTGCAGGTAGCTTCACAGGTCGCTAACACTGATCTTAGTGTATTGATCCATGGAGAAAGCGGAGTAGGTAAAGAAGTATTCTCTCATATCATACACTCCCTATCAGCCAGAAAACATAATCCATTCATTGCAGTTAACTGCGGTGCAATACCTGAAGGCACAATTGATTCAGAATTGTTTGGTCACGAGAAGGGTTCCTTCACCGGTGCAATGGACAGCAGAAAAGGTTATTTCGAGACCGTAAATGGAGGTACTATTTTTCTTGATGAAATTGGTGAGATGCCATTGGGAACGCAGGCAAGGTTGTTGCGAGTTCTCGAAACAGGTGAATTCATTCGTGTGGGTTCTTCGAAAGTTATGAAGACCGATGTGCGGGTGATTGCAGCAACAAATAAAGATCTGCTCGAAAGAACCCAGCAGGGAAAGTTCAGGGAAGATCTTTACTATCGGTTAAGCACAGTGCCTATCAGGGTTCCTGCTCTTAGGGATCGAAAGGAAGATATCATGCTTTTGTTTAGAAAATTCGCAGTTGACTTCGCAGAGAAATATAAGACCACTCCGGTTCAACTTACTGACGATGCGAAAGACATGTTAATTAATTATACCTGGCCGGGCAATGTGCGCGAATTGAAGAATATTGCGGAGCAGGTTTCAGTTCTTTCACAAGACAGGGTAGTCACAGCTACGGAATTGAGAAGGTTCTTGCCTGAAAGGGATTATAATCGTCTTCCCGTTCTCGCCAACCCTCAGGGATCAATGAATGGTCATGAATTTGCTAACGAACGTGAGATATTATACAAGCTTTTCTTCGATATGAAAAAAGATGTGACGGAGTTGAAGAAGATGTTTGTAGAAATTTTGCAAAACCCAAACCTCGCTGGAAGTCATCATCAAACCATTATGAATGAATTGCAGGAAACACCTGCACATTCACATGAAGTCCCTGCGAGGATTCAACCGGCTCTTGGAAAGCAACCCGTGCTCCTTCACCATGATACCGATATTCAACACCATGAGGAAGTGGAAGAGTCTCTGAATATCATGGACAAGGAAAAAGAATTGATTGAAAAGGCATTGAAAAAACATAAGGGTAAAAGAAAGGATGCAGCTGCAGATCTCGGAATTAGTGAAAGGACTCTCTACAGGAAGTTAAAGGAATATGATATCAAAGAATGAAGACTGATATTTACTCTTTAGCGAAACCTGGATAAAACAATTTAGAAGAGATTTATGCAAAGAATATTTCGAATGAGCAACAATAGGAACCATGCAGCAATTTTTTCGATTGCAGCAGGCTTGTTGTTTTTTTTGAGCTCATGCGGAATTTATTCATTTAAAGATGTTACCATTCCGCCGGAAGTGAAAACCATTCGGGTGGCTTATATTGAAAACCGAGCACGATACGTAAATCCCCAGTTAAGTCCACAGCTTTCTGACAGGCTGAGGCAAAAGATAAATAACCAGACCAGGCTTACAGTTATTCAATCCGATGATGCACATTATGACATCAGCGGATTTGTTTCAGGATATGATGTGACTACTTCAGGCATTTCAAATCAACAAGCTGCTACCAATAGGCTAACAGTGAGTGTACATCTTATTTTTAAGAACAGGCTGGACGATACAAAAAGTTTTGAAGCCGACGTGAGCCGCAATTTTGAATTTTCCGCCACTCGCAGTCTCAATCAGGCAGAAGCGGAATTAGGAGATGCGATCATTAGGAACATGGTTGATGAAATCTTTAATCGAATTTTTTCAAACTGGTAATGCATGACTGCACAAACGCAGCACATTCTTGAATCAATATTCTCAAAAAACACCCTGGATGATATTCCGGAGGATGAGCTAAAGAAATTGGTTCATGATCATCCGTATTTCACTCTCGGTCATTATCTCTTACTTAAAAAATTAAAACATTCTGGCAACGAGTGGTATGATGCCCAGCTCAAAAGAACCGCACTACATTTCCACGAAAGTTTTTGGCTCCATTGGTTATTAAAACAAAATGATGATGGAAAACCAGCAGCTGAGTTTCAAAAAATAGTAGAAGAACAAAAAGTTGCGGAAGAGCCTCTTGAAACTGAACCTGAAGTAACGCCATTAAAAATGGATCTGGATCAGCAAAATGAAAATGAATTACCCTTAAATGATCTGGACAAGGAAACTTCGGAACAACATCCCATAGAATACCAGGTTGCGACTAATGGCGTTGCTGATGAACATGAGCTTGCTACTGAAGTTGTTGAAGCAACAGTAGTTATTGATGAAGCTGAACCGGTAGAAAAAGCCGGGGATATAATTGGCGAAGAAGTAAAAGAACTTCCTTTTCAGCAGGATGTTGATATTATTAGTCATTGTCCTGACCAGATAGATCATGTGCAGTCTGAGGAAAAGGCAGAGGCAACTGAAGACAAACAGGCTTCAATTAGTGTGATCGGTCAACCAGTAGTAGAAGAATTGCCTGAACTTGCCTTCGAACCCTATCATACCATTGATTATTTCGCATCCCAGGGTATCAAGATCTCTGCAGAAGTAAAGCCTGATGATAAGTTGGGAAGACAGCTTAAGAGCTTTACCGAATGGCTCAAGACAATGAGGAAGCTCCCGCAGACCCAGCTTCAACCTGAAATTGAAGAAACTTCCCAGCAGGTGCAGGAATTTGCTGAGCACTCGTTGGAAAGCAAAGAAGTTATTACGGAAGCCATGGCAGAAGTGCTTTTGAAACAGGATAAAAAGGGTGAAGCAAGATCGATTTATGAGAAATTAAGTTTGCTTAATCCTTCTAAAAGGGCTTATTTTGCTGCCAAAATTGAACAATTAAAAGAGTCGTGATATGTTGATTTTCTTCTTGATACTGATCCTTCTTGCCAGTGTGGTTTTAGGTTTCATCATACTTGTCCAAAACCCAAAAGGTGGTGGATTAGCGGGTAATATTGCGGGATTCAGCAACCAATTCATGGGAGTTAAGCAAACCACAGATGTTTTGGAAAAAGGAACATGGATCTTTGCTACTCTTATAGCCTTGCTCTGCCTTTTCTCAGCTTTTTTCATCAATTCCGGTGAAAAGGCTGTGAGAGAGATCAATGCGCGACCAACAACAAACCAGTCTACGCCTGCCCTACCGAATCAAAACCAGCAGGCAAATCCACCAGCTACGAACCCTACACCGAATAAATAACTATGAGATAATATTTTTGCGCCCTGCCATTTTCGGCAGGGTTTTTAATTTAATTTACCCTACTCTCGAATATGAAAAAGCTGATAGGGATCTTATTATTACTTCTGTTATTGGTTGGCGGTTACTTCGCCTGGGTATCATTCGGGCCTTCTACTGGCTTTAGAGAGCCATTCAAATATTTATATATTCCAAGCGATAGCGCTTCAAAAGCATATATCCTATCAAGATTGGAAAAGGATAGCATGGTGGAAAATATCAGCGCCTTTTCAATGGCTGCGGATAGAATGGATTATTGGAAAAACATTAAAGCAGGAAAATATAAGATCGAGAAGGGAAGTCATGTGGTGGGCCTTGTTCGCAAACTCAAGAACGGAACACAGGAACCCGTGAACCTTGTTATTCTCAAATTCAGAACAAAGGAAGCATTGGCTGGCGCAATGGGAAAAAGACTTGAACCCGATTCTCTATCCTTCATTTCATTTTTCAACAACAAAGATTCGATGGGCAAGTTTGGACTTGACACGAATACCGTGATGACGTCAATCTTCCCAAATACTTATACTCATTTCTGGAATACAAGTCCAAAAAAAGTGTTTGATAAGTTTTATGAAGAATACCAACGGATCTGGACAACCGAAAGAAAGGAGAAGGCTGCGGCTCATAATCTCAGTCCGACGCAAGCCCATATACTTGCATCAATTATTGAGGAGGAAACCAATGACAAGGATGACAAGCCTTTAATGGCGAGTGTTTACATTAACAGGTTAACAAAGGGAATGAGACTTGGAGCAGATCCAACTGTAAAATTTGCAATGCGAGATTTCGATCTCAAAAGAATTTATGAAAAACATACCTTGTATCCATCCCCTTACAATACTTATTTGAATACAGGTTTACCGCCAGGACCAATATGTACTCCCACTATTGAAACACTGGATGCCGTTTTGAATTCACCACAAACTGAATATCTTTTTTTTGTAGCGAAGAGTGATTTCTCAGGCAAGCACCTATTCACCGTTTCATACCAGGATCACATGAAGTACGCAAAAGAATACCAGGAAGCTTTAAATAAACTGATACAGGAAAGGACACAATCTGATTCGGCAAAATAGCTGCATGACAAAATTTGAACAGCTCATATTCAATAGCAGGATCGGGCAACAGATCGTGTATCGCATGCGGCATATCCTACTTCCTGGTTTTCATAAACTGCCTCTCTACGATGTTGTAATATTCTTTATCAAACAAGTACGAAAAGTTGGGCTTACTGATCGGGCTGCAGCCATTTCATTCAATTTCCTGATGGCCATCCCTGCCGGTACAATTTTTCTCTGCACGCTTATACCCTATCTGCCCATTGCTAGGGAGGTAACTGATGAATTACTGTTGCTGGTGAAGGATTACACAATCAATGAGAATACCTACATCCTCATAAAAAATTTCCTTGAAGATTTTCTCACAGAGGAAAGGACAGGATTACTCTCACTGGGATTTCTACTTGTGATATACTACGCTTCCAATGCAATGTTTGGGATCATGCGCTCTTTTGATAAATCGCTTATTTATTCAACGGGCCGTAATTTTTTGCAAAGGAGGTGGATGGCCATCAAACTTACGATCCTGTTGTTATTTCTCTTTTTATTATCCATTGTTTTTCTCTCCATGCAGGGACAGGTGCTTAATTGGATCCTGCAATTGCTTCACATCAAGAACAACTTCGTCAAGGTGACGATTCTAATAATTCGCTGGGTAATTCTTATCGCCCTGGTTTATTACAGTATCGCGTTTATTTATAAATACGGACCTGCGGTTCATAAACGATGGAAGTTATCGTCTGCTGGTGTAAGTCTCGCAACCTTTCTAGTGTTATTAACCACCTTCGCATTTTCATTTTGGGTAAATCGCTTTGGAAACCTTAACAAAGTTTATGGTTCAATTGGTACCATACTCATCATAATGATCCTTGTTTATATCAATTCCCTGGCACTCCTGATTGGTTATGAATTGAACGTAAGCATCCATTCCCTCAAGCATCAGGCTGATGAAAGGGCGAAGCACGAGAAGGATGGCAAACAATCAACGTAAATTTTTCGGAACTTTAGAAAAATCTTTGTCATGAATAAGTCCATTCTTTTATCAGGTCTGGTGGCCTTTACACTTTTCTCTGCATTCCGGATGATGGAAAATTCCAATCTTCCAATAGGCGCTGATATGCCGAAGACAGAAGTTAAGCTCAAGGACATATCAGGAAAAGAAATCAGTCTGAAAGATGCAAAAAAGGACAAGGGTTTACTTGTGATGTTCAGTTGCAATACCTGTCCCGTAGTAGTAAGAAATCAATCCCGCACAAAGGAAGTTTGTGAGTATGCACAAAGCAAAGGATTGGGAGTAATACTTTTGAATTCCAATGAAGGTTCAAGAAGTGATGATGATTCGTATGATGAAATGAAAGGGTATGCCAGGAAACAGGGGTACTCCTGGTTTTATGCCGTTGATAAAAATCATGAATTGGCAGATGCTTTTGGCGCAACGAAGACTCCGGAATGTTTTCTCTTTGATCAATCAGGGAAACTGGTTTACCACGGAGCAATTGATGATAATCCAAATGATGCCTCAAAGGTTAGCAGGAAACATGCGCAGGCAGCGATAGATGAAGTGGTAGCTGGTAAAGATGTGGCTGTGAAAACTTCAAGAAGCGTGGGTTGCTCGATTAAAAGATTGAACTAAATAAGATTTAACCGCCAGGACGCAAAGGCGCGAAGCAACGCCAGGAACTCCTCGCGAAACCTCGCGTCATGGCGTCCTTGGTTAAATAAAAATCATTACTTCACAAGCTTTTCCAATTCAAGCTTAAGCTGAGGCTCGGTTAGCTGCCTCTCGAAGAAACTCCTGAATCCATTCTTCTTATTCAGAAAAAGAGTTGCCGGTATTCCCCCACTCCACTTTTCATCTATCGGAGGACAAAAATGATCTGCATTGGATTCGTCCAACCAAAAAAAAGTGGCTTTATAATCATTTTTCTTAATGAACTCTTTTACTTTCTTAGGAAACGCATTGGCAAAATCAAGACTTACCAACACTAGTTCAACTTGCTGATCTGCATATCTACTTATGTTGGATTGAAAATAAGGAAGCTCATGAACACAAGGGGCACACCAGGTTGCCCAAAAGTTTACAACTACAGGATGATCTGCCGCACTTATGTATGCAACAATCTCTTCAATCTTTGCTTTCTTAACTGGTTGGGTATATGCATTGAAACTGCAGGATAGAAACAAGACAAAAAATATTGCGATTTTGTTTTTCATTTTAATCATTTTCAACACCCCACTTCTGTAATAATTCATTCGACATAGACTGAGGCATTCTGCTATCAAGATAATGTCCTGCTTCACACTTCTGTCTGTATGCCTCATATAAACTTACAGCACAAGCCACCGAAATATTAAGAGATCTGATAATTCCCATCTGTGGTATGACAAAGTTGCCATCAACATATTTACTGATCTCTTCACTTACTCCATCATGCTCATTACCGAAAACCAGTGCAACACTTTCCTTAAAATCGATCTGGTAAAGTCCTACCGCACCTTCTCCAAGTCTGGTACTCAGGATCTTTTTATAATTTTTTCGCAATTGAAAAAAACAATCCTCTGCTGTTTCAAACTGGTGTATGGTTAGCCATTTCGCGGCGCTTGAGGATGATCGCTCACCAAATTTCTTATGCTTTGGGATTTTTGTGGTCAATACGTATATCTCCTGAACACCAACGGCATCACAGGTACGCATAACAGCTGAAATGTTATGAGGATCCTGAACATTCTCCAAAACAACCGTGAGGTCATTCTGGCGTTTTTTAAGTACAGCCAAAAGTTTTTCCCTTCTTTCCGGCGTCATGATTGCAAAATACGCATGATTCAATTAATGGTTTTTTAGGGGCGAAGAAACCAGGTTGCACAACCTTCCAGAAAGGCTGAAGTCCTTGTTTACTGGTCGTTAGGTACTCATATTCGTAAAACTGTGGTTTTTACCCCTTTTCCCCTATTTTTGCCGTCCTAATTTTCAACATAGCTACTTGCTTATGGATAACTTGCTTTATCTCGTTCCAATCATGGGTGTTATCGGCCTTCTTTACACCCTAATTAAGTTCAGGTGGGTTTCGAAACAGGATGCTGGAACTGATCGCATGAAGGAGATCAGCAACTACATTGCTGAAGGTGCAATGGCTTTTCTTAAGGCCGAATGGAAGATCCTTACCTATTTCGCAATCATCGTAGCTATTCTCCTCGGTTTCATGGGTTATAAAAATGAGGAGAGCTCCCACTGGTCAATCGCAGTTGCCTTTTTAATTGGTGCATTTTTCAGTGCGTTGGCTGGTTATATAGGGATGAAGGCAGCCACGAAGGCGAATGTTCGCACGGCTCATGCTGCTCGAACCAGCCTTGCGAAAGCCTTGTCGGTCTCCTTTGCCGGTGGTTCCGTAATGGGAATGGGCGTTGCCGGCCTGGCAGTTCTTGGACTTGGAGGACTTTTTATCGTATTGATCCAAACCTTTGCTCCCGGACTTTTTTCAACTTCTCACGAAGTTGCCAGGGCTATAGAAATATTGACTGGATTTTCGCTTGGCGCTGAATCCATCGCTTTGTTTGCGCGCGTGGGTGGTGGGATTTACACTAAGGCTGCCGATGTTGGCGCTGACCTTGTTGGAAAGGTAGAAGCTGGAATTCCTGAGGATGATCCGCGTAACCCAGCTACTATCGCAGACAACGTAGGAGATAATGTTGGTGATGTTGCCGGGATGGGAGCTGATTTATTTGGTTCCTATGTTGCAACGGTACTTGCCACCATCGTTCTTGGTCATGAAGTAACCAATAGTAGTAGTGAATCTCTCGCTGATGGATATTTGGGTTTTTCTCCTATCATCCTTCCGATGTTGATTGCAGGTATTGGGATTATTTTCTCAATCATCGCAACATTCTTTGTACGCATAAGTGACAAGTCTGGAGTTAATACCGCAGTAGTTCAAAAGGCCCTGAATATGGGTAACTGGGGGAGTATCATTCTGACCCTGATCGCGAGTTATTTCCTTGTAAATTATATTCTCCCCGAGGGCGATCTATACATCAGAGGCTTTGCATTTAATAAGATGGATGTATTCTGGGCAATCGCTCTGGGATTGGCTGTAGGTACTCTTATGAGTATTATCACAGAATATTATACTTCAATGGGCAAGCGCCCTGTTCTTACAATTGTTCGCCAATCCGCAACCGGCCATGCAACCAATGTTATCGGAGGTTTGGCCGTTGGAATGGAATCCACTCTATTGCCAACAATCGTCCTTGCAGTTGGCATCTATGGTTCTTACGCTCTTGCGGGATTATATGGAGTTGCTATTGCAGCGGCAGGCATGATGGCAACAACAGCCATGCAACTTGCAATAGATGCATTTGGACCTATTGCAGATAATGCGGGAGGTATTGCAGAGATGAGTGAGCTTCCAAAAGATGTTCGTGAAAAGACTGATACCTTGGACGCCGTTGGAAACACAACAGCTGCAACAGGAAAAGGATTTGCCATTGCCTCTGCTGCATTAACTGCACTTGCACTTTTCGCGGCATTTGTTGGAGTTGCTGGTATTGGAGGCATCGACATTTTCAAGGCCGATGTTCTTGCCAGTCTTTTTGTAGGTGGAATGATTCCTTTTATTTTTTCATCATTGGCAATACAGGCAGTTGGAAAAGCAGCCATGGCTATGGTAGAAGAAGTGAGGCGCCAGTTCAGAACTATTCCAGGAATCATGGAGGGAATAGGAAAACCTGAATATGATAAATGTGTGGCCATATCAACAGATGCATCTATAAGGAAAATGATGTTGCCTGGTGCAATTGCACTTTTATCCCCATTGATTGTTGGATTTCTCCTGGGTCCTGAGGCCCTGGGTGGCTTTCTAGCCGGTGCCACAGTTAGCGGAGTGTTGATGGGTATGTTTCAGAATAATGCCGGAGGCGCCTGGGATAATGCAAAGAAAAGTTTTGAGAAGGGAGTTGAAATAAACGGAGAGACATACTACAAAGGTTCGGAACCACATAAGGCTTCTGTAACTGGTGATACAGTAGGAGATCCATTCAAGGATACATCTGGTCCTTCAATGAATATCCTGATAAAATTAATGTCGATCGTTTCACTGGTCATCGCTCCTACCCTTGCTTCAATGCACGGGACCAACAAGGCGGCTGTAAAATCACCGGTTATTCAAAAGGAAAAATTGTTAAGTTCGGGTTCGGAAAAATCGTTAATAGAATCATCCTCTACAAGAGGACGATAATAAGATAGTCACTAATCGATACTAAAACCAAAGTCCCGCTGTTTCCACAGAGGGACTTTTCTTATTTAACAAGTACCAGGGTTCCAAATCTCGAGAATGGTTTTCCCTTGGAATCCTTTCCTTTGATATACCATATATACATACCGGCATTCTCAACCTTGCCTTTCACTTTTCCATCCCATCCTTTTCTGTAATCTGTGGAAGAATATATTTTTCCTCCCCATCTGTCAAAAATTTCAAATGCATCAATGGTCATGCTCACCGGTCTGAAATGAAAGACATCATTCCTGCCATCACCATTTGGCGAGAATGCGGTTGGAACATAAACTTCAGGACCAACATAATATTTTATAGAAACTGTGTCATAGGATAAACATCTCTGCGATGTGTTCACTTCAAGAATATAGATCTGGTCCTTATTATGTTTTAAAATTGGATTCGCAATATTTGGATCACTCAGGCCTAATGATGGGGTCCACCGATATTTATAGTCAGGAAGAATTTTAGAGATCATCTGGTATGATTCATTGTATGCAAGAATTGTATCAGGACCTGCGTAGGCCAGCGGGACCGGAAAAATTTCTATGACTTTTTGTATTGTACCTGTACATCCTCTATCGGTTTTAACTGTAAGTTGAATTGTAAAAGGATAAGTCTGATTATTTGGAACATCATATTCAAATTCAGGATTTTTTTCGGTTGAAAAAATCTTCTTCGTATTCACATTTGTCCATGTCCAATCAGTAATTCTTCCAACAGGGAATATTGTCTGGTCAGTTATTCTGACATCCTCACCATTGCATATTGGACCATTGAAACTAAAATCCGGTTGGAGACCTGCATATACTTTGATCTGGGCATAAGCGGTATCGGTGCATCCAAGAGAATTTGTAATGATCATACTCACCTTGTAATCTCCATTCTGCTGATATAGATAAGTTGGAAAACTATCTGTTGATACATCTGTATTGATGCCCTGCACTCCAAAATCCCAGGCATAAGAATTATTCAGGCCAGAATTCTTATGGTCGAATTGAATCAACCGGTCTTTACAATTGATCTGATCAGGCGGAGGTTTTATATCACAATCAAAGACGTTGATCTGAACTTCTTTTCTGTGAACATTTATGAGTTTTCCATTTCTGAATTCGCTCACTTCAAAGGCAACAACAAATCTGCCGGTTTTATCAGGAACTCCTGATAATAACCCATTCGTTGAATCCAGTGTAATAACTGGATTTCCTCCCATGGGTTTACCTGGCGAATAACCCTGCCTGTAATAGACGAAATAAAAATCTGTGGTCGCGGTCTTAGTCATACAGAAGGCCGTTGCCAGCTTATATGAAAGGGAATCACCATCTGCATCTCTGAACTTGAACTGGTAGTAAAGTGGGCGTTTGGTGCAACCAGTGATGACCGAATCTGTAACCAGTGGACTATTATTTGAGGCTACAACTTGCGGAGGAGGGATCTTACAGCTATAGGTGGAACCTTCCCCACCCACAATTTCAGGAGGCCGAAGCTCAAATCCAGAACATGAAGTGTCTGTCGCATCAATATTAATCCTCCCATTTCTGCAACATTTATCCCACCAAAAAGTGTAACCATTTGGCGAATCAATGAGATCAATGTCTTCTGTAAAGGTTACCATCTCAATGCAGCCTGAGGGATCATTTACTGCGCAGTAATTCTTGGAAGCCAAAGGAATTTCGGCCACAATCCTATTTCTCAATTCGATACTAAAGAATTCAACCGTTCCTGTGGTTGAGCGGATATTGGTGGTATTTAAAACTTTTACTGTTGCAGTTTTTTCAAAGTCAAAATCATCATTGCACCTTCTGTAAACCTTAAGGAATAACCGGTATCTAACGGTGCCTACATCCTTCCTTAGGAATTCATAACCCATCTCGCCACCCATCAGGTGCGGTTCTGGCTGCGACCTTGCTTCGATGAAGAGTATAGATAATAGTATGACAAATAAGGCGTACCTCATCAGATTCAGGAATTTATGAATTCTTCATTTTAGTCATGAAGGAATTATGCTGAAGTGTAAAAAAATACACCTGAAGCCGTGACCTAAAACCATTCATAAAATTCCATTGACCTTGTTTTGGGATCGGGTCAGGCTGGGTGCCCTAAAAGTCTTCCGAAATGGGTCCGCTGACCTTTAGCCAGCCGCCTGTCAAATGAACGACCGGGGTATGCAACGTCTGAAATATATTGGGGTCATTATAAACGATAAGTGTATTAACTTTTTATTACGAAATTAATCGTATTTTAGGGTCCAAATACATTCAAATGGGCACAGTCAAATACATTAAACCTACTGAGAGCGAACTTGAAATCCTCCAGGTGTTATGGGAAAACGGAACTGCCAGTGTTCGGGAAGTTCATGAAGAACTTGCCAAGTCAAAGGATGTAGGATACACTACTACTTTAAAACTGATGCAGATCATGTTTGAAAAGGGACTAGTGAAAAGAGATGCTACGTTCAAGACACATATTTACGAACCGGCAGTGAGCAGAGATAAAACCCAAAAACATTTATTAAACAAAATGATTGATTCATTATTTGGTGGCTCTCCTACCCAATTGGTGCTTCAGGCACTAGGTAACCATAAAGCCTCCGAACATGAGTTAAATGAAATACAGGAATTGCTGAACAACCTAAAAAAACAATAAAGTATGGCATTACTTGGCCAATCTGCTTTCTTAAAGGCCCTTGGTTGGGCTTTATTGAACAGCATCTGGCAGATGGGTTTGTTGTGGTTGGTATTTATTATTCTGACAGCTTGCATGAGAAAATTAACTGCGCAGATGAAACATAGTCTGGCAGTGATCCTTTTAGCCACCGGCTTTGGCTGGTTCGCTTTTACTCTCGTAGTTCAATACCTTAATTTTAGTGAAGCTCCGCTGGTAGTTTCTTCTGTAGTGGAGGGAACTTCTACACAGACATTTGCAGACTTCTATGGTATCTTATCCAGGAACATAGAATCCTCACTGTCTTACTTATCATTATTGTACCTGGGTGTTACATTGTTTCTTTTCTTCAGGTTCGCAGCTCAGTACAGGCATACACGGCATCTATGTTCGCATAATATTATTAAGCCTAAGGCCGATCTCAGGATCTATGTTCAACAAATTGCTGAGAGAATGGGGATTCGTAAAGATATTAAGTTGTGGATATCAGAGATGATCGATACCCCAATGACAATCGGGTTTTTCAAACCTGTTATCCTCATGCCGATCGCTTCAATCAACGGATTATCCACTCAACAGGTTGAGGCCATCCTGCTTCATGAACTATCGCATATAAGAAGAAATGATTATCTGGTAAATCTATTGATCGCCAGCATCGACATAATATTATTCTTCAATCCTTTCTCACGACTCTTTGTACAATCCATTAAGAAGGAACGTGAACATAGTTGTGACGATCTGGTTTTGCAGTTTGAATACAATGCCCATGCATACGCTTCTGCCCTGCTTGCAATAGAACGGAAGAGAGTCATGAAATTTACTTTGGCGATGGCAGCAACCGGGAAGAACAACAGATTCCTACTTGACAGGGTAAAGAGAATTCTTAACCAGCCTGTTTCAAATCATTACACAAATAAATTAACCGCACATCTTTTTTCAGCCTTAATGATCGGATTGATTGCATGGTCAAATCCAGGCAATGTTATCGTTCATGAAATCCTGAAAATTGACAACAATAAATTCCTGGCGTCCAATTCTGAAGAAACTGTGAACACGATCTCCTTCAAAGAAACCTTGGGAGTGAAAAAGGCTACTATTACCAGGAAAAAAAACCTGGCAAAGGAAAAAATTCAGAACGAGATAAACCTGGCTCTTGAGAAGGAAATGAAGGACGCAATGCCGTATGAATTTGTTGCTGCGGCCAATCATGCGTATGCACCTTCAATAATCACGGCATCTGAATTGTCCAAGCTGAGAGATTTCTCAATTGCCGAACCGGTTATGGTTCCTACTCCAGAAGCAAATGTACTTGCAACAACTCCGTTCATTCCAAGCACCAGCTTCTCTTATTATTTTGTTCAGGATTCAAGTAAGCCTATCAAGATGAACGCTCAGACTTCTGAACAAAAGGCAGCTAATGAAACATTGAAGAAGGCTTTGAAAGCCATTGAAGAAATTAACTGGGTTGAAATTGAAAAGGGGCTGACTGCATCTGGAGAAAAAGTTGACGTGAAAAAATTCCAGGAAGAATTGAAGCGTTCACTTAAGCAGCTCGATTGGGAAAGAATAAATGTTGAAGCAAGTCTTGAAGCACTGACCGAGCAGACAAAATTGAACGAAGTAAAATTATATAACGAATTAAAGAAAACTGCTCTTACTACAAATCAGTTCCAGGAACACAACAAAAATTATCAAAAGAAGATCATCGAAGACCAGCTGAAATGCCAGGAAGATGCTCAGAAGAAAGAAGAGGAATTAAAGACATATCTCCAAAATAAGAGAAATACCAAAAAAGTTAACACCGTGAAGAAGATTGTTGTGATATAGTTGAGTTGTTGATTGGTTGATTAGGAGGAATTAGAAGAGAAGTTTGAATTCATAAATTTGGAAACCTTGCAGAATTGCAGGGTTTTTTTTATGTGGAGCCTTTAGAAGGACATTTGGGGTTCTTTGTCCCGTAATGTCAATACTCTCAATAGTTGAAATATTGGTCGTTAATATGATGGATTAAATCGGCGACCAACGATCAACTAACATCGACCAACGATTATTACCAAACGTTCCTCGGGCACCAATCGCCGTAGCCATTGCCCAGGATAAATCCAACAATGATCTCATGTGTTCCTTTGGTAAATGTATTCAGTCTGCTGGTAGTGTAATCATATGAATATCCAACATTAAAAGTATTTGAAACGTTCATCCCCAACATAGCTGCAAAGCCTTCTTCGAGTCGATAGCTGAACCCTGCCCATGCCAGATCCTGATACTGCACTTTTAAATTGAAATCGGCATTCAAGGTTGTGCTTACATATTTTATCATAGTAGAGGGTACTACATTAAAATCTTCATTCAAAAGAAAGCGGTATCCAGCAGTTAGAAAAAGATGAGGCACAAATTTGCCTTCCTTTGAAGTCAGCGTTCCATTGGAGAAGTCAACCTTGGATGGAATAATTTGCTGGGCTGCGAGTCCTCCAAAAAAATCAGCAGAGTACAGCCATATCCCTGCATTGAAATCCGGTCTGATATTATTGATCTCCTTTGTTGAGTAAACTGCCGGGTCAACAGGATTTGCAGGACCGAAATCCAGCTTACTTGCCGTAAGACTTAAATTGCTGAATCCTGCTCCAAAGCCTGCTGCAATACTTGTGCGTGCACTAATTCCAAGATGATATGCATAGGTTCCATATGCCGAGAACCTATTCAATGGACCAGTTCTGTCATTGATCAGCTGAACCCCAACTCCATGATGCGGAGCCGCTGCAGTATAATCCTCCCAATAACTTTTTCCTCTGGGATTTTCTCCGGGAACTCGATAAGAAGTTGCTGAAGTGCGAAAATCTTTTTTGCCAATTGCAGTATGCAGGGTAAGATAAGTTGTAACTGGAGCATCCTGAAATCCTACCCACTGGTGCCGATGGCTCACCTTGACATCAGTATAATTTTCAATTCCAGTAAGAGCGGGATTGATTATGTAATTATTGAGAATGTACTGCGTATAGTGCGGCTTTTGCTGCGCATTCAACTGTAGAAGGCTGCATCCGAAACACAAGCCTAGCATGATTCTCTTCATAGCAATTAATTTAATTCCTAATTATCTTATTATCGTGACAGAACCATTGAGGGCTGCACGACCGTTCTTAGGGTTGATGATCCAATAATATGTTCCTACGGGCAGGGCCGTGCCCTTATAAGTCCCGTCCCATGGCCTATCATATCCCGTAGATTGAAATACCAATTGCCCGAACCTATTATAAACTTCTACGGTGCAACCGGGATATGATTCAAGATATTGGATCTCCCAAATGTCATTTATTCCATCCTTATTTGGAGAGAAAGCGTTTGGAACTTTTACCTGTTTTAGAACTTTTACAAATACATTATCATTAGATATACAGCCATCTGCAGATGTCACCAACAGGTGATAGGTGATGTCTTGCAGTGGAGAAACCTTTGGAGCGGAAATAGTGTTATTATCGATTGCCAAATTGGGTGTCCACAAATATGATAAATTATTGCCTGATGCTTTTATATTCAGAATGATGTACCCACCCTCAAGCACTACCCTGTCTGGACCCGCATCCAGAATTGGAGTAGGATTCACCCGTATGGTCTGTTCAATAAATGAAGAGCAACCACTAGAAGTTGTAAAGCTAAACCTAAGAGTATGTAAGCCAGGTTTGGCCTGGAAGGGATTAAAAATACCTGTTGATGATAGGCCTGCGCCTGAGTAGGTCCCTGTTCCTATAAGTCCTGAATTCTCTCTGGCTTCAATTATCTGGAAGAATGGTTCTTCTTCACAAACTGCACTCAAAGGGTCAAATTCCAATTGAGGACTTCCGCTAACAACGATAGTGCTGGTATCTTGATTTATACAATTAATTCCTGAATAAGAAACAAAACGGATCTGAAATTGTTTGGTTGCTGGCACTCCAAAATCAGCATACTTGTATTTATACATTTTACCCGGAGCAGGATTATCATCAACCGTCTTTTTTGTGGGATCGTTGAGATAGTCCCAATAGATTTCCACTTTCACGATAGAACCAAAATCTACAGTTGATTGATCTATTATTGAAATATCCTGGTTGCTGCAAAGATTGCCTGCATTATTCACGGTGAACGCCGCCTTTGGTATGGCGCCATTGACAACGAATTTCTTTAATGTATCCTTTGAACATCCGTCCTTAGAAGTGACGGTTAATTTTACATCATAAGTGCCAACTGAAATGTACCGATGCTGCGGATTTTTTGCTGAAGATGAATTGGGATTTCCAGGATTCGCATTTAGATCACCAAAATTCCACGAATAAGTAAACTGTGATTGGCTATTATCTCCTATCGTTGATGAATCTGTAAACAATGCAAATGGATCAGAAAGACAAATTTCAGGTGTAATGAAATTTGGTACCGGGAGATGATGAATTTGTATGGTAGCAGTATCCAATTTGTTCTTGCATCCCTTGTTGGTTTCTACATTCAGCTTGACTGTATATGTTCCAACAGTATTGTAGGCATGTGATGGACTCTGAAGGTTGGATGTATTTCCATCTCCAAAATCCCAGTTCCACTTTGAAAGCAGACCGGAATTGGGCACCGATGCGTCTGTGAAGCTGATGCTTCTGGTAACACAGGTTGGATTTGCAATAGTAAATTTTGCACTTGGCAATTCATTCACTATAACTGGGATGGAAATTGTGTCAGAAATGCAACCAGTGGTTGCGGCAACTCCCCAGAATTTAAATGTGCAGTTGTTGGTCGCCGCTCCAAATTGCGCAGGATCTAAATAGAAGCTAAAACGAACCTGGCCAGATGGACTAACGTTTATACTTCCTGATCCATTGCAATTATTAAATTGCATGCTGGTGAAGTTCACAACCCCACCCTGACTTGATCTGCTAAATACAAAAACTGCTGAGTCGCCTTCACAAACTTCAACCGGCGATGAAATGAGATCTAATTTCGGCTGTGGGTACACGGCAGTAAGTGTTCGGGTTGAATCATCCATGCAACCATTGTTGGATTGGACTTGCAGCTTGACACTAAAAGGCCCTACCCCATTATAGTTATGTAATGGATCTTTCTGAAGTGAAGAATTTCCATCTCCAAAATTCCAGGAATAAGTAAATGAATTTTGACTGCCATCACTTATCGTTGAAGCATTGGTAAATTGAGCAGCCCCCAGCGGAAGGCATACTGCCGCGGGCAGATTGAAGGAGGCGACCGGTCTTGGATTGATAATTATCGGTTTGGTAGTGATTGTACTTTTACAGCCTGTACTTGTTTCCACTTGGAGTGATGCGTTAAGACTACCAGAGGAAGAGTAGATATGTGAAATCAAATTGCCATTGGTAGCAATGGTTGTATTACCATCGCCAAAATTCCAGGTCCATTTTGCCAGGGTGGTTCCGTTTGGAACAGAAAGATCACTGAAATCTAAAGATGTCTTTTCACAAGCCGGAGAGGAAATACTGAAATCCGCAACCGGTGGATTAGAAATGTAAATCGTTTTTTGGACTGTATCAGATAAGCAGCCTACATCGGTAATGGAAGAAAATTTTACTATAAAGCTATCTGCGGTTGAAAATAGATGCTTGGGATTTTTCAAGGTAGATAGACTTCCGTCCGCGAAATCCCAACTCCATTTGTAAACAGGCCTGCCCTGCCCATTAGAATTATCTGTAAATACAACACTATCTGAAAGGCATCCATTGTGGGTGAAATTAAAATCAGCAACCGGCCTGTCGAAAATCTGCAGATCATAATCTATCTCTTGTTCACCGCTACAGCCATCCGAGGTAGGATTATTTGCAATTACCTTAATTGGATATGTGTTTACTCCCGAAATAACAGAGAGGCGGTTCAATTTATATCTGTAAAGAGTTCTGCCGTTCACTAGCCAGCTGGAATCTGCAACTGGAGCGGTAAGTGTTGTATCGCTAACTCCCAGCGCATTTAAAGCAGGGCCAAATACCCATTTGATCTCCAATGGCTGGTATGGAAATGTCATGGAGAATTTCAAAGGTGAATTCTTGCAACCAGCTGGAAAATTCACCGTGGCGTACTCGTTTTCTATAGTAACATATTGATACAGGTCCAGAACGTTAGTCCCTGCATTATATCCATATGATTCTACCTGTCCGTACCCATATGCAATGGCAATAAAGCTTGAATCGCAGGACAGAGTCTGAACCGGATTTGTGGTTGATAGGCTGGTTACATTTTCCTGCAAATAAGAATAAGAAGTTCCTGGTATAGAATTAAAATTTCCAGTAGGATTTGAACCATTGATCTTGAAACTGCCAATTGCTGCAGTAGGTAGTGTGATATTCAGATAACATTGAGTAACCGCACTTTGACCTGAGGGTACAAAATTCCTGTGCGCTGAGAATACGGTTATATTATTGACAGTTTGTTCAATAGGGTTAATTACCACCATTTCAGGATCTGCCGGCGTTGAACAATTCATGGTGTTGCATCCACTGCACGTTTGTGAGACCATATACTGCACTACTGATATTGGCTCATCAGCTTCCAGTATAACAGGATTTGATGTTTTGAATTCATAAAATCCCTTGGGAGATAAACCTGAAAGTGTTGTAAGAGTTCCATTCTCAAACCTGGTTACAAGTGTAGCAGGGTTCTTTATAAATACTCTGATGATATCATAAGGCCGGGTAGTAAATGGAGTAGTAATAAACTTCTTTCCCCAGGCTCCTGTTGGAAAGAGTTGCTGGTAGAGATTATCTCCCCCGCTTGACCCTGAGCAATCAAATGCGGACCAGGTGGTAGCGGAGAAAACTGCTATTGGTTTACAGCCTCCGGTTGCAGTTGCTATTGATTTAACCTTTGTCCCAGAGATATCGGCGTCCCCTGCGAATTGAAGCTGATATACATCGCCTGCATTGGGAAGAGTTATGTTGAATGGAATATTTGCTTGCCTTGTGCCGTCCCTGCTTGCTACCGTAGGCGTGATTTCAACCACAGTATTCGGTGAGCTGGCCATAATAGCGATCTCCCCCAATCCTGCATTATTTCCACCTTGTCCCACATTCTGGTAACTCGGAACCACATATTCCCTTCCCCAAACTTTTACAGGCAAAACAAGGGTGGCACCTGAACGGGCAGAACGGATTATATGCGCATAAACTGCTACTGGCTTATCTGATGTTACATGGATGCCAGCTCCCGATTGTACAACATCGCTTCCATTTAAATAGATTGAAGTATTGGGAGCATCTCCAGAACCATTGGGACCAAGAAATTTTCTTACTACTGTATTTGCCGTTAAAGTGAATGGAATAGTTGTGCCTCCAACAGTGATCTGACCGGTTGCATTTACGTTAGAGGTTATGTATATCCCCATTGCGGAGGAAGTCCCATCAATATGCGCCGGATAGCATATCCAGAAATCTTTGCCCTTGTTGGAAAAATCCTGAGGGTAAACGGAATTAGCAATTGCTGTCAAAAACAGCAAAACGAGGGATCTTCTCATTGCAGTATTTATGGTAAAAAGCGCCTTATCACACAAAATACAAAAAGCCCCCTTAAAATGAAATGACAAGATGAATATCCACCTGCCTTCATCTAGCTCAATTGAATTTCCAATTCTTCACCGGTTTGATAATCTAATGGAAATACCCCGAAAGGGGAGAATCAAAACATTCATCTAAAAAAATATGGGATCATTAAATTAATTTATAATTGCATGGGTTAATTTTCTTGCAAGCGAAATTCAATTAATCCTCTTCAAACATTTAAAAATCAGTTATTTAATTATTATTTTGTACTCCTCCCTAAGATTTATGGTAAGAGCCAAATTTGCTGTATAAAAACTGTGATCTTGGCTTGAAATGGGCTACTATTTAATTCAATCAATTCGTATTAATATGCAGTAAAACAGCGTAATGTAATGGTAATTAAATGTCTAATATTCTTAGTTGAAATTTTTTGAATTGAGTTCGAATATTAAATGACAAAATCCAATTTATTTAGTAAAGATTTTTTCACATTTTCTGACGAATATTTTGCGATAACTTGGCCGGATGCAAAAATTGATATTTCCTATCCTGGCCGCACTCTTCTGCATCGCTGGTAGCATGGGCTGTAAAAAGCCGAAGTCCCCTGACTACATAGATTTTGCTAACATCCGGGTAAAGAAGGCTGACAAATCGGAAACTGTGCTGGGGGTAGATTTGAAATTTTTCAACCCAAATAATTTCGGGATGCAGGTAAAGAAGGCTGATTTCGACATTTATTTCAATGAAAAATATGTGGGGCACTCAACCATGGACAGCGTCATCCAGATTTCAAAACTGGATACGTTTTATCTACCTATTGAGTTGAAATTGCAACTAAAGGATCTCTTCAAAAATGCATTACAAATTCTGATGAATCCGGAGGTGATGGTGAAAGTGCAAGGAAATGCAAGGATTGAAAAGGGGGGTTTTTCGATAAATTATCCTATCAATTATGAAGGCAAACAACGTATTGATCAACTCCTGAAGGACACTAATCTCATCAGGCAGATATATTAAAAAAGCCGCCCTGTGGCGGCTATATTGAAAGTTCCCAGAAAAATTTTTAATGTTTATCCATTCCACCTCCATCCTCGGGCTTTTTACAGCAGATGGGGAGCTTTTTATATGATTCTTCATTGGCGGTTACATCATCTGCATCATAACCAACATTCGCAATGGCAGTTTTGATGTTTTCGATATTGGTCCGGTCAGAAACAAAGGTAACCTTGGTCTGCTTTCTCTTGTAATCCACATTCACTTTCAAAACACCCTCTTCACGAGAGAGAAAGTTCTCTATTTTCTTCTTACAGGATTCGCATTGAACGGTGGGAGTCTTGATAGTAGCTGTTGTCTGCCCTCCCTTTTTTACAATCTGGCCAAATCCGGTGCTTGAGAATGCAATTGCAAGTACCAGGAGTAAATTCAGTTTATTCATATTATCGGTTTGGAGTAAAATTAGATAACAGGCTGCCAATGCGAAGGATCCTTCCGCCAATTTAACAAAATTGTTTGTTCATCTTCGCCCAATTGACCCTTTTCTACGCCCAATTGTATAAGGGTTTCATAATTTGTAAGGGACCTATAGGGTAATCCGGCCTCCTCAAATGATTTTTTCGCCTCTTCGAAGCCATACGTGAAGATCGAAACCATCCCAATTACATCGAGTCCGGACTTTCTAAGCACTTCTACCACCTGCAAGCTGCTTTTACCGGTTGATATCAGGTCTTCAATTACAACCGTTTTCTGGCCCTTCTCAAATGATCCTTCAATCTGGTTCCCCAGGCCATGTTCCTTCGGTTTTGGCCTAACATACACAAAAGGAAGCTTTAATTGATCCGCCACCATTGCACCCCATGCAATACCCGCCGTAGCAACCCCGGCAAGGAGTTCAGATTGTGCAAATTCCTGGAAAATAAGGTTACTCATCTCTGATTTTACAAACTCGCGGACATATGGGAAGGAAAGAATCTTTCGGTTATCGCAGTAGATAGGACTTTTCCATCCTGAGGCCCATGTAAAGGGTTCTTTTGAATTCAACTTTATAGCCTGGATCTGTAATAATCGCTCAGCAATTGCTCGTTCATTTGTTTGCATATATTCTTATTTGAAGCATCCCTTTGTTCGCGAACGCAAAAATGAAATTTATAGACCAGAAAGGAAATTATTATTTTTTATAGCGAAGGATCAAATAGGAGGTCCGAATTAAAAATGCAAAATGTAAAATGAAAAATAATGCCAAACCCGAACTTTAAATTGTGGGATGTATCGCAAAGAGCGCAATGAAGTCTCAGGGGACGCAAAGAAGGAAAATGAAAGTCAAAACCATAGCCTCAGGCTGTCTTGGGTCCTGAATCAAACTGCCCGCATTCAAAACAAGTCGATTTAAATCAAGTGAATTCAGCAGAAATATTAATTCTGTTTGAACTTAAACTTGTACGTTTGAAATAAACCCATTCTCAGGGATGAATATTAAAATTTATTTCAACGATAAGCCTTTATTCCTTTGCGACGATATTGATGAAGCCATTGCTCCGTTTGTACACAATGATGATGCAGTATTTGTTGATGAATTCTCCTCTCCTGCTATCAAGTCTATGATCCATGAAATGCATGAAAAAGAAGTTCATGCCGGCGTATTATATCACACCAACCTGTTAGAGCTGAAGCAGGCCGTGTTCAAAAAATTTAAACTGATCCTTGCCTCTGGAGGATTGGTCCGCGACCAGGAAAAAAACATTCTGATGATTTTCAGAAAAGGTAAGTGGGACCTGCCAAAAGGAAAGCTTGATGGTAAGGAATCGCTTGAAACCTGTGCAGTGAGAGAAATAAAAGAAGAAACAGGACTTCTTGAGGTTAGGTTAATTGAACCGATCCTTACAACTTATCATACATATGAGGAAAGCGGGAAACACATCCTGAAAGAAACACATTGGTATCTAATGCACGCTGATGGTAAACAGTCGTTGCATCCGCAGATCGAGGAGGGAATCATTGAAGCAAAGTGGGTCAAGCCTTCTGAGCTCAAATCCTATGTTCAGAAAAGTTATGCATTGATTGCCGATGTGCTTAAAGAGGCAGGAATGATCCCTCTTGCCTAGTAGTTATCTCTTTACAAGTATGGCTACGGTTAGCCTGCTTACGCAGACCAGTCTCTTTTCTTCATCCTCAATTCTTACATCCCATACATGAGTAGATGAGCCCAGGTGAATTGGAGAAACCTTAGCTGTAACAATTCCTCTTTTCACTCCGCGGATATGGTTTGCATTTATCTCAAGGCCCACACAAATAAATTTACTGGTATCTATCACCATGGCTGATGCAACGCTTCCTATGGTTTCTGCAAGTACAGCAGATGCACCCCCATGAAGAAGTCCATAAGGCTGGTTTGTCCGATGATCTACTGGCATAGTAGCCATTAGGTAATCATCCCCAATAGCAATCCACTTAATTCCTACGTGATCAGCCATCGTCCCCCTTCCTAACGAATGAAGGTCCTCAATTGTAAATGATTTATTGAACCAGATCATAATAACTATTATCCTTTTACCTGTACAATGCTTTTTGAAATTTCATCTGGAAGAAAGTGCGATGCATCACCTCCATTCCTGATTATATCCCTAACGATTGTTGATGCAACTGAGGTATATTTTGGTTCACCGGTCAGGAATATGGTTTCAATCCTTGGATCAAGGGTTCTGTTTGCATCCGCGATGGTCTTTTCGTATTCGAAATCACTTACGTAACGGATCCCGCGCAAAATGAACCTTGCACCAATTTGTTTACAAAAGTTCACTGTTAAACCCTCATACAGGGAAGCTTCAACTTTAGGTTGATCCTTGTAGATCTCATTTATCCAGAGTAATCGCTGTTCACCAGAGAACATCGGGCCTTTGCTGGCATTCATACCAATCCCTACTACGATCTTATCGAACAGATTTAATGAACGGTTGATAATATCTACATGTCCCAATGTTAGGGGATCGAAAGTACCTGGGAACAAACAAATTCGTTGCATGGGAAAGATTTGATTGCCTGGTTGATTGTATAATTCGATTCAACAAATGTTACTTACTAATTATTTTGCTCCTTCCCACCCGCCAGCAGATATAGTACAGCCATTCTTACTGCAACTCCATTTTCGACCTGCTGTAATATGATCGACTGATCGCTGTCGGCAACATCGCTATCAATTTCAACTCCCCTATTGATCGGTCCCGGATGCATGATGAATATTTTTTTCCCGAGACTATCCAATAACTTTTTATTGATGCCATAGGCAAGACTATACTCGCGGAGTGATGAAAAAAACACCTGGTTCTGTCTCTCCAATTGGATCCTTAGAATATTTGCAATATCACACCATTCAAGCGCTTTTCTAAGACTGTATTCTACCCGGACATCGAAGGCTTCAGAAATATATTTTGGTATAAGCGTAGGTGGGCCAGCAACAACAACTTCGGCTCCCATTTTTTTCAACAGGTAGATATTACTCAGTGCCACCCTTGAGTGCATAATATCACCCACAATGGCGACCTTCTTTCCTTCCAATGAACCTAATTGCTCTCTTATTGAGAATGCGTCTAATAAGGCTTGAGTAGGGTGCTCATTGATCCCGTCGCCTGCATTAACGATGGCAGCCGGAATATGTCTCGCAAGGAAATGAGGCGCTCCGCTGGCGTTATGGCGCATCACCACCATGTCCACCTTCATGCTGAGAATATTATTGACCGTATCAAGCAGTGTTTCCCCCTTTGAAACAGATGAGCCGCTGGTGGTGAAATTGATCACATCTGCGCTAAGCCTTCTTTCGGCCAATTCAAAAGATAGCCTTGTTCTGGTGGAGCTCTCGTAAAAGAGATTCACAATGGTAACATCTCTGAGTGTTGGAACTTTCTTAATAGGTCGTTGAAGGACCTCCTTGAACTGCGTTGCTGTGTCTAAAATGAGTTGAATGTCTGAGTTGGTAAGATCCCTAATGCCAAGCAGGTGTTTTGTACTTAGTTGCATTAGGCGGCTAAGTTAGGGCAAAAAGATATACAGCTTATTTGTTTCAGTATTCTCCTCATTGATCCATAATTGAAAATTGAACATTGAGAATTGAGCATTTTAAATACCTTCTTGAGATGAAGACGCCCTCCTGATATCTCACAGCAGCATGACTTCCTCTTTCCCATCTCTTTCCTGCCAAAACACCTTTACTTTCTGTGAAAGAATGGAATCGATGGTTTTTCCTGTGTAATCTGCCTGAATTGGTAACTGTCGACTGAATCTTCTGTCAATCAAAATACAGAGTTCAACCTTAGCGGGCCTCCCAAAATCCAGTAAAGCATCAAGTGCGGCTCTGATAGTTCTCCCAGTATGTAGTACATCATCTATCAGAACAACAGTTTTGTTTTCAACACTGAATGGAATATCCGTACGGTTTGGAATATGAAGCTCCTTCCTGATATCATCCCGATAAAAAGTAATATCCAGTTTGCCATATTCAATTGATTGACCTGGCATCAACTTCTTCACTTCTCCAATGATCTTGTCGGAAACGAAAATGCCACGAGGCTGTAATCCAATGAAGACAACGTTTGAAATATCCAGATGATTCTCCAGAATCTGATGAGTAAGCCTTCGAATGGTAATTGATAATTGATCTCGGGTTAGAATAGACTTCAATTGAATGTTTTGATAAAAGTATAACAACAAGATAGAAGCACAAAAATGGGCCGGAATCCGGCCCACAAATTATTTCACATTAAATTCCCGCAACTAATTATAGATGCTTCTGACCCATTGGGGTTACTCTAAATTGATAGAAGACTCCAAATTGCCAAACACGATTCTTGATTTTTGCTCCGTTGCTGTTATCATTAATATTGGAAAGTCCCATATTATATCGCAGATCAACGCCAAATCCTCCGTCAGTCACATAACTCACGCCAAGAGGCCAGCTAAAATCAATTGTTTTAAAATCTTCCTTGATAGTAGTTTCAGTATTTCCCTGATGCCTTTCAGCACTTACCATTACACCTAGTTGAGGGCCTGTCGCTACTCTAAAACCTGATCCCGTCATGTATTGGAGGAGGACCGGGAAATTTACATAACTGAGCTTGTAGATATTTTCAGTTCCGGCAATAGTTTGCTTCATGCCCTGACTTGAGAACACAACTTCAGGCTGGATGGCAAAGTTGTTACTAACATGAAGGTGAACCAATCCACCAAAATGAAAACCTACTCTTGAATCCGGAGCTGAGGAATTTTCAATTTTGAGATTGTTAATGTTTACACCTGCCTTTATTCCTATATCAGCATGTGGTTGAGCTTTGACAATATAAACGAATGAGCTAAGCAGCAAAAGAGCGAAAATCCTTTTCATAATAAATTTTTATGGTTTTTTGAAGCACGATGCATACGCATCAATAACACCGTTTCTAAAAATCATGCCACCGTAAGCAGTAAATCAGAGGGATAGTCTTGAAAATTGGTGCGAATCAGTTGAAATGGATGGAGTTAGCTTGCTTCGCTTTGGGTAGAATTGTCGGAGAAGTCCTTCTAAAAGAGTTGTAATTAGCAAAAAAAAGATGGTTGTCAATCGACAACCATCATACAAAATCTTAATAGATTATTTCTAAAAAACAAATTATCAAAATGCGAAACCGATAGTAATACCAGTTCTGAGTCCGAACCCGTCAATACTTCCAACAACATCAAAATCACTATTGCCTGATTTGTCCTTGACTTTCCCGGAATTGAATGAAGGTCCTACAAAAAGATCCAGAACAAAGCCACTCTGCCATGTTTTTTCCCAGCCAATAACTGCTCCACCACCAAATGATGTGAATTTAGCTTCATCATCAGTGTCTTTATCCTTTAATGCGAATCTTTGGTACCGAACAAACGGCCCAACATAAACGCCGTTCATTGCCTGTTTGTTACCTGCAAAATAAATCCGGTATTCAGGCGTAATTCCCAGTCCGGTATATTTAAGATCGCTGATACTAACGCCAGAATAAAAAATTCCTAATTGAATTGATTGATTTCCTGAAACTGCTCTTTCATATGCCACGTTACCAGTAGCAAAAACTAATGAAAGCGGATTTAGTTTAATAGCATTTTGTGCGGCATTATCCTGAGACTTGGGCTGAAATTGCAAGAAGCAATACGCCGAAAAACAGAATTGATTTTTTCATTTTGTAGATTTAAGGTTAGTAATCGAGCACAAACATATTAAAGATTTTTTGCCCGGTCAAGTCGCCCTCAAATTTATCTTATTGTGTTTCAAAATTTATTTTTCACCCATAAAAGGATATCTGTAATCAGTTGCTGGCTGGAATGTTTCTTTTATTGTTCTGGCACTTAACCAACGATAAAGATTTAAGATAGAACCAGCTTTATCATTTGTTCCGGATGCCCTGGCTCCACCAAAAGGCTGCTGGCCAACCACTGCACCTGTGGGTTTATCATTGATATAAAAATTGCCGGCTGCGTGCCGCAATCTTATTTGTTGCAAGTTCAATAGCCCTCTGTCTTTCGCTATCACAGCGCCTGTTAACGCATATGGTGAAGTTGTATCAACGAGATTCAAGAGCCTCTTCAAATTTTTCAGCATCATAAATATGAATTGTGAGTACAGGTCCAAATATCTCCTCACACATTGTTATGTATTGCGGATCCTCGCTTCAATAACGGTTGGTTCAATAAAGTATCCTTTCGATTTATCACTCTTTCCACCAACTATTATCTTCACCCCTGGTTGATTTTTTGCAGCTTCGATATATCCTTTGATCTTATCAAAACTTTTTTCATCGATCACCGCATTGATGAAATTGCCAAAATCTTCAACGGAGCCCATCTTGAAGCTATTCACTCCTTCAATTAATTTTTTCTTCACTTCTTCCGCAATATTTGATGGAATATATGCCCGGGATGCCGCAGAACATTTTTGTCCCTGGAATTCAAATGCTCCTCGAAGCAATGCTGTTGCTACCACATCAGGATCCGCAGCTTGATGTGCAATCACAAAATCTTTTCCTCCAGTTTCACCAACTATTCGCGGATATGATTTATAATTGCCTGCATTTTCACCAATTGTCTTCCACATATTATTGAACACTCCTGTCGATCCTGTGAAATGAACTCCTGCAAATTCCGGATGAGCAAAACAAACTTTTCCGATGGTAGGTCCATCAACATAAATCAGATTGATGACTCCATCGGGCAATCCTGCTTCCTTGAGTATTCGCATGAACATTTGCGCGGAATAGATCTGTGTATTCGCAGGTTTCCATACTACAACGTTTCCGCACATGGCAGCTGAAGTAGGAAGATTCCCTCCAATAGCAGTGAAATTGAATGGTGTTATTGCAAGCACAAATCCTTCAAGCGGACGATACTCCATCCTGTTGTGCATGCCTGGACCACTTATAGGTTGCTGCCTGTATATTTCACTTAGAAAATGAACATTGAAGCGAAGAAAATCTATGAGCTCACAAGCGGCATCTATTTCTGCCTGGTATACATTTTTGCTTTGTCCAAGCATGGTTGTGCCATTCATGTAAGGACGATATTTGCCTGCAATCAGATCCGCCGCTTTCAAAAAAATATTGGCGCGGTTTTCCCAACTCATTTCCGCCCATCTTCTCCTGCTGCGAGGGCAGCATCAATTGCCTTCTTACATGTGATTCATCACCTGCATGAAAATGACCAAGCGTGTGTGCGATCTCGTGTGGAGGATGGATTGGCAGTTTTTTTTCCTGTCCTTACTTCCTCGCTACCGATATACATTGGAATATCCAGTTCTGTCGCCTCTTCAACTCGCAAGTGTCTTTTTTAAATTTCGCGTTCCTTGGAACCGGGAGCATAATTCAAGTACCGGTTCGTTTAGCGGAAGGGGATATGAAAAATACCAAGATTCATAATTCCAAATTTAAATGCAAGTTAGAATAGCGAAAATTCTCAATCAGTTATTTGATACATAAAATCAAAACGGGTTATCTAATTTTCAACCTCTTTTGATTGCATCAGATATGCCTTGATAAATCCATCCAGTTCTCCATCCATCACAGGTTGAACATTTCCAACTTCATAATCTGTACGGTGATCCTTGATCATTTTATATGGATGAAAAACATAGGAGCGTATCTGTGATCCCCACTCAATTTTTTTCTTGTTTGCATTGGCTGCATTCTTCATTTCTTCTCTTCTTCGCAATTTCTTCTTCATACAGTCGGCTCTTAAGCATTTTAATGCTTTCTCGCGGTTCTCACCCTGCGTTCGGACTGCTGACATTCAACGATAATGCCGCTGGGAATATGCTTTAATCGCACTGCCGTTTCTACCTTGTTTACGTTTTGTCCGCCCTTACCTCCGCTCCGATAAAATTCCCATTCAATGTCAGCCGGGTTCACTTCAATTTCAATGGAATCATCTACCAGCGGATATACAAATACCGAAGCAAAAGAAGTATGCCTTCTTGCATTTGAATCGAAAGGCGAAATGCGGACGAGTCGGTGAACGCCGCTTTCTGCTTTAAGAAAACCATATGCAAAGGCACCATCAAATTGCAGCGTAGCAGATTTTGATGCCCGCACCTTCACCTTCCTGCAGATCAAGTTCCGTTAACTTTCCAGCCCTGCTTTTCGCCATACATGCGGTACATCCGCATGAGCATTTCGGCCCAATCCTGGCTTTCAGTTCCACCTGCGCCTGAATTGATCTGAAAAACGGCAGGCAATTCATCCTCTGGTTCATTCAGTGTACTCTTAAATTCGGCTTCTTCAATTTGTTGCCAGGGCTTGCTGATAAGCTTCCTTCACTTCCTGTTCGCTTCCTTCACCCGCTTTCCAGAATTCAAATAGCACGGCAAAATCTTCAACGGCAGTCTCGACCTGCTCGTAAAGTTTCACCCAATATTCATTCAGCTTGATGTCTTTCAGAATTTGAGTAGCTCGCTCATTATCATCCCAAAATCCAGGACTTAGAGTAAGTTGTTTATCCCTTTGGATTTTATCACGTCTGTTTGCGACGTCAAAGATACCTCCCCAGGACGACCACACGGTCCCTCATATCTTTCAATTGTTCTTGTGTCATAAGGCGCAAAAGTAGAGAATTTGGAAATACATCTATCATCGGTGAGATTAAACCGCCAAGACGCGAAGGAACGAAGGTTCGCAAGGAAATCTTTGCGAACCCTTGCGTCCTGGCGCCTTGGCGGTTAAATATTTTTTGCCATATATCTTATTCAGTAAGAGTCATAAGTTTAATAGTTTCTGTGTTTTTTGGATCGATACTATTTGCTTGTTGTAAGGGAGCTTTAGCCAATTGTTTTTTCCCATTTGAAATCAAGGCTCTGCCCAATCCATTCCATCCACTGATGCTTGTCGGGAATAGAATAGTGCTGATCTGATAGAGGAGAACAGCCTTTTCAAATTCCTTTGCATCGAGACTTACCAACGCGATGCTATTTAACTCCGACTGGTTTCGCAACCATGGCTTAAGCTTGGCCACGAGACGTGCAGTATCCTTTATTAACCTCGGCGCAGGATTGGTTGCAAGTTCCTTCATGAGCCATGAACCGGCAGGATAATTAGGGACATAAGATTCACCCGAAAGAATTTTTTGAATATCCTTTTCTAAACTTTCTTTTGGAGATTCGATTATGCGGCCCTTCTCCTGATCTCCAGAATAAATCAGGAAGCTCGGAACCCGAAATATTTGCATTCCCCGTTCTTCGTGCTGAGGACTTTGTTTATAAGCACCTTCACGATAATCCATCATAACCATTTTCACCTGATCATCGGGAATTTTGCAATAATCCAGGATCTTAAGGAGTCGTGGTACTTCCCTTCTGGAATCACCACACCAGGTTCCCATGAAAATTACAATGGACTTATCTTTCAATTGATTCCTGAAAATATCGGCAGTTATACTATCTACTTTGTAATCATCATAATTTTTCAGGTACCATTCTTTATATGGAGAAACAAGCAAGCAGTTCCTCGAACAATGTCCTATCAGCATTTCACCAGATTGGTTGTCGACTGATTTTTGATTTAACTGTGGTGTTGAAATTGGAACGTTGACTGTTGCACAGCCTACAAATAAGAAGGCGATATATAAATAGATCGATTTCATAATTTTCATTTTATATAATGAGAAGAGTGTATTGCTCAGCAATACTTTTCCATGCCTATATGATCAGGCAAAGGCAGGAGGATGAAACCGGTCCGACTTAAAACCCGCTAATGGTTTTGAATTCTCAGTGGGAAAAGTGTTGATATGGAAAGGCTCAGAAACCAGTTCTTCTGTTTGAACGGAGTATAGAACTGGTTCTTCCCATTTGGGTGAGACATTTAATTTCGCGAGATGATCATGTCCGGGATTGGAGTTGGCTGCAAAAATTTCTTCGCATTTACAATCCATTGATGCTTCAGATTTCCATTTACAATATATATATGATCCAATCCTTCCGAATTGAGAAAGCAGGAAAATACACAAGCATAATATGGAAACCAGTTTCTTCAATACACTCTTAAATTAAACATTTGGATTGGCAGGTCAAAATTTCTTCCTTATCAGGATAATTCGCTCAGACGAGTGTTTAGTAACGCAGAGGTCACAAAGAATACGCTGAGGGCGCAATAAAAAAATCGAATCAGTAATCAGAATATTCAGCAGGTCGCATGAGGATGGTCTCATTCCTTGACACATTTTTCTGATACCTTGGATCGGTAGAAAGTTTTTTCCATTCAGGATCTGCACCAAATGCTTTCCAGTGTGCATCCCGGTCTTCCCTGTTTTCAAAAGTTGTCAGATAAACAAGGTTTGGCATCCTGCTTCCAGAGATTACTTCCCCATAAAAAACCGCGTTGAAATTAAGACGATTAAATAATGCGATCTCTCCACCAGCGTTAAACATCTCTACCTTATTCCTGTAAATTTTCTCAGTATAACCTTCATAACTGCGTAGCTCGTAAATCCTATCCTTCTTTGGCGAATTGAGTTTGGGAAGCTTCATGGAAGGCGACAGCTCGAAAGCTTTGAGAATTGTCGATTCCATTCGTGAATATGGAGGATCAGTATAAAGAGCGTCCAGGTATTCCTTACCAGATTCCTGCAGCTGTTTATCACTAATGATAAGATCATTCAACTTCAGGAGATCTTCAAGACTTCTGAGTGGAGAAAGTATATAGATCGATTTTAACGAAGATGTATCGTTTGTGATTGGCTTAAATACCCCAATATTTTTTAGTCCGATTCTTTTCAAGGCCGGCATATAAGCCTTACTTAAATAATTATCGATCGACGCTTCCTGGTAAGTCGTGCTAAACTGATATCGTACGAGTTGGTAAAACTCACGATTGGCTTGTGCTACGATTTCGGAGAGAGCCAGGCAACAACAAACAAAAACCATCAGGCATTTGCGCATACATAAAATTTAAGTATGTGAAAACTTAGAATGAGAAAAATTATAGATCGATAGAATCATACACCACCACCTTTTTCCAAAGGCCTGAACATTCTTCTACAAACTTCAGATGTATCGGATCAGTTTGATAAATGTCCTGATCCTTCTGATTATCGAAAAACAGTAACCATGAAACAGAATATGACCGATCGATTACTTCCCGGTTTGTTGAAGCAGGTTGACCGATATGAAAATCCTTGATGGTACTTGCTTTTGAGAGTTTTCTCAATCCATCAACAAGCTTGTCCCTATCCTCCTTGCTATCAGGGTTCTTCAACCAGAAATAAACATGATGCACGAATAGATTTTTAGCATTCATACTAATTGCGGCCTTTCCCGCAAATATAGCCGTTCCAGTTAGCGCGGCCTTTGATAGAAACCCCCGGCGAGATGTATCCATAAAATGAAGAATGTTGTTTTTATTTCAATAAGTCAAGTTACTTCATGATGTATAGAAGAATTAAAAATTCAAAATAGCATTGTGGATAACCCTGTGTATAACAGGTTAAAAACAATAGAGATAAATATTTGGAAATCGATACTCACACAACCTATCTTAGATTTACAATTGAGGAGCGGAAGTCCCTTAAACAGGACGGAAGCAAATCAGTTGAAAGCACTGGGTTAGTAAGTAATAGTTGTTTCGGCAGCTATAAAAACAAGACACGGTGCTTTTTTTATTTTCATACTTCCCACCTCCATCGCTTTTTCCTTGCAAACCTTTGCGTCATTGCGTCTTAGCGGTTAAATCCTCGTCAGGAAAATAAAGATTAGTACAAAGGCTCAGACGAACTAGCTCGAAATTGCAGCAAGAATATTTCTTAGAAATTTATTCTCATCGATGAGTTTTCGACCTCACCCCTAACCCCTCTCCGAAGGAGAGGGGAAGAAGAAACCAATTCCCTTAAACTGTCTAAAGTAGGAAATGAGTGATTGATTTATATCCCTCTCCACGAAGTGGTGAGGGAGGATCGCCAACGGTGAGACGAGTGAGGTATAATCAGCGTACCGCAGCTAGTATATTCTCATCGATGAGTTTTTCGACCTCACCCCTAACCCCTCTCCGAAGGAGAGGGGAAGAAGAAACCAATTCCCTTAAACTATCTAAAGTAGGAAATGAGTGATTGATTTATATCCCTCTCCACGAAGTGGTGAGGGAGGATCACCAACGGTGAGACGAGTGAGGTAATATCACCGTATTGCAGCTAGAATATCTCTAAGAAATTTATTCTCATCGAATGACCCCTTAAGGGTAAGTCCAAGTCGGACGACCACCAGTTTCCTGGAAGGAATAATGTAAATGTCCTGGTAACCATAGCCATCAGCATAAAACACATCGGAGGGTGCATCCGGGAAACTGATCCTTTCCGGAGCTTTTCTATCATAGCCATTCAACCATAACTGATATCCATAATTCCTCAACTTATTTGCAGGGGAAGGTTTCACAGATTGCTGCACCCAATTTTCTGGAAAGATCTGCTCGCCATTCCATTTACCATTATTATAATATAAAAGTCCAAACCTGGCGAAATCTCTTGCGGTTGCAAAAATGTAGGATGATCCTACAAAGGTTCCAGTCGCATCTTTTTCAAATAACGCAGATCTCATTCCCAGTTTTTCAAATAATTGCTCGTAGGGAAATGAGTGATATTCTGATTCTCCGACTGTTTGCCGTATGATCTTTGAAAGAATGTTAGAATTACCTCCGCAATAATTGAAATATTCACCAGGCCTGTGCGCGAGAGGCAGTGAAATAGCATATCCCGCCATATCACCTTTATTAAATAACATGTTTGTAACTGCGCTTGCACTTGAATAATTCTCTGAAAAGTCAAGTCCTGAAGTTTGCTGAAGTAATTGCTCTATGGTAATTTCTTCTCTGTCGGTTCCTTTCCATTCCTTGATCGGTGCAGGACTTTTGATATCTAATTTCCCCTGCTTAACTAAAATTCCAATCAGTGCTGCAGTTATGCTTTTTGCAATGGACCATCCATTATGGCGCGAATTCATTGTATATCCATCAGCATATTTCTCACCTACTAACTGACCATCATAAACAACAACAACCGCTCTCGTGCGCCTTTGACCGTTTGAATCATTTTCATGGAACGCTGCATTGATAGCCTCTTCAAGTTTGACTTTGTCAATGCTTGATGGATTTATGTCTGTAATCCCGTCTCCCTGTGGCCATGGAAGATCCTCTTTACGAAATCCTTCAGGCTTGGTTATGGAATATGGTAAAGTGAATATTTGTTTCCTCAGAGTTGATTCTTCTATTTCGTTCACTAGGGTACAACCTAGTCCTGGACGGTAGATCGCCTTCCTTTTTGCCATCCCCAGAACACTGCCAGTAACTGATTGATCAGTCATATTCACTTTATAACTGCCAAGAGTAAATGGAAATGCGCCTAATTCCTCCTTCATTACATCTTCTTCAGACCTTTCAGAAACAAATATGCAGGAGCAGGCTGCCTTTGCTCCAAATCCACTGATAATTGGGAAGGATCGCCATGCATAGTAGAATGCGACTGCAAACACCAGAATAAGGATGACTAACCCTGCGACCAGCATTTTTTTCTTCAAGTAATTAATTTGTCAAATTGAATAATCCTTATTATTCAGAATTCACCCATGTTGATTTTTCCTCAATCGGTTTGCGTTTACCAGGAGGTGATGGAAAAGCAATCTGAGCCAGATAAAAAAAGCCGAGTAATTTATCATGTTCATCAAGTCCAAAAAATGCTTTTGCAGTTTGGAAATATGTAATCCCTCCTGTAGTCCAATAACCACCAAGACCATGGGCAGTAACAGAGAGATAAATGTTTTGGACAGAACAGGCAACTGCTTCGATCTCCTCAACTTCTGGTATTTTCCCCTCTGTCCTTTTCATGCAAATTGCAATAACATGCGAAGCTAACAATGGCTGCTTCTGTAGCTTTTCATATTTATCCTGTTTGAAATCCTTAGCCTCGTTTTTATATAATTCGCTTTGAAAACTTGCCAATTTCTTTAAGCCATCCCCTGTAAAAACAACAAAATACCAGGGTTCGGTCAGCCCGTGGGTGGGAGCCCAGGTCGCATTCTCAAGTATGGTTCTAACTAAATCATCTGGAATTTTCTTATCTGGAAGAAATTGCTTGGGAAAAGTTGATCGCCGGGTGCGAATCAGCTTATTGATTATTTCGATTTCGTTCTGCATTCTATTTTAATTCAATTATTCTCGTTTCAAAATTATGTTTAATGTTCCCGGCCCTCTAAATCTTTTTATCTTCCGGTCATGAAATCACTATTGCATATCCTTTTATGTCTCGTTTGTATTCAATCTCTGGCCCAGGAGAATTCACCCTATCTCAAAAAGAATTTCATTAGAGCAAAGGACAGTTTACCGTACCGGATCATGTATCCGGCCAACTATGATCTTCAAAAAAAGTATCCATTGATCCTTTTCCTGCATGGATCCGGGGAACGCGGGAATGATAATCTGGCTCAGCTAATGCACGGGGGTAGTTTTTTCGCGGATTCTCTGAATCGGGTAAAGTTTCCTGCTATTGTAATCTTCCCACAATGCCCTCAACAGGATTTTTGGGCAAAGGTCACTATCAAAAAGGGTACACCCCCATATGAATTTATTTTCCACTCTGATCAACCACCTACAACCTCCCTTTCTCTTGTCAACCAGCTTTTGGATTCAATGTTGAAATCAAACAGTGTTGACCCTAATAGGATCTACTTGGGTGGCCTTTCAATGGGAGGCATGGGGTCATTTGAATTACTTTGGAGAAAACCTGGAATATTTGCTGCCGCATTTCCAATCTGCGGAGCTGGCGACACCACTAAGCCAAAATTCTATGGAAAGAATTTCCCGATCTGGATTTTCCACGGTGCTGCCGATCCCGTTTTAGATGTATCCAATTCAAGGGTTATGTCAGATGCACTTAAAAAAAATGAAGCAAAAGTAAAATACACAGAATACCCCGGAGTAGGGCATGAGAGCTGGGCAAATGCATTTAGGGAACCTCAATTGTTACCCTGGTTATTTAGTCAGCAGAAAAAGCAATGACATATTTTTGCAATTTAAAATCCTGCTGGCCTGTTTTTTATATGAGATTGGATAACTTCGGTCACTCTTTAAATAAAATAATATGAAAAAGATCTTTACCTCCTTTTCTGGATGGCTATTCTTATTTTTTCTCATAGCATCTCCAGCGTTTGCAGCGGGCGTTTCTGAACCGGTACCTGCTCGCAATACATCAGAACCAGCACCTGCAACTGTAAATGCAGCTATTGAAGAATTCAAGAGTCTCTCCAAAAAAGAAAGAAAATCCCGGATCAAAGAGGCAAAGAAAGAATTGAAGAAGTTCAAGTCTGAAAAGAGAGCGGGAAGAGCTGCGGAAGAAAGTACAGTTCTGCTGGTTATTCTTGCAATCTTGTTACCACCTCTGGCTGTTTATCTTCATCAGGGTGAGATCAATAATAAATTCTGGATTAGTCTAATTCTAACCTTGCTCTTCTGGCTTCCCGGAGTCATCTATGCACTTATTGTAGTTCTCGGCGACCAATAATAGGCTTAACATTAAAAGACTTTAACCGCAAGGGAACAAAGGCGCAAGGGTGCGTAAGATTCTTTGCGGTTAAATCTTTCTAATCCTTTCGTTCGAAAAGCAAACCTTCATATTTCAGTTGTTTCAGGTCAAGCTGAAGCAATACCTGGTCTTCAAACCCTGAAAGGAGATTATACCTATCCTTCATAAAATCCATGAATTTTTCCCTACCGAAGAACCAGCATGGATATGAGCCCTCATAGTAATAGGGTGGAACTTTCTGAATGGTGAGGCGATCTTTCGGGCCTTCTACAAATGCCATGAAGTCGAACAGCAAAAAGCGGATCTTGTGAGATAGTAATTTCTCCAGTTCTTTATAAGGTTCCTGTAAATATTGAATGGAACCGCAGAAGATCACGATATCAGGAATATGTGATGCCATGAACTCATCAATATCTGAGAAAAAGCTGAGATTTTCATCCTGGAATTTCTCTCTGCCAACTTTCACGAAAGCAGGCTGTTCGATGATACCCCATTTCAAATGAGAGAGGTGTTTGAGGTGGGGCCGCTGCTGATAATAAAGTGTGCCCAGCGATCCTCCATAATCCATTACGGTAAGTCTATTTCCATTTTTTGAAGCCGCCAGCAGCAGCCCAGCCAGGACATGGAGGTATAAGGGCTTTCGGTCATACACCACTCCATCGCGCTCATAAGCCACTTCACCATTCTTTACTTTCTCCGCAGCTGTAGTTACTTTATTAATGATCTTATCGAATCCATAGCCAGTAGAGCTTGCGTTAGCCGCCTCCCAGCTGTTGAAGTTTCCATGCCACCCATATCGAAATTGATATTTAAGAATTCGCTTTACTATTGGGGGGACAAGATCCTTTACTAATTGATTCATTGGATCAAGGTAAAAAAAAGCGGGGGAGGTTGCAAGCCGAATCCGAACTTACTCTAAACTAATTTCAAGAACCTTAAAACTAAGGGTATCTATGCACTTTTAGGCAATACATAGGTGCTCACGTCCTCACTCGTAATCGATTTGCCTGAGAGGATGATAAGTCGTTCAACTACATTTCTAAGCTCCCTGATATTTCCAGACCAATTATGCTGCTGAAGTGCAATGATTGCGTCTTTCTCGATTGATTTTTTGGCAATACCATATTCAGCACAAACATCACCAAGGAATTTATCAACCAGGAGTGGGATATCATCCTTTCTCTCATTAAGGGAAGGAACATGAATGATAATTACGCTGAGCCTATGGTATAAGTCGAGGCGAAAAGCCTTTTCTTCAACCTCTCTTAAAAGGTCCTTGTTGGTAGCAGCGATAACACGAACATCCACATTAATATCCTTATCACCTCCTACTCTTGTGATCTTACCTTCTTGTAGTGCACGCAAGACCTTAGCCTGGGCATTTGCACTCATATCCCCGATCTCGTCAAGGAAGAGTGTACCTCCATTAGCCTGTTCAAATTTTCCGATCCTTTGTTTGATAGCCGAAGTAAAGGATCCTTTTTCGTGCCCAAACAATTCACTTTCGATGAGTTCACTCGGAATGGCAGCACAATTCACTTCAATCAATGGTCCGCTTGCCCTTCCACTCTTTTCGTGCACCCACCTGGCTACTAATTCCTTGCCTACTCCGTTCTCGCCCGTGATGAGTATTCTGGCTTCAGTTGGAGCAACCTTTTCAATAGTTTCTTTTATACGATGCATGGGGTCGGATTCCCCGATCATTTCCTGGACTTTGCTCACCTTTCTTTTCAGAACCTTTGCCTCTGCAACCAACTGATTTTTGTCCATCGCATTCCGGATGGTGATCAACAGGCGATTCAGATCTGGCGGTTTACTGATATAATCGTAGGCTCCTTTCTTGACCGCTTCCACTGCGGTTTCTATAGTACCATGGCCCGATATCATTATGATTGGAACATCGCCATTAATATCCTTGGACTTTTCAAGGAATTCAATGCCATCAACCTTAGGCATTTTGATATCGCAGAGCACGACATCAAATTCTTTTTCGCGCAGTTTCTTCAAGCCCTCTTCACCATCTGCTGCCTCCTCAATCTTGTAGCCTTCGTATGAAAGGATTTCACTTAGGGTCTTGCGAATAGCTTTTTCATCGTCAATAATCAGGATGTTCGACATAATCTTGGAGAACTCCTTCCGGAAGGAAGGAATTTTTTGGTTATCAATAACAATCTGGTATATGGAATTTAATCAGATACCTATCAGAGTTCCAAAAGTAAGAAATGAAACGCTTGATCGCTCTGACAATTATTCTGCCAATTTTCGCGAGTTGTCAAAATCTGCCTAAATCTGCTTATTCTGATCTATCTGAAAACTCTTCAAGCAACATAAATCCATACTCCAGAATTATGGAAGTTCCTGTTCCAATGGGATATCGCAGAGTGGAAACAAACCAGGGTTCTTTTGGTGCATACCTGAGAAACCTGTCGCTTAGACCCGAGAAAACAGTTTATCTGTATAATGGAAAGCCAAAAAACAACCAGGAAGCCCAATTCGCTGTTGTTGAATTTCCATTGGGTAATAAGGACCTGCAGCAATGTGCAGATGTGATCATGAGACTAAGGGCGGAGTACTTTTATAAGGCTGGGGAATTTCAACGGATACGATTCAACGATAATGCACAGAAAATATATTCCTATCAGGGAGGCGACAAAACAAGTTTCGAAAAATACCTGGAAACGGTTTTTTCCCATTGTGGGACAATCTCCCTGGAACATGCAATGGTCAAACGTCAACGCATGAACGATCTTGAGATAGGTGATGTTCTGATCCAAGGTGGTTCGCCAGGCCATGCGATGATCATCGTTGATCTGGCCATTAACGATCAGGGAGGTAAACTCTTCATGCTTGCACAGGGATATATGCCTGCCCAGCAACTTCACATCGTCAAAAATCCCACTATGCCGGGACTAAGTCCATGGTATAGAGTAAATACAAATGAAACGATCATAACTCCTGAATGGAATTTCAAACCATCCCATTTGAAAACCTGGTGAGGTAAATACTGTGTTAGATAGTAAAAATTCGAGTATTAATTCATCTTGACAGATACTGGTTTGGATATTACTTTAGCATTGTCTTTTGATACATTAATCCAATAAATGTCAACCCTATGAAAGCAGAATTATCATACACTCAAGAATTACCTGCAAAGACAATTTTCAAGCTTTTTATTCTTGGTGGTATTCTTCTCGGAAGTGTGTTTGGTGTGATTCAGTTGTTCGCCTCAACTATTAGACTACTCCAATAATTTTCGTCGTAAAGTCAAAATGTAAAATGAAAAATGTAAAATAAGGGATCAATCTGCATTCCACATTTTACATTTTTCTTCTTTTTTCATTTTAAATTTTCCATTTCCCATTCCATTCTTGACCCCTAACTCCTCTCAAGCTCAATCACCGTATCAATCTCATCTCGCTTAACATTCTTCAGATCTATCACAACGTATCCATCTGTTAGTGTTTGAAAATTAACCGGAGTTTTTCCTATAAACAGTTTGGCCGATTTAATAGTGTATGGCAATTTCAGGAGCATTTTCTCTCCATTATAATCCAGAAGATGCAGATAAACTGATTTTCCCTTTTCTGTAATTGCGCCCCAACTTTGCGGTTTCAAGAAACCTGCTTTTGACCCATAGATTGTTTGTCCATAAGTCTTGAGCCAGTCTCCAATTCCTTTCAACCGCTCAACAAATTCAGGTTGAACCTGCCCGTTAGGCATTGGTCCAACATTCAGCAAAAAATTAGCTCCATATCCTGCATCTCTTACAAGGTAATGCACTAGCTGCTTCAGGGATTTGTAGTTCCGATCTGTAATATTGAATCCCCATGCATCATTTATAGTTTCACAAGTTTCAAGAGGAACCAGGTTTGAAACTTCCTGTCCACCGAACCCAGTTGTGTTTCCGCCTGGAAGATCCTTTTCAAACATTTGAAAGTCCTCTCCGGGGATTGGGCTGAGATGATGGTTATTTCCAATCAGGCAATTCGGTTGAAGTTTGTGGATCAATGGATAGATCTCTTCATATTTCCAATCAACCTTTGAAACTCCTTTTTTGTTCTGATCACTCTCTAGTTGATCCCAATGTCCATCGAACCAAATACCTCCAATTTCACCATAATTAGTTAAAAGTTCAGTCAGTTGCGCCTTCATAAAATTGATATAACTGGGCCAGTCGCTTTTTTGCGTACGTCCGGTTCCTTTGCCAGTGCGGCCTGTCTCATATTGATAGTCCGACCTGTACCAATCCAGCAAGGAATAGTAACAAATGAGTTTGATGCCTTGTTTTTTACATTCTTCTGATAATTCTTTAAGAGCATCTCTCTTAAATGGGGTATTTGTGATTTTCCAATCAGAGGCCTTCGTATCCCAATTGCTGAAACCATCGTGGTGTCGGGTTATAAATGTTATATAATGCATTCCCGCATTTTTTGCCATGCTCACCCATTCCTTTGCATTGAAATCAATTGGATTGAATATGTGCTGTAGTCTTGAATAATCTTGAACCTTGATATTCCTGTTGTTCATTACCCACTCACCATGTCCCAGCACACTGCTGGCACCCCAGTGAACGAACAATCCGAATCGAACGCTATCGAACCATTTTCTTGCATTCAGATTTGCGGGAGTAGGAGTATAAGTATTCTGAGAAAAAGAGATACTGGCAAAAGCTGTGATACAGCAAACAAGCAAAAGTTTTTTCATGATGGTTGATTGAGGACGACTAAAATAACGAACCCCGGTAACTTCCGGGGTCAATTATTTATATATTTTGAAGCGGGGCCTATTTCTTTACGTACATAACTTCCTTTACCAACTTGACTGTCCTTGGAACATCAGGTAGAGCGGCAGCCACAAGATTCGGAGCATAGTGGAGTGGTGCGTCTGCTGAAGTGATTCTTCTTATCGGTGCGTCCAGGTAATCAAACCCTTCCTTCTGGATGCGGTAGGCTATTTCCGAAGAAACAGAACACATTGGCCATTGCTCTTCAACAATTACAAGTCTATTGGTTTTCTTAACTGATTCCAGAATAGTCATCCAATCCAAAGGACGAATGGTTCTAAGATCAATCACTTCTGCGCTAATCCCCTCTTTCTCAAGTTCAGCTGCAGCACCCAAGGCGATCTTCATGAATTTATTCCATGAAACGATGGTAACATCTTTGCCTTCCTTCTTGACTTCGGCTTTTCCAATTGGAATAATATATTCTTCCACCGGTACATCACCCTTTTCGCCATACATTACTTCGCTCTCCATAAAGATTACAGGGTCTTCATCACGTATTGCAGCTTTCAATAATCCTTTAGCATCATAAGGATTTGAAGGCGATATGACCTTAACTCCGGGAATATTTGCAAAATAACTTTCAAAGGCTGTTGAGTGTTGAGCTCCTAACTGTCCCGCTGAACCATTAGGACCACGAAAAACTATCGGACAGCTAATTTGACCTCCACTCATCGCCAGCATTTTTGAGGCTGTATTGAGTATCTGATCAAGTGCAAGAACTGCAAAATTCCAGGTCATGTATTCAACAATTGGGCGAAGTCCATTCTGGGCTGCACCAACCGCTATTCCAGTAAATCCTAATTCAGATATAGGGGTATCAATGACGCGTTTAGCGCCAAATTCATCAAGCATACCCTGGCTTACCTTGTATGCGCCATTGTATTCAGCAACCTCTTCTCCCATCAGGAACACGCGGTCATCCTTCCTCATTTCCTCAACCATTGCTTCCCGTAAAGCTTCCCGAAAGGCTATCTGTCTTGGCATGTAATAATTTTTGATTTTGCGTACTCAATAGAGGGCCAAAGCGGGGGCAAAAATAAGAGAGGATCAGGAGAAATTCCCAAAAATTTAACCGCCATGACACAAAGGGTCGCAAGGTCTTCTCGCTACTTTGCGTCTTAGCGCCTTTGCGGAAAAATTAAATATTCAACTATTCAAACTGCTCACTTGAGACAACCTGTGGCAAACTGAGTCATCTCAGCTGAAGTTGATTTCTTGTTTGCTTCATCAGCATTTGCATACTTCCCTTCAAGTTTTGTTAGCATGCAGGAACAATAGGATTTTGATTTTTCTTCAGTAAGACCAGCTGCCGTTTGAGTCTTAGGAACACAGGTATTCATAAAAACATCCTTCTCTCCCTTGGACCAACCGGAACCAGCCTTATTATTACAAGAAACCAATATAAAGGCAATACTGATAGGCAGAAGCAATTTTCTCATAAAAAGATTTTAAGAAAAGGTACTAAAACAGTTGATATAATGCTTTTTAACCGCCAAGAAACAATGGCGCAAGGGTGCGCAAGGAAATGTGGCGGCCCTTGGCGTCCTCGCGCCTTAGCGGTTAAGCTTCTATTGATGGACAAGAAATGTCTATATGTCAAAAAAAAATGTAAGTAGAAATCAAGGATGGTAGGTTTGAAATAAATAAGGAACTATGTCCACATCAAACCGACAAACCTACCTTGATTGGCTTCGACTATTCGCCATAATTGGGGTACTTCTTTTTCACTCTGCTATGCCATTCGCATCTGAGGAAGTATGGCATATCAAGAATAAAGAAACCAGTAATCTTTTTCTGGAGTTTAATTTTTTCCTAAGTCGGTTCAGAATGCCATTACTATTCTTCATCTCGGGAGCTGTTTGCTTTTTCATGCTGAAAAATAGAAATGCGGGACAATTTATCGGACTAAGATTCAGAAGACTTTTTATTCCATTGATCTTTGGCATGCTCATAATTGTGCCGCCACAAATCTATCTTGAACGAGTGAACCAGGGTTTTAGCGGAGGATTTCTTGATTTCTACCCTTCAATCTTTAGAGGCGAAGCATATCCTGCAGGAAATACTAGCTGGCATCACCTTTGGTTCGTTCTTTATTTATTCATTTATGATCTGATCGCAGTTCCATTCTTTCTTTGGATAATGACAGACAAATCTCCGCGCTTCAGGGCATTCATAAATTGGTTAAGCGCCGGGACCCGAATTTATTTGCTCATGATCCCTGCCCTGCTTGCATACGTTCTTCTCCTAAACCGATTTCCACAAACAAACAATCTCATTCAGGATTGGGCAATGTTCCTTTATTGGTTCAGCTTTGTGCTTGTTGGGTTTCTTGTGATCAGTCAAAAAAAACTAATTGATTCAATTGAAAGAAATAGGCGGACCAGCCTAACGATTGCATTCATTGGATTCATAGCGATAAACTACCTAAGGTGGAACGGACTTGAGCCCTGGGACAATCTTACCAATTGGCGATCCCATCCACTTACGGCAATTTATCGGTCAGGATTTGTTATGCTTGCATATGCTGCTGTGTTCGGACTGGTGGGGTATGGAAAAAAATATTTGAACAGACCCTCAAGAATTCTCGAATATGCAAATCCAGCTGTCTATCCTTTTTACATACTTCATCAAACCGTTATTGTGATTCTTGCTTTCTATGTGGTCCAGGTGAATGAATCTATTTTGAGCAAGTATCTATTCATTGCAGGAGGAACCTTATTAATTTCTTTAGGATTGTATCATTTAGTGATCATGAGAATTTCCATCCTGAGATTTTTGTTCGGGATGAAAGGGAAAACGATCAAGAGTAAGAAAGAAACTGAAGTGTTACAACCGAACATCATTGCAGGAAAGCTTGCTGCATCAACATCTTAAATAACTAAATTACCTTGTGAACAAATTTTGGAAATATACCTTCCCCGGTTTGTATGGACTTTTGATCTACACAAGTATCAGGCTGGTAAATGATGTGATCTCTGGAACCCGGTTTTGGGAACGACATTGGTCGATCAATGCCATCGAAATTAGTGCGACGCTGATCGTCAGTTACATTTTCTTATCAATATTAAATCATTTTGAAAGAAAATTTAGCAAGAGGCCTTTAACACAACTAAACCTCAGGACGCTATTAAAAGAATTCGGCCAGGTGTATTTTTTCTGTGCGCTTGTATTGAATCTCACTGTTATACCCGTGGCTGCATTAACTGATGATGGACTGCAACTATATGATGTTATCAATATCAACCTGATTCCAATGTTATATCTGCTTCTCTATTATGCAATCTCCCGGGGAAATTCATATATGAAAGCATTTTATGAACAGCAGGTTCAAATCCAAAAGATCGGTAATGACCAATTAAAGACTGAACTAAAATTTCTGAAGGCTCAATACCACCCGCATTTTCTTTTCAATGCGCTGAACACAATTTACTTTCAGATGGATGAGGATGTTACAGCCGCCAAAAAGAGTGTAGAGAAATTTTCCGAATTATTACGATATCAACTTTACGATCAACAAAAGCTGGTCCCGGTAAAGCAGGAAGTAGAATATATTCTCAGTTTTGTTGAACTTCAGAAGTTCAGGGCTTCTTCACAGCTAAAGTTGCAACTGGATTTTGAAATGAATAAACTCGATGGACTAGTTGTTTATCCTTTATTGTTTCTTCCCCTGGTTGAAAATGCTTTTAAATATGTGGGAGGAGATTATAGAATAACATTATCTATGACAACTGATAATGATGGGTTGATATTTAAGGTAGAGAACGACATTAGAAAAGAAATCCCCCTAAAAGAAAGTACTGGTATTGGATTGGAAAATTTGAAAAGAAGACTGGAACTATTATATCCAAAAAAACATTCCTTTATTACTAAAAATGATAAAGATTTTTATTCCGCAGAACTCCGCTTAAGGACATCGGATGTTTAATGAACACTTTTTCAAATGCAATGATCAATAAAAACAAGATAAGCTGCATTATTACAGATGATGAACCTTTCGCAAGAAAAGGTCTGCAGGGATATGTCGAGAAGGTTGGTTTTCTTCATCTGGCAGGCATTTGTGAAGATGCATTGGAGCTAAAAAAACTCCTGGAAAAAGAAGTGGTTGATCTTTTATTTCTGGATATCGAAATGCCATACATGAGTGGCATTGAACTTATAAAAAACATCGATAACCCTCCAAAGGTAATTTTTACTACTGCATATGAAAAATATGCGATCACAGGATTTGAATTAGATGTACTTGACTATTTGCTGAAGCCTATTTCATTCGAGCGCTTTCTTAAGTCAGCCAACAAGGCTTACGATTACTTTAGATCCGCAGGATCGGAGGAGGAAGAAGTAAATTATATATTCATTAAAACAGATAACAAGCTGGAGAAAATTGACTTCGACGAAATCCTCTTTGCCGAAGCCATGGAAAATTATGTTGGCATATACACTCGTACTAAGAAAATGGTCACCCATTCAACATTGAAAAGACTGATTGAAACTCTCCCTTCAAAAAACTTCATTCAGCCCCACAAATCATTTCTTGTGAACATGAATGCTATCAGCAGTATAGAAGGTAACCTGATCAATATCGAACAATATCAGGTACCGATCTCTAAATACCAAAAAGAGATTGTTCTTCAGAAAATTCTCAATAATAAATTACTGAATAAATAAGTGTTTCAAAGCTTAACCTCAAAGACCCCAGGGCGCCAGGATTCGCAAGGAAACTTTGCGTTACTTTGCGATTTTGCGTCCTGGCGGTTAAATTTTCGCGTAGCTTTCAAAAAAAACCATGAAGCCCATTTTCATCCTCCTGGTTGTACTGATAGGGCTTGACACATATGGCCAGGCGGTTCAAGTACGGGTTCTCCAACTGGAAAAGGACCGATTCAAAGCAATGATCAGGAAAGACAGTTTATTTCTGAGTAGTGTTTTATCTGAGGAGCTCTTATATATACACTCAAATGGAGTTCAGGACTCAAAAGCAACACTGATAAAAAATATACGTTCCGGAAATGTTGAATATCATTCGATCGATCTTCAACAGGCGGACATTCGTACGAATAACCAAACTGCCTGGATTCACGGCGTTGCAAAAATGAAAGTGAGGATGGGAAATGCTGTAAATCTTACAGAGATGGTAGTTCGGTATCTCGATATTTATCAACGGGAAAATGGAATGTGGAAATTGGTTGCCTGGCAGAGTTCACGCCTGAACTAGAAGTCGGAGGACTGAGGTCGGATGTCAGATGTCGGAAAGAAGAATAATTTTCAATGCTCAACTTTCAATGTTCAAGTAATTCAGTTGAGAAATGAGAATTGCTCATTGAAAATCTAAACTCAAAGTTTTGTATCAAAATATTTCCTACAAATAGAGACGTCCCGAGGAATCGGGACGTCTTACCATTAAACCTTACTGTATTTATTCAATAACCAAGAAGATAGCCAGAGCCTTTACCATTCTCATGGATAACTTGTTGGTCAGAATTTACTTATTGATTACGATTTGAATTTTTTGCTCTTGCAACCGCAGTATCCATTGCTTTTTTCAACTTCAACTCCTGATATGCGACCAATTTTCATTGGAGTACAAAGAACGTTTTTTTGAGGGCTCAAATCAACTTTCCTGGCTCACTTAACCGTGCTATAACCATTGTAAATTTTGTGTTAAGAACCGTTCCCAGCATTGGTTTGCAAGGATTAGATTTGAGGTATGAAAGTGTCAATGTTTTTTCTGCCGCTTATTATTTGTTCTCAAGTGATTGGTCAAAAAATCGACAGCCTGACTTCAGGTAAAATGACATCCATCCGTGGTTTGAGTGTTGTGGATGACAGGATATGCTGGGTAAGCGGGAGCAATGGACATGTTGCCAGGAGTTCCGATGGTGGAATAACCTGGAAGTGGATGATTATTAAAGGATTTGAAAAACGTGACTTTCGTGATATTGAAGCTTTTGATGGCGTGACTGCAATTATCATGGCTGCTGGTGAACCGGCAAATATTCTGAAAACCATCAATGGTGGTGAGACCTGGACAGTGGTTTATGAAAACAATAAAACTGGAATGTTCCTTGACGCGATGGAGTTCTGGAATAAAGAAAGTGGAATTGTTATAGGAGATCCTATCGATGGAAAATTTTTTATCGCCCGCACTTTTGATGGTGGAGATACCTGGCAGCAAGTCCCTGATGCAAATTTACCCGCAGCTGAAAAAGGGGAAGCTTGTTTTGCAGCAAGTGGGACAAATATTCGGGTTCTTGATCGGGATGAAGCCTGTTTTGTGAGTGGGGGTTTGAGATCAAGAATATTTTCTAAGCGAGTTCCCGTTGATTTGCCAATAATTCAAGGCCGAGAATCCACAGGTGCCAACTCAATCGCAGTTAGGGATCCAAAGAAATTAAGAAATAGTCTGCACTTTATCATAGTAGGTGGAGACTTCAGTAATGATTCAACGAAGGTGAAAAATTGCTTTCTCTCTTCTGATGGCGGTAAAACATGGAGGAGTCCGAAAATACCGCCTAATGGATACCGGTCCTGTGTAGAATATATTTCTGACAACAGGCTCATCACTTGCGGTACATCGGGTGTTGATATCTCTAATGATGGTGGGAACACCTGGAAGTTAATCAGCAAGGAGAGTTACCATGTTTGCAGGAAGGCTAAAGCAGGTAAATCTGTGTTTCTTGCGGGAAGAGATGGGAGGATTGCGAAATTATCCTGGTGAGAAGGGAGGGTTGATTTGATGAATAGTTGATTTGTTGAATAGGAATTGGGAGTTGGGATTAGGAATTAGGAGAAGGCGTTCTCTGCGATATTAAATGAAGGTTGATTTGTTGATATCAAATTTTATCGACCTCACCCCTAACCCCTCTCCAAAGGAGAGGGGAATAAGAAATTGCTCATGGGAACAAAACGATACGTAATCGTCAAAATTTAATCATTATCGTATACCATGCTACCAACCTTTCGCCCCTATGGGCGTGGGCAATTCAATGAAGGTTGATTTGTTGAAAATCAAATTTTAGCGACCTCACCCTAACCCCTCTCCAAAGGAGAGGGGAATAAGAAATTGCTCATGGGAACAAAACGATACGTAATCGTCAAAAATGGAATCCCGATAGGCAGCATTTAATCATTATCGTATGTCATGCTACCAACCTTTCGCCCCTATGGGCGCGGATTGATTTATTAATAGAATAAGGCTTAAGCTCGATCCGCCATTTGAATTCTTTGCCCCGTTAGGGGCAACAGGTCGGTAGTAAATGAATTACGCTATAGATTATTGCTCCGTAGGAGCAAAACATCCCCAATCGCCAAAATATTGTGAAAGGCCAATTCGTATTAAACCCTGCATTCCTTTCCCAGTCTATTAATTACTACAGGAACATAAGTACTCGTACACTACAAAATCCTCCCCCCTAAAAAAGACTACAAAGACCCCCTATTTGGGGGTTCTTTTTTTATATAAGGTTGATCGTGAATCAGGAATTTGTTTCTGACTTAATCAGTACTATCCTGTCGAATGGTTTAGACAGCCACCGGTGCTTTAATTGCCGGATGGAATTCGTAATTCTCGAGATTGAAGTCGTCAAATTTGAAATCAAAGATATTTTTGACTGAGGGATTCAATTTCATTTTAGGAAGTGCGAGTGGTTTCCGTGTTAATTGCAAAGCAGCCTGTTCAAAATGATTATTATATAAATGAACATCCCCAAAACTGTGAATGAATTCACCTGGTTCAAGGTCGCAAACCTGGGCAAGCATCATGGTTAGAAGAGCATATGAAGCAATATTGAATGGTACTCCGAGAAATACATCAGCGCTTCTTTGGTATAACTGGCAGGAAAGACTCCCTCTTTCTTCCCCTTTGGATGAATCAGCTGGTCTAACATAAAATTGAAAGAGAGCATGACATGGCATCAGTGCCATTTGGGGCAGATCTCCAACATTCCAGGCGCTAATGATCATTCTTCTGCTATCAGGATTATTCTTTATCTGTTGAATGACATCAGAAACCTGGTCGACAATTTTTCCATCTGCCCCTTCCCAACTTCTCCACTGTTTTCCATAGACCGGTCCGAGTTCGCCATTTTCGTCCGCCCATTCATCCCATATCGAAATCCCGTTTTCCTTGAGATAATTTGTATTTGTTTCACCTTTCAAAAACCATAGCAATTCATGTATAATGCTTTTAAGGTGAAGTCTTTTAGTAGTGACAAGCGGGAATCCTTCTTTTAGATCAAATCTCATTTGATACCCAAAACAACTTCTGGTTCCTGTCCCTGTCCTATCGGATTTTGTAACCCCATTATCTATTATATATTGAAGCAAATGCAGATACTGTTGCATGCTCGCAAGTTAAAGAGAAGCGCTAATAGATGAGAGCGAGGAATTGAAATGTGAGAAAGCTGTTAGAAATTATTCAATGCGAACATGTCGCCTCATGCAGCTTAATTCGATACAAAGTGGATTAAAGATCAATTCGCTTGTATTGTCCTGCTTATAAAAATACTTCAAGGTATCAGAAGTTGAAGTTGAAAAAAGGATCACCTTATGGGGATCGATGAATTTGTACTTATTGATCCCGGCAGGAAGAGCAACATTCTCGTTATGGCTAAAATCTCCATCAGCTGAAAATTCAATTATCTGGATATTATTAGTTTCAGTCGGAACCCAAACCCCAGTTCCATCTTCATTCTCTTTGAAGTAATCAGTAAGTTTCCATTTTCCTATGATCGTCTTCTGTGATGTTTCAATCTGCTGTTCATCAATAACGGATTTCTTGCAGCAGATCAGCATTGGAATGAAAAACAGCCATGTCCACTTCATAAATTATCAGATTTAATTGACCAGCTTAAAGCGTCTCGCACAGTTTTCATTACATTGATCATTAAACAATAAACTATTGTTGCTTTCTCTTCTATAATTAAATATGGCAGTTCCTTCCGCCGAAGTAGAGTAAAGCTCTACGTGAGTTGAATCAACTACCCTGTACTTATTGAATTTTTGGACGGGCAACGTAATATTTTGACTCGCGGAGAAATCTCCTGAGGTGCTGAATGCGACAGTCTCAACCTGAGTGGCCGCAACCCATACTCCCTGACCAGCACCATTATCCTGGTAGAATTCTGTCATTTGCCAATTCCCGATAACTGAGCTCTGAGGGATCCCCCCATTTGGTATTGTGTCGTCCATCCGGGCATTTGATTTTGAACAGGAGGCCAGCAATGCAAATAATATGTAGATAGGAATCCAAATTGAAAGCAGAAGACCGAATATTTTTTTCATGATAGTGGCTTTAGTAAACCACTTCCAAATAATATGCTAAGAAGCTCGCAATCATTAATGGGTAAAGAATAGACCATTTATAATCAATGATTCCACACTCTACAAGAAAAAATGCATCAGCTTGAGGAATTCTGAGTGTGGTTTTCATTATTGATCTGCTTGATAGATTTATTTATGATGGAAAAATTCCACTATTTCTAAAAGATATTCAGCCCCAAGGAACAAAGACGCAAGGTTCGCCAGGAATACTTTGCGTAACCTAGCGTCCTAGCGCCTTGCGGTTAATTGCCTAACATACTGTGGTTCAATACACAAAAAAATAGGCTTTACTGTTCGCAATTTGAATGACTTGATATAGAAGCCTCTAACCATTGACTTAGTAAATTTTCATGACAGTAAAAGATGCAGTTTTCAATGAATTAGTTACTGATTATTTCCTTAGTTAATCTGCTTCACCAACAGATCATTTTAACACTACTTTTAAACCGTGCGGCTGTTTGACTGTCTTAGATACGAGCATTGAAGCGGCTTAGATACGGCAGGTAACTGCAAATAGACTTCAAACCCTTAATCCGTTCGCCATGAAAAAACTTTACCCTTTAGGCACCCTTCTGATATACATGTTCCTGCTTTTTTCGGGAACAAAAATACACTCACAGTGTCCCGTAGGTGCTACCACTGCTACAGTGAATTGGGACAATCTTGATTATCTCACACAGTTGGGAAGCTATTCCGGTTTTGTTACTACAACTGTAATGCAAAATCAGAAATTTGCTTTCGGAAGGAATAGAATGGGAATCAATTTTCCTGCATCTGTTACAACGGCCGGAGAAAACACATTCAACACAGCAGAAGCAGGATCATTTGGTGCAGGAGCTGATGTGGAATACAATGGTAATGGTGTTATCACCATCACATTCGACACGGTTGTCGCAAATCTCAGGTTCAGTATTTATGATCTCGACAATTTACAGTCGTTACGAATAACAGCACTTGACGGCGCTGCAATTCCTCTAAACATTAATCTTGCAACTATTTCGGCCGGTGTATTATCAATCACTAATAATGGTACAGCCATTCCAACGGTGAATGCGAATAACACAGCCCTTGCAAATAATGATCTGAGAGGCAGTTTAAATGTTACCATCTCTGGAAGCTCTCCCCTTGCAGCAAATGGTGTGAAGCAACTGAGTCTAAACTTCGGAATTGGTGGAGGGACAGCTGGAAATTTCTGGGTTTCTGATTTCAATGCATGTATCTATGGAAGCTTTCCAAATAATTATTATGCATCTCAGCAACCATTTGTCGGACAACCAGCCTACTATCTTGTTACTCCTGATAATAATTCAGTGTATCTGTTCAATCCACTAACTGGAAAAGCAGACTGGTTATTCAGTGAACCAAGTTCACCCTGGGTGAATTCAATGGCTTATGACCATGTGAACAAGACATTATATTATGTGATGGACCATTCATCCCCTGTTCTTAGTAACAAATCATTGAAGAAATACAATTTCAATACTGAGACCATCAGCACAGTTGTTGCCGATGTAACCACGCTTGGAATACCACTGTTCGACATTGTAGTTGAATCTGCGGGTGCTGCTTTTTATAATGGATCTCTATTCCTTGGGATTGAAGGCACCAATAATGCAAAAAATTCAAGCAGGGAATGCATAATATGGAGAATAGACTTTGACGCTGCTCAAAACCCAACCCAGGTTTGCCAGGTATTTGCTCGTATGGCAGATAATGGAAGTGGAACACTAACACATGATTGGGGTGATTTCAGCATCAAGGACGGAACCCTGTATGATTTCAATACAGGAAATTCCGGAAGTACTTCCCAATTCATTCATTTCAATATGCAGACGGGAGCGGAAACAATTTTTAATACAAATGGTAATCCAGCTCCAATCCAGGTTGGACAAACATGGGACGGAAAATTATACTGGACTGGTGGGCAGGCTCCGGAATTAGGGCGGGTTGCTCTTTACAATGAGAATGGAACAATCGGCGCAAAAATAGTTGCAACAGTTACTGCCTGTTCTCCAGCCTGGGTGGGAAGAGCTGGGGATGCATCGGATCCATTCAGACCAAAAAGTGATTTTGGTGATGCACCAGTTTCTTATGATGCGGTTGCTAACGATAAAGCAACACACGAGTATGATTGCAATCTAAAACTCGGCCCAACCTTCGATCGGGAATGGGATAAAACTCCATCTCCAAACGCAACTGCAGATGGTATCGATGAAGATGCAATTACCACAGTTTCTATTTTAATGCCTGGACTTACAACTTTTGTTCAGGATGTACGGGTATATAATAATACCGGATCATCTGCGGTATTGATTGGTTGGCTGGATTATAATGGAAATGGAGTATTTGAATCATCTGAAGGCAGGACAATTAATGTTTCATCAAGTGCTTCATTACAAAATATCACTCTGAGTTGGCCAAGTATCAATAATCTGGTTCCAATAGGTTCAACAACGTTCTTGCGACTTCGGTTAACGTCTGCTATCAATGGAATGACTATCAATGATGCGACAGGCTGGTACGCAAATGGAGAAGTTGAGGATTACCCTGTGATCGTGAACATCTTATTGCCAATACAGTTGCTTTCATTTACTGCGAAACCTGAAAACAATCGGGTTGAATTGAATTGGCATACAGCCACAGAAATAAATTTCAGAGGATTTGATGTTGAACGAAGTAAGGATGGATATCTCTGGCAAAAAATCGCTTTTGTTAATGCGCAGGGCGATGGAGATGAAACAAATGAATACAACCATAACGACTTCGATCCAATACCTGGAAAAGGTTATTACCGTCTCAAATTGATTGATATGGATGGAACCTTCCAGTATAGCCAGGTAGAAGTTGTAGAATCAAAAGAATTGAATCTTGGTCTCTCAATCAGTCCAAATCCTGTTTATCAACAAGCTAATCTTAAATTCTCAATGGAGGAAGCAGGAAATGGAGTTTTATATGTGATTAATGGCGAAGGAAAGAGGGTTTTAACAAGAACTGTGTCCTTTGATGCAGGAACCAACAAAATTGTTCTTGATAATATCAGCGGCTTATCACAAGGAATTTATGTTGTTCAGATAGTTTCCAAATCAAAAACAATGAATGTAAAAATGACCTTGCAGAAATTTTAGAGCAAGGAATAATTGCTATTCAAGATATTTTTTTGGAATCAAGATTAACCCCTATGAAAAAACTATTGTTATCTGGCGCGATAGCATGTATTATCCTGATCTTTTTCAGAGGTCTCAGTATGGATGACGTTGCCAGTACAGTAGACGTATTTGAGTCCGAAGAGGAAGAAGAAGAAGAAAGAGAATCAGGAGCCGATAAGTCCTTGGGTATCTGGTGGTGGTCAAGGGCATATCCTGAACCAGGTGATATCAATGAAAAATTTTATCAGGGATGGCTAAGAGCGCAGGAATTAAAAAAACCAGAAGTGTACTACGGAACGGGCGAAGCAAAAGAAAATGAAACTATCTCAACTTTCAGTGGAAATTGGCAGGCAATAGGACCGGATCAAAACATAGGAGGACGCATTCTTTCTATTGCAATAGATCCTCAAAATGGAAATAATCTTTTCATTGGAAGTGCAAGCGGTGGTATTTGGAGATCTACTTCCGGTGGGGTTGGAACAAATGCATGGCAACCTGTCTTCACTGGACTCCCTGTCCTTGGGGTTGCCTCAATCATTATAGATCCTGCTAATTCAAACATAATATACGCCGGAACTGGCGAAGTTTACAGAACCGATACCTCAAATATTGGTTTCAACGTATGGAAGGCAAGAGGTACTTACGGAATTGGTATCTTGAAAAGCATTGACCGCGGTAGCACATGGTCACGTGTCTTTTCAAGAAACCTCTCAGGCTTATTTGGAATTCAAATGTTGAAATTCCATCCATCAAACAGCAACATAGTCTTTGCCTGCGCAACTGATGGTTTATACCGGACAACAAATGCAGGAAGTACCTGGACCAAGATTCTTGATAAAATATATGTATCTGATCTGGCGATAAACCCAACTAATCCCAATCTGCTTGTTGCTGCAGTTGGAAACCTACAGAATATCGATAAAGGAATTTACCGCAGTACAGATGGCGGAACCAACTGGACAAAGATCACTTCCGGTTTACCAACTTCTTTCCAGGGTTTTATAAGATTGGATAATGTGCCCGCAAATCAGCAAATGATAATTGCGAGCATCGGGCGTGATGCGGGATCTTCTAATGAACTCTACAGGTCCAATGACTTTGGCAGTTCATGGTCGGTACTATCAAATTCAAATCATTGCCAATATCAATTCTGGTTTGCACATGACGTTGCGATCAATCCTTCAACACCAACACAATTAGTAATGGGTGGTGTTCCATTGTTCCGATATAACCTTTCAAACTCGTCACCCTCTTCCGTAAGGAACGTTCATGCAGATATTCACGATATTGAATTTGATCCTTCAAATTCGAATGTGGTGTATGTTGCCTGTGACGGAGGAATGTATAAAAGTACCAATGGAGGAAGCGCATTTTCAATGATCAACGGAGGTTTAAAGGCAGTTCAATTCTATGCTTCTTTCGCTGTTTCTCCAATAGTTCCCAATCTTATGATCGGCGGATTGCAGGACAATGGTGTGGTGAGATATAATGGTACAGGTTGGACAACTATTGCTGGAGGAGATGGAGGTCCATGTATGTTTCATCCAACCAACAGCGCTATAGTGTTCGCCTCAAATGATGCGAGAAGACTACTGAGGTCCACAAATGCTGGAAATAGTTTTACAGAAGTCTTAAGCAGTTGGGCCTTCACAGCAGATTCGAGAACGGCTTTTATGTCCCCTATTGCAATCAGCAAGTCAAATCCCAATATGGTTTATGCGGGATCGGATAATCTGCACAAAAGTACAACTGGTGGTGTGGCAGGATCCTGGAATGGGAACAATTATACTACAGCCACAAATTATATTGAAGCTCAACACAAAACTTCAATAGCTCTGGCAGTTTCACCTTTGAACGCAAACAAGATCTACATTTCCACTTCTCCTTTTGCTCAATACGATAATGATGCGAACAGTTTACATGTAAATACACCACCAAATGTTTTCAAGAGTACGAATGGCGGTACCAGTTTCATAAATATCAAAAATGGATTACCTGACAGGTTTGTGATGGATTTCGCGATCAGTCCAACAAATGATGACAGTGTTTGGATTGTATTGGGAGGTTTTGGAACTCCTCACATCTATGTTTCAGGAAATGGGGGATTAAGTTGGACGAATAAAGGCTCCACCCTTCCAGATGTACCTCATAATGCCATCCTTCTTGATCCCAGAAATTCATCCATTATTTATGTTGGAAATGATTTGGGAGTTTACATAAGTCCTGATGGAGGCGCTACATGGCAGGATTACAATACCGGCTTTTGGGATGCAACATTAGTAATGGACCTCGCAGCCACCGCAAATCTGAAATTAGTAGCTGCAACACATGGTAAGGGAGCATTTATTAGCGACCTCATGCTTGTGAACCTGCCCGTTGAATTAATAAACTTCAGTGGCCAGAATCAAAATTCAAGGAATTATATTCATTGGTCTACATCAACAGAAACTAATTGTCTTGGATTTGAATTGGAGCGAAGTAGAGATGGCATTAGTTATGAACGAATAACAACCATCCCGTGTAAAAGCTCAGCAACAGGCAGTCTCTATGAGTTCTATGATTATTTGAATGGCGTTGGTGACGCCAGCAACCTATTCTACCGACTGAAGATCCTTGAGATGGATGGTTCCTTTACCTATTCATCGATAGTAGCCATCAGGATGAATCCAAAGGACTATCTGATCGTCAGGAAGAAAATATTTAATGAATTTGTCGAATTTGATTTTAATAGTCGAACTGCAGTCCACTTAAATGTAAGATTATTCAATTCCGCAGGTCAATGCGTGCTAAGTGAAAAACTGTCTATTGTGGCAGGAACATCCAAGCATAGATTGAATGGTTTGGGGAAACTTTCCTCCGGTCAATATACCCTCTCTATTCAGACCGGGAAACTTCGACTAGCCACGCGTTTGACAAAATTATAAGCTTGAGAAGACCCCATTTCTGATTTCTGAATTCTTGATTTTGAGATTTAAGTTCAACATTTGCATACTCTGACTTCCGACTTCTGACGTCCAACCTCAATTTTGTGCGTGCTGAGCTTGTAATTTGGTTTACAGTTTGCAGCAATCTTTAACTAGGTTTGGCATTCCCCACAAATCCCGGACTAATTAAAGATCAAATTCATGGCGATTGAGATGACAAGCAATGCACCCGAAGCCCTGCCAAAAAAAGGATTTTGGCCGGAACTAACCGTGAAGTTCATTGCGATTGCAGTGAGTTTCGTTGCTGCAGTTTTCTTCTTTGGTCTGATCACACACGAGGTTATTGTTGAAAAAGATGAGGTCTTTGACAATAGAGTGTTTCGCTTTTTCGACAATAATGTATCCGATGGCTTTGTCTCGGTGATGAGATTTTTCACATTTTTCGGGTCTTCCACATTTTTGATCCCTGCCTATTTGCTTCTTGTTCTTTTCTATATCTATAGGAAACAGAGACGCAGGGCCATTAATATTATGATCATTGGTGTTAGCAGTACAGCGCTTATGTTTGGTCTTAAAGAAGTATTCAAGCGGAATAGGCCTGATATTCCCATTGTAAAAACTATTAAAACTTTCAGTTTTCCAAGCGGACATTCACTGTCAGCTTTCATTTTTTGCAGTGTTCTAATTTACCTTATCTGGCATAGCAAATTGGCCACGGCCACCAAATGGGTTCTCACAGTCCTCTTATTATTATTTGCTATTACTATCGGAATAAGCAGGATCGTACTCAAGGTTCATTTCGCAACTGATGTGATCGCGGGGTTTTGCCTTGGGTTCGCCTGGGTAATACCAACATTTTGGCTACTTAGGAAGATCGAAAAGAATAAAGCTATTCACCAGGTTTAGCATCATCAGAATTTTCAGGATAAATTTGCAAGGTTTACACTCATGTTGCGTAGCATTTTCATATTACTTGTTTTTTTTCTTGCTTTGAATGCTGTGGGGCAATTTGATAGTGTTACTATTTCTGGAAATGTGATCGAAAAATCTTCCAAGCAGTCTATAGAATTCGCTACTGTGCAACTGGTTGAGGCCACAGACAGCTCAATCATCAAGGCGGCGATTACAGATAAAAAAGGCAGGTTTTCTATTGAGAATATAAGTCCTGGAAAATACCTGATTCAATGCAGTTTTATAGGTTACGGAGACACCTGGCAAAGCGTAAGCGTGGATGGAAGCAAGAATAATTTACAACTTGGAAATATTGAGATAGGCACAGTGTCAACAAACATGCAGGAAGTGACTGTCACCTCCCGGAAATCAATGATCAATGCCGCTATAGATCGAAAAATATATAATGTTAGTCAGGATGTAATGGCCCAAACAGGAAGCGCGAGCGAAGTGCTCCGAAACCTTCCTTCAATTGAAGTAGATATAGAAGGCCAGGTGAGTTTAAGAGGTTCAGCAAACGTGATGATATTGATTAATGGTCGGCCTTCACCACTGATGGGTAGTACCAGAGCCGAAGCTCTGCAACAACTTCCTGCGAATTCCATTGAAAGAATTGAAGTGATCACGAATCCTTCTGCGCGATACAGACCAGACGGTACTTCCGGCATCATCAATATTGTTCTCAAAAAAAATGTCAGGCGCGGTTTGAATGGTAATCTCACAATGAACGCTGGCAGTCGCGATCGCTATAGTGGAGGAATCAATCTTAACTATAATCCGGGCAAGTTCAATTTATTCGGTAGTTATAACATTCGTCGCGATAGAAGAATACGCACATCCTCAACTGACCGAACATATCTGGGGCCTAATCTGATTCCTGAAAGCTACTATTTAGAAACTTCAGAATCCTCCGGAAGACCCTTCGCTCATATTCTTACGACAGGAGTTGAATTTTTCCTGGACCCTCAAAACAGCATTGGATTTTCTGGGAATATGGTACATCGAAAACTTGTCAGAGATGATCACTTAAAGCGACTCTTTTTCAATAGTGACAAATCGCTCGTAAAAAATTCAGACCGATTCAGAATTGAACCCGAAACAGAAAATGAAAGGGATGGTACCTTTTTCTGGCAGCACAATTATTTGAAAGAAGGCAAAGAATTGCGAGCAGAATTAAATATTTCTTCTTCGAAGGAAGATGAATTCAGCAGAAATACTAATCTCCAGAGTTTTCCTGCAATTCCAACTTCTTTTGACAATGTTCTTATGTCAACTTTTGACCGGCAGAAACAAGTCTCTCTTGACTTTACAGATCCCATTTCCGATAAATCAAAACTAGAATTAGGATATGCCGGAAGTTTCACGAACCAGGATTTGAATCTGGTTGCTGAATATTTTGATACGGCAAGCTCAAGGTTTGTCAAGGATTTACTCAAATCAAACCTATTCATTTACAAAGAATCTGTTCACGCATTCTATACCACTTTTCAACGCGCATCAGAGAGATTCAGCTATTCTGCAGGCCTTAGATTTGAACAGGCTTTCACGAGCAGCAATCTTGCAACAAAGGATTCCCTGGTCACAAATAATTACTTCAGGATCTATCCAACTTTGCATCTTGCTTATAACCTTTCGGATGGAGAATTGCAGTTGAATTATAGTAGAAGAGTCAACAGGCCGGAAGCAGATGAACTAAATCCTTTCCCCGATTACCAGGATCCACTCAACCTAAGAGCAGGAAATCCCAAATTATTACCTGAGGTAATTCATTCAGTTGAGTTTGGATACAGGTGGCAAAACAATAAGTTTTCATTCGTGCCAAGTATTTATTACCGGTATAAAGAAGATGGGTTTACCTCGGTCATTAAACCTTTGAATGATTCTGTGCTTTTAAATACAGAAGAGAATTTGTCAAAAGACAGATCTGCTGGTCTTGAACTGGTATTTACAGCGAAGGCTGGTAAATTTTTTAATGCAAATATGGGAGCAAATTTTTTTTACAATCAGATTGATGCATCAGAATTAGGATTTGATGAAATGAAATCTATTGTATCCATGAGCCTGAATTTCAATTCTACTTTTACTTTTACTCCTATCACGATGTTACAGTTTAGTACCAACTATAGATCGTCCCGGCTTACAGCGCAGGGTAGGTCATTTGGTTCAATTGTTTTCAACCTTGGTATCAGACAGGATATGTTCAAAAAGAAAGTATCGTTTGTTTTGACAGCTTCTGATTTATTCAAGAGTCTCCGGCAGAAATCCTCGATTGATACCTATTTCCTTGACCAATCTTCTATAACAAGGAGAGATGGTAGAATATTCTATCTCGGTCTGAACTTTAAGTTTGGGAGCAGTGCGAAAAAGGCAGAAGATAAAATGGAGTTTGATGATTCTCTCTAAGCTGAACCAAAACACGCCTCCGCGTTAACTCTTGTTCTCTATTTCTCTGCGGTAAAAAAAAACCGCAGAGAAGAAAGAGTAAAAAGAGGATTCGCAGAGAACAATTTCAATAATTGCATTAATTTCCGCTTGAAAAGACATTGGGTCAGGTAATAGTTAATATTTTTTATGCAGAAGGATGAAGTCTTTAAGGACAATATAGACAAGGCCTCGGATTTCAAATTCACCAGCAAGGTTGCGGGTGTTTTTGATGATATGGTGAACAGGTCAGTTCCTTTCTATGAGGAAATGCAGCGAATGGTAGCTGAACTCGCAGGTGATAATTTCCGGGAAAATACAAAGGTTTATGATCTGGGATGTTCAACAGGGACCACTATGATCCATATGAACGAAACCATCCCGGACAATATTCAATTTGTTGGAATGGATGATTCACAGCCGATGCTGGATAAGTGCAGGAATAAACTAACAGAACTTGGATTCACTCGGCCAGTGAAATTGGAAGTTGCTGATTTTAATACCGATGTTTCCATTGACAATGCTTCCGTTGTGGTACTTTGTCTAACACTGCAATTTGTCAGGCCCATTTATAGGGAAAGGCTTATCAAAAAGGTTTTTCAGGGACTCGTTCCTGGTGGAGTTCTCATTGTTGTTGAAAAGATCCTTGCCGAGGATAGTAAATTCAATCGTGACTTCATAAAATATTATTATGACATGAAGCGAAGGCACCATTATTCTGAGATGGAAATTGCGCAAAAGAGGGAAGCTCTTGAGAACGTCTTAATTCCTTACAAACTGAGCGAAAACATAACTCTCATGAGGGAAGCAGGCTTCAGTCACTGTGAAGTATTTTTCAAATGGTACAATTTTACAGGCTTCGTCGCAATCAAAAACCAATGATCGAAATAGGCAACTTTTTCTTCAAATACAGGAATTTTCTTTTCATCTTTCTTTATCTCCTTTTATTTATTCCCTCGCCCCCGCTTTTTTCGCCGGAACAATTTGGGCCTACATATTATTACTGGCCCATTAGTATCGGCCTATTTATTACCATTTTGGGCCAATTGATTCGGGGGATCACAATCGGTCTTGCGTATATCGTAAGAGGAGGAAAGGATGGTAAAGTATATGCAGAGGAACTTGTTACAACTGGAATATTCAACCATTGCAGAAATCCTCTCTATGTTGGAAACATCCTGATGCTGTTGGGTGTTGGGATTTTATCAAATTCATTGGTGTATACAGTTATTGTAATGCCGGCCTTCATCTTCATATATCAAGCAATTGTTCTTGCGGAGGAAAATTTCCTTCGAAAAAAATTCGGGGAGAGTTTCAATCAGTATTGTAAGAAGGTGAACAGGTGGATCCCATCAATCAGGAATCTTTCATCCACTTTTTCCAGTATGGAATTTAAATGGAAGAGGTGGATACTTAAGGAATACAATACTCAGTTTGTTTGGCTTGGTGGAATCACTCTTATATTATTACTTCGATATCCTGAATTGACCAACTACAATGAGGACCGTAGAAACCTTTTGCTTTTCATTATTGTACCGGCCTTAGTAGTGATGTACTTATTCGTGCGATGGTTGAAGAAATCCGGGAAGATGAGAGAGTAGTTTGATAGTTTGAAAGTTTGATTGTTTGAATGTTTGAGTGTTTGAGTGTTAGTCTTTAAATGAGTTTTGTGATAACTTGTGTTTCTTATTGGGGCTGCTAGCTCAGTTGGTTTAGAGCGCTGCTTTGACAGAGCAGAGGTCACTGGTTCGAACCCAGTGCAGCCCACTTCTTCCTAGCGTAACCTTGCGTCTTTGTGTCTTTGCGGTTAAATTTCTTTCAACTCTCAAACAATCAAACAGCCAAACTATTCTTCCTCCTATTCAACTCTTTCTTAATCAACGCAAGTTCTCTTCCTGTTTGACCTGCAACGGAACTATTCTCCTGCGCCCGCCTCATCAAATAAGGAATCACTTCTTTTATTGGTCCGAATGGTAAATACTTACTTACACTGCATCCCGCCTTTGCAAGGTTAAAAGTGATATTATCACTCATTCCATATAGTTGAGAGAAATGAACATGAGGATGATTTAATGGCATCTTCCTTTCCCTCATCAATTGAGTAGTATAAAGATTACTGTATTCATTGTGTGATGCAACTGCCAGTGCAATCCTCTCTATATTATCAATGCAAAATTTTACAGCCAGGTTATAGTCGCTGTCAGTAGACTCTTTATTGGGTTGAATAGGTGAAGGATAATTCATTTCTTGCGCCCGTCTTCTTTCCTTTTCCATATACGCACCTCTTACCAATTTAGCACCCAGAATGAAATCCCGAAGTTCTGCAGCTTCATGTGAATCCTTTAGAAAACCAAGTCGGTCGTGTCTGTAGAGCTGATATGTATTGTACACCAACGCTTCTGCTTTATTGAATTGCTCCATCATGAGAATTGCAAGCACATCAACTGAATCCTGAACCCAGCTGTCTTCTGCATCTATGAAAATTCCAACCTTCTTTATTGATGCAACCTCGCAAATCATTTTTAAGCGATCCTGTACTCGTTTCCATTCCTCTTTTTCAATATCAGTTAAAGTTTCTAATGCTTTCGCATACCTCTTCATCAGGCTGCCTGAATTTTCTTCAACTGATTTGTCAAGTTTTTCCAATAGTCCGAACCTGGCAATTCCAGTTATCTTAATGCTCATGAATGGAATGTTCGGCTGGGTTGCGGCGTAATTAATGACCTTGATAAATTCCTGTGTTGCATGATCAAAGCCTTCTTCTCCATTGTCGCCTCCTTCTACCCCATAATCCAGTATTACCTCAACCTTGTATTTGGCAAGAGTTTCAGCAACCTTTGCTGTTTCTTCAAGCGTTTCTCCCCCAACAAATTGCGTGAAGATTGTTTTCCTTATCAGTCCTTTGATTGGTAGAATGGTACGTACAGCCCAGGGTGTTACCCTGGTACCAAGCTTCACCAGCCAACCAATCCCCATGGTAGAAAAAAGAAATTCAGCCTTTTTTAATTCTTTATCAGATTTGTGCGCAAAAGCATTCTCAGTGTTCTCAAATGAAATGATAGGTTCAGACTCCATATCGCAGTTTCAATAGGTCGCAAAAATAAAGGAATCGTGCTAGCGAATTATCAAATAATAAATATTCAAGTCGCTTTGAAATGAAGAAAATAAATTTCTGTTTACAATAATAATCATACCTTATCTCCTCTTCGCACCCCATCTATATCTACTTATACTCGTCCGCAGAATTAAAGTTTAAAACCTTATTCTATTCCTTATCCCATCCGGGTACCTAAATATTTTTATCGAGAATAGATTTAATTGATCGATTGTTTCTGCTATTGTGCTTATTGAGGCCACCAACTAGCTTCATAATTATTTTTTCACAAAAACCTACAACACATGAAAAAGCTGTTTCTGATTTTACTATTGATCCCGTTTTTAGGATTTGCACAAAAAAATGTGGTCAGTGTCACAAGAGCTTTCCCAAAAATTGACAAGATCCTTGAGTTCGAGAAAGCCCTTGCCGCCCATGCCCAAAAATATCATACAGGAGACTGGAAGTGGCGTGTATTTGAAATTCAAACAGGTCCTGATTTCGGTGGATATCATATCACGGAAGGTCCGGTTTCCTGGGATCAAATTGATAACCGTGGCAATCTTGGTACAGAGCATAACAATGACTGGAACAAGAGCGTAGCTATCTATCTAACCGATCGCGGAAGTGCAAATTTTTCTGTATACCAGGATTCTTTGAGTACAGTTGGATTGACCGATTATGCAGACAAGATCGCAATTACACATGTTTTTCCAAAACAGGGATGGGGCAATAAGGTAAGAGATGGAATTGCACAATTGAGAAAAGTATGGCAAGCTGGCAACGAATCTGTAGCTGTCTATCAAGCCAGCGCTTCCGGACCGGTGCAATACGCGCTAGTAACGCGGTATAAGCAAGGGCTTAAAGAAAGGGATGTCAATTTCCGCAAACCATTCATAGAAAGATTTGATGCAGCAAATGGAGCAGGATCATACGGACCATACATGGATATTGTTCGCACCTATGTCGAAAATTCCTGGTCAGAGCTTTTGTTTTACAGAGCAGATCTCAGTTCAAAATAATTTTTTAAAGGCCCTCCTTCGAGGGCCTATTCTATTCTTTTTTAATAGATTTTTTCATCATCCAATCACATTGAAGATCACTTCCAAGAAGAAAATCCTGCTCGCCAAATTTTTCAAATCCCCAGCGCTTATAGAATTCGATTGCAGCTTCGTTCTTCTCCCATACTCCCAACCAGATCACGGAACTTCCGTTTTTTTCTGCTATTTCAATACATTTTTTCATCAGGGCACTGCCAACACCTTTTCCAATCATGGAACGAACAGCATAAATCCTTGCAATCTCCAACGCGTTGACATCCTCAAGTATTTCAGGAATCTTGGTTGTACGCAACCTGGCATAACCAACAACATTATTCTCAAATTCTGCCACCAAGAAAATATTACTATTACTACCCACTTCTTCGATCAGCTTCTCCCGGGTGAATTGTTCATTCATGAACCTATCCATGTCCTCCTTAGTATTGGCGGAAGCAAAACTCTCATAAAAAGTAACTCTGCTAAGATCAGCGATCATCTCCGCATCAGCCTTTGTGGCTCTCCTAACATTCAAGGATGGAGTATCTTTCATTTATTGAAGCCTCGGGTTGCTCATTCTTTAACGCTCTCTTGACCAAACTTCATTGATTGGCTCACCTCTCGAACTCATTCCCTTATGATTCCACGCATCTCCAGTTACACTTCCCTCAAAACTGAGTGAAGCTCCTACCCTGCTGCTATCGCGAGAGAAAAATTCTATGTTCTCAGTATATTTTCCGTCCTTGAAAGTATAATTGCCACCACCTGTTCCAAAAAATTCCTTGGTCTCAGGATTAATCGCCATCCATTGAAATCGTGTCCCAGAAAGTAGTTTTAAAGTTTTACGTGCACCTCTCTGCATTTGTTGCAATTCTCCATTCTGCATCCTCCCACTTATTCTCCAATTGCCGGCGAGAGGGGCCACCCCGTTATCAATCCTTTTCCATTTCGCAGAAGTTCCACTAATGTCTGAACTGAGTTCTTCATTTGAAATCGACAATTTATATTCAATGGATTGACCAATTGTTTCTTTGGATGCAGAGTTGAATTCAATTCCGGCTTTAAGTCCGCTTCCTGTCTTTTCATACTTCCCTCCTCTTGTCTGGATGAATTTTTTATTTGCCTTATCGAAACTGGTATGGGAAAAATATCCATCCTGAAATATCAGGACTTCTTCTACATCTCCGGTTTTCCGATGCCAGGCACCTTCCAATGATGGTGATTGAGAATTCTGCATATATGAGCTAATAATTAACGAACACGTTAACAAGATTGCAATTGAATAGATAGATCGTTTCATAAGAAAAATGATTTAATGAATTTATTTCCTGGCGTTCCCTTGCGCCCTTGTTTCTTTGCGGTTAAAAATTGTCAACTTTATACAGCTTCAATCACCATGGCAGAAGCCCCTCCTCCGCCATTGCAAATACCCGCTGCCCCGTACCGCCCTTTATTCTGTTTGAGAACATTAATTAGGGTTGTAATAATCCTGGCACCACTACAGCCCAGCGGATGTCCAAGAGAAACTGCTCCTCCATGAACGTTCACCTTTGCAGCATCCAGTTTCATGATCTTAATATTCGCAAGTCCAACAACACTGAATGCTTCGTTTAATTCGAAATAATCAATTTCTTCCATTTTCAATCCTGCTTTCTCAACTGCTTTTGGAACAGCCACACTTGGGGTTGTGGTAAATTTTTCCGGTGCTTGTTCGGCATCAGCATAAGAAAGAATAATGGCGATTGGTTTTATTCCTAATGATTCCGCCTTTTCCCTGCTCATTAAAACCAGAGCAGCTGCTCCGTCATTCATTGTACTTGCATTTGCTGCCGTTACTGTACCATCTTTACCGAAGGCAGGTTTCAAACCCGGGATCTTATCAAATTTTACGTTCCAGGGTTCTTCATCTTTTTGAAAACTGACGGTTTCTTTCTTGTTCTGGATCTCAACTGGTATCACCTCTTCATTAAATTTACTCTGATCCCATGCCGTCTGACTGCGCTTATAACTTTCAATTGCGAATTTATCCTGCTCTTCCCTGCTGATCTGGTGCTCAGCGGCAGTTAGATCAGCGGCGCATCCCATCGCATATCCGTGATAGCAATCCGTAAGTCCGTCTTTTGCCAATCCATCTATTAATTTGCTGTCGCCATATTTATTGCCCCATCTAAGATTTTCTACATAGAAAGGAACTGAACTCATGTTTTCCATTCCTCCGGCGATCACGATATCACTATCTCCGAGTGCGATGCTTTGGGCAGCCTGGGCGATGGCTTTCATTCCGCTTGCACAGACTTTATTAACTGTTGTGCAGACAACACTATCTGGCAACCCTGCAAGTTTTGCGGCTTGTCGGGCAGGCGCCTGTCCCAGGTTTGCTTGCAAAACACAGCCCATTAAAACTTCATCTACCTGATCCCCGCTTATACCTGCTTTTTTGAGTGCTGCCTGGATAGCCAATGCACCCAATTTGGTAGCAGGTATGTCCTTAAGTGAGCCTCCAAAACTTCCTATTGGTGTACGTACTGCAGAAACAATAAATACTTCTCTTTTATTCATCGTGCAAAGTTAATGATAGTGTAAGGAAGAAAGAACCAAGATCCAAATCACAAATTCCAAAGAAATTTCAAATATCAATTATCAAAAAGATTGGAATTTGAAATTTGTTCTTATTCTTTGGTTCTTGGTGTTTGACTTTTGAGATTTTAGTCTTCTTATTCTTTGGTTCTTGTTATTTGATATTTGATTATTTCTTCTTACTACCTTTAGTACATCCGGCCCGTAAAACCAACTCAACCTAAACCAACAATTGCTTATATGAACTGGAAATTGATCTTCGGTCTTTCCATCCTTGGGATGATCATGGGCATTGCCTCAGTATTCTGGCTCTCTTTTTCCATTGAGCCTTTTTTCTGGATTGTTGTATTCATCCTTAGTGCATACCTGATTGCCAAATATGCTCCCGGAAAATATTTTATGCACGGCTTTCTGGTAGCTCTTGTCAATTGTATCTGGGTAACCGCGGCCCAAGTTATCAATTTTGACACCTATGTTTATAATCATCCAGAACTTCACGCAATGAATGCACAGATGCCCTGGCCTGATCATCCAAAAAGGATGATGGTACTTATGGCCCCCTTGATAGGAGCATTGTCGGGAGTTATCCTTGGGCTTTTTTCCTATATCGCCGCAAAAATAATGAAGCGACCAAAAGCGATAGTTGGATAAATTGGATCCAGACAACGGTAACAACCTACATTAGCCGCAATTTTTACGTATGATTAAAGAGAAATTCAGAAAATGTTGAATTATTTCTTGCTGGGTTTGGTAATATTCTGAATTATCTACATTTTTAGTCCTGAGAAATCCGCTCTACCCGCCTGATGAAATTTATTTGTAACAGCAGATAGCAAATTAAATTCATGCTCAGGTCATTCATGATAGAATTCCGGTTTGATGAGGAAATTCATTTTGCTCATGTGAGTGAATACAAGGATTCTCCTTTCACTTACTTCGTTAGTTTAATTAGTCTTCATAATCATCCCACAAGGAAGCTAATATTAAAAGAGTCAGAGGGCAAGATCTCTCTGGCTGAAGGCTCTCAGCCCGCAAGTAATGAACTGGTGGAGTTGATTGCGTTGAAAATTCAGGAGGAGATCAGGAGGACTTAACCGCCAAGACTTTATTACCTCACCCCAACCCTCTCCACTTCGTGGAGAGGAAGCCTTTGGATTTTTTCTTCCCTCTCCGCATGCGGAGAGGGTGGCGAGCGAAGCGAGACGGGTGAGGTAAATAAGCTCAATCCAAGAATCGTTTGTACTTCGCCCTATATCCCGCCAGGTATGAGAAAGGCATAATTAAAGAGAATAGGACTTTTTGGACAAGGAAGGAAGGTTTTGCCAATCTGAAAACATTCGAGTATTTATTTGCGATAAGAGCAAGTTGTAGAAAAGGAGGATGCCCATCCTTATTAGTTCTTCCTTCCGATGCCAGTCCACTGATGGTTTCAAGAAGATTTTCTGTATTCAGCGCCGGAATCACTTTCCATTTCACTACTGCTCTACTCACAGTATCATTCCACATTGAATGTCTTGTATTTCTGGGTATGTGAAGTTTATCGCCAGCGTAAAGGGTCAATAATTGTCCGTTAACCCTAACCGACAACTCGCCTTTTGTCACTTCAAAAAATTCATCCTGCATGGGATGATAGTGTAGTGGCGGTTCTTTGGATTGACTTTCATAAGTGGAGACCATTTCTAAAAACTGGCCATTTGTATCTTTTTTGGTTTGGACGAATTTGATACTTTGACCAGTCCTGGGATTACTGATCTCCTTTCCTTTAACAGCCATTTCTACAGAGGTTATTTGATTTGTGGCGTACAAGTTACAGGTTTCAGTAATCATAAAACAACAGTTATCGATCGGTCATTCGTGATATTCAATGCCTATTTTTAATTATGATTCATCAAAAAGAGGTGAAATCTATTCTGAACACAATGAAGAAAAGGGACGACTGGTTCCTTGTTGATTATTCATTGAACCCTTATCTGGGTTGCAGTTGTAATTGTCTTTACTGTTACATCCGTGGAAGTAAATATGGAGTGAATATGGAGGAGGGATTATCGGCAAAAATCAATATGGTTAAAATCCTGGAACGACAGTTGGCAAATAAGGCAAAGAAATCAGCATTTGGTTTTGTTGCTGTTGGTTCTGCTACCGATGCGTATATGCCTCATGAAACCGAATGGCGATTGACAGAAGCCTCCTTAGAACTATTATTGAAATACAGATTTCCTGTATTCATAAGCACCAAGAGAAGAGGAATTATTAGAGATTTAAAATTGCTAAAAGCGATTCGGGATACAGCCAATCTACCTCCTGACCTGATTCATTTGAAACATGGAGTGATCTTATCGGTATCAATATCAAGCCTTGATGAAAATATTACGAATATGCTGGAACCTGGGGCAATTCCTCCATCTGAGCGACTTCAACTTGTAAAAGAACTGAAAGAAGAAGGCTTTTTGGTAGGCGTGAATGCTATCCCGATCCTTCCTTTCATTAGTGATAATGATGAAGAGCTGGAGAAGATTATTCTCGCAGCCAGGGAAAACCAGGCCGATTATATTCTGATTGGAGGTTTGACTTTATTTGGAAATGAACCTGCCGACAGCAAGACCCTATATTATAAATTCCTTCAGCGTTATTATCCAAATCTTATTCCTGCTTATGAAAAACTATACGCAGGAAAATTTTATCCGCCTTTTTCTTATCAGAGAGAATTGAAACAGCGATCAGAAATTTTTTGTAAGAAACATGGTATCAGGAATCAAATTCTTCCTAATCTTTGAGTTTCTAAAAACAATCATCAACCAATTGTCAGTCCAGCTTAAACAAATTCAGGGTATCCTTAAATCAAAGGGTTCAAGTGAAGCGATCGCATTCTTTCAAACGATGGTGCCTGGAAAACAAAAGATATATGGAGTAAAGACCCCTGTTCTAAATGAGATCGCAAAGCAGTATAGGGATGGATCTTTCCTATTGGCTCAGGAACTTTGGAAATCTGGTGCGCTGGAAGAAAAGATCATTGCCATCAAGATCATGGAAAAAAAGGGGAAGGATGATCCTGAAAAACTATTCCAGTTGTTCAAGAAGTTTTCTAAAACAATCGATAACTGGGCAGTTTGTGATGGATTAGGAATGCAGTTCTTGCGCACAGTTGTAAAGACGGAGGCGGCGAGAATTTTTAGTCTCTCTGAAGAATTCAGCAAATCAAAAGATCCCTGGAAACGCAGGCTTTCCCTTGTGATGGTGGAATGGTACACAAGAGACAAGTCAAAGCATCCTCAAATTAGAAAGCTTGTAAAAAGTCTGGAAATCGATGCAGAGTATTATGTTCAAAAGGCGGTTAGTTGGATTAATAGAAATCTTGAAAAGGGGAAATGAGGTTGATTTGTTGACTAGTTGATTAGTTAAATTGATAAATTCGAACAAAGAGAAATTCCCAATTCCTACTTCCCTAATTCCAACTCAACGAATCAACCAATCAACTTATCAACTAATTCACAGGCATTCTATCACTGCAATTGTATAGCGAAGTAGATCGCTTCCCCTTTCCCGATATTCTTTGCTCCGTGTAGTTTCTCAGAAGTAAGAAAGATGAAGTCTCCTCTTTCAGCCAGAAATTTATCGGTGCCAATTTGTATTTCAATCTGTCCTTTGAGTAGTATTACAATTTCTTCAGGTACATGCGTATGGGGATTGTGATTTTGCAATCCTGCATTAAGCGTTGTGACATGAGTTTCAAGTCTTGACAAAAACCATGTTTCCTGATTCAAATAATCACGCCTCCCTCCTTTTTCTCCTGGTTTAAATACACGATCATTCCAGTCAATAATTCTGGACTTCACTGTATCATTTAAACTCTTCCTTCTACTTCTATATGTTATGAAATAAACATGAAGGGTGGCTTCCTGTCGATTCAGCACTTTAAATTGATCAGGTGGCATAATCAGAACAACGCTACCAGATGATAAGGTTTTTGGAGAACCATTCAGTTCAATATCCATTGATCCACCCAGAACGATGATCATTCGCTCTTTTAGCGGACTGGCAGGAAGGCCATTAAAACCCCGGCTTGTTGGAATAGATATAGCTTCCACCTTGAGTTCCTCCAGATGTTTTGTTGCTCCGACAATGAGTTGCGTCCATTCAACCTCTGGAATTTTCTTTCCTGTCGGTGTCCAATTATACACAGCAGCATTAACTGTATCAGTCTGAGCAAATGCGCTTGATATGACAATTAATGAGAATAAAAGGAGTGATAATTTCATGACGATGGTTAATTAACTCAAAAATTCTTCTATTAATATAAAAATATATACAGGAATATCTTCAAAGGCATAGTTTTTACAGCAAAGAGCTAAAGACCTCTTATGAAGTTACATTTTATAGCTGTGGCAGCTTTGTTGATACTTATTGGTTGTACCAATGCACCTGATAGTGATAAGGCCGAAACCTCTGAAGCGAAAGAAGTAAGCAGTGATAGTACAGGGGAAGCATGGAATGTATCCACTTCCGAAAGCAGGATTGAATGGATTGGGACCAAGGTGAGTGGATATCACACTGGAGAAGTGCCATTAAAGAGCGGAAGCATCTATGTATCGGGCGGAAATATTACAGGGGGAAAATTCGTATTCGACCTGAAAAACATGACTGTTTCAGGACCCAAGGGTTCTGATTCAGCAAGAAATCAGAAATTATTAGGGCATTTGAAATCTGCAGATTTCTTTGATGTTGAAAAAAATCCTGAGGGTTCGTTTGAACTGACTGGTCTTAAGCCATTTTCAGGTACCGTTTCAGACACGGTGGATCCGAGACAAGATGAGATCAACGAATATAAAGTGGCAAATCCAACGCATGAGATAAGTGGAAATCTAACCTTGAAAGGAATTACGAAGAATATTTCTTTCCCTGCAAGGATCACGGTGAGTGGTAATACTGCGGAAGCCGTCGCTAAATTCAATATCAACCGAAAGGATTGGGGAATTATCTATCCCGGACAACCTGACGATCTCATTCGGGATCTCGTTCATCTTGGGATATTAATTAAGGCAAGTAAGTAAGATTATTTTTGTGCTCCTGGCGAACCTTGGCGCCCTTGCGCCCCTGCCTGACTGCTTCACGCAGGCAGGTTTGGGGTTAACTCAATACGATTTTAATCCACTTGAGAAGAAAATATTTCCTTTCCACCAACCCATTGAAACCATCCCTCGTAAGAAGCGGACATATTCAATCTTATGCTGAAAATATCCGTCATAATCATCTTGATTCTCATTTCTCATACTACCATCTACTGCCAGGAAAACCATAAGAATTTTGCTGCGGGGGCATCAATCTTCACCCCTGCTTACCAGCCCGCAAATGATGCAGGCGTAGGATACGGATTGTTTTTTTCGATGGAAAAGCGGATTGCAAATAAATTAAGCGCTTCGCTTAGTCTGGGCCTCAATCACTTTAGAGGAAATTTTTTCAGTTGGGACGGATCATCCTATCAAAATAGCTTTTCGATGATCCCTCTTCTTATCGGTGCCCGGTATTACTATTTGCGGAGATTGTATGCTGGATTTCAAACTGGGGTTGCTGTTAAGGCGAGCAGTAATACAAGTACAAGATTTGCATTTGTGCCCTCATTAGGAATAAAGAATAAGAAAATTGATATTGGGCTCCAGCTATTTGGTATACCCAACACCTCATATGGAATTCCTGAAAGAACTTATATACAAAAAGGTGGGTTCAGTTATTTAGGCTTAACGCTCGCCTATTTATTTTGAGATTTCCCAACAAATCATCTCTCATTTTTCATTTTCCATTTTACATTTTTCGTTTTTCATTTTCAAATTTTCAAATTCTCAAATTTTCAAATTTTATCCTGATCTTCCTCCCCCAGGTGCACCTCCACAACCTTGTATTGAATCGCATGCTTATCTGGTTTGATTGGTCGACCTTCTTTAATGCCCCATACTTTGGTAAATGCAGCCCCATAGTAAAGAATCATAGAGCAATAGAATACAAAAAGCAGTAGAAGTACAATCGAAGCAGATGCTCCATAAATGCTATTAATGCTGCTGTAGGAAAGTAGCCAGTGAAGAATGAGTTTTCCAAGTGCGAATAAAAGACTTGTCAGTAACGCACCGCCCAATGCAATTCTCCATTGCGGTTTACCATCTGGCAAAAAACGAAATATCACTGCAAACCAGGCGGTAACTATCAGGATCGAAATCATATAACTGAATGCACTATTAAAATAGGAAGCAAAAGCCGGAGAATATTCAGAAAGTTGTTCTCCGAGATAGGCCTGCATTCCTTCGGTAAGTAATCCTGTTACAAAAAGAATTCCCGCTACCAGAATAACTGCTATGGCCTGCAGCCTGTTTTTTAGACCGAACCAAAAATTTTGTCGCTCAACCACCCGAACTTTCCAGACCTGATTGAGAGAACTCTTGATCACTTTAAAAAGCGTGGTCGCAACAAATAGTAGAAATATAAATCCTGCGATTGTTATAAACCAATTCTCTGCAAGCTTGCGCATAGCTCTCAGGACTTGTATTACCTGATCCACACTTTCTTTCCCGATGGTATCTGCAAGTCCCTGGAAAAGTTTTCTACTGATCATCCTTGGATTAAGTACCAATCCAAGCGCCTGAATGATTATTACAAGAATGGGTGGCAAGGCAAAGGTTGTGAAGAAGGCTGTGGAACCAGCCATACGCAAAACATCATTCTTCATCAGCTCCTGAAAGGCTTCTTTCAAAAGCTGGAAGAAGATCTTGATGGTTTGTATGATGGAGGGGTTCTTCATTATTTGATGAGGCTCAATTTACGAATGGTTATCGGGTTTCGGGTTTAGGGTTTAGGGTTTTTGAGTTTAAGATTTAACCGCAAGGGCGCCAGGGCGCGAGGGAACGCAAGGATGTCATTATGTTTTGTAGAACATTGAGTGGTGCGAAATAATAGTGCTGCAAAGGTGTTGCAACCTGCCGGCAAAAAAATTAACATTCAAAATCAAATTTTGGTAAATAGACTTTAACACCTCATGGAGTATGATTTGTGCCTATTTAAGCCTTGAGCATTCAGTGAAGGAAGCGACATACACTATGAAACTAAAAATGCGGCATCTGACCGACTACCGCATTTTAGGCCCCAAAAGTGGTAAATAAACAACAATAGAAACTAATCATCCTCATCCCTCACCTCGCCACTCCCCCCACAATCAGGACAATCCACATGACCTGTTCCGTCACAATGGTCGCATGTCTCCCATCCACTAAACAAGGAAAACTTCTCGCCGGAAACCGTAAAAAGGCCCGAGTTACATTGTGGACAATCCAATTCTCCACTACCGTAACATCGCTCACATCGAACATAAAAATGAGACATAAGCTTTGGTTTTGAATTAAAAAATAGATTGACCACATGAAACTATATCGCTTTGTTGTTGAAAATTGTACAATTGTCGGCAACTTTAATAAGTCCAAAAACTATTAAAGAAAAAGTCTAAAAAGACTATAGTTTTGGACTTTTAGTCCATAAAATTTAGAATGAAGGCCACAATCATCATAGTGCAAGAGCAAAAACAGATTCATATTTTTGTAACTAAAATTCTATTTGAAAGCATCTTGACAATTATCAAGACTATAAGCACATACAAATCCTTCAACGAAAAAATAAAATTTCCTAAGTCAACTTTTAATGCGATTAAAAAAGACACAGATTGGATAAGACGAAGCACTGTCAATTATGTGGAAAAGTCACTTTCACATATTTTATCATCCTATAGTTCAGACTTTTTTTATAATCAGGATAGTGGAAAAATTGAACACAAAACCCAAAAGAATCTTAAGCAGTTTAATGTTGGAACTTATTATGGTTATTTCAAAAAAACTAACGATACCGACACTTATCATTTTGTACTCTTAGTTAAGAATGAGAAGTTAACAATATGGTCAAGAGATGGTGTAGCAGAAGGACAATTAACTGAGTATTCAAGTGTATATTCTTGTGTATTGACGGAGTTAAAAAATGAAAAGAAGCAAGTTTTTTTAATTGGGAAAAATTCTCCTTACAGTAATAGAAAATTTTTTATTGCAACATGGAGCACCCATGACAATGATATTTTAAGTGCGCTTTGCGGAGTTGAATTCATACCCAATAGCCCATATAAAACTGTAGAACAATTAGATGCAGTGAAAAGAACAATACGCCAAGATATAGTTGCCAAAACGCCTAAATTTGTTGACAAATTCTTTCGTGAACAGAATTTAAAATTCATTAAAAAAGACAATAGCAATCATGAATACGAGGACTAATCAAATTTCAAAATTTAATGATCTAAGAATTCTAGTTTCAAAATTGGAATCAAAATCTTCCAGAATAAGAAAATCAATTCTCAACTATGAAAAATTTTTTTATTTAATAAAAAAGAATCCAGGGATCAAACTAGTTCCAACAAAGGACATTGATAAAATTTGGCATATCCATCGTGCAAATACTGACTTATACAAAAAAGATTCAGTATTTATTACTGGTTATGTTGTTGGACATAAGGAAGCAAAAACGAAGGTTGAGTTGCATGCTAACAAACGTAATTATTCTTTTACAAGTCAATTGTGGCAATCAACATTCAATTTAAAATACGGCAATAATCAAGACATGGCTCTTTGCGGTGTTGATGGAGATGGTGGAGATGATGGAGGGAGTGGTAAATGAATAGTCAGAAAGGTTTGGCCGTTAAATGCAAGCCTAATGAACACTCTAATTGTCCCGACATATTTAGAAGAAGCGTTTGGCGATAGCTATACACATGCTGACACAGAAAAAACCCTGTATTCATTCTATTCTGTGAATATCGGTCTATTGAATATCGTCGAAGGAAAGATCGTTGCATGCGATCCGTTTTTATATAATGACGACAAACCGTTTGATACAACATTTCCCGTTGGACCTTTTCCTGTTGAGCTAGCAATCGCCAAAATTAATACTGACGAACGAGTCGGATTTTCAAGGATAAAATTCTCTAACAAATCGCCATCTCGCTGGTCAATGGCCGTCACACCCGAGCAAGATCTGTCAAATCTGGACCCGAAGGACATCTATGGTTATGGAGTGGATTCTGGAACTGGTTGTTACATGGATTCATCAGGAGCAAAACAATACTCAGACTTTTTAGCTTCAGCAGAAGACAACTATATAAAAGTTATAGATGAGATGGAGGAAACATATAAAGATACTCGCTCATGGCTATTGTGGGACAAAAACGGATTTAATGTAGCAATGTTTTCGACTGGTTGGGGTGACGGTCTTTATGCAACATACATTGGCTTTGACACTAACGGTAATATTTGCAGATTAGTAACTGACTTTGGACTTCTTGATTGGCCTGAATGAGTAGCCCTGTATATAACATGGTGTTTTCTGCATATTGGCTGGAAGTTGTAAACATCAGCAGCAAATCGCTACTCAACTTTTGTTACGGCTGACTTTATGGAATTGTTCATGATCGAATGCCGTTCTGTTCTTTTTGGGGGGCTTAAGATCATTGTTGCCTTCTCTGCGGACGTAAAGATGCTTCCACTTCGTCCTTGAATTTCTTAAACTGATCAGCGGATAATACTTTCTTCAAAGCTTCATCCCGGTCATTAGCGACTTTTTCAAATAGCCCCCGGTCAGGAGCTGTTCCAGGCTGCATAGTTTCACGTAGCTTATCCATTGCCTTGTAATAATTAATAAATATTGTGTCTGTATGAGATTGCGCTGTTTTATCAAGACCCAGCGCGGGTGTCATTATTTCCATTGCCGACTTCACCCTTTCTTCAACTGTTCTGCGTTGCGCATTCTGGGCATATGTTGCTGCACCTGCAAGAATCAGTAATGCAAGAAAAACGATTTGCTTTTTCATTGATGACGTTTGATATTATTAGAAATCAATGTAGTATTTTATACCAGGTAAATAGCTATTTAGTTATGAACTTTACGATGGTATTGCAATGATTCTTCCAGGACTTTCAGGGTGGCCGAATACTATAGGGCACTAGAATATATTTTGTACTTTGGTTTTTCAATCGGCTTCGGTTGTCAGGCTGACGGTATTAAATGCCAGCACAGCAAGCGTCAACATTGGCTTTAATTTTATGAGAACCTTCTTACTAGGAGCATTCATATTCCTCCTGTCCTCGAAAACCCAAGCACAAATGCAGGACCTCGCATGGTCAACTTATGATACTGCGAGTAAAATAAGTGTTGTTAAATTCTCTGTTTTGACAAAGCTTGAAACGGAATTAGCGAAAGGATTTGAGGGTTTTAAAGACAATCGAGCGAGACTAACTCTGACAGATAGTGGTAATAGAATTTCTCCTAAAGAGCTACAAAAACCAGACTTCCCAGTACTCTGCCAATGCAAGTTGAAAGAAGATACAATATTCATTACAACTGCCTTAGGGTTTATGTCAGGCCTTGGAATTATAACAACTATTACTAGAGACCGCTTTATCACAAACTTTTTCCAAGAGGCCGACAACACGAATGTTTTCAAATCCAAGAAAAGCGATACTTCTTATGTTGACAGAATTTCAATTTCAACAGTTTCACAAAAGTTGACGCTTCTTAAAAAACCTTTTTTTACGGATAACGAAAATATCCTTGGGGTACTTGAGGGACAGTTTAAAACATTTTACGAATTTGATTTGGGTGCTGAGGTGGCAAGGAATTATAGAGCGAAGCTTTTTTTCAAATGCAGATCCAAACAACAGTGATTAGAACAAGAGCCAACATCGGATTTTCTACTATGATGACTGAAGAATATTTCCTCATCAATCGGTTTACCCGGCAGCTTTCTGGCAACCTGGATTGAAGGATAACAAAAAATATCACACTTCCTGCAAAAGCAATTCGTAATTTTCTTTTCTGCCCAGCAGCAAGCTATGAACCTAATATTACAACCTATCTTAAAACTCGATTCAAAAAATTGATATCTCCTTTAATATTTGACTGTGAAATCTTTAACCATACGTCTTTTACTTTCAACAGGAATTCTAATTCCCATTATTTTTTGGAGTTCAACCTTCATAGCTGCGAATTTGCATGACAATTACAGCCATTTAAAGGATACGATAAGTCAATTAGGAGCAATCGGTACACCCTCTGAAAATTTTATGACACTCTCTACCTGGGTTTGTGTGATATTGAGTATTGGATTTTTAATTGGGCTTTTCACCATTTGCCGACAATTAAATTTAAATAAGCTTCCCTTAGTTGGAATTTTGGGATTCAGCATTATGTTTGGCTGGGCTGCAATTTTTCATTCAGGAAACCCCATGCATTCCAAATCAGGACCAACCCTCTTACTTCTATTATTAGGACCTTTATTGTCATTAATCTTATGGAGGGGAAAACAAATAAACCATTTAAGAATATTGAGTTTAGTGAGTTTCATTCTAATACTACTAATCGTATTGAGAGCAATACCAGTAGAAACCATAAAACGTGATTACACAGGCTTATTACAAAGATTTGTGCATTTGGGTTGGTCGGTTTGGTTCATTTCTCTGTCGTTAGCTTTTCAGAATTTTAAAATTAAAAAGGTTAGAGAAATCTGATTGTAAATAATATCTCGGCACTCCCTTTTGATGAAGAAAAGATGAGCCCAGCATTCCTCAACAGCAATTTCGTAATTTTCCTTCCAGGCCGGTGGAATTGCCGTGCACGTTAACGGTCATTGTAAGACAGCATATAATAAATGATAGATAATCTAATTGAACATATAAGCAAATTCATACCCGTTTCTGACAAACTTTCGGAACGCTTAGGAGAAATTTCCCATCTAAAAACAATTGAAAAGGGAAAGTATTTGCATAGACCGAACAAGATTTGCAATACCACCTATTTCATAAATTCAGGTCTGCTACGTATTTTCTACAAAAAGGAAAATAAAGAAATAACGGACAATTTTTCAGCAGAAAGAGAATGGATAACTTCCATATACAGTTTTATGAAAAATGTGCCCGACAACTGTTATATAGAAACCTTGGAAAAATCTGAACTAATTGCAATTAACATTACCCACCTTGAAAAATGTTTTTTAGATTTTCCCGAAATGGAACGGTTTGGCAGGATGCTGATTTCGCAGTACTTTATGGAACAATCCGAAAGAATAATTTCTTTACAATTTCATACAGCGAAGGAACCATATGAGTTTTTTTGTAAAACTTCTAAAAACAAACTTTCAAGAGTTCCTCTTGGAATGATAGCCTCACACCTGGGAATCACACAAGAAACATTAAGCAGAATAAGGTCCAACAAAGTTGCATTTTGATCTATGTCAAATTCTCCCGTTGCGTTGGTTTCTAACTTCGTTGCTTTAAACGAAGTTAAAATGCATGACCAATAAACAATACGCAATAATCGGTTTTTTAGCCCCGGTAATATTTTGGCTAACCTATTTTATTATGGCAAACCAAAGGCGAGAATATAGTTTTTTGACAAAGGCTATCAGTGAACTTGGTTCAATAGACGCACCAAATAAATGGACCTGGAATATTGTAGGATATATCACACCCGGAATTCTAATTTCAGTATTTGCATTTGGACTTTACAAAAACATAGCGACAGAAAAATCAAGTAAATTGCCATTAATAGGACTTCTTTTCAGTGGCTTATTTATGTCTGTTTCAGGTTTCTTTCCGGGTGATTTTGAGAACAAACAATCCTTAACAATGCTGCTCCATACTATTGGTAGTTTTGGTAGCTACATTTTCTTTTTGATTGGAGCATTTACCTATCCCAAACAAATGAAGAAATCACCCTACTGGTCAAAAGCCATTAAACCGTCTTTGCTGTTTACCTGGCTGACTATAATTTTTGGAAGTTGGCCTTTTGTACTTCCGAACGTGCCAGCGGTAGGGCAAAGAGTTGTTTTTGCATTTTACTTTTTATGGATACTTTTTAATGCTTATCATCTATATATACAAAAAGCAGAAATAAAAACAACGAATCGCTAACATCGGTATTTGTTATATGGCAGGGGACGGAAGTTCAATCACCTTTTGTGCTACTACCACCAGCAGTTCCGGGCGACGAATATCAATCAGCTTATTTTTATTATTTCAATTTTATATCATTTTATCGACTAAGACAATCAAACATAGATTTGAACAATGGAACAAACAAACCAACTAGATCCAAATAGAAAGGATGCGACACCTTTTGCGCAAACTTATTTTCACGGGACAAAGGCTGACTTAAGGGTTGGTGACCTAATTGAAATTGGTTTCAACTCGAATTACGGACAAAATAAAAATGCCAAGTATATTTTTCTATCATCCACTCTGGACGCAGCAATTTGGGGAGCTGAACTTTCATTTGGAGATGCACATGAACGAATTTACTTGGTAGAACCAACAGGTGAAATTGAAGATGACCCTGATTTGACAGATAGAAAATTCCCAGGAAATCCAACAAGATCATATCGTTCCACACATCCTTTTAGAGTTGTAGGAGAAGTTATCAATTGGCAAGGACACGCAGTAGAGCAGATTAAAGTAATGAAAGAACATCTTGAACAACTCAAAAAGCAGGGAATTAATTCTCTAAACGACTAATTAATAAATTACAAAAGTAGAAATGAATGAAGAAGTAAAGTTGAAGTCGTTAAGATCAGTCGAAAGATCCACAGCCAACAATCAGTTTGCAACCTTGCTATGCGGCAGTGCGGCTTGAAGTAAGAAAAAAATAAGTCACGCTGCCTGTAGCAATAATTTCGTAATTTTCTTTCTGCCTTGGCGGCAAAACATGGGCGTTAGCGGCTATTATTTCAGCAGTATAATAATACAAGTTATTTAGATAATGTCAACCTGGTATCCAAGTGCTGTGACTTATAGACAATGGTGTCAAGCTGAAAGTTTTCTATCAGACATAAAAGCCACATTCGATAAGCAATGGAATCAGATTAGGAGTACTATTCACGAACAAACCAAAGTAATTTCTGACCAAACAAAAAAAATAGTTGCGACAAATGAGCAGATGGTAATAGCCATTGAGGACGGTTTCAACCGACTGTCTGAAATTAGCGAAAAAGGCTTTGGGGAAGTGACAAGTGCAGTCGAAGCAATGCACAGTGACCTTAACTACAATTTCGGGATACTTATCCAAAGGATAGAATATCAAAACAATCTCTTAAATAGTATTCTTGATACACTTCAATCTCCTTTCGAAACACAAGTCAAAGAGTACTACAATAATGCCTGCAAATTTGTTAGACAAGAAAACTTAGATGCAGCCATTGAATGTTTTAAAGAATCTATTTCACAAAAAATGGGCAAATACTTTTTTCCTTCATATCATCAACTTGGACGGGTTTATATTACTGGGAAAGTACAAAACAATAATGTTATTAACCCAACAATTGCAATGGAGTATTTACTCAAGGCAAATGAATTAGGTAATGGCATAATAAAAGATGATACGTCATTCAGACCGATTTTATCCGACTGCAAATTTTTTCTGTCACTATCATACTATTTTCAGATGACAGGAAGGAATGATACGCTGGAAAACGAACTGTTGAGCAATGCCATTAAATATTGCGAAGAAGCCATTTCACTTAACGCTAATCTTTCACAAGCATTTTATCATCTCGCAAAGTATTACTCTTACAAAAATGATATTGAGAATATGATTTTCAATTTAGAAAAAGCAATTGAAATTGATAGAGACTATACTTTCAAATGGGAAAAGGAGCAAGATAAAGTATTAGAAAAAAATAGAACTCCAATACTGAATTTTCTTTCAAAGTTGAAAGAATTAAAACGAAAGTCAGTAGAACCAAAACTACTTCAGGCAAAAAATTACATTGCACAACTTGAACAAAAAAATATATCTCAATCCATTCTTTACAGAGAGTTTGAAGACCTGAAGAGGATTGTTCAATCAGCGGAAAATGATTTTAAAACACAAACCTATTTCGGGTTTGATGATTGTGAATCTAAACTTAATTCCGTATGAAAAAATTAGAAGAATTATTAAACAAAAGGAATTCAGAACTTGAATCTCAAAAAGAAGCAAATGAAGCAGAAAAAGAAGCAAGAAAAAAAGAATTTCAGGAAAGGCTTTGGTCTTATCCTCTTACGGGAGGTGGAATTGGATTTGCTATTAGTTTAGTAACTGGTTTTTTTAAAGGATGTGGGTTATTTCACTATGAACCAGGGAATGCCTACATATTTGATACCAAGGACGCAGGTAATGGCTTTTGGGCATTACCGATTATCGGATTAATATTAGGCCTATTATGTGCCATAATTTACTCCAACTTAAAAAAAGACTAAAGCAGCGGCTGCAGGGCGTCTTCTGCTTTGTTTGTTGAAGAATATATACTCATCGTCTTGTTCGCTACTCAGCTTCCGTTCGGGTTGAACAAATCACGAAATATCAGCACAGTAGAAACCCATGTTCGTTGTGTGCAACTAATTAACGACCAAACCAATGATAAAGAAGCAAGTCTTCATAATCTCCCCAATAGGCAAAAAAGACAGTGACAGATATAAAAAGTTTGACGCTGTTCTGAAGACAATGATTAAGCCGGCAATCGACGAAATAGATAAAGAATTTAAAATAGTAAGAGCCGACCAAATCTCACAACCCGGCTCCTTCATTAAGGATATTTTAGAACAGATTCAAAGTGCATATATTGTTATCGCTAACCTTACTGATTTAAACCCAAATGTATTTTATGAATTAGGCGTTAGGCATGCTTTAAGTAATAGGACAATAATGATTACTGAGAATTTAGCCGAGTTGCCAAGTGATTTAAAAGAATATAGGGTAATAGAATACTCTGCTGAGTTAACAGCAATTGAAACTTTTAAAAACGATTTAAAAAAAGCATTTGAAGAAATACTTGAAAATCCAGACAAATCAGATAACCCCGTTCAAGATAGGCTGCCTGGCATAATTGAGAAGAGAGAAGATACACTTAGGAATGAAATAGAACTTCTTAATGCTAAACTTAAGGAAAAGCAAACAGGAAAAGTTGTTAAACAAGAACAGTTTATAGAAAGAAGATTAAACAGAGTTCTGAATTTAATTAATGCTGACAAAGCATCCACAGTATATGAAATCAGCTGGACAACAGGCGATGGCGAAAAGAAAAAATCAACTGAAGTATCAAAGCCTTGGGGGAATTTTAAATTTTACTTCGTTAAAAGGGCAGAAACGAATTTTATTGATTACAGCCTTTTAATTTCGATAAGGGAACATGCCTTTGATTTAGACGATGACCTTTCTGACATCAGAGTTATGCTTAAAGAATATGCTAATAAAGGAATGACCTTCAAATTTGTAATTGCGACAAATCAGATAATTACCGACAAAAAGAAAAAAGTTAATGACTTTTTCAAAAAAGCGTTGAAGTTAGAGAGGTTGAATGCTTACGAATATACTATTGAAATTTGGGATGACCCAGAAATTACAAAGCAAGAAAAAAGACTTGGCCTAAAATAAAACGGCACACAACAAAAGTATTTGCAAAAAGCACGTCAGGACCATGTAACATCACCTAGGTACAGGCATTAGCAGCGGTTCGGGCGCGACGTACGATGTTCAGCTTTAGTTCAAAATTTTATCAATATATTTTCAAATGGGGATTTGTACCGGGCAGACATCAATGAATTCCCTTCCTTCGTAAATTCTCGAACGATGTTGTCTATTCTATTTACAGCTAACATTGGTTTTCCCACAGGCAAGGCGGTATTGGATTGGATGAAAAAAAGGTAACCCACACGGCCTAAAATATCTATTTCGTAACTTTTTTTGGCCCTGCGTGAATCAGGGTACGTTAGCAGTAATTAAAAATCGATATGAAAATACTCACACTTCTTTCGTTGATCTCGTTTATCCTATCAAAAAACCTAAAAAGGTCAATAAACTAAGGAGAAAAGCGGGTTTTGATCTAAGTGTAGAAGAAAATGCAAAGAGACTTGAGATCGAATACCGCGTAATAAAAATTTCTGAAACAAAAATGTAACTAACACTAAAAAGATCTGGAAAAAAATGCCCGATGAAGGTTATTTAGTTGCTACCTTCAGTTAACATTCCTCTCCTACTTTTAGTTCACAATCTTCGACTATCTTTTCATGAAAAAAATTCGGTTAGACAGTTAGGCGGCAGTCATTTTCCAAATTGAACAACAACTCATGAAGGCATGAGATCAGCAAAAAGGTTACAGCAAAAATCGGCAAGCCGGAGACCTTGGTGGCAATTTAAATCAACATCCATCCTATTTTAAACATAAAACGCGACTCATAAATGAAAAGAGCATTTAGCATTTTACTATCTGTATTCCTAACTAAATTAACTTTTGGACAGACGCAGTCAATTGTGGGTGCATGGTTTTGGTCTGACTCAACAAAACAGATAAACATGTTTTTTAAACAAGACGGGAGCATATTAATGCATACTGGTCCAAAAGGTGGGGAAATTCTAACTGAAAATTTCAAGAACGGAACTTATTTAGTGACAACAAAACTCCTAACATTTAAGTGGGCCGACAACAAAGTAGAAAAGCGTAAGATTAAATTTATCGATTACCACAGCTTTGTTTTAACAATTGTGGCCAACGGGAAAAAAATTAATCAAATTTTTAGGCGAATAATAGACGAAGAAGTGGTTGAAGAGAAATAATGGTTAGAGATTCTAAATCTGCCGCCAAAATCTCATTGTCAGAAATAATGGACAGCAAGCAGTTACCGTTGGCTGGACGCTTACTTTAAGAGCGTCACAATAAAACAAATACTCAAAATTTCGCAGCCATGACCCATTTTGATATTTTCTTTCCTGAAATCAATTATCATTTCCCGATGGTGTTTGTAAAAGGCACAGGAGACACTACTTATTTGTGGGGCGACGATCTGAAACTTAACATCCACATCAATGATTTTTTTATTTCAAAATATCTTGTAACCCAGCGTCTATGGGAATATGTTATGAAGGATAATCATAATGCTGTTAAAGAGAGCAACAGGCCTGTTGATAAAGTTTCGTATAATGATATTACATCCGAAACTGGCTTTTTGGAAAAACTAAATAGGTTGAATGAAATAAAGGATACAATACCTGCTGGCCTATCCTTTCGCCTACCCTCAGAAACTGAATGGGAGTATGCTGCAAGAGGTGGCAAGCATTGGAAAGACAATTTTCACTTTAGCGGGAGCAACGATCTCAACACCGTAGGCTGGTACGAGAATAACGCCGGGAAAATTACAGACCCATTTATCCTGCACCAATTGAAAAACACGGAAAAAGGAACTGAAACCCATGAAGTAGGTCAGAAAGCCCCAAATCAATTGGGCATTTTTGATATGAGCGGCAATGTATGGGAATGGTGCCAGGATTATTTCCAACCAGATGCATACCAGATCCCGCTTGATGGAACTTCATGCCAGGTAGAGAGTCCTGAAAGGGTGCTTCGTGGCGGTTGCCATCATAACTGGGCCATTCATTGCACGGTTTATAAAAGATACCAGATTACTCCAGAATTCGCAGATGGCTGTATCGGTTTGAGGATTGCAGCATCAAATAGGACCCTATGAGCAAAATGCACAACATGGGATTTCTGCGAACCTGACTGAGGCCTACTCAAACGTGTCGTTCGGTAAGGGTGAGAATATTATTTTAGCGCATTAACTTTACGCAATCCCGCATGTTCGGGATTCAGGCTGAAGAATTAGAGAATATCACCACAGTAGAAAGCCCTGGCCATTACGCTGCATGCCATGAGGACCGATAGTAAAGTGAAAAAACGAATATTAATCATATCAGGACTTGTAATTCTTATACTAGGTGGATTTGGTATCTGTAAAATCAACAAAGACTACTACGCAATGTGGGACAGCAATTCTATCCGTGTGACGGCAGATGCACCATTGGCCTCGGACAAAGTAAAAATTGAATTTGGAATAAGCGTTAATACCATCGACCGTTCGACAGATAAAGATTTATTTAGCAGGCGAGAAAAATATACAATTCTTTTTGATGGCAAGTCCAAGGACAATATGATAAACGACTACGGAGAAAATGATTTTTTAATTACTTATGACAATAAATATTACTTCTCCTTTAGACAGTTTAAATTTAATCGCAGCCATCAGCACGACTACAATTTTCACTTTTTTCGGAAGGACAATAGAATAATTATCCAAGCAGACATTAAAGGACTAGACGCAATGAAATTTGAGAGGCCAATGCTTGACATAAGTTTAGCAGACAAATTCCGGTGCAATGTGCCTATTGACAGCCCTGGTGTACTTTATAATATGATTGAACTAGTCGACCCGGGCAAGTAACAAATCACGCCAGTTAACCCGGGTTTTGCACCAGACCGACTGAGGTGCAGAGTTGAAGCTTTCTTCTTGTATTGAACATTATTGATAAAATGAAACTTTGCGTTCCGAAACCCTCTGGAACACAAGAATCGAAAACGTTTGCAGTAATCAAGCTACACCTCATCTAGAAAAATGTGGAATTACATAGAGCCCTGGATTGACAAAAGACAATATGCATTTGTGTCATTTTCAATATTAATTGGACTATGGTTATCGTATTCAGCAATCACAACCCAAAGAGTCTCATCACCTTCAGATTTAATTACTATTGACGGGACATTATCATCTTATTCATTTGTTGATGGAAGAAAGGGGACAAAAAGATATTATATCTGGTTAATAGAGTATGAGACGCCTTTTCAAATACCCGCTGACTTTTTAAGCTCTTTTGACAAAGAAAAGTTTGAGGAAGTTATTAAGAAAGGGAAACGACTATATATTGGGATTTCAATAAACGATACATCAAGTTTGATAAAATCCAAAGGCCGGATTCGTATTTATGACTTACGTAGCGATAACATATCTTTTTTAAAAAGCAGTTTGACGATAAAGCAAGAAAATAATACTCTGCAATACTTAATTGGACCTTTATTCATGATAGCGGGAATTTGCTACTATTTTTACAGACATAGAAAATTGAGAAACGAATACCGCTAATAAAGAGTTTAGCTGCTATGCTATCTGAGAATATCACACCATCTACATTAACTTTACTAAACAACAGTTCAGTCACAAAAAAACTAGCCGTTATAAGCAACTTTATGGAAGCAGTTTTTAATCCGATAGATAACATTTGGGACTTGGTACGAAAGGTGGCTCAACAACTCAATGCTCGAAATCGATAGACAGAAATAAAAATAGCCGTAGGAAACATGCGGTTTTTTATAATGGAACCGGAAAATTTGTCCTGAGAAACGTCGCAAAGCATATAATCCTAATAATTATTCTGTCAGCATTGCTGGCTTTGGGAATTACCTACCCATTTCTTTCAGGAAAATATGACCTGTTTGCTATACCAATTTCAACAATGCTGCAGGTTTTCGGTCTTGTAGGACTATTATTAGTTCCTATTGGTATTTTATGGCTAATAATGCCGAAATACAGATTTGGTTTTGCAATAGCAGCGATGGTTGTTAGTGCTTTTGTTATGCTGATTATTTCTCTTTTTGCTACTTTGAGTGTTGGAATTTCTTTTGGAGTACTTACACTTTTAATATGGACTTCAATTCTGATACCTCTAATTCCCAAAGTGAAATTATTAAAGAAGCAGACCCTAATAAATGCTAATTGGCTTCCAGTTTATTTCATTTATTTTCCCGTTTTCAGTCTGCTTCTTCAATTGACATTTGCTAAACGCTTGACAGAGTTAAGTAGAAACCGTGCCATTGAAAATGCTGCACCTTTTATTATTGATATAGAAAATTACCGTACGCAACAAGGATATTATCCATTGACACTACAAGCACAAAACAAAGATTATGATTCAGGTGTTGTCGGCATAGAAAAATATCAGTACGCGCCCCATAAAAAAGGATACAATCTTTTATTTGAGCAACCGAGGTTTCTCATTGACGACTTTGGGGCAAGAGAGTGGGTCGTTTACAATCCGCTAGATGAGCACAGTGTTTACAGTCATACTGCATGGCTTCTTGGTACTAATCAGCAGGAGATACCGCAGGGATGGTTTGTTTCAAAAAACACGAGATACAAGCATTGGAAATATTTTTTGTTTGATTAATGCTAACAAACATCAAATCTTTCAGGGAATTGGCGCAAGAGGAAAACCGCTTTAAATATGGACTTTTCAATATTACGGCTGACGAACAAGGCTAGGATGGAAATAAGGAAATTATTCAGAACTTTATTGAAAATTAATATTCAGAACAGAAAACCCTAACGCCAGCGGCAAGCTATGCAACCCTTTGTTAGAATTGATTGTCAAGAAAAAAAGCTATATGAAGTATCTGCTTTATTCCTTATTGGCCATTACACTTTTTACAGCTTGTGAAAAGGACAATGCTGTAAGTAAAACCGGTCCAAAAGTTGAAATTTATATGCTCAAATCCTTTTCAATTAACGTTGATCAGACTACTACCCCTTCAACACTATCAATTTCAAATGCTGTTTTAGCCGACGCACCACTTGTAGCCGACGAAGACATAGAATTTTATACTCAATCATCCACAACTTTTAAGTTGACAAAAAATATAAAATCAACTATTCAAAATTATGGGGCAGACAAAGCATTCGCAGTGACCGTAGATAACCAGCCCATTTATTTTGGAATTTTTCATCCTGCACATCTTAGTTCCATTGCTTTTGGGCTTGCTACAATAGATCCAATAATCTACACAACAGAAAACCAAATGAGTATTCAATACGCGATGATTTCGGGCAGTTCTTATTTACTGCAATTTGACAAAAGAAACGATGATAGACTTATCAGTGCATTGCGGGTAACTGGAAGAGTAAGATAAGTTCTACACTTATTGGGTTTTCTGATTCTTCGACGTAATCGCAGACAAATGCTAAGATTTAACCGCCAGGAAACAAGGACGCCAAGGAACGCAAGGAACCTTTGCGAAACTTTGCGCCATAGCGGCTTGGCGGTTAAGTATTATAAATTAGCCGATGAAGCCACTCTCTTTCCAGTATATAAACTGAATTTGGCAATCTCACCGCTGTTCTAACTGTAGGTTATTTTTATATTTATGACGTTGCTGAATATAAAGTATATCAGAGTTCTAGTTGCGACCATTGTAGGATCGATAACAATTTTTCTTCTTGGATACTTGATTTTTGGAATCCTGCTCGCGCCATATACGAAGATGGAAGAGGTCCCATACAACGGTTTGCGCAAGGTACCGCCGGACTTTCTGCTACTGGGGCTCAAAAATATTGTTCAGGCATTTCTACTTGTATACATTTTTGAGTATTTGGCTGGAGTCCGGACATTTCTCGGTGGAATGAAGGTGGGTGCCATAATCATGTTCCTAACCACCCTAAGCCTAAACCTGAATTTATTGAGTATAATGAATCTGAACCATGGTTACACAGCCAACATCCTCGACATTGTCGGTGAAACCGTAAGGATGGCTCTTGGCGGTGGAGTCATGGGTGCCATTTTGGGTTCGAGGTCGAAAGCAAAGCCCTAAATATTTGGTTTAATCTTACCAGCAAACTTCAGTTCATACCTTCCTGTCAGCAAATTCCTGTAAGAGCCAATAAGAAATAAATCCTGTGGCTAAGAAGTCTTGGGACATTTTTTTGTAGCAAACCCACTCAAAAATTGAGTGTATATTTAAGAAGCAACATTCATAGATCCTAAAAACATAGCCATGTTTAAAAACATTTGTAAAGTCGTTTTTCGCAATTTGTGGCGCCGCAAAGGCTACACATCCCTCAACATCATTGGAATGGCAATCGGAATTGCTGCCATGGTTTGGGGGTTTCAAACCTACCGCTTCAGTTTAAGTTTTGATAATTTCCATAAGGACAGTGATCATGTTTATCGAGCTTTAACCTTCCAGACAGGAGCAAATGGTGCAAGAGGAATTTTCCCCCAGGCTGCTGTAAAGCAGGCCAAATCTGATTTTGCAGGCATAGCTGAAGCAGTTCGCTATGATAGTCGCGGATTGAGCGTTAAGTATGATAAAAGTGATCCTTTCGCTGAACAGGCTCATTTTACAGATCCTGGATTTTTTGATCTTTTCAATTTTCCAGTTGTTAGCGGCTCAAATAACATCGCCGATAAAAATTCTCTCCTGATTACTGAGACCATCGCCAAAAAATATTTTGGAAAACAAGACCCGATCGGTAAATCATTAATATTCTATTCGGGTGAAAAGTATGCGATGCCGCTGACGGTAACCGGAGTTCTGAAAGATATCCCGGTAAACTCCACCATGCAGTTTGGATTCATCACCAGCTTTGAAAATTATCTAAAGGGTGATGGCAGTAAAATACCTCCAGACGATTGGTCATGGATGCTCGACGCAGCTTTTTTCAAAATTCCTAACCCATCAGATATTCCTTTAATTGCAAAGTCGTTCGATAAATACCTCTCCGTTCAAAATAAAGCAAGGGTGGATTGGAAAGCTTCAGGTTTTAAATTTCTTTCGTTGCATGAGAATGCAGTTATTGGCGATATCCCAGCGAACGGACTTCGTCAACGCCCTGATGATTCGGCCACTTATGGCCCGTTTGCTCTTGCCATTCTGATTTTTCTTTCTGCTTGCCTCAATTTTTCCAATACCACAGTTTCTCAGGCCAACCGGAGGTTAAAAGAAATAGGCATGAGAAAGGTAATGGGCAGTTCGCATAAGCAGCTCATCATGCAATTACTGTTGGAGTGTTGCTTTATTGTCTGCATTGCGGTTTTACTGTCAGCCATCCTGAATTATTTTTGGTTTCCGGCATTTAACCAAATGTTCAATGGCGTAAAAATCGCAGCAGATTATTTACGTGATTCCATTTTACTCATTTTCATTGGCAGCGCTGTCTTACTTACCACCTTGCTTGCGGGTGCATATCCTGCATTTTATATCAGCCGCTTTAATCCCTCCTCAATTTTCCGGGGAAGTGTAAAATTCGGTGGCAATAATTTGTTTTCAAAGTTCATGCTCGGACTACAGCTATCAATTGCATTAATTACAGTGATTGCAGGAATTGGTTTTGCGCGCAATGCCGCATTTCAAAAAAGTTATGATTATGGATATAATCTTGAAAACACAATAGGGGTTGTCATTACGGATAGCTCGGCGTTTTCTACTTTCAGAAATGAGGTAGCATCCATCCCACAGGTGACAGCATTAGCAGGAACAAGAAGTCATATTGGTTATGGATACCGAAATGTAATAGCTGAAGCAGAAGGAAAGAAAAATGAAACCAATTATCTGGAAGTAGGCAGAGATTATGTAAAAACAATGAACCTCAAAATGGAGGAAGGAAGAGACTTTGACCCACAGATGGAGAGCGACTATACCAATTCCATTTTAGTTACTCAAAATTTTGCAGCCACTTACGGTTGGAAAGAAAAAGAAGCCGTTGGCAAGAAGGTTTTTATAGATAGTATTCATTATTCGGTAGTGGGTGTTCTGAAAGATTTCCAAATTGATGAATTGTTTGATCCAAAAGAGCCTGTAGTGATGAAATTAGGAGCTGAAACCAGGTATCAGTTTCTTGTTATTCAGGCACAGGCTTCTGATTTGGAACCTGTATATGCTAAAACAAGGGATGCATGGAAAAAAATATTTCCTATGAAACCTTTTACCGGATTTTATCAAAACGAACTACCTAAGGAAGCTTACCAGGTCACTAATAATATAGCAAAGATCTTTTTTTGGTTTGCTATCATTTCAATTTTACTCACTGCTACCGGTCTATTTGCATTGGTGTCGTTAACGGTCCTGAAAAAAATGCGGGAAATAGCATTGCGTAAAGTTGTAGGTGCAAGATCACACCATATTCTTGTATTAATCAACAAAGGATATTTCTGGACTTTTGTAGTTGGTACCATACTGGGTTGCTATGGAGGGTATGCCCTTACAAAACTTTTACTTGATATGATATTCGCGGTAAATTCAGGTATTGCCAGTTCTACTTTAATTAATGCAGTGCTGGTGTTATTTGCTATTGTAGGGATTACATCAGGTATCAAGGTGTGGCAGGCGGTTAAAACAAACCCGATAAAGCTTTTAAGGACAGAATAATATCCATTCTGTGAAATGGGAATTTTTTAAGTGCAGCATACTATCCGTTAATAATTCTTTCAGGTTGCTGTTGCGTGCCTATCCAGCATTCGATAACATCCCGTCTGAAAGCATGCACCCGTTGTATAATTGCTTAGAGAGGGTCTTAAATTCAAACAGAAGAGAGAAATCTTCATAGACTTTGCATGAAACAGAAGATTGCACACCTTGCTTTGGTTGTAAAAGATTATGATGAAGCAATAAAATTCTATACGGAGAAATTGGATTTCAAAATTCTTGAAGATAGCAGGCTGAGTGAAGAAAAGAGATGGGTTTTGGTTGCTCCACCCGGCGCAGAAGAATGTTGTCTTTTGCTTGCAAAGGCAGCCAATGAAATACAGACTGCAAGTATTGGAAATCAAACTGGAGGTAGAGTTTTCCTTTTTTTACATACCGATGATTTTTGGAGAGATTATAATAAAATGTGTGACCGAAATATTAAGTTCCTGCGAGCTCCAAAAGAGGAGAGTTATGGTATAGTCGCAGTATTTGAGGACTTATATGGAAATCTCTGGGATTTAATTCAACCTTTAGAAACGGAAGGTCTTTAGCATTCAATGTTCAAAACAATTATGGCTACAATGGATAGTCCTGACAATTTTTTTCATCGATTATATAGAAATTTCAACGACAGAAAAATTGATCTGGTTATTTCAGAGATGACAGAAGATGTGAAATGGGCTAATGGTATGGAAGGAGGACATGTTTATGGACACAAGGAGGTAAAAGAATACTGGAAGAGACAGTTTACTCTAGTGAGTTCACAAGTGACACCTCTAGAGATTAAAGCAGAAAATAAAAATGTTAGAGTAAAAGTTCATCAGGTTGTTCACGATTTAAGTGGCAAATTACTGGCGGACGAAACTGTATATCATAACTTTCTTTTACGGGATAATAAAATTGCTGAATTTAACATAGGCGAAGGGACTGATAATTGAGATTCTAATAAACGATCGGGCGTCTTAAATGCAAATAAGCCAACTCTTCGAGGTAATTAAGCAAATTACTCCCGACATATCGCAACAGGAGCTAAGTGATTTATTGCCCTTGCTGACGGCGAGCAAACTGAAACGAGGCGATCATCTTGTATCGGCAGGCAATAATTTCAGGCAACTTAATTTTATAGTTAAAGGGGCTGGACGAATGTATCACGTCGACAGCAAAGGAAACGAAACCAATATTTTATTGGTAATTGAAAATGGGTTTTTACATGATTATGAAAGTTTGCTTCTGAATAAGCCGACAAAATTTTTTATTCAGGCGACAGATGATTGCGAAATTATTCACATTGATTATTTGCAATTTGAAGGACTTCTTAATTCAACTAAGAGCTGGGAACATTGCGGTCGGATGATTAACCAATTTGTTCTCATTGAAACCTTTAGGCGAGTGCAGGCATTCAGGTTTGGGTCACCCGAACAACTCTATCTGAAGATTCTTGAAGATGAACCCTATTTGATTGATAGGTTTTCTCTGGAAAACCTTGCCTCCTATATTAGCGTTAAGCGTGAATCCTTAAGCCGAATTAGAAATCGTATTGCAAAGCGAAAGCGATTTTAACCAAGGTCACATAGTTCTTCGATTCTACACTTGCATTTTTGTAATGTATAAACAACACATGCAAATGAAAGGTAGAATTAGAGAGACAACCTTATGGATTGGAATGTTTTTCGTAGCCATTTTAACGGGAGCCACCCTATATCAAATGATGGTGATCGTTCCTGCATTCAGCCGGGACATACCAAACGGAATGATTGAATTCGCTAGCGGTCATGTTCAAACAAAAAACTTTTGGACCTCTCCCATTATGCCAATTGGTTTTCTCTTTTCTATTATTGCCCTTATTCTAAACTGGAAAAAACCGGGAAAAAAATGGCTGATCTTATCTATTTCCCTGTCCGTCCTTGCTGAGGTATTGACTATTATTTTTGTTTTTCCACAACTAAAAATCATGGGGCTTTTGGACGGTAATCCTTCTTCTGACACAACCCTGCTGACAAGCACAATTAAACAGTGGGTTGTTGTAGATCAGCTTAGATTTTTCATTCTTGCTGTTCCTTCTTTTTTTCTATACCTCAAGGCTTTAATAACCATCACATGAGAAACAAAATCACTACATCCTTCTTAATTCTTTCTGTCATTCTTTGGGGTACCTGGTTTGGCGGACAATTATTCAATGAGGCACTAGTAATACCCAAATGGCTTTCTTCACCCCCCCAATCTATAAAAGACTACGATGCCATACCGGTCAGAGGGGGCTTTTTCTTCTTTATGCTAAATCCCTTTTTTACTCTTTTTTCCTTGTTGGCCATGATACTCGGATGGAAGTTGGCGATTAAATCAAGAATTTGGCTGTTATTGACAGCCTTGGTTGGTCTTATTGTTTCATCAGTTTTGATTTTTTATCTAGCTCCACTCATTCATGCCACAAATGAAGATGCCATTCAAGGCAATGTTCCTGCAAATCAAATAATTTCAGATGCCAACGAATGGATGGTGGGAAACAGAATAAGATTAGCGGTGGAGTTTTTCGGATTTTTATTTTCCATTATTGCTCTGCTTACCTGGACACGGGATAAGATTTACAATAAAGCTGCTAACAATGCTTCTTTGAAATAAACACCTGCGAACAGGGTGTTTTGTGCAAGTGGGCGCACTTTATCAGTATTATATCCAGCCTGACTATTTATGCGGAGCAATCGTATAAACACTGAGTTCTTTTGTAAATGCATTCATTAGCCATAACCTTTCAGACAGACCTCAGTTTACAATCTTACCTTCTCCAATTTTTTAGATTCCTATAAGTGGTATTGCGATGATCCTTTTAAAAATGTGCCGATCGCTGAATGCTACCGGAAGTAAGATGGTGCATGCTACATAAATTCGTAATTTACTATTGACCCGGAGACAAGTCGGTACAATATCAATTTTATGAATAAAGAAATTCTTAAAATCAATAAAAATGGTGAGACACTGACTATTACAAAATCAGCAGAAGAAACAGAAGGGCAAATAACAGAATTTGAAGGTACAGATGAACCAGGTGTCGGACCACCCATGCATGTTCACTTTAAACAAGAGGAAAGAGTTAGAGTTACTAAAGGAAAAATGCGGGTAAAGACGCTGACAAAAGAATTTTCATTGCTTGAAGGACAGGAGTACACCTTCGCAGCTGGTGAAGCGCACCAGTTTTGGAATGAAGGGAATGAGACTTTATACTATTCAGGACACGTAAAGCCCTCCAACAATTATGAGTATTTCATTCGGCAAATCTATCAATCCGCAAATGAAGCTAAGGATGACAAACCGAGCCCTTTTGATGCGGCATTCCTATTGACAAAATATAAATCCGAAATGGACATGCTTGTAATACCGAAGCCTGTGAAGTTATTAGTATTTCCTATCCTGTTATTCATCGGAAACCTAACAGGGAAATTTAAAAAATTTTCTGATGCACTAGCTGCGGTTAAATAGCCAAGGAGATTGCAACCTTCCTATTGTGTTAAATGTGCTCAACAATGATCAACTGATTGGCAAAGAAGACAATGACACCATCGGCTAAAAAAGGCTTGAATAAACTTCAGCTAGCAACCTCAGGCCATGTATCCGAACACCTGATGTTGAGAAAGATTAGCTGCACTGCCTCCAACATTAAATCGATGACTTATTTTTGGTCTATCGGCAAGTCCTAGGACCCAGGTACAATTTAAGTTGACTATCATGCGAATAATAAGTCTAATTGTTTTATTTACCATTTTTAATATGGCTACTTATGGACAAAAAATTCAGTACAACATTCCAGAAGGCTATGAAAACGAAATCACCAAAGGAGATTATAAAACAATTGTTGACTTATCGATTCCAATAGTTAGTAAACGCTATTCAATTGATTTTGTAAAGGATGGGACGATTCAGCTTAAAAAAAGTCAAGAAATCCAAACCCTCAATTTGCATAATCTTATCGCTAAATGTGTGGCGGCAAAAAACAAATTACAGTGGGATAAAATTGTTCAACAACATTTTGAAAACTTATTTTCCTCAATAGATGAGCAGAAGAAAATTGATCCAGCTAATTATGAAACCGTAAAAAAGTATTTAAGTCTCCGTATTTATCCCAAAGAAACTGTAAATCAAAGAGGTGGAGTTGCATCCTTAATTGCAAGGACAGATATTGAAGGAACATATACATTATTGATGCTGGATCTACCAGGAGCCTTTACGCCTGTACAAAACCAAGTATTTAAATTGTGGAAATTGGACACTCAAATAGTATTTAAAGTTGCCCAAGACAATATCAACAAACAACAAATAGAAAAAGTAACTCAAAACTTTGATGTTGAGGGAGTACAAATTGAAATGAGTTTTTTGGGGAATGAAGATTATGCGGCGAGTTATGCTTTAGATTTGGGTAATAATTCTCCGGAACTGGTTGGGGAATTAGGTTCTATTGTTGCAATGCCAAACAAAGGTCTAGTTGACATTTGCAAAATAAGCAGGAAGAAACCAGTAGATTTTGTAAAATTCATCCAACGTACAAAACCTTTAATTGAAAAATCCTATCAAGAACATGAGCAACCAATTTCCAAGGAATTTTTTTGGTATTACAAAGGAAAGTTTACTAAAATAAAGGTTTTACAAGATGCTAATGGGATGATCAATGTTATTTCTCCATTTGGCTTGGCAGAATTGCTAACTGATAAGAATTAGACCGGAGAGTATAAAAGAATCGCTGCCATTAGGCCCTGGAACAAAGAATATCAGATGCAAATTGATATTCAGACCCAGTTACGGCAAACAAATAATCACTAAACCTAGACCACTATGGGACTTGACAGCGTAGAAATATTAATGAAGGTTGAAGAAACTTTTGGCATTACAATTCACCATCACGAGGCAGAACAAATTCTAACTGTAGGAGATTTCCATAATGCAGTCTGGAGAAATCTTAATTACAAGTACAGTAGCAAGTGTAAATCTCAAACCCTTTTTTATAAGCTACGAAAAGAATTTGCCGATAGGTTGAACTTTTCTCCAGGAAACTTGAGCCTGGATACACCACCAGAAGAAATATTTCCAAGAACAAAAAGGCGACAAGCATATTTAAGTTTTGCGGACAATACAAACCTAAAATTACCAGATCTTGTTTTGACAACCTTCTGGACAAGGACACTGACAATTTTTGAAATCGCAACAATTATTGGCGGACTTATAGCATCCTTAATCCTTATTAATGTTTTCGACTTCAGTAAGTGGACACTTTTAATCCCTGTCACTGGTATCGTATCCTCAATTCTTCTATCCGGATTCTTAAGTCCTAAGCGGACAAAAATCAATGAAATGACAATGAGAGAATTTACTCAACATACTTTGACTCTAAATTATTCAACATTTATGAAAGACGAAGGCACCAACAGGCAAGAAATGGAGGCTGTAATTAATCATATCATTGGAGATATGGCGGGGATTGATTTGGAAGAAATAACTTCTGATAAAAAAATAGGTGATGATTTGGGGATTGACTAATTCGTAAGCCTAACGATGTCTCCAATTTAAACCCTGCCTTCTGATGATACGACTTCAGAAATTTGAGAAGAATTGCTATGACCAATTAATTTCATGGGTAGGCACTGCAGAAGATCTGATGCAGTTTGCAGGCCCCTCCTACACCTTCCCTTTGACCTATGAACAACTGGACATGTCTCTAAGTGACAAAAACCGATTCCTCTTTCAGGTAATTGACGTAACCACAGAAAAAGAAATAGGACATGCAGAAATTCATCTAAGTGAGCAGAGTGCATTCTTAGGTAGAATTCTAATTGGAGAAAAAAAATTAAGAGGAATAGGTTTTGGGCAACAAATTGTCCAACATCTGTTAGAGTTTGCTTTTGGAACTCTGAATCAGCAAAAGGTAGAACTAAACGTTTTTGACTGGAATACAAGCGCTATCAAGTGCTATGAGAAAGCTGGTTTTGTTTTTAATACAAAGAAAAAAGCAGAACGTGAAGTAAATGGGCAAACCTGGATTGCTTTAAATATGACTATTGACAAACAAAAATGGGAACAGTTGCAAGTATCTAAATCTAGATCTCCAGGAAAAAATAATTTCTAAATTTCCATTTGGTACCGTCAGATTAATTGCCAGCGCTTTCGAAGTTTCCAAATCTTTTTTGTAGTAGTAACCTGGCTCTGACAGCAAGAAATTATCTTTGATAAACAATAACATACTATGGATTACGCAAGAGTATTTGCATACACTTTCTCAAGTATCTATCCGTTATATATTCAAAAAGTGGAGAAAAAAGGACGCACAAAGGAGGAGTTGGATAAAGTCCTTTTTTGGCTAACAGGGTATAATAAACAATCATTGCAAAAACAAATCGACAAGAAGTCAGATCTTAAAACCTTCTTTGACGAAGCACCTGAAATTAATCCCAACGCTTCAAAAATTACAGGTGTAATTTGTGGTTATCGGGTTGAAGAAATTGAAGACAAACTGATGCAAAAGATTCGCTATATGGATAAGTTGGTTGATGAATTGGCCAAAGGAAGGAAAATGGAGAAGATTTTAAGAAATTGAGGAGATATCTATTGCGACAAACTAACTGACATCACTTAAATGCAATTCTTTCCAGGTTCTTTATTAATCCTTGCTGGGTTGATTGTAATAGCCAGACCAATCACGATCATGTTTCATGAGCTTGGTCATGCAATTCCTGCAATCTTACTAACGAAACAAAAAGTGACCATTTACGTTGGCTCACATGGCGATCCGAAACACAGTTTGAAAATTAATTCCAGATTATTAACCATTGTCTTTCGATACAATCCTTTCACCTGGAACCTGGGGCTTTGTATACCATCAGCCAAAGCGATTTCAATAAACAATAAAATTGTTTACACCCTGGCCGGTCCATTGATTTCGCTCCTAATTGGGAGCATTGCTTGCTATTTCATGTTTGCATACGACCTGCAAGGGGTACTGAGGGTTTTTCTAATTGCTTTTATTTGTTTTGCTTTCTTTGACTTTCTTGGAAATCTTATACCAATTCAAAAACCGATTACACTTTATGATGGTACGATTATTTACAATGACGGTTATAGTTTAAAGCAGCTCTTTTATTATAGGAGATTACCAAAAGACTATTCAGAAGCAGTTGACTTATATAATGAAAAGAAATTCGCCGAGGCAGCCATGTTGCTTGAGAAGTTATTTTACGAAGGCCTCAAAGATGAAAATATATATCGCTTATTGATAAGTTCTTACACGGGAGCGAAAAACTACCATAAGGCAAAAGAATTCTCAGACGCTTTTGCTCTGACAGGAAAAATGAATTCCGATGATTTTTCAAATATGGCACTTTCATATTCCCAACTGGGACAACATGACGAGGCGCTAGAATTTTATAACAAGTCCATAGAGCTAAACCAAAACCACAAATATTCTTTGAATAACAAAGGATATACCCTAAACCTGTTGAATAGATTTGAAGATGCAATTCCACTTTTTGATAGAGCAATTGAGATTGGAATAGACTCTGCCTATGCATATAACAATAGAGGCCTTTCCAAAATAAAATTGGGACGAGTGAAAGAAGGTTTGGATGACATCAATCGATCTCTTAAGCTTGACTCAAATAATTCTTATGCTTACCGGAACTTAGGTATTTATCATCTTGATAAAGGGGAACTTGATGAGGCGTTAGGACTATTTGTAAAAGCAAAGGAACTTGATGACACAACCCACATGATAGACGAATTAATAAATGATGCCAAACATAAGATCGACCGACAAGCTGCAGGCAACAAAAGTTAGATACCATTCCAGTTTCCCCGAACGAAGAAAAACCGCTTCGGCATGAATTCTTATCTTCAATCGCTTTATTCAACACTGGTTCTAGCAGGCAAATTCTGAATGCCTGACCCAGAAACCAATAGAATCATAATCAAAAACAAATAAGATGAAAAAACTATTACTAATCACTCTTTTGTCTACAGCTTCCACGGCAATTTTTAGTCAGAGCGTACCAGAAGAGTTGATAAAAACTTTCTTCAAAGAGTATAGCAAGAATACCAGTAAAGCCATTGACGACATTTACGCAACTAATCCATGGTCTGCAAAATTTAAAGAAGGAATAGAAGAATTGAAAAAAGAAATTATTACGTATACACCTGATTATGTTGGAAAATTATATGGGCATGAGCTAATTATAAAAAAACAAGTAACTGAAAACTTTATTCTTTATTCTTACATGGTTCGCTATGACAGGCAACCAATGAGATTTACATTTGAGTTTTATAAACCAAATGACAAGTGGTTTTTATATTCTTTTAATATAGATAGTGACCTGGATGAAGAATTAGAACAAGCTGCCAAACTTAGTAACCCAGATCTTGACAAAAAGTAATTCTATTAGAAGGTCAAAAGCGGCAAACTCATTATTTCTTTATTGTGACTATAACTAACATTGATTTGTATCGAAAACATACACTAGCGTGCGAAAATGAACAATAGGTATATATTTCCTTCTGTGGCTGGATGATTTTCAATAATTTATGTTTCGGTTCATTGATTGATGTAGTCTCATAATTAATTGCAATGTGCATTAAAAGTGGATTTATATGATTAGGAATTACTTCAAGATCACTATACGCAGGCTGCTTAAACAGAAGATTTATTCAATAACCAATATCCTCGGACTTACGGTTGGACTTACCGCATCTCTTTTGATCTTTTTATGGGTGTTGGATGAAATATCAATTGACAGGTTCCATACGAAGGTCAATCGCATTTACAAAATAATGATCAATGATAGCTATCCTGATGGCAGGATGGACACGTATGAAGCGCCAACCGTGATGATAGGAGAAGCATTGCGGAATGATATTCCGGAAATTGATGAAGTGGCACAAGCGAGTTGGTCTACAGAAATGCTGGTTAAATCGGGGGAAAAAAAATTTATGGAACCCGGCCTATATGCCGATTCAAAATTGTTCAACATCTTTTCGTTCCCAATTTCAATGGGAAGTCAGGTAAATCCACTTCCCGATATTAATTCAATATGCATCTCTGAAAAGCTGGCCCAGAAATTATTCAAAGGAGATAATCCAATCGGGAAAAGGATTGGAGTTAACCCTGCTGATGAATTTATCGTAACAAGCGTTTTCAAAGATGTACCGAAAAATTCTACCCTGCAATTTGACTTCGTGATTTCGTTTGAGAGATGGAAAAAAGAAAACTCCTGGGCCAATCATTGGAGAAGCGGAGCTACTCAGGCTTTTGTAACGCTTAAACCAAAATCAGACTTTGCATTAGCTGACTCCAAAGTAAGAAAACTAATAAAAAGAAAATGCAGTGATTGTAACCGGGAAGCATTTCTGTACCCGTTCTATAAATTACATCTGTACGGCAAGTTTGAAAGCGGCAAGAATGCAGGAGGCCGGATTAGTCAGGTCATATTGTTTGGTTGTATTGCCCTGGTTATACTTGTAATGGCCTGTTTTAATTTCACTAATTTGGTTACTGCCCGGGCTGCAACAAGAACACGTGAAATAGGAGTAAGAAAATCTCTCGGTGCAGGCAGGATTTCTATCGGTCTTCAGTTTATAGCCGAATCACTTTTAATATCATTCTTATCACTCTTCTTTGCAATTGTGATCGCGGCGCAATTTCTCCCCGTTCTAAATGAAATTACTGGTAAATCAATGCAGATTGATTATGGTAGCCCCAGTTTAATAATAGGAGTTTTTAGCATTGCGCTACTTTGCGGTCTGCTGGCAGGCCTCTACCCTGCTTTTTACCTGTCCTCATTCAAAACTTCCGCTATTCTAAAAAACGATAAACTGGCATTAAAGGGAGGCGGGATAAGAAAGGGGTTAATTATAATTCAATTCGCGGTTTCTGTTATCCTGATTATAGGAAGCATGGTCATATACAGGCAACTTGGGTATATTTTCAAGAAAGACCTGGGATTTACTAAAGAAAATATAATCGTTGTTTCACAAAGAGAGGGACTGAGCAAGAACTATTATCCATTCAAGGCAGATTTACAACAGATACCTACAATTAAAAATGTCGCCTTTGTTGGAAGTAATTTATTTCAGGTCCCTATTACAACAACCGACCCCGTATGGCCAGGCAAGCCTGCAAATTCATCACTTTCGTTCAAAGTTCTTCGGTCTGATGATGGGTTTATACCAACGATGAACATCAAGCTTATAGCAGGAAGAAACTTTTATGATAATCGAGCCGATTCATCAAATTATATCATTAATGAAAAGGCGATGCTTGCAATGGGACTTACTAAGGAGAATGTAATAGGCACAAAACTTGAAATGTGGAATGGTAAAGGAGAAATTATTGGTCTTACTGATGACTTTGTAAATGGCAACCTGCATCAGGCAACTGAGCCGCTTATATTGATGTTTACCACCACAAATGGATTTAACTACTATATCAAGACTATCGAAAATGCCAATGTTAACCAAACGCTGGCAAGAATTGAAGCCGTGACCAAAAAATACTCACCCGATTATCCATTTGAATATTCTTTCCTTGAAGGTGATTATAATAAGGAATACAGAACGGAATCGGTATTAGGTAAACTCTCTTTTGGATTTACTCTAGTGGCGGTCATCATTTGTTGCCTGGGGTTATTTGGATTATCCACCTTCGCTGCTGAACAACGAATCAAGGAAATCGGTGTTCGTAAAGTGCTGGGTGCGGGTATCACTGACATTGTTATTTTGTTATCTAAGGAATTTGCGGGACTCGTAGTCATTGCAATTATTCTTGCCATCCCAACAGCCTATTATTTTCTGAATATATGGCTTCAGGATTTCGCTCACCGGATTGATATTTCCTGGTGGGTCTTTGTCCTGGCAGGTTGTTCAGCTTTGCTGATTGCTCTTTTAACTGTGAGTTTCCAAGCGATCAAAGCAGCAGTTGCAAACCCGGTCAAGAGCTTGCGAACGGAATAAATGAGAAGAAGAAAAACTCTGCGAAGCTCGGTTTGCTCTTATTCTCTGCGCTCAATTCTTTAAATTTCGCTTTATTACTATTAAAAAATATAGTCCCTATAATGAATATCATCATTATAATTCTACTGGTTGTGGTAGGGATCATTGCCTTGCTCTTAGTCATCGGCCTTTTCATGAAGAAGGAACATTATGTCAATCGTGAAATTATCATCAATGCCACTCCACAAAAAGTATTTGAGTTTTTGAGATTCATCGAAAACCAGGAAAAGTTCAATAAATGGGCAAAGTCCGCCCCCGACAGGAAAAAGGAATACAAAGGAATCGATGGAACAGTTGGATTTATTTATTCCTGGAAAGGCAATAAAAACGCCGGTGAAGGCGAGAAGGAAATTATGAACATTATAGAAGGGAAAAGAATTGAAACTGAGATTCGTTTCATAAAACCAATGGTAGCCATTGCTCAAGTGATCATGGATATAGAATCCGTATCTGAAAATCAAACTAAGGTACAGATGACCAATGCTGGCACCTTGAAATATCCATTGAACATACTCATACCAATAGCAGAAACAAACTTTGCGAAAGATCTGGATACCAGTTTGTCAGCTTTGAAAGAGATTCTTGAAAAATAACTATAACAGTTTACGGACCAAGCACCCTTAACTTAGTGCCATGCTCGATGGTATTCTAAAATCGATAATAAGGTGTTCTCCATGCGCAAAATTCTGATTACAGCTTTACTCTCCTTTTGCTTTAGTTTCTTATTTGGACAAATTAAAAAAGCTAATTCAGAGAAAACAGGAAAACAAGAGATTGAAAGCACGAATGACTTTTTTGAGCGGCTTGGAAAAGAAGTGAATGAGAGCGTCCCAAGTATTGGTTCATTTCTCGTTTGGCAGTATGACAAACCTGTCTTTGAGTCGTATTTGAACGGTGCGACCCCGCAAACCGCTTTCAACATTAAATCCATCACCAAGACAATAGTTTCTGCAATCGCAGGAATAGCAAAAGAGAAAGGTCTCTTACCCGATCTTAACACCCCTGTCCTTTCTATTTTGACGGAATATGCAAGGTCAAACAATGTTTCTCCTAACGTTTGGTTTTCGGGGGACAAAGATGTCAATGATTCGATAAGGGCAACTCTAAATTTGAAACACTTACTAACGATGACTGCAGGTTTCGATTGGAATGATTTTGGTCCAATCGCAACAGCAATGGTTGCTTCATCTGATCCGGTTCGATTCACCCTTGATATTGACTTTGACGAATACCCCGGTGACAGCTTCAATTATAATACGGGCGCATCTATAATTTTCGGTGCTGTACTTGCAAAATGCGTAAAAATAGATTTGCGTGACTTTGCAATCGATAATCTTTTTCAAAAAGCTGGAATGAATCTTCTAAGGTGGGACACCGACCCCTTGGGCAGGTATCTTGGAGGTTCGGAAATGTATATGACCGCACAAGACTTGATGCGCTTTGGCTTGCTCTATTTGAATCATGGCAGAGCAGGTGATAGCCAGGTGATTTCTAGTACCTGGGTTGATGAGTCCACGTCAGAACAGACGAAGCTTAACTCCTGGCCTGTACTGCCGGGTGCAAATGGCTATGGCTATTATTGGTGGCGCAGAAAGACCAATGGACACCAGGCTTTCGTATCCAGCGGATATGGAGGACAATTAATTTGCATTGTTCCTGATTTAGATCTGGTAATCGTTACAACTTGTTTCTTGAACGAAAAGAATCATGGAAGAGATGATATAAAACGATTACATTTTTTTATTGATAAGGTGACCAAAAAGCTTAAGTGAACATCAGAAAAAAAAGATCTGATATATTGGCCTTAACACAAAAAGTAATTTTATGTGACCCTGGGTTTTGCATCACGCTTAGTTAACACATCCTTTTTTTGTCGGATTGACAGCAAATCAGGAAAGAGTCGGTTAGAAACAATTAAGAATTATTAGCTTCCATAAAACAAAAACGAAACGTGTTTCCTGTTGTGAACATTTTTCACTAAAAATCACTTGCCATTAAGTTCCAGTTTCCATAAATTCGAAAGTTCCAAAGAACAACTAGTCGTCCAATGTAATATTCGATTTTATTTCTTAAAAACTTAGCCGCTTATGACCCAGGATACCATTGATAAAATTTTGAAAATATCCTTTACTATTTTCATTACCCTTTTTGTTTTCTTGGTTTACTTGTACAATCTGAACTTTTATAATGAATCTGCAGATAAGATTGTGCAATATTTCAGCCGGAGGGATTCTTTAATTCAGGTAGAAATAAACTCAGTATCTGACACTATTTCTCAGATAAGAAAATTGAAATCTCAATACAAAATTATTCAAGAAACGAAAGAACCATATTTATCAATAGCTCAAACATACGGTTCAAATGGCTATGCATTTACAATGGTATTTGCACTGATCTCAATACTCACAGGTGTTTTTGCTTTCCTTATCGTAAAAAAGGGTTGGGACAATACTTCGAATTTTTACTTACGAGCCGGATTTCTTTTGCTTTTCTTCTTCTCTACTTTATCTGGAGTTATCCAAGCGGTTTCTGACACAAAGGAAAATACAAGAAAAAATATGGAGCGATATTACTTTTACAATGGCTTACAACTAGACATACATGATTACATAAATGATAACCAAGGCTTCTTAAACCGGGACAAATCTGAAAAGGTTGATTCCTTTTTGACTAGCCTCAAGAATGTCATGAAGAATAATCCAGACATTTATTTTAACATAGATATTGATAAAGTCCCAAAATCTTTTAAGATTCTCGATTAATATCGACTACGACATACCCGACGCATTAGCATATGACATCAAACTTGTAATAATCATTCGCTTGTGAAGATTCAGATACTCTATAAGTATGGAGCGCTCCTTGGAGTTATAGCTCCAATCCTGATTTTTCTTAACTGGATAATTGATGCCTCCTTAGTTCGGAAAGCGAGTTCACTACAGGATGCAATGGACAAAATGTGGAATGAAAGATGGATATACGATGGACTCAATACAATAATTGATGAACAAAAAAACCACAGTTTATATTTTTATCATTTAAACGCAGATAAAGGATTTCCCCCGGGCTGGGATCGAAGCCCGGAATCCAGAGATTTCTATTATTTAACTCGTGACTTAGGAAACTATTCGAACTTCACAATCAGGCTCACAGATTTATTAAAATTTGCCTGGAGAACAGAGGAGCTTTCAGAGCAAATTCCTGAAACTGATAAATATAGAAATGAAATTTCTTTGCTTGTTGATAGTCTAAACTATATAAATAATGAAGTATTAAGAACAAGCAAGATATTCGAAGATACCAGAGTTGAACTGTTTGGACCATCAGTTTTAGCAGAAGAAATAACTACTGAGAAAATGAATGTGCTTAGAGATTCTGTCAAACCATATCAACGAGCAATTACTAAATTAAATTCTGACTATTTAACTTATAAAAATAGATTTCTACGCATAAACACTTCATTATATAGGATTGCAAAGGATGAATCTCTAAAGAGCAGTCGGAAATCACTCAACTATTCCCGATTTGCAGTGTTTATTTATGTAATTGGTTCTTTACTTGCCATAATAGGGAAATGGCTTGATATTAAAGAAAAGAAAAACCAAAAAAAAAGGAAATGATGTTGAGGTCGATAAATTTATTTCAGACAAAAAATAAATGGTGTAAACAAATGAACCATGACACCTTATTCAAGCAAAACCGGAAAAAAATCTGGAGTTACCGCCTATAGTATTGGGGATAATTACATTATAGTCGAATTTGATTCTTATCAATACAAATATTCATATAAAAGTTGTGGATCAGAAGCGATTGAAGAGATGAAGAAATTGGCATTAGCATCCAGTGGACTTAGTACATTTATTTCACAGAATAATCCAGCCTATGAGTGGAAATATTGAATTCAACGAGTCAGATAAAAAGGTATTCTATTAAATGCTCAAAAAATAATCCGAATTTACTTTTTAATCTTTCACCATTCTCCCTTCCTTTCATTACCGGGTAATTCGTTGAAATGATAAATATGGAAAAAATCTTACTCTCGCTTTTCTTAATCGTCAACATTACATCAGTCTCAGCTCAAAGGGGTTTTAATTATTACAAAGATTCCAGTCGCGTAGGCTCTCCCAAAGAAAAAGCATATACCTATTTCAAGAAAGCATATTATGACTGCATTTGGAAATGGACAAAAGCAGGAGCTGATAGCGCAGAATACTATCTTAAGCTTGCCATTAAAGAAGATTCTAATTATTCAGCAGCTTACGCATTTCTTGCGCATGTTTACCAATTTAAAACCTACGATAACAAAGACCTTGATAAGAAATTTTCGCTGCAAAAGATGTATGCAGAAAAGGCAGTGAGTTATGATCCTAAAACCGGTGATGCATATTCTGTTTTGTCGGATGTAGTTTGGACTGAGCATGATACAGTACAAGCAATAAATTTATTGCGAAAGGCAATAATAATGGAACCCGACAATGTTGGCAATTACTTGTGGATTGCGATCCGTTATCGGCAAATAAAACAGGAGAAATATTACGATAGTGCTGTTTACAACTTGCACCGCATAATACAGCTGGATTCTCAATACGGGCAGGCTTATATGAAATTGGGAAACGTCTATCAATTTGATAAACATCTTTATGACAGCGCTAAACACTACTATAATAAAGCACTCGAAGTCTATAACAACGTTAAACCAGGAGACAATAGAATGATGGACGCCTATTATTGGCTGGGCGAACTATACAAGGCTGAAAATAATTATGATTCTGCGGTTTATCATTACACTCTATTTTTAAAAGAAATGGAACCTTCGGATATGTATATAAGGGACATGCGCCTTAGCCTTACATACAAAGCATTGAATGAATGTTACCAAACTTCAGCAAGTATCCATTTGCATAAATTTCTTGAATTGAACAAAAGAAGGATAGCAAACGACAAGAATGATCCATATCTTTTGCTTGAGATATTGGAAGCAAATTTTATGGCTATTGAACAGGATTCAGTCTACGAAAAATATGCCCTCCCTTTGTCCAGGCACATACAAACAATCCAAACATCCGATCCTTATGTCAAGACCTACGCGGTTTATGATGAGTTCCTGATCTTGAAAAAACTAAAGAGAAACGCGGAAGCCATCAAAGTAATTGAACTACATCACGCAAAAGATCGAAAAGAACCTATGATGTTGTTTGAATTGGGACGCATAAAGATTCTGGCAAATGATTTCGAAGGAGGCATTGCTTATCTCAAAAAATCAAAACAAAATTTGAACAATGACTTTCCAAAACCCATTTTTATTGACCTGTTGAACAACCCAGATTTTAATAAAGTGAGGAATATGCCAGAGTTCAAGAAATTAAGTGAATAAACTTCCAGGGAATCACAACACACAACATGAGTTTCTTCCCTATAAGCATTTTTATTCTTTGATTGCTAACATGACAAAGGTGAATTTGAGTATCTCACATTTTGGCATAACCATAAAAGTGATGAAGGGCAACTAATAGCTTTCGTAAAAAATATGAAATGTCCAATAGGCACAGAATTTCAACACTTGTATTTTCAGTCTATATTCTACTATCCTTCTACGTCTTTGGTGGAGGTATAGTAAATTCCATGGTTGCATACAGGACGTGGCGCGCAGTAGGCCCGAATGAATTTCCTGAATTTCATGATATTGATAGTTCGTTAATTATTCCCTTATTTGTTATTTTCTTTTTCTTATCCTTCGTTCCTCAGATTTTATTGTTTTGGTATCGACCCTTAGTTATTCCCAGGTGGATGGTGTTGTTCGCATTATTTTTTAATTTAATTGCCCTTGTCTCAACTATAACTATTCAAATTCCTATTCAGATTGAGCTCAATAATAAATTTTCTATGGAATTAATTGACCGGCTCATATCTACCGACTTTATCTATAGAAGGATTCCCATGTTTATATTGGCTATAATAAATTTTATAATGTTATATAAGGTAGTAAAGCATTCCAACCATAAGCCAGAATCCACATCTTATTAAATTCAAATTCTATATTTCTACTGAACGGTTAGAAAACTGGAAACTCACATGGCTAAAACAGAAATCACCGGTATTGCTCCATTCTTCATTGTAAGAAATGTTACAGTCGCGTTGAACTTCTATCGTGACCAGCTCGGCTTCGATATCACATTTCAGGGACCTAGTGAAGATGATATCTTCTTTGGAATAGTCCAACGTGGCGCGGCGATGATAATTCTTAAAAACATTGGAGTCGATCCTGTTCCTAATTATACAAGAGATATCAAAAAAGGCATTGCCCGCTGGGATGCCTACATCCATGTACCCGATCCTGATGCACTGGCTGAAGAATTCTCTTCGCGAAATGTCAAATTTTTTACAACAATTAAAGAGACCGAGGGAGGTGATGATGGACTTAGGGGATTTGAAGTTAAAGACGCTGATGGATATATATTGTTCTTCGGACGTACGAAAGACAAATAATCTACATTCGGGTAGAGTCAGCCGGCAGGAACGAATGCCAGTTTTGACGATTAATCAGCAACAGTATCTATAAGCATGAAAGCAAAAGATCTTTTTACAGTTATCTTAAAGGTATTCGGGCTCTATCTTATTAAAGATGTCATTCTTTCAATTCCTCCTATTCTTGCAGTCCTTCACCAGGTATTAGACGTCTCGGTAGGCGCGGCTTTTTTTTCTCTGTTTGTCTCTCTTTTAGTCTTTGGATTGTATTTTGGAATTGTTTATTTACTCCTTTTCAAAACTCAATGGATAATTTCAAAGCTTCGCCTAACTTCTGATCTTAGCGATGAACCACTCGTTATCAATTTACACCGGTCCTCGATCTATACGATTGCCATAATCGTCACTGGTCTTATCATTCTAGTCTTTGCTATCCCTCAATTAATAAGGCATCTTTATGATTGGTACGAATATATGGCCTCAAGGAAAAGTATGTTTTGGAGTAACAAACATAATTACAGTCATCTTCTTATTTCACTCTCTGAAGTCATTATTGGGCTACTTTTCTTGATAAATCAACGAGTACTCGTAAACTTTCTGGAATCAAGAAGACGAGCCTCAAAGGACCACTAACATTGGGTTACAAATGGTAATGTTGCTTTTTCGCAACAGTGCTAAATTTGTTCTACTTCCGACAAACTCTGAATGTTGCATGCGTTACAAAAACTTCTTTATGCCCAAAATTATAACAACATCTATTCTCTGCTTCATTTTGACACAAAGTTTCGGACAGGCAAAAAGAAAACTATCAGCTTACTTATTAACTCAATACAATAAAACGCTCAACGATTTTACAATTGGTAATAATCCATGGGGCATAGGACTTGAAATTCAAGCTTATTTGAATAATAAGACTATGCTTAAGCCAACTATAGAAATTACTGGCGACATGTATTTGCAGGACGACAAAGTTTTAAGACTAAATCCCGATGGCAGCTTTCCGCAGAATGACAATACGGTTGATGGTGTAGTAAATCTATTTCTCGGTGCATCATTTCATCCCTCGCAAAACATTTATTTGTCTCTGGTGGGCGGACCAAGTTTTGTTAGTGGGCAGACTTTATTTGGTTTAAAACCATCCTTTGGTTTTTATTTTTCTAAAACACAAAGATGGACTGGAAAAGTTTCATACATCAACGTTTTTAATCGGACAAAGATTACAAATCAAGATTTTGAAACGTTGAGTTTAGCTATAGGGTTAAAATTATTCTAACAGTCCGGCAACCTTTTTCTGCGGAAATAGAAGATTAACCGCAGAGAAAATGAGTAAATAGAGTATTCGGAGAGAGGGATTTCTGAAACTTGAAAGGAGTCTAAACATTAAGAGGCCATGACGCAAAGTTTCGCAAGGAAGCTAGTAGTCGAACTTTTTTGCCTCACCCCGCTTCGCGACCCCCTCCACTTTGTGGAGAGGGTGAAAGAATTAATGAGAAATAAGGATTTTTTGGCACCTCCAAAAAAGACTTGAACAATAATATTCCCCTCTCCCCGTCCGAACGGCTAGGCCGGGCGGGCTTTGGAGAGGGGTTAGGGGTGAGGTCGTTTTTGGCGTCTTAGCAGTTAAATTCATAAATTTATTAACTGAGTCCACTTGGACAACTTATTGTTAGATCGTTCTTTTTATACCCAACTTTTTTTATATGAAAAAGATCATTTTATCCCTGTCAATTACACTTCTAATTCTATCGAATACAAGCTTATCTCAAACGAACAACTTCCCTATTTGGAGCGGGCTATGGACTGAAAGTCAAAGTTGTAATTCTTCGATTCAATGGCTATTTGGAAAAGGACAGTCATTTGCAAAAACGCAACTATGGGGTAATAATGGCCCGGGAGGAATTTACAATGCAGGCACGTACAAATTGGATTTAGAAAATAAAACACTTACAATAAACTATTCGACCAACATAAACTTGACTTATCAAAAAGTATCACCCTCTGATGGAGCGGAAACATTTTCGATTGTAAAGGAATCAGAAAGCGAACTAATATTTTCAAGGCCATTGAGAAAAGGTGAAAAGCCGAATAATGTTTCAGATGATAAGAATTTGTACATCACTCTCGTAAGGTTGACAACAAATCATGGTAGGGAGACTGCAATGAATAACTAGGAAGTAATAGGATTTATTAAACCCGGAACACTAACATTCACAGGTAAAATGAAAGCAGCAGTTCGTTCAAAATATGGTTTGCCCGGGGACTTAACTGTAAAAGAGCTTGCTATTCCTAAACCAAAGGATAATGAAATCCTGATAAAAGTGCATACGACCACCGTAAACAGAACCGACTGCCATGTACTCTCAGGTAAGCCGCTTTTCATGAGACTTTTTACAGGCTTATCTAAACCAAAATTATCAATTATCGGATCTGATTTTGCAGGCGAGGTGAAAGCAGTTGGCTCAACTGTGCAATCTTTTAAACAAGGTGAGAGGATTATGGGTTTTGGCGGTGTTTTTGGCTGTGGCTCCCACGCCCAATATTTTATTCTGCCAGAATCCAAAGCAAAGAAGGCGATGATAATTATGCCAGACAACCTTACTTATGATCAGGCTGCGGCTTGTCTGGAAGGAGCATTTTATGCTGGTTCGGGTATGATACAATTAGCACCAAAATCCGGACAAAAAGCCTTGGTATATGGAGCAACTGGTGCAATAGGTTCGTCCTACGTCCAGTTTTTTAAACACTATAATGTTTATGTAACTGCAGTTTGCGGAGGTGAGCATAGTGAATTGATAAAATCACTAGGAGCTGACAAGGTGATCGACTACAAAACAGAAGATTTTACGAAAGACAATGAAAAATATGATTATGTATTTGATTCCGTACATAAGACCGATTTTTTCAAATGCAAACCACTATTAAAGCCAAAAGGAATCTATGCTTCATCCGGCGGTTTTAAGTACCTGTTCCTGGCGCTCTATACATCCATAGTGGGAGGGAAGAAAGTTGTATTCCGTGCTCCCAAAGACGTTTGCGGAACCCTTATATTTATAACGGATCTCGTTGAAAAAGGAAAATTCAAACCTGTTATAGACAGAAAGTATCCACTTGATAAAATAGCAGAAGCATTTATATACGTGGCATCTGGTCAAAAAATAGGGAATGTTATTATAACAATGGATTCTTAACAATACCAAGTCAATCTTGCAAAAGCTAGAGATTCAAACGCACAAACCACCCATAAACTTGTGCCGCCACTTATCCATCAATTTTAGAATCAACGATTTCTCTCTTGTCAGAAATTAGTGAGTTTCCTCTTTGCGTAAACAATTTTCCTGATTGCTATCCTTATTAAGCATTTGTCAAAGCAGTTTTGCGCATCAAGAAAGGATTAAATAATTGAAGAAATGAACAAACTGCTTTGTACAATGGCCATGCTGCTACTTGTGTTTAGTGCATCAGCCCAAAATGGAACAATAAAAGGAACTATTAAAACATCCGATGGTGATCCTGCCGAATTAGTGTCAATTGTGGTTAAGGGAACAGGTAAAGGTGCCCTATCAACCAAAGAAGGTGTTTTTCAAATTTCAAACATAAAACCAGGCATCTACACACTTGAAGTAAGTTTAACTGGTTTGAAAACACAATCAAAAAAAATCGAGGTACAACCAGTCCAAACAATAAACGTTGATTTTACACTGGAAGAAAACAGTGTACAATTACAAACGGTTTATGTAACATCAAATCCCAGCAAATATGTAACTGACTACCCTTCTATTTCCTTGCGATTAAGAACGCCACTGCTGGAGTTGCCTCAAAACATCCAGGTGATTACCAAGCAAACGCTGAATGACCAGCAGATCTTTGATATGAGAGAAAGCGTGATCCGCAATGTAAGTGGAGCCACTGCGTCTGAACATTGGGAAACTTATGCCCGTATTGTTATGAGAGGTGCCCGAATTGCCGCATTCCGCAATGGCATGAATGTGCAGGAAACATGGGGACCACTTACTGAAGATATGAGCATGGTTGAACGGATTGAATTTGTAAAGGGGCCTGCTGGATTTATGCTTGCAAGTGGTGAGCCCAGCGGTTTCTATAACGTGGTGACTAAGAAACCTACCGGCCTTACAAAAGGAGAAGTAGGGATGACGGTTGGCAGCTTTGGTACTTATAGAAGTACCCTGGATCTGGATGGATTGCTTAGTAAAGACGGCAAAGTTCAATATCGTATAAACTTAATGGGTCAAATGAAGGGCACCCATCGAAAATTTGAGTACAACAACCGGGTGTCTATTGCACCTGTGCTGAAATTTCAAATAAATCCAAATACATCGCTTACAGCAGAATATACCTATCAGCATGTAGATATGTCGCCAATAGGTTCCAGTTATGCTTTTTCTCCAAAGAAAGTCGGCGACCTTCCAATTGGCTTCTCTACATTGGAAGACAACATGGCTCCTACAAAAATCAAAGACCAATCCTTTTTTGTAACGCTATCGCATAGTATAAATTCCAATTGGAAGTTCACCGGGCAATTAGCTTATTTGCATTTCGACCAGTTAGGTACCAGTCTCTGGGCCTCGGCTTTTAGCGGGGATACTTTGAACAGAACACTTTCGAGCTGGGATATTCTGGGACAAACAAGGGTGGGACAATTTTTCTTAAATGGTGATGTAATTATTGGAAAAATAAAGCACCGCATACTAAGCGGTGTTGACATGGGAGATAAAGATTTTTATCACGATTTTAATCAAAGTGGGCCAATCACAGGCTCTGAAGGTTTCAATGTTTATAATCCTATCTATGGAAAGGTGCCTGCAAGTGGTTATCCTGTGTATGATCGCAGCAAAAGTGTAAAACAAAGAGGCGTTCATTACAATAACCAATATTCAGCTTTTTACATCCAGGATGAAATGAGGTTGTTTAATGATAAACTTCGGTTTACACTTGCAGGCAGGTATACTACTACGGGAGATGCAGATCCTTATTCGGGAAGTGTAGATGCCAATAGATTTACTCCAAGAGTTGGATTGAGTTATTCCATAAATCCCTCCACCAGCGTGTATGCAGTGTTTGATGAATCATTTATTCCGCAGGCAGGCGCTACTTTTGAAGGTGAAAAATTCAGACCCGTCACGGGTAACAACAAGGAAATCGGTATTAAAAGAGAATGGCTTAACGGTCGTTGGACAGCATCCGCAGCAGTGTATCAGATCACGAAAAATAATGAACTCTCTCCTGATCCGCAACATCAATTTTTTTCTGTGCAGTTAGGCCAAACAAAAACCCAGGGAATAGAGCTGGACATCCGTGGACAACTATTTACTGGTATGGAAGTGACTATGAACTATGCTTTCACTGATGCCAAAGTAACTAAAGACACTGAAAATAAACAGGTGGATAGGCAAATACCAGGAACCGACAAACATATTGCGAATGCATGGTTGAATTATCGCGTACCATCTGGCAAGGCTAAAGGATTGGGTGTTTCATTTGGTGCCTCTCACGCTGCTGGTCGCTCTGCATGGTATGCCGCTTACGATAGAACAATTGATCCAACGATGCCTAACTATACTCGCTTTGATGCTGCCGCCTCTTATCAGTTTGGAAAATTTGGGATAGCTTTTAATGTAAATAATCTTTTTAGCGAAAAATTATTGTCAGGCGCTTATTATAGCTGGAGCCAGTTTTATTATTGGCAGGCCGAAGCGCCTCGCAATTCAAGATTGAGTATTACATATAAATTTTAGAGGTAGTTGACTGTAAAAAAAATAATTGGAAAAATTCATTTATGGCTCGGACTCAGTTCCGGGCTATTGGTTTTATTTCTTGGCATCACCGGTTGTATCCTTGCCTTTGAAGTTGAGATAAGGAAGGCGACGGAATCCTTTAGAAATATAAAAGTGGAAGAAGGGAAGGCTTACTTCCCACCCTCGCAACTAAGGACCATTGCAGAAAAACATCTCGTGGCAAAAAAAGCATGGGGCGTAGAATATCCCGGAAAAGGCAAGGCAGCTATCGCATCTTATTACGATGAAGAGAAATACGAAATTGTTTTTCTTAATCCTTATTCAGGTGAGGTACTAAAGCACAAGAACATGAATGAGGATTTTTTCAGGATCGTTTTGGATGGCCACTTTTATTTATGGTTACCCCATCATATAGGGCAACCAATTTTAGCCTCGGCTACCCTGGTTTTTTTAATTATGATGATAACCGGGCTTGTATTATGGTGGCCGCGTAATAAGGCTGCCAGGAAACAAAGATTTTCGATTAAGTGGAATGCTTCGTTCACAAGAAAAAATTATGATCTACATAATGTCCTGGGGTTTTACATGACATGGATCGCTATTTTTATTGCGATCACAGGTTTAGTATTTGGTTTTCAATGGTTCGCGAATTCGCTTTATTGGGTTACCAGTGGCGGAGAGATTAGAGTTGAAGACAAACACCCGGTTTCAGACACAACACAAAAGGCTGCCAATGTAAACATGGCTGATTATCTATGGGCTCATCATAGCAAGAACATAAAACCAAATGAAAGCGTAGGAGTATATTTTGCCAACCTCCCTACTGATCCGGTAGAAATTGTAATCAATCACAAACCCGGAACTTACTATAACTCCGATTTTTTTCATTACGATCGATACTCAGGGAAACTGGTGCCTGCACAAGGGAGCTACGATGGAAAGTTTGAAGAAGCAAAGCTGGCTGATAAGATTGTGCGAATGAATTATGATATACATGTAGGTGCGGTACTGGGTCTACCAGGAAAAATTCTCGCATTTTTCGGAAGCCTTCTGGCTGCCAGTTTACCTGTTACTGGATTTATGATCTGGCGTGGAAGAAATAGGAAAGCGAAACTGGCCACTAGAGAAAACATAACAATATCATATAACCAGCAACACGTAAATGGTGGATATACCAGTCCATAAATCAAATATTAACCTTATTAACTTTAGGCTTTGAATACATGAAACTCGAATATCTTGATGATATTACTGATGGCGGAAAATACCCTAATGCAGATCCTGATACGCTATTACGAGTTTTCTCGTTCGATCAGCAAGAAGTACAAGAACTAATTAACCATATTCAAGACCGTGTAATCGATAAAAAAGAATCTCTTGAAATTTCCACCCTTCACTTTGTTAAGCCTCTTAATTGTAAGTTGAAACTTGAAATTTCAACAGAAGATGTAGGTATTGATCTTTCTAGTGAGAGAAGATTCGTTTGTCGCCTCTCACTAAATAGCTACATTAATATGTTAAGCAATATCCGAGCATTCTGTGACATGAATAATGGAATGAGTGGATATATCTGGCTTTATGATCCCGCAGTTGAGAAGATTGATTTGTTATTTTCAGTAGATGGTTCATGGTAAGCGTTGACAAAAGAAATCAGAACTTTCGCGCCAAGGCATATGTGTTTGCCTTTTGCAAATCTCGCTAGGAAAAATGGTTATGTCTTCCATTACCAATCATGCCTATTCTAATAGGAGAATATAGATAAACAACAATACTTAAGATTACATCATTACCTTCATTCAGAAACGGCTTGGAGACTGCCAATCAATAACTACCCTCACATTAGTAACTCCCGGTTTTTATAGACAAGTTTCAATTTGAGATTAGGGATGGCATTTCACGCAATAACTCCAGATAATAAATCTCAATGACCTTTTAATAAAGTGGAAACCAGAAACCACGCTAAAAAACGGGGCGATACCGAAAAGCCTTACGAGTAGGAGTAATAAAAAAACACAAATGCTAAAGAAAATCTTGATGGTGAACAGACTTGTAATTCTACTGGTATCATTTATTCTAATCTCAATCAATATAGATGCGCAGGTAAAGGGGATAGAAGCAAAAAATGGTAAATGGAGTCTGGTTAATAGTTCTGGAAAAGCAATCGGTTCAGCTATCTATGATAATATGGGCAACAATGGAAACTTTTCCGATGGTCTTTTATCAGTTACACTCAAAAGAAAAAGCGGATACATTGATACCACAGGCAAAGTGATCATACCATTAAAATATGATGAATGCAATATGTTCGAATTCGAAACAGCCACGGTTTGGAGTGAAGGTTTATGTGGATTAATAGATACAAAAGGAAAAATATTAATCCCAATAAAATATAGCTTAATTGAAAACTCCTGGGATGACACTAAAGTGGCGGTCTCCATTTACAATAAAACTACAGAACGGCCTAAGTATGGACTTTTTACAAGAACCGGCAAACAAGTTTATCCTGTATCCTATAATGAAATCAAAGACATGGAAGAGCTGGCGGTTGGAAAAGAAAAACCGAAAACTGATATTACCTCCACCGAAAGAGAAGTAATTCCTGGGCTCTTTACTATGGAAGTAGAAAACTCATTGAAGCAACAGGGCGGTGACCTTTATGGACATATCAATATTTATTCTGATGGTGCAACCTTCCTTTATGTCAAGGAAAACGATAATAAAAGAGCTGTGAATTACATTGATGCAATGCTTCAATTCAAGAAATTTAAGACTGGTGCTGGATTTATAGAGGGCGGAACTATCAACTACACCTCTCCATCAAAAATTGTATTTGCAGGTTTTTATGGTTTACAACCCGATCCCTTGAAGAAGGATGAATATACAGATGAGGGTTATGTGTTTTTTAGCAGGCCGGGTATAAATAAAGATTGCTGGATCATTCATTACAGGTTGGGCAAAGACATCAATCTCTATGTGAAGGATGAAATGGAGGTGTTTTTAAAAACTGTCAAGTTCAAAGCGAGATAATAATGGTCAACCCTTGCTGCTTAACCTATAGATCAAATTTCGTAATTTAACTTTGACCGACGATAAGCCGTAGGCCGGTAATTGAAATTTAATGAACAGCCGTCTTTCCATTTTATTTTCCATTGCCACTTTGTTCACAAAATGCAACATTATTGACTCTCATGAAAAGCAGGCCAACCAAATAAAACTAACAGAGATTTTTTCCGATTCGCAAACCATTGATGGACATAAAAAACGAATCATCTTCATAAATACAATTGACAGAGGAGACTATTTTTATATTCCACAAGCAGCTTTTTCTGATAGCATTGATGCAGTTTTGTTTCAGGATAAGGGCCTCAGCAGAGTACACCCCAATAAGAGACCTGTTGTGTTCTCGTGGTATTCAAATTGCAATGATGGAAATTATAATTTGACCATAACTCCTGAACAGATTTTCTTTTCAAGCGGACACGATAATCCAAACCCAAATTATCTTTATTGGATTATGGATATTAGTAAGGAGCAATTTGAAGCGATCAATAAAGGAGTGCGCAAAAGTGCGCCTGAGAACTTTTATGACGTCACAGCTCCAAGAAATGATAGCTTGTTTCAAGATGAAAGCGAGTACAGTTATATTGATACAAGCTTTCAAGACCCTTGCTCAATTCCAAAAGACTGGAATGATACTACTGAACATCTTTTCAATATTTGTTGTGATGCTTCAATAGTCACTCAACTCATCCGATTTTTAGAAATCTTAAATGCATATATTCCTATCGCTGTGAAGAAAGTTATATTACCTAACGGACAAGAGAGCTTAGATAAGTTTCCAAAATTATTTAGTTCATCGAAACAAGCTATTTTCTATTGGGCGCCAAGCACATTTTAAGAACTATTGATGCAGCGTCCCGCTGCAAAAAAGAAGGTTATTGCAAAAACTGGGAAGTAAGAACCATCAGAGTCATATGAGGTCGAACGGGTCAAAATAATCGCTCGATCCTTGAACCGCGCTCAGTATTCACTGGAAACAATTACTTCGCAGGCCAAGCCAGGCCAGCTCACAACAAGTGAGTAAATAGCAGGTACTTTCTTGCTCGTCATAATTTTCAGTGCATATTTTCCAAGTAATTTCCCCTCTCCTTTGGAGAGGGGCTAGGGGTGAGGTCGAACGGTCAAAATAATCGCTCGATCGCCTGGACTGCCTTTCTTGTTTCCTTTTTTGCCAAGACAAAATGAACTACAGTATGCGAAAACGAACATTATGCATCGGCTAAAAAGAGTGATTAAACCTTTGTAAAAGTATAAGCCCACCAAATCAATAAAATCTGCATTGGTAGTCTTAAAATTGTTAACCACAAATTCGGGTTATGTTCATTCATGAAGTTTACCATCATTTGAATATTCGCTGGAAATATTGCAATCAATAATGCAATTATGCCCCATGCCGCGAACCGCCTGGTTTGAGTCGGTAATAAAAGTAAAGCAAGCATTATTTCACAAATACCACTAATAACAACTAAGGTTGAAGGTAATCCAAGCCATGTGGGCATCATCTTCATATAAAAAAATGGATGCCAAAAATGATTAATTCCCGCAATTAGATAAAATGCCGACATTAAATAAAGCGAAACTTTACGCACCCGAGAAATTTACGTCAAACTCCGCATATTGAAATGCGTGCTCTCTGCAAATTGCCAGATGTGATTTTTTACCCTTCAGGTGGACAAGCCGGAGGTTGCTCCTTTTTGTCTTGTCACATTCGACCTCACCCCTAACCCCTCTCTGAAGCCCGCCCGGTCTAGCCGTTCGGACGGGGAGAGGGGAATTAACTGTCACGGAAAACAAGTCCCAAAATTGCTGTGGGCCAATCTCACAAATTAGTACCACGAAATAAATTTTTGAGTTTATTAAACTAGGATTAGATTTATTCCTCATTTTTCAACCACTAAAATAAACTCATGCCAACAGTAGTAGTTCGACACAAAGTAGGTGACTTTGATACATGGCTCAAAGGCCACGAAGACAGAGTTAATATTTTTGCTCCAGCCGTATCAAGCTTTAAGACATTTCAGGACCAGGATGATCCGAAATCTGTGGTCTTGGTTTTAGAAGTAAAGGATATGGAGAAACTTGGTGCTATCATGAATGATCCAAAAATACAGGAGGCTAAAGACCGTCATACTGTAAAGGAGCCTATTCTTCTATCAACCCAGGTGGATGTATAAGGGACATTCCTAATCTTGACATCGATCGTCAATCCTTAAATAGTTTGAAACTTTTTAGGGATTTTTTTTTTCAAATGAAAGCAGAAACTCAATTACAAATGAAACGACCAGTTTTTATATTGTTTTCAACTTTAGGTATTATTTTTTCCTGCAATAATGGGCAGAACACAAACAATAGTATTGAAAAGGATTCAATAATTAATTATTCTGCCATAGTTCTTACAGATACGAACTCAACTCCAACTGTAGACATTTCAAAATACACGCTGATTCACGATCCCCTAAAAGACCGCACAAATGATGCAAAGGAAATTCTTGAAGTAAAAAAGAAATGGCCATTAGCCATGCAATCCTTGAACTCACTAGAGTTTGATTCTATCTTAAGTAAGAATTTTGTCTTTAAAGGAACTGACAGTTTCTACACGAGAGCAGCCTATATAAAAAATAGGACTACACCCCATGAATGGAAAATTACCTTTGTAAAGTACGATAACGTTACACTGCAATTCTTCGGAGATACTGGAATTTTGAGCTATAAGAATCATATCACAAATAAAAACACTAAGACGGAAGCGATAGAATTTGAACATATAAGCTGGGTAGACATATTTGTTCTTGAAAATGGTAAATGGAAAATTGGTGGAGCTCACGCTATTGATTACCGGCTTGAGCTTTCAGGAAAATAGATCCAGAGAGCTTTAAAAAGTGCAATTTTCATTGCTTAACCGCAAAGTCGCCAGGACACAAGGTTCCGCAAAGCTTCCTGGCGTCACCTCGCGCCTTTGTTTCCTGGGCAGTTAAACTCCTACCCCCTTCTATTGAACATTTGTAATAAATTTAGGCCTCAATATTCCGGAAATTCATCTATGAAAAAAATATCTGTAATAATATCTCTCATCCTTACCCTCAGCTGCGGTTCAGAAGATCTTAAATCTGTATATGATAGTCGTGGGTTTGATAGACAGGTAATTGAAAAGCTCCCTATTTATGACAGCCTGGCAAATGTCCTTTTAGAAAATTTACCGACAATTCTGCAACAATCTAAGGCTGAGGCTTTTTATAAATACGCGCCCACAGAAGACGGCAATGAATTAGAAAAAGAATTACCTAACGCAGCCGTGAAGATTAGAGAATATTTTTCTCAACTCGGTGAAGACTTTATTTATGGTTTTGAGGTTTTCAAGGACACTACCATCAAGATTATCATAAGGGATAGTCTTGTGAAATCTCATCATGTTAATATTATGGAACGACTGTCCTTCTATCCTTCCGGAACAAACATGAAGAAAAGAGAATTCCCAATAAAAGACACCATTCTAAATAAACACTGGCAATATTGGATCTGGTTTGAAGAGCAAGGGCTATTTGATTAAGTATGTAATTCTAAAGATGATGAAGAATCAAAAAATGATAACTGTTCTTACAGTTCAAATTTTGCTACTGTTGGCAATACCAGGCATAACGCAAAATGATTTTACTCCTCAATGGAGCAAAGGCATTGTTTGGTATCAAATCTTCCCTGAGAGATTCAATAACGGTGACCCTAAGAACGACCCAAAAGTAGAAGACCAAAACGGAGCCTATCCTTTTGACGACACATCGGCTTTCCAAATTCACCCCTGGACCAGCGACTGGTATCAACTGCAACCATACGAGCTGAAAAATCGAAAAAACATCTACTTCAATATCCAGCGAAGAAGGTATGGGGGCGATTTGCAGGGAGTAATTAATAAGCTTGATTACATCCAATCATTGGGTGTAAACGCCATATACATGACCCCAATTTTCTGGTCTCCATCATCTCATAAATATGATGCATTATGTTATCATCATGTTGACCCCACTTTCGGACCCGACCCCGAAGGAGATGAAAAAATGATGAAAAACGAAGATCCTCCGAAGCCTGAAACCTGGGTATGGACAAAGGCCGATTTATTAGCATTGAAGTTGATTGATGAAGTACACAAAAGAAAGATGTACATCATCTTTGATGGAGTCTTTAATCATTTAGGTGTAAAGAATTTTGCTTTTCAGGATGTAGAAAGAAACCAGCAAGCATCTCCATATAAAGATTGGTTCAGTATAACAAGCTGGAGAGATACAGCTAAAGGCACGAAGTTCGAATACAAGGGATGGTTTGGTGTGAAAACACTGCCTGAATTAAAGGAAGACAGTACTGGCATAGTTGCAGATCCCAAACAATATATTTTCAATTCAACTATGCGCTGGATGAACCCAATGAATAAAGGGATTGCTAATGGAATTGATGGATGGCGACTTGATGTTGCTTATGACGTTGGACATCCTTTTTGGAAAGACTGGCGGAAATGGGTTCGAAGCATAAATCCAAATGCATATTTAACTGCAGAATTAGTTTATCCAATTGAACGAACCAGGCCCTATTTAAAAGGCGATGAATTTGATGCCACCATGAATTACAATTTTGCCTTTATCATGCATGATTTCTTTGTGCAGGATACAAGCGCTTCATCAGTTACCCAGTTTGATAGTAAGCTAAAAGAATTGCGGGAAGCTTTTGGTGAAAATGTGGCTTTCAATATGCAAAACTTAATGAATAGTCATGATGCTACTCGTCTTGCAAGCGCCGTTGCAAATCCTGATGGTAAAAAATTTGGTGACTGGGGTCAATATTTTAACTGGAGTCAAAAGAGTAACAATAGAAGTTATAATGCCCGAAAACCAACCCCGGAACAAATACAAAAACAAAAACTAATAGTCGCATTTCAAATGCTCTACCTGGGTTCACCTATGTTTTTTTATGGTGATGAAGCAGGAATGTGGGGAGCCAATGATCCTGACTGTCGCAAACCGATGGTGTGGCCAGACAAGAAATATGATGCTGAAACTTTCAACCCCGACCAAACTAAACATGATGGGGATGAGGTAATATTCGACCAGGATTTATTTAATTGGTATAAAAAGTTCATCGGTCTGCGTCAGAAATATGAATCTATTAGGCTTGGCAGCTACAATACGTTGGCAACGGATGATGAAAAGAAATTATATGCATTCAGTCGTAAACTTGGTAACGAAGAAGTAATTGTTATCATAAACCGCGGCCTGAAGCCTCTGTCATTTACTCATGCAAAATTGAAAACAAGGAAGTATAAAGATCTATTTTACAAACAGGTCAATTGTTGAGCAAATTAATGTGGATGCTATGGATGTTGTAGTGCTTGGGAATAAATAAGCCGATAAATAATAAAATCATGAATAATCTTTTAGATGGATTTCTCACTGAATTGAAAGCAGAAGTCCCTGCAACTCGAAAATGCATTGAAAGAATTCCTGAAAATCTCTATGGTTGGAAACCACATGAAAAATCGATGACGATGGGTTATCTCACCTTGCTTGTGGCTGAAATACCGAAATGGATCAGGATAATGATAGAAAAGAGGGAGATCGATTTTCAAACATTTGATCATAGCCAACCGAAAACGACAACTGAGATGGTTAACCATTTCGAGGAGAATGTTAATGGGGCACTAAAAGCACTTGAGGCCTTAACTCCAGAGGATCTAATGGAACCATTTGTTCTTAAAAATGGTGACTATATTATCATTAAGTCTCCATTGAACGAGAATATTAGTTCTACGATTAACCATTGGGTACACCACAGGGGACAATTAACTGTTTACATGAGATTAAATAACATAGATGTCCCATCCATTTATGGTCCGTCTGCAGATGAAAAAGCATTTTAATTGAACATTACAATTCTAAGCCTTAAAACGGTTGCATACACAAGGCTGATTGGATGCATGGAAGGAATTAGGAAACGAAATTGAATGTTGATGGGTTAAATAGGTCTTTGGAATTCTTCACCCCGTAGGAGCTACACTCTTAATAAACACAAGCAGGCAATGACGTTAGCTAACTTTATGAATTTCTTCAATTCCGGCATCTTATAACATCCATGGCTCTTCTTAACTTACAAATAAAAGTTTTGATGTTGGCTACCAGGTTTTTTCTTTTTGCAATGATAATTTTGAGCGGATCAGCAATCAGCCAGACTCCCCGGGATGATTATGCAGAAATTCCCTGCATCACCAAAGCCAACAGGTTGCTGGATGAATCGCTTGGCCTGATGCAGAAATACTATTACCGGAAAGATTCAGTTTCCTGGGACTCACTTATTGTCGCCGCAAAGACAAGGTTAAAAAGTTCTCCAGATTGCGAAGATGCATTTGCCACAGTAAAATGGTGTTTTCAGGAATTGAAGGAGAAACATAGTTTCATCATTCCTCCTGTAAAAGCGGAGCTGTATGGTGGAAATATCAATAGCAATTCAGCTCCCCTTGAAAAATTGATTGGACCGCTCACAAGTGATCTTCTTGACGGAAAAATTGGATACATAAATGTTCCATGGGTTTCGACTGCAGATGAAAAGATCTGTACTGCATTTGCCGACAGTTTGCAAGGCATCATTGCGAGCTTCGATAAAAAAGGAACCAATAAATGGATCATTGATCTCAGAAAAAATTCGGGTGGAAATTGCTGGCCCATGTTAGCAGGACTTGCGCCACTTCTTGGAAATGGGGTTTATGGATATTTTGTTTCGACGGAAGAAAAAATTCCATTTAGCTATAAAGATGGTACTATGTATCAAGGAAAGAATGCAAGGTGTGTTGTGACCCTTCCCTACTTTATGAAAAACAAAGAGAAAACAATTGTTATTCTGATGGGACCTGGCACTTCAAGTGCTGGAGAAATTGCGGCACTTGCCTTTAAGGGAACAGAAAAAGTTTACTTCTTTGGTGAACCCACGGCAGGTCTTACAACTGCTAATGCCACTTATAAACTATCAGATGGCTCCATGTTGGTTCTAACGGTTTGCAAGGAAGCTGATAAGAATGGAAGGATCGTTGAAGGAAGGATACAGCCTGATGAGCTTATTATTTCATCGCGTAATAATGGCAAGGATGCTGTTTTGACATCAGCGTTGATGTTCTTACAGATGCAGGAATAAAGGACTTAACCGCTAAGGCGCCAGGACGCAAGGTTGCGTCAACACACTTGCTTATTGGCAATGTATTTTCTTGAGAAATTTTATTTTAAAACAACTCAGCCGGCTTTGCCGGCTATTATTCCTTTTTGTCTTGACACAAAAAGGAACCAAAAAAGTCAAGGCAAAACCTATCCCTCCGGAGGTTTTGCCAGGCCTGCGCACATTTAGTGTACTGACTTGAAGAGCAGAATGCACCAAGATGTTTACGTTCTTGTTGTGTGTTGGCTTGGCTGCGCCCGCCGAGCGATGGCGGCAGCCTTGATTTTTTTTGTGGGACTTTTTTGTATCAAGACAAAAAAGTCCAAAGCCCTGCCGGCAGGCAATAGAAATTTTTTCTCGTACAATGCAAAAGGACGCAAGGTTCTTCGCGAATCATTGCGTCCTGGCGCCTTTGCGGTTAAGAATAATTAAGACTAAAATAATTATTTATACCCCCACTTTTTCATAATCGCCAAATCCTCCTTCACACATTCAATCGGCGTCTTACCCTGATATGACTCCTGTTCTACAATAAAATGTATTGTACCTCCTTTCTTAGCTCCCAGGTCGATAACTTCTTTTACATTAATTACTCCTTTACCAAGAATTGTACTCTCATAAGGGTCATTGCCTTTTTCAGCCTTGATCTCATCCTTTACATGCATCGATGGGAATCTACCAGGATATTTCTTAAGTAGATCAGCAGCCTTCGCGCCGCCATTATACATATTCCCAATATCAAGCTGCTGCATCACCAGTGAAGGATCTGTAAGCGTGAGTATGTGATCGTATAACGTTACGTCATTCAATTTTTCCACGAATTCAAAATGATGGTTGTGATAACCGAATTTCATTCCGTTCTTCTTACATAATTCTCCACTCTTATTAAATACATCCATAAATGCCTTCAGCTTATCAAGATCTTTTCGAACGCTATCTTCCATTGAAGGACTAATAACATAAGCCTGCCCAAGCAATGCTGCGTCCTCTATAGTATATTTCCAGGCATCAGTAAAATCATTCTTACTTAGATCCCAATGGGCTTTTCCAAGAACAGTGTGTCCGCTGGGCATTGTGAGGCCGAGGTCGCTTAAGATTTTCTTGAAATCAGCCGGGGCATATCCATAAAACTTTCTGTTCACATAATTGGCATGCTCCACATGTTTGTATCCCATTTCTGCCAGGAGCTTTAAAGTTCCAAGAGGATCTTTCCTCATATCCTCCCTGATAGAGTAGAGCTGAACGCCCGTAAGCTTCTTTGCCTTGAAATTGGCAAAGATGTCGTTAGAAAATACCGTTGTGCCCACCAGGACCGTGGCGCTGCTTTTGATAAATGAGCGACGAGAGTGTTGCATAGCTTCTTCGTGTTTTTTTATATGGAAATTGGATTAAAAGTACAGAATTGATTCTTTTTTTATCCACCAAAAATCAATCGGGTGTTGCCTTGATCCTGAAAATAGAGTATATTCATATTCCCGCAACTCCCGACCGTTCAGAAAAATCCCCAATAGTCCTGACTCGACCCATTTAATCTTTCAAGATCCTCCAATTCCTCTGAAGCATTTTCAAGAGTGGTATCAGGTTTGAGCATCAAGTCTTAGATCAGATAGCATTCAATCCCCACTATGAATCGCCGGATTTGTTCAATGAAAACAAGGATTTCTCACGGCCAAAATAATTTTCATGATTCGATCTCTACTCTTATTGATTACAATTTCTCTCATTACTTCATCTGGGTTTAGCCAGAAAAAAAATGCGAAGGCACCTGGAAATTTCACGATCGAGTCTTTAGCGCCCGGGGTTTGGGCCGCAATTCACAATGATCAATTCGGAAAAGCCATTTGTAATGCTGGCATTGTGGATCTTGGAAACAAGACCCTCATTTTCGATCCATTCATGACACCTTCAGCTGCAGAGGAATTGCAGACAATTGCAATGGAACTTACGGGAAGACCAGTTACCATTGTTATCAATAGCCATTATCATAATGATCATATCAGGGGGAACCAGGTATTTCCTCCCTACGCCACCATTATCAGTACAGCCTGGACAAGAGACCAGATTGTAAAGGCAGAACCCGAAGAACAAAAATGGGAAAGACGCCACGCTCCTGCCTTACTTAAAGCTGCAAGAAAGATGTACGCATCTTCCAGTGGTTTCGATAGAGAAGAATTGCCACTTTGGATTGGATACTATGAGGGCATCATGGAATCAATGGACGACCTAAAAACAAAATTGCCAGACGTGGTATTCACTGATTCTTTATGGATCATTGGTACAAAGCGAAGTGTTAAGCTGGTTGAATTCAAGAACGGTCATACAGAATCTGACGCTGTTTTATTTCTTCCTGCCGAAAAAATAGCCTTTACCGGAGACCTTCTATTTGTTAACAGGCACCCATGGATTGCAGACGGTGACCCTATCAATTGGGAAGCCACACTTGAAAAGATTTTCAATGATCCTAATATGGATACTTTCGTTCCCGGTCACGGACCAGTTTGCGATAAGAATCCAATAAAGGAATTGCAAGGGTATCTAACGAAAATGCAAGAGCTTGCTTCAACGGCCGATAACGATTCACTGCAATCGAAACTCCTTGTTCAGCCTATACCCTCTCCTTATAACAATTGGTACTTCAATAAATTCTATGAACCCAATATGAAATTCCTTTTTACACGGAATAAAAACTCAACCGCCATTAAGAAATAACAGTTAATAATGTACCTTTTAAGAGGTAAAATTTAACTGTATGAAAAAACTTCTTTATCTCTCCGCCTTTCTTTTTTCATTCCTTTTAGCATCAAGTCAGCAGAGCGACTATAAAGTGGTTTTTGATTTAACCAGCAAGGATAGCATGGCCCATAAATCAGTTATGCGTTGGATGAACGAGGTGATTAAATCAAATCCTGATGCAAAGCTTGAGGTGGTAATGTACGGTCAGGGTCTTTTTATGGTTACTGCCGACAAGACAACGGTTGGAAATGATGTTGCCAAATTGGTAGCAAACAAAAATATTTCATTCAAGGTCTGCGAAGTGGCAATGAAGAACCAGAAGGTTGAGAAATCTCAGTTGATACCTGGCGTGCAGATAGTTTCAGACGGGATCTACGAAATCCTCACCAGACAACGGGAAGGATGGGGATACATAAAGGCAACAATTCAATAAATACGACTGCTTTCATCAGTATCGATCAGGCTATTTGCAAGGCTATGGTTGAAGACATCTTCCCGACTGGCAATAACCTGCCTTAAAAGATCATGAATCGTGATCACACCCACAAATTGCTGTTCATCGAATGCGAGTATATAGCGGGTCTTATTGCTGTTCATTATATGCATGCAATTCTCAACAGTCTCGGAAATTTCAGCAGTTGGCAGGTCAGTGGTCATCACTTCTTTCACCATTGTTGAGTTGCTGGCTCTTCCCTTCAGGATTACATTACGGGTATAATCTCTCTCGCTGAATATCCCTTTATATTCATTTCCTTCCATCACTATCAGGTAACTGAGGTTAACAGAGTTTAACAAATTCAAGGCATCGATTACAAGGCTGTTCGAATTGATGATATTAAACGGTTGCGGCTTACTGTCAATAATGTCCCTAACTGTTCTCATTCTCTGTTTATTTAGAGGGTTAACTTCTAGATGACCAAATGTAAAACATAAATTAGGCACCTCAAACGCCTTTGGTTAATTGCTCGTGAACCGGTTGCAAATCTGCTGTTATACAATGCCGTTTTTTTGGAAAGGGCTTTCTGGAACCACATCTTTGTGTCCTGATTTTACAAAACACCCTTTTTAGCCCATAACCCCCAAACCGTTTCAGATCCGATCTATGAAAAAACCAGTTGCAAGTACTAAATTTTTTTTCAGAGGCTAACCCCCCTCTTCCTGAACCGTTCTCTATTTATTTAAGCAAGATTTTGAATTAAGACACCTGGACGAATGGAATTGTCCAGGTGTAATTTTTTTGGGTTCTTAAGGCAGGACGAAAAGTCTAACCGCCAAGTCGCGAGGGCGCAAGGTTGCGCTAAGAGGTCCCAATTCCTAATTACAAATTCCTCTTCAACTATTCAACAACTTAACAATTCAACTCTGCCGATCGGTACATTTGCACAAATCTTTTTGATTGGGAGCATTGAATCATTACACCCTGGTTATTGTTGGCGGGGGGCCCATAGGTCTGGCCTGCGCCCTTGAAGCACAAAAGGCGGGGATAGACTATCTGATTCTGGAAAAGGGTTGTCTCGTCAATTCACTTTACAACTATCCGGTGAACATGACCTTTTTTTCCACCTCAGAGAGGCTGGAGATTGGAGGTGTTCCCTTCGTTTCAAACAATCCAAAACCTCTCAGACCCGAAGCTCTTGAATACTATCGTCGGGTAGCGAATGCCAGTAATGTCACCATCAACTTATTTGAAGCAGTTGTAAGTATCGTACCCCGGGAAGGTTCCTATGAGGTAAATACATCAAGAGATCAATACACTGCAGAGCATTTAGTTCTCGCAACTGGCTTTTATGATATTCCTTATTTATTGAATATTCCAGGAGAAGATCTGCCTAAGGTTTCGCATTATTATAAGGATCCTCACTTCTATGCATTCGAAAAAGTGGTGATCGTTGGGGCAAACAATTCTGCAGTTGATGCTGCTCTTGAAACCTGGAGAAAAGGAACTGAAGTAACAATGGTCATTCGTGGTGGTCAAATAGGTGAGCGTGTTAAATATTGGGTGAGACCAGATATAGAAAACCGTATCAAGGAAGGTTCTATCAAAGCCTATTTTCATTCCACCCTTACTTCAATCCAGGATAAACAGGTGAGTATTAAAACTCCGGATGGAGAATTAATAATAAATAACGATTGGGTTCTGGCAATGACAGGTTACCAACCAAATCTCAATTTCCTTCAGCAAATCGGGATCGAACTCTCAGCCGATGAAATAAGAAAACCAGTTTATGATGAGAATACCCACGAATCCAACATGAAAAATATTTATTTGGCTGGAGTTATCTGCGGAGGAATGAATACTCATCGATTGTTCATCGAGAACTCACGCGAACACGCCACAAAGATCATTAATGACATCAAGAAGAAAGTTGGTTGAAATGTTGATTGGTTGAATTGATAATTCTTCTTTTCCGGTTGGTATCAGAAAGAAAAAGAGATCCCACATGCCGCGCAGCAAGATTACAATTGGTGTTTTGCACCTATGGGGCAATGAATTCAACCAGCCATTTTTCTACCGACCTGTTACCCCTACGGGGTAAAAAACACGTGTACCTGTTATGGAGATTGTTCTATTCCCATTGTTGATCATTCGGTATTTAAAATTGAAGATTATTCCTTCCTCATTAAGCCCCAGCGGGGCATAATGTTGGTAGCCGAAAGATTAAGAATTCCAAGATGCCTCGTAGCGGGATTACTATTAGTGTTTTGCACTTACGGCACAATAAATTCCATCAGCCAGTTCCTTGGTTGATTGGATGAATTGTTACTCTCTCTTTGCGCTGCCTTGCGGCTCTGCAAGTCCTGAGCGAAGTCGAAGGGGCGGTTAGATTCTTACACTACACCTGCTGGCATAATAATTATGGATATCTGTATCTAACAAAAACAAATACAAGTATGAAAAAACATCTTTCGATTTTCTCGGTTTTATTTCTGACAACCGTTCTGATGTCCTGCAATGATGCCGCTGATGACGCGAATAATACTAATTCAGACTCTGCCGCAACTACATCAACAGACACAACCAGCACGCTAACCACAACACCTGTTGATGATGAGACCGTTGAATTTATGACTAAGGCTGCGCATGGTGGAATGATGGAGGTACAACTTGGTAAATTAGCAGGGGATAAGGCAAAAAGCGATCGCGTAAAAGCTTTTGGGGCCATGATGGTAACTGATCACACAAAAGCAGGTGAGGAGTTGAAAAGCCTTGCCTCCCAGAAAAATGTGACCCTTCCTACGAGCCCATCTGAGGAGCATCAGCATCATATTGATGACCTAAGCAAGAAAACAGGAACTGATTTTGATAAGGCTTATATGAAAATGATGGTTGAAAATCATGAGAAAGTTATAGACGATTTCAAAAAGGATTCAAGTGATGGAAAAGAAGCTGATGTGAAATCCTGGGCAGCCAAAACCTTGCCCACTCTCCGTAAACATCTTGACTCAGCAAGAAATATACGTAAGCAACAATAACATTGAAGATAAGAACAATCAAAAAAAAGCGCTTCCCCCTGGAAGCGCTTTCTTAATTCATTGCGATTCTGAACTCGGTCATTTCATCATTCTCGTTTGCCCAACTCTTCAGTAACTCACTGTTGATCGGTTCATAGATATCTTTCAATAGTGGATCGGTTGGGAGTTCCTTCATCGGAACCATAATAAACACTTTAGGATCTACATAATCAAAGTGTTTGTCTGAAGTGAATCCCTTAACCTGTACGTACTGAAATCCTTTCTTTTCAAGTGCTCTTAACAGGCTTACTGTCATTGGAACAGTTTGCCTGCTTCCTTCCGCAACATTTTTACGCATAAACCTTCTATTTTAACGCCGATCGGGCGAATAAAGCTCATCTAAAAGAACTACCAGTTGAAACGATATTGCCCAATTCACGGACATGATTATTGAATGGCTCAAAGGTACGCCCGAAATCGCAAACCATGAAAAGACAATGGTCAGTTTGGAGTTTCGTGTTTCGAGTTTGGAGTACTTTAACTTCTAACACCTCCTTGCGTAACCTGGCGTCTTTGTTCCTTGGCGGTTAAGCCAAAATCTCGAAATCTCAAGATCCCAAAAATCTCAAAATTCCCTGTAACCTTTTTGGCCTAAATGAATCTATACCCCAAACCTCAATATGCTTTACTACGCAATTGCTGTATTTGCTCTGGCGGCAGTTCTTGGACTGATACTCATGAAGTCGATCGTAAAAAATCAGGAAACACCTAAAGTTGTAGTTCTTCTTCATGGTTTAGCAGCGGCTTCAGGACTTGGCATCCTGATATATTATGTGATCCGAAATCCAGATCACAATCCACTCGTTAGTTTGGTCATTTTTGGATTGGCAGCACTAGGTGGTTTCTACTTGCTTTTTAGAGATCTAAGTAAGAAGTCGCGACCATTAGGAGTAGCAGTTATCCATATGCTTGCTGCAGCCACAGGACTCGTACTTTTATTATTATTTGTATTTGCCTGAAGTTGAAATCAATGATGAACGGAATTCTTGAATCAAATCTTCTTTCTGAAAATGAGATCCTCAACAAGGTGCTCTCCGGAGAGATCTCTTGTTATGAAATACTGATAAGGAGAAATAATTCTCTCCTCTATAAGATCGGCAGATCGTATCAGCTTTCGCATGATGATGTTCAGGATCTCATGCAGGAAACTTATATCACTGCTTTCCAGCACCTGAAAAATTTTGAACGAAGGTCAAGTTTCTCAACCTGGCTTGCCCGCATCATGGTCAATAAATGTCTTCAGAAAATGAATTCAGCAAAAAGAATTCACGAATTGGATAATTCGCATTTCCAGGTAGAAGATTCGGTAAATAACGGTGAACAATACACTATGCAACAGGAACTCGGAAAAATATTGGAAAAGGCAATTGAAAATCTACCGGAACCTTATCGTCTTGTATTCCTTCTCAGAGAAATTGAGGGATTGAATGTGTCAGAAACAGCAGAAGCATTAGATCTTACTTCAATCAATGTAAAAGTGCGATTGAATCGCGCTAAAACAATGCTTCGCGAATTCATCGAGAAATCTTACTCGCAGGCTGAGATTTATTCTTTTCACTTGAAATTTTGCAATGCAATTGTGGAGAAAGTCCTTGGGAAGATAGCTTGAATTGATTTGAGATTTAACCGCAATGGCGCAAAGTTTCGCAAGGAACAATCAAACATTCAAACAATCAAACAATCAAACTTCCTCCTAGTTTCCCACATGTGAAAAATGAAATCCTTCTTCACTCAACACAAAGGTGTTTGGAACCAGCGAAAAAAATGATTGTTCGATGTACTGCTTGACTTCGGAGATGTATTCTTTAGCGATTCCTGGAGTGGAAATGGCCATCTTCCAGCTTTGAATTCGCATGTGTGCAAGTTTGCTTGCTCGGTTAATATAAAATTCTGTGATATAAACCTGCTCAGCCAAAGCATGTTGCTCATTCTGAATGGGCGTCTTCATACGGTAGGGTTTTTCTTTTGGACTCCTATAAGAACGAAAAGTGAGTGGGGAAATTGCATAATAACTATCCCTTAACAGCGAACAGTTAAGGCATTTGGAGGCTAAAAAACTAACTGGTAAAACTAGAAGGCAGGTACCTTGATTTTGGTAACGCAGTGTTACCTCCGACTTCTGACCTTAGACCTCCGACTTCAGATTTCGTCTCTAGGCCTGAACCGGCTTGGCAAGATATAATAGCTGGAACCCAAACAATCCGGGAGAAACTCTTTTAAGAATTCGATACATACCCCTCCTGGCAGATCCTGGAATGATTCTCTTAAGACTTTCTTCAAATGGGAGATCGCCACTCACATCCAGCTTGGCAATTGAATACCCATTATCCTCCAACATCCTTTTTGCAGATTTGTAAGTGTACCACCTGAAGTGTGTATAATCCCAGATCCCATATTCTCCATACTCAAAATTGCCTTTCATCAATTGCCAGCGTGATCTGAAATGCATCAGATTAGGAAGGGCAATGATCAATACCCCACCCGGATTCAGATGTTTGTGTACATCAGCCAATAACTTTTGGGGATAACATATATGCTCCAGCACGTGGGAAAGTATCACAACATCATACTTATCTTTTAATTCTGGAGGCAGGCCAGATTCTACATTGTGAACAAACACATTCCTGGCAACTTTTCCAGCCAGTTGTTTTTCTTCTTCAGATAGGGTGATCCCATCCACAACAAACCCCAATTGTGATAATATTTCTGCATTATCGCCAGCTCCGCAACCGATGTCCAGTATGAGTTTCGCATCTTTGGGAACAAGGCTGATTACATAGGGATTGCCCTTCTTATAACTATAAACTTTTTGTGAGCTGATACGCATAAATAGTTAACATTGTGATTCGGAAAAATTCTCCTCATACGGGTCGGATAGATCCCTTTGCGCCAACAAATTAGAAAAAAATAATTGAACGTCATAGTCATCCAAAATTCATTCATTCAGGTAAGCACCAGTGATATCTCAAACTACCATACAACAGATTCTTAGTCGCATTGATATCATTGATATCGTAGGTGGTTTTGTCAAGCTCAAGAAGAGAGGAGCCAATTACCTAGGACTATGCCCATTTCACAACGAAAAGACTCCCTCATTCACGGTTTCTCCGGCAAAAGAAATTTATAAATGCTTTGGTTGTGGCAAAAGCGGAAATACTATCAGCTTCATCATGGAGCATGAAAAGTATTCCTACGTTGAAGCACTCCGCTGGCTTGCCAATAAATACAATATTGAAATAGAAGAAACCGAATCAACCAGCGAACAAAAAGTTCAGCAACAAGTTGCGGAAAGCCTGCATATCATAAACAGCTACGCTCAGAAATTTTTCAGCGAAGCATTATTGAATTCGGAAGAAGGCAGAGATATTGCTTTATCATATTTAATTGAAAGAGGATTCAGAAAAGATATTATCGAAAAATTCCAGTTAGGATATAACCCAAATCAACGAGACAGTTTTGCCTCTGCGGCAATTGCAAACCATTTCAATCCTGAACTTCTCGTGAAGTCTGGACTGGTTGTCTCCAGAGATGAAAAACTGGTTGATAATTACAGAGGCAGGATCATCTTCCCGGTTCACAATCAAACCGGGAAGATCATTGGATTTGGAGCGAGAATAATTGGAAAGAACGATAAGGCTCCAAAATATATCAATACACCTGAGAACGAGATCTATGTCAAAAGCAAAATCCTCTATGGGTCTTATTTTGCGCGGCAGGCAATTGATAAGAACGATGAGTGTCTGCTTGTTGAAGGTTATACAGATGTGATCGCGCTTCACCAGGCTGGAATTGAAAATGCGGTTGCTTCAGGAGGAACATCGCTCACCATTGACCAGCTTCGATTGGTGAAGAAATACTCTGATAATCTTACGATCATTTATGATGGCGACTCTGCTGGAGTGAAGGCCGCGCTCAGAGGACTTGATATGGCAATCGAGGAAGGGCTCAATGTGAAATTGGTATTGATCCCCGACAAAGAAGATCCTGATAGCTATGTAAATAAAATAGGGCCAACCGCATTTCAGCAATTCATATCGAAAAATAAAAAGGATTTTATTTTATTCCAGCTTGAAGTAGCGCTTAAAGATGCAGGTGAGGATCCCAACAGAAAGGCGGCAGTGGTCAATCAGATCGCGGAAACAATTGCAAGGATCAATAAAGCTGAAGACTTCACCAGGCAACAGGATTATATTAAACAATCAGCTTCAATACTGCAGGTTGAAGAATCGGGTCTCATTGCACTCGTAAATAAATTCATTAGGGACCGAATCTCAAAACAGGAAGCCCGCCTGCCATATCAGGAAGCTGAAAAGTGGGAAAATATTACCAATGCTGAGGCAAGCAGGTCAGACTGGAGCAACGAAGCATTCAGTGTGCTTTTCCAGGATCAATTACAGGAAGAAGCAATTGTAAGGACCCTGCTTGAGTATGGACAGTACCAATGGGATGGAGAAAAACTTGTTGCAGATTACATCTTTGAAGAAAACATGGATGATGATCTGTTTGAAGACAAGGTGTTGCTTGACATAATCCAAATGTATAAGGACCTACATTTTCATGGAAAGAAACCAGAACTCAAAGAGTTTGTGAACTCAACTGATCAGAGGATCGCGGAGCGGGTAATTTCCATCACCAATTTTCCCTTTGAAGAAAGTATTCATTGGCAGGATCAGTACGAAGCTGGAGATATCAATAAAAAGATTTTCAACCTGAGCTATCAGGAATTTCAAACGCAGGTTATTCAATACCCCGGAATAAATCCAGCAATTCTTGAGAAGGATGAAAAGAATATGTACAGACAGGTTGTTGACCATGTACTTGCCTACATGAAATTGAAAAAGATAAGGAAGCTGATACTCCTCAATCAGAAAGACATGCAAAGCCCTCATAGCGATTCTGAAATGCTTGAGCTGATCCAAACGCATAATTTCCTCAAGCAAAAACAGCAGGAATTAGGAAATATTCGAGGCTCGGTCATTTATCCATTCTGAACATCCAGCATGTCAGAATATGACATCTTAAGGAGATCCTGCTCCTCGATCCCGAATTCAGACATATAGAAATTACATTGTTCATGCAGCTTGGAAATATCGAGGTTGTGGAGAAGATTACTTGCTTCGATCTCGACAAAATTGCCCAGGCCCTCAAGTTCATCAAGATGAAACTTCACATTTTCGATATAAAATATTTCCCGTCTCTTCTCCACGATTGCTATAATACCAAGAGCGTTTGATAGAATTGTCTTCAAACCCACTGGATCTGGAGATTGAACCAGCTGAAAATTGGATTGTTTCGGGCCTTCCTGGTTGGGGCGCTCGTAGTAGATCAGGTTATTCTCGATCTTCCCTTCGCGAAGTTTAAGGCGTCCAGTGGGAACCTTGAAGTAAGTATCAGTTTGGAGGTCCAACCCTTTGAATTCCGCCCCATGGTTCAGAAGATAACTGCGAATCTGGGTTGATTTTGTGGTTTTTGCCTTTATCTCCACATTAACAAAGGGCATAAAAAAAGGTTTGTTGTAAACAACAAACCTATGAGATGAAGTCAATTAAGTGAAATTAATCTACCAACGCCACTGCCCTTTTTTTAGGAGCAAGTTTCAATGCGGCCTTGATCTGTGGAACCCTGTTGAAACGCATAGCGGTCCAAACATGGTCCAGAGCAACTTCGGACACGCCCTCGTAGCCGGCGCCAGTGAGGCACTGCCAGTTACAAGTCCGGTTCAGATCAGTTGAAATCTTGGATGTTAGCTTAGGAAAAGCCACCCAGAACTTAGAATCGCCATGCAAGGCCGGTAAAACCTCTCTAACTATCCCATTCAATTGATTTTCATTTACCGCGAAAACCAGGGCAAAGTCAATACGCTTTGCTTTGAGCAGCGGAGTGACATTTTTAGAGAAAGAGAGCTTGGCAAATTGTTTCTCGATGGAGGAGGGCATTCCCTGAATGAGTAAATTCCTTTCCTCCTTCAGTTGAAGTTTTTCCAACAAATTTTGCATTATGCTTGGTTTAAATTAAAATTTCCCGGGGTATTCAGAGGACTGCAAAAGTAAGAAATTATCGGCTAGCCGAAGCAGTTTCAACAAAAAAAACCCGCTCAATCAGCAATTGAGCGGGAAAATCATATGATTTAGACCAATTATCTGATAGGTTTGTAGTATTTCAATGCTTCTGGCATCATTTGCTCTAATCTCTTGATACGGTTTCCTTCATTTGGGTGCGTACTAAGAAATTCTGGTGGTTTCTGGCCATTGCTAGCGCTTTCCATCCTTTGCCAAAGTGAAACAGCTTCCTGCGGGTTATAACCTGCCATGGCTGTATATATCAATCCTAACTTATCTGCTTCATACTCCTGGTTCCTTGAGAAAGGAAGAAGGATACCTACGGTTGAACCGGCTCCATAGGCTGCCATCAATAGGTTTTGAGTTTGGACTGGCTGATTAACCAATGCAACCGACAATGCTGCGCCTCCTAACTGCTGTAGCATGGACTGGCTTAACCTTTCATTACCGTGGCGTGCAAGGGCGTGCGTAACCTCATGGCCCATTACCACTGCGAGAGCAGCTTCGTTCTGAGTGATCGGCAATAAACCTGAATAGACCACGATCTTACCCCCAGGCATACACCAGGCATTCACTTCCTTGGATTCTACAAGGTTATATTCCCATTCGTAACCTTCCAATTCACTGGCTAAACCTTTTTGGGTATAATAAGCGGTTATAGCGCTGGTGATTCTCTGGCCAACTCGTTTAACCATCTCGGCATCTCTGCTGCCACTTGCACTGATCACTCTATTCTCACTTAAGAATTGTCTGTATTGCTGTGATGCGGCAGCCTGAATTTCAGATTCAGGATACAACGAAAGTTGCTTGCGGCCTGTAATGGCGTTGCGGGCACAGGCGACCAATAATGTACTAGTCACCAGGATTGTCAGTATGCGTTTCATCAACATAGTTTTTCTTAAAGAATTCAATCATTGTACCAAGTGGTCAATAAGAGTTAAAAGCTTCATGCAAAATGAAGCGAATTCAACATTAAATTAACTATGATTGATTGTTAATTCTGATCGTGCCTGCTGGATAGGCGTCTTTGCCTGCGGCGATCGCGATGCTTTAAGATCGGGACTTTGCTTTCACTTCCTCTCAATAATCTACCGATATTTTTCTGGTGAGTTAGTATGACCATCAATGCTACGGCCACTGCAAAAATCCGGTAAAGATGTTCTTCTGCATTAAAGATGGCCAACACAAAAACAGGAAATGCAATACTGGCCAATATAGAACTTAAAGAAATATATCTGGTGAGATAAAGAACAAGAAGAAATACTCCAACACAACAAATAGCAACCAGGGGTTGAACTCCTAACACCATTCCAAAAACGGTTGCTACTCCCTTTCCACCTCTGAAATCAGCCCATATGGGGAAGATATGCCCCACGACTGCTGCTAATCCCAATCCAATCTGAAAATTGGTTTGCTCGTAACTGTTGTTGATATAGTATGGAAGTAAAAGAAATAATTTAACGGCCAGCACGCCCTTTAATACATCGAAGATCATTACAATGCTGCCCCATTTTGGTCCCAATACTCTGAAAGTATTAGTGGCGCCTGCATTACCACTTCCATAATCCCGAATGTCGATGGAAAAGAAAAATCTGCTAATCCAAACTGCTGTGGGAACAGATCCGATCAGGTAAGCAGCCAAAATAAGTAAAACTTCTTTCATCGAAGTATTGGTTAAAGTTGGTTGACAAAAATAGGTAAAATCACCCGATGCCACACATGAAGAGATGCATCCACTACATTATTACATATTTCAGTGTGATCCATCCATCTTTCTCTACCTTATCTTGCAAATGAAAATTCCACTTACCGGCTTCCTGTTTTATTGGTTCAAAATCATCCCTTAATAATCCACTCAATAATAAAATTCCATTTGTATCGAGATGATCAGCAACAACCTGCAAATTCTCAAGTAAAGTATTTCTGTTCAGGTTGGCCAGTATAATATCAAACGTTCCTTCTAAACGAATGTTGTCGGATTTAACAAGTTTCACCTTCTGAGACCCGTTAAGTGTTAAATTCTCTTTTGCATTCTCAATACTCCATTCATTATTATCCACAGCAACAACTTTGGAAGCTCCCAATTTTTCAGAGAGAATGGCAAGGATGCCTGTTCCGGTTCCAAAATCCAGCACTCTTTTATTTCTGAAATCCATTCCTTGCATTGATTGTATCATCACATAAGTGGTTGCATGGTGCCCGGTTCCAAAACTCATCTTTGGAGTTATTACTATGTCAAATTTTGTATTTGGATTTGTGGGATTGAATTCTGCTCTTACAGTACAGAAGTCATCAAAATTCACAGCTGTGATATTTTTCTCCCATTCACTATTCCAATTGGTGACAGGAAGTTTTTGTATTGAATAATTAAGTTCTTGGTCCTTGATTACATCCTGAAATTCCTGCTCTTGAAATTCCGCGACTTCAATAAACGCTTTCAGGTTTTGACCTTCTTCTTCAAAGGCTTCAAAGCCCAGGAGAATTAATTTGGCAATAAGAATATCCTTTTCCTCTTCTGTTTGAGTTGTAATGGTGATCTGGAAATATTCTTTCATATTCTTTAATAAAAAAAGTACGGATTCAACAGCCTTTGAGAGCCATCATATCCGTACTTTCTTCTAATTTTTATTATTGCTTAATAACTCAATTTTGATTCCTCTCGTCAGGTGTCTTTTTCATTTCAGGTTTCGGCATTAAGGCCTTTCTGCTAAGCTTAAACTTTCCAGTCTTCTGATCAACGCCAATCAATTTTACTTTAACTACATCACCTTCGGCCAAAACTCCTTCCATTGTTTCAAGTCGCTTCCAGGAAACTTCACTGATATGCAACAATCCTTGTTTGCCTGGAAGGAATTCAACAAAGGCACCATAAGGCATAACCGATTTCACCTTCGCCTCATATACTTCTCCTTCTTCAGGAACTGCAGTAATTCCTTTCACCCATGCAACAGCTTTCTCCAACCCTTCCTTTGCAGGAGAGAAGATGCTCACCTCACCATAATTATTAACTTCTTCAATGTTGATGGTGGTTCCAGTCTCTCTCTGGATTTCCTGAATGATCTTACCTCCGGGTCCGATAACTGCCCCAATAAATTCTTTCTCAATTATCAATTTTTCCATTCTAGGAGCGTGTGGCTTCACTTCAGCACGGGCTTCAGGCATGCAGGCGTACATAGCATCCAGTATTTCCAATCTTCCTCTTCTGGCTTGCTCAAGCGCCTTGCGCATGGTGTTCATACTAAGGCCATCGATCTTGATATCCATCTGAACACCGCAGATCCCTTCTCTTGTACCAGTCACTTTGAAATCCATATCGCCCAGGTGATCTTCATCGCCCAAAATATCTGTCAGAATTGCATACTTACCGTCTTCTGCTCTTGTGATCAGGCCCATTGCAACGCCTCCAACATGTTTTGGAAATGGAACACCTGCATCCATTAACGCCAACGAACCAGCGCAAACAGTAGCCATAGAGGAGGAACCATTTGATTCAAGGATATCACTCACAATACGCACCGTGTAGGGATATTCACTTCCTGGCATCATTTGCTTCAAGGATCGTTGCGCCAGGTTACCATGACCAACTTCTCTTCTCGCAGGCGCGCGGAGTGGTTTTACTTCACCTGTTGAAAATGGAGGAAAATTATAGTGTAAAATGAATTTTGAATATTCTGATGTAGCTGCGCTTTCAACCAACAATTCATCAAGTGGAGTTCCAAGAGTGACGGTTGTCAATGATTGAGTTTCTCCTCTTGTGAATAAAGCTGCTCCATGCGGAGTTGGAAGAACATCAATTTCCATATCCAATGGACGTACTTGCTCAAGGCTTCTTCCATCAAGACGCTTGCCTTCATCAAGGATCATGCTTCTTATCACTTCCCACTTGAGATCTTCGTAATATTTTTTTACAAGTTTTTTATCTTCATCGGCAGGGTCTTCTCCCAGACTATCAATAAGTTCCTTCCTGATCTTATCCAGCTCATCACTTCTTACATGCTTTGAAGAAGCAGAACGGGCAATTTCAAGGACCTTATCCTTTGCATATGAATAAACTTTTTGCTGAAGTTCATCCTTGGTTAACGGTTTGGGATAATCCCTTTTTCCTGTAACACCAACCTTATCGCGCAATTCTTGCTGGGCTTTGATCATTATGCGAATTGCATCATGACCCACTTCAAGTGCTTTAATAAAATCCTCTTCAACACATTCTTCAGATTCTCCCTCAACCATCATTAGGTTTTTTTCCGTTGCAGCCACCATGAAATCGATATCAGATTTGGCATATTCTGCTCTTGTAGGATTTACTATGAACTGACCATCTACCCTGCCAACCCTGACCTCAGAAATAACTTCCTTGATTGGAATATCTGAAACCGCAAGAGCTGCAGAAGCAGCAAGACAAGCTAATGAATCAGGCATGACTTCGGGATCACTGGAGATCAACTGTACCATCACCTGAACATCGCAATAGTAATCTTCCGGGAATAATGGTCGAAGCGCCCGGTCAATAAGGCGACTAATCAGGATCTCACCTTCGCTAAGCCTGCCTTCTCTTTTGAAAAAGGAGCCGGGAATACGACCAGCAGAGGCGAATTTTTCCATATAATCAACGCTCAATGGAAAATAATCCAATCCTTCGCGCGGTTCTTTGTTGGCAACAACAGTGGCCAGTATAATACTATTGCCCTGGCGGACGGTAACTGATCCGTCAGCCTGACGGGCGAGGCGACCGGTTTCGATAGTAACCATACGGCCACCTCCTATATCGAATGTCGTACTAATTGGTTGTGATAACATATGATTGAACTTTAAATCGTGCTTTTGAAGAAGTTAATGGAGTAGGGAAAATTGCCTTCTAAACAACAATTCCCAACCGATTCTAGTTGGGAATTTTGTAATAAGATGACTGAGTTATTTGCGTAGGCCTAATTTCTCGATCAGTTTTCTATAACCTTCCAGGTTGTGTTTGCTGAGATAGGTCAATAATCTTTTACGTTTACCAACCAGTTGCATCAGACCACGGTGAGTAGAAAAATCTTTCTTATTCGCCTGTAGATGTTCAGATATGCGATTGATACGTTCAGTAAGTAATGCAATTTGTCCTTCAATTGAACCAGTGTTGGTGGCAGTTCCACCGAAATTGCTAAAAAACTCTGATCTTTTTTCTTTTGTTAAATAAGGCATCTCAATTTTTTTTTGGCATCCACGAACTATTCTTATAATGTGGCGGCAAAGGTATAGAATTAATTCTTATTATGTCTTTCCAAATCGCTCTGTTTTTAAAATCCCTACTTTTAATTCAAGCATGAAAAAGAGTTATTGTCTGATGCCTCTTCAACCTAATCAATTCACTGAATGCCACAGGAATAAGTCTGATCTTAATGAACCTTTTCCAAGCCTGATCTGGTTGATGCAGATCAGGATTTTACCTCTTTTGGATATCCATAACCATTTTAATGAAACGATTGGTATTCACTGTTACAAATGATCTCAGCTTCGACCAGCGAATGATCAGGATATGCACTAGTCTTTCCAGGGCAGGTTATGACGTAACCCTGGTTGGTATTCAAACAAGCAAATCAATCCCACTTATTTCCCAGCCCTTCAGACAAAGAAGGCTGAGTTGCTGGTTTACAAATGGAAAAGCCTTTTATATTGAATACAATGTGAAACTTTTCTTTTGGTTGCTTTTCAGGAAAATGGACCTCGTTTGTGCCATTGACCTTGATACAATTGTTCCGGTCTGGCTCATTTCCAAATTGAAAAACATCAAGAGGGTGTATGATGCCCATGAACTTTTTTGTGAGATGAAGGAGGTGGTCACAAGACCGGCCATTTACCGGTTTTGGAAATTTATTGAAAGGCGCACCCTGCCAGGTTTCAAACTCGGGTACACAGTCAATCAGTCGATAGCAGATGAATTTCTTAAAATGTATAAGGTCCAATATGAAGTGATCCGAAACCTTCCCTTACTTCAAAACTCTGTCGCCATCAAAAAAAATCAAGGATTCATCCTCTACCAGGGAGCAGTTAATGAAGGGAGAAGTTTTGAAACCCTCATACCTGCCATGAAACAGGTTAATGCGCAATTGATCATTTGTGGAGTTGGGAACTTTATGGATCAGGCAATAAAACTTGTAGAAATAAATGGTTTAAAAGAAAAAGTCATTTTCAAAAACAGGGTTCCACCAGATCAATTGAAAGAGATCACACTTAATGCATCAGTTGGAATCACTTTGTTCGAAAACAAAGGTCTAAGCAACTACCTTTCCCTTGGAAATAGGTTTTTTGATTATATACATGCAGCAATTCCTCAGATTTGCGTGGATTATCCTGAGTATCGCCGTATAAATCAGGAATACGAAGTAGCAGTCCTGATCGACGATTTACACCCTGACAGGGTGGCTAAGGAATTAAACAATCTGTTATCGGATAAGGAACTTTACGAACGACTTAAAGCCAATGCGATCAGAGCAAGAGAAGAACTTAGCTGGCAGAAAGAAGAACCCAGACTCCTTGCGTTTTACAACAATCTGTTTTGACCGGACAACACCTACATATCGTATGCTTTGATGTTCCCTACCCTCCTGATTATGGTGGTATCATCCCGGTCTTCTATGAGTTAAAAGCAATTTCCGGGCAGGGAATTTCAATTCACCTGCATTGTTTTGAATACGGTCGCCCTCATCAAAAAGAACTTGAGAAATTCTGCACCACGGTTCAGTATTATGAACGCAAGACTGGTCTCACTGGTTTCTCTCCAAGACTTCCTTACATCGTTTCCTCAAGGATTAATGAATCTCTATTCAAAAATCTTCTGTCCAATGACTATCCAATCCTCTTACATGGGATTCACTGTTCATTCTTAATTCATCTGTCGGAATTCAAGGGAAGGAAAATAATTCTGAGACTTCATAACGCAGAGTTTCAATACTACAATCAACTTGCAAGGGACACAAATTCACTACGGAAATCAATCTACTACAAGTTCGAGAGTCGGCTTTTACGTAGGTATGAACCAGCTACAATTAAAAAGACCACATCACTTGTATTTTCCGAAAAGGATCTCTCAACATTCCAGGAGAAATTTGGAGTGACTACCATTCATTATCTCCCACCAATCATTCAATTTGAAGAAGTGAAGGGGAATGAAGGATTTGGAAAATATTGTCTCTATCATGGTAATTTATCCGTAGCGGAAAACGAACTGGCCGCAAAGTTTCTCATACAGGAAGTTTTCAAAGGCCTTCCTTTTCAATTGATCATTGCTGGCAAGGACCCTTCATCTTCCCTTCAGAGACTTTGCAGCGATCTGAATAATGTAAAACTTATAATCAACCCTTCTGATGAAGAATTGCAGCAATTAATTTCAGAGGCGCATATTAATATTCTACCATCAACAAATGGAACAGGTGTCAAATTGAAATTAGTCAATGCACTGTTTAATGGAAGACATTGCCTGGTAAATGAAGAGACAATTACTCAATCTGAGTTGCGGGAAGTTTGCAGGGTTGCAAAGGATTGTAATGAATTCAGGGAATTGGTGGAGGAACTTTTTCAAATTCCATTCAGTAAATCTGAGATCGAAAACAGAGGAAAAATCTTGAGAGCAGTTTTCGACAATCAAAAAAACGTCAGAACCCTCCTTCAATTGATATACTAGCATTATCGAAGACCCTTCCTCTTTCTGTCTTAACCGTTCTGCTGGGAAATTTACTGATCACGATATAATCGTGCGTGGCCATGATGACGGCAGTATGAAAATCGCGACAGATATTAAATAATAATTGCATGATCTCATCAGAAGTTTCCGGATCCAGGTTACCTGTAGGTTCATCAGCAAGTATCAATTTGGGGGAATTCAGTAGGGCTCTTGCGATGTCAATTCTTTGTTGTTCTCCGCCACTGAGCTCAAAGGGCATCTTAAAGCCTTTCGATTTCAACCCTACTTTATCCAATACATCATGGATCTTTTCATCCATCAATTTAACATCGGTCCATCCAGTTGCGCGAAGAACGAATTTGAGGTTATCGTTCACATTTCTGTCGGTGAGAAGTTGAAAATCCTGGAATACCACTCCCAGGTTTCTTCTCAGATATGGGACTTTTTTCCAGTCCATTCCTCTCAGATTGAATCCAACAACAGATCCATCGCCTTCCACCAATGGCAGGTCGCCGTATAGCGTTTTGAGCAAACTTGATTTTCCAGTACCGGTCTTTCCTACCAGGTATACAAATTCTCCTTTATTGACCACCAGGTCCACGTCCTGAAGAATCAGATTCTTTCCCTGGTAAATATTTGCATTCCGAAGCTCAACAATAACTTCTGGCATATGTATGGATTAGTGCGCAAAAATAAGCCTTGAGAATTTGAAAATTTGAAAATGTGCAAATTTGAAAATTTCATTCCTTGCGTAACCATGCGCCCTGGCGGTTAAATCCCAACTTCAAACATTCAAACATTCAAACATTCAAACATTCCCAGAGAAGAGCACATACGCTATCGCCAATGTTATGATGATATTAAACAGCTGCGCGATCAGGAATGCATAAAGCGGCCTTCTATTGTCTGCCTTAAACAAATCAGAGAAATTTGTTTCAAGTCCGATGCTGGTGAATGCAAGGACAAACCAAAATGTCTGAAGGTTCTTCAATGGTTCTTTTACACTGCTTATTACAGAAGGAGAAAGTAAAAAAGAGAAGATCAATGAGACCCCTACAAATCCAAGAACAAATTTTGGGAACCGATCCCAAATCAATCGAAGGCCAGGCTTGGTTTCCTTTGCGACTTCGGATTTGTTTCCAGAATATGACCAGTAAATTGATATAACGAAAGCAGCAAGACCAAGCAATACATTCTGCGAAAATTTTACGATGGTGCTGATCCTGAGTGCAGTCTCCCCTACTAAGGTCCCAGCAGCTACCACCGCTCCGGTCGTATCAATAGTACCTCCCAGCCAGGCACCGGTGACTTCCTCTGAGAGACCCAGGTAATTTGCGATCAATGGCATAAATACCATCATAGGAATTGCGATCACTAGTACTAAGGAAATTACATATGAAAGTTTCTTTGTATTGCCTTTAATTGCACCTGCAGTGGCAATGGCAGCAGAAACGCCGCAGATTGAAACTGCACTGGAGATCATCATCGTCATTTCTTTATCCACTTTCAATTTCTGGCAAAGCCAATAAGCAAAATACCAGACCGCAAGCACTACAATCAGTGCCTGCAGTAAACCATACGATCCTGCTTTTAAGATGTCCGAAAAGATGACACTGCTACCAAGAATCACTAAACCAATTTTCACAAATAATTCCGTAGACAATGCAGCCTTGAACCATGCCGGCAGTTTAAGAGTATTGCTTATCAGTAAGCCAATGAGCAGACTAAAAATTACAGCTTCCAGATTCAGTTCTTTGATTCCTTTATTTCCCGCCAGGAGCAATGCAATAATTGTTAGTATGTAGATTAATGGAAAACTAGTTATGAAAGACCTTATCGATTTTCCAATTAACCATGCACCAATGATAGCAAAGCCAAAGACCAGAACAAATTGAAGTCCCATTCGTCCTAAATTCTCTGGAGAGAGAACAATACCAAACAACTGATCCATATTACTCCAACTATAGGTAGGCCATGAAGGAAATATGCCGGCAATTGCAAGAAGAATTCCTGCGAGCCCAAGAATGACAGCTACCCAATCTTCGTGTAACCAGGGTTTACTTTTGCCAACAATTACATCCATTTGCTTTGATAAATTATTTTGCGAAACAACAATTCGTTTTCCTCTTATCAAATAAAGATTTTTACCATTCTATGAAGTTATCTTATCAATACTGGTTGTCGGTATGAATTTATCCCGTTTCCTCTGACGTTTTCATTTATCTTGGAAACTCGAATAAAATTGCTCTGGATGAAGTTTGCCATTTTGTTCACGGTCTATTTTCTGCATGCATACATGCCCTTTGCGCAACAGCACCCTTCCATTATTCTTACAAAAAAGGCTATACCCTCAGTAAAAGCAGGATTGACAAAATTTCCATTATTAAAACACTCATTTGAAAGAATAGAAAAGGAGGCCAATTCGGCAATTAAATCTCCCATCAATGTTCCCATACCCAGGGATGGTGGTGGTGGGATCACGCATGAACAACACAAGAAAAATTATCAACAGGCCTTTGCATGTGGATTAACATTTCAATTGACTGGGAACACGAGGTATGCGGAATTTGTCCAAAACCTTTTATTGAAGTATGCAGAAGATTACAATAAGTGGCCGTTTCATCCAAAAAGCAGGAATGCGCAGGAACCCGGGAAAATTTTCTGGCAAAATCTGAACGATTGCGTTTGGCAGGTTTACATGATCCAGGCATATGATCTCGTGTTCGATTTCATCCAACCTGAAAATCGGGTTAAGATTGAAAGAGATCTTTTTTCGTCCATAATAAAATTCCTAACCGTAGATGCGAAAACCACCTTCGATAGAATCCATAATCATGCAACCTGGTCGTGTGCCGCTGTTGGTATGACTGGTTATGTTTTGAAAAATAAAAATTGGGTAGAACTTGCTCTCAAAGGATCGGCCGGGGATGGAACAACTGGATTTCTAAGGCAACTAGATGAATTGTTTTCTCCGGATGGATATTATACAGAAGGCCCGTACTACCAACGTTATGCCCTACTTCCTTTTCTGTTGCTTGCAAAAACCATTAAGGAGTATGAACCCCAACAAAAGATCTATGAACGTAGAAATGGTTTGATAAAAAAGGCTATCAATACAACCTTGCAATTGGCATATACAACCGGCGGATTTTTTCCATTTAATGACGCAATGAAGGATAAGACCATCGAATCCGAAGAGATTATTTATGGAGTTGATTTAGCGTACGCAGAAATGGAATCCTCTCCTGAATTGCTTGATGTGGCCAAAAGACAAGGAAGGATTGTTGTTTCCGATGCAGGGTTAAAAGTCGCAACTGATCTCGCAGCAGGTAAAGCAAAACCATTTCAATATAATAGCCAATGGATCCGGGATGGTGCTAAAGGTGATGAAGGTGGAGTTGGAATACTCAGGTCTGGTAGCAATGCAGATCAGCAATGCATCGTAATAAAAGCTTCTGCCCAGGGAATGGGGCATGGTCATTTCGATCGGCTTAATCTTCTTTATTACGACAATGGCGTAGAAGTTTTTTCTGATTATGGTTCAGCAAGATTTTTGAATATTGAGACCAAGGGAGGCGGAGGATACCTGCCTGAAAATAATTCTTATGCAAAACAAACTATTGGTCATAATACCGTGGTTGTGGATCAAACGTCTCATTTCAATGGAAAATTAAATGTGGCCGAAAAATTTCATCCGGAACTGGTCCATTTTCAGGCGAATAAAGGATTTCAGGTTATAAGCGTAAAAGAATTAAATGCATATGAGGGAGTCCAGTTATTCAGGACAACTATCTTATTAGATGCCGATGGATTAAAGAAGTCATTGCTACTAGATATTTTTCAGATTAAGTCCGACAAAATTCATCAATACGATCTCCCTTTTTGGTATCAGGGACACCTGACGGAAATTCCTTTCAAAATAAATACTGCCGGCTCACAACTCAAGGCAATGGGAAAAAATTCTGGGTACGAGCACGTTTGGCAAAATGGTGAATCGGACTATTTTTCAGGCTCTAATTCAAGTATAACTTTTTTAAACAATAAACGATTCTATACAACAACCTTCACCACTGATACAAATACAAGGGTGAGATTTGCAAGTACTGGCGCAAACGATCCTGACTTTAACCTTCGGACTGAAAAGGCGTTCATGATCTCGCGTCAGAATGCATCCAATCATATTTTTTGTTCAATAACAGAGGCTCATGGTGAAACAGACCCAACGGCGGAAACAACAACTGGATTCAGGACGAGTGTAAGTAACCTGTCAGTTCTCAAAGAATATCCAGACAAACTTCAAGTGAAATTTTGGGTTGGAAAAAAGAGCTATTCAATTCTAATGAATTATACCGAGAAGAATAATTTTATTCAGTTAATCGAAAAATGAAAATCAAGGGACTTCGCTGGTGGATCATTGCACTGATCGGGATTGCAACGGTGATCAATTATATTGACCGATCTGCGATCAATATCATGTGGCCATATATATACAAGGATTTTGGCATTGCTGATTCTGATAATAAAAATGCACTGGCCGTCATTACCACATTTTTCATGATCGCCTATGCTATTGGTCAGACTTTAGCCGGCAAAATGATGGACGCAATTGGAACAAAAATGGGATTTGTTATCTCCATTGCTGGTTGGAGCATTTCAATTGCATTGCATGCTCTGGCAAGATCACTTGCTTCTTTCTCTGTTTTTCGATTTTTGTTAGGATTAACTGAAGCGGGCAACTGGCCTGGCGCAACCAAGTCGAACGCAGAATGGTTTCCCGTTAGGGAAAGAGCTATTGCCCAGGGAATCTTTGGTGCCGGAGCCTCACTTGGCAGTGTGGTTGCCGCTCCTTTTATTGCTGCAATCTACCTTGCATTTGGTTGGCAGGCCACTTTTGCAGGTATCGCCATTCTTGGTTTCATATGGATAATCCCCTGGCTGATCATAAACAAGAATACTCCAGACAAGCATCCCTGGTTAACAGATCAGGAACGATTGCTTATTACTGCAGATAGTACAGGGAAACTTGCATTAGCGTCCGAGGTATATTCATGGAAAGAACTCCTGAAATTCAAGAATACCTGGGGTATTATAAGTTCAAGATTTTTTTTGGATCCTGTTTGGTGGCTCTTTGTTACCTGGTTACCTACTTTTTTGAAAGAACAATTTCAATTCGACATTAAACAGGTTGGAGCTTTCGCCTGGGTACCATACTTGTTTGCGGCCATCGGAGGTTTATTGGGAGGATATTATTCCTCTTCCCTAATCGATAAGGGGCGCTCCCCTGTTAAAGCAAGGAAAAGAGCAATTACCATCGGTTCAATACTTATGTTGTTTTCGCTGGTTTTGATCGCAATTTTCCTTGAGGACATGAAGGACCAACCTGCATTTGCGATTACACTAATCAGCATTACGCTCTTCGGTTTTCAGTTTCTCATTAATAACTTACAGACCTTGCCTGCGGATTATTTCAATGGTAAAAATGTTGGAGTGGTCTCTGGTATGGGTGGAACAGCAGCCGTTCTCGGCACAATGATCACAACACTTGCCGTACCTGTTTTGACAAAGACAAGCTATTTCAGCTTTTTTATTCTTGCAGCTATGATGGTACCTATAGGATGGGGCTGCATTCAATTTATTACTTCAAGAAATAAATCAGTCTAAAATTCAGATTATGAAACTCAAAGGAAAAGTGGCCATAGTTACTGGAGGAGGAAGAGATATTGGAAGAGCTGTGTCAATTAAGTTGGCGAGTGAGGGAGCACAAGTAGTAATTAATTACTTCAATAATGAAGAAAAGGCATTGCAAACCCTTTCATCAATAAAGGAATCTGGTGGGGTGGGAATTCTTGTAAGGGGAGATATGACAAAGACCGCGGACGTTCGCAAATTAATTGAAGCAAGCCAACAGGAATTTGGGAAGGATATACATCTGCTGGTGAATGTAGCAGGCGGAATGATTGCAAGAAAACTTCTTGAGGATATGGATGAAGAATTCTGGGACCTTACCATGGCCCTGAATGTAAAATCTACTTTTTTGCTCTGTAAACATCTGGTGGCTGTCATGCCTGCAGGATCTGCGATAGTAAACTTTTCGTCCCAGGCTGGCCGGGATGGAGGAGGATTCGGTGCATCAGCATATGCCACAGCAAAAGGTGCAGTAGCAACTTTTACAAGATCAATGGCTAAGGAACTTGGGCCAAAAGGAATTCGGGTAAATGCAGTTGATCCGGGCATGATCGCTACTACCTTTCATGACACATTCACCAAACCCGAAGTCCGCTCCAACGTTGCCAATTCCACTCCACTAAGACGGGAAGGAAGAGCTGAAGAGATAGCTGACCTGGTAGCCTTCCTTTGTTCCAGCGAAAGCAGCTTTATAACCGGGGCCAATATTGATATCAACGGGGGAACTTATTTTTCCTGATATCATTTAACCGCCAAGACGTAAAATCGTGAGTCGTGAATCGTGAGTAAGGGTGTATGTATTTACCTAACTTCTTTAACTTCTGAATACTGACCTCCGACGTCAGACTTCAGACTTCGTGCTTCGGTGTTCCAATGAGAAGGAATAAATTGCATTATATTTAGAAGCGGCTGAAACCTGAAAACTAAAAACTCTCTATGGGGCCTGTCTCGCTGATCGTACTAACAATTGCTGCAATTCTTTTCTCTGCCGGAGGTATCCTTGCAGCTAAATTCCTGGTCAAGGGGTCTAAAAATCCACAGAAAGGTCAGGCTTATGAATGTGGCATTCCTACCAAGGGTTCTCCATGGAATCAATTCAACATCGGCTATTATCTTTTTGCACTTCTCTTTCTAATATTTGATGTGGAACTGATATTTCTTTATCCATGGGCAGTGGTTGTAAAAAAGATTGGATTAATCGCCCTGGTTGAGATAATTATTTTTCTATTTATTCTCTTTATGGGTTTCTTATATGCCCACAAAAAAGGAGCCTTGAAATGGATGTAAGAGATCAGATAAATGAGGATAACAAAGATTTTCCGGGACAGATTCACCCGGTTCCCGGAGGAGGTATTATCGTTAGTAGCTTTAATGACATCGTCAATTGGGCTCGTTCAAATTCGTTATGGCCACTCACCTTTGCTACGAGTTGTTGTGGCATAGAGATGATGTCAGTTGCATCGTCCAAATATGATTTTTCAAGATTTGGTTTCGAAGTAGCCAGGGCAACTCCCAGGCAGGCTGATGTTATCATCATTGCAGGTACCATCGTAAATAAAATGGCACCAGTACTCAAAAGATTGTACGATCAAATGGCGGATCCCAAATATGTTGTAGCAATGGGAGCCTGTGCTATCAGCGGAGGGCCGTTCTTCTATAATACTTATTCTGTAGTGAAGGGTGCTGATCATGTGATCCCGGTAGATGTGTATATACCAGGATGCCCTCCACGTCCTGAAGCTCTTTTACATGCCTTGATTGCGCTCCAGGAAAAAATAAAGAATGGCTGGACAAGGGAACAGATCAAGAACGAAAATGCTTCCCAATGAGCAATGAGGAGTTAAAGGAATATCTAAGCTCGGTAGTTGCAGAAGCTACTTATGACGAAACCGGGGAATGGTTGAACATAACCATCCCATCGCAGGAATGGAAAAGATTGGCATTATCCCTAAGGAATTCAAGATTTGATTTCGATTATTTGTTTTGCCTCACCTGCATTGATTGGAAAACCCATCTCACAATGGTTTACCATCTTTCTTCAACCACCCATAGACATACCATCGTAATTAAAACAAACCTGGATCGAAACAATCCTGAGATTGAAACTGTTTCTGATATATGGCAAACAGCAAATTTTCATGAGCGGGAAACATTTGAATTGTTTGGCCCCAGGTTCATAAATCATCCTGACTTAAGAAGACTAATTCTGACAGACGATTTTGAAGGATTTCCCTTGCGAAAAGATTTTGAAGATCCGGTAAATATGATAAAATTATAATCTTCTGAATGTACACTGAGACCCAAATAATAAAATCATCTTCAATCCTGGAAGGAAATGAATCCGGTAAGGATGGCGAGATGATAATCAATATTGGACCTCAGCATCCTGCCACACATGGTGTCCTTCATCTGGTGGTGTCTCTGGAAGGAGAAACAATTAAGAAGGTTGAACCTCATTTGGGATACATCCATCGATCTATTGAAAAAATGTGTGAGAGCCTCAGTTACCGGCAATTTATTTATGTGACCAGTCGCATGGATTATTTGTCATCACACATCAATAACCACGCTTGTTCCATGACGGTTGAAAAGGGACTCCAGATAGAAGTTCCTCCGCGTGCAAGGGTTATCAGGGTTTTAATGGATGAACTAACAAGGATTGCTTCACATGAACTTTGGTGGGGTGCCCTGGCAATGGACCTTGGAGCGTTCACACCATTTTTTTATGCCTTCAGAGAACGGGAATCTATCAATGATATCATGGAAGAGACTTGCGGTGCAAGACTTACCATGAATTATATCCTCCCGGGTGGAGTAATGTTTGATATCCATCCAAATTTTCAAAATCGGGTAAAAGAATTCATCAAATTGTTTAATTCAAAAGTTGATGAATATGATGAATTGGTGACCGGCAACGTAATTTTTCAGAATAGAATGAAAGGCGTCGGGAAACTAAGCAGGGAAGATGCAATTTCCTATGGATGTTCAGGTCCGGTAGCAAGGGGAAGCGGAATTCACTCAGACATTAGGAAAATATTTCCGTACGAAGTTTATGATAAGGTAGAATTTGACGAGGTGATAGAAACCGATGGCGATTGTTTTGCGCGATATCTAGTCAGGATCAAAGAAATGAGGCAATCGATCAGAATAATCGAACAACTGATTGATAATATTCCGGAAGGAGAATTTCAGGCAAAGACAAAGGCAGTTTTGAAACTTCCAAAGGGAGAGTTTTATTCAAGGGTTGAAACCGCAAGAGGAGAATTGGGGGTATATATCGTGAGTGAGGGAGGAACAACACCGTACAGGATAAAATTCAGGTCCCCGGGATTTTCAAATCTTTCAGCCCTTGAACATATGGCCTTGGGAAGTAAGATCGGTGATCTTATGGCGATCATGGGTACGCTTGATTTGGTTATTCCTGATATTGATAGATGATGGAACAAAATTCCAAAATTCAAAATCCAAATAATAATCAAAATACAATATTAAAATCTGAGTGTTTAGTCTGGAATACATAACAAATTCAGTTCAGTCCTGGTTGAATAATAATTTTTCACCGGGATGGGCAATTGTTATGCAATGCGCGATTGTATTATTTCTCGTAATTAGCTTTTTTGCAATATTGGGATTAGTGCTGGTATTGATGGAAAGAAAAGTTGCCGCACGGATGCAGATCAGGCTGGGTCCAAATAGAGTTGGTCCTTTTGGAATGTTCCAGACTGCAGCTGATACGCTCAAGTTGATAATGAAGGAAGGACTTACACCAGATGGAGCCGATAAATTTCTATTCAATCTCGCCCCTTTTATTGTGATGATTGTTGCAATGCTGATAATGGCTCCAATTGCATTTGCCAGGGGTTTTCAGATTTGGGACATCAATATTGGAGTGCTCTATGTATCCGCTGTGTCCTCCGTGGCAGTAATTGGAGTTCTTATGGCAGGATGGGCAAGCAATAATAAATATTCATTATTGGGTGCAATGAGAAGTGGTGCCCAGATCGTGAGTTATGAATTATCAGCAGGATTATCTATTATTTCAATTGTTGTACTGGCAGGAAGTTTACAGGTAAGTGAAATTATCTCTTCTCAAGCCAATGGTTGGTGGTTGTTCAAGGGTCATATCCCTGCAATCATTGCCTTCGTGATCTTTTTGATTGCGGTGACAGCAGAAACAAATCGGGCACCATTTGATATGGCAGAAGCTGAATCAGAACTTACAGCCGGGTTTCATACAGAATATTCAGGGATGAAGTTTGCCTTATTTTTTCTTGCGGAATACATCAACATATTTATAGTTTGCGCCATTGGAAGCATACTTTTCCTGGGCGGATGGCTGCCTCTTCATATTGGTTCCTGGGATGGCTTCAACCGCGTGATGGACTATATACCTTCATCAATCTGGTTCATGGGAAAAACATTTTTTCTAATTTTCCTGATAATGTGGTTCCGGTGGACCTTTCCGAGATTACGGATTGATCAGTTACTTAATCTTGAATGGAAATATCTTTTGCCGATAAGTTTGTTCAATCTTTTATTGATCACTCTGATTGCCATAATGGGATGGCATTTCTAGTGTGTTTGAATAGTTATGAATACGATCCGAAAAAGCAGTATCAAAGAAAATAATGTTCATTAAGGACTATATAACCGATGTTTTCAAGGCTGTCAAATCTTTACTGATTGGCATGAAAACCACTGGCTCCTATTTTATTCGGCCAAAAGAAATTATCACGCAGCAATATCCCGACAATCGCTCCACCTTGAAGCTTTCTGATCGATTTCGTGGAGAAGTTGTTATGCCTCATGATGAAAATAATGAACATGCCTGCACCGGCTGCACTGCCTGCGAATTAGCCTGTCCAAACGGTACTATTAAGATCATAACCAAATTTGATATTAACGCTGAAGGAAAGAAAAAGAAAGCCATAGACACCTTTGTGTATCACCTGGAACTATGTACAATGTGTAATCTATGTATTGAAGCTTGCCCAACCGATGCGATCAAGATGGCTCAGAACTTTGAGCATAGTGTTTACGACAGAAGTAAACTCACTAAGAAATTGAATTTGCCAGGATCAAAAATCAGGGAGGGAATTGAATAATGGAAGCTTCGGCAATTGCATTCTACCTGATCTCTGCATTTATTCTGGGCACGGGTATACTTGCAGTCACAACCAGAAAAATTTTCCGGGCTGCTATCTGGCTTTTGGCATCACTCGTAGGAGTCGCCGCAATGTATTTCTGGATGCAGGTTGAATTCATAGCCGCTGTACAGATCATTGTTTATGTAGGCGGAATTGTTGTGTTGATCATCTTTTCCATTTTTCTTACGCAAAGGTCAGGTGATGAAATGCCAAAGCCAGTTCTCAAGCGAAATATCTTTTCTATCCTGGCTGCTATTCTTGGTTTTGCTTTTTCTTATCGACTCATCGATCAGTATGGATTTAATCAGACAAGTGCAAAGCCATTTATTGTGAATGTATCTGACATAGGAACCCAAATGCTAAGCACTGATGAATTTGGATTTGTTCTGCCTTTTGAAGTTGTGAGTATTTTACTGCTTGCTGCAATGATCGGATGTATTGTCATTGCTATGAAAAGTCCATCAAAAGAAATTTCTGCTGAAACTGAGCTCAGGCCCAATCTTATTACTCCATTTGACAAGCCTAAAACCGACCTGGCAAATATTCCTGTTGCAGGTCCGATGGAGGAAGAATCAATATGAACTCAATACCTCTTTCACATATTCTATTCGTAAGCACAGCACTTTTTTTTATTGGCATGTATGGCTTATTCACCAGGAGAAATATGATCACCATGCTAATGGCCATTGAACTAATTCTAAATAGTGTCAATATAAATTTTGTAGCATTTAATAAATACCTGTATCCTGAAAAGCTTGATGGAGTGTTTTTTACACTTTTCATAATAACAATTGCAGCAGCAGAAGCTGCAGTTGCCATAGCCATTATCATTAATCTTTACAGAAGTCATCGTTCCATTGATGTGGAAGATGCTACTGAACTTAAATATTAGCGATTGTTTGATTATTCAATCATAGGTCTGATACCGCTTATACCGTTGGCGACCTTTGTGCTATTGGGGCTGTTCGGACAAAAGTATTTCAGAAAGTCTGCAGGTATCATTGGATGTATTTCATTACTCGTTTCCACCATTATTTCCATCCTGATTGCTTATAATTATTTTTTTGTAGATGGAAAACTTAATGAGACCTATAGAACAATCACCGCATTGAAATTCACATGGCTGCAGATCTCGCCTTCACTTTCAGTGGATATGGGATTGATGATAGACCCGATCTCCGTGATGATGATCCTGGTTGTAAGTTTCATCTCCTTAATGGTGCACATTTTCAGCCTTGGATATATGAAGGGTGAGAAAAGGTTTGCAACATATTTTGCGTTTCTCTCCTTGTTTACCTTTTCCATGCTTGGCCTTGTACTATCCTCAAATCTGATCCAGATCTATATATTCTGGGAACTGGTTGGGGTTTCATCCTTTCTTCTCATTGGATTTTATTTTGATCGACCATCGGCTGTAGCTGCGGCAAAAAAAGCATTTATCGTTACAAGGTTTGCAGACTTTGGATTTCTAATAGGAATTCTGGTATTGGGATTTTATGGTGGCACACTGGATTTTGCAACCCTTCTTCAAACACTTTCAAATCCTGCATCTACTGAATTCCAAAGAATTAGTGGTACAGGCTTTATTGGCGTATCAGTCCTGACATGGGCACTTACACTTGTATTTATTGGAGGTGCTGGTAAATCAGCAATGTTTCCGTTCCACATCTGGCTTCCTGATGCCATGGAAGGCCCCACTCCCGTTTCTGCACTTATCCATGCGGCAACCATGGTTGTGGCCGGAGTTTACCTGGTGGCGAGAATGTTTCCTTTATATGCTGTGGATGCTATTTCACTTCAAATCGTCACCATTGTTGGAGCACTCTCTGCCTTGCTTGCGGCTGTCATAGCCTGCACGCAGACTGATATCAAAAGAGTACTTGCGTATTCAACCATGTCGCAGATAGGATACATGATGTTTTCATTGGGTATTTCAGGCGATACTGACGAAACCAATCTTGGTTATACAGCTTCCATGTTTCATCTTTTCACACATGCATTCTTTAAATCGCTCTTATTCCTAGGTGCCGGGGCTGTAATACATTATATCCATAGTAATGAAATGAGGGATATGGGAGGATTGAGAAAGCAAATGCCCATCACACACCTTTCATTTCTCATAGCCTGTTTAGCAATTGCTGGAATACCACCCCTTTCAGGATTCTTCAGCAAGGAAGAAATTCTTCTTGCAGCGTTTGAAAAGAATCTGATTGTATATGGCGTTGCCCTCTTCACTGCAGGTCTCACTGCCTTTTATATGTTTCGACTATATTTTTCTGTGTTCTGGAACAAACCCAATGAAATTCAGCATACCCATTCTGAAGCTACACCCTTCATGAAAATAAGTTTGGTAACACTTGCAATCTGTACAATTATAGCAGGATGGATTCCTTTCGGAAAATTCATTTCCGCAGATGGCAATGGAAGGGAAACTGAATTACACTTATTATTTTCCATTGCTCCCATTGCGATTTCTGTGGTAGGGATCTTATTTGCGGCTAGTCTATACAAACGAGAGAATGAAAAGCCCAGCAGGATCGCAGATTCATTTGGTAAACTTTATCAAACAGCATACAGAAAATTTTATATTGATGAGATCTATCTTTTTATTACCAGGAAAATAATTTTCAATCTCCTTGCAAGGCCAGCAGCATGGATTGACAAAAATATTGTTGATGGCTCTGTGAATCTGATTGCATCCGCGACTGGCAGGACTTCTGAATTGATCAAAGGATTGCAGTCAGGAAAAATTCAGAGTTATGCTTTGTATTTCTTTGGAGGAATTGTAGCACTTGCCGCTTTGTTTATTTATTGGTTGAAGTAGTGTTGAGGGGGAATTAGTTTAGAGGAATTTGGAATTGGATATAATTAAATCAAGATTGACTGATGATTCTTTCTTCATTGATAATTGTTCCTCTATTAACTGCCATAGCTGTTTTATTCTGTAAGGGATTGAAACAGGTTAGGGTAATTGCTTTAGGAGGTTCGTTGGTTCAACTGATCCTTGGATTTTTATTTCTTTTTCGATATTGGGAGTTGAGAGCTGCAGGAGATCAATCACAAATGCTATTCCAGGAAGATTATACCTGGTTCGCCCCTCTAAACATTCATTATCATATTGGTGTTGATGGAATCTCACTATCGATGATTTTGTTGACCGCCTTTGTTACGGTTTCCGGGGTTCTTGTTTCCTGGTCAGTTGAAAAATTAAATAAAGAATTTTTCTTTCTGCTCTTATTGCTAAGTATGGGAGCATATGGATTTTTTATTTCCCTTGATCTATTTACGCTTTTCTTTTTCCTGGAAGTCGCAGTGATCCCGAAATTCCTGCTTATTGGCATTTGGGGAAGTGGCAAGAAGGAATATAGCGCAATGAAGCTTGCACTGATGTTAATGGGAGGATCGGCACTTGTTTTTGTAGGGCTGGCCGGACTTTATTTTAATACAAATACCGGAGACAGTTCTCACAGTTTCGATCTGCTGAAGATTGCCCAAATGGATATTCCTGTTGAGGTTCAGAAACTCTTCTTTCCATTTGCATTTATTGGTTTTGGAATTTTCACTGCTTTATTTCCATTTCATACCTGGGTGCCTGATGGACACTCCTCCGCCCCCACTGCTGCCTCTATGTTCCTTGCAGGTATTTCTATGAAGCTGGGAGGATATGGGTGTCTTAGAGTTGCAACTTATTTAATGCCTGACGCAGCTCAGGAATATTCATGGATCATTATTCTGCTTGCTACCATTGCAATTATCTACGGCGCGTTTGCCACCATGATGCAGACCGACCTTAAATATATTAATGCTTATTCATCCGTTAGTCATTGCGGATTTGTATTGCTGGGAATTGGAATGCTCACAAAAACCGCGATCAATGGTGCTGTGATGCAAATGGTTTCACATGGGTTGATGACTGCCGTTTTCTTCGCCGCTATCGGGATGATCTATTCGCGAACGCACACGCGTGAGGTTGCCAGATTAGGTGGATTGTTGAAAGTTACTCCATTCATCTCCACTGTTTTTGTGATTGCAGGTCTTTGTTCCTTGGGGTTGCCGGGACTTAGTGGATTTGTAGCAGAGATTACTGTATTTATGGGATCGTGGCAAAATACCGGGGCATGGTATCGCCTTGCAACGATCCTTGCATGCGCATCAATTGTTGTAACGGCGGTTTATATATTCAGAGCTACCGGTCGAACTGATCATGGGTCCTATCAGCAGTACTTATGAAAAGTTATCTGATGCAAGCTGGAATGAAAAATTAGCTGCAGGTATTTTATTGGCGGGAATTCTGGCAATAGGGCTTGCGCCTTTCTGGCTGAATGATCTGATCGATAGTGACACGCAAATAATCATGAATAAGGTTAATGAGATGAAAATAACATTGTCTCCATAGGAATAAGATTTCAATTATGATGGATGCCTTGATTTTAATGAAACATGAACTGCTGCTAACGGTGATCATTTTTGTGTTGCTTACTATTAAGATCTCTCAAGACCTTTCCAATAAGGCGATATTCAATATTGTAAATATTCTTCTTCTTATAAATTTCACTGCAGGATTTTTTTTCAATCGGGAAGGCATGCTTTTCAGCAACATGTTTCAAACGAATGAACTGCTGACTTTGGAGAAGAATATGCTCAATCTCGGAATTCTACTGATCTCACTTCAATCACAGTATTGGTTGAAGTCTCATAAGCATGTTCCTGAGTTTTATATTCTACTTCTCTCTACACTGCTGGGAATGTTTTTTATGATCTCGGCTGGAAATATTTTGATGTTTTACCTGGGTCTGGAATTATCAACAATTCCTTTGGCAGCCGCGGCCAATTTCGATTTGCAGAAGAGACAATCTTCAGAAGCAGCGATGAAGCTCATAATTTCCTCGGCTTTTTCTTCAGCTTTATTGTTATTCGGGATTTCGCTGGTCTATGGCACAACTGGTTCGCTTGATTTCGCTGGCATTACCGCAAAATTGGTTGGTGATCCATTGCAAATATTTGCATTTGTTCTTCTGCTGGCAGGTTTTGCATTCAAGATTTCCGTAGTTCCATTTCATTTATGGACAGCAGATGTATATGAAGGAGCACCAGTAGCAGTGACTTCCTATCTCTCAGTGATTTCAAAAGGAGCTGTAATCTTTGTTTTTGTTTCGGTTTTATACACTGTTTTCAAGCCATTGGCGGAAAGCTGGTACAACATGCTTTTCATTCTATCCTTATTGACAATCATCATTGGAAATTTATTTGCGATCAGGCAAAGTAATATCAAACGATTCCTTGCATTTTCATCCATTGCGCAAGTGGGATTTATACTGGTGGGAATAACTGGTAGTTCGCAGGAAGGAGCAGCTTCAGTAATTTATTTTGTCCTGATCTACATTTTCTCCAACCTGGCCGCTTTCGGAGTTGTTTCTGTAGTGAGCGCAATGACGGGCAAAGAAAACATCAATGATTATAAAGGGTTTTATTCAACCAACCCGATTCTATCATGGATCCTCACTATTGCTCTTTTTTCACTGGCAGGAGTTCCACCTACCGCAGGATTTTTCGGGAAGTTTTTTCTCTTGATGGCTGGTGCAGGGAAAGGAAATTATGTTTTGATCGCGATTGCTGCCTTAAACATGATAATCTCATTTTATTATTACCTGCGGGTAGTGAAGGCCATCTTTATGGATACTAACGAGCACCCGATAGAGAAACTGGCAATTCCCGGATTTTCAAAATTGAGTTTGTACTTGTGCGTCGCAGGAATTCTTGTGACAGGTTTATGGAGTTATATATATGATTACATTCATTCGCTAAGTATTGGATTCTAATTAAAATTTATGGCGATCAATAAGAATCATGAATTCGAAGAATTGAATGGTGTGAAATGCGCCATCGTGGAAAAAAATGCCTCACCAGATAGAGTAAATTTTTTGAAAGCACTTTTAGAACTGAATAAATTTACCGTGATTGTGGTGCCTTCTGCTCCACCAAAGGCCATTCCGGTTCCACCTCCAGCTAATCCAACAACTGAACTTGTACCCGATGTTCCAAAACTTCCAGAGGCGCCCCCTCCTCCTGAAACTTTTACAATTGGAGTAACTGATGTTTCTTTCAACTCAACAAATGCCATCTTCGGAAGGTTGCTTAAAACTAAAGAAGGAAGAATAGTGACCTTAGCTTACTGGCAGCAGAAGGAAGTTACCTCCAATGATGAAGTTCCATATTTCGAGAAAAAAGAAGTTTAACCGCAAAGGCGCTAAGACGCAAGGTTGCGCAAAGAGTCTTCGCGTTACTTAGCGCCTTGGCGTCTTAGCGGTTAAATTATGGTTTTGAAGTAAAGGAATATTTCCCCGAGCCTACTTCCACCATCGTATACCCCTTCTCATTGCCTACCACTTTAATTCCCTTCACATCTTTCAACGCATTTCCATTCTCTTTCACAGATTCACCGCTCGCAGAGGGAATGAAAATGGTTGCGGTGGTGTTGGCTGGGATTTCTACATCCAGAGAGAATTGTCCATCTTTCAATTTCCAATGCGAACCAATAGCTCCATAATAGGTATCAAGTTTCCCGTTCACTTCGGTCAGTCCACCTCCAACATGAGGTTTTATTCTGATTCGTTTGTAGCCCGGGACATCTTCAAACATATCAATACCAGCGACCACTTTATACATCCAATCTCCAATGGCACCATATGCATAGTGATTGAATGAGTTCATTCCAGGAGTTTGAAAGGTTCCATCTGGCTTGATGCCGTCCCATCTTTCCCAAATTGTTGTTGCACCCATTTTCACAGGATACAACCAGGATGGATAAGTTTCCTGCATCAGCAATTTAAATGCTACCGAATCGTAACCAAATCTTGTAAGTACGTGGCAGAGATAGGGTGTACCTAGAAATCCCGTCGTGAGATGATTTCCATAACTCTTAATATTCTCTGAAAGTCTATCTGCTGTTTGCATACGAATTTCGTTCGGCAGCATATCGAAATTTAATGCGAGAACATATGCCGTTTGCGTTCCGGAAACCAGCCTCCCGGTTGACGTCATGTATTCTTTTTGAAAAGCAGTTTTTACTTTTTGCAATAAATCTGTGTAATATGAAACATCATCAGATTTCCCCAACACAGTCGCTGCATTTATTACTAACTGTGTAGAATGCGCAAAAAAACATTGAGCTATCAAATATTTATCTGTTACTGCTGATCGTCCATCATTATCATCAAATGGCCGGTAGAACAGCCAGTCTCCAAAATGAAACCCTTTATTCCAGAGGTTATTAGTTGAATTATCCTGCATGTACTTCACCCAAAGTTTCATACTGCTGAACTGATCCTCCAATATCCTTTTATCACCATAGATCCTATACATGTCCCAGGGAATAATGGTAGCCACATCAGCCCATCCAGCAGAAGCACCGGCACCTGGTCCTAAAACGTTCGGTACTACAAAGGGAACACTTCCATTTGGCTGTTGATCCGCCGCAACATCTTTCAGCCATTTAGAAAAGAAATTATTTACCTGCATATTATATGCTGCTGTCTTTGCAAACACCTGCGCATCACCAGTCCACCCCAAACGTTCATCTCTTTGCGGACAATCAGTTGGCACATCCAGGAAATTTCCTTTCTGTCCCCATTGTATATTATGCTGCAACTGATTCAATAGTGCGTGTGAGGAACTAAAGCTCCCCGTTGGTTTCATTGCTGAGTAAAGAGCGTAGGCCGTAAAATTCTCAGGACGCCATTCACCTTTAATTCCTTCGACCTTGATATAACGAAAGCCCTGGAAAGTAAAATGGGGTGAAAAAGTTTTCTCGCCCTTTCCATCTAGCACATACATATTTTTCTGAGCGGCAGCACGCAGGTTATCTATATAGAAATTTCCCTTGTTATCCAGAACTTCTGCATGGAATATCTTTACCGTGTCACCAGCATTGCCGCTTAGTTTTACCTCAACAAGCCCAACAAGGTTTTGTCCGAAATCAATAACCTTTTCTCCGGCAGGTGTGGTAATAACTTTCACAGCCTTAAAAGCTTCATGCTTTTTAATAGGTTCATTATACGTAGCAATGATGGATTCCTTGGAATGCTCCTTAATTTTTACCGGACTCCATTTGCTGTCATCGAAGGAATGAGTATTCCATCCTGCCTGCTCCTTTGATGCATCGATCGTTTCTCCATGATATATTTCTGAGTAGCGAACGGCCCCGGTTGATGATTTCCAACTTTCATCAGATAAGATCATTGAAGACGACCCATCTGAATAATTCAATTGCAATTGAACCAGGAGAGCAAGTTCCTTTCCATAAATATTCTTATTATTCCCCCATGCAAGAAATCCGCGATACCAACCACTTCCCAATGCTACCCCAATGGTGTTGCTTCCCTGTTGAATGAGATCCGTGATATCAAACACCTGGTATTGCAGTCGCTTATTATAGCTGGTCCAGCCTGGAGTCAAATACATATCTCCCACCCTCTTTCCATTAATAAATGCTTCATAAATCCCTAAAGAAGTGATGTATGCTCGAGCGGAGGAAATTTTTTTACTGGATGAAAAATTGCGCCGAAAAAATGGGCTTGGTCGCAAAACTGAATCTTCCTGGTAACCTGCTGTTATCCATTTTGCCTGCCATTGAGCAGGATTCATCATGCCCATTTCAAAGAATGCGGGTTCGCTCCAGGCCGATGTATTTCCCTCGTTGTCCCAAATTCGAACCTGCCAATAATATCTCTTTGTAGGTTGTAATGCCTTTCCACCATAAGTAACATGAACAGATTGATCACTCATCTGCTTTCCACTTTGCCAAACCAAATTTTTGGAAACTGAGGGTGACTTGTCCAGGCTCACTTTTATTTCATATGCTGTTTGGAGTACACTTCTCTCATCAGAATTCAGCACCCAGGAAAAGCGAGGCTGGCTAATATCAAGTCCGATGGGATTAGTACTGTTTTCGCAAAGAAGGTTGCCGAGTTTCTCCTGAGCATTCATATTTGCTGTGATCAGGATTATGCTAAGAAATAAAATGCATTTTCTCATACGTGAAAGAATTATTCTTTAAGATCGGAAGAAATTGGAATAATCTTTCAGGTAAATTTTTAACCGCAAGGACGCAAAGGCGCAAAGTTTCGCAATGGCGGTTAAAATCTATTCAAGAAGAGAACAATTAAACCCAGAATTATTCAGCAACGTAATTATTCGGTCAATCAAAATGTGATCCCCTTCAACTCGCAGTATCTTATCGCAATCATCAAGGTCAAAGTTGATCCTTCTTCCGGGCAACTCAGATGATAATATCCTTACCAGCCAGTTGGCATCCCGTTCACTGCTCACGTTGGTCTTGAAGACCTCGACTATGGAAATATGCTTCTGCGTTGTGATCATGATGCTCTATTTGAATCAATCATTTCTATTTCCAGATATTGGCCGGTAATACAGGATGATAGCACCTGACTTCAATGTTTTAGTTTCAATAAGTTCCATTGTGATTTTATTTTTCACTCCCTGAAAAAGTGTATGTCCGCTTCCAAGGATAACCGGGTTTACGATCAATCTATATTCGTCAATCAAATTCAGGTTTGTCATGGAAGAGACCAGCTTGCCGCTTCCGAAGATCACCAGATCCTTACCAGGTTGCTGTTTAAGTTTATTGACTTCCTCAGTTAAATCACCCTTTACAAGAACCGAGTGAGTCCAGTCAACACGATCCAAACTTTGGGAGAAAACATATTTAGGCAGATGATTCATCTTATGAGTAATCGCAGGATCGTTATCTACGTCATTGGGCCAAAATTCTGCCATGAGCTGATATGTTACCCGCCCGAAAACAACACCATCAACATTCTCTAAAAGGTCCCTTGCATAAGTAAAGAAATTTTCTTCTACCATAAACCAGTCAATCTCCTTATTTGGGCCTTCAAAGTAACCATCAAGCGAAATCAGATTTGAAACGAGCAATTTTCTCATTATATTTTTTTGAGTTAATTGTTAAATCAACAGCATCCTTTAATGAATGTAAAACTAGCAAGCCGAATGCAGGGCAAAGGGGTTAATTCCGGCAATCTCAGGGGTTGATTGCGACGAAGAATCCATTTAAATTTGAAACATGAAACAGATATCTATTTTGGTTCCTGCCGGAGCTATGCTAGGAAGTCTTGAAGGCCCTCGCCAGGTTTTTACTGAGGTAAATGAATTCCTTGTGCGTACTGGAAGACCAGCCTTGTTCAACGTACAACTTGTCGGACTTTCCAAAGAGGTCAAGGTTTACGATGGCATGTATACAGTGAATACGGATCAACTGATTAAGAATGTATCAAAAACCGATCTGATCATTATTCCTGCTCTGAGGGGCGATATGATTGAGAATCTCGAAGCGAACCAGGAATTTATCCCATGGATCGTAAAACAATATAAGGGTGGGGCCGAGGTCGCGAGTCTTTGCGTTGGTGCATTTCTTTTAGCATCAACAGGATTGATCAACGGAAGAAAGTGTGCGACACATTGGATGGCAGCAAATGATTTTAGGAAGATGTTTCCTGAAGTCAATCTGGTAGAGGACAAAATCATTACAGATGAATTTGGAATATATTCCAGCGGTGGCGCCTTTTCTTATCTGAACCTGGTTCTTTACCTGATTGAAAAATATGCTGGTCGGGATGTTGCAATTTTTTGTTCGAAAGCTTTTCAGATAGATATACAACGCGACAGCCAATCTCCTTTCATTGTATTCAGAGGCCAGAAAGAACATGAAGATGAAGCAATCAGGAAAGCACAGGAATTCATTGAAAAAAATGTTGGTGAAAGAATAACTGTCGACCAGCTTGCATCCATGTTGGCAGTGGGCAGAAGAAATCTTGAACGCAGATTTAAGAAAGCAACATCCAATACAGTGGTGGAATATGTACAACGCGTGAAAGTTGAGGCAGCCAAGATGAGCTTTGAATCTTCGCGAGAAAATGTGAATGAGGTCATGTACAATGTTGGATACACTGATCCAAAAGCATTCAGGATTACTTTTAAAAGAATCACCGGACTTTCTCCAGTTCAATACCGGCAGAAGTATAATAGACAGATGGCTGTTACAGGGTTGGCGGTTTAAGTGTTTTTTGATTAACCGCGAAGAATCCTGGCGATCCATTGCGTCTTCGCGTCTTTGCGGTTAAGTCTAAGAGCATTAAATCGGAAGTTTACTATCTCATCTATCGTATATCTACGAATGCTTTTGATAAAATTTCTTAGAAGCTGTTAATCACAGGTTATACGAAAGAATCAATTTGGGAATGGTAGTCCCACATCTGTACATTTGATCCTCGTTCAACATCCTAAATAAAATCCAAAATGAAAAACGCTGATTTGAGAATCATCTGGTCCGCCGATTCCCATCACTACATCATCGAGAATGGAATCCGTTACCAACTAAGTTGTATCCTGGCATTGCAGCTTAACAATTACATCAAGAAAACTATCAGCCAGAATGGAAACACTGTAAGCAACTGGTTTCATGCCCTTGACCAGGAAGACAGGTTTGCCATTAAGATCTTACACCTTAACTGAATTAGACAATCCTGTACCCCTACTCATTAACCCTTGAAAACTTTTTCGCCCCGCTTTTGCGGGGTTCTTTTTTTAGACGAACCTCAGAATCATTCCATTCATCGGATGATAGATGCTAGTGAGCGAAAAAACTTCATTCAGCACAATCTGTGATATACTTTTACAACTGTTAGGATATTTCATAAGCTCGTTAATCCCTTACCCTTGAAAAAACCAAAACCAACCGTCCTTTGAAAAATTGAACCAAGGCCTATTGAAGAACCAAGTCAACAATCCATTGAAAAACCAGGAAAAAAGAGGATCAAGCCTCTTAATGAATCGTCTCTAGTAAAAGGATTTAGCCCGCACAATTGCGGGCTATTTTTTTTCCACCTTGCGAAACCTTCAAGATTCTCCTTGCGTAACTTCGCGTCCTCGCGCCATTGCGGTTAAACAAAACTTCTTCAATCCCAATGATTCAGCCCAACGAAATGAAACTGGACCTTCCTATGACAGTTTCCAAAGGAGTAGTTTCAACTACTTCACAAGTTTGGGACATCCTGGTAGCAAGCAGGGATGGCGACCTGCCAAGAATTATGCAGTTGGTAAAAAAATGCCCTGAACTTATTTACGCGCAATACAACTACACTCCTCCAATTCATTTTGCAGTTCGTGAAGGACATGTTGATGTGGTTGAATTCCTATTAAGAAATGGAGCACTTGATCCTTCTTATATAATTTATCCGTTCAAGGATAGCTTACTCACGATAGCAGAGGATAGAAATCATGATCAAATTGCTGCCTTGCTTAAGCAATATCTGGGCGATCCTTCTCAATGGAAATACAAAGGTGACAATGGAGAGATTCATTACCAGAGAAGTGAGTTGGAGTTGGAATTTGAAAAAGCAGTGGATCAAAAAGCTCTTGGTAAGGTGGAACAAATCCTTCAGGCTAATCCTCATTTCGCAAAAGACGAAACTTTTTTTTGGGGCGAAGGCATTTTGATGATGCCCGCCAAAGAGAATAACGTGGATCTCATGGAACTCCTCATGCGATATGGCGCAAAGGTTCCGCCAATATCTAAATGGGCTCAGTTTTACTATTTCGAAGATTACAATAGTGCAGCTTTTCTTCTTGAGAAAGGAATGAATCCTGATCATATGACCTGGCATCATGTGACCCTCCTGCACGATATGGCACAAAAAGGAGATATCCCAAAGGCAAAATTGTTGATTGAGCACGGGGCTCAACTTGATCCTATTGAAGAAGAATATCAATCAACACCTTTAGGGTTTGCCGCCAGGTGGGGACAACTTGAGATGGTTGAGTTTCTTCTTGAAAGGGGAGCTAATCCAAGTATGAGTGGGGCCAGTTGGTCAAGTCCTCTTGCATGGGCAAAGAAAAAAGAGCATTCCCAAATTGAAAGGTTATTACTAAATTTTTAACCGCCGAGACTCCCTGAATTTCGAGTTTAGGGTTTAAGGATAAAATTTTCACGCCAAGACGCCAAGTTTAAGAAGACGCAAAGAGATTTTTTTGCTTCTTGGCTCCCTTTACGTCTTTGCGTGAAATATTTCTTAGAATTTTACGAACGAAAGTCTTGAGTCGATAGAAAGCAATCACGATTCACTTCAAACTTCAGACTTCTGACCTCTGACTTCTGACTTCTAATTCCCTTGCGGTTAAATTCTTATCCCGCCACACCCAGTGGTGAGAAATAAATAAAGATGGTGATGATGATTGCAATTACGATCACTGAAAGAATAACATCAGTCTTGTTCCAGCTTGCTCTGCTAGCCGCACGATCTTCTGCAACCGTTGTAGCAAATGTCAATCCCTTGATTTGTTCCTCACTTGGTTTAGGAGTGAGAAGGCTTACAACAATCATTACTCCCACTGAGAATAGGAACAGCGCTATACAGAAATAAAGAAAATTAAGTGTCGCAAACTGGTGCAGGAACCCTGCAGGATCCAGTTGTGATTGTGCTAATTCAAGAATTAATTTCAATGCCCCGATGATAAAGCCAGCCACCATCGCTGTATAGGCACCGGCTGCATTAATTCGCTTCGAAAAAACTCCTAATAAGAATGCTGCAGCAATCGGCGGAGCAAGGTATGATTGAACACTTTGCAGATATCCATATAATCCTTTGGAAATATTCTTCATCAAAGGAATCCAAATCATTCCAAGTAAAACAACGACCGCAGTTGCAATTCTTCCAACCCGAACCAACTCCTTATTACTTGCTTCTGGCTTCATTTTTTTATACATGTCCATTGTAAATAAAGTTGAACATGCATTATAAACCGAAGCAAGAGAACTCATAAGAGCTGCCAATAATCCTCCAGCTAAAATTCCTCTCAAGCCAAAAGGCATGATCTCTTTTACGAGAGTTGGAAATGCAGTGTCAGTATCTGTCATATTCAGTTTACCCTGGGCGGCCAGTGAATAGGCGATCAGACCGGGAATCAGGAAAATGAAAAACGGAAGCAGTTTAAGAAAGGCCGCGAAGATTGTTCCTCTTCTTGCTTCCTTTTCATTTCTTGCCGCAAGACAACGCTGCACGATATGCTGATCCGTGCACCAATACCAAATACCCACAATGGGCGATGCAAATAAAATTCCTGCCCATGGAAAATTAGGATCGCTTAATGGACGGAACATATTGAGTTTTTCCTTAGGTACTGACGCAATCATCTGATCCCAGCCACCCACTTTATCAAGACCAATTATCAACAGTACCAGTGATCCTAACAAAAGAACAATGGCCTGGATTGCTTCAGTATACATCACAGCATGGAGACCTCCCAATACAGTATAGATCCCTGTTATAACCACAAGCACGATCGCGCCTGTCCAGAAATCAACACCAAGAAGTGAATTGAAAACAAGTGCTCCAGCGTATATAGTAACCGCAGCTTTTGCAATTACATAACTGACTAATTGAATGATCGATAAAAGCCATCTTGCTTTTGCATTAAACCTGCGCTCGAGGAATTCAGGCATGGTATACACCATACTTCTCATGTAGAATGGAACAAATACCCAACCGAGGGTAAGTACAATATATGAATGGAGCTCGTAATGACCCATGACAAGTCCGGAATCCGCTGCTGTACCTGCAAGGCCAACAATATGCTCAGAACCCACATTGGAAGCAAGAATGGAAGCTCCAATCACAAACCATCCGAGGTTGCGATTTGCAAGAAAATAATCTGTAGGAGAATCTTTACTTTTTCTAATTGACCAGACAGAAACCCCGGCAATGATAACCAGATAGAGACCGATGAATATCCAATCAGTGGGACCCAGGAAGGTTTGCATGTTGGTAGTTTTGATTCGGAATGGTAGAAAAGCTTTCTATCTTAAAACAGAACTGAAAATTATTCTTTATTCAATAAATCGATTAATAAGATTTTCCAGTTGCTCTTGTTTTCCACTCTTCATCCCGGGCTCGCCATGATCGATTGCAAATTGACGAAGGTCCTCAAGAGATAATTCACCCTGCTCAAACCTATTGCCTAAACCTGTATCAAAACTTTGATAGCGCTCTTTCCTGAACTTTTTATAATCTGATTTTTCAAGGATCTTATCGGCCGCAATTAAGGCTCGGGCAAATGCATCCATACCTCCTATGTGAGCATGAAAGAGATCTTCAAAATCAGTAGAGTTGCGCCGGACCTTTGCATCGAAGTTAATGCCGCCTCCCGAAAATCCACCTGATTCAAGAATTATCAGCATCGCTTCTGTAAGTTCATTCAGGTTAGTGGGAAACTGGTCTGTATCCCAACCATTCTGATAATCTCCACGATTGGCATCCATCGATCCCAAAACTCCGGCGTCCGCTGCTACCTGCAACTCGTGAGCAAACGTATGACCCGCAAGGGTAGCATGGTTCACTTCGACATTTAATTTAAAATCATCGAGTAGATCATATTGTCTCAAAAAACCAATGGTTGTTTCGGCATCATAATCATACTGATGCTTGGAAGGCTCGCAAGGTTTAGGTTCGATAAAAAATGTTCCCTGGAATCCCGATCGTCTTGCATAATCACGAACCGTATGTAAGAATCTGGCAAAATGTTCTTTCTCCTTCTTCATATTGGTGTTCAGCAGCGTCATATAGCCTTCTCTCCCGCCCCAGAAAACATAATTCTGTCCTCCCAGTTCAATAGTGGCATCCAATGCAGCCTTTACCTGGGCGGCAGCATGAGTAAGAACATGGAAATCAGGATTTGTAACCGCGCCATTCATATAGCGCCTGTGGGAGAAAAGATTTGCAGTTCCCCACAACAACCTTACGCCTGTTTCTTTCTGCTTTTGTTTGGCGAAGTCCACTACAGATTGAAGTCTCCTTTCATTATCTGCTACATCGTCCGTAAAATCAACTACATCCACATCGTGAAAACAATAAAAAGGAATATTCATCTTAGTGATGAATTCGAATGCAGCATCCATTTTTGAGAATGCCCTGTCGATAGGATCACTGAATTTATTCCAGGGGAAGAGATGAGTAGGTTCGCCAAATGGATCTGCTCCTGAATTGCAGAATGAATGCCAGTATGCACATGCAAACCGAAGGTGATCTCTCATGGTTTTTCCAGCTATTATCCTGGTTTCATCATACCAGCGAAACGCGAATGGATTATCGGACTTCAATCCTTCGAACTTGATAGCTGGAATATTTTTAAAATAAGTTTTTGACCTTGCTTCGACTGTCATAGTTGAATATTAGTTAAACAGTAGATGATGGAATTTTCACTCATTGAAGTAAAATAGGAGGGATGAAGAGTCACCCCTCCCCTGATTGAAATAATAATCAAAACTACTCGCTAGAAAAAAAATCGTTCTTTATTCGATCATTGACCTCTCAATGCCTGCAAGAATGCGGCATAAGCAGGTTTCTTTTTAAAGTCATTATCGTACAACAATGGAAATTCTTTTCCAGAGTTATATAGCCAGCTATACTTATCGGCGATACCCCAAATTGTAATTCCGGCCTGCTGTGCTTTTGGAATATTTTTCAAATAAGAAGTAACCACATACTTTAATGTATTTGCCTGATAGGCCATTAAGGTGGCAGTTGGTTTTCCAGCCGCACTGGTATTAACAGTTCTAATATCCAGTTCGGAGACCCTGATCTTTAAACCAGTGGCTGCGAGTTTCTGAAACATTTTGTCGATACCGTCATAAGAAGTATTCCATGATATATGCATTTGAGTTCCAATTCCACCAACTTTCGCACCTTTTGTTTTCAGTTCATTCACAAATGCAATCAATGAATCAAGTTTACGTGCGTTTGTTTCGAGTGCATAGTCATTTATATAGAGAACGGCTGTGGGATCCGCAGCTGCTGCGTACTGGAAAGCTTTCAATGCATAATCTCTGCCCATATAATTTGACCATACCAATACATCTGTTCCTGCAGTTGGGGTATTTGTATTATTCCTGATACTTCCATCGTCTGCAAATAATTCGTTTACCACATCCCATGCCTTCACTTTCGATTTATATCTATTCACCATCGTTGTGATGAAAGTATTCAGAGCCTGGTCAAGCTTGGCAGCAACCTGCGCTCCTGAGGGAGCTGGAATAACTTCCTTCACACTCACATCATCGATATAGTAGGTATTAGCAACCTGCCCCATATCGAAAAGAAATGTAGTAGAGGCAAGATTGGCGGTTATTGTCCATGATACCTGTTGAAACGCTGTTCCGATCGTTTGATCGCCCTGATATTGTGCGGCAGTAGGGCCAGAAGATAATCTTATAGAACCTCCAGCAGCTGCTGCCTTCACCCAATAAGAAATAGTATACTGAGTACCTGGAGTAGTTGGAAATGCAATGCTGGAAACCTGAACTCTCCACTGATTGCCCGTGTATGCAGTAGGGTTGACCACTTTCATGGAGCTGGTGCCCGTTCTAACTTCATTCGCGCCACTTCCTGTAGTTATCGTTGCGCTACCTGCCGGATTCCCTGAATTAAAAGTTGACCAGCCTGTCATTCCTGATTCAAAACCGGGATTGGTTAGCAGTTCTGTTGACGAAGGCAGTACAATACCCGCAAATGATTTTAAATAATTCGCATTTTGGTTTTGGTGCCATCCGAGTGTATGACCGAAGATCTCGACGCCTGTGGCCGCATTCACAAGAGCATCAGTATTTGTAAAATCGAAACTGCCATTATCTCTCACAACAGCACCATGCTTCATTTCATATCCAAAAGTCACGCTGTTGAAATCCCTTTTCACTACCGAAGCAAAAGTTGCATCCGTGATCATTGGTCCATAATTGATGGCTGCTCCAATGGGAATATCAGTAACAGACTTCAATGCAGCAGAAGTATCACCAAATTCTCCGGTATTAAGAATACCTACATGAGGCGATTTCTTACACGCGCCGAGAATGATCGAGAAAGCTATCACAATCAGCCCGCCTTTTATGAGAGAACTATTCATATCCTAAGTTTTATAATTCTGATTAAGATTTTAATATCCAGGATTTTGATATTGAGCCTTATTAGGATCAGCAACCCTGTCTAGTTGATCCTTAGGTATTGGACGCAATGCATGAAACGGTTTAATATTTGGTGCAGCATCCGTATTATACAACTGCACTCTTTCAATTAGTTTTCCTCTTACAGCTAAGTCAGGCCACCTTGTACTTTCTCCGCAGAGTTCGCGAGTGCGTTCATCCAGGATAAAATCGAGAGTTACCTGAGCAGGTGCTGTCAACCTGATTGCATTGTACCTGTTTGTAATTTCGCCGGCACTCAAACCAGGCCTATAGACTGCTCGCATTTTTAGAATATTGATGAGTGCAAGGGCATCTGCTGTCCTTCCTTCACCTAATGCCGCTTCGGCTGCAAGCAAATAGGTTTCACCCAACTTGCAAACCTGTGTAGGTCGCGTTCCTTCATTATTAGCATCCTGCTTGAGTGGGTCCTCAAACTTGCTCAGGCTTGGATACATATTTCTTGTTAGATCCGCATTGATTGAGCCGCCTATGAAATAAAATTCTCTTGGCGGTATTACCCTGTATGGTTTCAAACGCGGACCCGCAGGAGCAACTCCATTCAAGGAATCCGCAATGCGATCAGTAAGTGCCATAACAAAAGCAGTATCTACATTGGCTGTGAAGCCACCACCAGTCACTGAAGCAATATAGGTAGTGCGAAAACTTCCTTCGTACCTGCTATCATTGAACTTATCTGCAAATGCAACATTATATGTCCAGGGTGTTGGGCAAAATCTTCTGATAGGTCTGCCATATTGAATTGTCCTAACACTTACTGGCTGAGTAGTAGAGGTGTTGAGAGGGGCTCTTACTGCTGTATAATCACCGCAAAAATCATTCGCTGCGTCCACACCTTTTCCTCCACCAATGCTGTTTGGTGTTCCAATTTCATCTGCTCCAAAATTTCCAGCAACTCTTTCAACAGAGAAAAGAATTTCGGAATTATAATCATTTCCCGGGCGATGCAAGTCTGCATAACTCTGTTGCAAGGCTGTTCCATATTTCGCCAGGTTATTAATAATTTCCATTGCTGCAGTTGAGGCTTTTGTAAAATCACCTGTTTGCTTTGCCGAAGAATATGCTCTGTGTATATATGCTTTGGCAAGCAGATGATACGCAGCTCCCTTTGCAACTTTGAAAGCGCCTACAGGACGTTTGTCAGGCAAATTCTGTGTAGCAAAAATCAGATCGTCAATGATCGCCTGGTAATTCTTAGCGAGAAGTTGATCAGTAGGCAATCTATTAAAACCCTGGAATGGACTTTGATTGAATTTCAATTCACCACTCCCGAGATCAATTGGAACCGCTCCAAAATATTGAACAAGGTTTAGGTAATATAAAGCCCTCAAAAATCTCACTTCTCCAAGCGATATATTTTTGTCGCCATCTCCTATTGGTACATCAGGCGCAAACTCAATAAGTGCATTGGCCAGGTTAATATTATTGAAGCTTCTGTTCCATGGAGTGAGGATTGATCCGTTAGCCGCATCTAGCGTATATCTTCCAAGCGCAAGATAGTCCTGAGTTCCCCCGGCTCCATTTCTTGGTTGTTCTGCAAAGGTCCATTCGTCCGTGCCATCCACACCCAATCCTACTGCTCCCTCAGGTCCATATAAAAAACGCAATCCGGAATACACTGCATTAATTCCATTTTGAAAACCGGAAACCGTTTTGAAATATTCCGGAGAAAAAACTGTAAACGGACGTTCCACCAGTTTTTTCTTACAACCAGATGCAAATAACATGCACCCGGAGAGGAATGTGACAAACAACTTATGATTGAGTTTCATAATAAAATGAAATTTATAATTGATTAAAGTGTGAGGTTAGCGCCAATTGTAAAGCTTCTTCTCTGAGGTGTGCCGAGTCCTATTGTTATAGTGCCATTCCCCCTGTTATTATTTCGGATGTTACCCGGATTGGAAACTCCCTGACTTCCTATACCTGTTCCTTCGGGATCAATTCCAGTCTTATCATAATAAGGCGAGAATAACGTAGCAACATTATCAATAGTGAAATACAGACGGAAAGATTGTGCGTTCATTCTACTTAGCAGGCCACGATTGAAAGTGTATCCGAGGTTGACGCTCCTGAACTTAACAAAACTACCGCTGTAATATCCAAGTGTTGACCACGCATCGCTCAGAGGGCTGATTGTTTGCTGTGGCATCGGGAACCAGTTGGTAGGATTTGTTGGAGTCCAGTAATCAACTTTCAATCCATTCCTTCTTCCATCCTGTACTGTTAAATATGATGCGAATGGTTGATGGATCTGGCTAATGATCTTACCACCAAATCTTGCATAGAAGACCGCTGAAAGATCGAATCCCTTAAAAGAAAATCGCTGCGTCATCCCGCCTTGAAGATCTGCATCTCCATCACCTATAACGTACCTGTCATAAGTTGAATTAATTATTCCATCAGGTTTTCCATTGGGACCGCTGCGGTCCTCCAACTTCAATTGACCTGGTATGGAATTAAATGTTGCGGCTTGAGCAGCTTCACTGATCTGCCAGATCCCCTGGTTATTGTAATCATAAATCGCAGACATTGGATAGCCAACAAATAACTGACTGCCGATATCCTGACTTACATCATTGCTTAGTTTCAGAATTTCGTTCTTGTTGAAGAAGAGATTCAGGTCTGTGCTCCAGGAGAATCCAGTGCCGGAAGTATAGTTCAGGGAGGAAATAGAAAATTCGAAACCTTTATTTTCCATTTGCCCGATGTTGGTTGGGAATGCTCCAGCAACTCCTGACGTGACTGGCAGATTCACACTATAAAGAATATTATCTGTTTTGGAAGTGTACCATTCCATTGAACCAGTGATCCGGTTTTTCAGAAATCCGAAGTCCAATCCAATATTTGTTGTTTTGGTGAATTCCCATGAGAGTGCAGGATTAGGAAGAGTGACTACATTATATCCTGTAACGATGGTTGGGCCATAATTATACCTGATGATATTGCCTCCTGTACTTCCTGCAGCCAGACCATTGGAGTTATTCACTAATCCAAGAGAGGCATATGGGTCAATTGCCTGGTTAGAAGTTTTACCCCAACCTACTCTTAACTTAAGTGCGTTCAGATATTTAATATTCTGCATGAATGATTCATCAGTGATCACCCATCCAGCAGAGATCGCAGGATAGTCAAACCATTTATTTCCTTCCGCAAGTCTGGATGTTCCGTCTCTCCTGTATGTAAGTGTCAGCAGGTAACGATTGTCAAAGGCGTAGTTAACCCTGCCCATATAAGAAATGAGAGCCCACCTGCTTTCTCCTCCACCTAATGAAGTATTTGCACCATTGATGGGAGTTGATAATGCAAGATTGTAGAACTGAACAAAATCCTCGGTTATGGAATCTTTTTGAACAAAATTGTTGAACGATTGTGATTCCTGAATACTGTACAAACCTGTAAAATTGATACGATGCTTATCTGCGATGGTTTTATCATAGTACAATAAGTTTTCAGCAGTATAGCCCCAGGTTTCTCCATTTTCTACTCGCGCCAGATTCCCCCTTGCTGCTCTGAAAAAGCTTGGATTGGTTGGCTGGTCCGAACCCTGGAATTGCGCTGCATGCTGCTGAGCATAGTTAAGGCCCAGGTTGAGCCTGTATTTCAAACCGCTTATGATTTCATATTCGGCATACAGGGTGTTGAATGTCCGGAGACGCCTAACCCTATCTACCCAATTGTTATTATTATTTTTTAAGAGCAGAGGACTATAACGACCATCAGTATTGTTGTCGTCAATATTACCATTTGGGATCAGGAATATGTTCCCTGCTGAATCATATGCCGGCATAAGAGGACTTATCGCCAACATGCGGAACAATGGAGATCCTGATACGAACTGCGATCCACTCGTGATGTTTACAGAGCTTAAACTTGTAAGTCCAACCCTGATTTTTCTTCCAATGCGACTATCAATTCCTGCCCTCAAGGAGTAACGTGTGAAATCTTCGCCAGGCAGCAAGGTGGTTTCTTTGAAATAACCTCCACCAAGTGAAAATGTATTGCCTACACTTCCCCCGGTCACGGTGATATTATGATCTGTCCGCATTGAGTTCTCATACATTAAGTCTTGCCAGTCTGTATTTCGTCCAAGGGTCATTCCCTTCACTTCTTCAGGCTGGTAACCTGCTCCCCATGTTGACAGATTTCGCATCGCCTGGTATTCTTCAGAATTGAATACAGGATATGGATTTGATACTTTGCCAATGCCATAATATCCATTATATGATACCCTTGTTTCGCCATTCCTTCCCTTTTTCGTTGTGAGTAGTATGACTCCATTGGCACCTCTTGATCCGTAAATGGCAGTTGATGATGCATCTTTAAGAATATCAACCGATGCAACGTCGTCAGGATTGATGTCATTCAAAGTTCCTTCATAAGGAATTCCATCAAGCACGATCAATGGTTCGTTAGAGCCGCTGATCGATCTTGTTCCTCTGATCCTAATTTGTGCCCCTGCTCCGGCCTGGTTACCTACTTTCTGAACTTCTAATCCTGCAGCCCGGCCCTGTAACGCCTGTTGAAGATTTGCGACTGGAACTTCTCTGAGAGCAGTTTCATTTATTGAAACCACTGCTCCGGTTACATCCCTTCTTTTCTGAGTTCCATATCCTACCACAACCACCTGTTCAAGATCTGAAGTGGATGAGGTGAGAGAGATATTTAACGTTTGATTATTGCCGATGGATATTTCCTTCGCCGCGTATCCAACTGATGAAATAACAAGAATACTTCTTGGAGGAGCGCTGATTTCAAAATTTCCATTCGCATCACTGCTTACACCCGTTGTACTTCCTTTTACAACGATGGAGGCATTAATTACTGGTTGCCCCTTTTCATTTTTGATCTGACCCTTCACTAAATTATTCTGGCCGTACGATGGAAGTACTAAGGCTGCAGAGATGAATAAAAGCAAGGATACCCGTCTGCCAATGGTCAGGATCGATTTGGGCAGGTGCAATGCTTTGAAAGTATTCTGCACAACCATGATTTTCATAAAAAATGTTTTAATGCTTTTATTGATTTCTCGACAGCTTTTCATGAGGAGGAAGTAATTAATAGGAGAATGCAACCGATGTCATAAATCGCCTCAGGTTGAAAAGCGGGCAGAATAAGATATGGTAGAAAAGTGCTTACTGTTAGTCAGTACATGGGTATACCATGAGAGGAAGCAGGAGGCTGATAGTTGACGCAGCATGGTTCGTTAGTTTTTTTGGTTTGAAGACTTGAGATGGGTGCAAGTCGGGAACTAATTTAAAGACATTTTTGAATTATGCAACCGATTACATAGTTTTTTTTAAAAAAAGTTTATTTTAGCTTTATCTATCAACATGTAAGCGATTGTATGAATAAAGGCAAAGAAGTCACTATTTATGATATTGCCCAGAAATTAAACATCTCCCCGGCCACAGTGAGCAGGGGGCTCAAAGACCATCCGGGAATCAGCAAGAAAACAAAGAAAAGGATCAGTGATCTTGTGGAAGAATTAGGCTATCGATCCAACCATTTCGCTAGAAATCTGAGGCAAAGCAAGACGAATACTATTGGAGTGATGGTGCATGAATTGAACAGTAACTTTATTACTTCTGTTCTTTCCGGAATAGAAAATGTAACTACGGAAGCGGGCTATGATCTTATTATTACTCACTCATCCGAGAGCTATAAAAAGGAAGCAGCAAATGCCAAAAACCTTTTTCATAAACGGGTGGATGGGTTGATTGCTTCTTTATCGTTTGATACTGAAAACCTGGATCATTTCAATCCATTTGTTGAGAAAGGAGTTCCCGTGATATTTTTTGATCGTGTTGAACAGGATGAAAATAATACTGTGGTAATTATTGATAATGCCAAATGCGGCTACGTTGCCACAAAACATTTAATAGATCAGGGATGCAAGAGGATAGCGCATGTCACATCCAGTCTGAGAAGAAATGTTTATTCCCAAAGATTCCGGGGATATAGAGATGCCTTATTCGATAACAAACTACCACTTGAAGAAGAACTCCTGATTATTGGTGATCTTAGTGAAACTGCCGGCATACATGCTGCAATGCAGGTCCTGAAAATGAAACCCCTTCCTGATGGAGCCTTTATAACAAATGATTTTGTAGCTGCAGTGTTCATGCGCACTTTGAAGGAATACGGCTTGAGCATTCCTGAGGATATTGCGATCGTAGGCTTTAATAATGATGCTATCGGTAAATTGATAGAACCAGCCTTGACAACTATTAATTATCCTGGAAAGGATATGGGAGAAATAGCTGCGAGAAACCTGATCAATCATTTAGAAGGCATAAGTAGTTTTCAAAAAACGAATTCAATTATTGTACGCTCTGAGCTAATCATTAGAAAATCATCTTTAAAGCAAAAAAGATAAGAGCCTTTCTGGAAGATGAAAAAAATAATAGTCCTGCAGAATAAACTATATGTCCAAGGATAAAGAAATCACCATTTATGACATCGCGAAAAAGCTGAACGTTTCACCGGCTACAGTTAGTCGTGGTCTAAAGGATCATCCAGGAATAAGCAAGATCACTAAGAAAAAAATATTTGAACTGGCCGAGAAAATTGGATACCGTTCAAATCATTTCGCACGAAACCTTAGGAATCAAAAAACAGATACCATTGGGGTCATCGTACCAAGATTGAATAGCCACTTCATGTCATCCGTTATCGCGGGCATAGAGAGGATCGCCAACAACGAAGGCTACAACCTCATCATCAGCCAATCTTCAGAATCATCAGTAAGAGAAGCAGCCAACGCAAAGACATTGTTCAATAACCGAATTGATGGCCTATTAGTTTCTCTTGCATATGATACAAAGGAGCTCGATCATTTTGAATCCTTCTTTAGAAAAAGCATCCCGGTTGTGTTCTTTGACCGTGTAATGGAACATAAGGATTCAACAAATATTTTAATTGACAATCGTCGCGGTGCGTATCTGGGAACTCAACACCTGATTGAAGAGGGATGCAGGAAAATCGTCCATATAACCGCTCCCTTACAGCAGAATGTTTACATAGATCGGATGAAGGGTTATCGCCAGGCATTGGAGGAAGCTGGCCTTGAGTTCAAAGAAGAAAACCTGATAATTGGAAATCTTAGCCAGGAATTCGGTAATGAAGCTGCTAAAAAAATTCTAAGCATGAATCCATTGCCAGATGGTGTGTTTGTAACCAATGACAATTGCGCCGTAGGCTGCATGCTTGCTTTGAAAAAAAATGGAATAGATATTCCACGTGATATTGCATTTGTGGGCTTTAACAACGACCCAGTTGCGCAGGTAATTGAGCCAAATCTTACAACTGTTAATTATTCTGGAAATGAAATGGGAGAAGTGTCCGCTCGCCACCTGATTAATCATCTAACTGGAATTTCTCCATTGCAGAATACGAATAGTATTATTCTTCGCTCTGAATTAGTCATCAGGGCATCGTCTTTGAAAAAGAAATAAGATTACGAACCAGGCTGCTATGAGATTATTGATTTGTTCACTCTTACTTCTGCTTGCCAATTTCACATGGGCTGAAGATGGTTACAGGCTGTGGCTTCGGTATTCAAAAATAATTAACATCTCGATACTTCAGCAATATAGTACCCATCTTACATCATTTCATATCTCAGGATCATCACCCACACTACAGGCTGCAGAATATGAATTGAGAATTGGGCTTGATAACCTACTTGATAAGAAAATACCGGTAACCAAATCAACAACCGATGCCGCTTTGTTGGTCTTTTCAAAATCCAATTCGACCAAAATCCCAATCGACCTTAAGATTGATTACTCTGCTTTGGGACAAGAAGGATTTGCAATACAGTCAATATTATCAGGGAAGAAGAACATAAAGATCATCACTGCAAATACTGATATTGGAATCTTGTATGGTGTTTTTCATTTTTTGCGGATACTTCAGTCAAATCAGAATATCCAGAATCTTTCCATCATAAGCATACCCAAAATCAAGAACCGAATCCTGAATCATTGGGACAATCTGAACAGAACTGTTGAACGAGGCTATGCAGGTTATTCTATTTGGAACTGGCATCAATTGCCTGATTACATTGATCAGCGTTATATCGATTATGCAAGAGCAAACGCCTCCATTGGCATTAATGGAACTGTTTTGACGAACGTAAATGCAAACGCGCTGGTACTCACGCCGAGTTACCTTGCAAAAGTTCAGGCCCTGGCAGATGTTTTTCGTCCTTATGGTATTAAGATTTTTCTCACGGCAAGATTCAGCGCACCAATTGAGATCGGGGGATTGAAAACAGCTGATCCACTTGATTCTACTGTACGAAACTGGTGGAATGAAAAAACGAAGGAGATCTATCAATACATTCCCGACTTCGGAGGATTTCTTATAAAAGCTAATTCAGAAGGTCAACCGGGCCCTCAGAATTATGATAGATCTCATGCTGATGGCGCCAATCTGCTTGCCGATGCGGTAGCGCCCTTTGGTGGAATAGTAATGTGGCGTGCATTTGTATATAGCAATGAAGTTCCAGATGATCGGGTAAAGCAGGCTTTCAATGAATTCAAACCACTGGATGGAAAATTCAGAAAGAATGTATTGATACAAGTGAAGAACGGTCCACTTGATTTTCAACCCAGGGAACCATTTCATCCATTATTCGGTGCGATGACCCAAACACCACTCATGACGGAATTTCAGTTGACGCTGGAATACCTGGGACAGGGTACTCACCTTGTTTATGAAGCGCCGCTTTTCAAAGAAGTTCTTGATGCAGATACTTATCACCATGGAAAGGGCACCACAATTACAAAAATCATCAACGGAAGTACTTACAATTATCTAACGACAGGTATTGCAGGAGTTGCAAACATCGGTAACGAAAGAAACTGGACAGGCCATCCGTTCGGACAGGCAAACTGGTATGTGTTTGGAAGGCTTGCATGGGATCAGGATCTCAATTCACAAGACCTCGCAGAAGAATGGATAAGGCAAACTTTCACGAATAGCAAATCAGGAGTATCGACAATAAAAAAAATGATGATGGCATCAAGAGAGGCCGTAGTGAATTATATGACGCCCCTTGGATTGCACCATATTATGGGAACCGGGCATCACTATGGACCTGCGCCCTGGATAAGCAATGCAGGCAGGGCGGACTGGAATCCTGTTTATTACCATCGCGCCGATTCTATGGGAATCGGGTTCAATAGAACAGCTTCAGGAAGTAATGCGCTCTCGCAATACGCTTCTGAAGTAAGGCAACAATATGAATCAATGCAAACATGCCCGGATGAGTATTTGCTTTGGTTTCATCACGTTCCGTGGACGCATAAAATGAAGTCGGGCCGCACACTTTTGGAAGAATTGTGTATGAAATATAAAGAGGGAGTAGATACAGTGAAATGGATGAAATCACAATGGAATTCAGTTCAGGGCCTGATTGACGATGAACGATTTCAACAAATGAAAATGTTTCTAAGCATCCAGGAAAAAGACGCAGTATGGTGGAGAAATGCCTGTCTGCTCTATTTTCAAACATTTTCAAAAATGCCTTTTCCAACTAATTATGAAAAGCCAAATCAAACATTGGAGCATTATAGAAGTTTAAAATTCCCATATGCTCCTGGAAATGGTCAGTAAGGCATGATGCATGGCTTAATTATTAAAATATAACTGATGGAATCAACAGGAAAAAAAATTGCAATTGTGACGGGAGGAGGTTCTGGGATTGGATTGGCAATTGCAGAAAGCTTCGTTAGAAATAATATCCACACCATTATTATCGGAAGGAATAATGAAAAACTTTCTGCAGCCAAAGAAAAGTTGGGCGACCTATGTGAGAGTTTTCAATCGGACCTGAGTGATTTGAAATCAATTCCAAAACTTGTAAACGACATCTTTAGCAAATATGGCAGGGTTGATGTCCTGGTCAACAACGCAGGTATCAATATGAAAAAGGAATTTACTGAAGTGAGTGACGAAGATTTTCAACGAATAATACTCACGAATCTTTCAGCAGTCTTTGCCATTTCTAGAGAGGTTATAAAATGCATGCTCGAAAAAAATATCAAGGGTTCGATTATTAATATCAGCTCGATGGCCTCTCAATATGGAATACCGAAGGTGATTGCCTACACTGCTTCCAAATCTGCTATTGAAGGAATGACAAAAGCAATGGCAGTAGAACTTTCACCAAGAGGGATACGTGTGAATTGTATAGCTCCAGGATTTATTGCAACTGATATGTCGGCCAAAGCATTGAATGATGATCCTGAAAGAAAGGCCAAGGCGCTCGGCAGAACACCAATGGGAGAATTTGGATTGCCTAATGATATCGGAGAGGCTGCATTGTTCCTTGCCTCAGATTCCGCCAGATATATCACTGGTGTGATCCTGCCTGTTGATGGAGGAAATTCTGTAGGGTTTTAAAATGGATTTCATGAAAAAATGGAGTTGCTTCATTTTATTTTTCATGTTGCTGGAGGAGATCCAATCTCAAAATTTTATTACTGAAAAGAAAGAGGTTGGATCCTTCCCAATTGTTTCAGATTCCAGAATTGCCTCAATCGTTTTTGATAAGAATGACGATTCGCTCGTGAATAAAGTTGCTGGCCTTCTGCAAAAGGACATCGAACATGTAAGTGGCAAACAACCTTCTCTCCAAACAACTCTCGCATCAGCTAAAACAATCATCCTAATTGGTAACATCCATAAATCAGTTTTGATCCAGCAATTAATAAAGGAGAAGAAGCTTAACGTAGATAAGATCAGAGCGAAATGGGAAGGCTTTCAGATACAGTTGATAAAAGCACCATTCAAAGGAATTGATCAGGCCCTTGTAATAGCAGGGAATGACAGGAGAGGCACAGCGTATGGAGTATTTGAATTGGCAAATCAGATGGGAGTTTCTCCCTGGTATTGGTGGGCTGATGTACCTGTTTCAAAAAAGAAAGAGATTTATATTAAGCCAAATACCTTTCTAACTGATGCACCAAAGGTCAAGTATCGCGGAATCTTCATCAATGATGAAGCTCCGGCATTGAGCGGATGGAGCAGGGAAAAATTTGGTGGGTTCAATCATCATTTTTACGAAAAAGTTTTTGAACTCATCCTCCGACTAAAGGGAAATTACCTTTGGCCGGCCATGTGGGGAAATGCATTTTATGATGATGACAAGCTGAATAAAATAATCGCAGATAGTTATGGAATAGTGATTGGCACATCCCATCATGAACCACTGATGCGAGCACATGATGAATGGAGGAGATATGGAAAAGGAAAATGGGATTATGACAGCAATGAAGTTCGGCTCAAACAATTTTGGAAGGGTGGGATGGTTCGCGTACAGGGAACTGAAACAATTGTAAGTATTGGAATGCGCGGAGATGGAGACGCTCCTATGTCGCAGGGCACTGCCATTGCACTGCTTGAAAGAATTGTGAAGGATCAGCGAGCAATTATAAGCGAGACAACGAAAAAAGAACCCTCTGCAACTCCTCAACTATGGGCTTTATATAAAGAGGTGCAGGATTATTATGACAAGGGAATGAGAGTGCCTGATGATGTAACCCTTCTTTTGTGTGATGACAACTGGGGAAATATTCGCAAGCTTCCGAAATTGACTGATCCACCGAGAAAAGGTGGATATGGGATTTATTATCATTTTGATTATGTAGGTGGTCCGAGAAATTATAAATGGATCAATACAAATAATATTTCAAGGGTTTGGGAACAAATGCATCTCGCATATGAATATGGGGTAGATAGAATATGGATCGTAAATGTGGGTGATATTAAGCCAATGGAATTCCCAACTTCTTTTTTCCTTGACTACGCCTGGAATCCTTCTAAGTGGAACGAGGACAATCTGAGAAATTATTATACGAATTGGGCAGCTAAACAATTTGGTGAGAAGTATGCATCCCAGATTGGAGAAATAATCAGGAAATACTCACAATACAATGCAAGGAGAAAACCTGAATTATTATCTCCGGAAACATACAGTCTAACCAATTACAATGAAGCAAATAATGTAGTGAGCGAACACAAGAAAATTCTATCCCAGGCCGAAGAGATAAATTCTCTTTTGCCTATAGAATACAGGGATGCTTTTTTTCAGCTTGTACTTCATCCTGTTAAGGCCTCAGCAAATCTGAATGAACTATATGTTGCTACAGGATTGAACTGGCACTACGCTGAAAAGGGAATGGCAATAGCAAATGAATACGTGGCCCAGATAAAAGAGAATTATATCAAAGATTCTCTACTCACCCTGGAGTATCACAGGCTAGCGAATGGCAAGTGGAATCACATGATGAGCCAAACACATATTGGATACACTTACTGGCAACAACCACCAGTGAACAAGATGCCAACAATAAAATTCGTTTCCGAAGACTCATTGCGAGACCCGCCTCCGCCTTATGATTCATCAATAGTAACTGCAAGACATCGTGTTCCTCTAAATAGTCCAAAAAATGTTTTTTATGAGCTAGATGGATGTGTTTCCATGGAAGCTGAAAATTGGACCAGAGCAATACCATCTTCAAAAATGAAATGGAAAACAATCCCGGATATTGGACGAACCGGATCAGGCATAACCACATTTCCAGTAACTGCAATTGCAATACCCGGGAATAACTCTCCGCATCTTGAATATGATTTTTATACTGATGGTGCAGGACAATCCCAAGTGCACCTCTACTTCTCTCCTACTTTAAATTTTCCTAATGCTGAAGGGTTGAAGTTTGCCATCTCCATTGACGATGAAAAACCACAGACTGTTATATTAAATAAGGACGACACCAATCTGAGAACATGGGAAACCTGGGTCGCAAACAACATAATCATCAAGAAAACTGACCATACGATTATTAAACCCGGTAAACACACATTGAAATACTGGATGATCTCTCCCGCTATCATTTTGCAGAAATTGGTTGTAGATCTGGGGGGACTAAGGCCAAGTTATCTGGGTCCGCCTGAAACGAAATTTATTAGATGAAAAAGAAATTCTTCATAGGCAGTTTCATTTTTATGTTCTTGTTTTTGCTTGCCTGTATTCCATCAAGAGGTGAAATTAAATTACCAAGGTTGATCAGGGATAGCATGGTCCTGCAGCGTGATACGAAGATCAGGATCTGGGGATGGGGAAATCCAGGTGAAAAAATAAGATTGAAATTCACTGGAAAAGAATACAAGACAACTACACTAATTAATGGTGAATGGTCACTGATCTTAGCCCCTACCAAGGCTGGCGGTCCTTATACCATGAATATTGATGGCAGCAATCATCTTTTGCTCAAAGAAATATTAGTGGGTGATGTGTGGATCTGTTCTGGACAATCCAACATGGTATTACCGATGGAACGTGTAAAAGAGAAATATCCATTTGAGATTCAAACTGCAAATTATCCTGAGATAAGGCATTTTTTTATTCCTACACTTACTGACTTGCAGAAACCTAAAAATGATTTACCAGCAGGGTCATGGAAGTCTGCCAATCCAACTGATGTCCTCCAATTTTCAGCAACTGCTTTTTTCTTTGCCAGAGCGATCTATGAAAAATATCATATTCCAATTGGCCTGATAAATGCCAGTGTGGGTGGCACGCCGATAGAGGCCTGGATTAGCGAAGATGGTCTTAAACAATTTCCTACTGCCCTTGCAACAATTGAAAAAAATAAAGACACTGCTTATATAAATGGCATTGTCAGACAGGCAACAGTTAATTCCAACCGTCAGCAAATTCAAAGCGACAAGGGATTGATTGGAAAATTGCCATGGTATGATACTTCCTATATACCTACCGGATGGCATAGAATAAATATTCCAGGCTATTGGGAGGATCAGGGAGTTAAAGACCTGGATGGTGTGGTTTGGTACCGAAAAGAATTTGAAATACCACCTAATCTTGCAGGCATTCCCGCAAAACTTTTTATGGGAAGAATCATCGATGCTGATCATGTTTATCTGAATGGAAAATTAGTGGGGAACATAACTTATCAATACCCGCCAAGAAGATATGCAGTCCCTGCAGGATTATTAAAAGCTGGTTGGAATACAATGGTAATTCGGGTTGTTAATTATTCAGGCAAAGGAGGATTTGTTCCAGACAAACCATATAACCTGAAAGTAGGTGAGGAAATTATTGATCTGAAAGGTGAATGGCAATATAAGGTGGGCGAAGTTTATGTAAATCGACCCACGAATTCCTCCATGCTGCTGCATTATCAACCAACTGCTTTGTTCAACGCGATGATTGGGCCGCTGACGAATTATTCAATAAAAGGATTCATATGGTATCAGGGCGAAGCAAATACATCTAACCCAGGCATGTATAAGAACCTTCTTCCACGGCTAATAACGGATTGGCGTAATCGCTTTCAAGGCGATAACCTTCCGTTCTTATATGTTCAACTGCCCAATTTTATGGATGTGCAATATGTCCCTTCGGAAAGTCAATGGGCGGTTCTGCGAGAGTCTCAGTTGAAAACTTTATCAGTGCCGAATACTGCGATGACAGTTGCAATTGACCTTGGCGAATGGAATGATATCCATCCACTGAATAAAAGAGAAGTTGGGGAACGACTTGCACTGGGAGCTCGAAAAATTGCTTATGGTGAAAATGCTCTTGTTCACTCTGGGCCAATCTTTCAGTCATTTTCAATTGAAGGCAACAAAGTGATCCTGCAGTTTACAAACACTGGAGGAGGTCTGGTGACAAATGATCAGGAAGAACCTTCGCAATTCGCGATTGCAGGAGCAGATAAAAAATTTGTATGGGCCAGAGCAAGGATTGATGGAAATAAGATTATTGCCTGGAGCGATGAAATATTAAATCCTCTGTATGTGCGGTATGCGTGGGCGGATAATCCCGAGAATCCAAACTTGTACAATAAGGAAGGATTACCTGCCTCACCATTCAGGACAGATGAAAACTGATGATTGAGAATTTAACCGCAAAGGCGCTAAGACGGAAAGAAACCCAAGGAAGGAGATCACAAAAAAAGACTTCTCTCTATGTGACTATGTTATACTATGTGCCTGTGTGTTAATTTTTTTTTACCACATAGAAATCATAAACACATAGGTGGGATGAAGAAGGGAATAATTCTTGCGCCCCTTCGCGTCTTAGCGCCTTTGCGGTAAAAAATAAATATGAAACTTTCAATAATTCTCACAATATCTATTCTGTTCACCACCGATTGCTACTCGCAGATCAATCGCCAGGCCCAGGACAGTCTGAGGAAATTGTCTGACCTGGATCATAAGAAGATGATGCAGTTGCTGGGAATAGATTCCATCAGGCAAGGCGCTAACGGAAACAATCCAAATGCTCCCAATGCTGCCAATTATGATGAATCAAAAGCTAACCCATACCCCATTCTGCCAGATCCTCTGAGATTGAAAAATGGACAAAAGGTTAAGAACCCTAAAACCTGGTGGCTAATGCGCCGATCTGAGATCATGGAGGATTTCGATCGTGAGGTTTATGGCAGAACACCTTCAAATCTTCCATCTGTTCATTGGGAATTGGTAAGCACCACAAACGAGATGAATGGAACCATTCCTGTAATCAGTACAAAACTTATCGGGCACGTTGACAATTCGATCTGTCCTTCTATCAAGGTTGATATTCAATTAACGCTTGTAACACCTGCAAATGCAACAAAGGCAGTTCCAGTGATCATGGAATTTTCATTTATTTTTCCGCCAGGATTTAGTCCGCCAAGAGATACTTCAAGCAATCCTCCTCCCACCTGGCAACAACAATTATTGCAGAAAGGCTGGGGTTATGCAATCCTGATTCCTACAAGCGCCCAAGCCGACAATGGTGCTGGTCTGAACCAGGGTATCATAGGCTTGGTAAACAAAGGCCAGTCCAGGGAACCCGATGATTGGGGAAGCTTAAAAGCGTGGGCATGGGCAGCAGGTCGCGCCCTCGATTATTTTGAAACTGATAAATCTGTTGATGCAAAAAAAGTAGGTATTGAAGGTCATTCGAGATATGGCAAAGCTGCGCTTGTAACCTTAGCATATGACGAACGATTTGCAATTGGGTTCATTTCTTCTTCTGGCGCAGCAGGAGCTAAACTTCATCGTCGCAATGCTGGAGAGATCGTAGAGAATGTAGCAGCATCCGGAGAATATCATTGGATGGCTGGCAACTATATTAAATATGCGGGACCATTGAATTGGAATGATCTTCCGGTGGATGCGCATGAATTGATTGCACTCTGCGCTCCACGTCCGGTTTTCATCAGTGCTGGAAACAGAGGTGATGGATGGGTTGATGTGAGAGGAATGTTTATGGCTGCAGTTGCAGCAGGTCCAGTCTATAGACTGCTTGGAAGAAAAGGATTGAACACATCTGATTTTCCTCCGGTAGAAACAGGCCTAATGGAAGGAGAGATCTCATATCGGCAACATAATGGTGGGCATACTCCAGGACCTAACTGGCCTACGTTCATTGATTTTGCGAGTAGGTATTTTGATAACCAAAAAAAGCAAATTGAATAATAATGAAAAATTAAAAATCTAAAATGAAAAAATGACTCCATTCCAATTCAAATTATTTAACTCCTCTTTTTACATTTTAAATTTTGCATTTTTCATTATGCCATTGAAGTAATAAAAAATCTAAACTTTTAATTATGATCAAAATATTTTTTGCTTTCATCAGCTTATTTCTCATTCTATCCTGCAGTGAATCAAGGATTGGACAATATGATGTAGAAAATGAGACAGTTGCTGTCAAAGGGCTGAAAGATGTTTATTCAGCCTATTTTCCTATTGGCGTAGCCGTTAGTCCGAATAGTTTAAAGACCGATGAGGCTTCCCTAGTGTTGGAGCACTTCAATAGCATTACCCCAGAGAATGCAATGAAGATGGGACCAATACACCCTCGCGAGAATGAATACAATTGGAAGGGCGCTGATTCAATAGTTGCTTTTGCAGAGAGAAACAAATTGAGGGTGCATGGACACGCACTTTGCTGGCACACACAGGCTCCCAGGTGGATGTTTGTTGATACTCTAGGACTACCAGTTTCAAAAACCATCTTACTTCAAAGGTTGAAAGATCATATAACCAATGTCGTGACTCGATATAAAGGAAAAGTATATGCCTGGGACGTGGTGAATGAAGCAATCTCCGATAACCATGATGAATATTTGCGCAAATCAGAATGGATGAATATTTGTGGTGAAGAATACATTGCCAAGGCCTTTCAATATGCACATGAAGCCGATCCCAAGGCACTTTTATTTTATAATGATTACAATGAGATCAACTATGCTAAGAGAGAAAAGATATACAGGCTTGTAAAAAGTCTAAAGGATGCAGGAGTTCCTATTCACGGCATAGGATTGCAAGGTCATTGGGCCATCAATGAGCCAGGCAGAGAACAACTTGACAGTACAATTAGTCGGTTTTCTGATCTGGGATTAAAAGTGGAGATTACGGAACTGGACATTTCGGTCTATCCTAAAGAGCATAGCGCAAGGGAAAGAAAACTGGAAGATTCAGTCACGTCATTTTCGGCTGAAAAAGAACAAAGGCAAGTGGAAAAGTATAAGATGATATTTGAGATATTCAGGAAACACAAAGGAGTTATTACAGGAGTTACTTTTTGGAATATTTCAGACAGGCATAGCTGGCTTGATAATTTCCCGGTAAGGGGACGAAAGGATTATCCTCTCCTATTTGACAAAAATCTTAAACCTAAAAAGGCATATTCAGAAGTAATAAATTTCTGAGGGGAATTTAACCGCAAAGGAACGAAGGCGCAAAGGTGCGTTAGGAATATTTACTTCCTCGGTTCATCTGTGTGTCTATGGTTACTATGATTCTATGTGTTTAAAAAAATAACACATAGGCACATAGAATAAAACAAAGTCACATAGAAATATGATTATTTGGCAACCTCAATACAGACACTTGGCGTACCCTGGCGTCATGGCGCCTTAGCGGTTAAACCTTTGTTATAGGTTCACCTTCTTGCCGGATTTCACTGCAAGGTAAATAGCATCAATAATTTTGAGGTCTCTCAATCCTTCCTCTCCATCCACAGGAATAACAGGTTGCTTTCCATCCAGGATGATCCCGGCCATTTCATCCATCTGAACCGTTTGATGGATCACATGCTCATGAGTCAATTCGCCTTTGTTGGTTCGGCCTTTAATTGGACCATAGCCAGAAGCAGGCTGTAATTCACCAAAGCCTTTTTCACCATTTACAAAAAATCGATCCAGGTTGCCCATCATGTAGGTTGATAAACATGATGCCACTGCACCGCTTGGAAAGCCTAATTGGAATTGAATAGTTTCATCCACACCCTCCTTAAATTTTACTGCATCAGTTTTTGTTTCTTGCGCAGTGACCCAGATGGGTTCTTCACCAACCATGTATCTCGCAGCATTAATAGAGTAAATGCCGATATCCATCATTGCTCCACCCCCGGCCAATTGCTTATTGAGGCGCCACTGATTAGGATCTCCAATTCTAAATCCTGAAAGCCCCTGGAAAAAAAGAATCTTTCCCATTTCTCCCTCCCTTCTCATCCTAACAATCTCTAAAGTTTTAGGTTCGAAATGCATCCTGTATCCAACCAATAATTTTACGCCCGCTTTTTTACATGCATCCACCATCTCCTGTCCCTCTTTTGCGTTTATTGCCATCGGTTTTTCGCAGATCACATGTTTACCTGCCTGCGCGGCCTGGATGACCTGGTCGTGATGCAAACTATTAGGAGTAATTACATAAACTGCATCTATCTCAGGATTGCTTTTTATATTAGAGAAATTCTGGTAATTGTAGCAATTCTTCTCAGGTATATTGTACTTGGTTTGCCAGTTTTTAATTTTCGATGAAGTCCCACTCACGGCGCCCACCAATCGAGCCCTTGTACAAGCTTGCATTGCATCCGCTACCCGCGTGCCATAACTTCCGAGTCCCATAATAGCAACTCTCAAAGGAGGTCCCTGATATATTTTCTTATCTAATGCAAATGGAGAGTGTTTTTTCCAGGATACCAATGGAAGACCGATAGCTGAAATGGAAAGCTTCTGCAAAAAATCACGGCGACTGCGCATTGTATTTCGAGTTTCGGGTTTAGCGTCAAGAGTTCTACCAAATTACCAATTCCTTAGTACTAATTCCTAAATCACCTTAATAGATTCTAGCCTAATTTCCCATTCTCCCAATCCTGAGCGAAGCGAAGAAACCAAATTTCAAAATTCCACCACTGTCGCAATTGCCCCCAAGATTGTCGTTTCCACACACTAATCATTTCAGGATTAAAGCCCACTTTTATACTTCAAATTAAAAAAGTTATTTATGGCAACGATGCAAAAATTCACGACGAACCTTTGGTACGATAACCAGGCAGAAGAAGCAGCAAAATTTTATACTTCAGTTTTCAAGAACTCAAGTATGGGAAAAATAAGCAGGTATGGTAAGGAAGGTTTCGAGATACATGGCAGACCCGAAGGTTCTGTTATGGTTGTTGAGTTCACCCTGGAAGGACAACAATTTGTCGGATTGAATGGCGGACCGCATTTTAAATTCAATGAAGCCGTTTCATTTATCATCAACTGCAATGACCAGGAAGAAGTGGATTATTATTGGGAAAAGCTGACAGAGGGTGGCGATCCAAAAGCACAAATGTGTGGATGGTTAAAGGACAAGTTTGGTCTTTCATGGCAGGTGGTTCCAACTGTACTCTCGAAAATGATGAGTGATAAGGATCCTAAAAAAAGTGGAAGAGTCATGAAGGCGATGCTGCAGATGAAAAAGCTGGATATTCCGGCGTTTGAGAAGGCTTATAATGGAGAATAAATACTTAACCGCAAAGTCGCCAGGACGCAAGGTTGCGCCAGAATTCCGGTGCCTTGTGTCTTGGCGCCTTGGGAGGTTAATTTCTTAAAAAATGATCCATAATTTTTTTCACCGCAGAGAACGAGAGGTAAAAGAGTTTTCGCAGAGGACTGATAATTGACCCTCTGCGTAATCTCTGCTTCTCTTTTTCTCTGCGGTTAAATTTTTCTTATCGAAAAGACAATACCCGCGATTCCAATTCAGTGAGCTGTGGTTTAATTTTTCCGATCCCATTTATAACCCCAAGACTAAATGATTTTCCATTCAATTCGTCCTTCATTTCATAGGTACCATCTTTTAACTGCCATTCTTTTATTAACTCAGGAGATAACTGGATTTCGCCCGTATAACCAATGGCACTGCTGAAGTTTGCAATCACGATCAATTTTTCGTCCTTACTCCATCGCGCGAATGAAAATATTTTATCTGGGTAGCCTTGTGAGTGTTGTTTGTTCCAGGAATGTAGTTCGGCATATTTTCCCATCAGTGCTGAACTATTGAGACTGAAATTGAGAAGTCGCTGATAAAATTCACGAAGTGACTTTTCAGAAGCGGATAATTGTGCCCCATCAAATTTTCCATTATTCATCCATCGCTGGTGATGTGGAACACCAACATAATCGAAAATGCTTGTACGGGTTGGTTTACCAAAACCTGCATTCTCGGCACCGGGCTCTCCCACTTCCTGACCAAAATAAATCAGGGTTGGAGAACTACTGATCAGGGTTGAGACCACCATGGCTGGCTTTGCTTTCTCAGGATTGCCAGCGAAGCCGGGGCTTGCAATTCTTTGTTCATCGTGATTCTCGAGGAAATGAAGCAGATGACTTTCGATGTCGGCAAATCGATTTTGAATTGATGCAATACTGTCCGTACTTCCTTTATTCTGAATAATGTCCTTGAGCCTGTCGTACATATCCACTTTGTCGTACAGATAATCCATCTTTCCAAAGCTGATGTAATTCCGATACTCTGCCGGATTATAAATTTCCGCAACTAATTCGGCCGAAGGCTTAAAAGTTTTAATTGCTGAATTCATATAGCTCCAGAATTCGACAGGAACCATTTCAGCCATATCAAACCTGAATCCATCAACGCCTATATCTAACCAGAATAAAGCGATATCCATGAATTTTTTCCAGGAAGCCGGAACAAATTTTCCCTGCCAGAAAGCATAATGATCTGCAATTGATCGCTGAGAATATTCAGCAGGAAGACTTATGAAATCACGTGAACCATCTGGCTTCACTCCATAATTGATCTTTACGGTTTCATACCAATCATTGAAATCTGGCTGAACCTTTCGACTTCCATTGCCAGTCCATTTAGCAGGTTGTTCTAAAAAAACTCCATCGCTCATCGGATGTTTCTCCCCACCCAGAGGCAGATATCCATTATGCGGAGCAGGCGCTTTGAAATTTTGACCAGGTATATAATAAAAATTATTATCACGAGCGTATTCTACTCCTTTGTCGTCATCAATTCCGAAATCCTTTACACTATCAGGTTTCTGTAATGTTTTATAATGCCGCGCAACATGATTCGGGACAATGTCGATAATGACTTTTAATCCATGCCTATGTGTACGTTCAACCAAGGCCCTAAATTCATCCAATCTTTTTGCCGGATCATTCGCAAGATCTGGGTTCACATTATAATAATCCTTCACCGCATAAGGTGAACCAGCTCTTCCTTTAACAACATCAGGATCATCATTCGTAACTCCAATGGCCGTGTAATCTCTGATCACTGCATGATGGGGTATGCCGGTATACCAGATATGAGAAACACCAAGCGATTTGATTTCTTCGAGAGCTTTGTCAGTGAAATCAGCAAACTTCCCAACTCCATTTTCTTCTATTGTTCCCCAGGGTTTGTTCGTTGTATTGGTATTGCCGAAGAGTCGGGTGAATACCTGATAGATAACAATCTTCCTGGGTTGATTGGTTGAATCGTTGAGTTGTTGATTGGATGAAACATCATCCGGGTTGTTGCATGAAATAATTAATAGAAGTATGAAGAAGGCGAGTATTAGTCTGAAGAGCATCGGCTGAATTGATTTTGTGGAAAGTTATTAGAAAATTTAACCGCAAAGAAACAAAGACGCCAGGTATCGCAAGGATTCCTAGCGAAGCTTTGCGTCATGGCGTCTTGGTGGTTAAGCTTATATTGCTTACTCAAATATTTTGCAATCACCCAAAACTAAATTTCCATGCAAAGGAAATATCCATTCCTCCAATCAATGCTCTTACTGCTATTGGCAAGCGCTTTTGTGATGACAACAGCCTGTAAAGATTTACATAATGAGCTAGCATCAGATAAAAGCACCGATTCTGTTGCAACCAATATCAAAATGTACAGCAAGGTTTGGGACGACATAATAAATAAGAAAAATCTTGCCGCTTTTAATGACAGCAATTTTACCAAGGATGTAGTCATGCATATGAGTCCTTCTGATATTGTTGGAATTGACACTGCCAGGGCCTATTATGCAAATTTTATAAATGGATTTTCAGATGTTTCGTTTACCATAAAAGACATCTTTGGATCAGGGAATAAGATCGTAAAACATTGGAATTTTTCTGGAACTCACACTGGTGTATTCTTTGGAATTCCTGCCTCTGGCAAAAAGGTTTCCCTGGATGGCGTCACATTAGTCCGAATGGAGGGAGGCAAAATAGCTGAAGAAAGGGATTTCTTTGACAACTTAGAATTCAGTCAGCAGCTTGGCCTTATTCCACGTCAGTAGATTTGACCCTGCGAGGGTGAAGAGGCGTGGATCGGGAGTCGTAAATCAAATTCCAAGCTTCTAATTTATTTTCTATTGGTCTATGTTACCTATATGGCTAAGTGGGAAAAAAAAATAACACATAGGCACATAGAAAAACACCTTAGTCACATAGTTTTGAATCTATTCGAAAGACCTCAAAGAATACGCAAAATATTCTGGCGAAACCTTGCGTCCTGGCGACTTTGCGGTTAAGCTATGGAATTAAATAAATATAAGCCATGAAGCGTTTGATGATCTTATTATTAATCTTAACCTCTCTGAATATCTACGCCCAGAAAGATTCCGTATTTGATGGACACACCTGGCAAGCCCCTTATCATCTTTCTATCCCAAAGGATTGGACCATTGAACGATTTCTGATACCAATAGGTTTCGCTCCTCAAATACCGTACAAGGGAGTTGAAGATATTCGCTTTGCACCGGGTTGGGCAAAGGTGAAGAGTGATGAATACTGGAGTTATGCATTTCTGTGGTATTTGGATGGAACACCAAAAACAGGTGCAGCGATAATTGCGCAGAATTTGAAAGCATATTATTCTGGTCTGGTCAAGGTTAATATTGATAATGCGAAACATAAAGACTCACTTGAAAAACTTACAGCAGCAACAACATCATTCAAAAAAATTGAAACGCAAAAAGGAGATGATGCTACATTTCAAGGGACAATTAACATGATAGATTATATGCAGTTAAAACCGATAACCCTCAACTGCATCGCACATATAAGGCCATGTGTGGAAGAGAAAAAGACAATTATATTCTATGAATTATCTCCTCAGCCATTTGAGCATAGTATATGGAGAGATCTCGATAAACTTTGGACTGAGTTTAGTTGTAAGAGAAAGATTTAACCGCCAAGAAACAAAGGCGCAAAGGAACGCAAGGAGTCATTGCGTAACCTTGCGCCCTGGCGCCTTTGCGGTTAAGAAAATTGCCCAATGCAGAAATCGTTTTCGATACTGATTGCCATCCTCGCCTGGGTCGCCCTGATTGGCCAGTTTGGAGCGATGATACAAAACAGGGTAACCCCCATTCCTGAGACAATAATTCGTTTCATTAGTTTTTTCACAATCCTCACAAACTTAATGGTGGCAATATTCTTTACCGGTCGTTTTTTCAATGCCCGTTTCACTCACAAGCCCGGCCGACTCACAGCAGTGGCTTTATACATTTTGATTGTCTGCCTGGTCTACCAGTTTTTGTTACGGCACTTATGGAGTCCGAAAGGTTTACAGATGATAGTCGATGAACTTCTTCACACTGTTATTCCATTACTCGTTATCATATTTTGGTTTTGTTATGAGAAGAAAGCTGAAGTCAGGTATGGTCAAATCATCACATGGATAATTTATCCTTTAGTGTACCTGGTTTATATTCTGATACGGGGAAATTATTCAGGATTTTATCCTTATCCGTTCGTGGATGTTGGGAAGATTGGACTTGAAAAGACTCTTCTTTATTGCGGAATGCTTTTGGTGTTTTTTGTACTGGTGAGTTGTTTATTTGTGTGGATTGGAAAGATTACTGTGGCGAGGAAATTAGTTTCTCCAGGGAACTAACAGTAAAACATGATTGCAAAAAAAATACAAGATATGAGAAAACTTATTGCAGCAATCAATATGACACTTGACGGGTTTTGTGACCACACAGCATTCACTGCGGACGAAGAAATTCATGAACATTACAATGCGTTATTAAGAGATGCTGACACCCTTATCTACGGAAGGATAACTTATCAACTCATGGAAAGTTATTGGCCATCAATTGTAAAAAATCCAACTGGCAACAAACCAACGGATGAATTTGGAGTATTGATAGACAATATTCCAAAAATTGTTTTTTCGCGCACTCTCAAAGGGGTTGACTGGAAAAATACCATATTGAAAAAGGAGATCATTAAAGAGGAAATTTTAGAACTCAAACAATCCCGTCATGGCGGGAGTAAAAACATCCTGGTTGGCAGCCCAAGTTTAATAGTAGCTTTTGCACAACTTGACTTGGTTGATGAATACCAGCTCAGCGTTCAACCAATTATTTTAGGAAGTGGCTTAGCATTATTTAAGAATATCAAAGATAGGATTGATCTTAAGCTTTTAAGAACAAAAACTTTTGGCTGTGGTGCGGTAACTTTTTATTTGAGCCGATAAAAGAATGAGTGCATAGTTAATAAGACAAATTTTAATAAAGACGGCAACGCGAACGCATAAAAGAATATTACTGCATGTGGAACTGAAAGCTAAGAGGAGGATTGCGTCAAATTATTTTTGTCTCGATATATTATTCACTATGAATTCTCGAATTTTCTTGTTCTCTGCGGTTTAAATTTTACCGCAGAGAAATGGAGAAGCAGAGTTAAGATGGGAGACTTCATCTTGAACAACGGGAAATAGTAGTTGGAGCCTCTATACCCTCAGTCAGAACCCGTTATATTGCTTTTGGGTCGTTTAAAAACTTTTTCAGAAATAGTTTTCCTAAACCCTAATTGCCTTATTTTTGCACTCCATAAAAATAGAAGCAGTTTTCCATTCTATTTCATGGGATTGCGTAGCTCAGTTGGCCGTAGAAAATCGCTGCGAAGAATGAGCAAGAGATTTTCAAGGTCCCAATGAGCGAAGCGATATCGGGATTACGTGGGAAAGTAAGAATGATTTGATTGCGTAGCTCAGTTGGTAGAGCAATACACTTTTAATGTATGGGTCCTGGGTTCGAGTCCCAGCGCGATCACACTCATGAGGCTTCGGCCTCTTTTTTTTATCTTATCCTATTTGCAATTCAATTCATCCCCATCCTGTCAGGGTCTTCAAGTAATTATGAATCGATATACCACCCTGTCAGGGTCCTCGAGTAATTAATGAATCGTTATACCACCCTGTCAGGGTCCTCAAGTAATTATGAATTGATATACCACCCTGTCAGGGTCTTCGAGTAATTACAAATCGTTATCCCACCTTGTCAGGGTCCTCAAGTAGTTATAAATCGATATACCACCCTGTCAGGGTCCTCAAGTAATTATGAATTGATATACCACCCTGTCAGGGTCTTCGAGTAATTAATGAATCGTTATACCACCCTGTCAGGGTCCTCAAGTAATTATGAATTGATATACCACCCTGTCAGGGTCTTCGCTTCGCTGCGACCGCTTACAGGGTGGTAATTTTGAAAAGATTAGACTGGGAGTGTTTTCACGTTCTTTTTGGATCTCATTTGCGGAGGAAGCGTTTCTACAATAGTCTCTTTCAAAACATCTATCATCCTAGTTTTCGAAAATGTTCTTAAAGTAACCAGACTAATTTCACGGACTGGTGCGGGACCTTTAAAAAAACGCAGCATAGCCTTTTTGGCCCGCGGTATATTATGAGTTGCGAGTTCCGGCAAGAGCGTGATGCCACCATTTTTATCTACAAAATATTTGAGCGTTTCAATGCTGCCTGCGGCATAATCAAAATGTTTTTCTATTGATGCATCTTTTTGAAGTGTGCAGAGGTTTACTACCTGGTTACGTAAACAATGCCCCTCCTCCAATAACCAAATACTGTTTACATTAATATCAGCCGGTAATAGATATTTTTTATTAAATAACTTTTCCTGACGAGATACATAAGCAACGAATTCTTCATTAAATAAAAATGTTTCCTTCAGTTCGAGAATATTTAGCGGCGTTGCCATCACGCCAGCGTCTAATGATCCATTCTTAAGCTGTCGCACAATATTCTCTGTAGTAAGTTCATGGATGCTCAAACGAACATGGGGATATCGCTTGATAAAAACCTGAAGAAATTGAGGTAAAAGATAAGGAGCCAGGGTCGGTATAATGCCTAGATTTAGATTACCGCTCACGATATTTTTTTCCTGCTGAACAAGTTGCTGCATGATTCGACTTTCTGACAAAATTCTTTTTGCCTGCTCAATCACTATTTTCCCTGTTTCTGTAGTTGTAACTGGATTTGTACGAATAAACATCTGGAACGCAAGTTCTTCTTCCAGTTTCTGTACCTGCATGCTCAGCGATGGTTGTGTAATGTGGCAACTCTCAGCAGCCCTTGCAAAATGCTTAAACGCATCCAAAGCAACAACGTATTCTAATTGAATTAATGTCATAATAGGCTTAAACTATCAAAAGATAGAATTAATTGATTAAAATTATTTGAAAAATTGCATATGTTCGGAGCCTTGAATAATAAATCTGAAATATCTCCATACAAAAAAGTTATTAGCAATGGAAAAGAATTCAAACGATATCAGCAAATGTCCCGTCCATAACGGCAAGTTGAAAAACAGGGTCGGTGGTGGGGGTACAAAAAATCGCGACTGGTGGCCGAATCAACTAAAATTAAACATACTACGTCAGCACTCCTCTTTGTCTAACCCATTAGGAAATGATTTCAATTATGCAGAAGCATTCAAGAGCCTTGATTTGGAAGCAGTAAAAAAAGACCTGCATGCACTTATGACCGACTCACAGGAATGGTGGCCTGCAGATTTTGGTCACTATGGTGGATTGTTCATTCGTATGGCGTGGCATAGTGCTGGGACCTATCGTGTGGGAGACGGTAGAGGCGGTGCAGGTGCCGGGCAGCAACGCTTTGCGCCGCTCAACAGTTGGCCAGATAATGTAAGCCTCGATAAAGCACGCAGACTGCTTTGGCCAATCAAACAAAAATATGGACGAAATATCTCATGGGCAGATCTACTCATCCTTGCAGGAAATGTGGCTCTTGAATCAATGGGTTTCAAAACTTTTGGTTTTGCCGGTGGTCGCCCGGATGTGTGGGAACCTGATGAAGATGTGTATTGGGGCTCTGAAAAAACATGGCTCGGTAACGATGAGCGGTATGCAAAAGGTTCACCCGGTGTTGCAGAACATGGCGTAGTTTCTTCAGATGAAGATCCTGGCCGGGAAATTCATTCCCGAAAACTTGAAGATCCTCTCGCGGCTGCGCACATGGGTTTGATCTATGTTAACCCGGAGGGTCCAGATGGTAATCCTGATCCTATTGCAGCTGCAAAAGATATTCGCGATACATTCGGTAGAATGGCAATGAATGATGAAGAAACTGTTGCCTTGATCGCAGGTGGTCACAGCTTTGGTAAGACGCACGGTGCAGCATCTTCCGATCATGTAAGTAAAGAACCAGAAGCAGCAGGCATAGAGGAGCAAGGGTTTGGATGGAGGAACAGTTATGGCAGTGGTAAAGGGGCAGATACTATAACAAGTGGTATAGAAGTTACATGGACAAAAACACCTACCCAATGGAGCAATAACTTTTTCGAAAATCTTTTTGCATTCGAATGGGAACTTACTAAAAGCCCGGGCGGTGCACACCAATGGATAGCAAAAGATGCTGAGGAAATAATTCCTGATGCTTTCGATAGTAATAAAAAGCATAAACCTACAATGCTTACAACCGATCTTTCTTTAAGGATGGATCCAGGTTTCGAAAAAATATCCAGACGTTACCTAGAAAATCCCGATGAATTTGCGGACGCATTTGCGCGTGCATGGTTTAAGTTAACGCATCGTGACATGGGACCACGTAGTCGCTATCTCGGTCCTGATGTGCCTCAGGAAGAACTGCTTTGGCAAGATCCCATTCCAGCCGTTGACCATAAATTGATAGACCAGAATGATATTACTGCATTGAAAGGAAAACTACTGGCCTCGGGGCTAAGCATATCCGAAATGGTAAGCACAGCATGGGCATCTGCCTCTACTTTCCGTGGATCAGACAAGCGTGGCGGAGCTAACGGAGCCCGCATTAGACTTGTACCGCAAAAAGATTGGGAAGTGAACAATCCATCGCAATTGCAAAAGGTATTGAGTAAGCTGGAAAGCATCGCAAAAGAATTTAATGCTGCACAATCAGAGGGAAAAAAAATATCACTGGCAGACCTGATTGTACTCGCAGGTTGCGCTGCTGTAGAAAAAGCTGCGGAAAATGCAGGACATGCGGTCAAGGTACCTTTCAGTCCGGGCCGCATGGATGCCTTACAGGAACAAACCGACGTAGAATCTGTTGGGTACTTAGAACCCTTTGCCGATGGATTCCGCAACTATCGCAAATCTAAATTCCCCGTTGCTACCGAAGAATTGTTGATCGATAAGGCTCAGTTACTAACTCTTACAGCACCAGAAGTCACAGTACTACTTGGTGGTATGCGTGTATTGAGTACAAATTTTGATGGTTCCAAACATGGCGTTTTTACGTTGCGCAATGGCCAACTTACCAATGATTTCTTCATAAACCTTCTTGACATGAACACGGTGTGGAAGGCCACATCTGAAGACAAAGAATTGTATATCGGGAGCGACCGCACAACAGGTCAACCTAAATGGACAGCTACCCGTGCCGATCTTGTATTTGGGTCCAGTTCAGAACTGAGAGCCATCGCTGAAGTATATGGAAGTTCAGATGCACGGGAAAAATTTGTGGAGGACTTCGTTAAAGTCTGGAATAAAGTAATGAATCTGGACAGGTTTGATTTAGTTTAATTTAATTTTCACCACCCTGTCAGGGTCTGCGACCGCATACAGCTTCTTTGTAGTAAAATTTCACCGCAGAGAAGAAGAGAATTTGAGATTGCGCAGAGGTTCTGATAATCGAATTCCGGCCTGATCACGATTCAACACCCTGTCAGGGTCTTCGCTTCGCTGCGACCGCTTACAGGGTGGAGTTTTTTAATTTCTCCTAACCGCCCTTCTTTCCCCATACCACTTCAAATCCAAACCTACGCTCAGGAAAAATCTTTTGTCGCGGAAATCCTTGTCAAATCGTTGTGAGTATTTATCAATGATCTCATTCATCATCTTCTGAGTTACCAGGTTAACCTCGATATCGAACGGTACTTTACCTCCAGTCAATCTTTGAACAGGAATATTTGCACCTAATCCCCAGGTGATTCCACTTTTCCGTGGCTCAGTAACAACAATATCATTGATATTATTTGGCTTATTCGCACTTCTCGACTCTGTATAATAACCGAACCGAAGCGCAAGTAATTTCATGAACCATCCTTCGAATCCAATTCCAAAGGCTGAATTATCTTCTCCTGTATTATAGATGTAATCCTTATGCTTCATCCAATTCTGGTATTGCAAACGAACAACCAGGTCCAGGAGCTCTGGCGATTCAGCAAAGAATTTTTTATTCTTAGTAAAAGAAACTTTCGCAGGAATTGAAAAACTATAAGCCGTTCCCAGACGAAGTATAATTGGGATATCTCTGAAATTCTTCAGATTTTGATAGGTCTGTTCAGTTACGGCATTCATGCCGGCATTTGTAAGACTAGCCGCAAATCTCATTTGCTGATTAGTGAACCTCGGATTTTTCATGAGAGTGACAGCATGATCGTAGATAGCACCAACATTTGCAATAAATTCTTTGTTGGTGGTTGTACCTTCCACAGCTTCGTCGCGAAGAAAATTTCCTGAAACTCCAAAATGTAATCCCTCCAAAATCTCATAAGCAGCAAGTATGCTGGTCATGGATTGTTTCTTTTTATCTGTATCGATTTCTTGACCCTGGATACTGGCCGTCCAATAAGAATCAGGATCCACCCAACTGAATCTCGTCACACCAAGAGTTAACTTCGGGATTACCTTATAACTGATTCCAACAAAAGGATAGTACGATTTAGGAAGGGTGACATGACCTTTCGCATAATTGAAGGCGAGATTGAGTCGAACATTGCCCGGACTAATTGTAGCGGGGTTATAGCCAGATGTTCCTACACCTTCCGTGGTGATAGTTGTCAAGCCCATTCCCTGGCTTCTCGCACTTGATATCTGATCGGAAAAGATTCCATGATAGTGAGTGGGAACATAAAAAACATAATTCTGTGCTTCTATTGAAAGAAGTGAAAAATTCAACACAACCAAAGCTGCTATTTTTCTCATAATTGAAAATTTCGTTTTCTAAAGAAACCAAGACAACTATCAAGGCGCAATACATCATTTGTAGTAGGATGGATGAGCGTTTTGGAGCTTTTGCATTTCCAAACCTGCATTGATGGCTTTTACTCAATGAAAAACCGGGAGCAGACCTCCGATTCACTGATTTTATTTGTTAGGTTTGCGACTGCAACATTTTACCATGACAGGTTTTTTCGCAAATAAGGTGGTGGCCGTTACCGGCGGGACAGATGGAATTGGAAGGGCGTTGATAGATAAGCTCATCCAACTCGGCGCAAAGGTGGCTACCTGCGGCAGGAATTATGATAAACTTTATGGCCTGCAGATCCAATACGCAAACGTGATGCTGCATACTGTGAGCTGCGATGTGAGTAATGAAAACGAATGTCAGCGATTCATAGAATCAACCGTGAACACTTTTGGAGGTATCGACATCCTTATCAATAATGCAGGCATAAGCATGAGGGCTTTAGTAAAAGACCTCGACGTTGATGTGATACGCAAAGTGATGGAGGTTAATTTCTTTGGCGCTGTCTATTGCACCAAGTTTGCATTGCCACATATTACTGAACGAAAAGGTTCCATTGTTGGAATTTCATCGATAGCTGGATATCGCGGACTTCCTGGTAGAAGTGGATATTCCGCTTCGAAGTTTGCCCTTCAGGGTTTCCTTGAATCACTCAGGACTGAAATGTTGGATTCAGACGTACATGTGATGTGGGTTTGTCCGGGTTTCACTACTTCAAATATTCGTCATGCAGCACTGAATGAACATGCGCAACCTCAGGGAGAAAGTAAGATGGATGAAAGCAAGATGGTGCCTGCAGCAGAAGTGGCTGAAGAAATCCTGACTGCGATTGAAAAGAGAAAAAGCGTACAGTTGTCATGACATTCACCGGTAAGCGAACAGTTTTCATGAATAAATTCTTTCCGGGGCTAGCAGACAAAATGGTCAAGAATTTTTTCTTTAAAGACGGGAAATTAATTAAATAGGTTTAGGGTTTAGAGTTTAGGGTTAGGTAGTCCCTGCATAATTAATTAGTCGGTTAGTTCGAGATGGAAAGCAAAATCTTACTCATAGTTTTCGAACTTTAATTTCTTTTCAATAAAGAGATTTAAAGAAGGTTAAATATGGGAAAGGTTGCAAGGTTTGAAGATCTAGAGGTCTGGCAAATGGCCAGGATTTTGGCCCAGGATGTTTTCCAAACATTTTCTTCCTCAAAAGAATTTTTGAAGGACTTCAATCTAAAGAACCAAATAAATGCTTCTACCGGATCTATAATGGATAATATCGCAGAAGGATTCGAAAGAAATAGCAAGAATGAGTTTATAAATTTCTTGACTTATGCTAAGGGATCATGCGGAGAAGTAAAATCCCAACTTTACAGAGCCCAAGATAGAAACTACATCGAAAAAGAAGTATTTGAGGATTTGTATAATAAGGCTGAATTGATTGGTAGAAAACTAGGAGCTTTTATTAAATATTTAAACAGCTCAGCTGTTAAAGGCTACAAATTCAAAGGAAGATAAAACCCCGAACTATGAAAAAATTTCAAGGTAGACATCAACCCTAAACTCTAAACCCTAAACTCTAAACCCTAAACTCGAAACCCGAAACTGAATGGCCTTACTAACCCTGACTTCTGACATAGGATCCCAAGACTATCTTGTGGGTGCTGTCAAAGGTCAGTTGTTCCAGATAGAGCCTTCCTTTCAATGCATCGACATCACACACCAACTCCTTCCATTTAATTATCCTCAGGCGGCCTATATTACCCGCAACGCAATCAAGAATTTTCCGCCTCAGACTTTTCACCTGATCCTGGTGAATCTGTTTGAAAACAAACCTGAGCAACTTTTACTTGCGTATCATAACGAACAATACATCCTCTGCGCCGACAATGGGCTGATCACAATGATCCTTGAATCAAAACCTGAAATGGTGATCGGTCTTCCATTAGAGAAATCAGAGCCGAGGAATACACTCCAATGCACACGAGTAATGGGACAAGCAGTGAAAAAGATCCTTGAAGGAGTTAGTTTCATGGAGATCGGCATACCTGATGTTCCATTTGTTGAAAAGAATGCCTTGAGACCACTCCTCGGTGAAAATTGGATCGAAGGCCAAATCATCTTTATAGACAATTTTGAGAACGTAGTCGTCAATATAACCCGCGAACAATTCGAAGAACAAAGAAAAGGCAGAAGTTTTCGCATAGTTTTTAAGAGAGATGAGATCATCGAACGTATCAGTGAAACCTATGCTGACGTTGTAGAAGGAGAAAAACTGGCTTTGTTCAATTCAGCGGGATACTTGGAAATCGCGGTAAATAAAGGAAATGCAGCCGGGCTCTTTGGACTGCAGGGATACCTGGAGCAGGCGCAGAACCAGTATCTGCAGAATAGGTTGTTTTATCAAACAGTACGGATAATCTTTTCAATTTGAAAATTGTCTTGATTTGTAATCCCTCATTTTTCGTTTTGTTTAACAATTCTTTGCATTTTGGGATATTCCCTCATTTTCAAATCTTCAAATTCTCAAATTTTCAAATTTCCAATTGCCTATTTTTGCCACCTCACAAACCATTGCTTATATGAGCCTTCGCAAAGTGAATAATATCACCGGTTGGGTGATCGGGCTGATTGCCTGTGCTGTCTATATTCTGACCATGGAACCAACCGGCAGCTTTTGGGATACCGGCGAATTCATTTCCAGTGCTTATAAACTTCAGATTCCCCATCCTCCAGGAGCACCGTTATTTGTGCTTATGGGGCGATTTTTCATAATCCTGTTTGGTGACAACCCATTAACAGCAGCCAGGGGAGTGAATTTCATGAGCGCGATCGCCAGTGGAATGACGATCCTCTTCCTATTCTGGACCATCACACACTTTGCCAGGAAGATCATTGGTCAAACTGGCCAGGAACCCACAAGGCAACAGGTATTCGGAATCATGTCTGCAGGAGCAGTAGGTGCATTGGCTTATACTTTTTCAGATTCCTTCTGGTATAGTGCGGTTGAAGGTGAGGTATATTCACTTTCTTCATTCTTTACGGCTATCGTTTTCTGGGCAATATTAAAATGGGAACATGAGCTGGACTATGATCGCAGTCATGGGATTGCTATATCAAGAGCGGATCGCTGGATTGTATTCATTTTCTTCCTGATGGGCTTATCAGTAGGTGTTCACCTTTTAAACTTGCTTACCATTCCAGCTATTGTAATGGTTTACTATTTCAAGCGGTACAAGGTCACACCCTGGGGAACCTTCCTTGCGTTTATGATTGGATGTATGATCGAGGGCATTGTGCAGGTATTTGTGATACAATGGTCAATCAAAGGAGCGGGATTATTTGACAAGCTTTTTGTTAACAACTTCGGTCTGCCTTTCTTTTCAGGCTTTGCATTTTTCTTCATACTTATAGCAGCACTGATCATACTCGGCATCCGGTATGCATTGAAAAAAGGCTATTACTTTATGAAGTTGGGCCTCTGGTGCGCGGCCTTTGTAGTCCTTGGGTATTCAACCTATTTCACCACACTTATCAGATCAAGCGCAGATCCGGGCGTTGACATGTTCAATGTTGACAATCCGGTGAGTCTTGTAGGATATCTAAGCCGTGAACAATATGGAGACTGGCCTATAGTTTTTGGTCCTGATTTTACAAAACGCCCTCCTACTGTTGAAGCAGGAGATCTGTATGTGAAAGGCAAGGATAAATATGTGGCTGTTGGAAAGATCCAGAAACAAAATTGGTGGGGTGCAGAGGGAGCGCATTTATTTCCGCGTATGTGGGATGCTGGCACAGAAAGGGGTCAGGCAGAATGTTATCGCGCATTCAGTGGACTGGAGCAGGATCAGGATCCAACGATGGCGCATAACATCTCCTATTTCGCAAAGTACCAGTTAGGTTGGATGTATTTGAGATACTTCATGTGGAATTTTGCCGGCAAGCAAAACGACCTTCAGGGATTTGGAAATATTCGGGATGGGAACTGGATCTCGGGGATCAGCTTCATAGATAACGCAATTTCGGGTTCACCTACTGATCAACTTCCGGCTACTGCAGGCAAGGATAATAAAGCAAATAATAAATTGTACTTCCTGCCTTTCATTTTAGGCATCATTGGTTTCATTTATCAATTGAATAAGAATCGCCGCGACTGGCTTGTTACTTCATTATTGTTCTTCTTCACAGGATTTGGGGTGGTGATCTATTTGAATCAATCAGGTTATCAGCCTCGTGAACGTGACTATGCCTATGTGGGTTCGTTCTATGTATTCTGTATCTGGATTGGTCTCGGCGTTCTACAAATCCGGGAATGGATCAGCAAGAAAGCCTCACTGGATATTTCCAATTATGGTTCACTTGTAATCTGCATGCTGGCTGTTCCTATACTAATGGCAACCCAGGAATGGAATGACCATGATCGCAGTAAGAAAGTTCTTGCCAGGGACCTTGGAAAAGATTACCTGGAAAGTTGCGAGAAGGATGCAATTCTAATTTCATTCGGAGATAATGATACTTACCCTCTATGGTATGCCCAGGAGGTTGAAGGCATTCGTCCGGATCTGCGGGTAATGAATTATAGTCTGCTTGGAACAGATTGGTATATCAACCAACTGAGGTATAAAGTGAATCAATCTGCACCTACAGATGTAATCTTCACTACCGAACAGATCGAAGGTGAAAAAAGAAACGCGGTTCCGGTTTATCCATTACCGGGCTTTGATGAAACCAGATATTATGATCTGCACCAGATCTTGAAGAATGTTGTGGGAAGTGATGATCCTAAATTTATGGTACAGGCCCAAAGTGGTGAATCACTGAATGTATTTCCCGTTAAGAAAGTGAGTGTACCTGTTGATACCAGCCTGGTGAGACAGAATAAGACTGTATCTCCACAGGATAGTGTTGTTAGCACACTCGTACTTGATATTAAGAAAACGTACTTATTCAAGAATGATCTCGCTGTTCTTGCAATCATTGCAGCGAATAATTGGAAGCGTCCTATATATTTCACTTCATTGCAGGAAATTGATGATTTGGGACTTGCACCTTATGTAAGGATGGAAGGTCTTTCATACCGACTTGTCCCTGTACGAAACAGCGAAGTGAATATGGAAGAGTCATATAAGAAAATGATGGACAAGTTTGGATATGGGAATGCTCATCTGAAGGGGGTTTATTTTGATGAAGAAAACAGGCGCCATCTCAACAGCATCAGGTCCTCTCATGCCATTGCGGCGATGAGTTTGGTAGAAGCTGGCAAACTGGATTCAGCGAAGAAATTACTTCACAAATACGATGACAATGTTGATTCAGCGAATGTTCCTTATGGGTTTACTTCCAATCGTGGAAATATGCATAATAGAATTTCGATGAGCTTTCTACTGGCTGCCTATCGAGCTGGTGATCTGACTCTGGCAAGAAAGGTTGCTACTTCTGTGAAAAAGGATCTGGAAGAACAGATGCGGTATTACAGAACACTTGGTGACCAGATAACTGATGATCAAATGGCGAATGATGCATATGGTATTTTACAAGGTAAGGGAGGAAATATTTCGGATAAGCAGATGCCTTTTTCTCAGGATATTGTTACCTCCTATCAAATGCTGATGAACCTTGCTGATTGGGAGAAACAATTCGGGGGTGCGAGGCCGAATATCAATCCCGAAACTGGGCAGCCCATCATCATCAACGACTCAGCTCCAAAACAGGATACCAATAAGAAGCCTTAACATTTTAAGAAATTTAACCGCCAGGAAACAAAGACGCAAGGGTGCGCAAGGAAGACGGTATTTATTTTTAAAATTGATCTGTAAGCCTTTTCACCGCAGAGAATAAGAGGTAAAAGAGTTATCGCAGAGGAATTAACATTGATAGCTGACCCTCTGCGCAATCTCTGCTTCTCTTTTTCTCTGCGGTGAAATTTTTAGCAACATGCCGTCTTTGCGGTTCAGCCGGACTTAACATCTCTGAAATTTGTTTTCCTCGTACTTTTAATGGGTTAATAAAAGCAGACAATGATTGGCTATAATTTTTCTAAGTATGATCCTAATAAGGATGGCAAGACCAAGTTTGAACAACTCCTGGATGTGTTCATGCAACTGCTTACATATACCAATGGAGATGTAACGGAGGCTTTACAGTGGATGAACCAACTGGACAAGGAATATCAACTTACTGATGAAGAATATGGAATGGGGGATTTTATCGATGAGCTGAGAGAAAAAGGATATATAACCGATGATCCCGGAAGTGGAGGCATCAATATAACGCCGAAAACAGAGCAAGGCATTCGTCGCAAATCACTGGAAGAGATCTTTGGAAAACTCAAAAAAACCAAGCAGGGCGACCACCATAGTTTCAAGCCGGGCATGGGTGATGAGATCAATCCTGAATCAAGGCCGTTCCAGTTTGGGGATATGCTTGAACAAATCGATTTCACTACCTCCATTCAGAATTCTCAGATCAACCACGGCATCGATAATTTTCAATTACAGGAAGAAGATCTTTCCATTCGTGAAACTGATTTCAAGGCCCAGACCTCGACAGTTTTAATGATTGACATATCTCACTCAATGATCCTCTATGGTGAAGACAGGATCACTCCTGCAAAGAAAGTGGCCATGGCGTTGAGTGAACTCATCACAACTAAATATCCAAAAGACACACTCGATATCGTAGTGTTTGGAAACGATGCATGGCCAGTTCAGATCAAAGACCTTCCGTATTTGCAAGTGGGACCATTTCACACCAATACTGTTGCGGGACTTGAATTGGGAATGGACCTTTTGAGAAGAAGAAAAAATCCAAACAAGCAGATCTTTATGATCACAGATGGTAAACCAACCTGCCTGAAGATCGGCAAGCGCTACTACAAGAACAGCTTTGGGTTGGACAGAAAGATCACCAACCGTTGCCTGAATCTTGCAGCACAATGTAAAAAACTGAAAATACCCATAACCACCTTCATGATCGCCACCGATCCTTACCTGCAGCGGTTTGTACAGGAATTCACTGAAACCAATAGCGGTAAAGCATTCTTTGCGTCTCTTGACAGGTTAGGAGCCTTTATCTTTAAGGATTTCGAGAGCGGAAAACGAAAGACTGTATATTGAGGTGAAGAAATTTTTCTGGAAAATCAATTAGCAGCTTGCATAGGAATTTTAGTTGAGTATAGTTATAGTCGTACAAGTGTGTGACACAAGTAAAGTTTAATAGTAATTCAAAAGCTGGTTAAAAAATTATGAACATAAAATCAATCAAAACTCTTGGTGATTTAAAGAAATCTGGATACAAGAATAGATCGGTCAAGGAAGAGTTGAGAGACAACCTTATTGTAAAGCTCAGGAATAAAGAAATTACTTTTCCTCATATCGTAGGTTATGAAGAGACAGTAATTCCTGACGTGGAGAGAGCCTTGCTTTCAAGACATAACATATTATTCCTTGGATTGCGTGGACAAGCGAAAACCAGAATGGCGCGACTGATGATCGAACTGCTTGATGAGTATGTGCCTGTTGTTGAAGGAAGCGACATCAATGATGATCCTTTTAAGCCTATCACCAAGTATGCAAAGGACCTAATTGCATTAAAAGGTGATGATACTCCAATTTCCTGGCTTCACCGTTCTGAGCGATATGGCGAAAAGCTTGCAACACCGGATGTAAGTGTTGCGGATCTAATTGGGGATGTAGATCCGATCAAGGCTGCAAACCTTAAGCTCACTTTTGCGGATGAACGAGTAATTCATTACGGCATCATTCCACGCAGCAACCGCGGCATCTTTGTGATCAATGAAATTCCCGATCTGCAAGCCAGGATACAGGTTTCACTCTTCAATATTCTTGAAGAAGGAGATGTGCAGATACGTGGATTCAAATTGAGATTACCACTTGATATCCTATTTGTTTTCACAGCAAATCCTGAAGACTATACAAATCGAGGATCTATTGTAACACCATTGAAAGACAGGATCGAAAGTCAGATACTCACTCACTATCCAAAGAATATTGAGATGGCGCTGGAGATCACTGAACAGGAAGCAGAGGTGTTGGATGAGCAAAAAGCAAGGGTGAAGGTGAGTGACCTCGTTAAGAGATTGATAGAACAGGTTTCTTTTGAAGCAAGGATTAGCGAGTTTGTCGACAAGAAAAGTGGAGTGAGTGCCAGGCTTAGCATTGCGGCTTTTGAAAATGCAATCAGCGCGGCTGAACGAAGAGCGATCATTAATCATGAAAAAGAAACCCAGGTTTGGATCAGTGATCTTGTGGGAATTATTCCTTCTATAACTGGTAAGATAGAATTGGTTTACGAAGGTGAACAGGAAGGACCTTACCAGGTTGCGCTGAACCTTGTTGAAAAAGCGATGCGTTCACAATTCATTCAATATTTTCCTAATCCGGAGCAGGTAAAAAAGAGAAAATCTGCCCAGGGCCAACCACCACCAGAAAATCCATACAGGGCGGTGATCAGTTGGTTTGATAAGGGAAATTCCCTCAACATATTCTTCAACACAAAAGACGTGGAGAAGGTCCAACTTTTGTATAAGGTAGATGGATTGCATGCTTTTGTGAAGAAACATTTCAAGCATACCAATGAGCAGGAAGCGGCATTATTGATGGAATTCGTTTTGCATGGACTTTCTGCATATTCTTTGATCAGTAAGAAAATTGTTGAAGGAAAGATTGAATTCAAGGACCTGATGGGTTCGATGTTGAACATGGGCAGTACGAGTAAGGATGAGGACTTCGATGGTGAGGACTTTTCGTGAATCTTGAGTCATGTGATATTTTGAAATTTGGTTTCTTCGCTTCGCTCAGGATTGGGAAATTGGGAAAATTGAAGAAATATTGACCCAATCTTACCGACGACCAATGGACATCAGCCAACGATAACAACCCGAAACTCGAAACTCGAAACTCTATGCTTCCAATCGGTGATGATAATTCAGACAGGACGAGGACGCCAATTGTCAATTATATATTGATTGCGTTGAACATTTTAGTGTTTGTGTTCTATCAACAATTCGGGAACGATATCGATTTCACATATTCTTATTCTACAGTACCTGGAGAAATTCTAACAGGAAAAGATATTGTTACAGATGGGAAAATGCTTCAGGATGCTATATCCGGCCAGGAAGTCTGGTTACCCGGATTAGGTGTTACAAATATTCCAGTTTGGTTAACGCTCATCACTTCCATGTTCATGCATGGTGGGTTGGCGCATATTGGAGGTAATCTTCTTTATCTATGGGTGTTTGGAGATAATATCGAAAACAGACTAGGGCATTTACGGTATTTGTTTTTTTATCTGCTGGTTGGCATCATCGCATCACTCTGCCATGTTTTTACCGAAGCATACCTGGGACACAATATGCTGATCCCCAGCTTAGGTGCATCAGGCGCCATTTCAGGTGTTCTTGGAGCATACCTACTTCTATTTCCGAGAAGGACAGTTCATGTGTTCGTTGGATTTTTCCTGCTACCTGTTCCGGCAATACTTGCACTTGGTTTCTGGATCGTATTTCAAATACTGAATGGGATGGGAACTCTGGGTGGGCAGGAGGCGGGTGCTGTTGCATATGCAGCACATATCGGGGGATTCTTTGCGGGCCTGGTCTTGATAAAGTTCTTTGCACCAAAACAGGTGGAAGTACTAGAGCCTAGAAGAAAAAGTAGTCGAAGATTCTAATCTAACCAAGAACCAAAGACGCCAATGTTTCGCCAGGTAACCTGGCGAAACATTGGGATGCCCCTCACCCGGCTCGCTTCGCGATCCACCCTCTCCGCTTTGCGGAGAGGGTAAGAAAACACTTTCCTCCCTCTCCACCAAGTGTAGAGGGTTGGGGTGAGGTGGATGATGCCTTTGCGGTTAAGAAAAATCATGAAACAATATTTACCTCCCTCTCCAGTTCAATCCCGAAATTAGAATTTACTGACTCAAGTATCTCCTGACTAAGTTCAAAAATCTCTTCTCCTTTTGCATTCCCATAATTCACAAGGACCAAAGCCTGCTTCTCATGAACGCCCGCATCTCCTCTCCTATATCCTTTCCATCCCGCCCTTTCAATCAACCAGGCAGCAGGTAGTTTGATTTGATGATCGTTTACTGGGTAAGAAGGCATCTCAGGATAATATTGATGAAGCTCATTATATTTCTCGGTTGTTACCTGCGGATTCTTGAAGAAACTTCCTGCATTACCGATCACAGCAGGATCAGGAAGTTTGGAAGAACGAATATTAATGACAGCCTGAGATATTGCACGAATACTTAGATCCTTCACTCCCATTCTTTCCAACTCCTGCTCGACAGCTCCATAGCTTGTATTAAAATTGGGAATCTTATCCAATCGAAATGTCACCGTCAGGATCACGAACTGATCTTTATATCTCTTCTTGAAAATACTTTCACGGTAACCGAATTCACAATCATTGACTGAAAATGTAACCACGTTTTTATTCTGAATTGAAAATGCTTCAAGACTTTCAAAGACTTCTTTCAATTCCACACCATAAGCTCCAATATTCTGCATAGGGGCAGCTCCTACATATCCAGGAATGAGGGATAGATTCTCCAGTCCTGCGAGATCGTGTTCAATGCAGTAAAGAACAAACTGGTGCCAGTTCTCTCCTGCGCCAACTTTTATATACACATGGTCCGCGTCCTCTTTGACAGTTTCAATACCTAGTATTTCATTTTTCAGGACCAGACCGTCGAAGTCATTCCTCAATAATAAATTACTGCCTCCTCCGAGAATTAATACAGTTTCACCATTCGGCAATGCTGATAGTTCCTCTACTGATGTAAAATGGGAGAACTGCTTTGCTTTTACATCAATCCCAAAGGTGTTCAGGGACTTTAACGATACATTTTCTAAAACCATGTTGCGAGTTTCGGGTTTGGAGTTTCGGGTTAATCCAGACTCACGTTTCACGTCTCACGGCTCACGATTTCAAATTACATCAACATCAGGTATCACCACTACAGACCGGAAAGCTTTTTCATTATGCAACATTGCGATCTGATAAAAGATCGCTTGCTTCACCTGTTGTATGATGTTTACATCCTTCGGCAACTTAAATAAAAGTTCCATCAGGTATTGATTGCGAATTCTGTTCACAATTGGTTCTGCAGGACCAATCATATACTTTCCGAAATGATAATTCATATTTCCCGCAAACTTCTCACTAGCCCTGGTAACAACTTCTTTGATCTTGTGTTTGAAGGTTATCATGATCAGTCTTGAGAAAGGAGGATAAAAGAATCGCTGGCGTTCATTGACCTCATTCTCAAAAAAAAGTTTGTAGTCGTGTTGCTGAACAAATTGTAATACCGGATGCCTGGTATTTGCTACCTGCACCATCACCCTTCCCTGCACATCCTTTCTTCCAGCCCTACCACTCACCTGCTCCATTAACTGAAAGGCTCGTTCATTTACACGAAAGTCAGCAAAACTCAGCAAGCTGTCAGCATCCAGGATGCCCACGAGGTTTACATGTTCAAAGTCCAATCCTTTAACAACCATCTGTGTGCCCACAAGAATATCAACCCTATTCTGCTCGAACAGTTGTATCAGCGAGTCATGTGCTTTCTTACCACGTACACTATCAATGTCCATCCTGGCAATTCTGGCTGACGGAAATACTTCTTCTAATTGTTCTTCAATTTTCTCAGTTCCAAAATTTCTTTGAATGAACTTATGACTTCCACAGGCTTCACAAACATGCACCAGCGGATACGTTGAACCACAATAGTGGCAATGCAATTTATTAGTAAGCTTGTGATATGTGAGGCTCACATCGCACTGGCGACAATGAGGAATCCATCCGCATACTTCGCACACCTGGTAAGGAGAATATCCTCTCCTGTTTTGAAAAAGTATGACTTGCTTCTTATTATCAAGGGTTTTAGTGATCGCATCTTTCAATTCAGCCGAAACGATTGTTTTAGTTCTATCCTTTGGAAGAATTTTCTTTAGATCGATGATGTGAATGTGAGGCAATTGGATGCCTGAATAACGTTCATTCAATTCCACCAATCCATATTTTCCTGACCGGGCATTATAGTATGATTCAACTGAGGGAGTTGCAGTTCCCAATACGACTTTGGCATTGTATAAAGAGGCATAATAAATCGCCGCATCTCTTGCATGATATCTTGGAGCTGGATCTTGTTGCTTGAATGAAGTGTCATGTTCTTCATCAACGATCACCAAACCCAATTCACTAAATGGCAGAAATAAGGCCGACCTGGCTCCAAGGATTATTTTCAATTCGCTCGATTTGATCTTGTTCCAGATCTCCACCCGTTCATTTTGATTGAACTTGCTATGATAAATGCCGATGTATCCGCCAAAATGCTTTTGAAGTCTCCGAATTATCTGTGAGGTTAGCGCAATTTCAGGCAGCAAATACAAAACCTGCTTACCCGCCTTAATATAATCCTCGATAAGTCTTATATAGAGAAGAGTTTTGCCGCTGGAAGTAACTCCGTGCAGCAGGCAAACTGATTTTTGAGAAAGAGACTGCTTCAATTCATTGAGCGATGCCTCCTGAGCTTCAGATAGATTGAAATCTATCATAACATTCCTGGGGAGATATTGGATCCGGTCAATATTTCGCTTCTCAAGGATTAAAATATTCTTTTCGCTCAAGCCTTTTAATTGAGCTTCTGTCGCCCCGCTTTTTTTCAACAGCCCGGACTTTGTAACCTCGCCTTCAGTTTTTGAAAGATGCAGATAGCTTAATAATAATTCCAGTTGCCTGGCAGCCCGTCCCCAGTTGTTCATTAACTCGGCAAGCTTCTCCTCATTATCAAAAGCAGGATTTAGAATTACATATGTCTCTCTTCTGGGTTTGTATTGCTCCTGCAGAGTTTCCCAGACCATGCAAACTTTCTTCTCGATCAACCTTTTGATGACAGGATAAACATGGTGGGAATCGAGGAGCTGTTGAACTTCAGGAAGCTTCAATTCATTTTTGATCAGCAAGGCTTCTGCCACGAGGTATTCGTCATGGTCGAGACTTGAAAAATCATCACCAAATTCTTCGTTATAAACCAGGATAGTTTCACTGCTAAGTTTGAAATGGGCAGGAAGTGCAGCAGCCATTACTTCACCTTCACTACACATATAATAACCTGCGATCCATTCCCACAATTTCAGTTGCTCTTCATGAACTACAGGTACAGAATCCAGGACATTTAAGATATCCTTTGGTTCAAAGGCTTCTGGTTTGTCTGAATGAATTTTTTTGATCAAGCCAGCATATCGCTTATTTTTTCCCAACTCAACTTCTACCCTGCATCCAGGTTGGACAAGTTCACTGAACTGCGGCGGCACACTCCAGGTGTAGTTCTTTGGTAGGGCCAGTGGTATGATGATCTCTGCGAACATTTATTTTCGTGAATCGTGAGTCGTGAGTCGTGAGATAAGAATCGCCAATTACCAGTCGATCTGGTAAAATTTGGGGTGGAGTCGGAATTTTTTTTTATGACTCCACTTTTATCAATTTCGATAGCATCTAGAATAATCTAGTTATCATCACTCCTGTTTCTCTCATATCTTCAATTGTCAGGTATTCAAGTAACACAGCAATATCCAAAGCAGTGTCAATTTCAATCAAATAACCCCTTGATATCTCGAAAAATCTGCGCCTTTCCACCTTGGATATCCTACTGGCACCCTCGGCAATGTTAAGTTGGACTGATAACGCCGCCCTTCTTATTTGCTGTGATAACACAAACCGTTCTTCAGCGGGGAATTTCTTTGTTAGCTTATAACAAGTAATAACAAACTTACGCGAGATGAGGTAAACATCAAGTTTGGTGTGCGAGAGTTGTAAAAACATTGAAAAAAAATGTAATCTAACCTTTGCCTTAGTAATACAAAGGAGGTAACCTACATTTAAAATGGTTTTTTTCTGAACTTGCAGCCCCGTCTCACGTCTCACGTCTCACGTCTCACGTCTCACGTCTCACGTCTCACGTCTCACGTCTCACGACTCACGTCTCACGTCTCCTAGCGCCCTTGCGTCTTTGCGGTTAATTATTCAATCCATTTAGCTTCATATTCAATCAACTTTTGTTCCATGATGTCATACACCCTATCCCTCAGCTTGGCCACATCCCCAAAAGCGTATTCACTCACATCGATCTCATCCAAAAAGATCGTGCGTGAAATTCCTGGATTGAAACTTAAAATGCTTTTGTAATTGAGCCGATTATATGCATCAAGGAATAGCACTGGTCGAATGGGAGTCCCTGTTTCAATCGCGATCCTGAATGCCCCATCATAAAAATCTTTCAAAGGCTTGTGAGTAAGATTGAATGTCCCTTCAGGAAAAATAAAAATCGATATGCCTCTTTTCAAAACTGATTTTAGAATTCTTACACTCCTTGCTCTCTTTTCTGCATCCCGGCGATCTACCATCACAATTGCCCTTTTGTATATATACCCAAAGATTGGAATGCGCGACATTTCATATTTTCCAAGTACCCTGATCGGTCTTCGTAGTGATTTAAGGATAACTGGTGCGTCAAAGTAGGAAATATGATTTGCGACAAAAATGTATTGTTTATCCTCATCAACTGAAGTCTCATAAATATTCTTATGCCAAACCCCAAGCAAAAACAACCAAACATCGGCCCAGATCATGCATAACTTATAGATAGCGTTGCCACCACTGATCTTACCAAACAAAGAAGCAATGATCACAAATGGAAACACCATGATCATGGTAAGAAGAAAGGTGGTGGAAGCATAGATGAAATAGAGTAATTGAAGCAGTTTGAGGAGCGGTTTCATGGTCAGTTTTCCCTGTTAATTATTGCGTTCGTCACCGGGACAATTACATTCCCAATCTTTATCAAGATCAATGCTGGTTACAACCTTGGTTTTGTAATCGCATTGAGCAAATACGATCCGCACATGCTGCTGATCACTTGTATACCCTTCTACTGCATATGTAGGGCAAGGTGTGTCTTTTACATCGGTCTTTTTGTAATTGATCTTGCCATTGCGCATGATCTCTTCTACCTCATTCTGGGTTATATGTCTGCAGCCCATTCTGCATTTAGCGTGTTTTGTGTATTCCAGGTAGGATATTCTTCTGTCAAAACCCCGATTTCTATCGACAGTTGATTTTTTTGGATTGGTGGAAGAATTACTCTTATCAGTTGTTCCTCCGGATGTTTGTCTTTGTATTACTAAGATCGCAATTGCAACTACAATTAAAAGTATGTATGGCAGGGCTTTTTTCAACAGGTAATTTTAGTAGTGCAATGATAATGCAGTTTACAATTTGAAAATTTGAAAATTTGTGAATTTGAAAATGCAGGAGTCAATCGGGAACTCTCGAACTTTCGAACTCTCAAACTGCCCCAGGTTTCTTATCTTCGCCGGCTCATGGAACAGAGGCGTACAGTGGCTTTTCATACATTGGGGTGTAAGCTCAATTACTCCGAAACTTCTTCAATTTCCAGGCTGCTGGAGAAGGAAGGGTTTGAAAGAAGAGAGTTTGACAGTCAGGCAGACGTTTACGTGATCAACACTTGTTCTGTAACAGATAACGCAGATAAAGAATGTCGCCATTTGGTAAGACGAATTCAACGCAAATCTCCTGCAAGTCTTGTTGTTATCACTGGTTGTTATGCTCAATTAAAACCTAAGGAGATCGCATCCATTCCAGGGGTTGACCTTGTACTGGGTGCTGCCGAAAAATTCAATATTGCTGAACATCTTAAGGAACTTTCGAAAGGGGATTCTGCGAAGATTTGTTCATGTGAAATTGAATCAGTAGAAGGCTTTAATGCATCTTATTCTCTCAATGATCGCACCAGAACATTTTTGAAAGTACAGGATGGCTGTGATTATAATTGTTCTTTCTGCACAATCCCGATGGCGAGAGGAAAGAGTCGAAGCGATTCGATAAAAAATGTATTGGAGAATGTAAAGCAGATTGCGGCAAGTGGAGTAAAAGAAATTGTGCTTACGGGTGTGAATCTTGGTGATTTTGGAAAATCGGGCGAAGAGAATAACATCCGCACTTCATTTTTAGATCTCATTAAGGAATTAGATGCCGCGGAAGGAATAGACCGTTATCGTATCTCTTCAATTGAACCCAATCTACTTACTGATGAGATCATTGAGTTCGTTGCAGCCAGCAAGCGCTTTATGCCTCATTTTCATATTCCACTTCAGAGCGGAAGTAATAAGATCCTCGCACAAATGCGCCGTCGCTATAAACGCGAGCTATATGAAGAGCGAGTAAGCCTGATAAAGAAATTAATGCCTCACGCTGCAATTGGTGCAGATGTGATTGTTGGATTTCCAGGTGAAACTGATGAAGATTTTCAGGATACTTATAAATTTCTTCATTCACTCGATATTTCCTACCTGCACGTTTTTACATATTCTGAGAGGGACAATACCAGGGCGGTGGAGTTAAAACCTGTCGTTCCTATGCAGGTGCGTCATGAAAGGAATAAGAAACTCCGCAATCTTAGTTATGTTAAAATGACCGATTTCACCCAACAGCATCTGGGACAAACGCGTAAACTCTTACTTGAAAGGAATGCCAGCAACGGCTTAATGGAAGGATACACTGACAATTACATCAAGGTAACAACCTCTTACAAGCCCGAATTGGCCAACCAAATAATTAACTGGAAGTTGTAATCCTTTTCGCCTTTTTCTTCGTTTATTTAAGTGTTATGAAAAAATTCCAGGTGACGATAAGTTTTGAATTGGATGATGACTTCATGAGTCTCGTACCGGCTCACAGGACATATGTGAATCATCTCATCACAAAAGAGATCATTGAGCATTACGCCGTAAGCATGGAAACAAACCAGATATGGATCACACTCAGCGTAAAAAGCAAGCGATCAATTGACAAGATCCTTAGGGAATCTCCGCTTTATAAATATTTTAAATTTGAGACTGCTGAATTGTTTGTACTTGATGGCAGAAACTATAGGTTGCCCACTCTGCAAATGAATTGACACTAATTACACGAATTGAGTCGAATTGCACGAATTCCTGCAAGATTTTTAGTTGAGAATGCTTTGCGTTCTCTGCGATGTATCGCAAAGGGCATAAAGTCCGGAAAGTTTTGCAGAGAATCTTTATCTACTATTCACGATTTAGATCATTTCACGCAAAGACGAAAATTTTATCAAGGCGCAAAGATCTAAAACCTTTGCGTTCTTTGCTCCCTTTGCTACTTTGCGAGAATTTTTCTGTCTCACGACCACGACTCACGTCTCACCGCTGAATCGATACTCCGATTACACCACTTAATCAGGGAACTAAAACGACTTTCACACAATTTTCTTCTTTCTCTTTGAATATTTTATATCCATGAGCAACCTCTGAAAGCGGTAAGCGATGTGTGATTACATCATCAAGTTTTACTCTTCCTTCTACTACATATTTTAATAATGTATCGATGTGTTTATGCGCGGGAGCCTGGCCGCCTTTCAGAATAATTCCTTTATCAAAAAATTGCCCGATAGGGAAATTATCGTAAGTAGTTGGGTACACTCCCAGAACTGATACAATCCCTCCTCTTCTCACTGCACTCATGCACGCCTCCAAAACTTTTGGAGATCCTTTTTCCAAGTTTATCACTGCTTTAGCACGATCAACCAAACTGCGATCTGGTTCAAATCCAACAGCCTCTACGCAAACATCTGCTCCTCTGCCTTGTGTCATTGCTCTTATCTCTTCAACAACTTGTTTTGCATTTTCCCATAATATAGTCTCACATCCCGCTACAGCTTTTGCTTTATCAAGTCTGTATTCCAAGGTATCAACCACAATCACTTTTTCAGCCCCTCTTAACCATGCGCTCTTTGCCGCCATAAGACCTACAGGTCCAGAACCAAAAATCGCCACTGTTTCTCCACCTTTTACTTCTCCCCAATCAATTCCTGTATATCCAGTTGGAAAAATATCTGTCAAAAACAAAACCTGCTCATCAGTTAAATTATCTGGTACAATGCGTGGACCATAGTCTCCGTATGGAACTCGTACATATTCTGCCTGACCTCCATCATACCCGCCATATAAATCAGTATACCCAAATAGAGCTCCACCTTTTTCAGTCAGCAATCCTCCTTCCGGACCATAATGATCAGGATTTGAATTTTCACAATGTCCAGGTAAGTGATGGCTACAAAAGAAACACTGTCCGCATGCAATGGGAAAAGGAACCACTACCCGATCACCCCGCTTTAAATTTTTCACTTCTGATCCCAATTCCTCAACGATACCCATGAATTCATGACCCAGCACCATCGGCCTGGGCTGTGGCAAGCCCCCAGAATAAATATGTAAATCAGATCCGCAGATTGCGGTTGCCGTAACTTTTAGAATAATATCTCTGTTCTGTTCGATCTTAGGATCATCGACCGTATCATAAGAAACCTTCCTGGGACCATGAATTCTTGCAGCCTTCATAAAATTTTTATTAGTGTTTTAAGAAAGAGGAGTTCCTTGCGAACGTTTTATTACCGGTCAAACGTTGCCATTTACATTTTTACTTTTAAATTTTAAATTTTTACTTGTTGACTGGCTCCGATTGTTTTTCCATCTGATTTGCCAACATGGTATCAGGTGTTATGTTAGCCATTGCGATTTGAGCCTTGTTTTTAAATCCTGATACCACTTTATCGTCGCCCTTCATTAGGGCATCATATCCATCCTTAGCAACCTTTGCTGGATCAGCAAGTTTGCTTTTATCCTGAACGATCTTTGAATCCTGCGCACCAGCCTTATTGAAAAAATCAGTATCTGTTGCACCTGGTTGCAAAGCGGTAATGGTGATATTCGTATCCTTGACCTCGTTAATTAGGGCTTCCGTAAAATTGAGAACGTAGGCCTTAGTACCTCCGTAGACGGCTTGATAGGGGGCAGGAAGTTCTGAAACAACAGAAGCGACCTGAAGGATTTTACCACTGTTACGTGCCTTCATATCCCTTAAGAAATGATAGGTGAGTCGGGTAAGAGAAACCACGTTTAGATGTATTATCCTGACTTGATCTTCCAAATCAGTATCTGCGAAAAGTCCATACACGCCCTGCCCGGCATCATTGACCAGCACTTCCACTTCAATCCCTCTGCTCTTTACTTCATTGTACAATTCGGTAGCTGCATTTTCTTCAAATAAATCTTTGGCGATCATTTCTACATTGACTCCATATGAAGAAAATTCCGTTGCCACTTTCTGCAAATCCTTCTGGGTTCTTGCAACGGCTATAATATTATATCCATTCTGAGCGAATAATTTTGCCAGTTCATATCCAATGCCGCTGGTTGCTCCGGTAACCAGAGCGTAATTATTATTCAATTCTGCCATAATTATTTATTTAATAATGTGAATGAAAGAACTCAGTATTAAGCCCTTGATACAAAATTCCAACCAGAATGTACTATGAAGAAAAGTGAGGAAAATTCCCGGGATGATTAAACAAAAGGACAGTGAATTCTACACTGGTATTGATGAGTTCTTCAGGTTTTGGTTGCAGTTAGTTTTTAAATTTAACCCCCAGGACGCCAGGCCGCGAAGTTTCGCAAAGTCCTAGCGTTACCTTGCGTCTTTTCGAGTTTGCGGTTAAATAAATAAATCCTCGGCCTACAATCAGTAATTTTGTGTATTGGAAAAAATTAGAAATTCAAAGCCCAACTTTATTTTGTCTTTACTGCAGAATAAATGTCCGCGCTGCAGAGAGGGCAAATTATTTGTTGGCAGGTCGTCCTGGAATTTGAAGAAAAATCTCAATATGCATAAGCATTGTCCCGTTTGTGGGCAACCCACAGAGATAGAGGTGGGATTTTATTATGGAACTGGGTATGTTAGTTATGGGTTAACTGTATTATTGAGTCTGCTTACACTTGCCGCCTGGTTTATATTGATAGGTATGTCTGTTGATGATAACAGGTTCTTCTATTGGTTAATTTTCAATGGTGCGCTTCTTATCATCTTGCAACCTTACCTCATGCGTTTATCAAGAACACTTTGGTTGACATTCTTTGTGAAGTATAATCCTAATTGGAAAGATGAGGCAATTGATAGGGGTACGCTGGAACGTATTATCCCGGATCAAATGGAAATTGTCGATAGGAAAAAATAGAAGTCGGAGGTCGGATTGAATCTTCTCTAACTTCTTAACTTCTGAATACTGATTACTTCATAGCAAAAGAATCTCATCCCACACCTTCCTCATCACCGGTATTCCATTTTCAAGATTGCGCTTTCGGGTTTGAATAACTCTCTCGCCAGGATAAAGAATTTTTTTATCTGCCGAAATAGGAACTGACTGAAGATAATCGTCGATAATATTTTTAATGGTCTGCTGAATCGCGGATTGCTTGCTGATTTTTTCCAGATTGATAGCGATGAAAACTTGTGATACCCCGCTCTCAGATTTTTGCCTTGTTACCTCAAAGGTTGCGATGCCTGCAGAAAGTACAGTTGCAAGAATGTCAAGGAGCAATGAAAGTCCGGCGCCTTTCCAGTATCCTGTAGGAAGAAATCTTTTCGACTGAAGTATTTCATTTGGGTCTTTGGTTAATTCTCCATTCTTATCAAATCCACCATTTACAGGTAGTTGCTCATTTTTCATTGCCGCAAGTTCCGTGGCTCCATAGGAGAATTGTGACATAGCCAGATCCATGACAATGGCCTCTTCTTGGAAAGGGATGGCAAAGACCAGTGGGTTGTTGCCAAGTTTTCTGTCAAGAGCATTCCAGGCTGGCATGTTACCGATCGTGTTAGTCCAGGCAATCAGGGCAAAGCCTTCTTTTGCAGCACGCCATCCATAGTAGCCTCCCCTCATCCAATGACTCGTATTAGCAAGCGCAACACAGCCGATGCCATATAATTTGGCTAACTCAATTGACCTATCCGTGGAGATGATAGCATTTCCTGGTCCCGGTCCAAGCTGACCATCCCATTGTTCAATCCCTGCAAAACCATTTGTTTTGACCGGACTGGCGCCAGGAACCGTCAATCCTTTCTGAACATATTCAATGAACCTTGCAAATCTATTGACGCCGTGAGTGTAAATGCCTTCAACACTGTTTGTGGTAAAAACTTCTGCGTTCACAGAAGCTTCATCCTTGGTAAAACCATTTTTCGAAAGAATCCTGAGAAAGGTATTATACATTTCCTCTTTGGGAACTGTGATAGATTCACTCATAAGTTGCCTGACTAGAAGGTCAAATTATGAAAAAAATTTTGCCAAAAGGGGATAGCTCCTATCTTTGCACTCCCAAAATATTTCATCTTTTTTGGAAGTTTTAGAGTTTCATAAAGTTGAAACAGATCAATAATAATGGAAGTTTGGCTCAGTTGGCCGTAGAAAATCATTGTGAGGTACGAACAATAGATTTTCAAGGTCCCGATGAGCGAAGCGATATCGGGATTTAGAGCTTCATAAAGTTGAAACAGATCAGTAATAATGGAAGTTTAGCTCAGTTGGCCGTAGAAAATCATTGTGAGGTACGAACAATAGATTTTCAAGGTCCCGATGAGCGAAGCGATATCGGGATTTAGAGCTTCATAAAGTTGAAACAGATCAGTAATAATGGAAGTTTAGCTCAGTTGGTTTAGAGCATCTGCCTTACAAGCAGAGGGTCGCAGGTTCGACTCCTGCAACTTCCACATCAGCCTCCGAAGCATTAGCTCAGGAGGTTTTTTATTTGATGCAATTCAGGCCGAGACGAGCAAAGCTGTCTCGGTTCAGGCGGCGCCGGGACAAACAATTGTTGTACGGCTATAAAAAGGCTTCACTTCCATGCGTAAGCCTTCCGTCAATGCCCGGATGCCAAATTTCGTGGCAGAATAAAATCTTTCAAGTATTATTTACTGCCCATTGTATTCCTCATCTGTTACTTTCTGCAACCATGTTACTATACCTTTTTCTGTTTTAGGTATGATGTACATTTGTTGCATACCCATATCAGGGCTTGCACCATGCCAATGCAAAACATTAGGAGGACACTTTACCACATCACCTTTCCTAATTGTTTGTATGGGTTGTCCTTTTATTTGGTGGTAACCTACCCCATCTGTTATTATCAGTATCTGACCTGATGGATGGGTATGCCAATTACTTCTTGCTCCGGGTTCAAAGTACACGTTTCCGATAACCGTATTGTATGTACTGTCATTTGCAACCAATGCTTTGTTCCAGGCATCGCCTGTAAAGTTTTCCGCTGGACCTATTTCACCTTTGGGGAAAATTTCGTTTAGTTCTTTGTCTTCTTTTTTTGATGCCTGTTCCATGCAACTTGTTATAAACAATACCATAGAGGCGATTGCGGTTATTATAAATGCTTTCATGCTACTTTATTTATTTGGTTGACACGTTGGTTTTTGGAAATGGGGTTTCATTAACCTTGGCTGTTTGGTTTCCCTTTTCCCCAGTCAAATGTTGGTTGAAGAATGCCGTTAACTTATCAAAAGGAATAACATCCACCTTATCGTATAAGTCAACGTGAACTGCCTTAGGAATAATCACCAACTCTTTTGGCTTGGCTGCTGCTTTGTAAGCATCTTCACTAAAGTATCGGGAGTGGGCATTTTCACCAGCAATTAACAAAACGGGACGAGGTGCAATTTCTTTGATGTATGTCAAGAGAGGCGTGTTCATAAAAGATAAAGCATTTGTAGTAGTCCAACCACTATTAGAGTTCAATGAACGAGGATGAAAACCACGTGGAGTCCTATAATAGTCGAAGTACTCTTTTACAAATTGAGGTTCGTTGCCTATCAGCATTTCGGGTAAATTGCGAGTCCCGATAGACACTTCGCCTTTTTCTGCATCTTTCCAACGTTGCTCACCTAACTGCTCCAACATCTTTGTACGTTCTCCAATCGCCAGCTTATCATCATAACCCTTTGCCATTACCCTTGACATATCATACATGCTGGTGGTAGCCACTGCTTTTACACGCTTATCTATTGCCGTTGCGTTTAGAGCAAATCCCGCCCAACCGCAAATTCCAATAATGCCTATTTTATTCCTATCCACATTTTTTTGTAAACCGAGATAATCAACTGCTGCACTAAAGTCTTCGGTATTAATATCCGGAGAAGCTACGTTTCTTGGCTCACCACTGCTTTCACCTATATAAGATGGGTCGAACGCAAGGGCAGCAAAGCCACGTTCAGCCATTTGGTTCGCATACAACCCTGAAGATTGTTCTTTTACGGCTCCGAAAGGTCCGCTTATGGCAAGAGCAGCTAGGGGCTTACTATCACTATTTTTAGGAAGATAAAGGTCGCCGGCTAGCGTAATTCCAAAACGATTTTTAAAAGTTATTTTTTGCCTTGTCACCATTTCACTTAGCTTAAAAGTGTATTCGTCTTTGTTTTTCATGTTTTGCTGTTTCTGTGTTTGTAAATTCTGACTATTAGCCTCCCCTAACACTATTAAATAGGCCGCAAGTATTGTTATGAATCGTTTCATTCTATTTTGATTTATATGTTTATTGTAATTCAAACGTGACAGTTATATATCCTGAACCCAATGCAGTATCCAAACCTGCAGGATTATCAACTCGTGCAAGCCTTGTATAGTTATACGATGTTGAAATTGATTTATAGAAAAGCACTAAAGTGTTAGAGCCGTACAACATCAAATCTCCTGTTTGTATAGTTCCGGGGTTTGAAGCATTAGCTGGTAGGTTATCAGGTAAATCGAAATACTTTTCGTTTCCATTCAACTCTGTCATATTAATCGTTAATGGCAGCTTTGCTTTAAAAGCTGTTGCTGTTACATTGTTATAAACTGTTGCATTAAATGTATTGCTGCCTATGGTGATTGTAAGTTTCATACTGCCTGTATTAGAAGTATCATTTAGACTGGTCATCATCTCATTATTTTTATTGCAGCAAGCAAAAAGCTGGATGCAGATTAACAAGGCTAAGAATGTGAATACAGGTTTCATAATACTCTTTGTTGATTTAGATGTTTTTAAAGTGCCGGGCTGGAATGCCTACCACAACTGTGTTTGCAGGAACATCCTCAGATACAACAGCACCAGCTGCCACCACAGCATTTTCACCTATGGTTACGCCGGGCAGTATGGTTGCACCTGCACCAATCCAGGCATTTTTCTTTATGTGAATATGTCCGGGAACAAGTGATTGCCTTTCCTTGGGGGAAACCGAGTGACCTTCAGATAGCAGGCTGACTTTAGGAGCAATTAATACATCGTCTTCAATAGTAATTCCTCCGAGGTCAAGGAAAACACAATCAAAGTTTATAAAGACATTCTTGCCAATTTTTGTATTCTTCCCAAGTGTACAACGCAACTTTCATCAATCTCTGAACCTGTGATTTGGCTAAGTAAGTCCCGTATTTCCGCAGGATCAGAAGAATTATTTAGCTTGACCAATATTGTCTTGGTAACAAATGAAGCCTCTCGAAGTTTATAGGCTTCCGGGTCGCTGGATGATATGGTTTCCCCGTTTCGAAGCCGTTCAAAAATGTTCTTGCTATGCTGATTTGATACCATACCACAAAGGTCCTGCAATAAATGCCCTGGTGGTAACGATTATCAAACCAATAATTAAGAATTTCAAACTGCCTGCATCCGCAATGCCTTTGGGTTTGTTCCTGTTAGTTTTTTGAAAAAGTTGTTAAAGTAAGTAGCGTATTCAAACCCAAGTGCATAGGCAATATCAGCAATGTTCCAGCCGGTATGCTTAAGGAGAGCTTTGGCTTCGCTCACTATGCGATCGGTTATGTGAGTCGTTGTTGATTTACCTGTAACTTCCTTAACAGCACGGTTAAGGTAGTTTATATGAACATGCAAAGCAGCCGCATAGTCTTGTGCTGTTTTAAGCCGCAAAGGGCTATCTGAACTCTCTATTGGAAATTGCCTTTCCAGAAGTTCAAAGAATACGGCTGTGAGCCGTGATGCAGCATTCTTATGCTGGTTGTAATGTTCCGAAGGCTGAAGTTTCAAGGCTTCATGAATGATCAGGTTGATGTAATTGCGTATGAGATCATCTTTATAAGTATAGTCGCTCTTTTGCTCCTCAATCATTTTACGAAAGATGGTATTTAGAAATTCCCGCTGCTGCTCATCAATCTTTAAGACAGGCGTACCGCCTATTTTAAACAATGGAGAATTTTGCAAGCTTTCAGAACGGTCGGATGCTTTGAAAAAGTCCTCGGAGAAGAGAACCGTATAGCCCACATAGGTAGTGGAGATTGTCTCCCAGGAATAGGGAATATGCGGATTGCCAAAAAACAAAATACTGCCTTCCTGCTCAAAACTTCTATCAGCATAATGGATTTTACTTTTTCCTGTGGTTAAACATATTTTATAAAAATCCTTTCTGCTATAAGTCTTTGTGGCGCTGCCGTCAGCTTCTATCTGAAATACATTAAACCCCTTCAATTTTAGTTCGTTGTTGAACTCTGAAACCTGCCGCACTGTTTGGTTTTCCATAGTGCAAAGTTAAGAAAATCAAAACAGGTAAATTTGCTAAAATCTTACTTACAGTTAGGAATCAAATTGTGACAATGTTTTTCAAAAACTGGTTTTAACCGAAAAATTTCTTCCCAAAGTCTCCATATTCGGTTCGACTTTTCGTCGACTAAGTCCACTCATCGCCCGCCGAAGTTTCAGCGAAGCAGGGTTTTTTATTTTCGGGATTTAAGATTTAACCGCTAAGCCGCCAAGGCGCTAAGGAGCCCTTGCGTAACCTTGCGTCTTTGTTTCCTGGCGGTTAAATTCTTAAAGGTTAAAAATCAGTGAGGCAACCTCTCCCGTAGGAGTCCATACAGCCATGTACCCGCAATAGCGCTAAGTAATGAGACAATGATCACCGTAGCCCCGGTTCCGATCTGCGCAAATAAAGGTCCAGGGCAAGCACCCGTTAATGCCCATCCAAATCCAAAAAGCAATCCACCATAAATAGTTCCCTTATGAAAGGGCCGTTTTTGAAAAATTACCTTTTCGCCACTAATTGTTTTGATATTGAATTTCTTGATCATTAGAACCGATATCATTCCTACTATAACAGCAGATCCAATCACCCCATACATATGAAAACTTTCAAATCGAAACATCTCCTGAATTCTAAACCAGGAGATCACTTCTGATTTTACGAGAATAATTCCAAAGAAAATACCGATGACCAGGAATTTTAAATTGTTCCACAAGGGTTTACTTAAAGTAGTTTCACCAGACCTGATAAGATTAAATGAATCCATTTCAAAATCTGTATCCCTCACCAATGGTTTCTTTATGATTTTATTTTCCATCTTAGAGTTTTAATATCGATGGAAGAAAAAGATTTGCCATAATAAATCCGCCCAGCATAAAGCAGATGGTTGCAACCAGAGAGGACCATTGAAGATTCGACAATCCCATTATGGAATGACCAGAGGTACAACCACCAGCATACCTGGTTCCAAATCCAACAAGAAATCCTCCGAAGATCATCAGGAAAAAACCCTTGATAGTTAATACCTCCTGCCAGTTGAATAGATCATTGGGCATCAGGCCTGAGAAATCCTTAACTCCGTATGCAGATAATTCATTGATCAATTTTGGATTCAAAGCAACGGGTTGAGGATTGCTCAAAAAATATCCTGTAATTACACCGCCTATTAAAATTCCCAGGACAACAAAAAGATTCCATGCCTCACTTTTCCAATCGTATTTGAACAAAGAAATATTGCCAGGAAAACAGGCTGCACAAATGTGCCTGAGCGATGAAGAAATACCAAATGATTTATTACCGACCAGCAACAAAACCGGTACCATAAGCCCTATTAAAGGACCGGCAATATACCAGGGCCAGGGAGCAGAGAGCAATTGAGAATTATTTAGATGAAATATATGAACGAAAACAATTTAGATTATTCAGACTAACCAGGGCTAAGCTCAATTAGAATTTTGCTGTATCACAGATTGTAACTGGGATGCCTCTACAACGCCAGACTGTCTCCATCTCACTTTTCCATCTTTAAAAAGTATAAGGGTAGGCACACCCTGGACCTGGAAATTTTGTGCAGCCTGAGGATTCTTATCAACGTCGATCTTGATTATTGTGACCTGATCCTTAAGTGCATCCTTTACCTGTTTTAATATTGGAGGCATCATCTTGCATGGGCCACACCATTCTGCATAGAAATCCACCAATACTGGTTTGCCTGAATTGATAACCTCGTTAAACCTGGACATACTTTTTTATTAATAACACAATTATTACACCACTTAATCTTCCAATACATGGATGTGTCGGCTTAATTGGAGTTTGAGAGTTCTACCACCGTCGCTAAAGCTTGCGCCACCGCTATAGCTTAAGCGCACGCGGTGGGGGTTGATAAGAGTTTGAAAGTTCGAGAGTTCAAAGGTACTTTGCTCACGACTCACGACTCACGATTTACGATTAGGCGCCTTAGCGATTAAATTCCCAACCTTACTAAATTACAAGAATTGAATCATCGCCCGAATTTCATCTATAAACTCTTGCAAGGAGAGGTTACAGATACTACTTTTGCAAAAAAGGTTACCAGTTATGAAGTCTTATGCCGATGGGGATACAAGAACGAAAAAATATGAGGAGGTTGATGTCCTTACCGAGAATGAAAATCCCTGCAGCCTTATTGTTTGGAATGATGAAGTGAACACCTTTGAATGGGTGATCGAAACACTGGTTGATATCTGCGGTCATACTGCCGAACAGGCAGAGCAATGTGCAATGATCATTCACACTCAGGGAAAATATGCTGTGAAGCATGGCCAATATGAAGACCTCAAACCTGAATGCGATGCCATCACAGAGCGTGGGATCGGGGCCACCATCGAAGTCATAGCAGAATGAAGGGCGTGAATCCTGTGATATTTTGAAATTTGGTTTCTTCGCTTCGCTCAGGATTGGGAAATTGGGAAAATTGAAGAAATATAAACCCAATCTTACCGACCAACGACGAACGGACATCGGCCAACGATAATAACTCTAAACCCGAAACCCGGTGCCCATTTTCATCCTCGAAGATGATCTTTCTTTTCCCCCGGTTCACCTTGCAGAACCTGATGGATTGCTTGCAATTGGTGGTGATCTTACTAAAGACAGAATACTCACAGCATACAAGCTCGGGATCTTTCCCTGGTATGAAGGTGATCACATCCTTTGGTGGAGTCCGGATCCGCGCACCGTTCTTTTTCCAAATGAATTGAAAGTTTCAAAGAGCATGAAACAAATTCTCAAACAGGAAATCTTTCAGTTTACAATCAATAATTCGTTTGCTTCAGTGATCAGTGAGTGCAGGAATATGAAGCGAAGAGATCAGGAGGGTACCTGGATCACCGATGCTGTTGAGAAGGCCTATATAGAATTGCACAAATCTGGCTGGGCACATAGCGCAGAAACCTGGCAAGGCAACGAATTGATTGGCGGATTATATGGCATCAAGATTGGAAAAGTCTTTTTCGGAGAAAGTATGTTCAGCAAAAAAGCCAACGCAAGCAAATTTGCATTTATCAAATTAGTTGAGACCCTAAGATCTGAAGGAATTGAATTGATCGATTGCCAGGTGCATACTCAACATCTTGAAAGCCTCGGGGCCAGGAGTATTCCTAGAAATGAGTTCATTGATTTGGTGAAGAAATACACGGAGACGTGAGTCCTGAAATATTTCGAAATTTGGTTTCTTCGCTTCGCTCAGGATTGGGAAATTGGGAAAATGGAATTGGTAATTAGGAATTACGAATTGGGGTTTGTTGAGTTGGTGATTGACAGGAATTGGGAACAGAGCCCCTGTCATCTGTCTTCGGCCAACTGCCAACGAGCATCAGCCAACGATAATAACTCTAAACCCTAAACTTAAAACCTTGTCCCAAGGTAATGTGGCAAAACTGTTCTCCACGTAGGCCAATCATGGCTCCATTCTGTTCCCCAGATATCCAGTTCATACCAGATATTCTTATTGTACAGAATTTTTGCAAACCGGCCCGCGCTATCAGGATCTTCATAAGAACCGCTGCCGCTGAAGAGATGAATATGAGAGCTTCTCCTTATCTGTTCTAGAATTGAATGATCTGTAAGATTAGGCATGTAGTGAATCGGACTGTTGAAATATACGTCCTCATCATAATAACCTTTAGTGTACTCCGTAAGGTCATAAACGCCACTCATAGAAAGGCAGCCATTAATGAGATCGGGACGCCTGAAGAAAAGATTAGCTGAATGCAATGCTCCAAATGATGCACCGCATGTAATGATCGGGGTTTCCCAGCTGCTTGTATTTCTGATATAAGGAATTACTTCATTATAAACATATTCATTCCATTGCTGGTGTCTCATGATCTTATGGTGCGGTTCCATCTGATTGTTCATCCAGCTTTCATTATTAATGCTATCAATAGAATACACTTTTACTTTTCCCTCGTCAATGAAAGGTGCTATAGAATCAATAAGTTGAAATCGCTCGTATTCAAGATAATCAGCTGCCGCCGTCGGAATAAGTAGCAAGGCAAATCCATAACTGCCATAGGATGCTATTGGCATGTCCTTATTCAGGGAAGGGCTCCACCAGGAAAATAAATTACGTTCCATTCGTAAAAGATTATTCGATGAAAGTAGTAAGATACTTCAGAAGCTGATCCGCTTGGCGGGAAATTTTTGTACGTATTGAGTGATCATCGTGCGGATGTAATCAGTTTCAGGGTAAATTTCAAGATGATTTTTTACTTCTGTTGTTGAAGTAAATCCAGTATCGTTAGTTACATATCCAAGTCCATAAAATTTCCCTTCTTCCATTAGGATGAGACTCTGCTCTCCGGGTTCCCGCCCTTCATCCTTGACAATAAAGGTTGGAAGCGTTTTTTTCAGACTCTCGATGGCTGAAATCACACGTGAATTATAAGTCTCAGAATCTGGTATTTCTGATTCTCCTTTTTCGATATTAATTGGAGTTTTATCAATGAAACAAAGTCGGGGATCCAGTGAAAATTTTTCAGCCAGATCCCTCAATAAGTTAAAGCCTTCCAGGTATAGGCTGAAGGTGTAAATTGATGGGAGGTTTTTTTTCTTCTTCTCGATACCTAGCCTCATATATCCTTTTCTATCCTCAAAACAGTAGAGTGCATAAAGAGGTTGAAATCTCTTTTGACTCACATTGTATGCCGGCCAAAGCCTCCGGATCTCGATGCTTTCCAGAATTGCTGCGATCAATTCGGTCCCGCATGACTGGAATGAAATATCATGGATGGTTCTTAGAAAATCCTGTCTCTGTCTGCCAGCTCCATTGTGCGTAAAATGACTGCTTACCCTGTATTTCAGGTTTTTTGCCTTACCAACATAAACCACTTTTCCTTTCTGATCATGGAAATAATAAACACCCGGACAATAGGGAAGATTGTCAACCTTTTCTTTCGGAAGGAATGGTGGAAGACTCTGTTCCTTGCTTCTCTTGAGTGCATTTTCAATATGTTTCTCAGCCCCATTTCGCATCAGGTGCTCAAATAGCAGGACTGTTGCGCTGGCGTCCCCACCTGCTCTGTGACGATCTTTAATGGGGATATTGAAATGCCTGCAGAGGTTTCCCAGGCTATAGGATTGGAGGCCAGGAAAAACCTGCCTGGTCAACCGGACGGTACAAAGTTTCCGTGAGTCAAGATCCAGTCCGGCCGACTTCAAATTATGTTTAACAAATGAATAATCAAAATTGACATTGTGCGCAATGAAAACGCGGTCTTTTAATAATCTGTGAATATTTTCTGCCAGTTCTTCAAATTTTGGGGCTTCAGAAACCATTTTTTGGCTGATCCCCGTAAGAGCAGTAATAAAGAATGGTATCTTCTTGGATGGGTTGATCAGGCTTGTAAACCTACCCTCCTCTTCCCGTCCATTGTGAAGCACAATAGCGAGTTCGGTAATGCCGTTATTAGCAGCATATCCGCCGGTTGTTTCAATATCAACAATCGCATACATTGAACTGGTAAAGATAGAAAACAGTACAGTTCAATTGATCCCACCCTCCGAAAACTGCCCCGTTAAAGACGGGTGCGCCTGGGTACTATTCCCAGGGGCATTAACCTTTAAAATCCAATGTCATGAATCTTTCTACACCTCCCAAACAGGAGATGACGCTACTGGCTACAGTTACAGTCATTTACTTCGTTGCGATTTTGCTGTTTGCATATATGTACGTGAGTTCATAAAGCAAACCCCAAAACCCTGATTTTCCAATACCTATGGCACTGCCATTGGTATTTTTTTGTGTAAAATTTCGCTTGCACAGGTTGATAAGTAATCCTATCTTAGCCCCGACCTTAATACTCAACCCCAGATGCGCCTGACGCATCGTCCCCAAAACCGTCGAGAAACCATTCAGATTAATCCCTGTATTCCTCTGAAATCCATTTAATAGTACCTAAATGGTTTCACTTTAAAACTTAGTCGGTATGAAAAAGGCTACAAACAATCACATGGGTGAAAATGCCAAGATAGCATTGTATGCTGTTGGATTCCTCACTTTAGTGATGACCTTATCTTATTTGTATTGGTTTGCCTAATTGGATTTCGAGTATAGAGGCAAATTTCTCTCCCGGGAAAGGACAATAAGTTCTTTCTTCTGCTCTATTCTTTCCCCTCCACTTCCACACAAGCCTTACTTTTGCATCCATTATTTAAGTTGCATCGATGGAATTGAGTAAGAATTACAACCCATCATCGGTAGATGAGAAATGGTATAATCATTGGATTTCCAGAAATTACTTTCACAGTACTCCTGATAACAGGGAGGCTTACACGATAGTTATTCCTCCTCCAAATGTGACCGGTGTCCTCCATATGGGGCACTGCCTTAATAATACCATACAGGATGTTCTCATTCGACTTGCAAGAATGAGCGGCAAGAACGCATGCTGGGTGCCCGGTACTGACCACGCATCTATTGCCACCGAAGCTAAGGTAGTGGGTATGCTTAGAGAGCGTGGGATCAATAAAGCTGTCCTAAGCAGGGAGGAATTTCTTCGCTACTCATGGGAATGGAAAGAGAAATACGGGGGCATTATTTTACAGCAATTGCGAAAGCTTGGCTGCAGCTGCGATTGGGATCGTACTACATTTACGATGGACCCGCATTATTATCAATCTGTAATAAATGTATTTGTTGATCTCTACGACAAGGGACTAATTTATCGCGGAAAGCGAATGATACATTGGGATCCAAGGGCAAAGACAGCATTGAGCGATGAGGAAGTTATATATAAAGAAGTCAATTCAAAATTATATCACATTCGATATTCGATAGAAGGTGAAGAGAACTCCAGTTCAGAAACTTTATTCATCACAATAGCAACTGTAAGGCCTGAAACAATTCTTGGCGATACTGCCATAGCAGTTAATCCAAATGATGAACGATTTAAACGCCTCCATGGAAAATTTGCGTTCGTTCCATTGATCAATCGGCGAATTCCAATCATCACAGATGATTATGTTACTATGGATTTCGGAACCGGTGCCTTAAAAGTTACTCCGGCACATGACATGAATGACTACCAACTCGGTCAAAAACATGATCTGGATGTTGTAGATATTCTCAATGAGGATGGTACCCTAAGCCAAAATGCACAATTATATATTGGAGAAGACCGGTTTGAGGCAAGAAAAAAAATTGCTAAAGAACTGGAAGAAAAAGGTCATCTGGTAAAGATTGAGGAATATACCAACCAGTTAGGATTTTCTGAGAGAACAGATGCGGTGGTTGAGCCCCGGCTATCCCTCCAATGGTGGGTGAGTATGAAAAAATTATCCGAACCTGCGTTGAAGGCAGTGATAGAAGAAGAGATAAGTTTTCATCCATCAAAATTCAAGAATCTCTACCGGCATTGGATGGAGAATATCAAAGACTGGTGTATCAGTCGACAATTGTGGTGGGGACAACGCGTTCCAGCCTGGTATGATGAGAAAGGAAATTTTGTTGTGGCGAAAAATGAATCAGAAGCTTTAGAAAAATATCTCGCCACTTTCGGACATGATTCAAAAAATAAGAATGAAAATGATGTACCGAAGCTGATTCAGGATGAGGATGTTCTTGATACCTGGTTCTCATCCTGGCTTTGGCCGATGGAGGTTTTCAAAGGGCTGTCTGATCCCGGTAATAAGGATATCAACTATTATTATCCAACAAATACACTTGTAACTGCACCTGAGATTATTTTCTTCTGGGTTGCAAGGATGATCATGTCAGGATTCGAGTACAAGGGTGTAAAGCCATTTTCTGATGTTTATTTTACTGGGATCGTTCGCGATAAGTTAGGCAGGAAAATGAGTAAGCAGCTTGGCAACTCACCTGATCTTCTTGCATTGATCGAACAATATGGAGCAGATGCAGTCAGGTTTGGGATATTGATTGCTTCACCTGCCGGTAATGACTTGTTATTTGACGAATCATCGTTGGAGCAAGGCCGCAACTTCAATAACAAGTTGTGGAATGCGATGAAGTTGGTTAAAATGTGGGAAGGGAAACAGAGATCAGATGTCGGAAGTCGGAAGTCGGAGGTCGGAAGGCAGAATTCAGAGGGAGAGCATTTTGCGGTAGATTGGTTCAGAAATAAATTAAATCATACCAGGAAAGAAATCGAGCAACTGCTCAAGGAGTTTCGATTGAGTGAAGCACTAAAAACACTCTACTCGTTGATCTGGGATGATTTCTGCAGTTGGTACCTCGAATGGGTCAAGCCGGTATTCAATAAATCTCCAGGTGAGAATGAGGTTGCAGACCAGTTTATTGAACCAGCGGTGTATCAGGCAACAGTTAAGTATTTCGAAGAACTTGTTCAATTACTCCACCCATTCATGCCATTCATTACAGAAGAGATCTATCATATTATTTCAGAGCATGATGATGACCTGGTAGTGAAACAATTTGCTCCGATAGAAAAGATCAACCCTGTTGTACTGACGCAAGGAGAAATACTTCAGCAAGCTATAACCAGCATTCGCGAAGCAAAGGCCAAAAACAATCTTAAACCACGAGATCAAGTCAAACTCCATATACATACAGGGAGACAAGAAACTTATTCAGGATTAGAACAGATTCTGCTCAAACAAGTGAGTGCAGAATCAATTGATTTCACCCAGAAAACACCTGCAAATAGTTTTACTGTTGTTATAAATAATGATAAGATTTTTGTTGAAACTGAAAACCTGATCGACAAAACTTCTCAGAGAAGTTTGCTGGAAAAGGATCTGGAACACCTCAAAGGCTTTTTGATTTCCATCGACAAGAAATTAAGCAATGAACGATTTGTTGCGAACGCAAAAAGCGAAATTGTTGATCTTGAAAAGAAGAAGAAAGCTGATGCCGAAGCAAAGATCAAAGCCATTGAAGAAAGCCTCGCAACAATGAACTAGAAAAATGTAACGACCCGGGTTTAGTGTTGACAGTTGTTACGTTGATCGATATCCGTAGTTCGTTGACAGATGACATATCAACGTCTGCGAAGTCATTCTCTTCCCGTTCCAAATACCTATTCAACATATCAACCAATCAACAATTCAACTATTCTTCTAAGGCACCTCCACTAAAGTCCAGGAATTTGTTCTCCTACTCCAGACTATTGCATAATCCTTATTGTGATACAATCTGTATGTCTTCGCACGACTATCATTCGTGAACCTTAACCAGCCGTAACTATAAACTTCAAATTTAAAAACGAAAGGCTGTGTGGTTTTTAAGGCTGCAGCAGAATAGGTTTTCCCATCATCCGAGAGGTAAACGGTCATATCATTATTACCATATAAGGAAAGATAGATCCAGGATGCATCGTTGTCTGGCGGAGGAGGGTTTTGCTGTGGTTGTGGTGTAGTTGATGTTCCAGGTTTGTTAGTTGCGCCGCCCTTTGCGTAATTCCAACCATTGGCAATGGCGGTAAGTCTGTCGGCCTTGGCTGGATGAGAAGAACTGGCACGGGGAGATGCAATTTGTTCCATCGCAGCTCTTGCCTGATTAAGGGTGGCTCCAAGTTTTGCCATTACATAACCAGAAAAATAATCAGCCTCAATTTCGTTGGGAGGGGTACTTCCTCTTGGATCAACCACATGGTTGCGGTAATGATGCCCCATTTCATGTGCCAGAACACTTATAGAAGCCCACTTTGTTCCCGCATAGGCATCGAGGTTTTCCAGGAAGTCATTATCATAAACAATGTATCTCCGGTTGCGGATGATCGTGGCATAAGCGTTATTGATTCCCTTTTGCTCCTGTATCTGGAAGTTCTCTTTCCAGTTGATACTATCGAGCATGGTTTGTACATAACCGCTTGCTTCGTAGACAGAACTAAAACTTGAAGTGGTAGATGGCGGGGGAATAATTATCCCACATTGGTTAACTCGTTGAGCCTGGAGAGAAAAGCCAGTTATCAAAAAAACCAGGAAAAAAAACTTGTTCATAATTTAGATTTTTACATTCAGGTTCGGATTCTCATATTAAAATGCAAGAAGCAAGCCAACCTGTAAACCAGCGTGAGTCGTGAATCGTGAGTCATAAAACATTCAAACTGTCAAACTTTCAAACTAACACAACATGGACAACAGAGTAGTTCACTTTGAAATTCCCTCCGATGATCCGGAGAAAGCAATGAAATTTTTTGAAGCCGCATTCAATTGGAGTTTTAGTCAATTTGGAAAAGAACAGTATTGGCTGGTGACCACAGGAAGTGATAACTGCCCGGGGATCAATGGCGGCCTTATGAAAAAGAAAGATCCAAGGCAGCCTCTCGTAAATACAATCGATGTGGAAAATCTTGACGAGAGTATTGAAAAAATTGAAAAGGCTGGAGGAAAAATAGTTATGCCAAGAATGGCGATTCCTACTGTTGGTTGGGTGGCGTATTTCACCGATCCTGATGGGAACATCCATGGTGTATATGAACCAGATGCCGATGCCAGATAATTTGAAACGATCAACGACCTAATTGCGTGAACCTTTTCTCTCTATCAAAGAATCACTTGCAAAACCGGTGAATAGTCTGAGTACTGAATACCTGAATTTTTGCAAAAAAAAGTTCTATTTCTTAATCATCAATTGGTCAAGCAATAGGTAACGGTTTCGAAATTTATCTATTTCAGAACCAGTCTTGACATTTATATTCATAAAGATAGAGGAAGCTCCTTTTTTGAGCGGTTGCCATTCAGGCAATCCCAACCCATTTGGATTACCTGTCTTAATGAAATTTGCAAAATAGGATTGAAGAATTTCTGAAACCTTATAATCTTCCGATTGCCAATCGTAGACTACATTTTTAGATAAATTCCCAAGTGCATATTCAATTTCGGCGGAGTGAACTGCTCCCTTTGAGGGCATAGCATCTTTAGTGGCTTTGAGTACGGGCCTTGGGTGAGAATAAAGGTACCGATAGACAGCTCCTTTCGCTGTACTGCTGTGTTGATCAGACCATTTCCAAGTACTGAATCCAATGAACCGGTCTCCAGCCAGATCAGTAGCAACCTGCTCCACTTCCTCATCAGAGCCTACGTTATATAGTTTTAAGACCTGATCAGCTTTTTCAGGATAAAGTCTTTGAACGGCCTTCATGTAATTCTCACGATTGGGCTTGTCCTGTCCAAGAATAGCCCTGTAATTCATTTCTTCCGAATTCCAACCCACCAATAATGGAATTTGCGCCTGTTCCCCGGCTTCATATATAGCGAATGGAGATTTAGGGAAAAAATACCCATCAATGGTTGGAGAAAATAATTCGAATTCACGATTGGCGGCTGCATCCAATAATTGTTGAGCGGGAATTTTTCGAAGTTCTGCAAGAGATTTTGCTCCAGTCAATGTCGCGAATCTCTCACCTTTTTCTTCTCCTTCTTTCAAGGGTATGGCCGAGAGAGCACCTAAAACAGATCCACTTTCTCCAATAGCACGTGAAATAAGATTTTTTGAAATTGGTGATGCCATAATTGCACTCACTGAAATAGAACCGGCAGATTCTCCAGCGATGGTGACCTTATTAGGATCCCCACCAAAGGCTGCTATATTTTGTCTAACCCATTTTAATGCTGCGACCTGGTCAAGGAACCCATAATTACCAGAGGCATGCTGAGGAGATTCTTTTGTCAAACCCGGATGAGCAAAAAAACCAAACGCATTAAGGCGATAATTCACTGTGAGCGCTACTATACCTTTTCTTGCCATACTCTCGCCATCATATCTGGACTCTGAACCATCACCGGCCATTAGCCCTCCGCCATAAAAATATACGAGAACTGGCAACGACTCCTTAAAGGTTTTTGCTGGGGTCCAGACATTCAAATACAGGCAATCCTCACTCATCCCATCAGAACGAAATTGCATGTCGCCAAATATTGGCCGTTGCATTGGACGGGGGCCGAATTTATCAGCCTTTCGAACACCTTCCCAATTTTTGGCTGGTTGAGGCTCCCTCCATCTCAAGTCTCCAACAGGTGGAGCTGCAAAAGGAATTCCCTTAAATGCAAAAACTCCTGATTCATCAACGCCCTCTAAAATTCCATTTGCCACCTTTACTCTTGGATTTTCATAGCCATCGTGAGCAAACAATGGAATGCTGGGGACAAGGGCTGCAATTAGAAGTAGAATGAATTTCATATTGAATATTAATAGTGAAAAGAAAACTTTCGCTATATTAATATAAGACAGTTGGTTTGGAAGAAGTTGAAAAGTTATATAATAATCCCTGCTTAACTTCTGACTCTGATTACTGATCATCACAAAAATTATCCCGATGTTCATAAAAGCAATAATCATTTCAATCTGCCTCTCCTTCGGATCGATGGGGTATATCGGTTATACTCATGTTGCTCGATTGCAAGCTAACAATTCTTTCATTCCGCCAGGTAATACTGTCAAGCCAGAAAGCCCGAATGCAAGCACTGATCTTGAGATCATCAGGGAGAGAATTGTAAATGACCTTCTGGAATCACCAGTCAATTCAAATTCTATTAACCAATTGGTTAAAAGCATACAGGCTGACGGAAGCTGGCCTGGTATCAATTATAAAGATGTATCAAGAACCGGATTCGAACATAGCAAACACCTGGAGAATATGCTTGAACTCGGAAGGGCATGGAGAAAAAAAGGCTCTGAGTTTTATAAAAATGAAGAAGTAAGGAAGGTTGTTTCTTCGGCCCTCGACTTTTGGATCAGTCATGATTTCATTTGTGAGAATTGGTGGTGGAATGAAATGGGAACCCCAAACTGGATGATCAATACTTTACTAGTATTGGACACTGCTCTTTCTGAAAAGCAGCGAATAGAGGGTGCAAGGATTGCAGGTCGAGCAAACCTTGAAGCTTCCGGAGCCCGGCCAGGTGGAGATCTTATTCAGATAGCTGCTATGCTTGGTAAGCAAGCACTTTTTTCAAGGAAGGATGATGTTTTGGAACGGGTCGTAAAGGTTATGTCGGAGGAAATAAAAATCACGACAGGAAGGGGAATGAAACCAGATCTTAGTTTTCATCATCGGGTAGATAATGTTATTTCTACCACAACCTATGGTACAGGCTATGCAAGTTCCTTTGCTTACTGGGCAGTTAAAATTGCTGGTACAAAATTCAGATTTCCTGAGGAAGCAATGAAGTTGCTCATAGATTATTATATCGATGGCATTTCGAAATCTATGGCGTATTCCAGATTTCCTGATCCTGGTGCAAAGAATCGCGACCTCAGTAGAAAAGCGGCCTTGTCTCCAATTGGTAGTGGCATACCTGAAAATCTTTTACTGGCATCTAATTACAGGAAAGATGAACTGGAAAATATTATTAAGATCCGAAAGGGTGAGAAGGAACCTAATCTGAAATGGAATCGTTTCTTCTGGCATTCAGAATACCTGACCCATCAGAGACGCGACTACTTTACTTCTGTAAGAATGCACAGCTCACGTGGCAGCAATATGGAACAACCACATAACGAAGAAGGTTTACTAAATCATCATTTTGCTGACGGTTCAAATTTCATTACACGATCTGGCAAGGAATATTTTGACATTTTTCCGGTCTGGGATTGGCAAAAAATACCTGGTACAACCATAATCCAGAAACCAGCACTTCCACATTGGAGGGAAATTGCAAAAAAAGGGAGGTCTGAATTTGTAGGGAGTGTTACAGATGGGGAATATGGAGCGGCTGCTTTCGATTTTACAAGTGTGCATGACTCGTTAAGGGCGCATAAATCATGGTTCTTCTTTGACTCTGAATACGTTTGTCTTGGTTCAGATATAAATACGAAATCAGAATTTCCTGTCTATACAACACTCAACCAATGTCTCCTGAACGGTGTCGTGGTTGCGGGAATAAAGTTAGACCAAATAAATTTGTCAAAGGGAGAGGTAAACTTAAAAAGTATTGATTGGGTTCTTCACGATGGTGTTGCATACATTTTTCCCAAAACGACAAATGCCAAACTGATAAACCAAACTGTCACCGGAAATTGGAGGGCAATTAATCACCAGGCCTGGGCAACTGAAGAACCTGTAAAAAAGGATGTATTCTGTTTGTGGTTAGATCATGGAGTAAAACCAGTAAATGCAGGATATGAATATTTCGTCGTACCTAATTTAAATCCTCAACAGGTAAAGGATTACAGAAAGAATTTGCCAGTTCAAATTGTGTCTAATAATTCTGAAGTTCAGGCAGTGTTCCATAAGAATTTGAAGATTTCCCAGGCGGTATTTTACAAAGCAGGCAGTCTTAAACTGAATGATCAAATAACAATCACCGTTGATAAACCTTGTATGGTCATGGTCAAGGAAAAGGGAAACCAAATTGAAAAAATTTCTGTGTCGGACCCTTCAAGGAAACAGAAATCAATTCAGCTTAAGGTTTCTGGAAAATTCCAGGGATCTGGAAACAATTGGAAGGCCGAATGGAATGCAAATTCTAAAACAACCATTATTAACGTGGATTTGCCGATTGAAGGATACGCTGGAAAGACAGTTACACTTCAGCAATGAAAATATGAAAGCAACAAATCTCAAAAAATCATATTAATGTCATTGCTACTATGGATTTGAAAGTCGCGAGAACTGAACTCGATCAGATCAAGGAACTTCGAAAATTGTTCCTGTATGAAGCAAAATTTCAATTCGTTTATGACAAATGTCATCTCTATGGATGGGCCGATACTTATCTGTTCACTATAAATGGTATCAAGGCAGGATATGGTTCAGTTTGGGGGCAAAGTAAGAGGGCAGACCGTGATGCGATTTTTGAATTTTTCCTGATACAGCCTTTCAGAAAATTTTCTGCCGAAGTTTTCAAAGAATTTCATTTGGCATCTGGCGCAACCTATGTTGAATGCCAAACGAATGACAAATTATTATCTGGATTAGCATATCAGTTCACAACTAATGTAAATGCCGAAGCTGTTCTTTTTGAGGATGCATTGCAAACCGATCACCAGATCCCCGGAAGTAAATTATTGCCACCTGCCCCAACAGATCACAGGCATGATTCCGGAAATTATTCTCTGGAATTAAACGGTGAAGTGGTGGCCACCGGAGGTTATTTGTGGAATTATAATTTTCCATATGCAGATATTTATATGGATGTAAAGGAAGGCCATCGGCATAAAGGATATGGGACCTTTATTGTTCAGGAGTTGAAGAAAGAAATCTATTATCGTGGTCTGGTGCCTTCAGCAAGGTGTAATGTAAAGAACCTTGTATCTAAGTCCACATTGACAAAAGCTGGATTCCAGCCATGCGGACATATTGTAAAAGGTGAATTCCCAATTGTCATAAAAAGTAATTGAATTGGCAGACCCCAAAAAAATAGTAAAGTTTAGAATTGTCCTGTTGATGCCGACAATTGATTGTGATTTCGGGCTACAGGAAGGACATGGAAACAAATACTTAACCGTGCAGAAGAAACGCTCGAGGGGAGAAGATTTGGAGTTCAATTTTTCGATAGAATGTAAAGAAGGAAAAGAAACCAGGCTCGCATTTACTGGGCCATATGCACAAGGTCCCGCCGGTCAGCGGTTTGTTTATATTGATATTGGCCGCTATGCAGGACAAATTGATACCGACTGGTCGCGCCGCTTGAAAATCCCTTTGAGTGGTATAACACAGCAACAGTTGAATGAGTATGATGGAGAATCGCAAATATTTGAAACCAGAGTTCCAGGAACGGGCCGGGATGGCGGACCAAATTGTGCAACTGTAAAACCATTTGACGGATGGAAGCTAATATCAGGTTAGGATATCAATTTCACAAAAGAGTTTGAATGTTTGAGAGTTTGAGAGTTTCTCATTCGTGTAATTCGAAATAATTCGTGTAATAGCCTATATTAGTAACTATCAAAATTTGCTTTATGAAATTCATCGCACTCCTATTTGTAATTTTTCTTGGCTCAATTGCTTCAGCACAAAACGAAAAGATTCCAGAGGGTTTCATTTCCTTATTCAACGGTAAGGATTTGTCCAACTGGAAAATTCCAACTGGTGATAATGGTCACTGGAAAATACTGGATGGGGTAATTGACTATGATGCTGAAAGTGAAGCAAAGGCAGACAAGAATCTATGGACTGAAAAAACTTACAAAGATTTCATCCTATACATTGACTGGAGAATAAAATCAACTCCCTGGAAAAATCCCAATGTGCCGCTGATCCTTCCTAGCGGACTGCATAAGCTGGATGAAAACGGGAAACCAATTACTATGGTTGTCCCCGATTCTGATTCCGGTATTTTATTAAGAGGAATTGGTAAATGCCAGGCAAACATTTGGGGCTGGCCAATTGGATCGGGTGAGGTATATGGCTACAGGATGGACGACAAAATGCCACCCGAAGTAAGAAGAGGTGTGACGCCTCGTGTAAATGCTGATAAGAATATCGGCGAATGGAACACCTTTAAAATAACAATGAAAGGTGACCGCATGAGCGTTGAACTAAATGGAATTTCAATAATAGAGAATGCACTACTGCCTCAAATCCCCGAGAAGGGTCCAATAGGACTACAGCATCATGGAAGTAAAAAAGATGGCGATTGGAATAGCCCGCCCAGCCTGGTTCAATTCCGGCGTGTGTACATCAAGGAACTTTAGAGAATAAGATTTAACCGCAAAGACGCCAGGACGCGAAGTTTCGCAAGGATTTCCTGGCGTAACCTTGCGCCTTTGTTTCTTGGCGGTTAATTCCCTATCAATCACCCAAAAAAAAACAAGTAAATGAACCAAGAACCATTTGTGATAGAGCGGACCTTCGACGCTCCGGTAGAAAAAGTTTGGAAAGCAATCACAGACAGAGATGAAATGAAGAATTGGTATTTCGACCTTGAGGAATTCAAGCCGGAAATTGGATTTGAATTTGAGTTTATTGGTGGGGAGGATGGAAAGGAATTCGTTCATCTATGCAAGGTGGTTGAAGTGCAACCAGGTCGCAAAGTGAGCTATACCTGGGCTTATGAGGGATATCCTGGTAAATCCACGGTTACATTTGAATTGTTCCCAGAAGGTGAAGGCACCAGATTGAAGTTAACTCATGCAGGATTGGAAACCTTTCCTGCAGATATCAAAGATTTTGCAAAGGAAAATTTTGAGAAAGGTTGGACAGAGATCATTGGTACCTCACTAAAGAATTACCTTGAGTCGTGAGTCGTGAGTCGTGAATCGTGAATCGTGAGTCGTGAATCGTGAGTCGTGAGTCGTGAGTCGTGAATCGTGAGTCGTGAGTCGTGAATCGTGAGTCGTGAGTCGTGAGTTAAGTACATTCTTACTTTCAAATTCTCTAACTTTTGAACATTCAAACATTCAAACATTCAAACTCCTGGCTCATGGATAAGGCTCACCTGATAGTAGAGAACTCCATTCTTATCAATGCGCCTGCATCAAAGGTTTGGGATGCTTTGACAAATCCTGAACAGACAAAGAAATATATGTTTGGATGTGAGACAGTTTCTGACTGGAAGATCGGCAGTCCTCTTTTGTGGACAGGTAATCATGAAGGAAAAGATATGGTTTTTGTAAAGGGCATAATTACGGATATCCAACCTGATAGGTTTCTTTCATACACAACCATAGATCCGAATTCCGGAGTAGAAGATAAGCCTGAAAATTATCTCACTGTCACTTATGATCTTAAAGGAACAGAACAGGAAACAATATTGACCGTAACACAGGGGGATTACTCGGAAGTAGGTGATGGTGATAGAAGATTTAAGAAAGCAATAGAAGCCGGTGGATGGCAGCCCATATTAAATGAGATCAAAAAGATTGTGGAAGGGACTTCTTCCTGATTCAGATAAAAATTTTGACTAAAATGTTTCTATGAGTACGAGAATGAAGCTTTTTACCTTTTGTTTTCTTTCTATTTTATTTATTGGCTGTGACCGCGTTACTAAAGAGCTTGCAAAGACTCATCTTAAAGGAAAAGAATCCATCTCATATTTCAACGACAGTTTCCGACTCCAGTATGCTGAAAATACTGGTGCAGCTCTGGGTCTTGGGGATGATCTTCCAAGAGCAGCAAATTTCTTGTTATTGAGCATGCTTCCATTGCTGCTCCTGATTGCACTTATTTTTTATGTTTTTCGGAATGCAGAAAATATCAGGATAGGGAAGTTGATGTCTTTCTGTTTGATTGTTGCGGGAGGGATTGGAAATATCATAGACAGGATTGTTTATGATCGGCACGTAGCTGATTTTATGAATGCCGGGATCAATGATTTTCGAACGGGGATTTTCAACTTCGCTGATGTTTGTGTTTCGGCCGGGGCTATAGGTTTGATTTTATTTTCCAGAGAACGCAGAATAAAGCATGAAGGGAAGGTGTAGTGAATTGTTTAACCGCAAAGTCGCCAGGACGCAAAGTTTCGCCAGGTAGGAATAAACTACTCAACAACTCAACTCTTCAACGATTCAACCTTCTCCTAATCAAGCTGATTCAGATATTCAAACAATTGCACCAACCCTTCTTCGTTTTTGAGTTTTAATTTGTGCGCGGATACAATAGTCTGAATTCGTGATCCGTAATCTGGCATCTGCGCGAGAATATAATCTTTATCCTTTCTTATCTGCAGCATTTTTCCATCAGGCAATACAGCATATAAAATCTCTTTGCTATATCTTCTCTCCTCTTCAGGAATATTTTGTTCTTTGTAGAGATAAATAGTCTTGGCTTTGCAGCGTAACAATTGGAATTTTCCATCAACCAGGACTTCATAAAAGGTCTCGTTTGTATTCTTGTCGACTGGAGGATAAAAGCTCCTGAATTTTGTGACAATGCTGTCATTTTTTTTGACAAGAGTTATAGTAAATTCATAAACACTCTGCATGAATTCCATAATATCCTTATCCTGCAGGAAATAAAGCTTATTTCCATAGATATCGAAGAGCAGGGGTAGTTGAAGTACTTTGCCATCCTTCAGCAGCACCATACCTGGACTCCATTCCTGCCTAAGGAATTTACTTTGCACGTTTTCATCAAGAACGGTTGGTCCCAAATTTGACATCGGCACCATCCTTCTTGATGAACTGTAATCACTGGAATTTGTTGAAACCTGTTGTGCCCTGGTTGACCCGGCCAGGAACAATACCAATAGTGGTAATAGCTTTCTCATGTGCGCAGTTTGAATAAAAGTAAGACATTTCTACATTTTGGAATTTTGGAAATGGGAAATTGGGAAATTGTATTTTACTGAAAATCTTTGCGCAACCTGGCGCCTTTGTTTCCTTGCGGTTAAATTCTATCCTAACCCGAAACTCCAAACTCGAAATTCAATTAGATTTGCATTATGAGCGATGTTTTGGTGATCCGGACTGCAGATCCGGAAGACTTAAATACCATTGGATACCTTGCTTACCAGGTTTGGCCAACTGCCTATAAGGACATTCTTACTTTCGACCAGCTTCATTACATGCTTCAATATTTTTATAGTCCTCAGGCCTTGAAAGAACAAATGCTTCAGAAGCAACATACATTTCTAATAGCTGAAACAGAGGAAGATCAACCCGTAGGATTCGCCTCCTTTTCAAAGGCAGGGGCCGGCGTTTTCAAACTTCATAAGCTTTATGTATTGCCAGGACTGCAAAATATGAATGTTGGAAAATCCTTGCTTGAATGCGTTCTCGAAGAATGTATTGAATCTGGCGGAGGTAAGCTTCTTTTGAATGTAAACCGAAATAATAAGGCAAAATCCTTTTATGAAAAATTAGGGTTCAAAATTGTTGGTGAGGAAAACGTAGATATAGGAAATGGATACCTCCAGGAAGATTTCATAATGGAAAAGGAACTTTTTCCAGCTTAAAAAAACTCATTTCTTACCCATGGCGGCATCTTTCATATCTGCTGCGAGCGTCGCACCCAGATATTTTTCGATCCATGCATGAACAAGGTAAATTACCGGAGTGAGAATTATCGCGACTGAAAACTTATAGATATAGTTTACGATACCAACAGCTACGACCAGGGTAAATGACCATTTAAAATCTCCTTCAGAAGCTCCCACCCTGCTCCCGATGTAAAAAGCAATGAATAAGACAACAAAACTATCGATCAGCTGGGAAACAAGGGTTGATCCGGTTGCTCTTAACCAGATTGCTTTTTCCCCGGTGGCTTTCTTGATCTTATGAAATGCAAACACATCGATCAATTGGCTGAGCACAAATGCAACCAATGAACCAATGATAATATTTCCTCCCTGTCCAAGAACACTCTGGTAGGCTTTTTCCATATCAGGCACCCCACTGCCTTGTTTGCTTGTAACGAAAAAATCTGCAGGAACCAGTTTCATTGCACCGTAAAAAACAATGAAGGCAAAAGCAATAAGACCAGCAGTGAGAAATGAGAGAAAGCGAACGCCTTTCGGTCCATAATATTCATTAATAATATCTGTCATGATAAAAACAACGGGCCATAGCAAAACGCCGGCTGTTAGATTTACAGACAAGACTTCTTTAAAGATTTCGATATTCAAGGGTTGCACCCCAATAGTTTTTTCAAGGGAAAATATTTTAACCCCTATGATCTCTGCAATTAATGCATTAGCAATGAAAAACCCACCAAGTATAATAAACAAGCGGGTTGGTTTATCCTTAATAATATTATGTATCATCTGAAACTTAGGTAAAGTTGTATGATCAAGAAAACAGAATTAGTAATTATCAGCCACAACGGAACAAATTCAAACAGCGCTTCTTTTCTTATTAAAAGCATCATGTAAAGTGTGCATACCAGAGCGTTCATGATAAGCGAAAGTATTACCCCCGAAATAATGACTGTGGATTGTACATCCCCGGTTGGAAATCCAGGGAAATACCTGATCAGCCAGGTAATTAGAAAACAGAGGTTACAAATGAAAGCAACTTTTGAAAGAAAGGAAATTTTGTACATTAATTTTAAATCTTCAGGGTACAATTTCAGGTTTAATACTTGAACTTTTTTCAAACGATCGCCTTGCGGTAAAGGTGAACAACTTCCATAAGATCGGGATCCCAGCCTTTCCCTCTTAACTTCAACACATTCTTCCCTAAAATACCATTATTTTGCCGGGAATAATTCCCGCAAATGAACTCATCCCTTCTGAAAAAGATCACACCTCATTTAATAGCGGCAGGTATATTCCTGCTAATCGCAATAGTGTATTGTCAGCCTGCATTACAAGGCAAGGTGCTTAACCAGCAGGATCACCTTGGATGGAAAGGTATGGCGCAACAATCTTTTGAGTTCAAAGAAAAGTACGGCCACTTCCCAAAATGGACAAACAGTCTCTTTAGCGGGATGCCTGCCTACACTATTGCAATGGACCAGGCGCATAAAGTATCAGTCGGGTATTTTCATTGGATCTTTACATTAGGGCTTCCTAAGCCAATCAATTTCTTCTTCGCATCCTGTATTTGCTTTTATTTTCTCTGCCAGGTTATGAACGTACGGAGCTGGATTTCGATTCTTGCTTCAATTGGGTTTGCATATGCCACCTATAATGCAGTGATCATTTCCGTTGGTCATGATACAAAGATGCTGGCATTGTGCTGGGCTCCAGGCATGATTGGGAGTTTCTTACTTCTTCTTCAGAAAAAATATTGGTGGGGACTTGCCCTACTGTCAATTTTCTCAGGACTGCAAATAGGAACGCAGCACGTGCAGATCGTTTATTATACCCTCCTTATTCTTTTGATCATTACAATCTGTTACCTCATACTGGCGTGGAAGGCAAAACAGATAAAACATGCATTCTTAAGTCTGGTACTTGCTGCTGTAGCAGGCACTCTTGGATTTCTTGCATATGCTGTTAGTATGATTCCATTACAGGAATACGCAAAGGAAACTATTAGAGGAGGGCAGTCAGAATTGACGCCTGTTGACAAGGCAAACAAGACAAAGAATGGATTAGATAAGGATTATGCATTTGATTACAGCTATGGTATTGGAGAAACTCTTACACTTCTTCTTCCCAATGCCTATGGTGGCGGAAGCGGTGGTAACCTTTATTCTGGAAGTACCAATTTCAGCGAAAAACTAAGCGAGGTTGGTGTTCCGGAAGAAAATGCCTTGCAAATGGAGAATGCTTATTCTTATTGGGGAGATCAACCAATACAATCAGGTACCGTCTATTTGGGAGCTGTTTTGACTTTTCTTTTCATTTTTGGCTTATTCTACTTGAAGAGCTGGCATAAATGGTGGATCGTTTCTGCAGTTATTTTGGGCATCGTATTGGCCTGGGGTAAATATTTTTCCGCCTTCAATTACCTGCTTTTCGACTATCTCCCCTTCTATAATAAATTCCGGGCTCCTTCCATTGCGCTGGTGATCCCTCAGATCATGTTTCCGCTTCTAGCCGCTCTCACATTGGAGCAACTATTTATTGATCAAACTGAAAAAGGTTTGATCTGGAAAAAATTCAGATTGTCGGTTATGGTTACTGGTGGACTATTTGCAATCCTCACATTATTTTATTTCAGTTCAGATTTCAAAGGTAAGAACGACACCAGGATCCGTGATTCATTCGCCATGCAATTAAGTAATGGAAACACCTCTCCGGAAGTTCAGCAGCAGGTCCAACCGCTTGCACAAGGACTCGTAAAATCATTACAGGAGGACAGGAAATCCCTTTATGGAAAGGATCTTCTCAGATCATTATTCCTGGTTGCATTGACAGTTCTAGTAATTGGAGCATACCTAAAAAATAAGTTGAAGCCCCTCCCGGTAATAATTATACTTTTTCTTTTGAACACCTTTGATGTGTTGGGGGTTTCATACCGATATCTTAATGCTGAAACTTATGTTGAGCCAGAAGAATTCAGTTTTACTCCAACACCGGCAGACCAACAAATCCTGGCAGACCCTAATAAACCCTTTAGAGTTTTTGATAATACAGATCCGAATGGTCCTTACAGCAGCTCAAGGGCAGCTTATTTTCACAATTCAATTGGAGGATATCATCCTGCCAAACTTGAGATTTACCAGGATCTTATAGAAAAACAACTCTCAAAAGGAAATATGCAGGTATTCAACATGCTGAATGCGAAATATTTCATTGTTGAAAATCCATCAAATCGACAGCCTGTTGCCCAGCTGAATAGAGACGCCTTCGGACCAGCATGGTTAGTAAAAGGAATAAAGATTGTTCCGAATGCTGATGAAGAAATGAAGGCCCTGGATAGTACCCCTTTGAGAGATACAGCTGTGGTTCAGCAAAAATTCCAGTCGCTCATAAAATTTCCTCCGCAATTTGACACTTCCGCCTCCATCAGACTAGTGGAAAATCTAAATGATGTTGTTAAGTATGATTTCAATGCCACTACAAATCAGTTTGTAGTTTTTAGTGAGATATACTATGACAAAGGCTGGAACGCTTACGTTGATGGAAAGAAATCTGATTACGTAAGGACGAATTATGTGCTAAGGGGAATGTCGATGCCAGCAGGCAAGCATTCAATAGAATTCAGATTTGAACCCCGGACGGTGGCTTTAGGGAATACTATCACCCTGATCGCTTCATTAATTGTTTACCTGATCCTTGCGATTGCGATCTATTTAGAATTTAGAAAAAAGAAGATCAGTACGTAAAACATTTCAGCTTCTCTTTGCAGAGGTTTGCATATGGTGAGAATCCTAAGCATAGTTCCATATCAATTTCTCCCTGCAAAGAATGGCGGACATCGAGCCATTGCTGGTTTCTATAAATATCTTTCGAAAGATTTTGAACTATTCGTGGTATCCACCCATAACAACGAATTTGGACTAAGTGAAGGTTATGAGATCTTTCCAATTTTTTCGAATAGAAGGATCAGGTATATAAATCCATTCAATTTTTTCAGGTTAAAAAAACTGATATCAAAATATCAGGTCACGCACTTGCTAATTGAACATCCCTATTTCGGATGGTTAGCATGGTTGTTGAAAATATCAACAGGAATCAAACTGATAGTGCGATCTCATAATATCGAAGCCCTAAGATGGAAATCCCTGGGCAAATGGTGGTGGCGGATCTTATGGCAATATGAAAAATTCACGCATCGCCAGGCGGACCTTAGTCTCTTTATTCAAAAGGAAGAACTGGATTATGCAGTCAGGAATTATAGACTTGATCCTGCCCATTGCATGGTTGTGACTTTCGGAATAGAGTTAGAAGGACCACCTTCAATAAGTGAAATTGAATCATCTAAAGAATTGATCCGGACAAGACATGGGATCAAACAAGATGATAAAATACTATTCTTCAATGGAAGCTTCAATTATAAACCAAACCTGGATGGACTATTAGCTGTTCTGAAGGAGATCAATCCCAATTTGATAAAAAATTCGGGATTCGCATACAAGCTCCTAATTGCCGGAAGCCATATACCAGAGGATATAAAGAATGAAAATTTCCCTAATGTAATTTTTGCAGGATTTGTGGATGATATCAATTCATATTACAAAGCCACAGATGTATTCCTAAACCCAATCATTGAAGGTGGAGGAATCAAGACTAAACTTATAGAGGCGTTGGGATTTAACTGCAACGTAGTTTCGACTGCAAAGGGTGCCATAGGTGTTGACCCCGAATTATGCAACGGAAAGCTTCAATTGGTAAAAGATCACGATTGGGTTGAGTTTGCTAATTGTATTTTTCGAATTGCTCAATACAAAGCTGCTATCAATCCAGATTTCTTTGACAATTTCTATTGGGGGAACATAACCCGGAATGTCAAGGAATTACTCGAATCAAATTCTTCTAATTTAAATTAATATACTCTACAACCAGTTTCGGACGTTTCGAGGCATCAGTATGCTCACTTCCGCCAAATACCATAGCCTTATAAATATTTTCATATTGAAACCGAAGTCCAAATCCAAAATTCTGATTTGGTGAAGAAAGCATTTCTCTGACTAAAGCGGTCACTTCCAGATTTACGTCATAATTCCATTGACTGGTGGATTCGGGTAGTAATACCTGATTTTGAGGTGTTGTCCCTGGTTGATTGTTCCAGGTAATAGTTGTTTGAGTCCAATTGGAAAGCACTCTTTGAACAAGCACTCTATTATCTCCGTAACTGTTGTAGGGAGATCCAGGGTAGAATGAATTTCCCAGCGGTTGGATAGAACTCGACATCCCGTACAAATACAATCGAGCAGACACGATTGTGCTACCAGTGGGTATAGTTGAAATTGTGTCAAACCTAATGAATACTCTGGTGGTACCTTCTGAACCACCATAGGTCCATTTCATAATATCCAGTTCTTTCAGTGGATTTTGATTATCATTGGCAGCTTGTGGATTGCTGGCAAGTTGATAAACATATGAATCCTGCCCGTTTGCAGGACCTGGTTGGGCAACTAAAGTCTGAACTGATGGAGGTTCGGGACAATCTTTCTTACATGAACTGATGAATACAATGCACATTACGCACGACAATACTACTACTGATTTCATTGGTAAGTTTTGAAGCAATCTAAACAATTTCGGGATAATAGAATACTCTAAGAAGGTTAAGATTTATTCGTAGCATTTTCTTGTGTTAGATCAACTATTTCAGGACAGTTTGGATACTTGACCAGAGAAGTTTGGAGGTGTTCTCCCAACTAAACATCCTTTTCTGCTTATTACCTTCCTCTATCAAGGATTTCCTTAAGTCTGGGGAGTTATAAATTGCTGTCATGGCTTCTTTAATGCCATCGATATCATACGGATCCACTAATATGCCTGCTTTACCCACAACCTCAGGCAGCGACGAAACATTGGAACTTATTACAGGTACTTCACACTGCATCGCTTCAAGAGCCGGCAGACCAAAACCTTCAAAATAAGGCACAAAGCAAAGTGCCAATGATGACGCCAGAATATCGTTAATTTCCTTATCATCCACTCTTCCAAGAAATAAAACATCACTCCCAAATCTCATCTCTTTCTTAAACTCAATCATTTCCTGGGTCTTATACATGCTTTTCCCAGCAAGAACCAATTTAATATCGGAGTTAGTTTCGCTTCTGAATTTTTCGAAAGCCTGAAGTAGCCTAAGAATATTTTTTCTTGGATGAAGTGAGCCTATGAAAATAAAATATTCCTTTCCATTAGTATATTTTTTGCGGGTCTGACCTTTCATTTCTTCAGATATGGGATGAAAGAACTCATTGATCCCTCCATATACAACATCAATTTTTTCAGGTGGTATCCTATAGGTCTGAATAATGTCGTTCTTACTGAATTCAGAAACCGTCCCTATTCTTACAGCACGACGGGCATAACGAGGGAAGAAATAATTATAATATCTGCGGTTACTCCATTTTAGATCGCCAGGTATGTGAACAAAGTTTATGTCATGTATAAGGCTATACTGTTTTCCTTTCCATGAAAGTGACAAGGCTCCATCCAGGGAAAGAAATAGGTCAGGCTTTACTTTTCGCAAATAATTTGCGACACTAAATTCGAACCAAAAAATATTCAGCAGCGCGTGTTTCGCCGGCGGAAACAAATTCACACCTTTTACATTTGGGGAAAACAAAAACTCCGGTTCAACTCCGGAATCAAACAGGAAATGAAACTTCACTTCAGGATTATTTCTGACTATATGCTTTAGCGTATTATAAGTAAACCACCCGATGCCATCCATCTCATCTTTTCTTAACAATCGGGTATTGACTACTATCGTCATCAAGCGCCAGTTTTGATATGCCCTTTTAGAAGATATGAGAAAGCCATCATAAGCTTGGATATAACTCCTATTTTCAACAATCCTTGTGGTATCATTCGTTGCGCATTTATCATTTTCTTAAGAACGACCGGCGTATTCTTTTTGGCATGTTTGGAAAACTGCTCACTTTTCCTGATAGAAAGATTTCTTATGAGCCTCCAAAAATAATCGTAGGCATAAATGTTATGTAATACCGGAAGGCCCAATTTTTCCAGCAGATACAGGTTTTCAGGAATCTCTATTTCTGGATTTCTAAATGCCATTGCAGTTATCTGTTCACTACCGATTCCAAGATTAACCAATGGTTCTTTTATAACATGAAAATTCTTAACGTCACTTAAAATGCGAATGTAAAATTCAATATCTACGACCCATTTTATTCTCTCATCATACCTAGCCGAGAGACGATTACTTATCAGTGTTGTGCTAGGATGACCGATGAAATTTGTCTTTAGAAGGTAATACGGGCTGGTTTGAAGTAATTTTTCATCGCTTTTGCTTAAAACATATGGATGGAATGAACCCCTGGATAAATCAATATTATTAAATCCGCTAAAAATGAATTTCGCACCTGACTGTTCTGCAGCGCTTGCAAATTTTTCCAAGGCGCTAGGACCTGCAAACCAATCATCATCATGCATCAACTTGATCCACTTCCCTGATGCTTTATTTATGCTTGCGTTCCAGTTTGCGGGACTTCCCAATTGATTTTCATTTTTATAGTACCTAAGCTTTGGAATTCTCCTTTCTTTACTAATGAATTCCCCAACAGAATCATCAGGACTATCATCAGTAATAACTACCTCATAATTCTTGAAGCTTTGAGAAGCAATTGAATCCAATAACCGTTTAACGAACTCAAGTCGCTTATAAACCGGAATACAAATTGATATTAAAGGGGATTCGTTCATTAGAGCTATAGAAACCTATTCATAATATTTTGGCAAAAAGATCATTTTTTGAGTTTGCGAATCATTTTATGTACAAGTTTTAGATTTAAGGGGTGATAAAGGAAAAATTTAGCCAGATTATACCAGGCGGATGGCAAAGCATGCAGCCTTTGCTCCTTTACCCAACGAATTTTATTTCGCAAACTGATATCTCTCGACTTTAGCATATCGAGCCAGCAGATCGCTATCTCTCTTTCTAATTTCTCGGAAGGACTTGTTTGGATAGAATAGGGAAGGTAGTTCCACGAATAATTATGGAATACAAATGCTTCCCTCACCCATGAATTACCATAGTCCCCACCCTCCTGTGTATAATGAGTCAATTTGATTCCAGACAAAACAGCAACTGAAATCCCTGCAAGTGATGACCGCAATGAGAAATCAATATCATAGAAATGAAATCCTTTCAATTTTTCTTCATTGAATCGTATCGAATTCCATACATTTTTCCGGGCACCTATGAAAACTCCATCAATGCAAACAACAGGATAAAAGTTTTTCGATTCATCCTGAAGGTTTTTTTGTTCTTCCCGTTTATTTGGAAACTGATGAATAACGTGGTACACGTCAAGCATTTTGTTGCCAGTATACCAACCAGAATAACTTGCTGATTTATAAGCGGAACCTGCTATCCCTGCAACTCCGAAAGTAGAATTATTCAAAAAAAAATCATTTAGAGAAGTTCCCCAATTTTTTGACTGAAATTCAATATCCTCATGAAGAAAACACAAGGTATCAAACCTCGCTTTAAGAGCGAGTAAATTATAAACTTCACAAATGCCTTTGCCAGCAGTACGGTTGTCAAATACGAGAACCTCATAAGGAAGGCCAATTGTGACCGAAATATTTTCTTCCAGTCTTTTTAATAAATCCGGTCGAATCGAACACACAATTATTGAGATCATATGTTTCCAATTAACTGCCCTACTTCTTTGTATTTTGCAACAGAATTGATTTAGATGCAAAATAAGTCTCTTATACAGAATCTTCGCACTGGTTTGATTTGGCGCTTGTCGAAGCTTTTCAAGAATCAGCATAAGGATATTAACCTTGGTGCATATAAGAAGAGGTACTACAAGCATCTCCCACCTGGCCAAATCAGAAAGCACAAGATCTTAGGCTCATTTGTATATTTTACCAGTCCACAAGAGCTCCTTCATGGTTTAGACGAAATATTCATCCAGGAAATCTACAAACAGGAATTGAGGGAAAATGCAAACGTTATTGATTGCGGCGCAAATATCGGTCTCAGTGTAATCTATATTAAAAATCATCATCCTTCAGCAAACATCATAGCATTTGAACCAGATGAAAAAAACTTTGAGTTGCTTACAAAAAATGTTGGTTCCTTCCAGTTGAAAAAGGTTGAGCTAAGAAAGGAAGCAGTTTGGATTGAGGATGGCTTCCTGAACTTCAAGACTGAAGGATCAATGTCCAGTAAGATTGAACCCAGCAATAATTTGGGAGTCCAGGTAAAAGCCACCAGATTAAAAAATCTTTTGAAAAATCAGGTAGACTTTCTGAAAATGGATATTGAAGGGGCCGAGTATGAAGTGATTAAAGACATTCGGCAAGAATTGGTAAATGTTCAGAACCTTTTTATCGAATACCATGGCAATTTTGATCAAAACAAGGAGCTGAATGAAATCCTCGCTATTTTAAACGAGAATGGCTTTAAATACTACATAAAAGAAGCAACATCTGTTTATGATCATCCTTTATTACGAGGCAAGAAAGACTTATACATGTATGATATTCAATTGAATATCTTCTCATTCAAATAATCCATCTTTCATAAGCAGGCGTATTGTATAGCCTTAATCTACTTTGGATTATGCAATATTCTTTGTGCGTGAAATCTTGAGTACAAACAACCATAATAATTGAATGGGCACACTCTCTTTGTCTATATTTGTTCTTCACGCATTTTTAAAGCAAACCCCAATGAAATATCTGTTCTCTTGCCTAACCTTACTCCTATTTTCGGTAGCTGTTTCCGCCCAGGTAAATTTGACTCAAGGTCTAATAGCGCACTATCCATTTAATGGCAACTCCAACGATCAAAGTGGAAATGGTAATCATCCTTATTGGAACAATGCAACTCTGGTTGCCGGTAAGAAAGGGGTTCCGAATTCTGCCTATTATTTTAATGGTATTAATTCATACATAGAAATTCCATCTAGCGCTTCCTTAAATCCATCTCAGGTTACTTTATTTGCTCTTGTAAAACCGCAGGGATTTTATACGGGAAATTGCCACGCAAATGTGATCCTTAGTAGGGGAACTGACAAAAGTGCCAACTCATGGTATTCACTTTTGTTCTCAGATGTATTATACACAAATAACCAGAATTGCGGCAATGTGCCTGTTGATTCCTTGCACCAAAATTTTTATGGAACTTTTGGAACTAATGGGGCTGTTACTTCTGCATACACGCCTTATGTTGAAAAGGAAAAATGGTATTATGTTACACTCACTTATGATGGCGCTATCACAAAGTTCTATGTAAATGGAAATCTCATTGCCTCCAAGGTGGGCTCATCTCCTGTTTCAAATAATGGTTCTGCACTTTTCCTTGGTACCATGAATGATCCATTATTCCCGTATTGGTTCAAGGGAGTAATGGATGAAGTAAGAATTTACAATCGGGCATTAAATGCCGATGAAGTAAGTGCTCTTTCACAGGATTGCAACAGTTTTAATGTTACTGGCGGGGTTCAAACAATAAGTGTTACCGGCCTGGCAGGTGCTCCCATTGCTGGCATTCAGGTATTCAATAGTAATTGGCAGAGTGTTTTTAGTCAGGTTTATAACAGCCCGCAGGACAACGTAGACATTTCATTGCTTCCTGCAGGACAGTATTTTGTAAATGTTAGATACTATGGTTCTGATTGGTCTATTAAGTGTGAAAGAGGATTCAATGCCGTAGTTACAGCACCTAGTGAACCGTCGTTTGTGATATCTAACGTTACTGTAAATGAAAGCGCAGGAACCGCTAGCCTTCAAATTTGTTTGACTGCCCAGCGTTCCTCACCATCGAGTGTAAATTATGCAACTCGAAATGGCACCGCAACTGTAGGTAATGATTATCTAAGCAAAGGAGGAACAATAACAATTCCTGCAGGCCAATTATGTGCCTCTGTTGAGATTGACCTGGTAAATGACCAAACAAATGAACAGGAAGAAAGCTTTTTTGTAGTCTTAGGAGGATCCGCCATACCTATTTCAATTGATTCTGGAGTAGTTACTATAACAGACGATGATCAGACAACCTATAATTGTAATGGAATTGAAATTACTCCTGCAATAAGAGCTATTAATATTTCAGGGTTAAATGGACCTATAGTAACTATCCAGGTTTTTAATAGCGCCTGGGCTACAGTATTTAATCAAACATATACGAATCCTCCAAATAATATTAAGGTTGAACAACTTTCAGGTGGTCTTTATAACGTTAAGGTTACTTATTATACAAGCGGCTGGCAATTTATTTGTGAAAAAAGCCTGGGCGTTGTTGTTGTTGATCAATGTCCTCAAGGTTCAATTTGCGTTTCTAATTCCTGCCCATCAACCACTGTTAATTTGAATAATGTTTATTCTGTTTCAGGATTACCATCGGGCACCACAGTTACCTGGCATACAGGAACTCCAGCAACAGATAACAACAAAATGAGTCCCGCTAGTGTGCAGAATGTATCGGTATCGGGTACCTATTATGCTGCAATTAATATCAGTGGTGTAGGTTGCTATAGTTCAACAATTCCTGTTGTAGTGACAATTAGTTCTTGCGGATCGGCTCAACTCGCAAAAGTGAGCGGACCAGCAATACTTTCGGAGGAATTCAAGCGATCTGTCACCATTGCTCCGAATCCTTTTAAGAGTTCAATAAGAATAAACATTGATTCTAAAAAGAAAGAAAAAGCCACTTTGGTTTTTAGTGATGCTTTTGGAAAATTGCTCGCAACAAAACAAGTGGAGTTAACGGAAGGAATCAACCGCCTAACAATGGATGATTTAGGGAAATTTCCAGCTGGGAGCTATTTTTTGAGAATTGTTTCATCAAATAGTGTTGAGAGTTATAAAGTCCTTAGACAGCAGTAACTCACCAGAAATATATTTTGAAAATGAAGGTCTTATCTAATAAGACCTTTTTTTTATGCCCCAGCGAAGATTGTTGCTTTTTCAGTAATTTCAATTTACCCCGCTGAACCTGCTTAAAGTAAATTTGAGAAACACCCCATCATTAATTTGAATTGATCCCAAGGAATTTTATTATTTTCTTTCCCATATGGAAAGAGCAATAGATGATTGTAGTCTATCAACTAAACCCACTGTAATGAAACAAGTATCAATTTTCTTAGCCCTGGTTCTGACCTCATTTACTATTGCCGCTCAAAATTTGAACATGGGCCTTGCTGCCTATTATTCTTTTAATGGCAATGCTAATGATCAAAGTGGTAATAACAATAACCCGATTTTCAATAATGCCACTCCAACAGCGGGGAGAAATGGAAGTCCAAATACGGCTTACCTTTTTAATGGTGCAAGCTCCTACATCGAGATTCCAAATAGTTCTAGCCTGAATCCAAGTCGGATTACTCTCTATGCGTTGGTAAAGCCGCAAGGATTCTATCAGGGTGCCTGTCATGGCAATGTGATCCTAAGCAAGGGAGTCGACGAATTTCCTGACGGATGGTACTCACTTTTATATTCTGATGCTGTGTTCAACGCGGGACTCAATTGTTCAAATCCAGTGGATTCCTTACACCAGAATTTTTATGGAGGCTTTGGAAGAAACGGAGCGGTTACATCACCTTACACTCCCTATGTCACGAAGGAAGAATGGTATTCTGTAGTGTTAACATTTGATGGCTCAACTACAAGATTCTATGTGAATGGAAACCAGGTAGCATCCAAAGCAGGTTCATTCATATATGGAGGAAGTGGTTTACCTCTTTTCCTTGGCAAAATGAACAATCCAACCTTTCCCTACTGGTTTAAAGGAGTGATTGACGAGGTCAGGATCTATAACCGGGCCCTAACCGCGCAGGAGGTTGGCATGCTTTCTAAGGATTGCAGTGAAGTGACTGTAAATACTGGTTCAGATTGGATAACAATTGCTGGCCTTAGTGGAGTTCCTCATGTAGGAATTCAGGTGTTCAATAGTGCGTGGGCCAGTGTTTCCAATGAGATTTATTCAAATCAGAATAATCTTGCGTTAGTTAATGGTTTACCATCCGGTCAGTATTTCGTTAACGTCAGATTCTACTCTGAGGCATGGACACCAATTTGTGAGAAAACAATTGAAGTCTATGTTAATAGAGAATTAATATGTAATAGTATCTCTATTCATCCCGGAAACAATGGAACCATTCAGGTTGAGGGATTAAATGGACCAAATACTACAATCCAGATTTTTGATAGTAAGTGGGCAACTGTATTCAATCAAGCTTATTCTCCTTCTCCAAATACTGCAATTGTACCTCAGCTTGGCGAGGGAACTTTCTTTGTGAGAGTGGCGTACTATTCTACGAACTGGACGTTCATTTGCGATAAGGGTGCATTTGTAACCGTTGCTGCGGGTTCAGGTGCCATGGCTCCTCTTACAAAATCAAAGATCGTTATCGATAACGCCCAAAATCGAATAGTTATCAGTCCCAATCCTTTTGCAAGCTCATTAAGAGTATCAATAAAGGGTCTCGCAAGGGAAAAAGTAACAATGGTGCTGAGTGATGTATTTGGAAGACAGCTCATGTCAAGACAGGTACAGCTAAATGAAGGTCAGAACATAATAAGCATGGATGGCTTAGGAAGGCTACCCGTTGGCAGTTACTATCTCCGGGTTATTTCGGGAAACAAAGTTGAAAGCTTTAGAGTGCTTCGACAGGAATAATAAGATTAACCGCCATGGCGCAAGGACGCGATGTTACGCAAAGATTCCTGGCGTAACCTTGCGTCCCTCGCGTCTTTGGGGTTAAAATGTAAAATGAAAAATATAGACAAAGAGTTATTTTACATTTTTCATTTTAACTTTTTAATTCATATCAATTTTCTGCTTTTATTCTCTCCAAAAATAACTCTAGACCCTTACGCTTAGGTTCATCCAGTTTATAGCTAATGAACTCAGTAAAATATTTCTTAAGGTCAATATTAGGGTTGGCATTTAAGGTTGCAATTTCATCGAGGTGTGCAAGGCCCTCGGCATTTGCACTATTGAAAGCATTGACGAAATCTTCAGGCAATTTTTTATTGCTAACCCAAGCTGCAAATACGAAGGGTAGACCAGTATGTAGTTTCCACGCTTCTCCCAGGTCGTATATGTATGGAGAATGATTTCGCTGGGCTAATGCCCGGTCGCCGATCAGCAGACCTGCAGTTGAACCCCTGATCTCTGATTGATATTCATCAGTTGTATTGATTATCTCAGGATCAACTTTCCAAAATTCTCTCAACAAAAGTCTGGCTAATGCTACCGAGGTCCTGCTCTGATAATCCATCAAAACCCTTTTGATTTGATTTAATGGCACTTCACTGAATAAGCAAACTGAGGCCACTCGTCCATTGCTTCCAATACAGTAATCGGTGATGATATGAGATTCGGCCAGACCAGGAATTACCGCCACCGGCACCAGTCCCAGGTCGATCTCATCTTCCACTAGTCGAGAGGCAATTTTTGAGGGATAATCCTTGATCAATTCAATCTCTCCGATGATTTCTGAATGTTCAATTCCAAATAGTAAAGGCTTTGTGTTCAGATAGTTTACAATGCCTACCCTTATCTTATTGTGCAATGGCTGAGCTTTAGTTTATAACCAGACCGCAAGAAAAATTGCAGTAGGTTTGTGGCGCAAAATTAATTGCAGGACTAATACGAACTACAGCATGGAACTTTCTTCCCTGACAGCTATCTCTCCTATTGACGGCCGTTATAGAAAGCAGGTAGAACATTTGGATGAGTATTTTTCTGAATTTGCACTAATTAGGTACCGCGTCCTGGTAGAGGCTGAGTATTTTCTCTTCCTAGCTGATAAAAAATTCTTTGCTCTTCCTTCCGCCACCAGGAAAAAGTTAGAACAGCTTACTACAGAATTCTCGGTTGAAGATGCCCTTCAGATCAAAGAATTGGAAGAATCTATTAATCATGATGTAAAAGCCGTTGAATATTTCCTCAAGAAAAAACTAGAAGAATTTGGGGCTGGCGATATCAAGGAATGGATTCATTTTGGACTCACCTCACAGGACATCAATAATACAGCCATCCCTTTTAGCTGGAAACTCGCTATTGAGATAGAATATCTGCCGGCCTTGCTTAATCTGAATAAGCAATTGAAAATTCTGGCAAAAAAATGGGGAGAGGTCCCAATGTTAGCAAGAACTCACGGGCAACCTGCCAGTCCAACCCTTCTTGGGAAAGAGATATTAGTTTTTACAGAAAGGATAGAGGATCAGGTAGAGCAATTCATCCAGATTCCATTTTCTGCAAAATTCGGAGGGGCTACCGGCAATTTCAATGCGCACCATGTAGCATTTCCCAAGAAAGACTGGGTGAAGTTGGGAAATGATTTTGTGCAGGGAGTTTTAGGATTGCAGCGACAACAATTTACTACCCAGATAGAACACTATGATAATCTGGCTGCGCATTTCGATGTTATGAGAAGGATTAACAACATCCTGATCGATTTTTGCAGAGATGTCTGGTCCTATGTGTCGATGGATTATTTCAAACAGAACCTAAAAAAAGGCGAGGTTGGTTCTTCCGCGATGCCTCATAAGGTCAATCCGATCGATTTCGAGAATGCAGAAGGGAACCTTGGGATTGCAAATGCATTGCTGGAACATCTATCAAATAAGCTTCCTATCTCTCGTCTTCAGCGAGACCTCACTGATTCTACAGCATTGAGAAACCTGGGAATTCCTTTCGCACATATTGTTGTTGCTTTCAGATCTATTGAAAAAGGATTGTCCAAACTTGTCTTAAACCCTGATAAACTGAATCAGGATCTTGAGGATAATTGGGCTGTTGTAGCTGAAGCTATTCAAACGATCCTTAGAAGAGAAAAATATGATCAGCCATATGAAGCATTAAAAGAACTTACAAGAGGTAATTCAGGCATTACCCAAAAATCAATTCATAAGTTTATTGATGATCTAAAGATTTCTGCGACTATTAAGAAAGAGTTGAAAAGAATTACACCTCAAAATTATACTGGCGTACCGTTGGAGTTTTAGGGAAGAGTTTAACCGCAAGGACGCCAAGGCGCAAGGTTTCGCAAGGACCTTCTTCGCGTTACTTCGCGTCCTGGCGCCCTTGCGGCAAAATAGTGAAGTACCAAGAACCAAAAAACAAAACCCAGATAACAAGAAACTATCAAAATAGAAACTGTGTAATGCCGCTACGCGACATTTGAATTGTTATTATTATCTGCTACCAACCTTTCGCCCCGATGGGGCGAGGAGCATGGGGCCGAAGTGGGGGTAGATTCAATTTGCCCCGGACGGGTAACAGGTCGGTAGCAAAATATATTAATGAAATCTTGCTCCATAGGAGCAAAACAATAAATTAAAGAACTACCAATGACCGAAAACCAAATAAAAGTCGCGGTCCATACGAATTGTTTTTATTTCCTTATTGATATTTCCTTGGTTCTTGGTGTTTGTAATTTGTTCCTATTGCAACGTAACTAATGACTGATTCATAATTATGCGGCATCTTTGCGGTTAAACAAAATCTATTCTAAAAAGCAAATTCTCATTCCCATGCTCGGCGTAGATCCCATCCTCATAGAACCCATTCCTGAGCAATACTTTCTGTGAAGCAAGGTTGTCCTTATAAGTAACTGCTGTGAGCGACTTAAGTCCAAGGTCTGAAAAAGCATACTGAATACCTGCTTTCACGATTTCTGCAGCATAGCCAAGACCCCAATAATCTTTCAATAGTGCATACCCAATATGAATATCATTTGTCGTTTCCAATGGCAGCAATGAGAAAGTACCAACGAATTGATCTTTTTCTTTGCTGATTAGTGCCCATCTTCCTAACTGGGAGTTCGCATCGTAGAAGAGAATATTTTGCGACAGAAATTCCTTTGTTTCTTCCATCGTTTTTACTGGCCTGATGTACCGCATTATTTCCTCATCACCATTGAGCGCATAGAAATTATCCAGGTCTTCCATGGTATAACGTCTCGCGTACAATCGATTGGATGCAAGAATTTTCATCAGTCAATATTATGAAGAGTATTAAACTGCTTCCTTGTGTATTTCAGAAGTAAAATGAAATTCAATCGCAGGATTATTATTTTTCTCAGTATTCAGGAACCATTCACTCTGCGCCAGATAAACAGGATGACCATCTTTATCTTCAGCAACATTATTCTTGAATTTCATGAATTCTTCGAGCTTACGCGGGTCTGAACTGCTTATCCAGCATGCTTTGTAGTATGGCAGTGGCCTAAATTCGCAGGAAGCTCCATATTCATGCAATAACCTGTATTGAATTACTTCAAACTGAAGTTCGCCCACACAACCAATTATTTTCTTATTTCCACCAAACTGGGTGAACAATTGAGCAACGCCTTCATCTGTAAGTTGTAAAAGTCCTTTTTCAAGCTGCTTAGTCTTCATCGGATCCTTATTCACAACCTCTTTGAATATTTCAGGTGAAAAAGAAGGAATGCCAGTAAAATAGAAATTTTCTCCCTCAGTGAGTGTATCTCCAATTTTGAAATTCCCGGTATCGAAAAGCCCGACAACATCCCCGGGAAATGCTTCCTGAATAACATCTTTTTCCCTGGCGAGAAAGCTGTAGGGATTACTGAACCGAACATCTTTATCAAGCCTGACGTGATGATAATAGTGGTTCCGCTCAAACTTACCAGCACAAACTCTCAAAAATGCAATCCTATCCCTGTGTTTCGGATCCAGATTTGCATGTATCTTAAAAATAAATCCGCTGAATTTATTTTCATTTGGTTCAACAACCCGGGAGGTAGCTTCACGATTCCTGGGTGTTGGAGCGATCCTTATAAAAGTGTCAAGTAGTTCCTTAACGCCAAAATTATTGATAGCACTACCAAAGAATACCGGTGCAACTTTACCCGCCAGGTAATCGCTTCCTTCCAGGTCACCATATACGCCAGAGATCAATTCCACATCCTCTCTGAGTTGATAGGCATCTTTTTCTCCCAATCTCTCATCAATCATCTTGTCATTCAAATCACTTATCGGGAGTATGTCTTCTTCAGATGCTTTCTGGTTGGGAGAAAAAAGCAACAGGCTTTTGTCGTGAAGATTATAAACTCCTTTGAAATCTTTTCCACTGTTAATGGGCCATGTCATCGGATGTAACTGGATCGACAATTCTTTTTCTATTTCTTCAAGCAGATCAAATCTGTTCTTGCCATCCCTGTCCAGTTTATTGATGAAGACGATCACTGGGGTATCGCGCATCCGGCATACCTCCATCAGTTTCCTGGTTTGTTCTTCTACCCCATTTACACTATCTACAACCAGGATTACGCTATCAACTGCAGTCAGCGTCCGAAAGGTGTCCTCAGCAAAATCTTTGTGTCCGGGAGTATCAAGAAGGTTGATCAGGTTACTCTTGTATTCAAAACTCATGACTGATGTGGCCACAGAAATTCCTCTCTGTCTTTCTATTTCCATGAAGTCACTCGTAGCGTGCTTCTTAATCTTATTGCTTTTTACAGCTCCTGCAGTCTGAATGGCTCCGCCGAACAATAGAAATTTTTCAGTAAGGGTTGTCTTACCAGCATCCGGGTGTGAAATAATCGCGAAAGTTTTTCTTTTTTGTATCTCGGTCTCGTAACTCATATTGAAAGGCGATAAGGGTCGCAAAAGTAGGAATAGTTGAGTTAAGGTTTTCTCATAAAACATTCCTCAATTCTGGCCCAGAATGCTCATGTCAGACCTTTCCTACCTCTCAAACTTTGTAACTTTGGCAAAAGTCCGGAATGAATCCCATTTCACAACAGGCCGTGATCAATGCAGTTCGACATCAAACCTCGAAAGGCAATTATTCCAGCGCCAAAAAGCGATATCGGCAGCGGGTTGTGAGGAATGATAATGTTAAATCTCTGATCCTTCTTGCAGTCGGAGTTTTATCAGCCGGCTTTGGATTGAAAGGGTTCCTGATCCCCAACAGGTTTATTGATGGAGGAGCAACGGGTATCTCGCTTTTGTTGACACTCACTGGGCTTCCACTTTCAATTTTGCTGGTTCTAGTAAACATCCCCTTTGTTATTCTTGGATACCGGCAGATCAGTAAAATTTTTGCATTGAAAACGGTAATGGCCATCATTGCCCTGGCTGTGTGTATTGAAGTAATCAAATATCCAGTTGTCACTGATGATAAATTGCTCATTGCGGTCTTTGGTGGATTTTTTCTTGGGGCAGGAATAGGTTTGGCGGTCAGAGGTGGTGGAGTGCTTGACGGCACGGAAGTACTTGCGATTTATATAAGTAGAAGGATCAGTCTGAGCATTGGTGATATCATCATGATCATGAACATTATTATTTTCTCAGTTGCTGTTTACCTTCTTTCAGTAGAAGTTGCGCTCTATGCGATAATCACCTATTTCGTTGCATCTAAGACTGTTGACTTTATACTCGAAGGCATAGAAGAATATACTGGTGTCACAATAGTTTCTTCAAAAAATGAAGAGATCAGTCAAATGATCACTGAGCAATTAGGGAGGGGTATCACAGTGTATAAAGGTGTGCGGGGATTTGGGAAGAGAGGACATGTATTTCAGGAAATCAATATTCTATACACCGTAGTCACCCGGCTTGAGATTTCGCGGTTGAAAACCGAGATCCAGTCTATAGATCCGGGAGCCTTCGTGGTGATGCACAGCATCAGGGATACAAAGGGGGGCATGATTAAGAAACGTCCCTTAAAAAAACTTTAAAAGATTAACCGCAAAGGCGGAAAGACGCAAGGTTTCGCCAGGTCTTTGCGGTTTAAGCAAAAAATCCCAATTCAACTTTTCTTACATTTGAATATGTTCAGGTATTTAGAGATCATATGGACCAGTCTGAAAATGGCGTTGCAGGAATTCCGTTCCAATAAACTTCGCACCTTTCTCTCCTTGCTTGGCATCACCTTCGGGATATTTTGCATCATCAGTGTTGTGTCCACAATCAATAGTATGGAGGCCGCCATTCAGAAGGACATTAAGGCGCTGGGCAGTAACACCGTCTATATTGATAAATGGGAATATGCGGATGGTGGAAATGATTATCCCTGGTGGAAATATATCAAGCGTCCCTATCCGAAGTATGAGGAGATGAAGACCTTAAAATTAAAGGTCCCCAGTGCCTCAAATATTGCCTTTGCAATCAATAACACAGATCAGATCGAATATGAAGATGATGTCCTGACCGGAGTAAATTATTATGGCGTTTCCGAGGATTTTGTAAACATCCTTCCTGTTGAAATTATAATTGGCCGATATCTGCAGCAAGCAGATTATGACTACTCTTCAAATACCGTTGTTATTGGAAATGTGGTGGCCGAAAAAATGTTTGGGAAGGCGGAAAATGCTTTAGGTAAACAGATCAAATTAAGGCAGGGAAAAAAAGGCGTTATAATTGGCGTGATCAAGAAACAGGGCCAGAGTATGATGGGTGGTTGGGACTATGATAACAGCATGATAATGCCATATGGATTTGTGCGGCAGATGATCAGAGATGAGAATGGAGGACCAGTGATCATGGTACAGGGAAGACAGGATGTTCCCATGGCGGCACTAAAAGATGAACTGGCAGGAGGTATGCGTTCATTACGAAAGCTTAGACCAACTGAGGAAGACAATTTCTCATTGAATGATATAGATTCATTCAGCCAGGTAATAAAAGGCCTTTTCAGCGGGATAAACAAAGGAGGCTGGGCAATTGCAGCACTTTCTCTCATCGTAGGTATGTTTGGCGTTGCCAACATCATGTTCGTCACAGTTCGTGAACGCACAAGTCAGATAGGTCTTAAAAAAGCATTGGGTGCAAAAAAATCAACGATACTTATAGAGTTCCTTCTTGAATCAGCCTTCCTCTGCATTATTGGCGGTCTGATAGGACTCATTTTAGTGTTCATTCTCACCTTGATACTCTCCGCAGTCATTGGGTTTCCTGTGGTCATATCGCCAGATACGCTTGCAATGGCAGTCGGCATTTGCATGTTTGTAGGGGTATTGGCAGGAATTATTCCTGCAACCATCGCTGCAAGGATGGATCCGGTAGTGGCTATACGGAGTAAGTAAAACGAGGTCCGAAGTCAGAAGTAGGAAGTCAGGAGAAATTTTAACCGCAAAGGCGCAAGGACGCGAAGTATCGCAAGGAATGTAAGTCTAAAATTGTTCCGATTACCATTCTGCTCTGGCGGTAGGGCTTACTGATAAATCTGAAAAATCCTTCGCCAGATATTTATAATGCGCGGTCATTGCAATCATTCCAGCATTGTCAGTGCAATATTCAAATGATGGTATATAGGTTTTCCAATGCATCTTTTCTCCCAGTTCGTGAAATTCCTTCCTGAGTCCAGAATTAGCGGAGACACCACCCGCAAGACATAATTCTTTGATTCCTGTAATTAAGGCCGCCTTCTTAAACTTCTTCAAAAGAATTTGTACAATGGAATTTTGGATTGATGCACAGAGGTCATCAAAATTTTTGGAAACAAATGAGGGATCATCCTTCGTATGATCACGGAGAAAATACAAGATCGAAGTTTTAAGTCCACTGAAGCTGAAATTCAGATCGGGAATATTTGGCTCAGCAAACTTGAATCGATTTGGATCACCATTGGCTGCATGTTTATCAATTAGTGGTCCGCCTGGATAGGGTAAACCAAGCAATTTGGCAGATTTGTCAAATGCCTCACCGGCGGCATCATCAATTGATTCTCCTAATACTTTCATATGAGCTGGAGAATTACATATCACAATCTGGGTATGGCCCCCACTAACAGTTAGGCAGAGAAATGGAAAAGATGGTTTTGGATCATCGATAAGATTCGCGATCACGTGAGCTTGCATGTGGTGGACAGCGAGCAAAGGAATTCCAAGGGAAATCGCCATTGATTTTGCAAATTGGGCGCCTACTAACAAAGACCCGATGAGTCCTGGCGCTTGTGTAAACCCAATTGCATCCAATTCTTCTACCTTGACCTTACTTTTCTTCAAGGCTGCATCCACGGTTGGAACTATGTTCTGCATATGCACCCTGCTTGCTAATTCAGGAACCACACCACCATATTGCTGATGTATAGTTTGATTGGAAATAATGTTGGAAAGGAGTTTTCCATCTTTGCAGATAGCTGCGGAGGTCTCGTCGCAGGATGATTCAATTGCAAGTATTGTTGGCACGCAGCAAATTTAATTCTCCCTTGCGATACTTCGCGTCCTTGCGTCCTGGCGGTTAAATTTCTTTCCGACCTCCGACCTCTGACTTCCGACCTCCTTTTCTTTATCTTGCACCAGTTGATCATGCCTAACCCTTATTTTCAATTCAAGCAGTTCACTATTTACCAGGATAAGTGTGCAATGAAGGTTTGCACAGATGCCTGTATTCTGGGAGCCTGGTTTGCAGAAAAGATCCCATCTTATTCACTGGTCCTGGATATCGGGAGTGGAACTGGCCTCCTGATGATGATGCTTGCACAAAAAAACAAGGCAGATATACATGGAATTGAAATCGATCTTAATTCCTTCAAACAATTAAAAGAAAATATTCAGCACAGTCCGTGGCGGGATAAATTAAAAGTATTTCCGGGCGATGTGAGGACATTTGCCTTCCAGAACAAATATGATTTCATTATTGCAAACCCTCCATTCTTTGAAAATGATCTTCAATCAGAATCAGAAGAATTGAATATTGCTAAGCATAGCAAATCGTTGACGCTTGAACAACTCATTAAGGTTGTAGTAACCAATCTTACGACTGATGGCTCATTTGGGATTCTTCTTCCTTACCATCGAATGCAGTTTTTCGAGGAATTGGCGATGAAGCATAATTTATTTCCTGTTGAGAAGCTCTTGATTAAGCAAACTAAATCGAACGAGTATTTCCGATGCATTCTTCAATACTCGCTCAGGAAAAATAATTTCGTTCCCCAACTCGAGTTAGTGATCCAGGATGATCAAGGTAAATACACACCTGAATTCACCGAACTTCTAAAAGATTATTACCTGAATCTTCAACCCGCCTGATAAGGTTCTGCATATTCTTTCAAATATTCGTATGGGACGGTAAGTTTTCCGCTATTAACCATCATCGCTCGATGGATGAGATCGGACAGACCTGGATTCAATAGATCGGGGATTACAAATTTTATCAATTGTTCTCCAAAATACCTTGAGGCATCTCTGGGAAGTTCATTTGGCAGATTTCCAACGGCCATAATATCAATGGAACCGGGAAGTCCGGGAGAAGTCTTTTGAAAACTACTTTTATCAACTCCGTAAATAGGATTCTCAATTGTTTGATCGCCCAGGTTTATTGGAACAGATCCATTGGTATCATCCGTAACATCAGCAATAACATGAATTCTGAATCCATCCAATTGAATATCGTTTTTCTCGAACAACCTCGGGATATTCTTATCCCAGTACACACCATTCATTAAAATATCGGTTTCAAAAGCATAAGGCAAAAATTTAGATCTGTATTCCTCGGGTTGCTCGTGAAAATGAAGGCGTGAATATTCGCCACTTGAAATCTGTTCATATAGATCACCACCCTTAAGTTGAGTATAGACCGGGTAAGCATATTGCCTTTTCAGGTATTCATCAGGCTCCACCTCATGAACCCCCAGCAGGTTCATTATTTCTAGTATTCCGTGAGCTACTCTCCCACTCCCAGTAACAGCAATTTTAATATTAGGAAGTTTCAATCCAAAATAGGTGTGGATCAATTCCCTGAAACTTCTCTGTTGATGCACCCGAACGAGGTCAAATGATCCTGTGCGTCTTCCATATGCCATGATTCCATTATGTGCACCAACCAGACCAGCAAAAAATCCAAATCCAAGGATTCTCTGGCCGTCCTCATGCTCCAGGCATTCGTAGTCAATAAGCGTTATTCCATTTTCAACTATGGCCTGCATTAACTTCTGGTTATGGGGTTGCTGCTTGCGTGTGTGGGAGAAATATCAGGTATGTTTTTCCAGCAATAAGTTCATCAGTAGGAACTTCTTTGATACCAAGCAAGAAATCACATTCATTCATGTCATTCTTCACTTCCACGCCCGCCATTAAATACTCGTTATCACTAAAGCATCGGATTGGAGAGGACTCTGCAATGATCCTAACATTGGCAAAATTTCGTTTGATCCATTTACATTGCGCAGGAGTTAGTGCAACGCGATTGTCCGGTGGAATCTTTCTTTCCCTAATAAGACCAATTGTAACCATAGTTACAATCAAAGATGGAGAAAGAAGGACAAACTTCAAAGCTTGTCGTGTTAATTGAGTAGATAGAACTATCAGATCACATTTTCTGACTTGTAATCATATTGTGCCTTTCCCTTTACTCACGACATCATCCAGTGATTCACTTTTTGAAGTGCCGATTCCTCCGTTCTGCCATTGCTGGAGATCCTTTTCTATATTTTCTTTTTGAAGTGCCGTGATTTTACCAACCAATTCTTCGGAAACTTCCTTTTTCATTTGCACGATGAGTTTTTGCTTTTCGATCAGCAATTCTTTTTCGGTACGTAATTCCTGTTCCGATGTTGCCATCTGCAATAATTCTTCCTTTGCCAGGGCGATGTCGTAGGGTCCTACATTCAGAATTAATTTAGAAAGAACAGGACCTATTTCAATAAGAATGATAAGAAGTGTAAGCAAAAAGTTACTCCACCACACACTTGATTCTTCATCGGAAAGATCTGATAATGCTTTATTTCTTTCCAGGAATCCAACTTTGCCCGCCAACTCGGCTGCATATTGTGTACGCTTTACTTCAGTTGCAGAGCGAATATTCGCAAGGATACTATCCTGGGATGTAAGGCCTGCCTGCAGCTGTAGCAACTCTGGTTTATATTGGTTAAATGCGTTGATGTAAGCTTCCTGCTTTAGCCTTGTGAGTGATTCAATACCTCTTTGCAAAGAACCACCAGTACCATCAGCTTCCTGGATATAGGCAGATTGCAATCTGTTTAGAGTGTCTTCAAGACTTGTTTTTCTTGAAACTAATCTGTCACGCTCTGTTGTTGCAGTTTGAATCGTGGAAAGGGTCTGTAGATTAAGCAGGCTATCGTTTAGCAACATTTTCTTATGCCTGTTTTCAGTCACTTTCACATCAATCTCTTTCTCAAAAATTTTAAGTTCAAGAGGTCTGGCGATTGTTATTCCTATAAGGAGTGCAAGCAACAAACGTGGAATGGCCATCCTTATCTGCTGACCTCTGGTAACACCGTACTTCCGCATTGTTGAAACGAGGAATCTGTCGAAATTAAAAATGATCAATCCCCAGATCACGGCAAAGGCTATTGTCCAAAGCAAACTTCCAAACACACTATAAATCGCATATCCCCCAGCGAGAGCAGCGAGCACAAAAGTTGCGAGGATTACTCCACCTATTCCTGCGTATTTACTATGCTCGGAAGGAAATTGCTTCAATAACTTCTGGTGAGCGCCGGCACACCACCATAAAAAATTGGAGGATGCCTCTTTCTTGCGCTTGTGGTCAAAGGAAGAATAGTTTAGTAACCCATTCTGCCCATTTACAGACGGCTTATTCATAACCAATAAAGTTTGATCAAATAAGTAAATCCGGTGAAGTTGAAGTTGGAGCAAACAAAGAACGGGAAATTGCAGGAGAAAGTGTGAAGGAAATCATAAGAATTTTGGAATTGGGAAATTCTGAAATTGAGGTTTAATTACTTCTATGAAATTTCCCAATTTCGAATTTTCAAAATTTCAAAATGCTGGAAGCCGCCATCCAACTCATCACAACCACCACCACCCATCCCACGACCTTTAACACAGTAGGATGTTTGTAATCCTTCATCAGGGCCTTTTTATTTGCTGCCATTAACATTAATGCCAGTGCAATAGGCAATATAAATCCATTCAGCGTACCAACAAATACAAGAATCGCAGCTGGTGGTTTCTTTATAATGACAAAAATAATTGTAGAAATAAGAATGAATAATGTGATCCATACCCTGCTCTTAGAATCGAAAACTTTTGCGAATACAGAGAGAAAAGAGACAGAGGTATATGCTGAGCCTACCACTGAAGTGATGGCTGCACACCATAACACCAATCCAAATATTCTGTAACCAATTTCTCCCGCTGCAGATTGGAAAACTGTAGCAGCTGGATTTTCTTTTTGCAATACTACTCCTGCTGTCACAACTCCAAGGGCAGCAAGGAACAAAAGTATTCGCATTGTTGACGCAAGCAGGATTGCCGTAATGCTGCTTTTGCTAACCTCTTTAATATGGGCTTTTCCTTTTATACCAGCTTCAAGTAAACGATGACCACCTGCAAAGCTTATATATCCTCCAACTGTTCCTCCAACAAGTGTAACAATTGCAACCTCGTCTATCTTTTCAGGAATGAAAGAGCGATGAACAGCTTCCAATAGAGGTGGTTGGGATCTGAAAACAACATACAAGGTGAGACCTATCATCACAAATCCCAATAATTGTGCAAACCGATCCATCAATAAACCTGCTTCACGAAACCAGAAGATGAAAATCCCTATCAGTGCACTAATTATTGCTCCAGTGGTTACGTCCAGCCCTAGTAGAACGTTTAATCCAAGTCCTGCTCCAGCTACATTACCAATATTGAATGCAAGCCCGCCTAATGCAACCAGGACAGCAAGTAGATAGCCTGTGCCGGGAATAACACTATTCGCAATATTCTGTGCTTTTTCTCCGGAAATGGCGATGATTCTCCAGATATTCAACTGAGCAGCTATGTCTAAAAGAATGGAACATAGTATCACAAAACCAAAACTTGCAAGAAGCTGTTGGGTAAATACAGTTGTTTGTGTAATAAATCCTGGCCCGATAGCTGAAGTTGCCATTAGGAATGCCGCTCCAATGAGGGCAGATCTGGAACCTGAGCTTTTGCTACTTCGAGGTGCTGTGGATTTCAACCTTCTTATCTTTTAGGTAGTGGTAAATTGTTTTTGCAAAGGTTATTGCATTCTTACTATCGCCATGGATGCAAATGGTTTCTGCCTTGATTGGTATTTTTTTTCCTGAAACTGAAGTTGTGAAGCATTCAGTGATCATCTCAAGCACTTGTTGAACTGCGATATCATTATCATGAATCAGTGCATCTTTTTGAGAACGTGGTGTAAGTTGACCATTCTCCTGGTAAGTACGGTCAGCAAATACTTCGCTTGCTGTTGTTAATCCTAATTTTTCCGATTCATATATTAAATGCGATCCAGATAATCCATAAACGATCAGGCTGGGCTCAAAATCAAATACTGCCCTGGCAACAATTCCGGCGATTGATGAATTTTTAGCAGCCATGTTGTACAATGCGCCATGTGGTTTGACGTGACGCATCTTTCCACCTCTTGCAATAATCAGTTTCTGCAACAGTATAAGCTGATCCAAAACAGTTCTGTAGTACTCATCATCCTTAAGTTTTAATTCCTTCCTCCCAAAATTACTTTTGTCTTTGAAACCGGGATGAGCCCCGATTGATAAATCATACTCAATCGCAAGTTCGATGGTTCTGCACATTATCCTCTCGTTCCCGGCATGGTAACCACAAGCAATATTCGCAGAACTGATATACGGCATGATGAAATGGTCATTGTCCATTCCTTCACCAAGATCGCTATTGAGGTCTACGCTGAGCATAAGGCAGCTTTCAATTTCTCCGTGCAGGAATTCCTTATCACCATTAACTCGTGTGCTTGTGAAACTAATAATTGTTCTGCTGTGGCCGAATCAACTATTTTAAATCTCATTTGTTCACCCGCAGGCAGTTGTGCCAGTTGGGTTAGATGGACAGTAATAAGATGGCCAATTCTTGGATAACCACCGGTAGTCTGATGATCAGCCATAAGTATGATCAATTGGTTGTTTGGAAGAAGTTGAATAGTTCCAAAGTTTACAGCTGAGGAGACAAGTTGAAATTCTTCCTTAAGTAAAAGTTCAGGTCCATTTAGATAATAGCCCATCCGGTCAGAGGAAGAATGAATATTAAAAATTTTGGTCAGCAGTTTTGTTTTGGAATCAGCAGTTAATAGATCCCATTCCCTACCTGGAATAAATGCGAATTCATTTTCAGTTTTGTACCTCTCCCATTCGTGGAGAGGGAGTTTATAAAGTTCTCCTCCATCTTCGGTCTGCGTAGAGACGGGTGAGGGATCATTTGGATTGACAATTCTGTTTCTTTTATTATATGCGCTGCATGAATTCACGCTCCAGGGCAAGACTGATATCATTTCATCTTTTAAGAGAGATGGAAAATAGAGATTTGATTCACCAAACCTGACCTCATCACCTTTCTCCAATTTTCTTCCTTCAAATCCTCCAGCTCTTGCCTTGAGATTGGTGCTTGAACTGCCCAGCCAATCTGGAACAGAAAAACCACCATGAACAGCCAGATATGCCCGCGCTCCAGAATGATTTCTTATAAATTGCAAAACTGAATTTCTCCTTACTGCTATTGGTCTCCAGCATGGAGCTTCATCGCCATTAAGAGTAGCGGAGAAATCTGCACCAGTGATGCTAATAAGGGCATTCTGTTCAAACAATATTTGAGGACCTGGAAAATGGATCTCTAACACAGCCCGGTCAGCTTCATTCATTACAAGGAAATTTGCAACCTGCATTGCATATCGGTCCATTGCACCATTGGTGTTGATACCAAGATTTCCAAAACCACATCTTCCATTATCCTGGATTGAATCCATTATACCAGACCGAAGAATAGAAATTGACATGGGTTCAGCTTAGGTTGAATGCATTTGATCACGAATTAGAAGTTCAAATTCATTTTCATCAATCGGATAAAATTTTACGCGTTGACCCGCATAAAGTTTAACTGATGGATTATCATCTTTATTGAATAATAAATGTGGTGTTCTGCCGATGACTTGCCACCCACCTGGCGAGTCCAGGGGATAAATTCCAGTTTGAAGCCCCGCAATGCCAACACTACCCGCAGCAACCTGCGCTGGTTTCTCTTTTCTTCCAATTTGCAATTTTGGATCAACCTCTCCCATATACGCAAAGCCTGGCAGGAAGCCGATCATATAAATGCGGTATTCGCAGGAAGAATGCAGATCAATCAATTCCTGCAATGAAATTTTTTTTTCATTCATGATAAACTCCAGGTCAGTTCCAAATTTTTTACTGTAGCAAACTGGAATTTCGACCAGATGATCTCATCTCATTCTCCGATATGATAGAAGAATGAAATGCTGATTCAAGCCAGCCACTCAAAAATTGGAATGCAGTAGTTTGCAGCTTTTGTTGCTGTTTAACGATTATCGGATCGAAAATTACAGTGACCGAGCTATAAGCCACGATCAGATCTCTTATTCCCTTGAATTGATTTTGTTTTAGCCAATCGTATATGGCAAGAGCCTTACGGTTTTTTTCTCTATTGATAGAATTCCCCAAATCAATCGTTAATGCGGAATCACCAAGGGGAAAAATGCTATAGGATTGTTCCTTGTTCATTGATTGAAGACAGGATAAGTTGGGCTAATAAATATAGCCACAAGGTGGCGGAATAATCAACAGGCGATGGCACCAATTTTTTACTTTAAGCGTTATATGCTAAAATTGCACGCCCTGAAGATGTATTATAAGGAGTGAAAATCAGCTATGGCGAAAAATTTATTGATAGTAGAATCACCGGCAAAGGCTAAGACCATCGAAAAGATTTTAGGAAAAGATTTTGAGGTTAGAAGCTGTTATGGCCATATCCGCGACCTGGAAAAGGACGATATGGGGATCGATATTAAAAATCATTACAAGCCCAGATATAAGGTTCCTGATGAAAAGCTGAAGGTTGTCAAGGAATTAAAAAGCATGGCCAAACAGAGCGAAGAAGTATGGTTGGCAACGGATGAGGACAGAGAAGGCGAGGCCATTAGCTGGCACCTCTGTGAAGTACTTGGATTGGATCCGGAAAAGACCAAGAGAATTGTATTCCACGAAATCACCAAGCCCGCAATACAGGAAGCAGTCAAGAATCCCAGGACTGTAAATATGAACCTGGTGAATGCGCAGCAGGCAAGAAGAATACTTGATAGGATCGTAGGTTTTGAACTAAGTCCGGTGCTCTGGCGTAAGATGAGCATGAAGAATAATTTGAGTGCTGGAAGAGTTCAGAGTGTAGCTGTAAGATTAATTGCAGAGAGAGAAAGAGAGATCAACGCTTTTAATGTTCAAAGCACATTTAAGATTGATGCTGAATTTACTGCCAAGGATGTTTCAGGAAAGAATGTTCCATTCAAGGCCGAAGGAAAGAAATACCAGAATTCAGAAGATGCAGAATCATTTCTCAAATCCTGCATTGGCGCAGAATATACAGTAACAGATATCCAGGTAAAGCCCGGCAAAAAATCACCGGCAGCTCCTTTCACAACTTCCACGCTTCAGCAGGAAGCAAGCAGAAAGCTGGGATATTCTGTAAGCAGGACCATGTTACTTGCCCAAAAATTATACGAGAGTGGGAATATCACCTACATGCGAACTGATAGTGTGAATTTGAGTGAAACTGCAATGGGCGAAATAAATAAGCAGATCAGTTCACAATTTGGAGACAAATATTACCAGGCCAGAAAATATAAAACGAAGAATGAATCAGCCCAGGAGGCGCACGAAGCTATCAGGCCAACCGTAATGGAACAATTGGGTGTGGAAGAAGCTGATTGCAGAAGACTTTATGATCTGATCTGGAAAAGAACCATGGCATCACAGATGGCCGATGCTGAACTTGAAAAAACCGTTGCAAAGATTCAGATCTCAACAAATAAAGAAGAACTATCAGCCCAGGGTGAAGTTTTGAAATTTGAAGGATTTCTGAAAGTCTATAGAGAAGATCGCGATGAGGAAGATCTGAGTGAAGAAGAACAACAGGAAGGAATGCTTCCTCCTCTTACTCCCGGACAAAAACTTCCTTTGAATGAGATGAATGCGGTTGAGAGATTCAGTCGTCCTTCACCAAGATTTACAGAAGCCTCCCTTGGTAAAAAAGCTGGAAGAATTGGGAATTGGCCGCCCATCTACATACGCTCCTACCATTTCAACCATACTCAAGAGAGGTTACGTAGAGAAAAGAGATAAGGAGGGAGTGAAGCGCGCGTACAGGATATTGCAACTGAAGAAAGATCAGATACAAAAATTAACCGAGGAAGAAACCACGGGAGCAGAAAAGTCGAAGTTGTTTCCAACAGACCTTGGACTGGTTGTTACTGATTTCCTTAAGCAATATTTTGATGATATCATGGATTACAATTTCACCGCTCGCATTGAAGAGGAATTTGATGAGGTGGCGAAAGGCAAGTTGAAGTGGAGTTCCATGATAGATGATTTCTATATCCCTTTCAAAAAGGATGTGGAGAACACAATTGAGAATGCCGAAAGGATCAAGGGAGAACGGGAACTTGGTATGGACAGTGTATCAGGTAAAAAGGTTATTGCAAGAATGGGAAGGTATGGACCCATGGTACAGATAGGAGATGTTAGCGATGAGGAGAAACCAAGGTTTGCGAAACTGAAAAACACACAGAGCATCGAAACCATTTCGCTGGAAGAAGCTATGGACCTCTTCAGGCTACCAAGGAACCTTGGAACGTTTGAAGAAAAGGATGTCCTGGTGAATATTGGCAGGTTTGGCCCATACATTGCCCATGATAGTAAATTCTATTCGCTGGGAAAGGAAATAGATCCATATAGTATTACGTTAGAGGAAGCAAAGCCACTTGTTGCAGAGAAGCGTAAGGCGAAAGAAGAAAGAACAATAAAGGTTTTTGAAAAGGAAAAAATACAGATCCTGCGTGGACCATATGGTCCTTACATTAAGCAAGGATTGAGAAATTATAAATTGTCCAAACCGCAACAGGAAAAAGCTGCCGAACTCACAATCGAGGAAGTACAGAAAACGATTGAAGAGTTAAAGGCCAACCCACCAAAAAAGACTGCAAGGCGAAAGAAGAAAGAAGGCTGATGTGAATATGTGGATAATGATTTTACAAATACTTTAAAAGTTCTTCGATATTGACGGAACAAAAAATTCTGTCTATATAAAAGACCAATTCGATGCCCATGCAGGAAAATAAAGAAATTAAAGCATTGTTTCATTTGATAGATGATCCTGATGAAGAAGTGTTCAATGTGGTATCAGGCAAGATCATGGATTATGGGACAGGCATCATTCCAAACCTTGAAAATCTCTGGGAAAATACTCCTGCTGAAGATACACAGGAGAGAATTGAACTACTCATTCACAGACTTCATTATCGCGACCTGAGTGATGAATTTGACAACTGGAAAAAAAGCCCTTACCAGGATCTGCTGACTGCATCCATTCTTGTTGCAAGGTTTCAATATCCCGAACTCGTTTCCACATCTATCATGCAGGAAATGGAAAAGCTTCGGAGAAATATATGGCTTGAATTAAACAGTTATCTAACTCCTCTTGAGCAGGTTAATGTAATATCAAGTATTCTATATAATTATTATGGATTGAAAGGAATGGAAGTAGGATATCAGCATCCTGAAGAATTTCTTGTGAATAAGGTGCTTGAATGCAAAAGGGGAAACACGGTATCAAACGGAATCTTATATCTCGTTTTAAGTCAGCTTTTGGATATACCCGTTAAAGCGATCAATATTCCAAAGCAGTTTGTTCTTGCATATTTCCGATCAGATGTGAGTCTTGATCCCAAAGAAAATGCACAACAACAGATCGAATTTTATATTGATCCATTAAGCGGACAGGTCTTTACTCATAAGGATGTAGAGAATTACTTCAAGCGAATTTCTGTCCCACCCGTTCCATCTTACTTCAAGGCTGTAGATCACAAGCGTATTGTTCAAACATTGCTCGAGGAATTCAGTAAATGTTTTGACACTCCCCGCGATGAATACAAGCGTCGTGAACTGCTGAGCTTATCAGAATTTCTCGGTCAATAATCAGCACCTCCATTTAATGTGGAGAAAATTCAACACGCATTCTCTTAAAAAATTTCCTAACTGGAAGCCATAGGTGCAGTAATTATTCTATAGCTTTACAGCCAACGATCAAAGTATGAACCTCCACAAAAGAAATGGGCCGGCAAAGGGTGCAAGTCTCCTTACTGTCAAGTGCTAAACATGACGGTCTGCAGTGACCGGCCCATACTTATTACAAGCAAAATCGCATGCCAAGGAGAAGGTTGCGAGTTTGGGGTTTAGAGTTTAGGGTTGTCAGTTAAAAACTAACTAATCAACAATTCAACTAACCAACTATTCAACTAAAGGGATCCGAAGTTTTGGATTACAATTTCCTAATTACAAATTACCAATTCCTACTTCCCTCCTCCGCCCACCATCTGATATTGATCGGGGTTCATCGGGAAATGTCGAGTGCTTCTTTTTGCAACTCTGAGTTGAAGTTTAAGATTAGAAGCTGAGGCTTCCAGGCGCTGACCATCTTTCGCATCAAATCCATTTATCACTAGTTCATTTGCCCACTTCATGGCTTCATCCGGATCATCGAGGTATAAGTAAATCTTTGAGAGATTATAATAACTGGCATAACGCAATTTTTTGTCCCATTTGGAACCTGAACTATACTTTTTCTTAATACCGTTGTAATAGTCAATCACAGGTTTCAGTTCATTTTTTATTCGATCCAAAGGTTCATCTGCAGACATGCCTGTTATTGCCTGTTTGAAATCTATCCATGCCCTCCGATGATTTTCATACTCAGGGTGTTTTCTGGAATCGAGTATCCAGAAAAAATCACTCACGGTTCTTTCAGGGTAACCGTAATTGGTAGTTAGTGTATGATTTAGATTGGAAATAGAATTGCGTGCTGACTGCTTGATTAGTTCTTGTGTCAACAGGATCACTCCATATTTGAAGTACGCATTTGCTTCGGCTGCTGTGGGAAAGGGTTCACTGCTATGCACTCTTTTCTGATCCCGACTCGAAAGAATATATTTTGCAAGTTGCAAACCTTGTTGATCAACGATCCTTGCACTGGCGCCGTAGGAATAAGTTACCTGAAGAATGAAATTGCTTTTACGACCAGTTTCTTTTCCGCTTTTATCTTTCAGTATTTCCACGTTTTCTTTTACATCAGATTTTTCTATCAAAACATCTTCAAATCTGAAATGAATTTGTATGTCACCGTTATAACTTAATTGTTTCCACCCTTCAAATTGTACCTGGTCCTCCAGTTCCCCTCTCCTGATCACCATTCTTGAAATAGATCCTGTTTCCACTTTAACAGAGAAAGTATGAAATGATGTATCCAGCGGTTGATTGGGCAAATCCCTATAATTGGCAGTGAAATAGAATTTGTCCAAATCTACCTTCTGGCTAATTCCTGTAAGACTTGTGAAAGGAAAACGAGTACTGCAAGCAATTTTTGCATAGAATGGATTTAACCCTTCTAAAACGGAGGTAAATCCATATTATTTTAAATTCTGCTACCGGGGAGATCGCCCATTATTCCCAATTCTGGAAAAACTTTAATCTACTACGACCCTGTCGGGGTTGGACCCTGCCGGGGTTGGACCCTGCCGGGGTTGGACCCTGTCGGGGTTGGACCCTGCCGGGGTTGGACCCTGCCGGGGTTGGACCCTGTCGGGGTTGGACCCTGCCGGGTTGGACCCTGCCAGGGTCACCGGCTTTAATTGAATTGCACCTTGTCCATTGGCCTGATATCCTTGTCGGTATCCTTCATTAACGTGAACGAGACGAGGTAAACTAGAGATATAATAAGAATGATCAATCCCATCATTAAATGAGGTTTGTAAACTTTCTCATTGAAATCGAAGACCCAGGGAGAGGCTATAAGGCCAATTCCAATTAAAATATCCAACGCCAGATGAAAGGGAAAAGATAATTTTCTGTAAAGTCCGAGCTTATAGTCTGTAAAAAAGCTGTAAAACACCATTATTAAACCTGCAGCAACAGGAACCATGGATTCGGATCGTCCCTGACCAAATCCAAAAATAACGGGGGAAAACATCAAAATGAGACCTGTTGCATAATCAAGATAACCGTGAAATTTAGTAGACAAGGGTTGCATGGAAGAGTTTATGATATCACTAAAAAAACGATGCCAGCTCATCCATATATTCACTGGTGGCACTATTTTCTAATCATTTTTGTGCAATTCCATTGAGTGAAGACCTCATAAAAAAATTAAAAAAAGTATTTGAACCTTCTGCATTTGTGCATATGAATTACCGAAGCAAAGACCTTGCAATTAAAACAAATGAAGAAGGATTAGCTATCCAGTTATTTATTGGGAAATTAAGACCTGATGGGACTATTAAAGGAGAGAGGTATGCCCGCAAGATCATAAGGGATAAAAATGGGGTAATCGTCAAAGATCACTGGGATCATAAGGGAAAGTCGAGTTAATTACCTGGTTGCCTGAGGACTGGCTTCCATTCTTTCTATTTCTCCGCCAATATGCTTTGCTTCAGGAAGAAAATGAGGGTTACTTGCTTTCCAACCATCTTCTTCTTTCAAAACCTCAAAATCCCCATCACAGAACCTTTCCCGGTTAAAATGATGACATTCAGCCAGGAACCTGTCATTCTCCAACTTATAGATGTTGAAGTACTTAGCGTGATCTCCTTCGTTAAAAACTGAATGAAAAAGGAATTCCATTTCTTTTTTTTAAATATAATGCAAGTATTATGCCCCTTAGTAAGGGATTAGGAATTGGTAATTCGAAGTTAGGGAGGATAGTTGATGAGTTGATTTGTTGATTAATAAGAGTAGCCCATACCCGAAACTCTCAATCTATTCTCTCTTCAGAAATTTTCCTTTTAACAATTTTTCCAGGACTTCATCCTTTGTATTTCTACTTAAAGGAATGGCATGTTGGCCGATAAGGACCTGGTTGCCTTCAATACTGTCAATTTTGTCAGTTCTTATCAGATATGACTTATGAACTTTGATAAATTGATCGGAAGGCAAGGCTTCTTCAACGCTTTTGAAGGTGAGGTAGGTAATGTATTTACGATCTGGAGTGTGGATAGTAACATAATTCTGCAATGCTTCTACAAAAAGAATATTAGAATAGAATATTTTGACCAACTTATTGTCTGCTTTTATGAATATATAATCTTCCTGAGTTGAAGCTGGGGAACTTCCTGGTAATGTTTTGTTGGCAATCGCCTCCCTTGCTTTCATTACGGCTTTCAAAAAACGATCGAATGAGATTGGTTTTAGAAGATAATCCAGCACATTCAAATCAAATCCTTCAATCGCATATTGAGGATAGGCTGTGGTAAGTATCACTTGTGGCGGATGTTGTAATGATTTTAAAAATTCAATGCCAGTGATCTTCGGCATATGAATATCGAGAAACATAAGGTCTATGCGTTCCTTTCTTAATAATTCTGCTGCCTTGAGTGGACTATCGTATTCATCAAGCAGATTTAGGAAATCAACATCTGCGATATATTCCTTTAATCCCTTTCTTGCCAATGGCTCGTCATCGATAATTATACAATTCAATCGCATCGCTCAAGTTTTATTCAACATCGCAAGACTTCAATTAACACTATCAATTTTCAGTTTAAGATCAACCTCAAACCAACCCTCATTTTCATGAATTGAAAGTTGGTGGGTTCCGGGATATAAAAGCTCCAGTCTTCTTTTGACATTACGCAGCCCAATTCCTCCAACCGGATCAGTATTCTGTTTGCTGGTATAATCAACAGTATTTTTCACGAGGAAATGGAAGTCGCCATTCACTCTGTTGATATTTATATTCACTTCATTGATCTTACCATTTCCGAAATGAGAAAGATGCTTGAATGAATTTTCTACAAAGGAGATCAATAGTAAAGGCTCAATCGAAAATCCACGCACATTAGCGGAGCAATTGAAATTTACTTTATACTTTTCATCCTTTCGTAGCCTCTGAAGGTCCACATAATCCTCCAGGTACCGGATCTCTTTCTCGATCTCAATTCGCTCACCGCCACATTCATATAATTGATACCTCAGCATTTCAGAGAACTTATGCAAAGATTCTCTTGCTTCTTTATTTGATTTATCGATAAGGAAATAAACTGAATTGAGTGAATTGAAAAGGAAATGCGGATTGATCTGGGACTTCAAAAATTTGAGTTCGGATTCGGCCTTTTCCTTTGTGATTTCAACCAGCCTTCTTTGAGTCCTTACATAATCAGCTAATAGCTTGACCGCAGCGCCAGTACTTACAAGGAGATAATGGGGTATGATATTATCATAAAACTTGGTCTTGAAATTGTCCCAGACAGTAATATGCCTAATATTCAAAATATCATAAATGATGGTGATCTTCAGGATGCTGCTGCAGAAGATCATGGTAACATAGATGAGAATAAATAGGAAATATTTCTTTTTATAAAGCAGTTTTGGGATCAATACCAGGTTTGTAAAATATACCAGGAGCATGAGGTCAACAACCTTTACCCCTGTAACCTTCAATGCAAGTGCATCTTTGGAAAAATCCTGATATCTCAGGAAATACCAGCCCCCAAAGAATACCAACCAGAAAAATAGGTGGTGCAGCTTATATCTCATTATGAGCTTTCCTGCATTCATAAGTCAAATTAAAAGTAAGAAATCCCTAGCGTAAAGCATCTTACACCAACGGCTGTTCGCGCTTGACGTAAGGAGTCAATTGACTGATGAATGAAAATTCCATCAAAATCTTCCTCTTCGTATCTCTGCTTACTCTTTTTCTCTGCGGTTAAATCTCTTTTACCGCAGAGAAATAGAGAGTCGCAGAGTGGTTCTGACTGGTAAACCATTTCATCAAGTAAGAAAGACAACAGGTGTAAAGGATTTGCAAATGGGGCATCCATGATCGTCTATTTGCTCAGGTTTATTAAAATCACAATCATGAGAATGCTGCTATTTATAATTCTTCTTACTCAAATCTCAGCAACTAGCCGCGCTCAGGAACGTCACAGGCTCAGGATCTACCTTGATTGTTTAAATGCAGATTGTGATTTCGATTATGTAAGGCAACAGATAACCCTGGCCGATTTTGTAAATGACAGGACCGAATCCGATGTGCATATTCTCGTAAGTTTCCAGGTTGCAGGGAATGCTGGCAATAAATATTTTATCAGGCTAATAGGACAAGGGGAATATAATCACCTGCAGGATACTCTTTCATTTTTTCAAATTAGTAATTCCTCCTACAACGAACTTCGAATTCAAATGGTAAAATTCATTAAAGCTGGATTAATACCATATCTAATGAGATCTGGGCAGCAATTTAAAAGTGTAAATATAGAATTCCTGCCATCTGAAGATAGGAGTAGTGATTCTGGTTCACGGGATAAATGGAATTACTGGGTATTTCAAATTGGGGGCAGGGCAAGTTTCAGCGGAGATAAAAATTATAAGGAAAACAGTTGGGGAGGAAGGTTTACTGCTTCCAGGGTAACAGAAAAATCCAAGCTGCAACTTGAATTCTTCAATAGCACATCCAGGAATTCATATATGATTGAGGAAGCTGCTCAGAAAAAATTCATCCATACTACTAATGACTACATATACTCCAATGCTGCTTTGATAAAAAGTCTTTCATCCAGATGGTCGTTATCAACTGAATTTGGACTTAGAAAGAGTACCTATGATAACATTGCAGGGAAGATGATTGCATCTGCCGGGCTTGAATACAATATCTATCCTTACAAACTCTCTAGCAATAAATTCCTGGTGATTCGCTATTTATTGATGGCAGACAACCGCCGATACATTGAGGAAACGATCTTTGCCAAGATGAAAGAGACTCTGTACGCAAATGAACTTGGAATATATGCTTCTTTTACTCAGGCATGGGGAAGCATCAGTTCATATGTGAGTTGGTATAACTACCTGCACGATATTTCAAAAAATAATCTTTCCATTCACGCGAACGTGGAATTGCAGCTGTTCAAAGGATTCTCGCTTAGCTTTTATGCAGATGCAAGCATTATTAAAGATCAATTGAATCTGGGGAAAGGAGGTGCTACATCGGAAGAAGTTTTATTAAGATTGAAAGCTTTATCTACTAATTATAATTATTACACAGGCATTGGATTGACCTATAGGTTTGGTTCCAGCTTAAACAATTTTGTAAATCCCCGTTTTACAAATGGGAGATATTAGAATTATTGACCAACGCAAAATCAAGTTATTATGAAACACATATTTTATATCACTTGCATGATCACAGTTTTCACCTATGCAAGCTGTGGACAATCTCAGTCTGGACAACATGTAGGAGGTAGCTGTGAAGGATGCGAGGCGATCTTTGAAAGTCCTGTTGACTTCAAGGATCTGAAGTCTGTGGTTACGCTTCCCGATTTCTCTGATCCAGGTCCAAAACTTGAGATCAGCGGAATTGTCTACAATCGCGATGGGAAAACGCCAGCAAAAGATGTGGTAATCTATGTTTATCATACTGATCAAAAAGGCATTTATCCCACAAAAGGAAATGAGAAAGGTTGGGGCAAACGTCATGGATATATCCGTGGCTGGGTAAAGACAGACAAGAATGGGTTTTACCAGATTTTCACTCTAAGACCGGCTTCTTATCCAAATCGTAAAGATCCAGCACATATTCATGTTACGGTTAAGGAGCCCGATAAGAATGAATATTGGATAGATGAATTCTTATTTAGCGATGATCCGCTATTGAAAAATGAACCGCACTTGAATAGGGAAAGAGGTGGTAATGGAATATTGGAAGTGCAACCAGCTGAAAAAGGTATTTCCCACGCAACCCGCCACATTTTTCTTGGTTTAAATGTTCCCGATTATCCATACAAGGGTCTTCCGAAACTCAATTCAGGATTGACAGTTGGTTCTAATTGCCCTGCATTTGATCCCCTTCATTTGTCCGGCGTTGATAGCGGCAAGAAGGCCTGTCCAATGTGCAAGTATGGTTACGGTGAAGGAATTATTCTCTGGTTCAACCACACTAACATTGAGCAAATGAAAAATATTGCAGTTCGACTTGAACAGGAAATGGCAAAACGACAGAAGAAGAATTTCCGGGTATTTCTTGTTTATATGAATCCTTCTTATGATCAAAACAATAGTGAAGGGATTGAAATATTGCGCAAGAAGATCAGGTTATGGTGTGCAAAGCAAAATTTGAAAAAGGTTGCAATGGTGATGATTCCATCTCCCATTGATAAAGAGACGGCTGGGCTTTACGAGATCAACCCTGAGGCAAAAAATACAGTTTTTGTTTATAAGAAACGGAAGGTCATTGCTAAATGGGTGAATGTAGAATATGATGATAATACTTTGGACCAGGTATTAAAAACCCTTTAAAAATATTCATGAGAAACTTCTTCCTGATAATAGTTGTTTTATTTTTTTCTAATTCAGCATTTTCACATCCTGGGATTGGAATTGTAAAGGATAGCAAAGGCGATATTTATTATACTGATCTATCGCATGTATGGAAGCTGAATAATGATGGATCAAAAAAAATTGCCGTGAGGAATGTTCATACCCATGAATTATTCATAGATAAAGAAGATAATCTCTATGGAGAGCATCTTTGGTACAATGGCGAAAAACTTAATACCTGGGGACACTATACATGGCGGCTCGATAAAACTGGCAAACTTGATACTCTGATCAAACCGAAAGAAGGTTTGCCGGATCAATACTCATTTACCAGGGATTCAGTCGGCAATATGTATTGGGTTGATCGTTGGAAAGTTAGTCGCTTCAAAAAGAAATCACCTTCGGGAGAAATAATCACGATCGCGGAAGGAGAATTCAAAAACATCCGCTGGATGCATGCGACGAAAAAAGGAACTCTCTATTTTGTGGACCTTTATAATCTGTATAGAATTCAACCCTGTCACTCCCCTGAATTGATCGCTGAAGGAATGAACAGCACAACAGTATCCTTCAGTCCATATTCGGGCAAGCATAGCATTATGGGAATCTGGACTGATGAGTTTGAGAATATTTATGTTGCAAATTTTAGCGGTCAGGTGATCAAGAAAATAGACAGCACAGGAATGCAAACAATCGTGACCACTAGTTCATCTCCCTGGTCACCGACAGGAGGAGTTTTCGACAATCAGGGAAATCTCTGGATCCTTGAATACTCACTTACAAACCAGGCGAGGATCAGAAAGGTGTCGAAAGCGGACCTGGGCGTAGTTCCTGGAATGAAGAAAATAATTCATAATGATATTCTACCTGTCCTGATGATTGGCGCGGTAGTCTGTATGACTGGTTTCCTGGTGGTTTTTTCATTCAGGATGGTAGAGAAGGGGGATGGTTGATTTGTTGAAGAGTTGATTGGTTAAATAGTTTTACCTGAACTGCAATTTCAAAATTTCCCCTGCGGCCGCCAGAAGGCTAGCCTGCAGGCACGGCAATTTCAAAATTTCAAAATTCTCATATCCTTTCTCCAAAAATCAGGCTCCCGATACGAACCATATTACTTCCCTCTTCTATCGCAATTTTATAATCTGCACTCATTCCCATTGATAGGACAGACAGGTTCACTATTGGAGCGGAGATATGTTGATACTTATCAAAAAGGGAATTCAGATATTTAAATTCCAATCTTACTTTTTCCATGTCAAGAGAAAAAGAAGCCATTCCCATTAACCCAACAACCCGCACGAATTTCATTTCTCCCAGTTCAAAGGCCTTTTTTACATCAACAAATATTTCATCCAACTCAAGCTCACTCAAACCAAACTTCGTTTCTTCCTGAGCAATGTGAACCTGTAAGAGACAATCAATACTCCTTTTGTGCTTCTCGCCCTGCCTGTTAATTTCCTTGAGCAGCTTAAGGCTGTCAACTCCATGAATAAGATGAACAAAGGGAGCAATATATTTCACCTTGTTGCTTTGAAGATGCCCGATATAATGCCATTTGATATCGTGAGGTAACAACAAATGTTTTTCAACCAATTCCTGCACATAATTCTCTCCAAAATCTCTCTGCCCAAGATTGTACATTTCAAATATGTCTTCTATGGGTTTTGTTTTGGAAACAGCAACCAGCTTAATTTTCTTTAAATCTAAGGCAGTGGAAATTTTTTTGTATTGTTCAATTATTACAGCCATAAGAAGTATCTGGGTTAGCAAAATTGCATTAAAGAAGGGAATGTTGTTTCAGTTTGTTCTGACTTTAGGATAATACTATATAAGCCAGGAAATGATTGGCACTGGTATTACATGCTGCTTCTATTTTGCAGAGCCGGCTATTTTCCAGACTTTCGCAAGGCTTTTTAATTTAGCTTTTATGTGTGGAATTGTTGCTTACATCGGGCCGAGACAGGCTTATCCAATAATCATTAAAGGTTTAAAGAGACTTGAATACCGTGGGTATGATAGTGCAGGAGTAGCCTTGCTTAATCATGGCCTGAAAGTGTACAAGAAGAAGGGAAAAGTAGCTGAACTGGAAGAAACATTAGTAGGCGAAGACATCAGCGGTACTGCGGCAATTGGTCATACACGTTGGGCTACACATGGAGAGCCCAGTGACCGGAATGCACATCCCCATTCCTCCTCCAATGGCAAACTTGCGATGATACATAATGGGATCATCGAGAACTATGCCCAAATCAAAAGTGAACTACAGAAAAAAGGGTACAGTTTCAATAGCGATACCGATACTGAAGTATTGTTGAAATTCATCGAGGAAATTCAGATCCATAATAACTGCGGATTGGAAGAAGCTGTTCGAATTGCGCTTAAGAGAATTGTGGGCGCATATGTAATTGTCCTGCTTGATAAGGATAATCCCGATACATTGATTGCTGCAAGAAAAGGAAGTCCCCTAGTAATTGGCATTGGTAAGGGCGAACACTTTCTCGCATCCGATGCCTCGCCTATTATTGAATACACCAAGGAAGTTGTTTATGTCAATGATTATGAGCTCGCAATTGTAAAGGCTGATGAACTGGTCCTTAAGAATCTTGGAAATGAGAAGATCACTCCCTTTGTCCAGAAACTCGATATGGAATTGGCTGCAATCGAGAAGGGAGGATATGAGCATTTTATGCTCAAGGAAATCTTTGAACAACCAGATACGATCTTCGACTGTCTACGTGGGCGACTAGATGTGGCAGCCGGAACTATAACGATGGCAGGCGTGCAGAATAATATTCAAAAGTTGAAGTCAGCCAACAGGATCATAATGGTTGCCTGCGGAACATCCTGGCATGCAGGGATGGTAGCGGAATACATCTTTGAAGAGCTGTGCAGAATTCCGGTGGAAGTTGAATATGCGTCGGAATTCAGGTATCGAAACCCGGTTATTCATGCAGGTGATGTGATTATAGCAATTTCGCAGAGTGGTGAAACTGCAGATACTCTTGTTGCCATCGAAAAAGCAAAAGAACAGGGTGCTTTTATTTTTGGAGTTGTGAATGTTGTGGGGTCTTCCATTGCCAGGGCATCGCATGCGGGTGCTTATACACATGCAGGCCATGAGATCGGGGTTGCAAGTACAAAGGCCTTCACTGCACAACTAACCGTTTTGATGATGATCGCATTAAAGATTGCTAAAGAAAAAGGTACGATACCCGATGACCGATATCATCACCTGATGAATGAACTCCATGAAATACCGGAAAAAGTCAGGACAGTCCTTAACCAGCATGAAGAAACCAAGGTCATAGCTGAAAAGTATAAAGACGCAAGAGATTTTCTCTATCTCGGCCGGGGTTACAATTTTCCGGTTGCTCTGGAAGGGGCATTAAAGTTGAAAGAGATCTCGTATATCCATGCGGAAGGATATCCTGCGGCAGAAATGAAGCATGGTCCCATTGCCTTGGTTGATGAAGAATTGCCCGTTGTTTTTGTTGCCACCAAGGATTCATTCCATGGAAAAGTGATCAGCAATATGCAGGAGATAAAAGCGCGAAAAGGAAAAGTGATAGCAGTGATTACAGAAGGTGATGAAACTACTGCCGGACTTGCCGGTGATATACTACCTGTGCCTGAATCTGACGAATTAGTGGCCCCTCTCCTAACCGTGCTTCCGCTTCAATTATTGGCCTATTATATCGGTGTTGCAAAAAATCTTGATGTTGATAAGCCAAGGAATCTTGCAAAGAGTGTGACCGTGGAATAGGTGCGAAGGTGGAAGTCCGAAGTCGGAACTCGGAGGGCGGAGGTCTGACGGAGTAGTCAGATGATAGAAAATAATTTTAACCGCAAAGACGCAATGACGCCAGGTATCGCAAGGATTTTATCACTACTGACGATTCACGATTCCCGATCAACGCCTAACGGTCATCTGTCAACTTTCATCTATCAACTTTTTGATAATTATGAACCTGATCGATAAAAAGCAACTGGATTCCCTGGGATATCATTTCATTCCAACCCAATTCATCCCAAAGGGAAAAGACGAATATTATCTGAGAAACCAGCAAAATAAAAAAAGTGGGAATTACAGACAGCTCACTGCATTTGAGATAGAGGCGCTTGTGAGAAATAGGAATACTTCAGATAACTGGAATAATATACTGGTCTCTGAGGAATTCAACCCTGAGTTAGTGAAAAACTGCCAATTCCACGGATTGGTAAGAATTGGTAAGCTGGAAAGGTTCTATCTCGAATTCCATAATTTCAGAATGCCTGTTGGCTTGTACAACAGCACGATCATTAGTTGTGACCTGGGAGACAATGTGGTTATAGATAATGTAAATTATATCTCGCATTATATCCTTGGCAATGAAGTGATCATTGCAAATGTGAATGAATTGAATACCACCGACCATTCAAAATTTGGAAATGGAATCGTCAAGGAAGGCGAATCAGAAAAAGTGAGGATATGGCTGGAGGTATGTAACGAGAATGGAGGAAGAAGCATTCTACCTTTTGATGGCATGCTTGCTGGCGATGCCTATTTGTGGAGCAGGTTTCGGGATGATAAAAAATTACAGACTAAGCTGAAAGATTTTACAGATCAAAAATTTGACCTGCGAAGAGGATATTATGGCGAAATAGGTGACAGAAGCATAATCAAGAATACTGCGATCATTAAGGATGTTTGGATTGGAAGCGATGCATACATTAAGGGTGCGAATAAATTGAAAAATCTTACAATAAATTCATCCGCTGAAGCTAAAACCCAAATAGGAGAAGGTTGTGAATTGGTAAACGGGATCATTGGTTACGGATGCAGAATTTTTTATGGCGTAAAAGCAGTACGGTTTATTCTTAGTTCTCATTCGCAGTTGAAATACGGAGCCAGGTTGATCAATTCTTATCTTGGCAGCAATTCAACCATATCTTGTTGTGAGGTTCTCAATTCATTGATCTTCCCCTCTCATGAACAGCATCATAATAATTCATTTTTGTGCGCAGCTCTTGTGTTTGGTCAAAGCAATATGGCGGCAGGTGCAACCATCGGCTCAAATCATAACAGTAGAAGCGCAGATGGTGAATTAATTGCTGGTCGGGGATTTTGGCCAGGTCTCTGCGTAAGCCTCAAACATAATTCCAGGTTTGCTTCCTTTTGCATCCTTGCAAAGGGCGATTATCCATATGAATTGGATATCCCGCTTCCTTTTTCACTGATCAATAATGATGTGTCGGAAAACGAACTGGTAGTTATGCCGGCTTACTGGTTTATGTACAACATGTATGCTTTGGCAAGAAACTCATGGAAATATGAGGACAGGGACCGCCGGACAGAAAAAACTCAATTACTCGAATTCGATTACCTAGCGCCGGATACTGTCAATGAGATCATCAATGCAATTGATTTACTTGTAAATCTCACTGGAAAAGCAAGCAAAGGCAGACAAAGTAAATCAGCCAGTGATTCAATCCGGGGAAAAGAATTGCTTGAAAACCCAGATTCAGACTTAAGCGAAATGGACATTTTTGCAGACGATTTTGAAAATAATCATCGGTCTGTCCGCATCATTAAAGTATTAGAAGCCTACCGTGCTTATAAGGACGTGCTCAACTATCATGCAGCCCTTCAATTGCTTGCCTTAATAGAATCAAATAAAGTAATCAGCATTAAAGATTTTGAAGAACTGCTTCCATCTAAGGTTTCACTCGAAGGGTGGCGCAACGTAGGAGGGCAACTGATAAAGAAAAGTTCAGTTGAGAAGCTCAAAACTCAAATAAAATCAGGCAAAGTAAAGGGATGGGACCAGGTACATGCTTTTTATATTGATGAAGGCAGAAATTATCATAGAGACAAACTAATAAATGCACTTGCTGCCATAAAAAAAGTTTTTGGTCGTGATTTAAAAAAGGATCCTTCACTACTTAAGCAGGTTTTGCAAGAAGCAGTAAAAACCAGGGAGTGGATGACTGATGGAATCTATAACAGCAGGGCAAAGGATTATCAGAACCCATTTAGAAAGATGGTTTACGAATCCGAAAATGAAATAAATGAAGTCCTTGGAAATATAGAAGACAATGGGTTCATTATTGAACAGCAGCAAAAAAGAGACGAGTTCAAAAAATCGGTTCAGGCTGTACTGAAAAGATTTAAGCTTTGAATGTTTTTACCGCCAGGGCGCAATGGCGCAAAGTTTCGCCAGAAGCTCTTTGCGTTCCTTGCGTCTTTCCGCCCTGGTGGTTAAGTTCTTCTTCACCTAATAAAACTCAGAATTTCCGTTCCGTTTGGTGTCTGGGCAAGAATTCGATAGTGGCCCAATGGAAGTTGAGGGAGTTGCAACTCATAAAAATTACTCCCCATAATAATTCTTATCGATTTTCCGACCAACACCTGCCCAACAGAATTAAGCAACGATAATTTTACATGGCAATTCGAATTTGATAAAATTTGCAAGCGCAAGATATTTCCCCGAGGAATCTCTCTCAGGTGGATCTTAAATTTTGAATTTTCTACAGAGAGTCTTACAATATTGCTGAGAAAAGTTGCACCTGAACTGGAAATTCCCAGTATCCTGCAAAATGATTCTTCGGAGGATGCAGGTTGTCTAAAGGCATAATAAAATGGATCGCTACTTTGAATAGTTTTTATTGATCTGAAATGAATCCCATCTGAGGAATACTGAATATTCAATTCCCTCAAGAGATGAGGTGAGCTGACAGAAAAATTTAACCGAACAATACCTGATACAGTAGAAGCTCCAAGAATAATCCGCATGGAAGGAAGTGGGTTCTCGCCAGCGCTTATGCTGCCGAGGGTAAAATACTGCTCACCATTTCCGAATGAATGCAAAGATTGACTTACCACAGAACCAGAACCTCCAGCCGAACCCGTTGTAGAGATGCTACCCCGATTTACCCATGCTAATGATGATGATAATTGCGCAACCTTTAGGCTGCTCATGTCTGTAACACCACCACTATTGACATTATCAAACGATAATTCAACGGAAGCAGAGGATCCAGGTTCTCCCTCTATTCTCCAGTATTCCAAAACTGAAATGTGATGTAATCCACTCATATTCGTAGTCAGTAGAGAAGGATTTTCTTTTAAAAAATAAACAGTGAAGGTCCCGTTTGCGTTCTTTAACTCAATCCATCGCATGGAATTTGTCTTTCCAACAGGGAAAAGGAAATAAGAATTCACCAGGCCTTCCTTTCGCATGGGTCCATCAATGAAACTACTGTCTATTTTGGTGCTGTCTATTGCGATTGAGCATGATGAACTCAGCGTTAATAAATTAATTGAATCAGTAATGATCCTTCCTCTCCTTAATTCCAACAAGTAAGGAAGCTTCAATGGATGCAACAATTGTGCATGGCCATTTTTAAATATTTTAAGAATAATTTCATTCGCCAGGTTACCTCTGATGTTTAGCGTTTGAAAGGCATCACCTGCTAACATCAATACAGGATGAGCATTGTTTGTTTCAGTAATCAAGCTACCGGGATCTGAATATATATTGCCATTCGCTGAAAACACAGTGCCATTACCATTATTAGATAGATTAAAAACATTTCCCCTGTGGATGAAATCTTTTTTAACAAGGATGGTGTCATCAAAGCCAACACTCAGGGAGGTATTTGATCTAATGGTAAGATCTCCACGAATCAGTACTGGATTGCTTCCACTGCTAACGTACCCAACTTGTGCCGCATTTGAAATGGAAGAAAATATGAGTGAACCAAATCTTCTGTTTGACATTGAGACGGTATACGAGCCACTGACAACAGGAACATCGAATTCAAATACACCTGATTCAGTTCCAACTGAGGAGGATAGGTGATCTAATATAGATGCATGACCTCGGGGGGTTTGATGAATATATCTCCCATTATTCAGGATCTTCATTGAATCAGATATGCTCAATATAATCCCTAACCCTGCCCCTGATGCATTGACTAAAATTCCGCCACTTGATAGTTCAATTGAATAACCTGGTGAGTTTGTTGAGAAAGCTATTGATTGAGTATTGGTTGAAGGAATGATCAATCTTATCTCATTGGCCAGGGAAGGTTTTATTTTCAACGAACCGCAAGTTATAGTTCCTGCTATTCCTGAAATTTCCACCAGGTAGAATCCAGGTACAATAGAATTGTCAAGAATAACATCAGCCATAGGTCCGGGAATCATATCATCATTCCAATTGAATGGGCTTTCCCAACGATTGTCCCCAGCCCCTCCATCCCAGAATTTTTGACCGAACCCAGTGAAACCGGCAAACATAAAAAAGGTGCATATAAGTGCGCGAGGAAATTTATAAAGTAGATTAGCGTTCACACTTGAAGGTAAATCCGCCAATAAAAAAATCCCTTCAAAAGTGAAGGGATTTTTCCCGTATAATCTGATATTTTACTGTTTGATAAATCTGAAAGTTTTCATTTCACCCTCACTATTATAACCAGTCAATTGATAATTACCTGCTCTGAGATCCTGAACATTCAATGCAATTACATTATCACCTGCGGTTACATTCAGTTGAATTCGTTTCATAATCTGTCCCAGCGTATTTGTAATGAAGAAATCTACTTTATTACTTGTTGCTGCTGAAACATTCACCTTCAATTGTGAATTGGTTACTACAGTCGGATAGATCCCCACGATCTCGAATCCTTTGCTCTTATAATTGATTGCAATTATTCTTGAGTAGAATGCAGCACCATCAACATCTACTACTCTAATTCGGTAATATGCTGTTTTGCCATCACTATTGTCATCATAATCGAACGGCTGCTGACAGCGCAGTTGATCCGCTACGATGGTGTGGACCTTGGTAAAGTTTCGTCCGTCACTTGATCTCTCAATTTCGAATGTAGCGTGAGTGCTGTAACATTCTGCCTGCCAATGCAAGGCGTTAACTCCATTTCCTTTTTCTGCGCTGAATGACTTCAGCTTTATTGGCAATAGGGCCGAAGGACCATATGCGAGTGTAAATACACCATTGAAGTTAGCCAGTGTCTGAGAAGAAACTGTGCCAAATGTTGCATTCCCGGGAGTGATTTTCGTGCCATCGACTCCTTTCTGACTTACCCAGGATGAAGCAAAGCCCGCAACTACCACTGCATCACTTACACCTGCCCCGGGGACAGCTCCGTTAAGTTCCAGGAGGATTCGCGCGCTAGCTCCCGAATTCCGAACCATCTGCCAATACTCTACATTCGACACTCCTGTGAGTGGAGTCATTGGCGTTAGATTAGAATATGCCATGTTAAAATATTCTGCGGTATACTCGGAAGCGGCCGTTGAAGATGGTCTAATCTTAGCACCATGATAAACGCCTCCTTTGCCTACAGGAAATAAAAACTCTAAATCATCCCGTTCTGTTTTTCTTTTTACGGGCCCGTTGACATGACTCTCTGCTCTAGGGTCGATTACGGTAAATACATCATCATAAGGATTATTAATTGTAAGCAAGTTTGCGTTGGTAGTATTTATGACTCCTGACATAAAGTGAATTTTCCCAACCGAGAGCGATGAGTTCAATGTAATTCCTGCAGGATTATTGAGCCTGAGTGCTACTTGCTTTGTGGTAGTATTATCTATAGTTCCTGAGCTGGCAGAAATGGTTTGAACGCCGGAGGATCCATTCATTTCAAGCACAAACAAAGGATTATTTGTTGCCAGGGAGTTACTCCTGGCTGTAAATGTTCCACCTGTCTGGGTGAAGTTTCCCATCAATTTTAAGGTACTTGGTGATGTAGTATGAATTTGAACCATGTCATAGTTCTCATAGTCTTGCAATGAGAATAATCCTCCCGTCTGGATATAATTACCCTTAACTGTAAGATTATAGGTAAAATCTAATTGTTTTGCAATGGCCACAATTGAGTTAGGAGATATTTCAAGATTTCCCTCAACTGTGATGTTTACAGGGTCAATCGGCGCTATTGCCAATCTTAAAGTCTGGCCTGCAGTATTAAGGATCTTTAAACTACCCTTGATTGTTGTGGCATTGTTGAGTGAAAGATTGACCTCACCTGTTAATCCTGGGCATTCATATTCCAGATTACCTATACTTAATGGAGTTCCATTGAACGAAGTTGCGTTTGAAGTATTTCCAACTATCCTGATTGTTGATGCTGCATTCCAGGTAGCCGTCGGCGTTATTCCACCATTTCTATCAACAATGAGATATGAACCAGCATTGAAGAGAAGAGAGCTAGCTGTTCCTGAAATAAGTCCTGAGGCCCTTAAGATCACACGTCCGGTAGAATTGATATTTACTGTAGTGCCAGATGGCGCTGAGAAAACACTACCACTTGAGACCGCTGCAGCCAATCCCCCAAGAAACCATTGTCCATCCACTTCTCCTCGTGAGGAAGCGGCGAATATTGTACGGAATAGTATAGAACTTCCGTTCACACTATCTCGGAGAACGCTACCTGCATCAATATTGACCCCTTCATTTCCAACAGTACCACTATTTACTGTAATATCCGTTGAGGCATTGACATACAGAGTAACCGTTCTGGAATTGGTAACAAAGATTGAATTAAGAGTTATGTTCCCGGTATTTACCAAAACCATCGCATTCCTGTCCGTGAAGACCGCATTGTCAGATGCATCCTTTGGAAAATCCGCCGCAGCAGGACCCCCAATTGATAAAGACCAGTTGGTAGTATTATTCCAGTTTCCACCGGGTGCCCCGGTTGGACCGATCCAATAAAAAGTCTGGCTAAAAGCAGAAAAACCACCGAGTAAGCACAAAAGGATTAGTGTGTAACATTTTTTCATGTACAAATAGTTTAGAACCCACAAATGAGACACAGGAAATGGACTTCAGAGGTCTTTGAAGTATGAACCGAGGATGGATATAGACCGCCAAAATAATATATAAAGTTTATCCGTACAAGCATGATTCAACTTATACTGCAAAAATATTTATTAAGGGGTCAGTAGTTGTAAATCAGCTATTTCTTCAGAGAATCCTGGATTTTAGCTGAACTGTCAGCGGCATTTGAGCTTGAATCCTGTTGAAGTCTTCTATACGCATTTTCTATGCTGTCGGCTGCCTTACTTGCTGAACTATCGGTTAGCGGCGGGGAAGTATTCCCAGTTTGATCATCACAACTTATAACGGTTATCATCAGGGCAAGACCGAAAAGGGATTTTTTCATCAGATATCATTACAGAAGAAGCAAATGTAAAAAGAATTGCATTTGAAACCTGCAATGTCTATTTTTTTCGGAAGAAGATTCTCAAAGGCACTCCCTTGAAATTGAACTTTTCACGCAATTGATTTTCCAGGTAATTCCTATAGGGCTGCTTAATATCATCTGGAAGATTACTGAAAAAAGCAAATGAAGGAGTTTGTGTAGGCAATTGTGTTACATACTTGATTCTTACAGGAGTACCTCTTACAACCGGAGCGTGGTAAGCCTCAATTGCCTTAAGCATGGTTTCGTTCAGTTGAGAAGTTGGAACCTTTCTTTTCTTGTTCTCATATACATCCAGCGCAATTTCAACAACCTTGAAAATTCTTGTTTTCTCCTTAGCAGAAATAAACAAGACGGGGACATCCGTAAATGGAGCGATTCGCTGTTTTAATTCCCGTTCATAATCTCTGGATGTATTTGTTTCTTTATCAACGAGATCCCATTTGTTTACCAATATTACTATACCCTTTCCTTTCTTTGATGCAAGTCCGAATATGTTAAGGTCCTGCTGAGTGATCCCTTTGGTTGCATCCAGCAACAACATGCAGACATCGGCTTCGTCCATAGCTCTAATGGCACGGATAACTGAATAAAACTCCAAATCTTCATGAACTTTCTGTTTCCTGCGAATACCTGCGGTATCTATCAGAATAAATTCCTTCTTGAATAGGTTGTACTTGGTATGAATTGTATCTCTTGTTGTACCCGCAATCTCACTTACTATTGTTCGCTCCTCGCCAGTGAGCGCATTCAGCAATGATGACTTCCCTACATTGGGTTGTCCGATGATAGCGATCTTTGGTAAATCAGCATCAGCTTCCATCAATTGATCATCAGGAATCAATTGAACCAATGCATCGAGTAATTCACCTGTTCCGCTTCCTGTTTGTGAAGAGATGAAAAAAAGATTTTCAAACCCCAGGCTATAAAACTCTGTGGCTTCCAGAAGTCTTTCACTGTTATCAACCTTGTTCACTGCAAGTAAGACAGGCTTTGTAGCCCTTCTCAAAACATCAGCCATTGCTTCATCCAGATCGGTTATTCCTGTTGCAGTATCTACCATGAAAATGATAGCGTTAGCTTCCTGAACAGCGATCATCACCTGTTTTTTGATCTCTCTTTCGAATACATCATCACTGTTCGGTACAAAACCACCTGTATCAATGACATTAAAATTCTTGCCGTTCCAGTCAGCAACCCCGTACTGCCTGTCACGAGTTACACCACTCACATCATCAACTATCGCTTTTCTTTGTTCAAGCAAGCGATTGAAAAAAGTGCTTTTTCCAACATTGGGACGACCTACTATTGCTACTGTATAACCCATTCTGTTCTGTTTCTTATTGGCAAATCCAATACATGTTTATTGATATCCGTATTCTCTTAAAAAAAGCTCGTTATCCCGCCACTTAGGCCGCACCTTCACAAATAATTCAAGAAAGGTTTTCCTGCCAAGAAATCCTTCTATGTCTTTTCTTGCCTCAGTGCCTAATTGCTTGATCATTTTACCGCCTTCTCCTAATATAATGGCCTTTTGAGATTCTCGCTGAACGATAATATCGGCAACTATTTTCGTAAGTGTGGTTTTTTCTTCAAATGACTTTACCAGTACAGTTGTTTCATATGGAATTTCCTGCTGGTACAGAAAGTAAATCTTCTCTCGAATCATTTCGGCAACGAAAAAGCGGGTGGGAAGATCGCTTATATTATCATCTTCAAAGAAAGGTTCGCCTTCCGGAATGTATTTAAGGACGACATCAATCAATTTATTTTTGTCAAAGCCACGCAAAGCAGAAATCTCCACCAGGTCAGTACAATATTTTTTTGACCGAAAAAAATCTCTGGCCGATTCTAATTCTCCAGCCCTAACTGCATCGATCTTATTAATCACAACGATCGCCGGGACCTTCAAGTTCAATGCAGTAAAAATCTCATCCACTTCTTCCCTGTTTTCATTTACAGCTACCAGGAGTAAGGCCACATCAGCATCCTGCAACGAAGCTCTTACAGCATGCATCATTTTCTCTTGCAGTTTGTATTTAGGTTCGATGATGCCGGGTGTATCAGAAAATATCAGTTGATAACCAGGTTCATTCAAAATCCCCTTAATTCTATGCCTTGTTGTTTGAACTTTTGGTGAAACGATCGCGAGTTTCTCTCCCAGCAGTGCATTTAGAAGTGTGCTTTTGCCAGCATTTGGCCGGCCGAATATGGAAATAAAACCTGCTTTCATTTTTGCAAAAGTAAGCTGCGAAGGGAGTTTGAATGTTTGAAAGTTTGAATGTTTGAGTGTCGTCACATGAATTTTAACCGCCAGTGCGCGAGGACGCAAGGTTTCGCGAAGAGTCCCGGTGCAACTTGGCGCCTTTATTTCTTTGCGGTTAAGAAAAAAATAAAGGCCTCAAAAAGGCTTCTAGTTGCGAAGGGGAGGATCCCTGCCTGACTGCGTCACGCAGGCAGGGAACTCTTTGCATTAATTTTGACATGAGCCTCTAACTTCAAAAAAAAAAGGCCCTCAACCGCCCTCTAGTTGCAAAGAGGGACGGCACTGTATTAGAAATCTGTTTTATAATCATTTTATCATTACCCAGTTTTAATTGCCAATTTCCTTAAGAAAAGGAGCAAGGAGTACTTCAAGCCATTAATTCTTCTAGCTAGCTGAGCCGTAGAAAAAATGTAATTTTCTAACTGGTACTACTTTGAGGGTGATTCGGTTTAAATAGATAATCACCTATTGACAAAGAGCAGTATACCGATTACCAAAACCAAATTTTAACCTTAAATCTATCAATTATGAATGAAGATCTTTGGATGTACATGATTATAGCATCCATCATTTACTATGTTATTCTGTTTTTGGTCATACAAGGGGCTTCCAAGAACAACGAACAGACTAAGCTTCAGAGAGCTACTCTTTACTTCCTTATTAAGCTTTGTCGCGCGCAGGGTGTGCCCGAAGAAGAGATTACAGAAATGAAAAAAATGTTCGGACTTCCGTAATCGGGAAGGTATTTGATAGTTCGAATCCCATAGCTGAATGAATGGACCTGGGTGTGATTCAATTCTACTTTTTAGCTAGGGAAAATATATACCTATACACCCTTCCTTTTCCGATTCACGAAAATCAGCGAATGTTTGAATTGCGGATAATGGAGATTGGTGAAGATGTATATTTCATTGGCTTTCCTTACACGATTGGCACAAAAAGTGGAATCATTGGAAATGGATTGTTTGCTGATATCAGGATTAATCCAGCATTGCGACATGGCATAATTTCATGGAAGCACTCCGATTTAAACCGATTTCTAATTGATGGCTTTTCGTTCGGCGGAAATTCAGGAAGCCCCATCTTTACAAAAACCCAGAGAGATGGAAGCCGCTATCTCGCAGGAATTATTACGGGTCATTTGTCGGATTCTAATATTCCGACGGCTGATATAAATTTTGGTCTAGCAATTTGTACTTCCTACAATGTCATTGAAAAATTGATAAAGCAATTGAAATAATTTAGATTGACAGAAAGATACCTAGTGAGTTAGAGGCAGGAGATGAAGTTAAAAGTTTGAGTGAATCAACCGCAAGGAAACAAAGGCGCCAGGTTACGCGAAGATCCTTGCGTAACCTCGTTTCCTAGCGTCTTGGCGGTTAAGAAAGTTCATACTAAGAAAAAAAATAAAGGCCTCAAAAAGGCCTCTAGTTGCGAAGGGGAGGATCCCTGCCTGACTGCGTCACGCAGGCAGGGAACTCTTTGCATCAATTTTGATATGAGCCTCTATCTTTCAAAAAAAATAAAGGCCTCAAAAAGGCCTCTAGTTGCGAAGGGGAGGATCGACTCCCGTCCGCCTCAGGCGGATATGAGCCGCTATCTTTCAAAAAAATAAAGGCCTCAAAAAGGCCTCTAGTTGCGAAGGGGAGGATCGACTCCCGTCCGCCTCAGGCGGATATGAGCCGCTATCTTTCAAAAAAATAAAGGCCTCAAAAAGGCCTCTAGTTGCGAAGGGGAGGATCGAACTCCCGAACGGATCAGGCGGATATGGGATCAACAGCCATAGTAGTTATTTAGAGAAAGATCCATTAGATTATTCAGAATTGCCATCAAAGCACGCAGGGAGATAAAAAATCCCCTAAAAAGAAGTCTTTATTAATGGTTCTACTATGAAAGAAGACCCACAGCCGTAGAATCCTGCAGTTTGTGTATTTTACTCCTTTTTAGTAACTATCGGGTATGAGAAAGAACAAAACTGAAATAATTCACGATTTCATCCGTAAGGTAACCAGTGCGAACAAGGAATACACAAAGAAGGAAGCTTTTAAGGATTGCCTCAGGGATTTGTACACCGATGACAAAGAGATAAGGGATATCCTCGATAAAATGTCTTTAGGCGCTGAAGCCACAATATTCAATATTCCCCGAAAGGACAAAATTCATAGAGGAAGCGCTGATACTCTTTATAATAATATAATAATTGAATTTGAGAACAATCTTAAGGTTTCACTTCCTCATGCGAAAGAACAGTTAGCCGGATATCTTTTAGGATTATTCAAATCTGGCGAAGGTTACAATTTCACTTTGATTGCATCTGATTTTATTAATTGGAAAGTTTACGCTCCCGACTTATCATGCCTAGATAAGTTGGATACTATTCAGGAACACGAACTAATTTTGAATGAAGTTGAGAGTGCATCTTTTACCCTCACAGAGTCAAAAGCTATCGACTTTTATTATTGGTTAGATAGATTTCTCTTTAAGGAGGAAAGGCAAAAAGCTACATTAGAAAAGATTGAGGAGGCCTTCGGTTATCAAAGTAATGTGTTTATCGAAAGCTATAGGCAACTATCTGGTTGGTTTACGGAATCCAAGAAATATGGTGAGGTTCAGGTTTCATTTCAACAATGGAAAAAGTTTTTAAGTATCGCGTATGGTTCTTTTGATGCCTCCATAGAAAATTTTCTTAAGCATACCTATCTGAGCGTTTTCTCCAAAATGCTAGCCTATAGTGTAGTTTCTTCTGATGATTTTATTGATGAGGAGGAGGTGGTAGGCATATTAGATGGGTCCATATTTCATAAATTTAAAATAAGCAACTTTGTCGACAATGATTTCTTTCATTGGGTAAAGAGTGCCAGGAATTTCGAAAATTTAAAGAAAGTCTTTAGATTAATTGCGCAGGAAATTTCAACTTTCAATTTCCACTCAGTTGAAGAGGATATTTTAAAAGGCGTATATCAGGAATTAATAGACATTGATACAAGACACACATTGGGAGAATATTACACTCCCGATTGGCTTTGCGAACGAATATTGGCAGAATATGAGTTTAAAAAAGGAGATAGAATACTTGACCCTTCATGTGGCAGCGGCTCATTCATTAGAGCAGTAATACATAGAATGCGAAAACTTCATCCAGAAGTATCGGTAGAAGAATTGTGCGACCAGATTTATGGAATCGATATACACCCACTTAGCGTACAAATTGCCAAGACAACTATGTTACTAGCTTTAGGCAAAGAAATACGTAATGCTAAGAAGCCTGTACATATTAATATCATACTGGCAAATACCCTACTAGCACCCTCCGGGGGTTAAAACAATATTCGGCGGAGAGTTTAAAATGAACATTGATGAGAAGTCATATTACTTGAATACCCAGGTGCTAGAGGACGTAAATGTCTTTGATAGTGCTCTAGATTTTTGCGAAGAGCTCGCAACCCAAACGCTAAATCGGAGCTCAGAATCAGAAGCTCAATTTGAAAAAACTTTTCGAAATCATTTCAAGAAGGGAGGAATTAATTCTCAGACAATAAGAAGCTTTTATGAGGTCTATACGGCTCTTAAAACGGCGAAGGAAAAAGGAAGAGACAGTATTTGGAAATTCATTGTACAGAATTTGTACAAGCCCTACTTCCTTGCAAATAAGTTTGACTACGTTGTAGGCAATCCGCCGTGGTTTACTTTTAGTTCAATTAAGAACAATGAGTATCAGGATACATTGGAAGAGCTTGCAGGCAAATATCACGTAAAGCCAAAAAAGATTGCCAATTTTCCCCATTTAGAAATAGCTGCAATATTTCTTGCCTATTGCTCAACTTATTTCCTAAAACAGAAAGGCAAAATTGCGTTTGTATTACCACGCAGTTTTTTTGCCGCCGACCATCATGATAATAGTCGTGGTGGGGTAGCCAAAGGATTCAAATTATCGGGGATTTGGGATTTAAAGGACGTTAGTCCATTATTCAGAATCCCCAGTTGCGTGATGTTTGCTGACCAAGAAGATGGAAATAGAAAGATTCCTGAAAGCGGAATACCTGGTTATTCATTCGAAGGCAACCTGCCAGTTCATAACTGCAATTTGGCTGTTGCTTCATCAAGACTAACGGAATATCAAATTATTTGGCATTACAGCAAGCAAGGTAAGGCTACCGCGTTAACGAATTCTAAGGGTGAAAATGAGTTAGTTAATCCATATAAAGCAGGATTTAGGCAGGGTGCCACAATAGTTCCACGGTCATTTTATTTTGTCGAACTTGCTCAAGAGGCTCCACCTGATTGGAAAGACCGAATAGTTAGTGTCAGAACCTCGCAGACAAGGCTAGCGGACGCCAAAAAGCCTTGGAATGAGATTAGTTTCACCGACCGAATCGAAAGTCATTTTTTATTTAGAACTGCAATCGGCAAAACCATTCTACCGTTTGCGTTTTATAATCCTGACCTCGTTGTACTACCCATTACAATTGATAAGAATAAGTATAATCAAGACGTTATTGCGTTGAAATCGGCAAGTGCAATTCGAAGATTGGGATTTTTGAATGCAGCCAGGTGGTTTGCAAATTCAGAGAACATATGGAAGATTTATCGCACCGAAAAAAATGGTCAGATTAGTAGCGAAGACTACTTGAATTGGCAGAATAAATTGACTGAGCAAAATCTGAATGTTCCCTACCTACTTTTGTATAATGGCAGGGGTGCAGATGCCTGCGCAACTGTCGTGACACGCACAGAACTTGATTTACCTTTTCTCGTGGACCATGCCCTTTATTGGGCAGGCTTCTATGACGTGAATGAGGCACACTATTTAGCTGCAATACTTAATTCATCGGCACCCAACAAAAAAATGAAAGATTACCAATCAAGCGGTCTCTTTGGGGCCAGAAACATCCACAAAAAGATTTTGGACATTTTTTATCCAAAATTCTCATTAACTAGCAAACTTCATAAGCAGATAGCCGCTTTAAGCATCGAATCACATGATAAGGCTAGTAAATTTCTTGTTGCCAATCCACCAATTCAAGAGCTCTCAGCTATATTTTTAGGACGCATGCGAACTTCTTTAAAGAAGCATTTAGATAGAGAGTTAACCTTGATTGATGAGTTGGTACTAAAACTTATTACTTAAATGTAGTAAATCCTAAACCAGTTAATAATGAAAGTTACATTGGAGACGGAGCATATTCACAACACTATTTCCAGAAAACTTTCTACTGCCCAAATTCGAATTAGAATTTGTGTTGCCTGGTTTACATGTAAGTCATTCTCTGATGTATTAAAAGATAGGTTAGGCAGCATAAATGTTGATGTACTGATAAGCGACCATGAATTTAATCATACTGCCACCCATTTTAACCTTTTCCTCCGGTATCCCAAATTCAAGCTTTATATAATGCCGACTATTGAGAAAAAACTAATGCATAATAAATTTTGCATCATTGATAATTCTTGGATAGTTACGGGCTCGTACAATTGGTCAGACAAGGCAGAGAGTAATTTTGAGAATATCGTAGTAATAGAAGATTCTGATTTGGCTAATGGGTACAACCAATATTTTGAGAAATTAATTTTAGGCCTTGAACCAATAAATGACTTTAGAAATTATATTCTTGGCTTTACAACTGCTGAGACTATTTCAATCACTGAAGAGGAAACTAAAAAGCTTGCGAAGGAATTTGAGGAACAAATTTTAAAAAATGTTGATATCTCTCACCAGTATATAAGGGTCGACTTCGAAAGAATCAAGGATAACATTCAGCTCCATTCTGGAGTAGGGGCTGCCAGAATTTATAGCAATGAACCAATAATACAGTCAGGTCTTCGGCAATTAAAGGAAAAAGGCCATTTAGAGCTTTCTTTTGAATGGATGGTTCTCCAACCACAATATGCCGCACTTTTTAGCGAGAGGACTAGGTTAACAGCCAGGAGCAAGCTAATTGAGTGTCACTATCAATTTCCCGAGCATACGACTGACTATATTTCTCATAAGGAAAAAAAAATCTAAAGATTTATTTTTTACAAATAGAGCCTATGGACCTCGCTCACACTATTTTGGACTTTTTTAATGACGCTTATCGTGACGGAAATGTACTTCGCCCCTTTTCATTTATGCATTTGGTGGAGAAGTATCCTGATATTGGCCCCAAAGTTTATAGGAACATACATTATTGCAAGAAATTAGAACAGGAGGGTTTACTTGACCATCAGGGACGAAGTGGAGACCATCCATTTTATGGGCATCACTATTACACAAATAAAGGTTTTTATGATTCTGATTTGAGCAAGTATGGCAGTTATGAATTACTCGTTCAAGGTTTCTTAGCTGTGAGAGAACGATTCAGAAAAATTGTTTTGGCAATCTCTGTAACGCTGGCAAATGATGACTTATCGGTGGGTAGCGGTTTTGTCTATTCGAACGAGTGTATAATTACAGCCAGACATTGTATTGATGGGAAGTTTAAGAAAATCACCATAATGGCTGAAGATGGAACTGTCGTTCCTGTTGATAATTTATACATTCCGAACAATCCATATTTGGATATCGCTGTCTTAAAAACCTCCTCAAAATTGTTCGAGACTTTGCCCTCTTATTCTTTACGAGTGAAAGAGGAGTACGAGGGAAAGACGAAAATGGACGAATTGAATTATGTCGATGTCTCATCTATTATCCTGTTAGGACCAGGAAAAATTTTGGATGATGTCTTAACATTAGGCTATCCTCCAATTGCGGGCTTCGAGGCAATTTTGATAGCTGATAAATCTGCAATAAATTCAACATTATTAAGGTCATCAACAGGACAGCTCTTAGCTGGAGAAAAAGAATACAAAAATGGCATTAAGTATTTTTTACTTAATGCGAAAGTTAAAGGAGGCAACAGTGGAGGGCCTGTTTTCGATAAGTTAGGAAGAGTAGTCGGGATGATAGTTGCTATGCCGCCTGACATTAAGAATAGTGATGAACTTGACAAACTTGGTTATGGAATGGCTATTCCTTCAGAGTCGATTAAGTCAGTTTTGGATGATGCAAGAGGTCTGAATAAAACCGTAAGAGAAATTGACATAATTCAAATGGACGGAGGCTCTTTCACTCTAAAAGAGTTGAATGCTAATTCTTCATCTTTGTACTAAAAAAGCCTAAACGTCTAACCCTTCCATGTCAAAAGAGGTATATTAGACTTTCTATCACAGCGTTTTACAATTGGCTATTGAGTTAAGATTTAGGCCCATACATTTGCAATTCATTATATGTCCTGTTAGGTTTAAACCCATGCAACTACCCAAAAAAATTAGTCCTGACAATATTCGAGAGGCTGTAGTGGAAATACGGTATTTATCAAATCTGCCATTCGAGGTATTTCTTGGAACTCTATTCAATGCTCTTGACAAATCCTACACATATACAAATAGGCCTGTACAAAAGCCTAAATTTGAACAGCCTTCCCAAGCTAACATTGGGCGGGCAATAACTATTCAATTATCCTCAGCTGGCTTATTTTATAATGACAAAATAAGTGTTCAAGTCTCTCCTAATGCCTTAGTATTCACCTGTCTTAAGCAATATATTGGGTGGAGCGATTATAGGCCCCAAATTGAGAAAGTTCTAAAACAGTTCATGTCAAGTGGGCATATAACAAAATGTACAAGGGTTGGTATACGTTATATAAGTGAGTATCCAGATAGAGATATTAGCGAATGCATAAAGTTTAACTTTACGTTCGGTTTTCCTGAAGTCCAAAGCGAAACCGTGGCTTTTAGAAGCGAGTTTTACTATAAAGACTCTAAAATTATTCTTAATTTAAGCAATAAAGTGCCTCTCGTGCGAAACATGCAAGCTGGTCAGAAAAATGAAATTACCAAAACTTCAATTGTAGACATCGACGTCATAACAGATAATTTGGAAATTAAAGAGTTGGATGATTTGTTGGCGAATATAGACGACAATCATACTAAGGAAAAGGAAATCTATTTTGGTATGATTAATGACGAATTTTTGAAAACACTAAACCCTCAATATTAATTATGCCTGCAGAAATTCCACATAACATTGAAATTTCCTTGCCACATCTAGATTATTTTGCTCCTCTCCATGGCACGAGTTCAAATTTTGAGGGATTGATTGCTTGGGAGACAAACAGTGGTGCGTACCGGAGAGTCTGGAATGGTTCTGCAGAAGATAATACATTCATAGGGATTAGGCAGTTTATAAAGCTTGAAGAATCCTTTCTCAGCCAACTTGAAGAGAATGAACATGAAATTTTTGTTGGAAAAAATAGGTATTCATTACGGGAGAAAATGAAAATATCTGCAGATGCCATATTGAAATTTTCGCCGGAGAAAATCTCGCTTGAGTTAACGTCCGAAGGTAGCATATTCTACAAAATGATTAAGGGCGAATTCAAAATATTTATTGAACATTACTTGATTGACGAATATGATGGGAAAGACGAAGCCCTCATGACTATTTTTCACCATGATACAAATATTCTTAGCTATGCTGGAGAATTGGATGAGGTGATTAATCAGCTCAGCTTATTCTACAATTCCCCTAGTAATATTATAGCAGAACCAGCATAGAATGAATTATCCGGTGGCGCTTCTTCCAAATCCTGCTTATAAAAGATTGGATTGTGATTTACGTAATCACATCGTGATACGTTTTACTAGCACGAATAATACAGAGGAAATTTGGGACTCTGAAACAAACATGATAAATGTAAAGTACATATGTAGCCCCAAAGAACATGTTGATGACCTCTCAATGAGCATCTTGGGAACTTATAAGCTTTCACATGTCACTATTGAATTAACTGGAGAAGGCAAAGAAAAGTACGGTCAATATTGCGAGCCCGACGAGAAAGTGGAGGTCCCAGTTTTCGAAGTTGATTTTATAGCTAACAACAATCGTCATTATTGGTGGATTTTTATAAAAGCGATGAATGATAGAGAATTTGATTTCAAGAGAGCTGATACTCCGCACATAGCAAGGTGTCATGTTGTCCACACACCAACGAAATGGAATTTCTGGCATTTTTCGTTGAGGTGGAGTAGCGATGGCGTTAATATTGATACCCTTCAACCTAACGAAAAGGCAAAAATTGTCCAAAAATTCTCACACTCTGCTAGGGCTGCTATCGCTGCTCTTGCCAAGATTGACGAGCCTCAGTCTGAGGCAATACCTGAATCCTGCTATGTGAGGAACACCGGATGCAATATGTTTTATTCACTATTTTAATACTAGGACAGGTAATCTTAGCTCCTATAGTGCTCCTTCAATCTCTTGTCAATCTCAAATTCATCCTTTCGCAATACCACTATTCTACCTCTGTCAACTAGGAGCTCTCGATACTTATTGCAAAATCCTTGTTTTAAGAAAATGGTAATCGACTGTTCAGCTTCATCAGTCTCATGGAGAACTTCCTTCACCCAAAAGACCTGGTCCCTATTTAGCATTAAAAAAAGAAATTCAGTTCTTCATAAATTCTAGGTGTTGCTGGCAACCATAGGGACCTCGTTGCACAAGCATCGTAACTACCCTTTACATGCAGCCTCTTTAATTCGAGTATTGATGTACTGACATAGCCTAGTTCAGTACAGGCTTCGGCAACATACTTGGCTGTAGTCTTGTAGTCTTATTTAGACATTTGGGGCAAGGGTCTTCCTTTTAAGTGCAAAGGCAGGACCTAACTAATCTTCATTTGTGCATATCCCTCTTTAAAATTATGAAGAGGCTTGTTGGTTCTTTTAGTGAAATCAGGAGTTTCTATAGGATTTCACCCATCCAGAAGTATTAGTTCAATGACCTCATTTAGAGCTTTAAATGCTTCCTTACGTTATTCCGTCCTTCAATTTTATTGAAGTCCTTCATAACCTTCTTTAGAACACCCTTACCGTCAATCGGGTTTGTAAAGCGGAAGTAAACGTACCATTGCTGTATATGTCATAATCGAAATGTTTGACAATAAGAGTGCTGTATTTTTTACTTTCATTGTTTTCGTTGTTTGATTTGTTTTTTGCGAAACCCGATACCAATCCGAAACAAGTTTCTAACTGTTTTGCTCCCTATACAGGCATTAAAAAAGCAGAAAGCCTTTATTATATTAGGCATTTCTGCTTTGACGTTGCGAAGGGGAGGATCGAACTCCCGACCTTCGGGTTATGAGCCCGACGAGCTACCGCTGCTCTACTTCGCGATGTGGAGGGCAAAGGTAAGGGTTGACCCACTACGATCCAAACAAAATGAAAGAGTAGGGTCTCCCCTGCTCGTTGTTATTCATGGTTATATAAGAATTTAACTTCTCTTACTGATGCTACTGGCTCCGCTGGATTTGATCTCTTTGATCACAGCATTTCCTTTGTAATGAATTCCACTTGCTCCAGTAGCCTTCGCACTTAATTCCTTGTTCACAGTGATCTTAATATCAGATGCACCACTCGCATGGGCAGTACAATTATCACTCACAAGATTATATCCTTTCAGATCGCTTGCACCAGATGCCTCAGCATTTACCGTTCTTGCACTTCCTGTGATATCTGCATCGGAGGCTCCCGATTGTTCCAGGTCCAAAACATTTACATCAATCGCACCTTTGAAATCACTTGCTCCTGAAAGATCAAGAGTAAACTGGTCCGCCTTGATCACACCTGTCACGTATACATCTGAAGCTCCGGAGGCTGTCAATTTATTGATAGATTTGAACGATACGTAGGCCTTCAATTTTTTGTTGCCTTGATTACTCAATAGTCTCCAGCTCTCATCATCGAACCAGATCCTCAATACACCATTCTGAACTTCCGTCTTTATCCTGTCACGATATTTTGATTCAGTTGCACTAACTGCAATCGCTTCATCATTGGATTGCGTCAGATAGAGGTCGATTGAATGAGAGACTTTAATGGCATTGAAAGATGATGACACTTTCCTCACTTCCGCATTGGCATCGTTGATGGTTGTCTGCGATTGCGCATAGAGCGCAGCAATAGCAAATAGTAATACTAAAAACTGCTTTTTCATATTTTGCTCGATTTATAAAAAAATTCAAATTTTGTTCCCATATTTAACCGCGAAGACGCGAGGTTACGCGAAGAATCCCTGGCGTTCCTTTGCGCCTTTGTTCCCTTGCGGTAAAAATTCTTCGGACTTCGGACTTCAGACTTCCGTCTTTATCCTCTCTTCGAAACACTACTCCCTCCTGAAGATTTAGTCTCCCTTATCACTGCACTGCCCTTATAATGGACATCACTTCCTCCGCTCGCGTTAACTGAAAGCTCTTTATTCACGGTGATCTGCATATCACTTCCACCACTTCCAGAGGCTACACAAGTCTCAGTAACAAGGTCATATCCACTGAAGTCGCTCCCACCGCTTGCGTCAATTGCAACCTTGGATGCCTTGCCAGAGATCTTTACATCTGATCCGCCACTTGCATTCACCTCCAGGTTATTTACTTCCACCCTGCCTACAAAATCACTTCCGCCACTTATTCCCAATTTCAGGTTGGGCTGGTTGATGCTACCATTTACTGTTATATCTGATCCACCGGAGCCATTTAAGCGATCCAGGGTCTTAAAACTAACGTAAGCTTTGAGTCTCCTGCTGGTCCAACTGAAGCTAAACCAATCCTTATTATCGTAATAGATCTTCAAAACTCCATTCTCTGTAACAGTGCGGATCTTCTCGCGGTATTCAGTTTTAGATGCACTGACTGCAACTGCTTCGTCCGAAGATTGAGTAAGATATAGATCAATACCACCACCTATTTCAATAGCGTGAAACGACCCAACCGAGCGTTTTTCTGCATTAGCATCATTCACAACTTTCTCCTGACCACAGGCAGCAGAAATCATAAAAGCGAAAGTCATTAGAACCAGGACGTTTTTCATGTTGATTATTTTTAGTTGAGTAAGGGCATAAGGTTGCCAGGTATACGTGTGACGATACATCATAAGGAAATGTTACAGTGGTGACAATCTTTTCCAGCAGATTAATTCTTCATGGCATATTTTTGCAGTCAGCAGATTCCTCGGGGTGTTCTCTGGCTGCAAGGCCGGAGATCTGAGATCAGACCCGTAGAACCTGAACAGGGTAATGCCTGCGCAGGGAAGGTTACAAACTTCTTTCACCTGACTTTCGCATTATCCTCTCATTTTTTCATTAATTAATTTGAAAATGAAGAGGATTTTTCTTTTAGCAGCCTTATGCAGTGTCTATTCACTGTCCTGGGCACAGATAATTCTAAAAGGCCAGATACTGGAAATGGGTTCTGAACGGCCAGTAGAAGCAGCCAGCATCAGTGTTGGGAATCAAACTACAATTTCATTGGCCAACGGCGATTTTCAGCTGGTGATACCAAATTCTGGAAGGACACTAATAGAGGTGACCAGCGTAAATTTCTATTCATTTCGGGATAGCTTGAAAACCCTGGTCCGGGAATGAATGCAGAATCCACAGGAACTTTTTCCGGAATTATTATCAGGCTAAAAAGAAAGGAATATTTCCTTCAACCTGTTGAAATTCTGGGATCAAGAGCAGACAAACAGGCCCCATTTACAAAAACTGAGGTCTCAAAAAAGGATATTGCAGTCCTGAATCTTGGCCAGGACCTGCCCTATCTTCTTAATCAAACTCCTTCAGTTGTAGTTAATTCCGATGCAGGAAATGGAGTAGGGTATACAGGAATTCGGATCCGGGGATCTGATCTGAGTCGGATCAATGTAACGCTGAACGGCATCCCTTACAATGATGCTGAATCCCAGGGAGTGTTTTTCGTTGACCTTCCCGACTTTGCATCTTCCGTGAACAGCATCCAGATACAAAGAGGAGTTGGCACTTCTTCAAACGGTGCTGGTGCCTTTGGTGCAACCATCAACATAAGCTCAAATGAATTTATCGAAAAAGCATATGCTGAATTAAACAACAGTATCGGTTCATTCAATACCTATAAACACACAATAAAAGCAGGTTCGGGACTTATTGGAAACCATTTCACCCTGGACGCAAGATTATCGAATCTATCAAGCGGTGGATACATTGACAGGGCAACCAGTGATATGAATTCGTTTTATTTAACTGGTGCTTATACAAATAAAAAGACCCAGGTGAGATTGAATGTTTTCGGAGGCAAAGAAAAAACTTACCAGGCCTGGTATGGAGTGCCCGAGAGTTTACTCGAGACAAATCGAACTTTCAATTCTGCGGGAACAGAAAAACCAGGTGGCCCTTACGAAAATGAAACTGACAATTTTAATCAAACACATTATCAATTTTTCGTAAACCACTCGATTCGTTCCCTTGTATTTAACGTGGGGCTCTTTCTTACAAGAGGAAAAGGATATTATGAGCAATACAAAGCCGGAGCACAATATTCTGATTATGGATTGGAAGAACCAGTTATCAATGGTGACACTATCAGTACTACAGACCTCATTCGCCAGTTATGGCTGGATAATAATTTTTATGGAAGCATATTCTCGCTTCAATATTCAAAGCATGGAAGTCGAATTACTTTCGGTGGAGGATGGAATCAATATAATGGCAATCACTTCGGGAAATTAATATGGGCGGAAAACGGTGGTATCCCTAACAACCATCGATGGTATGATCTGGACGCCTTGAAAACGGATTTCAATATTTATGGAAAGATCCAGCAACAATTAACTGGGAATCTGGAACTATTTGGAGACCTGCAGTATAGAAAGGTGAACTACCAATTGAACGGGTTTCGAAACAATCCTTCGCTTGTTGTAGAGAACGAATATGATTTTCTCAATCCCAAAATTGGTTTGAATTATCGCAATCAAAATTGGAGGTATTACATTTCATATGCAGTTGCAAGTAAAGAACCAAACAGGGACGATTTTGAGACAGGCCTTGGTCAGCAACCCAACAAAGAAACACTTCATGATTTTGAAGCGGGTATAGAAAGAAAAACAGGAAACATTTCATGGAGTGCAAATGCATTCCTGATGAAGTATCGGGATCAACTTGTACTCACAGGCCAGATAAATGATGTAGGAGCATACACAAGGACGAATATTCCCCGTAGTTACAGAACAGGTATCGAATTTCAATCAGTATATAAACCTGCAGCAAAATTCCGGTGGGAGACAAATCTTTCTCTCAGTAAAAACAAGGTCATTGATTTTACAGAATACCTGGATGACTATGATAATGGAGGACAAAAGGTAAATAGCTATAGCCAAAGCGATATCTCCTTCTCGCCTGAAATCGTTGGAGGATCAATATTGTATTTCCTGCCAAGAACAAATCTTGAAATTTCAATAGCGTCCAAATATGTGGGGAAACAATTTCTGGATAATACAGGGAATAAGGATCGACTTCTTGATGATTATTTCACAAATGATTTACGTGTGCAGTGGAATATTAAATGCAAATTTTTCAAGGAAATAATTCTGAATGTCCATATAAACAACGTCTTTAATGTAAAGTACGAGCCTAATGGATATAGCTTCAGTTATCTCTACGGTGGGAAATTGATAACAGAGAATTTTTTCTATCCAATGGCAGGAACAAATTTCATGATGGGACTCAATCTGAAATTTTAGTTGGCCGTTGGGCGTTGATCGTGAATCGTGAATCGTGAGTATAATTTTCTTCTCTAACTTCTATAACTTCTATAACTTCTGATTACTTCTTCCGACCTCTGACTTCAGACTTCAAGATTTGATTCTGTCTTGCCAGGCCACCATACCACCAACCAGATTTTTTGTGTTCTTAAATCCTAATGTATCAAGCATCATACATGCGAGTCCGCTCCTGTTCCCGGATCTACAATAAAATATCACTTCTTCATCCTTCATATCCTCTATATCTTCCAGACTCATTGATTGTATTCTCCCAAGTGGAACTAATGTCCCACCGATATTGAAATCCGCATTCTCTTGAGGCTCTCTAACGTCAACAAGGTTGAGCTTTTCACCCGCATCGAGTCGCGCTTTTAGTTCTTCTACTGTGATATTATTCATACCTATCAATTAATAATTATTTGTTGCGGCACTATCAACCTGCCGGATTGGTTTTTCTACGCTTAGCCAGAGATCAATTGTTTGTCCGCCCCGAATTCTATTGAATTTTCCTTCTTCATTCATCCTTCCGGGAACTTGTCGGTAAACAAATGCATTGCTATTGTCAGTAACTTCTGGAAGTGGTATTACAACTCCAACACTCAATCCATTGGCCTGAAGAGCGAGCCTGGCTTCTTCAAATGTTAATCCCACCAGATCAGGAACACTGAATTCAAATGCACCCACTCCAGTACCTAGAACCAGATCAATTGTACTTCCCATTTGTATTTTAGTTCCTGTCTTTATTGCTTCACCATTGTACAATTGCTCAAGGACTGAATTCTTTGCGAAATCAATCTTATAACTTGTGTCACCTCTTCTGAGGCCGTATTGCTTCAATGCCACTTCAGCGTTTCGATAACTGAGGCCAACCAATTTAGGCATCTCAATTGTAGGTGGTACCACCCGGTTGACCGTTAAATAAACAGTACGATTCTTTTTTACAATGGCATCTGCTTCAGGAAATTGCTTTGTAATGCTAAGAGGTGGAAGTGTGTCAAGAAATACTGAGTCCTGTATCTCAACATCAAAGCCCTTTTCATTGAGCAGTTTTTGGGCATCACTCAAGCTCATGCCAGTTACTGCAGGTATTAATAAGGTTTTGCCATGGTGAGTACACCAGTTAAGGGAGAGCATGAAAATAAGAAGGGTCGAACAAACAAGAAGGATCGCTGCCAGGACATTAACCCATAGCGGACGACCGGTAACGAATTTCAACATTGAGTGTTTTTTCAGTGGAAAGATAGAATATTGTTGGTGTTGCCGTATGCCTAAGAATTCACCAATGGAATAAGTCCATTAGCCTAACACAATTTTAACGGTTTTCAAAGCACGCATCAATAAGCATCGAATAAAAATCCTTCAACGTCCACCCATTTGCGCGAACCTGTTGTGGAACAATACTGGCTTCTGTTTGTCCCGGAACAGTATTAATCTCCAACATGAATGGTTTTCCCTTTTCTTCATTATAGATAAAATCGATCCTCACAATTCCATTACAATTAAAAACCTGATAAACTTTTTTACCAGCTCCCCTTATCTTTTCAGCAATTTCCTCGTCAACCTGCGCTGGAGTTATTTCTTCGCTCAACCCTGCAGTATACTTTGCTTCAAAGTCAAAAAATTCCTTGTGTGATCGAACCTCAGTAAAAGGAAGTGTAATTATTTTTCCGCCTGATCTAAAAACGCCAATTGTAAATTCTCGGCCGGCAATAAATTCTTCAATCAACACCTGGTCATCTTCCTTAAAGGCTTTTTCCAGTGCCTCTTCCAGTTTATCAGCTGAAGTCACCTTTGACATCCCTATACTTGATCCTCCATTGTTAGGCTTCACGAAGACCGGAAGATTTATTTCTGATAATATTTCCTTTGCGGAAGGAGCTGAATTTTTAAGAATATGGACTGATTTTGCTACGTTGAGCCCCGCGAATGCCGCAACGGCTACAGTATACCGTTTGTTGAAGGTTAATGCCGAGATAGCCGCATCACAGGTAGTATAAGGTAAATTAAGAAGGTCAAAATATCCTTGAAGTTTTCCATCTTCTCCCGGAGTTCCATGAATCCCAATGAAGACCGCATCAAATCTGATCAGTTTTTCGGCTGTAGGAATTGTGAAGTCATCCCTGTCTACCGCTATCTTCTTTCCATATTCTTCATACCACCAACCATTGGGAGTAATATCAATTTTATATACTTCATACTTTTCGCGGTCCAGGTTATTTTCAATGGTAATGGCACTCTTATATGAAATAACTGCCTCCCCCGAATAACCGCCGGTTACAAATGCAATCTTCCTTTTTGACATCAATTGAATTTTGAATTCATTTTAAACCTGGAGAATCAAAAGTAGTGAGGATAGCCCTATTAGAAAACCCTTTGGTGAAATTCCAGAGAAGAAAGAGAGATTCTACAAATAAGAAAGGTGAAGGTTGTTCATCCTTCACCTTTTTACTTTCCACATTACGGGAAATATCACCCGTTTTTTTGCTGTAGTTAAAAACTACAATTACAATTAGGAAAAATCTGATAGTAAATTAATAAAAAATGCCAGCTGGGGAATCTGCCTCAGCAGTATAACTTTTCCACATTACAGGTGGAGTCGCTCTTTTTTAAGCAATAGTTCCTCTACAGTTTCCCGGTACATTTCATCCGGCACACAACAATCAACAGGGCAAACTGCTGCACATTGAGGTTCTTCGTGAAAACCTTGGCATTCTGTGCATTTATTAGGCGTTATGTAATAAGTGTCTACCGCAACCGGAGCATTTTTTTGTTCTGCTTCTACCACGGTTCCGTCAAGCAAGGTATAGGGTCCTCTTACTGAGGTGCCATCTGATATGGCCCATTCAACGCCGCCTTCATAAATTGCATTATTCGGACATTCGGGTTCGCAGGCTCCGCAGTTTATGCACTCTTCTGTGATCTTTATTGCCATTTCAGGGAATTAATGGGGTGATAAATAATTAGTTTTGCAATTTTTGGTTGAAAACCGGTTTGCTGCTAAAATAAAAATTTTATCAACAGCATCCTGAATAAATGAAAGAAATATGAAATTAGAGAGGAGGATCGAATTGATGAGCCGACTGGGTGATTACATACTCCATGATAATACGCATTGGCCAATGGTCAAGGAAGAAGCATCCAGACAAAATCCCTGGTTTCTCCCAGAATTCGTCGAAAGAGCCACCACGTCAATTGCCCTTTTTTTCCTGGAAAAGGGAAAATTGCAAGAATGGGCGTCGATTTATAAAATTCCTTCTACACAATCCCAACCTAAGACGATTGGTCTGGTGATGGCAGGGAACATACCTCTTGTAGGGTTTCATGATTTCCTGTCGGTTTTCATTAGTGGACATCAAGTGGCGATAAAGCTTTCTGCCCGGGATGAGGTTCTATTAAAGCACCTTGTGAGCAAGCTGGCTGAATGGGATGAAGAAGTTTCCGATATTATAGATTTTAGAGAAATGCTTAAGGGATGTGATGCCTATATCGCAACTGGCAGTAATAATTCCGCACGGTATTTTGAACGATATTTTGGAAAGTACCCTCATATAATCAGGAGAAACCGTACTTCCGTGGCTATTCTTGACGGAACAGAAACCAATGAAGAATTGGAAAAACTTGCCGATGATGTTTACATGTATTTTGGTCTGGGCTGCCGAAACGTTACCAAGATCTACGTGCCCCGGAATTATGAATTTTCGAGGCTTTTAGAAGTCTTTAGAAAATACAATTACCTGGCAGATAATAACAAGTATAAGAATAACTATGATTATAACCTTGCCATTCTAATTCTCAACAAGCAGGTTTATATGACTAATGACTCGATTCTCTTATCAGAGAATCCTTCATCCTTTTCTCCCATCAGCCAACTATATTATGAGTTTTACGATGTAAAAGATCCACCCATTTTAACAGATGAATCGCTTCAGTGCATTATAGCCCGGGATAAGGTCCCATTTGGAGTGGCTCAATCACCAGGACTTTGTGATTATGCTGACGGGTTCGATACACTGCAATTTTTGCTGGACCTGAAAAGATGACCGGCCAAAATCTGTAAAAAAGTAATACTACCTTTATATCTACGAAGGCTTTAGTAAACTTTTGTTAAACTGACCAGGCGGTAATTCCTCCTTCATAGGACAAGAGTTATTTTGTTATTGGATAGGCATGTAATTTGACATCAGTAGAGCATCACAATTCGTTTGTACAATATAAAACTTAAGGAAATAAAAAATGAAAGCAAAACAAATCCTTGCCGTAGTACTCATTAGTGCTACCACAGCAATAGGAAGCATGTGGGGCTATCAGAAAATCACAAAATCCGATACTTATATTTATCCCCAGGCCCAGGTGCAGAATTCAAAAGCGCCTTCCAATTATACCGGCTTCAATGGGATAAATGATGTTGGAAATTCCCTGGATTTTACCCAGGCTGCTTCAACCGCGATTCCTGCTACAGTGCATATAAAGACAAAAGCCACAAGGCAGGCAAATAATAATCTTCCTAGAAAGAGTCCTTTCGGCGACCTATTTGGAATGGACCTGGATGATCTGTTCAGCGATAGAATGCGATCAATTCCACAGATGGCCTCTGGTTCGGGTGCACTTATCAGTGAGGATGGTTATATAGTCACCAACAATCACGTGATTGATGGAGCTGATGAAATTGCGGTAACACTTAGTAATAAGAGATCCTTTACAGCAAAATTGGTAGCTGCTGACCCTAGCAGTGATCTGGCCGTGATCAAGATCGATGGGAAAGGTTTACCATTCCTTCTATATGGAAATAGTGATGAGTTGAAAGTTGGCCAATGGGTTATTGCAGTAGGTTATCCTCTTACTTTACAAACAACGGTTACAGCAGGTATTATCAGTGCGAAAGGAAGAACTCTTGATATCAATTCAAGACAAAGCAAAACGCCGGTTGAATCATTCATTCAGACCGATGCTGCTGTGAATCCAGGAAATAGTGGAGGCCCACTTATCAGCACCGATGGAAAGCTTATCGGAATTAATTCAGCTATTGCTTCGCCAACGGGCGCATATGCAGGGTATTCCTTTACCATTCCTGTGAATATTGTAAAGAAGATCGTGAATGACCTCATGAAATTCGGAACCGTACAAAGGGCTTACCTGGGAATTCAATATGCCCCAGATAATATAAGTGATGAAGCAAAAAAACAAATTGGCATAACAGACGCTGAAGGTGTATTCATTACAGATGTTCCTTCAAGTGGTGCTGCATCTCAGGCCGGACTTAAGAAAGGCGATGTGATCACCAAGGTAAATGGAGTTACGGTTTACTCAGGTGCTGATATGGTTGGTCAGGTTGCTACTTACCGCCCTGGCGATAAGATCACTCTTACTTATGTGCGTGAAGGCAAAGAAAGTACAATACCAATCACTCTGCGTAATAGTACCGGCACAACTGATATTGTGAAGACGTCTGTGGTTGACAAACTCAATGCAGAGTTACAGACCCTCAGCAAAGACAATGCAAAGGAACTTGGAGTAAAAGGTGGTGTTGTAGTACGATCTTTTACAGATAATAGCGCTTTTAGCAGAACAAGAATGCAGGAAGGCTTTGTTATTCTTAAAGTGAATGGAAAGGATATTGTTACAGTTGAAGAATTCAGAAAGGCAATTGAATCTGCTGGCAATGGCACGGTTAAGCTGGAAGGCATTTATCCTGGCTATAGCGATGGCGTTTTCAGTTATCCTCTGAAGTTGGGCGACGGCAATTAATTTTTCGAGATATAATATTTAAATCCCGGTTATGCCGGGATTTTTTATTTCGTCAATACCCGGAATTCCCAACTTTTCAGATTGAATTTAGGTCCCTGCTCTACTAATCCGGAAAATACATCAGTATAAGACCCCTTAATATAATCACCATACAATTCAACTTCGTACCCGGAATCAGACAAATTCAATAATACTAAAACTTCTTCCTCATTTCGCTTTCGTAAAAATGCGAGCAATTTATCTTCTGCAGACGAATTCAACAGATAGGTAATCGATCTTGAATCACCTGCCTTCATAGCACTATTCTTCTTTCTCAGATGCAAGAGAGTTTTGTAAAAATTTTCAAGTTCGTTCTGTCCAGACCATTCAATATTATCTTTCTCAAAAAATGGTAATCTCTTCAGATTAGGTTTTTCCTGGCCGCTATAGATCAGCGGTATTCCATCCCAGGTACAGCTAAACACAGCCAGGGGAATTGCTGCTGAACCATATTTCTCATATTCGGTGCCGTTCCAACTATTCTCATCATGATTGCTCGTAAAATAAATGCGCAAGGCATGGGATGGAAAAATAGTTTGCTCTGCCAAGAGCAGATCCTTGAGTTCCTTAAGAGGAATTTCTCCTTTACAGAAGCTTTCTGTTTTATGCATCCAATTCCAGGTGTAACTGGCATCAAAAACCTCATGATATATTGCGAACTCGCATTCTGCAAGCCAAAATAGTGATCTGATACCGTCCAATTCTTTCCTTGCCTCACGCCAGAAATCCAGGGGAACCAGATGGGCCATATCTGCACGAAAACCATCAATATTGCAATCTTCAACCCAAAATCGCATTGCGCTTATCATCGATTTGCGCATTTCACTATTGTAATAATTCAGATCGATCACATCTTCCCAGCCATGGGTATCGTAAAATTGACCATGTTCATTTTTCAGGTAGAAATCGGGATGTTCAATCGTCCAGTGATGATCTGCGCCCGTATGATTTGCGACCCAATCAATGATCACCTTGAATCCCATTGAATGTGCACGAGAAACAAGATCCTTAAAATCCTGTAAGGTGCCGAATTCGGGATTTGTAGTTGTATAGCTTGAACAGGCATAATAACTTCCAAGCGCGCCCTTTCTTTTCTCAAGACTTATAGGAGTGATAGGCATGAACCAAAGAATTTCAACTCCCATTCCACGAAGCCGTTCCAGGTGCTCCCCAAATTCAACAAAACTGCCTCCTGTTGTGTACTGTCGTAAATTGATTTCATAAATGTTTGAATCATTGCTCCATTCCACTGGTGTAAAAATCTTACTCATATATGTATCTAAACTAAGGTTAAAATTAATTGCGGACGTTTTTCCATTATATCCCTTGCGAAACCTGGCGTCATTGCGTCTTTGCAGTTAAACCCTGGATACTTATGGTTCGATTATATTTTATTAGAATGTTGAATTTTGTGTTTTGATATCTCCAGCATAGGTCCTAGCCTAAAACTCACAATTGGTGTAACTTGCGGCCTCTATCATGAAGACGTTCAATGTTCCGATAATATACCGTAGTCCTCTGATCTCCTCCATCAAGAATCGAAGAAAGCAGGCGGACAAGATGAAGAAGGATTATTCTCCATCTCTTCTTGATTTTGGACCGGTCAGGATCCATCTTGCCAGGCATTTTGGATTTTGCTATGGGGTAGAGAACGCAATTGAAATTGCATTTAGAACTATCGAAGAAAATCCTGGTAAGCGTATTTTTTTATTAAGTGAGATGATACATAACCCGCAGGTGAATGCGGACCTCGTTGAACGGGGAGTCCGATTCCTTCAGGACACTTCGGGCAGACAGTTGATCCCATTTGAAGAACTTAAACCAAATGATATCGCTATCATTCCTGCCTTTGGGACCACCCTTGAAATTGAGAACAAATTGCTTGAAGCCGGCATTACTACCGAGCAATACAATACAACCTGTCCCTTTGTGGAGAAGGTCTGGAACAGAAGTGATCAAATTGCTGCCAGGGATTATACAATCGTCATTCACGGTAAACCCAATCATGAAGAAACAAGGGCAACGTTTTCACATGCTTCAAGGAATTCAGCGGCTGTGGTAGTGAAAAATATGTCTGAGACTATTGAACTTGCCCGATACATCCGTGAAGAGAAATCAGCAGACGAATTTTATTCTGAATTCAAGGATCGTTATTCGCAGGGTTTTGAAGTCGCCAATCATCTCAACAGAATTGGTGTTGTGAATCAAACTACCCAACTCGCAAGTGAAACGCAGGCAATAGCAGATTTCCTGAAACAGACAATGATGGAACATTACCATTTGAATGAAGAAACCATTGGAGAGCGATTTGCAGATACCAGGGATACTCTTTGTTACGCCACCACAGATAATCAATCCGCTGCCATAAACCTACTCAAAACCCAGGCAGACCTTGCAATTGTTGTTGGAGGATACAACTCTTCAAACACCACCCACCTGGTTGAACTATGTGAAGAAATTCTTCCCACTTATTTTATCAATGATGCAGATAAACTGATTTCTGAAACGGAAATTTTTCACTTTGATCGCAAACTCAAGGTAGAAAATGTAACCAGCTATTATCTTCCAAATAGGCAACCGGTAAATATCTTGCTTACCAGTGGCGCATCCTGTCCGGATGCTCAGGTTGAAGAGGTGATCCGAAGGCTGATCAGCTTTTTCCCAAATGCAAAATCCGTGGAAGAATTGATGAATGAGTTTTCATCCTAAGAAATATTGACCTTTCTTCCAAATTCCCAATTCCAAATTCACATTTCATAATTCCTATTCAACAAATTAACCTGCAAAAATGGGTAACCCCAACGGGGCATGATTGCGTCGGTCATGCTCTTGCTACCGACATGTAGCCCCTAAGGGGCAAAGAATTCCAATTACTATCGATCCTTCTTCCCAATTCCTAAATCTCAATTCCTGATTCCAAATCCCAATTCCCATTTGATAATTCCTATTCAACAAATCAACCATTCAACACTGGATACCTTCTGCATGACAAAGAATTCTAAACCAGCCTTCTTCTATTCAACTCCATCAGTAGTAACATTTTTATCGATCTTATTCACTAATCCCTGCAACACCTTGCCGGGTCCTACTTCTGTAAACCTGGAAGCTCCGTCAGAAACCATGGAACGTACACTCTGCGTCCACCTTACGGCGCCGGTCAATTGATCGATCAGGTTTTGCTTGATTGTTTCTTTCTCCATGACAGCCTTTGCAACCACGTTCTGGTAAACAGGGCAGGATGGATTGTAGAATGTTGTTTTTTCAATAGCCTTGCTTAATTCTTCCTTTGCGGGTTCCATCAGCGGAGAATGGAAGGCTCCACCAACCGGAAGCACAAGTGCGCGTTTTGCACCAGCGGCCTTCATTCTTTCACAAGCTATTTCGATTCCTTTTAATGAACCACTAATGACTAACTGTCCGGGACAGTTGTAGTTTGCCGGAACCACAATCTCTCCAGTTTGCAATGTAATATCCGCACAAACTGCTTCAACTATTTCATCTGCCAAACCCAGTACTGCAGCCATGGTAGAAGGATTTTGTCTGCAAGCCAATTGCATCGCTCCAGCTCGTAAAGCAACAAGTGTTAGCCCGTCTTCAAAAGACAAGACCCCATTTGCTACAAGGGCTGAAAATTCACCAAGCGAGTGCCCTGCGACCATTTCAAGCCTTGTTTCTCCTATACTTTTGAATGAAATCACAGAATGAAGAAAGACTGCGGGCTGAGTTACATTTGTTTGCTTAAGTTCATCTTCAGTGCCCGAAAACATTATATCAGAGATCCTGAAACCAAGGATCTCATTTCCCTGCTCAAATAATTTTTTCGCAAATGCACTATTCTCATAGTGCTGTTTTCCCATTCCTACAAATTGTGAACCCTGACCAGGGAAGATAAAAGCATGCTTCATGTGTTGTTACTTAGGTGCTAAATTATTCTACAGGCAAATTAAGTTTATTCAGGAGTGATTTGGAAGATTGATTTCTTGGAAACAACTCAAGTTTTCTTCTTAAACTATCAAACATTCAAACATTCCACTTAATGCAGCCTTGAAGAAATTAGCTTGGTGAATTCGCTCCTGGTTTCATTCTTCTCAAACTCGCCCCAAAATGCGGAGGTTGTGGTAACAGAATTTTGTTTCTGAACCCCTCTCATCATCATACAGAGATGTGCAGCTTCAATCACCACAGCAACTCCAAGAGGATTCAATGATTCTTTTATTGCCTCCAAAATCTGTGAAGTTAGTCGCTCCTGAACCTGCAACCTTCTTGAATAAACGTCCACTACCCTGGCAATTTTGCTTAGACCGGTGATCCATCCATTTGGGATGTAGGCAATATGGGCTTTGCCAAAGAAAGGGAGCAAATGGTGTTCACACATACTGTAAATCTCTATGTCTTTTACCACGATCATTTCACTAACATCCTCATGAAATTTCGCAGAATCAAGAATCATCCTGGCATCCATCCCATATCCCTGGGTCAGATACTGCATTGCTTTTGCAATGCGCTCTGGAGTTTTCAAAAGTCCTTCCCGCTCGGGATTTTCACCTATGAGGGATAACATCTCTTTATAATTCTGAATCAATCCGGAGGTTATCTTGTCCTCATAATGCTCAACCTTCTTATATGCCATAATTGTGAATTAATAAATACAAATTTCAAGATCCCTGATTAAATTAAATTCCAAAATACAAGTTCCAAGAACCAAATAACTTTCAATAAGAAAAAATCTGTAGAATTTAATTACACTTCGCTATCGTATTACTTCTTTAACTTCTGACTTCTTTACTTCTGACCTCTGACTTCTTTGACCTTTCTCTTATTCTTTGGATTTTGGTTCTTGGTTCCTGGTGCTTAATCTTAATATCTTACCGGGTACTCAACATAATTCCTGGGGGTTTCATACAACCTCACCTGTAAATCCTTGTCAGAATCAATAAATGGACGAAGGAGGTTGTAGCAAACTATTACAATATTCTCCGCAGTTGGAATGAGGTTGGCGAATTCCGCCACATCCAGGTTCAAATTTTTATGATCGAACCTGTCAATGATCTCCCTGTTGATGAGGTCAGACAATATTTTTATATCGATTACATATCCTGAGTCAGGATCAGGATCTCCAATAACTTTCACAACCAGGTCATAGTTGTGCCCATGATAGTTATGATTGTTGCATTTGCCAAACACCTCCTGGTTTTTTGCCTCATCCCAATTTGGGTTAAATAACCTATGTGCAGCATTGAAATGTTCCTGCCTGAAGACGGCGACTTTACTATTCATATCTGGATTGCAAATTTAAAGTTTTGAGCAATGCGCAGTCACTTTGACTAATTGGAGCTGATTTAACCATTCATCATTCATTCCTGAGTTGAGCATTTTTCGACAAAGCCACTTCCTAAACAATCTTTAGGTTTGCGCTCATAAGGAGAATGAATGAAGATTACCATTGTTTCAGCCACCATGACGGAAATTGAACCCCTGATCGACAAAATGAAGACTGAAGATTATCGGCTTGTCATAACAGGGATTGGGAGCATTGCAACGACCTACCACCTTACAGCTATGTTCAAGGAAGAAAGGCCAGAACTGGTTATTCAGGCAGGCATTGCAGGAAGTTTTGAGACCGCACTTGAGCCTGGTACAGTTGTGCTTGTCGGTAAAGACAGGCTGGCGGATCTGGGGGCCGAGGAGGAAAATGGATGGAAAGATATTTACGATCTGAATCTCGCAGATCGCAACGAATCTCCATTTAGAGACGGATGGCTGAAAAATCCCGATGAGAATCTAAAGAGGTTTGGTCTGCCGATTGTCGATGCTGTTACAATCAATGAGATTACAACTAACGCGCAAAGGATCGCAGAGATAAAGAAAAAATATCAATCTGGAATTGAATCAATGGAGGGTGCAGCTTTTCATTATGTTTCCCTTCAGCAAAAAATTCCTTTTCTCCAGCTTCGTGCTGTGTCAAATTTTGTTGGCGACCGGGACAAGAACAACTGGCAAATAGACACAGCTATCGAAAACCTGAACAAAAAACTTCTTGAGATAATCGAGATTCATAACTAGTTATTTCCATCCTCATTTAAGATGTCGTCACCTGAGAAGCAAAAAAAACTTATGCGAAAAGTAATTTGTTTATTCTTACTATGTGCATCTGCAGCAATTTCAAATGCTGATCCGGTTCCCAATGCTTATGCTGTCCAATTCCGCGGTGGAGAAGCTCATCGGGGTGAATACAAAGAAGCTGATAGGTTTGGGAAAGTAAATATAAAATGGATATTCAAATCCAATTCAGCGATCCGGTCAAGTCCTCTTCGTTTTGGAAACAAGATCCTTTTTGGAAGTGGCGATCATTATTTCTATGCTCTTGATACTGCAACAGGAAAAGTGGTCTGGAAATTCCTGGCGGATGCTCCGGTCCACTCCTCTCCTGCGGTTCATGATAAGTTTGTTTATTTCAGCAGCAGGGCCAATACCTTGTATGCATTAGAATTATCAACTGGAAAATTAGCCTGGAAAAAATCTCTCGGTAAAGATCTTCCCTATGATTGGGGATTCGACTATTACATCGCTTCCCCTTTAGTAAGCGGGAATTATGTATATATCGGAAGTGGAGATGGAACAATGTATGCGATAGAAGCTGGAAATGGGCGGACGAAATGGACCTATAATTCGGGTGAAAGGATAAGAAGCACAGCTGCTGCTGACAGTGAAAAAATATATTTTGGCGATGTATCGGGCAAGGTACATGCTCTTAACAAGGAGAATGGCAACATGGCCTGGAAATTCTCAACCATTGGCGATACATTAAAAAATGAAAATTTTGGGTTTGATCGGAAAGCAATCATTGCATCACCTGCAATTGCGGATGACAAAATAATTGTGGGCAGTCGGGATGGTTACTTATACGCTCTAAATTCCGCAACAGGTAATCAGGAATGGCGATACAACTATGAGGTGTCCTGGGTTATTTCTTCTGTGGCAGTCAAGGATAACAAGGTTATCAGCGGCACATCTGATGGTAGCTTTGTTCATGCATTGAACCTTAGTGATGGGAAAGAGATCTGGAGATTCAGGACCACGGCTCCGGTTTGGGCAAGTCCTTGTATCGTCAATTCAAAAGTCCTGGCCGCTGTAAATGATGGATTTATTTATTGTCTGGATCTTGAAACAGGAAAGGAAAACTGGAGGTACAGAACTAATGACCGAATATTTTCTTCGCCTCTCCCATCCAATGGAAATATTTATTGCGGGAGCGATGATGGAAATCTGTACTCACTAAAAGGAGTAGATCCATCCCCAGGAAATGATGTTCACCGGGCAGTATTTTGGATTAGGGATCCTGTATTTCAATTTTTCAGATCAGGCTCGGATATGTTTATCAGAGATTATTTTACCCAGGCCGGTTATGCACGGGTAGATGTACCTGGATTGATTGACTTCCTTAAGAAAAGAATTGAAGATGGTGAGGCAAGTGTGATCGTTTTCGCCACGAACATTTTTCCATATCAGGCAGTTGATAGTGGTGCAACAAGCATGCTGTTATCATATCTCAGCAAGGGCGGCAAAGTGGTGGTATTGGGTAATAATCCTGCGGCATTCAAGATTGATGAAGAAAAAAAGCAGATGCAGGGACTGGATTTCGCTTTAGCTGCCAAACGCATAGGAATCAATTTTCCACATAAAGACCTTCGTTCAATTGAAGGTTTTTATTCATCCAATATCACGAAAGAAGGAAAAGAATGGGGTTTAAAGTCGCCTATTAATAGTCTTGGGGTGCCTCCTGATCTGGCAACTACAATACTTGCCACAAGTGAAACAGGAAGAGCGGCTGCCTGGGTCAAGAATTATGGTGGGAAAAGAGGGACAGGTTTTGTTCAACTATGGATCACTCCAGCTACTCTATCTTTGCTGCCAGAGATCTATAGTGTAGCAGAATTTGGATTGAATGAATAAAAAGGAAATTACTCTTGGCTTTTCACCCTGCCCCAACGACTGTTTCATCTTTGATGGACTGGTCAACAATAAGATTGATACAAGAAGCTACAAGTTCAAGGTGATCTTAGAGGACGTTCAAACTCTGAATGAATGGGCTCTTAAAAGTAAGCTAGACATCAGCAAAATCAGTTACAGTTTGCTGCCATCAATCCTTGATCAATACAATTTATTGGATTCTGGAAGTGCTCTCGGCAAAGGAGTTGGTCCATTGCTGATTGCGCGCTCACTTATTCCAGATCTAAATACTGCCATTGAATCATTGACAATTGCTCTTCCGGGAAAACTAACCACAGCAAATCTTTTGTTTTCAATGGCTTTTCCTGGTGCCAGCCAGAAGAAGTATTTAGTGTTTTCGGAGATTGAGAATGCAGTCTTATCGGGAGAAGTGGATTGTGGAGTCATCATACACGAGAGCAGGTTTACTTATCAGCAAAAAGGTCTCGTGAAGCTAATGGACCTTGGAGATTTTTGGGAGAAAGAGACCGGCCTTCCAATTCCTTTGGGAGGCATTGTAATGAAAAAAGAATTCGATTTGTCAATCCAAAAGGAAATTGAACTCCTGATTCGGGAAAGTCTTCAACTGGCATTCGCTAATTATCCTGAACTCCCAGAGTATGTAAAAGCAAACTCCCAGGAGATGGATGAATCAGTAATGCGCAAGCACATTGAATTATATGTAAACCGATTTTCTCTTGAGCTTGGAGATGAGGGGAGATTAGCAATCAAGAAACTGATGTCGATTTAATAATCATTTTCTAAGCCAAAGTCTCAATATGCATTTTCAATGCAATCTTCAAGCTCAGGAATTGCATTTCATCACTGAGCATTGAGCGTCGAGAATTGAAAATATTACAGCTCGCCGATTTCAGACTTCTTAAGTGCCCTTGAATATTCCTTGAGGGCTCTATCCCTTGCAAATTCCTGTTCGACAATGCGTTTACAATAGGTAGATTCTTCAAATTCAGGAACCCATTTTTTGATATATTCATTTTTTGGATCAAACTTCTTTGCCTGAAGAGCTGGATTAAATATTCTGAAGTATGGCGCTGCATCACAGCCTGAACCTGCAACCCATTGCCAGTTCCCATTATTTGAAGCAAATTCAAAGTCTAACAATTTTGATGCAAAATATGCCTCTCCCCATCTCCAATCTATCAAAAGATGTTTGGTCAGAAAAGATGCAGTGATCATCCTGACACGGTTATGCATAAATCCAGTTTGATTCAATTCTCTCATACCCGCGTCCACAATTGGATAACCAGTTTGGCCATTGCACCAGCTCTCAAATTCTGCCTCCGAATTCCTCCATCGGATATTTTCATATTCACTTCTGAATGCATAGCCTCTTGCAACATGTGGGAAATGAAAAAGGACCATTTGAAAAAACTCCCGCCATATCAATTCGTTTAAAAAGGTTTCACTTATTGGACTTATTGATAATATCAATTTTCGAATTCCGACTGTGCCAAACCGAAGATGAACTCCGAGCTTGCTTGTTCTATTTAAAAAAGGAAAATTTCGTTCCTCCTGATAATTCCTGATAAGTTCATTATCCCAGTTTTCTGAAGGAAAATGATATGGAACGAACTCAAATCCTAATTCTGAGAGTGTTGGTATGGATATGGGATCTTGATGAAAAAGTTTCGATAATTTTTGTTCCGAAGGGTACTCATGAATTTCAGATGTTTTGAACTTCATTTTCCACTGATTGCTATAAGGAGTAAAAACACTGTAAGCTGATCCGTCACCTTTCATCACTTCATCCTTTTCAAAGATCACCTGGTCCTTATAAGATTGGAACCCGATATTTTTATTGAGAAGCAATTGCTGAATTTCTAAATCCCGATCAATTGAATATGGCTCATAATCATGATTCGCATAAACCTCCCCTATCTCATATCTTTCAATAAGACTTGTAAAGACTTCAACAGGCTTGCCACGGAAAACTTCTAAAGAACTTCCAATGTCAACTAATTGAGATTGCAATTTGTCAAGGGCCCCCTGTATAAATTGAACACGGCCGTCAGATTTATCATCCAACTTGTCAAGAATATTTATATCGAAAATAAAAATGGGTAAAACAGGGAGTGTTCCCGATAATGCATGGAATAAGCCGACATTATCTTCCAAACGCAGGTCGCGCCGGAACCAAAAGATGTTGATTAATGCCATTAAAGTAGATAATCAAATTTGAAAATTTCTTGCCTGCGTCTAGCAGGGAAAATAGAAGATGAATGAACGAAAGGAATGTTGGGTATTTTCACCAACTCACGGGAATAGAATACAAGGTTGGTTAGTCAACCTTATTTAGGCCAGCCACCTTAAATGTGCCATCCTGTAAGGTGTTTCCTTCAAACCACTGGCAGACCACGTCTCCGTTTGCAAATCCCCTGAGCTTAAGATATTCGTCTGCGGCTTTCAAGCCAAAATTTGATTTATCCCCGCCTAAAATTCGCAAAACCGTCATTTTTGGTCCGCCACTTTTTAATTGAACGATGTCTCCTATATTCATTTCTTAATTTACTGATGATTGAATCAGTACCACAAATTTCGGAACTTTCAAAGGAAAAAGCCCCATTCAGATTTGTAATAGGAAGAATTAAGAAAACTATAAGTCCTGCTCTTTTCGATGGAAGTTCTGAAGATTCAGTATCTCGAATGTAATTCCTTAAAAATGCTTTCGATCTCTGCATTTGGATGTTCTGGTTTGCCTAAACGAGCTGCTCTGGATTCAATATTTTTTATTCTTTCGCTGAATAAAGGATGAGTACTGAGAAAATGCGAAGGTTCTTCCCCTTTTGTTTCCCTCTGTAGCACCTGCATCAAGCTCAACATTCCTGCAGGGTCCACTTTTGACTTTTCCATCAATTCCAGACCATAATTGTCTGCTTCTGTTTCAAGGGAACGGGAATATTCGAGTCCTTTCAGATTATCGGCATTTGAAACAAGATAACCAGCGATCCCTGATTCACTTCCCACAATAAGCATAAGGAACATTTTTCTGGCAAGGGTCCGAAACATATTTCGGAGTGAATGTCTCAATTCAATATGAGAACCCTCGTGAGATAATAAACCGGCAAGTTCAGGAGCAGTTTGAATGCGGTCCAGTAGAGCAGAATACACGACTATATTACCACCTGGTATTGCAAATGCATTTACTTCTTTTGATGACACAACAGTTATTGTCACCGGGTACTTTGATGCAAAACTCAATTCATCATAAAATTTGTTTAAAAGCCTGGTTCGATTTTCATCGATCTTAAAAGTGGTCATTAATGATTCATACATCTGCTGCCCAAGATCGATCTCCCATTCCCTGGAAACTCTAGCAGCAGCTTTTTCTCCTATCCATGGCATTAACCATAAATATGCAGCTATAAGTATGATAAATAGAGTGGAAAAGAAGAGGATCAGTTTTGATCTTACGCTTCCAAAAAGCCTGGATGTTCGACTTCCAGAAAATCTGAAATGCCGGAAATTCTTTTTTATAGCCTCTATTAATTCATGGTCGCGGATCACGAGTCGATCTTGTTGCCCCGTGGGATTCTTATGAATTAAGGTCGATGAGAATGGTTGGTGTTCGAAAGACTCAATATTTTCCGCAAGCCAGTGTACTTCATTTGGATGACCCTCTTCATCAGTGTACCTGATCGAAACTGTAATAGAGGAGAGATAAATAATTGCGTCGAAAAATTGAGAAGAGGAATTATAGTAAACAGCTTTGAAGGTTCTATTCACGGGGACAAAAATACTCCTGAAGTCTGAGAATTGCAGAGGATAAATATTTGGGGAAAGTTTAAATAGTTCTTAACACGAACCAATTATCGATGCAACATGGAGGCAATTATAATTGGGCCATTCAATGGTAATATGACCTAGTTTTGCAACTGTGAGATTTCTATCTTTTATAATGGCATTTCTCGTTCTGGCGTTGAGCGCAATGCCCTGTGCTGATGTATCAGGCAACCGAAATGGCATTGGGATGGAAGAGATTGCAAAAGATATTTCGAATGAGGACGACCACCACGAAGATGCATGCTCTCCTTTTTGCACCTGTTCCTGTTGCGCAGGTTTTTCTGTTAATTGGATTCCTGAGATAATTCAAACTATCCCGTTTATAAATAGGTCAGCTTACTGCAGCATTTCAACTTCAAGTCTTTTTGCTTTCCCTTCTGCTATTTGGCAACCTCCGCAGCTATCCTAGCCTTTCCCACTTTTTACTTATCGCCTTCAGCTCAAAGTTGAAGGCTATCAAATTTATTCATGCAATAGAATAACATAATGTTAGATAAGATTATCAAGTTCAGTATTGATAATAAGCTCGTCATTGGCATATTGACGTTCATACTATGTATCTGGGGAGTATGGAGTGCAACAAAGCTTCCAATTGATGCAGTTCCAGATATTACAAATAATCAGGTTCAGATAATTACGAATGCTCCAACACTTGCAACTCAGGAGGTTGAGCAGTTCGTTACTTATCCAATTGAACAAAGTCTTGCCAATGTTCCTGACTTAATTGAAGTGCGTTCTATCTCGCGATTTGGTCTTTCAGTGATTACAGTCGTATTCGACGAAAAGGTTGATATATATTTTGCCAGACAGCTAATCAATGAAAGACTAAGAGAAGCAGAGGAACAGATTCCTCCAGGGATGGGACAACCGGAACTTGCCCCAGTAAGTACCGGCCTGGGCGAGGTCTATCAATACATGATCCATCCGAAAAAGGGAAGTGAAAGCAAATACACAACAATGGACTTGCGAACAATGCAGGATTGGATCGTAGCTCGTCAATTATATCGGGACGCCAGGAGTTGCAGAAGTTAACAGCTTCGGCGGCATGGTAAAACAGTATGAAGTATCCATTGATCCAAATCGGCTCAAGGCTTTGAATGTTAGCATTGCCGAAATATTTGAAGCCCTCCAAAAGAATAATCAGAATACAGGAGGTGCTTACATTGATCGAAAGCCAAATGCCTACTTTATCCGGGGAATTGGCCTTGTAAATTCTTTAGAGGACGTAGGGCGAATCGTTGTAAAAAATACAAGCGGTATTCCTGTTCTGGTGACAGACGTGGCAACTATCAGGTTTGGATCCGCAGTTCGGTATGGCGCAATGACACACAATGGCGAACATGAAGTGGTAGGAGGAATAGTGCTAATGCTTAAAGGAAGTAATAGTGCCAGTGTGGTTTCACGAGTGAAGGCTAAGATGGAGAATATAAAAAAGTCATTGCCTGCTGACGTGGAGATCGAGCCTTTTTTAGATAGGACATCATTAGTGGAAAGAGCCATTTCAACTGTTGAGAAGAACCTAATTGAAGGAGCACTGATCGTCATATTCGTATTGGTTATTTTTCTTGGTAATCTTCGGGCGGGTTTGATTGTAGCTTCTGCTATTCCTCTCGCGATGCTATTTGCACTTGGAATGATGAATGTATTCGGAGTTTCTGCTAACCTTATGAGTCTTGGCGCAATCGACTTCGGATTAATTGTAGATGGTGCAGTAATAATCGTAGAAGCAACAATGCACCATTTAGGATTAATAAGAAAAAAAGGAAGACTAACCCAACTGGAGATGGATGAGGAAGTGTATCAATCAGCTTCTAAGATCCGAAATAGTGCCGCCTTCGGCGAAATCATAATCCTTATTGTTTATCTACCGATCCTGACACTTGTTGGGATAGAAGGGAAAATGTTTCGGCCAATGGCACAAACAGTTGGATTTGCCATCCTGGGTGCATTGATTCTGTCAATTACCTACATACCGATGATGTCTGCATTATTCTTACCCAAGAATGTCTCGAAAAAAAGAAACATCTCTGACAAGATGATGGATTTTTTTCAACGTCTGTACGCACCATTATTGAATTGGGCAATCAAATTGAAATATGCAATTGTTGGTCTTTCGGTTGGATTATTAGTTTTAGCCATTATTGCTTTTTCAAGGATTGGCGGAGAGTTTATACCTCAATTGCAGGAGGGCGACTATGCTTTTCATTGTATTCTTCCGCAAGGTTCATCATTGACTCAAAGTGTTGAGACTTCAATGCTGGCTTCGCGCATCCTTAAATCCTTTCCTGAGGTAAAGGATGTGGTTGCCAAAACGGGAAGTGCGGAAGTACCCACGGATCCCATGCCCCCAGAAGCTTCAGACTTGATCATTGTTTTGAAGGATTTAGATGAATGGACTACAACTAAGGATTACAATGAACTAGCAAGAATGATGGAAGAAAAATTAGAAGCCATTCCGGGTGTCTTCTTTGAAGCAAACCAGCCAATTCAGATGCGTTTTAACGAATTAATGACTGGTGTTAGACAGGATGTTGCGATAAAGATATTTGGTGAAAACATCGATACGTTGGCAACATTGGCACCACAAATTGCGAGCATTATTCAATCCGTAGAAGGTGCCACAGAGCCGCAGATTGAAAGAACTACAGGTTTGCCACAGATCACTATTACATATGACAGAACAAGATTAGCCAGTTATGGATTAAATGTTGAAGACGTAAACCAGGTGGTCAGTACTGCTTTCGCCGGAAAATCAGCAGGTGTGGTATTTGAGAATGAAAGAAAATTTGATTTGGTTGTCAGGCTGGATAGTCTTTACAGGAGTTCCATTGAAGATGTGGCAAACTTATTTATTCCTACAAATTCCGGAACACAAATCCCGCTTAGTCAGGTCGCCACTGTGGAATTCAAGGATGGTCCTGCTCAAATCAGTAGAGAAGATGCGAAAAGAAGGATTGTGATCGGCTTCAATGTGCAGGGTCGGGACGTGCAATCAGTTGTGAAGGATATTCAGGAGAAATTGAATCGGAATTTCAAACTGCCGACCGGATATTATCTTACGTACGGTGGCACTTTTGAGAATCTGGAAAAAGCTTCCGCCAGATTGCAAATTGCGGTCCCAACTGCGCTCTTGCTGATTTTCTTTTTGCTCTTTCTAACATTTCGTTCATTAAAACAAGCCATACTGATTTTTACTGCTATTCCTATGGCTGCAATCGGAGGTGTATTTGCCCTCCTTCTAAGGGGCATGCCTTTTAGTATTTCAGCGGGAGTTGGCTTCATCGCGCTTTTCGGAGTTGCAGTCTTAAATGGTATAGTATTAATTGGAAGCTTTAATCAATTGGCAAAGGAAGGTTTTGATGATATTATTGAGAGAGTAAAAGAAGGAACTAAAATGCGATTACGTCCAGTTCTTATGACCGCAATGGTTGGTTCATTGGGATTTTTGCCAATGGCTCTTTCAACTGGAGCCGGGGCTGAAGTGCAAAAGCCACTGGCAACAGTTGTTATAGGAGGCTTAATAACAGCGACACTACTTACATTAATTGTTTTGCCTTTGTTGTACATCATCTTCACCAAAAACAAAAATAAAGGAGTTGGCATGGGACCTAAAGTAGTAACCATAGTCTGTTTGTTCTTTGCTTCGCAGACCTTAACATCTCAGAATGCAGTTTCTCAGATTAGAATAACATTAGTTCAGGCATATGACACAGCGTTAAGAAATAATCTCCAGCTCCGATCCAATGATTTACAAATCGAAAGGTCAATCGCTTTGTCCAATACAGGGATGAACTTACCGAGAACAGGAGTTTTTGTTGAGAATGAAGACTTATCGACTTTAGATTCAAAAGGAATTTTAAAGATTGGTCTCTCTCAAAACCTGGATTGGCCGGGCCTCTATAAAGCCCAAAGAAATCTCCTCCAAAAACAAGTGGGAACCGTAAGAGCCTCCAGGAGTATCAAGGAGATTGAGATCAAACGGGATGTGCAATCAGCTTATTATCAAATTTGGTATTTACAATCCAAACAGGAACTCTGGAAAAGATTGGATAGCCTTTATACCACATTTGCAAAAGCAGCTTCGCTTCGGGTAAAAACTGGCGAAAGCGCAGGACTGGACAACATTTCTGCTCAGGCAAAAGCAAGGGAAATTGGAATTCAGTTGAGCATTTTGCAACGGGATATACAAACGGCCCAGGAAACATTGAAAAGGTTGTTGAACACTTCATTGTACTACTTGCCACCATTGCAACCGTTAGAGAAAGTGAAACATTTTTCTTCCTTAGATTCCATTATCATTCATCCCTGGTTGGATTTTCGGCAGCAGAATATTGATGTTGCTGAGGCTGAGATCAGATTGCAGCGACAAAGCAACAAGCCAAATTTGGAGAGCCGTTTTTTTTCGCAGCGATTGTATGGAGTTTCGAATCCTTTTTCCGGTTTTTCAGTAACAGTTGGTGTCCCGTTGTTTGGTCGTGGTTATTATAAGAGCAAAATAAAAGCAGCTGAAATCGAAAGATCTTATCAGCAAGCCTTATATGACTACGAGAGACTTTCGCTTACAACATCTTATAGCAGTGCAATTCAGCAATTGAGTAAGGATCTTGAACTATTAACTTTTTACGAAGCTGTAGGATTAGGCCAGGCGGAAGAAATTATCAAAGCTGCAAATCTTGCTTATAGAGGAGGCGAGATCAGCTTTTCTGAATTATCGCAATTCCTGACCCAGGCAATTGATATTCAAAAATCTTATCTCGATGTCTTGAATCAGTATAATCAGTCTGCAATTCAATTAAACTATTATCTAAATCAATAATAGATATGAAAAATTTTCTTTTAGTATTTATTTTATTGAACCTGTTTATCTCCTGCAAGGATGAGAAGGCAGAGCCTGAAAAGGAATCGGAGGTGCATCATGAGGAAGCTGAAAGTAATTTTGTTTCGCTAACTCAAGAACAAATAAACACAGCAGGGATTGAGTTAGGTCAAGTTGAACTCAAGAATCTTAAGGCATCTATCAAAGCAAATGGAACACTTACGGTACCCAATCAAAATAAGGCTTTGGTTACTTCAGTGAATAGCGGAGTTCTAAAAAATCTCTTCATACAACCTGGAAGTTTTGTAAAGAAAGGACAGATCATTGCGACCGTCAATAATCCAGATGCGGCAAGATTACAGCAGGACCTGCAAACAACAGTGGCCCAAATTGAACTAGCGGAAATTGAACTGTCCCGGCAGCGTGAATTGGTAGAAGGCAATGCAGCTCCATTAAAGAATGTGCAAAAGATTCAAACTGAATTGGCCACCCTGCGGGCTGCTAGAAATGCAATTTCGAGGCAGCTTGACGCAATGGGCATTTCAGCAATCAATGTAAGCAAAGGGAGTATCGTGACTACAATTAACATCACGGCTCCAATAAGCGGAACAGTCAGTACAGTAACAGCTCAAATTGGTTCCCCCGTGGATCAGAACACGCCCATCGCCCAAATTGTAAATAATTCGCAATTGCATCTGGATTTGTTCGTGTATGAAAAAGATCTGCCAAGGCTACAGAAGAATCAAACCATTCATTTTACTCTTACCAATAATGCGGGTAAGGAATATGATGCAGAAATCTATTCAATTGGGACTGCTTTTGCCTCCGAATCAAAAACCATCCCCATCCATGCAATTGTCAAGGGTAACAAGGATGGACTGATTGAGGGAATGAATATTACTGCGGTAATAAGTATTGGCCAAAATGTTGTTCAGGCCATGCCTTCTGATGCTATAGTAAGCAAGGGAGGATTGGACTACATTTTTGTTCAATCCAAAGAGTCCCCGCCGGAGGAACATCATGAGGAAGAAGCAGGACAGAAAGAGGAAGGAAAGAATAATAAACATGCTCATAATTCTGTGATCAATTTCGAACGTATTCAAGTGATAAAGGGAGCCTCCGATATAGGATATACCGAGGTTACTTTAGTTAAGACAATTCCACCCAAAACTCCTGTCATTATCAAGGGAGCATTTTTTGTACTAGCTAAGATGACCAACACTGGTGGACATGAACACTAAAGTTGATTTTGATTTGACAATATGGAACCTAAGAAGCAAGATAATCTCGGAGAAGAATTACACAATGATGAGATCATTGAAAATTCAGATATAGATCACGATCATGATAATGTAAAAAATGCCACTCATATGGATGGCAAAAAAGAGGGAAACATTCCAGGGTGGAAAACGCATTGGGACCTGCTTTTATCCCTGTTTATTTTGATCGCAGTATTAATAATTGAATATGGCTTTAAGATAGAATTGCCAACTATTCCAGCGTTAATCATTAATGGTGTTGCTTATTTACTGGCGGGTCGAAAAGTGTTGGATCTGGCTTTTCGAAAATCGATACGCGGTGATATTTTTAATGAGTTTGTTTTGATGAGCGTTGCAACCATTGGTGCATTTGTGATAGGTGAATATGAAGAAGGCGTTGCAGTGATGGTGTTTTATCAGATAGGAGAATGGTTTCAGGATGCTGCTGTTAGTAAGGCAAAGCGCAGTATAAAAGCATTGTTAGATATACGACCAGATAAAGCGACCGTATTGCGAAATGGTTCCTTGCAAATGATTAATCCTTCTAATGTAGAAATAGGAGAAACCATTCAGATCAAAGCAGGAGAAAAAGTTGCACTTGATGGAGAATTGTTATCTCCAAATTCGTCCTTTAATACTGCAGCCTTAACAGGTGAAAGCAAACCAGATACAAAGCATAAAGGGGAAATGATCCTGGCAGGTATGATTAATCTGAATACTGTTGCAGAGGTAAAGGTTCGTGCGTTATTCAAGGATAGTAAGCTCAGTAGGATATTAGAAATGGTTCAGGATGCAACAGCTCGTAAATCGCAAACTCAATTATTCATATCTCGCTTTGCAAAAATTTATACCCCAATTGTATTTTTTCTTGCGGTCGCTGTATGTTTTGCCCCATACTTTTTTGTTGAAAATTACAATTTTCAGACATGGTTTTATAGAGCATTGGTGTTTTTGGTAATTAGCTGTCCTTGCGCATTGGTTGTCTCTATCCCATTGGGATATTTTGGCGGAATCGGACTCGCGTCAAGAAAAGGAATTTTATTTAAAGGTGGGAACTTTTTGGACGTGATGACAAGGATTGATACCGTTGTGATGGACAAAACAGGCACAATTACTAAAGGTGTTTTTAAAGTACAAAAAGTGGCACCAGTAGGAATGACAGAACAGGAACTCTTAAGGCTTACTTCTGACTTGGAAAAGCATTCAACACACCCTGTTGCCAAAGCCATAATAGATTATGCGGGTGATCTTGAAATTGACGGAGCGGCTCAAATGATTGAGGAAATTGCCGGACATGGGATGAAGGGAATCATTAATGGGAAAGCAGTATTGGCAGGAAATACAAAATTGTTGAAGAAATTCAACATCGCTTATTCTAAGGAGATCGATTCAATTGTTGATACAATTGTTGTTATTGCTGTTGACAATAAATACTCAGGATATATAACAATAGCCGATGAAATAAAAGAGGATGCTGAATTTGCCATTAATGAGCTCCATAGACTTAAGATCAGAACGGTTATGCTTTCCGGAGACAAGCAATCTGTAGTTGACCAAATGGCGAAGAGAGCTGGCATACATGAAGCTTATGGAGATCTGTTGCCGGAAGGAAAAGTGGAGAAAGTTCAAAAATTAAAGAATGAAGGTAGGCACATTGCCTTCGTCGGTGATGGTGTTAACGATGCGCCAGTAGTGGCCTTAGCGGATGCAGGAATTGCCATGGGAGGATTAGGAAGTGATGCCACGATTGAAACAGCAGATGTCGTGATTCAAAATGACCAACCTTCCAAAATAGTTTCTGCAATTAGAATCGGCAAGATCACGAGGGGAATTGTTTGGCAGAACATTATTCTGGCAATGGTGGTAAAAGTGTTTGTATTGATCTTAGGAGCAGGAGGTATCGCTACATTATGGGAAGCGGTTATAGCGGACGTTGGGGTTGCATTATTGGCAATATTAAATGCAGTAAGAATACAAAGTTCAAATGTCTAAATCACCTTTAGTGGTTGACTCCCGCCGTTCTTACTTATTTCTTCTGTGAAAATTCCTGAAATTGAATGCTGCGTATATAATACGGAAACAAATTCCAACCGACCTGGTTTCTGAAGCCGGTTGGAAAGTTTCTCTTATTTTGATTTAGCCCTGCTACCATTTGTTTTTTTAGCAGCAGTTTTCTTTTTTTGATAAGCTTGCTCGTGTGGTTGCTTGCTTATCCTTTTTGCGTCCTCTTTCTTCTTATTTGGATTATCCATAATAATGGTTTTCATCATGAATTATCCATAATTATACCATCCCTTATTCAGTTTGCAGATTATCGCAATTGTGAAATTCTTCCTCAAATTTCCAATGATTGTAGAAATTTTACATAGATAGAGGAAGTGATTTTGTTTGAGAAGTGCATGCCCTTAAAAGTTTTCACCCATCTGATGCCTCTGATTACATTGGTCAGAAAAATTTCATCTGCCTCCATCAATTGAGTTTGTTCCAGAGGTATTTGTTGAACGGAAAATTCTGATGCCAGTTTACTTATTATCCAGGACCTGAGAACTCCCGCAATCATTCCTTCACTAAGGGGTGGGGTAAAGATTTCATCTCCTTTTACCCAAAATATATTGGAGATTGTCCCCTCGCATATCCTGTCAAAGGAATTCAACAATAGGCACTCATCAATTCCATGATCTTTGGCATATTGCATGGACATGAGGTTAGGCAGATAATTACAAGTTTTTAAATTGGAATATTGATCGATACTTTTTCGGGCGTGAGGAAAAATGTCGGTTAGAAGGCCGTTTTGAAGAAACCTATATGGGTCAATTGATGCTGATTCAATCATGTACTGAGCAGGGAATTGACCCTCATTTGAACCTTCTTCTCCCCTGATCAATGTAAGTCGAACTCTGGCATTTGGAAATTGTTCGTTCTTTTCAAGCAGCGAATAAATTTCCTTCTCGAGGTGTATCCAATTTAACTTAGAACCGGTCTCAAACCCCAGGATCTTAATTCCATTGAATAGTCTTTGTTCATGAAGGTTTGAAAACAAAATAGATCGATCAAAAATCCTCATTGTCTCAAATAGGCCTTCCCCATACTTTAATGCCCTACTCCTGGAATTAATTGCTGGATCGCCCGCCAGAAGGAATTTGCCATTAAAATTTATGTACTCGCCCATAATTGAACCATTCACTTTGAGAGTGCAATCATCTGCTTTTAGAAATGCTTTCAGAATTCGATAAAGTGACTAGTCCTAAAAATAGTTGACTGTTTTATTAATGCTTAATCTAAGGTAAAAATCCACAAGAAGCCTCCAAATTTCTTGTGGATTTCTTGTGCCAGGCCTTTGGTTTCAGTTTGTTTTGTCTATGCATCTGTTGAGGTGTTAGTAGGTAATTGCTTTCATGTGGACGTTTTTGGTTGTATAATTGAACTGATTGTGCGACCTGGAGATTCAATTGCCCATAATATTCAAAGACTTCATCCAAGCCAAATTCATCTTTAAGGATTCCGTTCATTCGTTCAGCTATCGCATTATCGTAAGGGCTGCCATCCTCAGTCATACTGATAGCTATATTGTTTTTCTGCAGGATCTTTACATATCCTGAACTACAGTATTGTAACCCTCTATCGGAATGATGGATAAGTTTTCCAATGTATCGCCTGTTTTTCAGTGCCGTTTCCAAGGCCCTTATCGTAGAACTGGCGGCCAGGCTTTTACTGACGTTATAACCCATTATCATTTTTGAATAAGCATCGGTGATGAGATGCAGGTAACAATGTTGATCAGCGACAGTTATGTAAGTAATATCAGCTACCCATAACTGCTCAGGTCTTTTTACCTGCATCCCTTTGATAAGATTAGGATACTTATGCATCCAGTGTTTGGAATCAGTGGTTTTAGTGTATTTTTTCTTTCTTGCGATCAACATCCCTTCATCGCGCAGCAGATCAAATAAACGATCCCGGCCAATGGCAATACCTTCTGCTTTAAAGTTTTCTTTAGTAAATGATACAGTTTGCGTGTGCCAAGCCGTGGCATCTGCTTGCGGATGGCCAATACTTTTTCTTTGATAATCGATCGCCTTAGAGATTTGAGCTTTTTCAGACTGATTGATTTGTAATAAGCCTGTTTACTATAGCCAAGCTGTCTACATACAGCAGCAACATTTAATTGCCCTTCTGATGCAAGCTCCTGGACAACTCGGCTTCGATTTTTTTTACAATGTCTTCATTGAGCTCGCGATTAGTAATCTCAATGAGCTTGTCGTAAACCTTAAGCTGTTGCTCGGCTGCTTTTAATTTCTTTTCCAGTTCCTGGATGCGCTGTTTTTGAGGATCTTTCATTGGGCGTCCATTTTGCCAGGCTGAGGCATAGGCAAACTTACCATATTTGCGACACCACTTTAATACCGTACTGTTCCCTCCAAGACCATACTTGCGTTGAAGCTGATCTTTATTCAATAGCCCTTGTTCAAACTCCCGAACTACCTGTCTTTTGAACGATTCACTAAATAGCCGCTGGGGCTTACCTTTTTTCAGTAGAATCTTTATCTGTCCCATGTTTGTTGATTTTGTAGTCAACTTTTTTCAGGACGAGACAAAGTCAAAAAAAAGCCCCTACTATCGTAAGGGCTACAAAATATTCTAAAAAGAGGAATTAATGTTCCTGTTGGTTAATGATTCCGCTTTTCAAAGCATACATCACTAAACCAGCCATACTTTTCGCCCCCGTCTTTGTTTTTAATTTATCCCGAATGGCTTCAACAGTTCTTGGACTTATCTCAACTATATCGGCAATTTCCTTTGTGGTTTTTTCCTCGCACATCAATTTCAGGATGGTTACTTCCTTATCTGATAAATTGATATCCTGCGGTGAATTAGGTTCTGTCCTTTTAGTCCTCAATCCACTAAGGAGCGCTTTATTTGTGAGCTCATTAAAAAAGAACTCCTGTTCAAAGCAAGTCTTTATGGCTTGATAAATGGTTTCGGAATCCGAATTCTTGGTGAGATATGAATTGGCACCGATCTCCATTAATTTAGAGATCATCGAGTGATCATTGTGCATGGAGAGTATGATGACCCTGATCTCCGGATATAGTCGTCTAACTTCCGGCAAAGTTTGAATACCATCCATAATGGGCATTTGGATGTCCAGCAAGATCACATCTGGTTCAATATGTTTGAGGAGATTAAGAAGCTGCATGCCGTTATCGGCCTCAGCAATCAATTCAACGTCTTTTCTTCCAAGAAGCGATGTCTTAACGCCAGCCCTGAAAAGTGCGTGGTCATCAGCAATTGCTACTCTTATGGGCCTGTTCAGTTCAGGTTTTTTCATGCGTAGGATTTAGTCAATTTTCAATCGCCACTTTTGATGGCATTTCACGGATAAAATGGATTAAATACAGTTAATCAGCTGCTAAATTGCAACATTTAAGTGAGAAATACCATCGTAAATCTACGAAAACTTGTGAATTCGGATAATACTAATCCCAATTCAGTTTCGAATTTTTACGAACGATCTTCTGAAAACTTCCTCGTATGATTATGATGTGATTACTAATTCGTCAGTAAAAACTGAACTGTTAAAATCGGGCAGATATGCTCTTGTCCACATGTTTATCCACAGCTATTTTTGTTTCAAGTTGATTGACGAGGATTAGCAACCTCACAAACCATCCAATGTCCTTGTTAACCGTCCTGAAAGAGTTTCCAATATTCTATGAAACCGCAAAGTCCAATGTCAATCAACTTATTTTTCTACTAACCCTTTTGTCCTATAAAACCAAGTTCCTTTTCCGACCCTATGAAATCCCAAGAACCCATTTTTGCGGGTTTCATTAGTTAGTTGATCCTATCCTTAGAATTAAACCTTACCTGGACTGCCTCTGTGTAAATGTATTATGCCTGCTTGTTTTGTGAACCTGATTCGTGCTGATGGAACAGAAAAAGCAGGCATTTTTGTTTTTATGATTGAGTGAGTATTTTCTCATGTTTCGCCATAACCATGAAAAGCTGCCTTTCCAGGCAGCTTTATGATTAATGGATACTGAATCATGACGTTCTTCCCCGTTTAAGTTATCTCCCCGCAATTTTGGATACTTGGAGGAGGGTTGAATAGTTAATTAGTCGAGTTGTTGATTTGGAGAAATTAGGTCAACTGTCGATTAACTGCTACGATCAACGAGCAACGACCAACTGGCATTAACTCGAAACCCTAAACCCGAAATTGCATTTGCATTATTTCCCCAGGTCCAAAGCAACCCTTGGTTGTTCAATTAATCAATAACTTTTCAATCCAATTCTCTTCATTTCAGCCTTTCATCGAATAATTAAAACTGAGTTGATAAATGGGACTTTGAAACATAAGATCATTGAATTTGAAATACCGATAATAAAATGCCCTAAGATTTAGAAGCTTACTTATGTGAACTCCAATTCCCGTTGATGAACCAAAGAAATTTATCTCATCAGGAGGTTCTCCGGATATTGCTTGAAAGGAATGACTCGGTCTTACATAATGTAATTTATATGCAAGCCAGAATAAACCCATTTCCTGTTTTTTACCTATTTCCCAAGCACCCGTTTCTAAGAAAATTCCTGAGTTTAAATAGGAACAAAAGACATTAGTCGCTCTATTTTGATATGCTGGGGAAGCAGGAATAACCTTAATGCCGACCTCAGTACGAATTGAAACCTTGGTAAGCTTCTTACTTTTTAAATAGAATATTCGGTCTGCAAACAGATTTACCAATCCACTTAAGGGTGTGATCAGATTTATCGCCAATTGTTCAGTCATCCTATAATATCCTGATTGGAAATCAAACCGGTTATTCGCCGTTACTCCTGAATAAAGACAAAGTGGAATAGCCAGTTCATCCGGATCACCAATGAAGAACTTCACGATTCTTGCGGAAGCATTCATCTGACCATTTGTTTGAAAATCGATAGATCCACCTGAAAATATATCAACCCGGGATACGCCATTATTTGGTAGACTATCCAAGCCTCCACCCTTAATATGTGCATGATTATTTGATGCATGATCCCTATTTGAAAATCCTTCAGGCATCCCAAAAAACAAACACAACAGACTCAAATAAGTCCACTTCATACCAAAAGCATTTAGAGTTGAAAATCAAGAAAGAATCGAGGGATGGCGTTATTAATCCTAACTACTTCTTTTTCGAAGAATCCAATTAAAAACTATTGCAGCAACTATGCTAAATAAGGTTGTTTCAATAAGAAGGGCAGCTGTAATATCCCTATCGATCAAAACAGACAGGAGAAGATACCCCACGAAGAAGTAGACGAATTCATCTAAGTATGGAAGGATTTTTTTCATCAATCAAAAATTGAGGAAAATAATTGGTCGAGAACGTTCAATGCAGATCCAATAATGGCACCTCCAATTAATCCAGTCAATGCACAAGCGGCTCCCCCAACTACAGTACCAACTCCAGGGATCGTCATTGTTCCGCCCACGGCACCGGCCATTGCGCCTCTTACCAAACCTGTTACAGCTCCTTTAAGATCTGCCACAGCGATACTTTTTCCCTTGACCTTAAAAATATTCATTCCGCTTCTTGCACCTGTCAATTGTCCAACTTTTAATTCCCAATTGGCAATTTCACTCTCCCAATATGTAAATGAATTCGATAAAGTATATGCGCTACCTGCCAGTATCATTTTTTCAGGTATATCTCTCATCAATCCCAGCCTGTTATTCAGGAAGGTTTCAACAATTCCCGCAAATGCATAGGATTCAGAGGTCCTGTCAAAATTAGTTTGCAATTCGTCAAGTGCACTGTACAATGCAGGAGAATATTCTCTTCTTGCTAGACCTTTCAGGTGAAGTGAAAACGCTCCATCTTCACAATGAAAAAGTTCCCTATTGTTAAGTTTTACTTCTTCGAAAGAATTCGATTGCAAATTATTGTTTACAATGAATTTGCTTCGTTCATAAACCTTGGGAAAAAGTTCTGTCCGCATCTGAACTGGATTTGAGATGGGATTACAAATGGCCGGAAGATCCACATAACACTTATACATTGCCCGATCATGTTGATTTGCGAGTTCTTTGCAAATCAGTTTGATTTGTTTATCGCTTAATTTATTCCCATCAATCACCTGTGCATTTATTACACTGCAGGACATACTAGAAAGGATCAAAAAAAATATGAGCTTGAAATTTTTCATAATTAAACTATTATCAATTCCTACCTACTCTTTCCACGGTTTTCGGCAATCCCGTTCACTGGCCAATGATGGATGAAAATACTTTGACAGAGAAAGGAAGTCAAGGGGAGAACAACGTTAATTGGGGAGATTTTACACGCGCAAAGTGAACAGAAATGGAATTTAACCGCAAGGGCGCCATGGCGCGATGGTTCGCGAGGAGCAGCAGAGAGATAATGAAAAAATCAGTAAGATGGATTTTAGACCGTTCTTCTTTTAAGCAAATGCTTTAACCGGCTGAAGGTTTCAGGTTTAATATTCAGATAAGAAGCAATATATTTCTGAGGTACCCTTTGTAACATCTTGGGGTGAGTCTTCATGTAATCAACAAAGATTTCTCTTGTAGATTTCTTTGTAATCTCGAAGTATCGTCGGTCTTTGATGATGAACATTTCCGTCACAAACAATCTTCCCATCTTTTCGAATTTCGGGAAGCGTGCAAACAATCGTTCAAGATTATCGTAGCTGATCGAGATCATGGTTGTAGGCTCGATTGTTTCAATGTAAACCTCGGAAGGAGTTCTTTTATGATATGAACTTTCTGCATGGATCATATGCCCTTCAGGAGCGATCTGGATGGTAACATCTCCCTTTTTCACCTTCATATATTTCCTCACCAATCCCTGTGCTACAATATTGACGTAATCTTCCACTTCTCCTTTATGCACCAGAATCTTCTTCTTCGCGAATCGTCTCAACTCAAAATATTCCTGAACCTCGCTGAATTCCTCAGGAGTCAGCGAAATAAATCGCTGAAGAAAATCATACAAAAGCCCTGAATACATCTCAGAATCCTTCTTTATCATAATCCATTTAGCTTAATGTGGCGATCAGCGGCGATCTTCTCAAATGGTGTTTGAGCCTGCTGAACGTTTCTGGTTTAATATTGAGGTAAGAAGCAATATACTTCTGTGGAACGCGCTGCATCAGGTCTGTATTGTTATGAATAAAATCTACAAAGCGTTCCCGAATGTCGTATTGGATGTGATCCTGTTCCCATTTTTCCTTTTCAAGATAGAGGTCTGTAATGATTGACCTGGCCAATCTCTCCATTATTGGATCGAGGGCATATAGTTCTTCTATTTTTTCCCGTGAGAGAGAGAAGACAACAACTGGTTCAAGTGCTTCAACCACATACTGAGATGGTTGACCGGATAGAAATGAGACAGACGAACTAACCAATTGTCCTTCTTTCGCTAGTTGGGTGATAACCTCTTCTCTTCCTTTATAAAAGTATTTCCGAAGGACACCTTTTACTACGAAATTCAGATATTCCTCCTGCTCACCGATATTGACCAAAATATCACGCTTGCGGAATTCTCTTAGCTGCAACCGGCTGCGAATCTCAAGCATATCGGCCTCCGACATACGACCATACTTGGAGAGGTATTGCTCCAAAGCCTTTTCCATGTTGCAAATCTAAAACTTAAGTCCAGCAATCACGAGGGCTTAACAGGCGGTTAAGTGAATGAAATGTTAGTATGGATTGAACATTCTGCTTGATTTACAGTTGATCCTTCAAACTGAGGTCTATGTAAAAGTCAGCAGTAAATTTGTCATTATCAATGAGGTTTCATTAGGTTTGCTCACTTTTTACAAAAATGGCTGGCTACCCGGCCTCCTCATTATTAGAAAAACAATAAACTCTCATATTTTATGGCGCAAAAGATCAAGGTTGCAAACCCGGTGGTGGAATTGGATGGCGACGAAATGACAAGGATCATCTGGAGCTTTATAAAAAATAAGCTCATTCTCCCCTACATTGATGTTGACATAAAATACTTCGACCTGGGAATTGAATACAGAGACCAAACTAATGACCAGGTTACCATAGATGCAGCTAACGCGATCAAGCAATATGGTGTTGGTATTAAGTGCGCTACTATTACACCTGATGAAGATCGGGTTAAAGAGTTCAAGCTGAAACAGATGTGGAAGAGTCCCAACGGCACCATCCGCAATATCCTGGACGGAACGGTTTTCAGGGAACCCATTGTAATTAAAAATATTCCACGCCTTGTGACTACCTGGGATAGACCGATCATAGTTGGAAGGCATGCGTTTGGGGATCAATATCGTGCTACTGATTTCGTAGTTAAGGGTAAAGGCAAACTGACAATTAAGTTTGAAGGTGAAAATGGTGAAGTGATTGAGCACGAGGTGTATCAATACAGGGGAGAAGGAGGAGTGGCTCTGGCAATGTACAATACAGATGAAAGTATCAGGGGTTTTGCAAGAAGTTGCCTGAATATGGCCCTTCAAAAAGGTTGGCCGCTGTACATGAGCACAAAGAATACAATCCTGAAGAAATATGATGGAAGATTCAAAGACATATTCCAGGAAGTTTTTGAGAAAGAATACCAACAGAAATACAAGGAAACGGGAATCACCTATGAGCACAGATTGATTGATGACATGGTAGCTAGTGCCATGAAATGGAATGGTGGTTTTGTGTGGGCTTGTAAGAATTATGATGGAGATGTTCAAAGTGATTCGGTTGCCCAGGGTTTTGGCTCACTGGGCCTAATGACTTCAGTCCTGGTTACACCCGATGGAAAGACCATGGAGGCTGAAGCAGCCCATGGAACTGTTACGCGCCATTTTAGAGAGCACCAAAAAGGGAATCCTACATCAACAAATCCGATAGCATCAATTTTCGCCTGGACAAGAGGGTTAGCCTTCAGGGGCAAGCTTGACAATAACCAGGAATTGATAGAATTCGCGAATTCACTGGAACAAGTCTGCATTGAAACAGTAGAGTCAGGAAAAATGACAAAAGACCTGGCGCTGACTATTAATCCAGGTAAGGTGGAGCATGGAAAGGATTTTCTCTATACAGAAGAATTCCTTGATGCCATTGATGAAAATCTTAAAAGGAAACGTAACTAAATTTCATAAAGAACTTAACCGCTAAGACGCAATGCCGCAAAGCAACGCCAGGAATTCTTGCGAACCCTGGCGTCCTGGCGCTTTTGCGGTTAAATCCCTAAGTGTTTTTCCTTAAAAAAAATGGGCATTTCACTTCGTATTATTCCCAAAACTTACTATTTTGTTCCTTCCTTTGGAATTACCCCACTCTCTCCAATGCCATTAACCGCATAATTTCCAGCCTCTTATGATTCCGGCACGAATTAGGAACTAACGGTAATCACAATAAGGAATATGAACATTAAAGCTCAGGCTTATCCCAACCCCTTCACATCAAACTTATCAGTAGAAGTTCTCAGTGAAAATGAAGACAAAGTGATCTTCCGGTTATTCACTCCCGACAGAAGTTTGCTAAAGATGAGCTATTGGAAATTGCTGAAAGGAAACAACAAAATAATCCTTGATAATCTCCACAACCTTGCATCAGGCATCTATACAATGGAACTTCAGAATGAGAGCAATGAGATCCTTTACAAGTTTGAACTCACGAAGCAGTGAAACTTTGAATATTTGAGAGTTTGAATGTTTGAGAAAAACATCATTTTATTCCAAACTAATCGGGCTGGCCCCAAATTAAAAAATTTCATTCCTGGTTTGAAACTGCAATAACTTTGAAAGATGACCAGGCTGAGTGTCAACATTAATAAGTTTGCCACCCTTCGCAATAGTCGCGGTGGAAATAATCCTGACTTAACCAAGGCAGCCGAATTCGCTCAACTTTTTGGAGCCGATGGAATTACAGTTCATCCCAGGCCTGATGAGAGGCATATTCGATATCAGGATGTAAGAGACATTCGGAAAATAGTTTCTACAGAATTTAACATCGAAGGCAATCCCAAAGAACAAAAATTCATAGACCTGGTTTTGGAAGTCAAGCCGGAGCAGGTCACGCTAGTTCCCGATGCATTGAACCAGATCACCAGCAACCATGGCTGGAACACTATTGAACATAAGCAATACCTCCAGGAAGTGATCCCAATATTCAAAAATGCAGGTATTCGCGTAAGTATTTTTGTAGACCCGATACTTGAGATCGTGGAAGCTGCTGCATCCACAGGTACAGACAGAATAGAATTATATACTGAGAGTTACGCTAAGGGTTTTCACGACAATAAGGAATTTGCAATTGCCCCATATGTCAAGGCAGCCAGAAAAGCTCATGAATTAGGCTTAGGCATAAATGCAGGACATGATCTAGACCTCCATAATCTTCAATATTTCAAGCAACACATAGGATGGCTGCAGGAAGTTTCAATAGGACACGCTCTGATCTGCGATGCAATTTACCTTGGCTTTGAAAACACGATCCAACTTTACAAAAGACAATTAAAAGGATAATTAATCAAATTGGGATTGTTTAATTCGGGTATTAACCTGTTGTCTTACTGACCAAATTCTATTTCAAATAATTTTACCCCAGGAAAAGGAAATATATATAAGTACCCCATAGAGGACTCTATATCTGGGGCGAATTTTCATAGGATCATTTCAGCAGGTTAGTTAATTAAATTCAAAATCCTGATATGTCAAATAAGGAAAAGTCAAGAAGAGATTTTATTAGATTAATGAGTATGAGCATGGGTGCAGTCGCCATTGCTCCAAATATCAAATGTTTGTCAGAATCTCAATCAAATAAAGATAAACTTGGAATTGCGTTGGTTGGCCTGGGTGGATATTCCTCAGGACAACTGGCTCCAGCGTTACAAGAAACTAAAAACTGTTATTTGGCAGGAATTGTAACTGGAACACCTGCAAAAGAAAAGTTATGGTCAGACAGGTATAATATTCCAAAGGCCAATATTTACAATTACAACAATTTCGATTCGATAGCTCAGAATCCGGCAATCGATATTGTTTATATCGTTTTGCCAGTTGGGATGCATAAAGAATTTACGATCCGTGGCGCAAAAGCAGGCAAGCATGTGATATGCGAAAAACCAATGGAAGTAAATGTTCAAAATTGCCAGGATATGATCGATGCATGCAAAGCTGCCGATCGCAAACTTTCGCTGGGGTATAGGCTCCACTTTGAACCTTATAATAAAGAGATGATGAGATTAGGCCAGAAACAGGTCTATGGAAAAGTTATTGAAATAGATTGTGCTAATGGATATACTTATGGAGGGGATCCAAATAACTGGAGAGTAAAAAAAGCCTTAGCTGGTGGTGGTGGCTTAATGGATATGGGTGTTTACTGCATACAAGCAACCAGATATGTGACTGGAGAAGAACCATCGTATGTTACAGCAAGAGAGGAGAAAACAAGACCCGAAGTATTCAGGGAAGTAGATGAAACAATATTTTTTGAACTTGAATTTCCCTCTGGTTGCGTCGCAAGGTGTGAGTCAAGTTATAATAAGAACCTGGACCATCTCAAGGTAAAAGCAGAGAAGGGTGAATTTGGACTTACAAGAGCATTTCGTTACGGAGGCCAGGCAGGATATACTTCTAAAGGAGAACTTGAACTTCCACATATTAATCAGCAAGCTGCACAAATGGATGATTTTGCGGAATGTATTTTGAAAACCAAGGAAACAATCGTACCAGGTGCAGAAGGACTAAAAGATATGCGTGTAATTGAAGCGATTTATAGAAGTATTGCTTCGGGTAAGAGAGAGAAAATTTGAGTCTGAGACGTGAATCGTGAGTCATGAGTTAGAATTCTAAACCCCAAACTCGAAACCCGAAATTCTCCATCGATCACAATTTTTGTTTGCAGTGGCCCCGTAGTAATTAGATTTGATAAAACTAATTACCATGAGACGCGTTACTGCACTCCTATGCTGCGTGTTGGCAGCTTCATTGTTTTGCATTTCTTCTTATTCTCAGTTGACAGCTCCTCCCAATGGCGGCAATAAGAAAGCATGGGTAGGTGAGCGAATTGGCATTACTGATGTATCAATTAACTATGACAGACCTGGTGTCAAAGGAAGGACAGGAAAGATCTGGGGCGAACTCGTTCCTGTAGGTTTTACTGACCAGGGATTTGGATCAAGTAAATCTGCTCCCTGGAGAGCCGGTGCAAATGAAAATACTACAATTGAATTTTCAACTGATGTGAAAATCAATGGGCAACCTCTATCTGCCGGACAATATGGATTCTTCGTGGCATATGATCCAAATGAAAGCACCTTGATCTTCTCAAAAAATTCTTCTTCCTGGGGAAGTTTCTTTTATGATCCGAAGGAAGATGTGTTGCGTGTAAAAGCAAAACCCCAGGCAGCGGCCCAACCAGTTGAATGGTTGAAGTATGAATTTACAGACCAAACTGATAATTCCGCTGTAGTGAATGTTATCTGGGAGAAACTGAGCATTCCTTTCACAGTTCAGGTTGACCTTGTGCAAACCAGTTGGCGGTAATCCAAAAAGAGCTAAGGACAAATAAAGGATTCAGATGGGAGAACTGGGATCAGGCTGCCCAATTTGCTCTTCAAAATAATGTACAACTGGATCAAGCATTATTATGGACTGATACTGCAACAGGAAACATTTTTGGTGGAAGTGGAGTTTTCCGTCCATGGGCTACAAAAGCGCAACTTCTTGAGAAGATGGGTAAGTCTGCAGAAGCAGAGGCAATCATGAAGAAAGCCCTGCCACTTGGTAGCATGTTCGATATTCACCAATACGGAAGGACCTTACTTGCTCAAAAGAAAAATAAGGAAGCTCTTGAAGTATTCAAGATGAATGCTACCAAGAATCCAAATCAATTCACAACTCTAATGGGTTTAGTCAGAGGTTATTCTGGTACTGGCGATTATAAAACCGCATTGAAATATGCACAGCAAGCCTTGCCATTGGCGCCAAACGCCCAAAACAAGACCAACGTGCAAACGATGATTGATAAACTTCAGCAGGGAAAGGATGTGAATTAGATAATTTTTTATTACCGAATAGTCATCATAGCAAAAGAGCTATCAATCTTCGGACTGATAGCTCTTTTTATTAAAGGTTTCGATTAATTACAACCCAGTAGCTCACAAAGTTTAGTTTGAAGTGCCATTCCGCGAAGGTTCCTTCCAACGATCTTTCCATCAGGACCAATCAGGAAATTCTGAGGTATACTTTCAATTTTATATTTCTGTGCAACTTCGTTACTCCAGAATTTGAGATCACTAACATTCGTCCAGCTCAACTGATCATTGCGGATAGCTTCTAACCATGATTCTTTTGAACGATCAAGCGAAACGCCTAGAATAGTAAAATTTTTCTCTTTGAATTTATTATAGTTGGCAACTACATTTGGATTTTCAGCTCTGCAGGGCCCGCACCATGATGCCCAAAAGTCTACCAAAACATATTTTCCTCTGAAGGATGAAAGTGAGACCGGTTTACCATTAATATCATTTTGAGTAAAATCTATTGCTTCTGTTCCAACTGCTCCCAATTTCCCATCATCAATTAACCCTTTGATATAGGTTCCAAAAAAACTCTTTCTTATTGATGTGTCCAGTGAATTATATCTTTTCTCAAGCACAAGAATATTAGAATTCAATTGCGATGTAACTACCAAAAGAAAAGGACTTACATATGATCCAGGTCTTGCAGAAATAAATTCTTCAATCTTCTGATTAATTGTATTGTACAGGATGTTCAACTGTATTCTTGAGGAGTCTGATGAAGCTGCTTTCTTGTTTAAATCAGTGTATTGCTGAAATAAAGGATTGAAGGTCTGTTGGAAATTTATAAAGTCATTGTTAGAGGTTGAGCCCGAAATCTTGAGGCTCTTGATCTCATTTATGTTTCCGGTGATCTGAATATTTTCATTCCCAATAAATAAGAGATCTTTTTTCTTAGCATCCCCAAAATTCAGATAATAAAGGTTCGGTTCGGTAAGGGAGCCAACTAACTTGAATTTTCCATCCTTCACAAAATCTTTGGCAATTGTATCACTTGGATTGTTCCCATCCGTAAGAAATACCATTGAAGCATTAGCCAGCCCTTCGACTGTTCCGGAAATTTCAAATTTTGGATTCCCGACTTGTGTCTTTGCCAGGAGAGGAATAAAGAAAAAGAAGAGTACAACTGACCGCATGTATTTCTATTTAGAATGTCTGGACCTTAGAACGTCCACAACGGTCTGCAAATTATATCCTTTAGCGTTAAGCAAAATCAAAAAATGGAACAAAAGATCGGCTGCTTCGCCCAGGAATAAGGCCTTGTTATCATCTTTGGATTCAATCACCAATTCAACTGCTTCTTCTCCAACCTTCTGGGAAATCTTATTCAATCCCTGGCTGAAAAGTTTTGCCACATAGGATTCCTCAGGATTAACATTCTTTCTAAGACTAATTATCTCCTCCAGGTAATAAAGAAAGTCTTCCGAATGGTTTCTCTCGCTCCAGCAGGTATCCGCACCAGTATGACAGACCGGTCCGGTTGGTTCGGCCTTTATTAGTAAGGTGTCAAGATCACAATCAGGTAGAATCTGTCGCAAGCGTAATTTATTACCACTTTCCTCTCCTTTTGTCCATAGTCTTTTTTTTGATCTGCTGAAGAAAGTGACAAGCCCCGTTTCTTCGGTTTTTTTGAGTGCTTCATCATTCATAAAACCAAGCATCAGAACTTTTTGTGTCCTGTAGTCCTGTACAATGGCAGGCACTAATCCATCGGCGTATTTCTTGAAATCTATTTTCATTGCCTTATTTGTGTCAAATCGTGAATCGTGAGTCGTGAGTTAGAGATTCATACTTCTGTTTCTGACCTCCGACTTTATATTCTAACTGCTATTTCCTGCTCTCTCAAATATCGCTTTAAGTCCGGAATGGCGATTTCCTTAAAATGAAATATGCTGGCTGCAAGAGCTGCATCAGCTTTTGCTTCCTGAAAAACATCTTTGAAATGTTCGAGAGACCCCCCGCCTCCCGAGGCAATTATTGGGACTGGAAGAGAAGTCGCCAATGTTTTAGTGATATCAAGAGCAAAGCCCTGCCTGGTTCCATCATGATTCATGGAGGTCAGAAGAATTTCTCCCGCACCAAGTGAAACTCCTTGTCTGGCCCAATCAATACATTTTACTTCTGTCTTTATTCTCCCACCATTTAAATAAACATACCACTCTCCATCGTTTTCCATCCTTGTGTCAATTGCCAGCACAACACACTGACTTCCGAATTCATTCGCCAATTTTCCAATGAGATTTGGATTACGGAATGCCGCGGTATTTACTGAAATCTTATCTGCCCCATTGCTAAGCAGAAGGCTTACATCCTCTACGGAAGAAATACCTCCGCCTACTGTAAATGGAATATTAATATGATGAGATACTCTGTTTACCAGTGCACTCAGCGTCTTTCTTTTCTCATTAGTTGCTGTAATGTCCAGAAAAACCAATTCATCAGCTCCTTCTTTTGCATATAAAGCTCCCAATTCCACAGGATCTCCCGCGTCTCGCAAGTTTTCAAAATTGGTACCTTTCACGGTCTTGCCATCCTTAATGTCGAGACAGGGAATGATTCGTTTGGTGAGCATTAAGAAGTTTGAGAGTTTGAAAGTTTGAGGGTTTGAAGAGTTTAACCGCAAGGACGCAAAGACGCACGGTTTGCCAGGATCTTTTAGCGTTCCCTTGCGCCTTTGTTTCTTTGCGGTTAAAAAATATTAAGACATCTTATTTTTTTGTACTTAAAGCTACCTTGATTCCCAATCCAATTAACACCAAGCCGGTGATCCTTTCCTGCCATTGAACAAAATTGGGTGACCTTGTCAGCCAGCTACTAATTTTTCCAAATAATAAAGCAACAATGATATTTACTAATGTACCTCCAAGGTTGAACCATGTTCCAAGAAATAATATCTGCCAATGGGAATTACCTGCTCTTATATCAATGAATTGAGGAAGAAAGGCCAGGAAGAAAAGTGCAACCTTTGGATTCAGCACATTTGTTATAACCCCCTGCCAGAAAATTTTTTGATAAGACATTATTTTTAGACCCGTTTTCAATTCTATTGATTTCCGCTTACTAAGTATTGAACGAATACCCAGATAAATCAAATAAGCAGCCCCTAAATATTTAATGATGTCAAATGCCAGGGCTGATTCAGCAATAATCGCAGACAATCCCGCAACTGCTGCCAGGATATGCACCATACATCCGACCATGATACCTAAGGACGAAATTATGCCCGCCTTGATTCCCTGACTGGTACTCCTTGCCGCAACATATAACATATCATTTCCCGGAGTGAGGTTCAAGAGCAACGCCGCTATCGCGAAAACCCAAAAATTTTCTATTATCATAATTGAATTTTTTTTCTGACTTCCGACCTCCGCCTTCGGACTTCGAACTTCTGCTCATCCCCTCGAAATCTTTCCTAAATCCTTCAGCGTTATCCTTCCTTCATAGATTGCCTTACCGATAATCACAGCTTTGCAACCAATTTGTTCCAATTCGTTCACGTCTTTTAAAGAACTCACACCTCCGCTTGCAATAAAAAATAGTTCAGGAAATTTCTTTATAATGTTTTTATATAATTCAATAGAAGGTCCTTCAAGTTTACCATCCTTGCTTACATCAGTACAAAATATCTGTTTGATCCCATGGGTTGTATACTTCTCAAGAAAATCGTAAATCCATATGTCAGTTGTTTCCTGCCATCCATTAACTGCTATTTTCTCATTTTTTACGTCAGCTCCAAGAAGAAATTTTGCAGAGCCGAATTTTTCCAACCATTCAACAAAACCATTTTCATTTTTTACTGCATAACTACCGATAGTAGCCATTGCTGCTCCGGAATTAAAAACGATCTCTACATCTTTAATAGATTTAATCCCTCCGCCAAAATCGATGACAAGCGAGGTCTTTCCAGCTAAAAGTTCCAGCACTTTCCAGTTTCGTACTGATCCTGTTCTCGCACCGTCAAGGTCTACCAGATGCAGCCGCATCAACCCAGTGTCTTCAAAACTCTTTGCCACCTCAAGAGGTTCATCGTTATACAATGAGATTTTCGAGTAATCACCTTCTTCCAATCGCACGCATTTCCCATCTATTATATCTATTGCCGGAATTATCGTCATAAAATTCAATGCTTACTGACTAATCTATTTTTGAAGGAAATTATGAAGGATCCTTTCTCCGATAATTGCACTCTTTTCTGTATGAAACTGTAATCCATAAAAATTATCCTTCTTTACTGCAGCGGCATAGGTCACTCCATAATCACATCTTGCAATTGTGTAATCACCATCTTCTGCAAAGTAGCTATGCACATTGTAGACATAACTATTCTCTGGTATTCCAATGAAGAGATCAGATTTCAGATCGTAAAGATTATTCCATCCTATTTGAGGGATCTTGAGAGTTGAATCTTCGGTTTGAAATTTTCTCACTCTAAGAGGAATAATTCCAAGGCAATCTGTTCCATTTTCTTCTGAGTGATCGCACAATAATTGCATACCAACACAAATTCCAAGGACGGGCTGCTTCAGATCTTTGATCACCAGATCCAAACCATTCTGCTGAAGGCTTTTCATTGCAGTGCTAGCCTCACCAACCCCGGGAAAAATTACTTTATCAGCAGATCGGATCATTTCAACATTATCTGTAACCTTGGCAGAGGCACCTATACGCTCAAGTGCATAAAGAACAGATTGAATATTGCCGGCATTGTATTTAATAATTACAAGTTCCATCAATTCAAAATTGAGTTCAAGAATTCCCTGGTCGCTACCTCAACATTTTTATTTTCCTCTAGCGCTTTGATATATGCTGTTCCAATGATTGCCCCGTCTGCAGATTCGCAAGCGGTTGTGAAGGTTTGTTTATCCCTGATACCAAATCCAACCAAAATCTTATTCTTCAATTTCAACTGTTTTAATCGAAGAAGATATCGGGAAACATCATCCATATCCTTATTCTTTCCAGTAGTAGATGATGAGGAAACAGCATACAGAAATCCGCTGCTTAGTTCGTCGAGTCTTTTGATCCTTTGTTCTGAAGTTTCCGGGGTTACGAGGAAAACAAAATCAAGTCCATACTTCTTAATTATCTGGCAGTATTCTGATACATATTCATACTCTGGAAGATCGGGAAGGATTAATCCATCAATTCCAACTGATGCAGCATCCTCAACAAATTTCTCGAAACCATATTGAAGTATTGGGTTCATATATCCCATGAGCAAAGCAGGAAGTTTCACTGAGCTTCTGAAATTTTTCAATTGTTCAAAGAGTTTTTTTATGGTCATGCCATTTTTCAGTGCGACTGTGCTGCTTGCCTGGATAACCGGGCCGTCTGCCAATGGATCACTGTACGGCATTCCCAATTCAATCATATCTGCGCCGTTTTCCTGCAATGCCTTCATGACTTCCAATGTGCTATTCAATTCTGGGAATCCAGCTGTGAAATACACGTTAAGTATTTTGTCAGGCTTTTCTATAAATAGTTTTTCTATCCTGTTCATTGCTATGAATTTTTGAGGCCTGATGTCGGACGTCGGAGGTCACAACTTCAGACTTCGGACTTCAGACCTCCGACTTCGGCTATCGTCTTCATATACGTCGCAAGATCCTTATCCCCTCTTCCGCTAAGGCAGAGCACCACCACATCTGTACTTTTCAACTTAATCTGATTTAAAGCATAGAGTGCATGAGCGGATTCCAGCGCGGGAATGATCCCTTCCAACTTAGCTAACTGGAATGCTGCTTCCAAAGCCTGATCATCAGTTGCACTCAGAAATTCAGCCCGTCCCGATTGAAATAAATGTGCATGAAGGGGACCAATTCCGGGATAATCAAGTCCCGCAGAAATGCTATGTGGTTCGACTACTTGCCCATCATCAGTTTGCATCACAAGGCTCTTACTTCCGTGAAGTACCCCAGCCTTACCAAGTTGAGTGGTAGCAGCACTAAATCCACTTTCTATTCCTTGACCCGCCGCCTCAACTGCAATTAATCTAACATTTTGTTCATCCAGATAATGGTAAAAAGCCCCGGCTGCATTACTTCCTCCACCAACACAAGCCATGACAATTGAGGGTAATTCATCTCCGGTTTTATCTTTTAACTGCCAACGAATTTCCTCGCTGATAATAGATTGAAATCTTGCAACCATATCTGGATATGGATGTGGGCCAACAACGCTGCCTATTATATAGTGTGTATCATTGGGGTTATTGATCCAATCCCTGATTGCCTCATTAGTAGCATCCTTTAAAGTTTTGCTCCCACTATTTGCAGGAATCACAGTTGCACCCAACATCTTCATCCTGGCAACATTGGGTGCTTGTCGCTCAATATCTTTCTGACCCATGTACACGATACATTCAATTCCCTTCAGTGCACAAACAGTAGCAGTTGCCACACCATGCTGACCTGCCCCCGTTTCAGCGATGATCCTCTTCTTGCCAAGCTTCTGCGCCATTAAAATCTGGCCAATGGTATTATTGATCTTGTGAGCGCCAGTGTGACAAAGATCTTCCCGTTTTAGAAAAATATTTGTCTGAAATTTTTCGCTTAGCCTTTTTGCAAAGTACAATGGAGTTGGGCGACCAACATAGTCCCGCAATAATTCCTTGAATTCCTCCTGGAATGAAGCTTCCTGCATTACGTCCAGATACCTGGATTTCAGTTCCTCAACGTTTCTATGCAGCATTTCGGGAATATAGGCTCCACCGAATTTCCCATAATAACCATGTGCATCAGGGGATGTATATGTCTCTTTTATCTTCATTTGTTCAATTAAAATCTCAACCACCAAGGAACAAAGGCGCAAAGTATCGCCAGGATTCTTCGAGTAACCTTTCGTAATGGCGTCTTTGCGGTTAAACTTTTTATATCTAATTCAAGTACTCAATGTGTCTACAAAATTTCGGATTAGCTGCATATTCTTCACTCCCGGACTTGATTCAAACCTGCTATTAATATCGATGGCAAATAGTGCCTTTGCAACGGGTTCGTTTGAAAATTCGATCAGTCGGCTTTCATCGCCCGGCTCTATACCTCCGCTTAGAAAAAATGGTTTCCCTATCTCAAGATCTTTCAATTGATCCCAGTTAAATTTTTTTCCTGTTCCTCCATAACCTGATCCCATCGTATCAAACATGAACATATCACAGCTCTCCATATATGGCTTGATCATCCATTCAATGTTATCATTCTCACTCAATCGAAAAGCTTTTACCACGGAGACATAATCAGCAATCCTCTCGCAATATCTTGGAGTTTCATCGCCATGCAACTGTACCATATGCAACCGGCATTCATCAACAAGCTGCAGGACATCATCAGCTCCGGCATTTACAAACACACCAACCTTATTCAACTTATTCTCTTTCCTTATCTGTGAAGTGGTCATTTGCCTGAGTACATATCTTGGGGATTTTGGATAAAAAATAAATCCCGCAAAAGTTACTCCTGCATCTGCCAGTTGGTCAACCTGATTAGGTTCCGTCATTCCACAGACTTTAATACGAAGACTTCCCCTTCCCCTGGGAGTATCCGCCGAATGATCATTCAAGTTTGCCTCGCTCATATTTTTGCATTTAAGTGTATAAGCTGGCTTACAATCGTTATTTATAAATAGTCTCCTGCAGACTTGTTTGAAATTTTTTGAATGCCTTTCCTGGATCTTCTTCTTTCATGAATTTTTCTCCGATTAAGAATCCTTTGAATCCACTCTCCCTGAAGATCCTGATAGTATCAATTGAATCAATTCCGCTTTCCCCAATAAGAATTTTATCTGTCGAAATTTTTTCAGCCATTTTAAGACTCCTTTTGATATCTACTTCAAAAGTTTTGAGGTCTCTGTTATTAATTCCGATAAGAATTGTATCAGCAGAGATGTGCTCCAATTCCGATTCATCATGCAATTCGAGCAAAACTTCTAAACCAATACTTGTTGCATAAGCCGAAAGTTTCGCAACCTGATCCGGACTGAGACAAGCAGCGATAAGAAGTACCACGTCCGCGCCATACGCCCTGGCCTGTAATATTTGAATCTCATCTATTATGAAATCCTTTCGTAATAATGGAACAGTGGTTACAGTTCTGGCGCGGGAAAGGTCGTCAAGGCTACCTCCAAAGAAAAACTCATCAGTTAGTACGGATATTCCTGCAGCCCCTTCATTATAATCTTCTACAACACGCTCAACATTCAAACCTGATGGTTTGAACCACCCTTTACTTGGACTCTTCCTTTTGAATTCAGCAATGATACCCGAGTTTCCATCCTGTAAAAGAGCACCTGAAAGCGACCGATGAACTTGCGAAAGATTTGTTTCATCAAAACTTATTCTGCCTTCATCATATGCCAATGCAAGTTGTTGCACTTCATCTTTTTTGCGGTCTATGATATGGTCTAATATGTTGTTCATTGCAACGCAATCAGCTTTTGTAAAACCGACGACGCCTTTCCGCTCTCCAGGCTTTCAACTGCCGCAGAATAGGCATGTTCATAATCTTTATAATTCCCTGTCACATGCAAACCCATTGCAGCATTGGCAAGGACAACTGCATTCTGCGACCAACTACCATTGCCATTCAAAATTGAAAGAAAGATCTTTGCTGCTTCTTCCACACTATTACCTCCCTGGATATCTGCCGCATATACCATTCTTTTCCCCAGTTCTTCAGGACTCATGATCTTCTCTCCATGGTTCGTGATCACTTTCGTATCATTTGTGAGACTTATCTCATCATAGCCATCCAGGCCATGTATAATGGTAAAGGACTTATCAGTTTGTTGAAGCAGATAATTGTAGATCCTGGCCATTTCCAGATTGTAAACTCCAACCAACTGGAATTTTGGAAATGCCGGATTCACCATTGGTCCGAGCATATTGAAAAAGGTGCGCACCCCTAAATTTTTGCGAATGGGGCCAACGGCTTTTAAGGCAGGATGAAAAATAGGCGCATGCAAAAAGCAGATCCCAGCTACCTCTACCTCCTTTGTCAATCGTTCATTATCGCTCTTGAATTCATATCCTAACTGCTCCATTACATTTGAAGCCCCGCTTATTGAAGTGGCTCCGTAATTTCCATGCTTCGCAACCTTTTGACCAGCTCCGGCAACAATGAAACATGCAAGAGTTGAAATATTAAATGTATTCTTTCCATCACCACCTGTGCCTACGATATCGATAACCTGGTATCCATTCAGATCAACACGTACACAGAGATCAAGCAGTGCATCCTGAAAGCCCTGCAATTCTTCAATCGTAATGCTGCGCATCAGGAAGACTGTAATAAAAGCTGTGACTTCGGATTCGTTATAAATGCCTTTTGATATAGCACTGAGTATCTCCTTAGCCTCCAGTCTTGACAGCGTTTTATGCTCGAACAGATATTGTAAAATTTTTTTCATTTAAACATGAAGACTTTGAGCAAATCAAGCATTTAACCAATTGATCATGATCTTTTCACCCAATGGGGTAAGCACACTCTCAGGATGAAATTGAACTCCCTGCACATCCAGGTTTTTGTGTTGCATTGCCATTATAAAATCAAATTCATCCCGGGCTGTAACTTCCAAATCTGCGGGGAAGGATTCATCGCTTACAATCCAGCTATGGTATCTACCAACTTCAAATTCCCCAGGCAAACCCTTGAACAAATTTGATCTTGAATCGCTAATTGATTTTCCTGATCCTTCTCCTATTCTTATAGGTGTTGCTACTCCATGAAAAACAGTGCTAAGATTAACCAGCTTTCCTCCAAAGGCTTCACCAATTGCCTGATGGCCGAGGCAAACTCCCAACATAGATTTTGATGCGGCATATTCTCTGATTAGTGGCAACAGCATGCCTGCCTCTTCAGGTATTCCCGGACCAGGTGAAAGAATGATCTTATCATACTCCTTCACTTTTTCCAGGGGTAATTCGTCGTTTCTATATACGTCAACCTTCCTGTGTATTATCTTTTCCACCAGGTGCACCAAATTATAGGTGAAGGAGTCATAATTATCAAAAACCAAAATCTTCACAATGATTTGCAAGTTTTACATTAACCGAAAACTAAATTTCCTGAGCCTTCAATATTGCTTTTTTCAAAGCTCCAAGCTTGTTGTTTACTTCCTGTAATTCGCTTTCCGGATTGCTGGCTGCAACAACACCTGCCCCAGCCTGATAGACAAGTGTATTATTCCTACTCAAAAATGTACGGATCATTATAGCATGATTGCAACTTCCATCAAAACCTATGAATCCAATAGCTCCTCCATAATAAGATCTGGGAGTTGATTCAAAACTATTGATCAGTTCCATCGCCCTGAATTTGGGAGCCCCGCTCAATGTCCCTGCTGGAAAGGTTTTTGCCAACAGATCAAATGGATTTGTGCCCGGTGCAACTTTTCCTTCCACTTCGCTCACAAGATGGATGACATGAGAATAATATTGAACTTCACGGTAATGCGCAACCTTTACATCTTCGCAAATTCGACTAAGATCATTCCTGGCAAGATCCACCAGCATAACATGCTCGGCGTTTTCTTTAACATCCTTAAGCAATCTTTCTGCTTCCTTCTTATCTACTTCCTCGTCGCCGCTTCTTTTAAAAGTTCCTGCTATTGGATGGACAATCGCTTTTCCATTATGTATAAGTAGTTGTGCTTCCGGTGAGGAGCCCATCAATTTATAATCTCCATAGTCGAAGTAGAAGAGGTATGGTGAAGGATTAATATTCCTCAAGGCTCTGTAAACATTGAATTCATCGCCCGTAAATTCTTGCTCAAATCTTCTGCTCAATACTATCTGAAATACATCTCCTCTATGGCAGCTTTGAATTCCTTTTTCTACCATCTGGATATAATCCTTATCAGGCATATTGGAACTTTCTTCACCCCTTGCTTTAAATGGATATACTGGAACATCTTTTGATCTGATTAAAGATTCTACGGCAGCCAGGTCAGACTCCATCCCACCTATTACATTTTCACAAATGAATAATTCATCTTTAAAGTGATTAATGGCGATTACATATTGGTAAAGTCTGTAGCGCATTAATGGAATCAGATGGTTGTTGTCTTTGCTCTCCCCTTTTTTGTTCAGGCGGATCGTATCAAAGAACTGAACCGCATCATAAGTGGTATATCCGAAGAGTCCCTGTGCAAATTTTGATTCCTTACCCTCTTCCGAGACTTCAAATTTTTGAATAAAATCAAAGAGGATAGTAGGAATCTCAGTTATTTTTTTTATTGAAATTTTTTCTGGTGACAGGTTAGGGAACTTCACTTCGATACTATTTGTAGAAGTGATTTCAATACCTCCAATTGCATTAATACAAATGAATGAATAGCTGTTTTCAGCAGCGTGATGATCGGTGCTTTCCAGGAGAATAGTATCCCGAAATCTATCCCGCAGCCGCAAATAAATACCAACGGGCGTGAACACATCAGCAAGCAATTGTTTACACCTTGTATTTATCAAAATTTTCTTCATTAGTGCGCTCCAGCTTTTTCAATTACTTTTTCGAATTAGGTAAATAGCAAAGGCCCCGATCGCAATCGAGGCCTGAGTTATGTTATCAAATAAACAACAATAGCAGCAGTTACAAGCCCCGAAAAAGGTTTGTATGCCACCACCAATGCTTATTTGCAGATTGTAATTTCATTGCCTTGCAAATATGTATGCTTTTTTGAATTTTACCAATTAAAATTTTTACTTTCTTATTGAAATCAAACTATGACCCCAGCCATTCAAGGAAAAAATGCCTTCGGTAGATTGGTTTCCCTGGATTTTTTCCGGGGCCTGATCATGGTGCTGCTGGCTCTTGAAAGTGCTGGGCTATATGACCATCTTTCAGACGGTACAAGAGATAGTTCCCTCAATGCATTGTTTCAGCAGTTTTCTCATCATCCCTGGAATGGATTACGTTTTTGGGACCTCATCCAGCCAGCATTTATGTTCATTGCAGGAACAGCAATGGCATATTCACTCCACAAGCAACAGCAACAGGGAATAACGTGGAATGAATCATTCATGAAGACTCTTCGGCGACGTTTTTGGTTGTTTTTCTGGGGTGTTCTGGACTATGCAGTCCGTAAATCTGGTCTCTCATTTGAACTCTGGGATGTGCTCACGCAATTGGCGTTTACAACTCTCATCGCTTTCCTGATTTTTAATTGGAAATATTCTTTTCAGATATTATTCTGTGTTGGTTTATTGCTTATTACTGAATTCTTATATCGTTATACCAACATACCCGGATTTGACCAGCCTTTTACAGACCAGCATAATTTCGGGAATTACATGGACCAGGTATTGATGAACAAGATCAATAAAGGAGGATGGGTAGCGATCAATTGCATTCCAACTGCTGTTCATACAATTGCGGGTGCAATGGCAGGCAAGTATTTAATAGGTAACAAAACTGTCCTGAGACCAATTGTTTTATGGGGGATCATAACTCTGGTGCTCGGGTATGCATTGGATCTGGCTGGCATCACTCCAATCATTAAAAGAATTGCAACAAGCTCATTCACTCTTGCATCATTAGGCTGCAGTTTATTGGCTCTGGCTTTATTCTATTGGTGGATCGATCTAAAAAAGCATAATAAGAATTTAAAATTCTTCACGATTGTTGGGATGAATTCAATCTTTATTTACATGTTTTTTGAAATTGTTGGGTCACGCTGGTTCAATGGTTATATTTCGAGTATCACTAATGGTTTAATGAAGATGGTTAACATGCCGGAATTCCCCATGCTAATTATTACATCTCTTTGCATTTTTACACTTGAATGGCTTTTATGTTATTTCCTTTATAAGAAGAAAATATTCTTCAAATTATAGTGGGGTTTGTTTAACCGCAAAGTCGCCATGACGCAAAGTTTCGCAAAGTTCCTTGCGTTTCTTTACGCCTTTGTTTCCTGGCGGTTAAATTTCAGCTCCACTCCCTAACTTTCAGCTATGAAATGTCTGATATATTTAGTTCAACTGCTATTACCCTCACTTGTTTTCTCTCAGAATGATTCCTTTTATCTCCTCAAGCCATCCAGGGTTTTTGATGGTGAGAACATGCATAACGATTGGATAGTCCTGGTCAAAGGAAATAAGATAGAGGCGGCAGGGAGTATGACCTTTAAGTTACCTGCAAATACGAGGGTGATTGAATTGCCAGGGATGACCCTAATGCCTGGCTTGATTGAAGGCCATTCACATTTATTCTTACATCCATATAATGAAACCAGGTGGGACGATCAGGTGTTGAAGGAATCGAGGGCAGAGAGAACCGCGAGAGCAGTGAATCATGCCAAAGCAACATTGATGGCGGGATTCACTACCGTTCGTGATCTCGGAACTGAAGGAGCTATGTATGATGATGTAGGTCTTAAAGCAGCTATCGAAAAAGGAGTGATATCCGGACCAAGAATGATTGTTGCCACAAGAGCAATTGTAGCCAGAGGAAGTTATGGACCTAAATCCGAATCTGCAGATATTGAATTGGAGCAAGGGGCTGAAGAGGTTTCAGGATTGGAAGAGCTGAGCAAGGCAATAAGGACCCAGATCGGTAAAGGAGCAGATCTTATTAAGGTGTATGCAGATTATCGATATGGTCCCGGGAAAGAAGCCAGGCCTACTTTCAGCGAATCAGAATTACTTTTTATCGTCGGGAATACTGTAAGCAGCGGTAGAAAAGTTGTGGCACATGCCACTACTCCTGAAGGAATGAAAAGATCTGTGCTCGCAGGAGTGTCAACAATTGAGCATGGTGATCAGGGTAATGACGAAGTTTTCAAACTGATGAAAGAAAAAGGAGTTGCTCTTTGTCCCACTATTGCTGCAGGAGAAGCAATTGAATTATACAAAGGTTGGAAAAAAGGAATCGATACGGAACCAGAACGTATTGCTCAAAAAAAGAAAAGTATTCAATCGGCACTCAAAGCCGGAGTTACAATTTGCATGGGTGGGGATGTTGGTGTTTTTACACATGGTAATAATGCCTGGGAGATGGAATTGATGGTGGAATATGGGATGAAGCCCATTGAAGTATTGAAATCCTCGACTTCAATAAACGCAGATGTTTTTGGATATGGTGAAAAGATCGGACGCATTAGAAAAGGGTTATTGGCTGATATTCTGGTGGTGGAAGGTGATCCAGCCATCGATATAAAAAAAATAAGAAATGTAACGTTGGTGATGAAGGATGGGGTTTTGTATTTTTTTAAAATTTAACCGCCAGGAAACGAAGGCGCAAGGGTACGCCAGGGATAAATCATATTATTCCTTTAGTAGTTGGTAAGTAATTACTCATCGGATCTCTTTTGACTGCCATTCGAATTGCCTTTGCAAAGGCCTTGAAGATTGCTTCTATTTTGTGATGTTCATTTTCCCCATGGCATTCAATATTCAGGTTGCACTTCGCGCCATCTGAAAAGGATTTAAAGAAATGAAAGAACATTTCAGTAGGCATCTCTCCAATCTTCTCTCGTTGAAAATTAGCATTCCACACAATCCAGTTGCGTCCTCCGAAGTCAATAAGGACCTTGGCATCCGCTTCATCCATCGGAAGTGCAAAGCCATATCGTTCCATACCACGCTTGTCCGCCAGGGCTTTCGCAAATGCTTCTCCTATGGCTATGCCGGTATCTTCAATTGTATGGTGTTCGTCAATGTACAAATCACCCGATACTTTGACTCCAAGATCAATTCTTCCATGTCGTGCAATTTGTTCGAGCATATGATCAAAGAAACCAAGACCAGTTTTGATATCAGATTTCCCGTTGCCATCAATATTCACTTCAACGTGGATCTGAGTTTCGTTGGTATTTCTATCATGAACGGAGGTTCTTAATCCTGATTTGAGAAAGAGGTAAATGGATTTCCATTCAGAAGTTTCCAGGGCTACGACTTTCTGCAGTGTAAGCGCGTCATCTGCAACTTCAGTAAGTCCCAGCCCAGGATGATTGTTCAACCAGATAGCCTTACATCCAAGATTTTTTGCCAGCTGCACATCGGTGATGCGATCTCCTATAACAAATGAATTCGGAATGTCGTAGTTAGGATTATTAAGGTAATCCTTCAACATACCGGTACCGGGTTTTCTGTTTAGAGAGTTTTCAGCAGGGAGGCTTCGGTCAATATAAGTGGCAGAAAAACTAACTCCTTCATTCTCGAAGCTCTTGATAACGTGTTGGTGAATTGGCCAGAAATGTTCTTGCGGAAAAGTTTCGGAACCCAGTCCATCCTGGTTTGTAACCATGATCAATTCGTAGTCAAATTCCTCAGCAATCATAGCAAGATATCTGAAGGCTTCAGGGTAAAACTCAAGTTTACTCCATGAATCGATCTGGTAGGTAGGAGGTGCTTCCTTGATTATCGTTCCATCACGGTCTATGAATAAAATTCGTTTCATTTAATATAGTATGGAAGAATTTGAGAAGTTAGATGAAGTTAAAGAAGATGCGGAAGGCGATTGTATTAATTATTCTTTGATTCAATTCCGGCTGAAATCATAATTGCCCTTGAATATGCATTCAACATTCTGCTCACTTCATCAAGTTTTTCCATCAAAATTTTATCATAACCATAGTTTAAGTCGTTGGCCAAAATTCCATAGTATCGACATTCCTCTAAAGATCCTTGAGAAATATTCAAAAATCTTAGCTTATCCTTTTTACTTCGCTTCTTAAATCCTTCAGCCAAATTTGCGGCTATTGATATTGCTGCTCTCCGAAATTGAGAGGTTAATGCAAAAATTTCACTTTTAGGAAACGCTGTAGTGTATTCATAAACATAGAGAACATATTGATGTGCCTTCTGCCAAACAAGAAGTTCTTCAAATCTGCGAGCCATTGGCATCGATATAGTTTTATAAACCAATCTAAACCCGATTAATTATTTTTTCAAGTTGATTTCCTGTTTTCTTATGATTTTTTTCCTGATCCAGACATGAATTTCCTCCGTTTTTCCTTTCAACTTCTGCAAAGAGACTACTTCCATTACTTTTCTTTCTTCTTAACTTCTGACCACTGACTACTTCCATTCTAAATTACTTCCCTCTCAATGCTTTCACTTCAGTAGCTGTAACAGCCGATGCCTTGTTCCCGAAACTATTTCGGACAAACGTTAGCACATCCGCTATTTGCAAATCAGTTAAATAAGCCTGAGGTGGCATCGGATTGTGATACTCTTCATCTTCGATTTCAATTGGCTCATCCATTCCTTTTAGAATTAATGTGACCAGTTTTTTCTTGTCGCCCAATACCCATTTGGTTTTTATCAATGGTGGGTTTAAATGCGGTACACCTCCCCCATCTGGCTGATGACAGGAAAGACAATATGTTTTATAAACAAGTTTCCCTCTCTCAATTGCGGCACCTATTCCTCCGGCTTGAGTACTTCCTGTAGGTTTTGGTTTAACCTGCGCAATCAACATTCCAACAACAAACATCAACAACAGAGCTGATAGTATCCCTTTCATATTAATTTCCTGTATAAATTATTTTCCAGATTTTGCCTTTCACCGAGTCTGAAATATATAGCGAACCGTCAGGCCCTTGTGCCAATCCACATGGACGGAACTGTGCTTCTCTTGTTGATGATACAGGTTGCGGTCCTGCAAAGCCATCAGCGAAAACTTCCCATTGTCCGCTTGGTTTCCCATCTTTCATCGGGACGAACACTACATTATATCCTGCCTGACGAAGCGGAGCCCTATTCCAGGATCCGTGGAATGCAATGAAGGCACCATTTCTATATTTTTCGGGAAATTGAGTACCAGTGTAAAACAATAAAGCATTAGGAGCCCAGTGACCGGGAAATCCAATCAATGGAACATCCATGCCTTCACAACGACCTTGAGTTTTTTTATTTCCTCCATACTCCGGAGCTAAAACTTTTTTGGATTGAATCTGATCGTAATAACAATATGGCCAACCAAAATTTGCGCCTTTCCGTGCAAGAATAAATTCTTCTGCCGGAAGTTCAGCACTCTCAACACTATCATACAATCCAGGAAACATCTGGTAAAATCCATCTCTTCCATGTTGAATTGCATATAATTCATTCGTCTGATTATTCCAATCAAGTCCTACAATATTCCTAATGCCAGTGACATACCTAATTCCCTGCGAATAGGATTGATTCAGTTTATCAGCTTTGAATTGCCAAATTGCAGCAGCGGAATCCAGAATAGGACATGGGTCTTTTCCTTTCGATCCCGGAGCGCGATCCTCTTCCTGGCAAGAGTTTGAAGGAGCACCGATATTTACATAAAGATTTCCTGCATTATCAATAGCTATGGATTTGGTTTGATGCGACCTCTTACTCATGAGACCTGTAACGATCATCTCAGGTGCATCAGGATTCATAACTTCATTTTTCTCATTTAACTTAAACCGGAAGACTGAAGAATCTGATGAAGCATAGAGATAACCATTCTTGATAGCCACCCCTGTACCGAAAAAATTTCCAAAGCTTTTTACTACTTCAGCCTTTCCATTTGCATTTTCGTGAAGAACAACTATTCCTTTCCCGTCCCTTAATCTAGCCATCCTTACATAGATATCTCCATTAGTGTTAATTACAAGGTGTCGATTTCTTCCCAACTCAGATATAAGCGTGATTGCACCGAAACCCTTACTCAGTTTTAATCCTCCATTATCGGGATCAGGTTCTGCTTTTGACAGTTGCACCTTTGCTGAATCCGATGCAGTCGAATTTAGAAAACAGGAGACCATGGCCATAACAGCTAGTGACCTTAGTACATTCTTCATATTGAACATTTGAGCGATAAATTTAAAGATTAATAGCAGAGCATTCATTAAGCGCATTTATCAAAATCCTATTCTCATCGGTAGTGCCGACTGTGATCCTCAGGCATCCCTCACATAATTCAACCTTGCTTCGGTCTCTTACGACGATCTGCTTCCCAAGAAGAAATTGATAAATTCCTTTCGGATCGATTGTTTTTACCAGAAGAAAGTTTGCATCGGAAGGATAAATTTTTTCTACCAGTCTGTTTGCCTGCAATGCTTTTGACAATTGCTCTCTCTCCTGGACAATCTCTACAATCATTCCGTTGACTTTTTCCACTTCATCAAGTGCCTTCATGGCCAATTCCTGGCTTGCCTGGTTGATATTATAAGGAGGCTTGATCTTATTAAGGACTTTAATGATATCCGCTGACCCGAAGGCCATGCCCATTCTTAATGCTGCTAAACCCCAGGCTTTACTAAAAGTCTGCATTACTACGAGATTGGGATATTCCATCAATTCCAGCAGAAAGGAATTTTGTCTTGCGAAATTTATGTAGGCTTCATCAATTACAACCAGACCATAGTAATTATTGAGAATTACCTCAACTTCCTCTTTCACCAATGAATTTCCTGTGGGATTATTGGGTGAGCATAGAAAAATCATCTTTGAATGATCATCAATTGATTCTTCGATTCCCTGTAGGTCAAGCTGAAAATCTGATGTCAATGATACCTTCTTCACACCTACGTCATTGATGTTTGCGCAAACCTCATACATTCCGTAGGTCGGTGGACAAATCAAAATATTGTCCTTCCCGGGTTCGCAAATTGCACGAATAAGAAGATCGATGCATTCATCGCTACCATTCCCAAGGAAAATATTCTCAGTTGGGACATGTTTTATGGCGCTTATTTTCTCCTTTAGTTTTCGCTGCAGCGGATCGGGGTATCTATTATAAGAACGATCAAGTGGAGAACCCAGACTATTCTCATTCGCATCCAAAAATATTTTTGCATCACCCTGGAATTCATCTCTGGCTGATGAATAGGGAATTAATTTTTTTATATTTTCTCTTAATAATTCATCCAAACTGAACATAAAAAACTTATTTAATCCTTCTTCGACTTTATTATAATATCAAACATTATTATCCTCGTCTGAATCCTTCATTATCCTGATTCTTACTGCATCTGCATGGGCTTTTAATCCCTCTGCTTCTGCCATGATGATAACAGCATCAGAAATATTTCTTAATCCTTCGGGGCTTAACTTTTGGTACGTGATCATTTTTACAAATGAATCTACGCTTACGCCGCTATATGCCTTGGCATACCCATTTGTTGGCAGAGTATGATTGGTCCCACTTGCATAATCTCCGGCCGATTCGGGAGAAAAATTTCCAAGAAATACTGATCCTGCATTCACGATTTTATCCGCAACGAGGTCTTCATTGCTACAGGCAAGGATCAAGTGTTCTGGTGCATATTCATTCACCATTTCAATTCCCTCAACTAAATCATGCACAAGAAACAATTTGCTGTTCTTCATCGCACTCTCTGCAATTTCTCGTCTTGGCAGATCCGATAAACGATTTTTAATTTCTTCTAGAACAGCTTCTGCAATTTCTACAGATGTACAAACCAACAGAACCTGGCTATCTATTCCATGCTCAGCCTGGGATAAAAGGTCTGCGGCCACAAAAGCAGGATTGGCCGAATTATCAGCCAAAACGCAGACTTCGCTGGGACCGGCGGGTAAATCAATTGCTACTCCTTCCTGCTGAATTAACTGTTTTGCGTAAGTAACATACTGGTTACCGGGACCAAAAATCTTATCTACCCTTGGTATGGTTTCAGTACCGTAAGCCATTGCAGCTATTGCTTGGGCTCCGCCAACCTTATAGATCTTTTTTATTCCAACTAACTGTGCGGCAAATAGGATGGCCGGATGCAATTTTCCTTCCCTGGAAGGAGGGCTGCAAAGAACAACCTGCGTGCATCCAGCAATGCGGGCTGGGATTCCAAGCATCAGGACCGTTGAGAATAATGGCGCTGTTCCCCCAGGAATATATAAACCAACTTTTTCAATGGCCACCATCTTTCTTGCGCACATAATTCCCGGCATGGTGACTACCCAATCTGGTTGATGAACCTGAAAGCTGTGAAAACTCTGGATGTTTTTAGCGGCAAGCTCAATCGCTTCTTTGAGCGTAATTGGTAACATTTCAACCGCTTCGTCTATTTCTTCCTGGCTTACCTCAACCCCACCCTGATCAAAGCCATCGAACTTCAAATTATATTTATGTATGGCCTTGTCACCTTTTGATTTTACTTTCTCCAGGATCTTCCGGGTTTTTTTATCAAGTGAAGCCAGATCCATTTGTGGTCTGGCCAACAATTCTTTCCAATCCTCTCTGTCAGGATACCTGATGACTTGCATCTTGTTCGTTTTATAAAGTCATTATAAGATTTACATGACCATCTTTTCAATTGGGACCACAAGAATTCCCTCTGCGCCCGCGGCTTTCAACTGTTCTATCTTATCCCAAAATTCATCTTCGCTTAGGACCGAATGAACTGAACTCCATCCCGTTTCGGCCAATGGAAGTACTGTTGGGCTTTTCATTCCGGGCAACAAGGCAATAACATCACTTAATTTATTATTGGGTGCGTTCAGCAAAACATATTTATTTCTCTTCGCTTTTTTTACTGCCTGAATCCTGAATAAAAGTTTATTCAGCCATTGAAGACTTTCATCTCCAAGTTTTTCATTTCTGATCAGTACTGACTGTGATTGCAGAATAGTTTCTACTTCTTTCAACCCATTCATGAATAAAGTAGAACCGCTGCTGACAAGATCGCAAACTACATCTGCCAACCCTATGCCTGGAGCAATCTCTACTGACCCGCTGATTTCGTGGATATCTGCATTTACATTGTTTTTTTTCAAATACTCACTTACGAGGTGCGGATAACTGGTGGCAATCCGTTTTCCATTTAAACCTTCGAGTCCATGAAACTCCTGGGATCTGGGAATAGCGATTGAAAGACGACACTTTCCAAACCCCAGTTTTTCAACCACCTGGACCGACTTATTTTTTTCATAGACCACATTTTCTCCAACAATACCTATATCGGCTACTGCATCTTCGACGTATTGAGGGATGTCATCGTCCCGAAGAAAGAATACTTCCAATGGGAAATTATCAGATTCGGTCCTGAGTCTATCCTTAACATTCCGAAGATCAATTCCACATTCCTTCAATAAGGCTACCGACTCATCGAAAAGTCGGCCGGACTTCTGGATTGCAATTCGAAGTGGAACTTTTTTTATTCCTCCTTCTGTCTGCCTGTATTGATTTTGAAATTCTGAATTCATGATTCGATTCTAGTTTGGGAATTTTCTAAAAAAATCAGGGCTTACCTATTGGTAAGCCCTTAATTATTTTGTTTCAACACAAAACATCACCGGCTCACCTTAAATGGTAAGTATGATGATGATGGATGTGAATCTGCTGTATCATTTTGCTGAATGAGCTGCAAAAATAGGAGCAGGCAGACAATTCTCCAATTTTTTCACATTTGTAGCTCTCAGAATCCTGATCATGCTCAAAATTCCTGACTCGCAGCCTTTCTTTAACTTAGAGAATAAACTTCTATTCATGCGATCCATTTTATCATCATTTCTGTTCCTCTGCTGTGTTTCAGGGGTTATTTCCTTCAAGACAAAATCAATAGTTGCCAACTATAATCCGCCGAAACTGGTATGGAGCGACGAATTCAATTATAATGGTCAGCCTGACACCTCAAAATGGAAATACAATATTGGCGGTCATGGGTGGGGAAATAATGAACTGCAATATTATACTGACAAAAACTTAAAAAATGCCAGAGTTGAGAATGGCAATCTGGTGATTGAGGCACATAAAGAAAGTTTTGAAAACAAGAATTATACTTCAGCCAGACTGGTAACAAAAGGAAAATTTGATTGGACTTATGGAAGAATAGAAGTTCGCGCAAAACTTCCCGCAGGTAAAGGGAGCTGGCCAGCAATTTGGATGCTTGGGTCAGCTACACCTTTGAAGTGGCCGGATGATGGCGAGATTGACATTATGGAACATGTAGGATTTGACCCTGGTAAGGTTCATGCCTCCATACATTCTAAAAAGTATAACCATGTTCAGGGTACACAGAAAAGCGCAAATATGATGGTCCCTGATTTTTCAAAGGAATTTCATGTGTACTCATTGGATTGGACTGCAGATTCAATACGTGTTTCCATCGACAATAAAACATATTTCAGTTTTACAAATGAACATAGCGGCCAGGATGCATGGCCATTTAATAAGCCTCATCACTTATTATTAAATATTGCGGTTGGAGGAAATTGGGGTGGCCAACAAGGAATTGATGACAGCATTTTTCCAATCCGAATGGAGGTTGATTATGTTCGGATCTACCAGTAATTATTCTGGGTACTTTTAGATCGAGTCCAAGTTCTCCTTTCATTTCAATCAAAGTGAATCTTATTCCAAAACCTCTGACTGTGTAATTAAATTGATAATTATGAAAAAATGCTTCAGTGTTGTGATTATTCTGCTTTTGATCAAGATATCTTTTTCTCAGGAGGATATTACTTACAAGACTCCTCCAAAAGATATCCTGGAACTTGTTATGGCGAAACCTACTCCAACTGTGAATATCAACAGCAGGAGTGACTGGATGATACTTTTAGAAAGAAGTGATTTTCCTACTGTTGAAGAAATGGAGCAACCAGAAGTGAGAATTGCAGGCCTAAGGTTGAATCCAAGGAATTTTGGCCCTAGTCGCGCTCCTTCTTATGTTAACCTGAAGTTGCAGAATATCCTCACCAGGGAAGAGCACGAAATAGGGAATCTTCCCGAAAATTTACATGCAAGTGCGGTACAGTGGAGGCAGGAATCGCAAGAAGCGGTGCATATAACAGGACGCTAACCCCTTTTGGCTTCCAGGCTGAAGAGAGAACATATTGGGAAGCGCCTGAGGTATATAACAATATGAGTCCTTTTATGCATTCAAACAACATTAAGACTCCGCTCCTGATGATACATGGAGAAATGGATAACAATAGTGGAACCTTTCCAATTCAAAGTGAACGACTTTATAATCCCATTAAAGGACATGGAGGAACTGTGAGGTTTGTCCTCCTTCCTTATGAATCTCATGGCTATGCAGCAAAGGAAAACATTCTACATATGTTGTATGAACAGGATGCATGGCTTGACAAATATGTGAAGCATGCTGACAAGAATAATCCAATCGCCACAGAAACGAAGAAGGCATTCTAGTTGGAATCAGTGCAATGACGCAAGGAGATCTTAGCGAACCTTTGTGTCATTGCGTCTTCGCAGTTAAACTTCTTTAGCCAATTAACTTTCCGCAATTCCCTTCTCCACATTGTGGTATGATATTTTATTTACTATCTGTAGGTAAATAATTCGTCATGAAAACTTTTAGCCCGGAAACGGAGATCAGAGAAGAATTGGTCAATGCAATAACTCACGTCGCAGGCATATTGTTCGGATTGGTTTCAGTCCCTTATTTACTTCTAAATGCCTGTGAAAACTGTGGCGGTTTCACAATTGCTGGTGTGACAATGTATGGGATCAGTTTGTTAATGGTTTTCACTTTTTCAACACTGTTTCATCTTCAAAAGGAAGTTAAGCGCAGACATTTTTTTAAGATCCTTGATCATATCAGTATTTATTACCTCATAGCGGGAACCTACACTCCCTTTATTTTAATTTTTGTCAACAATAGTTTTGGCTATACTCTCCTTAGCGTTTTATGGGGGCTTGCGATTCTGGGCACAATCTTCAAAACATACTATTGCGGAAAATTTGAAATTGTTTCTACCCTTGTGTATGTCGTCATGGGATGGATGATGCTGACCGGTGCAAAGGAGTTTTTCCAAAATATGCCTTCTGAAGTCATCTGGCTAATAATTACAGGGGCGATCTTCTATACAGTTGGTGTTCTATTTTATATCTGGAGATGGTTTGCCTACCACCATGCAGTCTGGCATTTATTTGTACTCGCCGGAGCTATTTGTCATTACCTGGGTGTGCTTAAAGCATTATAGTTTTTCAGCTATATTTTGATTTCGCTTTAATTAATTCTGAGGTCCCTCTGCTTATCTTTATTAGATGAGCATTACCCAGGAATTGATCTTAGCTGCCCATAGCAGAATCAAGCCTTTCATACATCGCACACCAGTACTTACCTGTCAAACTCTTGATCAAATGACTGGGTCCCAACTTTTTTTTAAATGTGAGAATTTCCAAAAGATCGGAGCATTCAAGATTAGAGGAGGCTTAAATGCAGTGCTTTCGCTTCCAAAGGAAAAATTGCAATATGGGGTTGCCACACATTCATCCGGCAATCATGCCCAGGCTATAGCCTTTGCAGCAAGGCAGGTAGGCACCAAGGCTTATATCGTGATGCCTGAGAATTCACCTCGAGTGAAAGTAGAAGCTGTTCAGGATTACGGAGCATCCATTACATTTTGTGCACCTAACCAACAGGCAAGGGAAGCAACCTTAAATGCAATCGTTCAGAAAACAGGGGCAGAATTTATACACCCATATAATGATGATCGAGTAATTGCCGGGCAAGCAACTTGCGCGAAGGAATTAATTGAGGAGATCGGAGAACCTGATATTTTGATCGCGCCTGTTGGAGGTGGGGGATTGATGTCGGGAAGTTTGCTTGCAGCTCATTACTTTTCGCCAAAAACAATTGTTTATGCAGCAGAACCCGAAGGTGCTGCAGATGCTGTTCTCTCTATTAAATCAGGAAAGATTGAAAAGGCTGCATTTGTTAATACAATTGCAGACGGATTAATGACCAGTCTTGGTGATAAAACCCTACCTATTATCCGCGAGTATGTGAAAGATGTTTTACTAGTGAATGACGAAGAAATAAAATCTGCTATGCGGTTGGTTTACGAGAGAATGAAAATTGTTGCCGAACCAAGCAGCTTGGTACCTCTTGCAGCCGTTTTAAGAAATAAAGAATTATTCCACGGCCGCAAAACGGGCATCATCATTACTGGAGGCAATGTTGATCTCACCAAATTGGCTGACTGGTTCGCAAACTAAAATTCAGGAGAATTCATAAAGCACAAGCAATCTCCTCTATATATCGAGATTAAATGTTCTCTGAATCCAGCCAGTATACCATCCATAAGCCGCAATAGCAACAATTACAATTAATATTAGTAGCCAAACCCAAACAACAGAACTACCAGACCTTTTCCTTATGTGAGTGCGGTGGTCAAGATCTATTTCGTCATTGCTCAAAACCCGAGCTTTTATAAGAAGACCTGAATAACGAGATGTGAAATTGTCGATCTCAGCCTGTGTATGAACTACTTGCTCTGCTACAAATCTATCATCAGGATCCGAGGTATTATCATAAGCCTGGACCACAATTGGAAATTCCTTATCATTGATTCTCATATTGATAAGTTTAAAAAGTGAATGATAAAACTTTAATGCAATTTTTTTGCCATCTGGTATGACTTACTTCGGCAAACTGAGCATTAAATGGATTTTTAGAATAGAAATCCAAGCTGATGAACTCCTGAAATTGAAAATAATGTGCAACATAAATGGTGATTTATTTAACTTGTCGCATTCATAATTCAACATCAATTCTATTATGCCATTTAGCAGGAGAATATTTATCAAACAGACAGCAGTTACCGCCCTTGGCAGTGCTATTGTTGCGGCGGTACCAATCGAAGTTCTGGCAAGGTTGCGGAAACCCGTAGCGGCTGCTGATAAAATCAATGTTGGATTGATTGGATGCAAAGGAATGGGTTGGTCTAACCTGACCTCGATCCTGAGGAACTCCGAGGTGAGTTGTGTGGCCCTTTGCGACATTGATGACAATATCATCAACCAGCGATTAACTGATCTTGCCAAGCTTAATATTAAGCCTGCCACATACAAAGATTATCGGAAGCTTCTTGAGAATAAGGATGTACATGTGGTAATTATTGGTACTCCTGACCATTGGCATTGCCTTCAGTTAAGCGATGCTTGCCAGGCAGGCAAGGATATCTATGTAGAGAAACCCATTGCAAACTCAATTCAAGAGGTGAATGCGATGGTAAATGCTGTTGAACGTTCCGGTCGGATAGTCCAGGTTGGTCAATGGCAGAGAAGCCAGCAGCATTTTAAGAATGCAGTTGAATATGTGAGGTCGGGTAAATTGGGAAGGATCGTTCGCGCCAAGACATGGCAGTATAACAGTAGTATTAAAGCACTTCCCATTCTTCCTGACGAACCTGTACCTGCAGGAGTTGACTATGATATGTGGCTTGGACCTGCGGAAAAGAAACCTTTCAACAAAAATCGTTTCCATTATGAATTCAGGTGGTATTGGGATTATGCAGGAGGAACTATGACAGACTGGGGAGTGCACCTGATTGATATGGTTTTGCTGGGGATGCGACCAGGTGAGCCACTATCGGTTATGTGTTCTGGCGGACAATATTCCTTCCCTGGTGATGCCAGAGAAACTCCACAAGTTCAAACTACAGTCTATGGTTTTCGAAATTTTGAACTAAGCTGGGAACATACTATGGGAGTTGGCGGTGGACATTATGGACTTGGTCATGGCATTTCCTTCATTGGAGATAACGGAACCCTAGTGTTAAGCCGTGGCGGGTGGGATGTGCGGCCTGAAAAAGTAAACAAGGAAGATAAAATACCCGCCTTAGCCTGGCAACCTTCGTCCGACAACGGATTAAATAATCACATGGTCAATTTCCTGGAAGCTGTGAAGACGAGAGATTCAATAAAACTCAATTGTCCAATTGAGGCTGGGGCAGAAGTGGCCAAGATCAGCCATATGGGCAATATTGCATACAGAACAGGTAAAAAGCTCTTTTGGAATATTGAAAGGCAAATGTTTGATGATAAGGCCGCAAATCAACTGCTTAAACCGAAATATCACAATGGCTGGAAATTGCCACGTTGATCTTTAGAACATACGTTAGATAAAGAGAAAGTCAAGCCTAAAGTAATTTTGGCGAGAAAAAATATCAATTTTGCTTTTTGAGTTCGAAACTCTAATCTCTTCAATATAGAATCGATCCAGAGCGATCATAAGATGTGTTAAATACATCATTCAGCAATCACCAGCCGCAGTTATTTTCCCTGATTTCAGGAGGATTTACCCTTGATTGCTCCTAAATTATTTCCTTACTTTATTTATATGGATGAGGTATTAACCATTTTGGAAAGCACATATTATACACTCATACCAATGATGTCAATGCAGATTCTGACAACAATTATTGCATTCTACAATAGACATAAGTTTCCACAATTAAAGTATTTTGAATATTACCCTTTGGCTGGGTTTATCCAGATTGCAATTTGCCTTTTTTCTACGGCAGCAATCCCTGAACAAACCGCAAAACGAATTGTGGTTGAATCAATCAGTATATATATTTTGATTGAATTTTTTCTCATTTATCGAATAATGTTTAGAATCCTACAACTTAAGAAACTCAGAATAATTTTGAAGGGTCTTCAAACCTTCTTTCTCTTATACCTGATTGGAATGTGGTTACTTACGGACGCATTCTATGTTCATTCTCAAAAAGTATTTCTTATTCAAGGAATAGTTATCTTAATTCCAACTACTTTGTATTTATACCAAACTTTCAACCAACACCCTACCGACAATTTAGCGTCTGATCCAGTATTCTGGGTAATAATTGGTACTCTATTTCTTTTTTCATGTACCACTCCATTATTCCTACTCGACATCTATTTCTCCAACATAACAAAATATAATACCGAATTATACTTCATTAATAATGTCTCCTACTCGATCTTCTTTATAATGATATGTAAAGGATATTTATGCAAGCCTATTATCAAATTAAGACGTTTGTAATAATAACAACATTATTGATATTGTTATTAGTCGTAATGACGACTTCAATCCTGTTGTTATATCAAAAGAAAAAACTCGCTTTTGCGAAGGATTTAGAAACACTAAAGACTAATCATGAAAAAAACATATTAAAGACTCAGCTGGAAATTCAAGAATCAACCTTTCAAGATATATCCCGAGAAATTCATGACAATATTGGGTTGTCACTAACATTAGCAAAATTGAATTTAAACACAATGGATTATAAATTGGTTGATAAAGCAATGGAAGCTGTTCAATTCTCTATCAACCTAATCACAAAGTCTATTTCTGACCTAAAAGACATTTCAAAGGGTTTGAACTCTGAGGCCATAGCAAATATGGGTTTAATTGGAGCCCTTGATCTTGAAGTAACAAAATTGAAAAAGTCAGGTATTAAGGATGTTCGTTTATCTACTACGGGGAAAATTACCTATCTAAATCCCCAAAAAGAATTAATACTCTTTCGCATTATACAGGAATCTCTTAATAATATTATCAAACATGCGAATGCAGAAATTATCACTATTGAATTGAATTATGCTGAGAAGGAATTAAATCTAATCGTCCAAGATAATGGAGTGGGTTTTAATAAAGAAGAAGTGGAGATCAAGCGAGGAGGGAGGATAATGGAAGGGATGAGAAATATAAGCATTCGAACAAAACAGATTAATGGGGATCTTCAAGTGATAAGTCGACCTAAAAACGGTACAACTATTTTGATCAATGCACCTTATTAATTATTTATGGAAAAATCAAACCGCATCCAGGTGGCCCTTGTCGATGATCATGTTCTCCTAAGAAATGCTCTTGCAACACTGATCGACAGCTTCGAAGATTGTATAGTGATTGCTCAGGCAGATAACGGAAGATCTTTGATCGAAGTATTGGAGAGAAAAGTTGAGCCCGATGTTATTCTTCTCGACTTGAACATGCCTGAAATTGATGGATACGATACCGCTATCTGGCTCCAAAAAAATTTTCCAAAGATTCATGTGCTGATGCTAACAATGTACGATTCAGAGTTGCTTATAATTCGATTGCTTCAGGCTGGAGTGAAAGGGTTTCTTCGCAAGGATATTCATCCGTCTGAACTCCGTTATGCGATTCAATCAGTGGTACAATCCGGTTACTATTATTCACACTATGCTTCCGGAAAACTGGTTAATTTATTCCGGACAGCGAACCTTGATAGCAGTATTCTCCACCGTTCAATGTTAACAGATCAGGAAATAGAATTCCTGAAGAATGCCTCATCTGAAATGACCTATAAGGAAATCGCTCTGAAAATGAAATTAACTCCGCGGTCTGTCGACACTTTGCGGGATCATCTTTTTGAAAAATTAGATGTAAAGAGTAGAGTAGGACTGGTAATGTTTGCAATGAAGAAGGGAATTGTGACCATTTGATCAATCGATCAGTTTATTTCTCATACCATACATGATGAGACCTGCTATAGTTTTTGCGCCAACTTTTGTTTTCATATTCTGACGGATAGTTTCAATAGTGCGGGGACTAAGAAAGATTTCCTTGGAGATCTCTTCGGTTGTTTTATCCTCGGATAATAATTTTAGAATCTTGATTTCCTTGTCAGAAAACTTTACCGGATTAGGATAGAATTGTCGAACCTGGCGCTTTGTTTGTAGTTTGGAAAGAACTGCTTTGTTCACCAGATCATTGAAGTAAAAATCTTCATTCATACAACTAAGGATGGCCTGGTAAATCTCATCTGGATCAGTTGTCTTGGTTAAATAGGCATTAGCACCCATTTCAAGCATCTTGGTGATCATTTCCTGATCATCATACATTGTAAGGACAATGATCTTCACATCGTCATATTCCTTCCTGAGAATCCCTATTGCATTCACACCATCTACTTCGGGCATTCGGATATCCATCAATAGTACATCTGGCTTTTTCAGTTGCATTTTATGCATCAGATCTCTGCCGTCCTCCGCTTCCCAGAGAATTCTCAGATAATCTTTTCCTTTCAAAGCCATACGAATTCCATCGCGGAATATCTTATGATCGTCGGCAAGGGCTACTTTAATAGTTAGTTCGGCACTCATATGGGGTATGGTCATAATAATCTAGTATCTGATCTGCTGGCTTGGTAAACTTCCTATTCGATCTTCGTTAATTTACCAAGGCTGCGATATTTACCGAACAATCAAAATCGGGCAATTCTGCTCTTGCGTGTCCTTATCCGGTAAAGTATTTTTGTTTCGAAGTTGATTGCAGGGATCGCAAACCATCCAATGTCCATTACCGTCCTGTTAAGATATTCTCATCCAATTCCTAAAAAAACCCGGTCAGGCAGTCAACTTCTCTTTTTCTCTCCAACGGCTTCTAACGACTATTCATCTCAATAATTGCCAGAAACGCAATACTAAAGAAAATAACAGGCCCCGTTTTTAAAATCCAGTCCGTATCCCTTCATCAGTTATCCACAATTGTGTATTAGATTCCTCTATTGGACCATCTTTTTCCACTCCATTTACAACCAATTAACGAAAGTTTCCTATTCTTCGACTCGTAATTTTCCTAATTTTACCACGTAGTTTTACCCGATTTTTACGACGTATGTTTACGAGTAAAATCCTCGTAAATCCCCTACCCTGCTGAATTTAAGGCAATTTACTCTTTTCCCCTTGCTGAATACTCCGGTTGGCGGCTTTTTTATTAACCAGTTTATTCACATCACAATTCACTCAAAAACAGAACCTCTAAAACTTACTATTATGATGAAGCAAGTACTCCCAAAGGCAAAGGCCAATGTTGCTCAAATCGGCGAGGACATCGGATTACAATTAGGGAAAGAAATGATTACTTCCTTCAACGAGGTAAATCCAACAGAGACTAATGGTTATCTGGTTGGAAAGGAAATAATCACAAACATCTTGTTGCAACCAGGATGTCAGGGTATCCGTTTTTATAATGGATATAATGAAATGGGGGAAAAAGTGTTGGTGTATGTTGGTGTAGATGCCGCTGGTGAAGACATCATTAAGTATTCCACTGTGAATACAATTGGTGAACTCAAAATTAAGAAAGGCATTGTTGCTGACCGTGGTGTTAGGACTCCTGGAATTGAAGCTGATGATTTTGGCTGGTGGTCAATTGACTAAGTAAAAACGAATCTCTATATTTGAGGAAATATCCCAATTATAGAGACAGTATTCTTAAATATTAGTGTCTATTCGACACTACTACCCATAATTCTATTTGTCCTCTTCTGTAGAAGAACGAGACGGATTGAGTTATGGGTTATTTTTGTTTATTGTATTTATTCATTTATAAACGACATCTTTCTCCTTAATTTTTCTCCGAGACTTTTTCTGAGTGTATATACACTTGTTGAATTTTTCCTATTTAGCTATTTTATATATCTCTGTATAGTAAATAAGTTAATAAAGAAAATAATTCTAACAATTTCTGTCCTCTTTACAATTTTTATATCATATTACTTCTTCACAACAGATTGGAATTTTTTTGATTCAATCCCAGTAGCAAGTGAATCCATCCTGATTTTCATATTCTCCTTCTATTATTTCTTCGAACAGCTAAATAAACCTCAAATGCTGTTCATTTATAATAGCGTGAATTTCTGGTTTATACTTGGTTTTATGATCTACCTAGCTGGATCATTTTTCATATATGTGTTTGCAAACCAGATAGATAAGGCTGATTTGCATAATTATTGGTTTATTACGTTTATCTTCAACAGCATAAAGAATGTTCTTTTTTCAATCGCATTTTTGCTTCCAGATGCCCGAAAAGAGACATCAACCAATGAAAATTTATTGAAGATTTCCGTAGAAACATCTGAGCGCTAATGAAACCGCCTAACCCTTAACGAGAACAATGGTTTTTTTGCAATTGACCCCTCAGACCTCTAGTGTTTCCTTGGTCCTGTTTTTCGGGACCATTGCGATGCTTGCATTGGTTATTGGTTTAATCGTCTTTATTATCTTCCACCAACGGAAGGTTATCCGTTACCAGCTTCAGCTTCAGAGAATGGAGCAGGATCAGCAGAAGATGCTCCTGAACGCCTCCATTAAATTACAGGAAGAAGAACGCCAAAGAATAGCTGCCGACCTTCATGATGATGCTGGGCCCCTTCTCGCCACAGCCCGACTTTACCTGAATGAAAATCTTGTGAATCAGGATAAGGCCACCCAGCTTCAGAGTATTTACAACGCGAAACAGATTATTGATGATACCATTCAACTGATCAGGAACATCTCTCATTCGTTGATGCCACCTACCTTGAAAAATTTCGGTCTGGAATCTGCAGTCAACGATCTCTTTCAGAAAATAAGTGGATCAGGAGGAATGAACGCAAGTTGCAGGTTTCACGATTATCGGGAAAGAATGCATCCGGAGAAGGAACTTATTATATTCCGGGTCATCCAGGAGCTTGTGAACAATATCCTGAAGCATAGCAATGCCAGTTTTATTCACCTTACTCAGAATCTTAATGATAATAAATGTTTCTTGCGCTTACATCATGATGGTCGGGGCCTCACCCAAAGTGATTTTGAAAAGTTGAACAAAAGCGCAGTAGGACTGGGCCTTAAAAATATTCAAAGCCGATTGAAAGTTTTACATGGCCGTATTCATTTTGAAAAGGATATGAGCCAGACATACTATAAAGTAACTATCGAGGTGCCGAAGGAAGAAGAACACCTGGAAGTTTGAGTTTCTAATTAGTACCTTAGTAACAGTTAAGTGCAATACCTATGGCAGTCATCAAGGTGGCAATCGCTGACGACCACAAGATTTTTCGTAAAGGGGTCATCCTCTCGCTGAGACCTTACACCAATATCCGCTTCGTTCTGGAAGCAGATAATGGACAGCAATTACTGGATGGATTACAAATTATTAATGGAACGGAAGATCATCCCGACGTAATTCTGATGGATTTACGAATGCCAATGAAGGACGGCATAGAGACAACAAAGGCTGTAGCAAAGACCTTTCCCAACATTCATATAGTTGCACTCACGATGTTCGAAGATGAGCGATTTGTCAGCCATATGATGGAGATCGGAGCAAATGGATATCTCCTGAAAAGTGCGGATCCTTCCGAAATCAAAAGAGCCATCATGGAAGTCATGAGTAAGGGATATTATTTGAATAATTTCGTGAATAGGATCCTGCTTAAGAAATCTCACGCAAAAACCAAGACAATTCCTTCACTCAACAGTGAAATTACACTCAACGAACGCGAGCGTGATGTGATCAAGTACATCTGCATGGAATTTACTGCTCAGGAGATTGCCCAAAAACTCGAGGTGAGTCCGCGGACGGTTGAAGCTATCAAGGACCGATTAATGGAAAGATTTGGTGCAAAAAATACAGCGGGACTCGTCTTTTTCGCAGTGAAAAATAACCTGGTCGATTAGTTTATGCTTGTTGTCTGATGATCGGAATTAATTATTAGATACCCGCATTTCAGGGATCTCACCTTCAACAATCAATTTTCCTTCTGTTTTTGATCGGATTTCATCCACGCTAATACCTGGAGCGCGTTCAAGCAATTTAAAACCATCGGGAGTAATATCGAGGAAGGCAAGTTCGGTTACGATTTTTTTTACACACCGGATGCCGGTGAGTGGTAAAGAGCATCGTTTCAACAATTTTGATTCGCCTTTTGGATTTGTGTGCATCATTGCGACAATAATATTTCTTGCACTCGCAACAAGGTCCATCGCCCCTCCCATGCCTTTTACCATCTTGCCCGGGATCTTCCAGTTAGCGATATCTCCTTCTTCACTTACTTCCATCGCACCTAAAACTGTGAGGTCCACTTTGCCCGCCCGGATCATTCCAAAACTTTCCGCACTATCAAAAAAACTTCCGCCGGGCAATACCGTAACAGTTTCTTTACCTGCATTGATAAGATCAGGATCAATTTCATCTTCAGAAGGATAGGGTCCCATTCCAAGGATTCCATTCTCCGATTGTAACATGATACTTATTCCATTTGGAATATAGTTGGCCACAAGTGTTGGAATTCCAATCCCAAGATTAACGTACATACCATCCTTAAGCTCCATTGCAATCCGCCTGGCAATCCCGTATTTATCCAATGCCATAAGAAAAATTTTCTATATCATTATTAATCAAAAGTCAGAAGTATAAATTACTAAACCGCCCTATTCTTCTCTTTCGCTCTCTTTCTCGCTCTCTCTTTCTCTTCTCTCTCTTCCGCTCTCTTTCTGTTTCTTTCTCCAAACCCCTTCTCAAACTCTATTTTTCCATCCTTACAGTTTTTCTCTCAATCCTCTTTTCGTACATGCCTCCTTTAAAAATGCGATGAACATAAATACCAGGAATATCTACGCTGTCCGCGTCGATTTCACCTGGCTCTACCAACTCCTCTACTTCGGCAATTGTTACTTTTCCGGCCCTTGCCATCGAAGTCGAGAAATTTTTGGTCGTTTTCCTGAATACAAGATTTCCAAAACGATCACCCTTCCACGCTTTTACAATTGCAAAATCAGCATGCAATGCATATTCCATCAAATACATTTTTCCATCGAATTCTCTTTCTTCCTTTCCTACTGCTATTTCAGTTCCATACCCGGCAGGAGTAAAGAATGCGGGAATTCCCATTCCAGCCATCTGTATTCTTGTTGCAAGCGTTCCCTGAGGAATGAGATCTACTTCCAATTCTCCACTGAGAAGTTGCCTTTCAAATTCTGCATTCTCTCCTACATAGGAGCTCATCATTTTTTTGATTTGCCTGGTTTGTAAAAGAATGCCCAGCCCAAACCCATCCACACCGGCATTGTTTGAAATACAGGTAAGGTTCTTAACTCCTTTCTCCTTTAAAGCTAAAATTGTATTCTCTGGAATTCCACAGAGACCAAAACCACCCAACATGATGGTAGCTCCATCCTGAATATCATGAATAGCTTCAGCAGCGTTCGTAACAACCTTGTTCATTGGAAATCTACATTAGGTGGTAAAAATACAATTCCCTTCTTTACTTGGTAAGAGAACTAATCTGGGTAAAACTGAAATTATTATTTGCGCACTTCTGCTGTTAAGCTTATTGAGGTTTTAATGTGTCCGCCTTTAGAGGTGTGTATACCTCGTTTACCTTCTTGTTTGCGCTGGCAGAAAGTGAATCAAAAAGGTTTTTCAGCAATTTTGGATGCTCAGAATAATAACGAAAACTTTTCTCGAATACAGGCCTGCTGATTTTATGAAATGCGAAAACCTCTTCATATAACTTAAACCTTTCGTCTTTTACAGGTTTTAGTAAAGAATCTTTAAGAATATAATCCCTGTAAAACTGGTCTGCAACTATGATGTCCCATAGGACAGGTTCAATTTTTTCCTGTGGTAATATATCTTTTGGAATATCATCTGCATCTGAACAGGCAGCAAAGAAAAAAATTAGACATGAGAACCAAATTGCACGGATCATCGAAGCTCTTGTTTATACAATCCTGTATTAGTTATATCAACTTTGGAAAGCAGATCGAGCGCTCTACTCTTTTCTTCAGGGAGCCCCTTCTTAAAAGTTTTTGATAATTCTCCGGATCTTCCTTGAAAGAAAAACTGTACGACCATCGAATTCGGAATTTCGCTATTGACTGTATTTATCAGTTGCAAACTATTAAGTATTGCGTTTCTTGCCTCTTGCGGGTTTTCATACATATGATCCATGCCCAGACGGAAATAACTATATAGAGCTTCATGGATCAGATTGTATCTGTTGTTGGTAAAATTTTCGATCAGCCAATATCTGTTTCTTTGTCCATCAAACGCTCTCCATCCTATGATATCGCGATTTTCCGGAGCATTGGTAACTATGTTCTGCGCCTTTTGAAAGAAATTTTCTCCTCCTCTCAAAGCAAATGAACTATGATCCAATGCAAGGATCATGTAGACATAATACGCGAAAACAGCAGTGAGGTTACCAGCAATAGGATCTGTTCCCTGAACCCTGTTTTCATTGAATTCTAACGGCTGGAATTCTACATATTTAAATGTTACTGCGTCATCCTGGTGATTGATCAACGCGGTCTGATAGGAAGAATTGAACACTGGACGTGCGGCTTGCACACTCAAACTTGCCTGGTAGATATTTGTTCCAAGTGTTTTTTCAATATTCAATAAGAAATTACAAACTATTTTTTCTGATGGCTGAAATGTCTGATCTGTCCATTTCCTGTTACTTAGGAATGTTTGCAGACCTGATTGAAGTGTTTGGAAGACTTTCTTATCAACAGTACTCCCGATTCGGCTGGAATTTACTGTTACTCTTGCTTCCAGTTCCTGACCCAACAGATTTATGCTGCAGAGCAAGAAAGTTATTACAACTAATGAAAAGCGGTTGATCATTTAAATATTTTGGCCTGACAAAACTGCTGTTTTCTCAAGGGTGCATCATACCCACAATTCTATCAACGATATCCCTGGCAACTTGTTGCTTGGGCTTCATTTCATAAGCAATCTCGTTTCCATTTTTCTCGAAAATTGTGATCTTATTGGTATCATGTCCAAATCCGGCTCCTGGATCTTTAAGGGAATTCATTACTATCAGATCTGCATTTTTGCTTCGAAGCTTATTCCAAGCATATTCCCGTTCATTATCGGTTTCCAGTGCAAACCCCACCAGAATCTGGCCGTTTTTCTTTCTTTCTCCAAGATTTTTCAAAATATCTTTTGTTTTCACAAGGTCAACAGTAAAACCTTCACTCACTTTTTTGATTTTTTCAGCTGATCTATTTGCAGGGGTATAGTCCGCGACCGCTGCCGACATAATGGCCACATCAGTTTTTGAAAAAGCATTCATACAGGCCTCATACATTTCCTCAGCTGTATTCACCTTGGTCAGTCTGATGCCTGGCCCCATTGGTTGCATGGTCGAAGGACCCATTATAAGAGAAACCTCAGCGCCTCTTGAAGCAAGTTCCTGTGAAATAGCAATTCCCATTTTACCAGAGGAATGATTTCCAATAAATCGGACTGGATCTATGGGCTCGTAGGTTGGACCAGCTGTCACCAGCACCTTTTTACCCTTCAAATCTTTTTGCAAAAAAAAATTCTCATGAACGTACCTTATGATTTCCTCAGGTTCTGCCATTCGGCCGTCACCATAAAGGCCACTTGCCAATTCACCTTTCTCAACTGGAATGACGTAATTCCCATAAGAATTGAGTTTTTCCAGATTTGCAGAAGTTGAAGGGTGATGCCACATATCTTCATCCATTGCTGGTGCAACCACTACCGGACAAGTAGCTGATAAATAAGTGGCCATTAAGAGATTGTCGCACTGGCCATTTGCCATTTTTGCCAGCGTGTTACAACTCAGGGGTGCAATCAACATTACATCCGCCCATCTTCCAAGCATAACATGATTAGCCCAGTCCCCTTCGCTGAAAAGGTCAGTCAGGACGTGGTTTTTTGAAAGTGTTGAAAGCGTCAATGGAGTTATGAAGTCTTTTGCAGCCGGAGTCATCAGAACCCGGACTTCAGCGCCCGCCTTTACCAGCAATCTGGTGATCAAAGCAGATTTATATGCTGCAATGCTTCCTGTTACTCCAAGGAGGATCTTTTTTCCTTCTAGCATGATCTAAAGATTAGAAACAGATGGTCAGAAACTGCAATATAGGTGTAAAACTAAAGAGCGACAGCCAAACGGCTCTCGCTCTCACAATTTTTTTATCGAAAAGATGAACTAATCTTCTAAAAGTATTTGATGGTGACAGTCTGATTATCAAACCATCAACTCAACCTAACTGAAAAGATCATCGTTATTCATCCTGTAATAGATTTTGTCCTCCATAAATTCCTGGGTGGCCAGTAAGGAAGGATTAGGCATTCTTTCGTATGCCTTTGATATTTCTATTTGCTCCTTGTTCTCATGAATTTCTTCCAGGCTATCAGTATGGCTTGCAAACTCGTCTAACTTATTATGAAGTTCTTCCTTGATCGCAATGTTGATCTGGTTAGCCCTTTTTGCAACTATTGCAATAGATTCATAAAGATTAGTAGTCTTCGCCTTTATATCAGTAAGATTGCGTGTTTCCACCACATTACTGGTGTTAGCACTAAGTTGACGCCTTAGTTTGCTCATTTTGCAATGATTTTATGTTGTTTTGTGATTGTGCAAGATAACGTTCTGCCTCTGGTTTTAGTTTACTATCCGGGAACCGGTCAATAAAATCATTTACTTCAGTAATCACCTGTTCAAATCTTTCATTCTTTTTCTCATCAATACTCATCATGGCGAACTGATAATATGATTTAATAACCTGAAGCTTATACTCATCACTTTTTTCTGAATCCGGAAAATTATTCATTAAGGATGTATAGGCAATAGCAGCTGCCCGGAACTGTCCTACGTTAAAATATAATTCTGCACTCTTAAGATCCTTTGCTTCAAGTTTTGCTCTGGAATTATCTATGATTTCAGTTGCATCCTTTATGCGCGGTGAACCTGGATGAGTGTTGATAAAGGTCTGCATGAGACCAATAGTTTTCTGAGTATTTGTTTGATCCAATTCAACCTTTGGTGATTGTCGCCAATAGGTAAATGCTCTCATATACTCCATTTCCTCAGCTCTGGCGCTGTTAGGAAAAACTTCAACAAATCCTTTAAACAGATTTTCAGCATTCAAATAATCCCTCTGATAATAGGCACAATATGCATACTTATAATAAAGGTCCTCAAATTGAGGTGTTCCCTTATAGAGTGGGAATAGTTCTTCAAATAGTATCTGGGCCTGGTTGTACTTCTTTTTTGCATAGTACTGCTCCGCCATTCTGAGCTTATACTCATAGTCGGTGCTCTTCTGTACTTTGGTAAACTTGGAACAGCCAACCAGCAAGATGGAGGCAATAAATAAGGCTAATAAAAATCTCATAAAGGCGGGCAAAGATATAGTATTTAAGCAAATATGGGAAGTTTGAGACATTCCTAAGGTTTGTAGCCGTTAAGATTATTACAAAACCTTTTATCTGACCCTGCCAGGGTCTTTGACTGCTTACATAGTCACCTTAAAAAGAACCCTCCAATTGGAGGGTCCATATAATTCATCCTATTTTTAGATTATTTCTTGTTTATCCTCTCCTTCTCAGGTTTGGATGTGGAGCAGGAACCGTATTTGGTCCTTCTTCACCAGTTGCATCGCGTAGATCAACTGTATTTTCATCACCACCTTCTTGACCGTACTGGAAGATAAATCTGTCAGAACTGATGCCTTCTTTCTCAACCAGGTAATTGATAACCGCATTTACGCGATCCCAACTTAACTGCTGTGCCTGTTTGTTAGAGATTCCATATCCAATAACCGCAACACGGCAATTTGGGTTTGATCTCAATTTCTGGGCTACACTTGCTAACAGTGATTGTGCATCTCTGCTGAGAGTCACTCCACGTCCAGTGAATGTGATACTCGGAAGATCACCTATTCCACAACCAGTTCTAGGGTTAATCATCATGCTATCTATCTTAGCCCTTAATTCTCCGCAACATGCTGGTTCTGGACATTTACCAACTCCATCAGCGTCAACAGGCTGGCATTGTGTAGGTGTGATCAGTTCCTTGTCACGGAAATCAGGTACACCATCACCATCTGTATCACGGCTTACACCATGAGTATCTACGGGAGCTCCGGCTGGAGTATTTGGTTCCTGGTCAAATTGGTCAGTTACACCATCATTGTCTGTATCATCCAAAACAGGCTTAGGAAGCTTCATGTGTTTTGGCTGATTGATCTCATTGTATGCATAATCCAATGGATTGATCCACCATAGTGGCTCAACAGCTTTTGCACCAAGATTGAAATTTGCACCGATAGAGAAGAAATTGTAAGTGTCGAAGTCCCTGCTTTGCGCTGGTTCATTCGCTGAATTTTCCTGCCATTGGTGACCATCTAACAAATCAGTCTTAGGGGCAGAAAACTTGTCTTCAATTGCAATATTCCATTTATTTGAAACTTTGAACTGAATTCCTGCGCCAAGTACAAAGACCGGACGGAATGGTTCACCCATAAATGCAGGTTGGCCATTATCCTCTTCAGGATGAGTTTCGTATGAATCATCAAGGATATCTTTCAAAGCATCCCTGATATCCTTCCTATTCTTATAGGTTTGATCGATTGCAAGAGCTGGTCCAAAGTTGTAGCGCTGATAGCTGCCACTTTCATCGTTGAAGGCGTTGATCTTTGTATTATAGATCATCCCACCAATTCCTCCGAAAGCATAGATGTTGAATCCAGTCTTTGCTCTGTGAAATCTAATGTTGTTAAGCGTGACAACACCCTGGAGCGATAGCTCGGAAACGCTTGACTTGTAATTGTAAAATACCCTGGTGGTAGATGGATTGTAACCAGATCCAGGAAATGCAGGCCATCCAAACCAGGCTGGGTTACGACGATATCCACTGGATGAACTAAAGTTCATACCCTTTGCCCAACCTCTGGTGAATTCACCACGGATTGAGAAAACATATCCAAGGGCCTTTCTAACGTGGAGTCCTAATCCAGGCGTCAACAATTTTGCTCTAACATCGCCGGAAATATTGAAAAGACCAGCCTTAATACCCACTTCCCATTGGCTTCGGGGTTTCGCAGGAAATGCATACGCGTTCTGTTGGAATTCATTGTGCTGCGGTAAATTTTTGGCGGGTATCAGAGAAGAGTCCTTCATATCGTATCCGGAAATTGTCTGGGCAGACAGTCCGGAAACGATTAAGCAGGATAAGCCAATAAGAAAAAAGTACTTTTTGCTTGCCATAACTTAAGTTTATGATATTGAATAAATACAGGAGAATTTTGGCAAAAATATAGATTGACCCATTAATAACAAATTTTTTTAGCCTAACACAAACCGTTAGTGTTATTTGTGGAGTCAACAATACATTCATCCTCACAGCAATTATTGAACCAACCAAACCATGGTAATCTCGTTTGTAGTAATTTGCCACCCCTGAATTCCTATGCAAATCTCACAAGCAATACTAACCGAAGAATTAAAGGTTTTCGAATCAAGGTTCAGAGAGGCCGTTAAGAGCAATACACCCCTCCTTGATAGAATCATGCGATTCCTTGTGAACCGCAAGGGGAAACAGTTACGGCCTATGTTCGTACTCTTGTCGGCCAAGTTATGCGGCCCCGTTAATGAGGTTACTTATAGAGCTGCTTCGCTTGTAGAACTACTCCATACAGCTACCCTTGTTCACGATGATGTAGTGGATGAATCGCTCGAAAGAAGAGGCTTCTTTTCAACTTATGCACTTTGGAAAACTAAGATCTCAGTTCTTGTTGGGGATTATCTCCTTGCCAAAGGATTGTTGCTTTCTTTGGACAATAATGATTTCCAGGTTCTCAAAATCTTGTCTCGGGCCGTAAAACTTATGAGTGAGGGTGAACTCCTCCAGATTGAAAAGTCGCGATCACTGAACCTGGATGAGCAGGTTTATTTTGAGATAATTAAAAATAAAACCGCTTCTTTATTGGCTTCCGCCTGTTCGGCTGGGGCATTTAGCACCAGCCAGAATGATGAAACTGCGGAATTGATGCGATTATTTGGTGAAAAGGTGGGAATAGCATTCCAGATCAAGGATGATCTCTTTGATTATGGGTCAGCCGCGGTTGGAAAGCCTACAGGTAATGATATTAAAGAAAAGAAACTCACCCTTCCTCTTATTTATTCGCTCAGCAAACTGGACAATGGTTTGAAAAAAAAATGTATTTATATAATAAAGAACCAAAACAGAGACAAAGAAAAAGTACAGTTCGTGATTGATCAGGTTCGGGCTGCGGGCGGTATTGAATATGCGGAGCAACGAATGTTCCAGTTTAGGGATGAAGCTTTGAATATACTTCATCAGTTTCCGGATTCAGATGTCCGCCAGGGTCTGGAAGAGTTAGTAAGGTTCACTACCGATCGAAAATATTGACAGATTATTTTATTGAAGTGTACATTATTTTTTTAATACTCAGCACTGATTTCTTGCTTTGCACTATTGATGATTATGACGAAAACACGATTGAAGGTTTCTCGTTTAACCGACTGTTATCAGATCAAATCAAGTATATCCTCTAGGTTTGTATTATGGAAAAGAGATGGCGTGTATTGAATGCTGATGAAGAAGAGGTTCACGCATTGAATTCATCTCTTAAAATCAATCCTGTCATTTGTAAGATCCTTGTTCAACGGGGAACAAAAACTTTTGATCAGGCTAAAGATTTTTATCGACCACAACTTCACCAATTGCATGATCCCTGGTTGATGAAGGATATGGGTAAGGCAGTAAATCGTATAATTACTGCCATTTCTACAAATCAACGGATACTGGTCTTTGGCGATTATGATGTTGACGGAACAACTTCCGTGGCAAGTATGTACCAGTTTCTAAGTAAGATCTATGATCCTGCTCAATTAGATTTTTACATTCCGCATCGCTACAGGGAAGGTTATGGAATTTCGAAAGCTGGAATCGATTTTGCCTTCCAGAATAAATTCGATCTTATTATTTCTCTGGATTGCGGAATTAAATCTGTTGATCTGATTGCATATGCTGCATCAATAGGCATTGATTTCATTGTTTGCGATCACCATCTTCCAGATAATATACTTCCGCCCGCCATTGCAATTCTAAATCCGAAACAAAAGGATTGTGAATATCCCTATAAGGATTTATGCGGATGTGGGGTTGGTTTCAAATTAATAACCGCACTTGCCCAGGAATTAAATATTCCGGACTCAGAATATCTATGTTATCTGGAATTGGTAGCCACTGCAATTGCTGCAGATATTGTCCCAATTACAGGTGAGAACAGGATCATGGCATATTACGGACTCAAAAGAGTTAATGAAGATCCATGTTCAGGAATTAAGGCATTGCTTCACTTGAGTGGAATGAAGCCGCCACTTAGTATAACTAACCTTGTTTTTATTATTGCTCCGCGGGTAAATGCTGCCGGCAGAATGGATGATGCAAGAAAAGCCGTATTGATGTTTATTGAAAAGGAGTACACCTCAGCACTTCCACTCGCTGAAATGCTACACTCGGATAATTCTGACAGAAAAGAGGCAGATAGCAATATCACCGCCGAGGCACTTTCAATAATAAATAATGACAGCATCCTATTAAATCGAAAATCAACCGTAGTATTTAAACCACATTGGCATAAAGGTGTTGTAGGAATAGTGGCTTCCAGGCTGATTGAGCATCATTATCGACCAACGATTGTTTTAACACAAAGTGGTGAATACATAGCTGGCAGTGCGAGAAGTGTAAGTGGTTTTAATCTTTATGAAGCAATTCATGCATGCAAAGAACATCTTCTGGGTTATGGCGGTCATTTTGCAGCTGCAGGAATGACAATGATGCCTGAGCAGCTCGATTCTTTTATTGCAAAATTTGAGGAAGTAGTTAGCAGGACCATCCTTCCTGAAATGTTGATTCCAGAAATTCAGATTGATGCCGAAATAGAATTTAAGGATATTAACCAGTCGTTCTATAATATCATTTGTCAAATGGAACCTTTTGGACCAGATAATCTCAAACCGATTTTCCTTGCCACCAATGTTATTGACACAGGTTACTCCAAGATTGTCCGGGAGGATCATATTAAATTTTCCCTCTCCCAGGGTAAATCAGTCATCTCTGGAATTGGATTCAATTTGTCTTCGAAATTCTATTTACTTAATCTGCGCAGGCCGATAGATTTGGTTTTTACTATTGATGAAAACGAATGGAATGGGATTAAGACCATTCAGATTAAAGTGATTGATTTTAGACTCTCAGCAGTTCCGTCTTCAACTGGTTTAGACACGAACAACGCTTCTGATGCCATGAATATTCAGGGTTAATTCTTCACCCCGGAATTCTTATCCCATTTTAGGACAATTCTTCTAGATTGGCAACGGATCTGTCATTGTAATTCAGTCAATTATCACGTTGGCATTTAGCTTGCCTATATATGATCGTTCAACACAAAAACTAAAGTTACTCTTCAAAATATTATACGAGACGGTAAACTAAAGGCTCCCTTTCAAGGGAGCCTCTTCCTTTATAGGAAGTCAAGATATTTTTCAAGAAAAATTCACGTAAGAAGGATCTCCTGCTTTAACCTCTACTCAATTCATCTAAGCCTTCATCAACTCAGAATGATCTTACTCTTTTTTTCATCCTGCATCAGTGAAACACTTCTTTCAATGAAAGAGGTGAGATTATTTCCTTTTAATAAACCTTGAGATAAGAGCGCCAGATCTGCAAGATTCCTTGTCAGCTTTTTGCCCATCTCAGTATCATCGGAATTTAAAATATTTTGATAGATCGAATGGTTGCCATTTATTGTAAGCAATACTTCGTCTGGCATATTCGCATAAAAAGTTCCCATCGATCCACTTATTGAGGCCATGTCCTTCATGCGCCTCATAAATTCTGGACGTGTTGCAATCACCGGAGGAGAATCGGCACTCAATCCTTTTATTTCCACACTCACATGCACATCAGACAACTCAACTTTAAATAATTCTTTTAATCTCTCTTCATCTTCCTTTGATAGAACAGTTGTTGATTCAGTCTGTTTGTCGATAAGATTTTCAGCTATGTCAGCATCTACTCTGGTAAAATGGACTTTTTCCCATTTGTTTTCCATCTGATTGATAAAAGCAGCATCAACCAGGGTTTCCATTTTTACAACCATATAACCTTTTTCTTTCGCTGACTGAATATAACTATGCTGTTGAACCGGGTCAGTGGTATAAATTATTACAAGTTGCCCATCCTTGTTAGTCTGGAGTTGGCTGGTTGCAGCTCTGTACTCATCAAGTGTATAAAACTTCTCGTCATTTATTGATTGCATGATCAGAAAGCGATTGGCCTTCTCGAGGAATTTATCATCAGTCATCATACCATACTTCACAAATAATCCGATGCTATCCCATTTCTCTTCAAACTCCTTTCGGTCTTTTGAAAAAATCTCTTCCAGTTTATCCGCGACCTTTTTTGTTATATAATTATTGATCTTTCTAACGTTTGGGTCACCTTGCAGATAACTTCTGCTAACATTGAGTGGAATATCAGGAGAGTCTATAACTCCATGAAGCAACATTAAAAATTCAGGAACAATATCCTTGACCTCGTCAGTCACGAAAACCTGATTGCTATAAAGTTGGATCTTATCCTTCTGAATTTCGTAGCTCTGGCGAATCTTAGGAAAATATAGAATACCAGTTAGATTAAAAGGATAGTCTACGTTAAGATGTATCCAGAATAGAGGCAACTCATTGTAACTATATAATTCTTTATAAAAATTCTGATAGTCTGCAGGGGTCAGGTCGGAAGGTTTTTTCTTCCACGCAGGTGAAGTATTGTTGATTTGCTTATCCTCAAAATAAATAGGGATAGGTAGAAAACGGCAAAATTTATTAAGAATCGATTCGATCCTGTTGCTGTCAAGAAATTCTTCACTATCCTGACTGATATGTAAAATGATGTCAGTTCCTCTCTCGGCTTTATCCGATGGTTCAATTATGTATTCGGGACTTCCATCGCATTCCCACCTGATAGCAGGTTCATCATTCTTCCACGATTTTGTGATGATCTCCACTCTTTCACTAACCATAAAGGCTGAATAAAAGCCAAGCCCAAAATGTCCGATCACACTAGCCTCATTCTGTCCTTTGTATTTCTCAAGAAATTCTTCTGCGCTGGAAAAAGCAACCTGGTTTATATATTTATCAACCTCCTCAGCCGTCATTCCAATTCCACTGTCTCTGATCGTGATGGTCTTGTTTTCCTTATTGAGTTCTATGTCAATTCTCAAATCCCCTATTTCTCCGTTCCATTCCCCTGAACCGCTGACCATTTTCAATTTTTGGCTGGCATCCACGGCATTGCTTACCAATTCTCTGAGAAAGATCTCATGATCACTGTAGAGAAATTTCTTAATGATGGGGAATATGTTTTCTGTATGAACCCGAATTGTTCCTTTTTGCATAGTAATAAGTTTGATACTTCTGGTGCGCTGGACAAAGTCAATGCCACGTTGATGCCGGCTGCCAGACTGTCCTAAGGTATTGGAATTTGAAGAATTGGGTTGTGATTTGGTGGCAAAATGAAGCTTATTGAATCCAAATTATCGGACTAACGAGGCATTTTAGAATCCCATAAAAATGATAGATTTTTAAGCGCTTTTTTTAATTCTGTACAATCCACTAAATATTCCACCGAAGCCTTGTCTGTTCTGGCATTTCCCTTACCTTTGCGACCCATTTATTTAAAACTAAAACAGGGATATGAACAATTATGAATTGATGGTGATCTTTACCCCTGTGCTTTCTGAGGAGGATTTTAAAGCCGCCCAGAAAAAATTCACTTCCTTCCTTAAAGAAAACGGAGGTGAAGTGGTGCACGAAAATCCCTGGGGTCTCAGATCACTGGCGTATCCAATAAACAAAAAGACCACTGGTCTTTATTGGGTGTTGGAATATTCTGCGCCATCCGACTTCAATGAGAAGCTGAAAATCCAGCTTCTGCGTGACGAAAATGTACTTCGTCATTTAGGCACAAGACTCGATAAATACGCCGTCGAGTACAATCAAAAAAGGAGAAGTGGCGTACCAACAGGAACCGAAAAAGTGGAGGCATAATCAATGGCTAAATCAAACGAAATCAAGTATCTAACCGCCATTAAGACTGAAAAGCGCCAGAAAAAATACTGTCGTTTTAAGAAATTTGGGATTAAATACATTGATTATAAGGACGCCGACTTCCTTAAGAAGTTCCTGAACGAACAAGGTAGACTGTTGCCCCGCCGCATCACCGGAAACTCACTAAAGTTTCAGCGTAAGGTTGCCCAGGCAGTAAAGAAGGCCCGCCAAATGGCTTTACTACCAACTATAACTGACCTATTAAAGTAAGGAGGTAACCATGCAAGTAATCTTAATTCAAGATGTAAATAATCTTGGCGGCATTAATGAGGTTGTGAATGTGAAAAACGGGTACGCCCGTAATTTCCTTTTTCCCCGGCAAATGGCGGTTGAGGCTTCTCCATCTAATATGAAACAATTGGACGAGAGGCTTAAACAACAGCGGAAAAAGGAAGAAAAAATGCTGGCTGAGGCTAATAAGGTGATCGAAGTATTAAAACAATCACCTCTAAAGATCGGTGCTAAAACCGGGACCAGTGGTAAGATCTTCGGGACCGTTACAACGGTTCAAATCGCCAGAGCCATCAGAGATCAAAAAGGATATGAAATTGATAGGAAAAGAATTCACCTGGTAGATGACGTAAAGGAGTTGGGAAGTTACAAGGCAAAGATCGATTTTGGCAATGGCCAGGAAACGAGAAGTGGATGTGGATGTGGTTGCCGAGTAATTTAATCCGAATCAACATTTAAGCACTGGTAGATCGTATAAAAAATATACTATCTTTATGACGGTTCTAATGTAGTTAGAGTTCTCTACTTGTTCTGGAAGTTCCCTTTAAATCTCTCTCAGTTCATTGTAGCAGCATAACAGCATTAGGTTTTTTGAATTCTTAAATTTTTTGTTACAATGAACATCTATGTTGGCAACCTGTCCTGGACAATGACAGAGGACGATCTGCGGAGCTTATTCGAACAATACGGAACTGTAAGCTCTGTAAAAATTGTAAAAGACCGCGAAACCGGTCGTAGCCGTGGATTTGGTTTTGTTGATATGCCTGATGACAATCAGGGTCAACAAGCCTTGACCAGTCTTTACGATTCTGAAGTTATGGGTCGTAAGATCATCGTCAATGAATCCCAAACCAAGCCAGAAGGTGGCGGCGGTGGTGGCGGCGGATTCAAGAAAAGAAGCTTTGGTGGCGGCGGCGGTGGCGGCGGCTACAACAAAGGCGGCGGCGGCGGTGGAGGCTACAAAAAAGGTGGCTTTAACCGTGGCGGTGGCGGCGGAGGTTATAACAGAGATTATTAATCTCCCTCAGATCCAAACTAATTTTAAATCCTCTCTTTTTTCGGGAGGATTTTTTTTGTCCTTCAATAGCATGGTCGGATTTTCTCAGCTGCATTCTTTTACAAATCCAAAAGTCTGCATAACTTTCAGTAGATAATATTCAGCTCCGAATCAATAAACCCCGCTCCTTCCTCAAACACGATTCGTCGGCAGGCTTTAAGAATTCAGATATTAATCTGAACTAATAGGAAATACTTCAACTTATCCAGCATCTGTTATTTGCTGATGCTTTTTCCAAACTCTAGGAAAAAACAAAGTGTAGCCTGTGCAAATTTATCAAGGATCAATTATTGGCATCTACACTCGATGAAAGCTATCATTTAGCTCAACTCCTAAAACTAGTGATATGAATGAGAAAATTTCATCTACCCTCATCATCATTATTTGTTCGCTATTACTATTTCCGGCTTGTCGTAAAGATGTAGTTGAAGCTACACCGAAAGAAATTTCAGGTACGCCGCTTCCTGGTTCAACCTATTGCAGAATAGAAAGCATGTGGGAAAGCCCACGGCTTCCTGTATATGAAAGATTTTGGATAATATCTTATGACGAATATGAAAACCCCACATTCATGACAAGCAACCGTATAGGTACTGGTCATCCATTCAAGATCTTTCGATATGATTATTGGCATCGACTAAGGGAATTGCTTGGCGATTATGGAAACGGCTTTTATGAATATTGGCATTTTTACGGCTATGATGGAAATGGCAGAATTAGTGTTGACACCACATATATTTTCGGAAGAATGGGTGAACGACCCACTAATCCTGAAAATACCCATATTACACATTTTGAATATGATTCACAGGGTCGGATGAAAAAGGCATACGGCACTTCTCATGGAAGTATCATCTTCAGCGAAACTTATGAATACAACGATGCAGGCAATTTAATTAGACATGGGGTTACTTACGATAACAAGAAAAGTTTGTACAGAACAAATGATATCTGGATGTTTTTGACTAGAGATTACAGCATGAATAATGCATTTCATGCAGATGAATATAATGCAGCAGGATTTCCAACATTCATCAACAATAGTTCAAATCCTGTTGGCATTCTGGACGCAGGATTAAATTTTTCGCGGATCAGTTATAGTTGTAGAGATTCAAATTATTATTGAAAACTTTATTTGAAATATTAGGTTTCCTTCGATATGAAACAATATTCCTAAAGCCCAAAATCTCAGCGATGAAAAAGAATACTTATTATCTTTTTATTTTATTAAGCTTCACGTTGACAATATTTTCGGCTTGTCGCAAAGAGGTAGATTTTGCAAAGGACGAAGTAGCTGCGAATACAGCACTAGCAGGACAACCAACATATTGTAGAATTGAAAGCATTTGGCAAAATCCTTTTGCCAGCGACCAGCGTTTCATACTGATTCTATATGATGAATTTGAAAACCCAACGGCCATTACCACTCCACTGGTTACAACCGGATCGCCATATAGAACTTTCAAGTATGATCAATGGCATAGATTACGCGAATACATTGGTTCATATGCAGGGGGAAATTATCAATTCTGGCATTTTTACGGTTATGACCAAAACGGAAGAATTAGTGTGGATACCATGCTGAACCTGGGAATTTCACTGGATAATTATTCCTTCCGTGTAATCTCGCATATTGAATACGACAATCAAAATCGAATTATTAGAGAACACGGATCTGGTCCACAAGGATTCAGCTTTGACGAGCATTATGCTTACGATGCAGCGGGAAATATGGTGAGGGAGGGAATTACATATGATAACAAGCTCAACGTAAATAGAACGAATAACATCTGGATGTTTCTGGCACGAGATTACAGCATGAACAATCCATTTGTTGCTGAAGAATATAATTCTTCGGGATATCCTACAAGGATTAATAGACCAACTACGACATCACTAAATTTTATTCGATCCGAAATTTTCCTAAATCATTCGCAGATCGGATATGGGTGCAGGCCGTCATATTGGGTTCCTGAGAATTAGGATTTAACCGCCAAGAAACAAAGACGCGAAGGAGCGCAAAGATCCTAGCCATTAAACAAAAAAAAGCCTCGACATATCGTGGAGGCTTTAATAAATATGGCAGTTACCTACTCTCCCGTCCGATGGCCATCGGGAGGGTGCAGTACCATCAATTTTTTTAAACAAAAAAGCCTCGACGATATGTCGAGGCTTCAATAAATATGGCAGCTACCTACTCTCCCGCATTGTGGTGCAGTACCATCGGCCATGAGGGGCTTAACTTCTCTGTTCGGTATGGGAAGAGGTGAACACCCTCGGCAAAACCGCCATAAGGAGGTGAAATTTCAAATCATAAAAATCAAATCAAGAAAAGATTTGGAGTTTATCATTTGGAATTTTTAATAAAGTGACATATTAGGGAAGTTGTAATCCGTTGTAACGGGTAGATAACAATAAAAATAAAAATTAAAGCATACGGGTAATTAGTACTACTCGACTTTACTATTACTAGTTGTACATCTGTAGCCTATCAACGTCATAGTCTTTGACGACCCTTAAAAGTAAACTCATCTTGTGGAAGGTTTCACGCTTAGATGCTTTCAGCGTTTATCCTGTCCGTACATAGCTACTCTGCATTGCACCTGGCGGCACAACAGATACACCAGCGGTACGTACGACCCGGTCCTCTCGTACTAAGGTCATGTCCACGCAATTTACTGACGCCCATCACAGATAGGGACCGAACTGTCTTGCGACGTTCTGAACCCAGTTCACGTGCCACTTTAATCGGCGAACAGCCGAACCCTTGGGACCTTCTCCAGCCCCAGGATGTGACGAACCGACATCGAGGTGCCAAACCTCCCCGTCGATATGAGCTCTTGGGGGAGATCAGCCTGTTATCCCCGGAGTACCTTTTATCCTTTGAGCGACGGCCCTTCCATGCAGAACCGCCGGATCACTTTAGCCGACTTTCGTCCCTGCTCGGCTTGTATGCCTCACAGTCAAGCTCCCTTATACTAATGCGCTCTTCGTACGATTACCAACCGTACTGAGGGAACCTTTGCAAGCCTCCGTTACTCTTTAGGAGGCGACCACCCCAGTCAAACTACCCACCATGCACTGTTTCCCGCAAAGGGATTAGACTCTAAGTGACAGAAGGTTGGTATTTCAACGTTGACTCCACGACCCCTGGCGAGGCCGCTTCATAGTCTCCCAACTATCCTACACATCTGTAACTCAAAATCAATGCAAAGTTGTAGTGAAGGTTCACGGGGTCTTTCCGTCCCGTGACGGGTAACCGGCATCTTCACCGATACTACAATTTCACCGGGCTCGTGGAGGAGACAGTGTTCAACTCATTAGACCATTCGTGCAGGTCGGAACTTACCCGACAAGGAATTTCGCTACCTTAGGACCGTTATAGTTACGGCCGCCGTTTACTGGGGCTTCAGTCAGAAGCTTTGGCTTGCGCCGAACATCCTTCCTTAACCTTCCAGCACCGGGCAGGTATCAGGCTCTATACGTCATCTTTCGATTTTGCAGGGCCCTGTGTTTTTGTTAAACAGTTGGTTGAACCATTTTACTGAGACCCTCGCACTGCTGCGAGGGTACGCTTTATCCCGAAGTTACAGCGTCAATTTGCCTAGTTCCTTCTCCACGGCTCACCCGAGCGCCTTAGAATATTCATCTCGTCTACCTGTGTCGGTTTGCGGTACGGGCCGCTTTAGCCTAACCTTAGAGGTTTTTCTCGGCGGTATGATTAGGATCACTATCCACGCTGCCGAAGCTTTGTGGTACTATCACGTTCGACATCTCTTACGGATTTACCTGTAAAAGATATATCTACACGCTTTAACCCCATATTCCGTGATGGGGCGGATCGTTCACTACCGCGTTACCCCGTCGAAACTAAAGTGGGTGCTGGAATATTAACCAGCTTTCCATCAGCTACCCCTTTCGGGTTTGCCTAAGGACCCGACTAACCCTGATCCGATTAACGTTGATCAGGAACCCTTAGACTTTCGGCGATAAGGTTTTTCACCTTATTTATCGTTACTTATGCCTACATTTTCTTTTCCCAACGCTCCAGCAATAGTCGCCTATCACCTTCGCAGCAGTTGGGAATGCTCCCCTACCACTCATCCCGCAAGCGGGATTGAGTTTAGAGCTTCGGTAGAACGCTTGATGCCCGATTATTTTCCGTGCAGGGTCTCTCGACCAGTGAGCTGTTACGCACTCTTTAAATGAATGGCTGCTTCCAAGCCAACATCCTGGCTGTTATAGAAACCCCACCGCGTTTGATCAACTTAGCGTTCGTTTAGGGACCTTAGCTGCTAATCTGGGTTATTTCCCTCTCGGCCACGGACCTTAGCGCCCGTAGCCTCACTCCCGGAGATATATGTTAGCATTCGGAGTTTGTCAGGGTTTGGTAGGCGGTGAAGCCCCCTAGCCCAATCAGTAGCTCTACCTCTAACATACTTCTATTATCCGAGGCTGTTCCTAAAAACATTTCGGGGAGAACGAGCTATCTCTCAGTTTGATTGGCCTTTCACCCCTATCCACAAGTCATCCCATAGCTTTTCAACGCTAATGAGTTCGGACCTCCATGTCGTTTTACCGACACTTCATCCTGCTCATGGATAGATCACAAAGTTTCGCGTCTACCCCCACTGACTAAGCGCCCTATTTGGACTCGCTTTCGCTACGGCTCCGTTATTCAATAACTTAACCTCGCCAGTGAGGAGTAACTCGTAGGCTCATTATGCAAAAGGCACGCCGTCATCCCCATTGCTGGAGACTCCGACCGCTTGTAGGCACACGGTTTCAGGTACTATTTCACTCCCCTGTTTGGGGTGCTTTTCACCTTTCCCTTACGGTACTGGTTCACTATCGGTCTCTGAGGAGTATTTAGCCTTACCAGATGGTACTGGCAGATTCAGGCAGGATTCCTCTGGTCCCGCCTTACTCAGGATACCGCTCGTCCCTGTCAATTTACACTTACGGGGCTATCACCCTCTATGGCTTAACTTTCCAGAAGATTCAGTTTGATGACAGTTTCTAAATGCGGTCCTACAACCCTCAGCCGGCACGCCGGCTAAGTTTAGGCTATTCCCTTTTCGCTCGCCACTACTCAGGGAATCACGATTGTTTTCTTTTCCTCTCCCTACTTAGATGTTTCAGTTCAGGAGGTTGGCTTCCCGCTTGCGCGGGATAACACACCTTCAGTGTGCTAGGTTGTCCCATTCGGAAATCTGCGGATATAACGCTTGTGTGCAGCTCCCCGCAGCTTATCGCAGCTTACCACGTCCTTCGTCGCCTCTCAGAGCCAAGGCATCCACCATGTGCCCTTAATTGCTTTAAAAAATTTGGAAATTGTAGATTGTTATCTACGTCTAAAAGTTACTCGGTTTTACAACTTATTATCCCAATATGTCAAAGAACTTATCAATTTGAAAATTTGAAATTTGACAATTTGAAATTGTCAACTCCAAGTTTTCTCATCGCGTGTAGATAATTTGGCTACGAACCAATTTTCAACCTCTCCAGGTATTATCCGATTTAGAAGAGCTAAATTTCGAAATTTCGAAATCCAAAATTTCAAATTTTAATGTGGAGGATATCGGAGTCGAACCGATGACCCCTAGCTTGCAAAGCTAGTGCTCTAGCCAGCTGAGCTAATCCCCCCTTCGTCCGCCGTAGCTTCTGCGAAGGCGGCATCTAGCTAAATAATTAACCTATCTAAAAGAACTTTTGTTTTGGATCACCTTAGCCAAGGCTTTGATGATCACGGTAGACCCGAGCAGATTTGAACTGCTGACCCCTACATTATCAGTGTAGTGCTCTAACCAGGCTGAGCTACGGATCTATGATTGTAGCCCACTTATTAGCGGGTTTACCCAAGTTAAAGAACCAGGGAAATAAAATTGAAAGAATAGGAAGCAACAATCAAAAAGGACGTAGCATTCTCTAAAAAGGAGGTATTCCAGCCGCACCTTCCGATACGGCTACCTTGTTACGACTTAGCCCCAGTCACCAGTTTTACCCTAGGCGGCTCCTTACGGTTACCGACTTTAGGTACACCCGGCTTCCATGGCTTGACGGGCGGTGTGTGCAAGGTCCGGGAACGTATTCACCGTATCATTGCTGATATACGATTACTAGCGATTCCAGCTTCACGCAGTCGAGTTGCAGACTGCGATCTGAACTGAGAAGAGGTTTTTGGGATTAGCTCCTTGTCGCCAAGTGGCAGCCCTTTGTCCTCTCCATTGTAGCACGTGTGTAGCCCTGGGCATAAAGGCCATGATGACTTGACATCATCCCCTCCTTCCTCGCGTCTTACGACGGCAGTTTCACTAGAGTTCCCAGCATTACCTGATGGCAACTAGTGATGGGGGTTGCGCTCGTTGCGGGACTTAACCCAACACCTCACGGCACGAGCTGACGACAGCCATGCAGCACCTTACTGACGGCCCCTTGCGGGGAAGTGAGCTTTCACCCACGGTCCATCAGCATTCTAGCCCAGGTAAGGTTCCTCGCGTATCATCGAATTAAACCACATGCTCCACCGCTTGTGCGGACCCCCGCCAATTCCTTTGAGTTTCAACCTTGCGGTCGTACTTCCCAGGTGGGATACTTAATGCTTTCGCTCAGACACCAACAGTGTATCGCTGATGTCGAGTATCCATAGTTTAGGGCGTGGACTACCAGGGTATCTAATCCTGTTTGCTCCCCACGCTTTCGTGCCTCAGCGTCAATCTTCATGTAGTAAGCTGCCTTCGCTATGGGTGTTCTATGTCATATCTAAGCATTTCACCGCTACATGACATATTCCGCTTACCTCCATGATATTCAAGACAGATAGTATCAACGGCAGTTTCCGAGTTAAGCCCGGAGATTTCACCACTGACTTACCTGCCCGCCTACGCACCCTTTAAACCCAGTGAATCCGGATAACGCTTGCACCCTCCGTATTACCGCGGCTGCTGGCACGGAGTTAGCCGGTGCTTATTCATCTGGTACCGTCAACCCTGAAAGAATTCGGGGATTTCTTCCCAGATAAAAGAAGTTTACAATCCAGAGGACCTTCATCCTCCACGCGGCATGGCTGGTTCAGACTTGCGTCCATTGACCAATATTCCTTACTGCTGCCTCCCGTAGGAGTCGGGCCCGTGTCTCAGTGCCCGTGTGACTGGTCGTGCTCTCACACCAGTTACTGATCGTAGGCTTGGTGGGCCGTTACCCCGCCAACTACCTAATCAGCCGCACACCCATCTCTAAGCGCCGGAGCTATAATAGTTAAATGATGCCATTTTACTATGTTACGGGGTATTAATCCGGGTTTCCCCGGGCTATTCCCCACTTAAAGGAAGGTTGTGTACGTGTTCCGCACCCGTTTGCCGGTCGCCAGCATCCGTATTGCTACGGACCTGCTGCCCCACGACTTGCATGTATTAAGCCTGCCGCTAGCGTTCATCCTGAGCCAGGATCAAACTCTCCATTGTAAATGTTGTTTGATCGTTGGCGTTAAATTCTCTTAAGAAAATTAACGTTGTTCAATCGATATTCTCGCTAACATAACCTTACCGTCCCGGTTGAAACCGAGACGTATTGTTGCTTCCAAACTTTCAAAGATCTTTAGACCGTATCCTTACGGACCCCGTTTTTTTGAACGGGATGCAAAGGTAAGTCCCATTATAATTCAACCAAAATCTTTCTTGTAATTATTCGAAGTTATTTCCTTCGAGTTGATGTGAATTTTTTTGAAGAACTGCCCGCATTTTTATAGCGGACGGCAAAAATAAGACGACCAATTCTATCAGCAAACTTTTTGTTTGTTTTTTATTCACAGCCGTCACACATTTCTATTCACATTTTTAAGAACTTTTCCGCTTGCCACTCAATCCATTTTACTATTTTTTCATTTGCGGGTTGCAAAGATAGGTTCATATGATTTATTGACCAATATTTTTTGAATCTTTCTTGTTAAGGCTTTCTCAAATCCCCCACTACACAGGCTTTCAGCAAAAAAGATTTTTTGGATATTCCACCCCAATCAAAAAAAGACCGTAAGCTGGTGCGGAAAAATCAACTTCATTGCTCCTTTTAGCCTCCACCATCTCAGCAAATGCCTCAACTGTAACCTTACCTCTTCCAACCTGCAGCATCGTTCCAACTAATGCCCTCACCATCCCTCTTAAAAACCGATTTGCTTTTACATGATAATAAATCCCCATCTCACCATATTTCCATTCGCTTTGGAAAATCTTGCATGTAAAAGTCTTTACCTGGGTATTTTTCTTCGAAAAAGAGGTGAAGTCGTGCTCTCCCAAAACAATTTCTGCTGCCATTTCAATACTTGGCATATCCAGAGGATAAGGATAATAGTATGCTCTATCTTCCAGAAATGGATCTTTAAACCCATAAACAAAGTATTTGTATTCCCTGCTTAATGCATCAAATCTACAGTGGGGCAACTCCTTTCCAAGTTGTCTTGGCTTTCTTATGCTCTTTACTGCAATGTCCCTAGGGAGCACTGCATTGAGGTTATAAATTAACTTTTCATCCAAATCATCGGGAAAGTCAAAATGAAAATAATTCTGGAATGCGTGTACTCCGGTATCTGTCCGTGAGGATCCTGTTAGACTGATTCGAATTCTTAAAACAGTAGCGAGGGCTTTTTCTACTTCACCTTGAATAGAAGAAGCGTTTTCCTGTATCTGAAAACCACTATAGCTGGTTCCTCTGTATGCAACCTCGATAAAAAATCTGTTCATCAGTACGAAAGTAAATCTTCAAGGTTAATCCATTCGTACCATGGTCTTGAACCTTTTTACATAATACTCATCAGTAAGCACTGATACCAATTGCTTGAAATTCCCGGTATCAGATACAAATGGATAGCTTGCATCCAGGAATTTATATTTGCCGTTATTGTCTTGAAATAACTCAGTTAGCGCACGGACCTGGTGGGCAGTAAAGCATTTACTTCTTAATAATTTTCTTGCTAAAGCTATTTTCTCATCCTCATCCTTTTCATTGATCATTTTAACACGCAGCTTATCCACGTCCATATCAGTTGCAAAACTCCGGCAATCTGAATTCATCAATACCAATCGCTTTGGTGTAGTATTTACAGAATCTTTCTTCTGATCTGCCTGAATGGGATTTTCAATCTTCTTATCCTCCTTTTTCGTATTCAACTTATCGTTCTCCTGCTTATCAATAATTATCGGCTTTGTGGGCTCTTCTTCCTTTTTGATTTCGGTTTTTTTAGGAGCTTCCTCTTTTTTGACTTCGGCTTCCTTGATTAATACCGGATCGTTAGAAATGAAAATATCAATCTTGTTTTTGCCATCTTCAACCATCATGTATAACCCAGAATCGGAGAATTTTTGTTCAGTAACCCTGATTGAAATTGTCTTAAGTGCATCATTACCCTGATTATTTCCTGATTTGACCTCTGATGGCGTTTTAACGATAATATTTTCTGCAATTTTCTTGTCGCTCAAACTGTCAAGAGGTACTCCATTCTCCACCTTAGTGACCACAGACTTAGGAGATTTGATTTTAGTGTCACCGCCATTAAGCAGGGTATCAGGGTCGCTTTTAGACTTTATGGTCAAATCCTTTTCCTCATCAATCTTCACTGAATTGATATCAGTTTTAGTTAACGAGGATGAATCTACAGGAATGCTTTTTTGAATTTCAGGCTCCTTTTTCACGATGGTCTCAACAGGTTTATCATACACAATACCATATAGAACTGCAGTATCGTTAACCACTTCCGACATCAATTTTGCAAATCCATCATATTTCCGAACAAGACTATAACCTACATTCGACAGGCCATTTTGTTTCGGCACCGGAAGAATTAATTCGAGCGATTGAAGGTCGAAAAGTGCCCAACCTTTCTGCCCCAAGTTCTTCAATTGGAATCCATGGTCCTTTCTGTTCATTTTGACGATGAACTCTTGCTCAGGAATCTGGTTTTTAGGAAATCCAATGAAAAATCTATAGGATGAATCTTTAAGTTGGGGTAGAATCAGGTGGCCTATTGGAGAAGAACTAAATGTCCTTTCGTCCATCCTAATATAGAAGGGCTGGCTTTTTTCCTCTTCAATCAATATGAAGTATGACTGCTGTGAAAAGGCACTGAAACTAATGCAAATTAGAAGTAAGGTAGAAAAGGCTTTCATTGTGCTGGGCAGAGTTAGTTTAACAAATCTACTGAATCAACCAGCTCTTTTACCATTAATCAAAATTTTGTGAATCTGATAACCCCCGAACAACTGTTAGGGTATCTTTGCGTCTTTTAAAAAAAAGCATGAAGCGATGGATTAATATATTGGTGATTTGTTTGGTGGCCTATCAAAGTTTTGGTCAGCATGGAAAACAGGTTACCGATACTGCCTGGAAATCTGTTTACAGGGCAACGGCTGAAAAAATCAACGCCCTGGTTCATACAAAACTTGATGCAAGATTTGATTTCAGCAATTCCCATCTTAATGGAAAGGCCTGGATCACGTTGAAGCCACATTTTTATTCTACAGACAGCCTGACTCTTGATGCAAAGGGAATGGAGTTGCATAAAGTTGCCATTGTAAAAGGTGGATCTGAAATTCCATTGAAGTATCATTATGATGGTTGGGAGATAAAAATCAAATTGGACAAATCCTATAAAAGCACTGAACCTTATACTGTCTATATAGAATACACTGCCAAACCCGATGAGCTTGAAATTGAAGGCAGCGTGGCAATCAAAGACGCCAAAGGACTGTATTTTATTAACCCAAAAGGAGAAGAAAAAGATAAACCCACCCAGGTCTGGACGCAGGGTGAAACTGAAGCCACTAGTGTTTGGGTACCTACAATAGATCGCCCAAATCAAAAAAGCACTCAGGAATTTTCATTGACAGTCCCTTCAAAATTTGTTACGCTTTCTAATGGCATCCTCACCTCTCAAAAAAATAATTCGGATGGAACTAGAACGGATGTGTGGAAGATGGAACTTCCAAATGCGCCTTATCTATTCTTCATGGGTGCTGGGGATTTTGCAGTAGTGAAAGATTCCTATAAAGGCAAAGAAGTCAGTTATTATGTAGAAAAAGAATATGCGCCTGTTGCCAGAAAAATATTTGGTCTTACCCCGGAAATGATGGCATTTTTCTCTAAAGTCACAGGTATTGAATATCCATGGTCCAAGTATGGGCAGATAGTTGTCAGGGATTACGTTAGTGGAGCTATGGAAAATACAACTGCCACCCTGCATCAGGAAGGTGCCCAGCAGGATGCGAGACAGTTAATTGACGGAAATATTTGGGAAGATGTGATATCGCATGAATTATTTCACCAATGGTTCGGCGATTATGTTACCAGTGAAAGCTGGAGCAATCTTACTTTAAATGAATCATTTGCCAACTACGGAGAATATCTATGGAGAGAATATAAATATGGAAAGGATAATTCAGATGCCCAAAACTATACTAACATTCAAAATTATCTTGGTAGTCAGAGTGAGCAGAAAGATTTGGTGAGGTTCAAATACAATGACAAGGAAGACATGTTTGACAGGGTGAGTTATGATAAAGGCGCTCGCATACTTCACATGCTCCGCCACTTTGTTGGAGACAGTGCATTTTTTAAAGCTTTAACCCTTTATCTAACCACAAATAAATTCAAGGCTACTGAAGTACATCACCTTCGACTTGCGATGGAAGAAGTGTCTGGAAAGGACTTGAATTGGTTTTTCAATCAGTGGTATTTCGGAAGTGGCCATCCGATACTGGATATTAATTATAAGTATGATGAAACGACAAAGAAGGTCAGAATAATTGTCAAACAAACTCAAGCCAGCGGAAAGATATTTACACTTCCAGTTGCAGTGGATATCTATAGCAATGGGAAAAAGGAACGATACAATGTTTGGGTAAGAAACAAGATTGACACCTTTGGTTTTCAGGTTACAAACAGGCCTGACCTCGTAAATTTTGACGCAGACAAAATTCTGCTAGCAGAGAAAAAGGAAAATAAGACAGTCGAAGAGTATGCTTTCCAATATAAAAATGCCGGGAAATATCTTGATAGAAGGGAAGCCCTGGAATTTGCAAGCACAAGTCAATCTGACCCTCGCTCACTTGAATTAATCAGGCTTGGGTTACAGGATAAATATTATGGATTGAGGGAATTCTCGTTGGAAAAACTTGATATGAAGAATAGGAACGTACGTGCCGGTGTAGAGCAATTAGTATATGGATTGGCAAGTAAAGATGAAAAGGCAACTGTAAGAGCCAAGGCTATTGCTCACCTGGTGAATTATGATAAACCCGAATACAAGACACTTTTGATGCAGGCAATAAATGATTCTTCATATTCTATTTCAGGAGAGGCGTTGGATGCATTAATAATGGTGGATGCCGATGCAGCGATCAAAGAAATACCGAGGCTTGCCAACATACCTTCTAAGGGTAAACTGCATGCTGTCTTATCTGAAAGTTTATTTGCTATTGGGGATGAGTCTGTATTCGAGCTTGTGATCAGATATTTCAACGATATGCCATTTGGACCGCCGAAATTGGAACTTCTTCAACCATTTGCCACCTACCTGCAAAAGGTTAAAAACCTGGATAACCTGAAAAAAGGTGTAGAGCTGATAATTGAATTCAGGGACGCTATTCCGGCAGAATCCAAACCGCAAACTGATATGTTTATTAATAACATCATTCTTAAAGGACTTGCATCGAAAAAAACTGCAGCAGGCCTAAAAGATCAGGCTGATTATATTAACAGCAGGATCAACGAAAAGAAGGGGTTTTAGCAGATTAAGACTTTTAATATTAAAGGCCATCAGTCTTGCTGATGGCTTTCTTTTTTTCCTATATTTAGCTCTCTCTAAATCCAATATCCACCGAAGAGTTCCACCTTATTCATTCTTGGTAGATAAAAGTTTGAATAAAATGTTAGCCTATGTGTGGGATAAGTGTAATTGTCAATCAATACCCTTCGAAAGTTAGCCCGGATCTATTGAAGAAAATGAATGACAGGATCAAACACCGCGGCCCGGACGGTGAAGGCTTTTTCATAGAAAATAATGTTGGGTTGGGACATCGAATGCTTAAGATCACAGATCTCAGCGAATCGAATGTGCAACCAATGCATTTCAAGGATTATGTAATCACTTACAATGGTGAGATATATAATTATCGGCTCCTCAAGAAAGAATTGCAGAAATCAGGCTATTATTTTGCTACAGACACAGATACGGAAATAATACTGGCTGCCTATGATAAATGGCAGGAAGAATGCATTCATCGATTTAATGGAATGTGGTCTTTCGTAATCTTTGACAGAAAACGGAACAAATTATTTTGCAGCAGAGACAGGTTTGGAATCAAGCCTTTCTGTTATACTATTTTCGAACAGCAACTATTCCTGGCATCCGAAGCCAAACAATTTCTGTCAATTGATAATTTTCAATTAAGAATGAATAGCAGGATTACTTATGCATTTCTTGTTGATGCTAATATGGATGCTTCTGAAGAAACCTTCTTTGAAAATGTGAACAACCTGCCCGCAGGCCACAATCTTCACTACGATCTCAATACACATTCACTCCGAATCGACAGATGGTATAATTTGAATCCTGCTGTTTCTTCAAACTCGATCTCATTTCAGGATGCTACTTATTATTTCAATGAACTTTTTTCTGAAGTGGTTAGTGACCATTTACATTCCATGGTTCCTGTTGGGTCCTGCCTGTCTGGCGGAATTGATTCAACTGTTATGGTTGCATTAGCGAAAAAAAATTCAACAAATATTTCAACGTTTTCCAGCTGCTTTCTTTCATCACAGGCCAATGAAATAAATTATATAGATGCTGCAGTAAATTATTATCAGGTTACAAATAAAAAAGTATTTCCTGACATCAATGAATTGCTTGACGATAATTCATTGCGAAAAATGGTCTATTACCAGGACCAGCCCATTTCATCAGGAAGTTTCTTCTCTGAATACAAAGTTTTCGAAGCAGTCGCAAACGAGAAGGTTAAGGTGATCCTAAGCGGCCAGGGCGCAGATGAATATCTTGCCGGATATTCAGAGGGCTATTACATATATATGAAGAGTTTGTTGAAAAAAGGGGAATTCATTAACTTTTTTTCAGAACTAGTTAATCTCAAGGCCAATGAGAATTTTTCAAGATCAACTTTTCTAAAAAATTTCCTGGCTCAATTTCAATCTTTACAAAACCTCAAACGAGCATTCATAAATCCTTCCGGTCTTCCCAGTGTTAGATTATCAATCCTCAATACAAATTGGCGTAAAACAATTGAAGCGGATATTAGCGATTCTGAAAGAAAGAATTACAAAGACTTAAGGGATATATCAATTGATGCAACTTTAAATTACAGTCTTCCACATCAACTTCATTCTGAGGATAGAAATTCAATGTTACATTCCATTGAATCAAGAGTTCCTTTCCTTGATCACAGATTGGTAGAATTTTGCATTTCTCTTCCAGATTCATTTAAAATAAAAAATGGAGCAAGGAAAGTTATTCTTAGGGAGGCTTTCAAGAACCTCTTGCCACCTGAGATATATAACCGTCATTGGAAGTTAGGATTTCCGGGACCGGAAGAACCCCTATTCACTAATAATAGCGAAGAAATCAAGCAACTCTTCAAGAAACAAGTGGATGAATTCCCGCAAATTTTTAGTCCAAATTTGCTCACCTATTACCAGTCATACCTGGATAAGAAAACACCCTATGATTCAATTTTCTTCAGAGTACTTTCCTTTGGTACCTGGGCGAAACAATTCAATCTTGCTTCAACCTTTAAATACTTAAAGAAGGCCTCAGTAATATCTTCATTAATCGAACCCTTCATGATGATTTGACAGAATGGATTTACAAGAACGAATCTTAATTTGTCCTAACTATTTCGCTGCGCCCAGAGCCTGAAACAAGATTGCAGCCAGCAATCCGCCAATAATTGGACCTATAACTGGTATCAAACTATATCCCCAGTCACTACTTCCCTTATTTTTCATTGGTAAGATCGCATGCATTATTCTTGGTCCAAGATCTCTGGCAGGATTAATCGCATAGCCTGTAGGACCTCCAAGGCTTAAACCAATTCCTAAAACCAAGAGTCCCACTGGTAGTGCATCAAGAGTTCCAAGACTGCTTGAAGGTTTTACCATGAAGAGAGCTCCAAACACAAGAACAAATGTTCCGATCGCTTCAGTTAAAAGATTTTGAATTGGGCTGCGAATGGCAGGTCCGGTACAAAATGCAGCAAGCTTTGCTCCAGGATCCTCGGTTGCATTAAAATGTTGCCTATAGGTCAGCCAGACAAAAAGCGCCCCTAGCATTGCACCAATAAATTGACCTCCAATATAAAGTGGCAAATCCTCAATTTTTATTTCACCGAGGTAACTCAATGCAACTGATACTGCAGGGTTAAGATGTGCCCCACTCACCTTACTCGCTACAAAAACTCCAGTGAAGACAGCCATTCCCCAACCAAATGTTATTACAATCCACCCTGCATTATTTCCTTTGGTTTTATTCAATACAACATTTGCTACTACACCATTACCAAGTAAAATGAGCAGAAATGTACCTATCAATTCTGCCGTAAAAATATTCATGAGTGAAGAATCATAATTCATAATATATTATTTAATGGAGAAGCGAATGATTAAGAATATTCTACACTTCTATTCTTCTGCCCATACCTGAGCAGACCTGATAGCCTTTGACCATTTTCTGGTAAGCTCTTTGCGAACCTGCTCTTCCATCATCGGATTAAATTCTTTTTCTTTTTGCCAATACTCCTGAAGTTCATTTAATCCATTCCAATATCCAATTGCTAAACCGGCAAGGTAAGCTGCGCCGAGTGCGGTGGTTTCGGTAATTTTTGGTCTTACAACAATGGTGTTTAATATGTCACTTTGGAATTGCATCAAAAGATCATTTACTGTAGCACCTCCATCAACTCTCAATTCCTTTATTGAGAATCCGGCATCAGCCTCCATCGCTTTTAATACATCCATTGTTTGATATGCAATACTCTCAATGGCTGCTCTTCCAATATGGGAAGCATTTGTGCCTCTTGTAATCCCTACAATTGTTCCCCTTGCGTGTTGGTTCCAATATGGTGCTCCCAAACCTGCAAATGCAGGAACCATAAATACACCTCCATTGTCCGGGACCTTTGTTGCCAGCTCTTCAATTTCTCCTGAAGTCCTGATCACTTGCAGACCATCTCTTAACCATTGCACCACTGCACCTGCTATAAATACACTTCCTTCCAATGCGTATTGAACATCATTTTTAATTTTCCACGCAACTGTTGTGAGAAGATTATTGTTCGAGACGACCGGCTTATTGCCAGTATTCATTAACATGAAACAACCAGTACCATAAGTATTCTTCACCATTCCAGGTTGAACACACATCTGTCCGAATAAAGCTGATTGCTGGTCTCCGGCCATACCACTTATTGGTATGCTTCTGCCCGTGATCACATTTTCTGTATATCCGTAAACTTCGCTATTTGATTTTATCTCGGGTAATATTGCAGCAGGAATGTCAAATATTTTTAGCAAATCCGCATCCCATTCCAAACTCTCCAAGTTGAACAGCATTGTTCTCGATGCATTTGAAACATCGGTAGCATGAATCTGCCCATTGGTTAATTTCCAGAGTAACCAGCAATCAACCGTACCAAAACACAATTGCCCATTCTCTGCTTTTTGTCTTGCTCCCTGCACATTATTCAGGATCCACCTGATCTTGGTTGCGGAAAAATATGCATCGATGACCAGTCCGGTTTTCGATTTTATGATAGATTCATATCCTTCCTTCTTAAGTTGATCGCAATAATCTGCGGTTCTTCTATCCTGCCACACAATTGCATTGTAGATTGGTTCGCCTGTTTTTTTGTCCCAAATAATTGTTGTCTCACGTTGATTGGTGATGCCGATAGCAATTATGTCTTTCACTGTTAAACCAGCTTTTACTACAGCCTCGCTGGCAACACTTATTTGGGTATACCATATTTCAAGTGGATCATGCTCCACCCACGCAGGTTGGGGATAGATCTGTTTAAATTCTTTTTGTGAAGAAGCGACCACGCTACCATGATGATCAAAAACTATCGCTCGTGAGCTGGTGGTGCCCTGGTCAAATGACAGAATGTATTGCTGCATGTTCTGGGTTAAATGCTTCTCAATATATAATTTTTACATAACGAACTGTAATTGATTAACTGTTCCTCCACCCAAGACGCGTCCTTTCCTAATGTTTCCGCCATGATATTTGCAATCTGCGGGGCAATTCTGAGACTTTCACTTGCATCCAAGAGCAGAGCACGTGTTCTTCTGGATAGAACATCCTCAATGGTTCTTGCCATTTCATGCTTAACCGCCAAAATTACCTGGGACTTATAAATGTCCAAAGACTGACTTATTAGTACGTTTGATCCATCATCAACGCTCGATTCCTTTTCATTTATTCTATCATTATAAACAGGTAATTTAGAAGTAAGACTTTTGGTCCGATTCCAGTTAAAATGTTTTTCAACTATATCAACCATATCTTGTCCCATTCTTCTGTAAGTTGTCCATTTTCCGCCAAGCATGGTGAACAATCCCGATTGCGAGACCACTATTTTGTGAGACCTTGAAATTTCTTTGGTTTTTTGATTTTCGTTTTTTTGTACTGCTAACGGACGCAATCCTGCAAATACACTGAGTACATCTTCCCTTGTCGGTTTTTTTAATAAATATTCTGAAACAGTATTTAATATAAACCTGATCTCTTCATCAAGTGGAACAGGTTCCAGGGAAGCATTCTGCACAGGAGTATCCGTGGTTCCGATCAATAATTTATTACGCCAGGGAATTAAGAAAAGAACACGACCATCAGAAGTTTTCGGGATCATCAATGCATCATCAGAAGGGAAAAATTTTCTATCAAGAACCAGGTGGACACCCTGACTTACTGAAATGATTTTTTGTGCTGATGGATTATCAAGTCGAAGTATGTCATCGACAAAAACACCTGTAGCATTGATTACGACCTTTCCATTAAGTTCATACCTCAACCCAGTTTCAATATCCAACGTGTTTAGACCTTTGATGCAGTTGTTCTCGTCCTTCAACAACCCAGTTGCCTCAAAGTAATTAATTGCGCAACCTCCATTTTGAATAATTGTCTGAGCAAGATTAAGTGCTAGTCGCGCATCATCAAACTGACCATCGTGATAATGTACTCCCCCCACCAATTTTTCAGGATTGATTCCGGGGATTCGATTTAGAGTTTCTTTTCGGGAAATAAAATGTGAACTACCAAGACTGAGATGACCGGCCATCCAGTCATATAGTTTCAATCCAAGAGTATATTTAATAGACTCCCATCTGCTATAAACTGGAATGATGAAGGTTTGATTTCTTACGAGATGAGGCGCATTCTTCCACAATCTTGCTCTTTCGATACTGGCTTCGTGCACTAATTTTATTCGGCCCTGGGCAAGGTATCTTACACCTCCGTGAACAAGTTTTGTGCTTTTGCCCGATGTTGATTTGGCAAAATCTGATTGCTCAATTAAAATAGTTTTATATCCCCGTGTGGTAGCTTCCAGTGCAATGCCCAGGCCCGTTGCCCCGCCGCCGATGACAATGAAGTCCCATGAATCTACTTGTTGGAGTTGACGCAGCTGTTCATCTCTCACCATGTATATGCAATGTAGTAATTGGAAAATTTCACCGCAAGGAAACAAAGACGCAAAGAAACGCAAAGAAAGCGGGCAAATTTCAAAACGCACTAAATAGGAGTTGGTCGTTGGCTGGTGATCGTTGATCGTTCGCAGGTAATAGTTGATCTAATTTCTTATTACAAATGCCCAATTCCTTCTAATCAACTGTTCAACTATTCTCCCCAATTCCTAATACCATTTCTCACCAATTCCCCCCTGCTCCTCCACCACCAAAGCTTCCGCCACCAAAGCCTCCGAATCCACCGCCTCTACCACCTGACCAACCTCCACCACTGCTTCCGCCGCCACCTGTAGGGAACCACCAAATTGGAGGAACTCCAGTGTTTCTGTAACCTCTTCTGCTCATCATTCCACCTCCTCCTCTACCGCCCCGGGATATCGCCATGATGATGATGAAAATAACAAAGAGAATTGTCAGAATACTTTTCCCTCCTGATTTGCCTTTCCTGTTTCTATTTCCATAACCTGCGGGTGCCTTGTATTCGCCAGCTGCGGCCTTAATTATAGCGTCAACCGCATTGTTGAGTCCACGGAAATAATCTTTCTCTTTTAGATATGGGATCAGCTCATTATCTACTATCTGCTTTGCTGTAATATCAGGAATGGCACCTTCAAGCCCGTAACCAGTAGCGATAAATACATATCTCTTACCTTCTCCGCCTCCTGTTGTGATCAGAATTAGAATACCATTATTGAATTCTTTACCGCCAACTCCCCACTCCCGTCCTAATTTAACTGCATAATCATCAGGTGCATAATCGCCAATTGAATTGAGTATAACAATTGCCACCTGATTGGATGTGCTGTCATCATACGCCACCAATTTCCTTTCCAGTGTTTCCCGCTGATCTGGTGTGAGAAGAGGAGGATCCGCAAGATCGTTGACCAATCTCGGAGGATTTGGCCTCTTTGGGATTTCTTGTGCTACGACGTATGCAGTAAAAAAGAAAACTGATATGAATAAGAATAGTCTCCGCATCTAATATTTGCTACCTGCCGAAAATAATATCATCTGGTAGTTCATTTTTATCTGTTTCACCCTTGTAAGGGAAATTTACCTTCAGTACTTCCCCAATATCACGCACAACTTTAGCAATTCCCTCTGCGTAATGATCCCGGTTAAACTCACTGACCATTTTTGAAATCTCTTTTTTCCAGAATTCATCACCAACCTTTTCGTGGATTCCTTTATCACCAAGGATTGCCATTTGCCTGTCCTTTATGGCAACGTAAACTAAGACTCCGTTCCTTTCAGCAGTTTGATCCATCTTTAATCCGAAAAATAATTCTGCTGCCCTATCAAGGGGATCAACGTACCTACAATGCCTTTCAACATAAACCCTGACCTCTCCGCTGGTTTCTTTTTCCGCACTACGTACTGCATTCACGATGAGATCGCTCTCCTCTGTTGAAAAGAAGTCTTTGCTCCGAAAGAATGAAAGTATGCTCAATGCCTTGAGTTATTTGCTGAAATCAACATTTGGTGCATTCTGGGATCCCTGGTCGGCTTCAAAATATGGTTTGGGCTTAAATCCAAAAATTCCTGCGAACAGATTATTTGGGAATCTCCGTATGGTGGAGTTGAGCTCCTGGACTGATTGGTTAAAATCGTTCCGGGCAACCTTAATTCTGTTTTCTGTTCCTTCAAGTTGTGCTTGAAGATTTCTGAACGCATCATTTGCCCTAAGGTTTGGATAGGCCTCAGTTAATACCATCAATCTTCCTAATGCCTGAGAAAGTTGACCTTGCGCCGCCTGGAATTGTTGAAGTCTCTCTGGTGTAAGATTTTCCGGATCTATTTTTATTTGACTGGCTTTTGATCTTGCTTCAATAACATTCTGAAGCGTGGTCTGTTCAAAATTAGCTTCTCCTTTTACAGTATTCACCAGATTAGGTATCAAATCTGCTCTACGTTGGTAATCGCTTTGCACATTTCCCCATTTGGCTTTCACATTTTCATCAAGCTTGACCATTGTGTTGTATCCACCGCATCCACATCCAGCGACAAGAAGGATCAAGCCCAAAACAACAATCAAAGTAATGTTACGAGAGTTCATTTTTTAGATTTTAGGTAGGAATAAAATTAGCATTTTTGAGTATGAGGTAAAGATTTTTCTACTCTTCGTCAAATAATCAGGCCATAATTTGGGCAGGTGGTAACTTTAAGAAAAGAGAAATCATGCATCTCCCATATTTCATATTTTTCTCTCTTCTTCTCCTTAGTGGAAGGTGTGAAACTGAATTTGAACCTGGCAATGCCCCAGGAATAACAACCCGGATAATCACGGAAAATCTTTCCCATCCCTGGGAAATTGTATGGGGACCAGATAATATGATCTGGATGACGGAGAGAGGTGGAAAAATTAGCAAGGTGGATCCCCTCACTGGTAAGATTCAACTTTTGCTAAAGGTACCAGAAGTTGAAGCAAGGGGCGAAGGAGGACTCCTGGGCATGGCATTGCATCCTCAGTTTTCATCTCAACCTTTCGTTTTCGTAGCATATAATTATCAAAACGGAGGAGAATATAATGAGCGAATTGTAAAATACAGGTATGAAGGTGAGAAACTGGTAAATCCAGTTATTCTGCTCGATAATATAAGGGCATCCGGAATTCATAATGGCTGCAGGTTACTCATCACTCCTGATCTGAAATTGTTCATCAGCACTGGCGATGCATCCAATCAATCGCTTCCTCAGAATAAGTCATCACTGAATGGTAAAATATTGAGATTAAATCTGGATGGGAGTATTCCTTCAGATAATCCTGTACCCAATAATCCTTTCTGGTCTTTTGGCCATAGGAATGCTCAGGGTTTGGTACTTGCTAATGGCATCCTTTATAGTTCTGAACATGGTCCTTCTTCAGATGACGAGATCAACATAATTGAAAAAGCAAGAAATTATGGTTGGCCCCAAGTGGAAGGTTTGTGTAACCAGTCCTCCGAAAAATCATTTTGTGATGCGAATAACATTCGTCCGCCAATTTATACATGGACACCAACAGAAGCTGTTTGCGGACTGGATTACTATAATGGGAATATCGCCCAGTGGAAGAACTCACTTCTGCTTTGTACGCTCAAAGGAAGTAAGCTCATTCAACTGAAGTTGAGTTCAGATAAGAAGAGCATCGTTTCCGGAGCAGAATTTTTTCACGATGATTTTGGACGACTGAGGGATTTGTGTATTTCTCCGGAGGGAAAAGTTTATATCTGTACAAGTAATGGAGGGAATGATAAGATCATTGAGATAACTGGGAAATAGAGACGAAGTCCGAGGACTGAGCATTCAATATTTAACCGCCATGACGCAAAGTTTCGCCATGCACCTTGCGATTCCTTGCGCCTTTGTTTCTTTGCGGTTAAGTTTTCTTCTGACCGCTATTCTTCGATCGCCGCAATTCCCGGCAACACCTTGCCTTCAAAATATTCAAGCATGGCACCACCCCCGGTAGAAACATAACTAACCTTATCAGCATAGCCGAATTGATTCACAGCTGCAACGCTATCTCCTCCACCCACTAATGAAAATGCGCCGTCTTGAGTGGCTTCAGCAACTGCTTTTGCAATTGCCTTTGTTCCTGTTTGAAAATGTTCCATTTCGAACACACCCATTGGTCCATTCCAAAGAATGGTTTTGGAATTATGAATGATCTTGGAAAATTGTTCAATAGCCATCGATCCAATATCCAAACCCATCCAGCCCTCAGGGACTGTATTACTTAAAGAAGATGAGATGGCGGCGTCCTGGGCGAACTTGTCAGCAATAATAGAATCAGATGGCAGATGGATGCAAACACCTTTTGACTCTGCCTTCTTCATCAATTCATTTGCTGTATCCAGTCTGTCTTCTTCTACCAGGGATTTCCCAACCTGACCCCCAAATGCTTTGAAAAAAGTATAGGCCATTCCACCGCCAATGATGATGTCAGTGGCTTTGTCAAGGAGTCGTTCGATAATAAGTATTTTATCACTGACTTTAGCCCCTCCCAATATTGCTGTGAAAGGTTTTTCGTTACTGTTCATTAGCTTTTCCGCATTCAAAATTTCCGATTCCATCAATAAGCCAAACATCTTCTTGTCCTTCGGAAAGAATTTAGCGATCACTGCGGTAGAAGCATGCGCACGATGCGCAGTCCCAAAAGCATCATTGACATAAACATTGCCCAACTTGCTTAGCTTTTCAGCAAATCCTTCATCACCCTTTTCTTCTTCTTTATAAAATCGCAGGTTTTCAAGAAGCAATATTTCTCCTCCTTTAAGATCAGATGCCATTTGGATTGCTTCTTCACCTATACAATCATTTGCGAAGAGAACCGGAGCACCATTGAGCAATCTCCTGAGATGAACAACCAGATGTTTCAAAGAATATTTTTCCTGAGGTCCGTCTTTAGGACGACCAAAATGACTCATCAGAACAACGCTACCACCATCTTTCAATATTTTTTGAATTGTAGGAACAGAACTCCGCATCCTGGTATCATCAGTGATTGCGTACTTATCATTCAGGGGAACGTTGAAATCTACTCTTACTAAAGCTCGTTGATTGGAGAAATTGTATTCTTTAAACTTACTCATCAATATGGTTTAAGAATGTAAAGATAAACTTACATTGTGATGCATTTTCAGAAGTCGTTCATGAAAAATTATCTAATTCTTATCCTTTTGATACTTTTTCAATGGGGCATTACAGGTTGCCAAAAAAGTATTGAATCCACCGACACTCCTGATCCGGATCCGAATCCCCCACGGCAGAAAAGCTGTCAGGTAACGGAGATAACAAATCTTCAGTGGTCCTGGCTGGATGAAGACTCAACCCATGTTTCTAAATTATTTTATGATTCAGCAGGGAAGTTGAAGTATATCATCAACCCCACCTATGATACATTGCTATATTCTTATTCCTCTTCTCAAATTATCTTAGATGTTCCTCAAACCATTGCGGCAATCGGTCAAATAGTACCTTTTGCTTCCATTTTTTATTTGAATGCCCAGGGGTTGGCTACCCGGTCCGAGGGCTATACCTGGGGATCTATTGTGGACTCCACGAAATATTTTTACGATGGAAATGGCTTCCTTATCAGGCAAGAATATGATGCAGCAAGTGACGATGTAAATATTGATTACAGTTATGAAAATGGAAATCTGAAAAAAGCTGTGTTAAGAGGCACTTCTTATTATCCAGATAGTATTGTTTTTAAGAGTATTAATCTCCTGGTGCCAGCAGAAGCATTTCATTTGCTGTATTGGAATAAATACAATAGAGAGACTTATTACCCATGGACAGGTAAACAGAGCCGGCATTTATTCGAGGAAATAAGATATCATTTTAGCTGGGGAACTGTCGCACACAGATATCAATATATAAACAACTCTGATGGCCTACCAGTTACAATCAGGAATACCCGATTCGATGACGGAATACCAAAAGGAACTGTGACATATTTCCTGAAATATCGATGCAAATAGTCTGAATTGAGAGCCAATAAAAAAATTTATCTCCTGAAATCGGGTGCCGTTTTCAACTTGTAATTACTGCCTTCTAAAAATATGGGTATCTTTCGCCGATGAAGTTTATTGACGTTTATTGTATGACGAGACGTACAACTATTTGTATAAATATCGAAAAGATAGTTGCACTTAAACACTATATCATTAATCAAACCACCGAAGGTTGCGGCATTGTAGTGGATGGAATCGGGGATGATCACGGAGAAGTTGTTGTTCAGAAAAAGGTAGCAGAAGTTAAGAAAATGATCAGTGGTTAAGTAAGGATATGGATACTCAATTCCAGTTAAATGTTGATGCTTAATTAACCAATTCACCCTTATTTTAAGTATAATGGAAATCCTCATACTTGTCACAGGCGGCACCTTTGATAAGGAGTACAATGAGCTTGCGGGAGAATTATTTTTCAAAGACACTCATGTTAGTGAAATGCTCAAGCTCGGGCGAAATCTTGTTTCAACCTCTACGCATACTCTGATGATGAAGGATAGTCTTCACATGAATGATGAAGATCGATTAGCTATTGCATCTCATTGCAGGAAAGTGAATCAGGAGCGAATCATTATTACCCATGGTACTGATACGATGGTAGAAACGGCCCGCTACCTCTCCCAGCAAGGCCTTGAGAAAACAATTGTCTTAACAGGAGCAATGGTTCCATATAAGTTTGGCAGTTCCGATGGATTGTTCAATTTGGGAAGTGCAATGGCTTTTGTGCAAACCCTTAAGCAGGGAGTTTACATTGCTATGAACGGACGATACTTTCATTCTGGCAATGTGAGGAAGAATAAGGAGGATGGGGTTTTTGAGGAGTTGGAGAAGTGAAGATTATCTGGGTTGAATAAAATTATGCTTAACCGCAAAGGCGCAAGGACGCTAAGGGTAGCGAAGATTCTTTGCGTTACTTTGTTTCTTTGCGCCTTAGCGGTAAAATTTTGAAATAAAAAAGTCCACCTGTAATGGTGAACTTTGTAGCCCGTACGGGATTCGAACCCGTATCACCACCGTGAAAGGGTGGTGTCCTAGCCCTTAGACGAACGGGCCTTGTCTTTTTAAGGGACGGCAAAGATAGCAGGGCCCTGTTTTCCCTCCAAAAGTTTTTGACCTGAACTCCTCAAAATTGAAACAACTGATACAGCTAATAAACCTCAATCCATGTAACTTCGCAAACTCAACGTAAAAAAATATAAACTATGAGCACTGTAAAAGTTGCGATCAATGGTTTCGGTAGAATTGGGAGACTGGTTTATCGCCGCATTTACCAACTTGAAGGTATTGATGTTGTTGCTGTAAATGATCTGACAAGTCCAAAGGTACTGGCACACCTTCTGAAATACGATACCGCGCAGGGTCGATTTGATGCAGATGTAAAGGCAACTGAGAACTCAATTATAATTGATAAGGACGAAGTAAAGGTTTATGCTGAAAAGGATCCTGCCAAAATTCCGTGGAAAGACCATGGTGTGGATGTAGTCCTTGAATGCACGGGATTTTTTACCGATAAGACAAAAGCCGAAGCTCATCTTGCCGGCGGTGCCAAGAAAGTTGTTATCTCAGCACCTGCCACTGGTGACATCAAAACAATTGTATTTAATGTAAACCATAGTATACTTGATGGTAGTGAGACTGTGATCTCTTGTGCATCCTGCACAACAAATTGCCTTGCTCCTATGGCCCAGGTGCTTGATGAAAAATATGGAATTGTAAATGGCCTAATGACTACAGTTCATGCTTACACGAATGATCAAAATACTCAGGATGCCCCCCATCCCAAAGGAGATCTTCGTCGGGCGCGTGCTGCAGCTCAAAACATAGTACCTAATAGTACTGGTGCTGCAAAAGCAATTGGTCTTGTTTTACCTAGTCTAAAAGGTAAACTGGATGGTACAGCTCAACGTGTACCAACCCTGACAGGGTCTTTGACAGAACTAACATGTTTACTTGGTAAGAAAACTTCTGTTGAAGAAGTAAATGCTGCCATGAAAGCTGCCGCCAATGAAAGTTATGGATATACAGAGGATGAAATTGTAAGCAGCGATGTGATTGGAATGTTTTATGGATCATTGTTTGACGCTACTCAAACTAAGGTACAAACAGTAGGAGATACTCAAATTGTAAGAACTGTAGCCTGGTATGATAATGAAATGAGTTACGTTAGCCAGTTGGTGAGGACGGTACATTACTTTGCAAAACTGATTTCGAAGTAATTAAGGATTTCCTTTAAATAACTGAGGCATTGTTTATGACAATGCCTTTTTTTATGCTAGCAAAAAACTTCGGATCTATTTTTTGAGAAAGCAGAAGGTAGAATTCAGCTTAGGTTTATATCCCAGTTGCCGATATATTTCTTCTTCTTTAAGTTTTCATTCTTTAAATAATGATCGATCTCCCAACCAATAAGTTTGCTTAAGGCAGAACTATTTCCTTCAAGATTCTCCCATTTATTTTCGTTATTCTTTCTAATCTTAAATACAATTGTATTGTTGATTACACAGGTATAGATGTAGCGAGAGAATTCCACTTCAGCTGTGATCTCAGCATGGTGCGAAGTTTCACCGATAAAAAAATCGATCTCAAACCTGGTCATTTGTGGAGTCAGCTTTCGTTAAAATTATATTAACAGGAATTACAAAAATCATTCATCCGGAAAAAGTTATATACATCCGCATACTGTTTCCTTTTTTCCACACACGAGCCTGGTTGCTTTATGCGATCTTTTGATCCAGGACCACCAGCAGTCTGGCCTTTGTATAATGGGGGAGAGAAATATACCAGGGTTGGATTGATGTAAAATGATTGCCTTCGAACGATGCCCGGCGAACATAATCCTCAACTTCTTGACCAAGATCATCTGGAATCAAATAGGTATGATCATCATCCTGAACCCAGAGATATGATTTCCCTTCTACTCTTTCAATTGTTATATGTCTATTTAGTCTTTTCATTGAATCGTACCTAGATAGATTCTAAAATTGCATGCCAGCTTGTGCCAATGACTTCCTGCTGAGCCGCAACTGGCTGACCTGCTATAGCAATCAAGCGCTAAATTTGCAATATGAATGATTTTCTGAATGATATCTTGAAAGGTCAGGAGTTCGATGCAGAGTCCTTTTTCCTCATTGCGGGGCCCTGCGTGGTTGAATCGGAAGAATTAGTGCATATTGTTGCTCAAAAGGTTGCTCAACTGTGCAAAGAACTGAAGATCCCATTTATTTTGAAGGCTTCATACAAAAAAGCAAACAGAACCAGCGCTTCATCCTTTACGGGACCGGGCGATAAACAAGGACTTGAGATTCTGAAGAGCGTTGCTCATTCACTAAAGCTTCCATCCACAACAGATATCCACTCAGAGGCAGAAGCTGAACACGCTGCCAAATATGTGGATATCCTTCAGATTCCTGCCTTTCTCTGTCGGCAGACTGAATTACTTGTGGCTGCTGCCAGAACAGGGAAGATTGTAAATGTGAAAAAAGGACAATTCGTGAGTGGGGACGCAATGAAATTCGCAGTTGACAAGATCAAAAGAGCGGGTAATGATAAGATCATGCTCACGGAAAGAGGAACCACCTTTGGTTATCAGGACCTGGTTGTCGACTACAGGAATATCCCGATCATGAAATCTAATGGTGTGCCCGTGGTAATGGACTGTACTCATAGTCTGCAACAACCGAATCAGACCTCCGGAATAACGGGAGGAAATCCTCAATTGATTTCAACAATTGCCAAAGCTGCAATTGCGGCGGGTGCTGACGGGTTATTTATTGAAACGCATCCTGACCCTGCAACTGCAAAAAGTGATGGTGCCAATATGCTAAGGTTGGATCTACTGGAAGACTTATTAAGGAAGTTAATTCTTATCAGGAAGGCAGTTGTTGAAACTGCATAAATAAAAAGAAGTTCTTAATTTATAGATATCGAAGAGGGTTTCTCCTAGCCGAGAGTATATATCTTTTCATATTCATCCAAAAGGCGAGAATGAAATATACCAACAAAGGAGAGCCGAAGGTTAGAAATGATGAATAAACAAACCAGGTTCTGATGCGGGAAGGTGCAATTCCAATTCGGTAGCCGATGGCGGAACAAACGCCAAAAAGCTTCCATTCTATAAAGTCCCTCAGTCTGTTCATTCAGCTAAATTAAAAATCATCTGTGAAATTTCATACCATTCGATTCAGGACTGCTATTTATTTTTTCGATAAATTCGCAGCCCATACACATTGAAGGTTGCGGTAAAGATTTTACATTTTGCCCGCATTTTTCAACCGTCCATCCGCCAATTTTCAATCCACTCCTGAGCCGTTGAACAGGGGTCAATTAAAATTTGATAACATGGTGTTTGACCTGGATCTAATCAAGAAGCTTTACTCAGAATTGCCTGCCAAGGTAGCCGCAGCCCGTGAATTATTAGGCAGGCCCTTGACACTTTCTGAAAAGATACTCTATTCTCACATGCATCAGGGAGTTTCTCAAGTTTATGAGCGTGGGAAGGATTATGTGGATTTTGCACCTGATAGGGTGGCAATGCAGGATGCGACTGCCCAAATGGCACTCCTTCAATTCGATACTTGCGGAAGAGATAAGGTTGCAGTGCCATCTACAGTTCACTGCGACCATCTGATCCAGGCCAAATCCGGGGCTAAACTGGATATGGCGGTAGCGATTGAAACAAACAAAGAAGTCTATGACTTCCTTGCATCAATCTCCGATAAGTATGGAATTGGCTTTTGGAAACCCGGAGCGGGTATTATCCACCAGGTTGTCCTGGAGAATTATGCTTTTCCAGGCGGTATGATGATCGGAACGGATTCGCATACTCCCAATGCAGGAGGACTAGGTATGATCGCCATAGGTGTTGGAGGTGCGGATGCAGTTGATGTTATGGCTGGATTTTCTTGGGAGCTGAAAATGCCCAAGCTTATCGGCGTTAAATTAACTGGTAGACTGAACGGCTGGACCAGCGCGAAGGACGTAATCCTAAAGGTTGCTGGAATTCTAACTGTTAAAGGTGGAACAGGAGCAATTGTTGAATATTTTGGAAGTGGTGCTGACACCATGAGTGCTACCGGGAAAGCCACTGTATGTAATATGGGAGCAGAAATTGGTGCAACCTGCTCAGTGTTTGCGTATGATGACCGCATGGCAGCCTATTTGCGATCAACCGATCGTGAAGAAGTGGCAGCACTCACACATTCCATAAGAGAACACTTGCGGCCGGATAATGAAGTATATGATGAACCTGAAAAATATTATGATCAGCTCATCGAAATAAATCTCGATGACCTGGAACCGCATGTAAATGGTCCATTCACTCCGGATCTTGCAACACCAATTTCCAAGCTTGCTCTTGCTGTTAAGGCTAATGGATGGCCTGATCAGGTGGAAGTTGCATTAATAGGTAGTTGTACCAACTCATCATATGAAGATATAAGCCGGTCGGCTTCAATTGCCACACAAGCAAAACAAAAAGGGCTAAAGGCAAAAAGTGAATTCACTATTACTCCCGGAAGTGAACTGGTGAGGTATACAGTTGAGAAAGATGGTTTGTTGAATGCATTTGATGCAATTGGTGGAGTTGTTCTGGCAAACGCTTGCGGTCCGTGTATTGGCCAGTGGGCTCGTCATATCGATGATCCAAACAGAAAGAATACTATTGTTACATCTTTCAATAGAAATTTCGCAAAAAGAAATGATGGATTGGCAAGTACCCACGCATTTGTTGCTTCGCCAGAAATTGTAACAGCATTTGCGATTGCCGGTAAACTTTCTTTCAACCCTCTGAAAGATAAATTGAAGAATGAAGAGGGAAAAGAGGTAATGCTGGATGAACCAAAGGGGTTTGAACTTCCTCCACATGGATTTTCCGTTGAAGATGCCGGATACCAGGCACCTGCGGCTGATGGCAGTCATGTACAGGTAATTGTAAAAGAAGGTAGCCAACGTTTACAACTCCTCGAACCATTTCCAGCCTGGGAAGGCAGAGATGTTACTGGCCTAAGATTGCTCATCAAGGCAAAAGGAAAATGTACGACTGATCATATTTCTATGGCTGGACCATGGTTGAAATACCGCGGGCATCTCGATAATATTTCAAATAATCTTTTGATTGGAGCTATTAATTTTTATAACGATAAAACAGACTCTGTAAAAAATCAGATGACCAATGAATTTGGTCCGGTGCCTGGCACTCAACGGGCGTACAAGGCTGCAGGCATAGGAACAATTGTGGTAGGTGATGAAAACTATGGTGAAGGCTCATCAAGAGAGCATGCAGCCATGGAACCGAGGCACCTTGGAGTGAGAGCCATACTTGTGAGATCATTTGCGCGCATCCATGAAACCAATTTGAAGAAACAGGGAATGCTTGCTCTCACTTTTGCGAATAAGGAAGATTATGACAAGATCCAGGAAGATGATATTATTGATATTGTTGGGTTGACAAATTTTACACCTGGCAGACCTCTAAAAATTGTTCTTCATCATAACGATAGAACCAAGGATGAGATCACAGTCAATCATACCTACAACAATCAACAGATCGGTTGGTTTAAAGCTGGCAGCGCATTGAATTTGATCAGGGAGCAGATGAAGGAGAAAGAACCGGCCTGAGGAGAATTTTGGAATTGGGAACTTGAAATTTGGAAATTTGAATTTTGAAAATCTAAAATTTCAAAACTGATCGACCACCTAGCTTAAACTACAATGACTCCATTTGGATTGATCACGGCCTGAGAAGGATTCTGGAATTGGGAATTGTGAAATCTAAATTTCGAAATTTCAAAATCCAAAATTTCAAAATTGCTCACTGAGCGATTAACTAGCTTAAACCACAATGGCTCCGTTGAGATTGATTGCCATTTTCACCTGCATACGTTCAGGTTCAATTACAATTTTTAAAGTATGACTCTGAGGATAGAGAAGGTTTAGTCTCTTCCCGATATTCTGCAAAAGAGCACTTCCCCCGTTAGTGAGAGTAGATGTATCAATAGGCTTGCTCCAGGAAACATCCAGATTGAAAACATTTTGTTCCACCAACACTCTGAGGTCTATATATTTTTGTTGCAGATTAAATGCAGAAAGCTGCCGAAAACTATTTTCTACAATTGGTAAGGTGATGAATGGAGCGATGTTCTTATTTTTTGGATCGCCAATTACTTTATAAGTGATGTAAGAAATTTCTCTTGATCCGGCCCGCTCCAGTTCCACATACTCCTCGAGAAGCTTCAATTCTTTTTCAAGACTCACCTTAGATGCGCCATTATCGTAAATAGCATAAAGCAACAGGTTCTTGATCTTTCCGATCACCCCAGGAAGGACCAGTGGTTTCTCCTGGGCAAGCAATTCAACTTTATTCAGAGTATTAATAAGAAATGCCGGATGGATCTTTCCCTGCTGTAATTCTGGTTCAATTCTTTGTTGCTCCTTCTTTAATAATTCTACTTCGCTTGCCTTTATATACCACATTTTCCCAAGCTTGATTGCCGCTGCCAATCCGCCCTCCATATTGATGCTTGAGAACAGTGAGAAAAAGGGCCAATACCAGTTGAATTCAGTTGTTCTTGGTCTGAGCCCAAACCACCCTTGCCGCACAATTGGAAGAATGTAATAACTCAAAAGCATAAAGATGAAATAGAACAGAACACTTAGGAACACCCAGCCAAATGCAAGCTTCACAAACTCCGCCTTGAAGAGGTATCTGGGGAGAAGAAAATAAATAATGCAGTAACAAAAAACGATATCAATTGGTGTAGTGATAGTCACTTCGGTAATCGAAGAAAAGAAACTTTGCCAGAAAGGGTAATGCTGCATTTCATAGCGGTTGATGGTAGCATCCGCTGTATAGTAAAGTATCCAGAGTAGCCAAAACAATACATGCCGGGTAATCCGGTATCTGGGATTATTTGAGAAGACAAAGGGATACAGTGTCATAAGCAGCTTCTCTCCTATAGATTGTGTGGTACGAAACAGCCGTAATAGATGAGCGGTAAAATAAAATGCTCATCGGTCAGAATTCATAAGAAAGGTACTTCTTTTTAAAGATTGGCAAAAAGCAGCTAACAAACCTGGTTTCTTGACCCAACCTGGTTATTCACAAGCCCAAGCCGCGTATTGAGATGCTGAAAGAAATATTTTAAGGGTTGAATATTGAAAAAACTTACTTTTGAAAGACTTCGATCCTGCGGGATTCACATGAGAGAAAATCATAAGCTCCTGCCAGTAATGGTGGGAGTTTTATTTAAAAAAAGAGCAGGTGGTAGAAACCACCTGCGGTGTCACATGAGAAAACTTCTATAAAACGCAACTGTAACTAGCCGGGGACAGTTGCTAGTTATTACCCCCGGAATATGTTTATTAAGACTAGCTGCTAAAATTAACCTTCACTCAAGAAATCCGGTACACAAGGTTCCTCAACTAGTAAAAAATGATGCTGACTTGAGAAAATTCAATACTCAGTCTTCTTAATACGACTAATACGCAACAATGGTTTCGTCGATTACTCTTAAAAATCCTGAAGCATTATAGTACTTATAATGCAGAGTAAAGGTCTTTGTTGTGGGATTATAGGTACATGGTCCATTATTAGACAACAAAAAAGTTGGACTTACAGTGCTGGGCGAAACCGTGACTGCGTTAGTCACTGGGTTTACAGTAAGAAACATCCATCCACCCCCAATTAGATCTGCAACATCCGTTTCAACGGTAGTCTGATCAATGGTAAACAAATATTTATCCTCATCGAAATCCACCGTGCTTGAGATTGGATCAGTCAGATTTGCGCCTGAATAAAGCACTCTTGTACCTGTTGCATTATATTCCCCTTCATATGCATTTTTAACCTTGACCTCCACCACGATATTTTTATAGAGAGTGCTTATCTCTCCAGCGCTCACCTGTTGAATTGCGAGACCAATTGCGTATGCTCCACCAACTATGAGTGATGGATTAATCCTGATCCTCACATTCGCTTTCTTATTTGAGGGAGTAAGAGTATAATCAGTCGTAACAAGAGTGTAAGCTCCGGCCGGTGGAGGTGAATAACCCGCTGCTGCTGCAAGTGCATTGTTTATTGCAATCTTTACCTGTACATCACCAGTAATAACTGACCTTGGCGGAATCCTCAATTCCGTTAGATCAACTTCAATGAATTGAGTTCCGAATGGAAGCGCCAACGAACCCACACCATCCTTTGCGGAAGTGAATTCTGTAATTGGGCGGCTTGTATTATCAACTGCATCAATTTTGTATATCTCCTTTATACAGGAAGATGCTATAACTGGAATAAGAAATAATAATAAAGAGTTTCTCAATAATTTTTTCATATCAGTTGTTTTTTCACCTTATCAATAACCAGGATTTTGAACAATGTTTGGATTAGCATTTGTTTCATTGAAAGGAATCGGCCAGGCCCAAGCCCTGCTCGTTGGTGACAACGTACAAATAGTGCTTGGTGAATTAGTATTTGATGGGCATCTGTTCAGGATCTTCGTTGTGCGTTTGAGATCGAAAAACCTATGGCCTTCCGCATACAATTCCTTTCTCCTTTCAGTATAGATTGCATTAAGAAGTGCAGCACCAGTTTCAGTTCCAGGCGTAGCGCCTATGATCCTTGCAGCCCGTAATGTGTTCAGATCATTTCTGGCTTCCACTTCTTTTCCTAAACGATAATTGGCTTCGGCGCGGATCAGGTACATCTCACCAGTGCGATAAACTTTCCAGTTTACAACTCCATTAAGAACTCCACCTGGTCTACCGATATGCTTTATAGTAATAAGTCTGGGAGTCTTGGCTACACCATTTAAGGTACCAACTGTGGCAAAGTAGGAATCATAACGAACATCGTTGGCCGCATCAAATAAAGCAACACCTTGCTGAGCGGGCCTATAACTATTTCTATTTCCACGAACAAAAAGAACGTTATCGTAAGGAACGCCATCAGTTAAGGTTTCGAAATTTACGGACCATATCAATTCTCCAAACTCTTCATCACTCCATATAAATGGAAAATCGCTTAGATTATTTAATGGTCTGGCATTTATTGCGGCTGTAGCAGCAGTAACAGCGTCCTGCCATTGGCCAGCGTATAAATTAACCCTTGCCTGAATTGCTCTAACTCCAGTAAGATCCAAACGACTGCGATTGTCTGCAGAATTGATTGCCTGATCAATATTGCCTAGTGCTGTAGCCGCTGCAGTCAGGTCACCCAAAATATTATCAAATACTTCCTTAACAGTATTTCGTGCAGGCTTGGCAGTTGGATCATATGTTTTTACATATGGAACTCCAAGCTCAGTAGAATTTCTTTCAAACGTTGTTGAAAAATAACGCAAAAGATCAAAATGTACATGTGCCCGTATCGCAAGAGCCTGACCCTTTATGCGATTGGCTGCAAGCTGATCTTCTGAAGATAGTTTATCAATGTCCCTAAGAATAATATTAACTGCAGAAATGATGGCGTATGCATTTTGCCATGCGGCATCCACCAAAGGATCATTTGCTACATAGGTCCATTGTGATACAGTAGTATAATTGCCTAATGATTCGAATGTTTCAACGTAATCATCAGACATCATATCCGGGAAATTAGAATATGCCCCAGCTGCCGCTCCTGTAGCATCATAATATCCTGCAGTAAATCCATTGTACGCTCCTGTTAAAACGTTTTGTGCTTCTTCAATGGTAGCAAGTTCCTTGCTTCCATCAAGTTGAAAGTCTGGAGTGATTTCTATTTTCTTTGCGCAGGAGGAGAAAAGTATCATGCCTGCGGCGAGGAGGATATATATATTTTTCAGAGTTCGTTTCATTGTCTTTCTTTTAGAATAAAAATTAGAATCCAAGATTAATTCCCGCCGTTACGGTCTTTAGGGTTGGGTATTGCGCACCTGCATTAAGCGCCCCATTTCCTCCAGGAATTTCAGGATCATAACCACGATACTTTGTGTTAGTGTAAAGGTTTTGCCCTTGTACGAATATTCTTACGCTATTGATCTTTACTTTTTGCAGAAGATTGCGCGGAAGATTGTAGGAGAGCTGCACATTTCTTAATCTCCAATAACTTCCGCTCTCAACAAAGTGGGTGGTATTATAGCTGAAATAAACACTTGGATCGTTTCTGGGAATATTGGTAATATCACCTGGGTTTCTCCACTCCCTAACCAGGTCTCTGCTCAGACTTGAAGCTGCATAACCAGGGTATTCAACATTGAAACGGTCATTATTATAGATTTCATTTCCGAAAGAATACACCCAGAATACTTGCAGTTCAATGCCCTTATAATTAAACGTATTTGTTATACCTCCAAAATAGGGAGCATCACTTGTGCCCAGGTAAACATTATCATCTGCAGAATAAACACTTGTGACCTTACCATCTTTATCAAGATAAAGAGGATCACCATTTGCAGGATCTACGCCAGCATAGCGAACCAGCCAGATTGTATTAAATGGTTTGCCAATTTTATACACGGTAACTCCATCTCCAGTCTGAACATTGTCTTCTCCGTCTGGTCCAAGTTCCAGTATCCTGTTCTGGTTATAAGTAAAGTTTCCATCAATTCCCCAGGTGAAATTCTTAGTCTTTACAGGCTGGCCGCGAAGACTAACTTCAATTCCACGATTCCTCATTTCCCCAGCATTTGACAAAACGCTTCCAAATCCAGTTGTTTCTGAAAGAGTCTTATTATAAAAGAGATCTGTGGTGGTGCTGTTATATACTTCCAGCGTTCCGCCAATTCTGTTTTTCAGGAATCCAAAATCAATTCCCACATTGAAAGTTGTTCTTGTTTCCCATTGAAGATCAGGATTACCAGGTTGATTCAATACAAGACCAGTAGTTCCGGCATAACTTGTTTTTCCAAAAAGTGGCCTGGCCGCGAAATCACCAATTCCTGCCTGATTTCCCACGGTACCATAACTAACCCGAAGTTTTAAAAGATCAAGGTAGTTTGCATTTGAAAGGAAAGATTCATCTGATATAACCCAGCTTGCACCTACATTATAAAAATCCGCCCACTTCCTATTTGATCCAAACCTGCTCGAACCATCTCTCCTATAACCTGCATGCAGGAAATAACGGTTTCTGAATCCGTAATCAAAATCAGCGAAATATGATACAAGCGCATTCTTTGTTCCTGTTCCTGCTACAGTTGGAATAAATCCGTTAGTAGCACTACCAGGAGTAATTGCTGCTTCATTTGGGAAAGGCAATTCAAGCCCATATCCCGTAAAATTGAATGACCTGAAATCATTGTGAAGGATCTCATGGAATAAGGTTGCATTAATATCATGCTCCTCATTGAAATTTTTTCTGAAATTGACTGAATTAGTTCCTATATATCTGAAATTCCGGTTGAACAATCTTGCCAAACTACCTGTGCTTCCAACAGCAAGGCTACCTGCATAAGTTGTCCTTGGAAAGTATATATCAGACTCGTTCTGGGTATAATCAAATCCCCAATTCGTGCGAAATGTGATTGGAGAGTAGAATGGCAATTTATATTCGATGAAGGCATTAGCTATTCCTTTCCATTGAGGGAAACTTCGTTGGTTTTCCAATAACTCCTGCAACGCATTTGGCTGACCAGAAGGTGTAGGATCCTGAATATATTTTCCGTTTTCATCTAATGGAGTAAAATATGGTAGTGTCCATCTGATTGCATTCAATGGTGCAGCAATGCTCTGCGTATTCTCATTTGTATTATTAAAAAGTGAATAGCCAAATGTTGTATTCAATCCAAATCTCAGATTGTCAGTTCCGCTTTCCAGGTTGAATCTGCCTGTGTATCTTTTCAAACCAGTGTTCCTTACAACACCTGATTGATTTAGATACGCAAGGGATGCATAAAACCTGGTCTTGTCACTTCCACCGGATGCACTTATTTGATGCTGGTTAGTAATACCAGTATGATAGAAAACTTTTTCCCAATCGGTATGAATATTCCTGAGGCTATCTACTTCAGCTGCAGACCAACCGTTAGGATTTCCATTCTCCAGTTCGTAGTCAAGTTTTTCATCAGTACTCATTAATTTAAGCCTGCTTCTTGGCCAGTAGCTCTGACCATACTGAACATCGTAATTAAAACGTGTTGGCCCAACTTTCCCTCTGCGGGTAGTGATAACAATTACGCCTCCAGCTCCTCTTGACCCGTAGATCGAGGTTGCAGCAGCATCTTTTAGAACTGTCACACTTTCAAAATCTCCCTGGTTTAGTGTAGAAAAATCGGCGGCATTGATCTGCACACCGTCCACTACATATAATGGATTGGTTGACCCACTCAAAGTTCCCCTTCCACGAATGATCACGTTTGCTGCTGACCCAGGTTGACCTGATCCGGCACTAACACTAACACCAGCTGATTGTCCTTGAAGAAGCTGGTCGAATGAGGCTATTGGTTGTGTCCTGATCTCATCGATTGCAACTGTAGTCGTTGAACTAACTGAGGATCGTTTCGACTTTGTGTTATATCCTGTTACAAACACCTCAGTCATCGAGCCCTGGTTGCGTTGCAGTTGGATGGAAACATTGTTTTCATCGCCAACCACCACTTCCTTTTCTGTTAGTCCAGCGCCGGAAATGACAAGGATATCACCAGTTTTTGCTTTAATTGTGAAGGAACCATTAGCATCCGCAGCAATGCCGGTATTCGAACCCTTCAACTTAACTGATGCGAAAGCCACCGGGTCGCCTCTTTCATCAACGACTTTTCCTGTAAAATTTCTTGTTTGGGAGAAAGAGAGTAAACTGGTAAGCAATAAACTGCTGAGGAAGAGGAGAGTTTTTCTCATAGTTTTTTGATTTGAATTAAATACTTTAACACATGCCATTAAAGCATGAATAAAGTGAGACAATAAAAATGATAGGAATGACTCAGACAAAGTTTTCTTTCTTACTAAAGCGGGAAAACTGAGGCCTGAAAACGAGATATTTTTTGCTCAATATGAATAAAAAAAAAGCTCCTCAGATTGAGAAGCTTTTTTGCCTGCCTTAAGCTATTTAATCAGTACCCTGGATTTTGTGCGTAATTAGGATTCTGTTGTGTTTCATCTAATGGTATGGGCCAGATAAACCTGAAATCTGCATATGGAATTGCAGGGATTGCCTTGGTCAATGGTGGGTTTCCAGAGCAGTTGTAACTTGCAAACGTAGCATTTGCAAAAGTCATTTTTGCAGGAATTCCACCTGTATTGAAGTCGGGATCCAAAGCAAGGCGGTGGATATCACCCCAACGTTTTCCTTCTGCCAGAAATTCTATCCTTCTTTCAACAAGAATTGCAGCGATCAGGGCATTCTTGCTTGCAAAGCTTGCAATTGTATAGCCTTGCGTTGCAGGTGTAGCCAACGCGCGATTCCTCACTGCATTCAATAATTCCAGCGCTCTTGGACTAACTCCTGTTGCAGTTCGTGCATTAGCCTCTGCCAGGGTAAGCAAAACTTCAGCGTACCTAATCATAGGGGCCGCATCAGTCCTATTTGTAATATCACGATATTTTGTAGAGTAAAAGCTTCTTGCATCATCCACTAATAATGTGGTTCTTCTCTTATCATCACAATTCCAGGCCGGAAGATTATACGCAATGGGGCTGATTCTTTCCAAACCTCTTCCGCCCAAATTTGGTGTACCCAACATATAAGCGAGTGCTCCATTATTTCCACCGTTATCATTTGCATCATTCTTAATAGAGAAGATCGACTCGTCAGTAAGATTATTTGCAAATGCTCCATCTGGAGTTGCATTAAGCCTCCATCCACCAATTGGACTAACAAATGGTGCGGTAGCTGGGACGATTTTGTTTCCCTCTGTGATAACTCCTGCCCAATCACCTTTATGCATTTTCACACGCATCTTCAAAGCAATTGCCGCTGCTGTTGTTGCACGATAATTGGTAGCAACTCCATCAGATGCTGGTACTCTTACTGCGAGGTTAGCTTCTGCAAAATCCAAATCAGCAAGTATCTTATTATAGTTTTCAGCAACGGTTTCCCTGTTCTGACCTCTTGCCTGTGCAGCAGTAGCATCGCCATTTATTCCAAAGTCACGATAAACTACTCCTACCTTACTTCCATTTCCATCAGCATACGGACGTGCATAATTAATAACCAATTCATGATGAGCCATTGCGCGAAGAAATCTGCATTCTGCTTCATATTGTGCTCCAAGTGCTGCACTGATGATGCCGCCGGCCACAGCTTCCTTAATTCCCTCGATCGTAAGGTTGGCCCTGTTGATCAACGCATAGAGCGTTTGAAACATGAAGCCGTTATTTGGAGTTGTTGAATTATAGTTGGCTTCATAAGTAACCTGGAAGAACTGCGCCTGATTGAGCATATCCTCTCCTCTCATATCCCCTTGTTCTACACTCGCAGCTCCAAAAGGATATCCGCGAACAACATTACCCACATAAAATCCGCTTTGAGCACCATCATACACACCTGTTAGAGCGAGTAAGACTCGTTGAGCTGAGGTAAAGGCAGTTGCATCAGAAAATGATACAAATGGTTTTACATCAAGAATTTTATTACAGCCGGCGGACACCACCATGGCCCCAGCCAACATGCAACTGATCAATTTTTTGTTTATAGATAACATATGATTTTTTTTATTGTTCAGTTATTAGAATCCAATATTCATCCCGATGGAAAATGAACGCGGTTGTGGTGAAGTACCATTGTCAATTCCGAATTCACTAAAATTATCTGGGTCGATACCTGTATAATCAGTTTTCAACCAAAGATTCTGTCCTTGTGCGAAGAATCTCAGCGATTTCACAACTCCCTTAGATCTTGCTTCCATCTTCTGACTATTGAATTGGTAACTCAACACAACATTTTGCAGCCTTACATAATCACCCTTCTCAACAAATCTTGAAATTGCCACTGACTGGTTATTAACCTGGTTGTTCTTTCCTATCCAAACCTTTGGAACATCTGTGATGTCACCAGCTTTTTGCCATCTTCTTAATACTTCTACTCCATTATTCTGGAAGCCCTGAGTAAGAAGAGTTTCCTGTCTGGTTAGATTGTAGATCACGTTGCCGCCAGAATAGCGGAAGAATACATCCAGATTAAATCCTTTGTATGCCAAGGTATTTGTAAATCCTCCGAAGTAAGTAGGAAGAACATTTCCTAAAACAACACGGTCAGTTGCTCCATCAAGAGTAGCAGCTGCTCCAAGAGCTGGGTCATTTTTTCCATTGCTTACGTTATACCCATTACCTGCAATGTTTGACTGAATGAGTGTACCATCTGCCTTTTGGTATAAAGGATTACCATTTCCGCTATTCACACCCGCGTAAATAAATCCATAAAGAGCATTAATTGGCTGACCAACCCTTAATACGTTGAATGTTCCATTGTTTGGTCCCTGGAGAACAACGTCCTGGTTGTTCACAAGTGAAAGCACCTCATTCTTGGAAGAAGTGAAGTTGAAATTCACTGACCACATGAAATCTTTTTTCTGAAGAATTGTTGCGTCTACTGAAAACTCAAGACCCCAGTTCTTCATATCTCCAATATTCCTGGCGATAGAATTATTTGGAATACCAAAGGACACTGGTAATGGAGCATTCAATACGAGGTCATCATTTCTGTTCTGATACCAATCAAAAGTGATGCTGAGCCTTCTTTTGAACATGCTCAGGTCAAATCCTGCATCAAACTTCTTATTGGTTTCCCACTGTAGCGATGGATTACCAACGCCGTCAATTGCTATACCATTAAGACCGCCATAGGGTGCAGGTCCATAAGTACTGAGGTATGGGAATCCACCAAGTGTGTTACCTACCACAGCATAAGAACCGCGGAGTTTCAACTCGTCAACTACATTTGAAAGTCCAGAATTCCGCCAGAAGCCCTCTTCAGACACTCTCCATCCAATTGAAGCTCCGGGGAAATTACCAAAGCGCACATCTTCTGCCAGTGATGATTGCCCATCACGTCTGTAAGAAAGTTGCAAAAAGTATTTATTGCTGAAATCATAATTCACTCTTCCGAAATAAGAAACAAAACCTGTCTTGAAAATTCCCCCACCTGAAGTGAAGGTTGTATAGGACCCACTGATCAAATTGTCACCAATGAAGAATGGATCAGAAAAATTCTGGCCACGACCATAAGAATATTTTTCATTGTCGCGCTGTAATTCTGTTCCAGCAGTTAAGAATAAATTATGATTGCCAAACGATTTATTATAGTTAGCGTAGTTCTGCCATACAAAACGATGGCGTCTTAAGCTAATATTATCCACACGTCCTGTAGAACCACGGCCATCACCATGAAGAGGATCGTACGAAAGGAAATCATTTGAACTCTGATAATCTACTGAACCCTGGCTTCTGATTGTAAGATCCGTAATAGGAGTTACTTCGATATACGCATTCTCAATTACACGGTATTTTTCTGATTGTTGCTTGTTCTTCGCGAGCGTATAGGCTATGTTCACATAGTTATCATCAATAGCGCGGAGATTGGCATCTTGTCCAAGCGCTGCGCCATCTGGTGTAACATTAAATCCGCTGAACTTCTTGTTTGCCGTATCATATACCCTAACATTTGGAAGACCTCTCAAGGCTGCGGTCATTGCACTACCAAGGGCATTACCTCCATTATTCTGGTCATTGTCATCAACCCTGGAAACTGAAAGTGTATTTCCAAGCCTTACCCATTTATTTACTTTGTGACTCAGGTTAGTGCGCAAACCATAACGTTTGCTATTATTTGTTTTGATTACTCCATCCTGTGCCAAATAGTTGAAGGAGAGATAATAATTCGTTGTTGCATTAGCACCATCCATGCTTACTGAATGGCTTTGTACAAGTGGGCTTTTTGAAAAGATCACATCCTGCCAATCAGTATTGGTATTCTGGGCGTTCATAAACGCCTGCGCTGGCTGGGCAGCATTCGCATATTTTTCATTTGCGATGGTTACAAACTGTTGTGCATTTAGAAGTTTGTATTTTTTTGCAGGACGGAATGTTCCAACATACATATTGTAGTTGACATTGAATTTGCCCTGCTTTCCTTTTTTGGTTGTGATAAGTATTACACCATTTGCAGCTCTCGATCCATAAATGGCTGTCGCAGCTCCATCTTTCAATACTTCGATTGATTCGATATCACTTGGATTGATATCAGACAAGGCATTAGTATTTGCAACAGAAGAAATACCAGAGTTACCACTTGTTCCTGAAACTGGAGTTGAGCTAGTACCATTTGCAACACCATTGGTGTTTCCAAATGCAGGATTTTGTTGAAGCAGACTTCCACTTACAGCTGGAACACCATCAATTACAATCAATGGATCCCTCCCCTGGCTGATTGAATTCACCCCGCGAATACGAATTCTCGGTTCCTGGTTTGTCAATCCGCTGGGAACTGTTACCTGAACACCTGCGGCTCTTCCTGCAAGTTGTTTGTCAAAACTGGCTGTGACCAGATTATTGATTTCGCTAACATCCACTTTCGTGATTGCTGCAGTCACAGACTTTTTCCTTTGAGTTCCGTAACCAACTACCACAACTTCCTGCAGCCGCTGCTCATCAGAAGTGAGTGCCAGATTAATAGTGGTGTTGTTACGAATGGCTACTTCCTCCTGCCCAAATCCTACATAGGAAAATACCAGTGTCCTGGCATCGGCTGGAACAGTAATGGAGAAGTTACCCGAGGCATCACTTTGAACGCCACCCGTACCACCTTTTACAGCGACACTGACGCCAACAAGTGGTGATCCGTCTTTGCTGTCAGTAACTTTTCCGGAGATCGTTCTGCTTTGGGAAAAAGCAGTCGAGGCTGCAAAAAGCAGCATGAAAAGAAAAGAGAATTCCTTTCTCATACAGAATGTTTTGTTTTTTTCAGTTATGCGACAATCAGGGCTATCGCGATCTTTATGACAATGCAACTTCTTAATCTGACGCAATAGGATATGCGTTTATTGACTGAATCGTGAAGAATACAAACCGGAGTATGCCATAGCTTTCCTGAATTTGATTCTTTTTTGTAATTGACAAGTCGCAATTGGATAAAGTAATCAGTAGTCAGGAGTTAAAGAAGGTAAAGAATGGCAATAAATCTCAAAGAGTGGGGATGACTTTTTGAATCGTGGGTCGTGAGTCGTGAGTATAATCTTTTTTCTTCTCTAACTTCTATAACTTCTGATTACTACTTCCGTCTGAAATGACAGGAAATACCTCTAATGATGGAAGATCGCGCAGTATGCTATAAATAGCGCAGCATTTGACAAGCAGATGGTTTTTCAAAAGCGTACCTTGAAGATGTGGATCAAGAATGAAAACTTATCAATGAACCCGCAACTAACAACTTCCTCCTTATATAAATTTCAGCTTATTAATCTTCAGCAACCAACAAAAAGAAGAATTCAATTTGTTGAATTGCATTCAATTGGCGCATGGACTTTAAAGGTTTATAGTATTAACTATCGACATCAGAATCCTGATATGCATTTACTGGAGAAGGCAAAAGATCTTGCAGGTAAATCATTACCAAGGGTCTCGGAAAATATTTATGGATTTGGCTTTATCGTCCTGCACGAAGGGCAGATGGAAAATTCAATTTCCATTAACTGGTGGCAGGACAATAATCTTCTAAGACATCATGACTTTGTGACTACACTCAATGATGACTTCTCATTTTCGGATTTGCCTGATAACGTACACTCCACCTGCATTTGGGATCTGCAATTAATATCATTTGAAAAGGATGCCTGGGTGAAACAGGTTCTTCAAAAATCTATTCCTGATATTGAAGCCTATCTTGCTGAAAGAATGAACTGCAGTATTTGACATTACGCGAATTACACAAATTTTAGCGAAGGCTTTGCGTCTTTGCTCACTTTGCTTCTTTGCGTGAAATTCTCTTATACATTTTTTCACCGCAGAGAACATTAGAGCGCAAGGTATCGCAGAGAAAAATATTTTGGCATCTTTGCTCCTTTGTAGCTTTGCGAGAAATCCTTCACTCACGATTCACGATTCACGATTCACGACTCACGACTCACGACTCACGACTCACGACTCACGACTCACGATTTTAGTCCCAAACTTTTCTCTATAAACTGAAGGAGCCATCTTGAATTGCTTTTTGAAAGCCTTGCTGAAGGTAAATAGATCAGGGAAGCTGCAATAGGCAGCGATATTTGTGAGACTCAATTCCTGTTGAGCAAATAATTCACTTGCAAGCGATAATCTCTTTCGCAGTAAATATTGGTACGGTGATGTTTCGTAAACCTGTTTGAATGACCGGAAAAAATGATATTCCGACATGCTGCATGCCATGGCTACTTGTTTTATGCTCTCAATTTTCAGGAAATTATCATCCATATAATCTCTTCCGGTCTTCACTCTTTTGTAAACTTCTTTCCGGGTGGAGGTCTTAAGGGATTTAATACTGTTTAATGCCTGGTATGTCCGAAACTCCTGGTGAATGATAATTTCCATCATCTCAAAAAACCATTCCTTATTTACACTCACTTCATCCTTATTCTGCCTGATTGTTTCTACCAGATTCTTCAACTTCCTCCCCGCGAATGACTGATCAAGATGAGATGTATACTCCAGAAATTCCGGCGGCCTGTAATGGTTGGAGAGATAATTCTCAAAGTCAGGATCATTCTGATCAGTAAGTATTGTAAAGACCTCATCCACAGTGGAAGGGCAAATATCTATGCAAATACTCTTTGTAGTTTTATTGGAGCTGAAATATGCTTTTACAAAGGGTTGTTTTAGAGATAAGAGAAAATTATTCGCTCTTACTTCATGTTCTACTGCACCAACTTTATAAATGATAGTCTGATCTATAACACATTTAATACTGAAACTTCTGAAAGCATTTGAGGTAAACCATTCATTCAGCTCTGAATAGTAGATAATATCTGTATCCTGAGGTTTGTTGAGAGAGAGTTTGTTTCTCTCGGTTATGAGTTTATAATTTGAGTTCAGCATTCAACCGAATTAGCTATGAGAAAGGACAATGATCACCATCATCTGTTCTTTACCAAATTATCTTAAACTTTTCATGGCCTAAAAGGAATATACACCTGCGGTAAGCCTTTCTTCTTTGCAACATAATAAGAAGGATAATGGTAACTATGTCAATTCCTGCTGAATTTACTAAATCACGAATTTTATCGAATTACACGAACGTGGCATTGTCTCACAATCTGGAATAGTAGTTACAGATGTGGCTCATAAAAAAAGCCTCCTGACGGAGGCCCCTGAACTGTCCTTAAAATCGCATCTTTTTAAGGGACAACTAAAACACGAACTTGCTGCGATACCAATTGTTCATTATTATCGAGAGTAACCAGGAAGTAAAACTGCCTAGTAAGCTCAATGTTGTTAAGTGGCGGATTATTTGCAGGAACTGCAGTTGCTGTTTTTGTAGTATACTCAGTTAGGGATGTAGAGAAAGTTGCCTTTGTTCCACTTCCTGCTATCGGAGCAGTATTATACAGACCTGTGGTTCCGTACAGAGGTTGTGAGGACCCTGTAGTTGCGATAACTCTCGTGATTTCCTTGATGGTTCTCCCGGAACTTGCCGGTATTTCAAGAATAATACTAAATGATGGGCTGGCCCTTGAAACAACCACTGTTGGTCCGGGTCTGTATTCTGTGGCATTTGAAACGTTCAAAGCCACTGCCGGTCTTACATCGCTTAGCGGCAGGAAGCCATCCTTTTCACAGGCGGCCAATGCACCTACCATGAAAAGAAACAGAATGCTTTTATTCAAGAATTTCATATTTGATGTTTTGAATTAATGCTTGATCGATTTAAACATTTACTTATTTAGCCCACCATACTTTCACGTTCATTAATGGTCGCGGCTTAGGTGCACCCGGATTTCTTGCCAGTTCATTTGGCGTGTACGGAAATCTCTTCGGGATTACTGTTGGATCATCACCTGCAGAATTGAGAGCAACCACTAATGGAGGATACCCTGTTCTTCTGAAATCATTGTATGCTTCAATTCCATTTCCAACAAAGGAGATATATTTCTGAGTGATGATCTGCCTGCGCTTTTCCTCGGTAGTCCCAGTTAGAGTAACAACAGCTGGATTATCTGCGAAATAAGTATTGATCTCTGCTGTGGTCATTCCTGTCTTGGTCATATGAGCACGAATCCCTTCCTGATAAAGTGCATTTGCATCACCAGCAGTTCCCAATATGAGTGCTGCTTCAGCTAGAATAAATGCCCTTTGGGAATTGGTGATCAATCTCATAAAAGAGGTTACGCCGTTTCCGGGATCGCCAGTTACAAAAACATTATACCGTGAACGAGTTGCAAAAGCTGGTGCAACAGTAGTAGCTCCATTTTCATATGCCACAAATGCTCCACTTGGCTTTGTGAAAAGCTTCGCGAGTCTCACTGTATCATTCAGACTTCTCGACAATGTAAGAAATCTTGTACTGAGCATTTGGTCTGTAGTTCTGTTGACATTATTGAAGCTGTATAACGGGCTTTGATTTCCTACACTTGCTCCAAATTTCACTTCAAAATCCAAGGCATTAGTATTGATGAAATTATTTCCTGTTATTACTTCGCTTATTATGCTCTTACTAAGGGTCGCATTTGCATTGCTTATTTGCATGGCCAATTTCAGCAACAGTGTATTACCAGCTCTTTTCCAATTGGCAGTACTTCCTCCATAAACCACATCATCCGCAGTTGGAACAAGTGCACTTGGCTTATCAAGGTCAGCAACTCCACTTTTTACCAGATCAAACAAACTTTGGATTCCTAATCCTGCATTTCCCTGATAGATATCCTCTTGTTTGTCGAATCGAGGATTTGGAAACTGTAGTCCAAGCCCTGCTTGCGAATAAGGAACATCGCCCCAAAGATCTGTCGCAATGGAAAAAACATAGGCTAACTGAATTTTTGCAATTCCTGAATAGGTCGGGCTGGTCGCCTCGGTTTTTGCAATAAGAGCCCGTAAGTCGCTCACAGCATTTGAATAAACTTCAAAGTCCCACGCATTATCGAATGACCCATCAAGATTATAAATATCAAATCCAATTGCCTGGTTAGCTGTACCAGCGATATGCTGAACAATCAGGCTGGCTACTCTTCCCAATTCATTGCCAGCTGTAAATGCTACTCCATAGGTGGTTGCAGGCAACAAAACCTTAGGAGGAACATCAGTTGGATTATTGGGAGTTTTGTTTACGTCCAGAAAGTCTTTCTTATTACAGCTCAAAATCATTAAGCACGTACTCACCAGAATTATATTCAACAATTTATTCTTCATATGAACTTTTGTTTTGAATTATTTAAATGAAACTCTCAGACTCGCACCAATTGTTCTGGCATTTGGTGCTCCCTGTAAATCAAGACCTCTCAAATTCCCGGCTCCCTGAGTATTTACTTCCGGATCCATTGGGAAATTCGGAGCATAATACCAGAGGTTACGACCAAACACACCCAGTCTTACAGCACTCAAAGGAGTCTTTTGCAGAATTGTAGATGGCAGGTCAAACGAGAGTGTTAGTTCCCTGAGCTTAACTACGGTTGCGTCGAATACGCTGAGTTCAGAAGACAATCCACCAGCTCTCCAATAAGTTTGAGCAGGTATCTGAATATTGTTTGCTATGTATTTATCTGGTGCTGTTTGGATGACCCCTGGAAGAATCATTGGTAGCTCTCTGTCCACAGCAGTTTCTTTTAATAACCCGCCGCTACGCATGGCTGGAATGGTGAATGAATAGAGATCTCCACCATAAGTCATATCAAACAAGAATCCAAGAGTAATATTCTTAAACCGGAAATTATTGTTTATTCCTGCTGTATAATCCGGATTTGGATCAGCAACCACGGAATTTGGAACGCCAGGTTGGAACAATCCCGTTGCAGGATTGATCAGGTATTGTCCGTCTGGACTTCTTGGCAATTTGTTTCCAATGATCACACCATATGGCTGGCCAACTGCAATAGAGGCAATAACTCCTCCAAAACTTTGTCCGGATGCGATAGGGAAATTCTGAATTCCTTCAAATATTTCCACCACCTCATTGCGAATCCTTGTATAGTTGGCGGTAACATCCCACTTGAAATTCCTAGTACTTACAGGTGTGGCATTGATCATAAGTTCAACACCTTTATTAGTCATTTTACCAACATTCGCCGTTCTCGTAGTAAAACCAGTTGAAGTTGGTACTGCAACGTTGATGATCTGGTCCTTGCTTACTTCGTCAAAATAGGCAACATCAATACTTAACCTATTCTTAAAGAAACCCAAATTCAAACCTGCTTCATACGAAGTGGTGAATTCTGGTTTGATATCTTCATTTGCGATACGACCACTTACACTGAAACCAGTAATATTACTTACCGGAAATGTAAGGCCAGCCACATTATTTCCAAAGCTGGAAACTGCAAAGGTGTTTTCCAGCAGATAAGGATCTGCGTCTCTACCAACCTTTGCTGCACTCAATCTGATTTTGCCATAGCTTATAGCATCAGACTCTATCTTCAAGGCATCAGTGAATACAAAACTGGTAGCAACAGAAGGATAGAAATATCTGTTTTTACCTGGAGCAAGAGTTGAACTCTCATCCATTCTACCAGTTAATTCAAGAAAGAGATAATTGTTCCAATCCAGAGAAATCTGACCATAATAACCGAGCAATCTTCTCAAGGTAGAAACTTCACCAGTTCCATTAGAAAAAGTTGCTGCATTGTTCAGGTTATAATAACCCGGGATGGTGAGATCATCACCTTTCGAGCTAACATTTTGAAATTTTCGTTGGTTGACATTGTGACCAAGAAGAACGGTCGCATTCAAACCATCGATGAATATGTCATTCTTCTTTGCGTTGATATTAAGATCGCCATTCAATTCTGAACGGTAGAATACATCTTCTAAAACCAATCCCTTTGGAACCACTCTCGAATTCACCGCAAAGATTTGCTTTCTCCTATCTGTATATGCATCTACTCCAAACCGGTAACTAACATTTAGCCAGCTTGCTATGTCATATCCCATCGTAATGTTTCCAAGTACGCGAGATAAATTACTCTTGACAGGATTTTCGTAGGCCGTGAAATAAGGATTCTCAATACCATTAGTGATCAATGGCCAATTTTGAGTTCCATCAGGATTCTTGTAATTGTTTTTGAATGACCGAAGGTCAACACTTCTTGGAACATTCACGAGATATGCAAATCCGCTTCCTCCTCCTGCACTGTTTCCTCCAAGAATTCCATTTTGAACTGTACTTGTATATGTAGCGCTTCCACTGATTCTTACTTTATTCATTTGCGCACCCGCTCCAAATGTTACGCTTGTACGATTAAGTGAGGTAGCAGGAAGAATTCCCTTTTGGTCAAAGTTTCCCAGTGAAAGGGTTGCATTTTGGGATGCATCACCCATATTTATACTTAGGTTGTTATCCCATACATGACCAGTTTCAAAGAAATCCTTGATATTATCAGCATAGAGTTGATAAGGATTTGTTGTGCCATTTGCATTTATGAGACCGTTGACAAGAGTTGGCGTTGTTCCAAACTTTGGTCCAAATGAATTACCACTGATTGAATTGAAGACTCCATTGAGTCCTTGTCCATATTCAGTTTGGAATTCAGGTAAACCATTTTGATTTTGAAAGCCATAAGATGAATTCAAAGTGATATCAACTTTTCCTCTGGCGCTTGAACCTTTCTTAGTTGTTATCACAATTGCTCCGGCTGAAGCGCGCGAACCATACAAGGCTGCAGCCGCCGGGCCTTTCAAAATGTTTACACTTTCGATATTATTGAGGTTAAGATCAAGTATCCTATTTGGTGGCTGCTGGTCTCCAAGTGTTGAAATGGGACCACCGGTTGTTCTATCGACATCATTACTTACGGGAATTCCATCAACAATAAAGAGTGGTTGATTACTTCCAAGAAATGAAGTGATCCCACGGATATTGATATTGCTTGATGAACCTGGGCTACCACTCGCGCTGGTGATTGTTACACCCGCTACTTTTCCCTGAAGTGCATTGATAAGGTTGGGTTCACCTTTATTTGCGATTTGGTCATTCTTCAGAGTTTGTGTAGCATACCCAAGTGCACGCTTATCCTTCACAATTCCCAGGGCAGTGACTACTACCTCCTTCATTTCATTGGCTTGCTGAGTAAGTGTAGCGTTTAAAACATTGCTTGTTCCGAGAGTAACCTCCCGGTTTGCATAGCCAACAGTTGAAAAAACTAAAGTTTTGGCAGTATTCGGAACTGCTAGTGAAAAGGTTCCATCGTCTTTTGATTGAGTAGCGATACTGGTGCCTTTCACACTGATTGTTACCCCCACCAGAGGGCTACCCTTTTCATCTGTAACAGTTCCTGAGATGGTCCTGTTCTGGGCGATGACCATGGTCACAGACAAAAATGATAATAAGAGTAATAACAATTTTCTCATTACATGCATGTTTAGATTAAGTAAATAGTTACGATTGGTCTCAGGTAGGTACAGACACGAAAAATAAATGGAGGGCTGATTTTATGAGGTCGGTATAATACCAGAGCCGGAAAAAATGATGTTGAACCTGTCTTATTTAAAACTAAAATTGAAATCCGCGGAGAGAATTTTAGCATTCTCACCGCCTCAGTTGTGATTTTTAGTTGTTGAGCCTGATCCTGTACCGCTTCAGAATAAGATTGATTTCGGTACTTGGCACTTACTGTTTTCAGAAAATTTCAGTTGCCATATTTTCTGCTTCAGAGCTGAAATAACAAAAGGCCTCTCAGATGAGAGGCCTTCATTTTACTGTTCAATAAAAGTCAATTAGAATCCAGTGTTCTGCTGCATATTCTCGTTTGCCTGGATCTCTGTCAATGGAATCGGGAATAGATATTCCTTCTTATCAGGTGTAAGCAATACTGCTCCAAGAGCATTGATTGCATCTTCAGCAATTCGGGTAATTGGAAGACGATTTCTTTTCAGATCATAATAACGATGTGCTTCAAAAGCGAGCTCTTTAAATCTTTCCATCAGGATCGCATTGATAGCGTCGTCTTTTGTTGCAAAGGTTTGGGGAACATATCCTGTGATCCTTGCTGCACGAAGAGTGTTTACATCTGCTGCAGCCTTAACAAGATCATTCTTCTGCGCATAGGCCTCTGCTCTGATCAGGTACATTTCTGCAGTTCTGAAAACCTTCAGATCTGCAAGGTTAACATTTGCAGCATCGCCACCACGATATTTGTTAAGCGCAAATCTTCCTGATCCAAGATTCAACACATACGCTTCATATCTCACATCATTCACGGCATCATATGTATCCCTTAGTTCTTTTGAAGGTCCATAAACGATCTTGCTCTGCGCACGATCAAAATACGTATCTCCAATACGGGCTTCACCTGCATTTCTTTTTAATTTCCAGATCACCTCAGCGTTGCTTTGATCTTTCCAGACCAGAAGGAATTGTGCGCGGGTTGCAAGTGGAAAAGCTGTTATTACTTCTGAAGAAGCAGCAATTGCAGCATCCCAATCCTTTTCATACAAAGCCACCTGTGCTTGCAAGGCAGTAACTGCTGCTCTGGTAACACGTGTATTCTTTGTATACGTTGAAGGAATTAGTCCTTTGGCAGTAGCCAGATCTGCTTTAAGTTTAGCAAAGACCTGAGCCACAGTATTTCTGGAAGGTTTTCCGATCTCAGATACTTCCATATAGGTAATTCCAAGTGCAGCAGCATCAAAGGAAGCTGCATAGTTTTTCAACAATTGCATATGAGAAAACGCACGAATTGCCAGGGCTTCTCCCCTGTACTGATCGCGGAGCAATGTTTCAGCGGCATCATTTACCGGAACATTGGCTGCATTTGTCAACAGCTTATTAGCACGGTTGATTGTTATATAATAAGCATTCCACGCTGCAGTAACCTCACCGGTAGCAGCATCAAATTGCCATCTATAAGGAATCACTCCTCGGCCCGTATTATTCTCTGTAGGAAGCCATGCTTCATCAGTTACAAGAGCTGTGGCATAGATGTCATTTGGATATGCCGCCGCTAATTGCGCATACACACCAATTAGAGCAGTCTCCATTCCAGCCAGTGTGGTAAACACGGTGGATTCGGGAGTAGTATCAAGCGGCTTTTTCTCAAGGTATTTTTTGCAGGAAGGCACGATAAACAATGCCGACGCAAGAATGAGAAATCGAATAATATTTTTGTTCAGATTCATAATTATCTATTTGAATTCATTAAAAATCAATTTTAACTCCACCAGTGACCACCTTATTCTGTGGATATTCAAACGCAGCGATATTATTATTATCCTCCGGATCAAATCCTCTCCACTTGGTGAAGGTGGCAAGATTTTGTGCCTGGACATATATACTTATAGATGATACAAACTTGATCCTGGAAATTATATTGGAAGGAAAATTATATCCAACATTAAGATTCCTGAATCTTATATAAGATGCATCCTGTATATCCTTGGAAGAAAAATCCCTTCTTGCAGTGTAACGTTGAATATCGGTGATATCACCTGCCTTGCGCCAGCGTTCAGCAAACACCCTGCTTGACTGATTACTTGTTGCGAAGGAAACATTTTCATTGAAGAAGTCTTCATTGTTGAATCTCTTGCCGCCTTTGGCGAAACTGAAGAAAGCTTCAACATAGAAATTATGAAAGTTGAATGAACTACTAAATCCACCTGTAAGTGGTGCTACCCATGATCCGAAATCAGCAGCACTTTGAGTTGCCCTGTTGTAGGTTGTGGTAATAGTTCCATCAAGATTGTAATACTGAGGATTTCCGGTTGCCGGATCAACTCCTGCCCACTTAGGAAGGTAATGAGCTCCAAAAGGAAGGCCTACACGAATGATGGCAGTACCTTGAGGAAATTCATTGACGGATCCAAGGCTGGTAATCTTATTCTTATTATAACCCAGGTTAGCGCCTAAGGTCCATGTTATATCTCTATTGCTGATTACATCAACTGAAACTTCTGTTTCAATACCCTTATTATACATGCTTCCCGCATTCACATTACCCCCACCTGGGAAACCGGAAGTAGCTGAAAGTCGTTGCTGTAAAACAAGGTTCCTGGTTTTCTTATCATATACATCCAACTTCACTCTTGCACGTCTGTTCCAAAAAGCAACATCGACACCTATGTTGGTAGTATTTGTATACTCCCAATCAAAATCAGGATTTCCAAATGCCGGAGCCAATCCCTGTGATCCATCATATGCGCCAGCACCGGCATAATTGGAGAGATAGTTAAAGTCACCATTGAAAGGGGTAGCCGCCTGGCCATAACTTGCTCTGAAGATTAAGTTATCAATGAACTTAGAATTGGCCAGAAATTTTTCCTCAGTAGCATTCCATGCAACACCGGCAGAGTAGAATCCTTTCCACCTGTTCTTAGCAGGAACCTGAGTTGCTCCATCATAACGATAGCTCATATTCAGTGTGTACTTATTATCAAAGGTGTATTTGCCAATTCCAATAAAGGCCACATACGCACGATTCGGATTCAATTCGTTTCCAGCAATAACTGGAATGAATCCAGCTGTAGTAGAACCAGCAGTAACACCTGCAGGAGTTCCCTGACGAAGAGGATCAATTCCGTATCCAGTAAATCCAAAGTTCTGACCCCAATCTCTGAGGGCTTCAACAAGTGTGGTTACATCAAGACTGTGACGTTCTGCGAAAGTGTGATTGAAATTCAATCCACCATTTCCACTCACCTGCACATTTCTTGCATAGTTTTTCTGGAGACTTCCTCTTCCGCCAGGTGCATTTCCACCTGTTCTTGTTCCGGGCTTGATCTGCCTGTCAAGGATTGTTTCTCTGAAATCAATTCCGGCAGTTCCAATAAGCGACAGAAAACTCATGAGCCTCAACTTGAAATTTCCGCTAAGTGTTCCTTTAAGCTGATTGTTGCTCTGCGTAGTAGCTTCCATTCTTTCCAATCCATCAGAACCTTCACGTTGGTCAAAAACACCACCGATAGTGCCTGCGTTTCCACTATGAATAAGCTTGCCATTCACGTAAGGGATCTCATATGGTAAGGCATAATAAACTGATGCGAAAGGGTTGGTTACCGCAGTTGTGTTTTCATTCTCGATGAAATTGCGGCGAGTAAAGCCAACGCCCATGTTGATACCACCTGTGAATTTGTTTGTTCCGAAATCAACATTCGTACGCACGGAATAACGCTCAAGGTCTGAACGTAAAGAAATTCCCTGCTCTTTATAATAATTGAAAGAAGTATAAAATCTCGTCTTGTCTGATCCACCACTTGCACTCACTTCATGCTCCTGGAAACGACCGGTTCTGAAATAGATATCAGTCCAGTCAATATGGCTATTGCGTAAGCTGTCCAGCCAACGATCATACTGTGCAAGTTCTGCTGCTGGAACTGAAGCATTAGCTGGATTCTTTCTTGAAAGATACCAGCCTGGCCCTATTGTAAGACCAGACTCCAGACCAATTTGCTCTTCAAAGGCGATTCTTTCTTCACTATTCATCATAGTGAATTTTGGTCTTGACCTTGTTGCAAATCCTGTTTGAGTCTTGAGACTAAAAATAGTTCTTCCTGATTTTCCCTTTTTAGTTGTAATTACGATTACACCTGCTGCTCCTCTTGAACCATAAAGCGCTGTAGAAGTTGCATCTCTCAATACATCCACTGTTTCAATATCAGAAGGATTGAGTGATTGGAAGACGCCAGGTTCAATGGGAATTCCATCCATTATATAAAGAGGTTGATTGATACCGCTAATGGATGTAACTCCACGAATAAGCACGGTTGCATTTGCTCCGGGTTGACCAGAACCCGATCCTACAAATACACCCGGAGCTCTTCCCTGTAAAATCTGATCAATAGATGCAACCGGTACATTGTTGATCTTTTCTGATGTTACTTTTGATGCAGCACCTGAATATTTACTTCTGCTTTCTTTAGTATAACCAGTTATAACAACGCCTTCCAGATCTGTCTCGCTTCTCCCTAAGGTTACATTGAATTCAGTAGAGTTTCCAATATTGATTTCCTTGGTTGAAAAACCAACAGAACTAAATACCAATACCCTTGCGTTGGAAGGAATGGTCAGGCTAAAAGTTCCATCACTTGAGGATGTAACTCCAGTCCGCTGGCCTTTGACTACAATTGAAACTCCGGGAATGGGGGTCTGGGTGTCTGTATCTGTCACCCGCCCGGAAACGGTCTTGCTTTGGGCGAATGATACCTGGTACAATAGAAAAACGCACCAGAAAAGTAACAACTTTCTCATTAGTTGAAGTTTTGGTGAATAGAAAATGTGTGTAAAACAGTTCAGACTCGGGAGACAAGGAATACTCCGTGTTTGCTGGTTTTGAAAATCCACTATAATACTGGAGCTGGGAATTTCAGCACTGAAAGCCACTAATTGCGAGATGAAAAATCAAGCGACAAGTTTAAAACATGACTTTTAACGGGTTTCTTGTCATTCAAATGTCATGTTCAAAAAGATGAAATTAAATATTTGCAGATTTTGTAACTGAAGCAAGTAAAATCAAATCTCAACTTGTAAAAACCACGACTGAAGAAGTAAAATTCAATTGAAAAAAAATCTGATCCCATAAAAATTGCAACTGAAGTTGTATAAATGGCAACCCAGCCTGATAAACGATGCAGCAAATTAGAACGTTTTGCATTCCTTATGTTAGCGTTGCAGGTTCAGTTGTTAAAATTGTCAATAATCTGTATGAATGGCTATTAGATGATATAAGAATCACGTTACATAAAAATCGATCCAATACATTTGATCACGGAACCTTTCGTAGTAAGAGATTTGACAAAAAACAATCCCTAACCCGGAGAAAAACTTTCTGGTCACAGAGAAAGTCATACCGAAAACACCTGCCATGAATTTCAACCCGGCCACAGCCTTGGTTGGTAAAAGGCTGAACCGAACCTTTAACTACCTTATTGTTCCGTTGTTAGGGATACTCATTCCTAACATGGCTGGGCTTATTACAAATCAAGCTTATACTCCATTACAATTACTGGCAGCTTACTCTTATTTCATCCTTATTGCAATCATCATTTGGAAAGGAAATGTTCGGCTATTGTATTATATCCGAAAGAACAACGTGGAATTGTATGACGATTATTTCAGGATCGTACTAACTTATTTTCTTGCCAATATTATTTTCTCTGCCCTGGTGAGCACAGCAGCCTTATATGGCTGGGATTGGATATCGAAAGAAACTCTTAGTCATAGCTCAATTATGGCTGGATGCTTACTCGTGGTCATAAGTATTTTATTCATCAACAACCTTTTTGAGATTATTCTTTTGCGAAAAGAGATGGAATATAATCGCACCCGCGCTAAAAAGATGGAGTTGGCTAAGGTTGAAGCAGAATTGGAAGCATTGAAATCGCAGATAGATCCGCATTTTATTTTCAATTCATTAAATACCCTCTCTTACCTGATTACAAGGGAGCCACAAAGTGCAAGGCTTTATAATGATACCCTGGCGAAAGTGTATCGATATATATTGTCAAATAAAGAAAAAGACCTGGTTCTATTAAAGGAGGAATTAGAGTTCATCAGCAATTATTTCTATTTACTAAAGATCCGGTTCTCTGAAGCTGTGAACATGGTCATAGAAATTGCAGACTTAAGCAGTGAAGATTTTCTGATCCCACCGATCTCCTTGCAAACCCTGGTAGAAAATGCAATCAAGCACAATGAATTCAGCGAAATGCATCCTCTTGATATCAGGGTTTCTGTTTCAACAAATTTCGTGATTATACGAAATCCCATCCGTCCAAAACAGCAATCAGCCCCTTCAAATAAAATAGGACTGAATAATCTGGATAATCGTTATAAACTTATAACGCGAAAGAATATAGTTGTGGAAAATAACTTCAAATATTTTTCTGTCAAATTACCTATTTTAAAATTTTAAGCCATGAACATTCTAATTATTGAAGACGAAAAGCCTGCTTATGAATCACTGGTGAGTGAATTGAAATCGATTGAAGACAATATCAAGGTTGTTGCCGCCTTTGGATGCGTTAAGGATTCAGTACAATGGCTGAATGAAAATCCTGCTCCCGACTTAATATTTATGGATGTGCAATTGTCCGATGGACCATCATTCAACATCTTTAAGTCAACAACTGTTACATGCCCTGTAATTTTCACTACTGCCTATGACAAATATCTTACAGAGGCATTCGAATACAATAGCATCGATTATATCTTAAAGCCAATTGATCAGGATAAGTTGAAGAACGCAATGAAGAAATATAAAAATCTTCAGCAGCATTTTCTGGGAAATTATTCTCCCCTCTTCAATTATCTTAATAATAGCCAGGATAAAAAGAAGTCAAGAATTATTGTTAAAAGAGGGGTTGAATTTCAGGCCATAAAAACCGATGATATTGTTTACTTCTTCACTGAACATAAATTGATCTTCCTGGTGGATAAAGACAACAGGAAATACATGGCGGAAGCAAACAACCTCGCTGAACTGGAAGAGGAATTGGATACAAATCAATTCTACCGTGCCAACCGCAAGTACATAGTCAATGTGAATTTCATAAAGAGATTTAAGCCACTTGAAAGAAGCAAGATCAGTGTTGAGATGACTCTTCCTCTTGACGAAGAGATTGTAGTTAGTCAGGAGAATTCAGGCGCTTTTAAAAAGTGGATTAGCGAATTGTAACACACCTCTGCGTAAACTCTGTGCCCTCTCTTTCTCTGCGGTAAAAAAATAATTAACCGCAGAGAAAAAGAGTGAAAGGAGGATTCGCAGAGACTAGTTTCGAATTGGGGTGTTCTTGAAGGGTTAAGCTCTCTTGCCTGCAATGAGGTTATATATTTTATTATGCAATTCTTCAGGCCTGAATGGCTTATGAATAAAATCATTAAACCCTTTGGCCAATAGGTCAACATGCATATTGTCATAAACTGCTGCAGTAAATGCAACAGCTGGAATTATTCTATTGATCTTTCTGATTTCTTTAAGAGCAGTTGTTCCGTCCATTTCAGGCATTTCAAGATCAATCAGTAGCACATCATAATTGCCTTGCTTGAATTTCTCCAATGCCTCCAGTCCATTAACTGCTTCAGAAACATCCACACCCCATTTATTCAGAAATCTTTTGGCTATCGACATATTCACATGGTTATCCTCTGCTATCAGCAATTTCACACCAGTAAGTGATGAGAAATCTTTTGGTTTTTCCTCATTGATATACTGCTTCCAGTCGTGATTGATCTTCAGTTCAATTGAAAATAGAAATTTACTACCCTCATGCTGAGAACTGAACACCTGAAGATCTCCTCCGAACATTTCTACCAGTTTCTTACTGATCGCAAGACCTAACCCTGTGCCCCCATATTTTCTTGTAGTATTAATATCTGCCTGCGTAAAACTTTCAAAGATTTCTTTGTGCTTTGAAGAAGGAATTCCAATGCCTGTATCTTGAACTTCAAAGGTTACAATAGCTTTCTGACTCGTTTGCGCCAGGCACCTGCATGTAAGAGAAACAAATCCATGCTCGGTGAATTTGACAGCATTTGATAACAAATTGTTCAGCACCTGCTGAAGTCTGGTTTCATCCACCATCAATTCCTGATCAAGCGTTCCGTCAATATCGGTTCTGAAACTTAGTCCCTTGGCCATGGCGATCGCTGAAAATTGCAGCGCAACTCTCCGGCAAAAAGAATTAAGGTTGACTGGCGTTTCATTTAGTTCAATTTTTCCCGCTTCTATCTTGGTAGTATCCAGAATGTCATTGATCAAACCCATGGTATGTTCCGATGAATAGCGGAGTACATCAAGATGGGGCTTTTGAGATGGCAGATAATCTTCCTGCAACAATAAATTTGTTGCCCCAATGATTCCATTTAATGGTGTACGCAATTCATGACTCATATTCGAAAGAAACCTTGTCTTTGTTCGGGCTGCTACTTCAGCTTTTTCCCTTGCGCTTATCAATTCAAACTCAGCAACCTTTATCTCTGTGATATCCAGGATTCTTAACTTGAAATAGGAAGTGCTCTTATAAATGAATGGAATAATACTTACGTACCCATGCATGCCCCGGCCCTTTCGTGAAGTGAACTGAATCTCTCCCTGCCAGTGATTGGGTTCCTTTGTAATTGTATCTATTGCATTTAAAAATCGCTCCTTGTAGTGATCATCCAGCCAGTCTGTAATGGAAGTTGATTTCAGATGCTTTGCATCTTCCACATCAAACATTTCCAGAATTCGTTTGTTGCAGCTGTCAATCAGCAATGAATCCTTATAAATAATGAATACGCCATCAAGAGATGTATTATAGATTGTATCTCCGAATTGTTTTTCCTGAAGAATCGTCATTTCATGATCCCGGTTAACCCGAAGGATTGAATACGAAAATATTATCGTTAGTACAAGGGTAAACGTGAGGTTGGTGCTGAACAATCTATCATATGTATTTATGATAAGTCGTTGCATATGATTTTCAGCTGGACTCAGGTAGTAGCAAAGGAGAATTGATACGATCGCAATTGTATAAATGAATATCAACTCAGAATGATCTTTATGCAGGCTTACAAGAAATGTAAGGATAAGAAAATAGGGAAAAAAATACAGGTACTCACCGGCATGCCATCCTTCAACGAGGCAAATCACCACCAGGTAGAGATTGATGTTAAGGACCGAAATGATCCTTCCAAGAGCAAGTTTTCGTTTGCTATTGCAGTAGTAGGCAACAAGGAAAAAATAGGCTGAAGTAATATTGATCAGCGCACTTATATACAAACCGTGAAAGAAATAGGAAAGAACGGCAAGAACATTAACCATTAAGGCCAGGAAGATGAAGATATTGAAACGCATCACCTGCTTCCGTCTGTCAGGGGGTATGTCCTCATACAGACCTGAATACACAAAATCCTCATAGACAGGGCTCAATAGGGTTAATAATCGGCGGTTCATAGGTATTGATTCCACCTGGTTTTCACCAGTTATTCCTAAACGTGGAATTCACGAATCTATTATCAGAAGTGGGCTAGAGCGGTCTTTTGGACAGTAATTCTTCAGTTTAGAGTAACTGTTGAATGGATTTCAGGGATCTCAACTTCAAACCCTTTCTTCATAAGACGTTGCTGAAAGGGTTGCTGAACATCAAATTCTCCATGCACAAGGAACAGGCGTTTCACCAGTTTTGGGTCCTGGCAGGCGAGCCACTGTGAAAGGTCTTCATAATCTCCATGGGCACTCATACTTCTGATGGATCCCACCTGGGCATTTACCTGGTGCATCAGGCCAAATATTCTTACCTCTTTTTCACCTGCCATTAGCCTTCCACCAAGAGATCGAGGTTCGCAATAACCTGTTAGCAGGATTGTATTTTTGCTGTTTTCGATATTGTTGCTGATATGATGCTTCACCCTTCCTGCTTCTGCCATACCGCTGGCAGAAATAATCACACATGGATCATTCCGCATGTTGATCATCTTGGATTGCTCAACTGTTGAGATGAATTTCAATCCTTCAAATGAAAATGGGTCGTTATCCCTTTCAAGAATTCCCTGAACTCTTTTATTAAAGTAACCGGGATAGCTTTTAACGACCTTGGTAGTTTGTACGCTCAATGGACTATCAACAAAATAATCAACCTTCGGTAACTTATTCTCAAGTTCTAATTGGTTCAGGGCATATAACAATTCCTGTGTTCTGCCTACGCTGAATGCAGGCATAATAAGTTTTCCTTTCCTAACGACGCAGGCTTTTTCAATCCACTCTAATAAGAGATCGGGAGTTGTTACGCTCTGTTCGTGTAAGCTGTTTCCATAAGTCGACTCCATCAAAATATAATCTGCCTGAGGAAATACATCTGGAGATCTCAAGATTAAATCTCTGTATCTGCCAACATCTCCACTGAAACAAATGCTTGTGGTTTTTTGTTTTTCATTTATCCTTAGACTTACAACCTGACTGCCAATTATGTGACCTGCATCCGTAAACATGCACTCCACCCCTTCCATCACTTCAAACCATTTGCTGTACTCAACTGCAACGAATTGTTTCACGCATTCCTGCGCATCCAGTACGGTGTACAAAGGATTTAAATACGGTAACCCCTGACTTGCCCGTCTCTTATTTACAAATCTTATATCCTCTTCCTGAATTTCTGCTGAATCTTGTAACAGAATGTTGGTGAGATCCTTGGTAGCGGGAGTACAGAAAATTTTACCAGCGAATCCTTCGCTGCAAAGTTTTGGAATCAACCCACTATGATCAATATGTGCATGGCTCAGGATCATTGCATCAACCTCAGAAGCCTTGAACCCCAGATCCCGGTTAAGATCACCAGTTTCCTTTCCCATCCCCTGGAACATCCCGCAGTCAAGCAATATTTTTTTCCCATTATCAAGTGTGAGCAGATGTTTTGAACCTGTTACGCAACGGGCAGCGCCATGAAATGATATTGTCATAGAGGAAATTTTTGAAACCTATTTTGAATCTATCGGGACTTGGCTTTGAAAGACCATTCGATCATGAATTCAGCGATCAATTCTCCTGAATCATTCTTACCTATGGAACGAAGTTGAATTGTTCGTGCCTCTCCTGTTTGTATTGCTTCCTCAATTGCACTTTTTATCTGATTCCCCTGATCGCATACAAAACTGGTAACTCCAATTGCTTTCTTCAGATAATCCCCATGCACTTTCAAAACAAGCATTGAGATGGAGGGTTTCATGCCGTAAATATGTGCCATCGCCAGGGCACCCGTGCTCATCTCTGCCGCCATGCTGAGACAAGCAAAATAAGTGGACCTGAATGGATTTTGGCTAAACCACTTATAGCGAACAGTCACTTCACAACTTTCCTCATCAATACTCTTTATTCTAATTCCGGCAAAGTAAGCACTTGGCAACCTTGAAAATAAGAACATCCTGGATTTTACAGGATGTTTTATTAATTGTATAAATCTATTGGTTGACATTTTATAGAACTTCGATTTGCTGACGGAGCAAATCTTCAAAAACATCTCGTTGCCTAATGAGATGAGCTTTTCCATCCTTCACCAAAACCTCGGCAGGTTTCAATCTCGAGTTGAAATTAGAGGACATTTCAAATCCATATGCTCCTGCATTATAAAAAACAAGATAGTCTGACTCGCGTACCTCATTCAATTTCCTGTCCCATGCAAAGGTGTCAGTTTCACAAATGTTTCCAACCACGGTATAAATTCTCTCAGCTCCTTTAGGATTGGAAATATTTTCAATATGGTGGTAAGCTTCATAAAACATTGGCCGGATCAAATGATTGAAGCCACTATTCACACCAACAAATACAGTTGCAGGGGTTTGCTTGATCACATTTGCTTTCACTATGAAATAACCTGCCTGGCTTACCAAATATTTTCCGGGCTCAAACCAGACTTGTAATTTTTTCTTAGATTCTTTTTCATAAGCAGCAAAAGCATTACAGACTTTTTTTCCAAGTTGATTTACATCGGTCTCTGGATCATCTGGCTGATAAGGTACTTTAAATCCGCTTCCCAGATCTATAAATTCAAGGTCGGGAAAATGGGTTGCAGTATTGAACATTACTTCCAGGCCTTCCAGGAAAACTCCAACATCCTTTATTTCGCTACCCGTATGCATATGGACTCCGGTGACCTTCATTTTGAAAGTTTTGACCACTCGTTCTATGTGACGGATCTGATGGATGGAGATTCCAAACTTACTATCAACATGACCGGTTGATATTTTAAAGTTTCCACCAGCCATAATATGAGGATTGAGGCGGATAGAAATGGGATAACTATCTCCGAACCTGTTCCCAAACTGTTCAAGAATAGAAATATTATCAATGTTGATCCTGACTCCTAAATCCTTTCCTTCAACAACTTCATTGAAATCAACACAATTTGGTGTAAACAGAATATCCGATGCTGGAAATCCTGCCTTTAATCCAATCTTCACTTCATTAATACTTACGCAATCAAGGCCAGCTCCTAATTGCTGCATGTACTTGAGAATATTAATGTTGGTGAGGGCTTTGCAGGCATAAAAAAACTTTGCATCACAGCCTTTAAAAGCATTGGATAGTTTTTCATACTGTTCCTTGATCTTTTCAGCATGATAAACATAGAGTGGAGTTCCAAACTGATTGGCCATCTGGACCAAAAAATCAAATGAAAGTTGTTCAGGCATAAAGAGTTTCGGGTTTAGAGTTTTGTGTTTAGGGTTGAACTTTAACCGCAAAAGCGCGAGGGCGCAAGGCTTCGCAAGGAACATTCGAACTCTCGAACTTTCAAATTCAAGCTTGTTCTTCGTTACTTGAAGCTTCATCTACGTCTCTGGACCCATGAATCAACTCACCGGTTTCTGTTACAGAAAATGCGCTTGCCTCTGAATCTAAACTGATCTTTGCTTCCGATGATTCTTCGGATTCTTCGGATTCTTCTTTCTCAGTATTAGTGTTAGCTGAGTGTACCTGAGTAGGTTCAACAATTACATCGGCATAAACCTCTTTTAGTCTGGGCAATTCATCGGGAGAATTGATCCCGAAATAATCCATGAAAGTCTTTGAAGTAGCATACACCAGAGGTTTGCCGGGCATCAATTCGTTTCGACCTGTGATTACAATTAGTTCTTTTTCCAATAACTTTTGAATGGAATAATCACAATTCACTCCACGTATTGCTTCTATTTCCGACTTGGTGATAGGTTGCTTATACGCGACGATGGAAAGTGTCTCAAGTGCAGCGGTGGAAAGTCTTTTCAGGAATTTCTCACCATTCAATTGAGCCACCGTTTTATGATAGTCTTTCTTTGTGAGAAATTGAAAACCACCTCCACTTTCTCTTAAACTGAATGGATAAAATTCAGAATTATATTTTTCAACGATGCCTTCAATTGCAGTTTGAATCTGCTCGGTTTGAACCTTTTCCTCCATGAAACCAAAAGCATTATTGATCAATTCAGTAAGATCGATGGCCGTAAGTGGCCGGTCGCTTGCAAACAGCAAGGCTTCCACATGAAGTATCAGGTTACTTATTTCCATTTGATTCAGATTTGGGAACTCAGATCAATCGTAAAATGCAGCTTAAACTGAATCTCATAATACCTATCCCTGCAATGCTGCAGCTCCACTAACTATCTCCGTAAGTTCGGTTGTGATTGCAGCCTGTCTTGCTCTATTGTAAGATATACGAAGCGATTTCAGAATTTCGTTCGCATTTTCTGATGCTTTATCCATTGCAGTCATTCTGGCTCCATGCTCAGATGCATTAGCATCCAAAACAGCCTTGTATAACTGTGTATTCAGGATCTTTGGCATCAACTCGGCTATCAACTCATCCTTTCCGGGTTCAAATATGAAATCAGTTTTACGTGCTCCAGCTTTTACGACCACTTTTGGTATTGGGAGAAATCTTTCAATCGCAAAGCGCTGGGTTCCTGCATTCTTGAATTCACTGTAAACAACTTCAACCACATCAAATTCCTTATTCTCAAAAGCTTTTACCGCAGCTTGTGCCGCCAATTGCACCTGTTCAAATGAAATATTCTGAAGTAAATCTTTATAAGTTGAATCTGCTTTAAATTTATTCTTACTAAAATGCTCAAAACCTTTCTTGCCTATATTCCAAATGAATACATTTCCTTTTTTTGCCTGGTCCGGATATTTTTCATTGATCAATTGTTTGGTCAATTTGATCAGGTTACTATTGTATGCCCCTGCCAGTCCACGATCACTTGTAATTGAAAAGATCAAAACCTTTTCAATAGGACGCTCAGTAGCTAACGTTGATTGAATATCACCTTCAGCCCCGGTAACAATATTGCTAAGCATTTCCTGCAACTTCCTGGCATAGGGCCTCATCTGGATGATGGCTTCCTGTGCCCTGCGCAATTTTGCAGCACTGACCATCTTCATGGCCTTGGTGATCTGCTGGGTGTTTTGAACCGATTTTATCCTGTTTCTAACTTCTTTTAATTGTCCTGCCATTTACATGGTATTTAACTGGCCGCAAAGGTAGCCGAAAGAGGAGTAAAAATAAACACGAGAACAGTGATCCGGCCGATTTTGTGGGCAATTCAATAGAATGTGGGAAAATTCATCCTGTATTAAAAATTGGTGGTCTTAGTTGAATTCCATATGAATAAAGAGGAAACAATCCGAACCATTCCGCTTACTTTTGCAACTTGAAAAACTATGGCAAAAACTAAGAAAGCTGCCACAAAAAGAGCAAAACCCAGAGCTTCTTTTAAGTCAGACAAGCCGGTCATTCTGGTCACCAATGATGATGGAATCAGCGCCCCAGGGATCAGAAACCTTGTAGAGGCTGTCCGAGACCTGGGAAAAATAGTTGTTGTTGCCCCCGATAAACCGCAATCAGGCATGGGACATGCCATTACGATTGGCAGTCCATTAAGACTTCACCCGGTCAATGATTTTGGAGATATTGAAGCCTACGGGTGCTCAGGAACTCCGGTTGATTGTGTAAAACTGGCGGTAGATAAGATCCTTCACAGAAAACCTGATCTCTGCATAAGTGGAATCAACCATGGCGCTAATCACTCTATTAATGTAATTTATTCAGGAACCATGTCGGCCGCGGTAGAGGCCGCTATCGAAAGCATTCCTTCAATCGGATTTTCTTTACTGGATTATAGTATTGATGCCGATTTCACAGCCTCAAGAAAGTTTGCAAGAATAATTGTAGAACTGACGCTTAAAAACCAATTGGATAAACACCAGGTCCTGAACGTTAATATTCCTGCACTTCCCGTAAATCTTATCAAGGGAATAAAGATCTGCAGGCAGGCTTATGCGAAATATGAGGAAGATTTTCTGGAGCGGAATGATCCTCATGGTAGAAAATATTATTGGCTCACGGGTGAATTCGTGAATATGGATAAGGGAAAGGATACTGATGTTTGGGCACTTGATAATGGTTATGTTAGCCTTGTACCAGTACAATTTGATATGACGAATTACGTTTTGAAGGGCAAACTCGAAAACTCGTGGAAATTGTGATCTTCAAAAGAGACAACCTGAAACTTGGAATTCTGTATGGAGCAATTGCTCCTATTGTCGCAATGATTGCGTACTACTTCATCAATTTTGCAGATCAGATTAATCTCTCCGAATATTTTTATTATCTCAAGACCAATAAGAGTCTTCTCACTGGGGTCAGCAGTATCTCACTGATCGCAAACGCAGTCCTGTTCACGATCTTCCTGAATACAAGAAGGGATCAAACAGCGAAGGGTGTCTTTGTTATTACAATTATTTATGGAATAGCGGTTCTCTTGGTGAAAATGATTCGCTGAATTCTTAGCTGTCAAGAATTTAACCGCAAAGGCGCCAAGACGCCAGGAAGTGAAGTCTGAGGTCGGAAGTCGGAGATCTGAAAGAAGAAGGGATTAATTGGAAGAGCTTTTAAAGATTTCCAATTGATCAGTAATCTATAAATTTTAGCTCCTAATTTTTATGAGCTCTTGATAAGTTCATCGAATATTTCTGCAGGTAGATATTTACAATCACTCGCAAATAGCAACCAAACCTTCGTTTCTTGCAACGACCCTGCTGCGTATATTAGATGTCTTTTGAACTCGTTTACATATTGTCTTTTCCCCCAACCTTCCGCTATATTAGCGCAGACAGATCTTGAAGACCTTATCAACTGATTTGTCAGAGAATACGTTTCTTCCTTGGAAAGCTTCTGGAAAATCTAAAAATACTCGCTGCCAATGAATAGGCTTCCTTGAAGATTTCCAGATCGAAAAAGGTCTTTATCATGAAGCCTTTTGACAAATGTATCTTCAAAACAGTCTCTCTAACAAAGGATGAAAAGCGCAGAAGTGGATATTTTCCACGATCAAACTTGTCGAATAGAATATCTCGCCTTATGGAATTCTATTTTCTGACTGACTTTCCGACCTCGGACCTCAACCTCCGACCTCGCACCCAACTTCAGGCATAGAATTTTCAATCAACTTCCATCAACTATCTTGCATTTATCAACCCGGGACAATTATTTTGCGTGCCATGGGAAGATTTTTTTACGAATGAAATATTACATCATAGCCGGAGAAGCCAGCGGAGATCTGCATGGAAGTAACCTTATTAAAGAATTAAGGAGGTTAGACCCGTTAGCAAGTGTTCGCTGCTGGGGAGGTGACCTTATGGAACAGGCAGGAGGCGAGGTTGTGATGCATTATCGGCAGTTGGCTTTTATGGGGTTTGCTGAAGTGGTAAAGAACCTTGGGACCATCTTCAAAAATTTCCGGTTTTGTAAAAAGGATATCCTGAGTTTTAGACCTGATGTAATTATCCTGATCGATTATCCGGGCTTTAACCTTCGTATCGCCGAATGGGCTAAGGAGAATAGCTTCAAAGTGGTTTATTATATTTCACCACAGGTGTGGGCATGGAAGGAGAAAAGAGTGAATATCATCAAGAGGGCAGTAGACAAAATGCTTGTGATCCTTCCATTCGAGGAAGAGTTTTATCGAAAATGGAATTACAAGGTTGAATATGTTGGTCACCCCCTGGTTGAAGTAGTTGAGGAAGCTGTGGAAAACCAGCAATCCAATCCTCTTGAAATTTCTCCTTTAAATCAGAACAATGTGATTGCTCTATTACCTGGAAGCAGGGAACAGGAAGTGGCAAAAAAACTTCCTATCATGCTGCAGGCAAGCAAGGCATTTCCTGAATATCACTTCATAGTTGCAAAAGCACCTTCGCTTCCCGATGAATTTTATGAACCCATACTTGCAGCAAATCCACAGGTACGATCGCTTCGAAACAGAACCTACCAATTATTAATGCAAGCTAAGGCCGCACTTGTTACTTCTGGAACAGCTACTCTGGAAACAGCATTGTTTGGTGTTCCTCAGGTTGTTTGTTATAAGGGTTCTGCCATTTCGTATCAGATAGCAAGAAGATTAGTCAAGATAAAATTCATTAGTCTTGTTAACCTCATCCTTGACCGGGAAGTCGTCAAAGAGTTGATCCAGGATCAATTGACAGTTGCAAATGTGATCAAGGAATTAAGAAGTATTCTGGAAGATCCTGAGCGAAAACGACAAATAAATCAGGATTATCTAACACTAAAAAAGTATTTGAGCAAAGGCGGACATGCATCATCAAATGCTGCAAAGAGTATTCACAATTATCTGCATTCAATTAATTCCTCTTTAACACAACCATCTTGATAAAAATAATGATCAGGGCAATTAGAAAAAGTAAGATGGACAGCCTGTTGATTCCATGCATATATCTAACCCAGGAGGATTTGGGTCTGTTTGGATCCGGCTTGCGTAAATAGAGGTATTCTGCTATCTGTTTGAGAACTCCCATGCTACAAACATAGGACGAATTGTATCTAAATAGAGTCCGACTTCTGACCTCCGACAACTGACTTCCGGCTTTGATCTAACCTGCAATACTATTAAGACGCCGCTCTTGTATGTGCCATGATGGCCTTAATAAGTGGAATACTAATCTCTGAAGGAAGCTTTTCTGGTGCAATTACTTTGAGGCGATGGTCCTTCTCTTCTTCTAACACCACCTGGTCTGGCATTATCTGCCATCCTTTCTTGGAAACCAAAAATCTGATATGAAAACGTGTGGCGTTTAGCTGGAGCATGGCCACATTTGCGTAATAGAGCTGCTCTTTGAAAGTCAGTTCTATCATGAACAGGTTTGACATAAGATAAACTTTGGGGTTCAAAAATGTGGATTCCAGAGGGGGTGGATACTATAAAGATATTAAACTCCTAATACCTAAAATTGTTTTACAGAACGATTTTTTCGAAATTAAACAAAACACTTAGGCAGAGGGGTAGAAATTCTCGAAATTTCACATTTTATCCTAAGCCTATTATGGTTGAGTCTGGTTGTTGCTGACTAAGAAATCCCCTTCTCTCTAAATATTCACCCTCTTCATTTTTGGTACAAGGAAATGCATGACTAACCATGCAACAAGGTATGCTGACCCGCAAATGAAGAACATTATGTAGTATCCTGTTTGGATATGGCCTAGTTCCCTGTAATGGTCGAAAAGTTTAGGTCCCAGCTTTGCAATTGCAACTCCACCCAGTGCTCCTGCCATTCCACCAAGACCTGTAATGGATCCGACTGCTTTTTTAGGGAACATATCAGAAACAGTAGTGAATATGTTAGCAGACCACGCCTGGTGTGCTGAGGTTGCTACTCCAATGATAATTACAGCAAGCCACATATCAATCGAACCTAATAATTGCGCGAACACAACAGGAATTACAGCAAATGCATAGATCAACATGGAAGTTTTTCGGGCTTTGAAGACAGGCATTCCGTTCTTGATGAAATTGAACGGCAGCCAACCTCCGAAAATGCTTCCAATAGTTGACATAGTATAAACCAGTGCTACTGGTAAAGCTACTTGCGTACCGGTAAGCCCATATTCAGCCTTAAGAAATGCAGGCAGCCAGAAAAGGTAGAACCACCAAACCGGATCTGTAAGAAATTTTCCTAGTACAAAAGCCCAGGTTTGCTTGAATGCAAGCAGTCGTCCCCAGGAAACTTTACCCTTATCTGCCTCAGTATCGTTTTCTTTAGCTTCATCCGCATCGCTATGTATATAATCGTATTCGGCTTTTCCAAGCCTCTTTTGCTTGGCAGGTATTTCATATAACCAAAACCAGAATATGAGCCAGAAAAATCCTATCGATCCTGTAAGAATAAATGCCCATTTCCAACCCCACTCTTCTGCAATAAAAGGAACTGTAAGTGGTGCGATGATCGCTCCAACGTTTGCACCCGAGTTGAAAATACCTGTCGCTAACGCTCGTTCCTTTTTAGGAAACCATTCCGCCACGGTCTTAATCGCTGAAGGAAAATTACCGGCCTCTGTGAATCCCAAAAAACTTCTGGCTATTCCAAATCCCAGGGTGGACTTAGCAAGTGCATGTCCTATTGCGGCAAGGCTCCATAAAAAAGTAGAAACGGCATATCCGATCTTGGTTCCGATCTTGTCAATTATTCTTCCCACACCCAATAATCCAACAGCATATGAAACCTGGAATGCGATCACAAGGTTTCCATAATCTGTTTCGCTCCATTTGAAATCTTTTTCAAGATATTCTTTCAGCAAGCTGATTACAGCTCTATCGAGGTAATTAATAGTGGTAGCAAAGAATATGAGTCCGCAAATGGTCCAGCGGTATTTCCCAATGGCAGCTTGTGACATTCGTTAGATTTTATTTATTTCTGATCGATTGAATGATACCAGTGACTTCTTTGGTCAGACTCACTATCTGGTCATACTGCCGGTTCTCCAAAGCCTGTTTCGTAATAAGCTTGCTTCCCATGCCAACTGCGCATACACCTGCTTTAAACCAGGATGATAAATTCTCTCTGTCAACCTCCACTCCTCCTGTTGGCATGAACAAAAGGTCCGGAAATAATTCCTTAATTGCCGATAAAAATGAAGGACCCAAAATATTTCCAGGAAAAAGCTTAATGATTTTCGCGCCCAGACTTTCGGCCCTGATAATCTCTGATGGAGTCATGCAGCCCGGAACCCATAGCATGTCGTTTTTATCAGCAACCTTAGCCACTTCCTTTACAAGTCCGGGACTAATTATGTAATCTGCTCCAGCATCAATAAACGTCTTTGCAGATTCTGCATTCTTAATTGTTCCAATTCCAAGGTACATTCCCTTCAACTCAGAATCAGTGACCTGCCTCAACTTCTTGAAATTTTGCAAGGCTGCTTCTCCCCGATTAGTGTATTCAACTGATCTTATTCCGGCATGGTACAACGCCCTCAACACTTCAACACTTACATCAGCATCCTTATAAAAAAAGAGCGGTAGAATACCCTGCTCAGGGATCAATCGCAGAATTTCCGCTTTCTTATCCATTACTTCATTTGTTTTACTCATTGTAATTATTTTTTATCCCCTGCCTATATTTTTATTTTCAAAACAAGTTTTTTGATTGGACCCTCTCCAATCATTGGGGCGTGTACATCTTCGGGAAAAAAAATTGCAAACTCACCAGCTGATAAATCGAAATAAGTTTGGGGCTTATCAGCATAAAAAATTACATCCTTCTCAGCATTGTATTCGCCCTTTGCTTCCTTACAGTCCTTCCTGGGTTTCCATCCTATTTTTTCGGACCCCGAAGGACAAACCTGGATATCAATGTAATTATTGTGAGCCTCGAATTTGGCATCCTCCGTGTTTACACCATCTTTTAATGAAACTGATGCATGCAACAAATCTCCATCAATCTGGTATTTGCCAACTTCCAATGCAGCCAGGTCCTTAGAATGAATGAATTCAAAAGCTTTAGCAAATCCCGGATGAAGACTGAGGTATCTATCTGAATTTGACAAAGTATCGAGAATCATAGTTCCAGTAGTTTTAAGAATTTAACCGCAAGGGCCCCCTTCGACTCCGCTCAGGACACGCAAGGCTTCGCAAGGTGATAATAAGTTGACAGTTCACAGATGACAGATAATATCAAATCCCAATTCCCAATATCCAGTCAACAACTCAACCAATCAACTATTCATCTGCCTACCTCTGCACTCTTCCCGATGCATCTCCCTGTATCAGGTCCATCACTTCTTTTACTGTTGCATGATTTAAATCGCCGGGGATGGTATGCTTCAAGGCAGAAGCTCCAACACCAAATTCAGCAGCATCCTTCATAGGCATACCTGAAACTAATCCATATATGAACCCGCTTGCGAATGAATCACCACTGCCGACCCGATCCACAATTCGAACCTGGTATTGCTTAGTGTGATAAAATTCATTACCATCATAAACCAGCGCGCTCCAACCATTATCAGAAGCTGAATGGCTTTCTCTTAAGGTAGAAGCAATGTATTTAAAGTTGAATTTTTCCTTCATTTGCCTGAACACATCCTTGTATCCATCAAGATTCAATTCGCCTTTGGTGATATCAGTTCCTTTGCTGGTGAAACCTAAAGTAGTATCAGCATCTTCCTCATTACCTATACACACATCAACATATTGGCAAAGTTTGGTCATCACTTCTCTTGCCTTTTCCTTAGTCCATAATTTTTTGCGGTAATTAAGGTCGATGCTTGTTGTAATTCCTTTTGACTTTGCAGTCTTTAATGCTGCCTCGGCTATGGCTGCACATTTATCACTCAATGCAGGAGTAATTCCCGTTGTATGGAACCAATCAGCGCCTTCAAGTATTTTTTCCAAATCAAAATCCTTAAGTTCTGCATCTGCGATGGATGCTCCTGATCGATCATAAATAACATTGGACGCACGCATGGAAGCTCCTGTTTCCAGGAAATAAATTCCCAATCTTTTGCCCCCTCTCGAAACATATTGCGTATCAACTCCAAACCTCCTCAGGTGATTGATAGCAGCCTGGCCAAGTGAATTATCTGGCACCTTTGTTACGAATGTTCCATTCAACCCATAGTTGCAAATGGCTGCTGCTACATTGGCTTCCCCGCCTCCATAAGTGACATCAAAACTGCTGCTTTGTACAAATCTTTCATGATTAGGAGTAGATAAACGCATCATGATCTCTCCAAGTGTTACAACTTTTTTAGACATGTCGATTCTATATTTTAAATGATAGTAATAAGATTGTTATTGACTCAAATGGAGATCATCAATTCTGTTTCAGAGATGCCATCTTACCAACCTGCTTCACCTCTTTCCAATTGAAATAATTATTGGCATTATGATAGCAGATGTCCTGGATAAGTTTTGAAATCCAGGGCAGATCATTTGGCAATTCTCCCTTTTCAATTTCCTCACCAAAAAGATTGCAAAGGATGCGGCGGAAATATTCGTGTCGAGGATAAGAAAGGAAACTCCTTGAATCGGTAAGCATTCCAACAAAACGACTTAACAGTCCCATGTTTGACAATACATTCAATTGCTTGATCATTCCATCCTTTTGATCAAGGAACCACCATGCAGAACCGTATTGAATCTTTCCTGCTGCGGATCCATCATTGAAATTTCCAGCCATGGTTGCCAGCAGCTCGTTATCAGCTGGATTCAGATTATATAATATCGTCTTCGTTAGTCGATCATTTTCGTCCAGCCTGCTTAGGAATTTCGATAATGAAACTCCCTGGGAATAGTCTCCGATAGAATCCCATCCAGTATCAGGTCCAAGTTCCCTCAATGCTCGCGCATTATTATTACGTAGTGCTCCAAGATGGTATTGCTGGACCCAGCCTTTCTCCCAATCCCAAACTGCACACTCATACAGCATGGCAGACTTGAACTTCATTCGTTCTTCAAGTGTGAGAGATTTATTATTTCTGATCTTGGCAAAAATGGAATTTATTTCCTGTTCGGTATAATCCTCGGCATAGATCCTCTCAACTCCATGGTCTGATACAGATCCGCCCATTGAAGCAAAGAAATCATGTCTTTGCTTAAGGGCATCTAAATAGGACTGATAGGAGCCAATTGATGTGTTTGAAACTCTTTCCAGTTTGGAAACATATTGATTGAAAGAATCAACATTGTCAACATTCATTGCCTTATCCGGGCGATAGGCAGGTAAAATTTTTATCTCAAACCCATCATCACTTATTTTCTTATGATACTCGAGAGTATCAATAGGATCATCAGTTGTACAAACTATCCTCACGTTCATTTTCCTAAGGAGATTGCGGACCGAATAGTCTGTTGTTTGGAGTTTTTCTGTACACTGTTCGTACACATTCCTGGCACTATCACCATTTAGTAGATCGTAAACATCAAAATATCGCTGCAATTCTAAATGAGTCCAATGATAAAGTGGATTTCTCATTGTATAAGGAACAGTTTCTGCCCATTTTTGGAACTTTTCAAAATCACTTTTAGTTCCTGTGCAGTATCCTTCATCTATCCCGTTGGTTCGCATCGCTCTCCACTTGTAATGATCGCCATATAACCAGGCTTCCGTAAGATTTTTGAATTTGATATCACCAGCTATCTGGTCGGGTGGAAGATGACAATGATAGTCTATTATAGGCATCTCTTTTGCCACATCATGATAGAGGTGTTGCGCGGTGGAATTCTGCAAGAGAAAGTTTTCGTCAAGAAATTTTTCCATAGCAACTGTTATCTTTTCCTTCAATACAAAGCAGAAAGAATCTCAATATACTTTTCCTCGGGCGATTATCATTGAATCGAGTGAGAATTTTACAGACTTACTCCCCTTTTCCAGGGTATGAAATCATCCTGATTGAGCAAAACTGCCTTCGGAATTACTTCACCGCTTGCGGCTCTGATGCAATATTCAAGAATCTCTTCACCCATTTCTTCAATTGACTTTTCGCCATTTATGATCGGACCTGTATCAATATCAATTATGTCACCCATTCGTTTTACAAGAGCGGAATTGGTAGAAACCTTAATGGTTGGGCAAACAGGATTTCCAGTAGGAGTTCCTAATCCTGTAGTGAATAAGATCAGAGTAGCCCCGGAGGCGGCCTTCCCTGTGGTTGCTTCCACATCGTTACCAGGTGTGCAGACAAGATTTAAGCCCGGGCTTCACAACTGGTTCTGTATAATCAAGCACATCAACAATTGGACTGGTACCACCTTTCTTGGCTGCTCCGGCAGATTTAATTGCATCTGTGATCAACCCATCCTTTATATTACCTGGTGATGGGTTCATGTGAAAGCCAGAACCTGCTTTATGTACCAGGTCTTCGTAACTTTTCATCAAGCCTATAAACTTCCTAGCCGTTCTTTCGTCCACTGATCTATCAACGATTTCCTGTTCTACTCCACAGAGCTCAGGAAATTCAGCAAGTAAAACTTTACCACCTAAGGCAACAACCAGATCGGAACAATAACCAACGGCAGGATTTGCTGAAATACCGCTGAATCCATCACTTCCGCCGCATTTGACACCAATGCACAATTGATCGAGGGGGGCAGGCTTTCTTTCCAATTTATTGATCTCAACCAGTCCGGAAAAAGTCTTGCGAATCGCCTCACCAATCAAATTCTCCTCGCTACCGGATTGTTGCTGCTCAAAAATATAAAGAGGTTTGTCGAAATCAGGGTTTCTTTCTTTTAGGTCGTTTATGAAATGCTGCGTCTGAAGGTTTTGACAACCCAGGCTTAATACAGTTACTCCACCTACATTGGGATGATCAGCATACGCGGCAAGCAATTTTCCGAGAACTGCTGCATCCTGACGAATACCACCACATCCGCCCTGGTGATTGAGAAATTTGATGCCATCTACATTCTTAAAAAGTCTGCGATTTTTTACTTCATCCTGCGAGGAAGTAAAATTAATATGGTTAATATCTTCACCATTCTTGTACGCCCCAATCAGCTCATGTGTGAAGTGTTTATATTTTGCTGTAACAGCATATCCAAGTTCATTGTGCAATGCCTCACGAATAACATCCAGGTTCCGGTTTTCACAAAAGACAAGTGGAATAAATAACCAATAGTTTGCTGTTCCAACTTTACCGTTAGCCCGATGATACCCCTGAAAGGTTCTGTTCTTAAATTTAGAGATGTCCGGCGGTTGCCATTGGTATTGAAAAGAGCGGTAATCGTATGCTTCTACAGCATGCTTGGTATTGCTGGTGTTAATGAGTCCACCTTGTGGAATATCATGCTGAGCTTTTCCAACCAATACTCCATACATAATGATTGAATCGCCTGCAGTCACATTTGTAGTTAGAAATTTGTGCTTGGCCGGTATATTTTCAGCGAGTACAATATCACTACCATTATATTTAATGATCTCTCCTGCTTTAAGATTTGCCAAAGCCACAAGTACATTATCTGCAGGATGAACTTTTAAAATAGGATCCATAATTAAACAGCGATCTTTTTCTGCTGAACAGAACCAATTGCCTCTTTCACATCGTTCTTCATCAGCATATTCAATTTTTCCGTCACTGCTATTTGAAATCCTGGCAAGGCAGAAAGATCTTCCTCCCAAAATCCCTTATCGCGCAGGACTTCTTCAACAAGTGCAGCAGGCTGCAAGTTATTCCATCGTTTATTAAATACCGCAGCTTGTCCGTCTTCGATCTTATAGTATTCACCATCTCTTTTACCATAACACTGACCATTTTCCTCTTTCACCACTTTCATAAAGAGAAGGTAAGCCGCAAATCCCAGAGCAATACATTCAGGAACTATTTCTGTTTGCGAATAGTGTTCAATCAGGATCGGTATATTTCTCATCTTCATTTTGGAGCTGATCTGCACAGTAATATTGATCCACTGATGTTGAATATGCGGATTGCGAAATCTATCAAGAACCTTATCGCCAAAATTTCTTGCTTTATCAAGGTTTACTGAATATGGGATTGCAGGTGCAAGTTCGTTTTGCATCAGATCTGTAATGAAGAGAGAGAAGAGTTCGTCATCCATTGCCTGCTTCACCGTAGTGCAGCCTGATAGAAATGCAAGCGCGCAACTAAGAGTGTGAGTTCCGTTCAAAAGTCGCAGCTTCAATTCTCTATACAATTGGATATCCTGATCTATGATCACGCCTTCATCCACCTGAGCAAAAGAGAGTATATCCCTTATCCTCGAATCACCTTCGATTGACCACAACCGGTAGGATTCTGACATCGTCATTAATTCATCGCGATAACCCAATTCGGATTCAATTTTTGACTGGGAAGAGTTTTCGGGCCTGCCAGGTACAATTCTATCCACCAGGGAATTACAGAATTTGTTTTTCTGTTCTAACCATTCGATAAAAGAAGGTTCCAATCCATTTAGATGCGCCAATTCCAATACGATTGATTCAAGTTTTTTGCCATTATCGCTTATCAATTCTGTTGGAACGATCACCATTCCACTCTGTTCACTGCCGCCAAAAGCCTCATATCGCTCGTAAAGAAATGCAAGTAATTTCCCCGGGAAAGAAATGGGGGGATGTTTTCTCACGTCGTCATTTACCAATTGTATCCCAATCTCAGTTGTATTGGAAATTATGATCTGCATTTGAGGATTATGTGCGCATGCAAGAATCTGCTCCCATTCTGTGCTTGCTGTTAGAACTCTGCTGATGGCAGAATTAATAATATTTTCTTCCTGTTTTATTCCATTTTCTAATCCGCGAATGCAAAGTGTATAAAGGCAATCCTGCTTTAAGAATGAGCCTGAATCGCCATTTCCCGTAGATTTCACAACCACGATTCTTCCGTTAAAAATACCTGCGCGATTTGCCTTATCAATGAAATAATCCGGCAATCCTCTTAAGAGTACACCTGTGCCAAACTGAAGAACTTTTTCAGGTAATTCAAAAATTGAATCCTCCGGCACCACCACATTTTCCTGGTCAATATTCTTCAAATTATAGCGGGATAATATCATATGATCAATTGTTATCTGGTTGCCACTTATTCCTGAAAAGCCACTTAACTGTAATGTCTCCTGCCCCTATTTGACCAGGGGATGCATCCAGATTGTTTTTATGCCAGGAGTAGTCTCCACCTGCTTTATGACAGTTGAAATAAAAAATTCTTCTTCCCCATTGAATGGTGTTGCTGGTAGGTACAAGATAAATATCCCTGTCAGCCATATTTGCAGCAAATTGGCAATTGATTAAATAAAATTGTGCATCACGATGATATCTTCCAAGGTTAAACCCATCAAATCCTTCGAATGAACAATTTTTCAGAATGGTTTTTGAATCCTGATTTGCAGAACCATCATGCCAGATAGCAGCTACTCCAGTATTAGAAATGAACCTGCAGTTTTCTGCCCATGCCCAACCCCTGGGACAATAAAAATCAACACCCCCCTCCATAATACAATCCTTGAAATAAAACATGCCGTCTACCACATTCCATGGACTTACAGTATCCCCGGCATATGCACGGAAATGACAATTGATAGCCCTGAGACGGGTTGAATTCATTGAGCGCAAAGCCATCTGATGTCCATTGCGGGTGATGGTTTTCTTTTTATTTAAGGAATCAGAGGCACAGTCAATTGTTCGGTCTTCAAGAAAATGAAACCCATACTCGTTAGCGATCGTGAGGTTTTTCAAGCTTATGTCGTTGCCATTGAGATTTAGCGTAGCAACACCCCAGTCATCAGGATGATCACATCGCCATTCATCTCGCGCTATATCAAATGTTATAATTGTCTTTGCGCGATCAGTTCCTTCTAAAACAAGATTATGCTTGCTGATAAAAATCTTTTCTCTGTAAACTCCTTCAGCGATCTTAATTGTCCGAAGTTTCACAGAACTATCGGGCAAGCTGTTAATGGCTTCCTGTATCGACCGAAAATCTGCCGTTCCCGTTTGAGCCACTGTGATCAGTAATGGAGATTGCGCTTTGAGTGCAACTGCGCAACAACAGATAATTATCGTGAGAATGATTTTCAAATGAATTATTGTGGTTTGTTGTTACCAGTTAGTGGTTTCCTTGCCGGTGATGCCTGAGCGATCAGCCATTTCACGAGATCATCGGCGGCGGTATAATTTTCATATTCAACAGGAAGCCTCCTTCCATCTACATATTCATTGTAAACCCAAGGATCTCCCAACGCAAAAACAGTTCCCTTGCCATGCCTGGCAACAGCCATGATCACGCGATTGCTATCATCAATATAGATTGGTTTAACTCCTTTTTGAATTTCCAAAGTAGCCAGTTCTTTTATGAAAATTCTCCTGGTGTTCTTGAAAATGGCATTACCAGCAGGTATATCTAATGCCCCTTGCGCATAAGTATTATTGAAAACTTGATTAACATTATCCTCTCTGAACCGAAGCCCAAATTTTCCAGCGAGGCGATTAAAATTCTTGAACTCAGCATTGTTCATATCATTACCCATCAACACCAATACACCGCCTGCATTCACCCAATCTGCAATGATTACTGCTTCAGATTCCTGGATAAAATTTGGTTTAGCAGTTTCTTTTTCTGTGTCTGGATCAACAATGACATAGATTGATGCATTCTTGAGTTTTTCGGGTGTTGGAGAAGATTCAAGAATCTCCTGTCTTACTCCGTACATACTGAATACATTTCCAAGCGTTGCGAATCCGCTATTCGATTTATCATCCCACGTATAATGGAACCTTACCTTCTTTCCAGTCGCGTCCTTCTTCCATTCATTATTGAAGAAATAATCAAGGACTACAGTTTTTCCCTTTCCGATCTTTTGTGTTTCTGCCATTTCCATTTCCACCGCACAATTGATAAAGGCACCCATACCTTTCGGATCATTCACTATAACAGGTTCACTCATATAATATTCAAAACTTCCATCTCGATATGGCTTTCCACCAAGTCCAGACACCTGCACAGTTCCTTTCAGATTGATCTGGCCTTTGGCATCTTTTTCAACAAACTCTTTCAAAATTCCTGCATAGCCCTTTTTGGCATTTTCTTCAAAGCTTGCAGGTAGATATCCATTGCGAACGCCTTTTGCAAGTGTATATACAAGCATCGAAGAAGCGGAAGCTTCTTTATAATTCTTTGGGACATTCGGTTTATCTACAACATCATACCATAAACCCGATTTGGCATCCTGCACTTTCACCACGGCTTTTGCAAGCCTGTTTAAAATGTTTATTAATGAGTCTCGCTTTGGATGTGTTGAAGGAAAATAATCCAGAACATCAACCAGGGCCATTCCATACCATCCAAGAGCACGTCCCCAGAAATTTGGAGAAAGTCCAGTAGTCTTATTAGCCCATTGTTGCTGGCGCGATTCATCCCAACCATGGTATAACAGGCCGGTCTTTGGATCCCTTGCATGCTTTTCCATTAGTATGAACTGCTTTGCTATATCATTGAATGCAGTATCATCATGGAACAACATTGCGTACTCCGCATAGAATGGCTGGCCCATATATAAACCATCCAGCCACATTTGCGATGGATAAATGTTCTTATGCCAGAAACCACCTTCCGACGTACGTGGATGTGAAAGGAGCTGACTCCTTAAGTTATCGGCAGCTTTCTTATATTTTTCTCGTCCAGTAACACGATACAGCAACAGGATCAGCTTCCCGTTATTGATGTGATCAATATTGTATTCATCTGGCCGGTATCCTTTGATACTTCCATCATCAGATACATAAAAATCCATGCACTTCTGGATGTAATCATAATAGATCCCTTTACCCGTATTCTTCCAGATCCCTTCGATTCCCTTGAGGATGACACCCTGATCATAAGACCATTTTGCAGGTTGTCCAGCCTTAAGAGCAAATGAATCCTTCCAGATATTCATAGCTGTTGCTGCAAGCTGCTCTGACCATGCAATCTTTGGCTTCACCGTCGACTTACTCGTGCCTGGCTGTCCATTAACAGTGATACCTATACTTGCCAGAAGCAACAACACTAATATTTTTTTAAAAAAGATCATGGTCTTAATTTTTTACTGCTCCACATTTTCAGATTCTCCCTGCTTGACTGCGTCAGCAGGCAAGAAATTTTCAAATTTTCAAATTATTTATTTCCCCTTAATCTTAACTGCCCCATCCTTCGCACCAAAATTCAACTCCACAGATTTTTTTGCCTTTCCAGTATCAGTCCCATTAAGAGCGATTCCGCTAGTCTTTTCACCTGTTACACTTAATAAAAGATCAACGTCCTTGTTGTATGCAATTTTTTCCAGTGTGATGTTGTTGCTATTGTGGATACTCATCACCGGGTTTCCATTATCTGTAACCAGTTTTACATTTTTCAGAACGATACCAGAACCTTCAGTCATGTCCAATCCATGGTTTGCTTTCAATACCATATCCTCCATCAGGATATTTTTCACATTCATTTCAGGTAATCCCCTCACAAAAATTCCTTTCTCAGCCCCATAGCAAACCACATTTTTAATTGTGAAATTCCTGAACTGTGGAGTAGATTCTGACACAGGCAAGGACTCTACTTTAGGAGGTTCTCTCTTCTCGCCAGTGAGTGGTATGGGATCCTGGGCCGCATAATACATATCGAAAAGAATTGCTTCTCCAACTATATCTGTCATAGAAATATTCCGGATATTGATATTCTCAACAATTCCTCCTCTACCTCTTGTGGTTTTGAAACGAAGTCCAATATCGGTCCCAATAAAACTGCAATCACTTACATAAATATTCCTGGCACCGCCACTCATTTCGCTTCCTATTACAAACCCGCCATGCGCGTGATAAACTGTAGAATTCCTAATAATGACATTCTCTGTTGGCATCCCGCGTTTCCTTCCAGCCTCATCGCGCCCTGATTTTATACAGATACCATCATCTCCAACATCGAAAGTGCTATTCTCAATCAGCACATTCTTGCAGGATTCAAGATCAATCCCATCACCATTTTGAGCATACCAGGGATTTTTCACATATACATTTCTAACTGTAAGATCCTGGCTCATTAACGGATGTAAACACCAGGCGGGTGAATTCTGAAACGTCACACCCTCCAAAAGAATTTTCTGACAATTGGTGATCACAAGAAGATTTGGCCGGAGAAAATCCTTGACCGAATCATAGAATGCAGCACTCTTTTCAGCCCTTATTTCACCCGGGTTCTTTAACGTAGATGCCTTCAAGGATTTTTCAGATGGATACCAGGTTTTTTTATCGGAACTAAGTACTCCACCGGATGCCACTAATTTTTTCCAGTGTGATTCAGTGAGCTTTTCCTTTTTTACCATTCGCCAGGCATCACCAGCTCCATCAATGATGCCAAAACCTGTAATTGCAATATTTTGTTGATTTGTTGCCGAGATTGGAGATTGATTCCTCATCTGTTCGAGGCCTTCCCAATTACCTGCGACCAATGGATACTGGTCGAAGTCTTCAGTGAATTGAAGCACAGCATTCTTTTGCAAGTGAAGATTTACGTTGGATTTCAAAACAATGGGTCCTGTTAACCAAAGTCCCGTGGGAATAACCACCACTCCGCCACCATTTTTGTTAGATTGTTCAATTGCGTCATTAATACTCTTTGTATTAAGAGTGATGCCATCAGAAAGTGCTCCAAACTTGACAATTGATAAGGAATCCTTCTTAAATTTTGTGGATTGAATTTGCGGGAATTGGCCAGATTGGCAAAAAACGGAAGAATATAAACCCACTAAAATAAATAACAGAGAAGTTTTTTTCATTCGGCAAGTTTATAATCGCCGCCAAAGCGGAAGAGATTAGTGCAAGTGTAACTAGATATTCATTGTAAATGAGGACATTAAGGCTATTTTTTTACGCAATCGTTACCGGTAACGATCTCATTTTAATACTCTTTGCTCTTCAACCCAAAACAAGAGAAATATCAAGAACCAAATAACAAAATCCAAAGAATAGGAATAAAGATCCAATTGGGTTCTATTGAATATTAAGTTTGGAATTTCTTTGGAATTTGTGTTTTTGAGATTTGGGATTTTTCTGTGATCATAATTCTATTACTTTCCTTTCAGCACTACTTTGAAAAGCCCGTTCAATTATTTGGACAACTTTCAATCCATCCTCTGCTGAAACTGGCAAGGGTTTATTATAGCGTAAGGATTGGAAAATTCCCTCATAGTATTCTCCATAATTTCCCTGGAATGAAGGAATATATTCTCTTATGATCCGACCATCCTTCTCAGTGTGCAGCAATCCCGCTTCTGTTCCCGGTTCCCTCCCCCAATCCTCAGATCCCGGAACAACATGAGCCTGCAACAAGGTCTCCTGAATATCAGTCTTTGGTTTTATGAATGATCCCTTTGAACCGTGCAACACATAACCCGGCAATGATTCTCTAACAAGATAACTTGATTTCAATCGGACTCTCAAATTTCCGTAATACAACAAAATCTCAAAGTAATCATCCACTTTTGAGATTGGACGAACGATTTGAATATCTCCAAAAATCGCATTCGGCCAGCCAAACAATTGAAGTGCCTGATCAATCAGATGTGAACCGAGATCATACAATGCGCCGGTTCCTGGACCCGGTGTCTCCTTATGCACTTTCGGACTTAATTCCTCTTTGAATCGATCGTAATGGATTTCGACCTCAACTAAATCTCCGAGGAGTTTTTCATTGACCACTTTCTTCACCGTTTTGTAATCGCTATCATACCTTCTATTCTGATAAACTGATAATTTCCTGTCTTTCTTCCTTGCCAATTCAATGAGCTCTTCACCCTGAGTTGATTCAACGGTAAAAGGCTTTTCAACAATTACATGCTTACCTGCATTGAGAGCCATTTTAGCATATTCGTAATGGGTATAGTTGGGTGTATTCACAATCACCAGCTCGATTGCATCATCCTCAAGCATATTTTCAAGGCTTCTGAAAATTTTGACCTGGGGATATTTTACCTGTGAATTATTCTTTGATCTTTCCCAAACTCCATAGAGGTTAAAGCCTGGATGCTGTTCAAGGAATGGAGCGTGGAATACCCAACCGGACATTCCAAATGAGCATAGTGCAGTATTTATGGGTTGCATTAGAGATAGGTTTTTTAACCGCAAAGGCGCCAGGACGCAAAGTAACGCAAGGAGATGAGACAGGTCACTTCCGTTGTTTCGCATCCCATTCGCCAAAAATGTTTTTCAAATTATACAGGGCTGCTTCATCATTACTAAGTTGATGAATCCAGTTTACACGCTTCGATGGATTGGCGCCAGGTCCATAATTCTTGTACTCAGAATAACGTGCGGTGGCTTCATTGGTAGGGTTGCGCCAATTATTCCAACCTTCAGGGATTATGTGCGAACCAATTTCACACCTTATGTAAGTTACACTTGCATATGGTTGCCACGGCCTTCCAAGTGAAACATTTCGAAGACTTGAATCAGCAGTCAATTTGCAATCAAGAAAAACAAATCCGAAGGGTATTTCCCTTGGCGTAGATGCAGCTGTTACGTGAGAATTCTTCTTGCTATGAATATGGCAATTTTGAAAAACACCAGTTGAAGGTCCGAAGATGAAGTCGGTTGTCCCCTCTATGTAACAATTCTCCTAATATTGCTTTGAACCAGCTCCGCTACAGAATAATACGTCCTGAAAGCCGAGAAAATTGCAGTTTCTGAATGACAACCGGTTCCCATTTGCGAAAACTGCGACTGCCTGTCCAGCAGTGAATCCTGCATTATTTTGAAAGCTGATATTCTCTGCCTGAAAATCATTTGCGTAGATGAAGAATGAAGCGCAATTCCAGGTGTTCAGCGTGTCACCGTTTGGAAGTTTAAGTCCCGCATGATTATCATAAGTGAGAACAGTGTTATTCTTATCTTCTCCAATGAGAGTTACATAATCCTTGCGGGTATCAAGAACCAGTCTTTCTTTATAAATTCCTTTCTTCACCAGGATCCTTATTGGATCAGTATTGCCGGATGGAATGGCATCAAATGCAGATTGAACGGTAAGGAAATCGCCTTTACCATCCTTAGAAACAACTATTATTTTTCCCTGGGAACTGGCACTCAATGAAAACACCACAAACAATATAACCGCAGGTATGATCTTCATAAGTAGTTTCATCTTTTTACTATTCTTTCTGCAAGTTCAAGTTTCAGGTTCTTTATTTCAGAAAGCACAATCTGCGCAATTTTCCTGGCCCCGAGTTCACTGAAATGGGTATTGTCAACCTTGCCTAGAGGGTAGTTAGGATGTTCTCCGGGTGCAAGTTGAAGAAAAAGCAGTTTAGAATTCTCAGGGCCAAATTCCTGGTATAACTGCCTGCTTTTCTCATCGAGATCAATCAAGGGCACCTTCAATTCTGTGGCAATTTCTCGGACAAGGGGAGAATATTCTGCATGAGTTTCTACTGCTTTCCCGGTTGAATCAAATTTCCTTCTGCTTACAGGAGTAACGAGTATAGGATACGCCTTTTTTGACCTGGATTCATTTACAAATTTTCTAAGATTGGATTTGTATTGTTCTGGATCTGCATAGCGTTCTCCCTTATCCTTTGATTCATCATTATGACCAAATTGAATAAAAACATAATCGCCTTTCTCTAAATTTAACAAAATGGGCTGCCAAAGGTTCTCAGCTATGAATGATCGAGTGCTTCTTCCATTCTTCGCTCTATTATCGACTTTAACAGATGAATCAAAAAAATGGCTGAAGGGCATACCCCATCCAGTTTCAGGAAATGCCTTGATCTCTTTATTGGCAATGGTTGAATCCCCGATCAGATAAACTTTAATTTCTTTTTCGTCTGGTATTGCCACTTGCCAAATCAGGACAAAAACAAGAATTAATTTATAAATCATATACGTATCTAATTTCTATTAACTTCTTTCGCTCTTCCCAAATCACGGCATTCGTCTCAGCTTCTCCCATCTCACTTTCCATTTTCCATTCTTAGGTATGCCGGGATTATCTGTCTTACATCCATCAAAACCTGCGCACATCATTGCTACTGCAGCGAGTAATCCACCATTTCCTGGTAAATAAATAGTCAACCTCTTATCCTGGTAATTATGACCATTGTTCAGATAGGTATTGGTCTCTATAGGCATTAGTAGTGCTTCGATCGCTTTTTCAGGCATCCCCAATCTTGTTGCACTCATCGCTGTCATTGGAAAATCCCAGCCCCAGGTTTCATTCCACGACCAATTATTCCATATCCAGGAAAAGGTTCTATTCATTGTGATCGTATCAACCATTTTTGTTTGTGGCATGATACCTAATGCACCCAATACTGAAGGATGGTCTGTTCTGAATTCAGGGTTAGTATAAGAATCCGTTCGGCTTTCTGTAAATAGATATTTTCCATCCCTGGTAGCCAATGATGAAAGTTTGTTCAACACATCATCCCACTTTGTATTTCTGGGTAACTGAAGTCGCTCCCGCCATTTCTGTGCAATATTTAATGCGTAAGTCCAATAGACCAATTCAAATGCAGGATTAAAGGTTCCCTCAGGTTTAAATCTTTCCTGGGCAGGGATTAGTGCGGGTCCAAGAATGTATTTCCCTTTTGCAGTATCATAAAAAGCAAACGATGCCATGAAATCTGCTGTAGCAAATATCAAATCACTATAAGAATTTAATGTCTTTGAATCTTTATGCTGTCTATATGCGAGTTCCGCAAAATAAATAATATGTGGTTGTTGCCAGATCAGGAAAGCACCAACTGAAGAAGGAGTTTCATTCCCATTATTATCCGTCATTTTTTGCCATCGAACTCCCTCATACCCCTGACGCTTCGCAAGTTGTTTCGCTTTATCATAAGCTCCCTTATACCAGGATAGGCTTCTCTCCATCAGTTCATTTCTTCCCCAGAGAGAAAAATGTACTGTATGCCACCAGTGCATTTCTATATGAGGTCTGCCATACCAGCTGTTGTATGTTAATCCTGTTTCCTGAGGAGGATAATAACCGGCACATTGAATTTTAGTAAGGTATTGAGATAGGATAATTCTCCTTTCTAATTCAAAACTTCTTGTATCAGTACTTCCTGTGAAGTCAACAGCGGCTCCACTTTGCCAGAATCTTATCCATTCTTGATTACTATTTCCTTTGATCACTGAAAACGATGGAGCTTGCGATGGGTTCCTATTTTCGGTAAAGCTGAAGCTGTATTCAAAACTATTTTTTGCGGCAGGGGTAATTATGAAATAATGTGGGGATTTTTCAATCAGGCTTGCACCACCTTTCCATACTAATGAAGTATAATACGAGGTTTTATCCAGCGCATGCTGCAATATCGCGCTTGCAGAAGTTTTTGAAATAATAGAAGAAGTATGTCTGTTTGCATTCAAGAAAAAATTACCTGCATCTGTCCATTCCCCGGTTGGATATGGAAATCTTATCCTGATCTTAAGCCGACCTTCTCGCAATAGTGTGGAATTAACTCTGACAGCTATTGCATCTTCTTGCTGATGACCAACTGTGATTACGTCAACACCAACATCCTCCAAGGTAAACTGAGAATGAATTTCGCCAGTCCACATATTTAGTGTCTGACGTATGTTTTGAATATCATGAATGGTAGCCGGACTTCCATCTTTTTTTTGAAGGTCAAAACCAATATTACCTAAATGGAAGCGATGGGGATTTTGCCTGAACCAATCGGTGGCATTTTTCTTTCTCTCCGGTTCCCTTAGCTGAACAGAGTAAGATACCATTCTGCCATTTTGGGAATATTCTTTTAATGTTTCATTGAATGAATATCCTGCGGTATCAATGAAGCTATGCCAACTCCATTCACTTTGGGTTCCAAGGGGAACTCCTTTTGCGTAAGCGTCCGGAAATGATTGGAGACCGGTTACGTCAACAGTAAACGCGAAACTTCCGTTTCCAAGAGAAAGAGATGATAAAGAATCGAATTTGTTGTTGGTGATTGTATGTCTTTCCACTAATGCTTTTCTGTCAATACCTTGTTGAGCATAGACAGTTTGAAATGCAAACAAGAAAAGCGGAAAAAATTTCATTGTATGCCCTTACTTTATTCTGCAGAAATCATATAAAAACATAAAACACTTAGAAAACAGAATAAGACTGCAAATCTATGCACAGATATTTCTTTCCGACCTCTGACTTCTGACTTCCGACTTCCTACAACCAGTCTATTTATTTGGATCCATTCAAAAGTCCATTGAGGTACACTTCAATATTTGTATAGTCTTTGCTTAGTTTATAAAGAGCTGCGTCAGAAGGATCAGAAACATTTAATCCATTTTTCTTTTCCCATTCATCCGGCATGCCGTCCTTATCTGAATCTGAGGGCGCAACCTCTGATTTTAATGATGGCCATGCGTTAATAGTTAATTCATATGCCGTTCCATGTGGATAGCCGCCCTGGACATCAATGAATTTTCCGGTCCTGTTTTTTACATCAGCCATTATTCTCTTGTCCATAGTATCTCTTCGATAACTGGCTCCGCAATTTCTTAGAATAGCGTCGTATGCTTCGGTCGCAGATTGCAATGGAATTGGTTCAGCCGGATGAGGATTTTCTATCACAGCCTCTTTCTTATCGATTTCAGTTCCTTCCTTTGGCATATGTATACCAAGCAAATTATTCATTGAAACATCTTTTGCTTCATCTACATAATTTCCATTTACATACCACTTGCCAAATCCAAGGGTCTCCGTCTTAGATGGGTTTATGATTCTATACCGAACACTTTGGCTGGTACCGGGACCATATTTAAAATAATTATTTATGATATTATACTTACCTGCCTCGCCACCGTAGATATTATTGTGGCCCCAGTTATAAATTAAATTATTCCTGAAATCCGCAAATTCCAGAGTCGCCCCCAGTCTTGTACCATTAAATCTTGGATTGCGACTCAGGCAATGCGCAAACAAATTATGATGAGCCGATAGATGGCTTCCACCCCAGATGCCCCCATAACCATGATGCTCGTAATCTTTATCTCCAGTTTCAAAATGATAGGAGTAATTCAGAGGCTCCGAAATAATATTCCATTGAAGTGTGGTGCTATCGCCTCCATAGACACTAAGAACTTCATCCGTACTCCAACTCAGGCTACAGTGGTCAATTATTATATTTTTTCTTTTATTTCCGCTAAAGGCATCATCCGCACCATTGCCGTCCACCATTCCGCCCGCTTTTTGGTATTTATCACCCATGCGAAATCTTATATACCTAACTATGATATTGTCGCCTCCCAAACTTACTGGATGATCCGCCAGACAAATGCCATCACCAGGTGCAGATTGTCCTGCAATTGTTGCATCAGATTTAATTGCCAGCTTTGATTCAAGATGTATGGTTCCGGAAATAGAAAATACGATGATCCTTTTCCCTTTTGCTTCAGCTGCCTCGCGAAAACTGCCGGCTCCCTTGTCATTTAGATTTGAAACGATATAAACTTTCCCACCTCTTCCTCCTGTTGTATATTTTCCATAACCCTCTGCTCCAGGAAATGCTATTGGAAGAGGATTTGACTCATTTCCTTTTTGCGCGGCAACTTTCTTAAAATCACAACTGGTTAAAATGCAAAAGATGAAAAGTGCAATGGGAACCCGTTTCATTCAGATTTTGTTATTAGCAAATAAGGCTGCAATACGCAGCCTTATTCAGTGAGATTTTTATCAATTTATCAATATCCTGGATTTTGAGCCAGGTTAAAGTTCGCATCTCTTGCAGCTTGCGGTAATGGAAACAATTCGGATTTGCCAGTAACAAATCCAGTTGCAAATCTGGCGAGGGCGGTTGTATTCACTGCCGCTCCAACCCATGTGACTGCAGTTGCTGTAATCCATTTTGTTCCGTTGCTGTAGAATCCAACTATTCTTGTGGGTCCATTCACTGCTGCTGGTGTTGCGGCAGCTACAGTTCCGGAATAAGTATAATTTGTAGCAGTTCCAGCATCAAATGTTTGACCACTCACTGAGTTAACTCTCATGCTATACGTCCATGATGCAGTTGTTGTGGCTGCAGGATTATTTGGAAGAAATCTAACCCAATATATCTTACCAGCATTGGAGGTGGCACTTGGTAAAGTGACAACATTTGTCTGTCCACGAACACTTGCTCCATATTCATCTGGTGATATTGTATAGTTCCCCGTTTGAACAACATAGGTAATATTAGGATTTGTGTATGGAGCATAGGTATATAGTGAATTTGCCCAGATGGCTTTGTCATCTGCCGTAGTCCCTGTGTAAAAATACATAGAGGTTGGTAAGGCAGCGTAGATCCCTGAACTGGTTGACATAGCCAACAATTCTGCTTTTGTTTGCGCAATTTTTGATGCCAGTAAATTCCACCTTATGAGATCATACTTCCGAGTTCCTTCCCCTGCCAATTCCAGAGCACGTTCTTTTACAATTGCGTTGAAAAAATTTGCCTTACTTAATCCTGGTGCAAGATCAACGGATGGATCGGCTGTTGCAATTGGTTTACCATATCCTCTTCTTCTCACCATGTTAACTGCGCTATACGCGCTAGCTGTCGGACCATTCAATTCATTTTCAGCTTCAGCGTACATCAGCAACACATCAGAATATCTGAGGATCTGCCATTTCAATCCAAAATACTGAACCTGATTTGTTGGAGCGAAAGAAGGATTGGTGATCCAATCTCTCCGATATTTTCCATCATTGATTGCAGTAAGAACTTGCGGAATTTTAGTCACTCCATCAAGAGCGACAAAATAAGGTGCAATAGTTACGTCTCTTCTCAAATCAGTAGAATCGAACTGATAAAAATATGTTGGAAGTGGATTGACACTACTATTTCCCAAATTATTCACTCTTGGTCCATTGTAGTATCCAAGCTTGGTATCTTCTGCACCTGTTAATCCAATTCCACTTGCCTGGAACATTAATTCTCCCTGTGGATCACTCACCGTATGCGCTCCCACCTGATCTTTCCACAAAGCCCTGAAACTTGGGTTCAAGGAGTGCTGATTCGAGGTCATTATTTCATTTGTCTCGTCTTTTGCAATCTGATAATAAGTGAGATAGTCTGCACTTCTTTGCATTCCACCACTCATTCTCAAAGAATATCCGCCTCTGAACAAAGCAATCCTTGCTCTAAGTCCTTTTACTGTTCCTTTTGTGATCCTCTCATCCATTGGATCTCCAATTGATGCTATCTCAGTTCTCCATGGAACAAGATCCGCAGCGGTCTTAAGATCTGCGATTAAAACATTATATAAACTATCCCTATCAGTTCTTCTTGGAAAAGGATCTGAAGATGCTTTTGCGGCTGCTGGTTCAAAATGCGCTGGAAGATCACCCCAGTTCCTGATTGCTTCAAGATAAAACTGTGCTCTGAGTGTAAGCGCTTCTCCATGCATGCGCTGCAACTGTTTTTTCTGTTGATCAGTGCCGGAGGTGTACATACCCATCTTTGGGATGTTCTCAATGCAAATATTTGCAAATTCGATTCCCTGAAACAGTTGGTTGAAAGGGCGCTCTAATTGTGCATTACCAGGAGTTAATGTGGAGCGTGCCATATCTCTCCGATCGTTATCTCCAGCACCAGTAGGTCCCTGCATTTCATCATTGTCCAGCGGATAATAGAGACTTAATCTTATCCCATATCCCTGATCACCTACAAGTCTGCTGTATGCACCTGCCAGGGCTTTATATGCACCGGCTACATCATTGAAAACAACATCTGTGCTAACCTCGGTGATAGGTTTCTGGTTCAAAAACTTCTTACATCCACCTAATACCAACATCATACATACTATTGTAGTAATCGTTAGTTTATTAGAATATTTCATATAGCAATTTTATAAATTTTTTAGAAAGCAGCATTAACACCAAAAATGAAACTCCGGCTTTTTGGATAAGCTGAATAATCCAGTCCAGGTGTTAGTGGACTATTTCTTACACTCACTTCAGGATCATAGCCAGAATAGTTTGTAATAATAGCCAGGTTATTTCCAGTCAGATAAAATCGAAGCTTACTCATTTTTAATCCGGCAAGTGATTTTACTGAAAGCGTGTATCCAATTGTTACATTATTGATTCTTAGGAAAGATCCATCTTCAATTGCCCAGGAATGAGGGTAAAAAGCACCGGAAGACCGCAACGGTTGCCAGATGCGTGCATTCGCATTTAATGCGGCCAGTTGATCTGGTGCTATACCAAGTGCATTCGTTCCACTAACCCATTGTGCAGTTTCACCTGTTGGCGTTACCACTCTCCACCTTCCTTCCATAATTGAAAGTTGATTTGCATTGGCAGTATATCCGTTGGTGAATTCAATCTTATTGGCGTTATAGATATCGTTGCCATAAGAAAAGTTCACGAATACACTCATGTCCCATTGCTTATAACTAAACTGGTTGTTGAAACCCCCCGTAAATTTCGGAGTTGGGTTACCAATGATCTTTCTATCACGATCTATGTCAACAAGAGTATCACCATTCAAATCCTTGAATTTGATAGAACCAGGTTGAACAACTCCAATGATTGAGGTATTGTTTACAACCCCAGGCTTGAGCGTATATGTCCTGGTTGTAGCATTATAGTTAAAATCTTCAACCTTATAGAAGCCATCCGTCACCAATCCCCACATTGATCCTACCGGATCTCCTATCCTTTGAATATAATCTGTTGGTTGGCCCGATACACCCCAGGATGCAGCGGGGAAAAATGAAGTTTGACCAAGACCTAACTTTTCGATCTTATTCTTATTGAATGAAATGTTGAAATTGGAATTCCATGAAAAGTTTTTCTGACGAATAACTGCACTGCTCAGTTGAATTTCCACTCCTTTGTTTGTTGTCTCACCTACGTTTTGCAACTGGGTTGAGTAACCATAGGTGGATGCGATTGGAACATTCAACAAAAGGTCTTTTGAACTGTTGTGGTAATAATCTACTGATAGCTCAACCCTGTTGTTTAACAATGCGAGGTCAATTCCGAAATTCCGGTTGATCGTGGATTCCCAACGCAATGCTTCATTTACCAGTCCTGCTGAATAATAGGCGTTGACCGCTTCATTATTTATTCCATAATAATATCCTCCATCATTTCTGAATGTGGTAAGAAATAAGTAATCATTTATCCTGTTATTTCCCACAGTTCCAAAACCTGCCCTGAATTTCAAATCACTGATGAAGTCTACATTTTCCAGGAATTTTTCTTGCTTGGCTCTCCATGCAAATGAAGCAGCAGGGAAATACCCCCATTGCTTACCAGGAGCAAACTTGGAGGCGCCATCGGCACGAATATTAAATGAGAAAAGGTATCTATCCAGGAATGAATAATTCACCCTGCTAAAAAATGAGAGATTGGTGTACCTCGTCTTCCCGAACTTTGGATATCCTGTAAATAAAACTCCGAGATTAGTTTGCTTGAATGCCTGATCATAGGTGGTATTAAGAGGATAATCCCTGAAAAGGCTGGAACGACTTTCTGTTCTGAGATCATATGTTTCTTCTCCAACCAGGATGTCGAAATCATGTTTTCCCTTGAAATCACTGACCGCATAACTCAAGACGTTTGAATTCGTGATTGTCTTTTTATCTGTCGTATCCAGTCCGGCAATTGGTTTTCTTCCACCCGTGATTATTGAATAAGGAGTTGTGGTGTCACTGAATTGCCTGTCTATGAGTTTGTTTTCATCATAGCCAAAGGTTGATCTGAATGTCAGGTTTTTCGTAATGTTTATGTTGATGTTTGCAGTAACGTTAAAGGCATTCGTGGTTTTCTTCCGGTATTCAGCATTTGCCAGCTGAATTGGATTTATAAGATTCAAGCCGTTACCAGTATTTGGATCCGCCAGTGGATCAGCATCGTCAATGTCCTGGTTGGCTGAAAGAAATGGTCTGTATTTAACTGCATTTCTCAAGCGATTGTAAGCAGAACCTTTATCGTCAGAAACACCAGCTCCAAATACATCCTGCTGTGTATACCGCGTACTGATACCTGCTTTTATTTTTTGAGAGAATTTGTATTCACCTTTCAAATTCAGTAAATGGCGTTTGTAACTTGAATTAATTACGATGGCCTTATCATTATTATGTGTGTATCCAAAATTATATGTCAGCTTTTGAGTTCCGCCCGAAGCAGAAATATTGTGGGTTTGAGTTATTCCAGTTCTACCGAATACCTGGTCCTGCCAATCAATTTCTCCGATATTTTTATAGTTCGATAGCGTATCCCAGGTTGAACCAAAATTGCGGGCAAAGCTTGAACTATCGGTACTGCTCCCTCTTGATCTTTCGGATTGATATATGACATACTCATACGGACTGAGTACATCGAGCGACTTGGGCAATTTTTTAATCCCAACAAAGCCATTATAACTAACAATCATCCTGCCGGGCCTTCCACTCTTGGTTGTAATTACTACTACCCCATTTGCGCCTCTTGCGCCATAAATAGCCGTGGCTGCAGCATCCTTTAATACATCTATACTCTGGATATCCTGAGGTGAAATAGTAGATAATCCATTTTCAACCTGCACACCGTCAATTATGAATAAAGGAGAATTATCACCTGTGATTGACATTCCGCCACGAACTCTTATTCTTATTTGCGCATCAGGAGAACCCTCAGCAGTGGTTGCAGTAACGCCTGCAAGTCTTCCATTTAATGCTTCAGCTGCAGAGTTGATGGGAATATCCTTGAGATCTTTGGCAGTTACAGAAGAGACTGAGGCCAGTAGATCTTTCCTTCTCACAGTCTGATAACCTATCACTACTACATCATTGAGGTTACTTGCCTCCTCTTTCATTGAAATATTGAAACTGGAATTAGTTCCGAGTTGTACTTCCTGGGTGGCAAATCCAATTGAAGAAAAAACCAGCGCGGTGCTACGATCAGGGACCTGAATTCTGAAATCTCCCTTAGCATCAGTTGCGGTGGAGATATTGGTTCCTTTAACTGCTACAGTTACGCCAACCAACGGTAGACCACCTTCCCTGGAAACATTTCCGGTAACCTGACGCTGCTGCGCCCAGGTAAAACCAACCATCCAGAGCGATAGAAGGACCAAGCAGAATTTCTTCTTCATATAGCAAGCTTTTTATGATACAAAATCGAACTGGGCGTACCTGGTGTTTAGGCATCCCATACCCGAGCATGGCTGCATCAAAATAATTTAATACAGTTAGGGTGGGTTAATCAGATAAGATTGGATCTACAGAACCAGGTACGTTAATCTTTCACTTTAGGTAACGAAAACTTCCAATGGTTGGACCATTTCACACAAGTCTACACCGATAATTGCGTCAAAGTCAAAACATTGACGACTTTTTTTGTGCAATCGTTCCCGACAACGATTGCAACTCCCAACCCGGCAACATCCTGCCAACTAACTAACTAAAAAGTCATAATTTTAAAACCGGCTTAAAGCGTAAGGATCAAAGCCGAAGGAATGCTTCATGAAATTTGAAAGTGCAACAATTAAGGACATTGCCAGGGCATTAAATCTTTCCACCTCCACGGTATCAAGAGCATTAAGAGGTAGTTATGAGATCAGTTCTGATACCAAGAAGCTTGTCCTTGAGTATGCAGAAAAGATAAACTACAGGCCCAACCCAATTGCATTAAGTCTGAAAGAAAGGAAAAGCAGCTCTCTGGGGGTTGTGGTAAGTGAGATAGCTAACAATTTCTTCTCTCAGGCTATCAATGGCATTGAATCGATTGCATACAATCGCGGTTACCACGTCATCATAACCCAAAGTCATGAATCAGGAGAGCGGGAAATGGTGAATGTAAGGCACCTCGCTTCAAGGGGCGTGGACGGATTGTTGGTTTCTCTTTCGAGTCAAACAACTGATCTCTCGCACTTCAAGGAATTGCATGAAAAAGGTTTGCCCATAGTTTTCTTTGATAGGGTTACTGATGAAATTGATACGCATAAAGTGATTGCAAATAATGCTCTCGGCGCATTCCATGCTACCGAGCATTTGATCTTTAGCGGATGCAAAAGAATTGCTCATATAACTAACTCAACCTATCTCTCAATAACCAAGGAACGCCTGGAAGGTTATACAAGAGCAATTGAAAAACACAAATTGGCCTTTAATAAAAATCTAGTTCGGTATTGCAATCATGGAGGAATGATAATAGACGAAGTTGAAGATGCTGTAACCAGTTTATTCTCCGGAAAAATAAAACCAGATGCAATTTTTACTGCAGGCGACAGGATAACTACAGTCTGCATGGGCATTCTAAAGAAGCACAATCTGACCGATATCCCAATCACGGGTTTCACAAATACAAAACTTGCAGATCTATTTACTCCATCACTAACCACGGTGAGTCAACCGGCATTTGAAATTGGGCAGGTCGCCACGGAATTATTGGTGAATTTGATTGAGAGCAAACGGCCGGTTACGGAATTTGAAACAAGAATCCTGGAGACTGAATTAATAATCAGGGATTCCACGCGCCAACGCTCAGCTGAGGTATTATGAGAACGAGGGAGGAAAGCGGAAGTCGGGAGGAAGAGTCAGAAATTAAAGAAGATAAAGAAAGATTTTTTCAATCAACTTTTTTCAATTCAACTCCGGTCTTTGGGGCCTTCTTATGTATGTCTTCTACCGCTATCATGAACATACCTACTCCGGGATCAGCATAAGGTCCATAAGCATCAACCAGCGTACCTTTTCTACCGTCATTGGTTTCGATCTCATACAGGATACTCATATCCTCCGGATCTGAGATCCCTTCAAACCTGAAGTAATTTGGCACTTTCACGTCTTCGGGTTGGTATATTTTTTCATTTTCTATACATCTCAATCCTTTGTCCACGGCTTGAAATTGGTCAACATATCCCTTGGCGTTAGCTTTGTCCATACAACGGTCAAGATCTGTCATGTTCGTCAGACGATCATTTGCCTCAATATATTTTGTTCGATCATATGCTTGATTCGTACTCATGATGGTTCGTTTTGTAAATAATCAATCCGTCCTATTCCTTGCTCTCCTTAAGTATTCAAAAAAGAAGCCAGTATAGTTAAATAGATTTTTTATTCTTTGCTTTTCCTTCAGTTTGAGATACAATGGGTTCTGTATAATCAGACTCTTCAGGCTGGTGGCTTAATTTTTGGGTATTTTCCTGACAGAATTCGTTGCATATTCTTATGAGCAGATTAATTATAGTTTCAAACAGGTTGCCTTATTCAATTGAAAGAAGCGGTGAACAGTCGGTTCTGCGCCAGAGTTCCGGTGGCCTGGTGTCAGCGATTATGAGTTATTTCGAAAAGAACCATTCTTTACCAAAAAAATTTGAAGAAACTATTTGGATTGGTAGCGTAGATTTTTCTCCACAGGAATTTGAAGCAGCTGAAAAAAAATTGGAAGAAAGCAATTTTAAGATCGAACCTGTATTTATGGGGGAGAATGTTTACAATAATTATTACAATGGATTTTCAAATTCCCTCATCTGGCCCTTATTCCATTATTTTCCTTCATTGATCGAGGTAAAGAAAGAATATTTTGAAGCCTACAAAATAGCCAACCAGCAATTTGCCGAGAAGATCCTGGAGATCTCCAAACCTGATGATTTAATCTGGATACATGATTACCAATTAATGCTTGTGCCTAAGATGGTTCGAATAAAAAGGCCCGAAGCTTCAATTGGATTCTTCCTCCACATACCCTTTCCATCATATGAGTTATTTCGATTATTACCTTCAGAATGGAAGAACGCATTACTGAATGGCATTCTTGGCGCCGACCTCGTAGGTTTTCACACCTATGATTATGCAACTTATTTTATTCAGTCCGCCAAAATGGTGATGAAACTGGATACCCAGTTCAATAATTTAATGTACCGAAACCGCCTGGTGAGAGCCGATCTTTTTCCGATAGGAATTGATTACGATAAATTTCATTCTGATGGAGATAGCGGAAATCTCAATGAGATCTTATCAAGGATCAAGAACAGCTTCAAAGAACAGAAGATAATTTTTTCTGTGGACCGGCAGGACTATACCAAGGGACTGATGTATAGACTTCACGGATTCAATCAATTCCTTCAGGATTATCCTGAGTGGAGAGAAAAGATCGTATTTGTGCTTAATGTAATTCCTTCAAGAGACAACATACCTGCCTACAATGAACGAAAAAAAATGCTTGAAGAGTTGATTGGAACAATCAATGGCAAATATTCTTCGATTGATTGGCAGCCGATAATTTACAGATACAACCATATGGAATTCGAAGAACTCAAAGGAATGTACCAGTCTGCTGATGTTGCATTGATCACACCTTTGAGAGATGGAATGAACCTTGTTGCCAAAGAATTCATCGCAAGCAAGATCAATCACAGAGGAGTTCTAATACTGAGCGAACTAACGGGAGCTGCCAGCGAACTCAATGAAGCCATTATTGTTAATCCAACGGATAGCGATGAAGTTTCAAAGGCCATTCACCAGGCATTGATCATGCCTATCCCTGAACAGCAGCAACGAATGATCATGATGCAGAAGAGATTGAAGGAGTATGATGTTGTAAGATGGGTTACTGATTTTCTGGATCAATTGGACCTGGTAAAGGCAGAGCAGCAAAAAATTTCGATGAAACTTTTGGATGAAAAAGCAATTGAAGAAATCATCCGTATGTATAATAACTCCAGAAAGCGATTATTATTGATGGATTATGATGGAACTCTTGCTGCTTTTACACGTATGCCTTCACAGGCGGAACCTAGTGAACAGCTACTGACCTTTCTGAAAAATGTTACCCGGGATGAAAGGAATTCAGTTTGTATTATAAGTGGCCGTGATGAAAAGACTCTAAGTTCGTGGCTGGGACATCTTCCAATTTCAATGATCGCAGAACATGGAGCATCTATAAAGCTTCAGGGGAAAGACTGGGAAAAGCAAACAAGCATGCAGCCAGGTTGGAAAGATAAAATCCGTCCACTGATGCAGTTATTCGTCCGCAGGTGCGCAGGATCAATTATTGAGGAAAAAGAAAATACTTTAACCTGGCATTACAGGAATACACAGCCTGAACTTGGGTTTACACGATCAAGAGAATTAATGAGCGCTCTTTCGCAATTGATCACTAATACTTCTCTGCAGATCATTGACGGAAATAAAGTGTTGGAGGTCCGGCAATCTGGAATTGATAAAGGAATGAGCGCTTTGAAATTACTTAATCATTTATCACCTGACTTCACACTTTGCATTGGTGACGATACCACAGATGAAGATATGTTCACCGCTCTACGAGATCATGGCATTACAATCAAAATAGGAAACGGGAACACTGCCGCACATTTTAATTTGCTAAACCAGGCAGATGTAATACCCCTTCTTGAAAGAATAACCAACTTAACGAAAATCAAAGAAACAAATGCCTATTCATAAATATGATATGGGTGTGATCGGGAATTGCTCATACCTGGCTTATATCAATACCAGGGCCGATGTAAAATGGATGTGTGTTCCCAGATTTGACAGCAGCTTTCTGTTCGGTTCTTTGCTTGATGAAGAAAAGGGTGGTCATTTTTATGTTCGACCCGATCAGGAAAATTTTGAGAACAGCCAGTACTATGTTGAAAATACCAATGTTCTCTGTACCGAGTTTGCAACACTCGGCGGCAGATTCAAGGTAATTGATTGCGCACCTCGTATGACTATTCATGAGCGCCAGTTCCGCCCTTCAATGTTGATCAGGAAGCTTGAGTTGATAAGTGGAGCGCCGGTAGTAAAAGTAAAATGTGACCCAAGAGGCGATTATGGAAGAACGGTTCCTGAAATTGTTACAGGGAGCAATCATATAAGGTACATGAATCTTAATTCGCAGGTGAGACTAACAAGTAATATCCCGATAAATTATATCCTTAATGAAACTGCATTTGTCCTTGATCAGACCAAATACATAGTCCTCACTTATGGTGAACCCCTGGAAGCGCCGCTGGAGGAAACTGCTGAAGACTTTATTCAGAAGACAATTCGCTACTGGCAGGGATGGGTCAAAAGCTGTTACATCCCTAACATCTATCAGGACCAGATCATTCGTTCCGCTCTTGTTTTGAAAATGCATCAGTATGAAGATACAGGTGGAATAATTGCCAGCGGGACAACCAGCTTGCCAGAATTCCATGAAAGTTCGCGCAACTGGGACTATAGATTCTGCTGGTTCAGGGATGCATATTATACCCTAAGAGCCTTCAATCAATTGGGACATTTTGAAGAGCTCGAAAAATACTTTGATTACATACAGAATATTCTTCACAACGCTGGTGATGACCTGCAGCCACTCTATTCAATTACAGGTGAAAAAGAATTGCACGAAATTGAATTGGAACATCTGGCAGGTTATATGAACAACAAACCTGTAAGAGTTGGAAATAAGGCTTACGAGCAAGTTCAAAATGATGTATACGGACAGGTGCTCGTGGGTATATCGCCTCTATATGTGGACCGTCGACTTACTTTCACAAAAAAGGGCAGTTATAAGAGAATCGTATCATGGTTGCTGAAGCAGATTGAAAGGACGAGGAATATTGAAGATGCTGGTCTTTGGGAATTTAGAAACCAAAAGCAGATCCATACTTACACCTTGCTTTTCCATTGGGCAGGGGCAAAGGCTGCTTACAAGATCGCAAGACAATTTGGAGACGATGTGATGCTTCAACAGGCAGAAAGATTGTCGCAGGAAGCGTCGGAGATGATCGAAAAATGCTTTGATCCCACATTGAAAGCCTATACTCAGGCAATGAACACTAAGCATCTGGACGCAAGCACACTGATGATGATCACCATGAACTATCTGGATCATGATTCACAGAAAGCAAAGGATCACATAATAGCGCTGGAAAAAGAGTTGCTGGCAGACCGTGCGCTCTTTTATCGATATAAACACTTTGACGATTTCGGAGTTCCTGAAAGTACATTCCTGGTATGTGCATTCTGGTATGTTGATGCGCTTGCGTGTGTCGGAAGAGTGAGTGATGCAATTGAAAACCTGAATAACCTGATACATTACAGCAATCACCTGGGTATTTTCAGTGAAGACGTATCAACTGACGGATCCCAATGGGGTAATTTTCCTCAGACTTATAGCCATGTAGGTCTGATCAATGCGGCATTCAGAATCTGGAAAAGAATGGACACAGATGATTTTATCTGATGTTAAAATTTATTACTTGACTATTTTTTCAGGGAGATATAAACTCACGGTTGAGAATAATTGCAACCCGAAAAAAATCATTAGTTTCTTGAGTAAAGTCGACTTGACCATATACAATTCTTCTCGTTTCAACATCAATTATTGCATTAATTGTTGATTCCATTCCTCGTTTTTGGCCGATCCTGGCAAGCTTTAGGCTGAAATATTTCTGGTATAATTTTAACTGCATAGTTCGTTGTGGAGCGGAATTGAGGTGTTTGGGTGTGGTGGTTCGAGAGTTTGGAAGTTTGAACTTTCCATGGGAATTCAAACTCGAAACTTCAACCCGAAACCAGAAACCATCTTAAGAAAAGCTATCTCGAAACATTTTTATTAACCGAAAAACAATTGACTTATGCCGTCAAATCCAGGTAATCAGAGTGAAAGGGGAAACAAAGGACAAAAATCCAATCGCGGATTTGCTTCTATGGACCCTGAACAACAACGAGCAATCGCCAGCAAAGGCGGAAAGGCTGCACACCAACAAGGTGTTGCACACGAGTTTAATTCTGAGGAAGCCAGGGAAGCTGGAAGGAAAGGTGGAGAAGCTGTGAGCAGGGACCGTGAACACATGTCTGAGATAGGAAGAAAAGGAGGAGAAGCATCTCGTGGTGGAAGAGGAAATAGAAATAGTGCTGAAAACAGCGAAAACAGAGAGAACAGGGAGAATAGAGAGAATACCGAAAACGTAGAAAACGTAGAAGAGTAACCAACTAGTTTAAAATGGACGCCTGGTAAATCTACCGGGCGTTTTTATTTGGGGTTTGACCGCCTTCGTTGAAGCTATGGCGGTTGAGAAATGTTTGAGATTGGATTCATGGCGAGACTTAGCGTCCTTGCGCCTTTGCGGTTAATTCCTATAACTCTCTCCGATTTTTCACAACTTATCAACAGGCAATTGTGATAGAATATGCCTTATTATAGAGTGAGTATTTTTCTTCCCAATTCATCATAATCATCTTCCTCTGATTGCGGTCAATGAAGTCTTCCTCTGACACAACCTTATTATCGATCGCCAGTCTTATCGTTCCTTTTACAGGGGGATGCTGAAGTTGTAAAGCAATTCTTGGGTTTTTGCTGGGCGTTTCCTTTTTCGTCCACATAAGTGTTTTTTAAATATTCCTCAAACCACATACCTCTTCCATTAATGTGCACGATTTAAGACCAAAATATCAGCTTGTTCAGATCGGGAAAGACTGTTATACCAGCCAATGACTGTGGGGGAATTCTGCTTGTTTGAGGGGCTATAGGCATCAATATAGCGTTCAAGTGATTCTAGGCTTCTCAGGGGCAGATAGAACTTCTTACCTCCTTCCTCAATCTTATACAATGCATTCAGGGCATCGTACTCCGGGGTCAGTTGTGTACTTCTCATAAGATCAATCTCACCTTATACTATGAAAGAATCCGGCCAGAAATTGAGGAGGTTTGAATGTTTGATTGTTTGATTGTTCTTTGCGTATCCTTGTGTCCTTGCGCCTTTGCGGTTAAGTCTGAAACCTAAAATGGATAGCCAATTGCCAAATTGTAAATAATATTTTCCCCTCTCCAATTCTTATTAGTGAAATCAATCTGCCTTATGACCCAGTTATCATTCAACAAATAAGGTTTTCTGAGCGGGAAGGCAACATCCAGCCTAATGAGGAAGAATGAGAAATCAAGTCTCACCCCTACTCCTGTTCCAACAGCGAGTTCCTTGAGAAAATTCCCTGAAAACTTACCTCCTGGTTTGAACGTACTTTCTTTGGCAAGCCAGATATTTCCAGCATCAATAAATACTGCACCTTCAATTATACGAGTAAACTTGACCCTCATTTCAGTATTGAGCTCAAGCTTGATATCTCCTGTTTGATCAGGTAAAAAACTTCTGTTGGCAGTATCCTTAAAAGTTCCCGGACCAACGGAACGACTTCGAAAAGCTCTGATGCTATTGTTTCCTCCAACAAAGAATTGTTTAATGAATGGCAGCTCTTTTGAATTCCCGTATGGAAGGCCTATACCAGTAATTAGCCGGTTGGCCCATGTAACCTTCAAACCCATTTTCCTGTAAAACCTCACATCAGACTCAACTTTGAAATATTGCGCAAAGTCCGCTCCGAATAATTGCCTGGTATTTGTATCCTTCGCCTTCGGAACAACAAGTCCGGCAAGGTTACCCGACATATCAAAAACACCATTGAAATAAAGCGCATTTACGGGTTGCGCATTGATCAGTGGATTATAATTGTAGGTGTAGTTTGAACCCAGGATAAATTGCTGCTCGATTGCCTTTCTCAACACTGGATGTTTGGCTGCACTGTCAGCGTAGAGAGGTGTTACATTAAGAGGCTCAACATAATTAATTGAAATAGGATTCAGTCGGTGTTGCTTTCTAATTCCTTCCCTCCACAGATAACCTAATTCAGTCCTGAATGCATTCAGCGTATATAATTTATTCTTATTTACAACATCATAGCCAATAGCGAAGTTTGTTCTGGGAACAAACCCACCCCTTGAGTTCAGCTTCATAAATGGAACAATAAACCTCGGGACCGAAAAGCTCGTAGACAATCCCGTTGTGTAAGTATTGAAACCCTGTAGTGGGCCTCCGTATTGGACCTCACTTCCTATGATTGCATTTATGATCCACAATTCACCTGCGCGGAAAGTATTTCTATTCCGCCAGGAAAATGTGAGTTCAGTTCCAGTTAAATTGTTTGATTTGGTGCTTCCCGTGATTTGAAGCTGCAAGGATTTCTTTGGCAAGGGTGTTAGATAATAATAAGCGTCCAGTTTTGAAGAGTCAATGCCTGGAACTTCTTCAAACCTATTCTTCACGAATTTGAAATTTCCAAGATTGATCAATCGTCTTAGAGAAACATTATGATCGGTTCTATTATAAACATCGCCCGGATTAAAACTCAATGCCTGTTCAAATAGTCTGGGTTTAAAGAACTTTTCCTTATCTATAAGATAATAACCTTTGAAAAAGACAGCATCGGATTTTACAGTATCAACTATGGCTGTATTGAGACTATAATTTGAATAGACGAATACATCATTGATCCTGTAAATGTCTAGCGCCTTGGGGTCGGTATTGCTTTTCACATTCACATACATATTCACCTGATGATTCCCAATGGTTGTATCAACCTGGACGATCAGGTATTCAGGACTGAAGAAATAATATCCTCGTTCCTTAAGATAACCATCAATACGTGTACGTTCAGCTCTGATCACTGAGAGATTATATGGATCTCCGGCACGCAGCATTGATTTTGGAATTGCTGCACGGATATAATGGAAGAGCTCATTGCTATCAGCTCTTTTCAGAGAATCTGTTTCAAGGAAACTAACAGATTTGATAGTATACTGCGGTCCTGACTGCACTTGATAAATTGCTCTTGCTCGCTTCCTTTTTACAACTGTATCACCCTTAACTTCTGCTTTGAAGTATCCAGTGTTTTCCATATGATTTTGCAGAAGCTCAACATTTTTTTCAAGGTTGAGACTACTTAGCAGCACAGGAGGCTCACCCATGTTTCTAAAAAATCTTCTTATGAAACTTTTCTTGCTGGTATCGCCGCCTATATTAAAAAATGCAAGTTTAACCCGTAGGCCAAGGATTTTTGTGTTTGGTTTTGGTCTGGTTAACCCTAAAAGATCCTGCTCCAACACCTTTCTTTTTTTTACCGTCAGGTCTTCACCTTTAAGATTTATCCTGGCGCCAACATAAAGTGCGTCACCTTTTGGCAGGTATTTGGTGTTGTTGCATGCATAACAACAAAATAAAAAGATCAATGAAAAAAAAGTATTAGAATAATTCCTTAGCATATCAATCATTGCCATTTGAGGAGTCATTAATTTCCTGTCTATTACTTTGCGCGCCTTCAGTACCTACAGGCTGATCATCCCGCTTGATAGTCTGAATTTTCTTCTTCTGAAAGAGTTCCCTGAATCGGTTATAGTCAAGCGTTATAATGAAACTGACCCCTGTTTCAATGATATAACCTTCAACAACACCCTGAAATTCATTCCTCCGATACCCTCTCAGCATATATTTTCCATCTTTACTCAGTTTGTAATCAAACGCCACATCACCAGCAAGGGCGCTACCGTTTTTAGTTCCATTCTTGGGCCCTTCAAGTTCAAAATTGCTTCCAACTTTCACAGTCAATCTATCGCTCAATAATTGCTTTGAGAGCGATACATTGAAATCTGTTCTGTCCCGTCTTTCACCGGTGGTGTAATCTTCGCTCGATATAACATCAAAGTTGATATCAACTCCCTGTATCAGGTTTCCTGCAAGTTTATTGAGTTGCTCAGTGAGAATCTTACTTACGCTCTGCCTTGCAAAAGTGGCTGCATTAAGACCTCCGCCATTATTATTATCAAAGGGGTTTTCGGCCATAAATCTATTAAGCAATAACAATGAGAATGCTTGCTTGTTCAATTCTGAAGGCTCTTGCCTTAGCTCTGCAAGCCTCATGTCTATCGTATTTATGATATCGCGGGAAACATTATAGTTTTTGTCTGTTGGAAGAACTACATCAAACGTTAGAAGTGGTTTTAGAAGGTTGCCCTCAAGTTTGAGATATACCTGGAAGGGGAGTCTTTGTCTATATGTATTTCTTATTGCAACTGAATTTTCAGCGATCTGATTATCCACCAGATCAAGAGGCGCCGTATTGGCAATATAAAATGCCTTCACATCCAGTTTGGCCGAAGTTGGTTCACCAAACCAGGTGATGGTGCTGCCTTTTTCGATATTGAATCTTCTCTTAATGAAATTGAATGAAAGTTCATATGCTCCTTCGTTAAGACTGTATGAACCAGTAAGTGTTATTTTTCCACTCTGATCTATTCCCCCGCTAAGAATTCCTTCTCCTTTCATTCTAATGAAATCTCCATTGGCCTCATCTACTACCATGCTCAAAACTGCTTCCTTATCAATTTCAATATTAGCAGAAACATCAAAACCTACTAATTGACAATTATTCAGACAATAATATGGTGCTAATAAAACTGAATCACTCATTGTGGCATCCACATCAATAAATTCCACAATGCCTTCACGATCTATAATTCCCGGCTGTTGTTGAGGAAGAACAACTGTAAAATCTGTTTTGGGATTCACCTTTACTCCGCCATCTATTATTGGTTGCGATTCTGTCCCGCCAATGTGCAAGTCGCTGTTGAGATAAAGCTTTCCATAGAAAAGACTATTATTTCTCTTGGTGGTATTTATAGCCCGAAAGTCATTGGCGTCAACATCAAGATCGAAGCGATAGTTTGTGAAATTATTTGTAGCGGCCATCCCGTCGATCACGATAGAGTTTCCGGCGGAATCTTTAATTGTAAACGTATTAAATTGCAAGCCTTCATTATTCACTATCAGCTTTTCCTGGTCAATTGTAAAATAGCTGTTCAACATCACAACGTTCATTCCAGCTTTATTGAAATCCAATTCGCCAATTATATTCGGTTCTTTAAGAGTGCCATTTAACTTCACATTACCACTCAAAAATCCTGCGGCTCCATTGATACTGCCCATTGAAGCTCCTTCAAGAGTAGCCAGTTGCAATTGCCTGATGTCAACAATGAGATCATATGAACTATTGTTTCCCTCCTTGACAACATACTGCCCAAGCATTTGAAGATCATTTCCTCTCCCGGTAATCGTCACATCTGCAGAGTATGTATTCTGCACAACGTTGTTCACTTTAATACGTGCATTCCCGATAGTATCTTGTTTTACACTGAGATCAGTGATGGTCATATCTGTAGTGAATACAGGTTGCTGCATCAAATTCCTGAGTTCAGCATTTCCATTCAAAACTCCGTCAACGAAAGTTGTATCAGCTTGCATGAATCCAGAAAAAGTACCCAGTTTGAATTGAGAAAAACTCAGGTCGATTGGAGAATTAACTTCAGCTGAGCGACTGTTCACACTCATCTTCTGGCCTGCCCTGGTTAACACAAGGTCATTGATGTGCAGATCATTATTTCTAATGGTAATATTATTGTCTGCAGGTACAGTCCAGGTTTCGTAATTAAGTAACAGATCACCCTGTTTGAGAGAGAAAATATAATCGCCAAAAACAGGTTGCTTTATAAGAACTCCAAGTCGATATTTATCAGTGGCCTTTTTGTCTTTGATATTCAGACCAAAATCAATTTGATTATTTGCTGCGGTACCGGTAAGACTAATTCCATAAATGTTCATTGTGTTACCATTCTTGAGATGGTCAATTGTTCCCTTCAATGCAATGCCGGATTGATCAGCCGAACCAAATTCAACATGGAGCCTGTCAAACGTATTTCCAGTATAAACAAAAGAAGGTGCGTCAGCTGTCAACTTCCATCCACCAACATTTGAAAAATTTCCATTGATCAACACCGTTTCCATCTTGGTAAGGCCGGGAACAAGGATTCTCCAGAGAGGTCTGTCAAGAATACTTGCGTTGATGGTGAAATTGTATGGAGCAATTTGCGCCGCCTGGTAGGATGGCATTACAGAGAAGTGTGGTTGTATACTATTTTGAAATACATAGCCAATTTGAGTGAGCCGGTATTCTCCCGCAAGCTCGAGAAATGCTGCATCGCTCTTGAGTCGAAGAAATCTGCCGGTGTCATTTTTTCCTGAAACCACCTCAATACTGTCCATTTCAAATCGCTGATTGAAATTGGTAAACAGGGCTTCAGTGACTACCATGTTCCCTATGAGGTTATCGGGATCAGTATTGCTGAAATCCCCAGCGACCTTTCCACGAAAAGCTATTTCTGTTGCAGAAAGATTTAAAGGAAGGGCTTTGATACTATCGATGGTTGCTGAAAATTTCACAGCAGGAAATTCGCCAAGGAAATTTCCGCTGGCTTCCAGGGCAAGATTAATATTGGGATCAACAATGCCAGCCTTGAATTGCATTTGTTGTGCAGCTATGCTTCCATCGAAACGGAAATTTTTATAATTGTAATTATTGATGACTGCTGATTGAAGTACCCCGTTGAATTTTGCATTTGCAAGTTTGGGATCAATACCTGAACCAGTTGCACGAACAGTACCTGTGATCTTGCCAACTGTGGTTGGATTCTGAATAATAGTTCCAACATTTAGATTGTTAGCAACAAGATTTAAATCATAAGACATACGATCAGGAACATCAGCATTCCTGATTCTACCTTTTACATACACATTGCCCAGGGAAGTATTGATTGAAAGGTTCGGACTAACATCCTTGATATTCCCTAAAATGGTTCCCGACATGCTTAGATAGTCCGGCAGGGTAATATTTTCCGGGAAAGTATTTGCAGGGATAAAAACCTGGAGGTCCTGCTTACTTGTGACAAATTTATTGATGCGCAAATTTCCTTTTGCACTTGTAGGATTCACCAATCCCACCAGGCTTCCACTAATATCAAGAGTTGTATTATTTAAACCTCTAGCCTGTAATGTTTCAATCTGAAGATTTGAAAGATTTCCGCGCAACCTCCCATTCAGGTACCAGGTTGCATTTTTATCCTGAAATGCAGGTTGAGAAATTAACTGCGGGGCGAATACCAGTAAATCCTTGACCTGTACTCTGGTATCCCTAAGATCAATATTCATCTTCAATAAAGAAGGATCTTTAGTCACAGTTTCGAGCGATGGATATGTAAGTATAATGTCTCTTCTAACTATACTTCCCGGTGTTTCAATGATCAGGTTACGAAGAAATGCTTCAGTATCTGCAAAAAGCAGATTGCCTTCAAACCGATTCAGAACAAACCCGCTTTTTTCCCTCATCACTCCCTTCTTGATTGTCGCTGATATAGAATCTCCGCTGAATAATAATTTATCGAGATGCAACGTCAGATTCTTAGCATCCAGATGCGAGTAGTCCATGCCGTGGGCTAATCTCGCCTTACTATCATCATCGAACTTTAGGTTGTTATCATTAATTTCAACCTTGTCAGCAAGTATCCTCCATCCAGTTTCTGATTGCGCTTGCACTTCCTGTTTTACTTCCTGTGCAACTTTTTGAGCCTCTTCTTTATTACCAAGTCTGACAACAGTATTTGTTTTATCGAGTTTAAGCAAATCGATCTTCAGTATGCGGTTTGGGAGATCAACCTTACTGGCCTGCAAAACCAGATCTCCGATCTTTATTTGATTATAAAAGGCTGATACATCATTCCGGTAATCAACATCTATATTTTGTAAATGAACATTCTTGAATCCTAAATCCATTAATATTGGTTGCACTGCTTCTGCCATGTCTTTGGAGAGGGGGTCCACTGAAGACACAAGAGGCTTTGTTTGGTAGATTCGAGCTTTTAATCCATTTACTTCTGTTTCCGGGATATCGAATACCATTTTATAAGGATCAAACTTATCAATCGTGGTTGTAAGATGATTGATATTAATATCCATATCGTTTCCCGTCACTTCATCCTTATATACAACACGAACCTTATTGAGTAGAATTGAGCTAATATCCATCTCCATCACTGAGGAGTCATTGGGATTAACTGGTTTCTTGTTGGCTGGAGTGAATGCATCTACTATAAATTGGAAATTATAGACAGTATCGGGCAACAGTCGCTTGACCTTGGCCGTTACCTGTTCAAGCTGAATCTCATTGATCTCAACAACATTGTTGATCAGTTTAAAAAGGTCTATATCCACTTTTACCTTTCCACCAGACAATAAGGTATCCTTTGACCTGTCTTCGATGTAAATATTTTGAAGTGAGATTATATCGGGAAGTCCCAGGTAAAGTTTTCCAATCACCACCTTCGTCTTGAGTTTATCAGAGAGGTATGATTGAATCTTCTTCCTCGCAAAGTTTTGAACCGGTGGCGTTTGGATGAGGATGAAAACGAGGATGATTAATAGCAGAAGCCCGATTATCAGTTTACCAAAAAGCCTTAAAACCTTTCGTAAATGATACCAGGAATTATGAGGGGGTGCCGTTGTAGTCGCCATATTTGTGTTCATTTTCAGAAAACATGTGGAATTTACTCCACATCACCAGATGAGGTTGCCATCGTTTTGATCCCAATCAAGGGATAAACAAGCTCAAACTGATTTTGATAAAGAATGGTACAATCTGGCAGGATTGTAACTCATAAAGTTGCAATTCATGGGCCATTAAGGAGGTGAGTTGAATTGTTGATAGGTTGAGACGTTAATTAGTAAGAATTAGGAATTTGTAATTTGTAATTGGGACTTGGTTTCAGTGTCATTTGTTAGCTAATGGCGGTCACCTGCGAGCGAACAACGTTCAACGCCCAACGGTCAACCATAATAACCTCCAACCCGAAACTACTTTTAGATAGCTAAAAGACTGCATCCCCTTATATCACTATTATCAAGCCTTCCATCTACGGTGAAACCACCTCCATTACTCAAGGTTCCCAAGTCATCCGAAGCTATAAAACTGCAGGAATAAAGATTAGCAAGGTCGATAATGTTGATTGCTCCCCTGGTCTCCCGTTTATCATTATGCGACCATACGTTCATTGGGTCTTCTGGTTCGCGAAGCAGGATCCTCATCCATGGAGGTGTTTCAAACAAACCTGCTCCACTTGAATAGGCTTGTGAAAGCAATTCCGTCATTCCATATTCAGAATGAATGATGCTGACGCCTAATCTTGACTTTAGAATTTTATGCACTTCCATTCTGGTTAGTTCCTCTCGTTTTCCCTTCATTCCTCCAGTTTCCATAATGATGATATTATTAAGATCCATCGGGTATTTTTCTGCGAAGTCAAGTAAAGCATATGTAACCCCGATAAGGATGATCTGCTGAGCTGAAGATTGCAATTGCAGTAATACATCTCGCAATTTTTCGTGATCATAGAGATAAAAACCACTTAATGGATGTTTACTTTTTTGTAATAGCCCATCAACCATCATCACCAAGGAGGAATGTTTCCTCTCCAGATAAGAAGGTAATAATCCAAGAATGCAATAATTGTTTACGGCCCCGTAGAAATGTTCAAATCCAGTCAAAAAGCTTTTCTGATATATTTCAGGTTTCAGCACATAATGTCTGCTTGTGGCTAATCCGGTGGTTCCACTGCTCTCAAAATGTAAAGGATCTTCTGATCCCCCGGTAATTACCTTGTGGGTTTTGAAGAAATGGATAGGAAGGAATGGTATCTGTGTTAGAGAGCGAACTGAGGAAACGTTGACCTTCAGCGCATCCACCCAGGAATGATAAACCTGGTTATTATTGTACTGGAATCTAAAGATCTCAAGAGACACGTCTTCAAAATTCTGTGGGCTAACTGAAAAAATTTTATCTTCCATTTCACAAACGATTTCTTAAGATTCTTCGTATTGAGTATAAATTTGTTTCATGAATCCATTTATGAAAAAAGGATTATTAGCTCTGGCAGCCCTGGTTGTTATTGTGATTGCCTGTAATAAAGATAATTACCAAACCAAACCCAGTTTGAAGTTAAAATCACTTAGTGGTGAGAATCTGGCGGTTAACTCTCCTCTTTATGTTGTATTTGAATTTACCGATAAGGAAGGTGATGTTAATGATACCCTCTATGTAAGAAAGCTCAGACTCAATAAACGCGTAGTGCCAACTCTACGTGATTCATTCAGATTAAAGGTGCCTGATTTTCCTAAAAATTCAAAAGGCACGATCTCCTTTCAAATGGACTACCAGAATTATCTCATTTCTGCTCAAAACCCTCCAACTTCCGGCAATCCACCTAAAGCAGAACCAGATACGCTCATTATGAAATTTGTCTTAAAGGATAAGGCTGGCAATGTTAGTGATACCGTCACCACAGGACAAATCATTATCGCCAGGTAACCAGATTTCAGGATTTCAACTATATTCCCAATCAGAAAACTCAACCCTTGTTTGGGAAAAATTCTTAAAAAATTATTTGATCTCTTCATCTTCAGTAGCCTGTTCATCGCATTATGTGCGGTGGTCATGGTCACTCAAACTTACCAGCTGCTTGACCTGGAACCTGGGAACAATAATTATCTCTGGTTTGTATTTTTCTCAACCATCTGCAGCTACAATTTCCACTGGTATCTGACACCAAATGCTGAAGGTGAAAATGATCGCTCGGCCTGGACGCAAAAACATAAAAGCCTTCATATTGCACTTTTTTTGATTGGCTTTTTATGTTCGGGCTGGTTCTTCTTTAAATTTTTGAACTCCTGGATTTGGATGATCGGCCCTGTTGTCCTTACCTTTCTCTATTCCGCTCCTAAACTTCCATACAAACCATTTTCACTTCTCAAGAAAGTAGCAATTGGGAAGACAGTCTTCCTGGCATTTGTCTGGATGTATGTTACTTCTCTCCTGCCGATCCTTCTGTACGATGAAGGAGTACGAGTTATTTCAATATTATTTTGTTTAAGCCGATTCTCGTTGATCTATGCAATCTGTATATTGTTTGATTACAGGGATCGTGAAAATGACCAACGGGACGGCATTCGCAGCATGATCACATATTTCAGTGAGAAGGGAATCAACATACTCTTTTATCTATCATTCCTGGTGTTTATTCTCTCTACTATCGCACTGTATTGGTTCGGTTTTGATACTTTGACGATTATCTTACTATTGACACCAGGGATAATAGTGGTCATCCTGTATGGAAAGGCAAAGCGAAATTTTTCTGATTACCTATACTATTTTATTCTCGATGGTTTGATGATGTTTTCTTCCATCTTAACTTTCTTCCTTCCCTTTTAATTACTTTTGGCGCTCTATAAAATATCTCTATGGCGAAAGCTACCAGGCAAAAATCAAAGACGATACTTTCTGAGGAATCAATGAAATTCCTTCGTGATTATATAAATAATCCTTCACCAGTTGGATTTGAAAGCAGCGGTCAAAAAATGTGGCTTAATTATCTGAAGCCCTTTGTGCAGTCGCAGTTTTCTGATCCTTATGGAACAGCAGTAGGCGTGATCAATGAAAAAGCTCCATTCAAAGTAGTGCTTGAAGCGCACGCGGATGAGATTAGCTGGTTTGTCAATTATATCAACAACGAAGGTCTTTTATATTTAAAACGTAATGGAGGGGTCGATCACCAGATCGCCCCTGGATCGCGGGTTTGGGTAATGGGTAGAAAAGGAATGGTGCCTGCAGTTTTTGGATGGCCAGCAATCCATACCAGGATCAATAGTCCGGATTCCAAGGAGCCCCAACCCAAGGTTGACAATCTTTTCCTTGATTGCGGAGCCAGAAACCGAAAGGAAGTAGAAGAACTTGGAGTGCATGTGGGTTCAGTTGTAACCTACCAGGACGGATATGCCGAACTTGCCAATAACTACTACATTGGTCGCGCCTTCGATAATCGTATCGGAGGATTTATGATTGCGGAAGTTGCCAGGCTGATCTTGAAAAATAAGAACAAGCTTCCTTATGGATTATATATAGTGAATGCTGTTCAGGAAGAAGTTGGCTTGAGAGGAGCTGAAATGATCGCCAGGAGGATCAAACCTAATATTGCGATCATAACAGATGTGACCCATGATACCAGCACGCCAATGGTTAATAAGATCATTGAAGGAGATATTGCCTGCGGAAAGGGACCTTCACTTGCCTATGGACCGGCAGTTCATAATAAACTGCTTCACATCGTGCAGGAAGTGGCTGTGAAGAAAAAGATTCCGGTGCAGATGCGTACAGTGTCCCGAAGCACGGGAACTGATACCGACTCATTCGCATATGCGAATGATGGTTGCCCCTCAGTCCTTATTTCAATTCCATTGAGATACATGCATACCACAGTAGAGATGCTTCATAGAGATGATATAGAGCAAACGATCCTGCTCATGTATGAAACTTTACTAACTTTAACACCCAACACCAATCTGAGTTACCTGTGACAGACCTTTTTATTCTCTATATCGATCCGGGCAGTGGGAGCTACCTGATACAAATGATTGTGGCCGCGGTTCTGGGAGGTCTTTTCTTCTTCAAGAATTTGTGGTGGAAAATAAAATCATTCTTCACAAGAGATAAATCAAAGAAGGAAGAGTAATGTCAACTTACCTTCAGCATCCTTCTTCTTTTCGGGATCCTTCCGGATTTGTATTTGAAAAGGATGAAATCCTCTATCGCCAGGTAAATCAGGTTTATGCCCGGCATTTTGACCTTCTAATTCAATCTGGATTACACGAAGTCCTCATAAAAAAGCACCAGTTAATTCCTCACATAGAAATAAATGAGAACCTCACGGGGCTATCGGAACATTATAAAACCATTCAGCCTGAATTTATTCAGATCATAAGTTATCCTTACGAGTGGAGCTTCGCACAATTAAAAGATGCTGCCTTACTTACACTTGAGATAATGCTTGAAGCTATTGATCATGGAATGATTCTCAAAGATGCAACTCCTTATAATATTCAATTCGTTTTCGGAAGAGCAGTGTTCATAGACACGCTCTCATTTGAAAAATATGATGAGTCCATGCCATGGACTGCTTATAGACAATTTTGCGAGTGCTTTCTTAATCCTCTGATACTGGCCCAATATTCCGCCATGCCCGTGAGCAAAATTTATCAGGCATACCCGGATGGAATTCCAGCGGATGTGACCAGGAGCATACTTCCATTCAAGGCAAGGTTTAACCTGGGAAACTATCTGCATATATATTTACCAGCATCGGTAAATGGGAAAAATTCATCTGCAGAGATTGAATTCAGCAAGGCCAAACTGCTTCGCATCATTCAACACTTAACCTCAACCATCAAGCCACTTGAGACGCGTTCTCAGAAAAAATCAAGCTGGAAGAATTATTATACACAAACAATTCTAAGTCCGGAATATCTGGAAGAGAAAAAGGATATCGTAAAAAGTTTTACTGAGGATATTAAAGTGGAATCGGCCATTGACCTTGGTTCAAATGATGGCTTTTTTTCATATCTGCTGGCTGCAAGTTTTCCTGTAATTGCCGTTGACGGAGATGACGACTGCATCTCGGCTTTGCATATCTCAGCCAAGAAATCAGGTGAGAAGATATTACCTCTATGTATTGACCTGATCAACCCCCCTGGTGAGTCAGGATGGAATAACGATGAACGCCCGGGATTTCTGGAAAGGGTGAACCCTGATCTATTCATCGCTCTTGCATTGATCCACCATCTTTGCATTGGTAAGAACCTGAGCTTTAAGAGGGTTGTTGAATTTTTCAGACGAGTCAATACTTACCTGATCATTGAATTTATTCCTCTTGAAGATGAAAAGGTCAGCGAGATGATTGCCGAGAGAGAAAATATTTTCGGATGGTACAATCAGGAAGCTTTTGAAAATGAATTTGGAAAATATTTTCTTATTGAAAAAAGAACTCAGGTTGGAAACACTGGAAGGTTGTTATACAGGATGAGAAAAAAATAAGCGTTGCTCTTATGACAAGAATCAGGCTCTTACTTGAAAAGATCCCATTTTTCGTAATTCTTCTGCCCCTCTTTCTCCTTATACATATTGAACTTGAATATCGTGACCTGATCGATTACAATTTTGTAACCTCAGATATCCTTGAACTTCTGCTCGCACCAGTAATCATATTCTTATTAACCCTTGCAATTTTTAGAAATTACAGAAAGGCAGCCATATTCAGTTTTTGTTTTCTTCTCATTTACTATTATTTCTGCGATCTAAAGGATTTTCTCCAGTTCAATATTCCTGATAGTTTTATTTCATCTTATACCCTCCTGCTGCCAGTTTTTCTCACTCTGTTAATTTTCCTTTTTATCAAAATCAAGAGAAGCAAAAAACAATACCCTAAAATTTTCTTATACCTGAATTCCCTTTTGTTATTATTGATTGCATTGGATGCAGGAAATATCGCCTTCAGGATTCAGGAGAACATCGCCGACTTTGGTGATAAGCAGAAAAAGCTCTCTAGCACCTATACTCCCTGTACAAATTGCGAGAAGCCTGATATATTCTATTTTATTTTCGATGGGTATGCGTCTTCATCGTTATTAAAAAACGAATTTTTGTTTGACAACCCACTGGATTCATTTCTGTTAAAAAAAGGATTCAGGATTGTCCATAACTCGAAAAGCAATTATAATCTCACTCCTTTTTCGATGGGAAGTGTTTTCAATCTGAATTACCTACCAGGCCTAAGGAGCGACCAGGAATTTTTTATCAAACAATATTTGCCAGGTGTATCCACGGTATATCATACTGAATTATTCCCCATCCTTAAGAAAGAAGGATACAGGATATTCAATCACAGCATATTTGACTTGAAGGAAAATCCTCCAAGCGTAAAACCATTTGATCTCTGGGAGATAAACCAAATCTACGATCGACACAATATTTTCTGGAAGGCTAATCATGATATAGGTTGGCTAATCAGGATAAAGTTAGGAATACCACCTCCTGTTATGCTAAAACAGGAATATGTAGATGCCAAGGACAAACATCTCATGGAAACAATTAATAATACCATGGGAACGATCAGGAAGCCGGAGGATAGTCCAAAATTTGTGTATAGTCACCTTATGTTGCCACATGGCCCATACACCTTTGATTCAGCTGGTAAACGCTATCCTCCAATCACCACTCCAATGGATATGGAGGATTACAGGAAGGGATACCTTGGCCAGGTTAACTATTCAAACAGCCTAATAAGAGGATTCATTGATTCGATTTTTCAAAATACTCATCGGCCATTTGTGATTATCCTCCAGGGTGATCATGGATTTCGGTTCCTTACACCTGATAAACGACATCTTCAATTTGACAACCTGAATGCATTCTATTTCAGCAATAGCAATTATACTTTCGTTCGTGATTCAATGACCAATATCAATACCTTCCGCATCCTTCTGAATAATTACTTTGGAAAAAAGTATCCCATGCTGAGGGACACTTCCATATTCTTGCATTACTAGAAATCAAATCGTCATTTTCCTTAGGTTTGCTTAAATAACCTGATATGTTTTCTGCTCTAAGAAACGACTGGACCATTGAAGAGGTGAAAAATATTTACAATACTCCTCTGCTTGAGTTGGTATTTCAGGCTGCAACTATTCACAGGAAGTATAATCAAACTGCCGAAGTTCAGGTATGCACTCTGCTTTCAATAAAGACAGGAGGCTGTTCAGAGGATTGTGCTTATTGTCCGCAGGCTGCACGATACCAGACAGACGTTAATGTGCAACCGTTGATGAAAACCGAGAATGTCCTGGAATATGCACGAAAGGCTAAGAATGCAGGATCAACAAGATTTTGCATGGGAGCAGCATGGCGGGAAGTGAGGGATAATAAAGATTTTGACCGTGTGATTGAAATGGTGAAAGGTGTGAATGAATTGGGAATGGAAGTCTGCTGCACTCTTGGAATGTTGACTCCAGATCAGGCCAGAAAGCTTTCTGATGCCGGGCTCTATGCTTACAATCACAACCTGGATACTTCTCCTGAATATTATGGAGAGATCATAACCACACGGAAATTTAATGATCGTATTCAAACAATTGAAAATGTAAGGAAGGCTGGCATCAGTGTATGTTGCGGAGGAATAATTGGACTTGGTGAAACACATGATGATAGGATCGGGCTCTTACATACCTTAAGTACAATGGAAGAGCATCCGGAAAGTGTGCCTGTAAATGCCTTGGTGAGAATAGAAGGTACGCCTCTGCAGGATCAGCCAAAAGTTGATACCTGGGATCTTATTCGCATGATTGCAACAGCCAGGATCTTAATGCCGAAAGCAATGGTGCGGCTAAGTGCTGGACGTACAGAATTAAGTATTCCGGAACAGGCGCTTTGTTTTCTTGCAGGTGCAAATTCAATCTTTGCCGGAGATAAATTACTCACTACTCCTAATCCTAGTTTCGAGGAGGACAATGCAATGTTTAATTTATTAGGCTTGCAGCCAAGGGAAGCATTTAAGGACGAAAAGGTTTTAGAAATTAATTAGTTTGAACCCGTCAATGTCTGAATTTCTGTGCAGAGGTAAGTTTTTCCATTTCTTGCGTCTTGAATGGCTTTCACCATTTCTTCAGATGGAGAATTCTTGGTTACATATCCAATCGCTCCAACTTCAAGCATTTTATTAACGTAGGCCATATCTGCATGGACAGACATTCCAATGATCTTTGTCTTTGATCCTCCCTTGGTGATTATGTTAGTTGCCTCAATCCCATTCATCGGCTCCATATTAATATCCATTAATAATACGTCAGGAGCATGTTCATTCACTGCGTGAATAGCTTCTTCGCCATTTGTGCATTCTGCAACAATTTGAATCTCAGGATTTCTGCTTAGTATGAATACCCAGGCCTGTCGTACCCTGTTATGGTCATCAGCAATCACGAGCTTGATCATTCTTATTGGTTTTGAGTTTTGCTTTTTGTATTGGGGCTAACCTACAAAAAAACGACCCCCCGGAAGAGTATTTGAACTGTTCTTCCGGCCTCCCCTATATTTTCACAGTCTTTGAATAAGTGGAATCATCTAAAATAATGAAACACCAATCCCCAAATGATTGAAGGCAGTGTTATTCTGATAGGAAGTCCGGGCGAAACGCAAATCAAACTTTCTGGATATCAAGCCAATTCCCATGGAGAAACCTGTTAGTCCGCTGGATGAATTTGGAATACTCAGTTCCCTTCTTGTTAGGTGATTATATCCCAGACTAAGCTCAATTTTGTTCTCAATATAAACCTGTGTCGCAAAAACGAAATGCCGGAAAAGCTTATCTATAAATCCGGTATTATTAAATTCCAGTTCATGATTTAGACTGTCTTTATACAGGAGATCAAACCGGTGAAGATGGTGTGCAGTAAATGAAAATTGAACTGGAGCTTTTGATAACCTTTTTGAAATTCCGAATTGAATGTCAAATGGTAGTTCTTCCTGCTCAACCTGAGAAAACCTCTTCAGTTGACTCCCCATGTTCTTTAAAAGAAGTGATGCCTGGAATAAAGTAGCGCTATCATAGTATGAGCCTGAAGCATCAATGGCTATTGCGGATGAACTGTAAGAGCCATATCTGGATTGTATGAATTTGATCGAAGCGCCATATTGCCATTTTTCTTCGTATTCCCTGGATGCAGTTAGTTGTATAAAATAATCTACTGGCCGAAATTCACCCAACTGGTTACCAGCAGCATCTGTTTCAGCAATGTTTCCATAATCTAAAAAATGCACAACAAGCCCGATGTTTGTCTTTGCTTTATCATATCTGTAGGCAGTGGCAAGGGAAAGACTTTTTATGCCAGCTTCAAATAAATTGAACGAGGCCTGTACCTGACCGTGCATTTCCTTTCTTAGCAATGAAGGATTTCCAATCGACATCCCAAGATCTTCTGACCTATTTGAAATATTGATTGTGCCTAAGGCAGTTATCTGTGGACTGGGTGACAGCTTCAGGAAATTAAAGCCAGAACTTCCGCCGAGAGTCTGAGCAAGGCCTGTATGCCATATAAGAGAGAAAAGGATGAAACTGAAATATCGATAACTCAAGGAGAGATTTTGCTGGCAATCTACTTCAGAAAGAAGAATCGAAAAGGTTTAAAAAAACTATTCCCCCGTAGAAACGGGGGAATTTCTTTAACCCTTAAAACAACCAACATGAAAAATTTCTGACAACTAAATAACAGCAAAAACGTTGCTAAGTTTATTGAAGGAATGTTAAAACATCAATTCCTGACAAAATCAGGACAAAGCGAGCTCCAGCACCTGTTGCATGGTTTTGACGAAGTGGAATTTTACGCCTTTTATGAAGGTTGTATCTATCTCCTGAATGTCTTTTTCATTTGCCCAGCAAAGTATGATTTCTTTCAGTCCAGCTCGCTTGGCTGCAAGTACTTTTTCCTTGATTCCTCCAACCGGCAATACCTGACCTCTAAGTGTGATCTCTCCAGTCATCGCGAGGTATGGTCTTACCCGTTTTCCGGTATACGCTGAGGCAATGGCTGTTAGCATTGTAACCCCGGCACTTGGACCATCTTTTGGAACAGCTCCTTCGGGCACATGTATATGAAGAATTTTGTTTTCCATGAATTTGGGCTCTATCCCCATTTTCCTTGCATTTGCCTGCAGATAAGTATAGGCAGTAACTGCGCTTTCCTTCATCACATTTCCCAGATTACCGGTTAATTTAATATCCCCTTTTCCTTCGGATAAAGAGGCCTCTACAAATAAAATATCACCTCCAACATAGGTCCATGCCAATCCTACAGCAACTCCTGCCATGTTTGCCACCTTGTACAGCTCGTTACTGTAGCGGGGCTTTCCCAAGATCTTTTCGACCTCAACTCCAGTGAGTAAGGATTTGATCTTTCCCTTGAATCGCGAATTCCTTGGCCTCATAGCGCATGATGGATGCCAGCTGGCGGTCAAGTTCTCTCACTCCACTTTCCCGGGTATAATCCTGGATGATCTTTCCCAAAACCTTATCTCCAATCTTAAAATTCAGGTCTTTGAGTCCATGAGCATCTTTTTGTTTTGGGATGAGGTGCCTCTTTGCTATTTCGGTTTTTTCTTCAACTGCATATCCACTCAGATCAATTATCTCGAGCCTGTCTCTTAATGCAGGTTGAATATTATTTACATCATTTGCAGTTGCTATGAACAACACTTTACTCAGGTCGTATTCCAATTCCAGATAGTTATCATAGAAACTATGATTTTGTTCGGGATCCAATACCTCAAGTAAGGCATTGCTTGGATCGCCGCGAAAATCTTTTCCCACCTTATCTACTTCGTCCAGTATGATTACAGGATTGGAAGATTTTATTTTTCTTAATGATTGAACGATCCTTCCAGGCATCGCTCCGATATATGTTTTCCTATGTCCCCTGATCTCGCTTTCATCATGGAGTCCTCCAAGACTTATCCTAACATATTTTCTTCCTATTGCGTTGGCGATGCTACGTACCCAGCGAAGTCTTTCCAATTCCCGGCGGGCCCACAAAACAAAGGATCGGACTTTTCATATCTCCCTTCAACTTAAGAACAGCCAGGTATTCAAGAATTCTCTCTTTTACTTTATCCATTCCATAATGATCATGATCCAAAACCTTTTTGGCCTTTCTCAGATCATATGAATCTTCTGTGAATTCATTCCATGGTAATTCCAGTAACAGATCAAGGTGATTATAGACTACAGAATAATCAGGAGTGCTTGGATGCATCCTCTCCAATTTTTCAACACCTTTCTGAAAAAGTTCTTTTGCATTCTGCGGCCATTTCTTAGCATCGGCTTTCTTTTGCATTTCACGTATCTCACGCTCATTGCTATCGCCGCCAAGTTCCTCCTTGATGCTCTTCATCTGTTGCTGCAAAAAATATTCTCTCTGTTGCTTGTCGAGCTCCATCTTGGTCTTATTCGTCACTTTATTCTTCAACTCGGCAAATTGCAATTCACGTTGCAACAATTGCATCAGGAGATCAGCTCTTGCCTGCACATGATTTAATTCAAGCAACTTTTGTTTTTCATTCAATTCAGTATTCAGGTTACTTGAAATAAAATGTATCAGGAAAGATGGATTTTCTATATTCTTCAGAATAATCGAAGCTTCAGAGGGTATGTTGGGTGAAAGTTGAATGATCTGGGATGCGAGATCTTTGATATTTGAAACATATGCTTCGAAGTCTTCATCCTTGGGCGCTTCTTCTTCCTTTAATGTTTCAATCTGGGCCTTAAAATATGGATCCTCCGAAACAATGGCTGTCAGCTTAAACCTTTTCTTTCCCTGGATGATGATGGTTGTACCACCATCCGGCATCTTGATCAGTTTTACGATCTTGGCTACTGTTCCAACATCTTCAAGGTCACTAACTGTTGGATCTTCTATTGAGCTGTCTTTTTGAGCTACAACTCCTATCAATTTGTCAGACTTATAACTATCATTTACTGCCTTAATGCTTTTGTCCCTGCCAACAGTTATCGGAAGAACAACACCAGGAAATAAAACAGTATTTCGCAAAGGAAGTAGGGGTAATTCAGCCGGAACCTCAATATCCTGCCCATTATCGCCTTCAGTTTCATTTAAAGGAATGATTGGGATAAAATCCATCTCGTCTTCGGGAGGCATCAAAAAATTCATCTTTTTAGGGGAATGCGTTTTGGTGACAAAATAACACCCATAGTTGGGAAATCCTATTTCCCGGAGTGAAAGGTACAGGGGTCAATATTAATGCCACGAAATAAAGAAGCCCCCATATTGGAGGCTCTTAACGAGGTCGGAGGTTCGAAGTCTGAGGTCGGAATTCATGAATCGTGAATCGTGAGTCGTGAATCATAAGTTCAACAATTCTCTAACTGTCACGTCCTGAAAAAAGTTGACAGTTCATTGAATGATTTTTATTATGCATCAGCAGTAAGACGTCGACGGCTCTTCCTTAGAGCCAGGCGATCGGCTTACTGCGGTGGTTCTTTGGTGGACGGCTGATGGTATTTGTAGCTGTAAACTCCAATGTGGTCGTTGTTCATTATAACTTTTTATTCCCTCCCTGGCTGCTTTCGTAGCTTGCCGAAGGTCATCATAGGTTTCATCCAATCCATACTCTTGCTTTAATATTCCATTGACCCTTTCAGCCATGGCGTTTTCATAACAATTACCTGCTTGTGCCATGCTGATTTGAATGTTTCGCGACTTTAACCGCTTTACATATGCATGCGAGCAGTATTGAAACCCCCGGTCTGAATGATGGATCAATCCGGTGCAGTCTGGACATTGCCGCATTGCCTTGCCCAAGGCCTTGATGGCTCCTTGTATACCAAGATTATCTGTCAGCTCCCAGCCCACAATCTTGCGACTGTGACCATCAGTGATCAAAAACAAATATCCAAACCCGCTGCTGATCCTTACATACGTGATATCGCAAACCCATACCTGGTGCGGTTGGCTCGACTTGAATGTCAGTAGCTGGTTGGTATACTTGTGAAACCGGTGATGCGATTGGGTTGTTACTGCATACTTTCTCCTGCGTTTTACCAATAGCTCCCTTCGACCTAATAAATCAAAGAACTTATCACGACCTATTGCAGCATCCATTAAATGGATCCGATCGGCCAGCAGACTATACAACTTCCTTGTCCCCATCTTCTTGTTGCTCCTGCGTATTACCTGTACCATTTCTATGATCAGTTCCTCTTGAACCAAACCTCGTTGTCTTACAACCAAATGCTTGTAATATGCCTGGCGGCTGATGCCAAAAAATTTACACAATCCAATTACTGCGTACTCTTCTCTGAGTCTGGTGATGCTGCATCCCCAAAACTTTTTTTTAAATCTGTCTTGTATGCCTTGTTGGCTTCATCAATTACTGTTTCCAAACACTTTTGAGCTAGTATCGAATCGGCCAAGGCAAGTTTTAATTTGCGGATCTCCGCTTCCATCTTTTTTAACTGGTCCTTTTCTTCCATAGTCTCTATCCGAATGATTTTACCTATCAAATCAGATTTGCCAAACTTACGCATCCAGCGCTGAATCGTATCCTCCCCTTTAATCCCATAACGACGTTTGACCAAGGCTACTGATAATCCTTCCTGCTCTATCTCTCTAATTACCTTTTGCTTAAAGCTAATGCTGTACCGAATCACCGAATTGACATCTCTTGACATGTTTATCCCTTTTTAGATTGAGTAATACTGTCAACCTATAGCAGGACAAGACAAACTTCTCTGACTTCTGACTCCTGACTCCTGACTTTCCACTCCCGACTTCGTTTTAGAATAATTTAAATCCAGCATATAACTGATATCCCTGGTTTTTCCATTTGTCCTGATTGTCTATATCATTGATGTTCGACAATCCAACAACATAGCGACCACCTAATTTAATACCACCCAGGTTTAATTGGGCGCCGGCAACCATGGAGAAATCTCCTTTCTTAAATGCTTCTTTTCCGTTTTGAAGAAGATTTTTATCCTGATCAATCAGGATTGCAACTTGTGGTCCGGCCTGAAGTGTCAAAAGTTTAATTGGTCTGTAATTCAACAAAAGAGGAATGCTGAGATAATTCAGCTTAACGTTTTTAATGTCATTTGTAGAAGTAGGATAGATCTCGCTGAATTCTGAAGTTGTTCTTGTGTTAGTTTGATTCCACATTACTTCAGGTTGAATCCCCCATTTCTTATTGAAGTTGATTTCGGCAAATGCACCAAGGTTATAGCCGAATCTGAATTCTTCATTGAAGGATTTGCCGTCGATCTTTAGGATATTGACTCCGGCTTTTGGTCCAACATGGAAACCCTGAGCCATTGCAACGCTACTAACGGTAACCATTAATAGTAGAAAGGAAAATTTCTTGTTCATACAGATTAATATTTTACGGTTCAATCAAGAAATTTCAAGTTACATGCCAAGCTAATAGGGTATTGATAATTTTCTGTTAACTAACAGAATACAAAAGGTTAAAAGTTGAAACCTGCTGTTATCGAGTAAACAATATTGAGATGCTTCTCGGTCTCAGGAAGATAATAATCGAAGAGGACTTGCGGCATAATAAAGAACTTGTTGATATTATAATCAGTTCTTAGAATTCCGGCAATAGATTGGGGTCTGAATTCTGATTTGTCAGAAATATTTTGATTACTGGGCAGAGCATTTGCTCTTACGATATTGTATGAATATTGATATGAAGTATTAAATCCAAAGTTTTGTGTTCCTGCCGTGAAAAGAATAACAGGAGTAATAGTGATGCCATCGTCTTTTACCAGCACATCATAAAAATCAAAATCCTTTTTCAGTGAAAATAACATTGCAAGATCGCGAACTGATTCTTCGTTCTTGATATATACAAATCCCCGTTCATAGCGGTTAAGTCGTTCTCTCCAAATGAGAGTTTGTTTTTCTGCGTATTCTGTTTTGCCACCCCAGCCATAACTAAGAGATAAGGTTGGCCTTACCCACCATTTCTTATAACTGAAATAAGCAAAGAATTCGTTTTGTATCGGTGTTGTGTAAAAATGCAGTGAGTCCTTTTCAAAATACCTGGTGTACGCAATCCCCATTCCTACGGATTTGTTGCCTACAAGGTCATAAGATGGGCTGATAGAGGTTTGATACAATTGCGTGTTATTTCCATCCAATAACAAAAAACCGGTGGCAGAAATTCCAAGACCGCTTTTGTGATAATATCCTGCGGAAGGTGAAACAATAGGTTTTCTTGAGCTGGTAAGGAAAACTGAATTCTGATTCTCGAAGCTAAAATAGCCTGAACCAATGCCTACACTTACTGTAAAAAAGCTTTTTGGCTTTGAGAGTGAATCCAGAAAACTTCCAAAATCTTTCATTAGAGAATCAAGGATCGCAGTGCTGTCACCTTTTGCAAATAAGGAATCAAGCTTTGACTGTTGGGCATAAGAATTCTGCAAGCATCCAGAAATTATTATCGTTAAAAATAACAGCCAGGTAAGCAAATACTTCATTAAGTCACTTTAAGGCAATTGTTAAACGGTGCTTGGACTTGAAAAATTGCAGCCGGTTTAAGCATGTAACTACGCTAAATGGCAATAAATAGTTTGGTGTCAGGTCAATTCAATCAGGGTTATTTCCGGCAGAATGCCCACCCTACCTGGATATCCAATAAAGCCAAAGCCCCGGTTAACATACAAGCGTTGTTTGCCATTTTCATAAAGCCCAGCCCATTGCTTATAGATATACTGGACCGGACTCCACTTTAAACCAGGTATTTCAAGGCCAAATTGCATACCGTGGGTATGTCCGGCCAGTGTTAGGTCAACATCTGAGTATTTTGGTCGAACCTCCGCATCCCAGTGACTTGGGTCGTGGCTCATAAGTATTTTAAAGGGGTATTGTTGCGATCCTTCGTAGGCCTTCCCAAGATTTCCATAGGAATGGAAGGTTCTCTTACCACTAATGTTTTGAACCCCAATCAGGGCGATTCTTTCGTTACCTCTCTCCAGGGAAACATGTTCATCCATCAGTAACCTCCAGCCGACTCCGGAATGTACCTTTTTAAGGTCCTCCAGATTTGCAATTTTGGCCTCCTTACTTTCCCAAACCGCATAGTCACCATAGTCGTGATTGCCAAGGATTGAGAAGACCCCCAGGGGAGCACTTAATTTTTTGAAAATATCCAGGTAGTCAGTCATTTCATGCGCCCGGTCGTTCACCAGGTCACCGGTAAACAAAACCAGGTCGGGATTTTGTTGCATAATGAGGTCTACTCCCTTTGCTACAGCCTTCTTATCAGTAAAGCTTCCAGAATGAATATCTGATATGTGCACGATCTTAAGCCCTTTAAAGGATGCAGGCAAATTCTCAAAGGCCAGCTTAACCTTTCTTATCTCGTAATTGTATTTATTGCTGAATCCATAGACAAGTGTTGCGAATAATCCACCTCCTGCGGCAAGTCCGACCCAACTAAAGAATAGGGATCGGGATATCTTTTCATCAGTTATTTCTTCGCCTTCAGTATTCTGGAAAAACAATTTGGAACTTGCCCATTGAATTCCTCTTCGCACATCATCCAGCATGATAAAAACAACTGCGATGATCTTTGCAAAAAATAAGGCAACAACTATCGCAAAAAGATAAGTCCTGACTGACCTGGGCCATGATTCATAATTTATGAAAGGAAGCAGTATCATCAACAGAATTCCAATGATAGAAACCGTCCAATAAATTATATAGATACTGAGTTTGACCTTTGGCGATGCATCATGGCTTACAAGCTTAACCGCCTGGAAAACATAGAGGTCAATCAGAACCATGATCACAACTATAATCCACCTGAACCCGGAATTTTTCATTACCAGCAAAAGTAAGGGGCAAACTGAAAGGCGACTGCAAATGATCCTAATCAGTAATCAGACTTTTAATTGCCAACCTTTGGCTAAAATCCTCATCCGGTGTGCTAATTGTTAACAATTCAGGCTGGGACTGCAAAAGACATTTGGAGGTAACTCCTATTTTTGTTGAGGTTCGAGAGTTTGAATGTTTGAATGTTTGAGAAGAAAGCAATATGTCAAGAATTATAGGTGTAGCAAATCAAAAAGGAGGCGTTGGCAAGACCACAACTGCCATTAATCTCGCAGCGAGTCTGGCCGTGCTTGAACTTAGGACTCTCCTGGTTGATGCGGATCCCCAGGCAAACAGCACAACAGGAGTTGGATTTGATCTGCATAATATCACTCAAAGCCTGTATGATTGCATGGTGAATGATGTGGGAGCAAGGGATGTGATCCTTAAATCCGAAATTCCGAACCTTGACGTGATCCCCTCTCATATCGACCTAGTAGGTGCCGAGATAGAAATGATCAATTATCCCAACCGTGAAGCTGTTCTTAAACATATCCTTGAACCCATCCGCGATGAATATGATTTCATAATCATAGATTGTTCACCTTCTCTTGGATTAATCACTGTAAATGCACTGACAGCCGCCGATTCTGTGATCGTTCCTGTGCAGACAGAATTTTTCGCTCTTGAAGGTTTGGGAAAATTGCTCAATACCATCAAGATCGTGCAGACCAGGCTAAATCCTTCATTGCAAATTGAAGGCATTCTGATGACCATGTATGATGGCCGGTTAAGATTATGTAACCAGGTGGTGAGCGAAGTCCGAAAGCATTTCGATGAATTGGTATTCAACACTATTATTCATCGCAACACACGCATAAGTGAGGCCCCGAGTGTAGGTAAGCCCGTCATTTTATATGACGCAGCCAGCAAGGGTTCCATGAATTACCTTAACCTTGCTAAAGAAGTCTTGCAAAAAAATAATCTCACCAGAATCAGTCAGGAAGAAAGAATACTTGAGTGATTGTTGTAGGACTGACCGATTTTCACATTTGACTATTTATAAAATCCTGGAATTTCAAACGATCATGTCCCAACCGAAACAAAATAAAGAAGCACTTGGTAAAGGAATTCGTTCGCTATTGCAAAGTATTGATTCGGATCTGAAGACTTCATCCGGAGAACTGAAGCCTAAGGTGGCCGAGGCAGTAACTGGGATCGCCAGGATACCGCTTGATCTGATTGATACCAATCCCAAGCAACCACGCCATGATTTTGATGAGCAGGCAATGAAAGAGCTGACTTCCTCCATCAAAACCTATGATATCATTCAGCCGGTGACAATTGCAAGAGTTCATGGAGGCAGGTATCGATTGATCTCAGGTGAACGAAGATTGCGCGCGGCAAAGTTGGCAGGGCTAAAAGATATTCCCGCATACATCAGGCAGGCCAACGATGCGGAACTACTGGAGTTAGCACTTCTTGAAAACCTCCAACGGCAGGATTTGAATGCCATTGAAATCGCTCTGAGTTATAAGCGGATGATGGAGGAACTCAATTACACTCATGAACAGGTGGCAGAGCGTATGGGTAAAGAGAGAAGCACAGTGGCGAATTATATCCGTCTTCTAAAACTACCTCCGGACATACAGGTAGCCGTTAGAAATTCCAGCTTAAGCATGGGACATGCAAGAGCGTTGATCAACGTGGATACTGTTGATAAGCAATTATACATTTTTCATGAAGTGCTGGATCGCCAACTTTCAGTCAGGCAGACTGAGGAACTTGTCAGAAAATTATACAAAGCAGGTCCTGCTGTTAAAAATGGTTCAAAATCAGATTTACCTCCCTCCTTCAAAAAAATAGAGGATAATTTAGCATCTCATTTCAGCACCCGGGTTAAAATGCATCATGGCAAGAATGACAATGGAAGCATTACTCTGGAATATTATTCGCTGGAAGAATTAAATAAAATCTTAAGTCAGTTAGGCGTATCCCCCGATTGAGTTAGATGATGCAATGAATAAACTTCTTCTATCCATACTTATTCTGGTTTGTTGTTTTCCAGTATTTGCGCAGGAAGATTCCACCTCTTTAAGGAAAGACTCCACCCTATTTGTGAGTGGAAGGATTGATACTACAGCAAAATCAATTGATACGCTGGCAAAGGTTAAGCACAACCCTCGCAAGGCTGCAATTCGTTCAGCAATCATTCCCGGTTGGGGCCAGATCTACAATAAGAAATATTGGAAACTTCCACTTGTTTATGGAGCAGTTGGTTTTCCTACCTACCTTTTTTTTGATAATAAGAAATGGTATGATAGAACCAAGTTTGCTTATGCAGTTGCGCTCTCACCAAACCCTGCGCCTGATAGCCTAGCAAAAGTACACGAGCAGTTGAGACCCTTCGTTGAACGAAAGCTGCTAAGTAGTATCATCAATTACAGGAACCAGTTCAGGAGAGATATGGATTATTCTATTTTATTTTTCCTGCTAGCCTGGTCATTAAATATTGTTGATGCAACTGTGGATGCTCATCTGAAAGAATTTGATGTAACACCAGACCTTAGTCTTAAGCTGAAGCCTTCCATCAGGCAAGGAAACTATGGAGTGGGATTAGTGCTTGATTTTCATAAAGGGAAACCCCGGTTGAACGATGTTCGTTGATCGTTGGGCATTGCTCGTGAATCGTGAGTCGTGACAACAGTTAACTTCTTAACTTCTGATTACTTACTACTAACTAATTCAACATGAACATTGCACTCATTGGATATGGCAAGATGGGAAAGGCGATCGAGGAAGTCGCAATTGCAAGATCGCATTCAATTGTTCTCAAGATAGATGCATTTAACCTTGATGAATTCAAAGAAGAGAATATTAGGAAGGCCGATGTCGCAATTGAATTCACGCAACCTGAAAGCGCATTCGGTAACATCATGAAATGCCTGGAAACTGGCGTTCCAATAGTTTGTGGCACTACCGGTTGGCTTGATGTTCTTGAGGATGTTAAGAAGGAATGTGAAAAAAGAAATGGCGCCTTTCTATATGCCAGCAATTTTAGCGTGGGAGTGAATATCTTCTTTGAGGTCAACAAGCGATTGGCAGATTTGATGGCGAGAAGAGATGATTATGATGTAATGGTTGAAGAAATCCATCATACCGAAAAAAAAGATGCCCCAAGTGGAACAGCAATCACACTTGCAGATCAAATACTCGCGCAGCTAAGCAGAAAAAATTCATGGGTGAATCATGTCAGTGATAATTCCTCTGAACTTCAAATCATAAGTGAAAGGTTGGATCCTGCTCCCGGAACACATAAGGTGAAATACTCTTCAAGTATTGACGATATTGAAATTATTCATACAGCACATACACGAAAAGGTTTTGCATCAGGAGCTGTACTCGCAGCAGAATTTCTTTCAGGAAAGAAAGGAATTTTTACAATGAAAGATGTGTTGGGCTTATAAGGAGTTGAATAGTTGAACCGTTGATTGGAGGAATTGGGAATTTGCCCCGCCAAGGCGGGAGTAATTGGGACCAAATCTTATCGGTCATCGGTCAAACTGTTAACCTGAGCGGGTAGTTATCTCGAACTCCAAACCCGAAACTCGAAACTCGAAATTTGCGTGAGGCAAATAATCCCCAAAATAAAAAACGGAAGAGTCTAAAAGTCTCTTCCGTCGGTTATAGGGTACAGGTTAATAGTAATCTTACTATTCAACCCTGGCAAGTTTGGAATATAGTTTTGAACCGTTTGGGCCATCTACAAAAATTGTGAAATACGCATTGTCGAATTCATCAACCTTATATTGCAAAGGCGCATAGAACGGATCAAAATAATTCATCATTACACTACCGGCATTTGCCTGGCATCCGTATGACATATTTATGACTGAAGTTTCACTACCCGGCATTTTGTCTTCATTCTGATTGATACTCAACGTGCCATTTTGATTGAACACCATCACGTCATCAATTAAGTACCATTTTACATAGGACCAAAGATCTGTTTCAGCTTTCACTTGTGCATCATTGGTAATGTAATCAATGGGTCTGTCAGAATAAAATGCAACCAACCGGAATTTATTTCCGCGAATGGCTGTTTGAAATTCTTCAGATTTTTTTTGAGCATTGTCTGATAGTTCTTCACTTGCTGATTTTGAACAACTGCTTAAAAAGCATGCAACGGGAATGATTAAAAGGTATAGCTTTCGCATACGTACAGAGTTTTACGATTAAAAAATGAGTGGTGTAAAAAGACTAATGCTCTTTGAGAAGGATAGATCAGCAGAGGTTTTTTGTGGGAATGGATTTCCGGTAGTGATCCAAAATATATTATGCCAAAACAGTGCCATGGTCTTAAATTTGGCTGGAGTACAATCCTTTTTAGTGCATTTACATTCAAGATTGCAGAAAACACTATTTTATGATAAAGCATTTTGATTTCTTAGTGGCTGTTTCTCTCATTGCTTCCCCAATATTTGCCCAACAAGTTGACTCAAAAACAACCGAAGTGTGGGAACCTGTCCCCAAAATTGTCCAACCTGGTAAGTCAAATGATCTTCCTCCTTCCGACGCAATCGTATTATTCAATGGAAAAGATCTTTCTGAATGGGTGGATTCAAAAGGAAGTGAAGCCAGATGGAAAATTGAAAATGATGCGATGAGCGTAGTTAAAGGCACCGGAGGAATTAGAACAAAGAAAACTTTTGGTGATTGTCAGTTGCATATCGAATGGAGAGCCCCAGCCGAAGTGAAGGGTGAAGGTCAAGGAAGAGGTAATAGTGGAATCTTTCTCATGGGTAAATATGAAGTTCAGGTGCTTGATTCATACGATAATAAAACCTACACTAATGGACAGGCTGGTAGTGTTTATAAGCAACATATACCGCTTGTCAATGTCTCAAGAAAACCAGGCGAGTGGCAGGCTTATGATATTATTTTTACAGCTCCAAGGTTTAATGCTGATGGTTCAGTAAAATCTCCCGCGCGTTTTACGATACTTCACAATGGAGTGCTGGTGCAAAATAATGTAGAAGTAAAAGGAACAACCTTTAACGACCGAATTCCTGTCTATGAAAAACATGGAGAAAAGGAATCAATTGGTTTGCAGGATCATGGTAATCCTGTAAGCTTCAGGAATATTTGGATACGAGAGCTATAACAATTTGAAAATTTGAAAATTTGAGAATTCTTAATTTGAAAATTTAAGAATTTAACCGCAAGGAAACGAAGACGCAAGGGTCCTTGCGAAACTTTGCGTCTTGGCGCCTTTGCGGTTAATTCTTCTTCATTTTGAAATCTTCAAATTCTCAAATTAAGAATTGTATGTCGTTTTTCCGGTTGCCCTCCATTGCACGATGATTTATTTTACATCAAATTTCAATCAATGCAATACGAAGATTTCCGGCATGCTGGACATTACCTTGTTGACTACATAACTGACTATTTACAAAATGTCCAGAATAAACCATTGTTCCCTGATGCAGCCCCTTCGTTTTTATTTGAACTCTATAATGAGCCTCTACCTGATAGTCCAGTTTCCCTTCAACAACTTCAGCAAATTTTAGAAGAAAAATTAATTCCATACTGCACCCATGTGAACCATCCGGGATATATGGGGCTTATAACGCCCTCGCCAAATCCTGCAGGTATTCTTGCAGATTTCCTCACCTCCGCCTTGAACCAGAACCTTGGCACTTATTCTATTGGTCCCGCCGCAGTTGCCATGGAGTTGAGAGTCATCAGATGGCTGAATGATCTGATTGGCTATGATGGAAAAGCTGGAGGCAATCTAACCAGCGGAGGAATGATGGCTAATTTTATTGGATTGAAACTCGCGCGGGATTTCTCTACCTCTGATAATGCTCAATACAAAGGCATACAGGGAAACTGGGCAGCATATGTTTCTGAAGAACGACATGTTTCAATTGATAAGGCGGTAGATGCTGTAGGAATTGGTCGCGACAATATGCGAACCTTACCGACAAATGAAAAGTATCAATTGAGGATAGATGCGCTAGAAGAAGCCATCGCAAAAGATAAAAAAAATGGAATTCGACCAATTTGCATCATAGCTCTCGCGGGTACAACCAACCTTGGATCAGTTGATGACCTTAACGCATTGCATGAGATTTCAAATCGTGAAAATTGCTGGATGCATGTGGATGCTGCATATGGAGGTGGTATGTTGCTTTCGCAAAAATATCCTGACCTGCTCTCTGGGCTTTCAAAAGCTGATTCCGTGACCATCGATCCTCACAAGTGGTTTTATGCACCACTTGATGCAGGAGCCATTCTGCTAAAGGACCATTCAAGACTAACTGCTTCATTTGGTATGCAGCCTGCTTATCTCACAGACCAGACGGATCAAAAAAATGACCGATACCAGTTTTATGTAAATGGGTTTGAACAATCAAAAAGATTCAGAAGTTTGAAAGTATGGTCAGCATTCAAACATTATGGAAAATCCCAGATCGGAGAATGGATCGATAATAATATTGATCAGGCGAGATACTTACATCAGTTGGCAGAAGCTGATGATTTCTTCGAATCCGCAACATATCCCACTATGTCTGCAGTTTGCCTTCGCTATAAAAAACATCAATTAACTCCTGAAGAAAGTAGGAAACTACATCACGAAACTGCAAGCAGGATTGAACGACAAGGAGAATTCTGGTTTGCTACAACTGAAATGAAGGGAAAAACATGGTTCAGGATCAACCCTGTAAATATTCATACTACTCTTGCACATATGAGTCAGTTGTATGAAATTCTGAAACAAACCTGTGAGGAAGAATTTGAAAAATTAAGAATCTAACCGCCAAGAAACGAAGACGCTAAGTTCTTTGCGAAACCTTGCGTCCTTGCGCCTTTACGTTTAATTCTTTTTCTTCATTTTCCCTGCTTGACTGCGTCAGCAGGCAAGAAATTCTCAAATTTTCAAATTATCTAACATGTCCCTGGTGATCATCGCAAGATCATACTCAGGCTTCCAGTTCCAATCTTTTCTTGCATAACTGTCATCAATGCTTTGAGGCCAACTATCTGCGATCTTCTGCCTGTAATCGGGCTTGTAGGTAATTTGAAATTCGGGAATATGTTTTTTAATTTCTGCGGAAAGCTCCCTGGGAGAAAAGCTGAGAGCAGAAAGATTATAGGAAGTCCTTATTGAGATTTTATCTGCAGGAGCTTCCATCAATTCAATTGTTGCCCTAATGGCGTCTGGCATGTACATCATAGGCAGGTAAGTATCCGGGTTGAGGAAGCATTCATACTTTTTTTCCTCCAGTGCCTCATGGAATATTTCAATTGCATAGTCCGTAGTTCCCCCTCCTGGAGACGATTTGTAACTAATAAGCCCAGGATACCTCAGACTTCTGACATCAACCTTGTACCGTTGGAAAAAATAATTACACCAAAACTCACCAGCGTATTTACTGATGCCATAAACTGTTGTTGGTTCAATAATGGTGTGTTGGGGACAATCTTTCTTAGGTGAAGTTGGACCAAAGACCGCAATACTGCTTGGCCAATAAAGCTTGTGCAACTTTTCCTCCCTTGCAATATCAAGCACATTCAGTAACCCTTGCATGTTGAGGTGCCAGGCAAGGTGTGGATTTTTTTCGCCCGTAGCAGAAAGTATTGCTGCCAATAAGTATATCTGAGTAATATTTTGCCGGATCACCTGCACATGCAGCATTTCTTTGTTCATCACATCCAGCGACACATATGGCCCGGTTCCTTTCAGCAATTCATTTTCCTCCCGCAGGTCTGAGGCAATTACGTTGGCATTACCGTACATTTTGCGTAAGCCCAATGTGAGTTCTACTCCAATTTGTCCTGAAGCGCCAATCACAAGTATTTTTTCTTTAACCATGGTTGCTTTTATAATCGCCAAAAGTATAGGTTCTTTGTATTTCCTGTTTCAGTCTTGGCGTATCATTGTTATTTTCGCTTTCAAATCCATCCGCATGAAATTCAAAACCATGAAGTCAATCTTATTCTTTCTCGCTTGTACTTTACTGATTTCATGCAGTGCTTCGAGAAAATCTGCAGAATCCAGATCCATCAGGGACTCATTACCCCTTTTACCTGTCTCAGAAATTGATATTCCCATCAAAGTATTTCTTACTCCCCTGCTTGCAAAGGGAGAGACGATGGTCCCGAAGGAATTCACATCGGAGAAATGGCCTGATTACACGCAATCCTCCTGCGACTTCAGATATAAATACCGGTTCATAAGGTCTGGACTAAAATTCACAGTAGTAAATAACCAGGCTACTATCTCATTTGGAGGAAACTACCAGATTGCCGGCAGCAGGTCAGTTTGTGCTTTTGGTGCGACCATTGCGCCCTGGATATCCGGGAGCTGTGGATTTGGAAGTGAACCCTTGAGAAAGGTCAATATAGGCATGAGCACATCAGTATATTTCTTACCGGACTATAAGGTCAGAACATTGACACGACTCACGCAACTTACAGCAATTGACAAATGCCAGGTAACCCTAATGAATACTGATATGACTGGCGAAGTAATGGACAGCATCAAGGCATCGGTTGCAGCTTTTGCTCATGTTTTTGATTCATCAGTAGCTGCACTTGATTTTAGCAATATTCTTAAACTGGTTTCATCTGCCAGCAGCAAGAAGATCATGATGAGCAAATATGGATTTCTCCAGGTGAAGCCCTTGAATGTTCGTGTAAGTCCGATCAGTGTGATAAGAGATACGTTACAGCTCACTGCGGGAGTTTCAGGTTATGCTGAATTGACCTCAGATAGCGCACAACTTGATGAGATCTCTTCTTTTCCTTCTTTGCAAAACACTTCACCACGAGATGGAATTTCGATCTATGCAAATACTCACTATGACTACGAATTTCTCTCAAGAATTATTACTGATACCATCCGGGATAAGGTCTTCGATATGGATGGACGAAGCTTTGTCTTAAAGAAGGTTGAAATCAAAGGAACAGATCAGCAATCCCTGGAAATAAGAATAGATTTCGCAGGTAGCAAAAGAGGAACATTTATTTTATTTGGAACACCCGTACTTGATCTGGCTACGCAGACTATCTCCATACCAGATATTAATTATGATATAAAAACAAAAGACATCGTGCTTACGGTTGGAGAAAAACTTTTTCGGACCCGAATAATTAATTCTTTAAAACAGAAAGCCGTGGTAGATATTCCTGCTCTCGTCCAGAAGAGCAGAAGCCAGATAGATTCCCAGTTGAATCGCCCGGTAACTTCCAGTTTTTTCACCCGCGGGAGATTACAAGAGATCAAACTAACTGGCCTGGTTGTAGGAAAAACCGCTTTACACCTCCAAACGAACATAAAGGCGAACTTGCAACTGATATCCACCGGACTCTGAGAAACTGGACCTCCTCAGGCAACTTTGGCCGTATGTGTCTCGTATTCAAGCAGGGAAGCCTTAAAATTTGTACATTAAAGTATTGGCTTATAAGGCCGCAGCCTTTTGACGACTCTTAATGAGAACATATACTTACTGCTTGACGGTTGCAGAAACAATGACCGGCAATGCCAGCAGCAGATGTATGATTTGCTGAAGGAGTATGGCATGCGGATAAGCTACCGGTATTTGACAACTTTTGAAGAGGCGGAAGAAGTGATGAATGAGGCGTTTGTGAAGCTTTTCAAACACATGCATCAATTTGAGGAGCACAGGCATGACCAGGTGATGGCTGCGTTGAAAGGTTGGTTCAGGAGAATTTTGGTGAATACCTGTATCGACCAGCTGCGGAAATCAGCTTCCTTTCTGAATGGACATACTCTCAAGGAAACTCATGAATATATCGCTGATGCGGGTGAAACCGGGTTGGACAAATTATCGTACAAGGAAATCATAGCCTCCATTAAACAACTCTCACCGGCCTATCGCACCGTATTTAATCTTTTCGTAATAGAAGGATTGTCACACGAGGAAATTTCGAAACAATTGGGGATCTCTGTAGGCTCGTCAAAGTCAAATCTTTCAAAAGCCAGGGAAAATCTCAGGAAGATCATTCTAAAAAAAACCCTTCCGGGACATTATGTGGAACCTGCAAAACGATAAAGAACTAGACCAGTTTAGCCGTGAGGCAGCTGATGAATATCCATTGGATCGGACTCCCGATTCGTGGAATAAGCTTCGTCAGAAATTGGATGTGGAATTACCAGCCAAAGAAAAAAAGCGCAGGTACTTATTTATTTTCCTGCTTTTCCTTCTCGTAGGCGGTGGACTTTGGTATGGAGGGAAACAACTTTCCAATAATAATTCGCTGGATGAACTGGCCAATAGAGAAAAGGCAACCGATCTTACAAAGAATACTGCACCATCTGTCCAAAAGGAAGAGACGGGAGTTGTAAAGGAATCAACTACCACCTCTCTTGAACCAAAAACGATCGAGGAAGCAGCAAGGGCAAGAACTATTGAGGAAATTTCAAATTCAATATCAAAGAATGTCGGTTCAAAGGCTGCGACTGGAAAAAATAAGCGAACACAGCCTTTAGATGAAAAGCTTAAAATTGATTTGGCCGCAGAGAATAATGTGATTAGCAAGAATGATAAACTCAGGATTCAGGGTTCGGTCGAAAAAAATAAAGTTGAAACTAAGAACCAGAATGAAGTCAGTCAGCCGGTGACGCTTCAAGAATCCAAGGTCAAGGATAGCAATCCAGTTAAGGACGACCCAATTCAGGATACGGATTCGCAAAAAAAGATTGATGAAAATAAGGACGAGGTGACTAAAACCGGTGACGTTAAGGAAGAACCGAAACTGTCAGCAACTTCTCAGAAAAAGAAGCAGGCTGCCAATTCAAGAGTAAGTCGGTGGTCCTTTGGATTACTGTACGCTCCGGATATCTCTACCGTGAAATTTACCCATACACAGCAGCCTGGAAGCAATGTTGGTTTAAGCGTGAACTATAATCTTTCTGATAAATTATCGCTGCAAACTGCCCTCATTTATACTGTTAAGAATTACAAATTGAAAGGTGAGGATTATCATCCACCAAAAGGATACTGGACAAATAGCATAAAGCTTGAAACTGTTACAGGGGATTGCACTATGTGGGATATTCCTCTTAATCTGCGGTATAACGCAATAAGAAAAAAATCTTCCTCCTTTTTTGTATCTACCGGACTTTCAACTTATCTGATGAAAAGTGAAGACTATTCTTATTTCTATTATTACAATGGCATGCCTGTAAGCAGGGACCGGACGCATGATGAGAATAATAATTATCTCTTTTCTGTTTTAAATCTTTCTGCCGGCTATGAAAAAAAATTAAACAAAAACTTTTCACTCCAGGTTGAGCCTTTTTTCAAGCAAACCCTTAGAGGGGTAGGATTTGGAGGAATTAAGCTGAATACTTCGGGTGTATATTTCTCAGTAAAATATAGTCCGGGACAAAAATCAAAATAGAGCTGGCTCTTCAGCAAAGTGGCGGTAGAATTCTTCGCGTTACTTCTCATCATAAGGTCTTAGCGGGTTAAATATGTCGTTCCCTATTCAACCATCAATGCCTTCCTTCACAATTAGTGATATTTAAAAATCACTATTTTCATAGAAACAACGTTGAGTGCATCGTACTGTGAAAATTAAGGCGGGAGAACTCGAATTTACATACCTGCCGTCGTATGCCCGGTATATTCTGGAGAACCACCTTGATTCTTATGTTCAGGAATCAATCCGCATTGCAAGAGAAATTGACCTCCCACTCCTTAAGTATCTGAAGAATTTTTCCGAAGAACAATTATTCGCACTTTCAAAAAAAACTTCAATTGAATTCCTTACCTATTTTGTTGAGAATAAAGCCAGGGATCAGATCAATGAAGCAATAAAACGATGGTTTTCTGATCAGCTTCCTATCATTACCAGAGAGAATATAATTGCAGAAGACATCACCCAAATAAGTTATCTCCGCAAACAAGTCTTGCTGAAATTCCTGCCTGCTTATGGTAGAGATCTTTATGAAAGCCTTGAGATTGTTAAAGAAATTGATCAGTTTATTCTAGAGGCAGAAACTGTCAGCACAAAGATGTATATCGATCTTTTAAAAGAGAAGATCAGTGAAAATGAACAACTATATAAACAGGCAGAAACATTAACTCATCTTGGCAATTGGAGATGGGATCTTGCAACAAATACTCTGGAATGGTCGGATGAACTGTATAGAATGTATGAGTTACCTCTCAAAACCCCAGTCCCAGATGAATTCATCGCAAGTTTCAATCATCCTGAGGATAGGGAACGTGTTAAGCAAATCATGATCGATTCAATTAAGAATAATAGTGCGTATGATTTTACTTACCGCATAATTCTTAAGGGCGGAAGACAAAAAACCCTACATGCCAAGGGAGAAATTCTTACCGATGAAGTGGGCAAGCCGTATCGACTCTTTGGAACTCTACAGGATATTACGGAAAGGCATCAATTAGTAGAACAACTTCAGCAAAGCGAAAGACTTTATAAACAGGCAGAACATCTTGCTCATATAGGTAGCTGGAAATGGACCATCGGCAGTGATGAAATTATTTGGTCTGATGAGTTGTACAGGATCTACGATCTGGATCCCCAATCCCAAAGAATCACATTGGATCTCTTCAAATCATTTGTGCATCCCGAGGACCGTCAAAACATTGAAGCAGGTCTTACGAAGATCATTCATGAACAGGAACAGGATTTCACTTTTAGGATCATTACTTCCAAAGGACGTCACAAAACACTTCGTTCACTTGCCAAATTGCAACAGAATGAAGACGGTCAGGGCACGATCATTTTTGGGACTGAGCAGGATATCACAGAGCGGCAGGAATTAATTGAGCAATTACAGGAGCAGGAAGATTTGTACAAACAGGCGGAATCAATGGCACACATTGGTAATTGGAAATGGGATATCAAAAATAATTCTGTTTACTGGTCCGATGAATTGTATCGGATCTATGGCATTGAACCACAATCAGAGGAAATAACTTACGAAAGCTACCAGACATTCATCCACCCTGAAGATAGATCGAAGGTCCTGCAAACAGTTGGTGAGGCTGTTGAGAAAAACAAAAATTATTTCTTCCAGCACCGGATCATTCAAAGGAATGGTTCAGAAAGAGTGATCCATGCAAATGGAAAAGTTGTTACTGATGCAAATGGCCATGCAATTTGGATCGTTGGCGTTTCCCAGGATATTACAGAGAGACAACAATTAATTGACAGGTTGGTGCAGAACCAGATGTTCATCAAAAAGATTGCTGATGCTACTCCATCCATCATTGCTTCTTACAATATAAAAACTGGTGTATATAGTTTCGTGAGTGGTGGATTGCAAAAGTTGCTTGGATATGAGCCATCAATTGCTCTGAAAGAAGGCGTAGGATTTTTCTCTGGATTGATTCATCCCGATGATGTTTCTATGCTTGTTGAAAGAAATTCCGAGGCCCTACAATCTGCAAATCTCCAGGAGAATAGAGAGGATAACAGCCTGGTGGTGGAATTCATTTACCGTATGAGACATTTGGCCGGTGACTACAGGTGGTTCCATACGTTTGGTACTATTTTCGACAGAGATGCAAGCGGGCAGGTTGAAAATGTTCTCAATATCTCTATCGATATTACAGAACGAATTCGGGCTGAAGAGAAGGTAAAGGAACAGGAACATTTCATCAAGCATATTGCCGATGCTTCGCCAACCATTCTTTATTTGCTTAATCTGATCACTGAAAAGATCATCTATGTAAACCACGAGATAAGGTATGTCCTGGGATTTGAGCCGGCTGAATTAATGGAACTTGAGCATGGATTACTCGAACTCTATCATCCTGATGACCTGGCGATGGTGCTTGAAAAGAAGAAAGATCTTTACAATAAAGGTGGAAATGGAATTATTGAATATGAATGCAGAGTCAGGGATAATAAAGACAGCTATGCCTGGCTGCTGGTCAGGGAAATTGTTTTTGAACGGGACGAACAAGGAGTTCCTGCAAAATTATTAGGAGCAGCAATTGATATTACAGAACGAAAAGAAATTGAACAAACACTTTCTCAAAAAAATATTGAGTTGCAGCAATCAAATGCGAACCTTGAAGAATTTGCATATGTTGCCAGTCATGATCTGAAGGAACCACTAAGAAAAATTTCCATCTTTGGTGATAGGCTGATGTCAACTGAATCAAATGCTTTGAGCGAAGAAGGCAAAATGTACCTCGACAAGGTCATTGATTCAGCCAGACGCATGCAGGGATTGATCACAGATCTTTTATCTGTTTCAATGATCTCGATTGATAAATCTTTCAGATCATACAGTCTGCAAGCGATTCTGGACGAAGTAATAAAAACTCTTGAGCACAAAATAGAAGAGCAAAAAGCAGTGATCGAATCTGATGAACTGCCGGAAGTAAATATCGTTCCTTCCCAATTCAGGCAATTGCTTCAGAATTTGTTGATGAACAGTTTAAAGTTTAATCAAAAAGGTTTAACTCCTCACATAAAAATCCAACATGAATGGCTTACTGCGAAAGATGCACAAAAACATAATCTCCCCAAATCAAAAAATTACCTGCAGGTAACCATTTCAGATAATGGTATTGGGTTCGACAATATGTTCGCCAATAAAATCTTCACAATCTTCCAAAGATTGCACAGCAGAAGTGAATTCGAAGGTTCAGGAATCGGGCTGGCCATTTGCAAGAAAATAATCGAAAATCATGGCGGCATAATATTCGCTCAGGGTTCTCCAGGGAATGGGGCGAAGTTCACGTTTGTTATTCCTACGACGTGATATTTATTAACCGCCAAGAAACAAAGGCGCAAGGCAGCGCTAGGTCCTTGCGATACTTTGCGCCTTCGCGTCTCTGCGGTTAATAATCCAATTTTCAAACTCGAAACCCGATGATCAAATGGCAAATAGGATGCTCCGGATTTCATTATAACGACTGGAGAGGCATTTTCTATCCTGAAGGAATGCCCAAAAGGAAATGGTTTGAATATTACTGCACTTATTTCAATACCCTTGAATTGAATGTTACTTTCTACCGCTTTCCTCAGCTTCATTTTCTGGAAAACTGGTATAATAGCAGTCCGCCAGATTTTTCTTTTTCGGTAAAGGCTCCCCGATTGATTACTCACTATAAGCGATTCAATGAAACTGAAAGAATGCTTGGGGATTTTTACAGAACCAGTAAGGAGGGATTAAAAGAGAAATTGGGATGTATTCTTATTCAATTGCCTTCTGGATTAGTTTATACAGAACAAAATCTTGACAGAATAGTTCAGCAATTAGATGGATCCTGCAGAAATGTGCTGGAATTCAGGCACGAGAGCTGGTGGAATCGAAAAGTTTATGAGAGATTGAAATCCGCAAACATTAGCTTCTGCGGTCATAGTTATCCTGAATTACCAGATAAGGCAATAATCAATTCGCCAACGGTCTATTATAGGTTCCATGGCCTTCCGAAGCTCTATTATTCACAATACAAAAGGAGCCAGATTGAGGAAGTAAAGGCTGCAATTGAGAGTTCAAGGCAGGTAAAATCAGCCTATATATACTTTAATAATACCGCTACGATTGCTGCACTTAGGAATGCAATCTATCTGAAAAGCCTGGCAGATCCGGGCAAGAAAAAAGCCATCCCGAAACTTCGGGCTGGCCTCTAACGATTGCTTGCCATTATAGAAAAACTTATTTCTTAGTTGAATCTGGCTTAACTCCGGTTGTGTCAACAATAACTGTAGTTGTATCAGGAACTACTACTGCTGGAGAATCTACAGTTGTTGTAGTTGAATCAGTAGTTGTTTCAGTAGAGCCACCATCGTTGCAGGCTACGAAAGCTCCTACAGCAAGAATTAACAAAAGCTTTTTCATTGTGTTTCTTTTAGTTTTATGAATGAATGAGTTTGAGGTTAATACCGGCACCGATAAAAAGTAACCCCGGTTCTTGAATTTTTTTTCCCCTCTGTTCAGATTTTCCTAAAAACACTTGCAAAGCCTGTTTAATGGGTTACTTTCGGGCAGAAAGCTGTATAAATATTGATTATTTCGTGAAAAGCGAGCTTAACGAACAGGCCCTGCTACGGGGATTGGCTGAAAACGATAAACTGGCAATTGAAAGTTTGTACCGACAGCACTATAAAATGGTGCAGGCATTGATTATCAATAATCAAGGAACGGTTGACGATGCAAGGGATGTGTTTCAGGAAGCAATGATAGTTCTTTATGAAAAGGCTCAGTCTGATACGTTTGAGCTTAATTGCCAGATCAAGACTTATCTGTATTCAGTAAGTCGAAGGATATGGTTGAAGCGGTTGAGCCAGCTACAGAAATATGTTACAGATGTGAATGGCCTGGAGGAAATGGTTCCGGTTGAAGAAGAGGTTGAGGCCCAGGAAAAGCGAAACGCTGATTATTTGTTGATGGAAAAGGCGATGATGCATCTTGGTGAGCCTTGTAAGAGTTTGCTGGAGGCGTTTTACATTCAGAAGAGAAACATGTCTGATATTGCAGGAAGCTTTGGTTATACAAATGCTGATAATGCCAAGAATCAGAAGTATAAATGCCTGATGAGGCTGAAAAAAATATTCTTTGCTCAGTATAAAAATGAATCAATCTGATGGATGAAATTCAAATGTTAGACGCGGTTGAGCGCTATATACGGGATGAGATGAACCAGCAGGAGAAGGAATACTTTGAACAGCTGCGCAATTCTAATCCTGAGGTTGACCAACTGGTTGTGGCACATACAATGTTCCTGAATCAACTCAATAAGTTTGGGGAACATAAGAATTTCAAAGCCGGCCTGAACGAAGTCCATACCAACCTTGTAGAATCAGGTGAGATTATTGAAAGAGTTCCGAAGCCAAAAGTTGTAGAATTCTTCAGGAGAAATAAGAAAGTATGGGCAGTTGCTGCATCCATAGCAGGCATTACCGCGATTGCTATTGCCGGGATGATGTCATACTATACCCAGAAAAAGAGCAATGAGCAACTTCAAACCCTGGGTCGGAAGTTCAGCAATGAAGTTATTAAGGCTAAGAATGAGGTTCGGAAAGAATTGAATAACCTCATTATTAGTAAGGCACCTGAAAACGTTGAAGTAAAATCAGGAGGCACAGGTTTTTTGATCGATGGAAATGGTTACCTGGTCACTAACGCCCACGTGGTTAATAATGCGAGCAGTGTAATAGTTCAAAATAACAAGCAACAGGAATTCAGGGCAAAAACATTGTTCATTGATAAGCTAGCAGATATCGCGATTCTCAAGATTGTTGATGAGGATTTCAAATCCTTCAGTTCAATTCCTTATGCCATACGCAAAAATGGAGCAGATCTGGGCGAACAATTATTTACACTAGGCTATCCAAGAGATGAGATCGTGTATAATGAAGGTTATATGAGTGCCAAAACTGGTTTTGGTGGTGACACTATGAGTTGCCAGATTGGAGTTGCAGCAAATCCTGGAAACTCTGGCGGACCTGTCTTCAATAAAAATGGAGAAGTCATTGGAATTATAAATACGCGTCAAACTCAGGCACAGGGCGTTGTTTTCGCCGTGACTGCCAAGAATCTTTTCAGAACGTTTGAAGAAGCGAAAAAAGATACTGTCTTTCAGAATGTGAAACTGCCTGTTACTTCGACACTCAAAGGCATGGACAGGACTCAGCAGATCAAAAAGATCGAGGATTGCATCTTCATGGTGAAGAGTTACTAGGAAATTGATTTTGTTTAACCGCCAAGACGTCAGGACGCAATGTTTCGCAAGGACCCTGGCGAACCTTCGCGTCTTCGTGCCCTTGCGGTTAAATTACTACTTCTCGCCCCAAAGATTCTCTGGATATTCTCCACCCCTGACGAGGTCATTCAGATTTTCCTTGACGATGGGCGCATCCTCCTTATAGGTTACTCCAAACCATTGAGCGTCAGTAGGAATGATCCTGATCTTTCCATTTCTACTTTTGACGAATAGATCTCCGATGATAGGTATGAAGAATTCTGCTTTGGGATCTGTCATGCTCCTATCAAGAAATTCATGAAACCATTTTTCAATCAGGTTAAATACTGAATGATGAAAGCACCAGAAATTCATTGATACTTTTGAATTATACGGCACCTCTAACTTCTGTCCGTTCTCCTCATACACAATCCTATTACCTTCTCTATAGATCTTGGTCCGCTCGGCTATTGACACGAGGTAGCCATTTTTCTCCTCACAAACTCCCCTGCTTACTGTTCCATTCTCCGACAACGTCTTTGCAAGTTCATATCCAATAATAGCGTAGAGATCTGGGCGAACTTCCTTAGTTAAGAAATCATATGCTTTCTGAAATGCATCTCTGCCATAAAAATCATCAGCATTGATCACGGCAAAAGGCTCGTGAACTTTCTCCCTGGATGTGAGCATTGCATGAGCAGTTCCCCATGGCTTTGTTCTGCCTTCAGGCACTTTTCTATCGCCTATATAAGAATCAAGTTCCTGAAAAACATAATCAGTTTCTATTTTGCCCTTTAATTTGGGTTCGAAAATTTCTTTGAAATCATCTGCGAATTCTTCCCTGATAATGAAAACGACTTTCTTAAAGCCTGCCCTGATAGCATCGTAAATAGAATATTCCATGATAGTTTCGCCAGAAGGTCCGAAAGACTGGATCTGTTTCATACTTCCATACCTTGAAGCCATGCCAGCCGCCAGTATCAACAGTGTAGGTTCCATTTCAATTAATTTTACGCCTTTATTTTTAGAGCAAGCAAAAGTAAGGATTTATGATTGCTAACATTGATGAGATAGTGGACCCAAGTAAGGCAATTATTCATCCTGTTTCCTCATCCCTTGCAGCAAGTAAAAAAATCCAACTTGACGTTCTTAGACTTGATAAAATCCATGCCATCGTATCAGGAAATAAATGGTTCAAGCTAAAGTATTCCCTTCAGGAGGCCATCTATCAGAAAAAAGATTTGATCGTTACATCCGGTGGCGCATATTCAAATCATATACATGCTACGGCTTATTCAGCTCACAAGCTTGGATTGAAAAGTCTTGGGCTTATCAGAGGCGAAGAACCAAGAAATTTTTCGCCTACCCTCCTCGACGCAAGATCATGGGACATGGAGTTTGAATTTTTAAGCAGGGGAGAATTTCGCGACAAAGACCCGATCTATGATAAAGTGAAAAAAAACTATTCCAATGCATACCTCATAGAAGAGGGCGGACAAAATGAACATGGCATTCAGGGTGCATCCGAAATCCTTACAGCAGTCAATAACAAGTATTCACATATTTGTTGTTCCATTGGATCAGGCACCATGATGACAGGCTTACTTACTAAATGCACACAAGACCAGGAAGTCATCGGGATCAGTTCTTTAAGGATCAGTGTTAAGGATAATGAATTGAATCAATTCATTGATGAGTATTCTGGAAATAAGAAGTATTGGATTTCTTATGACTACAGCTTTGGCGGTTATGCCAGGGAAACAGAGGAATTAATTGAATTCATGAATAAATGGTGGAAAGAAACTGGAATTCCTTCCGACTTTGTTTACACCGGTAAGCTATTCTTTGCCATCATGGACCTGATTGAAAAAGAGTATTTCCCTGTGGGATCTACGATCCTGATAATTCACAGTGGGGGTTTACAGGGAAACCGGTCGCTTCCGGTTGGTAAATTGCTTTTTTGATGAAAATTTCGGGTTTCAGGTTTGGAGTTTCGAGTTTAGAATTAAATACTCATTGGACGGAAGACGACAGTTGCCAGTTGATCACAATTCCCAATTCAACGGTTCAACTAATCAACCATTCAACTATCTTAATTCCTAATACCTAATTACCAATTCCATTTTCCCATTTTCCCAATTTCCCAATTCCAAAATTCCAAAATATCAAGGATTTCGGGTTTCACGTTTCGCGGCTATATCTTTGTGACTGACGATGAAATTTTTTGCTACCTCATCACGTTTTATTTATACATGAAAAATATCGCATTAGCTGTTTTCCTCCTGGTTTCGATAAATTCTTTCTCACAAAACATCCTTCCAGATTTTTCTGTTGTCAGTCGGGGTAAAGGAAGGACTATTGTCAGCTGGACTAACTCATATCCTGTTGTAACCCAAATTAGCATTCAACGTTCATTCGACAGCCTGCGCAATTATAAAACTATCCTTACAGTTCCTGATCCACGGGTTCTTCAAAATGGTTTTGTTGACACAAAGGCGCCCACTGAATTCCAGTTTTACCGCCTGTTCATTGTTTTGGATAGCGGCAAGTACTTTTTCACTAAGGCAAAAAGACCAATCCTCGATACATCCAAATCATTAAGCGGAGATCCTGCACAGATCAATATAAAATCAGATAATGGAAGAGTAATTTCTGATCCTGGAAAATTGCCAAATCAACCCGGAATCAATCAACCTGTGACTGAACCAGTGAGAATGCTTTTTGTTAAGAAGGGTGATAGTATAGTTATCGAAATTCCTGAAAACAACCTCAAATCATTGCGAGATTCAATTTTATACAAAACAAAGGATACCCTCGTCTTCAGGTCTGTTGACACCTTACTTATCAAGCCATTTGTTCCAAAAGAGATTTATAAGCCATCTATCTATGTTTTCACAGGCAGAGATGGAAATGTTACTGTTGCCCTGCCTCAGAATTCAGATAAGAAATATCAGGTGAAATTTTTTGAAGAAGACCATACACCATTGTTTGAATTAAAAGAGGTGAAACAATCCCCTTTAACGCTGGATAAATCTAATTTCCTCCACTCTGGCTGGTTTAGATTTGAGTTATATGAGAATGGTGTATTAAGAGAGAAGCATCGTTTTTATATACCAAAAGATTTTTAGATCAATTCGGATTCAACGAGGATCGAATCGAACACAAGTTCAAAATTCTTTTTCAACCTGTCTTTCACCTGCTCCATATCCATTTCCAAGCCGATTTCTTTGCTCAAAGATGTCACTTGTTTGTGTTGAATTCCGCAAGGAACAATCCCATTGAAAAAAGAGAGATCAGTATTTACATTGAATGCGAAACCATGCATGGTGATCCATCTGCTGCATCGGATCCCCATTGCGCAGATTTTTCTTTCTCTACCCGCAATTCCGGAATCAATCCAGACTCCGGTCTCACCTTTGGACCTTCCGCCTTCAATTCCATAATCTTTTAATGTGAGTATGATCACTTCTTCAAGACTCCTCAAATAACGGCCAATGTCGGTATAGTAATTCTCCAGGTCCAGGATGGGGTACCCAACAATCTGACCAGGTCCATGAAATGTAATATCACCTCCCCGATTAATCCTGAAGAATTCAATCCCTCTTTTTTCACGCTCCTCCTCATCAAATAACAAATGCTGATCTTTTCCGCTCTTACCCAGGGTGTATACAGGTGGATGTTCAACAAACAGAAGGTGATTTACAGTTGAAATAATTCCTGCTGATTTGAATTCATTCCTTTCCTTCTCTTCCCGTAAAATGGTTTTTACCTCCAGGTTCTTTTTTAATAGATCTTCCTGGAAATCCCAGGCCTCAGCATATTCCATTGAACCTAGATCCTTAAACCTGATCAATTGCTTTTGCATTACTGCAAAGGTATTTAATGATGGTCGTGTTTTGTTCCAGCATCCCAGTTCTGCTTAATTTTGGCAATAATGAAGAAAGACCGTGATATCGATCCGGAGATAGATGATTCCTCAGAGGGACCGGAAGAATTGTATGAAAGAATGAACCTGGTGGTGGACAGGGGCCAGGAGCCTGTGCGATTGGATAAGTTCCTGGTAGCAAGGGTTGAAAACGCATCGAGGAATAAGGTTCAGAAAGCTATTGAAAATGGAAGAGTGCTTGTGAACAGTAAGCCAATCTCTGCAAATTATAAGATCAAACCAGGTGATGAGATCATTGTTTATTCCGATAAAGAGGTTTTAGGCGAAGAGATCATTCCTCAACCAATGGAATTGAATATCGTGTATGAAGATGAAGAGGTATTGATCATCAATAAACCTGTTGGCCTGGTTGTTCATCCGGCATGCGGTAATCCCAGTGGAACGCTAATCAATGGAGTTGCTTATCATCTCTTACAACAAAACAGCACCCTGAGTGAAGACGTACTACCGCGCTTTGGGCTGGTACATCGGATCGATAAAAATACTACTGGCTTAATGGTTCTTGCAAAAACGGAGAGAGCAGTAACAAGTCTGGCGCGGCAATTTTTCGATCATACTGTAAAAAGACATTATACGGCACTTGCATGGGGTGATTTTGAGAACGATAAAGGAACAGTGAAGGCTCATGTAGGAAGACATCATAGATTCAGAAAATTATTCGATGCTTATCCCGAAGGAGATCATGGTAAGGATGCAACTACTCATTACAGGGTGCTGGAGCGATTTGGTTATGTTACCCTCATTCAATGTGAACTTGAAACGGGACGAACCCACCAGATAAGAGTTCATATGAAACATCTGGGTCATCCTCTTTTCAATGATGATTTTTATGGTGGAGATAAGATCGTTAAGGGGACCGTCTTCAGCAAGTATCGTCAATTCGTTGAAAACTGTTTTGCTATTTGTCCAAGACATGCTCTACATGCCAAGACCATTGGATTCACTCACCCGGGAACGGGCAAAGATGTCTTCTTTGAAAGTGAATTGCCCGCAGATATGCAACAGCTGGTTGAAAAATGGAGAGGCTACGTTAGGCTTCGCAGTTAGAAAAATTCAAATCACAATATTTAACCGCAATGAAACAAAGACGCAAAGAAACGTAAAGACCTTGCGAAACCTGGCATCTTAGCGACTTGGCGGTTAAAATTTAGAATTTAATTAGATGCAAATGGAATAGAAGGCCTTGCCTTAAGTGTTGTCTCATCCTTTTTCTTACCCACATTACCTACAATTCCAATGCTGTGATAGAAATGATAATTAGCAGTTTCAGTAATGGGAATTCTGTATTGAGAATTGAAGAGTATAAATGCTTCATCGAAGAAATTCACTTGCAGACCTACACCGGCTGGTACAAATGCGCCGAAATAACTTCCATATTTCAATGCGCCCATTCCTGCCTGTAAATATGGAGTAACCCAATACCTATCGGAGACCATTTTGCCAATGAATGAGGCATCAACTTCCAGCAGGAACCGATCCTTCGCAGTATTTGGTCTATTCCTCAAGTCATAGCTAACAAATGAACCGCCCGCAGTAATTGAAAAATCGAAGTGATTATTCAAACCTTTCATATAACTCAACGCAAGTCCGGCTGTCATCTCTTTGATCTTCCCAAATCTCTTTTGAAGTAACACAGAATTTACCGATGAATTACGAATATTAGAGGCAGACTTATAATCATTGAGGAGAAAGTGAACTCCTACGGATGGAGGCTTAACGTATTCAGTCCCTTGCCCGAAGGTGCTTACAGATACAAGCAGGCAGGCAAGCCATGACACATGGATTTTCTTCATAATTAGTTAGTTTTTGGGAGTAGCCCTACAAAAATAGCAGCTACAAATTAACAAAGGAAAATTATTTATCCAGCTTTATCTCCTCGTTTTCCTCTTCTTTTTCGGGTTTTTTAGTCCCCAAAACTTCCACCTTCACTTTTGCTATCCCTCTTTTCAAATATCCCAGTGTAGATGCTGCCTTGCTTGAAAGATCAACCAGCCTTGTGTTCCGATGATGTAACCGATCATTGACACGAACAACCACAGACCGATGATTTCTTAGGTTGGTAACGCGAAGCCATGTTCCCAGAGGTAAAGAATTATGTGCAGCAGTCATCTTTTGCTGTGAAAATTTCTCTCCGGAGGATGTTGGCTTCCCTTCAAATTTATCAGAATAGTAACTGGCTATACCATATTGAATTGTCCCTTTACTGGCTGGAATTATTTCTCTTTTCGCCTGGCCCATTCCTTCTATAACTGAAACAAGAGAAATGGAGATCAACAGGATTGGATTCTTCATGGCTCACAGGATTTTATTGGCGAAATACTTGTTGATCAGCAATTGATCATCACCATAAATATCCTCATAAAATTTCACTTTTCCATCAGTACCATCGCAGGTAAAATACCTGATAAATACCGGGACTTTTGGGAAGCCGGAGACCACTTTCTTTTCTTGTCGCTTAAGCCATGATTTCAGGCTATCTGGGGGTATCTTCTCATGGTTATTACGAATAAGAAAGTCTGCCATTTTTTGCCAGGATTGAACCCTCACGCACCCATGACTCAAGGCCCGCTGAGTTTTTGAAAATAACCATCTCGCATTTGTATCGTGCAGATACACGCTATACTTATTCCTGAAATTAAACTTGATGATGCCCAGAGAATTATCATCCCCCTGCCTTTGCTTAAGCAGGTAAGGGAAATTAGTCTTGCTTAGTTTGTTCCATTCAATGGTATGGGGATCTACAACACTGTCATTCTTATCCACCACCATCAGATTTTGTTTATCAAGATATCCCACATTTTTCTGGATCTGTGGCAGCATCTCCTTGAAAATTATACTATATGGCACCGTCCATTGTGGAAAGGTGATGAAGTTGGTGATATCACTTGTGAGAACAGGTGTTCTTGTCTTAGGTGCTCCCACTATTACACGGGATTCAAATGCAACACTTCCGCTATCCCAAACTTTCAAATAAAAACCAGGAAGATTGACCCAGATATAAGTAAGAGGCAAAGTATCAGGCAGAAGTTTAAATCGATCAAGATTGATAGCAATTCTCTTAAACTTTTCCAGGTCAGTAAAGTTCAAGGATTTCACCAAGGCATCGTTAGGCTTGCCCGTTACCTTTAATCCTCTCTTTTTTTGATAGTCGGAGATGGTTCGCGACAGGATTGCCGTATCAATTGTCCCGGATACAGGTACAAGTGAATCCTCTAATAATCGTTGGTAAAGCTGGGTGTAAAAAGCTGATGAATCCTTGTATGGATACTTGAGTTTGGTGTAGCTCACAAACCTGGCCGAATCAAGAAAGGATGGCAGGTAATTAATCAGGGAATCATAGCCAGGGTGTTTAGGCTGTAAATCATGGAATAACTGCTTAACCTCATTTTTTACAATTGCCTGTTTAAGCAGATCCATATAGAATGTGTCACTCAAGACAGTATCCTTTCTCAAGGTAACAGTATCATAGGGTAATCTGCCCTGTTTCAAATGTTTTGAGAGAGCTACAAATGCGTCGGTGAGAAGTAGATCGTTCTGGACCCAAAGTGTAGCATCACTTTCTGAATTTGGGTTGGTCGCTATTGTAGTCCTGATCTTTTCAAGTCGGGAAAAGGCATAATCTTCCGGGAATAGTCCGTATTGCGTGCTTCCTCTGATAAATTCAAACAAGCCATTTCCAGCATATTTCATTCCGCCGCGAACACTCCAGACAAGTTCGTAATTCCGATCCTTGTAAAAATTGCCAATTGTTTTTGTATTGACGATTGAGAGGCTATCGTTAAGTTTTCCCTGGTTTTCTGCTGCATACAGCAGATGCTCTTTTAGATTCTTTGCTGTCCTTTCCTCCCAGGCTTCCTTTTCCTGAACAATATCTTTTGCGGGAGGCTTGACAGTTTCCCGGCAGCCCGTGATACTTAAACTGAGAACAAGGAGGGACGAAAGAAAAATTACTGTTCTTTCCATTCTTTCACAAAACCACCAAATTTTTCCTTTTTCCATTAGTTGAGTTACTTTGGTCTTTGATGGCTTACAAACTCAGGTAGTTGCAATTCGCCCCAATATAATGCAAGGCTTTAGATATTTTATAACGACCGCACTGATTTTGGTGTTTTCTTATGCACCAGCTCGGACTCAAACTGTTAATAAATACGGAGTTGCGGTGATTGACTCCAGAAAAGAATTTGAGAGAAGTATAAGGGAGGACAGCATAAAAGCAGTTGAGTATATAATTAATCATGTTCCGGGAGTCAAAATTGATCTCAGATATTCTACTCTGAATAATTTCATGAATAGAAGAATGTATCCAGCAAATACAAAGGATGCATTCTTACGTCTTCCTGCCGCTCTGGCTTTGGCAGCTGTACAGAAGGAACTTAACGAGCGTAGTTTGGGAATTAAAGTTTGGGATGCATATCGACCATATGCAGTAACAGTAGCATTTTGGGAGCTAGTTCATGATGATCGTTATGTTGCTGATCCCAGTAAAGGCAGCGGTCATAATAGAGGAATTGCAATTGATCTCACCTTAATCAACATAAAAACAGGTTTGGAATTGCCAATGGGAACGGATTATGATAATTTTTCAGACACTGCTCATCATTCCTTTACCCAGCTAGATCCCACCATACTTGCCAATCGGACACTTCTAAAAACTCTGATGGAAAAACATGGCTTCACAGCATTTGCCACGGAATGGTGGCATTACAGTTTATTGAACGGATCAAAATACGAACTGCTGGATCTTCCCTTTGAATCTCTAAGAAAAATTGCTGCTGCCAAAACCAAGAATTGACTCCAAGATTATTTTTGCAGGTCCCGGCAATTAATCTAAATTTAAAAGAGCGTTAATAACCTTATCACCTTATCCTAAACGCCTTGTATGCCTGAGATATATAGATCTCCGATCCATGTATTATATTACTACCCTGAGATCAAATTATTCAAACAGATTTTTACGGAACGATCTGGCAACATGAATTGGCCTGAATACAAGCGGGAGCTAACTGCTCTCGCAGAACAGGTTCAACAATATAATCCACACCTGATCCTTGTAGATGCGAGACATTTTAGATTTATCATAGTGAGAGAAATGCAGGATTGGATCAACGATAATGTGATTGAGATCCTGAAAAGAGTTGGTGTGCAAAAATGGGCTGTTATTGCAACCACTCAATTCGTAAGCCAGGTTAGTCTGGAACAAACCATTGAATTAAGAAGAGATAATTCATTCCAGGCACAATACTTCGATCGCGAACAGGATGCTCTTGACTGGTTATTGAATAATAAAGATCATGCTAATGCTTTCCAGACTGTGAGATGATCCTTGGTGGCTTTTGTTCCAACAGCATTAGATCTGCAAGTGCAATAGCTGTCACTGCTTCGAGAATCACAGGAACTCTTAGTGCAATACATAGATCATGTCGGCCCTTGACTGAAAAAGTTTCTACATTTCCTGATTCCCAATTATAAGTTTGCTGTTCTTTAGGTGTGGATGAAGTTGGCTTAATGGCTATGCGAAACACTATTTCATTTCCATTAGTCAAGCCACCTACAATTCCTCCTGCATGATTCGTTGAAGTCTTTCCACCTCCATTCTCAATTGGGTCATTGTGTTGTGATCCAAACATCTTCGCGGCAGCAAAGCCAGTACCAAATTCAATTCCTCTCACTGCAGGAATCGCGAAAACCAGATGACTGATAACAGATTCAGCAGAATCAAAAAATGGTTCACCCAAACCAATTGGTAAACCAGTTGCCTTACATTCAATGATTCCACCAATGGAATCTTTTGCATCGATAGCTTTTTGTAAACCCTTCTCAACATCAGGTTCTCCTCCAATTTCAAGAATTCTGGATTCAATTTCAATATTTCCTGTTTGATTCAAAATAGCTTTTGCTATTACACCTGCAGCAACAATTGCCACTGTGAGTCGCCCACTGAAATGACCACTTCCTCTATAATCTTCAAATCCACCAAATTTTTTATGTGCCACGAAATCTGCATGTCCCGGCCTTGGTACTGAACGTTGTTTTTCATAATCACCTGAACGCACATTCTTGTTCTCAAATAAAATAGTAATTGGTGCACCAGTGGTGGTATCATTAAAAACTCCACTCTTAAATATCGGAAAGTCATCTTCCTTTCTTGGCGTAGTTCCTTTTTGAGTTCCTCCTTTTCTTCTTTCGAGGTCAGGCAAGAAATCTTCTGCTTTTAATAACAACCCTGCAGGACATCCGTCAACCACAATGCCGGCAGTCTCTCCGTGAGATTCACCAAAAATATGGATCCGAAGAATGCGTCCGAAACTATTCAAGTTGTTTGTTTTTGTTTTATGATAACAGATTCACTGCGAAATCTTAACTGATCAGTTTATTTTCCGAAATAACAGATGCGCCAAGTTTTTCAAGATGCCTCCAAAAATCAGGATATGATTTATTGACCGCTTCAGCATTCCGGATCTGCACTTCAAAATCAGCAGGGAGCACAGCAACTGCGCATGCCATCGCAATCCGATGATCAAAATGTGAATTCAATGTATGATTTTTCACAAACACAGCTCCGTTTCCATGCACTAACATTTCATCATCAACCAGATCTATTCTCGTACCCAACTTATCAAATTCCTCTTTTAAGGTAAGTCCACGATCGCTCTCTTTATGTTTTAGTCTCTTCAGACCTCTGATACGACTGATCCCTTTACAATGTGAGGCCAGGGCCACCAACGGTGGGAATAGATCAGGACAATCATTTGCATTGAATTGAAAAGCTTCCAATTTATCGCGCTTAACAAAAACACGATCGTCTTCTACCTTCATTTCAGCTCCTGCATCAAGCAAGGCATCTACAATTTTCTTATCTGCCTGGGTTGAAGTATTCTGAATACCAGAAACAAGTACCTCGCCCGCGACAGCGCCGGCCACCAATAAAAATGAGGCTCCGCTCCAGTCACCTTCAACAGTATAGTTAACCAATGAAGATTTATGATTAGATGGAGATGAATTGAATTGAAACTCCTCGTAATTCTTGTTGAAGGGCAATTTAAGTCCGAACTCCTTCATCACTTGCAGCGTTAGATCAATATAAGGCCGACTTTTGAGATTCTTCACCCTAATGGATACTCCTGATGCATTTACTGCCGCATATGCCATCAACAAGCCTGTTAAGAATTGAGAACTTAATGAGCCATCGATCTCAATATTTGCCGGTTGCAAAGGACCCTTGATCCTCAAAGGAAGCCTTCCATTATTGGATTCTATTTCTACACCAAGTTGTGGCAAGACCTCGTCAAAAAAATCCATTGGTCTGTTTGCAAGGCTACCCTCGCCATGAATTGTCATCCAATCCTTACACAACGCAATGATTGGAGCAAACATGCGAATTCCAAGTCCACTCTCTCCGCAATTAACTTCATCTGTTGATGGATCGATACCTCTGCTGGTGATCTTTAATGAATCATTCTGCAGTTCATTAATACTTGCTCCCAGCGATTTGATTACACCCATCGCAGCCTTGTCGTCATTTGAATGGCCGGCATTTTGAAGAATACTCTCACCCTCGTGAATCAGAGCAGCTGCGCATGCGCGTTGCATGGAACTTTTAGAAGCTGCCGCTTGAATACTTCCTTTGATTCTAGATGGTTGTATAGTAACAATCACTATTAAATCTGGTTAATAAATTCCTGTAATTGTTTTAGAGGTATGGATTGAATTTTTCCTTTGCCTATTTTCTCAAGTAAGATGTAACCGATCTGGTCACCGTCTTTCTTTTTATCCTTCCTCAAAATCTCAAAGACTTTCTTTTTATCGAATTCTGCATTTGTTGCAAGTCCGTATTTATCTAATACGTCGATCACTCTCTGTCCCTCGCGAAATCCCAAGAGATCAGCAGACAATTCACAGGCTGCTGTCATACCCAACGATACTGCTTGACCATGAGGTAATTTGTAAAGGTTCTCAAGAGCATGCGCCAGCGTATGCCCGAAATTCAAAAGCTTCCTTTCGCCTCTTTCAAATTCATCTTCCTGAACCAGTTTACTCTTTATCCGGGCATTTCGCTCAACCAGATCCGCCGTGATCCTTGCTCCTGACCGAAATTTTTTCAACTCAAGCAATTCCAGATTCCTGAACATAGCGGCATCCTTGATGCATGCATGTTTGATTACTTCTGCAAACCCATTCGTCCATTCAGATTCTGGCAAAGACCTCAAGAAACTATAATCATAAATAAGAAAGGATGGCTGCCGGATTGTGCCTACCATATTTTTATATACGCCTACATCAATTCCATTCTTTCCACCAATTGCCGCATCAACCATCGCTAAAAGTGTGGTTGGTACAAACCCGAATTTCAAACCACGCATATAGATGGATGCCACATAACCTGTAAGGTCAGTGATCACTCCACCGCCTACTCCTACAAGTACCGTTTGTCGATCAGCTTCGATCTCAATTAAATTATCAATTATAGCATCAACTGACTCCTGGGTTTTATTCTGCTCCCCCGATTTTAATACAATACAATTCCATCCTTTGAATTTACCTGGGTGGGAAAGAAATACTTTTTCATCAGTAAGCAAGACGGCCTTGTCTTTGCTGACCATGCTCAGAAGCTGGGAAAATTTAGAATCGAAAAAATAATCTGTTTTTTCGGAGCTGAACTTGAAGCTGATTTTTTTCATGCTAAGCATTTCTTGAACCCATCACTATGCATTCATGATCCTATTCTGATGACTGATGCTTTCCATATGTACAGCATCAAAATATTTTGTGATGAATTCTTTGCTTAATCCTAATGTATCACCCTTCTTGAATGCTCGTTCAAGAATTTCGTTCCACCTGTTAGTTTGAAGGATGGTTATATTATTATTTTTCTTATACTCTCCAATTTTTTCAGCAATCCTCATTCGTTGACCCAGGATTTGCATCAGTTCATCATCAAGGTGATTTATCTGTTGGCGGAGTTTTTCAAGCGCCATGTGATACTCCTCAGAATTAATATCTTCCTTACGCCAGATAATCTGATCAAGTATTTCTGCCAATCGCTCGGGAGTAACCTGTTGTTTGGCGTCGCTCCAGGCGTTGTCCGGATCTATATGGCTCTCGATCATCAGACCATCATAGTCAAGGTCAATAGCTTTTTGAGCCACATCTAACAGTATATCTCTTCTTCCGCAAATATGAGAAGGATCATTAATGATCATCATTTCAGGATTACGCCTTTTCATTTCTATGGCCATATGCCACATTGGTGCATTCCTGTATTCCGTATTACCATAAGCACTGAATCCGCGATGAATGAGGCCGATCTGCTTTATCCCTGATTTTGCCACGCGTTCTACTGCACCAGTCCACAATTCAAGGTCAGGATTGATAGGATTTTTGATTAGTACCGGTACGTCTACTCCGCGTAATGCATCAGCCACTTCCTGGACACTGAATGGATTGACAGTTGTTCTTGCTCCGATCCAGAGGACATCAACATCAAAGCTCAAGGCGTCTTCAACCTGCTTGCCTGTTGCTACTTCAACAGTTGTTGGCAGACCAGTCAATTTCTTTGCCTGAGATAACCATGGTAATCCTTTTACACCAATGCCTTCAAAACTTCCAGGACGAGTACGTGGCTTCCATATCCCTGCCCTCAGCATATCAATTTTCCCGGTGGCAGCTAATCGTTGAGCCGTTTCCAAAACCTGCACCTCGGTCTCTGCACTGCAAGGACCAGATATTATCAACGGCCTTTTTTTCCACGCAGCCTGTGTTACCTCTTTCATATTTTTTATTTGCGTTGCTTCCATTTATGATTTTTTTTAAGAATTTAACCGCAAGGACGCTAAGACGCAAAGTTTCGCAAGGCATCCTGGCGCATCCTCGCGTCTTTGTTTCCCTGCCTGACTGCGCCACGCAGGCAGGTTTGCGGTTAAATCTTAACTAACTAAATCTCAAAATCTCCCCTGCGGCCGCCGGAAGGCTAGCCTGCAGGCATGGCAATTCCAAAATTTCAAAATTGTCCTCCCCCTATCGTCTTCCGCCGCTATCAGCCTCATTCATCCTGATCCTTCTGCCCTTATATTTTTTCCCATCTATTGAACTGATCATTTGTTGTGCAGACTTATTGTCTATCTCGATCCAACTATTCATTTCTTTCATATCAACTCTTCCCAGCACCTCTTTTCTCAGGTCACTCATATCAAGAATGAATTGAAGAAAACTTGCTTTGTAAAAGCCATCTTTTGTTCCAAGGTTCACAAAGAGCCGAATGTAATTACCATTTCCTCCAAACTCTCTTCCTTTTGTATCTCTTCTCCTTCCCTGATCTCTCGTTCCAACTTCCCGCTCTCTGAAATCTCTCCTCTCCCTTTCCCGGATGTTCAGGTCCTCCGCATTTTCATAATATTTTAAGAACCGGTCAAATTCCAGGGCAGCAACTCTTTTCAAAACCTCTTCCTTAGATACATCCGCAAATTTTTCTTCCAGCATGGGAACATAGGTTTCATAGTCTCCATGACTGATATCAGTTTGAAGTAGTTTGTCCATGAAATGAAAAAACTGCTTCCTGCAAACATCTTTTCCAGTTGGAATTTCAAGCTTGTGAAAAGGGACCTGCACCATTCTTTCGATCAGTTTGATCTTGCCAACCTCACGACTATGCACAATCGACATACAGACTCCTGTCTTTCCTGCCCGGCCTGTACGTCCGGAACGATGCGTGTAAACTTCAACATCATCCGGTAATTCATAGTTAATTACATGAGTGATCCCTTGCACATCAATTCCTCTGGCGGCTACATCCGTAGCAATTAGTAATTGAAGTGTTTTTTCTCTGAATTCACCCATCACCTTATCGCGTTGTTGTTGCGTAAGATCGCCATGCAATGCATCAATATCATATCCTTCCCGGGTAAGCTTTTCGGCTATTTGTTGGGCATCAACCTTGGTACGGGTGAAAATCAGTCCATAGATGCCCGGATGAAAATCAATAAGCCTTTTCAAAGCTTCATACCTGTGATGAGAACTGGTTACATAATACTGATGATCCACACTTTTATTCGCCGTATTCATTGTACCTACGGTGATCTCCACCGGGGCCTTCATGTAATTCCTGCTCACCCTTTTGATTTCGGGGGGCATAGTTGCACTAAATAACCAGGTGCTCTCCCGCATTGGAGTATTCTTCAAAATAAATTCAATATCATCCTGGAAACCCATGTTCAACATTTCATCTGCTTCATCCAACACTACATATTTGATTTGTTCCAGGTTGATTGCCTTTCTCTCAATCAGGTCTATCAATCTTCCGGGAGTTGCCACTACAATCTGGACTCCTCTTTTCAGGTCACGGATCTGCATGCTGATAGAGGATCCTCCATAAACTGCCAACACACTCATTCCCGGCAAAAATTTCTTGAATAGCTCAACCTCATTCACGATCTGCATGCATAGCTCACGGGTAGGGCAAACCACAAGGGCTTGGGGAAATTTCTTACTGGAATCTACAAGCTGGAGAAGAGGTAGCCCAAAAGCCGCAGTCTTACCAGTACCTGTCTGTGCAAGTCCAACAAGATCCTTGGTCCCGCTCAATAATATAGGAATAGTCTTTTCCTGGATGGGTGTGGGTGTTTTAAACCCTAAAGCATCTACTGCTTTTACCAGCCTTTCATCAAGTCCAAGACCTTCAAACGTGATCATAATTCAATTTTGCGCAAAGGTAACTATTGTACTGTATAGGGTTACGAGTTTAGTGTTTAGAGTTTAGGGTTAGAAATCAATATTATTTAACCGCCAGGAAGCAAAGGCGTCAGGTTACGCAAGGATATTCAACTTTTCAACCAATCAACAATTCAACAATTGCTATTTAAGAATCCGCCCGATTCTGTTGGCGTTTTCAATCAATTCCTTCAGATACTCACTATTTTCTTTCTCAAGACAGGCTTTGAATTTTCTTAGCTGCGAAATGTGTTCATTCAATACATCCAGTACGTTTTCTTTATTCTGCATAAAGATTGGAACCCACATTTCCGGATTGCTCTTTGCTAATCGAACTGTACTTTCAAAACCGGCGCTTGCCAGTTCGAAGATTGCATTATCCTCTCGCTCCTTTTCCAGAACCGTATTAGCCAACGCAAATGATGTAATATGGGAAATGTGGCTCACGTATGCAGTGTGCAGATCATGATCCGTGCCCGACATTTCAAGTAAGTGCATCCCAATTTTCTTGTACATGTTCCTTACCCATTCCACAGCATCGGGATCAGTTTCTTCAGCATCGCAAACGACCACTGCTTTTTCTTCAAATGCTCCTTTGACAGCTGCTTGAGGTCCACTATATTCTGTCCCCCACATTGGATGAGTAGCCACAAATCTTGGTCGGTTGGGATGTTCTCTCACTGTTTCCAGCAACAATTGTTTGGTTGATCCTACATCAAGAACGATTTGTTGTTCTACCATATCCAAAACCTTTGGCAGGACCGTGATCATCTTATCTACCGGAATTGCGAGAACGATAACTTCTGACGAACGGACTGCCATCTCAAGGGAACTGATCTCATCAACCAATTGTAACTCCAGGGCTTTTTTACAATGGTCTTCGTTTGCATCTACACCAATAATACTTTTAGCCAGCCCTTTTTCATTGAGCTGAAGCGCCAATGACCCTCCAATCAAACCAACACCAACTATCGCAATTTTTTTTCGTTCCATACAGCTTATTCGATCCAAATAATAATAATCAATTTCATGTCGCTTGCCCTGCATTGCTAATCCTCACAATAGCTTCTTTAATTCTGGTTTCAGGAGTACACAGACTTATTCGCACATATTTTTCTCCTTCGCTACCAAAAATTCCTCCTGGGGTAATAAATACTGCTGATGAATGCAACAATTCATCACTCAATTCATATCCATTGTTGAAGCTGGAAGGGATAGCAGCCCAAACAAACATTCCTGCCTGAGTTTTCTCATAAGTGCAGCCGATCTTTTCCAGGAGTTGAAATACTTTTTCTCTCCGCGAAGCGTAAACCTGGTTCACTTCATCATGCCACTCTTTACCCAGGCTTAGTGCCCGGGTTGCTGCCAGTTGAATGGGAAGAAACATTCCACTGTCCATATTGCTCTTGAATCGCAGGACTTCCGAGATTCTCTCTTTTGACCCGCAAAGTAATCCTACCCTCCAACCTGCCATATTGTGGGATTTACTCAGGGAATTCAACTCAACAGCCACCTCTCGTGCTCCATCAACTGAAAGAATACTCATGGGTTCATTGTTGAGAATAAAACTATAAGGATTATCATGAACCAGAAGTATTGAATGTGCTTTTGCAAAAGCCACCAACTGTTCAAATAGAGCAAAAGTTGGCAATTGACCAGTTGGCATTTGAGGATAGTTAACGAACATCAGCTTTACATTTCCAGCCAACACCAGAGAGGTAAGCTCATTGAAGTCAGGGAACCAATTATTCTCTTCTGTAAGTCGATACTCAATCAATTTCCCTCCTGCAAGCATTGCAGCACTTCTGTAGGTAGGATATCCGGGATTAGGAACCAGCACACCATCCCCTTCATTAATGTAGGTCATGCACAAATGCATAATACCTTCCTTACTTCCAATAAGCGGTAGAATTTCTGAATCAGGATTGAGTTTCACACCATACCATTTGTTATACCAATCCGCAGCTGCACTTCTCAAATTGGGTGACCCCTTGTACGATTGATAGGCATGAACATTCGGCTTCAAACTTTCCTCCTGCAAGATCCTTATCACATCAGGATGCGGTGGAAGATCCGGACTTCCAATGCCAAGGTTGATAACATTTTTACCAGTGCTATTGAGCTCATCTATCTCCCTTAGCTTTTGCGAGAAATAGTATTCTCCAATTCCGTTCAATCTATTTGCAACTTCAATCATATCGAATAAAAACTTTTTGAATTATACTTTCTCACCTCTCGCCTATGCCATTTTTCCCTTTTTATATACTCCATAAATTATTAGTTCCTGCGTCAATGCTCTTATACTTTTGATCACTTCTTCAAACTGTTCCTGTGAATCAAACTCCATATCTGCATGAAAGCTGTACTTGAAATCACTGCCTGGGATTGGCATACTCTGGAGTTTACTTAGGTTGATGCTTCCTTCGGCAATTTTGGTCAATACCCTGGCCAGGCTTCCTTTTGAATGATCAGTATGAAAATTTACAGATGCCTTATCTGCATTTTCAACAGCTTCCGCATCTTCAATACGTTTCAATACAAGGAATCGCGTATAATTATTTCTAAGAGTATGGATATTGGGTGCGACTATCTCAAGATCATAAAGTTCAGCTGCCAACTTGCTTGCAATGGCTGCTGCGTGTTTGTGATGCCGCTGATGAATGTATTTTGCGCTTAGGGCTGTATCTTCTGATTCCACCAGTTTCCAACTGTGCTTCTCGAGGAAGTCAATACACTGGAGTATCGCCATTGGGTGGGAATGAACCTCGCGAATATCTTCAAGTTTTACTCCAGGATTAACAAGGAGATTCTGTTTTATCTGAAGGTATATTTCGCCAACAATCTTAAGTGTACTCTTTTGCAGAAGGTTATAGTTAGGAAGAATGCTTCCGGCAATTGAGTTCTCGATAGCCATAACACCTCCATTGCTTTCCTTTTTTGAAGAGGCAACTCTTATCACCTCCCGAAATGTATCGCAAGGAATAACCTCAACATCATTACCAAAAAACTGCTGGGCAGCCACCTGGTGAAAACTTCCTTCATACCCCTGGATTGAGACTTTGCCGGGATTTGAATTGGCCGGGGAACCTGCTGGTTTGCTAACTATGCCTCTGGTCATTTGCAGAATTGAGTTAAAAAAAAATCCCGGCCTTTTGCCGGGATCCTTATGTTGAGTTTTTTTAGCTTATCGGTTGGTCAACAAAAGCAATCCCGGTCTTTTTCCAAAAAAGAAATAATAATAGAAACCGTATGCTTTTGTGATTGACATATTTCAAAAGTAGAGGCTCAAACCCATTTCAGCAAAATATTTTTTTTAAAACTCAGATGCGAACAGATGTTAGTGAAGTTTCGGGTTTGGTGTTTCGAGTTTCGGGTTTAGGGTTTAGGGTTTAGAGTTTAGAGTTTAGGGTTTAGGGTTTAGAGTTTAGAGTTTAGAGTTTAGAGTTTAGAGTTCATAACTTCTCAACTTCTGACTACTGTCTTCTGACCTCATTTCATACGAGTCGTTTCATAATCTGCTCATCGATCTTTCTGAAAAGATGGATTGGCCTGTAAACCCGCCAGTTTTCGATCTCCATCAACTCAATATAATAATTCAATTTTTTCCTTTTGAAATCATACTGGGTTTGTTCGGGCATGTTCAGACAAACAATCCAGCCTTCATCATCAGTTACCTCCTCATACCATTCCTGGTAGTAATCTTTGTCTCCACTATGGAAATTCAATACATTTTCCGCGATGAGTATGTACTTGGTAATCCCCTGGTGACGGAACCAGTCGGCAATCTCTCGCTTTACCTGCATAATATCATTTTCAATCGCATCATTCCATTCTCCAATTAATTCTATCACCACATAATGCTCTTCATAATCAGCCATCAAAACTTTCAGGTAAAGTGTTCGGGAACCAAATTCATCCCATTGAGGATGGATGTAGTAATTGTATATGGTATGAGTGAATTCGAATTCCGAATACGATCTTCCAAAAAAGGGAGAACGTTCATCTTCTTCACTTGTGTAGATATGTCTCCAATTATAAAATGGTTCAATGTCATGCATACACCTAGCTCTGTCGACTGGCCCACTGAACACGATTAATAGGCCAGATTACGATATTATAGAATCGAATTTTTATTACTAAAAATACCTGGCCAGACTTTCCAAATTCCCTTTCTATTCGGGATAAAAAAGAAGGCTGTAGCAATTTACAGCCTTCGCAAAACCTTTACCAAATATTTTTTATTGCATTTATTGTACCAATATTTTATCAGCAAACAGTGCTTTCTTTCTGCCATCAACTAACTTAACCATGTACACTCCTCTTGAGAGATTATTATTCAGATACATTTCTTCTACCTGTACCTTATTTGCAATAAGTATTGACTGTGTGCCTACTACTCTTCCAGCAAGATCAACTATCTGCACTTCATACTTTCCTTTTTGCTGATTATTAAAGTACAACCTGAAACTTCCATCAGTTACAGGATTAGGATACACAGTAACATTTAGATTACGAATCAGCTGTCTTCGATCAATTGTTGCTGCACTTACTGCTGATGCTTTCTGATCAGCTTCTTTTTGAAAAGCAAGATATCCGTTCGCAAGGTCTGATGTATTAAAGACCTTTTCTTTTGATTCAATGAGAGTGGCTTTCAATGTTTTCATGTCAACAACATAATACGCATTCACAGAATTGGCACTGCTCACAACAAGGTTTCCATCTCCATCAACAACGGCTCCATTTGTAGTATAATTTGCGGGAAGTCCGGTGATGAACCCACTGAATTTTGCTACTCTCTTGTGCAGGTCTACTGCGAAAACCGCTTGTCTGGCAGAAACAATATGGAGATTTCCAAATGCATCAGCGATCATATCACCACCCCAACTGCTGCATCTGTTATGAATTGATACTTCCCCGTTAGATGCATCATCAACTAGATTGCCCAGATCAGAAATTATTGGCTTTTTACCAGTTGTAAATTTCAAGAGATGGTTGCCATCATTGGTAAGCGCATACCCATCACCATCTGCACCAATTACCATCCTTGTTACATGATTTGCTTCATCCTGAAGACTGCTCGCTTTTCCAAAAGCTTCATTCTGGAAATAGAATACCCTTGTCTCCTTAGAATTAAGATCGATATACCGGAGCTGGTTGATACCCATCGGAGTAAAATAAAGTCGATTGTGTTTTTGGTCAAATGCAGCAGCGGCAGAAAAAGTTGCAAATGGTTCTGCAATGTTTTTATCTGAAGATGTTGGAATTGGCTTTCCACTTCTTGCATCGTATAATGAAGGCTTAATGGTATTGTCGTGCACAGACCGCAGAACAAGGCCTGTATTGAGATCGATCAGTTTCACCTCGGTCCAGTTGAACTGACCTTTTTGTCCTCCCGTGATTGCAAATGCTGTTCGGGATGTTTCCTGAGCCGTAAGAGAAAGAATGGAAACCGACAAGGTAATCGAGAGTAAAGTTCTACGTACCATACGCTTTATTTTAGGTATATAGGAAGTTACGATGATTTTCCTTGTTCCTGAAAAAACTGGATAACTGGAGAATTTCTCTGCGACTCCTCTTTTACTCCTGTTCTCTGCGGTAAAAAACCGCAAAGAAAGTGAGACCACAGAGATAACGCAGAGAGGTGTTAGGGCTTACGGATTTTCATTTACCATTCAAGGTAAAAGCTGTGACCGCTTTCTTTACATTTCCGTATTTGATGAGAAGTTCTTTAGCCTGATCATAACGTTGGATCCCGGTCCTTTCCATCAGCATTTTGACACCGCGATCAATCAGCTTATTATTAGTGAGTTGCATGTTGACCATTTTGTTATCCTCTACCCTCCCAATCTGGATCATAACTGTAGTAGAGATCATATTCAGCACGAGCTTTTGAGCTGTCCCACTTTTCATTCTTGTACTTCCCGTCACAAATTCGGGGCCTACCAAGACTTCTACTGGATAATCAGCCTGCTCGGTAATTGGAGCGCCAGGATTACATGTTATGCATCCTGTTGCAATTCCTCTTCGCCTGCATTCGCGCATTGCTCCGATTACATAAGGTGTTGTTCCACTGGCAGCAATCCCTACAACAACATCCTTTTCATTTACATCATATTTTTCAAGATCACCCCATCCATCCTCCTCGCTATCCTCAGCCATTTCAATTGGCCTCCTGATAGCTTCATCTCCACCGGCAATAAGTCCGATTACCAAACCATGCGGCATTCCATAGGTTGGAGGGATTTCACTGGCGTCTAGAATTCCAAGTCGGCCACTTGTTCCTGCCCCGATATAAAACAACCTGCCTCCAGAAACCATATTGTCAACTATCACATTAACCAATCTTTCAATCTGGGGGATGGCTTTCTCAACCGCAACCGGTACCATCTTATCTTCCCTATTGATATTTGAAAGTATATCGGCAACACTCATCTGTTCAAGATGACGATACCTACTCTGTTCTTCAGTAAATTTTACAAACTCAGACATCAAAACATTCAATTATATATGGACAAGCAATAAAACTTATAAGGTCAGCATGTTTCATGAGAATCAGCAACAATTAACCGCGATGGTAAGCAACGAGTCCCTCCATCGGATTTTTCAGGATTCTTCCCAATTCAAACTCATAACTCTGGCACAGCTCCTGTATCACATCGCGAAAGCCGAAGGCAATTCCGCCAACGAAATGAATTGGATACTTCCAACTCTCGCTGAATTTACAAAGATGCTGAAAGAAAAAATCATTCACACCATCTTCAATTATATTCTCAATCATGTAATGTCCGCGGTTTTCTGCCAGGAAAACTGCAAAACCTGCCAGATAACGGTTCGGTAATGGCGCCTTATATACATTCTCCAGAATTTCAACCCGATTCGTGACAAATTTGGCGTCAAACTTATACCTCAACTCTTCATCAAATGTATTATAGAGATAATATTGGATCACTTTTTTCCCTAAATATGCTCCACTGCCCTCATCACCGAGAACATAACCCAGTCCAGGACTGCTTTTCATTATCTTTTTGCCGTTGAAATAGCAGCTATTGCTACCCGTTCCAAGTATGCAGGCAACGCCTTTTTGGTTCCTGCAGAGGGCTCTTGCTGCTGCCATCATATCGTGATCTGCATATACTTTTGAATCGGGGAAGAGTGATTTCAATGCTTTTATGAGGATACGGACATTGTTTGAGTTCCCGAGCCCCGTACCATAATAATGGACTTCGGAAATGGATTTCCTTTTTAATGATGGAAGTAACTCTTGTTTCAATAATGCGGAGATCTGTTCAGCGTTAAGGAAATATGGGCTGATCCCCTGAGTAAATATTGTCTCTTCTTTCCTGTTATTTAACAATCGCCATTCACACTTGGTTGCCCCACTGTCGGCCAGCAATATTGCCATAGAAAGAAGTTAAGCTTTCAATTACAAATTAATCTCGAAATTCGCTGCTGAAGATAGGTATTCCCTGAATTTTAATATTTGTGCATGAAGCGATTACAAGTCTGGCTCCCACTTCTTTTTTCGGTAATGATGATAATAGGTATGGTGATCGGGTTTAATCTCCGTGAAAACACCAGGTCTAGCAATTTTTTTTCAATTCCGAAACGTACTCCACTGCAGGAGGTGCTTGATCTTATCAGGCTCAAATATGTTGATGCTGTTGGTACTGACACCCTTGCCGATGATGCAATTGAAGAGATGCTCACTCATCTTGACCCTCACTCAATCTATATTCCTTCTTCAAAATTGCAGGAGGTTAATGAAGATTTGCAAGGAAATTTCGAAGGTATTGGAGTAGAATTCCAAATTATAAAGGATACAGTTCATGTTGTAAATGTGTTGGACGATGGACCAAGCGATAAGGCTGGTCTGGAACCAGGCGATCGGTTTTTGAAAGTTGGGGATTCAGTGGTTGCAGGCAACAGGATCGATGGAGACCGGATAAAAAAATTATTGAGAGGACCGGGAAGCAGTGAGGTTAATGTAACCATGCTGAGAGATGGCGTAGAGAAAACTGTCAGGATCAAACGAGGCACAATCCCGCTTCCTTCGCTGGATGCCTCCTTTATGCTGGATTCCAGTATTGGATACATAAGGCTCAATAAGTTTGCTACTACTACCTATGAAGAATTCATGCAATCTCTTGAAGAACTTCAAAAGAATAATCTTCGCGGATTAATCCTGGACCTTCGTGGCAATGGCGGAGGCATTTTGCAGGAGGCTGTCCAGATTTCAGATGAATTCCTTGATGGCGATAAGCTTATCGTTTATACCCAGGGAAATAAGATCCCCAAAGAAACTTTCACTGCTAAACGCGAAGGACTATTTGAAAAAGGAAAATTGATTGTGCTGGTTGATGAACTTTCTGCCAGCGCAAGCGAGGTTGTGGCAGGTGCGTTGCAGGATTGGGATCGCGCAACGATTATCGGTAGAAGAAGTTTTGGAAAAGGTTTAGTGCAGGAGCAGTATCAATTAAGTGATGGATCTGCACTCAGACTAACTGTTGCAAGGTATTATACACCATTGGGCAGGAGCATTCAAAAACCCTACGATAAAGGAGTAAGTGAATATAATAAGGAACTCTATGAACGATTCAACAATGGCGAAGTAAGTAAACCAGACACCACTAAATCAGTTCACGGCCCTGCATTCAGAACCAAGGCAGGCCATGTGGTGTATGGAGGAGGGGGAATTACTCCTGATATTTTTGTTGGACTTGATAGCAGTCTATTCGTGAGTGATATTTCTGATGTATATCCAAGCGCCCGTCTGAATATCTTTATTTATGAATATTACATGAGACATCGCAAGGAAATTGAGAACTATAAATCCCCTGCGGAATTTGCAGCAAAATATCCAACTGAATCTTTGTGGACTGAGGTTTTGAAGTTTGCCAAGGATGATTCTGTTGACCTTGAAAAGCTAATTATGGGCTATAAGCCCGTGTTCCTTCACAGACTGAAGGCCAACCTGGCGCGACAGATCTGGAGAACAGAAGGATTTTTTCATGTGTGGAATCAGAATGATCCGGCCGTTAAGAAGGCGTTGGAGGTATTAAGGAAATAGATTCGAGTTTGGGGTTAAATACCCTTTATAAGTTGACAGATGACAGCTGACAGTTTCTTCAATTCTTAATTACAGATTTCTAATCCTTCCTAATCAACAAATCAACTAATTAACTATTCAACGAATCAACTTAAAATAAAAACAGCAACTCCTTTCGAAATTGCTGTCTGGGATAAAAGGTCATATTGGTTGTTATTCTCTGGTTTCTTTATCCAGGACTTCTTTTTTTTCTACTCTATAGGAACTGATCAGGCCCAAGCCTCCACCAATTGCGATTAGTGCAAAATAGATGGCGGGGTTCTCTCCACGTTCAAAAAGAACATATTCATCCATCATATAAGCCAGGAAGAGTCCAAGTCCTGCTCCCAGGAATAAAAGACCATTCTTGAGAGTGCGATATGGGGCTGGGCGATTGGCATACTGTTTTGGATTCATGCCTTTTTCAATCATCGCCATGTTTTCCCTGCTTCTGAGATATACGATTCCGAAGATCAGGGCACAACCTGACAAAGGAATTAAGATTGGTATGAGTACTTCTGCGCCTTGCATAATTTGTTGATTTATTGTCTGTTCTACGAGACTGTTTTAAGAATTTGTTCTGCTTTGTTCTAATCAGACTACCGGTTCCGGAACCAGGTTACAATCTTTAAGAACTATTTTTTAAGAACTGATTTACTGAAGATATGACGTGGGGTTGTTGTGGCAGGTTACAGGCATTGGGATAATAAGATTTAACCGCCAGGACGCGAAGACGCCAAGTTTCGCAAGGATTCTTGGCGTCCCCTTGCGTCTTGCGCCTTTGCGGTAAAGCTCACTTCCTCATTACATGTCTCCACTATCTCAATTCATTCAGAATGCCCTAACCCTCACCTTTAATTGTGGTTACTTTTGTATTGTAACCTTACCTTATAAATCATAGTCATATATGGGTAATCATGTCTACCGGACCAAGTGATAGTGAAATCCTGAGCAGGGTACTGCAGGGTGACCAGCAGTCCTTTGCCCAAATTGTAAATCGATACCAAAATTTCGTTTTTACAATAGCATTACGCTATACCACTAGCAGGGAGGACGCAGAAGAGATTGCACAGGATTGCTTTGTGAAGGCATATAGATCTTTGTCGGATTTCAGAGGCGAATCAAAGTTTACAACCTGGCTCTATACCATTGTTACAACTACCTGTCTGACTTTTTTAAGAAAGAAGAAGTTAGATATTCATTCGTTGGACAATGAAAAAGTATTTGAGCTGGCCGATAGCCAGGATTCAGGATTTAGAGCTAACCAGGTAGAGCAGAAGTCCAAGATTGGAATGGTGAACCAGGCGATTAGCCTACTCTCTCCTGACGATGCCAATATCATCACCTTGTTTTATAAGGGTGAACAAAGTTTAGAGGAGATTGGGCAGGTGATGGGGTTAGAACCCAATACGGTGAAGGTGCGATTGCATAGAGCAAGGCAGAGACTGAAGGACAAAATGGAAAAGCATTTTGCAGAGGAAGTCTCAGATCTTTCATAAATGAGCGCGAAACAAGTTCACATTAACGGATTGTCGAAAGACAATTAGTGAACAAAAAAAAATGGTTATGAATACTGAAAACAAAAAGCCATCCGAAGAGAACTCAATTGACGAACGTCTTTGGAATTATATTGATGGTGTTGCCAGTGCAGAGGAAAGGACTATGATCAGCCAACTGCTGCAATCCAACCTGGAATGGAAGCGCAAATACCAGGAGTTCCTGGAGGTCCACGAGTTATTGAATGCTTCAGAATTGGAAGAACCATCTATGAGGTTCAGCAGGAATGTAATGGAAGAAATTGCGAAGTTTCATATAGCTCCTGCAACCAAATCATATATAAACAAGAAGATCATATACGGTCTCGGGGCTTTTTTCATTACAATGATCGTCGGTTTTCTGATTTTTGGTTTCGGCCAGATCAATTGGGCCGCGGAAGGAGATACAAAGCTGCCCGTAGATTTCAGCAAAGTAAATTTAAGCAGAGTGGACTTCAGCCAATTCTTCAGCAATACCTACGTAAACATCTTCATGATGATCAATGTGGTGCTTGGGCTTATGCTGCTTGACAGATATCTTTCTAAGAAAAAGAATGAAAAACGGGCGGGGATTAGTTGAATTGTTGAATAATTAATTGGATGAAAGAGACTGATGCACTAGTGTCAAATTATAGCTGCATTTTCAATTTCAAATTTTCCCAATCCTGAGCGAAGGAAAGAAACAAAATTTCAAAATATAAACTCGCTTGGTAGTTTATCTTACCACTGGGTCCGGTGGCCTCTTCAGAATTCGAAGAGGCCTTTTTAATATCTTCAAAATTAATATCCCCTATTTCTTATATAAGTATTCAGGTCGTTAATACTAGCCTGGGTAAACATATCAAACAACTGAGTAAAGGCTGTAGGATCAGCGGCACGATCGTATGCAAGTTTTGCCAGTGCAAGCTTATCGGATTCAGAACTTATCAAAGACAAGAGCGATCTTATCTGATCTACACTATAATAATTAACAGTACTGGAGAAAGCTTCTTTCACATCCTTCACCACGCTTGATGACCGGATATGTAATCTAGCCTTCATTTGAATCTTGCTGAACTCATTATCACTGATTACCTGACGATTACTATACTGCGTAGATGCAGTTGCATTTACTCCATACTTAACAAAGTTATTCAGGTCATCCCTGCTCGATTGGCTATTGAATAATGTATATAAACTGGTAAAATTGGCTGCGTCAGAAACCCTTGCATATGACAATTTCGCTAAAGCCAACTTATCGTTTTCTGCACTGATCATTGTAAGTAATTGTCTTAACTGCGCCGTTGAAAAATAATTAGATGTTGTTGTGAATGCATCTTTCAAAACTGCATATTTTCCTGACTGTTCATACTGGGCTCTCACTGTCCTGACCAGCTGATTAAACTTTTGAGTTCCAATGGTACTTCCATTCACGGATGCATTGGTGTTTTCAGAAGATTTTGTCTGAACGAAAGTTTCAAAATTGTCTTTTGTCGCCTGTGTTCCAAAAAGGTCGGCAATATCTCTGAAATTACCTGGATCAGTTATTCTGGGATATGACAGCTTAGCAAGCTCTAATCGCTTCGCTTCGGAAGTGATCGTCAATATCAGATCTCCCACCTGATCAGTAGTGAAATAATATGCCTTATTATTTAAGGCCGTAGTTACGGCTGAAGCTTTTGAAGACTGTGACCATTTTGATTTCACTGAAGTAAGCAGTGTATTAAATTCTGTTGTTGTCATTGGCGTCTGACCAGTTACACCCCCTACAACTGAGTTGGCATCCATCTGCTTTTCTGCAAATGTTACCTGTCCATTTCTTTTTATGGAGATTACCATATCATACCCATTCCTTACCCTGAATGTATTGGAATAGATATTTGTTTCAGTGTTCGCACTTGCAGAAGTTGTTGTGTTGAGTTTGTAAACAACAAGCTTATGGGACCCAATTGATAAATTATCAATGGCAAGATTTCTCAAGCCTGTTCCGGAAACATCAACATTTGAGGAATAATACCTGGTTCCGTCAATTTCGACGGCGTATTCCTGTGTATTATTATTCCTGTTATTTCCATCAAAGCGAAGGCTAACAGTTTGTGCTGATATTGTAGCATAAATGAACAATGTCAACAGCGTACCTACTATTTTTTTCATGAGATTTTGTTTTAACTGAATAAATCTTTGGTATGGAGTTCAAAGGTTATACCAAGGGCCGATGCCTTACGAAGGCTAGATTCAAGAGAAATAAGTTGATTTTGCGGGAGAATATCTCCTCATTATTCCCTGACCGTATGCCATGATGAAGAAATTCCCCAAGACTTTTACTGTTGGGGAATTAGATCATAAAAAACCAGGGAAATGAAAAATGGTTTGTAATGAGGAAAAAACTGATCTTTAAGACGTTGCTTTTCGGAGCGTTCTATGCCCCTTTTAATTTTAAAACCTTAATTAATTCTTGTTATGAAAAAATTGATTGTTTTCCTGACTTTAGTTTCCGTCCATTTTATTGGATTTGCACAAGCAGAAGATGCAGAAGGATGCAAAGACCATCCGCTTTTCAACAGGCTCTCAAATTTCAAATTATACCAGTGCAGTGAGAATTTCGCAGCGCTTGAAGTGATGATTGCCATAGAAAAAACTGAAGAGCATGAAGGCAACAGAATCCAGCTAAAATATTTATTCAATAACCAGGAAAATACCGTCAAGCCTCCAAGTTGGCTCCAGATCCGGAGAAATTATGAGAATGCCGTACTAAAAGCCGGAGGAAAGAAAATCCATAGCGATGGAAGTTATGCAAGTTTCAAACTCACAAATGCAGGCAAGGAAACCTTTGTACAGTTGCAATTGATGTCAGGTGATGACCTGGGTGTGGATGAATTCTGGGTAGACATTTTGGAAAAAGAGGCAATGAAGCAGGAGATAGAAGCAAGCGTGATGTTGAAAGAGATCAATGAAAAAGGATTCATTGCCCTCTATATAAATTTTGAGACTGGCAAATCAGCCATAAAACCAGAATCATTACCAATTGTTGACCAAATGGTTGAAATGCTGAAAGGAGCTCCACAATTAAAAGTTAGTATCGAAGGACATACTGATAATACAGGAACTCCGGCCAGCAACCAGAAATTGTCTGAGGAAAGAGCTGCTGCTCTGGTTAAAGCTTTAACTGCAAAAGGCATCGACAAAACCAGACTTACTTCCAAGGGCTGGGGACAAACCAAACCAGCGGCCGATAATTCAACAAACGAGGGTAAGGCGAAGAACAGGAGAGTGGAGATTGTGAAAGTATAGACGAAGTCTGAAGTCCGAAGTCTGAGATCAGAATTGAAAGTTTAACCGCCAAGAAACAAAGGCGCAAAGTAACGCCAGGAGCCCTTTGCAAAACTATCCCCCCACCAACGCAACAGGAAAGGCGACCGAGCGGAGCGAGCAGAGTCGAAGAGAGACGCAGAGCAGACGCTAAGCGCAAGACCGGCGCTCCTGCGCCTACCCTGCGGTACCCTCACCCTCACGCTCACGTCTAGACGAAGTAGCCCCTAAAAGCCAGCCCAAAGACCAGCAGATAGAAACAGGGAAGCGTCTCAGGGAAGTCCGAAGAACGCAGCCAGATACAAGCTCCATATCGGCGAGTGCCGTAAACCTGACTCATATAGTGCAGCATCAGACCTAGTAGGGGGGTAGCGTCTTTGCGCCTTTGCGGTTAATTTCCTTTTTTCAAATCCTTCAAAAATTGTGTCGGCGTTTTCCCGAACTCATTTTTAAATGCCTTCGTAAAATAAGACTGAGTATGTATACCCACATTGTACATCACATCAGTGAGTGAAGCATCTTCATGTGTCAATAGGTGCACAGCTTTCTTTAACCGAACCGATCTAATAAAATCACTGATTGATTGTCCGGTCAATCCCTTCACCTTATTATACAACTTTGTTCTGCTCATTCCAATCCTTGTACAGATATAATCGATATTCATTTCGGGATTTTCGAGGTTAGCTTCAATGATGTCAATCAACTCTTCTAGAAATTCCTTTCCCTTAACGGAATGAACCATTTCTTTCACTTCAGCATGATGATCCATTTGATACCGATTTCGCAATTTTTGTTTCTGGGAGAAAATATTCTTTATAGTCAACTCAAGGATTTCAGTGCTTAGCGGTTTTGAGAAATAATAATCAGCTCCCACAGACGTTCCTTCAATCTTTGATTCAAGCCGGTCTTTTGCAGTCAACATCATGAAAGGGATGTGCGATGTTTCACTATCTTCTTTAATTCTTTTGCAGAATTCAATACCATCCATTTCTGGCATCATGATATCACTAATAATGAGATCAGGGTATTCTTCTTTTACTTTTTCCATTCCTGCTTTTCCATGCGAGGCTTCCGAGATCCTATAATCTGTTTCAAGTGTTTGCTTCAGGAAATTCCTTAACTCATCATTGTCTTCAACAATAAGAATATTCGGCTTGATCGAGGATTGCCCATTATTTTTCAAATTGTGTGCTAATGCTGTGGTTTCCTCAAAACTGCCAGTATTGCTTTCCAGTTTGACACCTACATCGGCGCCCTTCAACCATTTTTCATTGTCACTATAATCAGATCTTGAACAAGGAATTGCAACGATAAATTCAGTTCCCTTATTTCTTTCGCTATAAACATGAATACATCCTTTGTGAAGAAGGGTTAGGCTCTTTACAAATGCAAGTCCAATCCCAGAACCCATATGCGTTTCAGATACCCGATAATAACGTTCAAATAAATGCTGAATTGAATCCTTTGAAATTCCAATGCCATTATCTTTCACACGGAAATATATAGTCTGTTTTCCTTTGAATTCATTTGAAATTATCAGTTCATTCTCAAAAGAAGGTTTGAAAGATTTCAGATTATCAAAAGTTTCCAATGTAATTTCTCCGCCATCTGGTGTATACTTAAATGAATTGCCAACCAGGTTGATAATAACCTTTTCCATGATCTGCCGGTCAAACCAGACTTCACTACTGGTTTGATTTGAATTAACAGTAAATTTTATTCCTTTCTGTTGAGCGAGCTCGCTGAACTCCTCGGATATTTCCTGAAGAAAACTTTCGGCGTTTCCCGGCATAACATGCAACTTCAAAACACCTGATTCAGATTTTCTAAAATCCATCAATTCATTGATCAATTGCATCAAGCGGTTTGCGTTCTTGTGAATTACCTGATAAGATTGTTTGCGCGCAGGAGACAGATCATCCTTTTGCAGTTTCTCTACAGGACCAAGGATCAGTGAAAGCGGAGTTCTTAATTCATGAGAAATATTAGTGAAGAACTGGAGTTGTACCTGGTGCATCTCTTCCTTCTTTCTGTCTTCTATTTGCTGAATTGCAAGCTTTCTTCTAAACCTGAAAAATAAAAATCCTCCTGTGAATACCAATGCCAGGACGGCAAACCTAAACCACCATTGTGACCAAAAAGGTGGAGTGATGTTAATTGCAATACTTTGTCCTTTCTCGTTCCAAACCCCATCATTGTTTGAAGCTTTTACACGAAAAGTATATTGACCTGGGGTAACATTTGTATAAGATGCTCTTTTTTCGTTGCCAGCCGTTATCCAATCCTTATCCCAATTTTCAAGCTTGTAAGCATACTGGTTATTTTCTGATGCTGTATAATTCAGCGCAGCAAACCCAAAGGAAAAAGTCGCTTGATCATAATTCAATATTATTTTATCTGTTTGGCTGATATCTTTTTTAAGCAATGACTTATTTTCTCCCGGCAAGATTTTGACATTCTGAACATGTAAATCTGTTATGTAAACCGGCGGTATAAAATTATTTGCAAGGATGTTTTGAGGATAGAAGCAATTGAAGCCATTCACGCCACCAAAAAATAATTGGCCATCCTTAGTTTTTAAATAAGCATTGGCTTCGAATTCCATTCCCTGCAGTCCATCAGCAGCGTTGAACTTTCGGAAGGCAACTGTTTCAGGATTGAATTTCGTTATTCCATTGGAAGTCGAGATCCAGAGATTACCTGAATTATCTTCAGCCATACCTTTTATAAACTCTGTTGCCAGCCCAGCCTTATCTGTAAATAAGGAAAATTTATTCCCTGTTTTATCAAACAGGTACAATCCCGCCTGTCCAATCCACAATCTATTTTTGCTATCAGAAAAAATTATTCTTAGATCAGGTTTTTTTTCTTCGTTATTGAAATAATGAATGAATTCTCCTGTAGCCTTTTTCAGACAATTCAATCCGCCATCATCTGTTCCTATCCACAAATTACCTTCCGCGTCCTCGTTGATCGAAACAATATTATTTCCCAAAAGCCTGGTCTTATTCTTTCCTTCTATTATTCTTGCAAATTTTTTATTTTTCTTATCGAACAAATTCAGGCCCCCATAGTAAGTGGCTACCCAAAGATTTTTCTGTCTGTCTTCAAATATCTTCTGAATATAGTTTGAACTTATGCTATTTATGTCCGACGTGTTATTCCGGAAACGCTGGAAATTGTTTCGCGACCTATCAAATAAACATAGTCCTCCACCCCATGTTGACACCCAAAGCAACCCTTCGCTGTCTTCCAGTACATGCACCACTTCATTTGAGCCAATACTATTCAAATCATATGGGTTGTATTTATAGTGGACGAATGAATTTGTCCTGCGGTTGAATTGATTGAGGCCCCCACCATCGGTACCAATCCAGATATTCCCGTTTTTGTCTTCACAAAAAGCTTTGACATCATTATAACTCAGGCTGTTTATGTTTGGCTCCTGCCGATAAAGTTTGAATTTTTCAATTCCGGGCATATAAAGATTTACTCCACCCCTGTGGGTACCCATCCAGATATTTCCCTGATTGTCTTCCAGCATTGACGAAACTGTCCTCTGAGAAAGACTACGTGGATTGTCAGGTTCGTTCTGGTAATTGAAGAATTTTCCAGAAACAGGATCGAATAAATCAACGCCTCCATTAATAGTCCCTGTCCAAACAGTTCCATTTCGGGTAACAAGGATGCTTCTGATCAGGCTACTACTGATTGAGCTGGGATCGGTAGCCTTATGAAGAAATTGTTTAGTGGTCTTGAATTGATAATTGAAAAAAACCAGCCCGTTGTCGTTGGTGCCTAACAATAAGTTTCCGGTCTTATCCTCCTTGATGATCCTGATTGAATATTTATCGGCATTTTTATCGGAAGAATATATGTTGATTGAAGTCAAATTCTCAGACTCAGGGTCAAAAAGATGAAGACCCTGATCAGTGCCAACCCATAGATTATTCCTGGAATCCTCAAACAGACAATTGACATTATTTCTACTGCCAAGACTGATGATTTTGAAATCTTTTGAGTCAGGTCTATATAAATTAATTCCCCCGCCAAGGGTTGATATCCAGAGTCTTTTAAATCTATCTTGCAAAATGCTGCTTACATAATTGCTGCTAATGCTTCCTGGATCTCTGTTGTCGTGCTTATATCTGGTAAATTTATTTTTAGCCGGATCAAAACTGTTCAGCCCGTTGATTGTGCCTATCCATATAATATTATTATGATCCTCATGGATGGCGGTAATATAATTTTCGCCTATGCTATTTGTATCTTTTGCCTCATATTTGTAAACAATTACCTGGTAACCATCGAACCTGTTAAGTCCATCCCTCGTACCAAACCACATAAAACCTCTACTGTCCTGAAAAATAACCTCGATTGTACTGTTAGAAATTCCATTTTCAGTTGTTATATGTTTGAATTCCAAGCTGGGAGGTTGGGAATTGACTAAGAATGGGAGTAAAAGAAGAAGTAGTATTGTAATTAGATGAATCAACTTAATAGCTGAAAACAAGCTGGACTCAACGTTCCGGAAAATCCCGCAACCTTGTTCTAAAGGTCCAAATGATCTCTGTTCAATTATTCTGCTCTTCAAAGCACCCTTTTTTGTCTGTTTGAACTAAAAATGTAACTGCTGAGATAAAGACGAAAGCAACATATAGAATAGTTTTGTACTCTTCTATATGGTATAGACCTATCACCAAATTTACTAAACTGCTAAATGATGAAATTCAAAAAACGATTGATTTGCGTTGCTTTATTATCTACTTCTCTGCTTCTCAATCTCATAGGGTTTGCACAATCAAAAACAGTGACTGGCCGTGTGCTGGATGCCCAGAATAATCCGATCAGCGGGGTAACGGTAAGCGTCAAAAACAAGAATGCTGCTACAAACACCAACGCCAAAGGTGAATATTCAATATTAGCCTCAAGTGGGGATATTCTGGTTTTTTCTTCTGTTGGATTCCAAACTTTTGAAGAGCAGGTTGGCGGTTCTGGAACTCTGAATGTTTCCCTGACCACCAGCTCAACTAATTTGAATGAAGTGGTGGTTGTAGGATATGGTACTACCAGGAAGAAAGATCTAACCGGAGCAATTTCCACCGTAACAGCGAAAGATTTCCAGAAAGGGGTCATCGCCACTCCCGAACAGCTCATCCAGGGTAAGGTCCCTGGCCTTTCAATTATCACTAATGGTGGTCGTCCTGGTTCAGGAAGTACGATCAGAATTCGGGGTGGATCATCACTGAGTGCCAGTAATAGTCCACTGATAGTTATTGATGGAGTTCCCCTGGACAATGGTGGCGTTTCAGGCGCCAGTGATCCTTTGAGTTTCATTAATCCAAATGATATTGAATCATTTACTGTATTAAAAGATGCATCATCCGCAGCTATTTATGGAACCAGGGCTTCTAATGGTGTTATTCTAATAACTACCAAGAAAGGAAGGGGCGGAAAACTTAAAGTGAACTTCAGCACAGTAAACTCAATTTCTGAGATCACTGAAAAAGTTGATGTCCTGAGTGCTGATGACTTCAGAACAATCGTAAATTCTAAGGGAACAGCAGCTCAGAAGGCTATGTTAGGAACTGCAAATACTGATTGGCAGGATGTGATCTATCAAACAGCTTTTTCATCGGATAATAATATCAGTCTAACTGGTGGCCTTAAAGGATTGCCTTACAGGTTATCATTTGGCTTCCTGACTCAATCGGGTGTTCTAAGGACGGATCATTTAGACAGAACATCCATGGCCCTGGTCCTTAATCCAACCTTTTTTGACAATCACTTACGGGTTGATATCAATCTAAAAGGAAGTGCACAGAAGACGAGGTTCGCAACAAATGCAATTGGTGCAGCTGTAACCTTCAATCCAACAGTGCCTGTTTATGCTACCAACAAAAAAGAGCGCTTTGGTGGATATTGGGAATGGCTGGACTCAACAACTACAACCGGGCTTGCCAACCTTGCTGGTCGCAACCCTCTTGGTCTTATTGAGCAACGCCAGGACAGAAGTACCCCAATGAGAAGTATTGGAAACATCCAATTGGATTATAAATTTCATTTCCTCCCTGAATTAAGAGCTAACCTTAACCTTGGATATGATGTTTCTGAAGGTGAAGGAACAGTTTATGTTTCTGATAGTGCTGCTACAGGATATCTGGTTGGAGGCACTGGAGGATCAAATGATCATTACAGGCAAACCAAATTCAATAAGCTCCTGGAGTTTTATTTGAGTTACGCCAGGGATTTTACAGCTATCAGAAGTCGATTTGACATCCTTGCAGGATACGCCTACAATAACTATTTGACCACTTCCTATAATTTCCCAAGTTTCACAGCCAGGGGAGTTAAATATCCAAACACTGATCCATCCTTCCCTTTTAATAAACCCGAGAATACACTTCTATCTTATTTCGGGCGTGCAAATTTTTCGTTTGATGACAGATACATGATTACTGGTACAATACGCAGGGATGGTTCATCGCGTTTTGCTCCGGTAAACAGATGGGGTGTATTCCCTTCCGTTGCTTTTGCATGGAACATAAAAGAGGAGAAATTTGCTACCAATAGCAAGACCTTGTCTGCTCTAAAGTTGAGACTTAGTTATGGAGTTACTGGACAACAGGATGGTATTGGCAATTATGATTATTTGTCATACTATGCCTTGAGCTCAACCAGCGCTTCCTATCAGTTTGGAAATGTATACTATCAGGGTTTCAGGCCAGGTGGTTTCTATGCTAACAGAAAATGGGAGGAAACTTCCAGTTCAAACGTAGCCCTGGATTTTGGATTCCTGAATAATCGCATTAGTGGAACCCTGGATTTCTATTATAAAGAAACCGAAGATCTCCTGAACAACGTTGCGCAGCCTGCAGGAAGTAATTTCTCTGCCTTCATTGTTGCAAATGTTGGATCGATGGAGAATAAGGGTGTTGAATTTAGCTTGAATACGATTCCAATCAGCAGGGAAAACCTTACATGGAATGTAGACTTCAACATTACCTATAATAAGAACAAGATCACTAATCTGACAGTGGTACCAAAGGATAAAAATTATCCTGGAGTTCAGACTGGTGGAATAGCAGGTGGAATTGGCGGAGGCTTTTCCCAGATCAATGCAGTAGGATACTCAAGGAATACTTTCAATCTCTACAAACAGGTATATGATCCCAATGGTAAACCGATCGAAGGTTTGTTTGAGGATTTGAACAGGGATGGAATCATTAATCAAAGCGATCTCTTTAAGAATAAGAGTGCTGTTCCTACAGTATTCACAGGCTTCAGCACTTCAGTTTCTTACAAGAAATGGAATGCCGGCCTATCAATGAGGGCTTCATTTGATAATTACGTTTACAACAATATTTGGAGCGCCAATGGTGTTCAAAATCAGATCTTAGGAAACTCAGTTTTGTATAATGGCTCCAGAAATTACCTGGAAACAGGTTTTATTGGAAGCAGCAACCAGATACTTAGCGATTACTATGTCCAGAATGCTTCTTTTTTGAGGATGGACAACCTTTACGCAGGATATGACGTTGGCAGAGTATATAATAACAAAGCCAACCTAAGACTTAACCTCAGCGTTCAGAATGTGTTTGTTATCACAAAGTATAAAGGATTGGATCCTGAACTTAGCGGCGGAGTTGACAATAATTTTTATCCAAGACCAAGGACTATTGCAATAGGCTTAAATCTGGACTTTTAACTACGTTTATTAATGACTCGCTATATGAAAAAAAATAAGATTCTGGTAATTGTTCTTTTGAGTTTCGCAGCAGGATTGATATCCTCCTGTACCAAGAAACTTGATCTACTACCGACAAATGATATTACAGCTGAGACTGTATATAGCACCTCAACCGGCTATAAGCAAGCGCTTGCTAAGATCTATGGTGCTTTTGCTCTTACCGGTAACTCAGGTGGAACAGGAAGTCCTGACATTCCGCCACAGATTATCAACGATGAAGGAAATTCTGATTTTCTACGCTTGTTCTGGAACCTGCAGGAGTTAACTACTGATGAGGCTTCGTGGACATGGCAGAATGATGCAGGGGTAAGAGGCCTGAAGGAAATGAGCTGGTCTCCTATCAATCCTATCGTAAGTGGAGTTTACTACAGGGCATTCTTTCAAATCACGCTGGTGAATGAATTCATCCGCCAGGCAGATGATGCCAAGCTTGCTGAAAGAGGTATCTCGGGTACGAGTGCCGACAGTATTAAAAAATATGTAGCTGAGGCGCGTTTTTTAAGAGCATATCAGTATTGGGTTTTAATGGATCTTTATGGTAGTCCTCCTTTTGTTACTGAAAAAGACGGAATAGGGTTAGTGATTCCAGCCCAGATCTCACGTAGTGACCTCTTCGCATATATTGAATCAGAGTTGAAAGCAATAGAAACAGAATTGGTCGCTCCAAAACAAAATGAATATCCAAGAGCAGATCAGGCAGCAGCATGGGCATTGTTAGCCCGTATGTATCTGAATGCTGAGGTTTATATTGGCGCTCCAAAGTATACAGAGGCAATAACTTATTGCAACAAGATCACCAGTCAGTACACACTGCATGCTGACTACAGGAATTTGACAATTGCGGACAATCATTTAAATACTGAAGAAAATATTTTCATGATTGCCTATGATGGAACCTACACACAAAACTGGGGTGGAACTACGTATCTAACTCATGGTCCAGCTGCAGTTCCAGGTTCTATTTCAGGAACAAGCGGCAACTGGGGAGGTCTTCGTCACACGCACCAATTTGTAGATCTATTTGCTGATCCATCAGGTAATACAGACAGGAGAGCACAATTCTATACTGCCGGGCAGGCCAAGACGATGACTAATCTCTATGTTGGTACTGACGGATATTCTTCTACCAAGTACAGAAATAAAACCAGAACAGGAGCAGCAGCACCGCATGCCGATCCTGCAGGCAACTGGGTTGATATTGATTTCCCTTTATTCAGATTAGCTGAGATCTATTTGATCTATGCAGAATCGGTATTAAAAAGTGGAACGGGAGGAGATGCTGCCACTGCACTGACATATATCAACAGGCTTCGTGGAAGGGCATATGCAAATAATCCTGCAAGCACAACCGGAAATATTACTGCTGGCCAACTTACACTTCCTTTTATTCTTGATGAGAGAGGCCGGGAATTGTATTACGAAGGACACAGAAGAACAGACCTGATCCGTCACGGGAAGTTTACAACGTCCGCTTATTTGTGGGCTTGGAAAGGTGGAGTTGCTGGTGGTACTTCAGTTGATTCAAAGTATAACCTATTCCCGATTCCATCTACAGACTTATCATCAAATCCTAATCTTGTTCAAAATCCAGGATATTAATAGACTAAAAGTAAATCAAGTCATATGCAAAAGTTATTCAGATATTTTTTCCTTTCTCTTTTGATTGCTTCTTTTGTTTCATCCTGCGAGAAAGAAGAAACTAAAATTTATTTCGAAGGAGGCACTGCTCCCACGCTTACAACCAGTACAGCAGCTGTGAGGCTTGAAGCGGGAGAAGAAGCCAACCAGGCAATTAAACTTTCCTGGACCAATCCTGATTATAAATTCACAACAGGAGGCAGCTCACATGATGTGAACTATGTTCTTGAGATTGACACCGTAGGTGCAAATTTTGGAAGTAGTATTAAGCAAACTATTTCTGTTTCCAGGGACCTTTCAAAGACTTACACTGTTGGAGAATTGAATGCATTACTGGGTAATGTGATGCGCTTGCAATTGAATCCACGCCGCACCTATAACATGGAAGCAAGATTATCTTCCAGTCTTGTAAGTGGGATCGCCAAACTTACATCGAATGTTGCTCAATTTACAGTAAGGCCGTTCCCTCCTCCACCAAAGATTCAATTACCTGCAGCAGGCAATCTTTGGGTAACAGGTGATGCCTTTTTATCGGGCTATGCCAATCCATTAGGGGCCCCATATGACGTATCGCAGAAATTCACCAAGCTGCCTTCAAACACGGATTACGAACTTATCGTGAATATGAAAAACACCGGGTCCTACAAACTAATTCAAACTCCTGGAGACTGGAGCAGCCAATACCACATGGTAACTGGTGGCACAGCAGCTGGTGGTTCGTTTGAGTACGGAGATGCCAATCCGGCCTTCCCTGCTCCGGCTGTTGCTGGAACATATAAACTGTCATTCAACTTTCAATTAGGAACATTCACCGTAGTCAAACAATAAAATACCTAAATCAGTATAAAATGAAAAGTATTTATAAAATATTGTTGCTGGCCATAACTGCTTCATTGTTTGTTATTGCTTGCGATAAGGCAGATACACTACCGACATTTATGCCTGGTACTGCCCCTGTGTTAAATACATCATCTGCAGCCGTAGCTCCGGCAGCCGCAGATTCCAACAACGTTGCGGTAACATTGTCATGGTCATTTCCGAAATACGCGACAGATTCTTCCAAAACCAAATACGTTATTGAAATCGATTCAACGACAAGAAATTTTTCAAAGGCAGTTACAAAAACTGTAACAGGAGCATTGAGCTATTCTTTCATAGCAAAAGAATTGAACTCAATATTGCTGGCGTGGGGTTTTGCATTCAACACACCTTATGATATTGATGTAAGAGTTACATCATCATACGGCAACAATAATGAACTTTATAAATCAAATATTCTCAAGCTTAGAGTTACCCCTTACAAGATCCCGCCAAAAGTTGCTCTGCCAACTACAGGAAGATTATTCCTGGTTGGAAATGGTACTGCTGGTGGTGATGCAACTGGCTGGAATAACCCGGTGCCTACACCTACTCAGGAATTCTCAAGGCTGGACGAAACAACTTTCGGTGGAGTATTCCAGTTGACTGGTGGAAAATCAATTGTTCTCCTTGCGCTAAATGGTAGCTGGGATACAAAATTTGGTGGTACAGGAACTAATAATTCAAACAATGTTGATGGAGATAATTTCAAATTAGGCGGAAGTGACTTGAAGGTTCCCGCTACCAGTGGCATGTATAGAATTATTGTGGATTTTCAGCAAGCCAAGTTTACTATTACTCCTTATACTGGAACTCTAGCTACAAATCTGTTCATAGTTGGAAACGCAACCCCTGGTGGTGATGCAACTGGCTGGAATAATCCAGTCCCTGTTCCATCACAACAGTTTACCCGTGTGAATTCATCCCTTTGGGAATTAACTATTCCACTTAATGCTGGCAAAAGTTATTTGTTACTTCCTGTAAATGGCGACTGGACAAATAAGTATGGTGGCGTTGGTGGCAATAATTCAAACAATGTTACAGGTGATGATTTCAAATACAACGGTTCTGATATGAAAGCTCCTGCTGAGAATGGAACATATAAATTATCATTCAATTTTGCGGCAGGTACAGCGGCAGGTGCTTCGGGAAGATTTACAGTTGTTAAACAATAAGACAGAGTCAAATAATTCTTAAACCAAATATTTATAACAATAAGAAGATATTAAACTATGCTCAAGCAGTTTCTTTCTATTGTTATAATATTTTCTCTCATTGGATGTAAGAAAGATAGTGGAGGTGGTGGAACTCCTCCGCCTCCTCCCCCAACTCCTGCAGCCTTTGCAAAAGGGGCTGATGTAAGTTGGATTACCCAAATGGAAAATTCGGGGAGAAAGTTTTACAATGCTGCTGGTGTGGAAACAGAGGGCATGGCATTGCTTAAATCACTTGGACTCAACACTATCAGATTAAGAGTCTGGGTTAACCCATCTCCCACCTGGAATAACACAGCGGATGTAGTTGCAAAAGCTTTACGAGCCAAGAATCTTGGTCTCAGGATCATGATTGATTTTCATTACAGTGATTCATGGGCAGATCCTGGCAAACAAACCAAGCCGGCTGCATGGGCAGCACAAAGTGTGGCAGATTTGAAAACTTCAATTGCAAATCATACCACCTCTGTACTGAATGCCCTCAAGACAAGTGGTGTTACTCCGGAATGGGTGCAGGTTGGAAATGAAACAAATGATGGAATGCTCTGGCCCGAAGGAAAGGCATCTGTAAATATGAATGCCTTTGCTCAAATGGTAAATGCAGGATACGATGCAGTAAAATCGGTTTTTTCTTCAGCAAAAGTGATTGTTCATGTTTCCAATGGATACAACAACAGCCTTTTCAGGTGGATGTTTGATGGACTTCAGTTCAACAGTGCAAAATTCGATGTGATCGGAATGTCTCTCTATCCTAACTCTTCGAATTGGGCCGCATTGAACGCTCAGTGTTTAGCGAATATGAACGACATGGTTACCCGGTATGGAAAAGAAGTAATGGTTGTAGAAGTTGGAATGCCGTGGGATAATGCGAATGAATGCAAATCTTTTTTATCAGACCTTATAACAAAAACTGCTTCCGTTCCTGGAGGAAAAGGCTTGGGAGTTTTGTATTGGGAGCCGCAGGCTTACAATAACTGGCAGGGATATACGCTTGGAGCCTTTGATAACTCAGGAAAACCAACTGTTGCTATGGATGCATTCAAATAAGATGATTTCATAGCTTCTTAACAAGTTTTTTAGCGAGTAGTATAATCAATCAGTTTCTAAGAACTTCCTCCGTTTCTACGGAGGAAGATTTTTACTCGCTCAAATATATCAGGCGCTAAAAAGAATTTTCTTAACGACTATCACTCAAATTCAATTCAAAATGAAATTTGGAGCAAGGATTTTCTTTATCTCCAGTCTACTTCTGTCTTCATTAATACAAGAAGGAATTGCACAAACTGGTGCTGCGAAAAAGCCAAATCTTGTTTATATGGATAAACAGGGTGTACTGCGATACACTTCCAACAAAGCTGAGGCTTCTTTTTACGGAGTAAATTATACAACCCCATTTGCTTTTGCGTATCGGGCACACAAGGCTTTAGGAGTTGATCTTGAAAAATCAATTCAAAATGATGTTTACCATCTTGCACGAATTGGTCTTGATGCATTTCGTGTGCATGTTTGGGATACAGAAATTTCAGATACTCTCGGAAACCTGATCGAGAATGAAAATCTAAGATTATTTGACTATCTGCTGGCGGAGTTGAAAAAGCGAAATATCAAAACAATTATTACTCCCATCGCTTTTTGGGGTAATGGATATCCAGAAAGAGATGAAGCTACTCCAGGATTTTCGAGATTCTTTGGTAGGGGAAAACTCACAACCAATGATACGGCAATCAGAGCACAGGAAAATTATATTCGCCAATTTTTCAAGCATATCAATCCCTACACGAAAATGTCTTATGAAGATGATAAAGACATCATCGCTGTAGAATTAAATAATGAACCAAGTCATAGCAATCCTAAAAAAGGAGTAACTGATTATATAAACCGACTTGCGGCTGCATTGAAAAGTACTGGATGGACCAAGCCTGTTTTTTATAACATAAGTCAGGGACCATATTTTTCTGATGCTGTTGCAGCATCCGTGGTAGATGGGTATAGTTTCCAATGGTATCCTTCTGGTCTTGTTGGAGGACAATCCTTAAAAGGAAACAGCCTTCCACACGTTGACAGGTATAATATTCCATTCAGAGATACAGTGCCTGCATTCGCTAACAAGGCATTAATGGTATATGAATTTGATGCCGCAGATGTATTCCATAGTTATATGTATCCCTTTATGGCTAAGAGTTTCAGGGGGGCGGGATTCCAATGGGCCACTCAATTTGCTTACGATCCAATGGCAATTGCCAATGTAAATACAGAATATCAAACACACTATCTGAATCTTGCTTATACGCCTTCAAAGGCTGTAAGTATGTTGATTGCATCTGAGGTATTTCACAAAGTACCCCGATTGAAAAAATATGATGCCTATCCTGCTGATAGTTCATTTGATGTGTTTCGCGTGAGTCATACTTCTTCATTGAGTGAAATGAACACGGCTGATAAATTCTATTATTCGAACAACACTTCCTCTAATCCGATCAAAAAACCGATTTACAACATATTGCCGGAGTTGGAAATTCTCCAGTTGTTGGATATGGTGGCACGGGTGCATACTTCCTGGACAAAATTGAACCGGGCATTTGGAGATTGGAAGTGATGCCTGATGTTATTTACATCCGTGATCCATTTGAAAGAGCTTCTCCAAAAAAGACAGTTACAGCCATCAATTGGCGTAAAAACAAAATGCAGATCAACCTGGACGACCTGAGTTCCGGATTTGCAATAAAGGGTTTGAATGATGGAAATAATTTTTCTGCCAGTTCATCAAATGAAGGATTTGAAATAAGTCCAGGTACCTATTTATTGAGAAAGCCCGATAAATCCAATTCAGTGACGAAACCTTCAAGCGGTCCAATTGGTCTTAAAGAATTCGTTGCGCCTGCGTCTTCGAATACAGAATTTGTGATAAGACATGATCCATTTAAAGAAGTAAGTGCTGGAAAACCATTTACTATTTATGCAACCATCGGTGGCATTGATACAGGGAGAGTTTCAGTGCAGTTGTCAAGGCTAGGTGGTGGATTGTTCAGAAATATCCCGATGAAAAAGACAGGTTATGATTTTTCAGCAGAAATACCTGCAGATGTAGTTACTACAGGACAATTACAATATCGCATCATCGCCCAGGAAGGAAACAATTATGTTGTGTATCCAGGAAATATCAAAGGCAATCCATTTGCATGGGATAACTACCAATTCGAAACCTACAATACAAATGTTGCTGGCGAGTCTTCTTCGCTTGAACTCTACAATCCTGCCAACGATCGGTCAGCTTTTGTATTGCCAAATTTCCGTCGCGGATTTCTGACAGCATATCAGTCGGGATCAAATACATCCAACTTGAGTTTCAGATTGTCCATTACCGAAATGCAGAACCAGGAAGTAATGGGTTTTCAAACATTTATTGGTGATAAAATTAATCCCAGAATAAGCGAAGCAGGTTCTTTTGATAGAATTATAGTGAGAGCGAAAACAGCTCCCGGCCAGACCATAAATCTAAAAATTGTCTTGGTGACCAAAAATGGTTCTGCTTTTGCATCGGTCGTTCCGGTAACTGAAAACCTCCAGGACCTGGAACTGCCACTCACAAATTTCAAATCGGATTCAGCTTTGTTAATGCCACGTCCCTATCCAGGTTTCCAGCCTCTCTTTTTCAAAAATGCCTCAGGCAATGAAGTATTTAATCTGGCAGAAGTGGAAAAAATTCAAATTATTACAAGTCCATCCCTGCATCCTTCAAATACCAAGGCATATAGTTTTGAAATAGAATCGGTAAGATTAGGAAAACGTAAGTGATAAACTACAATAAATACTCTCATGTATAAATTCCGAAAAAGCATAATTGTATCAATTACATATCTGGCTTTTGCATTTACATCCATAGCTCAATCACCCCGTCAAAGAATTAATATTGATGCGGATTGGAAATTTGCATTTGGGCATGCGGCCAATCCCGAAAAAGATTTCAATTACAGCATACGAACTATTTTCTCAAAATCAGGAGGTGCTGCCGGCACAGCCATCGATCCAAGATTCAAAGACAGCGGATGGCGAACATTAACACTTCCCCATGATTGGGCTGTGGAACTGCCTTTTACGAACATTGAAAATCCTGATGTGTGAGTCACATGGATATAAGCCTGTTGGAGGTTTGTTCCCTGCCACAAGCATTGGATGGTATCGGAAACACTTTACTATTCCCAGTTGCTGATTCAGGGCAGCGATTCCAAATTCAATTCGATGGGATCTTTCGTGATGCAAGTGTTTGGATTAATGGATTTTATCTTGGTAATAATAAAAGTGGTTATGTTGGAGTAAACTATGACATAACTGACTTTATCAATTATGATCGGAATAACGTTATTGTAGTTAGGGCGGATGCAACACAATATGAAGGATGGTTTTATGAAGGAGCTGGCATCTACAGGCATGTATGGCTGAAGAAATTTCAAAATACACATATTGCAACGGATGGCATTTTTGCATATTCAACCATCGCTAATAACAAAGCAACGTTATCAGTTGAAACCACTATTGAAAATGATGGGAATCCGGCTTCCAACTATACCTTGAATACTTATCTGACGGACAGAGCAGGAAAAATCATCGGATCAGCAAAAGAACAAGTTATTGTCGCTAACCTTCATGAAGAAAAGACTTCGAAACAAACCCTTCTTGTTAGTGATCCAAATTTATGGTCACTTGAAAACCCATATTTGTATCGGGTAGTTGTTGAGTTGAAACAGGATGGAAAAATTATCGATGCAAAAAAAATACGATTTGGATTCCGAACGATTGACATAAAAACAAATGGAGTTTTTCTGAATGGTAAATATGTAAAGATATTTGGCACCAACAACCATCATGATCATGCGGGCGTAGGAAGTGCCTTGCCCGATTACCTGCAATATTACCGGATCAGCTTATTAAAAAATTTAGGAACGAATGCATATCGTACCAGCCACAATGCACCAACACCAGAATTGCTTGATGCCTGCGATAGCCTTGGCATGCTGGTGATGGATGAACAACGATTATTGAACAGCGGACCTGAATATATGAACCAATTTGAACGACTGGTGAAAAGAGACAGGAGTCATCCTTCAGTCTTTATGTGGTGCATCGGCAACGAAGAAGGCTGGATACATACACAGAGTACGGGAAAAAGGATTGCGCAAACATTCATTGCGAAACTAAAACAACTTGACCCTACACGAACTTGCTACATATGCAGCAGATGTTGCGAATGTATTCAGGGGAGTGAATGAAGTGATTCCTGTTCGAAGCTTTAACTATCGCCAATTTGCGAGTAGCGGATTATCATAAGGATCATCCCAGATCAACCCATTCTTGGAACGGAAATGGGAAGCACAGTAACTACGCGGGGTATTTGGGAAAAAGATTCTATCAGAGCATATGTGCCGGATCAGGATATTACTGCTCCATGGTGGGCCAGTACAGCGGAGACCTGGTGGAAGTTGGCAGCGGCCAAATGATTTTTGGCTTGGTGGATTTGTATGGACTGGTTTTGATTATCGTGGTGAACCAACTCCATTCAAATGGCCCAATATCAATTCACATTTTGGCATTATGGACATGTGTGGGTTTCCAAAAAATATTTATTACTACTATCAAAGCTGGTGGACCGATAAAGATGTTTGCATATTTCTCCGCACTGGAATTGGAGGGATAAACGAGGAAAGCCAATTGAGGTTTGGGTTAACAGCAATGCCGATAATGTGGAGTTATTTTTAAACGGAAAAAGTTTAGGCAAAAAGGATATGCCGCGAAACAGCCACCTTAAATGGACGGTAAATTTATGAGCCTGGTAAACTGGAAGCAGTTGCATATAAAAAAGGAAAAAAACTTACTGCAAAAGTTGAAACTACCAACCAGGCTGCAGAAGTTGTACTGACTCCTTATAAAACTACCAGTGTTGGCTGATGGGCAGGATGCAACTGTGATAAATGTTAGTGTTGTGGATAGAGAAGGACGCGAAGTTCCTGATGCAGACAATATGATCAAGTTCAATATTTCCGGTGGCGGCAAAGATTATTGGTGTAGGGAATGGAGATCCCAGCAGTCATGAACCTGACAAATGTGCAGATGGTGCATGGCAAAGAAGTTTGTTCAATGGCAAATGCCAGGTTATTGTTCAGGCAGGAAAAAAGCAGGGAATTGTAAAGTTTGAGGCAAGCACCAACGGGTCTTTGGACCGGGTCAACTGATATCGTGACCGTTGATACCGAAAGTGCTTCAACAATTACAATTGATAAAACATATGAATTGAAAGGAGAAGCAGCTAAACCAAGACCAGTTGAAAAAATGATGGGCGCTGATATTTCATTTCTTGCCACAACTTGGAAGAAAGAGGATTAAAATTCTCCGATAACGGAGTTCAAAAAGATGCAATCGAAATTTTGAAGGATCATGGATTCAACTATGTACGGCTTCGCATTTTCAATGATCCTGCCAGAGACAGTGGATATTCTCCGAAAAAAGGATTTTGCGATCTGGAACATACCAAACAAATGGCCAAGACGGGTCAAAGCAGCAGGTATGAAACTTGCTACTGGATTTTCATTATAGTGATTATTGGGCCGATCCAGGAAAACAATATAAGCCTGCGGCATGGCGAAACTTATCTTTCACTGAATTAAAAAAGGCCTTATATGATTATACTAAAAAAGTAATGGAGGAATTAAAGGCCCAGGGCACTACTCCGGATATGGTGCAAATCGGAAATGAAATCAATCACGGAATAGTTTGGCCCGAAGGAAATGTGAGCAATATTGATGGCACAGCTCAACTGATCAATGCAGGAACTGCTGCTGTAAAAGCTGTGGATCCCAACATTGTAATGATGCTGCATGTGGCGCTTGGCGGCCAAAATCACGAATCTGTTTTCTTTATCGACAATATGATTGCGAGAGGAGTACCCTTTGATGTTATCGGCGAATCCTATTATCCAAAATGGCATGGTACGCTTGATGATCTGCGTGAGAATCTGAACGACCTCGTGAGACGTTATAATAAAGATGTGATCGTGGTGGAATATTCGGCATTGAAAGAAGAAGTGAATAAGATCGCATTTGAATTGCCCAATGGAAAAGGAAAGGGCACCTGTATTTGGGAACCATTGAATACCTGGGAAAAAGTATTTGAAAATGACGGCAAATCAAACAAGCTTTTGCTTGTGTATGATGAGTTAAATAAGAAGTACATCACAAATAAATAATTCATTTAAGAATTTCACCGCAAAGACACAAAGCGGCCAAGTAACGCAAGGAATGCTGGCGAAACTTTGCGCCCTTGCGTCCTTGCGGTTAAATTTTCCAACATGAAAGGATTAAAAATTCTTCTGGGAGCCATCCTGACCATCCAGTTTACCTACGCTGCACCCCCAAGACAAAAGATCTCATTAGATTTTGGTTGGAGGTTTTCACAGACAGATACTATTGGAGCAGAGAATGAAAAATTCAATGACAGCAAGTGGAGAGTTTTGAATCTTCCGCACGACTGGAGTATTGAAAGCGAATTTGATGAAAAAGCAGCCACTGGTGGTGGTGGAGGTTATCTGCCCACAGGAATTGGCTGGTACAGGAAGCAATTTGAGTTTCCCAAATCTGAAAACGGGAAAAATGTATGGATTGAATTTGATGGAGTGTACATGAATAGTGATGTATGGATAAACGGACATCATTTGGGTCATTATCCCAGTGGATACATGAGCTTCTACTATGACCTCACTCCTCATATTAAATCAGGCAAAAATATCATTACGGTAAGAGTAGATAATTCTCTACAGCCAAATACCAGGTGGTATTCAGGCAGTGGAATTTACCGGCACACCTGGCTTCATATCGCACAACCCCTGCATATTGCACATTGGGGAACATATATTACTACACCCACTCCCGATACTTCATTTGCAACAGTCACCATCAAAACAAAAATTGAGAATAGAAATACAATTCCTCAATCCGCCATTCTGAGATCAGTCCTTGTTGATGCAAGCGGGAAAGAGATCGCAGAAATAAGAACAGCATTTACTGCAGGTTCAAATTCAATAAAGGATACTGTTCAGAGGATCGAGGTTAAAAATCCAAAACTTTGGTCGCTTGAGAATCCACACCTCTATTCAGTTCGACAGGAAATAATTCAAAAAGAAAGGGTGACAGATGAGTATACCACTAAAATCGGTATCAGGAAAATTGAATACGATGTTGACAAAGGATTTTCTCTGAACAGCAAGCATATTAAACTCAATGGGGTTTGTCTCCATCACGATGGTGGCAGCGTTGGCGCAGCTGTACCTCTGGCGGTATGGATTCGCAGGTTGAATATCCTTAAGGAGATGGGATGTAACTCAATTCGAACTTCCCATAATCCCGTTGCGCCAGAGTTTTTGGATCTATGTGATAGCATGGGCTTCTTAGTGCAAGATGAAATCTTTGATGTTTGGAAATCCGGTAAAGTGAAGTATGATTATGCAACCTATTTCGACAAATGGTCTCAACATGACCTGGTTAATTTTATTCACCGAGATAGAAATCATCCTTCGATCGTAATGTGGAGCGCTGGAAATGAAATTGGAGAACAAAAACAAGAGAAAGGCTATGAGGTGCTGGCAGCATTGATCGAAACATTTCATCGTGAAGATCCCACCAGGCCCGTTACCACAGGAAACGATAACATCGCTGCCGATAATGGCATGGCAAAAATCCCTTTTCTTCAAATGCTGGATATTGTAGGCTATAATTATGTTGATCGATGGCATGAAAGAAGGGAATTATTTTACAGTGTTGATAAACAAAACTATCCGCATTGGAAAATGACCGGCACTGAAAGTGTTTCAATTCCAGGCGTAAGAGGAAATTATTATGGCGGTAATTTTTTAAGTATCGATTCTTCTGTAATCCGTCCGGCCAATATGTCTTCTGTCATACGAGCGGAGCAGCTTTGGAAGTTTGTTTCCTCACATGACTATGTTATTGGTGATTATATGTGGACTGGTATTGATTACCTGGGAGAAGCAAGGTGGCCTAATAAGAATGCCTCTTCAGGAGTAATAGATCTTTGCGGCTTTCCAAAAGATGGTTACTATTTTTATCAAAGCCAGTGGACAGATAAGCCTATGATCCACTTAGCACCACATTGGAATTGGAAAGGAAAAGAAGGCAAGGTTATCCAGGTATTGGCCTATACCAATTGCGACAGCGTGGAATTATTCCTGAATGGCAAATCCTTTGGTATTAAATCCCTTGAGTTTCCGCGGCAGGGAAATTCAGGAGCCTGGAACAGATACGATCGTCCACTCATCAACACTTCAACCAGTGATCTTCATTTGATTTGGGATGTGCCATTTGAACCCGGAGAATTGAAAGCAATTGGAAGAAAGGGCAGTAAGATAGTTTTTGAAGAAACTCTTCGGACAACAGGTATTCCAGCATCGATAAAACTAACTGTTGATCGAACTACAATCAATGCCGATGCAAGTGATGCAGCCCATGTGAAAGTGGAAATTGTTGACGCAAATGGTGTGGCAATACCGGATGCAAATAACCTCATCACAATTGCAGTTGAAGGATCAGGTAAATTAATTGGATTTGACAATGGGAATCCACAGGATCACAGATCGATGAAGAGTAACCTGAGAAGCACATTCAATGGTCTTGCACTTGCCATTATTCAATCATCGGATAAAGCTGGTGGTATTATTATTAAGGCAACATCGCCTGGGCTAAAGGATGGTTCAATAACTATAAACGCTGTTACAATCAACCCGACAATAATTAAATAATCTGGCCATGAACAAAATATTTGCGTTGGCTGCTTTGTCGTCAGCTTTTGTTTTTTCTTCCTTTTATCTACCAGATGAGAGGAAAGAAATTCTTTTGTGGCCGAGTATAGCACCTGGATCCGAAGGGAAAACCAGCATTGAAAAAGTAAGAATCGCAGAATCAGGAGATCACGTAATATCAAATATTCATACTCCCTCAATAACTGCTTACCTACCTGATCAGAACCGCGCAACAGGGGTGGCCGTTATCATTGCTCCGGGTGGCGGACATAGAGAACTTTGGATCGACCATGAAGGGTTTAATGTAGCAGAATACTTGCAGACAAAAGGGATTGCAGCATTTGTGTTAAAATATCGGTTGGCCAGGGAAGATGGATCTACTTATAAAATTGAGGAGCATTCTCTGGCAGATATTAAAAGAGCAATAAGATTAGTAAAAAGTCGAGGAAAAGAATGGGCCATTGATACATCCAGGGTTGGCGTGTTGGGTTTTTCGGCAGGTGGTGAATTAGCGGCCTTAAGTGCCATGCGGTTTGATGATGGTAATGCGGCTGCTGGTGACAAGATCGATCAAATCAGCTCACGACCTTGTTTTCAGGGATTGATATATCCCGGAGGTTCAGGGAAATTCGAAGTAGTGAAAGGATCTCCGCCATTATTTCTAGTAGGCGGTTATGGTGATAGAGCTGATATAGCCGAGGGATTGGCTGAAGTATATTTAAAATATAAGAAGGCAGGAATTCCTGCTGAGTTGCATATTTACTCGAATGCGGGCCATGGATTTGGATTAAGAAAAAATAATAAGGGCCCGGTCTCAATGTGGCACCAAAGATTTGTGGAATGGATCAATGAAACTGTATTCAGAAAAGTGAAATAGAAAACATTTTCTCAAATTGATAAAAAAAATCAGATCATCTTTTCTGAAGCCTATTAGATGAAGACTTTTATTAAGACTTTTCCTACACTGATACTTATCTGTATCTGCATGCTTGTTCAATCATGCAAGCAACAAAATGAATCGTCAAAAGAAGATTGGCAAGCGTTGTTTAATGGGAAAGATCTTGCGGGTTGGGATATCAAGGTTGCTGGGGAACCACTGAATGTAAATTACAAAAACACATTTCAGGCAGAAGACAGTATGCTCAGGATAAAGTATGACCAGTACGAGAAATTTAATGGCAAGTTTGCTCACCTCTATACTCAACTTCCATACAGCTATTATAAATTAAGGTTTCAGTACAGGATTGTTGGAACTCACCTTCAGGATGCACCTTCCTGGGGGGACCGGAATAGCGGTATTATGATCCATTCTCAATCCGCGAAGAGCATGGACCTAAATCAGGATTTTCCAGTTTCATTAGAAATGCAATTACTGGCTGATACCGGTAAAAATGATCGAAGAACTGGTAATATTTGTACTCCGGGAACCCAGGTACATATGCAAGGGATACTCAGGGAGGACCATTGTCTTAATTCGACCTCAGATTTCTATAAAGTAGATCAATGGGTGAATGGAATAGTTGAAGTTTATGGAGATTCATTGGTGCGTCATATCATAGAAGACGAAACAGTTCTGACTTATACCAAACCTATTATTGGAGGTGGCTTTGTTAGTGATGTACACAGCTGGACAAAAGCTGGAATAACTGATAGTTTGGTTTGGATCAATAAAGCAAATACTCCCCTCGGTGAAGGTCATATTGCCTTGCAGGCAGAAAGCCAGCCAATTGATTTTCGAAAAATTGAAATCCTCAATCTTGTTGGGTGTATGGATAAGAAGGCGAAGAATTACAGGAGTTACTATGTGAAGGCCGAGAAGAGTGCGTGTCGCTACTGATTTTTCTTACCGCAAAGACGCAAAGAAACGAGGAAACGCAAGGAGCTTGGCGAAACCTGGCGTCCTGGCGCCTTTACGGTTAAATTTAAATCCCGGGATTCCTGTGCTTCTTTCTAGAAATTGAATGGAATTCCCACCCGGACCCCAAGGGTGAATCTGTCCTTGGCTGAAATATCATTTACAGGAATATTATTAAATGCTGCTATTATGCCAAAGGTTGTAGTTGATAATTTCTCCTTTCCTTCAAATGAAAACAACAAACCTCCCTTAACGCTGAAACTGTGATTAGCTGGAACATTGTCTGGAATATTAAACTTATACTTATAGTCAGCTTGTAATTCCAAACCAAAAAACCTCTCCTTTCCAAAGAAATAATCAAGGGTCATTGGTATGGTTGTCACTCCATAATCTTTTTTCAAAGTGTTATAATCTTTCAGCACAAGAGCATTAAAAGTCTCCTTAATTTCAGATGAGGTGGGTGCATTAGCTTCTTTCAAAATCGATATCTCACTTGGCAAGATTTCCTCCAGGTAATTCGTGTTGCCAACCGTCAGGCCAATTGAAAAGTATAGAATCCCTTTACTCCTGGCGGATTCACGGGCAAAATTGTAAGTGACGTTTGCAGTGATCCTTATGAAATTTTTCTTTTTAACATCTGCAAGTCTCCGGACAGCTGTATCGTAAATACTTAGCGCTTTAAAATTCAGATTTAAGCCATAGTTCAGCCAATGCAATTTAAAACCATGATCCTTAAAATTTTTCTTCTCAAATGCAGTAATATCCTCGCGGATGAGTGTATCCAACCCATAAATTCCTTTCTCATCTCGATAAGCCTTTCCATAAAGTCTGCGTGCATTGGTAAGTACGGCACTCAGACTATCGTATAATCTCAAAGAGTTGAAATTTTCGCAACAATTATTAATAATATCACTCACTGAGGCGGTTAAAATATTCAATTTATCATATCGATCCTTTTTAGTGCTAATATCGGTTGTATCTGTTTTCAACAACTCGCTGTATTCACAAATCACAGATTTCATATGCTGCTGACGCAATTCCGTTAACCTACTGCACGCATCCTCCATAAAGAGTAATGTCCTTGACGTAAGCTTGGTGCCGCCAAAACTTGCACCTATTCCCTGAACCCAGCCACTCTTATTGTAGATTTCAAATAGTTTACTTGTTGCATTTTCAGCCGTAAAACCCACGTTTAAATAAGTTTCTTTTGAATTCTTTGGTCTCCAACTTTTATTAATACTGAGTTTTTTTGAAGCTTCAGCGAAGGTCACGCTTGCGGCTGTCCCATTTTTAACGAGGCCCTCAGTTGTCAAAATTACCCTTGAGGTAATGGTTTGGAAAAGAGTATCAAATGTGAAAGGGTTAACAGTTGCGGCCGGTCGCCTGCGTTCTCCCCCTAAATTCTCTGTTTTAGCAGAGTTGCAATTATATTCACTTCGCTCGATGTACTGGTAACGTGTAAGAAGTGCGGGAAGGATTTCATCCCTCGTCAATTTTGTTTGACCCATAGTTGAGGAACCTAAAATCAGAATGAGTCCAGTGATTAAATTTTTTCTCATAGTAAAGTTTTGGCTTTGACAAACTCTGGATTAAAACTATAACCTGTATTTTATTTCCCAGTTGGAATTTTTGAAATATCCAATTTCGCAGCGTCTATTTTACCGGGAATAAATCTTCGGTCAATCAAATTGTCAATATTTTGTTTCTTTTTGAATAAGCCTAATGAAATTCCCATCATTTGAATCCGTTCTAATTCTGTGTTGGAAGGAGTTAGGTTAACATAGCTTACTCTCTGCGGGCTTGAATTGAGCACGTATTCCAATACTCTCACATCCTGATGAAAATATGGCGCTACTAATTTGGCTGCATCAATGCGATGATTCTCCGCCCAGGCACCTGAACCTGCAATTCCATTCACGAGATCTTTTACAATATCGGGATCACTTCTGATGAGATCTTCATGAACTACTAACGCACAGGAAATGAAATTCGGCCAGATATCTCTTGCGAAATACAACACTCGTCCATACCCATCAAGTTCCGCTTTTGCACAAAATGGCTCACCCACAAAATATCCGTCAATGGCTCCTACAGCAAGAGAATTCGGCATATCTGGAGGAGGGACTATTACAAAATTGATATCGGTTGGGGACATCCGATGATCCGCCATTAATTTATGAATGACAAAATTCTGATTGCTGAACAAACTTGGAATCGCAACTGTTTTGCCTTTCAGATCGCGAAGGCTCCGAATACCGCTACTCTTTCCTACCACAATTTCTGACCCGTCCCGATGCCCCAGGTAACAGATCTTAACGGGTACTCCCTGCTCTCTAAGTTTTATTGCCAGGGGCACGATCATGAAAGTTGCCTGAATTCTTTTTGACTGAATTGCACTTGCAACTGTAGGAAAATCTGAAAAAACCATCGATTTAAAAATAGTATTAGAATGCGATTTTCTTGAGGCGTAATCAGTAACAGGACATGTGAGATGACATGTAACTGGCAGAAACCCAATTTCCAATATTTCAGGATTCAAAAAAGAAGCTGAATTATTAAGTTCCAATCCATTTGTTTGAAACTCTTTCCAAGGTTGAAATCTTAGAAACGCCAACGCTCCAATAATAAAACTTATCAAAAAAAATCCTCTGAATAAGGTTGAATATTTCATACTCTGAGTTGAATAACTATACCACTGATTTTTCAGTTTGACGTATCCCAAGGGCTTCAAAGAGTGTTTTCACTAGATCAACAACAATTGGATCAGTTTGATCACGAGGCCTATCCAAATCGACACTTATATGCCTGACTATTTTCGCGGGCCTATCTGTTAGAATCAGGATACGATCTGCTAATTGCGCTGCTTCTTCTATATCATGCGTCACAAAAACAACTGTTCTCGGTCTATTTTTCAGGAGTCGAACCAGATCATATCTCATCCTAAGCCGGGTAAGATAATCCAGTGCAGAGAAGGGTTCATCCATTAGCAGAATGTCTGAATGACCCGCAATAACGCGTGCAAGCTGGACTCTTTGTTTCATGCCATGTGATAGCTGATGAGGATAATGATCCTCAAAGCCTGCAAGATGGATTAATTGCATCAGTTCCTTTAGTTCCTCTTCCCGCTGGTGCTGACTGGTTACTGATCTCAAACCGATCATGATGTTCTCCTTTACAGTTAACCATGGAAATAAACTTCCATCCTGATACATGGTTCTGGCAATTCCCTTTTTTGATATTGATCCACTTGTTGGATCGACATGTCCGGAGATTAAATTGAGTAGAGTGGTCTTACCACAACCAGATGGTCCGAGAATAACCACCAATTCACCACCCTTAATAACTAGATCCAATTCATTCAAAACTCTTAACTCCCCATAACTATAGGAAACCTTATTTAATTTCAAAGTGGTTTGCGAATTATTATTGTGCATAGCCCCAAGTTAGATTTTTAAGCTTCTGTAATTGAGCTATACAACGGTCTATTCCCATTCCAAGCAAACCAATAATGATCATATAGGAAACTGCTGAATCAAGTCGAAGGCCATTTCTTGCTTCCCAAATACCATATCCAAGCCCATCCTGGCATCCTACCATCTCAGCGGCAACTATCACCACCCATGCAATACCGTAAGTGATCCGCAATGCCGTTATGATTTGAGGAAGGACGGAAGGAAAAGTAACTTTTGCAAAAACTTCAAATTTGGAATAGTTATAGTCTTTTGCAACAAAATAATAAATACGTGGGATGCGACTTACAGCAGCCATTGTAGCAATTACTAGAGGGAAAAATGTTGCCATAAAAATGAGGAATATAGCAGGCTTATCACCGATATGAAACCAAAGAATCGCAAATGGAATCCATGATAGTGGAGAAAGAAACCTAAAAAAATTGAGTAAAGGAAGTAATGCTCTTCTTACAATTAGGTTATGCCCGATCCACAACCCAAGAGGGATCGCTAATAAACTCGAACCAACAAAGCCGATGACTACTCTCCAAAGTGATGCGATGATATCATTCAATAATCGTCCTGATGACATATCCAAAATAAAACTCCGGTACACTTCGCCCGGGGAAGGCAAGGAATATGACGGAAATAACTCAAAACGTCTTACCAAATACCACGTAACTATGAATAATGCAATTACAATGACCGGCAGGAAATGCCCCGAACGCCCAGACTTTTTTAGTGTTCTGCCTAAAAATAATTGCTGGCCGGATTCATTCTGCAAGGTTTCTGTTTCAGGAAACAACTCTGGTATGCTATTTTTATTAGTCCTGAATTTCATTAATATTTAATTTAAGCAGAATACAATTTGTGGCGAAATGCAAGTGTATTCTCAATAAGATATCTTTCCTTTATCGTAGCAAAAATTTCGAATAAATCCTTAAAGTGACATTGCGACCTATACATATTTCTTCTCAGGTATTTTTATTAGCAATTGAATTTGGCATTTACAAATTGAAACTGGTTTCTTCAAGAAGATATGGAGTTTTGTTAGCGAAGCGATTTGAAAAAATGGGTGGCGCATTTGTTAAAATCGGGCAACTTCTTTCAGTACGGCCAGACATCATTTCCTATGAGGTAGCAGACCAATTATATCCCCTGCTTCAAAATTTGAAACCCGTCTCCGCTGATTCAATCAGAAAAAAAATTCGGGAACAATTAAGTGATACCAAATACTATGAAATAAGTTCCCTCGAATCTTCACCAATCGCTACAGGTAGCATTGCACAGGTTCATAAGATAAAATTCAAGAATGGCGATGCAGGTGTTATCAAGGTCCTGAAACCAAAAATCACAAAACATCTTGATTCGGATATGAAAATGTTCCGTTTTTTCATGAAAGCGGGATCGTTCATACCCGGTCTAAAGAAATTACCATTACAACAATTGGCTTCGGATATGGATCCTGTAATCAGGCGGCAACTAGATCTCCGTGAAGAAATGATTACCCTTGCCCAATTCAGAAAAAATTTCTCGAACAATCCTGACATTCATTTTCCCAAACCCCTTGATTATATTATTTCCTCAGAACTCGTTGCTATGGACTATCTGGTCTTGCCAGCAGATATTGATTTTAATTCCTGGCCCCAGGAAAAAAGAAGCGCCGTTGCAAGGAAAGCATTGGCAATGCTGTATCAAATGATGTTCAAAGACGGCCTTACACATTGTGACCTACATCCCGGCAATTTTTTTGTAACTCAAGAAGGAAATTTCATATTACTCGATTTTGGAATGGTAGCAACAATGACAGATGAGTTCAGAAAGGATTTCATAAGATTCTTTTTTTACATGGCCACTAATAATAGCATTGGATGTACAGAGATAGTGGAAAAAACCGCTTTATACAAGGCCAGGGACTTTAGCCACGAAAAACTGCAAAAGGAAATTCATTCTCTCATTTCCAAATTTTCAGCCATGAATGCTGAAAATTTCAGTGTTATTGATTTCACAAAGTCCCTGATCAACGTTGAGCGAAAATGCGGCATCAAGGGGTCCACAGCATTTATCAGTAATATCCTGGCTATTGCATTTTTTGAGTCGAAATTGAAAAAAATTGATCCCACAATTGATTTTCAAGAGGAGGCAGTGAATTACCTAATGCAGAATAGCTCACTAATCGACTTAACCTCTCTTCCGGAATTCAATTAATAAAACTCTAATCATTAATTTCTCTTGCAACTTCTGCAATATGAATAAATTGATTACTAAAAGCTGCCGCCAGTTTTGACAATCCGGAATATTTTATTTTCCCTTCAAGCGTAGCACGTAATGCAGAATATTGCTCATTCACTACCATTTCCCAAATACCAATCGGGGCAGCAAATCTTGGAAACCCAGAATCAATATGAATTGTTTCTAAACTCGCTATCCCATCGTCACTCCAGGAAATGCAACAGCAGGTACTGTGGTTAGACCAAAGTGCCTCGAAAATTATGGGCGGCACACTTCTCAACTCCAGGTTATGCTTCTTCATTATTGTCTGGTTCCAGGCAACAACAAAGCGCCTGCCCCACTCTTCAGAAAAAAACGTATTTGATAAACTCAATGGCACACTCAAATCGTAATTATTAGGTCGAGAAAATCAATATTGGAATTCCTGAATTATCCTTACATAAGGCATACTGGAATGGACTATTAGGTGTTTCTACATTTTGCAGTATTTCACATCCCCCCTTTACTAATGCCTCTATAGTGGATTGAATATTAGTTGTGGAAACAGAAAGTGCCCAAGGCATGCCAAATTCACTTTGGGTGAATACGAATCTTTGGCCATTCTCTGTGTTCTGCAGCATTACCCAATCACTTTCTGACTGCACGACCTCCAAGCCCATGACTGATACCCAAAAGTCGGTTGCTTTTGCCATGTCATTAACATGGATCATAATATCCGAGAATGTGAAATCCATATTCTTTTTAAGTTTTAATGTTCAGAAATTCAGTGATCGTTCCAGGTGCAGGAATAAAAAAGCAACTGGAGTGCAGAGGACGAATATATCCTGCGGTCATAAAATAATCCTTTTCAGATTTATTAGTAATCATCCTCTCATTATGAATTCTCTCAATTTGCAATTCGGGATTTCTTACAAGCGCTACAAAATGCAATCCATACTTAACAATACGTTCAAATTGATCTGATTCGGAATATTTAATACTGCGCCGATAAATTCGTTGTTGCCAATAATTCTCATCACTTAAATCTACTGAACGAGGATTTACACATCTGATATGCGAAGTTTTGGGCGTATGTTGAAAATCATCTTTAGAAACCTCCATATTTCCATTAAGAAATGCACCTGAATGTTTCTTTCTCCCAATAAAACCTTCCTGCTGAGAGACTGCAAGGTTATTCCACATTTCAATATTCTCCTCATACTTCCTGTAGATTAGGTAAAATCCCCCATTATACAATGGGTCATCATCACCTGGCTGAATGAAAACACATTTGGAAAAACTGTCAGGGTCGAGTTCCTGAAGATTAGAAGTACCGTCCCTGAATCCTGTATGGTCTCTATCTGATCCACCCGAATATCCAAAATTCGTGGATCGAATTATGCATCCCAGTTCCTCATAAAATTGAACCAGTGAATTAGTTAACTCCAAAATGGAATCTATAGCTCCCCCAATAACAAGTAATAAATCTGATTCATCATTTCCTAATAAAACTCCAGAATTTAGATCACCATTAAATCTAATAGGTTTTAAATACCGGGGTGGTTTGTATTTAACACCGGCATTTTCGAAAAATGTACAGCCGAATCCAATTTGATATTTGAAACTTCCAACTTCACATTTATCACAAACTTTTTGCAATTGAGATTTTGTCTCCTCAACCACCATCACAGCATAATTACGATTGAGGTCTATTTGCAAAAAGGATTGAGCGGGTGGTTTCCACCCGAAAAAAAAAGTATTCTCCCATTTTGTTTGAACATTCTGCAACAAAGTCGTATTCACAGGTTTTCTGAAAAATCGAATATTAAATCAATTGATTATCCTTGAGCAGGGGTTTTGTCAATTGGGGATAGTTTGGAAGTTGGCAATGAATTTATTAAGGCAACTTCTCGTGCGAAGTCGTCACGAATTGCTTTCTCCTCTTCATCAGACAATTGGTCCTGAATAGAAATAGTTGAAATTCCCTTTCTTGCAACGTTTGGCTCTCCAGTGATAAAATCGAAAATAGGAGTATCCTCTTCTAAATGATGATACTGGTGAAATTCAGGAGGCCATGCCAAGATAGCGGAGACTACTTGCCAGGCAGCAGGATAATAATAAAAATTATCGCCAATATGAAAAACTAAATGTTGATTAAAAAAGCTAAGTCCTGGAAGTTGATACTCCTGATCTTCATTTCTGCGAAGTACAATCCACCCTTTTGTGGTAATCCTGGGATCCTGAATTATCTTAATCGTCCCTAATTCTGGATGTTCCGCAGCAAAGTATGTTAAATCACACTGCAGTGAAAAAATTTCGGTACCTCTTGCCTTGTTGAAGTCTAATTGAATTGTAGCACAGGAGCGAGCTCCTTTAGCATTGAAACTGAATTTTTTCCCACCAATAAATACTTCGGAATATAATTCGGCCCGTCTGATTTCTTGTCCAATTTGAACATTTTTTTTGTGCAGTACAGCATTGAGAGCTGCATTTGGTTGATTTGGCATATTTCAAGTTTAAAAGTTATCTGACTTTACCTTCTTAAACTTACCCAACTTGAAATTGGAAACCTATACCCAAGCTTGGGCATTTTAGAGCTAGTCCATATCAAAAGCCTTTGCAAAATCACAGATCTCAGCAAGTGATCTAAGGTTTAGTTTGCGATTAATATTTTTTCTGTGTTGCTCTACAGTTCTCCTACTGATATATAAAATCTTTGAAATATCTGGATTATTGTATCCATTTACGATTAATTTAATAATCTCCTTTTCACGATCTGTTAAGCACAAAAACTTTTTCTTATTGGCCTCTGCATATTTTAGCTCTGTAAGCACTCGTTTCAACTTATGTCGTATTTGAGATTGTTGATACCAACCTTCATCGAGTGTAAAAGATTTTTTTTCATCTCCTGCCACTTTTACAGCGTCCATCTTATCCAGAATTAGAGAAATTTCACTTGACAAAAAATTAGTCATATGTCAGATTTTAATTCGTATATGCATCAAGTGCCTTTTCAAAACTTTTCGGAACAGGTATTGCGTCCAAGCCGTCCAAACTTCTCTTAAAACATCCAATTTCATGAATTCCAGTTGCCACTAACGTCATTGCACCATCAGCGGCTTTGAAATACTCAAAAGACATTCTTATTCTGTTCTGTTGGATACTCTCCAACTCCATATGTATTTCAACTGAATCAAACGCACTCAATTCAGAAAGAAAATTGCAGGAACAATGAAGCGTAATCAAGGCCAGCTTTCCAGCATTGATCACCTCCAGTAAATCGCCTGCCTTCTCTTTAATGAACATTTCCCGACATTTCCCCTGCCAGCTGATGAAATTTGAAAAATACACGTTACCCATCAGGTTAGTGTCTTCAAATCCTACCATGTATTTATATACATACTTGTTCTTCATTCTTATTTTCAATCAATATTGAGAAAATGAAAGGTTCTTGTTCGTCTTTAATATGGCATTTATAACTAATGATCGTATGCCCTGAACAATCCAGATAGATTGTATTATGCTCACTACTACTGCGGAATAAGAGTGGGGTTGTCATTTGCAATCCAGCTTTCCTGATGCATTCCAGGGCTGACCAAATACGGGTTGCAACGGAAGAATACTCCTCGCTGGTTTGCGTTTGGATCATTCTCACTAAGTCAACATTTTGATCACCAAGCAACGTATTCCAGAGTACCAACGGCTTTCCAACGAGGCGTTCCATGTCACAAGCAATATTCGAATCCGCATCTAAAACAAGTGTGCTATCCTGTACATGCGACCTGCTTAAGGATCTACCAGAAGCTAAAGGCTTGCCATCCGTTCTTTTTATGTGATTTGAAAAACCATTCTCATTTTTTAGAGATAGTTTGAAATTGATGTTCTTTAACCTTCCCGGTTCTAATATTTTTCTTTTCAATACTACTTCTGCAAGTAAAGTATGCAACTCGAAGTCAATTTTTCGAGGAATAGCTTTGAATGTAATTGATTTCCATTCCTGCAATACATTCCCTTCAATGTCTGAAACCAGGATGTCATAATTATACTCACCACTTAAATTGCTTAGTTCAATTGCATCAATTACCACCTCAGTGCAATTTGCCTGCGAATAAAACCTCAGCTCGCCAATCCTGATGGGTAACAAAGTTTGATCCGGCACGCAAACCTGAATGGCATGCATGACGGCATCATTCAAAACAGGATGACCAAGCAATAAATTTTGCGGCAATAAATCTGAGAAGTATTTTGTTCTTCCTTCAAGTGAAGCAAGCGCAATGCATTTTCCGGGTTCTATTTGAAAATAAGATTTAATTGTTTGAAAGATTCCTTTGTGAAACAAGATTGTGCCGTATAGATCGTATGGATCCAGCAGTGATGCCGAATCAAGTGAAGGTTTTTTTCCATTTAACGAACCTCCTGATCTTGCAGCTGATAACCTGATTGTTGCCTTAAAATGGTCCTGTTTAAAGGATGTAGTTCTATCACGAATACAAACAGAATAAGTTTCGTCGTCTTTTCGCTGAACAATAATGCGAATGGTACCTTTGAGATTTGGTTCGATAATTATAGGCCGCAGAAACTCTACCGACCGAAATTCTACAAATGAAATTTTACAGCCAGATAGATAAGATACTCCCTGGATCATCGCTTCCATTCCAAAAACTGCAGGGAATATAAGATTCCCCTCAAATGAATGGTCTTTTAGATATAGGTCAGTATGTAAAGAGAGATCGCATTCTGCTACCAATTCAATTTCGGGATAGTAAACCAGAACGTCTTCTACAAATCGATATATTTTATTCTCGGTCGGTATATTTTGACGAAGAGTCGGCACATTGCCATATCTGCCGCTTACAATTACATTACATTGAACAGGAGGATTTCTGAACAATTCCACGAGAAATTTAAGACCGTTATCCAGGGAAATTGGTTCTATTCCTTTCGCTTTTAAATTTTCAATTACGCCCAAATTCTGACCCATACCGGTTCCGCCCCAAACGGACCAGGAAATATTCAGGAAATATGTTTCCGGAAACCTACTTGCTGTATTTGCAATTTCTTCCTGAAGCCATTGGTTAGCTAAAGAATAATCAGCATTGCCAGCCATACCTGATTCAGCAATGATGGAACCAAACCCAAGACAAAATTTTAGTTCAGTTTTGTCCAGACATTGAATGATCTTCCTGAACCCTTTCAATTTCGGATTCAAACTTTTTAGAATATCATTTAGAGAGAGATCCCTGGCGCTAACAGGATTGTTGATGCCGGCAGCATGAATAAGACCAGTTATAGGCCCCGTAAGAATTTCCCGGAGGGAATGAATCAAATCATCTACTTCCCTGAAATCAGTAATGTCACATTGAAAGTACTGAAACCTTACTCCACTTATTTGAAGTGAATTCAGATTTTCGCTGAGCACCTTATCTTCTGCCGGATTGCTCCTGCCAAGAAGAATGAACATGCATTTGAAAATAGATCCTAATTCTCTAACGCATTCTAATGTTATTCCTTTTCCCCCACCTGTTACAAGTATGATATCGCAAGCCTCAGGTAAAATATTTTCTGAAGAACCTTTGGTCTTTATGAGCTGCATTTCGGGAATTAGTCTTTTTCCCTCCGCATAGATAACTTCCCTAAACCCTTGCAGCGTTCTCAATTCATTTTCGATGATTGCTGCATTTAATTCTTCTTCAGAAATTGTAAGAACAAGAACATTTTTTACCAGCTTTTCGAGAAATATACTCTTGGCAAATCCATTGGATAACATTCTATCCTGGACTAGTATAACTGAATTAATTTCCTGTCGTTCCTTGATAATTTGAACAGAATCCACCAGGAGTTTCAGGATTTCATTCTCTTCCTCGCCATAGAGAGAAACAACTAATTCTTTATGTATTGTACCAGGTTCACTTACTAAAGCAGCGTGCATTCTCTCAGGTAGCTGGCCGCAATAATGTGGGTTGTATAATTTGCGATCAGGAACAATTCGGGGTATTTCTATTGGCGATTCTCTGTTTACAATCTGAAAAGGACAAACCCAGGCTTCAATCCCTTGAGCCACATTTGATTTTTCCATGCTCTCACCCAAATTGACAGATCCTGAATTGAGGTTTTCGAACATCTGTACAATTTCTGTAACTGATGCATTCGCATATTCAAGCGGTACATCAGTCATTCTCAATTGATATGCGTTTGCAAACCCTGAAAGAAATTGCCCAACAAAAAGCGAATTCAGATGGAAGTCCTCAAGCATCCTGAATGAATTTTTAAGGTCTTCCTCAGGCAGATTGAGTTTAATGGCTAAGGCTTTTTTAAATATTAACTCAATGTTCGTAACCGAGAGCAATCCCGGTTCTTCATGCTTATCCTCTGGTTGATCCCTAGAAAAATTTTGGTAAGTGGAAAACTCCGAATCATTTTCCATTTCGCAGGGATTCTCTAGAAATGAAATCTTCTCAGAAAGTGATAAAGTCCTATGAAACCTGTCATCAAAAAAGAAATCAAAATGACAATGGCTTTTAAATGCATACATGGCCCCGAAAGTCCTTGCCAGACCCTTTATGGAATTCCCGGAAAGCTCCAAAGGAATTACTTTAGCGTCACTAAAAGATCTGATCAAATTAGTGAGGGTTTTCCCACCTCCCATTTCAATCCAGATATCTGCTTTTGAAGCTGCTTTCGAAAATGCCTGGAAGAAAAGAACAGGATCAGTTACCTGGCGCGAAAGATTTTGGAATATCTCTTCATTGGTTTTAACCTGTTCCCCGGAAATTGTAGAATAAACCGCGAGATCAGGTGAATGAAAATCGAATCCTTGAAGGGCCTCAACAAAGGAATTTTTTATCGCATTCATTAGGACTGAATGAAAAGCATTTTCAACCTTCAGTAAGGTGAATGGGATAGATCTACTTCTAAGAATGTCACTTACAATTTCAATTGAAGACTTGCTTCCAGACAAAACCATCTGTGAGGGAGAATTTATACATGCTATGGATACACCTGAACCATCAACAATTTCCTTTATGCCAGTCATGTCAAGACTGGTTGAAACACTTATCATGCATCCCTTGACAGCAGGCGATTCATGCATTAGTTTTCCACGGCGCCTGGCTAATTCTATCGCATCTTGCTGTGAGATTGATCCTGCGTAGTATAGGGCTGAGATCTCTCCAACGCTATGGCCTATTGCAACATTTGCTTTAATCCCTACTTGCTCCATCAGCTTAGTTGCAGCAATTGAAGTGGCTATGATTGATGGTTGTGCTATATCTGTACTAATACCCGATCGCTTATCGGCATTCTCAATAATGTAGGCTGGGATAAGTTTTTCAAGAATTGGAAATCTCTTTGTAATCAGGCTGGGGTAAGTCAGGGTCTCAGTACCCTGACCTGGAAATAGAAATCCTATCTGGAGTGCATTAGAAGAATTAGAATAATATATCCCATTCTCAAAAAAACTATCCTTATTCTCAATGACCTTAATTAGTTTAAGGATTTTCTCTTTTAATTCATCAGGAGTTGCAGCCTCAATTGCAACACGATGAGAATCTTGCTGGCGAATCTGTTTGTAAAGTGTGCAACTTAAATCTGTCAACTCTGCATAGGATATCTCCGAAGCCTTAGACAATAATAAGTTCAACTTAAGCTTTAATGCGTCTACCGAATTCTCTCCAATCAGAAAAAGCTCCGTGTCCTGAGATGAACTGCCAGCATTAGCGCTGTTACTTTTACTTTTAGCTTTAGCACCCAAAAATTCTTCAATCGCAATATGTGTATTTATGCCTCCGAACCCCATTGAGCTAACTCCAACCCTTAATGGATATTTGCTATTGCATGAAATATCAGAATTTGTCACCTGTAAATAATTCTGATTTTCAAAAATGGAATGAGGTTCCTTCAATCCTGTATTTGCAGGAATTAATCTGTTCTGGAGAATGCATATTGCTTTAATTAGACCAGCGATTCCTGCAGCCGCTTTTGTATGCCCAAGATTTGCTTTAATGGAGCCTACATAAATTGGATTTGGCGGTGAGTGTTCGGAAATAGCCTTCACAAGTGCAGAAAGTTCTGCCATATCTCCTGCTACGGTTCCAGTCCCGTGTCCTTCTACATATGAAACCGTGCCGATATTGAATTGTGCTCTTTCGTATGCCCTCTTTATTGCAAGATATTGTCCATGAACTTCTGGTCTTGTTAGCCCTCCTTTGCCATCAGAGGATATTCCCCAACCTTTTATACAGGCTAGAATATTTAGATTGGACTTCCTGGCAAATTCATAATCAGCCAGAATTATAAATCCGCTCCCTTCACCTGGCCAAAAGCCGTTGGCGTTCCTGTCATAAACAAGCATTTCATTTTTTGCAAGAGCACCAGCTCGTGAAAACCCAACAAGTTCAAATGGATCAAGACTTAGATCTACGCCCCCAACTATGGCAACAAGCAGATCTTTATTAGTGATAGAATCACATGCTTTGGCAACAGCAAGTAAGGAAGAGCTACATGCTCCATCAATAGTAAATCCGCCTCCTTTAAAATCATAATAATTGCAGATTCTTCCAGCAATCGTATTGGAGAGACCTCCTGCAAGTGAATCCTCTTCCATAGCTGGAAATGGTTTCTTGAATTCGGGTTCCAACTCTCGCAAAAATCCATGGATGTCTTCCTTGCTCCACTGCTGCCTTCTTAACACGGCAGAAATCCTGGCAGCGGCATATGGCCATCGGAGCCTGAGAGTTCCTGCCCTTGAAAATTCTCCTGTTAAAGTGTTGCCAACTATCACACCCGTCTTTTCCCGTATTTCTCCTGGAAGACCAATCAACCCTGCATTTTCCAAAGCCTCGGTTGCAACATCCAGGGCCAGCCAATGAGCCATATCAGCTCCCTCAAAATTCAATCCCGAGACTTTATATTTAAATCTATCAAAAACATAATTCTTTAATAGTGCAGCTTTTCTGGAATAAATCTTATCAACTGCAGTTGGATCGTCTGAGAAATAACTCTTGTTCAATCTCTTCTCCGGGATATTTCTAAATGCTCTTCTTTTGGCCAATACATTTTTCCACAATTCCAGAGGATTTTCTGCATCAGGATATTTGCACGCCATGCCAATAACTGCTATTGCATTATCAGGTATCATATTCATCAGGGCTTCACATGATGGAAATGTTCACTAATTTTTTCCGATGCAATTCGTGGAATTTGCCTTTCGACTGTAATTGGTTTTACCGATAAACTTCTAAACCATAGATACGCCCCTCGGTATGTACATACAATTAACAAGGCAAAGAACTGCCCGAAGACAATATCAAAATAGACAAGCGCTGAATAGACAAGTGCTATGCTAAACCCAAAGATGATTTGATCATTTCTCCTGGCAGGTGTTGTCGCCGGATCTGAAATCATATAGAAACTAAATAACAGGAAGGAGACACCTGTCATTGGGTTCAATGCTGCCATTAAAGAAGTGTCTAAAAAGGTATTCCTTAGAATAGCCTGCACTATGAATCCCGCAAACCAGGCTACGATTAGCCACATTCGTTTGGTGAGCTTGATATTTAGAAAACTTCCAACAACAATGAAGACTCCAGCAAGTATCCAGTCTGCAGGCCCTGAAACATTTTCGGTGAATTGATATGGTGGAGCAACTCCGATCCATGGGAATAATATCAACAATGTAGCGATACCTGTATTGGAAGGATTCAGAAAATGCCTTGAAGTTCCATTCCTGTTTATTCGTAAAAGAATTTTGGAGCAAATGGCAACTGCAGACCCAAAGATCACAGGTGTCAGGCCTTTATTTGTGAATAAAAGCATAGACACTGCCATAGCGGTGATATGTGCTGAGAGCAGAAAATGAACGAGCTGAGATATGCCTCCCTGATACCTTGGCTTAAACCCATGAATCTTTGAATTCAACCATTCAAAAAATAATTCCAGGGAATAGGTTGTTATAATAGCAGCTACCGGATGCGCCCAGGATTGTTCAATTCCCAGGAAGCTATGCCCTGCAATGTTGAGTACAGTTATTGCAATTGCAAACCTTTTAAGTGCTTCTAACCTGAGGTTTTTAATTTTCGGTTTCATATCAATATTTAAGCTGGGAGAATTATTGTATGCCATCCACTTTGCAACTCGAGAGTTTTCATTCTCTTAGTGCCGTCCCTGCTTTTCCACTGGATGGAGATTTTGAGTTTTTGAGACGAAGGAATTTTTCCCAAACCAAAAAAGACCTCCTTCCCATTCTTGCCGGAATGACCATTGCCCCCATCAACAACTGATGAATTGATTTTTCCATTAGGATGAAAAATTGTTACAGCAGTTCCAATTGCGAATGGCAGATTTGAAGAAATTTTTGGATCAACCTCCAGGTTTCCATTTGGAGATGTAGATCCCTGCAGTATTCTAAGCCCTAAAAAAGTATTTACACCAGAATAATCATTCAGAAATAAGTACGATTGCTCCCATTGGTTGGCAGTGACAAAATCCAGATCGCCATCTAGATCCAGGTCGCCTACTGCAATCCCACGACATACCTGAGATTGATCGATCCCAATCTCCCTGGCAAGGTCAAAGTATCGGCCGTTCTTACTCTTTACAAAAAAAGGATTGTGGCTATGGCCCGATAGTTCAGTACCAGGTCCGAAGTCCGGCCAGGCTTTGGGATTTGCCAACAGTTCATCATTTCCTATAGCTAATTCCTGCAACTCTGCCCATTTATCATCAGTACCACGAATGAACCCTACTGCCTGCAAAGCTTCCAGTTCTCCATCATTATTAAAATCTGCAAGTCGTGATTCCCATCCCCATGAACTTCTTGAAAGACCTAATTCTTCGCTCCTATTTACAAATGGAGCGATACCATTCTTCATGTCATCAAATTCCCCCGTGTTCACAAAAAGAAAATGGCTCTCCTCCAGAGCATACCTTGCGGCGATATTGCTAACATAAATATCTAAGAGGCCGTCATTGTTCACATCTGCAAACGACACACCCATTCCTTTAAATGAATCTTTCCCCAATACAGATGATCGAATATCAAAAAATCCGCGGGTTCCTTTTAGTTGCCTGAAATGCAGACGCCCGGGTTCTGAGAGATTATATAGAAGTTTGTCAGGACCAAAATCATTTGCGAAGTAGACTTCTGGAAGTTGGTCTCCATCCAGGTCTGCTGCTCCAACAGCCAGTGTCCAATCTCTCGGAAAATCAACATCCTTTCTCCAAACGGTATCTTCCTTATAAATCGCAATACTTTCCTTCAATTGAGTGAATAGGAAGAAATGGTCATCACCACCATTATAAGCTCTCGACATCGAATGCTGCATTGTTTGGTCACTATCTGTTGCCTTTCCATCCAACACCTTCGCGCCATCAGGAAAATAATTGCATATCAGTATGTCAATATTCCCATCGCCATCAAAATCCGACAATGTCGCTGAATTGCTAAACCACCTTTCAACCTGAGGACTTAATTCCTGCTCAATAAAAGATCCATTGTCCTGATAGAAAATTATTGGAGATCTCCCCCAGAAATATACCAAGATGTCAGTTTGATTATCACTGTTATAATCATGGGCAAGTGTGCCCATGGGTGCAGTCGTGAGGGAGTCATAAACCAAACTATGAGGTTTCAACTCGAAAGGTTGATATGTAGATTTGGTACCAGAGGCGGCAGAGATTCTGATTCTATCAAACCTTGGGTCAACGTGAATGATATCATTGTTTAGACCGTTACCATCAATATCTGCAATAGTAACTGCGGCTCCAACTGATGAAATCCAGCTTACAATTCTCTCATATTGAGGATGAACAGTTCTCCACGCATTTGGTGCTAAACCCAAAGGTTCGGGCAAGGGAAATCTTCTAAATTTGAAATCAGATGCGAGATTAATTCTTTCATCTTTTCCCAATTCAGGCAGAACGGTTAAAGAGTACAACGAGATTAAAATAATAATCGCGATTCCCTTAGACAGAAACTTCTTCAAGAATTGATTCATAGTCTTTCTTTTTAGTAAATAAACCACGGATTGAATTTCTCCAGCTCTCGTATTGCTGATCCGACGAAAGATTAGTATTGATTTTTGACAGACAATTATCTGCGATGCTTGCAGCTTCGCGAACAGAGATCCCACAGATTAATGCTGAAGTTGTTTCACAGGAATGCGTAATAATACCTGCACGTTCCCTGGCTTTTGCCGCGAATACTACACCCTGGCTCAAATGTGGAAGATAATCTCTTGCAAGCTCCTTTAATCTCAAGATCGTTTCCTCATCAGCACCTCCAGCATAGGCACAAGCCAATCCTACTCCCGACCATAGATCAGCTTTGTATCTGAATGGAAAAGTTGATATCCTATTTGCAATTCTCTCCGGGTCTGCACATTCGATAAACCATAAGCATCTACCCATTCCCTGATAAAAAACCTGTTTTGCGTATGGATTTTTAAATTCAGTGGGTTCAGTTGAATCAAGGACATATTTCTTTGTTTTGAAAAATGCCTGATGAAATCCATAGCCATCTATTACCAGCCAGCGATAGATTGGGTGAAATCTTTCAATGTTCTTTTCAATCCTTGAAGGAATTCTTGCAAATGCCCAACCCGCACCAACATGAAGCATATAAATGTGATCATTACCTTCAGGAGAGTGTATGAGTGCATTTAATTTTGTTCTCCCGAAAGGATTTAGAAGGTCGAAAATTGAGTAGGCCATAGCTGCACCCTCGTATCTGAAACCCAGAAATTCATCATTATTTTTTTCTAACTCATTCACTAATGAGCTTACATTCTCCGATTTAAGAGCGAGATGGTATCCGTCCAAAAAATTAGCACCTATACCCTCCAGGTGTTCTTTAGTACTATCATTCTGCGCAATAAAATTTCGCTTCTCAAATTTTGTGTTTGAATATGATACTTTAAACAGCAGATGGCGCAGGTAACCCTTCAACATGTTGTCAGATTTTTTAGGGAAGGTGTTTTATTCTGGCTTACATTAATGAATATCCTGGATTCAGGACGCAAGGTCAATAGAGGATGAGGATTTACTTCCTCATGTCCATCACTTAAAGTGAAAGAAAACTCCTTTATGATCATACATAAAGCCAGCTGAATTTCCATTAATGCGAAATGATTTCCGATACATGTTCTCGGACCGTACCCAAATGGGATAAAGGCCTCACTAACACCTTTTTTCGCATCACCTTCAAACCTTTCAGGATTAAATAAATCAGGATCAGTCCAATATTCTGGATGGCGATGAAGAGTATACACAGAAATCAGAACGTTAGTGCCCGCAGGTATCTGAAAATTTCCAATCTTATCGGCCTTGATGCTTTTCCGGGGTATGATCCAAACTGGAGGATACAACCGCATAACTTCGTTAATTACCATCTTGCCTAACCGAAAGTTGTTCAGCTCTGAGACTGTGATCGAACTTTTGTCAAATATTGAATTAGCTTCACTTCTTACTTTACTTTGAATATTTTTATAAATGGCAAGAAGGTAAATACTCCAGGTTAAAACAATGGAAGTTGTTTCGTGTCCCGCAAGAAGCAGTGTTATTATTTCGTCCCTTAATTGCTTATGATCGATCTTTCTACCCGTATCCTCATTTATGGCTGACAATAGAATTGAAACAAGATCATTTTCATCCTTGTCATTCTTACCCTTTGCTTCTTCCTTTTCCCGAATCAATTTATAGATGAAATCATCCAACACCCTCAATGATTTCCGGAACCGGAAACTGGCTGGACTTGGCAAATAGCTTCCTACTTCAAGAAGGGCGGTCATTCTTTTCAGTGCATCTGCAATGGCCAGTGTGAATGCGCTATGAAGTTTATTCCTGTTGTCAGTTAGGTCAATGTTGAATAGAGTCCTTCCTAAAATTGAAAGTGTAAGATTTTTCATTTCATTTTCAACATCTATTCTTTCTCTCAAAATCGCTTTCTTTCTCCATCGCTCCATCATGAGGCTGAGTTCCAACTTCATAGTTTCAAAAAATGAATTCATTTTTTCTTTGTGAAAAGCCGGAACTATCAGCTTCCTCTGATGAGACCAGTCCATTCCCTCGCTGGTCAGCAGCCCATTTCCCAGTAATGGTTTAGCATGTGTCAATCCCAATCCTTTTACATAATTCTGATGGTTTGTAAGCAACACATGTTTAATATCATCAGGATGGCTTATGAGATGTAAAACTTTGGGACCCATTCTAAACCGAACGACATTTCCATATGTCTTCACGAGGCGATTAATAAATCTTATTCGATCACTTCTTATTTCCGAAAGGCTTCCAAGCAAGAAGTGTCCTTTTGGTCCTGGTGCTTTATGGTTCTTGACAATCGAATGCATTATTATCCCTTAGGGAAATATTTTACAGCTTAAGGATGCTTGACAAAAAACATAGGTTAGCAAGTTGATAAAATCTATTTACCAGTTATTCTCGGATCTTTTGGATTGGGGATCTCTGTGATCATTTGTCTCAATTCAGGTGGGAGACCCGGAGGTAAATCGAGATCCACGAATGTCAGGACAGTTCTTCCTTCATTATCATGACAGTCAAGTGGCTTGATTCTGAGATGCAGAACTTTCGACGATGCCTTCTCATCAGCAGGTACAAATTGCAAGCCACCAGGTCCAAATGAAACGACAACGTCAATGATATCATCGTCTCCAAATGTTGTCATGGTAGGGGCAAGCTTAATATCTCCATTTTCGGCTGGAGGAATTGACAGGAAATTCTTCGCTGCAGGCCGGCCATGATGTCTTTGTTTGATCAATCTATTATTTGCACGCGCGTCAAAGATTACATTGAATTGTATGGATGCGGGGAAGTCTGATCCTTTCTGCTGTGCAATAATTTCACTGATCGGCTGGTCCACATCTGTTGATAGAATGTAGAGCAATTCCTGTTTGAGCGCTCTTGACCAAGCGGTAGCAACCCAGGATTTCACAATAAAATCAATCTGACTCACGCCTTCCTTATTCTTGTAAGGTTGCCCGCGTTCAATTACCATCCTTCCATTAAACACGAGTGTCTCCAGTCGATACTCTTTGTCTTTCATGATTTGAAATAGATTCACTCTCACTTCATGTTTGATCAGGTCTACTCCCGCTGCAGGAAATCCGTGACTGTCCGGACCTTCCATTGTGCCGTGATTTGCTTTTGCCATAGTTTTAAGGTTTTTGGTTTATGAAAAATCATTCAGAATAAATTTTGGATTAATTGAACAGCACTCGATAGATGAGGTTTTTAGTAACCACATAAATCATCACAACCATTTTCAAACTGGTTGGTTATTCACTATACACCAAACAAAGAATGACTGGCTCAATCTTGATTTTGGTCGCAATCGAGATAAGCAAATGAAGAATTAACTATGTCTTGATAGGTTCGGGGGAGGCGGATATTCGTGTGTCAGGAGGGAAGCTATAAGTCTCAGGTATTATATCGCTCACAATCTTATTCTACACCTGATAATAAGGTAGTCACTAAAGATAATTATCCAGAATTAATGATCGTGCGAGATTTTCACGGTTTTTTTTACCGTTTTTTTACGGTATTATTTTACAGTGATCAAATCACCAATATTCAGAATTATGTACGGACGATATTTTTTTTTGGTAAGGAAGTGAAGATTGAAGGGAAAGAAATTTGAATTGCGACTATCTACTATTCAACACAAATAAGGTAGCATGTGGTAGTTAAAATTCTTTCAAAAACTTAGTCAAAATTGCATCCGGAAACATATGGTTACTGGATCACCTATACTACTTCCGAGCCTGTTAGATGGTGGAATTAGTAAATTTTCATCGCTCAGTCAAATTCCTATTTACCAGTAATTTAGCAATACAGAAGCATTAAGAGTTAGAGTAGTTGTTTCTTTCTTTAACTTCTATAAATTCTTTAACTTCTGCCCACTGTTTCTTCAACTTCTCTATCTTCTGACTATTTAATCACCATTGATGCGCTTTATCAGTCTCGCCTTCTTGTTATTCTCAGCTACTATTTTTCTCCCCGCAGGTCATCCGCCTGAACCAACTAAACTTGCATGGCCTGAATTCAAGAAAGAGAACAAACCCTGGACACGTTGGTGGTGGCCGGGTAGTGCAGTAGATAAAGCGAGTCTCACTCTTCAACTCGAACAGCTGGCAGCAGCTGGAATCGGCGGAGTAGAAATCACTCCTATTTATGGCGCTAAGGGTTACGAAAGTCGTTACATAGATTTTCTCTCCCCTAAATGGATGGAAATGCTAGAACATGTGGGGAAGGAAGGAAAACGACTCGGACTTGGAATCGATATGGCAACCGGAACTGGTTGGCCATTCGGAGGTCTATGGATAGATGAAGCGAATGCTTTAGCCCGTGCCGTGCTAAAAGATGGCAAACTCACAGGTGAGCCAACAAAGATGATGGTGAAACGTGCCGCTCCCGGTGATGAAGGACTTGTGGTTGATCCTTATTCGCCAGATGCACTTAGACGATACCTGATGCCATTCACTCAGGCATTCGAGAAATTTCCACGTGGCCTGGTTCGCGGGCAATTTCATGACTCATTTGAATATTATAATGGGAGTTGGACACCAAAATTTGCCGAAGTCTTTCAGAAGATGCATGGTTACGACATTCAGCAATTCGCTCCTTATCTACTTGCAAAGCCTGCAGAAATACCTAACGATATTAGAGAGAACCTTGGCCGCATAAAAAGTGATTTTCGTGAGACGCTAGCGAAGCTTCATCTTGATTACCTGCGCACCTGGGTCAAATGGTCTCATGACCGGGGTTTCATTGTTCGCAATCAATCGCACGGTGCTCCGGCTAACCTACTTGATCTTTATGCAAACGCTGACATTGCAGAAACAGAAGTATTTGGGTCAACGCCATTTCCTATTCCCGGACTGAGACGTAATTCAAATGAGGTTCGCCACGATCAGGATCTTCCAGAACCGCTCGTCATTCGAATGGCTTCATCTGCTGGTCATGTTGTTGGTCACAATCTTTCTTCAAGTGAAACCTGTACATGGCTTAGAGAACATTGGAAAGAATCTCTTGCTTATGTCAAGCCTGAAATTGACCGCATATTTGCGGATGGCATCAATCACATTTTCTATCACGGAACTGTCTTTTCACCGAAGGATGCCAAATGGCCGGGATGGCTTTTTTATGCTTCAACACAATTCAATCCTAATAATACCTGGTGGGATGATTTCGGAGAATTGAATCGATATGTCGGTAGGGTTCAATCCATTCTTCAACGTGGGAAACCCGACAATGATATTCTTCTTTACTGGCCACTCGCAGATTTGTGGGAGAATGGTGAAGGTCTTATGATTCAGCTTGGAGTCCACAATGTCAAATGGCTTACTGAACAACCGGTCGGAAAACTTGCACGTTCGATGATGGATCACGGTTATAGTTTCGATTATATTTCAGATGACCAACTTGAACAAACAAAGGTTGAATCAAAGCAACTCGTTACACCTGGCTCACGATACAAAGTTCTTTTAGTTCCTGCAGTCAAAAGAATGCCCATCGCTACATTAAAACGTTTGCAAAAATTATCTAACGATGGGGCCATCGTGATCTTTCAATCACTCCCGGAGGATGTTCCCGGTTTTGGCCAACTAGAATCCCGACGATCTGAATTCAAGCAATTACTTAACAAGTTTAATCCAGGCACTTTTGTAAAGAACGATCTGCTTGCCGCACTTCCAACTCATACTATCCCTCGTGAAGCTTGTGCTGATGCTGGTTTGGGCTTTATTCGCCGGGCAAATTCAAAAGGCCACGATTATTTTTTCACAAACCTAACTGCTAAGAAATTTGAAGGCTGGGTCAAACTGGGAGCGCCTGCACGTTCAGCCATACTGCGCGATCCTCTCACTGGTCGCATGGGTTTTGCAGCGATTAAGTCCGCGGAGAAGGGAAGAGCCCAGGTTTTTCTTCAGCTCGCACCTGGTGAGGCACTTCTATTAGAAACAATTAATTCTCCAGCGACAATCAACCAACAAAATAGTTGGACATATTTCCGATCATCGGATGCACCTCTCATAATAAATGGAGATTGGAAAGTAGAATTTATTAAAGGAGGTCCCGTGCTTCCCAAACCTATCGAAACAAATACGCTAAAATCCTGGACAGAATTAGGCGATGAAGAAGCGCAACGCTTCGGAGGAACTGCACGCTATCGAATTGAAATCAATGCTCCCGCACAAAAAGCGGATGACTGGATACTGGATCTGGGAGAAGTACGTGAGAGTGCGCGCGTTCGTCTTAATGGTAGGGAAATAGCAACTTTGTGGAGCATTCCATTTCAAGTGAGAGTTGGAAAATTGCTGAAGCCGGGTCGCAATGTATTGGAACTTGATGTTACCAATCTCTCTGCAAACCGAATACGGGATATGGATCAGAGAAAAGTTGAATGGAAGATTATGCGGGAAATTAATTTTGTCGATATTAATTACCGTCCTTTCGATGCCTCCAACTGGTCATTGACGCCATCTGGTTTGATTGGACCTGTAACGCTTATGCCGTTGTCAAAAATCGACCCTGTAAGCGGTCGAAGACCCTGACAGGGTCGGTTCCCAAGCGAAGTCGAGTTGTCCGGGGACCCTGCGAGGGTATGACCCTGACAGGGTCGCTAGTTATCCGGGGACCCTGCGAGGGTATGACCCTGACAGGGTCGCTAGTTGCCCGGGGACCCTGACAGGGTGTGGCCCTGTCAGGGTCGGTAATATAAAAAACATAGAAAATAAATGGATCCCAATTTAACCGCCAGGCATTTCATCGAAGAATTAACAGCCTTAAAAACAAAAAATGCTTCCGACAATGCCCGATATTTTAAAGGCGATGATAAAGGCAATAAGATTCTTGGGATCCGAATGTCAGTAATTTTCAGTCTCGCCAAAAAATTTGTCCAGATGCCGCTAGCTGAAGTTGAAAAACTTCTCAATAATAATTTTTACGAAGTAAGGATGGGTGCAGTTAGTATTATGGATTATCAGGCAAGAGATAAGAAAACAACTCAGATAAGAAGAAAAGAGCTGTATGAACTTTATATAAATCGACACGATAGAATAAACAATTGGGACCTGGTTGACAGGACTGCTCCTTATGTCATAGGAGGGTATCTGTTCGAAAAATCAAGAGCCCCTCTTCTGAAGCTTGCAAAATCAAAAAACATATGGGAGCGAAGAACATCAATTGTCGCAACCTACTTCTTCATCAGACAGGGAGATATTGAGGATACCTTCAAAATTGCTGGTATCCTGGTTCACGATAAAGAAGAATTGATCAATATGGCAGTTGGAAGCTGGATCCGCGAAGCGGGGAAAAGAGACAAGCAAAAACTGATCGGATTTTTAAATAATTATGCAGACAGCATGCCCCGAATTGCACTGAGGTATGCTATAGAAAAGCTTGATAAGAAGGAAAAGGAATTCTATATGTCGAAAGGGGGGTCAAAATAAATTCTTATTTTTTTTACGTAACCACAGAATAACAGAATAGACCACCCTGTCAGGGTCTCCGACCGCCGACAGGGTCCAGACCTAAACCCACAAGAATTTACAACCTGGAAATTGTCCAATAGGCTGCCAGAATCGCGATAGCAATTGATAGAAGATTGACGATGATTTTCCTGTACCAGGGCTTTTTACCTAATGGAATTATTATTAATGCAAACATCATTGTTATAATAGCGATTTGACCCAACTCTACACCCCCATTGAAGGAAAGAATTGAGACGTAAAATTTATTTCTGGGCAAGCCTATTTCGTTCAAGGCACTGGCAAAACCAAGACCGTGAATAAGTCCAAAAAAAAATACAATCAGGATTCTCCAGGGCTTAAGTTCTTTGAAAACGAGATTTTCCAACGCAATAAACATGATTGAGAGGGCAATGACTGGCTCTACAATCGCAGGCGGTAGAACAATGATACTCTTCATACTTAGAGCCAATGTAATTGAATGAGCAACAGTAAATGCAGTCGCTTGCCAGAGTATGGATTTGAATTTGGTACTCAGTAAGCAAAGACCGATTACAAATACAATATGATCTATTCCATCAGGAATAATATGGGTAAAGCCTAGCTTCAGGTAAAACGATACAACTTCATTATCCGGAGCTTTTTCCATTGCATAATTAATTGCATGGGACAAAGCAGTTCCGGGAAACAACATCATAAGAACTACAAAACATAGCAATCCTTTTAAAGAAAGGATTTTTGCATTCGTATGTTTATCGAGGGATTGCATTCAAAATATTTTAGTAACCTCTATGCTAATTTTAATTAAAAAATCAAGGTTTCAAAAGAAGAAAGCGAGTTTTAGCTTCAAAAAAAAAGGCATACCTGGCGTAAAATGCAACTCGCTTGTAGAGTTAGGCTCGTTCATTAATCTGGACTCAGTAGCAAATTGGGCTTCATTCCAATCATTATTAAAAATATTTTCAACCGCGGCACCAATTTCATATCTGGACCTCGTATAATTTATGGAACCATCTAAAAGGAAATAACCTTTTGCAATAATTGATTTGTCTTCATTTGCTGGTCTTGATTTGATATAACGATATGTTAGTCCGCCATTAATCCCTTCCTTTCTCTTATAAAAAATACCTCCAACACTTGTTGCAGTAGGAGCCAGAGGAATGTAATTGGCTGATTTGGGTTCATTCAAAGCCCGGGCTCTTGCTAAATTGAAATTGACACTGGCGAATAAATATTTTGAAAATTGATAACGCAGCAAAAGATCAATTCCTTTGCGAAGCGTTTTTCCACTTGGTTCAACAACTCCCTCATCTCCAACATAAACAAACTCCTGATTCAAATGAAGCCACCATAAGGCTGCGTTAATGAATAATTTGCTTGATGGCTTTAGGAAAACTCCAATATCTGCTCCATACGCAGCAGGTAATATTTCCTGTCCTGACTGCGCCACTACAACCCTGGTATCGTTTGAATGAAATCCTTTTCCAAATTTGCTATACAATTGGACTTCTTTGGATATATTATACTTTAAATTGAGCTTTGGGGTTAGAATTCCTTTGCCTTGAGGCGGGAAGCTATTAATTACGAGTTTGTCAATGTACCTGAAATGTAAATAATCAAATCTTAGACCCGCATCAATCATCCAATTGTCTCTACTCAACTGTTGCTGGATAAATGCAAATGTGTTCGATTCACGAATGTCACCAAGTTTGACATAATCTAAAAACTGCCGTTTGACAACATGCGCAAGTTTACTGTCATCCGTTGCATCATGGCGTATTCCAACGCCATAGATCGATCTCAGACTAGCATTCCCAAATGAATAATTGTTGGTTAATGAGGAAGAATAACCAAGAATATTTCTTTTCTCGGCCTGGTGTATTCCATCTCCATTCAATGGATCATTCAGATAAAATGTAAAATTTGAGAATAGACTAAAAATGTATCTGCTGAAGAAAGCAGAATTTTCCCAGATCCCGCCATTGCCAAAACGGTGAACGATTTTCAAACTTGCGTTGTGACGTTCTGTGTTGCCGCCTTCGGTTGGGTCAATTGAACCAAAGCGACTAATTGAATTATTTTCAACTGCGCGTTGAGGTATCTGGCCTGACGCATCCCATTTGCTTGCAAAAGTGGAAAATGAAGTTGTTAGTTCTGTTCTCTTTGAAATTGCAAGATTATATTTCCCCAATAGATTAAATCTTCTGAAATTTTGTCTATTGATCGTCGGTCCATTGGTGAAGGATTGTTCAGCAGCAATATATGCGCTCTGCTGGTCCTTGTTCTTTCTTAACAGGTCGATCATAAGAAGTGACCGCAGGTATTGAAAGCGACCCGCTTCCAGTTGTATCCTATTTCCTTCAATACTCTTATGAGTTGAAAAATTGATATAACCCGCAGTATTTAGATTTCCTTCTTGAGTATAGTAAGGTCCTGTTCCAAAGTCAACGTTCTGAATAGTTTCCGGAATAATAAAATGTGCATCTGCATATCCTTGTCCGTGAGCGTGCGAGACCATATTCACATGCATGCCATCCACACTTACCCGGACATCCGTTCCATGATCACTATCAAACCCTCTTAAAAAGATCTGCTCCGCCTTACCTCCACCTGCATGCTGTGCTATAAAAAGGCCCGGCACGATCCTGAATAATTCCTGAGTATTCTTTACAGGATGAAGATTGAGGTCAATTTTAGCAACAGAGCTAAGTTTAAAAGCTCTATTTCCATTCAAAGTGAAATCTGCAAGGTTCAAGATTCTTCTGGGTAATTCCGCTACAATACCCGTCGCTGAACTTGCCTGAAGAGTTACAGATTCGTATCCAATGCAGGAAATTGTTACTGTGACTATTCCATTGCCTGACTTTATAAAGAAATGGCCGTATTCGTCCGTGACCGTTTCGGATCCATTTGCTTGAGTCACAGAAGCAGCTTCCAGTGGTTGGCGACTAAGGGCATCAATTACTTTTCCTTGAATGACCGACTGAGATTTTGCAGTCAGTCCTAATAGACAAAGAATAATTCCTAAAATAATCTTATGCATGGTTTGATAAACTAAATACCCTGAATCTTCAATCAGACAATTGTGATCGAGGATGAATTAAGAAATAGAATTAAGACAATCGTGACTGTGCAACTATTTCAGAGAAGTTTAGGCGGGGGTCCTTGCCTGTCTGGCAAGATCTGTTGGAGTAGATCGATCTCAATGTGGCAGAAGAGTTGACTAGGAAGGTTTGATTTGAAATGAGTTGGATATTCTATAGCAGGAATATGAATCCAATCCTGGATTGCATTTGAAATTACATTCTGACTCTTTGAATTCTCCTTTGCTGTATTTGCTAATTCATGATTCAGATGATGATTCCCTTTCGTAGCGTGGAAAGTTGAAATATGTTTCGCTTCTGCAAATGCATGTGAGATTCCATCAGCAATGATGGGTATTAATGGGTTTACCATTACAGTAATGTAGAGAAGGAAGAGATAATATGTAATAATGCGTTTCAAAATCGATTTAAAAAAGGAATTGATTGAGAACTATAAGGATTTGCTTTTATTGATAGCGTCAGTTTCAAGGCTCTTTGAAATATTTGGCTTTTTCTCAAGACCCTGATCTAGCAAGGATTTTGCAAGCTGCTTTTCCCCTACAGCCGAATAGATAAGACCTGCTCTGCAAAGGAGAGTTGGATTCTTACTATTGGTTTTCATAGCATTTTTTAGATATGGAAGTGCCTTTTGATATTCTCCTTTGTTATAATAAGCCCAGGCTAGCGTTTCATTGACACCGATATTTTCAGGTCTCCTATTATACTCCATCAATGCATGCTTGACTGCATTGTCATAATCATTGATCTGGAGATATGCGTGAGCTAATTCCTGGTCCACATAATGGCCGATGCTTTCGTCATTTTCTCCATCTCTAGCATCCTCATTCATTGCATAGATTATTCTTTTTGCCAACGTCCTGGCTTTTGCATCCTGATTTGATATTTGATAGGCATCCACAAGTTCTTCTTCGATTGCATAATCATTTGTTTGCGAATCAGCCTTCAGATAAAAATCTATCGCTTTATAGAATTCGTTTTTCGAAATCGAAATTCTTCCCAAACCGGCAAGTGCGGAGGCATAATCAGGCCTTTGCTCGAGGGCAATCATGTAATGCATCTCAGCACTTTTGAGATCGCCAGTCTTTTCATACAATTGTCCCAGTTGAACTCTCGCCCATTCTGTGGTTTCATCACCTGGCACTCCTGCCTGAATGGCCATAATCATCGCTTCTATTGCACCAGGATAGTCCCCATGAATTTCTCTCAGATACGAGATGCGTGAGTAAGAACGAATGTCTGGTCTGATAGAAACCATCTTGTCAGAATTCTCAACTGCAAGAGCGTAGTTTCCCAATTCGACATGTGCATCTACCAGTATACCATACACGAACGCGTTATGTGGATTCAGATTTCGTGCCTCTTCAGCAGTTTTAAGTCCCTCGGCAAAATGATGCTGCGACAAAAACAACAAAGACTTATATAACAATGCATCGAAGTTCCTGGGTTCTTTAGCCAGGGCGTCGTTTACATACTTCATTGCAGCCTTGTCATAGTACACGTGATCACCGGTAATCCTCGCTTCTTTAATGAAAATTGCTGCGAGCGCAAGCCTGGATTTATTGTCCTCCGGTTTCAACTGAATTTGATTCTGAAGCGAGATCGCCATTTTGCGAGTGTTCGCCCATTCCGTACTGGCGGCACATGCGCCCTGACGTTCCTTGAGAGAATATTGATCTGGTCCTGCTCCGAAATTGTACTTGATAATAGTAAAGCTCAGGATGGCTGCGAGCAAGAAACCGAACAATATATATATGTAAGTTTTTTTCATACGCTTCCTTTTATTCTAAATAAGAAGAATAGCCCGCAGCTTCACCTGCGGACTTATTGAAGGAAATAATTATTGCTTAACAATTCTCAATGATTGCATCACAACACCATTCTTAATGGCCTTGATAAAATATACTCCATTTGATAAACCTGCGGTGTTGAAGGGAATAGAATAAATTCCAGGATTTTGTCTTTGATCTAACAACACGCTAACCCTTTGTCCTCGCTGGTCGTACACTTCAATTGAAACATCAGATGCAGTTTGCAGGATGTATCGAACTGTTGTACTACTATTAAATGGATTTGGTGCTGTACTTAAGAATACTTCCGGACTTCCTATATTCATCATCCCTGTAGTGGGTTGAAGTATTGCAGGCTGATTGTAAACATATTCCATTCCAGCACAATTACAGGTTCCTGGCCATGGCGTTTGCTCGTAAGGAAAACCGGTTTTAAGAGCAGTGTCATTTGAATTTACTCCCGTATTGTAGGTTAGAACCCCCAATAATTTTGGAGTAACAAGACTGCCGCCACTTACATAATCATCATAAGGAAGACCAATTGCAGCAAGCACAATACCACTTACGGCTTGCAATTCAATCCTGGTCACATCATCTTCCAATCTTCTTCCATTTGGAAATCCATCCATGTTTGGAATGAATTCCAGATTAGTGTTAGTGTTATATGCAGGATCGGTAAGTCCAAGCACTGCTGCTTGTACAAGTCCTAAGTTGCTGAATTTGGGATCATTTCTAGGAGTTGGTGGGACCGACATGTTCAAGCGAAGCATATCTCCACCATTTGGTAAAAAATTATTAATAAATGGCTTCCCTGCAGCAAGTGGATTCCCATTCTTTCCTGTAGCCAGTTGGTAAGGACGCAAATTCGGAACGCCAGAATGAAAGATGGGCCATAGATCAACAGACCTTGGCTTGCCTGGACCAGGTAATAAAAGTTTTCCTGCTATTGCATCATCCAGGGCGGTACCTGCAACTGCAGCTGTCCCTTTCAGTGAGTACAATCCATTCTGAGTATTTCCAAATCCGAAAGCTCCCAAAGAATTCTTTTGGATTCGCAATGGGTTGAATGCCGGAACAGCTGAACCAAAAAAAGCATCGTCCATGTAAAGAGCCAATTCAGGATTATAAAAATGCTCTTTGAATACATCGTATCCGAGTGCAGGAATAAAATCCAATCCTGCTTCCTCATAAGGCGTCAGGGAATTCCACAGATCTTTCTTTCCAATTGGAATGACTGCTTCATTGGTTAATGGCATTCCCAGTCTCGAGACCTGGACCCAAGCACCAGTATAAGATTGTGTTCCATCTGTATTGAGTGTTCTGATCTTCTGCCTGCTTGCAGATGCCCAAACTCCTATCACGTAATCAGGATCAAGAATGGTTGTTGCCTGACTTACTGGTTTATGATCTTTTTGCAGAGTCGCAATGTCAATCTGCATTACGATGGTTGAAACATTCTTACATTTCAATCCATCAACAGGTGGTGAACTTGCAGTGCGAGGAGCATCTCCAAGATCAAAAATTCCACCCAGGTCAACAAAAAAAGGATCATCTGCGGTACCGCAAAAAACTTTTTCCCCACTGCTTGCGGTTGCGATAGAACTTGTAATAAGAGAATTATAATCAGGAGCATTCAATCCTACCGGGCTGCTAATTGAACGAGGCCCAATATTCGGTGGTGGAACAACTCCATTGGAGACAATCGCCTGGAAATTTTCTCCGCCATCCATGCTTCTTTCAAGTGTATAGGTGGTTTTGAGATTTTGCTTACCAAGTCTCATATTAAAAAATGTGGTTGGGTCTTCATTTGTTTTTTTGAATGTGAACCTGTACACGATGTCATCTCCTGCAGCATATGTATTGTTTGATACATTATTGTCGATATGAATTTCATATCGCACATTTTCACCGAATGAATAATAATTCGGTCCACCCTGAGGAAGTTGGAATGGAATATAATTCGCGATAATCGTGATCTTATTTGGATCATCCGGGCTGCGGAAGGCATACAGGTCAGTATTATCCGCCAGTGGATCAGCGGTGATCAATGGTGCCTCCCGGTGACTCGACGCAAATAGCTGCGCGGGCATCATATTTATCAGCATTACAAGCAAACAAATGGCGGCATATATTTTTCGTTTCATATATTGTTATATTTTCTTAATGATTGCTGAGTAGGATTTACATTTCAGTGTTGCCTATTGCTGCTTACTGATGTTCCTCTCCAGGGAGATTGCACATAAGGAAACGATGGTTTGAATGTTGTATCATTCTTTTCAACACCGGTGGAATATTGTAAAGCATTGATCAGTCGATTGGTTACAGGTGATGCTCCGGGAGTACCAGGATTGTAATCATCATACCATAATCCGATCGCAGCCAATACGACTCCGCCCACTGCCTGAATTCTATTCGTGTTACATCATCCTCAAGTCTTCTGCCATTTGGAAACCCATCCATGTTCGGGATGAATTGAAGGTTTGCATTGGTGTTGTAAGCTGGATCTGTTAATCCTAAAACTGCTGCGTATACAAGGCCAAGTGAGCTGAATTTTGGATCGATTTCGGGGTGTTGGTGGAACGGCCATATTAAGTCGAAGCATATCGCCACCATTCGGTAGAAAATTATTGATGAATGGTTTTCCGGCTGCAAGTGGATTGCCATTTTTACCAGTGGCAAGTTGATAAGGGCGAAGATTAGGAACACCTGTATGAAAAATCGGCCAAAGGTCAACAGAGCGTGGTTTGCCAGGTCCAGGCAATAATAGTGTACCGAAAATTGCATCATCCAATGCGGTTCCTGTAACGGCACTAGTTCCTTTCAGAGGCAAATAATCCATTGCGACCATTTCTGAAATCGAATTGCCCTAACGAATTAGCTTGAATACGCAACGCTTTAAATGCAGGCACTGCACTTCCAAACTTGCTGTCATCCATATACAGTGCCAATTCGGGATTATAGAAATAATCACCAAAGACTGAGATATTAGCCAGATCCTGGTATGGAGTAAGCGAATTCCAAAAATCCTTTTTACCAATAGGAACTACTGCTTCATTTGTAAGCGGCATGCCGAGACGTGATACCTGAACCCAGTTACCAGTTTCACTGAAAGTACCACCACCCAATGGATCGAATGGAGAACCACCTTTTGGAGAATTCAATGTCTTTATAGCAGGTCTGCTGGCAGAAGCCCAAACACCAATTACATAATTTGGATCCAGGATATTTGCCGCCTGATCAGCTGTTTTATTATCTTTTTGAAGCGTAGAAATGTCAATTGCAGGCAAATCGAATGCACATTGTATTTGGCGATTCCATCGCGCACCTTTGATCATTGTTCTGACGCGGGCGTCTCCGAGATCGAAAATTCCACCAAGGTCAACAAAGAAGGGATCATCTGCAGGTCCACAGAATACTTTTTCTCCTGTACTTGCTGTTGCAATGGAATTTGTGATGAGTGTGTTGTAATTCAGCGGTATTCAGACCAACTGGAGACCAATGGATCTTGGACCGATATTATTCGGAGGCACTATTCCATTGGAAAGAATGGTTGTAAATGAATTTCCTCCGTTAATACTTCTTTCGCAGGTATAGGTTGTATAGAGATTCTGTTTCCCTAACCTGATATTGAAAAAAGTTGAAGGATCCTGGTTTGTTTGCCTGAAAGTAAATCGATAAATAATATCCTCACCAGCAGTAGCGGATATTATTATCGATATGGATTTCATAACGGATATTCTCTCCGAATGTGTAATAGTTTGGTCCGCCCTGCGGCAATTCCGCCGGAATGTAATTTGCGATGATGATGATTTTAGTTGGATCGAAGGCACTTCTGAATGCATAGAGATCAGTGTTATCTGCTTGCGGATCATTTGCAATCAGGGGAGCTTCTCTGTGACTGGAAGACATAAGGAGTCCCGAGAGTACGATCATGAAAATGCATACGGGCATTAGCTTCAACCTTCCACTAATTGTAGAACTTGGTTTCATTCTGCTTGATTTTAGATGAATAAATTTTCGATTTCAAATAGGATGATCTTATCGGATTGGTTTTTGACGAGGATATTCTTGAATCGTGAGTCGTGAATCGTGAGTCGTGAGTAATGAGTTTCTTTTAACTTCTGACTTCTGATTTCTAATTTCTGATTTCTGACTTCCGACTTCGGGCCTCGACTTATCGTTTGAACTGCAGCATCCATTCGTAAATGTTCATTCCATTCTCCCGATACTTCGGATCGGTTGCTCTTGTCCAGGCATCATGCTTCAATAGTGCAGTGGAACTTGGAAATAGAGTGAGCAAAGGTCGAATTGATGGATTTTGTGCATCAATACTTGCGATGAAATTCTTTGTCTCATAAACATTGATTAGTTCATCCTGTTCATTATGGAATGCCCAGACCGGCAGCTTAGAGGACGCGATATTTTTACTTTTCTCTAAAACTGAAAATGTAGAGGCTCCGGCAATTGGAACAATTGCGGCAAGTCCAGAAGGAGCTTCCCCTGCGAAATCACAAGTGATCCTGCCACCAATACTAAAACCAGTCAGATAAATGCGGGAGAGATCGATGCGATAGTTAGCTTTTGCAAAATCTAAAAAGTTCTGAAGATCTATGCTGGAAGGGTACGCTTTAAATTGAGGGACGAGAACAATGAATGAATATTCTTGTCCATTACTCGTAACGGTACCCGGAAACGCCTTTGTATCTAACAATGCGGGAATTCCTTCGCTTAATAAATTAGGCAGGTCAACAGAACCATTTCCGAATTGTCCTCCGCCATGGATGTATAGGATCAGCGGATGTTGCTTCCCATCTTTTTCGTATCCACCCGGTAAGCCAGCATAGTAACCTCCAATATTAGAGCCTACATCGCGGGTAATACCTATTAACGACATGGCTTCAACAGGAGGAGGCTTGGTTGCAGGAGTATATAAAGACTTCTTACAGGAAGAGAAGCAGGCAAGGGCCAGCCACCCCACTAAATAAAGTAGAAATCTACCCATGTTCAGTAGTTTAAGAATGATAAATACAGCAAACTGGTTTCTTATAGGCTTTAAAAGAAGGGGAACATTGGGTAGGGATTAGGAGCTCCAAATTGTATACGAAGGATAAATACTTCTGGATTTAGATCAGAAAAATTAATACCCATACTATTGTTTAATAGAAGTTGAATATGATTATGGGATCATTGAACAGTTTGCATGTTTCGGTAATACATGGAGTATTAATTTCTACAAGAAAAAATTGGTACCACTAGATAACTCCCAGAAATTTCTCAACTACTTAATGGACTTCAGGTATTCTGAAGGCGAGCTTCCCATTTTCTTTTTGAAAGCAAGATTAAAGGAGGATTTGTTGCGATAGCCCACTTCGCTGGCGATTCCGAAAAGGGAAAAAGATGCGTATTCATCCTGACGAGCTCTCAATAAAAACTCCCGAATTCTGTAGTCGTTCACAAATTCATTGAAGTTCTTGTTGAAATGCTGATTTATTATATGAGAAAGTGTTCCCGCATTTATACCAAGTTTCATTGCAAGACCGCCGATCTTTAAATTGGGATCCATAAATATTTTTTCTTCATCGCAGAGTATTTTTATTCTGTTCAATATTCCTTCTGCCTTGACAGCAGTAATATTTGATGTACCATACTTTCTTCCAAATCCAGGGACGAGAATAGTTTTATCATTCATAGCCTGTGATGCAATGAGATATACAAGTGCAGCCAATACGATGGTATAGTAGAAGTTCCCCTTGATCGTATACAGACCGGAATAAATAATGTAGCCAGTAATTCCAACAAATACTAATGCTATCAATACAAGTACGACGGTTATTCTACTTATCCATTGTGTCCTAAGGTTGAAAGGAATAAGATAATTTCCAGTTTGCTCCCTTGCTGACCGAAGAACTAGTCTTCTTACAAGAAATATATAAATGAGGAGATGAAAGCAATATGCAACAAACCAGAGAGTAGAAACCCAATCCATAGCTACGGTTCCCAACATCAGACTGTCTATTGCGGCTATGGTGATTTCTGGAAGTACGCTTCCTTCCTGTATGCGAATGATTACAAAGGCAAGGATATAGGGAAGAAAATGCAAGAGATGGACAGGCCGGATGGCAAAGCTCGGACTCAAGATGGCCGATGTGTACAAGTATAGAGATGGACCCAGGATTAACACCATACCTCTTGCAAACCCCGCAATGGCAGGAAACTCTCTATAGATATATGCAGAAGAGATCAAATTACTTAAGTTGATCAGAAAAATCACTCCAAGCAAGAAGAGCAGAAGAAGCGTAGCATTTTTATTGGTACCTCGCTTCCACGCAAACATGATAATCAGGAACAGGCATTGCGATGCAAAAGCAATTAAAAGGAATGTCCAAATGTTATACTGTGGCATAACAGGTCCAGAATTATAAAATCAGTCGCTTTTTAAATTCAAGGATGTAATTTATTTAAGAGTTTTGGTACCTGACAAATTTAGCCAGGACAATGATCAATACTCTTTTAAAATGTTTAACTCCAGGCATTTCACTTGTCACTTCTCTTATAGTGTCTTTGTTTTCGCTTGGCCAGTCCTTTGCTAACCTGGATTTTGAAAAAAGATGTGATTCTTCTAAAACTGGTTTCTGTGAATGGAAACTCTCATGGGGAACTAGCAAGGCTGTCATACCAGGCACTGCCTTAAAAAATAATTATTTATTAATAAAGGGCGACCAGGATCAATCAGTAGGTTTTGCTGAACAGGAAAAGTTTATCCAAAAAGTTGACGGTCTTAGAATCTTGAAAGTAACTGCTCGCATTAGAAGCATAAATGTTATAGTACGAGGAGCCGGAATAAACGTTGGGATTTACGATAGTACCGGACTCCTAATTAGCACACGTGACATGGGAGGTTTTTATTCCTTGAAATGGGTAAAAGGAACGAAAGATTGGAAGACCTATAGTATTGAAATAGTCTGCCCAGAGGAGACTCATAAAATAAAAATCGGTGCCATTTTATATGGGAAAGGCGAAGCAGGGTTTGACAATTATACCGTTAGTCTGATTTCTGTGAAAGGTCGGAAACCCAGTAAACTTGCTAGACAGTATATAAATGCAGTGATTGATACCATTGCAAAACACTCCCTGGTTAGAGATTCTATAAATATCCTAGACCTGCAAAGCAAGGCATGGGAGATTGCAGGCAATGCCTCAACTTATAGGGACTGTCATTTAGCTGTCTCATATCTATTAGAGAGCCTGAGGCCTTATGGTGATCATCATTCATTTCTAATGAGCCCTGAAGAAGTGAAAAATTGGAAAAATGCTACTGATCCGGATGGAGGTATAGAATTCTGCAAGTACAAGAAAATAGGGGATTTCGGATATGTTACAGTTCCTCCTTTTCATGGCGGCAATATAAAGTTGATGAAAGCATATAGTGATTCCCTTCATTTAGCACTCCGAAAGCTTGAGGACATGCACATCAAAGGATGGATCATTGATTTGAGACAGAACACCGGCGGCAACATGACACCAATGATTGCCGGTTTGGGTCCACTGTTTGATGTTGAGAAAGTTGGTTCGTTGGTTGACGTGGAGGGAAATAGGCAAAGCTGGTATTACAAAAACGGTCATTATATCTGGGAATCTGATACCATTCTATCGGTTCCACATCCTGTTAAACTTCGATCAAAACTTCCTATTGCGGTTCTTATAAGTTCTAAGACAGGAAGCTCGGGAGAAATTGTAGTCATTTCATTTATAAGCAACCACAAAACGAAGCTCTTTGGTGAACCCACCTGGGGATTGACGACAGGAAATGGTGCATTTGATTTGCCCGATGGGGCTAGAATGATGATGGCTTCAACGGAAATGGCAGATAGAAACGGAAAGCTCTACAGAGGCCGGATTGAACCCGATGAAAAGGTTGAAGCATCAAGCAATGGAAATGATAAAGTCTTGTATGCAGCTATTGATTGGTTAAGCAAAGAATAATCCAAAACAAAACCAATTTGGCGATCATTGAACTGTTTGCCAGTATCCTTGATGCAAGGAGTATTAATTTCTACAAGGAATAATTGCGACCCAATTTTGAGGTTGAAAATTGAGAGTTGAGAGTTGAAAATTTTCATGGAGAGAGAGCAAAATGATTATTTCCCTCTCCACCTTTTTCGACCTCACCCCTAACCCCTCTCCGAAGGAGAGGGGAATAAGAATCAGAGTTGAATTTTGAGGTTGAAAATTGAGAGTTGAGCATTGAAAATTTTCATGGAGAGAGAGCAAAATGATTATTTCCTTGGCTCGCGAAGCGAGACGGGTGAGGGGATGGAATAGAATGCTCAACAAACAATTTTCAATATTCAATTTTCAGGGTGTTGGGTATTTACATTGAGAATTAAACATTAGCTCCTTCTTTCCGCTCTCAGACTTCAGCCTTCAGTTATAGACCTCACCCCTAACCCCTCTCCGAAGGAGAGGGGAATAAGAATCAGAGTTGAATTTTGAGGTTGAAAATTGAGAGTTGAGCATTGAAAATTTTCATGGAGAGAGAGCAAAATGATTATTTCCCTCTCCACCTTTTTCGACCTCACCCCTAACCCCTCTCCGAAGGAGAGGGGAATAAGAATCAGAGTTGAATTTTGAGGTTGAAAATTGAGAGTTGAGCATTGAAAATTTTCATGGAGAGAGAGCAAAATGATTATTTCCCTCTCCACCTTTTTCGACCTCACCCCTCACCCCTCTCCGAAGGAGAGGGGAATAAGAATCAGAGTTGAATTTTGAGGTTGAGAGTTGAGCATTGAAAATTTTCATGGAGAGAGAGCAAAATGATTATTTCCTGGACTCGCGAAGCGAGACGGGTGAGGGAATAGAATAGAATGCTCACAAGCAATTTTCAATGTTCGGTTTTCAACAGTCGGAGTTATAGTTGAGAATTGAGAGTTGAAATTTGAAAATTTCATATGACCCTAATAAAAACACCGGCACTTCTCCATCGAACCAAACTGCATGAAGAAGGCCGGAATATTTTAGACTTCTCACCACTATAGAGTGAGAAAAATGAAAATATAATGGAGTACAGAGTTCTATTTCAAACTTGGTTGGAAATAGAGCCTTAACCAAAAAGTGCCTATGGAATCACAACTTTGAACTTTTCCGAATAATTGTACCTGGCATTGCTTGCAGTCCGTGCAGCAACTCTGACATAAAAAGTTTGACCTGATGGAAGACCCGAAAGCACTTCAGTATATTCAGTTGCTTCAATTGTTGCATCTGGTGTTGCAGTAAGTGCACGAGTTACCGATTTTTCACTTACAGGTATGCTTACATTCGGAGACAGTGAAGCAAAAGCGCGCGCTTCCTGAATCTTTGCGGTAGGTACTCCTTTTATCAATTTATATTTTACAGTCACTGATCCCGCTGGACCTGGTGTTGCCGAAGCGGTAACAGCCAAATATGGAGTCACTGTAAAATTAACAGTTGTGGTACCGTTCACAGTAAGTGTTAGTGTGTCCTTAATAGTGATAAAGGGTCCAATATTAGGGATCGCCCTGTAAACACCTGAGAAGATCTTGGAATGTTCAAATGAGCCATCTGCCTTAACAATGTAATCAAGCTGATTTGCAAGTCCTTTATACTTCGGATCCTGTTCCCAGAATCTAAGCGTGATTCCTCCTGCAGCTGATTGTTCTGTCTGAATTGGCTTCTTTGTAATGCTATCAATAACGCTTCCTATTATCCCTGCATCCGGGCCGCTGTAGTTGTCGCTTTTCTTACATGAAGAAAAGAACATCAGAATTAAACAAAATAAACTTAAGTGTTTCATGTAATTTAATTTGAGGTTAATAACCCGGATTTTGGAGCAAGGATGGATTCGTGGCTATTTCAGCAGTCGGGATCATTTCGTAATAAAGCCTGTTTGAAAAAGTTCTCGCAAGCAATACTTTTTGTCTCTTAAAAACCCAGGTGTTATCATCCAGCACCTTGTAAGGCAATAATGCACTGAACTGAGTATTATTGATCAGTCCCTCGGCAATGCGCCATCTCCTGATATCCCAGAAACGATGTTTTTCAAAAGCTAGTTCCACTTGTCGCTCGTGACGCACCTTATCTCTGGTAATTTCAGCATCTACCAGCAGCTTAATGCCAGCGCGGGCGCGCACCTGGTTCATAAAAGGGGTAGCTTCAGATGGCTTTCCCAGTTCAACTGCTGCTTCTGCAAAATTCAGAAGGATCTCAGCGTAGCGAAAATTGATCCATTGGCCTTCCTGTCTTGATATTACAAGTTCAGATGGAGTATACTTTGGATTCAGGTATTTGCGGATATAAAATCCTGTTGAGGAAATCTGCAAACCACCACCAATTCCATTTGCCCCAATTATCCGCACTCCTGTGTTGCCCACTGTTTTGGTGACAGGATCATACAAAAGATTATAGTTAGTTGTAGTAATGGTTTGGGCCCCATCAATTACTCCTGCCTGCACATCAATCTCAGTACCTCTCCAGTCTGCAAAAGGATGCATTACTGTGGCTGCAAACCTTGGATCCTTATTTATGAAAATATCTTTGGGGTTATTGTACTTTATGGATTTACCAGTTGCATCATCAAGTTTCAGTTTGCCATCAGTCCCATCAATGTATTCAAATTCTTCGACCATCTCTAATGTCGGGTTTGTTGAACCCGTGTATCCACTTGGTCCTCTCACTTCCCATGGTACATTATAGGTATCGAACGAATGTGCCTTTTCTGGAAATTTGAAAAGGCGTACAAAAATCGCCTCCGGATTTGAAGCATCGAGAAAGAGGTCCTGGAAGTTTTGAACCTTGTCAGGATTCTTGTTATAAAGAGTATACTTGGCATCGTCTATAATCTTTTTAGCAGCATTATAAGCTTCTTGCCAATATCTGGTTGCATCAGTAGAAGGAATTCCTACCAATCCGTTTAATTGTACCGTTCCATATTTTGCAATAGAGGCAGCATATAGCATCGCTCTGGATTTCAATGCATATACCACATATTTATTGGCTCTTCCCCTCAAGCTTACCGGACTAATGAGAGCCGCGGCTTCATCCAGATCTTTTAGGATGAACTCATAGATTTCTTTTTCATTGTTGCGCGGAACTTTAAGAGATGCAACATCCTCCAGGCCATTGTACTGAAGAACTGTTGTGATCAATGGCACCCCTCCATAGCGCTTCACCCAGGAGAAATAAAAATATGCCCTGATGAATTTAGCTTCTCCAATCCAATTGTTCTTCTTGGTTTCTGAAAAAGCTGTGGCTGGCATTCTTTCCAGAAAATCATTCACCATTCTGATTGCCTGATAAGGTGTAAAACCTCCCCACCATGGAATTTGTTGACCAGTACCTACGTTTCCAATATCATACGCAGGAACATTGAGCGCTTCACCGGAAAAGTGATCCAATGTATTGCCAACGTTATTTGGAATTGAGTAAGGATATACAAAATCTTCCATGGGGAGATTTGCATACATTGTTGCCATGTAGGCTTCAATGCCGGACTCATTTGAGAATATCGGTTCTGGTTGGATGATATTCTCTGGCCGGATATTAAGTACTTTATGACAAGACAAATTCACAATCCCAGAAAAGAATATAATATATAGAATGAGTTTTTTCATACAGTTATTTTTAGAAAGTAAGATTTACACCTATGTTATAATTCTTTGTGATTGGATACTCAAGACCGAATTGGCTATTGTATAGTTCGGGGTCTTCAAGTTCCAGTCCAGTCCAGGTAAGCAGATTAAATGCATTAGCATAGACGCGCAATCTTTTTATTCCAATCTTGTTGATTAATCTTTGAGGTATAGTGTAACCCAATTCTACACTTTTCAATCTCACATAAGTGGCATCGTGCAACCAGTAATCAGAAGCCAGGTAATTATTTGTACCTAGTCCGGCATTCGGTTGGTAGCTTCTTGAGGAAGGGTATTTTCCTGGAATCCATTTGCTGTTTGGATCAGTTGGATCTTCTCTATGCCATCTGTCCATGAAAAGTGCAAATCCATTACGACCCCATACCAGTGGACTTTCAAGGTGAAGGCCTGCATATCTTACATAGAAAGAGGTAGCTCCCTGAAAAAGTAAATTCACGTCAAAACCTTTATAGTCGAGATCAATAGAAAACGCACCTATTATTTCAGGAATTCCATTGGTTCTGCCGACAGGATGATAATCATTAAAATCAACAACCCCATCGCTATTCCAATCAAGGTATTTAAGATCGCCAGGCAAAATGGTTCTGTTGCCATTCCCATCCTGAATAGGTGAATTGAATATTTCTTCCTGATTTTGGAACTGGCTTAAATATTTTAATCCGAAATAAAGATTATCCCAACGATCAATCGGATTATTTCTCCAATTCGCAAATGAGGTAGAATATGGCGCTTGTTCTCTATATACCAGCTTATTTCGGGCATAAGAACCGTTGAGTGTGAGCGTATATCTCACTTCGCCTATTCTATTTGCATGGCTTATTGAAAGATCAATTCCTTCACTCAAATCCTTGTTTAGGTTCTCCTGTGAAAATGGAAGACCGGTGGTGGAAGGTAACCCAGTGCGAAGTGCAAGGACTCCATTTCTCTTACGTCTAAAGAAGTCTATGGTAAATCCCAACTTCCCTTGCCAAAAATCTGCATCAAGTCCAATATCTGTTGTTGTTGCCTGAAACCAGGTGATATTTTCATTTGGCAAACTGCGAAATCCTAATGCACTTACAGGTATACCAATTCCATCTCCATACAAATACTGTCCATTAGGATAATTATATCCAGTCAGCCATTGGAAGTTAATTGCACCATCATCGCCCATCTCTCCCCAGGACGCACGGAGTTTTAAACTGGTAATGAAATCGAGTTTTTTATTATTCTGAATAAATCCCTCTTCTGAAATTCTCCAACCTCCCGAGACACCAGAAAACAATCCCCACTGATGTCCAGGTGCAAATTTGGAAGAACCATTATAATTGAGTGTACCCTCTATAAGATATTTGCCTTTGTAGTCATAATTCAATCTTCCTATATAACTGATATTTGCTCTTTGATCAAGACCTGTACTTGTTGCCTGCTGATTAGTTGCATCACCAGCATAGAGCTGATCAACAGCATCCAGAGTGAATTGCCTGCTACTTGTATTTTGTATGAACTTTCTTATTGTTCGTTCATACACGGCCAGAGCTTTTACGGTATGATTTTCCCAAAATGTTTTTTCATAATTCAGAGATGCCTGTACCACTGATTGAGTTAGGGTACTAACCTGCTCTGTTAATACTGTCGGACTATTAAAGAAGTTCTGCTTGAATATACCCGTTGATGCATCGATCGTGGAATCATAAATAGCATATCTCTTTTTCCAATTCTTAAAGAAAACCTCACTGAATACCTGGCTGTACATCAATCTGCCTTTCAGGCCTGTAATGAAAGTTGGTACATAGTTAAGAGCGAAAACTCCATTGAAGTTCCTTGTAGTATTTCTTCTGTAGCCCGATATGCTTGCTGTTGATCCGGCTATTGGATGCCTTGATTCATAAACATTGAAAGGAAAACCGGGATCACCATTCAGATAGACAGGCATCATCGGATTCTGCATAGCGGTGATGTTAATCACTCCTGCAGATGTTTCGCCCGGTTCATTTTTTATTCCCTGAATACCTCCCACCAGGAACTCTGCTTCAAGACTGTTGCTGATCTTTGCGGTAAGATTTGACCGAAAAGAATATTTCTTGTAATTCAGGTCTCCCGTTTTCCATAATCCTTCTTCATCCAGGTAACCTAATGAGAAGAAGTATTTTACTTTATCAGTGCCGCCTACAGCGCTAAGATTATGCTGAAGTAAGGGTGTATATTTTTTTACAACAAGATTATACCAATCAGTGCTTGGATAAGTTCCATTCCTGTATTTTTCCAATTGATCCTTCGTAAAAGCGGGAGAAGGGTATGTTTTGTTTAGTGTAGTTCCATTTGTCTGTGCAGCAAAATTGAAAGCAGATTCAATATTCAGCAAGGCATTTTCATATGCATTTAAGGGACGGTTTTCATGAGTTAGCTCTGTGAGACCGAATGTGCCTGAATATGTAATCTCTGATCTTCCCACTTTTCCTTTTTTTGTTGTAATCAGAACAACGCCATTTGCAGCCCTCACGCCATAGATCGCAGCTGATGCATCCTTAAGAATGGAGACACTTTCTATTTCATTTGGATCTAGAGTCCTGAAATTCTCACTTGGTATTCCGTCAACAATAACCAGGGGGTTTCCAAATCCTCTGATGTCAAAATTCGCAACATAACTTCCAGGCTCTCCTGATCTTTGTGCAACTCTAAGACCTGGGAGTTTCCCCGTCATCAGGTTAATCACATCAGGCTGGGTGGCCGTTTTTAATTCATTAGCGGTTATACTTGAAATTGCGCCTGTTATTTTTCCTTTCTTCTGAGTATCGTAACCAACTACTACTACAGCATTCATTGAGTTGGTACTATCAATCATCGCAATATCAATTACCGAGCGGCCATTTATAGGAATTTCCATTGTGGTATAACCAACGAAACTGAAGACAAGAATTCCTCTTGAAGTTGGAACTGAGAGAGAATATCTACCGCCTTCGTCGGAAATAGTTCCTATGGTTGTCCCTTTTAAAGTAATGCTGACTTGCGAAAGTGAATCGCCAGATGAAGTCTTAACAGTTCCTCTTATAGTTGTTTGTGCAAAGGCACTAACTGACAACAAGAAAAAACCAGCAATGAGCAACAAATGTTTTTGGTGAAGCAGATTTCTAATCGATGAGTGCCAAATGCACCTGATCTTATTTCCTGCGGGATTCTTTTTCATTGCTTCATTAGTTTTGGTTTGAAAAATTTTGGATCGCAAAAAGGGTAACATTGGATCTCGGAAACCGGGCAACTGGCCGATATGATTCTATCAGGTTTGATTGCCCTTATAAAAAAGATTCTTAAACTAAGTCAGGATAGGTTTTACTTTTAACCAGGTCAGAGAATGTATAAAGTATGATCCAAAAATAATTTCCTTATTTGCAGAAATCTGCTATTTTCTTTTACAATTGTAATATTATCTTTCAGCTTACAAAACCATTCTTTCCAAACAAACTAGATTGAATTTTTACTCGCTTGCTTCCGAATATGCTTTGTACACCGAGAATTATCGTTTTTTCTGAAATATCATTCGAAAAAGGAAGGAACAGATTGGCTGTAAGATCATATCAGTTTATAGTAAAATATTACCAGCCAAGGGTGAAATCTGACTGAAGATATTTCTGGCTGGAGTGTCAGGGTTATTTTGAGCAAAAAGAGTCTTCAAGGCATTTGTTCCCGATCCTCCAAATCCGGTGATAAGAAAAGGAGAGAGAGAAATATATAGATAATGCTACCGTCAATTTTGCACATTAATTTCTGTGCCAATATTTACGCACGGCATCAGACAAGGGTTGCCAGTATTCGCTCACAGACCTGTTGGCAAGATTCAATGCTTCGTGATAGGTTCCGCCATTTGCTTTTGTCTTGCCAATGATGGCGATCTGCTCTGTCAGAATACTTGCCGGCGTTAGTTTGCCCTGCTGATAATTCAATAATTGTTGCCAGAAAATGATTGTTTGTTCAGGTCGGGCTATTTGGCGAAAGTCTTCGGCGAGAGATGAATATTTTGAACTATCGATAAAATAATGTCCGCTGACCACTCCATCCACCCATCCATTTTTTATCCATGATTTCCAGGGGTAAATTGCCCTGCCATATGGCCACCCCATTTCTTCGTTAGGTGTAGATTTTATACCGATCCACAATTTCTTACCTGCCCTATGTACCATGTCTGATGCATCTTTCATGAACTGAGTGTATCCTTCGGCCTTCAATTCCAGCCATTGCTTTTCTGTTTGTGAATCCATAGGTGATTTCAATAAATCAATTCCATATCTCTTATGGAATTCCTGAAGGATTACCGGATTATATCCATACACAGTTCCAGTATCAGTATTATGAACGAAGGCATGCGTGCGGGAACAGAGATATATGCCATCTGGCTCATAGGTAAGCAATTCTTCGATTTCATCAAGTCTGTGCTTCCTTACGGCAGGTTCGCTGTAACATAAAGTACCAAGCATTGGTTTACCTTTCCTATCCAGCAATGCGTATTGAGGATTATCCAGAATGAAATTGCTGCTTAGCCAGGCAGAATCTTCAATCCTTATTCCATGCTCGTCGCTGATCGTAACCCAGATGTAGATTTGGATACTATGTTTTCTTGCCTGCTGGATTGCAATCTTCAAGGGATCAATTGCTGCAAGTGTCCTTATTACCTCCTGCTCCCCCGCCTTGAATTTTGTTGTGTCCGATCGGCCAGGAAATGCAGTGCGAACTTTAGATGGAAATATAGATTGCCCCATACCTGATACACGCCATAACACGCCGTCCACTCCCATATTCTTACTTTGCAAAAAAAAGTCAGCAATTTCCTTTTCTCTGTACGTAGAGGCTCCGATTGATTTGCAGAAAACAAGATTGTCCAGGTAATCCATGTTGATAAAAAAAAGTTTTCTGCTCTTATTTGTTTCCTGGTTGGAGACAGAATTATTCCTCGCAGAATTTCCTTGCGGTGCACAGGTGATAATAAAATTCAGGAAGAGGATCAGAGATTGATACAGGAATTTATTGCTCATTTATCAGAAGTAAAAAACTGTATGAGTATTTATAAAAAGGCTTATTTCAAATTTCTTTTTTCAATTGCATATTCAATTCCGCCAAGAAGATGTTTTAAGAAAAGGGGATCCGAATATGACTCATCTGTATGACCGAGCGCTGTGTAGAAGGATCTGCCTCCATCAAACTCATGATACCAGCTCATGATATGATCCTTTCCATTTGTACCGCCCGAGTAGGTGGATTCGTCAATCTTAATTAGAACTTTTAAACCTTCAACTATTGACTTGAAATTGTACCATTCATCTGATCTTTTCCAAGCTGTAGGCAAATGTTTAGTAGCACTGTGTGTACTATCCGTTATATGTAATTCGGCTTCCTGTATTTTAGGATGACCATTAAAATACGCACCAACGAGTTGATTATACCAGGGCCAATTGTATTCCATATCTGTTGCTGCGTGCACCCCTACAAATCCACCACCAGACTGAATATAATTCCGGAAAGCTTGTTGTTGCAGGTCATTCAATACATCGCCTGTGGTATTCAGAAATACTATAGCATTGTATTGCTTCAAATTGTCGCTGGTAAATTTCTCTGCATCGGTTGTACTATCAACTTCTAAATTATTTTGCCTCCCAAGTTCCAGCAATGCCTGGACCCCAGCCGGAATTGATTTATGATAAAACCCGGCTGTTTTGCTGAATACAAGAATCTTAGACTTTGCAAATGCTCCACAACTAAGGAGCAAGATCAGAGCTAACTTTATTGATTCTCTCATACAGAAAAGTTGATTACAAGAGCCAAATAAAGAATTGCGAAATGCAATCTACGACGAACAGAAAAAAATCCACTTGTTACTTTTGCTTCTTTCGTTCAGTTGCTTTTAGGGATACAATATATTCTTCATCGGCAACTGGGTGAAATATATATTCGATTTACCCTCATGACTTGAGTAATAAGAAATCCATAAACTTTCTTTATAAATAACCATCCCGGGATAACTGGTATCCCCTCCGCTTGGCAATTCTATTAAATGTTTAAATTTTCCGTTGGTATCCATAGAAAACAAAGAAGTATGTGATTTACCTTCTCTGAAACTTCTTGTACCAATCAGGAATTTGCCGTTTCCATCTTTCATGAATTCGGGACCTCCTAATTGTAGTCCGGTATTTTTCCATTCCCAGTCCTTATAAGGCGGTTTGCTATTCCCCAGGTAACCACTGATGGTATAGAAACCATTGTTCACGCTATCTCTTCTTGCGAGTATAAACATTTCCTTATTTGGCATGATCAACACTGTTGCTTCACTAACGTACTGATCAACGGCAAGAGGAGAAACATATGAGTAATCGATACCGTTACTTGTTTTAACGAGATACAACTGATTACCTTTCAAGTCAGGTTTCTTTTGATAAACCGCTCCATACCCAACCTTTCCCTCCCAGGTAAGATTCCAAAGCCAATTCCAATCGGGGTTTATCTTATCATCAAGACGTATTGGCTGAGGCCGGGTAAATGCTTTTGCCGATTTATCATAAAATGAAACATGATTTTTTAATTTCAGCAGTTTACCATTTTCAAATACGGAGCCCCCCATTAACAACATTAATTTTCCTGATGGAGTTATTGATAATTTTGGATCCCGGAGATCATAACCATCCAATTGTATCAAGGGTAATGAATCCCATATGTTGCCATCTTTAGAAATAAGCACGCGTACGTTGCCATTACGCTGATCACTAATATTCGGAGCATGCTTAGCACTGGGAGCATGATTTATACCTTCCCGAAATGCGCAGTAAAAATTTCCATTAAACCGAACCAGGTCTGTAAATGCATTGTGAAGGCCTTTATCCCAGATCCTTGTAACCTTTACATTGGTCAACTGGGAGAAGACGTTGGTCGAAATAATTATGTAAAGAATGCTGAAGATTGAAAGTTTCAATGCACGATATGAGCGATAAGCAATTTTCATGACCAGGTTATATTTTGGCAGTCTCCTAAAAACATAGCATGAGCGATTAGAATTCTTTGAACATCTATAGGTTTAATTCACAAGAATTTATTTGTCCAACTCCACTTTTTCAGGAATAGATTTTTTATTCTTTCCATATCTTCTTACTCTCAGTGCTGCTTGTTCTTTATGTCCCATGAAACCTTCAATCTCACACAAACGCATGGCATACTTCCCGATTTCAACGCTAGCCTCGGCAGTGCATCGCTGATAAGTACAATTTTTCAGGAATTTCCCAACCCAAAGGCCACCTGTATATCTAGCGGCTCTTTTTGTCGGCAGAGTATGATTGGTGCCGATCACTTTATCTCCATATGCAACATTTGTTTCCGGACCCAGAAAAAGCGCACCATAGTTGGTCATCTTTTCAAGGAAATGATCGGGATGTTTAGTGAGCACTTCCACATGCTCATATGCTAACTTATCGGCTTCAATTATGGCTTCCTCTTCATCTTTCACCAAAATAATAGAACCATTTTCCTCCCAGGCTACTCTTGCGATATCAGCAGTTGATAGAACTTCAAGTTGACGTTCAATTTCCTTTACTGTTTCTTCTGCAAGATCCTTTGATGTGGTGATCAGGGCACCCGGGGAAGTTGGACCATGCTCTGCCTGTCCCAACAGATCGCAAGCTACCATTTCAGCGTCAGCGGTTTCATCGGCAATAACAAGAATTTCGGTTGGTCCCGCAAACAGATCAATTCCAACCCTGCCATACAATTGCCGTTTTGCCTCTGCAACAAATGCATTTCCCGGACCTACAATCATATCCACCGGCTCAATTGTTTCTGTTCCGAGAGCCATTGCAGCCATTGCCTGCACTCCGCCTAATATATAGATCTCATCAGCACCCGCGAGGTGCATAGCGCTTACAGTTGCTGCAGGTATTTTACCATTTATTGAAGGTGTACATCCAATAACTCTTTTTACTCCTGCAACCTTTGCAGTAAGTATGCTCATGTGAGCCGATGCAACCATAGGATACCTTCCGCCTGGTATATAACAGCCGGCACTGCTAACGGGAATATTCTTATGCCCCAGTATAACACCAGGATATGATTCTACTTCAATATCCAGGATTGACTCCCGTTGCTTTTGAGCGAAAAACCTTATCTGATTCTGGGCAAATAAAATATCGTCAATCACACCTGGAGGAACTGAATCCATTATTTTCTTGATCTCATCGTTGCTCAAACGAAAACTTTGGGGAGACCATTTGTCAAACCGTTCAGAATACTTTCTGACAGCTACATCGCCATCCTTTTCTATCTCTTCAAGAATAGCGCTCACAATTTCTTTGGTTTTGAGATCAGCTTCATTGATCTCCAGTTGAGTTTTTCCACTCTTTAAGAAAGTAGCCATAGTAAATGAGTTGTGATCAAACTCCTGTTAATTTGAAGAATTCGATTATGAAGTGAGTTTGCCTAATCAAATGTAGATTCCCTGCGTGGTGGGCCTTGTTACTTTTATTTCTATTTATGATACTTTTTTGCAGAAAGTACCGCGAATTTGCTAATTCGCGGTACAATCCATTTTTCAATCAAAAATATTTCCGCGTCTTCCTTCTGCTAATTTTAATCCCTCTAATAGATTCCCAATCAGCTGAATCCTTTCTATTCTGTTGCTGTCTGAAGATGCACTAATATAAATGCCGTTTCCTTTATTATAGTTTGCCTGATTTTCGGATCTCTTATTTCCAACCTGATTTTTCATGCCCTCTTCAAGATGGATGCCGTTTTTCTGGTTGTTGTTACATATAACCCTTTTCGTACCAATCAGATTTCCATTTCCCCGATTGCGGAAACCCCACCATCCATTTTCATTGCACACGATCGATTGATATATATTATTATTTGCACGGTTATGAACTCCGCTTGAATAATTGTTATTACAAACTACCTTATTAAACTTATTGTATTCTGAATAATTGCCGCAATAGATACCCCCATAAAAATTTACCTTATAGCCATTTCTAAGTGCAACAACATTTTCAATGATATTATAAGTTGCTCCTTCACCTGGCCCAATACCATCCAGGGTGAATCCAATAGATGAACAATCATTTGCAACAACTCTTCCAATTTTATTACGATGTGCAAAGTTTAAAGACACACCAATCCGGCACCAGGATGCGGTAATATCTGTAATATAATTTTCTGAGACTTCTCCGCCATAAAGCAGAACACCACACCCGCGATTAGCATCCTGGCAATTGGTAACAGTGATTCCTTTTAAGCTGTTATGTTTGGAAGTACCCCCGAGGACAATGCCCTGGGCTGCAAAAGAATCAGCTCTAAGATTAAGCAATTGACAATTTGTACTGCTATCCAGGATAATTGAAGTGTTATTACTAAATCCCGAAACTCCATACCCTTTCAATTTGAAATTCTTGAGAATGATTCCAACTTTATTCTTTATCCTAATTCCACATACAGGAGCCTTGGTTTCTATTACGGTTGTCCAACCACTACCTTCCAAAGTCATACTATTTTTCCACCCCCTCACTTCTTTATTGAAAACATAGGTTTCGTTTGGATTCAAACGCAGGTTCCCTCCTTCAGGAAGTGCTAATAAAGCCCGCTCAAAACGTAGAACATCATCTTCTTCACTACCTATTCTTGGAAAAGCATTTATGTTGATACTCTTCTTAAGATTGCCAATTGAGATTTGGCTTCCATTCAAATTGCTAAAATGCAGATCCCTGCCGAGAAAGAAAATCAGAATGAATGAAAAAAGAAAACCGCAAAAATGAGTTGATTTACTAAACAACATGTTGCGACAATTTGCTAGAATTTAATTCTTCCCTTTCTTCATCCACGAATGAGTTGTCTCTTTCAAACTTTTCCTTCAAAAGATTCATCATATACAAATTGATTTGCCACTGATTTGTGATAGGTTGACTGGTGAAAGGCAGATGAATCATATAAGGATGTGGTCCAAACTCTGGTGTAATAGTTAGAACCTGTGCACCTTCATTTTTCTTATACTGAAGTACTTTGTTCCACCAGGTTAAATGAGTGTCCAACGCCTCCTTCCATTCTGGTGCCTGTGGATCCGGGACCTGCGGACCTTCGGGATAACCAATCCTCGCATGTATGTGGTCGGTTCGGCTGATTGCGAAAAGAACTGCTTCTTCCTGATCCTGCAAAAAAGATTCTGCAACATTTACCCAATGAGAAATATCAAGTGTAAGTCTCAATTCGCTAATACGATTTAAATACGAAAGAGTGCTATGGGCAGCGAAGCTGAATTTCCCACGATGTGTTTCATGACAAATGCTGATCCCTGATCGGCCCGATAATTCATTTGCAAGCTCGATCAACAAAGTATTTTGATCTTCGGAAAAAATATCCCTACCTGTCTGGCAATTGATCTTAAGCGATTCAAATCTGATTATCCTTTCAATCCAGCTCACATAAGCGTTTCGATGCTGATCGAAATGTCTGGTTGTGGTATTGTAGTGCTGGGGAATTATCTCGAGTCCAAATGATTCAGCTTTACGCCAAACACGCTTTAAATGAGTTTCAGAAAAATCATTCGGAATACCATATTCAATGCCGTCGTAGCCTGCTTCCTTCACTTTTTCAAGAAATATATCCCATTCGAGATGTTCGCTTCCCCATCTGGGACAGAAGAATTTGAGAGTCATGAATTATTTTATTAATCTACTTTGAATTGTTTGAGTTAAACTGATTCAGAATTTTCAACAATTTTTCCGTGACAATTTTTTCTGCATTTAATTCAAGACAACTGGCCCGGCAGCGCCAGGTCTCATAACCTCCCTTTTTCATTTCATTCTCAGGTGGTACATACCCTCTATTGCCGTTAGCCAATCCAATGGTAAAATAATTTTTCACCGGACTTTTTTGTTTGAGGGAAAGGCCGGTTTCCGCAAAAAATTCACCCGCTAATCCACCGATAAGAATATTCCCGAGTTGGATCACCTGAACAGGAAAAAGTAAAGTATTTGGAAATTCGTTAAGTAAGACCTGCTCCCTGGCATAGATCTTTTGCAGGCCACTACCATCAGTCGATATTCTACTATAATCAGTTGTTTCAGTAATTTTTCTTGCTAATTCCAGTTCATCCTTTGAAGGTTTCTGGGTATTTAGTTTTATTTCCTCATACCTCACATCCAGGTCAGGATCAGTTTGCCATTCAATTTCATCCAATGATTGAGTTAGTGATTCAACTATTTCACCTGCTATCAATTTACTTTTCTGAAAATGTTCCTTTGGATAACGATCCGTGTTCAGGAAATCCCAGCTATTGATATCTCCGCTTGTGCCATTGCTCATGATCCCAACAAAATCACTTCCGGCCTCAAGCCTTTTCTGAATCTGTCTTTCAAATTCTCCAAAATAATCTGATGAAATAGTTCCATTCTCCCAATCTCCTACATAGTGAAGGGAATAGTTCGCCAATACGCTGATCCAATTTCCTGCTCGATCCCTTACTGCTACATAAGTAACTTCGGGATCTGTTTTACCCACAGGTTTGTCGATCATATTTTCATTACCAAAAGGATTTGTTTTTACCTGATCCGTATCACCGGAAACGGGGTTAAGTGCAATAAATCCCTGTTTCATAATATACCTCCTGCAAAGAACATGAGCAGGTATTTCAACCGATCCAAACGCAATTTGAGCTGGCTTGAGATTCTGCATAGCCTGAATCACAGCTTCTATTATCAAATCTGGCAATCGCTCGCTATAATCACGGTCAGCAGGAGTCAAAAGAACATCCACTACAGCTCCTGCAGCATGTGTATGAGTGCATGCTATCAGAACCTTCTCCGGATCAAGCCCGATTTTTTTTGAAATTCCGGACTTGATACCGTTCACATATTCAACCGACATGGCACAGGTATCTACCAGAACGATCGCAGCTAGTGTTCCGGCCTTTTCCATGACGAGAGCTCTTGCATAGAGTGCGTCGTGAATCAGCATTGCATGATGCGGGAAAAAATCACCGTTAATCAATGTACCCAATGAGGGAGTAATATCCACTTTTGCGGCTCCGGCCATGAAAGTTTGAAAAGCCATACTTAACTATTATTAGATATGAAAAGCCGAAAACAGATATTATACTTAGAATATTTCCTGGGATTGCCTTGCACTAATATCAAACAAACTGATTTAATAAAGCTTAATGGAGATCCGGGAATTATTGCCATGCTTTCCGCAAAAATCTGAGCCAGTTGTCATGGAAGATATTATTGATGTCTTCTGCAGCGTATCCACGCCTGGCTAGTATCTCTTCAAATTTCTGGAGATCCGCAATTGAATTTAGATCCCAGGGAGATTGCTCCGTTCCAAAAATGCCATCAAGGTCGCTTCCAATGGCAACATGAAAAGTATTGCCGGCAATCTGGCAAATGTGATCCCAATGATCAACAAGATGCTCCAATTTTATATTCAATTGCCAGGGATCAGAGATCGTATCAATAAAGCGGATATCCATAGCCCAGCAATCAAGCATACCTCCAATCACTGATCCTCTTTCTATGAGTCGTTTGATCTGGTCATCCGTAAGTTGTCTTTGAGTTGGAGCGATTTTGCGAACGTTGTGATGACTTGCCCAGACAGGTCCGCTGTAATTATCCAATGCCTGCTCAAAGCCCTGATCGGTAAGATGCGTTACATCCAGGATCATATTAAGCTTGCCCATCTCATTCAGCAATTCTAAACCCATCGCAGATATTGGCCCTTCCATCTTTGTTCCGGGCGCATACCTCCCGGGACCAAAATGCGATAGGCCCACCGCTCTCAACCCATACTCATAGGCTTTGTGCAAATACGAAATATCAATTAATGAATCTGCTCCTTCCAGGCTTAGGATATAACCAATCGGTTTTCTTTCATCAGAAGTCTCAGTATCATTCCACAATTGTAAATGCTTTTCCAATTCTCCAAGGTTGCGGATCTGAACCATTTCACCAAGAACTTCCATTTCCCGATACCAGGCTAACTGCGCTTGTGTCATTGCCCATGCCTGTTGTGGAGAATGCCAACCAGGCAACATACTTCCCAATGGAGTAACACGACCCAGTTGAGTTGCCACGACCAATCCCGTTTTTCCTTTCCGTAATTCAGGAAGGCAGACTGTACCCCTTCCCCTATCAGGCCTATCCTTCATATGCGTCTCCCGTTGCCGGATTTCTAACAGAGAAAGGGTCAGATCCCTGTTGTATTCAATAGCATTCATTGCCAGGTCGAGGTGGGCATCTATGATAAATCTTTTATTCATTATTGATAGTGAGTGGAAGCTTCAATACTATTTTCATTCAGTAAAGCTTTTTCTTCATCATAGCTGAAGGGATATTTACTAATAATATGATGTATCTCATAACTGAACTTCCGGAATGATTCATTCCATCTCTCTACATCACCCTCTCTGTAACTATACAAGCCTTTTTTATTTTTCATACCAAGTGCTCCCTCTGCAAGCAACTCCTTAAAAAAATCAGGAATTGCATCTGATTTTGACAATGTGGGGTTTAGATCTTTCATCACATTTCCATAACCTGCAGTGCCCATCAAATCAATGTATCTGAAATTACCAGCGAAAGGCAGATAATAACCCGCATCGTTTCTACATGCCCGGTCAATATCTTCGATGGAAGCATATCCATTTTCTACAAGAAAAAAAGCTTCTCTTGCCATCGCACTTAACATCTTCGCCCGAATACTGGTTTCTCCCGTGATGACATAAGCATCTTTCTTCCAATGTGATCTTGCTCTCAAGATCAGTTCATCAATTGCGGGAAGGTCACTCGTGCTATTAACTATCAATTCAAGGAAGAAGGTTGTGTGTGCGGGTTCAACCCAATTTGCGGCAATTATTCGATCAGGATGAAGCGAATAATTCTGCAAAGTTGAAAGTGGAATGCACTCGGAATTAACCGCAATTATAGTGTTGCTGGAAACCAGCTGTTCAACAACCTTGATGATCTCCTCTTTCTCTTCACAAGTTTCATTTGTAATTGCAATCGCCAGATCAAATGCAATTGCTTGTTTCAGTCTATCCGTTATTTCCAAATTAGAAAGATCAAATCCAGCTGAACCGGAATTTTGCAAATCACCAAGGTGTGAATTAATGGCTTGCCGCGCACCGCTTATATTATCTGTGTAAACTGTAACCCGATCGCCCGCCTGTAAGATGCAAACGGAAATGCTGAAAGCAAGGCTATTGTTACCCGCTACTAAGACTTTTTGTTGAATTCCATTTTCTTTATCACTCATAAAATCAGTATTATTTTATCCAACGACTACATTTCCTGCAGCACTTCTGCTGCAGTATCTATTGCCTGTTGAATATCAGCTTCGGTATGTGCGGTACTTATATACCACAATCCCCTTCCAATGATCCGTATCCCTCTATTGTGCATGCTGGAAATAAATGTTGCAAGCTTTGTCTTATCATATGTGAGCGTATCTCTGTAATCTTTTACATGGTTCAGGTGAGTGAAGCCAGTATGGAACATGGGACCTAATCCCTGTATGAGCATGGGCTGACGGGCTTCAGAAGCGGCTTGCCTCAACCCTTCCATCAATTTGGAACCATAGGCAAATAATCGATCGTAGGGTTGCTCTTGCTCAAGTATCTCTAAAGTTGCAAGGGCCGCAGCGATAGTAGCATTGCCTGAATTCATAGTGCCCGCTTGTATCACCTTCCCTTCTACAATTACCTCCATCCATTCTTTCTTCCCTGCAATTACACTTATTGGATAGCCACTAGCAAATGCTTTTGCAAAAATTGAAAGGTCGGGTGTGACGTTGAAATATTTTTGAGCTCCCCCAGGTGAAACACGAAACCCGGTTATGACCTCGTCGAAAATAAGAGCGATGCCATATTGATCGCAAATAGTCCTGAGACCCTTCATGAATCCTTCATCGGGCATGATGCATCCATTATTGCACATGATTGGCTCAGTAATTATTGCAGCGATTTCCTGGTGTCGATCCTTAATTATGGTGTTTACCAACTCGATATCATTCCAGGGCAAAACAATAAAATCATTAATAGTGTGATCGGGTAGTCCTTCGCTCCATGGGAAAACCCTTGGTTCACGACGACTGCCCAGGGCTTTTAGTGAAGGAGTTGAAATTCCCCAGCAAACATTATCCATCCAGCCATGATAATGCCCTTCGAAACGAACAAATTTTTGTCTGCCGGTTTTTGCTCTTGCTACCCTCAAGGCAGTCTGTACAGCCTCCGAGCCATCTAAACAAAACCGCATCAACTCTGCCGAAGGAATAAGTCGGTTCAGTGTTTCAGCTAATTCAATTTCCTTTATATGCTGACCTGCAAAAAGTTGCCCTTTCAATGAATATTCATGAACAGAATTCAGAACATGGGGGTGAGAATGTCCCAGGATAAGGGGACCTTGGCTTAATGTAAAGTCAAGATATTCGTTCCCATCAACATCATATATTCTGCTCCCTTTGCCATGCGTGTAGAATAAAGCATGAGGATGATTAAATTTTCTGAATTCAGAAGAAACCCCGCCAGCCAAAACCTTTTTTGCTCTTTCAAGCAATAAGGCAGATTGGGAATAGTCAAGACTTCCCTCTGTTGTTTGTCTTTCTTGGGCGGGGCTTTCTTTCATTCATTCGTCTTGTGATGAGGAGCTTTATATTGTAACAGATTCCGATTGTCTTTCTTTGATTGTTTCACACGGATAACAAGCTGCAAGGTGGAATATCTCGTGGTTGAACACTGCAAAAGCTTTTTCCCATTTTGATGCTTCTTCCTTTGTATAAGGGTAAAGCCCTTTTAAATTATGAACCCCCTTTGCATTGATATCCACCATACGCTGCATAATAGCGGGAACATGATCATTGTTACAAAGAGCAGGGAAAATAGAGGTAAAGATCTTTTGATAATCTTCTAAACCATTAAAATCCATGCGCCGAAAAATGCCCATCAATGTCATCCAGGAGCCCGCATCGTATCTGAATGCCTTATCCACGTCTTCAAGAGTTGCTTCCTTATTTTCCACAAGGTGCAAGGCCTCTCTGTAAATCGCATACATAAGGCGGTTAGTTATAAAACCTCTTATATCTTTTTTGAGGAGAGTGGGTTCTTTTCCCCAGCTAACAGCAAGATCAAAAACCCATTCTGCGCATTGATTTTGGGTTTGATTTCCGCACGTGATTTCCAGGAAACGTGTAGCATATGCAGGTTCTGCCCAATGAACACCCAAAAACCGTTGAGGGTAGGGAATATATTGTTGGATGATGCTTATAGGAATCGCGGAGGTATTGCTTGAAAGAATGGTTTCGTCTGATACTACTGCAGTGATCTTTTTGAAAACGCTTTTCTTGATCTCCAGGTTTTCTATAACACATTCCATCACCAGGCTGCAACCAGCAAGGTCATTGTAATCTTCAGATATAAATAACCGGGATAAATATTCGTCCACAGGTTTTTTCAGTAATCCAGTTTTGGAGCAAAGCAGTAATTGATCCTTAATATGAGGTGGGGCTGTAATTCTATCTTCCGGTATGGGGGCTATTGCAATAACTTTATGCCCTGCAAGCAGCAGAGAAACTACAATGCTGCTTCCCATCAAACCAAGGCCAACCACTCCAACATTAATATCTGTCGGTATAAATTTTTCTGCCATTCTTTGATTCTTAAGAAGGAAGTTTAACAATACAATCGATCTCTACTTTGATACCCTCCGCCAACACTGATTGAACAGTTGTTCTCGCAGGCTTAATACCAGGAAAAAATTGTGAATAGACCTTATTATACTCATCGAAATCATTTATGTCAGATAAATGGACAGTGCACTTAAGAACGTCATCCATTGTAGCTCCCGCTGCTTCCAAAATGGCTTTAATATTGTTCAGCGTTAACCTGGTTTCTTCCTGAATGGTTCCTAACACAAACCTTGACTTCTTAAAATCAACAGCTGCCTGTCCGCTGACAAACAAGAAACCATTTGCGCTCACGCCATCTGAATAAGCTCCGGTTACAAATCCAGCATCTCTATCCGGGTGATTAATTCTCAACTTCATCTTGATGTCACATCTTTTAAATCCATGCAGTCCAACGCGCAATGGAATCGCTATGATCAAAAATAATTTTGATTTATGTAGCTATCTGTTACTATCATTTACATTTATAATACTATTTTTCATCCGACAGCTACAAATGAATTCAGCTCTTTTTTAACTGCCGAACGTCCGGCTTGCTTTCAAAAACTTTGATAAGGGCTTGCTAAAATTAGTTTCGACTATCAGCCTTTTCTTCTCCAATTGTTTACATTTATGATACTATTTTTCAACCTAGAATCATTTTAGTGACTACTTTATACTATTGGCAGTAATAAATACTCCATCAATAATTTAAAAAATGAAAGCCGTAGAATTAAGGCTGGCAAAGGATTTCGACAAATCATTCACGGTGTTTCGTGAAACAGGGCAATTTTTCCCTGTTCCCTGGCATTATCATCCAGAGTATGAATTAGTATTAGTCACTAAGAGTACAGGACGCCGCATGGTTGGTGACCATATTGGATATTTTGACGAAGGAGACCTTGTTTTTATGGGACCACTATTACCTCACGTGTGGATCAATGATGTGACATACTTGAATGGAGAAGCGGATCATCTTGCCGATGCATTTGTAATCCATTTTAATCAAAATTTTCTGGGAAACGATTTGCTCTCGATTCCTGAAATGGAAGGATTGAAAGATGTTCTTAATCTTTCAAATCGTGGGCTTGCTATCAAGGGGCAAACAAGAGAAAAAATAAATGACCTGATGGCAAGGATGATAAAGATGAACGGTATCCAACGTATATCGGCCCTATTTACAATTCTTGATCTGGTATCATCTACATCGGACTACGAAGTACTCGCAAGTCCCGCATATTGCCAGAATAGTGAACTTAAGGTGTCTGATCGCTTTAATCAGATCACAGAGTACATCATGCGAAATTTTGACAGGGATATTACATTGCCTGAAATTGCCTCAGTGGCAAATATGGCGGTTACTACTTTCTGCAACTTCTTCAAGGAATTCCATCGCAAAACCTTTGTGGATTATTTGAATACGGTAAGAATTGGACATGCATGTAAATTATTGGCGGAAAAAAATCAGACTATTGTTGAAGTAGCATATGAATGCGGTTTCAATAATATCGCAAACTTTAATCGCCAATTCAAGAAATTAAAGAAGATGACGCCCAGTGAATTCCGGAAAACCGTCAACGTATAAAGAGGGTAGCCCTATCAGGCAACTTTCAAACTCTCGAACTCTCAAACATTCAAACCTTTTTTACTTCAACAAGCTTCAAATGCTCCTTGCGTCCATTGAGAAATCCTTGTGCTCTTTTCGTTACAAAAAAATTCAAAATAGTATCGCTAAGAACGTAATGCTCCCGCAAAGAGCACAGAGAGGATCATCAATTTCAAAATCTCGAAATCTCGAAATTTCAAAATTCTATGGTAGCCCCTAACGGGGCAAAGAATTACAAAGATCTATTCAACAAGTCAACCAATCAACAATTCAACAAGCTTCAGTTCTCTTTGCGTTACAAAAAAAATTCAAGATAGTATCGCTAAGAACGTAATGCCCCCGCAAAGAGCGCAGAGAGGATCATCAATTTCAAAATCTCGAAATCTCTAACTATCAAAATTAGCTTTACTACTGTCGCCGGGCTATGGTAGTCAAAGAGCGAGGGCGGTCGAACTTTCAAACAATCAAACATTCAAACATTCAAACCTCTCTCCCCCTCCCTTCACGATAGCGAAAAGCATTCAACCCCTTATATCCACATTGGTTTATCACAAAAAGAGAACCTGCAAGTGGCTGTTCCTCTAGTTCATTTTCACTTAATCCTGTTTTTGCAGAGGTTATATAAAGATCTTCAAGTGTTGGTCCCCCGAAAGTGCAGGATGTCACTTTGGAGACTGGAAGAAAAAAACTATCCATCAATTTTCCGTTATAAGGATTCCATCTCATTACTTTCCATCCATTCCAGATTGCAATCCACAACATGCCTTCTGTATCGATTGTCATTCCATCAGGATAACCTTCCTCTTTAGGAATTTGAATTACCAGTTGTGGATTTGAGATACTGCCATCCTTTATGTTATAATCAAAGGCCATGACTTGTTGTGTTGAAGTGTCAATGAAATAAAAAGTTGAATAATCCAGACTCCATGCAAGACCGTTGGAGCATCCAATTCCTTTCAGTTTAGGTGTGACGGATAGATCTTCTTCAAGCGAATACAGGTTGCCTGTACATTCATTACCTGTCATAGACATGCTTCCTGCCCAAAATCTTCCTGCAGGATCACATTTGCCATCATTGAATCTGTTCTCAATTAAATGCGCTTCCACAGTATTAACTTCTTCAACACTTTCTGTTTCGATATTGACCTTCGCGAATCCATTGCGGACTGCCCCAATTAATCCTCCGGATTCATCAAGGGCAATTGCTCCAACCATTTGACCCAGTTTGAATTTTATGTGGCGGTTATCAAGAGTGAAATACTGATGAACTTCACCTTCAAGGATATCAATCCAAAGGATTTTCTGGCCCACTTCATCCCAGACAGGACCTTCACCTAACAGGCAGGTATGATTAGTTACAGTTTCTAGTTTTGCTTTAATATCCATGACGGATGTGCGTGAAGTCTCACAACTTAGAGCTAATTGATGCATTCGCATTTTACAGTCGAACTTTCATAGCCAAAAATCTTACCCGCAAGAGTGAGAGTTGTGAGTTGGGTTCTTCTTCTCGGTGGTTCCTCATCTTCAAATTGCGGTTCCCTATTTTCCATTTTTACTTTTGCATTTTACATTAGGAATTCCGCAAGGTCAGCTTGAATCAAATGTTGTACTGCGGAATTTTCAAGGTTTCTCCATTTTTTAATGCAGATTGGTGTGCAACAATTCCAGCAATGGTGAGGTTAAGAGCCATACCCACATCAATCAGTGGTTTTCGATCCTGAAGAATTGCAGTAATAAATTCATTCATCAAATAACCATGTGATCCGCCATGACCTCCAGGTGGCACACCAGGGGGAAGCGATGGTTTGATAATGTCTGGAAAAACTTTCTCGAGTCCCTGGTATTTATCATTAAAAGATCCTTTTTGTCCACGAATGCGACCTTTCTCAGCACCGAAACCTGGAGTATCCCAACTTACCGCCATCCTTGAAGAACCACCTTCACTGGTTTTGAATAAGGCGATCTCTGTACCAAAGGGATTCTTATAAATATTATTGGCAGCTTGTAAATGTTGTACATGGCTTGGCATACCCAAACATGATACTTCAGTGAAACTACCTGCTGTTACACCCATATAATATCCGTTTGAGTGAGTAGGATACCATTGAGGAGGCAGGCCCGCACGCCAATCTTTGTACGATGGTAGGGGCGGATCCATAAAATGATAATATTCGCCCTCGGAATAAACAATTTTTCCAAATCCCCCTGCATTGTAAATCTGCCGCATAGCATATACGTCAGGATGAAAAACGGAAGTTTCAAACATCATGTACTTGAGCCCAGTTCTCTTTACAGTTTCAAATAATTTATCGCCTTCTTCAAGAGATCCGAATACTGCAGGCACGGCCGAAGCAACATGTTTTCCATGATTTAGAGCCAGCATCGAATGTGCAGCATGGCTTGGAGCATCGGTTGCTACAAATACGGCTTCTATCCTATCATCTCTCACCATTGCTTCCAGTGATGGATATGTTTTGGAACAATTGCATGCTTTTGCAAGCTCAGCACATCGGTCAGGATAAAGATCACTTACTGCTACGATCTCAACATTCGGGTGGTTTTGAAAACCAAAATGTGCACCGAATTTGCAAAGGCCATATCCTACAATACCAACCCGGATCTTGCGATCCGAAGTTGGAACCCATGGTTTGGCGGTGGTCACCACTGCATTGTTCTCAAATCCTTGTATTGGTTTTTCAGTTGTTGTTTTAGCGGTCTGCTTGGCAGGGGCACACCCAAACCCGAACGCAGCTGCCCCAAGTCCCAGCGAATGAAGAAAGAAACGTCTGTTAACAGACTTTTTTTCGTTAGAGTCATTTGAAGGATTCAGTTCATTATTATTCCCTTCGTTTGACTTCGGTGTGTTTTTCTCTTTCATACTTGGATTTAAAATCGTTGATGGAGGAATCTCAATACATTTTCACTTCATTCAATCTATTAAAGAATGGTGCATGGATAGATGATCATCTCCACTTGAGATATTTCTACCTAAGTTAAATTGGCCCAACAGGGATGACTTACTCTTTTATCTATGATTCTAATACTATTTTGCATACTTCAGATTGTATGCTTGCAACAGGGAAGTTCAGGTTTCAATCCTTGATTGGTTTCATTTTAATCGCCAGTGCGTACTCATGATACTTGTTGGCTCACCCTTTTTTTCAGGTTGATAGTAAACTGTGAATATTGAACCATCATTCAGCTCAACGCTTGAAGGATAACCAAGGTCACTCCCAGGCCCGGCGCTAAGGAATACCTGGTTAGCTGTATCCCAGGTTTTTCCTTCATCCCGACTAATGCATGCTTTCTGTCCAAATGGTTGCTGGCGATGACCATAGACCACCAGGACCCATCCATTTTTAAGTTGGATAAGATGCGGAGGATAACCCCAAATGCCTGTACTCCGAAGTGGTGACCAGGTCCTTCCACCATCATTGCTATCGGCTTGTAATAAAAAACATTTACTACGATCCTTAGGCTCATTGCGAAATAAAGCAATGATTTTACCACTGGCCAATTCTACCATATGCGGCTCACCAAGTCCACCTACATAGCCCTCTGGCTTTGGAAAATCTGCAATCACTTTCCAGCTTCGGCCATCATCTGAAGATTCTTCAATTGTATTGGTGGGCTTTCCATTTAATATCCCATTTCCAATATATAGCAATCGCCCATCCTTTAATTGTATCGGACCATGTGGTGCTGTTGAGATTGTAGGTATCGGTTGATCCCAGGTCTTTCCATTGTCTTCGGAACGACGAGTCCAATTCCCCAGCCATTTATCACGCACCTCTTTCGTAAGTTTTTCACCATGTCGCATATAACGAAGAATTGCTCCCTGGAAATAAGTAGCACTCATGAATGCGGTAGAAGTAAACCAGCTTACCAGGATGGTCCCTTTTTTTGTCATAATGATCCCACCATCCCTATCGTCGAGCGGAGTATTATTCACCGTTTCTGGATCACTCCAGGTTTTTCCCTGATCATTGCTTCGAATCAACTGGGTTTTACCCCATGGACAAACATGAGAATCCCGATCACCCGAAAAAGCAACAAGGAGTTCACCCGTTGCCGTTTTTGCGATCGTTGGCCATCCTAAATACCGGTCTTCTTCCATTACTTTCTTTATAATGATAGGATGTCCATTATCGTCAAACCCATACTCGCTTCCTACGCCCATGTATTTTCCTTTTTCCTTACAAATAACTTTTGTTTCAAGAATTTCGGCAATGTCATTTCCACTCTCAACTGGAAATTGTTTACCGTACTCATTAACCATTATTGGCGTGAAGGGATCATCATTCGCATTTTTTTCAGCAGCCCAAAGTGAGCTGGTACCGAATCCGGCAGCTGCAAGTCCTGATAGATTAAGGAATCTGCGACGATTCAGCTTCGAGGCTGATTCATTTTTTTTACGTGTCAATTGAAAAAGATTAGGTTATTATAAAATTGGAAACCGATAAAGACTTTACTCAACCACTGTTTAAAACGAGTTCAATTCGCAATAAATTCAAATATTTCTATCTCATACTTCTTCAAAATTGAGGTCTTAAGTGTCATATTGAGTCCATTAATTGATCTCTTATTAATTTTTTTTCCAAACTGATCGTAAGAGTCGATTTCAATTTTTCCAGTGGCCGATTTAATCCAGGACTCCAGATCAGCACTAAAATTTATTTCTCTCGGGTTATCCTTCTTATTCATGATCATCAACAATACTTTTCCCGGCAGCACATATGCGTTAACGTGAGTACCAGGTAATGGCTTTTTTAAAAGGCAATCGCCAATCATTGTTCCTTCGGTAAAATACTTCAGATACTGTGCTCTTAAGCCTGCGCATTGCTTAAGCACTCTGCTAACATCAGGATAATCCTCAATCCAGGCACTTCCATTTGCATCATCTGGGGCCGAAGGCATAACATTCACATAATGATTATCCATAAATGCGTACTTGATGTGTTGCGCATTGCGATTGATATTAAAGTTCAATCTGGGACTTGGAAACGAAGAGATAAATGCCCGCACATCACGATAAGGAGACTTCAGGTTGTGAAAGTAAGAACCACTTTCCCAATTCCATGTGTAGTCCAGGAAATCTGCAGACCTCTCCGCACTTCCGGTAATTTCCCCTGAAAATGTAGCCCGAGGATTATGCGCCTTTGCCCAGGGAAGGAACTCCCTGAAAAGTTTTTCTGTTCCTAAATGAGCCTGATCCCAGGTAATTGATTGAGTGTATTTTTCATAGATATCTTTCACGCTGGACAACACATCTCTGGACCATTGCTGATATTGAGGATCTGAGGGAGTTGCCACTTTAGTGCCGCGTGAATTTGCATACATCGGATTATATCGTGGGATGAGTTCCCAATGATAAGTCCATCCCGGCCCCATTTTCCATCCATACCTTGTGGCGGTAGGCTCTCCAATAGATACTACAGATATAAAAACTGAAACGTTAACACCAATTTGATTGCATTCTTTGATGGCAGCTGTGAATTGTTCTGATGTGCCAAGATGAGGATATGGTGGAGGTGTAGGTAATTCAAAAGGCTTTTGCCAAAACCATAATACCAGTTCATCAAGTCCATGTTCCTTCGCTTCTTTTGCAACTCTTGGTAGATCCGCGATTTCAAAGGCCACATCCTTTGCACCATCAATTGGATAACCCTTGCACATAAAAATTGTCCGATAGCCAAAGCCTTCACGAACATGCTTCGGCACAGGGAATTGACGCTTAATATTAGTATTTACAAATTCTCTGTAAGGTTCAATGCCTTTCGCCCATCCACCAGGGTGCGGTGTCAAAATATATTCCGGACTATTCCATGTTTCACCCTTTTTTATTTCCGAATCATGAACGTGCATCAGACGAACATTTGGATCTTTCTCCAACCTGTAAAGACGGATTTTTGTGATTGGCGCTCCTGCCCAGAGTTTTGGGAATAAACTGATTCCCCCATTCAATCCCCCAAAATCTAACCAGCGTACCACCATGTTATCACCATTGCCAAAATTTCCTCCACCCGACGAAGCAAAATTATCCTCGGTCCGATAATCAACAGCATAGAACTCCGGATACATGGTTGCACCGATATCAATAAAAGGTTTTCGGACAAAGCCTCCAGTTCGCAGATATGTTTCATCTTTTCCAGCAACTGGTAAAAGGCCATGGAAATCGGGAAACAATATTTGACCAACCGACAACTCTGAGTTATTCACTACCTGGCATTTCATAGAAATAGAGCGCCCATCTGGCAATGCTTTCAACCATACTTTCGCGGATACTTTCCCGGTGGATCTAAAATATGAACGACTTGCTCCAAGTTCTTCCCAGGAAATCACTACTGAATCTTTTGATTTCTCAATCACCACACCCTTTGAAAATCGGGAGGCAAGTCGAAGAGGATCAAATCCGGGAATTGGATACGCAACATCTATTATTCCGCCCGTCTCCGGTTTAGTCTCGAGTATTTTCCCAGGGCCAGGAAATTCCAATCCTATAATGCTTCCACTTTCTTTATCAATCTTAATCTTTAAAGCGTTTAGTGTAGCTTCCTCAATTCCCCCGGAATTCGTATTCGCCACAATTGTTTTTTTTGCCGAATTAAACTGTGAAAAAAGAGAATGGAATGGACAAATAATATAGAATAAAGCAAGCGATGCAGAAAGGAATAAATTGAACTGGCTCTTCTGTTTCATGATCTAAATATTACTTCGCAATAAATTCAAAAATTTCCATGTCGTTATTTTTCAACATTGAAGTCTCACCGGTCCAATTGAAGCTGTGTATTGTGCGGGTTTTTGTTTTTTTTCCAAACTGATCGTAAGAATTGATTTCATATGTGCCGGAACTTGATTTCATCCAGGGTTCTAAATCGACTTTAAAATTTATTTTTCTCACATTTGGCTTTGTATTCATTATCAAAAACAAGACTCGGTCAGGAAGCACGTAGGCGTTCATGTGCGCGCCGGTGGATGGTTCTTTCAGCAGACATTCCCCAATCAGTGTTCCATCAGTAAAGTATTCAAGAAATTGCTTTTTCAAGTTTGCGCATTGCTTAAGTATAGCACTTACATCTGGATAGTCCTTGATCCACCCAGTGCCATTTGCATCATCGGGAGCGGATGGCATCACGTTGACATAACCATTATCCATAAAGTAATACTTGATATGCTCCGAATTTCGGTTGATGTTCTTGTTTAGTCGAGGGCTTGGAAACGAAGAGATAAATGCCCGATCGTCCCGGTAGGGAGTAAGGAGATTGTGATGAAAGGACCCACTTTCCCAATTCCATGTGTAATCCAGAAACTCTGCTGATTTCTCTGCGCTTCCGGTGATCTCTCCTGAAAATGTCGCCCGCGGATCTCCTTTTTTTGCCAGAGGTAAAAACTCTTTTATGATACTTTCTGTTCCTAAGTTATTCTCGTCCCAGCAGATTGATCGGGTATACTTTTCATAAATATTCTTAACGCTCGACATCACATCCATCCGCCAACGTGGATCATTGGTATTGGCCTTTGCCACACGTCTGGATGTTGCATAAGATGTGCTGATCCTGGGAATCAACTCCGGATGGTAGGTGTAATCGCTTGGTGTTACTTTCAATCCGTATCTCGAGGCAGTTGGATCTGAAAGTGAATAAAGAGATATGAATAGCGAAATATTTACCCCGATATCATTACATTCCTTGATCGCATTTGAAAGTTCTTCGGGTGTTCCAAGGTGTGAGTACGGTCCAAGGATTGGAACCTGAAAGCATTCAGTCCACCACCAGATCACCAGTTCATCAAGCCCGTGCTCTTTGGACTCCCTGGCTACTTTAGGTAAGTCAGTGAATTTAAAAGCAACATCTCTTTCTCCGTCAGCAGGAAATCCTTTGCAAACCCAGATCGTACGATAACCAAAGCCCTCACGTATATGCTTTGGTATTGGATACAGGCGCTTTATTTTACTTTTTACAAACTCTCTATACGGTTCAATTCCCTTCGCCCATCCATTACGGTGAGGTGTTAAAACGTACTCAGGACTATTCCAGGTTTCACCCTTCTTAATTGAAGAATCATGAATGTGAATCAACCTGACATTCGGGTCTTTTTCCATCCTGAAGATCCTGATTTTAGTGACCGGTGCATCAATCCAAACTTTCGGAAAAAGACTAATTCCTCCATTCAGTCCACCATAATCAAACCAGCGTCCGATCATAAAATCACCCTCACCATATTTAAAACCTCCCGTAAATAAAAGATTATCTTTTGTATCAGAGCGACGGTCAACCGCATAAAATTCAGGATATCTTGTCGCCCCAACATCCACAAAAGGCTTACGGACAAATCCCGGTGTTCGAAAATAGGTTTCCTCTTTCCCTGCAATTGGAAGAAGTCCATGAAAGTCGGGAAACAACACCTGACCTACGGGACGTTCTGATTCATTCACAACCTGGCATTTCATAGAAATGGACCGCCCATCCGGCATCGCCTGCAACCATACTTTCGCCGAAACCTTTCCACTTGATTTGAAATATTCGCGACTCGCACCAAGATTGTCCCAGGTAATCAGAACAGCATCTTTCGATATCTCTATTTTAGCACCTTTCGAAAACCGGGAAGCAAGTCGAAGCGGCTCAAATTCGGGAATCGGGTATGCAACATCTATGATCCCTCCCATTCCTGTTTTAGCCTGCAATATTTCTCCCGGACCAGGGTATTCCAATCCTACAATGCTTCCACTTTCTTTATCAATCGTGATCTTTAATCCATTCAGATTTGCTACCACAACTTCACCGGAATAAATTTTAGCATCTGCTGTCTTTTTTGCTCCGGCAACTTGCGAAAAAAGGTATTGAGGAAGAGAAATGAAACAAAATAATGCAAGCGCGACCAAAAGAAATATATAGAACTGATTTTTCCTTCTCATAATTAATTTTTGATCAAGCATACTTTATATAGAAATTAAGCAGCATGCTGTTAACTATTCTCAAATAGGCTACGAGGTGCAAATTCATTTAGGGAACATTTTACATGCAAGTTCGATGGTCGTTTCCGTCAATAGTTCCAATGAACCGGATTCGTAAGGAGTTTGCCATACAGCATATATGTTTTTATCATACAATTCACATGGTGGGAGGTAGCCTATATGTCCGTTGACGATGTTCATCACAACCACAGCATGCGGTGAGAGCGCCTCCCTAAGTTTTTCCTGGAATTCAGAATATGCTTCGTTAGGTTGCCCTATGAGAAGAGAATCGCCAACCCTCCAGATCCAGACTGGTGTTTTGCTAACCTCCCCATCACCAACAGACATTCTTACGTTGCGTTTTCTTCTGAGTCGTTCCTTCAATACCCGGTCTTCACACCCTTGCCATTGTTCTTCTAATTCCTTTAAAGAGGGAAGCGGTTTTAATTTAAAAGGCACTTGTACAATTTCAGCTGAAATAAAGGAAGAGGGTTGGTAAGGAGTTTTTTTCCAGATGGCAAGTGGTGCTCCTGACTCCACCACTTCTGCAAAAGATAATTTTGTTTTTGGTGGAAGCATGGATTCCAGAATTGACAAAGCCGCATAACCTAATTGTCGTCCATATGCATCTGCAATTTCTGTATCCCCAACATATTGTTCCGCCGGTGCCAAATCGCCGGAAGCACCTTGCAGAAATAAACATTTCGAGCCCGTATGCAACTCCATGAGTTCACGCATAGCCCCAACATAATCCGGAGAGATCAGACGATTCTCCCAGGCAAGCGTGGTAGGATGACAGGCATAATTAATAATGGTCGCGATGATTTTACCCGTTTCATCAGTAACTCTTCCTAATAATAATGTATCATCCGCTATTGAAGTTGCATTAAGGCCAACTATAAAGCGTTCACTAATTTCTTCAGCAAGATCTCTGTTAGTTGCGAGGTCACATTTTCCATATTTCCAGGTGAGTGTTGCTGTAAGGGCGTTGGAAAGGGCTGTCTTTACAGCGTTAATAGCACAATCGCGAATATGTGATAGATATGGTTCTATTAATTCGCCGCCAGGTTTTGCAGCATCATCACGACAAATCACCGGACCTGAATGAGTATGCGATAAACATATAATAAGTCGCGATTCATCAAGTGAAACTGAATTCAATACAGCCGCCCTCATCCATCTTTCATCGTCGATACTTTTCCACCAGCCAAGATCTGCCGATACTAGAATAAGCGGATCGCTGTTTGCATCAGATTGAAAACTTATGCAGGTAAGTTTAAGGGGCTTGTGAATTCCTATCGCAACATCATGCTTTGCTGCTCCCCAATTACGTGAATAAATTCCTGCGGGGGGAGTTATGTCTATCTCCGCAATACCGATCTGACCAAAAAATGATGAATGTATGGTGGAAGGATAACTCAACTCATTTAATTATGAAGTCAAATAATTTCAAAGCAGTGATAATCCACCATCCATTAAGAGAGTGGTACCTGTAATATTTTGATTCTTCGGATGACATAAATGAATAACCTGTGTTGCCACTTCCTCTACTGAAATCAATTTTTTTACCGGAGTTTTTTCAATAGATTTTTCTCTTCTGCCAGGTTCCTGATCCATCAGCCTTTTGCTCAATCCACCGTCTACATAGCCCAGTGCTAATTCATTTACCAGAATGTTATGAGGGGCAAGTTCCAGTGCCATGCATTTGCAAAGCATTTTAAGGCCAGCTTTCGAAACACAATAGGCCGGGATTTGTGTATGCACTTTATGAGCAGCCCAACTTCCTATGAAAACTACCTTGCCAGGCTTTTGCAAATCCAGAAGCCGGGCTGTTGCAGTTCTTGCCAGATAAAATGCACCGTCAAGATTGATTCGCAGCTCACGTGCCCATTCATCCATTGTGAGATCATAGAGAGAGGCGAGAGTAACTGTTGCTGCATTAGGAATAATGATGTCAGGTACACTAAGTTTTTCCTCGACTTTATTTATCCAGGATTGAACAATTCGGGAGTCTGCCACATCCAACTGACTATAATAAGATTGCACGTTTAGTTGGTCTAGTTCAGCAAGAAATGCGACAGCATCAGGAGGAGGACGCATATCCCCAATTGCGATGTTTGCTCCATGCCTGGCAAATTCCAATGCAATTGCACGACCGATATCACCAAGTCCTCCGCTAATAATTACCGTTTGATCCTTAAATAATTTATCCATCAGTAATTGCTTTTACCAATCGCCCACACTTCCGTCTTTATGAAATACTCTTTGTAATACTTCCTGCTCAAATGGATGCTTTCTTACCTCAGCCTCATTTATTTCGATGCCCAATCCCGGCTTTTTGTTCGGCCGAACTGTTCTCCCATTTTTCTCTACGGAATATCCTTCCTGTACAATCTCACTTCGCCAGGGAACATCACTGTGTACACTCTCACATATTATATATGAAGGAGTCGCAAATCCGAATTCAATGGAGGCTGCGGTGCTCACCGGCCCTTGTGGATTGTGAGGCGCTACGCTTATGCGATATGCTTCTGCCATTGCAGCAATTCGCCTGGCTTCGCTTAATCCACCGCAATGAGTGATGTCTGGCTGAATAACGCTTACAGCTCTTTTCTCGAATAATTCCCTGAATGCATGTATCCCAACCAGTCGTTCTCCACTTGCGATTGGCGTTTTAACTGATCGTTGGATCAATGCTATATCATCGATGGTTTCAAGCCAGCAAGGCTCTTCAAAAAAATACAGGTTGTATGGCTCAAGAGCCTTTGCAAACAAGAGCCCCATTCTTGGACTTGGACGGGCATGGCAATCTACCATAATATCGATGTCATCACCAACAGATTCACGCATTCCACGAACACAATTTTCCGCATAATGAATCGGCCCCAATCCTTCAAGTGCCATGGTTGAAGGAACGGCCATCGATTTGAAAGCAGTGAATCCTTCTGATACAGCTTGCTGTGCCAATTCACCGAATCGCTTTGCATCATCGGTCTCATAAAAATCTTCCATTTTACCACCACCCAAGTGGCAATAAAGACGGATGTAATCTCGAACCCGACCTCCCCAAAGTTCATGGCAGGGGACTCCATGTACTTTTCCAGCTATATCCCAGAGTGCTATATCAATTCCACTGATAGCAGTACCCCGGACTATACCGTTGCCATGCCAGAAATGTTGACGATACATCATCTGCCAGCAATGTTCGATCCGTCGGGGATCCTCTCCAATCAGAAGTTGCGAAAGGTCTTCAATAGCTCCAACAACTGACCTTGTATGCCATTCAAGAGTGGCTTCACCCCAACCCCACAACCCGGGCTGGTCTGTAATAACTTTTACAAAAATCCAATTGCGCATTCTCGCATGACAGACCAATATCTCAATTCCAGTTATTTTCATCCCCTGATTATTCTTAAATACTTCATAATGCAAAATTTAAAATGGAAAATGTAAAATAACCATCAATAATATCCTGGTACTTTCCATTTTTTGACACTTAATTTTATGTTTTCAAATTCTCTATTAAGAAAATCACGCATTCATCTACCCCACGCGCACCCCTGCTTTTTGACGGGTTACAAGCTTGCTGAATACTGCAGCGGTTTTGTCAAGTGTCTCTTCAATATCACCTGTCGTATGTGCAAATGATATACTTCCCTGTTTGATTGGCAATGGAAAATTGAAAATGCCTTTTTCGATCAACTTCACTCTGTACTCTTTATCAAATTCAAAATTGTGATGCTCTGCAATATCATGGAAGTCCGTTGGTGCATGATCCATGAAGTACACACAGAAAGCAGATCGTTCACGGGCAATGAAAAATGGAAAATCATGTTTGCTGAAAATATCCCTGAGACCATTCTCTAAGATCTGACCGAGTTTCTCCACATGTTCATACACCCGGTATTCAGCGGAACCAAGTTTCCTTAGTGTTGCAATTGCGGCGGCTGTAGTAAGAGGATGTGCATTGAATGTTCCTGCTATGAGTACCCGTTTGGATTTTTCAGGATGGATGAAATAATCCATGTACTCTTTTTTGCCACCAATGACTCCTATTGGATAACCATTTGCAATTGCTTTCCCAAAAGAGCTCAGATCGGGTTTAACTCCGCAAATACTCTGGTATCCACCAAGTGCATGACGAAAACCAGTTTTTACTTCATCGAATACCAGGAGAAATCCATGTTCATCTGCAAGCAATCGCAAACCCTCGAGGTAGCCGGGCAAAGGTTTGACTATGCCAATGTTTTGAAGTATTGGTTCCAGGATGATACAGGCTACAGGATATTTCTGTATCACATCCTTTACAGATTCGAGGTCGTTGAAATTAATTACATGAATTAAAGATTGATGATTGACTGGGATTCCAGCTGAAAGTAGATCCAGAGGATATTCCCCTGGCGAAATCCTTTGTCCAATATCGCCAAGATTGCTAATCACATTAGCTGCAACATCATTATGCCAGCCATTGTATCCTCCTTGCATAATAATTATATGATCCCGACCAGTCACTGCCCTTGCAATTCTTATAGCGTGGTAAGTTGCCTCGGAACCGGTAGTAGTAAGCTGTATTTTTTCAACAGTAGGAACAGATTTGCAAAACAATTCGCCAAGTTGCCCTTCAATATCCGTTGGTCCCGCTCCCATCAATATGGTATCCTGACCTAGCGCCGACTGAACTGCATTGTTTACATCTGGATCATTATGACCAAGAAATGAAGCCGCAAACCCAGCCTGATAGTCTATATATTCATTTCCATCAAGGTCCCAGGCACGACTTCCAAGTCCTCTGGTAAAGCAAATATTCGGATCTGATTTACGATTCAAAGAGACCACGCCACCCGGAATCCATGTTTCGTTTCTTTTTAATAATTGAAACGACTTATTCCAATTCATCATAATAAGGTTTTATAAACAGACAGCATGAATGAACCAATCAATTGTTTACAATTGCTGGTATACTTTCATCTTTCTCTTTCATCTCTCCCTCAATTTCTTTTCTTACATTCTGCCTGGCATCCTTGAATTCACGAATGCCTTTTCCCAGACCTCGCATGAACTCGGGAATTTTTCTGCCACCGAATAAAATGAGAACTGCGATAACAATGATCACCCATTCCATACCACCGGGCATTGAGAAAAGTAGAATCATAGAATTTAATACTGGCATAGCTTATGTTTAGATTTAGTTTTAATGAACGACGAAACCCGCGATAGAAAGAACCACACTAAGAAACTAAGAATGCAAAGACGTAAATCCTTTAAATAAATTCGCGCTCTCATACATGTAATTAGTGTTTCACATAATTACTTCTCCACAATTGCCTGACCTTTCTCCAGGAAATCAGTAGTTTCTTCCAGACTGTTAGCCTCCCATTCCATCAACGCTATGTCTGGCACTACCTGCAAAGGCATGATACAGGAAGTTGAACGCTCGTTATAAGGAACATTACCACTTCTGTTGTAACAGGAGATCAATGACCAGCGTGATTTATCTGAAAGGTTAGCTTCGGATCGGTGCAGGAGATTGCTGTGAAAAAAAAGCGTATCCCCGGGTTTCAATTCTACATATACAAGGTCCATTGTTTTCAATGCAAGATCAACATAGTGTTGCGATGCTCCCGACTGTTCCCCTGCCAGTCCATGCTCCACCCTGCCCATTTTATGTGAGCCTTTAATTACCTCAAGACATCCATTCTCTTTATTGGCTTCTGTAATTGCGACCATCACTGAGATCATCTGGTCCGGGAATAAGAATTCATTCTTATACCAATAACCATAGTCCTGATGCCATTCCCAGGCACCCCCAACTCTGGGTTCCTTTTGCATGAGTTTAGAATGAAAGTGACAAACACTGGAATCGCCCTCCATCAGTTTGTCAACTGACTCAACTATTCTTTTGCTTTTTGTGAGCAGGCCATAAGCATCATTTCCTGGCGTGAACCACAAAGTAAGTCTGGTTTTCTTGCCGGTCTGATCATTCAGATCAATTGCATGCTTCCTCATGGTATCATCATCGGTAATGATAGCATAAAGCTTATTTATCTCTGCTGACGTCAGCAAATTCCTTACTATAACATAACCATCCTTATTGTATTCAGCCATCTGATGTCTGGTAAGATTAAAGTTTGCCATATTTCAATTTTTGAATTCTTGATAAAAAAAATTATGCATACCTCACATAGAAATAGAGTACCATAGCTGTTACTATTGCCCACCATATGAAAGGATTTCGCAAACCTCTTTGCTGTTCCCGCTCAGCTGGCAGTAGAGAGAGACTTGCTTTGTTCCAGATCAATCCTTTGAGTTCCGCATCTGGTTTAGGTTTCGTTACCAGACTTACCAGAACACAACCTGCCATGCAAATCCAAAAAACGATTCCTGTCCGATTGAAAAATGGCATGGTTGGAAAAAGGAATTCGAATAAAATAGACAATGGTATAGTTAGAAGACCAGCAAAAAGAGCTCCTGCATGAGTGGTCCGCTTCCAGAGAATCCCCATCAGGAACATGGTTGCAATTCCAGGAGTAAATAATCCATACGCATTCAGGAGATAGAGAAAAATCGGTTTGTCGGTTTGTGAGATCATCAGCACACTACAAAGGATTCCCGCGAGGATGATCACAATTCCTGACCATCGTCCGAATCGAACAGCCTCGGCTTCAGTTGCATTTTTTTTGAAGTAGGGGATATAAACATCAACAGTCAGAATAGTAGTACTTGAGTTGATCGCACCTGAAAGATGAGACATCACTGACGCTATCAGTCCTGCCATTACCAGGCCTACAAGTCCTGCCGGCAAAAGATTTCCAACGAGTGTTGGAAAGATCATGTCAGCTTTCTCAAGATTGGGAAACAATTTCGGCGCAACAAGCGCAGGTACTGTAATAAATAATGGGACAAGGAATTTCAGATAATTTCCGAAGATGACACCCATGCGGGCATGCCATTCGTTCTTTGCCGCGAGCACCCTTTGTACGATGAACTGATTAGTGGCACAATAAAATACGCTGATACAAATTGTTCCACCCAGGTACATGGTCCATGGAAAATCCGGATCATTGGCTGGAAGAAGAAGATCCCAGTCCTTTGAAGTTTCAAGGACCGCGCTGATTCCTCCTGCAGCCTTGATTGTGACAATGGTCAACACAATTCCACCGAGTACCAATACTCCCAACTGCAACATTTCTGTCCAGATCACTGCGCGCAAACCACCTGCAATAGTGTAAATGCCCGTGGCAATGGCAATGAGGATAACGCTTGTCATCACAGGGATTCCAAGGAGTGTATGCAACGAGAATGCTCCTAAAAAAAGAACTGCGCCAATTTCAACAAATATGTAAGTCAATAAAATCAGGACCGCGTATGTAGTCCTGGCCCCAGTCCCAAATCGTTTTTGCAAAAACTCCGGCACTGTGTAAAATCCGTTACGGATATAAAATGGAAGAAAGATCCAAAGCAAAGCATTGAAGCCAACCAGGATGGCTGCCCAGTCAATAATAATTGCCACAAAACCCCGGCTGTAAGCCACACCCATTACACCAACAAGTGAATGGCTGCTGATATTGGAAGCAATAATGCTTCCTCCTATCAACCACCAGGGTAATTTGTCACCAGCCAAAAAATAGTCTCTCTTGGTCCTCTTTCCTTTGCGGGACGCATAGATGCCAACAGCAAATACGCCAAGGATGTAGACACCAAAAATGACTATGTCTATAGTAGATAGGTTTATCATTTTTTAGAAAGACATTCGTTACACCAAAACCATGATTCAGAAAAATTCAGCATGGGCCAGAAAGTGCATCGTCGCACGTATGAAAACCACTACCGATTTTGAAGTTTGTCTGATCTGGAAAAAAATTGCTTCAGTTAGAATCAAAAACGACTTCGATTGGCACTTCCCTGTAGCTTAATCAAAACTTGGAACCTTTAAATACTCCCCGTTTTTCAATGCTGATTTATGTGCTATAATACCAGGTACAGTATATGCGAGAGCCTCCTTGATATCTATTAATGGTTTGCGATTATTTATCACCGCATCAATAAACTCGTGTGTGAGAAAGGTGTGGGATCCCCAATGTCCGCTGTCATGACGCAGAGGAGCGGGCATCATATCAGTCAACCACCATTTTGGTTGATCGTAAATTTCGACTTTAGCCTCTTTCTGCGCGAATCCGGCATCATCCTTACCAAGTGTATCTGAGGCATACACCAGAGATTCTTTCAATCCCGTTGGATCCTTTGTATAAAAACTCATCTTAGTACCATGCCACTCACCTCTGACCGTACCCATTAATGCGCCCTTCCAGCAAACAGAAATCTCGCAGGAATGCCCTTTATCGGTTTTGAAAAATGCGGTTCCGTTCCAAAAAGGATTATTATAAGGATTTCCTTTGAGTAAAGGACTATCATCTCCCCAGCCAATTGCACTCACATGGGTTAGTCGTTCGCCTGTAACTCCTATTAAATAAGAAGTTGAATGAGTTGGATATAATAGAGGTGGCATGCCATGTCGCCAGGTTGGTTTTCCATTCTCAAACCAGAGTGTATCCAATCCGGGATGATGATAAGCTGCAGATGATCTGAATATCTCTCCAAACTTTCCTTCGTTATAAAATTTTCTTGCAGAAATAACTTCAGGATAATAATAACTGGTTTCGCACATCATGTACGTAAGTCCGGATTTCTTTACTGCGTTCTGTATTGCATAACATTCATCCAGAGTCACTGCGGCAGGGACAGCACACAGAACATGTTTTCCCACTTTTAAAGAAGCAATCACGTGCTTTGCATGATCTGGCATAGGGGTAGCGAGAAATACTGCTTCAATTTTTGGATCTTTTAATAATTCCTCCAGCGAATTATAGCTCTTATTGCATTTGTAAACCTTCATTAAACGCTCACGTCTTTCCGGCCTCAGGTCACTGATTGCTTCTACAATACAGTTGGGATGTTCGTGAAATTGAAAACCCGCGCCGAAGTTTCCTCCAATGATCCCAATCCTTACTTTTTTATCAACTACAGGCACTCCTGCAAATGCAAGCTTTGGTGCAAGAAACATTCCTGCAGCTGCGATGCCAGACATATTGATAAATTTTCTTCGGTCAATGGATGGACTCTTGTCCTTGTTGGCTTCCATAAATGTTTTTTATGATTGGTTTGTTCTATCTCAAGGGATGACTAAAAGTAGGTGCCACCCAAATAGCATCCTGTTACTTTTATTTTCATTTATGATACTATTTTTCAGAATGGGGGCACAAGCCTAGTTTGAAAAAACAGCTTTTAACATGTGATTCTCCATGCCTATGTGTTTCCTAACCCTGAAATGAGAATGTGAATACCTATGTGACTGAGTTTTATTCCATGTGCCTATGTGTTAATTTTTTTCACCACATAGAATCATAGAAAACATAGACAATAGAAGAATCTAAATCTGATATGAGTTTACCAGCTAGTCCAACCACCGTCTACAAAAAGATTTTGTCCGGTGACATAAGAAGCTGCATCAGATAATAAAAATGCAACTGGACCAGCAATTTCATTCGGTTGTCCGATGCGTCCCATTGGAGATCTCTGAGCCAGGCGATCAACAAATCCGGGATTGTTCTCCTGGACTGTTGGATTAGGAAATGGACCAGGGGAAATGCAGTTGCATCTTATGTTATCCAAACCCCAATGGACTGCGAGATATTTTGTCATTTGGATAATTCCTGCTTTTCCTACTCCATACTCAACTGGATTGGGATTCATTGGTGATGCATAAATGCGTGGATCAGGTGAAACAGATCCATACATACTGGAGAATAAAACAATAGAACCTCTTTTTAATTTTGCCATTTCATTTCCAACCTCGCGTGCAAGCAGGAACGTTGAGGTTAATCCGTTGTGATTAACTGTATCAAAATCCTCCTCGCTTAGGTCGTTCATCTTTTTGCCTGTAGATCCAAAAGTTAGTATCACAATGCCATGAGGTGCTCCTCTTGACTTTATCTGATCTTTTACAAACTCACGAATTGCTTCTCCATTCCTTACATCCAAGGTTGCAGCTGAAACCGCAGGAGATAATTTTGCCGATTCAATGAAAGATTGTGCGCGTTCTTCTAAATCAACACAAAGGACTTTCCCACCTTGCGATTTTAATGCTGTGACAGTAGGCTGGCCCAGATGTCCTGCCCCACCGATCACCCAGATATCCTTTAGCGATAGGCTAAAAATTTCAGAATGCTTTGCTTCCATAATATTGTTTTATAAAATCAGTCTTACTATGGGTGGAAGTATTACGCATTCAAGCCTCCGTCCATTAAAATATTTTCGCCATTGATATATGCCCCTGCTTGCGAAGCTAAAAGCACCACCAAACCTTTAATATCATCCTTGTTTGCCATTCGCCCCAGAGGAACTTTCTTACAATAGTTCTGCAGAAACCTTTCTGGCTGGTTATTGAATAAGCCCCCTGGGCTAATGCAATTAACTCGCACGTTCTTGCCAGCCAATATCTGCGCCATGTATCGAGTAAGGTTGATGAGACCTGCATTGTGGAAGAAATAATCTGGTGAAGGATCACCAAGTTGTGTGCCTTCATAATTCGACAGATCAGGTCCAAACATTCCCATCATCGAACCGATGTTTATGATGCTTCCACCGTTCCCGCTTGCGATAATATCTGCCATCTCCCGCAAAATATCCATCATACCTGTGGCATTCACTTTCATCGACGCATCAAATTGCTCGATTGGTGCATTATATCCTTTCATTGGCCTCGCAACAGCATTATTTATGAAGACATCCAATTTTCCAAAATCCCTGATTATACGCTCTTTTAATTTTATTACAGATCCATGATCAGCCTGATCAACCTGCATGGCATGCACATCAAAGCCATGGCTTCGGAAATCATCAGCTAATTTTTGGCCGTTCTCCAGATTGCGTGAAGCCGTGATTACCGTTCCATCTGCCTCTGCCAGTCCCTCCACCATACACCTTCCATAATTCCCGGCACCACCAGTAATTAGGATCACTTTATTTTTCAGACTCAATAATTCTTTTACGTGCATTCCTCTGTCTTTAATTATTGCGATGACCGGGTTAGATCAATTGTTTTCCCACCTTGTTCAAGACTTTCCTTTGCACCGATCAAGGTGCGAATGATTTTTTCCGTGATACTAAAAGAAATCCTGGATCTGCCTTCACGAACAGAACGAATAAATTCGATGATATTGTCCCGAAACATTGAATAGGAATTTTTTATCTCAATTGTTCGCCACCCTTGTTGTCCAAATAAAGAGATCAGTGAAACCGGTGAAATATCCATAAACAATTTAATCACGGCCTCTACATCATTTTCAAATTGAATATGAACGATGTCTTTGCCTTCCTGGCCTATGTTTTTTACAGAAACAGGATCGGGATCATCCAACATCATAAATATGCCCTCCAATGAATGCACGCCATATTTGATCCAGTCTTTCTTTGATACTGCTGTCACCAATTCAATTTTTCCTAAAGAATGCAGGTCCTGTTTCGCGGTTAGACATTCATTGGAATAGCGAAGTGAAGAACAGGACATGATAAATTTCCCCTTGGCATTCTGCTGCCCAAAATATTCCAGGTCTTCCTTTATTATTGCAAGGGGCTTATCAATGAACAGAGGAATACTGGCATCAATGAATGCCTTGGCCATAGAGACATGGTTCTTCGCATCATCCCTTGCAAGTATCACTGCATCTACCTGACCGATCATATCCTCAGCATAGGCAACTACATTTTTAATTCGGGTTGCATTAGAAATGCTTTCTGATATTTTTTTATCCTGCGTCCACACATGAGTTACCTCTGCTCCTTCAATGCCTAGGGTTGGTTGATTGGTCGTCAGATATCGGGCTACGGCTGGATATCCTACATTTGAAATCTCGTTACCATCGAAATTCCCATTAATAATTGCAGACCATGAATAAGGATGGGCATTCCCTTCACTCATTCCTATCATACCAATTCTTATCATCTCTATTACTTATGCTCCTTTAAATTATTTATGTTGGCCCACGGCCTTTTGAAATTTCGTCCGAAGTCCCTGACAATAATTTTTCATTCCAACAACATCGGCTCCCACATTCACAAATCGATATCCCATGTCAATAAACTCTTCCAATTGATCAATACTCCCGGAAGTTGCAGCAAATTTTCCATGCTTATTGGCAACTTCAGCAACAAGCTTGCGTGCTTTAATCAATTCCGGATGATTCCATTGACCCGGTGCGCCAATCCCCTGGCTGAAATCACCAGGCCCGAAAAATAACATATCATAACCTTCCAGCGCTGCGATTGCTTCAAGGTCCTTTAATGGTTCAGGATCTTCAATCTGTAACACTACAAATCTCTGTTCGTTTGCCTGTCTCAAATAATCATTGAATTCAATTCCTGTATATGCGCAGTCTGCTCCTCCCCCATCAATTGCTCGACGGCCAATTGGATGAAATCTTGTCATCCTTATTACATTCTTTGCGTCTTCGAGGTTCATGATATGAGGCACAAGAATCCCTGTCGCATCCAGCTCAAGCGGTTTGATATAATCACTATAACTCCCCCTTGGTATTCGTACCATCACATCGACGTCATGAGACTTTGCGGCCCAAATATGAGTAGCAACCACCGACCAATCTTGACCCAAATGCTCCCTGTCGATCCACACACAGTCAAAACCAGACATCGCAGCAATTTCAGAAGCTTGCCCATCGCCAAAATTCACTTTGAGACAACTGGCTGGAGCTCCATTCCTGAGTTTATTCAGGACCCGACGCAGGCCGTCGGGCTCGGCAAACCCGGCGCGCGCCAGGAAGCTCAGCTCGTTGACCGAGTCGAGCAGGTCTCTACTGACGCGGGGGCGCCCGGGAAATGCGAACGTCCAGCACCCGAACAGCCCGTCCTCCTCGACCCGGTCCAGTAGCCCGAGCCGGTCGCGCGCCGCAACGTGCTCGAGCAACGCGCGGTAGCGGCGCTCGGTTTCCTCCGGCGTCGAGCGGTAGTGCCACGTGATCAGCGACTCGCCACGGAACCAGCGCAGGTCGAGGAAGCCGGCGACACGCTCGGCGCTCCAGCGCGACGCCGCCGTCGCCGGGATGTCCAGCGCCGCGTAGGCCTCGCGCAGCTCGGCCAGCCGCGGGTTGTCGTCGCGCAGCTCAGCCTCGGCCCCGTCGGGCAGCGGGACACTGCGGTCGTGCAACTCCAACTCCCGCGCCTCGTCGCTCTTGGCCACCCCGGGCACGGCGGGCTCGGCGCCGCGCCACAACTCCGTCAGCGCGTCGTCGGCGCCGAGGCGCAGGCAGAAGGTGTCGAAGCCCTCCTCGAGGGTCCAGTAGCCGCTGCTCTCCAGCAGCGCCCGGCACTGGGCGCGATCGCCGTCGTCGAGGTGGTAGTGCTCGTAGACGACCATGCGAGGCCTGCACGCCGACAGGTCGATGTTGCGCAGGATCTCGAAGTCGTAGCCCTCGGTGTCCAGCAGCAGGAGGTCGACGTCGGGGTCGCCGTGGCGCTCCAGCAGCGAGTCGAAGGTCATGGCCGGCACCTCGGTCTTCACCAGGCGCTCGCATGTCCGGAATGTCCCGCACGTGGCGCAGGAGCGACTCGCGCGAGAACGACCCGATCGCGTCGTACCACTCGGGCAGGCTGCCGTCCTGCTCGCCCTGGGGCAGGTGGTAGAAGGGCAACTGCCCGTCGCGGTCGGCGATCGCCGCGTTCTCGAGCTTGACCCGGGCGCCAGGTCGCCGTAGTTCTGGCGCAGCCGCTCGAACACGTAGGGCACCGGCTCGACCATGATCCCCCACCACTGGTCCGCGGATGAACGGCGTCAGGTGATCGTGCTTCTGGCCGTCGTTGGAGCCGATCTCGACGAAGTGGCTCGGATAGGTCTCCGCGAACGCCGCGCGGGGCCTCGATTGGCGCCGGCGAGGCGCCGCGACGCGCCGGCCAGCCGCTCCGGCCTCCTTCACGGCTTGCGGGCCACCACCGCGAAGACGAGCGCGTTCATGTCACGGCTGTCGCGCCGCTCGAGCCGGTCGGCAAAGGCGATCAGGGTCTGGAGCACGCGAGAACGGGCGCAGAGGCCGCGGCAGGCGCCAGAAGATCGAGTCGTGGATGAGCTGCAGGCCGGTCGCGGCAAGCCCCATGATGCCCTCGAAGTGCACGACCTCCAACCCCGCCTGCTCGACAGCGCGGCGCAGGCCCGGCGCAGGTCCAGCGCCAGTAGTCGTCGGGGTCGGGGTGATAGACCATGATCCCGTGGGTCGAGAGCAGCAGGCGCCCTCCCGGCTTGAGCACGCGCGCGCACTCGGCCAGGTACAGCCCGGGATCGGTCACGTGCTCCAGCACCTGGGTTGAGAGGACAGCGTCGAAATGCGCATCCGGCAGCGGAACGGAGCCGTCGGGCCTCAGCTGCACCGTGGCGTGCGAGTTGCCTGGCAGGTCGGCCGGGACGTAGTCCGTGTCGGGACCGAAGAACCGGCGGTAGGGCGAGTCGGCGCACCCGTAGTCGAGCACGCTGCCCCCGTCGCTCGGGACCTCAAGCTGGCGCGCTGAGGGCCTCGCAGACGCGCTGGCAGCACGCGGATGATGTAGGCGAGACGGTGGGAGCGGCGATAGGTGCGCAGATCTTCCGGGCGCTCGACGAGGAAGCGAGGGAGCGTCCGGCGGGGTCACGCCCGACGGTCGTAGGCCCGGCGTGCGCTGAACTACCCTCCGGCCCCGGTGCCCGAGCTCGACGCGAACCCAGCCAGGTCTGAGGCCGGGACCTGGGCCTGGACGAGGAGCAGGGCGACGAATGGTCGAAACCGTGGGGCGGGACGGACGCGATGTGGCACCGCGTGGATGCAGCCCCGCATCCAATCGATAGTCCCCACCCCAGACGATCCTCGAGATCGCGCCTGGGTTCGGCCGCTGGACGCAGTACCTCAAGGACGCCTAGCGGAGCGCCTGATCGCTCGGTCGACCTGGCCGAAGCGCTGCGTGGAGGGGACTGTCGCGAGCGCTTCGCGGACGCCGAGCAACGTCGAGTTTCCATGTCAACGACGGGCGCAGGGCCTCCCGAGTCGCCGACGCCTCGATCGACTTCGCGTTCAGCTTCGACTCGCTGGTCCACGTCGAGGCCGACGTGCTCGACGACCTACCTGAGCCGAGCTCGCGGCGGGTCCTCAAGCCCGACGGGATCGGGTTCATCCATCACTCCAATGCCGGGGCCTACCGCGGCCGGGCGGCGCTGTCGCGACGGACCCCCAAACCGATTCGTCATGTGCTCGTCCGCCGCGGCCT
>CAWFMT010000002.1:0-606198 GCA_963817075.1 uncultured Chitinophagaceae bacterium | reverse complement strand
AGCCTGCTGACCTTCTGGGCCGGGATCGCGGGCACGTTCACCGCGGCGGTCGTCCTCTACGGCTCGACTCCCCAGGCTTTCTTCAGCCAGCTGCTGACCCTGACGAACTTCGTCGATCTCTGGGGTAGCGTCGTCAAGCTGACGTTGTTCGGCGTGATCATCGGGCTGATCGCGGCCTACAAGGGCCTTCAGGTGGGCGGTGGCGCCGAGGGCGTCGGCAAGGCCGTCAACGAGTCCGTGGTCTCGTCGCTGGTCGCGATCGGGATCGTCACGCTGGTCTACACGACGATGTTCCAGGCTCTTTTCCCGGAGGTGAACTTCGGCGGATGAGCGCAGCCCCGCCACGTCCGCGCGCCAAGCGCGCCGATGCAGCCGCCGATCCCCGCGGCAGCGTCACCAAGGCGCTCGAACGCCCCAAGCACCTGCCCTTGATCGACGTCGCGGGCGAGTTCTTCTCGTTCGTCTGGGACGCCTATCGCGGCATCCGCAACGTCACGCCCTACGCGGCCGAGGTCCTGCGGCAGATCGGGATCCTGGTTTCAGGCAGCGTCCTGGTCATCGTCTTCATCTCATTCATCGGCGGTGCCGCTTGCGGGATCACCGCCGAGGCAATCGGCCAGTCGATCGGCGCCGCGATCGCCGGCCCGCTGTTCAGCTCTTTCTGCGTCAACCGCGAGGTCGTCCCTTTCATCTTCGGCTTCATCGTGGCCGCCAAGGTCGGCGGCGGGATCGTCGCCCAGCTCGGTGCGATGCGGGTCAACGAAGAGGTCGACGCGATGGAGATCATGGGCATCCCGTCGATCACCTACCTGGTCTCGACGCGGATCATCGCCGCCTCGGTCGTGATGCCGATCGCGTTCCTAATCTCGCTCGGCGCCGGTGAGGCGGCGGCCTGGCTCGGCTCATACGTCCGCAGCGGGACGGTCTCCCAGGGCACCTGGGAGCTGGTCTTCTACATCGTGACCACGCCGACCGACCTGATCTACTCGATGATCAAGGGGATCGTCTTATCGACGGCGGTCATCCTGATCGCCCTCTATTTTGGTTACCGGGTGCGGGGGGGACCGGTCGAGGTCGGCACCGCGACCGCCCAGTCGATGGCCGTCAACCTGATCGTCGTCACCGTGCTCAACATGGTGATGACCTTCCTGTTCTGGGGTTTCGACCCCGGGTTGCCGATCGCATGAGGTCGGGCTTACTCCGCCAGCTCGGGCCGAATGCGGCCCGCGTCGTCGTCTTCAGCGCGATCGGCCTTGCGATCGTGATGGTCCTGCTCGTCGTCAACGCGTCGCGCGACACCTACCAGCTCAAGGCGGTCTTCGACGACGTACGCGGGCTGATTCCAGGCGGCGACGTGACCGCAGGGGCGATCGTCGTCGGCAACGTCACCGAGGTCGAGCTCAACGAGGCCGGCGATCCCGAGGTGACGATGGAGATCGATCCCGACTTCATCCTCCACCAGGGAGCCTTCGCCAACATCCGGCTCGCTTCGAACGTCGGCGCCGTCAACCGAGCCGTCGATCTGACCGAGGGCGATCCGACGCTGCCTGAGCTCGAGGAAGGCTCGACGCTGAGCGGCAACCAGGTCGACAACCCGGTCGATTTCGACCTCGCCGTCTCGACGCTGAAGCCGAAGGTCCGGGCGAACTTCAAAGAAATCCTGATTGGCCTCGACGACGCGCTGATCAACCGTGGTCCGGACTTCGACCGGACTCTGCGCCACAGCGCCGCCGCGCTCGGCGAGACGGCCCTGCTGCTCGGACAGGTCAACCGCGACGGCGAGGCCCTCCGCACCCTCGTCGGCCAGAGCCAGCGGGTCGTCTCCGCTCTTGCTCAGAGCCCGGACGACCTCGGCGGCTCCGTCGACGGCCTGGCGGCCCTGCTGGGCGCCGCCGGCAACCGGCAGGCCGAGTTGGCACAGAGCACCGAGGACATCGGTCCTGCCCTGGCCGCCGGCCGCGGGCTGCTCGAGCGCACCACCGAGGCGATACCGAACCTGGAGGCCCTGGTCGACGGCACGGGGCCGTTGGTCGACGAGCTCGGGCCGTTTGCGCGCCTGGCCGCCCCCGCAAGCCACGCAGCCGGCCCGTTCCTCGAGGAGACCCGGCTCCTGGTCGCCGAGACGCCGACCCAGCTGCGCCAGCAACGAGGGCTGATCAAGATCGGACCGCCGCTGCTCGAGGAGCTGGTGCCGTTGCTCGAACGGCTCAACCCGATCGCCGACTACCTGCGGATCTGGGCGCCGGAGTCGATCGGCTTCTTCCAGAACACCGCAGACGCGGCGGCCGGGTTCGACCGCAACGGCCACATGATCCGCACCAACACCGGCGTCGCCAACGTCCTGCCGCCGCCGACGATCGCCGGCGGCGCCCTCGGACCGTCCGACTGCGGGCCGGGTCTGATCGAGCCGCCGTTCCACAGGACCCCGGGGGCGCTCGAGTGCCAGCCCTGGGACGACTGGGCATCAACCCGTATCGGTGACGTGGAGGCCGGCGACTGATGCCCGACGCTCTCGCAAAGGGGACCGCCGTGATCGTCGGGGTGCTGTTGGCGCTCGCGATCGCGATCCTCGTCATCACCTCGCGGCCGCCCGCCGGAGCCGGCCAGGTGCCGGCGGAGTTCGACACGGCGTTCCCGCTGGTCGAAGGCATGCACGTTCGCGTCGACGGTGCGCTCGCCGGCTCGGTCGGCGACATCGAGGTCAACGATCGCGGCAACGCGGTGGTCAACCTGGTCCTCAACGACTCGATCGAGCCGCCGCGCGCCGATGCCACGGCGGCTGTCCGCCAGCAAGACACGACCGGCGACAGCTACGTCGCCTTCAACCCCGGTGACGCGGAGGAGCCGCTGGGGGAGGAGGGGATCGTCTGCACCGACCACGAGACCTGCCCGCGGACCCTCGTCTCGCCGCGGCTCGACGATCTGATCAACGCCTTCGGACCCGCCGAGCAGGCCGGGATCAAGCTGATCCTGGTCGAAACCGCCAAGGCGCTTGATCGCCGCGGCGCCGACCTCAACGAGGCAGCGCTGGCGCTCAAGCCGGCTCTGAGCGAGGCGAACCAGGCGCTGGGAGAGGTCGCCTCCCAGAACCAGGCGCTCCAGCGGCTGATCTCCAGCGCCGAGAACGTCACACGCCAGACCGAGCAGGAAGACCCCGATCTCGAGCGCTTGATCGAATCTCTGCCGCGGGTTCTCGAGGCCACTGCCGCGCAAGCCGATGAGCTCGACGCCGGGCTCGAAGCCCTGCCGCAGACGACCGAGCAGGCTCACTCGACCCTCGGCGCCCTGAACCGCGCGACCGGCAAGGCGATCCCGCTCGCCGAGCAGCTTCGCGCCGGGGCGCCCCAGCTCGCCCAGGCGATCGAGATGCTGACTCCGTTCCTGGGCGATGCCGGTGCCTGGATCGAGGAACAGCAGCCGACCCTCGAACTGACAAAGAAGCTGGTCCAAGCCGCGAGGCCTTCGCTCGAGATTTCGAAGAAGCGCGTAATCACCGGCGCCTTCGACCTGACCGGCGCGACCGCGGATCTGCTCAACACGGTCCTCGGCGGCGAGGACGCGTTCCCGGCGCTCTTCGACGACGACTCATACGGCGAAGCGGGGGGGACCCTGAACCGCCGCGGCTTCGGCGCCGTGGCCGTCGAGCCCGGCGATTTGCTGGGTTACGGCGAACAGCACGCGCGTCGAAACTGGCTGCGCGTCTCGGGTGTCTTCAACTGCGAGATCTTCGGCGCCCCGGTCAAGCCCGGCTGCCTGACCGATGTCCTCGAGAGTCTCCGCCGGGGGCAGCGCGCCGAACGCGACGATCGCAATCGCGCCGCTGGGTCAAAGAACAGCGCTCGGCGCACGGACGTGAACGCTTACGCGCCGAGCCCCTCGGCGGCGTCCGGTCTGCCAGGCCCGATCGAATTGCCGAAGATCCCCCAGCTGGATCTTTCGGCCTTCGCGCCCCAGCTCGGCCTGCCCGGGCTTGGCGACCCGGCGGACCCGCGTGGAGGCGTGGGCCGCGGCGCCGCGCGCGTTCTCGAAGACATCGTCGACTTCCTCTTCAAGCCATGAGTGGGCCCGGGCGCATATCGAGGCATCTGAACCAGCGCGTCTCGCGGGTTACCTCGAGGCTCGACGACTACAAGGTGCCGCTCGGCCTGATCGTCGCGGTCGTTGGCGCCTTCCTGGCCTACGTCGCCTTCGCCTCGACCACGGGCCCGCCGTTCCAGTCGCGCTACACGGTCGAGGTCGAAGTCCCCGGCGATGCCCCGGTCATGCGCGAGGGCCAGGCGATTCGGATCGGCGGCAAGCTCGCGGGACTCGTCAGCGGTGTCGAGCCGGACCGCGACAACTCCGGCACGATCGTTACCGCGAACATCACCAAGCCCGAGTTCCGGCCGATCGGATCCGACGCCCGGGCCAACGTCCGGGTCCACTCGATCGTCTATGCGACCTACCTCGAGATCTACCCGGGCGATCCCCGGGCCGAGGCACTGCCCAACGGCGGCAGGATCCCGCAGTCCAGGGTCACATCCGGAGTCGACCTGCTCGAGGTCGTCCAGCTCTTCGACGAAGAGGCCCGTGAATCGCTTCGCGAGACCGTTGTCAACATCGGCTTTGGCGAGGCCAACCGCGGCGATCAGCTAAACGAGGCATTCGGCGACATCGGCCCGGCCGCCGAGAACCTCGGCGTCCAGCTCGAGGCCGCCACGCGCGAGCCCGGCGCCCTGGCGGACGGCCTCGGCAATGCCTCGGCTGTCAGCGTCGCCCTCCAAGGCAACCGGGCCGACGATGTCGCCGGCTCGATCCGATCCGGCAGCGCTGTCCTCGAGACGATCGGCGACCGGGCCGAGAGCCTGCAGCTCGCGATCGAGCTACTGCGCCCGTTCGAGGACGAGCTGATCGCCACCGGACCGCTCGCTGATCCCCTGCTGGCCGACCTCGAGGCGGCCGCCGGCGAGCTCGAGCCCGCCGTCGCCGGGCTCAACGCGGCGATGCCCGACATCGTCAGGCTGCTTTCGCTCGGCGACGAGCTGCGGACCGAGAGCGCCCGGATCTCGGCCGTCGCGATCCCGGTGCTGCGGACCTCGATACCGCTGATCCACGACGTCTTCCCGACGCTTGCCTCTCTCAACCCGCTGCTGCCGGACGTCAGCCAGATCGTCGATGCCGTCGCTCCTTACGCCCGCGACATCAAGCGCTCAGGAACGGGGCTGGCCGAGGCGACCAGCGTCCGCTTCCCGGTCGGGCGCGGGGCGGGGGCCAACGCGCCGATGGGTCGCGTGATCACGGTCCTGACCTGCCACACGAACCGAAACCCCCTGCCCGGACCCGGCGAAGCGCTCGAGGACTCCGCCTCATGCTGAGCCAGGGCCGAAAGCGGATCTTCGGCATCGCCGCGATCGTCGGCGGGATCCTGATCGTCGCTCTCGGGGTGCTGAGGCCGAATCCGCTCGAGCAGACGCAGAGCTACTTCGCCGAGTTCGAGAGCGCGCAGGGCCTCGGCGCGATCGGCCGCGACGTCCGCCTGGCCGGGGTCAACGTCGGCCGCATCGGCTCGGTCGAGCGGCAGGGCGACAACGCGATCGTCGAGCTGATCCTGACCGAGGACGTCCCCGTGCACGCCGATGCCCGAGCGGAGATGCGGCCGCACACACTCTTCGAAGGCTCGAGCTTCGTCGAGCTGCGGCCGGGGACTCCCGGCGCGCCGCTGCTCGACGAGGGCGGTGCGATCCCGCGCGAGCAGACGACGAATTACGTGACCCTCGACGAGGCCTTGCGAGTGCTGCGCCCCGAGATCCGCCAGGGTCTCAAGGTCCTCGCCAGAGTCGGCTCGAGAACCCTCAAGGGCGAGGCGATCGAAGGCATCCAGCGGATACTGAAACGGGCCCCGAGCTGACGCGGCGCACTACAGGGCCGGTGAGGGCGCTGCAGGGTAGTGGCCGCCGCGAGCTTGCCGGCGCGATCTCCGGCTTCGCCGACACGGTCGAGGCCGTCGCCAGTCGCGAAGACGAGTTGGTGCCGATGCTCAACCGCCTGAGCCGGACGACGGCCGCCCTGGCCGTCGACGACGCCCAGCCCTTCGACGCGACCCTGGCCAACTTGCCCGGAGTGCTCGCCGAGTTGCGGGCTGGCGCTCCGCTTCTGACCGACCTCGTCGACCGCCTCGACCGCCTCGGCGTCGAGGTCACGCCGGCCCTGCCCGGCCTGACCGATGCGATCGATCAGGCGACGCCGCTGCTCGAGCGCTCGATTCCGGTCCTCCGCGGCGCGACGCCGTTGATAGCCGACCTACGCCTGATCTCGGGCAGGATCGCCAACGCCTCCCGGACCTCGAGAGACTGCTCCGGACCCTCGGGCCAGTCGTCGACGATTTCGGCGGCTCGGTCCTGCCCGCCCTGCTCGAGCCCTCGCGGCAGGGTGCACCTACCTACCAGCAGCTACTCGCCACGTTCTCCGCCGCGAGCGGCGTCTTTCCGCCCGTACCAGACGCTCGCACAGAATCCGCTCGGCTCGGGCCACACCTGGTCGATCGCCTCCTACGCCGATCTGGCCGGTCCGCTGGCGGGCTTGCCCGGCGAGCCCGGCGCTCCAAGCGAACCCGATCCGCAGGCAAAGCGCGCCGCCTGTGCGGACGTCCAGGCGATCAGCCCCAAGGCCTCTCGCCAGCTGGCAGTGATGGGAGTCTGCGAATGAGCCTGCGCGGACTGCTCACCCTGCCCGTCCGGATCGTCCGGGGCCTCAAGGAGTTCGTCGATCCCCAGCTCAAGGCGGGCCGGATCCCGCTCGCGCGCACCGTCGTCGTCTTACAACTAATTGCCGCACTGGTCTTCGTCGGCTACACGCTGATCAAGAAGGAGATCCAGCTCCCGTTTAGCTCCGAGCCCTACCTCGTCGACGTCGCGCTTCCCGACGGCGCCGGGCTCGACCCCGGCAAGGAGCCAACCGCCAGCGTCGCCGGCGCGTCGGCCGGCCGGGTCATCGGAGTTCGCCAGGAGGGCGGCCAGGCGATCGCGACCCTGCGGCTGGACCCGGAGCTCCAGGGCAAGATCTTTGCCGACGCGACCGCATCGCTGCGCCCGCTCAACGTGCTGCAGGTGCTCGTTGTCAACATCGATCCCGGCGATCCGGCGTCCGGCCCGCTGGCCGAAGGGCAGGAGATCGCGAGCGACCGCACCGACGTCTTCGTCCCGATCGACGAGCTGACGTCGGTCCTCGACGCCGATACCCAGGCTCAGGTGCGAATCCTGATCAGGGAAGCCGCAAGCGCCCTGCAGGGCCGAGAGCCCGAGTTACGCAAGGTCCTGGTCAAGCTCGCCGACCTCTCGGACACTGCGACGCCGCTGGCCCGGGCACTGGACGAGCGCCGCCTGCTGCTGGCCAACCTGGTCGACCAGCTCGACGTCCTGGCATCGACGCTTGGCGAGCGAGGCGAGCAGCTCGTTCGCACGATCGACGCCGGCAACGAAACCTTGGCGGTCACCGCGGACCGACGTGCCGCCGATGGTCTCGCAACCGGGCTGGCGGTACTTGATCGAGCTCTTCATCACCCAGCCGGCTTCGCGCAGCTCGGGGATGATGCTCTGCACCGAGCAGGTGTAGATCCGCTTCCAGTACCCCGACACGACCGCCATTCCGGCACCGGCGACCGGGGACTGCTGCGCCAGCGTCAGCGGGGTGACGTTGAGCCGGGACTTGATCGAGGCGTACGACTCGGTGAGCCGGTACAGCGACATGTCGGTCTTGGTCATGGTCGCGTAGAGGACGCGGTTGGCCCGGACCGTACCGGCGTTGCTCGAGCTGGGCCGGAGCAGCGTGAACGACCGGTTGGAGGACCGGTTCACGATCACCTGGCCGGGGCTGGGCATGCCACCTTCGTAGCAGTGGCCGTTGGTGAGGATCAGCGCTGCGTCGGTGGACAGCGATCCGGCGTACCGGACGAGGGAGCCGGAGCAGTTGCTGAGGGCCGCGATGCCGGTGAAGTCGGCACCGGGTGCGGCGACGGCGGCGGGGGCGGAGGCCTGTGGTGTGGCCTCGACGGCGAGTGCCTGGCTGCTGCCGAGCAGCGCGGCGCTGAGCGCGACGGTGGTCGCGGCAAGGGTACGGAACAGTCTCATGGGCGGTTTCCTGTCCTCACTGGAGAGCTTGCGGTTGGGCGGCGCAAGCAGGCCGTAGCCGGCCCAGGACTCTTCGTATCCGATGAACCCCGTCTACGGCCATCACAAGGCCATGAAAACTTCGCCGTACGGGCCAGTACACGGGTAAACCTGCGGCAACGCCGCGAGACCCCCCGCGATCCGTACCGGCTGGTCGCCGCTCTCGCTGGGTGAGGAAACTGTTACCCTTCGTCTCCGGATCCGCCCGGCTCGAACCATGCCCCCGCCCGGTACGTCGTACCTGGTGAGGGATGGGAAAAGGAGGTAGGTCGGCGCGCCTGAGAAGGTGGTGTCGTCCATGCCACGGGAGAACGGAAGGTTTCATGCCGCAGGACAAGCCAGACCTGCGCAATCTCAGCGAGCCGGTCCGCTTCAAGCGAGCGGTCACGCTGCTGCTGATGACCTTGGTGCTGCCCGGATCCGCGCAGATCGCGGCCGGCAGCAAGCGGGCCGGGCGCTGGGCCTGGCGGGTGCTCGTCGGCATCGTCGCGGTCGTCGTGTTCCTGATCCTGCTGTCGCTGATCTGGCGGGCGGGCGCGATCAACCTGATGGTGTCGCCGACGACGCTGCGGATCATCCAGATCCTGCTGATCGTGCTCGCGATCGGCTGGGCGGCGCTGTTCGTGGACGCCTACCGGCTCGGCCGGCCGCTGACGCTCGAACGCAAACACCGGCTGACCACCAGCATCGCTCGACGGGGCTGCTGATCGTGCTCGTCGTCGGTGCGGCTGATCTGGGGCAGCACGATCGTGTCGACGCCAGCGTGACTTCGTCGCCACGTGTTCGGCAACGGGAAGAAGTCCGAGGCGGACAAGGGCCGGTACAACGTGCTGCTGCTCGGCGGCGACTCCGGCGCGGACCGGATCGGCACCCGGCCGGACAGCATCACGCTGGCCAGCATCGACGCGAACACCGGCCGGACCGTGCTGATCGGCCTGCCGCGGAACATGGCCAGGTACCGTTCCCGGCCGGGACCGCGATGGACAAGGAGTTCCCCGAACGGCTTCCGGTGGAAGGACTGCGCCGACGAACTGCTTGCTCAACGGCGTCTACACCTACGGCGCGGGCCACAAGCAGCTCTTCCCCGGCGTCAAGAACCCGGGCGTCACGGCGACCAAGCAGGCGGTCGAGGGCGATCACCGGGCTGAAGGTCAACTACTACGTACTGATCGACCTCGCCGGGTTCCAGCGACCTGCTGAACGCGGTCGGCGGGATCACCCTCGACGTCGGCAAGCGGGTCCCGATCGGCGGCATCGGCGCGCCGATCAAGGGCTACATCGAGCCGGGCAGAACCAGCATCTGGACGGGTACCATGCCCTCTGGTTCGCGCGGTCGAGGGCCGGTGCACAGCGACTACGAGCGGATGACCCGGCAGAAGTGCGTGATGACCGCGATGCTGAACCAGCTGTCGCCGCAGACGGTGCTGACCAAGTTCCAGGGCATCGCCTAGGCGAGCAAGGAGGTGGTCAACACCAACATCCCGGCCGGCGATCTGGGCACCTTCACCGACCTCGCGCTGGACTCGAAGAAGCTGCCGGTGTCAAGCTTCTCCGCGGTCCCGCCGCTGATCAAGACCGGCAACCCGGACTTCGAGCTGATCCGGGCCAAGGTGGCCGAGGCGATCGGAAAGTCCGAAGCGCTGGACAAGTCGTCCAATGGCGGAGACGGTAAGACAACGAACACCCCGAGTAGCAGCAAGAGCACCACGGCCACCAAGAAGCCGACCACGTCGGCCAAGCCCGGCAAGACCAGCACCACCCCGTCCAAACCCGGTAACGACGTCGATGACGTCGCTTCGATCTGTAAGGCCTGACCTGAACATGTCCTTGTCCTCCTGGCCCCCAGTCTCCGTCGTGATGCCGGTGCTGAACGAGGAACGCCACCTCGAGGAGGCAGTCGGCCGCGTCCTCGACCAGGAGTACCCCGGCGAGCTGGAGGTGGTGCTCGCGATCGGTCCCAGCAAGGACAAGACGCAGCAGATCGCCGACCGGCTGGCCGAGGCCGACAAACGGATCACGATCGTGGCCAACCCGTCCGGGCAAGACCCCGTCCGGGCCTGAACACCGGGATCGCGCACGCCCGCCACGACATCGTCGTACGGGTCGACGGCCACGGTGTGCTGACCCAGGGCTACATCACCCGCGCGGTCGAGGTGCTGCACGAGAGCGGCGCCGACAACGTCGGCGGCGTGATGGCCGCCGAGGGCCGTACGCCGATCGAGATGGCCGTCGCCTGCGCCTACCGGTCGCGCCTCGGGCTGGGCGCCTCCACGTTCCACCAGGGCGGCAAGGCGGGGCCGGCGGACACCGTGTACCTCGGCGTCTTCCGCCGCGCGGCGCTGGAACGCGTCGGCGGCTTCGACGAGTCGATGCACCGGGCCCAGGACTGGGAACTCAACTACCGGATCCGCAAGACCGGCGGCCTGATCTGGTTCAGCCCCGACCTGTCGGTGACGTACCGCCCGCGCTCGTCGCTGACGGACGTGGCCAGGCAGTTCTTCCACACCGGCCAGTGGCGCCGCGAGGTGATCCGCCGTCACCCGGAGACCGCCAACAAGCGCTACCTGGCCCCGCCGGTCGCGGTGATCCTCATGGCCGTCGGGACCATCCTGGGCATCGTCGGCCTGGCCACCGGCGTCAGCATCCTGACCTTGGGCTTCCTGGCACCCCTCGGCTACGCCCTCTTGATCCTGGTGGGCTCAGCCATGGAAGGCCGCTACCTCCCCTGGAAAGCCCTCTTCTGGCTCCCCTTGATCTGCGCCACCATGCACATCTTCTGGGGCATCGGGTTCCTGGTGGGACTTCAAGAGCGCCCGGCCCCGCCGCAAGCCGCAGCCCCCGGCGCGCCTGCATCCGCCTAGCCCACGCGGCTACTACCTGGTGGCGGTGGCTTCACGGGTATAGGCGGTGACTACCTCTTGGGTGTCGCCGTCCATCCGTAGTACTCCCTTGTCGAGCCAGATCGCTCGGTTGCAGGTGTCGAGTACGACGTCGAGGCTGTGGCTGACCAGGAAGACCGTGCCGGCCTCGGACCTCAGGTCTTTGATCTTCTGCTCCGACCGGACCCGGAACTCGGCGTCACCGGTGGCCAGCGCCTCGTCGACCAGCAGGATGTCGTGCGTCTTGGCCGAGGCGATCGCGAACTTCAGCCGGGCCGCCATCCCGGACGAGTACGTCGACATCGGCAGATCGATGAAGTCGCCGATGCCGGAGAACTCGACGATCTCGTCGTACCGCTGCGGTGATCTCGGCGGGCGACATGCCCATCGCCAGGCAGCCGAGCACGACGTTGCGGTCGCCGGTCAGGTCGTTCATCATCGCCGCGTTCACCCCGAGCAGCGACGGCTGGCCGCCGGTGTAGATCGCGCCCGACGCGGGTGGCAGCAGGCCGGCGATCGCGCGGAGCAAGGTCGACTTGCCGGAGCCGTTGCGTCCGATCACGCCGATCGCGTCGCCCTTGTACGCCGTGAAGGTGACGTCCTTGACCGCGTGCACCTCGCGGATCGTCGGCCGGTCCTGGCGTTTCAGGATGCGCCGGAACGCGGTCGCCGCCGTGCCCTTGCCGCCCTGCCCGGCGATCACCTTGTAGATGATGTTGACGTCGTCCGCGATGACGGTCGGGATCGGTCTCAGCCACGGCCGTACCGGTCTTCCGCGCGCCAGAAGTACACGAACCCGCCGGCCAGTACGACGACCGCCCAGCCGGCCGCGATCGGCCAGGCGTTCGGCAACGCGTGCTGCTCGTGCTCGTCGAGCAACGCGCGGCGGACGAGATCGATGTACGCCGAGATCGGGTTGAGCGCCAGCACGTGGATCACCCACGACGGCGCGTCGATATCGCGGAGCTTGTCCGGGATCGAGAAGAAGATGCCGGAGGCGTACAACCAGGTCCGCGTGACGAACGGCAGCAGCTGGCTGACGTCGGACACGAAGGTGCCGATCCGGGCGAAGATCAAGGTCATTCCGAGGTTGAACATCGTCTGCAGAGCCAGCGCCGGTACGACGAGCAGCCAGCGCCAGCTGATCCCGTCGGTCGCCCCGACCAGGACGAACAGGATGCCCATCGAGACGGCCATCTGGTTGAGCTCGTTCACCACGTACGCCAGTGGCAGCGTCGCCCGCGGGAAGTGCAGGGTGCGGATCAGCGACATGTTGAGCGCCAGCGCCCGCGAGCCCTCGGTCATCGAGCGTTGCGTGTAGGTGAAGACGAACATGCCGCAGATCAGGAAGGCGGCGTAGTTGTCGATACCGTTCTTGGTGCCGAGCAGGACGCCGAACGCCAGGTAGTACACGGCGGCGTTCATCAGCGGCGTGAGGACCTGCCAGACCGAGCCGAGCCGCGCACCGGCGTACATGGCGTAGGTGCGGGCACGGGCGTAGCTGACGATGAACTGCCGGCGCCCCCACAGCTCGCGCAGGTAGGCGCCGAGTGGTGGTCTCGCCGAGCTTCTGGTCAGGCCATGTCGCTCCGCCAGCGCCGCCAGGTCGACGGTCTCGGCCGGCCCGGCCGCGTTAGACATGCGGGCCAATCTATCGGCCCGGTGGCGCAGTCCTCACATCGACGCCACGGTCCCGGTCGCGGTCGGACCCCACCGGCCGTAGCGTAGCCGGGTGAAGCAGAGCCGCCCTTCTGATCTGTCCGAGGAAGAGCTCGGATTCCGCCTTCGAGGACCAGTCCGTTGGTTGCTGCCGTCGGTGCTCGGCAGTATCGGCGTCAAGGCCGTCCTGTCCGGGATCTTCGGCGCGTACGCCGACAAGCGCGAGCTGCAGAGTTCGTCTGCCCGCCGACGGGTACCGGCACGGCACCGACGAGCTGTGGTTCGACTTCGTCGCCGACATCGGCGACGGTTTCGACGCGACGTACTCCGTTGCCTCGGTGCTTGCCGCGCCCTCGATCGAACCCGTCGACGGGCTGCCCCTGCCGCGCGCCGACCTGCTGGTGATGGGCGGCGATCAGGTGTACCCGGCCGCTTCGTCGACGGCGTACGAGGATCGCACCAAGGGCCCGTACCGCGCCGCCCTGCCGGAACCGGCGAACCCGCCGACGCTCTTCGCCCTGCCAGGCAACCACGACTGGTACGACGGCCTGACGGCGTTCCTGCGCGTCTTCGCCCAGCAGCGCGACGTCGGCGGCTGGAAAACCGAGCAGGGCCGCAGCTACTTCGCGATCGAACTCCCGCACCGCTGGTGGCTCGTTGCCATCGACACCCAGTTCAGCGGCTACATCGACGCGCCACAACTCGACTACTTCCGCGCGGCCCTGGCCGGCATGCAAGAAGGCGACGAGGTCATCCTCTGTACGCCGACACCCGCGTGGGTCCACGCCGGCGCCGGCGGCGACACGCACGAGTACGACACCATCCGCTTCTTCGACCGCGAGATCATCCGGCCGTTGGGCGCCGTGACGCGCGTGATGTTGTCGGGCGACGCACACCACTACGCCCGGTACGCCGAACGCGACGGCAGCGGGCAGCGGATCACCAGTGGTGGTGGGGGTGCTTTTCTTGTCGGCGACGCATCTGCTCCCGCCGTCGTTGACGTTGCCGCCGAAGGTCTCGCGAGTTGCCGACGTCAACGAGGTCACGACCTACGACAAGGTGCAGACCTATCCCGAGGCCCGCGACTCGAATCGGTTGGCGAAGGGGATCTACAAGCTCCCTTTCCGCAACCCCGGGTTCTGGGGACTGACGGCTGGTCTGCAGACCGTGCTCGCCTTGCTCGTGCAGTTCGGCCTTGCCGCCGAGCCGAACGGCATCTTCGGATTGCTGTCCGCGTGGACTCCTGCGGCCTTCGGCGTGGCGTTCACGGTCGTGGCTGGGGTGTTGTTCAGTCGCTTTGGGCTGGTACGCAGCGGGTGGGCCGCCGCCTTTGCCGGCTTCCTGCATTCCTTGGCCCATTTGGCGCTGATGGTCGCCTGGGCCGCTGTGCTGTTCCGCCTGAGTCAGGACGCCGCGGACTGGATAACCGTTCTCGTCACGCTCGTCGTAACCCCTTTGCTGGTGGGCTTCGTGGACGCCGAACTGGTAGCCGCGTATCTGCTGATCGCCGGCAAATTCCGCTTCAACGTGAACGAACTCTTCGCCGGCCAAAGCATCGAAGACTACAAAGGCTTCCTCCGCCTCCACATCAGCCCCGAGGGCGAACTGACCATCTACCCCCTCAAAATCCCCAAGGTCTGCCACACCTGGAAAGCCGAACCAGCCGCCTCCCCGGAAACCCCGTGGATCGTCCCGGACGGTGAGTCTCTCAAGGTCGCCCTCATCGAGCCGCCAATCAAAGTCCCCCGCCGGGTAACCGCCGCCAACGACACAGCAGCCGTCCTGTAAGAGCTCTTACACCGGCGTGCGGCTCGGTTGCACTGTCTGCGCCCGACTTCCTCCGGATCGCCAGCACTCACAAACCTGCTGCACGCAGCCCGAGGCGTACCCCACCCACGCCTGGACGGGACTGGTCGAGTGAGGTCTGTGAGTGCTGGCGTTCCGGGGCGGTTGCTCAGGCGTCGACTCTGAAGGGGTCGTGTTCTGTGAGGAGTGTGTCGAGGCGGGCTTGGTCTACTCGAGTGGTGACGACCGAGAGTTCTTGGCGGTCTCGGACGACCTTGCAAAGGGTCACGGTCGAGGTGACGAGGTAGAGGAGGCCGAGGGCGAGGAAGGCGCGGATCCAGCCGGCTGCGGGGAGGTAGGCGATGGCGATGGTCATCGCGGCCAACGAGATGCCGAAGGACAGGATCGCTTGGACGTAGAAGGCCGACGTCTGCGAGGGCTGGATCGGTTTGCTCATGCGCTGATCCTCCGCGAGACCAGAGCGGGACGCATGAGGTGAATTACTCAACGTGGGAGGCAGCGTGGGGGAGCACCCCGCGCGGCCTTGCGGCCGCGCGGGGTTCGGGGCGGTTAGGGGACCCAGTGGTTGTGGGTGGCGGTGATCATTACCTGGAGTTGGATGCTGGCGGCGTAGTAGCTGCTGGTGTCGATCGGGGTGGCGAGCATCTTGTTCCAGAGGGCGTCCAGCCAGGCCTGGCTGCTGGAGTCGGTCATGGCGACGACGGCGAACGGGGCGAAGTACGCCGGGTCGCTGCCGGAGGAGATCTGGGTTCCGTTCAGTTTGTAGCCGATGGCGATGTTGCTGGGGTTGCCGCCGGTCTTGGACTTGATCCAGGTGTTGAGTTTGCGGGCCGCGGTGAGCGACTTGGCTGTCGCCGCTGGTGACCGCGTCGGCGCCGATGCGCCACGGGTCGCGGCAGGCGTTCCACCAGTACGCGCCGTCGTTCGGGTCTTCGAGGACCTGGCCGGCGGCCGGCTTCGGGGTGGAGTTGGTGTTGACCACGAAGTCGGGCAGCAGGCCGGTGCTGGCTGCGTAGTTCGCCTGCAGGGAGGCTTGTCACGTTCTGGTGGGCGGTGCGGATGGTGTCCCAGGCCGAGTTGCCGGTGGCCGTCCTGAAGGCGCGGAAGTGGTCGATCATCCAGTCCGACGTACGGGAGATGTAGTAGTACTGGTCGCCGGAGCTGCTCCAGTCGCCGAGCTTGAGCAGGTTGGTGCTCGGGTTGATCTCGCTCGCCCGGATCGCGTTGATGTGCCGGATCGCGAGCTGCTTGTAGTTGTAGGTGCCCGCGCTGCCCCACTGCCGGTCGGCCAGCAGCAGGCCGTAGGCGACGTCCATGTCGCCGTCGGTCGCGCTGTCGGAGCCGTTGACGCTCACGCAGGAGGTGTCCTGCTCAGCGGCCAGCAGGTCGGCGTTGTTGACCGAGGGGTGGGCCAGCATGTACTTCACCAGGCCGTCGAAGATCGTCTTGGCGGCGGGTCGGCGCCGGCCATGGTCGCGGTGACGACCATGCCGTAGCCCTGGGCCTCGGCGACGTACGGGTGGTCGGCGTCGGGCGAGATGATCTGGTACCAGCCGTTGCCGCAGTTCTGCTTGACGAAAGCCGACTTCCACCGCTGGTAGTAGTCGACCACCTTCTGGTCGAGCGTCGCCTGGCTGCCGGACGGCTTGAGCATGCCGGCGGCGTACGGGAACTGGTGGCTGCCGAACGGTACGGCCGGCCCGCTGCCGCCACCGGCCTGCGTGGTCGCGGTGACGGTGTTGCTCGCGCCGGACACGTTGCCGGCGGCGTCGCGCGCCTTGACCGTGTACGTGTAGCTGGTCGATGCTGCGCGACCGGTGTCCGTGTACGTCGTACCGGTGCCCGTCGTCGCGATCTCCGTGCCGTTGCGGGAGATGATGTAGCCGGTGACGCCGACGGTGTCCGTGGACGCGTTCCAGGCCAGCGACACGCTGCTCGAGGTCGTCCCGGTCGCGGCGAGGCCGCTCGGCGTACTCGGTGGCGTGGTGTCGTCCGAGCCGCCGCCGGTGGTGCCGTAGACCTCGAGGTCCCAGAGCGAGTAGCCGTACGACGTACCGCGGGCGGTCCCGTAGACGCGGACGTACCGGCCGCTGCCCGTCACGGTCAGGTCGTCGATCGCGCCGTTGCCGGTCGTGGTCGAGTAGACGTCGGTCCAGGCCGAGCCGTCGGCTGACGTCTGGATCTTGTACGACTTGCCGTACGCCGCCTCCCAGTTCAGCTTGACCCGGCGGATGCTCGCGGTGGCGCCGAGGTCGACCCGGATCCACTCGGGATCGTGGCCTTCGGCGCTGGCCCACCGGGTGGTGGAGTTGCCGTCGACGGCCTTGCGCCGCCTCGAAGCCGCTGCCCTCGACGGACGATGCGGTGGCGGGTTTCCCCTGGGAGAGCAGGGTGTCGGCGGCCATGGCGGCCGTCGATCCCGATGGTGCCAGGGCTGGGTTGAGCGACCAGGACGGTGGCGACGACCGCGGCAGCGGTCAGCCCTCGAAGTAGATACGACATCAGCGGTGTCCTCCGGGCGGTGAAGGGAAAGGCGCTGCAGCTGCCTCGACCATTAGGAAACTTTCCTAACGATTAGCTGAAGGTAAATCCCAGCACCCCGGAGTGCAAGCCCTCACCGCAGATGGCTCTGCCCGCGAACGCAAGCCGGAGGACTTCTTGGCGGTATCGGCCGTCGTCGCGGGAGTTCCCAGCCGACGGCGATGCCCGAACGGTACCGCCCCGCTTTGCGCGAGCGCCGTCGGCCCACGGTGCGGGCCGACGGCGACGTTATGGCCGTGTCCGTGGAGGGACAGGGCGAGCGTCAGACGCAGTACCAGCTGACTGAGCTGCTGTCAGGGGAGAAGGTTGCGTCGAAGCGGGTTTGGTGTGGGTCGTCGACGATTCTGTTGATCCGCCACGTGCCGTACCGGCCGTCGTTGCTGGTTCCGGTCATCTGGAAACCGACTCGCCACCAGCCCGTGTTGGCGCAGAAGGTGTTGCGCTCGGGGTTGGCCCGGGGTGCGTTGGGGCTGGTGTTGCCGGCGGACGCGGGCAGGGTTGTCAGTGCGAGTCCGGCTGCCGTGACGGCCACCGCGGTGATCGATCGCTGCATAAGTCTCTTCAAGGCGTTTGCCTTTCGTTGACTGGGAGGACTTCGATCAAAACCCGCGAGGGTCCCGGCGGCAACGGATTCCATCGTGCTCGAAGCCCGGGCTGACCGGGCCCAAGGTCGAGGTGATTCCGCCGCGGACGACGATCGTGGGGGCCCGGTTCCATCCCGGTACCGCGCCGCCGTTGCCGGCGATGCTGGATGAGTTGGTTGATCAGCGCGTTGAGACGGAGAGGCATCGGCTAGCGCGTGGTGAGGCGGGATCGCAAGGCGTGCTGGCTTGTGGGAGTCAGCCCGGCTTGGGTCAGGTAGGCAATGGGACCGCCGTACTTGCTGTCCAGGTGCCGCAAGATCTGAGTCATAGAGCTGGCGCGGGTGTCGTGGAACTCGATCAACCGCGGGTGCAGCGACTCGTCCGGTTCGGCGGCGAGCTGTTCGGCCATGCAGCGGCGCCATCCGGCCCTGGGTCAACGAAGTAGTCGGCGACGATCTCGTCTTCCGGGACGCCGGCGATCGATCAGCGCCAGCGCGACGAGTACGCCGGTGCGGTCCTTGCCGCCGTAGCAATGAACCACGACGGCGCCCTCGGGGGCTTCGGCGATTGCGCGCAGGGCGGCGGCGAACCGGTCGGGGTGGAGGTCGAGCATTTCGGTGCAGGCGCCGACGATCGTGGTGTGCCGTCCTGCGGGTCGTCGGAGTCCTCACCGGCACGTGCAGGCCGATCGGATCCTGGGTGAACGGTGTCGGGTACGCCGAAACCTCGCCGTCGGAGCGCAAGTCGATCACCCGGCTCACGCCGGTACGGCGTACCGCCTCGACGCCCTCCGGCGGACAGGTACTGCAGACAGTCCGAGCGGATCAGCGCGCCCGGGCGGATGGTCCCGCCGGCCGTCGTCGGGAGGCCGCCGAGGTCGCGCACGTTGCGGCAGCTGGGCCAGTCGAGGTGACGATCGGCGGTCATCTTTCCTCCGAAAGTGTGGGCCTACCGGCCTTCCAGGGGTACGCCTTCGGGAGTGATGCGGTGAGACGTGGTTCGAGCGTAGGCGTGGTCGTTGAAGTCGGCGACCTTGGTGCTGATCCGGGCCGGCGTCAGCGCGGCCTCCTCGAGGATCGTGAAGCGGCCGGGGCGGGTCTGTGGCGCGTACCCGACGATCCCGTCGAACTCCTCCAGCGTGAAGCCGAGATCCTGCGGGCGTACCGGCAGGCCGTGCCGGTGGAGACAGTCGACGGTCGCGTTGAACGATCGCCAGATCGCCGCGCAGGAACCACGCGAACGCCGCCCCGACGCCGACCTGCTCGCCGTGGAACGCGCGCCGCTGCGGGTGCAGCAGATCGATCGCGTGCGAGATCTCGTGGCACGCGCCCGACGACGGCCGCGACGTACCGGCGACCACCATCGAGATCCCGGACAGCACCAGCCCCTCGGCCAACGTCGCGAGGAAGTTGTCGTCGGCGATCGTGCCGGGATGGTTCATCACCGCCTGCGCCGAGGTCCGCGCCAGCGACACCGCGAGCCCGTCGATCTCCTCGCCGCGCAGGCGGTGGGCGGCTTCCCAGTCGGCGATCGCGGACAGGTTCGAGACGATCTCGCCGATCCCGCGACCGCACCGAGCGCGCCGGCGCCTGGCCGACCAGGTCGAGGTCGACCAGGACGGCGATCGGCGCCGGTACGCCGTACGAGCCGCGGCCGGCGTCGTTGTCCAGCGTGCTGATCGGCGACGCGATCCCGTCGTGCGCGAGGTTCGTGGCGACCGCGACCATCGGCAGCCCGAGCCGCGCGGCGGCGAACTTGGTCACGTCCAGCACGGTGCCGCCGCCGATCCCGACGATCGCGTCGTACCGCTTCAGCCGGATCTGCTCGACCAGCTTGATCGCGGCGTTGATCGTGCCGCCCTCGACGGTGAACCAGTCGGCGCCGGCCAGCCCGTCGCTGGAACGCCTCCTGCACGATCGGCCCGTACGTCGAACCGACCGCGATCGCGACCCGTCCCGGAGGTGGAGATCCGCTGGTCGGCCAGGATCGTGCCCAGCTCGGCGAGTGCACCGCGGCGTACGTCGACGACCAGCGGCGCGGTGATCATCCGGGCTAGGAGGGGCATACGATCTCCCGCGCCCGGGCGAGGTCGTCGTGGTTGTCGATCTCGACCCAGTCGACGGTGCCGATCGGCGCCACGTCGATCCGGAAGCCGTGGTCGGCCATCACCTGGTAGCCGTCCTCGTAGTACAGGTTGGGATCGCGTTCCCAGGTCGTCCGCAGTGCGTCGGCGAGGTCTGTCGCGGCGGACGGCTCGATCAGGGTGACGCCGATGTACTCGCCGGTGGCGGTCGGCCGGCTCCATCAGCTTGGTGATCCGCTCGACGCCGCTTCTCCTCCGACCAGATCACCTTCATCTCCTCGTCGGCCAGCGACTTCTCGGTGTCGAGCGCGAGGATGATCCGCCGGTCGCCACCGCGTGCGCGGCGAGCAGCGTCTGCTGGACCGAGACGGGATGGACGGTGTCGCCGTTCGCCAGCATCGACGCCCGTGCGCGAGCAGGTCGCGGGCACACCACAGCGAGTAGGCGTTGTTCCACGTCTCGGCCTTGTCGTTGTGGACCAGCTCGAGCGTCACGCCGTACCGGCTCTCCATCTCCTGCGACCCGGTCCGCGATCGCCTCGGCGGCGTACCCGACGACGATCGCGACGTCCGTCAGCCGACCTCGGCGAAGTTGGCCAGCGTCAGGTCGAGCACGGTGGTCTCCGGCGTCGATCGGCACCAGTGCCTTGGGCAGCGTGTCGGTGTACGGGCGCAGGCGGCGGCCGGCTCCGGCGGCGAGAACTAGTCCGATCATGCGCGGATGCTACTGTCGCCAGTCTGGGGCATTGACTCTGCGGATGAGATGGCATGCACGGGCATGACATGGCTGGTGACTGGTGGTGCCGGGTACATCGGATCGCACGTGGTGCGCGCCTTCGCGCGCGGACGGGATCGACGTCGTCGTGATCGACGACCTGTCCAGCGGGAAGCCCGAGTTCCTGCTCGGAGGGCGTCCCGTTCGTCGAGGCGAACCTGCTCGACGGTCCGCCGCGACCCGCCGCGCCTGGAAGGGGTCAGCGGCGTGGTGCACCTGGCCGGGTACAAGTACGCCGGGGTCTCGGTCGAGAAGCCGATGCACACCTACACGCAGAACGTCACCGCGATGGTCTCGCTGCTGGACGCGATGGCCGAGACCGGGGTCCGCAACATCGTCTTCTCCTCCAGCGCGGGCGTCTACGGCACGCCCGAAGGACGAGGTCGTCACCGAGCAGACCGCGCCGGACCCGCAGAGCCCGTACGGCGAGATCGAAGCTGGTCGGCGAGTGGCTGCTCGCGGACCAGGCCAAGGCGGTCGAGCTGAACCACACCGTCGCTGCGCTACTTCAACGTGGTCGGCTCCGGCGACCCGAAGGTGTACGACGCGAGCCCGTACAACCTGTTCCCGATCGTCTGCAACCTGCTGACCCAGGGCAAGATCCCGCAGATCTACGGCACCGACCACCCGACCCCGGACGGCACCTCGATCAAGGACTACGTGCACGTGGCCGACCTGGCCCGCGCCCACGTCGCCGCCGCCCGCGCGCTCGATTCCGGCAAGACGCTCGAGCCCGTCTACAACCTGGGCAGCGGCACCGGTACGTCGGTCCGCGAGATCATGGACGCCGCCCGCCGCGTCACCGGCATCGACTTCACCCCGACCGAAGGCCCGCGCCGCCCGGGCGACCCGTCCCGCGTCGTCGCCTCCGGTGAACTCGCCGCCCGCGACCTGGAGTGGAAGAACACCTACACCGTCGACGAGATGTTCGCCTCCGCCTGGGACGCCTGGCCGAAGGGCTAACCTCGTTCAGCTCTGATCGCCTCGAAACAGGCAGCCGGACGTCGAGCGAATCTCGCCGCGCCGGTTCAGCTCCTGCTCCACCGCGGCCAGACCCTCGGCTGACCGGCGATCGCGAGCCACCCGTCGAGGAAGCCGAGCTTGATGAAGTAGTGGTTCAAGCAACGCCGTGCCGTCGGCGAAGCGCATCGTGAACTCGCTGGTCGCGACGACCGCTGCCTCGAAGCCCGCGCGGCCGCAGCAGGGCGAGGGTGCCGTCGGTGGTGGCCCGATGGTTCACGTGCTCGTCCAAGTGCGTGTGGTCGTCGAGTACTTCGCGCAGTACGCTCGTAGAACTCCGCCATGTGCCCGACGAGGTTGGTGCTGAGCAGCAGCCGACCACCTGGCCGTAGTACGCGATGGCACTCGGCGAGGATCGTCGCGGCGTTGTCGAAGTTGTTGATGCCGAGGTTGGAGACCGACCAGGTCGACCGACCCGCTCGGCCAGGTCGAGCTGGCCGCGTCCGAGACGCGCAGCTCGACGTTGGTCAGTCCGAGGTAGCTCGACCTTGCGGCGCAGTACCTCGCATCGCCTCCGGCCAGGGGTCGACCGCGATCACCCGGGCGGCCGCGCTGCGCTGGGCCAGCTCGACGGTCAGGAAGCCGGTGCCGGCGCCGATGTCCACGATCGTCTGGCCCCGGCGCAACGGAACCTGTTCAAGAATCAACTGCCCGAACGGCGCCGACCAGAGGGGGAGTTCGTCGTAGTACTGCGCTGTCTCGGTCACTGATTGAACGATACTTGCGGTCCAGGGTCGGTCCCACCGGCAACTTTGTAGCTAGCGGTCCTTCCCGGTTGTAGCCTGTGCCGCAGTTCACTGTGTTGCCCGCCTGGGCGGGCACCGATCGAGGGGTGCGATCCGATGAGTCACGAGAGCCTGCCGCAGTTCCTGGCGAAGGTCGACCTCTTCGCGGGGCTGTCCAAGGAGACGCTGTCCGACCTGATCGCCCGCGGAACGACGCTGACCATCAACCCCGGCGCCCACGCGACCGACCAGGGCAGCGCCGACGCCGGGCTGCAGGTCGTCCTGGAAGGGACCGCCGACGTCACGGTCAACGGAGAGTCCCGCCCGGCGCTCGGCCCGGGCGACTACTTCGGTGAGATCTCCCTGATCGACGGGCTGCCGCGCTCGGCGACCGTCGTGGCCGGTCCCGAGGGGCTGACCACGTTCGCGCTGTCCTCGCTGGCGTTCGCGCCGGTCGCCAAGGAGAACCCCGACGTGGCGCAGGCGCTGCTGAAGGCCCTCGCCGCGCGCGTCCGGTCGCTCGAATCCCGCCCCTGAAGCCTGAGATACGCCTGATGCCGGCGGCGGAGGAACGCAAGGTCGTCTCGGTGCTGTTCTGTGACCTCGTCGGCTTCACGGCCGCGGCGGAAGCAGCCGATCCCGAGGACGTCCGCCGCTGGCTGACGCCGTACCACCGGACCCTGAAGGCCACGGTCGAACGGTTCGGTGGCACGGTGGAGAAGTTCGCCGGCGACGCGATCCTGGCCGTCTTCGGGGCGCCGCTGTCCCGCGAGGACGACGCCGAGCGGGCGGTCCGGGCCGGCCTGGCGATCCTGGCGGAACTGGCATCCGGCTCGCTGGAGGTCCGGATCGGCGTCGAGACCGGCGAGGCGCTGGTCGACCTGTCCGCCCGGCCGGAGCTCGGCGAGCCGTTCGTGACCGGGCTCGTGGTCAACACCGCCGCCCGGCTGCAGACGTCCGCCCTGGTCGGCGCGGTCGTCGTCGGCGCGGCCACCTACGCCGCGACCAGTCGCGTCTTCGACTACCAGCCGCTGGAGCCGGTTGTCGCCAAAGGCCTCAGCCGCCCACTCGGTCGCTGGCAGGCCGGCAAGCCGCGCGCCCGCGTCGGCGCGGACGTGATCCGGGACCTCAGTACGCCGCTGATCGGCCGGCAGCGCGATCTCATGCTGCTCCGCACGGCGTTCGACAAGGCGGTCGCCGAGCGGTCACCCCAGTTCGTCACGCTGCTCGGCGAACCGGGGATCGGCAAGTCCCGCCTGGTCGCCGAACTCGGCGCGGAGCTGGACAAGCACGAGGAACTGGTCGTCTGGCGGGAAGGACGCTGCCTCCCGTACGGCGAAGGCCCGTTCTGGCCGATCGCCGAGATCATCAAGACCCAGGCGGGCATTCTCGACAGCGACCCACCCGAGCAGGCGGCGGCGAAACTCGAGTCGATCCTTCCCGCGGGCGCCGACCAGGCCTGGTTGAGATCCGCGTTCGCCCGCTGGTCGGTGCGGACGCGGACGGTACGCCGGTCGCGGTGGCGCAGGAAGAGTCGTTCGCGGCCTGGCGCCAACTCCTGGAAAGCTTCGCCGATTCGGCCCCGGCCGTGCTCGTACTCGAAGACCTGCACTGGGCCCGCGATGCCCTGCTGGCCTTCGTCGACCACCTCGCCGAATGGGTCAGCGAACTCCCACTCCTGGTCGTGATCACCGCGCGCCCCGAGCTTCTCGAACGCGGCCCGCGCTGGACCCGCGGCCTGCAGAACGCCTGGATGATCGGCCTGTCCCCACTGTCCGGCAGCGAGACCGACCAGCTGATCGGCGAACGCCTCGGCCGGCAACTCTCCCCGCAGACCAGAGCCGATCTCGTCGACCGCGCCGACGGAAACCCCTTGTACGCCGAAGAACTCGCGCGGATGGTGAACGAGACCGGCTCAGGTTCGGCACCGACCGCGTTGCCGTCGGGAATCACCTCGATCATCGCGGCCCGGCTGGACACGCTGGATCACGAGCGAAAGGTCATGCTCGCGGATGCTGCGGTCATCGGCCGGGTCTTCTGGGCCGAGGCCGTCGCCGCACTCGCCGGGCGCGACCCGGCGGACGTAGTACAGGCTCTGCAGGAGTTGTCGCGCAAGGAGTTGGTGCGGCCGGTTCGGCAGTCATCGCTGGAAGGGCAACGGGAGTACACCTTCTGGCACGCGCTGACGCGAGACGTTGCCTACAGCCAGGTTCCGCGGGCCGCGCGATCGGCGCGACATGTCGCCGCCGCGGACTGGATGGAGTCGCAATGCTCTTTGCGGCAAGCCGATACGAGCAATGTCGTTGCCCACCACCTCGGTACTGCGGTGCAGTTGGCTCGCGCTGTCGGAGATGAGGAGACCGAGCAACGATTGGTACCTCGCGCCCGGCGGCAGCTGCGCCAGGCAGGTGAGCGGGCGATGAACCTGGACACCACCGAGGCGATGGACCTGCTCGACCAGGCGCTGGCCCTCACGCCGGAGGGTGAGCCCGAGCGTCCCGAGGTCTTGGCGCGTTGGGGTTGGGCGGCGTTCCTGACCGGCCGGCTGGAGGACGCGCTTGCGGCGTACCGAGAGGCTGTTGCCGGGTTCGATGCGGCCGGCGACCTTGCGGGTTTGGCCCGGACGCTGCGGTTGTCGACGTACGCGATGAGCAACAGGGACGAGAGCCTGGCCACGATCGACCGGGTGGTCAGCATCTTCGAAAGCCTCGAGCCGAGCGAGGACCTCGTTGGCGCGCTGGCTGGGCGGGCGACTATTTTGTCCATCGCGGGCCGACGTGACGAGTCGATCCTGGACGCGGACCGGTCGCTGCGACTGGCCGAGGAACTCGGGTACTGCGTACCGCATCGCGCGCTGGAGGCACGCGGGCTGTCGCGGGTCGGCAACGGTGACACTGGTGGCTTGGTCGACATCAAGAACGCGTTGAGTGCGTTGCTGGAGCTTGGTCATGCCCGCAACGCGGCGGTGACGTGGCTGAACTACGGGTTCGTGGTGTGGCAGATCGAAGGACCCGTCGCGGCGCTCGAAGCATTGCGCGAAGCGCAGGACTTCACCGAACGGCGCCGCCTCGCTGAGTTGCGGCAGAACCTCAGCTGCACGGTGCTGGAACTGATGATGGAGACCGGCGACACCGAGGCTGTGGTCGTTGCTTGCCGTGCGCAACTAGCTGATCCGGGGCCGGCGTTCACCACGTTGCGGCGGATCGAGGTGCTGGCCGCGCTTGCCCGGGCCGAGCTTGAGCTTGGTGTGCCGGGGGCACGCGGGCCGGCCGAGGAGGGGTACCGGCTGGGGATCGAGAGTGGTTGGCCGGACTACGTCGCTATTGGGGGTGCTCCGGTCGCTACGGCTCGTGCTGCGGATGGGGACCGGGACGGCGTACGGGAGGTGTTGCGGCGGTTGGCCGGCCTGCAAGAGCTTGCCGGAAGCCACGAGTTCGCGGCGCGGCTGCCTACTTTTGTGCGGGCCGCGCTGGCGGTGGATGAGATGGAGCTTGCCGAGGAGCTGACGTCACGGTTGGTGCCTTTGCTGCCGATGCGTGAGTATTCCGTTGCCACGGCGAACGCGCTGCTTGCCGAGCATCGCGGAGACCGCGCTGAGGCGACCGCCGGCTTCAGGAAGGTGGCGGGGGACTGGAAGACATTCGGCAACCTGCTGGAACAGAAGTACGCACTAGCCGCAGCCGCCCGAACCGCCACACGAAGCTGAGCGCCCCTTCGGGCGACCGGCTCGTGGCGCTGGGCGCCACCTCGCGTGTTGGAAGCGGACGCGCCACGTACCCACCGGAGGCCGGCTCGTGCTGCGCATCGCCTCGCGGACAGAAGCCCGCAAGTGTCGGCGCACTGAGCGAGCCTCGTTGAGGGGTTGACGCCCCACGTTGTGGGTTGACACCCCGGAAGATGGGGTGGCAACCCACAGGTTTGGTGGTTGACGCCTGAGTTTGAGGATGGGTGGGACTCGCTGGGGCTTCCGAGTGAGGTGGGTGCCGCCCAGGGGTCGTGTTGGCGAGCGTTGGGCTTGGGTGGTGCGACTTCCCTCGCGCGCGATGAGTTGACCCGCACATGGCTCTCGGCTTCTCGTGCGTTCGGGGCCGATCTCTGGGTGAAGTGCCTCGTCCGGTCTTCTCGCTAACGCGCCGACGTCGTCGGCGTGGTCACGCTCGCGCTGGCTGCGCGGCCCGGGGGTTAGGCGAAGCGCTTGACGACCTGCATCCGCGGTCGCCCGCACGGCCAGATCTACGCCTACCTGTTCTCCCGCCGCGGATCTGCTGATGTGCGAGGTGATGCGCAGCATCACGAGCCTTCTCCCGGTGGGTATGTTGCGCGCGTTCGCTTCGAACTCGCGGGGTGGCGCTCAGCGCCACGAGCCCGCAGGTTCTAGCTGGCATACGAAGTGCGCCGGCTGTTAGTCCTCGTAGGTCTTGGTGAAGGGGCCGGTGGGGGTTAGGTCTAGTTGGCCGGGGCCTGTTAGGACGCCGCCCTCTACCGGGAGGGTGTGGCCGGTGATCCAGGCGGCGTCGGCGGAGGCGAGGAAAGCGACGGCGGCTGCGATGTCTTCCGGTTCGCCGACCCGGCCCAGCGGGTACATGGCTTGCGAACTGTTCCAGCGCGTCCGGCTGGTTGTCCCAGTTCGGGGTGCGGACGGTGCCGGGGGCAACGACGTTGAAGCGGACGCCCATGCTGCCGTAGCGGGCGGCGAAGTTCTGGGTCATGGCGATCTGGCCGGCCTTTGCCGCGGCGTACTCGATGTTGCCGAAGGCGGCGAGGCCGTTGACCGAGCTGATCGTGACGACGTTGCCGTGGGTTTTCACCAGGTGCGGGAGGGCCGCCTGGATGCAGCGGGCGGCGCCGACCAGGGTGAGGTCGAGCTGGCGGTGCCAGTCTTCGTCAGTGGTGTCCTCGGGCACCGAGGTGACGATGCAGCCGCCGGCGTTGTTCACCAGCACGTCGAGTCGGCCGAACCGCTCGATCGCCGCCGCGACCGCGGCGTCGACGTCCGTGCGCGGCGGTGACGTCCATCCGGACCGCCGAGGGCTCGCGCTCGCCGAGTTCCTGCGGCGAGCGCGGCGACCTTGTCCTCCTGCAGGTCGGTGATGACCACCGAGCCGCCTTCGGCGGCGATCCGTCGTGCGACCGCCGCGCCGATTCCCTGCGCGCCCGCCGTGACGAACGCGACCTTGCCCTCGAACCGCTGCATCAAGGTCCCTCCAAGTAGTTGTTCACAGGACGCGATCGACCTTCTCGTCCGCGATCCGCCGGTCGAGCTTGGCCGGGTCGAGGTTGCGGCAGAGCACGATCGAGCCGCCGCCGGCGATCACGCCGATCAGCGTGCCGATGCTGTCGGGCGCGACGAGCGAAGTCGTGGTCAGGACCCGGTCGGTGATCGGTTCCGCCGCCGCGATCAGCTCGGCGTGCGTCTTGTCGTCGTACGCCGGTGTGGTGGCCGCCGGCGGGTCGAAGGGGACGAACAGGTCGGGGTGGTTGTACACCTCGGCGCCGTAGTCGTGGATGCCTTCCGGCAGCGGTTCGCGGAACCGGCCGCCGAGCGGGAGCAGCGCGGAGGCGATCGTCTCGCGGGTGCCACGGACTGCGAAGTCGGGTCCGGTGATGGCGAGTGTGCCCTCGCCGGTGGTGACGGCCGCGCCGGCCGACCAGGCCGACAGGGCCCACACGACACCCAACCAGTGCGGCGGCAGCCCGATCGCGACCGTCTCGCCGGGTTCGAGGTCGTACTCGTCGACCAGCAGGTTGGCCGTCTTCGCCACCCAGTTCGCGGTGGTGACCGCGCTGAGCTCGATCCGCTCGCCGGTGACGTCGTCGTAGTAGGTCAGGAACGGGTTGGCGCCGTCCCGCTGGACCGCGGCGCCGAAGAGCTCAGGAAGGGTCACTCCGCAACCTTAGTGTCCGGCTCCGAACACGCCGTGGCCCGCCGACGCATCGTGGACCAGATCACCCATCTGCGACCTCGCGGGCTGCAGCGCGGAGAGCTTCGGCGACCGCAGCGACGGGCTCTGACAGACGCCCCAGCAGGCGAGCAAGAAGGACGCGCCGCAACTCCTGCGGACCACCACGCACAGCGATCACCCGTACGCCGGGTGGCGCGGCGCGCCGGATCCTGGCGGTCAGCGACCACCCCACGGTGCTACACGGTCGAGGCCCGCACGGAATGGACCTGCGGTACACCGTACGTGGCAACCAGATGCTGGCCAACGGCCCCATCGCGCACCCCGATCCGGCCAAGTGGCCGGGTGCGTCGGCGGGATGCGCCCGTACGGCGACGCGGCGTACGCCGGGGGTGCTCTGGTTCTTTTCGCCCTTCAGCAGAAGATCGGAACCAAGGCTTTCAACAAGGTCGAACGAACCTGGGTCCGCGAGCACGCGAACGGCCTCGGCCGCACCGAGGAGCACATCGCCACCGCCTGACGCGTCGCGCACACCGACCTCGGCCCGTTCCTGCGTTCCTGGCTCTACGGCACCAAGCTCCCCGCGATGCCCGGGCACCCGGAATGGAAGGCTGCCTCCTGACGTAAGGTCACTGCATGTTGATCGTGGTCGGCCTGGTGCTGATCCTGGCGTTGACTGTTGCCACGGGCTACTTCGTTGCGCAGGAGTTCTCCTACGTCGCGGTGGACCGGAACAGGTTGCAAGGGCTCGCCGATGCCGGGACAGCGCCGCGGCCCGGGCGCTGAAGGTGACGCAGCGGCTGTCGTTCGTGCTGTCCGGCGCGCAGGTCGGCATCACCGTCACCGCGTTGCTGGCCGGGTATGTCGCCCAGCCCTATCTGGGCAAGGGCCTCGAGAACCTGCTCGGTACGACCGGCCTGCCGGAAGGCGTCAGCCTCTCCGTCTCGGTTGTCCTGGCGTTGCTGTTGGCAACAATCATCCAGATGGTCTTCGGCGAACTGGCACCGAAGAACCTGGCGATCGCCCGGGCCGAGGCGATCGCGCTGCGGCTGTCCCGCTCGACGCTGATCTACCTGGCCGTTGCCGGTCCACTGATCCGGATCTTCGACGCCACCTCGAACCGGATCCTGCGCCGGGTCGGCATCGAGCCGGTCGAGGAACTGCCGCAGGGGGCCACCGCGCAGGACGAAAACTCTATCCGAAGGAAAAGATCTATACTTTCTGGGATTATTTCCGCAATGCATATGGCCGTGATGCAGGATTACGTATTGATCATTTTTTATTAAGTCCTCAGGTTAAAAAAAGACTCAAGTCTGCAGGAGTTGATCGTGAGGTCCGAGGCTGGGAAAAGACAAGCGATCATGCACCTGTATGGATAGTGTTGAAAAAATAGGTTTGCGGAGAAGACTTGACTTTTAAGCCGGAGGTTTGGATGATTCAGTAGCCTTTTCAATGGTATCCAGAACTTTATCGGGGGTGAACCTCTTTTGATAATTCTTCAACAGCCTTGTCTTCCGCCACTTCAATATCCATTTTCTTCGCAATAGCGGTAATTATTGTCAACATTGCTGTGACTTCATGTTCTGTAAGCAAACTAACCTGTAAATCAAGTTCAGACCATTTTTCAGTTTTGGCATTCAGGTGTTTTTGACCGATCAAAACAAACGTTGTCAGAAAAATTGCCTCAACTGCGGCAAAAGTTGCGAGAACGATAAAACTGGGATCAAATGGTTTCAGATTCAAGAGACCTAAATTCCACAGAATCCAGACCCCGAAGAGTATTGAATGGAGGTAGACTGAAAGCATGCTCCCGGCAAATGAGGTAACTGCATCTACAATCTTTTCAGTCAGGATTCGCTTTTCCCGATCTTCTTTTTTTCTGTTCAACAATGCCTCTACATTTCTTTGCACAATTTCTATAATGGCAGGCTTGTCGTTTTGTGAATCGGCATTCATGGTTCGAGCTAGTTTCAGAATTAAGGTTTAGCAAAGGAACAAAACTCGCAGGTTAGCGAAAATTCCACGTTAACTTGTTCCATTGCCACTTAGCAGTTAAAAAATCCCCGTATTACTCAATTTCCTCCTCCGCCTTCTCCCCATTCTCAACTATATCTCCAGACTTGAACAAAACATTCTTCATCACAATTTTCCACTTCTTTTTCTTCCGCAATAAAAATTCCAGGTCCATCGCAAAATGAATGAATTCTTCTTTCTGCGTATTCTCCATGATCTTCTTCGCCTCCGCATCTTTTTCAACTGAAATACGTTGTTCATACCAGTCAATGGCTTCTGCTTCTTCAATTAGCGACTTGATCATTCTTGCGAATGTTCTTACCTCCTGGGAGAGTTCCTCTGGTGGTTCGTGATATTGATCGAATCCCATAGTTGATGTTTTAAAGAAAGATAAGAAGTTTAACCGCAAAGACACAAAGACGCAAGGGAACGCCAGGACTCTTTGCGAAACTTCGCGTCCTGGCGAGTCCTGAGCGGAGTTGAAGGAGCGGTTAAATATTTCTTAAATGGTAAGCCTTTGGTCTGGTGAAAGCCCTTAGCCCAGCATGAGAGAGCGTCGCCCCGAAGCCAGAATGCTTCCTTCCACTCCACGGCAGAGCAGCACTTACCCGATCGCAACAATTCCAATAGCCAGTCCCGGTATTCATCTGTCTTAAAATATTCTCAGCCCTGCTTTTATCACTGCTGTATACAGATGCTGTAAGTCCATATTCCGTATCGTTCATCAATATTATTGCTTCTGCATCATCCTTTACCTTCATGATGCCGATGACTGGTCCAAATGACTCTTCCTTCATGATTGACATAGTATGGTCCACGTCAGTGACCACAGTTGGTTCGAAGAAGTATCCAGCCCGATCCAATCTTTTTCCGCCTGTAAGAATAGCTGCACCTTTCGCTCTTGCTTCTACTAGTTGTTGCTCCAGGAAAACGATCTGCTGCTTTCTGCTCAAAGGGCCTATATACATTCCCTCTTCCTCTGGTGAGCCAGGTTTCCACGACTTCACTTCCTTCACAAATTCTTGGAGGTATTTATCATAAACTTTCTCATGCACATAAATTCTTTCCACTGCGCAGCAACTTTGTCCGTTGTTGTAAAAGGCTCCATCAGCTGTACCAGCTGCAACTGACCTGATGTCTATAACATCATCCGCTACGTACAACGGATCCTTGCCACCAAGCTCACACTGACAGGGAACCATTTTAGGGGCAACCCGCTCGTAGATATATTTTCCAGTCTTATAAGATCCTGTAAAGAAATAACCATCAAATGCAAGGTCTAATAGGAGTTCACCAACCTCCTTTGCTCCAACTGCTACTTGAAATACTTCATTTGGAACTCCAGCCTCTTTCAAAAACCTTTCTATTTCAAGTCCAGTTAGCGTTGCCCATTCCGAAGGTTTGTACATAACAGTATTTCCAGCAAGAAGTGCAGGCACAAAAACATTTACTCCTACCAAATAAGGATAGTTCCAGGCAGAAATATTGCAAATCACGCCCAGTGGTTCGTAGGAAATCTTTTCTTCCATCCCATTCCCGCTACTCATGGTTTCATCAGACAAATATTTTTCTGCATTGGATGTAAGCCAGGCGATCCTTGCCTTTGCTCCATTGATCTCGTTCCGCGATTGCTGCAGAGGCTTCCCTATTTCCGCAGTTAGTGTCGCCGCAAGTGATTCAATATTTTTTTCGAGCAAGGAAGCAAACTGATCCAATATTTCAATACGTTTAATCAAGGGAATCTGCTGCCAAACAGGTTGTGCAAGACGAAGTCGTTCAAATTTATCCTTGATAGATTCAAGAGTGTCTTCTTCTATCTCCTTAATGAGTGCTTCAGTGGCCGGGTTGACAATCTTCATTTAATAACTTTTCGATTATTTATAGCAAGCATGAATTCAGTCCTGATATTCTTTGCCAGAGGAGAATCCTGGAGTTGAAATTTAAACATCCTTTCGGGATGCCATTGAATGCAAAGAAGGAATGGTTTTCTGCTTGGATCAGCCCATTCCAGTCCTTCAATTGTTCCATCATCAGCAATTGCATTCACTTTTAATCCATCACCAATTGTTTCAATTGCCTGGTGATGTGCACTATTTATTTCGCCATTTTCTAACAATACTATTTGCTGAAGGAGCGTCGAGAATTCAATTTTTGATCCATGACGCTTATCTATTCCGTCTTCCGAGCGATGGGTTTTGTTTAAGGATCCCAGGTCCTGTTGCAATGTTCCATTGTGAATGCAGTTTACCAATTGCATGCCTCTGCAAATTCCAAGAATCGGCAATTGTTTATCACTTGCAAGCTTGAAGGCTGAAATTTCGAATTCATCTCTGTTCTCATCAAACTCCTTCGGTGCATTAGGGTAGTCTGTTTTTTTACTTTTATAGAATTTCGGATGGATATCTCTACCACCTGAGAGCACTAAAGCATCACAGGTTACCAGCTCATGCAAGTTGTTATCATCAAAAGATAATTTTACTATTTCGACTCTATCTTCTCCTTGCAACCATCGAACATAGTTGATATGTTTTTCTTAAGTTCCTGTATATGTTAATCCAATCCTCATGGCATCATCAAATTAAAGTGCAGCCAGGTACAATTGCCTGAAATCCTCTCTGCTTACTGGTTTAGGATTGTTAGGGTGAGCGAAATCTGCGAACGCAAGATCCGCAAGTGTTTCAATGTGTTCATTCCTCACATCTATGGCAGTTAGCTTGTGCGGGATATTAACTTTTGAATTCAGATCGAATAAATATTTAACGACAGCCTCACCACTTTCTTCTGCAAGTTCTAATGTCCTTGCAATTCGTTTGAATTTATATTCAAATCCACTGATATTAAACTCCATTCCGTATGGAATATTCACAGCATTTGCTAAACCATGATGCGTATCCAGTAAAGATGAAAGTGGATGTGCGAATGAATGCACTACACCCAAACCTTTTTGGAATGCAACAGCTCCCATAAGGGAAGCGATCAGCATTTTAGAACGAGATTCCAGATCGGGTTTGTTAACTGCTTTTTCCAGCGATTGATTTATCAGAGATATTCCTTCCAAAGCAATGCCTTCGCACATTGGATGCGGCATTTTTGCCAGATAAGCTTCCATGTTGTGGGTCAACGCATCCATCCCGGTTGCAGCAGTAATGAATGGAGGAAGATCCATTGTGAGCAAGGGATCGGCAAATACAATTCTCGCGAGAAGTTTTGGAGAGAAAAGAATTTTTTTCTGATGAGTTTCATCATCAGCGATGATCGCACTCCTACCTACCTCGCTACCAGTTCCAGCCGTGGTGGGGATGGTGATGAAATGAGGTACCTCATTCGTAACGTATACATCGCCTCCAATCAGATCATCATATTTGAATAGATCTTCACGATGATGTGTTCTCAAGACTATTGCTCTTGCTACATCCATTGCAGCGCCTCCGCCAATTCCAATAATTGAATCCCGCTGACTAGAATCATAGACATCAGTTCCCCTATATACGTCCGATTTTACAGGATTCTTGTGTATATCAGAAAATACTTCGGTTGAGATTTTCTTTCTGTTGAGATCTGCAATAATTTCTTTGAAGAATGAAAGTGATGCAACCGTAGGATCAGTTACGATCAAGGGTCTTGATAATTTATTCTTTAGAAGATAATCAACCAACTCCTTGCTGGAACCTGCGCCAAAACGAATGATCGTTGGAAAATTGTATTGATAGATAGTATCGAAAGTCATTTACTTAAACTCTATTATTTGATAGAAGAATTATTTTTAGATTATCTCAAAATATCGCTTGTATTCCCAATCCGTTACGGCTTTCAAATGCTGCTTCCATTCCCATTCCCTGGTTGCTGTAAAATGATCCACGAAATTTTCACCGAGAATTTCCCTTGCTACTTCTGATTCCTTCATCATTGCGTCGCTTCACTAAGCGTATGTGGCAAGGTGCCGTTTGAAAAATCGCGATAACCATTACCAATCGTAGCGGCCTGCTTTAATTCGATCTTATTTTTAATTCCATATAAACCACTTGCCAAACAACCTGCCATTGCGAGGTAAGGATTGACATCGGAACCAATTACTCTTGTTTCAAGTCTGCACGACTTGCTGCTAGTATTAAGAACACGAAGTGCTACTGTTCTGTTATCAACTCCCCATGTAAGTGTTGTTGGCGCCCATGCACCTTCTACAAGACGCTTATAACTATTGATGGTAGGAGCAAACATTGGAAGTATATGAGGCAGACAATACAGTTGGCCTGCCAGATAATTTTTCATGAGTTCACTCATCTTCATCGGATCCTTTTCATTATAGAAAAGATTTTTTTTGTCCGAATTGAAAAGACTCTGATGCACATGACCGCCACAGCCAGGAAGGTTTTCATTGATCTTGGCCATAAATGTGGCCATGATGCCGTGCTTGTACGCGATCTCTTTCACTCCGGTCTTGAATAGAACTGCCCTGTCGGCGGCTTCCAATATTTCTGAATAAACAATCGCTGCTTCATATGTGCCGGGACCAGTCTCAGTATGTAAACCTTCCAGTGGAACATTAAATTTTTTCATCCCTTCGAAGAGGTCAGTGAAAAAATCATTCTTCAGCGTGCTGCGCAGAATCGAATAACCGAACATGCCCGGAGTAAGGGGAGTTAGGTTTTTATATTGTTTCTCGAATGCAGTTTGAGGCGTCTCAGCAAAATTGAACCATTCGAATTCCTGAGAAAAATAGGGAGTATATCCTTCACGCTCTGCATCGCCCAATACTTTCTTTAATATTTGCCGTGGACATACAAGGCAGGGCTTTCCTGCTTCGTCAATCAGGTCGCCGAGAAAAAAAGGAACATCATTCTCCCATGGAATTTTTCTGAAGGTATTTACATCAATTTGCGCAGGGCAATCTGGATACCCTGTATGCCAGCCGGTGAATTGCGCATTGTCATATGCTACATCTCCTGCATCCCATCCAAAGATCACATCGCAGAATGCAGTATTGTTCTCAAGTGCAGAAAGAAATTTTTCGGTTGAAATATATTTTCCACGGAGGATGCCATCAATATCGGTGAATGCAATTTTTACCTTGCCCGACGGATGTTCTTTAACATATTGAAGCACTTTGCTGTCCATATAAATTGGTCGCTTTTGTGTTCTACGGAGCCTGTCGCTCCCCTCCGATTGTTTTCTTGCCAAACAATTTGAAAGCGGCAAAAGTCAAACAGAGAATAAGGAAATAAATGATCGCGAGCCTAAAGTTATAGATCGTCATGGCAACAAATGAAAATAGCGCAATAATCAGGGCAATCACTGGGAAAAAAGGATAAAAAGGAACCTTATAAGGGCGGTTTAGATCGGGCTCTTTTTTGCGAAGCCGTAGCAATGCGATCATTGAAACAATGTATAATGTGAGCGCCCCAAAGACTGAAATAGTAATGATCTCCGCTGTTTTTCCCGTGAGGAAGGCCAGGATGCCGATGCCCATATTAAAAATCAGTGCATTGGAAGGTGTTTGAAACCGCGGATGAATTTTTGCCAGGAAGGCAGGAGCATATTTCACTCGTCCGAATTCAAGGCTTGAGCTACCGGCAGCTAAAATAATCCCGTGGAAAGATGCAATCAGTCCGAACAATCCAACTGTGATCAGTAAATGATAAAGGATGTTATTGTGCCCACGATCCGCGACAAGGCAAGTGGCAGCGGTGAATCTGAGGTGGTGCCGTCTGGTCTGTAAACGATCGCTTCCCATCCAGCAACTCCAGTTGCGCTGATGAAAATCAGGATGCATAAGATCGCAAGGGTTATCATGGCGGAGCCGAAGCCAAGGAACATAGTCCGTTGTGGATTGATTGCTTCCTCGGCCACATTGGCCACCCCTTCTATTGCAAGGAAAAACCAGATGGCGAATGGAATGGCTGCAAAAACTCCCGACCAACCATTGGGAAATGCATTTTGCTGGAGATGTTTTATTTCAAAATGCGGGATGGTAATTCCGGAGAATAAGTAATAATTCTCCGACGGCCAGGATGGTGATGATCAATTCAAAAGTAGCAGCGGCTTTAACTCCGTATATGTTAAGTGCTGTGAAGACGATATAGCTGAAAATCGCGATAACCAGGATCGGAATTCCAGGAAAAAATAAATTGAAATAAGCACCAATCGCAAAGGCGATGGCAGGCGGAGCAAAGATAAATTCGATGTTCTGCGCCATACCGGCGATAAAGCCAAGGTCTTTCCCCAATGCCCGATCTGCATAGTCGAAAGCACCCCCGGCCTTTGGAATTGCAGATGCCAATTCAGTATAACTAAAGGTGAAAGTGACATAGAGGATGATGATAAAAAAAGTAGCGATGCCCAGTCCAACGGTACCACCTTTCTCCAACCCCAGGTTCCATCCGAAATACATTCCAGAGATCACATATCCCACTCCCAGTCCCCAAAGCATCAGGGGTGTGAGGGTGCGTTTGAGTTGGTTGGGAGGTGAGGACAAATGGGGATGCTAATTTAGGAAAATGGTTAGTAAGACTTTATCACTTCATCTGAAACCGCGAAGACTAAATTAGGGTTTATTCTACCCATAAAAAGACCAAGAACCAAATTTCAATTATCAAAGAAATTTCAGGAAGAAAAATTAGGATAGTATTTAGCCTCGCAGCATTCTTATTGGTAAGATTAAGACGTAAATTGGAGTGTTAGCTGCCATAACAAAACATCGAAATGAAACTCATCCTAATTGCGTTTGCTCTTCTTATTTATAATGTTCCACTATGTCAAATTTCAGAAAAGGTTTCAAACCAAATGGGCCTATTCCCATTATTGTTTATAGATAGTGTTGAGTCAGGGATGAGAGATCTTGAAAAAATTGATCCAATGGACATTTCTAATATTCTAATCTTAGTCCCTAAAACTGCAAAGAAAACACTTGGAAAAAGAGGAAGTGATGGTGCGATCTATGTGACGACAATACCTTTTGCAAAACTGAATTACTGGAAGTTTCTATCTGCTAAATCACAAGATTATTTGGAAAAAGTTCCTAAACCTGATTCCGATACAAACATAGTTTACATCTTAAACGACACAGTTTTAACCCAAAATCCAGCAGGTAGTCTGTACTTGATCAATAAACGCAATTTTAGAAGTCTTTCTATTATTCCCCAGCCAATTCTAGAAAACAGGTATGGAATAATAAATAAACAGTTTGGAGTTTTGATTAAGGCTAAAAAGAAAAAGAAAAGAAACAAATAAGGAGTATCTCAGCTCCTCTATTTTTGAATCAGCAAACAAAAGTTGAAGTCGTTAAGATCGGCATAAAAGTGTACTACCAAAATTAGCTTACCGCGATATAAAAAGGTAGTTGACCCTAGCCAGTTTTATATAAAATCAGAGTTTGAAAAGGACTTTGACAATATTAGACGATTGCTGGCCTTTGAGAATAAATAATTGGGCGTACAATATTGGTAAGGCCTTAACGGACCTTGCCTAAGTCTCCACCCTAAGAATAAGAAATTTCATGCTCCAAAGATCAAAAGGAAAAGAGGCAGCTAGCATAGGTTTGTCAGGAGGTGAACTATTGCATGATAAAATCCATTCCTGGGACTGGACAATCTTGACCTATTCAGGTTGCAATCCCACAATTAGCTGTCCATTCATGGTCTATTAAATAGCACAGCACCCACTATCAATATCTGGCGGTACGGACCAGCAATAGAAATGTAAGTACGGCCCTCGCACCCGCTTTTCACCAAACCTTGACAATAAATTGATTTGTTCCAGACCGATTCGCAAAACAAATCTATGCCGGACAACAAAGGATCCAAAGGGTAAAACATCATCAATCAATGCTTTTTTTCCGAGCGACCTAATTAGGCGTAGCAGCCAGGTTTTGCGGTGCGGAGGCGATCAATAGACCTCTTTTTTACTCTGTGGCCAAGGTTGAACCATAGCTATATAAGATATTTTCAACTTCACTAAATTTACTTCATCTGCGGTTTGGGTCTACAAAGCCCGTGTTTAAATCGTCAGTCAGAATTCTATTCACCCCATGATCAGGTTCCTAATATCAAATGCAAAAGAATAAACAATTATTAATTCGTGCTGAACGCGGAGACATAGAATCTCAAATTCAATTGGGGTATAATTTGGCATTCGGAAAAAAGACCGCAAAAAATCCACCATGGAAATTAATCTTCAAACTCTGGAAGAATGCTGCCGATACTGGTCATGCAAGTGGGATGTTTTATGTTGGGGTATGCTATGACAATGGATATGGGATTAAGAAAAACATACCAATTGCCTTTGATTGGTATCTAAAAGCGGCGAAATTAGGACACAGGGATTCTCAATACAATATTGGTTTTTTTTATGACAGAGGTGAACTAGTAAGAAAGAACCATACTAAAAAATTTTATTGGTATTCATTAGCAGCTAAGTCTGGGTTAACAGACGCACAACTAAGTCTTGGATATTCATATTACACAGGAGAAGGTGTCAAAAGAGACTATAACAAAGCAGTCTATTGGTACAAAAAAGCTGCTGCTCTAAATGACCACAAAGCTCTGTACAATTTAGGACTTTGTTATAAAGAAGGTGAAGGTGTTACCCAATCAAAACGTTGGGCTAAATATTATTTTCAGAAAGCATTTAAATTTGGTCATAAGAAAGCAAAAGATCAGTTGGAAAGGTTGGAGGTAAAATAAGCATACTGCTACCAAGACTGGGAATTCAAAATGACATACCGTCTGGCGCGAGTATGCAGCCGAGCTCTTACCAGGCGTACTCGTGCCATATCAATTTCTACTTATAGGTTAACAAGTATTCCTTATGCATTAAACCTTCCAATATGCGCAAACTTATTCTATCATTAGCTGTTAGTCTGGACGGCTACATCGAAGGTCCAAACGGAGAATATGATTGGTGCTTCACTGATCAGGACTATGGAATGTCCAATTTCTTCAAACGCATTGATAGCGTATTTATCGGTAGAAAGTCGTACGAGCTCACCTTAACCATGGGTGATGAACCAATGGAAGGATTTCCTAAGCTTAAAGAGTATATTTTTTCTACTACTTTGAAGGAGGTTAAACCTGGTGCAGTTCTCATTAACGGAAATATTGAGGCGGCAATACAGAAAATAAAAAATGACCCGGGGAAAGACATCTGGCTGTTTGGCGGAGCAGGTCTAACTGAATCCTTATTGCACCTGGGTCTAATCGATGAAATTGGACTTGCTGTTCATCCAATTATTCTAGGCGGTGGAAAGCCGCTTTTCAGCAAGACAAACAATAGAATTCCTTTAACCCTCACCGATTCAAAATCGTATTCAAGTGGCCTGGTTGCATTGACTTATTCTCTGGATTCCAAGAAGTAGAAACTAATTATAATTTGAAGGAGAAGATACTTAAGGATGGTTTTGCAGTTTTTGAGAACATCTTTACAAACGAAGAAGTAGACGATATCCTTTCTGCCATTTCAGAGGTCAATACATCGAACCCGACCTTCCGTAAGACCGCCGATCTCTTCGCCATTCGTCAATTTCTCAATGAGGTTCCTGCTTCTGCCCGCTTAATCTTCAATGTAAAACTCAATAACCTCATAGCTGATCTATTCGGTGATAGTTATTTTGTAGTCAAATCCATCTATTTTGACAAACCGGAGAATTCAAATTGGTTCGTTTCATATCACCAGGACCTCACAATTTCAGTAGACAAAAAACTTGATATTTTTGGCTACGGACCCTGGACAAAGAAGGTTAATCAATTCTCCGTCCAACCACCTTTAGATATTCTGGAAGACAATTTCGCAATTCGAATCCATCTTGATGATACAGATGAAGAAAATGGAGCGTTGAAAATTATTCCGAAATCACATTCCAGAGGAATTTGCAGACCTGAAATGATTGATTTGACCTCTGAAAGTGAAACAATTTGCAGAGTTCCAAAAGGAGGTGTAATGTTTATGAAGCCCCTGCTTCTTCATGCCTCGAGCAGATCAGTCTCACGGAAAAAAAGACGGGTAATACATATTGAATTTAGCAGATCCACATTACCAAAAGAATTGCATTGGGCAGAGTTTTTAAAAGTCACGATTTCTAATTAAAACTTCGAAAATTCTTTAAGAATTACAGGTATGAAAATCATTTGTTGCATCCTCTTCATATTTTCATTCTCATGCACAAATAAAATTCCGTTGGATGGAAAGCGAGTTTATAATGTTTCCGTCAATCAGCAATTTTGGTCGGCTGAATGGAGTCCAGATGATAAGCTTATTGCAGTGGGTGGCGTTGATAGCATGGTGAGGATATACCATGCCGATAATCTCAAATTATTTAAATCATTTTCGATTCCGTCCTGGATCCATATAATAAAATGGAACCCGGACGGCAACCTTCTTGCCATTGCTACCTCCACGCAATATGTTCAACTGCTGGATATAAACTCCGGAGAGGTTAAGGGTTTAGATAACACAATAGGTCCCAATCATTCAGGAAATGGTTCCAGAGGAATTGGATGGAATTATACCGGCGACTTGCTTGCAGTTGGTGGTTTCGATGGAGTTATCAAAATCTGGGATAAAAAAGGAAGCTTGCTTAAATATGTCGACAAGTATCCTCAAGGGACCAACTTTGTAACTTATCTGGGCCTTGACTGGCACCCATTCAAAAACATTTTCACTGCTGGCAATTTTGAAATTCAGGTTTATGATAGTGCATGCAGGGAATTAAAGGTTATGCAGCATGCCAATAAGGAAGCAATAATACTCTGCATTCAATGGCATCCATCAGGTGATTTTTTTGTTATTGGTGATTATGGATACAATTCGGAAGGAAAAAATGTACCGAGCCTGCTTCATTTTTGGTCGCCAGATGGTCAGCTATATAAAAGCATTCCCGGAAGTAAAGGTGAATACCGAAATATCGACTGGAACTCAAACGGCAGTTTATTAGCGACAGCCAGTGATGTACTTAGAATATGGTCAAAAGATGGGAAGCTATTGCATGAAGGTCCATCCGATGCTACAAATTATCTTTGGGGAATAAGCTGGAATAAAAAGGGAACTAGAATTGTAACTTCCAGCAGGCATAGAACAATAGCTTTGTGGGATAGCACCGCCAGGTTAATAAAAAGAATTGACGTAATAAAGTAGTTGGGACTTTAGTAAAGTCAACCCTATGTGCCTATGTCTTTACACCTCGTACAGAATGAATTTATAAATATCAATGTGACTATGTGTTTTTTTTACAGTTAGAAATATGAACACATAGAATCATAGAAAACATAGACACATAGAAAATACGAGAGACAGAAACATCAAACTCTATTTGACTATGTGTTTTTCTTACAGTTTTTTAAAAAATTAAACACATAGGCATATAGAGACCATAGAACATAGCCAGACAGAAATGTCAAACCCTATGTGACCATGTGTTTTCTTACCGCTTTTTAAAATTTAAACACATAGGCACATAGAAACCATATACACATAGAAGCAAGACATCTTAAAAATTATTAGATATGGCAAAGCTAAAACCAACCACTGTCACTGAATATATAAAGGACAAGCCCAAGGAAGCGCAGGAAAAGTTGCGTGAGCTTCGTGCTATACTAAAAGAGGTTGCACCCAAGGCAAAGGAAGCACTAAAATGGGGTTCACCTGTATTTGAAGAGGATCGAATACTATTCGCGTACACAGCATTTAAATCGCACATTAATTTCATGCCAACTCATTCTTCGCTTGAGCCTTTCAAGAAAGAATTAGCAGAGTATAAAACAGGTAAGGATACCATTCAATTCCCTTACGACAAACCACTGCCGAAGGCACTAATTAAAAAGATCGCTGCATATCGCGCCAGAGATGTAAGGGAAAATGATGCAAAGTGGATGGGCTAATATTATTTAACAATGGATAGTCATCTACATACCGTCAATATCTACAATAAGCATGTAAAGGACTATGTCAATAAGTTCATGGACCTGGATCTTTATAAGGATACTTTTGATTCGGTCTTAGAAATTCTCCCCAAAAACGCCTCGGTATTGGAACTTGGATGCGGTCCTGGTAATGTGGTTAAGTACCTGAAAGCAAGAAGAAAGGACCTGGATATTTTGGGAATTGATCTTGCACCAGAAATGATCAATGAGGCAAAAAGACAGAATCCAGATTCAAGATTTGAAGTGATGGATCTCCGGAATGCAGGCCAATTAAAACAAAAGTTCAATGCAGTTATTGCGGCATTTTGTATACCATACATATCCTATGATGATGCTGAACAATTATTCAAGGAATTTCCCAACCTGGTTGATGAAGAAGGTTTGTTGTATGTGAGTTGCATGGAAGGAATAAGGGAACGTTCGGGTTTCGAAAAGTCAAGCTTTACAGGAGATAATGAAATCTATGTCAATTATTACAATAGAATTGAAATAGGGTCCTGGCTGCAGCAGAACAATTTCGAAATTGATTCTTTTTATACCAAGGATTATCCCGAGATGGATGGTTCATTCACAACTGAACTCATTTTCATTGCAAGGAAGGGCATCACTTAAAACCACCCTCACTCCTTTCATAGGAAACCTCATACTTTTTCCCATCTGTCGCATCTTTCTTTAACATCCATAAGCGGTCATTCCAGCCTTTGCCCCCATGATTCACTTTTTCAAATCTGAACCACACCTCTTCAAGGTTTTTATTCTTATTATTTTTGAAATTTAGCTGGTTTCCGACTATTGAATAGCTACCATCGCCCTTAAATGCGGAAGATTTTGTGTAGATGTAGTCGTAATTGTAATCAGATGTTTTTGAGGTTGTACCGTAACCACCAATAAACTGATAGTTTCCATTGGCTGCAAAAATATATTCATTTGCAACCGTACTCCCTACAAACATCCATGACCCAAGAATTTTCTTGGAAACATCTTCATCAGCAGGTTTAGGAACGACTTTATTCTTTAAAGAAAAGCTGTTGAAGAACCTTCTCCATTTTTCATATTTCTGAATGCATTCGCAGGCAAGCAACCTATTATGCCGGGCCGCAATGATTACAATTTGATTGTTTGCCTTCACGACAAGAGCAGCACCATCTTCAAAACCATCATACCTGGAACCATCCGCACTCATTTTACTCATTCCTGCTTCCATCATGCAATACTCAAGCCCCTGAACCAAATGACCTTTTGAAAGATCATCATGCTTTTCGCCTGTAAAGCGGTATTGCCAACCGGGATACATCAGGTCGAAAACGGCCTTCACATCTTTCTCGAGATCTCCAGATGAGGGTTGCGGCGTAAGGATCTGGATCATGCAACCTTCCTGGGCGGAATTTTGGCTTTGTGAGAGTAGGATATGATCCGCCTTCTTCTGTACAAACCATTTATCAGGAGCAATAAAATCATAATCGTCCAGGGAGATATGAGAATTTTGTCCAAATGCGGTGATGAGCATGGCGGTTGTAATTGCTGAACAAATGATGCTCTTCATAAAATTAGTGAGTTTTTTCACCGCAGAGAACAAGAGTTAAAAGAGATTAGGAAATCTCTGCGTCACCTCTGCATCTCTTTTCCTCTGCGGTAAAATATTCATAACAAAAACACTCTATTTCGAAGTTACCAAATTACAAATTTCGAAAATATTTTGTTAAGACTATAAGTTGAGAAAACTCAAATTGTGTGGAAAGCATTAAATGATACATCTTCAATCAACCGTGATATCTAAACCCCCATGTCAAAAGCAATTCTGACTTTTTTTCTTATCACCATTTCTTTCGCGTGTAACACACAAACCGTCAATTCAAATGCTGTTGCCGATATCAACGACCCTCTTTCATCAGTTTATGAGATCAATCTTTTTGACACAACATTCAAAACCATTCATGTCTTGGTGGCTTTATGCGACAATAAATACCAGGGCATTGTACCGGTCCCCGAGAAAATTGGAAATGGCCAGGATCCCGGAAACAATTTATACTGGGGATGCGGAGGTGGAATAAAAACATATTTTAAGAATAGCAAAAACTGGAAACTGGTTCGGCAGATTAAGATAGATGATACAAGATTGGAGAGAGTAATCTTTCGCCATGAAACCGATAAATATTACCTGATTGCTGACGCATACGATGGTAAATTAATCAAGCAATGCACCATTGATTTCCTAAGAAGCTGTTCAGGGCAAATGAAGGATACCATATCAGCGGAGAGAAGAATTCTGGGAATAAATGGCAATGCAAAACTTCTGGCATATATCGGACACAATGGTCTGATGGATTTTTCTCTGAGGGAGAAATTTCAAAATACTGATAATAAGACCAGGGATGCGATCATGCTGGCATGTATCAGCAAGAACTATTTTTCCAATTATATGTCGGAAACGAAAACCCGTCCCATACTATGGACTACTGGATTGATGGCTCCGGAAGCCTATACCTTGCATGATGCTTTAAATAGTTACATTAAAAGCGAACCTGTTGATAGTATAAGGATCAACGCTGCCAGAGCCTATTCTAAATATCAAAAGTGCAGTCTCAGGGCATCTAAGAACCTATTGGTCTCCGGGTTCTAGGGTCTATCGTCAAATTAGAGCCGCTTCCTCCATACCTTCCATAATTAATGACATCTTCCCCTTGGGTATGATTTTTAAATATTCTATTGAGAAGAGACGAAAGCATCCCAAACAAATACAATGAATATTTTAGAATTTTTTGCATTGGTGATAAGCGGATTTACAGCCTGTGCAGAATTTGCCTCTTATGCTTTTGTTCACCCTGTAATTCGTCACTTACCTGAAGAACATCACGTAACAGTTGAAAAAGGATTTCTGAAAACATTTGGCCGGGCAATGCCGTTATTAATGACGTCTTCCATATTATTGACTTTTTTTTATGCGTTCAATTCAACTAGTTCCAATGTAAACTTGCCAATCCTGCGATGGGGGTCTGCAGGTTCTTTTGTTGCAGCACTGATATTCACACTTGCATTTAATGTCCCAATAAATAAAGCAACGGTCAAATGGGATCCTGAAAATTCCCTGGGCGATTGGAAGAAAACAAGAAAAAGATGGGAATTTTTTCAAGCATTACGAGCATGGCTTCTTCTAACAGGGTTTGTGCTTCTGTGTACTGCGGTAACCCTTAATGTAGCTAAATAGAAGCACCATGACAGTATTTTTTTCGGACGATTTTGAAACTAATCTTGGAATTATCAGAATGTCGGCGGAGACAGATGCTTACGATTACATCATTCATAAGGACAATTCTAAAGTATCTTCAAAGGGGCATAGCATTCGAGTTGATAAGTTTGACTTGAAAGATATCTCGGATACTGAGAACATCAAATATGAAACTTCAAGGGCTTGGAGATTGCATATCGAAAAGATAAATGATCAACAGGAGCAATTGATTCTTTATTGCAAGTTGATCAATCCTCAAACTGATACCTCCTGGGGAATTCATTCAGGTGAACATTTGGATGCTCTAGAAATTGAGAATCAAACAGATCACTTACATATTGGGACTGAAGATGGAGAAATGATCCAACACAGAGCCCGGGTGTCGGACTGGATGCCAGGCCGACTGAAAGATGAAGATGGATCTTTTAAAAGTTTTACAGAATATGTAGAATTCGGTTTTAAGACTGTGGTACCATTGTTGGAGAATGGTGAAAAGATATATTTCCATTTTATTGTTGCTACGAACAGGATAAAGCCCAGCATTGATTACCCGAATGAAAGAGATGTATCCACCTGGCTCGCGGTTGACCAGTCCAAGAATTATTTGGATAGGATAAGGTAAATTTAACCGCCAAGAAACAAAGACGCAAAGTTGCGCAAAGAGTCTTTGCGATCCCTCGCGTCTTAGCGCCTTTGCGGTTAAACTTTTTCTTATTATTAAAGATTCTTCGGCGCAGTAGTACAAGCATCAATCTTTTTCTCCAGCTCTTCAACCTTCTTCAATAATTTTTCAATAATAGACTGTTGCTCCTGAACAGCCTTCACCAGCGGCACTACGAAATCAGAATATCTCAGGCTATATAAACCATCAGGTGAAGAAGGTCTGGTAACTCCATTAAATTCGAAATTGCAAGCTTTTGCAGCCTCTTCAACTTCCTGTGCCAGAAAGCCGGTGATCTTTCTCTTTTCGATCTCGTATTTTTCAGGCCATTCTTTCTCCCCTCTATCCTTTGCTTCAGCCTTCGTCATATTATTTTGCTTATGGATATCCAGGTTATATGTAACCGGACGTAGTTTATTGATGAATGCAAGCCCTTGCACATCCTCCTTAATATCTTGCTTGATCCGCTCATCACTGTAGGTACTCCAGCCAACCTGTCCACCTATCCACACCACGCTACTGTTACCTATTTCCACGCTATTACTAATGCTTGATCCGCTACCTACATTGTATCCGATACCAGTATAATTATTAATGGTGCCGGTGGTTGGATATGCATTATAACCAACAGCTGTATTGCTGTTGCCAGTAGTTGTGGCATACAAAGCACGAGCTCCAATTCCTGTATTTAGATAACCAGATAAATTATTATACAAAGCCTTGGATCCAATAGCAGTATTAAGCTGACCCAACGATCCTGTTAGAGGAGAAGGAAATGGATAACCGTTCCAATACAGTGCAGAATCACCCACGGCCACATTATTGCTTCTGTTCTGACTCCAATACAAGGCATAGATTCCCGCTGCTACATTTGAATTTCCATACGCATTGCCATTTAGGGCAAACGCGCCCATAGCAGTGTTGCTATTTCCTGTTTTGGCAAAGCCAAGTGCTTGCAAACCGAATGCAGCATTATAACTTCCTGTATTGTTGTCGCCCATCGAATAATAGCCTGAGGCAGTGTTATGGCTACCGGTTGTATTCATGATCAGGCTTGCACCGCCGGAAGCTGTATTCAAATATCCTGTTGTGTTAGAATACAATGTTCTCCAGCCAAGACTGGTATTATAATTACTGGTTGTAGAAAGCCTTAATGCTTCAATTCCCAAAGCAGTATTTCCAAAGCCAGTGGTGAGTGCGTTGCCTGCATATTTTCCGAGAGTAGTGTTGTCGTTACTGAGAGTGCCCGCATGAGTATTTACAATCCTGAATCGCAGTGGCACATTATCGGTAGTGCCAACAAAATGAATGGAAGGGTTAGTGCCGGCGTTCCCGGTAAGATTCCACGATTGTGAATATGATGCAGAAATTAATAAACAGCAGGAGATCGGTAATAAGAGTAGCCGTTTCATTGTTGATTGTTTTATAGTTGATCAAATACTGGAAATGGTGATGGAGGTGTATTGTAATTTACTGAAAAGGGGAGAAAATTTCGATGTTTAACCGCCAGACCGCAATTTAGCAGACCTAGAAAGAGAGCGAGAGCGAAATGCATTTTAGCAAATAAAAAAAACCGTCCTCAGACGGCTTAAAAACTTCTACAGGGTGTACAATCCAAAGGGAGATAAATCCCAGTTATTCTGGTTTTACAAAGGGTTGGCTGGTTTTCAAACACAGGTATTGAACTAAATTTTAGGACTGGTTAGTTTTGGATAGGATTGGAGAGATCTTTCGTGGATTTGGGGCTTTCAAAGGATGGATTCGGGTGTTTTAAGGGTACGATTAACAACGAGCGAATACAAAGATTGCAATAAGGTCCCTCAACTGGAAATTTATTCGGTGAGGGGCGTATTTCTTTCGATGAATGGAGGGGTTTTTCAGATTAATAGTCAGGATATTCTTGCATAATTGAAAATGTAAAATGCAAAATGAAGAATTTTATTTACCGCTGAGACCAAGAGAAACATGAGAATCGCAGAGAGGTATCCTCTGCGCAATCTCTGCTTCTCTCCTTCTCTGCGGTAAGATTTCTTAGCGAATTTTGCGTCCTGGCGTCCCTGCCTAACTGCGTCATGCTGGCAGCTTTGCGGTTAAAATCTTAACTTAAATTCAGTGAACGCCTAGCCAAAAACAAAAAATCATGAAGATTCAAGGAAAGAAACTTATCATACTGCTTTTTTTCTATCTCGTTCCACAAAGTAATTTGTTCGCACAAATACCGGACACCCTTGCAAAAAAAGTCGATGCCTTATTCACCAGATGGAGTACAGCAAATAGTCCCGGTTGTACTATAGGAATTGTAAGGAACGATTCCCTCATTTATGCAAAAGGTTATGGTTTGGCCAACCTTGAATACTCAATCCCAAATACACCGGAAACAATCTTTCATACCGCTTCTGTTTCAAAACAATTTTCAGCTTATGCCATTGTGTTATTAGCAGCACAGGGAAGACTCAAATTGGATGACGAGATCCATAAATATCTTCCCTGGTTTCCTGATCTGAAAGAAAGAATAACCATTCGTCATTTACTAAATCACACCAGCGGTATTAGAGATCAGTGGCAGATGCTGGCTATTGCAGGCACCAGGCTCGATGATGTAATTACTCAGGAACACATTGTCAAACTGCTTAGCAAACAACAGGCCTTGAGTTTTAAACCAGGAGAAAAATTCAGCTATTCCAACAGCGGCTTTACCATGATAGCTGAAATTGTAAAATCAGTTACTGGCAAAACCCTCAGACAGTTTACTGATTCCGCAATTTTCAAACCCCTGGGCATGAATAATACACATTTTCATGATGATTATACCGAGATAGTAAAGAATCGTTCCTACTCTTATTGGCGAGGTAGCACAGGTTTTGGGAACAGCATTCTATCGTATTCCAATGCCGGGGCAACCAGCCTGTTTACAAATGTGAATGACATGTCTAAATGGATCATTAACTTTTACAACAGCAAGGTAGGCACGCAAAAAGACATTGAACAATTAACGGAGAAAGGAAAATTTAATAATGGAAAGGAATCTTCATATGCCTTAGGAATTACTGTCAACGCTTATAAAGGCTGGAGACAATATTCTCACAGTGGAGGAGATGCAGGATATAGAACTTACATAACTGCTTTTCCTGATCTAAAAATGGGCTTTATTGTTTTTAGTAACCTGGGGGATTTCAACCCGGTTGGAAAGGCATATGAAATCGCGGATCTCTTTATTAAGGATACTTCTTCTACAAATACAATCGGCACTGTTAATATTCCATTTGACAGTAGTAAAGCTATTCTCCAGGACCTCGTAATGGCAAAGAATATTGCCGGTCCCTATATTTCAGATGCCGGGGTACAGTTCACTTTTAGGTTGAGCGATCAGAAATTGTATTGGGACCGGATTGGACGATCTGATGTCCTGATCAAAGCAGCAAAAGACACCTTCATAGTATCCTCGGCACCCGAAGTCAAATTTATGTTTAGCATTAGGGGAAAGGATACTTTAGTTAACCAATACTGGCCAGATGGGGAACGCTTACTTCTAAAACAGGTATTACTTAGCAATCCTACAGATAAGGACCTGCAGGCCTACGTCGGCACATATTATTCTTCTGAACTCGATAGCAAATACGCCATCATTTTGAAAGACCACAATTTATTCCTGACAAATAACAAATACAATGACTCAAAATTGAAGATCTTGGGAAGGAACGACATGCAAACTGATTACTGGTGGATGAATCATATTACTATACTTCGTGATAATAAAAATAAGGTGATAGGTTTTGAAGTAAATGATAACAGGATCATGCATTTGCGGTTTAACAAGATCGAGTAATTGAAAAGCTCATCTTGCATATTAAGAAATCAATCTCTGCGTTAACTCTGTTTCTCTTGTTCTCTGCGGTGAAAAAAAAATCAACCGCAGAGAAATAGAGGAAAAAGAGATTCGCAGAGAGGGCTTTGGCTTTTTAAAACGATCGGCTACATTGAAAGCAGTTGTCTATAGGAAATATGGCGGTCCTGAGGTTCTCAGGATCGAAGAAGTAGAGAAACCTTCTCCAAATGACAATGAGGTCCTGGTCAAAGTTCATGCAGTTTCCATCAATGATTGGGATTGGGGACTTCTCCATGGTGATTTCATAAACCGAATGCTTAGTGGACTCCTGCGGCCGAAGAAAAACATACTTGGTTCTGACATTGCAGGACGAATTGAAGCTGTTGGTAAAAATGTAAAACAGTTTAAGCCAGGAGATGAAGTTTATGGCGATTTAAGTGGGAAATGGGGTGGTTTCGCTGAGTATGTTTGCGCTGCCGAAAATGCAGTGGCTAAAAAACCTTCGAGTATGAGCTTCGAAGATGCAGCAGCAATTCCACAGGCAGGAATGCTGGCAGTACAAGGTCTCATCGATAAAGGGCAGATTAAGTCTGGACAAAAGATTTTAATAAATGGTGCAGGTGGAGGGGTTGGTACTTTTGGAGTGCAAATCGCCAAACAATATCAAGTTGAGGTTACCGGTGTTGACAACTCTGGTAAATTGGATATGATGCGATCGCTGGGATTTGATCATGTCATTGACTATACAAAAGAAGACTTCACTAAGAATGGTCAGCGGTATGATCTGATACTTGATGCAAAGACCAATCGTTCTATATTCAATTATTTACGTTCATTAAATCCCAATGGCACCTATGTCACAGTAGGAGGATATATGAATCGACTTCTCCAAGCCTTACTCCTGGGCCCCTGGATTTCCAGGATTAAAAAAAAGCAGATCCGCATTGTTGTCTTAAAGCCTAACAAGGATTTAATATATATGAACGAGCTTTTTGAGGCTGGAAAAATTAAACCCGTGATAGATTGACCGTTCAGGATGGAGGAGATTGCGGAAGCGTTCAGGATTTTCGGCAGAGGGGAGCATAAGGGGAAACTTGTGATAACAATTTAGGGATCGTGAGACGTGAGACGTGAGTCGTGAGTCGTGAGACGTGAGGCGTGAGTGAAAAATTTCTCGCAAAGAAGCAAAGCGAGCAAAGGCGCACAAGAATGGATTCCTCTTTGCGTCTTAATAAAATTGGCGTCTTGGCGTGAAAAAATCGTGAAACGTGAGTCGTGAGACGTGAGACGTGAGTGAAAAATTTCTCGCAAAGAAGCAAAGCGAGCAAAGGCGCACAAGAATGGATTCCTCTTTGCGTCTTAATAAAATTGGCGTCTTGGCGTGAAAAAATCGTGAAACGTGAGTCGTGAGACGTGAGTTCTTTCTAACATTCAAACAATCAAACTCTCAAACAATCAAACATTTCTTAACCTCCGCCCGCTGGCGCTAAAGCTACTGCGGAGGCGCATGCTTTAGCGAAGGGGTTCAACTCTCGAACTTTCAGGATTTTGAACTTTTGCGCTACAATACGCTCTTGTAAGTGTAGTATGTAGTTCTTTTATCTCTAAAATCTAATCCGCCTGACCATATTGATTTTACAGGATATCTCAAGTTATCATACTCATAAATAACCAAGGTTTTTGCACCAATCCCGGTAAGTGTTTCGGTGACATTGTTCTGGCTTAGACCCATGTAATGGGTTTCAGATAGAATATTAAAACCAATTCCCAACGTGGAATTTGTAAAATATAATGAGTTATACAGATTAATTACTGAATAAGGGTTGACGTTATTGTCGTATTTCAATTCAACGGATCGACGAACTATCGAAGCTTCCAAAGGCATCGATGTAAATATTTTAGTAATATTAGATTTGTCAAAAAATATAGTGTCGTAACTGCTCAAGTAATCGGAAAAGGCAGCTCTGAAAGGGACAGAGGTAATATGCGACTTGTAATAATCATACCTAATAACAGTCCAGCCGCGTTCTCCAGCAAAATTTAATTGGCTGATAGAATCTTTTATTTTAAGTCCATTTTTATCGTAGGTGTGGTAATAACTGAAAACTAGCTCCGGAAGTTCTTGATGAACCTGGGTAGTTTTATAAGGTAGTGTACTATTACCCGTATAAAAGAAAGTATATGTCCTGGATAGAACAGGTAGAGGAACCTCCAGCGAGGAATCAATCACTGAATGAAAGATTGATGTGCAGCGATTTTGCTCATCATAAATAAATTCCAACACCTTTTTACGAAATGGAGTTGCTGAAGAAAAGGCTACTTCCCTTGTGAGCAATTGCCTGACTTTTGGACGAGGATCAGTTTTTTGACATTGAGGACCGACAATACATATTGTCAAAAGAAAGAATAGAATTTTTCTCATATGTGACTTTTGGGGGATAGAAGATACTGATTTATTTATTATATAAGATTAGCAAGCGAATGGTTTGCAAATAATACTAAATGATGATCGCGAAATCCCCGCCACATAAAGAGGAGTAAATTCGAAAACACTTGAGACAAAGGCAAGATAGCTGCAAACCATACAAGTATGCAGTTAATTTTCGTAATTTAACCATGGCGACAAATGTAATTTTCAATATGAATCGACAAATGATATTTCTGGCTATATCCTTCTGTTATCGCATATAAGAGGAAGTGGCCAGGAATCACTCTATAGGCTTTATTTGAGAGGGTTGGCGGATGGCGATGGAATTGTGAACAATTTTGTTGTCATAAGGCTAAAAGACGTGAATAGCGGGCGAACAAGAGAATGTTCAGTTAACACGTATTCATTAAAAGAAGCCATCCGCAAGGAATATGAATTAGATGAAACTTCAAACGGAAACGCAAAAGTGGATTCTATAGCAATTAATAATAAGCCCAGATACTTTCAGTTCAAGAATCCTACAGCACTTTTATTTATTAACGGCCAAGTTGCCTACTCATTGAGAAAATTAGCTGAACTTGAAAAGGAAATTAACTTTGATTCACTTGCAAATCAAACAAAGAAAGCCGAAAAGTGGAGTATAGACCTCTCTGATTACAATATGAAACATATGTACACACACGCGCTCTTCAATCGAGGAATTCTTCTACAAGAAAATACCTGTGTCCACGGTTTACTCTATGTGATTGATATTGTAAATGTGGACTGAAAATCCATCCGCAACTCTATTCTTAAAAGTCAAATTATTTTAATCTGTCCCTAAAATAAATACAAGATTGAAGACCTAAACCGTTTGAGAATAATGTTCATTAGAAAACATATCTCTTCATTTGTTGATTAAAAGGTATGCATTCCATAACATAAATCGTGCAGTACAAAGTCCGACAGAACCCAAACCAAGGTTACCTGAAAGTAAAATTGAATATCAGCTTGATCCATCATTTGTTAACGGGACCGCGACTATAAGGCATTTCACTCTGGATTCTTCCGACGTATACTTTGATTACGTGGAAATGCAGCTCCTAGGCGACACTCTATACAGATTAGATAATCATGGTATGCAAACCAAGGCGAAATTCACACAGATAAAAAAATAACTAATATGAAATTAGGCGCGTTCTCAATTAGTCTAAGTGTCAAGGACATTAATGCATCAAAAGCATTCTATGAACATCTGGGTTTTGAAGTCTTTGCAGGTAGTCTGGAGAAGAATTATCTCATAATGAAAAATGGGAATGCTCTTATCGGGCTATTTCAGGGAATGTTTGAGAATAATATTCTAACCTTTAATCCAGGTTGGGACGAAAATGCTGCCAAACTTGAATCATTTGATGACGTTAGAGATATCCAGCGAAAGCTTAAGAATAAAAATATAGCACTAGCAACAGAAGCAGATGAGAATACTACTGGTCCGGCTGGTTTTTTTGTAATTGATCCCGATGGAAACTCGATCTTATTTGACCAGCATGTTTAGAGTATGCCATTTAAAGCTATACCGATGAGATTTTTTATTCCGCTTGTAATTATCTTGATCGCAAATGTTTCATTTGGGCAGAATATAGAAGGTCGAAAAAAAGCAATCGATGTTGAAGTAAACCGAATTTCAAAGGAAATCAAACTACCCACAATTAATTTCTCAATACAAGCGCTTAAAAAGGTTTTGCACTATATAAATTACGAGTACGTCACTAACCCAATTGGTTATATAAAAATTAAGAGAAGATTTTCATACAAAAATGATACTATCCACCAAACATTTTTTCTACAAAAAGGAGATCTGATTTACGCCACAGAAGAAATTGTCACCTATTTTACTAAGAATAAGAAGACAGACTCGATAGCCTGGCGGGGAGATTTTTACTTTTCAAAAGGCAAACTTATCGATCATGTTACCGTTGGTCATGGCAAATCAGAAATCGATAGCTGGAATCCAGAGCAAGAAATGCTGGCAGCTTTCAATGAATCCAAAAGGGACATTGACCGGTATAAAAAGATGAAGTATTAAAGCAAATAAGATTTCAGAAGTCTCCTGGCGCTGCTTCGCGTCTTTGTTCCTTAGTGGTTAATTTTAAAGAGAAAACTCTGCGCGATCTATGCTTCTCCCCTTCTCTGCGGCAATACATCAACCCGTAAATTTACCTCTAACACCTAACGGTAAATTGATCTAAAAATTGATTAAAGCCAAAAAATCGAATCCCATCTCATTTTCGCCCTTTATGCTTTGTGCAGGAATCTGCTTAATTCTGGCGGCATTGAATGAAAGATTAAAATTAACCGATCCTGAAAATCTGGAAGAAGTTATTGTAGTTCTTAATCGACCATTATATTTAGAAAATAGAAGAAAATCAAACGTCAGATTTGAAATCTCAACCAATAATTATGGGTGCCGGTTTTTGATATTGGAAACAGAGTTTAAAGTGATTCGCAATAACACTAGAACTGTTTCCTTATTATTAGGTCTAAAATCAGGAGATAGTTTATCGTTGAAGATTCATTCAAAAGATAAAGTCTTTTTGCATGATTCTCATGTTAAGATCAGATGTCGTGAAGTAGGGATTGGTCCTGTAAATTTGGTGAATTCTTTTCAAGTCAATAGCAGGATTCATAGATTTTACTACTGGTTACTAATAGTTGGAATTACATTTTTTAGCCTCGGATTAATTACAAGGATTGTAAGGAAGTCAAGAACTGAAATTGAATAGCATTTCAAGATGAATATGAAATCGGACGCATGTAGAATCACCAAGGCAAATTGAGAATGATATTGAATACTTCAACTTTTAAATCCAACTTGATGCTAATATTCAATTACGACAAATTTGATTTTTGGAAAATTTATGACAGCATCAAACACTTTTACCCAATCGGTATAAATAAAGATGAAATCCCGAGGTACCGATCCCATCCAGGCCTTAAAGAACTTGAAGACATACTCTTAGATAATACACACAATGAAACACATTTTACCGAAAGATGGGTGAATTTTACAGAAGAAATAGGGTCTGAAATCAATAAAGAAATTGTTGATACAACACATGGGCAGGTCCCTTGCTTCAGTTCTTATGTGTTGCTAGAGACAGCAAAGTTGAATAATTTAACACGGACGAAAGGACTTCATTTCCTTGTTAGTTTAGTTGGACCATATTACACTGTTATTGGAGAGGATTGGAACACTGTTGAAATTGATGAGAGGGAGTATAGAAGTACAAATTATTTAGTTGTTTCACCGGAAAATGAATTCGAAAATATATTCAGGCATTTATGTAGTAAAGTCGAAGCCCGTTTCAAAGGGTTTCGGTTTGTGCCATTTGATATTTGCAGACAGATGATCGAGGGTTTGCAAGTTCAGTATTCAGATAGAATAGAGAATTCAGTTTTTCATGCTTTATTCAATGAATCCATAGACCCAGCTCTGGAAAGAATAATCGGCAATGCTTATTTCAAATCCGAAGATTGGGTAAAGGAAGGATATATTGATGGCGGTGGTTGTACCTCCTACCCACCAGATGCGGACCTTTGAGTGTTTTTCTACTTTCCAAAGAATCCTTTTAAAACTCCACACTTTGAATATACTTAGAACGATTTTTAGACTCCTATTCTTTAAAATTACCCGAGAAGAAATACTCACTTTTCAGTGGAAGCATTTTGCATTTGGGCTACTTGGTACATGGATTGTAGGAATTGGACGATATTGGGATGATTCGGGAGCAAAGATGCTTCAGAAGCTGGGGCTTGGATCGGTGATATATATTTTCCTCTTATCCCTTCTTATCTGGATTATTTTAAAGCCGTTCCTGATTCCAAACTGGAGTTTTTTTATTGTACTGACATTTGTGAGCCTTACTTCCTTTCCCGCATTATTCTACGCAATTCCAGTTGAAAAATTCTATTCGATTCATACAGCCAATACGATTAATGCCTGGTTCCTCGCAATTGTGGCTACGTGACGATTATTCTTACTCTATTTCTTTTTGAAACAGTTTACAAATCTAAGCGCAGGCAATATTCTTACTGTGACCCTATTGCCTATATGCTTAATAATAACAACACTAACAATCCTAAATCTTCATCGTGTTGTTTTTGACCTGATGGAAGGAAGGCGAAATCCCACGCCCCATGATGCCGCCTATGGAATATTAATTTTCCTGACAGTTGTTTCAGCTATCCTGGTTAGACCCTTACTGGTTTCATATTTTACTGGAATCTATTATGCAAGGAAAGGAAAGTATAAGGAGGTATAATTAATTTCACAATTGAACAGCAGATATACCAGATTCTCCAATAATCCGCATCGATCGGACCATTCCATATAATAAAATATTAACACTACCACCGCTCCCGATCTCCCTAAATTGCACAGACAGATTAATTTGTAACTCCAAATCTAATTCTCCTCCAATACTCGCCATCATGAGACTGCTCACTGCCTTATTGTTGATGTTGCCGATCGTTCTCACAGGCCAATCCAGACAAGTAAGGGTGGAAGTATCATTGAAAGGTATTCCTGATAATACCCTTTATTATATAAGCGACAAAATAACTATTGATTCGGTTTTGAGTGACAAGGGAGTTCTACGATTTGCTTTCTCTAAGAAAACAAATCAGCCAGAAGGATTTCTTATCCTTTCAAAAGATCGAAAACAAGGTTATTTAATTTGGATCGAAGATTCCACCTTATTTCTAGATGGTACCTACAATGATCTGAGCCTTTTGAAAGGAAAAGGATCTCGAACCCACGAGGAATTTATCGAATATATGGAACTAACTTCTGAGGATAGGGTAATTCTAAATAAACTGAAGGCAGGATGGAGTGAAAGCATCTGGAAACAAAAGGCGGATTCCACCAATTTTAAGACGAAGATTGAAGAACTCAAACTTTTGCTTAAAAATAAAAACACAGGATTTGTCACATCACATCCAAATTCTACCATCAGCACCTACATACTACTCCTGGAAACAACTAAAAAAACGTTTTCAAATCAGGAGACCTCTACTCTCTTTAGTGGACTTGGCAAAGAGCAGCAAAATTCCAAGATTGGACAAGATGTTTTAAGGTCCATTCAACTCTACAAAAATCCGAAGATCGGTGGTGAAGCTCCTCCATTCACTTTGAAGGATACAAGTGGCAATGAAATAAGGCTCACTGATTTTAGAGGAAAGACCATAGTGCTGATCTTTTGGGCATCCTGGTGTGGACCCTGCCGAAGAGAATTGCCTGAAATAAGAAAAGCTGCAGAAGAATATAAAGATGAGAATCTCGAATTCATTGCTGTATCACTTGACGAAAACAAGGAAGCCTGGCTGAACGCATCTCAAAAGGATGAGGTGAAGTGGATAAATCTGTCCGATCTAAAAGGTTGGACAAATGAAGCCGCTCTCATCTATGGTGTTGCCAGCATACCCGAACATTTCTTAATATCACCCGAAGGTAAAATCCTGGCTCGGGAAGGGCAATTTGGAATATTGAAATCCAAAATAGAAATGCTGAGAAATAAGAACTAATCCTGACTGCGAGTAATCCATGTTTGAATCAATTTTCAAGACTGAACTGTATTCTAACTTCTCCGGGAATTCCCTGACTAGCCAATTATGGACAGAAATTCAATCACACTATGATAAAACAACAAGATATTACCACAACATTTATCATCTCAACAATTTAATAGAGCAACTTTTACCGATAAAACATAAAATTGAAGATTTGCAAACCCTTATTTTTTCAGTGGCTTATCACGACATTATTTATAACCCTTTAAGAAAAGATAACGAAGAGAAAAGTGCTGCCTTCGCTCATGACCGGCTCATGCAATTAAATATCTCATCACTAAAAATAGAAAAATGCAGGAGTCAAATCCTTGCTACAAAGCACCATCAAATAAGTTCCGAGAACGACACTAATTATTTTACCGATGCAGATTTGTCGATCCTGGGCTCCGATCATGAATCTTATCAAAAATATACTGAACAAATACGAAAGGAATACCGCCTTTATCCTGACATCGTATATAAACCAGGCCTGAGGAAAGTTTTAGAAGCATTTATAAAAATGAGCTACATATTCAAGACAATATATTTTCGGGATAAATATGAGGAGCAAGCAAAATCCAATCTATCCAAGGAATTAAACTCTCTAAGAAGTTCGCAATGAACATGGTAGGATAAGTTCGGACTTGCCAGACTTCTCACTATTCAAATTCAGGATACACAAAATCATACTTCCCGGTTTGCATTCGGTGGACTATGCTATCAGGACTTATAACAATTCCTATTTCAGCTTTTCGGTTTTCTCCTTCCAATTTTCCTACCCTCGTAAAGTCATTGTCATTGATTTTCCAGACATACCACTTGTGAGATATTTTAATTTGCTGTCCTGGCTTTGAACCATAATCATTAGTATCCCTAAATAAAATTTTTGATGTATTTCACGTGTTCGCAATATTTCCAACACCCTCCCAATAATTCATTTTAAGTACAAGTTTTGTAACACAGTGAGCGTAAAACTCAACTTCCCCGTTTACGATTTCGGATAAATCAGGATTGGCATTAAGAGGATACATTATTTTGAAAGCCCTGATTACATCACTGTTCAATTGCGTTAAATCAAACGCCACTAACTGAAAATATTTCTTGCTACTGCCGTCAATTTTGACTGAAAAAACGTCCCCTATTTTTGTGTTTGTCTTTGCCATCACTTAATACCGTATTGCCACCAGCTTTTACTTTTATCAATCAATTACTCCACATAAGGTAGAGAAACTTTCAATAAGTCGATGAGCCATACCAACTCATTTTTTACACTACGTCCATTTTCCTGTTTATACCTATTATCATTAACCCACCTGTTAATTTCCGGGATACTCAATAAATCCTTAAAAGCAAATCTGCCTTTTGAAGTATAAATGATCATTTCAATATCCCAATCAGATGGCCCGAAAAGAAATTCTACTCTTGCATTATTTTCCTTTCTATACTCGATATAATAGGCTAAACCCTTTTCAAACAAAGAATGTCTTTTGAAAAGTAATGAAAGAAGTACTACCTCCATTTCATTCAGTGCTTTCAAAAATTCTTCAGTTAATTTCTGCACGCATCCTCGAAACAGTTACGATGAATATTATTCTATGAAAAATCTATTAACAATATATGTTGAAACGTATTTAGCATTTAGACTATCAAACCTAATAAAATCTTCTAATAGATAATTACTATCTCTGCCTAGCCAACTATTGAAGGATTTGTAATAATAAACAACCTGCAAAATATTTGCTCTTTTGGGAACATCAAATGTGATGGATTGAATATATGTCGAATCCGGGTAAAGAGTAATGAATGGCCTTGTAAGAAATTGGTTAAAATAATATGTTTGATTAACAACTTTAATAATTGTGTCTGGAGTTTGTCCTGCTAATTTTCTTGCAGTATAAATTTTAAATGGAAATGACTTGAAATAACCATAATAGTAATCGGTATTGAATCTTAATTTATCTATGACTTCTAAAAATACTGTGTCATTGTCAACATTATATGTTCCAGTGAAACTGGAGGGTATGTAAACCGTATCGTCTGTATTATTTGATAGTCTTATGTGAAGAGTGTCTAAATCTCTGACACAAATCAATCCAACTTGCTTTAATCGAGATTGCTTTTGCAGGCATGATGGCATAAGCGCAATACCAAGTAATACACTAATATAAAAAGGTGTTGAGTATTTCATTGATTAACCACCAAAGTTACTTTCTTTGTGGAAAGGTTCGGGGGTTCTTAATGGTACCTTTAATTCATCTTTTAACTCTGCTCTAACTTTATTTTCATTTTCGACTGCGTTACCATTCATTTTACCCCTAATTATGGGAAGTGCGTGTCCAACTATTTCATGCATTAAGATATGCTCTGGGGCATCTGGTACTCCTCCTTGCAAGGTAAAATTTGGATTTCCAGAAATAGTAATTACAGGATCCCCGGCCACCCTGTTTCTTTGATCTACATAAGGGCTACCTTTGACACTTTTTGCTGGTGTGGACGTAACGCCTCCTCCTGCATCGGCATCCACGAACTTTGTGTTACCCTTACCATCTGTATATGTTTGGCCAATTTGAAGAGTAACGCTTTTCTTATTTATTATTGCTTCGTCTATACCTTTGGAGTATGTCTCTGATCCTTTCTCATTAGTTCTTCCTATAATTGGAACCAATTGTCCCTTTTTATTGAATTCATATTGCGTTTTGGAAATCTTATTTATGAAGTAAGCAATTAACAATCGATCCTTTTCATTTGCGGCTACTACTTGCTTTCCATCAGGATCAATAAATCTTATTGGATTATCAACAGTATAAGTATATGGTGACCACCTCCTATACTTGTCAGATAAAGGATCTATCAAGTGCCATCTCCCTATTTGCGCATCATACATCCTCGCACCATAATCACTCCATTCTAACCCGCTACCATCACTAAACTCCTTCTCCTGTTTCTCTTTTCCATTGTATTCATACTTATTATCAGGACCTCCAAAACTTACTGCTTTAGAACTGATGCCAGACATTGCAAGTCCAAATGGATAATAATGCGTCTCTTCTAACAATGGACCTCTAAGATGAACAATTTGCAGATTGTCAAAAAACACATTGATTTGACTTTCATTGCTGCAATAAATGTATAAGTAGCCATTCTTCTTGATTTTTGAAAGCAGTTATACTCCGCATTTGGTAAGTCTGCTCCCAACCATTAACTGGCTTTTAGAAGTAAAACGAGTTGATCTGGCTGAACTTCACAGCAAAATTATTCAGTTCATTTTAGCACAAGACTTCACAAAAGAACTCCTCAACAAAATAAAAAAACTCGATGATAAAGCCAGACTCCAATATTATAAAATCTTTTTGAAAAGCAGACTTCCCACCTATGAAGAGATTAAAATAATAAGCCAGGACAAAAATTTTCTAGTCCGCATTTTACTCATAGACCAACTACAAGCATTTGAGCGTCCCATTCAAAAAGAATTAATTGATGCCTTTCTACAAGATAAATCAGCAAGCGTTCGACAACAAGCGCTATACGCAAGCAAAAAATCCATAGAAGATCACGTGAATAGGATCTTGATATTACTATCAGACGAATCCGCATCGGTAAGAGAATTGAGTATGAGCCTATTGAAATACAAGGGAATTGATTATGCAACTCTATACAGGGAAAGAATAGCAGACAAGCAATTTCTATCAGGGAGTTTGATTGGATTATCTGAAACAGGTAACAGCAATGACCTTCCCATTTTTGAAGAATATATAAAGGCCGAAAAAAGCAAGTTGGTTATTTCCTGCCTGAATGCAATTAATAAGTTCAGTGAAGACAAAGCAAGACTATATTCTTTGAAGTTTCTTGTTCATCCAACGAAGCAGGTTCGAGATAAGGCAGTCGATATTCTGTCCAAAAGCAGTGATTCTGAAACCCTTTTAAAAGTCAGAGACATTTTTTTCACAGGAACCTACGACACAAAAGATTCAATCTTGAAATTGTATGACAAAGTAGGGGGATGGAATATTATTGGTGATCTCCTGAGGGCTTTACTTGATGAGAACTCAGAAATTCAAAATTTGAGTTGGCTGCTTCTCAAAAGTTGGAAATTGAAATCAACAAAATTGTTCACCACGCCACCAGAAAATGAGATTAAGAGAGCAAAAATTATTTTAAGCCATCTTGAAAATAGAATTCCCATGTTGCCACGTGAGAAGGTTAGTCTTTTGGAAGAGATACGCTTTTATCTAGGATAATTCGATCACAAAAATACATAAAAGCATAACCAACCTATTGTGCCATTGCCTTCCTGGAGAGTGAAAAAGTTAATCCACGATTATAGCAACAAGAATACACGGCAGTAAAATTGATCTTCTGTAGCCAAACTTTCTCCTAGTGTAATGCATTAGCGTCAATGAAATACTACCATTTCAATAGGAAGAGTATGGAAATTTTCTTTGCGTGAATCATACCAAATGAAATACAAGCTGGCAAGCAGGATTGATTTCTGCAAACATAAATCTTCTAAAATGAAACAATCTCTGAAGCATTGTAATGCCAATTCTATTATTCAGTGCACAAAAACCTTTGTTTTTCTTTTTCTTCCTCTTTCCTTTTCTTCTTGCAACAGAATAGGAGAATCAGGAAATGAATGTTTTAAATACCCAACGCAAATTGATAGTTTGCAAGTGCGAGACCTTTATGATTCTGCTCGATGGTATCTCTATACGTGGCTTGGTGACAGAGAGTATCTTGGCCATTACATGGGAGAATTGGAAATGCAATACAATTCCTTTTTCGCCAGTAATGATTCTCTGGAAATATTCTTTACTCTACACTTGACCACAAGTCTCGCTAAACCAAACGAGAGAATTGGAAACATCTCCAAATGCAGCATGGGATTTAACCTCAAGACCAGAAGAAAACTATGGGGTTGGGATATTAATGGCTTTTCCTCGGAACTCCTCGCCGGAGATATCAGATTTGACAATCCTCGTTCATCAGAGGTTGTGAGTTTTATAAAAACTCATAAAGAGAAACTTAACCGCTGTTTTCTAGAATTAGCAAAAAAGATGGAGATAATCAAAGAATAGGCAATTTATACTGATGGCCGATAAATTTCCATGGCAACTCTATCTGCGACCAACTCGCATCATTACACTGCCTGCAGCAAAATCATGAATAGCTCTTCTCTGAGGGTTTGTGTGCATTGTCAAAAATGATATCCAACCTAAAGAGAATTTGAGTAAATATCGAAATAGAGCCTGGATAAAATTTATTCTCTTGTCTGGGTTTGACGCACTTCTCACACGAATTCCTTTCAGGTAATTTCCAATAGTAAATCCAAAAGCAGTACAAACAGGTTCATAAATCCCCCATATACCTATGAAAAACACAGCTCTTACCCAATTGGGGGCATTTTCATATCGGTTGAGCACTGATGCAAATATCATCATCAGAATTATCATAAGGATGGCATCGATGAATGTAGATTGAACTCTGTCTGACAGTGATGGATACTCTACCTCAGTGGTATGCTCATTCGGAATAACTGTTTCCATAAAGTGTGATGAATAATTTCGACAATGATAATAAAAACTCCGGCTTTGAAAAGTATCAGGCTCTTGAGTGAGATCAATTTATCAACTCTTGCTTTTTGACCATTGAAGAAATATAAGCAACGATCGCATTCCTGCAAGCTTAAGAGTGTGACTCAAACCGTTAAGGAACAAACTGCTGTATGGATCAATCAGAAGTTCGCCAGGTATATCATCGGCAATAAAAGCTGTAAATCCAGAGAAGCCATAGTCTAATTCAAGACGGCATCAAAACACAACAACTATTCGCACCATCTCTTAAACTTAAATTCTCTTTCAATAAGAGCAAGAGCCTCTTCTAGTTTTGCAGGACCTTCCTTAATATTTAGATGTGATGGCAATTCAGGATACTCATAAAGTCTGTAAATTTTAGCACTTGAGATTTCAACTCCTACACCCTCCATATCTGTACCATAGAATCCATAAGGTTTAAATTCGGAATAATCCAGCAATTCCATAATATTTGTACGCAATAAAGTATCTATGAAGATTTTCCACCCCGATTTAGGTGTCTTTTGATCTTTCCAGTGTCTAACCGAATTCAGTCCTCCGCTTTCGTCCAACCTAAACTTAAAATAATGAAAGATTGCCTTCCACTTTCCTTTAGATTTTGATATTGAAATAATATTGCTGTAATCTAACCAACATTCGATCCAAATTCGTATTTGCAAGCTATCAAATCCTTCATAAAGGCTTTTAAGACCTAACATGTCATGGGCCTTTTGCGCACGATCTTGTATCCGTGTATCCTTAGAATACCAATCAGGAATGTATCTTTCTATTGTGTCCAAATGAACGTCAAGGATTTGCATTTCGGACTGTTTACTAGAATCCTTTTGTCCGCATGAGATAATGAACAAAGTAAAAAACCATATCGTTAATAAGCATGTATGTTTGGGCATTCCTACGTCTTTATTAATGCTCCTAAGAAATCCTATTCAAATGATAAGGAATAGATGCAATCAGGCATAGATTTCCCAAAATCATTAAAGATATTCTTGGGTTATAACATAGGTCAACTGAAAGCAGTCTGCTTGCTATTAAGCTATGTTGAAAGATAGTTTAACGGAAACTGTTCCAAGTCACATTTTGCCTCTTTGTGTATGCAAACTCATGACATCCTTTAGAAGATGTGATTCAATGGATACCAGGAAAGGAGATCGAAAACTTTTGCAGGATCACCTTACCATATTAATATACTCCAACATCGTACTTATAGGGATCATTTCACCATTTCTAAAATTAAATGTGACAAATCCACCTGCATTAGTTGGCTTATAATAGAAATATAATTTATAATACTGGTTCCTAATTTCAATATTACGAATAGCAATGTGATTTCTCCAAGCCTTCAAATCGTGACTTTTGCGAGAGTCCATACTTAGTCCAGTCGTGTTTGTACTAAACACTACCAAATGATCATTAAGCGTAAAAGAATGGCAATGCAATGTTTTGGATATATCAACTATAAAAATGGTGTCATGCGCTTTCAATCTGAGGCCAATTAGTGGTTTGATTGTTGAATCGTCAAGAAAACTCAAAAACAACTTCTTGCAATTCACATTAGGCAATTTGGTTGTCCTGCAAGAAGACATGATCATATAGATTAGAAAAATAAGAGTTGCCGAATTGATATAAGTTCTAGATTTCATATAAATTCATCTATGCCTATTGCCTTTTGCCCAGCCTGCAGTAAGCTCAATGAATAATGAATCTATTTGATTGAATGAATTGTCAATTACCGGTTTCTTTGGGCAAGAGACTAAAGTGCTAAAGGCAATTGTAGAGATAAAAAAGAGGAAATGAAATATAGAGCTTCTCATCATACACCAAAAATATTTTATGGGTTAAAATACTCCACATGCGAATTAATTGGAAATATTTAATTCTTTCCCCTTTTAGATCTTATAAATCCATTCGAATTGGCGTAGCGTTGAAAAATATAGTGCTGCCAAGCCGACAAACATAACCGTCCCATTAATGCTACCTCCTGGTTTACTCTGCATACAAAATATAGGGCGTATATTTAAGAGAAGTAGACAATAGCCATAGTTGACGCGCCACCTCTTATGACTTTCATGAAAGTAGTATTTATAGTCATATTCTTCATTTTCAACGCACATTGTTTTGCTCAAGAAAAATTCACAGAAAAGCTAATTGATAGTTTGAGGTACGCTGACAGCACTTACAAATTCTGTAATTCCACCTATTGGAGGATAATAAAATCAGGCAAAAGTGCAATTCCATATTTGATTGCCAAGCTCCCGGACACAACTAAGACTCGTGTCGCTGGATATTGCAAAAAAGAAATTTTAACGATAGGTGAAGTCGCTTTTTTAGCATTGGAAGAAATTATACCACTTCCCTTATTTGAAATTACAAAAAGAGAATTCGACATAGTAGAAGAAGGCGGGTGTTTTACTGGCTTCGCTAGGTATCTCTCTGAGAACCAGCAAACTTTTTATCATCAGGTCAAGAATTGGTACAAAAAGATCAAAAACAAAATTGTTTGGAAAAAATATGACGATTCCGATCTGGAGGAGTGTCAGAAGTTAAACGGAATTACTGGTTATTATTCCACCCGGTGAATCTTGCAATAACGAAAAAGTTATTCGAATTAAATGATGGAATTAAAGAAGACGACCAGGGACTCACATTAACTTATTGGCAACAGCGATGAGAGAATTAAATAAAAATAACATGAAATTTCTATGCTGTTTTATCCTAATGTTCATCGGAGCTCTGACTAAAGGACAGGTCAAACAAACCGATTCCTTAAGCTTCATCGATTCATATGGTGCAACTATAAAAATTGGCAGCAATATTCAATTAATTAAACCAGTGGATAAAAAGTTTATCGAACTAAACATCAACAGCAAAATTATAGATGCAAATAGAGATTCCTTGACTCAGTACGTTATTCAAAAACTAACAAAAATTTCAGCGGATACTTACGAGGTTAAAATTATTTACCTATATCATAACTCTGAATTGAGAGGAATAGGACACAGGAATACGATTTACAAATTAGTCATAGCGAAGGTTGGATCAAAAGTGGTTTTAAGCAAATTTGAATATGAAGGGATGGAATTTTAAACCTTGACACTACGTCTAGGTTCATTGGCCATTAAAATTTTTGTTTAATGGCCAAATCTTTAAGTCGAGCAATTGTTTCAGGTGTGTCACAATTTTCAATTAATTTTTTTTCTAAGGCCGCCGCATAATCATCTGAAGCAAGTCCATTATTTACGAGAATAATATCTTGAATTAGGCGTTCCAATAATCCCCAATCTGCATCACTCATTTCATAAAACACAAACCAGCTGCGTGCCCACTTATCGCCATCACCGTCGTATTTTTTATAAATCTTTATTTTCCTTCTGGTTATCATTTCTCATGCATATATTCCTTATCCGCATGATATATCAATCCTCATAGGACAGTGCATCTGCAGGATCATTTCACTTTTATCAAAGGTTATTAAAATACTATTATCTGGACAATTCTTATCATTGTGTTGATCTTTATCATAGTATTTTCATTTTGATCTGCATGATAATCTCCTTCCTCTGGTAGTTTTCCATGGAAATGAAAAGGACATGAGCTCAATACAAGCATCATTATTCAATCATGACAGTGCAAGTATATGTTCTTGCCCCATCGCTCCACAGTAGTTTGTATGCACCCACTGCCATCCCGCTTAATATTAATTTGGTTTTCCCTGAGTTTTTCTCGGCATTAACTTTCCTGATAATCCTTCCTGTGAAATCAATCAGCTTAATTTCTGAAGTAGAAGCTACAATCGGGTGCTGCACTATAATGTAGCTTCTTGCCGGATTTGGATATGCATTTACAACTCCTGTATTACCATCATATCTTACAGTTACTACTTTGCTGTAACGAATGCTGTTGTCATTATCAACCATCTTCAAGCGATAATAATAAACAAGATTCGATGTAGGGGCATCGAGGAACTGGTAAGCGTTTGACCCTCCTCGTGCATTTATCTTGTTTACTACAACAAACGTTCTCCCATCAGTGCTGCGCTCCAGATCAAAATGGCTCACATTTATTTCCCTCGATGTTTCCCACTCCAACAAGATATTGCTTCCCTGTTGTTTCGCAGTAAACGAGATTAATGTTACAGGAAGGCTGCTCAAGCCTGTATTGCTTACAAAGAAACCGCTGAAGCCTGCCACATCAAACGTTACCTCCCACCTTTGCGCCATGGCGCTCCAAACTATCTTATTATCATCCGGATTAATTATCAATTCTGGACCAGTATAAGTTCCGGGATTCCCGCTGGCACTGAATCCATGGTATTGGTATACACGCAGATTGGCCTTTCCTGCTGCATCGGACGGGCTTGTTGGCAGATCTAAACCATGCGCTGGAAATGCGTTGAAATTGTCAAACTCCTGCTGCGTATAATACAAAGTAATAGTGGCTGTGGAGCCTGCGGGATTATTCTCCGGTTCAATATCATAGTAACGCTGAACGAATGCCTTGCCATTGTAGGTTTGTACAACCGGATCGATCTTCAGCTGGTGGAGAATGTTACCTGTTACTGGGTTTGAACCGGAAGCCTTAACCGCCGGTTGACCAACGGTATTTTTCAGTATCGAAATATGGCTGTCATATCCTATTGAGTTGGTAACTATTACATCAGGCTTTCCATCCATTGTAATATCGCAAACTGCAAGCCCATTGCCCCAACTGCCTGCATCATGGTTGATTCCATTGCCTGTAAGATTAATGGTCCCTGGGGTGCTGATGTTTTTCACAATCCGAACAAATGCTCCATCGGCAATTAGAATGTCTGGCATAGCATCGCCATCCATATCCACTACAGAAATATGTTCAGGATTGCCTCCTACTGGAAAATCTATTTTCGGTGCGAATGATAAACTGCCTGGGGCGGAAATATTTTTGAAAACGGTGAGCGTTGCCGTGGTGGGATCACCACGATAGAAATGACCGGCTATGAGTTCAGGTTTTTGATCCCCGTCCAAGTCAGCAATAGCCACATTGAAAACATCATAAGTGGCAGTAAAATTAACTCTAGACGCGAAAGAAATTGTTCCTGCTGTGGACGTATTTCTGAATACTGCTATGGTTGAGCCTTCAGTTATTGCGATATCTGGTTTTAGATCTCCATCGATGTCCCCAATTGCAAGATGTGTTGCTCCAGCATTGAGTGAGAATTCAACAGGTGTGGCAAAACCTTCGCTACCGGAGATGGTGGTGTGCCGTAGCACGGCCAGGTTGTTTGGTCCGTCATTAGCAATAGCTAAATCAGTTTTGCCATCGCCATCAATATCGGCGGCTCTAACACATAAAGAACGCCAGCCGGCATTATAAGGCATGATATTAACCGCGTTAAAGAACGAGATATTTCCCGGCGTGCTTTTGTTGATGAGCACTTGCAAATTGTACGCGAGGCCACATGCAACAATAATGTCTAGCTTACCATCCCTGTTCAGATCTATCAGCTCAACGCTTTGTACATTTGGTTGAGTTGGATAATCAATTCTATTCCCAAAACTTACCTTATTCCCCGTGCTGGTGTTTCGGAACACCGCCACATGCCCTGTATAAAAAATACTTACGACTAAATCAGGCTTTCCATCACCATCAAGATCACCTGTAGCCACATCTCTTGGACCATAACCTACTATTTGTGAAATCCTGGGTGCCAGTGCATCCCGTGCAAATGAACCGAAGCCACCTGTGAAAGTAACATTGAACGGCCGGTTTGCAGAGGCCGTGTATCGGTATGATACTACATTGATCGGCCCATCGGAAGTTCCTGCAGGCACGGTAACCATCAACGATGTTTGAGTCGCAGAAAGTACCGTTGCTTTCGCCGAACCGAAATACACACTATTGCCTGCGGGGTTTGTATTGAATCCATCGCCAGTAATGGTAACTGTTGTTCCGACAGGTCCCGATAATGGCGATACGGAAGTAATAGTTGTAATTACATACGTAAATCCTGCTTTAGTTGCAGTTCCACCCGGAGTGCTCACTGAAACATTTCCACTGGCTCCTGTTGCTACAATTGCAGTAATAGTTGTTGCATCTATTACTGTAAAGGATGTCGCAGGAATTCCACCAAAGCTGACAGCCGAAGTACCTAAGAAATCTGAACCGGTAATGGTAACCACCGCACCTGTAACAGCATTGATTGGTGTAAAAGAAGTTATTTGTGGTTGAACAGGCACATTAAATGTAAAGCCGGTCAGTGTTGCAGTTCCACCCGCTGTGGTCACGCTAATATTTCCACTTCCTCCACTTGCAATAACAGCTGTTACAGTTGTAGCGTTCACCACTGTAAATGATGCAGCTAATGTTCCGCCAAAACTCACTTGCGTGGCACCAAGGAAATTTGTTCCTGTAATAGTGACGGTTGCCCCAGTTGTCCCAATTACAGGATTAAAATTATTAATTACGGGTGCCGGTGGTACCACGTAAGTAAAACCTGACTGCGTTGCTGTTCCCCCAGGAGTGGTGACTTCAACATTGCCGGTACTGCCGTTGCCAATGTCAGCATGAATAGTGAAAGCATCTACAACAATGAATGACAAGGCGGGTTGACCGCCAAAGCGAACGGCCTTTGCTCCCGTAAAATTGGTACCAGTGATTGTAATAGTTTGACCTGTAGTTGCGCTGCCTGGTGTGAAGCTTGTTATGGTTGGCGCGCTAGCAAATGTGAACCCCGCAATTGTAGCTGTCCCACCGGGCGTAGTTACTACTACATTTCCCGATGCACCTGTTGATACAACAGCAGTAATGGTTCCGGAATCGACAACAGAAAATGAAGTAGCGGCTATTCCGCCAAAACTAACAGCCGTTGCCCCGATCAAATATGATCCCTTAATGGTAACCGTTAGGCCAGTTCCTGCATCTGTTGGCGTTATTGAATCTATTGTTGGTGAAGGAATAAATATAAATCCTGCTCTTGTTGCAAGGCCGGTCTGGGTTGTTACAACCAGGTCCCCAGTGGCGCCTGTATCAACAACAGCTGTAATGGTTGTTGCATTTACAATTGTAAATGATGTTGCGTTTATTCCGCCGAAAGTAACCTTTGTAGTTCCGGTGAAATTATTTCCTGAAATGGTGACGGTGGATCCGCGCCCTGCAGTGGTGGGAAGAAAAGACGTTACGGAAGGATCATATATTTGATTTCTTAAAACAGTCAAACTGCTCGTTGAATAAGTAACCACAGCAAGGTCAGATTTCCCGTCCCCATCCACATCAGTCATGGAACTGCCCCATGGTGAAGAGGAACAACAGCCTGTCGCATAATCCACTTTCGGTGCAAATGATAATACGAACTGGCTTCCGGTATTCTTAAATACTGAGATGCTATTTCCTTCCCGGTTTGTAGCAGTGAAATCTGGCTTTCCATCCCCATTCAGGTCTGCTATTCTTACTTCCCATGAACTGCCGCCTATAGTATAGTTCTGTAAAAGCGCAAAAGAAATTGTGTTGCCAGTGCTTGTGTTTTTAAAGAGTGAAACCGGACTGGTAGTAAGTTCATACCCCATGACCAGTTCTGCTCTGCCATCATCATCCAGGTCACCGGCCGTAACACTTTGAGGCAAACCGCCTGCAGGCACATCAATTTTAGCAGCGAAGGAAATATTACCAATAGTGCTTGTATTCTTGAGTATAGAAAAGCTAACACCATTCGAGTTTGCTGTTGCAATGTCCGATAGGCCATCTTCATCAAAATCCGCAGCACAAACCCCCTTTGGAGTGTAGGCATCCAATGAGAAATCAATTTTTGGCTCCAATGAAATGATGCCAACTGTGCTGATATTTCTGTAGACTGAAACGGAATGGCCGTTATGGTTTGTCACAATTACATCTGTCTTGCCATCCCTGTCAACATCGGCAGTAACCACGCCGTAAGGGTAGCTGCCTGCGGCATAGTCTATTTTGTTATTAAATGAAATGTTGGCGGAACTGCTGGTATTTCTCAGGACCGAAATTGAATTGGAACCTGCGTTAGTAACGATAATATCAAGTTTGCCATCACCATCAATATCAGCGGTAACAGCATCTGTAGGAGTATTCCCAACATCAAAACTTTGCCTTACTCCAAAGAAAGGAGTGTTAACGGTGCTTTGGTTCTTCCACACAAAAACTACCGTTCCACCATTATTAGGTGCTGCCATATCAGGTTTGCCATCACCATTAAAATCACCACTTGTGAGGCCCACGGGTAAACCGGAGCCGGTGAAATCTTTCCTTGAGCCGAATGAGCCAGGCAAAAATGCATCACTACCACCGTTGTATGTTATTATAAATGGCTTTTTTGAATATGCAATAATTCCATTGCTGTTGACACTGATTGGCTGATAATCTGCGCCTGGGGGAACAGTAACAGTTATTGAATTGGTGGAAGCTGTAATTACGCCCGCCCTTACTGCGCCAAAATAAACGATATTGTCTGCAGCAGTTGTATTGAAATTAGTTCCGGTAATTGTAACGTGCGACCCTACAGGGCCGGTAGCAGGTGAAAACGAGGTGATGGAAAGCGGCACATTGTATGTAAAACCTGGGCTCGTGCCAGTTCCAAATTGTGTTGTTACAGAAACGCTCCCGCTTGTGCCGCTCGCCACTACAGCCGAAATAGTAGTGGAAGAAATAACAGTAAATGAACTTGCAGGCGTTCCGCCGAAGGAAACAGCAGTTACACCATAAAAATTTGCTCCGGTAATTGTTACCGCAGTATTTCTGGTCGCGGCAGCAGGAGAAAAATTAGTAATAGTTGGCGCTGGCGGCGTTATAAAAGTAAATCCTGAATAACTGGCCGTACCAAGCGGTGTGGTTACAGTTATATTTCCTGGGGATCCTGTTCCAAGAACAGCAGAAATAACAGTGGGTGATACAATCGCAAAGCTTGTTGCTGGGGTGCCACCAAAGTTCACATCCGTAGCGCCGGTGAAATTGCTGCCGGTAATGGTAATGGTTGCAGTGGGCAACGCTGATGTCGGGTTTGCTGCCGTGATAACTGGCGCACCACTGGGAGACTGACCTCCAATTTTATTTTTTAGAACGGACAGTGTGATGCCAAAGCTATTTACAGATACCAAGTCAGGTTTACCATCTGCATCCATATCATTTGGTAAAACATTGCGCGGCGACCAACCGGCATCGTAATCCATTTTCGCCGAAAAAGAAATTGATCCCCCTGTCCCAACGTTCTTGAAAACTGAAATGGTGTTGGAAGCCATATTGGCTGTCATGAGGTCTATATTCCCATCGCCGTCAAGATCTGTTGTTGCAATGTGTGTTGGTGAATTGCCGCTAGCATAATTAATCTGGGTATCGAAAGAAAGCGTTCCGCTGCTTCCCGAATTTCTCAGAACGGAAATGGAAGAGGATCCAAAGTTAGATACAGCAAGTTCAGGTTTTGCGTCCCCTGTCATATCTCCAATGGCAACGCTGCGCGGATTGGTAAGCGTATTAAAATCTGTCTTGAGTGCAAAAGAAATGCTGCCTGTGGAACTTGTATTTCTAAATACTGAAACTGAATTGGAGCTGTAGTTTGTTGAGACCAGCTCAGGTTTTCCATCACCATCTAAGTCGCCTGCTGCAAGTCCAAACGGATTGGTGGCGGTTGCGAGAATAGGTCCGGAGATAAATGAAACATTACCGGTAGTGCATGCATTCTTCAATATTGAAACCGTATTGGAAGCATAGTTGGTTACGGCCAGATCGGGCTTGCCGTCGAAATCCAGATCGCCAATTGCAACTATGCGAGGCTGCGTGCCTACAGTAAAATTCACTCTTGCCGCAAAGCTGATTGTACCTCCAACACTTGTATTAAGGAAAACTGAAACTGATGATGCGCCATAGTTTACTACTACAAGGTCTAACCTTCCATCATTATCAACATCAGCGGTGGCCACATCATCAGGGTTTGTGCCGGTTTGAAAATTCTGCCTGGCAGCAAAGCTGATTGAAGTGGAACTGGTATTTCTTAAGATCGAGACATAAGAGTTGTCATAATCAGTTACTGCAACATCCGGTTTACCATCGTTATCAAAATCACCAACACAGCCGCCGATTGGCCCGGAAATCAGTGGAAATTCCAGTTTCGGATCAAAGGAGGTGGCATCAAATGTGGCACCACTTCCAAAGGTCAGAATGAATGGTTGCAAAGAATAGCTTGTAAGATTGTTAGTGGTAATACTTATAGGCTGAAAGCTGGAGCCTGTTGGCGCTGATACTGTAAGTGAAGTGCCGGTGCTGGAGAGAACTGGTGTTCTCACACTTCCAAAATACACGATATTATCACTAAGCGTTGTGCTGAAATTACTCCCACTAATTGTGACAGTTGACCCAGCCGGTCCTGATACTGGAGAGAATGAAGTGATAACAGGCTGCTGGCCTTTGAGAGCAAATGGGAGAAATAATACTATAATAGAAATATACCTAACCATAGCCCAATCAACTAGTTCTTTGCCCCGGGTAATTAATTGCATTATTTAGAGGTTTTGGGTAGCACAAAAAAAATGTCGCCTTCTGCACAGCATAGGTTTTTTCAATACACACTTTTCCCTTCAAAAAAGGTTTGATGATTTATTGAATAAAAAGTAGGCTAACAGCAAGAGCGAAAGATATGGATGGGGTTCTTCATGGGTACCTTAAGAAGAGAGCGAAAATACAAATTTTCTTTGATTTTCCACATCAAAGAAATCTTACATAAGTGTTGGCAGGCTGGGGTTTCATCCTGTTTAGCATGTGAATAAAGGCGTTAAATGCTGAGGATATTTACTCAGAGATTATGGAAAACAGAAGCAACTTCAATCCAGGATTTAAGACTTAAATTTTTTATGTTTTTGCTTGCTCGAGCATCATTTCATTTTGGATTCAGAAGAGATTAATGATGACCCTATTCAACTGGAAAAAATGGGAAACAAATCCGGACTTTCTCACGATTGGTCTGAACAAAAAACTATCCGCATGATCTCTTAAAGTTAAATTCTCCTTCAATTAGCTTAATAGCTTCGTCCAACTTAGCAGGACCTTCTTTGATATGGTTATGGGATTGCAATGCAGGATAGTGATAAAGTTTGTAGATATTTCAAGATTAATCTATCAGCTCGCGTGAATTCTTTAGATGTATATCAGAAAGCCCAAGCTCTTGATACTTTCGTTTGAATTCATGTTGACCCTTCAAAAACAAGACCTTTCTATTGTAGTTTGTATCAATAATAAAATATTCTCCTTCTGTGTGACCAAGTATGAATTTCTTACTCCAGGTGAGGCTGTCGATGGATGTAGTAATTACCATTTGCCCTGTAATTGCACCAGGTTGCCTAATGACCAATTCATAATTTCGACTCGAATGTATAAGGTAATATAGTCCTACTACTTGTTTATCCTCGATATCTCCACCAGAAAAAAGACACCCTGAAACAGGGAATAATCCAAAAAAGACTGAGAACCCTCTTATACTGTAATTCATTCAAGTTTATTTGGGATTGGTGAGCAGGTGAGACATTAGTTTGAATTTTCATCCATCCAATCTTCTCTTTTAATGCCATAATCTTCCCCGTGCTCAAATGCATGTTCCAAAGATTGATACCAACTATCCCAAATTGCGGACTGACTTATATCCTCGTGGAAAAACATGAAATATCCAACAATACTATTTTGGTGAACATGTGGTTCAATCACAAGCCACTTAATATTGTCGTCACGATGATGTTCGGGTATTTTTCCTATATATTTTGTCATACTAACTATACCTGCGAAAGCTTCACCAAACTTAATTGATAAATCTTTAAGTACCCTTCCAGGTTCAATGAGTCTTAATTTGCTAGCTTTCTTTCTTTAACTGCGCAATAATTGCTTTAAATCCATCTAAGGCACTTTCTAAATTTTCCACAATTTCTTCAGCTAATACATCAGGATCGGGGAGATTATCCAAATCGGCAAGTGATTTATCTTTTAGCCAGGTGATGTCTAATGATGTTTTATCTCGGGCAATAATTTCTTCGTAAGAAAATTTTCTCCAGCGACCTTCGGGGTTCTCGGTTGGATGAAAAGTCTCTTTTCGTTTTTGTCGGTTCTTTGCATTATAGCAGGTAATGAAATCCTGCAGATCGCTCAGTTTTAAAGGATTTTTTTTAAGGGTATGATGAATGTTCGTTCGGTAGTCATAAAACCAGATTTCCTTAGTCCATGGGTCTTTGCTGGAAGGTTTGTTATCGAAGAAAACAACATTTGCTTTTACACCGTTGGCATAAAAGATGCCGGTTGGTAAACGAAGTATGGTATGCACATCAGTTGTTTCAAGCAATTTTTTTCTTACCGTCTCTCCTGCCCCACCTTCAAACAAAACATTATCCGGAATAACAACCGCCGCCTTGCCCGTTGGTTTGAGCATCGAGCGTATATGCTGTACAAAATTTAATTGCTTGTTACTGGTGGTTGCCCAAAAATCCTGGCGATTGTAAGTCAGGTCTTCTTTTTCCTGCTCGCCTTCTTCGTTGGTAAAGGTCTGGCTGCTTTTCTTGCCAAAGGGTGGATTAGCCAGAACATAATCATAACGTTCCGGTGATGATGCAACCAGTGCATCGGCTGGGGAAATGTTGTTGTCGCTGTCTATATCGCCTATGTTATGCAGAAAGAGATTCATCAAAGCAAGCCGTCTTGTACCTGCAACAATTTCATTACCCCAAAATGTTTTGAACTTGAGGAATTTATTTTGATCTCTGTTTAAATCTGTATTCGTGGCTACAATAAAATCATAAGCTGCTAAAAAGAACCCACCCGTACCGCAAGCAGGATCGGCGATGGTCTTCATGGGCTCAGGGCGCGCACATTCCACCATCGCCCTGATGAGCGAACGAGGCGTAAAATACTGGCCCGCACCGCTCTTGGTATCTTCTGCATTTTTCTCGAGCAGTCCTTCATAAATATCTCCCTTTACATCGGCGCCCATCATTACCCAGTTCTCCTTATCTATAAGGTCTACCAGTTTGTAGAGCTTGGCAGGATCCTGAATTTTATTCTGGCTCTTAGTAAATATTTGTCCGAGTATGCCTTTCTCTTTTCCCAGCTCACGAAGAATATTGATATAATGAACTTCCAACTCAGCACCACGCAAGGGAGTTAAACTTTGCCAGTTGTACTTTTTGGGTATGGGCAGATTACGGCTGTGTGGAGGCCTTGTATATTCATCTGACATTTTTAAAAAAAGCAGGTAGGTTAACTGCTCAAGGTAATCTCCATAACCCAAACCATCATCACGAAGGGTATTGCAGAAGGACCAGACTTTGGAGATGATTTGGTTGGTGGACATTTCTTGTTTGCTATTGTCTTAAACTGTGATTAAAATGATTGATTGACTAACTATGATTTCTCCCTTCTACACTATGTTCATTTAACCATTCAAATTATAGGTTAAACTTTTTCATTACTCTTTTGAATTCCAAACTTTTTGCGCCGAAATTAACCAACAACCCGATTCCTAATCCATAAGCTTCCAGGTAATTTATTGCCTGTGCTAAATGAACATCCTCTAAATGAATTAAGGCTTTTATTTCAAGCATCACTCTGCCTTCAACGAAAAAATCAGCTCTCCTTCTTCCGATATATTCCTCTTTATAGAAAATATCTATTTCATGTTCCCTCGAAAAATGAATACTTCGCCTGTCGAACTCAATAGCTAATGCACGCTGATAAATCACTTCCTGGAAACCATTGCCCAAAATCCGGTGTACCTCCATACAGCATCCGATGATTTTGCCGGTTAATTCACTTTCAGGGTATTTCTCGTTGATCATTCCTTGTCTTTGCACATTGATTGGATTGATTTTATGATGGGCCATGATTATTTCACTCAAAGTAATCACTAAATCAAGATGTTTAAAGGTTATTGCTTTGAAAGAGGATTATTTATCCGGCAAACCGGATTGTGGTTTAAAAATAAAATCAGAGTATTCATTCAATGAAAAAAATCATAGTTCAGACACGATTATCATGCAGAGGATTGCAGAAGAACCAGACTTTGGAGAGGATTTGGTTGGTGGACACTATCGCTGCAGTTTGGGAAATCTATTTCTCACCATGCTAGTGAATGCTGCACTTTGTTTTGCCGCATTTGCAATGTAATTCTTCGCAGTATCAATTATATCGGCTAACTCTTTATCTGTGGTAGCGCCCAAAAGGTCTTTAGTTTCTTTTTTCTGTACTGCAGACAGATCCGACACTTTAATTTGTGCAAGAACAATATTTCTTCTTACTTCTTCCAAATGTTTTCTTCTTTTTTCATTGAGTTTATCCCTATCTATTCCAAAATACTTTATTGATAATTCTCCTTTGAGGGTTTTATGAAAAGGAATTTCATCCCGAAAGCCAATGTGTTTTTCAGGGTCTTCTTTGCCCGGATCAATAAGTAAAGTAATTCTCACCGATTCTAGTTTATCAGTATGGCATTTTGCACGTTTTTTTTCGTCTGTAATAGGAAAATAATTCCTTTTAAAACTCTGGTTACATATTTGGCAGGAGAAAAAAAGGTTCGACCATTCATAAGCCATCCAATAATAGCCGGGTCTTAAAAAACCTTTGTTTTTCTCGTCCCGTACGAAAGCAGATTTGGGTCTGAAATGCTCAACGTCACCATGGGCGATATCATCGAAGTCTTTATTCTCACAAAAACAACATTTATTTAGTTGGTCCTCTTTTAGTTGCTTCTTGACTTCAGAAGGACCATAAATATTTCCATCAAATTCAAACTTAAAGGGGTTAGTCTTTTTATTATACGCTTTACTGTATACACCAGGGTTGGCAATATACGCATCACACATCTCTTTTATTTTTGTCTTACCTTTCCCTGACAGAACAATGGGTATTTTTTTTGATTTTTTTACCTGTATCATTCTGCTTTAATATTTAATAGTTCTGCAACTTTATCCACCGCCGAAAACGCATTTTTTTCAATCTTGGTTTCATATACCGGAACCTCGCCAAGATTTTCTTGGATTTTGTTAAGTTTTGATTTGTCCCCCGCTGAGATTTTCTCTTTGGATAGTATTTTCTTTCGGTCATCCATCATTTTTTGCACATCGGGGCGACGGGAGGTTTCAAGACCAAATAAATCACTTGTGAGAACCTGATCTATGCGCCAATTATTAACCATTTCCGGATTATTGTCAATAATTACCTGGGCACCTTTTCTTTTTAATAAAACAAGATTGGCATTAGCGGCAGCCTGTACTATCAATGGACTATGGGCAGTAGCAATAAATTGTGTATTAGGGAATTTCTTTGACAAAAACCCTAATACTTTGCGCTGCCATTTAGGGTGCAGATGCAAATCAATTTCATCAATAAGAACAACAGCCGGTTCAGAAAAGGGATTAGCTTTTGTACTATGATAGTGATACATCCGACTGGCGAAATCAACCACCCACGCTATCAAACTTTTATATCCTAAACTCATTTCACTAATTTTTACCCATCCGTAAGGAGTTTTTACTTCAACATATCTTCCTCCCCTTTGAGACTTGGCTATACGCAGGTTTGTAACTTCAGGCAGAATATCTAGCAAGAGTTGTTTTACTTTATTACGCTGAGCAGTAGACAAAGCAGACCGTGAAGTTTTAGCTTCATAATCAGCCTGCATAAAAAACTCTTCTACATTTATCAATGGAGCTTCATCATTAAACAAACTAATGCTAGCAGTAGAAAATTTCTCGTTACTGAAAGAACTGCGCCCCATTTTGCGTGAAGCGCCGTAAGCAAAGCACAAAAAATCACCGATTTCACTATACTGCTCCTCATTATGTTTTATATTATTGAAACTATCATGCGCCTGTTCTACATGTAACGAGAGTTTGAAGTCTTTTAATAATTTATTGAATCCATATGCACCTATCGTGTTTGCATCCAAGACAGATTTTAATTTGCCGTCAAAGCGTTTGGTGTCCCATTCCTCTTTCCAATCGTATAGACCGGGATAAAGTTTTATTTTTTGCTTATCACCATATATGTTTTTGGGAGACGGCGCCAGAGATACCAAACCCTTAAGAATTGATGTTTTACCAACACCATTATCTCCTAGGATAATGGTCCAATGATAGGGCTTACCCTTGGCATCCGTCAATTTTAACGTTTGCTTTTTACCATAGCATCGTACGTTTTCTATACTGAAATCAAGAAAATAGTGCCCATGCACTTTCTGTTTTTTATATTGTCGGCTAGAGAGCACTCTCATCCTAAAAAAATTTTGATACTAAATTTAGTTTATTTCGATAGCAACAAATTGAACCCATTTTTTATGATTGCCAAAAGAAGTTAGAAGGTTCAATTTAAACCTTATCATGCCTCTGTAGTAAAACCTTCCATTTTTGAGAACATATCCACTCTTTTATATCGAAATTTCCCTTCTTCATACTTACTTAACCAACTATCGTTTGGAGCCAAGAAAATACTTCCGGCGTCACCTCGATTATTTTCTGTTACTTTTTTATAAACTGAACGAAAATAAAAGTGATGAAACAGTCTATTGAATTCTGTAAAATATATATCTGCAACTCTTTTATTACCCCTGATAATTAGCATGTTTTCATCATTGCTATTAGTCGAGTCTGCGCTAAAGTTGGCAGAACCGGTTACTACCACTGGATCATTGCTCAACGGATCGACCAATAAAAACTTTGAATGGATATATGCGACATGTACGTTCAACCCCAAATGCCTGGTTGTGACTTCTCTAGCCCAATTATAAAGATTATCTTCTAAGTAAGCCCCCCATGATTTATAAACATTTTGTTTAGCACCAATATACCTGAATGGGTCTTTACTATTTTTCTTCCCTTTGTCTTCCTTTTCCAAAAGAAGAAAAGAAATATGATTTTCATCGGTATTATCGATCAGAAAATCTTTGAATAATTTATTGATTCCAAAAGCCAGTGTCACACATGCCATGTTTTCTGCATTATCAAACATATTAACATAGGTCTCTAAAACTGAGAGGCCACTTCTCGGACTAAATACAGGAGTAACACCTTCTGGTATATCATCCCATGAATTAAAGACAATATTCGACTGTAGCTCTTCTATACTAGTTTTTAATTCTTTGTTTTTTATCGTTACCGTTGCTCTATCGTCACCTTCCTTCCCACCAGGGTCATCACTAAGAAGTTCCCAATACTGAAAGTATTTTTCTGCTGCTTTCTTATCACGAAGCCAATGACCTACATTGGTCTGTCCATGTACGCCCCCCATGGAAATATTGGTTGAGCCGGTCCATACTTCTGTAGGCTTGTTTTGCTTGGCACTATCAATGTAAACGATAAATTTATTATGCTGTATCGAGCCAGTATTGGCCTCTCTTTTATATATAATACCGGCCGACTTTGAGGCTGGTATGCCAACATCAGCCAATACCTTAAGATTGGCTAGTCGTGGAAAACTTTCATGAAATTTTCCGGTTTTTTTGTCTGTGCTTTCGTTTTCTTTTGCGTCAATAATTAGTTTGACAATTACACCTCTGTCTATGGCATCTTTAAATGCCTGAACAACGGGCAGATAGTGGAATTCATAAAAACAACCCAATAATGTATCTCCTCTTTTAGCTTGCTTTATAAATTTCAATATTGCATCATCTAATTGGCGACTTAACCAATTTAAGGCTGCACGTTTCATATCAGGATTGGTAATTTCATCCGGCGGGAGGTTAAAAAATTTTCTTCTATATGCCTGGCTGCTAGCAACACCCCTGTTAAAGAATATATCATGTGTATTATTTTTAGTAAAGGCTTCTTCCGTAGTAATGTTTACTATTACTGGCTTTGCAGACCTGTCGAGGTTCTTAGGCGTTCCTTTTAGCGGATAAAAATAATATTCATATTCCGTATTGTCGTAGCAGGTAAAATCATCCCAAACAAAACTTTGTACTGGTTGCGTATAGGTACTTACAACTGTATTTTGATTCGGTTCAGGAAATACTTCACGAAATACTTTAAATCCGTCAGCAAACTTTCTTTCGCCACTATTCTTATCAATTCTTTCAACAGAAAAACCCAAAAGCCCTGAAGTGTCTGCATCTCTGAAGTCAATTGCAAACGAAATTGTGTTAGTTCCTGAAACTGCATAAATGGTATACCCACTTGTTTTTTTTGATTTTGCCCTCATGATAGTATTATTTAGAATATGGTGACTGACTAATCGCGTCTATGAACTTGCTTCAAATAACCTTTTTAAACTACTTGCCGTAAAACCTCTTTCTCTTTTAGGCCGTTAGTTATTGTTTCTTCAATCTTATCACAAAACACTAAAGTGGCTTTTTATTCTTTTATTTCTTTAGGCAAAGATGCGCAGGAAGCTCTCCATTGAAATCCTCTTCCCCAGAGTGTTCTTGTGCCATGCAAAACTGCTTCAACTATTACTGGAACGCCTACTGGCACTCTAACAAACCTGCCCAAATGAACAGACTCACCTGGGGACAGAGAGATATTCTTCCTGTCAGAGTTCAAATTACTCCAATCAACTTTATTATTATTTGCACTTAGTTTGTGGATTTCCGAAAATGTAAAGACTTTAATAATATTACTTTCATTTTCAAGTCTTACTCTTGCTTGAATATCTTTTATTTGAAGTGTGTCTGTATTTCCCTTTTTAAATATTAGTTTGAATGCAAGCAAATCCTCCTTATCAGTTTCCGCCTGTCTTTCTGTTTCAATAGAAACTTCTAAATTAACAACTAGCCACCCAGCAATTACTTTCCATAAGAAAAACCCTGCACCGGCAATTACCGCTGCTTTAGTAATGAAAACTTCTAAACTGTCCATATTATTAGTTTTGATTTTCAGCTATCAATTTCCCCTCAAACGCCTTCTTTAAAATACTTTGCCGTAAAGCCTCCGCCTGCTTTAAGCTGTTGGTTATTGTTTCTTCAATTTTATCACAAACACTAAGGCGGCTTTCTATTTCCTGAACAATTTTTTGTTGCTCGTCAAGACCAGGAACAGAAATTTCAAATTCTCTCATGGCCTTCAATGAAACATTTGGAATTGTACTACCTGTTGCTGTTCTATATGCATAATTTAGAAATCTTTGACTAGTAAGTATGTACCTGATATAATGCTTATCTACTTCCTTATTTAAATTAAAGTAACATGCACTTTTACCAAGAATAACTTTTTCGCCATTATAAAAAGCTGTATTTCCTAAAGTTCCATTAATAGAAACAAGAATAGTTGTTTCATTTAGATTCTTTTTATGCTTTTGATATTCATCAGAGGTGATTCTTTTGGTAGAGGGTTTAAGTAAAATTTTCCCATCAGATAAGTTATTGCCATTTATAAAGTAATATTCTCCGTTTTCTGTGTACTCAGGAGTTCCGTGCAATCCATCTCCAAGAAGGGAGGTAATTTCCTTTAACTGCTTCCAGCTCCATCCTTCAGGCAGCTCACCTTCCTTTACATCTGCATTCGTTAGCTTTCCGTCAAAAGCCCATTTTAACACAGCTTGCCGGTAAACTTTTAATTGTTGTTGTGCAGTTTTCAATTATTCAATGCCTTTATCTAATTCACTAAAGAGTTCTTCGATTTTGGATACAAATTGTTGCTGAGTTTTTAATAGCGGTATGGGTATTTGAGCATTCAAAATATCATTTTTTCCAAGGTTGATTTGCAGGGCCCCCTTTCCAAATGACTTATAATATTCAACAATATTTGGTGAAGACAACATATACCTTAGAAATTTCACATCAACTTCGTCTTTGTTAATATCAAACAGTTTCCCTACACGTTGATTTAGCAAGAAGTTTCTTTGATCCGCTTTAAAATATGTTGGCAACCCTAATATTTTTGTTTCATTTGCCATATCCGTCATTGCAATTACAACGTCGCCATCTTTCAACAAATAGTCCTTATATTTTTCAAGAAAATCATCAGGCAAATACTTAGAATTATGATTTAGATCTAAAATTCCTCCAGGTCTAATTTGACTCATTCTGAACACTAACGTGTTAGAACGGGCAATGTAATCTTGAGATTTGAAAGCAAACCCATTTTGCAAATCGCACACCTCACCAAGTTTCTTCTTCGTCCAACCTCTTGGCAATCCATTCATATTTTGCTCTTCCCCCATTGTTCAATATTGTTATTCATTACAAGAGTGCGACGCAACAGAAGCTAAATAGTAGCACTGCTGCCTGGTCCATACTTCTAAGCAACTAAAGTTTCATTCAATTCATTAATCAATCCATCTGTATCCTCGCCAAACAACTGCCACATTTTACCAAGACCACCATTTTTATTGAAGGGGTCGAGTTCAAAATCTTCCTTGTCCACATGAAAGGAGGCGGCTATATAATCTTTTATCATCCGCAGCCATTGCACTTGCTCTTCGGTATACTTGAGTGTGCCTGCCTGTTTTTTGAATATCCAGTCCTGGAAATTTTTATCTACCGTTTTATCAAAGGAAGTAAGCGTGCTATCCATTCCGGATACCTTGCGGACCAGCGAAATCAGCGCCATGAGTTCATTCTTTGGCTGACCGGTCACTTTTTCCAACTGTTCGTATGCTTTCCAGATATGCATGGGCGCTAAAAGAGGCTTGGACGTCCTTATGGCCTCTGCCAGGTCTTTAATGGCCCTGTAGGAAAGCTCCCTGCGACGGAAAGGTTGCGCGTAAAAAATTTGCAGGGCGGTAATTTCTGTTTTGTGCTCTTCAATCCATTGCTTGAAATCCTGAACCAGGCTTTCGGCTGCGGCCTTGCTGTCTGCTACCCACCCGCTTTTTATAATTACGTCTGGATTGATATGGTCAATGAACTGGTCGTATTTTTTTCGAACATCAATGATGTAGTTGCGGAGATCGTAGTTGTTGATGAGTGCTGTTGCCTCTTCTATTATTTGAGAATGTTGAATCGTGAATTGTGAATGGAGTAGCTCGGGAGAGGCATTTGGGTTCTCATTTTCAATTTTACCTTTTAAATTTTCAATTGTATCCGCATCATAAGCATTCAACAGATCCTTCACCAGGCCATTGATGGTTTTTCCGCCTGCTTTTTCAACGAATGAGGCTTTTTCTTTTTCGTTGATCTGCTTGTCAAGCCTTATCAAGCGGTTGGCAAGAGTGGAAAGCATTTCTTCGTCTTTATTACCCATGGCAATTCCTTCCAACACTTCTTTTAAACTAAGACCTGGCCTTTTCTCTAATGGCCGGCTGTCTGTCTTCTGGCTCTTTTCTACACCAATAGCATCTATAATTACAAAATGGTCCTTGGTAAATTTAGCGGCCGGTGTGCCGGTGCTTCGCAGTTCGTCAAGTGTGCAGGTACGGGTACCGCGGCCTTTCATTTGCTCGTAATAGCTGCGACTTTTCACATCACGCATAAACAGCAATACTTCCAGGGGACGTATATCGGTGCCGGTAGCAATCATATCCACGGTAACGGCAATGCGAGGATAATAGCTCATTCGGAATTGCTGCAATACGGTCTTTGGATCTTCTTTTTCCGGGCCTTCACTTGTGCGATAGGTTATTTTTTTACAGAATTTATTTTCTTCAGCAAACTCCCTGCGTACAATTTGTATAATGTCATCAGCATGAGAATCACTCTTGGCGAAGATCAATGTTTTAGGAACTTCAAACTTGCCATCAGCGTCTACACGGTCGTGAAACATGACGGGTAACTGGTCACGTACTGCCTGGATGATTAAGGTGATCTGATTAGTGTTGACTACTTTATCATCCAATTGTTTGGCGCTGTATTCTATTTCTTCATCAAGTTGATTCCAGAATTTTTTGCGTGTAAGTTTTTCCCTGCGGTCAATATATTCACCAATAGAAATTTTTGAACCTTCTTTGGTGATCTTCGTTTCTATTTCAAAAACATTGTAGGGCACAAGCACTCCGTCCTCTACGGCTTTTTTATAACCATAATCAGAAACAATGTTTTTTTCAAAATACCCAAAGGTGCGGTTATCGGGTGTGGCAGTTAAACCAATTTGGAAAGCATCAAAATAATCCAGCACCTGCTTCCACAAATTATAAATGCTCTGGTGGCATTCATCAATAACAATAAAATCAAAAAACTCCATCGGTACTTTTTGGTTGTACACAACAGGCATGGGTTCCTTTGGTTTCCATTTTTTTGAGGCAGGATCTTCTTCTTCATCACGTTCGTCCAGCTCTGTTCCTTTTAAAATAGAATAGAGTCGCTGAATGGTGCTGATGTAAACCTGGCTATCCTGCGGAATAAAAGAACTGCTTAAACGGGTTACACCATAGAGTTCCGGAAAGAGTCGGTTATCATCCTGTGGTTCATATTTTTTGAATTCCTGTTCGGCCTGTTCGCCCAGGTTTCTTGTATTTACAAGAAATAGAACTCTTTTTGCTCTTGCAAATTTTAGCAACCGATAGATTGAGGTAATAGCTGTGTAAGTCTTACCCGAGCCCGTTGCCATTTGCACCAGGGCCTTTGGACGATTTTCACGAAATGACTTTTCCAAATTAATGACCGCTATAAACTGGCATTCCCGCAATGTGCCTCGCTCCATTGCAGGTATTTCATGTACTCTTGCTCTGAGTGTTTTTGGTTCCCGTAACCAGGATTCAAAAGTTTGAGGACGGTGAAATGTAAAAACGGGTCGGGAACGTGGCTTGGGATCGCGGTAATCAGTAAATCTTGTTACTTCCCCTGTGCTTTCGTAAACGAAAGGAAGGGGATCGTTACTAAGGTATTTGAGTTTTGCGTTGGCGTATTCTGTTGATTGTTCTTCGTGCGTGGTAAGACGCACTGCCTCTTCTTCACGTTTGGCTTCTATGAGACCGACGGGTTTTGAATCAACGAACAATACATAATCAGCAGGACCGACGGCAGTTTGATATTCGCAGACAGCAACTCCTAACCCTGCCCGAAGATTGATGGCGTTTTTCTTTTGCACGATCCACCCGGACCGCTGAAGTGCAGAATCAATCTCATCACGAGCTAGTTGTTCGGGCTTTTGGTTCAAAAAAGCAGAATTGTACATGAATTTATGGAGTTCAGGTATAACCGCCAAGACGGCAGGATCCAAGATTTCGTAAAGAGCCCTGTCGCTTCTTTGCGTCTTTGTTCCCTGGCGGTTAAGCTTAGTTCGAGAGTTTGAATACTTGAGTGTTTAAAAAGCTCTCCGCCACCTACCAACTGTCAGCGATCTACAGCAACGTCACACGATCCACGTTGATTTTCAATCATCCTATTTTCTTTTGGAGTTGAATTCCGAAATCATACGGATAAACTTGTCCGTATAAACACGGATTATTTTCAAAATAAATACGGTTTTTCAGGAATGGACTATTTGTAATCAAATTATACTGGAAATTTAAGGTCGATAATATATTTAAAGTCGGCATGCTGCTTTTGTTCTCCACTATCCTTTAACACCCGAAACGCTACCTGCACTGATCCCCATGTTTTCATAAGCCACGTTGAGTGTCTTAACTACTGATCATGAAAAATGCATTTACCATTGACCTTGAAGATTGGTTCTGTTCGCACAATCTCGTATCTGCAATCAAATATGAAGACTGGCATCTTTTAGAAAGTAGAGTCTTGCCAAATACCTATTCCTTGATGGAGCTATTGAATAGGAACAAGACTAAAGCAACCTTTTTTGTCCTCGGTTGGATAGCTGAACGATTCCCGGCTCTGATTTCTGACATACATAAAGAAGGACATGAAATAGCGTCGCATGGTTTTGCACACAGGCAAGTCACTCATCAGGATTCGTATGAATTCCAGGCGGACCTGGAGCGCTCAATTGAGATACTCAGAAGCATCACAGGGATTAGACCAAAGGGGTATCGCGCTCCTGCTTTTAGCATAACCGAAAAAACAAGCTGGGCATTGCCAATTTTAATGAACAAAGGATTTTTATATGATTCTTCCATATACCCACTCCATTATCACCCGGACTATGGCAACGATAAAGTACCTCTCGAAATTCATACCAACAACGGCCTTATTGAGGTGCCTTTAAGCTGTACTTCAATAGCTGGATTTCGAATGCCATGTAGTGGCGGTGCGTACTTGCGATTTTATCCATATTCCCTTTTTACAAAACTGGTTAGAAGAGTAAATAAAGAAAACCGGCCATTGATATTTTACATCCATCCCTGGGAGATTGATGACAATCCTCCCAAACTCCAGGTAGGATTAACTAAATCAATTCGGCACTCTTATAACATTAGCTCGACTTACAAAAAAATTGAAAAGCTACTCGGGGAATTTGAATTCACTTCTATTGAAGAAATCTTGGAGATATGATGACAGAAACATTTTGTGAAAAGAAAAATCAACTGACTGAGAGGATTACAATCCTTGTAGCAGTAAGGTACTTGCAATACCGTCGTGCATGCGAAATAGTCATCATTCTAGTTTTATGTCCTTTTATTCTAATTGTTGTCTTGATACTCGCAGCTCTTATCCGGATTTTCGATAGAGGTCCCATTTTTTTCTCACAAAGAAGGCCTGGGAAATATGGGGAAACCTTCGTTCTATATAAGTTCAGGACAATGGTTCCAAAATGTGATACTTCAATACTTTCTTCAACTTGCGACAATCGTGTCACAAAAATCGGAGCTGTATTAAGAAGACTGAAATTGGATGAAATCCCTCAGCTACTAAATGTATTAAAGGGCGACATGAGCATTATTGGGCCAAGACCAGTGCCGGAAAATTTTTATATGGCTTACATACAGCAGATCCCCGGTTATTCTCTAAGACATTTAATACGTCCTGGGATTACTGGTCTCGCGCAGGTACGGCTAGGCTATACCAATACAGTAGAACAGGAACAATTGAAACTAAAATTTGACTTGGATTATATAAGAAATATTGGAATTACCTTGGATTTAAGAATATTAGGTGATACAGCGCTATGCGTTCTAAGAAATAGAAAAATTTTAGCCCAACAAAAGAAACTTGCCGAATCTGTAGAAAACACACTGAAGATTTCGCAGTTTGAAAAAGCGGAATTTGAACTTGCTTCTGCGCAATCTCTGCAACTCTAACATTTCGGATAATTGATTTGAGAATTTCCTCCATTGCGACAATAATGCCAGGTAAACTTCGGTTCAACCGCGTCTTTGCGCAACCTCTGCTTCTCCTGTTCTCTGTAGAATTATAAAAGCCTTGGGGGCTGCAGTTATTTTGAGTTGAAAATTCTTCATAAGCTCTGGGAAACTTTTATACTTTAGTTGACGAATGCAAGTTGTATTTATTCATACATCCCAATTATCATGACCGACAAAATCAAAGCTTCGCTAAGAATGCTTGGCTGGTATCAAACCATCGGCGGAAGCATTGGGGTCATTTTAACAGTATACGCAATTCTTGTGACTGAATCGTATATGGGAATTACACTATTGATATATGCGTTTGCTCTACTGCTTTTTAGTTATTCTATTTTTTGCGGAGTTATTTGTGTTGGAAATAAAGAATCCTCCCTCCGACATTCTTTAATAAATCAACTTATTCAGTGTCTTGGATTTGCATTTTTAGGTTTTGCCTTCAGTTATGCCGCTGGTTTTATATCTGAATGTGGGAATAGATCTTTCTGATGACATGCAGATAAGCTTTGGACTTGGTATCTCTAAATTAGAATTCAATATTAACAATGAACATGAGCGTACTAATTTTGAATTGAATGTGGTTGCAATTTGCCTAATATATTTAATTCAAAAACTAAGACGAAAAGTTCAGATTGAAAAAGACCGGGAAGTCGAGATGCAATTGGGATAGTGAGAAATTAGTTCGAGAGTTTGAGCGTTTAAGAAACTAGCCGCCAGGAAACAAAGACACAACGGAACGCTAGGATACTTTGCGCAACCTTGCGGCATGGCGTCATGGCGGTTAAGCTTGGTTATTTCTGGTTGATATCCTTTCCGTCTTTTAGCTTAGCGATATTTGATTCAATGAGTGGTTTGAAAGGCGGAGGGGCTTGCATCAAGCTTTTATTGGCAAATTCCAGAGCTTTCTTGAAGTCACCTTTTGCCGAGTAGGCATAAGAAAGCCCATTAGTCACCTGGAAAACATCTCCAAATTTGGACCTTGCATCCATCATTATCTTTAATGCCGGGTCTATCCTCTTCTTCCCCAGTAATTTTCTTCCATAAGCTGTGTATTGGTCAATGCTTGCAATAGCCAACCCTATATTCATTACTGAATCAGCCTGTGGCAACTGTTTTAATATTTCATACCCCTCCGCTAGCAATTCGTAAGCATTGAAAGCTGATTGTCCAAAAGGCTTGCCCGTAACAGCGCTTTTTGCCCAGCTCATTGCCTCTTCCATATTAATTCCTTCATTAAAACAATACATAGCAGCTTGCAATTTGTTCGCACTGATAAACCCTTTGACTCCAGTAAATTCTTCCCTTATCCTGGCCAGAACGATCTTATGTACATCCACATCAACCTTAAATGGAACAGATAACTTTTCCCACTGCATTGCGATCATACATGATTTTTCTTTATGTTCAATAAACTCATACTTCAACCATTCTATTGGTCTATCCATCTTTATAGATTTCACTTTTACTCTTAAAACGTCATTGTCAGGTTTATAATAAAAGCTGCCCCATGCATCGGTTAGGTCTGAAAAGATCAGCAGCACACTATCTTGTTCCAATGCCATGAAAAGAGCATAGGAGCCTGCTGGAAGATTCTTGCCTTCTACGCTTACATCGTGCTCAAAACTTATGACGGTTACTTCGTTTGCGCCCGCTCTCCAGGGACTGCTCATGGTACTTGTGACAAAATTGAAAGTACCAAAGCCATAAGGGACCCGCTCACCCCAAATCTTCCCTTCACGGTTTTTAACTCCAGGTCGGGAATATTTAATAGTAATACTTGTAATGCCTACTTCTTCAGAAATAGTAGCCCTGGGATTAAAACCGGTAGAAGGCAGATCCATTTGAGCGAGTGTAATCATGGAATTGCTTAATATAATAAGCAGGACGATTATATTTTTCATTGCATGCTGTTTATGCAATACTATATCACGGCCATAAATAGAAAACACTCATATCTATATACAACAGCATCTTAGGCATCAACAACCCAAATATTACTATCAGGCGAATTTCTCGCTGAATCCATTTTTGATTGACCTGGATCAGTCGTTGATGCCCCTAAATCTCGATTCTATCCGTGAAAAGGTGAAACAAGAATGATCTACCGATATTTATCCTTGCAAATGAAAAAACAACTTGACATAAAGCTGGTGAGATTCTATTTGTGGACAGGGCTTATCTATTTAATGCTAGGCGCATTTGGAATGCTGGGATTTCATCCAGGGAAGATTCTGTTATTACTCTTGAATAGTACATGGGGTGTTTTGTATATAATTTTTTTCAATTTTATCCTCTTTGAATACGCGCTTCCATTTATATTACGGAAAGGGCGATCTGTATTTTTTAAAATTCTCCTTGGCCTCCTTGGCGCTATAATCTACCTGCTAATTTATTCTTACGGATCCTATGCCTGGCGGTTACTGGGTGAGCAGTTACATATTTATAGATTCCTGGACACTTATGACTCACTTAGCGGTTATCTTAGAATTTCCCTCATTTATAGCATAATATCTATCGTTGTTTTCGGTATCGGCAGGCATTTATATGGACATTTAGCTCTTAGGCAATTGTCGCAACAACTTCAAATAGAAATGCAAAAAGCCGAGTTGAATTACTTGAAATCGCAAACGAACCCGCATTTTTTATTCAATACATTAAACAATATCTATTCTCTCGCGAGTGACAAATCCGACCTGGCACCGGAAGCGATATTTCGGTTGTCAGAGATTTTGCGATTTATGTTATATGAAACAAGTGAGCCCAAAATTCCCATTGAGCAGGAAGTTAAGATCATCAATGATTATATAGAACTGGAGAAGCTGCGTTATGATGATAGTCTCCAGGTCAATTTTAAATATAATTTTGAAGAACCCGGACAGATGTTACCGCCTTTATTGATGATACCTCTTGTCGAAAATGCTTTTAAACATGGAGCATCGGAAACAATTGCAAATCCATTTGTAGACATTCAACTTTCTGTCAATAAAATACAACTAGAGCTATTGGTTACTAATTCAGCCGAAAGCTACCAGGTTGAACGCATCTCAAAGAAAAATATCGGACTTGCCAACCTGAGACGGCAACTGGAACTGCTCTATCCGCATCATCAGTTATTGGTTCAACAGGATAATTCTGTTTATACAGCTTTCTTAAAAATAAGCTTCAATAATCATGTCTGAGATCAAATGTATCATTATAGAAGACGAACCCTTAGCCTCAAAGATGCTTGCAAGTTATGTTGAAAGAGTGCCGTTCTTAAGACTACAGGCAACATTCAAAGATGCTTTTAAGGCTACCGAGTGGTTGCGCGAAAATACCACTCACCTGATCTTCCTGGATATACAACTTCCACGTTTAAAAGGAATAACCTTTTTAAAAGCGCTACCACACCCGCCGGCAGTAATCATTACGACTGCCTATCACGAATATGCCGTAGAAGGATTTGAACTAAACGTGACCGACTACCTACTAAAACCATTCAAGTTTGAAAGGTTCCTTGTTGCTGTAAACAAAATGAGATCAACTCAGCCCCTAAGTCAAGAACCGGCTGAAAGTAAAGACTGGCTTTTCGTGACCGTGAATAGAAAGAAAATAAAGATTCTATATTCTGATATCTTATACATTGAAAGCAAGTTGGAATTTATTAAGATAGTATGCTCCGGTAATATTTATTTGACAAAAACTACCACCTCCGAGATTGAATCAGTTTTACCTCATCACCTCTTCAAACGAATCCATCGGTCCTATATCGTATCAGTAAAAAAAATTGATTCTTATAATGCAGACGTGGTTGAGATACAGGGAATAGCAATACCCATTGGCAGAAGTTATAGAACAGTGCTTGAAAAACTTTGAATTAAACTAAGTTTGAGAGTTTGAGAGTTTGAGAGTTTGAATGTTTGAATGTTTGAGAAATTAACCTCAAAGAAACAAAGACGCAATGAAACGCGAGGGTCCTTTGTGTAAGCTTGGGGTATTGGCAGTTAAGTTTAAAAACTCAAAAAAACAAATATCAAGATCCAAAGAAAGAAATCCAAAATTCAATAATTAATTGGTGCTTGGTTCTTTGCCTTCTATTCTTTGGAATTTGTGGTTTGGTTCTTGGTGTTTGTTCTTAGTGTTTTACCACCAGGAAACAAAGGCGCAATGAAACGCCAGGACTCTTTGCGAAACCTTGCGTCATGTAGTCCCTGCCTGACTGCGCATGCAGGCGGGGTTGCGGTTAGACTTAGATTTTTTTCTGTATTTGCCAAAAATGTCCGAATGGATCTTTGAACATTCCCTGTCTGTAACCGTATTCATGATCTTTTACTGGACTGATTTCAGTTGCTCCTGCCTGGATGGCTTTGTTCATTACTTCGGCCACATCGGGAACAAATAAACCGATGACCGAAGTAACTCCATTCGCACTAACCGGTTCAAGTGCTTCAAACCAACGCATTGTTTCGTGCAGATGAAAAATCGCACCATTGATTTCCAATTCCGCAACGTGAATACTTCCGTCATCATTACGAAAGCAAAAATGTTCCGTTGCCCCAAATTTTGTATAAAAATCGATGTTGAATGTACCGTTGGGAATATGCAGTTCGGGAGCAAAATGTGTTTTTTCGTCTGTCGTTCGCATAATATTTTGGAGTATCGATGTTACTAATACCAGATGTTAGTGGTTCATAATCTTTTTTCGAAAACTCAGCTTGAATTTATGAACTTTTGAAATTAGAGGAGTACAAAGAAAGAAATCCAAATTTCAATAATTAATTGGTGCTTGGTTCTTTGCCTTCTATTCTTTGGAATTTGTGATTTGGTTCTTGGTGTTTGTTCTTAATGTTTAACCACCAGCAAACCAAGGCGCGAAGAAACACCATGGTCCTTGTGTAAGGCGTATTGGCAGTTAAGTTCATAAACTCAAAAACAAATAACAAGATCCAAAGAAAAGAAATCCAAAATTCAATAATTAATTGGTGCTTGGTTCTCTGCCTTCTATTCTTTGGAATTTGTGATTTGGTTCTTGGTGTTTGTTCTTAATGTTTGAGAGTTCGAAAATTTGACCACCTAAACGTTTTGCGAAATAGACTTTCAAAGCGAATGCCACCTAAGCCAATATGAGTCGCAATTCTATAAATATTTGATCAATCTCCTTTTAAGCGACAATTTTACTCCCGGATAAACATACTTTTGCTACCCTTCAAAAATGATCGCAGGATGATATTAAATATATCTACTACACATAGGCCAGCAACTGATTTAGGATACTTACTTCATAAACATCCTGATAAATTTCAGACTATAGATTTATCTGTAGGAAAGGCGCATGTATTTTATCCCGAGAGCGGTGAGGAGAAAACAACTATAAGTGTTTTACTTGATATTGACCCTATCGAGATGGTTCGAGGAGCAAAAGGTTTCGGCAATGATGCTTTTGAATTGGCGCACTATGTAAACGACAGGCCATATGTTGCCTCTTCATTCCTGAGTGTTGCTCTATCAAAGGCTTTTTCGTCTGCTATGAATGGGAAGTGCAAAGACAGGCCTGAATTGGTCGAAGTAAAACTTCCATTTGAGGTCACCATTGCAGTGATATCCGCGCCGAAAGGCGGAGAAATATTAATTCGAAAATTCTTTGAACCACTGGGATATAAGGTTGAATTAAAGAGGCATTCGTTAGATTCTAGATTTCCCGACTGGGGAGACAGCAAGTATTACACCTTGAATTTAAGTCATACGATTACGACCAGGGAATTGCTTTCACATCTTTATGTTCTCATTCCAGCGCTTGACAATGACAAACACTATTTTGTTAGTGAAAATGAGATTGAAAAATTATTGCAGAAAGGTGAGGGCTGGCTAAAAGAGCATCCTGAAAAGGAGCAAATCATCAGGCGATACTTAATAAATCTCAATTCATTGGCAAGAAATGCGCTCGAAAGACTCAGTGAAGGAGAAGAAGTTACCCAGCTACACGAAGAATTGGTTGAAAAAACAGAATCCCAAAAACGAAAAGAGACTTTACACGAAAAGCGAATAAATCTTGTTGCCAGTAAAATCCTGGAATCAGGAGCAAGTCGGGTTTTGGATTTGGGATGCGGTGAGGGCAAATTACTACGGTTATTGCTTAAACAGAACCAATTCACTGAAATTGTTGGAATGGACGTCTCTTAAAATGAACTAATAAAAGCAAAGGAACGATTGCATTATGATGAAATGTCGCCAAGGCAAAAAGAACGGATCACTTTATTTCAAGGTTCATTAACATACAAAGACAAAAGATTGGAAGGATATGATGCCGCCGCCTTAATCGAGGTTATAGAACACCTGGAATTTAACCGCCTCAAGGCATTAGAACGTGTACTGTTTGAGTTCGCCAAGCCTAAAACCATTGTAATTACCACGCCAAACCAGGAATTCAATATAATGTGGCAAAATCTTCATGCAGAAGACATGCGACATGATGACCATCGCTTTGAATGGACAAGAAAAGAATTCTCGGATTGGACAAAAAAAATTTCGGAAAAATATAATTATAAAGTTGAACATTTTCCTATCGGGGACGAAGTAGAGAACATTGGAGCTCCCTCCCAAATGGCAATATTTACTTATGGAAATTAAAATACCCGAATTATCCCTTGTTGTTTTAATTGGCGTTTCGGGTTCTGGAAAGAGCAGTTTCGCCAGGAAACATTTTACGCGTACGCAGATCTTATCTTCCGACGAGTGCCGGGCATTGGTTTCAGATGAAGAAAACAGTCAGGCAGCAACTAACGACGCTTTTGATGTCTTATACTATATCGCGGGAAAGCGTTTAAAAAGTGGCCTTCTGACAGTTATCGATGCGACCAATGTTCAGAAAGAAGCACGAAAAGCCCTCATTGAGTTAGGAAGAACGTACCATTGTTTACCAGTAGCGATTGTATTGGACATTCCAGAAGAAATCTGTGAAGAGAGAAACAAAAACAGGCCTGATAGGAATTTTGGAGGTCATGTAATCCGACAGCAAAAGCATCAACTAAAGCAGTCAATTCGAGGCTTAAAAGACGAAGGATTCAGGCACATTTATGTTCTTAAATCGGTCGAAGAAATCGATGCAATTCTTGAAATCAAGAAAGAGAAATTATATAATGACAAAAAGGATGAAAAGGGTCCGTTCGACATCATTGGAGACGTTCATGGATGTTTTTATGAATTGAAACTTCTCCTTTCGAAATTGGGCTATACTATAAATGAGGTGGATGATAATGAATTGAGTTTCGGTTTCCGCATTTTGGCACCTGCTCACCGAAAAGCGATTTTCCTGGGTGATTTAGTTGACCGGGGTCCAGACTCACCGAAAGTTTTACGTTTAGTCATGAGCATGATTAATTCCGGTATTGCATTCTGTGTACCGGGGAATCATGATCTCAAACTTCAAAAGTATTTGAATGGAAAAACTGTTCAACTCAAGCATGGGGTGGAATTAACAATTAAGCAACTCGAATCTGAAACAGCGCAATTTAGAAGCAGAGTTGAAAAATTCCTTTATGGGCTAATTAGCCACTATGTTTTTGATGATGGCAAACTAGTTGTTGCCCATGCTGGACTTAAAGAAGAAATGCAAGGCCGGGGCTCAGGTGCCGTGCGGTCGTTCTGCATGTACGGGGAAACAACGGGAGAAACCGATGAATTTGGTTTGCCTGTGAGATATAATTGGGCCAATGAATATCGTGGAAGAGCAAAAGTAGTTTATGGACATACGCCGGTTCCAGAAGCAGAATGGTTAAATAAAACCCTCAACATTGATACTGGCTGTGTTTTTGGCGGAAAGCTAACTGCGTTGCGTTATCCCGAAGAAGAGCTGGTATCTATACCAGCCCAAATGATCTATTGCGAACCGATCAGACCAATAAAATTTCATGAAGATCAAAGCAAGCTAAGTTCTCAGCAGGAATATGACGATTTGTTAGATATCCAGGATGTAACGGGTAAGAGAATTGTACAAACCCGGTTAAGAAATAACATCACTATTCGAGAAGAAAATTCAATTGCTGCATTGGAAATAATGAGCCGCTTTGCGATTAACCCAAAATGGTTGATTTATCTTCCTCCGACCATGTCCCCATGTGCAACAAGTTCTTATCCGGAATACCTGGAACATCCAGAACAAGCTTTGAATTACTTCAAAAAAAATGGTGTAGAAAAGGTTGTCTGCGAAGAAAAACATATGGGCTCAAGAGCAGTTTTAATTATTTGTAAAGACGGAGAAACTGTAGCCAAGCGATTTGGTATTCAAAATGAAGGTATCGGAGTTTGTTATACTCGAACGGGTAGAGCTTTTTTCAACGATTCTGAAATGGAAAAGGAATTTATTGAAAGAGTAAACCGATGCTTGACGAAATCAAATTTTTGGGAAAAGTTTTCTACTGATTGGGTTTGTTTAGATGCCGAATTAATGCCGTGGTCAGCAAAAGCTCTGGCATTGCTCAAGGATCAATATGCAGCTGTGGGTGCCGCTGCCGGAGGAGCTTTTCCCGAGGTTGAAGAGGCCCTAAAATTAGCTGTTGACAGAGGAATCAAGGATGCTTTAGGCACATTGGAGAAATTTGAAACTAAGAGGAATTCGATCTCGAAATACATAAATTCCTATCGAAACTATTGTTGGACTGTAAACTCTCTTGATGATTATAAATTAGCTCCCTTTCATATTATGGCGACTGAAGGGCATGTTCATGATGATAAATCACATGAATGGCATATGGAAAACATTGGAGAGATATGCAAAGCGGATTTAAACCTCTTTCTGGCAACAACTTACAAGATTGTCAATCTAAACGATAAGAAAAGTTATGACGAAGCTGTAAACTGGTGGATGGAGATGACTCAAAAAGGCGGAGAAGGAATGGTTGTGAAACCGTACGACTTTGTGTCAAAATCTACTGATGGTTTATTGCAACCTGCCGTGAAATGCCGCGGAAGTGAATATTTACGGATTATCTATGGCCCTGAATATGATATGCCAGAAAATATATCAAGATTAAAAAATCGTGGACTTACAAGAAAACAATCTTTGGCCATAAGAGAATTTGCGCTAGGTATAGAAGGATTAGATCGATTTGTAAGAAGGGAACCTTTAAGAAGAATTCACGAGAGTGTTTTTGGAGTATTGGCTATGGAAAGTGAAAATATTGATCCACGACTTTAGGGCCGTGAATTTGCCCGTCCGTAAATTGGACAAGATGCTGAAACTATCAAACGTGTCCCGAACTTTCAGCAAGTCAATTCTAGCTACGGTTAATTCTAATCAATATACTACCTGCACTGAGGAAGAAATTCTGTACGAGAGAAATTGAATTTGAAACAAGCGAGATTGATTTAGAGTTATTAAATTGTTAGTTAATGCCTCCCTCCACTAATTTCAATGATTATTTAAATTTCGTCTTGATGATGCCAATACTCTGATTTAGGATTATTCTCAGAGCAAATTTTAAACTCTAAATCTACGCCCGATTCCAACATATTATTACTAAAGTAGTAAGCACCTGCATCGTAGCATTTTATAACGGAATCCACTAAGTTGTGCAAAGAGTCATATATCGTAACAGGTTTCACCGACAACAAAATAGGCGGAGAGTAAATTAAGATCATATCTGAAGTCTTGTCATCTTTGTTCAAGTTCAACAATAAATAGTCACCGCCCCCGCTTCCGAATATTGGAAAATAACCCTTAGGCCAAATACCCCATTTTACTGTGTAGTACTCATATACTCCTTTTGACTCTTCAATGGAGCTAAAAATTCCATTAGAAAATAAAGTCATTTCACCAATTCTCTTTTCATTTGGGTTCTTAGTACCATTTCTCCATGTATATAGATCAATAACATCCTGAGTAAACTGAATACCCAATTCATAACCAACTTTAAAAATTTCCTCGCGCGAAATTCCATCTGAAATGTTCTCATCGAACAAAAATCCGCTTTGTATTAAGATTGCGCGGAAACGAGAGAGTAGTTCGTTCATATTCTCTAAAAAAATTTAAAACTAGATGCCATTAATATGCACATCAACTCGCGAATCAGTTTCGAATATTAGATTCCAGAAATGAGATACGAAACATCAATCATATCGCTGATAGTAATTATTGCTTAAGTAAATCAGAGAAATTGCGACTAATATCGCAAACAGAGATAATGAAATTATTATTTCCTGGAATCTCCTTCTGCTATTCAAAGATTTTGTTGCCATAATTAATAGGAAGAAAAGTAAAACTCCAACAATAAGGCTTTCCAATATTAAAATCAGATTAGTTTCATAGAGATAGGCAAGTATGTTCCTTCTCCTATTTGGCAGTTTGGGATCAATAGCAGGAGCAAAAGCATATTTCAAAAAATGGAGCTTAATACACAAAATAGCCGACAGTATAGCCAACCAAATTCTCCCGACACTCCCCAGATTGATATTCCTCATAATCCCCATCCTTTTCGATTTCTTATGTCCAAAGTTTTCAAGAGCCAGAGTGAATATATCGAGAGGAATAGTTACATCAGGGGTTTCTGCGACCACGATATTGTATAAGAGGACTTCGTTTTTATTAGCAAAGATTGTTAATCCAAAAATGTTAAATCCATATTCTCTCATTTCGATATTATTCATCTTTAGATCCCTTATTTCGTCTAAAAGAAAGTCCTTCATACCTATACTCATCTCGAACACTAAAAAATCATCTAGCTGATCCATACTCAAAAATTATTTAAACCCAATTAGCATGCACTATCCTTAACCCTTTCAAAGTGATAGTGCAATGAGATTATGAAATCCCATAACATTTTTATCGTTTTTATAAGTCCCTGTCCGATAAACTTGGCTCTAATTAAATCTAACAAGAGAGTTAGATTTGCCAAAAAATTTTCATCACTCCAAAAAATATAAGTTTTTTACCTCCAGAATAGAACTCTATCTGCGGAATTGATATCGAATTTATTATAACTAAAAATGTTATCGAAAAAATAAAGTGAACGCGTCATCAAACCAATACCAATTAGAAAAAGCTGTATGGAGCGATTCTGATTTTGAATTGATGGATTGGCACGATAATCACATCTACGCAATTTTTTTTGGTTAAAATTTTCAATTAGTTTTTGATATCGACTACATTTTCAAATGGGTTTCCACTGGCAAAAAACTTAAGTTCTGGGTTTCGCCTTGCACCCTAATTTTTGAAAATGTTTATGATATCAATTTGGAGTGTTCGACAACCGGGATAGAAATAGATGATGTTAGAAGGGAAAATCCACAACGACCTAAGAATGCGGATTATATTAAGCGTGAGTTTGAATTTGATTGGATTATAGATACTCATCAAGGAATAATTTCCTTCAAGTCAGTTGGGTTTAAGCAATATGTGAGAAAGCCTCCCGTGCTCACAAATGTGCAGCATTTTAGAATAGTGAAACGAGGTGGAGTTTCGTTTGGAACACAATAAACAATGTTGTAAAAACGTGACTTCGGATTAACTAAAAATGCTTGAGTGTTTAAGAAACTAACCGCCAAGCGGTAAGACAACTAAAACTATTTTGACAGCAAAGCTTTTGCATCTTCTAAGGCTGATATGAAATTATCAATATAAATTTTTGTTTTTAATTTTTTGGCATAAAACTCAATAATCATTTTATCATTTCCTTCCTCTTTTTGCACTAAGGCAATATATTCGCCATTCATAACTATCTCAGCTGTTAATTCTTCATAATTAATTGGGCTACCAATTACTATCTCATAATCCTTCATGATAAATTTTTAAGGTTCTCTTTCGTATCTCTGAACTATTAAATGTTCCATTTTGTGAAATATTAACACCTCTTCCCGTAGTCTGATCAAAAACTCTCCTGGTTCCATTGCCGACATCATCGATCAACTGATCCTTCGACTCTAAAATATCATCTAATACATCCGGCATGGCCTGGTCTGAGTGTTTTTCGATCCCGTAACCAGGAATCAAAAGTTTGTGGTCGGTGAAAGTAAGTACGGAACGCGAACGTGGCTTCGGATCGCGGTAATCAGTGAATCTTGTTATTTCCCCCCGTGCTCTCGTAAACAAAAGGCAGAGGATCGTTATTAAGGTATTTAAGTTTGGCGTTGGCGTATTCTATTGATGCTCTTCAACAACGATCAACGGCCAACGACTCACGATTCACGCCAAAAAAGCCCTCCAAGAGGAGGGCAATGGTGGAGGTGACCGGTCCCGATAGCTATCGGGACGAACCGGTGATCCAATTCATTGGAAACGTTGCTTGAGTTTAATGAGCATTTCAGGGTATTTCTTAAGATTTTCGATGTAAGTTTTACTTTTCATCTTTTTAATATGCGCTTCAATATTTCTAGCTTGCCAGTATGTAAGGTTATCAATTGATAAAAAAATTGACCAATCATCTGCAGCCACTGTGAATGCATCTTGAAATATCTTATCCTGGTGCTCCTTCAACCTTTTGACAAGATCAAAACAACAACCGGTATAAAACTTATTCAACTTTGGTGATTGTAAAATGTAAACTGATGCCATAAAAACGCAAAGTGTAATATTCAATCCAACCTTGATTGTAAGAAAACAAAAAAGCCCTCCAAGAGGAGGGCAATGGTGGAGGTGACCGGTCCCGATAGCTATCGGGACGAACCGGTTGTCTGAACTCATTGAAAGCGTTGCTTAAGTTTCTCTAACATTTCAGGATATTTCATCAGGTTTTCAATGTATGTTCTACTTTTCATCCTTTTAATATGCGCTTCAATATTTCTAGCTTGCCGGTATGTAAGGTTATCAATTGATAAAAGAATCGACCAATCATCAGCAGCCACTGTGAATGCATCTTGAAATATCTTATCCTGGTGCTCCTTCAACCTTTTGACAAGATCAAAACAACAACCGGTATAAAACTTATTCAACTTTGGTGATTGTAAAATGTAAACTGATGCCATAAAAACGCAAAGTGTAATATTCAATCCAACCTTGATTGTAAGAAAACAAAAAAGCCCTCCAAGAGGAGGGCAATGGTGGAGGTGACCGGGCTCGAACCCACCTAAACCGTTTCCTATTACCCGCTCACAATCATTATCTTATAAAGCATTTCATTTCTCCAGTTTCTCCATGTCTCACCGACTACACCAGTCTGATTTGTGTCTAAAAGCTGGACACCCAAAAATAAAAAATGAACCCCATAATTACCTTTTTTTATTCGGTTGATGAAGAAATAACGCGTCGATAGTTATACATAACCATATAGATAATTTTCTCCCCGATTGCATTGAAGACATTTGTTGTAGCAAGTTGTTATATTTTAATAGTTCAAATTTGATGCTGGGAAGCAGTAAACCGTACATTCATCAGAGATTAATTTAAATATCAATTAATATGAGATATATAATTCTCCTTATCCTTTCTACCTATACTTTGAATAATTACGCACAGAGAATTGTTATAGCGAATAATAGACAAAATATAGTCTATGCGGGGATAGAAAATCCACTTAGTTTCTTAGTAGAGGGGTATCCGTGTGGATCAATTTATTTATCAACGGATAATGGACAAATTGAAAGATACGATTCTTGTTATTGTAGTTACCGTCCCACTAATACTGGTATTTCAAAAATCATTGTCAGCGGTCGAATAAATGATAAGAAAGTTAATATCGGAGAATACTTTTTCCGAGTTATGTCACCACCTCTTCCAATTGCAAGAATAGCTGGAAAAAATGGAGGATCGATAAAGAAAGAGGTATTAAAAGTCCAAGGTGGAGTTATTGCCAGAGTTGAAGGCTTTGATATTATGGCTCACATTTTAGTAAAGTCTTATACGGTTATTATTCTTAGAAATAATGAACAAATTTTTTTTCATAGTAACAAGGGTAATAGATATAACCAAGAAGTGATAGATGCTTTCAGTGCTTTGCAACCTTCCGACGATGTCTTTATTATAAAAATAACTGTTGAAACTCCAGACGGAAAGCAGCATTCTATACAGGGTCTTGAATTCACGGTAATTGAGTAGCCAATTATTCATTGATGTGAATATTTAATTCTGGCCCATTAAACCCCGATCCATACCTTAAATACTATTTTAAGTTTGATAAATGCGAATCATTAGTATAGTCACCGTTCTGCTCATTTATGCCACAATATTTTTTTTATGGTTGTTGTATGACAGGAGAAGAATTCTTGACGAGTATACCGTAAGCCAAATACTTCAGCTTCCTGCCATATGGGTCTTTCCTATTTTGATGATTTTGGGTGGAGTGATATCACAGATACCATTGACTTTATAATTCAACAGGATGATGATTTACTCCAAGAAGAAATATACAAAGCATCCTCTAATGACTGAAACCAGAACTTTCTTATCGATTCATCGCGTTAGCGGTGAAGTATCAGCAGATCTAAATGAATTTTTATGATTTATATATCAACGCAAAATTTGAAATACTGACGCAATTAAAAATTTTAAATTAGCGAAACACTATTGTCTCTGTCACATTAATGACTACTTTAAACATATCCTAACTTAATAAGATGCTTAAGAAAATTCTTACATCAATTTTTAATAAGAAAATCAAGAGTGATAAAATTGTTGGGAGTTTTTTAATTGTACAACTCAATGAAAAAGTCATGCCGATCGACAGAGGTCTTGTGTATGAGGATCCAATTGTTGAATTTCTTAAAAATAAACAATATGGTGAGGTAACAGGCGGCGGAACATTTCAACAGCAAACTGGAGAGATTGCTATGTGCGATATCCATATTCAACTCTCATCAAATGACATTGATAAAACTGTAATTTCCAACATTATTGACAAAATTGAAAACCTTGGCGCACCTAAAGGCTCAAAACTCATTATCGAAAGAACAAATGAAGAAATTTCTTTCGGCAAAAAAGAAGGGCTTGTACTATATATTGATGGACAAAATTTGCCAGAAGAAGTATATGCTGAATGTGATATAAATTTCGTTATATCAGAAGTTTATCGAATAACTAATATTGTACCAAATGCAGAGAGAAATTGGCAAGGTGAAAAAGAAACTGCACTTTACTTTTATAGTGATTCATATGAACAAATGAAGAATTCTATTTCGGAGTTCATTGATAACTATCCATTATGCAAAGGTGCAAGAATTGTTCAAATAGCTTAACACCACCCCATTTCAAGCGGGTAAACGAATCAGCGGAACTTTTAAGAAAAATGCCAAAGTGGCAATTCTTCGCTATCGCGTGAAATACTATGAAACTTTCAAAAATTCAAGCATACTTCTTTATTCTTCTTGCTATGATGGGTATTTGTCTCTTATACCAAGGGATATGGTTGATAAGTGGTTCAACTACAGGCGAAATAATCAAATTCGGAAAGGGGTCGGGAAAAGACTATAAGCATATTGATAATGTCACTGTGAGATATATCGTTAAAAACAAGAGTTACACTGATACTTATCTAAGAAATGGCCTAGACTACGGAACCGGGACAGTACCCATTAAATATTTACTATTTGCACCTTCAATTTCCAGACAGGATAATATCATAGGAAATTGGGGACTAGTAACAGTAGTGTTTACAATCGTATTCTTCATTCTTTCCATTTCATTTTTGATCCAAGACATTGTTCCGAATGGTTCTAATTTTGTCTTTTCTCGCGCATACCCATTTCTTCGTATAAAGAAGCCTGATACTCGATTGGACGTAAATGATCAATATGCGTGGTAAAAATTAAGTCACCAATGGTCAACTCCCAATGTCCCATTGCTGAAATCGTACTTTCATGATTGGCGGTAGTGTCTCAGTTTGAAATTCTTAGCAAGAAATTAGAAAACCATTGTCATGCTATTGCATTACACTTTGTATATTACAACTTCGTGAAGATTTATAAAAGATTAAGAGTACCACCAGCAATGGAGGCTAAGTTGATTAAAAGACTTATGACCATAGAAGATATTGCTAATCTGGTTGAAGAAGAAGCACCGAAGAAAAGAGGGAGCTACAAAAAGAAGTAAGTGAATACAATGACACATGAACTAATCCACATAATAGTTAAAGTAAAAGAGAGATTTACAGACGATTCGGATATGGTTTGGACAAGCTATGAAACCGCCAAAGAAGTGAGAGGTGCACTGGATGCATGCATTGCGCAACTAAACCAAGGCGATAAAAGGTGTTTAGAAAATTTAAACATGCACTTTTTGCCGACCTCGACATTTCAAGAACATTCTTTACAAAATGGATGGTCTAATGAATACATGAGACTATCGGAAAAGTTTGACAGTATTTATGCCAAATTAAAAAGCACCAGCTAAGTTTCAAACTGAGACACTACCTGATTGGCACTCTTCTTTCCCAATTCTATTAACTTTTGTAATTTGGTTGAACTGGCATTAATTAGACTAATCAAACTGTGGAAACCATCACGTTCCACCCTGCGACAGGTCCAGCATTTGTTATGAGCGACATCCCATTCTCCACTATGGACTTGCAAAGTTCAGAGATCGAGGCTATTTCCGATATTTTTGATCGTCTTGAAAAGACTTTTTCTGTTTCTTACGATACAAACTTCTCATACGACTTTGATACTCTGGAAATATTCCAAAACAGAGAAGTAATGGTAGGGCCAGCCATCAAAATAACAAATAGCTTTCAGTCATTTGACCTCGTTTTCATTAATATCGGCTACACATACGGATATGTGAGACAATATAATCCTAGTTTGACCTATGAATATCAAACTTGGGGCGTAATCACACTTCAAGATGACCTGGGCCATATCTTAATCAAGCCAGAAACATTGCTTGATAAAATTCACGAATTAATCAACCCCATTGAAATTGACTTTAAGGAGGATTTGGAATTCAGTAAGCGCTTTTTTGTTGTTACAGATAATGAGTCGAGAGCAAGATCAGGTATGAATCAGGCTTTTCGAACTGTAATAAAAAAGTTAGACGTCCAGGACTATATAATAGAAATTCGTCAGAATAAACTCATTATCGGCAATCGAAAAAGAATTGATGCGGATTCGGCAATCCAATTTGCAAATTTTATGGATCTTATATCAAAACTCAGATAGCCTCTACGAAGTAGAATTGCAGCAACCATTAGTTATTGGCTATAGTTCGGCATATTTTAATGGCTTCAAAGCAATTTGTCAAACTTCGAATAATCCTCTTCTAAAATCTTTTTTAACTCTTTGGCTAACTGTTTTTGCTTTAACCCATAAATCCATTGTATTAAAGAAGCAACTAAACCTGCTATCCAAATTATTTTACTGAACAGAGAAAAATTGAAATAAAAAATCAAAGCGGTACCAATCGAGCAAATAACAACCCATTGACTTCCTTCCAAAATATTGAAGGGTGCTTCAATGGCATTTTCCGCATAAAAAGCTTTTACATTGTACCATGTGTTGCAAATGAATTCTATAATATCATCATCAACCCCCACCACCCTAACTTGACTGAGGACTTCCGGAAAAGCCTTCCCTTCAGCAAATAAGCGTTGTGCATCATTCTATACCTTACGCCATAAATCGAACTGCGCTTGATCAACAATGGAAGATAAGAGCTGAGAATTTTCTTCATTTGGCGATAATAACTCAACCACTTGCGGATGTCACTTTCCTCAGTCAAATAAGTAATTTGCTGCGAAATAGAGTTGTACTTTCTTTATTGTTGATTAAGAATACTTAGTCATTTCCAAGACAAAATAGTAAAGATTGATAAAACAGATAACCAATATTAATAGGCAAACGGTGGCCATAAACTCCTGACAAACTTTTACATTTAGGGAAATGGCTAATAGAAGTAAGTTGGCCGATGAATGCACCATAAATTGCACCAATCGGCCACTCAATAAATTAAATTCACGAATGCTTCACAACTACGCATATAATGGGTGGAGACTAGACTAGACTCAAATTCCTAATGAAAAATCCTTTCCTGTTTGGTAAGCAGCATCAGTGGAGGGGTTTGACTAAAGGTCTTACAAAAACATCATCGGAAGGTTGCAAAGCGCTGAAAGCATCTATCACTTCTTGGTTATACCTGTTACCTTTGCTTTTATACTTTACTTTTTCAATTGGCTTCAGTTGCCAGGCTGACATTTATTAAATATAAGCACAGCAGCAAGCCAGTTAACGTTAGCGGCAACTAATGACAACATTTCAACCCAAATATCAGTCGTACAAAGAGAGGTTTTTGAATGGACTCGGCAGAATGTTTATTGCGACACTGATCTTCATTGTCATTCTGTTCATTGGAAACACAAAAGAATATGTTTTTATTATCCTGGGATTTTTTGTTCTATTTCTGTCTTTTAATATCTATAATCTTGTCCGACGTAATCGAAAATATTTAAAGTCATTAACTATAACAGATAAAGAGGTCAAAGCCGTGATTTTTGATAAAGACGAGGAGTTTCGGGTGCTTAAAAGTGACCTTCAGAACACCCGAATCAAAATATTTGAAATTTTTTTCGACTTTAACCAATATGGTCGAAATTTCAAGTTACAAATCGACATTAAACAAAACGGGAAGTTTGAAACGGTTTTTGAACAGTATGAAATCGGCAACTGGGACTTAAAAATCTTTAAGGAAATTTATGCTTCTTATTGTGAAATAAAAAAAGTTCCTTACAGCCTTTCATCATTGAAGAGAGAAAATTTTTAAGCTCGTTGCCGCTAACATCGTTTTTAACTATGGTGGCTGATGAATAACTGCTGAGCGTTCTAATACTTTTGAGTTTAAGTAATAAATTTAAACTTCTGAATAGGGAATGCCGCCGCATCGCCAAGCTATGAACCGTTCCCTGCAGTATAAACAAAAACTAACTCGCAGTGAAAGTAAACATGACGGAGGAAGTTCATACATAGCAATTGACTATTGTTCCTGGTGTGGCAAAAAAATATAAAGTTAATGCAGTCACCCTTCAAACTTCAACAGGAAGAAAATCTACGGAACAAACTCTTGGCAAATGCTCGCGCCATGCTCTCTAATCAAGTTGCTATGCCGTTGGGTGCAGTGAAAATGAATAAAATTCGAAACTGGGGCTCTGGAATTGAAATTTTGGCAAAAATCGATTTATCTGTTTTCGAGGAATATGCCTCAACTTTCAAGAGTAGTCCGGTGGGATCAGAAAGATTACTCTGGCATAAGGAAGCTCTTAAAGAACAAGACAAGCATCTGGATGCTATGACGGGGATTTATAAAGACAGAATAATTGACAAATGTTTTGAAATTATTCAACTTTTGAGTGATAACAAGAAAGAACAGAAATAGGGATTATTAACTTAGGAGAACATTTTCGTTCTCATAAAACACTCCATCCAATTCCTTGAAAACTCTGAATTCGGATAATTCCGATGCCAAGACCTGGATCGTTAGTCAATTTTGTGATCAAATTCTCAAATGACCTTCTTATGCACTTTGCACTTATTTCTTTGATTGTTTTACTTATCGCATGTCAGACAAAAAAAGGTCAAGAAGTAAAAATGGAACCTCGCGACTCTATCATAAAAGAGTATCTCAGATTATTAGATTCAACGAAATGGGCCGATTCGTTAAACCCTCAACATCAATTATTGGTTGCCTATAATCATAATGATACAGTCTTTTTAAATAATTTAGTTACCTCCCTGCGAAAGTCAATTCTCAACAGTACTAAATATCCCCTTCCACCTCCATGCATTGAACCGAAGGCTATTGATAAATATGATTTTGATGAAGCTTTTCGTTTTGAATATTCAGCAGCATTTTGTGATCAGTCCGTAAACATTACCGTCGGAGAACGAAAAGATTCAATTTTTTTAATCGGTTATCATAATACTGGCAATTACCTGTCTGATTCATGCTTTTCAGTTGATAGTGTAGAAATCCAAATAAGTCAAAACCAATGGCAAGAAATAACACGCCAAATTAAACGGGCAGATTTTTGGGGGTTGAAATCCTCTATTCATACGGTTGGGTTTGATGGATCTGATCTCATTGTAACAGGTTATGAAAAACCAATTAATGCGTATCAAGGAAGGTATCATAATGTAATTAGATGGGCTGCAGAAGAAACAGCCCTGGGCGAAGCGTTTTATACTGTCTGGCAAATGTCCAAAATAAAGGTTCCATGTTTTCACTATTGACGAGATTATTTTAGATATTTTTCCTTCATACGAATGAGACAAGATTGTTAGCATCGTCATGTTTAATTACAAAAAACATCCATATAATCTCTTCTTAGTAACAGCCATTTTAATTCTAATTTGTTCAACTTTTCCTTTCGATCAATCATTTTTTATTCATTTATATGATACATACTTTGTTTTTGAATTCAAACAGGTATTCTGGAGGATTAGTCTTATCCTGCTAATTCTTTGGAAACTTTATTTGCTGACAAGGCGATTGTTATTTTCCCAGGCCCTTTTTAGGATACATATTTTGTCAACCCTAATTTGCTCGATAATTGTAACCTTCCTATTCTTTTATCAGAATAGAAATATTACTGGCAATGCAGGAATGCCAAGACGATACGACTATGAACCATCCAGCATCCTACATGAATTGACCGTATCTAAAATTACAGCCATTGCTTTTCTGTTACTGGTGCTTGTGCAACTAGTATATTTAGTAAATCTATCTGTAGGGTTCTATAAACATACCATTCCCAGACGCGGAATAGCGAAAGAAAAATGAAACTTATTTTGAATACTCAGTTAAATGGTAAATCAAATTCATAATTTCGGTTTGATGCTACATTTTAATTACGACAAATTTGATTTTTGGAAAATTTATGACAGCATCAAACGATTTTATCCGCTCGGAATAAAGAAGGATGAAACCAGGATGTACTACTCTTATCCGGGAATTAAAGAGCTGAATGATATTCTCCTGAATAATACTCACAATCTAACTCACTATTCGGAACGTTGGGAGAATTTTACCGAAAAAATAAAGGCAGAAATTAATACGGATATCATTGAAACAACATATGGTCTTGTACCATCTTTCAGTTCTTGTGCATTGCTAGAAACATCGATCTCTAATAATTTAACACGCATAAAAGGCCTTCATTTCTTTGTGAGTTTAATTGGACCATACTACACTGTTATTGGTGAGGATTGGAACATTGTTGAAATAGATAGCAGGGAGTACAAAAGCACAAATTATTTAGTTGTTTCTCCCGAGAAAGAATTCGCAGAAATATTCACACTTTTATGCGGTAGAATTGAAACCCGTTTCACTGGTTTCAGATTTGTACCATTTGATATTTGTAGACAGATGATTGAAGGTCTGCAAGTCCAGTATTCAGATAGGATTGAGAATTCAGTTTTTCATGCTTTATTTAATGAATCCATAGACCCGGCTCTAGAAAGAATAATCGGCAATGATTATTTCAAATTCGAAGATTGGGTAAAGGAAGGGTATATTGATGGCGGTGGTTGGACCTCCTACCCACCAGATGCGGACCCTTAGGTATTTTTTCAACTATCCAGATAATCTTTTTAAGCTTCCGCGCTTTGAATATACTTAGAACTATTTTTAGACTCCTATTCTTTAGAATTACTCGAGAAGAAATACTCAGTTTTCAGTGGAAGCATTTTGTAGGTGGGCTACTTGGTACATGGATTGTAGGCATGGGAAGATATTGGGATGATCCAGGTGCGTTGATCCTACAGAAGTTCGGTCTGGGATCGGTCATGTATATATTCGTGTTATCTTTTCTCATTTGGCTTATTATAAAGCCATTCAATATCCAAAAATGGAATTATTTTCTTGTCTTGACATTTGTAAGTCTTACCTCTTTCCCTGCAATATTTTACGCAATTCCAGTTGAAAAGTTTATTTCAATCCAATCCGCGAATGTTATCAATGTAGGATTTCTGGCAGTTGTAGCTGCGTGGCGACTAGGTCTGCTCTTCTTCTTTATAAAAAAGGCCACAACTTTAAGTGATGGCATTATAATGACGGTCACGCTATTGCCAATATGCTTAATTATTACTGCTCTAACCGTCTTAAATCTTCATCGAGTTGTATTCGATTTAATGGCAGGAAGGCGAAATCCTACTCCTCATGATGACACATATGTGGTTTTAATATTCTTAACAGTCGCCTCAGCAATTCTGGTTGGACCACTTCTCATTTCATATTTCATTGGAATCTATAAAGCGAGGAAAAGAAAAAATAATGACCCTTTCAAAGAAAATAAATTACTTCGAGATTGATAGAACCACCAAAATCTAAAAGTATTTCAATTCCTTCGATACTGCTTTGCTTGGGAATTTCCCTCATTCTGATAGCATTCAATGAAAGATTGAAATCAACAAATACTGAAAATCTGAGGGAAGTCGTTGCAATACTCCAGAGTACCCCATATTTAATTACTGGTAGCAAAAGAATTGACAGATATGAAATATCAACGACAAATTATGGATGTGAGTTTTGGATAATGGATACAGAGCTCACGGTACTACGCAATAACCCCAAAGCAACATCAATCTTATCAGACTTAAGATCAGGGGATTCCTTATCGCTCAAAATTGATTCGCGAGATGCTAACTTTTTACATGACTCTCACAAAACACTTAAGTGCCGGGGAGTAACTATTGGATCAAATATTTTGGTGGATCCTTACCAATCTAACAAGGGCGTTTATAGAACATTCTACTGGATTTTGACTATTGGAATTATTTTTGTAACGCTTGGCTTAATAACTAAGATTACAAAGAAGGTGAAGGAGTGAATTAGGACTGGTCTGAATGGCCTTAAATTTTGCATAGCTGGGGGAAGAATACGTTGGTTTTAGATAAAATGTCTTTTACATATAAGACATTATCTAAAAGTGGCTTTTGAAATTTTTATTTTAGATGTTCGTTCTTCAAGAAAACAATGCATATTCGAGGTTAGCGCTAGTTCTAGCAATGGATAGGCGTATATGTGAATCCTCGGTTACCTTTTTTTGGAATTGATAAAATTTAATCATGCAAACTGGGGCACTCTTTGTCTTTGTCATGGGCTTCGCATTTACCGGAACCGCTCAAGAAAAGGATTCGTTATCTATCCGGATTGATCATAGAGATTCAATTTATTTCTCTCTAACGAGAATTACTTCGGATAAGCAATATACCCTTGTTAAGGTCAGTGGCGTGAATTTCTCAAAATCACCATCCTGTTTATTGCATAGCAGAAGTATAATTCCTAACCAGGTTTTACCTCCATTCTTGGTAAAACAGTCGGAAACCGATTCCGCAATCTTGTATTCCATAACCCATACGGAATATGAAAATCGGTTTGATGACATGCCAACAGATTGGAACATCTTCGGATATATATTGCTACCGCTTCAGGATTTCAGCTTTGAAATTCTTGTTCCAAATTCCATAAAAAGACAATTGCTGAGCATCCGATATTTTAGGCTGGCGGATTTTTGTTATTCTGAACTAATGGGTATAATCCAGAACGATAGTAAAGGCTGGCACCGCAACTTTCTAACACGGCAATTGGTTCTTGATATTCCAAAGTAACACCCTCAGTTTTGATTCTGTTGGCTTTTATATTCTGTTTGCAATAATGTGAGTCACAAGTGCGAATTTTTTATGGAAAAAATTCTGTATTTCATCTTAGTGAATACAATAATATGCGGTATCTCGTCTTAGCATTGGTGGTTTCCATTTCCTTTCGGTCAGTCGCCAATACTGGTTGGTTGTACTATTCTACTAAGCAAGGGGTGACTATGATTACAATTGGCAGTCCATATGATACTGCAACGGAACAGAAAGCGCTGAATACCTTTTTGGATTTCTTCCTTGAAAAGGTTGAAAGAAAAAATGTGCACCTTAAGATTTTGATACTTCTAGGAAGATTTGGCGTCTATACCCCCGGAAGGAATTTCATCAGTGTGGCAGTCGATACACTTGCGAGACGGGATTCGATTTACATAGATAGTTCAAAAATTGAGCGATATAAAGAGTTCATGTTTGGCGGAGATTACCCGGATATGATAACTGATTCTATCTATAGTAAGTCCATCAATGAAGTCGGACTAAAAATTAGATACTACGGGGAGTTTGATTCAACTACTAACTACTTTGATAGATTATTGAGTATTTCGAACTATGCATTAAGTAATATAGAGGTGATTCAGAAAGAGCAACAGTTTCTTCGAATGCCGTATTCAACTCGGGACATGCAGATTTCTATATTGAGTTATGACACAGCTCAATTAAATGCAGTAAAAATTGAAAAGTACGGATTTGATCAAATACCGGATAGGCCTGTTAGAAATATATTTAAGATCACAATTATTCTAGCCTCAGTGTTGGTTGTAATGTTTGGCTTTTTTGGGATATGGAGTAAGCATTACCCACTTCCAAATGACCAATAGTTGGCTTGTCTAAGATTCCAGAGTGAACATCCATCCAAACGCTCATGATTATCGAGGTGATGAGTTTCATCGAATTGGGGATCAATAGAATGCAATATGTCAATTCTATTATAGCAACTTTCGCCAGGCCAGGCATCTAAACGCAAATCTTATGAGGGTACTTGTACTTTCGATTTTACTCTTGCTGAACTGGCAGACTTCGCTTAGTAATATAAATTGGCAATACAGAAACACAAGAGATGGAATTACTTTGATTGCCGCAGGAGGATATGACGACTCTGTGGGAAATCAAAAACTGTATGACGCCTTCTTGAAATTGTTGATAGAGAGGACAAAAGGTAGCCACAGAAATTACAATATCCTTCTACTGCTTGACCAGTCAATCCTATCTTTTCGCGCTTACCCAGATTGGTGTGGGACTATAGCGTTTGACACGCTTCGTGTTTGGGATTATGAATTTATTGAAGCATATGGCCGATATAGAATGGGACGCGATGATAAAGAAATAATCCTTTCCAGAAATTATCCTTCAGATAAATACATATACGATCTCCCAGAACCAATAGACATTAATTCCTCCTTTGATGCTTTTGACCAAGAAGTGGGGTTGAAAATCATTTACGAATATGGGCCAACTGATTCCATTACCTTTTTTGATAGGATACTGACACTGGTAAAGTATGGGATTGAAAATATTGAGGAAATTAAAAACAATCAAAAACGAATAACAATGAAATGGGACAACACAAAGATGAGAGTATCCTTGTTAACAATCGATACGGGTTATATTAAATCCATCCCTTTGGTTGCTTCGCGCTTCAACCACAAAGCATTTTATTCCTCCAATAATCAAGAATCCAACAATTACAGATATAGTAGTATCATAATTTGGTGTGGTATTTTGGTGCTAATAGGAATTGTCTACTCGATAAGAAAGGGCCGCAGCTAAAATGTTTATTGAATGATTACCCTGAATTCCTAGTTTACCAAACAACAGGCTAAAAGAACATGCAAAGACCCTACCTCTGTTCACAACTCGCTTTTTTCATTCAAAACCATAAATTTTACTCTTAATTGCCGATTGCAAATAGAATAATTTAATAGCACATCTTCTTGTGCCAGAGCTTAAGAAGTAATCTAGAGGGAAGCTTTATTCTTTTGTCTTTAGCCTCTCCCAAAGTCCCCTTGCAACATATTAATAATGCACGCATGAATAGATTAGAATCGATCGAAAAAAATTAATCATATAGTATATCTAGTTTCAGGTTTAATATACACCTTATATGTATTCTAATAACAACTACTCAAGGTAAAATCCGACTAAAATTTTATTAATGGCTAAATCTTTAAGTCGATCAATTGTTTCAGGAGAATCGCAATTTTCAATTAATCTTTTCCCTAAAGCGACAGCATAATCATCTGAGGCGAGGCCATTGTTTACAAGAATAATATCTTGAATCAACCGCTCCAATATTCCCCAATCAGTATCACTCATTTCATAAAACAAAGACCAACCACGTGCCCCCGCATCTTGATCGCCTTCATATTTTGTATAGATCTTTATTTTTCGTCTGGTGATCATTTTAATTCAAAAAAAGAAAAGTGTAAACGATAAAAATTCTAGCTACTAAGCGCAATCAATTAAAGAGTGAAAACAAAACTACTATCTAATTGATGCAGCAGGAATTGAAAAATACTGATTCGCATACAGATTATTCTTAATTGAAGTCCACAAATATTGACATTTTCTAACCCCACACTATTGTTCCATAATGCATTCAACAAACCGCTACGCAAACCTATGATAACCTCTGAAATAGAGCTTTTTTTTGGATGGCAAGAGAAGGGTAAGGACGACTTAAATCCTTTTCATTTATTGTATTCCCCCTAGAATTAGAGAACTAGGTCACATTTCAATTATTACCTATTCTTCAATGAAATTTTTAACCACCTTTGATCAACGTCGCCCCAAGGAGGAAAAGTTCCTGCTACTACAAAATAAACAGGCCTTGAAGAGGTACGAGAAGAATCACGAAAAAGATACAAATGCTTGCCTTGCTCTATGTAGGGAAATGTGCTAAAATACGTCACTTGAAAATATGCATTCCCTGCCTTGCTGATCTTATTAAAATCATAAATCTTGGAAAGGTTGAGTTCAAATCTTAGGGAATCACCGCTCTTTATTTCGATAAGGTTTTCCGGAATTACATCAGGCAGTATTACCCCCCTGTATCTCTTATATTATCAAGATACTTAGCATCAGATTTCTTACGGATATCCGGTAAGTTCCTAGAGTTATCATCCAAAACAGGAAATGGACTTTCCATTGAATCACTAGGCAAAAGCGGTTTATATAATAGAATACCTCTTTTGGAATTATTGTAAAATGTGACCTCTGCATTCATTGAGTCTAATGAAAATAGGTTGACTTTCAATCTTGCATATATAGGAATAGTATCTACAATAATTATAGAAGATCTTTCCTGGCCTCCATATATCTCCGGAATTTCAACAATTTCTTGTTGTGCAATTTTTCTATGGTCACATGCTTGGGAAACAAAAACCAGGAATAGAAAAATACAGATTCGCATATAAATTATTCTTAAATGAAGTGCACAAATATGGACATTTTCTAACCCCACAATATTGTCCCATAATTCTGTCACCAAACCGCTACGCTAACCTATGATAACTTCTGAAATGGAGCTTGTTTTGGATGGCAAGAGAAGGGTAAGCACGACTTAAATCCTTTTCATTGTATTTCCCCTAGAATTACAGAACTAGGTCACATTTTAATTATTCCATATTTTTCAATAAACTTCTAACCACCTTCGAACATCATCCCATTTGGAGGAATGTATCTCTAATCACAAATAAGAGGTCTTTGATAAATACGGGAAGAATCATAGGTTGAAAGATGAAAAGTTTTCTGTCAGAACGTTGATGCTTTTGCGGTGGGTACGATGCCTATTCCCGATAAACTCCCTTTTTGGGAAACCCAATAATTTCCAAATAATTCAAAATCTCTTGCATAGCCTTTTCCTTTCTTAAATCTCCCTTCAGATCCTGTTTGTTCAAAAAATGAAAGATGTCTAATGGACCATTGTCTGGTGCGCTATATGATATCGGATTTGGAACGGCCAATTGTTTATCCACTATCAAGTACTTTAAAAGGAAAATTCCTTCATATAGATCGTTGGCCAGCATAACAGCCCAAACATAAAAAACATTATCATGCTTGATATAAAGATTCGCCCCATGATTAAGCAAAAGCTTTGTGCACTCCAAATTTGAACTTGTTCCCATCAGCGGCACAAAAAAATAAGTTGTGTCTCCTCTAGTATTGGTTCTGACTAAGGTATCATTAACATTAGCTCCATGCTTTAATAGCAATTCTAGTGTTTGGAAGGAATTTTGTTTTAACTCTATGAAATTAGCAGCTTCATGAATAGCCGTTCTATGGCTGGAATCCCTAATATTCAGGTCTGCACCGGCTTCTAACAGAATTCTTGTCGATATCAATTCATCGTTGCCCACCGCCAAATGCAATAGTGTCACACCAAATTTTGGCTCCTGCAAATTGATATTAATACTGTTGTAATTAAGCAACTTTTTAATTTCTTTTTCATTTTCTGATTCAATTGCCCTTGCTAAAGGCCAATTCTGTGACTTTTCAAAAAGGTCAAATTCGTATCCAGGTCCTAAATATGGCGAACAAGCCATAGCCATGGTTACGATTAGAAACATTAGCACTAATTTTGTCCTCATTGCAATATGTTTAGACGTCCATAGTGATCTGCAGCATAAAGTTATTACCATCTCGTAACTCTGAGCGAATGGAAATCAAAATATGTCGACCAATTTCGATTATTGGAGCGGTGATTTTTCTAACCTCCTTCACTTGCAGAGCACAATTGTCTTTTGAATCCAACAAAACTTATAGAGATACCACTATAAAACAAGCACGTTTAATAGATTCCATTTCAGAGAAAATAATTTGGGCGCTTCCTGACCATTTTGCATTATTAGTAAGATTTGAGGTAAAGGACTCTTTAGGTCGAAATGATTCAATCAATGTGTTGATTTACGCACCTGAACAGTATGGCGAGGGTTTTTTTCAGCTAAACAAGTCTTATTCAATTTATGGAAGGTTGGATATTAGACGTATTGTGTTTCGTCCGGTAGGTAATTTTAATGACGGTCATTTGATGATTCGATGTGATTCTATAAAAGTATTTAAGTTTCCAGTTACAACGCATCAACCTACACTACAACAAGAATGGATTGACACATTACGATAAAATCTTTGGCAAATGTGTGTGCAGTGGCTCCTAACTGAATAACAATTCCTTTGGGTGCAATGAATTGTGAGTTTGAGTTTCCCGCCTACCCCTTTGTCTCTTGTCTAATTGATTCGGCCATTTGTAACGGTAGTTAGAAATCCCTTGGTCTTGAAATTCAGGATCAATACTCACGAATCACGGGTAGAAAAAAGCCCGCCTTCGATCTTTGCAAACTTCGTAGGGCCATAGTGGACATCCAGGCTCCCGAACCATCTTATCTAACTACTTCATTATCACTCTATAATTATTGTTAGCGCGAACCTAGTCTCCGGATTTACATCAAGATTAAAATTTTTATTTACTCTTCATTGGACCATCAAATAAATTTTTTAATTAAGTCATTCACCAGCCACTTTGAAAAAGGCGGTAATGTAAGAGGCCGCACTTCGATTGCGACATGAGCCTTTTAATGAAACTGCAAATTGGAATAGCATTAGAGATTTGGAAGAAAATCATTTGGCATCAAAAAGAAGTTTATGGTAGGATTGTTGTAACCAACATGATGATGAAATCTTAATTTTTTTTTATTCTCACAAATCACAACAAAATGCTAATCCAACATTACACACTCTTGCAATCACGCAAAATGTTTGGTTAATCCCGTTAATGAATGAAATTTTACAGAGCTAATTTTTATAGCATTTATTATGCAAGAACTATTAACCCAAAAAACCATGACCCATGAATACAGATCCCTTGGTGCGTTATCCGCAGTTGCGTGAATTGCTCAACTTATTTCGATCGGAATTCCAAAAGGCGCAACTTCCGCCTGATCGCACCATTCTTGATGACGAGGATGTGATGAGGACCTTGAAAATTAGTAAGCGTCGATTGCAATACATGAAAAGTGAGGGAACGATCGCTTTTCACTTGATTGGAAAGCGATCCTACTATCTTTTGAGTGATATTTTAAAGCTATTAAAAGAAAACCGGCAAGAACCTCCTCAACCAAAATTTTAAATCTCCAATGCCCTCCAACAGAAGATACCCCCAAACGACTTGTATTAACCCCGAGTGTAAAGTGAAATATATCCCTCACGATAGGCGACAACGATACTGTTCGAAACAATGCCGGATTAATGCGGGAAATAACCGGAAGTATTTGGAAAACCAGACGAGATACAAGAATGAAAAAGAGATAAGGAGGATTGATAAAATACTTGAGAACTTTCTTAAAAGCCGAGAATATCAGAGGAATGGGATGCAAATCTCACAAATGCGTTTACAAGATGAACGAGTAGATCTTAATCTGTGTACGCAAATCGAAAAACGTGGAAATATGTACGTTCGTTGGTACTATCGGTATGGTTTGGAACCTAAAACTTCTGATTGTAGTCAGTTCGGAATTCACGAAAGAAGTAAATTCTAATTTATGCTAAACCCACCTACCGTACCTCTATCTCTTCAGGAAACATTTGGATGCTCACCGGTAGTCAACCAAATAACAATTCCTCTCCCGCATGCTACTTCAAATATGATCAAATCAGTTCACGTTGCACCTGAAATGTCAAGATCTTTTAGTACAAACGACCTCCTCATCATCGGAGGATTGGCATTGTTGGTATACCTCGGTATTAGGTATGTTAATAACATTGCACGTGACAGAAAGAAAGAACCAAGCTTTCCAGAGGTGGAATACAATGAGTGGATTTAATATCAGTAAATAAACTCAATTGCTTTCCATCTGTTTACTCTTTTGAGAGACATCAAACATTATTTACCATTTTCTCCTAGCATGTTTAGGCTCTGAAATAAGCAGATTGTTCCGCGGTGTCGAAAATTTCACGCATAACAAGTAATGTTGCATATCTATCCTTTGATACTAAATCTGAAAGCGAGGATTTATTGATGCTAAGGAGATCACTTAAAAAACTTATTTTTAGTACCCTTGAATAGCAGAATATATTCTCTGATCCTGATTTCTTCTGCTTCTTTCGCAAGCGTTCCTGCTTCTTTTCTGACTAGTGAGACAAAAGCGACCTTCCAAGCCCTACGTTACGCACGGAAAACTTGGTCCCCATGTTAACATTGAATTATTTGATCCTAGGAATTTACACAAAGGGATTAAGAATTACCACATACCAATTTGACTAAATCTATATGAAGTATTTTGCTAAAATTCCACTTACATTCGTTGATGAGGACAACATTAATTGGCTCGTTATAGAACCACATATTCACAATAATATAATTGTGGGATATTACTTGTTTTTCCATGAGGAGATTAGTGAGTCATGCAAATATGATCAATGGTTTGACACTTTGGATAAAGCATTCAATACGGCTGAAGATTATGGAGTTAATAAGAAAGATTGGGAAGTGTTACATGAAAATTAACTATTGATCGATATTGTGCCTTATACTGCCAAATTTAATTGGCTTGGTAGTTTATGCCGAGCTCAAGCGCATTCTATCAGAAAAAAAATAGTCATGCTCATGCCTGTCGATTTTAAAGAAATGGATGTGATCACAATCGCTTTAAAATAGCCTAATAATAAAAACAGACCGGATGTTGGCTACTCGAATGCAAATAATTCAGTTAATCTTGCCTTCACGCCCACTGAATTCTAGGCCTACGTACTTACCTGTTTCACTCTACCGAGCATTGTCACATCAGAAAGATTGTGCTTACGAGGCTCTGAAGGTTTTACCAAAAGAGGACTGTGTTGCGATACCATCACCACGTCAAAATAAATAAGGTTTCCGAATTTAGTTTCCGCCTGTCCCTGTAGTTTAAGAAACAGTTTGTCCAGATTAGTTTCGGTATATTCTACGATTGCTTCGTGTTTATTTAATTGATCAGTGGTACAGGTTACGAGATAATAGGGCATATCCGAATATACGAACCCAAAGCTTCATGCTGTTTTGATTCTAAATCCAATGTCATAACTTAAACCTTGTCTTGAACCCCTGCGATAATTCGACATTATGAATTCATGACCCAATAATGCTTCATTAAATATAGATTCACGTACATCAGGGAGACCCCAAACAATCCAATAACGCCAAAGACCCGCATCCCTTTCCAAAATAGTAATCCTGTACTTACAAGTGCTAATAGAATGACATTTGCATTGTTAAAGTCACGTATGGAATAAAAAATTCGCAAAGCGGTTCGCATATGCTCAGGATGGTTCTCTTTGAGCCAAGAGAAAAAATCAAACCCGAATAAGTAGAAGGAATGGTGCACCAAAAAAATAAGAGAAAGAAAAAAAGTCGAAATAATCGTATAAATCTTCGGAATAATTTTATACATCTGTTCCTTTTTAGGAATACTAATATGTTCTGCAAATTGGCTTGAAAAAAACCAATTACCGCTACCTTCTACAATTGAAGTTACCCCTTCGGCATTTGCTCTACAATCCTCGGATTACACATCTGTTATTACCTCCCAGTTTTCCCTGATTATACCATAATACATATGAGCTGCTTCAAAAGCATCATCAAGGGTTTCGTGCCATGTATCATATGCGGAATTCTCTTGCATATAATAATAAATAAAGAAACCGTTAGTATCATCTTCATCTGACTCTATAATTAGCCATTGCACTTCATCCTTACCTATTACCGGAACTGCTGATTTTAGTCTCATATTATTTAATCCTTATAAGGAATGTGATAATTTTTCAATGGTAAATTAAGATTATCCTTGTCATAAATTTCAATGTGAGCATGTGGAGCCTGATCTGGCATTCCTTTACCTATGCTGTCCGAATTTAAATCCAATATGATCAATTAATTCCTTGTCTTAGAGCTGGTCACTCTCCAAAAAGCATTGTCATCCATTTCCAGAATGATTGGTATGTGTTCGGGGATTCTACCTGATAAACTAACCGCTTTTCTGAATCAATCAGGAATTGGGTTACAGTTATTTTCAATCCAAGTGCCGATATATGGAAACTGTCATTTTTCCATTAATGATTATCAAAGCTCAAAAGTTTAAGGGAAATACTAGGATATAACCACTATATGAATTCAAGTGAAGCGAACAAAATATTCAATAACGAGTAATATTGGGATCAATAAGGGCAGCCCTAAAGAAAACCAAAACCCTAAATTAAATAATCCCCTTCGAAGCGCTTCACTATTGTCCTTGTTATAACGTTTGTCAACCAGTGGACCCAGATTATATAGGAGATTTGCGACGAACATCATAAGCAAGTAACCCATGCCCTGAAAAAACATAGTGAATAAAGTAACTTCAAAATCCTGGTCGTATGGAGCAATCAGAAGCTCGCCAAGTATAGCATAGGCAATAAAAGCTGTAAATCCAGAAATTATTAATCCTGCGTTATATCTTATTCGTTTCTTAGCCCACCAGTGGTTTATAGCTTGGCAGTTTTCCAATATTATTTTAATATTAATCTACCTGTAGAAACGACAAACACCTGCAGCCGATCAATTTCGATTCCGCTGAGATGCGCATGCTGCCGGATCATCAAGATAATCAAAAAGGAGATCACAGCATCATTTACAATTGCTTAGGAAAGTTCACGTAATTACACATCCAAAAATACAACCTCTACTAAAAGAATAATAGAGCAATTAGCGTCTAATTATTTTTGTTAAAAACATGCAAAAGGCAACAAGTCTAGCGTAACCCAAAAATTTCCGGAAAAAATTCAACCAAAATATAGGTTTAGAAAAACCCTCAATCTGTAGATATATATCAATATGCAACTATTGGCATCACTACGAAACCATGACCATAAATGTCTAACATTCACCAAGGATAGATAACTCTTCAATTGTGCAATACACCGATAAAAATGCCACCCTAAAGCCTCTTGTGAATAGTTTTAACTCGTAATAGCTTTTAATTCCACTATTTTTCTTGCCAAAATAATGGGCGACCCTTATATAATCGAGCCTTGGAAGAAAGATTTATTTTCTTTTTTGCTTGTAGTCGACTTCTTACGAGCCTGGCCCCCCTTTATCGCCCTGGCCAGGAGAAACAGTTTTCTTGCCTTTTGCTTAACATCTTTACTTAAGGATTTGCCCTGATCGTCGCTCTCAGAAAACTGTCCTTGTTTGCCTCTTCTGACGTATCGCTTGTCATTATAGGTTCAATCAATTCACGGCTTCCCGCTCCTGCTCTTTTTGCAGCGTTGAGCACAATTCCAAAAAGAAGTTGCTTTGCTAGGACCTATACAGTGAAGTAGTTCTGAAAGACGTTGGCAATCTAATATGAATGATAAGCCATTAATCGTTTTGACCTGACCATCCCGCAAGGAAAAGTTTTCCTGAACTTATATTGTAAACCATCGGAGACAAATTTTGGATATGTGTTTCGCCCCCATTTTAATTCTCTTGATTTTATGAGGGTCAAATCGAATGAAAATCGATTTCTCACCTTTTTGATTTTCATATCCGAAATAGTATCTGTCGTATTTGTTAAGCCGGTTCCTTGCAACTTTTTGCGCATTTTTGATAATACTTTTTCGTCGGACTGTTTTCAATCAGCAATACTCAATGTTAAAGTATCCAATGAAGCATGTGGATAAGGGGTTACTTTTTCTTCAAGCATTAAGTATATATCGAAAGCCGAGACATATTGTTCTCGAATTATTCTCTCCACATTGTTTACGTATCTATTGCCTAGTGCAACCATGGATTTCTGTCTGCGAGATACCGTGTAGTCATTGTGTGGATGAACGAGATAAACTTTGTACTTCTGATAATTGATTGTATCGTCAATGTAAGCCATATCTGGCAGGCTAAATGACTTTTGTCCAAAAATTATGGATGGTGTTAGCAAGATGGCTATAAACAAAACCCTCATAGTATGGCGGTGACTTATAAATATAGAGAACTCGATAATAGCCTTAAAGTTTTTAGTCCTCTAATATGTTGCTTTGCTTGTCCCCTAAAATGAGAATAGGGTTAATTTCACCGCTCCCAAATTTTTCTTATCAGCTTCAATAGCGGAAATTCCGCTCTATTCGTGGACTCTATTTTAGTCTCGTCTCTGTCGGCTTCAATACTTTGTGAATCACTACTTTTTTGTCCACTTTCAAATTCATTCATTTCCAATTCAAATCGTTCGTCTTCGGCTAGTGGTTGTTTTAGGTCCGCCCCACCTTTATGTGGAAATGGAACATAATCTTCAGGAGGATTAGGTAATCTATTTTCACATTCTTTTGAACATAAGTTTGCCAGCAATGGCAATACATCTGTACCGACCCATAACGAAATCCAAAGTTGATTTGTTTGCGCATAAGTCATATTCTTACCGCAAACGCTGCAGTTCACAACACCGTTTGAATACCGGACTGGATTATGAGTTAAAAGAGGAAATCCCATTCGGTTTTTCCAATTACCATACAATGCTCTTGTGCTCAATCGACTGTTTGTAAGTTTTTTGCATTTCGTGATTTCGTAAGGAAACCAATGTAGGTCGTAAGAAGTGTAAGGGTCAAAATGTTCGAGAGCTTCCATCATTCCAATTTCAGGTGGAATGCGTTTGAGCTTACTACCGTAAAGCCACATCTTTTTAACTTTTGTTAGTGCTGAGATTGTCTCTGGCAAAGTATGTATTTGAGCAAACATTTCCTGTCCGAGCTCCTCTAAAGGTGAAAATTCTTCACGGTTTTCAGAAGCAACCTTGTCTACATATTCACAGAGTTTCTTCCAAGCGGCAGAGTTTCTGTCTTGCACATCATTTTCTATTTTGGATATTCTGTTATTCATCGTCTATCTGTATGCTTATTAGATGGGGTGTGTTTTGGGGTGGCAAGGGAAGGAAACCGGGATCTATGTACTTGATTTTCGTTAAGTTTCAATTAATGTTTTTTAACGTTTCCATTCGTATCCTCAATTAATCAAGTTCGCACAAAAATTATTGCTCACGGGATCTTTTATAGTTTTTGGATCAACATACAGGTAGCCGCCGGTTTCATTCGCCCCATAACCGTTCCATTTACAAGTAAGCGAAGAGTTTGTATTCCGGGTTATTCTTGCCCCGTATCAGTCCTGTTCCACTAATTTCTCTCAATGTTTTTCGTAGAGGATGATACGTTAAGTGTGGAAGTGAATGATTTCAGTTACACATATGCGTTTTAGCTGGTACCAACATTCCATCCATTCATGCATTACATTTCGTATTCTACAAAAATATATTTGTTACGTTCCTTAAAATATAAATAATACAAAATCCGTGTCTCCTTAGAAAAATAAAAGGAGATTTGGATAGCTGATCTATCAATTTCTGAATCTTCATTCTGTACTTTAATCATAACATCCACGCCAATTCCAGCCCCGGTATATTTATTATCCTTTATTGCCTGGATAAGGAAAGTTTCCAAATCCTTAAACATATCAGATGAATTTGGAATCTTTTCCTCGCGATAAATACTTATAGGTTTAAGTCGGTCGGTATGTTTTTCAATAACAGCCCCAAAAGGATAAAATTCATCTGCATCCTCTAGATAAACTTTAGCCTGATCCAAAATACTTTTGTGTAACCTTATTTGCTCGTTTTCGTACATAGGTAAGCAAGCGTACAATAGTTTCTATGTATCCCTTAAAGTTTGTTTATTTTTTTTGAATAACTATAAGAGTTAGACATGCTTTTTTTTGCCTGTAGGCACATTACTAACATGATCTACTTAGGTTAGTGCAATAAGTCAATATTAGGCTGTCAGCTTGAATCAGTCCTCATTTATTATTTGCTAATATTCTCGCCTCTTTGAACGTTTGGCAGGCTTTATCAATCTTCGAAGCTTTGTACCACAGGGTACCTTGCCATAACATGCAATTGCTAACTTGATAATTATTTTCAATGCAAAATTGAAAGTCACTAAAAGAACTTGTTACACTATCCAAATAGAACTTTGCTTGAGCTCTTAAATAAAGAAGTTCGAGCAACTTTTGCAATCATTTCAGCTCGCCATACATTTTACTTCTAAGGAGTTTCTTGTCCAATTAATAGGCAACCCTGGATAATCGAGGCCTGGAAAAGAAAGATTTATTTTCTTTTTTTGGTTGTAGTCGACTTCTTACGAGCCTGATCCCCTTTGTCCCCCTGACCAGGAGAAACAGTTTTCTTAGCCTTTTGCTTAACATCTTTACTTAAGGATTTGCCCTGATCGTCGCTTTCAGAAAACTGTCCTTGTTTGTCTCTTCTGACGTAACGTTTGTCATTACCTGGTTTGATCAATTCACGTTTGCCCGCTCCACCACTCTTGCCGCTTTTTTTTGATGAATTACTCTTATTAGAGCTTTTAGATGCCTTTGCCATACGTTATTTTTTAAGATTTTTGAATTTTTGTATCTCATTAGTTTATGCTTGGCCACTGTTAACTTTGTATTAAGCTAAAAAAAGCATGCCTGTACATAGGTATATTCCTGTGGCCAGTGGATAGAAAACTTCGAATAATAATAACTGGGCATCATAGAAAATGAACAAATATTCAATATTGTACCAACGTGCTTAAAGTAATTGATAATTTACCTCCTTCAGTTCCATCGGCTGAATTCTACCGAGCGTTCGGAAACATTACATTAAAAGATCTACAGGTTAGCTCATATATTTTTCATGGCATATCTGGCTATGATAAAGCATATTTGGAGTTAGGTGATGAAATAGAGTTAGATGCTGAGGCAGATTGCCTCAAAATGATAAACTTTCTAAGAAGATGGGGATGCAGGAATTTAGTTAAGAACTCAACGCAGCTTACGGTCAGTAGCATACAAAATTGGTACAAGAATAACAAAGCACTTTTGCCAGATAAAGATTCCTTATTACATGAACTTGATAATTCTCAATATGAAGAAATTAAACAAGCTATTCAAGAATTAATAGAATCTAAAGCGTCAGATTCTTTAAGGCAAGGCCAAGTTGTTTCTAAAAGAATAGGTGCGGTTGCAGCTTCCAAATTATTACTAGGGATCAATAAAAATGTTTTTCTTCCCTGGGACAACGCAATTATTAAAGGATTAGGGTTAACTAACAATTCCGATGGTTACATTACCTATCTTATGGGAGTTGCAAGCCAGATTAGGAATTTGGAACAGGAATGCATCTCAGCTGGTATGAGATTAGATTCTATTCCCGAGGAGTTTAAAAGACCAGGTACTAAAATTCCTAAATTGATAGATGAATATTACTTCTTAAAATTTACCCGGAATTGTGATAGTTCAATAATCACTAAGTTTTTCAGCTAGGTTTTGGAAGCACCCAACCCGGAACTCCTGATTCTCTGGGTTACTATCTCCTGTTGATTTGTTCAAGATCCTTAGGCTTGAGATTGTAACTGACCGGACTGTATTTCCTTTGAACTACCGTGCCGGAATTTACTTCCAATACTCCTACGTATTTATCAGTACTGCTCAATACATACTCAAATAAAAAAAGAGGCTTACTGTTTTTCCTGTTCTTAATCATGGAAATCAACTCTTTTGTACTTACAATTTTATACTTACCTGTGTAATTTTTAAAGAAAGATTCGTCCTTTTTGGTTTCTTTTCCATTGAATTTGTTCCTATCATAAACCAGGTTATCAGGAATATAAAGTGTGTCATTTGCTAGTCTGCCTCGCAAGGTTTCATCACTATAGTTTTCATAGATCCAAGGGTTCTGTGATTGCAGAAAATTTTTCTGTACAAATCGCAGGTAAGCCAAAATATAAGGCAATGAAAAATTTCGAATTACTGCTCTTCGATAGACCTGATCAGAGACATCGACCTTCCTGAAACTATAATTCACTGTTTCAAATTCCGGATACAGTTCAACCCTGCACAGTCTCTCCATAATAGGTTTATTTTTTTCCTCATAGACTAAAGCCAACGTCAAAAAATAATGCGTGGTCGAATAAGATGGACCACTTTGACTTGTAACGTTGGTTTCAATACCATCAATTTGAAAAAAGGCATATTTATCTGGGCTCTTGCTATAATCGCGTAAAGCATCATACTTAATGACTTCGATAGGGGTCAACGTCCAGGCTGTGGGAATTAATTCTTTATAATCATCAAGATAAGAGTATTCGCTAGCTGGCAGAATAAGTACCACCGTCTTTTCCTTTAATCTGGAAATCTGGTTGGCGTTCAAAGCAAAATGCTGCCGTGATTTTGCAATCTTCTTTAGGCAGGATTGAATAGTTGAAACACCCAGAAAAGAAAAAAATCCAATCAGAAATATCCTATAATTTTTTTTCATGGAAAATTGAATATTCATTTGTTTTAATATTTTATAGCTTGAAATTTGAATTTAAGCCTAATACAACTCGTCTGTTCAAAGCTCTAAAGGTGTTATAAAAGCTGGTATCATCAAGGCGACCTGAAAGCAAATCCGCCTTTCGTGTGAATTGGACAGGAATCTCGTTGCTCAGCTATTTATTCCCCAATGCGACTATCAAAATCTCGAAGGATTCTTCCACCCGGTTTCCTACCAGCCCAACAAAAAGAAATAAATTGCTTTGAATGCGAAATATATCAAATTAGAGACATTTCTAAGCCAGAAATAATTCCTGGTTCTGGAGGCACCCACCTCCGAACCTCTCAGCTTCTGCAAATGTTATGGCCCTATAATTCAGAAGGATTTCTATTTTCTTTCCCGATAATGATCTTGATGTCTCTGGAATTACACCGATGTTCATATTCGCTGTCAAAAAGGATTAGAGGAAGATAAAGGACTTCTGGCTAGTTAAGGCCGGAGTCTGCAAAATTTCATAGCCAGGCTGCATCCTCTTGCCAGGTTAATCCTTCTAAGTCAATAAGAACTTTTTTAAGGGTTTATAGATTGTGTGTACCCCTTTTTTTAAACCTTTTTTATATGCGTTTAAATATTTCTTTGAAAGTTGAGGCTTTTTCTCAAAATGAAGACGATAAAGCTGAAACTTACTGTCATTAATCAATTCTTTGGCAAATGCTATCCCCCTACCATATTCACCAAATGAAATTTTTCGTATACCTAAATCAATGATCCTTTGAAAACAATACACTGCAATATCTGTTTGCCCATTTAATTTTCTAATTTCTCCCATAGTATATAATACTTCGGCTGAACTTGGATTGATTTTAAATGCAGTAATTATATATTTTTCAGCCAATCTCCATTTTCTTCTTAACACATAAACACGAAGGTCGCTGCCACCATTGTCCCTAAAGCGACTTTCATCAAGGTAGGTTTGAGCGATACATTTAAGCAAATAGTAATCATCCTTATAATCTAGCTTTTTTATTACTTTTCTTGCTTTAGCAGAATCATAACTGACAAGTTTTCGATATTCTTCGAGTATTTTAACCTTATCCATATTTAATCATTCTTTTTTTATCTATTTCTTTTTTTTCTTAAACTGCTTTTTCTTCTCTGGTCACCTAATTTCTTCCTCACAATGTTTATTACGCAGCACAAAAACCCATGACAGCTTCATTGGCAGGAGATAACAAGCATAGAAATAAGAAATCGCTTCACCTTTCATTGAAATTAAATCCAATCCGACCTATTCAAGCGAGAGTAGTGAGTATTTAGTGTGTACGCATTCTTTGGTAAAGGTTTGGGGACTGACCACAGTACAAAATCATATCAACTTCTCCGATGGCTGCGTCTTTCATGGCAAGGGACAGAGACCAAGACTTATTTACATTCTCATGAACATTATTGCGCATTAAGCTACTCAAAATCTAATTCTTCATTATAGGAATACTATATTGCGACCTTTGATTATTTCATTCCACGGTGGACTGTTACCGCAGTATAAACTGGTCTGGATACCTTATAAGTAGTATCAATGATATACAAATGTTTACCATCACGAATATCTAATCTCATCCACTTGCAAATGAAAAAAAGTAAAATTTATAAAACTCTTATAGCTGTCGATGTTATGATTCGAAAAGACAAAATCCGAGAAGATTTTGTTCATTCACTCTTTTCTTCAACTCATTCGTTCTTGGCCTGCATATATCTCTGGAATTTGAACACTTAATTTTTGTGCTCAAATTGTGACATTTTTTAACCCACATTATTGTTCCATAATTCAGTCAACAAACCCGGACGCTAACCTATGATAACTTCTTAGAGGGCGTGTGTTTTAGATGGCAAGGAATGGTGATCGAGACCATTTATCCTCGCCATCAATCAATAAACCATGTAAAGAATGGATCGAAAATAAAATGGATTGCCATTAAACAAAACCCAATTAAACATGAGACAAAATGGACCTTATTTATTTTATTGAACTCAACAGAAGATAGTAGAAGCTTAAATAAAAAAAGGATAACTAGCGATGCAAATGGCAAATAGCCAGTGGCATAAATAAGTTTAGTATGAATATTAAAGTGTAAGAACCATGGATCCGGATTATCGTACGATGGAACATGCTTTAGCTTAATTATTGCGCGTAGAACAAATAAATAAAAAGTAAAAAGATATACGTAAGGAAAATAACAGGAGCCAATTAGAATAAAAATTAAAAATTTCCTCATCTTTCAATGAAATTATTACTAATGCGAGCTATTCTGACTCGGTTATATTGAGTAGTTTTAGTGTGTATCTATCCTCTAGTCAAGGTTGGCGACTGACCGCAGCACAAAACCATGACAGCTTCTTAGATGGCGTGTGTTTTGGGTGGCAAGGGAAGGAAACCGAGACCTTTTCACCCAGACAGAAATATTAGCTCTAAAAAAAACTAATGCGTTTCTCGAATGCTTAATCTTGAGCTCGTAAATTATTGAGGCTACTCTTGCAAGGCATTCACGACATCTACGTTTCTGCTCTGAGGTAATCGTCGAAATTCTATTCACACGCCCGCTTAAACTTAAACTCTCTTTCAATTAGCTTAATAGCCTCGTCTAGTTTAGCAGGACCTTCTTTGATATAAGTATGGGATTGCAAGGCAGGATAGTGATAAAGTTTGTAAATGTTAGCACTTGCAATTTCAACTTTCACGCCCTCCTCATCTGTAGCAAAGACTGGATAAGATTTGAAGGTTGAATAATCTGGTAAGTCGATGATACCTGTTTTTAACAAACTATCTGAAAATTTTACCCAGCCAGATTTTGGCATTCCTTCTTCCTTCCAATGGCTCACAGATTTAGGTTCTTGGTCTTCGTCAAAAGTGAACTTAAAAAAATGAAATACCGCCCTCCACTTTCCTCCAGTTTTTGAGATGGAAATAATATTACTTGTGTCGGCACATTCAAATTCGATTCTTATTTGCAAACTGTCGAATCCACCATAGAGCCTTTTAAGACCTAGCATTTCGTGTGCCTTTTTCATTCGGTCTTGTACGTCGGTGTACTCTGCATACCAATAGGGCAGGTCTCTTTTTATTGTATCCTCATAAACTTTAACAATTGGCATTTCCTGTTTTTCATTATTCTCATTTTTCTCTTTACATGAGATGATAAACAAAAGAAAGCCGGTAAATAAAAAAAAATAACTTTTATTCAACATGATTTAAAGAGTTGTTCATAAAAATTTGATCAAAAGCCTCTTTTCTTTACTTCTTTTGTTTCCTTTGCTTCCTTTATTGTCCCTACGGTGGCCGTACTTTGATTTGTAACTGTAACCCAAATACCTTTAACAGGTTTAAGATCATTCATGTTTTTAATTCCTTCCTCCATTTTTCTTGGGTATTCATTATCCTTGAATATATAGGGTTTGGGAACTTTGTAAACCATTCCAGGAAGCTCAAAAGCATCTTTTAGACTAAAATTATCCGCTATGTTATAACCAGCGCCCGGGCGCACCCTGAAATTAGGACGCACAACTCGCAATGCTCCCACATTGTTTAATAAGTAAAATGTTAAATCTCTAAAGTCATCCATTTGACGGAAATCTCCCCTGCGACTAAAACTTTGATTAATGGGGTCCGTATTCTTACGATAATGAATATGTATATGTCCTACGATGATGGCGCCTTTAGGAAGTGTTAGAGTATTCTCGTGGTAGTACATCACAATTGGATTGGGGCTTGGGCAACCCGCTGAAGGCTCCACATTTTCCGGATTGGGTAAAGGAAATCTAACCGCTCTTGTAAACCCGAAATATTCTTGTTTACCAATTGTGTAACTATAAATCAATCCTGAATACTCAACTGTTTCATCTCTCCACAAAGTTCGAAATGTTGTTGCCCAACCATACGCGGCAGCATCTGCAAATTTATACAATGGATAATATGACGTTCCAGGAGGGTCATCAGTCGGCGCTAACCCCCTTAGATCAACATACCTCACTGGATTATTGAAACAGTAATTGTATGGAGATACTTGTCTCATAAGGTCGGCAAACGGATCAACATTCATCCACCTTCCAATCTGTGCATCGTAGATCCTTGCTTCATAATCCAACCATTCAAGACCGCTACCGTCATTAAATTCCATGGCCTGCTCCTCTTTACTGTTGAATCCGATCTTATTATCCAAAGTGTTTGCAGCTTTTGAACTAATTCCCTTCATAACCATCCCAAACGGATAATAATGCGTCTCCTCCAAAAGAGCCCCTCGCTTGTGCTCGATATGAATATCATCAAAATAAACATTCTGCCTACTTTCATTGCTTACATACACGTACAGATAACCGTTCTTTTTCATTTCAATATCGCTTCCGCCATTTGCTTCGAGAGGTTGTTTCTGCATGATCCCACTTATTAAAGGAACTGGTGTGAAGTAGCTACTCCCTTCAACCTTTTCGAAGTGTTCTTCATCAAATAAAATCCAATTCAAATATGCTTTTGGCCTGTCTGTTGGAGCTGTTTGCGAGGATAAGAAGTTACCAATACCCGGTTGCACCAGACTGCCTGAAATATTTACCGCTTGGGTCCCTTTACCCGCACCACCTATCCCAGGCACTAATTGACTTAACAAACTTGTAAGCATTGCGGCTGAAGTCACATCCACGTTCTTATCTCCAGTTGGCATATACCACACCATAGACTTCGCATTTATCCTGTCACCTGCCATAACTTTCAAAATAACACCTGGTCCGATAGCAGCTTGTGCACTACTGCCATTCAGCACGCTTACTTTTTCATTGTCGTTATTTGAATCAAATGCATCTCCAGGCTTATCCGTCGCTGTTTGCGCTATTTTATTTCCAAATAACGTCGTTTCAAATTGACGCTTGCTCGTTTCCATGCCTGCATGGTAGATATCTGTTTTTTGCTCGTCTGTCAGGACCATACGCACATTTCCTAAATGATCATTTATAAAATAATCAAAGGCTAAATTCTCTTCAAACGCTCCGCAATTCTCGCAACCGTTCTGCAACGCGCTATTAAGTCGTATTCTCCCTTCTTCATGGACCAAATAGGAGAAAATATTGTTTTCATATACAATTCCTTTTGCATACGTTGTTCGCTTTTCTGTCTGACCGGTTTCACTCACGATCTTTTCAAGCTTGTTACCTGCAGCATCATATATATAGATGATCGTTCCCTTATTTTTCACAAAAATTTTGGCCGGTAGATTCAAATAATTATATACAATTTCTTCGCTTGATACAGTACCAATATCCTTATTCAAGTCTTTCTTAAGGTTGCCATTATTATCGTATGAGTAATCTTGGGTAGCGTTCGTCTTGTTTTGAATATGCAAGAGACTGGTCTTAAAATCTCCCAACTTGGTCTGAGGGTCATTTTTTGCATCTATTACATTTAGAAGTTTATTAGTATAGAGGCTACCAGCAAAGACATAGTTGTAACTGAGATCATCAACCAATTCGCTTTGTCCCAATTTTAAACCCCATTGCTTCATCTTCAGTATATTTCCATTCGCATCAAATGCTATTGAAGGATTAGATCCATCTCCCATCATCATATCAAATTGAACACTCGCATTGTCAGTGTAACTGAAGCCATTGTGCTGGCTGAAATCTGCAGCCAATAACCTATTGGACTTATCATAGCCAAATCCAAATGCTCGCCTTTCATTGTCTCCTTTGCTTCTCCATTTCATCCCGGAGATATTCCGGTTAAATTGACCGTGGTCAAAGCCCCAATCATAGTTAAGCTCCATTCCAAACCAATTATCGGCGCCTTCAATTGCATTTGAATAGTTTTTGTTTACAGCTTGCAGCCACCCACGTATATTAAACGTCGGTTCCAGAGATTCTATAGGAGTGTTAGTGTAAGCGCCATTCACATCTTTCTTTCGTCCCAAGCTTTTCTTTTTCGACTGGCCCGCCTGATTATACTCACTTCTTGAAATGAGAAATTTTGCAGCAATGTTGTCATTCACTGTTTTCCAGATTTCAAGAATTCTTCCATCGTGATCATGTTCATAATTTGTTTTCACTCGCAGAATGGCGTTTCCCGCCGCGGGGTTATTGTGCACGTGGTAACTGCTCAAAACTTTTCCAGAAAAGTCGTACAGATTGGTCACAATGTTTTTTCCACCTTTATAAGTATCGGCATTATATTGAACAATTTTCCCCTTTTCGTCATGAAAATTTGTTGTGACCAGCCAACTTCCCATTTCAATTTGGGTTTCCAATACACGCGTCCTCGCTTCCACCAGGAAACCTCGCGTTAATCTGCTCGCTTGTGAAGGAAGAGCTTCGACCTGATCAATCGGATTGCTACCCCGATCCAATTTCAAATTATCTACATTGCTAAATGTCTTTGCGTCTGAAGGGTACTCATCATAATAGGAGAGTGTTAGCGGTACAAAATCATGTAAAGGAGGAATGGGATTATCAATTACCTCAATAAGTGGAGAATAGGTACTTTGTCCTGGATCGATATACGCGATAAAATTATCCGTAGCGGTTGTTGTGAATTCTCCTACGAAATTCACACTATTCCTTGCAGTGTAAACTGAAAAACTTCCTGGCCGCTCCGGGTAGTATGCATCATAAGGACCCGACACACTTCCAGACAATGTAGAGGGAATGTCATTCCCAGTGTTTGTGGATACATATGATTCAAGATCGTTTCGGCTACCTGTATATGTTAGTATCCCAGTCACGATTGGACGATTTAGTCCATCATATAATGTTCCTTGCCAATTGTTCAAAATTCGCATATTCGCGTCCTGTGTGAAAACCAAACGGTCCCGTTGATCGTACACGATGTACGTCCATCCCGCACCTGGCACTTTCTTCGCTATCATTCTTTTCCTTATGTCATAGTGGTACCGGAAGCAAAGCTCATTGATAACACTATTGCTTAAATTCCAGCTTGGCTGGATAGCATCGACGGCTTTAGGAGGAATTACAAAACGCAACAATCCAAAATCATCATACACATAATATGTGCACAAAAAACCAATGTCGCCACTGTAATCGGAAGCGATGGATCCGATCTGAACTTTTGTCAGCAATAATAAGCCGGCCTTATCTTTATACTCAACTACCGCATTTCCATTTTCGTCGATAGTTACGTCCTTGAAGAGCTCACCAGGTAGATAGAGTCCTGACTGTTGAGGGATATTTGTCGTGACATCGTCATTTACATAGGTAAGAGCATTATTTGATATGGCCCATATCCTGACGGCATCATTTGTATTGTTCAGTAAATATTTGTGCTGGGTTGACTTTTCGCTACTTGTACCTTCACTACCCGCCCAACTATTGCCAGCTGCAAAACTTTTAGCAGGTCGATTTAAGGGAGATTTCTCGTAAATGCTCTTTGCGTAAAAGACCTGCTCTCCCTGAAACTGATTTTGCATCGATATCTTTTGGTCATTGAATGCATCCATTTTGAACAATCCGTCACTCTGCAGGGAAGGATAAGAGATGTATTTGAATACCTCTCTTCCGAATTCATCATACAAGACAGGGCTCACTAAATCCTTAGGCGTGTTGCCTGGTGTAATTTGTTTCATAACCGTCTGTAACGGTCGGCCCAATCCATCAAGGTATTGTGTAGTCTCCTTTACGCCTATAAATGCTGCTTCGTTAAATGCTACTTCGTCAGTATATTTTCCAATCGCTTCTCTTGTACGTATATAATTTATTTTTATGCCACTTTGATAGGCATTTGGAATTGTTGCGATACTGCTTGGCTGTACTGAGCTTACCGTGGTTTGTGTTGTCGGTTTATTAGGAGGGACCTGCGGTTGTGAGAATGCAAGTAAGGGCAGACATAAACCAGACATACATAAGAATACTTTGCAACAGAATCTGACTAGCATATTGATGATTGAATAATGAAGATTGTTCCTCGATTCTATTTCTTTGTTGATTTTAATTTCCTGATTTCCTCAGCTTGTTCGGCTACCTTTTTTTCTTGCTTCTGAAGTCTTTTTTCTTGTGCTATCAAATAAAGAGTCAGCTCTTCAATTTTCTTTAGAAGAATTTCTTGATTATCTCCAAGATTTAATCCTTCTTTAATTACGGTTTCTGCGGAGGGTACATCGGGTAAGTGCTTATTTTTTTGAATGAAAGATTCAAGAGCCTTTAATGGCATGAGCTTGTATCCACTCTCAAACACATAGTCTGCCCATCCGCTTTGAGTGACCTTAATCTTACTAGCCCAGATCCCTCCATTCACCGCCATTTTCAGGTTGACATCATTCTCGGGAGGTGTAGGCTGATTGATCAAAATTTTCCCATCCGCTGTAATTCGCATTCGTTCAGTGGCCAGTGATCCAGTTTTGATAATTAGAGGGTTATCATCGCTGGTCCCTAAATACTGAGTTAAAGGATTAATCCCGGTGTTTCCACTGACTGACCAATTATTCCCGGCAGGTGGACTAGTAACGGTTATGGATACCGCAGCCGAAGTTATAGTGCAGGTGCCGTCTGATACTTTCGCTGTTAGGGTATGAGTTCCGAGCGCTGGAGTCCATTGATACGTGTACGGAGATGTTGTAATATCATTCCCAAGCTTAGTAGTGCCATCAAAGAATTCTACTTTGGTTATCGTTGCGTTTCCGTCGGCATCTGCTGCATCAGCGGTGAGATTCACCGTTGTACCAAATGAAATCGTACTGCCGTTTCCAGGATTACTTAAGGAGACTGTCGGGCAAACATTACTTGTTCCGCCCATAAACACAGCAAATTCCTGAAGTTCATAATGATCAGCCCAACTTGCCGCCCTTGCTGTCATTTCAACCCTAACGTACCTGCCCGGAACAGGAGACGAAGGGTAGATATCATCTACACCACCATCTCCTCCGGTAACAGTTGCAACCAACTGACCGCTTGCTGCGGCACCGTCAAATGAGACGTATACTTTATAATCAGTAGCGAAATAGAATGCCGATGGCCAGGTTAATTTAATATGACAAATCGAAGAATAATCTTGCCCAAGATTCACCATGATCCATTGAGTCTGACTTGACTGAGATTTCCAATCTGTACCCAAGCTGTTGTCAACGACATTTCCAGTAACACTGAATGGCTCTATCTCTGTGGAAGCTGAAGTTAGTGTACCAGCTGCTAGATTATAAGTACCGCACTGGCCATGGATATTTGCCTGGGCAAACATAAAACTCGTCGCTAACAAAAAAATGATATTTTTCATTGTACTATTTTTAAGAAGTAGGTTATTGCTGTTCCTGGTATTTGTGTGTGTATGTTTTTAGAATGTTACCTTCATTATCACGGATCATCTTAAGCCTCCCTAAGCCATCATATTTGTAGTTCATCACCTTTCCATTAATATCACATTCTGAGGTTATGCCCGCAAGAGGATGGTATGTATATGTAGTCATTTGAGCTTTAGAAGGATATAGCCGCAATTCATCAATTATTCGATTGCCACTCAGAGAAAGTGTCGAAGCATTAAGCGTAATTGTATGTTCGACGTATGTCCAGCCATCAATGGTTTGCCCGTTTTTTGTTTGATTAACCGTAGCACCAGAAATACCAAGAATTCCAGTTTTTTGCCAAAGAGATAGAACGAATTGCTGTCCAGAGGAAAGGCCGGACTTACTAATCGCACCTGCCGTCAAATTGTAGGAGAATTCCCCTGTCCTTGCTCCAGCCGTTCTGTCTACTGAACCTAACACCCAATTTCCACTCCCATCAGGTTCGAAACTTGTATATGCCACTTGAGATTTAGGAGCATTTTCTATTTTTCCTATAAGGCTCGTATTCTTATAACCCCATATATAAGTTGTAGTCCTGTCCCTGGATTTCAATTCCGTGAGATTACCAGATGAGAAAGTAAGCGATGATTCAATTTGGTACCTAGCATCTTTGCTTACAGTATTACCTGATATCACAGCATCCGTAAATTGATTTTCTGGAATTGCCAAATTCACGCTTGCAACATTTTTCAAATAAACGGCTGTCGGTATATCTGTTGCATATTCGTACGTGTTATAAGCTGCTTTAAGAACGTTTCCATTTTTCCAATTAGACATTTCAACTGGTGCGTTTTGAAACACTTGTTGCATCTCTAACAATGGTTTTAAATTCCCATCTGATGATTGCTTTGCCTGCGAAAGGTTAGTCGCATAAGTATTAGAGGCGTTTGTAAAATTTGCTCTACGATAATTTATGTAATCAATCCTTGAGGTATTTTGACATTGCACGTAACTTAAATATGCATTAGTCAAACAAGTCGAAGAACCCCCACACGCTATCCGGGCGGTATTGTAATTGTTTAGGCATGATGATAATTGATTACTCAATATCATTGTCCCATCAGCAATGCCAGAACTAGAGGCAGGAAGGAAGTCAAAACTGTACTTATATTTTGTCGTTCTGATATCAGTAGGGGTTAAATTAGTTTGCTTTTTCGTCATTAAATGGTGACTTGGGCTCTCATAGTAAACAGTTGTTGAGGTAGTTGTGCTAATGCCATTTTCGTCAATAATAGATTCATTAATTTGTTCTTGTAATTTGCGCGCAGATACCAAAGAATAAAATGTTCCGAGTACTTGATTACCCTTAACAGACACAATAAATCCTGGCGTTGAAATAAGACTATTTTGATAAGTTGGAGTATAGATCGTGGACTTCAATTGTCTTCCACTCTCGTCAAAAATTTCTTCACTTTTGAGTTCGCCCCTTTGGGGTTCAAAGGATAAGGGGGCTGCTGGATAATTAGGTATACTTGGGCTGCAAATCATCAAAAGTGACCTATTCGCGACGTCATCAACATTCAAGTCCCAGACGTTTGATCCATAATATCTAAAAATTTTAAAACCATTCCCTGCTTGCACTACTTTTACTTCATTGTACCCGATATGGTTGCTCTGGCTGGATCCCATTGGACGCAATGTCGCACCTGACTTATAAAAAGGCAGGGTTGTTGCTCCATCACATGAAATGCAGCCGTTAGCGCTACAGGAAGGAGTAAATCCGGATGAAGGATGCCAATAACCAACATCTTTAATAAGATCGTTTCTGATTATTTGGACGTATGTTGGACGACTATAAAGAATTCCTGTGGATTTGCTTTCAGGCCCGGTTTCGTAAATAAAGGATGTAACATTTTCAACTGACGTGATTGCATCATCAGTAGTAATTTTCGAGACTCGAAGTCCTCCCACCAGCGTATTACCGGAGACCTGATTCGGGGTCCATATTGAAACGGTACCAGTGGCTCCTATTCCTGTCGAGGGGCAATCTTTCGTAATAAGAAGGGTATAGGTGCCAGTTTGTGAAAGCGTGACAGTTATCTGATTCGTTGTTCCCGGATCAGTTGAGACACTTCCAATAAACGCACTATTAAGACTTATTATGACGGTGGCATTTGAAGTTCCTCCCACACTATTTATTTTTAGTTCGTAAGAACCAGCTGTGAGATTAACATTACTTTCGGAGCTAAAGGCGGGAGCACTAAAGCCAACAGATATCGATGCAGCTTGGTTTTTGGTATACTTTGAAAAACTTACATAAGTTTTATTCGGCTCGAATTCAAAGTCAGTAAAACCGCCAGTGGGATATGTAACTCTTTTTAGTGCTCCTCCCCTCATTGCAGGCCATGCAGCATCACGATTCGCACCTTGAATTTCTGTAAAATTATTCACGGAAAAAGTCGGTATTAAAGTATTGTTCGAGGTGATGCCATTGCTAAAACCCCAATGATCCTGACCAAAAGTGAGTCTTCTTGCAACGACTTCTGAAAAGTAGTCGAACTTATGAGCGGGAATAGAAACGCTTAAATCACATGTCGACTCTTGTACCGTTTCAAGACGCAGCCGCAATTTGTCTGTCTGGATATTATTACTACTGAAATACCCACTCAGGGGAGATATGTCGTCACTGAAATAGCCATATGAAAGGGTAAACCGTTTACAAAAATTAGAACCGTTTACAATCTCGATAGCGCCTAGAGATTTTGCTTGCTGATTTACATTGTCAGTCATTGATTGAGCATTGTCACTCAAATCTGTACGTACCGCACCAGGTATAAAATTTACATTTCCGTCGGGAAATGTTATTTGTTGCAGCCGAACTCCAGTAATAATATTTTTGACCAAGCTATATTCATAAGGCTGCGGATTACTAAGGGAAGGTTGTAGAATGCCATTCACTGAAAATGTCGCAATTGTTGGAAAGCCATAATTCTCTGATTGATATTGAAGCAGGATGGTGAACTGGTTATCAGCTGACTCGATTTTATTAAGTAACCAACTTGAAACCACACTCCCTGAAGAAAGGCCCCCTTGATCTGTATATGCGCTTGTTATCTCTACAGGATCAATATCATTTGGATCCGAGGTTCTGCCAAAATAGTATTTTGTCCCATCAGGTGTTGTTATTTTGAAACTTCGTATACTTTCTCCAACTATGGGGATGTAATCAAATTCAATCCTTAAGTCTTCTTCTGGTAGTAGAATTGGGGTTCGATCATCACTGAAGTAGAATTTACCTGAATGTCCTGCAAAATTGAAAAAAAACAAATCTGGCTCACCATCTTTTCTTCCTTCCGCAAAGCCTACCCAATCCTGCTGGCTACTATTATACAGATAGCTATTGAATCCATAGTCGCTGATATGTCCATGGGTTGCAACCAATCCGGTATTTGTACCTTTCTCATCAGGTTGACCCATTACAGATCTCGTAATTACACCCCCTGCATTCAACGACCAGCCGGCACCAACCCAGCTTGCCGGTTCCATTACTTTTAGTCCTGAACTATGGTAACTTAGCCCGATGGGGAGTTGCAAACGGCCAGCATTGATGGTGTAAATGGGTACAGTGATCTCCGGTATACCTGTATGGTAGTTAACGGGAACATCAGCATATTTCCCGAGTGAAGCAGCATTCGGTGACGCTATTGAAATATTCTTATACGGCTGCTCTTGCGCTTCACTTTGAGCATGTGCCACCCATCCAATTGTGAGAGTTAATGCAATGCGTCGGTAGCTAGCGAGGTTTTTTAATAACATATTATTTAAGATTGTAGCCAAATCTGAAGACTAGCGGCTGAGTTTTGGGTAATTGTTGCCCGTGTAAAAAGTCATACATCAATTGCATGCTCCCCTTTATTTTTTTTGAAACTCGATACTTCTTAGTTATTCCGAGCAAAGCACTATTCTGCCAATTGGAAAAATTATATAGAATAGAAAGGTCTCGAAATGTGCTCCGGTAGTTAAGTTCACCACCACCACTTATCCAGATGGATCCCTTAAGCTTTACATCGACAAAACTTCTTATTCCAATTCCCTGATGGGTAATCGCAATATGATTCCAGTCCTTGCCTAGCCCTACTTTATATGAGCCCCCAATTCCAATTATGCTGTTATTATTAATTTTGTACCCCAGAGATAATCCAAGATCAGTGGTAGTTGGAAAATATAGTGTGCTTTTGGTGCTTTGAATATTTGTACCTAGTTCAAGTCGATCGAAGAAAGATTTGGTTTTTTGCGTATTCGGTTTGAAATCAGGCAGATCCTCATCACTTCCACTTCCTCCCAGCTTTGCAATCTTCTCCTTCAGTTGGGTAAACTGCGATTGTGCCTGTTGGATATTTTGACTAACAAGTGCTTGTGCCCCTGTACCTCCTGCGGCAATTCTTTGCTGGATCAATTGCTGTACACCTGACCTGGTTTGAAGTCCCTGCAAGCTTGCCGTTGAACCATAATCCGCAGGTACCTGGAACAGGGAAGCGATCATTGAATTCTTAATAAAAAATTCCTTGAATGCAGGAATCTTGTTTATGAGTTGAAGCGCTTTTCTTTCCATTGCAGAAGGATCATTCAACAGGTTGCGGTATTCCTCTACCTGGGCCTTGTAGTAATACAATTCCTTTTTGTATTTGTTGAACTCCTTTGCAAGAGGTGAGTTAGCAAGTTTACTGCTGATGTATTGTTGTCTCTCTTTCAACAGCTTCCTGATATTGGAAGCTTCACCAATTTTTTGATGAACTTCCTTGTACTTTGCCAAAGCTGCATTCACCTCTGGTCGATCTAAAAAATCGGGTGCTTTTCGTAAGAAACTCAGAGCGCTGGTTATTGAATCCAGGTGACCTGCGTAAGGGAGATCAATGCTACCTACAGATGTATTCTTGAGTTTCGAAAGGAGCTGCGAATATTGCTGTTCTGTATTTCCGAACAACTCGCGAGCCTTGATTGAATCTGTTTTTGAAAGTCGATCTCTTAGTTTCTTTTCTTTTTTTTCAAGAGCAGCCAGGTATTTTTCTGTCTTGCGAATTAATCGGGATTCTATTTTTTCAGCTTTCTTTTTTAAGCCAAGAAAAAATCTGTCAGGGAGATCGAGTAACGATTTGGATGCACTTATGGAATCCTGTCCTAAGGCTGAGGTGAAACACCCAAGTGTGCACAAAAGCACAAAGAGGTATGAGAATGAGATTCTCATTTAACGATTAGAGGTTAAAGAAATACAACAAATACGACGGTTACTAAATACAACAGTTCGTGGTCAGACTACAGGGCTGTCTGGAGGATGGGATATTGAGTAGATAAGGTTTGTTGGAGCACCACACCAAATATGGATGGATGAACCGTTCACAAATCTTCAGTTAAAAATTTCAGATTTCAACCAGTGGAAATGCGGGAGAAGTAAAAATGAAAAATGGAAAATGCAAAATAAATCGTGAGATATCCTTAAGATAATCTCTTATGTATCTAACATTTAGGATGAGATGCCAATGGGGATTTTTTGAAAGCAGAAAATACTAGAAACCGTTAAAAAGTAAAAAAAATACCGTGATAATACGGTAAGGAATTACCGTGATAATTGTGAGTTTGATTTCATACCCTGCCGAAATGCCAATATCAAAGACGATGCTCAATGGCTGATTTACGGAGGTGATATTTTTTTGTTGACACGATGCATTGACCAATTTAGCATTAGCAATACCTTCTTGTGGAGGTACAATTATGGAATTTCATAAGGTTGGAATCATAAATGAAAAATAACAGGATCTATAACTAACCTATGGGGTAAGTAGAATATAATTCTAGCAATTCCTCCTGTTACCCTCTAGCATTTTACAGCATGAATTACTCAAAGGCATTCATCGTTCCATTCTTTCTCATGATTTTTTCTTCTTGCTTCAGGAACGAATCGGCCAGTAATTGTTTTAGATATCCGAATCAAATTGACAGTTTGCAAATGCAGGACCTCTATGACTCTGCTCGTTGGTATCTGTATACATGGTTAGGCGACAGAGACTACAATGATCATTACACGGCGGAATTTGAACTGCGTTATAATTCGTTCTACTCTACTAATGATTCAATAGAACTATTTTTTCATCTTTACATGCCTGAAGGCATGGTTCAACCGGGTAGCAAAGCAAAGAGGGTTTCCCGCTGTAGCATGGCATTTAACTTTAAAACAAAAAAGAAACTCTGGGGATGGGACATTAACGGCTTTTCGTCTGCACTCAATCCCGGCGATACAAGGTTTGACAATGCGCGTTCTGAGGAGGTTGTCAGGTTCATCAAAACTCAGAGACAGAAACTTAACCCCTGTTTTTTAGAACTGGCAAAAAAAATGAAAATATTTGTAGAATAGTGTTTTTAATTGGGTATGTCACATGGACTACCTTGATACGACTTGACCATTCCAATTACTTTCTTGGTTGTCTGATGAACATACACAGGTCATTTGATTGTGAAGGACACCAACTATCTCTTTGGGGTCTAACACTATAGCCAATGAAACTAATCATATTGATTTTATGTTCTTATATGGTCGGATTGAATTCACACTCTCAAAGCCAGAATGGTTTTTATAAAGGCCTTGAAAGAATAAGTTGGAAAGATGATAATGGGAAAGTTCATTACTATGACGCTCCGAGAAAATGGTATCACGAAAACTTATTACTGGTAGAAAATGATAGTTTTTTTATGTACAAAATGCCGGTGCAGATAGTCAAGAAGAAGAAGTTCTATTCTGCCTCAGACGGAGCGTTTTATTATTATTATGGTAAAGCAGAAAAGCGAGACACAGGCACAATTATCAATCTTATTTCAGATAATTGTGATTATTGTGGTCAGGAAGTAAGAATTGATACTTTCACTGGATTTAGGTATCCGATGGCAAGGCTTAAAAGCTATAAAATGGAAACCCTCCAGGACCGACTAAAAATTGGAGATGTAGTCTATACTAAAACCTCAAAAAATGAAACCGATTTCCCACCAAAATCCATGTTCTATTTTGACTCAAACAGTATTTATAGAGTCGATCCAAAGAATCAATACAAATTGATTGCAACAGCCATTAAACATTTTTTGCAAACAAAGGAGCTAAAGCTTGACAATGACACTTTGAGAATCTCTATGGATAGAAAAAATAATGATTCCGTTGTAGAAACACTTGACCCAGGAAAAATTGAAATGGACACAACAGGCGTGATTTTGGCTTATTACAATCAAATTCAACTGAAAAAGCTTATTGCTAGTTCTAACAAACCAATAAGATATATTGAAGTAGGGGAAATAATTGACTATTGGAACGCCGCGCGTATTTCTCTAACATATGTAATCTCGCTTCCTAACACTCAGCGCAATTTCAGTGAAAGGCAGTATCATATTGTACTTGAATATCATAAAATTGGGGCTGAGTATATTTTGAGAGAGGGATTACCCGAAAATGGTTGGCAATTGGTTGAACGCAAGTAGCATTTTACACACGTAGTTCCTATATAATCCTAATACCAGATTAGACACCACCCAGTCCAGAACCGGTACCTTTAACCAACTTGTCACCAGTACTTTCCCAGCCAGTTCTAAAATAATGTCTCCGAACCTACATCAATGTAGAAGTTAATTCAGTGTCCTGTTCTAGCGATTAATATTTCAATACAGAATGTAGAAGCTCGAATTAAACTACTAATATTTAAGTAGTTAAGTTACCGTGAGGATGTAAGAGGTACAAATAGGGAACAAAAACAATCAAAAATCCACTTCATAAAGAGTATATCAATTAATATCAATCGCTACCTGAAACAGATCCCCGGTATTCATTCGATGATAGTTTTACCTCTTTGTACCCCTCTATTTTTTCTACAATAAATCTCATCGGGAGTCTACTAAAATGGCCCGAATTGAACACAAGCAATTGCGAGTTAATTTCGATGTCTTGAAACCATTTTTGTGCATATTATTATTTTCCCTGCTAGGCTGCGATTCCAATAGGGAGTTGAGTGTCTTTAAGGAATTTAAAGGCAAAACAGAAGTTGAGATTTATTTGAGTGATTATGGACTTGATTCTGTGCCAAAGGAAATTGAATCTTTAAAAAATGTTGAGAGATTATATATTTCAAAAGATAGGAATGGATGGGAAACTCTTGTACCTAATACGATAATCGACCCAAAAGAAAAAAAACCTCCATTCAGACACTTACCAAATGAAATAACCCACCTTACTACTCTACAAGTGCTTTCCTTGGTAAATCTTGATATTGTTACCTTACCAGAAGATATATACAAGCTTAAACATCTCGATAGTTTATTCCTGTTTTACAACAAATTGACTATTTCAAATGAACTTGAGAAATTGGGTCGATTAAAACAATTGAAATACTTAGGTCTTCAAGGTAACTATGTTACCCCTGCCGATCTTGAACAGTTGGAAAACTCGATTCCTGGTATTATTACAAATCCCGGACTTAGATAATCCATAGAATATGCCGTTTGGATATCATCATTCTTCTCGCCCTGGCTTTATTATTTTCGTGTAATGAAAAAATTATCAAATATGAGAAACACAATATTATTGTGGATAAATTGAAACCTAGAATTGAGGATAACGATGTGGCAGGAGTAAAAAGTTAATTGTGATTGAACAGTCAATATTGGCTTTAAAAATCTTACAAAAATAATGAATGATTTCTTACTTATTTCAATAAGATGCAAGACAATAAATCTATTGAGGAGTTAGAGAATGATTTTTGGAAGGATTTCGAATTCCCCTCGGTTCTTGTCGAAAAGTGCTACAAATATCGAAGGATTCCGATCAGAGAATTATCCGTTGAACAAATCCGGCTTTTAATAGGACAAAATATAGGTTTAAACTATTTACTTCCATTGGCTGTGAAGTTATTAAAGAAGGATATACTTGTAAAGGGAGATAATTATCCAGGAGACCTTTTAAGTTCTGTTTTAAGTATAGAGGTTTGGCCTCAACTTGACGTTAGGAAAGCCTGTAAATCCTTGCTCCTGGAACATATGGATTATTTACAAAGTACTGAAAATGTGAACCGTAAATTTCTAAGACAATTGGATAAGTTTCTGGATGGCGATTTCTGAATAAAGTAGATATTTTAAAATAATTACTAAATATAGTACAACAGTTCTAGTGAAATTCAATATTACAGAATGGATCATAAATGGCGATATATCCCCATTAAAGTGGGGAGATACATCTAAAGAGATTGAAGAATTGTTTCACAATTCTAATAAAGAAATAAATGATTTAAGACAGCGAAACTATCCTTACATTATTCTTGACTTTGTAGAATTTTACTTTGAGGATGACTATTGTTTCACTGGGCTAAGCGAGATTATCATTAATGTATATCAACTCTATAAAGGAATTAGAACAATTTACTTTGAGCCCGATTGGATTACTCCGAACTTAACATTTAAGGAGGTGACAGAAAAGTTAAACCACCTCCAAGTAAATTTCAAAATTGAATATGGTCCTCATTTTAATACCCCAAATATAGAGACAATCACGGGAGTATTTTTTGGGTTTGACTCTGAGAGATTGAATGATGAAGATGCAAGTTTGCTTAAAATCATAATACAAAAATAAAGAATAAGAAATGCTATCATTCATGGTTGACCATGATTTATGAACTGAATAGACTTTCTTAGTTTATGCTCTAACATTTGGTAGACATTTTCGATCTCTAATATATATGCAAACCATGCTTCTTACCGAACAGGAATTTCATAGCACAATGGATGAGAGAATGAATGATGTGTCTGAAAGCGCAAACCCGATAGTGGATATTTGGCCATAGTATTTATGTGATGACTATTCAAATATTCGTATAAGAACCCTATAAGAACTACAATGAATCTTATGAAAAATCAAAACTTCCACTATTCCAAATTGGCATATTCTAGGAAATTATCCATCATATCCCAAAAGCACATGATAGAAATCACTGTACTTTTCGCCACCTGCTTTTTCTATACATTCAAGTACATATTCTTTTGTGACATCATCATTAATCGAATACTTTTGGTCAAATGGTATAGCTAATTTCAGAATAATCGAGTTATCCTTTCTAAAGCCAAAGGGAATTTCTAAATATCGATCAGAATTCTAATTCATGGGGAAGTATCTGGCTAATACTTAATCCGTTCTTATTAATTACAATATCCTCCAATTCCGAGAAAATAGTGAATGTCAACTCACTTGTATTTGCAAAACCTTTGAAATAACTAAACAAGCCAATCGCAAAAACAATCCTCCCAGTTTCTGCACTTAAAACGGCCACTTTTAAATCTACACCTACCAACAAGTATTTTTCTTTTTCAAGGAACATTAAATCCACTTTGATAATATTATTACTTGAATATCCGATAAAATACTTTTTATTGTTTAACTCAAAACAGGCATGAGTGTTAGTGATTTCGTCTGATAATATTTTATATATACCTTCGGAATCTTCAAACTCCTTTCTACTGATATATTTAATGGTGGGAACAGTCATTCTTAAAATTTTTATGGATTTTTTGCTGGTTTATGAATAAATAGCTGCAGTGAGGTCAACGATTGATTTGAATAGAAAATAACAAATTCATTATTGTGGCACTCGGTATAATGGAATCGGGATCCTGAATTGCTTAATCAATCTCCATATCACAGACCTATTTAAATCCTCTCCTAAATTCAAGGGATAGTTATTTATTACGTCCTAATCATAATTTACCCACATGATATGAGTTTGCAATACATTCAAAAACTTCATCTTCAAATACAATAATAAAGTGTTTTGTCCTTATAAAAATTTCATCTGTATGCCTTGGATGTACTTTATTCATTTCATTCAACTCTTTTATCCATTCGCTCTCATGTATTTCGTACAAACAATATTTCGACATTGAACCCTGTGTGTAATAATCATAGTGCATATAGATTTCTTCATTCGGATACCCACATTTAAAAATTGAACAGCCTAAAAAAACCAGATTAACACTATCAAAATTTATTGTAACGTCACTATCCGTTTTACATAAATTACATGAATAATAATTTGCAGTAATGCTATTTAATTTTAATTCATCTTTTACCCTCATAATTTTGTTTTCTTGCCTGTTTGTCTATTGTGGTGTTCTATTATACAAAGAAAATCAAAATCACGATTCCAAGGATTAGTAAAGTGAACACCTCGAGAAGCCAAAGCCTTTTTAGGTCCTTTGAATAAAACCCGCGCAATACTAAGTCAATAGGGATTAAAAGAACCAAAAAAAATGGAAAAGCAGAACCAAGTAGGTGTGGGAGCTTGTTGCCGGAGAAATAATTATAAGGAAAGAAAAGGAAAAGGCCACCAAGGATAATCAAAAGAATAATAATTGGAGTAAAAATCAATTTACTTAAACGTAGAATTCCTCTTATCGTCATTTTGACCTTGTTTTAGGCAGATTACTATTTCACCCTGCCAAGCATCGTTACTTCAAAAGGATTGTGCTTACGAGGCTCTGAAGGCTTTATTAAAAGTGGACTGTGTTGGGATATCATTACTACGTCAAAATAAATAAGGTTGCCGAATTTGATTTCTGCCTGTCTTTGTAGTTTGAGAAAAAGCTTATCCAGATTCGTCTCTACATATTCCACGATGGCTTCGTGTTTATTTAATTGATCAGTAGTGCAGGTCACGAGATAATAGGGCATATCCGAATATACGAACCTCAGGCTTCATGCTGTCCGATTATAAATCCAATATGATCGATCAAATCCTTATCCTGGAGTTGGTCGCTCGTCCAAAATCCGTTGTCATCCATCTCTGTAATGATGGGCATATGTTCAGGGAGCTCTACCCTATATACCAATCTGTTTTCCGAGTTCAATAGGAATGGAGTTACTATGACTTTTAAACCAACGACTGATATACTGAATTTATCATTATCCATCCGTAAATATAAACGCACTTAGTAATTAGCCGCTATGTTCGTACATAAAAAGTAGTAATTTCTTTGAATCCTTTGCCTACATTGAATTTGTTTAATTATTTAATCCTTTAAGGTACAAATGGGGAACAAAAACTAACTGAACTTACCGTAACAGCTTCTTAATATTTATAGTTTCCCAGGTCTGAAAAATGCAACCGCAATAATCAAGACAAAAGCAAACATAGCGAACAAGGCGACCATAATATTTCCTTTGATTCTTTGTTTCCCCTGCATATTTCTCAAGAATAGACTCGCGTTTTTTTTTCCTAAAATATAAAAAAAACATAATGATAAATATTAATACTAACATGGCCCCATGAATTCTATTGGTAAGTAAAAAGGGTAGTACATCCAATTTTACTAGAAAAACATACAAACCCAAAATGTATTGAGATGTCACAGTACCCAACAATATAGAAGCAACAAGGTGTAGTATGTCTCGTAATGGCCCTCGTAATGCTACTTGGTATACCTTATAATATATGCACTTCAACTTAAAATGCAGAACTCACAATATTCTATTGTTATCTTTTTGTATCTATTTGACAAAGATCTATTTCTTAGTCCTAGCTTCCATTGTCACGTCTGAGGGATAATGCTGCCTGGCTTCAAAAGCCTTTACCGGCAACGGATTGTGCTGTAAGATCATTGCAACATATAAATGGATCAGGTTTCCGAACCTTCGGTCTGCGGGTTTCTGCAAGCTAAACCGTTTATCAATACTATTTCACGTTATTGCTTTATTCCTTCATGTCGGTGTGCAGGTAGCAAGGTAATACGTCAATCAAAATCAATTATCATTTCTCTTCTTGCGCCGCCTATATTCTTTCAAAAAGCGAATTTCATGAGCTGCCTTGACATTTTGAGAATCTGCTTCATATGACTTTTCAAAATAAAAAAGCGCCATAGAATCATTTTCAAGTAATGTGTCAGCTGCTATATTCAAGTAAGAATCTGATACTCGATACTTTAAGACTATCGACTTTTCAAAGTCAGCTATCGCTTTTCGTTTCTTAGATATCATACCAAACGAATACCCTCTTTTGAAGTAGTATTCTCCTTGAGTGGAATCAGAATGAATAAGGAATGTGAAATACTTAATTGCTGAATCATACTTATCATTATCGTAAAAGGAATCAGCCATTCTTTTGATTTCCATTTCGCTCAGCTCTGATGGATCTCGATAAATATTTCTCTTATATACTGGTCTGCAAAATGATATAGATAACGCAAGTAAAAACCCTATAATTTTAGGTATGTATGCCATGTTTGCTTTTCTATTTACATCCGTCTATTCAATACATTAGGTCTAGACAATTAATTGCAATGATTCTACATGCATCAGGAAAAAAGAAGACTACCTAGCTCTGATGAATTTACCCACCACAATAGTCTCCCGATAGCTTGCGATGTAAGAGACAGTGTCACCACTAATTTTTAAAATTTTTACATTCACGGTTTCGCCAGGAGGCACCCCGATGGGATCAATAGTGCTCTTTACTTTTAAGGTATAGCTATTGCATGATGTCCATCGAATTTCGCTTGTGGTCCACAAGACATCTCTGACATACTCTTCCGCTTTATTTTCATGGAATCTAACATGGGATGGACGATGGTTTCTATTCGCATAAACTAGCCGATGCCCCACTGCAAAATCTCGAATACATTTTCTATGGTGTGATGGACGGCATCCTATACCGACCAGGGCGATAAACGCCAGTCCACAAATAATGAGATTACTATACAGTTTCTTTTGGTGATCTTTTCTCAAATCGGATTGATTGATATTTATTAACTAATCTATCCATGAAATCCGTTACTATTTTACCGAACTCGTATTGGCGGAAGATCAACTTATTATTGTACTTGAATGCGATAAAAAATACTCGTGGTCCTTTATAGGACAGAGCGTCTTTTGTAATGCTCAACTCATCATATGAGCAACTCTTTCGCTTCAAAATGTCAAAATAGTAATATTCTAAATAAACTGAATTTTCTTCAAAGCTTATTTTCTTTATTAAATACCTTCTTCGTAATAGTACTTCAATAAAGAAAAGGCTTGATATTACAATGGCAAAAAAATACTGACCTTCGCCTGACGCGAATAATGCCGAAAGAACAAAAGCAATTGGAATCACAAACCAATCCGCGCGCATTGATCTAAAAATCCTCTTGAAATAGGAAATTGATTCAAATTCAATTTCATTTGGTCGCTCGATTATTTTCAATATTTGTTTAAAATTTTATGCGGTAGGCCTTGTTTCCAATGCGTTCATACGCTAGATTTGGATACCTTGTTATCATTAGATAAAGGTGCTTGCCAATATGCAATAAAGTAATAACATTTGGGGCACTTCAGGACCCCAATAAAATGCATTTCACTAAAATCACCATTAATCAATTTTTTGCCTTTGCCTTTCCAGTCACATTCTGGGCAGATGAAATCCTTCGTTTTATATGTGTAATAATCTACTTGCATAAATAACTTCTCCTAATTGATATAGCTTTTCGATTTCTTAACTCAAAAGATATAACATCATTGGACTTCATAGAGTCCTGAACCCTCCAGAATAACCATCTTCCTTTCAAGTATCTGCAAAGCAAGGCCACAATTATGTCATCAAATGTACACCAGTTCCTAAGCTTGAACTTGAGACAAGGTGAGATTGCCGGGCGCGTACGCGTCGAGAAGCAGTATGAACTCTTGGAATAGCTTGCATCACCATTTTCAATAGAAGAATTTCTCATTATCAAACTTTACAACCATAAAATAATAAAGATCCCCATTTCAACCTCCGTGTGATAGATTTTCGGAATGATTTCTACTGAGTTTGAAAATAAGAGTTCCTCTCCTAAACAATAAATGAATCCAAGGGGCTCATTATCGAATGCCTTGTTGTAGTCAACAAAATTTTCATTAAGAGCATTCTTAAGTTTCTCAACAAGTTCTGTAAGAGTAGAAATTCAATTCGATCTTTATCCTTAAGTGGCTCCACAGTTAATGAAGACGGTTCCCGGGACTGAAATCTTTAAAAATTGGGCATCAATTATTTATAGACGAAGTGTGTCAAAATTGTGTCGTGGAAATTCAAGGAGCTATAACGTGAGCCACTGTAATTCGCTTTTTTTCAGTTTCTGCTTTTCAAAATAAATGTGAAATTTTATTTCATTTTTGCCACATTTTGCTGTTTCATCTCAGAAAGAATGGCTCTGTTTTCTTCCGAACTGTCGGACTTTAGAAGACGGACATTTCTAATTGCTTTAAGTGTTTAGAAACGGTTAGAGAGAGGTTCGGTCAATTAGGAATTTGAGTGTCTTTCGCAGGCAACCTTTTTATTAATGCATACCCAAGGCATGTCTAACCGCAAAAATCTTCGGTTCATCTATCAAAATGCCCCTGTTCCGTCAGGCTCACCTTAATACTTTTGAACTTCCTATTTTAGCGGAATATTAGAGCGTGTAAGGTCGGAATCGCGAAATGGGCGTAAAGTCGCCAAAGTGTAATCGAATCGCTTAGATTCTTTCTTTAATCACTAAGGATAATTATTTTTTGTTTGATCTGAAAAATACTCAATGCATCAAAAAAGTATTTACTTCTTTTTTGTTCTTCTGTTATTTATTAAGCTTCCTTGTTTAGCTTTCAATGATTCCCCGGTAAAATACCTTGGGAATTGATCAGGGACTGTCTAATAACGCAGTGACTAGCATTTTCCAGGATCAACATGGCTTTATGTGGTTTGGAACTTTTGACGGTCTGAATCGGTATGATGGTTACAGCTTTAAGATTTTCAGAAATGTTATTAACGATACTACATCTTTAAACTCTAATGTTATTAGAGTAATTACTGAAGATGCCAATCATCAGCTTTGGATAGGAACCGGGAAAGGGCTGAATATTTACAACCCTCTTAAAGCAAGCTTTTATTCTACCAAATTTAAATCGTGGGATAATACTTCTGTAAGTCCCCTGGAAAGTGTTATTAGTGCCATTCAAAAAAATAACAAAGACGGAAGCATGCTGATAGGCACACAGCAAAAAGGTTTGCTAGTATTCGAAAAAAATAGTAGCACCGGTGTTCAAATTCGCTTCATGTTGAGGAAAGGACACGAAGGCGATTATGATGCAAAGGCTATCGCTATTGATCCAAGTCGGCTAATTGCGTGGGTATTTATACAGCAGGCTGGGCTTTGCCTGTACGATATAAAAAATAAAAATCTTCAGTTAGTTAATAGCAGCATTAAAAAAACAGATTGTTTAAAGTTAGATAGCAAAGGCAACTTATGGTTGGGAAATGAAAATGGACTTTTCCTATACGATATGCGGAACAATGTATTTTCAAATAATGTGTTGCCATTTAAAGCGCGGGTAATGAATCTTTTTGAAGACCTGCAACATATGTTATGGATTTCTTCAGATGGGAATGGTGTGTGGTCAATGCCCGCCGGTGAGTCCCGCCCCATTCCTTATAAGTCCAGGCGCAGGAAGTTCATTAACCAGCAATGTTGTATATGCCATTTATGGTGATGTACAGGGCAATAAATGGATTGGAACGTTGCGTGGAGGAATCAATATTATTCCATCTAACGATAATTTATTTAAGCATATTACTTACCCAGATTACGGGCAGAACAATACTAATGATTTCATTTTTTCTTTTGCTGAAGATAAAAAAGGTAATGTGTGGATTGGGACTGATGGTGCTGGACTGAGGTATTGGGACCGTCATAATAATACATTTACAAATTATAAGCATAATGCAAACGATCCCGCTAGTATTAGCAGTGATTTTATCAACAGTACTATCTGTGACTCAGAGGGCGACCTGTGGGCTGTTAGCTGGTTTGCTGGTGTAAACCGGTTGAAAAAAGGCTCACAAAAATTTGAACATTTCGATTGTTATAATTCCTATACAAGCTCTTTTGAAAACAACGCCTGGCTGGTCTTTGAAGATTCCAGGAAACAATTGTGGGTTGCTGCCGTCAATGGCGGGGCACTATACGTCTTCAATCGAAATGCCAACCGCTTCGAAGTTTTTGATAAAAGCTTAATCAATATTAATAGTATTACAGAAGACAAGGCAGGCAATATTTGGGTTGGGCTCGGGACTTCCTTACTTAAAATTGACCGCGTAAATAAAAAACATAGGTCGTGGTATATCGGCCAATCACTTGTTTGTATCCTTGAAGATCGCAATAAAAACTTTTGGCTCGGGACTAATGATGGGGGGGTATTGTTATTCGATCGTATAAAAGGCACTTACCGGCGATTTACAACTTCTGACGGATTGCCAAGTAATACCATTCTTCGTATACTGGAAGACGATAAAAATAACCTGTGGTTGAGCACCTATAATGGCCTCTGTAAATTCAATACCATTGATCAAACATACCGGAATTTTTCAAAATCCGATGGCTTGCAAAGCAATCAGTTCAGTTATAACGCTGCATTGGCTTTGAAGTCAGGTGAATTTTTATTCGGGGGCATTAAAGGCTTCAATATTTTTTACCCGGACAGTATTGTTCAGAAAACAGAAGCAGCAAAGATTTATCTCATGGCTGTAAAAATCAATGATAAGCCTGTTGAAAAGGACGATTCTTACGTGAAGGAAAGAAGTTCTGAATGGGTCAAAAAAATTGTAATTCCTTATGATCAGGCAGTTCTCTCGCTTGACTATGTGTCGCTGGACTACAACAATGCTGATAAAATAAAATATGCGTACAAATTAGAAGGATGGGATCAAAACTGGATCAATGCAAATAATATTCGCACGGCTAATTATTCCCGATTGCAGGGAAGGCAGTTATACTTTTAAAGTAAAATTTACCAATGGTACGGGAGACTGGAGCAATGAGACCGGTTTGCTTAGCGTGGTAGTATTGCCGCCATGGTACCGCACCTGGTGGGCTTATCTTATTTATCTGCTCATTATCGGCAGCGTTGTTTATTTATACATCACGTATAGTAAACGGCAGGAGCGCCTAAAGTATGAAGTCAAACTCGCCAATCTTGAAAAAGAGAAAGAAAGGGAAATCACCGAAAAAAAGCTTTCCTTTTTTACACACATCTCACATGAATTCAGAACACCGCTTACTCTAATCATCAATCCGGTAAAAGATTTATTGCGAAAAATTGATTCACCGGAGGAACACAAAGACCTGAATATGGTTCACCGCAATGCCCGCAGGCTTTTAAGCATGGTAGACCAATTGCTGATTTTTCGGAAGGCTGATGTAGAAGCAGATAACATGAAGTTTGCCAGGTGTAATTTTTATGATTTGTGCCACGAAGTTTATTTGTGCTTTGTGCAGCAGGCGAGAATGAATCATCAGGATTATCTTTTTGAGTATGATAATAAAGAGCTTGAGTTGTATATTGATCGGGAAAAAATTGAAATTGCCCTGTTTAATCTTATTTCAAATGCAATAAAATATACGCCCGAGGGTGGCAAAATCATCTTCAAAGTTGTAGAAACAGAATCAGAGGTGGAAATATCAGTGTGCGACAATGGTTATGGCATTCCAAAAGAAGCAGCTTCACGTTTATTTGAAAAGTTCTATCAGGTATCTTCTGAAAAAATTCCGGCTAAAACCGGGTTTGGAATTGGCCTATACCTTGTAAAACATTTTGTAGAAGGACATAAGGGGGAAATTTCTTTTGACAGCGAAGAGGGCAAGGGTACTGGGTTCTTCGTACGACTTAAAAAAGGTCAAGCACATTTGAAAGGCCAACCTATTGGTGAGAAATTCCGCACCGGGGCAGTGATACTGGAAGAATTGAAAGAAGGAGTTGATACAGAAGAAATCATAACACTACCAAATGCCGAAAGCCTGGAACAGATGATAACGGACAGGCGCACATTGTTGATTGTAGATGACAATCCGGAGATCAGAGCAATATCTTCACCAGATTCTCAAAGACAAATACCAAATCGTTGAGGCTGAAAATGGGAGGGAAGCATTGCAACTAACTCAAAAACAGTTTCCTGACCTTATCATCAGCGATATTCGTATGAACGAAATGGATGGTATTGAGCTTTGCAAAAAGATTAAGCAGGACCCTTCTTTAAATCATATTCCAGTTGTTTTATTAACCGGTGATTCCGGGGATGGAGATTGAACTTCGAAGTGTTGAAGGTGGTGCAGATGTTTATATTACCAAGCCGTTTGACAAAGATCTTTTACTCGCTAAAGTGGAAAACCTTTTTAAAAGCCGCAGCGAACTTCAGGAGTATTTCTTCAATGAAGTAACATTAAAGAAAAATACTCTTAAAATCTCTCCAGAGTATAAAGAGTTTCTTGAAAAATGTATACAGATTGTCGAAAAACATTTTTACGACGATCAATTTACGGTGAAATCGCTTTGTCATGAAATCGGAATGAGCCATTCCTACCTTTATAAAAAGGTAAAGCTTATATCAGGCCAATCAGTAAACAGTTTTATCCGGTACATCCGGCTAAGAAAAGCAGCCGAGCTGATGATCAAGGCTGAATGCAATGTCAACCAGGCCGCTTACCAAGTAGGCATTAGTGATATTAAATATTTCCGGGTACAGTTTAATAAGCTTTTCGGAATGAATCCATCCGAGTATATCAGGAAATATCGGAACCCGTTTAATAAGGCTTATCAGATTTCATCAAATGTTGTAAAAGAAAACCCTAAAAACCAACCTTCGTGAACCATGCTGATCCACTTCAGCAAATCTTCCAATATTAAGTTTATAAGAATTTAGGACTTGCATGACAGCCCTTTCGTACGAAAATCACCCCTTTTTGTACGAAATACCCCCCAAATTTTCCCTTTCCTCCGTGATAATTTGCACCTATTGATGACTTATTTGGTACTTGACCTCAACCGGAGGTGATGCAGATTCTTCAGGTGCCTAGCGAGAATTGCCTTTTTTTATCGCATCGGTCATTCTTGGTTTGCAGGCTGGTAGTAGAGAATATTTCCTATACAGTCTTATGGGCATCATTGTCTGCCGGTTCGTAAATAATACTCTATGCGGGCAGGATAACCGGAGAAGACATGTGGGTAGGAAAGAATTAATAAACCAATAATTGCGATTGTTCATTTAAACTAATGCTGTATGAAAATTAGACTGCTTCAGATCAGAGCGGCTTTTATAGCCTTACTTTTCTTTTCACAGATTTATCCCTTCGTTACCCATGCACAAGATAACCTTAGTACGGTAAGAGCAGTAGTGCATGGAGAGAACAATCAACCCCTTGCAGGTGTATCAGTTTCCATCCGCAATAGCCAAACAGGTTTTTCGACGGCAACAAAAACAGACACTTCAGGTGTTTTTATTGCCCGGGTGCCGGTTGGAGGACCCTATACATTCACTATTACCAGTATTGGCTATGAAACGCAAACCTTGTCAGGCTATACTTTAAAAGAAGGTGTTGTTGCTAGCCTGGACATTGAAATGAAAACACTGACCAATTCTATGGAACAGGTAGTGGTTGTAGGGTATGGCACTCAGCGCAGAGCAAATGTTACCACGGCTATTTCTTCTGTCAATTCGACAACCATTGCTAGAGCTGCCACTTCCAGTGCAGCAGGGGCTTTGCAGGGAAATGTTCCAGGTGCGGTAGTAGTAAAAAATCCTGGCAAACCTGGAAGCGGGTACAACATCACCATTCGGGGTACTAGTTCTATCGGCGGTTCAAGCTATCCATTAATTGTCGTGGATGGAATTCCTGCGAATATTAACATTGGTGATTTGAACCCTGCGGACATAGAAAAAATTGACATTTTAAAGGATGCTTCCGCAACGGCGATTTATGGTTCGAGAGGTTCAAAGGGAGTTGTTATTATCACTACTAAAAGAGGAAAGGCGGGTAAAACAATCATTTCTTATGATGCTTATATGGGACAAAAAAAGGCGACGAATTTGCCTGAAATGATGAATGGCACAGAATACGTGGCCTTCCGTACCGAAATGTTTCAGGCACAGGGCAAAAGTACCGACAGGAATAATGCAGCATTTTTTACCCCACAACAATGGGCTAATATTGATGCAGGCAGATTTACCGACTGGCCATCATTAATAATTAAAGATGCTCTTCAGATGAACCACAATATAACGGCAAGCGGTGGAGATCAAAACACCCGGTTTTCCCTGGCTGCAGGGTTATTAAAGGAAGAGGGTAATGTGGCGCCTGAAAGCTTCAAACGGTATACATTAAGGGGTAGCATAGACCGTCAAATAAACAAGAGTTGGAAAGCAGGTATGAGTTTTTACCTGGCACAAAATCTTCAAGATGAAGGAAGCTCTGAGGCCTTGCGTTCATCGTATCGATTGCCACCGATGGCTTATCCGTACGATAGCACCGGTGCGAGAGTGTTTCGGGTGTATGGAACTGACGCTGTCACCCACCCTGAATTCGACCAGGAAAATGAAATTCGTCAAAACAGGAATTTTAAAACTTTTGGCAACCTTTTTATTCAGGTTGAACCAATCCGTAATCTAATACTAAAGTCAAGTATTTCTCCGAGCTATTCTTCTGGAAGAAGTGGTTTTTATTTTGGTCCCCTTTCAAAGCAAAGTCTTGGTGGGGCCTTAGCTACGCAAGCACAAAATAGCAGTAATGAACAATTGACCTGGGTGCTGGATAATCAGGCGATTTATGATACCCGGTTTGGCGAGCACCAGTTATCAGCTACGGTGGTACAAAGCGTGCAACAAGACAGGATCGAATCGAATTCGATACAAGTTGACCAGTTACCCTACAGGTCATTGTGGTATAATGTGGCTACGGGAGGTAGAGTTCTGGCATATAGCTCTGGCTTTACAAAATCCACGTTGGTATCAGCAATGGGCCGGGTGAATTATAGCTACAAGGACAAATATTTAGTAACGGCTACCGGACGCTGGGATGGTTCATCAAAGTTGGCTGAAGGCAACAAATGGGGCTTTTTTCCATCTGCTTCTATAGCTTGGAGAATCTCAAAAGAAGGATTTATGGAGAATGTGGCAGCAATTAATGATTTGAAACTGCGGTTAAGTTATGGTGAAAGCGGAAACGACAGGGTGGGTGCTTATTCGACACAGGCTACACTTGGGTCAAACCTTTTATGATTTTGGTGGCGTATTTGCCCCCGGCTATGCACCTAATCAATTGCCCAATAGGAACGTAACCTGGGAAACAACAAAAGAAATCAATGTCGGGTTAGACTTCGCCTTGATAAAAGGACGTATATCCGGCAGCTTGGACGTGTATAATCGCAAAATTGAGAATATTCTTTTAAATCGTTTGTTACCGCCACAATCTGGTTGGAATTCAATCGTAGATAACCTGGGAAAACTTAGGAACTCCGGAGTGGAAGTGGGATTGACTACTATCAACGTTAGTACGGGAAAATTTTCGTGGAAAACTGATTTCGTTTATGACTACAACAAGAATGAAATAATGGAACTGCTTGGTGGGAAAAAGGATATTGTCGGAAGCGCCTTGTTCATCGGGCAGCCCGTGCAGGTAAATTATGATTATGCTTTTGACGGTATCTGGCAAGCAAGTGAGGCAACAGAAGCTGCAATGTACAACCAGAAACCAGGGCAGGTACGAGTGAAGGACATTGATAACAACGGGGTTATCAATGCGGCTGATAGACAAATTATTGGCAAACGTATACCCGATTGGACAGGTTCAATTGCCAATACGTTCCGCTATGGAAACCTCGATCTCTATGTTATGGTGTACACTCGTCGTGGTGAACAGTTTAATAGTTCGTTCGATGCCACGTTCATGAACTACAACCAAAATTATAATCAGCTGAAGACAGATTACTGGACAGCTAAAAATCCCTCGCAAAAGCACTTTCAACCCGGTAATCCTGGCCCTTATGCCACTATTGCAAACTACCGGAAGGTAGATTTTACAAGGGTGGGTAATATCACGTTGGGATATAACCTGCCTGCGAAAATGCTTCAAAAATTCAGTATCAGCAACTTCAGGCTTTATGCAACGGCCGTTAATCCATTCTTATTTACTAACGATCCTAGCTTTGACCCTGAATGGCCAAGCCAAAACACATATGGTACAGCAGTAAGTTCTGCCACCTATTTGCTGGGTGTTAATCTTTCATTTTAAACCATGAAAATTTTTTATGAAAAAGATATTTTTTATAATAACCATCATGCTTGGAGCAGGAATTACTTCCTGTAAAAAATTCCTTAAAGAGGAAAATATTAGCGGTATAACAGCAGAGAACTATTACAACAATGCAGCAGGATTTGAATCGCTGGTGAATTCCTGTTATGCATCCTTACGTGATATTTACGACATCAACCCATGGCTGTTTGAATATGGAACAGACATTACTACAAGAGGCGAAATAGAAGCCGTTAGTGGCACTGTAGGAACCCTGGTCATTCGAGCAACAGGGTTTAATGAATACAAAACGCTGGCGGCTGATAATTCATCGGTAAATGATTTTTTTGTATCGTGCTACAATGGCATTCAGCGCTGTAATACGGCTATTAACAGAGCCGCTGGTATCCCGGATTTATCAGAGAGCACTCGCAACAAACGTTTGGGTGAGGTGCGCTTTTTAAGAGTTTACTATTATTATCTGCTGGTTGAAAACTTTGGCAACATTTCGCTCGTAACGGATGAAATCAATACACCGATTACGCATTTTGAACCTGCGTCTGAACAAGCCGTTTATGATTTCATGATCAGTGAGTTGAATACTGCGATCAATGGTTTGGATCCGACCACTACTGATTTTGGTAGAGTTTCAAAGGGTGCTGCAAAGCACTTGCAGGCACTTTTGTATTTGACCAAGGGCTACAAATCATTTGGGTCCAGTGCAGACTTCACAAAAGCGGCACAACTCGCTGAAGAAGTCATCAGCAGCGGAGCTTATGCATTGCTTCCAAGTTTTGCTGATGTATTCAACCCAAATAACCAAAAGAACAAGGAAATCATTTTTTCTGTTCAATACGATGCCACCAGCTTGCGAAATAGAACTGTGGGCAATGGACAAAATATTTTGTTTGGCTGGCGGATATTTCGTGAGCCCGGTTTTTTTGAAGGTGAGACAGCTCAGTACAACAGGAGGGTTTCTGATTTTATGCCCACCCAATTTTTATATACGCTTTATAATACAACCAAAGACAGCCGCTATGATGGTACTTTCCTTAGCCGGTTTGTTGCTACTAAAGATGATGTTCCAAGAAATATTAAAAAAGGAGATCTCCGTTTTTATTTTCCTTATCCGGATCAACCTTTTACCAGCGTGGATTCAATTGCCTTAAAAACAGCCAATCCAAATGTCGAGATCATACGCTTTGATAAATGGAAACAGGACTTTAGTGGAATTGGCGGAGCCATGAAATTTCCAATGGTTAATAAGTTTTTTGATCCCAATGCCACCTCTGCGGGCAACAATGAACGTGACTACAGAAGCACCAGGGATATTTTCATCTTCAGGCTTGCCGAAACCTATATCATTGCAGCAGAGGCTTACTTCAAAGCAGGCCAGTTGGATAAAGCAGCAGAAAAACTTAATGTGGTTCGTGCCCGTGCAGCCAAAGCAGGACAAAGTTTGGCTATAACCGCTGCAGATGTAACTCTTGATTTCATTCTTGATGAAAGTGCAAGAGAGCTTGCCGGCGAATACAAACGTTGGTTAGACCTGAAACGTACCCGCAGACTGTTAAGAGCTTTTCAGAATAATAATCTGACACTGATGGCAAATACGGGAGCAACTGATGCGTCCATTCAGAAATATTATTTACGGCCTATTCCGCAATCAGTTATTGATAGAGATACGGAAGGATATCCGCAAAATCCGGGATATTAGTTATCTGCATAACAAAGAAGGGAAGATTATTCTATGATATTTTTCTAAGGTTTCAATAGCGTACAATTCTTATATAGCATAATAAGCAATCAAAGCCCCCTGTTTTTACAGGGGGTCTATTTAACCGTAACATGTATTTAGATTGATGTGGAGGAAAAGGTTATCTGTGTTATGACAAGTAAGAGCAATTGACCTTATAATGATAGAAGATAAGAATTTGCTTAAGCATCATCATTAAATGTTTCGTTTTCGGGGTTGAAAATGAGTTTCATTCCGGTACGGTAAGAAATATTTGCAAATGACTTAACGCCGCTGAACGGTGTCCTTCCAAAATATCAGCATATTGATCTTCTATTTTCCTTGACCTTATTCTGTTGATAAAATTTATGTAATGATCATTTTTAGAGAATCTGGATAAATCTTATTTGGCAATGATCGGCCCAGCCTTTTCTGTTCTTCTGGGAAATCCCGGGTCTGAATTTGGCTCGTTTAACAAAAAAACAAATAAAGGATGGATGGAGACTTTTGATTGATGGAAAGACAACGAAGGGATGGCGCGGAGCCAATAAGGACAAGTTTCCTGACTCAGGATGGGCAGTGAAGAAAGTACTCTAACTGTTTTATGGCGCTAAAGTAATAGCATCCCTTTTTGTTGATGGCTTAAAAGAACAAAAAATAAAGCTTGCAAGATTTGCTAATAAGTTTTAGTGTATAGAACAATAAAAAATCAAATAATCAAGATATGTTTTTATTATTCTCTCAAAATATACATTGGCTCCAAAAAAAATTGATTGTAAAATCACTGTTCGTTACGTTACTGATATTTCCTTTACTTGCCTTGTCGCAAAACAATACGCGACTGACCGATAAATTTGATTTTGATTGGAAGTTCCTTTTGGCTGATTCGGCGACCGTTGCTTCGGCTGTCAATTACGATGACTCAAAATGGGAGAATGTACAACTTCCGCATGACTGGAGTATAAAATTGCCGGTGGATAAAAAGAACGGCGCAGCAATGGGATTTCTTCCCGGAGGAATTGGCTGGTACCGCAAAACTTTTTCAATACCCAATAATTACAAGGGCAAAAAAATGGTCATTCATTTTGATGGTGTCTATCATCAGGCCGATGTTTATATCAACGGTAAACATCTTGGTTTTCATCCTTATGGTTATACTGGTTTTGAATATGACCTGACAACGCATCTTAAATTATGGCAGGCAAAATACAATTGCAGTTCGCGTTGATCATAGTAAAAGTCCTTCTTCCCGCTGGTATTCGGGTTCCGGAATTTATCGCCATGTTTGGTTAAAGGTGACCAATCCTGTTCACGTAGCTACATGGGGAACATACATTACCACACCAACTATTTCTGAAACATCTGCAGATGTAAAAATTGCAACCACCATTGAAAATAGTTCTTCCGCTAACGGCGATGTGCAGGTACAAAACAGAATTATCAATGCCGACGGCAAAGAAGTAGTTGCCACCAAATCTTCTTTCTCTGTTGAACAAGGTAAGAAGGGAACGGTTGACCAATCCATGCGTGTGCAAAATCCAAAGCTTTGGTCCATCGAGACACCATATTTGTATACGATGGAAACAACGGTTAAGCGCAATGGGAAAACAATTGATCAATACAAGACTTCCTTTGGCATCCGCTCCATCAAATTTGATCCAAACAAAGGTTTTTTTCTGAACGGGAAGAACCTTAAAATGCAAGGATTTTGTATTCACCAGGATGCCGGTTCATTAGGAACGGCAGTACCAGATGACTCGTACTTAAGACGATTGAAAATAATAAAGGAATACGGCGTAAACGCCATCCGTTGTTCACACAATCCGCCAAGTCCTGAATTTTTGGATATGTGCGACAGTCTCGGTTTTGTAGTAATAGATGAAGCATTTGATAAATGGAAAGGATTCGGGTACTACGCGAAATATTTTGATGAATGGTGGCAGAAGGATATGGATGCAATGCTGCTTCGGGATCGCAACCATCCTTCTATTGTTCTTTGGAGTATAGGGAATGAAACAGGGGAACAGAATAGCAGAACAGATGAAGGAACGAAACGGGCCATCATGCTTAGAGATTATGTTCATAAACTAGATCCTACACGGCTGGTTACTGCAGCCATTATGCCGGGTAATATCAGTAGCAGGATTTATAATACAAATGGTTTCACGGAAGCCCTGGACGTTGTCGGATACAACTACCAGGAACCCTGGTTAGCCCGCGATAAAAAAATGTTTCCAAACCGCATCATGTACATAGCAGAGGCTTTTCCTTATTACAGCGGCAGGCACAATAGCATCAGGGACTATAATCCAAAAAACCCCTGGTATTATGTTGTGGAAAATGATTTTGTTTTTGGGGAATTTATCTGGACAGGCATTGATTATTTGGGTGAAAGCAGTGGGTGGCCCAGTACCGGCTGGCCAACGGGTTTTTTCGATGACCGCATGTTTGAAAAACCAGGAGGAGCTTTCCACCGGTCTGTATGGAATAAAGAACCTATGGTCCGCATAGCCGTTGTGGACCAGTCACTCGACATTGACCCCGGCAAGGACCATTGGAGTTTTCCGTTCATGGCTGCACACTGGAATTTTCCAAAGTATGAAGGCCATATCATCCATGTGCAAACCACTTCCAACTGCGATAGTGTGGAGCTATGGGTAAATACAAATAGTATGGGCAAGAGAAGAACCGCAGATTATATCAACAATACTATAGTTTGGTATGTGCCGTACAAAACAGGTAAAATATCCGCAAAAGGTTACAACAACGGTAAAGAGGTGGCTCAATTCGAATTGAAGACATCAGGAAAGCCATCTAAAATTTTGGTGTTGCCGGATAAGCAGGAGTTGAATGCAAACGGCGAGGACCTCTCGCATATTACTATTCAACTGGCAGATGAAAATGGTGTCGTTGTTCCTGACGCTGATCAAACCATTACAGTTGAACTTACAGGCAGTGGCAGATTGTTGGGATTGGACAATGGTGATTTGAGAAAAGAGATCTATGGCGGCAATGCAGTCAAAACCTATTTTGGAAAAGCATTGGCAACTGTTCAGGCCAGCCGTACAAAAGGTGATATCCAAATAAAAGTCAGTTCGACAGGCCTGCCGGCTTCTTTCATAACGCTAAAAGCAAATGGTATTCTTAAAAACGGGAAAAATCAAACGCAATATGCATTTTAAAAATTATTATCCGCTTGTTGCTCTATTATTGATTGCGCATTTCAGTTTCGCACAAAAAAATACTTTTCCGACTTGTTACAAGCAGTGCAAAGGTTTCTATTGTTTATGATAATAAATCAACCAAACTCGATTCCATTGCTGCAAATCTTTTAGCAGAAGATATTGAAAGAGTTACTTCTTTTAAGCCGGAAGTAATCAAGGATATCGCAAAAGCGAAAGGAAACGTAATTGTGATTGGCAATATTCAATCGGCACTGGTTCAAAAATTTATTAGTGCACAATCACCTGTTCATAAAAATCTTCTGAACAAATGGGAATGTTTTGCTTTCAAAACGATTGATAAACCTTCGGACAATATTTCAAAAGCATTCGTCATTGCCGGAAGCGATGCAAGAGGAACTGCTTATGGGGTGTTTACGCTTTCGGAAAAAATCGGTGTGTCGCCCTGGTATTGGTGGGCGGATGTGCCAGTGAAACAACAAAAAGAATTAACCATCACACAGAATGATTTTGTTTCATTGCCACCTTCCGTAAAATTTCGTGGCATTTTTATCAATGATGAAGACTGGGGATTGCAACCCTGGGCCACAAAAACATTTGAACCTGAAACGGGTGACATTGGTCCGAAGACATATGCTAAAGTATTTGAGTTATTGCTTCGCTTAAAAGCCAATATGATCTGGCCTGCCATGCATCCAAGTACAAAAGCTTTTTTTCATTACCCGGGCAATATCACTACAGCCGAAGATTATCAGATCACCATCGGTTCCTCTCACGCTGAACCCATGCTACGCAATAATGTGGGTGAATGGAAAGTGGAAACGATGGGCCGCTTTAACTATTTTACCAATAAGGAAACAATTTATAAATACTGGGAAGACCGCATCAAAGAAAGCCGTGGTATTGATGCTATTTATACCCTTGGCATGCGGGGCGTACACGACGGGCAAATGGAAGGCATTAAGGATCTTAAAGAAGCAGTGCCGGTAGTTGAGAAAATTATCCAGGATCAAAGGCAAATGCTTTCCAAACATCTCAACAAAAATGCTACTGCCATACCGCAGGTACTCACACCTTATAAAGAAGTGCTGGAGATATATGACAATGGTTTAAAAGTTCCGGATGATGTAACACTTGTTTGGCCTGATGACAATTATGGATATATACACCGGTTGAATAATGAAAAAGAAATAACCCGTAAAGGGGGTGCCGGAGTGTATTATCATGCCTCGCTACTGGGGAAGGCCGCATGATTACTTATGGTTAAGCAGTACACATCCTTCGCTAATTAGAGAAGAAATGATGAAGGCTTATGAAACAGGTGCTGACCGGGTTTGGGTATTAAATGTGGGTGACATTAAGCCTTTGGAGTACAACATCCAATTGTTTATGGATATGGCTTATAATGCCACGGCATTTAAGGAGAGCAGTAATACAAAAAAGCATTTACAACAATGGGCCAGTACTGTATTCGGCAAAGAAAATGGAAGTGTAATTGCTAAAATCTTATGGGAGTATTATGATTTGGCATTTGAACGCAGGCCGGAATTTATGGGTTGGAGTCAAACAGAACCAAATACCAAAACAACAGTATACAGAGTTTAATCATTTTTATTTCGGCGATGAAGCACAAAAACGAATAGATAGATACAACGCTTTAGAAACAGAAGTAAAAAACTTGCGACCGCAAATAGACTCAAAATATGCAGATGCATTTTACCAGTTAGTGTATTATCCAGTGGTTGGTGCTTCGTGGATCAATAAGAAATTTTTGTACCGGGATAAGGCTTACTTCTACTCCAAACAAAACAGATTAAGCGCATACGACTACGCACAAAAATCAAAGTCTGCTTATGACAGCATTGTAAAAGAAACAGAATACTATAATCAAGAATTGGCTAATGGCAAATGGAAAGATATCATGTCCATGAAACCAAGAAATCTTGCGGTCTATCAAACACCTGATTTGCCTGAGCTGGCCATTGATAGTACAACCGATTGGAGCATTGCACCCGAAGGTTTTGTATCAAAAGATTCTTCTCTATTGCAAAATAATACTTCATTGACACTACCTGCATTTTGACAACCTGAATAAACAGAAATATTTTGTCGATATCTTCTTAAGTAAAAATCAAACAATCAGTTGGAATGCTTCTGTTTCCAATAATTGGATTCATCTCTCTCATAACAACGGAATACTTAATCCTGAAAGAGGCAACAATCAAACACGAATATGGGTAGACATTGATTGGAGTAAGTTCCGTCAGAATGAGAAAGGAAATGGTAGCATCATTTTTACTTCCGGAGGCAAACAAATAATGCTTAACATTCAGGCAACTAAAATAAATCCACCGAGGCTGTCAGGTTACAATGGCTTTATTGAAAACAATGGTTTTGTTGCTATAAACGCTACACATTTTTCAAGACAAACAAATAAGCCATCAAATCAATGGAAATTGATAAATGGTTTGGGGTATACGGGCAACTCATTGCAGGTTTTACCACTTTCAGTAAAAAGTAAATCTTCAATAGATCCTGATTCTATTAAACGCAGCAATGCTTTTGTAGAATATGATTTTTATACTTTTTCTTCCGGCACCCCATCCGTTAGAGTTTTTACATTACCAACTCATCCTCTGAATAACAACATGAGTGTACGTTATGCAGTATCCATTGATAACGGGCCCTTAAAAATAATTGATACCCGAACATTTGGCAGAAGTGAAGAATGGAAACAAAATGTTTTAAGAAACTATGTAGTAAGAAATGAGAAATTGCAGCAAATAAATGAAGGCAAACATACACTTAGAATTTACGCAATCGATCCTGGTGTTGTTCTGGATCGAATCCTTATCGATTTGGGCGGCCTGAAATCAGCTTATAGCGTTATCCCTGAAACCAATCAAACCGGATCTCCGTCATTTTCAAACAACATAAAATAGAAAAATGAAAAGAAATTATCTCGTTGTATTTTTTATTGCTGGTCATTTTATCGTCCGCTTGTGTGGCACAAAAGAAAGCTGCTGTACTCCGCAGACAATTCAATTATAAAGTTGATCTAAAGAAAGTAGGCACCAGTACCGAAAAAATTGCCCGTATTGATTCGCTGTTGCAGTCTTTTGTTGATCAAAAGAAAGTAAGCAGTGTTGTTGCCTTTGTTGCCAAAGGAGGTAATGTGGTCTATAAAAAAGCATTTGGCTGGAAGGATATAGAGAATAAAATTCCAGCTACTCCGGATGATTATTATATCTTATTCTCACAAACAAAAGCAATAGTCACCGTTGCTTTTATGACACTTGTTGAGAAAGGATTGGTTAAGATTGACGATCCCGTTTCGAAATACTTTCCTCAAATTCCTGATAGAGTGGTTACGGTTGTTCATAATGATGGAACTTATGAAACACGTCCTGTAGCATCGCCCATGACCTTTGCACATCTTATGTCTCATTCTTCGGGATTGAGTGCCGGACCTGTTGCCAATATCCGCCGTATTGAAAGACAAAGAGCCGATTCCATCCGAAAAGCAAATGGAGACACTCAACAAGCAGAACCCCAGGCCAGCGCAGTGGTGGCATAGGCAATTGGAAGTATCTTAAAGATGCCATGTATGATTTGGTAAAATATCCACTCGGCTTTGATCCTGGAACTGAATGGAGTTATCATATCAGCAGTAACATGCTGGCTTATATGATTGAAATCATTTCGGGTAAGCCTTTACGTCAGTACGTAAAAGAAGCCGTGCTGGAACCTCTTGGTATGAAGGAGACAGACTGGTACTATGAACCAGCAGCATTGAGCCGCTTTGTTAAAGCCTACAATTCTGTTGATGGAAAACTGGAACCTGCATCCAATATGTTTAGCGAAGGAACAATTAGTAAAAATCAAACCTATGCCGAAGGTGGTCTTGGACTGAATGGCCCGATTGAGGATTACGCTAAATTCTGCCAGATGTTACTGAACAAAGGAACATTTAATGGACACAGGATACTAAAACCTGAAACCATTGAACTGATGACCAAAGTAAATCGTTTGCCTGAAGTAAATGCCGGTGGTAAGGGCTTTCAGTTCGGGCTTGGATTTGAGCTTTATAATGAAAAAAAGAAGAAGGTACCTGAAGCTTCCAATACTGCATTTTCCTGGGGTGGTGCCTATGGCACTTCATTTGTCATTGACCCGGAAAACAATATGTTCTCATTGTTCTACCTCAATATGCCGAAACGCGAAGAATTACATCCATTGTTTCTCAGCAAAACTTACCAAATCTTTAAATAATAAATTTCTGTGTTAATCATATCAACCAGTTTCATAGTCACAGAGTCCTGAACCCTCCTGGATAACCATCTTCCTTTCAAGTATCTGCAAAGCAAGTCCACAATCATGTCACCAAATGTACACCAGTTCATAAGCTTGAACTTGAGACAAGGTGTGATTGCCGGGCGTGTACGCGTCGAGAAGCAGTATGAACTCTTGGAATAGCTTGCATCACCATTTCCAAAAGATGAATTTTTGATTATTAAACTTTACAACCATAAAATAATAAAGATCCCCCATTTCAACCTCCGTGTGGTAGATTTTCTGAATGATTTCTACAGAATTTGAAAATAAGAGTTCCTCTCCTAAACAATAAATGAATCCAAGGGGTTCATTATCGAATTCCTTGTTGTAATCAGAAAAATTTTCTTTAAGATCTTTCTTAATTTTCTCAACAAGTTCTCTAACAGTAGAGAATTCAGTTCGAGCTTTATCCTTAAGTGGCCTTTCAACATTTAATGAAGCCTGTTTCCCAGGCAAGGATACCAGGAGGCATTCAAGTTTATCATATACCTCTTGATTAGGAACTGAAAACACATACCCTTTTTCAAAGTTTGGCGGAATCTTTAGTTCGTAAAAATTACCTGCGTTTTGAGAATTTCCTCGAAACAGTCTCTTTAATTTGGCGATCATCTTGCGATAGGAATTAATGACCATATCGACCTAGATTTTCTCATTTGTGAACCGTAATACCATCATTTAATGTAAAAGAAGACAGATTTTTCAAAAGTTATCTACAATTGAGATAATACTTGCCATTTCATTTAATTGAATTAGAAATAATTTAAGAATTTATAACCCATTTCTTACATCTTAATTTTCAGGCAGTTTCAAAAGCAAAAGCAGTAGTGGCAGAAATTCTAATTAAATTTGAAATGCACACTGAACATGTATACTATTTTGAAATTACTTTCCATCCGCCTTCATCTGGTCTATACTCTCTTAGTCTCAGCTATGGCTTCGGGTCAAACCCTACCTGACAGCATTGTTCTAATTCAAAATACTTATGTAAATGACTTTAGTGGTGGCGACAAGTTCTATGGCACATGGTCCTATCCAATCATAAAAAAAGGAAATAAATATTATCAAAATGACGGGAAAATAAATCAGTCCAAAATACTTCGGCTGATTTCTGAAGTAAATAAACGCACAACCGGGAAAAATACACTAGCTAGCTATGATATTGACACTACATGGGTAAAGAATAATCCAAATGATTTATTAGCCCTTAGTTCAAAGAATACATCATTCTTATGGAATGAAAAACAAAAACAATTCATCTTTAAAGAACTGACCAATTTGGATAACTATACCAAGGTATTGGGGGAATATCTGGCAATAGGTTGTTGCTATAGAACTCACCAATTTTACAAGCATGAATTTATCCTTAAATTCTATAAGGAGTCCAGAATTACTCAAGAAATAAAATCCAGACGTCACATTGGTGGTTACAAATTGCCATGGACCAATCAGTTTGGAGATACGCTTTATGATTTTGCTATTGAAAGGAGCCTTGATAATATAGCAGAACGCAAGAGACAAAATAAGGAACCACTGAAAGGAAAAAAACTTCTCCGGTATCTTGTGGCGGAAATCATAGATGCCAATCGGCTTTACCTATACAGGCTTGCTCCATACTCCTATATTGAGGAAATAGAGGAACTAAAGAGCGATTTCAAAATCGAATCATTTGAAGAGGTATATGGTTTTGGTAGATATATATCGAATGAACCTAAAACGATAAAGATTGTTTTGAAAAATAACCTGATGCTAGACAATGTCTATCTTAATTTTCTGGCCTCTGTGCAAGGAGCATCCATTTATTCACGAGACAGTTTAAAGCAAGCTTATAGTGAATATATTAAGAAAATTCAAGCGATCCATTTCATAGTCAACTATCTAAAAGCCAACCCAAGCACAAGACTTGACATTTATTTTTTTAATAACAATGGCATTAATGAGCATAACATGGATGGTTTGAATAAGACTCCTGAAGAGTGGAAGGAACACGATGATTATGTGGAGACATCAAAGAGTTTAGAGAAAAGTGGCATAAGATCAAACTCTGAAACACTTAAGTCAATAAAGATCTCAGAGAAACTTTATTGCGGGTGTAACTATAGATTTGAAAGAAGCTATATTGAAAAAGCTATTTTTTTCGAAATCAAGGATTTGAACGGCAGTTCAATTTGGTTCCTATTGCCCGATGACAAGGTTCTCTTATACGTAATGGAAGGCTCCAAGGTTTTAAATTTCGATCGCTCTGAATTCGAGGATAAAACGGGCTTGATTTATCCCTGTCTATTATTTGATCTAAATGGTAGAAGGCTTGCAAAATAGGCTTGTGCACTATACAAAAGAGCGCTAAAAGTGAGCTCCACAATAAAATCGCGACCAAAAGGACAGATAGAACCATTGCAGACTTTCTCTCCGAATAAATAACATTTAATTTCCTGAAGATCTATCCGAATTGCACAATTCCAGATATCTACAAAAAGCATTCGCGAGTCTCATTTGTGCTGGAGTCTTGCAGTCGGGTTCAAATACAAGTGGATTACCTACTAAAATACAAACTGCTTTAGCCCGTGAAACCGCAACATTAAGTCTGTTTGAACTGTATAAAAACTCCATCCCTCTAGGTGCATCTTGCGGAGTTGATGTTGTAATGCTATATATCACAACCGGCGCCTCGAGGCCTTGAAATTTATCAACCGTACCAATTCTTCCATCAGGAATTGCCCTAGAAAGTGCAAAAACTTGCGCATTATAAGGGGCAATGATTAGAATATCGGTAACTCCCAATACTCTACGTTTGCCGTAAGCATCTGTCCAAAACACATCTCCTTTCGTAAGCTCTTGAACAATTTCAGTAATACGACTTACCTCTTCTATTGACATATTCTGATTGCCCTGGTGTTGAACAGCTTCAAACCAAAGTCCAGCTGGTTGATATTTAGTGTTCCCATCAAGTTTTTGGTTCGCAGTATTAGGATAAGATTGCAATCGCCCTTCGTAGAATTGTTCAGAAATAAATTGCGTAATCCATGGATGCATTCTCCTGGTCTCGGGAAGAAAAATACCTTTTTCGCTTTCAATTGTTTCATGGCCATTCAAGACATGTTCAAGAGCAGATACTTCAGTTCCGTCGGGATGCGTTCCCTGTTGGGGTTGTTTCAATTGTTGTGGGTCGCCTAGGAGAATGAGTTTTTTAGACGCTTGCGACACTGCTACTGTATCAATTAAAGCCAATTGCCCAGCTTCATCTACAATCAGCAAATCAACTGATTCAGCAAACTCCTCTCTCGCCCACAGCCAGGAAGTTCCGGCGGCTACCTGGCATTCGCCTGACTTGAGCAGGTTCATAACCCTGGGATAGCCAGTTGTCTCCACTATACCTTCCGTGGGTATTAATGGTTTCTCTTTCACTTTCTGAACACATTTTACGAGCACCTTTTCCGTCTTGGCCATCTCAAGGATTTTTTCCAACAAACTCCTTATCACTTTGTGTCCAAGTGCAGTAATGCCAACTTTTTTTCCCTTTTTGACAGCATCTATTACAATTTGTGCAGCAGTATAACTTTTACCAGTTCCTGGAGGCCCCTGTATTGAGAGAAGTCCGTTGTCCAAAGCATTCATCCATTCAATTGCAGAAGTTTGATTTCGAATTTCATTAAGCAACCGAGGATTATTTCTCAATAGAAGGTCCCTTCCCGCCCTGTAATGGCCATTTGCATCGATCCCATTCTCCACAACCCACTCAGCTATTCGGTAAATCGATTCTTCCTTCGCTCCGGGATTTATGATAGAAAACTTAAAAACTGCTGATGGATGAATGTCTACCTTACCTCTGCCTTTTTCGATTGCTACCAAATTATCGGATGCATTAATGTACACTATACTTCCTAACCCCTCGCCATTTATGTTGCATATATCGTCCCCGTCGCGTATATCAAATTCCTGCGGCTGAAATGTGTATATGTCTATTACCCCATTCTTAACAACTTTCCTATTACCACTGAATGATAAATGGGATATGGCACTTCTTTCTTCCATGAGCTCTTCTTGAGTCAATTCTTGCAACCGATAGAATTCCCACCACACAGATTTTTGTTCTCTTCGATACCAATCCAACATGTTGGCCAGAATCCATTTCGCCTGGTCAGAAGGATTTCTTTCAGTAGGATCCACTGAAATTCCTGCCATTAGTTTGTTGATTAAAGGTTGGATCCTTTCCTGGTGTTGGGTAATATTTTCACTAGCCTCTCCAAGTAGAATTGGAGGCCTGGTAATTGGAGGGAATTTTGTTTGGTTTATTGTAGCCAGAATTTTTTCCAGCCAGGTTCTTAGACTTCTTGTAGACAGGCAATCTTCCCGATTATAGGTTTCAACATCGGCTTTAATTTCCTCAGGAATTTTATCCAAAAGTTTTCGCTCGATTGATATTTCAAGCTTGAGGAGACTTGAAGATGCATCTCTTAATTCAAGCTGCCGTTTGAAGTCATGAAATGCTTCTAGTTGCTTTAATGAATAGGATTCCACACCTGCCCGAATTGCATTTTTCACGACACTATGCAGGTCAATGAAAAATCCAGCTCTAAGCATCGAATCGATCTCATTCTCGCGAGTAGCATACCTGCCCATTAATCTTTTCAGAGTGGCAGGTTCGTAAGACGTATAATGATATACATGCATGTCAGGAAATCGGTTCCATCTTTGCATCATAACATCAATGAACTCTTCCAGCGCTTTTTTTTCCTCGGCTGGCGAAAAAGCCCATAAACAATGGTATCGAGTTTCTCCTTCATCTTCCGTAACCCAACCGAATAAATATTCCAATCCATTATTTCCGGCGAAAGGATCTCCTTCGAAATCGAAGAATACATCCCCTTTTGAAGGTTCAGGCAGTTTATGCAAACCTTTCCCATCAATGGGCTCAAGTTCTTCGTAGTAAGGTGTCCCCTTTCTCCTTGACAAAAGTTGAACGTATGCCTGATGCCTTAAACGTTCATAAGTCTCAATGGAACCTCTTAATACCTTAAACTGAATTGGAGATGGTATGGTTGCAAAGGTTTCTAATGATTTAATCTCCCATTGGCTTATTTGAGCATTATTTAGATTCGATAATCCTGCAACCAATGATAAATGATCATCAGCTCTTCTTCGGTCATCACAAGACTTCCACCACCGACAAATATCACAATGCGGAACTGGAAGAGGGTAGGTCATTTCAATATTTGGACCATTTGCAATTGCTGTCTGCAATCTTCTCTCCACAAAAGCGAGATATGCCAGGTAGTGGTTAACGATATAAGACTCTTTATTGAATCCATTTTCTGGCGTAACAACATGCATGAAATCCGGCATGACTCCCTGTATCCGTGACAACATTCTGGAATAAAGACAAATTTGCAAAACGGTGCCAGCCTTCGTGTGCTTGGCAAGCTTCGTATCTATGACTTCATACGACCAATGACCTAAATTACTAGGCTTGTTCACTTTAATCAGGATATCCGCACGGCCAAACCATACTCCACCAGACAACTCAGCCTGATATATCACTTCAATACCATTCTGCATTGCGGTAATTGTTCTTTGTCTGACGTGATTTTCGCTTTCCGGCTCGTCGATTGACAACCCTTGGGTTTTCAAATGATCAAGATATGCGCGCTCGAATTCCATACCGCGCTCAATCAAAATTTCCAACTTTGGATCACTATAATCTGGAGGTTTAACAAATCCATTGGCAGCACATAGGTCAAGAAATGTAGAATGGCGACACGCAATGTGATTGGATAGATCGGACGCAGAAAGTTGAAGGTCGGCACCTATTCCCCTCATTACTCCAGTTTGATAAAGTTTAGAAGCGTTATGGTTGGTTTTAAGGTAGTAATTTTCTCGCAACAATACTTTCAAGATATCCTCAACAATAGGCGCGATTCTTTATCAAGGAGAGTTCACGGAAAAACTATAAAGTTGAATGTCCTACCTATGGTAATTCTCCAATGAGTGTACAACAAAATTAGCTATAGTCTAAATTATCCGTTAAATAAGAAGTCACAAATTTGAATGAGAGTACCCCAAAAGCAGATTATTCAAAACCCTCGCCAAAAAACTCATTCATCGTCATTCCTAAGGCATTTACAACCTTCACCAAGGTGCTGAACCGGATATCCTGACCTTGTTCATACCTTCCGAATTGAGCGCGGGAGATGTTGTGCTCAAATGCAAAATTCTCATAAGAAGTGTATCCTTTCTTTATTCTAAGTTCCTTTATGCGATTACCAAGTTTCTTAAGTTGATCTTCGGCATTAATTTCAATCCGTTTGTTTGTCTTTTTCTCCCTGCCTTTCATTTAGTAAAATAAGGCAACCGGCTGCTCATTAGCTACCCCTTATAAGATACCGTTATTTAGATACAGCTAATAAGTAGCTTAAATTATTATCTTAGCCTAGCTAACTATGACCCCCCCATTGTACTTAACCTAAAACATTCATCAAAAACCCTAAACATCATGAACAAGGTTATCTTCTTATTCATTATTGTTATTTGCTCCATTCATTCATCGAAGGCCCAAACCACGCAAACTGAATACACCTATATCACCAAAGGTTACAAAGAGGGCCTTAGTAATGGAGCTGACTTGAAAAGAGGTTATGGGATGCGATTCGGTTATGCCTCTGAATATTTTGATAAAGGAGGAGGACAGCAGCGCAGATTCAAAGTCTACCATTTTTTTAAAGAAAGTCAGCCAAGGAAAACGACAGCATACATGCTGCTCTTGGAAGATAGGAACGGAGGGTTAGACTGGGTTTTTTGCATTCCCTCCACCGGGAGCGATATCGTTATTTGGAATCAATTCTGGAATGAGGCCTATGCAAGCAGTCCGGGAATTAAGAACGCAATTATCAAGGAGACGTCTAAGATGCTTATGGCCAACTTGAAGGATTTAGAAAAATAAGCTGGAATTTTATTAATAATTCCTACAATCTACCACTCACCTCCGGGTTGTGAAACTCTATGTCAGCCTTCAGTAATGAAGAAATAAAAATGACTTCAAATGATAATTCAATGACTCTAACGAACCAACAATTTTTTAAGAAAACGCTGAAGTAAATTAAGTGATATACTTTAAGAAATTGTTTCAGCCAGATTTATTGAATTTGAGCTAGCTTATGGTATTTTGAGAGAATAGTTATGAAATAAATGAATATGAAATATTGTTTGTATGTTTTTTGCATACTTATTGTAATGAATAGTTTGTCGTCGTGCCTCACTTGCAAATCATTTGGCGAGACGGCATTAGGCAACAAGTTTGCGTTAGTTGAGGCCGATGAAAAAAACAAATATATCCTTTATTGCACCTCTCCGAAGTGTTGTTATGCAGGGATTGCTGTTGTTGCCACAAACGTTGTTTCTTATAAACGAAATAGCAAATGGATAATCGCAAAGTCAGAAGATAAAGGCGTGCTTAGATATTGGATTATCGATAAGGGATTTTCGATTGAATTTAGAATAGATAGCGGTATGGAAGAGGAAATAATGTCCTATGTCTCAGGGCCTCTTGATTCTACTGCTTTTAAAAAAGAAGTAGAAAACCGACAAATAAAACTAAGTCTCGACTAATTTATTTAGACTATGCCACACATGGTGCATTTGTATTTACTCATAGGCCTTACATGTTCAGCATCTTGAAGTAGGATTCAATCAGATAAATATCGATACGATTACTTCAAATACTACTAAATTTTTTTCATTCCCAGTGGAGTAAATAACACAAGAGTTGGTGTTCATGAATGTGCAGTATTGTGGAATTGCGGAGTGAATGAGGATTCCTAATTCCGGTTCTCTTAACAAATTTGTCATAAGAAGGCATTGAAAGCGACGATGAAACCGAGAGAGCAAAGTGGAGGGCACCAGTCTTGAACCTCTCCGGGATTTACTACACAATATCACTTCATTCTCATGATGCTTCTATTTGACTTATATGTGTAGCAGGTCCAACATGTCTCGGAAAGTACACCGGTTAATCCATACGAATTCTTTAATGCCTTTGCTTCCCATCACACTCAAAAAACGGATGTATATTTAAGGGGCGGTTCCTCACTTCAAAAATCACCTGGCTCTCATGAGCGCCCACTCAATCTTTCTACTAACAGCAGATATAGCAATTTTCATACTTCTTCTCAGGTTGGTATTAGGAAGTTTTAAAGAGTTCAAAAAAATGCATATACTATCTTGCTAAACCAGACATTCTATGCATTTTTCAGAAGGATTCTAACCGCGATATGAAATACACACCCAAATTTCTATTAGTCACAGTGATTATAGTGGTTATTGTTTTTTTAGAATTTTACTTCTTCTATTATAGGTAATTTACAACCATACGGAATGTTTACCTTCCCTAGGGTTGAATCCCTTCATTTTCTTTCATTATTCCGAGCAATTCTGATTGCATAGTTCCCATTCTAGATCCCAAAATGTTTCCGACTAAAGCTCTATATTCGGGCTATACGCTAAAGGAGGACCCTTAGATTTATTGAGTGCACAAGTCAGTCATACTTATCAACTAACATTTTCATTTATACCGGAATTCCCATGGGACTTTTTTCAATATTTGGCAGCGGCAAATCGCAGAGAAAAGCCAGAAATTTATTAGATCTAGATACTATCTCATTTGAGAACCTCTCTCATACAGCTTACGAATATTTAGATCGTCAACAAGAAAGTTCCAAGGTGGTTTATAACATTGGAGCTTATCAAAATTGGTATTATGATCAGCTTACGGGTGAATTGAGTTTCAGTGATTTTGGCATTAAAAAATTGATTATTGATTATGAAGAAGTAGGCTCAATCTCCTTAAAATCCAATACCTGGCTTTGGGCCTGGGCAAACCCTCATATAGAAGAAAGAATCAAATCAGAAATTGTAAAAGTTCGAGAGTATGGTCACAAAAGGAGGTTTGAAAAGCTTACCAATCCAAAGTGGGTAGCAGACGAACCTGATGGATGGGAAATGACAGCTATTGCTGCTTATCTTCTAAAAGCGAAAGGTGCTTATAGAGCACCCTCGAGTGACAATATGCTCTATTCGTTCATGATTTATAAGAATATCCGTTGGACAGAGGCTGGCAGTAGCAGTGAATAGCTATACGGTATCGCAATACCTGAACCCAGCCAAAACATCAACTCCCATAATTTCTGAGAATTCAAAATCAGTCACATAGCAAACGGACTTGTTTCAGAGCAAAAAAGACTACGAGGTATGACAAAAAGACAAAGTATTGATGAAATAAACGAAATAATCTATGATTTGAAAATCCCAATTGAAGTGACTGAGAAAGAGCATCGAATAGTCATCAAGGATAGTTTTATGAAACTTCAAGTTCTTATGCATTTATTAATCTTAATAACATTTATTATAAACACGCCTCGAGCTTACGATGATCTAAATATATTTTATATCATTGGTGCATATACATTTCTTCTTATCTCATTATGGGTGGAAACTTCCAATTTCAATAATATATCTATAGACCCAGTGGTAAAAAAGTTTAGAATTATTCCAAAAAATTTTCTACTCTCGCTTTGGATGATCGCATCTAAACAAAAGATGGAGCATAACTTTACTGACCTCCATAGAATTGAAACAGAATCCAACGATAGTTTTAAAAGAATAGATCGAAAATATTATATAGTCTTTGTATTCAAAAATGGATTGAAAAAAAAGATTTTGTATTTGCGAAAACCTAAGCAAGCATTCATCATACGAGATTTTTTGAATAGTTGTATTATAATGTAATCTGAAAGATTATTTTTTTGGTGGGTTGCCATTTAGGATTCTTGCATTGATAAACCTCACTAAATATCTAATGAAGTTTGTTGCATTTCTGTTACTTACATAATTCAACTAAGTTGAAGGGTAGAAAGGCCAATTGGTATGAGAATCAGAAAATCTTCCAAAGTAGAGGAAGAATAAAGTGGCAACAGAAAGTGAATAAGATTGAAAAAAACTTCCCAGTTTCCAGAGAATGCCTGTCATTTTACTTCTCTTAAATACTTATAGACATTACCCTACCACATTAACACATAATTATTCCAAAAGTTTTTGTCCTCAACGGTTTCGATTCGGGCATTCCAATATGTTAGTTTTCCTATCTCATCATATATTACGTAAGCATATTTTTTGGGATCCGAATTATTGAAATAAGTCCATTCAAAAACCTTATACTTCTTTTCAGCGTCAGGTATTAGGACATAATAGCGTGCCTTATATAAACCTCCACCCATATTTTGGGTAATCGGTACTAAAATTGTATGCATGCCGATTGGGAAAATAAAAAAATTTTTCTTACTAGAGCTCTCAAGGTTGAGTTTTTGAATTAGTGGATCTATATATTTTCTCTCCAATTCTTCTTCAACAATTTTTTCAGCTTTTCTCCTTTCTTCACGGAGTTTCCGGGCAACAATAACGTAAAGTCCTTTATATGGGGCATTATTCAGTTCCTCAGTTTTATCCGGAAACCGGTAAGCGCCAGGTGATCCCACTATTCCGAATAGATTGGTTTCCCAAAACGCAGGATCTGGTTCGATACTTTCGTCTTTGAAAAATCCATAATCATAAAATTGAAGGTGGTTGAACAAATCTTTCCTTCTGCCTTCAAGTGTTTGATCAGCAGCCATACAAAGGCCATAGGAGCGGGTGGAGTAGTACCATTTATTCTTGTAGTTGACACCGTAGACAACGTATTCCTCAGTTACCAATGGATATTGAGGATCAATCATTCCAAGCCGTGCCTGCTGCAACTTTGCAGAGTCAGTCACTTTTTCTAAAAAAAATGAAATAAATTTTGTGCTATCTGAATTGAAAATAGCATGAAATGAATTATCAACATTGACGGTTGAATCAGTTGCCGGGATAATTTGCCGAAAAATACTTTTATCAAAAGCCTTACTGAAGAAATTTTTGATGAGCACTTCTTTTCTTCTTTTATTGAGAGCTATATCTTCAGCGATCCACCCGCAATTCAGAGAGCAAATAATTTCGTCGATAATTTTTGAAACTGCATTAAAATATGCGCAATCCATAGCGTTGTCACATTTTAGCGGGAGCCCTTCCAGATTAAGGGTAAGGTCTTTTTTTTCACCTCCCCTAAAATGGCTCGATTAAATATCGCTTTGTTTTACTATTGTAGAATTTAACTGAAATGCTGGCCTGAAATCTCTTATTCCTTTCGAGAACCTCTATTGAACTAAAATCCAGTACGTACTGTTTTCCCTCTTTTTCGGCAATTTGCTGCAAGCTTAGATTCTTTTCATCCTCACTGAGTTCCTTGATAATAACCGAACAAGAAGTATCGAGTCCCAGGCATACTTGTGCAAGATAATACTGGGCTATAAAGGCAGCGTAATTGAAATAGTCAACATTTATTTGAAAATCGACGAGCTTCGTTGGACAAGAGGTTCCTTCTTTCGCGGACGGTATTGAATAGAGATAACTGGATTGTTATATTCGTAATTGATTTCAGCACTTCGTTTAGCAATATATTTTTGCTGCTTACTATCATATTTAAATTCCCGTGGCTTTATTATCACAACTGATATGGGCTCAAATTTTTTTCTTTGACTGTAGGCCAAAAACGACATAAGAACAAGGATCGCGGAAATTATTATTCGTGCCATTAGAGTGGTTTCAGCTTCAGCGGAAGGTCTATAAAAGAGTTTAGATTTCTTAACTCAGCAATTTTTTGGCACTCCCTCTTAATTCTAACTCTCTCAAAATACCCTATTACCATAATTTTGAGCACATTAAACGCAACCCCTTTTGGTTTTCGGATTGTGATTTACATCTAATCACATCTCATTGATCTCTATCCTCAAATCCCTAGCGGATTACTTCAGACTTTAACAAATATTGAATGCATTTAAATGTCAGCTTAATTTTTAATATCTCAAACCTAATAATATAAAGATAATCCTATCGGTTTGCCAAGAGAATCAGAATTGGGTATTCGCTCACACCGTTTATACCCTTGATTGGAAAAGATATTTGACATTTAAATTAAAAAAAAAGCAAGTCAAGGACCAGCAGAAGAAAAGATTTGAATATTATCAGACCTACTTCTTTAACTGAGCAATAATGGCCTTAAAACCATCTAAGGCACTTTCTAAATTTTCTACAATTTCTTCTGCTAATATATCAGGATCAGGAAGATTATCTAAATCCGCGAGTGATTTATCTTTTAACCAGGTAATGTCTAATGATGTCTTATCACGGGCAATAATTTCTTCGTAAGAGAATTTTCTCCAGCGACCTTCTGGATGTTCTGTTGCATGATAGGTTTCTGTTCTTTTGTGTCTGTTCTTTGCATTATAGCAGGTGATGAAATCCTGTAGGTCACTTAGCTTTAAAGGATTTTTTTTGAGTGTATGATGTACGTTGGTGCGGTAATCGTAAAACCAGATTTCCTTTGTCCATGGGTCTTTGCTAGAAGGTTTATTGTCGAAGAAAACAACATTTGCTTTTACACCATTGGCATAAAAGATACCGGTTGGCAAACGAAGGATGGTATGTACTTCAGTTGTTTCCAATAATTTTTTTCTTACCGTCTCTCCTGCTCCACCTTCAAATAAGACATTATCCGGAATAACAACGGCTGCTTTACCGGTTGGTTTGAGCATAGAGCGTATATGCTGCACAAAATTTAATTGCTTGTTACTGGTGGTCGCCCAGAAATCCTGCCGGTTGTATGTAAGGTCCTCTTTTTCCTGCTCTCCTTCCTCGTTAGTAAAGGTTTGGCTGCTTTTTTTGCCAAAGGGTGGATTGGCCAGAACATAATCATATCGCTCCGGTGATGATGCAATCAGTGCATCGGCTGGTGAGATGTTGTTGTCGCTGTCTATATCGCCAATGTTGTGCAGAAAGAGATTCATTAAAGCCAACCTTCTTGTGCCTGCAACAATCTCGTTACCCCAAAATGTTTTGAACTTGATGAATTTATTTTGTTCTCTATTTAAATCTTTATTCGTGGCTACAATATAATCATAAGCTGCTAGGAAGAAACCACCTGTACCACAGGCAGGATCGGCTATGGTTTTCATGGGTTCTGGACGAACACATTCTACCATGGCTCTGATAAGGGAACGAGGCGTAAAATATTGACCTGCGCCGCTCTTAGTATCTTCTGCATTTTTCTCCAGCAGCCCTTCATAAATATCACCTTTTACATCGGCACCCATCATTACCCAATTCTCCTTATCTATCAGGTCTACCAGTTTGTATAGCTTGGCGGGATCCTGAATTTTGTTCTGGCTCTTGGTAAATATTTGTCCGAGTATGCCTTTCTCCTTTCCAAGCTCACGAAGAATATTGATATAATGAACCTCCAGCTCAGCCCCACGCAAGGGTGTTAAACTTTGCCAGTTGTACTTTTTGGGTATGGGCAGATTACGGCTGTAGGGCGGCCTTGTATACTCATCCGCCATTTTTAAGAAAAGCAGATAGGTAAGTTGTTCCAGGTAATCGCCATAGCCTAAACCATCATCCCGAAGGGTATTGCAGAAGGACCAGACTTTGGATATGATTTGATTGGTGCTCATTACTTATATGCTCTTGTCTTGAACTTGATTAAAATGATTGATTGACGAACTATGATTTCTTCTTCCAACACTATGTTCATTGAATCAATCAAATTATCCCTCAAAACTTTTTCATTACTCTTTTGAATTCCAAACTTTTTGCGTCGAAGTTAACCAACAACCCTAGTCCTAAGCCATATGCCCCAGATAATTAATGGCCTGTGCAAGATGAACATCTTCTAAACGAATTAAGGCCTTTATTTCAAGCCTCACTTTGCTTTTCACGAAAAAATCCACCCTCCGCGCTCCTATAACTTCCTCTTTATAACGAATATCCATTTCATGCTCTCTAGTAAAATTGATATTCTGCCTGCTAAACTCAATAGCTATTGCCCGTTGATAAATCACTTCTGGAACCATTACCAAAATCCGGCGCACCTCCATACAGCAGACCAATGATTTTTCCGGTGAACTCACTTTCAGGGTATTTTTCATTGATCCTTTTTGTCTTGAACTTTACTTAGATTGATTTTGTGATGGGCTATGATTATTTCATTTGGGAACATGATTGTGCAGTAGAAAATAAAATCAAAGTATTCATTTCATCAAATAAATCATAGTTCAGACACCATCATCTCGGAGAGTATAGCAGAAGGACCAGACTATGGAAAGATTTGGTTGGTGGACATCTTATTTTATGAATTTAATGACAGTCGCACTCATGTCCTGCGCTACAATTGAAGGTGACAGCACGGCAACAATTCCAATGTTGCGGCTGAACACCCGTAAAGGCAAGGGAAATTATAAATGTTCTTTCCAACTAATAGGATCACCATTGATGCCCTGTTTAAATTTGGATTTGACCCAATCGATAAATGCTTTTCCCAACTTCTCATCAATTGCCCGGTATTTCATATTTCTACCTTCATTACATATTTCTAGAAATTGTTCAGGAATTTGTTCTGCATGATCTCCCAGATAAAAAAATGTCCTTGAGATTAATACATTTTTTCCGCTTGTATCACTCTCTAAATGCTTTTCATTAGTTAACCCACCTTTCTCTGAATGAGCTGAATCCTCTTGAATCCAATTTCCTGTTTTCTTATTTGTGTGGTAGATGTTATCCCCATACAGTTCGACTAGACTTCCATTTAATACAGGCTTTTTATATTGAAATCTTTCATCTTCCCAATATTCGTCAAAAGTCAGTGTTTCCTCAACTTGCATTGCATAAATTAAATGATGCACGAATCCCAGGGCCTTACTCCCTGTTCCAATTATCCAATCCTTTAAATCAAGATTTTTATTAGACCGAATACCTGGCTTACAAACAGCCAAAGTGCAAAACTCTCCAAAGGGATTTGGGGCCAATCCGTAATCGTGATCTAATTTATATGAGAAGAAATTCATGATTTACATTTAACTCTCGTTACATTATAGATAGGAGTGCTGGGTGTACTGTCAGGGTTCTCGAATGGTAAAGGTTTACCAGCAATTGCATCACCAATTTTATCAATTGAGTTCCAACCAAAAGTATTGTTCCCATATCTTTTAAACGCTTCAGGCAATTCAGTATCCTTAAAGCCATGAGCATAAACTCCAATTATTCTTTTGCCTTGCAAATGCGCTTGTCTTATTTCAAAATTCACCCATGGACGAGTATACGTATCCTTTCCAATTAAACAAACAAATGTACCAGACCATCTTATTTGCATTCTTAAAAATCTGGCGATTACTGCATCAGTAGGTTTTCTTCCATCTTTATGCTTTGTACTGTCTACAGAGAAGTTATGGACGTTATACCCCGAAGAACATAATCTTTCCTTTAGTGCTTGTACCTTGTCATCATCTTTTCCATGATGACTTATGAATATGTTATTTCGCTTATCCATAAGCCATCAAGGGGTTTTCCAAAAACCATTTCCGAGGAAAAGTGTAGTTAATTGGAGTCAACGAAGATGGTTGAAACTTTTGCTTTATTCTAGTACGATTAGAAGAACCCGAGTACTCAGGATGTGCAACCCTTGAATACTTATCGACTTCACAGAATAGGTTTTGACAATCGATCAGTTGTAGCCTCCTTCCCCATAAACTTTTGAAATTTAACTCCAGCCGATTAAATTCCTCTTCTTGTTTATCACAAACCATTCTAATTATATCTTCGTTTGTATAGTCTCCTAAGTCATCAAAACACTTATTTATACCATCTTTTGCTCCAGGCCCGGCTTTTACAAATTCCATTTCAGAAAAGTTTGTTATTTCACTATAGTTAATATCGGTAACATATTGGTAAGCAAGAAATGTTCCTATGGTGGGATAGGAAAGCAATGTCTCATAACCTTCTTGCATAGTATTACACTCGCGCAAAAGTGTAGCTAAATTATCAGCCATCATTCTTTCTAGTAATCGCAAATGATTTTCATGCTTAAAATCGTGATTGAAGGAGGACTTACCAGAAGCCATTATATAAGCATTCGAATATATAGGCATTCCGTTCGACCTGGCTTTCTTAAGTAAGTTAGAAATAGTTCTAAAGTCAAACGAAGAAAAGCTTATTTTCCCAAGATTTTTTTGGAGATATTCCCATGTCCAAATTTTATTGAAAAGTTTAAATAAAATAATCCTAAAGAATACTTCCGTTTTATCCTGACTACCTTTTTGAATAACTTCAGAAATTAGATACTGACTTACTCTATCTGCAACTCTATAGGCATTTGTAAACTTGTAATTATTTAAAACAAAATCTGATGTCCATGGATATTCCCGCGGATTTGTTAATCGTTTGAAAAATATATTCTGCCTCTCAACAGCAAATTTCCAATAGGTGTTGTATACGCTGCTTGGCTTTGGCTGCTGTTTCTTATTTAGAATAACCAATCCATTTTTTTGACTAAACATAAATCGACATAGTTTTTAAGTGCGACAGACTCATTTTTTGCCTAAATAAATCAGTGATCTGTTTTTTTTACTGACGAGTACTCTTCCTCCGTCGTTTTCTCGAAGCTTATTAAACACCTGATAAGAATTAAGTATCGCTTTCTCCCACTGTTTTCCACTGCAATCTTTTACCTCTGTTTTCATAACTAAATTTTGAACCCTTTTAATAATACCAGAATCAACACTTGAACTATATTTTAATAAATCATGATCCAGTGCGTGGTGATAAATAAACAGAGACACCAACTCTTCTGTTATTTGGGATCTGGCCCCATCCTCATTTTCATCGACCTCCGGCATACTTTTCCGCTTCAATGACAACAATTTGCGAAGCACTGGCGACCAGCCTAAAATAGCTAAATAACCATAGTGAAAAATGTCATGAAAGCGATATCCATCCTCCTCATAAGTGTTGTCAGTTAATGGATCACCTATCGGTTTATTATTTCTTCTGTCAATGATCATGAGTTTTCTTTTACCACTATCATCAAAAGAATTAAACTCAATTTCAAATTCGTCTGGAAATCTCTCACTTTCAAGATAGTCAAGGTCAAAGTCCTTGAAACCCAACGACTCATCTGCGAGAAATCTATCATGAATTTTAAGAAGATTATCCGCTGCAATTTCATCAAGCTTCAGATCATTTTGTGTAGCAATAGCTGCAATATACCATAATACATCACCCAATTCTTCGGCCAATTTCTTTTTATAAGCAACATACGACCTGCCGTCTCGAAATTTGATTTTCAGTTGGGAAACTACCGAACCTACCTCGCCGATAATACCCAAAAAAGGAATTATTTCAGTCCATCTATCATCAGTAGCATTCCTTTGTATTGTTGTAGCTGCTTCTATTTGATATTGATTTAGTTCCATTGTTGCTGGCTTTATTTATAATTCATGAATGTCGGTGAATCAAACTTCTTAGGACTCAACCTATCAGGGAAAATGACCGTATTGATGATATTGCCTTTATTGACTATAGTATCAATGATCTTTACTCTAACTGTATCCTCGATTAATAAAGTATTTTTTTTATCAGATTCAATTTAAGCTTGAATAAAAAATATACATAGACCAGAAACTACTAAAAGCAATAGGTAAAAAGGCCAGATTGTGGCAGACCCTAAAACTTTCAAATACCTATTCTTATCCTCCTTAGGCAATGCAGGATGATTAAAATTCATTTCATATATTGGAATTGACGGTTGGCTTTTCACTGCTTCTTTATACAACGTTCTAAACTTTCTTTCAATTTGGAGATACGTTGCATCAAGCACCCAAAAAAGTAATACCGGTAGGGCATTAATATAAAGGAATGCAATATTCTTAGTTGATGCGAACAATGCTAGGAGCGCCGCCACTATTGTCACAGCCCAACCTTTGATCAAAAACGAATTACCATTCATCCTTGTTATAATGCTTTGGATAAATTCCAGATATTTCCGTTTATCCTCAGCTGTGTTTTGCGGCGGATTGGCTAGTGAAGAGGCCTGGTTTGCGTTCGACATTTTAAGGTTTTTTAGTGTTATCGGTGAGCCACTTTTCTAATGAAATAGCCCGACTAGGTGAATATCTAATCTTTATTTTTCGCACATCTGCATTTTCCAACGAATTCACATCGAACTCCATTTCTGGAAGTAAGTCCAAATATTCACTTCCCCGCCATTTCCCTGACTTAGACTCGATGGGCAATATTGCTAATTCGTTCTCTTCTTTAATAGAGTAAGCAACCCCTATTTCCCAGTCGCACCACTTGGATTGCAGACCTCGGGCAGTGGCCAGAAACAAAAATTTATGGCAATGCACAATCTTACTTTTTATCAATAATGCTGTGCGCTTCTCTGTCACCTTTGGCATTGCTTCGTCCATCCAGTCAACGTATATATCATAGTCTATGCTATTAAAAAGAAGGGCAATTTTAGAGACCACAGTTTTATCGAAATGGCTGTGAGACAGAAAAATGCTTTTTCTTTTCTTTCTTTCTTTTAGATCAACTTTACTATCCTTGACAATCTTTTGTACTTCTTGCTCACCTTTACTCCGTATTTCATTTCTATAAAATGCTTGTAAGTCAAGTTGTGAAATGTGTTTTGCCATAATTAGAGTTTATCCATGAAGACTGTTATTAATTTTTTTTGCTGGACATAAAGCGTATAAGGCATCTAATGCGTCTTCCGGCAAAGAGTATTTTCGTTCAGCCCATTTGTTCAGAATACTACTTTTCAATTCTGACAAATGATCTAAATCTAGAGTATATGTGACTTCTAAGCTTTTTTTTATTAATTCCTTTTCAGAAAAAGTTTTTTGAGACTCCAGCAATTGTCTAATTGGTTGTTTCTTCTGAACTAGTTGCATTGTAGCAATCTCAAAGTATATCCACGCTGACTTTGTTTTCTTTATATTCTCAACTGGCTGAACGGAAACGGAATGTTTAGTATCAAGGAAGAAGATGCATTCCGTCTTATCTATCATCGTCACCCAGGCTGTTGAGAGCATCATGTGTACGTGTCCTGTTGAATAGTTCCGTATATTATAATCATAAGCTGTTTTGTCTTCGTTTAAACAATAAGAATCGTCTATCTGTTTAAGTAGCTCGTTCGCATAGCCCCAAATCATAGAATCGACAAATGACTTGATATGAAAATTGCGCCATAGCCATCCAGATAAAGCTATAGCCATGTCTTTATCATCATGAGAATGAGAAATGAATATATGTGCGTCAATTTGCGGAAACCAATTTGACTGAATTGCTGAACCATCCATTACACTTGTACTAAAAATAGAGTTCTTTAACCTACGCTGAATATCAATTTTATTAGCTTCAAAAAGCTCCAACCCTTTTTGAAAATTTTCGCCTGGAATTGACAGTGATTCGACTTTAAAACCCCTAAACATTGCTTTTGAATTTGTCACATAATTTTCCCTCAAACGCTTTCTTTAAAATACTTTGCCGTAAAACCTCAGCCTGTTTTAAGCTGTTGGTTATTGTTTCTTCAATCATGTCACAAACACTAAGGCGGCTTTCTATTTCCTGAACGATTTGTTTTTGTTCTTCCATCGAACACAATGGCAATTCAAGTTTTGAGATTTTTCCAAGACTTAATGTGTGTAATCCAGAAGTAGAGGCTGCCTGTAATTTAACTTTGTCTCTTCCACCTTTTGAACAAAAGAAATACAAAGCATATTTTGGAAGTATCTTTTTCGATAACCGGGATTTAATTAAATGATTTTGATGAACGCAATTTTCGATTGCTCCATTCCACAATGCGACACGACCGATTTGGTCAATACTTCCATTGCCCTCTACAAAAAGTAGGTCATCTTTTATTAATCTAACTCTTTCGACTTCTGTTTCCTTAATTCCAATTATATGCATTTCGGCTAAATTCAACTTATTGAAATATACATTTGCAACTCTTAAAAAGGGTAGTTTCAACTGTAGGCTCTCCCTTTTACTATTTTTTGTAAGTCCGCCAGAAACATTTGAAACTTGCCCTAATGTTTTCCAGTCCCATCCTTTTGGCAAAACAGCATCCTTTATATTCTCATTTGTTAGCTTTCCTTCAAAAGCCCATTTTAAGACCGCTTGCTTGTAAACTTTTAATTGCTGTTTCGCAGTTTTTAATTCTTCAATGCCTTTATCCAATTCGCTAAAGAGTTCTTCTATTTTGGAAACTATTTGTTGCTGTATAGGTTTGGAAGGAAGAGGGAATTTCAAAATCGACAAGTTCTTTCTTGATATTCTTTTCCTTGTTGTGCCGCTTTGCAAATCTTCTATAGAATTTCTATAATTAGGGCTATTTATAGAGTATAATAAATACTTACTCTCAATTAATGCCTTTTCAGGTCTTATGATAGCAACATCCACGGCTGTTACAAATTTTCTATCGCCTTTTAATGGAAAAATGCATGCCCTTCCAATAGGATCGGGCATTCTAGAGACCAGGATATCTCCTTCCATCAAAAATGTGCAATTGATTTCTTTAGCTCGTTTCAGGGTTAAAAACCTCGATGATTTGTCTTTAAAATTACCATCACCAATATCAGCTAATTGTATAAGCCTAACATCGCCCTTTGGATCTTGATCTTTACTTTCAATCCAATCCCCATCTACAAAAACTCCATTTTCACCGACAACATCAGGTATAGTCACCCACTTCCAATCTTTTGGCAACCCATTTATATTGTGATTTTCGTTCATTGTTCAATTTTGTTATTCAGTATATATGTCCTTCGACTTCGCTCAGGATAAACATGCAACAGAGGCTTGATAGTAGCACGGTCTCGAAGTACATAATTCTACGCAACCAAGGTTTCGTTTAATTCATTAATCAATCCATCTGTTTCTTCGCCAAATAACTGCCACATTTTTCCAAGGCCGCCTCTTTTGTTGAATGGGTCGAGTTCAAAATCTTCTTTGTCCACATGGAAGGAGGCTGCTATATAATCTTTTATCATACGCAGCCATTGCACTTGCTCTTCGGTATACTTGAGTGTGCCGGCCTGCTTTTTGAATATCCAATCCTGGAAATTCTTGTCTACCGTTTTATCAAATGAGGTAAGTGTGCTATCCATACCGGAAACCTTGCGCACAAGCGAGATCAGGGCCATTAGTTCGTTCTTTGGCTGACCGGTCACTTTTTCCAACTGTTCATAAGCCTTCCAGATATTGATAGGTGCCAACATGGGCTTATTCGTTTTTATAGCTTCTGCCATATCTTTTATCATTTTATAGGAAAGCTCCCGCCTTCGGAAAGGTTGCGCGTAAAAAATTTGCAGGGCGGTAATCTCTGTTTTATGTTCTTCAATCCATTGTTTAAAATCATATACCAGGCTTTCAGCCGCGGCTTTGCTGTCTGCTACCCAACCGCTTTTGATAATTTCATCCGGATTGATATGGTCTATGAACTGGTCGTATTTTTTACGTACGTCAATAATATAGTTGCGGAGGTCGTAATTGTTGATTAGTGATGTTGCTTCTTCTATTAGTTGTGTATGTTGGATGGTGAATTGTGAATGGAGCTCTTCGGGTGATGCAGACGGATTCTCAATTTTAATTTTATACATTAAATTTTCCATTGTATCTGCATCGTATGCATTCAGCAGATCCTTCACCAGGTCGTTAATTGTTTTGCCTCCTGCTTTCTCTGCAAAACTAGCTTTTTCTTTTTCGTTGATCTGCTTGTCAAGCCGTATTAGGCGGTTCGCGAGAGTGGAAAGCATTTCTTCATCCTTATTACCCATGGCAATTCCTTCCAGAACTTCTTTTAAACTAAGGCCGGGCTTTTTCTCCAACGGTCGGCTATCGGTCTTCTGGCTCTTTTCTACACCAATGGCATCGATAATTACAAAATGGTCTTTAGTGAACTTAGCTGCAGGTGTGCCGGTGCTCCTCAATTCATCGAGTGTGCAAGTGCGGGTACCTCGACCTTTCATCTGCTCGTAATAGCTGCGACTTTTCACATCACGCATAAACAACAATACTTCCAGTGGACGAATATCCGTGCCTGTTGCAATCATATCCACAGTAACTGCAATACGTGGATAATAACTCATGCGGAATTGCTGCAATACGGTTTTTGGATCCTCCTTTTCGGGTCCTTCACTTGTACGATAGGTTATCTTTTTACAGAATTTATTTTCTTCGGCAAACTCCCGCCGAACAATTTGTATAATATCATCTGCATGAGAGTCGCTCTTGGCGAAGATCAACGTCTTGGGAACTTCAAATTTCCCATCCGTATCTATACGGTCTGGGAACATCACAGGTAACTGGTCGCGTACAGCCTGAATAATTAATGTGATTTGATTGGTGTTTACAACTTTATCATCTAATTGTTTGGAGTTGTATTCTACTTCTTCATCCAACTGATTCCAGAACCTTTTTCGGGTAAGCTTTTCACGTCGGTCAATATATTCACCAATAGAAATCTTTGAACCTTCCTTGGTGATCTTGGTTTCTATTTCAAAAACATTGTAGGGGACCAGCACTCCATCCTCTACTGCTTTTTTATAACCATAATCAGAAACGATGTTCTTTTCAAAATAACCAAAGGTGCGGTTATCAGGTGTAGCGGTTAAACCTATTTGGAAAGCATCAAAATAATCCAGCACCTGCTTCCACAAATTATAAATGCTCTGGTGGCATTCATCAATAACAATAAAATCAAAAAACTCTATTGGTACTCTTTGGTTGTACACAACAGGCATAGGTTCCCTTGGTTTCCATTTTTTTGATGCTGGATCTTCCTCTTCGTCACGTTCATCTAACTCTGTTCCTTTTAGAATAGAATAGAGTCGTTGGATGGTGCTGATGTAAACCTGGCTATCCTGCGGAATAAAAGAACTACTTAAACGCGTTACACCATAGAGTTCAGGAAAGAGGCGATTATCATCATGTGGTTCGTACTTTTTAAATTCCTGTTCGGCCTGTTCGCCAAGATTTCTTGTATTGACAAGAAATAGAACTCGTTTTGCTCTTGCAAATTTTAGTAGACGATAGATCGAGGTAATGGCCGTGTAAGTTTTACCTGAACCTGTTGCCATTTGCACTAAAGCCTTCGGACGATTTTCTCGGAATGACTTTTCCAGGTTAATGACGGCTATGAACTGGCATTCACGCAATGTGCCACGCTCCATTGTAGGAATATCAAAGTACTCTTGCTCTCAGTGTTTTTGGTTCCCTCAGCCATGAGTTCAAAAGTTTGTGGACGGTGAAAAGTAAATATGGGTCTTGAACGTGGTTTGGGATCTCGATAATCAGTAAATCTTGTTACTTCCCCTGTGCTTTCGTAAACGAAAGGCAGCGGATCATTATTTAGGTATTTAATTTTGCGTTGGCATATTCTATCGCTTGCTCTTCGTGCATGGTAAGTCGCACAGCCTTCTTCTTCGCGCTTGGCTTCTATTAAACCAACAGGTTTTGCATCAACAAACAGTACATAGTCAGCAGGGCCGACTTCAGTTTGATACTCGCAAACCGCAACACCTAAACCCGCCCGAAGATTGATGGCGTTTTTCCTTTGCACGATCCACCCACTCAACTCAAGTGCGGAGTCAATCGAATCACGGGCAAGTTGTTCGGGGTTTTGGTTCAAGAAGCAGAGTTGTAAATGAATGTATAGACCAAATTATAAAAAATAATAATGAATTAAACATTGCAGGCAACTTCCCGGGCTTCAAAGCCAACTATTTACTGAATTAATAAAAGTGCTTGGGAATACTTTTACTGACTAATTAAATATCCGTTCTCAAAGTATCAAAGCGTCAAATGTAAAGATCTGCTTAGGGATACTTTACTTTGATTTCCTCTTCTTCGTCCGAATAAATAAAAACTCAAATTTGGGTGTTCGCTTCGCCACATTTACTTTTGAAAAGGTTGAAACGGTTTGGCGCGTTCTATTCTCTTAAATTAGGCATTGTATATTAAATGGCATTCGACCAAATTTCGCCTAAATACGAGGTAGCTGCCCTGCTTGGAAACATTACTGATTGAACTGAAGCCTATACAGAATATGACGGAACACATTTCATTTTTATTTGGTTCTGGCTTTTCTGTTCCTGAAAATATTCCGGCAGTTAGTGCAATTAACAAAAAGATGAGTCACCTGAAAGAAGGCGACTTTTATTTAGGGACAGATCAGAGAGCTTTCTTCTACCAAGCTGAATGGCGTGACCCAAACGGATGGATGCCAGGTTCATATTTTGACAGACTGTTTGCACAAGAATTTACTGCTTTCTATTGCAAGTTAATTCTAGGTGGAAATTCTGACTATTACAATTATGAGGAATTCTATGATTTCCTCACCGAGTTTCTTCGTTTCCAAAAACGCAAGGAAGAAATTAATAAGTTTTGTGAACTATTTCGGACCACATTTATCAAGGCGAAATTATACATCATAGACGACTACAACTTAGTTTGGCGTTTCAAAAGGATATTTAACCAACTCATTTCATGCTTATTGAACGTTCCCAGATATCATGAGGATGTTAGTTACAGCAATTATCCTCACTATGAGCCATTGGTTGGCTGTATTCGCGATTCCTTGAAAACAAAAATCGTAGATGTTCATACACTTAACCACGATTTATTTTTTGACATGCTGGGAAGCAAGCACGTAGACTTATGGCAACACTACTCTGACGGATTTACCGAATATGGCTCGCCATATTTTGGTGAAGTTTCTTTTGACCACAAATCAAAAGTTGGGACTGTCCACAAATCTTACAAGGTAAGATTGCGATACTATGATAATGAGTATAGTAAGAAACTACGACTCTTCAAACTGCACGGTAGTATTGACAATTATACGCTAATACAATCTGATTCACCAGGCGGTAACCATTTCTCAGGCAAGAATCCCATCCGCGTAAAGAAAGACTTTGCCGTAAGGGAGTTCCTTGTTGAACGCCTTGATGAAAAGTTGAAAAAATATCTATATGAAAGGCCATTTTCAGAGACCTATCCTGACTTCCTAACAGGCACAACCGAAAAAATTAGATTGTACCATGATCCATTCTACGACAATCTTTTTCTGTACTTTAAAAACAATTTACTCAACTCAACCCATCTATTTGTTATTGGATATGGGTTTCAAGACAGAGGAATAAATGAATACTTGGAAAATCATTACTTAATTTTTAACAAACCAATGATTGTAATTGATATTAAGAAACCGGCTAATTATATCTTCGAAAAATATCTTGAACAAATTACCTTTATTGACAAAGGTGCGATAGGTGTTACTTATGATGAATATATGCAATTCGCCAAATAACTGCAATTACCCCCCTTTGCGCTAGCAGCTACTATGTATTGCCAAAAGCGGCATTGCTCAAACTCCAATCTTTGATTAAATTCATGCCTTCGGAAATACCCGAAAAGTTAACAGCATTTATATTACCTCTTCATAATCTAATTCCAAATGGTAGCAATATGAAATCAGTAACCTTCCTACATACTGTCTATGTCAGCTATGGAAAATCCAACAATAATTTTCCATCACCCCTTCCGTATCGCTCACATTCCTGAACATTGAGTAGAGTCTCATGAAACTACCTGCTGAGCAATATCAATTTCTTGAAGACTCCTATTTGAGAAATTTTCCGATTGAAATCCCTGAAGAATGGCTTAGGGATTACAGGAGTATCGTTACATACAAAGACTTAATAAAGCGAACAGTACCAAATGAGAAGGTCTTGAATAGACTAATTGAAGTGGTGATAGAACGCATTCGCACTCACCAACGTTTTCAAAGGCTTCTTTTGATTAAACTGATCAAGCAAAACATTCAAAAAGAGTATCTCGATAAAGAAACTACCGACAACCTTTTCTTTTTATTCTCTTCCTTAATAGTTGGCGCCCAAAATGAAATAGCCTGGAAACTTACAACTTTGATTAAAGACTTAGAGCTAGACGAAGCGCAAGTAAAATGGTTAATTGAGAACTACAAAAGTTCAGAACACATTGTAAATAGACTGCTGCGTTACCCAAAAGTTGATCGCCAGATATCGGCTTGGGGAAAGGATTGTATGAAAAAACATGAGCTCGAAGGAAGGATATCAGAATTGATCGGGCTGCAATTAAATACCAATGTAAGCTTCAAATATAAGGATAAAGTTGCCTATGTATGGGGTGTGCATTATTCCAAATTAGACGAGGGTACGAAAAAAGATTTACTTTTAAAAGCAACCTCATTAAGAACCATAGTGGAAATAATTAGGATATGTGAGAGAAATCAATTTCTTGAGATAATCGAATTTTATTATGACAAATTTACATAGCCTAATGTACTACCAAAACATTGACCTGTCAAGGACAGCTCGTAGTAGCTTGAAGAATGATAAACTCCCAACCTTTGCAAAATTGAACGTTAACAGCCACGATGCAGAGCTCACAAATACCATATCACTCCGATCCATTCAAGTCTGATTTTTCTTTAAACGAATTATTGTTACGTATCCAAGTGAATACAAGGGCAAACTGGAAGGATATTCACAAGAACTCCGGCGTTTATGTGGTATACCATCAAAATCCAAGGGAGATAGGATTTAACTCAAATGCCGGATGTTCAAGTGCTAGAATAGTCAATAAGGAAATCTTAATAAATAAATGGCAAAGAATCGCTTTAGCTGCAGAAACAGATATCATCTACATAGGTAGAGGAAATGTTAGAAAAAGAGTTCGAGCTCTATTAAGATTTGGTTTAGGAGAGGCAACCAATCACGTTGGCGGAGAATGGCTTTGGCAAACTAATGGATATGAAAACCTAAGAATCATGATTTCATCGTGTCCTCCACAAAAAGAAACCGCATACGAAAGATATCGGCTAGATAAATTTAGATCAGATCATGAAGATTGGCCATTAGCAAATCGTACTGGCGGGATTGGTCTAGAAATCTGGTTTCCTCCTATCTGACGGCCCGCAAAGGAAATACAATTCTGACCGATTCTGATGAGTCATTACACTATCTCAAATCAATCTTTCCTCTTAATGACGTTGCTAATGGCGTAATAATTTGACCACCAGTGGCAAGCCTTAACGTAGCTGCCTCATTAAAACCAACATATTGAATTCGTCCAGGGTCCTAAAACGGCAAATCATCATATTGGTTTTCAGGGCGTGTAACGTCCTTTTTTGGGTATTTAATTTTGTAATACGAATTCAGAAACAATCCCACCGTTGCAACTGAATTTATAACAAAGTATGCAAATATTGTATCTGTTAATATATAGTCCTCGGCCGTCTTACCGTGAAAGTCAGTCTTTTCGCTTCTTAATGTCTCTATTGCTTGATTTATTGCTAAAAGTGAATTTCCAATGGTCTTTATTTCTTTTGGATGCTCAGTATTAGTTAGGCTAAACTCCTTAAGAATGATTGACGTTAATTTATATAAAGTTGCTCCTCCTGCGATTTTACTTGCAATTCTGTCATCTTTCAAGATTTCCTTAATGATACTTTCAAGTGCTGAATTTGCAAGGCCGACGGCAAGGCTCGGGTCTGTTTCTAATTGTTTGTAAGCCTTTTGAAATGTATCATAAGCGGTTTTATACTCTGACTTAAGTTCGTTTTTGAAAGTCGGAATAGATGGTATAAAATCTGGTGTATCAACTCCTAAATCAACAGCGAGCTTTATTAATGTTGTTCCACTCATTGAATTCAACGTTGCTATAAGATCAATTTTCTTATTTTCCTTTTCAACAATTGTAAAATTCTCCCAGTAGTGATCATTGAAACCGTTAGGGTCATAATTATTCTCGTGCCATTTGCTTAAATAATATCGTACTTGCTCGTAACTACCAAACTCTTTCCAAATTGCATCACTTACTTCTTTTATAAGTTTCATTTGATATTTGGGTGAAATCAATTCTTCCATCTATATATTAAGTTTTTAACGGTGTGCATTACGAGATACACCAACCTATGTAAACTGGCTATGCGGGGTCTATGATATTCCATCCGACGAATTTATCATATAGCTCTTCGTGTATTCATGATTTTTGAACTGGCTTTTCGGTGTATTTAGCTAGGACGTCATCGATCGTTAGCTGATGCACAGCCAAATATTTTTCGATTTGAGTTTCTGTTATTGTTCTCAAATTATAGGTCGAGAATTCCATAAAAAATTTCTTAAAAGATTCTTTCAACTTACTTAGTCCTTTTGGTCTAAGTATTTCAACTGGAAAGTTGAATCCTGTTGAGGATGCAATATGTTTTGGAGGAATAATTAGTACGTACTTTGTAGCAGTCATTCGATAATTTGTCGTGAACCATGCACAAGCATTATTCATTTGACCCGTTTCATCTTTGACGATTTCCGCACGATCCTCGTGAACTTCATTTTTGCATTCAAAAAGTATATATTGATTCTCATGTATGTTCCATAAATTGTCCGGTCCCTTTTTCAATTCCTTGTCAGGTCGCTCACATGCAAATCCTATCGCTAATCCAAATTCGTTTAAAGCCCTTTCAAATGAATCTGCCTTTTTTCCAAATGACAGATCACTTAATACTTCAATAACCCTAAGTTGTAATTCGGAATAATCTGCAAATTGCTTAATCCAGTTGATTATGTTTTCCGTTCTCTTTCGATTAATCTGCAATTTTTGAAAACTAATTCCGGTCGGTGGTTTCAAAAGGAATCTGTTCAATTTATAAGATTGTATTTGATACTCATTAGACTTAGTCTTTTGAATATGGTAAGAATATCTTGCCATTTCTTGCAAGTAATAGGCCCGTTCAATCTTATCGTTAGGCGAAATGTATTTATCAATAAGAGTTTGAATTTCTTCAACTGCTTCTAGAAACTGCCCGCTAGTGCACAGTTCCTCTGCCCGTTTTTCATACTGCAACTGAAAATGGATTTCTTCATCAACTTCGCTTTCGACAATTGAGTTCATTTCTTGAACGTAAAAGCGTTTCCAAGTATCATCTCGCTTTAGAGCAACAGCAAGTATATCATTCAAAAGCTCTACTGAATCATTACTCTTTGCTTGCTCGACGACAAGCTCTACTGTTGCTTTTCCAATTTCAATTTGTTTAATTGTCTGCGGAGAAAAATATCGTCGCAACCTATTACTGGATAACACCGAAATCAGATTCATGCCTGTAATTATGATTACACAATAGTCTTTCTCTCCTCTAACCGCTCTCCCCATTCCCTGCTCAATTTTCTGAGCCGTTTTTAAGTCTATGATTTTGCTGGTTTCTCGATAATGTTCTTGCAATCGATCTGACAACCCCATGGAAATCGGTTTTGAATCGATTACAAGTATTCTACATTGGTCATCTGGCAGGTCAATTCCATCGTATCTATTGGATAAAACCAAGGTCTTCTCGCAATTCCCTTCCTTCAATCTTCTGATAGCGTTTTGGATCTCCGAAGTGTTAGGAAATTCTGCGCCTGATTGCTTCCAATGTTCTGCCTTCTTATTATTAGGAACAAGGGCTACAATTCCTGATTTTCGTCTAACGTTTGGTTTCGAAAATAGTGATACAACTGTTGGGTTCGTAAAATCTTGATGAATAAAATAAGGTGTAAGTATCATTTTTTCACCTGACCATTTTTCCTGGCTATATTTTATGGGGTTTTTTACCACATCTAAATCCACCCCTAAACCTTTAATAAAAAATGCATCATTGCTAGTAGTCGCAGACATAAAAACACGATGTTTCGCTCGGGAAAATGTACCAAACAGGCTTATGGGATTGTTGTACGGCGAAATTTCTATGGTTGTACCAGAGATTATGCATTGGCAATTTTGAATTATATCTTTAACTAAATCCCAGACGAAAAGAATATAATTCTCTTGATCGTATTTAACGAGCAGCTTAACCACATCCCTGATTTTATCGATCCAAGCCCAATAAGGAACAATCAAAAATGAGTCAAAGCCACCCTTCCTAATTTCCTCAGTCACAGCCTCTCCTTGTGCTTCTAATTCCGTTTCAAAGAGTGAAAACAATTCGGAGTAAAGCCTTTCTTCTCGTTTTATTCTGATAGTAAATGCGTCGCTAATTGTCTCGATGCAAGCGTGCGAATCATCAAGCAAAAGAGTATTAACAAAAATTGAACTATGCCTCAATCCAAATTTCGTTAACCCGTTAAAGAGTAGCTGGGCAGTCGCTATCAAAATGGTTTTACCGTCAAGAAATTCTTGAGGAAGTTGATTATTCGCATCTACACGACAGAATTTTATTCCAAATTGTTTTGCTTGGTCGCAAGTTTGATCAACAAGAAACTTATTTGGGCATAGGTAAATTACTGGTTCATTGGTGGAATTTAGCCTTGATTGTAAAATTAATAATCCAATAAGCGTTTTACCTGCTCCAGTATGAAGCTTAATGATTAAATCCTTTTTTGTACTGTGGTTATCAAACCAATTTTTGAGAATGTCTATTTGAGATGGTCGTAAAGGTCCCTTATCACTTGCACGATCAAGAGTTTCATACAAATCGATTGGGTTCACAATTTGTTGGGCCTTCCCGTCATGTAGCTTTTTTGAGAAATCAAACATTGCATTAGGTGCTTTAGTTCACAAAAATTAGGTTTCCATTCAGATGACAGCCAACGTTTTAGTGTTTGACCGAAGGCGGGATTTCAGCAATATTGCTCAATAGAATTTCAAATGTTCAAGAATTCCGTTAACCCAATATCGTGCCTAGCCCTGCTTTTGACGATGCCGATGAGTTCGTGTTCAAAAGGTAATCAACCATTGAGTACCTTTCAAAGTTCTGAAATTAATCATACTCATGAAGCGATAGAGCAAGTCAAATTTTCCAAATTCTTTGTAGGTCTCATTTAATGGACAAATGACTTGCCAACTAACCCGTCTTGACTTGCGATCGATGCAAGTTGCTCCTGAAATTAATTATAAACTTGCGATTACTCCCATCTTTTTGATCGTTTGAAACTGCCCTTTCCATTTCTGAAATGATGTCCAAATTGTGAAAGTTTACGGGGTCGCTGCAGCATATTGAATATGTACCAGCCTGGATATAGGTATTGCGATGATGAGAATTCAAATCAGCGGCTTTTCGGATGTTTGATCTGTCAATTATTTGTCTGAACGGCTGAACTACCCAATAGTGAAATCGCTAGTTGGATTAAAGAACTACATATTCATTTCCAATTGCAGACTGGCGGTGTTAATACGTTAAGTCTGTGGTTACTCATAATAACGGAATTTGAAAACTGAAGAGAAATCTATTCCTGAAGGTATTTAATCTATTGACCCCACAATTGAACCCAAAACAAAAAACCCTCGCAAATATTTCATTTACAAGGGCTGTTTTTTTACTTTGTGATCCCGCTGGGATTCGAAACTCAAGACTCATTCTTGAATTTGAGATTCAAAATCTCCATATCACTCTTCACTTTCTTAGCCACAATTTTCGCATAGTGCTGTGTTTGTTTTAATGAAGCATGACCTAACATGTGACTCACAGTTTCCAAAGGAATTCCATTCGAAAGCGTTACCGTTGTGGCAAAAGTGTGCCTAGCCAAATGCATGTGCAGCTCTTTCGTTATTGCAGCTTGTTTACCGATTTCCTTCAATCGCATATTCATCTTCTGATTACTGGAAACATACCATCCCAAATCCTGGACATTTCCAGTCAAACTATACTTTTTCAGAATACAGATTGCTGGTGCGAGTAAAGGAATAATACTCTCTTGCCCTGTCTTCTGTCTGGGTTTCCTGATGTATAGTGTGCCATCTACATCCAAGATAATATGGTCACTTCTTAATTGTTTCAGATCCACATAGGCGAGACCCGTATAGCACGCAAAAAGAAATATATCACGCACGCGTTCCTGGTCCTTATTCTTTGGATCAATCGCAGCAATTCTATCTATTTCATCCTGACTTAAGAAATCTACGATCGTTGCATGACGTTTATGTTTTAGTTCACGAAACGGGTCATGCTTAATGATTCCAGTTTTGATAGCTGGAAGCATGAACCCTTTAAAAAATTGGAGATACCGGAGAACCGTATTGTGAGAAATATTCTTTTCCTTCCGCAGGTAAATAAAATAGTCATTCAGAAATTTCGCATCAATCTTATTCAACGAAATATTCCTGACCTTATAATGATCTCCCAAAAAGTCTTTAACATGCTCAATGCTTCTTCTGTACTTAAAAAAAGTTCCCTTGCTGATGTCGACACCTTCTCTCTCTTTCACTGTGGTTAGCGCACTCACTAGAAATTCTACTAGCAGTATTGGTTTGGATTCGCGGCCTTTGATTCGGTCAGCTAATTCATGAATGGTAAAAGGAGATCCGGAGAACTTTAGTTCATCCAGGGCTTGACTGGCTTTGCGGTGAATGACCTTCAAGTTTTCGTTGATCGTCTTGAAAGTTTTCTCTGTTTTTAAAACTGTACTGGAATGTGGATCCCAGTCAACTTTATAACAATACAGGCCTGTAAAGAGATCTTTTCTTTCGCTGCGAAAAGTGATCCTTAAAACGATGGGATGTTTGCCATGTGCATCTACGTGGGTAGAACGGCAGATAAAACTGAATCGAACATTCAAGAGTTCCATATCTGTAAATTTTACGGTTAAGCAAATTCACAGACTGGTGTAATAAATCAAGGTGCAAAGTCACGCAGGGAAGTGCATATCCAGGTGTACCATAAAAACGAACCCCCGCAGTACACCAAAAGTACACCAAAAAGGTGCGTTTTTATGCACTTATATGCACTTCCCGTAATGTGAAAGAACCTGTTTTGCAGCGACTTGCACTTGCGTGCAGAGAAAAAAGTGGAGGTGACCGGGCTCGAACCGGTGTCCAAACATATTCGCCAAAAGCTTTCTACATGCTTATTCTGTTATTAATTGTCGGCAGTGAACAGGAAACAAACAAACCAATTCACCACTTAGCTGTATAGTCTTAAGCAACCGTCACAGCCTTCGGTTGCAGCATCCTGTTTTGATTTTGAGTCGGCGGCGATGCATGGTAACAGGCGAACCTGCAATCGCGGCCCTAATGACTATCTAATCACTGATTAGGCAGCCATGGCATACTGAGTATTGCCATTTGAATGTTTGAATATTCAGATTAACGTGCTAATTATCCAACGCACGACATGCTTACACTTTCAAAGATCTATGCTGTCAAAACCAAAACACCCCCAAGTCAAACAAATGCAAATTTCCGACTTTTTTCAGTCATCTGGTAGTTTTTAACAGGATGTTTAGCCACAAAGGCATGAAAACGCCAGGGGCAGAGCCGAAGAATTATTGTGCAATTTGCTCATCCGCGATCTAATCGAATTTGACAATTTAAGAACTGAGTATAAACTGCTATTTTAGTGTTAGACACAATTATCAAAGCTTCCGAATGAACCACTACATAATAATCTTACTCTCCTTAATTTTCCAAACCTCATTTGGACAGTCCCAACCACGCATAATAGACATGCATATTCACTCGTACAGCAACAGTGATTTTGGTGAAAGGGAACCAGCAAGTGATTCTTATGGCAATAAAGGTTCAAGAGATGCAGTGACACATCGCATAGCCACTTTCGCAGCATTCAAGAAATTTAATATCGTGAAAGCTGTAGTGAGTGGTAATCCTGAGAGTGTTGAAAATTGGGTGGCAAACGATAGCAGCCATCGCATTCTCAGGGGGATTTTGATGTTTGCCTCAACAGATTATGGTATGGACAGCGTGAAGTTTGAACAAATGATAAGGGACAAAAAGATTGAAGTGTTTGGAGAAATCGCACCTTATTATAGCGGTACTACCCTTAGCGATTCTGCCTGGCAGCCATATTTACGTATTTGTGAGAAGTATGATATCCCGGTTGCAGTGCATACAGGCGGGGGTGACCCAGGTGGAACTTATTCGTGGTCTCCAAAGGCAAGGCTCAAATTAGGTGACCCATACCTTATAGAAGATGTGTTAGTAAGATATCCCAACCTAAGGATTTATATGATGCATAACGGTGGAGAAGAGTGGCATGAACATGCTTTGCGGCTCATGGCCTATTATCCCCAATTGTATACGGATATAGCCGTGATGCTTTGGGTTGAGCCTAACACACAACGAACCGTTACAGAATTTTTGAAGAATGCAAAACATGCAGGTTATTTAAACAGGATAATGTTCGGGTCTGACCAAATGATATGGCCTTATGCTATTGAAAAATCAATTAAATTTCTAAATAGCCTGACTTTTCTTAGCAATAAGGAGAAGGAAGATATATTTTATAACAATGCAGCAAAGTTTTTAAAGCTACAAAAATAACTTGCGTAACATGCATTGGCAATCTGGCATGCGACGAATACATTCTTATCTTTAGTTCGCTACTCAGCTTCTTTTTCAACATGCGAATAAGCCAAGCAAATGTTTTGAAATCAATTCAGATTTTCTAAAAGGAGGCGTAGAATTGGATTTAATATGGTTGCGTTTATTATCTTCAGCAAACATATAAAAACAGGCCAGACTGAAAACTTACAGCAACATATCAATCTTCATCGCTCTTGTCATCATTGCAGTACAATGGGGATTTTATAAAAATTATTCCAGCCAATTCCCAAATTTCAAAGATAAAACCTATATCATCCATATCCATGGAGCCTTGCTGATGTTGTGGTTGGTGTTGCTGATTGTTCAGCCTTTACTTATTAAAACAGGAAGGACCCAACTTCACCGAAACATAGGCAAAGTATCTTATGTCCTGGGACCACTCATTATCATATTCCTGTTCCTCGTAGGCCAGGGTGGTTACTGGCGATCAATCGGAAAAGTTCCTGAGCATGATATATTGACCTTCATTGCCCTGGATTCAAGAGGCCTTATCTCGTTCGCTATTTTTTGGGCGCTGGCTATGCTCTACCGAAAACAACCAGCCTCGCACATGCGTTACATGATTGCTACGGGTATCCTGGCCATCGGACCTGGAGCGGGCCGTGGACTCATCAATAGTTTTGGCGTTGATTTTGGGATTGCCCTAACGATCACTGATCTGATCACTCTTGCAATCGTTGGGATTTTACTGGGATATGATATCTACAAAAAGAAAAACTACAAACCATTTCTGGTTGTGTTTATAGTCTTTTTGGTTGGAGCCCTTCTTTGGCAAGTGAGAGATACTAATTCATGGCAGTCATTTGCAAAGAGCTATGCCGCGGTGTTCTATTAATATCCCGAAGGCGTGTAAGATTTAACTGTTCCAAAAAAGTTTACTACGACGATGGCGCAAGGTTACGCCAGAAGTCCTTGCGTTCCATTGCGCCTTCGCGTCATGGCGGTTAAATTCCTATTTGAAAATGCGGAATATATCAAGCCCAAGCGAATACGCCATTAACCCCAGCAACAATATCATCCCAGCCATCTGCGCATACTCAATTACTTTCTCATTCGGTTTTCTCCTCGTGATCATTTCAATGATCGTGAACATTGCATGCCCGCCATCCAATGCTGGTATCGGAAGTATATTCATCAATGCAAGTACAAGTGAAAAGAATGCTGTCATACCCCAGAAACTTTCCCAATCCCATTCTGCAGAAAACATATTCGCAATGCTGAACACACTGCCAAGTGATTCTGATGTCTTAACCTTTCCACTGAATATAAGTTTCAACTGCAGCCAATATATTCTAATGTTTCAATGCTTTTCCTGAACGCGGCCGGAAATGCAGAGAAAATGCATAATGCCTCACTTCTTCTTTATAATATCCTCTGTAGGTTTCTTAGGACCAACTCCTAATTTTCCTTCGGATGATACAATTGCACGAATCTTTACTGTATCACTTCCACGTAACACAACCATATCCAATGGTTGTTTTTCAAAGCCCTGAGATCAGTTCTGAAGTCGCTGTAAAAACTTGCAGGCTTTCCATTATAACTAAGAATCACATCATTCTTCCTTAATCCAGCTTTTTCTGCCTGTCCACCTTTAATAACCGTATCCACACCTTCAAATGGAAACCTGGGTTCTATGAATGCGATAGCCTTGTTGCGAATTAGCTTACCAGCAAAATCTTCTGGAATCTGGATCGTTACCGGTTGACCATTCCTCTCTACCTGCAGCGTCTTTGTCCATTCTAGAATTACCGTGAGCGGGATCATTCTGAATTTTGCTATTTTTTTATTATCAACTGTGAGGATCTGATCACCATCTCTAAGTCCGATACTTTGAGCAAGTGAATCTGTACCAACTCCATATTTCAACTGGTCAGCAGCAATGTATCTATCGCCCCAGTGCCATAACATCATTGCATATATAAACCATCCAAGCAAAAGATTCACGATAACTCCTCCCACCATAATGATCAATCGTTGCCAGGCTGGTTTCGCGCGAAATTCCTAGGGCTTTGGAGGTTGCTTCATCTGCTCTTTATCCATGCTTTCATCGATCATGCCAGATATCTTGACATAACCTCCGAATGGAATCCAACCAATTCCCCATTCAGTTTCACCAATCTTCTTCTTCCATAGTGAGAACCATGGATTGAAAAAAAGATAAAATTTCTCCACTCTACATTTGAACCATCTCGCAGGAAGGAAATGTCCAAGCTCGTGAAGAACAACTATGATTGAAAAAGAAAGTACAAACTGTGCAGCCTTGATTCCAACTTCAGACCAATTAATTGCTAATAACTCCATTAGTTTTTATTTCAGGTTCTAAACGCCGAAAGACCAATACTATTTCAGCTTAGATGGGGGGTTTATAATTTAATTAAAGAAGCGGCAAAATTACGGGCCTCAGCATCGCTTTCAAAATACTCTTCCAGCGTTGGTTCCTCAATAAATGAGACATGTTGCATGCTTCGTTCGATCATTTCAGTCATATCCAGGAACCCAACACGGTTCCTCAAGAAGGCATATACGGCAATTTCGTTTGCAGCGTTCAGTACACAGGGAAGATTTCCTCCTTTATTCAAGGCTTCGTTTGCTAAATAGAGATTCCGGAAGGTTTTCAGATCTGGTTCTTCAAAAGTTAGACTGTTTGGCTTCCTGAAATCATACCTCGGAAATTTATTAGATATGCGGTGCGGAAAGGAGAATGCATATTGAATTGGCAATTTCATATCAGGCAATCCCATTTGAGCCTTGATGCTCCCATCTTCGAATTGCACCATGCTATGAATAATGCTCTGCGGATGTACAAGCACTTGAATCTGATCTGGCTGAAGATTGAAAAGCCATCGGGCCTCAATCATCTCAAGCCCTTTATTCATCAGGGTTGCTGAATCGATCGTAACCTTTGCTCCCATGTTCCAATTGGGATGCTGTAATGCATGATCTCTCTTTACATTGACCAGATAATTCGGTTTCTTACCAAGGAATGGTCCACCTGAAGCAGTCAGAATAATTTTTTCGATGGGATTTCTCATCTCTCCCACCAGGCATTGAAAAATTGCTGAATGTTCAGAATCGACAGGTATGATGGGAGCACGATTTTCAACAGCCTTTCTCATCACGATATCACCCGCAACAACCAGTGTTTCTTTATTAGCAAGTCCCACTGCCTTGCCAGTTTCAATTGCCTTCAATGTGGGTTTCAATCCTGCAAATCCCACAATTGACAGCGAGCATCATATCATAAGTATCCATTGCTGCTACTTCCTCAAGTGCAGCTTCGCCGGCAAATACTTTTACATCAGTTTGTGAAAGTGCGCTCTTTACTTTTTGATATTTCTGGGGCATCTCCAATTACAACAATATTGGGATTGAACTGCAATGCCTGTTTTACCAGGAGTTCATCATTCGATGAGCAGTAAGAACCTCTGCAGAAAACTTTTCCGGATTGGATGCAATTACTTCAAGTGCCTGCCTCCCAATAGAGCCGGTAGAGCCAAATAAAGCAATCCGTTTTCTGGGTTATTGTTGCATTCATGACAACACTCAATTTAGCAAGTCATCTTTGTTAGTTCCACGATATTTCTCCAAACTCGGAAACCAATAGCCTGTCGTTACTTAATCTAGGCACCTTATTTTGCCCACCGAGTTTTCCTACCGACTTCATATAATCAATGAAACCATTCTTTCTCACCATGCGGATATTTAGAGGTTGGAGAATATTTCCGCGTATCAGATCATCGTAATAGATATTCTTCTGTCCGCAGGTTTTCATCAACCAATTTAGCGAACCTTGAGATATCTGAGGGTTTGTTCTCAAATTCAATATACCATTCATGGTATGATTGACCTTGCCCCTGTCTGAATATATGGAGCAACAGTAAATTCAGTAACATGCACACCTAATTCTCTCGCAGCCTTCATCAGGCTTTGCTCTACCTCTTCTCCAATCACATGTTCCCCAAATGCTGAAATAAAATGTTTGATCCTGCCTGTTACCACGATCCTATATGGGTCAACTGATACAAACTTCACGGTATCTCCTATATTATATGCCCAAAGTCCGGCATTGTTGGTTATAATAAGGGCATAATTCTCGCCTGTCTTTACATCTTTTAATGAAAGCCTGGTTGGGTTCTCCTGGAATATCTCAGCTGCCGGAACAAATTCGAAATAAATGCCGCTATTGGTATTTAGTAATAGTCCTTCCTGTTTTTGCGAATCCTGGAATGCAAAAAAACCTTCTGAAGCAGGGAAGGTCTCAATTGTAGAAACAGGAGCTCCAATACTTTCAAAAATTCTGGAGCGGTAGGGTTCAAAGTTCACTCCCCCATGAACTATCACTGAAAGGTTTGGGAATAATTCACGAATCTTTTTTCCCCTACCGTTAAACGGTCAAAATACATCTGCATCCAGGGAGGTATTCCGCTAATAAGGGTCATATCCTGCTTGATCGTCTCTTCAACTATCTTATCCAGCTTGGTTTCCCAATCCTCAATGCAATTGGTTTCATATGAAGGAAGTTGGTTTGAGCGCAGGTATTTTGGGATATGGTGATTTACGATTCCACTGAGTCTTCCGGTTGGAATATCCCCAATCCTCTCTAGTTCAGGAGTACCCGAGAGAAAGATCAGTTTACCATCAGCAAATGCGGTATTCCCTGTTTCAGCCATATAACAGAGGAGTGCATTCCTGGCTGTATTAATATGATTGGGTATTGACTCCTTAGATATAGGTATGTATTTAACTCCGCTGGTGGTTCCGGAAGTCTTGGCGAAATAGATCGGTCTTCCTTTCCAGATAACATTGTGCTTCCCTTCCTTTATCTGATCTATATATATCTTATACTGTTCATAATCGCGGATGGGAACAGCCTGATGGTAATCCTGATGATTTTTTACGTCCTTTAATTTATGCTCTGATCCAAAGGATGTCTTAGAACCCACTTTCATGAGTTCCTTGAAAATGGACTCCTGGTCCGAAAGAGCCGTACCCATGTTTTTCTGGATCCGGTTATATATAATTGAGGCAAAAGGTTTTGCCAGAAAGGATTTGATCTTCATAAACTAAGCCGACATGAAAAGCGGGAGCAAACCTAAGCAAATTCCCCTTAGGATGGGGGAAAATGGGATAGACTGAGGCTCCTAGCCGACTAAAAGGCTAATCCTCTATGCATTGCAGTCTATATTTTTGAGCCAAATTTCAAAATTTCCCAATTCCAAAATTCCAAAATTGCCTTGATTTCCTTACCTTCGCCGTCCTTAAATTTCAAATATGTTCGCAGTTGTAAAGATCGCCGGTCAGCAGTTCAGGGTTCAAAAGGATCAGACATTGTATGTTCCCCGTGTTCAGGGCAATGCCGGTGATAAAGTAGAATTTGCCGAGGTGTTGCTTTCCCATAATGATGGTAAGCTGTTGGCAGGGAAAGATGTTAAAGTTAAGATTCAGGCAGAAATCCTGGATCATGTTCAGGGCGATAAGGTGATTGCCTTTAAAATGAAAAGAAGGAAAGGATTTCGCAAGAAACACGGACATCGTACTCATTACACAAAAATCCGTATCAGCGATATCGCATAATATTTTGAGAATTTCAATTTCAAATTTCTTTCAACCGCCGAAGCTTTAGCGTAGGAGGTCAATTTCCAAAATTTCAAATTTGTTCTATGGCACATAAAAAAGGTGAAGGCAGTGTAAAGAATGGTCGGGACTCACAAAGCAAACGACTTGGTGTAAAAATTTTTGGTGGTCAACCTGCTATTGCTGGAAACATTCTTGTTCGTCAACGCGGGACTGAATATCATCCCGGAAAAAATGTTGGCGTTGGAAGAGACTTCACATTATTTGCACTTTCTGATGGTGTAGTTGAATTCAAAAAAGGAAGAAATGACAGGACATTTGTTAGTGTCCTCCCTGTTCCCGCCCGGGGCCTGAAATTTTTTCTGTGGAAAAAAAATTTTGACAGTTGCAAAAAATTTATAATTTTACTTTCGTTAAGTTTTTTTACTAACCATTTAAAATTCTAAAAACATGGCAACTGCAAAGAAAGCCGCTAAGAAAAAGTCAGCTCCTAAAAAAGCTGCTAAGAAAGCCGCTCCTAAAAAGAAAGCTGCTAAGAAAGCTGGAAAAAAGAAATAGTTTAAATACTGTTTCGAAAAATATCAAGTCTCGGTTTCGCCGGGACTTTTTCTTTTTATAAACTTTTTTTAACCGCAAAGAAACAAAGGCGCAAGGGTACGCCAAGACTTCCTTGCGAACCTTCGTTCCTTCGCGTCTTGGCGGTTAAATCTTCCCCCATTTTCAATTCTTCAAATTCTCAAATTATCAAATTATCTTACGGGTCCCTTAAGCATCCAATATGTTCAAAAAACTACTCGTCGTTAACAGGGGTGAGATCGCCATCCGTATCCTGAGAGCTGCCACCGAACTGAATCTCCGCACGGTTGCGATCTACACTTATGAAGATCGTTATTCACTTCACCGCTACAAGGCAGATGAGGCATACCAGATAGGATCGAATGATGATCCACTCAAACCTTACCTGGATATTGAAGCCATAATCACCACCGCAAAAAGAGAGAATATTGATGCCATACATCCGGGCTATGGCTTCCTTTCTGAGAACGCAAATTTTGCACGAAGATGTCTCGAAGAGAATATTGTTTTTGTTGGACCATCACCAGAAGTGATGCAACAATTGGGCGATAAAATTTCCGCAAAAAAAGCTGCCAAGATTTCTAAAATTCCGATGATCGAGGGAAGTGAAGCTGACGTTCGCGATTTTGAAAACGCAAGAATTGAAGCAGAAAAAATTGGATTTCCACTCATCATTAAGGCCTCGGCAGGCGGAGGAGGAAGAGGAATGAGAATCGTCAGAAAAGCTGAAGAATTGGAAAATATCCTCAAAGAAGCCCGAAATGAGGCAAAGGTGGCTTTTGGAAATGATACTATTTTTTTCGAAAAATTCATCGAATCACCCAAACATATTGAAGTCCAAATCATCGGCGACAAGCACGGAAATATTGTGCACCTTTTTGAAAGAGATTGTTCAGTTCAACGAAGATTTCAGAAAGTAGTTGAGGTGGCACCAGCCATTTCTTTGAAGCAGGAAACAAAAAATAAATTGTATGAATACGCTGTCAGGATCGGAAAACAGGTAAACTATAATAATGTTGGTACTGTTGAATTCCTTGTTGATAAGGAAGAAAATATTTTCTTCATTGAAGTGAATCCACGCATCCAGGTGGAGCACACTGTTACGGAAGAGATCACCGGAATAGATATTGTTAAAACGCAACTTCTAATAGCAGCAGGCCATAAATTACCCGATCCCGCAATCAATATTCAGTCCCAGGACCAGATCAATTACTCAGGTGTTGCCATCCAATGCAGGGTGACTACGGAGGATCCGGTCAATAATTTCAAGCCGGATTATGGTACTCTGATCGCATATAGAAATGCAGGTGGCCCGGGAATTCGGCTGGATGAAGGCAGTTCGTATCCCGGCGTTAGCATCTCTCCTTTCTTCGACTCACTCCTGGTTAAGATCACCGCTTCAGGCAGAAATCTGGAAGAGAGTTGTGAAAGATTGGTTAGAACACTCAGGGAATTCAGGATAAGAGGCGTTAAAACAAATATTCCCTTTCTGGAGAATGTTCTGCAACATCCCACCTTTCAATCAGGCAAGGCATCGGTAGATTTCATCGATAACCATCCTGAATTGTTCAAAATGGCCCCAAGGCAGGATCGCGGAACCAAGGTCCTTAAATATGTGGCCGAGGTCATTGTAAATGGTAATCCTGATGTTTCCCGCATAAATGAAAATGCATCGTTCAGAATACCAGAAAAAATTGCCTTAAATCCCCAATCGGATTTTGAAGGGAGCAAGGATCGGTTGAAACGGGTTGGAAGAGAAAAATTCATTGGCTGGCTAAAAGAAAATAAATCGATCCAATATACGGACACTAGTTTCCGGGATGCCCATCAGTCTTTATTGGCAACAAGGGTCCGCACAACTGACATGATTAGGATCGCTGAAGCCGTATCAAAAAATCACCCTGAAATTTTTTCACTTGAGATGTGGGGCGGAGCAACATTTGACGTGGCCCTAAGGTTTTTGCACGAGTGCCCATGGGAACGGTTGGAGCGAATGAGAGAAAAAATCCCGAATATCCTTTTTCAAATGCTGATCAGGGGCTCCAACGCCGTTGGCTATACTGCATATCCTGACAACCTGGTAGAAAAATTTATTGAGGAATCAGGAAAAAGGGGAATCGACATCTTCAGAATTTTTGATTCCCTGAACTGGATTGAAGGAATGCGTATAAGCATCAATGCAGTTAGAGACAGAACCGAAGGTTTGGCCGAGGCATGCATTTGTTATACCGGTGATTTTCTTGATTCGCAAAAGAACAAGAAGTTCAATCTGCAATATTATATCGACCTGGCAAAACAACTTGAAGATGCAGGAGCGCACCTCCTTGGAATCAAGGACATGGCAGGATTATTAAAACCACTTCAGGCAAAGATCCTGATTGAAGAACTCAAAAAGGCCATTGATATTCCCATTCACCTGCATACACACGACACTTCTTCCATACAAACTGCTACATACCTGAAGGCAATAGAAGCCGGAGTGAATATTGTTGATGTTGCGCTTTCTTCTATGTCGGGACTCACTTCACAGCCAAGTTTCAATTCCATTCTTGCAATGATGCAGGGACATCCGAGGGAATTAAAAATGGATCTGGGAAAATTAAATGAACTCTCAAATTATTGGGAAGACGTAAGAGAATGGTATTATCCATTTGAATCAGAATTGAAAGCAGGAACTGCAGAGGTGTTTGATCATGAAATTCCAGGCGGACAGTATAGCAATCTTCGTCCGCAAGCCAGGTCTCTCGGATTGGAGGATCGATTTGAGCAGATAAAGAAAAATTATGTGATCGTAAACAAGATGTTCGGGGATATTGTTAAAGTAACGCCCTCTTCAAAAGTTGTGGGTGATATGGCACTCTTCATGACCGCCAATAATTATACGGAGAAGGACATTTTTGAAAAAGGTGAGCAGATATCATTTCCCGATTCTGTGATCGGATTATTTAAAGGAGATCTTGGTCAAACACCGGGAGGATTTCCAATTGAGCTGCAAAAGATCATTTTAAAGAATGAAAAGGCCTATACAGAACGTCCGAATGCTCATTTGAGTCCAATTGACTTTGAAGGAGCATGGATAAGCTTCAACGAAAAATTTGGGAAGGGATATGATTTCACAGACCTCCTCTCCTATCTTTTTTACCCCAGGGTGTTTGATGAATATCATCAGCATCGGATGGAATTTGGCGACGTTCATTATCTGGCCACTCCTGTTTTTTTCTATGGACTTAAACCGAACGAGGAAACCCTTGTTGAATTGGCGCCGGGAAAAAGCATCCTTGTAAAATTCATGTACATGAGTGAAACAGACGAAGATGGAATCAAACATGTGTTCTTCAAACTGAATGGACAAACCAGGTCGATAGAGATAAAGGATAAATCCTACAAGTCAACCAAGAAGACAAACAGAAAGGTTACCATGGCGAATGAGATCGGAGCACCACTGCAGGGAAGGATTTCAAGTATTCATATAAAAGCAGGTGATAAGGTTAAAAAGAACACTCCCCTCTTTGCAATTGAAGCAATGAAGATGGAATCCACCATTGTATCTCCAAGAGATGCAACCATCCAGGAATTAATCCTGGCAGAAGGATTATTAGTGGCTCAGGATGATGTGGTATTAGTCCTGGATAATTGAATTCAAAGAAATCTTAGCGTAACCTTGCGTCTTTGTTTCTTTGCGGTTAAATTCTTCTTCAATTTTCAAATTAGCACATTTTCAAATTTTCAAATTGATAGACAACTATTACATCGCTGACCAGTTCTCACTTCTCTCCAAGCTGATGGACATCCATGCAGATAATTCCTTCAAGTCAAAATCCTATTCAATTGCTGCCTTCAACATTGAGAAGCTCCCGGTTCAATTGCCAGATCTGACAATCGACAAAATTGCTGCCCTCAAAGGATTTGGAGATAGCACAGCAAAAAAAATAGATGAGATTGTAAAGACTGGTGAGCTGAAGGCATTGAGAGAATACATCGAGAAAACACCACCTGGTGTTGTTGAAATGCTGAACATAAAAGGTATTGGACCAAAGAAGATTTCAACGATCTGGAAAGAAATGGGAATAGAAAGCATTGGTGAGTTGTTGTACGCCTGCGAAGAAAACAGGCTGGAACGGTTCAAGGGTTTCGGAGCGAAAACTCAGGAAACCGTCCGGCAGTCTATAGAATTTTATCAAACCAGCCAGGGAAGTCATTTGTATGCCGAGATCGAATCCTACGTATCTGAGATCGACAAGAAACTGAAAGCACAGTTTAAGAATGAGAAATTTGAGATAGCGGGATCTTTCTTAAGGCAGATGGAAGTGATTGATGAACTGGAATGGGTTACAACCTGTCAACCCCTTTTACTTGAAACTTTTTTTGAATCGATCAATTTCAAAAAGGAAGGACAGGTCAATAATATCATAAGTTTCAAGGGGCCAGAGAATGTATTGTTGAAATTTACGTTTGCTGCCGATAATGATCTTTTCCCGGAATTATTTAGAAAAAGTTGCAGCGAAAGCTTTCTTATTGATTGGATGGGGAAATTTGGAGAGAATTCCCTTCAGGGCATCAAATCAGATAGGGAAGCTTTCACAAAAAACAAGCTGAATTATATTCCACCTGCTGCGAGGGAGAAACGAGTTCGTGAAAATATTGTGTCGAATGAGATCGTTCAACCTTCCGATATCAGGGCCTTAATTCATTCACACAGTAAATGGAGCGATGGAACTGAAACCATTGAAAGTCTAGCAAAGGCATGCATCAGTCGCGGATGGGAATATATGGTCATCAGTGATCATAGTAAGACAGCGGCCTATGCTAATGGATTAAATGAGGAACGCATCAAGGCGCAGCAGCAAGAGGTTGATGAGTTGAATGAAAAGTTAAAGCCATTTAAGATTTTCAAGAGTATTGAATCCGATATCCTGGGTGATGGAGCACTTGATTATTCAGACGATATACTTTCAACTTTCGACTTGGTGATCGCATCTGTGCACTCCAATTTGAAAATGACTGAAGAAAAAGCAATGAGTCGTTTGCTGCGAGCTATTGAAAATCCATTCACAACCATTCTGGGGCACATGACGGGTAGATTGCTCTTAAGCAGGCCAGGTTATCCCGTAAATCATGAGAAGATCATTGAGGCCTGCGTGAAGCACAAGGTGGTGATTGAATTAAACGCGCACCCACGAAGATTGGATATGAGCTGGGAATGGATTGATGTAGCCGTTGAGAACGGTGTATTAATTTCCATTGATCCCGATCTTCATTATCTCGATCGCTTTGATGATATCCGGTACGGGGTGCTGTCTGCTCAAAAGGCTGCGCTTACAGCAAAACAAAACCTCAGCAGTTTTACGTTGAAAGACTTTGAGGAATTCCTCCTTGCGAAGAGAAGAAGAATTTAATCGCAAACCTGCCTGCGTGATGCAGTCAGGCAGGGAAACAAAGACGCAAGGGTGCGAAACCGAAAGAATTTCTATTTTTGGTTTTCAAACCGCCTGGAATAAAGCTTACCTATTCAAATCTTCGAGTTCTTTGAAAATGAGCTCATCCTTGAAGGAGATTCCAAATGTCTTCAACAATTCCTGATATTCATCAAGAAAGCACTTCTTATGATGATAAATTTCTTGATTTTCAATATATGAGATTACGGATGATAACTGAGATTTACTATATGAAAATGCTCCATAGCCCGACTGCCATTTGAATTGATGTTTTGAAAGTTTCTGTTTAATTATCCACTCTGAAGATTCCCCTTTTACTTTTTCCATCAGATCCGAAATTGATTGAGTTGGACTCAGGCCTAGCAAAAAATGAATGTGATCGGGCACGCTGTTGATCTTAACCATTTTATGCCCATTGTTTTGGACAATTCCTGTGATGTAACCGTGTAATCTTTCTTTCCATTCTTTCCCTATTAATGATTTTCTGAATTTGACGGCAGCAACAAAATGAATATGGATTTGAGAATAAGTATTGGCCATTTTTGATTTTTGTAATCCCGCTACGCGGCATTGTGAATTATGTTCCTCTCCTACTACCAACCTTGCGCCCCGCTGGGGCGAGGAAAAATTTATCAAATTTCAATAGCTGAAGAAAAAAAGCAAAGTTGAGAACAACATTTGAATTGATATTTTTCTTCCCTTTTACGGGCAAAACTATTTTTTGATGAATTCTTCCACCGGTGTAATCCCGCTACGCGGCATTTTTAAACTCTTCTCCCTTCGAAGCTACCCACCTTTCGCCGCGCTGGGGCGGGGAAATGCTATCAAATTTCTTCAGGAGAGATTAAATAACAAGAATGAAAACAAAATCTTAATGGATATCTTTTTTGCCCCGTAGGGGTAACAGGTCGGTAGCAAAATAATCTCTATTGAAATCTTGGACCGTAGGTCCAAAACAAATTGTTGTTGAATCTTTTCATTCAATGTAATCCCGCTACGCGGCATTTGTGAACACTTCTGTTTGGATGCTACTGACCTTTCGCCCCGCTGGGACGGGGAAATGCAATCAAATTTCTTCAGGAGAGATTAAATAACAAGAATGAAAACAAAATCTTAATGGATATCTTTTTTGCCCCGTAGGGGTAACAGGTCGGTAGCAAAATGATCTCCATTGAAATCTTGGACCGTAGGTCCAAAACAGTTTATTCCTTGTGTTTGTCCTGGCGAATCTTGGCGGTTAAATCTTACTCTTACATCGCCCTTAACACTGGAAGCCTCACAAAGAAGGTGGTCCCGATATCTTCCTGCGTCACAAACCATATTTCTCCCTTTACCTGTTCAACAATGGCCTTACTCATCGCAAGACCAAGGCCGGTGCCTGAAGATTTTGTTGTGAAATTTGGCATGAATATCTTTTGCTGCATCCCCTCAGGAATCCCTTCGCCATTGTCTGTTATGCTGATGAGAATAAAATCATCCTGTAATTCTTCATTGATACTCACCCGACGAACCTCATGATCATGAGAAGCTTCAATAGCATTTTGCAGGAGATTGGTGAAAAGTCTGTTCACCTGCGTTCTATCCATCATCACCATGATACGCTGGTGTACCGGGTTCCAGTTGAATTCGAGTCGTTCTGTTGCTTCATATAACGATGCGATGGACCCAATCACATCATGAAGATCAAAAACTTCATTCCTGATATTTCCAATATTGGCAAACTGTGAGAAATCAGAAGCGATCTTTGACAAATGATCAATCTGTTCTATCAAAGTTCTCGCAACATTGCCAGTCATTTCCTTGACGTTAGGTGAATTGTTGTCAATTGCCTTCTGCAGATACTGAATACTTAGCTTCATTGGTGTCAACGGATTCTTGATCTCATGCGCAACCTGACGTGCCATTTGTCTCCAGGCTCCTTCCCTCTCGCTTTTTGCAAGTGCCGCCGCGCTATCCTCCAACTTATGCACCATGGTATTGTATTGCTTGACAAGACCTCCTATCTCGTCATTACGCTCCCAAAGGATCTCCTCATTTAACTTGCCAAGATTGATCTGCTGCATCTTTTGTCCAATCAGCGTAAAACTATTTGTGATCCTGTTTGTAATAAATAATGCTATCGCTCCGGCAATAAGGAAGATAAATGCGTTCAGGTTAATTATAGTAACGAGGAAATTTGAGATCTCCTGTTTCAATTCCTTCTGAGAATTAAATGATGGAATATTCAGATAGGCATATGCATTGCCTTTCTCATCCCTCACGGGGCAATAAACACTCAGATAAGAAACCATCCCTACCTGTTCCTCATTTACGAATTGAACAAGCTCTTTGCTGTGAAGCATGTAATATGCCTCAGCATTCATTTTCTTGCTCAATATGCCTTTATCGTAAACAATGGGATGAGAAGTTTCCCGAAGGTTTCCATTAAGATCATAAAGATTAATATCTGCCCCATGCACTTCCGCCACGTCATCAACCAATCTCTTGAGTTCCGAATTTGTACCTGTTTCGTATAATTTAAGAACGTCATCAGAAACTGCATGGTTTCGGATCTTGGTCTGAATCTCCTTATTCATGATCTGGATAGCTCGAGTGAGACGATCCTGATTATTTCGATTGTATCTATTGATAAAGAAGAAAATGGTTGCCACACCAATAATCACAAAGGATAATAAGCTGATAAAAATGATTGTACTATGGATTTGTGAGCGAATATTCAATTGCCAGTATTGCCGTAGTAACTTCAATCGCAACCTGGATTGAATAAGAAGAGCAATTACCCGGAACGAAGCAAGCAGGAATAAAAATGCACTGAATATGTAGGCGAAAAGAGTAATAGCTTCCAGAAGTGAATTGTCCTTTTTCACAATAACAACCACCTTGCCTTCAGAATAACGATACCATAGTTCGTTAAACCCATTCGTCCTCCTCTCTATAAATTCATTTTTCGGAATATCCTTTCCCGGCAGATGAGTTGAGAATTGATAATCGTTGAAATATTCAATCAGGCGTCCATTATTGTAAACGGCGTATGAGTAAACAGGCGATTGATCAGTACTTATTTCTCTTCTTTGCCTGAATAATTCCGGACTCAATGCATCGCTCTTATATTTCATTGGCTCCGAGAGCACAAAGAGGTATCCAATTGTTTGGTTTGAAGCTGTATCAACCACCGGCTTTTTAAATACATATGCAAAACGATCAAATGATTTTTCGAAGAAACGAAGACCTTTAATATTCGTCTCTTTACCAGTCATTTGGTAAATAGTATTCAGAGTATCAAAAGAAATGGGATTGTCATTATAAAGCGGCTTTCCACTTGAATCAAACGTGTAGATGTTACTCTCGTATTCATTCTGATATACGCTAAAATTCCGGTTTGCCAGACTATCTTTCAGAAAACGGTTGACAGTCCTGGATGAGAACCTCTTGAAATTCGGGACCAGGAAATGATCGTCAAAATAGGTCAGTGCAATACTTAGCTTTCTTTCACTATTGGGATCAGCCTGGAAAAAAAGTTTCTCTGCCAGCCGCTTCCTGTTTTCAAGCTCTATTTTTCTGTTCTGATAAATAATAACAAAGGAGATAGAGAGTGAGAAAATGAATAACCAGAACAAAACCTCCGATGCTGACAATTTAAACTTTAGCCCTCCAAAGAGTTTTTGATGCAGGAGGAAGATGTAGAGGAGCAGCCAGACCAGCACAAAGATGTTCAACTGCACAGTAGCCGGTGTGTTGGTGAAACTTAGGACCGACAAACCAAGTGTAGAAATGATCACATAAATCAACAAAGGATATTTTCTGAAAGTGGGTTCTATGATCTGCAGCAATATTTGAGAAAGATAAAAATATCCTAAGGCAAGGCAGGCAAGAACAATAAAACCAATAAAGCTGTAAACAGACAGGCTGAAAAAATTGGTTACGTTGAATGAGATCTTTGCATCGGTAATGAGACTGCGGATAAGGTGCGCTATATAAAATGTTGTTGCAACCAGTACTGCAAAAACCAGAACCGCCTTTAACCACTGAAGTATTTTGCTCTTGTTGGGAAGGAAGTAAGATTCGTCCAGCTCTCTTCGTACAAATAACATTGTCCAGCAGAAAAGGAATGAATTGATAAGCAGATCTCCCAATGATCCCATCAAAAAGCTGGAACTATAAATTGTTGGATCAAATAATTCAAATCTCCGCAACTGGAAAACTTCCGGGAAGAAGAATATGAATGCTCTAAGGCTTATTACCGACAGCACTAAAAACAATATCCCCCTCCACCAACTTACATGTTGCGATACTTCATGGGCAACCTGTTGCAGGAAATACAGGATCATCAGGACACCCGTTACGATAAATACAATTGTGATCCAACCCATTCTGCTGGTTTCCTGCGTTTCTATGCGTTCCAGGTAAAAAAGAGTATCCCCAAGAGTGCTTTTAATGGGCATGTCAGTTGGGAGGTTGCTTATTCGAACCTTATTTTCAGCGTAGCTGTTATCAACAAAGACATTGGGAAGATTGGCAAATGGAATATAGTACTGCCACCGGATCGGAATCATTCCCAGCACAATCAGGGAACCTTTCCTGGGAACGAAGACAGTTCTTTTTATTACTTCATAATAACCATTATCCAAAGTCTGAAAACTATTGGTATCAGGCATATTCAAAATGCTGTCGTTGGCAATTACAAATTGGTTATTCCAGAATTGCAATGCCCAGGTACCATCAAAATTCTTCGGCTCATAAATAAGGATGCAATATTTTTTTTCTACCAGGTTAGCTATCTGTTTGTCGTCAAGCTGATGATTGCTTAGTCTTCCAATTAACGCGGTATCGGTGGCAATAGAAAGAAAATCCTCTTCCCTGCTTTGGAGATAGTTCTCTATGGAATTACGAATGACCTTGGTAGAAGAAGGGCTATCCAGGTAGGTATTAATAATGAATGCAATGGTAAGCATCCATGCGGCAGCAACCAGGAGGTATAAATGACTCTGTAAAACCTGTCGAAAAAAATTTTTCAATGGCCGTGTGTTTGCTTTTTGATGGAGTTCCAAATGGCATCCATCTCATCGAGGCTCATATCAGCAAGATCTTTCCCTTCTGATGTAACTTTCTTTTCCATTTCTGTAAACCTGCGGACAAACTTCTTATTTGTTTTTTCAAGGGCAGATTCCGCATCTACCCGCAAAAATCGTGCATAGTTGATCAACGAAAACATAACATCACCCAATTCATTCTCTATTTCGGCCTGATCATTTTTCTTAATAGCAGACTGTAATTCCTGCAATTCTTCATTCACCTTGTCCAATACCTGGTCTTTATTTTCCCATTCAAATCCAACCTGCCTTGCTTTCTCCTGCAAACGGGTGGCTTTGACCACAGCTGGCAGTGAGACAGGAACTCCACTTAATACTGATTCTTTACCCTCTTTTAACTTCAATTTTTCCCAGTTCTGTTTGACTTCTTCCTCGTCCTTTACCTTGACCTCGCCATAAATATGAGGATGTCTTGCAATTAGCTTCTCAGAAATTCCATCGATTACTTCCTGGAGTGTGAACTCACCTTTTTCTTTTCCAATCCTTGCATAAAAAAGGATATGAAGGAGGAGGTCGCCCGATTCTTCTCTTATTCCATCCCAGTCTTTTTCAATAATTGCATCCGCAAGCTCATACATTTCTTCGATTGTGAGTGGACGCAGAGTTTCGATGGTTTGTTTCTTGTCCCACGGACATCGTTCTCTCAATTCATCCATGATCTTCACCAATCGCATAAATGAACCGGCTAATTTATTATCTGTCATAAAGAATCACATCTGCAAAACTGAATAAAAAAAGAAGACGGAGATCAAAATTAGAACTAGAATGAAGGCCATGAGGTTTAGAAGAAGGTATTTAACAATTGTCTTTCCCCGGCGCTGTTGATAAAATACCCGCATCGCCTTATAAGTGTAATACAATAAGTATATCAACAGAAAGACCTGAATGATCGTAAAAACTGTCTGCCACCCAGTGAGATTTCTAAGGCCAGTCATTCCCATGAAAATGAGCATGAGAATGAATGTGAAAATGTATAAATGGATGGTGAAAATGAAATGATCCACATAGAAATATTGTTTTCTTCTCACATAGAGCAAGCGAAGTATCAGGGCAAATATTGGAAGCGAAATGAACAATACTTTGGGGAACTGGTGCAGAAAGTAATTAATCAGGTCCTTGATAAACTCGGTCTTATTGTCCCCATATCTATTATTGATATCAATTTGCTTGCGATGAAGATTTCTTAAAAACCATCCATCTCTTTTTTCGGCTGGCAGTAGTTTTTGCAGGGAATCGTACTCCCTTACTGTTTTTGGCTCATCTTTTCCATCAAAAGAAATGACAAGTCCCTTTTCCTGTTTTACTCTTTCTCCAGGTTTTAATAATCCGAATGTGTCCAAATAACTTGCTTTAATGTCCCGAATTCCATCCAGGATTTCCATAGAATCCTTTTTAGTATCAACGTTTTTCAACATTTCCTCCTGAACCTTGATCCAGGTGGCAGTATCAGTGATCTTCTCAACAGGATTTGAGAGAGTCATCTTAGAGGCATCGAAACGCCAGAAAAAAATGATAAAGAAAATGGCCGATGTAAAAATGTACATGCGGATGGGATTCAGATAAGATGCTCTTCTCCCCTTTGAATATTCGGCGGTTAGAAATCCAGGCTTGAGCAATAGTAATTTTAGCGTACTGAAGAATTTACCATCGAAATGGGTAAAGTCGTTGAAGAAGTGAACCAGCAGGTGCCAAAATGTTTCCTTGGGTGCCAGGTTCTCCTGCCCGCAATTTTGACAAAAGCGACCCTGTACCTCAGTTCCGCAGTTAAGGCAATTTTTCTCTTTCCGTTCGGGCAGGTGCGACAAATTGTAAAATTTTCCCTAAAATAAGGAAGAATGCAACAAATGCAGGTTGTATCCGATCTAAACCTCGATTGAAAACTTAATTAGGCGATAAGTAATATCTACCTTCGCCGATGAAATTCTATCCATGAAGCAGATCCTCTTTATCCTGGCCACTTTATTGATTTTTTCCGGCCTACACAGTCAGTATTATTACAAGGATCTGGTGATCCTTGATCAATCCTCCCAGCAATGGAAGTTGTTTAAGAATAATAAGATCAGGACAGTCAAACTTTCCAGTTTTGAAGGGAATGAACAGCCATCTGAAGGATTTTCGGTAGAGCAAAAGGTATCTGACGATTATGGAAGGATTACCACTTCCAGCCAAACATTACGAAATGGACCATCCCAATTCATTTCGTTTTATAATCCTTCTGGCCAGTTAACAAGGACTATTGACACCAGTGAAGACTTAAGCAGCACCACGGTTTATCAGTATAATTCAGCCGGACAGGTTAGCAGCATTCTGAATACCTCATCTTCATCCGGTCAATTTACAAATTCGGAACTTCATAGTTGGGTCTATAATTCGACAGGGAAACCTGAAAGGATGACGAGAATCCGGAATGGAAGTGACACCACAATTTTTACTTTCTTATTGGACGAAAAAGGAAATGTGATTGAAGAAAGAGGAGTACGCAAAGGTGTTAGTGAACCCACCACCTTCTATTATTATGACGATAAGAACAGGTTAACTGATATTGTCCGATTTAGCGTTCGGGCTAACAGACTTCTCCCCACCAATATTTTCACGTATGATGCCAAAGGAATGATTGCGGGAATGTTGCTTGTGCCAGAAGGGAGTAATGAATATCAGCGATGGTATTATGACTATGATGAGCGGGGATTTAAGACAAGGGAAAGGGTATATGATAAACAGCAGCAACTTCTCGGGAAAATAGAATTCATTTATCAATAGGATTTAACCGCAAAGGCCAAGGGCGCAAAGTTTCGCTAAGACACCTTGCGTACCCTCGTGTACTGGCGCCCTAGCTGTTAAACCTTGCCTTAATCAATTCCCAAAGTACTATACCCGCCGCTACGGAGATGTTCAATGAATGTTTCATCCCAAGCTGAGGAATTTCAATAGATCCATCACAAAGTTGAATAGTAGAATCTTCTATCCCAGTTACCTCATTGCCAAAAACCACAGCAATTTTTTCACCCTCATTGATCCTGAATTGGTCAAGTAGGATACTTCCAACGGTCTGCTCAATAGCATAAACCTTATACCCTTCTTCTTTCAATGATTCGATGGCTAAAGCAGCACTGGCGAAATGTTTCCAGCTCACGGTTTCATCGGCTCCCAGGGCAGTTTTGCGAATTTCCTTATGGGGTGGCCTGGCTGTATAGCCGCAGATATAGATCGCTTCCAGCAGAAAAGCATCCGCTGTGCGGAAGACACTTCCAACATTATAAGCAGATCTCACATTTTCTAACACGCCAATAACCGGGATTTTTTCAGATCTCCTGAATTCCTCTGCCGATTTCCGGTTTAGCTCTTCCATGCTTAATTTCCGCATACACGAATTACACGAATTAGATCGAATTACACGAATTCGGGCGAATATCGCAAAAGGGTGTTAATTCTTCATTGCGTTCTCTGCGAAATCATTGCACTCTTTGAGATACCTCAATCCTTGTTGGAAAATGTAACGCAAAGGTCGCAGAGACCACGCAAAGATTTGCAAAGCATAACAAGTGTTGAAACTATGCGGGTAATTCGTTCCATTTCGTGCAATTCATGCGATCAGAAGCTTCTAATTTTGAAGCGATAGTTCAACATTCTCACAATTTGTTTTAATTCGTGTAATTCGTGTTATGAATAAGACCGCGGCTGACACACCAATGATGCAGCAGCACCGGGCTATCAAGCAAAAGTATCCCGATGCTATCCTGCTTTTCAGGGTGGGTGATTTTTATGAGACTTTCGGTGAGGATGCTGTGATCGCATCCCAGGTTCTGGGAATTACACTTACCAAGAGGAACAATGCCGCTGCATCGTCTTCGGAACTTGCGGGCTTTCCTCATCATGCCATGGACACATATCTGCATAAACTGGTGAAGGCGGGATACAGAGTTGCCATTTGTGATCAATTGGAAGATCCAAAACTTGCAAAGGGCATCGTCAAAAGAGGTGTAACAGAAATGGTGACGCCTGGAATATCGACCAATGAAAAACTACTTGACCTCAATAGCAACAACTTTCTTGCAGGCGTCCATTTTTCAGAAAATTCGCTGGGGATCGCCTTTGTTGACATATCAACAGGGGATTTTTTTGTAGCGGAAGGAAATAATGAATACATCGATAAATTACTTCAGTCTCTAAAACCTGCAGAGGTTGTTTTTCAACGTCAGTATCAAAAGCAATTCAAGGAAAATTTCGGACTGAAATTTTATACTTATACACTAGAGAGCTGGATTTTTGATGAATCCTATTGCACTGAATGCCTGTTGAAACATTTTCAAACTCACTCTCTCAAAGGTTTTGGAATTGAGGATCTTCATGCTGGTATAATTGCCGCCGGAGCAGTACTTCAATATCTCAAGGATACTGAACATCCAAATCTTCAACACGTAAATTCTATACAGAGGATCGACAGGGATGATCATTTATGGATGGACAAATTCACGATCCGTAACCTGGAACTCCTGTATAGTCCTGTAGAGAATGGACTTACTCTCCTTGGAGCGCTTGACAATACGATTTCTCCAATGGGCGCAAGGTTACTAAGAAGATGGTTGATTATGCCTCTGCTTGACCTTCACAAGATAAATGAGCGATTGGATGCTGTTGAGTTCCTCATCAGAAATGTGGATCTGAGAACTGAATTGCTGCAACATATCAGACATTGTGGAGATGTTGAACGATTGATCAGCAAAATTCCGGTGAAGAAAATAAATCCCAGGGAGGTTCTGCAGCTTGCAAGGGGTTTGAATCATAGTGGCAAAGTGAAAAAACTTTGCGAAGCATCCGGTCACGAATACCTCGAAAGACTTGCAGACTCACTAAATCCATGTCATTTCATTGAAGAAAAAATTTCCAGGGAAATTGCTGAGAATCCTCCTGCCCTGGCATTGAAGGGTGGAGTGATTGCAATTGGTGTTTCAAAGGAGCTGGATGAGCTAAGAAAAATCGCTTCAGGAGGAAAGGAATACCTGGTGGAGTTACAACAGAAGGAAGCAAATTCGTCCGGCATTTCATCGCTCAAGATCGGTTTTAATAATGTGTTTGGGTATTATCTGGAGGTGACAAATTCTCATAAGCACAAGGTCCCTTCTTCCTGGATTCGCAAACAGACACTAACCAATGCTGAACGATACATCACCCCCGAGTTGAAAGAATATGAAGAGAAGATCACCGGCGCTGAAGAAAAAATCCTGCAAATTGAATTGGATCAGTATGAGCGATTGCTTGTTGAGCTGGAAGATTATATCCATCCAATCAAACAAAATGCCCAGGTTCTGGCAATCCTTGATTGCCTGTGCTGTTTTGCAGGAAATGCATTACAATTTAATTATCGCAAACCTTTGCTTCATGAAGGCCTGGAACTTGAACTCACTGCATCCAGGCATCCTGTGATTGAGCGAAACCTGCCAGCTGGAGAAACTTACATTTCAAATGACATCTCATTAGATCCTTTCACCCAACAGATAATCATACTAACGGGGCCGAATATGAGCGGTAAAAGTGCATTGCTTCGTCAGACCGCCCTTGTTACCTTAATGGCTCATATGGGAAGCTTTGTCCCGGCCGAAATTGCAAGAATACCTCTCACAGATAAGATCTTTACGAGAGTCGGAGCTTCTGATAATTTAAGTGGAGGAGAATCCACTTTTATGGTGGAGATGAATGAAACGGCAAGCATCATCAACAATATTTCCCAAAGGAGTCTGATCATTCTGGATGAGATCGGCAGAGGGACTTCCACCTACGATGGGATTTCCATTGCCTGGAGTATAGCAGAACATCTTCATCAATCAGCCTCTCAGCCAAAGACATTGTTCGCAACCCACTATCATGAATTAAACGAGCTTGAAAACAAGTTTCCAAGAATAAAGAATTATCATATTACCAATAAAGAAATAGGCAACAGGGTCATCTTCCTGCGAAAACTTGCTCCTGGAGGCAGTACCCATAGCTTCGGGATACACGTGGCTAAAATGGCTGGAATGCCCTCGTCCCTGATCCAGCGGGCGAACGAAATTCTGAAGATCCTTGAAGAAAAACAGGTTGATGAACACCTCAATGAACAAGTAAAGAAAGTCAACACTCCAAAGGTTCAATTATCAATATTTGATGCTCACTCAGAGACTTTCACTACGATCAGGCATCTGCTGGAAGGTCTAGATGTTAACAGACTGACCCCCGTAGAAGCCTTGTTAAAGTTGAATGAGATCAAGAATCTGCTTAAATAGCCCATGCAACACGAAGATTGATTTATCTGTCTAAAAAGTATCATTCTTACTTTTGCCAACGTTATAGGCGGGACAATTAAAGTCAATATGCAAATTCAGTTTTACAAATACCAGGGAACAGGAAACGATTTTATCATTCTGGATAATAGAAAAGCTCTCTATAATAATCTCACTCAAGAGCAGATCAGAAACATGTGCGACCGTCGCTTTGGAATAGGGGCAGACGGTTTAATGCTTTTGAACATTCATAAGGATTATGATTTCGAAATGAAATATTACAATGCGGATGGTGGTGAAGGAAGCATGTGCGGGAATGGAGGCAGGTGTATGGTAAGGTTTGCATCGGAACTTGGAATCCGGAGATCTACCTATAAATTCCTGGCAAGTGATGGGGAACATGAAGCGGAAATTGATTTTGATGGTACCATCAGCCTGAAAATGAAAGACGTTAGTAAGATCAAGGATTATCATGGCGATTTCATACTTGATACCGGATCACCGCATTATGTAAAAATGGTGAACGATGTAATGGATTATGACGTATATGGAAAAGGACATGATATTCGATATAGCAATAGTTTCAGCAAGGATGGCATCAACGTGAATTTTGTTGAGCAGAAATCAGACGATGAAATTATTGTCAGAACATATGAAAGGGGTGTTGAAGATGAAACTTTTTCATGCGGAACTGGTGTTACTGCTTCTGCACTTGTATGTTATCATAATGAAATAGGTTATAATGATGTTACTGTCAGAACAAAGGGAGGAAAACTCACTATCGAGTATGACAGGATTGATGACGATCATTATACCAATATCTGGCTTTGTGGACCAGCGCAGAAAGTCTTTGAAGGTACTACTGAGGTTTAACAAGGTTAACCTCCTGAAATATGTTTCCCATTACCTTTGCCTCCCTGAATAGATAATGATCGTTCACTTTTAGGTTTTAGGTCAATTAATAACCAGATTTACAGGTTCAACTACTAACTGCATTGGTACAATATTTTAAAAATATCAATCACGAGGTTGTCGAAATTGACAAGCCTGAAGATGGTACATGGATCAATCTCCTCCCTCCACTCAAGCAGGAGGAATTTTCCGAGGTTTCAGGTAGTTTAGAAATACCTATTGATTTTCTTGCAGATTCACTTGATATTGACGAACGCTCAAGGTTTGAAGAGAAGGACAATGTGAAATTGCTGGTGATCAAGACCCCTACAGAAAACAATTCATTCAATGAGAGCGATGCTTTCTATATCACGATCCCAATTTGTATCATACTCACCCACACACAGATCGTAACTGTCAATTCGTTTGAGAATACTGCTATCAAGAAATTTCTTAGCACTTTTCAGAATCGTCATCCTGATAAGAAGAATCTAATGGCTTTGAAGATCTTTGAAAAAGTAGTCCAGAATTATATGGAGTACCTGAAAGAGATCAATCATAAGCGAAATATCCTGGAGCAGAAGCTTTACGCGGCTAATCGCAATGAACACTTATTGCAATTGATGCGAATTCAGAAAAGCCTTACCTATTTTGTAACGGCATTAAGATCAAACGAACTCTTGATGCTAAAAATGGAAAGAACCAACTTTCTTGGATTGAATGAGGACGAGAAAGAAATTCTGAATGACCTTATAGTTGACAACTCTCAGGCCCTTGAAATGGCAAACATCTATTCAAATATCCTTAGTAGTTCCCTGGATGCATTTGCAAGTATCATTGCCAACAATCAGAATGAAGTATTGAAACGACTCTCTGTGATCACCATTGTATTGACCGTGCCAGTACTTGTAGCAAGCATTTACGGAATGAATGTGAGGATTCCTTACCAGGATTCGCCCTTTGCTTTTTACCTTCCTGTAGGCTTGTCACTGGTCATCTCATTGGTGATTGGCTGGTTCTTTTTAAAAAGAAAAATCTTCTAAACACAATTGGAAAAGAGCTTAAAGATCTTCACAGATGGTGCAGCGCGGGGTAATCCGGGACCAGGTGGTTATGGCGCAATTCTGATCTGGGGAGATACTGCAAAGGAAATATCGGCAGGATATCGCAGGACTACAAACAACAGAATGGAATTGCTGGCAGTTATCAGCGCACTTGAATCCCTAAAAAAGGAAGGATTAAATATTACAGTTTATTCTGACAGCCAATATGTGGTAAAAGCAGTAACCGAAGGTTGGTTAGAAAAATGGATAGCAACTAATTTTAAAGGTGGCAAGAAGAATAGGGATCTCTGGGAGCGATTTTATGACCTATCCAAAAAACACAATCTGAAATTTACCTGGGTAAAAGGCCACGCTGACAATCCCTATAATAATCGTTGCGATGAAATGGCCACCAATGCTGCGGATAGTAGTTATTTATTGGTGGATGAAGGCTATGAGAATAGTTGATTTGTTGAATGGTTGATTTGTTGAATGGTTGATTTGTTGAATGGTTGATTTGTTAAGTAGAGATTTGGAATTAGGGATTTAAAAATTAACCGCAAAGGAACGAAGGCGCAAGGTTCGCTAAGAGGCTTTGCTCAACCTTGCGTCCTGGCATCTTGGCGGTTAAGACCTAGCTAATCGTACCTGGGGATCCTTCCTTCTTATTAACACATATGCCCCAAATAGAACCGCACTAAAAACCAGGCAGGCCAACACGCTATTCCCATAAAATGGCAAAGCATCCCCGTAGCAGAGAAGCAAACCTTCAAAAGTTGGAGGGCGGCCTAAACCTCTTGTTCCACTATTTCCTGCCCAGACGAGAAAATTAGAGAGAAGAAAAAATACAGTTGGAGCTACCAATGCGCCAACAAGGACTCGGGGAACTGTAATTTTCTTTACAAAAAATCCCACGATGACCACGAGGGCAAACGAAAGATAATTCTGCAATTGTCCAACATAGAAACCCGGTCTGTCCTGGACCCCATTTCTATACAGAACCTCATATAATAAGTCGGAGATAAACATTGATAATAAAGGAAGGACGAATGCCCATTTCTTATCCTTGATAACCGTACCTGCAAAAAGGGCCATGGCTATTTGAGGGGCAAAATTTACTGGCCGGGGAAAGACACGGTACAGAGCAGCTACGATCACCAGCAAAAGGAAGCTAACCAAAAGATTTTTATTCATTTTCATACCAAAGAAATATCGGCAAAAATAAATGAATTGAGCTATTTCACTAGAGTAATTATTCACCTATGTTAACAGGCGTTGTTGCGCGGTAAAGGACCATTTTTTCGAGAGCATGAATATGCACCGTTGCGGGGAAAATGATGGCAGCTTCACCCTTCTTCAGCTCTATCACACCTCCTTCACCTTTAATTGTTGCTCTACCCTCCATTTGGAGTACGATATCTGTTGTGGTAGTTGAAAACTCTGTTTGCTCATTTTTATCGAGCCGGAAACAACTCAAACGAAAATCTTTTGCCCTGGTTGTAAAGATTTCTTCACCATTCAGTTGTAAATCGGGATGAATAATGTGTGGATGGGTAGGATAAAATGCTATATGTTTCATTAGTTCCTGCACATCTACATACTTATTGGTTAATCCACCTCTTAAAACATTATCTGAATTCGCCATTATCTCAATATTCTGACCCTCCAGGTATGCATGTGGCAGACCGGCGTCCTGGAAAATGGCCTCATCCTTCTTTAGATGAAGAAGGTTGAAAAAATATATAGAAAAAATCCCGCGGTCGATTTTACCAGTCTCATTAAAGCTCAATGCAGCCCTTGAAGCCCAAAAGTGTTCCGAAGTTTTTTGAAATCCCCCCTTGGAATACAAAGCTATGTTTCTCATCAGCAAGGGTTGCAGGATTTGGTTTACCTGGTCCTGTGGCATTTGCATGACGTGTCCATACAATGCACGATAGTCTCCGTTCTGAAAAATTTTCTGAAGAAAAGTAAGTTCGGGTATTGAAATCAATATTTCATTCAATTGCCGTACTGGTTTGAATCCATGCAACAACCAGAAGTCGCTAAGCGCAACCATCAATTCCGGCTTGTGGTTATTATCCTTATAATTTCTATTTGAGGCCGTCCTTGGAATTCCTTTTAATTCCTCTGTTTGAAATTCTTTCTCTGCCTCCTCTCTTGTTGGGTGGACCTGGATGGACAGCATGTCCTTCACATCGAGCAATTTGAGGAGATAGGGAAGTCGACCGAATTCCTTTTCAACATATGTTCCCAGTACGTCTACGGGTTGATCTTTGACAATACTATTAAGAGATAATTTGCTTTCATTGTCAATTTCAGAAGGTGCGGAATCATGAGCCCCGAGCCAATATTCTGCAAACGATTGGTTGTCCTCGTTTTTAATACCAAGAAAATCGGGTAAAAACCGATCTCCACCCCAGGCATACTGTTGTAATTTTCCTTTAAGCTTAAATAATTTTTGATCCGTGATTGACATCTTGTAATCTATGAAACATAAAGATAAGGCCATGGCTGAACACAATGAAGTTGGAAAGAAGGGTGAGGAACTTGCGATAAAATATTTGACTGAAAATGGATACAAAACATTATTCCGCAACTGGAGGCATTCCTACTATGAAATTGATCTTATCGCGTTCAAGAAAGACATACTCCATTTCATCGAAGTGAAAACAAGAACAACGGATTCCACCTTGCCAGAGGAAGCTGTGGATGATGTTAAGATCGATCGACTTGTAGAGGCTGGAGAGGAGTTTTTGGAGACACATCATGAATGGAAGCGGGTGCAGTTCGATATTTTGTCTATTACAATTCTTCGGAATAAACCAGTGGAGTATTTTCTTATCGAAGATGTATACTTATAGTTTGAAGATTTGAAAAATTTAAAATGGAAGAAATCCTGGCGAACCCTTGCGCCTTAGCGCCTTTGCGGTTAAAATGTTACGATAATTAAACCCCTTTGACCCAGTCCATCATTCTTTCAACCATTCTGTAAGTAGCCGGACAATATTCTACATTCTGTTTGTAAACATGAATGTAATCCAGCATTCTTCTCTTGGTATGATGTGGGAATCCTGCGCAATCCGCAGGACGAACTTCGTAGATGGAACATTTATTTGTAGTGAGATCGAGGAATTGACAGGGTTGCGATTTATTCATCCAATCGCCTTCGCTTTTTTCAAAAACCAGCCATTTGGCTTTGAATTCTGCGGGACTCATTCTTAAGTGGGCTGAAATGCGGGTAATATCTTTGATTGTGTAAGTTGGCGACATAGTCTTGCAGCAATTTGCACAACTCAAACAATCTACTTCCTGCCAAACGGCGGTATCAGCGGCAATAGTAGCAGCTTGCAATTTTCGAGGGGCGGTTTTTTCCAGAGTGGTCAAAAATCGCCGAAGTCTTCTTTTATTATGCCTGACCTTAAATCTGAAGGATCGCAAACTTATCTGCTGCATATTTTTTTGTGTTCGCAAATATGAATGAAAGGGCTCAAAGAAACAAAATCAAATTTGAAGCCATAGATGGTTGAGTGAAGATATAGGATGCATGAATAAGTATCACATCTATCTTTATACTCAACCAGGCTTAGCTGGCGGTAAGAGGAAGTTGATTTGAGTAGTTCGCACCTAATTACATTCAAGATGTGGGAACCATATAAGAAAGGATTCAAAGCATACCTGCAATTAGAAAAATCACTTTCTGAAAATTCTATTGAGGCTTACCTGGGTGATCTGGAAAAATTAACTGTTTACCTCCAGAGTGCAAATGAAATGAAAGATCCAGGAAAGCTTGTGTTGAAAGACCTCCAGGGATTTGTTGAATGGGTTGCTAAGCTAGGGATGACTGCATCATCACAATCAAGGATAATATCAGGGATCAAACAGTTCTTCAAATACTGCGTCCTGGAACAAATTGTTAAAAGCGATCCATCGCTTTTGCTGGAGGCCCCAAAGCTAAAGCGCAGCCTTCCTGACGTCCTAAGTTTCCAGGAAATTGAGTCTGTGATAGCTTCTATCGATCTCAGCAAGCCTGAAGGAGCAAGAAACAAGGCAATTCTTGAAACAATGTATAGCTGCGGCTTGCGTGTTAGCGAAGTGGTAAACCTGAAACTTTCGAATTTATACCTGGACGTAGGATTTATTCGTGTCATCGGTAAAGGCGATAAGGAGAGATTGGTTCCTATTGGGAGCAGCGCCATCAAGTACATAAACCTTTACAGGGAAACTACAAGGATTCATGCACCAACTGTTGCTGGCAATGAAGACTATGTTTTTCTCAACCGTCGTGGAATTAAATTAAGCAGGGTGATGATCTTTTATATCATTAAAGATCTTGCGAAGGAGGCAGGGATCGTGAAGAATATATCTCCCCATACATTCCGGCATTCATTTGCAACTCATCTTGTAGAAGGAGGTGCAGACCTTCGTGCAGTACAGGAAATGCTGGGACATGAAAGTATTACCACAACTGAGATCTATACGCATCTTGACAGGGAATTCTTGAGAAAAACCTTGGAGAATTTTCATCCTGGATTTAAATGAGGCTGTTGAAGATTTAACCGCCAAGACACAAAGGCGCAAAGGTTCGCAAGGATTGGAAAGGATTAAGCTAGAAATTCATTCATTAGAAGATGAGTTTCACCCTGGTTTACAAGTCCTGGAACAATATTGTCGTAAGAAATTCCTCTTTTCTTTCCAGCAGCATTCAAAGTAAAACTTAGTTTGTTCAGTGTTATTCCCCCTTGAAATGCATGGCTCAGGAGTACTTCCTCCTGATGCTTATTCTTGCCAACCCTTAAATAGGGTGTTTTGTAATCTCCATGTCCACCAATAACGAGGTCAATATTTTCTGAGAATTGCAGAAATTCCTTACTTGAAGGTTCTCCGCCTGATTGTTCGTAGCCTAAATGAGAAAGGCAGATCACCAGGTCACAACCATTCACACGTTTCAGTTTGCCTGCCACTTCGTTTGCTTTATCATATGGATGTTCCCAGAGTATGCTTGAATCATTACCTGACTTCAGTCCTATTCCGGTAATTCCAATCCTGAATCTTCCTGTCTTATGAATCTTGTAACTGAGAATTTTTTCCTTAAGGATAGGATGCTGGAATTGGTAGTTGCAATTCACTAATGAAAAGTTCATGGATGACATCAATTGGGCCAGGTATTCTTCGCCTCGGGCAATTTCACGGTTTCCAATTGTTGCAGCAGTATAACCTACCTGGTTCATATATCTTACCATTTCCAGATGTTCTTGCGTGGATTTGGTTTCATCCAGAAAATCCCCTGCGTCCAGCAAAAGCTTTGCACCAATTGTTTTTTCAATGCATTTTTCGATATTTCTCAATCCCCCATAACCTTCATTTTTTCCAAATTCAACTGCTTCAATCCTATTGTGAAGATCATTGGTGTGATATATTGAGACTTCATTGAGGATGTTATTAAATTTCCCGTAAAAGCCTTTAGAATAATTGATCGCATTTAAAGGATCACATAGTAATAATCCTCCCCCTGCAAACGAAACCTGTTTTAAAAAATCTCTGCGCTGATTGCTCATAAGTTTAGAATGAAAATGTTGAAGAATGATTGCCTCCCCACTCTTGAGGTTTCATCGCTTTATAAACCTTTCAGTTGTTATCGAATTGCTGCCAATGAATCTCAGGAAGTAAATACCCGAACTGTAAGAGTCCATGCTGATACTAATTTCTGAGTTTCCATTTCCGATATTTCTTGCTACTAAGATCTTTCCGAGATTATCGAGAAGTTCTACTTTCTGATATTCACCCCGGGTGAAATATGCACTAACAGTACGATAGATCATACTAGACGATAATTGTACTTTCTTGAATTCCCCATCCATCAGGATGGATTTTATTGGGAAATAGGTCTTAGAGCCATCAAGATCAATCTCGACAAGGCGGTAATACTGAAGGCCTTTAATTGGAGTGCGATGAAGAAAGTCATAATCAGTTGTTGCATTTCGGCTTCCCCTACTATCAATTTCAGTAAGTGCTGTGAAGCTTTGGGCATTCTTGCTGTATTCGATCACGAAAGATTTTACATTTATTTCTTCTGATGTTTTCCATGTTACCAGCACCTGCTGACCCTTCCTGTTTACATTAAATGCAAGCAATTTAATTGGAAGGTTGAATCCGACCTGCGTTAATACCGACGAGCCCGTGGTGCTCAGTTGAAATATATCAAGATCAGTATCTCCATCCAGATCCATTAAGATCTGTTGCTGGTTCAATGCAGCTCTGGAAATATATGTAAAGGTTGCAGGCCCAAAAGGTATGGCTGCATTACTAAAAGTTCCTCCCGTTGCATTTGATTGAGTAAATGTCCCATTTCTATTATTCTGAAGAAAACCAATATTGGTACCGGAAGCATTTGCAGTTTGAAATAGAAAATCAATATCAGTATCGTGATCATAATCGCCAGGCAACAGCCTTGCAAGCGATGGCAGAAGAGACGTAAGCAACCCTGTGGGTAGTGCCGCAGGCGAAAATGCTCCGGCGTTCCTGGTGAAATATCGATTACCCGATGGAGTTAGTTCATAAAGGTCCTTATCACCATCTCCATCCGCATCAAAAACAATGTGATTCATATCAATCGTGTTCCCTATCCTGGTAAAGGTAATTCCACTCAATGGTCCTGCTACAAATTGTCCTGAACCGTTAACTGAAATAGACGTCCAACTTCCCCCTCCATTATTATTTAGAAAATTTATTCCTGCTGTTGGCGTATTACCGGACTGATAAAGAACGTCCTGATCTCCATCGCTATCAAAATCTCCGATAACCCATCTTGATACAGAATTATTGAGACTTGAAGGAAACGCTGCTGAAAGCACTCCAACAGTATAAACACCTGCGTTTAAAAGCAAAATCCTGGCAGATCCCGTAGTACTGATCTCCAAAATATCCTGATCACCATCTACATCATAATCCAACACCCTCTGCCCACGAATCTGTCCGGTAACAGATCGATCAGGATCGGTAATATATGAAAATGTAATTCCCATAAAAGGACCAGCAGCAAACAGTCCGGTATTGTTAGCGTCAATTATAGTGAATGTGCTGTTCCCATTATTCCGGGCATAATGAATTCCAAATCCTGAAATATTACTGTTCTGGTACAACAAGTCTTTATCGTTATCACCGTCAAAATCTGCACTGAGTATCCTGGCTGTAGACGGACTTAATGAAGCCGGCAGTCCTGTAATGGTTGCCGGGATATATGATTTTTGGGCATTCGCTGAGGTCATTGTTATAAAGCCCAGCAAAGAACCAAAAAGGAATTTCAGTAAGCCTGATTCAAATATTTTCTTGTCTGAATTTGGTTTACTGCTTGTATTTTGAGGGGTGTCCATAATATTGTTTAATCAATCTGAAGGATAAGTAAATTTTTGGCCTACCAACATGCCATATTGGTGTGCATAACGACCAGGCAAAGGAATAGAATCAATAGTCATATAATGTATATCCAACTGCTTATTATCAATGCATGAAACTCTTAACATTCCCATTGTTTCCAAAATGGTTCCTGGAGAAAGATTAGAAGTTGTCGTATTGTTAGAATGACTCGCGTCAATGATCTTTGCTTCCATTCCATTATACAGACTTATCGCTCCACCATTCCAGTTGTTGCAGGCTTTAGTAAGAGCGCAGATTTCCTCTGCTTTCATCTGGTTCCAGTCTATTAGAACTTCTTTCAGTGAAGGTTGTGGATACCAGGTGGCCTTTGCTTCATTCTGCGGTTCTGGGATAAGATCAGAGCCCTTTTTCATAACCTCATTTATTCCTTCCAATACAAGATTGCTGAATAAATGCCTGAGGTATGTATAGGTGAAGTGATCTTCATTTTGAATTTCTCGGCTCCAATAAACTGGTCCAGCATCAACCTGATCAGTTATGGCATGAATACACAGGCCCACTTTCTCTTCCATTCTTTTTAATTGCCAGAATTCAGGACTAGGCCCTCTGTAGTCGGGAAGTTTTCCAAAATGAATATTGTAAATGATTTCTGCCTTCTCTGTCTTTGTCAGGTCAATTTTCTTTCGATGGCCAAGGATAAAAACTTTTTCAGGTTGTGTGCTATCCAGCCATGTATAGAAAGTTTGACCTGTCTTTGTTTCATTGATAAGAGGAATTTTTAAATTGTTGCAAAACTCCTCCACATATTGGGATGAAGAGCTGAAGGTATTAGACTGACCAAAATATAGATGTACTTCAACTTTATTATTGACAAAATAATAAAGCAGGGGAAGACAAAGTTCATTATTTGAAACTAGACCGACTCTCATGGTCTAGTCGGGAATGCCCCCGTGGTACAAATAATATAATTCATCCCTAAGTATGGTGGAAGATTAGAATGGGCCTGACTTCCTCCGGTAGTACTCATACTTGCATTATTCAACCTTGTATTCGGCGCAGTAGATACGAACGATGACAGGGAATTTGCAGTGGGATCCTGCACCTTAGCAAGAGCATTCGCATCATTAGTGGGAGTTGATGTTGTAGGATCTGCATTGCTGACTAAAATATTATGGTTATGTGCAGGAATCTGGGTAATGCCCAGAGTAACTGTTTCTGTTCCCGACATTTCACCTAAGTCCACGTTTGTTAGACCTGGTCCATTAAATGGTCCCCTCGCAAATCTTCCTCTCAGATCAGGCAATGAAAAAGTGTTCTCTCCATCACCTCCATAGGTTGTGCCAATAAGCGTAAACAAGGCAGTGTTTGATGCGATTGCAAGAAGTTGTCCGGAACAATATTCCCAATTGAGTGGAGCAAAATTGCCTGCAAATAATCTGATTTCTCCAAGAGTTCCATTCATCTTAGTTGTTTTAATAATAAAAAAAATACAGAAATAGGGCGGATAATCAGAAGCTTGTGCTTTCCGACATAGTAAAAGGAGTTATTGCTTCGGGAAACCTAATGTAATTCTTTTTATTTATATCTGGAGGGAGTACTTGAGGAGATTTAACCGCCAAGACGCAAAGACGCTAAGTAATGCCAAGTCTTGCGCCCTGGCGGTTTAAAAAAAAATTACATGATTACTGCACGATCATTGTTTGGGATGTGCGCTTCTTACCATTATAAAAACTTACAACATACGACCCAGGTCCGATTGATGGATTGAGCGTGATCTCTTGTTTGAGTGATGATTGCTTTGAACCCCAAAAACTGGATTGCAGAATTTTTCCACTCATGTCCATAATATCCACTTTGAGTTCTCTTCCTGAAAAATTTTTATGTGTGAGAAATAATTTCGAACCAGGCCTTGCAGGATTGGGATAAATACTACTTACAACCTTGTCTGAAGACAAGAGTTGAGTGAAAAAGTTCTTGAATTGATGAAAAACTGAAGGAGTGTCGATTGTGCTTACTGAACCAATACCTCCCATCACCACCATGGTAAGTGTAATCAAGGTAACCTCTTGAATTTCTTTATGGGAAGCCGATATTTCTTTTGATTCATAACCTACAGAAGAAATCAACAAGACTGGATTTTTTATTTTGGATTTAAGTAAAAATTGTCCTTTCTCATCGGCGACAGCTCCCTCATTTCTGTCTTTAACAACGATTGTCGCAAATGAAATTGGCTCGCCTTCCTCGTCAAAGATCTTACCTACTATTGGGAAAATAGTTTCCTTTGACATGGCCGAAATTCCTCCAAGTCTTATTGTTACATTTCTTTTTTCTTTTGGTCCAATATTTCCAGCTTGAACAGAGGTTTTACAGACCACACTATCTTTCCTTAGTACTCCCCCTTGAGAAAAAGATTTAGTTGAGAAAAGTAGTGCAGGAACAAGCAGATTGATCAGATGTCTATACCACACTGGCTTATTTCCAGGTTGTACCAATTCCCTACTTAACTGTTCATTCCGAAATCTTCCACATGCGTTGCCAGAATAACTAGAAAAATATTTCACCAATTCTTTATCACTCATCGCGGTAAAATCAACCACCGTTTTCTGGCATGATCCGCAAAACCTACCCTCTGCGTTTGCACTCATCCTGCCCCAATTCTCATGACAGGGATTGGTAATACCCAGTTGCAGACTTTTGCTCATGACTTACTTTTTACTAAGTTCTTCATCGTCAACTTCCTTGATACCTGCAATTGTCCGTGCATTGCGTACAAGTTTTACAAATTCTGCCCGATACCCTTCTTCATCCTTTCCAATTGCGGTCCGTGCTCTGCGAATGGCTTTGTCATAACTTGATTCCTGCTTGAATTCAGAATTTCTAAGAACCATTCCAAATTCAGCTACTGCGCTTGCAAAACGGAAGTTTTCTGATGTCCTTTCAAGCTTTACTCCATTGTCCAGGACCGCATGCTCAATAAGTTTGCTCACATCTTCATCTGGTTTCTTATAGCGGAATTTGATCGTCATCATTTCAGAGGTCTTGTTTGAAGTATTCGGTCTTACTGTTACCTGGTATTTTAATTTGTCCACTGAATCCAGGAATTCATTCTTCACTCCAACAGGTATGATCTCATAAAATGCAGTGACAGTATGGCCACTGCCCAAATCACCTGCGTCTTTTTTATCGTTATTGAAATCTTCTTTATTCAATAAGCGATTCTCATATCCCACGAGCCGGTATGCCTGAACATTATGAGGGTTGAACTCAATTTGAAGTTTTACGTCTTTGGCAATGGTGAAGAGGGTTCCACCAAATTCATTCACGAGAACTTTTTTCGCTTCGGAAAAATTATCGATGTATGCGTGGTTGCCATTTCCCTTATCAGCAAGTTTCTGCATCCTTGCATCTTTATAATTTCCCATTCCATAACCAAGCACAGTTAGAAACACCCCGGATTTTCTTTCCTCTTCAATCATTCTTTCCAATGCATCACTGCTGCTTGCACCCACATTAAAATCACCATCAGTGCAAAGGATCACTCTATTGTTTCCGCCTTTGAGGAAATTATCCTTGGCAACCTTGTAAGCGAGTTGGATCCCGGCACCACCTGCTGTTGATCCACCCGCCTGCAAATTGTCTATAGCATCCTTGATTGTCATTTTATCTGAGCCGGAAGTTGAAGGCAGCACCATACCAGCAGCGCCAGCGTATACAACGATCGCAACCCGATCCTTTTCTCTCAACTGATCAACCAGGAGTTTCATTGAAGTCTTTACAAGGGGAAGTTTGTTTTCGTCCATCATTGAACCCGATACATCAATCAGAAAGGTGAGATTGCTGGATGGAAGATTAACTACGGGTATTTTCTTGCCTTGAAGTCCGATCATCACAAGTTTATGTTTCGTATTCCAGGGGCAATCGGAGATCTCAGTATTAATTGAAAATGGATTTTCACCTACTGGTTGGGGATAGTCGTAATTAAAATAGTTGACAAACTCCTCGATGCGAACTGCACCAGCAGGAGGCATTTGCCCCATCTGCAACATTCTCCTGGCATTACTATAGGCAGCTGCATCAACATCAATAGAAAAAGTGGAAAGCGGATTCTCATTGGAAGTTAGAAACCTATTCTCTACTATCCCATCATATTCCTCTGTGTTGAACTCATCTCTTTGAATATTTCTATCATGCTTGGGATAATACTTATATGGGGCAGGTTTTCCATTGACAGATACGCCTGGAACTCTTCCTTGCAATGTTGGGCCCAGATAACCAGATCTTTCTCCTTCCATTCTGACTTTTCCTACAGAACCCGTAACAGACTTTTTGTTTTGAGTACCATACCCTATGACCACAACTTCCTTCATAGAAGCCTGAACAGGAACAAGACTGATATTAAACGGCCTGGAATCTTTTTCAAATTTGTATTCGGCAGACGTATACCCAACAATGGAGATAATAACGATGCCTTTTTCTGAACTTGAATACAAACTGAAATTTCCTTTTGAGTCAGTAACCGTTGACTGTGTAGTGCCCTTGATTGCGACAGTTGCACCTGCCAACGGCTGTGAGGTTGATGCGTCTTTAATTGTACCAGAAATTGTAATTGAACCAGGACTTCGATAGCCCGCTGACATTATCCAGAAAAGGATAGTGATTGACAATATTTTTCTCATGATTTGTTTTATTAGTGAGTTGCTTATTTAACTTTTACTAAAAAGTCTATATCCTTATCAATTGACAGAATCAATAAACATGTTGCAGTACAGAAAACCGGACTTGTGATACAATGATGTCCCTGCCAGCTCCCATCATTCTTTTGTATTTGAACCATTCTGCCCGCCATTTTTTCAAACCATGTTTTCCATGTATTATCCTGGCCGATGATGAGTGATTCACCAGTCATCAGGTAACTCAGGTATTCCTCGCCACCATTACTTCCAAATCCACTCACAACATCTCCATCCTGAGCCCTCAATGAAGCAGCCCCACGAATCTTAACTGCAGTCGCGTATGTGTCGGCCTCAGTCTTACTAAGACCTGCCTTTTGCAGGTTTTCACTGGAGACTTTTGCACTGTCCATAAGCTTACCAGATTTTTTTGCTTTTGCAATTACTGCTTCTGCTTCTTTTGCTTGCTGAGCTGAAGCTCTGGCTGAACCAGAAACAGAATATAGAAGCACACCAGCTGCTTTTCCTGTGACCCCTGAATTTGTCTTAACATCAAAATTTCCTTGCTGGTACTCTCTTGATTTATTCAAAACCTTGTCGTCAACTTTCGCTCCAGCATCCCTTGCGGATTCCAAAGCATTATTTGCCAGTGCAGACTGCAGTACAGGAGCCCATCCGCCATCCTTCCAACCACCGTCAGTATCCTGCGCGTGCTGGATCTTGGCAACGCATTTACTAAGTGCTTTTTCAATTCTTTCTTTCCTGGCTGCATCATTCTTGTCAATCCTCTGAAGAATATTGGTGAAGAATTGTGCGGTAAGTATCGCATCTATATTTTGACCAAGCTTAACTTGTGGTTGTGTTCCTGTGAGGGTAGTGATGTATGGATCCTGTTGCGGAGTATTCTCAACTGCTTCAAGGAGGAAATTGGTTGCCTTTTGAAGATTGGAGGAATAATTTCCTTTTGTGAAAGTATTTCCATTACGAAGTAATGCCATGCTAACAAGAGCAGTAGTTGCAGGATCTGCCGGAACGCTGTGCGGATCTTTTATATTTTGTCTATTATGATTACCTGCACCCCATCCCCCATTTTCCAACTGCGCTTCTGCTATCCATGACATCCCTTTCATTAAGGATGATTCCACCAACGCCCTGTTGTGAATGACCGTGGATGTATCAAATGATTCCAATCCCAGGAATGTTTTGAAAATGCAGGCTTTTTCACCTACAGAACATACAATGGCCTTATTGGTAGATTTCTCTTTCTTAGTAAATGCGAAGAGGATGAGACAGGATAGAGTAAGGACAAGAATCCCCCCTGCCATTTTTTGAAAATTAATTTTCATGGCAATGCTTTTTTTTTGATAATATTTTGTGTGTAACTCTCCATCAGATGCAGCCATTTTATGAATTACATAATCTAGAATAGAAATTCTTTTTATTAATTTGGGACTTTGAGATTCCTGAAAAAGATATCACCCCTTTCAGCACCTGATGCAGCCCTGGTTGCAGAGTATAAAAAAACCGAACGGTTAGAGGTGCTCTCAGACCTGTACCAGCGATATTTTGAACTGGTTTATGGTGTTTGTCTTAAATATCTATCTGATGAGGAAGCTTCAAGGGATGCTGTAATGAATATATTCGAAGAGTTAATTGTTAAACTGAAAACACATGAGGTTGATCATTTCAAGGCCTGGCTTCATACACTAGCTAAGAATCACTGTTTAATGCAATTAAGGACGGCCAAAAAGATAAAATTGACCGGTTTCAACGAGGAAATTATGCAAATTGAAGAAAACGTGCATCTGAACGGGGTCATGGAGAAAGAGAGCCAGCTTGAACGAATGACGATTTGCATGAAAACATTGCCCGGTGAACAGCAGCAGTGCGTTGAACTCTTTTACCTTCAAAACAAAAGCTATAATGAAATTTCCGATTTGACAGGGTTTGACTGGAAATCAGTCAGGAGCTATATTCAAAATGGAAGACGCAACTTAAAAATATGTATGGACAAATATGCTGAGAGTGTGGACATTGAGTTAAATACTCTTGGACCTAACCTACAATTGAAAACAGAATAGAGTGAGCAAGGAGTTTAAACATATAAACAATTATACAGCCCAGGATATCAGGAGATATTGGGAGAATAAGATGTCTCCAGCTGAGATGAATGCTATTGAAAAAGCAGCATTGGATGATCCATTCCTTGCTGACGCCATGGAAGGCTATTCAGGATTAAAAGGAGATTCTGATAAACATATCGCAGAACTCCAGGGAAGACTGGCAAATCGTGTTGGAGAGAGAGCTATCGACAGCAGGAGAAATTATACTTTTCTCCGGGTTGCTGCGGCAATCATTCTTCTTGTTGGATTTGCAACCCTGGCTTTCAAATTACTTAATCCAAACACGGAAACAACACAGTCGCTCGCACGGCAAGAGGCTCTTGATAATAAAAATAAGAATGAAGCAGCAACAACTCAGCCTCCAATTGAGACCAAATCGGATTCAGTTAGTATAGATTATAAGAATGCGAATCCGGTGGTTGAGTCCAACAAGTCAGGTGATGGCAAAGCATCTCTCTCACAGACTAAAAAAGAGGAAGAAAAACTAAATTTTGCTACTGCAGATTCCACCAAACTTGGAACACGCGAAAGAGATCTAGTAATTAACCAGGATAAGCCTTCGCCCACTCTCAAGACGGCATCACCAGCAAGTGTTAGTAAAGATCAGGATCAACGAGGAGATGTTCAATCTATCGCGGAGAAAGAGATAAGTCAGGACCAAATGCGCCGGGCAGTTACTTTCAATAATTATTCCGGGCGTGTAATTGATCCACAGAGAAATGCAATTTCAAATGCCACCATCAGGTTGAATAATGCCAACCAGGTGAGTGCCTCAGATCAGAATGGTTACTTCCAGTTCCGTAGTGTGGATACAAGCGCACATGTATCGATTGAATACAATGGTTATCAGGACCGAAGCCTGGTGTTACAAAGAAATCAAACTCCATCTGAGATCGTTTTAGATCCTCTACAGAATAAGAAGTTTAGCGAAAGTGTCAGTTCAAAATCCGGCAAGCGAAAAGAAGGCAAGCAGGATGACACTTATTTAAAGGTGTATGTAATGGATGCCCAGCCTGCTATTGGCTGGAGTGAATTCAATGAATACATAGAAAAAAATAAGAGGGTTGATCCATCAGATACTCTCAAAAATGATGAAGTTGTAGTTTCTTTCACCGTAGATTCAAAAGGACAACTTTCTTCTTTTCTAATAGAAAAATCATTGGGCAAATGGTATGATGCTGAGGCTATCCGCCTGGTTAAACAAGGCCCGAAATGGCGTGTTCTAAAAGGAAAGAAGCCAAGGGTTAAGGTGATTATCGGGTTTTAGAACATGCAATATCGACCTCACCCCTAACCCCTCTCCGAAGGAGAGGGGAATAAGAATCAATTTTCAGTTGTTAAACTTTTCGTTGAATATTGAGCGTTGAGAATTGAAACTTTTCTCTTTCTTTCCGCTCTTAGATTTCCGTCTTCAGACCCAGTTTTAGACCTCACCCCTATCCCCTCTCCGAAGGAGAGGGGAATAAGAATCAATTTTCAGTTGTTAAACTTTTCGTTGAATATTGAGCGTTGAGAATTGAAAATTTTCTCTTTCTTTCCGCTCTTAGATTTCCGTCTTCAGACTCAGTTTTCGACCTCACCCCTAACCCCTCTCCGAAGGAGAGGGGTTAAGAATCAATTTTCAGTTGTTAAACTTTTCGTTGAATATTGAGCGTTGAGAATTGAAAATTTTCTCTTTCTTTCCGCTCTCAGACCTCCGTCTTCAGACCCAGTTTTAGACCTCACCCCTAACCCCTCTCCGAAGGAGAGGGGAATAAGAATCAATTTTCAGTTGTTAAACTTTTCGTTGAATATTGAGCGTTGAGAATTGAAAATTTTCTCTTTCTTTCCGCTCTTAGATTTCCGTCTTCAGACTCAGTTTTCGACCTCACCCCTAACCCCTCTCCGAAGGAGAGGGGTTAAGAATCAATTTTCAGTTGTTAAACTTTTAGTTGAACATTGAGCGTTGATAATTAAAAATTATTTATTTCTTTCCGCTCTTAGATTTCCGTCTTCAGACCCAGTTTTCGACCTCACCCCTAACCCCTCTCCGAAGGAGAGGGGAATAAGAATCAATTTTCAGTTGTTAAACTTTTCGTTGAATATTGAGCGTTGAGAATTGAAATTTTCTCTTTCTTTCCGCTCTTAGATTTCCGTCTTCAGACTCAGTTTTCGACCTCACCCCTATCCCCTCTCCGAAGGAGAGGGGAATAAGAATCAATTTTCAGTTGTTAAACTTTTCGTTGAATATTGAGCGTTGAGAATTGAAAATTTTCTCTTTCTTTCCGCTCTTAGATTTCCGTCTTCAGACTCAGTTTTCGACCTCACCCCTAACCCCTCTCCGAAGGAGAGGGGAATAAGAATCAATTTTCAGTTGTTAAACTTTTCGTTGAATATTGAGCGTTGAGAATTGAAAATTTTCTCTTTCTTTCCGCTCTTAGATTTCCGTCTTCAGACTCAGTTTTCGACCTCACCCCTAACCCCTCTCCGAAGGAGAGGGGTTAAGAAAATCATTTCGCTCACACTCGCACTCACTCTCCTTAGAGCAGGGAGCGTAGCGCGGGGAGCGGGAGGATTGAGGTTGAAGAATTGAGAATTGATCGTTATCTTTTTTCGACTCCACGCATAACACGCAATATTCAATTTTCATTCACTTGAATATTGAGCATTGAAAATTCTTCTGACCTCTGACCTACGGCATCCGACCTCGTCCTCCGTTATCCACATGTTCCCACGGATTTCCGTTTCCCTATCTTTGGAAAAATTTTTTGTCATGAAGAAAGTAATAATCCTCTCAGCCATTTCGATCGCCTGTTGTTTTTTTGCAAATGCTCAGCAATTGAGAACTCCTGCACCTTCCTCTACTCAAACTATTAAGCAGGAATTTGGATTAAGCACGGTTGATCTTGTCTATTCCAGACCTGGCATGAAAGGCCGTAAAATATTTGGAGACCTTGTTCCTTTTGGCAAGGTTTGGAGAACAGGCGCAAACAACGCAACTACTATTAGTTTTGGCGATGAAGTTATGATTGGTTCAACCAAGGTTCCAGCAGGAAAATATGGTTTGCTTACCATACCTGGAAAAGACGAATGGACGATCATTATTACCAAACAATTGGATGTCACAAGTCCGGATGCTTACAAACAGGATCAGGACGTGGTACGTTATAAAGCAAAACCTCAAACTCTTCCATTCCAGGTTGAAACATTTACCATTACGTTTGATGATGTAAAATCTAACTCATTGGGAATGGAAATTCTCTGGGATAATGTTGCTGTAAAAGTTCCAATAACAACAGAGATCGATTCCAAGATCATGTCACAGATAAAGAACGCAATTGAAGGAGACAATCGTCCATATTTTGCTGCTGCCATGTATTACATGGATAATGGAAAAGATCTGAACAAAGCGCTGACCTGGTTTGACAAAGCACTCGAGCAAAATCCTAAAGCCTTCTGGGTGCACCACCAAAAAGCAAATCTATTGGCTAAATTGGGCAAGAAGCAGGATGCTATAGTCTCTGCAAATAAATCTATCGAGCTGGCTAAGGAGGCTAAGAATGACGACTACGTTGCCCTGAATGAAAAATTATTAGGCACACTTAAATAAATTTAACCGCGAAGGCGCCAGGACCCGAGGTTTCGCAAGGCAGCCTAGCGTTACTTTGCGTCTTCGCGGTTAATTTTTTCATACTGCTTTAACCTGGTAATCCTTTCGCCTAAAGATCAATTGAAGAAGAAGCGCCATGAGCACCACTCCAATAGCGCCGATGGCATTCAGCCACAGGAATCCGATCTCTGATGCACCTCTCATGAACTTATCAAGGCCGCCAGGAAAACTTCCCATTAAGGACGGAAATTTGGTATGCAACCATGGCCATATTGCGGAAAGGATGATATAAACCTCAACAATAACAGCGCTCCAGAATGTGGCATGACCTTTAATTCTCTTGAAATAAAATGCGAGGAGGAAAACGCCGAGTATGACGCCATAGAATAATGAGCCAAGAATATTAACTGCCTCAATCAGGCTATTACCAATCATCGTTGCAAACTGCGCAACGATAACTGTCAGGATTCCCCAAAATAAAGTATACCACTGCGACCACCGGTATTCCGCCTTGGGAGTTATTTGCTTTTTCGAAAATCGTTGATGAAAATCGATCATCGTAGAAGATGCCAACGAGTTCAATGCGGCCGCAATAGATCCCCAGGCAGCCAGGAAGATCACGGCAATCAACAATCCCACCAATCCCTTTGGAAGGTAATCGATGACGAAACGAAGGAAGATATAATTCGTATCGTTAGACTCTGCATTGACACCAGGCTTTTTCAAAAGAGCTTTGAACTCAGTTCGCAAGCTATCTGAAGATTTCTGCAACTGTTTCCACTGTGTATGATCAACTGTTTCGGAATTCCAGGTTGCAGTAAATTCCTTTTTTACCAGGTTGATTGAATCGTATTGATTCATTACACGTTTTCCTTCCGCTGCAAAGGGAGAATTATTAATTTTCTGGATCTGTGTCTGATCAAAAAAAACGGGTGCAGGATGGAATTGATAAAACGCAAATACAAGCGTGCCAATCAAAAGAATAAGAAACTGCATTGGCACTTTTACAAGTCCATTCATCAACAACCCAATCCTGCTTTCAGTCGTGGATTTTGCAGTGAGATATCGGCCCACCTGGGATTGATCAGTTCCGAAATAAGATAGTGACAGAAAGAATCCACCAATCACCCCACTGATCAAATTATATTTATCCGTCCAATTGAATCCCTCCTCAGTTATTCCTGTAGTAATCACATTAACCTTACCAGCTTCGCCACTCATCTTCAATGCATCGGTGAAACCGATATCTTCAGGAAGGAGATGCACCACCATATATCCGGCCACAAACATGCTTCCTATGATGATGATGAGTTGCAATTGCTGAGTGTATGCGACTGCCTTTGCACCACCTGAAACAGTGTAAATAATCAGCAGCCCCCCCATGACTATTGTTGTCCAGAATAAATCCCATCCCAAAAGGGCAGACAAAATAATTGAAGGCGCGGCCACGCTAATGCCGGTGGAAATGCCGCGTTGGAAGAGAAATAAAAATGAAGTAAGGGAGCGGGTCTTAATATCAAACCTCTTTTCTAAAAATTCATATGCAGTGAAGACCCGGAGTTTATGGAAAATGGGAACAAAGGTCATGCAGAGCACAACCATGGCAAGAGGAAGTCCAAAATAATATTGAACAAATCGCATCCCATCAGTATAAGCCTGTCCGGGTCCTGAGAGAAATGTAATGGCACTGGCCTGGGTTCCCATGATGCTTAATAGAACCAGATACCAGGGGAGTGTGCGATTGCTTAAGAAATAACCTTCAAGATTTTTTGTAGTCCTGCTTCTATATAAGCCATAAGCAATGATGACGAGCAGGGTTATTACCAATACAATCCAATCGGCAGTACTCATGAAAAGTATTTAGTAAAAAAAGAAAAGAAGATGATGAGAACGATGAGGAAACCTATGACTAGTGCATACCAATGACCCCACTTTTTGAAAAGAGGGACTTTGTCTTCCTCGCTTGGCAACATCGTTTATTATTTTAGGATTGAAATCTGTTCTTATTGTTTGCGTCCAGGTCTTAAGGCTACTATGAGTATACCCAATACAAGACCTATCAGCAAGCCAACCTTTGCTTTTTTGATGAGTAACCCTACTCCGAGCCCAAGTAATACAGCTACTACAAACGCTATTTCTTTTCTACCACCAGGTAATCGAGCCATTAAAAAGCTTTTTTATAATTCAGTGCTATGATATTTGCGAGCAACCTGTAAGCACCAGGAATTCCTGCGGGAAGTTCCCGGAAAAAAACCAAACCGGTATAAACAAATTTTCCCTTGCCGTAATCCGCAACCACCAGGCTGCCATCAAGTGAAGGTTCCCCCGGATCGTTCATTGAAAATATTTTTTGGTATTCAGGGGCAAGCTGGTCGGCAAAATAGATTCCGCGTTCCTGTACCCAGTTGTCAAAATCGGACCTGGTGATCTTATTTGGAAAATTCATAACGGGATGTTCTGGCTTGAGGAAATTTACCTCTGCCTTTTCATCAGTTATACGCCGATTGACAATTACAAATGGATAGGGTCCGATCCTCTTCATTGAATTGCTATTCAGGTTGGCGGTATTGTATTGCACGATCAGGTTCCCACCGGCTTTTACATAATTCATCAGGTCTTCGTAATGGTCTACAAGAAAGCTTTTCGTGTTATAAGCTCTTACTCCTGTGATCACTGCATCGAATTGTTTGAGATAGGCCGGAGTTAGATTGCGTTCAGTAAGGGTTATTACTTCATACCCCATCTGCTGCAATGCCAATGGAACCTTATCACCAGCACCTTCAATATAACCAATCCTCTTGCCAACAGTTTTGATATCAGCTACTACAACTTTCAACCTGGGATTATGAAAATAATCCAGTCTTGGGATGTGATCATAAGCGATAGTCTTCAATTCCCTCGCTTCCTGCTCCTTTCCATTATTATTGAAAACCAATCTCGCATCATTAACCTGAGTGCTTGTGGATGTACGCACGGCCTGGTAGGTAAAACTTCCATTAGAAAAATTGCCCTCAGATTTTATATTTACTGGACCCCCTCCCATAACTGAGGTCTTCATCCCGGCTCCAAAACCATTTTGACTTCTTGTAATCACATCAAAAGGTTTTGGCTGCGAAGAATTCAGAACAATAATTTCAGGTTCAAACCTGCCGGTCATACCTGGCAAAATAGTGAGGGGTTGATATAATTCTCCTCTTACGGGGTCAGTGAATTTATACTGAACAGGCTTTGAATACAGAAAATCCTGTCCTTCAATATTCACAGTAAAATTTACCTCAAATGAGGCATTGCTTTGAGGCAGTCCGATCAATCGTTGATCGTTAACATTAAAACTTCCCTGATCCATTTCATGTTCGAGCCAGTATGGTTGGGTAACAGGTTTTGTCAAAGGAATTGCAATGGTCTTAAAGAATGAGGTCGACTTATTGATCGAAAGATTCTGGTTGAAACTTGAATCAAAAGCATCAATCGATATTTTCTTAACCAATACGTTAGGAAGTAATCTATTAATAAGTGAAAAATTGAATCTCAAGGAATCACCCTGAACAGCATATGCGGTAAGAGTGGATGCTTCCAGCCAAAGTGCACTGCATGCCTCAATAATTTTCTGAACCTCTTTTTGCTTTTGCTCTCTCCAATATGTATCATTAAGCTTTGATAATTCCTGATACAATTTTACCAGCGCAGGCACTGACTTTTCCGGAGCGAGAATAGAATAATCCTTGCTGATCTGGTCCACCATTTCCTGGATTGCCTTAGCTCCTTCAATCTTGCTCCATCCGATATTAACCCCATCTAATAAATCTGTCGAAGCAGGTGTTCCATTGAGCAAGGTAAAATTCTCAAGAAACTGACCTCTTGACCTCGGAACTCCAAAACCCTGACTCTTATGTAAGCTTCTACTTTCGGCGGCGATCTCACCAAAGCTTTTCCCAAGAACTGCATTGTACACACCCACATCGATCTTTAGTTGTTCTTCTGCAGCCGTTGTAGTATTTCCTCCGAAATTGAAACTGTTCCAGAATATTCGGGTAGCCTTCCAGGGCTTCACACCAAATTTGAAATGCTCAGGAAAGCGGTTTGGATCAGCCGCTGCGGTAAATGCTTCCTGTGCAAGTACAGAGGAAGAGGAATGATGCCCGTGGCCTGCTCTGCTATCTCCAGGAAACCTGGTAATAATAACATCTGGTTGAAATTTCCTGATCACCCAAACAACATCAGAGAGAATTTTTTCTTTGTCCCAGATCTTCAAAGTCTCGTCCGTGGTTTTTGAAAATCCGAAATCGTAGGCCCTTGTGAAGAATTGTTCTGCTCCGTCAATTCTTCTTGCTGCCATAAGTTCCTGGGTCCGGATCATTCCAAGTTCAATCCCTTGCTCGTCACCAATAAGATTTTGTCCGCCATCACCTCTCGTCATAGAGAGATAACCTGTCCTGTATAACTTTTCCTTAGCGAGATATGCAAGTAAGCGAGTGTTTTCATCATCTGGATGAGCAGCCACATATAAGACCGAACCAAGGACGTTAAGTTTTTTTATTTCAAGGAGGATCTCAGCGGAAGTATAAGATGGAGGCGTTTGAGAATTGCCTTTAATAGATATCAATAAACTGAAGCAAAACAGTAGTAAAAGTCTATGCATGCACTCTCATTGAATCGGGAAAATAAGGAAAAGGTGATTAACAACTTTGCCACATATCTAATTTTGGATGATTGATAACATTTTAAGACCTCACCCCAACCCTCTCCACTTTATCTCACCTCACCCCAACCCTCTCCACTTCGTGGAGAGGGAGCCATAATGTTTCTTTTCCCCTCTCCACAAAGTGGAGAGGGTGGATGGCCGCTAGGCGAGACGGGTGAGGAAAAAATGAGAGGGAATGATCGTTTTTTTTCTCCCGATTTTATATCAACTCACACTCTCTACTTCGTGGAGAGGGAGCTTAATATTTCTTTTCTGTCTCAATTTTATCTCACCTCACCCCAACCCTCTCCACTTCGTGGAGAGGGAGCTTAATGTTTCTTTTCCCTCTCCACAAAGTGGAGAGGGTGGATCGCCGCTAGGCGAGACGGGTGAGGAAAAAATTCAAGGGGAAAACCACTTCATCCATGTTTAAATACTCTTGGGCCAATCCTTACCTCTATAATAAATTGAAATAAAAATGAACAAGGCTTTCCAATACTCCAAGGAATTGAGAAAAAGAATGACGAAAGAAGAGAAAATTCTTTGGGGAAGGCTAAGAAATAGAAAACTGGAAGGGTATAAATTTCGCAGACAACACTCAATCCTTATTGAACGATTAGATATTGAAGGATTTTATGTTGCAGATTTTTATTGCTGTGAAAAGAAACTCCTTTTGGAATTAGATGGTGGAATTCATAATTCTTTAGAGAACAAAAGAAATGATATCAGCAAAGATCAAACTCTAATTGAGGAAGGATTTAAAATACTTCGAATTAAAAATATAGAAATCCATTTATCTCTTGAAATTGTATTGAATAGAATAATTCTGTCTTTAAGAGGACTATGAATAGATTTAACCGCAAAGACGCTAAGGCGCGAAGGTTCGCCAAGGTCTCCTTGCGTTCCTTGGCGTCGTTGTTTCTTGGCGGTAAAAAAAATTATTGCCCTACAAGAAAGACCGCATTACACAGCATCAACTTCCCATTTTCCCAGAAACTTCTGAACAAAACATCATCGGCGAGAAACACAAGATTTCCCCTGCCAATTTCCTGCACACCAAATAAAACTCCATCCTTCAGTCTTTGCTTGGTCCTGCTTCCTGCAAATCCGCTGACCCAGTTATCCTTTTTAAGAACGCCAACATTCCAGCCACCATCCTTCAAAAATTCGTAGATATTGTCATCCTGTTTCAAAGTATAATAAGTATCTCCATACCCAAATGCCAGCGGATGTGAATGGTCCATGTCAACTCTGTAAATAGAACCAGGAATACTATTAATTAATTGATCCCGCTCCCGGTTTTCATATTTTCTCAGCAAGCTATAATCAGCAACTGTTTCTTTCTTTTCATCTTTCTTTTCATCCGCGGATTTTAACTTCAATCCCCAATCTATACGGCTCAACTGAGCAACCGCATTTTCAAGTGCAATGATCTTACCCCCCTGTTGCACCCAATTCTTAAGCTGGTCGACAGTGTTCTTATCAGAAAGAAATCTATAAAACCCATCAGGCATTATCAGAACATCAATGTTTTTCCAACTTACTCTTGGAAAATCATCCTGGTTAATGAGTGCGAGAGGATATTCTAATTGTTGATCAAAGAAATGCCAAACCTCCCCCGCAGCATTAGATCCAATCCCAGAACCCGTGATTAGCGCAACTTTTGGTGTACCTAAAATCCGCACACGGTCACTTCCAATATCAAATCCTTTTTCTACAAACCCTGTTTCTAATGAAACCACATCCATGCCTGCAGCATTTGATACTCCTTCTATCAGCTGTTGCAGATTACCTATGTGGTTATTTGCAGCTCTTGTAATTAATATCGTCCCTTTATCGAATATCTGTCCCTTAGATTCAAATGCGCTTTCTACATAACGGGCACGAATACCCTTAGTTAAAATTCCTGCAAGAAATTTAGCGCTCTGCACCCCATTCCAGCGAATGGCATAGGCATAAGCAGGCTGGATCTTCAAAGGACTTCTCGTAGCAGTGGATTTGGATGCAGTTGCTATATAATTAGCAACGCCGTATGCCTGCACGCCATATACATAGGGTAGCGACCATGCGGTGATATCATAAGTTGCCGAATCAGTTAATCTTGACTGCCGCTCAAAAAGAACTCGCAACAAATTCGATTTTGGCTGGTTAGCATTTATGACAATATCATTTTCATTGATTCTTGTTGATTCAATCTTTCCGGTAGTATAACTAAACCCTGAAATGTTAGTTGGACTTGCATAACCCCATTCAATCAGGTTACGATCCAGCAAACCTCTAAGTCGCTCCTGCCTGTCTCCCCCATCTCCTTTTATTACATATGACTTGAATTCTCCAACAGGGGAGTTCACAGCTTCATTATAATATTTTCTAAATTCTTTCTGAAGTCTCGTACCATTTAAAGAGCTCACTTCAATCGTGGCCAATGAAGTAGTGTAATGATGGTTTAACCTGTCTGCAAGTGTGAGTGTATCCCCATCCTCGGTGATCACTGCAAGTCCACCCCTGCTATGCCCCCCTTGCTCATATGTCATCCCTATCGCGCCGTTGTATGTAGGATAGGTATCCCCATAGCTGGGATAGAATAGATCAAATCTTTCCTTGGTGAAATAAAGCCATCCATTCTGATCGAAATATTTAGCATTGTTTTTTCCTATCTGAGTTTGAAAATCGCGCTGCCATGGAGTTATGACTTCATGAAAAGGTTCTGCAGCTGGTGCAAAATAGTATGGTTCATTAAATCCCTGTTCGTGAAAATCAACATGAACCTGCGGCAACCATTGATTGTACTTTTTGATTCTTTGCTGCGTCTCAACCTGTGTTTGCCAGGCCCAATCACGGTTCAGGTCAAAATTGTAATGATTGGTCCTGCCCCCGGGCCAGGGTTCTAAATGTTCCCTGCTTTGAGGATCAGGATTAATATTTTTTCCCGCTACTGAAGTAAACCAATTTACATATCTATCCCTGCCATCTGGATTCAGGCATGGATCAATGATAACAACCGTATTTTTCAACCATTCCTTTGTGCGTGCATTGGATGGATCAACAAGAGCGTAAAGAGTTTTAATGGCAGCTTCGCTTGATGAAGGTTCATTTCCATGAACATTATAGCTAAGCCATATGATGATGGTCCCATCCTCAAGTGCTGCGGCTTTATCCTTTGCAGAGTTAGCGAGGCGAAGATTGTTCATCCTCACATTGTCAAGCTTCGATATATTTTCACGGGATGAAATAAAAGCGAGGATAAGGGGCCTTCCTTCATAAGTTTCACCATACTGTTCAACCTTCACCATATCTGGAGATGCCTGGGCAACACTTTTGAAATAGTTTACGATCTTATAGTGATGAGTATACTTATCCCCCAGTTTATAGCCCAGGAATTGTTCAGGTGACTGTAGCGGTTGAGTAAATGCCGTGCTTACAATTAGAAGTAAAGAAAAAATTAATTGGATACTTTTCATACATCAATAAAATAAATTTGAAATTTAGAAATTTCGAGATTTTGAAATTGTCATAGTCTAATATTAACTGCAAACATTGCCCTTCTGACTTTTAAAAGGAGTATATAAAGTGAGCATTCCCAGAAATAAGATTAATGGAAATTCAGAACGCAGCAATGTTTATTTCTTCCCGATTTTTTTCAATTCGCTGATATCAACTACAAGTCTTGTATAAAGGAACCTGCCATTGTAACCAAATTGGTTGGCCGGAAACAGAAACCGTCCGCGGTTAGATGCATCTCTTGCTGCAGAATAACCACCGGTAGTCTTGGTTGCGCCCAGACCGCTTTGAATTGGGTTTGCATAAACTGCGGCCCTTTCATTTCTAGGATCAATAAAAATTCTGTCAGGATAAACGTCAAAGATATTATTGCCCCCAACCGTGATTGCTATTCCCGAAACCGGTCGCCATGTGATGACCAGGTCTGTTGTCCATTTAGCAGAAAATGTTTGATCTGTTCCAAGCCCTACATCATTCCAAAATGTATTGTTCGAAGTATTCATTGAAGCAGGATCAATATTGTGAATGTATCTGCTCTCGCCAAACCTAACTGTTCTAACAAGAAAATTCAGCTTGCGAAGGTCATAGTTGGACGTGAAATTAATCTTGCTTTTGGGTTGCAATACTTCAATGCGCGATCTCTGTTGGCGGTCAAACAGGGCAAAGGCAAGATCGTTCGCAGGATTCTTGGTAGGATCAGCTCCGCTAGGATTATTCACTGCGCTATTGATGATCGAATTTGTTTGAAGTGGACCCACAACATCATTGCGGTTGAAATTGGCCGCAATGCTGAAACTTGCATTGCCGTTTGCAAGCCTGAACCGATGTGTTGCAACAGCATCAATCCCCTTCGTCTCAGTATTTACAGCATTGGTCCAGAATTGAAGAGCCGTAATGGATAAATCTGCACCAGCTGTGTTCAGTATAGAGGCCACAAGTGGATTACTCCTGTTATACTGGGTTGAAAGAACAATCCTGTCATCGATCCTGATAAAATATGCATCAATCGTAAAGGTTGTGCTATTCAGGATCTTTCCAACCAATCCTACAGTCACACTCTTTGATTTTTCTGGAAGCAATGCATCTATGCCAAAAGCATTTCTCACAATTGTGCTATTGTTATTCAGAGTAAGAGCTTGCGAAGGAAGTCCTCCAACAAATTGGGTAGATGTGTTCTGAAAATATCGCTGGTGCAGGGAAGGCGCTCTGAAGCCGGTACTTACCGATGCTCTCACTGAATAATCTTTATTTAAGTCCAGGCGACCGGCAATTTTCCCACTGAGATTATCATAATCGTCCGACCCCTGTTCATTATATTTTTCATATCGTATTGCGCCATTAAGTAAGGCCTTACCCATATTGTACTCAAGGTCTGCATATGCCGCATATATGTCCCGGTCTGCTCTTACAGCATCTGAAGGCTGGAAACCAGGAAACACCTGAGCGCCCGGTACTGCATTTGTACCTGCGATTGTATTGTATTGATTTGTTCCTGGATATGGTGGAATCGGATCAAAAGTTGCGGTTCGATTCCCATTCACATAAGAATTTACTTCACCCTCTTTGATCTTATAAATCTCTCTGCGATGCTCTCCTCCAAAAGCCAGGTTCAAAGTTCGGGCATTTGCCAGGCTGAAGCTCCTGGTGAGATCAAGATTTGTGGTCCCTTGTATGAACCTGATAAAGCCGGCATTGAATTTCGTCTGTATATCATTGGTAGGCGGAAGTGAAGCATTACCAGTATTCACCACGTAAAAATTAAAACCATTCGCACCTCGTGTATAACTCAGATCTGCATCCCAATTGGCAATAGGCATCCTTGCACCAAGTATCAGGGAATAATCATTAACCAGGGAATGTATCTGCGGCAGGAATCCATCATAATAATATCGCTGCCCATTGGCCAATACTGGTTGCTGCCCCATACTGTTAGGATTTCTGCTAAATCCACTTGCCTCACCTGTCCGATTTGAAACACCAATGGTCAAATATGTTTCAATCTTTTCCTTGATGGTTGTACCTGCATTAAGAAACAGGCTGAGATTCTGATTGGCAGAATTACCGGCAACGACATTCTGACGATTATAACCGCGACCATTCGCCAAAGAATCATCATAGTTTATCAGCCAACGCCTGTATGCAACTGGGTCTACTCCTGATGGGGTGTTTGGAAAAGCACCTCCATTTCCGAGATATACAAGAGGAATATTATCATTGCCGCTTCTATTGCTTGCGTCACGCTTCAACCAAAGTCCGCTAATTGTAAGATACTGGCCCTTGTTATTTCCCATTCCCCAGGTAAAATCAACCTGTCTCGTTAGTCCATCCTGGATTTTTTGACCACCATTATATGGCATATTTGTAAAATTCTGTCCGGCCATTCCTGAAAATGAGAGTCCATTATAATTTTTCTTCAAAACAATATTGATGACTCCTGCAATGGCATCGGATCCATATTGAGCAGCAGCTCCATCTCTTAATACTTCGATCCGGTCTATAGCGGCCAGAGGAATTGCATTCATATCAGTTCCTACGGATCCCCTGCCAACTGTACCATTGATATTTACAAGAGCAGTGGTATGTCTTCTTTTTCCATTCACCAGTACAAGGGTCTGATCTGGTCCCAGACCGCGCAAACCAGCAGGGTCAATATGATCAGTACCATCGGAAATGGTTTGTCTTGCAGATTGAAATGAAGGAGCAACATAGGTGAGTATCTGCGTAACATCGGTCTGCGCAAAGTTCCTTACTTCCCTGGTTGAGATAACATCTACGGGAACAGGAGTCGAAGTCTTACTCCTTGGAAGTCTTGATCTTGAACCGAGGACTACAACACCAGACAGATCACTAACATCTGTGAGATCTATATTTTGTGTGATAGTTTCGCCATCTGAAACATTTACTGAGATCCTCTTGGCCACTTGTCCAACATAAGAGATCACAACAGTAAGTGCTCCGGGTTGCACCTTGAGCGTATAATTTCCATTGGCATCGGATAAGGTACCTCCCCTCTGTCCTTCAACAGTTACGCTAGCGCCCGTTAATGGATTTCCATTGGCGTCTTTTACTACTCCTTTTACTGTTGCTGATTGAGCGTTCACGAATTGAACCGCTAGAAAAGAAATAATTAATAGGGCCCCCACCTGAAGGTTCTGGCGAATTTTTCTCATAAGTCTTAATTTGAATTAGAAGATTGGCGGCTCCCGTATGGAATTGGAAATTATTTGTTCATTTAACTAACTAAAATTAAGGATTTTAGAGAGGAATGAAGAAAACTGGATTTAGTAATGGAAATTTGGGTCCGATATGTCTACTTTGAATTCGAATAAAATAAATGGAATGAGAACCTACCTACGCATCAGCCTGATCTTTCTTTTTTCGCTTTCTTTCATTATTTCTAATGGCCAAAAGGAAACGCCTTTCAAATACACAATTCAAAAAAAGGTTGAAGTGAGGAACGGTGCAGTTGTTTCTGCTCATCCCCTTGCCAGCCAGGTTGGACTCTCCATTCTCAAGGCTGGAGGCAATGCAGTTGATGCAGCAATCGCAATACAATTGGCTCTCGCTGTAGTGTATCCAGGGGCAGGAAATCTTGGAGGTGGAGGATTTTTTGTTGCACGATTGCAGGATGGCAAAATACTCTCACTTGATTTTCGCGAGAAGGCCCCATCAGGTGCAAGTCGCGATATGTATCTCGATAATAAAGGAAACCCCATTACTGATCTTAGCCTGCAAGGGCATCTGGCAGCCGGAGTACCAGGAACTGTTGCAGGATTGTTTGCCGCGCACAAATATGCCAGGCTGCCATTTTCTAAATTGATTCAACCAGCAATAGATCTGGCCGAGAAAGGATTTGTAATCACAAATGCCGAAGCCAGAAGCCTTAATGGACTCCAGGAATCATTCAAAAAAAATAATACTGTTGAACCTGTATTTGTGAAAGCTATTCCCTGGAAAGAAGGAGACACCCTGATACAAAAAGACCTTGCATCCACGCTTAAACGCATTAGTGCCTCTGGAATGAAGGGGTTTTATGAAGGCAAAACCGCTCAACTGATAGTGGAAGAAATGAAAAGAGGTAAAGGAATGATCACAGCTGCCGATCTTAAAAATTACCAGGCAAAATGGAGAACCCCTGTTCAATTCACCTATAAAGGACATAATATTATCACAATGCCTTTGCCAGCAAGTGGAGGCGTCCTTTTACCACAAATGATGAAAATGGTAGAGGATCAACCATTGAAACAATATGGTTTTCTTTCACCGCAATCGGTACAACTCATGGTTGAAGTAGAAAGACGAGCATATGCCGACCGGGCCAAATTCCTGGGGGATATAGATTTTTACGCCGTCCCGGTTAAGAAACTTACAAGTGATGCATATATAAAGGACCGCATGAAGGATTATACTCCTGACAAGGCTGGAAGCAGCAAGGAAATTAATGCAGGTCAAATAAGTGAGAGCGAGGAAACCACCCACTTGAGTGTTTACGATAAATATGGAAATGCAGTAGCTGTTACAACTACATTGAATGGTGGATATGGAAGCAAAACCGTTGTTGGAGGTGCAGGTTTTTTATTAAATAATGAGATGGATGATTTTAGCGTGAAACCCGGTGTTCCAAATATGTATGGTGCTTTAGGAGCTGAAGCAAATGCGATTGTTCCCGGGAAAAGAATGCTAAGTTCCATGACCCCTACAATTGTACTCAAAAATAACCGCCCATTCCTGGTGATAGGAACTCCCGGCGGCACAACAATTACAACCTCGGTTTTTCAAACCCTGATCGATATTATTGAATTTGAAATGACAACAGAGGAAGCGGTTAATAAACCAAAATTTCATCATCAATGGTTACCAGATGAGATCATGGTAGAGAGAGAATTTCCTGAAAGTTTGACTGATCGACTCAAGGCGATGGGGTACAAAGTAAATGTCCGGGGACAAATCGGTCGCACGGAAGTAATCCGCATTTTTCCAGACGGGAAAATAGAGGCTGTGGCAGATAAAAGGGGTGATGACGATGCCAGGGGATTTTGAACCAGCTAGTTATCGCCTATAATACTTTATTGCTAAAAAAAGACATTGTTATTCGTCTGTTAACCTCCTCTTTTCCTTCGTTTATTCTTATCCTTTACTCCAAATTTACTTGCTAATTGACCCCTGATCAACACCCCCTCTTAAGTAATTTAACTGAATCTTATTGATTGCAATGGCAAAAATCTTCATGATAGGATTTATTTATCAGCAGGTCTCATACGCTGCCAATGTCTTTTGCCAGCACAGGCCAACATATACTCTCTATCAACTTAGATTGGTCAATGATTTCTCACATCTTTTTACAGGCACTCTTGTAATCAGGAAAGATGGTGATGAATTCAAAGTTGAATCTCCATCAGATTTTCACAATCCAGAATTAGTTAAAGCTCTCACGAATTCCCTCAAAAAGCATGAATTGATGGAACAGTAGTCCAGGCGATCTGCTTTATCAGCTACCCCTTATCTTTGCGGCTCCACCCATCAAACTTATTTATGGATACACAAGTAGGAACTAAAAAAACCTCAAAGAATAGTGCTTCTTCACGAATTGTTGAACTATTGGGCGATCGTGCAGATTATTTATTGAACCATAAACCGAAGATCGATAAAGCGGATCTTCATCTTCCTTCACCAAATCATATCGAAGAGATTTGGATAAACAGCAACCGTACTAACCAGGTCTTACGATCGCTTCAAAATATCATCAATCACGGCCGATTAAGCAATACGGGTTATGTTTCCATCTTCCCCGTTGATCAGGGGATAGAACACAGTGCCGGCGCTTCATTTTCGCCCAATCCCATTTATTTTGATCCTGAAAATATTGTCAAACTGGCAATAGAAAGCGGCTGCAATGCTGTGGCTTCAACCTATGGCGTGCTTGGGATCATGAGCAGAAAATATGCGCACCGCATTCCTTTTGTAGTGAAGATCAATCACAACGAATTCCTTAGCTACCCTAATAAATTTGATCAAACACTTTTCGGCACCATCAGAAGCGCGTGGAATATGGGTGCAGTAGCAGTCGGTGCTACTATTTATTGGGGAAGCGCCGAAAGCGCAAGACAATTGAAAGAGATCGGTGAAGCTTTTGAACTTGCACACGAACTTGGAATGACTACTATCCTTTGGTGTTACACAAGGAACAATGCATTTAAGGTTGATGGAGTAGATTATCATACATCCGCAGATCTTACAGGTCAGGCAAATCACCTGGGTGTAACTCTCCAGGCCGATATCATAAAACAAAAACTTCCCACTAATAATGGTGGATTTCTAGCAACCAAGCATGGAAAGACCAGCAAGTTGGTATATGAAAATCTAACTTCTGATCACCCGATTGATCTTTGCAGATACCAGGTATTAAATTGTTATAGTGGTCGCGTGGGATTGATCAATAGTGGCGGTGAAAGCAAAGGGGCAAGTGATCTGGCCGATGCTGTTGAAACTGCAGTAATTAATAAACGTGCGGGTGGAATGGGTTTGATTCTTGGAAGAAAAGCATTTCAACGTCCGTTCAAAGAAGGTGTTGATATGTTGATGGCGTTGCAGGATGTATATCTTGATGAGGGGATCACGATCGCTTAAATTAAGAAAATATATGACCGGGACTGATATTTCTATTCGATCCCGGTCTTTTTTATTTAACTACCTCAACAAATTCACCGGTAAAACAAACTCCCATTGATTAGGAGATCTTCCTTCCAGGTCAGAATCAAGAAGACGGCTGTATCTGATTCCAAAACTTACAGCTAGTTGATTCCACCACTTAGTATCAAAAAATATTTCTGTACCTGTTGACCTGAAATCTAATTCCACAAGATTTCTGTTACTATTATAGTCTGCGATCCTTGTGAAGTCATAAAAGAGATTTGCCCTGATTCGCAAAAAGTAAACAATATTGCCAATACCGCAGTCTGGATAGACTAGCGGAAGATGATAGTTTGCGCCGAGCTTACACATCCGATGGAAATTATCGGTACTGTATCCTCTTGAGAATGGAAAGCTATTGGAAAATAAAATATTCAACATTGTATCTCGCCTGTGATAGGCGGCCTGCAAAACAAGACTGTGATTTACAAAGATTCCAGGTAGATATACACTTCCTGAAGCAAGAAATTGATTTGCTTTCAATTCACTTACGGAGAACTTATGATTCAATGAAAGAGTTTGAGCAAAGCGAGGATGAATATGTTTTCTTGCCTGCTGCGACTGATTTGAAAATGTAATAGCATTATTCAGGTATGCAAAAGACCTGTTCTCGAATGTATCTTTGAAATATCCCTTAAAATATCTCTGATTATATACAAGGTCTGTCCCAAACGAAAGATGCGTGAATGTCTTACCCTTTGTAAGGTTGAGAGGAACAGAAATACCCAGACTGCTCTCCCATTCATCCCAGTAAACCCTTCTTGTTCGATTACTTACCCTGGAATTCCTGTCAATCACATATTCACTCGCAATACTTAGGAGGGGAAACCAGCCTGCATACGTAGCTTGAACTCCAACACGCTTGTACCCTTCATTTCGATTATATCCTGCATATACCTCAGTTTGAAGTGTGTTCAGAATATTACTGCTTACAAATGAAAATGTGTAATCGGGATCATTGACATATGGTCTTCGACTATGAAAATTCAGAAGTTGAAAACTTTTGGAATAATGCTCAGTTGCATGCTCCTCATTGGGTAAGGTTTTCAGTAATTCATTGGCAGGCGCTTCAAGAGAATTGACTTGCCAGTTAGACAATTCCTTTATTTTTTCTACCGATGAAGTTTGGTCTCGCGCGATTCCCGCAAACTGCAAGCGATAACCATCGGCAGTGAAATTTGTCCAGACAAGTTTATCATTTAAAACATTGGGTTGATAATTGCCTGTTCCATCGGATGATTTTGAATCGCCTCCAAGCTTCACAATAGAATTATTTTGCCATGCGAACAATTGATCCGCTTTTCCAGAAGAAGCTGAAAAGTATATCACGCCTTTCTCAACCGAGGGGAAACCAATGACGTTATAATTGAATGGAATTAAATAGGAATGGACACCCGTTGAAAGATCAATCAATGCAAGACTCATCTGACCTACCTTATTTCTTACAGCGCTTACAATTTTATCCTCAGTATAAAATTTAGGATAGGTGTAAAAGAGATGATCAGGATTTGGAATTTCTTTTGCAAGGCTTCCAGTGTTTGTCAGAAGATGAATGCTGCTGCTTCCGGTTTCATCCACATCCACTGCAACAATTCTGGTACCATCAGTTGAAATATCGGGAGAAAAGTATTTAGTTTCTGTTGTGAGCGATTGCTGATCGCCTGTTGCTATATCTAATAATTTAATTTCGCTATAATCTCGCCAACCCCAGCGCAGATCGGGCCGAAAAGCGGAGTAGACTATTTTGCCATTTCGATAAGAAAAATAATTATCGATAGATATATCCCGATTCCTGATCTTCTTTTCCCTTCCATTTTTCCTGATTACAAATTGTGGTATCTGCTCGTAACCGCTCTTTATATAGACAAGTGAACCTGTATCGATCCAATTTGGATATTCCTCGTTGAGGACCGTCCTGGAATTTCGATAAGAGTTGTTGAAGTCTTGCACCAATGTTCCAGATTGATCACCTGAGAGTTGGATTTGATCCTTGAAATATTTCAAAGCATCTTTTCTGAAATCCTGATAATTCACTTTTGAATGTCTGCGAATAGCTGCCTGCATTGGGTAGAATAACCCTTTGAATGCTGAAGCATCATTTGTTACATTTTTCCAGAATTCATTTCCATATTTTTCTCTTCCATAAGCAACAAGCATGTAACCGAGATGATAATGGTCAGGAACAAAATGGCGGAGAGATCCATTTCGAAGCTTCATCCATGAATATTGTTTATCCTGCTTCCATAGTGATGCATAGTCTTTAAAAAAATATGGCTGTCTGCCTCTTCCCTGCTCCGTGACAAATGTCTCCTGGTAAACAGCATCTCCTTCGAAAAACCAATCCGGAACGCTCAATGCGTTTGCAAGAGCCTGTCCTTCCTGTCCAAAAAAAACATGAAATACTTTAGAGATGCCGCGATTGAAATTATTATACTGCTGAACGTGTCGATATTCATGGATGGCAAGGTTATCAGGCCAGGGTATACTTCCCAGGTCGAAGCTATTTTGCTGAGGGGTCAACTGAAATTCACTTCTGAATGGACCCAGCATTACAAAGGCATTGGGAATAGTTGTTGCATTTTGTAATACAATGTTTATTTTTCTTTTCCTGTCTCCGATAGTTGATAAAGTCTGACGATCAAGCATGACAGCAATATTGGCAATCCTCCTGGCCTGGCTATCCAATCCTTTTGGAAAGATTACTCTGGCTGTGTTGGTATTGATCTGTCTCCATTTAACAGCAGGAGGATTCCCGCCAAATTCCTGAGCAAAGCTTAAGCTTGAAATAAGATTTATGATCAGTAAATAAAATATGCGTCTTTTCATCAGAGCTTGATTGGATGTATAAATTTATGGGTTTAGGGTTTAGATATAAATTTTTAACCGCCAGGAGGCAAGGCGCAATGGATCGCCAGAATTTCCTCACGATTCGCGACTCACGTCTCACGATATTTATTTTACCTTCAATTTTACTATAAAGCAACGCATATGAAACTCCTATTGTCAATTTTAGCTGTTGTTATTTGTTCTACAGGAATCTCTCAGCAAAAATCTTTACGCATCATTGCATTTGGAGCACATCCTGATGATTGCGAACTCAAAGCAAGTGGAGTAGCAGCTATGTGGGCTGCCCAGGGTCACAAGGTCAAATTCGTTTCTATGACAAATGGAGACATTGGACATTTTGGAATGGCGGGGGCTCCTCTGGCTAAGAGAAGGTTAGCCGAAGTAAGGGAATGCGCAAGGTTATTAGGAATTGAAACGGAAGTTCTGGATATACATGATGGTGAATTAGAACCCACACTCGAGAACAGAAAAAAAGTATCCAGGTTAATAAGAGAGTGGCAGGCTGATATTGTGCTATTCCACAGACCTTATGATTATCATGCAGACCACCGCTATGTAGGTGTCCTTGTGCAGGATGCCGCAGTAGTAGTTGTAGCTCCTTTTTTTACTCCCGATACAGAACCAACAAAGAAAAATCCAGTTTTTCTTTATTATTCCGATGGTTTTCTCAAACCTTATGCATTTGAACCGACGATTGTTGTTGGCATCGATGAAGTTGCTATGAAAAAATGGAATTGTGTTTCCGCGATGCCTTCTCAATTTGGAGATGCCCAATCCTGGCAGGCAAGTACCCTACCCAATGTTCCAAAAGAAGATAAAACAAGGGAAGAATATTTGCTCAATCTTTTCAAAACAAGAAATGAGGATGTAGCAAACAAATACAGACAAAGATTGATTGAACTATATGGAAATGATAAAGGATCAAAGTTTAAATATGCTGAAGCTTTTGAGCTTTGTCAGTACGGTCGCCAACCAACACTTGAAGAACTCAAACAGTTATTCCCAAACTTTAAATAAGGCTCGATTATATCCTGTCATTGCGAAAAAAATATCACCCGATGATCCAAAAATTTCTTTTGTTTCTATGTCTCCTTACAACTCAATCGGCAATTTCTCAAGGTTATTTGGGTCTTACAAGAAAACAGGTCCAAAAAGGATTTGAGAAATATATTTCGAAGAACGATTATGAGCAGAGCAAGGTTGTACAGACTGACACCAGCATAATCTTATTTATTCGTGACTCAACAATTAAACCTATGGATTTCTCCTGCTATTTTGGTGAATCCAGAGTTTGCCTTAAGGAAATTTCAATAGCGGATTGCGATACCTGCCTAAGAAAAAATATGGATACGGCCCTGGGAAAAGAGAAATATGGCTGGAAGAAAATTGGGATCGATTCATATGTTTCCAAATATGGAAAGAAGATAAAGATGCATTTATTCAAAACAGATAAAGATTTCAGGCTAGTGGCAGAGAAGGTGAGGTGGAATCGAAAAGAGTATGGAGATTTGACCGCAAAGCCGCAATGACGTTAAGACACGCAAGGATCTCTTCGCGTACCCTTGCGTCTTTGTTTCTTTGCGGTTAAACAAAAAAACACCTGCCCTAAAGACTTTCATTATTAAGATCCACAGGCTCACGTCCCTTCCGCATACGCATATTGATCAATTCCACAATCAGACTAAACGCAATGGCTGTATAGATGTAACTCTTGTTGATCTTTTGGTGGAATGCTTCTGCAGCTAACATCACCCCGATCATAATCAGAAACGCGAGGGCAAGAATTTGCAATGTTGGATGCTTGTTTATAAACCGACTTATTGATCCGGCAAATAGCATCATGATCACCATTGAGATGATCACTGCAATGATCATTGTCCATACATTTTCCACCAATCCCACCGCTGTAAGAATGGAGTCAAAAGAGAAGACTGCATCAACCAACACGATCTGAAGAATTACGGCACTAAATGCCGATGGCGCTTTCACAGCCCCCGGCTTGTTTACTTTTTCCAGCTTGTGATGAATCTCAAGCGTACTCTTAAAAACCAGGAAAATACCTCCGGCAAGAAGTATGAGGTCTTTCCAACTTAGTCCAATAGGAGCTCCGTCTATTTTGAAAAAGGGCAGAGTAATTACTGGTTTTGTAAGTTGGATGATCCAGGTAATTGTAAAAAGCAGCCCAATACGAAACAGAAGTGCCAGTAGAAGTCCCACCATCCTTGCCCTGGGTTGTGAACTCTCAGGGAGTTTGTTGGTTACAATACTTATGAATATGATATTGTCAACTCCAAGGATTATTTCGAGAACGGTAAGAGTAAGCAAGGCAGTTATTACTGCCGGATCGGTTAAATCAGGAAAATCCGCAATCAAAAACATTCTTTGTATTTATTTCGGGTTTCGAGTTTAGAGTTTAGGGTTTAGGGTATTATATAGTTCCAATCAACAAGTCAACTATTCAACTATTCAACTCCTTCTAATTCCAAATTACTTCTCGACTAATTCTTCACTCAGCAAGTATCTCTTCAGCAATTCAATTCCCTTCCTTACTTCTTCTCTTCCATCTGATTCAATTCCATACCATCCCTGGTATCCTGAATCCTTGCACATCTTTATCATTTTCGCAGTCATATCTTCTGTAGACTGATTTCTATAAGACATCCCCTTAGCATAAGGAACTGTCTTTTGTAAATAAGTAAAATTGTCGAAATCAGGAGCAGGTTCTCTCCAGTCTGGATAGGTCCCGAAATTAGGGTTATTTACTTTCTTCATTAACCTCACCATCCAATCAGGATCATTGGAAACCCCGCCATGATTTTCAATCACGATCTTTATATTGGAAGGTTTAGCATATTCAAGCAAGTTATTATAGGATTCTGCAGCCCACTCAAGCGCTTCATTTGGATCAACGTCCTCCGGACCTCTGCAATTTGTGCGAATAGCCTGGCAACCGAGGTATTCTGCAATGTCAACCCATTTACGATGAAAGATTTCGAATTCCTTCCGGCCTTCCTTCGTTGGTGAACAACCATCGCCCTCATCATCGATCATAATCAAGACCATCTGCACATCATAGTCAGCAGCATTCTGCTTTAGTTTTTTCAAATAACCTTCGGTGGGTACTTCAAAAAAAGTGTTTACAAACTCAATTCCATTAAGATCGAAGTCTTGCCGGGCAATCCTCGGAAAATCGAGATTCGTCCATTTGCCTGCCCGGATTTCTTCTACAAGCGCCCATTGAGCAAGTGATATATCGTTTCCCTGGTATTTATTTGGAATGATTTTCATTTTAAGAAAAATTATAATTCTATATCTCCTATTCAAGATTTACTTCCTTCTCTGCGAAAACTCTTTTCACTCTTTCACTTTGCGGTTAATTTTTTTTACCGCAGAGAGCGGAGGAACATAGCGAGCGGAGGTAATTTATAATTCCCATCCTTTCCTATACTCCCTGTACAAGAATTTATTAGCTTCCTCATTATTTGTGATTTTCATACTGGCAGAATCATACTCAACTTTCTTTCTCGCTCTCAATGCAACTGCTCCCAACAATATCGTTTCTGTAACCGGTCCTGCGTATAAAAAACTTCCAGGCGACTGCGTTTTATTCTTGAAGGACGTCAACCAGGTTGCATCACCACTCTCGTTCACATCTTTTGGAGGTTCCTGTCCATTCAGAGAGGCTTTCATTTTGGCTTCGGGTAATAGTTTGGGATTCTCGCATCTGAATCCAGCTATTATCTTTCCTTTATCGCCTACAAACATCATTCCTTCCCTCTCCAGCGGAATATTTCCCAATTCATCGGGGGTGTGTGGCTTCATCCCGCCATCGTACCAAAACAATTCAAATGGAGGAAGAGTTTCCTGTTTCGGAAATTTAAAGCGAACAATTGTAGAGTATGGAAACGCAACATCATTCTGCTGACCCCGGCTCACCTGGTTTTCCACTACTGAAGTAGTGGTTCCCATAGACTCAGCACTTAGTGGAGCGGTTTTGATTCCCATACTAAGGAATAGTGGCCATAAACTATAGTGGCCCATATCAGCAATACTTCCTCCACCGAAATCATACCAGCCACGGAAAACATTGTGGGTATAGTTTGGATGATATGGGCGATCAGGCACTACTCCCAACCAAAGATCCCAATCGAACCCTGCAGGAACCGGAGGTGTGTCTTTTGGATTGGATGTAAACTGCGGCCATACGGGACGGTTAGACCAGTTATGAATTTCTCTGAGTGTTCCAATCTGACCTTCGCTTATCCACTTCTTTGCAAGCTCATTGCCGCTCCTCTGACTCCAGGCCAATAAATGTGTACTCACGCCGGTTTTCCTTGCAGTTTCAATAGTGAGTCTGGCCTCATGCATTCTGTTAGCGATGGGCTTGTGAATCACAACATGTTTCCCCTTCTTCATTGCAGCAATAGATATGAACCCATGCAAATGATCAGGGGTCATGATCTTAACAGCATCAATGTCCTTTTCCTTCTCCAATAATTCGCGGAAGTCTGAATATGATGTGCATCCCTTAAAGGTCTTAGCATCGTTCTGTTTGCTATAATACTTTTCCACCAGTTCTTTGCCTATGTCTCGCCCACCGGGAATTCCAGCATAATTTTCACCCCAGCCAGGTTCGTTCAAAACTTTTCGAATGCCATTTCGAATGCCGTTGGCCGACCAATCAATATAATCGGTGCTCAATTTATTTGGATCGCAAACTGAAACGATCTGAAGCTCTGGATTGACAATAAGGGTACACATTTCTCTCAATCCCTGCGTTCCACAGCCGATATAGGCAAGTCTTACCTTATCACTTGGGGGAACATATCCTTTGCCGCCTAATACGTGGCGTGGAACGATGGTAAACGCAAGTGAAGCCATGGCAGCGGTACCTATAAAATCCCGGCGCTTAATAGTTTTTGGAGATTCCATAATGAATGATTTTGGAAGATGAACAGGAAAAGTGCAGACTAATTTACTAGAAATTTAACCGCCAAGGCGCGAAGACGGAAAGATTCGCAAGGTTCCTGGCGAACCATTGCGCCCTGGCGTCCTTGCGGTTAAGCTGAAAATTTTCAAATTCCGTTTATCTTCAACTCAACAAACTAACTACACAGATGAGAAACTGCATTTATCTACTATCATGTTTATTCATTTTAATATCCGGGACAAAAGCTCAGCAGATTGACCAGACCTACAATCAGAAAATAAAAGAATACACAACAGACAAACGATTTCTGCCTTCGTCTGTACTTGATCTTGTAGATCATCCGCAGATTCCATCACCACTTAAATTTTTTGGGGAGATCATTGGAACTCCGGGAACAATGCATCGTACCACAGATATTTATAGATACTATAAAAAACTTGCTGAAACTTCACCGCTACTGAAGGTCCAGGAAGTTGGCAAAACCGAAGAAGGAAGAGCTATTAATCTTATTATCATCGGGAATTCAGAGAATATCAGCAACCTTGACAATTACAAAAAACAACTTGAACTGCTGGCGGATCCAAGAAAGGTAGATTCACAAAATCTGAATACAATTCTTTCAACTGCGAAACCGGTTTTCTATCTCAATGGTGGCTTGCATTCTACTGAGATGGGTTCTCCAGAAATGCTGATGGAGCTTGCATACCGACTAATTACCAGTGAACAGGATGACATAAAAAAGATCAGAGAGAATGTGATCGTTCTTATCAATCCGGTATCAGAGCCAGATGGAAGAGATAAGCAGGTAGATTGGTATTACAGATTTTCAAAAGCAAGGAAGAACTATGATGATGGATTTCGTTACTCACCACCATATTGGGGAAAATATGTATTTCATGACAATAACAGGGATGGCATCCAAATTTCACAGGAATTAACCAAGGCAATTTTCAAGATCTATTATGACTGGCATCCTACGGTGATGCTGGACCTTCATGAATCAGTTCCATTAATTTATATGTCAACCGGCACCGGCCCATACAATGAAACAATTGATCCGATCACAATTGGAGAATGGCAGGTGATGGCCAATCATGATATAACTACTCTTGCTTCTCAGGGATTGCCAGGGGCATTCACCTGGGCTTTCTATGATGGCTGGTATCCGGGCTATGCCATTTGGGTTGCAAATAATCATAATTCAATTGGCAGGTTTTATGAAACCTTCGGCAATGCAGGAGGGAATACATATTTAAGAGATATTTCTGAACAGAGATATGCAGGAGATGCTGTCACAAACAAAGAATGGTACCGTCCAGATCCTGCTACTCCACTCGTAAACTGGTCGTCAAGAAATAATATCAACTATATGGAAGCAGGCGTATTGGCTTCGCTCTCCTATACAGCAGACAATGCAAAAGTCCTATTGAAAAATTTTTACCAGAAGGGAGTAAATAATATTAAAAAAGGAAAGGAAGAAAAACCTATGGCTTTTGTTATTCCCGCGAAACAAAGAGATCCGGTAATGGCCGCTTACCTGGTAAATCAATTACGCAAACAGGCAATAGAAATTCATCAGGTTGATACCGGAAAGAATAAAGACGATTATGTGATTCTGCTCGACCAGCCTTATCGTAATCTCGTTGTTTCTCTTCTCACCAAACAGAATTTTTCCAAGGACGCAAAATTTCCGCCTTATGATGATATAGCATGGACACTGGGATACTTATACGGAGTGGAGGTGAAGACAGAAGACAGCATGCGTTTCACACGTTCTAATTTGAAGCTATTGAACAAGGAGGCAGAGTATAAAGGAGTAGTTGAAGGGTCAGGATCCAACTACATAGTGAATTACACCGCGCAAATTGACTTGCTTCCCTCCTTATACTGGCTTCAATCCACAAATAAGAATGCCAGTTTTTTAGTTACCGAAAAAGAAACAAAACCTCAGGGGTTAAATGATAGTTTATCAGCGGGATCTCTTTTAATCAAAGGCGCTACTGTTGAGCAGGCCAGGAGGATTGCAAATCAATTTGGTTTGAGTCTTAAGGCCACGGGCATTCAAGGTTTTCCGTCACAGCATTCAATCGTATTACCTAAGGTTGCCATTTATCATACCTGGTACAATACGCAGGATGAAGGATGGGCGCGATATACATTTGAGCAAAGAGGAATTCCTTATACATCTATCCAAAAGGATGATCTGAAAAAAGGAGATCTCCGTAAGAGATTTGATGTTATTCTCATCCCAAGGATAACAGGAAATGCAACTCAATTCATCAATGAAATAGATAAAAGGTATGGGCCGATGCCGTACACCAAAACAAATGAATATCCTTCACATGGATTTCCGGATTCAACCAGCGATATGACCGGCGGACCAGGTTATGATGGCCTGCAGCAATTGCGAATGTTTGCGGAAACTGGAGGTGTAATCATTAGCCTGGATAATTCTTCAATGATTCTTGCAAATGTTGGGATCATGCGCGGACTAGAGCCATTTGAAGCAAGTGGTTTATTTCACCCGGGATCAGTAGTTCATGTAAAAACCAGGAAGAGCAATCACCCAATTCTCTATGGTTATCCTGAGACCTTTCCTATTTTCAGAGGCAATGGCCCTCTCCTTCAAACAAGGAAATACGACCGGGATATGATGCTGCTGCAATATGGGACAAAGCCTCTTAAGGATGAAGAAAAATATACCGGACCTGTTTTAGGCATGCCTGCAAACAAGGATGGTGTTGTCGAGAACAAAGACGATAAAAAGAAAGACCTGCCATATGTATTATCTGGAATGGTAAGGAATGAACAAACAATTATCGGACATGGTGCAATCTTCAATGTAAAGGTCGGTAATGGAAGTGTAGTGGCGTTTACGTTTGATCCGCTTCACCGTTATCTCAACCTCCATGATGCGCCTCTTGTCTGGAACACGCTGATGAATTGGAATCAATTAAATAAATAGTTAAGACAAAGTTGCAAGGACGCAAAGGTTAGCGAGGAATTCCTTGTAGCTGTATTTTTTCCATGTTACGTTTACGTTTTCTTTCTCTCTCCTATCTCTTTTTCCTCTTGTTCTCTGCGGTTATCTTCTTCAATTATTTTACCGCAGAGAACTAGAGAAGCAGAGGGACGCAGAGTTCTCCAGTCATCAAATTTCTTCAGGATTTACTAAATAAAAAAAGCAGGATCTGAATGATCCCGCCTTCATTTATTTAATCCGGAATTTTAATATCGTCCGTCTTTCTTATCCATCGTTCGGCCAATACCATAACCAACACCACCACCAAGCACACCACCAATGGCTGCTCCTACGGCACGATTACGTTTGTTGATTACTGCTCCAAGAATAGCACCACCACCGGCTCCGATTGCAGCACCCTTTGCGGCCTTGCTCCAGCCTTTCTTCCTTTCCTTAGCAGGATATTGAGACTCTGAATTCATCGATCCTGTTTTGGTTGTACTCGCAGTACGAGTGCTTGTTCTCCTTGTAGTAGCAGCATTGCTTTTTTTAGCATTTGCTTCTGCAAGAGCAGCAGATTGTTGGTCTGCTTTCCAGGCCTGGAATTCAGCAAGTCCGGATGTGTCTGCTAACATAATTCTTGCAGATCCAAGATCCGTTCGCGAACCTGTGTTACATGATGCAGCTACAACAGCAGCAATAATCATCATTGTTAGTACTTTTTTCATAGCGTAAATTTTTAATGGATAATCGAATATTTAATGGTTAAGAACTATACCATTAAAACGAAATAGTATGCCATAAAAACCATGAATGTTAAGGCTATGAAGTATATAATTTCAATCTTCTGTTTATCAGTAAAATGTGAGGGAAAGTCTTTAACATAAAGCTTTTCGAAAGCAGTAAATTGTTGAATAGTTGAGTTGTTGAATTGTTGAGTTGTTGAGTCGTTGAGTTGTTGAATTGTTGAGTTGTTGAATTGTTGAGTTGATTGAATGCAAAATGCAAAATGTAAAATAAAAAATGTCTCTATCTGTTCGGAATTCCCAATTACTAATTCCACTCAGACCAATCAACTGATCAACCAATCAACCAATCAACCACTCAATCATTCAGGCCAACATCCATCCTCATTTTCCTCAGCAATGGCTGCTTCAATACCAGGACTGATAGAGGTTGAACTTTTACGATCTCACCTGCGCCATACTTTTCTCCTGACGAGATCATCCCTTCCTCGTCAGCAGTGTCCAGGATCTTGATCCATTGTCTGCCATATCGCTTGGGAGGTAATTTGTATTCGAGACTGCCATGGTAGGCATTAAATATGATGTAAAAACTATCGTCCATTATTACCTCGCCCTTGGGGCCCGGCGAATGAAGGCTTCTTCCATTCATATAAACTCCAAGGGATTTTGCAAAATCATTTCTCCAGTTCTCTTCACTTAATTCCATGCCTTCGGGAAGAAACCAGGCAATATCTTCCAATCCGATTCCCTTGATTGGCTGACCCTGGAACCATCTCCTTCTTGAAAAGACCGGATGGTCTTTATATAAATGGATCAGCTTACGAGTGAACTCCAATAATTCTACATCTGCCTCTGTCCAGTTGATCCAGGATATTTCATTATCCTGTGCATATGCATTATTATTTCCTTTCTGCGTTCGGCTTAATTCATCACCAGCAGTCATCATCGGAACACCTTGTGATAAAAAAAGTGTAGTAAGAAAATTTCTTTTTTGTTTTCTCCTTAACGCAATTATTAGTGGATCATGAGTAGGGCCCTCCTCTCCGCAATTCCAGGAACGATTATGACCTTCACCATCCTGATTATTTTCTCCATTACCCAGATTGTGCTTATCGTTGTACGAAACAAGATCGTTCAACGTAAAACCATCATGCGCAGTAATAAAGTTGATACTTGCAGTTGGCGTGCGATCATCATCCTTATATAAATCTGAACTGCCCGTAAATCGCGCAGCAAATTCAGCCAGCATACTATCTGCTCCTCGCCAATAGTCCCTAATGCAGTCCCGATACTTTCCATTCCACTCCGCCCACCCAGGAGGAAACTCGCCAACCTGGTAACCTCCTTCACCTATGTCCCAGGGCTCTGCAATTAATTTTGATTGTGAGATCACAGGGTCCTGATGTATAATGTCGAAGAAAGAACCTAGTCTATCAACCTCATGAAGTTCTCTTGCCAGCGTAGACGCAAGATCAAAACGAAATCCATCCACATGCATTTCAAGAATCCAATACCTGAGACTGTCCATGATCAATCGAAGCACACTTGGCTGCATTGCATTCAACGTATTCCCCGTACCAGTGTAATCTTTATAAAATCTTTTATCATCCATCAACCGGTAGTAGGAAGCATTATCAATCCCGCGGAAGCTAACCGTTGGACCTAAATGATTTCCCTCTCCTGTATGATTATATACAACATCAAGAATCACTTCAATGCCTGCTTTATGCAAAGCCTTGACCATGTTTTTGAATTCAGTCACCTGCCCACCCAGAGCCCCACTGCTGGAGTATCGTATGTCAGGCGCAAAAAATCCGATAGTATTGTAGCCCCAATAGTTTGTAAGATTTCTTTCAACCAGGAAACGATCAATTATGTGGTGATGAACCGGCATTAATTCAACCGCAGTGATTCCTAATGATTTTAGATAGTCAATGGTTATGGGGTGCGCGATGGATGCATATGTTCCGCGAATTTCTTCAGGAATACCGGGATGCAATTTCGTAAACCCTTTTACATGGGCTTCATAAATAATGGTGTTGTGGTATGGGATGTTAGGAAAACTATCTCCCTCCCAATCAAAATAAGGATCGATCACAACTGCTTTTGGAACATATGCCGCACTGTCCAGTTGACTAAAACTTAGATCTCCCTGCGGATGCCCTACTTCATATCCAAAAAGAGAATCATGCCATTCGATCTGACCTGCAATTGCCTTTGCATAAGGATCGATTAAAAGTTTATTAGGATTGAAACGCAAGCCACGATGCGGATCATATGGACCATGAACACGATACCCATACAACTGTCCTGGCTTGGAATCAGGAATATAAACATGCCACACATGATGTGATCTTTCTTTTACAGAGATCCTGTGTGACTCTACCAGATCCTCTGTTGTATTAAACAGGCATAGTTCTACCTCAGTTGCATTTGGTGCATACACTGCGAAGTTTACTCCCTGGCCATCCCAGGTGGAACCAAGTGGATATGGATTTCCGAGGTAGACAATTGGTTTCATTCTACTACTTTAGAAAATTTGCCTGAATCTACGATGGATTCACCTGATATACCAACCATCGTCAATAAGAATAAGCAAAACGGATTAAATCCTTTTTCTTTGAAGTTCAATTGTCAATTCATGATGAAAAAACTTGTAGGAATACTCTTGATATGCATGAATGTTGAGGTAAGCTTGGCTCAGCCATCTTTTATTAAACAAGATCTCGACAAATATATTTTGAAAGGGATGAAGGATTGGAACGTGCCGGGATTGTCCATTGTAATTGTGAAAGATGGAAAGGTCGTTCTGATGAAAGGATATGGAGTTAGGGATATTGAAACAAAGCAACTTGTTGATGAGAATACTCTTTTCATGATTGCAAGCAACACAAAATTGTTTACCGGAACTGCACTTGCCCTTCTTGAATATCGGGGTCGGTTGTCACTGAATGATAAGATCACTAAATATTTTCCGGATTATAGATTGTACGACAGCACCTCAACGGCATTGGTAAGCATTAAGGATATGTTGTCTCATAGGATAGGCACTAAAACTTACCAGGGTGATTTTACATTCTGGAATTCAAAATTGAGCAGATCTGAGATCATGCAAAAGATGCGTTACCTCAAACCAATTGAACCATTCAGGCAAACCTATGGTTATTGCAATAGTTGTTTTCTTGTAGCGGGAGAAGTCATTCCCGTAGTCACAAGACAACCATGGGAGGTGTTCATCTTTGACAGCATTATCATGCCTCTTGATATGCAAAACACGCATATGCTTTCGGCAGGAATTGATCAACGCAGGAATGTAGCAACTCCTTATACAACCAGTTATTCTGAAAAGCTAACGGTGGTGCCTTATGACCAGTGGGATAATCTGGCACCTGCGGCAAGCATCGTGAGTAATGTGAAAGATCTTTCAAATTGGTTGTTATTTCAAATTGACAGCGGCAGATATAAGAACAAGCAAATACTTCCATTTGAGGTGCTCCAGAAAACAAGGGAAGCAGTCTCGTTAATTTCAAGCAAGAAAAATGCAAATTACCCAATGCATCTCAGGGGATATGGATTGGGATTGAATACTGCTGATTATGCTGGTCGTCAGATTTACTGGCATACCGGTGGTGCGGGTGGAATGGTAAGTAATGTTTGTTTTGTCCCCGAAGAAAATCTTGGAATTGCCATCCTGACAAATAATGATGATCAGAGTTTTTATGAACTGTTACGTTACCAGGTTTTGGATGCCTATTTGAAATTACCTTTTAAGAATCATAGTCAGCGACAGCTGACCATTGCACTTAAAGACAGAAAAGAGCAGTTGGATCAAATAAAAAATTGGAGAGCAAGAAGAAAAGGAAATGCGCCACCCCTGCCTTTTGAGAATTATGTTGGAGAATATAATAACCAGATATATGGAGATATATCGATCAATAAAGCCGGACAACAACTCCTAATCCGATTTAAGACCCACCCAATGCTGTATGCGACATTGGACTACCTAGATAATGGAGAATGGTTACTTGCATATACGAATGTTGAGTATGGAATATTTACAACAAAGTTTGAGGAGGTCAACGGTAAGGTACTATCACTGACAGTGAAGGCTAATGACTATGTTGAGTATGATCCGTATGTATTTCGAAAATTGTAGCAGTTGGAACTGGGAATCACAACCCAAAAAATTTAACCGCAAAGAAACAAAGGCCCCAGGTAACGCAAGGTGCCTAGCGAAACTTTGCGCCATTGCGTCTTTGCGGTTAAAAAAACCCATCAAGTACCATTCCGACTTCAGACTTCGATTTGTGATTTGTCTCGTCTTCCAACTACTTTTGCTTCGTAAAATTCATTAAATGATTCAAAATGTAGCGGTCATTGGCGCAGGTACCATGGGTAACGGCATAGCGCACCTTTTTGCTCAATATGGATACAGGGTTAACCTGATTGATGTAAACCAGGCACAGCTTGAGAAGGCTGTGCAGACCATCACTAAAAATTTGGATCGTCAGGTAGCAAAAGGAATACTCACTGAAGAGCAGAAGTCGAAATCCCTGGGAAATATCAGTTCTCACCAGGATCTCAAAACTGGAGTGAAGGATTGCCAACTTGTGATTGAGGCCGCAACCGAGAATATGGATCTGAAACTTCGGATCTTTCAACAGCTGGATGAAGTTGCAGGTGAGGATGCAATTCTTGCAACTAATACCTCCTCAATCTCAATAACCAGGATCGCGTCTGTAACTAAAAGGCAGCAGCAAGTGATCGGGATGCACTTTATGAATCCAGTACCGGTTATGAAGCTGGTTGAGATTATCAATGGATATGCAACCAAAAGAGAGGTTACAGATATTATTGCTGACCTCGCAAAAAAATTAGGCAAAACGCCCTGCGTTGTAAATGATTATCCTGGTTTTATTGCGAACCGGATCCTTATGCCGATGATCAATGAAGCGGCTTATAGCCTGCAGGAAGGAGTAGCAGGTGTTGAAGAAATAGATACGATAATGAAACTTGGAATGGCCCATCCCATGGGTCCTTTGCAATTAGCAGATTTTATTGGTCTTGATGTTTGCGTATCAATTCTTACCGTACTTCAAAATGGGTTTGGTAATCCAAAGTATGCTCCATGTCCCTTGCTGGTGAACATGGTTACTGCTGGTAAACTCGGACTAAAAACAGGTGAAGGGTTTTATAGTTATGCGGTAACGGGAAGCAAGGACCTATTGGTGAGTGAGCGTTTTCGGCGGTAGTCTTTAGATCTTAACCGCAAAGACGAAAAGTTCGGAAAGAATCCAGGCGTTTCTTGGCGCCCTCAGGATTAGTCAATGGAGATTTAACTAAAAATTCTCGATTGTCAATTCGAATATGCTCCCTTCACCCCATCGGGGTGTAAGGTTGGTAGCAAATATGAATTGACATTTACATGCCGCGTAGCGGGATTACACCGAGGGGAAGATTCAACAACAATCTGTTTTGGACCTACGGTCCAAGATTTCAATAGTAATCATTTTGCTACCAACCGGTTGCCCCTACGGGGCAAAGATCATTTCGCGATTCTGGAGATAGCTTTGAAATTCTTTAAACTCTATTCGCAAGATTTCGCTAAGATTTTGCGAAACTTGGCGCCCTGGCGCCTTTGCGGTAAAAAAAACTTTAAAGGTTACCCATACGCAATCAGCCCGATTGCCCCAAGCGCAAGGAGTATTCCGAGCCAGTTGACAGTAGAAAGTTTTTCCTGAAAAAATATCCAGGCCATCAAAGCACTGAATAATACAATTCCCATATTATTAATTGGGATAATTGCAGAACTGTTATCTGGATACTGCTTCAGTACCTGCAACAAACAAAAGATGGAAAAATAATTTGGGATACCTATTGCAGCACCTGCAATAACTGATCGAAAAGAAAATCGCTGCTTTCCCCGAAGAAGTTGTATCACCAGAAGAACGAAGCCCATCAATGCTGCAGCGGAAAATGCAGTTATAAGAAAATCGTCACTATTTTCAAAATTCAAGAAAGCCTGTTCAACATACTTGATCATACTATCAAGAACACCGCTACCAAAAAAAAGCAAAATGGGTAACAGGTAAATCCATGCAGGTTTCTTTTTATTTCCATTCTTTTCCGCAGGCAAACAGGTAAGCCAGACAGCTATGAGCGCAATCCCTATTCCTGCAATTTTAAGCCAGGAAGCCTCTTCCCGATACATATAAATAGAAAAGACGAATGGGATAACCAATGATAACTTATTTGCAACAGATGTAACTGCTACTCCAATTTTTTGCGCGCTATATCCAATGAGATTAAATAATGCAATGAATAGAAATCCCATAATGCAGGCCCAGGGAAACCAGGGTTTTTCACTATTGGAAATATAGGTGGGAATTCTGCCTATAAGAATACTACCAGTGATAACACAAAAGATGTGATTAATAACAATTACCTGCAAATTATTCAGTCGAAAGCGCTCAACAAACTTGAAAGAAAGTGTTAGCCAGGATGTGAGGACTATACTGCCTACCAGGTAAAGCATTCCTTACTTCGGTTTAAAAATTTCTATAGAATCAGAGAATAGATCCTGCTCCGCAATTTTAACACCCTCAAATTGAGGTGCCGGAAGGCCATCCTGCATTCTAAATTCACGGTTTGTAATCAGTCGGATCTCATCCCAAATTTTTTCATCGATGAAACTTTGAAGCAGCTTTGCACCTCCTTCAACCAGTACACTCTGAATATTCAGCCCATACAATACATCCATGACCTGTTGGACAAGGCTTTTATCAGTTATAACCTTACAATAAAATGGGCCCTTGCTTTTTAACTTAAGGAATTCTTCTGGGTTGAGATCACTCTGCCTTTGCTTGTTGAATACAACAGTTGGAATGCTTTCGTCAAATAATTTTAATGATGAAGGAAGCTTAAGATCCATATCGATTACCAGTCGAATCGGATTTCTTCCATTCCAGAATCTGTTGCTTAACTCAGGATCATCGGATCTTGCAGTGTTTGTGCCAACCAGGATCGATGCCTCTTCACTCCTCCATTTATGAACCAATCTCCGACTGTATTCATTCGATATCTGAATTCTTTTCCCCTCACTACTTCCCATTAATGAATTTGCAGATTGTGCCCATTTCAGAATAATGTATGGTCGTTTCAGTTCATGGAATCTGAAGAACCGCCTGTTTAATTCCTTTGACTCATTTTCAAGAACTCCAATTTGCACCTGGATGCCGGCAGACTTTAGTTTCTCAATTCCTTTTCCTTTCACTTTATGAAAAGGATCGGTGACTCCGATCACTACCTTAGGAATTTTTTTTTCGATGATCAGATCAGCACAAGGCGGAGTCTTTCCATAATGCGAACATGGTTCCAGGCTCACATACATCGTTGAAGATGCGATAAGTGCTGTATTCTCGGGTAACACGCTCTTAAGGCAATTAACTTCTGCATGAGATTCACCGTACTTTTCATGATAGCCCTCGCCAATTATTTTTCCTTCATGAACAAGTAATGCCCCAACCATCGGGTTAGGAGCTACTATCCCGACGCCCAGCCTTGCAAGCTGAATGCACCGATTCATGTATAACTTATCATCAACCATTTCTTGATAATTGTCCGCAAAGAAAAATTCAAGTCGAATAGTAGGCACATAAGATTTTTGTTTCTATCTGTCTATGTTTCTCCTATGTGGCTATGTGTTCAATTATTTTCAGTTCTAAATCAATTCCCTATTATCTTAATCACATAGCGCATCATTGAATTCAATCTTCTGGTGCGCAAATCTAAATTATTTAAGTTTGCCTCCATGACTATCCGAGAGGCACAATTGAATTTGACCAACCAACTTAAAGAAATTTATGACGAGCGCGAATCTGAGGCAATATCTGATTGGGTAATGGAATCTTTGACAGGATTAAGGAAGATCGATCGCATTATAGGAAAAAATGAAGTGCTGGATTCGGAAACTGAAGCAAGCTTGAGTAGGGTTACCATTGAGCTTTTGCAGCATAAGCCTGTTCAATACATCTTCAACCAGGCCTGGTTTATGGGAATGAAATTATACGTGAATGAATCTGTTTTGATTCCCAGGCCTGAAACAGAAGAACTCGTGGAATGGGCGTTGGCAGAGACAAGAGACCAATTTTCAAATGCAAAGATTCTTGACGTTGGTACTGGAAGTGGATGTATACCCATTGCATTGAAAAAGGAATTGCCGGGAGCAAAGGTTTATGGATGTGACATCAGCAAAGGAGCATTGGAAGTAGCGAAGAGAAATGCAGAACTGCAGGTTGCAGATATTCATCTTATCCTTGCTGATTTCCTAAATGAGAACGAGCGTAGTCAACTTCCTGTCCTCGATATTATTATAAGCAATCCACCATATATAGCCTTTAAGGAAAAAAGCAGTATCGACAAACACGTGATTGAATACGAACCACACGATGCCTTATTTGTTCCTACAAACAATTCAATGGTCTTTTACCAGGCCCTTGCTTCTTTTGGAAAACAACACCTGGCCGAGAATGGGATTATGTTCCTGGAAATACATTCAGAGAAAGGAGATATCGCCAGAGAACTTTTTGAAAAGGAAGGCTATGAGGTTGAATTAAAAAAAGACCTTAATGGAAATCAGCGCATGATAAAGGTTAAGCAGAGAAGCCAGGCTATTGCGTATTCTTATCAACCATAAGTACTGCTCTTACCCCAAGGTCCCGTGCAATACGCATTACAGCGACGACATCATCTAGTGGAACGGATTTATCAGCATTGATGGCTATAGTAGCCTGGGCTGAATCCTTCGCAATAAGGGGTTGAATAAAGGCCTTTATATCTTGTACCGCTACAGTTTTTCCATTGATCACGTAACGACCTGTTGCGTCAACATTTACAATTACTGATTGCTTGGCCTTTGTATCACTCTTGGATTTGGGCTGAAGCAATTTTATGACGTTGGGATTGGCAAGTGTGGATACGATAAGAAAGAAGAATAGTAGGATGAATAATATATCATTCAAAGCACCTGCGTGCAATTCCGGATGTGACTTCAATCTTCTATTTAGATCCATTATCTACTTTATTCGTTCTGCTTGATGCGTTTATTTCGTGGGCTCCTGCAAAATATCAATGAATTCTGCACTCGCTGCTTCCATCTTATTCACTGTTTTATCAATCTGCGAATTCAGGAAATTAAATCCGATATAAGCAAGGAGACCAATGATAAGACCGGTTGCCGATGTAATGATCTTGGTATAGATCCCTCCTGCTATTGTCGCAGGTGTAAACTCACCGGAAGAATTAATGTTGTAAAACAATTGTAGCATTCCCACCAGGGTCCCTAGGAACCCAAGCATCGGGGCAATTCCGTACACAAGCGAGAGCACAGAAAGATTGCGTTCCATTCTGTAAACTTCAAGCTTTCCAACGCTCTCCATGCTTTTTTCAATTGCGTCGATTGGCTTCCCTATTCTTTGCAACCCCTTATCGATCATCCTGGCAACTGCATTGTCAGTATTCTTTGCCAGGGAGCGGGCGGCAGACACATTATTATTATAAATATGATCCCTGATAATGTTCATGAAGTTTCCTTCTATCCTGCTTGCCTTCTTTATAGCGATCAATCTTTCGAAGAAGAAGAAGATAGCCAGTACCAGCAAAAGCGCCAGCGGAATCATGAGAGGTCCGCCATTGCTTAACATCTCAATCATGTTCATTGAAGGAGCGTTGGCAGGGTTCGTGGCAACATTTTGTGTGGAATCAACTGGAGGAGGATTATTAATCTGGAGTAAGAACCAATTCATCAATCAAGTTTTATTGTTGACATGTAAATGTACAAATGTGTGCCTAAAACGATAGTGCGCCGTTAATATTTCTTAAATGTTTGCCAATAAACCACGATATGAAATTTAACCGCAAAGACGCACCAGATTTCGGTTTAGGGTTTAGAGTTTAGGGTTACCTATTCAACAATTCAACTAATTACCTATTCAACTATTCCTAATTCCTTCCGACCTCTGACCTCCTATTCTACCCTATTAGACTCTTTCATTCCCCCCGGTGATCTCATCAGGCTCATGATCTGTTGCATCGTACGCTGCATCCCATCACTGCTTCCATCGAGGAAAATGATATTGCCTTTGCCAACCTCAGCAAAATTCTTGACTGCTTCTGTCCACATGCTGAATAAAATAACATTTGTATCAAGGTTTGCCTGTTTCATTTGTTCCGCAGCCTGACTCATACCTTTTGCAACTTCTTCACGAAACAAAGCCACACCCTGCCCTCTTAATTGGGCGGCTTGTCGCTCTGCTTCTGCTGCGATCTTGATAGAATTTCCTTCTGCTTCTGCAGCCTTTGTCTTGGTGATCAACAAAGCCTGACCTTCATTTTCCGCTGCGGCTTTCAAATTATTACTCGCAACAACACGACTCATTGAATCCAGTATGACTTTGTCGAAGGTGATATCATTGATCTGCAAATCCAGCAGATGATAACCCCACTCTTCCAAAAGATGATCGATTTGATCTTTCACATATTCAACAATCTCTTTCCTTAAGCCCAGGATCTCAGCCTGTCTCTTAGTAGCTACAAAACTTCGGATAGTTCCTTCGATGGTGCGGGTAAGGGCCTGCATCAAATCACGTTCACTAATGAATTTAAAGGCCACTTTTTTGATAGTGTCTTCATCAGCATTCTGTACGGCATATACAAGCATATTCTTAAAGTAGACATTCGCCTGGTCATGAGTGACTGCCTGAAACTCCATTTCCACTGCCCTGTTTTGAATACTTATCCTTCTGTAAACCTGTTCCAGCAGCGGGATCTTAAAACTCAATCCGGGCCTCAGTATCCGCCGGTATTTACCGAACATTGTGATCACACTGATGTATCCCTGGTTAACTGTTACAAGCCCGCTAAAAATAAAAATGAGTATCAGAAGAACCCACCAGTACTGAATATAATTTTCCATGATGAATTATTTAACGGTTGAATGGGAAAGAAAACGGCCTGAAGATAAATGGTATATTGTTGATATGAATTAAAATTTGAACAGATTTCGGGTTTCGGGTTCTAGGGTTGGAGGTTTAACCGCAAAGGCGCGAGGACGCGAGGTATCGCAAAGAATTTTATAAATATTGAACTAATCGACCCTTCAACTCTCCTCCCAATTCCTAATTCCATTTTCCCAATTTCCCCGGCGGCGCAAAGCCTAGCCTGCAGGCACGGCAATTCTGAGCGAAGCGTAGAAACCAAATTCCAAAATTCCTTCTGGTCGCCAACTGAACTAATCACTAGAGGGTAGCCCCTAGGGGGCAAATAATTCCAAAGACCTATTCAACAAATTAACCAATCACAAATTCAATTTCGAAATTCAGGATTCCAAAATTCATTGAAGTTGACAGTTCACACATGACCATTGAGAGTTCTTCCTACCTTGATCAGATATTCCTATTCAACAATCCTCCTAAATTCCTAATTACAAATTCCTAATTCCTCCTGGTCAACAAATCAACTAATCAACCATTCAACTCTCCTCCCGATTCCTAATTCCATTTTCCCAATTTCCCAATCCTGAGCGAAGCGAAGAAACCAAATTCCAAAATTCCTTCTAACTCTCTGACTTTTCCTCCCAAATACTCACCAGATGAACCAGGGTTTCCACACTTTTTTCCATATCCTGCACACTTACATATTCATGTTTACCATGGAGCGCCATTTCACCTGTAAATATATTCGGACATGGCAGCCCCATAAAGGACAGCCTCGCCCCATCGGTCCCTCCTCTAATGGCCTTATTGGTCACAGTACAACCAGCTCTCTCAATTGCTTCCTTAGCATACAGTGAAACTTCAGAATGCTGGTCAAGTATTTCTTTCATGTTTCGGTATTGTTCCTTAACCTCGAATTCAGCTTTCGCACCTGAAAAGCGCTCTAGAGTTTCATGCATCTTTTCTTCCAGGAAGCTTTCATACTCCTTTAATTTATCTGTATGAAAATCTCGTATGATGAACTGCAGAACGACCTTTTCCGCTATTCCAGATATTTGAACAGGGTGAACGAACCCTTCCCGGCCTCCAGTGGTCTCAGGAGAATAATGATCCTTTGGCAGAAGTTCCAAAAATGCTGCTGCCACCTTGATTGCATTTACCAATTTACCTTTTGCATCACCAGGATGCGCACTTATTCCATGAAACGTGACTGTCACCCCATCTGCAGAAAAATTCTCATCTTCAAATGAACCCAGTTCACTTCCGTCCAAAGTATAACCAACAACGGCACCAAGTTTCTTCATATCAACCTTATTAACGCCCCTCCCGATTTCTTCATCCGGTGTGAATAGGATCCTAATTGCTCCATGTTTTACGTTCGGGTGGGTCATTAAGAAGTTTGCAAGATCCATGATTACAGCAACACCAGCTTTATCGTCGGCCCCCAGTAAGGTGGTACCTGAAGCTGTAATGATATCCTCTCCAATCTTCTTTTTCAGATAGGGATGCTCTATGGTAGTTATGACCTGGTTCTTATCATCAGGAAGTATAATATCATTTCCGTCATAGTTCTTATGAAGTAAGGGTTTCACTCCTGTTCCACTTGCATCCGGTGAAGTGTCAACGTGGGCGCAAAGGCAAATTATCGGGACTTGTTTCAAAGAATTGGATGGAATAGTAGCATATACGTAACCGAATTCATCCAATTCAACTTCTTCAATTCCAATTTCTTTTAATTCCTGAACAAGTAACCTGCTGAGATCTTTCTGTTTTTCGGTTGATGGTTGACTTAATGAATTAGGATCACTCTGTGTATCGATCCTTACGTACTTTAAAAACCTCTCGGTTACTGTCGATTTATATCCTCCAAACATCCAACTCAATTTTCGGCAATTTACTTTAAATACTCCCAGCTATTCACAACTGTTATCAACTTCATTTGTACGCCAAATGGAAAGTTTTTATCTTCTTGCCATAACCCAAAAACAACATTATGAAAAAATGGTTAATTGGCTCTGTTGTTGGAGCCATTCTGCTTTTCTTATGGCAGTTCCTCTCATGGGCAGCTCTTGGATTGCACGATAAGGAGTTTAAATACACTCCCGAACAAGCACAATTGCTCACCAGCCTTACAGCTACATTGAAAGAGGACGGTCAGTATATGTTACCGACTGTTGCCCCAGGAGCCAGTTCAGAAGAAATGGAAAGAGTAATGAAGGAATCTGCTGGCAAGCCGTATGCATTAATTGTTTACAAGAACGCACATGAAGTTGAGATGATGATGCCGATGATCAGGGCTTTTCTTGTAGATCTTGTTATCGCTCTTCTTCTGATTCACATTTTAAGCAAGAGAAATAATCTAACAATGGGAACTGTTTGGATGGGATCTCTGGCAGTTGGGTTTGTTGGATGGCTATGGAATCCATATATGATGCACATTTGGTTTCAGACTCCAACGGAAGTAATTACCGGTGCTTTAATGGACTGGTTCGTTGCATATTCATTGGTGGGAATCTGGTTGGGCTTCTGGTTAAAGAGGAATTAAATAAAGATTAACCGCAAAGGCGCAAGGACGCGAGGGTTCCTGGCGTGTCTTTGCGCCTTTGTTTCTTTGCGGTTAAATTCTTATGCACTAATCTGCACCAATTCAATATCGAAGATGAGATCCTTTCCTGCTAAGGGGTGATTGCCATCAAGTATCACAACATCATCCTTTACCTCTCTTATTACAACCGGAAATTGCTCTCCATCCTGGCCCCTTAGGTTTAGTTGCAATCCTTCTTCCGGCTGCATATCAGGAGGAAATTGATCTCTTGGAAATTCAATGATCATGTCTTCGCTTGTTTCTCCATATGCTTCGTCTACTGGAATATGAACAGTCTTCTTCTCGCCTTCGCTCATCCCCAGAACACCATCATCAAAACCTTTGATAACCATCCCGGCTCCAACTTCAAATTCTAATGGAGATCTCCCTTCAGATGTGTCGAATGTTGATCCATCCTCTAACCGGCCATGATAATGCACTTTCACTTTATCACCTGCTTTTGCTTGTTGCATATTTATTTTTTTTTATCAAACTGAAAATATTTCCTGGTTACAATTGTAAATCTGTTACTCTTTTACTCAAAGCTTTATTTATGGAATTGAAGAGAAGAATTGAGGTGCCCAAGTTAAAACTTTTAGCATTTTCCGTAAATTTTTTTCCAGATATTTGAATGATGTGCTCAACCAAATCTCTCCTTGTTTTCATCTCCATAATTTCAGCAGGTATTGTAAATGCCCAGAATGGCAACATTTCAAATACAAATCATAAGCCAGTTATAGTTGGAGCAGAAAGAATACCAGTTTACTTCCCATTCCTCAAAGGAAAGAAGGTGGCGGTATTCGCTAATCAAACTTCAACAGTTGGGAACGTACATATAGTAGATACACTTAAAAAACTCGGGGTAGACATCAGAGTGATATTTGGACCTGAACACGGGTTTCGGGGAACTGCTGATGCGGGTGAGAAAATTGAAAATGTTGTGGATCCTCAAACTGGTATACCCGTTGTTTCACTATATGGGCCAAAGAGAAGGCCTTCAAAAGAAGATCTTAAGGATATTGACCTTATGCTTTTCGATATCCAGGATGTGGGAGTTCGGTTCTACACTTATATTTCCTCACTTCAGGAATATATTGAAACTGCACTGGAGAATGGAATACCCTTGCTGATACTTGATCGGCCCAATCCAAATGGATTTTATATTGATGGCCCGGTACTTGAACCAAAATTCAAGTCGTTTGTTGGAATGCAACCAGTTCCAATAGTATATGGAATGACGATTGGTGAATATGCTATGATGATAACTGGCGAAGGCTGGCTATCATCCAAAGCTGCAAATGCCCGAGCAGCATATAACCGAACCACTGAGCCAACTGCTGACACACCTTTTCACATGCTCGTTATCAAGTGTCAGAATTATGATCATACCACTAAGTATGAATTACCGGTAAGACCATCTCCAAATCTGCCAGAGATACAATCTATTTACTGGTATCCTTCCACATGCTTTTTCGAGGGTACTGTGTTCAGTGAGGGAAGAGGAACTGAACGTCCATTCCAAATATTCGGACACCCTGAGCTTCCTTCGAACCTCTATAGTTTTACTCCAACCTCACGTGATGGGGCAAAGTCTCCTAAACTTCTTAATCAACTTTGTTATGGATGGAACCTGTCGGGCGATAAAGAAACTGTATTAAAGAAAATCAATAACAGAATTCAACTATCATATTTTTTAACAGCATACAAATTATTTCCTGATAAGAAAAAATTCTTCCTGACCTCCAAAAAAGAACCGAAACCTGAAGACTATTTTTTCAACAAGCTCGCGGGAAATGCAATGCTCATGGAGCAGATCAAGGCTGGAAAATCCGAATCCGAGATCAGGAAAAGCTGGGAACCTGGATTGAAAAAATTTAAGGCCATCAGGAAGAAATACCTTCTCTACGGAGACGCGAAATAATCTTTTATTCTTCTATTTGTGGATGTTTTCTTTGCTTCTATGTGACTAGGATTTCTATGTGTCTATGTGTTTCATTTATCAATTAAAAACTAATTGGAAAGGAATAAACACATAGTCACATAAGGACTAGCTTTCTTATAAAGAGAGAAATACACGTTGGCACATAGGGGTTATATTCTTCTATGAGACTATGATTTCTATGTGTCTATGTGTTTCATTTTATCAATTAAAAAGTAATTGGAAAAGAATAAACACATAGTCACATAGAGGTTAGCATTCTCATAGGGAGAGAAAATACACATAGGCACATAGAAGTTAGTATTTTTATTTTTTCACCGCAGAGAAAGGAGAACAAGAGTTGGCATGGAGGTGTGTTTGCATTCAAACTTCATATCAAATAACCCACTTTTCTGATCGCCTCTCCTTTCATTACTTTTGCCCGAATGGAATCAGGTAATTCACCTTCAGGAATCAGGATAATATTCATGGGCACCCCTGAATTTGCCGTGGCTTCACTCGAGAAAATTGTTGAGGCAGGATTTAATGTTGTAGCGGTGATAACTGTTCCAGATAAACCAGCAGGGCGTGGAATGAAACTTAATGAAAGTCCTGTAAAAAAATATGCAGCCCAAAAGAACATAAAGATTCTTCAGCCTGAAAAATTAAAAAACAATCTATTCCTCCAGGAATTACAGGAACTAAGAGCCGATCTGCAAGTTGTGGTTGCATTTAGAAAGCTGCCAGAAGTCGTTTGGCAAATGCCACCAATGGGGACCATTAATCTCCATGCATCATTGCTCCCGCAATATCGGGGAGCCGCGCCCCTTAACTGGTCAATCATCAATGGTGAAGAAGTAACTGGTCTCACTACTTTCAAACTGCAGCACGAAATTGATACAGGTAACATTCTACTTAAGGAGAAGGTCCTAATTGGTGAAGAAGAAACTGCCGGTGAATTGCATGATAGAATGAAGTTAATAGGAGCTGAACTACTTCTCCGGACCGTTGAAGGACTTGCAAATGGCAGTCTGCAGGAAATCCCACAGTCTGAGATTCTAAACCAATCTTCTGAGTCAACTGAAAATATTCACTTGCCAATCAAACATGCACCTAAAATTTTTACCGATACGTGTAAGATCGATTGGAATCGTCCAGTTACCGAAGTTCACAATCTCATTCGGGGTTTATCGCCTCATCCTGGCGCATTCACTTTTCTCGAGCATAAAATGCTAAAGATCTATCGTGGGAAAAAGAGATCGTTGACCCGAAATCTAATCCCGGAGAATTCGAAACTGATAAGAAATCATTCCTGAAGTTTGCCTGCCTAGATGGATACATCCGGGTTAATGAATTACAAGTGGAGGGGAAGAAAAGGATGTCCACGGAGGACTTTCTAAAAGGCTATCGGTTTGGAGTTTGAATGTTTGAATGTTTGAGAGTTCGAGAGTTAATTACTAATTACTAATCATTCTCTTAAATTCTTAACTTCTTTAACTCCTCAACTTCTCCTCCTCAATATTTTACATCAACTGTAAACTTATTTGAAGCCAGCCCGAGTTCTGTAGCTGCTGCATCGCTGATACGAACCGTGAGCCCTGAGCTTTCTTTCATATCAGGAAGATTACCTAAGACCTTTGCGTATACTGAGCGGCCGCTTGTGGGATTCGCGACCTTTATAATTGTTCCAACTGGTACGTTATTCATGAGTGCATAATACTTACCATCCTGCCAACCACTTGTGCTCCTGAATATTCCTGCAGCACCGGATGCTGTCCTGCCGCCTTCATCATATTGTGCCCTGAAGAATCCACCCTGATAATCCAACCTGCTGCTGACAGGTTGTTTTGTATCAACAGGTTTATTTTCCAGCGGTTTATTTTCCGTTTTTGGAAGTTTTTCATCCGCTTTCTTCTCTGCGATTTTTACTGTTTCTTTCTTCGGCTCTTCTGTTTTTGTAATCGGGTTACTATTTGTTTTCTGAACTGGTTTATTGGATGCAAAATCCTCTTCCTTCGAAAGTGAAGCGAATGCAGATTGACCAGGTTTCACTTTTAGAAACCCAACGACAAGGTTCATTCCAGCCTTAATACCGTCACTTGAAACCTTATTCCAATCTTGTATTCGTTCAATTGGAACTTTGTTATAGTTCTGGCTGATTCTATACATCCACTCTTTCTCAAGAACCGTGTGATAGACTGGTACCAATACTTCATCAGATCCCTTTTGATTATCCTGCGAGAAGTTTGTGGGATTCAACGGAATTTTTACCTGCTGACCAATTGCCAGAGGCTTGTCCATATCAAGACTATTAAATGGCGCTATATCCTTCGGACTGAGATTATACAACCTTCCGATACTGTACCAATTCTCCTTTGCCGCAACAGCATGTATGAGGTAAAGCTTTGGTGAACTTCCCTGCACTTTTAACCGCGTCTGGGCCTTCATTCCCTGAGAGGAAATGATCAACAAGAAGATGAATATTGACGTGATCTTCATACAAATGGATTTGTGAGGTCTATTGCAAAGATGAAATATTCATTGCAATCATCGCATTAAAATACGCCATTCTTTTGGATAATAGTTATTGATACGATTGGATAAACACTTGATCCATCCAAGGTTTAACTCTTTGTATTCTACCAGCGCCCATCCTTTATGTTCCGTATCAACAATAACTTCCGCCTTTCTCAGATATTGTAAGGCCTGATCCTTATTTAACGTTATCCTTACAATTTTTTCATTGGTTAATTCGCTGAGAGCAAGCGCATGATCGGGGATCAATTCTCGTGATGTTAATTTTCCTAGTAAAACCCCTGCCTGCCTGACATAAAGATTTTTCTGGAGTAAACTTATTTGATCAATTATTGCAGGTGGTATGGCAATGACCTGTTCTTTTAATTTCAAAAAGCCGAGTTCAATATCTTTTTTTACCCAATTCTTAATGATAATATCTTCAGTTTTCGATACGCCTGAAGTGTTTGAAGGTCTTCTTGCAGGAAAGGCCTCGTCTCCATCCATTTTTTTCAACACGGCAATAAAAAACCCTTCGCCGCCAGTTAGGTCTGGGTAAAATCGATAGCCAAAAAAATGCTTTTCGGGAGATTCTGTCTGGATGATCCTCCATCCTGGATCCAGCCCAAGGCGAACTGTTTCAACCTTAAAATTTTCTCCAATCCAATCCAGTATGTTTTCATTTTCTTCAACAGAGTATGAACAGGTTGAATAGATCAGGATTCCATTTTCTTTGAGACAAGCCCAGGCATCTGAAAGAATTCTTTTTTGTCGTTGTGAACAGAGGATAACATTGTCCCTGCTCCATTCACTAATTGCAGAAATGTCTTTTCTGAACAAACCACTTCCGCTACATGGAGCATCAACTACCATGAGGTCGAAATATGATTCAAGCCTCGCAAAATCTTTTGGATCATTGTTCGTGATTAGTGAATTAAGTGCGCCCCATTTCGTCATATTTTCCTGTAGAACTCCCACCCTGCTTTTGATCACCTCATTACTAACCAATATACTTTCAGAATTGATCAACGATTGAATCAGAGTTGATTTTCCGCCCGGAGCTGCGGCAAGATCCAGGACTTTCAGTGTGCCTGAAAGATCAACAGTTTGCTTTATCGCCTGTTCCAGAAACATACTCGAGGCTTCCTGAACATAGTATGCGCCTGCATGAAAGAGTGGATCAAGAGTGAAGGACGGACGTTCCGGTAAATAATATCCATTAGAACACCAGGGAACTTGAGAGAATTTTGAGATTTTGAGATTTTGAGATTGGGAAATTGGGTCGGTAATAAAATGTGATTCAATAGAAGTTCCTGGTTGTATCCACTTCTTAGGATTGATACGAATTGAGGTTAGCTGTTCTCCGGATTCATGTACTTCCAGGAAAGTTTGCCTGTTAAAGCCGGGGACATTTTCCAGCGAATCAATTAAAGACTCAGGAAGTCGCATTATTTAAGTAAACTATTTGCTTGCTCAACCTGCAATGTATATGCGGCGATAGTCCTGGAAACTATTTCAATATGTTGCTGGGCTTCGGTCCAATTGCGTTCCTCTATACCTTCTCTAATTCCTGGCAGTGTCTTCACTCCATAACCGGTGTAAAAGCCAGGAGCATAAACCTGATGGCGATACCAACTTCTTCTTGGAAGACCTTTCTCCTGCAATAGACTTCTTTCAGCCTTATATAAAATAGTGTTTAATTGCTTCTGCTTGTCTGGAGTGAGTTGACTTGACTTTGAATAGCTCTTCTGAAACTCCTCGCTGGCCACTTTTAATTTGGCCATAGAATTTTCCAAATTGCTGAAATTCAAATACGGCACCTGCTTTTTTGGAACCGGTAGTGCAAATTGCTTTTTTGGATCCATCGCCAATTGAAACAATTTTTCATTTGACATTTTGTTTTCTGTTTCCGTTTCGGTTCGCATATTATCAAGGAGCAATTTCACTTCGCTGACATATTCATTTAATGTTTTGTAGAAACTGTTAAACTCAATCGGCAGGATATCGGCATTGGCTAAGCGCATCATTGTTCTGCCCGCAGTTTTTGAAAGAGCTATTCCATATAGAAAACCCGGATCTTTAAACCTTATGAAATGATCATATGAATCATAAATAGAATGATATTCTCCACCGGAACCTTCCCCGCCAAAACCAAGGTTCATGGAAGCAATACCAAGGTGTTGAAGAAAGGGTGAATAATCGGAGCCAGCACCCAGGGCTGAAAGTTTCAAATGCCTGTTTCCAGATAATTTTGCTCTAGTTGGGGCATCCGCATCAACCATTGTTTTCGCATATCTTCTTTCCCTGATCGTAGTTCCAGTTTGTGGGTCCATTACTTCACCAAGTATTTCATTGAAGAAGGGTTCAAGTGTATGTGAACCCGCAGCTCCAACAAATCCGCGACTATTTCCATCAGAATTAATATATGCCACGGTTTTTTGCGCGAGCTCCTCCCGGTGATCCTCCACCCATTCGGTTGAGCCAAGCAAGCCTTGCTCTTCACCTCCCCATGCGCAATAAATAAGAGTGCGTCGCGGACGAAATCCTTTCTTTGCCAATTCACCAATGACCCGAGCTTCCTCCATTTCAGCAACAAGTCCGCTTACTGGATCAGCAGCTCCATTTACCCATCCATCGTGATGGTTGCCGCGTATGATCCATTCATCAGGAAATTCACTGCCGCGCATTCGTGCAATTACATTTGAAACTGCCTTCTGATCCCAATTGAATTCAAGTTTTAAATGAATTTTTTCTTTACTTGGACCAACGTGGTATGTGATAGGTAATGCTCCTCTCCAGCTTGGGGGAACAACCGGGCCTGCAAGCGCCTGCAGTAATGGAAGTGCATCCTCATAAGAAATAGGAAGAACCGGAATCTTCATTATTGTGATGGCCTGGCTTCTTTCAATTCTAATTGCATCCTTTGTTGAAGCATAATTAGGCGTCAACGGATCACCAGGATGAACAGGCATATCCATCACAGATCCTCTTTGCACTCCTTCCTTTGGCTTGAATGCTCCAACTGGATATACATCTCCCTGAACATAACCATCGTCTTGCGGATCGGAATAAATCAAGCATCCAATTGCTCCATGCTCTGCTGCAACTTTGGGCTTGATGCCACGCCATGATCCTCCATATTTTGCAATGACGATCTTACCTTTCACACTCACTCCCATTTTCTCCAGTTCCTCATAGTCTGCAGGAATTCCGCGATTCACAAAAACCAATTCTGCAGTCACATCTCCATCTGCCGAATATGCATTATATGATGGTAATTGTTCAGCTTTCTGGCTTGAAGTTTTGTCCTGGCTCAATGCAGGTTCTTCCAGTCGTGCTTTATAATTCTTGTTACCAACCATTTCCAATAGCCTGGTCTTAGGAGTTGGAAATAAAACATTGTAGGTAGAAATTTCAGTTTGATACCCCCATTGACGAAACAGGTTTGCGATATATTCAATATTAGCCTTGTCCTGAGGTGAACCAACATGGTGAGGATGTGAGGTAAGGAACTGCATCCAAGTGTCCTGGTTCTTTGCACTTAACAGAGCATCAAATTGCTTTTCCCATTCAATTTGCTTTGCAGCATTTGCTTCTTTGAACCCCATTAACTTCTGTGCACCAGAATAGAATCCCAGAGTAAGAAATACAATTAAAAGGAATAATATTTTCATAATTAGTCTGAGTGAATTGAGAGGAATTTACCGCAAAGAAACTTAATGGCCCCAGTGATAAGAAATCTTATATTTTCAAATTTTCAAATTCACAAATTTTCAAATTCATAATTGCTTGATCTCGCTGATGAGGTCCTGCAATACTTTCTTTGCATCTCCAAAAAGCATCGATGTTTTTGCTCTGAAAAACAGATCATTTTCAATCCCTGCATAACCAGGTTTCATACTTCGCTTATTCACTATAATATTCTTTGACAATTCAACGTCCAGAATAGGCATGCCATAAATTGGTGAGGATGGATCGGATTTTGCCGCCGGATTTACTACATCATTCGCACCTAACACAAGTACTACATCAGTAGTTGGAAATTCTTCATTTGCCTGTTCCATCTCCAGTAATTTTTCATAGCTCACATCAGCTTCTGCAAGTAATACATTCATATGTCCCGGCATTCTTCCTGCTACTGGATGAATAGCATATTTCACATCCACTCCCCTGCTCTCAAGTAATTTCTCCAGCTCATGACAGGCATGCTGTGCCTGAGCAACGGCAAGCCCATAACCGGGAACCACCATTACTTTATTTGCATAACTTAAAATAACGGCGGCATCGCTTAGGTTGATCTCTTTATAATGACCTTGATCTTTAATAGCTCCACCTTTAGCGGCAGTTGTTCCTCCAAATGAACCAATCAAAACATTTTTCAATGAACGGTTCATCGCCTTGCACATCAGGATTGTCAGCAAGGTTCCGGCTGCACCCACAAGGATACCTCCCGTGAGCATTACTTTATTGTTATAAAGAAATCCACCACATGCTGCAGCAACCCCAGTAAAAGAATTAAGAAGTGAGATCACAACCGGCATATCTGCTCCACCAATGGGCAACACAAAAAACATCCCGTATAATAATGCAAGAACAAAAATTCCGTAGAATACATAGTAGACTGAATGCAACAAATAAACCCGGCCAGCCTCAAAGCCATAGAACATTTCGAAACGTGTAACCAGAAAAGTAATTCCGACAAGTGCAATGATCAGGATTGCAAGATTGAGTATATGTTGACCTTTAAAAGAACGGTCCTTGATGGATCCATTCAATTTCCCCCATGCAATCACGCTTCCCGCAAATGAAACTGATCCAATCAGCAGACCCAAAAGTATCACCAGGAGTTCTCCACTGGGAACGAATAGCTCAAACGCTTTTGGCTGCTCAAAATTTATGGTCCGTCGTGGATTTTCAACCAGGTGGTTATATTCTACAATTGAAATCAATGCTGCGCAGGCACCACCCATTCCGTTGAACAGACTTACCATTTCCGGCATGGCAGTCATCTTTACTTTCTTTGCCGCCAGTGTACCAATAATAGTTCCGATAACAATCGCTGCGAAAATCCACCCATAGTTATGAAGTCGATTTCCTTCTCCATCCCGGTATAAAAAAATTGTTGCAAAAATAGCAATCGCCATTCCCGTCGCTGCAATCAGATTTCCTCTCCTGGCCGTAGCCGGATTAGAAAGCATCTTCAGTCCGATAATAAATGTTATGGACCCGATGAGATAAGAAATAGTGAGGGTGCTAAGCGTCATACTAGCAAATTCTTGTTCGTGAAACGTGAATAGTCAGTCGTGAGTTTACGTCTCACGACTCAGGTTTTCGATTTTTTTTAGATTTGAACATTTCCAGCATTCGGTCAGTTACTACAAAGCCACCAACCACATTCAGTGTTCCCAGTACAACAGCAAGAAATCCCAGGATCAAGGCCAGGTAATTATTTGCTTCAGCCTTTCCCATTACTATAATGGCGCCGATTATTACTACTCCATGAATTGCATTCGCTCCACTCATTAATGGAGTATGCAAAACGCTTGGCACACGACCAATCACCTCGATACCCACGAATATCATGAGTATGACGATGTAGATCATCTGCTCATGCTGAACAATCCAATTGAAAACCGTTTCCATAATCCGATATTAAACTTCGATTACAAATTCAGGAGCGAATCTCGATTCTTTACTCATTAACTACCTACAATCATTTGCTTGATCCTTTCGTGAATCACCTCTCCACCATGGGTAATGCAACAGCCACTAACAAGGTCATCCTCCCAGTTCAGGTTTAGATTTCCATCCTTATCAATGATCAGTTGAAGAAAATTCAAAACATTCTTGCCATAAAGCTTACTAGCGTCATAAGGCATTGTGGCTGGAAGGTTGGAATTACCAACGATCCTGACACCATGATATGAAACTGTTTCATTATTCTTGGTGACCTCTGTATTCCCGCCTGTTGCTGCGGCAATATCAATAATCACCGAACCATCCTTCATCCTATCCAGCATTGGGTTGGTAATCAGGATAGGCGCTTTTTTGCCAGGGATTTGAGCAGTAGTAATTACAATATCCGCTTTTGCAATGGCTTCAGAAATCCTGTTTTGTTGTCTCTGTTTGTATTCAGCGGATTGCTCAACTGCATACCCGCCAGCTTTGGATGCATCTGCAGCGCCTTCTACTTCGATAAATTTGGCACCCAGGCTCATCACTTCTTCTTTAACAGCTGGTCTTGTATCGAAAACTTCAACCACAGCTCCAAGTCGTTTGGCGGTGGCAACCGCTTGTAGACCGGCCACTCCAGCGCCAAGTATCAACACTTTCGCAGGCGGTATACTACCTGCTGCTGTCATGAACATTGGAAAATATCTTGGATAAGTTGCTGCAGCTACGATCACAGATTTATAACCAGCTATATTGGCCTGCGAGCTCAACACATCCATGCTTTGAGCACGGGTTGTTCTCGGCAACATGTCCAGGCTAAAAACTGTATCATTTTTTTCAAGAAAAGATTTGACGAGATCAGTGTTGTATAAAGGCTGATAAACTCCAATAAAAATGCCTGAGGATCGCTGATTAATTATTGCAGCTTCAGGAGGATGAATGCTGAGAATAATGTCTGATTTTGCAATGAGATCAGCAGAATGAGTAATTTGCGCGCCAGCCTTTTCATACTCTTCATCAGGACAAAATGCATTCAAGCCGGCACCAGCTTCCACCAGTACCTGAATATTTTTCTTAGTAAGAGAATTTACTGTTTCTGCTAAAAGTGACACTCTCGTTTCAAAGCCTTGTTCTTTCAAAACACCAATCACCATACAGGGAAGAATTGAAGGCGGCAAGATAATGGAAAATGACTTATCAGGCCGGAGCTAATGTGGACTGTAAATAACAATAATCCACTCTTCAGCAGACTTGAAAAAAATCAATCAGGATGATCAATTTGATTTTCTGAAGGCGATCAATTCTTTCGTCACCACATATTTGAAAGGAAAGAAATTGAGATTCGTCCTTTTCATGAACGGCAACCTGTTGAATTTGGTATGGCTGTGGCGGAAGATCATCTCAAGCTTGAAGGGCCTTAGGAATGAGACCAGCTTATTATGCGTCATGTGATTCAGCTCGAGATATTCAGTCATCAGGTCCTGGCTGCCCACAAGCTGCATATTATGTTTTCTGATCAGTTTGTATACATAGTCTTTAGGGAAATACTGGATCCATGGAATCTTTATTCTTCGCTGCAAATGGGATGAATGTGGTCCTTCCCAGGGAGGATAACTAAAAAATATTACGCCGCCTTTCTTTAAGTTCCGTTGGATAAGTATCGTGAGAATATTTGGAATCCATTCTTCTTTTATGTGCTCAATAACATCGTTCAGGATAATAAAATCATACTGCTTATCGATCGGTGATTCTATGATATTGCGTGTATCGAAACGTACATTAGGTATCTGGTATTTCTTAAGAAGTTCCTTAGCAACGGCAATATGGTTGGGATCAAGGTCGTATCCATCCACCTTTGCACCCATTTCCTTTGCTAACCAAAGGGCAGTATTACCCATTCCACAGCCAAAATCCAGGAGGTCCTTCCCGCGAAGGTCGAAATTCTGGCTCAGTATCTGTTTATCAAGGACAAGATGTGAATTGACTCCCAGAAAGTTATCTTCTGCGTACTTCAAGCCTTCCTTCAATTGGGCCTCATTCATTTTACATTCAGTTTTAAGGGTTCGGACAATGAAAACGCTAATTTTTGAAAACTATTTTGATTAAAGCGTTCAATTTCAAGATTCCAGCCCTATTTTTTTCGATTTGAACCCGGAGAACTTCCGAAAATTCTGATAGGCCTATTACCTGCGAACTTCAAGCCAAAATTTCAGAAGCGGATCACGAAATGCTGTCTGGCCTTAAAATCCTTCCTGAAAAAGACCAATCCAACAAAAAAAAGATCAATAGTCGCCATAACACGAGGATCCTTCTTGATCTGGTCCCAGGCAGATTCCATTTCCATGCTCCAGTGAATATCATCAAAGATCAGAATGCTGTTTTCGTCGACCTTGTTGATAAGTTGCTCAAAATAACGGAGGGTGGGCTCGAGGCGATGGTTTCCGTCAATAAAAGCGAGGTCTACTATTTTAACTTCATTAAGAATACCTGGTAGAATTTCATCAAAATTGCCCCGCTTAAGTTGGGTATTATAGAGATTTAGTCCGATAAAATTCTTCTCTGCCTGGTCAGCTATTGAATTCGCACCCTCTACAGTATACACTTTAGCCGCGCCGTTACCCGAAGCAAGATAGGCAGTTGAAACTCCAAGGGAGGTTCCAAGCTCGATGATTGTTGATGGACTAAAATAATTCACGATCCTGAATAAAAGCCGTCCAAATTTCCTAGATTTCAATGTATGGCTTGCAATTTTCGCGATACTTCGCTGATTAGTTTTTCCGATCACCGATCCTGCTCCCAGATCCTGCACTTCCAAAACTGCATTATCCTTCAATAATTTCTGCCTGAGGTTCTCAATTGGGATGAAAGCATAGAACTCTCGTTCATCATTCAAAACATTTTGTATGAAATCAAAAATGAAAGGTGAATGAATACCATGTCCCTTTCCATTGGAGGCTGTTAAATAATAGCGTATGTATTTTACTGTAATTGAGAATTTACCATACATGGCTGCAAATGTATAATAGAAGTCCGAAGTCGGAGGTCAGAGGTCGGAAAGATATATCTTACTCAGATTTGCTTTTTCTTATTCTATGAATCTATGTTCTCCTACGTGAACATGTGTTTAAATTTTTCAAGACTTTCAGAATCAAAACACATAGGCACATAGGCGGCTATAATTTGATTGTTTTAATTGAATATGTGGCTACTATTTTTGATTGATGGAATAAAACACATAAACACATAGAAGAACTGTACTTTAATTTCTTCTATGCGTCTATGTCTCTGCTATGTGACTATGTGTTAATATTATTTATGCAGGGCAAGAAAACACATAAGCACATAGAGAGTATAAAGGGAATATTGAGGAAGAAAAAATAAACTTAAATACATCTCCTTTCGACTTCAGACTTCACTATGAGTATCTTCTTTCCGTTCCCATAACTGAAAACTATACGGGAATGCATGCTTTTCATCAGCCTGATATTCTTTGAGATATTTAAGTTCCCATTCTCGCGGATCCATTCCAGGAAAAAATGTATCCCCTTCCAGTTCTGCTTCAACACGAGTAAGATGAATCCTTTTAGCTAAAGGAAGAGCGGCTCTATAGATCTCTCCACCGCCAATTACGAAGGTTAACTTGCAATCAGTATCGCTCGAAATTTGAATGGCTTCTTCAAATGAAGATGCAATGGTTATAGTTCCAGTTGATGCCTGGATATCTTTTTGCCTGGATACTATAATATTGATACGACCAGTCAATGGCTTTTTCTTCATTGACTCGAAAGTTTTTCTTCCCATGATCACGGGCATTGCCCAGGTGGTGTTCTTAAAATATCGAAGATCATTGGGAAGATGCCAGAGCAGTTGGTTGTTCTTGCCAATCACATTGTTTCTTGCAGCCGCGACGACTAGGGAAATTACCATGCAGTCAATTTCTGATTTTGAGATTTTGTGATTTAGAGATTTAGAAAACTGACCCAATTTCTTTGTGAACCAACCTTCAGGCAAATCGCAAAATGCCTAAATCAGAAATCAACAATAACATTGGAATTTCTAATTTTGAGATTTTGTGATTTAGAAAACTGAACCAATTTCTTTGTGAACCAATCTTCAGGCAAATCTCAAAATGCCTAAATCAGAAATCAGCAATAACATTGGAATTTCTGATTTTGAGATTTTGCGATTTAGAGATTTAGAAACCAGAAGAGAATTCTTACTCAATTGAGTTGATCAAATCTCAAAATCCCCAAATCAGAAATCAGAAATATCAATTGAGGTTTCTGAAATCCACCGCCACCAGTTTACTTACGCCCGGTTCCTGCATAGTGACTCCATAAATTACATCCACTGCACCCATGGTTTGCTTATTATGGGTCACAATAATGAATTGAGAGTTATCACTGAATTGCCGGATCATGTTCGTGAACTTTCCCACGTTTGCGTCATCCAGCGGAGCGTCTACTTCGTCAAGAATACAAAAAGGCGCAGGTTTTATGAGATAAATAGCAAATAATAAGGCAGTAGCGGTCAGGGTCTTTTCTCCCCCACTTAATTGTGTAATAGAAGAAGGCCGCTTGCCTTTTGGTTTTGCAATAATATCGATGCTTGTCTCAGCCAGGTTTTCAGGGTCTTCTAATATCAGGTCAGCAGTATCTTCCTCAGTAAATAATGCCTTAAATACCTTCTGGAAATTTTCCCTGACGCGGTTGAAAGTCTCGAGGAATTGTTGATTGGCAGTTGCCTCAACTTCCTGGATTGTTTGGAGAAGACTGTCTTTTGCACTGACCAGGTCATTCTTTTGCTCCAGGATGAACTCGTAGCGTTTTTTCATTTCCTGGAAGGCTTCAATAGCAGTTGGATTTACTTCTCCAAGGTTTTCCAACCTCTTTTTCATTCTATCACTCTTTTCCTGCAATTCTTCAACAGAAATTTCACCGGTCCTTGGCTGGTCTATGATATCATCCAGATTGATCCTAAATTCTACGCTCAATCTCTCTTTCATTCCTGCGAGTTGCAATTTCAACTCGTTGAGTTTATCCTTTATCTCACTTAGTAAATGCTCGATCTGTTCCTTATCCTTCACCTTATGCCGAAGTTCACTTTCCTTGGCAGATAATTCATTTCGCAGATTATAATATGCCTGATCTGCTTCATTCAATTTTTTCTCTTCATCTTCCTTGCTGCGAAGCAGGGTCATAAGGGTTGCTTCGGCCTTCGCCAGCAGCTCTTCGCTCTCAATGATATTTTCCTGGGCTTGTTTTAATTGTGAAGCATTGATTTCAATCTGGGACCTGAGATCATTTAATTGCTTCTGCTTGAACTCCAGTTCCTGAACCAGACCAGTGATCTTACTCTGCTGTCTTGTTACCTGCAGGTTGAATTCATTAAAGCTCTCCTGGGCATGATTGAATTCATATTCAACAATTCTGTATTCTTCTTCTGCTCCTTTCAGCTTATGTCTCAATTCATTCAGGCTTGTCACGAGCGACATCCATTCCTGCCTGGTACCTTCAATAGAGGCCATGGTTTCCTCAAGTCCCATTTGCTGTTCTTCGATCCTGTTCTGGGATGCATATTGCAAGCCATGAATATTTTCAATCTTATTCTGTAGTGAAAACACAAGATTGGTGAGCCTGTTGATCTCTTCCTGTGTTTGTTTTATTACCTGTTCCTTTAACTGCTGATTGTACCCGATGACTTCGTTATGATGGAATTGAATTTTCCCTTTTAGGTCGTTAACAATTTTTTCCTGTGAATGAATTTCTTCAACAAGTTTCTCAAGATTCTTTGCCCGACCTATCTTCTTGCCCTCAAATAGTCCAACACTGCCGCCAGTCAGAGAATATTTACCCTTCACATACTTACCGCTCTTTTCAAGTACCACTGAGCCATTACTATGCTCAAGTGCCTGATCGTCCTCAGCTATGAAAACATTTCCAAGAAGATATTCTGCCAACCTTCTGTATCCTTCATCTACTTCAATCACATTGAGGGCTGGTAATGTACCTTCTGGTTGATGTGAATTTATTTCAGAGATATCCTGAAATTTATCGAGAAGAAAAAAGTTTGCCTTGCCTTTCTTATTCTCATCAAGCAGATGAACCGCACGCAACCCTTCCTGCAGATTATTCACTACATAGTAGTTCAGGTATGGTTCCAGTACGTTCTCAACCGCTGCGCGAAATTCTTCTTTTACATAAATAATATCAGACAGGATCGGTGCTGTGTGGTTCCAGTTCGGATTGTTGTGAAGGAATTTTACACTCTCAGGATAACCATCCATTGAATCAATCAGGCTTTTCAGCAAATCATGCTCATTCCTTTTGGAATCAAGCTTACGATTCTCATCAGCGAGTTCCTGCCTTAATGTTTCAAGATGGGCCTGTGTCTGAAGAATTTGTTCCTTGGTGCGTTCATGATGCTCCTGTAATTGCTGGAGATCAGTTTTCTTTATCTCAAGTTCAACTTCCTTGCTATGTTTTTCTTCTCCCAATTGTTTGAGCTGGCTGCTACGAACTTCACGTTCATCTTCCAGTTGTTCAATTGATCTTTGAAGGTTTTGAATGGATGTATCTGCAACCGCCACTTTCTTTTCTGCTTCGAACTGGCTGCGTTGAATACTTAGGTTTTCTGAACGAAGTGAGTCAAGATGTTGGCGCTTTTCATCAAAAATCCTCCTCTTGTCTTCCACCCCTGATTTTAATTCATCCAATTGTTGTTCCAGGCTCTCCAGCTTACTGTTTTCTTCACCTATCTGGTCTTGCGTGAACTGTATGCTTTCTTCGAGACCTTTTAATTGACCTTCACTCTTATCAAGAAAATCCTGCAGGCTGCCTTCCTTCTCATGTAAAAAGTTCAACCGCTGAGAAGCCAGGTTTTTATCATTTTCGCCTGAGCGCAGATTTTGCACAAGATCATTAAATTGGTGCTGCAGAGCCTGCAGTGCTTTTTCTTTCTCAATAAAGCCCAGTTTCTCCTGCTCAATGTTTGCTTCTTCTCCTGCGATCTCTGCTTCCAACCTGATCTTTTTATCCATTTCTGCCTCAGACCGTTCGTTTAGATCACGATATGTTAGGTTGAATCCTTCCAGGGCTGCCTTTGCGAGTTCTACACTTACTTCACGATAATCCTTCCTGATCTCATAATATTTTTCGGCTTTCTTAGCCTGTCCCTCGAGGGTTTTAAGCTGATTATTTATTTCAAACAGAAGGTCTTCTATCCTGGCCAGATCCTGTTCTGTAGCATCCAGTTTAAGTTTTGCTTCCTTTTTTCTTGTCTTGTAGATTGAAATTCCTGCAGCTTGCTCCAGCATCCTTCTACGACTGTTTTCCTTATCCTTGATGATATCATCTACCATCCCCAACTCAATGATTGCATAACTGTCCGTGCTCACGCCGGTGTCCATGAAAAGATTCTGAATATCTTTTAACCTGCATTGCACATCATTCAACCTGTACTCACTCTCGCCGCTTTTGTAAAATTTTCGTGTAACGGTGATGGTACTGAATTCAGTTGGAAGAAGATTTTTCGTGTTTTCAAAAGTGAGGCTCACTTCAGCAAGACCGCTGGCCGACCGGCTCCTGGAACCATTAAACACGAGGCTGTCAAGGTTTTCAGATCGAAGATGACTGATCTTCTGTTCACCGATAACCCACCTGATGCTATCCACGATGTTGGATTTTCCGCAACCGTTCGGGCCTATAATGCCTGTAACACCTTCGTCGAAATTGACAATGGTCTTATCAGCAAAGCTCTTAAAACCTTTGATTTCTAAACTCTTTAATCGCACAGTACTTACTTGTTTTTAGGTAATGGACAAAAGTAAAAGAACACGCTTGAAACTAAGTCCCTGCCTCGATGTTGTTGGTGTTAATTATTCACTATTTGTTCACAAACATCAGGCCCTTAATCATCATTCGCATATCTGTGGAAAAATTGATCATTCGTTCAACTAAAAAACAAAAAGCAAATTGTATCTGAAACGAAAGCAAAAAACAAATCGGATTTCCCTTTCTTTGTAGCTTCAAAAAACCTAGTAAAAACATGAAGACCTTCTTAGTTCCAACTGATTTTTCCGATACTTCGAAGAATGCAGCCCGATATGCAGCGCATATTGCCAAACAATACACGGATGTACATATCATCTTATACAATGTTTCCGATGAATTTGCAACAGGCTCTGATAGTTCCCCGGTAGAAGACGATGCTCATACCCGGAGAAAAATAATGGAATTAGCGCTCGAAAGTGTGAAAACCGATCTTTCCGCGATCACCAGTTCACAAATAACCTGCGTAGCAGAAGAAAGCAATTCATTTATCGATGCATTGGATCGATTTGCCCGTCACAATGGAGTTGATCTCATAATTATGGGAATTACCGGTAGCACGCGGGTTGAACAGATCTTCATGGGAAGCAATACTCTCAAAATTGTAAATAAAAATACCTGCCCTGTCATGATCGTCCCACCGCAGGCATTGTTCAAAGGAATTCAGGACATCATGATGACTTCCGACTTCAAAGATGTTGAAGCAACTACGCCTGTTAAACCGCTACAAAAGGTTTTGGAGCTTTTCAAGGCAAACCTGCATGTTGTGAATGTAGATCATGAACACTTCGTAGAATTGACTGATGAATACAAAGCAGAAAGGCAAAAACTGGAAGGAATTCTTAGTGGCTATAATCCACAGTTTTATTTCATAAGGATGTATGATTTTGTTGATGCGGTAAATCAGTTCGTAGAGGATAAAGAGATTGATCTGATTGTAACAGTGCCTAAGAAACACTCATTCCTAAGCGGAGTTTTCAGAAGCAGTTATACCAAGAAGCTTGCATATCATAGTCATGTTCCCATTATCGCAATTCATGAGTAATTGCGATTGATTTTCTGATTCGCATATGAACGACCTCGCTTCGCATTATAATCAATTACAGGAAAAAGATAGGCTTTCCCGGGGGACAGGTTTGCTTGAGAAGGAAAGGACACGAGAAATTCTTACTCAACACCTACCTGGCAGCAATCTGATCATACTCGACGTAGGCGGAGCAGCAGGAGTTTACGCATTCTGGCTTGCGGAGTCAGGCCATCGTGTTTTCCTGGTAGACGTAATGCCAGCGCATGTTGAGCAGGCAAAGTTGATTGATCAACATAGTTCCCAAAAACTCGAAAAAATTCAACTTGCAGATGCAAGAGATCTGACTGATTTTGAAGAAGGGTCTGTTGATTGCGTACTGTTATTAGGACCTCTTTATCATCTTACCGAACAGGATGACCGGATTCTTGCTCTTAAAGAAGCGCTCAGGGTATTAAAAGCGGGAGGGAAAGTCTTCGCCGCAGGCATCAATCGCTTTGCTTCCTTATATGATGGCATTCAAAGAGGATTAATAGACGATGACTATTTTTCTTGAGATATTGAAACAAGATTTGATCAACGGGCAACACCGAAATCCTGCTGATCATCCTGATTATTTTACCACTACAATTTTTCAGCTTCCAACTGAAATGAAAACTGAAATTGAGATTGCAGGTTTTAAAATCGAAAAAGTAGTTCCTGTAGAAGGCCCGGGATGGACAATGAAGAATTTTGAAGAACGGTGGAATGATCCAATTAAGAAAAAGCGATTGATGGAAGTTTTATCTCTGATAGAAGATGATGAGCAATTGTTGACTCTCACTCAACATTACATCGTCATTGGATCGAAGGAATTTTGAAATTTTGAAATTGTCATACGTCCATATTTACGATTTCACACAGAGTGAAATTAGATCTCAATTCCTAATCTTCTGAAGACACCCAAATTTCCCATTTTCCCAATCCTGAGCGCAGCGAAGAAACCTGGACGGAATTTTGGAATTTTGAAATTGGGAAATTTTGGAATTGTCATACGTCCATATTTACGATTTCACACAGAGTGAAATTAGATCTCAATTCCTAATCTTCTGAAGACACCCAAATTTCCCATTTTCCCAATCCTTCGCGCAGCGAAGAAACCAAATTTCAAAATTCCTATGCTCTTCCCATAGCCCGGAGATAGCTAAGGTGTGACACGACTGCCTGTGAAACATATTTATACTCAATATATGCAAGGTCATATTCCCTGCAGAGCTGACGTATGATCTTGCTTAATGCGGGATAATGAATATGTGAGATCTTAGGAAAAAGATGGTGCTCAATTTGAAAATTTAATCCTCCAGTAAGCCAGGAAACGACTTTGCTCTTCGTTGCAAAATTTGCCGTGGTCTTGATCTGGTGAATTGCCCATTCATCCGGCATTTTATTCTCAGGCATCATAGCAGTAGGAAACTCAGTATGCTCAACAGTGTGGGCTAATTGAAAAACGATGCTAAGAACCAAGCCTGCAACCAATACTGTGATCAAGAACCCCACCATCCAGGACATAAATCCCAGCATCATGATAGGCAGAACTATGAAAATAAAGTAATGGAGCAGTTTGAATGACCAGAATACAATGTGATCATGAATACTCATCTTCTTTAACGGCATCCCACCCACTTTACGCTTGAAGTATTTCTGATAATCCAATACAAAGATCCACAATACGTATAGTAATGAATAAAGAACCCAGACGTACAAATGCTGGTACTTATGTAGCCAATACTTCTTCTGAGTTGAACTCATTCTCAGCCATGGCTGGATATCAATATCATCATCCACCCCGTCAATATTTGTATAGGCATGGTGAATGATATTATGCTTCATATTCCACATGAAGCTGTTTCCACCTAATATGTTCAAAGAATACGCTGCAAGGTGATTAACCCATTTACGCCTGCTAAAGCTACCGTGGGCGCCATCATGCATTACATTAAAGCCGATGGCGGCGATAACAACTCCAAGCAATGTAGATTCCACAATTGCAAGAACAAGAGGAGGCGTGAAAAAAACGAGATGAATATAGAGTGCGACAAATGAAGTGACAAGAATAGCTCCTTTAAGGTAGAGCTGAAAATTTCCTGTTGTTGGTTTGCCGGAGGTCGTGAAATAATCCTGGATGCGTGTTTTCAATTCGGCATGGAAGGAACTCTGACCTGAGGTGAATTTTGGGATGGACATTAAGACTGGTTTCAGATGTTGAATTTTCAATTGGTAAAAGTAGACAAAAAAAGCCAGTCGGCCTTGTTAAAAGACTATTGATGATCAGGTAACTACCTGTGTAAGAGAGTCAAAAGTCTTAAAACCTATTGCTTTCTCTGTAATAAACCCTTCTCCAAATTTTACGCCGATTTTTTTTCCCATCATTCTTGCCCTTGCGATGATGCCATCAAGAAAATCTGGACTGGAGATATAAGATTGGGGTTCATCATCTTCCTGAATATTCCCTGTATAGAACTGAGTAGTGTAGCAACTGACTGCTTTCATTCGTTGGTCAAAGACAGGACTTATGTCCACAATAAAGCTTGGCTCCAGATATCTGTCCTGAATAAAATGAAACACATACTTCGGCCTCCATGCTTGCTGAGGATTACCGTTTTCATCCTTTGTGATTATTTTACGCAGCCCGGAAAAAAAAGCCGCGTCTGCTGTAAGTCTTGCGGCTCTGCCGTGGTCAGGATGTCTGTCTTCAAGTGCATTTGCGAGGATGATTTCGGGTTGATACTTGCGAATAACCTCGATTAGCTGCAATTGGTGTGTACTGTCATTCTTAAAAAAACCGTCCTGCATTTTCAGGTTTTCCCGAACCATTACTCCCATTAACTCTGCTGCATGTTGTGCTTCCTTTTGCCGCGTCTGAATTGTTCCCCTTGTTCCCAATTCACCCTGCGTAAGATCAACTATGCCCACCTTCTTGCCATTGTTTATCTCCATCAAAAGGGTTCCTGAACATCCAAGTTCAACATCATCGGGATGAGCGGCTATTGCGAGAATATCGAGTTTCATGCTTAATTGAAAGGAACAAAAGTAATAGGATTAGGGATATGGATGAATGTTGAAGTCATTGATAATGCAAAATTGAAAATGTAAAATGGAAAATTTCGTTTTCAAATCCTTCTCTGCGATTGAACTTTTCACTCTGTTTCTCTGGTAATTTTTTTTTACCGCAGAGAAAGGGAGGAACAAGAGATGACGCAGAGGGTATCTTCTACAAAAATTCTGCTTTAGAAACAGGATGAGAACTATCAAAATAGGACACTTCCAGAGACAATTGGTCCCTACCGCTCAATTCTTCATTTTACATTTTTCATTTTGCATTTTGCATTCTCCGCTCTCCATTTACAGGTCGTTTTTGCGCTTTGCGTCTTTACAAGTAAATTCGCAGCCGTTTTTAGAATAGGATTTCCAGGTTAGGATCTCTAAAAAATCTGGATCGAACCAATAACCAATAAACACAATTCCATGTCATACGATGTAGTAGTGATAGGCAGCGGCCCTGGCGGTTACGTAGCGGCTATCCGTGCTTCTCAGCTAGGATTTAAGACTGCGATCATTGAAAGGGAAAGCCTGGGAGGTATTTGCTTAAACTGGGGTTGTATTCCTACCAAGGCCTTGCTGAAGAGCGCACAGGTCTATGAATATATCAAACATGCAAAGGATTATGGCATAGAAGCAACAGGTCAACACAACTTTGAAGCTGTAATTAAGCGAAGTCGTGGTGTGGCAGACAAAATGAGCAGAGGTGTTCAATTCCTGATGAAAAAAAATAAGATCGATGTGATCAATGGATTTGGAAAACTCATATCTAAAGGACAGATTGAGGTTTCAAAGCAGGATGGCAGTAAACAACAGGTTGACTCAAAATATATCATTGTTGCAACCGGGGCCAGAAGTCGCGAATTGCCAAGCATGCCAATTGACGGGAAGAAAATCATTGGTTATCGCGAAGCGATGTCATTGCCTCAGCAACCAGCGAGTATGATCGTAGTTGGCAGTGGAGCAATCGGTGTTGAATTTGCCTATTTCTATAATAGCCTGGGTACAAAAGTTACCGTAGTGGAGTTCCTTCCAAGAATTGTTCCTGTTGAGGATGAAGACATTTCAAAGGAGCTGGAAAAGATCTACAAGAAAGCGGGAATGGAGATCATGACTTCAAGCGAGGTTACGAGTGTTGACAGTTCTGGTAATGGTGTGAAAGCAAAAGTAAAAACTGCCAATGGTGAAGTAGTTCTGGAAGCTGATGTTCTGCTCAGTGCTGTGGGAATCGCTGCAAATATTGAAGGAATTGGTCTTGAGGAATTAGGTGTAAAGACTGATAAGGGAAAGATCGTAGTTGATAAATTTCATCAGACCAACATTCAGGGCATCTATGCAATTGGTGATTGTACTCCTGGCCAGGCACTTGCCCATGTTGCTTCCAAAGAAGCAATTATTTGTGTTGAAAGCATTGCCTTTGGCGAAAAGAAATTCAATCATCAGCCTGAACCTCTGGATTATGGAAATGTTCCGGGATGTACATATTGCAGTCCGGAAGTAGCTTCTGTAGGATTAACAGAAAAGCAGGCTCGCGATGCAGGTTATGAGGTGAAGGTTGGAAAATTCCCGCTCAGCGCTGCTGGCAAGGCGACCGCTGCCGGGCATAATGAAGGTTTTGTGAAAGTAATTTTCGATGCGAAGTATGGAGAATGGTTGGGCACTCATATGATTGGTTACAACGTGACCGAATTGATTGCGGAAACTGTGGTTGCACGTAAACTGGAAACTACGCACCATGAAGTTTTGAACAGTATTCACCCTCACCCAACAATGAGCGAGAATATCAAGGAAGCAATTGAGGTGGCGTATGGTGAGGCGATACACATCTAATTTGAAAATTTCCAATTTCTTGCCTGCTACGCCGTTAAGCAGGGAAAATTTGACAATTGAGAACCCTCAAACATTCAAACAATCAAACACGCAAACCTCTTCTTTAAGCCTCTGGTTCATCGTTAAGCAAACCACTAAAAAGAAAATATGAAAAGTTTATTCGTACTCGTGGGCTCATTCTTTATTATTCTTACCTCCCAGGCCCAGCATAAAAGTAGTTTTCTCGCTAAATGGGCTCCAGTAAGTCTTGCTGCTGGTAAAATCACTGTAGGTGGAGAATATAACTTCAAAAGAAAAAGTTCAGTTGAACTATTCATAGGAATTCCTTCGCCCAAGACTTACCAATTTGATTTCGATGGCAATGAAAGTGACCTTGAAACAAAGGCCTTTTCAATCCTTGCAGGATATAGACGCTACCTGGGTAAGAATCTTTCTGGATTTTATGTAGAACCTTATGTAAAATATCTTCATCACCAGGCCAATGGTATTCTGGAAGGTGATCTAAACGGAGAGCCAGCGCGATTTGCAACAACTACTGACTATAAAGGCATCGGCATAGGTGCCCAGCTTGGAGTTCAATTTCTGATTGCAAAAAGAGTAAGCCTGGATTTTTTTCTTCTTGGACCTGAAGCAAATTCAGCTAAAACGTCCATCATCTCTACCGATATCGCAAGCAATATTCCCTGGTCAAATGTGAAGGCTAATGAAGCAGAGCAGGATTTGAGAGATGCCCTGGAGGATTTACCCATCATTGGAAAAAAGGTTGAAATTGCTGTGAACCAGTCAACCAAAACTGTTTCTGCTAAATACGATGGATTTCTTCCTGGACTTCGGTTTGGAGCGTCTATTGGTTTCCGTTTTTAGGGAATATCGGTTAAAGGATTAACCGCAAAGGCGCTAAGTCGCAAGGTTTCGCGAGGAAGTAATATTCACTCCATTTTCAAATTTTCAAATCTTCAAATTTTCAAATTAATCGTCTTTATTTTTACAGATGCAGGTTTCAATTTGGGAACAGGATACGTTTCTTAGCCATAAGGATGTGATCATCATCGGAAGTGGATTTGCTGGTCTTTGGACTGCACTTGAACTTAAGAAGCAGAAGCCATCCCTAAGTATTTGCGTGGTAGATAGAGGAATTATTCCAACGGGGGCGAGTACCCGAAATGCAGGATTCAGTTGCTTTGGAAGTTTGACTGAATTAGTAGCCGACGCTGCAACTCTGGGAGAAGAAAAGATGCTGGAACTTGTGATGATCCGTCATAATGGATTAAAAAAGATCCGGCGCACGTTTGGCCCATCTAAAATTGGTTACGAAAATCGTGGTGGCTACGAGCTCTTCTCAGATAAACCATCTGCCGAGACCTTTCATCTTGAAAAGCAGATTAAGAAAATCAATAAACTCCTCAAGCCATTATTAAAGGAAGAAAAAGTCTTCAGACTGGCAGATAAAAAAATTAAGAATTTTGGATTTGCAGGTGTTGAACATCTTGTTGAAAATAGAATGGAAGGTCAATTACATCCTGGCAAACTCACAACTAATTTGTTGAAGAAAGCAAACCAGGAAGGTATTGATACATTGTTTGGGATTGAGGTAACAGGTTTCCATTCATCCGATCAAAAAGTGGAACTGGCTACCAATCATCATTTCAGTCTTACTGCCAGTCAGGTAATTATTTGCACGAATGCTTTTACTGATACATTACTGCCTGGAATAGATGTAAAGCCAGCAAGAGGACAAGTCTTCGTTACTTCTGAAATACCCGATCTTCCCTTCAAAGGAACCTTTCATTATGATGTGGGTTTCTATTATTTCCGGAATCTTGGAAACAGGATTCTACTGGGCGGAGCGAGAAATAAATTTTTTGAAGAAGAAGAAACCCCTTCTTTTGATACTAGTGAAAATATTCAGAAAGAGCTTGAGAGATTTCTGAAAGAAGTTATACTGCCGGGAGAAACAAAATTTTCCATCGATTATCGCTGGAGTGGAATCATGGGGATGGGCAAGGAAAAGCTCCCGATCATCCAGGAGGTCAAGCCCGGTGTTTTCTGCGCCCTCGCAATGGGTGGAATTGGCGTGGCCACGGCTCCCATCGTTGCAGAAAAAGTTGCAAAAATGGTTCTGCGGGGATAAGCGAAGAGATTAACCGCAAAGACGCTAAGACGCAAGGTTTCGCGAAGACAGATTACTTCTCACATTTTCACAAAACGCTCCAGGAATTTTTCATTCTGCTTTTCAATTCTGATAAAATATACTCCCCTCGGAAGTACAGTTACATCAATCAATGTTTTGAGTTGATTGATCCTTGCTTTTTGAACGGACTGACCAAACTGATTTAGAATTGTTATATCACTTCCAAGCAGTGAATTCTGAAGAACTTCAATAGTTATGCTTTTTTGAGTTGGGTTAGGATAGATGTTTGTCAATTTTACACTTATGACTTCTTCCTCAGGCAACGATGCTTCGGCGGTTGGCGTTCCATTGTAGCCGTTAGAAGATAGAATTGCATGTCGGGGACCACCTTTTTCAAAAGCAATTCTCATCCTGTTCATCTGACCCCTGGTGAACATAAGCATACACTCATCATTCACCTGATCCATGTAATTGTTGTAATTATCGCCATATGGAGTATTCTCGCAGGTAACACGGATGCCGGAAGGACAACCTCTATTAGCCGTTTTTTGTTTGGGAGTATCATCAACCAGGTCATCACCACAAGTTGCGTCTCCCCAGATATGTCTTAGTCCCATCCAATGACCCACTTCATGAACCAGCGTCTTGCCGCCACTGTACACTCCACCATTTCCTGGTCCAAATGCATCTGTACGGATGGATACGCCATCTCTGTCCTTTGGTCCGCCGATGGGACTTGAGTATCCTGCAATTCCTCCTGCAAGACTTCCTACCCAAACATTCAGATATTTATCTGAATCCCAGGCGTCGTCCCCACCCTGACTGGAATATTTGATCCTGTCATCAATCCCGAACATCGTAATCGAAGTACTTTTTCTTACAATGCCAGAAGTTGCCCTTCCCTGGGGATCAACCTTGGCGAGAACAAATTTGAAACGGCAATCAACTGCCAATTCGCGGAAGTAAGAGGGGATTTTAGAAGTATCGGCATGAGAGGATTGAAAAGCCTTGTTCAAGACTTCAAGCTGATCTTGAATTTTTTTGTCGGCCACGTTCTGGCTGGCGTCCTTATATAAAATATGAAAAACAACCGGGATAGTTATGACTGGAAGAGTAAATGAATTAGTGCCTTCGCCATTTATGCCTGAAATTATTTCTGGTCTTGAAGTCCTGATAAATACTTCCGCAGCCATGATTTTTTCACGGACCGAGTGGTTGCGACAGATAAATTCAGTGTAAGACACAGTGTGGCATTCAAACTGTGCGTTCAGGAAATTACATGCAAGGGCATGAATTAATAGCAAAATAACACGGCGCATATATTTCTTTTTGTGGCCGGTTATTCATAGAGGATCCGTCAAGTCTTCAGACATGGAGATTGGAATCGCCAATAGCGATACAGATCAACTTTGAGGTAAGCTAAGCATGGGGTATAGATCCCGCCGCAGCGGATTGCAGAAATTGATAGGAATTGGGGAATGCGTTAACGTGGAAATCAACTAATTCTCTTACGCATAGAATGATCACTGGAGTAGAAACCTTGAAGAAGGAGGTTGGATAGAGTGATATTCAGATGATAAGCAATTGTAAAACAAATATAAATTCCTGAAGAATCAAAGCTTGAGGTCAAAAATTTATTAGATCCTTAGCCTGTTATCGCTAGACTGGCCCTTATTTTTGCTTCCAGATGAAATGTATTCAATTTAAGTTGTTATTGCTCTGGTTTTCACTGGGAATAGCCATTATTTCATGTACAGATGGAAGCAAGCCTCCTGAAGACCAAAATGGTAAAAATGGTGGGTCTGCGATTCCAACAATCAGCTATTCGGTGGTGAATACCTATCCTCACGACACCAGTTTTTATACGGAAGGATTTGAATTCCAGGATGGTAAGTTATGGGAGAGTTCAGGAGGAAAGAAGGAGCAAACACCCCACCCTTCTGCTTTTGGGATTGTTGATCTGAAATCAGGAAAGGTTGATAGAAAAATACAACTGGATAACGCAGTGTTTTTTGGAGAAGGGATCACAATATTCAAAGACAAGATTTATCAACTTACTTATCATAATCAGAAAGGATTTATTTATGATCTTAAATCGTACAAAAAGCTGCGTGAATTTGATTATCAGGGAGAAGGCTGGGGCCTCACCCATGATAGTTCGAAACTGATAATGAGTAATGGCTCAAGTACCCTTAAGTTTCTGGACCCCGAAACATTAAGAGTTTTAAACCTGGTGACTGTTGTGGATCATAATGGTCCTGTTGGAAATCTTAACGAGCTGGAATATGTAGATGGATTTGTGTATGCAAATCAATGGCAGACAAATTACATCCTCAAGATCAACCCTTCTGATGGGAAGATTGTTGGAAGGTTGGATCTTTCGAGTCTTGAAAATGAGGCCAGAAACAAATTACCAGATGTCCAGGAAATGAATGGCATTGCATATAATTCTGCAACTAAAACATTTTATGTGACGGGCAAGTTGTGGCCAACGATATATGAGATCAAGTTTTGAGTTAAGCCGTTGCTTCTCCTACATAGATCAATGAACTACACCTTTTCCTATCCTTCATAGCAGTCATATTTGACTTAAGGCCCTGCCATGCTCCTGCTAGAAGTCCTGGTTTTCCTGTCTTATACTTCTCACTTAAAATACTAACGTAAAAGCTGTCGAACCATTGGGGGTGCATACTAACAAGTCTGCATCCATGACTTGACAGGAGATTGTTCATTGCATCCGGACTAAAATGGTACAAATGTCTCGGAACATCATATGCGGCCCAGTATTCCTTATAATATGCAGCATCGCGGGAAGTGTAATTAGGAACAGCTATTATTAATTTTCCCCCTGGCTTCAATAGAGTCTTGATCTGCGCAAGGTATTCATGCAACTCATGAACATGTTCGAGCACATGCCAAAGGGTAATAACATCAAATGTTGAGGCTTGCTGTGAAAAGAGGATGGAAGGATCATTAAGTGAAACTCCAACTTCCTGAGCTTTTGCCCTTGCCTTTTCATCAGGTTCCAGAGCCGTGACTTCCCAACCTGCTTGAACCATTGTCTTTGCAAAAAGCCCAGTCCCCGCTCCTATGTCCAACAATGTTCCCTTTTTCAATCCAGTGAGCTTCTGAATTAATTTTCTCTTCTGATTCAAAGTAATTGATCTCACCAGGTGATACATTTTGTTTGTGAGACCTTTCTTTGTATCGCTATGCGAAATGTATTGGTCGGATTGATAATAACGATCTGATTCATTCTTGAGAGGAGCATCCTGAGTAAACCTGAGACTGCATTCATCACACTCCCAAATTGGAAAGACCTCAGCCGTAGCAGTATAATCCTTCGCATCCAGGAAAAAGTGAATCCTGGCTGATTGACAGTTCGGGCAGAATGTGTGATGAAACATCATAGCAATTAGAGGCCGTAAGGCAATTTCTTTCGTTATTGGATCAGGTTAAATTGCCAACCATTCTGGTAAAAATGAAAGAATAAGAGAGAGAGAGCAACTGCGAAAAGTATGAGGGCATAGATCCACCATGATTCTTTCTCAACATATATTTCTTCAGTGAGCCTTTCGCTCATCTGGTGTGTATTCAATTCCTGATCCCCAACCAGGATGGAATGTTTTGCATCCTGCCTTATAACACGGTTAGCCCGGACAGGCCCCATAAATGGAATTTCAGTGGCCTCGGAACGAAATTGAATGTCACCAGTGCTGTCCTTCACAAGCGTTCCAACTTCTGGCCAGCTGAAATGTTCCTTTTTGCGAATGCTGTTTCTCAATTCAAAAGCAAATTCATTGTATTGCTTGATGGCCTCGTATTCCGGTATGTTCTTGTTGGCAGCAAGGAAGGAAAAGAATTCTTTGTCTGGAGCATCAAAATATTTGTCAAACCTGAATCTGTAAGTTGCTGGAATAATCACCCGATTTGCAAAATCATTCATGGCGGAAACCTTCTCAAGGTAGATCGTCCCCAGACCAGGTATGCTTATGCTTTTATGCTGTATCAGGTAATTATTAAGAATATCTATCATAACCAGAATTCTGTGCAAAAGAACGGATTGTATGGGAATTGAAGAAAACTCAGGGTTTCAGGTCAGAATTGATTCAAATCAGTTCCTTCAATGGTGGAAAAAGCTTAATAAAGAGTTGATTAATTTTTGTTTGTATTTGGTAGCACCTTCTTACATTTGAGCCTGCCAAAAAACTTGATTATGAGGAAAATTCTTTCCCTATTATTTGCTGCTATTGTATTAGCTTCCTGCAAAGAGGACGATCTGGATGATCAATTGCTTTCAGCCGTAAGCTTACCAATGAGTGGACTTCAGGAAGTTCCTGCGAAAATTGTAGCAGCCACCGGTAATATTGATGCTTACTATAATAGAAATACACGCACACTTAGCTATAAAGTTTATTGGATGGGATTGTCTGGGCCAATCGTTGGTTTCCATATACACGGTTCGGCTCAAAAAGGGGTAAATGCTCCAATCATTCAAAATTTCAGTGGATATAGTACCGCCGTTCAGGGAGTCTTTTCTGGTAGTGTACTCTTCGATGGAATAATCTTTAAGGAAGAAGATCTATTCAAGGGTCAATACTATATTAATATACATACTGCACTCAACCCCGGTGGTGAAATCAGGGGTCAGCTTGAGAATTTCAAGTGAAAAGTTTAAAATTTTACCGCAAAGGAACGAAGACGCAAAGGGACGCCAGGAATCCTGACGTAACCTTACGACTTGACGTCTTGGCGGTAAAATTTAGCTGGATTAAATAAGTTCCTTCAAACGGGAAACAACTTCATCTACTTCCTCTATCGTATTATGTCTTGAAAATGAAAATCGAACAGTTGCCTGGTCTGATTGATTATTAATGTTGCGTATAACATGACTCCCCTGTTCGATTCCACTGGTGCAGGCACTGCCCCCTGAAGCACAGATATTATTTATATCAAGATTGAACAGGAGCATCTCTGATCTTTCTGATTTGGGAAAGGATACACTTAAAACAGTATATAAGCTATTGCCCATCGGATCACCATTGAAGGAGACTCCCTCTACTTCTTTTTCAAGTTGGGTAATCATGTGATTCTTTAGATTCCTGATGTAGGTGCTTTCTTCTTTGAATCGGGCAGTTGCAAGTTCCAGCGCCTTGGCAAAGCCTACAATTCCATAAAGGTTTTCAGTTCCCGCCCTCATATTTCGCTCCTGGGATCCTCCATGTATATATGGACGAATATGAACATTTTCATTAATGTAGAGCAATCCTACCCCTTTAGGGCCGTGGAATTTGTGCCCGGCACCTGTGATAAATTGAACCGCGGTGTTTCTTAGATCAAAAGGAAAATGTCCTACTGTCTGGACGGTGTCAGAATGAAAAATTGCCGATCTGGATCTGCACATCTCCCCAACTTCATGAATATCCAGCATGTTGCCGATCTCATTGTTCGCATGCATCAACGTAACCAGGGTTTTCTGATTGGTAGAGGCAAGGAGTTGTTGCAGGTGAGAAGTATCAATATGTCCATTGGAGTGAATATTCACATAACTAAGCTCAACCTCACCTTTCTTATGAAGGAATTCTACCGTATGCAGTGTTGCATGGTGTTCAAGTGGACTGCTGATAATGTGAGTGCATCCAAGGTCCCTTACTGCGGCACAAATTGCAGTATTGCTGCTTTCAGTGCCTCCCGAAGTGAAAAATATCTCAGCTGGATTGGCGTTCAATATCTTAGCAACCGTCTTTCTTGCACTTTCAATCGCAAGTCTGCTCTCCCTTCCATATGAATAAATCGATGAAGGGTTGCCAAATTTTTCCTTTAAATATGGCAGCATCGCGTCCAGGACTTCCGGATCAAGGGCTGTTGTAGCAGCATTGTCAAAATATATTCTCTTCATGCGATCATAAGTGACTCTGCCCGCAGGCATTTTTTGGGATTTGCAAAGATAACACGAAGTACGAAAGTGAGAAGTCCGAAGTCGGAGGTCTGAGCGAGGCTTATATAAAAAATTAACGGCAAAGGAACAAAGACGCAAACGACTTCGCGAAACCTGGCGCCTTTGTTTCCTGGCGGTAAAGCAATGATCTCTAAATAAATTCCCTAATATCCTGCATCAAACGGTGGGCAATATTGTTTGCAGTGGTTTCGAAGTTACTTTCTGCATATATCCTGATAATAGGTTCCGTATTCGAGGTTCGCAAATGAACCCAATCGTTATCAAATTCAATCTTCAGCCCATCTTCAGTATTGACAGGATGGTTTTTATATTTCTTCCTGATCTTTTCAAAAATGCCGTTTACATCCACTCCATTTTGTAATTCGATCTTATTCTTAGAAATAAAATAATCAGGATATTTTGCCCTGAAAGACTTCATCCCATTTTTATGTTGAGCCAGACCGCTGATGAATAATGCAATCCCTATAAGAGCGTCTCTTCCGTAATGCAGATCAGGAACAATAATTCCTCCATTACCTTCCCCTCCTATCACAGCATTCATTTCTTTCATCTTCTTCACCACATTCACTTCTCCCACAGCAGAGGGAAAATACTGGCCACCATGTTTCAGGGTAATTTCTTTCAATGCTTTTGTACTGCTCATGTTACTGACAGTATTCCCTTTTTTCTTCGAGAGCACATAGTCTGCCACCGCCACAAGTGTGAACTCCTCTCCAAACATGCTACCATCTTCCGAAACAAAGCAAACACGATCAACATCAGGATCTACCGCTATTCCAAAGTCATACCCGGATCTCTTTACTTCTGTGCTCAATCCTACTAGGTTCTCAGGCAATGGCTCGGGATTGTGAACGAATTTTCCATCAACTTTCTCGTTCAGCACTTTCACATTCTCAATACCAAGTTCTTTAAGGAGCAAAGGAATAAATAGCGATCCGGTCGAATTAATGGTGTCAACAACTACCTTATAATTCTTGGAACGAATAGCTTGTACATCTACTAAAGGGTATTCAATGACTGCCTTAATGTGCTTGTCGCGATAAGACTCATTGACTACATAGGTTCCTAATTTATCTACAGGTGAAAATGCAAAGTTTTCTTTCTCCGCCTTATCAAGAATGACCGCTCCATCATCCGCACTGATGAATTCTCCTTCGGAATTTAAAAGTTTGAGAGCATTCCATTCTTTAGGATTATGGCTGGCAGTAATAATGATCCCTCCACCTGCTTTTTCCCAGGTAACCGCCATTTCCACAGTAGGAGTAGTTGATAGGCCGAGGTCGATCACTTCAATCCCCGAAGCGAGAAGTGTGCTTATTACAAGATCCCTTATCATAGGACCACTAACACGTCCATCTCTTCCAATGACAACCTTCTTATTTGCTTTTTTATCTACCAGCCAACTGGCATATGCAGATGTAAAACGAACAACATCCAGCGGGCTTAAGCTCTCTCCAGGCTTTCCTCCAATGGTCCCACGAATTCCAGATATACTTTTGATTAAAGCCACTTTTTCTACGGTTTTATCGGACTGCAAAAATAAGGGATTAAGTCCGGCGCGTTTCCGCAGAATCTAAGTACACCAAAATGTAATACTGCTTAAACCAGTTCTGGATAGCTATAAAAAAATCGAACACACTCAACTTGATCAGGTTGTACTTTTACCAAAATTGAAGCAACATGCAGCTTGCACCAAGTGCTATTGAATCCTGGATCGGTTCTCCTTATCGACATAAATTTTATTTCAAGCAGAATAGAGAAGAAGCGTTCGACTTTATTGATAAACTAGTTGATCACTTGCATCCTCCGATAGACGCATCGGTCCTGGATGTGGCATGCGGACATGGATGGATTGCGAAGCTTTTATCGCAAAAAGGATTTTATGTGACAGGGATTGACCTTGCCGGAGAAAATATAGAATTCGCACGCAAATTTGAAAATGAGAGATTACAGTTCTACCAGCATGACATCAGGTTACCTTTTCGTATCAACTATTACGACTATGCCTTAAGTCTTTTCACAGGATTCGGTTATTTCAAAACTGAACGTGAACATTATAATGCCATCCGCACTACAGCTAATTCACTTAGGGAAGATGGAGTTTTTGTGTTGGATTATCAGAATGTTCACTATGAGGAAAATCACCTGGTTCATAAGGCCGAAATCCAGGTTGATGAAGCGAATTATTTTGTCACCAGCTGGTTTGATGAAACACATTTTTACAAGCGGATCCTGATTGAAGATGAAGGTTTGGAATTTCCTCTGGAATTCACAGAAAGAATTGCGAAATTATCTCTTGGAGAATTCAACGATATGCTATCATTCCACAATTTGCAGGTCCAGGATGTATATGGCGACTATAAATTCAGCACTTACGATTTCATCAAATCTCCGCGACTGATAATAGTCGCCAGGAAACTCAGTCGCAAAAACATTGGGGAAAAATAATTTCCAAACGCACCTATGGTTTCTTGTTATTGAGAAGTAGGAATTTAGAAGCTTCAAATATTGCATCCGTCAATTGATCCATTTCTTTAGTATCAGGATTGCCTCCTTGTAATGATTTATCAAGGGAAACTGATTCTGACCTTGCAGATGTAAAACTCTTCCGGTAATAAAAAGAATCTTTTACCAATCCGATCATTCTGCTATCGGGATCGAAAAGAAATGCTAGATCCTTCTGGAAAAATGAACTATCTAACAAATCCCTCCCTAGCGTAGAATTTAAGTAGGGGATCTTGCACAAACCAGCAACTGTTGGCAATACATCTATTTGGGAAGCGGTTCTTCTTATACGCTGACCTTTAAAGTTTGAAGGTGAATAAAACAGAAGGGGAACATGTACTGCTGTCAATCGCTGATCTGTCCAGGCGGAAGGAAACATAGTTCCTGCATTACCTGCAATTCCATGATCTCCAATAAAAACAAAAATGGTGTTATTATAATATGATTCTTTTTGAGCCGCTTCCATGAATTTCCTGAAAGAAAAATCTGTGTACCTGAATGCATTCATCTCATCGTTACTTTCAAACCCATACTTGAGGACTGTGTCTTTTGGAAAATTTTTCTTTTCAAATTCCTTTGCATCTTCTCCTGGTATGGTGTACGGACGATGGTTATCCGCTGTCTGGATGACAGCAAAGAATGGCTTTGATTCTTTAGCAAGTATCTTACTTGATTTTATAAGTAGGTTTTTGTCGCTGATACCCCAAACGTCGATACGGCCAGCTTTGAAATCTTCTTCCTCGTATAATTTTAACCCTGAAATATTATTGGTTAATAATCCGCGAATATTTGCCCAACTGGCACTCCCTCCAATAAAATAATATTTAGAATAGCCAGAGAAATCGTTGATGATTGAATGCTGATTTACATATGCGGGATTTCTACTTGCGGTGTTTGCAATCTCAACATCAGGTATTCCGGTAATAAGCGCCCAAACTCCCCTTGCAGTTCCATAAGTAGGACTAAAACAATTGTCGAAAAAAATACCTGACTTGCTAAGACTATCAAAGAAAGGAGTTGTGTTAAGAGGGTTACCCCACATAGAGCTTTTATATGCACTGAACGATTCGCAAAGGACAATAACCACATTTGGTTTTATGGTCTGGGTATCAGCAGGAACGATGTATCTCCTAAAATTTAAAGAGTCATTGCCTTGATTGAGGTTGAAATATTTTGAGAGAAGCGGAAAACCTGCTCTAAGTTTATTTGCATCATAATTGCTATGCCTGTACCGAAGCGTATTGAAAAAAGACTCGAAAGGATTTAATGCCAGTTGAGCTTTATAATCATCTCCCAATTCAAAAGCATCGCTCCACCTCAATGGGTATTGATTCAACCGTCCAAAGATTGAAACTAGAAGCAGGACACAAACCAGCACATACCAGGAAGTCACCTTTATTCGTGAGGATTTAGGTGAGGGCTTCTCAAGACGGCGATGAAAGGCCTTCATTATGTATATAACCAGGTAGGTGCCGACAGCCAATCCCAATAAAATCCAGATCACAGGATACGATTGCCAAACCATCGCGGTGGAAATTGCAGCATCTTCCAGATAGGTAAGCACGCTGGCATTTAATCGTTGTGATAAATAAGCATAGTGTGCAAAATCAATTGTGTAAACAAGAATTATCGTGAAGAAGAGAATGCCAATAAGCATGTTCCAGATTGATTTAGCTCGATTGTGTCTGAAAGGATTCACTATCGGGATGCTTCCAAAGAAGATCATCACCAACATCACAATTGAAACAACTCTCAGGTCAAACCTTAATCCAAGGATAAATGAATCAATTACCTCAATGAAAGAATGAGATTGCCTGTTGAAGGCGAGAAAAAGTGCCATTCGCATTGCAAACATGAGTGCCAGGATAATGAACCCAGTCGTTAACGCCCACCTGATAATTGCCGGAATTGAAAGCCACTTCATGCTTCTTGGTATAATCGATAAAATTATACAAAAGCATACTTTGCTGGAATGCTTTTGTATTAATACCTACTTAGTTTCGAGTTTCGCGTTTCGTGTTTGGGGTTATTCGCGACTCACGATTCACGATTCACGACTATTTTTGCACCCATGATCATTCTCAAAATGTTTGTCGCTTCAATTTGGGAGCAATTGATCGGGGTTGACAAAATGCTCTTCAAACTGATCAACCAGGACAGCAGTTCAGCTTTTTTTGATGCAGTACTTCCATTTTTAAGAGAAGCTCCTTTCTGGCTTCCGTTCTACATATTTCTTATCATCTTCGCTACAATAAATTTTGGGAAAACAGGCTGGTGGTGGGCTCTTGCTTTAATTCTCACGGCAGCTCTCTGTGATATCGTCAGCAGCCAGATCATCAAGGAAAATATTTTCCGCCTGCGACCATGTCGGGACCCTGCGCTCGCACATGAAATCATCATCAGGGTAAAATATTGTCCAAAGAGTTCCAGTTTTACTTCTTCTCACGCAACCAGTCATTTTGGTTTGAGCATGTTTATCTTCCATACTTTCAAAAAACTCTCCCGGAAATGGGCGTTTGTTTTCTTTTGGGCATTTGCCATTTGCTTTACACAGGTGTATGTGGGCGTTCACTACCCTGCTGATATGATTGCCGGTGGACTTATAGGATGTGGCATCGGTTATATGATGGCATATTTATTCAGGAAGCAAATCGGTTTAATTATCTTCGAGAATCAACCTGCTGTTCAATGACGGAAATATTTATTCTGGTTTTTCTTATCGTGCTGAATGGTTTGTTTGTGATGTCTGAAATTGCCCTCGTATCCGCCAGAAAGATCCGACTTGAGCATATGGCTGAAAAAGGAGACGAAAATGCGAAAACCGCATTGGAGCTTGCTCAGAATCCTGAGGTCTTTCTTTCCACTGCCCAGATAGGTATCACACTCATTGCCATCCTCACGGGTGTATATTCCGGAGAAAGATTTGGAGTACGCCTTCGACCCTATATTGAGAAAATTGAATTCCTGCAACCTTATGCGGCAACCATCTCAATAACTCTGGTTGTTATCATTGTTACATTATTGTCTATCATCTTCGGAGAATTGATCCCAAAACGAATTGGTTTGCTGCAGGCAGAAAGAATCGCAAAACTTTCAGCAAAGCCAATGAAATTTCTCTCAAGGGTCACACATCCTATTGTTTGGGTACTTACTACAGTTGCAAATCTCACCTTTCGAATTTTTAGGGTTAATACATTAAAAGATGTTTCAGTTACTGAGGATGAGATCAAAGCGATCATTAGTGAAGGAACTGAACAGGGAGCACTTGAAGAAGCAGAACAGGAAATAATTGAAAGAGTGTTCCACCTTGGTGATAGGAATATCACTTCTCTGATGACTTATAGAAATGATATTATTTGGTTCGATCTGAATGATAATGAAGAAAGGATTCGTGAAAAGATCGTACTCGAGCCTCATTCAGTCTATCCTATTTGCGATGGCCAGATAGACAATCTGAAGGGTGTTGTTTCCATTAAGGATTTGTATCTCGCAAACGATCTCACTTTGTTTAAACATATCATGAAGCCGGCGCTCTTTGTACCGGAAAATGTTTCTGCTTATCAGGTATTGGAAAAGTTCAAGGAATCAAAAATTCATTGCTGTTACATTGTTGATGAATATGGAAGTCTTTTGGGAATGATCACGCTAAATGATATTCTCGAAGCGATAGTGGGAGACATTCCTGAGCAGCATATCAGCGATTATGAAATTCTAGAACGGGAGGATGGCAGTTATCTTGTGGATGCACAAATTCCATTCTATGATTTCCTGGCCAGGTTCGAGCAGAGAGAATGGAGAAATGAAGGCGAACAGGAATTTAATACACTCGCTGGATTTATACTTCACCAATTGGAACATATACCTGTTACAGGTGAAAAACTCGAATGGCGAGGTTTCAAATTCGAGATCATCGACATGGATGCACAACGCATCGATAAAGTGTTAGTCATTGTGAAAAAGGAAGAGGATGAAGATGAAGGACGAAGTCAGAAGTCCGAAGTCAGAGGTCAGTAATCAGAAGTTGAGAATATTTTGGAAATTGGTTTCTTCGCTTCTCTCACGAATGGGAAAATGGAATTAGGAATTAGGTATTTGGAATTGGGGAGGCTGGTCGAATTGTTGATTAGTTGAATTGTTGAATAGATATTTCGCCCACCACCCAACGGACAACGGTCAACGCCCAACGAGCCTCGAACTCGAAACCCTAAACTCTAAACCCGAAACATTAATTTCGTTACTCGCTCGTTAACGGCCACTCGCACTGACTTTCATCACGATCAATTGTGGAAAACCTTTTTGCAAAAGAAATCTTAAAGAGTTTTAATAATTTTTTCTGGCATAGTGTTTGGCAATTGAGACCGACCAAATTTTTGTAAGTCTCAATTGCAATTCTATGAAGATGAAAAAAATTATGTGGCTTGCCCCACTGGCAGCTTTAGTATTCTTGAGTTCCTGTCGCAAAGATGTTTCCAAAGTAAATAATCCAGATTCAGAGGTTGAGCTTTCAAAAGCGCAGCAGTTACAGAATGAGCTTCCTGAAACGGCAGCTCCAGTTTTCACTGCTGTAACACAAGAGGCAACCTCAAATACTACTGGTTATTATGTTGGTCTCCCCGCCAGGTATGATTCAACCACGAAGAATTATCCATTACTGGTATTTCTTCACGGAATGGGTCAATTGTCAAATGCAAACAACAAGCTCTCATCTCTCGCTGAAGTTGGAGTAAACAAATTCCTTGGAAACAAAAGTTTTCCAGCAAGTTTTTCTGTGAATGGAAAATCTTATTCATTCATCGTAGCATCACCACAATTCCAGGAATGGCCGAAGGCATCAGATGTAAGCAATCTGATTGATTACATGGTTGAGAAATATCGCGTAGATGCCAGCAGGATCTATGTTGTTGGAGTCAGCATCGGAGGTGGAACTGCCTGGGATGTTGCTGCTGATTATGGTTCTAAGATTGCAGCGATTGTCCCCATTAGTGGTGCAAATCGTGCAACAGAAAAAAAATCTGAGAGTATCGCAAAATCTAATGTAGCTGTGTGGGCGTTCCATAACAGTGGCGATAAAATGGTCTCTGCAGATATTACAAAGGATTTTGTTGAGAAGGTAAATGCAAGTAATGCCAGACCAGCGGCGAAGTCAACAATCTTTGATGTGAATGATCATGACGCCTGGTCAAAAGCAACCGATCCAAATTTTAAAGAAAACGGATTGAACATATATGAGTGGATGCTGCAATACAGCAAGTCTTCGAAATAAATAATTCGCTCCAAGAGAAATCATAAATCCAAATCCTGGGCAAACAGTGTATCCGTATCCTGTTTGTGCCAGGATTTTAATTCGATACCTATGAAAAACTAAATCCGCTTCAGGCTTAGGCCGGCGGATTTTGTCGTGAGGCAATTTCGAGTTTCGGGTTGGAGTTTCGAGTTATTTTACATTTTTCATTATACATTTTACATTCCATCCGATTTCCGAACTCTGACCTCCGACTTCTGATTCTTCCTACTTCATGATTTCATGACCAAGCTTATCCCTCTTTGTCTGGAGATATTTTTCATTATGAGGGTTGGCCAGTGCCTCGATGGGAATGGTTTCAACGATTTCTAATCCATAACCCAGCAGGCCTGCTCTTTTCTGGGGATTATTGCTAAGTAATTTGAGTTTTGTTATTCCAAGGTGTCTCAGGATTTGTGCTCCAATTCCATAATCTCTTTTATCCATTGGAAATCCAAGATGCAAATTAGCCTCAACTGTATCCATTCCTTCTTCCTGTAGCTTGTATGCCTTGAGTTTATTCAAAAGACCAATCCCTCTCCCCTCCTGGTTCATGTAAAGGACTACACCTCTCCCTTCTTTTTCCACCACTTCCATGGCTTTATGAAGTTGCTCTCCACAATCACAGCGTAAGGATCCAAGGATATCACCGGTAAAACAGGATGAATGAACGCGAACAAGAACTGGTTCATCCTTGGCCCACTCACCTTTTATCAACGCAAGATGTTCGTTGGTAGAATTCTTTTCCCTAAATGCAATTAGCTTGAAATGGCCCCAGAGGGTTGGCATATCAACCTTTACGATCTCTTCGATCAAAGACTCCGTCTTAAGCCGGAATTCAATCAGGTTCTTGATGGAAATGATCTTGAAGTCAAATTTTTTCGCGATCTCCTTTAATTGTGAAAGACGGGCCATTGAACCATCATCGTTCATGATCTCCACCAAAACTCCTGAAGGTATCAGGCCAGCCAGCTTTGAAAGGTCAATTGCTGCTTCAGTATGGCCGGTTCTTCTAAGGACTCCACCTTTTTTGGCTCTGAGAGGGAATATATGTCCGGGCTTGCCCAACACTTCAGGCTTGGTAAACGGATCAATCAAGGCCTGAACCGTCTTTGCCCTATCCTGCGCTGATATCCCCGTAGTGCAGCCATGGCCCAGCAAGTCTACAGAAACCGTAAATGCTGTTTCGTGCAGGGCAGTGTTGTTATTGACCATCAATTCCAGGCCCAATTCATCACAGCGATCTTCCAGTAGTGCAATGCAAATCAACCCTCTACCATGTTTACTCATGAAATTGATCACCTCAGGAGTAACATGCTGGGATGCTATGATAAAATCACCCTCATTTTCCCGGTCCTCATCATCCACCACTATGATGATCTTACCGTTTCGAATATCCTCTATGGCAGCTTCAATTGAATCCAACATCGTCAAACTGATTTAATGCAAATTTAATGAAAGAATCTGCGGAAGTGAATTTCAGGGTAAACCTTGCCTGTGCAACATTTCCTTCAGGTTTCTTGCCTTAGTAATTTGTTATCAACTAATGCTGGATTTTGTCAATATTTCTTTTATTTGCAGCTGTAAAACAAAACTATATGCTTATTCAGAGAATAGTGAGGCTGTTCGCTGCCCTACTACTAGTGCCATTTGCTATGCAGGCACAGGTAACAACCAGTAGTATGGGTGGAACAGTCAAGACCTCTAAGGGCGAACCATTGGTAGGTGCTACAGTAACAGCTACACACATTCCTACTGGATCAAATTACCAGGTTACATCAAGAACAGCAGGAAGATTCAACATTTACAATATGACTCCCGGCGGACCCTACACAGTCGTTGTGACGTATGTAGGTTTTGACCAGGGTAAAAAAGAAGATATATTTCTTTCACTTGGAGAAAATTCCACTCAGGATTTTGCTCTCGGAGATAAATCAACCACACTTACTGAAGTAACTATTGCCGGACGAAGAGGAATTCCGCCTTCAGGCAAGGGAGGAACAGAAACCTTTATCAGTCGCGATAAAATGGCCAATCTGCCATCTGTGGGTAGAAACATTTCTGATTTCCTAAGCTTTACACCTCAGGTGAAGATCACAGGTGATGGTGGAATAGCAATAGCAGGTCAGAATAACAGGTTTAATTCCTTCTACATTGATGGAGCTCTTAATAACGACGTGTTTGGTATTGCAGCATCAGGAACAAATGGAGGGCAGGCGAATATTCCTCCAATCTCAATGGATGCAATTGATCAATTCCAGGTGATCATTTCACCTTATGATGCCTCAATTGGAAATTTTACAGGAGGAGGGATCAATGCCATTACAAAGTCAGGAACCAATGAGATCAAAGGATCGGTATTTTATATTTTCCGCAATCAAAGACTTTCCGGTAGATCTCCGGTAGGCCAACCTAAACCGAATTTTCCCGACATCCTTGAACGCACCAAGCTAGCTCCTTTTAAAAACCAGAACTATGGATTCACAATAGGCGGCCCCATTGTTAGGAACAAAGTATTCTTTTTCATATTGGCGGAAAAGAGACAGGATGAACGTCCGCAGCCTTTTAATTTCGGTGATTACAGAGGTGGCGCAACCATCACTGACCTCGACAATCTTGCGAATACACTCAGGAACACTTATGGTTACGAGCCCGGAGGATACCTTGACAATCCAGAACAAGTGAAGGCAGAATGGGTAACAGCCAAAATTGATTGGAACGTAAATGCAAATAACAAACTCACCTTTAGCCATCGTTATACGCAGGGAACAAGATTTAATACAACTGCAAGCAGCGCTACTTCCATCAACTATTACAATAACGGATACATCTTCCCAAATAAATCCAATTCAACATCACTGGAATTGAGAAGCAATTTTGATAAGGGAACAAATAATAGATTGCTTCTTACAGTTACAAAAGTGCTGGATGATAGAAATCCGCTTGGACAGCCTTTCCCTCGCGTCTCTATTCGTGACGGAAATGGAAACATCGCCTTCGGTACAGAAAATTTTTCTACCGCAAATCTTTTGGAACAGCAGAATATTTCACTCTTCGATGCCTTGAAATTTTATGCAGGTAAGCACATCCTGACTATTGGAACAGACAATGAAATCAACCGTAGTAATAATGTTTTTGTACGTGACTACTTCGGAACCTATCAATTTAATAGTCTGACAGATTTCCTTAGCGGAGCAAAACCTATCCGTTATCAGAGAACATTCTCTCTCCTGGATCAGAATAGTTCCGGCGAAGGTCAACTCCAGGCTGCAGCAAAATTCAAGACTTTGCGAGTGTCTTTCTTCGTGAATGATGAAATTAAAGTGAATGATAACTTCACCCTGAACCTTGGTATCCGTGCTGATAAGACAGAATTTCTCACAAGACCTCTAACTGATAATTTCCTTAATGATACAGGTCTGGCCAAGATCGCACAGTATTATGATGTGGAGGGCGCTCGTTCAGGACAGGCAGCAAGAATTCCATGGTCAATTTCTCCACGTATTGGTTTCACCTACAGAATGGATGATGAAAACCTGGTATTCAGAGGCGGACTGGGTATGTTCACAGGCCGCATTCCTCTTGTATGGCCTGGCGGGATGTATAACAATAACGGGGTTTCCCTTGCAGGTATCGATTTGAATCCTCCAACTGCAACCCAGAATATTACATTCAGAGATGATCCATTCAATCAATATCAGCCTCAGGATTTTGGTATTAGTCTTGCCAATTCCAAAGGACAAGTTGATCTGATCACCAAGGAATTCGGACTTCCGAAATTGTTCCGTACTTCATTGGCGGTTGATAAACGTCTTGGAACAGGTTGGACAATCACGCTGGAAACTATTTTCAGCAAGAACATAAATGAAATAAAATATACGAACATAAATATCCTTCCTCCGATCGGACAATCGATAGGGCCAGGTGCAAGGAACGTATATAGCACTGTTGGACCTCAAAGAATTCCAATGAGAAGTACCGGTGCAAATCCATATCCCGGACAGATATTCCTGCTGAGTAATAATAATGGCAGAAAAGGATATTCTTACAATTTCACTTTCACATTGGATAAGGCATTCCGCAATGGTTTTGCTCTGAATTTGAATTATGGATATGGAAGCTCAATTGTTCTAAATGAAGGAACAAGTTCTCAGAACAATTCCCAGTGGAATACAATGGAAACTGTAAATGGAAGGAATTTTATGACTTTGTCCACTTCTGATTTCGACCTTGGACACAGGATCAATGCCTATGTTTCCAAGCAGTTTGAATATTTCAACAAGGCAATGGCGACTTCTGTTACTTTCACATACAACGGTCAATCAGGTTCTCCATATAGTTATATTCTGAACAGAAGCCCGGTTGCTGATGTAAGTACCACAAACTTCGGAGACCTGGCATATATCCCAACCGAAAGTGAACTCACTACAATGCAGTTCCTTCCAAATACTGTAAATGGGGTGACGTATTCCGATGTTCAACAGAAGATTTTGCTTAACCAATTCATCGATTCTGATAAATATCTCAAGAAGCGTCGTGGGCAATTTGCAGAAAGAAATGGAGCAAGGCTACCATTTGCTCATACTATCAATATGACTCTCGAACAGAAATTCAGAATTAAGTTGAGTGGCAAAAGAGTTGAACTTGCTATCCGTTACGATGTATTTAATTTCACCAATATGTTGAATAGGAATTGGGGCAGGAACTGGTTCGCCAATTTTGACCAATTCTCCTTATATCAGTTTGCGAGCTTTGCAAGTGCAACAAATCTTACTCCTCAATACCGATTTACTCCTGTGGCAGGAAATCCTTACACAGTTAGTATTAGCAATGAGCCAAGGAGCAGTGCAAGGTGGGTTAGCCAGCTTGGTGTAAGATTGAATTTCTGATAGGAACAATCTCTAATAGTAAAACCTCTCCCAATGGAGAGGTTTTGTTTTATGTTGTGGCTGAAATTTTATAGAGACGTTTATGCTATATGAATTTTTCGGTCACCTGAATAAAAAAATAACCGCAGAGAAAAAGAGTAAAAGAGGTTTCGCAGAGAAGGAATTCTAAAACTGGAAATTTGCTTGCATATCTCCGCGCATACTCTGCGCCCTCCTTTTCTCTGCGGTGAGAATAAATACCATAGTGAATGGTGAAGGGTTACAAAAGCATTAACTGCCGTGTAGCTGTGTATCGTCCCTTCCTCGCAAGCTATTCAATAATTATTTCTTCGCAAATGCCCATTTGAGAAAATATGGCAATGCCCTTCCCCAGGTTTCGACATCATGCCTTCCATCTTCCATCAAAAGAAAATAAATATCATCATCTGAATATCCTTTTTCTTTCAATACGCTTATGAGGTCCAGGGTATCGTCAATTGAATCTATCACTCCATTATTATTCCGGTCCCTGACCTCATCCAATTGCCCACATTCAAAAAAGAACTTGAGTTTTGGGAGTGAAGGAGATAACCTGATAATCTGATGCATGATCCGATCATGTTCATCATTATAATCCTCGTGATCCTGATCTCTTACCCTCCACCATAAAGATCCTGAGAATACTGCCACATATGAAAAAACCTCAGAATGGTTCCAGCAAATATCAAGTGCGCTTAATCCACCCAGTGAAAAGCCTGCAAAGGCTTTTTCTTCCAGAAGTGGAAGATTATAGGTGGTTTGGATGAATGGAATCAATTCCTCGAGTATGAATTTTGAATATTGAACCGCTTTGGCACCCCTCCCTTTGAAATCAGGTTTACCAGCAGTCCCATATTCCATCTTTCTATCATGCCCTGCATGAATTCCAACAGCAATAATTGGGGCGATCTCATCATTATCAACCAATCCGTTCAAGATGGATTCAAAATTCATTTTTTCGAGATCCTGCCCATCATTGATCAGCAAAAGTTTTAAGGATGAGGGTTCAGCAATATTGGCGGGCAGGTAAAAATCAACCTTGACATTTCTATCAAGGTGAGAAGATTTCAGGAGATTATTTTCTCTCACGATCCAGACTTCTTTTCCCACATGCATAGTTGTCAAAAATAAGGTTTTCGGGTTTGAGTTCGATGTTCGTTGGGCGTTGACCGATGACAGTTGAAATTAACTATTCAACTAATCAACAATTCAACCAACCACCCCAATTCCATTTTCCCAATTTCCCAATCCTAAGCGAAGCGAGGAAACCAAATTCCAAAATTCCGTAGCCCCTACGGGGCAAAGAATTACAAAAACAATTCACAAATAGTCATTCAAGCAACACATTTTCCCAATTTCCCAATCCTGAGCGAAGCGAGGAAACCAAATTCCAAAATTCAGTGCCCCTGCGGGGGCAAGAATTCCAAATAACAATTCACAAAGTCATTCAGACAACACATTTTCCCAATTTCCCAATCCTGAGCGAAGCGAGGAAACCAAATTCCAAAATTTTCTCAACCTTTTTTCTATAAATTGTGCAGCTTCAATCCGCCTACCTGGGAATCGATCATTATCATTTAAAAACATCGGATCATGAAAAAAATAGGGATTTTGTTTGGCCAGGAAAGGAGCTTCCCAATGGCGTTCATAGAGAGAGTCAATAGCAAAGGTGTAAAGGATGTGATGGCCGAGCCGGTAAGAATAGATAAGGTAGTTCAGGGAGAACCCACAGGCTATGCGGTGATCATCGATAGAATCTCCCAGGACGTTCCATTCTATCGTGCATACCTGAAAAACGCCGCGCTTACCGGAACAGCAGTTATAAATAATCCATTCTGGTGGAGTGCCGATGAGAAATTCTTTAATAATTGCCTGGCAACAAAAATCGGGGTGCCTGTTCCCAAAACAGTTATCCTTCCTTCGAAAGACCTTCCAGCTGATACGAGCGATCAATCTTTCGCAAACCTCGCCTACCCGCTGGATTGGGAAGGGATTTTCAATTACATCGGATTTCCAGCCTATATGAAACCTTTTGCCGGAGGAGGATGGAAAAATGTTTACAAGCTGAATAGCCTCGAAGAATTCTTCGAAAAACATGCTGAAACCGGACAACTTGTGATGATGCTCCAGGAAGAAATAGTGTTTGATGAATACTATCGTTGTTATTGTCTCGGCAGAAAACATGTGCGTATCATGCCGTATGAACCACGTAATCCGCATCATCTTCGCTATGTCGCTGATTTCTCACCAAGTCCTGAAAGGTTGAAACAAATGGAGGACATTGTGCTTAGGATCAACCAGTATTTGGGATACGACTTCAATACTGTTGAATTAGCCTTGCGCAATGGCGTTCCGTACGCTATTGACTTCTGCAACCCCGCTCCTGATGCCGAATTGAAAAGCGTAGGAGCAGAAAATTTTGAATGGGTTGTTGAAACGGCAGCCAGCTATGCCATTGAAAGAGCATTGGAACAGAAACCAGATCTGGATAATCTTAGCTGGGGTGAATACGTAAGGACCAGCGCAAATCACCAACCGCTCTATAACGATGCCACTGAACAGAACTCAACTATCCCTGTAAACTATAAACTTGCTGAATGAGCAATATCAGTTTTAAGCATTTTACCCTGGGTGTTGAAGAAGAGTACATGGTTATTGATCCCGAAACACGGGAATTAAAAAGTCATGAGCAGAAAATTGTAAACGAGGGTCAAAAGGTTATTAAGGATAAGGTAAAGGCTGAAATGCACCAGGCAGTTGTAGAAGTTGGAACCGATATATGTGCAGATATTGACGAGGCCTATAAGGATGTTGCGATCTTAAGAAAAACTATTTCAGGCATCGGGGGAGATCTCGGATTTTGGTTGGGAGCCGCAGGAACACATCCATTCAGCCATTGGGAAAGTCAATTGATCACTGACCATGTTCGCTATAGTGAAATTGTAAATGAACTCCAGGAAGCGGCAAGAAGCAATCTGATTTTTGGATTGCATGTGCATGTTGGAATGCAAACCCGTGAAATGGCAAACCATATTGCCAACTCTACAAGATATTTCTTACCTCATATTTACGCGCTCAGTACCAATTCACCTTTTTGGGAAGGAAGATTAACGGGATATAAATCATTCCGCACAAAGGTGTTCGATAAATTCCCGAGAACCGGCATACCAGAATATTTTGAAACAATTGAATCTTACGACAACTATGTAAAGCTGTTGATAAAAACGAATTGTATTGACAATGCAAAGAAGATCTGGTGGGACTTGCGTGTACATCCATTTTTTAATACAGTTGAATTCCGGATCTGCGATGTGCCCATGACGGTCCAGGAAACAATTGCAATTGCAGCATTGTTCCAGGCTATTTGTGCCAAGATATATAAGCTACGACTACAGAATCTGAATTTCATGCAGTATCCAAGACCCTTGATCAATGAGAATAAATGGAGAGCTGGCAGATATGGAATTGATGGACGATTGATTGATTTTGGAAAGGAAGAAGAAGTCAATACAAGAGTCCTGATCTATGAATTGCTGGATTTTGTTGACGATGTGGTGGATCAATTGGGAAGTCGGCATGCTATAAATACAGTTCCCAAGATGATGGATGAAGGCACAGGAGCAGACAGACAATTAAAAGTTTATCAGCAGACCAATAGCCTGATTAGTGTGGTGGATTATATTCATTCGCAATTCCTGGCAGGAGTTTGATGCCTCAGCATTTAATATGCTTAAGCCCTCGATCATAATATTATTTTTTCTCGTTTCCTCTCAATTATTTTCCCAGTCTGTAAAAGTTCATGGGCAATTACGAGTTGACAAAACTTCTCTGAAAAATCAAAAAGGTGATGAGGTCATTCTGCGTGGAATGAGCTTTGGCTGGCATAACTGGTGGCCAAGGTTTTATAATGCTGGGGCCGTGGCCTGGTTAAAGAAAGATTGGGGATGTACTGTTGTTAGAGCAGCAATGGGTATTGAACCAGAGGAAGGTTTTCTCAAAAAGCCGGACTGGTCTAAACAAAAGATCCAAGCAGTTATTGATGCTGCAATTAAGGAAGACATATATGTGATCATTGATTGGCACAGTCACAATGTTCAATTAGAAGCGGCGAAAGAATTTTTTATTGAAATGGCCAAGAAATATGGGAAGTATCCCAATGTGATCTATGAACTTTTCAATGAACCTGATAATGAATCCTGGGCTGAAGTAAAAAAATATTCAATTGAATTGATAGAGGCCATCCGTGCTATTGACCCCGACAATCTGATATTAGTTGGTTCTCCACATTGGTCGCAGGATGTACATCTTGCTGCTGATGATCCTATAACGGGTTTTTCAAATCTTATGTACACGGTACATTTTTATGCTGGAACACACAAGCAATGGCTGCGGGACCGTTGTGACTATGCTTTGAATAAATCACTTCCGATATTTATTTCTGAATGCGCAGGAATGGAGGCAAGTGGAAATGGTCCGATCAATGAGGAAGAATGGAAAAAATGGATTGATTGGGCAGAACAAAGGAAGCTAAGTTGGTTGACCTGGTCGGTTTCCGATAAGAATGAAACCTGTTCTGTGCTCCTGCCAACAGCAGCCGATGATGGTGGATGGAAAGAGTCTGATCTCAAAGAATCGGGCATCAAGACAAGACAACTCCTTCGAAAGCACAAGCTGGAATGATACCTTCAAAAATTTCATACTTCAAGTTCCTTGCCTCGCGAACCTTTGCGCCATAGCGTCTTGGCGGTTAAATTAGAAATTCCCTTTCGAGAATCAGTTTTTTTGTAAATTGATACAAGCCCAGATTTACCCCCTGATCAACTTCAGATGTATGCAAGAAAGTCCCCAGGCCTCCATTTCTGACTGGAAACAATATGCTCAATCAAAGCTGCCGGAGGAAGGATATGTACTTGCGCGTAATCATAAAATAACCTGCATATACGCAAGCTTATATAATAAATATCCCAGGTTGCTCAAATGGGCAGGCATGGCTTCATTTGCATCTCATAAGGTTGGTCTCGCTCTCAAGCCGTTCGGCGTGTATGACAACTGCGATGGCTTTTTAGATACTTCTACTTGTTCCAATTATTCTGATCTGGGTGTGATGGATGACGTGAACATTATCAGGCAAACAAACAACAAGGTTTATGATGACATAGCTTGGGCGCATTTTGCATATGTTTCCAAAACAGGTGGAATTGAATTATTAAAACAATTGCTGGCCGATGAAAAAGAGAGTCTGATCCTTAAGGGATTTCTGAATATTGACAAAGGGAGAGAATTACTAGAACAGGGAGGATCGCCAAGAATAGCCGCAAAATATATCTGGTACGGGAATAAACTTCTTCTGAAACATGAACAGATGTTTACTGTTCAGCCAATGTTTGGACAATTGGATTTTGTTTTCCGCAGACTTCTAACTCTTTCCACCGCCATGGATTTCGATGGAAAAAATCTGCGCTTCGATCGTAAAACTTATACTTCCTTTTATGTTTATATGTGGCTTTGGGGGAAATGGGTTATGGTGAAAACGAAATCCCTTCCCAGTATTGTTAACTTTCAACATCGATGGTTGTGGATCGACAAAAAAATGCTGAAGATTTGGAAGCGGGTAGATTCCAGGGACAAGACCTTAATGGAAAGAATTACGACGATGGTTGAAATGGCCTGGATCGAAGTTTAGAGTATTATATTAACCGCAAAGACGCCAAGGCACAAAGACACGCGAGGAAATTCCTGGCGAAACTTTGCGTCTTCGCGCGTTAGCGGTTAAACTTCTTCTTATGCAGATTTACCGCCACACTTGGATCTGATAATGATCCTGTATTGCTGGCATTCAGTTTTTTTCCTTTGCTCAATGACCTTTGGCTGAACTGTTTTTGTTCTTCCAAGAGAAATTGGTATTCCTAAGGTTGCATTCCAACCTCCAACTTTTGAATTAAACCTTGATGTGGTTGTCTTGCTATTATTTTGTGTTGTAAGTATAGCTTCATTGCTGCCTAAACCTTTTACGTAACTAAGATTTACAACAAACTTTGCTCTGGACCTGTTTCCAAATTCAAAACCTGATCCCATTACAAGGGCTGTCCTGATATTTGAGGCATTATAGGTATAGCTTGTTTGTCCGGCTTTGGAATTAGTCACCAGATCTGGTTCCCTGGAAGGAATAAATGCAAATCCGAGGGCAGGTTGTACGCGCATGAACCAGCCATTATTTTCTTTCCTGGCCTTAGCGAAATTTTCTTTATGATGCCTTGCAAGAGAGTTTTGCTTGGAGCCGCAGTTTGATCTGCTTGCAAGATTTTCCTTCTTTCCGCAATGCGATCTTGCAGAATAACCCCCGCAACTTTTTTGGGCAGATTTCTCAGCAGATTTTTGTGCAACCTTTTGAGATAGGGATGAAACTTCTTTTTGCGATTTTCCTGCCTTGTTAAAGAACAAGCGTTTTGTACTGAACTGATACCCGGATTCAAAACGCAGCTGCATCTTACCGCTAGATGTACTAAAATTACTCATAGCCAATTCTGGATTGGTAAAATCATATGCTACAAGAGTCCTGCTTGTGGAAACGCCTGCAAATGCACCATGTCCTTGTTTGGTTTTGAAATCCAGTTTAACTCCTAACCTGGGTGTTAACTGGGAAGGAATTGAAAATTCAGGCAGATTATTAATTCTGACCTTTGTAAAACTGTTTTCAAATCCTGCTTGTGGTTTAAGAGAGAATTGTCCGTTCACTGAGAGTCCTGAAACAGCGAACAGAAGGAGGAGTAAAACTGGTCGCATAAATTTAGTTTTAGTAGAATATAATTTACATTCTTATCGCATCGGAAAAAAGTTTATTCTACCAGCGGTATTCCGTAGTGATGGGACTGATGTGAGTTTAGGGTTTAACCGCAAAGACATAATGACGCCAAGAAACGCAAGGAGTCTTAGCGAACCCTTACGCCCTGGCGTCTTGGCGGTTAAAATTTAATTATTGTTTGATGATCTCCAGAAGTTCCAACTGGAAAATCAATGTAGATCCTGGAGGAATAGCAGGCCCGGCAGCATTATCACCGTACGCGAGTTCTGAAGGAATGTACAACATCCAGGTAGATCCCGGTGTCATTAATTTAAGCGCCTCAGTCCAACCTGTAATAACGCGGGTAACTTCGAAGGTTACTGGCTCGCCGCGCTCAATTGAACTGTCGAAAACAGTTCCGTCAATCAGCGTTCCATGGTAATGGCATTTTACCTGGTCTGATTCTTTAGCATGAGTAGTATCTGTTCCGGCCTTTATTACTTTATATTGAAGTCCACTGGCTAGTGTCACCACTCCAGCCTTCTTGGCATTCTCTTCAAGAAATTTACGTCCCGCAATCTTTGCCACTCCTGCCTTTTGCGATTTTATTTCATTTATGTAATTAGTGATGATCTCGTTGCATGCCTTTTCATCGATCAATTGTTTTCCTCCTGCACTCATTGCATCACCAATTCCTTTAAGCATTAGATTTGTTTTTATAGTTGTCAAACCCTGTTGCTTATAGAAACTTCCAATACTTGTTCCGATCGCGTAGCTGAAAGAATCCAGTTGCGATTTCATTGTAATAGGATTACTTACCTGCTTTGTGGTACTTGTGGATTGTTTAGTCACCGTTTTTGACGGACTGGATGTTTTTGGCTTTGTTTGCGCAAACAGATTTGAGCTTACTAGAAGAGCTGCCAAAACAACGAACGTATTTTTCATAGAAAATTTTTAGTTGGCAAAAATAAATGAATCCTCCTGTACGAAATGGTTAATTATTTTCGCTTTTCAACCAATGAAATAAATGAATACTTATCAGCAGAAAATCGAGTTGCGATGGTCTGACCTGGACCCAAATTTTCACCTCAGGCACTCTGCATATTATGATTTTGGCGCATACCTGCGTGTTAGATTTTTTAATGAGAATGGATTGTCGAACGATGCTTTTCTAAAGGAACGCATCGGCCCTATACTTTTTCGTGAAGAATGCATTTTCAGGCGTGAATTAAAAATGGGTGATGAAATACTGGTTGATATTCAATTAGTAAAGGCCAGGGAGGATTTTTCCCGCTGGACCATTCAGCATGAATTCATCAAAAACTCCCAACGTGCCGCTCTTCTAACTGTTGACGGAGCCTGGATCAATACGGATCTAAGGAAACTGGCCGTGCTACCCGAAAATCTGAGGGGATCTTTTAACATAATGCCAAAGGCTGAAAACTTTGAATGGATCGTTAAATAACAGAATAAGCTAATCATTCCTACGTTTAAGTATTAATTTTCGCAAAACGATATCCGATGAAAAAAACTCTCCTATTATTTCTTCTATTAAGTTCAGTTTTGTCCGGCTTTTCCCAGGGCGGATTATTAGGTGGAGCTAAAAATGCGTTGAAAAAAGTAACTGGAGGAAACGGCTCCTCATTAAGCAGCGAAGAAATTATTGCAGGTTTAAAAGAAGCACTTTCAAAAGGTGCGAACAACAGTGCAGGCAAACTCTCACAAGTAGATGGATTTTTAGCTGATGCTGCTGTAAAAATATTGATGCCTGAACAAGTTCAAAAGGTGGAGAAGAAAATGAGAATGCTTGGCATGGGCAAGATGGTAGACAATGCGATCTTAAGCATGAACCGTGCGGCAGAGGATGCAGCTAAATCCGCAGCTCCTATTTTTCTGGATGCAATTAAAGGAATGAGTATTTCTGATGCACTCAATATTTTAAGAGGCCCTGATACTGCTGCCACAGGTTACCTTAAGAAGTCAACAACGAATCCTCTTACTGAAGCTTTTCGCCCGGTAATCGAGACATCACTTGCTAAAGTAGATGCTACCAAATACTGGAAAGATGTTTTTTCGGTTTACAATAAATTTTCCTCTGAACCTGTCAATACAGACTTGTCGGCTTATGTAACTGAGCGTTCTTTAAAAGGTATTTTTTATTATGTAGCCGAAGAAGAGAAAAAAATCCGCAAGGATCCTGCTGCAAGAGGCACGGAATTGCTTAAGAAAGTTTTCGGAAATTGACACGAAGTCGGAAGAACGAAGTCGGAGGTCCGAAGTCAGAAGGAATTATGCTGCCTCTTGAGTCGTAAGTGGAAAGATGTTATTTCTTCTTACCTTCTTCAACTTCTGATTACTGACTACTTCCCCTCTGACTTCAGACCTCAGACATCAGCTTCTCCCTTATTTTTGCCGCTCAATGCTTTCCCCCGTTTTCAATCTTTACCGCAATGCATTTGGTGGCTTATCCCGTTCCACCTGGTGGTTATCTATCGTTCTTCTTGTCAACAGAAGCGGAACAATGGTGCTTCCATTCATGACCATTTATTTAACTCAGTACCATCATTATAGTATATCCCAGGCAGGATTTGTAATGGGCCTGTTTGGAGCTGGGGCGGTAGCCGGAGGATTTCTCGGCGGAAGGCTTACTGATAAATATGGGTTTCATTACATCCAATTATTGACCCTTAGTGGCGGTGGTCTCTTCTTTATTATACTGGGGCAGATGGAGAGCTATCCATTGATCTGCATCTTCACTTTTGTCCTAAGCCTCGTTAACGAATCATTCCGACCCGCAAATGCTACAGCAATCGCACATTATAGTACTCCTGAAAATCGGACAAGATCGTATTCACTCAATCGATTGGCAATTAACCTTGGATGGGCTGTAGGTGGTGGACTTGGTGGTTTGCTTGCATCATTTGATTACAAACTATTATTCTGGGTCGATGGCATCACCAATCTTGTTGCCGCAGTGATGTTATGGAAATTACTTCCTACCCCTGTTGCCGGAGCTCTTCAAACCATAAAATCATCCATCATTAAAATTAACTCGGCCTACAAGGATAAATTTTACCTGGTCTTCATTTTTTTCACAACCATATTTGCAATCTGCTTTTTCCAAATGTTTACTAACCTTCCTGTTTACTACAAGCAGGACCTGCATCTGAGTGAGCAATTCATTGGACTTCTAATGGCGATCAATGGTTTGATCATAGCATCTATTGAAATGGTTATAGTGTATCAGCTTGAGGGAAAGCGATCCAGCCTTTCATATATTGTTTTTGGAACATTTCTCTGCGGACTATCCTTCTTCTTATTCAATATTTTTCCCGGAGGTGCTTTAATTGCCATAATAGCCATGGTTGTAATAACGATAGGAGAGATTTTGAGTATGCCCTTTATGAATTCATTCTGGACCATTCGTAGCAATGCTGCAAATCGTGGTCAATATGCTGGCCTTTACACGATTGCATGGGCTACCGCCCAGGTAATTGGTCCTGTTGCAGGCGCACAGATCGCAGACCATTATAATTTCACTTATCTATGGTGGGTTATCGGAACTCTCTGTCTTGTCTCTGCAGTTGGTTTTCTATATATGAAAAATCGCGAAGCGAGAAAACCATAGCGATCCTCCGCGCTTTTCTCTTTTAATTTCGTTCTCTGCAGGTTTTTATCTAACTCTTCCAACAAGAATGGGATCCATTTGTATCCCTTATCGAAGTTTTTTACCATCTAACATTCTTCCACAACCGCAAAAAATCCGGTAAAAATTATCATTTAAGCCTGACCTAAGAGTTTTTCTTTAGAAATATTTAGGTATTTAATTCATTGATTTCAAAGTGAATTGTGGAAAATACGGTAATGACCTAGTAAAATATCTCGAGAATAGCTTGCATTATTCAGAAAACCACATTTTCTTTGTTCCAGATTCCAGAGCTCCTGAAGAATTCAGGATTGAAAGAATCAGCGACCAAACCCTTTAGAAAACAAAATTGATCCCCGACTATGAAACGTAAGTCTCTTCAAAGAGGATTTCCCTCACAAATCTCCCAAAATCAGGACGAGTGTATTTTGTCGGTAGTTAAAAACTACAAGCGTGTGCGCATTGTTCCTGGTATCGTTTCCAGACCGGGCTATCATTCCCTTGATTTCTAAAACTTAGGTTAGGACGTAAAAACAAATCGATTTTCACAATCGATGATGCAAATAATTTAAAAGAGAGTTTTTATAATTTGAAAATATAAGTGTGGTTTGAAATTAAGTTTTGAATAATCACACGATACTAAAAATCCGACTTAGAGTTTAAGTCACATCCTCCGAAAAGCCCCCAAATCCAACCAGTGGAACAATTAAGTTTCCACATCCTCGAAAGACTGATTGAGTTTCGACCAATCTCACATTATCCCAAAAACCAATTTTTTCAAAATCCAGATCTAAGGAAGCCTAGTAATCTAGTCACCCTTTCAAAGAACAAAAATGAAAAGATCTGTACACCAACAAAGAATCAAATGCCAGTTGCTGATAGCAACAGGTATTTCTTCCCTTAAAAAAGGGAAAACAGCATTGCAGCTTACCATAATTGGTTTGCTGATGGCTTTTGGCCTGGAAGCCCAGGTTTACACTACTAAGGCAGATGGTAATTGGACGAGTCCTTCTACATGGGTAGGTGGTTCGGTTCCAAGCCGTACAATTAGTTCCAGCATGGTTGTTAATATCAATCATGATGTGACATGTAATGTTACTGGCGACCTTACCATTTCCGGTACGTTGAATATTGTAGGCGACACCTTGCGTTTCGCGAGCTCGTTTGACAAGAAAACAATAATCAACTCCAGTGGCCTGCTCAAAATTGTTAAAGGTGGTTATTTGCAGGATGTTCCAGCAAATAAGTGCGAAATGTCAGTTAATGGAGGTCGTATAATACTGGATAGCGCAAAGCTTACAGTCTCTAAGGATTTCAAAGCTACCGCAGGCACTTCCAGAAACTACATGCATTCAAATATTCAGGTAGGTGGGAGATATGAAGCTTCAGGAACCTTGCTTTCATATGTGAATGACTCAGTTCAGTCTTCAACTATTGAGGTCAGTAAATCATCAGGTGGTGATCTTGAACTGAAATCTTTCACCAGGTTCAAGGTTTCTAATGCTATTATAAATGTGAACGATGGGAAATTTAAGCAGGACGCATTGTCTGAAATCTTAACACTGCCAGGTTCATCTGTTGATTATGGATTCGATGTACTTAAAATATCTAAGGAACTTGAAGTGAATGGAACATGGGATGCCAAAATTGATGCGTACTGCATTGCGGGTGGTATCAAGGGGCTTACAATGCTCTTAATTGATTTTACTCGTGATGAAGATTGTTCATTAACATACGTGAATTCAGGACCCGCTCCGGAATTAATTTTCCTTAACCCGGTACTGAAATCGGGCCAGGCAAATAAACAGGGCGCGGTTTATCGTTTTTCAAATGTGCTTTCAGGCGTTGATGCTGAAATAAAACTTGCTAAATTTTCACGCTCAGATATTGTGATGCAGTCTATAGATCTTCCGGATCTTGGTTGGGAAAAAGCATTTCAGCCACAGTTTGGTCTTGCAGGTGTTGTGCAGCCAAACCAAAACTGGTATATCGATTTTGAATTGTCATTCTACCAGGCTGGTACCAACACAAAGAAGAAATTGGCCAAGGTTGACCTTACAGCACTGGATGTTGATGGCGACGGTTGGTCAATTAATGAATATGCAAATTTTGAAGCTCCATCGAATATCATTTACTCAACCATTAGCTTCTTAACCTCGCTCCCATCAGGTTTGCCAGGTCAATTGTTTACTTGTGCATTGGACGGAGTTTCCAGCTTGCTTACAGCTTGCGCAAGTTGCGGAGGTGATGGAAAATCAGGCTTGTGGAATATCTCAACCTGCGGTAATTGTGATGGAAGTGGTTTGATATACGACCAGTGTGATCATGGATTTGAAGGGGTAAACTCAACCACGCTAACTGGGCCAGTAGAGAACTTCCTTAACATTGATACCGCTGCTACACAGGTAATGGCTACTTACCAATACCTTGGTAGAGACAAAATCAAATTCAGATATGGTGCAAGGTCAGGATCAAGATCAAGCAATGGTTCTGGAGTTCGTTTGAATTCACTTTGGTTCAGACAGTTCGGAATGGCTGCTGCCCTTTCCTTACCAGTTAAAATACTTGATTTCACTGCAACTTATAGAAATGATGATGTTTCCCTTGTGTGGACTTCAGAAATGGAAGAAAACTTTAGTCACTTCATAGTACAACGCAGCAGTGATGGGAAAACTTACTCTGACATCGCTACAGTGAATTCAGCAGGAAGGACTATCCGCACGAGATACGAATACAAGGACCTCCATGTGAGTTCTGCATCAGGAATCTGTTACTATAGAATTGTGTGTGTGGATAAAACAGGTGAAGTAGCATATACCACTATTCGTACAGTTCGACTTTCTAAAGACAATCTGAAAGCGATAACGTTGACAACTTATCCTAACCCCGTGGTTGACCAGGTGAAGGTTACTCTGCCTGCATCATGGCAGGGAAAGAAAGTGTTGTTGGAATTATACAATGCTAGTGGATTTAGGATCAACGCTTCTCAGATTAGTTCTGCAAGTCAGACTGAAAGTATTCAGATGAGCAAAGTATCCAAAGGTCTTTACATAATTAAAGCAAGATGTGAAGAAGAGTTTGCTCAGGAACGTATTATCAAAAACTAGTAGACAAGTATTTTAGAATAGGGTTAGTAATTTTAGGGCCTGGCTACATAGCCAGGCTTTTTTTTTAAAAAAATCCCAAATCCTAAAATCCAAGAACCAAATAAATCTCAAATAAACAAAAAATCAAAATTGATATTTAGTTCCTTCATATTGCTACTCATTATTTGATTCTTGTGATTTGATTCTTGTGATTTGATTCTTATTTATTGGATCTTGTTATTTGGTTCTTGCTTATTGGCTCTAGTTATACTTCATTTTACATTCTTAATTTTCCCTTTGAGTCTTTGCTTACTTTGCTTCCCTGCCTGACTGCGTCACGCAGGCAGGTTTGCGTGAAATTCTTCCTCATTTGACATTTTTCATTTTTACATTCTACATTCACCTAAATGAATTAAGCTTTCGTCGGGATGAATGAAGAAAAACTACAGATGTTCAAGAACCGGCTGAGGAAAGTCTATCAGCACCGGTCAAAACTTGCGAGGCGACAAAGTATATCCTGCTATAGATTGTATGACCATGATCTCCCTGAATTCCCCTTCGGGATTGACGTGTATGAAGACAAATTGTATGTGGCCGAGTATAAGAGAAATCATGGAATGGATGAAGAAGAGCATAATAATTGGCTGGAAAATAGTATCGCAGTAATGATTGAGACGACAGGAATTCCTTCTGAAAGAATTTTTACCAGGCAACGACAAAGGAAAGCTGGAAGGCAGGGGCAATATGAAAAAGTGGACTCCAGATCCAATGAATTCATCGTAGAAGAATCAGGATTAAAATTCAAGGTGAATTTGAGCGATTATCTTGATACAGGTCTTTTTCTGGACCATCGTATAACGCGGCAGATGGTGAGGGAGGAAAGCAAAGGCAAGCGAATACTGAACCTGTTCAGTTATACAGGCTCATTTTCAATATACGCAGCTGCGGGTGATGCGAGAGAAACCACCACAGTAGATATGTCAAATACCTATTTGCAATGGGCATCTGAAAATATGGGTTTGAATAATTTCAGTGATATGGCAAGTCACAAATTTATTCAGGGAGATGTGATGCAATTACTTCCTACTCTTTCAAAAAATTCTTACGACCTCATCATACTGGACCCTCCCACATTCAGTAATAGTAAAAGGATGAAGGATTTTATGGATATCCAAAAAGATCATGCTATGCTTATCAATCAATCTCTTGATGTGCTCACTCCTGCTGGTCTTTTGTTCTTCAGTACTAATTATTCAAAATTTGTGCTTGAAACTGAAAAAATCAGAAGCAAGCACATAAAGGATATCACAAAGGCTACAACACCTTTTGACTTTGAAGGGAAACTGAATAGATGGTGTTTTAAGATCTTGAAAGTTTGAGAGTTCGAAAGTTCGAGAGTTTGAATGTTTGATTGTTTGAATGTTTGAGAGAATAAAAATCCTTAGAACTCGAAACTCCAAACCCGAAACCCGAAACCTATCTTATCTGCCCCCGAATTTTTCCCGCAGCTCTGAGCTTGCTATGAACATTTACATAAACCTGATCGTTTAGTACCATGTTCTTAAGTGAATCCACCAGGAAGGTTGATTTCACAATGCCGAAATCAGCGAGACTGCTTGCAAGAAATATTCGGACAGGACCATTAACTCCCGAAGCTCCACGATGGATATGAGAAACTGTTAGAGTATCATTTGTCTCTACTCCTGTAACAGTTACTTTAGAATAGAGCGAATCATCACTCGTTAATCTTAGCAGCGCCATACCTGTAGCTGTAGTTACTACAACTGGAACTTCGTTGTTTCCACTCAACGGTATATCCATTGCAAAGGTCACTTGTTTATCTAATTGTCCTCTCACAAGTCCGGCTGGAGCCTGAGTAGAATGCACATTGATGTAAACAGGCATATGAAGCAAGGTATCTATCTGCCCTGCGCGAAGATTCGTTACCACACCGGAAGCTCCGGGTCCGGAGAAAGTTGGGTTGAGGTGAATAAAAATACCACCGCCTGTAACAGCATCGCCAAAATGAATATGAGCAGTTGTCAATGGATCACTTGGTGAGAGGTTATGAATGTGAAAGTCATAGTGAAGTGAATTATCTGATAATAATTCAAGATTAGCTTCGCCTTCTTCCAATCTTCCAACAGGTGCGGGAGCCTCAAATGCAGCTTTCATTGGTATGCTTGTCCATTTCTTAACTGAGGTAACAGCAACTCCTTTATCATGCTTACAACTTGTGGTCACAACAAGACTAATAAGTAAGCCCAGCAAGATCGGGTATTGAAATGCTTTTCTCATACAACCAGGATTTTTTTATAAGATGTATGTATAGTACGAGGTAGAAAAATGAAGGGTTGCCCCATCGCATGAAAAGGAATGAGATTAGAAGTAGTTATTTCAGTAGTTATTTTTACAGCCAAGACGCGATGGCGCAAGGTTACGCCAGGAATACTCACCGCAGAGAACAGGAGAAGCAGAGAATACGCAGAGATAAATTCGCAGCTCCCGACTCACGATTCACGACTCACGACTCACGATCTATTCCGATGTCCGTTGCATAAATGCGGGATCTAAGGGCAGATCTCGTTTAAGCATTTCATTTCTGTTTGCCATTTCCCAGGCTGTATAGAATACCAGTTGCGCACGCTTGGTATATAATCCGAAATTTATTTTTTCAGGAGTATCTGTGGGACGATGATAATCAGCATGCGTTCCATTGAAATAAAAAATGATAGGAGTTCCCTTTCTGGCAAAATTGAAATGGTCGCTTCTGTAATAGATCATTTGTCGATCCTTTGGATCATTGAACTTATAGTCAAGTTCTAGTTTAGTATACTTCTTATTGATCGATTCGCTGATAGGTTTTAATTCAGAACTCAATTTATCGTCTCCCACCACGTAAACATAATTCATGGAATCGCCGATAGTTCGGGTAGGATCAATGCGACCAATCATATCGATATTGAGATCTACTGTAGTTTTTTCAAGGGGATACGATGGATGTTCGGTATAATAGGCAGAACCCCATAACCCTTCTTCCTCTCCTGAGACTGTCATAAAAACAATCGATCGCCTTGGGCCTTTGCCTGAAGACTTAGCTTTTGCGAATGCTTCTGCAATTTCTAAAACGGCACATGTTCCTGAAGCGTCATCATCAGCTCCATAGTATATAACGGTATCTCTTTTACCGAGATGATCAAAATGAGCAGTTATAAAAACAAATTGATCTTTCAGATCAGTTCCTTCAAGAAAACCGATGACATTATTTGCCTGGTTCTCAATAATTGAATTTTCAAGGTGCAGGGAAATTTTAGCCCTATATAATTTTGATTTTGCGGATCCGCCAATAACTGCATCCCAATCGGCACCCATAATTGCACGGGCAACCTGTTCAGATACATAAAATGTATTTGGATAAATAGTTCTCTTAAATCCATTTACGTATGGCTGACCTTTACGTTCAGGTTTACCCAGATCACTCTGAACAACGAGGATCGCTACTGCCCCATTTTTCTGTGCGTTTGTTATATAGGCTGGCTGCCGGAAGCGGGAGGGTGGGGCTGAAGGAGGCAATCGCACCAAAACCAATTTTCCTGCAACATTCACATCCTTAAAATCATTGCGTGTACTATCAATTAGTCCGGGGCCAACAAAGACAATATCGCCTGAGTTTATAGTAGCGGGATAATTGTTGAGGTTGATCGAAAAATCCTTGAATAATTCGAATGACTTCCCATTAACTGTAAGTGAAGACTTGGTGACAGAATCATAGTAAACAGGATACTTCATCCTGAAACTGCCGTTATTTCCAGGCTTAAGGCCAAGTTGCTGGAAATGGGACTCGATGTAGGCTGCTGCTTTTCGTTCACCTTCGGTTCCAGTCATCCTGCCTTCCATCTCTTTTCCCGCAACTATATAAAGATGCCTTTTCAGGTCATCCAATGTAATAGTTGAAGCAAATGGTTGGGGATTAGGGATCTTTTGAGCATGAATGGCAAAGACAAGAAACTGCAGTCCGATTAGAAGTACTACTCTCATGTTACATTTTCTAGAGTTGCGAATATATAGCAAGTTGATAATTTCCCTTGAGAAATGGTTGAGTTGTTGATTTGTTAAGTAGTTGAAATGTAAGCTGCGATCCATATTAAACCAATTAACTATTCAACCATTCAACATATCAACAATTTATTCCATTATTTCACTTAACTCCAGCCAGCGTAGTTCCTTTTGATCCAATTCACGCGCAATCACTGTGATCCTTTCTGAAAGTCGTTGCAATTCTTCAAATGGAAGATTTCCAGAAGAAAGCTGCTGATCGATTTTTTTTCGTTCGGTATCCAGAGTTTTTATCTCTTTCTGCAGCAATTCAAATTCTCTTTTTTCATTGAAACTGTGTTTTCTTTTGGTAGTGAGAATTTTTCGCTCAGCATCACCGGGATTTTTAATATTGACCGATTGCTCTGAATTAGGCCTGTTGGAATTCGAAGCATCTTCCTCTTTCTCCATTTGCCTGTACTGAGAATAGGTTCCCGGAAAATCCCTGATTATTCCATCGCCTTCAAAAACAAACAGGTGATCGATCAGACGATCCATAAAATATCGATCGTGGGAAACGATAAGCATGCACCCACCAAATTCTGATAGAAAATTTTCCAGAACTGAAAGCGTCGGAAGATCCAGGTCATTGGTTGGCTCATCAAGAATAAGGAAATTTGGATTGCGAAAGAGGATTGATAATAAATGCAGTCTTCGCTTTTCTCCCCCGCTCAACTTCGATATGTATGTGAATTGTTGTTCTGGAGGAAACAAAAATAGATTCAGGAATTGGGCCGCAGATAGGGAGCCTCCACCCGCAAGTGGAAAGCTCTCAGCAATGTCCTTTACAAATTCCAGAACTCGCTTATCTTCCTTCACTACCAATCCCTGTTGCGAATAGTATCCAAAGATGATAGTTTCTCCAATATTTATCTTCCCACTATCAGGTTGCTGAATGCCTTGAACAAGGTTTATGAATGTTGATTTACCTGTTCCATTTTTCCCAATTACACCAATTCTTTCTCCTTTCTTGAATGTGTAATCAAAACCCTGGAGTATCAGTTTGTCTCCATAGCTTTTATGAACCTTTTTCATCTCCACTACTTTACCACCCAGGCGGCTCATCTTCATTTGAAGTTCGAGTTGCTGGTCTTCGATCCTAGTTTTGGCTCTTGTTTCAACGCCAGCAAATGCATCAATCCTACTTTTTGATTTTGTAGTCCTTGCTTTAGGTTGCTTCCTTATCCATTCCAGTTCCTTCCTGTAAGTATTCTTTGCCTTTTCAATACTAGCAATATCACTTTCTATTCGGGCTGCTTTTCTCTCCAAATAAGAAGTATAATCTCCCTTATAAGAATATAGAGTGCTATTATCTATCTCCCATATCTCTTCACAAACGTTATCTAAAAAATATCGATCATGGGTTACCAGCAGAAGAGTAACCTTTTCCTGGTTGAGATAATGCTCAAGCCATTCAACCATGGATACGTCCAGGTGATTGGTTGGCTCATCCATGATCAGGAGAGTGTGCCTGTGCTCAAATCCAATATCAATCAGAGTTCTTGCAAGAGCTACGCGTTTTTTTTGTCCGCCTGAAAGCGTATTGACGGTCTGATCAAGATGATGAACATTCAGTTTTCCAAATATCTCCTTCACCTTGGCCTCAAATGCCCAGGCCCCAAGCTCGTCCATTTTTACGATGGCATCGCTCAACCTGCCTGAATCATTTGTTTCAGATGCAAGTTCATACTCTCTGATCGCATTTATGATAGGATGGTTGTGATGAAAAATATTATCAATGATAGAATTCTCATCAACAAAAAGAGGTTCCTGCTCAAACAGGGCTACGTTCACATCCTTGTGAACCCAGAGTTTGCCACTATCAGGAATTTCTTTTCCGGCAAGAATTTTCAGAAGGGTTGATTTACCTGTACCGTTCCTTGCAACAAGGGCGATCTTGTCTCCCTCTTCAATATGGAATGAAATATTTTCAAATAATGGCTTGATGCCATAAGCCTTCGTAAGGCCTTCCGCAGACACATAATGCATTCAGCAAAGATAACGAAGTGAAAATAGGCTTGTGCCGACCCAGGTTGAATGGGTGTAGAATTGATACAATTTATCTTTCAAAAAAAGCCACACTCCCTCCTACCCATTCCTTGTCTTTATTATATCTCACGCCGATCATTTTCCCCTTACTTAAACGTGCAAGATTTATCGCAGCCGTCGGACGATCCCACTCATTTCTCCATAAATACATCATTCGTATTTCCACTTTTGCAGGTTCATCCGGTGTTTTAATTACATCTGCATATTTCACTTTGCGCTGAAGAATCCAATTCTCGGGAGCATCAACATTTTGAATATCCTCGGGAGTCACATCAATAACTACCCCTTGTCCGGCAAATGAAAACAATGGTTTGAGTACATAATTATTAAGATCGGGTGGTATCTCCTTAATCTCATTTAGAAAAAATGTTTGAGGAACATATGGATGCCTGATAAAAGGGAGTGTGAATTTACTGATACGATAAAACCAGTTGGGATGCGGGACCCATTCTACATCAAATTCCTGTCTAATATCAACGAAATTCCCCAGTTGAGATTGTTGTGCATGAAGATCATCGAAAATCACACGATTATAAATTCTCTTTATCTCAGTTTTCCTGCCATCTCTCATGTAGAAAAGCTTCTTTCCTTCCTGGATTAATTCCGTAATACAGACAGGCTGAATGCCCAAATAGTCCTGGGTACAATAGAAATCTATTTTTGTTTTTTGTTCATGGGGTTTTATCTCCAGAAGTATCACATTCTCTACGGGAAGATCACCAACGATCATTTGTTTCAGGTCCTGGAGATAAAAATTCTTATTATACTTTCGAAGATATTGACTGAAATTGTCAGGAATATCAAAATGTTTCCTCACTACCTCGGGATAGTAAACCTGGAATCCGAACAAAGTAGGGAACCCCTGCATTTCTATAAGTTGCGGTTCCAATTCTCCTGATTCGGAAATACAAACTCCAAAATCAAAGGCAATCATGTGTGAATGAGAATTCTCATTGGGTACATAATCTGATTTAGGAATTGACCTATCTGTCAGCTTCTTAAAATTTGGGTCCACTATAAGATCTACTATTCTTTCACAGGCATCTACAAGCTTGCTTCCAAATTCCTTTGGAATAAAAACAGGCGTTTCTGCAACCCTGAATTCAATAGCGCCGGGGTGCTTACTATGTAGATCATCCAGGAATCCCTGGTATTTCTCTTTTGTGAATGAATCATTGAAGGATTTGCGCAAATCAGGAACCATTACCAACGATTTTTTTGAAGGTACATCATTCAATTCTGCTCACAATGGGAGGGATTTGGTCAGGCTTCTATTTCCTGAAATTGCTCTACCGCTACAGAAAGAAAATTCGGGATTACGCGCGAGTAGGTCCAGCGTATTTTGTCAGGATCATTCAAATGCTTAATCATGGATTGCCATTTTTCTTTACCATAATTCTTGATGACCATAGCCTTCTTGTCCTCTCGTTGAAGATACATCGTCATGCCTATTGGGTCTGCTTCAGGATGGAACTGCGTGCCGATCATTTGCTCATTAAAGCGAATGGCCATGATCGCACGATCGAGCGGAACATGCGGCCTTTCTTTCTCGATCGCTAATACGCTACCTCCCATTTTTCGGAGAAGGCTCATGTCTGCCTGAAGAACCTGGTAATCGCGACTATCAACTGCATAGAAGGGATCATTCAGTCCCCGAAACACTGGTTCATTTTTACCGTCCTTCATAAGATGGACAGGGAATACTCCAAATGCAGTGGATTTCCTCTTTGAAACATTTGCGACACCAAAAAACCTACATGCCAACTGGAAGGAATGACAAATGAAGAGAATATGTTTTTTCTGTGCGTTTGAAGCATCATTATTAAAGCTGGTGACCCTGTTTAAGAATTGGAAGTATTTGTTTTCCCATTCGCTTTTTTCGCTATCCAACGGGGAACCAGGACCACCGCTGGAGATATAGATATCATATGAAAGATCCGGGATTTGCTGATGAATACGGACCTCAAACTCATCACTTTGTAACCGGACGTTGTTCTTTTCTTCAAATTCACGGAGTATTTGCCTGATGCAACGCATGCCTTCATTGGCCTGCCCTTCATAGAGGTCCAGGATTGCAACTCGGATTATCTTATGGTCACTCAACATGATTGCAAATTTAACGGTTTTTCGAAGCTGGAATTGTTCATTAACCCACAAGAATTAGAGTGAGAGCGGAAGAGCGAGGCCTCTTTTAGTCTCGCTCTCACTCTGTTCCTCGCTCTGATTAGAGTAAAGGTTTGTAAATTTAAAAGGCAATCGTCCGTGAGGCCGGGCTGGAATAGTAAAGCTGCTGACAATTTATCACCATCCGCAAGATTCCAAAATTGAATAATTATGAAATTATCCTTCCTTTTTGTATGCGTGTTCTTTTCATACTTCAGCGATGCGCAAAATAAAATTGGCGTCTTCCAGGGACAGTCAGATGTCGGAAATGTAAAAACGAAAGGTCTTGGTAATTATGACTCGCTGAATCAGAAATATATGATTGGTAGCACCGGAGAAAATATGTGGTTTGGAAAAGATGATTTTCATTTCGTCTGGAAAAAATTAAAGGGAAACTTCATTTTGAATGCCAGAATGCAATTCAACGGTAAGGGTAAAAATCCACATAGAAAGATTGGATGGATGGCACGTTCAGGTCTGGAGACAAATTCAGCTTATGCTGATGCAATCGTGCATGGCGATGGCACTTCTGCTCTACAATACAGAACAGCAACTGGAGATTCAACTTTGGAAATTAAGTCTGACATTGCTGGCCCCGATGTTTTGCAGCTAGAAAGGAAGGGGAATGTTTATATCGTTTCTGTTGCAAAACATGGCGATACACTGAAAGAGGCAGGACGAATTACGCTGGATTTGGGGAAAGAATTATATATAGGTCTCTTTGTTTGTGCGCATGATGCAGATGCTTTTGAAGAAGCCACATTTTCGAATGTGAGAGTGACCGTTCCTGCAAAGGATACCTATGTTGCTTACAGAGATCTCCCAGGAAGTACATTGGAAACACTGGATGTTGCAACTGGCCACAGAAAAATTTTATATAGTATCCCCGATGTTCTTGAAGCTCCGAATTGGACAAAGGATGGAGCACTCATTTATAATAGCAAGGGACTATTGCACAGACTTCCACTCACAGGTAAAAATCCAGTAGTGATCAATACGGATTTTGCCAAAAGAAATAACAATGACCATCTTGTTTCTGCTGATGGCACTCAATTGGCAATAAGTAACCAGGGAAATTCCGATTCAAGCAGTACTGCCTCATTTATTTATACGGTTCCTATCGGTGGTGGAAAACCAAAGCAGGTGACGGATAAAGGGCCTTCATATTTACATGGCTGGACACCTGATGGAAAAACTCTTGCATATTGCGCAGAAAGGAATGGCAATTATGATGTATACTCTATTCCTGTTTCTGGTGGTACTGAACAGAGATTAACAACTGCAGAAGGTCTTGATGACGGACCTGAATATTCTCCAGATGGAAAATATATTTATTTCAATTCAAACCGCACAGGTCAGATGCATGTATGGAGGATGAAGCCAGATGGAAGTGAGCAACAACAGATCACGAAGGATGATTTCAACAATTGGTTCCCGCATCTTTCACCAGATGGGAAATGGATCGTCTTCCTTTCATTTACAAAAGAGGTTAGGTCAGGTGATCATCCTCCATGTAAGCGAGTCATGATAAGATTGATGCCGGTGAATGGCAATGCGCCCGCCAGGGTTCTGGCATATGTTTACGGAGGACAGGGAACTATCAATGTACCATCATGGTCACCCGATGGGAAGCAGATTGCATTTGTGAGTTATAGTTTTCCTGAAAGCTATTATGCTGAATGACCAAAATTCATTTCTAATAGAATATTCTTGTTTCAGGACCATGCATTTCGAAGAAACCTGGTCCAATTGCCATTCATGACATTTTGAATTTCAACTTCTGAATATCCCCTGGCTGAAAGAAGTGAAGGCACTTTTTGCAGATCAGCAATTGTTTCGAGATCATAAGGACATTGTTCTTTTCCATAAGCACCATCAAGGTCTGAACCAATCCCGATATGGTTACTGTTCCCAGCAATTTGGCAGATATGATCCATGTGATCGATCATAACCTCCAGATTACAATTCATTTCCTTTGGATCAGATTTGCCCCTCACCCATCCCGGCACCATCATCCAGGCATCCAATGCACCTCCAATAACAGCACCCCTTTCTATTAACACTCTAATCATCTCATCACTGAATTGGCGATTGTGATTGACGATTGCTCTACAAAGATTGTGACTCGCCCATACGTGTCCTTTGAATATAGAGAGTGCATCCCAGAAAGCATCATCACAAAGATGAGTTGCATCAAGTATGATATTCAGTCGATCCATTTCCTTCAGCAATTCTTTTCCTGCTGCATTCAATGCACCGCTTGAATCAGTACCATTTGCATATCTGCCCGGACCGTAGTGAGCAGGACCTAGCGCTCTCAATCCATATGAATATGCTTTTTCAAGATGGGCGATTGTTACTAAAGAATCGGCACCTTCAAGACTAAGAATATACCCGATCGCTTTACTGGTAACATCGCTCCCATCATTCCAATACTCAAGATGTTTATTTAAAGAGTCGAGATCATTTATCTGAGCCATCTCCCCTTCTTCTTCCATGATTTTATACCAGGCAAGCTGTCCCTGTGTTTGAGCCCAGGCCTGTTCAGGTGAATGCCAGCCAGACAATGGATTTTCAGGCGCCACATATCTGCCAATTTGAGTAGCCACAACCAAACCTATATTTCCCTTTTTTAATTCTTTAAGCGAAACGGTTGATTTACCCCGATCAGGTTTGTCCTTTAGATGTTTCTCCCTCTGATTGATCTCCTGAACAGGTAGTTTTAGATCACGGTTCCATTCCAGTGCGTTCATGCTGAGGTCCAGGTGAGCATCAATCGTAAACATTTATTTGTGTGGGATTTGATTCGGCAGTTAACAGCCTAAATATTAATTTTTCTGTCTCGCGCAATGATTTTCCACTCTCCACTGACTGATCCATTTTCTACAGTTAGTGCTCGTTCATATAATGCAACGGTTGGGCAAATGTGAATTGGAATTCCATACAGCACATCTCCTACTTTGAATCCATGGTTTTCACCAGCTTCCAAAACCAGGTGTTCCTCACTTTGTCCAACGGGTTTAAGGTTTGTGCCATTCAGAAAATAGACTCTTCTATTAATATCATTTTCGGCTCCGATTGATTTATGACCAAGATCCAGGCATATCTTGGTTTCATCAGGTAAAGAAATTACCCTCGAGATCACTAATGCTGCAGGTTCAAATTCTTGATCCGGGCACAAATCAGTATAACCCTTATCCCAAAAAATAAAAGTTCCCGGACTACAATCAACATTTGAACGCTTTGCGTGGATTGGAAAAGTAGGAGAACCGCCTATGATTATTTTAGGATCTGGAGCACCACTTGACTTGATTTTTTCCTGCAGTTTCACCACCTCTTGAAATGCATTATCACAATCAATTTTTCTTGCCTTCAGATCGGGATTGCGGATATGACCATCGTATGCGTGTAGGCCAACCATCCTAATTCCCTTCATTGTGTGACATTCAAGATAGAGCGCTAAAGCATTTGCTGGCTTTATACCAGTCCGATTCATTCCAACATTTAAATCAATATATAATTCAACTTCAAGATCGTTCGCAGAAAATGCCTCTGACATTTCATTTGCTGCATCTATATTGTCAACAATAGTGGCATACTTTGTTTTCTTGTAAGTCTTGATAAGGGAAATAAATCTAGTCAATTTGGGCCCTTGCGGCTGATAAGCAAGCACCACATCCGGTGCATCAACCATTCCAAGCATTTCGGCTTCTGCAATAGTTGCACATTTAAATTTTGTAACACCCGCATCGAGCAAGAGCATTGCCGCATCGCTGCACTTATTAGTCTTGATATGAGGACGCACCCTGCTAATATCATCGATCATTGATTTCATGACCTCGATATTCGATTTAACTCTGTCTGGATAGACCACCAGTGCAGGACTATCAACTTGGCTTATGTTCTTTATTTTATACCAGAATTCATTTTTCATAAGAACAATACAAAAAGTTCGAAAGTTTGAGAGTTCGAGAATCACACGACTCACGATTTTCACCGCAGAGAACAAGAGAAACAGAGAAAACGCAGAGAGGAAATTCTTTGCGTCTTTGCTTACTTTTCATCTTTGCGTGAAATTCTTCATTCCGCCTCACGACTCACGATTCACGACTCACGACTCACGACTCACGACTCACGATTTTTCACCGCAGAGAGGAAATTCTTTGCGTCTTTGCTTACTTTTCATCTTTGCGTGAAATTCTTCATTCTGCCTCACGACTCACGATTCACGACTCACGATTCACGTCTCACGACTCACTACTCATTATGTGATTTTATACTAATTCGAATATGGCTTCTATCTCCACAGCAACTTCATTTGGCAATGAACCCATTCCTACTGCGCTTCGCACACCTTTGCCATTTTCATCACCCCAAAGTTGAACATAAAGCTCACTGCATCCATTTATTACAACAGGATGTTTTTCGTAATCAGGAACAGCATTCACCATTCCCAGGATCTTTACCACTCGTTTGACTTTGTCGAGCGAGCCAAGATGTTTTTTTATAGAACTCAGTATTGCAAGCCCTGCCTGTCGAGCCGCAATCCTGCCTTCATCTTCATTCACATCCCTGCCCAATTTTCCTGTGATGTACTTTCCATCAGATTGCACTGAAACGTGGCCAGATACATACAAGAGCGATCCAACTTCCAGGCATGATTTGTAAACACCTTTTGATGCAGGTAAAACTGGCAAGGAATATCCCAGCTCTTTAATCTTCTTTTCAATTTGTTCTTCCATAATTAATTTTTCTCTATATAATAAAATTCAGGATCATAACACCGATCAGGCCCATTATTGCTATGATGGTTTCCATCAACGACCAGGATCGCAAGGTATCCTTCATACTGAGATTGAAATATTCCTTGAACATCCAGAAACCAGAATCATTTACATGTGAGAACATCAGACTACCGGCACCTATTGAGAGCACCATCAATTCAGGACTTGTCTGTGTTTGTCCCATAATTGGTGCGATAATGCCAGCAGTTGTCAATCCGGCAACTGTTGCAGATCCTATGCAAACTCTAATGATGCTTGCTATTGTCCACCCCAGGATCAATGGATGAATTGAAAGTCCACTTAAGGCACCTGCAATATCCTTGCTCACGCCACTATCAACAAATATTTGTTTTAATGCCCCTGCACCAGCTACAATGAGAAGTATCAAGGAAACATCCTTGACGGCTTCCCCAAAAAATCCCATGATCTCGCTCATTTTTCTCCCTGTCCTCAACCCAAGAGCATAGGTTGCTACAGCCAATGAAATTAGCATTACAATTGTTGGTTCAGCCAGGAAGGTGAAAACTCCTTTCATTGATTCATCTCCTGTCCAGATGTATGGCAAAACGGTAGTGACGATCAGTAATAATACCGGCAGAAGCGATGAGAAGAAACTATTGAATGTACTTGGCAACTTATCGTCTGGCAAAGGAGGAGCTGTAAAGATCTCTAATGGTTGAGTTTTTAAGTTCTTCAACGTCTTTGAGAATATTGGTCCTGCAACGATAATGGCAGGTATGGCCAAAATAATTCCGTATAATAAAGTCAATCCCATGTTGGCTCCAAACTGGCCCACCAGAGCAGTTGGAGAAGGATGTGGTGGCAGGAATCCATGTGTCACTGAAAGTGCGGCAAGCATCGGCAAGCCGGTGTACACTGCTGGCAATTTATAACGCTGGACTACCGAGAAAATAAGGGGGATCAGGAGCACAAATCCAACATTATAGAAAAGTGGAATTCCTACAATAAACCCTGTGATCATCAAAGCCCACTGAATGTTCTTTTCTCCGAATGCTGATCTTAAACTACTGCTGATCCTTTGGGCAGCTCCACTCTCCGCGACGAGTTTTCCCAGCATCGCTCCCAATGCGATAACTATCACTAACGACCCAAGAGTATCTCCTATTCCTTTTTGTACAGATAGAGTCACTTGTTCAAAGGGAATACCCAGCAGTAAACCTGTAAGAATGGAAATAAACAGGAATGCAAGAAAAGCATTAACTCTTCCCCATGTGATCAATAATACAAACAATAAAATGCAGGAGATGATGATTGCAAGCGTCATGAATTGGTTGGTTGTTTGAGTTAGAAAAGAAGCAATAATCATCAGCTCTTTTCAAATATCATACTCGCAAAGCCCTTTCAAAAAATTCGGATTAAAAGTCAATGTAATTATTTTCTTTCGAATACTTTTTCTCCCGAAATAAAAGTTGACATCACCTTAGTTTTCAGAATGTCATTAGGAGCAACCTTCATCAGATCCTGGTCAAGCATGATAAAATCAGCAAACTTGCCTATTTCGAGGCTGCCTTTTTCTGATTCTTCAAAATTGGAATATGCAGCCCAGATGGTCATTCCCCGAATGGCCTGCTCCCGCGACAATGCTTCATTCATTTGAAATCCATTCTTAGGAAATCCCTTGCTATCCTTTCTCACCACCGCTGCATAAAATGTATTGATTGGACTGATATCTTCTACAGGAAAATCAGTGCCGAGAGGGATCCATCCATTCTGCTTAAGCAATTGTTGGTATGCGTAAGCTCCCAATACACGATCCTTACCGAGCCGCGCTTCCGCCCAATACATATCGCTGGTTGCGTGGGTTGGCTGAACAGAAGGAATAATACTATACTGACCAAAGAGTTTGAAATCATTCTTATTTACCACCTGCGCATGTTCAATTCTCCACCTCCGGTCATTCTTTCCTTTTAGATATTTCCCATAGGTATTAAGAATTACGCGGTTTCCTGAATCACCGATAGCATGAGTGCACATTTGGAAACCATTATTGTAAAGAATATTGGCTACCGAATCATAATGTTCCCTGGAATTTAAAAGAAATCCAGTCCATCCAGGTTTATCGGAATAGGGTTGAAGCAGACAAGCACCCCTTGAACCGAGAGCTCCATCGCCATAGATCTTAAAAGAACTCACATTCAGCCTCTCAGTTTTAATTTTTCCACGAGTGGCGGCAAACTCGAAATTTCTTTTAGAATCGCTCAACATACAGTAGAGCCGCATTTTTAACTCGCCTCGTTTCTGAAGGCTATCAACGAATTGAACATCTTTTTGAGAAACTCCACAATCATCTATTGTAGTTAACCCAACTGCAAAACAGTTTTTCTGTGCATCCATCAAGGCCTTACGCAATTGAGAAGGCGTTGCCCCTGGAATTTTTGCCCCTACAAGATCGATGGCATTGTCGATGAGAATACCTGTCAGCCGCCCATTTTTCACTTCTACCTCACCACCTTCGATCTTGTTGCCAGCTTTTACTCCAGCAATGTCGAGTGCAGCCTGATTAGAAATGGAAGCGTGGCCATCTACTCGTTCCAATAAAACTGGTCTATTAGGGAAAGCTGCATCCAATTTTTCTTTATTGGGAAATTCCTTGATATCCCAATCATTTTGATCCCACCCTCTGCCTATCAGCCAACCTTCCTTATTTTCCCGTGCAAAAGACTGAACCTTCTCTATGATTTCATCCCAACTCCTGGTGCCATTGAGATTAGCTGCCTGAAGCGAAAGTCCATATCCAAAAAAATGAGCATGCGCATCGATTAATCCGGGATATATGAATTTACCTCCTGCATCAATTTGGCTTGTTGCTTCGTACTTTTCTTTTATACTTTGATCACTGCCAACACCAACAATTTTTCCATTCCTTATTGCCATTGCCTGAACCTTGGAGAAAGCTGAATCAACAGTATAAATAGTGGCATTGTAAATTATCAGATCAGCTTCTTCCTTTGGTGCACTTGAATGAAGAATTGCGAGTAGAAAGCCTGAGAAAAAGATGTTCATTCTGTTGATTGGTTGATTAGTTGATTGGTTAATTGGTTGAATAGTTGATTAGTTGATTAGTTGATTAGTTGATTGGAATTAGCAATTAGAAATTAGTAATTAGTAGAGGCATTTTTATTTTACATTTTCCATTTTTCAATTTACATTTTACCTTATTGCAGAAATTTCTCAGGTCGTTTCTTATGGTGATCCGTTTTGTCCTGGTAAGATTTTGCTGCAAGTAAAATACTTGCCTCATCGTAAAGATTTCCAATCAATGTAATACTGATTGGAAGTCCGCGTTGGTTAAATCCCATAGGCATACAAACAACAGGATGCCCTGTAAGATTCGTAATCGCTAATTGGCTGCCCATAAATGTTGGTACGATAACAACATCATAATTCTTCATGAAGTCATTCACTTTTTTACATAATTCCGACCGGTACCTATTGGTATTAATGTATTCAACAGCGGGGATCATTCTGGACGACCGAAATCCATTTGGCCAGAAATTTTTGTCCTGCCTTTCAATCAGGTCATCTCTATTCGTTCTCGTCAATTCATCAAATGCCGCTGAGGATTCAGCGCTTAGCACAATGTCTACCATATTGAATGGATAGAATAGTGAATCATGGAATTGAACGGGTTTTACCTCCACTCCCATCGCCTTGAATTCTTCAAGTACTTTCCATTCTGGTGCCTCCTTAGCCAATCGTTTAAAATAATTCTCTACGTAAACTATTCTCAATTTTTTTACATCACCCTTCTGATCGTAATTGAATGCATGATCCAGGGCGCTTGCATCTTTTCCATCAGTTCCTTTTATATAGTAATAAACAATGGCATCATCTTCTGCGCTTCGGCAAATAGGACCTGTTTTGTCCAGGCTCCAGCAAAGAACCATAGCACCGCTTCTGCTAACAGTGCCGAAGGTTGGACGAAGGCCCGTTGCACCGCAACGTGTAGATGGAGAAACAATGGACCCTAAGGTTTCGGTCCCTATTGTAAAGGGCAATAATCCTGCAACGACTGATGCTGCTGAACCTGCAGATGATCCGCTGGATCCCTGTTGCAAATTCCATGGATTTTTTGTTTCACCTCCAAACCACTTATTATTATACGCCAATGACCCCAATGATAATTTCGCGCAAAGAACGGCTCCTGCATTTTTCAATCTTGCGTACACATATGAATCTTCATCCAAAATTTGATTCATATAAGGTGTAGTTCCCCAGGTTGTTTTATACCCTTTTACCGCAAACAAATCTTTCAATCCATAAGGGATCCCATGTAATGGACCACGATAGTTCCCTTTTTTGATTTCCTGGTCTGCCTGCTCGGCTTCCTTCATCGCCAACTCTTCTGTAAGGGTAATAACAGATTCCAGGGTATCACCCCATTTTTTTAACCTGCCAATGAAAAACTTTGTGAGATCTACAGAGCTGATCTTTTTATTTTTTATCAATGATGCCAGTTGCATGATTGAATAAAATGCGAGTTCGTTTCTATTGCTTGGAAGTACAACATCCCCGGGTATCTGCCAGTTGATCTTTTTCTGGTTTGTTGGAATCGTGAAATCTGGTGGGGCCGGGTAGAAGGCAAATGGAAATGCAAGATCATTTTTCGGAAGCGACTTATGCATCTTCCCAAATTCCGTTTGCCATTCTCTTAAATTATCCAGCATGGAATCTGCCTCAGGATCTGTGAAATCCAGATCATAATATTTTGCCCATTGCCTGATTTGCTGGATTGAATCGGACTTAGACTGAGAAAAGGAGGCTATGGAGAAAATAAGGATTGGTAAGAAGAGTATTTTTTTCATAAGCGCTAGTTAGTTCAGTGCTATCGTGAGTCGTGAATCGTGAATTTCTTAATCTCTCAAACTTTCAAACACTCAAACATTCAAACATTCAAACTTCCTCTACATGTCCTTCGCTATTTTCTGATAGCTCGCAACAATTCCTTTGATAAGCGATGAACTAAACCCCTGGTGCTCCATTTCATTCAAACCTGCAATTGTGCAGCCTTTGGGTGTTGTCACTTTATCAATCTCCTGCTCAGGATGATGCCCGGTCTTTATTAATAATTCAGCGGCACCTTTTACAGTTTGAGCCGAAATGAGAGTTGCGGTCTTTGCATCGAAACCAATTTCAATACCTCCCTGTATGCTCGCCCTGATGAAACGAAGGGCATATGCTATTCCGCAGGCTCCAAGTACCGTTGAGGCGTCCATTAATTTTTCATCGATGGTGACCACTTTGCCAAGCTGTTCAAACATATCCTCCACATATTTCAATTGATCGGGATTGATATGCTGGTGGCTTATACAGGTCATGCTTTGTTGAATGGCGATGGCCGTATTTGGCATGGCTCGCACAATGGCTGCTTTCTTTAAGAGTATCTTGGTCAATTGATCAATTGTGACTCCAGTAACCACAGAGACCAAAACGTGATTTTCTGAAAGTCCATCCTTAATACCCTCTAAAACTTCCGCCACCTGGAAGGGTTTAACACAGAGCAAAACCAGGTCGGCAAACTTCACAGCCTCCAGGTTATCATTCGATACCATGATTCCCTTTTCTTCGAGGTATTTCAGGGGAGAGATGTTTCTCTTGGTGATCACGATATGTTCTGGCCGGATAAAGCCGCTATTAGTCAATCCTTCGGCTATCGCAGTTCCGAGATTTCCTCCGCCAATGATGGCAATTTTTTTATTCATAATGTTTTTGAAGATCGATCGTACAATCCTGCAAGGTTCATAAAAATAAGAGTTTAACCGCCATGACGGAAAGACGCAAGGTTGCGTGAACTAAGAATTTAACCGCAAAGACGCAAAGGACGCTAGGTTACGCCAAGTAATCCTTTCCCATGACTCACGTCTCACGATTCACGATTCACGATTTAAGAAGTTTTATGAGTATGAGAATTGACCGCCAAGACACAAGGGCGCAAGGCTACGCGAGGAATTTAGGAAGGAGGGATACAAACAGGCATAAAAAAAGGAAAGCATCAGGAAATTTAATAATTACTTACTAACCCTGGTGCTCTCCGAAAGACTAAGACCGAAGTCTCAATCCTACCGAACCAATACCGAAGTATTAATTCAGTGAACTGAAGATACATTCCACCATATCCCTTTTCCAAATTTTATTGGTCATAGTTTTTAACAGGTTGTGCACTAGCTTATCCACATGGAATAAATAATATTTCTTGCGATACTTTGCGTCTCGGCGCCCTTGCGGTTAGACTTTAAACCCTACAAAAAATTCTGCTTTGATAAGAAATCCCTGACGTATTCCCCTACGCCTTCTTCGAGGGAGTAGAACCTTTCTTTGTATCCGGCCTTCCGGAGCTTTTCCATACTGGCCTCCGTATAGTATTGATATTTATTCCGAATATCCTCAGGCATATCGATGTACTCGATCCTGGATGGTATTTCTAGTGAAGAAAAAGTTGCATTAACCAGGTCGTTAAAGGATCGGGCGAGACCTGTTCCAAGATTATAAATGCCTGATTCCGGTTTATTTTCCATGAGCCAATAGCATACAGACAGGATATCCTTGACGTAAATAAAATCCCTTAACTGCATACCGTTTTCAAAATCAGGCCGATGAGATTTGAATAATTTGACAAATCCATTCTTTTGGATCTGATTGAAAGAATGAAAGATGACCGATGCCATCCTTCCTTTGTGATATTCATTCGGACCATATACATTGAAAAATTTCAAGCCTGCCCAAAATGGCGGATGATTGCCCTGGTGCAGCACCCATTTATCAAATTCATTCTTGCTGATGCCATAAGGATTTAATGGTTGCAGTTTGGGGGTCAATTCATGATCATCACTATATCCAAGTTCTCCAGAACCGTATGTTGCAGCACTGGATGCGTAGACCAATGGAATATTCTGTACCGTACAATAATTCCATATCATCTGGGAATATTCAACGTTCAAATGCTGATGAACTGCGTAATTGAATTCTGTAGTATCCGTTCTTGCACCAATATGGAACATGAAATCAACGGCCGGCCGTGTACTGTGAAGCCATTCAAAAAATTCTTCCCGGTTTATTTTTAGAGCAAACTTTTTACCTGAAAGGTTTGGTTCCTTGTCTTCTCTAGAAAAATCGTCCACCACTACGATATTCTCATATCCTTTTTGATTGAGATATCCAACCAGGCAACTTCCAATGAAGCCTGCAGCTCCTGTCACTACCAACATTGCGTTCTCCTCCATTCTTAAATTATTAAATATCTATCAACGCCTCTTCAGACTTATGACTTGCAAGTAAATTGCCAATTGCATTTTCATATTTTTCTTTCCATTCTGTGATCTGGCCCCAGGATTTTCCATCCACTATTATTTCTCCCTCAGTAACTTCTCCCAGCCTGCTGAATGGATGTTTTCCCAGCATCGACTCAAATGCACTGACTGATTCAGATTTAACGGTGACAATAACCCTGCTCTGAGCCTCACCGAAGAGAAATGCATCTTTCCTTATCACATCATCAGTTTCTATTCTGAATCCAAGGTCGCGATTAAATCCGGACTCCACTAAAGCAATGAATAAACCGCCTTCACTAAGATCGTGTGCACTTTGTATGATCTTTCGCTGAATCAGTTCGGAAATCTTCTGTTGTACCTGAAATTCTTCTTCAATATCGAAATGCGGCGCCGGACTGAATTCAACGCCAACAATTTTCTGCAGGTATTCTGATGAATTCAAGTCATTCCTTGCCTCACCTATAAGATAAATTATATCAGTATGCTGTTTGAAGTCGAGCGTCATCTTATTATTGATGTCCTCAAGCAATCCTACCATTCCAATAGTTGGAGTTGGATAAACAGGGCCTTCGGGATTCTGATTATAAAAACTCACATTGCCTCCGGTAACAGGCGTATCAAATTTTCTGCATGCCTCACCCATTCCTTTAATAGCATGTACGAATTGATAGTATACTTCAGGGTCATAAGGATTTCCAAAGTTCAGGCAATTTGTCACACCCATTGGTACACCTCCACTGCATACGATATTCCTTGCAGCTTCAGCCACTGCGATCATTGCACCTTTATATGGATCAGCAAAAACATAACGGCTATTGCAATCAGTTGTAATTGCCAATGCTTTTGTACTGGGTTTCCCAAGTACTATCGCTGCATCGCTGGGTTGATTGGTGGAAGAATTTGCAATACCAACCATGCTATCGTATTGAACTGTGATCCATTTTTTTGATGCGATCGATGACAATGCAGTGAGTCTCTCTGCGATTTCCTGTAGATCATCAGGCTCAGCAACAGATTCAGAACGAAATAACCTGATATGCTGAAAATATTTGGGCTCCCGATATTCCCGATCGTATTGAGGTGCTCCTCCCCCAAGGACTAATTCCTCTGCAGGAATCTCAGCTTCCAACTGTCCATGCATGTAAAATTTCAATAGCCCATCGCCGGTTACTTCTCCGATGTTGGCGCAAGGAAGATCCCACTTTTCAAAAACTTCCTGCACCAAACCTTCTTTGCCTTTTTCAACAACCATCAGCATTCTTTCCTGGCTTTCACTCAACAGCAATTCCCATGCTTTCATATTGTTCTGACGAGTAGGAACCTTATCAAGATCGATGCGCATTCCTACTTCTCCCTTCGCGCTCATTTCAGAAGTAGAACAAATGATACCAGCAGCTCCCATATCCTGCATGCCAACTACAGCACCTGTTTGAATAACTTCAAGACAAGCCTCCAGTAATTTTTTTTCCTGGAATGGATCACCTACTTGAACGGCCGGAAGTTCTTCGGTGCTTTCTTCTGTTATATCTGCTGATGCAAATGAAGCTCCGCCAATTCCATCCTTGCCAGTGGCACTTCCAACAAAAAACACAGGATTGCCAATTCCTTTCGCTGTTGCAGAAACAGTCTCGCCTGCCTTTACAATTCCAACACTCATTGCATTCACCAGTGGATTGGTATGATAGCATTGTTCAAAATAAATCTCACCGCCAACTGTGGGCACGCCGAAACAATTGCCATAGTGGCCAATGCCATGAACTACTCCTGCTAAAAGTCTTTGAGTTTTTGATTCTTCAAGATTTCCAAATCTTAGGGAGTTGAGTGCAGCGATTGGTCGGGCGCCCATTGTGAATATATCCCGATGAATTCCACCAACCCCTGTGGCGGCTCCCTGGAAAGGTTCAATAGCCGAAGGATGATTATGAGATTCTATTTTGAACACTACTCCATATCCATCACCCATATCCATTAAGCCTGCATTCTCATCACCTGCCTTCACAAGCATCCTGCTTCCATCTCTGGGCAAAGTCTTCAGCCATTTAATAGAATTTTTATAGCTGCAATGTTCACTCCACATAGCGCTGAAGGCGCAGAGTTCATTGAAGTTAGGTGTGCGACCAAGTTTCTTTTTTATGAGTTCGAATTCTTCTTCAGTGAGTCGGAGTTGCTGCGCGGTACTTAATGTAATTTCCATGATTATCTGAAAGCGCAAAAGTACAATCTCAGCTTATATCATTTTTAATTTTATTGAATTGGGGTTTGAAACTTGTGCAGTTTTATTTGCTGATTCTTAAAAGTTTTCCCGTAGTGTTCGTTCATACTCCGCTATCACTTTATTAACGTGGAATTTTTTGATGACGAGTGCTCTTCCATTTTTCCCAAGACGATTTCTTTCTTCAACCCCCAGGTTCATTATTCGTTCCATTTTGTCCGCCAGATCAAAAGGATCATTGGGATTGCAGAGAAACCCATTGGAATTATTCAGGACAACTTCCTTACAACCACGGTTGTTGGAGGTTATGATCGGAAGTTCCATACTGGCAGCTTCCATTAATCCCCTTGGAACTCCTTCACTATATGATGAAGGAAAAACAAAACAATCAGCATTTTTCAAAAAGGGGCGCACATCCCTGGCAAAACCATTGAAATGCAAAAGCCCCTCGGCCTCCCATTTTTTAATATCCTCAATACTCAATGTATCGGGATGTTTTTCAAAAAAGCCCAGCAGTTCAAATCGTGCGTCCAGATTCTTTCTCTGAAGGATCCTTGCCGCATCAGCGTACACACCAACTCCTTTACTTTTCAATAATCGGCAACTCATGAGAAATACGAACCGGCCATTCTTGGTGAGTGGAGTTTCATAGTCTGGACTAAAATGCTCGGTATTCACTCCTTCCCCGGGCAGAACTTTTATTTTTTCAATCGGAATAATATGATTGTTTGTAAATGCCCTGGCATCTTCATTATTCAGGAACCAAACTTCATTTACATTTTTCAATGCCTTCTTATAGAGAGTTTTTACCATGTAATACAACCAGTTTTTTCTGGCGAATGGGTAGCCCAGCCCAGTTATTACTGAAACTGAAGGAATTTTGAGTTTGGAGGCAGCCATCGACCCATAAATATTGGGCTTGATAACATAGTGGAATATAAAATCGGGCTTTAATGAGCGGTAGAGGCTCTTTAACTGTCTGAATAAGGAGAAGTCCTTGAGCGGGTTCTCTGCTTTATTATTGAAATCGATATTGTGGTATTTGCATCCTTCTGCAATCAATGCATCGGAATTCCCATCGTCAGGAGCGATAACTGCAACTTCGTATCCCTTCGAAATCAGGTGCCTGATCACATCAATCCTGAAATTATATATCGACCAAGCATTACTGGAAACCAAAACTACCAGTCGTTTATCCCTGCTGACTTGTAACATGTATGATTAATCTCCAAACCTAGGGAAAAGTTTGATTGTTTGAATGTTTGAACGTTTGAGAGTTCTTAGTTTCGGGTTTGGGGTTCGAGTTTCGAGTTTTTATATTTCACGACTCACGATTCACGACTCACGAACAAACTCCTACATTTATAAACTATGATCATATTCTTGTTGATAGTTCTGTACACTCTCCTGATGATTATTTTCATCGACAGGATAAACAGGAATAAACAAATAAAACTAAGCAGGTCTGAGATCACCATCGCATTCACTTTTAAAGTAGGCATGGGTTTATTGTACGGACATATTTTTAAGGAATATTATGGAGGCGATGATACCTGGATGTATTATAATGAATCACTGATCGATTATAACAAACTACTCTTTCAACCCGCAGAGTTTTTCAAAGAATGGATCCATGTTAGGTCGTTTTCGGAATCAGATAATTTTAGTGATGCCTTCAGAAACTTCCTCCAGAATACTGAACGGAATACAGTGATCAAAAGTCTGGCCTTCTTTAACCTTGTCAGTTACCAGAATTATTATGTTGATGTGGTTTTCTTCAACTTATTTTCCTTCGGCGGCAGTTATCTCCTATTCAAACTGTTTTCAAGCATTCACATCGATAAGAGAAGAATCGTTTACCTCTGCGCATTTTTCATCCCTCCTGTTGCATTTTGGCTTAGCGGGATCAGGCCCGATGGAATTCTGTTGCTTTTCATTGCAATCACACTCTATTATTTTAATGCCTGGCTGACAGAAAGAAAGACTATTTACTTTCTATTTGTTTTGCTCGGGCTGGTAGGTACTTTAATATTCAGAAGTCAGTTCTTCATTTTGATGGTTCCTGCCCTGATTGCCTGGTGGCTAACAGAACGGTTCGGACTCAACAAATGGAAGTGTTTTGCGGTTGTTTACTTCATTGCTATAACTCTATTTTTCAGTAGTTCACTTCTGTCTTCAAAGACAAATTTTCCTTCCTGGGTTGTACAAAAGCAAGAGGAGTTTTTCCTCCTCAAGGGAACCTCGTTTCAATTGGACACTTTGAAACCCGAACTCGAAAGTTTTCTAAAGGTGCTCCCCCAGGCTATAGCAAATTCAGCATTGAGACCCCTACCCTGGGAGGCAAAAGGCCCGTTGCAATTAGCAAGCTCGGCTGAGGTCATATTTTTTTGGGCGGTCTTTGCAATTGCAATGTTTTATCGAAGGAACCTTCCCCGGTCCCCGCTAGCAGCCTTCATAATCTTTTGGGCCTGTTCAGTTTATCTCCTTATAGGGTATACAGTTCCATTTCCTGGGGCGATTGTGAGGTACAAAATCATACCTGAATTCCTGCTCTTCCTGCTCTTAATCCCGGCGATTCCGCTCAAATTAAAAAAATAATATATCTAAGACGATACTCGTATTTTTGAAGGGATTTCATCGAATTTGCCTCTATTTCAGAGGAATTTCGTGGATTTATCCTATTTTTTTCCACAATACCCCCTAACTTTTTGGGGTAACAGGCAACAATCGTTTTCTTTGTATTTGCAAAAAACTCAAACAAAAATGGAATTACGCTTCAAAGCAATTAATGATCTGACTACTGCTCCAAATGGGTTGGAAGTTCAGGGTTCACCCAAAATCACTACAATATTTGGTGAGAATGTCTTCACGCTTAAAACAGCAAGAAAGTTTTTGAGCGATGAGGCTTACAAGAGTCTTACTACTTCTATTCGTGGCGGTAAGAAGATCGACCGTTTGGTTGCGAACCAGATTTCTGCTGGTATGCGTCAATGGGCGGAGAGCAAAGGCGTGACACATTTTACACACTGGTTTCAACCTTTGACAGGATCTACAGCTGAAAAGCACGATTCTTTTTTTACCATCAAAAGTGATGGCACTCCAATAGAACAATTTGATGGCGATGCCCTGGTTCAACAAGAACCTGATGCATCTTCATTCCCGAGTGGTGGTCTGCGGGCAACTTTTGAAGCAAGAGGCTATACTGCCTGGGATCCTTCTTCACCAGCTTTCATCATGGAGATAGGACAAGGCAAAACGCTTTGTATCCCTACCATCTTTGTTTCCTACACTGGCGAGTCCTTAGATTTCAAGGCTCCTCTATTAAAAGCGCTTGAAGCACTAAACAAATCTGCCGTTAGCGTTTGCAATTACTTCGATAAGAATGTAACGAGAGTGACAGCTACCCTTGGATGGGAGCAGGAGTATTTTGTTGTTGACGAAGCCATGTTTAATGCACGTCCCGACCTGGTGCTTTCCGGACGTACAGTATTTGGGCATGCTCCGGCAAAAGGACAACAACTCGAAGACCATTATTTCGGATCTATTCCGGAGAGGGTTTATGCATTCATGAGAGATTTCGAAGATGAATCATATAAACTAGGCATTCCACTTCGCACAAGGCATAATGAGGTAGCACCTGCACAGTTTGAGTGCGCCCCAATGTTTGAAGAAGTTGGTGTGGCTAACGATCATAACGCATTATTGATGGACATCATGGATCGGGTTGCCCGCAGGCATAAGCTCCGTGTGTTGCTTCATGAAAAACCATTCGCAGGAATTAATGGAAGCGGTAAGCATAATAACTGGAGCATGGCTACAGATACAGGTGTAAACCTGTTGGCCCCGGGCAAAACGCCGAAGACAAACCTCATGTTCCTTGCCTTCTTTGTGAATACCATTAAGGCAGTTCATGATTATGCTGATGTCCTCAGGGCATCTATCGCATCCGCTGGTAATGATCACCGACTTGGAGCCAATGAAGCTCCTCCCGCTATCATTTCTGTTTTCATCGGCCAATATCTGTTCAAGGTATTGCAGGATGTAAAGGAGCGTGTAAGCGGCAAGTTCGATGAACAGGATGAAGCAATTCTTAAACTTGACCTGCATCGCAGCATTCCTGAATTGCTAATGGATAATACTGACAGAAATCGCACATCTCCATTTGCATTCACTGGGAACAAGTTTGAATTCAGAGCTGTTGGCTCTTCAGCTAACTGCGCAAATGCCATGACAGTTCTGAATACCATTATGGCTGACACGCTGAATAAGTTCCAGAGCGATGTTGATGCACTGATCGATAAAGGCGAAAAGAAAGAGATTGCGATCATGCATGTGATCCGTGAGTATATCGTAAGTAGTGAAAAAGTTCTTTTTGAAGGTGATGGCTATAGCGAAGAGTGGCAGAAGGAAGCTGAACGCCGCGGGTTACCAAATGTGAAGACAACACCTTTGGCACTTGATGCTTTGGTCACTGAAAAAGCTAAAGCTCTCTTTGAAAACAACGCTATTTATACCCACTCGGAACTGGAAGCAAGGCACGAAATTGAACTGGAGAAATATCTTAAGAAGGTTCAGATAGAAGCCAGGGTGATTGGTGAGCTTTGTACAAGTCATATTCTCCCCTCGGCAATAAAGTATCAAAATACCCTCCTTGTAAATATCAAGGGTCTGAAAGATGTTGGATTTCCAGAGAGTGCTTTTGCACATCAGAAACACATTTTGGGCCGACTTTCAGAACATATCAGCGCCGTTGCCGAATCAGTTGAGAAAATGATCGAAGCAAGAAAAGAGTGCAATGTGATTGCTGACACGCGTGAAAAGGCACTTGCCTATTGCGATAAGGTGAAAGAACCTTTCTTTGACAACATCCGTTATCATGTTGACAAGCTTGAATTGCTGGTTGATGATAGCGAATGGACCCTACCCAAATACCGCGAAATTCTCTTCCTGAGATAAAGTTGGTTTTCTGACATGACAAGCAAGAAAGACCCTTCCGCGAAAGTGGAGGGGTTCTTTTTATTTTGAAATTTTGAGATTTTGGAATTTCGAGATTTGAGATCTGGAGGATTTAACCGCCAGGGCGCAAAGACGCTAAGTTTCGCCAGGATAGTCGTGAATCGTGAGTCGTGAGTTTAATTTTTTGCCTAACTTCTTAACTTCTCTAACTTCTCTAACTTCTGACTTTGGATTTCTGACTTCGGACTTCCGACCTCGTTACATGTAAACCCTTAGAAGGTCAAATTATCCTATCATGAAATTCATCCATATCCGTTCTTTGTATTATCAAATTCTCGTCCATGTGGTCTAACCTAATATCCTTAAACGATTTTCCTATTACGGTCTCATTAGCTGCTGTTGCTTTCATCCTCGGTTATGCAATCCGGACCAGGAGGATTCACAGGTTGAAAAAAAACCTGCTTGAAATGGAAAGGGAACTTCTCCGGAGGGATGAAGCTGAACTTGGAATAAAAAATACTTTCAAGATAGTCTCAAGAAAAAATTAATTTTTGCTCAGCTCTGTAATACACAAAGCCCCTCAAATGAGGGGCCTTTTATATGAATAGGGTTAATGCTAAATTAAGGGAGGACAGTAAAGGCTCCAGATATCTTATCTGAAATCTGACTATTGGTTCCTCTTAATTCTATTGACAGATTAAGAGTCTTATCAGCAAAGGTATCCTCAACGAGAATGCTTGCAAATAGGAAGGTTCTGCTCTTCAGTTCTTCTGGAATAATTAGATTGACAGCATCAGTTTCTGTGACTTCGGATAGTTGATATTTTGCAATCACCTGGTTCTGGTCATTAGTAACCACAAGGTCGGCAAGTGTGATCTGATCATTAGATATTTCGTAAGGGGCATAAATTATAATCTCATCCCCAGTTGCAAATACTGCTGTTGATTCTCCAAGAGTAGCGTTGGTTGGTTGATTGATCTGCGGATAAATAGAAGCAACCAATCGCGGCTGATATTGAGCCGGGTTCACGATAACAGTACTTTTCTTACATGAATTAAAGGCGAGAAGGGTGCAAATAGACAAAAAGAACAATGATACATTTTTCATAAGGGTGATTCTTTTGGGTTATAGGATTTAATCCGGTTTTTTGACCAGCGAACGAAAGTAATACCCGACATTCATCGGTGCAAGCGGTAGCGCGGAAAATATTTATTGTGTGACTGAAGAATTATTTCTAAGTCTTTGTTTAACAAGCTTGAGAGCTGTTTCTAATTGCTGATCAATTGTAAGATTTGAATTATCAAGGACGATTGCATCATCAGCTTGTCTTAATGGACTCACTTCGCGGTGTGAATCAATATAATCTCTCATTTCAAGATTATTCTTTACTTCTTCCAGGGTAACATTTGGATTCTTCTCAAATAACTCGCGGAATCTTCTTTCAACACGGATACCATTATCAGCCTTCATAAAGATCTTAAGTTCCGCATGAGGAAATACTACTGTGCCGATATCACGGCCGTCCATTACAATTCCTTTTCCCTTTCCCATTTCCTGCTGCTGGGCAACTGCAAATTCCCTGACAGCTTTAACAGCAGCAACTTCACTTACTTTCTCTGCAACTACAAGGTCTCTTATCACGTACTCTACATTCTCATCATTGAGAAAGATTTCGGTTGAATTGCTGGTTGGATTATACCTGAAATCAAGAACAATTTCTTTCAAGGCCTGTTCAACTGCCCGCGATTTTGTCCAGTCCACATGGTTCCTCAAAAAGTATAATGTGATTGCGCGATACATGGCGCCACTATCAATATAGACGTAGTTTAATTTCTCTGCCAGCTGCTTTGCCAGAGTGCTCTTCCCGCAGGAGGACCATCCATCTATTGTAATGATGATCTTCTTCATATTAATGTCAGAACAAAAGTCAGGAATTATTCTAAAACCTCAACAAGTTTTCCAGAATGAATAGCTTAGTGCAAAAAAAAATTCCCTCATTGTTTTTCTTTCTCCTGGAGAATTTTACAAACGCATATTCTACGTTATCCCATTTCAATTCGATCACAAAAAAATAGCCCCGACCAACGGTCAGGGCATTAAAATTATGGAAGCTTAATCAATATTAATTAGGCCTGTGATTTTTCTTTTGGAGCTTTTTCCTTGAATGAAAATTTCAATTTAGAATTTTCTTTATCAAGTTCTGCTACCAGAACATCGCCTTGTTTGATACTCAAACTCAGGATTTCTTCTGCAAGAGGATCTTCAAGGTATTTCTGAATTGCCCTATGCAACGGCCTTGCACCAAACGCCTGATCATAGCCTTTCTCTGCAAGGAAATCCTTTGCTTCATCAGTGAGTTCCAAAGTAAATCCAAGGTTATTGAGGCGTTTAAGAACACCCTTCATCAGGATATCAATGATCTGGAAAATGTGTTCCTTATGCAGTGTATTAAATACAACCACATCATCAATCCTATTCAGAAATTCCGGAGAAAAAGTACGCTTTAGTGCCTTTTCAATGACAGCCTTGTTATTTTCATCGGAACTCTGGTTTCTTGCAGCTGTGGCAAATCCCACACCTTCACCAAAATCCTTCAACTGACGTACGCCAATGTTTGAAGTCATGATGATAGTTGTATTCTTAAAGTCCACCTTTCTTCCGAGGCCATCTGTCAGTTGTCCATCATCCAGAACCTGCAAGAGAATATTATAAATATCAGGATGCGCCTTTTCAATTTCATCAAGGAGGATGACTGAATATGGCTTACGCCTTACTTTCTCAGTCAACTGTCCGCCTTCTTCATATCCTACATATCCCGGAGGAGCACCAATAAGCCGACTCACGGTGAATTTTTCCATGTATTCACTCATATCAATTCTGATGAGTGAATCCTCACTGTCGAACATATATCTGGCAAGGGCCCTTGCAAGCTCAGTCTTTCCAACACCCGTAGGGCCAAGAAAGATGAACGTACCGATTGGTTTTTTTGGATCTTTCAATCCCACCCTGTTACGCTGTATAGCTTTCACAACCTTACCAATGGCTTCGTCCTGTCCAACTACCATTAAGCGCATGTCATCGCCCATATGACGAAGTTTTTCACTTTCAGCCTGGACCATCCTTTTAACAGGAATTCCAGTCATCATGCTAACTACTTCAGCAATATTATCCTCATCAATGGGATAGCGTTTGTGTTTGCTTTCCTCTTCCCAACTGGCTTTCGCACGCTCTAGGTCTTCCTGCAGACGCTTTTCGGCATCCCGCAATGAAGCAGCTTCTTCAAACTTCTGGCTCTTTACAACCTTGTTCTTTTCATTCTTAACGTCCTCGATCTTTTTCTCAAGGTCAACGATTTCCGGTGGTACGTTAATGTTTTTCAAATGCACCCTTGCTCCTACTTCATCAAGCACATCAATGGCTTTGTCAGGAAGCAAACGGTCGGTCATATATCTATCGCTCAGCTTAACGCAAGCGTCAATAGCATCATCACTATAGGTGACATTATGATAATCCTCGTATTTGGATTTGATGTTGTTCAGAATCTGAATGGTTTCTTCCACAGTTGGAGGATCTACCATCACCTTCTGGAACCTGCGATCAAGTGCGCCATCCTTTTCGATATACATTCTGTATTCGTCAAGAGTTGATGCTCCTATGCACTGGAGTTCTCCCCTGGCAAGTGCAGGCTTGAATATATTTGAGGCATCCAGGGAACCACTGGCTCCACCAGCACCTACAATCGTATGAATTTCATCAATGAAAAGGATCACATCACGATTTTTCTCAAGTTCGTTCATGATGGCCTTCATTCTTTCCTCAAACTGACCGCGATACTTGGTACCAGCCACAAGTGCGGCAAGGTCCAGGGAGATCACGCGCTTGTCAAAAAGAACTCTTGAGACTTTACGCTGTACGATGCGTAGCGCAAGACCTTCAACGATGGCAGTTTTACCAACACCCGGTTCTCCGATGAGTATTGGGTTGTTTTTCTTACGCCTCGAAAGTATTTGGGAAACCCTCTCAATTTCTTCTTCTCTTCCTACTATCGGATCCAGTGATCCGGTTTCAGCCATTCGGGTTATGTCCCTACCGAAGTTATCCAGTACAGGTGTTTTGCTCTTAGCATTACCAGCGCCTTTTGATTTGGACTGCGAGTATTTTTTCTCTTCATCGAAATCATCATCGTTCTCGTCAGTATACTCTGAGCGTACTTCATTACTTTTTACAACACCAAGTTCGTTACGGAAAAGATCGTAATCCACGTCGTATTGATTTAAGATTTGAGTTGCTATGTTTTCCTTGTTTTTCAGAATGGAGAGCATCAGGTGTTCAGTTTCTACTGTTGGGCTTTTGAGAGCTTTCGCTTCAAGAACAGTTACTCTGATTACTTTTTCTGCCTGCTTGGTAAGGGGAAGGCTGTTGATGTTCGCAATGTTCTTTCCAGTCTTGTCTTTCACTGCTAATTCAATCTCCTTGCGTAGCTCATATAAATCAACATTCAAACCTTTTAGAATCTTGATAGCAGTATTATCTCCCTCACGGATCAGACCCAGCAATAAATGTTCCGTCCCAATAAAATCGTTTCCCAACCTTAACGCTTCCTCCCTGCTGAATGAAATAATCTCCTTCACCTGGGCAGAAAAGTTGTTATCCATTTTTAATTAATTGAGTATGATACAATAATAACGAATATTTTTGAGAATTGTTTTCAGCACTTTATTAACGGCTGTCAACAATCTCAAGTGAATTATGTTAGTCAAAATAGATACCAGAGAAAAATTCCATGTCATAACGCTGAATTCAACAAACCTTGCTGCTAATATGACAGCAGAACTCACCGAAACTTTGCATCCCTTACTAAAAACTCCTGTTAAAAACGTTGTCTTCAATCTGAGTTCAGTAGAGACTATTGACCGCCCTTCTGCCGAAGCACTTGCAAACCTTCAACAATCTTTCTACGAAAACAATGCATCCTTCGTTTTTTGTGAAATGCAAAAATCTATAGAAAATTTCCTGGAAAAAGAAGCTCTGTTAGAAGTCATGAATGTAACCCCTACTGAGAGCGAGGCCTATGATATAGTACAGATGGAAGAAATTGAACGAGAGTTGCTAGAAGGGGATTGAATTTTATCTAATCGTGAGAGGTGAGTCGTGAGTCGTGAGACGTGAGTCGTGAGTCGTGAGTCGTGAACTTTTCGGAATTACCTTCTCAACTTCTTAACTTCTGACCACTGATTTATTTCTTCATTTTCCCTGCTCGACTGCGTCAGCAGGCAAGAAATTTTCAAATTTTCAAATTTTCAAATTGACTAATTCCCGTGCCTTCCAAAGCTCTGTCATCATTTCTTCAAATTGAACTTGGACTTGCAGTACCAATTCTTTTTAGCCCCGTTGGAGGAGGTTCCATCAATCATACTTTCAAACTGGAAGCAGGAAAGTCAAGTTTTTTTTGCAAAATAAATTTAACAGAATCCATTCCTGGTCTTTTTGAAAAAGAGAGGAATGGTCTTAGGTTTCTGGAATCGATGAATTGTTTTCGGGTTCCCAAAATATACTCTTGCAGTGAATTTGAGGGTCAACAGATCCTGGTCCTTGAATGGATCGAGGAAGGTAGAAAAACAAGTGAGTTTTGGAAGTCGTTTGGGGAATCACTGGCAATTCTTCATCAACAATCCTGGTTTGGTGAAGATGGCAAGAGGAATTTTGGATTTTATGAAAACAATTTCATGGGAGCCTTGCCCCAATTAAATGAGGTTAGACGATCCTGGCCGGATTTCTTTCGTGAGTGCAGGCTTGAACCTCAATTGAGACTTGCGAGCGAGATGAAATTGCTCTCTTCTACAGAACTAAAGAAGTTTGAGAAATTATTTCACCGTTTGCCTGAGATTTTCACTGACGAACCTTCATCAGCCTTGCATGGTGATCTTTGGAGCGGGAACCTTCTGTGTGACCAACATTCCGTACCTGTCTTAATTGATCCTGCTACTTATTATGGACATCGCACTATCGACCTCGGAATGCTCACCTTATTTGGGAATGTAGATCGTAATTTTTATGAGGCATATGAACATCATTACGCTCTTCCCATAAATCACAGACAGCAATCAGAAATAAGCAATCTTTATCCTCTGTTGATTCACCTGAATTTATTTGGTGGAGGCTATTTGCATTCAATTCGTTCAATACTTAGCCAGCTTGATTGAATAGAAATATCTCAGGATAATGCAGCAAACAACGATTTTTGCTGTCTGATAGCTCGTGCATGGCTTATTCATGCTCAACATTGAGAATAACTCATTTTTCAAAAAAATATGCTGGCTGTTACCATACTGGGAAATAATTCTGCATTACCTGCCTATGACCGTCATCCTACTGCCCAGGTAGTAACGCTGGACGAATATCTGTTTCTTGTGGATTGCGGAGAAGGTACTCAGATGCAGCTCTCCAGGTATAAGATTCGCCGCAGCAGGATCAATCATGTATTTATTTCACATCTGCATGGCGACCATTATTTCGGGCTCATAGGTCTTATTACCAGCATGGGTCTCATGCATAGAGAGCATGATTTAAATCTTTATGCTCCTCCGCCATTGCAGGAATTGATCAACTGGCAATTACAGGTTGCAGCAACTACACTTCCTTTTAGGATTATTTTTCATCCCCTCACAGAAGAAGGAATAATTGTGGTCACTTCAAAATTTACAGTAGAGGCCTTCAGAGTGTTTCATCGCATAGAATGCTGGGGTTTCAAGTTTTCACAAGTAAGATCTCCGCGAAAGATCAATCCATTAAAGGCCAGGGAACAAAAAATTCCTGAACACTTTTTTGATCATCTGAAGAAGGGAGAAGATTTCAAAAGGGCTAATGGTGAGATAGTGAAAAACGATCTTGTGACTGTAGCAGCTCCCAGACCCAGGTCGTATGCCTTTGCGGCAGATACTATTTATAATGAGACGATCGCTCAAAAAGTAAAATGTGTTGATGTCCTATACCACGAAGCAACCTATCTGAAGGACCTGGAAGATCGTGCAATCGCAAGATTTCATTGCACCAGTACCCAGGCAGCGGAAATTGCAAAAAAAGCAGATGTAGGAAAACTTCTCCTTGGTCACTTCAGCTCAAAATATGAAAAGCTTGATGCCTTTCTTGAGGAAGCAAAAGATGTGTTTCCTAATACAGAACTTGCATTGGAAGGTGTCACGTATAGAATTGCGTGATTTGAAGAGTTTAACCGCAAAGACGCCAGGACGCAATGTTACGCAAAGACTCCTGGCGCTCCCTTGCGCCTTTGTTTCTTGGCGGTTAAACTCTTAAAAGTTCAAAATTCTCACTTGATTCTTTTGTAATAAAAGTCTGACCTTCTCTCTTTACCATCTTTAGTTCCTTCAATCCACGCATGAACTGAATCCTTGTTCAACAAATGGTAAATGACACGCTGAGGGAAATCGTGTTCCTTATTTTCGAAGATAAATTGTTTATCGTTCCAGGTAATTAATCTGAATTGAACTGGTTTTCCCTGGCTTTGGCCGGTAACCACTGGCGTATAAAAAATATTGTTACCGGTAGAAGTCAGGCGAACGTCTTCAAGTAAGATTGTATCAACCCCATTTAATTTAAAACTCTTGCCCAGCAACTCTTCACTACTTTGTTTGTTCCAATGTTCGTAGATCGCTCCTCTCCTGCTTTCCATCTTCCAGGTACCACAAAGTGCTGCAAGTTCATTCATGGGATTTGGTTGCCATGTCAGGGGAAAAAATGAAAGAAGAATGATAGGGAAGACTTTTTTCATATAGTTATGGTTGAAGAGTTTAACCGCAAGACGCTAGGACGCGAGGTTACGCAAAGAGTTCTGGCGTTCCTTCGCGCCTTTGCGTCTTGGCGGTTAATTTACTGATTGATCCAATTATAGAAGGCTGGGAACTCTGCCCGCCACGTAGGCTCATCATGCTTACCATCAGCATTGATCCTCACAAGCATTTTAGAACCACCCAATTTTCGCATTCTCTCAAAATAGTAAAGCATATCCTTGACCATATCTTTATTCTCCATTTCACCGGCATAAAAATAGATTCGCAAATGTTTATGCGTTGATGGTTTTACAAGAGTGGCAATATCGGTTCTTAGTGAATTTGCAACCCAGAATGCCGGAGAGAAAACACCTGCCTTTCCAAACACCTGGGGATATTTTATTACTGCATAGAGTGAAATCAATCCCCCCATTGAACTTCCTGAGATCATTGTATTGGCAACATCCTTTTTTGTCCGATAATTTTTATCGATATAAGGCTTCAATGTTTTAGCTATGAATTCAACATATTTCTTCCCTTCTCCTTTTCCGTATTTCGGATGATCGTAAGGATTGTACTCATTCATTCTCATCTGCTGACCATTGTCAATTCCAACAATGATTGACTTCTTCCTGAGTGAATCCATGGATTCATCTACTCCCCATTCTCCCGCATAAGAAGTGGCTTCATTAAAAAGATTCTGGCCATCGTGCATATATAAAACGGGGAATCTTAATTTGGGATTTTCATAATATTCCTTTGGTACATAAATCCAGATCCTTCTGTTCCTTCCCAGCTGAGGAATATGGAAGGATGAGTCCATAATTTTTACCTGCGCATTTGAAGTATGTTTCCTTTCTGTTGGCTTCCCATCGGCCCATCCTTCTATCGCTAAATTCAAAACTGTATCTGACATAATTCTTATTCTTCTGTTTGCGATAGGTTTACCATCATTAGTTGTTTCTACTTTATTCCAGCTCCCCTGTGTAAACTTGAATTCGTATTCATCAGCAGGGAGGTCATTTATCAGGATTGCATACCGGTCCTGACTGTTTATTTGCATTCTAAAATCTTCACTGGCAGGATTCCACTGATTAAAACTACCGGCGAGATATACGCGTTCTGTAGGACGGTTAGATGGCAGCGAAGTAATTGTAATCACAACCTTGTATTGTGCATGCACGAACGCAGAGCTCAGAAGCAACCATAAGGAATAAAATAATTTCATCTATTTTGATATTATACTCCGACGGTCAGAGTTTCATTTCATTTTGAATCCCCTCTCTCATTGAGCGGTGCCCTACTCCTGCATTACAAGCTGATGTTTTTCCAAATATGCCCTCACCCTGGTATGCAGGGCATCGCTTAGGCGGACCAGGGGCAATCTCAGTTCGTTTTTGATCAATCCTTCCTCGGCAAGAAAGGCTTTCAATCCTGCCGGATTATTTTCGGCAAAAAGCAATTCATACCCTTCGATCAATTTATCGTTAATCTCTTTTGCGGCTTTGAAATTTCCAGATAAACATTGTCTTGTCATTTCACTGAAATCTTTCGGGAAGCAATTTGCTGCCACACTAATTACTCCTTCCATCCCACATGCGATTTGCGGCAGAACCAGATTATCATCTCCGCTAACAACAAGGAAATCTTCAGGTTTGTCGCGAAGGATTTCCATGCATTGAATCATATCGCCACTTGCTTCTTTAATTCCTCCAACATTTTCTACCTCCTTTGCAAGTCTGATTGCAGTACCAGCAGAAATATTTCTACCGGTCCTGCCAGGAACATTGTATAGAAGGATGGGCCGGGAGGATGCCTCAGCCAGGGTTTTGTAATGAACAAACAGTCCTTCTTGAGATGGCTTATTATAATATGGAGAAGCGCTTAATACAGCCACGCATTTTTCAACTGGAAATGTTTCAAGATCATGCAGGAGTTCGTTCGTATTATTTCCGCCGATACCAATCACCACAGGAACTCTTCCATTCACTTTCTCCAAAGTGTAGTTTGCAATTTCAATTTTTTCGGAGCGGTCCAGCGTTGGAGTTTCACCTGTTGTGCCTAGTGTGACAATATATTCCACGCCTCCATCGATGACAAATTCAATTAGTTTTCCCAATGAACTAAAATCGATTTCAGAATTTCTTTCAAAGGGTGTGGCAAGGGCTACACCAGTACCTCTTAATACAGATCTGAGAGACATATATATAATAGAATCTTTAGAGTTTGAAAATTGAATTTAAGAACCAATTGCAGGGCTTAAGAACCTGGCACTTCAGGAATGGCGATGGGTTCTTCCCTTACAACTTCTTCAGGGACCTCATCCCAGAAGCCCATTCTGCAATACTTTTCGATCCGCTTTCGGGTGCGTTCAGCGGGGGAAAGTTGTTTTAATTCGGCAATTGCATTTTTCAAATGAGGTTTTAGCAGTTGTGCAGCTTCATTATAATCCCAGTGTGCACCTCCTATTGGTTCAGGAATGATCTGGTCGATCAGTCCAAACTTATGCATATAGTCTGCCGTTAATTTCAATTGTTCTGCGGCCTTTTCCTTCATTTCCCAACTTCTCCATAAAATTGAACTGCAACTTTCTGGAGATATTACGGTGTACCAGGTATTCTCAAGCATGAAGACCCTGTCCCCCACACCAATTCCCAATGCACCACCAGAAGCACCTTCGCCAATGATCACCACTATTATTGGAACCTGCAAGCGACACATCTCATATATATTTCTGGCGATGGCTTCGCCCTGGCCACGTTCCTCTGCTTCAAGCCCGGGATAAGCACCTGGTGTATCAATAAGAGTTATTACTGGCTTCCCGAATTTCTCAGCGAGGCGCATGAGTCGCAATGCTTTCCGATAACCTTCAGGATTCGCCATTCCAAAATTTCTCATCTGCCTCATCTTGGTGTTTTGTCCTTTCTGCTGGCCGATAACCATTATAGTTTCCCCATCCAGTTGAGCGAACCCACCCACCATGGCTTTATCATCTTTCACATTCCTGTCACCATATAGCTCAACAAAATTGGTGAACATCTTATCAATATACTTCAAGGTATACGGCCGGTCTGGATGACGGCTTAACTGCACGCGTTGCCAACTTGTAAGATTCTGAGTGATCTCCTGACGTTTTTGCAACACCTGCTCTTGCAACTTCTGAATCGAATCGGTGAGATCAACCTTTGATTTCTCTGCCGTTTGCTTCAATCTCTCTATATCGTCAAACAGATCCTTGATCGGCTTTTCGAAATCGAGAAATTGACGGTTTTTGTCTTGAGGCATATGCAGTGAATGTGTTGTAAAATTAAGGGTTAAGGGGAAAATGGGATTTCTGGTGGATTTTGGGTGTAATTCCTGATTTTAACCGCTCCTTCGACTCCGCTCAAGACTCGCCAGGACGCAAGGGTGCGCGAGGGTCACTAAGTCAATATTGTGCATTTTCTACCGGAGCAGAAGCTGGGTTGGTTGAATCAGAAATTTGAGAGGAGTCTTTTGCTTTTGCGGAATCGCTTTTATTTGAACTTTCAACAGATTGATTGCTATTACATGAAATACCCAGGATTGCTGCGACCGCAAAAAGTATAATGAATTTTCTCATGGCGATTAGTTTAGTTGAAGATGAGTGAAGTTAGTCTAAAGACCATCTCTCCCTGCTGATAATCCAAATGTTGGTCCCTGTCATTTCTTCTCTTTCGCAAACTTTTTGCAGCTTTCCAGATACTCCTCCCATTCGGGCTGCCATTTGTCTTTACCAGGATCAAGATCAGTTCCACTGTCTACAGCGATGGGAAGATTGCCAGGCCGGTAATCCTTCAGAAAGTGAAATCTTTCCAGGCAGCTATAATGGATTTTTTCATTCCTGATTTTTGTTCCACCAGTAACCTGTCCTTTAGCATCCTCTTTAGCACGACTGATGATCTTATTGATTGGCCGGAGCAATCTTGGTGTAATTTTAAATACCCCTTCTATTGAATTTCTAATTTCTCCCTTACTATTACATTCAATTTGTTTGATATAATCTGGATCAAATTCAAGTCCTGTGTTTGCAGCTTTTTCCATCATCCATTTCAATGCTATGTTGCTCAAGCCTGCGTCAATATAGCCGCCACCTACATTGCAATGCACTCCCGGAAACCATACCTGTTCACTCACTTGCGGATCGGGGCGAACAATTGCATCCTCACTGATCTCCCAAATTGCTGGCGCAAAAAATTTCCTACGTTCATCAACCGCCAGCGCATGATACGCATATTTGATTTGTCCGCTAAGTTTTACATCGTGAAACCTATATTTCAAATTCCACCAGCTAAACCAGGGAATAGGGATACCAAGTGAACCAACTGTATCCCAAACACCAAGAAATTTTATTACCGTTTCATCTTCCTTGCCGTAGGATTTCTTAAAGGACTTCATCAGGTCACTTTCAGGATGCGTCAATTCAGTCCTGTCTCTGTATAAATGGTAGGCTTCCTCAACAAAATCCAGGAATTCCGGTTTCATTATTCCGCAGTTTCTAATGAGTCCAGCGAGACTGCGGACCGTATATGCACCGCGACTAAATCCCAATAAATACAACTCATCACCAGGTTCATAACTCCACATGATGAATTTATAGGCATCCTGGATGCTCCTGTCAATACCAAAACCCATTCCACCGCCCAGTAACTTATCCCTTAGTTCAAAACGTGTCCCTACCCCCTGACCATAAAACCTGATCTGTTCAACAGCTGTGTTTTCCGTCTTAAGTGCCTTATAAAACTTTTCAACATTTGTTTCTACTACGGCTCCTCTGTCAAGTGTTCCTGGCTTGGCCCATGTTCCATCGCAGCAAACAACAATCCTTTTCATACCTGTGAATTTTTGGCGTTTCGTTCAGTCATGAGCTTATTGAATATTAAATTGAAAAGTATGTCAGATGGTTTTCCCAGCGCTTCATAAATCTCTGCATAGCAAAGATGTTTCAGCTTTTGTTTGTCACCTTCCTTCAATTCATCGATCATAACTTTCATGATCCTTTCCATCTCGCCACTTGCGTCAACGTATGGCTTGATCTCTATCAGCGAAACACTTGTATTATTTTTCTTGGAATAATATCCAAGTTTGAATTTGGCTTTTAGAAGGGAGGTTTGGGTTCCTGCGAAATCCGCAGCAAAGAGCAATAAAGTATCCTCTTTTGTTCGCAGCGACTTGATCACAGGTTTCTCATCAGGATATTCAATCTGAAGAAAGAATCTTCCTTCATTCACATCATAAACCTTTGAATCGAATACATATTTATTTTCATCAGCGATGAGATTCTTAATATTCACTATTTCCTCTGTTTCAAAGGATGCAGGCAGTGTACGGGCCATCTCAGCCCTACCACTTAAATATCCCTCTTTAGATTTGATGTGAAGTGCAGACTTCAACATCTCTACAATGAATTGCCCTTCCTTCTTGCTTTTAGGACTTGGAGTGATCATGTAAACTCCCTTACCAGAAACAATTACCCGGACAAAATCTGTTTGAGTTGAAAATGAAAGCATTTCATTGTCTGATAGCTTACTTCCAGGTTTCAATAATTCGGAATTTGATTTTTTTCTTACTACGCCGCCAACCTTAGTCACGGTGTATTGTGAGAAACCAACCTGGCATATAACCAACATGCAGATAAGCTGAAAAATCTTTCTCATATTTTTTTATTTAACTCTTACGAAATAAAACTGACCTCCCTGGTTTCCATCTTTTCCAAAAAGGTTTAATTCAGGTTCTTTATTTGTCTGATTTTTGACTCCTGAGAAAATCAGGCTATATAAAGCTTTAGTCGAAAGGAATTTTTCCTTGTTCACATCAAGCGCCTTCATCACCATCTTAATAAACACACTCTCACCTGGAACTTTTTCCAGGCCACCACTTGTAAGTACCTGCCTGCTTGTGAATTTATATTCCATTTTTTTAGGAAGCGATATTTGTTCCGCATCCTTGCCACGCATAGCAGCGCTATAGCAAGCATCAGAAAGCATGAGTATGTGTTTTGCCTTACAGGCAGAAATGATCTCACTCAAATTATAATTTGATATATAATCAAAATTGGTTTCAGCATTGAGTGGTACCCAATAACCAATCATATCTGTAGGAGTTTCTTTGAAAGTGCCATGACCCGCGAACATGATTATGAGGTTATCGTTTTCTGTCATTGACTCAACCTTTGCGCTTAAAGCAGTGAGTATCTCTCTTCTCCCTTTATCATACAACTCAACAATATTCTTCTCATTGAATCCATAGAAATCTTGCAGAATTTTCTTATAAGCCTGCGCTTCTTTAATTGTACTTGGAAGCTTTCCCCAATTTGTTCCGTCATAATTGCTGCAGGCAATCAATACCGCATGAAATACTGGCTTCTCTTCCGGTGGAATTGGAGGAATTTCGAATTCCCCTTCCTTTTGCTGAACCTGCGCTTCCATCATAAACGTAGCCGATGCCATCAAGCCTTTCTTATTTGCGGTTTGTATGTTGATCTGAGTTTCTGTAGGTTTCAAGTTTGCTGAGAAATAACCATTTGATTCGATCTTGGTTACAGTATTACCATTCACCTTCACCCAATCAACACCTGTGGCATCTTTTACAATTCCGCTCACAAAAATTTGATCCGAGCCGGACTCCTTTGCCACTGTGCTTCCGCGCAGAACAGCAGGAGTTAATAATTCAATCACCGGAGGGGTGTTAGCTGAAGCAATCGAATTCTTAAGTTTTGAATCAATTTGTTCAATCCGGGCATTGAGTCCTTCAAGCCGGGGATTCAATACAAGAACTTTCTTATAATACTCGAGGGCCTTTTCATTTTCACTCAATTGTTCGTGCACCCATCCTGTCCGATACATCACATTTGAATATTCGTATGACAGTAACTGGTTGGTATTTTCATCCTGGTTGGCTTGCTTATAATCTTCCAGGGAAGATTGAAGGGACTGACTGGCCTTTTTAAAGTCCTTTGCGATGATCAAGTCGGCTGAGGCGAGATACTTTTTTAGGAAATTGAATGACTTATTCTGTTCCATGTATGAGCTCAGCCCTTTTTGCAAGTAAGCTTTGTAAAGAGTAGAGGCCTTATCAAATTGGCCAGCTGCCATGTGAACAAGAATCAGGTTGATGATTACCCTGCTGTTATTTGATTGGCGTTCCAGAGCTTTTACATAGTCCTGTTCTGCCTTGTCATACCTGGCAAGGTTATAATAAACCAGACCACGATTATTCAAAGCAGAAGCATTACCCGGGTCAATTCGAAGTCCAAGATTGTACACGTAAAGTGCGGAATCATACTTACCCTGGTAGGCATACATCATTCCTTTAGTTGTAAGTGCTTCAACAGAATTCGGATCGTATTGCAAGGCAAGCTGCACTTCATCCATTGCCTGCTGGATCTTTCCCTGATAATACCAGGCCATTGCCCTGATGTTCATAGCAGGAACATACTTTGAGTTTATCCTCAAAGCCTGACCGGCATAGTATAGAGAAGAATCAATGTTTCCAATCAAATAGTGACCGTTGCCAAGATTCCACAATGCGATAAGGTTGTCCTTTTCAATAGTGAGTATTTTCCGGTAGTCTTGAAATGCGAGGTCTGATTTTCCTTGCTCATAATATACATTGCCGCGGTTATTCAGCGAACTGAGATGATCAGGAAAGATCTTCAATGCCTGGTTGATATCCTTAAGCGCTTCGTCAAATTTTCTTTGTCTTAAATAAATTGCTGAGCGATCTGCCAATGCTTCAAGATTTGTTGGATCCTTAGTAAGGACATCATTGTAATCGGCAAGCGCAAGATCAAACTTCCCTTGCTCACCATAAGTAATACCGCGATTAATTTTTGCCATATGATAGGTTGGCGAAATTTTTATCGCTTCGGTAAAATCCTTAATTGCATTATCATACTTTCTCTGAAAATGAAAGACAAGCGCGCGATTATTTAAAGTCAGCGTATCTCTGGGCGCTAACCGAAGGGCTTCATTCAGATCCTCCTCAGCAGGTTCATACTTGCTGATAGCCAGATAGGCATTCCCTCTTTCGCGCCATGCATCCTTAAAATCTTTTTTGATATTGATAGCAGTAGTATAATCAGCAATAGCTTCGTTATACTTCCTGATAAATTTGTAAGCATTGGCCCTGTTAAAGAGCGCCATTGTGTTTTTAGGATCCAGCACCATCACCATTGTATACTCGCTGATGGCGAGATCAAACTTACCCTGGTAGTAAAAAGCATTGCCACGATTGTGTCTTGCCTCATGGCTCCTGGGATCAAATACGAGGACCTGTCCAAAATCCTTGATCGCTTCATCATATTTAAAATACTCAGTAAAGAAATTTCCACGGCTGATCAATGCATAAACAGACTTCGGGTTCATTTTCACCGCCTCATTGAATTCCTTAAGAGCTGCATCATAATTGCGCATCCTCCGGTAAACAATGCCTTTTGAAGTAACTGCATCAACATTATTTGGATCGATTTTCAGGATCTCATTGTAGTCCTTAAGTGCAAGGTCATATTTGGCCTGTTGAACATATACATCCCCCCTGCTGCTGAGAGCATCGGTGGCCTTCGGATCAAATTTGAGGGCCTCAGTATATTTTGCGATCGCTTCATCAAGTTTTCCCTGTAAAGAATAAATATTAGCCAGGCTATAAATCGCGTCAGCACTCTTTGGATCATAAAGAAGAGCCTGGGTGTAATCAGTAATTGCGAGGTCATATTTTTCCATTCTCTTATAGAGATGTCCTCTATTGATCCAGGCATAAGAACTTTGTGGATCACTTCCCAATGAGGCAGTGAAATCTGCCAGCGACAAATCGTCTTTCTTTTGAAAATAATAACAGAGTCCTCTCGAGTTCAGGATATCAGCATTATCAGGATCGAGGATCAATGCTTGCGTGAAGTCAGCAATAGCAAGATCATATTTGCTTTGATAATAGTAACACATCCCTCGTATGTACCATGCCCGCATATACTTCGGATCATGAATGAGGGATTCTGAAAGATCTCCAACTGCCAGGTCATATTTCTCCTGCCAATAATAAGTATCACCCCGGTTGAACCATGCCATTGCATAGGTAGGGTTTAGCCTCAATGCTTCGGTAAAATCACTAATGGCCTGGTCAAGTTTATCGAGGTAATAGTAATTGTTTCCTCTCCAGTTCCATACCATGGCATCCTTAGGGTCCTGTTTGATTGCGAGATTGAAATCAGCAATGGCAGAATCGAATTTTCTTCTCATGATAGAGCGCGTACCCCCTATATTTCAATGCATCCTTTTTCAGGGGATCCAACTTTAAAGCTTTATTGCAATCACCAATCGCCAACCTGTATTGTTTTTGATCATTATAGGCCTGACACCGGCCCACAAACGCACCAACACTATCTGGAAATTGCTGAATAACCAGGCTGTACCGGGAAATCCTTTGCTGTGGACTTTCCGTTTGAGCAAATGGGAAACACACACTCAAAATCATTACTATAAGCAGTACAATTCGCATAGATAAATCCTTTATCACAAGGGCTCTGAATTTAGAAAAAATTATGATTGAACAGGGGCCCGAACTTCAATTTTATTCTGTTCTTTTTCCTGCATCTTTGGTTTTCCCCCAAGGTATTTTTTATGCCGTACATATTCAATACCTGTAAGTATAAATGAGGGTAAAAACAACCCAAGCTGCACATTGAAAATCACCAATGCCAGGATGGACAAAACAAACAAACAACCGAAGTAAGAAATATAACCCCTTATAAATTTCACCAGAAAAGAGGAGAACATGAACTTGAAATTGAATTTCACCTCTGGTATCTTATCATATAGAGCGATATAACTTAATCCAGTAAATGCCAATAATATGAAAATGATAAAAGTCGTTCCAATTATGTGCTGATCATTCAGCAGTGAGAGATAGATGTTCGCAAGCAAAACTGGCCCTGCCATTTTCCCTACCGGAGTGGTATGTTGATCCTGCTCAAAGTTTCCAATGAAAATTATCTTGTCCTTAAAATAATCACGATAGCTCCCAGGGTTTGCGTCCAGGTCAAAAAGGATCTCACCAATATTATAATATTTCGCAAAAGGTTTTTCGCTTTCGTTTTCCACTACCCTATCAACTACAACACCCTGAACATTGTTCACATTCCGAATGCCTGTGATATCACTATTCTTCAAATAATAACTTGGCCAGACTGCAGAAAGGCAAAGACGGTTGTTACAGGTAGCATACCAAATGTGATCTTTATACTTGACCTTATTAATTGATTCATGCATTACAATCGGAATGGACGAAACAGCTTCGTGATTCAGGATCCTGAACTTGTTGAAATTGGGTCCATATGTTCTGTAGTCCGAATAAGCATATTTTCCTTTATAGAGAGGCGGTATGTATTTATCATTTCCATCCTTCAATATGGGGATCAGCATCCTTTCGTTATTCGCTAATATATTCCCAAGTAAAGAATCTATCTCGGGCTTTATAGTATAAGGATAATAAAATTGAATATCTATAACGGTGAAAACTGGTTGATCAGGAACTGAATCAATGAAATGAATAAGCTGATAGATCTTTTCCCTGTCAGAGACAGAAACATTTCCGTAATCAACAGTATCATCAACCAGGGCAAGGTCCTTACCAGTATTTATGAATACAAAATCAGCCTTATTGCCAGGAGGTGAGGAATAGATTTTATCCTTCCAGAGAAAGACTTTCTTAAGAAACTTGTCTTCAATTGTAAATGAGAAATCATAATTATGGTATAGCCACGAAAGAGCAAGGATGCCAAGCCCGCATAAAAATGAAAATGTAATCTTCTTAGCCATGAAATCCGTTATAGGTTCTTAAGCTTGTTTTTTATCTGTGTGCCTCCCGCGTCAATCATCAGATTTGCATTATCAAAAACCAGTTTGGTAACAAAATTATTCTTTGAGCTTTCCTTCACTTTGACGTGAATGGAATATGCTCCCTGGCTGTATCCAGGTTTCATCAAACCATCTGGCTCACGATGGTAGCCAAATGATCTTGGAATAATAAAAGATTTTCCGGTCAAAATACTATCCTGCATCGCCTGATAATATTCTTTGTATCCAGTGGCGGATGGTTCCAATGGTGCATCTCGCAGAAAAAGATAAAATTTACCGAGGACAATACTGTCAAATATTGAACCCTGATCATTCACATAGGATGTCATGAATGTAATCTCGAAGTCCATATTTAATTTCTTCTGCTGACCGGTTGCAATCTTTGCTTTTGCAAACCTGAGATCAAAAGATTTAAGTCTCAGCCGAAAAATAGAATTATTAATAGTTTCCGATATGTTAACTGTATCGAGGGCAAAATCGGCCAGGAGCGCAGTGTCTACTTTCGATTCACTATTGATGAAGGTCCGCACTAGCTTGAAGCCGCTAAATTGCATTCCAACGGGATCAAAGGGCCCTTCTCCGGAAAGTTGATCGTAGAAATAAAGATCAGTAAGCCCTACCTGGTATTCGGCGGTATATTTTTTCTTGTCATTTGCGATCATTTTTTTCACAGCACTGGTGGCAAGTGAGACCAGACTTCCTGCTACCGGGGACAACAAGCCTCTTCCCTGTCCCCTATCGGCCAGAGCACGTTCACCCATGGAGAGCGGCAACTGAGCGGGTAATTTTTCGGGGTCGATGACATTTCGTTGCTCCTTTATTTTCATCGCTACTGTTTCTTCCTTAACTGCTGACCCCATCTTGGAAGCAACGCAAGCGTTAAGAAGAGGGATTAGAAGAATCAACAGATACCAATTGAATGCTTTTTTCATGATTCGTTTATGGTTTAGGGGGAGGTTCGGTTTAAAAATTCCTGGATCTTATTTACAATGTTTTTTGCCAGTTCTTCCTTTTTAAGAATGTTACCCTTGACTTCAAATTGAAAAACCCGCTTTTTCTGCCCTTCCAGCACTGAACCTTTGAATATTATGTCTGAATTCTCAATACCATATCTGCCACTGACGGAATATGTATCTGCAAGTGTATTATCGGCAACAAATAACAATGGACTTAACCGGCCCTTTTCTGAAAGTTCGGTTAACTCGTTATCAATAAGCCTGGACATATCCAATTCATCATTCAACAGCTCAAGATCCTGGATACAGACAGATCTTCTGAAGATTTTTTTCTTGAGCGAAAGCTGGATGTTATCAACCAGCTGCCTGTCCACCATCCCTATTTGAAAGCTGGCGTTACCAATCAACTGCGGATCCTGCCTGCCCCCGATTTCCTTTGCCAGTTGTTTTACGTAATCAACTGTATAGTTGAACCATTTAGTTACATCTATATATTTATTCTCCTTCAATCCCCCGCCAAGCTTGATACCTGAGAGCAGACTATAAGTAAGTAGTCCCTGCATATATAGACTGGTTTCATATGCCGATTGACCAGAGGCTGATGCGCAAAGAATAAAGGTGCCGGTTTTATCTTTCAAACTCTCCAATGCACGTTGCTGATCTGCGGGTACTTCGCGCTTACCGACGAATTCCTGAAAGTTTTGAACTACCTGACCGCTGTTGCATGCGTCGAGGATCAGGACCTGTTTGCTGGCCTTGATCTTTCTCAGCCAGTCTTTTAATTCTTCTGTACTGATAGCAACATGTTTTTCAACTCCATCCAATTCAAAGGAAGTTGCATCTGCGGTAAGGAGATAAAAATCCTTCTGACCAGTTTGGAGAATACCATGTCCGGCAAAAAACAACACCAGTATATCATCAGGTGAAGCTTTTATAGCGATGGAATCTATCAGCTTTTCAATTCCTTCCTTTACTGGCCATCTCGCATTGACATCATCAGTATTGAGGGAATATGAAAACACGTGCTGCTTGCCATCTGAATTCAGTAATCGTTCCGCAGAAGCCGAGAGGACTGAAGAAAAATCAATTGCATCTTTTGCAGCATATTTAAGCGAAAGTTTTTCTTCCTTGTATTTGCTAATTCCAATTGAGATGAGGTACAGATCGGGATTTGATTTTAATTTTTTTGCGGCTGAAGCCGAAACAGTGACACCCCTGGACAACATAGTACCTCCAGCTGTAGTGGCCTTCACAGAAAGAGTGTTCTCACTTTCTGAAACGAAGAAATCCTTGACCTTGTCAGGATCTACATTTAAGATGAATGATGATCCGCTCCTCTGAAGTTGAGACGTATCATATTTTTCAACAAGTTTATTGTTTACATATACCTGCACTTCACCAACGCCACCTCTCCTTCCTGTAATAGTAAATTTATGTTTCCCGCTCACAACTCCATTATCACGAACCATCGGAGTATAATTGCAAATTTCGATATCACTGATCCTTTTTGCAGTTACTGGCTCGTGATTCATACCTGTCAGCTTACCGACAAGTCCGGGTTCCCAGCTCAGATCTTTGAATTGTTCTAAATCCGCGATTTCACTTCCGCAGACATAGTAAAGCATTTTACGGGCGGCTTCTGTTCCGTCATATCGACCATCCTTATCAATGACAAGAAATCCTGTACTATCAACGGAAAAAAATGTGTAGAGGAATGCGCCGGTTTGGCCATTCCATGTTTTGATTGTATTATCCTCTGAGGTTGTCACGATCAGGTTGTTGTCAGGACTCCAGGCAACTGATTTTAATGATCCCGTATGTCCTTTCAGTTCGCCAACTAATTTCCCTGAAGGAATCTGCCATATTCTTGCAGTCTTGTCCCAGGAAGCCGTAACCAATAATTTTCCATCCTGGCTAAAGGCAGCAGAATTGATTACGTTCTGATGACCTTTTAAAGCCACGATCATTTTGCCAGTTTCAGAATTCCAGATCATTGACGAATGGTCCATTGAAGTAGTTGCAATGTATTTTCCATCATGACTGAAAAAGGCTGCATTTAAGGAGCCTTTATGACCCCGCAGGGTTTGAATTAGTTTTCCATCTGCAGACCACAGCCTTGCCGTACTATCCCAGGAAGCAGTCAATACGTATTTGTCGCCCGGACTGAAAACTGCTGTTCTAACCTTTTCAGTGTGCCCGGTGAGGTTCAATATCTGATTACCATTCATCGCGTTCCAGAGCCTGGCGGTTTTATCCCAGGAAGCAGTAAGAACAGATTTTCCATCTGCAGAAAAAACTGCAGACTTTACCATATCCTTATGGCCTTTAAGTTCGCTTACCAATTCGCCACTACTAACTTTCCAGACACGCGCTGTGCTATCCCAGGAAGTTGTAACCACAAGGCTTGCATCGGAATTAAAAGAAGCTGAACTAACCCAATCCTGGTGTCCTATTAATTGTGCCATTAAAATTCCATTCGGAACTGACCATATTCTGGCGGTGCTATCAGAAGAAGTTGTTACAACATATCGGCCGTCAGCACTGAAGGCTGCAGAATTGATCCAATGCGTATGACCTTTCAGGTTGCTTAGCAATTTGCCGTCACGTGCGTCCCAGATCTTAGCGGTATGATCCCAGGATGCGGTTACCATATATTTACCGTCATCGCTATAAATAGCAGAAGTGACTACGCTGGTATGTCCCTTGAGATCTGCAGTAAGTTTTTGTGAAGGAATTTCCCAAACCTTTGAACTGTTATCAGTTGATGAGGTAAGGAGATATCTTCCATCTTTATTAAAAGTGCAGGAAGTCAGTGGACCCTCGTGTCCCCTGAGATCTCCAAATAATTTACCATCGGCAGTCTGCCACAATTTAGCAGTGTTATCATCTGACCCGCTAACGATCCATTTTCCATCCTGACTAAATTGAGCAGTGTTCACGGAAGCCTCATGTCCTGTAAGCTGGTGAAGAAGTTTACCATCAGCAGCCTGCCATAAACCAGCCGTGAAATCTTTTGATGCAGTAAGAAGAAACTTTCCATCATTACTGAATGCAACAGTATTAATTCCAGCTTCATGTTTTGAAAGAACGCTAATTACTTTGCCTGTTGTAATGTCCCAAAGCCTGGCTGATCCATCGTTTGAAGCTGTTGCCACAATTTTACCATTGGGGCTGAATGCTGCATGATTGACCCAATCCCCATGACCTCTAAGTTTTTGCACCAATTTTCCATCAACTGCATTGCTGATAATTGCTGTACTGTCAATGGAAGAAGTAAGAATATACTTCCCGTTTTGACTGTAGGCGACCGAGGTAATGGGACCACTATGTTTGGAGAGCCGGTATAGTTGACGGCCGGATGCCAGGTCCCAAACCGTGGCGGTATTATCCCAGGATCCTATTACAAGAAATTTATTATCGGAGCTAAAGGAAGCGGCACTTATCCAGTCACGATGTGCCCTGAATTCTCTTACAAATTCCCCATTTGAGGCCTTCCACAAACGAGCCGTGCTATCTTTTGAGGCAGTTACAATAAACTTTCCATCCGGACTGAAACAGGCATAGGTAAGTGATGCTGAATGACCTTTCAGTTCATGCATCAAGCGTCCATCTTCAGCCTGCCAAATCTTTGCTGTATTGTCCCATGAAGCTGTGACAATATATTTTTCATCAGGACTAAAGAGGGCCGAACTAACAGAGCTTGTGTGTCCTACGGGTAAGACAAGCTTCGGTTGCTGAGCAAGTATACATTGGTGCAAAAGAAACAAGAGTAGTCCTACTACACCTTTCATCAGTCCATTTTTAAGTTGCCGTCGACGTTGACGAACCGGAATTTTGCTTTCCAGCTCCGGAAGGTTTTCCTGAGCCTGATTTCGAATTCCGATAAAAGGTAAAGCCACCAGCAGCCATCAATAGAATTCCTGCATAAAGGCCAGCCTGTGACATAAACCCGGAACCTGTTTTATAAGTCAAAACTGCCTTTCCAAAACTGTCTTTCTCAATCTTAGCACCTTTTGCTCCACTTGGAAGGTGGATTTTCTGAGTGATCTGAAAAAGTGCCCCTTCACTCATCATATCTGCTGTAATCATAAATTCCCTATCAGAAAGCTTGGTTACATCTGGATCTTTTGTATCCAGCTGGGCCTTCCAATTTCCTTTCCCATCAATAGCAGCCAGGCCAAGCACATTGAACTTTATTTTATAGATGCGCTCATTCTGGTCCTCTGAAAAACTAAAGTTGGAGAGGTAAAATTTGGGTAGGGATTTCTCCATTGACCTTTTCAAGATGGTAGTATTGGTCCCAACGTTGCGTTTGAACATGTCCCATTGTGATGCATTCAATTTCATGGAAACTTCCACAGTTGCATTTCCAATGTTATCCATTGAAATATCGAATATCTGCTTGATACCGTTCACTTGTTGCTGAGCCCATGAAGTGGAGATAAGGGTCAAACAACATACAGTTAGTATAAAAAACTTTTTCATAAAATTATCTTAATGAGCTTAGAATTTTAGTTGCAGTAGCCTGGTACTTTGTGCCTGTTGTTGAAAGGGCACCGATGGTGATACCAACTACACCATTACCTGTTGCCTTCAAGCCTCCTACCCAGTTTATCACCCCGCCATTATAATAAGTCTGGCCACTGAAGATCTGATAACCTGAATTTGTTTGCCCTGATTCATTGAATTGTATGGTTGCACCATATTGAGCAACGTGTTGCTGAATGGCATAGATAGCCTGGACCGGTTGATTAATACCGCTAAACTGATAGACTTCTACCCAGGCAGAACTGTTGCTGTTTGTAACCAAATGCCTGATCTGAGGCATGCTGGTACTATTTCTTCCCTGAACTCTCCAGGATGAAGGATAAGCAAAGGATACGTTTCCTTCATACAGGTTATATCCAGATGGGGTGCTTCCACCACCACCGCCGCCGCCGCCACCTTCATTTCCTCCACCGCCGCCGCCACCGCCGCCTCCACCACCACCAAGGTTATTGGTGTTAACGGCTACATTGGTGTTTCCTGGCTCAAATGATTTTGCTATCTCGTCAACTTTTTGACGAAGGAATGGATCATCTTTTAATTCCATTGCAACAGCTCCTTTGCTGATGCAATCTCTAATATCAACGATCCTATATCTGTCATCGCCAGTAGAAAGGTGCTGGAAAAATTCATTCAGATTTTTCATACCTGCCTGGTATGCTTTTTCAGTAGTCATACTGCCTCCCATTCCTTCACCACCAATTCCTGTTGATTCAATTGCATAATACTGTCCATTCATCTTGAATCCTGGATATGCATGGCCAGGGATGAGATAAACAATGGGGTCCATGCCCGCATTCATCATAATACTTGCATATAATAAAGAGAGCTCAATACATAATCCGGTTTTACCAGTGATAACTTCTCTTGGCAACCGAATGCTCTGTATTATTGAGGAAACATCATCTATTTTGGCGGGTACTCCGCTTGTACCACTATAAACCATGCGACTTAGCAAGGTTGCATAATAGATCCCTGTCATGAAGCGGACACCTTCCTGTTCTTTATTCTCCACTGCTGCTGCTTCTCCCTTCAAAACTTTTTGCTGGATCTGTTGTGTGAAATACTTAACGATTGGATCTTCAGGTGTGACATAGCAACTCAGAAGGGCCATGTTGTCAAAATATTCACCAGCAGTCCGGATCTCATCAGCTGGAATACAGGTATACATGAATTCATTCCTGCCCTTAATATCGATTGCGAAGCTTTGTTCTTCCTCGTCTATATTACCACCACTCACCTTGATATTAACCTGTTCTTTAGAAGAAGTGGTCTTTTCGACAATTTTCTCATTCAATGATGGATAACAGTTCACCACCACGGACTGACCAGGTAGTATAACGGGGAATTTGGCCACCGACTTCCATTCCACATAGTTTGGAATCTGGTAAGTAACCTCAACGTTCCTGGCTGTGTTACTACTGTTATTGGTGACCAGCATTTTGAAAAGACTATATTTTCCATCCAGTGCATTGTCGTTAGAATACACCTTATAGACAGCCGGCATAATTACTGGCTGGTGTTGAATCTTCAGCTCTAAACTAGCTGGGGACAATTTTGAGAAAAGAGGTTTGTAAGCCACCAGGATCACTCCTGCCAGAACAAGAATTATCGGTAACAGATTCTTCTTATTCTTCAAGCTTGTTTGAATGCTCATAAGGGGTTTTTTAGAATAAACAATAATATAAAATGAACTAGGACAGTAAGGAAAAGGTGCGCTCAGCTTGAATTCAGAGGGGGGTAAATGATTGACCAATTTAGTTCAAAAAATCAGGAAATGTAGTCAGTACATAATATTAAGTATTATCGGGCAAAGAGGGTAAAAAGAACTTTGAGTGTGTCTTAACAATCAGCTTCAAGATAGAAATATTGATCAGAATCACTTAAAATGCTGAAAGGGAGAAAATCAATTCTGGTCAAATTACTATATTTAAAATAGGATGGCTTAGCTAATTATCAATTCGTATCCTTTAAACGACCAAACTCATAGACCCTAATCCAATTTTTAAAACTTATGCCGTGAAACAGTCATCAACGTCCCCGGAAATATCTGAAGCAGGTTCACTAATTGAACAGCAAAAGTTTGTAGACGCCATTGTCACCCTGAATAATGGAGACAAAAGTTCAACTACCGCAAATGAACTTGTTATGTTGGGTCTTGCTTACTTCCATAGTGAGCAATATTCGCTAGCGGCAAGTGCGTTTCAGAAAGCTGTTGAAATGGAGCCGGGAAATAATGAATGGCAGGAATTGTTGCAGCAATCAAAAGCAAACGTTCATTCGGAAATTCATGTTCCCATACCAGAACCCTATTATTTCAGTCGTGAACAGCTCTTATCCAAACCCATAGTTCCGGAAGGTTCTCTACCCCTAACTCCTGCTGTTCCAAAACCTGCTTCCAGCTTAGGCAAAACAATTCGTCGGGTATTTGGAAATGCAATAGGGAGCTTTTCTTCAGGGATACTAGCTATCACTACCATAATCTGGGGAAGGCTGGTTGGATACAGGGACAATATCTGGACTAACTGGTACAGACGTCCACTCATGTTTGGCATACTAACGCTTGCCTATATGCGTGAGAAATTGAATAAGCATAATCTCAAATCTACATACCCGGCTGGCAAATTAGTTGGTTTCCAGGAAGAAGGCCAGGTGCCCCCTGAAGGAGCAAAATATTACCGGACTGCTGATGGAAGCTGGAATAATCTTTCAGACCCGAAGGAAGGCGCGGCAGGCACTCGTTTCTCAAGGAATATTGCACTGGAAGCTGTAAATCCAGAATCGGGAGAAAAATTACTTACCCCAAATCCCAGGGAAATAAGCCGCAAACTATTAACGCGAAAAGGACCGATCAAGGAGGTTCCATTTCTTAACCTGCTTGCTGCATCATGGATCCAGTTTGAAAATCACGATTGGGTAAATCATGGCGAGAGCAGACTTGACGACCTCATTGAAGTTCCTTTCAAAGAAGATGATCCTGCAAGGAAAAAATTCTGGCAGACAAAAATGTTTGTTCCAAAGTCACAGCCAGATCCAACAAGAATTATCGGCCAGGAAGAAACCCCTGTGACTTTTATAAATGAGGTCACGCATTGGTGGGATGGTTCGCAGATCTATGGTAGCAATCAGGAAACTGTCAATCGTCTCAGATCAGGAATTGATGGCAAACTGAAAGTAAATGAAGATGGCACGCTTCCACTTGACAAAAACGGGATCGAGCAAACTGGATTTGTAAGAAACTGGTGGATCGGACTTTCCATGCTTCATACCCTTTTTACCCGAGAGCATAATGCAATCTGCGACCACCTTAAGAAACATTATCCTGAATGGGATGACAATAAATTATTCAATGTAGCAAGACTTATCAATGCCGCGATTACTGCAAAAATTCATTCTGTTGAATGGACGCCTGCAATTCTTGCGAACAAATGCCTTGATGTTGCACTAAATGCGAACTGGTTTGGGATCTTAACGCATCTCCTCAGAAAAGGACATGACCGGAAGACGGTCGCAGACATAAATATTAAAAACCCAGAGTTAGGAGGTGTTGTTGGAAATCCAATCAATAAACATCATTCTCCTTTTGCTTTGTCACAGGAATTTGTAGAGGTATACAGATTACATTCCCTACTTCCTGAAGCATTAGAGATTAGACAAAGGGATAATAAAGAGAAAGTAACCAGGGTACCACTCGTGGAAACCCGCCAATCTGCTTCGGCAAAACTTTCCAACAAAGTTTCTTTTGCTGATCTGTTTTATTCATTTGGAAACCAACATCCTGGTCAGCTGGTATTGAATAATTTTCCAAAATTCATGCAGGAATTGAGTATTCCTTTCAATCCTGTTTTTGACCTGGGCGCAGTGGATATTTTAAGGGCAAGAGAAAGAGGGGTGCCCCGATACAATGAGTTTCGCAGACAATTAGGATTGAAACCGATCACAAAATTCGAAGACATTACAGAGGATGCTTCCGTTGTTCAGGAACTGAAGGATGTTTATGGCAATGAAGAAGGAGCTGTTGAGTCATTGGATCTGATGATAGGAACTTTGGCAGAAGGCCATCGCCCAAATGGTTTCGGATTTGGTGAAACCATGTTCCAGATCTTTATTCTGAATGCAACGAGGCGATTGCAGTCTGATAGATTTTACACCGAATGCTACACTGAAGAATATTACACCAAAGAAGGACTGGAGTGGATCGATAAGGCAGATCTCAAATCAGTGATCCTTCGTCATTATCCAGAACTTGAAAAAACTGGACTTGGCAATATTAGAAATGCTTTTGAACCATGGGATGAGGATGAAAAACTTGATCCTTCAAGGCATCCATTGCGTGAATGGGATGCAATGGTGAAGAAGAATCCCTGGAAAAGCGATGCATACTAGGTCCGAGTTTCGAGTTTAGGGTTTCGAGTTTAGGGTTTCGAGTTTAACCGCCAGGACGCGAGGGCGCTAAGCTCCGCTAGGATATCCAGGAATTCATTTTCAAATTTTCAAATTCTCAAATTTTCAAATTGAACCCCAACTGGAAATCCGCCATTCGGTATTTAGGAGGCACTAAGGAATCTGAAGAAAAGAAAATTGCAAAGATGCTTGACCAGGTGAAAGCGCAGGTCAGGAATCTGGTTCCACAAAACGGGGGTGAGCGTCATCGTCCGCAACACGCAAAAATGCTTGCTGGTATTCGCGATGCAAATTTTATCGTTTCTGCAGATATTCCGGTGGAGATTCAAAATGGATTTCTTCAACCTTCAGCAGTCTATCCAACAATAGTTAGATTTTCCAATGCAATTGGGCTGATTCGAAAGAACGATGCAGAACCTGATCTGCGCGGCATTGCAATAAGGATTAGATCGAAGGATGGAAAGGATCAGGATTTTCTGATGACCAATGCAGAAAAACATCATGCTAAGAATGCGGTTGAGGCGATGGCTACTTCGTTTGCATTTTCAAAGCCTGGAATTCTTCAACGGATCGATAATTGGTTCAAGGGTTCAGGTCGCGGTTTTTTGCAATCCAGAAAAAAAATAAAAAAGATAGATGGCATTTTAACAGGGTTGGTATCACTGTCTGCACAAGTTGGGATTGGTTCAGCATTGAGGATACTCAAGACACTGAGTTCCCAAATGAAAGTTCCAGTTGAAAGTTTGGCCACAGAAACTTTTTGGAGTCGTGCGCCAATACGTATTAGTGAATATGCTTACAAATACAGGCTTCTTCCTAATATTTCAAAATCAGAAATAATAGATATACCAACACAGGACCTGAAATCCGAATTAAGAAAAAGATTGTCCACAAATGACATTAGTTTTCAATTCCAGCTACAGCCTTATATTGATGAAAAATTAACTCCTTTGGAAGATGCAAGGAAGCCCTGGCATTCAGAATTTATTACGATAGGAGAATTACAAATCCCAAGACAGGAACTCCAGGAGGACGATGGCTTCTTTGAATCGATCGCATTCAACCCCTGGAATGTAAACAGCGACGACCTGGAACCTATCGGGAATATGAACAGGGCGAGGAAAGGAGTGTATGTAGAGAGTGTGAAGGCCAGAACGGAAGGTTGATTGAAGACGGAAGCCCGAAGTCAGATGTCGGAAGTCAGATGTCAGTGGTCAGTAGTTATAGAAGTTAGAAGGAAGCAAATCTAGATTCAATTTCTTTCAGACTTCCGACTTCGGACTTCGTTCCAGTCGTGCAACGTTTCAAATGATTTTGTTGTCAGAAAGAATAAAGCATGTCTCGTATTTTCTACCCTCTATTATTCTCTGTAATTCTCTCCGCTTGCACTAGAGAATGCCCGGAAAGGGAGGATGCTTTTAATGGAAAATGGATCATTAAGGGTTCAACTGGAGTGGGACCCGCTCAAACTCTTCATTTCAAAAACATTAATGGTGTAGACATATTGAGTTTTGATTGCTCTGGGTCACCTGGACCGAACTGGCCATCAGTGGCTAATACAGAATACAAATACGAGAACGGAAAGCTTGTTTATAAAGATTATTCTGGAGGAAGCGGCGAGTTCAGGACCATAACCAGTTTTGCCTGGGTAAAGGAAGGAGAAGAATTCAGTTTGAAATTTTATCAGCTGCTGAACTACATTTCAGCTGACTATACGGTGAGCTACGTGAGAGTAGAGTGAAGAGCGGAGCGGAAGTCGGATGTCGGAAAGAAAAATTCGCTTTCTTCTTAACTTCTTCCCTCCTCATATTCTGACTACTTTCTTCACTACTTCCCCAACAACCACAACACCCCATTAATTATAAACTGATTTTGCGATTTACTGCTGAAGGTGGATGATAATTGCTTGTTGGTTTTGTTTTCATAGTCCATATCATTATGTCCCATGTTCATATAGATCATCTTGTAACGGGTGTTAGTCCAGGCCACGGGATAATCGCCACTGTGCCAGATTTCATGCTGTTTTGGACCTGTGCCCAATGGAAAACTTGAGGAGTCAATTGTGAGTAGGACCTTGATGTCATTCCTTGCCCTGAGGTCGTTTTTCCAACGGTACCATTCACTTGCTGCTGAAGTAAATTTTGAAGGAAGTTTTTTGTTCGCAGGATGTTTTTTATTTTCTAATCGAAGTATTGCTGATGTTGGTCGCCATGTGTTGCTCTTATATTCTCCTGCTCCAATAAAATTATTATGATACCAATCCCAATTTTGAGGGTAGGCTGAGGGCGTAAGTGCGAATCCTGCAAAATGAAATCCCATCCATGAACCACCTGCTTCCATATACTCACGAAATGCTTCCCGATGTTGAGGTGTATCTGGTCTTGTATCCAGGAAGATTACAAGCTGGTAATTTTTGAGCGTGTCTGGATTTAATTTCCACCATTCATTGGTTGCAGTATATCTGAATCGGTGATTTTTAGCCTGCTCTGCAAACCATGAATTGGCTTCACCTACAAAACTGATGTGAGCTGCATCCTGTCGGGCGGTATAAAAGGCGATTACATTGTGCGTCGGCTTCTTATCCTGACCATAAATGAAGGTCGAATGAAAAAATACAAAGCTAAAAAGGATGAATAGCAAACTTGAACGGACATTCATTGAAAAAAGATAAGATTTAACCGCGAAGGCGCAAAGGCGCCGGGGCACGCAAGGAATAAAGTATGTGTTTTTCTTTCCAATGAGGAAAATATAAAACACATAGGCACATAGAAATCATAGTCACATAGAAGCATGTTTCCTATGTGACTATGTGTTTATTCCCAAGATGAAAGATGCTAAACTATGTGACTATGTGTTTTTTTACTCCTACTCAGTTGAAAGTTTCAAAAACCCTGCGGTTAAATTGCCAATCAACCATATTGTCTTACATTCAATCAAGCAAGGCTCTGAACCCAATTAGTATTATTTACCACCAAAATTTTCTTATGCGTAATCTATTCATCCTTGTCTTTGCATCTATTCTTATTTCCTCTTGTGAAAAAATTCCTTTCCCCTGGAACAAGCCTCCTACCGATAAAGATCCACTAACTATTACCGATCAGAATGGAAAACCAGTGGACGAAGTTCATTCCGGGATGATCATTCAATTGAGTGCTCCAGGCTTCGCACAATTCAGCCAGCAATTCATGCAGGGCGGAAAAGTGATGTTCGATAATAAAATAGCTCAGCTCATTGGTGCGCAGGGCGATTTTATCATTGTGGCAGTTCCGATCATGAATTATCCTGAACTCAGAAAATTAACCATCTCCATTACATGGCAATTAGTGAATCGCAGATGGATTGAAAGATTATTATACCAGCCTACAGTAACAGGAATTGAATTTGCCGGGTATACCGAAGGCGCACATGATGGCACTTTTACAAAGCCTGCAGAGATGACGCATGATGCGGCAGGTAATTTATATGTCATTGATCAACGTGCAACAAATGATGTAATCATTAAGATAGATCCTGCAGGAATAACTTCTGTATTTGCAGGCGCTGCCGGTCAATTCGGTCGACTTGTCGGAATTGGGATCAATCAAACAACCGGATTAGTCTATGTTGCAGATGCAACAAGTCAGCAGATAAAATCATTTAACCTTACTACTCCTTCCACTGTTACAGTTCTTGCTGGTAGCGGCACTGCTGGTAATACAGATGGAACAGGGACAGCTGCAAGTTTCAGGTTTGGAACCCAGTCAGTAGATGATTTTACAACCAATGAAAAAGGTCAGGGACTTACATTGGATGCGGCTGGAAATATTTATGTAGGTGAAAGATTTGGTACCGGTTCATTTGCTTCACAAATACGAAGGGTTACTCCATTGGGTGTTACTTCTGTTGCTACCGGGACTCGTATCGAGGAACCATCCAGCATGGATCCAATTGCACTTCCCACAGGTGTTACAATTTCTCCTTCAAATGATCTTTATTATACAAGTGGTGCTTCTGGATTTTTCCAGGGAATTACAAAGATTACTCCAACAGGACTTGCTACGAGATTTGCTGGAAAAAATTCTTTCGAAGGACTAAATGATGGGGTTGGAGCTGCAGCCCAATTCTCATATCCAAAATCACTCAAATTCTTTGGCAACTTCCTGTACGTTGCAGATGGAACCAATGGTGCTCTCCGGAGAATAGGAATGGATCAGAGGGTTATAACATTGGCTGGAGTAGGACATTTTTTAACTCCAACATTCTGCGCTTGCCCTGCTTCAGTTCCAACAGATGGAAGCTATGTTTTGCCGGGCGGATTATTAGCACCTGGTGCTGATGCATATGAAACCGCAGCACGTGCAATTAAGATGGACCAGGTTGGAGGCGTGACTGTGATTAGTCCTGGATTGATCTATGTTTCGGATTATGGGTATAGGTGCATTTGGAAGATTACTATTATGTAAGGTGCAATTTTTTTTACCGCAGAGAAAATGAGAAGCAGAGTTTCGCGGAGTTTTGATTTACTCTGCGAATTCTCTCTGTCTCCTGTTCTCTGCGGTTAAATTCTTTAATTTAACATCAATGCGGTTCTTGCTATATTTTGTTTTGTTGATAGCGATTTCAAATCCATCCATCAGCCAGAAAAATTCTCAAAAGCAACGGGTAATATTCGATAGTGATATGGGCCCGGACTACGATGACGTTGGCGCAATCACACTACTACACGCATTAGCTGACAGCGGATACTTCGAAATACTTGCAACAATTGCAAGCACAAATTATGAAGGGGTTGCAGCTGTCTTTGACGTATTCAATACTTACTTTAACAGACCTGATTTACCGATCGGTGTACCGCACAGGAAAGGTTTGAATCTTCGCGATTTTCAGCACTGGACTGATAGTGTTTTGATAAGCTACCCACACTCCATCCAACAAAACAAAGAAGTCCCCGAGGCAGTTGATGTTTACAGAAAGATCCTTTCAGCTCAACCTGATAAGTCTGTGACGATTATAACTGTTGGATTCCTAACTAATCTAGCCCAGCTACTCGAATCGGGACCGGATAAGTATTCGAAATTGAATGGAAAGGAACTCGTAAGAAAAAAAGTAAAGCAACTAATCAGCATGGCTGGCAGATTTCCTACGGGGAGCGAATTTAATGTGAGAAAAGATTCTGCCGCTTCAGAAATTGTTTTTGGTTCGTGGCCGGGTTCTATATTATTAAGTGGCGTAGAGATTGGTTATAAAATACGAACTGGGTTGCCGCTTGTTGCCAATCAGAAAATTGATAGGAGTCCGGTGAAGGATGTTTTCAGAATTTCCATACCAATGGCAAAGGAAGATAGCTTGGGAAGAATGAGTTGGGATGAAACCGCCGTTCTTGTAGCAGCGAAAAACTATAAACAGTATTACACAGTTGTAAATGGAACGATGATCGTTGGAAGGGATGGAAGCAATACCTGGAGCGACAAAGGAAAACTGCACAGCTATTTAGTGGAAAAAGAATCCCCGAAAATTGTGGAAGAAATAATTAATACTCTGATGATGCATCAACCGATGAAAAATGTTTCATTCAAAACAGCAAAGTAAGAATTCGTGAATCGTGAATCGTGAGTCGTGAGACGGAGTGAAGAACTTCACGCAAAGATGCAAAGTAAGCAAAGACGCAAAAGGAAATCATCTCTGCGTTTCCTCTTTTTCTCCTGTTCTCTGCGGTGAAAATCGTGAATCGTGAGTCGTGAGACGGAGTGAAGAATTTCACGCAAAGATGCAAAGTATGCAAAGACGCAAAAGGAAATCATCTCTGCGTTTTCTCTGTTTCTCTTGTTCTCTGCGGGGAAAATCGTGAATCGTGAATCGTGAATCGTGAGTCGTGAGTAAAGTAAAAAACTCTCTCTGCGTGCCTCTATTTCTCTTGTTCTCTGCGGTGAAAAAAAATAAAGAATCTTACCTTCAAATAATTCAACAACAACAAGTATGTTTCGCAGATTGATTGCCTTATTGTTAATTACGAGTTGCTCCTTTAATCCAATAACTTCCATTTCTCAGATCCCCCAGAAAGGAGACATTATCACTCCCTGGAAAGAAGGATATCTTGACCTGCACCATATAAATACCGGCAGAGGCGATGTGGCATACTATGTTTTCCCTGATGGAACCACTCTCCTATTTGATGCAGGTGAACAGGATCCAACAGATCCAAGAACTAAGTCGGCCAGAAATACTCCCATGCGCCCAAATGAAAGCAAACGCGCATACGAATGGATCGTGAGTTATATTAAACAGGTTGCTCCTGCTAATAGAAAGCCAATAATTAATTATGCAGTGCTCTCTCATTTTCATGAGGATCATATGGGCTCGTGGTACCAGGATGCGTCTCGTTCTTCAAAAGGTGATTATATTTTGACAGGACTTACTGGCGTTGATGAACTGATTCCATTCGAGGTGCTATTGGATCGCGGATATCCTGCATACAATTTTCCTTTTGATATGAAGGCACGCGCAAATGAAGAGCGGTTGAAAAATGAACCCGCAGCCAGGTACTGGAAAACCATGTACAATTATTTTTCTTTCATCAATCAAAGAGACAAAGACAAATTACGAAACGGAAATATAGAAGCAGGTAGTCAGAAGCAATTGGGATTAAAATACGATAGCAAAAAATATCCTGATTTCCTGGTGAGGAGTGTAAAATCAAATGGACGGGTATGGACAGGCAAGGATACCAATTCCATTGAATTATTCACGATGTACAAAAAAGATGACCCAACAAGTTTTCCAACTGAGAATGCTTGCAGCCAGGTCATCACGATTCAATACGGAAAATTCAAATACTACACCGGAGGTGATATCCCAGGTAATATTAATTATGGTCAGCCTGCATGGATGGATATGGAAACTCCGGTTGCCCGCGCGGTTGGAGCAGTGGATATTGCCACAATGGACCACCACGGAAATCGGGATGCGCTAAATGAATTTATGGTGAAGACTCTTAAACCAACGGTTTGGATCACACAGGTCTGGAGTTCCGACCATCCCGGACATGAAGTCCTGATACGAGCGACTACACCTTTTTTATATCCTGGTCCGCGCGATTTGTTCTCAACCAATATGCTGCAAGCAAACAGAGATGTGATCGGACCATTGATTGATCGATCCTACAAAAGTCAGCAAGGTCATATCCTTGTAAGGGTATTACCAGGTGGAGGCTCTTACTACGTAATTATATTGGACGATAGCGTGGAGGCCTTGAAAGTGAAAGAAGTCTTCGGCCCATATCAATCAACTTCCAACAAATAAATTCTATTGCCAGTCTCCCTCTAGGTTTTCCGCCAGAAAAACTGTCTTCTCAAATTCTTCTGTTCTGCCAGGTTCCACGCGAGTCCCGAATTCCGTACATCCCTTAGGCCATTCTACCACTCCTTTAACAGTGTACTTATAAGCAGGCTTCCCGAAGATCGTCTCTGTCTTTTCTGTTTTCTCAATATTGAGAGTGGTGATCTCGGCTGTTTCCCGACAAATATATTCAAGCAAAATTTTTTGCTTGATCTCCTTTTCCGAAGGCTTGCTTGCGCAACTGTAGAAGCCAACAACTGATAGAATTGCTAAAGAACCCAGAATCTTATTCATTGATTGCAGTTTTAGTTTTGACCGTGGAATCAGTTGTAAGCGTATAGATATGATGGTTATTGAAAGTTAATTATTATTCGCAATATTGGTACAAAATCATAAATACAGCATGCTAAATGCACGTGCAAGCTCGCAAGGAATGATTAAATTGGAAGGAACGAGGTCGGAGGTCGGAGGTCAGAAGTCAGCATTTAGAATTCACAATTTTTAAAAGAAACCTGGACATGTACCGAATAGTCTTAATAGCAGTGCTCATGGTAGATCTTTGTTTTGGTCAGTCAGTCAAGAGTTTCAAAAACGGCGATATAGAATTGTTCTACGAAGAATTCGGTAAAGGACCTGCTATATATTTCCTTACTGGTGGTCCCGGCGCACCTCCCGAAGTTCCATCCTACCAAATTATTGACAGCTTGAAAGATTCCTACACCTGCGTCTTACTTCACCAACGAGGATCGGGCAGATCAAGAAAGGTTCCTATGAATGAAGCCACGATCAATGTTAAAAGCTATTTACAGGATATTGAACTTTTGCGCCAGAAGAGAAAGGATGAGAAGATCTCATTGCTGGGAATTTCCTGGGGAGGTTTACTCGCGATGAATTATGCGACCCTTTTTAAAGATCGGGTTGCCTCACTTATACTTATTTGCTCCGCGCCGCCTTCTTACAAATTATGGAATGTATTGTTTGATAATCAGTTTACCCGTCGTTCGGGTGAAGAACTGGATTCACTCTACGCACTTCAATCCATTTTCTCAGCCAGGAGCCAGGGTGAATTGGATTCTTTGAAAAGAGTTGACCCACTCAATAAAGAGGTAGCTGCATTTAAAAGTTTCCTTTCGATACATATAAGGGCGATGCATTTTGATCGTCAGAATTCTTCAAAAGGGTTTGATGAATTATTTACAAATTTCAATTTCCAGCCAATCTCATTTATTGATAAGGAAATAATGGAATCGAAATGGGATATAACTGCGGAGCTAAAAAAATTAAGCATTCCTGCTCTAATAATATATGGACGACAGGACGACCAGGGAGAATCAACTTTTTTTCTACAGAAGGAATGCCTGAAAAATAGTGAGATGCATGTTATTGAAAAATGTGGTCATATTATATGGGATGATCAACCAGAGGAATTTTTTAGGATACTTTTGAAGTATCTCAAAGTTTGAGCAGAAGATTAACCGCCAAGGCGCCATGACGCCAAGAATTCACCGCAGAGAAAAAATCAAACATTCAAACACTCAAACATTCAAACCAGTCTAAATGCACTCGCATCTATCCCGAAGGGAATTCATTAAATCAGGTACAATTGTTTTGCTTGCATTCAAGACCGACCAGCAGCCATCAATCCAGACTGTAAATGGCAGTATCTCCGCAGGCCAAATGGGCAAAAGCCTGATACATGAACATTTCATAGTAGATTTTATTGGAGCAGATCAAATCAATTTTGATCGATGGAAGAAGGATGAAGTGGTTGCAAAGGTCTTACCTTATCTACTGGAAGTAAAAAAATATGGAGTAAAAACTATCCTGGATTGCACACCAGCTTTTCTTGGTCGGGATGTTATTTTATTAAAGCGACTTGCAGAAGAAAGCGGATTGAATATTTTGACCAATACAGGTTACTATGGAGCTGTAAAGAATAAATACCTACCTGCCTGGGCTTTTACAGAAACCGCCGAACAATTATCAAGAAGATGGATTGAAGAATTCAAAATTGGGATCGAAGGAACAGGCATAAAGCCAGGATTTATTAAAATTTCAGTGGATCCAGAACATTTATCTGAACTCCATCGAAAAATGGTAAAAGCTGCCGCACTCACTCATTTAGAAACTGGACTAACCATTTGTTCTCATACCGGAATAGCAATTCCTGCATTTGAAGAAATCGAAGTATTAAAAGAAATGGGTGTTCATCCATCTGCATTCGTTTGGGTTCATGCACAATCAGAAAAAGACAAAGCTCGACAGGTCGAGGCTGCAAGACTTGGAGCCTGGATAAGTTTGGATGGAATTGCATGGGGAGATGCAGCTAAATATGCCGATTCAATTGAGCATCTAAGATCTGCATCCTTGTTGAATAAGGTTTTGATATCACATGATGCAGGATGGTATAAGCCTGGAGAAGTTGATGGAGGTAGTTTCAAGGGATTTACTACTATTTTTCAAACACTGATTCCTTTGTTGAAGGAACGAGGCTTTACTGAGTCTGATATAGAGCAACTGCTGGTTAAAAATCCTGCTGAGGCGTTTGGTATTAGAGTCAGGGCCCTGTAAGCGGTCGTAGCGAAGCGAAGACCCTGACAGGGCCGGGTTTTAAGGTTAAACAAATTAATTACTCCCAATCTCACTCGGACTAACCCCAAATTCTTCCTTAAAGCATTTTGAAAAGTAAGCATGACTGTTGAATCCAACCTTGAATGCAACTTCAGAAGGAGTTGCTTTTTTCTGCAACATGTCCTTCGCTCTTAAGAGTCTTGTTTGCCTGATCAGGTCACTCGGAGATTTATCAATTAATGCTACAAGTTTCCTATGCAGCTGGCTGCGACTCATCGCTACTTCCTTTGCCAATTCTTCAACACCAAATTCCTCTTCGTCCATATTTTGCTCGATGGCGTGCATTACATTCTTTAAAAAAACTTCTTCAATATTTTCAAGTGCAAGCTCAGAAGGTTTGAGCTGAATGGTCCCTGCAAATTTCTTGCGAAGCAGTTTTCTCTGTTCTGTCAGATTTTGAATTCTTGCAAGCAGCTCCTTAGAATCGAAAGGCTTGGTGAGATAATCATCGGCTCCGGTAGTTAGTCCATCGATCTTATGCTGCTGTCCTGCTTTCGCTGTCAGGAGAATTATCGGAATATGAGATGTTCGTTCATCCTTCTTGATCTTTTCCGTCATCGCAAAACCATCCATGAGCGGCATCATCACATCGCTAATAATAATATCCGGAATTTCTGTTCTGGCCTTTTCATATCCTTCTTCACCATTCTTGGCTTCAATTACGTGATAATGCTGTTGAACTGTCTCTGCGATAAATCGGCGAAGATCACTATGGTCCTCAACAACCAATAATAAAGGAAGACCGGAAGATATAGATTGAGGGATAAGCTGCTCGTCATTTTGATCTGCAGTACGATTGACAAAGTTTTCTCCCGATTTCCATTCGCCATAAACCAGTTCGTCTTCCTTAAATGCAGATTTCTCAATAGGCAGACTAACCCTGAAGCGACTACCTTTTCCAGGTTCACTGCTAACAATGATTTGTCCATGGTAGAGATCAACAATTTCTTTGACCAACGCCAGGCCTATGCCAGTGCCCTTATCTTCAGTTCCTTCAACCTGGTAAAATCGATCAAAGACCTTATCAAGTTCTTTCTTCGCGATGCCAGGACCATTGTCTTCTACTGAAATTCTAAGTCGTCCTTCTTCGATCTCAACAATCACTGAAACAATTCCTTTCTCGGGAGTGTATTTGAAAGCATTCCCTAGAAGATTTGTAAAAATTTTCTCAAGCTTGTCTTTATCAAAAAATGAAAACTGGAGGTGCTCGGGGAAATGAACATGATAATGGATCTGCTTTCTCTCCGCAAGAGAATCGAAAGAAGCAGCTAAGGATTTAAGTAATTGCAGAACATCGCCCTTCACGATCTGGAGTTTCACTTTACCGGAGTCCAATCTTGACAGATCCAGAAGCTGATTAACAAGTTCAAGCAATCGGTCTGTATTTCGCCGCATGCTATGAACCTGCCGAAGTGGAACCTCAACCGTTCCACCTTTCTGATTTTCTTTAGCCTGTTCTTCGATTTGTTGTAATGGGCCCTGGATCAGTGTTAGAGGCGTCCTAAATTCATGCGAAATATTTGCAAAGAATTTTGACTTGATCTCGTCAAGTCCCTTGATATGTTCAGCCTCGGCTTTTGCCTGTTCATTTAATCTGATCCTATAAGCAAGTCCGAAACAATAAATCAACAATTGACCAACCTGCCCTATGGGCCAGGGATTAAAAGGAAAATTGAAGACTCCGAAATTATACAACATCCCAAGTATGTTGAAACCGAATAGACAGAAGCTACCCACTACAAATACTCTTGCCTCAAACGTCTTAAAAAAGGCAATCCGGATAGTCAGGATCAATGTGATGATCATGAAACCTATAGCATGCCAAGGGGAAATCAAATTCCGGTTAGTAAGAATTAGATATGTTACCTCAACAATTATCGCTGCAACATATACAAGAATTACCCATCGTACAATTCGGTCCGTTGCTGGAGATAAAGAACGAAGATTTATGAAACTTCGTCCAAAGAGCAGAAACAGAGTGAGCGCCCCACTTGAAAGAAAAATGAATGCCGGATTTACGAGTTTTGGATATTCTGGAATAAAAATATCAATGAATGGGGATTGCGGGTGCAGGATAAGGTAATGCAATGTTAGCAAAAGAGTATAAGCTCCAAAAAGGAAATATGCCCTATCGCGAACAAAGAAGTAAAAGAAAAATGAAAGGATCGAAAAAAGGAATGCGATCGCACAAATTATTTCAAGAAGTCGGGATGGAAATTGAATTGGGATCACAGGATCTTGGAGCTGAGGGTAAAATAATTCCTCGGGTGCGAATTCATTATAAAGCCTAAAATATAAGGTGGTGGACTGATCTGCTTTCCCTGAAAATGAAATACAATTTAATAATGTGTGCTCTCGAACAGTCTTTTGAGATCTGGGTACAAGAGCTCCTGTCCGTTGATTCCAAATTAATGCCTGAGCATTATTAACCGCAAAAACATCCACATAGTCATTGGCCCCTCCTACCAGGTATAGTTTTCCGGTATCTCTCAAAATGATCCACCAATTCCTAAACTCTGCTTCAGGTCTGATTGAAACTTTCTCCCAGTAAGTTTTGAATGGAATTACTTTTTTATCAATTGAAGAATATGGTTGAAAGAGGTGATCGTATTTTCCTGAGATGATGTTGTCCTTTGATAGTTTATTGGTAGAATCGTACAAAACCTCCGTGAAATTCCGGAGGTCGTGTAACTGGATCCTGGGATCTGCCTTATAAACTATTTGTGAATCCTGTTGGCCAAATACTAAAGCACAAATGAAGGATAACAATATGGTAAGTAGAAGTTTCATCACTGGGGTTAAGTTACATAAACTGAATGGCTAATAAAAGCCAGGGCGCTCTGCGAACGCCCCAGCGGAAAAATTAATTTTTATACCAGTTTGAATACATAACATTCAGCGGCATCGGGCTTCTATCGGCAGTCGCCTTATCCTGAAATCCTTCCAGGTCCAGGTTATGAAAGGAAATGATTTGCCAGGCACCATCTTTTTTCTCCATCAACATTGTCATCAGCACTCCAGGATTTTCGGGAGTTGGTTTCCCCTTTTCATACATGCCTCCAAGGGTGTGTACCATCGCAATATCGCTGCGAATGAATTTGATCTTGTCTATCTTGAGCTTTATGTCTGAGTTCTTATAAACACCATTGAACAATTGTTGGTGACCAGCGGCATTCCCCTGTCTTGTATTATTAGGAAAATAATATCCATTCCACACTATAAAGTCATGGACCGGAGCAAAGGATGAGGCATACTTCTCACCACTCTTTTCATTCCAGCCAGTTTGTACATTATTCACAACGGCTTTAATAAGTTCTTCTTCTTTTTCTGTTTGAGCAATTGAAGCAAAGGAAATTGTGAGAACTGTAAAAATGAGCATTAGCTTTTTCATGATTGTTTGTTTTTTTTTATTGTTTGATTATTGTTGATGAATGATGAAACGTTGGCCGTTGTTCGTTGGGCGTTGTTCGTTGGGCGACTTTGGACTTCCGACTTCTGACCTCGTTCTTCGCTCTTTGCACTTCCTATTTCAGCAGTCCGTACAAGTGCTTCTCCGCCTTAACCACAGAATCATGCATGGTTGGTCCGGCTTGCTTGACCATTGTAAATAAGAATTGCAGGTAGAGGACCGCGACTAATATTAATCCGGCTGTGCCGACGCATACTGCGAGGCGTTGGAGGTTTGAAGTGGTTGTGTTGAGTTTCATAAAATCATTTTCGTGTTGTAGGTCAAAGATGGGGTCAACCTGGACCGAGGTGTTAGTAAACCGGTAGCTAAGGCTGTAACACTGGTCGCAAATTTTTAAATGCTGGAAACCAATGGATTAAAATCAAGGTTGCAACCAGAATGCAAGGAATTGCGACGAAAGTTTTTGAAATAATCACCGTCTAACAATCATCACGGCTTTTGAAAAAATAGAATAGGCCTTTATTCTTCCCAATAAACCATTTCTTAACTAAAAAGTGGCTGCCGTATAAGCAGACTTCACTATTTTCAATGTTCAAACTTTAGAAAAATGAAAAAAATCTTTATTCCTGGTGTTGCCTTATTAGTTTTGGCCTCCATAGTGACTGCTTTCAGTCCTTCAAAACCTCCTGTTTCAAAAGCCCCAACTGCTACTAAATGGGTTGTAGATAAAGGCCATTCAAATGTTAAGTTCTCTGTTACGCACATGGTTGTTGCGGAGACTGAAGGATACTTCAAGATTTTTGATGGCAGCATGGAGAATACCAAGCCTGATTATTCTGATGCGAAAATTTCATTTACTGTAGATGTCGCCTCAGTTAACACAGACAATGAAAGGCGGGATACCCATTTGAAGAGCGATGATTTCTTCAATGCTGAAAAATTCCCTCAGATGAAATTCGAGAGCTCATCCTTCACTCCACAAGGCGGGAATAAATATAAACTCACAGGAAACCTCACCATCCGTGATATAACCAAGCCAATTACTTTTGATGTTACATATGGTGGAATTCTCACCACTCCTCGTGGTTCAACCATTGGATTCAAAGCATTAGCAACAGTGAATCGCTTTGATTATAGTCTGAAATGGGATCGTGCTACTGAAACAGGTGGATTGGTTGTTGGGAAGGAAGTTGAGATCATTGTGAAACTCGAAATGAGGCAGGCAGCAGCTCAATAACATATTCTTTCAAGTATAACAGATTAGGATGCCCCCGCAATGGGGCATTTTTTTTAGAATTTAACCTCAAAGAAACAAAGACGCCAGGAAACGCAAGGATCCTAGCGCTCCTTTGCGTCCTTGCGACTTTGCGGTAAAATCTTAATACCTTAAGCATTAAAACTGCTGCCATATGAATGGAAAATTATTACTCTGGAGTATCGTCGTAGCCCTGGGTGGATTCTTATTCGGGATTGACGTTGCCGTAATCTCCGGAGCAGAACAGGAAATAAAGAAAGTCTGGGGTTTAACTGATGTGATGCATGGTGTAGCTATTGGAATGGCACTCTATGGAACTGTGATAGGCGCATTGTTTGGCGGCATTCCTGCCTCCAGGTTTGGCCGAAAGAAAACCCTGATCTGGATCGGTGTTTTTTATCTCGTATCAGCAATTGGTTCTGCCATTGCGAATGATGTCAATACCTTCATGACGTTTCGGTTCTTGGGTGGTTTGGCAATTGGTGCATCTTCCGTAGTGGCACCCATGTATATAACTGAAATCGCGCCAGCAAAGAACAGGGGAAAACTGGTGGCTGCTTTTCAATTCAATATTGTATTCGGAATTCTTGTAGCATACTTCTCCAATTATTTATTGCAGAATATGGGCGATGAAAGTTGGCGCTGGATGTTAGGCGTTGTAGCTATTCCATCATTGATCTATTGCATCCTGATGTTTTTTGTACCCGAAAGTCCACGTTGGCTTATAGTTCATAAGGGCGATTATGGAAAAGCGAGAGCAATTCTTGAGGTAAGCGACCCGGAAGGTGTAGACGAGGCCATCAAAGCACTACACAAATCGATCGATGAAGAAAAACAAAAAGAAAGTCTCTCATCTTTTTTTTCGAAGCGATACAGCAAGATGATCATGCTTGCTTTCCTTATCGCAGCCTTCAACCAGCTCTCGGGTATCAATGCTATTATATATTATGCTCCCCGGGTTTTTGAACTGGCAGGCATTGGAAAAGAAGCGGCATTCCTTCAAAGTGCGGGGATAGGTTTTGTGAACCTGGTCTTTACAATGCTTGGACTTTACCTCATTGATAGACTTGGAAGAAAAAAGTTAATGCTGATCGGATCCTTTGGTTACATCATATCGTTGGCGGCGGTTGCGGCTGCATTTCAATTCGACTGGCTGGGTGGAATGGTAGTACCTGTTTTGCTTTTCGTATTCATAGCATCTCATGCTATCGGGCAGGGAGCGGTCATCTGGGTATTCATCTCTGAAATATTTCCAAATAGTGTTAGAGCTTACGGACAATCATTGGGCAGCGCTACCCATTGGATTTTAGCTGCTCTTGTCGCAAGTGTATTCCCCATTGTTGCAGAGCGTTTCGGGGCTGCACCAATATTTTTATTTTTTGCAGCGATGATGTTCTTGCAATTACTCTGGGTGATTTTCAAAATGCCAGAAACCAAGGGAGTTCCGCTTGAGCAATTAGAAGCAAAACTTCTGAAAAAATAATTCTGCTATGGAAACTGGAAAGCAGCATCGGGTGATCTGTTTTGGCGAAGTGCTTTGGGATATACTTCCTTCTGGAGCCGTTCCTGGTGGAGCGCCCATGAATGTCACCTATCATCTTCACAAGCAGAAAAAAGATCCAGCGCTTATTACAAGGATCGGCAATGACGAAAAAGGAAATCAGCTTCGCGAATTATTCGCTGATCTTGGTGTTTGCACGGATTATTTTCAAATCGATAATGAACATGAAACAGGCAAGGTTTATGCTGAACCGAATGAACACAATGAAGTTGTGTACGATATTGTAAAGCCTGTGGCCTGGGATTTCATACAATGGGATCAATCATATTCCAAACTTGTATCAAACGCTGATTATTTTGTCTTTGGTAGCCTTGCTTCCAGAAGTCCAGAATCAAAAAAAACCTTGCTTCAATTAATAGAGACTGCAAGGAAAAGAGTTCTTGATATCAATCTACGCGCTCCGCACTTTGACAGGCTCATCGTTGAAGAACTTCTGGGCAAAACCGATTTCCTTAAATTGAATTTGGCTGAACTTGAGTTGATCACAGGATGGTTTTCTAATCATACAAATATTGACGACCGGGTGCGATCAGTGGCTGATAAATTCCAGATATCTAATATTGTGGCCACCATGGGAGGCGATGGAGCTTTTTTATTTATCGATGGAAAAACATATCATCATCCTGGATTCAAAGTAACTGTTAAGGATACTGTTGGTAGTGGTGATTCCTTTCTCGCAGGTTTGCTTTCAAAGTTGATGGACAATGAAGATCCAAAAGATGCTTTGAAATTCGCGAATGGACTTGGGGCATTCATTGCCACCCAATCAGGGGCTTGTCCTGAATATGCAATGAGAGATGTTTTAGAATTGATTGAATCAAGTAAAAAACAAAACTAAAACAAGTGAAAATTCGATTTCTCCCAATCATTTTCCTGATTGCTTCTTGCAATGATGCCGATAATAAATCCGAACAACCGCTCGACTATCAAGAAAAACATCGGCCACAAATTCATTTTTCACCGAAAGCCCATTGGATGAATGATCCTAACGGATTGATCAAATACAAAGACACCTATCATCTCTTTTTTCAATACTATCCAGACAGTACAGTTTGGGGACCCATGCATTGGGGACATGCAACAAGCAAAGACCTTATGCATTGGACCGAAGAGAAAATTGCTTTGTATCCGGACAGTCTTGGTTATATTTTTTCAGGCAGTGCTGTTCTGGATGAAATGAATTCTTCAGGATTAGGGAAAAATGGTGAGCCTCCCTTGGTTGCGATTTTCACTTATCACGACACAACAGGGATCAAAGGAGGAAGAATTGATTATCAAACACAAGGACTTGCTTATAGTAATGATGGTGGAAGAAACTGGATCAAGTATGAAAAGAATCCTGTTTTGCGGAATCCGGGAATAATTGATTTCCGTGATCCCAAAGTATCATGGCATGCTCCTTCACAAAAGTGGATAATGTCTCTTGCCGTTAAAGATCGTATAGGATTCTATTCATCGCCCAACCTAAAGAACTGGACAAAAGAATCTGAATTTGGAGAAAAGGTTGGAGGGCATGGTGGTGTTTGGGAATGTCCTGATCTTTTTTCAATTAATCAGAATAATGACTCAGTTTGGGTTTTGCTTGTTAGTATTAATCCAGGCGGACCAAATAAAGGTTCGGCCACTCAATATTTCACAGGGAAATTTGATGGAAAAGTATTCACTCCCTTCCAGACTGATACGCGGTGGCTGGATTACGGTCCGGACAATTATGCGGGTGTTACATGGTCAAATGTTGGAGGGAGGAAATTATTCCTTGGGTGGATGGGCAACTGGGATTATGCCCAACAAGTCCCAACAGATTCATGGAGAAGTGCGATGACGGTTCCCCGGGACTTGGGTATTCAAAAAGTAGGAGACAAATTCATGGTGACTTCCACGCCAGCAAAAGAAATAGACTTACTGAACGAAGAAGGAAGCAAATTTGAAAATATAGAGGTTGGGGATTTTGATCTGACTTCAAAAACGGGCAAACTTAAGGGCCCGGCCAGGATAAAATTTCGGACCGATAAAATCCAGGAATTTACCATCACGATTTCGAATCCTTCAGGTGAGAAAGTTATCCTGGGGTACGACAAAGCGACCAATCAATTTTTTATCGATCGCAGTCAATCCGGGAACATAAGTTTCAAAAAAGGATTTGGTGCGAAGCATTTTGCTCCACGATTATCTCAGTCTGATTCAATGAATATGGAGTTGATCATTGATAATGCTTCTATTGAATTATTTGCCGATGGAGGACTAACTGTGATGACATCCATTTTTTTTCCCACTGAAATTTATTCCGACATTAGGTTCAATTCTAATAGTGGGTTAAAATTATCTTCCATAGAATTTATGCATTTAAGAAGTATTCATTGATAAGTGTTTTTGCTAAAATTCATTCCTTCTTCGTTTTAACTATGTGGCTATGCTTTCTATGATTCTATGTGGTAAAAAAAATAACACATAGACACATAAATAAAACATAGTCACATAGTAAAATTTATATTTGAAAATCTAAATCCTTGGACCCCTTCTCGCACTAGCGTAACTTCGCGTCTTTGTTACTTGGCGGTAAAAAAACAAAAATGAAAAAACATTCAATCTTCATATTCCCGATTTTGCTTCTCTTTCTTTATGGTGATGTTCAGAAATGTTCCACCACTGCTGCAGTACCACCAGCAGCCACCCCACTGAAGACTGGAGCAGACCAAACTGAAAAGTATCTACCCTATCTGAAGGGCAAAAGAATTGGGGTACTGGCGAACCAAACAACAATCATCGGCAAAAAACATTTGGTCGACAGCCTCCAGTCGATCGGGATTAATATTGTCAGAGTCTTTGGTCCGGAACATGGATTCAGGGGAAATGCCAGTGCAGGTACCATTGTAAAAGATGAGATTGACAGCGCCACAAAAATTCCTATTGTCTCATTATATGGACCGAAAAGAAAGCCTTCAAAACAGGATCTGGCTGATATTGATCTGATGATCTTCGATGTTCAGGATGTTGGTTGCAGATTCTATACAAAGATCAACACCCTTGCGGATATCATGGAGTCTTGCGCAGAGAATGGAAAGGAACTTTTGATCCTTGATCGCCCAAATCCCAATGGATATTTTGTTGATGGTCCGGTCCTGGATATGAAATTGAAATCTGGAATTGGAAAATTTCCTATTCCCATTACACATGGTATGACAATCGGTGAATTTGCGCAGATGCTAAATGGAGAGGGATGGCTTCCAAATAAAGTGAAATGCAAAATCAAAATAATTCCTGTAGCGAATTACCGTCATGATATGCCATACACCTTGCCGGTAAGACCTTCTCCTAATCTAAATACACAGCAATCTGTAATGTTGTATCCCTCCTTATGCGTATTTGAAGGAACAGTTATCAGCCAGGGAAGGGGGACATATTTTCCATTTACAGTTTTAGGCAATCCACTCTTGAAAGACAAGTATGAGTTTTCATTCATTCCTACAGGAATTCCCGGAATGGCAGAAACTCCTTTGCATATGAATGAACCTTGTTTTGGATTGGACCTTAGGACCTATGATATCGAAACATTGCGAAAATCAGGCAGGATCAATCTGCAGTGGATAAAAGATTTCTATAAAGCCTATCCTCATAAAGAAAAATTCTTCGATTTTAAACAAAGCAAGGAAATGGGAAATGTTGATTTCCGCACTGGTGATTCCAGGTTTAAGGAGCAGGTGATTGCGGATGTTTCAGATGAGGAGATACGGAAGAGCTGGGAGCCTGGGCTGAGTAACTACAAAAAAATGCGGGTGAAGTATTTGATTTATCCATAAGGAATTAGTAGTCAGAAGTCAGAATTTGAGAAGTTAAGAAGCTATTCTTTAACTTCCTAACTTCTGACTACTTCCATTCCATCTCCCAATTGCTATCAATGAAAATACTGGTTATTGAAGACGAACCTGACATGCTTGATAATATGGTTCAATCTCTGCAACGCGAGATGTACATCGTAGAAACAGCAAGAGATTATTCCTCGGCGAGAGATAAACTGGATGTTTACAATTATGATTGCATTTTGCTGGACGTTGGATTACCTGACGGGAGTGGGCTGGAAATTCTGAAGGAATTAAGAAAAGAAGGAAAAGACGGAGGAGTAATTATTGTTTCTGCAAAAGATTCGCTTGACGATAAGGTGAAAGGCCTGGATCTTGGAGCTGACGACTATCTCCCAAAACCTTTTCATTTGGCAGAATTACATGCAAGAGTAAAATCAGTCATTCGAAGAAAGACTCTTGGTGGGAGCAGCATCATTTCACTCAATAATCTCGAGATTGATGCTGAACAAAGGAATTGTTCGGTAGGTGGCACCGACCTGGAATTAAATCGCAAAGAATTCGATGTATTGTTATACCTCGCAACCAATAAAAACAGATTGGTTCACAAAACAGCCCTGGCAGAGCACGTTTGGGGCGATTATATAGAATCAGCAAATAGTTTCGATTTTATATATTCTCAGATCAAGAATATCAGAAAGAAACTTAAAGACAACAACGCTGAAGTGGAGATCCAGGCAATATATGGAGTAGGCTATAAACTTGTTGCCGAATGAGAGTCCTCAATTATACCACCTCCTATTTCGCAATCATTTTACTTATTCTGATTTCAATTTGGGCGGGTATTTTCTACTACGCTATGCTGGATGAGATCTATGATAGTCTTGATGATGGTCTTGACAATCAGAAAGGACTTGTGATACAAAAAGTTGCCACGGATTCAACCATCCTTCGCAAGACCAGCTTCGAGGAGGGAGATTACGCATTTAAAGAAATAAATGCACATGAAGCCAAGGACGTCAGAGATATTTATGTGGACACGTTGATGTACATGCAGAATGAAAAAGACTTTGAACCGGTTCGTCTGCTCCGATCAATTCTTAATCACAATGGAAAATATTACCAGGTTCAGTTGATCACCTCGATGGTTGAAGAAGATGATCTGATTGCTGAATTATTTTATGCACTGGTATGGCTGTATCTCGGCCTGGTAGCATCGATTATCATTCTCAACAATTTTCTATTAAAGAGAATCTGGAAACCTTTTTATTATCTGCTAAATCAATTAAAGAAGTTTAAGCTTGAAAGCCCATCGGAATTAAAAGTCAAAACCACCAGGATCGATGAATTTAAATTGCTGAATGAAACAGTTCAGAAACTATTAAAGAGCAATATCAATGCTTATAATAGCCAAAAACATTTTATTGAGAATGCTGCTCATGAATTACAAACTCCTCTGGCAATTGTAATTAATAAACTTGAAACACTTGCAGAGAGCAACAAACTTTCGCAGGATGAATTAAAACTCCTCGCCTCTTCTCTTGACAATCTTGGAAGGCTGACACGGTTAAATAAATCGTTGCTTCTACTCTCCAGGATTGAGAACAATCAGTTTCTTTCAGAAGAAAAGATCAATGTTAATGACCTCGTCAAAAAAATAGTCGGGGATTTTTCAGACCAACTAGTGTATAGCAAAATCGATTTAAAAATAGATGAGCAGGGCTTGTCAACCATAAATATGAACCCGGATTTAGGAATCATCTTAATTTCTAATCTTATAAAGAATGCTATTGTTCATAACCATCCAAATGGCACTATTGACATAGTTATTAGGACATCTTCCTTTAGCATACAAAACACAGGAGTTAACACTCCACTAAATGAGCAGGATTTATTCAAACGTTTCGATAAGAAGCAACAATCCGAGAATTCAACCGGTCTCGGCCTTGCAATAGTTAAGGCCATCGCTGATCTGTACAAGTTCAAAATTTCTTATCGCTTCAATAACACCCATGCACTCACTGTAGATTTTGGTGTGTGAGTAGTATTGCCACAGCTCACTCTGCTTTACTTCTTTTTTAAGCTCCCCCTCATTCCCAATTCTTTCCTGAATTGGTTTGGAACTTTATCCCATTATTAAACTGTATTACATGAAAAAGCATTTTTATTTCATAATTCCATTGGCGTTGCTGATTGTTTCATGCCAGGGACAGAATATATCAAAGGATAAGGTTCCTTCCCTGGTGTTGAATGCACTGAAATCAAATTTCCCTCTCGCAAATAAGGTTGATTGGGAAAAACATGGAAACCTGTATGAGGCTGAATTGGATTTGAACGATACTACTGAAGTATCACTTCGAATTGATGATGCAGGTAAGCTCATCATGAAGAAACAGGATATATCGAAAATTGAACTTCCCACAGGAGTTATGAATACCATCAAGAGTCAATACAATACTTATGAAATAGATGATGTGGAGAAGATTCAAAAAAATGACTCTGTATACTTCCAGGTTGAATTGAAGGCTAAAGGAAAGCGCGAACTAAACCTGGTATTCTCGGCCAATGGAAATGAAGAAAAAGAAATTACTTATTGGGATTAGAATGGATTTGAATAACAACATTTAAAATTAACAGCAATGATGGACAAAGCAGATAAAATCATCTTTAGCGTATTGGGAATTATCGTGATCCTGATATTTGTTTTCTGGAAGGACGTGAAGTCTATATCACAGATCAATAGTGCTCCCGAAAAAGAAGAAAAACAGAAGAAGGAGAAAAAGGAAAAATCGGGTGATCAAAAAAATACCGAAGAGAAAACTGTTAACTCCGTTTCTGAAGTCTCAATTCTTGGAAAATGGGAATTACCAACTGACTTGAAAGAAGTTTCGGGTATCGCATTCATAGATGAAAATCGTTTCGCCTGTATCCAGGATGAAAAGGGAGCGATATTCATTTTCAATACCCAATCGAACAAAACTGAAAAAGAAATTCCTTTTGCAGGAGCAGGCGATTATGAGGATATCGCAATAAAGGGAAACATGGCCTATATCATTCGCGCGGATGGAAAACTTTTTGAAGTGAATATGGACGCAGGAAAATCCACTGCAAAAACTTACAATAGTCCTTTAACAGTATCACATAATGTTGAAGGATTATGTTATGACAAGAATAATGAACGTTTACTCCTGGCTATAAAAGATGACGAGCCTTCAAAACCCGGGTATAAAGGCATATATGCATTTGATCTTTCCAGGAAAACATTTGAAAAAGAACCAGTATTCAAGATCGATTTGCAGAATGAAGCTCTAGTTGGTTCCCAGGATAAAAAGAATAAATCAATCATGCCATCCGCAATTGGAATTCATCCTGTCACCAATGAAATGTTCGTAACGGATGGTCCAAAATCCAAGTTGCTGATAATGGATAAGGATGGGAAAATCACAAAGCTCCTGGATTTGGGAAAGGATTTCTCCCAGCCAGAGGGAATTGCATTTAGTCCTGCGGGAGATATTTTTATTTCAAATGAGGGGAGTAAACAGCCCGGGAATATTCTCAAGGTTGGTCTTAAGTAGTAATCAGAAGACAGAAGTTAAGAAGTTAAAGAATAGCTTCTTAACTTCTCAAATTCTGACTACTTCCATACTATCTAACTAGAACGGTAGTTCCTTTTCGTCTATAAATGCTTCCATCCATTCCGAGACCCTCCACCATCCACACAACCACCTGTGTGGTCTGCGGAACGCCGTTCAATCTTCCATCCCATCCGGGAAGAGAAGTTGTATTCTCATACAAAAGATTGCCCCATCTATTAAAGACCCGGAAATATCTGACTTCTTTGATGCCCCAAAGAATTGGTCGTAGGTAATCATTCTGGCCATCATTGTTTGGAGAGAAGGCATTTGGAACATGTATATCGGGTTTCTTCACTGTCTTCACTAATTGAGTATCTATCGTTACACATCCGCTATTTGTCCCGATCTCAATAGTATATAATTGTTCCGTTTGTCCAGTGAATTTTGGAGTAAAGGAATTTCGTGTATTCAACCATGTGCCTGGACTCCAGATAGCAATATCGCCGATATCCCGTGCTTTCAGTTCATGTGGAATATCAATTACTGCATATACAATAGGATACCTGATAGCGGGCTTAGGATCATCAATGGTTACTTTTTGCGGAGCTGTTGTTACACTACAACCTTCATCAGCATTATATAATAAGGCATGATAGTTTCCAGACTGAGTAGCTCTGTAGGTTGGCTGTGTAGCTCCTGCAATTATTTTATTATCCTTAAACCACTGTATTTTCTGGGTTGGTGTAACTCTTAGAACTGCGCTATCACCACTCGTAGAACAATACGCGAATTTTCCATCTACCTGCACCATACTGTTCAGATTAGATGCTTTCACAATGACCGTGTCTGTACTTCGACAGCCTCCTCCATCGTGGCTGGTTGTAAGTACATAGGCCGTTGTTATGTCAGGCGATGCATATGGATTTGAAATCTTTGGATCTGTCAAACCCGCCGCAGGACTCCAGCTATAGGATAAGCCAGGCTTTGAAATACCTCCTATCTCTACCGGGTCTTTATTACATGAAAAAGCATCCAAACCTGCATACGATTTTACAGTGAGCGTATCTATTAATTTGGCGTAAAAGGTATCAAGACAACCATATCCATTATATGGTACAACCTGTACCGCATAAGTTGTTCCGCTGATAGGAAGGGGTGTGAAAGAAATTGTTTGCTGGTTGCCCACTATCTGGGAAAAATCGCTGTTATACCATGTATAGCTTTGGTATCCGAAGGGAGCTGTTACATTAGCTACGGTATCATCAGGACAATAAGTTGCACCAACAAATTCGCTGCTGCATTCAGAATTCACATCGATATATGCATAACCAAAATGTCTTCGGAAAGTACAATCTGCAGTTTTGAAAAACAGTCTGATAGTTTTTCCTGCATGACCATTCAAATTAATTGAAACGGCCGACCAATCTTTACACCAGACCGGAGTTTCTCCACCCGGATTTTGAGATTCAAAAAATCCGGGAAGAATTGAACCATAAGGAACGAACGTGAATGAAGAACATTCTATCAATTCACCATCCGTTAGATTGGTAATCTCGAGTTCCAATCTTGGTTGTTGAAAATGCTGATGATCGGGATCTTGGAAAACAACTGCATAATGATAAATGAGAGAGTAGATATCCTGATTGGCTGGAATGGTGAACGTGTAAGAGATCCCTTCAGCTTCAGTCCCGGCCGTACTATTTCCGAGCCTCACTGAGAACCCACTTCCATTCGGACAATTAACGGGAAACCCACCATATGGATCTACTCCGGAACCTCTTGGTAAAATGGTATGTCGACCAGGCACTGCTCCACCAGAAGGACTAAGCATAATATTATTCACGCCCGCGTTTTCGCTGGCCATACCTGTAAAACAATCCCAACCATTGAGATTACCCTGTTCGAAATCTATGTTTGTTGGACAAGTTTGCGCCTTTGCAGAATAAATGCTTGCACAGAGGACCAGGCCTGCTACGGATAATGACTGCAATCCAAAATTTCCCAAGCGCATATTAGTTTTGTATAAGGACCTAGATGCGGTTACAATCGACGCTCCCTTAAAGATAACGGATTTCGGGTTTCGAGTTGGAGAATCGCGAGTCGAAAAACTAAACTCTAAACCCAATCTCGAAACTAGAGATTCGGAAGCCGAAACCATGTACGATTGGGCTTAACGATTAGTTGTTTCAATCCCAAATTTGGAATTCCTCCGGTCAGAAAGCTCCTCTTGATTGATGATTTGAGAGTTTCACGCAAAGACGCAAATTTTACCAAGACGCAAAGAATTTCCTTCTCACGACTCACGATTCACGATTCACGACTCACGACATTCCCCGTTCTATCGGATTGGTAGGTTTCCATATCTCAACCAAACTAAATTACCTCCTGGCGCACCTTGGCGCCTTCGCGCCTCCTGAGCAGTGTCGAAGGGGCGGTTAAACTTTTTATTCACAAAACCTCGGTATATGAAACTAATATCAATCATCTGCCTCTTGATGCTAGCAATGAATCTCCTCGCCCAGCAACCCCTGAAATCCCCCATGGACGGCCGGAACTATGGAGTAGTCATGGAGCACCCGGATATGAAGAAAGTTCAGCTCACATCCAACGTCACCTTCCTCAAGGATGATAAAGGCGAATTGAAGATCGACATCTACACTCCACCCGGATTAAAAAATGGCGAAAAGCGCGCAGTGGTCGTCTTTCTGAATGCCATCGGCGAAACTCCTGGCCAGATTAGGGTGAAGAATTGGGGAGTCTATTCTAGCTGGCCACGCTTGATGGCAGCCAATGGTTTCATAGGAATTTCAATGGAGTCGGATGGCACAAGAATTCAGGAATCGCTTGCTGGATTATTTGATTTCATTGCTAAACAGGGAGCCAGTCATAAGATGGATAAAGACCGAATTGGAGTGTATGCTGCTTCGGCCAATGTTACTCAATCGGTCAGGTATCTAATGGATCAGAAAGCAAGTTCTGGAATTAAATCAGCAGTACTTTATTATGGAAGGCCACCCGAAGGACCATTCCGCAAGGATCTTCCTGTCTTATTTGTTATCTCCGAAGGAGATGTTGGCAGGTCGGGTTATACAAACCTCTGGACTGAGGTTTTGAAAAACAATGCGCCCTGGACTATCAGGATGGGAACAGGAATGCCGCATGCATTTGATGTTTTTGCCGACAATGATGAATCAAGGAAGATCATAAAGGAGACCATTGATTTCTGGAAGACGCATCTTGAACCGATAGCAAGACCTGCCTGGGAACCTTCCAAAGGAAGGGAGGTTCTGGGGGTACAGGGAACCGACCCTGCCAGGGCATTGGTGTTGTTGGAATCCCTGACCAAGGAATATCCAAACGATGAGAACACCTTTATTTTTTATGCCGACATCCTCAAGCGAAGCAATAAGAATGCTGAAGCAGAAGCAGCCTATAAACAGGTCCTCAAACTAAATCCAAAAAATTCCAATGCCCTTGTAAAACTTGCTGAGCTCATGTACATTCTTGATAAGGAAAAAGAAGCAGAAGAATATATTACGACCGCAACAAATGCCGGGGTTATAACAGCCAACAGCTATTCTCAACTCGCATTTGGATTATTGGTGGCCGGAAAGGATGCGAAGGCGGCTGAATATTTCGAAAAGGCATTGAGCACGCAGCCAAGAGGATTTGACTATTACAATATGGCCTGTGCATATGCAAAAATCAATAATGTAGAAAAGGCCGTTGCTGCCTTGAATAAAGCCATCGAATACAGATATCCTACCAGGGAACAGATAGAGTCTGATACTGACTTCAACCTGGTGAAGAATGATGAGCGCTTCAAAAAAGTACTGGAGGGGATGAAGTGAAGATTTAACCGCCAAGACGCGAGGGCGCGAAGGGACGCAAAGACCTGGTCCAGCCTTGCGAGTCCTGAGCGGAGTCGAAGGGGTGCCTTTGCGGTTAAGCTTATGGAAACATGACCTGAATCATTTATTTTAGAATCTGCAAGACCTACTATTCTAAAATAAACTGCTTCAGCAATGAGAATATCCAGAATCTTCCTCGCGATCATATCATTGATCACAATTACATTGGCTACAAGCTGCAACTCTGGCGAAACTGCGAACACTGCTAACGCAGCCGAGACTCGTTCAATCGATAGCCAGAAAGTCGATAAATATTTATCGCAGCCCCTAGTCAGTCATATTTATACTGCCGATCCTTCAGCTCATGTATTTGCGGGAAGGGTCTATGTATATCCTTCGCACGATACTGCAACAGGAACGAAAGAAGATGATCTGGGCAGTCATTTCGATATGCGTGACTACCATATTCTTTCCATGGATTCCATAGGAGGAACGGTTACCGACCATGGTGTTGCCTTAGACATTAAGGATATTCCATGGGCGAAAAGACAGTTGTGGGCTCCGGAGGCAGCCTTCGCCAACAACCAATATTATTTCTACTTTCCTGCAAAGGATAAACAGGATGTATTCCGAATAGGTGTAGCAACAAGCTCAAAACCTGAAGGGCCATTCATTGCTGAAAAAGAACCAATCAGAAATAGTTACAGCATTGATCCATGCGTATTCAAGGATGAAAATGGGGATCACTATATGTATTTCGGTGGAATTTGGGGTGGACAATTGCAAAAACATAATAAGAATAAATATGATTCTTCTGCAGGCAATCGCAAACCTGATGAACAAGCCATTCTGCCTCGCGTTGCAAAACTTGGTGCGGATATGAAAGTCTTTATCGAACCAGTAAGAGAAGTGAAAATTGTGGATCAAAATGGTCAATTGTTTCTCGAAAAAAACAACGACAAACGTTTCTTCGAGGCTGCCTGGGTGCACAAGTATAAGGGCAAGTATTATTTTTCTTATTCAACTGGCGATACGCACAACATTTGTTATGCCATTGGTGACAATCCTTATGGTCCATTTGAGTACAAGGGAATCATCTTAAATCCGGTTGAAGGATGGACAAACCATCATTCTATTATCCAGGTAAAAGACAAATGGTTTATTTTTTATCATGATACGCAGCTCTCGGGAAAAACGCATCTGAGGAATGTGAAGGTGACAGAGTTGAAGTACAATGAGGACGGGACGATTCAAACATTGACAGCGCAGAACTAAGAACTTAACCGCCAAGACGCGAGGACGTTTGATGAGGTTTGAATGTTTGAATGTTTGATTGTTTGAAAGTTCGACCTCCTTCGCCAAGGCTCCGGAGGTTGAAGGAGTTCGAAAGCTACCAGGTCCAAAACTTAAGGCTTAGAATACTTCTATGTGACTTCTTTAGGTTTTTCTTTGTGTCTATGTGTTATATTTTTCTTAGTGTTAAGAAAGATGCAGCAGTCCTCGCAAAATTGCCTTGCCTTACTTTGCGAGTCCTGAGCGAAGTCGAAGGAGCGCCCTTGCGGTTAAATTCTTAAACCCCATTGATGTCAACCATTCAATCAATAGAGTTATTCACCGCTATCAATCTAAGTATTGTTGGACTATCGCATTTTCTTCAGCCTAGGATCTGGGTAGATTTTTTTGTCTTCCTGCATTCAAAGGCTAATGCAGGAAATATCTTTAATGGCTTACTTGCTTTAAGTGTTGGTACACTCGTATTTTCATTCCATGTTGTTTGGACCTGGCCGCGGATCTTAATCACGATTTACGGTCTGGCGCAGATACTGAAAGGACTTTTGTATTTATTAATTCCATCAATTGGTATAAATAGTATGGCGAGGGTAAGACCGGGACAGGAATACAAATTCAGATGGGTGGGGTTGATTATGTTTTTGATGTCGCTGGTAATATTTTATGGATTGGTAGCAGATCAAGGTTTGAATGTTTGATTGTTTGAATGTTTGAAAGTTCGACCTCCTTCGCCAAGGCTCCGGAGGTTGAAAGAGTTCGAGAGCTACCAGGTCGAAAACTTAAGACTTAGAATACTTCTATGTGACTTCTTTAGGTTTTCTATGTGTCTATGTGTTAGTATTATTATTCATAGAGGCAAGAAGGAAGAATAAGGTTTCACAAATACCCTTGTGTTACTTTGCGAGTCCTGAGCGAAGTCGAAGGGGCGACTTGGCGGTTAAATTTTTCTAAAAAACAAAATCATGAAAGATCTATCTCCGAACTTAATGGTAGAAGACGTAAACGCCACCCTCGATTATTACACGAATGTTCTAGGCTTCACCCCCATCGCCACGGTTCCAGACACTGGAAAACTAATCTGGGCGATGGTAAAAAATGGGAACGTAAGTTTCATGTTCCAGCAGACTGAAAGTATCAAGGAAGAATATCCTGAGATTACACATAGTGAAACTGCAGCAAGTTTGACTCTTTATATACATGTCGATAGTGTAGAAGATCTTTTCGAAAAAATAAGTTCAAAGGTTTCAGTCATCAAAGAAATCCATACCATGCCCTATGGTGCGAAGGAATTTGCGATTAAGGATTGTAATGGATACATTCTTGTATTCTCTCAAAATAATTAATTCTTTTAGAGCAAATTTGATTTGCATTCAAAATAAAGTGACATGAAAAAACTTTTCTGGTTTGGCCTTATCGGTTTGTTTTTATTTGAAATAGCGAATGTCTATTTCATCATGCCCATGCCTGGCAGCCAGGAAATGAATAGTATTGATGTCGCGTATTTTCTTCATCAATGGCGATGGGGATTCCGGGTGTTATTTGGGCTAATGATCCTTGTTGGATTATTCCGATCTAACTGGCATAGAAGGAGGAAATGGTTTTTAATTGTTCCAATTGCTATAGTAGCTGCTGTAATCTATATGGCCAATTTTAAAATGGCAGCCGATCATATGTTCTATCAACCTCAGAAATTGTTGTTAGTAACCGCTGCCGAGAATAAAGTGGATTCAGAGAGATTAGTCATTGGAGTAGTTAATAATGGAGAAGCAAAAGCGTACCCGATAAGGTTTTTAGGATACCATCACCAGGTGCAGGATACTATTGGTGGAAAGCCGATGATTGTCACTTATTGTACTGTATGCAGAACGGGCCGTGTTTTTGAACCGGTAGTAAATGGTAAACCTGAAAAATTCAGGCTGGTAGGTATGGATCATTTTAATGCGATGTTTGAAGATGCAACTACTAAGAGCTGGTGGAGACAGGTGAACGGTGAAGCCATCACAGGAACATTAAAAGGACAACAATTACCTGAAGTACTCAGTACACAAACATCATTATCACAATGGCTTAGTTTAAATCCGAACTCCCTAATCATGCAAGCAGATCCCGCATTCCTGGATTCGTATGATACCACGATGAAGTATGAAAGTGGCAAAAGTAAAAGCAAACTGACAGGCACTGATAGTCTTTCCTGGAATGACAAATCCTGGGTGATTGGTGTAAAAGCAGGCAAGGATAGAAAAGCCTATGACTGGAACAAATTAAAAGCTGAACGTATCATTCATGATAAGATGGAGAATACTCCTGTGCTGCTTGTGCTGGCGAAGGATGATAAAAGTTTCTTTGTATTTGAAAGACCAGAAGACAATTCAATATTTACTTTGGCCAACGATACATTGATTCTTAATCCCCATCATTTCAGAATTGATGGCAAAGGCATTGACACATCTTTTTCATTGAAGGCGTTACCTGCTTACCAGGAGTTTTGGCATAGTTGGAGGACTTTTAATCCGGGGACGAAGAAGTGATGGCAATTCCTATCAATTGACAATAATAATTTCCTTATCCTCAACATTCATTTGGTAATGACAACAGCGAAGAGGTTTTTTATTTTCAGTTAATTAAGATTTAACCGCAAAGACGCCAGGACGCCAAGTATCGCAAAGAGCCTCGCGTAACCTTGCGCCTTTGTTTCCTGGCGGTTAAATTCTCATATACGGTAACCATAATCTGAAGAGCTCATCAATACCGGTGTAGAAATCGATCATTAATCTGTTTCAAAAAAATTTTCACATAACCAATACTACAGAAATGATATGATTAATAATAATTGACGATGATTTCAATATCAGCGATACACATTATTTCTGACCCTCTTTACTTTTAAAGTCCGTGATGTTCTTTCCATCATAACGATACACGCCACCACCAAAAGAGCCAAACCAAATACTTCCATTGTCAGCTTCCAAGAGTCCCAAAAAAGCTGGTGGTCCTGACATAATTTCGGTCACTGTAGGCGTTTTACTGTACAAGGACTTTGCATCATAACGTGAAAGTGCCCAGACCTGCGGATTAACTTCACCAGTTGTCCAGATGTTTCCTTTTTTATCTTCGATTATAGCGTAAGCACCTTTATGCGAGACCTTATTAAAGGTTCTGCCGTCATAGCGCCAAAGACCGTCAACGTCACCGAACCAAATACTTCCTTTTTTATCTTCGATTATTGACCAAACGTTTTTAAACGCTTTACCATCCTTGTTTTTTAAAACGGTAAATGTTTTACCATCATAAAAACAGGCCTCACCCCTTGTGCCAAACCATAATTTCCCGGTTTTGTCTTCCATGATAGTAGTAAGATCATTATTGGAAAGTCCTTCTTTAGTTGTAAAATTTTGAAACGACTTCCCCTGCCCAACTGAGTCATTCAGGCGGGCGTCGTATCGGCTTGCTCCACCTCCAGTGGCGAACCAAATATTACCGGCTTTATCTTCATAAATTTTTACAACCCTATTGTTGGCAAGTCCATCCCTTGTTGTAAAATGTTGAAAAGACTTGTCCTGCCTGACTCCGTCATTCAGTCGGGCATTGTAATAATAAACACCTGAATCTTTGGAAGCGAACCAAAGATTTCCTTTTCTATCTTCCAGGACATCCCAGAAGCTGGGCGAGCTTATTGCACTTGTTATATTAGTGAACAATTTTCCCTGGCCGGATCCGTCATTCAGGCGGGCATCATATCGCCACACGCCTGTGTAGGATGCAATCAAAATGTCTCCGTTTCGGGCTTGCTTTACATTCCGAATCATACTAGTAGGCCCATAGGAACTGACTGAGTCTTTGGTTTCGGACTGGATAATATCCGGGGGTGCGTATGTTTGATTTTGTCCACAGGAGGTGAGAAAAACAAACACCAGGAACAAAGCATTTAGGTGCCTGTATTTCATAATTTATTTACTCAGCAACCGCCTTTGCGGGGGATACGTTTAAAAATTACTTTACTATCTCGTTCTATATAGTCGCCCGATATTATTGGATATGCGTACTTGGGCGCATGCGATACATGACGGCTTCTTATAATTATTTTGTCGTCAACTTTCATGCTACGCAATTGATCAAGTTGAGACTTTACCGCATCAAAATTTACAATATAATCCTCACCATTAATCCTGGCCATCACACCGAAACCTAATCGTGAACCTGGCGGAAGAGAAAGAGAGGTTACAACAGCCTCCATATTGGAAGAATCTGTAAGCTGCTTCCTTATTTTAGCTTCAGCGGCATACACTTTTTTACCTGCGGGAGACGCTTCCCATTTTTTGTACGCTATACCACCAGGGGTAGTGTACCATTGTTTCATTGCGGCTTCCCTTTCAGCAGCAGAGATTGGCTCCGGGATTGATTTTTTAGGAGTTTCTTTTTTGACTTCGCGATTAGCAAATACTAATCCGCTTACCACAACCAGCAGTAAGATCAGCGCATAAATACCTTTTTTCATATTTTTTGTAGGTTTAATTACCATAGGAAATATCTGCTCATAAATCAGATCCGTTTAAGGTAGTTCTTTCATTTTGCTTATGCTAACGGCATGTTTACTTATGAAGAACCAAGTTGCTTGTCGATGCTTCAACATCCTCCTTCACTCGGTATGGCATAAATCACATCACCTGAAACAGATAAATTGAAGACCTTACCATCAATAGAAGGAAGTAACAGTTGCCATGTTTTCCCCTTATCTCTTGATCGGTAAATGCCGTTGGGATGACCACAAAAGAAATAATCACCCATCTGGATAATGGAGGAAATTGTCATACTCGGTGGAAGATTGGCATCGATGGCCTGCCAGGTTTTACCACCATCGTAGGAAGTTCGCACTCTCCTGGTCTCCGACTCTCTATTGAAAGTGATAGCAGCGAATCCACCATCGATGGGTGCTAAATTGATGCCCATACCGCCCTCACTGATGACAGTCTCCCAAGTTTCGCCATTATCGGTCGATCTTATTATCCCGTTGATGGTGTTCGCCATCAGCACACCATTTGACTCTACCAATTTCCATACGCCGCGAGTAACTTCTTTCCAGTTTTTTCCATTGTCAGTGGATCTAAAAAGGCCGCGGCCGCGGTCGCAAACGATGAAAACAGTGCCTCCCGCAGTTTCAAAAACGTCGATTATCCCCTTCAGGTGAAAATTCTTGTATATAGGCGACCATTCCCCCGATCCGTTTATTTTTTGTCTAAACTGACCCAGGTGATAATCGTATGCAAACATCCCGGACTTACCAGGGGCAATGTTGCTATGGTCGTCAGGGAAAATCTCTTTCTCCCAAAAAGGCGCCTTAGTGTTTGGTTTACTGTGATATATATAATTGCCGGTACGTAAATAGAACCCACGTTCATTTACAAAGAGACTACCCTCCAGCTTATCTCCGGGCAGTCCTTCGCTAATGTCCTGCCAGCTTTGCCCGCCATCAGTAGATTTAAAAACGATGTTTGCAGGCCCTGATTTAGTCCCTTCGGTTGTTTTCTTTACCGCTTCCTTTTCTTTTACCACAAAAGAATTTAATAGAAATAATACCAGGAGGATAGCAGGGACAAACACAAATAGTCTTTTCATTTTTTTAAAATTTAGAGTAAACCATACTAATTAATAATTAACGGAAAATAGCTGGTGGGGGTAGAACACATGATCTCAGCTCCAAGGAAATGTCGATGGCGTTGGTTTCGGACCTGGCATTAACCTTTAATACCTCTATAGTTTCGGACTTGATACTATCTTTAGCGACGAGTATCAGACTTTGTGAACAGCAAGTGTAATAAACAGATACTAAAAACAGTGCATATACTTGTGGGTATTTCATAATTATTTTTTAAGATTGGTTATAGCTGCACAAAATTGATCCATCGATATTACGTTCATTTCTATGCAAGACATGCATTCCGATTGTAAATAAGAATGTAAACTTTGTAAATAAAAACTTGACATCATGCATCTTAGGCGGAATCTCCACTACGGAAAACGGAAGTACCTGGTTGCATTGATACTACTCTTCTTTATCTCTGTAATCTCTGTGTCCTTTACTATGGACGATATTGACGATTTTGATACTTCCAGAAGGGAAGTTTTACTTCGCAAGATCGGAGATGAAATACTCCTTCAATCGGGTGACAAGACATCGCGCGTGATGCCATTAAAAAAGATCGGCGAAAGTGAATACCAGATCAGCTTTGAGAATGATCTTACTTTTCACCCGGACTCATTGGTGAATACTACCCGGCGTTTGTTGGTCAACGACTCTCACACGCGCGACTATATTGTTAATGTTGTGAACTGTGGAAACTCCAGCGTGGCTTATGGATATGCTATTTCCAGAGATCAAAAAAATGATATTATAGCCTGCAAAGGAAGAGTGCAGCCAAGAGCATGTTACCTGATCAACATTAAATTCAAACAGTCGGGATCAAATAGAGCAAGAAATGGATTGCTGCTGGGCAGTCTACCCTTGTTAGCATTTCTTGGTTATGTTTTTTTGAGATCTGGTAGGGCGAAAAAGGTGTTGCCGGAGAGTGAGTCTACCGGTATGTTTACATTGGGCTCGGTCCTCTTCGATGCCAAGAGCAGGAAGCTCATATCAAATGAAAAATCAACAGACCTGACCGGAACGGAAACTCGTGTATTGCGCATTTTCGCATTATCCCCAAATGAGATTATAGAGAGAAGCAGGCTGCAAAAAGAGATCTGGGAAGATGAAGGTGTAATTGTTGGACGCAGCCTGGATATGTTTATTTCAAAACTTAGGAAAAAATTGGAAGTTGATCCTGATGTTAAGATTGTTGTTGTGCGTGGGAAGGGATATAGGCTTGAAGTTGGGTACCAAAAATAAAAACCCGCTATTATAGCGGGTCGTACTTAGATTAAATCTTCAATTTGCGGACCGGACGGGACTCGAACCCATCCTTTAATATCTTTCTAAATCAACTTCGTACAAACATTTTTAGAATTGTACTCAACGATTAGCTCACTCTCTCTGCCTTTCATTAAGTAACTGCAAATCCCAATTCAAAAATACGATTTTTTAGACACGTAGAACTAATCGAGTTGCGCAGGGAGGTGTCTAGCATACTCCGAGCGAATTCGTTCATTTCCTTCGATAGAGACTGCAACGTAAGCCAACCAACAAAATCAAAAAAAACCTATAGCCTCGACTTCCCGGTTTGCCGAAGATTGCAGAAATAACTTCATTCCGCAGGTATATCTATTTAAAAAGCCGTTTATCAATACAAGTTCTCGAAGTCTATCGAAAACAAATTTGCTTGTGAGGTATATATGATTAAAGCCGATAGGAATAATCTTAGACAATTATCGAAGAGTGTCGAAAATGAGCTACTGATTTGAGTATTTATAATAAAGGGAGCAAGCAAAGGAAAGAGGCAAAAGCAGAAAGCTCAGTTTGTCGAAAAGTATCGAAGTTCTTTCACAATGCCGGGTATATTAAAACAAGTAAATAAAATTAAAGTTATCGAATATCAATGAATGTTCGGAGTATATAAAAGTAGAAAATGAAATTAATTTTCTTAACAACCCTGCTGGTAAAGCTACGACACAGGGATGAGCAATAGTAGCACAAGGAGGTAACTATGAAATATTCAATAGTTATACTGCGTGGCGGCGAGGAAATCAAGCCGGGAACGCTGCATTAATTTATTCGGAAAGAGGTTGCAAAAAAACAGCAACCTCTTTTTTTTAAAAAAAAATCATCGAATCTTATCGAAAATTAATGACAATTCAATGTATATAAGAATGAAGTTTCAAAAAAATTTTCAACCAAACTAAATTATATGAAAACAAATAAAAACCTTACTGGCAGCACTGAAGAAAATGAGTATTACAAATTGGGATACGAAAGAGGATTAAAAGATAAACTGGAAGGAAAAGGTTATGAAGAAATTAAGTCCATTGGTTACCGTTATGTTTTTTTAAGCTATAAAGATCAACTGGCAGTTATTGTGGTTAGGGGGTATGCTAAAGGTTATGGTATTGATGTTAACGATATGCTCGCTTTATATCCTGAAGTAGAAAAGGTTAAAGAAAAAACGCTTTATGATACTACGCTCTCTAAAGATGAAACCCCTACTGGTTATAATTTAGAACAGGTTCTTTCAGAAGGCGATTACTGTTGTAAAGCATGTGCTGTATCTAATTACGATATTGGCTTTTCACAAGGGCGGAAAGACCGTGAAGCACAAAGACTATCCAATACAATGCCATATCAATGGGGAAATAACATGTTCTTTCGTAAAGCTATTTATGAAAGAGGATATGAAGATGGTTTTGGTAAGAATGCCGAAGAAATTAGCGGCAAAGAACAACTAAAGGAAGGCACATTGCGTGCAGATTATTCACCTGCCACTTACCGAACAAAAGACGGGTCCGGTTTCTATCGGTTCCGGTATGTGAACATAGGCGCTATACACGAAATAGACATCTTGGACCAGCCATCTTACCGGCACCGTGCTACCGGAGCACATATCACTCACCGCCTGCCGTCTGCAAGGGGTGGCGAAAAAATCTGTATTTCGTCGGGCCACGAACCTACTACTCTTGATGCAGCAAAAAATATTTCCATGGCTTGGGCTGAGTTAACGCACACTTACATCCTGACTGGAAAGACCATTGATGCCCAGGTAGCAAATAATGCAAGAAATAATAGCTGCAGGACCAGTAGCGCCAATAGCACCGGCGGCACTAACAGTAATAATAATAGAAGAGGTTTTTGGCATTGGCTATTCGGCTAACAGGATAAATATTATATAACCATATAAATAAGTAAACTATGACAAATAGACCAAAAATAAATGACCGTCCCAAAGTAAGAATTTTGGAAAGTGTCTTCAACAAGATCATAAATACTGTTGGCAGCCGTCCGGCTGAATCTGGCGGTCTGTTGTTTGGGAATGAGGAGGACATGATAATAACAGATTTCGTTTTTGATGAAAATGCCCGTACAACCCGTACCACCTATTCATTTAATGTTGGGTTTCTCAACCCGGAAATTAAACGTCTCTGGACTGAAAAAAGACTTTCCTGCATCGGTTTTTTGCATAGCCATCCACCGGCATATAGTTGGCCAAGCCCTCCTGACATGACATACTTCACAAGTATGTTTGAAGCAATGCCACGCAAGCACTATATCATTCCAATTCTGCATTGTGTGCCCGACGGGGGTTATAAAATGAATACTTACATTTTGCCAAACGGTTCAGGGGAAGCCATTAAAGCGGACATCGAGATATTACCCGATGATTACTTTGAAAACAACATTGCTACCACAACATCTGAAAATAATTATTTACCAAAAAACTTAAACGCTTTTACAATTATGAAACAGCAAAATCAAAGCAGGTTATATACGATAGTCGGAATAACCTGGGCAGTATGGAAACTAATCCTTGCCTTCGGCCTAACCTGGTTCTTGTTTAACGTTCTTTATTTATTCCTTAACCACCTTCATAAGATATGGCCATGAAAAAAATCGAAAATTATAGTCGCATCAAAGGAGCAGTGAATGTTGATCTGCTTCAAAGCACCCACATCATTGGTGTAGGTGCAGGCGGAGCTTATTGCCTGTACGAATCATTAGCCCGATCTGCTGTAGGTAAACTCACTGTGCTTGATTTCGACACGGTTGATGATGTAAACCTGACAAGACAGGGCTACGAAATGCACCAACTTGGTAAGAGGAAGGTAGAAGCACTCGGCGAGCATTTACAAAATGTAAATGCAGGAATGGATTACACCGGGATCACCAAAAACTTTTTGGAGATGAATAATTTTGAGTTGGATGGCATTTTCGAAAAAGGCGATCTCTTCTTGTTTCTTACGGACTCCTTTGCAGCGCAGTCATTTGGCAACAAACTGACGCTGCGTTATGGTAAACCTGCTATTTGGGCTGGCTTCTACGAAAAGTCGCAGGCGGCTGAAATCGTTTTTACGTTACCAGGGCTAACGCCAGGCTGCTTCCGCTGTGCGGTATCACCACGCTACGAAGCCCAGCAAAACAATGGTGGCGAAATCAGGGTCAGTTCCAACTGCAATACTATTTTTCACAGCCAAGTTTTGGATGCTTATGTAGGAATACTCATAATGGCATTATTGCATAATAACGTACCAGGCTATGAATTTTCTAACTGGTTTGGATCATACTGGGAGCGAAACCTAATACAGTTGAAAATACACCCGTCTTACGGAACGGAAACGGGCTCTTTATTCCAGAAAACTTTCGCCGGATCTGACGGCAGGGCCATAACTTTTAATTCGGTGTTTCAGAAAATTGAGGCGGAATGCCCGCCGAAGTATCAATCCTGTCCCGACTGCGGCGGCGGTGGTGATCTCAGGGTTTGTATTCAGGTATAATAAAACAGGCTATATGGACTACATGCAGCAAATAAAAACCGAAATATTCAACGCTACAAACGAGGTGAGAATTGGGTTTGGTCTGAAGCCGGTTGCCTATTCCAATTACTTAGACAGGATGGGGCAAATACATACCAACGAAATGTACACCCATAAATTTTTCCTGCACGATAACCCGTACTGCAAAAAGGTCGAAAGTCTATCGGACAGAATGGAATATTGCGGCCTTGTTGATCTGTACGACATGGTTGGCGAAAATTTGGCTGACTACCCTGCTGTGGATGACCTTGTGATCATTAGCCCAATAACACAGTTAGCCGAGAAATTAAAACCAAGACCGTTACTCCCTCCACAGCAAGTTTGCCGTAAAATTATCAGAGGCTGGTACAATTCACCCGGGCATCGGGCCAACCTGCTTTGCGCTGATTATAATTATGTGGGGTTTGGGTTGCTGCTATATCCGAAGATGTGCTACGGCGTTAAGCTGAAATATCTTTTAGTAACTCAAAACTTTGGGAGGGTGAGATGATTAAAACCTACATAGCGATCCCTATTGTTACAAGAGGCAACCTGCTTTTCAGGGATAAGCTAACGATCGATACCAACCGCCGGTTGCTGTATTACCACAAACGAAGCTGGACTTTTTTCGGTTATACGAACCAAAGCATCACATTTAACGACATTGCAGCGGTGAGGCATGTACACAGAGCCGAATGGCTGCTGTTTTCCCGTGTAGAAATTGAAAGCCACGGTGGGGCACTTATTACTGCATCCGGACTGAAATCAGAGGATGCTAAGGAACTAAAATACCTGCTTGATAATTTACGATAACGTCCATGTTAAACAACCGTAGTAATATCAACCTAAAAACATTGTGGCGGCTATTTAAGATTTACCTCTTAATCAGGTGGTTTCTTATTTGCCTTGCTTTAGTTGTTCTTTACTTAGCTGGTAGATTAATTTACAAGATGTATTATTATAATAAATACAGAGATGGCTAAGTTAAGTGGGAAACTAATCAAACTTCTTCATTAGAAATAAACGGTATAAGATTCTTTTATGATGGGTAGGGTTTGGTGTAAAAAAATTTTCATCAAATGGTGTTTTCTCTTTCAATTCAAAATTGGTCGCTATATTTCCATTAATGGCATATAGCTTAAATAATAATTGATAACCAGGCTCATAGTCGTTTTCATAATATTTTTTGAATAAAGAGGGGAATTTTTCGAATTGCTCATTGATTTGAGTATTATCATCAGCTTTGTCATTGCTAACAATTAACTCAGTAGTGGATACATTTTTTTGCCTCCCAGTTAAATAGGTATTCCTCATTATTGTAGCAAGCCAAGTTTGAGGCATTGATTGATTTTTATTGTAAGTATTTAAGCTCCGCCAAGCCTTTGTAAATGTGTCTTGCAACAAATCTTCTGCGTCTTGTTTATTCAAAGTCAAATTCAAGGCATAGGAAAGCAATTTTTGAGCAAAGGGCCTATAAAAAATATCTAAAAATTCTTGTTCAGTCATTCGTTCAAAAATTTTGGTAATTTAACAGATTCACATATAAATAGGCTTTTTGTTATTCTTTTCTCCGATGGTGTAAGCCAATTAAGGCTAAAAAAATCGTTGTTTCCTGGGGCATTTATTTTTTTCGCAAGCGCTGATTTTATATACTTATCAGCTAAACTTTTTGCCCCATAATCCAGTGGATGATAAAGAGGACTATCAACCGAATCAGAATCATCATTCGCTACAGGGAAAAGCAAACAATAAATCTCAAAGTTGCTAAGCTCAACCAAATTGGCACTCTTCGCAGTTTCTGCTTTTTTTAGGCAAATGATAGCTCTTGTTATGAGATGACCAATAACCAGTCTTATAGATGTAGTATTATTATCTGTCATTTCATTAACAATAGATACTTCTGAACTATCGGAAATTTTATTATGTGTTTTGTTAATATCAAATCTTTCGAAAAGTTCTGCCAACCTTTTTTGTCTATAATTACCATCTTCTGCATCAGTCTGAACTCTCGTCAAGTATGCAAGTTCCAATCGTGGTTCTACATCATTTTTAAAACTATTCCATAATTTGTCTGAAATTTTTATTACCTCTTTAATCTCTTCACATGTGGTTAACATCTTTTCGTGAACTTTACTTAAGAACAGCCATATTTCAAATTGTTTTTGGGACAGTGAATCAAATATGCGCTTTCTGGTTTCCAATATTGAAATATCATTTTTTATTTCTTCAATTTCTTTATTTAGCTTACTCTTACCAGCCGCATTTCGCATCCCGCTTAGGTTATCTTCTTTATTATTTAGTCGGATTGTCATGCCATCAATTTGTGTCTTTAAATTATCACTAACTCTATTCTTTTCAATTGATTGATAACCTGGTTCGTCGTTGCAATCAAAAAACAATCCAGCAATCGGCAATTCTCTCCACCCATATGCAGATTTGAAACGAAAAGTTTTGGCAACGATGTTTTCTAACTCTTCTGCATTAGAATAAATATCCATTAGGGAAATGGTGTTTTTTAGATCAACAATTATTTTGTTTTCTGAAATTTTAGATAGAATGCGATTGCGAAGTAAGCCAACTGCAAAGGGAAGTACAACATTTTCGATATTCTTTTCTTCAATATAATTTACCTCCTGGCGAATAAAATCTAAAGAGTCTTTCAGATCGTACTCATTAAGCCATTCAAAAAACTTTCCACCTTGATTTAGTCTATTTCTATCTTTTTTATTAGAGGTAGCAGGCACCCCACAAATTGGATAATCAATAAATTCTCTAAGCAAGGCCAATCCGCAATAAAGTCCGTACTCATCATTTGGGCTTACGGAACCCTGTATTCCTAAAACTTCCTTTAAATTAGTGGAATCCCAATTGTCTTCTTTAACATCATTTCTCTCTATAAAAAGGGTCTTGCCTTCAAAAAGTTTGTCAAATTCACTTTTAAGTCTGCTTGCTATTGAATGCTTTTTTATTAGTTCATACTCTTCTTTTATAGCATAGTGAAACATATATCCAGGGTCCACTTTATTCAAAGAATCAGACAATAAATAGTCAAATATGACTATATCTGGAATTGCAGATGGCAACCGAAAAGAAATTTTTTTATCCAATCCACAATTACGAATAGCCTTAAACATCTCCAAATATTCTTTTACTTCAACAATATTTTGAAAAATCAAAAAATCAAAATATTGGGACTCCAAAAATTTCCTATTGATAGTGCTTACACTACTTTTAGGATTATCCTCTATCCAAAACACAATAATTTTACTCATTTAAATCTCAGTTTAAAACAATAGTTTCCATTTTCAATTTCAAATATTCCCTCAGGCTTATTTCTAAAAAGCAATTGATATAATTGCAAGTTCCCAGTTAGCTTTTTGATATCAATAACAGCCGTCTTGTTATTCATTCTATTCTCAAATTCCCAGCAATTATCTTCATACTTAATTGTCAAATCTACTTTTTTATCAACCTTTTGGCCGTGCATTAAAGCATTTTCAAAAATTGTGTTAAGCAATAGTTGTAAAAGTTCAACTGAAAAATATACTATGTCTCCTACTTTAATTTGAAAATGCTGCATTGGCAATACGCTTTCCTGAATTTTGTTACCTGAAAGTTGAGCAGTATTAAACGAAGTAATGGCATCCTTTATATTAATACTTGTTTCTGAATTATTCAACAAGCCTTCCTCTAAACCAGCTTTTGTGTAATCAGTGCCGTTCTGCATCTTCTCGATTAAAGAAACTACTCCGGTAAGTTTTTTATGTTTCTCCATTGCCTTATCGAGAACAGACATTAAACCCTTAATGCCTTCGTCGATACTACTTGATTTATCAATCTCATGTTTAAGGTCATTTTTTAATCTCAGCAAGCCAGAATTGTATTCAGTTTTAAATCCATGTGTAATTGCACTTAAAAATGACTCTTTTTCAATTTTCTCCTTCTCAACACTTTTCTTTAAGTATACTTCATTCAAACTACCCTTTAGCCTTTTTTGAAAACCTGGCCTTGGAATGTTGTCATAATCTATATCATTTTTCCAAACTATATTCATATAAAACTTAAAACTAAAATTTTCACCAACAAGTCTTTTTAGGTAAGAATAGAAATCTTCTTCACCAATAATCTTTTCAGGAAACAGAGGAATATAAAATGAAAAATAGGTTGATAGCAATTTCAAATATTCATTTACGCTATCGATAATATTATCCAATGATAAACTATCGTTATTGCTAATTGCCTCTATTTTAGTCCTGATTAAATTCAAAAATGCGGTATAAGCATCGTTTCTAATCTGGCTAGCAATAATTGAAATCTTATTTCTGTAAAAGCTTATGTAATCAATATCGCTGTCCCTTGGCACAATTCTATAGATAGCAAGCCAGGCAGCCCCATTTAAATGTATTGGAACATAAAAAACTATTTTTTCGTCCTTTGTTATTTTATCATAGATTAAATTTTCAATATTGTGTCGGGTTCTATCAGATTCTGATTTGTAATTTGAAGTATCTGCTTTATAATTTTCAAATCTTACACATTCATATTTAAAACATTCGTCCGCTATTGAAAGACTATCCTTGTCTAACGGGTCCTCCAAACAATCTACAGAGACCTTATGAATAGTATTATTATTAAGAAATATATCAGTGTTCCTTTTTTGATTATCACTTAAAAGTATTTGAGCAGAATAATTAAACTTATCCCTTTTGTTGGATGCATATCTAATTACATAAAAAACATTGGGAATATCAATACTCTCTATTCTTATTGTTCTATTATTTTCAAAAATTCTTATCGAGCTTGTAATTATTTTTCTTAACTCTTCGACAATAGTATCTTTTTCGGATTGATTTGAGTATTCCTCAACACAATAGTTAATAAACTCAATTTCACTGTTATTTTTATCCGAATTGTATTTTATCGAATTGATTAGATTTTCATGATGCTTTTCTTTTAAGCGATTCAACAACTCCACTAATTTTGATGTATCATCCGCTTCTAACTTTTCAAAAGCAGTATCTATTATTTCTGCCACCAATAATTTATAGTTACCAAACTCAAATTTAGTAGCATTTATTTCGGTTAAATCTAAATTCTCAATTTTATATGTGCTAACCAGGTTATTATTACCGTCTTTTATACAAAGGGCTATATTTTTTTTTAAGAGTAAAACGATAGCGTCAACAACTGGTCTAATTTCAATGTATGGATTTGCAGGATTATTATAATTAGAAAACCTGTCCATTGAATCTGCTATTAGCTCTTCTATTAAATCAATATTATTGTTCATCTTAATTAATGATAGTGCTTAAATTAATTACTTTGTTATGAACTCCAATATTCTTCATATACTCCATATCATGAGAAATAAAAAAAATAGCTGTTCCCGATTCCTGTATGTCAATAATTATTTTGAGAGCATTTCCCATATTCACGGGGTCAAGAGCCGCGAATGGTTCATCAAGCAATAATAGTTTCACTTTTCTTAGCCGAGCTATTTGCAATGCCAACAACTGTCTCTGTCCACCTGAAAGATTTTTGGCAAGGTGGTTTTTATGTTGCAGTAATCCTGCCTGCTTTAATGATTCTTCAAATTTTTCATTTACACTTCCATTAATTGCGAAAAGCAAGTTTTCCCATACTGTTAGCTCATCTACTGTGCTGGCTAAAGGATTTTGATTAATTAGAAAAACATGTTTCGAAAGCTGAGATGAAGATATTTTTTTTATATCCGTACCTGCTATTTCAATTGTTCCTGTATAACTGGTTATATTCTTTGTAATGGTTTTAAACAAAGTACTTTTACCCGAGCCGTTACTACCTATTAAAAAAGTCCAGCTTCCTTGTGCAATTGGCTCTAAGGTTAAATTATCAAGTGCCTTTACTGTGCTACCATATTTATCATAGGTAACAGTCAAATTCTTAACTGATAGTATCGTGCTGTTATTATAGCTCATCGCCTGTTTCATTTCGTCTTTTAATCGCAAACAAGATTACAACAATGATTGCTGATAGAATTTTTAAATCTGATGCCTTGATATTGAACTGTAATGCAAATGCCCAAAGTATTTGATAGAAAATGCTACCGGCAGCGGCACTCAGAATTATGTAAAATAGAATTGATACTTTGTTTTTGGGAATTAATCTTTCACCTATTGCCAATGCTGCCAACGCCACTATCAAAGTACCCTGGCCAATTTTCAAATCAGAGAACCCAGCATCCAGAGAAAAATAAATCCCTGAAACTGCAGCTAACGCATTATTAAAAGCTAGTCCTGTTACAAGCAATAAGCCTGTGTTATATCCAAGGCTTTTTGATAATTCAGGATTAATTGAAGCCCCTCTTATTTTTATTCCAAACTTAGACCTGTAAAAGAAATATGCAGCCAATGATAACAAGATTGAGGCAATAGCATAGACAATTTGAAGGTTGGATGCACTTAGATTGAATTCGAGCAAGGAAATATTAGCACCGCCAATAAGCCTAACGATTACAGAGTATAATGCAGTAACAACAATAATACCTGACAAAAATTTATTAATGCGTAAATAATGATGAAGCATTGCAGTTACACTTCCCGCAATAGCTGAAAACAACATAGCTGCCGGAATAGCTGCAAAATATAAATTGGTATTGCTTAATATAACTCCAAAAGCAGCTCCGCCTAATGCAAAAGTGCCTTCAATAGAAATGTCAGGGAACTTTAAAAGCCTATACGACAAAGCCAATGATAAAACTAAAGGGTAAAAAATTATACCCTGTGTTAAGCCACTTTCTAAAGCATTTAAAATATCCACTATTTATCTTTAATATTGGTATAAACTGTTTTTGCCTTCTTAATCACATTATCTGGCAATTGAACATTCATTTGTTCAGCAGCTTTGGTATTTACAGCAACTTCAAACTCCGAAGGAATATAAATTGAAATATTCTTTTCGCCTTTTAGCAGTCTTTCAGCCAGTTTTCCCGTTGCAACTCCAAAACTACCATAGGAAACTGAGCACGTTGCTATTCCCCCTCTTTCAACTGAGCCTGTTTCGCCAACATAAAGAGGTATTTTATTTTTTATACAAATGGAAACTAACACTGGCACACTTTCTATTGCTGTGTTATCGCTTGAAACAAAAAATATCTCTGCCTTTCCAATAAGACTTTTAGCAGCAAGCGGAACTTCGCTGGAAGATGTGGCGGGTTTACTGATTAATTCAAAACCATACTTAGGGCATATCCTGGTAAGTTGTGCAAATGCAAACCTTGCTGGGGCTTCACCTGGGTCATATACTAAACCTATTGTTTTTGCATTAGGATGTATTTCTCTAATCAGCTTTATTTGCTCTTCATAAGGAAAAACATCAGAGGTGCCAGTAATGGTAGGTTTTGTTTGAGTAAGTGAATCAAGAATACCGGCCTCAATAGGGTCAGTTACAAGGCTAAAAACAATGGGACATGTTGCTTTTTTTACAAAAGCTTGCGCCACCGGTGTTGTAATCGCAATAATTAATACTGGTTTTTGATTATTGATTTCATTTACAACAGTAGGTAACAAATCTTTTTGGCCATTAAGATTTTTCTCAACTATTGTATAGCCATGTTCTTTGTCATAACCATGTGTTAATAGATAGGTTTTAGTTTGTGCCTCAACAGAGTCAAGCACTGGATGCTGCATCAGATTAATGATGGCGATTTTTTTCTCTGAGTTATTACACGAGCTTAGAAAAAAAATGGCTGTGGCTAAATTAAAAAATGATTTTAATATTGATTTCATATCCTTTTAATTTATGTGATGAATGGTTTGTATTCAAACACCTTTATTCCGTCTATTCGTCTTATTTGTGACAATTGATTTTGAATTTCGAGTATCTTCTCGGGAACAATTTCAAATGAATTTTCTTTTAATTGCTCTGTGTCAAGAATACCTTGTGGAATACCACCTGTGCCATGAGCAAAATTTTCGCCCAACCAACTATAGAGACTGGTTTGGCTTGTCTCCCATTTTGTAAAAAATTCAAAAACATTTGAAGTAAATGTTTTTGTGTAAATACCATCAGCATAGTGCTTAGTTCCAGGATACACGACATGAAGCATAGGAAATACGGTTATTTGTTTATTTTTTTTCTTTGCCATACTACCTACTCTTTGTAAAGAATCCATTGTTTGCTTGTGGTGGCTGCCATTACTACCGGGAATACCCAATTGTATATTGATATAACAATCCACATCTGAATTAAGCATGTTTGGCAAAACCATATCAAAAAGCAATTCAAGATATCGGTCTGGATTTTTTGTTTTTCCTAAATACGTAAGATGTTCATAATTGAGGGCTTCTACTCCTAGGTAAGCAGCATAACATCCTGCTTTTTCCATCGCTTTAATTATCTCTGAACTTTTAAGGGATTCCACCCTTGTTTGACAATCCCATTTAAAAGGAGAAGTTTCTTTTTGCAATAATTCCAGTTCATTACATAGTTCAAATGTTCTTGTTAGGGAATGAGCAAAAAAATTGTCTTCTATTGCAATGGTATTAAATCCAAGCCGCAAAAGCTTCTTAATATCATCCTTCACCTGATGAACGCTCTTTGCTCTCATTTTCTGATTTGCCACAGCACAGAAAGAACACTTCAATGGACATCCTCTTGCAGATACATAAGTGATTATATCAAACTTACCTGGATGCCCATATAACTCAGTTTCCTTGTAGCTTAATGAAATTGAATCCAAATCAGCTTCGGATAAAAACGGAGCTATTTTGTTTCTTATAATTTTATCATCCTTTAGGTAAACCAAATTCGAAGCGTTTTCAACCTTTGGGAAATCCTTAATAAACTCATAAATAGCTATTTCCCCTTCTCCTGTAATTACATAATCAACAACTCCCTGATGGCTGCGAAGAATATTTTCAGGGTCCGCAGTTGCATGATGGCCGCCAAAAATAACTGTACACTTAGCATTTGAACGTTTGAAATTTTTTGCCACATATAAAGCCGATTGGTAGCTGGCTGTTGTGGTTGTAACTCCAACAATTAAGTTTTCAATATTAGAATATTCTATAGTAGTTATTTTCACTTCTTCTGCACTGAAAAGGCTAAAATCGAGTATTTCAATATCAGTTTCTATTTCTTCCTGCTTCAAAGTGAGATATTCAGCTAACGACACAATACCAGTAGCAAAGCCTTTTAAAAGACCTTTTTGGGGTGGTATAATCAACAGTAGCCGTTTTCTTGCCATTTAATAAGTTATTTGAATACATATACTCCCTGTAAGAAAGCTATTTCGACAAGTTTCGACAATCCCCTCATATATGAAAAAAGCTAGGACATTTTAATTATTAGCCGATTGAATTAATTTCAAAGCTTCTCAGCCTATCGCTCTCTCATAAATGAAAGTATTGATAAATGCTACCTCAAATGCCAATATTCTTAAATGCGATTAAATCTCTATCGCCGAGCAATATGCCGCAATATAAGGTACTGATATATATGTATTTAGATGCAAAGTTGTCAAAAATAGAAAAGCCACTTCTTTCCAAAAATGGCCAGGTATATTATACTTCAGATTCCCTCAAACTTTCAACAACACCACCCGACTACTCACCCCCGGATGAAACGAAGGACGGTAATCGATATACCCAAACTCCGCCAAGTCCCTAATGCACTTATGATACGTTGCCAACCCACTGATCTTTGCCACCTCCATAACCAACGCTTTGGTAATTTCCACTGGATTCTGAAACTGATTCAGATTATAAAACTGGAAAAGTGCCATATACAAACTGATATGGCTCGTACCGATCCGATGATCCTTCCGGATGGCTGTCAAAAAGCTGGTTAATTCCTTTACCTCTCCCATAATTTATTCCCTCTAAGCTGCATCACTATTCAACAATTTTTTAATATCCTCATATCTGTAGTAATGAATCCCACCCACCTTATTGGAGCGAAGTTTCCCGGCGATCCTAAGTCTTTGGACGGTATCCGCAGAAATATTGAGGAGTTTCATGACTTCCGAATTTCTAAGCCACGGTTTGACCAATTTGGCTTCTTTGGGAATCAGCACGGAGATCGTTTATTAGTTGTGCCCTGAATTGCTGCAGGTCTTCTTTTGTAATCACTTCAAGTCCCATACTTCACGATTTTCTTTTACAAATTAGTGTTAGAAAAGCCGGAACTAGTTACCTGGTCCCGGCAATAATTGGGTACGGTTTAAACCGACATCCCTTTTTTACAGGAGGTCTTTTTTTTTGGACCGGTCAGGTCATCCCCGACCTTCGGCTTTACCTCCTTTTTTTTATCCTGTTTCAGATCCTCCTTTTGCTCATTTTTTATTTCCTTGCCCTGCGACTGCACTACAGACTGATACTGGCTCAAATCTTCTTTTTGCATCCTCTTCATTTGTGCATCATAAAGAGTCACGGTTTTGAATTGTGGATTTGCTTCAATGAACATTTTTGCAACAGAGCCTTCCTTTTCAATAGTGACAGATTGAATGTTCCCTTTTTGAAGCGATTGCATTAAAGCTTTTTCCTTTTCAGGATCGGCCAATTCAGAAATGGCAAATTTGAAGTGGCAGCTTTCAGGTCATATCCATAGTTCTCATGAAATTGTTTCATCTCATGATTGTTATGTTTATCCTTGTTCTCAAAATCCAATTGCACCCAGGCTTTATAAGCCTGACCTTCTTTTGTACTCAGTTCTTTGAATACCGCCCTTCCTTCTAGCATGTTGTATGCTTCCTTAGCCGTTATGCCTTTTCCTTTCGTTAGATAAATGTTTGATCAACCTTCTCGCCATTGGATCTTTGCAATGAAGCATTATAACTTTTGAAAAAGTACATATCCGAATTTTCAGATTTCCGGAAATGGAGGTTCACTTCAAATGGCTTCTTATTCACTTCCGTTTTATTCGATAAAGTAAATTCAGGCTTGCCTTGTTTCAAATTTGCTTCTAAGGCTTCAGTCATGTTCTCACCAAATCCCATGTATTTGATGTTGTCTTTCAAATACTGAAAGTTTTGTTCATTCATAACATTGTTTTTAGAGTTTATAATTTGTTGTTGTTCCAAATGATCTATTAATGCGTCAGTGAAATAATTTCCATCACGATCATATAATCCATTTCGGTCAGGATCGACTTCGCTTATTCTATGATTTGCTTCTCCATAAGGTAACTGTCTGAAAACATCCGCAATAGATCGGACATGAATGACATGAAAATGATCATGATCGCTGTAGTTGGATTCGGAAAATAGCAGTGCATCTTCCTTGTCTTTAAAAAAGCATACATCCCCTTTGTCCAAAAAATAGAACGAGTTATTATAAGCCATCCAGTTCTCACCCTTGGAAAGAGCAATGAGTACTAAATCCAAAACCTCATCCACTATTGGATGTCCCCTTTTCATAAAAATTGTTTTGATTAAAGACCTTTTGCTTTCACTACATGTCTGTTCTTTACTCGCAAAGCCAGGTGTCGGCCACCATTGTGTTCCATAATTTCAATAACCATGTACTTGCCGTCCGGAATTGTGAACTTCGGCACTGCGATTACAAGCGTTTGCTTTGACTTTCCTTTTACACATGAAGTATCTCCCAAAGTATATAGTGGAAGTATTTCAATTTCCTGAGTAGCTGTACGCTTAGATTGTTTCTTATCACGGATATAAAGTCGGAATTGGTCAATATCGCAGTTGATCCTGGAATCATTCCCAATCCTTAACCTGCAAAACATTGTATTGTCTTTTACATAAAAACCAGTTAGCGCCAATGACATTCTTGATGCCTCGTCATACACCCAATGAATATTGGACTTCTGAGAAATTGCTTTCTGCGAATACGTTTTAAGACTTTGCTCATTCATTAACTCACGAGGAATAGGTCCTACTTCTTTTTGCACAGAAACAGTTATGTTGACTGGAGCAACATTTGTAATACTCACATTCAGGTAAGACGGATTATTATTATAATTAACCAGGAATGAATAGAGCTTGCCATCATTGGTAATGACGCTAAGATTTGTTTCTTCGAAAGTTTTTACATCAGCCTTAACCCTGAGTATGTTTTCAACACCAACAGCTTTTTCAACTATGATATCCTGACTGCCCCTGTCAACAGACTTTATTGATAAAGGAAATACAAGATTGGTTGTTTTGTTGAAGCTCACTTCTAATCGGTAAGGAACGATATAGGCCGATTTTAAAAATGGAATGGAAGTTTGTGCTAACAAGTTAAATGAGGTAGCTGCCAGTAACAAAGTGGCAATTGCACGATAACAGTTCATAGATTTATCGATTTATGAATGAAGAATTAGTTTTCCTGTTTATTGCCATCTTTTAAAAGCACCCGGTAACCAGCTTTGACGGTCACCTTTGCCAGTTTTATCTTTTTTGACAGCAATCCTTTAGCAGCCTGAATTCCTGCCGTTGTCGCCTGCGCTTTAAGAGATGGATCTAGCGACATCAACTCAATACCTTGTAAGCTTTGATCTGTAGATTGCTTGGAGACATCTCTTGAGATTGATCCCGGGATATAAACTCCAGCCAATCCATCCATATCATAGACAGCCAGCGAAACAGGCAAAAGATTTTCATCATCTACTCTCTATTAGCCTGGTGTTCGATTGCCTTTTTTGTAGCTTAACCAGGTTAAGAAAAGACCAATACCAACAGAAGCGCCTTTGGTTATTTTTTCTGCGGTTTTATCTTTTAACATTAAACCGGAGCTATAGCTCCACTAAGCCTTCTATTTGTGAAGTGAAAATACCATTCCACTTTACCCTCTATTTGTTAAGTAAAAATTGCAAATTATAATCTCCTATTAAGTGGTAACCTAGATAAGTGGATCTAATACAGGGATTATCCTATGCAGCATCATTATTATACAATACTCTCATTTCTGATATAGTTTCTTTTATTGACTTTTTCAAGCTCACCGGTTTTAATACGGTAACCTGAGCACATAACTTAAAATAGTCATGATCAGCTCCTGTGTAATATATAGTGTAAATTGTATCTGTACTTCAGCTTTAGTCTCTTTTGCTACAATCTGCGATTGATGCAACGCCTTTTTTACAATTAATCCTCCTGACAGCGCTCAGGGCCTCGAGGACGAAAATGCTAAACGACAGGTTGCGAAAGAGATAAATACGCTTATTACTAAAATAAATTTGCCAGATGCCGCTTCATTAATCTCCAAGATCAAAATAGAAGAGATGTATTATGAACTTACCTGGGAGGATTTAAACGATAACAAATTTAAAGAATGGTTTGTGCAAAAAAGACTAATAAGTGAAGAACAGAATGATAAGATGGCAAATTTTAGAAATGCATTTGAAATTAGGAAGTAATGTTTTTGACTAAAAGATATACTTAAATGTTTAATGGGAGTCTTAAATGAATAATAGCACTTTTATTTCTTGGAATGCTTAATGCTAGAGTTCATATTTCTAAAAATAAATAAACTAAACTAACCAAAATGGCTGCTGCACAAGACATATTTACACCTGCTTCACTAACAGTTAAGCAACTGTTCAACAACTCTGATTCCTTGTATCAAATACCACGCTACCAACGGCCGTATAAATGGGCTGATGAACAGATTGATAAATTGTGGGATGATTTAACCGAAGCTTACGAAAATCAAACCGAGAGCTATTTCTTAGGTTCTGTTATCACTGCAGCACCAAAAGATACCAGTTCTTATTTAGATATTGTTGATGGTCAGCAGCGAATAACAACCCTAATGATTTTGTTTACAGTAATAAGGGACTTATACAAAAACCTTAACCGCAATCCCTCCAATCCAGACCCATCCAATATTACAAGCAAAACAATTAAGAGTTCCATATTGGCTGATGATGAATTTAATCGTCTTAAACTCTACACCCATATCAACCATCAAACAGATTTTGAGAACCTGATTATTAATGCAGACACAACCAAAATTGTAAAGCCAAAGAAAAAACAAATTGAAAGTGACGAAGAACCTCGGTATAAGTTCCTTAATACAGCAGCAATGTTCAATGAAAAATTGACAGCTAAGGGGGAAGAATATGTAAGCAAGTTTATCAATTATCTATTCAACAGTGTTAGGCTTATTCGTATTGATTGCACCAGTAAAGAATTTGCCATTAAGCTTTTTCAGGTATTAAATGACAGAGGGCTTGATCTTACCAACGCTGATTTGATAAAGAGTTACTTAATTCAAAAAATAGAAGAGGAATTTAGGGCGGATGAACAACTGAGAACTATAAAAGAAAATCACTTTATGCAAGAGTGGGTATCAACAGAACAAATCATTAAAAAGTTCGATGATAGCCTAAACGATGTTTTCATCCTTTACGAATATCACTTGTTAGGCTCAAACCCTAAAAAATCATTGTATGATGAATTAGTTGCAAAATTCAAGGACAAAAAATCATTGGACATTATTAAGGATTTCAAAAAATTTGTAGAGAATTACAATGCGTTTTTGTGGGATGCAGACGATTCAGATGTATATGCACTTTGGTATTTACGCTGGAATTTCTACTGGAAAAGTATTTTGCTAACCGCACACCATACAAACTACGCGGATATTGCACGACTTACAACGGCACTTAAAAGGTTTTATTACATCTACTGGATTGCTGGAAAAACTCTTACAGCCATTAAACAAACCTCATTCAATTTAATTGGCTATGTAAAGGATCAAAAGCCCATCGCAGAAATTGAAGCAATACTGCAAAAGAAAATTGATGATGATAAGATCATCAGTGCGGCTATTGCTGCTCTCAATAACAGTATGTATTCTGAGCCGTGGTGCAAGCCGCTTTTCTGCTTATTAGAATATAATGCAACAGACAAAAGCAAATTGACCTGGATTCCCTTAGCCAAAGATCTGCACTTAGAACATATTGTTCCGACAGCACATAAAAACTTTACAGAATGGGATCACATCACTGATGAGATGTTTGAATACTGGGGCAGTTCAGGAGCCAATCTTACTTTGTTGGGTGGTTCAAAAAATATTGAAGCCAGCGATAACCCATTTAAAGACAAAATGAATGTGTACAAAGGCAAAGGTTTGTATGAAAATAAAAATACAAAAGTTACAGGCTTTAACATAACTCAAAAAATCGTTGCCGATTTTGACCACAAGAAATACAACCAGGAATGGAACGAAGATGCAATCCGTGATAGATGGCAATGGTTTTGCGATGAAGTGGAGGAAGTATTGCAAATAGATACATCATTACTACTAGCATCGCGTCAAAAATTTTCCGAAGCGACGCTGCCCTAACCAAATATCAATTAAATATGAGCCAAAAGGAGATTTGGAAGAAATATATTCTGGCGCAATCCAAAATATTAGAGTATAAATCTAAACCTATTGGCATTGATACTTCAAAAGCAATTCAGATTAATGGGCTGAAATTGCATCTATCTATAGATCAGGACATTTTCAAACAAGTATTTAAGAAAGAGGCTGAAAGAATCTTCAAAGTCAAAGACTTTGATTTCAACCGCGGCTATATATTGACGAGTCTTGAAAACACTACCGATATAGCAAAAGATGAACTCGCCAAGCTAAAAGAACTTTCGGAAATCTGTTACATTGACTTCAATGAAAACCCTGTTATTGAAGGGGATATTGTTGGCAATAATAGTGACACCAGGGAAGATCTAAAAAACGTCATTGGAGATTTGCCAACAAACTATAGTTTTAGAAATTCAGGGTTGATATTCCTAACCATTGATGAATGGAAAAAAGTAAATAAAATTCAGGACCTTAAATTTGATACAAAGGCAGGAGCAGTATTCCCATTAAAGCCTTCTGTTTCGTTTCTTATCTCTACTTTTTATAAAGAAATTGAAATCTCTCAACGCGGTATCAATATAAGAGTAAAAGGTGAGTTACAGCAAGATGTCTACGAGTTATTTCAAAAACACTTTGGCCTAACTAAACGTGGTAATTCATTAATATTCAAATTCCAAAATGCTGAAAATTTAAACCGTCAAATCGAAGCATTGCAAAGTATAGGAGTCACACTCCCTAAATCACAGGATTCTTGCCTTTATTTCAACTATGATAACGAGTTTTACCACAAACACGATTCGAATTTGAATTTCGAAGCTTTCCGGCTAAAACGTACATTAAAAAACTATTTTCCCGACAATCATTTTGAGGCTTCGTACGCAACCGATTATAGTTTTGACTTCACACTATTTGATAAAGGAATAGATGAACTTGAACGCAAAGAGGATGTTTTTTGGAATAAGCTATTTTCTGAAATACACGGAGAAATATTTCAAATAAGCCAGACTCACAGAACTATTTCATTTGATTTTGAAACAGAAGAAGAATTATTCGAAAAATTAAACTTAGTCAAAGCGTTTTCATACTTTGATATTAGCGACTTTAGAGAAAGTCATAAATTCAAGTTCACTATAAAATTTGAAACAGGCTTGCACGAATTGCAAGCAAATCTGAGTAAAGCATATCCAAGTCTGTTTACGAAACTAATTGCCAATGGACAAAAATTGATATTCAGACAATTTTACCAAGCAGGAAATAAAACTGAAATTCTTTCAAGATTACGAAATCAATTAGACATATTGATTGATCCAGAAAATTTCAATTGCACAATAAACGACACGTTTCGGGAAAAATATCTTTGCGAAGAAAATTTTGACTTAAAAGTTGAACAGGAAGAAGATAAACTCACAAAGATTTTGAGAGAGGATTTCTTTTTTGGGAGCCCCAAGGAGAAAATAAATATTGGAAAATTTTATTTAGGCAAATTGCAAAAAGTAAATTATCCTGAATTGTATTTTGCAATAGAGGAAGATAGACTTGAAGAAGTAAAAGGAAACATAAGCTCAGAGATAGTTAAAGCTATCTTTCCCGATTTGAAGGGAGAAAAAGACAAGATAAAACGATTAGAAGACACGGTTATCAAACTTGAATCAAAGGAAAGGCTGCCCAATGACAATGCTAAGAAATTCTTGTATGATTCATCAAAGGCAAAAGTCATTGAAAACATTGATTACCTACTAAACAAATCAAGTGCAGAATGGAAGGACTTTGAAAGTAATCTCTTTTCCAAATCTTTGAATGAATCACAGAAGCAAGCCATTTTCAAATCGATGTATGCAGAAGAACTTGCTTTGATACAGGGTCCGCCGGGAACGGGGAAATCAACTGCAATAGCTGAAATTATTTGGCAACACATCAGAAAAGAACAAAAGCAAAAAATCCTTTTGACATCTGAAACTAATCTTGCCGTAGATAATGCTATTGATAGATTGAAAAACGGGCAAAGCAATATTGTAAAACCAATTCGTTTTGGGAACGCCGAGAACTTAGAATCGGAAGGATATTTTTATTCATTATCCGCTATTGAAGATTGGCAAAAAGGTACTGAAACACAAGTCAACACGGTCGTCCATTGGATTGGAAATATCTCAAACAGAATTACAACTCAGAACGATGAACAAATAGATTTTGCATTAGCGAAATGGAAAAACCATCTCCAAAATCCGAATAGAGAAACGAAGAAATTGTTTGCTGACAAATACTTGGAATACACCAACTTGATTGGAGCAACAGGAAGTTCTATTGGCAAACTAAATTCTGAGAACAAATGGACTTCATTTTTTCGTTCGTACCAAGATGTTTTCAAAGAACAAAACATAAGTTTTGATACCGTTATCATGGATGAAGCCAGTAAGGCAACACCGCCCGAACTGGCCTTGCCTGTTCTTTACGGAAAGAAATCTATTATCGTTGGCGACCACAGGCAATTGCCGCCAATGATTGACGGTGAAGAAATCAAAGATTTGCTTATTTCAATAGGCGAAAAAACATTAGCCAAAATGCTTTCACAGAAAGAATTTGAAACATCACAATTTGAAAGATTGTTTACTCAAATTGATGAAAGTATAAAAGGAACTTTTGATACGCAATACCGAATGCATCCTGCAATCAACGAGGTTATTTCTCAATTTTACAAAAATGACGGCGGATTAAATTGTGGATTGCCATTAGAAGAAACTTATCATGATTCCTTTGACAAATGGGATTCAAGGTATCACGGTCTAATGTATAAAAACATTATTACTCCTGAAACCCATACCATTTGGATAAATGTAACAACACCCGAAATTCAGGAAGGCACATCAAGAGTAAACTTTGGAGAGATTGAAGCTGTTGATAACATTCTGAATCTACTAAAAAACTGCGAAGGGAAAAGTGAATTTGATGAATGGCTAAAATCGAAAACTCTTGAAGAAAGGCAAATCGGCCTTATCAGTTTTTACGGTAAGCAAATTAACTACTTAGAAAAAATGCTTGTTCACGTCCATAATGATCTGTATAAAGGGAGAGGAAAAGTAAATGATAAGCAGAATCTTATTAGGCTGAGCACAGTAGATAGGTTTCAGGGAATGGAACGTAATATCATTATCGTTTCAATGGTGCGGAGTAATAAAATTGCATCATCGCAATATCAACAACCTGATTTTGATTTGTATGAGAGCACCGGGTATCTTAATCAGGAAAGCTTAGGTTTTGCTGAATCCCCGAATCGACTAAACGTTGCTTTGTCAAGAGCAAAGCGATTGTTAATTATAGTTGGAAACCGCGAACATTTTTACAGGAAGAACATTTATAAGAACGTGTTTGATTGTATTCAGCAAAAGGGAAAATATATCAATGCAGAGGAGTTACAAAAAGCGGTAGAACGGAATGGATAGCACCAAATCACCATATGCAACTTTTTCGTTTGAATGGACGGTTAAATCTACATCTTACCAAATTCGGTATAGAAAGGCTTTTGACATCAATGAGATCGATGAGATATTTTGTACACTTATCGATGCAAAAGCAAATCAAATCAATGCTTCTGACCTGGGAAGGCTTTTGGGCTTCCATTTACAAGACTTGGCCGAAACAGACATTTTGAACATCTATCTCAAAAGACTTAAAGAATATAACTTAATTAAAGTAGATGAAGAAACGATTCAACTGACTGAATTTGGAAAAGATGCATTACAAAGCAAATTAAAATACAAATACTATTATGCAACAACGAAATTGTTTGAAAACAAAACTGCAACTGGTGAAAAGTTTAATTTTTCTTTCAAAAATGTATTTGATATAGAGAATGGCTTATTTCACGAAAACAAATTCGAAAGGCAACCATTTGAAGATGTTGAGTTGAAACAAAATCTTCAATTTCAACTTTTTGAAAATGATATTTACAAGGGTGAAATTCTTGAACTGTTTGAAAACAATCCATACATTAATTACAAGAATATTACTTTGCAATGTGATATTTTCACCTCTGAGAAATCTTTTCAATTTTCGTTTTACAAATCAGGCATAAATAAACCTGAAATAGAAATCTTAATCAACTTAGCAGAGAATCAAGAATTAAAAAACAATTTGATTCGCAAAGGGATGTTTTATCACATTCTTGCCAATAACAGTTCCATTACAACACAAGACATCAAAACATACATTGACTTATGGAACTGGAAAGAATTGGCAGAAAATCCGAAAGTTGATTGGGGCGATAAAGAAATTTTTGAGCTGTTTCGTGAAAACGGAGAAGGAAGTACTTGGAGTGTTATTTCAGATAAAACACCGCTTGAAAACATTAAGTCTGTTATTCAAGAATATGCTGACTATTGGAATTGGGCTTTACTTACACAAAGATTTGACAGCAATTTCATCAAAGAACATATTGGAAATTTCAATTGGGACTACGAGGAATTATCATACAGAGAAACCGAACTTGTAACATCATTACTTTCAATTTCGACACTCAAAGATCGTGAATGGGATTGGAACTATTTATCTAAGAATTTACCTGATGAATTTATTCAAAGTCATATAGAAGATTTCACTTGGGATTTTTATCAGATAACAATAAGTAAGCATGAGGTTTTCAGAAATACTTTCATTGAAAACCGAAATAAACTTGAAACGCTAATTTCAAAAAATTGGAATTGGAAGTTCATTTCGGAAGAAATCAATCTAAATTTTCTCTATAAAAGTATATCAAAGTTTGCAACCAAAGTTGATTGGCACACAGTGTTAAATCGTTTTTTCAACGATGAAGAAATAACCGCGAAGTGCTTGAATGATGAAACTTTCAAAACTATATTAAAAGTTCACTTGCCTGATGACTTTGTTATTGCACACCAAAAATATCTTTGGACACCAAAGCTTATTAAGTTTTTTGAACAACAAAATCTGATACAATGGGAAAGCAAAGCATATATAAATGGTTTTGACACCAACGAAAATATCGAATGGAGTAAGGATCTTTTTCAACAGTATCACAATCGAATAATAACAGAAAAAGGTTGCAGAAATGTAAGCCAGCATATTTCAGATTTTACTTTGATAGAGGAATTTCCTCATTTCGCTTGGGAATGGGAAGCTATATCAACAAACAAAAAGCTGATTAGCGACGTCGGTTTTCTTGAAAATGCTTTTTCAGGCAAGCTTTCTTTCTCAAACAATCTTCTTTGGAATGTAATACTGCTAAATTCAAGTTTTGATGTTGTTTTTTGGAACAAGCATTTGGAAATATTTTACAATACAACTGACTGTGAAAAGCATATTCAGTTTTGGAAAGAACTAACACGAAAGGAAAATCAGAACATTATATTTGCGAATATTCACTTCCCTTGGGATTGGCATTTCATCACCAAAAATAGTCCAGCAGAAACCATTCTTGACAGCTTTGAAACGGAAGATTTATTTGAAAAATGGGATTGGGAAATTGCTACCCGAAAACTTGACAAAGAAACCATTCTTGACAATTTAGAAGATCTGACGCATTTCATTAGTTGGAAATTTCTCATAAACGAAGTTTTTTCAGTTGAGAGTGAACTTTCGATGGATAGTCAACTTCCAAGAATTGCAGCTTGCTTGTCCTTCTTGGAAACCGAAAAACGAAAAGAAATATGGAAAGATTTAACGGCTGTTTATCCTTTTGAAACACTATTCGATTATGTTGAATCAACACTTCAACTTGAGGCTTTTGAATGGAATTGGGATTTTATATCTAATCACCGGTCTTTTCCAACTGATATTGGAACACTGAACCATTACCGGGGAAGAATTAACTGGACTATTTTTTCTGAAAGTAATGCAATCCACCAAAAATTTAATCCCAACAATTGGGAAGCGGGTTGGTTTCGTAATACAAATAATTATTTAAGGGCGTTTGCTGATTTTTGGGATTGGAAAATATTGTCAAAGAATAAAAACCTTAATTATGACAGGCGAATCATAAGCAATTACAAAAGTGAAAAATGGGATTGGGAATATCTAAGTGAATTTGGGGGCTTCCTGAAAAAAAGAGATAACGATGATGAAAACTATTTAGCGGCTTTACTAAATCAATTCCAGTTATTTTTAAAGTTTGACTTTATTTCAAGACGAAAAGACATTTTAATCGAGAGTGACTTAATTCGTAATTATCAAGATAAACGGTGGAATTGGGGAGTTTTATCGGAAAATAAAAATGCAACCTTAACCATTGAACTTTTGCTTGAGTTGAGGGGTAAAACTTGGGATTGGACAGCTCTTTCTAAAAGGAATGATATAGAAATAAGCAACAAGGCTCTTATTGAGCTATCCCATAAAACATGGGATTGGACTTATTTATCTGAAAATGCCAATCTTCAATTCGATGTCGAATTTATTGAAAAAACAAAATCAAAACCCTGGAATTGGAAAGCGGTTTCACGACAAAATACTTTCCTGCCAACTATTGAAATACTCACAATTACCCAAGAGTTTGATTTAGACTGGAACTATTTATCGCAAAATTCAAACCTAACGCCAACAAGAGAATTATTAGCAAAGTTCGAAGACAAATGGAATTGGAATAGTATTACTAAAAACCCAAAAGTTAGTTTTTCCGATATTGAATTTATTGAACGATTTGCCAATAAATGGGATTGGGAATTTATATGCGAACAAGGAAGACTAACCTTGAACAATGAGATATTAACCCAATTCAAAGAATATCTTAAATGGGATTTGATTTCAGCAAACACCAACATAGATTTCACGAAAGAAATTATTCAGCAATTCAAATCATACTGGAATTGGACGGCACTTAACGCAAACAAGCGAGTTGAAGAACTCCTTGGAAACTATGTAGCTGACAAAATAGGTAAATCCCCCATTTTATCCTTTGTTGACAAAATTGAACAGCAATGGTCTCCATGGAAAGGATATGTTTACCACTTTTCTCATATAGACAATGCCGTTGAAATAATCAAAAACAAAAAAATTCAAAGCAGAAATAAGGCTACTATCAGAGGCGATGCCGCGGGAAACGTAGTTCATTTAAGAAACGATGCTCATGACTATGCCCGTTTTTATTTCAGACCACACACGCCAACACAGTTTTACAATGAGTTTTTAGGAAAAAATACAAGTGACGGGTATGAAAGCAAACAGTATGGTTGGGTCTCGTGGTATGAAAAAGCACGAGGTTTGGGTTTTCCTAAATGCCCTGTTCCTATTTTCTTTCGCTTTTCGCTAAAGGAAGTTCTGTTTAAAAATGAAGACTTGTGCTGCATTAGTAATGGAAATATGCAGACAAGGTCCACAAAATTTGGAAGCATAGAAACGATGATTAACAAATTTGGCTTTCATGATTTGTATTATACGCCCGAGCAATATGCAACGAAAGAAGATTATAACAGATACAGAAATTATGCTCAGCAGGAATTTTTGGTTAAAGATGAACTTTCGTTTAATGATTTCAAGGACTTTGAAATTGTTTGCTCTTCTGATACAGATAGAACGCTACTCATAAATTTATTAGGACAAGAACATAAAGAGATTTTCTCTAAAATTGTGGTGAATAGAAGTTATTACAATAATGAAAATCCACGAATCAGAGTTGAAGAAGAAGGCTCGGAATTGCACATTTCAACCGCTTTCAACGGAAACGGTTATTTTGTTTTGAACGGAACAAATGACGTCAAAGAAATAGAGATTCTTTCGGGAGATGTAACCAAAGTGTATAAGGATAAAATTATTTTTAACTCGTATGTTTCAATCGGAAACATAAAACAAAACATACGGCTAAACTTCATAGATGAATCGGGCAGGAATTGGTTCGTTTATGCTAAAGGAAACCGAATGGCTTTAATTTAACTTTGCAAATTATTTTCAGATACACAATGGCCGTAAAACATATAAAGGGAAATATTTTTAATACCAAGTGCCAAACAATCGTAAACACAGTGAATTGCGTTGGCGTTATGGGCAAAGGAGTAGCATTTGTACATAGACTTCGCTATCCCAAAATGTATGAAGAATACAAAGAACATTGTAAAAACAAACTGATTAAAACAGGTTCATTATGGCTTTACACTAAACAACAAAACGCACCTTGGATTTTGAGTTTCCCAACAAAATTTCATTGGAAATATCCGAGCAAAATTGAATGGATTGAGCAGGGGTTACAGAAATTTGTAGAAACATACAGAAAGAAAGGAATCACTTCTATAGCTTTTCCTTTGCTTGGCACACACAACGGAGGTCTAGATACAAACGAAGTAAAAAAACTAATGGATGAGTATTTAGCAAAATGTGTAATAGATATTGAAATATACGATTACGACCCTAATGCAAAAGATGATCTATTTGCTTCTTTCAAGCAAAAATGGCTTTCATTAGGTGAGAAACAAATCAAAGCGGAAACAGGCATTCAACCGCAATACGCAAAAAAGATATCTGAGATAATCCAAACAGGGGAAATTAATTCAATGATTTCATTAGCCAATTACCAAGGTATAGGCGAAAAAACATTGGAAAAAGCGTTTAGTTATGTACTCAACTCCCCTACTTAAGTTGAAACTTTCGAAAGTTATTCATGAAAACTTGAACGTGGCTTTTGCATTAGCCTTGGTATTCCTATCATCGTCCCTTGCGACGTTCCCTTCACTGTCCCGTTCATTGTTCAACAATTGATCAGATTTCCGGCGTACAATCCCTCATACTTCGGTATACTACACCTTTAATATTCATTGTGGAATTCAACTTTCCGCTACTTCCTTCATTGGAGCAAAGCCGGTTCCATGTTTGTTCCATTATTTATTCGCTTTGGCATTCCGCATAATCCTGTAAGCTTTTAAAATTAGTAAGCGGAATGACACATAGCTCTATGTCGAAAGCACATTCCACAAGCAGCTGCATTCAGTCATTCGCTTCAAGTAAAATTCCTTGATGTTACAAATTAATGATGCTGATATTTCACTTCCGCAGATTTAAAAATGCAGGCAATGATTTCGTTTTGTAACAAATGCGGGCAAATGCGAAAGCAAAGCTTGCGACTGTGATCAATGATTCTGCTAAGGGCAAAAAGACTACGGCATAAAGAATAGCCTACCTGTATTCCTCAGATTTCATTTATTCCGTTTCCTTTTTGCTTCAACACAGCCGCAGCAAAGAAGGCTTTCTTTTTTCCCTTTTTCTTTTACAAAACATTTTTTTTCAGCAACAGATTAAAATTAATGAAGCATGAACCACTCGACCCGCCTCTCTTATCTCATGGTACTTAGCTGGGAGATACAGCGAAAGAAAAAAAGCACTCGGAGCAAAGCCCTGCAAGCTGCATGGGCTATTACGTTGAACGAAGATATAACCGTGTATTATCTGGTAAAGCGGCACAGTAATCGGACCATCCCCACAAAATCATTAAGCAATGATCTGGCATTATTCAGTTCTCAATAATCTACACTATTTATTAAACCTAAAAATTACAATTATGGAAATCACAGCAAGAGTTACAGTAGATGCTAAAGTGAACACTTTAAAAGATGAACGACAAGTAGTAAACTTTACCGTAGCTATTAACGATAGCTTCAAACCAAAAGACAGTTCAGAGGCTAAGAAAGTAGCAACCTTTATTCAGTGCGCCTATTGGATTAATCCAGCAATTGCCAAATTCCTTACCAAAGGAACGTTAGTGGAACTATACGGACGAATTGGCGTAAATGCTTACAAGGATATGCAGGGAGAACCAAAGGCAACGCTGACCTTCCATGTAAATAATATAAAGCTGCACGGAAAGGGCAAACCGACTGAAACAGATAATAAAACAGCCGTTGCAGCAGAGGCAATCACAGAGCCCCTAGAAGATTTGCCATTTTGAGTATTCAAACAACAAACTACAATCATTTACTAAAACCGCAGCAGTACCGCCTGCGGGATAAATAAAGCTGGGTAAATAATATGGCACATAATATCAATTTTAATGAGCACACAGGAAAACACAGTTTCTTTTCAGTAAAGGAAAAAGCCTGGCACGGATTGGGGCAAATTGTAGACCAATACCCTACCAGTGCAGAAGCACTGAAATTTGCAGGGCTGAATTATACCGTCGAAAAAAGGCGATTATTCACTTATGACAACGAAAACCAAAACGGTAACCCTGATACAGATATAATCATTCCTGAAATAGAAGTTCCTAATTTTTATGCCACAATAAGAACCGACAATGAAACGGTTTTAGGTGTTGTGGGTAAAGATTATGAAGTGGTACAAAATGTGGATGCCTTCAGTTTTTTTGATGCTATTGTTGGAGGCGACGGCATCCAGTATGAAACCGCCGGAGCATTGGGCAAAGGAGAACGCATTTTTATTACTGCTAAACTGCCCGACTATATCAAAGTTGGCAAAGATGATTTGATCGAGCAGTATTTATTTTTAACTACTTCCCATGATGGATTTGGCAGCATTACCGCAGCTTTTACACCTGTAAGAATTGTTTGCAATAATACTCTAAACGCAGCCCTTCGCAATCATAGCAATTCAATTAAAATAAGGCATACCGCCAACGCAAAAGAAAGGCTGGAACAGGCGCATAAAGTAATGGGAATTTCTAACCAACTATCCGCACAACTGGAACAGGTGTTTAACAGTTGGTCAAAGGTTCGGATATACGGATAGTGAAGTAAGAAAATTAATACAGCTTGCAATGGTTCCCAATAAGGAAGTATTAAACAACCTGCAAGCAGGAAAACAAGATGATATATCAACCTGTTTTAAAAATATGTGTGATACTGCTTTTGAGTATGCCATGAGCAATCCAAGCCAGCAGCAGGAAACAGCAAAAGGAACTTTGTTCGGCGCTTATAATGCCGTTACAGGATATTTTCAAAATGTACGACATTATAAAAACGACGAAGCAAAACTAAAATCCATTTTGTTTGGTGGAACAGCGCAAATAAGAACGCAAGCCGCATTTAATTTGTGTTCAAGCTTTGCCAAAGATGGTAGTTTAGATTTCCAGATGAATTAGAATAGAACGACAGGGCAACGGCTAACTAACACCGTTGCCCTTTTAAAAAAAGCTGCCACCCAATATTGAGGCAGATGTTGCAAAATGGGGCGGCAGCTTGGGTATGGTGTTTAGCTGACTTAAATGTTTTTCTAAACATAATGATAAGTAAGAAAAATCTGAAAGAACAAAGCCACCATCCTTTTTCATCTAAGAAAAAAAAGAAACTTTCCTTGAAACTGTTTTTAGATGATAATCTGGTAAAAATTCCTTCATTGATTCCTGCACAAAGTTCGCTATTGGGCTGCTGAAGCGGCAAGGAAATTCCGGCATAAAGAAATGCTTTCCTATATCAATTCAGATTCTATTTATTCCGTTGCTTCCTTGCCTTGATTGCCCAAAAGCGGGAGCGATTCCATAATCAATTTCAAAACATTTAAAAGCTATGATTATGGAAAACAATTTAAGTCTTGAAGTATTGAACAATGTATCAGAAATTGACATTGTATATAAGAAAAAGGTCTCCTGTAAAGTTTCTGAAAGACCTGTAATTAAATCGTCTTCGGATGGTTACAAAGTTTGTCTTCATTATTGGAACCATGACAAAATTGATTTGCTGGAAGAATTCAAAGTGCTATTCCTGAGCAAAGCAAATAGAGTGCTTCAGATTCTGCCACTATCGCAAGGTGGTATCACCGGAACTGTAGCTGATCCAAGACTGATCCTAGCCGCTATAACCTGACCGCTGACAGAGGTAAGGAAGAAGGTATTATTTACCAAAAAAGAGGACTAGTCTACCGGGTACTTGACGAAAAAGGAAATAAGATCGGTGTGCCGATTAAAGCCAGTTCCATTTACAATAAACCAACCTTGGAATTTCTGGAAAAAAGGTTCAAGGAAAATGAAATCCTGAAGCAGGAATTTAGAAAGAACCTAAAAACTTCTATTGACTGGATCATGATCAAACCACCGAAGACTTTACAGGCTTTTAAACAAGCATTGGAAAAAGAAAAAATCAGTTTGGTGATCCAGGCAAAATGAAAATGGAATTATTTATGGTTTGACGTATATAGATCACAATACAAAATGTGTATTTAATGGCAGTGATATTGGCAAAGATTATAGTGCAAAAGCCATTCTTGAAAAATGTGGTGTTTCACAAAATATTCGCACCCACTCAAAAGTCAGCAGTACAAAAATATTCAGAAGGCTAATTCGATTGAAATTGTCTCTTGATAAAAACAAACACCAGGAGCAGGATTTATCAAAAATAATAGAAGGCATTATTACTCCGACCGAAGAATATCAATATCTGCCTTTTGAACTAAGAAAACGAAGAAAGAAAAAACGAAAATCAGATTCATAATTAAAATGTAAACATCATGCATACCGGAGAGAATGAACAAGGATTAAGAAAGATCCTTGACCTGACGAGAATGATAAGTATGGCAGTCCTTTTAATTCATTTTTATTACTACTGTTATGGTGCATTTCAGCAGTGGGAACTTACGTTCGGACATCACCGACCGATTGCTACAAAATATTTACAATACAGGCTTGTTCAGCAACTTCCATAAATCGAAACTGATTGCATTGGTTGTGCTGGTTATTTCACTTTTTGGAGCAAGAGGAAGGAAGGATGAAAAGCTTGGTTTTAAAACCGCTTTAGCTTATATACTCACAGGATTGGTTGTTATACTTTTTAAGTTATCTGCTTCTCAATTTAAAGCTGGATATGTAGACACTATTGCCTGGCATATATGGCGCATGACAATAACCGGGATTTGTGCTGGTTTTAACAGGCGGAACACTTCTTGTCCAGGATCATTAGTCTGACGACTTAACAACAGCGTATTTAATACGCTCAATGAAACCTTTCCGCAGGAAGAAAGATTACTGAATAATGAATACTCAATTAACCTGCCTGCCAGGTATAATTTGAAAGGCCGTTTCCGTAAAAGCTGGATCAATATTATTAATCCATTCCGGGGATTATTGATCATGGGATCACCGGGAAGCGGAAAATCATATTTTATCATTCAGCATATCATCAAACAGCATATACAAAAAGGCTTCAGCATGTTTGTTTATGATTTCAAATTTGATGACCTGTCCAAGATTGCCTACAACCATTATTTGCTGAATAAACACCGTTATAAAGTTCCGCCACAATTCTATGTAATCAATTTTGATGATCTGAATCGTTCGCACCGTTGCAATCCTCTTGGATGCATCCACCATGAATGATATTACCGATGCCGCAGAATCATCCAGAACAATTATGCTTGGACTAAATCATGAATGGATAAAGAAGAGTGGAGATTTCTTTGTAGAGTCGCCGATCAATTTTGTTACGGCCTTATTTGGTTTTTGTGCAAATACAAAAATGGGAAATACTGCACCCTTGCCCATGTGATTGAACTGGCGCAGGTGGAATATGATAAACTGTTTTCCATATTGAGAGCAGAACCACAAATTGAAGTATTGGTTAATCCATTTGTAACAGCTTATCTGAACGATGCAATGGAGCAATTGGAAGGACAAATAGCCAGTGCCAAGATCAGCCTGAGTAAACTATCATCTGAAAAGCTGTACTATATTCTTTCGGGAAATGATTTTTCTCTTGATATTAATAATCCCGAAGCAACCCAAGATCGTATGCATGGGAAACAATCCACAAAAGACACAAACCTATGGAGCCGTTCTTTCGCTTTATATAACTGCCATTACCAGGGTAATGAATAAGAAGAACTGCAATAAAAGCAGCCTGATATTCGATGAATTTCCGACGATCTATTTTAATGGAATGGATAACCTGATTGCCACCGCCCGTTCCAATAAAGTCGCCACGACTTTAGCCGTTCAGGATGCCAGCCAATTAAAGCTGCATTATGGAAAGGAACAGGCCGAAGTAATCATGAATATTGTCGGCAATATTATTAGCGGCCAGGTGAGCGGAGATACCGCCAAACAACTTTCGGAAAAGTTTGGGAAGATTTTGCAGGACAGGCAAAGTATTGCAATCAATCGGAATGATACTTCCATTACCAAATCCAAACAATTGGAGCTTGCCATTCCGGTTAATAAAATATCTTCCTTATCAAGTGGAGAATTTGTTGGCATGGTAGCGGATAATCCTGATCAGAAAATTGAACTAAAAGCTTTTTGTGCCGAGATTATTAATGATCATGAAGCTCTTGCCAGGGAGCAGGCAGGCTATAAGGAATTGCCGCAGTTTTCAAAAGTTGATCCCAATGATGTGCTTGAATAGTTATCTGCAAGTGAAGAAAGATGTGGCGATGATTGTTCAGACGGAAATTGAAAGGATGCTGGATACGCCGGAATTGACGGATTTGATAATACGAAAAACCGCTTAATAAGATAAATTTATGGGTTAAATTCAATACAGGGTCAATATCCTAATAGGAATTCTTTGACAAGCTTCCAGTTATTTAAATAGTAGCTAAGATTTACAACCTTTTTAATATGAGTTTTTCCCCAGTTACTTTTTTCATTCCGTATTGATTTTATTATATCTACAGGGAAAATATAAAATTCTGGATCCTTTATGCCAGTATTTGTTTCAGTGGCCCTTTTTCCAAAGCTAAAACCTCTGTTTAATGCAACATGAACTACAAAATCACAGTTATAGTTTTTGATAGGAAAACTTTTATCATAATTCGTAGCCCATCTACTTTTTACTTGAATCCTTGCTATTTTTCTTGTTTCAGGATTGGTTGCTATTAAATCATAGCCTGGAAAATTTACATAAGCCTTATAACAGGAAACCCCTTCAATAAGCAGATGACCGAGAACTAAAAACTCTGCTCCTTCAGATTCCAATTTTGTATTTTTTCTAGGATTCAAATTGTGAAATTATAGAGGTTCATCCCATCAGTCAGTGCGACCTAGTCTCGCACCCTATTATCTTGTTGCGGCCCGCATCAGAAATTGATTTTGGGCCAATAAATCTTGTCCACTCGAAAATCCTTCAATAATCATAGGTCTTCCTGTACTACCCAGTGCTAACAATACGCCTCCAATCATAAAAGAAAACGTACCGCTAAGCCGAGGATCAGGTAGCGCCCTATACACTTCAAACGAACTTTCGCCTTCCTTGGATTTAATATGTTCAGCATCTGCGCCAACTGCTAATCCTACTCCATAAACACGATAATGTAAGTTTCTAAAGATGTCCTTTTGAATTTCCGAAATGGTCTGAGTTATAAACATAAAGCCGCATCGCATTTTTCGTAATTCTTTTACACTATCAGCTAGGGTTTTACTTAAACTTTTTACTCTGTCGTCATTTTCCGCACTTTGAGGTATATATCTGCCTGCCTCATCGAGCACAATTAAACAATTTCCAGTTCTATTTTGACTGTAGTATTGATGTGAAAGCTGACGCAATTTTTTAAAAACAAAATCCATTAAATAAATTTTGAATTGTTGACTCATATTTATCCTTTGTGGATTAAGATCAAGAATTCTGATTTCCCCCCTCGATAATGTACCTTCTAAGATTGTTCTCAGCAAATGTCTTTGATGGCTTTGGCCATCATTTTGCATAAACAGCTCTATGGTCTGGTTCCAGATTGTTCGTAATCCATTAAAATGTTGATCCCATTCAGTATTAAAACTGTTGGCGTAATTATTTCTACCTGCGGCTGCGTAAGAAGAAGCAGCTGTTCTTAAAAACAACTCCCGAAAAGTAATTGTTTGAGCATCTCCATTCCTTTGACCCCTTCTTTGAGTTGCCGGATCAAATATATTAAGTTCATTTATTTGATCCCAGGTCATGGTAGAATTCCATTCACGACTTTCTGTGAGACCTTCTAACATGCTTGTCAATAAATCAACAGATTCATCAGCTTTTTTAGATGATAAACCAATTCGAGTCAAAAATCCTTTTTCATGCAGTACTCGTGCAAACATTTCGCACCCCTCTAGCTGTAATTGATCTAAATGAATCACATGCTGCCCAGAATTAAATCTTCGATTACTTAATTCCGTAAGAATTTGGTGAAAATTGAATTGAAATTGAGAACCCCTTGCAAATGAGTTCCCGCTAAATTCACTCGCTGGGTCCAAAATAAGAATTCCCATCTGTGGATTTGTAGCCCATAACGCAATTAAAGATGCCGCGATGACACTTTTCCCGCTTCCACTTGGGCCAAAAACCCCACCCATATAAGCCTCACCGGAACCTCTTTGTTGAAAATCTCCAAAATGACGAATGTATACTGGTGCTGGTACATTGGATGTTCCATAAAAGTTCCCGATATATCCATAACCAAAATCAGCCTGCATTATCCTCCTAATCACATTTCCATCGACCTTTCCTATTGTTAAGCCACTTCCTGGCGGAACAGGTAACATTAGTTTTTTGTAGTTATTTTTATTTTCTATTTTATATGCACCGATTATCTGTAGTTTTCCTATAGTGATATCTCCGATTTGCGTCAGGTGAGGTATCTTACCCCTTATTTTTAGAAAATTTTTCAGACTTAAATCTTCATGCCAACGATTTTTCGTTTCTAATGTAGCCACTTGACCCAAAACAAATAAACTGGCTGCACCTTCATTTAAGTGAACCGGGACGTGCAAGCTTAATAAAGTACCAAGTAAAGGTGTTTGCAGATGAGCAACTCTTACATCAAAACTAATTTCAGTAACATTATTTGGTGAGCCAGTAATTGCTACCTCATCAGCAGGAATATTATTTTCCTGCTGCGTTATTAATTCTTCCATTGGTAATTGAACTGAACTCATTTCTTAAAATTTAATTATCTAGTTCTATAAGGTTGTGTTAGATACCAAGCCCATTCAGAATCAGTCGGACTTCTTCTTGTTATTTCTTGAAGTGCCATTGTAGCAACTCTCACACCTTCCTTTGCGAAACGGTCTACCAATACAAAACTGTAGGGTTCTAGTAAATCAGGCGCACATGTCTCTTCCTGCCACCAGTTAAATAACCTTTCCAATCCAGTCTCTGATTGCACAAATCGCTTATTTGCTTCAATTTTAAATACTCCTTGAGAAATTCTTGGTCTGTAATAAATGTGAAATATTTGATTATTACTATCATCAGAATATAATTGCTTTTCAATAGAATCTATTTTTTGAGAATATGGATACGTGCCTCTGACGTGAAAGCGTTCTCCAGGCGTAGATAATGCAATGGGTTTGAGGTATTCATTTTCGTCCAATATTAATGCTGCTAAAGTTTTATCATCGAACTTACCCACCCATTGTGGCGCATACTGTTCTAACAAAGTGACGGTTGTCACTAACTTAAGATTTCCAACAATTCTTGGGTGCAATAAATACTCGGATAGCCAGTCACGGCTTTCAAATTTTAGTAAGGTTTTACCTGGTTCTTTATCGGCAGCTTCAGTACCTTGATTTCTCCAGTAGTCCAATTGTCCAGGCAAATCACGTAAAATCCCTGTATAAAACTGATTAATACGAATAATCATACTTATTTTGCTTCCATCAATAAAACAAATTGCTTTTTTATGCTTTTCACACGCTTCAACTGTAATCATTATTTCCTGCATCATCATTAAACCTGATGAGAGTGTTTTCAAACATTCAACGTGAGGTAATAATGCCAAACAAGAACTTTGTTCGTTTGTAGTGTAGTCTTTCCCCACACATACAGCACAAGAGACAGAATAAGCATTTGCCCGATCTACTTCTACATTCTCAGCTCCATCTATTGAAAATGTTTCATTTAATGTTTTATCACTTTTTATAGCTTTCATAATCTTTCCTTCATCAATTAATTGTTTTCGAAGCGGCTCTCTTAGCTTAACAATTACCTCAAATTCTTTTTGCAAGTAATCATTAAGCGTCGCTGCATTGTCTATTAATTGCGCCACCAATGTATCCGGGAGGACTATGCTATTCTCATCCATCTATTTAAGTTTATGTTCGTTGCAAATGCTTTCTATAAACTTTTTACTATTGAATTTTTTCCACTCATTATTACTTGCAGATCGCGGCATGCACCATCTTTTCTTCCAAAACTCGACCATTTTATTCAAGTCCCTTTGATAATAAATCGGCGTTTGTCCCTGTATTGCTTCTTTTATATTTTCAACTAGAGGGAATAAAAAAAACTCACGTTTTAAATTGTGCGAAGAAAAATCCGGTAATTTCATGAGACGGCACGCAGTGTATAAGAGTTTTATTTTTCTAGACGGTCCATATCCAAACGTGGTTGAAGTTTCAATTCCTCGGCGTTCGAGAAATTTGCAAATTTCTTTATATAGCTTTTCAGGTATTTGAAATGATCCATACCCTTGAGTGTAACCTAAACTTTCTCCTACAACTTCATTGTTATACTTTAATCTGTTATAGATACTACTCTTGCCAAAAGCACTTGTTGTTGTTATAAACAATAAGTCAGGTTCAATAATTCTATCCTTAAGGATTGTTTTTCTTTCCTTGTATTTAAGTTGATACGCGTCCCGCAATTCATTACTTGTCATTGCAAGAGCAACCATCTTACCTCCGATTAATTGGTTATAGGGAGGTAAAGCCCCGATTCTTTGAGCTTGCAACGATTTATTGACCCATATATCTAGCTCTTCTTTTGGAATTTGCAGATAATCATCTCTTACAGACATTTTTAAGACAGGGCTTTGCATGCCTATAAGGCCGAATGGAGCATTATGCCCTTTATCCCAAAGTAAAAATCGCATTTGACGACCATAGGCCCGCTGATAGGGAATACTCCACCAAGTTAAATTCCACCATTTAAAAATAATTTCTTCAATACTGTCAGGTTTTACTTCTCGCAACTCCAATTCAATATTTTCCGGCTTCAAATCCTTTCCGTTTAAAGAATAGGACTCAATTTTCTGTTTCGTGGATTGTAAAAAAGCCTTATGAAGCTTTATCTGTTCATTTCTTGATCTTTTTTGAAGATCACGATAAGTTGCCTTTTCGTCATTTTTGGGACGAGCATGCGGATTAATCTTAAAGCCTTGGCGTTTCAGCACGTTTAATATTTTTTTTCTTAACTCATTCCCGGTCATTAATTTTTGGTGGTTTAAAAGTTAAAGATAATATTAATTCACTATTTTTGTGAAATATTTTTTAATATTAATGTCTCAAGATGGAAATAGAATTTGAAAATGAATATCTTGCAGATCTGTATGAAGGCAAAAAAGTCAAGGGAAAGCCAGTATATCAACAAGAAATAATAAAAAAGTTCATTAAAACAGTGAACATTTTGAAAAGTACGCCTCGAATAGAAACCTTGTTTCAAATGAATAGTTTGAATTATGAGAAACTTTCTGGTGATAAAAATGGTTTTAATTCAGTCCGGGTGACGAAACAATTTCGTCTGGAATTGCGTGAAATAATGAGTCCTGAAAATAAAATTTTTAAGTTCATTATTTCCGGCCTAAGTAATCATTACGAATAAAATATTTCGAAGCTATGAGTAAAAATATAAAAGATCTTAATCCAACTTTAGCCACACACCCTGGAGAAGTTTTAATAGATGAACTAGATGCCAGAGGCATAAAGCAAAGGGAGTTTGCTAGTGAATTGAATATTGCCGTTACACAGCTAAATGAAATCATAAAAGGAAAACGAAGTATTACTCCAGATTTTGCAGTATTGCTGGAAGGGATTTTAGGGATTGATGCCCAATTTTGGGTTAACATGCAAGCAAATTATAATCTCGACCTTGCAAGAATTAAGAAAACTAACATCGAGAAGAAACAAATTTTGGAAAGGTGGCAGGTATTAAAAAACTATGTGGCTATTGGCTATTTTAAGAAATTGGGAATTATTGAAGGAAGTCCATTTAATGATGAAAAAGCAATTCAAAAGATTTATAAAGAAAATAGTTTAGAGGGGATAATTAATCAAGTAACTCGATACAATTATTCTCTTTTCAAAAAATCGGATAAATTAAATACTGAACAAATAAATCTTATTAGTTGGGTTAAATTAGTTGAACACAAAGCTTCAGATATAAATGTTGAAGTTTTTGACAACAATAAAATTGAATCTTTAATTATCGATCTAAAAAAAGTTTTTACTGAAAAAGACATTGTCGCAAAAACTTTTGATTTACTTGCTCAAGCCGGTATTAAACTTGTAATCCTTGAACATCCAGAGCATGTTCCGGTAGACGGGATGTCATTTTGGAATGATAGTAATCCTGCAATAGGATTAACTCTAAGGCACAATCGTCTTGACAATTTTGCATTTACCTTATTCCATGAAATAGGGCATATAATGTTACACTTAAGAAATGACAAGAAGGAAGAGTTTGTAGATAATATAGATGAAATCAGGTCCTCTAAGGATAAAATTGAAAATGAAGCCAATGACTTCGCGAGTGACAATTTGATTAATCCAAGAATTTGGAAAGAATTAATAACGACATGTTTCAATTATACAGATGGAGTAATAGAAAATTTTGCAGAAAAAGCAAATGTTCATCCAGCAATTCTAAGAGGGAGAATTTGTCATGAATTTAATCAGTATTATAAGGTCAAGACTAGAATAAATAACCAAATTAAATAGACAATACAAAGATTATGACTTTATAACTGTTTGTTACATGGAAAATGCGATAAAAGATTTGACATCTTTATATGAAGAGGCTCGATCAGCAAATGAATTTGAGTTTATACTCACCTTGATGAATTTCAAGGGTATGGCATCAATGGAAGATACACTGCATGAATGGTTTGAGGCAATTGAAATGTACAAGAGACTGTATGTGGAGTTTGATGGTAAAGAGAAAACCAGAATGGCTTGCTTGTTATACTCGACCTTTTTTGAAAACAGTGACTTTTATAACATCATAGGTAGTCTGTGCAATATTACACTTGGTTATCGGGGGTCTTCGTATTTTTTTTGGAAAACAAGAAAACGGGACAGGTTATTAGGCACTAGTGAGAAAATAAGCCTTGTTGTTGAAATATTGAACGATAGTGGCAAACAAAATATTATCCAATTTTTTACCGATAATCATCATGCCAGCATAAGAAATACGTTTTTCCACTCGTCGTATAGTTTAAACGACGGCTCATACAATCTGCACGATTCAGAGCCTATCAGAATTGAAGGAGTAGGCAGGTATTATTTTGATGTCAATACATTTCTTTATCCGATAGTTGATAATGTAATTGCCTTTTTCGATGCGTTTAGAAATTTATACAGAGATAGTTTTGCTTCCTATAAAGAGGATATGACCATTAGAGGCTATTTTCCCTTTCTCAGAGATATTGAGATAAAAGGAACTGAAGCTGGCTTGAATGGCTTTGTAGTAAGAAAGACAGCTCAAATTTATGGTAAATGGGTTGATACAAGTATTACTTATAATAAAGAGTGGGATATGTGGCAAGCCTGGAATATAACTACAAATCCAACTGACAAAGAAAGAATCGAAATCGAAGATAAACTCACGCGGTACGAGAAGAAAGACAAAATTAATCTTAGTGATGCTGAATTTTTTAATCTGGAAGACAAAATAATTCAGAGAAATCTTAATACTGAAATGACAAGGCTAATTGAGTTGTTGGTAAAATTTGGAAATATAAAATATGAGGAATGGAAAAATGAACAAAATCATTTCAGAAAAGGGAAGCTGCCAAAAGCTGTCTTACCATATTATCAAAAGGTAGATAAGTTAAATAAACATTTAGATCTGAAACTAATAAGAGAACGAATAAAGGAACTTACTGAAAGTATAGGTCAATAAGATTTTTATTTATTGCATTACATCTTAAAAATCAATTCCTAATTTCTTCATTCATTTTAATTGCCTTTTCAATTGTTCCTTGCTTGGTAAATACAATTTGTACTCCTTAGCAAATATCGATTTATTATCTACCGGCAAAGTAAATTCAACAACAGCTTTATTTTCTTCCTTGCAAAGAATAATTCCGATAGTGGAATTTTCTTCCGGCAGTTTCATTTTCCGGTCATAATTCACATACATCTGCATCTGTCCAATATCCTGGTGGGAGAGCCTTCCAATTTTCAGGTCAATGAGTACGAAGCATTTCAGTAGCCTGTTAAATAGAACCAGGTCAACATAAAAACTGTCGCCATCAAAAGTGAACCGCTTTTGCCGGCCTTCAAACAAAAAGCCTTTCCCTAATTCCAACATAAAATGTTCGATCTTATTGATGATGGCATTTTCCAGGTCAGATTCAGTATATCGTTCATCTTCCCTCAGTTCAAGAAATTCAAGAACGGTATGGTGTTTAAGTGCATCTGTAGGTTTTTCTATGATCTGGCCTTTCCGGGCTAATTCCTTTACAGCCTTTTTGTCCTTACTAAGAGCCAGGCGTTCGTACAGGGAAGAATCAAATTGCCTCTGCAACTCTCTCACAGACCAGTTATTCTTCTCTGATTCAATTTCATAAAATCTTTGTTCATCTTCATTTCCAATTTTCATTAATAGAATATAATGAGACAAGCTAAGAGCGAAGCTTTGGGAAAACGCAGACAGCGTTTGCGAAATCCGTCCTTTCTCTTTAAATTTTATTATTCTTCCTGTTCCGGAAGATTTCGCAGACGATGTTTTCGAAATTCGATTGCTGTAGTTCAGATAGAATTTTCTAAAATATTCCAGGTTGCGATGTGAAAATCCCTTTCCAAAATCCCTGGTCAAATCAATACTTAATTGCTTAAGCGTCTGTTTTGCATATTCAGCTCTTGATTTGCCGCTTTGTTCATCCTCAACGATCATTCTCCCAATTTCATAATAAGTAAAAATGTAGTAGTATTTACCTTTCGAACGATTTGTGTTTTGGACTCTTCAATTAATGATCTTATTGATTCGTAAAGACTAACGTTCTTTTTTAATTGTCTCATATAGGTCGATTTAATAGGCTGGTATTTGATTTCCTGAGTTCAACTTAGCTTTCAGCTTCTGCATGTCCTCGCTGACTTTAATGTCGAGTACCCTGGCATAATGCTGAGTGGTTGAAATCTTTTTATGCCCTAACATTTTACTTACAGATTCAATTGGTACACCGTTGCTTAATGTAACTGTTGTTCCGAATGTATGGCGGGCAGTATGGGTGGTCAGTGTTTTTGAAATACCGCAGATGTCAGCAATTTCCTTCAGGTATGCGTTGTATTTCTGATTGCTTAACACCGGAAGTACTTTATTAACATTTATACAAATAGGATCATCTTCATACTTTTTGATGATACTCAATGAAATTGGTAACAAAGGAATTCTCGACTTTATTTTAGTCTTTAGCCTGTCAGTAAATATCCAAAGCTGATCATCGACCCCAACGGATATTTCTGTCCTTTTTAGTTTTTCAATATCTGCATAAGCCAAACCGGTGAAGCAGCAAAAAATGTATACGTCTCTTACCCGACTTAGTTTTTCATTCCTTATTACTTTATCAGCAATCATCTGAATTTCCTCTTTGGTAAGAAATATAGGCTCTACATCTTCTTTTTTCATTTCAAAGCGGGCAAAGGGATCATGATCCAGCCATTGGTTATCCTTACAATAAAGAATGATCATTTTCAGGATGCTGATATATTTTAAAGAAGTATTATGGCAGCATTTACGGATGGTCTTAAGCCATAATTCAAACTGGTTTACAAAATCAAAATTTAATTGCCGGATATGAATATCATCTGACTTGTATTTCCACCGGATAAATTCCTGTGCGAAACGTTGTGTGCGGTCATACTTTGTCCAGGTGGATTTTGAGTAGTCGATGCCAATTAATTTTTTTACATCCGCGTTGTAATCTTCAAATATTTTGATAATCATTTTACCCCGCTGGTCTACACCCATTAATATGTCTTTGATCGCCGTAGCGGTTACTAGTTGATGATTCTCAACCAACTTTCGCTTGGCTTCAAAAACCCTGGCCTGATAGGCATCCAGGTAGTTGTTTAACGTCTTTACACTCTCTTTTGTACCCGATGCTCTGCCAGCGTGTGGGTTCCAACGTGCAGGATCACAACTTCGTTTAACCGATAGTTCTTTTGGAGTACCATCTACTGTTATTCGCAGGTAGATTGGTGCGTCACCTTTGACGTAATTCTTTGGCTTTTTCAGATAGAAAAGCAAACCGAAACTTTTGTCTAACATCTCAACAGATTTTACTGGTTAACAAATTTCGACTTGCAATTACTACGAAACAAGATGTTCAAGGATTGAACAACTTCATAATCAAATGATAAGAGCCATTCCAGTGAGTAAATTTTTTGTGAAATGATGACTCACTAATCACTCACTGGTTTTTGGAGAGAATTGGAGCAATTTGGATAAGTACAAAACAAAAAAGCCTGCAATATCAACGATTTGCAGGCTTTTAGTTTGTTTTGAGATTGACTTAAGCGGACCGGACGGGACTCGAACCCGCGACCTCCGCCGTGACAGGGCGGCATTCTAACCAACTGAACTACCGATCCAAACCATTGAGGTTTAGCAACCTCATTCCCTCTGATACGTCACTCAAAAGGGATGGCAAAGATAAAAGTTTTGGATTGGCAACAAAAAGAATTTTTGATGTAATAAATCTTGAAAATCCTTGAGAGACAAGAAGATCGAGTGTTTAAAAGATTCATTTCGCAATATCAGTAGAACACTTTCCATTTTTCGCATCCTACCTAGTTCGTGTTCTAGCCTGAGAAAATCACTTTGTCAAGCCTTGCTTGGCTATGTCGCGGTCCTCATACTTTTTAACGAATGTTTTGAGACAGACAAAATATTTTATCAGCCAGCTAATAAATCCTTCATTTCTGCGACTTTCAGTGACTGATGAAAAGCTTGTAAATAGTTATCAGAAAATAAATTGGCCTTGACTTTATTTGTTTTTCCTTTTTGAGGCCCTGGCAATCTTGTTATACTCAAGGGCCATCCTGATCCAATACTCTAGCTTTTTATTTGTATCCAGGACATCTACATCTACATACACCAATCCCTTCGGAATTTTTCGAGTAAAATCCATCGGTGTACAGCCTTCTTTCTCCATTAATTCATCATATTCTGCCGGATCGATTCGCACCATTAATTTTTCTTTCATAACGCCCAGACACATCTTATCGTTAACCATAAAACAAAGGCCGCCAAACATTCTTTTTTCTTCTACATTTTCATGAGTTAAACAAATCAGCTCTCTCACCCTATCAGCAAGTTTTTCATTGAATGCCATTGCAATTAATTATTATTCCAATGATTTTAATTTTCGGTGAAATCCTGGCTTCATGATTTTTGAATTGCTTTACAAGGCCCGTTATAGCCTATGCTGTTTTAGATAGCGGACATGATACCAGGCGGATTAACGACTAAGCCTCCTCCAAAAAAGCAAGTATGTATCCATCCGGATCGGCAACATAGAATTCCTTGCCATAAGGTCGGTCGCACAATGGCTGAATGATTTCAACGGATTTATTCATGAATTCTTTGTAGAGTTCTTCAACGGCTTCCACTGAAAATACAATGTCCAGATCGTTATTTTCTCTTTTGCTCTTTCTTTCTTCACTTAGAGGTTTTCCTGACTTAAGATGAATAGAGCATCCATCCTTGATAATTCCTGCATAGAAATCTTCGTATTGAAATTCTAGCTCAAAGCCCAACTTATCTATATAAAACTCGATTGAATGCTCAATATCTGATACCAGAAATTGAGGACTCATTTTTTTAATTCTCGATATCGTATTTGTCATCATGGTCCTAACTTATGAGTTAAGAAAGTTAGTCATTTCCACCTTGCCAAGAGGCGAGGACTATGATATCTGATTAAGCTTCATCCTCCTTGCAACTGCGACCACATCCCCACAAGAAAAAGAATCAATCTACTGATAGACGTAAATCAGAGGATAAACTTCGTAATTCATCCAGCTATTATTTTCTTAGGTGAAGGTCTCCTTAAACTTAACGGATGCTTATACAAAATACAGAATCACTTACCAGTTTTACAGGTTGGAACTGTAAAGGATGACATGGGAGCATACTTAGTCTACTTTTGAGTCATATTAATCTGGTAGTTATGGATAAAATCAGAAGACTAGAGAAGGTATCGCAGTTCAACTCTGAAAGAGGCCAAAAGACCTTGCACCCATTGGTAAGTGTGCTCGACCAGTCAAAATCAAAACCAATAGAGGAAGGCCGTTCCCTGTCAGAACTGTATATAATTTTTTTAAAGGAAGGAAAAAGTGGTGAGTTAAGGTATGGCCGCCACCATTACGATTACGAAGACGGGACTATGCTTTTCATTGCTCCCGGACAAATATTTGGGCATGATGGGAATGGGAAAATATTACAACCGACTGGTTGGACACTCACCTTTCACCCTGACCTGATCCGTGGCACTTCCCTGGGGAGACAAATTAAGGGGTATAGTTTTTTTTCTTACGACGTAAATGAAGCTCTTCATCTTTCAGATCGTGAAAGAGAAGTTACAGTAGAGTGCTTTAAAAAAATTCAGTATGAATTGGAGCATCCGATTGATAAACATAGCAAGGCTTTAATTGTAAGCAATATTGAATTATTACTGAAATATTGTGTTCGTTTTTATGACCGGCAGTTTATAACTCGGGATATTATTCACAAGGATGTGTTGGTCAGGTTTGAAGAATTATTGGATGATTATTTCAATTCCGATAAACCGCAAACCCTGGGGTTACCTTCTGTAGCATATTGCGCAGGGCAACTTAATTTATCAGCAAACTATTTCGGTGATTTGGTGAAGAAGGAAACTGGAAAAACTGCGCTAGAAAATATTCAGGAAAAAGTGATAGACCTTGCAAAAGACAAAATATTTGACAGTAGTAAATCCATCGGTGAGATCGCCTATGAAATGGGATTCAGGTATCCGTCGCATTTTACCCGTTTGTTTAAGCAACGTGTGGGCCAATCACCCAATGAATACAGGTCACTTAATTAACAGGTCTTACCTAAATCAAGAATAACAATGAAACACATTCTTTTAATAATCACTATTGTTTCTTTTTCCCTGGTGGAAACAAAAGCTCAGATTATGAATAACCAAGGAAATAAAAATTCTGGCGATACAACGCGGATAGAACGAGCTAATAAAAAGTATCAGGAACTGTTTGATGCTCCTGCAGTTTTGAGTGCAACCGATCCGGAATTAATGAGTATGCTCCAACGATTCATCTTTGGTGAAGTATTCTATACAGGAAACCTGGATGACAAAACCAGAGAACTGATTACCATCACAGCGCTAACCACCAATCAAACATTACCTCAATTAAAAGCACATACAAATGCAGCCTTAAACATAGGTGTTAAACCGATAGAGATAAGAGAGGTTGTTTATCAATTAGCTCCATTCATTGGCTATCCCAAAGTTTTAAATGCTTTAGATACCATTAATAGCGTTTTTAAGGCCAGGAACATTCAACTGCCTTTGGAAAATAAGGGAACGGTAAAGGAAAATGAACGATTGGAAAAGGGAAAGGAAAAGCAAGTCCCTCTTTACGGTACTGGTATGAAAAAAAATATGAGTGATTTACCTGGTGAATTTGGCATAATCATTCCCGATATGCTTACCGCGTCATGCTTTGGTGATTTTTATACCAGAGAAGGTCTCGATATCAAAACAAGAGAATTAACCATATACTGTGCTTTAGCAACATTAGGAGGAACTGAAAGACAAATGGCTTCTCATGCTGTCGGCAATCTTAAGGTTGGAAACAGCAAAGAAACGTTGATATCCGCAATGATTCAGTGTTACCCATATATCGGTTTTCCGAGGACATCAAATGCGATCAACATTCTTAAAGATGCAAAAATTGAGTAAGCAATTGATGACAATTCAATTCGCGGTCTTGCCTGAATTTGATTTTCTCTTTTTACAAAGTGATTTGAAAGAAAAACAAACAATCAAAATATTAGTCTATGCAAAAAAGAATACTTGGCAAAAGTGGGCTTGAAGTATCTGCACTCGGTCTCGGTTGTATGGGGATGAGTTGGTCTTATGGTCCGCCTAAAGACAAAAAAGAAATGATTACACTGCTTCGCGCCGCGGTAGAAAGAGGTGTTACATTCTTTGATACCGCCGAAGTATATGGACCATTATTAAACGAAGAACTTTTAGGTGAAGCATTGGCCCCTTTCCGTAGAGAGGTGGTAATTGCAACAAAATTCGGCTGGGCACCTGCGCCTAACGACACGGACAGGTGGAGTGTTATAAACAGCCAGCCTGAACACATAAAGAAAGTTGTAGAAGGATCATTAAAACGGTTGAAAGTAGATGTAATTGATCTGTATTACCAACACCGCGTTGATCCCGGCGTACCTATTGAAGAAGTAGCAGGCGCGGTTAAAAATTTAATTCAGGAAGGAAAAGTGCAACATTTTGGTCTTTCCGAAGCAGGCGCTAAAACGATTCGCCGCGCTCACGCTGTTCAACCTGTTGCTGCATTGCAAAGCGAATATTCACTTTGGACAAGAGAACCTGAAAAGGAGATTTTCCCGACTCTGGAAGAACTAGGAATTGGATTTGTTCCTTTTAGTCCGCTGGGTAAGGGATTTCTTACCGGAAAAATTGATGAAACCACAAAGCTGGATAGTTCAGATTTTCGCAACACAGTTCCCCGCTTTAGTATCGAAAACCGTAAGGCGAACCAGACAATGGTTGATCTGCTCAATAGAATTGCAAAGGAAAAGAAGGCAACTCCTGCTCAGATAGCATTAGCGTGGCTGCTTGCACAAAAGCCGTGGATCGTTCCTATACCCGGTACTACCCGGTTGAACAGGTTAGAAGAAAATCTGGGAGCAGCTGATGTTGAACTCACAACGGATGACCTTCGTGTGATTGAAGACGCTGCATCAAAGATTACAATCCAAGGAGCTCGTTATCCCGAAATGATGGAGCGAATGACGGGTCTTTAAACAATAAATTGAAAAGCATCTTATTCTAATTATGATACTCGTCAGTTCATGAATCCTTCGATTAATTTCAGACCAATGGACAATAGCTGATTTCTTTACCTTTAGTTTATGGCAAAAGCCGCATTCACATACGAAATAATTGATGAGATCCTAAATGACAAAAATGTTAAGGCTAAAGGGAAAGTTATTTCAATCAGCGAACTTCTTCTCGGTAATAAAATCTCTATTCAGCAACTGATAGATAAAGCCAGGAGCGAAAACGAGGTAAACAAAGCTACCATTATTGAATCAATGGAATATGCCTCAAAAACTAACGCAGCAATCATCGATGAAAAAGGATTTGAATTTGTTATAGATAGTCTCAAATCCGATGCACCAAGAGTAAAATGGGAATCCGCTAAAGTGATCGCTAATACGGCCCATTTGTTCCCGAAATTGCAAAAAAGGGCTGCCCGAAATTTATTAGACAATGTCGAAAATCCGGGAACCGTGGTCAGATGGAGCACAGCTGGTGCACTAAGTAAAATTATTCAATGCAAAGGCCAATTGAATAAAGAACTAATACCAGCTATTGAAGCGATTGAGAAAAGAGAAGATGATAATGCTATCAAAAAAATATACCAGCAAGCATTAAAGAAAGCAGCGAGATAATATGTATTGATCATAAGGATGTTTGGATTGGTTATATTAAATAGCGACTAACATCCTTTTCTATATAGGACGATTTCTCAAATTTGGCAACCAAAGTATTGACAATGGAATGGACAGAACTTGATCATTTAAAAGACAAAGACCCTATAGTCACCTCGATATACGAGAAGCTAATAAAGGAATTGCAAAAATTCGGGCCGTTAAAAATTGAACCTAAAAAAACAAGTATCCATTTAGGTAACCGGTTTGGATTTGCCGGTGTTTACACCCGGAAAGAATATATCAACCTGGAAATACATTTAAAAAGCAGGCTCAAAAATCCCAGGGTGAGTAAAGTTGAACAAGCTTCGCCTAATAGGTACCATCACACTATCAAGCTTTCTTCTCCAAAAGAGGTTGATAAAGATTTGCTGGGGTGGTTGAAAGAAGCTTATATTTTAAAAGCATGACGTGCTGTATAGCTTCCTGGATTCACGAGCCAGGTGTTTAAAGCATGGTTTCAACAACCCTTCTCAACTTTATTCTAAATGCATACAGCTATTTGGGAATTCAATGAAATGCAGATGGCAAAGGGTTTAAGAAGAAAATAAGCGATGGTAAGTGATCTCTAATTCATATTCAAATCCTGGCCTTCGGGTCGGCCTCGCGAGATTGCTGCATAAATTCAAAAGGTGTTCTTCCCGTTTTCTTTTTGAATAATTGAATAAAATAAGAACTATTGGAGTAGCCTAGTTCTTCCGCAATTTCCGAAACGGAAGATTCAGCAAAAGCGAGCCTTCTTTTCGCTTCAAGAACTATCCGTTCTGTTATAAGCTGTGTTGCTGTTTTATTTAAACATGTTTTACATATTCTATTTAAGTGCTTTTCACTCATGTGCATCAACAACGCATAATCCTTTGGATATTTAAATTCCATAAAATGTTTTTCTATAAGCTGATCAAGTTGTTTCAACTTACCTAAATAGTTTAAATTTTTGCTTAGGAGGATCTTATCAGGTAAATATATTCTCGACAATGCGATATACAAAACATTCAATAGCGAAGAAATTTTTTGAAATTTGAGTAACTCAGTACGCTTATACTCATCAACGATTTCTGAAAATATTTCATTTATTTTCCGGTGGGATTTATTTTTTAAAAGTATCAACGGGTTATTACGCAGGCAACAATAGAATGGATAGTCGTCCACCTTTTCATAAGTGAAATTCAAATCAAAATACTCCTTAGTATGAAAAAATATATAACCATCTATATCTTTTGAGAGGCGCCAATCATGTACTTCTCCCGGAGCGATCATGAAAACGTGCCCAGGCTTAATATCATAATTATTAAATTCAATCTGATGTGTTCCACTTCCTTTTGTGAAAAGCATACCTACATAAAAATCATGTCTATGCGGCGCCAGAATAATATGATGATGTTGTTTTAAATGTGCCTTGAAGGTGTTCGCATAAAAATTACTCTCCTGACCCAGATACCTGAATTTTTCGATATCATATACTGGAAGTTGTTTATTAACCACATTCTAAAGTTACAAGATGTCTGGATTGTGACATAAAATGCGTAGTTCCGGCAGACAAAAAGATTCGCACATTCCTACTTTTGTGGCGCAAAAAATATGTCGAAGAAAGATCAGGATAACAGTAGAAACAAGAAGCGCACAGAGGATTTTGAGAATGAAATTTTGCTAAACGAACTGCGTAAAAGTGAAGTTACTCATCGTCTGATATTTCAAAAATCTGCGCTTCCACAATTAATCTGCACACAAAAACACCTGCATATTGTTAAGGTTAATGAAGCAGCATTGAATCTGTACGGATATACTGAAGATGAATTTTTACGACTGGATATTCGACAGTTACGTATGCCATCGGAAAGAGCCGCTTTAGATGGCAGGGTAAATGAAGCATTGCAAACGGAGAAGCCTCCCCCATATATTGTGACCCATGTCAAGAAAAATGGTGAGCTGCTCATCATCGAAGTAATCGCTGCTAAAATGGACTATGAGGGCGTGCCTTCTTTTCTTATTTCGCTTAATGATTATACCCGCAGAGCACACCTGGAGCGCGAGATTGAAGATCTCAGGCTTATGGCACAGAAGAACATTATGAAGGCAACTCTTGATGGACAGGAAAAGCAACGTGAAGAGATCGGAAAGGAGTTGCATGATAATATCAACCAGGTACTAGCGACAGTACAGATATTATTAAGTCTTCTGCGAACTGAAGATGCAGCTAAGGCGGATATTATTTCAAAAAGTAAGGAATCGGTTAATTACTGCATAGAAGAGATCAGGCGTCTGTCACACTCATTAACCCCTCCTTCATTAAAGCAGATCGGTTTGAAGGAATCCATTGAAGGCTTGATCAAAAATATTCCCTTCGTAAAAGGGGAACATGTGAAACTGGAAATTACCGGTCTGAATGAAAACAGCCTGAGCGGAGGTCTCAAAGTGACCATTTACCGAATTATTCAGGAACAGTTGAACAATATTCTTAAATATGCTTCCGCTTCTGTTATTCAAATTCGGCTCACTCAAAATTATTTCAATCTTATCCTGCTTATCGAAGATAACGGCCAGGGGTTTGATGTAAAAGCAAAAAGGAAAGGTATTGGACTAGCTAACATCATGGGTCGGGCAGAGCTCTATAACGGTCAGGCAATAATCGAATCTTCACCTGGAGCCGGCTGTACAGTGTTAGTGGTTTTTAAAATTTCATAAATTTCTTTTTCACTTATAAACAACTCTCCAATATTTCCAATCCTTCTTCAGCTATTGCCTGCCTCGTGGTAAGTGGTGGAAAAAGAGTGAGTGTATTTTCCTGGGTAGTGAACAGTAGTCCCTTTTTCAGGCTTTTTTGCTGAATGCGATCAGCATACTTTGCATCGCTAACTTCTATACCGATAGCCAGTCCTAAGATGCGCAGGGTAGCGCCTTTCTTAAATTTCATTTGACTGAGCCTGTCGGTAAAACACTGGCTTAGGGCTGTAACGTTGCGGAGTATTTTTTCCTTGTTTTTTTTCCAATAACGAATGTTGGCGATCGCAGCTTCTACCGCCAAAGGATGCCAGCCATAAGTAGAATAAAACTGGAATCCATTCTTCAGCACTTTGCTGGCGATCTTTGCCGTAGTCATACAGGCGCCCATAGGCGCATATCCTCCGGTAATGGCTTTAGCGAGGCAAAGAACATCTGGCTGTATTTCAAAATGCTCGCAGGCAAACAGCTTTCCCGTTCTTCCAAAACCGCAGGCTACTTCGTCCATCACCAGCAGTGTTCCATAACGCCGGCACAAAGCACTTATACTTTTCATAAATGCATGCTCCGGTATCATTACACCCAGGTTGCAGATGACCGGCTCCATTATCAGCGCAGCAATGTCTTTATTCTTCAATCTGGCTTCTACCTTATCGGCAGCTTTATCATCCAGCGGAGGCTTGATTTTTATACAATTCGGCAAAAGGTTTTTGAACTGCTCCCTGTTTTCTGAAGTGCCAATACTTAAAGTACCTATAGAGTTGCCGTGATAACTTCCTTCCACAGAAAGGAATTTTGTTCTCCCTGTATACAACATGGCTATTTGCATAGCCGCTTCCACCGCTTCGGTACCGCCAGTAGCACGAACACTTTTTTGCAGTTCACCCGGAGCAATGGACGCCAACAATTCAGCAAGGTCCACCCAGCCCTTGATAGTGGTAATCCGGAGCTATATAGTCGGGTATTTTTGCAGACGTTTATTTTTGATCGTATTTCTTTTCTTCCCCAGCCCAGGTTTCCCACACACCAGCCCGAATTAAAATCAATATAGCGCTTGCCGAGGTGATCGTAAATGAATTCATCTGTTGTTCGCACCACTTGTATATCCTCAGGCTCTTCTGTAGACATAAAGAACTGTTCTTCTCTTGATTGCTGTTTCATGATTGATATTTTAAACAAGGGGAAGACGTAATTGACTCGCACAATACCAATGCCAGTCTTTAAATGGATTAAAGTTTAAGTCGCTTAAAACCTGATGCATTCTGCATATAGTAATTGCTCACAGTTTGATTGTCTTTATTACAAATTTTGTCTGGAGAGAAGATGCTGATGTCCTTCCAATTTCAGATACAGCCAAGTTGAAGATCTTAGCTTTGCTTATTTGCAACAACTTCTGAAATTATTTCATCCCCCTTGCAACTGCGACCACATACCAACCACAAAAAGAATCAATCCACTAATAAACGTGAACCAAAGAATAAACTTGGTAATTCGTTTCGGGCGGAATGTCTGAGGCAATTGTTTTGAATTAATATAGAGGATCTGGATGGCGCCGATGCCGCGAAGTAAGACAACAGAATTGGTGACGAATATATAGAGTGCATAGGGCTGACTCAGAGTTACCAGGTAGAACCCTGCCAGTATTACAATGATGATAATGAGAAAATACCAGAAGCGATATGGTCTCTTGTTTCTTAATGCTGGAGTAGCCGCGACTGCATCTGCAGTTGTTCTTCCTATATAGGTGTCGAGATATCCGAAGCCTGCATCATACAGAGTAAAAAAGATAAATACCAGGAAGATGCCGAAGGCAATAGGTCCAAACGTCCCTCCAACAATGGTGGCGATCTGCAAAGGCACATCCAATCCGCTTGCTACAATTCCTTTCTTATATAAATACGCATGCCCAAGAATTGCGTACAAAAATGTCATCACTACTCCGCCTAAAATACTCCACCATACCACCATGCTCCAATTGCTGATCTTCAACCAGCCTTTCATCTTTTTTACTTCTGCTGGATTGAACTCATCCCATTTCAAAATGCCGGTATTGATCTTTTCAGGAGGACGCAGCACGCCAGTAACTCTTCCGGCATACTTACCCATACCCCACCCTGCTTCAATCACCCAGAAGCTAACCCACATTAAACTGCCACCGGGCTGACTAAATAAAGCAGCTACTAATTTCCACGAAACCTCTCCTTCTGGTTTTGCAGTTCCGAAATTCAGATAACCCCATGCTACAGTTTTATAATCATCGGGGCCGGCAATTAAAACAACAAGTACCACAACTGTGATAATATTTATCAGCATCACAATCTGGAAAATCCTAGAGAGATTTTTGTAAATGGTGGATGAAAAAATAAATAATACCAGGATCAATACAAGCGCAGCTGCACACCATATATAATATGTGCCTGTATTCGTGAGCTTGAACATGGCACTGGCTGCCCCTCCTAACCAGAATGGCCAGGCGAAGGTTATCAATGAACTGATTGCCCAGAACCAGGGCCAGAATGCACCGCCAGGAGGAATGTCGCGCGTCATAGAAAAGAATGACCGCCCGGTGAGAATACTATATTTCAAACATTCGGAAACAAAGACGGTTTCAATAACAGTCGATACAATGATTATCCAGAATAAATTGGTTGCGCCGATAGAAGCCAAATTCGGGATCAGCATCGTCTCTCCAGCGCCAACAGATAGTCCAAGATTGATTGCCTGCGGACCCAGGGCTGCAAATAATCCAATAATAGTGAGAGGATAAGGATCAGGGACCTTGTATATTTTGTTTTCCTCTTGAGACATGGTTGAAAATGGAAAATGTAAAAGTAAAAAGGTAAAATAAAGATCGATGATAATTAAAAATGTAAAATAAAGAAGAGTTTCTCGCAAAGATGCAAAGGAGCAAAGAACGCAAAGCCCTTATCTCTTTGCGCCTTGATAAAAATTTGCGTCTTTGCGTGAAAAATAAAAAGAAACACACATAGGCACATAGAAAACAATTTGACAATGTAAAATTAAAAATGTAAAATAAAGAAGAGTTTCTCGCAAAGATGCAAAGGAGCAAAGAACGCAAAGCCTTTATCTCTTTGCGCCTTGATAAAATTTCCGTCTTTGCGTGAAATATAAAATAGAAACCACATAGTCATATAGAAAACATAGAAACAAGTAAGTTCTATGTGTCTTCTTCTCCCACTATGTGTCTATGTGTTTTTCTTTCTTACTTAAATTAAAAATGTAAAGTAAGGATTGTTTGAAACCTTCCTAATCCCCATTTGAAATTTTCTATTCTTCTTTGATTAAAATATGGAAGGTTGATTCTGGCGTGTTCCCAAATCCGTTTTGGATTTGCCCTTCTTCATTTTACATTTTGCATTTTACCTTTTACATTTCCTTAGCAAAAGTGAAACAAATTCATTACATTCACATACGTTAAGTAAATACAGCGCAAATGAAACAACAATCTCTGGGTGAATTTGAAGAACTCGTACTTCTGATGGTTGCGGCCCTGCATGATGAGGCCTATGGTGTGTCAATACTCGAAAGCCTGGAAGAAAAACTTGAAAAGAAAGTGAACATCAGTGCAGTTCATGTAGCCTTAAAACGTATGGAAGACAAGGGCTTTGTCAAATCCAGGTTTGGCGGAATTACAGGAGACCGTGGTGGAAGGAGAAAGAAATATTACATCCTCACGGCTGTGGGTAAAAGAATGCTGGATGCACAATACGAATTAAGGACAAGCATTTACAACAAGATCCCTAAAATATCCTTTCGCTGATGCAACCTCCTAAAAAAGCCCTGGCATTTCTTCGATGGTTTTGTCGCGAAGATTATCTCGAAGAGATAGAAGGAGATCTGACAGAAGTTTTCAATAAAGAATATGAAATTTCTCCAGCCAATGCGAAATGGAAATTCAGATGGAGTGTGATCAAATACTTCAGGCCGGAGTTTTTGAAATCTTTCAAAAAATCATATCAGCCAAATTCAAACGCCATGTTTAAAAGTTATTTCAAGATCGGATGGAGAAATCTTGTGAAGCACAAGGGTTATTCGTTCATTAATATTGGTGGACTCGCCATAGGAATAACCGTAGTCATGTTCATTGGGCTTTGGGTTTATGATGAATTATCGTTCAATAAATACCACAAAAACTATAGTCAGATTGCCCAGGTTTATAGTTGCGAGACAGATCCTGAAACATCAGAGATTGATTGTGGACAATCTATCCAGTATCCTGTTAGTACAACCCTCAGGACTAACTATGCGCAATATTTTGAACATGTGTTAATGTCATGGTGGATTGGAGATTACACACTTTCCTCCGCTTATAAAAAATTCAGGAGAAGGGGACAGTTCGTTGAGAGCGATGTGCTGAAAATGCTTACTCTAAAAATGTTGAAAGGATCCTACGGAAGTCTAAATGATCCTACTTCCATTGTGCTTTCAAGGTCAACTGCAAAAGCAATTTTTGGCAACGATGATCCCATCAATCAAACATTGACAATTGACGGTCGCATGGAAGTAAAAGTGACTGGTGTTTATGAGGACATCCCAAGAAATAATCGGTTCAGCGAGCTGCAATTTTTCGCTCCCTGGTCGCTTTTTCTTTCTTATAACGAGTGGGCGCGACAAAAAGAAAGTGACTGGGACAACCGGCCATTCAATATTTATGTACAATTGAAACCCAATGTAAGTGCAGAGGCAGCTAATGCAGCAATCAAAGACCTTTATAAGAAGACCGTCCCTGCTGATTTTTATGCAACCATGGAAAAGAATAAGCCCTATGTCCAGCTCATTCCCATGAGCACCTGGCATTTGTATTCTGAATTCAAAGATGGAAAACCTTCAACTGGGCGCATCACATATGTCTGGCTCTTCAGCATCGTAGGAATTTTTGTGTTATTGCTCGCCTGCATAAATTTTGTAAACCTAACTACTGCCCGATCAGAAAAACGTGCAAGGGAAGTGGGTGTTCGTAAAGCATTGGGATCGGGTAAATGGCAATTAATCTCGCAATTTTTGAGTGAGTCATTTCTGGTAGTACTGTTTGCCTTCATGCTTTCTATAGGATCGGTTACACTTTTACAAAATGGATTTAATGAAGTGGCGGATAAAGGAATTAAGCTGCCTTTTGGTAATCCAATTTTTTGGATCACTGGTATCGCATTTATTCTATTCACGAGCTTTATGGCTGGGATCTATCCTGCCTTCTATTTGTCTTCATTTCAGCCAGTGAAAGTTCTAAATGGAATTTCACGTTCCGGCAGATTTGCATTGTTGCCCCGCAAAATTCTGGTAGTAATTCAATTCACTGTTTCTGTGGTATTAATAATTGGTACGATTACGGTTTATAAACAAATTCAATATGCACGTAATCGTCCGATTGGCTACGACAGACAAAGCTTGATTACAATGGAGTTGAACGATCCGGGTTATAAAGGCAAAATGGATGTCCTGAGAACAGAATTGCTGCGGACAGGTGCAGTTACCGGGCTCGCTACTTCTTCCAGTCCGCTTACAGCAATCAATAATATTACCAACGGGTATAAATGGGCGGGCAAGGATCCGAACCTGGATGCAGAATTTGTGATTTGCAACATATCACTTGATTATGGTAAAACGGTTGGATGGCAGGTTAAGTCCGGGCGAGATTTTATAAAAGATTTCAGCACAGATTCCATAGGGTCAATCATCATCAATGAAGCAGCCGCAAAATATATGGGCATGAAAGATCCAGTTGGGCAGGAATTCACAGATGTGGACGAATTCGGCGTAAAAAAATGGTCGCGAACGATTATAGGAGTAGTCAAAGACATAGTAATGGAATCTCCATATGCACCTGTGAAGCCGACGCTCTATTACAATAATCAATATGCTTCAAGATTATTACACATCAGAATAAATCCAACCCAGAGTGCGAATGTTGCTCTGACCAAAATAGAAGAGGTAGTAAGCAAGATTGCACCCTCAGCTCTATTTGATTACAAGTTTGCTGATGAAGAATATGCCCGAAAATTCAGCCAGGAAGAACGCGTCGGTAAATTATCAAGTATATTCTCCATCGTTACGATATTGATTTCCTGCCTCGGTTTGTTTGGATTGGCTTCTTTTGTGGCCGAGCAGCGGACCAAGGAAATAGGAATTCGAAAAGTGATGGGAGCATCTGTCTCCAATATCTGGCAAATGCTGTCAAAGGATTTTGCGGTTCTGGTAATAATCTCATGCTTTATCGCCATTCCAATTGCGTTATACTTTATGAGTAATTGGCTGGAGAAATATGACTACCATACTGGAGTTTCCTGGTGGATATTTTTGGCAACAGGAATTGGTGCCTTATTCATCACAATACTGACGGTGAGTTTCCAGGCATTGAAAGCGGCATTTATGAATCCGGTAAAAAGTTTGAGATCGGAATGAGCTCAATTTGAAAATGTGGCAATTTGAGAATTTCTTGCCTGCTGACGCAGTCAAGCAGGGAAAATGAAGGAAAGAAATCTTTTATGAGCCAGGGAGAAGAAAAAAATTCAGGTGGGCCGAGTTAAAAGATCAATGAAGAACATTGAGAATTGAAACTTTTTCCTTCTTTCTGACTTCGGCAGCTGACGTCCTACTCTACCAACCTCCCCCCGGGGAGATTTAATGTTTCTTTCCCTCTCCGCAGAGCGGAGAGGGTGGCTCGCGAAGCGAGACGGGTGAGGAAATATTGAGCAGTATATACTTGCCTTAACTAATTAGAAAAGTAAATATTTGATTGTAATCACATTCATCAACCTAAATACAAAGAGGCCGGAATAACATTCTCTTCCTTGCCCTTAATGAGATTTGTTAATTCGCAGTTTTCGGTAGCTTATTTGCACACAAGTAATTTATTTTTATTGTCTACAGGTTAGATTTGTATTCGGTAAAAAAATTACATGCAGAAAATAAAATCACTCATTATTTTTTTAGGGCTTTGCCTTTCTATTACCACAGCTAGTGCAACATGGTCTGTAATTATCATTGATCCGGTAACAAAACAAATAGGAATAGCAGGAGCATCCTGTACATACAGCGTATATGGCATCGGCGCTATTGTGCCAGGTAAAGGAGCAGTGATAGTGCAGGCAATGAGTAATCCACTGCCGAGAATGAAAGGAATAAGAATGATCATGGCTGATGCAAGTCCAAAGGAAATATTAGAGGCCATGAAAGATCCGGAATTCGATCCCGAAGAACAGCAGTATGCGGTGATTTGTGTGAGCGACGTAAGCCATCCTCAAACTTATACAGGTAAGGAGACCAACGCATCCAAAGGTGCACTTACCAGTAATGGGATTAGCGTGCAGGGTAATACATTGGTGAGCGCAGAAGATCTGAAGGCTGTCTTACAAGCTGCCCAAAAAGCACAAAAAGAATCATTACCCCTCGCAGATGTTTTGATGTTAGCGCTTGAAGCAGGTAATGTAGCAGATAAACGCTGTGGAGACACAAGAGCCTCGAGTGCGTTCTTAACAGTGATGAAACCAGGCGATGATCCTAAAAATCCATATCTCAACCTGAGAGTGAATGGAGACGTGAATGACCGAAATGCTGTTCAGGCATTGAGAATGAAATTTAATTCCTGGAAGGCGAAATCAAATTGAACAAAAATTATAAACCACATTTATGAAGAAAATTGCCTCCGTTTTTGTGCTTCTGGTTTTATTACATTTATGTTCCAACGCCCAAAAAATGAACGATAGCAATATTGAAAAAAGAATTGGCCAAATAGAAGATAAAATGGCAATTAAAAACCTGGTTGATACTTTTTCAATATTGGCAGATACGAAGGAAGTGGACAAACAGGTTTTACTTTTTAGTGAAAATGCAGTGGTTGAATCTGTTGTAAATGGTCAACCAGGAACAGTAATGTCTGGGAGAAAACAAATAGGAGATGCATTTAAGTCATTTCTGAACACCTTTGAAATTGTTTATCATATTAATGGTCAGCAAACGGTAACCCTTAATGGTGACAAAGCTCTTGGAATCTCATATTGCCAGGTAACGCTTATAGGAAATCAAAACGGCAAGAAAATGAAGACTACTTTTGGCGTTCGTTACAATGATGAATTTGTACGTGAGAATGGTAAATGGTTGATAGCAAAAAGAAAGTCAAGTTTTGAATGGAGTAAAACGGTCCCCTTCGGCCAATAAATGATATTTTCTATATCCCCTGTACCGTCAGGCTCTTTAAACCTACATTTTGCATTTTCCCTTATATCCCCTTGCTTTGCATTCAGTTTGAGAAAGATCCTGACCTTATTGCTTCTCACCATAATGCTCATGCAAGTGATGGGCTACTATCTCGTCTTCCGCATCAGGCAAATTGAACTGAAAGCAGAAGTGAAAACCTATCTAAGGTCTCATCCCGATGACCAGGTGATAACGCACTTTGAATTCACTCTCCGCAATGGCGATGTTATCGATCCGGGCTTTAGCTGGGAGGATGAATCGGAGTTCGAGTTCAACAGCAACATGTACGACTTGATCGAAAAAACAATTGATGGAGATAGAATGGTGGTGAAGTGCGTAAAGGATGAAGAAGAAAATCAATTGATCAAAGCTTTCGAACACTTCCAGGGAAAACAATCGCGGCATGGTAAAAGTCGCACAGGTTCACTTTCCCAATTCTTCGCCAGCAGTTATGTGACCGCAGATGCCACTGATATCTCTCATTTCAACTATTTGTCCTCAACTGAATTCAACATATACAATTCACTCCTGCTCGATTGCTTCAACGAGATCACTACTCCCCCGCCCAAAAGTTGTTAGTACATAAAAGCCCTATCTAACAATTTTTTTAACTCATCACATTAATCATGAAGCGTAATTTATTTTTCGCGGCATGCCTTCTAGGCATTATGCCGGCATTCGCCCAAACTATCCGGGGAAGAATCGTGGATGCCTCGAACCAACGTCCACTTCAAGGCGCCTCCATATCATTTACAGGAAAAGGCGGTACTACCTCAGACAAAGACGGAACCTTTAACATCGAATGCGGCAAAACAACCAGGATCACCATCACTTACGTGGGTTATCACTCACAAGTGGTCTCTATCAAAAACTGCAATGATGAAATTAATATCGGACTTCAACCTTCCAATGGAATGCTGAACGATGTTGAGATCACCTCCACTTCCAATCCAAATAAATCTCTGCTATCCCAACCTGTTTCGATAACAAAACTTAGTCCGCTTGAACTAAAACGCGGAACTGGAATTTTCATCGATGAAGCCATAAACGCAAATATTCCCGGCGTAACTATGAACCGCCGTACAGTCGCTGCGGGACAACAATTCAATATCCGTGGCTATGGAAATGGCGTTCGCGGAACCAATGGTGTTAACAGCAACTTTGACGGCCAGGGCTACAAGGTCTACCTCAATGGAATCCCTATCACCGATGCTGAAGGCATTACACTGATGGATGACATCGATTTTGCATCTGTTGGTAATGTAGAAGTAGTAAAAGGACCGTCAGGCACGCTCTATGGATTGGCGATTGCTGGTGTTGTGAACCTCAAAACCATCAAACCGGAGAAAGGGAAAACTTCGGTTGGACAAGATGTGTTGATCGGCAGTTATGGATTGAAAAGATTTACTACTCACTTGCAAATGGGAAGAGAACATTCTTCCATTCTCCTGAATTATGGATACCAGCATTCAGATGGTTTCATGAGTCATTCAGAATCGCGCAAGCATTTTGTAAACCTTGCAGGAGATGTGGATGTGAGTGAAAAACAATCACTCAATTTCTACGCGGGCTTCACCGATAGCTATGAACAAAGAGGCGGAGAGCTCACGCTCACACAATATGCCAATAGAGATTACACTGGCAATCCTTCATACATTCAAAGGAATGCCCATTCCAATATCGTGGCATTTCGACTTGGGGTTGGACATACCTACGCATTCAGTAAATCAGTTTCCAATACAACCAGCGTGTATGGAACAGGAATTTCCAATAACGCCAGTTCGGCTGCAGGATGGACAGATAAAAATCCCATCAATTATGGCGTTCGATCAACAATAGATACAAAGTTTAATTTGGGTAAAAATACCTCTCTCACTGGTATTACCGGAACTGAAGCGCAACGACAGAATGCACAAGTGATCGGATATAATATGAAAGCTGACCCGGCAAATCCTGCAGGTTATTTTAAGATCGATACGATGCGGAGCAATCAGTATTATCTCACCAGCACTGCTTCACTTTTTACTGAATGGACCTTGGGTCTGCCGCACGATCTTAGTCTAACTGCAGGAGTGGGAATGAGCACGATGAAAATAAATCTGTACGACAGGTTTGTACGGCCCAATATCACCAGGCCTCTTAACTATACGAGGAGTTACAAGGATATGTTGTCACCGCATCTCGCTATCAACAAAGTGTTCAGCAAGGAATTTTCTGTTTATGCAGCGTATAGCAAGGCTTACAAAGCCCCAGTTAGTTCATATTTCTTTGTTGCCGTTTCACCAACCGTAGGCTTTGTGAATGATAATTTGAAAGCAGAGATCGGACAACAATTTGAAATTGGGTCGAAAGGTTCATTGTCTGGTGACAGGCTGGTGTATCAACTTGCAGTGTTCTTTGCCAAATTCAAGGATAAGATGACCGCGGTAGCTGTTCCTTTAAATCCACCTGCAGTGGGAACGGCCTACACCTATGTTGCGAATGGTGGAACTCATAACGACAGAGGTGTTGAAGTACTTGTTAAATACACAGCTTACGAATCTGGTAGCGGACTGTTTAGAAGCATTCGTCCATTTGCAAACATTGCTTACTCACATTTCAGATATGAGGATTATCGAATCGAAAGATTAAAGAATCCTGCAACCGCAGATACAACTATTGATTATAGTGGTAATCCTGTTGCCGGTGTAGCTCCCTGGGTTGCCAACCTGGGTGTTGATGTGTTGGCCGGTGCCGGTTTCTACGCAAACCTCACATATTCTTACAAAGATCCAATGGCGTTGACATCTGATAACGTAAACAGGACAACATCCTATGCATTGCTGAACGGAAAGATTGGAATCAGGCGAAGTCTATCCGGTCATTTTGATATTGACGCATATGTTGGTTGTATTAATATCACAGGTACTCAATATCCTCTAATGGTATTTATCAATCAGCTCCCTGATGCTTATTTGCCCGCACCTTTAAAGGCAAATTATTTTGGAGGCTTAAACCTGAAATATAATTTCTAACAAGAGAAGGACAGCGCCCATGGCTGTCTTTTTAATTTTTGATATGAAAAAGAATTCCGTTTTATACCAGGTACGATTCACAATCTGCTCGATATTCTTTCTAATAAACATGCTTTCTTGCGGAAGGTTTGGAGAGAAAAAAAGTGATGATGCAAAAAATGGAAAGCTTAGGATCGTTTCGATTTCTAAACAGCTTACCGAAATAATTTTCGCAGTTGGCGGCGATTCAGCCCTGGTTGGAGTAGATATTTCAAGCACCTATCCAGAAGAGGCGAAAAAGATCACCACTGTCGGATACCATCGCGCACTAAGCAGTGAGGGCATCATCTCCTTAAATCCAACTGTGGTCTGGCATGATGGTAATATCGCGCCACAACATGTGATTGATCAGATTAAAAAAGTAGGTATTCCTATGCGCGAGTTTAATGGAGGATCAACAATTGATTCCACCAAGATGCTGATAATGCAAGTTGCGCAGGAGTTCCATAACGAAGCCAGGGGAAAGGAGATCAATGAAAAATTGGATGCAGACATGGCGAAGCTCGATAGCGCAAGAAAAAAATATAGCGATAAGCCAAGAGTGCTGATCGTTCATTTTGGACAGGCAAACAATCGATACTTTGTTTTGAACCGGAGAGGGGTAGCTAATCAAATGCTGGAATGGGCAGGAGCGGAAAATGCGGCAGATACTGCACAACGTTGGCGTGATCTCAGTGCTGAAATGATTGCAAAAGCCCAACCTGATGTAATTCTTGCAACTGATTTTGGATTCGATCTGCAGGGCAGTCTTGAAAAATTTAAGAAGTTACCTGGCATCGAACTTTCACCTGCAGCTAAGACTGGAAGGATTTATCGCATTGAAGAACATGACCTGGTTTATTTAGGCCCCCGCACAGGAGAGAATGTGCTAAACATCATGGAACTGGTACATAAGAAATAAAATGGTTACATCAGATTCGAAATTCAACCGCTGTTTCTATAAAACCGCTTGAGGCATGCAAACAAAAAACTTAAGCTACAGGTTTTATTATGTTTTGCTGACGATCTTGCTCATGATTTCACTGGTTGTTTCAGCAAGGATGGGCGCGGTGAACATTTCCTATGAAAAAATATTTTCGTTCCTCTTTCAGGATCAGGTAGATTCAATCGAACGATCTTTGTTCCTTCAAATACGATTGCCACGCGTGATACTTTGTGCATTTGTTGGAGCCGCACTCTCCGTTTCAGGCACGATCATGCAAGGACTTTTTCGAAATCCGATCGTTGAGCCAGGATTGGTTGGAACTTCTTCGGGAGCTGCATTCGGTGCAGCGTTTGTTTTTGTTATGGGTAAATCCCTCTCTGGTCCATTCGCAGATTGGATCGGGCCATTCCTGTTGCCTTGTTTCGCTTTTGCTGGCGGTCTACTTGCAACCCTGACAGTATACCGACTCGCAAATGTTTTCGGTAAAACAAATGTCAATACTCTCCTATTAGCAGGTATCGCAGTCAATGCGCTCGCGAATGGAGGCACTGGATTTTTCTCGTATGTGGCGCGTGATCCGCAGGCGAGAAGCATAACATTCTGGAACCTTGGAACACTATCAGGTGCAGACTGGAATGCTGTGGTCCTGGTTGGAGCCTCTACTACAATTGGAATTTTATTAGCCCTTCGATTCAGTAAATCCCTCAATGCTTTATTATTGGGAGAGATGGAGGCAAGATATGTAGGGGTGAATACAGAGCGAATGAAACTTCAGTTGATCCTGTTAAACACTTTCATTGTTGCAATGGCAACTTCCATTGTGGGAGTGATTGGATTTTTGGGATTGATAGTGCCTCATCTCCTAAGAATGATGAAAGGTTCTGACAACCGCTTTTTGATCATCGGCTCTGCTCTGCTGGGGGGTATCCTTCTGAATTTGGCGGATATGTTTGCCAGAGTGATCGTTGCGCCTTCTGAATTTCCTATTGGCATCATTACAGCTTTTGTTGGTGCTCCCATATTTTTATTGATCCTGGTGCGAAACAGTAAAAAGCAAATGCAGGGAGGGTTTTATGCTTAGAGCTGAACAAGTTTCATATAAGATAGGGAACAGTTTCCTTCTCGAAAATTTCAGTCTGAACTTCGAGGCAGGAATCTTTCATGTGATCATGGGTGCGAATGGTGCTGGGAAAACCACCTTGATGCGATTACTTGCCGGGAGTCTGATTCCAACAAGCGGGGAAGTTTATTTGTCAGACAAGCCAGTGCGGACCTATTCAAAAAAGGATCTGGCTTGCAGACGCGCAGTGCTTTCACAACAGTATAATGTAAATTTTCCTATCGCCGCGAAAGAGATCGCCATGATGGGCAGGTACCCATATTTCGCTACAGTTCCTTCTCAACGCGACCGCGAAATTTGCAATGAATCATTGAGAAAGATGCGGTCCGTTGAACTTTCTGATCGCGAATACAATTCTCTTTCTGGGGGAGAAGCGCAAAAGATACAGATGAGTCGCGTACTTGCGCAGATATGGGGAGCGGAAGCGGAAAATAAAAAAATCCTGTTCCTGGATGAACCTGTGTCACATCTGGATTTGAAATACCAGCGAGAACTATTGAACACGGCAAGGGAATTGTGCGATAAGAATATCATGATCATTGCCATTCTTCACGACATCAACCTTGCGTTGCAATATGCGGATCGCATGGTGTTTCTGAAATCGGGAAGACTTGTGCATTCAATTGGAGATCCCGGGGAAATTAATTCCGATTTGATCAAAGAGGTGTTTGATGTGGATGCAAGTGTAATGGAAGTTGGGGGTGGAAGAAGGTTGGTGGTTTTCTGATAACATGCTCTTAGGAATTTAACCGCAAAGACGCGAGGGCGCAAAGGTTCGCAAGGATCTTAGCGTTACCTGGCGCCTTAGCGTCCTGGCGGTTAAATCTTACCGATTTCCATTTATTATTCAACATCACTAATTCAAGAGGGTAGCCACTACGGGGCATGATTTCGTCATACATAATTCTGCTACCGACAGGTAGCCCCTACGGGGCAAAGAATTCCAAAGACCTATTCATCCTATCACCTATTCAACAATTCAAACCATGCATTTTCCCAATTTCCCAATCCTGAGCGGAGCAAAGAAACCAAATTCCAAAATTTCACTAATTCCGAATTCCCTTTTCAACTATTCAACCAATCAACAATTCAACTAAGGATAGGGTAGCCCCTACGGGGCATGATTTCGTCATACATGATTCTGCTACCGACAGGTAGCCCCTACGGGGCAAAGAATTCCAAAGACCTATTCATCCTATCACCTATTCAACAATTCAAACCATGCATTTTCCCAATTTCCCAATCCTGAGCGGAGCAAAGAAACCAAATTCCAAAATTTCACTAATTCCGAATTCCCTTTTCAACTATTCAACCAATCAACAATTCAACTAAGGATAGGGTAGCCCCTACGGGGCATGATTTCGTCATACATGATTTTGCTACCAACAGGTAGCCCCTACGGGGCAAAGAATTCCAAAGACCTACTCATCCTATCAACTATTCAACAATTCAAACCATGCATTTTCCCAATTTCCCAATCCTGAGCGGAGCAAAGAAACCAAATTCCAAAATTTCACTAATTCCGAATTCCCTTTTCAACTATTCAACCAATCAACAATTCAACTAAGGATAGGGTAGCCACTACGGGGCATGATTTCGTCATACATAATTCTGCTACCGACAGGTAGCCCCTACGGGGCAAAGAATTTGAAGACTTAATCAACAAATCAACTATTCAACTCGGGTATTTCCCAATTTCTAATTACAAATTACTATTCAACAAATCAACCATTCAACCAAACCGCAATCCTACTCCTTATTCAAAACCCGCTCCCTACCATTTCTAATTATAGTCATTTTCTTATTTGCCGGATCAAATTCCATAACAATGCCTGGAGGATCGATCTTGAATTTGTTTTCTGCTGTTGGCTCTAATGGAATCACAGTTTGGCCGGTCATCTGAACCAAGAGTGTTGTGCCTTCCCTGGTGACGGTAAATATTACAGGGGCATCCGGACTTGAATAGACTCCGACATACTTGTCAAGGATTTCTGTGCTAATTGCAATTGATTCGAAAGCGGGAATCTGAAATGGTTTGTTCCAGTAAATGTCAAAAACTCCGTCTACAATACTCTCCACCGAATACACCTTTCCGTTAGTAGCGTAAGAAACCGCCAGCTTTTCCTCCGGCAGGTATACCAACCATGCTCCAAATCCGTCGATTCCACCAGTGTGGCCATAGACTGTTTTACCATTGTGAGTAAATGTTGTCATTCCAAATTTATTCTGCATCATTTGATCCAGACTTTCCTTGGAAACTATCTTCCCATCGAACAATGCCTGTATGAACTTTGCCATGTCACCAGATGTAGAAATCAATGCGCCAGAGCCGAAGAGAATACTCATATTGGTTTCGGGTTGCTGTTCCCAATCGCGGGCATACTTAAATGAGAAACTTTCATTCTTATTCATATCGATGTTTCCCGTGCCCAGATATGTATCCTTAAGACCAATTTTCGAATTAATTTTTTTCTCTAAATTTTCCTGATAGGAATTACCAGTTAATTTTTCGATGAGAATACCAAGTAGAACATAGCCGGAACTGCTGTAAGAATATTTCGATCCTGGTTCAAAATCCGATGGAGCCTTCGCCATGTAACCAACAAACTCATCCTTTGTTATTGATTTAAATCTTAAGGTTCTAAAATCTTTATCCTCTGTCAATTCATGAATTCCACTACGATGCGCGAGTACATGCGCAATAGTGATCTTCTCTGCGTTCGGGATCTGAGGAAAGAATTCATCGATCCTATCTGTGAGCTTTAATTTTCCCTCCTCGATAAGTTGAAAGATCATTGCAGCGGTGAACATTTTTGTGATAGAACCGATGCGGTATCTGGTCGCCGCTGTCAAAGGTTTCTTTTCTCTTCCATTGATCTGACTATAACCAATAGCACGACTGTATAGAACCTTGCCGTCCTTAGTAATGTTCAAACTACCCATCGCCTTATTCTTTTCCGCGAGCCTGTCAAAAAATTGGTCAAGTTTAGTCTTGTCTAAGGTCTGTGCGTTGCCTGCGGTGAATAACGAGAGCGTAATTATGGTTGCGAATAATAATTTAAACTTCCTGTCTCTCAATAAACCGAGAAAGTTTGATTGATTAACTGCTTGCTGGATTGTGTGATTCTTCGTCATCTTAATTTAAGTTTTATAATAGTTTAATTATTTCTGATGTTAAGGATGTGTGGCCTTATCGCCCACCCGCGTGAATTTGATGTTGCGGATTACTGGATTGCTGTATGTTAATCCAACGACCTTCCCAGATTTATCTCTACTGAAACTCATCATCACTCTACTTACCATGAACCTGTCCGGATCAACAGGTTTGAATTCAACAACCTTATCGGGAGAATCATTGAGCCGAATCACCAGGCCATCTTTCCCTGCTATCATTTCGAAGAATGATCTCATCTCTTCGTTCTCGTATCGACCAACAAAGGCTTGAAGATCTAACTGGGTTGGTGCATATGGTTGCGCACGACGATAAATTGTGGTTTGTCCTTCCATTGATCTTAATTCAAATTTGTCCTGGGAGGTAAACTGCAATGCAAATTCGTCCCCTGACAAAAACATCAATGCGCCTTGAGGATTTCTGAAACTATCCTTAGTGAGAGTAATAAGAGGAGGTCCCCCGAAGATGCGCAAGTCACCATTGACCACCACAAGTCGCATCGCTTCCCCGGTGATTTCATTGAAGAATAATCCTGCTTTGCTGCTCAAATCAGGTTTTTCGGTAGCCGGACTATCGGGCTTTTTGACATCAGCTTTTGTCTCAACAGACATCGGCACTAACAGATCAAAAATTCGGCGTGCGAATGAGCTCCTGTCACCAGTCTCGCCAGAATTACAAAGTATTGCTATTGACAGATTCTGCTCCGGAATGCGGGTCAATATCGATCCATAACCAGCCGAACCTCCTGTATGTCCTACGGTTTTTCCACCGCGACTGGTATTCAGAAATAGTCCGCGTGCGTAACCTAATTTCCTGCCGTTATTTAGCCTAGCAGGCTCTTGAATTTTTTCAGTTACAAATTTGCCGAGACGTTCATTTGTTAGCGCAGCATTCCAAATCAAGAGATCACTTGCAGTACTAAGAAGTGCACCACCTCCACCCCGATCATTCCCGAGATCCATATCAAGCTTCCATCGACCATTCTCCTTATCGTAAGCGAGAGCGCGGTTCTTGATGACCCCACGCAAATCGGTTTGGTAAGTTGTCGAATTCATTCCGAGAGGTTGGAACAGACGCTTTGAAGCGAATTCTGAGAAAGACATTCCTGTCGAACGGGCAACGATTTCTTTTAGCAATACATAGCCGCTATTTGAGTAGGAAAATTCTTCACCGGGGTTAAAATTGAGTCCTCGCTGACGTAAAACTAATGTCAATGCATCGGCACTAATGCCTGATAACTTCAAAAGCTCTGGCCAGTCGCGAAGACCTGACGTATGTGTGAGCAAATGGTCCAGTGTGATCTTGTGTCCGAAATCGTTGAGTTCAGGAATATGTTTTCGGACGTCATCAGAAAGTGAAAGTCGCTTCTCTTCCACGAGGATGAGAACAGTTGCAGCAACAAACTGTTTAACTAATGATGCAGCATCAAAAACAGAGTTTGGCGTTAATGGAACTTCGCGCTCCAGATCTGCCTGACCATACGCACGATTCACAATCAGTTTTCCATTATGTGAGACCGCACATACACAACCAGGCGTGGTAGCATTTGCCCAACTGAATATCTTATCGATCTCGCCTGTTTTGTCCTGCGCATATGCTGGTGAGCCAATAAGCAAGGCTACGAATACTACCGATACCAGGAGAAAAATGCTGAGAACATTTGAATAGGTGTCAGTAATGTTTGAAAATCTAATTTCCATTGGTTTATTTTTTAAAGAATACGATTCGAATCCTTTGCAGCTTTGCGAGAAACCCTCCTCTTTTTACATTTTTACTTTTTCATTTTCCATTTTGAAAGATGTTTCACGCAAAGCCGCAAATTTTATCAAGACGCAAAGAGATAGAACCTTTGCGTTCTTTGCTCCTTTGCATCTTTGCGAGAAATTCTTCTTCCTTTACATTTTTATTTTTTCATTTTACATTATGAATGATGCATCTGAAAATATTTTACATCATTTTGAAAGTACTTTGAAATTCAAAGTAAGTGGGGAAAAAAAAGGCACAACACGTTTGAATGCTTGATTGCATGACTGTTTGACTGTTTGACTGTTTGACTGTTTGAATGTTTGATTGTTTGAATGTTTGATTGTTTGAATGTTTGATTGTTTGATTGTTTGAATGTTTGATTGTTTGAATGTTTGATTGTTTGAATGTTTGAATGTTTGAAACATAGATTCCTAACTTCAATGGTTTTCATATTCCGACCTCCGACCTCCGACTTGGTTAAAATCCAAATATCAAGGGAAAAATAAAAGTCACGATTATCGTCCATACCAAATAAATGGGAAGGAAGAACGCGATGGCTTTTCCAACACTGGATAAATCAGATTTTCTTGCAATGACTTTTAAAAGTTGGGCGGTCACCAACAAGAGATTAATCAGAATTAAAACATTAGCCCCAAGAACTGCAGCCCTATTAGGTGACAATCCCCATTCTGAAATACGGAATAAAATGGCAGAAAGCGTAATGCCATTCACTATGATGGTAACCACAGACAACAGTGTTAGAATCCAAATTTGCGCCTGACTCTTGGTTGTTGAAGTTTCTGCAACAGAAAAGAAAATGAGTGCCATCACACCAATCAGTAAAATATTAAAAATCATTAAAAATTCTCGGTCGTTATAAGGATTCTTACCAGAAGAGATCATCGCAATGAGATAAATTATCAACATCACCAGGACAAGTGGACTGAAAATTTTAGCAATTACAGGTGAAACCTTCCCTACTAACTGCGGATTGATCTGTGTAAGCCAGGTGCCGATGATTGGAGCTGCTGGAAGCGCGAATATTACTATATTCTTAAAGTAAAACTCTTCAATATTATAGCCGATCAGGGAGAAAAGTCCGATTGTTATACCACTCAGGATTCCGCCGGCAATCAGGATGAGCGTTGTCATTACCACCAAATCACCGTTATATTTTAAGAATCCAAGGCGATTCCCGGCTACTCTATGTTTTTCGCCAATAAAGGCATATCCCAGGACACCCCAGAGAAATAAGGATAAATGAATACAGGATAAAAGGAGGATGTCTGAATTATTCTGAAATGGCATGAAGTTTATAAAAAGCAAAGAAGCAAGTATTGCCGCACTAATGATAATAATTGCTGTCGGTTTTAATTTGTTCCTCCACGCGAAATATAGACTGAGTATTGGAAAAATTATGAAACCAATGTTTCTCTGATAAAAATTCTCTTCATCCAGATTAAAAATTGCAGGAAATTTTGCGATAACCCCCGCGATAATCGATGCAATAATGACGAAGACCAAGTCCCTGGTTGTTCCCCAGTTCACTTCCTCACTTTCGTAATTAAGTCTTTCATTCCAGAAATCTGCAAGCTTGTTGCCTTTAAGCTCAGGATAAAGGGTAGTGAACTCGCGCTTGAATGATACCTTGTTAGTCCGGTACATCTTTTCGAGTTCTTTAGGGTTGGTTAAATGGATTATTATTTCCTCTTTCATGAGATTATACTTAAAAAAATTAGACAAATTCTTTAATACTGTTGAGTGATGGATTTAATCCCACATTGTTCCATCTAACCCCAATACAATACCCATCCAAAGTCCTACGATGAACACGAGGAGGCTCAGTATAATAGCAACTGTCCTATTAAATCCTCTGCCACTCAAATAGTCCATGAAATAATAAAATAAGCCGCCCATTGCACCGGCTAAAGGAGTTATGATCAAAGGTCTGATCCTCCAATATTTTCCCCAGTCAGGGTCACCTTCTGTTCTAAATACAAAAAAAGAGATCACGAGTAAACCAATCGCTGCACCAATCAACATTGGCTTAATCACTGGTGCTGGTTGAATTGGTTGTTTCGCTACATTGTCATTCTGTGCCATGATAATTTAATTTTTATTTTTTTTGATTGTGGTGATGTCTTTTTTTTAGGTGAATGATCACGATAATCTATTCACCAATTCCCTTGATCAGTTTTTCCAATTCTTTGAGATGATTATCGAATGCCCTCCTACCCGATTTAGTCATGAAATATTTGGTGTTGGGTTTTTTTCCAACAAATGATTTTTTCACATCGATGAACGCTTCTTTTTCCAATGCTTTAATGTGACTGGCAAGATTACCATCTGTTATATCCAGCAATTCCTTCAACGCATTGAAATCAAGCATATCGTTAACAGCCAGAGCCGACATAATGCGCAGCCTGATTGTGCTTTCAAATGCTTTATGAAATCTATTGATCGCTATTTTCATCTTTCGTACCTATAATGCATATAAATACCATAAATAATATGGACTACCCCAAAACCTAAAGCCCATATCCATAATCCATATTCAACAAAGTATGCTCCTATCAATCCCAACCCTATTTCAATAAGCCCTAGAATTCTTACTTCTTCATAAGTGTACTTGCCCGCATTATACAATGCAAGACCATAAAACAAAAGTGTAAAAGGAGCAACAAATCCAATCATACCCTTTAGGATCAAAATAATACAGAGGATTCCTCCTGCAATGAAGGGAACCAACATGTTGATGAGAAGTCGCTTTGAAGTTGGATTCCAAAGCTTCAGCCCACTATTTTCAGCCTTTCTATAGGAAAGAAAAACAGCACTACATGCAGCCAATACGAAAACCATGATGGCTAGAAATATGAGGTCCCTCAGATCAGATGGCAAAATCTCAGATCCCCTATTGTCGTTACCTACCTGACCGGGATTAAAATCATAAAACTTGTAGGCTATAAAGGCGCCAGCCAATGAGAAGATACCAGCAAGTATGCCAGCCCAACCCGAAACCCATTTAAATTTTGAAGAACGCTCCATCATGGAACGCATCTCCGTAATATCTCTAATATAATCCCGCTCTTCTTTCATTTAAAAGTACTTTGTATTTCAAAGTTAATTCAGAAAGTCGAGTTATCCAAGGCTTGTGAGAAAATATTTATTAAAAGTTGTCGGAAGAGGTAAGATCCGTTCTGAAGGCTTGAATTATCGAACATTGAAAGAAATTTCCCATATAGCTATGGACAAAACCCTTCGGTTCGACAAATAATCCCTCATAAGACTGGTTAAGACTAAGGTCTTTGATGTATTTCCGTTTGACCAGGATCAACACTCTGGACTTTAGACTAGCTTTAGATCACCAACGGCTTCTGCCCAAATGTTGGAAAAGACTTGGTCCCTGGCTATTATGTTGAGAAAAATATTGGAGGAGAAGGAATGAAGAGAATTCTTGCGTTGATTTTTATTTTGGCACCATCCTTTTGTAATTACGGTTTAAGCCAGACCCGCAATTCCATTTTCAATAAAGTTGATGACTTATTCAAGCAAGTAAACAATCAAAGCACCCCAGGTGCATCAATTGCTATTGTCAAAAATGGAAAAATTATATACAAGAAGGGCTACGGTTTAGGCAACCTGGAATACAAACAGCCACTTACCTCCTCTTCGATTTTCCATATCGCTTCAGAATCAAAACAATTCACTGCTTTTTGTATAGTACTGCTCGCCAAGGAAGGAAAACTTCATCTGGATGATGACATTCGAAAATACCTGCCATACGTTCCTCAATTCCGAAATGCAATTACTATCCGGTCCCTTATCCATCACACAAGTGGTCTTCGGGATCAATATCAATTGCTTCAACTCGTCGGCCAACGACTGGAAGATGTGATGGAGCAAACTGATATACTTAAACTTGTCGAGAGACAAAAGGATTTGAATTTCGTGCCCGGGAGCCGACATATTTATTGTAATACTGGTTATACTTTATTGGCCGAAATAATTAAGAAAGTGAGCGGAAAATCCCTAAGGGAATATGCAGATGAAAAAATATTCAAACCACTTGGGATGACCCATACCCATTTTCATGATGATAACCGTGAAATAGTTGCGGGCCGAACTTATTCTTACGACTCTTTTAATGAGGGAATCTATGTTAATAGCTCGCTTAACTATGCAACAGTAGGAGCAACGGGATTATTCACCAATGTGGAAGATGAAGCCAAATGGTTAATAAATTATGAAACCGGACAAGTAGGTGGGAAGGCGACGATAGATCAAATGTATCAATTGGGACAACTCAATAACGGCACTAAGCTGGAGTATGCTTTTGGTTTGGTTATAGATACATTTAATGGGTATAGGAGGATTGGGCATGGTGGTGCTGATGCGGGTTACCGGACGTACACAGTACATTTTCCCGAAGAAAAATTAGGTATTATAGTATTCAGCAACTTTGCCCAGTTTGACCCCCGGGATATAGCAACAAAGATTGCCAATCTATTCTTACCAGTAAACTCCTCTGGAATTACAAATGCGTCAACTAATGGCAATTATAAAGCTGACATTAGAATATATAGTACATATGTCGGCATGTACTATTCTGATGAAGGCATACTAGAGGTAGGATTAGATAACGATAAATTACTTGTGCGACTCGGAGGACAACCCATTTCCTTGATTCCGCTTTCAGATTCCAGTTTCTTGTGGAAAGGATATGCAATAATAACTTTCGAAAAAGATGCCGCGAAATCAAATGCACAATTCAAATTGAAAAGCTGGCAAGAGGAACAGGATAAAATTTATACGCGATTTGTAAAGCCTATACTGAGTGAGGCTGCTCGCTCAAGCTATGTTGGATCATACGATAGCGAGGAGTTGGACACTCGATATTATATTGTCAGCGAAAACAATCAATTGATTCTTCGCCATCGTAAATATTCTGACGGCACCTTAGAAGCTATTACGAATGACCAGTTCTCTACATCAAAGTGGTGGATGGATAACATTATTTTTACGAGGGATAGAAATGGCAGCATCATAGGTTTTGAAGTGAACAGTGGTGGAGTATTACATTTGAATTTCAAGAAAATAAATTAATACCTATATATAGCTGTTCTCCATAATTTCTAAAACTTAACCGCAAAGGCGCAATGGCGCAAGAAGTCTTAGCGTCCTTCGTGTCTTTGAGTCTTGGCGGTTAATTTTTCATTACGAGTGGAGCGCCATTTACAATAACATTTTCCATTCTGATCTTGGGATATTTGTTCTTAATCCCTGGCGTTTCTGCTATTGCAATAATATTCTTGAAGACAATATCGTAAACACTATCAGTAGGATTGCCATCAATTTCGCCGAATTTTTTGCAGTCGACTTTAATATTTGAGATGGTTATGTTCTTGACTATGCCAAATGGTTTTTCTTTGCTTCCTGCCAGATTGAAGAACTGTGTCCAGGGATTCAGACTTATTATTGTTCCGCATTTGCCTGTAATATTATCGACCGTAATGTTTTCAAATACCTGATAGGTATCCGGACGCATCTTGATCCTTAGAATGGGACATTCATTATCAACCTTACAATTTCTTATTGTGATATTTCGTGCGTGAATGCTCTCACTTCCCAAAGTCAGGGTTCCATGAGATTCGCCAAATGTGCAATTTTCTACAAGTATATCCTCAACCACGCCATTCTGTGACTGCTTATGAGCGTTTGGACCCTTTCCTCCTTTGATGCATACAGCATCATCATTTACAGAGATATAACAATTTCGAATTATTACTTTACTGCAAACATCGATATCAATGCCATCGGTACTGGGAGCCTTTACAGGTTTGAAAGGCGAACGAATATCACATCCCTCAATTAGTACGTTCGTGCACTGATATAAATGCGTGGTCCAAAACCCTGCATCGCGAAGTTTGACATTTTGAAGAGTGACATAATTACTTCCCCAAATAAAAACAAGACGAGGGCGGTGGACTTCAAGATTGGTAGCTTCCTTACCAATTTTTCTCATCGAATCACGATAGTCCCAGAATCGTTGCCAAAATTTATGACCATTGCCATTGATTGTTCCAGGTCCAGTTATACTAAAACTATCAACATAGTATGCATTTATTAAACCCGCATAATAGAGAAGATTTTGACCTTCCATTCGGGAAGGAATTAAGGGATAGTCTGAAATGTTGTCTGAGCCTTTTAGCACAGCACCCTCCATTAAACGTAGACTGGTTTTAGGCTTAAAAAATAAAGCGCCAGTAAGAAAAACGCCCTTTGGAATCACAATGACTCCGCCTCCATCCGCATTCGCCTTATCAATTACATTCTGAATTGCATTCGTATTAAGTTTCGTACTATCAATTCCAACTCCCAGACCAGTAATTACATATTCCTGTGATTTTGCAAGTGAGAATATAGTGAACGAAAATATTAAGAGAAGCAGTTTTTTCATTTTAATAATTTAGGCTGAAAATTAATCCTCATTTCATTTTATAGATCTCACTCCCCGCCAGCAGAAAGCATCCCAAACCGTAATCTTCAAAATCTGGAATACTTGAATAGCTTACGGGTTGTCCATCCTTTGGTTCCTTTCCAGTACCCTGCATATATCCCAACATGCCATTACTATAAAGTGCGTCTTTTATCATTGCATTCCATCCCTTAACAATAGCAGGTTTGTAGATTTTTTTATCGAGAAAGCCGTGATTGATACCCCATGCAAACCCATAAGTAAATAATGCGGTTCCAGATGTTTCCTTTCCTCCGAAATTATTTGGGTCGTGCAAGCTCACATTCCAGAAGCCATCCGGACGTTGAACCCTGATTAGAGCAGCAGCCAAATCTTTAAAATCTTGTAAATATTCCTGGTAATGTGGGTCATTAGTTGGAAGCCACTCCAGAGTTCTTGCCAGAGCCGCAAGCACCCATCCATTTCCACGACTCCAATAACAATCCTCACCATTTGGTTCTTTATATGGCGGCACAAAATCCTTATCGCGCCACCACAAGCCATCTGCCTTGTTATATAAACCGTTCCCACCATGGTTGTATTTGGCGAAAGCATAGAGATCATACATCTTATTGAAATAAGCAGTATCCTTATAGATCACTCCCAGTCTAACAAACACAGGCATCGCCATCTGAAGTGCATCTATCCAGTTCCAGTCATCTTTTTTATCACTCTTCACCATATTATCAATGCATGCCTTAATATTTTTGATTCGCTCTTCCTTCTTATCTAAAAGATATAGATCAATATAGGTTTGTCCGCAATCCTGATCATCGGCATTGCGAGTTGTAATACCGTTTCGCATATTCCAATTATGCTTCTCGCCCCATTGAACTGCATAATCATAATATTCTTTTTTGCGATCTACTTTGTACAGTGCCATCAGACCTTCATAATAAACTCCTCTTGTCCAAATATTACTAGGTCTTTCCCTGTTCGTAATTATTGATTTTCCAGCATCCGGCCATTTGTTCATGAAATACTGATTGGCCACTCGCATTGATTCCAGCATCAACTTTTTTGACTGAAGTTTCTCATCTGATACCTTGCCCGAGGAAATGAACTTTCGCAATTTCCCAGGATTAACTTTTTTCAATTGCTCCGTTACAATCCTGGCATTTAATTGCGCACCTTCTTTATTGGTATGAGTATGATCAACTGGAAAGAATGGTTTTACTGCCTCTGCTCCCATTTGTTCATATTCCCTTCCAATTAGTTCATTAAGGTCTATGAAAGAAGCGCCTTCTTCTCTCGCAATTTGCCTGGCCCATCCAGCGTAACTATCAGATGAACGAATCACCTTCCCATCTTTCCAATCATTGCGAGGAATTGGTGAGCACACAATGGGAATGGCTCCTTTAAACTTTGTGTCTTTAATGTATTTGCGCAGGTAATGACCATAAGTATACACCACCTCCTGTTTTTTATGAATAGGATTGTAGACTTCTTTGGATTCGTTTCCAATGCCACGTATTGTTCCCCTGGCTCTTGCCGTATCGTCCAGTGGCCCACTATCATTGTGGCCGAATTGCATTATGACATAGTCACCTTTCTTCAATCTATTTAGAATTGTATCCCATCGTCCCTCCGTAATGAAGGTGCGACTGCTCCTCCCACCTATTGCGTGATTTTTTATACTGATCTTGCTTGTATCAAAGTAATCTGCCATGAAGCTTCCCCAGCCCCACTGCAGGTTTTTTCCTGAGCCATCGCCATTACGGACGGTAGAATCACCGATGATGTAAAAAACCGGCTTGTCCTTTTCGGCAATGAAAAAAGAAGAACATACTACCAGAAACAGCAAGAGTTTATAACGATGAGTTCTTTTCATTTGGCTAATATCTTTTGATTCGAAAGTTTTGATTTTACGATAACGATTCTTGGTTTTGGCGGATTCTTCATCCCATCACCAAAATAAAATCCGGTATGTGGCGGTTGATTGTATGCAACATTTTGCCAGGCGATGCTTAAGCGATAATGCGGATCGTGCATCAGCGTATAAAACTTATGCGAAGTAGGAATGGAAGTTGTGAATATTCTCAGTTCGTTATTGTTTGCAGTTCTATATATGACTTCTTCGCGCCAGTCGCCCAAAATGTCGGCAGATAAGACAGGATTGGATTTTGTTCCATTATTTTTTACGCAATCATATTTTGCTGCTTCTAATAAATTGCTGATCGTATCGTTTTCATACATCCATTTATCAATATGTGTTCCATCCAGGAGTTCCGAAAGAACATCTCCATCCCAGTAGATTCCCATATTACATGAAGGAGGGGTTTTCTTGGTGACTAAATTCCCTTTCGCATCAAATAATCCTGTTATGCCCGCACCAAATACCCAGCATTCATATCCAGCATAGCGCGGATCGATATCAAGCGCGAGTCCCCGACCTGGACCTTCACCATCCTCACCTGCTTTGAAAGAAGGTTTTTTCCAAATGTTTTCTCCAGTCTTTGCATCACGAAAATGCGCACCGGCATCATCAAATCGTTCCTGGATATCGAAGACTTCCAATCCAGCTCTTGTTGGATCGAGATCTGTAACATGAAGAGCGTCGCCATGTCCCAGGCCGGTAGAATATAATCCCTTGCCATTATTATCAATCACCATCGCACCATACACAATTTCATCCTTACCATCATTGTCAACATCTGCTACGGTGAGATTGTGATTGCCCTGTCCGCGATAAGCAAGGTTTTGCGGATTTAGGGGATCATCGCTGTCAAAGGTCCATTCAAGTTCAATTTTTTTATTTCTGAATTTCCATGCAGTTATCACTGATCTTGTGTAGTAACCTCTTGACATAATGAGGCTGGGAGTTTTTCCATCCAGGTATGCAACTGCTGCCAGGAAGCGATCCATTCGATTGCCATAGCCATCGCCCCACATTTCTTTTAATTCTTCAGTGGATGGATTCAATTTATTATGACGAGGCGGAATGAAATCGACAGTAGATAAAACTTTTCCAGTTCGGCCATCAAAGACTGATAAATATTCGGGTCCTGAAAGAACATATCCTCTTTCATTGGTCCAATTCTTTGAACTATCTCCAATAATATTACCCATCCCATCAATAGAGCCATCTGCAGTTTTCATTGCAACTTCTGCACGACCGTCACCATCAAGATCATAGACCATGAACTGGGTGTAATGTGCTCCTTCGCGAATGTTCCTGCCAAGATTAATGGTCCACAACAATGTTCCATCTAATTTATATGCCTGAAAGATGGGTGGATCAGTTTGTCCAGCCTGACTGTTATCCTTTGCTCTTCCGGCCTGGTGAAGAACAATTTCATATTCACCATCACCATCAAGATCACCGACACTTCCATCGTTGGGCGCATAGCCTTTTGGAGTTTGAAGTGGAATACTTAGATAAGGCGCATTTCCAGGTCGCAAAACGAAGCTGCCACCATCCTGCTCCTTGCCATTCAAAACGGGCTTTACAAAATAATTGTAGGTCGTAGATGAATTTGCTGTCGCATCAATGAAGTGAGTACTTTCTGAGACAGGTTGTTTGTTAAGTCGAACGGGTTTATTCTCCGAAGATGCAGATCGATAAATATTAAAAGAAATTCCGTCTGGATCTGTTGCTAAGAGTCGCCAGCTCAGAAATACCTCTGCTTTATCATTTCTCACTGCTACCAGCCCGCGACCCAGGTTTTCCATTTCCCGTTGTGCAACTGAAAATTTTACCAACAATAAGGAAACGATCAGAACCGCAGACGATTTGAGAAACCGATATTTCATTGCAAGCAATAGATTGAAGGGTAATTTACTAACAGCCTTATTTCTGCCGTCCTGAAGCGTCCTGAGGTGAGGTCAAATATTTTACCGCAAAGACGCCATGACGCGAGGTTGCGCAAAGAATCCTTGCGTCCCTTAGCGTCTCCGCGCCTTAGCGGTTAACCTATTTAGCTATTAGCATTGCTTCGAAATCCTTCTTTGAAATTTTCAAAACAGTCCCATGACGAATACCTTTCGGGAATTGAACTTTATCTGAAATATCAATCCAATTCCTCAAATCGGTGGAAGTAACCGCACCATACTTTTTTTCTGTGTATTTATCGAAGTAAACCACCCAATTTCCATTTATCCTAATTGCCGTTGGCCCTTCTGCCCAGTATTTACCAGTAATTGGAGAACTTGGAGCTGAATAAGGTCCAGTCATTTTTTTTGAAGTTGCAATCCGAATATTTTTTTCAGCAGGAGATCTGGTTTCATTTTTTAGGAACATCACATACTGATCACCCGAGTGAACGATGGATGCGTCAATTACACTAAACCCTTGATCATATAAAATCTTCGCTCTGCTAAACTTCTTGAAATCTTTTGTGCGAGTGTAATACATGCGATGATTATTTTTCTTTCCTTCTGCAGAAGTATCTTTCTGCGGAAATTCTCCAGACACGGTACTTGCCCAATAGATCATGTATTCATTCTTATCAGGGTCGAAATTGATCTCGGGTGCCCATGTATTTTTTGCAGAATCCTTATGTGCCATTACAGGTATGAATTCCTGTTTCGACCAATTTACCAGATCACTGGAGGATGCGTAGCCAATTCCTTTATCTGCCCAGCTCACGGTCCATACCATATGATACTTACCATCGGGACCCTTAATAATACAAGGATCGCGGAACAACTTATCGCGACTCACTGTTGGTTTCAAAACAATACTATCATTGAACATCGGGCTCCACTGATAACCATCATAACTGTAAGCATAATGCAATCCATCACCACCGCCTTTGAAATAACAGAAAAGATAAACGCTATCATTCTGCGCGATCGCAGTATTTGCAATCAACACAATCCAGATATACTTTATCATCACTATTACTATTCTCATAATTCTCTTCTCATAAATTAAAATACCTGGTCAATCTCTGGCCGACTGTATTTTTCTTTTGAATTACTTGTCTTCGGCAAGCCGAAATAAAAATAAATAGTTCGTTTAATGGGCCCCGATAATTTGGTTAACTCTGATTGAGGTCCTAAAGCAGCCGCATTTGGACTAATGTTCAAAGCAAGCTTAGTTCCAATCGGAGGAATGCAATCGAGAAAAGAAATATTTCCAACAGGTAGGTCAGGATGAGGCTTCATACCACTTAGTGCGTAAAAATCGAACAGTCTAACATATAAACCAGTGTCCTTGCTCGCAACATAAAATTTTCCTTCAACTGTACTAAACTCCATCCATGTAATATCACCATAATAACCTTTGAACTCAGGATACACAATAGGGTTGTAACTAGTATGCGTGTTGTTATACAAATTCTGCCAAACATTCACAGGAGTTCCCTGGAGGCGGTTTTTCCATTGACGGTATGGACCTTTTCCAAGCCATTTTGTTCCAAGGATAAAATTTTCAGGGTAATTAAAACTTATACCCGCAAATGGGTATGACCCATTGAGTTCATACTCATACTCCATAGCTACCCAACCTGTTCCCATCATCTTCCAGCGAACAGTTTTCAAGTTGCCGCTGTAAGTGAACTCAACGACTTCAGTTTTGCCTTCTTTATAGTGCCTGCCTGAGCTAAGTGTAGCATTTCCCTGAACCAGGATGGGACCTTTTGAAAAGGAGAGATTATCTCCCATTGCATTCCTTGCATTTGCAAGCAAACTCGTTCTTTTATCCAAAGAAATAGAAACCTCGCCTCCGCGCAGGATGTAGCTGGTGTCAGTTTCAGCAAAGATTGCGCTGCTATCATTAGTTGTAATGAGACTGTTTAGCAGACTATCATTATTCCTGACCTTCCATGTCCATTTATAAATTTCTTTCTTAAATGGATCGAATGCTGCAAGAATAAGTGCATCATAATTTTTGTAATCTGATGGTAGATTAAGATCCAGAAAACCTTTATCGCCCGGATTTACTGATGGCGAAGCAGCAATACCTTTCTTATGCAATTCATAGCCCGGTAACAACTCGTTAGGTTTGCGATAATTCACCAGGGCCCAACGGAATTCGCACTGCGAAAGGTTAGTAAAATGAAACCGGTTTTCGACTTCTATTCTTCCACTAAAATTTGCAGTTAGTTCTGTCATTCTGATCTTAACCGGAGAAAAGATTTCCTTCAAGGCAAAAAAACTTCCTTCTTTTTCGCGATGAGGTCCTAAGATTCCATCGTTGGCGTTCAATCCATTTGCATCAAGAACATTATTGAAATCAGTCCGAACAACTGCTTCATCAACAAGAGCCCAAATAAATCCACCACCACTTTTTTTCGCATTCCAGTGGAGTTCCCAAAAATCACTCATAGCAGCTCCAGCACCGCCATCATCCTGGGCATGCAAGAATTCAGTAGGCATGTAGATCAGAGAATCTTCAAGTATTTTTTTTGTGCTGTAGTAGTCTTCGTAATGGTTACAATCCACTCCATTGAATGCATTACCTGGACGGTGATGAGGATGCAGGACTGCTCTCTGCGAAAAATCCCACTTATAAAAATCATCATCAAGTTCCTTATTAGTGCCACCCTCGTTTCCATTATTCCAGAAGAGAATACTAGGATGATTCAGGTCGCGGGTTACCATTTCTCTTACAAGAGGTGCCCCTGCTGCTGCGCTATAAAATTTCTGCCATCCCGCAAGTTCATCCAGTACATACAGACCAAGAGAATCGCAGAGATTTAGAAAAGAAACATCCGGAGGATAATGCGAACAGCGCACAGCATTCATATTCATTTCCTTCATCAGTTGCACATCCATCAAATCTATTTCAGGATTTACAGTCCGTCCTGTTTCCGGCCACCATACATGCCTATTGGCACCTTTGAATTTGATCTGCACTCCATTGAGATATATTCCATCACCTTTTCTAATCTCTATAGTACGAAAACCAAATTTCTCAGTGTGGGTGTAAATTGTTTTTCCTGCTTCCTGGATACTGGCAACAACTTTATATAAGTGAGGAGTTTCTGAAGTCCACTGCAATATGTTCGCGACTTTTGTCCGGAGTTCTACTACACTATCTCCCGGATTCAATTTTGCGGACAAGGCTGCCACCTGCCGGTTTTGTTTATCTACAATAGTTGCAGTTACTGTTTTGCTTACGAAAACTCCTTTCGCAAACACCTGCATTGCAAAACTTCCATCAGCTTTTGCATCTATCGCAACATAATCTATGTATGTATTGGGGACAGCCTCCAGGTAAACAGGCCGGTAAATACCACCAAGGACCCAATAGTCAGCTAATCTTTCCGCATTGTTCACGCTGGCATCAGCGCTCATTTTATCAACGTTTACTTCCAATATATTTTGTGCACCAAGATGAAGTTTGTTTGTGATGTCGTATTTAAATCGATAAAATGCACCCTGGTGAATTGGACCCGCAGACTTGCCATTGATCTTGACATCAGTATCCGTCATCGAACCTTCAAAAACGATAAATACTTTTTTATTTTTCCAGGCGGCAGGTACAATGAACTTATGTTTATACTTCCCTTGCTCATCTGCGAAACGGGCATTTCTTCCATTGGTTCTGTAGTCACGGCCATAGTTATAAGAACCAAACCCCTGCTGTTCCCAGTGTGAAGGCACCTGGATTCTTGTCCAATAGCCGCTATTACGTCCGCCAGTGCAGAAAAAATCCCAGGCTACAGTTTGTCTGTTATCGGTTCCCGATAAATATTGAATTTCTTTTTGTTGTGCATTTAAACCGATAGGAATAAATGAAGAATAAATGCAACAGCATAGAAGCAAGAATCTCATTGCTTAGTTTTATGGTCTTCAATTTTATTTGCAACCGGAATCAGATCAATGTCTCCCACTCTCTCAGGAAACCAAATCTGCATTTCTCCCCTGGCCCTGTTGGCCCATGCATAGTAAGGGATGAACGTAATTATTTTAGATTGTGTAGAAATAGTTTGACCATCAGCACTGACATCGATTACCGGAGCTTTTGTTGTAAGGATAGTTACACCATTTAGAAGGTCAGCCCGATGCACAAATTGGAAGCTAGAATTTGAAGGAAGCAGAATATTGGAAGTTTTCCCTCCATTGTCTACCCATTCCGCACAATATACCAGTGGTCCGCGCTCCACTGCGAGTTTTCCCTCATTTTCCTTCAGTTTATCATTGGAACGAATCAATCTTGTTTCCATTGGCAAAATTATCTCAACCTTATCATCATTCTTCCACTTGCGGCTGATCATAGCATATCCCTTTTCTAATTCCGCAGGAACTTCAGCCCCATTTATTTTAATAACAACCTTATCATGAATATCATTTACAAAACTATAAAGGTCTGAAGGCAGTACACTATTTTGAGCCCATCCAGGAATTCGAAAGAGCAATTTGAAGTCAAGAGCAGCTTTAGTTGAAATAGTAAAATCAAGTTTGCCATCGAATGGATAATTATTCTGCTGAATGATTGTAAACTTCCTCTGATTAATTATAAGGTCAGTTGAGCTGCTTGCATAAAGATTGACATAGACAACATCATTTTTTTGCGCGTACATATAACCAGGGACTGAAGGCAATAGCCTTACGAGGTTTGTTGGACAACAGGAACATTCAAACCAACCCGACCGACCAATCTCCATATCGCGATGCGCGAAACTGCTTTTAACCTGCATGGCATTACTGTAAAAAAAACTCTTCCCGTCCAACCCAATTCCCGAAAGCAGAGCATTATATAAACTTTTTTCCAGCACATCAATGTATTTTGAATCTCCATGAAGCAGAAACATACGATGGTTCCAATATACATTTGCAATGGCTGCACAGGTTTCATTGTAAGCAGTGGTGTTGGGTAATTCATAATTATCTCCGAAGCGTTCTCCTGATCCAACAGCTCCTACACCACCCTGTACATACAATTTTTTGCTAACCATGTTTTCCCAGATGCGGTCTACAGATTCCAATAATTTTTCATCTCCCGTGAGGGCTGCAACATCCGCAACTCCTGAATAGAGGTAGCATGCCCGGACCGCATGTCCAATTGCTTCGTCCTGTTCTGTAACAGGCTTATGATCCTGCCAGTACGCCCCATTCTTATAGGGATCTTTATTCTTCACATCGTAGCCCGAAAAATGTCCACGCTCATATATAAAATCCCTGGCAGTTTCCAGGTATTCTTTTTTTCCTGTGATACGGTACAGCTTCACAAGACCCATTTCCACTATTTCATGTCCAGGTGCAACATGCTTTTTGCCAGGTCCAAAAACACTACAAACCAGGTCAGCATTTTTCAAAGCAATGTCAAGAAGAGATTTTTTCCCAGTGGCAGCAAAATGAGCAGTGGCTGCTTCATAAAGGTGACCGGAATTATAAAGTTCATGACTTAACTCGCGCTCTTTTTCCCATCGCTCCTTCCCAGCCCACGAATGGGTTTTCGAGGAATCAATTGTCCTGGCCGTGTACAGGTATCCATCTGGCTCCTGCGCTGCTGCAATTTTTCTTATGAGTGTATCAACATATGCCTCCAGTTTCTTATCGGGGAAAAGCGAAAGTGAGAATGAGGCACCTTCAATGGTTTTGTAAATGTCCGTGTCATCAAATGGGTAGGTGGTGCCAAATTTACCGCTACGCGCTGCAGCCATTTCAAAATTTTTCACCCTGCCGGTACTTTCACAACGATCAAATGATGCGGGGATTGTAACGGTATGATTGGTGCGGATCCGGGGCATCCAAAAATTATCATTTAGTCGTACCTGCTTGAAATTTACAGCCTGGATAGAATAATCTTTCTGCTGTGAATGCAATGCGGCCGAACTGAGTATTATGAGCGAGATAAATAACTTTCTCATGAAATTGCTTTTAATCAAAAGTGATCTTGTTGCATAAGCCACCACAAGTCTTCCTCAACTTTTAATCCTCATATGATTAAGACTGCGAGTATTATTTTATTGTCCGAACCAAATTATTCATTCTTAGATTATTCTCATTTGAATTTTCTCCTAGTGACCACCAGGTTTTAAATTAATGAACGTATCCTTATTCCTGTCACAGATAAGTTCACCATTCTTATATTCAAGTTCCACTAATTGAATCACACTCCTTCTCCCTGCTATTGAACTCGAAGGTGCTGGATTAACAGTTGTTCTGCCAGGGTGAGTAAAGTAAAAGACGTACGCTTTCTCATTATTCACGAGTACATCGCAATGTCCGCCGATAGCGCCATCATACTTCCCTATTCCACCTGTTTCCAGTATCCTTGTTGATTGCTTTTTCCAGTTCATCAGGTCTGCGGAATTATAAATTTCCATTCCTCTCCATATATCTACGATCATCCAGTAACTATCCTTCCATTTGAAAACCTTGGGTCCTTCGCCTCTTGCTGCGATTGCCTTTCCTTTACCTGTCCAATTATAGAGATCCTTGCTGTCGGCATACCAGATGGACTTGCCATCCATTTCATTGTTATACCACATGCGCCATGTTTTGTCTGGTAGTTGAAATACGCAGGCATCAATCACTTTATCATTTACCAACTTCAATTTTGATTCGTATTTCCAATTCAGCAAATCGCTGCCGGTAAGATGAATGATACTCCGTGGATGTTTCCAGTCGGCGAATATTCCAGGCACATAGGTGAGATACATGTGATAGGTCCCATTAGCTTCAATGATCTCAGGAGCCCAGAAACTATATTCTGCATCGGGACGATATAGAATATTAGTTGTGTCCTTATAAGTCCATATCCTTCCATCATTGGATTCAGCGATCCCTATTCTTGTACCATGCACCCATTTCACACCCGTTGTATCAGGCACTGTTGCACGGCGATTGGTATAAAACATCCACCATTTCTTTTCATTTTTATTCCAGATCACCACCGGATCCGCGGCACCATCATAAACTGGATCAGAATAAAGAGGTTTGGGTGCAGGTTGATTTTTCTGGGCATTTATACTGATAGATGTTAAGAAGCATATAAGAAATAAGATATTGGGGGCGCATTTGTTCATTTAGAATAAGCTTTACTGTTCTCTCCTGAATAATTTATCTGTGGGTTTGAGACTTGGCCATCCATCTTTATCAATGTACAAAGTTTTAATGTTCAGTAGAGAAGCTCCATTTACCGCACGGGTATAAGCATGATATACTATAAAGGTGGAATCCCCTTCTGTAAAAAACCCATTATGCCCTCTACCTGGTTCGGTAGAATCACCAGCAAGAAAAAGTGAATAATTATTATCAACCCAGGATTGTCCTTCTTTATTTAAATACGGGCCTTTGATATCTTTTGATCTTCCAATTACCATTTTATATGTACTTGCCATTCCTGCACAGCATCTATCGCGAGATGCAAAAATGTAATAATATCCATGTCCCTTAATTACAAAAACACCTTCACCGAGTGCATTTGTGATGGTGATCAGTTCCGGTTGTTGTGGGTTTAATAATTTACCAGTGCTCGGATCTAATTCCACCAATCGCAATCCTGCTTTGTATGATCCAAAGAAAAGCCAGAATTTACCATCCTTATCAGTGAGTGCATTTGGGTCTATCACATTCACTCCTTCACCGCCGTTTTTATAACTTATTATTTGTCCCTCATCAACCCATTTATAATTTGGATTGGTTGAATCAAGCGTGGTATTGGTAAGAAGACCAATGCTTGAATTAAAGTTCATCCAGGCAGAGACTGAATAGTACAGATAATATTTTCCATTCCGGTGCAGAATATCTGGCGCCCAGAGTGCACTATCCTGGTTTGGTATGTCGTTCTTGTGCCAGGCAGGAAATGTCCTAAAAATATTTCCAGCCTTAGTCCAGTGAATCTTATCCTTAGACGTTTTAAGCTGAATCCCTTTACCTGTGCCAAAGACATAATATGTATTACCCTCTTTGATCATTACCGGATCATGCACACGAATGTCACCTTTCAAGGGATTGATGGTATCCTGCGAAAACCCCGCTGTGAAAAGATGAACTAAAACTGCAAAGAGAAAAATTGATCTGATCATAAAATTGATCCTGATAATTATTTATAAGTTCGTTTTAACCACTCTTCGGGTACTGGAATGATGCAAATATTCATTGACCTGTTATCTGAAGAGAGCATGGCCGATTGAATTTCAATTTTTGTACCGTCAGGACTAAAGCTTGGGTGCGGATGATCGGCTGCTGTGGTTTTATGTCCTGCAGAAAGTAACATCATTTCCCTTGTACGACGATCTATCAAATAAATACTTCTTGAGAAATCATCTCCAACTGCCCATCTTCCATCACCTGAACCATGCACATGCCACAAACCACTCCCGCTGGGGGTTTGACCAACTATAATTGTTTCTTTCGTTCGCAGGTTCACGATGGCCAGGCCGGTAGGTTTTTCGCGAGTACCCGATGGTCCCCAGGCTGCATCCTGTCCAGGGTTAGCTCCACTAACTCCGGTTCCTGGTAGAACCTTTGTGCTATCTGTGCCCGGTATGGCACGATGTCCCATGATTGCATATGCTACTTCATCTTTTGTAATCACGGCTTCATGTGTTACCCAGTCGAAAGGTGCTTCTGGGTATAGCGGACGCAGATCAGTTCCATCAGCTCGCACAAACCACATTCTTTGCGGCGATTTCCCACCAGTCTCCCAGCAAAAAATTATATCGCCACTTACCCATGGATTAGACTGAACATGCCCAATCTGGAAAGGCACAGAGATAATATATGATAGGCGTCCGCTGGCCAGATCCATGCTCATTAAACCTGCAGGACCGGCGCCCATATTTCTCGGACCAAAACTGCTTTCGAGTTTTGTACCTGGTGCCAGATGTTTTGCTGCCTCAGTTTTTCCAACACGGAAATATATCACGTTCTCATCTGCATCCAGGGCCATATCGCCACCGGCAGCTTCCAATTCAGCGGGAATAGTTCCACAGATTTTTTGATAATAAGATGCAGGATGCATTTTTCCCTGCTTGCTATCATCAAATACTTTTTGAAGATCCACTACCATTACCTGGAGTGATTTTCGTGTTTGTGCAGAATCCGTATTGAGAGTCCGCATGAAATAAAGTTTCATGGATTTCCGTGCAACGCACAGCATTCCCGTGTATCCTCCCTCGGTCACCTGGACTATATCGCCAGTTTTTTCATTAACTGCCAGCGCCTCATTTCTTATTCGGTTCGAGCGAAAGACAAGCCACTCCCCATCAGCGGTCCATTGTGTATGTGTTTGATAAATTTTAGAATCTCCAGCAGGGGTGCTTGTGAGAAATGTTAGTTCAACCCCGGTCACAGGATCTTTAACCACCTTTCGTTCAGAATGCAGGCGCTTTCCAATCTGTGCTTCCGCCGTCAGAAACAGCATGAGCGCATAAACAAGCGATATCGTTCGCAAGAAATTTTTCATGTCAAATTATTTCAATTACCATCGGGCTTTACCATTCCAGTAAAAGAGCTCGCAGGCAAAACCCATTTCTCAAATGGATCAGGCTTTGCAGGATCGAATAATGGATTTTCTTTCTTCAAAAACTTGGCAAGTGCCGGGATATTTTCTCTAATTCCTTTCACAACACATTGTGCAAGTTGGTAGGCGCCATATGTACTGAAGTGCGTGTTGTCCTTTACATCGTTAGGCTGGTTTGGATATGTATTGGCTGCAAAGTGAACGAATGCTTTTATTGACTTCTCAGGACCCCAGGCTTCATACATTGTTTTACTCATAGCGTTGAGATCGATCAAGGCAACCTTCTCCTCAATGGCGGTTTGCCGCACTGCTTCAGGATAATCAGCCAGGGTGTTTTGGATTCGTCCTGTTGAATCGAAACTTCTCCTGTGCATAGAGGTTACAAGCACAGGTATCATTTTCTTTTCTCTTGCCTCAGCAATCCATTGTTTCAATGTTTGCTTATATGTTGTAAATGCGTCAAGATGGCTCCCGCCAGGCTTCTGGTCATTGTGTGCAAATTCAATGAATAAATAATCTCCAGGTTTAGCCAGGCTCCATATCTTCTCTAATCTTTTTTCATTTCGGAAAGCCTTTAAAGTTTCTCCTGATTCAGCATAATTAGCAACAACAACTTTCCCAGCCTGAAAAAAAGATGGAATCATTTGTCCCCATGCGGCCCAGGGCTCTTCAGACTGATCAACTACGGTAGAATTTCCGGCGAGAAATAAAGTAGGTATCGCATTCATAGGGTAGATCTCAATCGCACAGAGCTTCGGAAGACTATTGTTGAATTCAATTGTAAGTTTATCATCCCAATGAAGATAATTTCGTTCTCGCGGCTTCAATGAGACCGACTTTCCCGATGGACGAATAATACTATCGCGTACGTGCAGGGTAAATTCAGCCTGGGCAAACCTGCCATCTTTTGTTTCGATCTTTTCAACCATCAACCTCCGGCATTCTGCTTTTATAGTAGTGAGCGATGACCCTGAATAATCTCCAAGAATCAGTTTAACATGATAATTACCCTCTGGTAGTTTTACAGAAAAGTAGAATGGCCGATTAGAAGTAATGTAATCACCTTTAAGTGCATCGCTTTCCTTGCTGATTACTGATGTGAGACCTGATGAAAATTCAAATCCATATCCTTTTTCCTGACTATAGGTTGTTGAAGGCAAAACCTTAAGATATCCGTTGGCAACCCTGCCTTCTCCAAAATCGAATTTGAAATGGCTTTGAGCTTGCATAGAAACTGAAAGCAAAAGAAGTAAGTATATCATCAATAATTTCACGGCAGAATTTCTCCCAAATTTTTATCACCGAAGAATCAGATTCTATTTTTCTCCTTTAAGTTGAAGAGAACTATCATTTATCTCAAAAGTGAAATGGTTTAGCAAATTGATAATCTCGGCACCGGCCAGGAGAACTGGGCCATAACCATGTGCAGCATAAACATTCACCGGTCGGTAATAATAAAATGCAGGATCGAATCCCATCCCTGTGCCGACACATGTACCTTCAACCTGTCCGTTTGCATTCACCTTTTTAGTAACCGCGTTCCAGGCAAGTATTGCTGATGGTGCATAAGCCTTTGCATCAATCCAGCCTTTATTTGCTGCTCTTGCAAAACAATAAGCATAGATAGCCGTAGCCGAAGTTTCAAGGTAGGAATCATTTTTGTCCAGCAATTGGTGCCAGAATCCTTCACCTGCCTGATAGGAAGCAAGGCCTTTTACATGCGATTGCAATAGCGCTAAAACTTTATTTCTTCCACTATGATCCTTTGGCAATACATCCAGCAGTTCCACCATTGCCATTAATGCCCAACCATTGGCCCTGGCCCAATGAAATTCTGGATGAACGCTCATTTCCTGGACCCAGCCATGCATGTATACATTGAGTTCCTTATTAAACATGCGATCGGAAAATTGCAAAACCTGTTTGACGGCATCGTCAAAATATTTTTTATTGCCTGTAAGTTTTCCCATCTGCGCCAGAGCTGGAACACTCATATAGAGATCATCAAGCCAGAGCGTATTTTTCTGGGGACGATTTCGTGCGAGCGTTCCATCGGCAAAACGAAATTCTTTATTCGAGATATAATCAATATAATTATCAATGATGGGTCGAATAGAAGCGCTGGCGCCTTTGTTAAGTGCTTTAATCATCGCGGCACAGAGAGCACCGCCATCATCCAGTGCATGCGGAGCAATAGGCTGGCGAAAAGGATTGCTGCCCTTCGGAAACTGACTGTATAATTTCGCAAAGGCAGGGACTGAGTTCGCTATAAAATCCACTCTTTTCTTTGTGTATTCTGTGAATTTTGCATCGCCGGTTGCAGCACCTACCTCCAACATTCCGATATAGGTTACACCCCATTCGTAACTGGTGAGCCTGAAATCTCCCGGACTAACAATTGTATTTGTATCTACGGAATTCATTGAATTGACAACAACCTTTGAATTGCGATTAATTAATTGCGCTGGAGTAACGGAATCCAGATAATGAAACACCCGGTCCAGTGTTGCCTTTACTGTTTGGATTGCAGGAATACCATAAGGTGTGGGATAATCCGGTTGCAGCAAATGCAATGGAACAGTTACATCATTTGGCTTTTGCGCAAAAGTCTTAGTAGAGATCAATAGTACAATAAAAACAATCCGTCTCATTTGAGCTGAATTTTAAATCCTAAAATAAAAGGCAGGCTTTTGATCACCTGCCCTTGTTCCTAACGACTGCTATGCACGGAAAAAATAGTTCTTACCAACCAGGATTTTGCATGGCGGTTTTTTGATCTGGTGTCAGTGGTTTTCCGTCTTTTTTAATTGCATCAAGGAAGTTTTGTGGAATCGGGCGCAAGTAATGTTTGGCTTGCGGCCTTGCTTCATCGCTGAAAGCACTTGTACGAGCGATCAGGGTTTTTGTTCTTGTAAGGTCTTCCCAGCGCATCAATTCACCCATCAGCTCGCGGGACCGTTCATTAAGTATGAATTGAATGAACTTATCAGAGTTACTTGATGCTCCCAGTTTGGAATAAAATTCTGCAGTGGAATTGAAAATATCATTCTCACTATTGAGGTGCATACTTGTCAGAGTGCTGGTAGTTGTTGTTGGGAGATTATTTGATTCAAAATAAGTGTTCTTGTCGGAGTATGAAACAAACGCAGCCGTATTTGCAGCAACATTAGTTTTGTAGGCCACTCCACCATCAACATAGGCTGAACGGTCTTCTCCATTTTTGTAAGCGGCTCTGTCGCGTATTGCATTCAGGAAAGGTAATGCCAGCGCAAATGCGCCTTTTCTTCCATGAGCTTCTGCAGCTATCAAATATGTTTCAGCCAGCCTGGCCAGGATACCATCACGTTGCCCAAACTGTGAGGCTACTGCGTTCCTTGATCCGTCCATGAATTTTGAGAGCGCAACAAAGCGACTAGTCTCATAATTTCCATGAACGCCAATCATATTCTCCGGCTGTCCTGCAAAATAACGAACGAACATATGTGGGGCTCTTAAAGTGATATTGCTTGAAGTATAGCGGGCATCACCAGCATTGTTTACTATGTACAGAACTGCTTCCTGTCCCCCTACAAATCTTCTCTGCCCCACTTGCGCCGGTGTTGGTGCATTTGCTGCAGTCCAGGTAGGCGCCCCATTTGGATTATTACATATATATCTTGTTTTAAAACTCTTCCAAAAGCGTGAGTCATTCACGCGGTCAAAAACATCAAGTGCGTAATCAGTAGACCGGCAACGCTGAAATTCCCTGCCACCAGCTATATCACGAACCATACCTCCAAGGTTTTGATATACGCTCGGATAGTACAGATGGATCTGATTTCCATAACGACCTTGTGTAGACGTATTATTTGAGAACTGGGCTGATAGTATTACTTCTGAAAGCACTTCATTTGGCCCGTCAGGAGCGGTAAAATTCCAGAGATCTTTAAAGTCAGGCACCAGTGTGTGTGCACCACTGTTAATTACCTGGGTTGAATAAAGAATTGCATTATTAAGGTCACTGTCCTTAGTTCCGCTGTTCCAATCGCTATACAATTCACTAGCACGATAAAGGTGAGCCTTCGCTAAAAAGTGTGCAGCAGCCCATTTGGTAATTCTGCCTCTCTGTGCGGGTGTAGCTGGCAAAAGATCATAAGCCTGCTTGAAATCATTTATCACCTGTTCATACACTTCCTGTGGGGAATTGCGTGTGAATTCAAATTCCACGGCCTCAGATGGTTCTAGCTTCAATGGCACTCCTCCATATTGCTTCACAAGCTTAAAGTAATTGAATGCACGCATAAAATAACCTTCACCAAGGCGGACATTTTTGTTAGCACCACTGCCATAAAATTGCGGCACATTCTTAATTACAATATTTGCCGAGTTGATGGCGCCATACATATTGTCCCATATAGTTGCCACGTCACCTGTTAGTGAATTGAATGTGGCATCATAGGAATTCCACATCTGCATGGTGCGGTCACCACCAACTGTAAATTCATCAACACCATAGTTGGTACTTGCATAAGCCCACTCATAGTTGAAATGGAACTTTAGGGATTGATACATGCCGGTAACAAGACCGTCAAGGCCCTCAGCGGTTTCAAAATCCTGTGTACTTCTCGAAGTAAGCAAGGTTTCATCCAGAAAAGTTTTTTTACAGGATGAGAGCCCGAGGAAGAAACCAATTAGAAGCGTATATATTAACCTGGTATTCATAACCAATTTTTTTTTCATTTATGTTTTAGAATCCGATGTTTACTCCGATAACGAATCCACTGTTCCAGGTGGAGCCGCCCAGGTCAGGATCTATCCAATCAATTTTGGAGTAAATAAGACCGGGATTCATTGCTTGTACATAAAACCTTGCATTGCTCATGCCTAAACGTTTCGTCAGGGCATCTTGCAGATTATAGGCTAAGGTGATGTTTCGAATCTTGATGAATGAGCCATCCTGATTATTCATGGCCGAGCGGAATGGATCACCTGCAGCACTATTATAATTTGGTGCGGGGTATTCATTCGTTGCATTTGTCGGCGTCCAATAATTAAGTCTTCTTTGAGCAAATCGGCCTTGTAACGATTCTGCACCCTGACGGATGTTATAACCAAACCGTCCGAACATGAAAATATTCAAGCTCCAGTTCCTGTAATTGAATTCATTTATTAAACCTGCATTCCAGCTTGGTTGCGCCTGTCCAACAATCTTGCGGTCATTGTTTGCATCAATCTTATAATCATTATTTAGATCCCTTACTCTTATGCTACCAGGTCTAAACTGACTGTTGGCACTTGGAATGTTCGCATTGAATTTTGCGAGTTCAGCCAGATCTTCAGGCGTGCTTTGCCAGATACCTATCTGCTCATAATCGTAATACACATTAAGGCGTTTGCCAATGAACCATACATTATTGATATCATCAACTTTGCCATTTGACAACTCCACTATCTTGTCACTGTTGGCAGAAAAATTAAGTGTTGTATTCCAGCTAAAGTTTGGACGTTTAAAGTTTTCAGTGTTAAGACTGATCTCGATGCCCTTGTTCTCAGTTGATCCTACGTTGTCAAACGTGCGGGTATAACCAGTGATTGAAGGAATGGAGCGCAGCAACAGCAAGTCCGTAGTCTTAGATTTATACAGATCAATTGAACCGCTTATTTTGTTGTTGAAGAGCGTAAAATCAAGACCGGCATTCCACTGTGTTGTGTGTTCCCAACCAAGGCCGGGATTAGGCATTGATATTGGATTAGCCAGTGATGCGTCAGAAGAAACTATACCTGCTTCCACAACCGGACCCCATGTATAATAAAGGGATTCAACAGCACCCTTTGTAGTGTACGCACTGATTGCAGCATTACCAACACTTCCTACCCCAAGTCTGAATTTCAGTTGGTTGAGCCAATCAAATTTGCTCATGAAGTCTTCCCTGTCTATGCGCCATGCAAGTGATGCCGCAGGAAACACATCCCATTTATTTCCTTCAGCAAGTTGTGATGCACCATCCCAGCGTGTGAACACATCCAGGTAATATTTTCCTTTGTAAGAGTAATTGAGTCGCGCCATGTAAGAAAGCAACGATGTTTCTGTAAGCCCGCTGCTATAAGCATCGAGTGCACTTACAGAACTAAGCTGATACCATTTCTGGGCATTCCATGGAAGTTTTGTAGCTGTCATGGAAGACGTTTCCTGTTTTACATATGAAGAGCTGTATAAGAGCGTTGCGCCAATATCGTGATCGCCGGCAATTGTTGTATTATAATAAAGCAGGTTGTCAAGTGTCCATGAAACATTTGACGTTTGATTTAGCTGCGCATAATTTGTTGATCCAGGCTCACCACCACCTCTGTTGATAGACTTTGCATCCATCCATCTGCCATTTCTGAAATTGTTGAAATCAGGACCGAAATTAATTCGGTACTTGAGTCCTTTGATTGGACTGATCTCTGCATAAAAAGCACCGAGGGCCCTAAGTGTATAGCGAATATTTTCATTAAACATATCTTCTCCGATCGGATTCAGGATATTGATATCTCCTCCAGGAAGATTGATTCGATTTCCATTACTGTCAAAGGGAATTGCATATGGGAGCATTCCACGCGCTGCCGCATGAAGTGAACCTGGTCCGGTAGCGTTGGTAGTAGAAAAGCCAAAATTCTGAACTCCATATGTAGTAGTAATGCTACCGCCCATGCTGAACCATTTCAATGGACTGATATCTATATTGAATTTTCCTGAATAACGTTTGTAATCCTGTCCAAGCTGCGTTCCATCCTGTTTGAGATAGCCAAAAGAAGCGTAGGCTCTCATTTTTGGTCCTCCACCACTCACGCTCAACGTATGATCATGAGTAACGCCGGTTTTCACAACCATGTCTGCCCAATTAGTAGTAGGAACAAGGCTGCCGTCCCATTTACCACCTACCCATCCTTTCTGAACATTCGCCCATGCGTATGGGTCCTGTCCAAAGATGCGTTGATCATCTGCAAAAGTTGGTGCATCTGGGTATGTAGTAGTAAGGGGAGCTGCTGGATTTAAATATCGGACCCGACGATAAGCATCTCTGCGGAATTCAATGTACTCTTGTGAATTCATCAATTCAGAGCGGTCGTTTATATTTTCGATAGTAACAGTACCAACGTAATTCAAAGAAATTACTCCGTTCTTTCCTTTTTTAGTCGTGATAAGAATTACTCCATTTGCGCCTCGTGAACCGAAAACCGCTGTTGCTGATGCGTCCTTAAGCACATCGATGCTTTCAATATCATTAGGATTGATTGCATTAATACCACCGAAATTCAATGGAATCCCATCAACTACATATAAAGGAGAATTTGTTGCGCCCAATGAACGCACGCCGCGAATAAGAACACTTCCAACTTCTCCTGGACGTTCATTTGAAGTGATGTCAACACCGGCTGCCTTACCTTGTAAAGCCTGCAGAGCATTGGCAACTGGCCGCGAACGAATGTCGTCAGCATTTATGCTAACCACAGAACTGGTAATGTCAGCTCTCTTTTTTGTACCGTAACCAACCACCACCACATCTTCCATATTATTCACGAAGACTGATAAGGATTGATTGATCACCTGACGATTCTCAACCTGAACTTCCTGAGGTAAATAACCAACGAATGAAAAAACGATGGTTGAAAGACCAGATCTTAAAGTAATCTGATAAACTCCTTCGGCATTTGTAGAAACAGCATTGGTAGTGCCTTTTTCTGTAACTGATACACCTTGCAATGCCTGACCTTTGTCATCTGTAATTTTGCCCGAAACAGCGTAACCTCCTTGCGAGAAACTTAAATGGGAAATACTCATCAAGAGCACCAGGACAATGCTCCTAAGCAGTGCAGTTTTGTAATTCATATAGCAGCGTTGTTAATTGAATTTCTAAAGTATTATACAAACGAAACCTAATCATCCTGCTCCATCCTGAGAGAAAGTCCGGGAACGATTGCGTAAAATATTTGAAGAGTTTAACCGCCAAGTCGCGGTAACGCAAAGAACGCAAGCAACTGCATCTATCTTTCTATAGTTCTTCTATGAGACTATGTTTCTTCTAAGTGACTAAGTGGTAAACTTTCCTAATTCCCTGGAACGAATCTTAAATATGAAGCTAAACACATAGGCACATAGAATCATTGACTTAAGAAGAGTGAGCCTTGATTTAACCTTCAGTAAACAAAGACGCAAAGAACCGCAAGTATTCCTGGCGTTCCTTTGCGTCTTCGCGTCTTTGCGCTTAAAAAATATTCAACGAACAAAAGCAGCAGCAACACCGCCATCTACATTCAGAATATTTCCTGTGGATTTATTAAGTAACCCGCTCACAAAAGCAAAGCAGGCATTTGCGATATCTACGGGTTCAATGATCTCACTAAGGAGTGTGCGATTTGCGTAATACGCTGGAAGTTCTTCCACTGTGATGCCATAAGCCTTTGCGCGACCTTCGGCCCAGCCACCACTCCAGATGTTGGAGCCGGAGATAACAGCATCAGGATTCACCACATTTACCCTGATTTTATCTTTCCCTAATTCAGCGGCATTTAGTCTGGATAAATGCAATTGTGCGGCTTTTGCAGAACCATAACCTGCATTATTAGGACCACTGACGAGCGCATTCTTACTAACAATATTGAGCACATCACCACCAATGCCCTGTTTGCGCATGATCTCTACACCTCTTTGAGTTACGAGGAACTGACCTTTCACAAGTACATTGTATAAAAGATCCCAATCTTCAAGTGTATGATCTTCGATTGGTTTGGATATGGAAAGTCCGGCGTTGTTTACAATGATATCAACGCCGCCAAAAGTTAGTGCGGCAGTGTTAAGGGTCTCCTCAATGGTATCGTTATTTGTGACATCAAGTATCGATGTAACAAAAACATCTTTACCGAAGTTTTTGTCAAATTCAGTTTTTGCTTCGCGCAAGCGTTCAGCATTATTATCATTTATGATGATACAAGCACCTTCTTCAGCAAACTTTTTTGCGATGGCTTTTCCGATCCCGCCTGCACTGCCTGTGATGAGTGCAATTCTACCACTGAGCGATTTTGGTTTTGGCATTCTCTGAAGTTTTGCTTCTTCCAATAACCAGTATTCAATATCGAAAGCTTCCTGCCGGGGGAGTGATGTATATGTTGAAATAGCTTCTGCACCACGCATCACATTGATTGCATTGATATAAAATTCAGCCGCAACCCTGGCTGTGCCTTTATCTTTTGCAAATGTGAACATTCCAACTCCGGGATAAAGTATTACCACTGGATTGGGATCTCTCATTGCCGGACTGTTCGCATGCTTGCAGTTCGTATAATATTGAGAATACATTTCCCGGTATGCAAGAAATTGAGGTTCCAATAATGCCTGTGTTGCCTTTGGATCGGAAAGGTTTGCATCGGCCGCCAGGGTAAGCACCAATGGACTAATCTTGGTTCGCAAAAAATGATCAGGACAAGATGTGCCCATGGGGGCAAGTCGATCAAGATTATTTGAATTAATAAATTCCAATACTCGTTCGTCATCAGTAAAATGTCCTATCATCCTGGAATATGATGAACAAAGTCCGCGCAGGATCGGTGCAAGAGCTATAGCTTGTGCTTTCCGTGTATCCTTTGACAAAGAACGAACCTTCGGGCCTCCAAAAGCATCCTGATTTTGAGAACGGTCTTCAATGTATTCCGCACAACGTTCAATCACCTCCAAAGAGTTCATGTAACACTCATATGCGGTATCACCCCAGGTAAACAATCCATGTGAGCCCAACATAATTCCGCGTATGCCCGGATTGGCATCAAGGCATTCTTTCAATTTTAATCCGAGGTCAAAGCCTGGCCTCTGCCAATCTACCCAACCAATCGTTCCACTAAACAATTCCTGTGTAATTCGCTTTCCATCCTTCGACGCAGCAATTGCTATGGCGGCATCTGGATGCAAATGATCAATATGTTTGAATGGAAGAAATCCATGAAGGGCTGTATCAATCGAAGGTGCCTTAGATTTAAGATCGTAAATGCAATGGTTGAAAAGTTCCACCATTTCATCCTCGAAAGTAATTCCTTTATAAACATTCTTCAGGTTACGAAGTCGGTCAACATACAGTGCTGCAAGTCCACTCTTTGTTAAAGTGCCGATATCACCTCCTGATCCTTTTACCCACATTACTTCAGTATCCTTTCCTGTCAATGGATCTTTTTCAGTGGTCTTGCATGAAGTATTCCCTCCACCGAAATTAGTCAGACGAAGATCTGCACCCAGTAAATTTGATCGATAGATCAGAAGGGCAACTTCATCACCAGCTAATGCAGCAGCTTTTGCTTCATCCCACAAAAAACTGACATGTTCGAAAGTTTTTGTAATTGCCATTTTATCTCAGTTTGAAAGTCTTGTTCATTAAGGTTTCAGATAATTACCATATCCAACAATCAACACAGCAAGTATGATCGTGACAACACCCGCAATGATAGTAGCCTTGGTTTTTTGCGAAACACCTTTCCACTCATTTGCGATTAAGCCCCAGGCGTTAGCCACAAGTATGATGAAAGACATGTGTAGTATCCACGATGAGGCGCCATTACCCAATTTGCTTTCGCCCATACCATAAAAAAAGAATTGAAGGAACCAGGTAGTGCCAGCAAGTGCACACAATAGAAAATTTCGAAGTATTGGTACTCTTTTATTTACATAGTCACCAAAAGTTTTATTACGTGCATTCAACATAAGGCACCAAATAAGGTTAGTTGTAAGTCCGCCCCAAAGAAGCACTACATAAACCACATTATTACGATATAAAAACTCTCCCTGTCCGGGGTTTGCAGTTGTCCAGATATCATTGGCCACCTTCGCCATGGGCTGGCCAGATTCCAAACCAAAATTGAAACAGGCGCTGAGTATACCAGAAATGATAGCCACAGTTAGCCCCAATCCAAATTTATATTCCGCAACACCTGAAAGTGCACCATGACTTGATGCAGTCGGAGCTTCGGGCAGAAAGGATTCTTCGAAAGTGGTCTTATAGGAGAATTCCTCTGCTCCTACTGGTTGGGTCACTGTTCTCTGAGCTCTTAAAGCTTTCTCGTCCATCTTCGGAAGCTGTCCACCACTTTGTTTGAATTGCCGTTCTTTCATCATACCGGCTTTACCGCAAAGAATAATACCAATGATACAAACTGCCAGTCCTGCAAGAACTGTCAATCCCCAGGTGCTGCCAGTTATCATTGAAATAGTATCCTTTCCTGCAGTTGGAAAAAATTGATAATAAATAGAAGGGATCAGGGAACCAAACACCATACAAAGTCCAAGTATGATGCTGCTGCCGAGTGAAACTCCCAGATATCGTACGCCTAGTCCGTATGTTAGTCCCCCAATACCCCAGAGCAAACCAAAAACAAAAACGTAGAGTAAAGTACTTCTATCAGTTTGCGCGATGATTTGAGAAAAGTCGGGTATTGTAAGATATGCTGCAAGTGGCGGAACGATAAGCCATGAGAATAGTCCGCCTACGATCCAATAACTTTCCCAGGCCCAACCTTTTACCTTTTTGAAAGGCATGTAAAAACTTCCGGAAGCGAACCCGCCTATAAAATGGAAAATGACACCAAGTATAACCTGCATAAATTCAGAATGACAAACAATTTAAGAAATTAAATGTATGAGGCTGAGGTTTGTCCTCCATCATGTACTATCATGGGGTACATGGTGATTTTCCTTTATTTTTAAGCAAATTTTCTACGCAATTTTCAACCTTCAGCCAGGCTTATGATTGCTTCCCCTATTTATAAGCTTATTTATTTTGACGAGTTTTCGGTTACCCCCAAGTACCAGCAACTGGCCAACTCGATCATTAAGGCTATTGAAGACGGGAAGTTGCAGATTGACGACATGCTTCCTTCTATTAACGAATTGAGCTTTCAATTCGAGATTTGCAGGGATACGGCAGAAAAAGGTTATAAATATCTAAAAAGTCAGGGGATCATTGGGTCAGTACCGGGCAAAGGATACTTCATTAAGAATGTTGATGTAGACCGGACCGCCAAGATCTTTATGATGTTCAATAAGCTCAGCCCACACAAGAAGATCATTTACGATTCATTTGTTGAAACCCTCGGCGACAAAGCAGCCATTGATTTTTATATTTATAATAATGACCTCGCACTTTTCAGAAAGCTTCTGGAGAATAGCAAGTCCGATTATCATTACTACGTGATTCTGCCTCATTTTACCGAGGGTGGTGATACAGCACACAAGATCATTAACACCATTCCAAAAGAGAAACTTATAATGTTGGATAAAGTGATCCCGGGAGTGAATGGAAGTTTTGGGGCCGTGTTTGAAAATTTTGAAAAGGATATTTTCACTGCACTGGAGCAGGCCTTGCCTCAGTTGCAGAAATATCACACGCTGAAAATTATTTTCCCGGAGAACAGCTATTACCCAAATGAGATCGTGAATGGGTTTATATCTTTTTGCCAGAAATATACCTTTAGCCATAAGGTAGTCAATGACATAAGCGATGAACCCATCAATTCCGGAGAGGTGTTCATAAATCTGATGGATAATGATCTTGTAGTCTTGATTGAAAGACTGGTAGAATCCAGGTTTGAAGTGGGAAAGGATGTTGGTGTGATATCTTATAATGAAACGCCGCTGAAGAAAATAATTCTCAACGGAATTACTACCATATCCACAGATTTTGAAGCGATGGGAATAGAAACCGCGAGGATCATACAGGAGAATGATTTAAGACATGTTCAGATCCCGTTTTCGTTGAGACTGAGATCATCATTATGATAAAAGGAAACTGATCTTCCTGATAACATTGTATTTAGATTTAATTTAGAGTCTGACCGAACATAATAATCAAGTCATGAAAAGAAACATATTAATCTCTTGTTTAACAATTAGCTTCTTCTTATCCTGCTCCAAATCTTCATCGGATAATGTGCAAAAGAAGGATATGCTCGTTGCTCAGGCATGGGTGATAGTGAAAGTCGAAGAACGTGTTGGCACAAATCCTTACCTCGATGTATTTCAATTTGAACCTGACTGCAAGAAGGACGACAAGTGGATTTTTAAGGCTGACTTCAGTCTTGAGTATAATGAGTCAGCCAATGCCTGCAGTGGAAGCACTCCAAACTCTATTCAGGACGTTGTCACCTGGGCGTTTGCGGATGATGAAAAAAAATTAGTGATTGAGAACATTAGTTTCAACATTGAAGGCTTGACGAATGTAGACTTGATAATCTCTACGAGTGAGGACATCGGAGGAGTAACCTACTGGACTAAGATCACATTTAAGCACTGAAGATGTAGTTTGAATGTTTGAGAGTTTGAATGTTTGAGGATGATCAAATTTTCAAATTCTCAAATTTTCAAATTCTCAAATTATTCACTTGGCACGTCCACTGAAAAGCTGAGGCATCCATACCTGGAAAGTTGATCTCTCTCTCCCGTTCCCCGCAGAAGCATAATCCACTAATTGAATTGGAATCGGTTTGGCACCAGCTTCCGTATAGGCTTCTGGTACAAACAGAGCAGAATACACCATCCAATATTCATCTTTAGAATTTGAAGCGACAGGTTTCAGATCAATATATCCTTCCTTATCTGTTACGGGGCGATTCACTGTGCTAAGATCCGGGCCGCCCATTCTTGTATCTCTCGAAAGGACAACCGGACCCCTGGTGATTGCTGCAAATTTTCCATTTTCATCGCCCAGAATTTCAACTCTTCCTCTCATGTCGAGATCTAAAATGATGACATCCTGCGGCGACCATATTCGTTTTAATTCTACATACATTCCGGGAACAATGCCGCTTACAACATCGTTGTTGATGGTTAGTTTATTGAGTTTACTCCAGCTCGGAATTCTCAGTCGCAGCGTCATTTCTTCATTTCCTGTTAGTGATAATGAAATCTTTACTGTTCCTGAAACCGGGAAATCTGTGGTCTGAGTGAGTGTAAGTTTTTTTGCCTTCGGCGTTTTCAATTCATAGGTTCCGCCAACATAAAAATTCACAGATATGTCGTTCTCCATGGACATTACTGATGTAAGTGGTAGAGTGAACTGGCCTCTCGGACCACTGGCATTACAACAGTTCAGGTTCATTCCGCATTGACCACTTCCCGGCAATCGTTGCCCGTTGAGCGGAGTATATTTTGCCCAATCAGAAGCATCAGCATTCAATGAACCTAATAATGCATTGTAATAGGCTCGTTCAATTTCGTCAGCATATTTTGAATCTCCTGTTAGACGTAATAATTGCTGATTCAATTTAATCCAGGTGGCAGTTACACAGGTTTCCTGAAAATGAGTAACAGGTTGGGTTTGATGTTTCTTTCCTTTAAACCACATTTCTTCAGAAGCGCCTGAGCCGGCAATATTAATTTCAGTGTCACGAATATTTTTCCAGGTTTTTTCCACTGCATCCAGAAAAGTTTTATTGCCCGTTACGCGATACAATTCAACCAAGCCTTCATAGCAGGACATCATCTCGTATGCTTTTTGTCCTTGCTCCCAACTATACCAGCTTTGAGGTGTTGGAAAACGTTCGCTCACGTTGACGGAAGCTTTACGAATCAGCTCAGGACCATCCGGAGTTTCCCATTGTCGCACGATCTCTTCTGCAAATGCCAGGTACTTTTTATTTCCGGTTGTAGTGTACAATCGCACCATGGGTTCCATCACAGATGATGCAGCCATGCCTCGATAATTTCCTTTGTTGATGATCAATCCATCTCGATCCTTTATTTCTTTGATGAGGAAGTCGGCCAATTTGGTTGCTGCAGAGAGACTTGTTCTATCTTTTGTTAGATCGTGGTAGTCAAGTAGACCAAGCAAGCAATATTTCATTCCCCAGATATCCCATTGTTCCAGCTGATTTTCTTTCTTATAGTTTCCTATATATCCATCGGGAGTTTGAGTAGAAAGCAATGCCTTCACTGCTGAATCAAGCACTTTTTTCATGCGTGTTTCGGGACGATAGCGATAAGCCAATACTGCGGAAGTGAACCATTTGCCCCAAAATTCAGATTGCCAGAGACGGCTTTCTGTCCTATGCCGGAAGGGTTCTACCAGATGATCTACATCCTGGGTCAAAATGCGATTCTGGTATGATTGATCCAGTTTTTTTCCGATGAAGCCAGTCAGCTTTGCATGATCCGAAAGCTTTAGCTTATCAGCGACTGCATATTTAAAAGTGGAGGATGAACTCTGGCCAATGATTTCATGTTGGGGAATGATGAAGCTTAGCAGAAGCATCGAACAGTAGATGGCTTTCTTCATTAATGGAAGGAATTTAACCGCAAAGACGCAAGGACGCTAAGTTACGCTAAGATTCTTCGCGTTACCGGGCGTCTTTGGTTCCTGGCGGTTAAAAATTCACATTTTCAAATCTTCAAATTTTCAAATTTTTTTTACTGCACCTTTGCTGCCCCTGCGCCTAACCAGGCCGCCTGCACAAGTTTTTGATGTGGCGTTGCTTCGGGGATGAATTCGAGTTTGTTGATCTCAATTTCTGTAGCCTTAAAAATATTTTTCTGAAGAACAACTGTTTCAACAGTTCCCGCATCATTTTTCCTACGGACTTTTACACTCAATGGTTCACCCTCTTTCATTGTTTTTAGGAGACTGTCCCGGGTTTGCGGATAATTTCTGGGAGTTAAAGCCACACCATTTATTTCAATCAACTCATCTCCTCTCTTATACCCAAGAGCATTTCCAAAATCATTGATCCTTGTAGCCTGTCCAATCAAGACCATGCCATTTGGATTGGCAGCATTTGCCGGGATTAGCGCAGGATTGGTGCCCATCGAAAATTCTTTCTTTTCATTTCTTGGAGTAAACTTCACTCCAGCCAGCGCAAAATATTCCTGATATGGAATGGGCTCACTGCCATTTACGTATTTCACCAGAAAATTCTTGACTTCAGGATAACTGAGATCCGCTATCTCATCAAAAAGAGTTGAGTCAATAAAATACCGGGTCCTTCCGTAACGAACTCCAAGATCATGGGTAAGATTCTTCAATCCATATCCACCATCGGATAGATTAAGGAGTAACAAATCGACGCAGGCTGCTATAAGTGCCCCCTTCTCATAAACATTTCCAAACTGCTCGTGGTGTTTTCCAGCACTTTCGGTGCTTAATTCTGCAAATGCCAGACTATCCTTATACAACCTTCTTGAATTGGAAATCTTGTTGCTCAACTTGGCTAAGAATTGAGCTGGCGTATTGAGACCATTTGTAACCTGCACATGATGAGCCGTGTATTCAGTCACGCCTTCATACAACCAAAGGTGCCGGGACATAACAGCAGAATCATAATTAAATACCTTGACTTCTTTGGATGCAATAGTCAAAGGGGTGATGATGTGAAAGAATTCATGTGAAGAAACGTCGATAACAAAATTCTTGATATTGGCAGCAGGAACATCAGGTAAATAGTAGAATGAAGAAGTAGTATGTTCAAGCGCTCCGAAGAGATTCTTTGGAAAATTGTTTGTTGTTGCAGGATCCACGAAATAATAGAGAAATGAATACTTGTCGGCCGGCAATTTTCCTCCTAGATAATTTTTCGCAGCTACAAGCAGAGGATTAAGCCATTCGGCCACTTCCTTGGAATGAATAAGCTGCTTTCCTGAATAAACAGAGACTAAGACCCTGCAATTCCCGATTTGCATTGTGGTAGTGTCGGGTGTCGTATACATTATTGGATTATCATATAACTCGTCCAGATTCGCGACCACCAATATATCCGCCGTTGGAGAAACAGCGCGGGTTGTTAGACTTGTTGATGCATAAAAACCTTCCGGCTTATTGATAGTTAGTTCGATAGGTATCCTGTTCATCCCTGCCAGATATCCAAAAAATCCGAAGGTGTTAAGGACATAATTTTTATTTGCCTCAATGTTTGTTGCAGACATCGGATAGATATTGTGGGTCTGCTTTGTGTCGAATACATCTTCAACCACATAGGTAATCTTATACAAACCAGTGGCGTTAGATATCTTCCAACGGTTATCATTCACTCTTGAAACTGGCAAGGCTTTTCCAGATTTATCGAACGCTTTTAATCCTGAAATGAATTTTCCGTAATCAGCTATCTGGTAAGTTCCTGGAATGATCTTCGGAAAATAATAGTCAATCACTGGCTTTGTAACCTTGGGAGTTATTAAGCTTACCTCGATGGAATCCTCTCTTTTTCCATTTAGGTCTAAAGAGTATTTGTATACCTGTGATTGAGCGGTAACTGACAGTAACAGCAGTGCAAACAATAATTTCATTGTAAAATGTTTAGGATTAGCGAGATGAACGGGCGTAAAATTGAAGGATTTCAGCGTATTCTGGTAACCATCAGTCACATTTTTAAGATTTAACCGCTAAGGAGCCAGGACGCGAAGGTTCGCAAGGGCGAAGCAAATGGTTAACTCTATGGGCTCCATTTCTCTGCCGTAAAATAAATGAACCACATAGACACATAGAAAACATAGTAGAAATTAAAAGACCTATGCCAGATTAAAGGCACAACAGCTCCCAGTTAACTCCGTGTCCTCCATTTCTCTGCGGTAAAATAAATGAACCACATAGGCACATAGAAATCAGAGAAGAAATTAAAAACTTATGTCAGATTGAGTCAAACACACCTCTGCGCTAACTCCGTGTCCTCTATTTCTCTGCGGTAAAAAAATTTACAACTCATAAGAAATTGAAAGACTTATTTGCCTATTGTTTTCTTATTATTCTCTCATCCCCATTCATCATTGCTTCTAAGTGGTTCTACTTATTGATGTAAAATTCAAAACTTGACTAGCGGCAATAAATAGTGCGAATCTGCAATAGTATATAGAACAATACTACCTTTCCCCAGGGATACATGCTGACAACTTCTAACCTGCTTGCGCTAATGGTGACTTTGTAAATTTCACCCGACAGCAATCCTTGCCATTATACTCAAAACTTTATGATTACGGGAATTCGATTATCTAAGATCTAGATTGATCTATATATTATGAAGCTATTGATCAAGAATATGGTTAGTCTTCGTTGCAAAATGATCGTGAGATCAGAATTGGAAAATTTTGGTCTGCACTATACCACCCTCGAGCTGGGGGAAGTACAAATTATCGAGGAACTTTCTCCGGACCAGTACAATCAAATAAAAAATCTTTTAGCTAAATCAGGATTTGAACTCCTTGAAGATAAAAAGGCCATCCTGGTAGAAAAGATCAAGAATATAATTGTCGAGATGGTCCATTACAGTGAGGAGGCCCCTTTGACAAATTTTTCAGATTATCTCAGCCAGTTGCTCAATTACGATTACAACTATCTTTCAAACCTGTTTTCTGAAGTAAAGGGAACAACCATAGAACATTACATAATCTCTCATAAGATCGAACGCGCGAAGGAAATGTTAATCTATGACGAACTCACCCTAACAGAAATTTCTTATAAACTCCACTATAGCAGCGTAGCTCATCTTTCAAACCAGTTTAAGAAAGTTACTGGGCTGACTCCCTCCTTTTTCAAAAAATTGAAGCATAAAAGGCTTAAAGGTTTGGAGAATTTATGACCTGTACGATCATTCGAATTGCCAATACCAGTAAATCATGCAATTTCTTTACATAGTTGTGTAAGTTATTTGTCTAAATAACGACCACCTTTGGTCATATGGATTCAATTCAGCCAGACCCTAAAATTGCAAATAACACAAAGGAATTACCAAAAGGAGAATGCTGTATCATTGTTGAAATTGTAGAATATGTAGCTCATGCAGTGCTCAGCCGCACAATTATCAAAAGAGCTACCGGAAATATTACTGTTTCTTCATTTGATGCCGGAGAGGAGTTGGCAGAAAAAACCTCGCCTTACGATACATTTATTCAAATTATTGATGGAACCGCTGAACTGGTGATGAATGATAAAAAGTACAAGCTCAGATTGGGCGAGGGTATCATCATACCCTCAAACTCAAAACACAACTTCAATGCTCCTGAACAATTCAAGATGATCTCCACAGTTATCAAGAGTGGATACGAAGATTGAAAACTGGTTTAAGCAAAAAGTATTTCACCTATGAATTTCCTGCTGCGGTGATTGTAGCAATTCAAAAAAGCGGGCGGGCATTGCACGATGGTAATCAAGGAACCAAGGTGATACCCGCCGAAGCTTTATAGCGAACCAAAACAAAAATTTATAGCCTGCTTTGCACTTCAAGTTGTGCTGACAGGATTCATAATTTATTCAATTTTAGTTAGTGCAGGTACGTTCTTTTCAAATCCTACGTATCCCTTATTCTGGTTAATCACTCCATTTGAATTTCCCTGAATGGATGGTGTAGGGACTGGCCAAAGCACATGGTATGCACTTATAGTAAACACGTTTCCATAATTTGTACGCACGCCATTTTTATAAAAGATGTTTTTGGCTTTGATCCTGTCCAGGAAATAATTGTCTTCTGAAAATTTGTCCATTGTCTATGATTTCCCTGTCTCAGAAGCCTTGCCGGTCATAGCCAACAAATATGAAATACGAGTCAGCTCTGTCTTCCGGGGTTCTTCATAAAATAATTCTCTCGCTCTTTCATCCAGTATCATTCCGATGTTTACCTGAGCCGAAGTAATGGAGGCTGCTCCTGCCCTATTCCTAACCTGATTAATATCTGCAGCCGCATTCACCAGGTCACCTTTCCAAAAGTAAGCTTCTGCTCTAAGCAAATATGTTTCTGCAATTCTGAATACATACCAATCTGTATGACCACCCTGCATCGGGGTGTTTTCTGTATCAGGAATAAAGATCTTATAATGAGGCCATCCAAACCATGAACGAATTGTATCAGTACAAAGCAAACCTCCAGCTGCGTTGCGCAATTGCAATGGCTGCAAATAATATGGATCATTACTTGTCTTCAATGCGCGATCATTATATACCAGGTCCTCCATATCCATCCAATTACCCTTCGCGCGCCGTAGATCGTTCGGTCTGTCCATATATCTTTCATACTATAAGGAGTTGGCCTGCATCTTCCAATTCCTCTTCCGTATAAATTAGAAAGGATTACATCCGTATTAGTATTGTCGTTAGTACCTTTCTTACCAGAAGGGGTAGTTATATTGGTTCCCCACAATGGAACTGCCTGGCGCATGATGCGCATGCCACCATCAAAACCTCCATCTCCAAACCTGTCAATTATCAGGAATAGACCTTCCTTATTTTCTGCAATAGCCTTATTCTCGGGTCTGTGAAGATCCCAGATCACATTTTTCTTTGTTACGCCAAAAGGGACTTTCATCAATGCATAAGGACTACCAGAAATTACACTTGTTGCAGAGGCAATGGCATCATCAAATTTTCCCAATGCAAGATTCACCTTGGTCAATAGATGGTTCACTGCACCCTTGCTTACCTCACCCTTGTTTACGTTATCAGTCAACCAGCCCTTTGCTGAATCCAGGTCCAACTTCATTTTTATTCAACAAAGAGAGAAGTGATTCTTGAGAAAATGAAGTTGGACCTGGATTCAGCAAAGGGCTGGTTGACTGACAACGTAAACAAGGGTGAGGTAAGCAAGGGTGCAGTGAATCATTTATTGACCAAGGTGAATCTTGCATTGGGAAAATTTGATGATGCCATTGCCTCAGCAACAAGTGTAATTTCAGGTAGTCCTTATGCATTGATGAAAGTCCCTTTTGGCGTAACAAAGAAAAATGTGATCTGGGATCTTCACAGACCCGAAAACAAAGCTATCGCAGAAAATAAGGAAGGTCTATTCCTGATAATTGACAGGTTTGGAGATGGTGGGTTTGATGGCGGCATGCGCATCATGCGCCAGGCAGTTCCATTGTGGGGAACCAATATAACTACCCCTTCTGGTAAGAAAGGTACTAACGACAATACTAATACGGATGTAATCCTTTCTAATTTATACGGAAGAGGAATTGGAAGATGCAGGCCAACTCCTTATAGTATGAAAGATATATGGACAGACCCGAATGATCTACGGCGCGCGAAGGGTAATTGGATGGATATGGAGGACCTGGTATATAATGATCGCGCATTGAAGACAAGTAATGATCCATATTATTTGCAGCCATTGCAATTGCGCAACGCAGCTGGAGGTTTGCTTTGTACTGATACAATTCGTTCATGGTTTGGATGGCCTCATTATAAGATCTTTATTCCTGATACAGAAAATACCCCGATGCAGGGTGGTCATACAGATTGGTATGTATTCAGAATTGCAGAAACATATTTGCTTAGAGCAGAAGCTTACTTTTGGAAAGGTGACCTGGTGAATGCGGCTGCAGATATTAATCAGGTTAGGAATAGGGCAGGAGCAGCCTCCATTACTTCGGCTCAGGTAAACATCGGAATGATACTGGATGAAAGAGCGAGAGAATTATTTTATGAAGAACCCCGGAAGACAGAGCTGACTCGTATTTCATATTTGTTGGCTATGACCGGCAAGGCTTCTGAGACAGGGAAATCATATACTATGGACAAATTTTCAGAAGACAATTATTTCCTGGACAGGATCAAAGCCAAAAACATCTTTTATAAAAATGGCGTGCGTACAAATTATGGAAACGTATTTACTATAAGTGCATACCATGTGCTTTGGCCAGTCCCAACACCATCCATTCAGGGAAATTCAAATGGAGTGATTAACCAGAATAAGGGATACGTAGGATTTGAAAAGAACGTACCTGCACTAACTAAAATTGAATAAATTATGAATCCTGTCTGCACAACTTGAAGTGCAAAGCAGGCTATAAATTTTTGTTTTGGTTCGCTATAAAGCTTCGGCGGGTATCACCTTGGTTCCTTGATTACCATCGTGCAATGCCCGCCCGCTTTTTTGAATTGCTACAATCACCGCAGCAGGAAATTCATAGGTGAAATACTTTTTGCTTAAACCAGTTTTCAATCTTCGTATCCACTCTTGATAACTGTGGAGATCATCTTGAATTGTTCAGGAGCATTGAAATTGTGTTTTGAGTTTGAGGGTATGATGATACCCTCGCCCAATCTGAGCTTGTACTTTTTATCATTCATCACCAGTTCAGCGGTTCCATCAATAATTTGAATAAATGTATCGTAAGGCGAGGTTTTTTCTGCCAACTCCTCTCCGGCATCAAATGAAGAAACAGTAATATTTCCGGTAGCTCTTTTGATAATTGTGCGGCTGAGCACTGCATGAGCTACATATTCTACAATTTCAACAATGATACAGCATTCTCCTTTTGGTAATTCCTTTGTGTTATTTGCAATTTTAGGGTCTGGCTGAATTGAATCCATATTACCAAAGGTGGTCGTTATTTAGACAAATAACTTACACAACTATGTAAAGAAATTGCATGATTTACTGGTATTGGCAATTCGAATGATTGTACAGGTCATAAATTCTCCAAACCTTTAAGCCTTTTATGCTTCAATTTTTTGAAAAAGGAGGGAGTCAGCCCAGTAACTTTCTTAAACTGGTTTGAAAGATGAGCTACGCTGCTATAGTGGAGTTTATAAGAAATTTCTGTTAGGGTGAGTTCGTCATAGATTAACATTTCCTTCGCGCGTTCGATCTTATGAGAGATTATGTAATGTTCTATGGTTGTTCCCTTTACTTCAGAAAACAGGTTTGAAAGATAGTTGTAATCGTAATTGAGCAACTGGCTGAGATAATCTGAAAAATTTGTCAAAGGGGCCTCCTCACTGTAATGTACCATCTCTACAATTATATTCTTGATCTTTTCTACCAGGATGGCCTTTTTATCTTCAAGGAGTTCAAATCCTGATTTAGCTAAAAGATTTTTTATTTGATTGTACTGGTCCGGAGAAAGTTCCTCGATAATTTGTACTTCCCCCAGCTCAAGGGTGGTATAGTGCAGACCAAGATTTTCCAATTCTGATCTCACGATCATTTTGCAACGAAGACTAACCATATTCTTGATCAATAGCTTCATAATATATAGATCAATCTAGATCTTAGATAAACGAATTCCGGTAATCATAAAGTTTTGACTATGGTGGCAAGGATTGCTGTCAGGTGAAATTCACAATGTCACCATTAGCGCAAGCAGGTTAGAAGTTGTCCGCATGTATCCCTGGGGAAAGGTAGTATTGTTCTATATACTATTGCAGATTCGCACTATTTATTGCCGCTAGTCAAGTTTTGAATTTTACATCAATAAGTAGAACCACTTAGAAGCAATGATGAATGGGGATGAGAGAATAATAAGAAAACAATAGGCAAATAAGTCTTTCAATTTCTTATGAGTTGTAAATTTTTTTACCGCAGAGAAATAGAGGACACGGAGTTAGCGCAGAGGTGTGTTTGACTCAATCTGACATAAGTTTTTAATTTCTTCTCTGATTTCTATGTGCCTATGTGGTTCATTTATTTTACCGCAGAGAAATGGAGGACACGGAGTTAACTGGGAGCTGTTGTGCCTTTAATCTGGCATAGGTCTTTTAATTTCTACTATGTTTTCTATGTGTCTATGTGGTTCATTTATTTTACGGCAGAGAAATGGAGCCCATAGAGTTAACCATTTGCTTCGCCCTTGCGAACCTTCGCGTCCTGGCTCCTTAGCGGTTAAATCTTAAAAATGTGACTGATGGTTACCAGAATACGCTGAAATCCTTCAATTTTACGCCCGTTCATCTCGCTAATCCTAAACATTTTACAATGAAATTATTGTTTGCACTGCTGTTACTGTCAGTTACCGCTCAATCACAGGTATACAAATACTCTTTAGACCTAAATGGAAAAAGAGAGGATTCCATCGAGGTAAGCTTAATAACTCCCAAGGTTACAAAGCCAGTGATTGACTATTATTTTCCGAAGATCATTCCAGGAACTTACCAGATAGCTGATTACGGAAAATTCATTTCAGGATTAAAAGCATTCGATAAATCTGGAAAAGCCTTGCCAGTTTCAAGAGTGAATGATAACCGTTGGAAGATATCTAACGCCACTGGTTTGTATAAGATTACCTATGTGGTTGAAGATGTATTCGACACAAAGCAGACCCACAATATCTATCCGATGTCTGCAACAAACATTGAGGCAAATAAAAATTATGTCCTTAACACCTTCGGATTTTTTGGATATCTGGCAGGGATGAACAGGATACCTATCGAACTAACTATCAATAAGCCGGAAGGTTTTTATGCATCAACAAGTCTAACAACCCGCGCTGTTTCTCCAACGGCGGATATATTGGTGGTCGCGAATCTGGACGAGTTATATGATAATCCAATAATGTACACGACACCTGACACTACCACCATGCAAATCGGGAATTGCAGGGTCTTGGTCTCTGTTTATTCGGGAAAGCAGCTTATTCACTCCAAGGAAGTGGCCGAATGGCTTAATCCACTGCTTGTAGCTGCGAAAAATTATCTAGGAGGAAAATTACCGGCCGACAAGTATTCATTTCTTTATTATTTCTGGATCCTGCAACAACAAACAATTTTCCAAAGAATCTCTTCGGAGCGCTTGAACATACTACTTCTTCATTCTATTATTTGCCCGATGTTCCTAGCCAATATCAAGAATTTTGTTATCGATGTTTCTTCACATGAATTCTTTCACATCATTACCCCTTTGACTATTGCATCCAAAGAAGTCAAGGTATTTAATTATGATCTGCTGTTATGTCCCGGCATCTTTGGTTGTATGAAGGAGTGACAGAATACACGGCTCATCATGTGCAGGTAACAAATGGTCTCAATACGCCAGCTCAATTCTTAGCCAAGTTGAGTAACAAGATTTCCAATTCAAGAAGGTTGTATAAGGATAGTCTGGCATTTGCAGAATTAAGCACCCAAAGTGCAGGAAAACACCACGAGCAGTTTGGAAATGTTTATGAGAAGGGGCACTTATAGCAGCCTGCGTCGATTTGTTACTCCTTAATTTATCCGATGGTGGATATGGATTGAAGAATCTTACCCATGATCTTGGAGTTCGTTACGGAAGGACCCGGTATTTTATTGACTCAACTCTTTTTGATGAGATAGCGGATCTCAGTTATCCTGAAGTCAAGAATTTTCTGGTGAAATACGTAAATGGCAGTGAGCCCATTCCATATCAGGAATATTTTGCGCTGGCTGGAGTGAAGTTTACTCCAAGAAATGAAAAGAAAGAATTTTCGATGGGCACCAATCCTGCGCTAATCCCGGCAAATGCTGCCAATCCAAATGGCATGGTCTTGATTGGACAGGCTACAAGGATCAATGATTTTGGAAATGCTCTTGGGTATAAGAGAGGAGATGAGTTGATTGAAATAAATGGTGTGGCTTTAACTCCCAGAAATTATCCGCAAACCCGGGACAGTCTCCTAAAAAACAATGAAAGAGGGTGAACCATTGAGTGTAAAAGTCGCAGGAAAAATGATGCGGGAACTGTTGAAACAGTTGTTCTTCAGAAAAATATTTTTAAGGCTACAGAAATTGAGATCAACAAACTCGAATTCATCCCCGAAGCAACGCCACATCAAAAACTTGTGCAGGCGGCCTGGTTAGGCGCAGGGACAGCAAAGGTGCAGTAAAAAAAATTTGAAAATTTGAAGATTTGAAAATGTGAATTTTTAACCGCCATTAATGAAAGACGACCTGTAACGCGAAGAATCTTAGCGTAACTTAGCGTCCTTGCGTCTTTGCGGTTAATTTCTTTCCATTAATGAAGAAAGCCATCTACTGTTCGATGCTTCTGCTAAGCTTCATCATTCCCCAACATGAAATCATTGGCCAGAGTTCATCCTCCACTTTTAAATATGCAGTCGCTGATAAGCTAAAGCTTTCGGATCATGCAAAGCTGACTGGCTTCATCGGAAAAAAACTGGATCAATCATACCAGAATCGCATTTTGACCCAGGATGTAGATCATCTGGTAGAACCCTTCCGGCATAGGACAGAAAGCCGTCTCTGGCAATCTGAATTTTGGGGCAAATGGTTCACTTCCGCAGTATTGGCTTATCGCTATCGTCCCGAAACACGCATGAAAAAAGTGCTTGATTCAGCAGTGAAGGCATTGCTTTCTACTCAAACTCCCGATGGATATATAGGAAACTATAAGAAAGAAAATCAGCTGGAACAATGGGATATCTGGGGAATGAAATATTGCTTGCTTGGTCTACTTGACTACCACGATCTAACAAAAGATAGAACAAGTCTCTCTGCAGCAACCAAATTGGCCGACTTCCTCATCAAAGAAATAAAGGATCGAGATGGATTGATCATCAACAAAGGAAATTATCGAGGCATGGCTGCATCATCTGTGATGGAACCCATGGTGCGATTGTACACTACAACCGGAAATAAAAAGTACCTGGCATTTGCAGAAGAGATCGTGCGACAATGGGAAACTCCGGATGGTCCTGAGCTGATTCGTAAAGCTTCCGTCAACGTGAGCGAACGTTTTCCAACACCTCAAAGCTGGTATAGTTGGGAGCAAGGACAAAAAGCATACGAGATGATGTCCTGCTATGAAGGCTTGGTTGAATTGTATCGCGTAACGGGCAATAAAACTTTTCTGGATGCAGTGGAAAAAACCTGGAAAAATATTCGTGACACTGAAATTAATATTGCCGGCTCAGGCGCTTCTGAAGAAATGTGGTTTAAAGGAAAGAAACATCAAACCCAACCTGTTACTCATTTTCAGGGAACCTGTGTAACTGCCACCTGGATTAAATTGAATCAGCAATTATTACGTCTAACAGGAGATTCAAAATATGCTGACGAAATTGAACGAGCCTATTACAATGCATTATTAGGTTCATTGAATGCTGATGCTTCTGATTGGGCAAAATATACTCCGCTCAACGGGCAACGATTGCCGGAAGTGGTCAATGCGGAATGAACCTGAACTGTTGTAATGCCAGTGGTCCGAGAGGCCAGTTCACTCTACCACTTACATCAGTAATGTCCATGGAGAACGACATATCTGTGAATTTTTATGTTGGCGGAACCTATGAATTTGCCGGGTCGACATCACCGCGATCGTTCCGAAACCGTCACCGGCAGCCAGTTGGACCGCAGCCAACGGCCGAACCGCTGGTGCGGAGCCGCCTTCTCCCGACCCGCCCCCAGGGAGGTCCGCAGTTCCTGGGCGTACGCCGTCGGCTCTGGCAGGTCGTCACCGTCACGCTCGGCCAGCCAGTCGTCGATCGTCTGCCGCGCCTGTCGCAGCTCGTGGCCGGGCAAGTCAGCGAGCTGGTCCAGCACGGCCCGCCGGTAGTCGTCCAACCGGGCGCTCATCTCGCCGCCCCTTTCACGGTGCGCTCCACCAGCTCGGTCAGCTCGTGCCAGGACTCGGCCTGCCGGTCAAGCTCGACCCGGCCTCCTTGCTCAGGCCGTAGTAGCGCCGGGCCCGGCCGCCGTCGGACAGTTCTTGCCGTGAGGTTGAGGAATCCGTCGTCGTGCAGGCGGCGGAGCGTGCCGTAGACCGTGGCCTCGCCCACGCCCTCCCAGCCGTTGGCCTCGAGCTGCTTGACGACCTGGTAGCCGTACGACTCCCCCAGCGACAGCACAGCGAGCACCATCAGGTCGACCGCCCCCTTCAACATCTCGGTGCGCAACACACAATACAGCGTAATACATAGTATCCGGGTGCGGACGTGCAGGCCATCGCAATTCGAGCGGTCGCACGGATGTTCACGCTTGCCCGGCGGGTCCTGCACCGCGAGAGACGGGTGCGGCCGGATTGAGATGGCCTGCACGTCCGCCCTGACGAAAGACAGGGGTGGCCGCCGATCGTCCGATGTGGCGGCCGCTCGGAATTCGTACGTTCGGGGCGAGATGAGAGGAGCGCCCCTGTGATCAGCCTGAACGGCCTCACGAAAACCTATGGCCACACCACCGCCGTCGACGACCTGACGCTCGAGATCGAGCCGGGCCAGGTGACCGGCTTCCTCGGCCCGAACGGCGCCGGCAAGTCGACCACCATGCGGATGATCCTCGGGCTGGACCGCCGACCGCCGGGCAGGCGCTCGTCGGCGGCACGCCGTACGCCGAGCTGCGCGCACCCGCTGCGTGAGGTCGGCGCGCTGCTCGACGCCAAGGCGCTGCACCCCGGCCGCAGCGCACGAACCACCTGCTGGCGATGGCCCACAGCAACGGGATCCCGCGCCCCGGGTCGACGAGGTCCTCGAGACGGTCGGGCTGACCGACGTGGCGCGGCAAGCGGGCCGGGCAGTTCTCGCTGGGCATGGGCCAGCGGCTCGGCATCGCCGGCGCGCTGCTCGGCGACCCGGAGGTGCTGATGTTCGACGAGCCGGTCAACGGCCTCGACCCGGACGGGGTCCGCTGGGTCCGCGCGCTGATGCGGTCGCTGGCGGCCGAGGGCCGGACGGTCTTCGTCTCCAGCCACCTGATGAGCGAGATGCAGCTGACCGCCGACCACCTGGTGGTGATCGGCCGGGGCCGGCTGCATCGCCGACGCGCCGATCGAGGAGGTCATCGCCGGCAGCTCGCTGACCGCGGTCTCCGGGTGCCGCACCCGGCCGACCGGGCGCGGTGCCGCGGCTGCTCGCCGACCGGCGCGGCCGGTCGAGCCGGCCGAGCCGGGACGAACTGGTGCTGACCGGGCTGACCGCCGACCAGGTCGGCGACCTCGCGTACGACCTGCGGGTCCGGCTGCACGAACTGACCGTCCGGCACGCCTCGCTGGAGCAGGCGTACCTGAACTGACCGCCGACGCGGTCGAGTACGGAGTGTCATGGCATGACCGCAGTCGTCAGCACTCGTACGGCGAGGCTGCCCGGCGCGATCCGGTCGGAGTGGACCAAGTTCTGGTCGGTCCGCTCGACCTGGTGGTACCTGGCCGGCGCGCTCGCGCTGACCGCGCTGGTCAGCCTGCAACTGGGATTCTCCGCCGACTACGAGAACACCCACCTGGCGCCGGGCGAGGTGCCGAGCCGGGTGATGGCGGGCGACCTGGCCGTCAACAGCATCCTGATGGTGCAGGTGGTGGTCGCCGCGATGGCGATGCTGACGATCACGTCGGAGTACTCCACCGGCAGCATCCGGTCCACCGTGCAGTGGACGCCGGTCCGCCGGCACGTGCTGCTGGCCAAGGGCGCGGTGATCGCGCCGGTGACGTTCGCGCTCGGCCTGGTGGTCGGCGTGGTCGGGGTGGTCGTCGGCCGGCTCGCGTCCGGCCGGTGGGGCTACCTCGACGGGCCGGCGGTGGCGGTCGACCTGCTCGCGATCGCGACGTACCTGGCGTTGGTCAGCCTGTTCACGATCGGGGCGGGCGCCGTGATCCGCAGTGCGGTCGGCACCCTCACGACGGTCTTCCTGCTGCTGCTGGTGGTGCCGATGATGGTCGGCCAGTCGGGGTTCCGGATCGGCGAGTGGATCGCCGCGCTGCTGCCCGGCGGGGCCGGCAACAACTTCCTCACCGGGGTCACCGACCCGCTGAACCCGACGGTCAGCCTGCTGTTGGTGGCCGGCTGGGCCGCGGCCGGGATGGTCACCGGGATCCGCACCCTCACCGCCCGGGACGCCTGATGGGTGACGCGATCCTCGCCTTCACGCACGACCTGATGGCGTCCGGGTGGATCTACCTGCTGATCCTGGCGATCGCGGCGATCGACGGGTTCTTCCCGGCCGTCCCGAGCGAGACGCTGGTGATCACCGCCGGGGTGTTCGCCGCCGCCGGCGACCCGAGCCTGTACGGCGCGATCGCCGCCGCGGCGGCCGGTGCGTTCATCGGCGACCACGTGTCCTGGGCGATCGGCCGGTCCGCGGGCGGCCGGCTGATCCGGCGGCTGAAGCCCGGCACCAAGCGGCATGCGTCGTTCGGGTGGGCGAACGGTCGCTCGACGAACGCGGCGGGCTGGTGCTGGTGGTGGCGCGGTACATCCCGGGCGGCCGGACCGCGGTCACCCTGACGATGGGCGCGGTCGGCTACCCGCTGCGGAGGTTCTCCGGGTTCCGCCGGCCTCGCGGCGGTGTCCTGGGCGATCTACTGCTGCCTGGTCGGGTTCGTCGGCGGCCGGGCGTTCGAGGACAACCCGCTGAAGGGTGTGCTGCTCGGCATCGGGCTCGCGCTCGCCGTCACCGTCGCCGTCGAGCTCATTCGGCATCGTCGGCGTGGCCTCGCGGTCGTCAGCGTGCCGGTGCACGATCTTCCAGCTACCCTGCTCCTTGCGGCACACCATCGTCACCCACAGGCACTGCTGAACCGGCTCGTCCGAGTTGACCAGCAACACCGTGCTGCGCTCGATCGCGGTGTAGTACGCCAGGTCGCCGGTGACGACTCTTGGTGAGGTACTCGAACCGGACCCGGGCATCGCTGGGCCGGAACTGCGCGGACGCCCACGGGTAGCGCGCCTTGATCAGGTCCCAGCCCACCTCGTGACCGCCGAACCCGCCGAAGATCGAGGTGTCGGCGCCGTGTGAGACCAGTGGCATCCACAGCGACACGTCACCGTTGACGAAGGCGCTGTTCGCCGCCTCGTAGCGCGCGAGGAAGGCGTCGAAGTCCTCCACGAGCCCCGCAGCGATCAGACCTGCGAACGGAGCCGGATGGCGAGCTGCTCGGCCACCTTCGCGGCGAGCTCCAGTGCGGCCCGGCGGGTGGTCGGTTGGAGTGCTGCGTGGTCGAGCGGGCCCTCCTCGGCGATGTGCGGGTCGGTCGGGACGTCGACCACGGCGGCCGCGCGGCTCTGGAAGTACGGCCGGAGCTGCTTCTCGACCTCTTTGTTCACGTCACCCGGGCCGTTGCTGACGCAGACCACGGCACGCTGGATCAGCTGCTGCGCGGCCGGACCCTGGCGCTCCAGCTCCTCCAGCATCTGCACCGCGGCGGCGCACGACAGGCTCTTCCACTTGATCGGGATCACCAGCACGTCGGCGGCCTTCATCGCCTCGCGCCAGTTGCTGGAGCCCTCGTTGTTGCCGGTGTCGATCACCAGCACCCGGTAGAACCGGCTGAGCAACCGGTGGATCTGGGCGAAGTCCTTCGCCTCGATCTGCGCGTAGGTGGTGGTCGCCGAGGTGAGGACGTCGTACTGCCCGGAGACCTGATGCCGCAGGTACGCCGCGACGTCGCCGAGCCGAGCGTCCGGCTGGGTCAGCATCGACATCGCCTGCAGCATGTCGGTCACGGTGGCGCGCGGGTTCGTGTCGTGGGTGCGCAGGTGCATGTTGCCGCGCAGCTCGTTGTTGTCCCACGCCACCACGCCGCCACCGCGGGCCTGGCCGAGACCGCCGGCCAGCAGCAGCGTGGTCGGGGTCTTGCCGGCGCCGCCCTTCGGGTTCGCGACGACGATGCTCACCGGCCGGCCGAACGACGTCGCCGCCATCTCCCGGGCCAGCCGCTCGCTGCGCTCGGAGCCGCCGGGGCGCATCTTCAGCATCCCCCGGACGCCCTTCTCGGCCGGCGCCTCGCGGTGCGCCGGCAGCGCCTGGATCAGCTCGTCGGCCCGGTACGACGGGAGCGGCTGCGGCTGCTGCAGGTGCTGCGGGGGCATCTGTCCGGCCGGCAGCCGCGGCGCCTGCTGCGAGGCCAGCGGGTGGGACTGCGGAAGCTGGGGTTCGGGCTCGGGGGTGACCGGCGGCTCCTCCGGCTCGGGCTCGGAGTGGTACGCGGCGGCGGGCTGCTGCTCCTCGGCGGGCGACTCGCCCTGCGCCCCCGGGTCCTGGAGCTGCCAGGACGGCTGCGGCCCCGCGTTCTGCCACGGCGAGGGGCCTTGCGGCTCCGGATCGGGAAGCTGCCACGACGGCAGCGGCTCGGCACCCGGCTGCCCGGTCCGGGCATGCTGCGCCCAGTCCTCCTCGAGCTTCTCGGTGGAGTCGCCCTCCTGCTCGGCGGCGCTGGCGTGCAGCGCGGCCCACTGGTCGTCGGAGTCGTCCCACGACTCGTCTTCGTAGTCACCCCTGGGTGAGTCGGCCACGACCTCGATCTCCCGCTTCGTCGACAGGGCGCGACGCGCGCCCGGTGAGCACTCCCGTTGTCCGGACGGTGCTCGCAACACTACGCGAGGTACAGGCTACGCGTGCCTCAGACCAGACCGGCCTCGTAGGCGATGATCGCCGCCTGGACCCGGTTCTTCACCCCGAGCCGGGTGAGCACCGTGCTGACATAGGCCTTGACCGTGCCCTCGACCAGGTAGAGCTTGCCGGCGATCTCGGCGTTCGACAGCCCGGCCCCGACCAGCGAGAGCACCTCCCGCTCACGCGGAGTCAGCCCCTCGGTCTGCTCGCGAGCCTGCGCCGCTCGGGCCAGCCGGCCACCGCTGCCCGCGCCGAGCTCGGCGATCACCTTCTGCGCCACGGTCGGCGACAGGTACGCCGCTCCGTCGGCGACCGCCTTCAGCCCGGCGATCAGCTCGCGCGGATCCCCCGACTTGAGCAGGAAGCCACTCGCGCCGTCGCCGAGCGCCCGGGCGATGTAGGCGTCCTCGGAGAACGTCGTCAGCATCACCACCGCCGTGTCCGGCGCCGTCCGGCGGATCTCCGCGCCGGCGGCCAGTCCGTCCATCCGCGGCATCCGGATGTCCAGCACGGCGACGTCCGGGCGATGCCGGTGGACCAGCTCGACCGCCTCGGCCCCGTCGCCCGCCTCCGCGACCACGTCGATCTCGTTGTCGGAGGCAAGGATCGCCCGGACGCCGGCGCGCACCATCGCCTCGTCGTCGGCCAGCAGCACCCGGATCGTCACGGTGTTCCCTCGCTCGGAGTCGTGGACGGCTGGACGGAGCCGGTCTGGATGATGTTCTTCGCGACCAGCCGGCCGTCGCGGAAGCACAGCCGATAGGCATGCGTGATCGAGAACGGCCCGGCCGACCGGTAGAACTCGCACCGCGCGCCGGCCGGAACCGGGACCGGCTTCTCCACCGGCGCGTCGACCATCTGCATCCCCGGCAGCCGCGCCTCGATCTCGGACCGGGCTCTGGCCGAGCCTGAGCGCGTCGTAGTCCGCCGGCCGGAGCACCGAGTTGTAGCTCGCGACCAGGTAGTAGCCGAGCGCCAGCCCGCCCAGCCCGGCCGCCACCCCGATCGTTGCGAGCACCCCGGTGACCAACCCGCGCCGGGCGGTACGGCGTACCAACGCGAGCTCTTGCGCGGACGAGTCCGTCCGGCACGGGCTGCTCAGGCGCGCGCCGCCTTCGCGCGGCATCGTCGCGACGACCTCGAAGCCGCCGTCGGCGTGTCGCCGGAGGTCAGCCGGCCGCCCGCCAGCCGGACCCGCTCGGCCAGTCCGACCAGGCCGCGCCCGCCCGAGACCGGCGTACCGGCCGGCCGGCCCGGCGGGCCGTTGCGGACCCGCACCAGCACCTCGTCGTCGCGGTGCTCCAGCCGGACCTCGACCGCAGCGCCGGGCGCGTACTTGGCCGCGTTCGTGAGCGCCTCCTGCACCACCCGGTGGGTGGCCCGGTCCACCAGCGGGGCGACCTCGCCCGTCCGGGCCGTGCTGGACCAACCGGACGTCCAGCCCGGACGCCGCGGCCCGCTCGACCAGGTCCGCGACCGACTCCGTCGCCGGCGTACACCGGGGCCTCCACGCCGTCGGTCCGGGCCCCGCGCAGTACGCCGATGATCTCGCCCAGCCGCTCGGTGGCCAGCCCCGCGGCGGTCCGCAACTCCCCCGCCGCGCCCGGTGCCGCTCGGACAGTTCCGGGTCCACCTCCAGCGCCGCCGCCCGGATCGCGATCAGGCTCAGCTCGTGGCCGACCGAGTCGTGCATGTCCTCGGCGATCCGGGACCGCTCCCGCAGCCGGGCCTCGTCGACCACCATCCGCTGCTCGCGCTCGATCCGCTCGGCCCGCTCCCACCCCGCCGAGGCGAGCTGGTCGCGCTGGGACCGGTACCGCCCGGTGAACCACGGCAGCACCACGAACAGCAGCGCCAGCAATGCCAGCATGAACCAGGTCAGCACCCGGCCGCTCAGCGGAACGTCCCGGCGGGTCAGCGCACCGGCCGACCAGGACGGCGGCCAGCCCGACGCAGACGAGCAGCACGAACGGCCGGACCCGGTCCGCACGCCGTCCGGCCAGGTAGCTCATCAGCACCACCGGCGGGATGTACGCCACCGGCACGCCCCCGGTGGTGCCCAGGACACGGTCAGGCAGACGGCGTTGATCGTCCCGGCGATCGCCAGCGACACCAGCGGCCGCTCCCGTCGCAGCAGCACCGCCACCGCCAGCCCGATCAGCGCCGGCCCGAGCGCCCACCACGGATCCGACCGGGCCAGCCGTCCCTCGGCCAGCACCAGCGCCGCCAGCACGGCCCAGAGCACGACGTCGCGCACCAGCCGCCGTCCCGTCGGCCGGCCGCCGAACCATCGCAGCACCCGCTCCACCGACCCGACGCTACCGCCCGCGCCACCACCCGCCGTACTGCCGAAAGTTGTATCTCCCGGCCGATCCGACCGCCCACGCTCGCCGGGTCCGCACCATGCCGGCGGGGTTCGCACCATCGTCCGTGTCGGGGGTTCGCACCGTCGCCTCGGGGTTCACGTCGGGTCGCGGGCTTCGCACCACGCTGCAACGTAGGGCGAACCCCGAGCCGCGGTGCGGTCCCTGACGGGATGGTGCGATGCACGGCAACGGACGATGGTGCGAACCCGGCCACGGTGGTGCGAACCCCGCCGCGGGCGGCGTTGCGCTCGTTCCGCTGTCGACGGGGTTGACGCGGAGAGCGCTCTCACGCCATCGTGAGGGCTGCGATTTCCCCTGCCTCGATCGCATCCGCCCACGCGAAAGAGGTGTCTGTCATGAGGTGGTCCCGTTCCGCCTGTCTCCGGACGGTCGCGGCCGGCGCTGTGCTGGCGACCGTCGTACTGCTCGATGCGCCCGCCCAGGGCAGCACTGCCGCGCCTGCGGCGGTGACCTGGTCCGACGAGTTCAACGCCGCCGCCGGCACCGGGCCCGACCCGGCCAAGTGGAAGCACGACACCGGCGGCCACGGCTGGGGCAACAACGAGCTGCAGTACTACACGAACAGCACCAGCAACGCCGCGCACGACGGCCAGGGCAACCTGGTGATCACCGCCCGGCGGGAGAACCCGGCCGGCTACCAGTGCCACTACGGCCCCTGCCAGTACACCTCCGCCCGGCTGCTGACCGCGGACAAGTTCGCCCAGGCGTACGGGAAGTTCGAGGCGCGGATCAAGGTGCCGCGCGGGCAGGGCATCTGGCCGGCGTTCTGGATGCTCGGCAACGACATCGGCCAGAACCCGTGGCCGGCCAGCGGCGAGATCGACGTCATGGAGAACATCGGCCGCGAGCCCGGCAACGTGCACGGCACCATGCACGGCCCCGGCTACTCCGGCGGCGCGGGCTGAGCTCGCGGTACACGCTGCCGAACGGCGCAGGCGTTCGCCGACGACTTCCACACCTTCACCGTGGACTGGGCCACCGACGCGATCACCTGGTACGTCGACGGCATCCAGTACGGCCGGAAGACGCCGGCCGACGCGGGCGGCAACCGCTGGGTCTTCGACCACCCGTTCTTCATGCTGCTCAACGTCGCGGTCGGCGGCAACTGGCCGGGCAACCCGGACGGGACCACCCAGTTCCCGCAGACGATGACGATCGACTACGTCCGGGTCGAGTCCGGCGGCGGCCAGGGCACCACCAGCCAGATCACCGGGCTGGCCGGCAAGTGCATCGACGTGGCCGGGGCGAACAGCGCGGACGGCACCGCGGTCCAGTTGTACGACTGCAACGGCACCGCCGCGCAGCGCTGGACGCGTCCGGGCGACGGCACGATGCGCGCGCTGGGCAAGTGCCTCGACGTCAACGCGGGCGCCACCACCGACGGCGCCCGGGTCCAGCTCTGGACGTGCAACGGCTCGGCCGCCCAGCAATGGGTCTATTCGGGCGCAAGGGACCTGGTGAATCCGCAGGCGAACAAGTGCCTGGACGCCACCGGCAACAGCTCCGCCAACGGCACCCCGTTGCAGCTGTGGACCTGCGGCGGCACCGCCAACCAGAAGTGGACCCTCTAGGCCCCTTCGGTCGCCCGGCCGGCGATGTACCGCCAGGAGAGCCGGCCGGGCGCCTCGAACCAGTCCAGCTCGAGTGACCCGAACCCGGCGTCCTCGAGGAACCGCCAGGTCTCCCGGGCCGGGTTGCAACCGCGGTCGGCCCGCCGGGTGATCGGCGCGATCACCCGCTGCAGCCGGAGCATGCCGCTGCCGGCCGGCGATGCGACGTGCTCGTGGAACACGAACGCGCCACCCGGCCGCAGCACCCGTCGTACCTCGTGTAGTACTGCGGCGGGGTCCGAGACCGAGCAGAGCACCAAGGTGCAGAGCACCGCGTCGGCGCTCGCGTCGGGCAGCGGGATCTCTTCGGCCGGACCGGCCAGGATCCGTGGCTCCCGACCGGCTCCGGTGGCGGCGCGGGCCAGCCGGCGGCGGGCTCGGGCGTTCGGCTCCAGCCCGGTCCACTCGGTTGCCGCCGGCAACTTGTCGAAGTTGGCGCCGGAGCCGGCGCCGATCTCCAGCACCGTCCCGCGGAGCCCGCGGATCAGCCCGTCCACGCTCGTCGTCCCGGGGTACTGCCGCATCACCGAACGGTACGCCGGAAGCCGGGCACCAGGACAGCCGCCACCAGCAGGTGGAACCCGCTCAGCGCGAGCTTGCTGGTGATGCCGTCGCCACTGCCGAGCGGACCGTTGAACGACAGCAGCAGGGCGATGAACGCGCAGATCGTCCAGATCTGCTTTGGCCGGCTGGTGAGGCGTTCCAGGATCGCGAGCAGCCCCCAGCCCATCGCGCCGGAGACCAGTACGCCGATCAGCACCGACACCGGGCCGACGTGCTGCAGCTGATCGCCGCTGCGGGCGGTGAGGTCGAGCCCGGCGACCGGGTCGAGGATCGCCCAGACGAGTAGCGCCAGCACGGCGGCGGCCGCGATCGTGGCGAGCCGGGCCGGCCGGCGGCGGACGGGGGTCGGAGTGAAGGTGGACGTGGTGGTCGCAACAGGTGTCGTCATGCCGCCCAGACTCGGCTGCGGGACACCCGCCCGGCATCGGCCGCCGGGCCGGTTCGCCCTCGCCTCTCGGCCGGGGTGACTACGACTTTGGTCGGTGGTCATCTTCCGGCGCCGGCACCTAGCCTCGGGTCGTGGACAACGCCTGCGAGACCGGCCGCACGACCGCGCCGCTGTCGGTCCAGGTCCCGGTCATCGCCAGCACGGTGGTGTTCACCGCGGTCAACATCTGGGGCCGGTACGACGCCGATCCGTCCGGGCTGCTCGGGCTCGACATCGCCGTCGGGCTGGTCGGCTGCGCGCTGCTGGTGGTGCTGTTCCGCCGTCCGCTGACCACGGCGATCCCGCTCGCGGTGCTGGCGGCGCTGTCGCCCGGCGGCACCCCGGCGTCGACCGTGGCGACCAACCAGGTCGCCCAGTCCCGGCCGTTCGGCACCGCCCTGGTGGCGGCACTCGCCGGCGTCGGCGGCCATCTGGTGCAGGGGCTGTGGCGGCCGATCCCGGGGCTGTCGTTCCTGTGGTTCGTGATCCTGGACATCGCCATCCACGCCGCGCTGCTCGGCTGGGGCCAGTGGTCGCAGGCCCGTCGCGAGGTGCTGCACTCCTTGCGCGAACGGGCCAGGCGGGCGGAGGCCGAGCAGGGCCGGCGGGTGGCCGAGGCCCGGGCGCTGGAACGGACGAAGATGGCGCGGGAGATGCACGACGTACTCGCGCACCGGCTGTCGCTGCTGGCGACGTACGCCGGTGCGCTGGAGTACCGGCCGGATTCGTCGCCGGAGCGGCTGGCCCAGGCCGCCGGGGTGATCCGGACCGGCGTGCACCAGGCGCTGGACGAACTGCGCGAGGTGATCGGCGTACTGCGGGACGACTCCGGCGACCAGCCCACCGGGCCGCAGCCGACACTCGCCGACCTGGACCGGTTGGTCGAGGAGTCCCGCAACGCCGGCACCGAGGTCGACTACCGCAACACCACGGCGGACGCCGGATCGTTGCCACCGGCCACCGGCAGGACGGCGTACCGGGTGGTGCAGGAAGGGCTGACCAACGCGCGCAAGCATGCCGGCGGTAGGACGGTCGGCGTCCGGGTGTCCGGCGAGCCGGGTGGCCCGCTGACGATCGAGATCGTCAACCCGGCACCGGGTGGCGGGCCGGCCGTTCCGGGCAGCGGCACCGGCCTGGTCGGGCTGACCGAGCGGGTGCAACTCGCCGGCGGCACCCTGGACCACGGGGCGACCGGTGGCCGGTTCGTGCTGCGCGCGTCGCTACCGTGGCCCGGGTGAACTCCGTGCGGGTACTGGTCGTGGACGACGATCCGCTGGTGCGTGCCGGGCTGGTGATGATGCTGGACGGCATCCAGGGCATCAGCGTGGTCGCCGAGGCCGCCGACGGCGACGAGGTGCCGGCCGCGGTCGACGCGCACTTCCCCGACTTGGTGCTGATGGACCTGCGGATGCCGCGGGTCGACGGCATCACCGCCACCCGCCGGGTCCGGGCCCGGCCGGATCCGCCCGAGGTCGTCGTACTCACCACCTTCGACACCGACGAGAACGTGCTGCACGCGCTGCGGGCCGGCGCCAGCGGGTTCCTGCTGAAGGACACCCCGCCGGCCCGGATCGTCGAGGCCGTGCACCGGGTCGCCGCCGGAGACCCGATGCTGTCCCCGGCGATCACCCGGCGGCTGATGGAGCGGGCCGCCACCGAGTCCGGCGCCTACGAGCAGGCCCGCGCCGCGCTGGCTCGGCTCAGCCCGCGCGAGTACGACGTGATGCTCGCGGTCGCGCGGGGCCGGACCAACGCCGAGATCGCGGCCGAGCTGTTCATGAGTGTGGCCACCGTGAAGGCGCACATCTCGCACATCCTGACCAAACTCGAGCTCGGCAACCGCACCCAGGTCGCGCTGCTGGCGCACGACGCGGGCGTCGACTGAGGCTTTAGAACGTGACCAGCGGGCTGCCGACGAAATCGGCGATGAAGTTCACGAAGAAGAACCCGAAGAACAAGAAGTTCAGCACCAGGATGACGTAGTGCCACCAGCGCGGCCGGGCCGGTCGCGGCAGCTTGCTGTTCAGGTACATCAGCAGGAACGGGTAGATCAGCGCGCCGAGGTTCGACATGTTCGCCGACCACTGGACCAGGCCTACCGGCAGGGCCAGGTGGATGATGATCGAGATGACCACCAGCAGCAGGATCATGAACGGGTAGTAGAACCGGCGCGGGTCGCCCTCGATCCGCCGTCGCAGCGCGGGACTGGTGGCGTGCGAGGCGTCCGTGGTGACCCGGACCATCGCCTCGAAGATGCCGAGCTGGGTGCTGAACAGGATCAGCACCCCCATCAGCAGCGCGATGTAGAACACGAAGGTGCCGTACTCGCCACGCAGCACGTCGGCGACGAAGGTCGGGACGTTGCGCTGGGTCGGCCCCTCGCCCCGGATCTCCACCGCCCGGGTCATCAGGATCGTGGGCAGCAGCATGCCGAGCATGGCGCCGACGAAGAAGACGCCCCACATGTCGGCGAGCAGCAACCGGTACCAGCGCCGCCACAGCCCGCGGTTCTTCTCGTCGTCGGGGAAGGTCACGCCGCTGGCCAGCACCTCGCTCCGCTCACCGCGCATGCCGGACAGGTACCCGGCCCGGTGGCCCATGCCGTAGCCCTTGTCCCGGTAGTGGCCCAGCACGTACCAGTTCAGGCCGGACGCGAGCGCGGTGAAGCCGGCCAGCGCGCCGAGCTGGGTCGCCGAGATGCCTGCCGGCGGCGCGGCCGGCGTGAAGAAGCCACTGATCCCGTCCCACCAGATCCGGGCCGGCACCAGAACCAGGTCCACGATGAACAGCACGACCAGGATGGTGCCGACTATCATCCAGTTCGCCAGTTCGAGCGCACGGCTGATCCGCCGCGCCCCGGCGGTGATGGCGAACACCAGCACCAGCAGCGCGATCGCGTACAACCGGGGCTCCTCGGCGTCCGCGGAGGCCGGCACCTCCCCGTGCACGAGTGCGTACACACCCTGCCCGGCCGAGGCTGCCCAGCCGCCCGCGATGAAGGCGAAGATCACCAGGAAGACCGACAGCGGCACCCACAGGAACCAGCCGGGCGGTACCCGGCCCCAGCCGACCACCGGCACCTCGCCCGTCGCCACCACGTAGCGGGCGCACTCGACGTTGTAGAACGTCTGCAGCAACGCGGATACGGTGATGATCCAGCCGACCCCGACGAAGCCGTACTGGCCCACGTTCAGCGGGCCGAGCAGCCACTCACCGCTGCCGATCGAGATGCCGAGCGCGATCAGACTGGGGCCGATCGCGAACTGGATCAGCTCCTTGGGGCCCAACCGCCGGACCCGGAACACCTCCTCCGGGGTGGGCAGGTCGGCCACCGCCAGGTCCGGGCGGCTGACACCGAGTGGATGGGTCTGGCTCTGCACGGCCTCGGCCATTGCCGACCTCCTCGCCCCCCGGGCGGAAACACACTGATCGTGAGCCGGACTGACGGTCCGTCACAACCGCTCGAACGGGGTACAACGCCCAGCGGTCAGGATGATGCGACGGACGGTCATGATGTCCGGATGACCCGACTTGCAGGCGAACGGCTCCTGGTCACCGGTGGCGCGCAGGGCATCGGTGCCGCGATCGCCGACGTGGCGGCCCGAGAGGGCGCGTCGGTCGGCATCATCGATCGCGCCGATGCCTCGGCCTCCGCCGCCGAACTGGCGTCCCGGCACGGTGTCGCGGTCGTCGCCGCCACCGCCGACGTCACCGACGAGCAGGCGCTGATCGCGGCGGTCGACGGGCTGGCGGCCGAACTGGGCGGGTTCAGCGTGCTGGTGAACAACGCCGGCCGGAACGCCGACTACGACCCGGTCGAGCTGACCTCGGCGCAGTGGGACGACTTCTTCGCCCTCGACCTGAAGGCCGCCTGGATGACCGCGCGTCAGGTGCTGCCGGGCATGATCGCGGCGCGGCACGGGTCGATCGTCAACATCGCCTCGATCCACGCCCGGATGACCTATCCCGGCTACTTCCCGTACGCCGCGGCGAAGTCCGGCCTGGTCGGGCTGACCCGCAGCCTCGCGCTGGAGGTCGGCCCGCACGGGGTGCGGGTCAACGCGGTGAGTCCCGGTTGGACCGCTACTCCCCCGGTGCACCGCCTGTTCGAGGACGACCCGGACGAGGCCCGCCGCGTGCTCGACGCCCACCCGATGCGACGGATCGGCGAACCCGAGGACGTCGCCGAGGTGGTCTGCTTCCTCGCCTCACCGGCCGCCGCCTTCGTCACCGGCGCGGAATGGCCGGTAGACGGCGGCTTCAGCGCCCGCTTCGCCTGACGCTGGACCGGACCATGTGCCACACAGTACTGTGTGGCACATGGTGGGTGCCAAGCTGGACCTGGAACTGCGCCGCGGCGTCGTTGTGCTCGCGGCGCTCTCGCAGCTTCGCGAGTTCCGATACGGCTATGAGTTGCGGCAGTCGCTGTCCGACAACGGGCTTCCGATCGAGGAAGGGACGCTCTATCCGCTCTTGCGGCGGCTGGAGAGCCAGGGCTTTCTCAGCAGCGAATGGCGCACCGAGGGACAGCCGCGGCGCTACTACCGTCTCAGCCCTGCCGGGCAGGACCTGCTCGCGCAGCTCAAAGACTCGTGGCGCGGCATCAACGAGGCGATGGACCAGCTCCTGAAAGGTGACGAATGATGCTGACCACCGAGGAACTGATCGATGCCTACGTCTCCGATGTGGCCCTGGAGCTGCGAGCGCTGTTGCGTGACGAGCTCGCGGACAGTGCCGAGCCGTTGCAGCGACTGCAAGCTTCGGCCGTCCGGCCGAGGTCGCCGCTCGCTATGGCCGGCCCGTCATCGTGATCGATCAGGCCGACACGCGCAGCTTCGTACGGCTGACGGTCATCGGGGTACTGGTGATCTGGCTGCTGGGAGCGGCTGCTGCGACAGACGTCCAGCACTGGTATCGGGACTATGGCATCCAGGCGTTCTGGTGGCCCGGGTTCCTCGTGGTCAGCTTCGGTATCGCCGGCTGGGTCAGCGCCGGTGGCCCGTGCGGTTTCTGTGGACGCCGCGCAACTCCGCGACCGGCGCGGTCAACCGTCCCGCACGGGTAGCCGCGTTGGCCTTCTTCGTCATCGGCTTGTTCATCCTGGTGAATGCCGCTTGGCTGCTGGAGAAGTTGAGCGGTGGGCGCGCCGCCGACGAAGCCATTCAAGCCTTCAGCTTCGACAGTGACTTTGCCAGGATCCGGGGCCCGCTGGTGTCCGATCTACCAGCGTCCTGGCTCTGACGAAGCGGTGAAATTCGCGATCGCCATCATCGTCGCGGTGACTCTCATCGATCTGTTGCTGAGGGCTCGCCGTCAGCTGCGCCGGTCCGGGACAAGCCTGGGAACACGATCGCCAGAAGCGGTCTGAGCGGCTGGTCCGGATGATGGACATCGCCGAGGTGGTCTGCTTCCTCGCCTCTTCGCCTGACGTTGCACATCCGATCGGGTGTCTGACACCTGATCAGGTGTGCAATCAGCCGACGCCTACCCCACGGTCGGCGTGCACGTCCTCACGGGACTTCCAGATGACCGGCACTTTCCGCATCAGCAGCGCGCAGTCGAGTTCGGCGGTGCCGGGCGGGAAGACCGACCGGTCGCCGAAGACAGAGGAACGTGCGTCCGTCACCCGAGTCGGCTCGACCTTCCACGCCGATGTCTGCAGCTCGAGTCCATCGAAGCGGTCGGCGTCGCGGGTGGCGGTGTAGCCGAGTGAGCCGTGCTCGAAGAACGCTGACGCGGTCTCGAGGTCGGCGAACAAGCGGCTGCCCACGAGTCGATCGGTGACCTGGACGTCGACCTGAACCTCAGCCGATCCGTCCGCGGCAGAGAAGCCGACGCTGAGCGCCTCTTCGGACTCCGACACCCGGAACGTCGCGCGGTGATGCTCGCCCGGGTATACGCGACCGCCCATCGCCACGTTGATGACCGAGTCACTGTCCCGTCGAGGGATGTAGACGCCGGTACAGGGCCCGTCCGGTCCGTCCCACTCGACCGCGATCCGGTGCGCCGCGTTCTCGCTTCGCAATCCGACCCATCGCGGTAGGCCGCGTGGTCGTAGTTCGCCCAGTCGGATCAGGCAGATGCCGGCTACTGCAGCGCCGTCGACGAGTTGTGGCCGGAATGGCTCCGGCACGAACCCGGAGGCGACAGTCGGGTCGACCCGATAGTTGACCAGCAACCGGCGTTCGATCGTGCCTCGGACTTCTGGCAGTCGCATGACGACCCCTCCCCTGGGGTCATTCTGACACTCGCGCCCGATAGGTGGACCGTGATGGTCCGCACAGGGGTGGGCGATACTGGGTTCGAACCAGTGACCTCTTCGGTGTGAACGAAGCGCGCTACCACTGCGCCAATCGCCCCGGTGCAACAGCGGCAGTAACCATAGCGCATCGGGTCCACCGGTTCTAAATCAGGTACGGCTACCCTGGCATGACAGGACGGAGACCCCGTCAGCGGCTTTGGAGATGTGAAATCGTGACGTTCTCTCATGACACCGAGCAGGCGCTCGGCAGCCTGGTCCGGCTGGTCAACACGCTGCCGGAGCCGGGCAGCCAGGTCGACGGTATGGAGACGCTCGAAGACCTGAACAAGTTCGTGCACGAGCGCGAGTTCAGCGGCGTGCAGGATCTGGACGAGACCGATCTCGAGGAGATCCGCGCGCTGCGGCACCTGTTCGCGCCGGTGTTCTCGACCTCGTCCGACGCCGAGGCGGCCGCGATGATCAACGCGATCATCGCCCGCGGCACCTCGACCCCGCGGCTGACCAACCACGACGGTCATCCCTGGCACATCCACTACTCCCGCGACGGCGCCTCGCTGTCCTGCCGGATCACTGTTGAGTGCGGCATCGCCCTCGCGCACGTGATCTCTGCCGGCGAGCGCGAGCGGCTTCGCCGCTGCGAGGCACCCGACTGCGACGCCGCTCTGATCGACCTGTCCCGCAACCGCTCCAAGCGCTACTGCGACGCCCGCACCTGCGGCAACCGCCTGCACGTCGCCGCCTACCGCGAACGCCGCCGCGCCGCCGCCAACTGACCTCTGCTCGAGTGAAGGGTTCGTGCTCGAGTGAAGGCATCCTGACGATGAGAGCGTGGCCATTCCACCCATTGGCTTCACTCGAGCACGAACCCTTCACTCAAGCCCCCGGGGTGTGTCGAAGAAGGCGCCGGTCGTTCGTGTAGAGGGTGAGATTGCCCCGCACGAGAGGATGGCGCGATGACGCAGTATCTGCTGAGCATCTGGCAGCCGGACGGGCCGCCGCCGGACGACATCGACCTGGACGCGGTGATGCGCGACGTGGGCGAGCTGAACCAGGAGATGCAGCGCGCCGGGGTGTGGGTGTTCGCCGCCGGGCTGCATCCGGCGAGCACGGCGACCGTGCTGCGCGCAGATCGCAAGGACCAGGACGAACTGCTGGTCACCGACGGGCCGTACGCCGAGGGCAAGGAGCACATCGGTGGGTTCACCGTGATCGAAGCTCCGGATCTCGACGCCGCGATGCACTGGGCAGGCAAGCTCGCCCGGGTGCTGGCCGGGCTGTCGATCGAGGTCCGGCCGATGCACGAGCCGTGACCGGGGAGATCGCCCGGGTCTTCCGGGCGGAGTACGGGCGGGCCGTCTCGGTGCTGGTCCGCGCCTTCGGAGACATCGACCTCGCCGAGGAGGCGGTGCAGGAGGCGTTCGCCGCCGCGGTGCGGAAGTGGCCCGACGACGGGATGCCGCCGAGCCCGGCCGGCTGGATCATCACCACCGCCCGGAACCGGGCGATCGACCGGCTCCGGCGGGAGGCCGCCCGCAACGACAAGTACGCCCAGGCAGCGCTGCTGCACGCGGACGACGAGCCGGTGGAGGAGGGCGCGGTGCGCGACGAACGGCTCCGGCTGATCTTCACCTGCTGCCACCCGGCGCTGGCGCCCGCGGCCCGGGTGGCGCTCACCCTGCGGCTGCTCGGCGGGCTGACGACGACCGAGATCGCGCGCGCGTTCCTGGTGCCGGAGCCGACGATGGCGCAACGGATCGTCCGGGCCAAGGGCAAGATCAAGGCGGCGAACATCCCGTACCGGGTGCCGTACGAGGCCGATCTGCCGGCGCGGCTGAACGCCGTACTCGCGGTCGTCTACCTGATCTTCAACGAGGGCTACACCGCCAGCTCCGGCGACCAACTGGTCCGCGAGGACCTGTGCGCGGAGGCGATCCGGCTCGGCCGGCTGCTGGTCGAGCTGATGCCGGACGAGCCCGAGGCACTCGGCCTACTCGCGCTGATGCTGCTCACCGAGTCCCGCCGCGCCGCCCGTACCGCGGACGGCGAACTCGTGCTGCTGGCCGACCAGGACCGCTCCCGCTGGGATCGCGACCTGATCGCCGAGGGCCAGGAGCTTGTACGGCGCTGCCTGCGCCGGCGTAGTCCCGGGCCGTACCAGCTGCAGGCGGCGATCAACGCCGTACACGCTGATGCCGCGACAGCGGAGCAGACCGACTGGCGGCAGATCCTGGCGCTCTACGACCAGCTGGCCGCGATCGCCCCGAGTCCGGTGGTGACGCTGAACCGGGCGGTCGTCGTGTCCGAGCTGGACGGCCCGGCGGCGGCGCTGGCCGAGCTCGACCGACTGGAGCTGGACCGGTTCCACCTGTTCCACGCCATCCGGGCCGACCTGCTCCGTCGGCTCGGGCGGAACGCCGAGGCGGTCACGGCGTACGACGCGGCGATCGAGCGGGCGGACAACGAGACCGAACGGGAATTCCTGGTTCGGCGACGTGTCGATCTGGCCGGCGGCTCTTCGTCTCAGGGGTGACGGACCACCTACCTGAGGAGGAGCGCGATGACCGACACCCTGCTGACCGGACTGGCGATCGGTGAGTCCCTGCGCTGGCACGACGGCCGGCTGTGGCTGGCGAACTGGGGCGCCAAGGAGGTGCTCGCGGTCAACTCGGCCGGCGAACCCGAGGTCGTCACGCACAGCCCGGGCGCGAGCGCGGGCTACTCGATCGACTGGTTGCCGGACGGCCGGCTGCTGCTGACCGGCGAGACGCTGTACCGGCAGGAGCCGGATGGCTCGCTGATCCGGCACACCGACCTGGACGAGCTCACCGTCGGCGGCTGGAACGAGATCGTCGTCGACGGCCGCGGCAACGTCTACGTGAACGACGTCGGCTTCCGGTTCGGGCAGGAGGACTTCGCGCCGGGATCGATCGCCGTCGTCACGCCGGACGGCAAGGCTCGCCGGGTCGCCGACGGCATCGCGTTCCCGAACGGGATGGTGGTGACGCCGGACAACTCGACGCTGATCGTGGCCGAGTCGTTCGCGAGCGTGCTGACCGCCTTCGACATCGCCGAGGACGGCGACCTGTCGAACCGCCGGGTCTGGGCACCGGTCAGCGGCGACGGGATCTGCATGGACGCCGAGGGCGCGATCTGGTGCTCGGCGGTCGGCGGCGAGGGATCGTCCATCCAGCGTGTCGCCGAGGGTGGCGAGGTGCTGGAACGGATCGAGCTCGAGCACCCCTGTTTCGCCTGCATGCTCGGCGGCGAGGACGGCCGGACGCTGTACATGGCGACGGCCGAGTGGCGGATGGCCGACGACCCCGGCGCGAACATCACCCGGTTGCTGACCGGGCCCCGGACCGGCCGGGTCCTCACCGCGCGGGTGTCCGTGCCGCACGCCGGTCGCCCGTAAGCGGGCCGTTCTCGACCGGCGGTCAACGGCAGCGTAGCGTCGAGGCGTGCAGCCGGTCCCTGGGGCGAGGGTGCGACCGGCGATTCTCGAGGGGGTTCGTGATGTTCGTACAGATGATCACCGCCAGGACCGGCGACGCGGCGGCGGTGAAGGCGGCGATGGACCGCTGGGCGACCGAGCTGGCACCGGATTCGATCGGCTGGCTCGGCAGCACCGCCGGCGTGACGTCGGACGGCCAGTTCGTCGCGTTCGCGCGGTTCGAGTCGGCCGAGCAGGCGCAGCGCAACGGCGACCGGCCGGAGCAGGACGCCTGGTGGGCGGAGACGGCGAAGCTGTTCGACGGCGAGCCGACGTTCGCGGACAGCAGCGAGGTCGACGTCGACACTCCCGGCGATCCGGCCACCGCGACGTTCGTCCAGGTGATGCGCGGCCAGGGCAGCGACCCGGCCCGCGCCCGGGAGCTGATGGGCTCGCACTCCGAGGAGTGGCAGGAGTTCCGGCCGGACGTGCTCGGCAGCGTGGCGGTGTCCTATCCCGACGGCCGCTGGGCGATGGCGATGTACTTCACCACCGAGGCCGAGGCGCGGGTCGGCGAGAAGAAGGACCCGCCGCCGGCGCTGAAGGCGGAGATGGACGAGCTCGCGGCTCTGTCGGTCGGCGCGCCGGAGTTCTTCGACCTCACCGAGCCCTGGCTGTACAGGCCCTAGGGATCGACGTCCTCGGCGGCACGTTCGGCGAAGACCTTCTGGACCGCGGCGGTGACCTCGCCCGGTGCGGCGAGGTCGCGGTCGTCGACCTTGAGCACGGCCTGGACGTCCCGCGTGGTCGACGTGAGAAACACCTCGTCGGCCTCGGCCAGCTTGGCCAGCGGGACGTCCCGCTCGACCGCGCCGAACCAGGCCAGCACCAGGGCCCGGGTGACGCCGGCCAGCGCGCCGGAGTCGAGCGTCGGCGTGACCAGCTCACCGTCGTACACGCAGAAGACGTTCGAACCGGTGCCCTCGCAGAGGTTGCCGACGGTGTTCGCGAAGATCGCCTCGCCGGCGTCGCGCTCCTTGGCGTAGGCGAGCGCGCGGACGTTCTCGGCGTACGACGTGGTCTTCAGGCCGGAGGTGGCACCGCGTTCGTTGCGCACCCACGGCACGGTCACGACGGCACCGGTGGTCGCCGGCTGCGCGATCGGCTGCGACGCGACGATCACCGTCGGGCGGGCCTCGCCGCGGACCGAGGACAGCGGCGACGGCCCGGCGGTGTAGGTGATCCGCAGCCGCCCGAAGGGCATCTGCGGCTCGACCGCCGTCACCGCGGCGATGCCCTCGCGGATCAGGTCGTCGTCCGGCTCGGCCAGCCCCAGCCCGGCCGCGGATCCGGTCAGCCGCTCCAGGTGCTTGGTGACCGCGAACGGCTGCCCGTCGACGATCTTGATCGTCTCGAACACGCCGTCACCGACGGTGAGACCGTGGTCCAACGGCGAGATCGCCGCCGTCGTCGGGCCTTCCAACAGTCGCCCGTTCACCCAGATGATCATCGACTCTCCTTTCGACGCCGGACACCCTACGACCACGGGTCGAGGACACACCGGACCCCCGAGTTTGTGTGACGGCGATCATCGGCTAATGTTCTTCTGGCAGCCGGGACGAGCGTCTCGGCCGCACGCGGACGTAGCTCAGTTGGTAGAGCGCAACCTTGCCAAGGTTGAGGTCGCCGGTTCGAACCCGGTCGTCCGCTCGGAGCGGGATCATCGCTGCGGTGGAGTGGCCGAGAGGCGAGGCAACGGCCTGCAAAGCCGTCTACACGGGTTCGAATCCCGTCTCCACCTCGCAAGATCTTCTGGGCGATTGGCGCAGTGGTAGCGCGCTTCCTTGACACGGAAGAGGTCACAAGTTCAATTCTTGTATCGCCCACCAGCAAAGGCCGGCCCTCCCGAATCGGGAAGACCGGCCTTTTGGATTTTCCGGTTCAGCCGATCAGGCGCGCATCGCTCGCCCGGACGTACCGGTAGGGGCCGCTGGCGACGATCCTGAGGTAGAGGGCTCCGTCGACGTAGTGGCCGGAACCACAGTTCATGAACGACCCGTACACCGTTCCCCGCCGGAAGGCCTTGAGAGGGTTGCCCGCGATCTCCCACATGGGGGCTCCGTCGGTGCCCACCGAGTAGCGACGACAGGGCCCGGCGAGTGCCGTCTCGGCGGTGCTGGCGTCAGGGGCCCGGCGGCCGGGGCGACCAGACCGACGGCGGTCATCGCCAGGGCCGCCGTCGTCACAGCCACCAGATTTCGAAGTGTTCGCATGTCATCTGCTCCTTCAGCTCGGCTCGTCCTCCCAGCGTCGGCGGAGGACGGCAGCCGGAGCAGATTCTCGATCAAACCCGATCGGACCGTCACAGCGTGATCGTGGGCACGGGGTGGCCCGGCAGGACGTACCGCTCGACCTCGACGAATCCGTGCGCCTCGGCGAAGTGCAGCCCGTCCACGTTCGAGGCGAGCACGACCGTCTCGATCAGCCCCCGCTGCTGTCAAAGTCGTTCGCTAGCCACGTGGATTCACGCCGGTAGTGCGGCGGCGGCGCCGGGCGGCCGGAAGCGACGGTGCAGCGCAGCGACGAGGAGCAGTACGGCGGTGACGGTGTCCTGCAGCACGAGCCGGATCAGGTCCAGGTTGATCCACAGCGCGACCTGGTCGATGCTCGCCGCCGCGGAGTGCTGTCCCCACTCGATCGCGTGCGGCGCGAAGTAGAGCGCACTGGCGACGCGACCGAGGTAGAAGATCGCCGCGACGGCAACGAGCAGCCGACGCCGGCTGAGGTGATGCCAATTCGCCATCAGCGCCCACGGCATCAGGATCCACTCGAACGGTCCGTGGAAGGCGTAGAAGAAGATCCCGTAGCCGGACTGGTCGAGCAGCCGCAGGAACGATGCCGGGTCCGGGCCGGCCAGGTGGCCGAGGATCGATCCACCCAGCACCATGCACGCCATCGGCAGCATCACGTAGACCGGGGCATTCGCCGAGCCACCGAATTCGCGGCTCGCCGGGCGATCCGCGGCGCGAGCAGCATCGCGCCGATCCCCCACAGCAGGCCGAAGGCCGCCATCCCGAGTGGTTCGTCCAGGGTCTGACCGCCGATGAAACCGAAGCCGGTACTAAGCAGCGGGATGACAGCGCGTGATGTGTCCATATGGTGAGTTTCATCCATCTGGCTGATTATGTCAACCGTTTGTATGATTCGAGAATGCGAGAGGGTAGGTCCATGGATCAGGACAAGACCGGGCCCCGGCGGTCGCCGGCGCCGGAGGAGCGCCGGCGCGATCCCGAGCGCACCAAGGCGCGGATCGTCGACGCCGCCCTGGAGGTGTTCTCCGCCAAGGGGTACGCCGGCGCCCGGGTCGCCGAGATCGCCGATCGGGCGGGCGTCAACAAGCAGCTGATCACGTACTACTTCGGCGGCAAGGAAGGCCTCTACGCAGAGATCGGCCGCCGCTGGCGCTCGCACGAGGAGGAGACCTACCCCGATGACCTGCCGCTGGCCGAAGAGGTCCAACGGCGGATCGTCGACACCGCGGCCGGTGACTACGGCAGCCGGCTGCTCGCCTGGCAGGGCCTCAACGACACCGGTGGCGCCGACGACCCGGACGCCGTCGAACGGACCGAGCGCCTGCATGGTGAGATCGACACCCTGCGGGCCAGGCAGGAGGCCGGCGAGCTCGACCCCGACCTCGACCCGGCCGCGCTCCTGCTGATTGTGATGGGCGCCGCCAACGCGCTGACCGTCTATCCGCATCTGGCCCGCGGCATCTTCCGGACCGCCGACGCGCACGACCCCGAGCTGATCCGGCGCTACGCCGACGAGGTGGCCAAGGTACTTAGGAAGCTTCGCTGAGGTCGCGGACGAGGGCACTGATCCGGTTCGCGGTCCATTCCCCCGCCGCGCCGCGGGCCGCGGCCAGGTAGGCGCCGATCCGGTCCGGCGGCCAGCCGTGCGCCTGCCGCAGTCCGGCGACGATCGTCCGCAAGTAGGCCGCCGACGGCGCGGACCACTCCTGGTGTGCCCGCCGCGCCGAGGTGAGCGTCACCGCCGGCACGCCGGCCCGCCGGCCGAGCGGTACGACCCGGCGGTAGTTCAGGCCTTCCACCGGCAGCTCGATGCCGTCGAACGCCAGGTCCGTGCCGGTCGGGCGGCGGGTCTCCTGCGCCACGACGTCGCTGAACTGGCCCAGGGTGAGCAGGTAGCCGCGACCGGCCACCTCGCCGTGCGCCTCCGGGTCGAAGTACGCCGAGCCGCCGCCCCAGACCGTCGATCGGCCGGCGAAGTAGAGGCCACCGGGGATGGTGAACGGGACGATCTCGGCCGGGTCCCGCGGATCACGGCAGCCGGTGTACTCCCGGGCGCCGCCTTCCGGGCGGCCGCCGGCCAGGTAGCACCGGAAGCGCTCCAAGCACAGGTTGGACCCGTAGGCGACGTACCAGATCCGGTCCATTCACCTCAGCCTAGAGCTGGAAATCGATTGCCGAGTAGCGCACTCTGTATCGGAGACAGCACTGACAGTGGAGAGGACCCGCCCATGACCCTCAACCGCAGAGCGTTTCTCGGCTCGGTCGCCGGAGCCGGACTCGCGGCCGCCGTCGTACCCGATCTGGTCGCGCCGCAGGCCGCGCAGGCGGCCAGCTTCAAGAAGCGGCTGACCGGTGCCGACCTGGACACCGCCAGCCGCTGGCACGTCGCCGGCACCGACCTCGGCATCCCGTACGTGCTGGAGAACGGCTCGATCGGCTACCTGTTCGGCGACACCTTCAACACCCCCTGGCCGGAGCAGCCGAACAACGACTGGCGCTCCCCCGTCATGCTGCGGTCCGCCGTCCATCCCGGCGCGAGCGGTGGTGTGGTGTTCGACAGCGCGGCCCGGGTCGCCGGCAACGGACGGGCGCCGGAGCTGATGCACAACGGCCACAACGGCCCGGACCACGAGGGCCGGTTCGAGGTCACGGTGATCCCGAACGACGGCATCAGTTTCCCCGAGACCGGCCGCCAACTGATCTCGTACATGAGCATCGAGCGCTGGGAGCCCGGCCCGTGGAAGTCCCGGTACGCCGGCCTGGCGTACTCCGACAACGGCAACGACTTCGTTCGCACCGACCTGGAGTGGTGGAACAACGACGCGAACAACGACCCGTTCCAGATGTGGTCGATGCAGCGCGACGGCGACTGGGTGTACGTGTTCTCGGTGCGGTCCGGGCGGCAGGACGGGCCGATGATGCTGCGCCGGGTGCGCTGGGACCGGATGTTCTTCCCGGCCGAGTACGAGGGCTGGGGCTGGAACGGTAGCAACTGGGGCTGGGGCCGGCCCTGCACCCCGATCCTGACCGGGCGGTTCGGCGAGCCGTCGGTGCGGCGGCTGAGCGACGGCACCTGGGTGATGGCGTACCTCAACGTCGCCACCCTGAACATCGTCACCCGCACCGCCGCCGGGCCGGACCAGGTCTGGACGCCGGAGAAGGTGCAGGTCACCTGGGCGCAGGAGCCCAGCCTGTACGGCGGTTTCATCCACCCCTGGTCGACCTCGGCGGCGAACGACCTGCACCTGATGGTGTCGACCTGGAAGCGCAACGCCCAGAACCAGTCGACGGCCTACCACATGAGCCAGTACGTCGGGTCGGTCTAGAGCTCGTCCACCTTGCGGAGCAGGAACCTGCGCTCGGGCTCGTCGGTGGCGAGCTCGAGCGCCCGCAGGTAGGCGTCCCGGGCCTCGCCGGTCCGGCCGAGCCGGCGCAGCAGCTCGGCCCGGGTCGAGTGCAGGTACTGGTACTCCTCCAGCGGCAGGCCGTCAGTGATCCGCAGGGCGTCGGCCGCCGAGCCGGCCTGGGCGACCGCAACCGCCCGGTTGAGCTCCACCACCGGTGACCCGGTGAGCCGGGACAGCTCGGCGTACAGTGCGGCGACCTGCGGCCAGTCGACCGGCCGGCCGGCCTGCAGCGAGGCGATCGCCGCCTGCAGCGCGTACGGGCCGCGACCGCCGATCGCGAGCGCCCGGTCGAGCAGCGCCCGGCCGTCGGCGAGTTCGGCGGTGTCCCACAACGTCGGGTCCTGCTGGTCGGCCAGCACCAGGTCGTCGCTGGCGAACCGGGCCCGGCGGCGGGCGTCGTGGCACAGCATCAGCGCGAGCAGTCCGAGTGCTTCCGGCTCGTCCGGCATCAGCTCCGCCAGCACCCGGCCGAGCCGGATCGCCTCCGCAGCGAGGTCCACCCGGCCGCCGTACCCCTCGTTGTAGATCAGGTACACGACGGCGAGCACCGCTGCCAGCCGATCCGGCAGCACGTGGTCCGGCGGCACCCGGAACGGGATCCCGGCGCCCTTGATCTTCAGCTTCGCGCGGGACAGCCGGCGCTTCATCGTGTCCGCCGACACCAGGAACGCCCGGGCGATCTCGGGCGTCGCCAGGCCGCCGAGCGTCCGCAGCGTCAGTGCCACCTGCGCGTCGGTCGCGAGCGCCGGGTGGCAGCAGGTGAAGATCAGCTCGAGCCGCTCGTCCGGGATCGTCGTACCGTCCATCGCGGCCTCCAGCACCGGGTCCGGTTCGGCCAGCAGCCGGGTCTTCGCGGCCAGCACCCGCTCGCGCCGGATCCGGTCGATCGCGCGGTTGCGGGCAGTCGTCACCAGCCAGCCGGCCGGGTTGTCCGGCATCCCGTCCCGCGGCCACCGTTCGGCTGCGATCGCGAACGCCTCCTGGACGGCATCCTCGGCGAGATCGAAGTCGCCGAGGATGCCGATCAGGCGAGCCAGCACCCGTCCCCAGTGCTCGCGGAACACCTTGTCGAGCAACGGATCAGCCCGCAAACGGCCGGACCTCGACCGCGCCGCCGAGCCGGGCCGCCGGAATCCGCGCGGCGATCTCCAGCGCGCCGTCGAGGTCGTCGGCCTCGACCACGTAGTAGCCGCCGAAGAATTCCTTGCTGTCCGCGAACGGCCCGTCGGTGACCAGCGTGTCGCCGCTCTGGACCCGCACGGTGGTCCCGGTCTCCGCCGGCTGCAGGTGCGCACCGTCGGTGACCTTCGGGTCCTTCGTCAGCGCCATGTACTCGTTCGTCGCGGCCTGCTGCTCGTCCGGCGTCAGGCTGTCGTACCCGTTCGGGTCCACGTAGATCAGGAGTGCGTACTTCATGTTCATCCCCTTCTCGGTGAGGTTGCCTTCGCCGGAGTGACGAACGGTTCCCGCCCTCGGGGACAGTCTGCGGCGAAATCCCTCGTGTGGTCAGACCTCGCCGTGGAAACCGCGGTTGCCACGGCGAGGTCTGACCACACAGGACACAGCGTCGGCGCCACCTGTGGACAACTCTGCCAGGTATCCGGGCGGACTCGGCACCTTCCCCGGCATGACCGAAACCCTGCATCCACCGCCGACCCGCTACGCCGAACTCGCCGCGGTCGCGCTGCGGCACCGATACCTTCACTCCAACGGCTGGGACTGTCGCCACCACGGCTACTGGTCCGACGCCTTGGCCGAGCTCCAGCCATGGCAACGGATCATCGACGCCTCGGTCGTGCTGCCCGCCGACGCCGCGATCGGCGGCTGGGCGGCGGCATTCCTGCACGGCACGAAGACCCTCGACGGTCGCGGCTGGGATGGCAACCAGCTCGACGTGATGGTGTGCGTCGCGCGCGAGAAGCGGGTTCGTCGGCCCGGCATCGATGACTTCCGGAGTGCGTTGCTGCCCGACGACGTGGTTCGGCTGCATGGTGTGCCGGTCACGTCCCTGGTCCGGACGGCGTTCGACCTGACCCGTCGCGCGACCAGCCTCACCGAGGCTGTCTGCTGGCTCGACGCAGTCGCGCACGGCACCGACCTCGATTACGGAGACCTGGCCGGCTACACCGTCGACCGTCCGCGCTGGCGGGGCGTCCACCAGGCTCGGGCTGCTCTCGAACTGGCCGATCGACGATCGCTGAACCCGTACGAGAGCCGGCTGCGAATGCTCTGGCAGCTCGATGCCGGTCTGCCCATGCTCGAGTGCAACATCCCGCTGTTCACACCGGACGGCGAGTTGATCGGCTACCCGGACGGCCTCGCCTCGCAGGCCGGGGTCGTCGTCGAGTACGACGGAGCGCATCACCGCGATCCCAAGCAACAGTCGACGGACAACGCACGTGAGGAACTGTTCGAGCGCCACGGCCTGATCGTCGTCAGGGTTGGCTCACATGATCTGTTCGCCGAGCGGACCCGGACCATCGCAAGGTTGCGGGCAGCCCACGAGGAAGGGCTTCGCCGCGACCGCAGCCGGGACCGTTGGGTGACGACGCCGCCGACCTGGTGGACCCCACCCGACTGGTACCGCCCTCACCCGTGACTCGCCCGGCACCGCTCATGTGGTCAGATCCCCACAGCCACCGTCTCCTGTGTGGTCAGGTCTCGCCGAGGAAATCCCGGTTTCCACGGCGAGGTCTGACCACACAAGGTGGGGGCTTCGGCGAGGTCTGACCACACGAGGGGTCAGCCCGTCGGGGGACGGCCTTTGCTGCCGCGGGCGCGCAGGCTCTTCTTCAGGTCGGCCCGGCGGCGGAGGTCGGCGCGGCGGGCCATCCAGGCGGCCTCGCGCTGGAGTTTCTGCCAGCTCTCGTAGCGGCGGTACGGCAGGGTGCCGTCGTCGAGGGCGGCCCGGACGGCGCAGTCCGGCTCGGTCAGGTGGCGGCAGTCGGTGAACTTGCACGAGGCAACCAGGGCCTCGATGTCGGCGAACACCGCGGCCAGGCCGTCGCCGGCGTCCTGCAGGCCGATCCCCCGCAGTCCCGGGGTGTCGATCACGACGCCACCACCGGGCAGCGGTACCAGCTCACGGCGTACCGAGGTGTGCCGGCCCTTGCCATCGGCCCGGATCTGCCGCACCGCCAGCACCTCGACCCCGGCCAGCGCGTTCACCAGTGACGACTTGCCGGCGCCGCTGACGCCGAGCATGGCCATCGTCCGGTGCCCGGCGAGCAGCGCCCGGACCGCGTCGACCCCGTCGCCGGTCTCGGCGCTGCACACCAGCACCTCGACCCCGGGCGCGGCCGCCGCGACATCCTCCGCGACCTCGACAGCATCGGTGACCAGGTCGGACTTCGTCAGGATGACGGCCGGCTGGGCACCGCTGTCCCAGGCCAGGGCGAGGAAGCGTTCGATCCGGCGCAGGTTCGGCTCCGGGTGCAGGCCGGCGACGACCGCCACCACGTCCACGTTGGAGGCGAGCACCTGGCCGCGGGAACTGCCGCCCACGTCGGCCCGGACGATCCTGGTCCGGCGTGGCGCCACCGCGTCGAGGGTGGTGCGGTCGTCGGGCCAGCGGCGCAGGGCCACCCAGTCCCCTGTGCACGGGGTTGACTGCGCATCGGCCGCGACGGCGGTCAGGACCGTGCCGGACCACGAGGCACGGATCGGTCCGTCCGTGGTGAGGACGGTGTTCAGCCCTTTGTCGACCCGGCCGACCCGGCCGGGGATCAGTTCGGCCGATCCGGGCAGTGCGGTGAACCAGGACGCCGTCTCGGCATCCCAGCCGAGTTCTTCGAGGGCCGGAAATGCTGCGGACATCTGCGACGAACCTTTCTTCGGGCCCGGCCGCAGCGTCTGCTAGCGGCTCCGGGGGCGGGAACTGACGGCCGCGCTGGCCGTGGTGTCGGTCATGGCACTCAGCTCCCTTCGGGTTCGGGCCCGGATCCGCCGGGCGATCGCGATGTCGTCAGGCTACGTCGCCGTCCGAGCGCGGCGCACGGGATTTTCCGGCCCCGGCCGGTTGCTCGTCCGGTTGCTCGTCCGGTTGCTCGTCCGGCGGCGTGTCCTCGACCGGCTGCTCCAGCCTGCCGTCGCTAGGCCCCGGCACCGGCGAGGTGATCCGCGGCCGTTTGGTCCGGCGTACCGTCCGGCCGGAGGCCTTGCGCGGCCGGTGCTCACTCGACGCGTTCGACCGGGCCAGGATCCTCGCCCGCCGCCGGTCCCGCGGGATCTTCTCGCGCAACTCGGGCCGGGTCCGGTGCGGCCAGGTCCGGTCGATGACGGCGTTCAGCGCCGCCCCGATCAGCACCGCGATCGCGGTCAGATAGAGCCACAGCAGTACGGCGATGGGTGCTGCCAGCGGTCCGTAGATCGACGTGTCGCCGACGGTGGTCTGCAGGGTCCACCGGAGCAGGAAGCTGCCGAGGATCCAGATCGACAGCGCCAGCGCCGAGCCCGGCAGGTCGGACACCCAGGGCGTGCGGACCGGGACACTCAGGTGGTAGAGGGTGTTCAGGAAGCCGACCGAGAGCACGATCACCACGGGCCAGTAGAGCTGGTTCAGGAAGTCCAGCCGGGCCGGCAGCAACGAGTCGATCGCGGACGGTCCGGCCAGCACCAGCGGCAGCACCACGACGCCGATGATCAGCGCCACGCAGTAGAGCGTGAACGACAGCGCCCGGGTCTTCACGATGCCCCGCTTGCCGCCCATCCCGTACATGATCGTGATGGTGTCGACGAACACGTTGAGTGCACGGCTGCCGGACCAGAGCGCGAGCAGGAAACCGATCGAGATCACGTCGAACCGGCCGCCGCTGCGGCCGTCCGGCGTGCCGAGGACGTCGTTCAGCGTCGGCACGATCACACCTTGGACCGACTCGTCGGTCAGCGCCCGCGAGGCCAGGTCGATGATGCCCTGCCGGATGTCGTTGATCGTCTCCAGGTCGAGCCGGTTCGCCAGGAAACCGATCGAGCCGGCCAGCCCGAAGATCAGCGGCGGCAACGACAGGATCGCGAAGAAGGCTCCCTCGGCGGCGAGGCCGGTGACCCGGTAGCGCAGGCAGGTCCCGACTGTCTGACTGAGCAGCCGCCAGAGCAGTCCGCCGACCTTACGGAGCCAGCCGAACGAGACGTGCAGTGCACGTCCGGACCTGGGCCCCGCTGTCGCCATACCCATACCGTATCGACACGGCGGACGCATTCCCGGCAACCGGGCGGAAACCGGCAAGGCCCGCCGGAGCGTAGTGGTCATCGTGACTACACAGACTCTGCAACCGGCCACCTCGAGCCGGGCCGCCGGCCTGGTCGGGTTCTGGGCCGGACTGCTCGGCGTCGCCGCCGGGCTGGTCGTGCTCCTGCTCGGGCTCTGGACCTCCGGCGCCACCGGCCGGTCCCGGCTCGGCCGGGTCGGGGTCGGCGGCAGTGCGCTGGCGATGCTGGCGCTGGCCGCCCTCGAGCTGGTGTCGGTCGCCGTGAAGGACGACGACGACTCGATCGGCGCCGGCTACGGGCTGGCGTCGCTCGCGATCGGCGTCTTCGCGATCCTGGCCGGGATCGCCGTGCTTCGGGCCCGGGTGTGGACCGGGCGCCGGCGGCAGCTGCCACTGGCCGCCGGGATCTACGTGTTCGTGCCGATGACGCCGGCGATCGGCAGCGGGGTGTACGTCGTCGAGCAGCTGGTGATCGCCGGCTGGATGGCGCTGTTCGCGGTCCTCGGGCTGGCGGTCAGCGGATGGCGGTCCGGCCGCGCCGGCTGACCCACTCGCGCAGGCCGACGGTGGAGTCGTCCACCTCGATCCGGACGAACGGGATGTGCCGCTCGGCGTACGGCAGGTTCATGTCCTCGAGGATGAACGAGTCGTCGAAGCCGACCGCCGCGGCCTCGGCCATCGTGCTGGCGAAGTACAGCGCGCGCGGTTTGGCCCAGTAGATCGCGCCGTGACACATCGGGCACGGCTCGCAGCTCCACGTAGACGTCACAGTCGGTCAGCTCGCTGCTGCCGAGCCGCTCGCACGCGCGACGAATGGCGACCACCATCGCGTGCGCGGTCGGGTCGTGGCCGGCGTTCACCCGGTTCCAGCCGGCCGCGAACACTTTGTTGCGCTTCACCACGACCGCGCCGAACGGCCCGCCCTCGCCGATCCGCATCCCGTGCAGGCCCAAGGCGATCGCCTGCCGCATGAACGCGGTCCGCATGCTCGACCCCCAGGGTCCGGTGGTTCTTTGATTCAAGTCCTCCGACGTCCGGCTGTCGACTCACACCCGCGCGCCGCGTTCGGCTAATGTCGGCGGCGTCGCGACTGGCGCTGAGGTGGATCACCACCGGGGAGCGAAACGACGTCTGCACCGCGCGCCTGGGTGCTACGTGGACCTCGACCCGCAGGGAGATGCAGATGACCGAGCAACCGACCTTCGATGCCTCGCCGGCGACGACGGCGTACACCAACGCCCTCGACGTGATCGCCGCGGTCGAGCCGAACGTGGCCGGCGCGATCCGCAGTGAGCTGGCCGACCAGCGCGCGTCGCTGAAGCTGATCGCCAGCGAGAACTACGCCTCGCCGGCGGTGCTGCTGACGATGGGCCAGTGGATGTCCGACAAGTACGCCGAGGGCACGATCGGCCACCGCTTCTACGCCGGCTGTCAGAACATCGACACCGTCGAGCAGCTCGCCGCCGACCACGCCAAGGCGCTGTTCGGCGCGCCGCACGCCTACGTCCAGCCGCACTCGGGCATCGACGCCAACCTGGTCGCGTTCTGGGCGGTGCTGGCGCACCGCATCGAGTCGCCGGCGCTCGAGAAGGCGCAGGCGCGAAGACGGTGTACGACCTGTCCGAGGCCGGACTGGGCCGAGCTGCGGGCGGCGTTCGGCGACCAGCGCATGATCGGCATGTCGCTCGACGCCGGCGGCCACCTCACGCACGGGTTCCGGCCGAACATCTCCGGCAAGATGTTCCACCAGACGTCGTACGGCACCGACCCGGAGACCGGCCTGCTCGACTACGACGAGGTCGCCCGGCTCGCCCGGGAGTTCCGGCCGCTGATCCTGATGGCCGGCTACTCGGCGTACCCGCGGAAGGTCAACTTCGCCACGATGCGCGAGATCGCCGACGAGGTCGGCGCCACACTTCGTCGTCGACATGGCGCACTTCGCCGGGCTGGTCGCCGGCAAGGTGTTCACCGGCGACTTCGACCCGGTGCCGCACGCGCACATCACCACCACCACGACGCACAAGTCGCTGCGCGGCCCGCGCGGCGGCATGGTGCTCTGCCAGCCGGAGTTCGCGTCCGCGGTCGACCGCGGCTGCCCGATGGTGCTCGGCGGCCCGCTCGGACACGTGATGGCGGCCAAGGCGGTCGCGTTCGCCGAGGCCCGCAGTCCGTCCTTCCAGACGTACGCCCAGAACGTCGCCGACAACGCGGTCGCGCTGGCCGAGGGCCTGATGAAGCGCGGCACGAAGATCGTCACCGGCGGCACCGAGAACCACCTGGTGCTGATCGACGTCTCGTCGTACGGCGATCACCGGCCGGCAGGCCGAGTCCGCGCTGCTCGACTCCGGCATCGTCACCAACCGCAACTCGGTCCCGCGCGACCCGAACGGCGCCTGGTACACCTCCGGTGTCCGCATCGGCACGCCCGGCGCTGACGTCGCGCGGCTTCGGCCCGGACGACTTCGACCGGGTCGCCGAGCTGATCGTCGACGTACTGTCGTCGACCACCCCGGCGACGACCAAGGACGGCAAGCCCGGCAAGGCGAAGTACGTGCTGGCCGACGGCGTCGCCGACAAGCACCCACGCCGCCGCCGCCGAACTGCTCGACGCCAACCCGCTCTACCCCGGCCTCGATCTCGGCTGACCCAGCCGGACAGCCCGGGCCACCCGGCTGGGTGCCCCGGTTGAGCTGCTCACGATCGAATCCGGGCGGGACAGGGATGTCGGCGAGCATCTCGTCGACGACCGCGGACCGCTCCGACGGCAGGACGAAGGAGTCCGGCAAGGCGTCGAGCCAGGTGTTCACGTCCACGGCGTGCAGCTTGGCGATCAGGTCGCGGTAGGCCTGCTCCGAGCCGACGTCCGCGCGGATCTCCAGGAAGTTGGGCCCCTTCGGCGGCAGCAGGGTGGTGAAGTCGGTGGATCGTCCGTACCGGAACATCGTCGCCCGCTGGCCGAGCAGCTCGATCGGCACCGAGGTGTTGCCGTTGGCCGCCCGATCCCTCAGGTCGTGCTGATAGCGCGAGATCGGGCGCCAGTGCACCCCAGCGCGCGCGCCGTACCGACACCGTCGACGCGACGGTCTCGGCGACGTCGGGCGTGACGGTGGCCAACTGCTGGCGGAGCCGCTCGCCGAGCCGGCGCCAGGCCACCAGCATCGTCTCGGCGACCACTTCGGCGGCATCCTCCGGCGCGGCGACGCGGCACAACGCGTAGCCCAGCAGGTCGCGGAAGTGCGCCTCGAACAGCGTGCGGAACCGCACTTCTGGACCCGTCATACCGCAGCATGTCCTGCTACCGGCTCGTCGTTACCCACGCTCGCCGACTTGAATAGTGAGACTGTGTCTCATCATTCGGGATCACCGGTTGATTCTTGACATCGAGAGGCCGCACTCTTGATGACATGTTCGCTGTCCACACGACACTTCTCGTAGGTCGCATTCACGTCGATCTCGGTCGTATGCGCAGCGCCATCTGTTGTCCTTCGGCGATCTGACCGCGCTGCCCCGCCACCGATCTTTCTGATCATCGCTGGGTGCGGCGCGCGCCGAAGACCCGGACCGCCGATGCTCCGGGACCCAGCGTGCACCGCGCCCGTCTGACACAGACGAGGACTCCTCCGGATGACTGGCGTCACCGCTCCTGCCCGCAAGGCATCGACCCGCCCGAAGCGCGGCGAAGGCCAATGGGCGCTCGGCCACCGCGAGCCGCTGAACCCGAACGAGCAGAACAAGAAGACGACGACGCGCTGAACGTCCGGGCCCGGATCGAGAACATCTACGCGCACCGCGGCTTCGCCTCGATCGACCCGGCCGACCTGCGCGGGCGGTTCCGCTGGTGGGGGCTGTACACCCAGCGCAAGCCCGGGATCGACGGCGGCAAGACCGCGATACTGGAGCCGACGAGCTGGACGACGAGTACTTCATGCTCCGGGTCCGGATCGACGGCGGCCAGCTCACCGTCGAGCAGCTGCGGACCATCGCCGACGTCTCCACCACCTACGCACGCGACACCGCCGACATCACCGACCGGCAGAACATCCAGCTGCACTGGATCCGGATCGAGGACGTGCCGGCGATCTGGCAGCGGCTCGAGGCGGTCGGGCTCTACACCACCGAGGCCTGCGGCGACGTCCCGCGGGTGGTGCTCGGCCCCCGGTCGCCGGCATCGCCGCGGACGAGATCATCGACCCGACGCCGGCGATCCACGAGATCGTCGACAAGTACATCGGCAGCACCGAGTTCTCCAACCTGCCGCGGAAGTTCAAGACCGCGATCACCGGCCACCCGTCGCACGACGTCGTCACGAGGTCAACGACATCTCGTTCGTCGGCGTGGTGCACCCCGAGCACGGCCCCGGCTTCGACCTCTGGGTCGGCGGCGGGCTGTCCACCAACCCGATGCTCGCGCAGCGGCTCGGCGCCTGGGTCCCGCTGGACGAGGTGCCCGAGGTCTGGGGGGGCGTGGCCAGCATCTTCCGCGACTACGGCTACCGCCGGCTGCGGACCCGGGCCCGGCTGAAGTTCCTGGTCGCCGACTGGGGCGTGGAGAAGTTCCGCGAGGTGCTGGAGAACGAAGTACCTCAAGCGCACGCTGATCGACGGACCGGCGCCCGAGATCCCCGCCGTACAGCGGTGACCACATCGGCGTCCACCGGCAGCGGGACGGCAAGTTCTACGTCGGCGTCGGCGCCGGTCGTCGGCCGGGTCTCCGGCGCCGACCTGGCCAAGTTCGCGGACGTCGTCGAGGCGCACGGCTCGGACCGGGTCCGGACCACCGCGTACCAGAAGCTGCTGGTGCTGGACGTCGAGCCGGACGCGGGTCGACTCGCTGGTCGCCGCGCTGGGCGAGCTCGGGTTGCCAGGCGCAGCCGTCGGCCTGGCGGCGGAACACGATGGCCTGCACCGGGATCGAGTTCTGCAAGCTGGCGATCGTCGAGACCAAGGCCCGGGCGGCCGAGCTGATCGCCGAGCTGGAGGAGCGGATCCCGCGACCTCGACGTGCCGATCACGGTCAACCTCAACGGCTGCCCGAACTCCTGCGCCCGGACCCAGGTCGCCGACATCGGGCTCAAGGGCCAGCTGGTGATGACGCCGACGGCAACCAGGTGGAGGGCTTCCAGGTCCACCTCGGCGGCGGGCTCGGCCTGGACGCCGGCTTCGGCCGCAAGCTGCGCGGCCACAAGGTCACCGCCGCCGGCCTGACCGACTACGTCGAACGGGTCACCCGCCGCTACCTCGCGGACGCACCGAGGGCGAGCGTTCGCCCAGTGGGTGGTCCGAGCCGACGAGGAGGAGCTGCGATGAGTGAGCGCGCGGCGCCGAAGCTACTGCCCGTACTGCGGTGACGAGGACCTGCGGCCGCCGGAGGACGGCCACGGCGCCTGGGAGTGCCGGGCCTGCACCCGGGTCTTCAAGGTCGAAGCTCGTCGGCCTGCGGGTGACGATCGTGATGAGTACGGACCTCGAGACGCTTGGCGAGCAAGGCCGACGAGCGAGCTCGACGGCGCGTCGGCGCACGAGGTGCTGCGCTGGGCCGGGAGACCTTCGGCGACAAGCTGGTGGTGACCGCCTCGATGGCCGACGGCGTACTCCCCCACCTGGCGGCCCAGGCGGCCCCGGGCGTGGACGTGGTGTTCCTGGACACCGGCTACCACTTCGCCGAGACGATCGGCACCCGCGACGCGGTCGGCGCGACGCTGGACATCAACCTGATCAACGTGCTGCCGGAGCAGACCGTCGCCGAGCAGGACGCGGACGTACGGCAAGGACCTGTTCGCCCGCGAGCCCGACAAGTGCTGCGCGCTGCGCAAGGTCGCGCCGCTGAACCGGCCCTCGCGCCGTACGACGCCTGGGTCACCGGGGTACGCCGGGAGGAGGCGCCGACCCGGGCCGGCACCCAGCTGGTCGAGTACGACGCCAAGCGCGACATGGTGAAGCTCAACCCGATCGCGGCCTGGACCCAGGACGACCTGGACTCCTACATCGCCGACAACGGCGTGCTGGTGAACCCGCTGGTCTACGACGGCTACCCGTCGATCGGCTGCCAGCCGTGCACCCGGCAGGTGGCGCCGGGCGAGGACCCGCGCAGTGGCCGCTGGGCCGGGCGCGGCAAGACCGAATGCGGGCTGCACGTATGACGACGACACAGGTCAGTCCGAGCTCGAGGCGCTGGAGTCCGAGTCGCTGTTCGTCTTCCGCGAGGTGGCGGCGGAGTTCGAGCGGCCGGTGCTGCTGTTCTCCGGCGGCAAGGACTCGATCGTGATGCTGCACCTGGCCCGGAAGGCGTTCTCGCCGGCCCGGCCGCCGTTCACGCTGCTGCACGTCGACACCGGGCACAACTTCGCCGAGGTGCTGGAGTACCGCGACCGGGTGGTGGCCGAGCTCGGGCTGAAGCTCGAGGTGGCCCAGGTCCAGGACTACCTGGCCGACGGCCGGCTGCGCGAGCGCCCGGACGGCTTCCGCAACCAGCTGCAGACCGTCCCGCTGCTGGACGCGATCAACGCCGGACCGGTACGACGCGGTGTTCGGCGGCGGCCGGCGGGACGAGGAGAGGGCCCGGGCCAAGGAGCGGGTGTTCAGCCTGCGCGACGAGTTCGGCCAGTGGGACCCTCGCAACCAGCGGCCGGAGCTGTGGTCGCTGTACAACGGCCGGCACCGCCCGGGCGAGCACGTCCGGGTCTTCCCGCTGTCGAACTGGACCGAGTTCGACGTCTGGCGCTACATCGACGCCGAGGGGATCGACCTGCCGAGCATCTACTACGCGCACCAGCGCGAGGTGTTCGAGCGGGACGGGATGCTGCTGGCCACCGGGCCCTACTCGCAGCCGCGGGCCGGCGAGGTGCCGTCGGTGCGCACGGTGCGATACCGGACCGTCGGCGACATGTCCTGCACGGGCGCGGTGGAGAGCGTCGCCGCGACGCCGGCGGAGGTCGTGGTCGAGGTGGCGGCGAGCGAGCTGACCGAACGGGGCGCCACCCGGGCCGACGACCGGGCCAGCGAAGCCGCGATGGAAGACCGCAAGCGGGAGGGGTACTTCTGATGACCACGCTCCTCAGACTGGCCACGGCAGGCTCGGTGGACGACGGCAAGTCGACGCTGGTCGGCCGGCTGCTGCACGACTGCAAGGCGATCCTGGCCGACCAGATCGCGCACGTGAAGACGGTCTCGGAGAGCCGCGGCGGCGACTTCGACTTCGCGCTGCTGACCGACGGCCTGCGGGCCGAGCGCGAGCAGGGCATCACCATCGACGTCGCCTACCGGTACTTCGCCACCGACACCCGGTCGTACATCCTGGCCGACTGCCCCGGGCACGTGCAGTACACCCGCAACACGGTCACCGGCGCGTCCACCGCGGACGTGGTGATCATCCTGGTCGACGCCCGCAGCGGTGTGGTCGAGCAGACCCGCCGCCACCTGGCCGTGGCCGGGCTGCTGCGGGTGCCGCACGTGCTGCTGGCGGTGAACAAGATCGACCTGGTCGACTACGACGAGGTGGTCTACAAGGAGATCGCCGGCGAGATCAGCGAGCTGGCCGCGCGGCTCGGCATCCCCGACGTGCAGGCGATCCCGGTCTCGGCGCTGGTCGGCGACAACGTGGTCGACCGCTCCGAGCGGACCGAGTGGTACGACGGGCCGGTGCTGCTGGAGTTCCTGGAGAACGCCGCGGGCCGCGAAGACGTGTCGGACGAGCCGTTCCGGTTCCCGGTGCAGTACGTGATCCGGTCGCAGAGACCGACGAGTACCGCGGGTATGCCGGCACTGTTGCCTCCGGCAATGTCCGCACCGGCGACGAGGTGATCGTGCTGCCGGCGGGCCGGCGTACCACCATCGCGGGGATCGACCGCGCGACCGCCTCGGTCGCGGTGGCCGAGCGGGACAGCGCCACCGCCGGGCAGGCGGTGACGGTCCGGCTGGACGACGACCTGGACGTCGCCCGCGGCTCGGTGATCGTGGCCGCGGACACCTCCCCCGGCACCCGGCGCGAGCTGGCCGCGACGGTCTGCTGGCTGGGCGACCGGCCGCTGACCGTCGGCGCCCGGGTGCTGATCAAGCACACCACCACCACGGCGCAGGCGATCGTGACCGCGATCGACGGCGCCCTGGACCTAGAAACGCTCGGCGTGATCGACGCCGGCGAGCTGCGCCTGAACGACATCGGCAAGGTGCAGCTCAAGGTGGCCGCGCCATTGGCCATCGACCCGTACTCCCGCAACACCATCACCGGATCGTTCCTGCTGATCGACGCCCACGACGGGTGGACGTTGTCCGCGGGCATGGTCGATGACACAGAAGGGGAACCGCTGTGACCGCTCCAGCACTCGTGATCCTCGCCCACGGCAGCCGCGACCCGCGGTCGGCCGCCACCGTGCACGCCCTGGCCAAGTGCCTGCGCGAGCAGCGCGAGGACCTGCGGATCGAGACGTCGTTCCTCGACCACTGCCCGCCGACGCCGTACCAGATCATCGACAAGCTCGCCGCCGACGGCGTCGAGGAGGTGGTGCTGGTGCCGCTGCTGCTGTCCGGTGCCTTCCACGCCCGGGTGGACGTGCCCGCGGTGGTCGACGAGGCGCGTGAGCGGCACCCGTCGCTGCGGATCCTGGCCGCCGACGTGCTCGGGTACGACGACTCGCTGCTGGACGTGCTGGACCGGCGGATGCGGGCCGAGCTGCGGGCCGGCCGGGTCCGCGAGCTCGACGCACTGGTGCTCGCGGTCGCCGGGTCCAGCGACTCGCAGGCGAACGCGACCGTCTCCCGGCTGGCCCGGCTGTGGGGCCAGCGGCACAAGCTGCCGGTGGTGGCCGCCTTCACCACCGCGGCCCACCCGTCACCGGCCGAGGCGGTGCTGCAGTGGCGGCTGGAGGGCCGCCGGCATGTCGCGGTCGGGTCGTTCTTCCTGGCCCCGGGCGTGCTGCCGGACACCGCCGAGCAGACGTCCCGCCGGGCCGGTGCGGTCGCGGTGTCGCAGCCCCTGGGCGTCAGCGACGAGCTGGCCCGGCTGGTGCTGCTGCGGTACGGCGTCGCCGGCCTCGACCTGCTCACCCTGGAGATCCCGGCGCCGCGCCCCGCACTGGTCAGGTCAGCCTGACGGCTATCGCTTAGCATGCGGTGCGTGGCTGACGACAGACAGGTACTCGACGCGCTCGCCGACACTGAGCCCTGGGAGGTGTCGCAGGACTGGCTCGCGGGTGTCCGCACCCAGTTGCGGGCGTGGGCGAACGATCCGAACACCTTGCGCGCGGCCACGTTCCCGGACTTCGTTCAGGGCACCCCGGCCGCGGTCTGGTACGCCCATCACGTCGCCCCGCTGCTGACCGGCTGGATCCCGGTCCTGCGCGGGGAGTACGCCGACATCTCCGCTGCGCTGACCCGGGACTTCCACCGGCCGACGTACCGGATCGGTTCGGGGCACGTGATCCGGGTCGCCAGCTTCGAGTGGCCGCTGCAGATGATCTCCGGCGCCCGGAACTTCCCGGAACCGGCCCGGCGGCATGGCGCTCGAGCTGTCCCGTGACGTCGTCAACCTGTTCGTGGACGCACCGCCGTTCGAGGCCAGGGCCGGGGCGCTGTCCGCCGCGTTCGACCGGGTGCTGGCCGGCAACGAGGTGACCCGGCTGCACGTCGCCGGCGACTACGACGCGGATCGTGGACTTCTGGCGGGGAGACTTCCTCACCGACGAGGAGCGCGCGGTGCTGCCGGAGCTGGCCGGCCCCGAGGCGGCGTTCACGCACGCGCTGGCGGCACTCGACCGGGCCCACGCGGGCCTGTCCGCGGTCGGCGGCGGCGACGGGGACTTCCCGCAGCTGCTGGCTCGGCTGATCCTGGCCACCGGGTTCACCGAGGTGCCGGCCCAGGTCGGCCGGAGTCTCGGCCCGGCCGCGCGGCGACGTCGTACACGGCCTTCGCCGCTGCCCGGGACGGCTTCGACCGGCGGGCCTGGCTGACCGGCAACACCGAGTGGCTGGTCCAGGCCGTGCACCAGGGCGAGGTGACCGCCGCCCGGGCCTGGGCGACCGCGGCCACCCAGGTGTCCGTCCAGCTGGCCGGCGTACTCGCGAACGCGCCCTGGCCGGAGCTCCAGATCCCGGACCTGGGCGCCTTCTTCGACGCCCTCGACGCCGAACCCCTGACCGCCGCGGTGGTGGTGACGCCCGAACCGGAGCTGGAGCCCGAGCCGGAGCCCGCCGCCACCGAAGAGGCGGCTGCGGACGAGCTGCCCGAGCCGCTGACCTTCGAGGACGATCCGCTCGGCGAGATGGAGTCCCTGATCGGCCTGGAGTCGGTCAAGGACGCCGTCCGGCGGATGGTGGCCGAGACCAAGGCCGACCTAGCGCCGCAAGGAGCTCGGCCTGCCGGTGCACGAGCGGGCCCGGCACATGGTGTTCGTCGGCAAGCCCGGTACCGCGAAGACGACGGTGGCCCGGTTGCTCAGCCGGATCTACAAGGAGCTGGGCATCCTCGACAAGGGGCACGTGGTCGAGGTCGACCGGTCCGACCTGGTCGGCGCCGGGGTCGGCAGCACCGCGCCGATGACCGCCGCCAAGTTCCGCGAGGCGATCGGCGGCGTGCTGTTCATCGATGAGGCCTACACCCTGACCCCGGACAACAGCCCGGGTGACTTCGGGGTCGAGGCCGTCGCCACGCGTGCTGAAGATGATGGAGGACCACCGCGACGACTGCATCGTGATCGTCGCCGGATACCACCGGGAGATCCAGCGGTTCCTGGAGTCGAACACCGGTCTGGCGTCGCGGTTCCCGAAGATGCTGTCGTTCAGCGACTACGACGACGAGCAACTGATCTCGATCTACGAGCTGATGGCCCAGCAGCGGGGCATGATCCTCGCCAAGGGCGTCCGGGACGCGGTCGAGGCCGCCATCCCGCGGCCACCGCGCGGGCACACCTTCGGCAACGGCCGGTTCATGCGCAACCTGCTCGAGGAGTCGACCTCGAACCAGGCCACCCGGCTGTCCGAGCGCGACCCGGACTCGCTGACCGAGCGCGACCTGCGGGAGTTGCTGCCGGTCGACGTCAAGCCGCCGAGCTCGATGCGTGCCGAGGACTACCTGCTGCAGAAGCCGGGGACTTGACCCTCCGGCGACCGGAGGCCGCAGCCTCGGCGCCATGATCACTTCCATCTTCCCGGTCGTCTGCGCCGAGGACGTCGCCGCGACCCAGCAGTTCTACGTCACGTTCTTCGGCTTCCGGACGGTCTTCGACAGCGGCTGGTACGTCCAACTGGAGGCACCGGACGGCAGCCGGCCGCAGCTCGGCATCGTCGCGCGGGACCACTCGAGCGTGCCGGAGCGGTTCCGGCTCCGCCCGGCCGGCGTCCTGGTGTCGATCGAGGTCGACGACGTGGACGCCGTACATGAAGCGGTGCGCGCCGCCGGCCTCGAGATCCCGTGGAGCCTGCGCAGTGAGGACTTCGGTCAGCGGCACTTCATGACCGTCGACCCGAGCGGCACACTGGTCGACGTGATCACGCCGATCCCGCCGTCGGCCGAGTTCGCCGCGGCCTACGCCGCCGGGCGGGATCTGACCTGAGGTTGACCGTTTGTTCGGTCGTGGCCGAAGCATGCGCTGCATAGCGTGTGCTGGTGAGGAATCGTGATCTCTCCCTGCCGGCGATGCTGGTCACCGTGGTCGCCTGGGCGTCGGCGTTCGTCGGCATCCGGGCGCTCGGCGACACGTTCTCGGCCGGTGCGCTGTCGCTCGGCCGGCTGCTCGTCGGCGGGCTCGCGCTCACCGCGCTGGCCCGGCCCTGGCGGCACCGGATGCCGACCGGACGGCCGTTGCTGCTGGTGATCTGTTACGGGGTGATCTGGTTCGGCGCGTACAACCTGGCGCTGAACGCCGGCGAGCAGTACCTGGACGCGGGCACCTCGGCGCTGGTGGTCAACATCGGACCGATCCTGATCGCGCTGCTGGCCGGGGTGCTGCTCAAGGAGGGCCTGCCGCGGCCGCTGCTGATCGGCATCGCGGTCGCCTTCGCCGGAGTCGTCCTGATCGCGGTCAGCACCAACCGCGCCGCCGGCACCGCCTCGGCGGTGAGCACCACCGGCGTCGTACTGTGCCTGCTCGCGGCGATCTTCTACGCGATCGGGGCACTGACCCAGAAACCGGCGCTGAAGCACGTCGCGCCGGTGATGTCGGTCTGGCTCGCCTGCGTGATCGGCGCGGTCGTCTGCCTGCCCTGGGGCCCGCAGCTGATCGAGCAGGTGCGGGACGCGTCGGGCGAGGACCTCGCCTGGCTGGTGTATCTGGGGGTATTCCCGACGGCGATCGGGTTCAGCACCTGGTCGTACGCGCTGAAGCGGCTCAGCGCCGGGCAGGTGGCGTCGACCACCTACCTGGTGCCGGCCGTCGCGACGCTGATCTCCTGGCTGATCCTGGACGAGGTGCCCGCCGCGCTGGCCTTCGTCGGCGGCGGGCTGTGCCTGGTCGGGGTCGCCATCACCCGATGGAGGACTCGGACACCCGCTTCTTCTCCGTCTCCAGATCGAAGTCGGCCGCCGGCCACTGCGGGTCGAGATCAGTGAGGGTCTCCAGCAGCAGCTTGGTGATCGCCCAGTTCCGGTACCACTTGCGGTCGCTCGGGATCACGTACCACGGCGCCGTCTCGCCGTTGCAACGCTCGATCGCCGCCTGATAGGCCTCGGTGTACGCCGGCCAGTGCTGCCGCTCGTCGACGTCGGCCGGGTTGTACTTCCAGTGCTTGGTCGAGTCGTCCAGCCGGGCCTCCAGCCGGGCCTTCTGCTCGTCGGCGGAGATGTGCAGGAAGCACTTCAGCACGGTCACGCCGTTGGCGGTGAGCTCCTGCTCGAACTCGTTGATCTGGTCGTAGCGCCGGTTCCAGACCGCAGGCGTGACCAGCTCGCGGACCCGGGCGATCAGCACGTCCTCGTAGTGCGATCGGTCGAAGATGCCGATGTACCCGGCCGCCGGCAGCGCCTGCCGGATCCGCCAGAGGAAGCCGCGCCGCTTCTCGATCGCGGTCGGTGCCTTGAATGAGGTGATCCGCAGGCCCTGCGGGTCCATCTGGCCCGCGCTGTGCCGGATCACTCCGCCCTTGCCGGAGGTGTCCATCCCCTGCAGCACCAGCAGCACGCTGCGGGCGCCACCCTTGCGCCCCTCGGCGTACAGGCGTTCCTGCCAGTCGGACAGCTCGGCGCCGAGATCGGCCAGCGCCTCCTTGCCGTCGGACTTGCTGCCGGAGAAGCCCGGGGTGGCGCGCGGGTCGAAGTCGCTCAGCTCGACCGGCCCGGCCGGAACCCGCAGCGCGTCCAGCAGCTCGCCGCGTGGCGCCGGCACGGTCGTTGCCTCGGGCTCCTTGGTCTCCTTGCCGGTGGCCTTCCTGGCCGCGGTCTTCGCCACGTCCAGGACCTTGTCAGCCGGGCCTTTGGCCTTCTTGGCGGACGCCTTCTCCGGCACCTTCACGGCGGGGTGCTTCGTCGCGCTCTTGGCCTTCTTCGCTGCTGCCATGCGAGACATCCTGCCCTATCTCCCCCGCACGGAGGCCCGCCTCGGCCAGCGCGACCAGCCGGGACAGCGCTCGCAGGTACTTCTTCCGGTATCCGCCGCGCAGCATCTCCGGCCCGAACAGCCGGTCCAGCGGCACCCCGCTCGCGACCAGCGGGATGTCCCGGTCGTACATCCGGTCGGCCAGCACCACCAGCCGCAGCGCGACGTTCTGGTCGGTCAGCGGCCGGACGTCGGTGATGCCGACCAGCCCGACGCCGTCCAGCAACGCGCCGTACCGGCTCGGGTGCAACTCGGCCAGGTGGTGATGCAGGTCGACGAAGTGGTCGCAGGAGGCATCCGGGCGAGCCGCCGCGCGAGCCTCGACCCCGTCGTCGGTCAACGGTGCCGGTGCGACCGGCACGCCGCGATGCCGGTAGTCCTGCCCGTCGATCCGGACCACCTCGAAATGCGCCGCCAGCCCGTGGATCTCGCGGACGAAGTCGGTCGCCTGGAACCGGCCCTCGCCGAGCTTGTCCGGCAGCGTGTTCGAGGTCGCCGCGAGGTGCACCCCGGCCTCGGCCAGCTGCCCGAGCAGCCGCGAGATCAACACGGTGTCGCCCGGGTCGTCCAGCTCGAACTCGTCCACACAGATCAGCCGGTACGGCGAGAGCGCCTCCACGCACCGGCGCATCCCGAGGGCGCCGACCAGGTTGGTCAGCTCGACGAACGTGCAGTACATCTTCGGGCCGGCCGACTCGTGCCACAGCGACGCCAGCAGGTGCGTCTTGCCGACCCCGAACCCGCCGTCCAGATAGCACCCGGACGCTGGTTGCATCTTCTCTCGCTGCCACCAGGACCGCTTCCGCCGCGGCTCGGCCAGCACCGCCGCCTGTCCCCGCAGTACGTCGAGGGCGTGCTCTTGGGTCGGCTCACCCGGGTCCGGCCGGTAGGTGTCGAATCGCACGCCGGCGAACCGCGGCGGCGGCACGCACTCCGCGAGCAGCCGGTCCCCACTGACCTCAGGACGGCGCTCGGTCAACCGCATCGGCATGCGCCCAACCCTAACCACGCGGATGGCGACGATTGGTCGCCCTTGAGCTGGCCGCTCGCCCTGGCCGACCGCGGCGGGATCTGCGCAAGATGCCCCCATGCCCCCTCTTTCCCTCCCGCGTCAGCTTGCTCGCACTCGACGATTCAGCCTCGGAACGCCTGGCGGGTTCACCGTCTCGCCCGACGGTGGCACGGTCTACTTCGTTCGCTCCCGCGCCGGCGACGACCCGGTCAACTGCCTGTGGTCGATCGACCTCGAGACCGGCACCGAGCACCTGCTGGCCGACCCGGTCGAGCTGCTGGCCGGAGCCGCCGAGGAGCTCTCCGACGAGGAGAAGACCCGCCGCGAGCGGGCCCGGGTGAGGGCGGCCGGCATCGTCACGTTCGCCGCCGACAGCGGCTGCGAGCTGCTCGCGTTCGCGCTCTCGGGCCAGCTCTGGATCGTCCACGCCGGCGGAGCGCCGCGGCGGCTGCCCGCTCAGGAGCCGGTGATCGATCCGCGTCCGGACCCGACCGGCCGCCGGATCGCGTACGTCGCCGGCGGCGCCCTGCGGGTGATCGAGGCCGACGGCACCGGGGACCGCCCGGTCGCCGAGCCGGACGCCGACGACGTCACCTTCGGCCTGCCCGAGCACGTCGCGTCGGAGTCGATGTACCGGTTCCGCGGCTACTGGTGGGCGCCGGACGGCGACCGGCTGCTGGCCGCCCGGGTCGACAACGCGCCGGTGCAGCGCTGGTATCTCGCCGACCCGCCGGACCCGGCCCGGCCGCCGGTCGCGTTCGCGTACCCCGCGGCCGGCACCGCCGAACGCCGAGGTCACCCTCTGGATCTGCGAGCCTCGACGGCGAGCGGACCCGGGTCGACTGGGACCGCGCCGCGTTCGAGTACCTGACCGCCGCCGGCTGGGACGCCGCCGGCCCGTACGCCGCCGTGCAGAGCCGGGACCAGCGGCACCTCCAGGTGCTGGCGATCGACCCCGGCACCGGCGCGACCCGGCTCCTGCCCGAACAGCGCGACGACTGCTGGATCGAGCTAGTCCCCGGCCTGCCGGCGCGGACCGGCGCCGGCGAGCTGATCACAGTGGCCGACCTCGACGGCACCCGCCGCCTGCTCGTCGACGGCGACCGCCGTCACGCCGCCGGCCTGCAGCTCGAGCGAGGTACATCGCGGTCGACGGCGACACCGTGCTGTTCACCGCCTCCGCGGATCCGACCGAGATCGCACCTGTGGACGCTACCACCGGGACACGGGCCCGCGCGGTCAGCACGGAGCCCGGCGTCCACAGCGGCGACCGGGCCGGCGGCACACCGTGCGTCGTCGCCAGCACGCCGAGGCGCCGCGGCGCCGTCGCGGTCGCGGCCGGCGCGACCGAGATCACGCGCACGCCGCCGAGCCGGCGCCGTGCTCGAGCCGCGGATCCCTGGCTGCGCTCGGGCGACGGGAACTGCGCGCCGCGCTGCTCCTGCCGTCCTGGCACACCCGCGGACCGCGGCCGCTGCCGGTGCTGATGGACCCGTACGGCGGCCCGGCCGATGCAGCGGGTGCTCCGCGACGCGCGGCGCGGCTACTGCGCCTCGCAGTGGTTCGCCGAGCAGGGCTTCGCCGTCCTCGTCGCCGACGGCCGCGGCACGCCCGGCCGCGGACCGCGCTGGGAGCGGGAGATCTACGGCGACCTCGCCGGGCCGGTGCTCGACGACCAGGTCGACGGCGCTGCACGCGGTCGCCGCGGAATGCCCCGACCTGGACCTCGGGCAGGGTCGGGATCCGCGGCTGGTCGTTCGGCGGCTACCTCGCGGCGCTGGCGGTGCTGCGCCGCCCGGACGTCTTCCACGCCGCGCGTCGCCGGGGCGCCGGTCACCGACCAGCGGCTCTACGACACCCACTGGCGGGAACGCTACCTCGGCCACCCGGACGAGCACCCGGAGGCGCTACGACCGCGTGCTCCCTCATCGCCGACGCGCCGAAGCCTCACGCCGGCCGCTGCTCCTGGTCCACGGCCTGGCCGACGACAACGTGGTCGCCGCGCACACCCTGCGCCTGTCCGCGGCACTACTGGCCGCCGGCCGCCCGCACGAGGTGCTCCCGTTGCCCAACGCAACCCACATGGCCACCGACGAGGCGGTCGCCGAGAACCTCCTCCTGCACCAACTCGACTTCCTCCGCCGCTCGCTCCACTAGCCCGCCCCCTGTGGATAAGGCGTTTCCGCGGAAGCGGCTTATCCACAAGGTTCAGCGGTCGGCGTCGAGGACGTCGGCGAGGTCGAACTTGACCGGCTCCTCGAGCTGTTCGTAGGTGCAGGACTTCGGCTCGCGGTCCGGGCGCCAGCGGACGAACTGCGCGGTGTGCCGGAACCGGACGCCCTCCATGTGGTCGTAGCGGACCTCGACCACCCGCTCGGGCCGCAGCGGGGTGAACGACAGGTCCTTGCCGGCGCTCCACCGGCTGCCCTCGGCGTTGCGCGGGGTGCGGGTGCCCTCCTCCTGCTTGGCCCAGGCCCACGGATGGTCGTCGAACGTCGTCACCAGCGGCTGCATCTCGTCGAACAGCTCCTTGCGCCGCTCCATCGGGAAGGCGCCGATCACGCCGACGCTGGCCAGCGTGCCGTCGTCGTTGTACAGCCCGAGCAGCAGCGACCCGATCCGGTCCGGGCCGCTCTTGTGCACGCGGTAGCCGGCCACCACGCAGTCCGCCGTACGCTCGGGCTTGATCTTGAACATCGTCCGCTTGTCCGGCTCGTAGATCGCCGTCCAGCGGCTTGGCGATCAGCCCGTCCAGCCCGGCGCCCTCGAACTGCTCGAACCACTGCTCGGCCAGGTCGCGGTCGGTCGTCGCCGCGGTGACGTGGATCGGCGGCCTGCGCGGCCGCGAGCGCCTCGACCAGCGCTGGCCCGGCGCTCGGAGAACGGCCGCTCGTGTAGTCGTCGTCGCCCAGCGCCAGCAGGTCGAACGCGACGAAGCTGGCCGGCGTCTGTCTCCGCCAGCATCTTCACCCGGCTGGCGGCGGGGTGGATCCGCTGCTGCAGCACCTCGAACTCCAGCCGGTCGCCGGACGCGCCGATCACGATGATCTCGCCGTCGACCACGCACTGCTCCGGCAGGTTCGCTCCGACCGCCTCGACCAGCTCCGGGAAGTAGCGGGTCATCGGCTTCTCGTTCCGGCTGCCGATCTCGACCTCGTCGCCGTCGCGGAAGATGATCGAGCGGAAGCCGTCCCACTTCGGCTCGAAGCTCTACGCGCCGGTCGGGATCGACTTTGACCGGCTTGGCGAGCATCGGCTGCACCGGCGGCATGACCGGGAGTCGCATGCCGCCATTGTTGCCCATGCCGCACGGTCAGTCCTCGCCTTGTCAGTTCTTGCGGCCGGACAGCGCGATGCCGACGCCGAGCCCGATCAGCGTGAGCCCGCTGACGCCGCCGATCGCGGCGAGCCGCCGCGGCGACCGGGCGAACCAGGCCTGGGCGGTGCCGGCGGTCATCCCCCAGAGCGTGTCGGACACCACTGCCATCGACATGAACACCAGTCCGAGCAGCAGCAGTTGGACGGGCGTGTTGCCGGCGGCGGGATCGGCGAACTGAGGCATCACGGCGCCGACGAACACCAGCGTCTTGACGTTCGTGATGCCGACGACGAAAGCGTCCCGCGCGGCGCGCCACGTCGTCGGTGCGCCGTACAGGTTGCTGACCGCGGCGAGGCCGTGCCGGTTCCGGATCGCCCGGACACCCAGGAAGATCAGGTAGCCGGCGCCGACGAGCTTCAGCACGGTGACCGCCGTGACCGATCGTTCGAGCACCGCGCTGATGCCGAAGGCAACGGCGATGACCTGGACGTACTCGCCGACGGCGTTGCCGGCGATGGTGGCCAGCGCGGTACGGCGCCCGTAGGCGATCGCGCGGCTGACGATGAACGCCACGCTCGGTCCCGGGACCATCAGCTGCACCAGGCAGGCGAGGGCGAACGCCGCGAGCAGGGTGGGCGAGACCATGCTGCCATCCTAGGAACCCGGATCGGAGGTCGTTCATCGACAGGCCGTCGTTCGTCGTGACCGGCGGGGCGCACGGGGTCGGCAAGCCGTCGCCCGGCACCTGGCCGCCCGCGGTCACGTCGTCGTACTCGATCTCGCCGCGGACCTGGATTGGACCGATCCCTCGGTGGAACTGGTCACCGGCGACGGCCACGATCCGGCGGTCGCCGGGCGGGCCGCCGAGCGCGCCGAGGCCGGCGGCCGGCTGGCCGGGTGGGTGAACAACGCGGCCGTCTTCCGCGACGCCGGGCTCGCGTCCGCCCCAGCCGACGAGGTACTCGACTGATCACCGCCAACCTCGCCCTGGCCGTCACCGGGTGCCATCCGGCGGTCAATCACTACCTCCGGGCACGGCCGCGGCGGCGCGATCGTCAACGTCTCGTCGCACCAGGCCCAGCGGCCGGTACGCGGTGCGCTCCCGTACGCCACCGCCAAGGCGGCGATCGAGGGCCTCACCCGCGCGGTCGCGGTCGACCACGGCCCGGCCGGCATCCGCACCAACGCGGTCGCCCTGGGGTCTATCGTCACGGCCCGGTACGAGGGGTGTTGGTAAGAACGCTGTCACCAGCCGCAAACGAGTTCGCTAGGCGCTGATGGTGCTGGTGCGGTGGCGTTGGAGGACTCGGTACACGGTGGCGCGGCCGATGGTGAACAGTTCGGCGAGGTCGGCGATGGAGTAGTCGCCGGTGGCGTGCATGCGCAGCAGTTCGGTCTGCTGCTTGGTAGAGAGCTTCGGTTGTTTGCCGCGGAGCCGGCCCTTGGCCCGGGCGACGGCCATGCCTTCGCGGGTTCTCATCCGGAGGAGGTCGACCTCGAACTCGGCGAAGGTGGCCAGGATGTTGAAGAACATCTTGCCCATCGGGTCGGTGGGGTCGTAGACCCTGGCCGCCGAGGGAGAGCTTGATGCCGCGTTTCGCGAGGGAGTCGCCGATGTCGCGGGCGTCGGGGACGGAGCGGGCGAGCAAGGGACAGCAACATGAGACCCGTTGTGACGATGATCACAGGGCCGTGCTCGTGGTACGGCCCCCGACGATCCGGGACCACGGCGGTGATCTCGCCGCGTGTCGATCGAAAGCAGGCGATACCGATGGGCAGGTGCAGGCAACGTCCACCCTGACTATGGTGCCTGGTCGACCTCGGGTTTCTCACTCTTGTCGAGGAGGTCCACACCGACGACATCCACGCGCGTCTTGCCGAGCTCGACCACTCGGCCAGCTGACCGCCGGTTCAGCTCGTCATCGCCGCACCGACATCGAACTCCGTGCCGAACGGGTCCGTGATGTTCGCGACCCGCCCGTAGATCATGTCGTAGGGCTCGGCCGAGGTCCCACCCGCGTCGACCGCTCGCCGCGCCGCCGCATCGGCGTCGTCCACCTGGAACAAGGTCCCCCAACGGGACTTCGTGGCCTTTGGGTCACCGGCGATGCCGCCGATCTCGTGGCCATCCGGTCTGCGCAGGAACGTGAAGTCGAGCTCGGGCATGTCCGGGTTGGCATCCAACGTGTAGCCGAAGACCGCGACGTAGAAGTCGCGCGCGGGCCCGGATTCCGCGGTACCAGGTCGTTGCGGAGCAGGGCGTTGGCTCGTTGACGATCTGGCAGCCGATGTGGGCACCGGCCTGCCACAGTCCACACTGCGCACCGGTGGTGTCCTTGATGATCGCCGTCCGGCCCTGGTCCAGCACGTCCATCGGGCCGGTGATGATCGAGCCGCCCGCGTCCCGCGCTCGGGCGGCCGCGGCGTCACAGTCATCCGTCGCGAAGTAGACGTTCCACCAGAAGTCCGTGGCGTCGGGATCGGGGTTCGGCCTGATGGCCACGGGGTCTGCCCCGTAGCAAGCACTGGGTGTAGTGGCCGAACTCCGCCGGTCCCACATCGAACTCCCAACCGAACAACGCGCCGTAGAAGGTCATCGCGCGGTCGAGATCCGGGATGCCCAGGTCGATCCAGGTCGGTGTGCCAGCCGGCTGCTTGGTGGTCAGCTCGCTCATCGTCTCTCCTTGTCGTGTCCCCATCTTGTCCCCGTCGCGTCCTTGTCGCTTCAGGCAGCGGCGATGGTGACAACGGGGTCTGACAAACCGGGCTGGACGGCCCAGTTCTCCGGTTGCTACAGCCGGCCGCAAAGTAGCTCAGCTGGAGGTGCCGGCTGAGCGGCTGCTGCGTTCCAGGGCGGGAGCCTGGGGCCTGCACCCGATCACCTGGTGATCACCGATCCGCCGGAACCTCCGGAACCGCCACGGGCTCTTCCGGACCCGATTCGGGATCCTTCGTGTGCCGTTGTCGTCCGATCCCGGACTTGGTGCGCGGGCAGCAGCCAGCGCTGCGCGTCCGGACGGCAGCATGATGGCGATCGTCATCACCGCGACCCCGACCGCACCAGTCGCGATCAAGAGGCTCTCGACGCTGATTACGTCCGCCAGCGGCCCGAACACGGCCATGCCGACCGGTGTGCCCAGTGCCATCACGATTGCGACATAGCTGAACACTCGACCGTGCTGCCCCGGCTCGACGGTCTCTTGGATCAGCGTCATGAACGGCGTCGAGAACAACGGCACCAGCAGGCCAAGCGTAAACATGAACCCGTAGAAGACCCACAGATTCGGGGCAACGCCCAGCAGCGTGATGAAGATCGCGAGGCCGTACGTGGCAAACAGGATCAACCCGATCCGGCTCCGTTTCGCGAGAATGGTTGCCACCAAGACACCGCCGAGCATCATGCCGACACTGAAGGCGATCTGCAGCACAGCCAGGATCCATGTCTCGGAACCGAAGCTGCGGGCGACCAGCAGCGGGGTGATGGAGCCAGGCGCTCCCGTCAGCAGGAACATGATCGCGAACACACCCACCAGCCAGCGGACGATCCCCCGCGACCAGATGCACCGCATTCCCTCCACCAGATCCTGGCGGTAGCTGGTCGCGGCCTGCGACACCCGGGTCAGTGTGGGGACGCTGACCCGGGCGAGGAACCCAATCCCGATCACCGCTGTGACCACGTTGAGGAAGAATACCGGCACGATACCGGCCAAGGCGTAGATCGCCGCCGCGACCGCCGGTGCCGCCAGCCCCATGATCGACTGGATGGTCTGGAACACCCCGTTCACCCGCATCAACTGATCGGGTGGCACGATCTGCGGGATCATCGCCTGCACGGTCGGCGTCTGTACACCGGCGCCGAGCGATCGTATGCCGACCGCGAGCAAGATGAGCCACAGATCGGTGATGCCGTTCAGCATCAACAGCGCCAGCAGCAACGTGGCAGCAGCGATCCCGGCGTCGGCCGCCATCACCAGCCTCCGCCGATTGATCCGATCGGCCAGAACGCCGCCGAAGATCGACACCACCCCCTGCGGCGCGAATGCCGCGATCACGTAGAGGGCGACGGCCAGACCGGACCGAGTTTCCAGTGTCACGTACCACATCACGGCGAACTGCACGATCATCGAACCGAACAGCGACACCGTCTGTCCGGTCAAGAACAGCGCGACGTTACGCCGCCACGGTTCGGGCACCGCTGGTGCGGCAGTCCCGGTCATGTTCTCCTCGGTCATGATCTCCTCGCCTCGCTCCGCCAGCGCTATTTGGTGCTAACTTAGGACTTCTTAGTGCTTACAATAGACTCTGATTGTGGAGGTGTCCATGCGCGGCGAACGCAGCTACGACGATCCGTGTGGTATCGCGCGGGCGCTCGACCTGGTGGGTGAACGATGGGCGCTGCTATTGGTCCGAGAGCTCGTCTTCGGGCCCAAACGCTTCACCGATGTTCGCCGGGGTTTGCCCGGGGCCAGCCAGAACGTCCTCGCGCAACGGCTCCGCGAGCTGCGGCGAGACGGCATCGTGGAACAGATCCGACTCGGGCCGCCCGCCGCCACCCGGGCATACCGCCTGACCGAGCGTGGCCGCGGCCTCGAGCCGATCCTTCTGGAGCTGGCCCGTTGGGGCAGTGACCTGCCGATCACATCCGGCGCGGAATTGAGCACCGACGCATTGATGTTCGCACTCCGCGCGACCTACCAGCCACGGACTCTCTCGACTCGACGTGTCGAGTACGAACTCCAGCTCGAGCCGGACCGGTTCCGAGTTGTCCTGGACGGTCCGGAGATCCAGGTCGCCCGCGCCGCCGCGGTCCTGCCGGACGCGGTGATCACCACCAGCCCACCGATCCTGCGCGACCTGATCTATACCGGACGCCCGCTGGACCAGGCCATCGACGACAACCTGATCATGATCGAAGGCAACCGCAGGGCCATCGTCCGGCTGATCGACTCGTTCCGGCAGCCGCCGCCACCGATCGATCCCGACGCCAGCACGCCACCCTCACCTGAATGACGGCAACTAAACAAACCCACCGGCAATCAGAACACTGCAGTGGCAACCGGCCCAAGAGCGACCTGACCGCCTGAGTCGCCGCGATCGACCCTACGCTGGCTGACGCCGCGGCGTACTGCCAGACTTATCAGGTGCCGCTGCAAGCATCGGCGAACTGCGCGATCGTCACCGGCCGGCGCGGCGACACTGGGTTCCCGTAGTACTCGCCGGTCGGCTGGCCGCAGGGGCCCATATTCGGCCGGTGGCCCGACTCCCGAGACATCGCCGCGCTCTACGGCCCGGGCGCCTGAGAGCCCGCAGAACGAGACCGGTGACGGGACAGCGACGGCGGAGGGGTGCCATGAAAGACGCGGACGGGATAGACGCGCGGACGCGTGAGCTGATCGTGGCGAGCGCGGTCGAGACCGGTCAGGTGTGAGGCCGCGTTCGATGGCTGAGGGACTCCGGCCACCGACGTATCAGTCGACCATCCTCCAACGGACTGATGTCCCTGTGTCAGCTCGTCATCAGGCTGAGGCGGTGCTGCATGTTCAGCCGGACCTCGCCGTAGGGCGCGATGTGGGTCCAGAACAGCGGGGTGAGGCCGCGGTGGTCGACCTCGGTCATTTGGTCGGCCCAAGCCTTGTCGGCCAGGACGTCTTGGACCATCAGAGTGTTCACGTACACCAGCGCTGATTGCAGCACTCGCAGGCACAGCACCGACAGTTCCTGTTCGTCGCGGCGGTTGGTGGCGATGTCGCCGCCCTTGCCGAAGAAGATCACCTGGTTGCCGCCGTTCCAGGACTCGACCACGTTCAGGCCCTCGTTGATCTCGCGCTGCAGGTCGCGGTCTCGCAGGTAGCGGGCGACGAACATCGTCTTCTGCGCGCGGCCGAGTTCGATCATCGCCTGAT
>CAWFMT010000001.1:0-195548 GCA_963817075.1 uncultured Chitinophagaceae bacterium | reverse complement strand
ATCTCTCCCTGGATTGTTCCAACATTCCTGTCCTTTCCTGACAATTTTGTGAGATAGGGGTACCGGTAACTGATTTCCCGACCTGGGTCAACTTCAGATTAATTGTATCGGTTGCAGTAAGATATCTGTAACAACTCACAATAGGATCCTTTTCATTACTCTTTGTACTTTCTTCCGTGCTCTTATCTGTTGAATTATTGCAGGATCCAACCAGTAAACCAACAATCAGATAGATCAATAGTTTTCTTTTCATTTTAATAGTTTCATCAAATTATAGGTAGAGAAATCCAATTATTCTTCAGCGAAATTCAAAATCCCAAATTGGTTTTTGTCTTTTATGCTCCACAAAATAATTCCATCTTTTTTTGGTGAAATAATCATTGTACTTCCCTGTGTATCCATGGTGCTGGCTGGGAAAAATCAGCATATCAAATTCCTTATCGGCTTTTACCAGTGCTTCGGCTAATTTGAAAGTTGCAGAAGGATTTACGTTTTCATCAATGCCTCCATGCGTGATCAATAATTTTCCTTTCAGGTTTCCAGCCATGGTAATATTGGAAACGGTTATAAGTTGAATCAACCGGCCAGCCCATATACATTTCCGGCCACCAGTCTTTTTCCATTCTGAAATCATGATCGGCAGAACTGGCCACAGCTACCTTATAAAAATCAGGAAACTCCAGTACAGCATGACCTGCATCATATCCTCCAGCTGAATGACCGAAAATGCCAACCCGGCTTGTATCCATCCACGAATATTTTCTTCCCAATTGTTTTATGGCGAGTACATGATCCAGTAAGTTTTTTCCCATGTTCTTATAAGAAACATTATGGAATGCTTTTGATCTTCCTGCAGTTCCCATTCCATCAACTGTTACCACGATAAATCCTAATTCTGCCAATGCCTGGTTTCCTCTTCCCATAGCAGCAACAAAACTTCTTGGAAACATATTGGTGTGAGGGCCTGTATAAGTTTGGTCAATTACAGGATATTTTTTTGCAGGATCGAAATTAGACGGCTTCCAGATAGCTCCATAAATGGTTGTGATCCATCGCGGGCAATAGCGGTAAATGTTTCGGGAAACTATAGTTTTTCGATCAATTCTTCAATATTTGCTTTACTTAATTCCTTGATTATTTTTCCCGTAGCAGTTTCTCTTAATACGGTTAGTGTAGGTTGATCAAGGTGGAAATATTATCGGTGAAATATTTTCCATCCGGTGAAATCGATACATCATGATTGGCATTTTCCGGGTGTAAGTAAGAACAGCTTCTTTCCATCCATGTTTATTCTGATACAAATGCTGTAATAAGGATTTCTACCATGTTCTTTTCCTGAAGCAGTGAACAAAATTGTTTGTGTTTTTCTATCAATATGAAGAATATTATTTACATAATAGGACCCCTTGGTAAGGGGAGTTATAGAACATCTTTGGCGTCTACAATGTAAACTTGTCTCCAACCATCTTTGTCAGATAATATGATAATCTTATCTCCATCTTCAATCCAATTCGAATTGAAATTGTCAATATTAGTCTTACTTGTTTCACGGTATAGCTGGCGCTCTTTATTCTTCGATATATCAATTTCATTCAGCACCAATTCCTGAAATCCCCTTTTCATTATTTCCTCCAGTATAATGCCTTCTTTACTTGTCCATTCGTACGATGCCGGGAAAGTATGCGTGGTTCTTGATTTATCTCTCCTGATTTCCTGACCGGTTTCTATATTGAAGAATACGGGAATCATGTATACCATACCGGTATCACCAGGAGAAGCCCGGTAGTAGGAAAGTAGTTGTGGACGATAAACTGTATCAATTCCCCAGTTGAGGAGATACATCTTGTTTCCTGATCGAAGGTCACATATGAAAGTCTGGATCCATTTAGAATCTGGTGACCACTGGACGGTAAATCTTTCGGGTCGAGTCCCATTTTCTCCTTCAATAATATCAGACCATCCATAATAACTACCGTACTCATAATCCTTCTGACCAGCATAACTCAATTGTTTTTTCACCCCAGTTTTTGCTGAACGTATATATAGGTTATAATTCTCTGTATAGGCAATCCATTCCTCGCTTGGTGAAACCTGCTCGACCCAGTTTTCATCATTTATTTTTTTAGGTGTCAGAGTATATGCCGGAAGTTCCAGGATATAGATTTTTCCCCTGATTGAAAGCTCCATTCTCTTTTCCCCCAAAATACTTGTTGTAGTGAGAGGTAGATCATTTGCTTTTATGGGAACTTTCAATGTATCGGTCAATATTTTCGCCAGCCTTTCATGATCAAACAATGGCTCAACTTTTCGTTTGTCCAGATCCATTTGTTGAATTTCTTTCCTTCCGTTGATGAAGTAACGAATGCAACACCTGAACTATCCCTGAACCAGCCAGGATCTACATGTGCATTGTAAACAGCTTTATTTTCAAGGTTTCTGTAAAGAAGACTTACCGCCCTAGCATAATCTTCCTTAGTGATTTGTTGTGCAATAGAACCTACGGCCGAAATATAGAATATCAACAGAAGAAGAATTTTTTTCATGTGAGGTGTTTCTTGATTAAATATAAACAATCAAGAATTATTTGACCCCGACAGCGGTCGAAGACCCTGTCGGCGGTCAAATAATTGTAACTAGGAAGACCCTGTCGGCGGTTAAATAATTGTAACTAGGAAGACTCTGTCGGCGGTCAAATAATTGTAACCTGGAAGACTCTGTCGGCAGTCAAATAATTGTAACCTGGAAGACCCTGTCGGCGGTCAAATAATTGTAACCAGGAAGACCCTGTCGGCGGTCAAATAATTGTAACCAGGAAGACCCTGTCGGCGGTCAAATAATTGTAACCAGGAAGACCCTGTCGGCGGTCAAATAATTGTAACCAGGAAGACCCTGTCGGCGGTCAAATAATTGTAACCAGGAAGACCCTGTCGGCGGTCAAATAATTGTAACCAGGAAGACCCTGTCGGCGGTCAAATAATTGTAACCAGGAAGACCCTGTCGGCGGTCAAATAATTGTAACCAGGAAGACCCTGTCGGCGGTCAAATAATTGTAACCAGGAAGACCCTGTCGGCAGTCAAATAATTGTAACCAGGAAGACCCTGTCGGCGGTCATATTTGTTTATTGGTTTAAGAATCGCGTGGCTTTACCCAATTCTGGCCTGTTTGAATTCGTCTGGTCTGCGAAAGAGAATAATTGTTTGTAGTATGAATTTGCCTTTGTGAGATCGCCGGATTGTTCTGCGGCCAATCCTGCTCCATAAAGACCATTAAACCGATTCGGGTTTTTTCTCAGGTTGGCTTCATACGCTATCAAGGCCTGCGCTGGCTGATTCATTTGCATCAGCATGTCCCCCAATAATTCCCTGGCTGGAATTACAGAACCTGGAGTAACCGGGTGCTTTTCAGTTTTATCTTCCATTTCCGCGGCGAGATTCATCAGGCTAAGTGCTTCTTTATTTTTTCCTTCTTTGAAATTTATCCAGGCTTCACCCATATTTATCTGTATTTGTACCTGGTTTGCTTTATATGCATCCTTTTGACTTATTAAGGTATCATGAAGTCGTTTTAGCTGACTCAATTCTGCCATTGCCGAATCAATGGCTCCCGTCTGAACTGACCCATCAGCCTTGTAAAATGGACGATGGCCTGTTTGCCAGGGAAAATTTTTCCATGGGAAATTTTCATTCGGTGAGTTTGAGTTTCGCTGCTTCACTTCCAAAGTTTGTTTTCCATTAAAAAACGCGATGGAATTGCGGCAAAAGCATAAGCAACTTTAAAATTGAATGGAGTTACTTCCTTGATCTTTTTTAAATATTCCCAATGATGTTTTGCAAGATTATTCTGTCCTTTTTGAAGGTATCCATACATAAGGTAATCTAGTGCATGTAGTTCTTCCTCCCAATGTCCTTTGATGCCTGCGGCGGTTGCATAGCATTGGGCAGAAGACATTGAAGCGAGATTAGAATTGATACAATCGTCCCATAATCCCAATCTTGTGAAAATATGAGAAGGCATATGTAAAGCATGAGCTGAAGAAGGAGCAACCGAAGCATATTTACGAGCTGCATCTAGAGCTAAGCCTGCAAGTTCAGGAGAATCATAGGTGTGAATGATGTAATGAACTATGCCTGGATGGTTTGGCTCATTGGGATAAAGTGCAGTTAATATTGAACCCGCCTTCTTTTGTTTGGTGAATGTCTTATCAGTTGGATCAGCCGCTGCATTCAATGCCAGTGCATAAAAAATACCGGCTTCTTCATCCTTTGGATATTGCCGGTAAAGATTCTCCATTGATTTTTCAAAATTTAAGGCCGTGTTTTATGATCGAGCTTTTCCCAATCTTTGTAAAAAGACGCAATTGCATTTATATAATCTCCTTCCCTTTTTGTTTTTTCTTTGATTGATTGTGCGATCTCAATTGCTTTTGCCCCTTTCTTGAGCTCTGGCTGAGTGGGGGGCGTCCAAAGAGGGTGGAAGTTGCTCATGGCCACGCCCCAGTAGGCCATGGCACATTCTGGTTCTTTCTCTATGATCGTTGCAAATACTTTTTCAGCTTCATCATATTCAAATGAATGAAGAAGTTTTACACCCAGGTTGAATTTCGACCTAACACTATCACTGCAAGAAATTTCGAAGTCAAGAGAACCAAATTGTTTGTCATCCGGACCGCATGAAATCAATTCTCCTTTCTTGAGACTCAATTCACTGATTAATTCTTCTGAAGGTCCTTCTGATATTTCCTTGCATGAAAACTGCAGAGTTAGAAGTAGAACGCAGATTGAAATTTGCAAGAACGAGTTTTTCATCTGTGACAAGTATTTAGATCAGCGGGTAATTATTAAAAAATTTAACCGCCAAGGAACGAAGGCGCAAGGATACGTTAAAATTCTTTGCGCAACTTCGCGTCCTGGCGTCTTTCCGATAAAAAAAATTTAGACTTACCTGACGCTTTCCGCGATTCTTATATAATATCCATTAATATCAATGAACGCAAACTCTCGTAGCCCGTACGGATGTGCCTGCAAACCTTCAGCGATTTCGATCTTCCTGTCCTGGAACTCATTATAAATCTCCTCAATATTGACAACAAACCACATAAGAGGGAGGCGATGCCTGGAATTGTTTATTTCGTTGGTAAACTCTTTGTCTTCCGCAAAAAGCATGCGCAATTCGTCTCTCCTTATACCACCATCAATTTCACCAAAGGTCCATTCTTCATCAAATCCCAGGACGTCACGATAGTAATCAATTGTCTCCTTTAGGTTTCTTACTGGGAGATGAGGACTGCATTTGAAGAATTTTTTTTCTTGCATAATAAAACTCATGAGTTTGAAATTTACTAAAAGTCTAGTCAATATGACTCACCTCAATTGCTACATAAACAGAGGGATATCAAAGGAATCCTCCTCCGTTTTCAAATAACCACGAATTCATTGGTGTTATTCATGTTAATTCTTGCAATTGAGTAACTTTTGCAGGTAATTAAGTCTAGCTTTCGAGAAGTATGTCTCTTCATGCTCAAGGTTTTGCCTATGTCACATGTAATCTCAGCAAAAATCATTTCTATAGTAATGGTCAATATGATCTTGCTTACAGGATTCACAACCTGTAAGAAGCAATCTATTAAAGATCCGGTTTCTGCCAGCAGTATTGCAGAGTTTGAGTCCAGATTGGACAAGCTGAAACAGGATTCCGATATTCCTGGAATGGTTGCAGGTATCATAAAAGATGGACAGGTAACCTGGCTTAAGAATTATGGAGTAGCAGATATAAAGAAAGGACCTCCAGTTTCAAATTCTACAATATTTCATCTTGCATCTTTAACCAAAACTTTTGCAACTGTTGTTCTTATGCAGCTAGTAAAGGAGAATAAGATAAAACTCAATGATCCTGTTTCGAAATATGGAATCAATCTTATTGAAAAAGATACTGTTCGTGTAATTCATTTGCTCACGCATACTTCTGAAGGCGTCCCAGGTAGTAATTTCAGATATAATGGAGACCGATTCGCATTACTCTCAAATGTTATTCAATCTGCAACGGGTGAATCTTTTAACAAGTTGGCGAATGAGAGAATTTTCAAGAAGCTAAGTTTGACGAGTACTGCACCCAGTGACATGAACCTTGCTTTTAGCGATGGTTTTGATACAGCCAGATTGCGGCAAAATACTGCCCAGGGTTATGCATCGAATGGAAGTTCATCGGTTGATTATCCAAAGAACTTCAGCACGGCCGCAGGGTTGATCTCCAACATTGATGATATGCTGAAATACGCATCTGCCCTTGATGGGAACTTATTATTGACTGATGAATTAAAATCCCAGGTATTTGCTCCGATGATCTCCAATGATGGGAAATCGCTCCCTTATGGTTTAGGATGGTTTGTTCAGGAAAAAGAGGGAATAAAATTCAGCTGGCACTATGGTTATTGGATTGGTATGTCTTCTCTGATAATCAGAATACCTGAAAAAAAGCTCTCGTTCGTATTAATGGCAAATAGTGATATGCTGAGCGCACCTTATCCACTTGGAAGAGGGGATATCTGGGATTCTCCATATGCCAGAGAATTTCTCAAATCATTCGTCTTGGCTGGTGCAAAATTGTAGAATTAAGAATTTAACCGCAAGGACGCAAGGGCGCGAGGTTACGCAAAGTTTCCTGGCGTTACTTTGCGTCTTTGTTTCTTGGCGGTTAAACATGAAAAAGTTTGAAAGTTTGAAAGTTTGATGTTCGATAATTTGAGAGTTCTAGACTTTAATTTAACAGCAAAGGAAAAAATATTCGAAGTAACGAAAGGACAGTTGGCGAACCCTTGCGCCCTAGCGGTTAAACAGTAAGGACTCCAATTCGTGAAATTCGATAAAATTCGTGTGATCTATTTTTTGCACTGAGAATGTGACACTTCACTCATTCCCCCGGACATATTAACCACATTGGAAAAACCATTCTGCGTTAGCATATAGCTGGCCCGGGGACTCCTCCGACTATGTGAACAATAAACAATTATCTCACGGTCCTTATAAGACTTAATCTCGTTTATCCTTTTCTCAAGTTCCTGGATAGGAATATTGATAGCATTTTGAAGTGTCCCGTAATCTGGGGTTGATTTTCCTTCGAACTCTTTTTTTGTACGAACATCCAAAAGAATTGCATTGGGATGGCTTTTTATGTAATCACAAATTGATGCCGGATCAATGCTTTTAAAGATTATAGATGCAGATTTTACCAATTCCATTTGGCAGTCTGGGCATTTACCGGGCTGATCATATACAACTTTATCGCAGTTTGAGCCGCAGGGTAAACACTGATACTTTTCGGCCGAAGGGTTACTGGCAAATACTGCGCTAAGACAGATTAGCGCCAGAATCGACAGTTTGAATATGTTCATATGTTTAATTTAGATATAATTGAACCGGGGTCACTAATAGGGATTAAATTTACAACCGATTTGAAACAATCAAACAATTCTCAACCACCGACCGCGTGCGCTAAAGCTTTAGCGGTGGCGCAAGCCCAGGCGAAGGTGGTCAAACATTCAAACTCATATAACCATGTCTAGACTCTCAATGCCCCTGATAGCAGTATCTTTTTTCCTTTACTCATGCGGATCTCAGGTGCCAAATGAATCAACGGCTTCCGCTCCGGATTCTAACGCCCAGGGCAATAATCCTGTAGAAACGAAAGCGCCCAACACAAATTATAAACCAGCATTTCCAGGCCAAACAAGAATTGCCGGTGTAAAAAGCAAGACAGCCTATGAGGGCAAAATCATCACAAGTGACCTCAAGAACCCATGGGCCGTTAAAATGTTACCTGATGGACGTTTACTGGTAAATGAAAAAGGTGGAACGATGCGGATTGTGACCACGAATGGTGAAATCGGTGCTCCCATTGAAGGAATTCCTGCTGTCAATTCTTCGGGACAAGGAGGATTACTCGGTCTTACGCTTGATCCACAATTTTCCTCAAATAGAATGGTGTACTGGGCTTTTTCAGAAAATGTTGATGGGGGAAGTCTGACTTCAGCAGCCAAGGGAACCCTTTCCGCTGATTATAAAAAAATGGAAAATGTCAAGGTCATCTATCGCGCCACTCCTGCATTTAAGAATGGAATGCATTATGGAGGCCGCATACTTATTGACAAATCCGGCAATGTTATAGTAAGCACAGGAGAACGTTCAGACAAGGTCACAAGGCCTCAGGCGCAGGATCTGAATTCAGGCTATGGTAAAATTGTTCGCATCACCAAGGATGGTCAACCTGCTGCAGGTAATCCTTTTATAGGAAAAGCCGGGGCAAGACCTGAAATATATTCTTATGGTCATAGAAATGTTCAAGGTCTGGCATTTCATCCTGTAACTGGTGATCTCTGGAATAATGAATTCGGTCCTCGAGGCGGTGATGAAATAAATCTAATTCAGCCAGGAAAAAATTATGGCTGGCCCACCATTACTTATGGTCTCGAATACAGTGGTGAAAAGGTTGGAGACGGTATTACCCAAAAGGAAGGTATGGAACAACCAGTTTACTATTGGGATCCAGTTCTTTCTCCCAGCGGAATGACATTCTACAACAGTGACAGCATGCCAGAATGGAAAAACAACTTATTTATCTCGGGTCTCAGCAGTATTCATATTGCTCGCCTGGTGATTAACAATAACAGGGTTGTAGGTGAGGAGCGTTTGTTAGAAGGCGAAGGACAACGGTTCAGGGATATCACACAAGGCAAGGATGGTGCATTGTATGCAGTAACCGATGGAGGCAGGCTTTACCGGATCTATAAGAAATAACAATTACTCGAATTATAACGAATTACACGAATTAGGTCCCTCAAATTTGAGGGATCTTTTTTTATGAATCCCTAGATTAAACATGGAAACAATCAAACAATCAAACCTCTCACTTCGTTCTCCTATTCATCGTATAGCTGAAATCTTCATCTCCTACCAACAATTTTCCTTCAGCATCGGTGAAAACAAGTACATGCTCATCAAGTTTTAGCAGATACAAAAATGCTTTTCCAGCTTTATCATTCAACTGGTAAATTGTCCTACCGTTTTTGCCGGTATTGATCCTCCATGTTCCGGTTTTCACACCCTCTGAACGATATGGCGTACCTAAAATTTTGAAGTTGCCTGACTCACTTTTTTCAGAACCGGGATATAGAACGATAAGCCATTTTAATTTATAGCATTCAGTTCCCGGAGCGACCACACCAGGAATTCCGCAAGGAGTACGTCCTTCAAATTCAATTGAATCCTTTATCTGAGTAGGAGAGGATAAAAGAGTAACATCATCCAAATGAATGGGTGCGATATTATTGAGAGTATAGCTCCAACCTCCATTTCCTACAAGAAGTGCATCGTTCTCATTCATAAGGTGAATGAGATCATCATTAAGTTGCGCGATCGACAAGGAATTATTGCCATTGCGAAGTCTGTAATAATTTTTCTCTTTTTTTAATTCCCCGGTTAATTCAACTGTTTTGCCTCCGTCAATAAAACCATTGGTATTTGGTTTGCCAATCCCATAATTACAACTCAAATGGTAATGATCATCCTCAAGTGTTAGTTTCCATCTTATGAAATCAATGGAATCTGCCAGCGGGATTCCCAGGAAAGTTTTGACCTCGGGATCAGCAGGAGTACTTCCAGTGAAAATCTTAGCTTTTCCTCCTGAGCAAAACACGATCAGGGGAATAAATAGAAAAGTGACTGCAATTTTCATATTCCCTGGTTTAATTAGAAACTTTAACCGCCATGAAACAAAGGTGCAAGGTAACGCCAGGAACTCTTCGCCTAACCTTGCGTCCTTGCGACTTGGCGGTTAATCTTTAAGATACGTTTTCTAAACTTTGCCCAAATTGAAGTATGTACCCATTGTTGTCATAAATCGCGAACTCCCTCATTTTCCATTCGAAGTTTTCGATTTCATAACAGATTCTTGCTTTGTCTTTGATATATTCCCAGAGCTCGTCCACATTATCAGTATTAAAGTAAAAACTGCCAGTGAAAGTAGGTTTCTCAAAAGGAGTGTGTTCATTTGGCCTGGCCAGCATTAAAGCTACTCCATCTTTTTCCAAAGATGCCCATCCCCAATCATCATTTTGATCCCTCAATGTAAATTTCAGGGTGTCTGTATAAAAATCAATCGTCTCCTGAAATTTATCTGACCAGATCATTGGTCTGAGAAATAAGAATTTCATGATTTTCTATTTTGTCGGTCAGCAAAGACGCGAAGTAAAAATGAAAAATGAAAAATGAAAAATGTAAATCAAGAGGTTCCACCTCCGCGCTACTCTGCGTTCTCATGTTCTCTGCGGTGAGATCGTGAGTCGTGAGTCGTGAGTCGTGAGTCGTGAGAAGAATTTTACCGCAAAGGCGCAAAGACGCCAGGTTACGCAAAGAATTCCTTGCGTTCCCTGGCGGTTAAATTTATTTATGGGCGTGCATGTCTTGGCTGATAAACTCCAAGCATTCCACCTCCCGGCAGTGTAAGTTGAGTTAAAATACCCCAACCCTGGTCGTCTGCCGGGCTGCAGCTTATTCCTTTTTCTTCCATCGCCTTGATGAAATCATTAATGTTTTCACACATTAGGTAGAGTTCATGTTCTGTCCCTGTAGTTGTTGGGTGTACAGCTAGCTCTGAAGGTGGAAGGCCAAAGATCAGCCAGCCATTGCCAACATCTACATTTGAGAGCTTTAGTACATCTTTGAAAAAATCACGATCAGCCTCAGGATTAGAACTATAAATAATTGAGTGAGCTCCGTTAATCATAAATCTACGTTTAGGGCATTATGTTAAATATTTAGATAATCTTTTCATCCATTTTCTTTTAATGGGTTCACTGCCCCTTATTGCCTCACCTTAATTGGAAATTGCGGCAAAGGGGCTTTTTTTGGCGGATTATTTTTCAGTTCCTGCAATATTATCTGAATAGCCTTTTCAAGTTGCGGGTCATGACCTTTAATTACTTCTGATGGCAATTGCTCTACTTCTACATCGGGTGCAGTGCCTACATTTTCAATTCCAAACCCATTCTCATCGAAAAAAGCAAGATTGGGAGCTGTAACAATTCCTCCATCAATAAACTCAGGGTACCCTAATATGCCTACCAATCCGCCCCATGTGGTTTTACCCACAAGTGTACCGAGTTTTGCCTGACGAAAAAGATAAGGAAGGTAATCACCACCCGATCCCGCTGTTTCATCTATTATCATCACTTTCGGTCCTGGTATAGAAGCATTAGGTGCTTTTTGATCTCTTCCATACCGGTATTTCCAGTACGACTGCAAAGGACGTTTCAGCAAATCAATGTAATAGTCCGCTAGCTGTCCGCCACCATTGAATCTCTCGTCAATGATAATCGCGGCTTTATTAGCCTGAGGGAAAAAATATCTTTTGAAGTATTCGTGACCCTCTGCTGCAGTATTCGGTACATATACGTAAGCCACCTGTCCGTTCGTAGCCTCATTCACTTTTCTTATATTTCCTTCTACCCAGTCACGGTTACGCAATGCAAGTTCACTGGACACAGGCACCACTTTTACATTCCGCTGATTATTGCCGTTGGCTGATGAAGCCACCGTAAGAGTGACAATTTTCTCGGCTGTGTTTTCAAAATAGCTGTAAAAGTTTTTGTCGGCGGTCACCTCTTCTCCATTAACAGCCAAAATATAATCACCTACCTGCACATTTACACCCGGTTCAGTAAGGGGCGACCTTAGATCCGGCGTCCAGTTTAAACCACCATAAATTTTTTTGATACGATAACGATTATTACTGATTTCAAAATCTGCCCCTAACAAGCCACCAGGAACAAAATCAGGATTCACACGTCTGTCGCCCATAGCTGTGAAACGATGATGGCCTACAGATAGTTCGCTGAACATCCATGTCATGATCCGGTATAGATCATTTGTGCTGGCGAGATCAGGTAATAAAGCTTCATATTTTTTCCTCATGGCCGCCCAATTGACGCCATGCATATTCGGGTCATAAAAATAATCACGGTTCACCCTCCATGCTTCGTTGAAAATATTCTTCCATTCATCCTTGGGTGAAATTTTTACCTGCAATGAAGAAGTATTCAGCATCAACTCAGGAATAGGCTTCTGTGCAGTAGACGAAATACCCCATTTACCCTTTGTTACGAATAAGGTTTTTTCACCTTTCGCTGAAATGATAAATCCATCTGCAGGCATTATAGTTTCTTCTTTTCTTTTCTTAAAGCTATACATGTTCAGCACGGTAGATGTCGCGCCGTGCGGAGCCGCAGAAAGATAAAAAAGCTCACCTTCCTTAACAACAGCTAATGATCTGTACCGTCCTTTTGCAATAGGAAACGGAACAATTCTGTTTTGTATGCCTTCCCAATCTATTATTATTTTGCTGCGATTCGAATCAGCCTTATAAGATGCTTTGCTGGCTGTGGTATCTTTTATTTCTTCTGTTTCATTTTCTTTTGCAAAAGGTGATGGCACTGATTTTTGCAGGGTTATCAGGTAAATGGCATTAGTAGCTTCCATATCCTGATTGGATTGGTCAAACCAATTTACAACAGGACCTGCGTCTGTACTGGCAAGCAGGTACAAATATTTGCCCGATGGATCGAAGGTCGGTTCTGTTACATTGGATAAAGCATCCGTAATAGGAAATGATCTGCTTTCTGACAATGAGTAAACCCATGCGCGTTCAAAATTTGTTTCTGTGATTGTTGTATAAGAAATGAAATTTCCATCCGCAGACCAACTGCCAAACAGGTCCCTGAATGCACCGGGGACGTACGAAGCATCTTCAGCTATTTTGATGGTAATACCCGAGTTAAGGTTTGTTACATAAAGCCGGCGCCCATTATCTACAAAGGCGAGCTTTTTACTATCAGGAGACCAATGGATATTAGCGTAAAATCCTGAACCAGTTAGTTTAATCGTTTTTGGGTTAGTGCCTCCCTCCTGGTTTTTTATATGAAGTTCATATTCACCTGATGCATCACTAAAGTAAGCAATGAACCTGCCATCAGGTGACCAGGCTGGTTCTTTTTCATGGACACCGGGTGTATTGGTAAGATTAAAAACATCGCCTTTTTGAGCGGGCAACGTGACGATATCACCGCGGTAATCCATGACCACCCGCGCTCCTGATGGTGAAATATCGGCATTGCGGATGTACTGATCTCCTTTTACATATCTGGTCCGCTGGTCAAGTAAATCCGCGCCTATACCAATTTTCATTCTTGAAATATTGTTAGATGATAAATTATAAATACTCAGGTACCCGCCCTGAGAAAAAATGATATCATCTGTTGTTCCTTCCAGACTTGAAACAGGAAACTCCCTGAATTTGCTGATTTGGTTCACCGATTTGTTAACGATGTCGTAACTATATATATTAAATTCTCCATCGCGGTCGCTACGGAAATAAACTTTATTTCCTTTCCACACAGGTTTCGAATCATTGCTTCCACTTTTGGGCTTTGGTATTTCCGTTACATTATGCGATTTGGCGTCATAAATCCATATACGTGACATGGTACCTCCCCGGTAATTTTTCCACTGATCAAACCTGTCGAGAAGTGTAGTGTAGGCAATGCTGCCTCCGTCAGGACTGTAGGAAGCCCAAAAAGCATTGGGAATCTCTAATTGATTTTCAGCACCGGTCGATATGTTCACAGTATATAACTGAAAATGACGAATGGTGTGGGTGTTACGTTGGGATGCGAAAAGTACATGTTTCCCGTCTGGTGAAAAGTCGCGGACAAGATCTGCTCCGGGATGCCAGGTAAGTCTTTTGGGCACGCCACCGGTTGCAGGTACTACAAAGACGTCTTGGTTCCCGTCGTACTGCGCGGTGAAAGCGATTATAGTACCATCGGGAGAAAATACCGGATTTGATTCCGATCCTTCACTAACTGTAATTCGTCTCGGATAGGATCCATCTCTGTTGGCTACCCATAGGTCTTCAGCATAGATGAAGGCGATTAGATTTTTGCTGATAGCAGGTTGCCAAAGCAGGCGGGTATCAGTGATATTCTGTGCTGATGCAGACACAGACCCAAGGATCAATAGTAATTGAATGATTAAAAAAGCACGATAATTGACCATATTCTTTTAATGTTAGAATAAGAAGCAGTTGATTATTATTGTTGAGGTTCCGCGGCTAACCAGCCGGGCAATGGGAAATTACAAAATTATAGCCTGACCCTGTCAGGGTGGAAGACATAGCCGTAACTGTTTTGGTAATAAGGTTTTATTCGCCGGAGGACAAGATAAATAATGCAGCAGTCAACACGATTGACATTTATGATGTGGGGATGAGTCGTGAATCGTGAGAAGAATTTTACCGCAAAGGGCGCAACGACGAAAGTTTACGCAAAGAATTCCTTGCGTTCCCTTGCGTCTTTGTTTCCTGGCGCTTAAAATAAGCCATAAGCAGTATGGACTATTTCAATATTGAATAACTAATCCCTCCTCCCATAAAAAACTTTTTTGAGATTCCTGCCTCGGCATAAAGACCAAATTTATTGGACAACATATACCTGAAACCAATTAATCCACCTGCAAGGAAATCATCAACACTGTAATTCAAACTGTTTCTATAAATATTCGATTTGTCATATTGAAGTGAGCGAGTTATATAGCAAGTGAATGCAGTAAGGTATATATCAGCTTTCTCATTCTTCAGATAAGTGGGCCCAAATGAAAACTACCTCTTATTCCAACATCCCATCCTTTCCAAACGTCTTTATACCCAGTTTGCGGATTGTCAAACTTGTAAAAACTATAGGTATATGCAATATATGGTCCGATCGAAAAATATCTACCTGCTGATTTCTCAAAATGAAGATTTAAAGTGGGAATGCCGCCATTTTCTGTCGAAGTAAGTCCGCTGGGATATCCGTATCCTGATGATGCGCCAAGGTTCACGATTATTTCATGCCCTCTTTGCTGAGCTCTTACGCTGGTAGTAAACACAAAATTGAAGTTATTGTCAGCAAGGGTCTGAGAAATAATGTCATCCAGTTTCTAGATACCATTATAAAACTTTAATTCATCGCAAGATTTCAAAATATTAGATAGATCTCAATTTTTTGCTATCATTCTCTGCAAACTCTCTTTCACTCTTGTTCCCTGCGGTTATTTTCTTTACCGAAGAGAAGCGGAGAACGCAGAGTTCACGCAGAGAATTGACTTGCTCGGTTTCCAAAGATTAAATTACAAAATTCCAGAAGCTTATCTTTCTCCTTGTGTTAAAGCCCAGCTTTTTATATAAACTGGTGGCCCCAGGTTAGTCTCAGAAACATGCAAATAAGGTAATTTCTTCTCCTCAAATATTTTGCTAGTTGTATGAGCAATCAACTGTTTTGCATAGCCATTTCCGGTATGATCAGGATGAGTAACGATTGCACTTACTTCTGTAAACCCATCCATTTTCATTCTCTCTCCTGCAACCGCAACCAGAATGCCATTTTTGAAAATACCATAATAGTTTCCAAGGTTTATCGTTCTGGCCATGAAATACCCAGGCTGAACAAGGTTGACCAAATCAAAGGTTTCCTTCTCGTGCTGATTATTCAGTACCACAATATTTTCGTGAATTTCTAAATCGAGACTTCGGTCAAGGACCATTTGCAGGCATACAAGTTCCCTTGCTAATTTCAGGTTTCGTGGAAATTCTGGCCTCTCCCCAACAATGAAAAAGTTATTTATGAGCTTTGAGTATTCTTCAATTTCGGGCGAAATCTCTGGACCGCCCGCATATCCTGCAAAAGGACATGCATCTGGTTGATAACATCCTAATTTGCCGAATGAAATTGAGAATGATTTATGATTTTCATTTAAGGAATGCCAGACAGGATTGTCCAGTTTAATATTATCGTACAATATCATTTCCTAAAATGATCGCATATGAATATTCCACATTGCCTAAATTGATTTGCCTTGGAAAGTTATATTATCTCTCATTCAGTTTTGGTAGATTGTATTTGATTTTCCCTCACGTCTATATCTGAATTATGGGCTCAATATGAAATTAAATTATCTGAACACTTCGATCTAGATTTTTAGGCTTTCTCTTATTTTCTTGTTTTCTTATTCCGGCCATCTCTAAAGCTCAGCAAACAACCAACAAGCGGTATCTCTATGTGGCAACGCCGGGTATTCGCGATTATCTTGGATTTGGCGGTCATGGTATTCTGGTTTTTGATATCGATAATGGACACAAGTTTGTGAAGAGGATCAAGACCAATGGATTTCATCCTGATAAGACTCCCTCAAATGTCAAGGGCATCGCAGTCAGCATTCCTTTGAATAGTATTTATGTTTCGACGCTTGAATCACTTCAGCGCATTGACCTGACTTCAGAAAAGTTGATTTGGGAGAAACCATTTGAAGGCGGTTGCGACCGGATGGCAATTTCTCCGGATGGCAAGATCATGTATCTCCCTTCACTGGAGAAAGGTTTTTGGAATGTGATCGATTGCAATACTGGCGAGATCATTAAAAAATTAGATGTTCACAAGCGCGCTCACAATACTATTTACAGCTCTACAGGAAAACAAGTTTATCTGGATGATATCGCGAGTTCATGGCTTCATATTGCCGACGCCCAATCTCACACACTTGTAAATAAAATAGGTCCATTCGGCAATAATGTTCGGCCGTTCACCATCAATGGTAAGGAGACAATCACATATGTTACCGTGGACAGTCTACTTGGATTTGAGGTAGGAGATCTTCAATCCGGAAAAAAACTTGCGCGAGTACAAGTAGAGGGCTGGAATATGGGTCCTGTAAGAAGACATGGCAATCCAAGTCATGGAATTGCCCTTACTCCAGACGAGCGCGAACTTTGGGTATGTGATGGGTATAATATGCGACTTCATATATTCAGCCCAACTCCTCCATATCAGCAACAAACTACGATCCCTTTGCAGGACATGCCTGGATGGATCGTTTTTAGCCTGGATGGAAAATTTGCGTATCCATCGAGTGGCGAAGTGATTGAAACAAAGACCAGGAAGATCCTTCTTACACTCAAGGATGAATTCAACAACAGCGTTGCCAGTGAGAAAATGGTGGAGATCCAATTTAAGAATGGTAAGGCTCTTATGGCTGGTGATCAATTCGGGATTGGGAGAAAACGAGATTAACCGCCAAGACGCCTGGGCGCGAAGACTCGCAAGGATATTAGCGAAAAAAAATTAACCGCAGAGAAAAAGAGTAAATGGAGGTTTCGCAGAGAATGATAGAATGAAACCAAACAATCCTTTGCGATATCTCTGCTTCTCTCGTTCTCTGCGGTTAAATTATTTTTTCCGACCTCTGACATCAGACTTCCGACTTCGAACTACTATCTTAGGGTATGCGACATTCAATTTTACTATTATCTACTATTTCAAGTTTGATACTAACAGGCTGTGTTCCCAAGCCTTTTGCTACGTCAATCAATAAAGAAGTCAGAATTGTCAATGTAGATAGTGGATGGGCTAATAATTCCGTGAACACTACAGTATTTCGCCGAAACTCTATTGTTAGCCTGGGTGATATTCAGTATATCGCTTTTTATAATAACAACGGAAATGTTGTTCTCGGGAAAAGAAAGATCGGTGATTTGAATTGGGACCTCAAGACAACAGCCTATAAAGGCAATGTGATCGATGCTCATAACATCATCAACATAATGGTTGATGGGGATGGTTATTTGCATATGTCCTGGAATCATCACAACGATAAAATTCACTACATAAGGAGTCTCCAACCTGGATCTTTCGATTTTACTCCCGAAATGTCAATGATTGGTAAGAATGAAAACAGCCTAAGTTATCCTGATTTCTATCGCATGCCTGATGGAAGTCTTCTCTTTCTTTATCGTAATGGTAGTTCTGGAAAAGCAAATACAGTATTAAATAAATACAATCTCAAAACGAAAGAATGGACCTCATTGCATGAAAATCTTATCGATGGAGAAGGCGAAAGAAATGCATATTGGCAGGCATTCATAGATTCTAAAGGTGTATTTCATCTCTCATGGGTTTGGCGTGAGTCCGCTGGTGTAGAAAGTAATCATGATCTTTCATATGCAAGATCAAGAGATGGCGGAGTGACGTGGGAAAAATCAACAGGTGAAAAATATACACTGCCTATAAGGATGGCTCCTGCCGAGAGAATCTGGAGTATTCCTGAAAAAAGCGAATTGGTAAATCAAACTTCAATGTTTGTAGATGATTCTGGAAGACCATTTATAGCCACTTATTGGAGAGACCAGAATTCTACAGTTCCCCAATTTAGACTGGTATATAAGTCAGACTCTGGATGGCAATCGCAGAATCTTGGATTCAGATCCACACCATTTACCCTAAGTGGAGAAAGGACAAAACGAATTCCCATCTCAAGACCGCAAATAGTAGGATGGCAGGAGGGATCCCGACTTTGTGCAGCAATCATATTCAGAGATGAAGAGAGAAAAAGCAGGGTCTCTGCAGCAATCTCCACTGACATTCAAAAAGGCAATTGGAAAGTGATTGATCTTGATGATAAGTTTGTTGGATCATGGGAACCAACTTATGTTACTGAATTGTGGAAGAGGAGTAAACTATTGCATTTATTTGTGCAGAGGGTTGAGCAAATTGACGCTGAGGGACGGGCAAATTTACCGCCCCAAATGGTGGAGGTTTTTGAATGGAAACCTTTGGAAAGTTCGAAGTCGGAAGTCAGAAGTCAGAAGTCAGAAAGAAGAAAAAGAAATAAATAAAAGGTCAACTCACGATTCACGATCCACAGAGCTCATCAAAAAATTAAAGCTTATGAAGATTGGCTTGTTTGGAGTTGGACTCGATACATATTGGCCACAATTTTCAGGTCTGAAGGAGAGATTGGAAGGATACCTAGACCTTGTACATAAGAATTTGTCTGCAATTCATCCTGAAATAGTGAATGCGGGATTAGTAGATACAATCGATAAAGCTTTCGAAACAGGAAAACTTTTTAGAAAAGAAGATGTTGACCTTATCTTTTTGCATGTTACAACTTACGCAGTCTCTTCAACAGTACTTCCGGTTGTTCAGCGAGCAAAAGTCCCGGTTATCATTCTGAATTTATCACCAGAGACTTCCATAGACTATGATGCTTTCAATTCAATGAAGGATAGAACCGCAATGACGGCGGAATGGCTGGCATTTTGTTCTGCTTGCCCAATCCCTGAGCTTTCAAATGTTTTCAAAAGAGCGGGCATTGCATTTCACCAGGTAACTGGCGTTTTGAAAAATGATCCTGAATGCTGGATGGAAATAGGGGAGTGGATAGAAGCAGCAAGGGTAGCACACATTATGGCGAATAACCGCCTGGGGTGTATGGGTCATTATTACAGTGGGATGTTAGATATATACTCTGATCTCACACAGCAGTATGCCTCTTTTGGGGGCCATATTGAATTGCTGGAAGTAGAACAACTTGCAGCTCTGCGCAAGAATATAAATTTTAAGGAAGTCGACAATCAGATTAAACTTTTTCGTGAAACTTTTGATATTGAAGATGAATGTTCGTTGGAAGAATTGCAAAAAGCTGCCATAACATCTCTTGCCTTGAACAAACTAGTTACAGAATACAAGTTGGGATCCCTCGCTTATTATTATAAGGGTACTGGAAATCCTGAGAATGAAGATGCAATTGCATCGATCATTCTAGGTACATCTCTTCTGACTGCGAATGGAGTGCCTGTCGCGGGTGAATATGAGATCAAAAATGCTCAGGCAATGAAGATCATGGATTCTTTTGGTGCAGGCGGATCATTTACTGAGTACTATGCCATGGATTTCAAAGATGATGTTGTTCTGATGGGTCATGATGGTCCTGGCCACATTGGCATCGCCGAAGGGAAGATCAAAGTCCGGCCACTTAAAGTATATCATGGAAAAGTTGGCAAGGGATTATCAGTTGAAATGAAAGTGAAGCATGGACCTGTAACCTTACTCTCTGTTGTAGAAAATGGTCAGGATGGTCTTATGCTATTGATCGCAGAAGGTGAATCCGTTTCAGGACCGATACTTGAGATTGGGAATACTAACAGCAGGTATAAATTCTCAATCGGGGTGCGTAGGTTTGTCAATGAGTGGAGCAGCCATGGTCCTGCGCATCACTGTGCGGTAGGGGTGGGGCATATTAGTTCGAAAATAAAAAAGCTTGGGGCGTTACTAAACATGGATGTTGTGCAAGTCTGTTGAAGAAATTAACCGCAAGGGCGCATGGGTAAGCTCAAGTAACCTGAATAACTTATTAATTAAAAATTTAAGATTGAAAACATTTTTCACGCAAAGACGCAAAGTGAGGAAAGGCCCAAATAATCCTATTCTCTGAGCATTCTCTATAACTCTCGTTCTCTGCGGTGAAAAAAATTAATTATTCAGAATCTCAAACATTCAAACAATCAAACCGATCTAATTCGAACCTCCGTTAGAGTTACAGGACCTATCAACCCGGATTCTACAAGCGGTGAATCCTTCCTGTAATGCTTCCAGGTACTGAAAGTAGATCTTCCATCCTCAGGTTTTGGTTTTCCTTCTTTGTACCAGGTTGGAAGTTGGTCAATACTTCCACCTGTCAGACTTTCAAGTCCGCTAGCTCCTCCACCTGGCGAAAATTTATCTGGTTCAGGCAAATGTTCGTCGCCAATCAGGCGGTTAGGCCAGAGGGTTGTTACTCCAATTTCAAGGTTATTAATTCCAACTTTTAAAGCGCTGGTGATATCCATGCTATAGGGACGAGTCCATAAAATGCCGAAATCTTTTTTATTTACGCTTACTCTTGCAATCACTTCAACTCTACCCAGATCCAAAATCCAATGCTTTCCTGACTTAAGTCCTGTTTGGGAAATTGAAAAGGTGTTTGAATACGTGGCTGTACCGGCAAAATATTTTAGATTTTCTCTTGAATGAGTATGCAAGGAAATTAATTCCTGCAAGGTGGTTTCGTTCATGGTACCAGCACTTGTCGGGAAGCTCAGTTTCCAATTTTTTTGTAGAATGAGCGGTTCCTGAAGATCAGTAACCTTGAAATTAGATTTCTGCCCACTCTTTCTATTTAAAGTATAATTACCATTCTCCTTTATTATCAATCCTGGCTTGTTGCCTTCTGCAAATTCAACCACGAAAGGATTAGATTGAAATTTTATTTTTTGGCTTGATAATTCAAGAATTCTTGAATGAGAAAGCGCTTCTTTAAATAGAATAGGTTCACTCATATCTCCGTTGTAAAATGAAGCAGCTTCATTTAAATATGCCTCGTTCAGAGATGGGTGAATTTTATATTTACTTTTCTTACCTTCTTTTACAAACTTTCCATTCAAAAAAACTGAAGGGGTACCATTCTTGTATTGCAAAGCAATATGACTTCCTCCTGAAATAGATATTGGTGCAGCGCACACTAAAACCGGATTGCTTTCCTCATTTTCCCAAACACCGATCCCATTTCGTCCAACAGTGATCCCGCATATTCCATGTCCATCGCCGTAGATTTTTTTACCTGAAAGTGGATAGATGGCGTAATATTCTGTCCATGGTTCGCCAATGCTTCCCATGATAAAATCTGGATTCAGTAAAATATTTATCTCGGGCTTTGCCCAGAAACTGATCGTAAAATCATTGATGGTGTCAGGATAAACGCTGCGCGATGATTGATTGAAATTTGAAACCGCAATTGCTTTTACATCATCCTTCTCAACAGAAATTATTCTATCCTGATTGGCAGGGGAACGAAAAACAACGAATAGAGAACCATAAGGGCCAAACTGCAAAGGCATCCGAACATGTTCATCAACCTGCTCATAGATTCCTATATGCAAAATTTTTCCCGTTGACGGATCCCAGAGTTCGGGTCTTTTATTCTTGATTCTAAAACTGCAAACCACATCTTCAAAAGTTCTTCTCTGATTGGAAAGAAAAAAAACTTCAGCTTCCTCAGTTCGTCTATGTGTAAATATTATGGGTGCATTTCCGGCGTGGGATGTGAATTCAAAATCTGGTTTAATATTCAATTCTTTTAAAACCGATTCTGATGATCGGCGCCAATATATTTTTCCCTTTCCATGTATTGCTGCATCTGCATTGTTCTTATTGCCCCAAAGTTCATCTGTGATAGTTTTAAATTCTTCATCCTTATTAGCGTAGTCAGATAATCCAGGAGTTCGTTCCGGTTTTTCTCCAATCACCGCCAACCCTTCTCTTACAAATTCGCGGAGCTTTTTCAAAAATGATAATGTTATCGCTTTGTAATCCTGTAATACCAGGATGCGATATGCCATACCATTCTCTAGAACAAGTTGTTTGTTTTCTACTCGCGCTTGTTTCAAAATCACTTCTGCATTAATGAGATCATACTGATATCCATCAGGCGGCATTGGATTCAACTGATCTTCATTGACCCTGGTGTACATATTTGCATCCTCACCTGTGAAATAGGCAAGATCTGCTACATACCTTCCTTGTTGAAGCATATATTGGCATCTGGCCATGTAGTCCATCCAACCTTTGCTTTGATCCCACCAGGTATTTGTTCGATCAAAGTGAATTCCCCAGGGACCCATCGTCATTCCAGGAACAGCTGTTGGGTGAGGCTGATGAGCAAATCGATGAATGATCATTCGATTCACGCCCTTCATGTAAGTCCTGTCTCCAATTACTTTCATTGCAAATGGGTATTCCTGCCATCTTCCTGAGTCAGGGTCTGCAGTAAAGGCTTCGGCTCCAACAATCTTCTGGCCATTAATATGCGCAATAGAAGCAGCAAGTTTCGTAGTCCTTCGCGCAGGATGCTTGATGGGCAAGGCCGAAGAAAGTCCATTCCAGAATTCACCAATGTTTACATCTGCCCTGGAACCAATTTGCATTTCTTCCATCGGTCCCATATCATATGGTTCGATATAACTTGTGATCCCATGTTCTTTGCACAACTTGTGAAATCTTCCATAGTAATTTTCAGCAATCAATTCAGCTTGTATTTTTCTGCAATCCCAGAGAAAACGCTCAGTTAAATCAACATTTCCAATGATCCGCCCTCCGGCCAGTGCGGGGAGATATTTTATGATGTCGTATCCCCATCGCGACTTAAACAATTTTTCGAAACCAGAAGTCCAGTTTTGTGCACCGGCTTCGTAACTATCTATTTCAAGGCCCATCTTTCCAATTGCAGTCAGTTTCTTAATGAATGGAAGAAATTGCTCCATCATTTTCTCAAAATGAAAACTGATCGCGTCAGCATTGTACTTATCGCATTCCAATCCTATTCCAGTATCCGGCGCCGCCTTATTCATTGTTCCTGTGGGAGTATATCCAACCCGAAGAATTGTCCAGTTACCTGCAGGAGCGTTCCAACTCAGCATCCCATTTTTGACATGTTGGGATAGATCTATGATTGCATTCATATCAACAATTGATCCCGCAGGAGCATCTTGATCATTATTAGTTTCGATTGTTGAGCCCTCCTTCATAAACATGATATACCTGGCCCTGTTGTTTGTTTTTTCCATCCAGTGCTTCAGACGTGTAATTCCTGAAAATCTTACTTGCCTGTATCTCCTGATTCCGGGAGAGGTGAGTCTAAAAAACCTGGCCTTTGTTAGCGGGAAATCATAGGTAATAAATTTATTTCCAGAAATGAGTTCGGCTTCCAGCCCTGAGTTAATCTTTGTTACTGTTTGAAAGGACACTCCATCATCCGAAGATTCTAGAAGTACTGACGTACGTTCACTGAATTCCGGTGGTTTGTCGCTTAGAGGTTTATTAGGGATCGCGGAAATGAAAAATGTGATCAGACTGGCCTGATATGGCTTTTCAAATTCAAATTGTAGCCAACCTGAATTTTTTTCACCCGAAGGATAAACAACCACACCTTCTTCATCCTTATCCTTTATTTTTTCAATCTCTGATTGTTTGCTGCTGGAAGAAAGCCTGACTGATTGAAGCAGTTCTTCTCCTTCCAGAGAAGGGAAAGCAAGAACAGCCAGGTCATTATAATAGTCGAGACGATTTGGGGGTTTGGGCAACGATTGACTTATTGTTTTACCTCCCGATAAGTAAGTTTCACTCCAGCTTAATTGTTGCATCGCAAGCTCAGGCTTGATCCATGGTCCGCCGCTTGAAGACCATCCGGGGCAATTGTGCATCGTGAATTCTAAACCCAATCTTTCTGCTTCACGAATTGCATGCTTTTTTAATTCAACCCATTCCTTGCTTAAGTACTGGATAGGTCCTTTTGGAATACCTGTTCCTACATCAAAATTGAAAACACCACCAATGCCAATTCGTTTCATTGCCTCCAGGTCCAGGGTAATTCCTTCTTTCGTGACATTTCCATTCATCCAGAACCAATAGGTTTGCGGCAATGCAGAATGAGGAGGGAGTTTGAAATTTTCTTCTAATGCAGAATTGGAAACTTCATTGAATGGAGAAACTATATCGGATGGATTTACGAAATATATCAGACCCGCGGCACCCGATTGCTTAATGAATGACCGTCTCTTCATTTACTCTTCTAGTTTGAAAATTGTTTCCCGGGCTGAAGTCTGAAGTCAAAACATTAATAATTTTTTTATATTCTGTGTTCTTTCTTTCTGACCTCTGACTTCCGTCCTCTGACCTCGAAATGACGACCTCGATCATAGATATTTCTTCAGCCAATCATGAACTTCCTTCACCCAGAATCTGCTATTTTCTGGTTTTAAGATCCAATGATTTTCATCAGGAAAAACAACGAGTCGGGAAGGTACCTTCATTCTTTGCAGCACTCCGAAATTTTCAATTGAATTATTAAGAGGTACGCGGTAATCTCTTTCTCCCACAGTAATCAGTACAGGAGTTTTGAATTTTGCGGCAAAGCGAATCGGATTTTGGTCCTTCCAGGCCGCTGTTTCAACCCAGGGAGGTCCGCCGTTCATAACTTCCCGACCATACATTACATCGCTTGTTGCATACTGTGATTCACTATTCACCATGCCGGCATGACTTATCAGACATTTATAGTGCGTAGTTGTTGCCTGCATCCAATTTGCAAGATGGCCACCATAGCTTCCTCCACCTGCCGCCTGTCTGCTTCCATCGATAAAAGAAAATTTCTTTATAGCATCGGCAGCGGCTTCATTGATCTCATCAGCAGGTCCCTTCAGTGGATCATGGAGAATCTCCTGCGAGAATTTTTCTCCATAGCCTGTAGATCCGGTATAATCAGTCAATAGTACTACATAACCAGGTGAGGCAAGCAGCTGATAATTCCATCTGTATCCCCAATTATTTTTCCATGCACCCGCCGGACCTCCATGCATAACTACAAAGAGTGGGTATTTTTTGTTGGGGTCAAATCCAGCTGGTTTTACTAACAGACTTTTAATTTTCTTATTTCTGCTTGAAGTAAACCAAACGGTTTCAGGTGCTGGCAGGTCCAGCGTTGCGAGCGCTGCGTCATTATAATGTGTAAGAAAACTTATTACCTTTTTGGGGCTATGAATTTGAACGATTTCAGCTGGTTTAGATGCATTTTCATAAAGTGAAGCAATTGTTTTTCCGTCGTCTGAAATACTAACTGCAGTAAATGATCCATCAATTGTAGTAACCGCTTCAGGAGTTTTACTTTGTAAGTCCATTATGAAAACCCGATCATTACCCATGTCCTCAACGCTCATCACGATCTTATTATCATTGCTGAATGCAAAATTGTTGATAGGTCTGTCAAGTGTTGGCGCAAGTGTGGTTTTATTTGCCATTGCGGGCCAATCAAATCTGGTAAGCTTCGACAGATTATAAATCTGTTTATTATTATTTGCTGAGCTTAGGCACACCAGAAATTTTCCATCTTTACTAAAGGCTGGTGATCCATAATCATTACCATCTTTTGTCAACTGAACTGCATCTCCTCCTTCAATTGAAATCCTAAATAGGTTGGTTGAAGGCTCCTGCCATGCGGCGGTTGTATAATCAGTAGAGGCTGAAAAAATAACTTCTTTACTATTCGGTGCCCAGCATAATGAACCAGTGAAATTGAAACCTTCTTTCACAAGAGCTGAAACCGATGTAAAAATATCCTTAGGTGTAGATCCTGGCTCAATGCTTTGTATGAATACATGCGTTTGTTTGTCATCATTCCAAACATCCCAATTTCTTATTGGGAAACTGGTGTAAACCCTCGCATTGTATTTTGTTTTTTTCCTTTCTTCGGTGATTTTTTTATTTGCTGAATCGGTGAAGCCACCTGGAAAAACTTTATTGGTAAATAATAACATTTTGCCATCTGGGCTCCAAACCGGACTACCAGCTCCCATTGATAGCGATGTGATCCTTTGTGCTTCCCCTCCATCCCTTACATTCAAAACATAGATCTGCGAAACCTCATCCTCTTCCCTTTTTGTTGAAAAGGCGATAGACTTGCTATCAGGGCTCCATTTATAGCCCGACTCTGAAGATCTGCCTGATGTAATCCGTCTTGGCTGCCCACCATCAGAAGAGATTATCCAGAGATCATTGGTGACTTCTTTATCGTTGTAAGATGGTTCCTGCATACTGAATACAATCCATTTACCATCAGGACTCACTTCAGGAGCTGACACGCGTTTCATCATCCACATCGATTCATGCGTCAAAGATTTTTTCTGTCCATTCACAATTGTGATTGACAGGATACAAAAAAGAAGGAGAGAATATTTTCGCATATTATGTTGTTGAGGCTTTAAGTTAATGATTTGGATACAAAAATCATTGCGAGGGGATGGAGGTACATATATGGTCTGATGATTGCACTTGCTTTATTAAGCTTATCCGGTCATATTTTTGCAAATCACCAATGGGATCTATTGGATGAACATGCTTTCAAAAAGTTGAACTATGGAAATTGGCATCTATACATTTGGCGATATAGGAACACACCCCCAGACTGGAGAAAAAATCGATGGGCATACGAGGTTCCAGAATTTAATGGAAGAGATAGAGTTAGCGGACCAGGTTGGATTGGATTTGTTTGCTTTGGGCGAACACCACCGATCTGATTATGCGATCTCGGCTCCTGCAGTCGTCTTAGGTGCAGCAGCAGTGAAAACAAAGAATATTAAACTCTCAAGTGCAGTTACGGTATTAAGTTCTGAGGATCCTGTTCGAGTATTTCAGCAATACGCAACTGTTGACCTTTTATCAGGGGGTCGTGCGGAAATAATGGCCGGACGAGGCTCCTTTATTGAATCTTTCCCGCTTTTTGGTTATGATCTTGAAGATTATGATGAATTATTTTCTGAAAAGCTGGAAATGCTTGTTCGATTAACGAAGAATGAAAGAATTACCTGGAAGGGGAAGCATACGCAAACAATTAATAACCGTGGAGTTTACCCGCAACCTTTTCAAAAACAAATACCGATTTGGATTGCTGTAGGTGGTACACCAGAATCAGTAGTGAGAGCCGCTGAATATGGACTTCCGCTAGCACTTGCTATAATCGGTGGATACCCATCACATTTTGTTTCCCTAGTTAACCTATATAAGGAAGCCTACCAAAAAGCTGGTCATGATATTAATAAGATGCAATTAGGGATCAATTCGCATGCATATATCTCCGATACTTCACAAGAAGCCAGAGACGAATTTTATCCTCCATATGCAGAGGTTATGGGCAGGATCGGGAAGGAGAGAGGTTGGCCGCCAGCAAGCCGTCAGCAATTCGATGCATCAACTCAACCCAAGGGGGCATTATTAGTTGGAAGTCCGCAGGAAGTAATAGATAAGATTCTATATGAACATGAACTCTTTGGTCACACGAGATTTCTTGCACAGATGAGCATTGGAGCGATGCCGCATAATAAAATTTTAAATGCGATCGAATTATTAGGTACAAAAGTGGCTCCGGCAATCAGGAAAGAAATTCCAAATAAGCCTGCAGCTGGGAAATCAGTTGAAACAGAATAGGGACCAGATATTTATTGAATCTGAAAAATCTCAGTGATCTTCTTTGTAAGCACGGAACCTTTTAGGTTTTTGGCAATGATCTTTCCATCAGGGTCTACAAGGATGTTTTGAGGTATTGATTTGATCCCATATTTTACCGCAACTGCATTTTCAAAAACTTTGAGGTCACTTACGTGAGACCACGGTAATTTATCTGTAGCGATTGCATTGGTCCAGGATTTTCTCTCACCATCCAGTGATACGCCCAGAATCTCAAAGCCTTTATTGTTGAATTGTTGATAGATCTTCTTAAGATTAGGATTTTCAGCTCTACAGGGCACGCACCAACCTGCCCAAAAATCGATCAACAAATATTTTCCCCGGAATGAAGAGAGTGAAACAAGGCTCCCAGCAGTATCAACCTGGCTAAATTCAAGAGCCTGTTTTCCCGGGAGATGTAAGCCGCGCAATATTGATTAATTCCGCAACGGCTTTAACTGGCGCCAATGATTTTAAGTTTTCATCCAGGGCATTATAAACTGGTTCAACTATCGCTAGATTAATATCATCACCTGCAAAATCATCGAATTTATAAGCGCTGATGAGCGACGAGGGATGGTTTTTTATGAAAGCCTCCAATATCTTTTGCTTTTCGATGAACAGAGCCGGATAATCAAAACTTACCAATCTGTCCCGGATAACTTCATTTTTTTCCTTTTCAGCCTTTTCGTATTCTTCATCTAATAAAAATCCCTTTCTTTTTACATCCACTAATTTTTCCTGAAGTTCATTCCACTCTTTTTGAAGATTCGATCCTGAGTATTTGGCGGCGATGAAATCTCTTTCTACCTGAACTTCTATATGGCCTTGTTCAAGGAGAATTTCTGAGTTATTATTATTTGAAGGGCCAGCCTCATTTGGTTTTACCAGGAATAATCTCGCAAACTTGATAGTTCCTGGAACCTTGCCCTTGAAACTGAATTTGCCATCTAAAATCAGCGAAGAATCAAGATACGGTCCGTTATCTGACCAATATCTCAGAAACACTTTTCCTTTTATTGACTCATTCTTAATTTTTCCATCCACTGAATATGTACCAGTATTTTGTGCATCAATAGAGTTGAATGCAACCGTGAGAAGAAAGGTCAATCCAAGAGAGATTTTTTTCGCAAAGCGAAGTGTGGGTATGTGACTTACCATAGTAATAAAATAGATGAAATACGGATGTAGGGAGGGTTATTAAAGCAGTGAATGGAAAATATGGATGACTGGTGGTTGACATTCATAATGCAATTGTCTGATTTTTACACAATCTTCAAGTTTGAGAGTTCCAGAGTTTGAAAGTTCGAAAGTTGGGTGACCATGGCGTAACCTAGCGTCCTTTCGCCTTTGCGGTTAAATCCTCAAACCGTCAACTCTCGAACTTTCGAACCCTCAAACTTTCAAACTTTTTTATCTCCTGTGAATCATTTAGTTTCCATTCTCCAAAAAACAAGCTCATGAGATGCCTTTCTTCCTTCCTCCTCGGGGGATTATTATCAGTTTCATTAATTTCCTTTGGTCAGAAAAAAGAAAATTCGCCCGCAAAAAAAGAAGAAAGCAAAACTGCATTTGAGTCTTCCACCTTCTCAGAACTGAGATTCAGGAGCATCGGTCCGGCTTTGACCTCAGGCAGGATAGTTGACCTGGCTGTGAATCCCAGGAACATCTCAGAATATTATGTAGCATCAGCTAGCGGTGGAGTCTGGAAGACCATTAATTCAGGCGTTACATTTTCTCCAATATTTGATGGACAGGTTTCTTTTTCTATTGGATGCATCACCCTCGATCCAAATAATCCAAATGTTGTTTGGGTTGGGAGCGGTGAGAATAATAACCAGCGTGTTGTTGGTTATGGGGATGGCATATATAAGAGCGAGGATGCTGGAAAGTCGTGGAAAAATATGGGACTTACCAAATCCGAGCATATAGGGAAGATTGTTATTGATCCAAGAAATTCAGATGTTGTATATGTGGCTGCCTACGGACCACTCTGGAGTAGTGGTGGCGAGAGAGGAATTTACAAAACCACCGATGGTGGGAAAACCTGGAAGGCTGTGCTTACTGTGAGTGAGCATACTGGATTCAATGAAGTAATGCTGGATCCCAGGCATCCTGATGTTGTTTATGCTGCGGCACATCAACGGCAACGAAAGGTCTTTACATATATCGGTGGTGGTCCCGAGAGCGCCATGTATAAGAGTACTGATGGTGGAGCAAGTTGGAATAAGATGATGAAGGGTATACCTTCTGACGTAGATCTCGGAAGGATTGGAATGGCAATTAGTCCTGTTAACCCTGATTATTTATTCGCGGTTGTTGAAGCAGCTGATAGTAAAGGCGGACTCTTTGCATCAACTGATAGGGGTGCATCATGGCAGAAGAAAAGCAGTCATGCGACCTCTGGAAATTATTACCAGGAAATTTTTTGCGATCCAAGAAACCTGAATCGCATTTATTCTATGAATGTTTACCTGCAGGTGAGTGACGATGGTGGAGCGAGTTTTAAAATGTTGGGCGAAAAAAGCAAGCATGTGGACAACCACGTGATCTGGGTAAACCCATCAAACACCAAACATATGCTTGTTGGCTGCGACGGAGGTGTTTATGAATCTTTTGATGCAGGTGCAAACTGGGATTATAAAGCAAATCTGCCAGTCACTCAATTCTACAAGGTTTCTCTTGATAATAGTTTTCCTTTCTATTACGTATATGGCGGCACACAGGATAATTTCAGTATGGGTGGACCTTCGCGTACCCTTAGTGCCAATGGAATCGTGAACAGCGATTGGTTTATTACAAATGGAGGAGATGGATTTGAGAGCCAGGCGGATTATGCTGATCCAAATATCATCTATGCACAGTCGCAGTACGGAGGACTTGTCCGGTTCGATAGAAAGAGTGGGGAGAGCATCGAAATCAGACCGGTTGAAGCTTCAGGTGAATCACCATTAAGATGGAATTGGGATGCTCCACTTCTAATCTCGAGACACGACCACAAACGGGTTTATTTCGCTTCAAATAAATTATACAGAACAGATGACCAGGGAAATACATGGACCATGGTTAGCAATGATCTGTCAAGAGGATTGGATCGGAATAAATTAACGGTCATGGGTAGGGTTTGGGGTGTGGATGCTGTTATGAAAAATGCATCTACCGATGTATATGGTCAGGTTACCACAATCGCAGAATCGCCGGTCGATGAAAATATTCTATATACGGGCACAGATGATGGCCTGGTTCAAATCACAACGGATGGGGGCAAAACCTGGACAAAAATTGATAATATTCCCGGAGTACCGGAACGTACATATGTAAACATGATCCTCGCTTCGGCGCATGATAAGAATGTTGCCTATTCAGCATTCAATCATCACCGATATGGGGATTTCAAACCCTATCTATTCAAAACTACGAATGGCGGAAAATCATGGGTTCCCATTCAGAGTAATTTACCTGAGAGAGGAACTGTTTATAGCATTGCAGAAGATCATATAAACCCTAAGCTCTTATTTGCAGGAACAGAATTTGGAGTTTTCTTCAGCATCGATGGAGGGGGTAAGTGGATTCAACTAAAAGGTGGTTTGCCACCAATTGCAGTAAAGGATATGGAAATCCACAAGCGTGACAATGATCTTGTGCTTGCAACATTCGGACGAGGATTTTATGTACTGGACGATTTTACTCCTTTGAGAAATTTGAAGACAGAGGACCTTGAGAAGAATGCATTTATCTCTCCTATCGAAAATTCCTGGATGTTTATTGAATCAATGCCTCTAGGAGTGAGAGGAAAAGGATTTATGGGGGAGAGTTATTGGAATGTGCCAAATCCTAAACCCGGATCAGTATTTACTTATTATTTAAAGGATGATATAAAAACGCTTAAAGAAAAAAGAAAGGAAGTCGAGAAAGAATTGATAAAGAATAATCAATCCCCCTTCTATCCCTCAATTGATTCCTTAAGGTTGGAAGATGCTCAGCCATCACCTTATCTTCTTTTTACAGTTACTGATGAAACAGGAAATGTGGTAAGACGACTGGATGCTCCTGCATCGAAAGGCATGCATCAGGTTACCTGGGATTTCAGAAGGAGTAGTAAATCAGTCGTAAACTTTGATGTTTTTCCTGAATGGAATGTTTTTGCCTCACCTGACCAGGGTATCATGGTGATGCCAGGTAATTACAAGGTATCTCTAAGCAAATTCGAGGATGGAAGTTTTACTGAATTAGTACAACCTCAACCATTTAAAATAGAAGCTCTAAATATGGCATCAATGCCCGCGACTGATAAGAATGCATTGATAAGTTTTGGGAAAAAGACTGAAGAGCTTTACAGGGTTGTGGAGGGTACAAATGAATATTTGGGAGAGTTGAGGAATAAATTGAAGTACATGAAGGTGGCTGGTCTTCAGTTACCAAATGCATCTATAATTAAAGAAATGGTGGCGTTGGAAGGAAGATTGGATATTATGGATCGCGCGATGAACGGAGATGCTACTTTATTAAGAAGGGAATTTGAAGCACCTACTTCTATCAGAAGCCGACTTGGCAGCATTCTCTTTGGACTGTTGTCAACAACTACAGCGCATACAACCACATTTGCTAATTCTTTGAATGATGCAACAAAACAATTTAATCCTATAATGACTGAAATGAAAGCTGTGGATGCTGAAGTGAAAAGATTGGAGAAAGTTCTTGAGCAAAGTGGGGCACCTTATACGCCAGGGAGATTGCCTGAGTGGAAGCAATGAGTTTCGGGTTTAGAGTTTAGAGTTTCGGGTTTGAATTGCAGAAAGAAGCCTTAGCGTCTTTGCTGTCTTACCATTCTTTGCGTGAAACTTCTATTTTTACATTTTTCATTTTTCATTTTTAATTTTGACTTTTTTCAAATATTCATTCAACTGCACAGTAAACTTTTCGAAACCTTCTCTCGTTGATCTAGAACCTTTATTAATCGCAATTTTTACCTCACCAGAATTTAGATCCACACCTTTTTCATACAGGAGACTGGCCATCTGCACTGCTACAGCTTCATCAAAGAGTGAAAGCTTTGCAATTATTTTTGAAAGATCTATTCCGGTTTCTGCAATTATCTTTTTAGCATATTCGTATCCACTGGTTGGTTTCCCATCACCATCGGCATCAATCCAAACTGCGCCAGTGATACCAGCAACATAAGATTTCCAGCTTTTGCCAGTGGGTTGATAAGGTTTTACAATTGGCCAAAACAGATGGTTTGTACCTTCTCCTTCAGCAATTGCAACCAGGAAAAAATCCTGTTTTCCTACATTCAATTTCCAGGTGCCACTCCATTTGAATTCACCTTTCTTATTATTGATCTTGGAAGAAATGACCTTTATTCCGTTCGAGTAAATTGATATCTGATCAGCCTTGATCCATCCTGGAGCTCCCACAGTAACTCTTACACTCATAGTACCGGATGCTGACGCCAAATCACCTGATTCAAACTTTTCATTCACCATGATCTCTGGAAACAATCCGAAGCTCACGCTAACCTTTCCGGACTTTAAATTTTTGATGACTTCACTAATATTAATCTGCGAAGGATCATTATCATTTCCCCGAATGTATGTCCTGGCCTGACCAACCAGATACCTGCCAACATCATGAGAATCGCTTGCCCCGATGGGACTTAAATGGATTCCTCGATTTAGAAGTCCAAACCAATCCTTAAACAATTGAAGCCGGTCATTTAGCAATGCTCCCGAATTAATGACCTCCATGGCATTGGCTGGGATATCCCATTTTTCCATATTCATACCAGCAATTGAAATATGACGGGAAGGATCAAATGGACGAAATCCGTTATGAATATCACGACCGTGATTCAGAATAATTATTTTTTTATTTTCTTCTGGCAGATTTTCTTTTATCGCCTTCCAGGAACTTATCTTATGATCAGGAAGTACTTCATCCTGAGAAAATGGAAACTGATTAAAATGCCCAATCGATGTTGTTAGTTCATTGCCGGCAACATTTGTAAAGAAACTATCAAGCTTCAATTCTTTCGAAAGAGATCTATAATTATGAATAGCATTGTGCTCTGTGAATACTGGCAATTCGATTCCTTCACCCGCAATCGCAAGTAGACGCTGCTTGCTGGTTGCATCCCCATGGCCAGAATTGGTGAGAGTATGAATATGAGTATCGGAACTAATCCAACCATGTGTTGAAACTTCCTTTGTGATCATGAATACTTTGCTGACTACTTGCCCTGGTTTGACCAGGACTTTGAAGGAATCAATCCCATATTCAAAACCCCGACTCGCATATATCCGATATTTTCCAGCAGGCAGTTTGAATGATGCCTTTCCATTTCCGGTATACAAGATTCCCGGGCGATGGGCCAATTCTTCTCTTTCGGAAATTGAAATAGATTGAAGACTGCCTGATTCATTCACAATAGTGAGTCGGGATGGAAGAAATTTCCCTGAAGGCTTTTCCCGGATTTCAAAGTTCATCCTGGATTCTCCCAATACTTCTGAGACAGATCTCTTATCAATAAAAATTTCACCAACACGAATATCATCTGGTATTTTGTCGGACTGAATGATCTTTAGAATATTCTCGCCATTAATTAGTAATCCCTTTGCAACTGGATAATATACCCGCATGTCGTTTCCGTCTGCAACAAGGGAACCCAACTTCTTTCCATTCAAAAATACATGCCATTCCTGTTTTACATCATATTGCCTGATTGAAATGGAATGTTCAGTTTCATTTCCCTGCCAACTAAAAATGGTATGTAGTTCTTTTTTAGGGATCGAATTTTTGAATTCTTCCCATTCAAGTTCTTCAACTGAGCGAATATGGTGAAGAGTGGGAGTGATAATTTGTCTCTGGCCCTTGACATCAAGATTGGGGAGTATGGCAAGGACAGGAATAAATAGAAAAGCGAAGAAATTAGAAAACGATTTCTGAATTCCCAGAACATTGTACATGGCCTAGAAAATTAGTGCTTGCTACAATGATAGTTAATGTATGGAAATCTAGCTTAGAAAAGTATCCTCCTTCAATAGCTGGCTGAAGTATTGAAGATGTTTGGTTTCAACTGGCTTTCTTAAAGTTGCGGCATACCATTTTTCTTTTGAATCCCCTGGGGGTGATTCTTTTCAGCATGAGGCCTGTATGATCCTTTAAGTATGGTTTCAATGCCCATTTAGCCAGCACGGCAATGCCCAGGCCGGCGCGGACCATTTCCACCACAGCCTCTGTAAGATGAACGTAAACAAGTTTTCCAACTTTTACATTGGACGGATTCAGCAGTTTTTGAAAAACAATGCCCTCCTCATTTTTTGGAGAATGAGTGAGGAGTGTCTGTCCTGCAAAATCCTGCGCTTTTATGAATTCAAGTTTTGAAAATGGATGAGATGCAGGAATCACAAGTACCAACTCGTCTGTGAATAATTCCTTGTAGGCAATATTTTTGTCTGGTTCTGTGCGTTGCGTAACAACCAGATCTAACTTCCCATTTCGCAGGAAATCAAGTGGCTTATGTATGTTTTCAGTGCAGATGCGGATTTCAATATTAGGATATTCATTTGCGAATTTTTTCAGAATAGGTGGCAACCAGTGGTAGCAGGTATAACATTCTGCTGAAATGGACAATTCCCCTGTTTCACCTGAACCATGTTTTTTCAACTCTCTTTCAAGAATTTCGAATTCTGGCAAAATAGATCTTGCGGAATTAAGCATAATATTTCCTTCAGCAGTAAACACCAGGTTCCTGTTCATGCGGTGAAATACCGGTGTTCCTAAATGTTCCTCGAGCTCCTTCAATTGATGACTCAGTGCTGATTGAGTCAGAAACATTTTTTTAGCCGCCTTCGACAGACTTCCCTCTGAAGCAATCATCTGAATTAGTCGCAAATGTTTCAGATCTATTCTGTTGATCATGTTAGAAAACTAAAAGAAATATTTGATATAAAATATGGGATTCTGATTAGTGGTTTTATCGAGCAGGTATTACACCTTACGAAACCTAGCGTCAATTAACGTGACGCACCTCATCCCAACCCTCTCCACTTCGTGGAGAGGGAGCAATAACGAATCTCTTCCCTCTCCGCAAATGCGGAGAGGGTGGATCGCGAAGCGAGAGGGGTGAGGTAATGCAGGTAAATTAATCGAACACTCTTACTTAATTGATATTAATCCATTCGAATATCTAATGACATCCATTACAAAGATTCATCTCATTCCTTCTGCGTTGGAAAAGGAGACATCTAATTTTATAATTCTTATTACAGAATGTTTAGTACGGGGGTAGTGTCCACTACTCCCAATTTATTTTAAGCGAAGTCGGGTGAATTCTTTCGACTGATTTTGCTTGCAGCTTCTGCATCCAGATAAAGGGTAAAATGTGGATGGTTTCTCAACAGACTGGCAGGTAAATCCTGAGAGATATCGTCTTCCAATATTTTTTTAACTATGTCTGCCTTGGACAAACCAGAAACGATGAGAAAAATGTGACGGGATTCCAGAATTGTTGCCAGGCCAAGAGTCAGGCCTCGCTCAACTTTTTGGGATGTTGCAAAATATTTTTGAGCTACTTGCTGTGTGATGCGATCCAGATTTGAGAGATGTGACCGTGAATTAATTGGTGTTCCAGGTTCATTCATCCCAATATGTCCATTCATTCCCAATCCAAGAATTGTGACATCAATTCCTCCTTCCTTGCTGATGTAGTTTTCTATTCTTTCACATTCCGCGGAAGCGTTGCTAGCTTTGCCATCGAAGAATATGACCTGTTCCTCTTTTAGATCTAGCGGGCCGAATAAATCCCTGTCCAAATGAAATCTGCAACTCCCTTCTGTCTCTCCATTCATTCCTTCCCATTCATCCAGGCCAACAAATTTCCAATTTTTGAATTGGGTTGGATTGGTTTTGAACTTCAATTGCAAGTGCTGGTATAAGCCGGCAGGCGATGACCCAGAGGCAGTACAGATCACAGGTTTTGCAATTGACCTGGTAATTTTTAAGAGATCAGTTGCTGCATGCGATGACATTGCATCATAAGTATCTGAGATAACGATATTCATAGAAATTGAATATAGTAAAGAAATAATACTTTCCTTTTCACTTGCAAAGGAATTGAAAGGCAAATATTTGTTCTCTGCTGATGGATTTTTTTTACCGCAGAGGAATGGAGAAGCTGAGGAGTCGAGGAGAATGCCATTTGAAACATGAAAAACAAAATGATGGTTCAAGAGTGGTTCATCTATATTTTTGCCAACAACATTATAGCTCAACATGGAATATTCTCCCTCACCTTCTCGATATGCAAACATGAAGTATAATCGATCCGGGAAAAGCGGACTTATGCTTCCCGCAGTATCGCTGGGACTTTGGCATAATTTCGGATCAGTTGATGTTTTCCAAAATGGCAGGAAGATCATTCGCAGGGCCTTTGATCGAGGTATCACACATTTCGATCTCGCTAATAATTATGGTCCATTGCCGGGCAGTGCAGAGGAAAATTTCGGCGTAATCCTAAAGAAAGATTTCTCAGGAAATCTTCGGGATGAATTGATCATTTCATCGAAAGCGGGATATACAATGTGGGAAGGTCCCTATGGAGATTGGGGTTCAAGAAAATATCTTATTTCCAGTTTGGACCAGAGTTTGAAAAGAATGAAACTGGAGTACGTTGATATTTTTTATTCGCATCGCCCCGATCCTCAAACCCCCATCGAAGAAACTATGGGAGCACTCACAAGTATCGTGAAACAGGGTAAAGCTTTATATGTTGGACTATCGAACTATACCGCTGAACAAACTGCTGTCGCAACACAAATATTAAAAGAGAATGGCACACCTTGCCTAATCCATCAACCTAAATATTCAATGTTTGTGAGATGGGTTGAAGATGGATTATTGGATGTTTTAGAAGCTAATGGAGTAGGATGCATTCCATTTTCACCTCTGGCTCAAGGATTATTGACCGATAGATATTTAAAAGGAATTCCTCCAGACTCAAGAGCAGGAAAGCCTCATGGATTTTTAAAAACAGAGGAAGTAAATGAAGAAAGGCTTTCGAAAATAAGAAGGCTGAATGAGGCTGCAGCAAGACGAGGACAATCGCTTGCACAGATGGCTTTATCATGGCTATTGAAAGACAAGAGAATTACTTCAGTACTTATCGGTGCCAGCTCAGTTGATCAGCTCGATAATAATATTGATTCAATAAATAACCTCGAGTTTTCCAAATCAGAATTAGAAGAGATTGAAAGCATTTTGAAATAGGCTGGTTAATTACCCTTGCGCACCTTCGCGTCCTCGCGCCTTTGCGGTTAAAACTTTCATTATGTCAAACCTACATCTTAAACTCTTTATTCCTATTTACTCCTGAATTTAAAAATCAATTGCCAAAATTGCTTACTATTTTGACAATTCACGGAATTACGGGAAAATAAATTGTTGCGTAATTGCATCAACAAGGAAATGAATTGTATGCTTATGAAAGCAAGGTTCATTTCGTTTTCCAATATCCCCGTTCCACATTTCTAGAGCAAATAATCTCATCATCATTAACGATTGCAACCTTACTAGTTGCTTGAAAAAAGTTTGCCGTATGCAAAAAAACTCTATTCCCTCTTCCGGGTTTGGTAAACGATTTCTTCCTGTTCTTCTGCTGATTGGCATTTTTCAAATGGGCGCTTTTTCTGCCCTTCATGCCCAGATTAAAGTCAGTGGGGTTGTGCAGGATGCTAAACAAGTTCCTCTTGTTGGAGTAACGGTTACTGTAAAAGGAACCAACACCTCTACTGCTACGGATGCGAATGGTCTTTACTCAATTACAGTTCCGGGTCAACGTTCAATTCTGGTATTCAGTAACGTTGGATTTTTAAATAAGGAAGAGTTAGTTGGTAACAGAATAACCATCAACCCTGGTCTTACTGAGAGCGCATCGGATCTTGAAGGTGTTGTTGTGATCGGATATGGCGGAACCTCAAGAAAGAAAGACATTACCGGTTCAACTGCTTCTGTATCGGCCAAACAAATTCAGGAACGTGTTCCTGTTACTTTGTTTGATGCCTTGCAAGGTCAGGCAGCGGGAGTTTTAATTACGAATGATAATGGAGATCCTGCCGGACAAGGAACCATCCAGATAAGAGGTGCATCAACAATCAATGCAGAAGGTAATGGCCCTCTTTATGTGATCGATGGAGTATTAAGTGAGAATGGAAACTTCCTGAACCCGAACGATATTGAAACAATCGACATCCTGAAGGATGCATCTTCAGCAGCTATCTATGGTGCAAGAGGAGCAAATGGGGTGATCCTGATTACAACCAAGAAAGGTAAAGCTGGAAAACCAAATATAAATCTTAGCTACTATCACTTGATGGGGAAGCTCGCTCACAAATTGCGCACCACAACAGCGAGTGAATTGAGGTTGTATCGCGCCAGCAGAGATAATAACAGTGGATATAATGCGGATTCATTAAATCCTTATTTGAACGCAGACAACGATTTCCAGGATCTATTATTCAGAACTGCGCATAAACAAGTTGCTTCTGTAAGCGTAAGTGGTGGAGGTAGTGGACTAAATTATTACGGAGGGTTCACCTATACAGATGATCAGTCAATTGTTTTAAATAGTTGGATCAAGAGATTGCAGTCAAAAATCAATCTTGGGTATAATCCTGGAAAATTATCTGTTACTCATAGTTTAGCCTTTGCGTGGGAAAGAGGCAACATTATTCCAATAGGCAATTCAGCAAAGCAGGTTTTTGAACGAAATCCCTGGACAAGTATTTTCCGTCCGGATGGTTCTTATGCCAGTTATGTTGAATCGAAGAGAAACCCTGTTGCTCAGGCATTATTTAATCAGGACCTCGATAATAATTACCTGATCCAATTCAATACAACGGTTGGATACCAGATTTTCAAAGATCTGAAATTCACAACGCTCTTCAATGCCACTCTCGACAATAACAATAACAATCAGTTCTCACCAAGTTCACTAACCTCCGGAGGTACCGGCGAGGCAACAGGCAGTAATACATTTGACAAAACGGTGAACTGGGAATTTCAGAGCTATTTCAATTATAACAAGAAGTTCGGAGCCAGACATACAGTTACTGGTACTGCTGGATTCAGTGCGGACAAATGGAGAAATGATTTTTATACCGTGGCATTGAAAAAATATGCTACAGAAAGTATCAATACTACATCAGCAGGGGATATTGATTTTGCTCCTAATAAAACATATACTGCAGCCTGGGCTAGATCCAATGCTTCGTTCTTTGGCAGACTCGGTTACAATTTTGACAGCAAATACATTTTGCAGGGTACTTACAGAAGGGATGGATCTTCCAGATTCGGTGAAAAAAATGTGTGGGGTAATTTCTTTTCAGGATCCGCAGCCTGGAGATTTACTGAAGAAAGGTTTATGGACTGGTCAAGAAATATTCTTCATGAAGGAAAATTCAGATTCAGTACCGGTAAAACAGGAAATGATGCGATCGGGAATTATGCTTCAAGAACAACAATGACTTTTGGAGAATATTACAACAATGTCAATGGTGCGGGAATCAATACAACCTTGGGGAATACATCCATTAAGTGGGAAACAACCACATCTAATAATTATGGACTTGATCTCGCATTTCTAAAGGGCCGCCTAAACTTTTCTGTTGATTATTATACCAAAACAACCAAGGACCTTCTATACAGCGAAGAACTTGCAAAGGAAACTGGTCTTTCAAAAGTTAGTGTGAATGTGGGTGACATTTCAAATGAAGGACTTGAATTCACCCTGCAGGGAACACCAATCAATACCAAAAATTTCAATTGGGAAATTTCTGGAAACATTTCTTTCCAGGAAGCACGAATCAAAAAACTTTCTGATGGCGCCTCTTTCATTGCAGGAAATAAATGGCTGATCCAGGAAGGTGGCAGACTTGGAGATTTCTATATCTGGAATAACCTTGGAGTCTATCAGTATGATGCATCCAATGCGTACACGCCAGATGGAAGAAAATTGGAGGCAAGGAATATTTCAACTAATGGAGTCACCGCTGACTACTACCTGGATGGTAAATCTTATACTGGCGAGGTAAAGAAACTGACAAGAAATGGTATTATTCTCCAGGGAGGAGATACGGAATGGGAAGACCGGAATGGCGACTTCATTATTGACGAAGCCGACAAGAAGCTTTACGGAAACGGCCTTCCTGATTACTTCTTCGGCATTTTCAATACCGTTAGATATAAGAATTTCTCTCTCAGCTTCCTTATCAACGGTCAGTTTGGAAATGAGATCTATAATCTTGTCAGGAATCAACAAAATGAGAACAGGTCTACTTACACTCCTCCAATCTGGGACGCAGTGCTCTACGCATGGAGAAAGCAAGGTGATGTAAGTGTATATCCATATTTCAATCGTCGTGATGATCGCGGTAGCATATCTACAGGATACAATAGTCTCTATGTTGAGGATGGTTCATTCATTCGCCTAAGTAGTGTTCGTCTCAATTATAATCTTGAATCTAAATGGGCTAAGAAGGCCAGGATGAAAAATGCAAGTATATACATCTATGGAAATAATATTCTCACCTGGACTAACTACACCTGGTATGATCCTGAATTTACTTCAAGAGGATTGACGATTGGTGAAGACGGAGGCAAGTATCCAAAGAGAAGAGAAGTGGGGATAGGCACTAGTATTAATTTCTAAAAAACCCGATGATGAAAAAATTTATCTATAGTCTTACAATTTTTGCAACACTGATCCTGGCGGGAGGATGCAAGAAATTTCTGACGCAAAAGCCTTTATCGGCAGTTGAAACACAGGAATTTTTTAAATCCCTCAAGGATATTAATTCGGCACTTGCAGGAATATACTCATCCTGGCGTACAGAGATGACCGGTAACGGTGGAAATTTTTCAGGACAATATTTTGCCTGGGGCGATATGCGTTCTGATAATTTCGATGACAATGGTCAGTACGCGAGTTCTTCATTCAAGCAGTTAGCTCAAAACACTCTTACATCTGGAAATACCTCAGCCAACTGGACAGGAATCTACAGGACGATAGGACGCGCAAACACAGCAATCAAATTCATACCGCAGGCCGCAGAATTTGACGCGAATGCAACTCCAACAGTAGTAAACAACAGCCTTGCGCAGGCATATGCAATGCGTGCACTTTCGTATTTTCAAATTATTCGCATTTGGGGTGATCCGGTAGTTTGGTTAGAACCTTATACTGATGTTACGCTTCCAGATCAACGTCCACGCAGTCCAAAGGATAGTGTATTGGCAAATGTTGTTATTCCTGATCTTGAGAAAGCCTATTCCCTGATTCAAAAAAATCAAACTCCTGTGATATGGAGCATTGGTGAAGCTGCTATTTGTGCAATTGCAGCTGATGTGTACATGTGGAGAAGTCATGACAACAAGATCCAACCAGATTATGCAAAGGCAAAAACCTGGATCCAGAATCTCTTCAAGGCAAAAGCTGCCACTGGAAAAGTTTTTGGCGGGACTTCGGGTGCTGATCTGGAACCTGCTGCAACATGGAAACAATTATTTCTTAGTCCGGCTTCAACGAGGGAAGTTATTTGGAGTCTTCATTGGGATAACAGTTTTAATGGTTGCGCCTGCATTCCGGTTTCAGTAGGGACATCGAATAATTGGGGCAGATTTGATTCCGCTTTTCAAGATAACTGGAGAAAAATAAAGACTGATATCAGAATGCCATTGACCATCGATACGCTTAATGGACTCGGACATAATGATAAGCTTCTCAAATATTTCGATATGAGCGGCCAGTTTAACGCAGGAGGAAAACAGGCAACAGAGTTCGACGTATTTCTGACGATGTACCGGCTTGCTGATATTTATCTGATGTATGCAGAAGCACTGAACAAAACCGGGGATCTTCCTAACGCACTTAAATACCTGAATTATGTTCGCGTTCGGGCAGGCCTTCCTGCGCTTCTCGCCAGCGATCCCCTCGTGAATGCAGCAAACATGGAGAATACCATATTAGCTGAACGCCGGTTTGAACTTTATGGTGAAGCAAAGCGTTGGTTTGATCTTGTAAGAACCAACAAGGTGAAAGAAGTGATGGATCCAGTTTTGAAACAACGACAGAGAAGACTGGGCACTCCTGAAGTTGGTTTCGATGGGCATCCAGATAAGATTCTATGGCCTTTATTCCGGACAGTGCTTGAGGACAACAAGCAACTTGTACAGAATCCATCATATAATTAATATAAATGATCGATATGAAGCTGAATAAACTTATCACCCTTGGAGCTTTCACACTGATCGCTTCTACCTTATTGTTGACGAGTTGTAAAAAACTCTCTCTCCAAAAGGATTATAATAGAAAAGCTGATACAGTGGATGCTCATGTGAATATGACAGCATGGGCCTATCTGAAGCAGAGGGCTCTTGGAAGTACTGCCAACGACCAGATATGGGCAAGGATGTATGAAGCCATCATATATAGTGGGATCGACACAAATGAGTACACCAGGGCCAACAGAACTTATATTTTCCTAAACAATGATGCAATCACCAGGACGAATGCAAACCTTGCAGATGTAGGATTCTACGGCGCGTACCTCGTGAATAATAAAAATGGAACGAAACTGGCAGACTATCCGAAGGATTTTGTGAAAGCATATTTGCAATACCTGATTATTGAAGGAGTATATGATCATTATACATTGCCTCCTATCAATGCAATGGAGGTATCTACTCTTGCTCCTGCAGGCAGTCTTGTTACACTTCCGGCAGGAATTACAAGAAATACTTCTTATCCATGGATCCCGAATCCAAATTCAAAAATGAAACTTAGGGTCCTGAATTCATCACCCTCAAATACATCTGATTACCCAATTGTGCTTAATGAAAACAGGAATGTGCGTACGAGCAGTATCCTTGCTACTAATGGTAGTATTCATGCGATAGATAGATTTCTTACAACAACAAATCCTGATTAATTATTTAGCATCCCCCTGCGACCAAACGTTGCAGGGGATTTTTCCTCAGTTAGTTTGTTAATTGGCCCTGACCGGGTTTCGGTAATTCACTCCTGGTTGGGGTTTTTTAGTTGATGGATCAAATTTTTAACCGCCAAGACGCTGGGGTGGAAAGTTTTCGCAAAGATTTCTAGCGAACCTTTGCGTCCTGGTGACTTTGCGGTTTAACAATAAAACCTTTGAAAGAGTGAATCTCTTTATTTTACATTTTAGATTTTCCATTTTTCATTGTCTCAGAAAGTAAGAAATTGTAAGATGAAGCAACTAGCCCTGGCATTGATTTTTTCCTGGTGTTTTTTTGATTCCGCTATTGCACAGCAGAAGAGTCGTTTGATAAACAATTGGGAGTTTTTGAAGCAAGATCTCGGTGGCATTTGGGAAGCAGTACGTCCGGTCACAAAAGGTAATCCTGAAAGTGTTCCAATCTGGCAAGCAGTTTCCTTGCCGCATTGTGTAAATGCAACAGATGCTGTAGATCCTGATATAAACTATTATCAGGGACCCTCATGGTACCGTACCAGGCTGAAAATTGAAAATCCATATAAAAATGGAAGGACCTTGCTTCATTTTGAAGGAGCCGGTCAAAAGACAGAGGTATTTGTGTACACTACAAAGGTTGGTTCTCATTCTGGTGGCTATGATGAGTTCACCGTAGATATTACAGAAGCTGTTGAAGAATTTAAGAAGTCTGAAACATTTCAAAAACTGTTTAAAGGGAGCATACCGATTTCTATCAGAACTGATAATTCCCGCGACCTTGAATTAATTCCCTCCAACCTTTCAGATTTTAATCTCTATGGAGGACTTTATCGCTATGTAAATCTTATATATGCCCCAACTGTTTCATTGGAAAAAGTATTTGTGAATTCCTCAGTTGATAAGAACGGTAGGCAGGCCAGGTTAAATGTGAAGGCAAGACTCTACAACCCTGCAAATCAAAAACAGGTTATTATTTCCATAAGATTGATCGATCCTTCAGGTAAACTCTTACAACAGACAGAGAAAATCATAAGCACTTCCATGCAGGATTTTCCAATAGCAGAATTCTCCGTTAGAAACCCGTTGATGTGGAGTACAGAACGTCCAGCGCTTTACACAGTGGAGACCGAAATTGAAACCAACGACGGCAATTTTAAACAGGTTGAAAAGATCGGATTTAGAAATTTTGAATTCGAAAAAAAGGGACCATTTCTTCTAAATGGAAAACGCGTGTTGTTGAGAGGTACTCATCGTCATGAAGATCATGCAGGTGTTGCAGCAGCAATGACTGAAAATCAAATGCGTGAGGAAATGATCAGCATGAAAGAGATGGGAGTGAATTTTATTCGCCTTGGCCATTATCAGCAATCGAGAATTATCCTTGATCTCTGTGATAGCCTGGGCATCGTGGTATGGGAGGAAATCCCATGGTGCCGAGGAGGATTAGGAGGAAATAAATACAAGGAGCTTGCAAGAAGCATGCTCACGAATATGATAGAGCAGCATTTCAACCATCCTTCGGTGATTATCTGGGGACTGGGAAATGAAAATGACTGGCCTGGAGATTTTCCTGAATTCGATAGAGAAAAGATCCGGGAGTTCATGAAAGAACTTAATGATCTTTCACACAAACTCGATTCATCCAGAAAAACAGCCATTCGCAGATGCGACTTTTGTAAGGACATCGTTGACGTGTATTCTCCCTCTATTTGGGCGGGTTGGTATCGAGGCATTTACACTGAATACAAAAAAATATCAGAAGAAGAATTCAATAAGGTTGACCATTTTCTGCATGTAGAGTGGGGAGGTGATAGCCATGCTGGTCGGCACTCGGAGAATCCTGATAATTTATTACAGAAAATTCCAACTGGCGATGGTGGCGATGAGAGGGCAGGTGATGCATCACTATATGGTGGTGCAGCAAGAATGGCTAAGGACAGTGATTGGAATGAAAACTATATCTGTAACCTGGTTGATTGGCATCTTAAGGAACAGGAAACTATGGAATGGCTGACTGGAACTGCACAATGGCCATTCAAAGATTTTTCCACTCCTGTAAGACCAGATAATCCTGTCCCATATATGAATCAGAAGGGAGTGGTTGAACGAGATCTTACCAGGAAGGAAGCTTATTATGTTTTCCAATCCTATTGGGCTACCAAGCCGATGGTGCATATTTACGGGCATTCATGGCCAATAAGATGGGGGGAGGAAGGAGAGCTAAAAATGATTAAGGTTTTTTCCAATTGTGAAGAGGCAGAGTTATTTGTAAATGGAAAAAGTTATGGTGTCAAGAACAGAAACAGTCAGGATTATCCTGCGGCGGGACTTAGGTGGAGTGTTCCTTTAAACAAAGGAAATAACCAGGTTAAGGTTATTGCCAAAAAAGGAAAGCTGCAATTAGAAGACGAGATCAACTTTCAATACCAGGTTGAAAAATGGGGAAAGCCTAATAAATTATTATTGGAAAAACTCAGGGATGAAAATGGCGTAACTACGGTCCAGGTAAAATTGCTGGATGAAAAAAATGTTCAATGTCTTAATGCTTCCAATTGGATTCGTTTTGGAATTGCGGGTGAAGGTGAATTGATTGACAACCTGGGAACTTCAAGTGGATCCAGGCTGGTCCAAGCATACAACGGACGTGCGATCATTAGTTTTAAAACTAATGGAAAGAGAAATGTGGTGAATGTTAGTTCCGAAGGATTGCAAACTGAATTTTTGGATATTGACCCTGTCAGCGGTCGCAGACCCTGACAGGGTCCAAGAAGACCTGACAGGGTCCAAGAAGACCTGACAGGGTCCAAGAAGACCTGACAGGGTCCAAGAAGACCTGACAGGGTCCAAGAAGATCCTGACAGGGTCGATAGTCAGGAAAGATCCTGACAGGGTCATGGCAAATAAATTTCTTCTGATGTTAATAAGATTTATTAGTTTCTTTCTTCTCTGTATCTCAAAATACGCTGCCTTTTCACAGCCACAATTGAATGATCCCAATCTCAAATTATGGTATGCCAAGCCTGCAACAGTTTGGGAAGAAGCCTTGCCCCTCGGCAATTCAAAAACCGGCGCGATGGTATTTGGAAGAGTGGGCACGGAAAGAATTCAGTTAAATGACAATACGCTTTGGTCAGGATATCCAGATCCGGGTAATAATCCAAATGCTCCTTCAATTTTGCCGCAGGTTCGTGAACAAATTTTCTCAGGTAACTATGATAGTGCTTCAAGGCTATGGAAAAAAATGCAAGGCCCATATTCGGCGCGATATCTTCCATTAGGAGATCTTTTGATTAAGCAAAATCTTACTGATACAATTCCGGTTGAGTACTACCGGGATTTGGATCTCAATACAGCTATCGCAACCGTCAGGTATAAAATTCAAGGCATAACTTATCGACGTGAAATGTTTATCAGTCATCCGAACAGAGTCATGATAATCAGAATTTCATCTGATAAGAAAGGAGCAGTCAACTTGAGTACAATGCTTACAAGCAAGCTTAGGTACGAGACAATCACAAGAAGGTTTGATTACATGGTTCTGAAAGGAAAGGCTCCAAAGTTTGTTGCCAATCGTGATTCCGAGCCAAAGCAGGTTGAGTATGATGAAAACCCATCAGGAGAAGGAATGAATTTCGAAATTCATTTGCAGATTAAAACTGAAGGCGGAAGTGTGAAGAGCAATGGTGATCAGCTAACAGTTTCAGGGGCAAATTCTATAACGATTTATTTGTCTGAAGCTACCAGCTTTAACGGATTTCTAAAATCCCCCGGTCTTGATGGAAAGAATCCAGCCATTGAGGCGTCTACTAATTTACACAATGCCTTCGGTCGGACTTACGCACAACTAAGGGATGCTCACATCGCAGATTATTCTTCTTTATTTAATAGAGTTCAATTTAGTCTTGGTTCTGATGCTGCCATACTAAAACAAACAACTGATCAACGACTAAGAAATTTTAATAAACAACGGGATGATCAATTGGTTGTACTCTATTATCAATTCGGGAGATATCTGATGATCGCGGGGTCAAGACCGGGATCACGTCCTACCAATCTGCAGGGAATTTGGAACGATCATGTTCAACCACCCTGGGGAAGCAATTATACTACCAATATCAATACAGAAATGAATTACTGGTTGGCAGAAAACACCAATCTCTCTGAGTGCCATCAGCCTTTATTTAGTTTTATAAAAGAATTATCAGTGAATGGAGCTGTGACTGCAAAAACAAATTACAACATCAAAGAAGGATGGACTGCTCATCATAATTCTGATCTATGGGCCAAGACCTCGCCACCTGGTGGCTGGGAATGGGATCCCAGATCTCAGACACGCTGGTCTTGCTGGCCAATGGCAGGAGGATGGTTCAGCACCCATTTGTGGGAGCATTATTTATTTACCGGTGATCAGAAATTCCTGAGAGAGGATGCATATCCTCTGATGAAAGGATCTGCTGTATTTCTTCTACATTGGTTGGTTGAGGATCCCGCCTCAGGATTTCTCGTTACAAATCCTTCTACCTCACCTGAGAATACAATGAAAATAAATGGAAAGGAATTCCAGGTTAGTATGGCCAGTACGATGGATATGTCAATCATTCGGGAATTATTTACAGCAGTTATAAAATCATCGGAGATATTAAAAATTGATTCTGAATTCCGCGAGAAATTGACGAAGGCAAAAAATAAATTATATCCATACCACATTGGACAATTCGGACAATTACAGGAATGGTTCAAGGACTGGGATGATCCAAACGATAAGCATAGACATCTGTCACATTTGTTTGGCCTATATCCGGGAAGCCAGATCACAAATCAATCTACGCCTGAATTAGCAGCTGCTGCGAAGCAATCACTTATTCACAGGGGTGATGTGAGTACTGGTTGGTCGATGGGCTGGAAGATCAATTGGTGGGCAAGGCTCTTAGATGGCGAGCATGCATATAAAATACTTGAGGCCGCATTTACATACATAAATCCAACTGAGGTAAGAGAGACCATGGGTGGTGGTGGAACCTATCCAAATCTTTTTGATGCACATCCGCCATTTCAGATTGATGGAAACTTTGGAGGGACTGCAGGCATTACTGAAATGTTGCTTCAAAGTCATAATGGTGAGATCGCATTATTGCCTGCACTCCCATCAATATGGAAGAATGGAAATATTAATGGGATCAAGGCGAGAGGAAATTTTACAATTGATATCCAATGGAGTGATGGAAAACTAAAAAAGGCGAAGATCCATTCAGTACTCGGTGGCAATTGCAGAATCAGAACCAATCAGCCAGTGAAAATTGTAGAGGTACGATCAACTTCGGCATCAGGAGAAAATCCAAACCCGCTAAATACAGTTTATGGTCACCCGCCCTATAAGAAAGTTGAGCAAGCCAAATTGGTTGAGATAAATAATGAGAAGGGAATTGTTATTGACTTCATGACACAAAAAGGTAAAACCTATACAGTAATTCCACTATGAAAAGACTTTACCCCCAGGACACAAGGACGCAAGGTTCCGCAAAGTTTCTTAGCGCAACTTCGCGCCCTGGCGTCTTTGCGGTTAATTCTTGCCACATGAAAAAACATAAACTGAGAATGCTTGTTTTCCTCTCATTATTTTTTTCGATTTCGTATTCCCATGCCCAACCCCCCGAATGGACTGAGGTCGCCCCTGGAGTTTGGAAGGCGATAGTAGGAACTCCGGAATCTTATGATCTGCTGAAAGCCGCGGGGTCTATTCCTAATCTCACTTCATTAGCTAAAATTTCGAAATCAGGATTTCCGCTTCAGCAACCGAGTATTGATGGTAGTGTATCCGATGGAAAGACCTACCTGCGCTTTCCACTTCAAAAAAATGAGCAATTGTTTGGCTTTGGCCTGAATTTTCAAACTGTACATCAACGCGGAAAGGTCCTTCAACTGCACATGGATCATTATGGCGGACGTGATAACGGTCGCACTCATGCTCCTGTACCTTTTTATGTTTCTTCCAATGGCTACGGAGTATTAATAAATTCTGCGAGGTATTTGACAGTCTACGCTGGAACCGGAGTAAGAAAGGACGCATCTGATCCCCCTCTCGCAAAAGATCGAAACACTGACAAGAGCTGGAGCTCACGTCCATATTCTGACGCTGTTGAAATTCTGGTTCCTGCAGGTGGTGTAGAAGTATATGTATTTGAAGGACCCACTACACTTGATGCTGTTCGCAGATATAATCTTTTCAACGGTGGTGGTGTACTCCCTCCAAGATGGGGTCTTGGTTTTACTCAGAGGGTACGGTCCTTATTCACAGCCGACGAAGTAAAGAATGAAGCAAATTCATTTCGTGAGAAAGGGTATCCACTGGATTACATAGGGCTGGAACCTGGCTGGCAAAGCAAAGCATATCCTGGCACTTTCGAATGGGATAGGAACAGATATCCCCAACCACAATTGTTTGTGAAAGAAATGCTGGACCAGGGTATCAGACTTAACCTCTGGATCAATCCTTATATTTCAAAAGGAGCGCCTTTCTATAAAGAAATAGCTCCATATACTGCCTCTCATACAGTGTGGGTGGGAGAGGTGCCTGACTTCAATATTCCAGAGGCAAGAAGAATATTTTTTGATCAGTTGAGCAAGGACCAGGTCAATATCGGCGTAAGTGGATACAAGATTGATGAGGTGGATGGCTATGATCATTATTTATGGCCAGATGTTACAAAATTTCCATCGGGTATAAGTGCAGAGCAAATGCGTCAATCGTATGGAGTACTGGCTATGAGGTACACTGCAGAAATGTTTCATCAAAAAAATCAACGCACATTTGGTTTGGTTCGTGCATCAAATGCAGGTGCCAATTCTTTCCCTTTCGTTATCTACAATGATTATTATAATCATCAGGATTTTATTACAGCTCTCATCAACAGCGGCTTTTCTGGAATCTTGTGGACTCCTGAAGCGCGAGCTTCAAAGACAGGAGAAGAATGGTTAAGGCGATTTCAAACAGTCGTTTTTTCACCAATGGCAATGATCAATGCCTGGTCAAGTGGAACAAAGCCCTGGTCTTATCCCGAAGTTGCACAACAAGTAAAGGATATGGCATTGCTACGAATGCAAATGATTCCATACTGGTATTCTGAATTTGCAAAATATCATTTTGATGGTACGCCTCCTTTTCGCGCAATGAATCTGGAACAAGGATTTAATGCTGAAGTGAAAGAAACTAAAGTCAACGATCTTGAAGAAAGTCCATATGCAGAAGCTCTGATCAAGGAAATAAAAGATCAGTACATGGCAGGAGAGTATTTGCTTGTCGCGCCCCTATTCACTGGAGAGAGTACAAGAAAAGTGATCCTTCCTAAGGGAAACTGGTATGATTTCTATACCGGGGCTTTTGCTGGAAATGGCCAAATTATCAGTGTGACGCCAGGGCTGGACAAGATACCTGTATTTGTAAAAGATGGCGGGATTTTACCGATGATGCCCCCTCGACTTCATACTCCCAAGAAAGGCGAAAAGGTAGAACTGGAAATTCGATTCTATGGTGAAAAACCAGGAAGATATTTATTATATGACGATGATGGTGAAACTTTCAACTATGAACGTGGTGAGTTTAGCTGGCGCGAAATCAAGGTTGAAAAAGACTTGAATGGAAAATGGAAGGGGACAATTTCAAATGCCGAAAAAGCTAAACCAAATACTGTTGGAACTGTTCGATGGAGGTTTATGACGAAGTGAGGGATAATTTAAAATGAAAAATGTAAAATGAAGAATCTAAAACATAAATATTCCCTCTCTTTGAATTCAAGTGGTTCCATATTTTACATTTTTACTTTTACATTTTGCATTAATTCGAAGTTGGGAGTTTTCAAGTTTGTGAAGTCAATATCGAAAAACACTATTTTTTTATTTTACATTTTAACTTTTGCATTTTACATTAATTGTGCACCAGTTACTAAAATGAACCAATCTCCCGCTGGAATGGTTACATCCGTGAGAGATGTTTTGCGGGTTAAGATTCTCCGGGATGCGTCATGGGCATTGCAACAACAACCCATCACCGTTACTTCTCAATTTTCGTCAAGAAGTGCAGGGACCAAACATGATTTTTTTTCCGAAGGAGATTATTGGTGGCCTGATCCAAGAAGTGCAGATAGCCCATACGTGCAGCGTGATGGCATGACAAATCCTGAAAATTTCGTTGCCCATCGCCTCGCGATGATCAGGTTAAGCCAGATTGTGGGTGCTCTTGCCTCTGCATACAAACTTACCGGCGACGAGAAATATGTTCAACATGCCTTGAAGCATTGCAAAGCATGGTTTGTAGATGCGGAAACTAAAATGAATCCGCATCTTCTATACGCTCAGGCTATCAAAGGCAGGTTTACCGGAAGGGGTATCGGAATCATCGATACCATACAATTAATCGAGGTAGTCCAGGGATTGATAGCGATGCAAAACTCGAAAGCTGCAAATAAAGAAGCATTGGATGATATAAGAAAATGGTATGTGCAGTATCTCCTTTGGTTGACAACGCACAAGTATGGAAAAGATGAAATGAATGCTACAAACAATCACGGTACCTGTTGGGTAATGCAAGTGGGAGTATTTTCAAACTTTACTGGTAATACTGAACTCCAGAAATTTTGCAGGGATCGATATAAGAATGTTCTTCTTCCAAACCAGATGGCGGTGGATGGAAGTTTCCCGCAGGAGTTGCGCAGAACCAAGCCTTATGGATACTCTCTATTCAATCTGGATGCGATGGCAACCATTTGCCAGTCGCTCTCCACTAAGGAAGATAATCTGTGGACATATCAAACTCCGGATAGAAAATCTATTAAGAAAGGCATTGAATACCTCTATCCATTTGTGGCTGATAAAAAAAGCTGGCCACACAAGCAAGATGTGATGTATTGGAACGACTGGCCTGTGGCCCAACCATTTCTTGTTTTTGGTGCCACAGCACTTGATCAGGAAAAATGGTTAAATACCTGGTCGGCATTGAATCATTCTCCAACAGTTGAAGAGGTGATTCGAAATCTACCGGTTCGGTATCCGTTAATATGGCTTTAAGTGGGAATTAAAATGAAAAGGAGAATAAAATCTACATATGACTCAATCAGGCTTCTGATTCTTCTCCATTTTTCATTTTTCATTTGCCATTCTTCCGTTGCTCAGGTTTCAGGGGATGAAGAAAAAGAATTGATAAACCTTGCTGCGACTCGCGATAAGAATGCCATTAAAGAAGCAGTAAGGGGTTGGTGGACTGCTTCCATGCGAAATCATGACCAACGGATCAAGTGGTGGGAAGAGGCCAGATTTGGAATGTTTATTCATTGGGGGATCTATTCACTTCCAGCAGGGGAATGGAAAGGGAAAAAGATAAGTGGATATGCTGAACACCTGATGCGAAAGGAAAAGATTTCCAGAAAGGAATACCTGGAACTTGCCCATCGGTTCAAACCTATAAAATTCAATGCAGAACAATGGGTGCTTGAAGCCATGAAGGCAGGAATGCGCTACTTCATCATAACTGCCAAGCATCATGATGGATTTGCGATGTATGATTCCAAAATTTCTGATTTTGATATTATTGATCAAACTTCATTTCGGAGAGATCCAATGGCCGAATTGGCAGAAGCGTGTAAGAAACATGGAATGAAATTCGGATTCTATTACTCTCACGCTTTTGATTGGGAACATCCGGATGCTCCTGGTAACGACTGGGAATACAAAAACCCTGGTGGCGATCTGAATCTTTTCGGTGGAAGAAATTGGTACGATTCGCATCCAGAACTCTTGCAAAAGGCGATAAAATATGTAGATGAAAAAGCAATCCCGCAGATCAGGGAATTGTTATTAAAATATCATCCTGACATCCTATGGTTTGATACTCCGCATAAACTCCCTTTATCTGAAAATATCAGGATACTAAAAGCTATCAGAGAGATTGATCAGAATGTGGTAGTGAACGGGAGATTGGTTCGAAGCAGTAATGCAAATTTTGGAGATTATAAAAATACAGCTGATCGGCCAGCGGAGTTTTTTCCAGTCGATGGAAACTGGGAAGCCATTCCAACAACCAATGAATCTTATGGTTACCATAGGTTTGATAGTAGCCATAAATCGGCTGCCTTTTTCATTCAACTGATTGCAAAGTCTGCATCAAGAGGTGGAAACCTGCTTATGAATCTAGGTCCTACAGGGGAAGGAAAATTTGATGACAAAGACAAGGTTATTTTAGATGGCATCGGGAAGTGGATGAAAAAAAACGGTGAAAGCATATATGGCACTACCAGATCATCGCTACCGCTGCAAAGTTGGGGTGTGTCAACTATCCGGGGTAATAAGTTATTCTTACATGTACTTAGTTGGCCAGAGGATGGTAAAATATTTATCGGAGGATTAAATTCGGAAATAAAGAGTGCTTCCTATCTCGCCGAAACTCAAAATACTCTTGTATCAAAAAGATTGGGGAAATCTGATCTCATTTTGGAGGTTCCTTTAAGCCCTCCTGATACTACAAATACAGTGATTGTTCTCGAAATATATGATTCTCTTAAAACAGATAGCATAAGGTTCATATCTCCGAATAATAACCTTCACCGGTTACTTGCCTTTGACGCTGTCCAGCATGGGCAGGGTTTCAGTTATGGAGATGGAAAAGCAGACAGATTTTTTGTTGAGGGATGGAAGACAACAGATCAATATTTGAGCTGGACATTTCGAACAATAGAAAGCAAACCTTATGAATTGCTGATGAAATTTATTGGGGAAGGAGATATCGTAAGGTCATTTGACATCCTGATCGATGATGGAAAATTATTTTCTGCAATTCCTGTACCTAAAACCGGATCGGGGGTTATGAGTAGATCTATTGGAGAAATCACACTGAGCCCGGGGATTCATACTCTTAAAATGAAGGCAGCCGATCTTACTGGTGGCGAATTGATGAAGCTCCTTGAATTGCAATTGTTGATGAAGGCAGGAAAATAAAAATAAACAAAAATGAAAATTCAAATAATACGTCAAAATATCAAAATGAAAAGATTTCCTTCCTTCATTAGACCAGTTTGTTGTTTTATCATTATCAATCTTATTATGATCATCAATCTTCAAGCTGGAACTATAAAAGTTTCTAGTCTTGATGAACTTCAAACTGCCATTGCAAGGGCTGTTCCAGGGGACGTAATCGTGCTTAAGGACGGGATGTATACTTCAAATTCAGACATTACAATTGATAAACAAGGGACATCCTCAATGCCAATAACTATTACCTCTGAATCTATCAGCGGAGCAGTTATAGGTGGGATCGGAGGTTTTAGTTTGGTTAAACCTGCTGAGTACATTGTCATCAAGGGATTTAAATTTATTCATGCAGCATCCAAGGCTAGGATGGCGGGAGGTACAAGATTCTGCAGATGGACAAGAAATATTTTTGAAACACCAGGTAGTGGCGACTACCTCACGATTGCTGGAAGTGATCATGAGGTAGATTACAACACCTTTCAGAATAAAGACTCATTAGGAAAATTTATTGCCATAAAGGGAACTGGCAGCCAGATTGCAGAAAGACTCTCGATACATCATAACTATTTCAAGACCCATAAAAACCAGGGGAACAGGAATGGAGCGGAAGCATTGCAGTTTGGACTAAGTGGATTTAGTCTTTCATCCAGTAATAGTGTCGTTGAGAATAACTTATTTGAAGATTGCGCAGGTGAGAACGAATTAATTTCTATAAAGGCCTCGCGCGTAACAGTGAGATATAACACTATTCGAAATTGCCCCGCACAATTCACACTTCGACATGGAAATTTTAACCAGGTGTATGGAAACTACTTCATAAATACTCCTGGTCTGAGAATTTTTGGCGATGATCATGTTATTCACAGTAATCATTTTGAAAACTGCAGCATTGCAATCAATATAGGTAATGGTGGAGCAGAAGTAGCAGATGGGGCGCCACTCACTTCTCATGATCGTCCTGACAGGATCTTGATAGCATTCAACACTATTGTAAATAACAAAACAAATATTGTTCAAACCAATCGCGCAAACGGACTTGGTTCAACCTTTGTTACCATCGTACATAATATCATCCAGGGAGGTGGGCCGGCCGCTTCGATCGTTGGTCCGTTTGTAAATTCCAATTGGGAAGATAATATCATTTTTAAGACAGATGGTCCTGGCGATATCCCAGCTTCAGGTTATGTTTCTATTGATCCTAAACTTTCTAAGGAACCGAGTGGTTCTTATCATTTAATTCCAGGAAGCCCCGCGATAGATCATGTAAAGAAAGACTATACTTCTATTCAGGTTGATATGGATGGTCAACCGAGGGAAACACCATTTGATGCAGGTGCAGATGAATTCTCGAGGGCGAAGTCTGTTGCACGCATACTCAATCCATCTGATGTAGGGCACAATGCGGGGAGATAAGGTCAGAAGTCAGAAGTCGGAGGTCAGATGTCAGCTTGCCCTCGCGATCCTTATTCCTTTGTGTCTTAACGGTTAAGTCTCTTAAGCAAAACAACAATCTTACCATCATTTTGCCATATCCTCACCGTTCAGTGCCAAAATAGTTGAATAAAATGCGATTATCACAGAAACAGGCCTCCTCAAATATTGCGTAGTTGCAATTGGTTTCAATCAATCTCCTCATCATTATCTAAACGAGAATTGCTTTATATGAAAAAGCTTCTGCTGTTTCCAACCTTTCTGTTTCTGATCCTTGCGGTTACCGCGCAAACTCAAAGTTCTTCTACTGGTAAAGATGAAAGAATGGCTTGGTGGAGAGATGCTCGCTTTGGTATGTTCATTCATTGGGGTGTTTATGCTGTACCAGCCGGAACATATAAGGGAATCAAGATAAACAGGATCGGGGAGTGGATAATGAATCGCGGGAAAATTCCCGTTGCAGAATATCAACTATTCGCGAAAGAATTCAATCCTGTAAACTATAACGCTGATGATTGGGCGAGAATGGCGAAAGACGCTGGCATGAAATACATAGTGATAACATCCAAACACCATGATGGATTTGCGCTGTTCGATTCAAAAGCAAGTAAATGGGATATAGCTGATGCAACTCCCTATAAGAAAGATCTGTTGAAGCCGTTGGTTGATGCCTGTCAGAAATATGGACTGAAATTAGGTTTCTATTATTCCCATGCGCAGGACTGGAATCATCCTGGTGGAGCAGCTGCAAGAAGACCAGCTTCCGAAGGATGGGCAAATCCTGATTCTGCAAAAATTGACGCTTATACTGCAGCTAATTCAGGTCATTGGGATCCGGTACAAACATCAAAACCAATGTCACAATATATTGATGAAGTGGCCGTGCCGCAAGTAAAAGAGTTATTGACAAATTATGGTGATGTTGCGGTGTTATGGTGGGATACTCCTACGGATATGACTGATGAATTTGCAGAAAAGTTGCAGGCGTTACTTAAACTTCAACCAAATATTATCACTAACGATCGCCTCAAGAGACCAAATTACCCCGGCGATTATAAAACACCTGAACAGAGAATTCCAAATCTCAGCGAATTGGATGGGAAAGATTGGGAAACCTGCATGACGATGAATGAAACATGGGGTTACAAAAGTTATGCGCATAACTGGAAGTCAAAAGAAACACTAGTCCGCAACCTGATTGATATCGCATCAAAGGGAGGAAATTATTTGTTGAATGTTGGACCTAAGGCGGATGGAACTTTTCCTCAGGAAAGCATTGACCTTCTCCGTGAGATAGGGTCCTGGATGAAATTGAATGGTGAAGCCATTTATGGAACCAAGATGAGCCCACTAGCCCCGATTGCATGGGGAAGATGTACCAGGAAAGATGCAGGTGCTAACACTACACTTTATTTATCTGTATTTGATTGGCCGAAGGATGGAAAGATTGTGTTGCCTGGAGTAACCAATGAAATTATCGCCGCAAAATTCCTTGGGAGTACAAAAGAAGTGAAAGCAAAATCGGAAGATGGAGGAATTGTAATCAAAGGACCTGACTCAGCACCTGATCCAATTGCCACTGTGATAAAATTGGAGGTAAAAGGTAAGGTCAGTGCCAATTAATCTCGGGACTTAACCGCAAGGGCGCTAAGCCGCAATGAAGAGGGGATTAAAACCTAGAATACTCAATAGGAAATGCACCTAATCAAAATAATATTTTCTCTTGCTTGTATTTTTTCCAGCACGCTGATGCTGGGTAAAGACATTGATGTATTGGAATTTGGTGCATTGCCTGACGGGAAAACTCTGAACACTCAAAAAATTCAAAAGGCCATTGACGAGATTAACCGGAGCGGAGGTGGGAAATTATTTTTTCCTGAGGGTATTTATCTAAGTGGAACGGTAGTTCTAAAGGATAATGTAACTATTCATCTCAGAAAGAATGCTAGATTATTAGGAAGTATTAACCTGGAGGATTACCTGAACCTTGACCCTTTCACAGAAGGGCTTGGGATCGATGTAGGCTGGGCGTTGCTTGTGGCAGTTGATGCAAAAAATATCGGGATTGAAGGCGAAGGTGCTATTGATGGTCAGGGTTCCAAACTAAAGGAACAGCATATCCTGAAAGATACAAGACCTGAAGGTCAGAGATGGGGGAGACGTCCGTTTTTAGTTCGTATAGTGAGGTGCACAGGTGTTACAGTAAAAGACGTTACCCTCAATTATGCTGCAGCCTGGACATCTCATTATTTCCAATCAACGAAAATTACGATTGAAAATGTAAAAATCCTGAGTGTAGGAGTTGCTCACAACGATGGAATAGGAATAGATGGCTGCCAGGAAGTTCGCATTTCTAATTGTGATATTGTAAGTGGTGATGATGCCCTTGTTTTCAAGACTACATCAAGTAAAATGTCTTGCAGGGATGTTGTCGTAAAAGGAATGCGTTTAAAAAGTAACCAGGCGGGCATTAAGATGGGAACTGAATCAATGGCTCCATTTGAAGACATCAAAATTTCTGATTGTCATATTTACGATACAAGAAATGGTGGCATTAAGTTGAATACTGTTGATGGCGCTCATCTGAGAAATATTGAGATCTCAGATATTACAATGGATAACGTGAGGACTCCAATGCTTTTTCGACTTGGTGCAAGATTAAATGTATTTAGGAAAGGACAAGATTCGAAACAGCCTGTCGGAACATTTCAAAACGTATTGATCAAAAATGTTAAAGCAAAAGCTGCCGCTGATGCTCAGCTCAAGCCAGCTTCAGCCATTCTCATTACTGGTATCCCGGGACATTATATAACGGATCTGACTCTCCAAAATATTTTCATCGAGCTAGTTGGTGGTGGATTGGCTCAACATGCAAGACAGGTTGTTCCCGAGGCTATCGATAAATATCCAGAAGTAAGCACGTTTGGACCCAGAGTCCCTGCCTACGGGATATGGGCAAGGCATGTAAAAGGGTTGAAACTTATCAACCTTAGTTTCAAACTTGATAGTAATGACCTCAGGCCTGCATTAGTCTGCGAGGACGGATATGATTTAGAAATTAAGGATTGGAAATTACCCGAAACCACCGGGGCGGAAGCTATAATAAGGCTTGAAAATGTAATTGGAGCTAAAATATCGAATGTAGATGTGAAGGGAAAGGCAGATGCTTTTGTAAGAGTAGAAGGTCCTGATAGTAAAAAAGTAATTGTTAGTAAAAATAAAACTCCTGGAGTCACGAAGGTTGTTGAAATGACTTCTGAGGTCAAGAGAGACATTACTGGAAGAAATTAATTCTGACATGAGGAAAATGTGTTTTTGATTTTTCAAATTCGGAAAATTGATGGAAGTCGAAGTCAGAATGGGTACAAATCGAACTTGAATTTTTCTGTTTTTAGTCTTCATGAAATCTGATTGATAATCCTCACTCCCGATTTTAATTCTCAATGAAAATTTCTACTCATTGAGAAGATATCCATCATTTGCATATTACATACTCATTCGCTGAAACCCTTATCTGGCGTGGGTTTCCGCAATCGATCCCGAAACCGATTCCGTAAATAAACATTCCATTTTGCTAAAATGGAAACAAAAAATAATTGAATTTGTAACAGATCGCATTCAACACTTTTAATCAAAAAAAATCTGCTGAGGTGATCAAGTTTTAATCATCATTACTCGCTATTGTATTCTTCAATCAAACCTAAAAACTGCATTTATGAATCGAATGAGTTCTATGATCAATCAACAAAATGGAGGTCAGAACGGACTGATTGCAACGGGATTTAAAATTGCAATCTTTCTATGCTTCGTTTTTTTCCCAAATCTGGGTCAGTCGCAAAATGAGAGATCCGTAATGGTTAAAGGATTTATCACCAATCAAAATGGTGAGCCACTTCCGGAAGTTACAGTTGCTGTGAAAGGAGGACAGGCAACCACAACCCTGCCAGATGGTTCTTTCCAAATTCAGGCTCCGGTGAATGCGACAATTCTTATCTCCTATGTTGGTTACATTAACAAGGAGATTCGTGTTGGATCCAATGACCAGACAGTCAACCTTCAATTACTTCCAAACAGGAATGAATTGAACCAGGTAGTGGTGGTTGGTTATGGTACAAGGAAAAGATCTGATGTTACAGGAGCAATTGTATCGGTAAGTGAACAATCCATCAAGGACATTGCAACATCAAATCTGGCATCTGCTCTTCAGGGACAGGCAGCAGGTGTCGATATTCAGAGAAGTGGCGCTAACAGTAAGCCAGGTGCGACTCCTAATATTCTGATCAGAGGCTCACGTTCATTGGGGGCTTCAAATTCACCATTGATAGTGATAGATGGAATTCCTTTTAACGGGAACATCAATGATATCAATCAGGACGATGTTTCTTCAGTTGAGATTTTGAAAGATGCTTCTTCCACTGCTATTTATGGATCGAGGGGAGCCAATGGAGTGATACTCATAAGCACTAAAAGAGGTAGATCGGGAAAACCTGTTTTTACCTATAATGGTTATGTAGGCACATCTAAACTAATCAGCGAATTTCCAGTGATGAATGCGGCTGAATTTACAGACCTGAAGAAATGGGCGAACATAATTGCCAATCCAGGAAAGTACACAGGTTTGGACGATCCTACTTTTCTTACAGGAGGTGTATTTGATCCGGCAGAAATCGAAGGTCTTAAAACGGTCGCAATACCGATTGGCAAAAGCTTATTTATAAAACAGGAATCATCACGGACCACCAATTAGGAATTTCCGGTGGATCAGAGCAAACTCAATACGCTATTTCAACAGGATATTTCAATCAAACAGGCATCTATCATGGACAGAGTTTTGAACGCTATACCATCAAGGCAAGTGTTGATCAGCAATTGGGAAGTCGCATTAAGGTTGGTTTGAACACGATCAATACTTATTCATTGCGAAAAGGTGAAAGCTCCAATCCAATGGCGCAGGCATTGAGGGCAAGTCCATTGGCATCACCCTGGGATAGTGCTGGCAACCTTCTGAATACATATGTACCAGGAAGCGCTAACCAGGTATGGAATCCACTTGGGGACCTTGTTCCACTTGCGGTTGTCGAGAACCGTAAGAGATTTGGCACATTCACCACATTATATGTTGAGGTAAATATTCTGAAGGGCCTTAAATATCGATTCAATGGCGGAGCAGAAATCAGGAATGATGTGTATGGTAATTTTTATTCTGACAAAACAACCTTCAGGGTAAACCAGGGTGGTTCAGCTTCTTCAAATCGAACAGGACTTACTCAAAATTATACACTTGAAAATCTTCTCATTTATGACAGGATCTTTGCAGACAGGCATAAGTTGAATTTTACGGGCTTGTATAGTTTACAGGAATCAACATCGCAATCAAATTCATTCGACAATACAAATATTTCTGCTGATTACCTGGCATATTACAATCCAACATTTGGTTCCAATCTCAGAGGAAGCGGATCATATGCCAAGGCTGATATCCTATCATACATGGGTAGGGTAAATTATAGTTTCGATGATCGTTATCTCTTAACTCTCACGATGCGGGCTGATGGTTCATCAAGACTTGCGAAAGGAAATAAATGGGATTACTTTCCTTCTGTTGCTCTTGCATGGAATATCACTAATGAAAAATTCTTCAATGCAGACTCACGCGTTAATAACCTGAAATTGAGGTTGAGTTATGGAAGCGTAGGACAGCAATCCATCAACGCATACCAAACGCTCGGACTACTCTCACCCCTAGTTTATAATTTCGGCACTTCACTGGTAACTGGCGTTTATCCAAGTGCAGTACCAAATCCGACACTCACATGGGAAAATACCAAAACAGCTAATCTTGGTTTGGATTTCGGAATATTCGACAATCGAATTTCTGGTTCTGTGGAATTATATAAAGCGTTTACAAGTTCAGTCATTCTTCCACAGACTCTTCCTCCGACAATGGGAATCCCAACTCAGATTGTGACAAACATTGGCAAGACTGAGAACAAAGGATTGGAAATTCATCTTAGCACAATCAATGTGCAAGGAAAATCGAGAGATGATTTCAGCTGGACCAGTGACCTCAACTTTTTTATCAATCGTGGAAAAGTAACTGAGCTCACCAATGGTGTTACAAAGGATGTGGCTAACGGCTGGTATGTTGGAGAACCCCTGGAGGTTTATTATGATTTTCAGAGATTGGGTATCTGGCAAAACACTTCTGCAGATTCTGCTGAAGCAAAACGTCTTGGACTCGCCACTACTGGTGCTTCTTCAGTTATCGGTACGATAAGGATTGCAGATCTGAGTGGGCCGACCGGAAAACCAGATGGAAAGATTGATGCTACATACGATCGCATAATTGTAGGAACTCCTGAACCTAAATGGGAAGGCGGAACTACGCAGCGATTTGGATTTAAAGGTTTCGATCTTACAGTTGTTGCTTTCGCAAGATGGGGATATACAATGAACAGCAGTTTGCATGGTGGAAACTTTGTAAATACCTATCAAGGCACATATAATAATTTAAAAACTAATTACTGGACCCCATTGAATAATGAGCAATGGAATCCAAAACCAAACGCAGGTGCAACTAATCCGCTGAATCGGTCTGTACTGAGCTATTTTGATGGGTCTTTTGTTAAGATCAGGACGATCAGTCTCGGTTACAATTTACCGCAGTCGTTAAATCAACGAATAGGTGCACGAAATCTGAAGGTATATGTCACTGCTTCGGATCCTTTCATACTATTCTCGCCATTTAGAAAGGCGGAGGGAATTGATCCGGAAGGAGCAGGCACCGTGGGTATTGATACACCTCCCACCTGGTCACTCATTTTTGGTGTAAGGATGGCATTATAATCTTCTTAAAATCGAAAAATTGTTTATGAAAAAGATATTATTGTTCTGCAGCATATTCCTGATCTTATTTAACGGTTGCAAGAAGAAGCTTGAGGAAGATCCGAAATCGATCCTCGTTCCTTCCTTCTTTCAATCAAGTCAGGGTTTTCAATCTGGTCTTGATGCAGCCTACGCTGGCATGCGTAATTATTGGGGTAACCAGGACCTCTTTACAATAACTGTAATTGGAACCGATGAATTCATGAGAGGTGTTGATGGTAATAGCGATATCAATCTTTACAGTTATACATCAACCCAGGGTACTGTTGCCGCACAGTGGAGAACAGCATACATCTTCATCAATACCTGTAATGGAATTATTGATAATGCTGAAAAAGTAGATCTTCCCAAAGCCACAAAGGACAGAGGCATCGCGGAAGCTAAATTCCTTCGTGCTAATTATTATTTTATCCTTGTTCAGTTCTGGGGTGATGTAACCCTTAATAAAAATTTCCAGTCAACTCCTTCCACTTCGGCTTCAAGAGCACCCATTGCCGAAGTATATGATTTCATCATCCAGGATTTGAAGGATGCAATAGTAGGTCTGCCTGCAGGACCAAAAAGCAGTGGTGTTCTTCCTGGTAAAGCAACGGCTGCTGCTGCAAAGCATGTTCTTGCAAAAGTTTATCTAACCAGGGCGGGATCATCAGCCAAAAAATCAGATGATTATCAAAATGCATTCAACACTGCTAAAGATTTGATTAATTCCAGCGCTTCACTTGGGTTAAGCCTTTTGCCTGATTTCGGAAAAATTTTCAATGAAGGAAATGAGGAGAACAATGAAGTGATTTGGACAGTTCAGCATACTCCGAATATCGCATATAATGGTCCTAATAATAGCGGAGTGAGTAATTTCAGTGCAGACAACGTCTTGAATCATATGTGGGTTCCACAGTATGAAAGGCGTCCAGGTATGGTGCGCAGCACACAGTATGGACGTCCATATATTCGTTGTATACCTACCAGGTGGCTAACAGATACAGCATTCAAGGAAAAGGTTAATGATACACGATATGACAAAACTTTTCAAACAGTCTGGTATGCGAACAGACCCGATTTTCCTGCAGGCTATCCCACCTGGCCAAATCCACTTCCTCCCGGTGCGCCTGCTGGAGCAGTTGCAGGACAGGTAAGGTTTAAGTTAGGTGATACTGCTATCTATATGCCTGGAGTTGATGCTACAGATGCGAAAATAAATGCAACCCCATATCTGCTGATTCCGCCTCGTAAGTATGATAATACACTCGGACCCGCAATGTTCAAATATTTCGACACTAAAAGGGCCGATCTGAATGCGCCATCAGTTAGACCAGTTATTGTTTTCAGACTTGCTGAAACTTACCTCATCGCTTCGGAAGCTGCATTCGGTATGGGAAACATGGCTGATGCTGTAGCAAATATGAACGTTGTTAGGGAGAGAGCTGCATTCCCAAGCGGAAATCCTGTCGCGATGAGGATAACAGCGGCAGATTTGAATATTGATTTTATTCTCGATGAGAGAAGCCGGGAATTATGTGGAGAGATGGTAAGATGGTGGGATCTTGTTAGAACAGGTAAACTGCTGGAAAGGATAAGACTGCATAATAAGGAAGCGGCAGTAAATATTATTGCCAAGCATACGCTTCGACCTATTCCTCAGGCCCAGATTGACGCCGTAACTACAGGAGATCCTTACCCGCAAAACCCAGGTTGGTAAAATATATTCCATACTTGTTGGTCGTTTTGAATTCTTTCAAGGCGACCAATTTTTTTGAATTTGGTGTAAGTCCATTTATGTCAATCAATCCTTAAAAATGAAAATCTTTAGAAAATATTTTATCCTTTCCTGTCTGATAATTTTGGCGCAAAGAGGTATTTGTCAGGATTTCAAACCGATATTTAATGGCCGGGACTTCAGTGGCTGGTATACATTCCTGAAAACAAAAGGTAAAGGGATTGATCCGGATTCCGTTTTTTCAGTGTCAGATGGTATGTTGAAAATTACAGGACGAGAGTTTGGCTATATAATAACGGAAAGGTCATTCGGCAATTTTCATCTTGTGGTTGAATTTAAATGGGGGAAAAAAAATATCCTCCCAGGGAAAATCGCGTTCGTGATAATGGCATTTGCTATTATGTTGTTTCAGAAGATCGGGTTTGGCCGAGATCGATTGAGTGTCAAATCCAGGAAGGTGACTGTGGTGATTTCTGGTTGATCGACAGTACAACGATTGTTGTTGATGGGGTCAGGCATGGTCCTACAAAGAATACAAGAGTTATTAAAAGGAAGGATAACGAAAAAAAGAGTGGTGAATGGAATAGATTGGAAATAATAGCAAGAAATGGAAAATGCACACACATAGTAAATGGTGAAGTGGTGAATGAAGGGGTGGAATCAAGTCTACGATCCGGTAGGATCCTTATTCAATCAGAGGGAGCAGAGGCCTGGTTCAGGCGGATCGATCTGAAGGAATTGAAATAAAATCAATCCCCGAGGAAGGATAATTCCTAACTTTCTGGATATAAAATTCTGCCAAGATGATTTGTATTTCTAATACCTATTACAAAAGATTTTTAACTCTTCCGATTGTTCTTATATTATTTGTAACTGCTTCGGCAGATATAAAATTGCCTGCCTTATTTAGTGACAATATTGTCCTGCAGCAAAATTCAGATGTGGCGATCTGGGGATGGGCAGATGCCGGGGAACAGGTTGAGATCGCCGGTAGCTGGAATGGTAAAGTTATTCGAGTTATAACTGGCCAGGATGGAAAATGGTTTGCAAGACTCAGAACTGTGAAAGCAGGAGGGCCTTATGTTGTATCAGTGAAAGGAAAGAATATTATAGAATTGAAAAATGTTTTATTGGGGGAAGTATGGCTATGTTCTGGTCAGTCGAACATGGAATGGACTTTGAAAAGGCATGAGAGTTTGAAAAGTAGTGATCTAAAAACAGCAGATGAAATTGCACAGGCAGACTATCCAAATCTGAGGATGTTTACTGTAGCGAAGAAAACTTCAGAATCTCCATTGGATGATGTTTCAGGTGCATGGAATATTTCCAATTCAGCAAACGCTGGTAATTTTTCTGCAGTGGCCTATTTTTTTGCAAGGGAACTCATGAAACAAACTGGTGTTCCCATTGGACTAATTCATTCTTCATGGGGAGGAACTCCGGCAGAAGCCTGGACACCAACGAAGACGCTATCTTCAGAAGCAGATTTTCAGCCAATATTTACTCGTTATGATAAGTCGGTGAAGGATTTTGAATCCGCCAATGCTTTGTACACCGACTCATTGCAAAAATGGTTGAGAGATTCTGCAACAGCGAAGGAATCTGGCAACACGATCCCTCAGGCTCCAAGAAAACCTACTGCAGTCCGATATTATCAATCACCTGCCCAGCTTTATAATGCGATGATAGCTCCACTTGTTCCCTTTACCATCAAAGGTGTTATATGGTATCAGGGAGAAGCGAATGCAGGCAGGGCATATCAATACAGAAAATTATTTCCTGCAATGATCAAGAGTTGGAGAGAAGAATGGAAAGCAGAATTTCCATTTTATTTCGTCCAGATTGCACCACATATGAGTCAAAATCCTGAGATCCGGGAAGCGCAATTGTTAAGCTACAGATCAGTACCTGCGACGGGCATTGTAGTGGTAACAGACGCTGGTGATTCGGCTGATATTCATCCAAAGAATAAACAAGTACCTGGCTACCGCCTCGCACTTTGGGCTCTTGCAAAGGATTATGGCAAGCAAAATATTGTCTATTCGGGGCCACTATATAAATCGATGTCAAAAGAAGGAAAAAGCATTCGTATTCATTTTGACCACGCTGAATCAGGATTAGTTGCTACAAATGGAACATTACAGGAATTCACCATTGCAGGAGCGGATGGAAAATTCATTCCTGCAAAAGCAAAGATTGATGGTAAGACAATTTTAGTATGGAGTGATGCAATTGCCGAACCAGTAGCTGTAAGATACTCCTGGAAGAACGTTCCTCACCCTGACCTGTTTAATAAGGCAGGCTTACCAGCCACTCCATTTAGAACAGATGAATGGCCAGGTGAAACAGTTGGAAGAAATTGATAATAAAATGAAAGGAATTATATTTTACATTTTATTTTTCTGCTGGGCCATAGCAAGATCACAGACTTCGATCCTCTTCGTTGGAGGATATACTCATTCTGTGGCTGGTGTAGCAAATGGTAGCCAGGGAATTTATGTATATAGGTTCGATGCAACATCAGGAAAACTGGAGAAACTTAGTAATACCGATAGTATTGTTAATCCCTCTTTTCTTGTGGTTGCTCCAAATGGAAAATTCGTTTATGCCTGTACGGAATCCCGACCACCGCGACCAGGTAGCATCAGTGCCTTTTCATTTGATGCTACCTCGGGTAAACTTCACTTCTTAAATAAACAATCAAGTGGAGGTGAAAATCCGGTTTATGTTGATGTACATAAGAATGGGGAGTGGGTAGTAAATGGCAATTATACTGGCGGGAATCTAGCAGCTCTGAAAATTTCTAAGGATGGCAGTCTGCAACTACCATTGCAGCCAATCATGCATGAAGGTAAAAGTATCCATCCCACCAGACAGCTTAAGCCTCATGTGCATTCGACAGTTTTCTCTCCTGATTATAATTATGTTTTTGTCCCGGACCTTGGTATTGATAAAGTGAATGTCTATAGTTTTAGTAAGAGAAAGGACCAACCGCTGAAATCAAAATCAGAAGAGCCTACTACTCCCGGTAGTGGTCCGCGGCATTTTACTTTTCATCCGAACGGACGATTTGCATTCCTTGTTGAAGAAATGAGCGGAACTGTTGTTGCATATCGTTATAAAAAAGGAAAACTCACCAAGCTAGAGCGACTGGTAACCCATCCGCCAGAAATCAAAGAAGGCTATGGAAGTGCAGATATTCATACTTCACCCGATGGAAAATATTTATATGTTTCGAATCGCGGCAATGAAAATACCATCACTATCTTCTCAATAAATCCCTCAACAGGAAAACTCACGCTAAAGGGGATTCAGAGCACCCTGGGTAAAACTCCTCGTAATTTTGTTATCGATCCTACAGGAAAATTTTTGCTCGTAGCCAACCAAGCCACCGGAAACATAGTAGTGTTTAGGAGAGATCCGGAAACTGGAATGCTTACGCCAATATCAGAAGAAATCAAGCTGCCAGAACCGACTTGTCTAAAGATGATTGAAGAAAAAACTAATTGAGTATCGATTATCGAGTTTCGGGTTTGGAGTTTCGAGTTTAAAGTCTCAATTGGGGCGATTCGTGTCTTCAATTCGTGTCATTCGTGTAACAAAAAAAGTGGCGCCAGCATAACTGGCGCCTGCAGTTTCCAACACCATATATCAGGAATGCTGCATCTGACTTGAAAAAGCAAAACACTATTAAGAAGACGATTGTTTTAAGGGTTCAGTGGTTGGGTTCGGATTAAGTTAAGACAAAAATTTATCTCGAAACAAAGAGTTTGATTCGCTGGGGTTGACTATCAAGTATACAAGGTGTGACAAAATTCTGAAACCCGGATTACAACAAAGAGGATTATTTACGGAAACGTTTTCGAAACTCTTTCTATTTGTGTACATTTATTAAGTAAAAACACTTACTAAAGTCCCATGGCCACGGTAGATCTTAAAAGACTTGCAAAAGAACTAAACCTTGCCGTTTCAACGGTCTCAAGGGCACTTCGCGACAGCTATGAGATCAGTCCGGCAACAAAAGAAAAAGTATTTGCTCTTGCAAAGCAATTAAACTATCAACCTAATCCATACGCAAGCAGTCTTCGAAAGCATAAGAGTAAAACAATCGCAGTCATAGTCCCGGAGATCGCAAACAATTTTTTCGCTCTTGCAATAAATGGAATAGAGGCAATTGCTCAGGAGCGGGATTATCACGTGCTGATTTACCTTACACATGAGCACGTTGAAAAGGAAAAATCTATAACGAGACATCTTCAAAGTGGGAGAGTAGATGGAGTTTTGATGTCACTTTCAGCTGAGACTGATGATATTGAACATTTGATAGAACTTAAGCAAAAAGGAATTCCTATCGTATTTTTTGATCGGATCTGCGAAGCAATTGAAACATCCAAAATTACAACTGATGATTACGAAAGCGGTTTCAAAGCTGCTGAGCACCTGATTCAGAAGGGTTGCCAGAATATTGCGTATCTATCAATTTCCAAGAATCTTTCCATCGCCAATAAAAGAATGATGGGATACCTGGATGCTTTGAAGAAATACAGGTTAAAACAGGATCCGAAATTTGTAATGCAGTGCAGTACTGACAATCTTGTCAACGAAAAATTATTGCACGAGCTTTTCAGAAAAAAATACCGGCCCGATGGAATTTTTGCATCAGTGGAAAAACTGGCGGTTGCAGCGTATAATACCTGTAGAGAAATGGGTATCAGAATTCCTCAGGACATCAAGGTGATTAGTTTTTCTAACCTTGAAATAGCATCATTGATGAACCCATCACTTACCACAATCACACAACCCGCTTACGAAATTGGAAAGCAGGCTGCTGCAATTCTCTTCAAACGACTTGAAAAGGCCAGACTTAACATGACACATGAAAATGTTATTCTGAAATCAGTTCTGAATGAGCGCGATTCCACAAGGTCAGATCTGGTCATAACTCGTAAAAACTAAAGCATAACCCTCATAATTTAATGAATGAGTATTATTATCAGAGATGGAAGTGAGGCTGATTTTCCAGCCATCCTTTCACTGGTGAAGGAATTGGCGGTATTCCAGAATACACCTGAACGCGTTTTGAATACCGTTGAGCAAATGAAAGAAGAGATGCCTCTATTTAGATGCCTAATTGCTGAAACTAAGGAGCATGAGATAGTAGGCATGGCAACATATTTTTTTGCATACTATACCTGGGTTGGTAAGTCTCTTTTTCTGGATGATCTCTATGTTCAAGATGCCTATCGCGGACGGGGCATTGGTAGCCAATTATTGGATAGGATATTTGAAATTGCCAGAGATGAAAAATGTAAACGGGTTCGATGGCTTGTTTCAGACTGGAATAAATCAGCCATTGAATTCTATGAAAAATGCGGAGCTGAAATTGATCACGAGGCCTGCGTTTGCGATGTTGAGGGTGTGGCGATTGATAATTTTAAAATTGTCTAACCGCCAAGAAACAAAGGCGCAAAGTTCATGAATGCGAAATGAAATTTAAAATGTAAAATTCACAGCTTTTTAAGCGCGAACTTTATGAAGATCATTCATTAGCAGACAAAACTATTGCCGCAATGATTTTTGAAATTTATTCTGCCTCTTTAGTAGCGCTGGAATTTTCTAAATGTTGATGTCATTAGTATCTCTTATTGAGTGCAGCCATTATTTCGTTTCATTAGCAGATTTCATAGCAATTTGAAAAAATTTAATAAAACATTTTTTTGACCTATCAGAACCGCACTCAGAAAAAAAATCAACACTGCCTTTGCAAATAAAAAACATCGATGCCTGAAATTGTACTGTTTTCTGCCTCCTCGATCAACCATTCTTCATTTTGCATTTTACATTTTCCATTCTCACCAACCTCCTGGCGCCTTTGCGGTTAATCTTTTACTTGATATTCCCTAAAAAATCATCCAGGATGGAATTAAATACATCAGGTTTATCCATCTGGATCCAATGACTCGTTCCCTCTACAATTTTATTGGGAACAGTGGGAAATGATTTAGCGAGTGATGAAGGCTGCTGTAATTCCTTATCAGTAGATACAATAAGATTAGGTCCCCAATAACTTTTTAGAGAAGGCAGAGGATCATATGCAAAGACCGATTTTATAATATTAATAGAATCTTCTCTCGATATTGCATTGGCACCTTCCATCACCTCTTCACTTACAGATGGATCAGCATTTGTCAGAAGCTTTTTCATGTATTCGTCCATCACCTCCTGATATTTTTCTGATTCGAGGGACGCAATTATAGGAGCAGATTGTTCCTTGTTGCTTTTTCCCGGCGTTCCCATGAGAAGTAATGCAGCCACCTGATCTGCATGTCGTCCCGCATATTCAATGGCGATTGAACCTCCCATACTGTGTCCAACCAGGATAAATATCTTAAGTCCTAACTTGTCTACTACAGCTTCTAAATCATCAGTCATGGCCTGTACGCTATAATCATGATCAGCGGGTTTGGCTGATTCGCCATGCCCCCGGAGATCGATGGCAATGGCTCGCCTTGTCTCTCGCAAATGGTTGAGCGATTTTTTCCAATGCGAGTGTGTCCCACCAAAAGAATGAAGAAAAATTACAGGGATACCACCTTTCCCACCATCGTCTATATGGATGTAAGTATTGGAATTTTTTGATTCTGCAGCGGAGTCAACCATGGGCTCAAGCATAATAATCTTTTGCTGCATCGTAGCGAGATTCATGCCAAGACAGTCGTGAGTCGTGAGCCTGAATCGTGAAAGAGGAATTTTCTCGCAAAGGAGCAAAGGAAGCAAAGACGCAAAGAACCCATTTCCCTAATCCTTTGCGTCTTAATAAAATTGGCGTCTTTGCGTGAAATATTTCTAATCGTCAATCATCAAAATCAAGTCATCTCTTCCTTAACTCCTCTAACTTCTGACAACTCATTTTCTTCCTCTCGCCTTTAACTGCGCCATGTAAAGCGAAGCAGGCTCAAGACCTTCCTGATTTTGGCCTTCCCACACTCCATCGGGCCTTCCTTTCAATCTACCAGGAACTTTTTTTCCCTTTAATCCAATGCTGTAATTGTTTCCCCCAACCCAGGGATTCTGGACAGTGACAGATCTTGCAGAGCAATTCCATAATACCTGAGTTATGCCCGACCAGCCGTGACCACTTCCCCAATTGCCACGATCCTGAATATTGATGTCGCCATCAGTAATAATATTATCATATAAAGTGCCTACAGCCCATCTGTGATGTGGACCAATGTCAGCGTGTGTTCTTTTAGCTGTGCAATTATAAAAAACATTAGGACCAGACACCCTTGCACCTGTAACATAATCATGTCTTCCGTCAGTAGCTGCGCAATTCTTGAAAAGATTCATCTGGCCGGTATTGTTGAAAGAGTATCTCCTACTTCCTGTGATCTTTGATTTCGCATCAAAGCAATTACTGTTAAGAACAGAAATATATTTGGAGCCATTGTCGAGGTTCACAGCTGCATATCCAAAATATCTTGCGGTGATATTTCTCACCCATCCATTTTCAATCTTATCGAAATGAATTGCGTCCCAGGCATGATTCTCTGCAGTGTCAGATTCATACTCCGTTTCCAGGAGTAGATTTTCAACTCCTACATGGCTGATGCGAGAATTAAATTCGTACTTAAAAATTTCACCCCCTCCATATTGTTCATCCAATTCCTGAACAATAGGTTGATCAATTGTGATGCTATTTCCTTTTATTGACTTGATCACTCTTTCAAAGCTTAAGTCATATTCCTTAGGCTGCCACTGTTTAGTTCCGCCACGATCTTCAATCTGATCCATTTTTAGATCGCTAATCCATTTTTGGTTACCTGGCCTTAATACTACTATATTATCTCCCGGCTTGAACCCCTCCGAGGATGCAACTTCAAAAGAGAAAGAACCAACAGGCACATATTTGCTGATAATCTTTACCCTGGTGCCGGCAATTTCTTTTCTATTGCCATCACCTGAAACGCTGATGAGAGCTCGTTGAGTTGATCCGGTCGCGATGAGGATTGTTTTTTCTCCTTCTCCTCTAAAGACGATCCCGCTCTCCTTGATCTTAATGCTTCCGGGTATTTTGTATTTACCATTCTTGATTAGAATGGTGCCCCTGAATCCATTTTTGTTGAGAGGTAATTTTGAAACTTCATCAATAGCCTTTTGAATCACCATTTCACTATTTTCTCCTGTAGAGGATGTAATAGTTTTCACAACTGGAATATCAGGTATTTCTTTATCCCCTCTATAATAACCCACCATGCTGAAGTCGGGGATGATATTGCCTTTCTCATCCGGCCTATAAGTAAGCGAACCATTAGACTCCATGGTCACAAACCTGGATCGCCATGAGGATGGAGGGAAATTAAATGCACCGGCAAAAAGAATGATCGAAAAAAAAATGGCAGCGGATATTATGAATCGATGACGCATGGCAGCAGATGTGTTATTGATAAAAAAATCTTAATTCATGTATTCAATAGAAACTTTTTAAAGCGATAAATTCAGTATAATATTCCTACAAAATCCTTTTACTTGACCCTGCTTGCCAGAATAGCTGAATATTTTGCCAATCACACAGGACAGACCCTTCACAAATATTATTCTCTTGCAAAGCATCCATCTTCTACCATCTGATCTCATTTAATGATATGAAAAAAGCGATTGCTACCTGCAGTATACTGATAATCTTACTTTCCCCGATTTATCTCCTCGGTGCAGACACTATCCGCATTAAAGGTCCGGATGGAAAAATAAGTTTGAACCTATTTACTTCAAATGGTTCCTTAACCTACAATATTAAGGCAGGTAGTAGCCTGGTAATTGAGAATTCCTCTATCGGACTCGTATTGAATGAGCGCAATATTACAAATGAGATCAGATTTGGAAAGTCAACCAATTATATTATCAATGAAACTTATCCATGGTTGGGTAATCATACAATGGCTATTAATCGATGTAATGGTGTTAAGGTTTTGATTACTGCTCAAAGTCGTTCCTATACCCTTGAAGCGCGAGTTTTCAATGAGGGAGTGGCTTTTCGTTTGTTGGTCCCTAACAAGGAAGAAATAAGTGTGGATGAAACAACGGATTTCAAAATACCTTCAGGGTCTTCCATCTGGTATCATGATATGTACATGCACTATGAAGGAGTTCATAGCAAAAAGAAAATTGATGAGGTTATAAAAGGAGAGTGGATTGCGCCTCCGGGAACAGTAAAACTTCCTGACGGATCATATGCAGCAATAACTGAAGCTAATCTTTTAAACTATGGTGGATTTTCTCTTCAGTCAAGTGGTAGTAATGTTCTTTCTCTGCGACTTCCACAGCATCAACCAACATCATATCCATACAGATTAAGATATAGTGCTGACGATACAGCCCGACTGATGCGGCCTGCAAAATTTAAGTCGGAAATAATTACACCCTGGAGAGTAGTGATAACTGGTGATTTAAATACGTTGTTCAACAGTGATATTGTGCATAATCTTTGTCCACCCCCTGATCCCTTGTTATTTCCTAAAGGTTCCAGGACCGAATGGATAAAGCCGGGAAGAGCAGTTTGGAAATATCTTGATGGTGGAGGGGATGGAACAGTGGAAGTCATGAAGAAATTTACAGATGGAGCCGCGTCTCTAGGGTTTGAACATAATATCCTGGAAGGATTTTGGTCGAAGTGGACAGACGATCAAATTCTTGATCTTGTTAACTATTCAAAGAACAAAAATGTGAGCATTTGGTTTTGGAAGCATTCAAAAAGTTTGCGCGATCCAAAATCCAGGGATTCATTTTTCAAACGTTGTCATGACCTGGGAGTGGCAGGAGCGAAGATTGATTTTTTTGACCATGAAGCGAAAGAAGTCATCGATCTGTATGAATCTATTCTTAAAGAAGCTGCGAAGTATAAACTTATGCTGGATTTTCATGGGGCCAATAAACCTACCGGACTGCAAAGAACTTTTCCTAACGCAATGGTATATGAATCAGTTAAAGGAATGGAATCAAGCAGGCTTGAAGACCGGGCAACCCATGAAACCACAATTCCATTTACGCGTTGCCTAGCTGGTCCGGCTGAATATACGGTGATGCATTTTGGAGCAAGAAGGGCGAATACTACCTGGGCACATCAGGTTGCAAGTGCAGCAATCCTGAATGCACCTCTCTTAACTTATGGTGCCAATCCAGAAAATATTATTTCTAATCCAACTGTAAACTTTGTAAAGGCAATTCCCGCAGTTTGGGACGAGACCATTGTCTTGCAGGGATCGGAAATCGGTGAAATTGCAGCTTTCGCAAGGAGAAAAGGTGAAAGATGGTTTATTGCAATTATGAACGGGAAGAAGCAGAGTTCACTTTCACTAGATCTTTCATTTTTAGGGAAGGGCATCTTTAATGCAGAAATAATCAAGGATGAAGCGTCAAATCCTGCGGCAGTTATCATTGAAAAAGGAAGTTTCAACGCTGCACAAAAACTGGTTTTAGAACTTCAGTCGGGAGGAGGGTATCTTGCTATCCTTTCAAAATAAATCATACATCCGAATTTATGGGAGCGATCAACTTTTAAAATATTATCTGAAATGTACTCCAGTGAAAAAATCCTGACTTTTCTATCGATACTATTTTTTTCACTCAATCTTGCTGGCCAGTCATTCAAGCTTCCCGAGCAGAATGATCGCTGGAAGATTCAACCTGATGGCAGCATTTTCTGGAAAGTGGATGAACGATTACCACACAATGATCATATTGAAATGAGTGGGCAACAGGTTTCGCTTTGGATGCAGTATGGTGTAGACACATCTGGAAGGTCAAATTATATTCGAACCATTGTTTTTCCTACATACAGGCTCTTGCCTCAGCGAACTATTGCACACATGACTTATGATGTAACCGATCGCGATTTGCCCAGATTTTATATTGCTGATCGGTTATTAAAATTCGGTGTGCACAATGCTTCGGTTGTTTCCGATCTGCCAGAAAAGGTAACAGGAATTAATCTCAAAGGAATTATGTTGGTGGAGAGCGAATTGGGAAGAGAAAGAACAATACTATTAAGACGTTATTTTTTTCCATCAGTTGATAAACCAATAGCAATTGAAAAATTAGTTTTCATTAACAAAGGACCGCAAGTAGTGAAAATTGAGATGGAATATTTAAGAAGAGAATCAGCGCCAGAGAAAAATCGGACGAAAGATGGACCCCATCGCTTCATCATTTCTACAATTAACGATGGAGAAAAAACCCTTCAGCCTGGTGATTCCGTAGTTTTTGGAATCAGTTACCAGGCAAGAAAAGGAAAGGAAGAATTGATACAAGCAGAAATGGGGAAAGAGTTAAGTGCAAGAAGAAATCGTATTACAGAAATATTGTCCCTTCTACAATTAGAAACTCCTGATCCAATTTTGAATACTGCCTTTGATTTTGCAAAACTTAGGGGAACTGAAAGCATCTACAATACCAAAGGTGGATTGATGCATGGCCCCGGCGGATTGAGATATTATGCTGCGATCTGGGCAAATGATCAGGCAGAATACATTAATCCATTTTTTGCATTTCTAGGCGATAAGCTGGGAAATGAATCTGCTATGAATTCATTCCGGCTGTTTGCGAAGCACATGAATCCTGAATATAAACCCATCCCGAGTTCCATTATTGATCAGGGTGATGGAATTTGGAAAGGGGCAAAGGATAGGGGAGATATGGCTATGATCGCATATGGCGCAGGAAGATTTGCATTGGCTTATGGAAATCCTGATTCAGCAAAAATTCTGTGGCCTTTGATTGAATGGTGTCTTGAATATCTGAAACGAAACATTAATGAAGAGGGAGTTGTTTTTTCTGATAGCGACGAATTGGAAGGAAGGTTTCCAGCTGGTAAAGCCAATTTAAACACAAGCTCACTTTATTATGACGCGTTGATTTCAGCGATGAGACTGGGAAAGCTATTGGGCTTGCCCGCGGGTCAACTTAAGAATTATGAAATTCAGTCAAGGCAGATCCGCACGAATATTGAAAAGTATTTTGGTGGAAACGTTGAAGGATTTAATACATATCGATACTACAAAGGAAATGACACTCTCCGCGCCTGGATTACCACGCCATTGACGGTTGATATATATGATAGAAAAGGGGGCACGATCGATGCATTATTCTCTCCACGACTTTGGACTGCAGATGGGTTGGCATCTTTGGCAGGAAAGCCTACATTTTGGGACAGGTCTACTCTCTATGGATTGCGCGGTGTTTTTGCTGCCGGTGAAACTGAAAAAGCATTACCATTTTTGAAGTATTATTCAAGGAGAAGGTTATTGGGCGAACATGTCCCATATGCGGTGGAGGCTTATCCTGAAGGCAATCAGCGGCATCTTTCAGCAGAAAGTGGTTTGTACTGCAGGGTCTTTACCGAGGGCATATTCGGAATCAGGCCCACAGGTTTTACAAGTTTTGATATGACTCCACATTTGCCCAGGGAATGGAATACAATGGCACTTAGGAATATTCATTCTTTCGGCAATGTATTTGATCTGGAGGTTTCACGTATTGAGAATGGAAAACTGGTTATTACTGTGAAGAGGGAGGGAAAGGAAAAAAAATATATTATCAAGGAAGGTGGGTTGCAAAGGATTGATCTTCTAAAAATTTAACCGCCAAGTCGCTAAGGCGCAAGGTTTCGCAAGGAATCCCCGGCGTTCCTTCGCGCCCTGGCGTCGTCGCGGTTAAATCTATTTCTTAAACAACAAATCAATCATTACATCATTGACCTCTTTATCAACCCGCGAAGAATGGTTGGTATATGCGGGATCTTTATAAACTTCTTTTGCTAAAAGAAGGAGTGTATACATCTGCTCTTTGGAGTATGGTGTAATCTGTTGATAAGGCCATGTCTTATCGCCCAATGCATATGGCAACAACCAATCAATGGCTGTCCGGATGGAAGCATTTTGTTTATTCTTATAATTCCAGATATCAACTCCAACCTGGTTTGCTAATCTTGCCACCGTTGTCCAACCCACAAGATTCATACTGCTGTAGCTCAACCCCCTTGTTCTGTCCAATTCCAATTGCATTTTCCCTTCATTATTAATCTGGCTGTCTATTCTCATTTTGCTCTCCTCTGCCAAACCCTTAGCTGCTTGCAGATTGCCAGTAAAAAGTGCAAAATCAATTACCTGTGCATAATACCAGGTTCCATGATTGTTCTTTGCAGCGTGTTCGTCTTTCCCGTATTTGCTGGTGAGAAGCCAATCCAAATATTTCGCATACCAATCCTGCAAAGATTTATGATCGGAAACTTTCCAGGCTTGTGAACCTTCGAGCAAGGCTGCCGCATCAGCAATTCCAGTTAGCGCAACAGTTTCAATAATTCCGATTCCTCTTCCAGTGTTAATGCCAGGGATTGCCTGGCCATATTCAAGATGTGGATTCATCTTTGTATCCTCATTGAGAAACCAGGTTTTCAATAATTCTGCGGCTTTTGCAGCATATTTTTCATCACCAGTTAAATAATAAGCCAGTGCAAGTTTCCTTGATGCATTATCAAGGACTCCAAGATTCGTCCTGTCAGTAATTTTGTTGATCTCCGGATTTCGAACACCATCCCTCCTTAAATATGGAAGTCCATTTGGTTTACTGCTATCATACCAGAAATAAGGTGCCTGGCTCATATAATCGTGCTTATTTCCACTGACTGGAGTAAAGCCTTTATCCATGACCGATACAGCCTTCATCTTTAAAAGGTCATTGGCCTGCTTTTTCAATTCCTCCACCAGAGTCAGGGTAGTCTTATCCTGCTGGGCAATTTTCTTTTTCACTTCTACCAGGTGCTTTGCATCCATCACGAGTACACGAGGCGCCTGAGCTACAGAAGCGAAAGTGATAGAAAGCAGAGCGATAACAGTAAATATTTTTGACATCCTTAACGAGTTTTGATCTCCAGTTTGACAATTAGAATCAATTATAATAATTTATAGGCGACTACAGTTTTGGCATTGAATGTTGGTACATACAAGATCTTATTCTTTGCATCATAGGCCAGATCAGCAGTATTTTTTTTCTGCGGATGCGACTCCAGCAAAGTATCGAATTTTCCATCTGCATATACATACCAGATATATCCAGCCCAGGCAGTAAGAAGAAAGTCGCCATTGCCTATCGGTTCTATTCCATCAATGCCTTGAGGAACTTCTGAAATCTTAGTGACCTTTTTGTCTTTGTCAGCCTTAAGAAACCTTTTTCCTGATCCAATATATAGATCATCTCCAACGGCTTTTAATCCATTTACACCATTCATACTATCAAGATAGAGTGTGGATTTATCGTTTTCAATCCTCCAAACCTTTGCTGTCCTTGAATCTGAAACGTATACAATTCCTTTATCAGAAACTGTGATATCATTCAATCCTTTCGCACTATCCGGGCTAATTCTTTTTTCAATCTTACCGCTAGCAAGATCTATTACAATTACATCGGTAATATCTGCGACGTATAATTTGTTTCCAAGAATTGCCATTCCCTTTGGAGCGTTAAGTCCTTTGACCCAGGTAGAATCATATTTTTTTCCATCCGGACTTAGTTTGCCAATACCGCCCTTGCCATCAACATCCCAACCTCCGCCATCAATAAGGGCGATATACATTGTGCCTTTTCCATCCAGCAATACAGATTCCGGCACGGCCACTATCGAGTCTGTTTCCCAGATCTTTTCAATTTTATGTTGCGCGTTGGCACCTATCACTATTAAAGCTGCAAGTACAATAAGGAAATGTTTCATATAAATTGGTTTGATGTTAGATGAAAATTTATGTTCAAAAAAATTGTTTTTTCTACCGCCAGGGCGCGAGATTTCGAAAAGTTCTTGGCGAAACTTTGCGTCTTTGTTTCTTGACGGTTAAATTATTCAGAACCTTATTATTTTGCAATAAACTCCTTCTGATAACTCAATGGGCTTTTACCTGTGATGATCTTGAAATATTTATGAAAGCTTGTGAAGTTATTAAATCCGCTTTCATAACAGAGCTGCTTAATGCTGAAATTATTCTCAATAAGCAATTTACAGGCATGCCCAACCCTGATTTCAATCAGAAACTGGCTATAGGTCTTGCGAGTTCTTGATTTGAAGTACCTGCAAAAAGAATTTGGGCTGATATTAGCAACGGAGGCGATCTCCTCCAATTGGATCTTTCTTTTGAAATTTTTTAGCGAATATTCATAAATCGAATTGATGCGGTCACTTTCGCCCTCTGTATTGTCAGGTTTGAAACCGATGGATGAAAGAGAGTTTAAATTCTTGGAATTGCCAATAGTGTCAAGCGCTTCAATAAGTTGAACAATACGGGCCGATCCATCCACTTTCAATAAATTCTCCAGCAATTCTGCAACTCTTTGTCTCACCTTTCCGTTGATCTGCAAACCCCGTCTGGCTTTTTCAAGTACAGACTTGATGTTTACATTCTCCGGAAGATGAAGGAATTCATTTCCCCAGAAATTTTCACAAAAATGCGCAACCCGTACATCAGCCTGAGATTTAGTATTTTCTTCAAAATAAGAATCGTCAAATCGCCAGTAATGAGGGAGATGAGCTCCAACCAAGACAACATCCCCTGGCTTAAATCTTTTAATGCTGTCGCCGATGAACTGTGTTCCTTCGCCTTTTTTGAAATGAATAAGCTCAACTTCGGGATGGTAATGCCATCGGTTATTGATATGCGGTACAAGGTCACGTCTAACACTAAACGAATGTCTTGGACCCTTATGCACTTTTAATAATTGCGGCCTCATTCAGCTTAATATGCTTTAAGATTGATAAAAGTACTTGATATTTGCCAATATAGCTTATCATTTTGGCAATTGATCAAATCCCAAAAAGAGTGCTCATTTCTTTATTTGTAATATCTTTTCTTCCCTGATTTGACGATTGTTGATTAGAATCAGAAACTGTCAGTCAACTATCGCCCACCTGGGCCTGGTTAATTTTTATATTTTGTATGGAGGAGAATAACACATATTTACAGATACATCCGGCTGACAATGTGCTGGTTGCTCTTCAGGATCTTAATAAAGGAAGTCATATCAAACTGAATGGTCATAGTTTTCCACTGAAAGATCATATTTCAGCAAAACATAAATTTACTCTTCAGCAACTTGAGCCCGGCGATAATATCTACCTCTATGGAGTTCTCGTTGGTAAGGCTGATCAATCCATCCCTCAGGGAGGGGCAGTTACAGCACATAATATTCATCATGCAACAGAAGACTATGAATTAAGGAGCCGGAATCTTGATTGGGTCAAGCCAGATATTTCCAAATGGAAGGATAAAAGTTTTATGGGGTATCACCGTCCAAACGGTTCCGTGGGAACGGCGAATTATTGGATCGTAATCCCATTGGTATTTTGCGAGAACAGAAATGTTGAAGTTCTTAAAGAAGCGCTGGTCGATAAGCTTGGTTATAGCAAGGTAAAAGCATTTGAGACTGATGTTGATAACCTTATTGAACTTTATAGAAACGGAGCATCTGAAAAGGAAATCCTTGATCTTGAATTAATGGAATCGCATGATGGTGTGGTTAAGGACAAATTATTTCCAAACATAGATGGGATAAAATTTTTACTTCATAATATGGGATGCGGTGGAACCCGGATGGATTCTGATGCATTGTGTGGTTTGTTAGCAGGCTATGTTACCCATCCAAATGTTGCGGGAGCCACCGTACTAAGCATTGGTTGCCAGCACGCGCAGGCAAGTATTCTCAAGAGAGAGATTTTGAAACGAGATCCGGATTTCCAAAAGCCACTGATAGTACTGGAGCAACAGAAAGAAGGAACGGAGAGTAAACTTCTAAAGAAGGCAATTAAAAAAACTTTTGCAGGGTTAATGAAGGCCAATCAACTCGAACGGAGGCCTGCACCAATTTCTAAATTATGTGTTGGTCTTGAATGTGGTGGATCAGATGGTTTTTCGGGTATTTCTGCTAATCCGGCAGTGGGATATGTTTCTGACGTATTGGTTGCCCTTGGATCTTCAGTCATACTCTCGGAATTTCCTGAACTCTGCGGAGTAGAGCAGGAATTAAGTGATCGATGTGTTGATGAGGAAAAAGCAACGCGGTTTATGGATTTGATGCGTACCTATAATAGGATTGCAGAATCAACGGGCTCAGGATTTTTTGCTAATCCATCTCCCGGTAATATCAAAGATGGATTAATAACTGACGCTATTAAATCCGCGGGTGCAGCAAAAAAAGGTGGAACCTCTCCCGTAACTGATGTTTTGGATTATCCTGAGAAAGTAAGTCGCCCTGGATTGAATTTATTATGTACACCTGGCAATGATGTTGAGAGTACAACCGCTGAAGTTGCAGCTGGAGCAAACCTCGTATTGTTCACCACCGGTCTTGGAACACCAACTGGCAACCCAATTGCTCCAGTGATCAAGCTCTCTACCAATACAAAGGTCTTCAACCGTATGCCTGATATCATCGATATTAATTGTGGGACGATAATCGAAGGATCTGAGTCCATTGAAAAGGTAGGGGAAAGGATTCTGGATCATATTATCGATATTGCCAGCGGCAGGCAACTTGCAAAGGCTACTCTGCTTGGACAGGATGACTTTATTCCCTGGAAAAGAGGGGTATCTCTTTAATCTTATGCTTTTTTATATTCAGAATTCAACTGACCTTAGGAATTAAATGTTCTTATGAAGCTTTTACAGACGGTTCATCCTGATGATTTCAAAAACTATAGCACGGCCCTGGTAAGGGAGCGATTCCTGCTTTCTGATTTGGAGCAAGACGATAAGGCACAATTTATTTATACGCATTACGATCGCATGGTTGCCGGCATCGCAAAACCTGTTTCCGGAACAGTTGAACTGGAGAATGATGATAGTTTGAAATCAACATACTTCCTGGAAAGAAGGGAAATGGGAATTATTAACGTTGGTGGCCCAGGGTCCGTAACGGCGGGCGGGAAGGAATATCATTTCAAAAAACTGGATTGCCTTTATATCGGAAAAGGAGTCAACGAAATTCATTTTTATGGTGAGAGTAAAGCAGATCCACCTGTCTTCTTCATATTATCGAATCCAGCGCATGCAGAATATCCAACTACGTTCATGAGTCATGCAGATTCTACCAAGCTTGAATTGGGTAATCAATCAACTGCCAATAAGCGAACACTTTGCAAATACATCCACAAGGACGGAATAAAGAGTTGCCAGCTCGTAATGGGCCTAACAATGCTTCATTCTGGTAGTGTCTGGAATACGATGCCACCCCATACTCACGACAGAAGAATGGAAGTTTATTTTTATTTCGATATACCTGACGACCAGGCAGTATTTCACTATATGGGACAGCCACAGGAAACGAGGCATATTGTAATAACAAATCACCAGGCCGTTGTATCCCCTCCCTGGAGTATTCATTCGGGAAGCGGAACTTCTAACTATAGTTTTATTTGGGGTATGGCAGGAGAGAATATGGAATTCACTGATATGGATGCAGTGGGGATTACGCAAATAAGGTGATTATGTGGTCTTGAAATGTAAAATTTAAAATGAAAAATTAAAAATGAAAAGGAAGAAGAGGGAATTATTTTACATTTTACCTTTTTAATTTTCAATTGGTTTCTCAAGTTCAACTCTATTATGGATAAAAGCTTTTCATTACAGGATAAGGTGATCATTGTGACTGGCGGAACAGGAATACTTGGCGATGCATTCGTGAACGCAATCGTAAAAGCCGGTGGATCTGTGGGTATTCTAGGAAGGAAAGAGGCAGTCGCAAACGAGAGAGCGGAAGCTATCAATAGCAAGGGAGGAAAAGCAATTGCGTTAGTTGCTGATGTTCTGGATGAGCAACAGTTAATGGAGGCGCGAAAAAAAGTTGTATCAAAATTCGGGAAGATAGATGGATTGGTAAACGGAGCTGGTGGAAATATGCCCGAAGGAGTCCTTCAACCTGAAGATGATATTTTCAAGATCAATATCGATGGGATGAAAAAAGTAATGGACATCAATCTGTGGGGAACAATACTCCCCACCCAGATTTTTGGGGAAGCCATTGCAGAAGCCGGCGGTGGCAGTATTGTAAATATTTCATCGATGAATTCAAAAAGAGCTATTACAAAAGTGCTGGGCTATAATATGGGTAAGGCGGCCGTAGATTGCTATAATCAATGGTTCGCAGTGGAATTGGCGAGGAGGCATGGAGATAAGATCAGGATGAATGCGCTTGCACCGGGATTTTTCCTGACAGAACAGAATCGTTATCTGTTGACCAAAAAGGAAGGAGGATATACCGAAAGAGGTGAATCTGTGATTCGTCAAACACCCTTTAAAAGATTCGGTCATCCTGATGAACTGAAGGGGGCACTTGTATGGTTGCTAAGTGATGCTTCGCAATTTGTGACCGGATCAATGATTTGTGTTGATGGAGGATTTTCCATCTTCGGAGGTGTTTAATTCAAATTTCTTAGGATTTAACCGCTAAGGCGCAAAGGCGCCAAGGTTCACCAGAAGTTATCATTTCTAAAAACGTTGCCATTGAAAAAATTAACTCCTGATGTCTTCCATATGCAACAAACCATGAGGTGGTTTGGTCCAAAGGATCCTGTTAGTCTAAGTGATATTCGTCAGGCCGGATGCACCGGCGTAGTAACTGCTCTTCATCATATCCCTAACGGAGAGGTCTGGAGCGTTGAAGAAATTGAAAAGAGGAAAAAGGAAATTGAAGATGCTGGAATGGTATGGAGTGTTGTTGAAAGTGTTCCGATCCATGAAGGAATTAAAACCCAGTCTGGCGATTTTTCACGCTTTATTGAAAACTACAAGGAATCCATTCGCAATCTTGCATCCTGCGGCATATATATCATTACCTATAATTTCATGCCTGTTCTCGACTGGACAAGAACTGATCTCAGCTACACCATGCCTGATGGATCAAAAGCATTGAGGTTTGAACGCGATGCCTTTGTTGCTTTCGATGTTTTTATTCTGAAGCGAACCAATGCAGGCGATGATTATTCATGGGAAGAGATCTCTCGTGCACAGGCCCGACTTGAAGCGATGTCAGAAGAGGAAAGAAAACAATTGCAAAGGAATATTATTGCCGGTCTGCCTGGCAGCGAGGAAAGTTTTACCCTTGAGCATTTTCAGCAAGCATTGGATACCTATAAAGGAATTGATGCTTCGCGATTAAGAAAGCATCTTATTTACTTTCTCCAACAGATTATTCCGGTAGCAGATGAATCAAATGTGAGAATGGTGATCCACCCTGATGATCCGCCATACAGCATTCTTGGATTGCCAAGAGTCGTATCTACCGCAGAAGATTTTGGAGCACTCGTTAAGGCAGTTCCATCATTGAATAATGGTCTCTGTTTTTGTACCGGTTCCTTTGGGGTAAGGCCAGATAATAATTTAACTGAAATAATAAAAGAATTTGGCGACAGGATCAATTTTATTCATTTACGAAGTACAAGAAGAAATGAATTAGGAGATTTTTTTGAGGATAATCATCTGGATGGCGATGTAGATATGTATGCTGTGGTCAAAGAGATCCTGAATGTGATGCAAGACCGCAGATTGAGTATCCCGATGCGTCCTGACCATGGACACCAGATGCTTGATGATCTCAAGAAGAAAACCAATCCTGGCTATTCTGCCATAGGCCGACTAAGAGGTCTTGCTGAACTGCGCGGACTGGAACTCGGGATTTCAAGAGGAATGCATCTCAATCGCGATAATGGTAATACCCGTAAGTCAAATTTCCAAAAGCAATCCAGCCTTTAAGATATGGACCGGACATTGCGCTTCTGCCTGGCATTAGATCTGAAAAACGATCCGGAGCTTATCAGGCAGTATGAGGAACATCATAAATCTGTCTGGCCAGAAGTACTTGCAAGCATTACGTCGGCAGGAATTCAAAAGTTAGAGATATATCGGGTGGAGAGCAGACTATTCATGATCATGGAAGTGGACAAAGACTTTTCATTTGAAAAGAAATCAGAAATAGATAAGGCAAATCCTCGTGTTCAGGAATGGGAAAAACTTATGTGGAAATATCAGCAAGCACTTCCTTCGGCAAAACCAGGGGAGAAATGGATACTGATGGATAAAATTTTCGAACTATAAATAACTAAGAATGCCTTCAACCCAGGATGCGAATCAGAAGAGGAACCGATACCTGATCCCTTTTATTCTTGTTACATCTTTATTTTTCCTCTGGGCATTCTTGCATAACATCAATCCAATTCTCATTCCCCATTTGAAGAAAGCCTGTCAGTTGACAGATACGCAATCGGCCTTAATAGATTCCGCAGTTTATCTCGGTTATTTTCTAATGGCGCTCCCCGCAGGGTGGTTTATGCATAAGTATGGATATAAGAAAGGCATTTTGTTCGGATTAATACTTTATGGAATAGGATCTCTACTTTTTGTGCCTGCTGCAGATACCAGATCATATCTATTTTTTCTGATTGCCTTGTTCATTATCGCCAGTGGCGCAACCTTCCTTGAAACTGTTGCAAATCCGTACATAACCAAACTGGGCGATAAAGAAACTTCCGAGCAGCGGCTAAATTTTGCGCAATCATTCAATGGAGTGGGCGCATTCATAGCTCCAATTATTGGGGGCAAATTCATTTTGTCAGGAATTGAACATACGGAAGCGCAATTGAAAAATATGTCTTCCCAACAATTGGTTGAGTATTTAAACTATGAAGCTAGCACAGTGAAAGTTCCATACATAGTAATCGCATCTGTGGTATTCCTTGTCACGATTTTCTTTTTTGCAACCAAGCTTCCAGAAATAAAGGAAAGCGATGCGGGTGAGGATAAGCATGCTTTTTCCTTGAAGATCTTTAGACATCCTCATGTAACCTGGGCTGTCATTGCTCAATTCTTCTATGTTGGAGCACAAGTAGGCGTTGGAAGTTTTTTTATCAGGTTCTCGAAATTTGCAATGAATATGCCCGAGAAAGAGGCTGCTTATTTATGGGGTTCGATAGCAATGGTTGGATTCATGCTGGGAAGATTTACAGGAACCTTCCTCATGAAATATCTAAGACCAGCTTTTTTGCTCACACTATATTCAGTGATCAACGTTCTTCTGCTTACAGTTGCACTTGCTACGAAGGGAGACATTGCCGTATACGCAGTGATGGCCACCCCATTTTTTATGTCGATCATGTTTCCCACCATATTTGCTCTTGGAATAAAAGGACTTGGCGAAGAAAGCAAAATAGCTTCATCATTTATCGTTATGTCAATTGTAGGAGGGGCAATCATTCCATTATTCATGGGAATGATCTCTGACGCAACTGGAAGCATGCAGAATGCTTACATCGTTCCATTGCTTTGCTTTTTTGTGGTTTTGTATTTTGGATGGAAGGGGTATAAAATTAGAAATCATATTGGTTAACTGGAAGGACTCCTTGCGTATCATCGCGCCCTTGCGTCTTTGCGGTTAAGCCTAAAAAAGCCATAAATGTTTTCATTAAAAAATAAAAGTGTAATTGTTACAGGCGGAGGCTCCGGTATAGGAAAGGCCATTTCGCTTCTATTCGCAAAGCAGGGAGCTAATATCCATATCCTTGATTTAGATAAGCAAAATGCAGAGGCTACAACAGGTGAAATCAAAAAGGATGGGGGGTATGCAGAGGCTCATGTTTGCAATGTAACTAGTCAACTGGAGGTCCGGGAAGTGTTTCAAAAAATTGGTCTGATTGATATTCTTGTCAATAATGCAGGAATTGCTCATGTTGGTAAGGCTGAAAATACTTCTGAAGAAGATTTTGACCGGGTGATGAATGTAAATGTCAAAGGGGTTTATAACTGCATTCATGAGGTAATTCCCGCGATGAAGAAGAATGGAGGAGGCTGTATTCTTAATCTTGGATCCGTCGCTGGACTCGTTGGACTCACTGATAGATTTGCATATAGCACAGCGAAGGGTGCTGTAATGTCAATGACACTCTCTGTTGCGCGAGATTATATTCATGACAGGATCAGGTGCAATTCCATTTCACCAGCAAGAGTGCACACACCATTTGTGGATGGATTTATCAAAGCGAATTACGCAGGAAAAGAGCAGGAAATGTTTGATAAATTATCCAAATCACAACCAATTGGAAGGATGGGTACACCAGATGAAATTGCATACATGGCATTGTACCTGTGTAGCGATGAGGCAGCATTCATAACTGGAAATGATTACCCGATCGACGGAGGATTTATAAAACTTAATACTTAAAGAATTTCGGGTTTAGAGTTTCGGGTTTCGAGTTGAGACCTTAACTCCAAACTCGAAATTTAAAAATTTTCGAATGAAACTAATACGATTTGGCGAATCCGGAAATGAAAAGCCAGGAATATTCAAAGATGGAAAAAGATATGATCTATCCTCGATGGTCAGAGATTTCAACGAAGAATTTTTTGCTTCTTCTGGAATAGATCGCCTGAATAAATTGCTGGATGGGTTGGAAAAACTTCCACTTGTTCCTGATTCAGCAAGATGGGCATCACCTGTAGCAAGGCCATCCAAGATTATATGCATCGGGTTGAACTATATTGAACATGCAAGAGAAACCAATGCGCAACCTCCCAAGGAACCTATTATCTTTTTCAAGGCTACTACTTCCTTAGTAGGACCGAATGATGATCTCATCATTCCAAGAAATAGCAAAAAAACAGATTGGGAAGTTGAGTTGATGGTTGTAATTGGAAAACGAGCTTCTTATGTTGAAGAAGCTGATGCACTGGACTATGTGGCCGGATATGCACTTCACAACGATTATAGTGAGAGAGAGTATCAATTAGAAAGGGGAGGGCAATGGGTAAAGGGAAAGAGCTGCGACAGTTTCGCTCCACTTGGGCCATGGTTGTCAACAAAAGATGAAATGAATGATGTAGATAATCTTCGGTTGTGGTTGAAAGTGAATGGAAATATGATGCAGGATGGTACTACTTCAAACCTGATCTTCAAGGTTCCATTTCTTGTTTCTTATCTGAGTCAATTTATGACACTCTTGCCTGGGGATCTTATTTCTACCGGAACTCCGGCTGGCGTTGGCTTGGGCCAAAAGCCCGAACCTGTCTATATTAAACCTGGTGATGTGATTGAATTAGGTATTGATGGATTAGGCAGCAGCCGTCAGGTTGCAAAGGAATGGACTAAAACATGAAAATAGATTCACACCAGCACTTCTGGCGGTATGAACCAGTTAGAGATTCATGGATCACCGATGAGATGAAATCCATTCAGCGTGATTTTATGCCGCATGATCTGCAACCAGTGCTGGAAAGGAATGGATTTCATGGTTGTGTCAGTGTGCAGGCCGATCAATCTGAAAACGAGACTAAATTTCTACTCGAACTTGCAGAAGGGGAAGATTTTATCCGCGCTGTTGTTGGATGGGTTGATCTGCGGAATAAGAACGTGGAAGAGCGATTGGAATATTTTTCAGGATTCAAAAAGCTTAAAGGAATCAGACATATTGTTCAGGCAGAACCCGATGAATCTTTTCTTTTCAGAGATGATTTTTGCAATGGCATTAGCCTTCTTCGCAAATACAATTTAACCTACGATATCCTTGTAAAACCTCAGCAACTTAGAGCGGTTTACCAATTCGTAAAACGATTTCCGTCGCATCCTTTTGTGATAGATCATCTTGCAAAACCTTACATCAAAGATGGTTTGATTGATGAATGGAAAAGGGATATTCAGGCAATTGCGGGTTTTGGTAATGTTTATTGCAAAATCTCGGGAATGATCACTGAGGCCCATTGGAAAAACTGGAAGCCCTTGGACCTGAAGAAATATATTGATGTTGCGATAGAGAGCTTTGGAATAAATCGGGTAATGTTTGGAAGTGATTGGCCGGTTTGTCTGGTCGCCGGGACATTCGAACAGGTATGTGAAGCTGTAGAAACTAATACATCTCATTTAACAGAAGCTGAAAGGAAATTGTTATGGGGGTTGAATGCAAGGGATTTTTATCATTTATAATTATAATATGGATTTGAATCTAATTGATAAAGTGATCGTAGTGACCGGTGGCGCCAAGGGAATTGGTTTGGGTATCGCCCATGTGTTGGCTAAGGAAGGTGCCATGCCTTTTATTATTGGACGGAATGAAGAAGATAACCTGAAAGCGGTTCTCGAAATTGAAACTGCCGGTGGCAAAGCATTTCAGACAGTTGCAGAATTGACGAAGCCAGAAAATTCGAAAAAGGCAGTTGATGAAGTCGTGAAGCAATTTGGAAGAATAGATGGACTGGTAAACAATGCGGGAGTAAACGATGGTGTAAATCTTGAAAATGGATCATATGAACGGTTCATGGAATCAATACACAAGAACCTTGTCCATTATTATCTAATGGCGCAACACGCCCTTCCGTATTTAAAAAAATCTAAAGGGGCAATTGTAAATATTACTTCGAAAACTGCTGAAACCGGACAGGGAGGTACCTCAGCATACGCAGCTGCGAATGGAGGGAGAAATGCATTAACGCGTGAATGGGCTGTTGAATTATTGAAGTATAGAATAAGAGTGAATGCAATTGTTGTGGCTGAATGCTGGACACCACTTTATGAAAAATGGATCAGCACAGTTCCTAACCCTGCTGAAACAATTGCTGCGATCAATAAGAAAATTCCACTGGAAAACAGGATGACAACCGCCGAAGAGATTGCTAATGCGGTTGCGTTCTTGTTATCAGAAAGATCCAGCCACACTACCGGCCAGATCATTCATGTTGATGGAGGTTATGTGCATCTTGATCGGGCAATCTAGATTTTGGAATTTGGTTTCTTCGCTATGCTCAGGATTGGGAAAATGCGAAATTTTTCTAACAATAACGAACGTTCAACAGATTAAAACATTCAACGAGAAACTGATCTGCCATGTTGGTTCCAGATTTAGTAACAACAGATGCCCAACTTAAACAGATTCTTGACTTGCAACAGGCAAATCTCATCCGTAATATTTCAGATGAAGAATTTCGCTCCCAAGGATTTGTGACCATGGAGCATAGTTTCGATGTATTGAAACAAATGCATGCCTTGGCTCCAAGCATTATTGTAAGAGATGATGATAATGTGGTCGGTTATGCGCTTGTTATGTTGAAGGAATGTCGCTCTATATTTCCTCCACTTGAGCCAATGTTTGCCAGCTTTGATAAATTGAAATGGAATGGTAAGGCCCTTGATAATTATGAGTTTTATGCAATGGGTCAGATTTGCATCGATAAGAAATACCGTGGGCTCGGTGTATTCGATCTTTTATACAACCATCACAAGGAAACATATAAGAATTCCTTCGATCTAATACTAACGGAGGTGTCAACCCGCAACCACCGATCACTTCGTGCACATGAACGAGTAGGATTTATTACAATTGATAAGTATCGTGATAGTTTGGACGAATGGGCTGTAGTGCTATGGGATTGGAGTTGAGTTTCGAATTAGAATAACTCATTTTCCCAATTTCCCAATTCTGCATAGCGAAGGAACAAAATTTCAAAATTTGAGTTACTTCTTCCTAAAGTCGCCTCTCTTCCAGGCTTCGATAAATTCAGCCCAGGCGAATGGATTAAAAATATTCTGAGGTGGTGCCTGGCCAGCTGAGTAATAACGGTTAGCCTGGTTGCGCAAAACGTAATTGGCGCCTTCGCGACCATCAGCAGGGAGTGATCTTACCAGGATCCTTCTCTTGGATTCTTCAGTGTTCTGTCGGGCAATCTCAAGGTCGTCAGCAGGTATATTGGTGTTCACGAAATCTCTTTCAAATTGCTCCTTGGTGGGCCTGGGTCTTATGATCGTGGCAGGAAGATAGACGGTATCAGTGATCATTAATTGGATAACACTAAATTGGTTGCCTTCAAGATCTTTCGGAATCAGGACAAGTTTGGGCTTATATCCAATGCTTGTAAACTCAACCTGATCCCCTTTTAATACAACAATTGAAAAGACGCCTTGCTCATTTGTTATTGTTCCCCGGTTTTGTCCTTTCACAACCACACTCACAGCAGGAATTCCACGAAGGCTATCAGCAGTCATAACTACTCCATAGAGTTGAACTACAGAGTCTTTCAGCTTTTCAAACTGTGCCTTTGCAGCATATCCAAAACCAGCGAAAATTAAAAGGGAAAAAAGTAAAAATCTTTTCATTGAATTCAAATATAATGACTAGGCTAAGATTATCTCAACAAAATCCCGGCCCTTAGGAGTATTTTTGCAACTCAATTTTTATTTTTTAACAAAATGTTGTTGAATGACTAAGGAAGAGGTGCTGAAGGCCTTAAGTAATGTACAAGAACCTGATCTCGGAAAAGATATTGTTACACTGAATATGGTTAAGGATATCATCATTAATGGTGATGATGTAGCTTTTACCGTTGTTCTAACTACTCCAGCCTGTCCGCTTAAGGACATGATCGGAAATGCCTGCACCAACGCTGTAAAACTGCTTGTTAGCAAACAGGCCAATGTCAAGGTAAATTTCACTGCAAATACTACATCAAAGCGCACTGACACAGGCAGCGTATTGCCTAAAGTAAAAAACATCATTGCAGTTGTTAGTGGAAAAGGCGGGGTGGGCAAGAGCACGGTAGCGGCTAATCTTGCGCTTGCTTTCGCAAAAGGAGGTGCTAAAGTCGGTTTAATGGACGCGGATATTTATGGACCAAGTGTCCCGATAATGTTTGGGGTTAGGGGACAAAGACCAATGATGATGAATGCGGGTGAGAAAGGTATGATCGTTCCCCTTGAAAAATTTGGCATAAAACTGATGAGCATTGGATTGCTGGTTGACGAGAAAAATGCTGTTGTATGGAGAGGACCTATGGCAAGCAGCGCTATAAAACAATTTGTTACTGAAGTGTTCTGGGACGAATTGGATTATCTGGTTATCGATATGCCCCCGGGTACAGGCGATATACATCTTACGCTGGTTCAGACAGTTCCCGTGACAGGTGTAATTGTAGTAACCACACCGCAGGATGTTGCGCTTGCCGATGCAAAGAAGGCCATTGCAATGTTCGGGCAGGCACAGATCAATGTTCCAATAATTGGACTGGTAGAAAATATGAGTTATTTCACTCCTGCAGAACTTCCCGGAAACAGGTATTACATTTTTGGTAAGGACGGTGGTAAAAGATTGGCGGATGAATATGACATCCCATTCCTGGGTCAAATTCCACTTGTGCAGTCTATAAGGGAAGGTGGCGACAATGGCATACCAATAATGGTTAGTGACGATCCAATCTCCAAACATGCATTTGAAGAATTTGCCGGGGCTGCAGTAAGGAGCATTTCGATGAGAAATGCAAATATGGATGCTACAGAAGTGGTTGAAGTGGTAGGAGAGGAGAGTTTGAAAGCGTGAAGAAGGTTTGAAGGAAATTTGAATATTTGAGTGTTCGAATGTTCACAGAGGTGAAATTCATAACAAAAAACATTACCTATATTTTTTCTTGATGTTCTATTTCCCTAAATAAAAAATATTTATTTCAAACACTCAAACACCAAACCCGCTTTCGTCATGTACAATTTGCCCTATTATAAAGAAGATAACCCGGAAGAAGTCCTGAATTTTATTCATCAACATCCCTTTGCCTTTATCGCGGGATGTACAAGCGACAATAAACCAGTAGCTACTCAGATCCCTGTTTTTATTGAAGAACGCGAAGGAAAACTCTTCATGACAGGACATATGATGCGGAACACAGATCATCACAAGGCATTTGAGGCAAACCCGAATGTCCTTTGTATTTTTACAAGTCCACATACATATGTCAGCGCAACCTGGTACAGCAATCCACACCAGGCTTCTACCTGGAATTACATATCTGTGCACGTAAAAGGAATTCTTCATTTCCTTGATGCTGAAGGTTTGGTGGAAGTTTTGAAAAAGACAACCATGCATTTTGAAAAATATGATCCATCCTCTACAACGGTCTATGATAATTTGACTGAAGAATACAAGCTCCCTTTAATGAAAGCGATTGTAGCATTTGAAGTTGAGGTGATGGAAATAAATAATGTTTTTAAACTAAGCCAGGACCGCGACGAAAAAAGTTACCATACTATCATTGAAAAATTGCAACAGGATCCATATGCCGGAACCTATATCGCCAATGAGATGAAAAAAAGAACTCACAAAGTGTTTAAAAAAGAGCAATAGTTCCAATGATGAGATTTTACTACGGGTTCACGCACCCAAGGAATGATATCTTTAAGCTTTCCATTATTTTATTAACCCTGGTAGGATGCCATATGACAAAAAATTCAGCAGAGGGGGCAATTCAATTTGATAAACAGGGGCATCGTGGTGCAAGAGGATTAATTCCTGAAAACACTATACCTGCAATGTACAAGGCTGTTGACCTGGGGGTTAATACCCTGGAAATGGATGCCGTAATTACAAAAGATAATGAGGTTGTATTGTCGCACGAACCTTTTTTCAATCATGAGATCTCTACTAAGCCTGACGGAAATCCAGTTCTAGAGGAGGAAGAGAAATCGCTCAATATTTACCAAATGTCTTATGAGCAGGTAAAAGGTTTCGATGTTGGTCTAAGAGGTAACCCAAGGTTTCCCCGACAGCATAAAATGGCATGCAATAAACCAAGATTGGCTGACTTAATTGACAGTGTTGAAGCATACTGCAGATCTAAGAAACTCCCATTGCCTGCATATAATATTGAGACAAAATCGCAACCTTCTACCGATGGCATTTTTCATCCTGCTCCCGCAGAATTCGTAGACCTATTAGTTAATGTCCTACAAAAAAAGAGTATTCTTGATCGGGTGATCATTCAGTCTTTTGATCCCCGCACTCTTCAATATTTGCACAAGAAATTTCCTAACATTAAGACGGCTCTACTTATTGAAGATTTTGACAAGGCCTCACTACAACAGCAAATTGAAAAGCTTGGATTTGTTCCAACCATTTATAGTCCTCATTTTTTATTAGTCACTGACCAATTAATAAAAGAGTGTCACAATAAAAATATCAAGGTCATTCCATGGACAGTGAATGACAAGCCAGGGATTGAAAGATTGAAAAAAATGGGAGTGGATGGGGTTATATCAGACTATCCGGATTTATTTTGATTGTTGATGAGGAAATTTTACCGCAAAGAAACAAAGACGCAAGGTTACGCAAGGATTCTAAGCGTTCCTTTGCGCCATGGCGTCTTTGCGGTTAAAATAAAAAACTCGAAACCATGAACTTATCACTGGAAGGAAAATCAGCTGTGATTTGTGGAAGCACCCAAGGCATTGGACTGGCAATTGCGGAAGAACTGGCCTTGATGGGAGCAAGCTGTATCCTGCTTTCAAGGAATGAAGTTGCCCTGAAGGAATCAATACTGAAACTAAGCATTGACGAACGTCAAATTCACGGATATGAGTTGGCGGATTTCAGTGATCCATCACAAGTGAAGGAAGCCATTGGGAGAATAGTCCAAAAAGATGCAGTGCATATCCTCATCAACAATACAGGTGGTCCCCCGGCTGGGCCGGCTTTTGAAGCAAATGAACAAGAATATGTACATGCATTTAATCAACACCTTATTTGCAACCATGTTCTTGCAAAGGCTGTCGTCCCTGGAATGATTGAGGCAGGATACGGAAGGATAATTAATATTATCTCCACTTCCGTTAAGATTCCACATAAGAATCTTGGAGTTTCGAATACCATCAGGGGAGCTGTCGCATCATGGGCCAAGACATTGTCAAACGAACTGGGCGCATTTAACATCACTGTCAACAATATTCTCCCTGGCTACACAGCTACTTCCAGGTTAGATGCAGTGATTACAAGCAACGCGACAAATAGAAAGGTAAGTAAGGAAACAATAGAGGAAGAAATGATACAGGCAATACCCATGAAAAGATTCGGTGATCCATCTGAGATTGCAGCCATGGCTGCTTTTCTTGCATCGCCAGCAGCTTCGTATGTAAATGGAACCAGCATACCCGTTGATGGAGGAAGGACAGGTAGTATTTGAGAAGAGGAGTTTGAATGTTTGATTGTTTGACACCTCTAAAGAATTAAACAATGCAAAATGTAAAATGAAAAATGTAAAATTTAGGTCTCCTCAAACATTCAAACAATTTTCAACCCCCATAGCCTTAACGAAGCCGCAAATCAGTCAGGAGAATTTATGAATTTTGATAATTCCTTTGAATATGCAAAATTTCTTGATCGAGATGATGAGCTGAAATCGTTTCGGGAGAAATTCATTATTCCCACGAATGCTGGCAAGCAACAAATTTATTTTCTTGGTAATTCATTAGGACTTCAGCCAAAAAGCTGCAGAAATGCTATTGAAAAAGTTTTGGAGCAATGGTCACAGCATGGGGTTGAGGCATTCTTCATTGGTGATGAACCCTGGTACCATTTTCATGAAATGCTTGCTAAGCCCCTGGCTGGAATTATTGGATCGTCGCCGGATGAAATGGTAGTCATGAACCAGCTTACGGTGAATCTTCATCTGATGATGGCAAGTTTTTATCGTCCTGAAAGAAAGAAAAATAAAATCATTTGTGAGGCAAAGGCTTTTCCAAGTGATCAATACATGCTGGAGACTTTTCTAAGTCAGCGGGGACTTGATCCTGAAGAAATAATTTTGGAAATACATCCTCGCGAGGGTGAATACCTGATAAGGGAAGAGGATATAGTAAATATTATCCGAGAAAATAGTGATCAGGTAGCAATGGTATTTTTTGGAGGTGTGAACTATTTTACCGGACAGGTATTTGATCTAAAGTTGATCACGGAGGCGGCTCATAATGCCGGGGCAATAGCGGGTTTTGATCTTGCACATGCTGTAGGGAATGTTCAATTAAAATTGCACGATTGGGATGTTGACTTTGCGTGTTGGTGCAGTTACAAATATCTTAATTCAGGTCCGGGGGCAATTGGCGGCGCATATATTCACGAACGATTTCATAAGGATCAAATTCATCGTCTTGCCGGCTGGTGGGGATATGACAAACAGACCAGATTCAAGATGGAAAAGGGCTTCAAACCAATTCCAACTGCTGAAGGCTGGCAATTGAGCACGCCTTCAATCATTTTATATGCAATGCATAAAGCTGCATTGGATGTATTTGAAGAAGCTGGAATGGACAAAATATTTTCTAAGAGTAAACTCTTGAGTGATTATTTATTTTTCCTGCTAGAGGATCTTTGTAACAGGACAGATAAAGGCAGGTTTGAAATAATTACACCCAGGGACCCACTACAGAAAGGTTCACAAGTTTCAATTCTGACAAGTAATAATGGAAAGGAAATTTTTGAAGAGTTAACAAAGCGAGGGATTTTTTCAGATTGGAGAGAACCAAATGTGATCCGTGTTGCTCCTGTGCCACTATACAATACTTTTGAGGAGGTTTGGAGGTTTGTGGATGTGGTAGGAAGTTTGAGTGTTTGAATGTTTGAAAGTTTGAATGTTGGAAAGTTTGAGAGTTAGATGAGCTTAACTGCCAGGAAACAAAGGCGCAAAGGCGCGCAAGGATTGAATTAATCAAATGCTTAGATTTATTTCATGACACGTAAAGAATTGGCAGATCAGATATTCTCAAAGTGTTCTTACCTCTGCGTGGGTCTTGATTCAGATATTGAGAAGATACCAAAGCATTTTTTGAATGCTACGGATCCCATATTTGAATTCAACAAAGCAATTATTGATGCCACAAAAAAGTATGCGGTCGCGTATAAGATCAACACAGCTTTTTATGAAGCAAGAGGAGTAAAAGGATGGGAGACGATGGAAAAGACTGTTAACCATATTCCCGAGAACATCTTCAGAATTGCTGATGCTAAAAGAGGGGATATTGGCAACACGTCGGCACAGTATGCAAAAGCATTTTTTGAAACCTTGAACTTTGACGCAATAACAGTTGCACCCTATATGGGAATGGATAGCGTAAAACCATTCCTTGAATATGAGAATAAATGGACAATACTTCTCGGCTTGACCTCCAATCCTGGAGCTGATGATTTCGAAAAGCAGCAAATAGTTAAAACTATAGAAAATCTTGAAGAAGGAGTACATACCATCACGACTGACACCATGCAGCTTTACGAAATGGTTCTTGAAACTGCAGCAGGTTGGGGTACCGTTAACAATCTAATGTTCGTTGTAGGAGCAACTCAGGCAGACGAATTCCTTCGCATAAGAAGCATTAGTCCTGATCATTTTTTTCTAGTGCCTGGAGTCGGATCGCAAGGCGGAAGCCTTAAAGAGATTTCGGAGAAGGCAATGATCCATGACTGCGGCCTATTGGTAAATGCAAGCAGGGCCGTGATTTATGCATCCTCTGGCGAGGATTTTGCCGAAAAGGCAGCCTCAATTGCTAAAGAATATCAAAAAGAGATGAGCCAATACCTTCCCACCTGACCTTGGTTTGGTTTTTGATCTTTTTCCTGCAAAATTCGACTGTGAAAACTAACATCCGCTGGATCCTATTATTTTCTTTTTCTTTCTCTTTTATTTCCTGTCAGAAAGAAGATATTGTTACCGCTAAAAATCCTGATACAGAAACGCCTCCTTCCTCAACTAAGTTTAATGTAAACCAACCCCTCTTACTTCAATTGGTGAATAATGTACGGCAAACAGGCTGTAATTGCGGTTCTACTGTAATGCCTCCCGTTTCTCCAGTAAGCTGGAATGACCTATTGGCTCAGGCTGCATTGAATCATAGTTCAGATATGCAGAAAAATAATTATTTCAACCACAATGGTCTTAATGGATCAACTCCTGGAGATCGTATAAGTGCAGTTGGATACAATTGGAGAGCGTATGGTGAGAATATTGCTTTTAATTATCCAACAGAGCAGGCCGTCATGAATGGCTGGTTAAATAGCGAAGGGCATTGCAAGAATATCATGAATGCTTCCTTTAGAGAAATGGGAGTAGCGAGAGTAGGAGGTTATTGGACGCAAGAATTTGGGACGAGATAAAGAGTAGGTTTAACCGCCATGTAAGACCCTGTCAGGGTCCGACCCTGACAGGGTCATTAAATTATTTAAACACACAGTTTTTTGCTGTCCACCACGGACGAATCTCAACAGCCAGTCTGCCAGCGGCAATTGAAGGATCAGTTTTAAGTAATTCTTCCACTTCTTCTTTTGTCTTACAATCGAAAATAAAAATCCCTCTCCAGTTTCCGCTATCTCCAAACGGACCAGCAACAAGAATTTTTCCCATTTCTGCCAGCCTGTTAATATTCGCCATATGGCCCTCCTGTAGTTTGGCAGCAGTTATTGAATCTTGTGTACGATTAGCTCCTCTGGTCAGCATTACAAAAAAATACTGCTTCATCTCATAGCCTTCTTCCTTAATTATTTTAGTCTCTCTGGACTTGTCTTTCTCTTTGCTTTTGTCATCCTGTCCATATGTAGCTGAAGATCCCAGTGTAAGTAGAGTAGCAATTATTATTATAAGTCTCATGATAGATTTTTATTCAATGTACTTTTCTATCCGCTTGGATCAAAATGTTTTCCGATGATGCTGGAATTTTGGGGAATAGAAGAAGGAATTTAACCGCCAGGGCACCCCTTCGACTCCGCTCAGGACTCGCAATGGAACGCAAGAAGCAGAAAACGGGAAGACCTCCTTTCGGAGGTCCCCGCTTGCGAGTCTTGACTCGGCTGAACCCGGTTTTCCGGGCAGGCTGCAACTCTGCAACTATTACAGCCGAAAGTTTATATCGTTCTGGTCTTTGATTTTTGTTTGTCTGATTTTGATTTTTCATCTCCAGTCATGTCAACCTGCAGATCATGACCCATAATTATTTGTCCAAAACTTGATTTGATCTTCACCTTTGAACTACCACTGCCCGAAGTGCCTGCATATTTGTGAGTGAAGCTTGGTCCATGTTTGTTTTCATCCTTTTCTCCCTCACGCTTGATGGCAAAAGCTGTCTTATTATTAAGCTCACCAAAATGGGTGGAGATATCGTAGTTACCCGAAAAATTCTTATTCATGTCGAGGTAAATAGTAGAATAAGAATTACTGATATCAAGATCTTTTACATCATTGTCGATATTGATCTTCACTTTATCGCAAAATTCAAAATCTGCATCTATATTTCCGCTCAATTTCTTCACGGTTCCTTTTGAAAATTTGATACTAAGCTTGCCACCATTCAGTTGTTCAATATCCGCCTTTCCAAATTCAACGTTCACAGATTTGGAATTGCTGATCTTTCCAGCTGTAAGTGATCCGAATTTGCTAGTAAGTGTTGCTTCGCCTTTATAATCTGGAACAATCATAGCTCCAAACTGGTTATTTGCATCCAGTCTGTTTCCTGCGGGCAGGTAAACTACATAATTGATCTCCATTCCTTCATTCCTGTGAACTCTTTTACCATCCTTATCTCTTTCCTTTCTATCATCTCTTTTATCATCTGCAAATTTTGTCTTGAAGAATACACCCTCTGATCCCTTTCCATCTTCAATAGAGATCTTGTCAATAATTTCCTGGGCACGTTGATCATCATCAGCTTTGCCGATAATTGTGACATCTACCTTGATCTCGTTTTTATCCCAGGTATTCAATTTCATTTCACCAAACTGGTTTGTGAGGGAGATTTTTTCATTTCCGCTAACTGGATATGATTTGGAGTAAGATTTCTCTTTCTTAACCTTAGGTTCTTCATTATCGTTGGCTACAGCCACCGATACCCAAAGAATTCCTGTGATGAGGAAAAGGATATTAAATGCTCTTAGAGATGCTTTCATGGTCTTTAATATTTTTTTGATTGAATTGTTTGATGATATACAACTGTTGATTCAGCAATTCTGTTTGAAGTTTCAGATTCTCGATCATCGCTTCAAGCAATAGTTCTCGATTCGGGTTCTTTGGAAGTTCAATTTTCAATGCCTGGTATGAACTGTCCAGTTTATGGATGTCTTTCACAAATTGAGAGTAAAGCTCCGGTTGCTCTTTTTCAACTTGCTTAAGTTCATCTTGTTTAAGTGAAACCAGCTCTGTTAAATGGTACACTTGTTTTGCGTACGACGGATCCAAATCACTTAAAATTTGATCCGTTGTTTCTGAGGTCTCATTTGAAGTGAAGGATGTTGTTTCTTTCTGTTGTTTCATGTAATAGAACATTCCGGCAATCATCACAAGAATGGCTGCAGCAGCAGTCCACCTTAGGAAGTTCAAATGAAACACCCGCATATCATTCTCGCGACCAGGAAGATTTCGTTCCAGGTTTCTCCACAGCTCCGGACCAGGTTCGTCGCCATCGAAGGCTTCCCTGTTATCCCTGATAAATTGTTCAAGTCTGTTACTCATTTCGCTACTCCTTGCTTTATAATATGTAACAATTTCTGTTTTGCACGATGGTACTGTGTACGAACAGTAGATTCGGAAATTCTCATGATCTCAGAAATCTCCTCGTGATCATAGCCTTCAAAGAGATATAGAGTAAGCACTGTCCTGTATCCATTCGGTAATATTTGCACTGCTCTTTTCACCTCTTCTACTTTTAGTCTTATGTTTTCTTCATCTAAAACCTCGTCATTTGGAAGATCAGCCACCTGCGTGGTATCAATATCTACAAGGTCAGTTTTATGTTTGCGAAGGACATTGATTGATTTATTAATTACAATCCTTTTTAGCCAGGCACCGAAAGTGGATTTGTAATTAAAATCGTTCAAATATCTAAATGCGTCCATAAAGGCCTCCTGCAATACATCTTCAGCATCACTGGCATTGTTAACAATGCGCAGACTGGTGTTGAACATGGCTTTAGCATACTGTTGGTAGAGGGTTTGATAAGAGCGCGTGTCTCCCTTCTTGCACTTCTCCACCAGATCATCGTAGAACATGGTTGCAGTCAGCTCCAATTGATCAGGCTTTGATTTTAAATACACTCCCTGTTGGTTTTTGTTGCATGGAAGGTATTTCTTCGGCAAAAAATTTTTCAAACCTAAGTGGATAGACGGGTCTGGGAGGAGGTCAGAGGTCGGAAGTCAGAAGTCTGAGGTCAATCATGTTTAGATCACAATTCTTTCCGACATCCGACTTCAGACCTCCGACTTCGCCTTCGCCTTCGTATTTTCGCGGCGCACTAAAACTGATATATGGCAGCCAGGACCGACAATTTTGTGAGCCCTGATTATTTCCAACTGGATGAACTACTTACAGATGAGCAGAAGCTGATCAGGGAGACCGTTAGAAATTATGTGAAGAAAGAAATATCCCCCATTATTGAAGATTACGCTCAAAAGGCCGAATTCCCTCAACAAATTGTAAAGCAACTAGGTGACCTGGGCTGTTTTGGGCCTACAATCCCTCCAGAATATGGCGGAGGCGGACTGGATTACATAAGCTATGGTCTCATGATGCAGGAATTGGAGAGAGGTGATAGTGGGGTCCGATCTACAGCCTCTGTTCAGGGATCCCTTGTAATGTTCCCTATTTACGCTTATGGAAGTGAAGAACAGAAGCGGAAATTTCTTCCTAAACTTGCCAGTGGAGAATGGCTCGGATGTTTTGGGCTGACAGAGCCAGACCATGGAAGCAATCCGGCCTCAATGCTCTCGAATTTTACTGATGCAGGTGATCATGTGATCCTTAATGGCTCAAAAATGTGGATCAGCAATGCACCCTTTTCGCAGGTTGCAGTTGTTTGGGCCAAGGATGAAGAAGGCGAAATCAGGGGACTGATCGTGGAAAGAGGTATGGAAGGGTTCACCACTCCAACCACACATGGGAAATGGAGCCTGCGCGCTTCAGCTACGGGTGAATTGGTTTTTGATCATGTCAAAGTCCCGAAGGAAAATATTCTTCCAAATGTAAAAGGTTTGAAAGGTCCTCTCAGTTGCCTGACCAAGGCACGGTATGGAATTGCCTGGGGTTCCATCGGGGCAGCAATGGATTGTTATGATACCGCACTTCGATATAGTAAGGAACGTGAACAATTCGGACGGCCAATTGGTGGCTTTCAACTTCAACAGAAAAAACTGGCCGAGATGATCACTGAGATCACTAAAGCACAATTGCTGAACTGGCGACTTGGTGTGTTGATGAATGAAGGTCGTGCAACTCCTCAACAGGTTTCAATGGCTAAAAGGAATGGATGTGAAGTTGCTGCCAACATTGCGAGAGAAGCCAGGCAGATCCTGGGAGGAATGGGTATCACGGGTGAATATTCCATCATGAGGCATATGATGAATATCGAAAGTGTAATAACATATGAAGGAACCCATGATATTCATTTGCTCATAACAGGAATGGATGTGACGGGGTTGAATGCATTTACGTAAACAGTTTGAATGTTTGATTGTTTGAATGTTTGAAAGACCGAGCAAGAGTTAATCTTAAAAAATACATTTTCAAATTATCTAATTTTCAAATTTTCAAATTTAGAGTGAGGATTTATCTGATAGGTTTTATGGGTTCGGGGAAGAGCCACTGGGGCAAATTACTCAGTGAAAAACTCACGTTGCCATTGTTTGACCTGGACCAGCAGATAATAACAGAAGAAAATGCAAGCATCAATGAAATATTTGCCACCAAAGGCGAAGAATATTTTCGTATGCTTGAAAAAGAAACTCTTCACATTCTCACTGAAAGCCATGAATCATTTGTAATGGCCTGCGGTGGGGGAACACCCTGCTTTTTTAATAATATCGATTACATGAATAATAACGGTCTGACCGTCTGGCTAAATACAAAGCTGGATGTACTATACGACCGACTTATCAAAGAAAAATCAGAACGACCTCTACTCAAGGAATTAAAAGACGAGCAGATCAAACAATACTTAGTGAAAAAATTCTCTGAACGGAGAATTTATTACGAAGAAGCGGAACTGGTTGTTGAAGAAGAAATCACCAGTATCGAAACTCTGATCCAAAACATCATGCATGTCTAGAACTTTCCTGATCATAGGAACAATACTCGGTGGACTATCTGTCGTATTGGGAGCATTTGGAGCCCACGGCCTTAAGAAAATTGTTCCACCTGAAACTATAGTAACGTTTGAAACTGGTGTTCGATACCAATTCTATCACTGCTTTGCAATTTTAGTAGTAGCCATCCTTTTCGAAAAGATTAGCCATCCCACTCTTGCCTGGGCCGGATATAGTTTTCTCGCTGGCATCATACTATTCTCGGGATCACTATACCTGCTCACTGCACTCAAGGCAACAGGAACGGTTGGTCTCTCAGGTATCGGGATAATTACACCAATCGGAGGATTATTTCTTGTAGCCGGCTGGCTATTATTATTGATCGCTATCCTTAAAAAATATTGATGAAGATCGGATGTTCCTGGAGTGGTGGAAAGGATAGTTGTTATGCCCTCATGGTTTCCATTCAATACGGAAATCAGCCTGCGGTAATCGTAAATATGATGAATGAGAATGGAAAAATCTCTCGTTCACATGGACTCCCGCTTTCAATTCTCCAGCAGCAGGCAGATGCAATGAAGCTTCCATTAATTGCCACACCAACAACCTGGACTGATTACAAGCAGAATTTTGTACGCAATCTCGACTTGATAAAATCATCTTATGATGTAGAGGGGATGGTATTTGGCGATATTGATCTTCAGCAACATCGTGATTGGGAAGAGATGGTATGTAGAGAATCTGGATTGGAGGCCATACTTCCTCTTTGGAAACAAGATCGGAAATCATTGGTAAATCAAATGCTGGAAACGGGCATTTCTGCGATGATCGTATCCTGTAATATGAGGATGGGAGAAATATTTCTTGGACGGATAATTAGTCCTGCATTAATAGTTGAACTTGAAAATTTAGGAGTGGACGCATGTGGTGAGAATGGCGAGTTCCATACTGTTGTAATTAATTGTCCTTTGTTCAATATAGGTATTTCCCTGCCTTCGTATACCACTGTCTGCCACAACGACTACTGGTTTCTGCAGTGGGAAGAGCAATAAGCTTCTACGATAAATTAATTTCGAACAAAGCAATTGTTCCCTGGTCATTCTGAATATTAAAACGTCCATTAATGTTCTCCAGCCTGGACTGCATGTTCTTAAGACCATTTCCAAAACGCCTGATTTTTTCCATGTCAATTCCCAGGCCATTATCGGCAATAGTAATTATCAATTTATCCTTGACCTGAATATCAATCCTGACCTCCGTAGCCTTAGCATGCTTGAGCACATTATTCATTGCTTCTTTAACTGCCAGGAAAATATTTCTTCTCCTTTCTCCACTCAATTCGATCTTTTGAAAAGAATCAGGCATATTAAACCTGCATTCAATATTGGTGTTTTCAAAAAACTCAACTGCATAGGTCCGGATGTAGGTTACCAGGTTCTCAACAGTATCATTACTGCTTGACATTGTCCAGATTATCGTATTCATCTTGGTGATCAGATCATTTGCTGAATGAGATATCTTATCAATTTCGGGTAGAGTGGACTCTTTCATTTTCGTTTTCACAATTTCACTCATCAGCCTGATAGCTGTAACACCAGATCCTAATTCATCGTGCATATCAGCGGAGATCCGTTCCCGTTCATCCTGTTGGGCCGCAAGTACTGCCATCTGTTTTTCCAATTCCTTTCGCTCTCCTTCTTTAGTTTGCCTAATAGTTTCATTCCTGTTTTTATAGGCAAGACCTGCTAAGAAGAACGCAAGTTCTCCAACAATCCCGAGCTCATAATAAAACAAGGCTTCATTGAAAAAAGAAAACGCTCTATTTGATGTAAACTGAAATGAGAATTTTATTTGCAGGAATGAAAGGATTGAACCTGCGATAAGGACAAAATTTCCCGCCACCATATACCGCATCAACAAATCCTTTTTTCTTATTCCATAAAAAATGAAAATTAGCCCGATCACGAGCAACATTTGCTTTGTCAGGTTTTCGAAGAAATCAAGCCACATGAATTCGGAAGTGAGAAAATAGAGTGCAGAATAAACTGTAACGAATACCCCAATCAATATTTCGCCTAGTCTAAGGACTCTTTCAAGAAATCCATGGCTTGTCTTTGTATTCAGGAAATTCCTAATGAACTGAAAATAGCAAAAAACTCCTGCGCATTGAATCAGGAAATCCCAATAACTCTCAAACGAAAAGTTGAAGCCTGTAAACTGGTAGTGCAGGTGCGATTTGAAGAACAATAAAATCCCCATGGATCCCGCATAGCCACAATAATAAAGAAATTCTTTTCTTCTATTTTGCCAATAGACCGCCAAAGAATATAGGACGGTCATGAGCATGATACCTGTTGCCAGATAGGTTAACATATTATTCGTTGCGCGATTCTGGACTCTCTGCGCAACAAATGGTTCGATATAATCCTGTTGGAGAATCTGCGGTAAAAAGCTAGTAGCCGAGGTTCTCAGGATTCGCAACCTTGCATAATAAACCGCCGACTCTTTTGGAAGAAGATTAAAATGTCTAAAACCCTTTCTCCATTTTGGTGGTGTGGAATCTCCTGAAATTTCATTGAGAGTATTGTCCTGGCCTAATTTCAAAAATCTGATGCTGCTGAAGTAGGTGCCAGGAAAGAAATACAAATTTTGAACAGAATCAGAAGAATTATATAAATGAAATTTCAATACAAGCTCATTTTCCATAGCATCATTAGGAAATCTCCTTGCCCAACCTGCTGGTAAACTATCCTGGATTTTAAGAGTTGTCAATGCATTGTCCTGGTATTGTCCCCTATCAATAACCTCCGATTGAATATTCTTGGTTAAATGTCTCGCGAATCTGGTTTTACTTACATCCACAGAGTCTCCCAGGTAATTGCTGTGGGTGTGAATTGAATTACATGAAATGACAATCAGCATCCCGAGAATGGCAATCAGGAAAACGGGGTAATTATGCATATGGAAAGCAGTAGTTTTTGGCATAAACCCGGGATAAGGTTTCAATTTCAAATGAAAAGTACGAATTTGACTGAAAAAGATTTTCAACATCGTGTTGATAGCTTCCCTCCAACTCATTAGGATAAGGGCTATTGCCTATCTTTGTCTCCATGGCCAACAAGCTGAAAAAGCGGAAAACCCAGCAGCCAGACCCGGATAAACTGAAACCCGAAAAAGAAGAAACCGTCCAGGTAAAGCATCTGGTCAAAGATGAGCGTACTCATAAAATTGCTGGCGCAATTCTCCTTGTGCTGGCATTATTCCTCTTTATTGCATTTACCTCTTATTTGTTTACCTGGCAACGCGACCAGGATAAGGTCATAAAAGGTGGCATCAATGTTCTGTTTGATGATGATGTGAAGGTTGACAATTTATTAGGTCGACTGGGTGCCTGGATTTCCCATTTATTTATTTACAATGGATTTGGGCTTGCATCTTTTTTCATTTGCAGTTTCTTCTTTGTGCTTGGTGCGAATCTTCTCTTTGCTAAGAAACTATTTTCAATAAAGCGAAATCTCAGGTATGTAGTAGCAGGGATTTTCTATTTCAGTGTAGCGTTTGCATTTCTAACTCCTGCAAATACCTTTCCCTGGGGCGGAGCATTAGGTGAAATGATCAATAACTGGATGCAGCGATTCCTTGGATTCATTGGAACTGCAGTTGTCCTGGGCGTAGCAGGTCTCGCATATTTTATTTGGAGATTTAATCCTGTTTTCTCTATTCCCTCAAAAAAGAAGAGCAAGGTAGATCAGGAAGTTCCACTAGATACCATTGAAGGTTTCGGCACAACTGAAAACACTTCAGTTGTTGAAACCCTGCCGGAAAAACATGGAAATATGTTGAAGTCGGAAGGTGGAATAATTGTCATCCATCCTACTGATTCGGGAAGAAAGCCTCAGGTTGAAGAACTTAAGATGGTGGAAAAGGAATTGATTGAGCCAGAGCCATTGAAAAAAGTAGAGGAAGTACAGAAAACACCCCAAGAACAGAGTTCTACAAACAAAACAAAGCCTGAAATATCCAAGTCGAACGGACAATTGATCGAGCTTGAGATCAAGCCTGTACATATTGAAAAAGAGGAGGTGAATGAAGATGGGGTAGTAGTTGAAGTACTCCCTCCTTATGAACCAACGCTTGATCTGAGAGATTATAAATATCCATCCCTTGACCTTTTAGAAAATCACGGAACCGATAAGATAGTTCAGGATGCAGCTGAATTAGAAGCGAATAAAAATCAGATCATTAATACGCTGAAGAACTATGATATCGCCATTCAGAAAATCAGTGCAACTGTTGGACCCACGGTAACCCTTTATGAAATTGTCCCGGCAGCAGGTGTAAGAATTTCGAGGATAAAAAATCTGGAAGACGATATTGCTCTCAGCCTGGCAGCATCTTGGAATAAGGATCATCGCTCCAATTCCAGGTAAGGGTACAATTGGTATTGAAGTTCCAAATGTGAAGAAGACGATAGTAAGTATGCGAACACTTCTGTCGTCAGATAAATTTCAACACAATCATTTTAATCTTCCAATTGCATTAGGTAAAAAGATCGACAATGAAAATTTCATAGTTGATCTTACATCAATGCCGCATTTGTTGATGGCTGGGGCAACGGGTCAGGGTAAATCTGTAGGATTGAATGCCATCCTTGTTTCATTATTATACAAGAAGCATCCTTCTCAATTGAAACTTGTGTTGGTAGATCCCAAGAAAGTTGAATTGAGTATTTATCGAACTATCGAAAAACATTTCCTTGCAAAACTTCCCGGAGAAGAAGAAGCGATCATCACCGATACAAAAAAAGTTGTCCATACATTGAATGCACTTTGCATCGAAATGGATAATAGATATGATCTGCTGAAGGAAGCCGGTGCGAGAAATATCAAGGAGTATAACGATAAATTTATTCGCAGAAAGCTTAATCCGCAGAAGGGACATCAATTCCTTCCATTTATTGTGCTGGTGATCGATGAGTTTGCTGATCTTATCATGACTGCAGGGAAGGAAATTGAAATGCCTATCGCGCGGTTGGCACAATTAGCCAGAGCCGTAGGTATCCATCTTATCATTGCAACTCAACGGCCATCTGTTAATATCATCACAGGTACTATAAAGGCAAACTTTCCAGCACGAATTGCATTCAAGGTCTCCTCAAAAATTGATTCGCGGACCATCCTTGATACAGGAGGAGCAGAACAACTCATCGGGAAAGGTGATATGCTGATCTCTTACAATGGAGAAATTACTCGTGTGCAATGTGTATTCGTTGATACTCCTGAAGTTGAAGAAGTAACTGAATTCATCGGTGAACAACGTGGATATCCCCAGGCATTCTTATTGCCTGAATATATTGATGAGAAAGATCTTGAAGGCAAGGATTTTGATCTTACTAATAGAGACCCCCTATTTGAGGACGCAGCCAGGTTGATAGTTCAAAACCAGGTTGGATCAACATCATTGTTGCAGAGAAGGATGAAACTGGGTTATAATCGGGCAGGCAGATTGATGGACCAGCTTGAAGCTGCGGGAGTTGTAGGTCCCAACCAGGGAAGCAAGGCAAGAGATGTATTGATCAAAACAGAGAGTGAATTACTTGAACATTTGTCAATGATGGGTTAGGGTTTTGTTAATTGAAATCTGCGCTTAAACGCTGACTCCCACTCTTAGTCTCACCTTTGCTACAATTAAAATATCTTTGCACACTCTAAAATTCAATAATGAACAAATTCCTTTTAGCTGTTATACTGATGATTTCTTCTTTCGGGATTCAGGCACAGAACAATAGCATTGGCAATAGTGATCCTGATGCCAAGAAGATACTTGATGCAGTTAGCTCTAAATTCAAAGGCTTCAAGGGTGTTCAATCCAATTTCACATATACTGTTGAAGATACCAAGGGGAAAACTCAGGGAAGCCAGAAGGGTAACCTCTTGATGAAAGGAAGTAAGTATAAGATTGTGATGGACGATAAACAGATTTTTTCAGATGGAGTCACTGTTTGGACATATGATAAATCAGCTAATGAAGTGACCATCTCCAAACTTGATCCTTCTGTTAATACTATCACTCCACAGAAATTGTTCACTAATTTTTATGATAAGGATTTTCTTTATAAACTGAATGGCGAGAAAAAATTAGCAGGCAAGACAGTTCAGGAAATAGAACTAACCCCCGTTGACAAAACAAAGAGCTTTCACAAGGTTTATTTGTATGTTGACAAAGTGACAAAGACAATACAAAGCACGAAGGTTCTGGATAAATCCGGAAACCGCTTTACCTATACGGTGAGCAATATGAAATCGAATGCAGTTCTTACCGATACTCAATTCATCTTCGATAAGAAAAAATTTCCTGGAGTTGAGGAAGTAGACCTGAGATAATGATCAAAGGATTTCTTTGCGAAACTTTGAGTCATGGCGCCTTGGCGGTTAAATTCTAATTTCGAAATCTCCCAATCTCAAAATCTCAAAATTCTTATTCGTTCCATCTAAAAGTTTTAATGTTCAGTCCCGCCAGGTCAATTACTCTATCTACCACGGTTGCCGCAACTTCTTCGATACTAGAGGGCCTGCTGTAGAATGAAGGTGAAGCAGGGCAAATGATTCCACCTGCCAGGGTGATAGTTTCCATATTTCTGATATGAATAAGATTGTATGGAGTATCCCTCACTACCAGTATCAGCTTTCTTCTTTCTTTAAGAATAACATCTGCCGCGCGGGTGATCAGGTCATCTGAACTTCCACTTGCGATCCTTCCAAGCGTTCCCATTGAGCACGGAATCGCAATCATTGTATTGTACCGACCTGAGCCCGAAGCAAAAGGTGCCTGAAAATCCTTGGTTGAATATTGAGTTAAGCCATATCCTTCCCAGGCTGAATTTCCTAATTCAGTTTTCCAAACTTCTTTTGCATTTTCTGTCATTACCACTGAAAGTTCCTGCCATTGATCTTTAACCGTTAATAGTTTTTCAATTAACAGTTTTGCATAGATAGAACCACTCGCTCCTGTAATGGCAACAACAATTTTATGCATGGTAAATTGGTAACTTTGGATTTAAACAAATGTACTATGCAAAAACTTATGCACCTGGTTGTAATAGTGGGGATTGGATTTATCATTGGAAGCAGTGGAAAACCGGAGGAAACAAGTGAAAAAATTGTTTGGCTTTCTATAGCAGAAGCCCAGGTAAAGTTTGCGAAAGAGAAACGACCAATCCTTGTTGACCTCTATACTGAATGGTGCGGTTGGTGTAAGGTGATGGATAAGAAAACCTATAATAACAAGAATGTTGCTGATTATCTTTCGAGTAAGTTCTACATAGTAAAAATGGATGCAGAAGGACGGGATAATATCACCTGGAACGGGAAGGTGTTTAAGTTCGATTCAAAGTATAAAACACATGAACTCGCTATTTATTTCACCGGGGGCAGACTTGTCTACCCTACAACCATCATTATCCCGGCTGACGGTAGCCAACCTCAGGCGATACCTGGCTATCTTGAGCCTAAAACTTTTGAACCCGTGGTGAAATACTTTGGTGAGGGAAAGTATGGGGTTGTTCCATTTAAGGATTTCGAAAAATCATTTGCTGCTAGTTGGTAACTCAAGGGACGGAATCGGTTTCTTGACTTTAATCAATTTTTTGCACAGTCGGAAAAATTGTGGGGGTCTCCAGTAATGTTTAGCCGGTAGATCATATATTTGATTTTTCATAGGATAAGGTTTAATGGTTAATGGTATTTGATTAGTGCAGCCTCCCTTCAAGGGGGGCTACATTTTTTGTAAGATGCCTGAATCGTAACCGAAGATTTAACCGCCATGTCGCCAGGACGCGAAGTACCACAAAGGGCATAAAATATTCTTTAACTTCTGACTACTGCCTACCCCACTTCTACACTTCGGCCATATGAGGAATGGCCTCCAGCTTGTATTCACCTGCATCCAGTTTTTTCTTTGTTTCCTGGAATGCGTCAAGGGTTCTTACAATATCATCATCAGTATGAACTGCGGTTGGAATTAATCTGTATATGATATGTCCTTTGGGAATGACTGGGTAGATTACTATCGAACAAAAAATTCCATAATTCTCACGCATGTCAACCACCATGGCCGTTGCTTCTGGCACATCACCCATCATATACACTGGAGTAACTACAGAATCTGTTTTTCCAATATCAAATCCTTTTTCTTTCAAACCCTCTTGCAATTTCCTTGCATTTGACCAGAGTTTTTCTCTGAGAGCAGGTTCATTACGCAATAATTCAAGTCGTTTCAGATTACCAATTACAAGTGGCATTGGAAGACTCTTTGCGAAAATCTGGCTCCTGATATTGTAGCGTATATAATCAATAATATTCTTATCGCCGGCAATGAAGGCTCCGATGGATGCCATCGATTTAGCGAAAGTGGAGAAATAGAGATCAATCTTATCCTGGACACCCTGTTCCTCACCTGCACCTGCGCCAGTTTTGCCAAGGGTCCCAAAACCATGTGCATCGTCCAGAAGTATTCTAAATTCAAACTTTTCTTTCAGGGCCATGATCTCACGTAGCTTCCCCTGGTCGCCGGCCATACCAAATACGCCTTCTGTGATCAGCAAGATCCCACCGGCTTTTTGTTTTTGGATAACTGCTGTTGCTCTCGCCAGTTGCTTTTGGAGGTCCTCAACATCATTATGTTTAAAAACATATCTCTGTCCGGGATGCAATCTAACTCCATCAATAATGCAGGCATGGCTTTCCGCATCGTAAACAATTACATCATGACGACTGCAAAGTGAATCTATAATGCTGACCATTCCCTGGTAGCCGTAATTCAAAAGTGCCGAGTCTTCTTTAGAAACGAACTCTGCAAGTTCTTTTTCCAATTGTTCGTGATAATTACTGTTTCCACTCATCATCCTCGCACCCATAGGCGTTGCCAGACCATAATTCTTTGCTGCATCCGCATCAGCTTTTCTCACTTCAGGGTGATTGGCCAGTCCCAGGTAATTATTCAAGCTCCAAACAATTACCTCGTTACCTCTGAATTTCATCCTGCTTCCGATATCCCCCTCCAATTTTGGAAAAGAGAAATACCCATGCGCTCTTTCACGATATTGACCCAGCGGCCCCTGATTTTTTATCAATTTCTCGAAGATGTCAGCCATAATTTTTTGTTTACAAATCCATTTATTTAGAGCTGGGCAAAAATAGATAAATTAGGTTGATTGGTTGCACTGTTGAGCTGTTGAATTGATGGAATTAGGCATAAGGAATTGGTAATTAGGAATTGGAATTAGTGATTGGTATGTGGACCTATTTATAAAAGTAAATAACTCTAAACCCTAAACCCATCAAACCCGAAACTCTTTAATCCCCAACCATTAATTTTACTGATTAAGTTTAAAAAATGAATAAAATCCTCACGATCATATTTCTCCTTTCCATTTCAAGTGTTATTAGCCCAAAAACCGACGTCGCATCCTCATCTGTTCCTCGTCCGAAATTGGTAGTGGGAATTGTAGTTGATCAGATGAGATGGGATTATCTATATCGATATTATGATCGTTTTGGATCAGGAGGCTTTAAGAGAATGTTAAATGGAGGTTTCTCCTGTGAGAATACATTGATGAATCATTTGCCTTCAGTCACAGGAGTAGGTCACGCGATTGTTTATTCCGGAGCCATTCCAGCAGTTAATGGAATTGCAGGGAATGAATGGGTAGAGCAATTCACTGGTAAGTCATTGTATTGCACATTTGATAGTACGGTTCAACCAGTTGGCGCAGCTTCGGCTGTAGATGGTCGAATGTCACCAAGAAACCTATTGGTAACAACAATTGGAGATGAGTTGAGAATGGCGACTAACCTGGAATCAAAAGTAATTGCGATTTCCCTAAAGGATCGTGCTTCGGTTTTACCTGGTGGTCATATGGCGAATGCTGCATATTGGTTTGATGATGCCAGTGCGAATTTTATTTCAAGCACGTATTATATGGATTCTTTACCTAACTGGGTAATTGCATTCAATAAAAAAAGGCGAGTGGATGCATTGATCGAAAAAGGTTGGAGTCCAATTTATCCAATGAATTCATATAAGGCAAGTGATCCTGATACTGCCTGGTACGAAGGACTATTTCCTGGTGAAAAAAATTCAGGATTTCCTCACAATCTCAAAGAGATCTATACAAGAACCAAGAGCGCATTTCGAAACTCTCCATTTGGTAATACGCTCACTTTAGAATTTGTAAAGGAAGCAATGAATGCCTATCAACTTGGTAAGGGGAAGTCAACTGATATGCTGGCAATAAATTTTGCATCCACCGATCACGCCGGTCATTTCTTCGGCGTGAACTCTATGGAAATCGAAGATGTTTATCTGAGGCTTGATAAAGAACTTGCTGAACTCTTTCAACTTCTGGATGAAAAAGTAGGAAGGGGCCAATGGCTTTCTTTTCTGACAGCAGATCATGGGGCATCACATGCCGTAGGATATTTGAAAAAAAATCGAATACCATCAGAGTATTATCAAACCAGAGTAATGATGGATACCCTCAATAAAATTCTCGAGGAAAAATACAAGTTGAGACCGCTGATTCTTTCGATTAACAATAATCAATTAAATTTTGATCAGCAGAGGATATTGATGATGAAACTTGATTATGAGGGAATCAAAAAAACATCGGTAGAATTTTTGCAGAGATATCCAGGAGTAATGTTTGCCGTTGATGTTAGCAACATCGGGTTGGCTCCAATTCCTCAAAAACTGAAAACCATGATCATTAATGGATATCATTTTAAGAGGAGTGGGGGAGTAGAGTACATCATGAGTCCCGCCTGGTCTAGCGGTGGCAGGACTGGCACCGGGCACGGCAGTTGGTATCCTTATGATACACATATCCCCTTGCTTTGGTACGGTTGGAATATCAAACCCGGCAAGTTGAACCGGGAAACATATATGAGTGATATTGCTCCCACATTGGCAGCCATGCTTAGGGTGCAGGTCCCCAATGGAAGTACCGGGGATGTGATTTCTGAGGTCATGAAATAACCCCTCAATGATGAATGGTAATTGTATTCTCCTACAACGCTTAGCGTACTTTTAGCGTCTGGCATTGGGTATTACATGAATGATGCCCTAATACGCTCTGGTCCGAATATATTTGTGAACTAAATTTTCAAAAAATTATGAAGTTGAAGCACGCTCTTTTGTTTGCCTGGACTCTGCTGTTCTCTTTTCAGCTCATGGCCCAGACAAACCCTACTGATTCTATACCTCTTGATCCCAAGGTTAAGATTGGCAAATTGCCAAATGGTCTAACCTACTATGTAAGGCAGAATAAAAAACCTGAGCAAAAGGTAGAATTAAGACTGGTGGTTAATGCAGGCTCCATCCTGGAAGATGATGACCAACAAGGCCTCGCTCATATGGCTGAACATATGGCCTTTAATGGTACCAAGAATTTCAAGAAGAATGATATAGTTTCTTTCCTGCAGGAAATTGGAGTTGGCTTTGGTAACGATCTGAATGCCTATACCAGTTTCGATCAAACTGTATATATACTTCCGATTCCAACTGATAAAGCAGGAAATCTTGAAAAAGGTTTTCAGGTGCTGGAAGATTGGGCGCATAATGTTACTTACCTGGATTCTGATATAGAAGGAGAGCGCGCGGTAATTCTGGAAGAAAGCAGATTGGGTAAGGGAGCTGGAGATAGAATGTTCCGCCAGATATATCCCAAGCTTTTTGCAGGTTCTAAGTACGGAAAAAGATTACCGATCGGTATTGACAGCATCATAAAGAATTTTAAATACGATCGCATCAGGAATTATTATAAGGATTGGTATCGTCCCAATTTGATGGCAGTTGTAGTTGTGGGCGATATTGAGCCTTCTAAAGCTGAGGCACTCATCACCAAACATTTCTCTGGTCTTACAAACCCTTCTTCTGAAAGAAAAAGAGAAATTTCGGATGCTCCAGCATATCAACAAAGCGATGCGATGGTTGTGACTGATAGGGAAGCCACCGGGTATTCTGTAGCCATTAATTATCCAAACCAAAAAATTAAGCCTTCTACAACCTTGGGTGAATACAGGAATGACATCATCCAGCAATTGTATACTTCCTTGCTGAATCTACGTTTGCAGGAATTGACCCAGGTTGAAAATCCTCCTTTCATTGGAGCTTCCACCAGTTTTGGAAGTTTTGCAAGAGGACACGAGGCATTCAGTGCGTTTGCGCGTGCAGGTTCCGGTGATGTGAATAGAGCTACGAAGGCGCTTGCTGAAGAAATTGAAAGAGTCAAAAGATTTGGATTTCTTCCTTCTGAATTGGAAAGAGCTAAAAAGAATACTTTATCCTCCTATGAAAGAGCATATAACAATCGCGATAAGACAGAATCAGGAGATTATGTTGAGGAATATATAAATCATTTTCTTGAGCAGGAGCCTACTCCAGGAATTGAAAAAGAATTTGCCTACATAAAAGCAATTCTTCCGGGAGTTACACTTCAAGAAGTAAATGCAGTTTCTAATAAGTTCAAGACCGAGAAAAACATGTTCGTATATGTTACTGGTCCGGAACCTAAGGCAAATGTCAAGCTTCCCGAGGCATCAGAAATGCTTGCCACTCTTGATGCAGTAGCTAAAGCGGATATTAAGGCATACGAAGAAAAAGTGATTGCCTCAAATTTGTTGAATGAACTTCCAAAAGCAGGAAAGATATTATCAAAAGTGAAGAATGCTGCTCTTGGCACAACTGAACTGAAACTCAGTAATGGAGTTACTGTTACATTGAAGCCAACGAGTTTCAAGAATGATCAGATACTGATGGCGGCAACGCGACCTGGTGGAAAGAATAATTATGGTCTTGCAGATAAATACAATGCAGAATATGCTACCGCAATAGTAAATACAATGGGAGTTGGCGAATTCTCGCCTACTGATCTTAAGAAAGTGCTTGCGGGAAAAACTGCTTCTGTAGCTCCTGTTTTCAGTTCAACTTCTGAAGGCGTCCGTGGCAACTCAAGCAATAAGGATCTGGAAACAATGTTGCAGTTGAATTATCTCTATTTTACAAAACCGAGAAAGGACACTGCATTGTTCAGGTCATTTGTTCAAAGGAACAAATCTCAGTACGCATTGCTGGGAGCGAATCCACAAGCTGCATTTATTGACACAACATACAAGGTGTTCTATGATAATAATCCATTAATGCCGGTGTTTGTTCCCAAGAGTGAGTATTATGAAAAGATAGACCTTGATCGCTCACTTGCTATTTACAAGGAGAGGTTTGGGGATGCTAATGGAATGAACTTCGTACTGGTTGGTTCATTTAAGGAAGAAGAAATTTTGCCTTTTATTGAAAAATATCTTGCAAGCCTTCCCGCAACAAATAAGAAATTCAATTTTGTAGACAATAAGGTTAGGTCGATCTCAGGAAAGAAAAATCTTACTGTTAACAAAGGCAAGGAACAAAAAAGTTTGATACTTGCCTTCTATGCAGGTAATCTTCCTTACAGCGAAGACCTGGATCTAAAATCCCAGGCAATGAGTGAGATTCTCAATATTCGTATTATCGAAGAACTGAGAGAGAAAGTGCAGGGAATTTATGGCGGAGGAACTTTTGCAAGTCTTGAGAAGATCCCCTACGGAAATTATAGCTTTGTTCTGCAATTGCCATGTGGACCTGAAAAAGTTGATACTTTATTGAAGGCAGTGAAGAAGGAATTTGAATTGATTGCCAATAAGGGTCCTGATAAATCTTATCTGGATAAAGTGAAGACGCAATGGATCGAGCATCACAAGACTTCAATCAAAGAAAATGAAACCTGGTTGAATCAGCTGGTCAGCTTTAAGGCGCAAGGAGGCGAAGCAGATAGATTTGTGAATTATGAAAAGTATGTCAATGCTCTATCGCCAAAAGATGTTCAGGAAGCTGCCAAGATTATTCTTGATGGAAAGAATCAGTTCTTTTCAGTACTGATGCCGGAAACGGTTTTGAAAACAGGAGAAGAGGAAAAGAAAAAAGCTTTCTAAGGATATCGATTTGTAATAAAAAAGACCTTCAGATTTCTGAAGGCCTTTTTCTTTTTAAGATTCGTTATCCAAGTCCAGGACCTGTTTTGTTAGAGCCCATGTCCTTTCTGTCTCTGGATTCACTTGGAAGATCATCCAGGTCTGCATCCAACGGGCCTACATTGTCTCTCTTATTTCCCTGACTGCTTCCTGCCCCTGTTGCTGTTCCTTCTTCATTAAAGGCTGATCCGCCTTTTTTCATCCTTTCAGGATTTGGCTCCTGGTTGCCGGAACGTTTTTGATCGTTTTGATCATCCCAGTTCTGGTTCCCTTCCTGTCCTAGATTGGTATTCTTATTTTTATCGTCTGCCATGGTATCTAGTTTTAATGTTAGAAATATTTAGTTGATTTAATTCTTTCCTTTTCTATTATCACCGGGCTGAACTGATCCGGATTCCTGATCTTTTGCAGTACTGCCAGTTGATCTCACCGGTGAGTCTGGTTGATCCTCTTCATATCCCCTGTTCGCCAAATTTTCCTGCCTGGGTTCATATGAACTCTCACTGCTTCCTTGTCCCCCACCTTCTTCAAATCCTCTTTCACCCCAGTTAGAATCATCCTGGCCATACTTCTTTTGATCTTGATTGTCTGGAAGTTCGGTTTTCTTGTCCATCAGCTTCAGTTTAATGTATAGCAGAAAAAATGGTGCCTCAATTATCACTAAGGAGTGGTGAGGAGCAGATTCTACAGCTTACGAGTTGGGAGTTGTCTTTGTTGGCAGATGACAGTGAAAATTGACCGTTGACCGTAATGAGGTAATTCCTGCTCACGACTAACGTATTTCACGCAAAGTCGCCAAGTGGGCAAAGACGCAAATAGAAATGATCCTTTGCGTCTTGGCTCCCTTTGTTTCTTTGCGTGAAATTTTTTCCCATTCACGCCTCACGTCTCACGATTCACGAGTATCCAGTGCATCAGAGATGATTTTGCCGGCAGTAGCAGCACCACTCTGAAAGGCCGCTTCAACTGTTCCAGCTTCGGGTCCCAGAGCGAGGGCCTCCCCAGCAAAAAATATAGTGTTGTCAATAGGATCGGCTAAGATTTTTCGGTTTTCGGCAGCATTTAAAGTTTTATAACTATAACCACCAATGGAGAATTTATCGGCCGACCAGTCAAATGATCTGCCGGTGTTGAGCAATCTTTTTAATTCATCCGTCTCTAAATAATATATCTCGGCCAGACTTTTAATCGCCAGGTTCACCAACTCGTCCGTACTCTTTCCGACATGAGGTTTCACATTCGGACCACCAAACCAACCGGTAATAATTGGATCGGCCATTGGAAGGGGGGTCCACCATGTAGGAATTGGCCGGTCTGAAAACAAAAAACCCAGATCTTTTGTCTTCCTTGTTTTTACGATATCAGCATTCTCCCAAAACGGTTCGGAAAATTCAAGGGGTATTTTTATTACATCACCATATCCAAGCTTTTTAGCAGCTACTATTTTTTCGGGAATTGAAGGGTTGAAATTGATGCTTGCCGGAGCGGTTGGACTTGCCTGCAATACTCCCAGAGGAATGGTAAGAAGTAATTTATTAGCTTCAAATAAATTGCCATCTCTGGTTCGCACGCTTACATTATTTTTCGTCCATTTCACATCCTTCACTACAGAATTCAATTTCAGTTGGCATCCATTCGATTTACAATCCTTGAATAATCTATCGAGCAATGATCCATAACCACCTTTTATTCTGTATTGTTCTGAATCCTGTTCGGACCATTCCTCTCTAAGACTTAATGCACTTGCTTTTGCAGGTTCAGCCAGATCATAGCCCTGTACGAAGCTGTATATTGATTCCCGAATTTTCTCATCCTCTGGTTTATCAAAATTGATTTTCAGGAATTCCTCGATACTTATGTCATCCTTTAGTTTGTCTAATTTTTCAAGTACTGTATCAAATCCTTTTATAAAATCTCTTTGCCGATTAAGTTGACCCTCCATGGCATTCCATAGACCGCCTGAAATTGGATAATATTTGATTTGGTAGTTCTTGAGTAGCCTGATGGTAGTTTCTAATTCGCCATGAATAAATTCAGCACCGGCCTCAATAGGTAGAGAGAAGGCTGGATCATGAATCGTATTTATTCTTCCACCAATTCTGTCCCGCGCTTCCAGTATAGTTACTTCAAGTCCGGCAGATGATAATGCCCTGGCAGCCATTAATCCCGCTGCCCCTGCGCCAACGATTAATATAGTTCTTTGCATTCCTGATTACTGATTACTCAAGGATTAAGAAATCATTCTTGATCATTTCCGAGCGGAAGGGTGATGAAGAAAGTGGCGCCTAATCCTGGTTCCGATTCTGCAGCAATTCTTCCGCCATGCGATTCTACAATTTTTTTACAGATAGCAAGTCCAATACCGGAACCAGTGTACTCACTTCTTCCATGTAGTCTTTGGAAAATATCGAAAATCTTCTTCTTGTACAATTCTTCAAATCCAATTCCATTGTCTTTAACCCGGATAGTAGTTGAAGGAACCTGGTCACTAGCGGAAAGTTCTGCAGATATCAGGACCTCAGGATTCTGTTTATCGTTGAATTTTAAAGAATTTGAAATCAGGTTCTGGAAAAGCTGGCCCATTTGGGATTTTCTCGCAACGATCTTCGGAAGTTTTCCAACGCGAATGCTGGGTTTATGTGCATAACGGGAAGTGTCCATATCATGAACAACCTGCGTAATAATTTCGTTCAGATCCACAACTTCATATCCTTCATTTTGGCGATTGATTTTGGAAAAAGAGAGAAGGTCCTCAATCAGATTCATCATTCTCTTTGCTGCTGATTGCATCCTGGTGATATAATCTCTGTTTTTATCACTCATTGAAGAAGCAGAATTTGCTTCCAGAAGATCTCCAAAAGTGATGATCTTTCTCAGTGGTTCTTTCAGGTCATGGGAAGCTACATATGCAAACTGTTCCAACTCGGCATTATTCTGCTCTAATTTTTCTGCATAACTCTTTAAAGTATCCTCAGCAATTTTCCGCTCTGTAAGGTCACGGGTCACTTTGGAATATCCGATAATTTGATTGTCATCATCATGGAGTGCAGTGATTACTGTGCTTCCCCAAAAACGTGTTCCATCTTTTCGAACTCTCCAACCTTCATGGGTGGCTTTTCCATTCAACCTCGCTTCTCGCAATAGACCTTTGGGAATTTCATGCTTTGTATCATCGGCTGAGTAGAACAATTCAAAACTCTTTCCTATAATTTCTTCTGAGGAATAGCCCTTTATTTTTTCCGCACCTTTATTCCAGTTTTGAATTTTCCCATCAGGGTCCAACAGAATGATTGCATAATCTTCAACCTCATCTATCATCTGATGATAACGCTCTTCGCTCTTCCTTAATTCCTCCATCCGCAAGTTCAGTTGCTGCTGTGCAATCAATTGTTCTGTAAGATCCCTGGTAACTTTCAGGAAGCCGATTACTTCGCCTTCATCATCATGTAGTGACGTGATCACCACATTTGCCCAAAAGGTTGACCCATCTTTTCGCAATCGCCATCCATAATGGGACACCCTGCCCATATCAATTGCTTCCTGGAGGAGCTTTTGTGGAAGTCGCGATAGACGATCAGATTCGGGATAAAAGAGGGAAAAGCTTTTGCCAATAATCTCGTTCGAACTGTACCCTTTTAAACTTTCGGCTCCTCGGTTCCAGTTTTGTATAATTCCCTCATTGTTTAGAAGAATTATAGCATAATCCTGGACTTCCTCCACGATTTTGAGATACCGGTCTTCTACTCTTCTTATTGCTTCACTATGGAGCTTAACATCCTCTGGAGTATGCATATAGAATTTTAATCAGATTCTTAATCCGTTGAGTTCTGTAATTCGAGGAAGGAGTGGGGTTGAAACTCTGGCTGGCTAAATTAATGAATTCATTCACAATATCAAGTTTCTCAAGAAGGCATAAGACTTAATCTCCCAATAGGAAGCGTAAAGAATCCCGGATGTCAATTCATAATGGTTCTCTCAGGATTTCCCTTTTCCTGGAGATTTGGGAGAGGTTTTTGAAACATTTTTTCTCTCCGCCTCGGTTGATGTGGAATCATGATCTGCATTTTCATCCCAGGTTGTGCCTTCAAATTCTTGCTGTTTATCAGGAAGCTCGCCCCCGGTTGGTTTATTATCTGCTGAACGATCTTGATCTACAGGCTTTTTTTTCTCGTTCATGACTTAGAATTATATAGTTAAAGATCAAAACTAATCTTAAATAATTTGAAAAATTATGCCATAATCTTCAGGTTTGAATTAAGGCTATTAACCGCAAAGACACAATGACGCCAGGTTTCGCAAGGACACTTGGCGAACCTTTGTGCCTTAACACCTTAGCAGTTAAATAAAACATATAGAAGTAAGGTAATGGCCTGAAATTCTGGGTTTCATCGTTATAATCGATTACCTTTGCCGGTCGTAAAAAAGAACCTTAATGATCAGTGTTAAAAATATTACGCTTGCCTATGGTAAGCGCGTTTTATTCGATGAAGTGAACCTCAGTTTTACTCATGGAAACTGCTACGGTGTGATTGGAGCAAATGGTGCAGGGAAGTCTACTTTTTTGAAGATATTAAGTGGTGAGATAGAGCCTAATAAGGGCCAGGTTGAGATCACTCCCGGAGAAAGAATGGCTGTTCTCAAGCAAAACCATTTTGAATTTGATGAGTTTACCGTTCTTAATACGGTGTTGATGGGTCACAAGAAAATGTGGGGAGTGATGCAGGAACGTGATCGCATTTACACCCTGGCAGATTTCACAGAAGAGGACGGAATTCGCGCTGGTGAATTGGAGGCAGAATTTGGGGAGATGGGAGGATATAATGCTGAAAGTGATGCCGGGTCTTTATTAAGCTCATTGGGAGTAGAAGAAGAATATCATCAAAACCTATTAAAAGATATTCCTTCAAATCTCAAGGTCAGAGTTCTTCTTGCCCAGGTGCTCTTTGGAAATCCAGACATCCTTTTATTGGATGAGCCTACGAATGGTCTGGATATTGAAACCATTTCATGGTTGGAGAACTTCCTTGCTGAATATGAGAATATAGTATTGGTAGTGAGCCACGATCGACATTTCCTGGATGCAGTCTGCACCCATGTTGCTGATGTTGATCGGCAAAAGATCAAAATATTTAGGGGTAATTATACTTTCTGGTATGAATCATCTCAATTGATGGCCAGGCAGGTGAATGACAAGAATAAAAAAGTTGAAGACAAGAGACAAGCATTGCTCGATTTCATCGCACGTTTCAGTGCAAACGCTTCTAAATCCCGTCAGGCCACTGCAAGAAAAAAGGCTCTTGAAAAACTGACTATTGAAGAAATAGAGCCATCTAACAGAAAATATCCCGGTATCATTTTTCAGCCGTTAAGAGAAGTTGGGAACCAGATCCTCAACGTAGAAAACCTGAAAAAATCGATTGATAGCAGAATCCTGTTCGATAAGGTTTCATTCAGTGTAAGTAAAGGAGATAAGATTGCTTTTGTAAGCAAGGATCCTCTCGCAGTTACAAATTTTTTCGAAGTGTTATCTGGAAATGATAAGGCTGAAGCAGGAAAATTTGAATGGGGAACCACTATCACAAAGGCCTATTTGCCGGTAGAGAATAACGGATTTTTTGACAGCGGTTTGTCATTGATGGAATGGCTTCGACAATATGTACCGCCTCATGTAACCGATGTAGATGAACCATTCCTTCGCGGATTTTTGGGTAAGATGTTGTTCAGTGGCGATGAGATAATGAAGAAAACGAATGTTTTGAGCGGAGGTGAAAAAGTCCGGTGCATGATCAGCAGAATGATGCTACAGAACCCTAATTGTATCATTTTGGACCAGCCAACCAATCACCTTGACCTTGAAAGTATTCAGAGTTTCAATGAAGGTTGTAATACTTTCCCTGGCATTGTACTTCTAACCAGCCATGATCATACGTTCATGCAAACTGTTGCTAATAGAGTAATAGAGCTCACACCCAGAGGTATCATCGATAGATTGATGACATTTGATGAGTACCTGGCAGATGAGAGGGTGAAGTATATGAAAGAAGAGATGTATAAGGGATTTTGAAATTTGGTTTCTTCGCTTCACTCAGGATTGGGAAATTGGGAAAATTGAAGACCTGTAACCGAAATCCTCAAATATGGACGAGTGACAATTCCAAGATTTCCCAATTTCAAACTTTCAAAATTCTAAATCACCGGTGCTCCCCAAATACTTCCCGCAAAGTATCCGCAATTTCACCCAGTGTGCATTTATTCTCTACCGCCTCAATCACAACAGGCATAATATTCTCACTGCCACAGGCCTTGTCGTTCAGGTCTTGTAGGATGGTGTCACATTTTGCATGATCTCTTTGTCGCCTTACACGTTCAAGTTTCTCTGATTGTATTTGACGAATTGATTCATCTACTTTGAATAAGGGAGGATTCTCTGAATCTTTTCCCTGGAATTTATTTACTCCAACGATCACCTGCTCACCGGTTTCAATCTTACGCTGAATTTCATATGCACTCCGTGCGATCTGCTCCTGTATGAAGCCTTGCTCAATGGCTGATACACTTCCGCCCATTGCATCGATCTTAGCAATCAGCTCAAGTGATTTTTCTTCAACTTCATTAGTAAGTGCTTCAACAAAATAGGAACCAGCCAGTGGATCTGCAGTACTTGCAGCCCCACTTTCAAATGCAATGATCTGTTGTGTACGCAAAGCAACTTTTGCAGCTTCTTCAGTTGGCAGACTGAGTGCTTCATCATAACCATTCGTATGCAGTGATTGTGTTCCACCAAGAACGGCCGCCAGCGATTGAACAGTCACTCTTGAAATGTTATTTAAAGGTTGCTGTGCGGTCAAGGTGCTTCCACCGGTCTGAGTATGAAATCGAAGCATCATTGCCTTTGGATCAGTTGCACCAAGGTCCTTCATGATCTTTGCCCACATTCTTCTGGCAGCACGAAATTTTGCCACTTCCTCAAATAAGTTATTATGTGCGTTGAAAAAGAATGATAGACGCTTCCCAAAAACATTAATGTCAAGTCCTTTCTGTAGTGCTGCTTCCACATAAGCCTTTCCGTTACTTAAAGTGAAAGCTACTTCCTGAACTGCTGTACTACCTGCCTCTCTGATATGATATCCCGAAATTGAAATGGTATTCCACCTGGGCAATTCAAGACTGCACCATTCAAAAATGTCAGTGATGATGCGCATGGATGCCTTTGGAGGATAGATATAAGTTCCTCTTGCAGCGTATTCCTTTAAGATGTCATTCTGAATTGTTCCGGTGATCTTTTTTAGATCTGCTCCCTGTTTTTTTGCAATTGCAACATAAAAAGCCAGAAGAATAAAAGCAGTGGCATTGATGGTCATTGATGTTGATACATCTTCAAGTCTGATGCCTTTGAGTAGCGCTTCCATATCCTCCAGGGAATCGATGGCTACTCCAACCTTTCCTACTTCTCCTTCTGCCAATGGGTGATCACTATCATATCCAATTTGGGTTGGAAGGTCAAAGGCAACACTCAATCCCATTACACCTTGCGACAATAGATAATGGTATCGTTTATTACTCTCTTCTGCACTGCTGAAACCTGCGTATTGTCGCATGGTCCAGAGCTTCCCGCGATACATATCTGATTGTATGCCTCTTGTAAAGGGGAATTCACCAGGTAGTTCTTCCGACTGGCCAGCATCAAAATCCTTCCTTGAATAATATTGTTTTATTTCAATTCCGCTGTCTGTGTAGATCTTCTTATCGTTCATACGTAAAGGATATCGGGTTTAAGAATTTTACCACCAAGACGCGATGACGCCAAGGTTCGCCAGATAACTGCCAACTCACGACTCACGCCTCACGATTCACGCCTCACGATTCACGAGTTTCATTTCGCCGCAGCTTGCAAAACCTTTCTTGCTTCATAGCTCAAAGCTTCTTCAACCACTCCATGAAGAGATGCTTTTGGATTATTTAGGAGCATTTCCAGGATCTGTTTATTTAGATCAACTGCAGTTGCCTCGGGTTGAAGGAATGATGCCACCTGGTTCACGATGAATATATTTTGCTCTTTAAGATTCTTTATTGCATCCCATGCTTCGGGGGTAACATAGATCTGCTGAGTAATATTATGATCGAACTCCTGCCGGATAGTTTCAGTTAACAAAGCCTGCATCTCCCTGGCAGTAACTCCATCGTATGGAATCCGGTTGATCAAACCTGACAATGATATCCTTTCTGCAAGAAGTATTAATCTTTCATAGGCCTGAAGCTGCATCTGAACAGAGTTGAAATTGGATTCCCTGGTTTTTCCTTCAGCCTTCTTTTTCTTCAATTTCTTGTATTCCTGCCTTTGCTTCCAAAGAACAATTGCCAGCGAACCGCCCAGGACACCTGCAATAATCAATGCCCAGACCAACTGCTGTGTACTTAATTTCATAAATGGGTTTAGAACAAATGTAATGATTGATGTAATACTCCTTTTCAGCTATTAGTGGGTTGTTAACTTTTTAATGCAAGCATTGTTTGTATTTTTGTCAATAATTCAAGAGGAACTATGAATACTACATTATTAGCTCCCGTCACTTTTACTTCTTCTGCAATCGAAGAAATTAACCGATTAGTAGGGGAGGAAGCCAACCAGGGTAAATTCCTGAGGGTTGGTGTAAAAGGAGGAGGATGCTCTGGACTCACTTATCTGCTTGGTTTTGATACCAGAGTAGATGGAGATGAAACGTATACAGTAGAGAACATCCAGGTGATCATGAACCCTGCTCATGGCATCTATCTGATGGGTATGGAGATCGATTGGCAGGACGGACTAAATTCCAGAGGATTCACCTTCAATAATCCTAATGCTTCCACTACTTGTGGATGCGGGACATCCTTCGCCGTATAAAAATTTTTTAACGATAAATCAGGCTTCGGTACTCATCGTGCCGAAGCCTTTTTATTTGGTTTTCGAGTTGAAGTCATATTCTTCTCCGCGCTTCCTCTGTGTTCTCCGTTTCTCTGCGGTAAAAAAAACATTAACCGCAGAGAACAAGAGTGAAAAGAGAATTCGCAGAGAAGAAGCTCTGAATTTTGAATTTACATTAAGTCCCGTTGGTTTTTTGCAAAGACTATAATCCAGGGTTGAAGTCATTACCTTCTCCGTGCTTCCTCTGTGTTCTCCGTTTCTCTGCGGTAAAAAAAACATTAACCGCAGAGAACAAGAGTGAAAAGAGAATTCGCAGAGAGAAAGAAATTGCGATTAGGCGGTTTTGGGTTCTTTCTTCATCAGGATCAGCGAAGAAATAGTTGTCACAATAACTCCAAGAATAAAAACAGTGACAGTCATCAGCAAAAAATTGAATAAGGGATTCTTGAATAACTCCCTGCTCGCTGCCATTTGTTTTGCACTTGTTTGAAATTCTTCTGGCTTCATGTTCAATTTCATTTGATTGAGCTGGTACTCATAATAGCGATCAGCAAATTCGGGATTGATTAAAGTCACGTAAACAAGATCGAATAATCCGAAGGCCAGGGAAGGAATCAATACAATGAGAATCCCCAGTTTCATTCCTTGTCCAAAAGTCAGTCTTCCTTTATTCACATGGTCTCTATAATGCTTAATCCCAAAGAATACAAAAAGTAGTGAAAGGATGATGCTTGCATATCCCAGAATTTCTTGAGCCTGATAGTTTTCATTTACTCCAAATGCAAGAAAGGATACAATAAATATCATGATAACGGTAACGGCCGATAGTAGGCCGTATTTCAAAACAGTTTTTTTCATTTTCGATTTTTTAATGTTCGGGCAATGTTAAATTAGTACGATGCCGAATCAATGGGCCTTTAGTACCTAAATTGCCTGTGATGCCGAAATACTACTTTAGTACCAGCCGTTTTAGAGGATATTTAATTCCTTTCCCTTCTTTATAGCTTCAGTGCGCCTTTCTACGTCGAGCTTAAGAAATAGATTGGAGACATGCTTTTTGATGGTGCTTTCCGCAAGAAATAATTTGTTAGCGATCTGCTGGTTTGACAATCCTGCATCGATCAGTTGAAGAATTTCGTATTCTCTTTTGCTAAGTCCAAGTTTTACTAATCTGGAAGTATCTACCCCTTCCTTTGGAGGTGCTTTGACAGCTGGATAATATTTTCTGGCGATGACGATCCCGGCCACAAAAAAGACCACACTTATTATTGCGATCCACAGATCAGAGGATCCCATGGAAATTAGATAGGACTTGCGGCTTAACTGAAAAAGCACCAGTAGACAGGCAATCAGAATTCCGAATGCGAGAACAATAGTCTTCATCCAGTGCAAAATAAGCGGTTGGGCTATTAAAAGCAAAAGTCCCGGACAACAGGACCTCTAGTGAAATCTTTATAAGCTCGCAGGTAGTTTCGTAGCAATTTTGGAAATTTCCAGAGGTTCAAGTAGTAAAAAAATAACACATAGGCACATAGCGTAGAATATAGTCACATAATAAACAGTCAAAAAGGCTGGCGTTGCTTCGCGTCCTCGTTTCCTGACGGTTATTTTTTTTACCCCATCGATTATGATAAGGGACCTCTAATGATTCCGTCTCTGTATACCCTGGCCATCGGGTTGCTGGCTGGGTCGGCCTTTTGATTGCGAAGAGGCAGTAATCTTGGTTTGTTATGTTTCAATCTTGGATACAAAAGATCGAGATTGAAAACCGTGACAGTTTTCTTAATGGTTGAGATAATCTTGTTCATAGTACTTGTATTTAAATGGGTCGGCATAAAATGCAAAAAAGCTTTCTGATAGAATACATAGCTAATATCAATCATTTGCTATTTACTAATCAAAGAGCTCAATCGAGTTGACATATGAAGTTGAAACAATATGAAAACATAGGGAGTTAACTGATAGTTATCAGAATGCAGCAAGAATGAGACACACAATAGATGAGAACGGTCGCTTGCGAGTTTACTAAATGGAAGCTCTTAGATCATGAATTGATTGAAGCGTTGAATCTAAATCCAAGTCCATGGATTGTTTCAAGATTGATTGCGGGATCCTCTTTAAAATACTTACGCAACTTGGTCATGAATACATCCATACTTCTTCCTAGGAAGTAATCATCTTTCCCCCAGACATTCATTAGCACTTCTTCTCTTTTCAAGACTTTGTTTGGATGCTGACAGAGAAACCGAAGCAGATCTGCTTCCCGTTGTGTTAAGGAAAAACTTCCTTCAGGAGTGAATAATTTAAGATCAGTATAGGAGAATCGAAGTGTGCCGATGCGGTATTCTTCATTTGATTCTGAATGCATTTTTTTGGTTCTCCTCATGAAGACATTCATTCGCATTACCAGTTCCTGCATGCTGAAGGGCTTTGTAATATAATCGTCTGCCCCAGTGAGAAAACCCTTCACCTTATCTTCTTCCATTGATTTTGACGTGAGGAACAGGATAGGAATCACATCACTTTGTTGCCGGATCTTTTTAGCAACGGCCAGTCCATCTTTAATTGGCATCATCACATCCAGCAAGCAAATATCAAATTCATCTTTATTGAAACGATCGATGGCAGACTGCCCATCAGTACAATGAGTTACCTCATAACCTTCATCTTCCAGATTGTCTTTGATAGTGAAACCAAGCGACATATCATCCTCCGCTAAAAAAACTTTTCCTTTACTGCTGGCCATATTGGTTGTTTTATAAGAGTTGAATTGGATTCACAAACTCAGTTCCAACACGTGAAATACAGTTAATTCCTGCCCGCCAATCTATCAGTCCATGACTTTCTTTGCAAAATTCAAGCCTATTCTTAACGGAGCCAAATAACCGCCAATAGCATGTATTGCACCATGAGTCCGGATTTCACTATGAAATTATTGACAAATTTCATTTGATCAATCAATCTCAAAACTCAGTCAAGAAATAAAAACCGAATGATATCCTCCAAAATCACTGCACAAAATGAGGATATTTATTAGCACACAATCGAGCAAGAAGGCCGCCAGGCCGCTGTTAAGCTGTGGTTAACCCATCAGCTGAGTAAATCAGGCTTGCGAATCTTAGTGATATTTGCTGAATGAAAGGTCCAGGCATAGTCCTGACTGAGTAAAACGTTTTATTTTTAGGGTTGAGAGTAAACGCTACTTTTCTAAGTAGCGTTTTTTAATTTATGCCTCTGGCATACCTACCAAGAAAAACCCTCCAATAAGGAGGGTTGAATTCAAAATGTATTTTATTATTTTCTATTTACTGATCGGCTTAGCAATAACTGGTTTGTGTTTTACCTCAGTTGCAACTGCTTTGCTTGTAGCAGCATCTGCGGCTCCCAATGGCTTGGATTTAGCGAAGTCAACAAGAATTGGTGCGGCCACAAATATTGAAGAATAAGTACCGGTCACAACTCCAATCAACATTGCAAATGCAAATCCACGGGTAACTTCTCCTCCTACCAGGAACAGGATAAGAAGGGTCAGGAAAACCGTAACTGATGTCATGATCGTTCTTGTAAGGGTATCATTTATAGCCCGATCAATTATGGTAGCCTTATCTGCTCCTCGCATTTCCCTACTGTATTCTCTCACTCTATCAAATACAACAACGGTATCATTCATCGAGAAACCAATTACCGTAAGAATCGCTGCAATAAAATGCTGGTCAATTTCAAGCGGGAACGGCACGATGTTTTTGAAGAAAGAAAAAACTATCAATGTGACAAGTACGTCATGCATCAGGGCAACAATAGTTCCTATCGAATATCTCCAGTCGCGGAAGCGAATAAATATATAAAGTGTAATTGATAGCAACGACCAGAATGTTGCCCATTGCGCTCCAATCTTTAAGTCATCAGATATTGTTGGAACCACCTTTTTACTCTGCAATACGTATTTTGTTGACTTGAATTCCTCAGGTGAAACATTTTGCGGCAAGAATGGTTTTAATCCCGCATATAGCTTATTAACAACAATGGAATCCGTAGCTGTGCTCTCATTGTTGATCAGGTAATCCGTAGTGATATCAAATTGATCACTCCCTCCGTAAGTCTTCACGATTGGATTGCTTCCAAATGTTTTTGACAATGCATCTCTTACCTGGTCCTGGTCAACAGGCCGGTGAAATTTGACTACATAAGAACGACCACCTTTGAATTCCACGCCTTCATTAAATCCATTATAGAATGAAGCAACTCCTAAGAGAAGAACCACAACAGAAATGGCATAAGCAATTTTCCTATACTTGGTGAATCTAAAATTTGCCTTGTGAAAGATCATTCTGGACAAGGCAGTAAAATATTTGAAATGCCGATTCTTATTAGTCCAGTATTCAGTAATAAGTCTTGAGATCACAATTCCGCAAAACAGGGATAGAATAATACCGATGATCTGCGTTGTGGCAAATCCAAGTACTGGCCCCAATCCGAAGTAAGCGAGAATAAATGCTGTAAGCAAGGTGGTAATATGTGCATCCAATACTGGTGGCAATGATCGCTTGTAACCATCTTTAAATGCGAGCTGATATGATTTGCCCTTTGTTAGTTCATCCTTAATACGTTCAAATATGATCACATTCGTATCCACTGCCATACCAATAGTAAGCACAAGACCCGCTATACCGGCGGCTGTAAGTGTGAAACCAAACATACTCAGGATACCCACAGTGAACAAGAGATTCAGTATAAGGGCAATGTTAGCAACCCACCCAGCCGTGTTGAAGTAAACCAACATCAATATGAAAATCACAAGAAATGAAATCAGGAAGGCTAATGAACCTCCTCTAACTGCATCCTGTCCTAGTGTAGGTCCAACAACTTGTTCCTGTACGATCTTGGCGGGGGCTTCCAGTTTTCCGGATTTCAATATGTTCACCAGATCCAGCGCTTCTTCCAATGCCAATTGGTTATTCGCTTTTCCTCCCATCGTAATACGCGATTGTCCCCCAGTTATCGGTTCATTTACAAATGGAGCAGAATAAACTATATCATCGAGTACAATGGCTATTGCTCTTGCAGGTGATTGTGGTTTTGGAGCTGCTTCCTCAGTCATTTTTGCCCAGGTCTTTTCACCCTGGTTATTCATAGTCATGTTGACTGTAACCTCACTTGTTATCTGATCGTAATCCTGGTAGGCATCAACGATGGCATCGCCTTCAATCCTTGCCTTATCCTGACCTGGAACAGATTTTATTCCATAGATATAGAGGAAGTCAAGCAGTTTTCCATTCTTGTCGCGCTCTTGTTTGCCCCATAGAAATTTCACATTTGCCGGAAACTGATTTCTTACAACAGGGTTATTCAGATAAGAATTTACAATTCCAGTATCTTTTATTGCAGACGCCCCGAGATATGCTTGAAAAACAGTCTGGCCTTTTTCATTCTGCTGACCTTGTGCAAACTGAACAACCTTGAAAAGTGGATTATCAGTAGTTGCCGCAGGTTTTGCAGTAGTATCTTTTTTTGTTGTATCAACAGTGTTTTTGGTAGTATCTAGTTTGATCTTGCCCGATGTATCAGCGTCAATTGAAGTAATGTTGATTGTAGAAGGCCGTCCGGTAGCGGTAGTATCCACGCCCTTTAAGCTCGCAAGGTAGGAGCTAAGGGTCTTATCTGCAGCCTCAAGAGATGGCGCAAGGTCCCCAACAGTGTATAATTCCCAGAATTGAAGGTTTGCTGTTGACTGTAAATATTTTCTAACTCTTTCCGGGTCTTTTGCACCTGCCAACTCAACGTTAATGATACCCTTGGTTTCATCAAGATTTACACTCGGCTGGGCAACTCCGAATTTATCTATTCTCTTTGTAAGAACCTGGAAGGTTTGCTTCATTGCAGCTGTAGCCTGTTCACGTATGTAACTTATAACCTGGTTATCAGATGCATCTATCTTAAGTTGATTTCTTGCATTATTGGCGAAGAGTGGGGCAAGCGAAACATTGGGATTTACCGACTTAAATGCCTGCGAAAAAAGTGTGATAAAATCAGCATCACTATTTGTCTTAAGGCGGTTAGCCTGGTCGATAGCCCTTAAGAGCTTTGGATCGCGTGGATTATTCGCAAGACCCTTAATCAATCCATCAAGCGCAATATCAAGTGTTACATTGATACCGCCTTGCAGATCCAATCCCAGGAGTAGCTCACTTTCTTTTGCTTTTTGGTAGGTCTGACCCCACCAGGTAATTTTTTCGTCTCTGGTTGAGGCAAGCAAACTATCTCTCACCTTAGTAAATCCCTGCTCAATTGTATCCAGGTACATCGCCTGAATTTCCTTGTTGGCAGGGTACTTTTTATCTGCAGGAATGAATTTCTGATTGACTAGTTTTCTGGCTCTTTCTTCAATTTTGTCCTCATGGCTATTTACGAACCAGGTGAACGAAAGTTGATACAATGAGATAAGGATCAATAAGACTGCAAAGATGGTTACCAATACACGCATTGGATCTCGGGTTTGATTTTTTTTTAAGAGGGGCAAAGATAGGGTTTTCCTGCATCGAAAGAGGGGGATTTTATAGGGATGTTTCGCTCGGAAATGCAGGTGGGAAGCCGAAGTTTTACAAACCCTCAGAACTAATTTTTGAATCCTTATTTTTGAAAGCCCGGGAATCCATCAGACATGAAATCTATTATTTTCTTTTTCTTATTGTTGTCCTCGTTTTTTTTATGTAAATCCCAGCCAATCAGTGGGAAAATTGATGAGAATCTCCTGGAATCCCTGATGAAGGGCCAGCCCGGACAATTTCAGTTCATCCTGGACAATCGGGATACTTTAAGGGTTCAGGTGATCTATACCCAGATCGACAGAAAAAAAAATAATCGACCTGTATTTACCGACCATTATTTCAATGTTAATCGTGGACAATATTACTACCCCGCTTCAACAGTTAAATTACCTGTAAGCCTGCTTGCCCTGGAGCGTCTTCAGAGTCTCAGGAAGAAAGGCATTAACAGGAATACGAGCATGGTAACTGAAGCAATCTTCGGTAAACAGACTCCTGTTTATAATGATCCTACATCCCTTGACGGCAGGCCTACCATTGAGCACTATATTAAAAAGATCCTGCTGGTGAGCGACAATGACGCGTTCAACAGGCTGTATGAATTCCTTGGTCAGCAATACGTAAATAAAAGTTGCATGAGAAAGGATATCCTGATGTTGCAATTCTTCACCGGCTTCAAATCCCTCTAAGTGAATCAGAGAACAGGCATACAAACCCAGTCAAATTCTATGACCTAAATACAAAGCTATTGTATGATCAACCTATGCAAATCAGTCAATTGCCATATCCTCAGCGGAATGATCACGTAGCAAAGGGGTATTATAGCGGGGATGAACTTGTTCAACAGTCTATGAATTTCTCGATTAAGAACCGCCTGGCAATTGAGGACCTTCATAACATCCTGAAATCTGTAATTTTTCCCGAATCGGTAAAAAAGAGCAGAAGATTCAATATTTCAAAGGATGATTACAACCTGGTGTTGCACTACATGTCCCAATACCCTTCAGAGACAGAATTTCCCACTTATGATTCAGCCAACTACTGGGATGCTTTTGGCAAATTCTTATACTATGGAGGAGAAAAAGGTCCATTGGAGAAAACACTGAGGAGCTTCAATAAATACGGAGCTGCTTATGGCTTCCTGATTGATGCCGCTTATTTTGCAGATTTCAGTAAGAAGATCGAGTTCATGCTCACGGCAGTGATCTATTGTAATACTGATGGAATTCTAAATGACGACAAATATGATTATGGAACTATTGGATTACCATTCATGAAAAACCTGGGAAAACTGATCTATTATCATGAACTGAGAAGACCTCAGAAATTCTTACCGGATCTATCAAAATTTGACTTCCGAAACAGGAAGTAAACAGTCGTTAGTTTGAATTTGTTCTATTTTTGAAAAAACGATCTAAAACCAATGCAACTATTAGCAGAACGCATGCAACTCTCATCGCTCTTACAGAAATTTGCCGAGCCAGAAACACTCAAAATGGCCAAATTAGGCCGTGAACTCAGAGCAAGTGGAATAGATATCATTGATCTTAGCCTGGGAGAACCAGACTTCGATACCCCAGATCATATAAAGGAAGCTGCAAAGAGAGCTATCGACGAAAACTGGAGTCATTATCCTCCTGTTGCAGGCTATCCAGATCTGCGTGAAGCGATATGCAAAAAATTCAAGAGAGATAATAATCTTGAATATAAGCCTGAAAATATTGTAGTGTCCACAGGGGCCAAACAAAGCCTCGCAAATGCGATACTTGCTATAGTTGATGAAGGTGACGAAGTGATTATTCCTGCACCTTTTTGGGTGACGTATTCGGAATTGGTAAAGATTGCAGGTGGCCAGCCAGTGATCATCAGAACAGAAGCTTCAAATCAATTCAAGTTGACTCCGGAAGAATTAAAAAATGCATTGACTGATCGAACTAAATTATTTCTTTTCTCATCTCCCTGCAATCCATCGGGCTCTGTATACAGCAAAGATGAATTAGCATCATTGGCCGAGGTATTCAGCAATTGTCCTGACGTGTTTATTATTTCAGACGAAATCTATGAATACATCAATTTCGTTGGAAAACATGAAAGCATTGCGCAGTTCAGCGAGATTAAGGAGAGAGTTGTCGTCATAAACGGTTTGAGCAAGGGTTTTGCAATGACAGGTTACAGGCTTGGATATATTGCTGCAAATACAGAAGTAGCGAAGGCATGTGAAAAAATACAGGGACAATTTACAAGTGGTGCAAATGCTATTACTCAAAGAGCGGCTATTACTGCACTAACCGGAGACCTTCGACCAACGGTTGAAATGAATAAAGAATTTACAGCTCGCAGAAAGCGTATTCTGGAACTGATCAGGCAAATACCAGATACCTCCTGCGCCCAACCAGATGGCGCATTCTATATTTTCCCGAACCTTAGTAAATACTTTGGAAAATTCAATAAGGATACTGCCATTAATGATGCTGATGATCTCTGCATGTATCTTCTCAATAGTGCACACGTATCTACGGTTACTGGCCGGGCTTTCGGTGAGCCAGATTGCATTCGCATTTCGTTTGCAAACAGTATGCAGAAGATTGAGGAAGGAATGAAAAGGATAAAGGAGGCATTGGCCAGATTAAGCTAAGTTTGTCTCGTACGTGAAGTTTGCATGTGGGCCCGGGAATTGCAGTCATGGTAAAACAAAATCGAGGTATAAGTATGAGCAATACGTGGGAAGAATCTAAAGCTGAAATTTTCTGGGGAGAGATCGCAGCCTGCGATCATGTGGTGCAGATATATGAGGATGATTCAACTTTTCTGGATGTGTTAGCAGGATTTGTTGGGGCAGGTATTAATTCAGATGATGCTGTTATTGTTATTGCAACAAAACAACACCTTGAATCATTAGAGACCCGGTTACGGGGTCATGGAATTCATGTTGATACCCTTACCGCAAATGGCCGATATTTTCCTCTGGACGCAGAGCATACACTCTCTCTTTTTATGTCGAATGGATGGCCTGATGAGGAATTATTCATAAAATTTATTTCTGCATTACTTGCTAAGGTGAAAAAGAATAACAGGCGTATTCGGGCATTCGGGGAAATGGTAGCGATCCTCTGGGCTCAGGGCCACGCAGGTGCAACGGTACAATTAGAACACCTATGGAACAAGATCTGCCTTCTAGAACCACTTTCTCTTTTTTGCGCATATCCTAAAAGCGGATTTACAGAGGATATGAATAAGTCGCTCCAGGATATTTGTTCAACGCATTCCAGGCAGATCAGGCCCTCGGGAAAATCAATGGCAACTATTTCGTATAACAACCTCGAAAGAAAGGCAGGCTGATTGTTTAACCGCCAAGTCCCCAAGCGCAAAGTTTCGCCGGGAATTCCTTTCGGATCTTTACGTCTTTGTTTATTTGCGGTTAATAACTGAAGTATAAACTTCAACGAAAATTGACGATCTTTACCGGAAACATCATTATAATCTATGGCTAAATCTCAGGAGACATTCGCTAAGAAAGAAAAAGAGAAGAAACGCTTAAAAAAACAACAGGATAAGCGCGAAAAAATGGAAGAAAGAAAGGCTGGTGCAAAGAAGGGTAAATCACTCAATGACATGATGGCCTACCTGGATGAAAATGGAAATATTTCCGCAACTCCACCAGATCCCAAGAAAAGAAAAGTATTCAGGCCCGAAGAAATGCAGATCAGTGCTCCTAAACATTCAGATGTTTCACCAGAGGAGGCAATAAGAAAAGGTGTAGTAACATTTTTCAATCCCGACAAAGGATTTGGCTTCATCAATGATCTTCAAACACAGGAACGTGTTTTCATTCATATAAACCAATTATCAGAACCCATTCAGGAAAATGACAAAGTCACCTTTGAGGTGGAAAGAGGTCCTAAAGGTCTGAGTGCCGTCAATGTCAAAAAAGGTTAAATGCCCTGGTATTCAAGGTTCCGGAATAGATTGCCTTAAACAATCTATCCAAAATACCGTTCAATCAACTACTTACGACAATGTAATGCGGGAGAAATCGCTTCCGTTGAATATCCTTGCAAGGTTGATATTCCCAGAGCGTTTGTATTCGTCGAGGTGAATGGGAGATACTATTCGCCAGAAATTCTTTGACTTTAGATGTGCAAAATCCCGATCTCTTACAAATACGCCTTTGATGGCGTCTCTTTTCTTAAAATAAACCTTTACCATGATTTCCTGTTTCTGAAGCTTAGTATCCAGGAATGTTTGAATCTGTTCACTATCCATGAAAATTAACGTTTAAATGGGCAATTTGTAAATGTAAGATTTTTTCTGCCCCTCAGCTGTTAATTCTACTACAGGTCATTCAATTTGAATTTGGAAACATCACCATATCAATTGATTTCAGAGGTGAAAATTAACTTCCTGACCCGGTTTTATTCGTTATCTTCACGCTGTTAATTTGAGCCTCGCATTCAGTATTGTATAATTATTCTGCTAAGTTTTCTGCATTTTTAGTTAGCCCATACTCTTGCTTTCTCAGTTTTTTAATTTTATTAATTTTTAATTCATGAACATTTTCGTTTCTAATTTAAGCTTCAACGTACAAGATGACGATTTGAAGCAACTCTTCAGTTCCTATGGAGATGTAACCTCTGCCAAGATTGTCAACGATCGCGAAACAGGCCGCTCTAGAGGTTTTGGTTTTGTTGAAATGGCTGACGAAGCCGCAAACAAAGCTATCGCTGAGTTGGATCAATCAACTCTCGAAGGCAGAACTATCAAAGTGGTAGAAGCTAAACCTAAAGAAAGCCGCAAGGATAATTTCAATAGCAGTAAAAGTTATAACCAAAATAGGTACTAAAAAATAGCTTTAGTATAAAAGCCCCGGCTCTATGTCGGGGCTTTTTGTATTTAATAGGTCCAACAAATTTAATCAGGTTTTCTGCCTAAATCTTTCATCATGCGAACATGAGAAATCAGAGCAGCGGTCAAAGTTGGATATGAGTGATAGGGGAGGCCAAAGGCAGAGCAATGTTCCTGCACAATCGGACTTATATCACGATAGTGAACATGGCTTATGCGGGGAAATAAGTGATGTTCTACCTGGTAATTCAATCCTCCAACAAACCACGAAATGATACGGTTGTGGGTTGCAAAATTGCAGGTAGTACTTACCTCATGAACGGCCCATTCAGATTCAATCACTTTAGGAGCTTCTCCTGCCAATTCAAAGCTGGTCTTTTCAACCACATGTGCAAGTTGAAAGACAACGGCAAGAGTCAAACCCATCGTTACATTCACTATAAGGTAACCCACTAGCCAGGCTTCCCATCCAACAAGCCAGGCAGGCAACAAAACGTAAAAGAAAACGTAAAGGACTTTGCTTGTCCAGAAATTGATGTGTTCGCGGTATCCGATTTTCATCTCAGTGACCACAATCTTTTTTGAAAGGTATTTCGCTACATCTGTAAAGAAGATCCAAAGCAATGTAGTCATGCTGTATAGAAGGAACATATAGATAAACTGAAAACGGTGAGCTGGGAACCATCGTTGCGTCTTACAAAAACGCATAATGGCACCCTTGGTTATATCATCGTCAACTCCATCAACATTGGTATAGGTATGGTGCACAATATTATGCTTGACCTTCCATATAAATGAGTTGCTGCCAAGAGCATTTGTAGTAAGGCTCAAAAGTTCGTTAACCCACTTTTTACTTGAATAGCTTCCATGGCAGGCATCATGCATTACGTTGAACGCTATTGAAACAAGAACAAACCCCAGGAAGACAGAAAGTAAAATCCCGGCTAATGGAGTATAGCTTCCGAGAATTAGGAACAGGTAAACTGCAAGAGACAATGGAATCAAAATAATTGTTTTGGTGTATAGTTTCCAATTGCCTGTTTTCTTGATTTGTCTGGATGCAAAATAATTATCGACCGATTTCTTGAGTGAAGCAAAAAAAACCTGTCCCTGATTGTTGAAACTGACTTTTGCCATATTAGAATTTTGACGGCTATAAAGGAGGGCGATTTATAGCATACTGCAATTTACCAAATTCATTCTAGCTGGTCTGGATTTTGCCTCCTAATTGTGTAATATTTATAAGACTTTATTGAGTATCTGTCAATTAAGGACCTCAAGTACTCACAATTCATTTTCAATCAGGCGATTTGTTTTTCCAAAGGCGGAAATCATCCCAATAAATTTGAAGTGCCTTTCCCTTACTCTTCATATAACTGATGAGCTCACCAGAAGTGTACAATTTAATTGGATTGAAATCAGTAACTCCATCTGGGGATGGGTCTTGGGTGTTGTGTGTAATTTTCGAGAGGTTGAATATAACCTGCTTATTTCCGCCATCGGGCTTAATTGACAAATAGAACCTTCCGGTTTCGTTATTACCTTCTTTATAGTAATAGTCCATCGTAAACCATTTTCCGATCGGTACCTTTACGGATTGATTAGTCTCCGCCCAAATTGTAGAATATTTTTGTCTGCCATCATTGAACAATTCACAATCCTCTGCATCCAGGATAAAAAATAAATCGTCCTCCTTTTCAGAGGTCTTGCCTAACCCAAGTGTAATTCGAAACCTGTACGGAACATCCTGGCTCCAGGTTATATTATTCCAGAATTCAGCTATTGTTAACCAATGAATTTTCTTTGGGAAGTTTCTGACTTCATTGAAGTCGGGATGCAGGTACATTCTCACCGATTGGTAAAATTCTTTCATTCCTTTATTGCCATATAAATTTCCCTGGATCCGTCCTTTGCTTCCACCAACATTAGCATCCCGTAACCAGAAATGAAGAACATGGTTAGATGGATTTCCAGGTTCGGGGATGATGGCGGCATAACGCATAGTGGAATCACCTCCCTGGTATTGAATATTGAAATTCCCGATTCCAGGATCATTATCAAAATCGTTCACCCAGTCGTTTTTCAAATTCATGGAGTTATCAGTTCCGATGATATCCGCATCTGCATTTTTCGGAATTAGTTTCGAGTCCGGTTCAAAACCAGATTGAAAGATCAGTTCACCTTTTTGAATATTATCCTCGGTAATCTTGTGCGCCCGGCAGGAGATCAAAAGAATGAGACAAAATAGAAATTCTGAATATTGCTTCATTGTACCTCATTAAAGAATTACAAAAAACAAAAATGAGTAATTTATTCTTTGCATAATAATACCAAAAATTTTATTTGTGTGGACAGGCTGGGATCGATTCAAATGAATTTCTGCTGTAGTATTTTTTTTAATCCCGTTATGAATTTCCTGATTGCCTGTTCTCTTTGATTCCTTTTATTGAAATGAGACTGGGTCACCTTGTATTCAACATGCTCTAGCCTCTTTAGGCTGGCGAGTAAAATGTTGTCACCGTTATTCTCATAATTTCTGGAAATTGAAATGGCTTCATAGAATAATTGCTCTACGTTGGCAAAAGAAGATTCTTCTGGTCCGATTAATTTGAGGCTATTCCTGATTTCTATAATTCTGTCGTGATCTGGTTGAGAGAGTTTTATCATTCAGTAGACTTATTTTTTCCTTTGAAGGGACCTCTGGGATAGGAAGTGGCTGCTTTGCCGGGGAGATATTGGATCTCTGAGACCCTGATGTATTTACCCATGATGAGCATTCCATCCAGGCATTCCCTTGCATTATCCCGTTCCCGTTGTATTGGCATATCAACAAGCGCTCTTCCTCTTGACCTGTTATTCAACCTGTCTCTAAGTAATTGAACTGAACTAACTTCTCCGTAAGGAGCAAACAATTTTTCAAGATCGGTTTCAATGAAATTAGGATGGAGATTCAATATCTGGATATTCATAAAATTGATTTCTAACTAGTATTCGCGGCAGGCAAAGGAAAAGGTTGGAATTGCGATGGCCGCCAGGAAAGGATAGTGCACTCCTTTAAAGGTAGCCTATTATTTCTTGGCGATAGGATTTTAACGACCCTGTCAGGGTCTCGCTTCGCTCGACCGCTCACAGGGTCCCGATTTAGATTTAATCGTTTGACCTAGTTATCTTCGCTTATCGACTAATTATCCGCCAGTAATATTATGTTGAGATCAGTAGTAATTGGTACCGGGTCTTATATACCTACAGTCATCCAGTCAAATTCAGATTTTAATAAGCAGGATTTTTATAGTGATGTCAATGTGCAGTTAACGATTTCTTCTGACCAGGTATTGGAAAAATTCAAACAAATTACCGGGATTGCTGAGAGAAGATATGTTGAAGAGAATTTCAACGCATCCGATATAGCTGCGATTGCAGCAAGAAATGCAATTGAAGATAGCGGCATTGACCCTGAAACTCTTGATCAGATAATTGTGGCCCACAATTTCGGAGATGTGACCAACAATGCAATTCAATCAGATGCTGTTCCTTCCCTCGCCAACAGAGTAAAGCATGTTCTTGGGATAAGAAAACCTGAGTGCATTGCTTATGATCTGTTATTTGGTTGTCCAGGTTGGGTCCAGGCAATGATCCAGACTGACGCATATTTCAAGGCAGGCATGGCAGAAAGAGCGCTGGTGATAGGTACCGAAACCTTATCGCGTGTTATAGACAAATATGATAGGGACAGCATGCTTTTCGCAGATGGTGCCGGAGCTTGTGTAATGGAGAAACAGGAGGTTTCTGATAAAGGTCCAGGTATACTCTCTAGCTGCGCGATGTCCCATAGTCTCGATGAATCCTCCTATATTAATCTGGGTAAATCTTATCATCCTGAAACTGATCCTGACGTGAGGTATCTCAAAATGAAGGGAAGAAAAGTTTATGAGTATGCGGTGAAATATGTTCCTGCCGCAATGAAACAATGCCTTGATAAAAGTGGTGTTGGCATTCATGAACTGAAGAAGATCTTTATTCACCAGGCAAATGAAAAGATGGACGAAGCAATGTTGACCCGGTTTTATCAATTATATGGAATGGACAAGGCAGCCGAAAACGTTATGCCGATGTGTATTCAATGGCTTGGCAATAGTTCCGTAGCCACCATACCAACACTTCTTGATTTGGTTCGCAGGAATAAAATGGAGAATCACACACTTTCTCCCGGAGATGTTCTGCTTTTTGCATCTGTAGGTGCGGGCATGAACATAAACGCAATTTGTTACCGCTATTGAGTTTACTGTTTCCAAATGCAAATCAAAAAATGGATATTGAACAAATACAGGTTGATTTTAACGAAGAAGGGAAGAAAGTTTTTTTTAGCCTTTGGAAAAGATTTGAACAGGCAGCTTCCTCGCTCAATCGCAAAAGAGACGATAATGTTTTTCAACAACTCCAGGGGCAATATATTCATACACTAAATGAAAATCTTGAATCACTTGTCTCAACAGCACTGGAGAAGCTTGATGAAGGAAATATCAATGAGGCCCGACAGAAATTAATGCAGACTATTCGTTACTATACGAATGAATTCATGGTTAAATCAAGGTCTCTTTAAGGAAGAAGTTTGAATGTTTGAGAGTTTGAAAGTTCCTTGTAGATTTAAAGCCCATAGGGTCGAACAAATATGAACAATCTGTCCGGAATACACTCCCCAATAAATTGCAGAATTCCTTTTGTTTTGCCGATCGCTGATCTAGAAAACTTTGTATTCTAAAAAAAGTGTTACCAGAAGAAACATTCGAACAATAAAAATATTCATTAGCGATTTGCATCTTAAACTCTCGAACTCTCAAACATTCAAACAATCAAACCTCTCAAACATTAGTTCAAATCCACAACGAAGTCCACCCACTCACCAATTTTCACCTGCCTGTTATTGCCATCCCAAATGATCAGGTAGTACTTCAGATTATGTCGTCCCCGTGGTAGATGCAATTCACTATATGGTAGGAATATATTGAAATCGTTCATTTGTGCCGACCAATTGTAAGTTGCTACATCATACCCGGGACTGATATCAAAGCAGAGTGCAACTTTTCCATCTACAGAATTATACTGATTATTATAATCCTTCAATGCAGTACCTGCTCCATCGTGGAAGTAAGCACAAACTTTAAAAGTTGCATTCCTGCCATACTTCATAGTGAACCTTGGATAGACGCGAATGCCATTTGTTTCAAACCTTGTTTCGGTCCAGATCTTTTCAACTATTGCCCCATTATGGTAATCGAAGAAATAATCACCTCCTCTTGATAATTCCTTGCCCTGATCATCCCAGATAGAAACCGACATCCTTAATTTATGTTCACCATATCCAAGATGCAACTCATCATATGGGAGGAATAATTCAAGACGATTAAAGGATGTATTGGGATAACCTGGCGTGAAGCCACCATATGTAGAAACAGTTTTATCCGTAGTGCTGTATACGCCGTTCTTATCAGGTAAGGCTTGTCCGGTTGCAGTATTGTAAAAATGGGCTGAGATCAGGCACTTTCTATTTTGCGCATTACTGATCTGGAAAGTCTGGAAAATCTTCATCCCCAATTTCCCATCCTTCGTTAAGTTATGTTCTACTTCTATCTTGGTCAACTGAACTCCTAATGCTCCGGTAGAGCCGGTTGTGGTGGTGGGAGTAGTATTATTGAAAGGATACATCTGCGCTATGATGCGCTTATCTTCCTCTGATAAATCATAATTCCATCCCACCGAATAACCATTAGTTGTGAACTCTGCAGGAATTGGATAGTGCATTATTGATTTTGGATCATACTTATTGTTGGATTGGGTAACACTATACCTGCTAAATACCTGTTGATCCACCATTTCTTTTGTCCAACCCTGACTTTGCATATAGTGGGCATATACTTTTTCATAATTCCAGGGTATCTGGCTCGAAGGAGATTGATGTTCATGAAGTAGCCCTAATGCATGGCCGAACTCGTGCAGAATGGTTCTCCGGAATTCATATTCCTGCGTCTGTGCATTGAACCAGCCGAAATTCATAGTGCTCTCATTTTGCTGGAATTTGGTACAGGTTGTTCCTATATAGGACCATGAGCCTGGTTTGGAGAAGCTGATCTTCACATCAGCAGATCCACTCTCAATAAATTGCATTCTGATATTGGCAAATCTCATCCATTCTGGAGCATATTGCCTGACCTTTCCCCGCAGCAGCTCGCTGCCATCCAGAAATTTTATCTTGACCACGTAGCCAGGGGTCCATTTATCAGAACTTGAATAGACTCCTTGTCCACCACCTCCCCGCGGAGATGCGACTTTTGGATCAATGCAAAGCTGGATTTGAGCCGATGATGAGCCAATGAATATGCTCAACAATGTCGTAGCTACAATACGAATTGATTGACGATAGAATTTTAGAGGGGGCATGTTCGGGTTATTCTACAATTAAGCTATAAAAATTTTCGGAACTAATCACAGGTTTTGCAAGGCTTTCACCGTTTTTTCGGTAATAACGTTTCCTGTGTTCAGGGTGGTAGCGGGTTCAAATAGTATAACCTCCACTTCCTCCTCAGCATTTGGACGATGTTCAACTCCCTTAGGGACAATGATAAATTCACCTTCATTCATTCTGACTACCCTGTCACGGAATTCCATGTCAAAATTTCCTTTAACAACCAGGAAGAGCTCATCTTCATTAACATGATGATGCCAGTCGAATGGTCCCTTAAATTTTACCAGCTTCACCTGTTGACCATTCAGATCTCCCACCACTTTTGGGCTCCAATGTTCATTAAAGAGGGCAAATTTTTCAGCAAGATTTACTTTATCCATATCGCTTCTTATTGCTTAAAATTAAAATAACCATGGCATGATTTTAAGACTGTTTTTTCGGAATTAAACACAAATCATTATGGAAAAGATCAAGCAAAGAAAATTATACAAGAATTGGTATGCGGTCGCCCCTGGTGTTTGGAGTATGAAGGACATCTTCGTAAATATTTTCATGATCCATAGCCCTGAGAATAATAGCTGGGTACTGATAGATACTGGACTTAAAACTACAGCCCCGAAGATCAGGCAGATGGCAATGCATTTATTCTGGCCCGAATTAAGACCGTCAGCAATTGTTCTTACACATGCTCATTTTGATCATGTTGGATCTTTAATAGAATTGGCAAACGAATGGGATGTTCCAGTTTATGCTCACTATATGGAGAAGCCATACCTCACTGGTAAATCTTCGTATCCTCCGCCAGACCCAACTGTTGGAGGCGGAATGATGTCTCTCCTTTCATGGGCATATCCTCGTGGTCCAATAAATATGAACGGAAAGATTATTGCTCTTGAGGATGATGGTAAGATACCTGTGCTTCCTGAATGGAGATATATTCATACTCCTGGTCATGCCCCGGGACATATCAGTTTATTCCGTGAAAAAGATAAAGTATTAATTGCTGGCGATGCAGTTGTGACTACAAAGGCTGAATCAGCATTCTGTGCTTTGACCACAACCAGCCCGAAACTTTCTGGTCCACCGAAATATTTCACCTACAACTGGCAATCAGCGGCCGAGTCTGTAAAGAAGCTCGCTGCTTTAAATCCATTGATAGTTGCAACAGGTCATGGCAAACCCTTGCGCGGAGAAGAAGCTCAATCAAAATTGAAAGAGCTGGCCGATCATTTCGAGGAATTGGCAAAACCTAAGTCAGGTAGATATGTGAATGAGCCGGCATATGTCAATGAAAGAGGGGTACAGTCTGTTCCACCACCTGTAACTCCAGTTGCTTTGATTCTCCAGGTAGTTGGATTAGCCGCAGCGGCTGCACTAACGTATTGGTTGGTTAAACACCAGCGAAATAAAAGACCAAGGTTTTCTCTGAACTAAGAAATTTACGGCAAAGACGCTAAGATGCGCAAGGTTAGTTTGCGTTGCTTCGCGTCTTTGCGTCTTCGAGGTTAAGTGCCAGAGCTTTTAATTTTTCATGAAGTGCAAGGACTTGAGGAAGTACAAGCTGTTGTTCGTCATTGATAATAACGAAGTCGCAAAGCCTCATCTTAATCTGCTCCTGGATTTGGTTCTCCATTCTTTTCAGGACCTCTTCTCTTGTAATTCCATCCCTTTTAATTGTTCGTTGAATTCTCAATGAAAGAGGTGAGGATACACCAATTACATAATCCAGCTTGTCCTGACTACCGCTTTCAAAAATGAGAGCTGCTTCCTTGATCACATAGGGAGTATTATGCTGTTGCATCCATTCTTCAGCCCTATGTATGGTGATTGGGTGCACCAGCGCATTGAGTAGATCGAGCTTTGCTTTATCCTTAAAAACTATTTCAGCAATGAATCTGCTGTTGAGATTATTTTCAATATATGCTTCTTCGCCAAATGCTTTTATTAATTCCTCCCTGATCTTTTCATCTTCATGCATTAAACGCCTTGCTTCCTTATCTGCATAGTATACAGGAATGCCAAGAATTTCAAATACATTGGCTACGGTTGTCTTACCGCTTCCAATTCCACCTGTGAGACCTACACGTAGAATCATCAGGTTCGTGTTTAGAGTTTAGGGTTTCGGGTAATACGTTGGGCGTTGGTTGATGATCGTTGTTCGATAATTTCCCAATTTCCCAATCCTGAGCGAAGCGAAGAAACCAAATTTCAAAATATCACATGATTCACGAATTTTTTGCAGCTTCTAAGCCAGCACGCTTCTGAATATTCTCTGTCCATTCCATGCTAATGGCACTCTTCTCGATCCTTAAATAACTTCCAGGACTGGTTTCAATATTTATAGTTCCATCATCATTGATTTTATTCACCGTGCCGTGAATTCCAGCGATTGTAACTATACGATCACCTCTCTGCATCGTTTCCTGAAATTGCTTTGCCTTCTTGGCTTTCTTTGCTTGAGGACGGATCATGAACAGCCAGAAAACGAGGATCATTGCACCCAATAGAAATAGAGAAGAATATCCACCTCCCGGCTGCGCCTGTAATAAAAACAAAATTGTCATTGTAGGTCTTGTTTGTTTATGAAGATTGTTGAACTATTTTATTATTTCTGCTTTGCCTTCACCTCAACTGAAAAGGCCAGTGTATGATATTGTGATGGTTTAGTATTCGCCTGAACTGTCAGCGATTTAGTACTTGGTCCTGGCTTTCCATTGCTATCAAATACTCCCTTGATAACACCTTCTTTCCCTGGAGCGATTGGTTCCTTTGGTGGATCGGCAGCAGTGCATCCGCAACTCGGTGTAACACTTGCGATGACCAACGGCTTGTCGCCAGTATTCTTAAATCTGAACGCTACTTCAATCTTATCACCTTCGTTGATCTTGCCCAGATCGCGGGCAGAATCGATCCATTGGATCATTGTAAAATCAGAAGAATCCTGAAGGCTGGATTGCTTATCTGCGGCGGTTCCGTGGTGAGTATAATTATTTTCACAACCAAGGACCGTAACAACAGCCAGAAGGATCAAAACCAGTTTCAAATTCATGACAATGATTTTCGCAAAAGTAAGGCAGTTTCGGGTTTCGCGTTTAGCGTTTCGAGTTCAAACAAAATCTTCACTCCATTTTCCTTAAACCCAATTCCTCCCAATCAACTAATCAACCAATCAACTTCCATTGGGCTTATAGGCAACCTTATGCATTTTGTCCTCTTTCACCAGCTCCTTATGAATATTATCCAGGATACCATTTACAAACTGACCCGACTGAGGTGTGCTATACTCCTTTGCCAAGTCGATATATTCATTGATGGTAACCTTTGGAGGGATGGTTTCAAAATACAGGAATTCACTAATTCCCATCTGCATCAGGATCATATCTAATAAAGCGATTCGCTCAGCATCCCAGTTCTTGAGCTTTGGCTTTATTAAATCCATTGTTACATCTTTCTTTTCCATAACAGTCTGGAGCAGGCCGCTTCCGAAATCCCATTTATCTTTTCCAAGCATATCCTGGAAGTTCACATTGTGTGATTTCTGCAAAAAGCTTTGCATGAGCTGGTGCATCATGTCAACATCGTCGTCCCAGTTATTGAAAAGTTCCTCGATATATGCCTCAAACAAATCGCTCGGAAGCATAATATCATTGAATATAGTTTCGAGTATCTCCCGCTCGTTTTTCTTATCCCGGGCCGGAAGATCGAGGTAAGTTTTATAATTATCTGTTTCTGCAAGATCCTGATACAGTTTTTTTACAAGCTCTTTGTCAGATTTCAGATGTGGTCGATACTTGTTGATTGCCGTCTTGTACGAAGGCAATTCAAGGATAGTCCATAAAAGCTCATTACCAGCGATGCGGGTGTTTACATTCAGGTCTTCAGTTGAAGGCAGGTGTTTAGAAGCACGATGTTTTGCATCCGTTTCTGCATATCGGGCAATCTCTGTAACGGTATAAATGAGAAAAATGAAAAGCTCGGTAGACTGATCAAAATGTTTTTGAAGAAGTTTGACAGCCTCACTGGTCGGAACCGGGTTTTCCTGGGTATCCAGAACATACAGCGTCTGCATTACCTTCACACGAATATTTCTTCTGCTGATCATTTATAAGAACTTTTAAGAGCGGGCAAAGATAGGGAGTTTAGGGTTTCGGGTTTAGAGTTTGACTCTCAAACATTTCAACTCTCGAACTTTCGAACTCTCAATCTTTCAAACATCTCTTCATCTGTCAAAATTTTAACGTCTTGCTGTCAACAACTGCAATGCACCTGCAATTTTGACTTTTTTTAACGCTTGGTACGAAATTCGTTTACCTTTGCCGGCCCCACTCAAAGGTATCCGGGGTCTGTCTGATTCAAAAAATCTCCAGACAAGAATAAATTCAGAAAACAAAAATCATAACGACTATGGCTAACAATTTAAATGTTACCCCACTTCATGACAGGGTAATTGTGAAACCAGCTCCTGCTGAGGAGAAGACCGCTGGTGGTATCATTATTCCGGACACTGCAAAGGAAAAACCACAACGTGGTACTGTAGTAGCTGCCGGACCTGGTAAAAAAGACGAACCCGTAACTGTGAAAGTAGGCGATACAGTATTGTACGGTAAGTATGCAGGTACTGAAATTCAGATTGCAGGTGATGATCTGCTGATCATGAGAGAAAGTGACATTTTAGCAATAGTATAAGTAGAATAGACGAAGACCATGATACTCAATCACAACATGGTCAATTTCACAATCTAAATTTTCAAAATTTACAAATATGGCTAAACAACTGTTCTTTGATATCGATGCCCGGAACAAAATGAAGAGGGGTGTTGATATATTAGCAAATGCTGTTAAAGTAACGCTGGGTCCTAAGGGACGTAATGTGGTACTTGAGAAAAAATTCGGTTCTCCTTCAGTAACTAAGGATGGAGTTACTGTAGCTAAAGAGATTGAACTTGAAGACCCAATTGAAAACATGGGTGCTCAGATGGTTAAGGAAGTTGCCAGCAAAACCGCTGACATTGCGGGTGATGGTACTACCACAGCCACTGTTCTTGCACAGTCTATTATCAGCGAAGGTTTGAAGAATGTGGCAGCGGGCGCAAATCCAATGGATTTGAAACGTGGTATTGAGAAAGCTGTTAATAAGGTGGTTGAACACCTTAAAGGTCAAAGCCAGGCAGTTGGGACAGATAATGAAAAGATCAAGCAGGTTGCTTCTATTTCTGCCAATAACGATAACGAGATAGGTTCTCTCATTGCTGAAGCAATGACCAAGGTTGGAAAAGACGGTGTGATCACTGTTGAAGAAGCCAAAGGAACTGAAACTGGAATCGAGGTTGTAGAAGGTATGCAATTCGATCGCGGTTATGTTTCTCCTTATTTCGTTACTAATAGCGAAAAAATGGAAGCAGAACTGGATAAACCTTATATCCTTATCTATGATAAGAAGATAAGCGCCATGAAGGATATCCTTCATATACTTGAAAAAATTGCTCAACAGGGAGCTCCAATGCTCATTATTGCAGAAGATCTGGAAGGTGAAGCACTTGCTACCCTGGTTGTCAATAAACTTCGCGGCACATTGCGCGTTGCAGCCGTTAAGGCTCCAGGATTTGGCGACAGAAGGAAAGAAATGCTCCAGGATATCGCGATCCTTACAAAAGGACTTGTGATTAGTGAAGACCAGGGGTATAAACTTGAGAATGCTGACCTAAGCTATCTCGGACGTGCAGAAAGAGTTGTCATAGACAAGGACAATACTACAATTGTAGGTGGAGCAGGAAAGAAAGATGATATCCAGGCTCGTGTTAACCAGATCAAGGCTCAGATTGAATCAACTACATCTGATTACGATAAGGAAAAATTGCAGGAGCGCCTGGCTAAACTTAGCGGTGGTGTTGCAGTTTTGAATGTTGGTGCAGCTACTGAAGTTGAAATGAAAGAGAAGAAGGATAGAGTGGATGATGCCTTGCATGCTACCAGGGCCGCTGTTGAGGAAGGAATTGTTGCAGGTGGAGGCGTAGCCTATATCCGTGCAATTGCTGCTTTGGATACGCTGGAAGTTGGAAATGATGAAGAAGCAATAGGAGTTAACATCGTAAAGAGAGCACTTGAAGAGCCTCTTCGCCAGATCGTTGGTAATGCAGGAATTGAAGGTTCAATAGTAGTTCAGAAAGTGAAGGAAGGAACAGGTGATTTTGGATTCAACGCACGCACTGAACGTTATGAAAACCTGATTGCTGCAGGTGTTATCGACCCTACAAAGGTTACTCGTATCGCACTTGAAAATGCCGCTTCAATTGCAGGAATGTTGTTGACTACGGAGTGTGTGATTGCCGACAAACCCAAGAAAGAAGAACCACATTCACATGGTGCTCCTCAGGGTATGGGCGGAATGGATTATTAATCCTTCAGTTCGGAATTTTTTATACAGACCGCCAAATGGCGGTCTTTTTTGTTTCCCTCAGCCTCTCGCTCCACGAGCAACCCTGAATGGAGAGTGGAGAGGGCCGGGTGTGGCCGAAAGGAAAAAACCTTCAATTCACAACACTCAATTTTCAAGTGAGCATTGTGAATTGTTAGTTGAACGTTTCTTATCCCCTCTCCTTCGGAGAGGGGTTAGGGGTGAGGTCCAAAAACTGGAATAATTTTCAATGCTCAACGCTCAATATTCAACTTAAAACTAAACCTTCAGCGTCTCGCTCCACTAGCAACCCTGAATGGAGAGCAGAAAGTGGAGAGTGGGGAGCGAAAAGAAAAATTATTGCTCCCTCTCAACGAAGTAGAGAGGGCCGGGGTGAGGTCTTAAGGAAATAATGTTCAATTCTCAACACTCAATTATCATAGAGCATTGAAAATTGTTTGTTGAACATTTCTTATCCCCTCTCCTTCGGATAGGGGTTAGGGGTGAGGTCAATAAAGGAAGTCAGAGGTCGGAGGTCAGAAGGAAAAATTCCCTCACCCGTCTCGCTCCGCGAGCCACCCTCTCCGCTTTGCGGAGAGGGAAAAGAAACATTATTACTCCCTCTCCACGAAGTGGAGAGGGCCGGGGTGAGGTAAAGACGGATGTCAGAAATCAGAGGTCAGAAGTCGGAATAATTTACACTGCATAATTTTCAAATGAGTGTTGAAAATTGTTAGTTGAGCATTTCCTATTCCATTCAGGGGTTAGGGGTGAGGTCCTGGTGAAGCCTATTCTTTTTCATTAGCACCAGGATTGATGCCGTTGGTGCCATTCTTTTTCTGAGATGCACGACCGCCCTTACTGGCAATCTCCCGTTGTTTTGCCGGATCCATCGATGCAAATCCTCTATGGGAGGTATCAGAAACTGCTGCAGCCTTACCTCCTTTGCTGGCAATTTCGCGTTGCTTCGCAGGATCCATCGAGGCAAATCCACGGTTGGCGATATTTGATTTTATAGACTTGATAGGTTTGAGTGGATCTCCGTTTGGGTTGAGAATGTCTGACATAAGTAATTGTATTTGTGTTCAATTTGAAATCAAGACAAGCTGGAGTCCTGTTACTGGTGAGAATTAATTCGAAATTCCATATGAGATAATCTTCATCAGATATGCAGACACCTTTGATGTAAAGTACAAGTACACATTCTCTTTCCCCTCAATCTGCTGACATTATTTTATCAACGCCAGCATTTTGCTTAAGGCATATGGCTTAAAATACAGAGTGTGCATAATCATAATTTTTGCCATTAAAAAAATTTAGAAATTTGGTAATCTGTTACTGCTCATCGTTATACCTTCGTCAAGAGAAAATTATTTTGTAATGGAAATTCAGGAATTTGAAAGGCTGCGGGAGACCGAAAAATTGAAGATCGTGCTGGACCGCGGTCAGGCCATTGCTGAAAATATAGACTCCAATACTCATTCCTTCTTATATAATTTATTGTCGTTCTATGTCGCGATCTGCTATTGCTCAAAAACAGATGAATTAAAAAGCATAGAATCATTCCGACGACTTAACCCAAAGGAAAGAATGGTCTGGAAAAGGCTACGGGTTCCCGTTGGTACGCCTACAAGGTATTCCGAATGATAAATCGTGATTCGCGAGTCGTGAGACGTGAATCGTGAGACGTGAATCGTGAGACTTGAATCGTGAGACGTGAATCGTGAGTTAAATACCTTCTTACTTTCAAACTCTCGAACTTTCAAACATTCAAACAATCAAACATTCAAACAATCAAACATTCAAACACTCAAACAATCAAACAATCAAACATTCAAACATTCAAACAATCAAACATTCAAACTCTCAAACTTCTATGATTCTTCTACTAACTTCTTATTCGTGTCAAGATGTAATTGGAGAGCCTTGATAATTTGATTCCTTAATCTTCCTTCCTGGGTTTCATTAACTGAATCGTCCACCTGGACTTTACCATTGGTTTCAATCAAAACATGACTACCGTATAAAATTTTTTCTAATTCTCCGCGCATGACGGTAACATGGTATTCAATCCAAGATTCCTTTTGTTTGACTCTCAAAAGCGCATAATAATCTTCTCCATTGAATTCAAATTTCAAAGACAGTATTTGCCCAATCATAAGTGCAGTTTAAAAGCCTGAATAAGCTAATGAAAATTACCAGCCCCGAATCGAGGCTGGTCGTTACGAACACGATCGGATACAACAACTCAATCCTTCTCCATTTTTGCCCAAAATGTTTTCGAACCTTCCTCAAAATCTGATTGAGCAGGTGCTAATAAATTTCTTAAAAAAATGTGTGTGAGAAGCTGATTTACACAGGTTTAGTTATACATAGACAATACGACTCCATTTATTTTGTTTGCTTTCAGCTATGTGAATAAAATTTCTGCTCTTCCCTTCGTAGAATTACGAGCTTAATGAAATAGAATCTTATCAAGTCAAAATATTATTTCGGATTCAATAAAAACCTGCCATTACCAAACTCATCCATGAAGGGATTACTGGTGAAAATCTGACTCAGTCTTTGCATAAAGTATTAAAATTGAGGTAGATTTATATAGTTGGAGGGGTAGCAATGTCAAAGAATCTAGGTGAAAATTCGATTATAGACACCAGCGAAATCATGGATAATGAAACGGATGCCTGTTCTCTCCAGGAAGAGCTTGCAGCACTTGAACTGCAACTAAAGATTTTTAAACAGGCTGAGAAAATTGGTGATATTGGAAACTGGCAAATCAATCTGAACAGTTTTCAGACAACTTTTTCTGACAACCTATTTCGATTGTATGGGTTGGAGATCTCAGATAAAGCCCACCCGGATCTTTTCATTCCTTTTATTCATCCCGATGACAGAAAAGTCATCTCAGAGGCCTTCGAAAAGTCATATTCTGAAAAAATTCCCCTCCATCTCGAGTTTCGGATTGTTCGTCCGGATGGAGAAGTAAGACATTTTGCTATCGTAAGTTCTGTTACGAAGAATTACCTGGGTGAACCTCTCCTGACAGGAATAACACAGGACATCACTGAGAAGAAATTCCTGGAGATCAAGCTAAGGGAATCAGTAGAAAAAATCTATTTGCAAAATGAGGTTTCCAAACAAGCGGAGCAAATTGGATTTTTCGGTACCTGGCAGATAAACCTCAGCACCCGGCAGAATTTGTATTCTGAAAATTTATTCAGGATTTTCGGTTTAAAAGGTGTCCCACGTCAACCTGGTTTCGACTTATTTGTACAATTGGTACAAATAGATGACCGGCCTCTCTTTGATGAGTTAGTAAAAACGATTCTGGCTGGAAATCAACCCGCGGATACGGAATTCCGAATAGTAAGGCCAGATGGTAAACTCAGGAATATAAGATTAAAAGGAAAGTTATTTCATAATGAAGAGAATGAGTTTTTGGTTGTTTGTGTGATGCAGGATATTACTAATCCTGTTCAGAAGGAAGAAGCGCTTAGGGAAACCAGTGAGAGATTGAACATTCAGAACATTTCATTTCAGCAGGCTGAGGTAACAGCAGGTATTGGGTCATGGACCTGGGATATAAATTCGGATAAAATTTATTTCTCAAACAATTATTGTGCGTTATTTGGCTTAAAGCAAGTTGGTGCCAGCAATTTCGATCCTTTTATTAACCTGATACATCCTGAAGATCGGAATTGGATGAAGGATATGCCAGCGCGATTGAAAAAAGAACTAAAGGAACAGGATTTTCGATTCAGGGTAATCAGAGCTGATGGAGAATTACGCTTTTTACGATCAAGAAATCAACCTCACCTTACACCGCAGGGAAACATTAATATAATCGGAACTACTCAGGATATCACTGACGAAGTGTTGTTGCATCAACAAGTAAAGGAGAAAACCCAATTTTCAGAGATGTTGGCCGAACACATTCAGGATGAGATCCTGGTAACGGACAATTCAAACAATATAATTGCCTGCAACCAAATGGTGGAACTTAAACACCATTTAAAGAAAGAAGAGGCATTAGGTAAAAATATCTTTGAACTTTTTCCGCAGCTAAAGAATAAACAGGTCATTGAAGCATTCCAAAAAGCTCTTTCAGGTGAAACGATTCAATTTTCAGAATTTAAAACAATAATGGGTGGCGAATGTCATGAGTATACCCTGGTTCCAGTAAGGAATTCTGACGAACATGTCATAGCGGTTCTTTCAATTCAACACGACATAACAGAGCAGTATAATCTGCAAAGAGATTTGGAAGACAGGTTGGAATTTATAGGTAAACTGGTTGAATCAAGCGTGAACAGAATTGCCGTATTGGACCGAAACCTTAATTACCTGTACTGGAACAAAAAAAATGAAATTCATTTTGACCTCAATAAACAAGAGGTCATTGGCAAGAATATTTTTGAAGTGTTCCCTGATTTCAGGAATGATCAATCCTACCTGGGATTGAAAAAAGCTATCAGCGGAGAAACAGTGCATCTGCCCGTTAACCGCAATTCTGGGACTAAACAATTTGATGAAACTTATTTGATCCCTATCAAGGGTAACCGTGAGGAAATAATTGCAGTACTATGGATGGTCAATGATTTGACTGAAATAATCGAAGCTGAAAATAAGATTAAGGATAGAGATTTTCTCCTAAGCAAAACTGCAGAGGCGTCTCCTGACGCAATTGTCATATTTGAAAATGAAACAAAGAAGACCCTTTATCTCAATTCCATTTTGATGGATTGGATAGGATTTTCAAATGCGCAATTAGGAGAGATGAGTATTAAACAAAGGTTGGAATTAATACATTCCGATGATCGTGAGCGTGTCATGGATTTTAATGAAAAAATGAACTCTGCAGAAGATGATGAAGTCAGAACTCTTGAGTACCGGCTTATAAAACAAGACGGAGACTTTATCTGGATCCGTAATCGCTCAAGAGTTTTTCAGCGCCTGGAAGATGGCAGTGTCTTTCAGGTTCTGGCAGTACTACAAAATATTACAAAAAGTAAATTGGCTGAAGAGGAGGTAAAAAAGCAGCAAGCGCTTCTTAAACAGGCAGAAGAAATTTCACACCTCGGTAGTTACGAGCTGGATTTAATCACAAATGATTTTTATTGGTCCGATGAAATGTTCAGAATCTATGGATATGCGCCCCAATCATTTAAGCCTACTCTGGATTTCTATGTTCACACAACGCATCCCGAAGACCAGCCAAAGACTAAGGAGTCCATTCAAAATTTGGACAATGCAGATAATTATCAAATTCATCAACGGATCTACACTGTTGATGGGAGGATTCGTTTCCTTATTTCCATTGGAAAGTTTTTCCGAAATCAACATGGTAAATTAGCCAAGCTGATCGGTACTGCTCAGGACATTACCAGTCAAATGGAAATGGAGGAAGCGCTCCGGGAAAAAACTGCAATTATCAAACTTCAACAATCTGTTGAAAAACAGGTGGAAAAAATAAGGCAATCCGGAAGCTGGCAATGGGATTTAAAGACAGGTCAGGCCATCTGGGCAAAGAACACTTACAAATTATTAGGAGTAGAACCCTTCATATTTGAACCTTCGATAGAAAGCTTTATTCAATTAATTCATCCAGATGACCAGAAACATATTCGCGAGAAAATAAAAGATGTGATTGATCACCACCCTAAAGAAGCAGTTTTTGAATTCAGGGCCATTGTCATGGATGAAATTCGTCATTTCCGCGCATCGAGTGTGATGGTCAGGGGTATCGGGGGCTCAACTATGGTTGGTTCCCTGATGGATGTAACTACAGATGTAATCCTTCGAGAACAACTGGAGGAAAAAAACAGGCGGTTAGAAGAGATGAATGAAGAACTTACTTCTTTCGCTTTTATTGCCAGTCATGACCTGCGGGAACCATTGCGTAAGATCAAAGTATTTACTGAAAGGATTGAATCAAAAGAAATTGAAAATTTATCGGAAATCGGCCTGGATCACTTCCGGAGGATTCGCAATTCAGTTCAAAGAATGGACCAACTCATTGATGACATCCTGAGTTTTTCAGCTATTAATGAGGCCAACAAGAAGTGGATGGAATTTGACCTCGAGGATGTATTGAAAAATGTTTTATCTGATCTCAGTCAAATGATTTCCGACCGGAATGCAAGGGTTGAATATGATAAGCTCCCGGTTATCTGGGGAGACCCATCTCATTTTTATCACCTTTGGCTGAACCTTATCAATAATGGTATAAAGTACCAGGAAGCCGGGAAACAACCAGTCATTAAGATCAGTTCAAGAATACTAAAAGGCTCTGATTTAAAGCAGTCAATGGCAACGAGGGATCCTAGTTATCTTGAGATCGAAGTATCTGATAATGGAATTGGTTTTGAACAACAATATGAGCGAAAGATTTTCCAGATGTTCCAGAGGCTTCATGGTATGCACGAATATAATGGTACCGGCATGGGACTGGCTATCTGTAAAAAGGTGGTCGAGATCTACAACGGCTTTATTACTACAGTAAGCTCCCCAGGGCAGGGAGCCAGTTTTCATTGCTATTTCCGGTTGGATTCAAGGTCATAAGCTATATTTTTTACGCAAAGTTCAATTACACGAATTTTATCGAATTACATTAATTAAGCCCTTACAATTTTGGCGACTATTGTGGACTCAGAGCCTCTGGAATAAAGGAATTCGAGTAATTCGCCATAATTCGTGTAAATAGTCTACTGTATAATATATATCATTGAAAGTTTTTAATTCGTGTAATTCGATAAAATTCGTGTAATAATTTGTTTAGGAAAATCCGCATTGTAAATTAGTCTTCCAATTATATTGTCAGCCGCAGACCAGCAATAAAATGGAAAAAAATTACATAATACATTTCACATATAAGGGTGAACACTACTATGCGAATGTTTTTGAAGTACACCATTCCCCAACACAATATCATATTTCAGTTATTAATTCCAGGAATTATCTGAAAGAGGAGATTCCTGAAAAATTGGTTTTAAAGCAAGAGGGCAATGAGATCAAATCAAAGGACTTCCAGCTGAATCCCTCCCTTCTGGATACCTTAATTGAGGCCATCAGGCAAAAGCAAAATCAATAATCTTACCTTCATTCTTTCCAGCATCAAGCCCAGCAAAGCTGCCGTCTTTTTTTATGAAACATTTCCAAACGGATTTGTGCACCGGATATGAAAAAGAAATCAAGCACGATTAGTGAAGACAAACAGAAGAGCAAACCTTTTCCGATCGTTGCAATTGGTGCATCGGCAGGTGGAATAGAGGCTATGACGGAACTTCTGAAAAATCTCCCCTCCAACACTGGAATGGCCTATGTATATATTCAGCATTTGAATCCGAGCCATGAAAGCATGCTTGCCTCCATACTGGGAAGATCTACGGGGATGACTGTTATAGAAGCATCTGAATCATTGCCTCTCAATCCTGACCATCTTTATATAATTCCTCCAGATAAAGATCTATTTATACTGGACGGAGTCCTTGGCACAATTCCAAGAAAAGCTAAACCAGCCATCCATTTACCGATCGATAAATTTTTCATATCTCTTGCTGAAAAACAAAAGGAGGCGTCAATCGGAATTATTTTATCTGGCAATGCGAGTGATGGCACACTTGGATTGAAAGCAATTAAATCAGCAGGAGGAATCACTTTTGCCCAGGATGAAACAGCTAAATTCCAGGGAATGCCAAAATCCGCAATTGCAGAAGGAGTGGTGGATGCAATTCTTTCACCTGCAAATATTGCTAAAGAGCTGGAACGCATCTCGCAGAAAGCGGAATTTGTTCATGAGATGATTATGGATGAGAATGAAGCTGGAATAAATAATGCCGATGAAAATCTATTGTCGATCCTGGAAACGCTCAAGCGATTTTCGGGAACTGATTTTTCTCATTATAAGATGAATACGATCAAGAGGCGAATCCTTAGGAGAATGCTTCTTTATAAACTAGATTCATTAAAAGACTATGTTGAATATATCAAAAAGAATACAAAAGAAGCTGGCATACTGTACAATGATCTTCTCATTAATGTAACCAACTTCTTTCGAGATGCGGATGCATTTGAATATCTGAAAAAAACACTCTTCCCTTCTATCCTCAAGGGAAGGACTGCCAATGATCCGGTACGTATCTGGATACCTGCCTGCTCTACTGGTGAAGAGGCATATTCTATAGCAATTGTAATGATCGAATTATTGACAGATATCGGGGGAAACATTCCTATTCAAATATTTGCAACTGATCTGAGCGATATTGCAATTGCAAAAGCAAGATTGGCTGTTTATTCTATAAACGATGTTGCCGAGATAAGCGAGCGAAGACTTCAAAGGTTTTTCAATAAAATCGATGGTTCCTATAGAATCGTCAAGCAGGTGCGAGACGTCTGTGTTTTTGCACCGCATAATATTTTCAAGGACCCTCCTTTTTCCCGTATCGATTTCATCAGTTGCTGTAACCTGATGATATATCTGGACACTGTATTGCAGAAAAAAATGATCGCAACCTTTCACTACGCCCTGAACAATACAGGATATCTGATGCTGGGCAAATCTGAAACCGTAGGAGCGGGCGCACAACTCTTTACCCAACTTGAAAAGAAATTCAAGGTCTACGCTAAAAGAAAAGACGCAACAAGTGGAGCGATCCTTGAAATGACAAAAAGAGTAAAGGATCCTTTTAAACAGGCCGACACAATTCCTAATGTAAATATTTCAAAGAATTCCAAGGTCTCCCGGGAACTGGATGAGATGGTGGACAACATTTTATTGACCCGGTATATTCCCGCCAGTGTTGTAATTAATCATGATTTTGAGATTTTACAATTCAGAGGATCAACTGGTCTGTTTCTTGAACCATCTCCTGGAAAAGCCAGCCTTAATTTATTGAAAATGGCGCGTCCCGGACTTGTCTTTGAACTACGTAACGCGGTAAACAAAGCAAACAGAACGCATGAATCAGTTTCGAAGAGTGGAATAGCGATTAAACATCAAAAAACATCGCACATTGTTTCATTGGAAGTAATTCCGCTTGAATCAAAAGGGGAGGACAAACAGCTGCTTGTTATTCTGGAAGAAATAAAGCCAGCTTCTTATTCAGCGGAAACAAATAACTCTGCAACACGTGACAAAACGATTGAAGAATTACATAATGAATTAAATAGTCTCAAGGATGACATGAGGGCAATGCTCGAGGAGCAGGAGGCACATATGGAAGAATTGCAATCGGCCAATGAAGAAATAGTTTCGAGTAACGAAGAGTTACAAAGCGTAAATGAGGAATTAGAAACTTCCAAAGAAGAAGTAGAATCTATCAACGAAGAGTTGATGACCATGAATACCGAACTTCAAATAAGAAATGAGCAACTCACTGAAGCATATGATTATGCAGATGCGATTTTCCATTATATTGGTGAAGCTGTCTTGATCCTTGACGTCAACTTCATTGTAAAAAGTGTAAATAAGTCTTTTTACCGCATCTTTAAATTTAATGAAGAAGATACAATTGGGAATTTAGTTTTTGAATTGGGTGACCAGGCATGGAATATCCTGAAACTTAGAGAACTTCTTGAAAGAGTAGTGACAAGAAATGAATTTTTCGAAAATTTCGAGATTACAAATGAATTGCCCGAGGTGGGTCAGAAGACCTTGCTTATCAGCGCCCGCAAGATCAGCCAGAAAACTCACAAAAAGGAATTGATACTTATTGCTATCCAAGATATCACTGAGCAGAATAAGGTGACACGAAACCTGATTGCCAGGGAAGCGGCATTACGCAAAATGGCAGATGAGGCGCCTGTAATGATCTGGACTGCCGATAGCGAAAGACTTTTTATCAACCTCAACAAGACCTGGTTAGAATTCACAGGCAAGGCAATAGAACACCAGAAAGGAATGGGCTGGACTCAATTTGTTCATCCGGATGATCTCGGCAAGGTGCTTAAAGTCTATAATTCAGCATTTGATGATGGAAAAGAGTTTTCTATTGCATTCCGGTTGAAAGGTAAAACAGGGGAGTACAAACCTGTCCTTATGAGAGGCCGTCCGGAAATTACAGAGCAAAACCTTACTGTTGGATTTAATGGGGTAGTGGTGGAGGATCCAGGATTTGGATTATAGTACGGATTTAGGTGTGGTCAGTATTTTGAGTTACAAAGATGAGTTTTTTAAGTTGCTCGATATGCCCTTCCAGTTCCTCAGCCCTATCACTGTGGTCCGAAGCAATTCTTTTAAATCCTTTGTTCGCAACATCACTTTCTATCTTTCTAATCAGGTTCTTTCTTTCTTCCATAATTCTTACGGCCACCCACAAACTGCTTTCTACCATCTCTGCCTGCTTTGTTAAGAGATCTCTCTCAGAATACGCATGACCAATATGGCATCTGTAGTGCTCACTTTTTTTATCCTTAATCCGCCATAATCCTCCTCCGCAATCGGGACAATTGAAAATACTTTGCTCTCCAATTTTACTGACGGAAGAAATACCTACCATAACTCGTTCCGAAATTTCTGATTCAGTGCGAAGTTCCAATGGCACTGGTACCGGATCCGCGGGCTTCTGATTGGTTAGGGTTGTCAAAAGATTTCCCATTTCACCTAATGAAGTGCAATGATCCACCTGCATATTATTTAATACTGCTAAGGGCATATCGGGATATTCTGCTTCGTTAGGGTCCTGAACGATACTCGTACCACCACAAGCTCTGATTGCATTCATTCCGGCAGTCCCATCATCCAGCATCCCACTTAGGACTACACCAATAACGCGGGTTCCATATGCAACTGCTGCAGAGCGAAATAAAACATCAATGGAGGGCCTCCAGCGATTCTCCTCAGGTCCCCTACCCAGGATACAATTTCCGGCCTTTATTAAAAGGTGAAAGTTTGGAGGCGCTACATATACCACTCCTTTCTCAATAGGTGTCGCGTCCTCAGCAACAACACATGGCAATAAAGTTGAAAGCTGAAGACTGTGAGCCAGATAATCACTGATCCCTTTTCTTGACAGGTGCAATACTATAAAGACTGATGCATCAATATCCGGAGGGAGTTGAGAGACTATTTCCTTAAGGGCATTCAATCCGCCTGCCGAGGCACCAATTACAATAAAATAAGTCGGCCCGGATTGGTTAGCTGGAGAATCCATCTGATTATTTTATATCAATCTCGCAATAATTGTTCCCAGTGGTTATCTCTTTGGGTAATTAATCCAAACTGCTATACTCTGGTTCGCTTGATTCATAGCCATTGTTTAAATTCACGGCTCATGGATTATTTTATCGGACTGGACATAGGCACAACCCACTGTAAGGCGATTACCGTGAAGGAGGATGGAGAAGTAATTCGCCAAATCCAAAAAGGTTATCCCACTATCCAGAATTTCCCCGGTCAAAGTGAGCAGGATCCTGACCTGATCTTCAGGACTGTTGTAGAGCTTCTCAGAATTTCAATCAGCGAAAATCCTGGTAGAGTCTTAAAAGGCATTTGTTTCAGTTCCGCTATGCATGGAATCATGGCTGTTTCTGAAGACGGACGGCCGCTTACAAATCTTTTTACCTGGGCAGATTTGCAGAGTAATGGTTATGAAAACAGAATTAGCGATTCTCTCCAAAAGCAGAAATTATATGAAGAAACTGGTGTGCCCTTGCACTGCATGTCACCCTTTGTAAAACTTCTTTGGCTTAAGGAAGAAAAAAATGAAATATTTGAAGCTGCTCATAAATTCATCTCAATCAAAGAATATATTTTCTTCAATTTTTTTGGAAAGTATTTGGTCGATTACTCCATCGCGTCTGCTACTGGATTGTTTGACCTGGCTGCAAAAGATTGGAACGAAACTGCCTTAAAACTTGCATCGATCAGTCGCGATAAATTGTCTGAATTGCTTCCTGTAACCCATAAAGTTGAATGGAATGAATACAGCAAGGAGAACTGGAATGATCTTTTCCTCTTATCGAAAGCTGCTCCATTCATCCTGGGTGGAAGTGATGGCTGTCTTGCCAATCTTGGATGTGGAGCAATTGGGGATGGAAAGGCGGCAATAACTATTGGCACAAGTGGTGCTGTTCGTACGATGAATAACCAACCCCGTCCTGATCACAAAAGGCGATTATTTAATTACATGATCGAAGATGAATTCTTCATCAGTGGTGGCGCGATCAACAACGGAGGTATTGCCGTAAAATGGTTCGCCGAAAATTTTCTCCAGCATGGATTTCAAACGGCCGAAGACTTTGAATGGTTTTTTGAATTGGTCGATTCTGTTCCTCCGGGATCCGATGGCGTAATTTTTCTTCCATACCTTCTGGGTGAACGTGCTCCTCACTGGGATGCAAATACGAGAGGTGCATTTGTCGGACTAAGTTTGTTTCATGGAAAAGCTCAAATGGCCAGGGCTGTTATTGAAGGAATTTCTTTTGCTTTGTATGAGGTCCTGATTGCGGTTGAAGAAACTAATGGTCCGGTAAAGGTGCTGTATGCAACAGGAGGGTTCGTTCAATCGAGTGCGTGGCTGCAAATTATTGCAGACGTGATGAATAAACCTCTAGTTGTGTCCCTCACTGCGGATGCTTCAGCTATTGGCGCTGTGTTGGTAGGAATGAAAGCATTAGGGTCAATCAAAAATTGGAAGGATGCAATGGAACTTATTCCCGAAGGAGAGAAATTCGAGCCTAACTTTTCAAATCATCAGATTTATAGGAAATGTTTCGAAAAGTACGTAAAGCTGTATCCATTTATTAAAGACCTTATGTGAATTAAAATTCCAAAAAACAAATAGCAATAACCAAAGAATGAGAATCAAATTTCAAAATACAATTGATTGATAATTGGTTTTGAGTTCTATTATTTGGAATTTGTGATTTGGTTCTTGATACTTGTTTTTTTAAGAAATTTAACCGCAAAGGCGCCAGGGCGTTAAGTTTCGCAAAGATTCCTTGCGAACCCTTGCGTCTTTGTGCCTTAGCGGTAAAAAGTAATCCAAAAATCATTTTAAATGCAATTAGCCCTTATTGGACTTGGTAAGATGGGATGGAACCTGGCAATGAACTGTGTCAGGAATGGACATGAAGTGGTTGCTTATGACATTAGTGAGTATGTGCGGGAAGAAGCCCGAACTACAGGGCTTAAGGTTGCAGATTCATTGGATGAATTGGTCAAAAAACTGACTGATAGAAAAATCATCTGGATGATGGTTCCTGCCGGAAGTGCGGTTGATAGTTTGATTGCGCAATTAAGCCCGCTCGTTCAAAAGGGAGATATCCTGATAGATGGCGGTAATTCAAATTACAAGGATACCGTCCTTCGATGTTCAAAATTGAAGGAAGATGGAATTGAGTACCTCGACTGCGGAACAAGTGGCGGGACCGATGGAGCTCTAAATGGAATTTGCGCAATGATCGGAGGCAAAAAAGAAACATTCCAATTCTGTGAACCATTGTTCCAAAGTATTAGTCTGGCAAATGGGTATTTATATTGTGGCGAAAGCGGAAGCGGTCATTTTGTAAAAATGGTTCATAACGGTATTGAATACGGGATGATGCAGTCAATAGGAGAGGGCTTTGAACTCCTTGCACATAGTGGTTATGATTTCGATTTTTCCAAAATTGCAAGGGTCTGGAATCATGGGTCGGTAATTCGAAGCTGGCTTATGGAATTGACTGAAAATGCATTTTCAAAAGATGGCAACCTGGAAAAAATAAAGGGCGTTGTTCATTCCTCAGGAGAAGGTAAATGGATGGTAGAAACTGCTCTTGATATGAATGTATCAACTCCGGTGATTGCTCTATCGCTCTTGATGCGATATCGTTCGCAGAAGGAGGATACTTTTTCCGCTAAATTGGTGGCTGCCTTGCGAAATGAATTCGGAGGGCATGATGTAGTGGGGGCGGAGAAAAAAGTTTTATGAAGTTTAACCGCCAAGGAACAAAGACGCAAGGGTTCGCCAGGACTCTTTGCGAAACTTGGCGTCCTGGCGGTTAAAAATTTAAAAACAATTTACATATGAAATCATGTTGTCTTTATTTGTTGCTTGTAATTTCTCTCTGGACCAACGCCCAGGATACTACCTATGCTGAAAGACTTGGATTTCCAAAGGGCTCCAAAGTGGTGATCCTACATGTGGATGATGTGGGAATGTCTTATGAATCGAACCAAGGAGCAATTAACGCAATGGAGAAAGGCGTTGCAAATTCCTGCAGCGTAATGATGCCCTGCAGCTGGGTGCCGAATTTTGCGCATTACCTTTCGACTCATCCCAAAACTGACGCTGGACTGCATCTTACTCTAACTTCTGAATGGAGTGAATACAGGTGGGGACCTTTGTCCGGGAAATTAGCGGTGCCTGGTCTTGTTGATAAGGAAGGTGCTTTTTGGCACACGGTGGCGGATGTAGTGAAGAACGCATCACCAGATGAGGTCGAAAAAGAGATTAGAGAACAAATCGCAAGGGCAAGGTCAATGGGATTTGAACCAACACATCTGGATTCGCATATGGGTACCCTCTTTGCTTCTCCAGCCTTCATGGAACGATACATCAAAGTTGGAATTGATACTCGCATACCCATCATGTTTCCTGGTGGTCATTCATCTTTGATCGGAAAGCAAATGAATATGTCTGAAGCTCAAATGAAACTCTTGCGGCAGACAGGCTGGCAACTTTGGTTATCTGGTTTCCCCGTCCTGGATGATCTTTACAACGAAACCTATTCCTGGAAAATCCCAGATGACGTAAAAAGCGACGATAAAAAACTTCAAACCTTCAAGACCGGCAAGTATATCGAGGCATTAACTTCTTTGAAATCGGGCATTACAATGATCATTATGCATTGTACTGATCCAACAGAAGTATTTGAGAAAATATCAGACTCAGGTCCAACACGTAAAGGAGACCTTTTGGCAATGATGGATCCTGAATTTCGGAAGGCACTTCAAAAACAAAATATCATTCTTACTACGTGGCGCGAATTGATGCAAAGGAGGACCACAATAGCACGATAATAATTAAGATTTTAGGATATTAATCCTTAACCCGAAACCCAAAACTCGAAACTCTAAACTACTATCTTTACTATACAACCCACATCGAATGCCTGATCTGTTCGTGGACCCTGATATTGCAAAGGCCAGGACCTTATCGACGGACTTTTATACTCAACCTCATTTTTTTCTAACGGCCAAAGAGAAAATATTTTCTCCTTCATGGCAATTCATCGCTGATGCTGATCAAATAAAAGAACCAGGTCAATGCTATCCTCAAACGCTTCTTGAAAACTACTTGAACGAGCCCTTACTATTAACACAGGATCGAAAAGGACAAATGCATTGCCTAAGTAATGTATGCACTCACCGGGGTAATTTGCTTGTGACCGAAGCTTGTCAAACTACTAATATCCGATGTCGGTATCATGGTCGATTATTTCAACTTGACGGGAAATTTATTTCCATGCCTGAATTTAAACAGGTGGAAAATTTTCCCAGCGAAGATGATAATCTGCATGAACTTCCTCTCTTCCGATGGGGTAAATTATTATTCACCTCACTCAAGCGAGATCTCACTATTCAGGAATTTCTTAAGCCCATGATCGATCGGCTGGAATGGTTGCCGGTGGATGAGTTTATTTTTCATCCTGAATTCTCAAGGACATATTCCGTCAATGCCAACTGGGCTCTTTACTGCGAAAACTATCTTGAAGGATTTCATATCCCGTTTGTGCATGCCGATCTGAATGCAGTTATCGATTACGGAAATTATACTACCGAACTTTTTAAATATTGTAACCTTCAACTGGGAATTGCAAGAGGAGGAGAAGGATGTTTTGATCTTCCTGATAGTTCACCGGACTTTGGAATGAACATAGCTGCATATTATTTCTGGGTCTTTCCAAATCTCATGTTCAATTTTTATCCCTGGGGTCTATCATTGAATATTGTTAAACCAGTTTCAATCGATAAAACAGAAGTTTCATTCCATTCTTTTGTCTGGAAAAAAGATAAGATGGAATCCGGTGCCGGTGCAGATCTGGATAAGGTAGAACTGGAAGATGAAGAGGTGGTAGAGAATGTGCAGAAGGGAATTCATTCGAGATTTTATCAGCATGGGAGATATTCTCCAACAAGAGAACAGGGTACCCATCATTTTCATAGGCTTATTGCAGAATTTATGAATCGTGAATCGTGAATCGTGAATCGTGAGTCGTGAATCGTGAGTCGTGAGGAGAAACCTTAAACTCGAAACACAAAACTCGAAACTCTTAAATTTGAACCAACTTCAACGCAAGATCGGGTTATGGACTGCGGTATCTATTGTGATCGGCAGTGTAATTGGTTCAAGCATATTTATGAAGCCTGCACTGATGGCTTCTCAATTAGGATCTCCTTCCACGCTCTTGCTTGTTTGGTTAGTTGCTGGTATTTTCTCTCTCTTCGGAGCGATGATCATGGCAGAAATAACTGCGATGATGCCTGAAACAGGTGGGCAATTTGTTTTTCTCAAAGAAATGTATGGCGACTTCATGGCCTATCTGCTCGGCTGGGCTGCATTTATAGTCATCAATACTGGGGGAGTTGCCGCAATTGCTTTTATTTTTTCTCAATATTTCGATTATCTCATGCCACTTCCACGCTTCCCTGATGAAATTGAACGGTCAGTAATACTCCACATACCATTTATTGGTGATCTTATTCCGCTTCACAACTTCGGTGTGAAATGCTTAACCATTCTTGTCATTGGAATTCTTTCATTGCTCAATTTCAGAAGTGTAAAGAACAGCAGCGTGCTTCAGGTTGTATTTACAGGGGCAAAAATTGCGGCCCTCTTATTCCTGGTGATATCAATATTTGTATCCGGCAGAGGGGATTTTTCTCATTTTGAAGAGCAGTCTTCAACTATTTCACTTTCAGGTTTTGCATGGGCAGTAGCATTTTTTGCGGCTACATCCGGAGCCTTCGCAGCGTATGACGGTTGGGGGAACCTTGCTTCAGTGGCGGGTGAGATAGTCAATCCAGGAAAGAATATTGCGAAAAGTTTTCTTATAGGCATGTTGGTATGCATCGGAATATATATGCTGGTTAATTCAGCCTATATCTATGCAATGAATATCGACAACATGGCAAGGTCAAAACTTGTTGCCGCAAATGCGCTTGAAATATCGGTAGGAGGGGTGGCTGCCGGAGCAATCTCAATAATGATCATGATCTCAGCTTTCGGTGCAACCAATGTTAATGTGATGGCTCCGCCACGTATTACATTTGCTATGGCAAAAGATGGATATTTTTTTAAATGGGCTTCAAAAGTTCATCCAAAATTTGGGACACCGGGAAATGCACTTTGGCTTCACGCTTTCTGGAGTGGATTACTTGTAATTACCGGTTCCTTTGATATGCTTACCGAGATGTTTGTGTTTGTTAGCTGGGTGTTCTATGGAATCATTGCAGTTGGTCTCTTCATACTTCGAAAGAAAATGAAGAATACGGAGCGGCCTTACAAGGTCTGGGGATATCCATATGTCCCGATTCTATTTATTCTGTTTACTGGATTCTTTCTTTGTCTCACCTTGTATAATGATATCTCAAATTATCTCAACGGGAAAAGCGCGGTCATTAATTCCGTCCTCGGACTTGCACTTACTCTTGCCGGGGTGCCGCTTTATTGGTATTTCAAGAAAAGGAAATTCCGGGTTTAGGGTTTCGGGTTTGGAGTTATTATTCTCGCGATTTCACCAGAGAACAGATCAAACACTCAAACTTTCGAACTCGCTTTAGTTATTTCTCTCGATTACCACCCTTGTTGCATACCATCTGCTGAGGGAGTCTTTTATATAGGCAGTGTCACGGGCATTAGCATTGATCAGGAAGAAAACCTTATAGTTCACAGAATCCTTGGCGTCCATTTGTATAGCCAGTCCTTTGAGTTGGTTATACCTCGCTAAGGCAGCTCTTTTGTTTGTTGTGTTTTTGATCACGAATCTGTAACTACCTGATGTACCATTTGAAACTGGAGTCTGCACTACTGCGCTACTACTATCCTGCTGGATCCTTGAACTATCTATGAGATTTTGCTGTTGATTAGTTGAATCTGTAGCAGGGCTGGATGTATTTCCCGAATCGGCATTATTGTTTTTATTATAGAGATAATATCCCCCCAGCACTACAACTGCAATACCGGCAATTGCCAGCAGGACTACAATGATCTTTTGCCAGGGATTTGATCGTGGTTCATACTTACTCTCTTCAAAAACCGACATCTTCTTATCATGATCAGATTGATGGTATTGTTCAACCTTTGAAGAAGTAATCTCTTTGGCTGTGAATTCATATTCGCCATCCTTTTTCTTGATGATGCTTCCTATACCCTCAATGTAGAATGGCTTACCGATATTCAACATTTCTTTGCCTGATTCAAGAAAGGTATCCAGGTCTGCTATGGCCAGCGGTTTTATCTTTCCTGTATGCTCCTTGATGTAACTGATAAGTCCATCATCTGCTTCTTTTATCTTTTTATTCTCAAATTGAATATAGCTGGAGATTATTTCAGGATTATCGGTTGAGGGTGGGAGTGGAGCTGATAGAGAAAATACACCCAGACCAGGCAAGCTTAGAGTTCTTTGTTCCCTAAGATATTGGGACAAAAGTGAAGGAATTTTCAAGGCAAATGGATTTTCCACAAGGTATAAAGAAAAAAACTCTAACGCAACTTCGGGTTTCGGGTGTGGAGTTTAGAGCTGGCAGTTCACAGTTGACAGTTGACAGTCAAGCGGGAATTCTGTACTCACGACTCACGAATCATGAATTCACCGCAGAGAGCAGAGAAGGAGAGATTTCGCAGAGGGGGGATTCAACTCTCAAACATTCAAACAATCAAACATTCAAACCAAGCTCCCTCTTACCTTTGCAATCATGGCCTCACAGTTCACCGATGATGAAAAAAGATTTATAGAATACTGGGAGCAGAACCGGGCGAAAGAGAAAAAAATCCTGAACCAATTGCTCATAGGATTACCATTGGGTATTCTATTTGCCGCACCGGTTTTGCTAAATCTTTTTTTCGGGTGGTATAAAAGGGCAGAGATGCAGGCTAATTCCCGTCTCAATCCAATTGTTCTCATTACGGCACTTATGTTGATAATTGTATTTGTGGCAATTTTCTCGAGGCGCCATAAGTGGGATTTGAAAGATCAGCATTACCGGGAGCTGATCGCAAGAAAAGAAACCGGCTCATCTTAACACCTCAGTTGCAGCAAATGAAGGCCCTGGTCTGTCTTAAAATGAAAGTAATTTTCTTGACTATGAAGAGCTTATTTATCTGTCTTGCCTCTGCTTTGCTTTTGACCGTTGGATATGGGTGTTTTAAGACCAATGAAGCCAAATGTGTAGCCTCTAGTATTGCTGAGGATGAGGTTAAGATCATTGATTATACCACTTCCAGGGGAATCTTTGCAACTAAGAATTCCAGTGGGCTGTACTACCGCATTCTGAATGCTGGAACAGGGTCTACACCTTCTAATTCTTCAAAAGTGTTTGTAAAATATACCGGAAGGCTCACCAGCGATAAAATATTCGACAGTACCAGCGATGCTTCTAAAACAGGTTGGACTCTGGGTCAGCTCATAGAGGGTTGGCAAATCGGATTGCCATTGATCAAAAAAGGTGGCAGTATCCAACTGTTTGTTCCAGCAGCCCTTGCTTATGGATGCTCACAACCTGGAGGTATTCCAGCCAATTCGATCCTTGTCTTCGACATAGAATTAGTGGATGTTCAGTAGAGTCAAGAATAAATCCCAAATCTCAAATGCCAAGGTCCAATCAAATCATAATAAGAAATAATGGGAAATTGGAGGGTTAGAAACCAAATGCTCCAAGATTTTCTATTTATTTGATTTGTCTTGGTCATTGGTATTTTTTCCCAATTTATTGATTATTGTTTTTTGGTTCTTGAATATTGACTTAGCGATCTGACAGTTAAACCAATAACTATAATAAAGTCAGGCTTCGTTAAATTTGAAAAAAAACTTGCCACACGAAGCAATCTCGGTATTTGATATTTTCAAGATAGGCATTGGTCCTTCCAGCTCGCATACACTTGGCCCGTGGCGAGCCGCTCTTCAATTTGTTGAATCTATGAAATCAAGGTTTGAGCTGACTGATATTGTTTCCGTTCGAATTTTACTTTATGGATCTCTTGCAAAAACAGGCAAAGGCCATGGAACCGACATCGCCCTTCAGCTTGGCTTAGGAGGAGAAGATCCGGTTTTGTTTGATGTTGATCTCATTGATTCCAAGATCCGTGATATCCTCAACATGAAGAAATTGATATTGGACGGGAAACATGAGATTGATTTTGATCCCAATGAGGACATTGAATTCCTGATGTCTGAATCACTTCCCTTTCATCCAAACGCTCTCACATTCCTTGCATCAACCAGGAAGGACGAACAATTCGCCGAAACTTATTATTCTATCGGTGGAGGATTTGTTGTAAAAGAAGGCGAAGTACAAGATTCATCCACATCCATCCAACTGCCATTTCCAATTGAAACCTCCGAAGAACTTTTACATTGGTGCAGAAAGACGGGATTAGCAATCCATGAAGTGGTGATGGAAAATGAAAATGCATGGAGACCGGAATCAGAAACAAAGGCAGCACTTCTAAATACCTGGAAGGTTATGCGCGATTGCATGTTCAGAGGTTGTCATACCAGCGGCATTTTGCCTGGGGGATTAGAAGTAAAAAGAAGAGCTGCTGAACTCAATAAAAGATTACTCGGAGAAAAGAAATATGCCGATTATGATTCATGGATCGCAGCTATCCGTGAGGAAGGAAATAATTTTAAATACACTCTCGATTGGGTCAGTTGTTTTGCATTGGCCGTAAATGAGGAGAATGCATCATTCGGGAGAGTTGTAACAGCTCCAACAAATGGAGCGGCTGGTGTTATTCCTGCAGTGCTGCAGTATTTTATAGTTTTTTGCGATGGGTATAAAGATGAAAAGATCATTCAATTTATGCTGACAGCAGCGGAGATCGGGAGCATCTTCAAGAAAGAAGCTACCATTTCTGCAGCGATGGGAGGCTGCCAGGCAGAGATTGGAGTTTCCTCTTCAATGGCCGCCGCAGCATTAACTGAGGTTTTAGGTGGATCCCAGCGGCAGGCACTCATGGCAGCAGAGATAGCGATGGAGCATCATCTTGGTATGACCTGCGATCCCATTGGAGGATTGGTCCAAATTCCCTGCATCGAAAGAAACACTATGGGAGCTATCAAAGCAATTACCGCCTCACAATTAGCTCTTCAAAGCACTCCTGATTTTGCAAAGGTTTCATTGGATGCAGTTATTAAGACCATGTGGGATACAGCGAAGGATATGAACTTTAAATACAAAGAAACCTCGGAAGGAGGCTTGGCGGTGAATATTCCGTTGGGACTTAAAGAGTGCTGACTATTTCGAAATTTTGGAATTGGGAAATTTTGAGATTGAAGAATTAAACCAAATTTCCCATTTTCCCCATTTCAAAATTCCAAAATCAATTCATTGATGTATCTAATTCTATTGACGATACGTCAATATTTGAATAATCACGAACAGTATTGTAAAGTGTGTCTCTCTCCACGGGCCTTCTCTTTGCCTGTTTGATCAGGGTAACAAGTTGTGAAGTTGTCATTGATGGATTTTGTTCTTCAGCTCCTGCCATCGAATAGATCTTGGTTGAATCATCAATTGTTCCATCAATATCATTTGCGCCAAATGAAAGTGTGAGCTGCGCATTGTGCCTTCCAAGCATTGGCCAGTAAGCCTTGAGATGCGGGAAATTATCGAGATATAATCTGGCAACCGAGTACATTTTCATATCCTCAATCACAGATGATTCTTTTATATGACTCATCTCATTGTCCTGATTTCTGAACTTAAGAGGAATAAAGGTGTTGAAGCCACCTGTTCTGTCCTGTAATTTTCTCAATCGCTCCATATGATCAATCCTATGCCAGTATTTTTCGATATGACCATAAAGGATTGTGGCATTGGAATGCATTCCAAGCTGATGTGCTGTTTCATGAATTTTAAGCCAGCCATCTGCATCCACTTTATCAGCACATATTTCATTTCGAATTTCGGGATGGAAAATTTCAGCTCCTCCTCCGGGAATTGAATCTAAACCTGCATCTCGCATAGTCTTCATTCCTTCCTCGATGCTCATTTTTGCTTTTCGGAACATATAGTCCAACTCAACCGCAGTGAAACCTTTTATATGAAGATCAGGCCGGAGAGACTTAATTTGTCTTAATAGGTCTGAAAAATAAGGAAGGTTCATTTTTGGATGTACACCACCCACTATGTGAACTTCGGTGACGGGTTTGCCATCATATTTTCTTACTATATCAAGCATCTGCTCTGTCGACAATTCCCATCCTTCTTCTCTGTTTGCATATAATCTTGAATAAGCGCAGAATTTGCAGGCAAAAACGCAGACATTGGTCGGTTCAATATGAAAATTCCGGTTGAAGTAAGTTGTATCACCATGCAATCGTTCTCTCACATGATTGGCAAGCAGCCCAAGAAATGGGAGACTTCCAGATTCGAATAACTTCAGTCCATCTTCTTCAGACAGTCTTTCTTTTTCAAATACTTTCTCTGCAATTAACTGAAGCGTTGGATCCTGTTCTTGCTTTATTAATAAAGGAATTGATTTTTCAGTGTTCATTAGAGCAAATGTACTGAGGGATTTAACCGCAAAGGCGCAAAGACGCAAGGTTCGCGAAGAATCTTTGCGTTTCTTGGCGTCCTCGTGTCTTGGCGGTTAAAAATATTAAGATAATGCCCCTGCTATACACCCGCACATGAGACATGCTATCGTGCCCCCAAGCAGGGCCTTCACTCCAAGTTCAGTTAGGTTTTTTCGCTGGTTTGGTGCAAGTTGACTAATACCACCTATCTGAATACCAATCGAGGCAAAATTTGCAAAACCTGCCAGAGAATATGTGGCAATAAGGATGGATTTTTCATTAGTAAGAATTCCATCATTCTTCATTTTTCCAAACGACAGATACGCATTAAACTCATTGAGAATGGTTTTCTCTCCCAATAATTGACCGATATTAAGCATATCATGACTATTGACCCCAATAAGCCATGCAACCGGAGAAAAAATATACCCAAGGATCATTTGGAATGATAGGGCAGCATAGGGAGTATTAGCTGCGATTACTTGATTCAGTGTTGTCCAGTCTCCAATCTTGAATAGAACATAATTGAGCACGTGTACAAGAGCTGTGAACGCAAGAAGCATTGCAGCAACATTCACTGCTAATTTTAATCCATCCGTTGTACCAATTGACAATGCATCCAAAAAATTATCTCCAAGCTTTTGCTTTGGAATTTTTACCTCAGTGATTACTGGCAAGGTTTGCGGGAATAAGATCTTTGATGTTATAATTGCAGCCGGGGCACTTAATATCGATTGGGTTAGTAAATGCATTGCAAAATATGCTTTTGAAGCCGGGTCATCTCCTCCCAGAAAACTTACATAAGCGCCCAATACACTACCTGCTGTATTTGCCATTCCGCCAACCATGATCAACAGAATTTCAGACCTGTTCATCTTGTCCAGGTATGGCTTGATCATCAAGGGTGCTTCAGTTTGTCCCATGAAAATGTTAGCTGCTGTACTCACACTTTCAGATCCTGAAATTTTCAACTTGCTTAACAACAATGCAAATACATACACGATCTTTTGCAGCACACCGGTATAATAGAGAATGGAAGAAAGGGCGGAGAAGAAGATGATCGTAGGCAATACTCTTATTGCGAAAACAAACCCCCAGGAATCCGGACGAACTTCAATTAGATTAGAGAATAACAACCTTGTACTTTCAATTTCAACATCAATCATTTTCACGAATGCCCTAGATAGAAAGTCGAAGAAATCTTTGATAAAAAACACCTTGGTAACACCCAGGTAGAATGCGATCATTGCCACTAGAGAAAACATGACAAGTTTCCAATTGATGGCTTTCCTGTTATTGCTCAATAGCCAGCAAAGGAAAATCAGGAAGAACATGCCAAGCATGCCCCTTAAGAGATTCTCAACAGTTGGATTCATGTTGGTTAGTTGTGGTAATTCAGGCAATATAGGAATTCTGTTTGATTCTCTTGGAACCAACGGAAATTTGAAAATTTGTGAATTTGAAAATTTGAAAATAATAGAATTCAGAGTCAAAAAATTTGAATCTGGAATCGCGGTTATCGATGGTAGATTGAATAGTTGAATGAGTAACTGCTTTGGTGAACCCTCAGCTTCATCTCTGCAACTCTTTTCTCTGCGGTAAAATTCTTACTCGAGTAGGCAAAAAAAAAGCTGCCAGATGGCAGCTCAAATTTATTAAGTATCGGCATTTATATATGCTGTTCAATCTTTTTCACAAAATTCGACTTGGGCTGCGCACCCACAAGTTTGTCAACAACTTTGCCGCCCTTGATGAACAGTATCGCAGGTATGGAAGTGATCCCATAGTTCATTGATACCTGCGGATTATGGTCAACATTTAATTTGCCCACATTTACCTTCCCATCATATTCCTTAGAAAGCTCTTCAATAACAGGTCCTATTGCGCGGCAAGGTCCACACCATTCCGCCCAAAAATCTACTACTGTTAGCCTTTCTGATGCAATTACGTCTGCCTGAAAATTTGAATCGGTGAATTCTCTTGCCATAAATATGAGTTTAAAGATTTGTTTTATACCTAAGAAAGAATACAAATTTACATCCAATCCTGAAATAACTGTTGTCCTGTCACCACAATGCTAATTGGACACTACCTGAACGTCCAACTCAGGTTGTTCTGTAAGGAATGAGGCCAATTCGTCATTCATCTCAAAACCGTTGTCAGGCATGTACATGCCGATCTTCCAGTTATTTTTTGGCTCACTAACCTGGAACTTTAACCCTGCACGGCCAGGATGGTTTTTAACATTCCTTTCAATAAACCGAACCATATCATCATTGAGGAATCTGGCCTCCACGTCAATGATTACTTGCTTGGTTAGAACCTGCTTAATGGTTTCAAGAAGCATGATCTTTTCTGGCCTGAATTCAAATTCCTCCCTGTTGAATCTTTTCCTGAATGAGCCGCAAACAAAGAGGTTCTTTCCCCTTTCCAGGTAGATCTTGAATTTCATGTAATCCTCGCCAAAAAGGATAAAATCACTCTTGCCTGTATAGTCCTCCAAAACAAATGAGCCGAATTCCTTCCCATTTTTGGAAATTCTGTGTTGGGCGTCTGTCACCAGGCCTGCAAGCCTATATACCTTTCCAGGGTTGGCCTGAAGAGTCACAGCTTCTTTTATTTCATTGAACTCACCTAGCCTGGTTATTCCATAATGCACTATCTCGAATTTGAAATGATCCAGTGGATGTCCGCTAATGAACATGCCTGTTACCTCTTTTTCATGTTCCAGTAGTTCTGTCAACGTCCATGGCTCTGTACTGGGCACCTTCGGTGGTTGTATATCCAAGACCATTGGCAGGTCACCAAATAAAGTGTTCGTTGTGTTTGCGGTCTGTGAATGGAAAATATTTCCAAATCGAATGATCTTTTCAAGTCCGGTTACAGATTCTCCGTCGATGATCTTGAAATATTGTGCACGATGGAATTCCCTGAAGCAATCAAACGCACCAGCGTAAGCAAGACTTTCGAGGGTTTTCTTATTTACATTTTTTTGATTGACTCGCTTGATAAAATCGAAAATGTTCTGATAAGGTCCTTTTTCTCTTTCAAGAATTATATTCTCTACAGCGCCTTCTCCGGCACCCTTCAGCCCACCTAATCCGATGCGGATCTCACCCTTTTGATTTACGGCGAATCCTTTTTTCGATTCATTGATATCTGGACCAAGAACTTTTAATCCCATGCGTTTACATTCGTCCATAAAGAAGGTGATCTTTTCAATGCTGCCTGCATGGTTCAGCACTGCAGCCATATACTCTGCAGGATATCGTGCCTTTAAGAATGCTGTTTGGTATGCAACATAAGCATAACAGGTAGAGTGAGATTTATTGAAAGCATATTGGGCGAAGGATTCCCAATCTGTCCAGATCTTTTCAAGCTTATCTCTGGGATGGGAATTCTTTCCAGCACCTTCAATAAACTGGGCCTTCATCTTATCCAGTACAGATTTCTGTTTTTTACCCATCGCCTTTCGTAACACATCGGCATCACCTTTACTGAATCCTGCAAGTTTTTGCGCAAGCAACATCACCTGTTCCTGGTACACTGTGATACCATAAGTCTCTTTCAGATATTCCTCCATGGCGGGCAGATCATAGCTGATTTCTTCTCGTCCATGCTTACGGTCTACATAATTTGGAATATAGCTCATTGGTCCGGGACGATAGAGAGCATTCATCGCAATCAAGTCCTCGAACTTATCTGGCTTCAAATCGCGCAGATATTTTTGCATGCCTGCACTTTCAAATTGGAATGTTCCAATGGTTTCAGCCCTTTGATATAGAGAGAAAGTTTTTTCGTCGTCAAGTGGAATGGCATCTATATCTATTGACACTCCATGGTTCTCCCTGATTAACTCCAGGGCATTTCTAATAATAGTGAGTGTTTTAAGTCCAAGAAAGTCCATCTTAAGTACACCAGCATCTTCAATGATGTTGCCCTCTATTTGAGTGACCCATAGATCGGAATCCTTTGCGGTGCAAACAGGAATCAATTCCATAAGATCTTTCGGAGCGATGATTATGCCTGCTGCATGAATTCCCGTGTTTCTTACCGAACCTTCAAGTTTCTCTGCCTGATGCAATACTTCACTCTGCAGATCATTTCGATTATAGATCTCTCTCAACTTCCTTACTGATTCCAGATCATCCGACCCCAAGCCGTCTTTTTCAATCAATGATTTTTCGCCGTCTTTCGGACCAATAGGTGCATGTAAAACACGACCCAGTTCAATTCCAGGTCTGTCAGGAACCAGCTTAGCCAGCGCATTTGATTCTGCAAGTGGTAAGTCCAATGTGCGGGCAACATCCTTGATGCTCATTTTCGCCGCCATGGTTCCATATGTAACTATCTGCGCAACCTGGTTCTTTCCATATTTCCGGACAACATAATCAATTACCTTATCCCTGCCTTCATCGTCAAAATCGGTATCAATATCCGGCATGGATTTACGATCCGGATTAAGAAATCTTTCAAACAGCAGATTATATTTTAAAGGATCGATATTGGTGATTCCGATACAAAAGGCAACAACACTACCCGCGGCAGATCCTCTGCCTGGACCGACAAATACTCCGAGCTCACGACCCGCCCTGATAAAATCGCTCACTATAAGAAAATAACCCGCGAATCCCATTGTCTTTATCGTGAACAATTCAAAATCCAATCGTTCCTGGATCTCCGGAGTTATTTCATCATACCTGTTTTTTGAACCTTCATAAGTTATATGTCGCAAATATTCCCATTGGTTCAGGTTATCATCTTTGTGAATCTTGAATTCCTCCGGAATAGGAAAAGCAGGAAGCAAAATATCCTTTTTCAGGTTGAGCAATTCAACCTTATCCACGATCATTCCTGTGTTATCGATCGCTTGAGGAATATCATGAAAGAGCTTCGTCATTTCTTCCTGGCTCTTAAAATAGAATTGGTCGTTGGGAAATTTAAAACGCCTGTCCTTCAGATGCACATCATCGTTTACAAAATCATCATAACCCGGAGTGCTTTTTTTCTCCCCGGTATTGATACAAAGTAAAATGTCGTGAGCATTGTAGTCGTCCTGATCAACATAATGACTGTCATTAGTAGCAATGACAGGCACATTGTATTTGACAGAGAATTTGAGAAGTTGCTGGTTTATTTTTTCCTGTTCCGGAATATTATGCCTTTGTAATTCGATGAAATAATCTTCGCCAAAAATGTCAAACCACCATTTGAATTCCTGCTCGGCAATTTCTTCACCATCGTGTAAAATTGCCTGAGGTACATATGCGCCGATGCAACATGTTGTGGCGATGAGGCCTTCATGATATTTTTCGATCAGTTCCTTATCTATCCTTGGATATTTACTATAGTATCCTTCAATAAAGCCTAAAGAAGTGAGTTTGATAAGATTTTGATATCCTATTTTGTTTTTTGCAAGAAGGACCTGGTGGTAGCGCTCATCTTTTTGCTCCTTGGTGAAAGATTTTTGATGTCGATTTTTCACAACATAAAATTCACAACCTACTATCGGTTTTACCTTAACAGTTCCATCCTCATTTTTATGTTTGTATGCTTCAGCTACGAATTCAAATACTCCGAACATATTGCCGTGATCAGTAATGGCAATAGCTGGCATATTATCCTTAACAGCCTTTTTATATAAGCCCTGGATAGAAGCCGCTCCGTCGAGGAGAGAAAACTGTGTATGCGAATGGAGGTGCGAGAATTTCATTACTTACAAAATCAGATCGTGAGTCGTGAATCGTTAGTTTTTAGAAATATTTCACGCAAAGATGCAAAGTGAGCAAAGAAGCAAAGCCTCTATTTGCGTCTTATTAAAATTGGCGCCTTGGCGTGAAACTTCTTAATCTTAAATCCGAAATCCGGAACCCCAAATATCCCTCAAATCAATTTTGAATTTTGCCCTATGTCTCGAAAGTTTCCCACCAATTGTTAAAAAGCTAATCCTCAGGGCAATCACATCTCATTAACTACGTTTTTAACGCGATCAACGGCCCTATTGACCTTTGGCAATGTATTTGTTATCTTTGGAGCCGACCCGATCTTCTTAATTAAAGTCCAAAAATGCGGTATCAGCTCTTATTTGCCTTGCTGGTAATTGTTTTTTCCAGTTGCAGTACGATGAAGCCTACTACTACTTCATCGGCGGGTCAGTCTGCATCCAGGAATGCCGCTCCTAAATTTCTCGAAAATATATCTATCAAGTCCGAGCCAGAGAACAATCCTACTGTTGTACATAAGCCAGTAAATAATACAACTATACTAAAGACTGATCAGCCAGAGATCTCAGAGATCGAGGCAGCTTCACAGCTTTTCATGAAATATGCAATCCTGATGAATGCGCCGGTGGAAGAGCTTGATAATGAAAAAATGCTCACGTTCATCGACGAATGGTATGGTACCCGGTATCGCTTTGGTGGATCAGATAAGACTGGTATTGACTGCTCAGCCTTTGTTCAATTATTTATGAGCACCATGTATGGATTTACCTTACCAAGAATCTCCAAAGAACAATATCTACAGACCTTCAGAATACAAAAAAATAGCCTTCAGGAAGGTGATTTGGTCTTCTTCCATACAACAAGAAGAGGCATTTCCCATGTTGGTATCTATCTTCGGAATAACAAATTCGTTCACGCTTCAACAGCAGGTGGTGTGACCATCAGTGATATGAGCGAAGGTTATTACGCCCAGCGATTTGTTTGCGGGGGCCGGGTTAGAGATGGAAAATTCGTTAGTGGCAACTAATTTCCCGCCTTATTTCAATCTCAATTTTTTCTTTATTGTTTCCCAGACAGGCAGAACGTCAGGGGTTAATTTGAAATAAATGGCAGTACTTGCAAACAGTATTATGAATGTAAGACTTGTAACGATCATACCTGCCCATCCATCAATGTTCCTGAACAAAAAATAGCAGATCAGGTATGAGGCAACACCTTGTAAAATTATATACAGAGTGTATTTTCCGAATGGCATCAGCTTAAACTTCGCCCATAAGAAATACAACCGGATCATATTATAAATAGAAAACGCAATTAGATTTGACCATGCTGCTCCGACGATGCCATATTCTTTTACGAGAATGACGTTGAGAGGAATTGCGAGCGCTAATAATACAACTCCACAGAGAAAATCAAATCTCCAGTAAGTGGAGGTGCCAATGATCTGCTGGTTTACACCAGTGCCCATATCAATGATAAACTTGATTCCAAGGATTAATACAACTGGCTTGCCGGCGCGGAAAATTTCTTTAAGATTTAAGCTTGTGATCGCACGATCGTAGTTGAGCCAGATCAGGAAAAAAATGAATAACGAAACCAATAATAAATTCATACTACTTCTTGAATAGATCCTTTGAATTGTATCGAAATCTTTATTCTTCCAGGCATCAGACAGGTATGAGATACTTACAGAAACAAGGCTTCGCTGTGGTACACTGATGATGCTTGACATGTATTGCGCAAAGTCAAAAACACCTAACATGGCCAGTGCTTCAGGTACATAACTCATGATCGAAAAACTATCAACTGTTTGAGCGATAGTTGTGATCACGGTACCCATATAGACGAATCCCATCAAGGTTAATATCTTCTTCCAATACTTCCTGGTTACTCTGCTCGGAGAAAGTTTGATATGAAATTTGCCAATTGCGATAAGATAGATTATCAGCACTATGAAACTGACGGCATAGAGAAGTGAAAACAATTTTATGAAAAGATTGAAATCTACCACTCCCAGGATAAATAAGACGATGAGCAAGGTTGTCGACAATCGAAACCCCGCCTCCTTGAGAAAATTGGGAAGAATTGTTTTCTTCAGACTCCAGGTATATGCTTCAAGGATCGAAAAGAACAGATAGAAAAAAAGGAAGGGAAAGACCCAGAAGTAGTATCGAACCAGTAAGGGTGATTTCCCGGAGAATTTCCTCACTGCTAATGGTTCGAAAATAAATCCTCCAAGGGCTGTCAAAATAAAACCAATAAATCCGATAAGAAGGCAAAGACCCAAGAGGTCATTTTCTTCATCTTTCAGGTTGTCGCGGAAATAAGGATGGAATTTGTATATCACAGAAGCCAGGCCAATGCTGGCGAATCCATAAAAGAAATTAGCCGTGATTATGATAGCCCTTGTCAATCCATATTGCTCCGGCGTAAATAGCCCTTCCTTGGTGAAGAGGTAGGTATTGATGGCTCCAAAAATAAAACCGAAGTAAATGAGGGCAGATGAAATGATGCTCTGCCTTCGGATTGTACTCATGCGGTAAAATTAATCCTTGAAGGATTTTCCTTATGAATTAATTTTTCTGAGTGTTCTCCCAACGGATATAATAATTGCGGTTACTGATATCTGGTAACTCTTTACCATCCTCCACAGAAACTGTGATGCTCTTCCATTGTCCCTCCACAGCTTGGATAATCGGGGGAGTATTAGTGGTCCAGTTCAATTTGACGGGCATTTTGAAACCTTTAATGCAGTCCACCCACCTGAAAAATAATTCTCTCTTCGATTTGTCGCCAGTTACCGACTGAAAATAATATTCCAATTTCGGAATACTTGTGTTCCGCAGGTACTGATCGAAAATCTTGCTGAGATTCTTTCCTGATTTATTCGTGAAATAATCCTCAACCTGTTTGCCTGTTACAGTCTGGTGGTAATAATCCTTATTTAGTCCTCTAAGGATTTGCCTGAATTTTTCATCATCGCCAATTACCTGACGGATCGTGTGCAGCATATTTCCTCCTTTATAGTACATATCTCCGCTCCCGGGATTATTCACCCCATACTTGCCAACAATGGGTGAGGTATTCTTTATTTGTTTACGAATGCCAACCACATAATCTGTGGCGGCCTCCTTTCCAAATTCGAATTCTGTAAAAAGTGTTTCTGAATAATTGGTAAAACTCTCATGAATCCACATGTCGGCAAGGTCCTTTGAGGTTATATTATTTCCAAACCACTCATGCCCACTTTCATGCACTATAATAAAATCCCATTTACTTCCCCAGCCTGTCCCGGAAAGATCTCTTCCGCTATAACCATTCTGAAATTTATTTCCGTAAGCAATTCCACTCTGGTGTTCCATTCCCAAATGAGGCGATTCAATCAGCTTGTAACCGTCCTCATAAAAAGGATAGGGCCCGAACCAATATTCAAGGGCCTTCAACATTTTGTGAACCTGTTTGAATTGTGATTTAGCCTTTTCAAGATTGTTATCGATGACGTAGAAATCCAGGTCCAGCTTGCCTTTTTCACCCTGGTATTCCTCATGCCAGGTAACATAATTACCGATGTATGGAACTATATTGTAACTGTTGATCGGATTTATAACTTTCCAGGTTTGAGTGATTGTATGATCGCTATTTGTTTGTTTGCCTTCAGGTCTTCCATTCGAAACAGCTACCACGCTGTCTGGAACATTAATACTGATCATTGCTCCCTGGTCAGGTTCATCGCTTTGATGGTCCTTGCAAGGATACCAAACGCTAGCACCAAGTCCCTGGCAGGCAACACTCATCCAGGGTCTTTTCAGATCATCCTTTGCCCAGATCCAACCTCCATCCCATGGAGCGCGTTTTGCTTCAACCGGAGTACCCGCAAATTGAACGCGAATAGTTTCAGTCCTGCCAGTTTGCAATGCTTCCGGGAAGCTTGTGAAGTAAACATTGCCAGTCCGTTGAAAGCTTAGCGATTGTCCCTTCCAATCAATTGATTTTATTTCCATAGGCTCCTGGAGATCTAGTTGCATTTTCTTGCCAGTGCTTACCACTTTGAAACTGATCTTGTTTTCTCCAGAGATCGATTTAGTTGAATAGTCAGGCTTTACATAGATCTCATACTTTAAAACATCCCACCAGGCCCGTTCCGGTGTGATGGTTCCCCTGAGTGTATCTTGTTTGGTGAATATCTGGTTCCTTGACTGGGCACAGGAAGTAGAAAAAGGAAGGATTGAGTTGACAAAAATCACAACAACTAGTATAGAAAACTGTTTATTCCTCACTATGGATTATTTTGAGTCAACTAAGTTAAAATGTATTCTCTAACATGATCAGTAAAACTTATGACTGGTTGCAAGTGTTGAGTCTTGTTACTGTTATAAATTTCTTTCTGTTTTGCGGTAATAAGGTAGAGAGCAGCAAGCAAGTGTTTTACTATAATGAAACCACTGGAATTGCATCTCTCGACCCTGCATTTGCGAAGAATCAGTCAATTATCTGGGCAGTTCACCAATTATATAATACGCTGGTTGAAACGAACGACCAATTACTCATTGCACCATCAATTGCCTATCGGTGGGAGGTTTCTGATGACCGATTGATCTATAAATTTCATTTAAGACCCGATGTTTATTTTCATGATGATCCGGTTTTTCCAGGCGGAAAAGGCAGAAAGCTTTCTGCTGCAGATGTTGAATATAGTTTCAAAAGAATCATAGATCCAGCCACTGCAAGCAGCGGAGCATGGATATTTAATAACAGGATAGATTCACTTGAAGGCTTCAAGGCATTGGACGATTCTACTTTCCAATTGAAATTAATCCGACCATTCACTCCTATTCTCGGGTTGTTAAGCATGCAGTATTGTTCGATAATTCCCAGAGAGGCGGCAGTAAAATATGGGAAGGATTTCCGAAGTCATCCTATCGGGACGGGACCTTTTAAATTTAAATCATGGGAAGAAGGGCAGACGCTGATACTTCTGAAAAATGAAAATTATTTTGAAACCGATTCATCTGGAAAAAGACTTCCATATCTTGACGCTATTAAGACAAGTTTCTTCGATAATAAAGCGACAGAATTTTTATTGTTTCAACAAAAGAAGCTTGACTTTGTCAATGATATTGATGCCTCATTCAAGGACGAAGTGCTAACTAAAAAAGGAGAGTTGAGGAATGATTGGATAGGTAAGATCACACTCTCTAAACATCCATATTTGAATACTGAATATCTTGGAATCCTGGTGGATACTGAAAACCCGGCGATTAAGAATTCTCCACTTCAATTGAAACAGATCAGGCAAGCCATCAATTTTGGTTTTGACCGAAGGAAGATGATGATGTATTTGCGAAACTCCATTGGCATTCCTGCCGAAAGTGGATTTGTTCCTGCAGGACTCCCCTCATTTGATTCAGTTCTTGTCCGGGGTTATCACTATGATCCTGAAAAATCCAGAAAATTACTTGCGGATGCTGGCTATCCAAATGGAAAAGGTCTTCCTGTGATCAAATTACTTACTATTCCTAATTATGCGGAATTAGGAAGTTTCATCGCAAGGGAGCTTGAGGATGTTGGGATCAGAATACAGGTTGAAGCAGTTCAAAAAAGTTTTTTACTAGAGCAAACTGCTAAATCACAAGCAACATTTTTTCGCGGGAGTTGGATTGCAGATTATCCTGATGCAGAAAATTACCTGAGTTGCTTTTACTCAAAAAACCCTGCGCCTCCTAATTATACCAGATATCGCAATCCTGCATTTGATGCAGTGTATGAACAGGCATTATTAGAGGAGAATGAAGCGGCCAGGCTTGATTTGTACAGAAAAATGGACAAGATGGTCATTGATGATGCGCCAATCGTTCCGCTCTGGTATGATGAGGTGATACATCTGGTGAGTAATGATTTAAAGGGCTTCCGGCCGAATGGGTTGAATTTACTTGAACTCAGGTATGCCTCTAAGACCATGAAGCAAAAATGAAAAATGAAAAATGTAAAATGTAAAATGTAAAAGAAGAAAGTCAATTATAACGTAATTCCGAATTACTAATTCCTACAAATCAACTAATCAACAACTTAACCAGTCAACTCTACTTTTTAATCTTCGACTGAAATACCTTTTGGATCTTATCAAGCTTGGGCTTTATCACGAAGTAGCAATAAGGCTGATCCGAGTTGTTGTTGTAGTAATTCTGATGATACTCTTCAGCAACATAGAATTTGCTGGCAGGACTGATCTCAGTGACAACAGGACTGTCAAATACTTTCTTATCATTCAATTCTTTCTTATAATGCTCTGCCTTTTCCTTTTGCTGTTCATTATGATAAAAGATAGCGGAGCGGTATTGCGGACCCACATCATTTCCCTGTCTGTTCAAAGTGGTTGGATCATGAGCTTGCCAAAACACTTCTAAGAGTTCTTCAAAGCTGATCTGAGCTGGATCATATACAACCTGGATACACTCTGCATGTCCGGTTGTTCCTTCACAAACTTCTTTATAAGAAGGATTGATCACATGTCCTCCTGAATATCCGGAGGTAGCTTTTTTTACTCCCTTTAATTGCTGGAAAATTGCCTCTGTACACCAAAAACAGCCAGTTCCAAAGGTTGCTGTGTCTAGCTTAAGATTGGGGTCTGTTTTTTCGGTTGAAGCGGGGCTATTTGTTAAGGAGCTGCTTAGAGCCATAGATTTATTGGGATTTTCCTGTTGTGCACAGGAAGGTGAGAAAAATGCAAAAGACAAAAAAATTGCAATTATTGAGAATAAAGGAGTCAACTCAAATAAGGTGCGTTTATACATTGAAAGCAATTTGATGCAAATTAGAACAGATATACGGCCAGATTTGGTAAACTGATTGACAATTGGCCGTTTTAAGAGTTCCTTAACCCTGAAAATAGCTTTTTTGTTTGCGGGTTGTTAACGGATGCTGCTAAACTTAACCGCCAGGACCGCCAGGACGCGATGTTCGCAAGGATTCCTAGCGCAACCTTGCGCCTTTGTTCCTTGGCGGTTAAGCCCTACTAGATTCGAAACTCGTTTACCTTTGCAGGCTATGAAATTTTTTCCCTCTTCAGCACTTGTGCAAATGGAATTTGATAAGGTAACGGCTTTGCTGGCAGAGCATTGCAAGTCGGACTATGCCAAGATGAAGGCATCCGATCTGAGAATTCATACCCGAAAGGACATTATGGAATTGGCTCTTCAACAATCTCATGAATATAAATTGATCCTTGAGAACGGGCAGTACTTTCCAAATGAACATCCTCTAAACCTGGCAAGGGAAATAAAACTTTTATCGATAGAAGGTGCTGTATTGAGTGGCGAACAATTTCTGGCAATACGTAAGCTCGCGGAAAACATTCAAAGCGTTTTTCGATGGTTCGATAACGAGAGGAAGCTGGCCTATCCTGCTCTTGCGAAAGTAATTGCAGAAACATATTTTGAAAAGGCTATTCTTCAGATGATCGATGGAGTATTGGATGAAAGTGGAATTGTGAGAGATAATGCTTCACCAGAATTGAGCAGGATAAGAATGTCCTTGTATCGCAAGCGGAATGAATTGAGGAGAGTATTCGACAGGATTGTAAGTAAGCTTAACAAGGCAGGGTACATCGCTGATATTGAAGAAGCATTTTTGAATGGCAGGAGAGTGGTTGCACTTTATGCAGAACACAAGCGACAGGTAAAAGGAATCCTTCATGGAGAGAGTGATACAAGGAGAACTTCATTTATTGAACCAGAAGAAACCATCGCTCTCAATAATGATATCTATTCACTTGAAGCAGACGAAAGCAGGGAAGTTTACAGGATACTTCGGGATCTCACATCAAAACTTTCAGTTTATTCCTCACTGCTCGAAATTTATCATGAAGTATTGGGAGAATTTGATTTCATCCGCGCCAAAGCAAAATTGGCGATTGACATAAATGGTCAATATCCATTGATCAGTGATAAGCCAGTGATAATTCTCAAGGAAGCATACCACCCTCTTTTGTATCTCTATAATAAGCAATCTGGTAAGCCCACTATACCTGTTGATCTTTCTTTACAGGATAAAAACAGGATCTTAGTCATCAGTGGTCCCAATGCCGGCGGAAAAACGGTGACGATGAAAACGGTGGGACTTTTACAGTTGATGATTCAGAGTGGACTATTGGTGCCTGTCAATCAAAATTCAGAGATGGGAATATTCAAGCAGTTGATGATTCACATAGGTGATACGCAAAGCATCGAATTTGAATTGAGTACCTACAGCAGTCACCTCAAACACATGAAGCATTTCATTGAGGAAGCGAATGGTCGAACACTTTTTTTTATTGATGAGTTGGGAAGTGGGAGTGATCCAAATCTTGGCGGTGCTTTCGCTGAAGTTATCCTTGAAGAACTCGCGAAGAAACATGCGTACGGCATAGTAACCACTCATTACCTCAATTTAAAAGTGATGGCTGGAAAAACACAGGGGATAGTCAATGGAGCAATGGCATTTGATGAAAAAAACCTGCAGCCAATGTACAAATTGATCATCGGCAAGCCTGGGAGTTCCTATACATTCTCAATTGCAGAGAGGATCGGATTGGATAAAAATCTTATTCAGCGCGCCAGAGACCTGGTGGAAGAGGACCATTTTCGACTTGATAAATTATTGAACAGTGCAGAACAGGATCTTCAACAGGTACAGAGGAAAGAAAAGGAATTGCATAAGCTCCTGCAGGAAAATGAAAGACTTAAGAAAGAATTGCAACATTCTTTGGATAAGGAAAAACATAACCAGCAGGTTGAATTACTAAAGCAGCAAAATAGGGTAACTGAGGAACGCATCAGTTATCTCAAAGAAATGGAGAGGAAGCTGAAGCAGATCATTTTCGATTGGCGCAAAGCGGAGAATGTTGAGGACAAGAAACAATTGATGAAGCAGATGCAGGCCTTGTTATTCAAGCAGGGAGAAAAACAGGTCGTAGAAAAAGCAAAGAAGAAGATTAATTCTAAGTATGAAGAAATAGGTGGCGATATTGTCCCTGGGGTGAAAGTGTTGATGAAAAAAAATCACCAGGTGGGCGAAGTGCAGGAAGTACGAGGTAAAAAAGCTGTTGTCAGGATCGGAATTTTACCAATGCAAGTTGCACTTGAAGACCTGATTGTTGTTCAGGAAAAAACAAATGCAGAGGATTAGAAGGAAACTCTCGAATACCTGTTGTTTGGCATAATTCTGGCGGCAGCATGCATGCACAATCCAAACCTATGAGAGTAATCCTATGTTTCTTTCTTCTACTGTTAATCATTTCATGTAAGAAACAAACAGAGAAGAAAATTGATGATCCATCAAGCGGCAATTGCAGCAATCTTTCAAAATCATTAGTCGAGGATATCATGATCTTTCCAGCAGATAATGCCTGGAACCTTGATATAAGTAAGGCTACTATCGATCCATTAAGTGATTCAATCATTAGGAGAATTTCAACAAATTTTATTAAGGCTGATTTTGGTTCAGGCACCTGGGAAGGTGCTCCAATTGGAATTCCATTTGTAGTGGTTTGCGGGTCGCAACCAAAGGTTGCTGTTGATTTATTTGATTGGCCTGAACAAAGCGATCCCGGTCCTTATGCTATTCCTGCCAACGCACCCATTGAAGGGAATGGCGTAGGAGATGCACACGTTATTGCTGTCGACAAAGACAATGGAATTTTGTATGAGTTGTTCAATTCAGAATACAAAAATGGTCAATGGCATGCATCAGCGGGTGCTATATTCAACCTTAGATCAAATCAGCTTCGGCCTCTGGGCTGGACCTCAGCAGATGCAGCAGGTCTGCCAATATTTCCAGGCCTGGTGAGATATGACGAAGTATTGAAAGGTGAGATTGATCATCCAATTCGTTTTACACTCTCAAGCAGTAATATTAAACCTGCATTTATTCATCCGGCCAGACATAAAGTGAATAGTTCAGGTGGACAGTATTCTTTACCAATGGGAGCAAGGATTCGCTTGAAGAATAGCGTTGATATTTCAACCTATCCCCCAAAAGTCCAGGTAATCTTAAGGGCGATGAAAAAGTATGGATTGATCCTGGCAGACATCGGAAGTAATCTTTACATAACTGGTGCTCCGGATGAGCGATGGAATAATGATGAGTTGAATCAGTTGAAGAAAATAAAGGGATCGGACTTCGAAGTGATTCGTTTTAACCAATAAGGGTTTAAGAGTTAACCGCCAGGGCGCCAAGGCGCAAGGGTACGCGGCGCATCCTTGCGAAACTTCGCGTCATTGCGTCCTGGCGGTTAAACCTCCAGAGACGTTACATGCTTGAATGAAGGTAATCCTTCAGCTGGCTGATAGTTTCCTGTTGAGTGGCTATCGTTTCTTTGACGACGTCGTTGATAGATATGATCCCGGAAAGTTTTTCATCATCGAAGACCGGCAGGTAGCGGATGTTTTTTTCCGACATCAATTGCATGCACTGTTCGATGGTATCGGTAGGAGTAACTCTTGGAAAATCCGTTGACATAATCTCATTGACCTGGGTGTCAGTTGAAGATTTGCCTTTTAGGATCACTTTTCTTGAATAATCTCTTTCTGTCATAATTCCCCTGAAACCGCCATCTTCCAAAACCACCACAGATCCGATATTTTGCTCGGCCATGATTTTTAAAACGTCCAATACTGTTGTAGTTGGTGAAACTGAAGTAACTGCGCTTCCCTTGCGACCGAGGATGTCCTTAACCTTTTTCATAAGCCTTGTTTAATTGAGCAATCGTGTTTGGTAATTTACAAAATTCTGGGCAGCTTAAGATAGGATAATTGCAATTAAATAGCGGGCATGATTGATTTCCAGAGGGATAGTTCGAAAGTTCGAGGGTTCGAGGGTTTGAATGTTTGAATGTTTGAATGTCTGAAAGTTTGAGTGTTTGAGTGTTTTGCATCACGTCTCACGACTCACGACTCACGACTCACGTCTCACGATATAGGCTTACCAAACAAAGGTTCCAACTGCTCCTCCATCCAATGAAACTGTGACTCGACGACCACTAAAATTTATATTGAAGGTTTGAGATGAACTGCCATCATTTTCCACAATCAATACTTTCTTTCCATCAGGGCGTTTAAAAGCCACATTGTTAAACTTGCAGTATTATTACTTGCTATCCTGAAGATCCCGGTGGTACAAATTTGGACGCATGAGCAACAATGTAATAACCTACATTTCTTGTAACTCCTGAAATAATTGTAATGGCCCCTTTGCATGTGGTGCAGCCACCGGGCGTATGAATTGAATAATAAGGATCGCTTGCAAGGTTCCATTCAAGAGCATTACGACTCCAGTTACGCATTGAACCGATAATCACATTTTTTAGATGCCATTTCAGGTCGCCTGCAAAATCGCCTGTAGAAGATGTGTATTGTTCAGTGAAATAAAGATTTTTGAAGGATATGCATTGTGCACTGTGGACAGTGCACTTATATCGCCTCCATATAAATGAAATGCTGAACCATCCACAAAAGGTCTTGCTCCGGCATCATCTAATACAGTCAATGGATAGTCTGGACGATCGGCATTATGATCGTAAGCAATGATCTTAGTGGTGAGGGATGCAGCCTGTAATGCAGGGCCTAAATTATTTTTAATAAATGTTGCCTGTTCCGTGGCTGTCATCAACATGCTTGGGTTGTTGCCACCATAAGAGGTTCATTTTGCGGTGTGATGGCATCAATGGTAATGCCTTCTGCCTTCATGGCCTGTATGTACTTAACAAAGTAGGTTGCATATACGCCATAATATTGTGTCAAAAGACTTCCGCCAACGGAGTTATTGTTGGTTTTCATCCAGGTTGGCGCGGTCCAGGGAGAACCTAAAATTTTAATATTGGGGTTGATGGCAAGGATCAACTTAAGTATTGGAATAACACTGCTTTGATCTTTACGAAGACTAAAATTTTGCAAGGTCACATCTGTTTGCCCGCGGCATATCATCATATGTGTAAACCGATGCACTTAAATCAGACGCACCGATGCTCATTCGTAAATAACTGATGGAAATAGAAGTACTGTCTGAACCAAACAATTCTTTCAGCAAATCATTTTGCATGGAAGATGGCAAAGATGAAATGAGTGAAGCGCTGCCATCTGTTAGAGTAAATCCAAAGCCATCAACCGTTTGATAGGTTTGTGTTGTATCAACAAGTATATCGGGATATCCATTGGAGGCTGTTGTAAATACAAGGCTGGTGGTTTGCTTTGTAATAAAGAAGTTTGATTGCCTGTGGTTAAATAAAAATCGACCTCTGATTTAGCTGGTGGCGGATTTACGGGTCCGGGCCCTCCGCCATTGCCTGAAGTTTTTTTGCTGCAATCAGCAAAACAAAAAAACGTAATACAGCAGCAACATAAGATTAAGAGCCTACTGGGAATAAAAGGTTTCATTATTTGAATTTTGCTGCTCATCTCCTTAAGATTCTAAATCTTTAAAACACCAGGGTGCTGATGGAATGGGGTAAACTGTTTGCGGGAGCAACCTTGCCCTTCATATAAATTTCGTAATCGATCTTTTTATCGCTTCCATTCATCACCACAACAACTATGCTGCCATCTGTATTTTTAAAAGCTGTTGTTAATAACCCGCTACGATTGCTGGAAGCATTGATGCGCTTTGCTCCGGGACGTATGAACTTCGAAAAATGGCCGATATAATAAAAGGAATTAGTGTACTGTAATCCTTTTGCAGGATCAAAATGGACGGGTGCAAAACAAAAATTCCCAACATGGTTTGGTCCACCTTTTTCATCCAGCAGAATATTCCAGTCTGTCCATCCAACGGTGCCGGAATTAAAATCATTTATCATTGAACTACCATACTTCTCCCCCAGGCTCCATTCATTCATCCGACTGCCATCAAAGCTATCTGCGCAACCTTCGGTAAAAATTAAATTCTTGTCAGGGAAATTTTCATTCACCATTTTCACATTGTTGAACTGCATATCTCCTCCAGTCCAAGTTTCGTACCAATGGAAACCTATGCCCATACGTATTTGGCAGCAGCTGCATCGCCCAGAATAGTATTGGCGCGCTGATAAACAAAGTCACGGTTATGGTCCCAGGCAATCAGCTTCTTTGAACTCATTCCATTTTTTTGCAAGGTAGGGCCAAGAAAATTTTTAATAAAATCACGTTCTTCTTCCCCGTAAAAATACAGGACTCCCATCGCTGAACTGCCAATGGCTCATTTTGAACCGACAATCCCCAAACAGGTATGCCGCGCTTCTCATATTCTTTAATATATTTCACATAAAAATTCGCCCAGGCCTGGTTGTATTGAGGAAGTAGTTTGCCACCCTGAAGCATATTATTGTTGTCCTTCATCCAGGCCGGAGGAGACCAGGGGCTCACATATAGAGTAAGCTTTCCGGCAATTGCCATTGCCTGCTTAATGAGAGGAATGCGAAATTTCTCATCCTGGGTTATGCTAAAGGTTTTGAGATCCTTATCATTCTCTTTTACATAACTATAACTGCCACTTGAAAAATCACAGCTCTGCATATTAGTACGGGCCAGTGTATAACCAATGCCATTTTTGGGATCATAATAAGCTCTTAATAATTCTTTCTGTTGCTCCGGGGAAAGCCTTGCATATGTCTCTGCTGAAGCATCAGTAATTGCACCCCCAATACCTAGCATGGTTTGGAAGCTGCGTGTCATCTACAAAAACAAAAACCTTTCGCTCAACCATCGCTTCCGGATCTTCAAAATGAATGTCTTCAACAGGAGTTAGTCGGTATGAGGTGTTTAATGCGGTGATATATACCTTGACAGAATTATCATTTTTTGCCTTTGAGATTTTGCTTTTTGCGGACTGTCCGTTTGCAAACGAAATAAATAAGAGAGCGAGATTGACAAACAAAAGCCTGATAAAGTATCTCTTCTTTATAGAAATTATTTTCATTTGATTAGTTTGAGGAGCCAGCAGAATTGAATTGCAATTTTTTTTCTCGAGTCTTATGATCGTTTCTGAATTCTTAAATTCCCGACTTCAAATTTTTATTGAAATACCCTTACGTAATCAACAATCATTCTTTGAGGGAAACTGGTAGTTCCGTCAGGACTTCCGCCAGTTACCACCGACAGCTACATTGAAAATGAAAAAGAAAGGAGCATTGAAAGGGTAGGGGGTTGACCCTAAATCGGATTTATTCACAAGGAGTAAGAGGTTATTGTCTACATATATCTTAATCTGATCCAGTTTCCATTCCATCGAAAAAACGTGAAACTGTTCGTAAAAAGTGCCGCTGCTTAGAGTGAGGGAATTTCCCTTTGATCCGTGTGTTGCCGTTGAGGTGCCGTAGTGTAATGTGGCGTGTGTTTTATTTGTTTCGTGACCCAGGTATTCCATTATATCAATCTCTCCACAAGCGGGCCATCCGAGGCTGTTAATATTATTGCCAAGCATCCATAAGGCTGGCCAAATTCCTTTTCCTCTTGGGAGCTTTGCCCTTATATCAACCCTTCCATACGTGAATGATTTTTTGTTTTGAGTGGTCAATCGTGCAGACGAATAATTAAAACCGCTGATTGATTCTTTACGTGCTTCAATAATTAAATTTCCATTTGATAAAAAAACATTCTTTGGGCTGTTGGTGTAATATTCCAGTTCATTGTTTCCCCAACCACCTGAACCATTACCAATCCCGTAATTCCAGGCATTTGCGTCAAGAGTTGTCCCAGCGAAATCATCAGCCCACACAAGGCTTAAACCCGGATAAGTAGAGGGAGTGCTAAAACCAGTATTATCAGTCGTGAAATTCAACCCATCCTCTGTTATGATTGTTCCTTTTGCTGAGCTTGTGCCAATTGTGCATCCTTTTGGATTGCTTAATTGAACATTGAATGAAAGATTGTCCTGGCGCGTATCCGTAGGATCGCCCTTGATTTGAACTGTGACTTCTGCGTTTGACTGGTTAGCAGGTAGAGTAATGGTTCCTGATGCAGTGGTGTAATCTTTTGGGGCAGTTGCTGTTCCGTCCTGCAATGAATAATCAACGGATACAGGGACACTGGTTGTTTTATCCAGGGTGATACTAAAATGCATGGTGCTTGCTGTTGTTGTCCTGATAACAGATGCATTTTCAATTTTCAAGGTTGGTACAACGGCCGGAGGGCTATTATTCTCCTTCTTGCTGCACGAGATGACAGCAAAACTCAAAAAAAATCAATAACCAACGATTAGAGATCTTTTGAAACATGCCCACTCTGTTTATTAATATTCTGTTCATTGCATTTCGATAAATACGCTCACTGAAATAAGCACAGGGCTTTAAAGGCCCCATGCTTTTTGCTATTGGTTGCTATATGAAAGATTCTGAAAATTCAATGAAGACAAAATTTTTATTAGTTGGATTTAAGTTTTAAATACCAGCTATTGCCTGTTTCAGTTCCCTGAACTCGCAAATACAAGGATGTTGGTGTGATAGATAATATCTCATATTCTTTTAATACAGCTCCATACCCAATAAAGGTGTTGCTGCCGCTTAAAAGAATAGCTGTTTTGGTAGATGGAGTTGAAGAAGCAATGCCTGAACTTGATGGAACAAATGAGAATGATGATGTTCCGCCACCATAACTATAGCATGCTTCACCTCCTGTTGATGGAATACCTGGTAGTCCACCTGCAAGGTCACCCGTTTTTGTGTGATAAAGCACCATCAGGTGTAGCAGTTGTTAGAGTATAACCTGTTGGAGTTTTGGTAAAGGTGAAAGAGGCTGAATAAAAACAATTGCAGCAGCCAACTTTTTCATTAACAGCAGCAGACCACCATTCGGGGGTTGCAGAAGTTGCACTCCATGGTCCTACTCCAAAATGTGAGGGTATGTCTTTATCAACCTTCCAGGTTTTTGAGCCTGTTCCAGTAAGGTTTGTAACGATAGCAGGAGCCGGAGTGAAATCACTGCGCACCTGTATGTCTTTAGTGACCGTTGTGGCAGAACCGCCGGGGCCATATGCTAATACAGTTACCCTATAAGTATTTAAGCCAATCTTAGTATACTTCCTTGTTG